>CAVQEO010000020.1:0-10570 GCA_963711525.1 uncultured Acidobacteriaceae bacterium | reverse complement strand
TGGTTGAGCAAAACCGTTATCGCCAGTGCCGTCAGTCCCAGCACAGACGTATAGACCACGCGCGCATAACGGCTGACGAGCACCGGCCCGTCGGAGGTCCTGATGGACAAAAGGGCTGCGCGCAGCCATTCCCACAGCTGCAATACCGCCGTAGCCGCCAGCCACGCTGCCATCCAAATTCCTAGCCACTCGGCGGGACGCAACGCGGAGAAGATTGCGTCGATCTGCTTCCAGTCGCCCCAAAACCAAAAGAGTGTAAAGGCGAACCAGATGAAATTGAGCCCGCGCCCAAACGCCACGTAAATGGGGTGGTTCGCCAGTTCCCTGTAACCCTTGCGGCCCATTGCGCGCGCCAGGCCCATCTGCCAAAGCTTGTTGATCGACATCCCTCCCCCCGTCACGATGCCAAAGACGATGAACTCTGAGGTGCGTCCATGCCAGAGACCAATCAGGAAGAAAGTCACAAAGAAGCAGAAGACAGCCAGAAACGGCTGTAAGGCTACCGACGAGATGCGCCGCATCAGTGCCACAAGAAGCGGATTGAAGACGTAGGCCTTGAGCCAGTTAGACAGGGTGATGTGCCACCGGTTCCAAAAATCGATCACCGATGAAGCCGAGAACGGCCGGTCGAAGTTTTCGGGTAGGCGCACGCGCATGAGGCGCGCCATGGCAATGACGATGTCGATGTAGCCGGAGAAATTTGCGTAGAGAAAGAGAGGATAGATCACCGAAAGCCGAAAGGCCGCATAGAGCTTAAGCGAAGTAGGCAGTGGCTGGTACATTTGCGCCAGCGCATCGACGCGCACCGTATTGAACAGCATGGAAAGCACGTTGACCTTGAAAAAGCCGCGAACGATACGTTCCAATTGCAGACCGACGACGCACCATCCCAGCGGGATTGGTTCGGTGGCGAATTGGTCTTCGGCGAACTCTTCGTAGCGCTGGATGGGGCCGGAAATGAACGTGGTGAAGTTGAGCGTGTAAAGGAGGTAGGCGCCGACGTTAATATGGTGCTTCTCGCGGTTACCTCCCGTTTCGATCAACAGCTGAAGGACACGGAAGAAGATATAGGAAAGTCCCAGGGTAAGATAAAACGGATGAAGGAAGATTGCTTCGGGCAGAAATGTATATTTTTTGAGCCATACATAGACGAAGACAACGGTGGCCAGAATCCAGGGAAGCGCTCGGGACCAGCCTCGCTCGAGCAGAAGAAGACAAGCATAACCGAGCAAAAGAAATCCTAGCAGGGGAAGAAAGACGGTCAGAGAGGCGGTCGGACTATGCGCCAGAAGACCAAGAAAGACAATGCTTGCCACGAAAAGTACGATCGACCGCCAGAGGCTCGAGCGGCTGAAATTCGAAATGGCTGCTGCGGCTAGGCCAAAGAGCACGAACTGAAAAGAAGCGCTATCCATGTTATGGTCTTGGCTGCAATCCAGCTTGCGGCTTAACGGCAGCGCTCAGTGCCGGAATGGCGACATCGGCTAGCTTGTTGGTCAAGAATCTTGCGATCATTGTCTGACCAAAGGCATTGGGATGTCCATCGAGCGCGAAGTAACCCAGTTGAGGATTGGGTATGGTGCGGAACTCAGGAAGAATGTCCAGGTAAGTTCCGCCGTGGCTCGCAATGATGGAGCTCACTTCGTTGCCAACCTTGTAAGGATCGAAACCTTTCGGGCATTCGCCCGTCATGGAAATCAAAGCCGCTTGGGTGCGATCGGGCACGAGCACTACCACCAGGGGAACGCCCGCTTTTCGGGCCTGTTCCGCAATGCTCGACGCACTGCTGTCGAACTCTCTGAGTTCCCTGGACCATTCCGCACTCGATCCACTTAGCAGGAACTCTTTCTTGTAATCGGCCCCCATGAGAGAAGATTGCACGTACTGGCTTGGGCTCTCGTACAAGAATTCCTTCAGCAATGTTGCGGCCCGGGTGTGGCCAAAGATTGTGGCAATTGACGTGTTGAATGGTTCTGTATCAAACGCGGTCTTTATCAAGTACCACGCCCCATCCTGCGGAGTCCCGGGCGATCCTGCTTCATCCCTGCGCACCAACCATGACGGAGATGCAATGTCCAAGGGGGACAATAGCCACAAAATCATGTCAGGGTTCGACGCAAGTGCCTCGCTGAAATTGCGAGAGATGGAGCCCGGGGTACGCCAGGGAAGGGCTTCGTTATAAACCTCGACCTTGCGCCCTGTGCGCCGCGAGAGTTCCGTGGGCAGCAACGCACCAACTGTCTGTTCCTGCGGTACTCGGAATCCTGCGGCGACGGAGGTTCCCACCATCACGATTCTGTAGGTGCCTGGCGACTTTGGGCCGAAGTCAGCATTGTCGCGGTACCCGCTGCTGTTGAACCGATATTCCGTAGGCTTGCCTTCAGGAATTTTCTCCCAAATCACACAATTGGGAATGCCCCGCGCTCCGTTCGACGGATCCTTTATAACCAAACAGTTTTCCCCTACGGTGGAGATCCTGGCATACATTTGACGTCCGACCAATTCGACGGAGCCAGCGAGGAGACACATCGTCAGCAGACTGAGGGCGGGCAACAATATCCAATCTCGCCGCGGCAACTTCGCTCCTTTCGCGCACCCGGAATCCGCGGCATTCGGTCGGGTCATGTGGCCAAAGTCTCCGTTCTAGTCGCAAATCCTTGCGAAATCACCTTCATGGGAGCGCTCGCGGGCGTCGCGCCTTCGACCAGTAATACCCAGCGTGTAAGGCCCGTCGCTTCTTCCAGTACTTGGGAAAAGCCGAGTCTAGCGTAGTGGTCAACCACCAGCTGGTTACGTTCGGTCGGCTTGTAGATGCCGCATAGCTTGCCTATGCCTGCTGCCCGGGCATGCACGAGGATCTCCCGCAATACCATATGCTCCACCTTGCGGCCGAGCACGCGGCAGCTCATCAGCCAGGTGTCGATATCCCAAACTCCAGTCTCCGATGGGCGGCAGATAACGACACTGATCATCCCGTTGTCCCCGAAGATATCCGCCAGCCGGACCTGAAGGGTGAAGATCTCCGGGGCGTTCTCAGCCTCGAGGATTTCAGGTTCGGTGTAGCGGCGGGTGGTCAGGTTGTATTGGTTGGACTTGTTGATCAGTTGCACGATGCGCGCGCGGCCGGTCGCATCGAAAGGCTGGAAGGTGATGGTCATATCCAGCGAAGCCAGGTAGGCATCCACACCGCCCATCTGTGTTTGTAGCTTGGCGCGCCTGGCGTTGTCCTGGTAGTAGCCCGCCCGTTTCAGATCCTCGTCGGCGAAGGCGATAGCCTCGAAGTAGCCGGCGGCAGCGAGGGTCCTGGCGTACCCCGACGGGTCCTCGGGCAATTCGGGCACGGCCACTTGCGGCAGCAGTCTGCGTACCAGCCCACGCTCGACCGGATTGTCGTCGAGAAACACCATCGCGTCCAGACCCAGCGAAAGTTCCTCGGCGATGGCTTGAATATTGGTGGCTTTGTCGTTCCAGTCGGCTTGAAACACGGCGATATGATCAAGCTTGAGAAGCATCTCAGGATGCTTTTGAAACGGTTCCCGGGCCACAGAATCGGTGTTCTTCGACGACACTGCAAGCACAATGCCGCGCTGCTGCAAATCGAGCGCGAGGCGCTGCACTGCCCGATGGGCTTCGCCGCGCGCGTCACCTTGCGCAATCTTTATGCCCTCCAGACCATCGTCTCCGATCACTCCGCCCCAGATCGTGTTGTCGAGATCGAGTACGAGAGCCTTCTTGCTTTTGCCGCGTATGGCCGCTACGCATCGGGCAACATGATCTCCATACAGAGGGATCCATTCATCGGAGAAGGAGAATTTGCCCAGGTTCCACAATTGCGGGTTGTGCCAGTTCGCTAAACCCACGGTTTCCGCCAGTCCCGCAACATCGAGCAGCACGTCGCCCGAGCTGAGAACGTAGGCGGCCACCTCTCGATTGATGGCATCGATCAGACTTCTCGTCGTACCTGGCAACGCGCGGTCAAGACTGCCAAAGAGCGGCTCCGCAGGAGGAGCGAAAGTTTGGAAGATGCACACGCCATGCGAATGGGCCTTAATGCCGTCGCGCAGCGCCTGCAGGTAGCCGAACGCGCCTTGCACGGTGGCGGACGCGGCTTCAGCGTCACCCAGCGAGAGCTTCAGCGGCAGGGCGCGATAATCCAACGCAAACAGGACTGCATCGGGCCTGGAGCTGTTGACCTTGGAATCGGGAGTCAAGGCCTCCTGCGCCACCTGGTCATAGGCAGGCTGGATGATTTCAAGCACAATGCCATGCCGCGCGGCGCTGGCTATCAGTATCGGCACTATCATATCGATAGTCGAATTGCTCAGAACGGCGAGCCGGAAGGGAACCAACGGATGAAGCGATGCGCCCTCTGAACATGCCTTGCCGATCACTCTAGCCAGTTTCATTAACTGGTTGAGGTCCAATGCGAACGACGCCAGAGACCTGATCTCGCTCCCCAGCGGCTCGCCTGAGCTTGCCGCAGCCTTCAACCGGCTGGAAAAGTCATGCGGTGGACGGGGCAACCATTGCAGCTCCGAATACAGTGGGTTCACTGACCTCCGTCCTCATGTTCATGGTGGGCGTAATTGGGCTCGAAATCTGCCGTCATGCTCGAGCTCTGATGAGAGCTACCAGATCGCCCACGTTTTCCAGGTTCCCGATCTCAGAAGTGGTAAATCTGATTTTAAACGCCTTCTCGACCGAAAGAATAAGGCGAATATGCGTGAGGCTGTCCCAGCCATCAACGTCTTTGGCCGTCAACTGCGGGGTCAGCTCGATGGTCTCGTCATCGAAAACATCGTTGAATACGGGAGCCAACCGTGAATATATCTGCGCGTCATCCATTTTCAAAGGCCTTCATGTTCTCCAGCAACTTCCCATGCGCCACAGCCTGGTTTAAACGGTGCCAAGCGAATCACTCTCAATGAGAAGTAAGAGCAGTCAGGTCGGGAAGACCGCGGAAACACTTAAGATGATGCCCAACCGGTGTGAATCGCTTGCCATTTTGGCGGCGCTCAAGTAGCAAAAGAGGGTGAAATTGATCGCATCATGCGTGGCCTGTTTCTAAAGGCCGACCGGAGATGCCAGGCCTGGGCGACGATGCGGCTACCGGTGTTAGCCCGAGAGTTGTGCGGCCTCTATGGATCATATTCACAATAGGACGACGAACCGCCACAGTCTTCGCATGGCTTCTCAATATGAAATAGCTCAGCAAGATAAAGAACGCTGCCCGCATCCGGTTTACGCTCCCAAAAGGCGAATAGAGAATATCCCAAAGAAAATTCACCAGAAGGTAAGAATATAAAGGCGCCAATTGTGGCCGCAGCGTGGTCAGCCGCAGAACGGCCCGGAGAACGAGAACAAGAATATAAATCCAGCAAATGCCGCCGAGGATACCTCCTTCCACCCAAGCCATGGTCAAATGAGAGTGTGTTGGTATGACAGGGTAGTCGCTCTCTTCCGGTTCATCAGTGTCGCTGTACCCATGTTCGTATTGGATATCCTGTTTCAACTGCATATACTTCAAACCAAATGGAAAGGAACCATGGCCAATGATAGGGCTGTCGCGGATGGCCTGAATGGCTACGAGAGTTTCCGGTCGTCCGCCCACGAGTACTCCATAGTCTCCTTCGGATTGGGTTTGAAACTTAGCATTCGTGGCTTCGTCGAAAATACCTTTTTCCGCTGCATATTTGATCGCAGCATTCGCTGCATAAGTGACGCCGCCAGCCATCGCGAGCAGGACTAACACTCTGACTGTGTTTGGAGTGCCACGAGCACCGCCGGCCAGGGTTTGTGCACGGTCGAAAATCGGCAGAATCAGTACTGCCGCGACAACGTGGATCACGAGTTGGGAGCGGAAGCCGTAACGAAAATTCAACGCTGCCAGGAGCAAAGTGATTGCGAAGCAGATCCAATATCTTCGTCTTTTATAAAAATAAGCGGAGACTAGCAGCGCCAGCATTGCTAAAGCGTGGCTCAGGCCGAATTTCCACTGAAGCAGAAAGTCGTACGAGAACTCTAATGAACCGAGGAACAACAGAGCTGCAAGACTCAACGCGAAGACCAGGATCTTTCGGGTCCTGTTATTCATCAGGATGGCAAGTACCATGAAGTCGAGGATGAAAAAGATGACCCTGGCGGTTCCCTTCATCCGATTAAAAGCCGGTATCCCGTTGTAAATATCTGCAATTTGCGTACCCAGGAGCCAACCTCCCGCCAGGATGTAAAACCACAGATACTGACGGTCGAAGGCCCGTCTGCCTCGTGTCAGGAGCAGTACCGGGAGCATTGCCAACAGAAGGACTTCGCTAAAGGGAAGTGCGCCGACAAGGTTGAGGCTGTAAGCGCCTGCAGCTCCAAGAAGAAAGAGTGCGACGTCGGAAAAAAAGGATTGTCTAGAGCTCCACAACGGCTCTCGACGAGGGCGGTATCCAAATGGTCGAGATCGAATTCCGGTCAATCTGGCAGTTGCGATAGGCATCGATTTCCCTAGGTGGACAAAACCTAGCTGCGGGGTTCGTCAGCCGGGGCGTTCCTGTATCCGCGACGGCTCCCGCACGGAGCGAGTGTCTTAAGAGCGCCGGCAGGCGAGTAAATTGACGACCGAGGCATGCTCCATAAACACATTTCTTCCAGTGATCACTATAGAACGAGCGTGTGAATAGGGTACCTCACCAGCGCATCTCGTTCGGATTTTGTGGCGATGAGGTGAGGTACCTAGAGAGGATCGTCTTTGAACGATAAACAGGCATCTTCTACTGCAAAACAGAAAACAGCTGAGAAATCGAAGTGGGGCTCGCCCTGAGCCAAGTGTGTTAACCCGTTTCCTTTCTGCTACCCAGCGATGTCTCTGCCTTGAACGGCTAAGGGCTCTCGCCGCTCGGCCGGAGATTCCCAGCGCCACCCTTCCTTAGACTCCCTCAAGTTTATGCCACTTTGAGCCGAAGAATCGCTTGTAAGTGCTATCCAGGATGCTCTTGACAAGTGCAAAGGGCCAGGAAATCCGGGGGCGCCGATGCGTGTTGTTTCCACCCTGATCTTTCTGCGGCCTCTTGAGGGCAAATGCCTAACCCTGCGTTCGAACCCGGCGAACCGGAAACCCCTTTGGCCGGCGTGGCGCCTTGGAACCCTGACCAGACGCTCGAGAGACTCGGGGGAGACGAAAAGCTTCTGCATGAGGTGATGGAAATTTTTCTGGAAGAAGTTCCGAAGCATCTGGTGGGACTGCGGGAGGCGATCACGCAGCAGGATGCGGAGACCGCCGAGCGGATCGCGCATAGTCTTCAGGGAGAATTAGGCTACCTGAACATTGCTGAACTTTCGCATGGGGCGCGCGAGCTTGAAGAAAAGGGGCGGACCTCCGATTTTCAAGGCGCCTTAACCCTGTTGCCGCCATTTGAAGCGTCTATGGCCCGATTGCTCAAATCGATAGGCATTGCGCAAAAGACCAACTCGGAAGGTCAGCCCGCCCCTGGATCTCCCAGCGTGAGCACATGATCAACCTCTCGGAATCCCAAGCCCTTGGATTGGAACAGCCGGGACCTGCATGCGATCGAGTTCTGATCGCAGAGGACGATGCGATGTTCCGCAAGATCCTGCAGAGCTGGTTGGAAAGTTGGGGTTATCAGGTCACCGTGGCGGAAGATGGCGCAAAAGCGTGGCAAATTTTGCAGCAGATAAGCGCACCCCATCTATTGATCCTGGACTGGATCATGCCCAACTTGAACGGCATCGATCTGTGTCGCATGGTTCGGGAACGGGCCAGTTCCCCTTACCAGTACATCTTGCTGGTAACTGCCAAGGATGACAAACAGGACCTGGTCCGCGGATTGGAGGCCGGTGCCGATGACTATCTCTCCAAGCCCTTCGACAGAGACGAATTGCGCGCCCGCTTGCGGACGGGCAGGCGCATCCTGACGCTCCAGGACGAACAATTGCAAGCCAGGGAAAAGCTCCGCTTGCAGGCAACACAAGATGGTCTTACGGGAACCTGGAATAGGACTGCGATTCTGGATTTACTGCATCGCGAGTACGAACTGGCGACGCGCTCCGGCAGCACTATCGGCCTCATCATGCTCGACCTGGATCACTTCAAGCAGGTGAACGACACCTATGGGCACCTGGCCGGAGACCATGTCCTCGTTGAGGCGTCGCGACGTATGCGAGAGGCGGTCCGATCCTATGATCTGGTTGGACGCTACGGTGGAGAGGAATTCCTGGTTGTGTCACCCGACTGCGATCGAGAACAGATTCAAACCTGCGCGGAGAGGATTCGCTCAGCGATGGCAGAGCAGCCAGTGCTCGCCTTTGGCTCAAGGATTATTATCACCGTGAGTGCGGGCACGGCGGTCCTGGCCGCCCGGCTAAATACAGAGAAAGATGCCCTGGCGGCCGCAGACACCGCGTTGTACCGGGCAAAAAGTGGCGGTCGCAATCAGGTTGCCTCTGGAGAGGCTGGAATTCAGTTCCAGGTCACAAATCAATCGGATCCACAATAACACTGGTTTCAGCGAGCGCTGCGATTGAGAAGAGTACGTTGTCTAGTGTGGTTCCCACGGCCCGGGTCGCCTTCAGCTTTGAGGGGCAGGCCAATCGGTCCGAAGAATGGGCTGTCCTGAACGACGCTCGCACGCTTTCTCCCCATTTCGAAAGTCTTACCAGGCCCGATCACAGGCGTTGGTTCGAGCGCATCGCCGGCATGAAGAAGATGGGTTTCCAATGGGATGGTAAGGCAGATGAATCTCTTGCTCAGCCCACCTTCGAAACCGCAGAACTGGCCGAGGCTTTGTCCTCTGTAGGATGCAGCTACTGATACTCATTGGGGCTGAGATGTTCCCCGATCAGAACCGAAAGAGGCGGGGCAAAGGTTCTCCAGATGCATCGGCCTCTAGACCCATCGCTATGCCCCCGGAGCATCTGGCCTTAGCCGGCCCGATGCGGTCTTTCTCTTCGCCGCGATCAACTTTGCGGCACCCGTTCTCTTCCTATTTGGTTCTGCCCAGGGCACAGGCGCCGCCGGGGCTCAATTTCTAATCCGCAGGTTCTCACACACCCTCTGAAGCCCTCGTCATTGCGTGTTGTGCGGCCGGGGATGTCGGTAACAGAAGGTACCGGGCATGTAGGTAACACTTTCGTCGAAGTTGAAGTTAAACGAGCTTGGAGAAAAAAGGAAATCCAAGTCGCCGCCGAAGCTGTGGGAATGTGGGAAGCTCGCGGTTGTTTGCGAGCTTTCCAAGGCGGTGTGGGAAGAGAGGGAAAGGGCTTTTTACTTTTCCTCTCTTTCCATAGCGCCGGCATTTCCACAGCTGTTCACTTCCTCTATGGCCGGCATCGTTTGCAAAACGAGCTTATGGCTATCGAATCGCGCCAAGGGGAAGGTTGCAAATTGAACGTCCCAGTAGCGATCGTCGATCGGCTCCATGCCAATGGATTCTCCGCCTAGGGACTTGCTGATAAAGATCTGTGTGCCTTTCCAGAAGAAGGTTCCATCCGGATAAACCCGCTTGGGCTTGATGTTGCTGTCGTATTCCGGTTCAGGAATTCGATCCGGGTAGATACGCGACGAACTCTGGTAGCAAGAGGCCGGTGTCTTCAGCTCGAGCGCCTCGTGTGGACGTTCCTGGTTGAATTGTTGACGGAACCGATCAAAAGCCTTTTGTTGCGCTCTGCGGTCGGCCGCCGGCGGTTTCGCCGTCTCCGCCTTCAACGTCCGATGCATGCGCTCGTGACGACCATTCTGCTCCGGATGACCTGGCTTGATCCGCTCCGGCGCGATGCCCAGCTTCATCCAGGAGATCGATAAACGCGAAATGCCAGCGATGGCTCGGGAGGCAAACGGAGCGCCGTTATCGGTTCTGATCCTCTGCGGCAGGCCGTATTCTCGAAAGGCTGCCGCAAAGATGGCTTGCACCTGCTCGGTATTGGTCTTCTCCACGCTTTGACAGCGCAGCAAATAGCGGCTGTGCGCATCCGTCATCGTCAACGGATCAATCCGCTCTCCCTTGCCCGTCCGAAACCAGCCCTTGAAGTCTGCACACCATATCTGGTTGGCCTTTTCGACCTCCTCAAACGGCTTGGTATACAAAGGAATCCGCAACCGTTTGCGCTGGGGTGTGCTCAAACCTGCCCGCCGCAAGATCTCTCCAAAAGTGCTCACCACTGGCCAATGGACACCGCTTTTCGTCGCCATAAGACGGGCCCGTAGCTTCTTGGCTCCCCAACTCGGATGCGCCTGCTTCAGTCGCAAAACCTGCTCCTCGATCCCACAATCGGTCTGGTTGGGATGATTACCAGCTCCATAGCGGCGGTCCTTCAATCCAGCTAATCCCTCCCCCTCATAGCGATCTACCCAAACGTAGCCGGTCTTGCGTGCTATGCCGTAGATCCGGCATAGCTCCGCCATCGTGAAACTTCCGCTGTCGTACTCCAAGACAAACCGCGTCCTCTCGTCCACCACATCCATCACTTTCCAGGGCATGCTCTCTTGTACCTGCCCTACGCTCTGGACGAAAAGTGTTACCCACTTGCCCGGTCCTTTGTGTTACCTACTTGCCCGGTCCGTACCGGC
>CAVQEO010000019.1:0-24260 GCA_963711525.1 uncultured Acidobacteriaceae bacterium | reverse complement strand
GCGGTACGAGTGGAGAGACATACGACGGCCGCAGGCTACTTGCTTGGTTAATCTCACCAACAATACCAGTAGGCTTCTGTTGAGCGTTCGGCAACTGTGCTAATGGCTAAATTATCGAGTTTGGGAAAACGTCGGAAGCAGACGCCCGCGGGAAAACCCGCTGGGGTCCAGAAACTAGTCCATGGATGCGCGGCTTGGGAGCCAACGAATGGGAATTGCGCAAAAGACGGCCATATTATCCCGCGAAATGGGTTGAGTCGTTAATAATAATAGACTTACATGATGGAAAAGAGACGGCGTCCCGATTCTTCGGCCTCAATTCACCGTGAGATACCGGGGCCTAGCCGTGTCAATTTACCGCCTGCCCCGGGAACACCACAAGCATCTGAAATGAACCAACATGCCGGAGCGGTTGATGGAAGAGTTGAAGCGGCGGTGATGCTGTCTTCGCCATGGAGCCCCTGTCTGCGGCAGATGAGCGTGACGAGGGTGGGTAAGACTCTCGCTCACTTGGGAATCGTTCGCACTACGCAGCTGGTCACATTAGCCCTGGACAAAAGTTTCAGGCGGAAGCGGGAGATTCGTTCTATTGCCGGGCAAGGATGCTCCCGCTAATTTTGCAATATTCAGCAGCTCTCTCAGCGAGGATTCCGCAACCTCTTGCTAACCCTTGATTTTCTTTACGACTGTGTCTTCTTGGAGTAAAATGTGTCAGCGTTACCGGTGAGGGACGATAAGGACAATATGCTATTGGATTTTACGGATGTTTCCTCTGCGAAGGCCAACTACGGGGGTTCTTTACAGGAGGGGACACCTGAGATCAATCTGCGCTTTGGAGCCAGGCTTCGCGATCTGCGTGAAAAGAGAGGCCTTTCACAGGAAGAACTGGCGGTCCGGTTGCTGATCCCTCTGAGTCACCTGGCGGATGTTGAGGGTGGACGAAAGAGCGCATCCATTATTGACCTTGACAACTTCGCGCAACAGTTCAAGATATCGATCGCCGAGCTAATGCGGGGCCTCTAAACCAGTCCACTTAAATCTAGAAAGCTTATCTAACGCCCCTGATCTCCTGGAACCGCGCAGAGGGCTCCTTCCGCCACTAATCCTGCATGATGACCTCATTGGAATCATCGCAATACCGCGAAGCTGATCTTGACTCGCTGTCTTGTAAGAGACGCTATGCCGGGTAACGAGATTCATCACCTGAATAACTTTCCAGCCTATTGCGATCGCCGGGGCATGAGCGCAGATCAATACTTCTGGACGCCGGTTCGATCGCTCCAACGAGGAGCCTAAAAATGCACTGAGTTATCAGGACAGCCTGCGAGCAATCAGCAAAGTGTTGTCGTACTTAGTCAACGAATTTGGCAACATAACGAGTGCAAACTCATGATTTTGGAACCGCTTCGAATAGACTGTACCCAAATGGTCGCGCCATCTCTCGATCGTGCTAGCGACAATGTCTTCGACTACGTAAACTCCACCCGGCCGAAGGTGTTCGAGCGATTCATCCAAAAACGAAATGTTCCCTTCGAAAGTGTGTAGGCCGTCATCAATGATGATGTCGGCTCCACCCTGTAAGCCCGGCTGCGACCATAGTTCACGTATAGCAACCCGGTCAAGTTGGTCGCAGTAGAAGGTTTTAATGCGATCATCTTCAAACAGAATGTCGCGATCAATATCAGCCCCGTAAACAAGTGCACGGGGAAAGAGTTCACGCCATCCGCGTAAAGATGCTCCAGGTCGCCCATTCGCCCCCATGCTCGAAGCGAGATTCTGGTTGTTCGTACCTAAACCGAGTTCGAGGATCGACAGCGGCTCGTCGCGACGCTTACCGAAGAGTGCAGAATAAATAGTTGTGTAATTATGCCAACGTCCCTTGTCACTGCCATACCTAGTCATAACATGACACATAGTCGTCGGGGCAAACACGTTGACACCGCGAAGCTGGCGCCGGAGACTCTCCGAAGTGGAACCGCCGGCAAAGCCTTGAAGCTCGGGAGTGCGCCGAATAAAAACCGAGCCTATCAAATGTGGGAGATAGAGATAACCAAGCCACTTCCAATAACGAATGTATTGAACTATTCGAGGTGAGAGCCTTCGCATAATCGAATCACGAATACTGCTAGCCATTGCATCAACCTCCAAAACAGTCAACCGCGTGTCGGCAAAGTAACAGTGAAAGGTGCGAAAATCTCAACCGCACCAGATTCTCGCAGGTCGCCGGGTCAAAATGATGAAAAAGTTCGTCGAGCAATCGTATCCGCGCTACGATTCCCACGCGCAATTTCCCTGAGGGGTCAAGCTCAATCGCCGCCTTCAAGGCCGCAGGTCTCTGGTGTCAGCTTATCGAGGGTGATCGCGGGATCGGGTTTGTGGAGGCACATACCTGTCGTGGTCCTAGTCCGGTCAGTCTACACGTAACAGCGTCTCTCCCATGTCGCCTAAAGACAGCAGGGAGTCATGTCTTTACATGAATTTGTCACCCTTGGTCCCGATCTCAGAGTTTTCCTCAGCGGTTCCACCCTCGGATCGTGGTCGTATCACCGGCATCCTTGCCACTTGAATAGGGCCTTCGGCCTGCGAAATTCTGTTGTCATTTGAGATTTGAAGGGATAGTGCTATAAGTTAAGCTCTGACCAGCAACTCAGGTGTTGTGCGCGGCTTAGGCAGTACCCCCTCACATTTTGCCGTGAAAGGCTCCAACATGAACTCACTTTCGACGCCATTTAAGAATGTTTTTGGTGACCGTGCCTACGAACGGGTTTCAGCGATCAAGAATAGGCAGTCATCGTATTCGCAATTCGGCGAAGACGTGCACATGTACTCGTTTTACGGTCGTTTGGCCCATGACCGGGATATTCAGGTGTCCAGTGGCTGGGTGGTCGATGTGGGCGCATTCCGGCCGATCATCTATTCGAACACCTACCTGTTCTATAAACGTGGCTGGCGTTGTATAAACATCGATCCAACGCCGGGAACGAAAGCGCGCTTCGATGCGATGCGCCCATCGGACATCAACCTGGAGATTGCAGTTGCAAAAGAAGAAGGCGATGCCAAGTTTTTCATTTTTGGCACGCCTTCGGTCTGGAACACGATGGATGCAGAACAAGCTTCCCGCGCCTCGCAAGCGATGGGCGTAATGCCGGAAGTTGTGCAGGTACCAAAGCGCCGATTAGCAAGCGTGCTGAAGGATTATCTGGATCATAGCAACTTGGACTTTGAAATTTTGACTATCGATGCGGAGAGCTGTGATCTAGAGGTTTTGGAATCAAATGATTTCGCCCTCTACAGGCCGCGAATCATTTTGATCGAGGTCCAAAGGCTGGATGTTAAAGACATCGACGGCGGTCCGGTGGCAAAATTCCTGTCCTCGAAAGGCTACACGTTGTTTTCTTTCATAAACCCCAATCTGATGTTTGTGCGCAATGACTCGATGGTCATTAGCTAGAGATTTTTCCCCCACAGAAGGTTTGTGGCGAAGAGGGCGAGCGCGCTGACGGCCTCACCAACCAGAAACTCTATGACCAGCTGATCGACGTATTCTCCATGCGGACGTTTGTTCCCACCACCGAAGAATCGGGACACATCACTTTTTCGTTCGATCGCTTTCAGACGGCAGAGGATCAGAGGATCCCAGCATGTCGGCGAGTGGTCGATGACTTGGCCAGTCGAGCCGCCGGGTAAAACGAGCAGTACTGTGAAATCATAAGATACGCCCAACTCCCGATCGGCCACTGCGGCTCTGGCCCTGAGCCTGGGGCCATCGGCATGCAGACGGACTTTGCGCACCTGCGCCAGCAGTTGCAGGATCCGGGGCTGGAGAAATAGCTTGCCCGCTCAACGTGCCGCCTGCGTTACTGCGCTTGCATGATGACCTCAATGGGATCATCCGATACCGCGAAGCTGATCTTCTGACTCGATGTTGTATAGGAGACGTTACGCCGGGTAACGAGATTCACTACTTGAATGACTTCCCAGCCATTTTCCATGGAGACGGTTACCGAACCATCGCCAGGCTGAGGCATGGTGGCCCATCGGACTGCCGTCGCTCGTATAACTGCGTTGCCAGAGGGCCAGGATGTCCGAGTTCGATTTGTGACCGGCGCGCGAGCCAACGATGTGCAAGGAGTCCAGCGGAAATGTGCCGCTATAGCTGTCGATGGAGGGAAAGGTGGAATCGGAGTAAGAGCTCACTGGAGGATTCGCGATCTTCGCCAGGTCTGACATGAAACCCAAAATTGCTGTGTAGGCCGGTAAGGGATTGCGGGACGAGTCGAGGAAACCCATCTGGTCGCGGCTTTTATCGTAGAGGCGATAGAAGCTGATCGGGGGTTACGCCGGCTGCCTGGAAGCCGAGGAACTGTCGCATGATGAACCGGGCCTGATGCGCGGCGTCTCCCTTAGCGAGACCAAATCCGGTTTCAGTCATATTTCGAGAGACACCGTACGTAGGATCGCGCAATTTCAGAAAGTAGTCCTCCTGTGCGGCGAGGCTGAAGTTGCCGCCGGCGAGCCCGAACAGATTGCACTTGAAGAAGTCATTGTTGCCGGTAGTCGTGGCCCAGCAGGGTGCGATCCACAGCGCATCTTCGGGACTGTTGCCATAGGGATGAAACGACTCTGAACGGACACTGATCGCGGGCTCTGCGAAAGCGACGCCTGCATTGAGCTGCATCTGCGGATCGAGGACCGAGTTCGAGCCGGACTTCTCGGTTCCCGCCCAGATATAACTTACCCCGGCAGGAGCAGCACGACCCTGCAGTGCGCCCACGAATCCCCAGTTAGGCAGATAGGCGTTTCTCGGCCCTGGCTGGAAGGGGCCGGGAAACAAGTCGTAGGAGTTGGCGCGCTCATCCCATCCGTCGTCGGGCCAGGGTGGCTCGTTCCACAGCTCTATCTCTCCCTTGAGGCCTGCATGGGCAAGGCTCTTTGCAAGGAATTCAGCGTACTCAGCGTAGCGCATTACGGAGCTGTCACTCGGGCTTGAGGTTGCCGGAGGCGGATAGAGATACTCGTTGATGGTATAGACAGTGGCGGTAGTAGCGGGAAGAGGGGAACTAAGAGCTGAAGCCAGAGTGAGCGTAGCGTGGTTGGGATCGGTCACGTTGACCGCGATGATCAGCGCTCCTGGATAGGAGTGGACCTTGCTGATCTGCATACCGTCGGAGCGAGCAATCGTGTCGAAGAAGGGGGCGAGTGAGGACAGCTTATCGACGCTCTCACCAGGAACCAACTGGACACGGATTGACGTTGCTCCGGTTGGAGCGCCGCCTGGCGCCGTAACGCGAAGAATGGGGTGGTACGGTGCGCCGTACGCCGCAACCACAATAGGATGCAGCTTGAATTTGCGACTTGAACTGTATGCGGACTGGCAGTAAGGCTGCAGTGCATAACGCTTCGAAGTGACGGCGTTCTGAGGTGGTGGCGTTTGAAGCTCGGCCATTGCCCAGCCGCACTGAAAGCGCACATACGTAGCGCCAGCGGCCGCGGCCTTCTGGAACTCCCATTCGCTTGCCGGGTTGACGTTGAAGCCGACCCCTTTGGCAACCTGGGTGGCCGTGATTACGCCGAGAGCTTCCTGCGTGGGAGGAATAACCTTCATCGCCAGCGTTGTTGATACTCCGGAGACGGTAACTCTGACCGTGGCGGATCCGATGCTGTAACCGAGAATGGTATTTCCGGAGACCCTGACGACCGTTTGGCCCTGGTCATCTGTGTAAACAGGTGAGACACAGGAATTGTCGCTCCCATCCGAGTAAAATATCGAACAGGAAAGCGTAGCACGCTGCCCTTTGCGTATCGGATTGGCCGATGAGGTGAGCGTTACGTAGGAGACAGTAGGTGGCCGGCATGCCAAGACCAATAAAAGTGCAAATAGGATGAGGGAAGGCCGTTTCATGATGGCTCCTTAAGTGACTTATACGGCCGGATATTGCTGACAGCTTTGACGACTCATCCAGCAG
The DNA here is from genome assembly GCA_963711525.1 of uncultured Acidobacteriaceae bacterium. Classification (GTDB taxonomy): domain Bacteria; phylum Acidobacteriota; class Terriglobia; order Terriglobales; family Acidobacteriaceae; genus PALSA-350. The sequence goes on along the minus strand of CAVQEO010000019.1, from coordinate 18,294 downwards.
TGACTCGCTGCCACATGCTGGCAAATAGTCCCATGAACTCGGCGTAGCCCATGATGAGTCCAGGCGGACGCGATTTGAGCTTGTACGGAAAGTTCAGAAGTACGAACAGCAGTCGGCAAAGAGTTGAAAGCGTAAGTGCGCAACCTGCACCCTCTAGTCCGAATCTGGGAATTAGCCAAAACATGAGAGGGATCGAGGTCAGCACGCCGCAGCCCTGCAGCATGCTGACGGTTCCGGGAAATCCCGCGGCCAGGAACGCCTGCGAAAGAACGGAGGTCAGGCCGCCGGCAATGGCCTCAACAACAAGGAATGGAAGAATGCCGGCTGCGCCGGCGAATCCGTGGCCATAGACGAGGCGGAGGAGAAAATCTCCGCAGAAGAGAAGAGGCAGCGAAGCCAGGAGCATGAGACAGAGGGTTGCGCGGGCTGCCCGGCCCGTGAGTGCAACAGTGTCGCCCGTGGACAGATTTGTGGAGCGCGGCATAGTGATGGGCGCGACTGCGGTGGGAATGAAGGAGAGCACTCCCGCTGCACTTTGCGCGATGACGTAGAGTCCCATCATTTCCGGGTTCAGCAGCCCCACCACGAGCACGCGATCCACCTGAGTTGCCACGGCGCCGAGTAGATCAGCTCCCCACGCCCGCACTCCATAGCTAAGAAGGAGACGGCACGCAACGACGGGGGAGCGGAGCGTAGGGCGAAAGTATCTCCAGGCCCAGCGCGCAGTCCATATTGTGGCAGGCGTACCGCCAAGCAGATAGGCAAAGGCCGCGCTGGAATATGTAAGCCGGCCCAGAGCTTTTTCGATAGCAAGAACGATCAAGACTGAAAAGGGGGATAAGAACCGGTAGACGTTGTACTTGGAAAAGGCGTCCGCCGCCTGGGCCTGGCCTATCAGCGTTACGGCGAGAAGTTCGAGCGGGGTAACAAGAATCCATAACCTCGCAAGGTGGATGGCGGCGGCAGGATAGGTGTGTAACGAATAGGGAAGAATGATGGCCCCAACGAGAGCAGCGAGAAGGCCAAGAGCAGCGGTGAGCAGGAGGCCCGCGCCCGCCAGCTCGCTGGAGATGTCCCGTCTGCGCTTGAGCCAGTACACTGAGGCGATTGGAATGCCCATGGTCATGCCATAGGCGAGAAACTGCGGCCACATAATGATTCCGGCCAGCAATCCTCGTCCGTCAGGACCAAGGCTTCGCGCGGTAATAATGCCGCAAAGAAGATTCACACCCTGGACAGCGAGATTCGCACACGCGGTCTGGATGATTGCCATGACCCCAGACTTTGCGGATAAGAATCGCCGTATGCCAGGCTGCATGGTTGCTCTCCAGAAAGCGAGTGGGCCTTGTTCAGGCGAATCTGCGTTTTAGGGTAAGTATGGGGGCCTAGAAGAAGTGGTAGCTCAGCACCGCCAGTGTTATGGAAAAGAGGAAGCCGAGTTGGACGGCAATTGAGGTGAGAGTAGCATACAGCCTTGCAGATTCGACCCCGGAAATGTCGGCCAAAAACTAAGAAAAAATAGCCGACGTATGCTGCGGGAAAGGCGTTGGTAGAGGCTCAAGGAATTGTGGCCTATAGCCCACAGGATTAGGCCGAGATCCGGTGGACATGCCGTGAGCGGTATGGAAACATGGCCGTAGTCGACGAACACTCCATCAAGGGCATCCATCCCTCCACCCTTGCAGCGGCAACTTCTTTCGGATCTATGTGAGTCCCATGAGAGATCAAGAAATTCAATCTATCGCAGTCGTCGATAGACAGCCGCATACGATACAAGCTCCGCACGCAGACGAAGGAGTGACGCTCGGAGATATTTTCCAGAGACTTCTCTTCCATCGATGGTTCATTGCGGCATGTGCGGTGGGCTGCGTCGCTCTTTCGCTGCTGTATCTCAAGCTGCGGCCGCCGGTGTACGAGGCCTCCGCGGTGTTGCGCATTGATCCGGGACGAGCGGAGGCTCTGGCGATATCGGACCGTCCGACAACCGTGCCTACGGAGCCCGGGGAGACTCTCCACACGGAAATCGTCCTCCTGAAAAGTGACGATGTTGCGATCAGAACGCTGAACTCTTTGTCGGATGATGACTTTGCAAGTTTCTTGGTTTGCGCAGAGGTCCGACCCCCATCCCTCTGGATGTGCAGCGTCTCTCTGATCAGCAGCAGAGCTGGATGGCAAAGCTGGAAAAAGCCATCACCGTAAAGCAGATCGAAGGAACGCAGCTCATCAACCTAACGGTCAGGTCGCCGGATGCCAATGTGGCAGCAGCGATCGGAAACGCTTTGGTTCGAGCCTATTCGTTGGAGACGTTTGAGAATCGCGCCCACTCAGTCGCGCAATTGCGCACGTGGCTCTCAAGCCAGATGGATGACCTAAAGAGTCATGTTGAGGTGGCCCAGGCGAAGTTGACCGACTTTGAGGAGGCTAACGAAGTTGTAGAAACACCGGGGGCGAGCAACTCAATTTTGGATCGGCTCCGTTTTCTGAGCGACCGGCTTTCGACGGCGCAGTCTGACACCATCATGAAGGAAGCCCAGTTGCGCGCCGCGAGGGGGGGAAGTCCAAGCGAGCTAGCCACGCTGTTTCCAAATCCAAAGCTCAGCACGTTGCAGGCGGCCCAAGGAACGCTGGCTGCGCAGTATACGCAGCTCTCGTCGAAGTTTGGCCCGAACTATCCTCCCCTTGTCGATCTTGGGAAACAGATGCGTCAAATGGATGTGGATATCAGGCAGGAGGCGCAGTCCGTCCTTGAGCGCCTGAACGCGGACTATACAGGGGCAAGGCGGGCGCAGGAGATGTTGCAGGTTGAGTACGACAAGCAAGTCGATCTTGCCTTCAAGCTTACTCGTAACCAGGCGACATACTCTGTTTTGCAACGCGATCTGGCTGCGAGCAGGGAACTCTATGACGCGCTGCGGCGCAAACTTCAACAGGCAACGGTTGATGCGGAAGTAGGTGGCCTGAATACGATGCTGGTGCAGGGCGCGCGTGTGCCCATGGAGCCTGCAGGTCCGAAGAAGATATTCATATTGCTGGGCAGCTTGATTGTGGGCCTTTTTGCGGGGTCGGTTGCAGCGCTGGTATGGGATGGTGTCTCGGACCGAGTTCGCGGAGCCCAACACATAGAGCGTGAGCTTGGCCTTCCGGTTCTTGCGCATGTTTCAAGTATCTGCAAAGACCTCGAAATCACCGAGCAACATGGTGGGCTTGCGACGAGGCGTGCGCCGATGGTTCTAACCGCGCCTTCATCCAAAGCTGCAGATGAGATCCGCTCTTTGCGCAACTCTGTGGTGCTTGCGGGGCAGGCAAAGACCTTGCTGGTGACGAGTGGGTCCGCGGAAGAGGGCGCACTTCCGGTATCAGTCAATCTGGCGGTCATGCTGGCTCACAGCGGCGCGCGCGTTCTTCTGGTCGATACCGATCTGCATAAACCGCTGCGCACAGGATGAGTTTGGCATCGCTAACGGGCCGGGGTTGGGAGAGTACCTCGCAGGATATTCGCCGGCTCCGATACCGATACGGCCCGTAGCGCATCTGGACAACCTCTTCATGGTGACAGGTGGTCATGCGCCCTTGAATTCGTTCGAGCTGCTCAGCTCGGGGAAGATGCGCTCTCTTCTTATGACATGGAAGAAGGAATTCGATTATGTAATTGTGATTGGCACGCCGCTTCTGGTTACGAATGTTGGTGTCCTGTCTGGCGAGTTGGGTCGATGCGACGGTGCTACTGGCGCAAAACGGTCAATCGCGCGTGGGAGAGCTGAAGGAGATTCGCGATACGCTGCTGCGTAATCGCGCACGAATTGAGGGAGTGGTGCTGAGCGAGACGCCAAACCAGTCACGGACGAAGAAAGCTTCTCAAGCCAAGGATACCCGTTATGTCTATCCGGAACTGGTCAAAAACGCTCAGGGGTGGACTAAGTTGCGGATGTTCGCAGCGATCATCCTGGCGAGCAGCGCGTCGCTCATCCCGCCTGGCCAGAGGAATGCCACTGCGTTTGCGCAGATAGCAGACGCGGCTTCGAATAACACACCCGCGCTTCAGGCGCGCCCGGAGACGGGGCTGCGGATCGGAGCGGGTGACATGGTGCAGGTGACAGTGTTCGACACTCCCGAGCTCTCCGCGAAGTTGCGCGTGAATGCAGATGGCACCGTAGACCTTCCGGTTGCCGGCAGCACCGCGGTGTCGGGTATGACGCCGCAGGATGCCGGTGACGCTATCGCCAAGCATCTAAGAGACGGCCAGATCATGATTGATCCCCGGGTGACGGTGACGGTCACAGACTATGCGACGCAGGAGGTCAGCGTGCTGGGTGAGGTTAAGAACCCTGGCAACTATCTCCTGCTCGGCCCTCACTCGCTATATAACGCGCTATCAGCTGCTGGTGGTACGACGGACAAGGCGGGCGTGAAATCATGATCACCCATCTGGCTGATCCGCAGAAGCTTGAAACAATTCACGTAGACTCCCCGAACTATTCACAGGTGCAACGGCTCACGAATGTAACCGCAGGCGACGTGATTTATGTCTCGCGTGCGGGTTCGGTTTATGTATTGGGCGATGTTACGCGGCCCGGGGAGTTCTCCATGGGAAGCAAGCGGCTGACAGTGCTGCAGGCAGTCGCGCTGGCCCAGGGAACGACCGTCAACGCTGCGCTCTCGCGAGCGGTGATCATTCGTAAGACTGACGATGGCGAAAAAATCATTCCGATCGACCTTAAGCAGGTGGCAAAGACGGCGCAAGGCGATCAGGTGCTGATCGCAGAGGACATCGTCATGGTCCCCCACAGCAGGGGCAGGGCGTTTGTCGACGCGACTCTTCCCGCGTTGACTGCGAGTGCCGTCGGATCCGCTTTCGCCGCGATGATTCTTCTAGGTCGATAGCGAGGATCGAGCTGCTATGAGCCGTGAGCTTGTCTTACCGGGTCTTCGCAGAGAGACCGAGCCGATCCTGATGTGGCTAAGCGGTGGTCTGCTCCTGATTGTTTTATGGGGCATGCTGATTGCAGACAAGATAAACCTTCTCTGCGCTGCCGTGATCGCGATACCGCTGCTCCTGCTTGCGGTATACAACAAAGAGTCTGCAGTGCTCTGGACTCTCGCCTACCTTATTCTGCTCGGGGACATACGAAGAATCGTCACCGAGATTGCTGCACCCTCGACGTTCGATCCCTTGCTTCTTATAGCCCCGGCAGTGACTACGGTGCTGGTGGTTCCACTGTTGTTTGGCGTGAAGCTCAGAGAGCCTCTGTCGAAGGTAGTGCTTGGACTGCTGGTTGTGATGGGGCTCGAAGTTCTTAATCCCAAGCAGGGCAGCTTGAGCATCGGTCTCTCTGGCGCATTTTTCTACATAATCCCCGTGATGTGGTTTTGGATTGGCCGCAGCCTGGGATCTGTCGCGCTGGTGGAGACAATCATCTATAGGGTGGTGCTTCCGCTGAGTATCTGCGCCGCGGTCCTCGGCCTGTGTCAGAACTTCATCGGATTCCTACCTTATCAGCAGATGTGGATCGCTCAAGTGGGAAAGGCCTACACCTCGCTGTACGTAGGATCGTCAGTGCGAGCGTTCGGATTCTCCGTGTCGGCCGCGGAATATGCGACGCTGCTTGAGTACTCTATCGCTTTGGCCGTGGCCGCATACTTCGCATCACGGCGCCTTTGGATGGCTGCTGTGCCGATTCTTGCGGCGGCTCTCCTTCTCTCGGGCGGCAGGGGACTAACGATCAAGCTTGTGGTTGTGCTCTGTGTCCTTGGGATTGTGCGAAAGGGAAGCAGGTTGAATCCGGCAAAACTGATCGGGATGGCAGTGTTGGGTGGCTTGGCACTCGTCAGTGTCTCTCTGATCGCAGGATACTTTGCGAGATCCGCCGATCCGGGACAGCGCAGTGGTTCAGCCGCTCTGGATGGTCTCGCGCATCAACTCGGCGGCCTGGCTCATCCCTTCGACAAAAAATATTCAAGTGCCGGATTGCATTCCAGCATGGCCTCGACGGGCTTTCTCGAAGGTTTTACAAGCCCGCTGGGACATGGACTTGGCTCAAGTACCTTTGCTGCCAAGAAACTCGGCACCGACAGCGAAGGGGGCAGCTCCGAGCTGGACTTCAGCGATATGTTTATCTCGCTTGGGCTGGCGGGAGGTCTTCTTTACCTCGGTGTGGTCGGCTTCGGTATTCGCGCAGCCTTCAGTTATTTTCGCGAAACAAAACGAAGCGTCGGGCTGCCGGTGCTTGCGATTCTGATTGCAACGTTGGGTGGATGGCTCATTCAGGGCCAGTACTCTACCTGTTCTCTCATCTTCTTTATTTTGGGAAGCGTTGTGCATCCGAGGCGAGATCGCGGACCGAACATGTGGAATTCACGCATTGAGGCTCAGAGCTCTTGCCAAAGATAAGATCTCGAAATGCTTCGAATTTTCCCTGCAGTGCCACATAGAAGCGACGCCACGAAGCTCCACGAAGTCTTGGTGTGAAGCGCAGAGCCTGCACGAATCCAGGGCATACGCGGGTACCGATAAGAACAGTCCACGTGATGAAGGCGATCTTACGCATCCCGTTCAACGCGAGCCAGATCGATAAGATATCGTTGTAAGCTAATTCGCGAAACGAGTTTTCATCCGTCAAAGCCTGCACATCGACATAGTGTCGCGCCTCCTGGCGCTGAGCGGCGTAGTGATCAACGGCAACGGCAGGATCATAGGCCAACTTCCAGCCCGAGGCCTTTACGGCAATGGAGAACGCGGTATCTTCGCGGGGCTGAGCCCCGCTGCCCTTAAGCCTTTGGTCGAAACGGAGGTTGGCGAAGGCCTCAGAACGGAAGCTCATGTTGGCTCCCTTCAAGAAGTCGACCTCGCGGATCTCTCCGAAACCCAGGTGATGATTGCCGATCATTCGACCATACCACTGGATCCGGCCGACTACCGAGGCCTGGCGATCGTCGAATTGTTGACCATCGAAGCAGCGATCACGTCCTCCGAGGCCGCCGAGCGCGGGATCTTCCTGGAAACGGTCGAGAACTCGTTTGAGCCACTCGGGGTGTGGCTTTGTATCGTCATCGAGAATGGCTAGCACATCAGACGTGCAGGCGTCCAAGCCCGCGTTCCTGGCGGCGACCGTTCCGGGAAGACTTGTAAAGACGATCTTCGACGGGTAGGAAGTCGCTAAATTCTTTATTGCCTGCGAAGTTTCAGAATCATCTTTTCGCAGTACGACGATCACCTCATGCGGTGGTTGGATCTGGTGGTTCAGAGACTCGAGACAGGTCACGAGCGGGACTGGCCTTCTGTAGGAGGCGATCAGCACTCCGATGGATTCAGGTGTTTTCATAATGACGATTCCATATCGGGCGCTCTTAATTTGATCCAGGATCTACGATGCAGCGTGCTCGATCAACTCGCGGTAAACCTCAGCGGTCCGAAGAGCCATAAGGCGTGAGTTGAACCTGCCCTCGATATATTCGCGACACTCCTCCCGGGCCGGAAGTCTAAGGGCGCCGGTTAAAGCGCCGATCAAACCACCGGCTATATCGGTTGCCGTAGTACCTGAGAAGATCAGGTTCTGCGAGAGTCCGCGTACCACTTCCGGCAAGCCGCCAACAGGGGTAACCATGGATGGGGTTCCAGTCGCCATCGATTCGGCTGCCACGAGGCCAAATCCTTCCAGCGCAATCGTCGGCACAACATTGATGTCGGCTGCGTAGAAGAGGTGCGGTAGAGCTTCTTCTGTGACAAACCCCAAAAATCGGATATTGCGTATCAGGCTAAGCTTTTCAACCTGTGCCTGAAGATCCCGTTTCAGGGGCCCCTGACCTGCGATGCAAAGAAGCACGTCGGGAACCGTAGCGACGACATATTTCATGGCATCGATCAGCGATGACAATCCCATTCGATTTACAAGCCGTCGCACAGTAACCAGGATCGGGCGGTCCAAAGGAAGGTCTAGCGCAGTCCTGGAGTCGCTGCGAGGAGTATCTAGCGCGAAGCGCTTTGTGTTCACTGAGCCGGGAACCAGTCTCACCTTTTCGGGATCGACGCCGAATCGAGTGGTGACCAGATACCCAAACGCGTTTGATAGGACGATGACTCGATGGGAGCGCCTGTACACAGCTCCCTCAAGGTACGACTTCACAGCGACCGCAGTGTTGCCCTCCCCCTCCTGCGACGCCTCCTCCGACCAGGGACCATGAAAGTGGGAGATTGTGAGTGTGTTCTTCAACAAGTCGATTCCAGGGGCCGAATACATCGCAAAGTGCGAGGCAACGATGTCCGGTTTGAACTCATTGATAGCAGCACGAATCGAGGTGCGGGCGCTGCGGAGCCTTCGGATCAGGCCGGCCCGTTGCGGCGCGAAGGAGTAAACAGTGCTCTGATCTAAACCGGTGTTCGGCTGGTTAGCAACAATGCCTCTGAAACCAAAGCCGGCGTCCGGAAGGTGTGTCATCAGCTCCGAGATCACGCGTCCCGCGCCTCCACGGTCACACTCGATACCGATATGCAACGACATGGGATGCTGCGTTGTTTGAGGTGAGGGCGCAGCTGTCGTCATTTGCATCCAAAGCCTCCCGTAAAATTCGGCAAAGAAGATCGATAAGCTATGGATCAAGCCATAGCGCGCACCGGGATGGGATGCTCCTGCTCCAGCTCCACGAAGTCCTCAAAGATGCGGAGATACTGGTCAGCCATTGTTGACCACTGCATCTCGATCGCACGACGTCGTCCAGCGGTGCCCATTGACGAACGTAGAGCAGGATCGGCCGCCAGAGTTCGCATGTATGCAGCTAGACCTTGGTCATCGTCCGGATCATTCAAAATGAATCCCCCTCCACCGATAAATTCGCCTGCACCAAACGTTCCGGAGACAATGCTCGGCAGACCCGACGCCATTGCCTCAAGTAGCACAAGAGGGTGGGCCTCATAACGTGATGGCAAGACAAACATGTCGACAGAGCGCATAAGAAGGTCGATCGTCTTGACCTGACCGAGAAAGTGGACCCTTTGGTTCACACCTAGCTCGCGTGCCAACGCAGGATATGGGCTTCGTTCCACTGCGCCGGCTACAATCAGGGAAAGATCGGGGACCTGTCGCATGGCTCGAAGCACTGTGTCCAGGTTTTTCCGCGGTGTTCTGATGTCGCCTACGAAAAGCGCCAATGTGGTTTCAGGCGGGAGTCTAAAAAACTGCCGGTGTGATTCTCCGGGATGAAACTGTCTTGTATCTACGCCATTCCACACAACATCGATCCTGTCCGCCCGGACACCAATGTCGACAAGCTCGTGAACAAGCGGCCTCGCTACGGCAATGACCCGCTTGGCCCGAGTGAACGCGGCCTTCTCCCAACGGGTATTAAGCACCGTATAGAGGCGCTGGTAAAGAGAGTACGGCCGTAGATCTCCTGAAGGGATACCAGCGGCTCCTTCCCCAGGCTGCATGAATAAAGTGTGCTGCGACAAAATCACACGGCTCCCAGGTTACAAATCCGTTCGCCTTGACGATGTCGAACTCATGACGATGTGCGCGGAGCCACCTCGCGCTGCTCTGTGCATAGACGAGGTTGCGCAACAATTCAGTGGGCAATTGTTCGCTGCCGATCCTTACAAAGCAACACCGTGGATGCGAACTAAGTTCTTCCGAACAAGTCGTGGCCACGATCGTCACGTCGTAGCAGGACTGCAGTGCGGCATTCGCAACCTCAAAGTTCACACGTCCCTGACCATCGTTGCGTTGAAAACGATGCGACAGGATGGCTAGGCGGATCGGCTTTGATCGACGTTCCATAGTTGCCTCTCTCCACCTCCGGCGCTAGGCGACAGCGGCTTGTCTAGTGAGCTCGGGAAGAGGTTGATTCAGGACGGCACCGTAAGCCTGTATCAAGCTCTCTCTCATGCGTTCTATGCTGAATAACTTCTCTACCAGCGAACGTCCAAGACCACCCGTCGCAACCGACAACGCCCGGTCGTTTAGCAGCTTAAGGATGAGTTCCGCGGCCAAGGTCGTGCTCTCCGGCGGATAGAGCCACTCGCTGAACCTACGCTGCATAATGTCGCGCGTCCCGGTCACGTCTGAGGCCACGACTGGGCGCTCCATGGCAAGAGCCTCAGCCGCCACATAGCCGAAGCTCTCGAACCTGGAGGTGCTAAGAAGCACATCGGCGGCGGCAATGTAGAGGCGTACGTCATGCTGCCATGGAACGACGCGGACCACATCCTGCATCTGCGCAGCAGCGATCTTGCTTAGAAACTCAGCCTCCCTTTCCCCGGATCCCACCCATATTGCGCGAACATCAGTTTGCCGTGCGTGCAGGTGTTCCATCACGCGAAGGAAGGCAACAGGATCTTTCTGCGTCGTGAGACGGCCGATTGCGAGGATGAGAGGACTCGAGCCGATACCGAGTGTCTGCCGAGCATTCTCCTGCGGCGAGGGCTGAAAGTGTGTGACATCCACACAGGGATAGACGACGCTGACGGAGTCCTCCCCTGCGAGTGAAAAATCGAGGATCTCTTTGCGTTCGGTGTCCGACACGGCAACAAATCTCTCGGTGGATCTTGAGAGTAATTTCTCAATCTTCAGGTAAATACTTCCCAGCGGTGCTGCGAGGGCGTGCGGACTGTACACGCGTGCCGGGTGGTCTTTTCGCAGGAACACGGACGCGCGGCCAAGTGCGCCCGCCTTCGAGCTGTGGCAGTGGATAATATCCGGAGCGAAGTGATCTACCGCGCAGCGCAGCTGAAACCATGCCTTGAAATCAGTCCGAAATCTTACTTCACGTCTCATATCTACGGGATAACAGGTCCATCCGAGATTTGAAATCCGTTTTAGAAAGGGCCCCAGGTGCGAATCGGCTCGTGCCGTGCCGTAAGCAAATGCTGACACGATGTCGAGTCCGTCAGTCGCTTCTGCGATGTTTTCCATGTAGCGCAAAGTTCCCCCAAGGGTCGCTTCGAGCACGTGAAGTACTCTGAGTGGTCTTAGGGGAGATACAGTCACATGCTTACCCAACACGCTGGACCTCCACAGGCAGAGTAGGCAATCCATCGGCGGCCATCTCGGTCCTGACAATCTTCTCGTAGATGGCTTCGAGTGAAGAGACATGGAGGTTGAGAGAGCAGTGGTCGCTTGACCAGAAATGTTCGTAGGCTCGGCGGCCCAGACTACGAACAAGGTCTGCATCCCGCAGTTCCCTCATCCTGGAGCGCAGATCGAGTTCATCTCCTGACTTGAAGTGCAGGCCTGTAATACCGTCCAGGACAATCTCCCGCGCTGCACTCGTATCCGGAACCAATGATGGAATACCGTGAGCTGCGGCTTCGAGTACGACAAGGCCGAGCGTCTCGTACCACAGTGAAGGAAAGACCAACGCGCGTGCCTGTCGAAGATACTGCACGCTCGTTGCGTGATGCACCCATCCCGTGACGATCGCCTCCGGATATGCAGCGTGAATCTGTTCGGCGAGAGGGCCCGAGCCAACGAACGTCAGCGGAAGACCTTCAGCCGCCGCAGCGTTGGCCGCAAGAAGCACGCCTTTCTCCCTAACCAGCCGCCCGAGATATACGAGATTGTGGTTGGTCTCCGGCTGCGCCGGGGGATACTGGCTGCCTTCGACATGGATCGGAAGACTATGGACCATGCAATCCTGGGGAAGATAAGGCTCCATTACCTCGCCGGCCAGTCTCGAATGAACGATAAAGTGGTTAATCGCGGCGGGAGCCTTGCCCATCTGCTTCTGGATGACCTGCCTGCCAACACGCCAAAGCTTCTGTGCGTAACTGCGAGTATCGCAGTTGGTGAGAAGGCAAGCCGCGCTCAGCGGACGTAAGTCGCACACCTGCTGCTGGGTGTGGTTGAAAAACGTCCCGCTTGGACAAGCGAGGATGAAGTCGTGCAATGTGCAGACGACCGGTATGCCTGAGTCAATCGCAGCTCTGATCGTACTGGCGGATAGGGCGCGCGACCAGGTGTGCAGATGAACGATCGTCTCTGAGCCCTTCAAGCGGCTGACGATCCGGTTGGTCAGCTGTGCGGCCCTGGTGTTCCACCAACCCTGGACAAAGGCTGCTACAGGGTTGGGATTGGCGAGAAGATCGCCTTGTTGTGAGCAGCAGACGCTGATATTACGATGAATCAACTCCCGCGCGATTGGTTCCACAGCGCAGACGTAGTAGATCTTATGTCCACGATCCGCCAAACCCACGGCCTCCTGGATCGCAACCTTGGCTGCTCCTCCGTTCACATGGGCGTTGTCAGTGATGATGACGACATTCACCGAGTTAGAACTCCTTATCCCAAGTCCATGCGGCCGAGCTGGCCGGCTTCGGGTACGAGGCTGTTGCTGTCGGCTGGCCGCATCGCTTCAGCAGCGTAGGATGGCGGTGCTGAGAGCCGGGGTTAGGGTGAAGTTCTGGGGTGACTCCGTCTGTGCTCCATAGATATAGCGGAAACCGGCCCTACGGCAAGGGTAAAGAGGAGGTCTGTGTGCTATAAGCGACAGGCTTAGTTTGTAAGGATGCACAGGCGCACCCTTCGGGAGGGCGCAGCGAAAACCTAGACACCCAGACGCAATTGTCAGAACTCGTGATTGTGGGCGTTAGCCGATTCGCTGACGTGTATAAAGTGGTACTTGTAGGCTTACATCACCGTCCTTAGTGACGATGGTTGTACTCACGGGTGAGCAGCGTTACTGCTGTTCGGCGATGAGCACAACTTGCTCATGTTGCTGGGTAGATACACATACCGGGAGGCAAGTGAGGATGGAGAGTTATGTGTCGTCCGCAGCGGTTTCGCCAGAACAACCGCGGTCCCTAGCAGACGCGGAAAGTCCGGCGTTATCGTTGGCACTGCCCATAACGGTTGCGATGGACCTCCTGGCAATCGCCGTGGGCGGAGCAGGCGCCTTGTCGGCTGGGCGAGCCTTTGGGAGGTTCACAGACCGGAATTGTACATCGCAGTTGATCTCTTTTTGTGTTTTGTATGCGATTGCGTTTGTGCTGCTCGGAACAGGCGAAAATCTCTATCGAAACAGGCACAGTCTTTTGCGCGTGCTCGAGAGCTCCGCTGTCTTGCGCGTATCGATGTTCTCCTCCGTGCTCGCTCTTGCAGGAATTTATGTAACCACGCACGCGCCGGCGGGCCGACTGCTTCTACGTGCCTGGTTATTGGCAACCCCGATCATCTTGTTGCTGAGGCAGGTGATGCAACCACTGATCTCTCGCAACAGCGCGCGTGATCTACGAAGGCGGGGAGCGCTGATAGTAGGTTCCGGATCAGATGCGCGAAGAATATTCTCGTATCTCATTCATTCCCCGGATCAGGATCTTAGGCCTGTCGGCTTTCTCGACGAGCAAGGGTCGGAACGTGATCGTGTCATCTACAGTCACGGTTATCACTTCAGAGAGCATGCACCGGTGCATTGCGGTCTCCTGGACGAGGCGCTTCTCACGCGTCTGAAGATCTCAGATCTCTTTCTGGCTGATCCACGCATGAGTCCCACACGGCGTGCGGAAATCGGAGAGCTTGCGTCGACTGTCGGCATTCCGATCTCAGACGTGTGGCCCACGCACCCCAGCGGGCTGCGCGGGCCGTCGTTTGTCCAGTACATGGATGGAGTGGTGGTGCGCACCTTCTTGCGCGGGGAGACGGCCGGCGGTTCATCATACGAAGTCCTGAAGCGCGTAATCGATTTCGTGCTTGCCTTGTGTATTGTCGTGATGACGATGCCCCTCTGGGTTGCAGTTGCCATCTGGATCAGAGCAACCTCAAGCGGGCCAGTGTTCTTCAGGCAGGAGCGGATCGGGCGATACGGCAGGGCGTTCGCCATGTATAAGTTTCGCAGCATGTATACGACAGTGGCCAAGTATGGGCGCTCGCCCGAAGACAGCCGCGATCCGCGCATCACGCCTGCGGGCCGGTTTCTGCGCAAGACGAGCCTCGACGAGCTGCCACAACTGCTGAATGTACTGAGGGGAGAGATGGCGCTGGTCGGACCCCGTCCCGAAATGCCATACGTCGTAAAACTGTACACACCCTACGAGGCTCAGCGGCTGACCGTGTTGCCCGGCATCACCGGCTTCTGGCAACTGAGCGCTGATCGCAAGTTCGTTATTCACGAAAGTCTTGAGTACGATCTCTACTACATCGAACACCGCGGGTTCTTCCTGGATATTGCCGTCGTGCTGCACACGCTCGTCTTCGCCATGAAGGGAATCTGAGGGCACGCGTGCGCACAAAGGATTACTCTGCAGCTTCGTTGCGCAGGGGGCGGCCAGTAACCCAGGAGTGATGTGATGATAAAGCGGGAGCTCGCCCTGCGATTCCGCTCGTCTGGTATCGCAGCTTCTGTCACCGGTGAAGAAGCTAGATGTCTGCCAGGAGATCGGACATGGTCAAGCCGAAGCCGATAGCTATGACTTCCAGCAATGGCAAGGAGATCGCTTTTTTACCGCGCTCGACATCGCTAATGAAGCTGCGATCGATTCCGAACTCGATAGACATTTCAGTCTGCGTCATGCCGCGAGCTTTGCGAAGTGTCCGCAATCGTATGCCGAAGCGGTCGGCGATATAAGTGGAAGACGCCCGCTCTGCTGAAAGCCAAGAGACCGAAGAATGCCTAGCTAGAAGGGGGCCGCTTGATCGACTGTCCAAAGGAGAGATAACAAAGCCAGTTGAATGCATATTGGACCTCGTGCTCGTGCGATTTGCGCATACAGTGTCTGAGTAGGTTGAAGACATACTTCGGCGTTTTCGTCAGAGGTCTTCTGACGGGGGAATGTCCAAAGTAGGTCGCCGGCATCCTCGCTTCATCTCTGTCTAATTTGTTTGAGAGAAGATTCCCGGCAGCGAATACAGATGCGCTTCAAAACTTCAGCTTCGATAGATGGGGCCCAACGGAATAGAGAAACGGTCGCTCAGCGCGTGATCGAGTGTCTTGTGCAGCCTATCCTGGGAATTACGCGGACTCAAGGAGTCTTTGGTAACGTCAAAGTAACTGCCTGGGAATTGTCTGACTTGTTTGTAATTTATAGCAGCGACGCTGGTGCATCGCAAACTGCACATTTGAAAACTTGACCCATAACCATGGAGGGGATGCTTCCCGTCCACTTCCGTGTATTCACCGCACTTCGATCAGCCGGTCGGGGAGTTTGTTCCGAGGATGCCTGAGTGACTAGTCTATAACGGCGTGGTTGTGGATCCGCATCTTTACAAACCGGCCGGCCGAACGTTGAACTATCATATTTCGAGTTCACGCATGTCCAGGAAAAGGGCAGTGAAGGAGACTTATGCACAGAAAGGCAGACCTTGTTTAGTACGACGGGATTTGCCGGCGTGGCTGTTTAGATGGAATGAACGCGATGGCAGGGGAAGCTCTAACTGAGACCCCAATCCTTTGCTGAACTTTATGGACACAACTGCCTCTTGCAAGTGATACAGCCGCTTTCTTATGGTGAGCAGACGCCTGGTGCCCCACACCCCAGATTTTCTGTGAAGTTTGGCGGCGCCGATGAGTTTCATTAGCTTTGAACTCTATCCTTTGGATACTTTTCGATAATCCTGACACGTTTGCCAGAAACAGCCTCAATCCAGCAAGATCACGCAATATTTCATCCGTGGGCGTCTTTGGAACTGTGAATGCACTACAGCGATCAAGGTCTGTCGGGAAGTGAAGCCAATCTTTGAGTCTTCCGAAAGGTGTTTCCACAAAAGAAACACTCGCATGGGGGACACGACGAATGACGTATTTAAACACTTTGCTCATGCCAACTCATTAGCAGTCGCACCCTATGTCGGCAACCTGTAGTTGTGCGCCTACGCTGCGCAAGAGTGAAACCCATTCATTCTATGAAGACCAAAAGCAATTCGTGGCTTTGAAACCAAAAGAAATGAAATATGCTGCGCCCAATTCGACGTAGTTGATGAGAGGGCCACACCATACTCGACTGTGACCGACTTCTTTACAGGCTTTAACGAAGAGATGCACAGCCTGTATCCACTCTCGTTCCTTCTAACCGCAGACCATGATAAAGCCGAGCAATGCCTTGTTTTCGCGCTGGGAGAATGCGTGGAGGAAAGCGGGCGGCAGCATACTAGATAAACGCGCCGCCGACATCGGATTCAGCGGCTTGGGACTCACGGGGAGTAGGCTCACACGACATTTAGACTCAGTGACCTCGAACACCCAAGTATGGAACCGTAGTCGTATCCGAGGCGATTTGCAGTGACGTCGTTACCTATTGTGAACGTACCCGCGGCGGCTGCAGAATAATTTTTTTCACTATTCGGAGAGCACGCGCACTGCCAGAAATCGTGCGAGAAGAATGGTCTGGTATGTACTGAATCAACCGAGTTTACGCTGTGGATATCCTGTCGGCCCTCGTATTTGAGATGGTTCTGGCCGATGTGTGCCAAAAAATCTTCGTCCCCTGTCAAGATTTCGACTCGCAGTCCGGATGGTTTTCACGCGTTCACAGCGGAAGATCCATGCATTCAGCTATAACGCAGGATATTCTCATATGTCCCTGTTTGGCATAGTAAGTGCATCACGGCTATTCGTAGCCTGTCCACCAGGAAGGTGTATCGCTTCGGACGATCACACCGTTCATCCCTTAGGTGCACAAGGAGAAGAGTCCATGCCGTATCAATCTATTCGTGTCGTTCATCCGGATCAGTTCGATTCCGCCACGGCTCAAACGCCTGGATCGAAGCGCACCGCCGCAATCCATCCAGGCGCTCGTAAGTTCACCGATGTGGGGGAGGCCTATTCCTCGTCGAGCCTGGAGCCCGTACGGGAATACATCACCATGGAGAGCAACACACGATCGTCTATGTCCTCAGCGACTCTTCTTTAGGTTCGCTGGGGCAAAGGGGAGAATGGAACGCCACCTTGCAAGCCAGCAACTTTCTCTTTGTTCCACCGTGGCTCCCACACCAGGAACTTAATCCTTCAAAGGATGTTCCATTTTCAATGGATTGTAGTTCGCAGCACTCCGAAAGATCGTCGCGCATTTGAGCGACGGAAGAGCGCACTTTGGCCTCAACGGCCTTCGTGCTGAAGGTTAACAACTCACGAGTCGTCATCAAAAGCAAAGTCACGCACACGAGCGCGGCACTCAGGATCAAAATAAAAGCCCCAGAAGAAGAGGTCACTTTATGAATGTACTTATTCCGTCACCCGATAATCTTGCCATCAGTAGCGGCATGAACAAGATGAGCGAAGAACTGCTGGTTTCGGCTGCGAAAGCGGGAGACGCTCTTGCCTTTGTCGAGCTCAGCAAACGTCACTCCAACAAGATTCTGCGCCGGGCGTATCGCATCGTGAAGAATTGGCAAGATGCAGAGGATGTAATGCAGGAGTCACTCATGAGAGCCTTCCTGCACTTGAAGGAATTCGAGGAGAGATCCAGTTTTTCTTCTTGGTTCACAAGGATCGCTATCAATACTGCACTTATGAATTTGCGGAAGAGACGAGGATATATTGAGATCCCGATGGAGGTTTTCAGCGATGACCGTGGATTTCAGTATCGTTGGGAACCAAAAGATCCTGCTGAGGGTCCTGAGGGGCACTTTTCACGACGAGAGAGAGAAGAGCTACTGGCGGGCGCGATTGAACAGTTACCGCCGAGGCTCCGGCAGATAATCCAGATGAAACTTATCGAAGGCCGGACAGGAGAAGAGGTTTCACAAACTCTCGGCATCTCTTTGGCGGCAGCCAAGTCGAGGCTGGCGCGTGCAAGAACCGTATTGCGCATATCGCTGGCCTCAGGCGGTGGGATTTCTGAGACAAGCGTTAGCTCTTCACTGTCAAACCAATAAGGAGACCACCAGATGATCTTTAAATGCCGCACTCAAAGAATAGCTGCGGCCATGCTCGCCCGAGGATCTTTCCTGGTCGCCCAAAGCGAGCCCGTGATGGTCCCGAGCGGCCAGCGCGAAATTTTGTACAGACGACCCAATCCTGGAACGGCAAGCCATACACACACTTTCCTATGGGCCAGCCGAGATGAATGAACTCTAAAGGTCGTGGTGCCCAACTGGGATCGAGCACATTCCGCAGCTTACACACATTTTCGACGCGCGCCGTGCTACTGGGCGCGGGTTGGCCCACTGCAGGGGCCAAGATCAGGACCGGGCGAGACCCTCTAGCGTTGGCGCTCCTCAATGTTTTTGAAGGGTACGACCTGCCTCGCCGCAACGAAGATCAGGTCGTACGTAAACCATTGCAAATCGGCGCGGCTAAACAGGTTGGTGAAAAGCTCGGCTTTGTATCAGGGCACGACGTTAGTCGTGTCGTAAAGGCCTAAGACGTGTGGCCTTA
>CAVQEO010000018.1:0-893074 GCA_963711525.1 uncultured Acidobacteriaceae bacterium | reverse complement strand
CGCGCCCGGCCATAAAAAACTCTTCGCTTGTGTTGGACGATCCCCGGAGATAAAAGCCGATAAAGACCACCATCGCGAAGTAGATCGCGATCACCAGGATGTCGATCCAGTTCAGGCGCGCCAGCTGGGTCGATACCGCCAGAGCGAGGGTTGTCACCATAGGTCAGCGTGTCCTTGTTGCCGCATCATTTCTCCTGTCCATAGGTGGCATTGGCGCCGTGCTTGCGAAAATAATGCCGATCCAGCAGCGCCTGCGAAACCCCGTTACAGCTTTGCCGCAGGGTAGTTGTAAAGTAGGCCATGCGTGCGACCGTTTCCAGAACGGCCGCATGGTGGCCGCTCGAGCGGGGTTTTTCCCCAGCAGAAAGGCGCGTGGCCGGCCACCAGTACGGCCGGAATTGCGTGTGGATCGAGACCCTGGAAACGGCGGCTAATCGCGACCCCGGTGTTGAGCACGTAATCTCCGCCTATTTCCTCCGCCGTCAACTCTTCGGTGACTGGCACGGGGCCGTAAAAATAATCCGCGTGGGTGGTTCCGTAAGCCGGAATCTCGAGCCCTGCCTGGGCCCAGGCTGTAGCATATTCCGAGTGCGTATGGACCACCCCGCCAATGCCGGGAAACTCTTTATAAAGTATAAGATGTGTTGCCAGGTCAGAAGACGGGCGAAGCCTTCCCTCGACCACTTTTCCGTCCAAATCGGTGACCACCATGTCGCCGGCGGCGAGCGCCGTATAGTCAACCCCGCTGGGCTTGATCACCACCAGTCCGCGCTGGCGATCGATGCCGCTGGCGTTGCCAAAGGTAAAGACAACCAACCCCTGGCGCACCAGTTCCAGGTTGGCCTCGAGCACCTGCTCCTTCAACGTCTCCAGGGCACTCATGTTGGCGGCTTTCGGCATAGGGAACAAAATAACAGACGTTGCAAACGTTTACTCGCGCTCTGACCTTAGGAGACTTGGGCACACCCCGTCAAGCCGGAGCCCGGGGCCCTTCAGGCTGCGGAAAACTTCCTGTCGGCGAGGTCCGGGCTTTACATGCTGCGGAAAAACTCAGGTGCCGGCTGGGAGCCCCGGACTGCCTCGCCGCAGCGAGCATTAGTCCGGGAAAGCGGGTTTTCAAACCCGCTTAAAACGCTGGGGCAATAAAATTCGGGGCTTTAGAGTCTGTGTGAGAACACGAAAGCAAATCGCGAATCAGAACCGGGCCCGTAGGGCCGGGAGCCAAACGTCAGCCCAGCCCGGAAGGGCTGGGAGGCGGATCCAAAGTTGCGGAGCGCCGGAGGTGCGGCACTACCTTCATCCGCGGGTGCCGCGCCTCTGGCGCTCAAACAATATTGGGGATCGATGTCCCAGCCCTTCCGGGCTGGGCTGACGTTTGGCTCCCGGCCCTACGGGCCTGGTTCCTATTTGCTGTTTATTTCGAGTTCTCACGCAGACTCTTTAGCCCTGGTGGCTGATGCTTACCAAGCGGTTTGCGAGTTTTTCCGCAGCCTGTTTAGCCGCTGGGATACACATCTCCGCCCTTCAGCCGACTCTTTCCGCAGCCGCGTACAGGAAATCCTGGTATCTCGCTCGTCGGAGATGTGGGATCCCACGGCTCTCGCCGTGCAACTTTTCGTGGAGCTCTACCCTTAGGGAGTGGTTGAGGCGCTGGCAGTGCTGCCCCATATCGCCCGGACGGCCTTGCCGAAGGCGCTGTATTCCTGGATTCCAGCCGAGGAGAGCTCAATCACCACCCATCGATCATCAAGAATCTTGGTTTTGGAGCGGTAAGCGGCCTGCCAGCGTTCAAACTCCGGCCCGGTATTCTGCCGCAGGTAACGCCACATCTCCCCGGCCGCGCTACCGTCGGACGAGTTGGCGACCAGCACCGGTTCGTGATCAGGCATTCCGTGTTGCACTGCGTGTGCTGCCACGGCTCCTCCACGAATCATGCGAGTGATTTCAAGTTCGGCTTCCAGCAGCGTACGGGCGATCACATTCGCCTGGACGTCTTGCCCGACGTATGCCCGGCAAAAATACCCGAAGTGCGTTTCCATGAATCACCTCTGATAAGCTACGCGATCCAGCCTTCTTAGGAGAAGAAGGAAAGAAACACAGAGGTTACGTTTGGTCAGGACCTCAAGATCCTGAGCAGGACTATTGCTGTTGCTGTTGCATTTGCTGTAGGTGGAGTAACTGGGTGGAGGGCGCCGGAGGTTCCTGGGCCCGCTCCACCAGGACGGACCAGTCTTCCGGGACCGGCATATCGCGGTCGAGCGGCGGCAAATCCACGTATTTTGACACTTTGACTGCCACGTAAAGCTCGCTCTCCTTGCTGCCCCGATAAATGCCGCGGGTCGGCGGCACATCCGCGTAATCCCTTCCCAGCGCAGTGCGTATGTACCTGTTGTGCGCTAGCAAATTATTAGTCGGATCAAATCCTACCCAGCCCACCGGGGCAAAAAGGCCTCTATCCAGGCGTGCGTGGCGTCCGACGTGGAGCGATCGGTATTCTCCTCGCCATGATAGAGATAGCCGCTCACGTAGCGGCAGGGAATGCCGACGTGCCGCACCAGCGCGATCATGGTGTGGGCAAAATCCTGGCATACACCCTTTCTGGATCGAGCGCCTCGTCGATGGGTGAGTTCACGTGCGTGCTGCGCGGGTCATAGTCAAACCAGTGATAAAGCGATGCATTCAACTGCCGCAACAGCACCAGGGGATCGTCGCGGCGTCGCACATCCAGTAGTTTCGCCAGATCGAGCAGGGCGGCCGAGGGTTTAGGAAACTCACTTGGCAGCATCATCTCCGAGAAATCCCCCAGCGCGACCAACGAATCCAACTCGTCCCAGGCTCCGGGGCGGAGCAATTGCGGAATTTCCGGCAGTGGCTGCTGCTCAACTAAGGCTTCAGCCACCATCACCAGTTGCGAGTGCTCGCCAGGGATATCGAAATGATGGACGTTGTTGCCCAGGTGATCGCGATAAGAGAAAACGCGGCAACGGGGGCTTACCGACAAGGAGAACGAGAGGCAGCGTTGATTGTTATCGCTGCGCGGGTGCATCCGCGCCTCCATGAGGCTTTCGCTTACCAGGTCCGCGTAAAGGAACTTGGTCAGGTGCCGTATCAAATAAAAATCCATCGCCTGTCGAACTCCTTGCTCGCCAAAAATTGACTAGAGCGCTAGAGCAGCTTCCACCGAATATTGAATGTAGAAACGATAAATCAGGTCGTGCGTCTGCCGGCATTGTCGCAGGATGTTATTCAGGTACGCCCCGGCGTCTTGCGCCATAATGTCAGAGACCTCGGCAAAGCTCAGCGAAGCCTGCAGCTTTCCAGAAACCCTGGATAGGTCATCCACTGGCATCCTTCCGCTGGACGCACGCACGGAGACCAGCGCCTGGCGCAGGCAATCGATCGAATATCTCAGCGAGTGGGGAAACTGCTGGTTCAACAATAGAAATTCCAAAATCCATTCCGCGTCAAGGTCTGCCGTATACACCTTGCAGTACGCTTCGAACGCCGTACAACAACGCAGCAAACCTACCCATTCCTGGTAATGGCTTCCTTCTGCCGCTTCCGATGTGCTGAGAATTTCCGGTTGATAGAGTGCGAGCAGAGTGGCCGTAGCGGATGCCGCTCCAGGTAGCGGCCTAATTGAATAAACTGCCACTCCTCGCCATGGCTCATGGTGGTGTCGGTGACCCCCTGGAAAAGGTGGACTCCGTCGATCACCGCGGGAAGAAAATCAGCCAGCCGGGTATTCAGTCCAAATTCTGAATGTGGCTGGATTACCCAGTGGTACATACGGTTCAATTGCTGCCACTGCTCGGAGCTGATCTCGTCGCGCACCTGGCGCGCATTTTCCCGTGCTTCGATCAGGCAGGAAGTCACCGATGCGGGAACTTCCGCGTCGAAGGTCAGCGAATGGACAAGTTGGTAATAGTCATTGTTCCAGCTAACGCCCTGCGGATTTCCCAGGGCAGCCAAGACCCGCTTCCATCTTCCCTCCGCGCTGGTGCTGGATTTATCCAGCATGAGACCCATATTCACGTCTAGCATACGCACCGTATGCTCGGCGCGCTCAAGATAGCGGCTCATCCAATAAAGACTGTCTGCTACGCGAGAAAGCATATGTCCCCTAGTCGGTCAAAACCCAGGTGTCTTTACTGCCCCCGCCCTGCGATGAGTTCACCACCAGTGATCCTCGCCGCAACGCTACGCGCGTGAGGCCGCCCGGAACAATGCGCACCTTATCGCCATACAAGATATAAGGCCGCAGGTCCACATGCCGGGGTTCGATGCCATTCTCCGTCAAACAGCCGGCGCGGGAGAAATCGAGCGTAGGCTGGGCAATGTAATTGCGCGGGTTTGCTTCGATCATGCGCTTGAAGTCTTCTCGCTGTTCAGCGCTGCTGTGGGGCCCGATCAGCATTCCATAGCCGCCCGACTCCCCAACCGCTTTCACCACCAGCTTGTCCAGATTCTCGCAGCAGTACTTGCGCTGTTTGGGGTCGGTCATGAGGTAGGTTTCGACGTTATTCAGAATCGGTTCTTCGCCCAGGTAGTATCGGATGATCGCAGGCACATAGGCGTAGACCGCCTTATCGTCCGCGATGCCGGTGCCGAAGGCATTGGCCAGGGTTACGTTGCCGGCACGGTAGGCATTGAACAGCCCGGCGACTCCGAGGATGGAGTCGGAACGAAAAGCCAGCGGGTCGATGAAGTCGTCGTCCACCCGGCGGTAGATCACATCCACGCGCTTCAGGCCGGCGGTGGTTCGCATATAAACCACGTTGTCGTGGATCACCAGGTCGCGACCTTCGACCAGTTCGATGCCCATCTGCCGGGCAAGGTAGGTGTGCTCGAAATAGGCCGAGTTATACACGCCCGGGGTCAGCAGCACGATGGAGGGATCGTGACGCCCCTCTGGGGCCAGCGAGCGCAGCGTGCTCAGCAGCAGCTGAGTGTAGTGTTCGATGGGCTGCACACCGTAATCGCGAAACAGCTGGGGAAACGTGCGCTTCATCACCCGGCGGCTGGTCAGCATGTAGGAGACACCGCTGGGCACTCTGAGGTTGTCCTCCAGCACCACAAATTCACCGTTGCTCAGGCGAAGAAGATCTGTACCCGTCACAGTAATATAGACGTTCCGGGGAACCTGCAGGCCGCGCATTTCTCTACGAAACTGGCGGCAGCTGTAGACAATCTCACGCGGCACATGGCCGTTGTTGAGAATCTTGCCTTCGTTATAAACGTCGTGCAGAAACAGATTCAGGGCGGTGATGCGTTGGGTAAGGCCCTTTTCGATGTGTTGCCATTCCGCGCCGGTGATGATGCGCGGCAACAAGTCATAGGGAAAAATCTTTTCTGTTCCTTCTCCGTGCCCATACACGTTGAAGGTGATGCCCTGGGTGAGGAACGACAAATCAACGGAGCGCTTGCGGCGCGCAATCTCTTCCGGCGGAAGGTTGAGAAATGTCTCCAATGCGGCTGCGTAATGCGGTCTTACCAGGCCATCCTCAGAGAACATCTCGTCGAACGTATTGTCGAGGACGTAATCCTTAAGGAGCGGATTCGCGAACGTGCTGGGTCGAGCTAGTTCCATTTGGCCATCCGGGCTCACTGTTTGAATCCCGACGCGGCTTCCGTCGCAACCTCGTCGCTGATCACACTGAAGTGTGTGAGGTTGGCGATCCCGAATGAAGTGGTGATCGCCACATCGGAGGCATCCCGTCCCACGGCCATCAATACCCGCCCAATGCGAGGATGATCATGCCGCGCATCCACCGTCCACCAGCGGTTGGCCAGATAAACCTCGAACCAGGCGCTGAAGTCCATCGGAGTAAAGGTTGGCGGTATACCAATATCCCCAAGGTATCCGGTCACATAGCGCGCCGGTATGTTGAGGGCGCGACAGAAGGTCACCGCCAGGTGCTGAAAGTCCCGGCATACTCCAACCCGCTCGGTAAACACGTCCAGCGCAGTCTTGGTGGAACGGGCATGCTGATAGCCAAAAGCTACCCTGGAATGAACCCAGCTGCAGATGGCGCGGACCCGGGTCCAGCCCGGAGCCACGTTGCCAAACAACTCCACCGCTATGTTGGAGAGGCGATCCACCTCGCAATAGCGGCTGTTGAGCAGATAAATCAGGGTTTCGTTGGGTAGATCCGCCACCGCATGCTCGGTCGCGTCCAAAGGAGAAGGGTCCTCCATCCCGGAGTCTTCGATCAGGGTGGAACCGGTCAATTGGATATGTCCCGTGGGCGCCACAAACCTCGAGCAGCGATTGCCAAAGGTGTCGATATAGCTGGTAATGGGGACGCCCGGATCCAGCCTCAGCTCGTCGGGTTCGAGCAGGTCTGGCTCCCGCGAAGGATGCACATGGAGCATCGCCACGATAGTAACGGGAGCTGGAATATTGAAACCGATGTCATAACCTAAGCGAATAAGCATTGCACTCCCTCGATCGAGCCCTGAAGAGCGAATCGCCCAGGGTCACCCCCGGGCAAGTTCGACAGGAACGACAAGGTCCTTGTCGCAGAAATTATGATGCCGAAACGCTCTCAGACAATCAGGATCGGTTCCCACCTCTTTGTATCGTTATACCGTGTTCCCGGGAAATGCTCTAGCATTCAGGTTGGAGATCAATAATGACCTATTGTCTGGGCATCATGACCCGTCAAGGTTTGGTTATGGCGTCCGATTCCCGAGCCAACGCCGGCTACGACCAGGTAAACGTCTGCCAAAAAATGCATACATTTCTCCAGCCGGGAGAACGTGCCTTTGTCATCCTGACCAGTGGCAACCTATCTCTGACCCAATCAGTGATTACCCTTCTGCGCAACGATTTCGAGTCTGGAGAGGGCTTGGCAAAGGCCGAATCCATGTATGCGGCAGCCCGCATCGTAGGGGACTGCGTTCGCCGGGTCTCAGATATGGATCGCGCCGCACTGGAGAAGGACGACTTCAAGTTCAACATCCATCTCGTGTTAGGCGGTCAAGTCAAAGGAGAGAAGCCAAACCTCTTCTTGATATACCCCCAGGGAAACCCACTGAGCGCAACCGAGGATTCGCCCTATATGCAGATAGGCGAGGTCAAATATGGCAGGCCGATCCTCGATCGCGGCATCGACTTCGGTTCCACCAGTTTGGAGGTCGCAGGCACCTACGCACTGCTGTCCATGGATGCTGCGATGCGCTCGAATGTTACGGTGGGGCCCGCCGCTTGAAGTGCTGCTATACCAAAACGACAAGTTGGACTTCGACCGTTACCGGCGCTTTCAGGCCGAGGATACTGAGCTGGGCCTGATGCATGGGCAATGGGAACAGGCATTGCGCCGCGCCGTAGAAGAATTACCCAGCCTTCATTTCGCCGCCCTGAAGTCTAACGCTTCCTAGCGGCCCCAGGATCTCACGCGGACTCTAAAACCCTGCTCCTTTTTAGGCTAGTGGCTACTCCGATTTGGTGGAGGAAGTGGACGGGGCCGGAGCCGGAGCGCTTCCTGTCTTGGCAGCTGGTGCTTTATCGGTCGTTCCACCCTTGTCGGAAGGCGCGGAGCCGCCGTCTGAGCTGCTCCCGCCATCCTGCGACTTTTGAGAAGCGGCCGGCTTGGCAGCGTAGTCAGTGGAGTAGAAACCCGAGCCCTTGAAATGGGCACGGGCGGGCGTGGAAATCAGCCGTTCCACCTCACCCTGGCAGACCGGGCATTCCTTTGGATCTTCAGCAGAAAAAGACTGGATCAGTTCAAATCGATGTCCGCACTTTTTGCACTGGTATTCGTATAGCGGCATCCGGCACTCCTTCAACTTTGCAGGTTCTTCATTCGATGGCTGGTGGTGCGGGCTGGCGGTCGGCCAGCTCGATGAGGCGAACCTCGGTGATGGCCTCCGTGGCCTGCAGCGCGGACAGAACCGACCCCGCGACGCGGCCATCAATCTGGACCACGGCGAGAGCATTGTGCTGGGCTGTGCGCAGGCTGCGTCCCAGGGCAAAGTTCGCAATATTCATTTTATGCTCACCCAGGATGGTGCCAATGCGGCCGATCACGCCAGGGACATCCAGGTTGCGTATAAACAGCAACGTTCCGTGCAGCGGAGCTTCGATATCGATGCCATCGCAGGCCAGCAACCGGGGCGAACTGCCGTGAAGCACGGTGGCGCTCGCGGTACTGTCACCGGTGTCGGTGTGCAAGGTGATCTTAAGCACTGTTCCTGCGCCGCCCGATCCTTCTTCTTTCTTCTCTTCGTGCACCCGGATGCCGCGTTCTGCGGCCACGGATAACGCGTTGATGCGATTAACCACCTCCGAATGCGCCAGCACGCCCTGGATGGCGGCATTGCGCACCAGTTCGGTTTTGCCCTGTGCCAGCCGTCCACTGTAGGAAAGATGGATGCTCTCAAGATTCCCCGCCGCCAAGGGGGAGAGGAATGCGCCTAAACGCTCCGCCATGAGGATGTACGGGGAAAGCTCCTGATACTCCTCATAGGTCATGGAGGGTAGGTTGACCGCGTTCTGCACTACCCCGAACTTGAGGTAGTCCTTTACCTGCTGGGCAATCTGCACCCCGACCGCCTCCTGCGCCTCACCGGTGGAACCGGCAATATGCGGAGTCAGGATTACGTTGTCGAGCCCGAAGTAAGGCGAATTTTTCAACGGCTCCTGGCTGAAGACGTCGAGGGCGGCCCCGGCCACCTGGCCGGATCGCAGGGCCTCCACCAGGGCTGCATCGTCAATCAGCTCACCGCGAGCGCAGTTCACGATGCGCGCGTTCTTTTTCATGGTGGCCAGCGTCCGGGCGTTGATAATGCCGGTGGTTTGGGGGGTAAGCCCTACATGCAAGGTCAGGTAATCGGCTCCGCGAAATAACTCCTCAACTGTGCACAGGCGGACGCCATTTTCCCGCGCCACGGCGGGGGCCACAAAGGGGTCATGGCCGAGTAGTTCCATGCCGAAGGCCTTAGCCCGTCGCGCCACCTCCAGACCCACCCGTCCCAGGCCCAGAATGCCCAGTTGCTTGCCCCGCAGCTCAGTTCCCTGCAGTGACTTCTTTTCCCACTTGCCGGCGTGCAGTAGAGCGTTGGCGCGGGGCAGTTGGCGGCCTAACGCCAGCATTAATCCGATGGTCAGCTCGGCCACGGCGATAGCGTTGGCGCCGGGCGTATTCATGACCACGATGCCCCGGCGCGTCGCGGCATCGGCGTCGATGTTGTCGACCCCCACCCCGGCACGGCCAATCACCCGCAGTTTGGGAGCAGCATGCAGAAGTGCCTCATCGACCTGGACTGCGGAACGAACGACGAGCGCATCCGCATCCCCCAGTTCGCCGGCCAGACCGTTCTTGATCTGGTCGTGGGTCACAATCTGCCAACCGCTCTCGCCTTCGAGCACGGCCAGGGTGGCGGGCGAGACTTTCTCTGCCAGTACGATCTTCATCGCTCTCCTAAGGTTTTCTTGTCACTACGCTGCGGCTGCCGCTGGACAGCACAGCCGCGTAGGGGACGGTTGAGCGCATGATGGGTGAAGTCTAGTGCGCGGAAAGGGAGACACCTGCCGCGGCACGGTCCCGCCGCGCGGCCTCGTCGGGCGCCCGCGAAGCGAAGACGTTCTGGGCAGCCACCAATGCTTTCCCAAAAGCGAAACCAGGCAGCTTGAGGGCGTGGGCCACTTGTTCCAGGGCGCCTATGAGGGCAATGGTGTCCATGTAGTCGAAGAATCCCAGATGGGCGATGCGGAAGATTTGCCCCTTCATCTCCCCTTGTCCATTGGTGATAACGGCAGCGAAGCGGCTCTTCAACTCCTTGACGATGACGCCGGAATCGAGGCCCGGCGGAGGCAGCACGGCCGTCACCGCGGCAGCCGGAGCATCGGGGGCGAATAGCTTCAGGCCCAGGGCCTCTACTGCGGCGCGGGTCATAGCGGCGCAGCTCTCGGCGTTTTCCACCAACTTAGCGCGGCCCGCCGCCAGATCACCCTCCGCCTGGCCGGCGATATAGTCCAAGGCCGCTCCCAAAGCTGCAATCAGGGCCACCGCGGGAGTGTAGGCCGATTCCCCCTTAGCCGCATTCTTTCTCTCTTTTCGCAGATCGAAGTAGTAGCGGGGGTTGAGCGAGATCTCCATTAAGTCCCAGGCTCGATCGCCGACCGCCAGGTAGGAAAGGCCGGGAGGAATCATGACCGCCTTCTGCGATCCCCCGATCAGCACATCAACGCCCCACGCATCCATGTCGATGTGAGTGGTGCCGAGGCCGGTGATGGCGTCCACCACCAGCACCGCGTCCTTGCCGCTCTGCTTCAATACTTCGGCGACACCTTGAACGTCATGGCGCACGCCGGTGGAGGTCTCGGTAGCCTGCATGAAGACGGCGCGCGTTTCGATTTTCAGAGCCTTGCGCACCTCTTCCAGGTCGAAGGTCTGGCCATAAGGCGCACTGACCACATCAACGTCGCAGCCAAATGCCTTGGCCAGGCTAACCCATCGCTCGCCGAACTTGCCCGCGGTCAGCACCAGCACCCGGTCCCCGGGAGAGGTAAGGTTCGAGACTGAGGCCTCCATCGCTCCGGTACCGGAGGAGGCGAGCAGAATGACGTCATTCCTGGTCCCGACAAAGGTCTTCAGGTCGCGGAGTACCTTCAGGTACAGGGCGCGAAATTCGGGGGTCCGGTGGTGTATATCGGCTGCAGCCATAGCGAACTGGGCCGCAGGTAGAAGCGGGGTGGGGCCTGGAGTAAAAAGGCGCGTCTTACGGATCATGTTTCCATTGTAATAAACAAAGCTTTCTTATAATGGGCGCTTTAATGGGTATTGCCGTGAATGGAGGAGTATGAGCCTGGCTGAGAAGATCCATCAGGATATGGTGGGGGCCATGAAACAACGCGCAGTGGAGCGATTATCCACTCTCCGGATGGTGGTTTCAGCATTGAAAAATAAGGAGATAGATCAACGCACGCCGGTCACGGATACACAAGCGGTGCAGGTATTGACCACGTTGATCAAACAGCGCAGGGACTCCATCGAGCAATTCACCAAGGGCAATCGGCCGGAGTTGGCAGAAAAGGAGGCAGCGGAGATTACGGTAATCGAAGAGTACATGCCGAAGGCGGCGGGAGACGAAGAGCTGCGGCAGCTGGTGACTTCGACCCTGGCAGAGTTGCGCGCCCAGGGCGCCCAACTTGGACCGAAGGATATGGGAACGGTGATGAAAGCGGTTCAGGTCCGGATCCAGGCCAGCGGCCTGAGGGCCGACGGCCGGGTGGTGAGTGAAATGGTGAAAGCCGCGCTGTCCGGGTAAAGAGAGAACCGCAGGTCCCTCCACTTCGCTGCGCTCCGGTCGGGATGACAATTCTATTGCACAACGGGCGTTCTGTGAGAGTTCATCGGGTTGCAACAGAATTGTCATCCCGACCGGAGCGCAGCGAGTGAGGGACCTGCGGTTCTCTTACCTACTCCGGAATGACTTTCACGAAAGTTCCGTCCGGGAGCTCGCCCCCGAGGACGTGCACCACTCCGTTCTTTACCAAGCCGCGGAGCATGATCCCCTTGCCGGGCGCCGGCGAAGATGGGGCTGGAGCAGGGGCCCGGCTTACAGCCGGAGCTGCCCTACCCATTCCGCGGTCCATGGCCACATTGGCCAGCCGGTCCGCATGGCGGTTCTTCTCCCGCAAAACATGTTGGATCTGGAAATGGTCAAGCCGCGCAATACGGCGCTTGGCCTCCTCATACAGGGGACGCAGTTCGGGGCTGTTCACCCGATACTGACCCTTGATCTGCTTGACCATCAGTTCAGAGTCGGAGATGACCCGCAAACCCTTGTGGCCGTTGGCAATAGCAAATTCCAGAGACGCCAGTAAGGCGGAGTACTCAGCGAAATTATTGGTATGCGTGCCCAGAAACTCGCTCAATTCGCCCAGGACGTTCCCGGCCGAGTCCTGGATATAGACGCCGAAACCGGCCGGACCCGGGTTGCCGCGAGACCCACCGTCGCAGTACGCGACAATGCTTTCGCCGGAGTTCTCGAATAGGGAAGACATAGGCTGAGTCTATCGAATCTCGACTGCTTACCAAACGCCTGCTGCTTTCGTCTAGGGGACAGTGGTTAGTGTGTTACGGGAGCGACGAATGACTACGGACGCGCTTCGCTTTACTTCGCAAAGGCCGGCCAAGGCTGCGAGCTCTGCCTGGGCTCCGCCGCGAACGTTACAATCCTCGTCAGGCATGGCAAGC
The DNA here is from genome assembly GCA_963711525.1 of uncultured Acidobacteriaceae bacterium. Lineage (GTDB taxonomy): Bacteria > Acidobacteriota > Terriglobia > Terriglobales > Acidobacteriaceae > PALSA-350. The sequence continues at coordinate 880,868 of CAVQEO010000018.1, read as the reverse complement.
GAAGCGTGGGGTCGCGCCACCGAAACCGAGCTGATCCGCGAAGCACAAAAAGGCTCGCGGACCGCCTTCGAAGCCCTGGTGCGCCAGTACGACCAGCCGGTTTTGCGGCTTGCACTCCGCTTGACAGGGTCCGAGCAGGATGCGCAGGACATCCACCAGGAAGCCTTCCTCAAAGCCTATCGTTACCTGGCGAATTTCCGCTTTGAATGCTCTTTCTATACCTGGATCTACCGCATCGTGACCAACCTGTGCCTCGATCACCTGCGCCGGCGCAAATCCCGCCGCGAAGAGCAGTCGGTGGTGGTCGACTCCAGCGGCGGAGAAATGGACCTGCTCAGCAATATCTCCGACGAGCGAGCGATGGCGAATCCTGAGCGCGAGCTGGAGCGCAAGCTCCTGGGGGAGCGGATCCAGGAAGCGCTAGGGCGCCTGACCCCGCGGGAACGCATGGTTTTTGAGCTAAAGCACTACCAGGGCCTGAGATTAAGAACAATCGGTGAAATGTTGAACACCACGGAAGAGACCGCCAAGAACACGCTCTTCCGGGCGACTAGAAAACTAAGAACTAATTTGGCGACACTACGGTGAGGCGAGGTTTGGTATGGATTGCGAGCTGGCGCAACAGAAAATTGCCCTATTTGCATACGGAGAACTTCCGGATGATCAGTGCCATTTGCTGGAAGGTCATCTAGCTACCTGCAAACGCTGTCAGGAAGAGTTTGCAGCAGTACAGGCCCTACAGCAGGCGATGGCGCTGGCGCCTCCGCTGGAGCCTTCGGCCAACTTGCTGGCGCAAGCCCGGCTACGGCTGGAGGAAGCACTGGACACCATGCCGCGAAGCGGCTGGCTGATGCGAGTACAGCAGTCCATGTTCCGAGGCGTGAGCATGTTGGGCCGGGCTCCGGTGGCAGCGTCCGCGCTGCTGGTTCTGGGCCTCGCCTCGGGAAGCTGGGCCGGCTATCAGTCCGCGTTGCGCAGCCACCGTCCACCGGCTGAGCTGCCTGCGGCCATCGCGGGACCGGGCAGGATCGCCAACGTCAGCAGCATTGTCCGTGAACCAAACACCGAAAACGTAGAAGTACACTTCAATCGCCTGGTTCCGGAGACGACCCAGGGATCGCTTGATGATCCGCAGATACGGGAATTGTTGCTGGTGGGGGCGCAGAGCCAGGTGAATCCCGCTGTGGCGCAGAATTCCGTAAGCCTGCTGGCCGGCGAGTGCGAGGCGGGGCACCAATGCACCGACGGCCCGCTCCGCAATGCTTTGCTGGTGGCCTTGCGCTATGACAAGAACGCCAAGGTTCGATTACAAGCCCTGGACGGCCTGAAGCCGTACGTGGCGGAGGATATGCGAGTCCGCGACGGAGTGCTGGAAGCACTGATGAACGACGGGGATGCCACGGTGCGCTCGCGCGCCATCGAGCTTCTGCAGCCGGTCGAAGCCGATAGTAGCGTGCGCGAGGTATTGCACACTGTGGCGTCGGAAGACGACAATCCCCATATTCGAACCGTCTCTCACGAAATTCTGGATGAATCGCCGCAAATCCAGTAGCTTGGAAGTTGCCTTTTTGGGCGTACAGCAAGTCTTACCGGTATGAATCCCTTGGGAGTCCTCCGATGAAGCACCTTCCGATTTTGGGTTCAGTGGCTGCGGTTTTGGGCGGTCTTCTCTTCATTCCCGCCGGCTGGGCGTTAGGAGATTCGCTGAATCTGCCCGGCAACCTCCCTGAGTTTCTGATGTATAGCGCGCAAGGCTACCTGGGGGTTGTTTTCGGGGAGGTTGATAACGAGCGTGCCGATGCGCTCCACCTGAAGGATGCCCACGCAGCCGAGGTAGTCATGGTGGACCACGACGCTCCTGCCGCCAAGTCCGGCCTCAAGGTGCACGACATCATTCTTCAGCTCGACGGACAAGCGTTTGACAACGTCAACCAGCTGCGCCGCCGGCTGCTGGAGATGCCTTCAGGGCGCACGGTTACTTTACTCATCAGCCGCGATGGCGCCCGCATAAACGTGACCGTGCAGCTCTGCGACCAGGCAGTGCTGCAACAAGAGGCCTGGTCGAAGCATTTCACTGTTCCAGAGCCGAACGCCCCCGCCGCCGGGCAGAGCTTCCTGGGAAATGTCTCTTCGGGCGGTCCCGCCTTTTTGAATAACATGATCCCCAGGGCGCTCTACGTGGGTGCGGATGTCAACCCGGTGCGGACGCAATTGGCCGACTATTTCGGCGTGAAGAGCGGCACCGGATTGCTGGTGGAAAGCGTAGACGACCAGAGCCCGGCTTCCCGCGCAGGCCTGAAAGCTGGGGACGTCGTAGTTAAGGTCGAATCGCGGCAGATGACGAGCAAGAACGACTGGCTCAAAGCAATTCGTAACCACCGTGGGCAGCAGGTGCAGGTAACGGTCATGCGCAACAAGCAGGAGCAAATCCTGACCATGAGCGCCGGAAAGCCCAAGAAGCATTAAACCGCCCGGATGGCCTGTGATACCGCTCAGGCCGCGATCATCCCCATTCCTTTCTGGTTACTCGCGCCCCTGCTTGCGCTGTGATTGAATACAAACTAGATGCAGCAGCGGAAACAGACATGGAAAGGCCGGGCGAGCGCAGCCACGCGCAAGGCGCGCGAGCTGATGGTGGTCGGGCGGGCTTTAGCTTCCACCCGGCACGTAGTCATGGCGCAGATCGTGCCCATGCGGTTCTGCAATCTCTCCTGCGCTTACTGCAACGAATACGACAAGGTATCGAAGCCGGTGCCGCTGCCGGAGATGCTACGCCGCATCGACCATCTGGCGGCCTTGGGCTCAAGCATCATCACCATCTCTGGGGGCGAGCCGCTCACGCATCCGGAACTGGACTTCATCATCGCCCGTATCCGTCACCACGGCCGGGTGGCCGGCATGATCACCAACGGTTACCTGCTGATGCCGGAGCGGATCCAGCAGTTGAACCGTGCCGGGCTCGACCACATGCAGATCTCAATCGACAACATCGAGCCGGACGAGATCTCCAAGAAGAGCCTGAAAGTTCTGGACAAGAAGCTGCAGTTCCTCTCCCAGCATGCCGAATTCCACGTCAACATCAACTCCGTCGTCGGCGGCGGCATCAGGAATCCGCAGGATGCGCTGGTCATCGGCAACCGGGCGCTGGAGCTGGGGTTTACTTCAACCATCGGCATCATCCACGATGGGGACGGTCAACTGAAGCCGCTGCAGGATGAGGAACGGCGCGTCTATTACCAGATGGCCGGGATGGCAAAGAAAAATTATTCCCGCTTCAACAAATTTCAAGAAGCGATCGCCAATGCGGAGCCGAACGACTGGCGCTGCCGCGCCGGTTCACGTTTCCTGTACGTTTGCGAAGATGGGCTAGTGCACTATTGCTCACAACAGCGCGGCTATCCAGGCGTTCCGCTGGCGCAATACACCAAAGCCGACCTCAAGCGCGAGTACCTGACGGAAAAGAGCTGCGCTCCGCACTGCACCGTTTCCTGCGTGCACCAGATTTCTTATATTGACCACTGGCGTTCTCCCCAGACGCGGCAAACCACGCCCGGCCAGTTGGTCAACATCCAGACCTAGTTATCCAGACCCAGTCATCCAGACCTGACCGGCAATGCGCTATTGACCGGTGCCGTGGTGCACAGCCACGGCTTGGCCCTTGGTGTCGGCCAGCGCCTGGTCGATGATCTGGTAGAGCCGCTGCCGGTCAACTACCTCTACAAAAGGCACACCATTGGTCTTGTTGGTGACCACCCAGATGGTCGGCGTGTGCTCAATGCCAATGCGCTTGCCGAGATCGAGGTCGGCCTGGACTTCAGCGGCCAGTTTCTTTTGCGGATCGATCACAAAAGGAAGGGCCATGCCGTGCTGCTGCGCGAACTTTTCGGCGAAGTTACGAATCGCTGCCGCGGCAGCCGTCGTGGGACCTGCCGGAGTCTCAGGGGAAGTCTCCCCCGCGGCATCAATCAGCTGTTGGTTGGCAAAGACCGCATCGCGAAATTCATCGCCAATTTTTTTCGACTTGGTGTCAAACCAACGCGCATAGACCGCAGCGTCGAAGCTCCAGGCGTGGAAGGGCAAGGGAAAATCGTGACGCACCCAGGGGATATGGTATTGGGTAGCGGCGTCTCGTAAGAGAGGATTGGCGCGGGCACAATCGGGACACTCCATATCCTCAAACTCGACGATGGCGACGCGGCTGCCCGGTGGTGGTTTGAGGGCTGCGGGATCATGCACGGTGGTGGACTGCGCATGGGCAAAAAGAGGCGCAGTCAAGACGGTGCCGAGCAAGAGCAATACCGCCGCGCATATCCGCCACGGGTGAATGTTTGGAGTTATCGCCGGAGGCGTTGATGGAGTAGCGTCCATGATTCCTTTGCCCTTCAGTCTTCAGACCTTCAATCCTCTCAATTGTAACGGGTGGGGGGCGCCTGGATGCGATATGATGCAGGCTTCCGGTGGGGGATGGGAAGCGCGACTCTGAAGATCGTATTCAGCCTGATGGGAGCCGGTGCGATCGGTTTTTGTGTCTTTGTTTTGCTGGAAGCCCTGCTGCCACGGGCCCATGCACCCAACGCCGGCGCCGTGCTTTTTCGCTTTCAGTTGAGCTCGATGTTGGCCATGGGGGTCTTTGCCGGACTTGCTATTGTGATCTTTGTACGGCTGTCGCGCAGCAGGCAGAGACTAAGGAAGTGATATGAAAAATCGTGCGGAGTGGCTAACGTTTGGCGCATTCGTGATCGCCGTCCTGGGAGCATTGGGTTTTCTGTTGCGTCGCGGAGTCCACGGCCAGTCGGCGGCCCTGGCGATAGCCCTGGTGTTGATCCTGCTGTTGCGGATCGGAATCTTTGCCTGGAATCTGCGGCGGCAGCGTGCCGAGTTGGAGCGGAAGTAGATCCATCCTCCGCTGTGCTACACTCGGTTCCCGCAAATGAAGCAGGCCCCCGCGTGCATGGCTATGTGCTCCCCATCGCGCCCGGACAGCTCCAATACCTCCAATCTTGGGAACTGGAGATACCTCGGATGAATCGTTCATTGAAGACTTATCAGGGACCCGACATTCGTAACGTCGCGCTCCTGGGTCATGCGCACAGCGGCAAGACCACCCTGATCTCCGCGCTGCTTCAGGCAGCCAAGATGACCGAAAGACTGGGCCGTGTGGATGACGGCAGTGCCGTAACCGCCTACGACGAAGAGGATGTAGCGCGCCGGACCACTATGCAGAACGCGCTCGCATTCGCCGAGTGGCGCAACGTAAAGATCAATTTTGTAGACACCCCTGGCTTTCCCATGTTCGTGCACGAAGCTCGTGCGGCACTGTTGCCGGTAGAGGCGGCCTTGCTGGTCGTGAACGCAGCCTGCGGCGTGGAAGCCATGACCCGGAGGGTGTGGAAGTTCGGCGAAGAGTTCAACTTGCCCCGGGTGATCGTGGTCAACCAGATGGATCATCCCCGCGCCGACCGCGAACGCACCGTCAACGCCTTGCGCGAAGGTTTTGGCCGCCAGGTGGTTCCGGTGCAGCTACCCATTCTTGAGGGCAACGGACAAAATCCCAGCTTTCGCGGGGTGGTGGACCTGGTAACCATGCAGGCCTTCGTGTACGAACCGGACGGCACCGGTTGTGGGCGGCTTTCCGAGATTCCGGTACGCCTGCGCGAAGAGGCTACGGAGGCCCACCAAGCCCTGGTGGAGCTGGTCGCCGAGGGCAAGGATGAGTTGATGGAGGAGTACTTCCGCGAAGGAACCATTCCGGAAGAACACTTGATCGTCGCCCTTCATGAAGCGATCCGCGAGGACCGGATCTTTCCCGTACTCTTTGCGAGTGGCCTGCGGAACGTGGGCAGCGACCATCTGCTTGATTTTCTTCAGGTGTACGCGCCGTCGCCAGTGGAGCGGGTCCCCGTGGCTGCCCGCGGCGCCGTGGAATCTATTGGCGTTCGTCCCGACTCCGAAGCCGAGATGGTGTTGCGCAAGGTGGACGACCGCGAGCCGCTCTCGTTATACGTCTTCAAGACCATGTCCGATCCCTTCGCCGGACGGATTTCATTCTTCAAGGTCTTTTCCGGAATCGCCAAAAGCGATGCCACGATCACCAATTACACCCACCACAGCGCGGAGCGACTGGCCCATCTGACGGTGATGCAGGGACGTACGGCAAGTCCCATCGGGGAGTTGCACGCGGGCGATGTGGGCGCCGTGGCCAAACTGCGCGAGACTTTCACCGGCGACACGCTGGGCGATGCGGGCCACGAGATTTACTTTGACCCAGTGACCATGCCGGAGCCCGCCGTTACCTATGCCATTGAGCCCAAAACGCGGGCTGACGAAGAAAAGCTGGCGCCGGCGGTACACAAGTTGATGGAGGAGGACCTGATGGTCCGCTTCTATCGGGATGCCGCGACCCATGAATTCCTGTTGGCCGGCTCGGGCCAACCCCATATCGAGTCCATCGTGCACCGGCTGCGCCGCCGGTACCACACCGAAGTGACGCTCAAGGCGCCCAAGGTGCCTTACCGGGAGACGATCCGCGCCAGCGCCAGCGCCCAGGGCCGGCATAAGAAGCAGAGCGGGGGCCACGGCCAGTTTGGCGACTGCTGGATCCGTCTGGAGCCACTCCCTCTGGGCGGAGGGATTCAGTTCGTCAGCGAGATTTTCGGTGGCGCGATCCCGCGCAGTTTTATTCCAGCGGTCGAGAAAGGCATCCAGGAGGCGGCGGCGCGCGGCTGGCTGGCTGGCTTTCCCATGGTCGACTTCCGCGCTGTCCTTTTTGACGGGAGCTACCACGATGTGGACTCGAATGAGCTCTCGTTCCGGCTGGCGGGGCGGCTTGCCTTCCGCAACTGCATGGAGCAGTCCAGGCCAGTCCTGTTGGAGCCCCTGATGCGCGTCGAGATTGAGGCGCCGGAGGGTTTTACCGGCGCTTTGATGGGGGACCTGACCGGCCGGCGAGGCCGCGTTCAAGGTATGGGCAGCGGGCGCGGGACGACCGTGATCCGGGCCGAAGTCCCGATGGCCGAGATGCTCACCTACGGCGTCACGCTCACTTCACTCACCCAGGGGATGGGCAGTTTTCATATGGAGATGGCCCGCTACGATGTGGTTCCCCCAGTGTCTGCGGAAAAGGTAATCGCCTCCGCCCACAAACACGTCCACGCCGACGACGAATCGTAGGTTCGGGGACCGATGTTTCGCAGGGTGGGGTTACCCTTTTTGAGGAAAGCTCATAGCTCTCCGCGGCAGTGAAGGGTACGGGCTTTTAGCCCGTACGGAAACAAGCGATTTTCGAGGGCTTCAGTCCCTGAGGGAATCGTTTCTGTTTTGTGAGCAGTTCCGTCAGCGGCTTCTAAAGCCGATTCATTTCACTTTAAACGGACGGGCTGAAAGCCCGTCCCCTTCGATATACTCTCCCGTCGCCTCTCGCCTAGTACGATGGGAGAGGTAGAGTCGCGCCTCGCAGCGGCCGCGATTTTGGCAACCTGAAGGCCCTGAATCGATCTAAAGGATTGGACGGAAAGGAAGCTACGACCCATAATGACGATCCTAGCGCGGCGGCTTAGGGCAGCGTGTACGGTGGCATTGTTGTCCGCCGGAATGCTCTCGGCGCAAACAGCCAATCAAAGTTCCGCGCAGAGCCCCTACTACGGCAGCGTAACCATCGTAAAACCGACCGACGGAGTCAAGCCCCTGACCCTCGATGAAGCCATCGGGATGGGCATCGAGCACAACCTGGCGCTGATCGAGGCCCGGCAGCAGGAACTGGGCGCAAAGGCACAGACCAGCGAAAACCTGCAATCGCTGCTCCCTACCGTCACCGCACAGGCCGACTCGGGTGCGCATTCGATCAATCTGGCTGCCCTGGGTTTTTCCCCCAGCCTTATCGGAAACGCCGCTACGCTTTTTCCTGGCCTGGACGTCGCGTCCATACCAACGATCGTGAAGGTCAACGTCACCGACGCGATGGTGAATTACTCTCAGACGCTGTTCAGCCTGACCAACATCGACCGCTACCGGGCGGCAAAAGCGAGCGAGCGGGCCGCTTATTTCAGCAGGCAGTCTTCGCGCGGTCTGGTCGTACTCACCGTGGGCGACGCCTACCTGCAGACGCTAGCTCTGGGCGCCCAGGTGGACAATGCCAAAGCGCTGCTGCAGGCCGACCAGGTGCTCCTCAACCAGGCCGTCGCCGAGCATCAGGCGGGCACGGCAGCGAACCTGGATGAACTGCGGGCGCGGGTGCAGTTCCAAACCCAGCAGCAGGCCGTGGTCTCGGCTGAAGTGAATTTCGCGAAAGCAAAGATCGCACTCAACCGGGAGATCGGCCTTCCCGCCGAACAGGAAATCCAGCTCACCGATACCGCACCCTATGCGGACCTGGCCACCATGAACATCGACGAAGCCAAGCGAATGGCCTACCAGAGCCGCCAGGACTACCAGGGTCTGCAAGCCCAGGTACGTGCCGCGCAATTGCAGCGGAGAGCGGCCAAATGGGAGCGCTTGCCGACACTCGATTTTCAAGGTAACTACGGCGTCACCGGAGTCACCGGCGGCCTTTACCATGGAACGTTTGCGGCTGCAGGTTCGCTGAACCTGCCCGTTTTTGAAGAAGCCAAGTTCCGCGGAGACAGCGGCGTCGCAGCTGCCAACCTCACCAGTCTGACCGAGCAGCTGGCCGCTTTGAAAGAGCAGATCAACCAGCAGCTGAGGGATAGCATCCTGGATGTGCAATCAGCCACCGAACTAGTGCGGGTGGCGCAAAGCAATGTAGAGCTGGCGCGCAAAGAATTGGAACAAACTACGGATCGTTTTCAGGCCGGAGTGGACGACAACCTGCCGGTGGTGCAGGCACAGGCTACCCTGGCCGACGCGGAGACCACGCTAGTGAACACCACAAGCCAACACAACCAAGCCAAACTGGGGCTAGCGCGTAACCTGGGCATCGTCGATACCCAGTACGCCACCTATGTACACGGCAATTAGTCTGGAAACAGGGAAATACCTGTTCGAGGAAGAACTCGTTATTGTGTAGGTCCGGGCTGCCTCGCCGCAGCGAGCATTACAGGCTGCGGAAAAACTCTGGTGCCGGGTGGTAGCCCCGGACTTTAGTCCGGGGAAGCGGGTTTCCAAACCCGCTTAAAACGCTCGGGCAATAAAATTCGGGGCTTTAGAGTCTGCGTGAGAACACGAAAGCAAATCGCAAATCAGAACCAGGCCCGTAGGGCCGGGAGCCAGACGTCAGCCCAGCCCGGAAGGGCTGGGAGGCGGATATCAAGGTTGGGGAGCGCCAGAGGTGCGGCACTACCATCGTCCGCGGGTGCCGCGCCTCTGGCGCTCAAACGATTTTGGCGATCGATGTCCCAGCCCTCCCGGGCTGGGCTGACGTCTGGCTCCCGGCCCTACGGGCCTGGTTCTGATTTGCGGCTTATTTCGAGTTCTCACGCAGGCTCTTTAGCCCTGGTGGCTGATAGCTTATCAAGCCGTTTGCGAGTTTTTCCGCAGCCTGTTTAGCCCGGACTCAGGCTTTCGTCCAGCAGCGTCACCGCTCCACTGCGGATGTCGAAATAGCCGGTGGCCACCTTCACGTTGCCGGTTTCTATCATTCCCGCCAGCAGCGGGGACAATTCCCGTAGGCGTGAGGACTGGATCAGTGCATTGGCGCGGATTGTGTCCTCAACATCGGGACCGGCTTGCTCCACTGCCGCCTCAATGTACGGGAAGAGCGCGCTGATCTGTCCGGGAAACGATGGTGCCGTTATCGCTTGTCTTTGGATGGCAGCCGTAACCGCTCCGCACCTGCTATGACCCATAACCAGGATAGTGTTTGTGCCCAGCACGGCGACAGCGTACTCGAGACTGGCGATGATCTCCGGGGTGACGATGTTGCCCGCCACGCGGGCGACAAAGAGTTGTCCGATCGTCTGATCGAAAACCACCTCCACGGGCACGCGCGAATCGGAGCAGGAGAGAACCGCGGCAAACGGTTCCTGCTTCTCCAGGGTGCGCTGCAGCATGGCTAGGTCACGCCGGTGGGCAGACGTGCGGCCACTGATGAATCGGCGGTTCCCCGCGAGCAACTCGTCCAGCGCGGCTGCAGGGCTTAGCTTTTTATCGGTTTCGTTCTCCGTGATGTCTGCGGCCATTGGGTATCCCTCTCACCTTCGGTCGCTGTGGAAAAAAATCGTGACGACGTGCCTGCATCCTATCGTATTTCCCGGCTTGCGATATTCTTTCCGGGGATGGTCTGGTTCAGTTTTTCTTGGCAGAAAAACTGTCCCTCTGAAGTTTTTCAAAAGTTAAAAAGCAGCCATATGGCCCCACCAGGAACAGGGACAGCAGCATTTGCCTTTCGCGATTTTCGCCGTTATCAACTGGCGCGTGTGATGGTCATCATGGGCGCGGAGGCGCAGGCGCTGGCTGTGGCCTGGTGGGTATATGAGATCACCCATCGGGCGATCGATTTGGGGTACACCGGCCTGGTGCTGTTTTTGCCCGGGCTCCTATTTTTGCTGCCGGCCGGGCATGTTGCGGACCGTTACGACCGGCGCATGGTAATCCTCGTGTGCTATGTGCTTCAGATTCTGTGCACATCTATGCTCCTGGTTTTTGCTTTGCGGGGGCTGCATCGAGTAGAGCCGATCTTCGCTGTGCTCTTCCTGATCGGTTCCGGACGCGCCTTCAGCGGTCCCGCCAGTTCGGCGCTGCTGCCTCACCTGGTGCCTACGGAAAATTTCGTGAATGCCATCACCTGGGGAGCAACGGTCTTCCAAATTGCCAACATCGCCGGACCGGCAGTGGGAGGTCTCCTCTACACCTTGCCGCTAATTGGCAGGCTTTACGGAGCGCCCATTGTGTTTCTATTCACGCTGGCGACCGGGATCAGCTTTGTGCTGTTGATCGGGTCCCTGCATGTACGCCCTGGACGAATGGAGCATCGCGCGATTTCGACCGATGTAATCCTGGCGGGCTTTCGCTATGTCTGGAAATGCAAGTTGTTGCTGGGATCGATTTCGCTCGATCTTTTCGTGGTGCTTTTAGGCGGTGCCACTGCGCTGTTGCCGATCTTTGCCCACGACCTGTTACATACCGGACCACAAGGACTGGGAGCACTGCGCTCGGCGCCGGCGCTGGGCGCCTTGGCGGTTTCCATCTGGATGACCTTCCGGCCCGTCTTGCGGCGCCCGGGCGTTCTCATGTTCATTGGGGTTGCTGTTTACGGCGGGGCAACCATCGTCTTCGGCGTTTCCAGGAGTCTGCCGCTTTCGCTGGCCGCGCTGATGGTGGTGGGAGCGTCGGACATGATCAGTGTCGTGATCCGGTCGTCGATGCTGCAGCTGGCTACGCCGTCATCGATGCGAGGCAGAGTGAGCGCCGTCAACTCGCTCTTTGTTGGAGCGTCTAACGAGCTGGGTGAATTTGAAAGCGGCGTGACCGCCCAGTGGTGGGGGGCGGTACGCGCAGTGGTGGCTGGAGGTCTCGGGGCTTTGGCCGTTACCGGCATTTGGAGTGTGCTCTTCCCCTCGCTGCGAGCCATCGATCAGTTAACGGAAGACTCGCTGCTGCAAGTCGCGGAAGAATCGCAAGAAGGGATTCGGGCGCAATAACGTTCAATTTTCAGTTGACAACACCGCCATTGAATTGGACAGTAGATCTGCCGATACACAATCCCCCTGTGGTCGGGTAAAGATTCGTTTTCTTCCCTAGACACACGTGACCTAGCTGCCCCTTGCGCAGAGTGCGCCGGGGTCTGGCCGCTTAATCAATGGAACCCGGCAGGAGATTGCGCACCATGAAGAGTTCAGTTCTCACTCAGTGTCTTGCGGCCGTTTGTCTCGCCGCCAGTGCCTCGGCCGCTCACGGCCAGAACGCCATCCAGCTTTTCAGTCCGGTAAACGTCAGGCTATCGACACAAGGTACAACTACAACGAATCCAGATATCTTCAACTCCACCATGGTGAACCTGACCTGCACCGAGCCAATCTCGGCAGTGATTTCCTCCTCCGCGAACGGGACGGGCAATGTGCTGGTCGACAATACTATTACGTTCAGTGAGGCGGGAGGAACTCCCGTCAACATCTGCGGCAACTGTTTCAACGGCACCTACGAGTCCGATGCCAAGAACCTGATCGGTCAGGATCCTGATACGTTTGTAAGCACCGGGGGAGTGGGGCCGATCAACATCAGCACGAAGCTCACGGCCGGTGCGGTGCAAGCGCAGTTTCAGCTCGTGGATACTGGCGTCTATTTCGCCAGTTCCACTCTCTACCTGGTGACCAACTGCACTTCGAACGGAGTTGCAGGGCCGGGCAAGGTGACCGGTAACCCGATCAGCCAAAGCAATCCAACCGACCAGCAGCTAACGCAGAATTTCGCATTTAATTCGACCAATAACCAGCAGGTACAGTTCACCTACGACCTCTCCGAGGCGGAGGGCGCTGGAACACTCTCCATCACCGACGGGTCGACGCCTAACGGTACGGACACCCCACTCAATGCGGCTACTTTCCAGTCCACCTACCTGCATGGCACCTCGTTTGCAACCGGGAATTGCCTGATCCACACCGGAGAACTGTACAACGGCTCGCCGGCCTGCAAACTCTACACGCTCACCTGCCAGGTCGGCACCAATCCCGCCCAGAGCGGAGCTTTGTGTCCGACGTCGCAGCAGCGCAACGAGCTTTTTTCCGATGTTTTCGACGGTCCCAGCTTTACCCTTCCCGATGTTCTGGGTACGAATTTCCTGATCTACCACCAGGGGGTAGGCTTCCTGGAAGCCAACGACACTTGGAGCGGAGGGCCTTGCACGTTCGATCCGGCGTCCAGCATCTACAAGGAGCTTTGCCCGCAGAACCTGTTGACCAGCTTTTCCGGTCCCGGCGGCTATACGAGCGGCGGCCGCGGCCAGAGCCCAAACTCCACGTTTATTACCGTGGCACCGGTGCCCGAAGATCTAACCGTCGCGACTGTGACCGGGCAGAAACTCGGGTACTGGATCAACAGCCACAGCGCCAAAGTAAATTTCATAAGCGTGCCGCCGGCTGTAGCTTCAAAAAACAATTTCGTAGCGGCGCCGATCCAGAGCATCACCTACGGTGTTTCCCTCGCTTCGAGCCTGCCTCCAGCTGGGGCGCCTGTTCCTCTCGACGTGACCGTATCAAATACCGCCTGCCCTGCACCAGGTGGATCCGCACCGAAAGCTACCATCTTCACGGTGCTGGGGGAGGGCGTTAGCTTCCCTACGGATGGCCAATACCTGTTGCACTACTTTGCCCAGGATTGCGCCGGCACCGAGGAACTGAAGTTCACCAAAAGTGGGGGGAATTGGTCCACCTCGTTCTACACTGTTCCCATCAATGTGGACACGGTCTCTCCCGTAGTTAAAACCGGACCCACGTTATCCCCGGCGCCCACGAGCACTGGCTATAAGCTTGGTCAGAAAGTCACCGCGACTTACAGCTGCACTGACGACAATTCTGGAGTCGTGATCTGCGGCACGACATTTTACTTGTCGGGAAGGCTGAGCACCGGAACCATCACCAGTCCTGTCAATACATCCAAAGCAGGTCAGCAAACCTTCACAGTGACCGCAGTGGACGCTGCGGGCAACACCACAACTTCCGCCCCCGTCAGCTACCTGGTGCAGAAGTAACCTGACGAGCCCGGATTCACCCGCAAAGGCAGGGCTCTCATCCTTCGCACAAACCGCGAAGGATGAGAGCCCTCAGTTATTTTTTCCAGCGGTTGGATTCGTCATACATAGTCTTGAAATCTGTGCAGCGCATGATATTCTCCGCGCCTGGATCGCCACGGATTACGTCCAGCAGTCGGGCTGACTCACGGTAGTTGTCAGCCGCGATCCCGGCACTCCCGCTCAGTCGTGCGGACGTTCCCAGCAAATAGTAGATTCTGGCCAGGCCGAAACGCACTCCTGCGCGCTGCGCGCCGGGTAGCTCCTGCTGCAGATCGTGGTTGGCCCGGGTGTAATCCTTGAGGCCTATCTCAGCCTGCGCCAGCTCAAGATTCATCTCCAGCGACAAGTGCGCGGCGACCGAACCCTTGGCATTGAGAAGGGCTTGCAACCCGCGGGACGCCTCCTGAAAACGGCCCTGAGAAACAGCGACCCTGGCCACGTTTACCTTCGATTGCACAAGCACTTCGTTGTACTTGGTTCGGGATGCGAGCCCGAGCGCTGATTCATAGAATGGGGCGGCACTTTGGCTTTCTCCCCGGTAAAAGGCCAGATCGCCCCGCGTAATCAGAATTTGCGCTTGTAAGGCATCGTTTTTCAGGGCCCCCTGAATCTTTTGCGCTTCCTCGAGCGGCGCCGCCGCCTCATCGCCCCTTCCTGCGCGACCCAAAGCTCCGGAGAGGCCGTTCAGAAATTCGGCCATATCCAGCCCGCTCTCCCCTTGCTGGCGAAAACTCTTCACCGCATCCTGAATCGACTTCACCGCTGCACCAAACCTGCCTTGGTATTCAAACACCAGGCCGATCTGGCGAGAGACCACGGCAACAGAGTGCGCGTCGCCGGCGCTGCGGCCAAGTTCCAGCGCACGCATCAACCCCGTCATAGCCTGCTCATACTGCCCAGTCGCCGTGTAGGCTTCGCTCAGGCCTTCGAGCGATTCTGCAATGTCGACCGGTACACCCAGCTTTTCCCGCACTTGCAAGGCCTGCTGGTAATACGTAAAGGCGTTATCGTTATCCCCGATGGTCAGATACACGCTGGCGATATTGTTGAGGCATTGCGCCTCGTAACCCTGGTCGCCCGTCTCGCGTTCGATCTGTAAGGCTTGTTTGTAGACGTCGAGCGCCTGATCGAATTTGCCCAGATCGTGGTAGATCGTACCCATATTGGTGAGGGTGTCGGCGATGCCGCCCTTCATACCGATTTCGCGCAACAGCACCAGCGATTTGCTATAACTGGCCAGCGCAGCATCCGGTTTGCCCGCCGTCGCCTGGGCAGCGGCCATCTCATTCAGGGCAGAGGAGATGCCCCACTTTTGCCCGATCTTCTCGTTAATCGCGATGGATTCCTGATAGTTGCGCATCGCTTCATCCGGCTTATTAAGCAGACGGTACGATATGCCCATAGAGAGCAGGATCAGGGCCCTTTGCTCCTGGTTGTCGAACTGAATGGTAAGAGTGAGGCCCTGGGTAAGCGCCTCCAGAGCGGCCTGCGGATTGCCGGTGAGGTTATCGACGACCCCCGTCTGCCACAGCGCCTTGATGTTCTTGGGATCGGACTGCAGGACTTTGGCGAAGGTGGCGCGCGCCTTGTCGTATTCCCCGTTTTGCAGATAGAGGACGCCTAGCTCGTACTGAACATCGACATCGCCGGGTAAGCTTTTAGAGAGATTCTCGTAAGCTTCCACCGCCTTCTTGTTGTCTTTCATGATCCGCGCATTGCCGGCGCTGATCAGGTATTTCTCCGGCAGCGGCAGGTTTTGATTCTGCGCGAGATTGAGGGCGCGGATGGACGATTGCTCAGCGTCGTTTTGAAATCCCAGTGCCGCCTGCGCATCAGCAAGCATGGAGAACGCCAGCGCGAAATCGGGATCATCATTGGTCGCCTGCTGCAGGTGCTTGAGAGCATCCAGATTCTTGCCTGCACGCATCAGCACGGATCCTTCATTGAATTCGCGCAAGGCATCGACAGATTTGGTATCGGGCTTGAACGACTGGGCCTTCAACTCCTCGACCACGCTGGCCGAGAGGGAAAGGTTCTTGCGCACAGAATCGGCCAGGCTGTCGATCGCTGCCGGCAGATCTTTCACCAGCGCCTGCGCTTTGATTGGGATGGTCTGGTCATGGGCCAAGTCGCGAATCGTCGCATCGATCACGATCTGATCGCCGAACCGCGCATATTGGCCAGAAACGAGAACGTCTGCATCGCTGAACTGGGCTACGCGACGCAACAAATCTGGATCTACGGAAGTCTCCGGACCGACGTGAAGATCAGAAAGCACCTGGTGCAGCCTATCGGTAGAGACCGGGTGCAGATGGGCTGATTGGCCGATATCGGTGCTGAGCATGTCAGCTACGCTCGAGCCGATCCAGTCGTCCTTGGCATCGCCGGAGGAGTTGCGGAAGGGTAAAATCGCCAGCGATCTCGGCCGGACAGCTTGCGCTTCCTGCTTTGCCTCAGGAAGAGCCCCGGTTTTGGGCCGGGTAAGGAAATACCCGATGACTGCGACGAGAAGCAACAGCAGGACGGCAGCGCCGGCAAGCAACCGTTGGTTCTCTGTCGCCCATCTCCCGGGACCGGGCTTAAGGCGAGCGGCGATGACACCGGATTTCCCCGTGCCCAGCCACAGCTCAAGGTCTGCCAGCAGCTCCGTCGCGGACTGGTATCTCAGTGTGACATCACGCTCCAGGCATCGGCTCACGATCTGGCTCAGCTCAGAGGGAACGCTGCTGTCGAATTCCGAGACGGGAACGACGCGCTCCTGGGTACGTTTGATCAGGCTAGCCAGTGCGCTGTCGGCGCGGAAGGGCGTTTGCCCCGTCAGCAACTCGTAGAAGATGAGGCCCAGGGAAAAGATGTCGGAGCGTTGGTCAAGGTTCTGAGCCAGCGCCTGCTCGGGCGACATATATTCCATGGTGCCGACCATGGCGCCGGTCTGAGTCATGCGGTCGCCTTCGAGCGTCTTGGCCAGGCCAAAATCCATAACTAGAATGCGGCCGCTCTTTTCCCACATGATGTTCTGCGGCTTCAGGTCGCGGTGTATGACGCCAACGTTGTGCGCCGCCGCGAGCGCCCGGCACACCTGCTCGATGACAATGACTGCTTCATGCGGCGGAAGTTTCGTCCGCCGGTGGAGAACGCCGGCGAGATCCTCGCCTTCGACATACTCCATGGTGATGAACTTCATCCCCTCAGCTTCACCCAAGTCGTAGATACGGACGACGTTACGGTCAGTGACCTGGGTAGCGAGGATGAGTTCCTGCTTGAATCGGTCTAGAATGGCGCGGTTGCGGGCCAGGTCCGGGCGGATCACCTTTAGGGCGACAAGGCGGCTGAGCTCAACATCCTTGGCCTTGTAAACGGCGCCCATCCCACCTTCGCCCAGCAGGTTCAAAATCTCATAGCGCTGCGCCAGGAGGTGGCCTGAACTAAGGACGTGTTGCCCAGCTTCGCTATAATCGCCAGCCATCGTGTGGCGAAAGGAGGTGCCAACTACGGTGGGACTGTCACTAGGACTAGGATTGGGCGGGGATACCGCTTCGGGGGGCGCGCCGAAGAGGGTATCAGCATCACTGGGAATGCGAACGTTGGCGGACGAGCTTTCACCCTTCACAGGGGAGCGCACCCCCCCGTTGCCTGGTTTTGAGGCGTCTTGCCCGGGAGGATCTCCTCCTTGTTCTCGCATGGCTCAGCGACCCCAGCCCCGCTCGGCGTGCAGATTTTTCGCTTCCAACGCGGGCGATTAACCGAAGTATATAGTGGCTGTCACGCAGAACTCATTTCAACAGGAATCGTTCGCGAACTGGCGCTCGCGAGTGCACGGCATCGACTGACCCCTTGGCGCGGCCAAGCGCCGTGACAGAGGTCCGGAGTCCGTGGAGAAGAGTCCGTGGGTAAAGAGTTAAATCCCGGTGCCGTAATCCGCTGAGCAGACACTATCCCCGGCATGCGAGAAAAAGTCGTACTGCGTGCGGTGATTGAATTTATAACGCGCACGCAACTCGCGGCCAACGTAGAGACCAACAGCAGCAATACCAACAGCAACCGAAGTCCAGCCAACAATCGCCATAGCAGACCCTTCTTCCTGGGTAGGCGAGATCGCCGGCAATATTTCGCCGGAACCCTGAGCCCTGAGGTCGTTACCATCCATGTACATCATGCCGAAATAATAGCTCAGCTTGGTGAAAACCACGTAGTTACGGCGGAGGACACCAAAGGACTATTTCACCTGCTCAATTTGATGCAGCAGGGCGACCTTTCGTGGCGCCGGAAGGAAGCTGGCTTCAATAGAATTTGCCGCCAATTCACGCAAATGCTCGGCGGTAAAGCCAAACGCATCATGGGCCAGGCGATATTCGTCCTGGAGGTCGCTTTCGAACATCGCCGGATCGTCAGAATTGAGGGTTACCATGAGGCCGGCATCGAAATAACGGCGTACCGGATGCTCCTCCAGTGTGGGACAACACCCCGTGCGTAAATTCGAGGTCACGCAAATTTCGAGCGGGACCTGACGTTCCGCCAACACCTCCACGAGGTCCCCATCCAGTTGAGCGGAAAGCGCATGGCCAATGCGCTCCGCGCCGATGTTAAGCGCTGCCCATATGCTCTCCGGTCCCATGGTCTCCCCGGCATGCGCTGTCAGCCGAAGACCGGCATCTTTTGCCTCCTGAAACAGTTCGCGGAAAGGCTCCGCGCCGGTCCGCCGCTCATCGCCGCCAATCCCAATGCCTACGATGCTGGGCCACGCATGGCGTAGTTCCGCAGCCTTGCGAAAAACGCGGGCCGCCTCCTCCGGGCCAAAGTGGCGCACCGCGTCGAAGATCCAGTAGAGAGTAATTCCGAATTCTTGCTCGGCGCGGACACGCGCTGCTTCCATCGCGTAAAAGAGAGGTTCGAACTCGATCCGCCTCCAGTAGTAGACAACGCCCACAGAGACGTAGGCCTCCGCATGCACCACACCCTGAGCCGCCAGACGCTGCAGCATGCGATAGGTGATCAATTCGTAGTCTTCCGGGGTGCGCAGCCGTTCGCTGACTGCCTTGAACGCCAAGAGGAATCCGGTGAAATCGGTGTAGTGGTAAAGGGACCGTGCCTCCTCCAGCGCCATACCCTGATCATCGTGCCGCTGGCTCAATTCGACCAGGGTTTCCGGGGTAACGGTACCTTCCAAGTGAAGGTGGAGTTCCGTTTTGGGGAGCGACCGCAACCACGTGGCCGCAATCCGGCGGGGAGCAGCAGCGCGCGTCATGAAAGAGAAGAGAACTCGCTATGCTTGCGGCTGTACAGGAAATAGATGCCTAGACCTATGACCAGCCAGCCGAAAAAGCGCAGCCACGTAATGACCGGCAGCCCGGACATAAGCAGAATGCAAAAGAAGATGCTCAGGATAGGTACGGAAATTCCCCCTGGAGCGCGGAAGCCACGACGCCTCTGCGGTTCGCGATAGCGCAGGATCAGCACTCCGATCGAGACCAGCACAAAGGCAAACAGGGTGCCGATATTCGAGAGGTCAGCGAGGGTGCCGATGTCCAGCAGTCCGCTGGGAATGGCTACCAGAAAACCCGCCACCACTGTGGCTACGGCCGGAGTGCGATAACGCGGGTGTACCTTGCCGAAGAAGCGCGGAAAGAGGCGGTCGCGCGACATGGCGAACCAGACCCGCGCCTGGCCGAGCTGGAATACCAGGATGGAGGAGATCATGCCCATCATCGCACCGCAGAGCACAATCAGCCGCACCCAGTTGAGAGTCACCGAGCCTGTTGCATGGTGTAGCTTCTTTAGGGTGTTGACCACCGGCGCGGCATCATCCACCAGGGTCTGCCAGGGAACCAGACCGGTGAGCACGACGGCGACGCCTATGTAGAGCACGGTGCAGACGACCAGGGTAGCCAGAATACCGATGGGAACGTCACGCTGTGGCCGGTGACATTCTTCCGCCGCGGTCGATACCGAATCGAAGCCGATGTAGGTGAAGAAAATGATGCTGCCTCCGGTGAGGACGCCGGACCAGCCATTAGGAGAAAACGGATGCCAGTGCGCGGGATGAATGAAGTGCGACCCGGCAAGGATAAAGATCAGGATGGCGCTGATTTTGAGCAGCACCATCACGTTGTTGGTCTTGGCGGATTCGCGGATACCCCGCACCAGCACGATGGTCAGGATTAACACGATGAAAAACGCCGGCATATTAAAGCCCAGATGCCAGCCTGGCTGGTAGATCGCATTGCCTTGCAGGTCGGTAAGGCCGGAGGGCAAAAAGGCAGGCGAAATCCAACGCGCGCTGGGGTGCAGGCCAAACCAATCCATGAAGTCGACAATGTGGGCGGCGAAGCCGACGCACACGGCCATGTTGCTGACGGCGTATTCCAGGATGAGATCCCAGCCGATGATCCAGGCGACCAGTTCTCCCATGGTGGCGTAGGTGTACGTGTAGGCGCTGCCGGCGATGGGAATCATCGACGCCAGTTCGGCATAGCACAGCCCGGTAAAGGCGCAGACGATCGCCACCAATACGATAGAAAAGGCCAGCGCCGGTCCTGCGCCTGGGCGGCCCGACAGGGCATGGTGATTGACCAGGTAATCCAACAAAGGGGTATTCAGGATGGAGGAGGTATCAAACTTCTCGCCCGCGATGGCGGTGCCGACCACGGTGAAGATTCCCGAACCGATGACCGCGCCGATGCCGAGTGCAGTAAGCGACCAGGGGCCGAGGGTTTTCTGCAGACAGTGCTCGGGGAGTTCCGAGTCGCTGATCAGCTTGTCGATCGATTTGGTTGCGAACAGTTGCTTTCGCAGCGTCTCGGCTCCTTTGCTATGCTGCTATGCCATCCAACCCGACCGCAAACCCCATCGCAGCTCTGCAGCCCAGCCCGACTGCAAACCTCGCCGCACCTCTGCAGAAAAGTCCCGTAGGGACGGCTGAGAGTAGCCCAGGACGACAGTCCTGGGTAGATCAGAGAGCATGACCAGTCCCGTAGGGACGGCTGAAAATGCCCCAGGATGTAAGTCCTGGGTGGACCTCGCACTCAACTCGAAAATTCCCGGTGGCAAAGAGCCTGCCCAGCACTGCGTACTGGGACATTCTCAGCCGTCCCTTCGGGACTAGTCACGTTCTCTGATCTACCCAGGACTGTCGTCCTGGGCTACTCTCAGTCGTCCCTACGGGACTTGGATTTCCTCTGTATAGGCCTTTGTCGGGCAAAGCGGCTTAGCGCTTGCTCTGACCTCGTGTCAGCTTCTTGGCTTTCTTCTTGTTGGAACCTCGGGGCAGGGTACGCGCGGCCTTGGGTGCAGCCTTCTTGCGCGCCGCGCGCTTGATCTTCTTCCGTTCCAACTTGTCTTCTACGTTCTTGGTATTGGGCATTATTTTCCTTGTCTACACTTTTTCCAGCTGAGCAAACTTTTCCACCAGCTTCTTCACGCCGAATTCTGCAAATTGTACCGTAATCTTCGCATCGTCACCGTCTCCCTCGCGGCGGAAGACGATGCCCTCACCGTATTTGGGATGACGAACGCGCTGGCCGCTGCGGAACCCTGTCGCTCCAGCAGAGACCGGAATCTCCATCTTCGGCCGGCTCCCGCTCGCCTTGCGCGAGGAGAAGAACTGGGCGATGTTATCCAGCGAACCCGGCCCCGCATGCGGCCGGCTGGCAGGCGGTGCAGTGCGAGCAACGGTGCGGGGACGCTGGTCCTCATCTTCATAACTGTAGTGTCCGGGCGATTCCCATTCATCGCGACTCCGGCCTGAACGGCCGCCGTAAGCCCCACCGATCGAGGCGCGCTGGCCGCGGGTCAGGTCTTCGAGCAAATGGGGCGGAATCTCTTCCAGAAAGCGGGAGGGAATGCTGGATTCCGGCATATCGTTCCCGTATCGGCGGCGATAGCGAGCGCGGGTCATCACCAGCGCGTCCATGGCGCGCGTCATGCCCACATAGCAGAGCCGCCGTTCCTCTTCGAGTTCATTGGGTTGATTCAGCGTCCGCGAATGAGGAAAGAGGCCTTCTTCCATTCCCGCGAGCATGACTAAGGGAAACTCCAGCCCTTTGGCTGAATGCAGGCTCATCAGGGTGACGCGGCTTTCGGGATTGTAACGGTCAGTGTCACTGACCAAAGCGGCGTGGTCGAGAAACTCAGACAACGTCTCCCCGCGCTGCTGTGCATCCTGGGCCGCATTGGCGAGCTCCTTCAAGTTTTCAATGCGGGAGATGGCTTCCGGGGTGCCCTCATCCTCAAGCGAGCGGATGTAGCCGGTACGGTCGATGAGAAAGCGAATCAATTCGGGAAGCGTCGCCGCGTCGCCGGGCTTTCGGAATCCTTCATAAGCAGGGGCATCCGCTGCAGGGATGGGATGCAAGTCCGCTTGCAGGGGCACGGCCTGATCTTCCGGATCCGGCTCGGGATCCAGATCGCCAAAATCGAAGCGGACGTCCTCCCAATCCCCCGAATCTGTTGCGGGGGCGTCATCAGCCGCACTCGACTCCTGTACATCTTGCGCCAGCTTTTCGGCAAAGCCTGGCTCGAGCAGGGCGCGGGCATCTTGTATCAAACGGCGGAACGTGTCCAGCGCCATCAACGCGCGTTGCGGCAAGAGGCGCTCTTGTAGCGCGCGCTCGATAGCCCCCCAGGTGCTCATGCCGGTCTCGAGGCTGAGCCGCTCCAGCACTTCCAGAGTGGTTTTGCCGATACCGCGCGGCGGGGTGTTGATGATGCGCGCCAGAGCGATCGAGTCGTCCGGGTTCTGCACCAGCTTGAGATAACTCAGCAGATCTTTGATCTCGGAACGGTCGTAGAAAGAGAAGCCGCCCACCATGGTGTAAGCGATTCCATAGCGGCGCAGCGCTTCTTCCACCAGCCGGGACTGGGAGTTGGTGCGGTAGAGCACCGCCGCCCGGGGCAGATCTTGCTCCTGGCCCGCACGGCGCATGTACTTTCCGATGTAATCAGCAATAAAGAGCGCCTCGTTTTCTCCGTCCGGCGCCTCGTAGTAGCCGATCATCGCGCCGCCCTCGCGCGAGGTCCACAAATTTTTGCCTTTGCGCTGCAGGTTGCGCGCCACAACCGCGGAGGCTCCCTCAAGAATCACTTGCGTGGAACGATAGTTTTGCTCCAGCCGGATGGTCTTCGCTTCGGGGAAGTCTTTCTCGAACTCCAGGATGTTGCGGATATCGGCGCCGCGCCACGAATAAATACTCTGGTCTTCATCGCCCACGACGCAGACATTGTGCTCAGCGCCCGCCAACAGCTTCATCAGCTCGTACTGGGGCCGGTTGGTGTCTTGATACTCATCGATCAGCAGGTAGCGATAGCGGCGGTTGTAGCGCTCCCTTACTTCAGAAGAGGAGCGCAGCAGGCGCACCGCCTCGAGCAGCAGGTCGTCGAAGTCGAGCGCGTTCGCCTTGCGCAGTTCCTTGCGGTAGATCTCGTAGATGTGCGCGATCCGCTCGGCCACGGGATCGGTGGACTGCAGATAAATCTCCTGCGGATCGAGCATATGGTTCTTGGCCCAGGAGATACGTGAGAGCACCGTACGCGGCGTCAACTGCTTGGTATCGAGCCCCATGCGGCGCATCGCCTGCTTGACGATGGCCTGCTGGTCGGCTTCGTCGTAAATCACAAAGTTGCGGGTAAGCCCCTCATCGCCAATGCGCAGCGCTTCGATGTCGCGGCGCAGAACGCGCACACAAAAGGAGTGGAACGTGGCCAGAAGCGGTTTGGCCAGGGAGCGATGCTCGAGCAGTTTGTCGACCCGCTCCCCCATTTCCGCCGATGCCTTGTTGGTAAACGTGACCGCCAGGATGGAGTCGGGCGCCACATTCCGAACCTGAATGAGATACGCAATACGATGGGTGATCACCCGCGTCTTGCCGGAACCGGCTCCAGCGAGAATCAGCAAGGGGCCGTCTACGGCTTCGACGGCGGCACGTTGCTGCGGGTTTAATTTATCGAGCAGATGTTGCAATGGCTGGTCTCTGAAGGGTGCGCTGTTCTTATTCGGCGGATGGTCTGATGACGGAGTGGATTCTCTACTACCAGTGTATCGCCCGGCAGCCTGTTCATAAATGTGTTGCAATTCTGGTATGCACAGTAAAACTAAGGAAATCCGGCGCAGGGTTTGCGTCTTTTGCGGATCGAGTCCTGGGGTGCGGCCAGAGTACCGCGCCGAGGCGGTAGCGTTGGGACGCCTGCTGGGAGAGGCCGGACTCGGCCTGGTGTACGGTGGCGCGCAAGTGGGCCTGATGGGTATGTTGGCCGACGCCGCGCTGGCTCACGGAGGCGAGGTCATCGGTGTCATTCCCCGCGCGCTGGCCGGAGTGGAGGTGGCGCACCAGGGGCTCAGCCGCCTGACGATGGTGGAAACCATGCACGAACGCAAAGCGATCATGGTCCAGGAGTCGGATGCGTTTGTTGCCTTGCCCGGCGGTTACGGAACCCTCGACGAATTTTTCGAGGTCCTCACCTGGGCCCAGCTCAGAATCCACGCAAAACCGTGCCTGCTGGTGAATACGGCCGGTTACTACGACCAGCTGCTGGGTTTTCTCGAGATCGCGATCGATCAGGGGTTCCTCAAGGCAGAAAACCGCGCTTACATTCACGTCGCCGGTGACGCAGCCGAAGCCCTGCAATGCCTGCAGAAGCTCTGGCAGACTCTGCCGGTGAACCACACTGCTCCTGCCAAGCCGGCCCCCTAGGACGTGCTACTCGGTCATTTGCGGAGACAAAATCGGCGCGTAGCCGGAAACCGGCTCCTGGTCGGTGGATAGCAGCGGCTTGAATTGTTTGCTGAGCGCAAGTCCTTGCTGTTGATACGAGGAGCCGATTGAGCGTCCGTAAACCCTTTCCGGCAGTTGCGCCATTTGGTGATAAATCAGCTTTCCGACCAGTTGGCCATGTTCGAGAAGAATAGGGACCTCATGCGCCCTTACTTCCAGAACCGCCTTGGTGCCGGGAATTTCCCCTCGGTCGCCGTATCCGAAGCCCGGGTCGAAGAAGCCGGCATAGTGAATGCGAAACTCACCGATCGAAGGGTCGAAGGGAACCATCTCCGCGGCATGAGTCGGCGGTACACGGATCCTTTCGTGGGATGCCAGGATGTAGAAATCGCCGGCCTGCAGAGTCAGATCTTTGGATTGAGATCGCGGGATGACCTCCCAAAACTCTCCAATGTCGTAAGCGTTGACTTTGCCTAGATCGATCGCATGCCTGGTCTTTTTGGCCCGGTAAGCGATGATGTTGGAGCCGCTTCCCGCCAAGTCCACCGATACACTGAGCCCTCTATCTATTCTTGGGTCGATCGGACTACTATCGGCGTCGAAAGTCAGCTGTTCCTTTTCCGCCAGCCTGACTAATTTGCCGTCGGTAGCCTGCGGCCTTCCCCGTACAAGCCTCAACTGGTTCAACTTCATCCCGGTTCTGACCCGGATGGGAAACGTGCGGGAGACGATTTCAAGATAAAGGGCCCCCTGGTAGCCTCTGGGGACCCGTTCGAACTCGATTCCCGGTTCGGTGATGAGCCTGGTGAAGATGTCCAAACGCCCGGTAGTACTTTTCGGATTTGCAATCCCTGACACATCAGCCGGCAAGCGGAGACTTTCCATGAGAGGAACGAGGAAGACGGAGCGTGGCTCCAGGACTGCGGAATCCTCCAGATCTATCTCGCGAATGAGCAGGTCCCTGATCTTGCCTTCGATGGGCGAGTGCCCAGGCAGAAAGCTGGCCCCAATCTGGAAGGCTTTTTTCCCCAATCGGAGGTCGATACTCGCCGGCTGAATCTGGTTAGGGTCAGGGTTGGGGGCGATAATCGATCCGCCTTCGATCAATCCCTGGATTGCCTGGAAGGGCAGAATTCCTGTGGTCTCGCTCTTAGGTCGCGCAACCGGATCATCGACGAATGGGGAGTCTTTCATGCTCTGAATTTCCAGGTCGCTCGGCAATGTCACTCACTCTCTTGGATCTCTCCAGCAACTCTTGTCCCTCCATCAGACTACAGCCACCCCTAAGCGAGGATGGCTGTGAAATTTGGGGTCACTTGTGTGCGTTTCTAGAGCGGCTTAGCCGCACGGCACAGGTCGCACTGGCAACTGCGGCGGAGGTAATCCCAGGAGTAGATCCCGCTCTGGTGGCCGTCGTTCCAGCGAAAGCTGATGGCGTAGCGGCCGACGGGAGAAACCGACTCCGGCCGTGCCGGTGCTTTGTACATCTGCAGAAGCGTGGCCGGCTGAGGCTTCGGTTCCCCTGGTTTGCGGCCGGTTGCTCCGCGTTCCTCATGGCAGGTGGCGCAGGGGCAGGCATCGCGCAGCCAGGTAAAGTTCCAGCGGCTTTGGTGGCCGTCCTTCCAATCGATCTCCATGCCCGTACCGGTCGTCTTTTGCACCCGGACTCGGGCCGGCTCGGTCGCCTCACGGGGCAGATCGCGATGAGAGGTTTCTTGCGCCAGCCTCTGCGCTTCTTCCTCGCTGATAAATCGGATGCCTTCGTGGCTCATCGCAACACCTGGGTCAAGAATACTGCTTCCAGAAGAAGTACGCAGCCATTCCCAAACCGATCAGCACCACCAGGGAGCGCATCAAGCGGGGATTCATGCCGCGCGCGTAACGGGCTCCCAGATAACCACCCAGCGCGGCGGCGATCATCATCAGCAAGCAGTACTTCCAGACAATCTGCTTTTCGACAATGAACGTCACCACGGCGATGCCGTTGGCCGTGGTCGTGGCGATTACCTTCAACGCATTGACCTGGTTGATGTTCTGAATGCCAAAGACGGCCAGCACCGACATCAGCAGAAAGCCCGCGCCGGCGCCGAAATATCCAATGTAGAAGCACACCGCCACGACGCCGATCCACAGCGGGACCAGGCTGGGGCTGACGCCGGTGAGAGTCATGCGCCGGCGCTGGAGCCAAGCGGAGACAGGACCGCTGGCGGCAAAGAGTCCGGAGGCGAGCAGCAACAGCCAGGGTACCAACGCCATGAAGGTGGCTTGGCCGGTGCGCAGCAGGACGATGGCGCCCGCCAAGCCGCCTAGCAAGGCGGCGGAACAGACCGGGAGTACCAGCCGCAGATTAGCCTTTAGGTCTTGCCAATACGCGGCGATGGAGGTGAACTGGCCGGGCCATAGGGCCACCGTGTTGGTTGCGTTTGCCTGGATGGGCAGAACACCCACGCCCAGCAGCGCCGGAAACGACAGAAAGGAGCCGCCGCCGGCCATGGCATTCAGGGCGCCGGCGAGAAAAGAAGCGATGACCAGCCACGCATGTTGCCAGTGAGCCATGGACTTTCATTCTAGGGGCAGTGAAGGGTACGGGCTCTTGTATCAGGGCACGACTTTAGTCGTGCCGTACAGCGACTGAGATGAGGGCTTTTAGCCCCTGCGTGAAAACCGGAAAAAACCGCAGGTCCCTCCACTGCGCTACGCTCCGATCGGAGCCTGTGACTTTATTGGCTTTTTCGCGTTTTGGACACGCTTAAACCTTTTGTTTTCATCGCGGAATTTTTGAGAAAACTAATAAAGTTACAGACTCTCGGATGACAATGTTGTGGGACCATTGGCAGCCATTCGTTTGATCGCTTTTGAGGCGTTACCTTGCCACAACATTGTCATCCCGACCGGAGCGTAGCGCAGTGGAGGGACCTGCGGTTTCTCTTCCGGTTTTCCACGCAGCCTGTTTAGCCCCTGCCACGGCCATTCGCTAGTCGACCTGCAGGATCAAGCACTTCAGATACTCGGTCTCGGGAATATTCAGGACTACAGGGTGGTCTGGAGCAGCTCCGCGGCGCTCCAGCAGGCGAACGCGGCGTTGCGCATCTCCGGCGGCTGCGACCACAACGCTGTGAAATTCGTCCCAGGACACGTGATGGGAGCAAGAGCAGGTCACCAGCGTCCCGCCCGAGCGCAACATTTTGAGGGCGCGCAAATTTAGTTCCTTGTATCCACGCAAAGCGCCGGTCACAGCGCGCTTGGATTTGGCAAAAGCAGGCGGGTCAAGCACCACTGTGTCGAAGGTGTTGCCCGCGGTGCTCCAATCGCGCAAAAGATCGAATGCGTTGGCTTCCATCCACTCCACCGGCGCCTGGATGCGATGTTGATTGACCTCCAGGTTCTCTTCCGCCACTTCAAGTGCGGCGCGGGAGGCGTCGATGCCGGTCACCCGGGAGCAGGATCGGGCCAAATGCAATGCAAACCCGCCTTGATACGTACAAACGTCAAGAGCCTCGCCACGGGCATAGCGTGACGCGGCCGCATAGTTGAGACGCTGGTCGAGAAAGGCTCCCGTCTTCTGCCCGGCGTTGGCGTCGTAGTGAAAGGCCAGCCCATTCAGGTGAAAGATGGTGGTCAGTTGGGCAATGGGCTCAGCGGTATAGAGCGGCGCCTCCGCCGGCTGGCTGAGCTGCTCCAGTTCCCGGATGCGAGCGTCTGACCGTTCGACGATGGTCGCGGGGTCAAGCTCCGACTTGAGCACCTCGACGATGACCGCACGCACCTCGTTCCCATCAAGCGCCTTGGCGAGGATCTCGAACAGGATCAGGTCCCCGTAGCGGTCGACGATCAGGCCAGGAAGTTGATCGGCTTCACTAAAGACCAGGCGACAGGCATCGGTGCCTTCCTCCAGCATGCCCTGGCGTTGCTGAATGGCATAGCGCAGGCGCTGGTCGAGCAGCGTGAGCCAAGCGGCGTGCGTCAGGTGGGGGTCGGAGCTTACCATGCGTAGTGCTATCTGCGACGTGGGGCTCCACAGCGCAGTCCCCAGCGGAAAGCCGCGATGGTCAGCCACCGCGATCAGGCCGGCTTCTGTTTCGACTAAATGCTCGATATCCGAGCGGTAGACCCAGAGATGGCCGGCACGCAGTCGGTCCGCGGCCCTGCGGGAGATCATGGTTACCGCGGCCTTGCCGGCGGGCGCAGAGTAGGGTTCACGAGCCACAAATCATCTTCGCACAGCCACTGCAGGCGCCGGCGTGGCTGGGGCGCCTGTCCGCCAGAAGTGAAAATGCTTAGCCAGCAGCCTATAATCAGGTATGGCGACTGTGCACTCTACGCCACTTGAACCTCCCGCGGAACCAGGCATCCTGGCGGCGAAGTTTGCCGAACTGCTCGCGACCATCGGCAAGAATCGGCCGAGCGACGATACCGGCATCATTCGCAGAGCGTGGGAGTACTGTGTGCAGCACCACAGCGGGCAGCTGCGGGCTTCCGGCGAGCCGTATGTGCTGCATCCCCTCGAGGTAGCCCAGGTTCTGGCCGAGATGAAGCTTGACTCGACCGCCATCGCGGCCGGCCTACTGCACGACGCCGTCGAAGACACCCCCGTCACCACAGAAGACATCACCGAGCAATTCGGGGAGCAGGTTGCGCACATCGTCGAAGGCGTGACCAAGATCGACAAGATCCAGTTCGCTAACCGCGAAGACCGCCAGGCCGAGAATGTGCGCAAGATGCTGCTGGCCATGGTCAGCGATGTGCGCGTGGTGTTGATCAAAATGGCGGACCGGCTGCATAACATGCGGACGCTGCAACACCTTCCGCCTGAGCGGCAGGAGTCCATCGCCCGGGAAACATTGGACATTTATGCTCCCCTGGCCCACCGGCTGGGCATGGGCAAGGTGCGCGGCGAGTTGGAAGATCTGGCCTTCCGTTACGTCGATCCCTTCGGCTATGAACAGGTGAAGAACGCGGTGGATGCGGCGCGCGATGAGGATGAGCAGTTTCTCAACTCGGTCGAATCCCTGCTCAACGAACGGCTGCGCGAAAACAACATCAAGGCGCGCGTCGAATGGCGTATCAAGCGTCTTTACAGCATCTATCAGAAACTGCAGAAGCAGAAGGTAACCGTCGACCAGGTGTACGACCTGTTGGCCGTCCGCGTAATCACCCCGACGGTACAGGATTGCTACGCGGCCTTTGGTCTGATCCACTCCATCTGGCGCCCGGTGCCGGGGCGCATCAAGGACTTTATCGCCATGCCCCGGCCGAATCTGTATCAATCACTGCACACCACGGTGATGGGTGAGGGCGGACATCAGTTCGAGGTGCAAATCAGGACCGAAGAAATGCACCGCATCGCCGAGGAAGGCATCGCGGCGCACTGGAAATATAAAGCGGCCGGCTCGCCCACCAACGCGCGCGATGAGCAACGGCTGGCCTGGGTCCGGCAGCTGGTCGAGTGGCAGCGGGAGATGACCGATCCCAACGAATTTCTATCCACGCTGAAGATCGATCTCTACCCGGAAGAGGTTTACACCTTTACCCCCAAAGGTAAGGTGGTGGTCCTGCCCAAGGATGCGACCCCGATTGACTTCGCCTATTCCATCCATACCGAGGTGGGCAATACCTGTGTGGGGGCCAAGGTCAACGGCCGGATGGCCCAGCTGCGCACCAAACTGCACAACGGTGACATCGTGGAAGTAGTTACGCAGAACGGCCACACTCCCAGCCGCGATTGGCTCACCTTCGCCAAGAGCTCGCGGGCGCGTAACAAGATCAAGCATTGGCTCAACGAACACCAGCGCGAGCGCGCGGTGGAAATCGGCAAGAAGCTGCTCGACCGGGAGGCGCGCAAATACAAGGTGTCCCTCAGCAAGCTCACTGACACGGACTACGCCCGGGCAGCCAGCGAATGTGGCCTGGCGACGGCCAGTGACCTGATGGCAGCCATCGGCTTCGGGAAGTACTCCTCACGCCAGGTGCTGAACAAGCTCTCTCCGGGGGTGACCTCGCAGACCGGCGCCGAAGTAGAACCGGGCAAAGATGCCGTGACGGGCGCTATGTCGGAAGCCGTCAGGCGTGTCCACATGCACGGCTCCGACTCCCTTCAGGTGGAAGGCCAGGACGATTTGCTGGTCTACCGCGCCCGATGTTGCAACCCCATTCGCGGCGAAGAGATCGTGGGCTATGTAACTCGCGGTAAAGGCGTGGCAGTGCATGCACGGAGCTGCCCCAACGTGCAGAATCTGCTCTACGAGAGTGACCGGCGCATCTCCGTAGAATGGGCACGGATGGCTGAGGAGAATGCCGGCCGCAAGATGACGTATCCGGTGAAGCTGACCGTGTTTTGCGACGATCGCGCCGGCATGTTGAAGGAAATGACGGCGGTCATCAGCGACGACGGCACCAACATCCGCGGGGTGGATACGAAGTCAACCGGCGACTCAGAGGCAATGGTCGACTTTGTTCTGGAAGCCGAGGACATGCGGCACCTCACACGCATTGTGAGTGGCCTGCGGCGCTTGCCAGGCGTTCGCGATGTGCAACGCGCGCACAAGGTATAGCCTCACCGAGGCTGGGTGGCCGGCCGTACTTGGCTTGAGTGGGATACGCGATTGCCGGATTTGCATAAAATCGAGGCATGAGCATCCTCGACAAATCGAACGTTTCAACAGAAGGCGCGCCGGCAGCCATCGGCCCTTATTCGCAGGCAGTGCTGGTTGGAAATCTGGTCTACACCTCGGGGCAGGTTGCGCTCGATCCGCAGACTGGGCAACTGGTTGAAGGCGGCGTGAAGGAACAGACGGTCCGCGTGCTGGAGAATCTGAAGGCGGTGCTAATCGAGGCTGGCAGCGACCTGCGCCACGTCATCAAGACGACCGTCTTCCTAAAAGATATGAGTGATTTTGCCACGATGAACGAGATTTATGCCCGCTACCTGGCTCCCCAGGGGGTAGTGGCGCCGGCGCGGTCCACCGTGGAAGTTGCAAGACTGCCCAAAGACGCCCTGGTGGAGATTGAAGTGATTGCGCAACGATAAACCTCCCGCCGCATCGAACACCAAGGAGCAAAGAGCAATGGAGAAAGAGCAAGTCGAGAAGCTTGAGAAGACAGACGCAGAGTGGCGCGCCGAGCTGACCCCGGACCAGTATTACGTGTTGCGGCAAAAGGGAACGGAGCCGGCATTCTCCGGCAAACTCTACCGCAATCATGCCGACGGCACGTATCGCTGCGGAGCCTGCGGGGCTGAGCTGTTCAGTTCCGACACCAAATTCGAATCGGGAAGTGGATGGCCCAGCTTTTCGGTGCCGGCCAACGCCGCGGCGGTTCATTTGCACGAGGATAAGAGCTACGGGATGACCAGAACCGAGGTTACTTGTGCACGATGCGGCGGACACCTGGGACACGTCTTTCCAGACGGTCCGGGGCCGGGCGGCCTCCGCTACTGCATCAATTCCTTGTCGCTTGGTTTCGAGCCTAAGGATGCGGGAGAAAAGGAGTAACCGCCGGTTAGGCCTTTACGACCTTCCCTGCCTTGATGCAGCGGGTGCAGACGCGAATGCGCTTGTGCCCGCCCGCAACCACAGCCTTGACCGGGCGAAGATTGACGTTCCAGCGGCGCTTGGACACATTGTGCGCATGCGAAATCTTGTTTCCGAACTGCGGACCTTTATTGCAAATTGTGCAAACCTGAGCCATCACGAACTCCAATATCGAAACTTTTCGCTTAATCGCGAACCTCCAGTATAGCTCGATCAGCGGGCCGCGACAACCTATCGCTAGCAGGCAAACGCTATAGAATGCCAGTCAATGTCCAGCGACCCCGGGAAAGAATTCCGTGCGCCGTGGTCAGTCTTCTGGGCGGCCTTTGCGGTGCGCGTGCTTTACCTCACGCTGGCCCATACCTACCGCATCCGGCCTTACGACGACCACATGCTCTTCGGCGAGGAGATGGGGCGGATCGCACGCGCCCTGGCCACCGGCTTCGGTTTCGCAGACCCCTTTCGCGGGCACACCGGCCCCACTGCCTGGGTAGGACCGCTCTTCCCCCTGATTCTGGGTGGGGTGTTCAAGGTCTTTGGGGTCTTCAGCCCGCAGTCGGCATGGTTGATCCTGACCATCAACAGCCTCTTTTCCGCGCTGACCGCGCGTACCACCTGGGAGATCGCCGCCCGTTGCTTCGACCGGAAGGTCGCCCTGTGGTCGGCCTGGATCTGGGCTCTCTATCCGGCCGCCATGCAGTACGCGGTCCGCTGGGTGTGGGACACCTCCCTGACCACGTTCCTGTTCTCCTGGGTCCTGGTGGTGGCGCTACGCATGCGCACTCCAGAAGGTATGACCGTCGGCCGCTGGGCGCTGCTGGGACTGCTCTGGGGCCTTACCGGCCTCAGTAATCCCGCACTACTGATCTTCCTGCCTGCTTGCTGCCTCTGGGTGCTGGCCGGAGCACCCGATTGGAAGCACCAGGCCGGTGGAGTACTGCTGGCCGCCGTGCTGTTTGCTGCCTGCCTTGGCCCGTGGACGTGGCGGAACTGGGAGGTCTTCCACCAGTTCGTGCCCACTCGGGGCAATTTCGGCGCCGAGCTGTATCTCGGCAATGGACCAGGATCGACCGGGTTGTTGATGGAGTACGACCACCCCATCCAGGCGCCCGACCAACTACGGCTTTACACCCGGATGGGTGAGATTGCCTACTCCAAAATGCGCGGAGCCCAAGCCTGGGCGGCAATCCGCGCGGACCCCGGCCACTTCGCCGGAGATACTTTGAAGCGAGTGTTCTTCTTTTGGGGTGGGGTGGGCCATCCGGAGAGCGCTACGCCTTGGGTGGAATACGCGCGCAGTCTGAATTTCGTATTTGCCAGCGTTTGTGGGCTGCTGGGGCTTGCCTTGGCCTTGTGGCGCAAGGTACCCGCTGCCGGCTTGCTGGCGTGGGCCTTCCTGCTGCTCCCGCTGGTTTATTACGCAGTAGCCGCCCACGCCCGCTTTCGTCACCCCTTGGAGCCCCTAATCGTGGTTCTCGGAGTTTACCTTTTCCAATCCGCTGAACATTGACCAAACAGGGGAGAAAAACGTAAGATTGAATGGTTTGGGACGGTTTGCTCACCCGCATTCCCGTGGGTTCGAGCACATCCAGCAATCCAGTATTCTTCCCAGCAATTTTATGACGCCGGTGTGGGTGCGGCGTATGGAGATTTTATGTACGCGGTGATCCGCACAGGTGGTAAGCAGTATCGCGTTGCTCCCGGCGACGTAGTCAAGATTGAAAGACCCGCGGGCGAGTCCGCCAGTGAGGTCGAGTTCGATGATGTCCTGGCTTTCTCCGATGGGGTAAAGCCTCTCGTGAAGCCAACCGGCGCCAAGGTTATGGGCACGGTCGTCAGCGAAGGACGCGGCGATAAGATCCTGGTCTTCCATTTCAAGCGCAAGAAGCAATACAAGAAACTGCAGGGTCATCGCCAGTCTTACGCCGAGATCCGGATCACCGGCATCGAGGTCGATGGTTTCACCTACGGCAGCGAAAAGACCGCGCAGTAGCTTCCTACGAGACAAAATTTCTGATTGAGGATTAGGCAATGGCACATAAGAAAGGCTTAGGCAGCTCTAAAAACGGTCGCGACTCAAACGCTCAGCGGCTGGGCGTCAAGATCTTTGCCGGCCAGGTGGTCACCGGTGGTTCCATTATCGTGCGCCAACGTGGCACCAAGTTAAAGGCTGGCCTAAACGTCGGCCGGGGAAAAGATGACACCCTCTATGCAGAGATAGCCGGTAAGGTGAACTTCACCGACCGCGGCAGGACAGGCCGTTTCGTCTCTGTGGAACCGGTAGAGACCGCGGCTGCCGCCAAGTAAAGACCCTCTGTGCGGCATAAAGAGTCTGCGTGAGAACGCGAAAATAAATCCTAGCCGCGAATTCGCCGCGGGAAGAAATTTTCATATCGAATCAACGCACTGATTCAACCGTGCCAGCCCCGGACTTCAGTCCGGGGGCGGTTTTCAAACCGCCAGAATGCTCCCTATACAAATTTAGGGCTTTTAGCCCTGGTGGCAGGCTGTCGCCGAGGTCACCAAATACCTACGGGTAGATAGGACAGCTCGGGGCATTCTCACCAAGGCTGAAGCCATATCATTGCAAAATAGATCGTTCCCCCCGGACTAGAGTTCGGGGCCGGCACAGCTAATCTGTGCGCTTTCGCGTTCTCACGCACACCCTTTGCTCTCACCAGCTCAGTCTACAAAAGAACAACCTGACGGATGGCTTCAGCGCGCGCCAGCCGATCGAAGCCGCCGTTGATCTCGTCAAACCGCAGGCGATGGGTGAGCAAGCGGTCCACCGGCAAAAGACCGGCGCGATAGAGCGCGATGAGACGCGGAATATCTCTTGACGGCACGGACGAGCCCATGAACGATCCTTTGATGGTGCGCTCTTCGACCACCATATTGAATGCGGGAACGCTCAACATGCGATCCAGCGGCGGCAGGCCGACGGTGACCGTGGTTCCACCGCGGCGGGTGGCCGCGTAGGCCTGGGCGAGAACGCGCTCGTCGCCAACGGATTCGATAGCGAATTGCACCCCACCATGCGAGAGTTCGCGCAAGCGTTCGATAGCATCCGGATCGGCGGCGTCGATGCAATGGGTGGCGCCCAGGCTCCGGGCGAGCTCGAACTTATGCGCTGCCAAATCTACTGCAATGAGCGGATTGGCGCCGGAGGCGTGGGCCCCCAGCAGAGCCGCCAACCCGACCCCTCCAAGCCCGAATATAGCTACGCTTTCCCCGGCGGAGACCCGCGCCGCATTGACCACTGCGCCTACCCCGGTCATTACGGCACACCCGAATATGGCCGCGATTTCCGGAGCGAGATCGTGATCGATGCGCACCGCCGAGCGTGCGGATACCACGGTGTATTCGGCAAACCCTGAGACCCCGAGAAAATGGTGCAGTGTCATGCCGTCGGCGTCGAGCCAGCGTCTTCCGCCTCCGAGCAATGTGCATGCGACATTGGCCGCAATTCCTGGTTCGCAAAGTGCCGGGTGGCCGCTGGCGCATGGGACGCAACGGCCGCAGCTGGGAACGAAACAGAAGACCACGCGATCGCCCACCCGGAAGCCGGGTACATCGGCTCCCAACTCGACAATCTCGCCCGTGGCTTCGTGGCCCAGCACCAACGGCATCGGCCGGGAGCGAGATCCGTTGATGACTGAGAGATCCGAGTGGCACAAACCTGCCGCGAGTACCCGCACACAAAGCTCTCCAGGGCCTGGAGGCGCAAGCTCCACCGTTTCAATGACCAGCGGCAGCGATTGATCATAGGGAGCCGGTCGCCCCATTTGACGTAGAACAGCCGCTTTGACTTTCATGGCTAACCTCGGCGAGCAGCAGCAAGCAAAGAGAGACTACCGCAGCAGGAGCCAAATAAAAAAGCCCATAACGGAAACACCGTTATGGGCCTTTTGTCTCTAGCCTCGAGGTCATGGCAGTTCGCAATTGGTGTAGACCGAAGCTACAGGCCTTTTCGTGGTTTTCTCCCAAGGAAAACCACACCTCGCGATCTTTATCAGGCCACAGTAATTGCGAAACTGCCTTAGCTGGCTACATGAAGCGAGTTCTTGATCAGAATGCGATCTACCACCTTCTCAACGTCCTGAAGGAAGAAGCTGTTTTGAGGGGCGGCAGCGACGGGTACCCGGCCTCCGCTCTGACCAAGAGCAGTAGCAATCTCGTTCCAACGCCCGAGGTGCGACGAGGGATCGAGGACGGCAGCCTGGCGAGCCGGCTCCCGCTGCAGGAAATAGAAAGACCAGACAACCAGCGTCAACACGCTGGCGCAGGTCGTTACTACGCTGAGGGTCGAGCTCATCATGTTGTGTGCGAAGTGCAGAAAAGCCGCAGAGAGAATCAGATCACTCGCCGCCATGATGCCGAATCCAAAACTGATGCCGAAGACCCGGCTCCGGTAGGACAGGCCGAGTTTCCCAGCCCCGATCAGGAGAAATAGAAGAAGGCTGAGGATGAAAATACTTTCGCAGCGCATCGCTTGGGCAACGACGGCCAGGAGAAACCTGTCCCCTTTGCCACCGGGTGTAAGCATGGCTGCCATGGCCGCCACAAAGGAAAGACAGGCAACCCAACGAAAGGATATGGTCCCTAGCCACTTCAAGCCGGGGAAAGGTGCCATGGCGAACTGAAATAGCTCCTGAATGACCAGGAAGACTACTACGGCGCCCGCAATGTAGCTGGCCCAATACGTGTAGAAGTACAAGGCGTAAGCCGTTGCGTTGTCGATGGTAACAAAGAGGTGGATTTGCAATAAGAGGTGGAGGATCACTGCGGAGCTGAGCCTGAGCGCAACATAGCCGAAAAGCGCCGGAAAACGCTTATGTTCCCGGGACCTAAGCAGAGCAATCAAGGCCACCGCCAAGAGGATAGGCTCTGCCGCGTACAAGATGGTGAGGGCCAAGCTCGTCATCACAACACCCCTTCCGAGTCTTGAGAATAGCTCGAAAAGGGATGCTGCTCAACCGAAGAAAACGATGTACCCTAGCACTTTTGTGCTATGTGTGTGTTGTTTGGTTACTGTTGTGGATACTTGTTAGTAACGTGCAAATGCTGTGGGGTCGCAACCTTTGCTGGGAGGGCAGCTCGGCACCGGCAATGCATTGGAAACCACTAAGCTGTGATTCGCGGGGACGGAAGTGGTGGGTTTGATAGTAACCGCACTTGCAACAAAGCCGGCAAACAGGACGGAGAACACGGACGCATGGGCGAGAAGTTTCATGATCTAGTTACCTTCGTGGGTGATTGTTTCGTTTGGTTGTGGAAGCTTGGTGAGAGCCCGAGTATAGTTCGCTCGCCTCAGAGCCTGTGCGCTTTTTACGCATATTAGAGGGTATCTACTTGCTGCGGTACCGAAGTACCCACTTTTTCTCCTTGATAGTACCCCAATTATCGGTTACTTCAGCATTCGCCAAAAGGTGTAAGGTGATCACCTAGGTACCGCATCCCGTTAAGTCATTGCGCTATCAGGAAGTCCCCGTCCAGCTACTCATGAGCCCACCTGCAGACTCGAAATGGGGGCCTAAAACGTGGTAAACTTTATGTAGTCAAGTGCAGTCAAACCCTGCACTTTCAAGATGTTATTTCCAATCGGGCGCTTCGCGCCAAGAGCCGCTCGCTGAGCTTTGCCGTCCGGAGTTGCATGTCCACCAAAGAAGTCGCCCTCCCCACCACTCCTCCCCCCGCTGCTCTGCGTGAGACTTCGCCCTTAGAGCGTACCTACACCGGCGATAACATTAAGATTCTGGAGGGCCTGGAGGCCGTCCGCCTGCGTCCCGCGATGTACATCGGGTCGACCGGCGACCAAGGCCTTCACCACCTGGTCTACGAAGTGGTCGATAACTCTGTCGATGAGGCGTTGGCTGGCCATGCCTCGCATGTAGATGTAACCATCCACATCGACAACTCCATCACCGTGACCGATGACGGACGAGGCATCCCGGTCGACGATATGGATGTCCCTGGAGGGGAGCGGATGCCCGCCCTGCAGGTGGTTCTGACCAAGCTGCACGCCGGGGGCAAGTTCGATTCGTCCACCTACAAGGTTTCAGGCGGACTCCACGGTGTCGGCGTTTCCTGCGTGAACGCGCTCAGCGAAGAGCTAGACGTCGAAGTCTGGAAAGACCAGCACACCTACGAGCAGTCTTACGCCAAGGGAGCACCGGTTACCAAGCTCAAGCAGACCGGCACTACCAAGAAGCGGGGCACAAAGATCCACTTCCTCCCCGATCGCTCCATCTTCACCGTAACCGAATACAACTTCGATACCCTGGCCCAGAGGCTGCGCGAACTAGCCTTCCTCAATAAAGGTCTGGAGATCAAGTTGGTGGACGAGCGGACGACCGACCCCAAGACCGGGGAGGCCAAGCGCTCGGAGTTCAAATATGCCGGGGGCATCGCGGAGTTTATCAAGCATCTGAACCGCGGCAAGCAGGTATTGCACGATAAGCCCATCGTCATGGAATCTTCCCGCGATGGCATCGAGCTGGACATCGCGCTGCAGTATAACGACAGCTATTCCGAAGCTGTATTCAGCTTTGCCAACAACATCAACACGGTCGACGGCGGCACCCATCTTTCCGGCTTTCGCACCGCGCTGACCCGCACCATCAACACTGCCGGGCAGCAGATGGGGCTATTCAAAGATGTGAAGGAGAATCTCTCCGGCGACGATGTGCGTGAGGGTCTGGTCGCGGTGGTCAGCGTGAAGCTGCCCCAACCGCAATTCGAAGGGCAGACCAAGGGTAAGCTCAACTCCGATATTGCCGGCACCGTACAGGCTTTTGTCAACGAACGCCTGGGGATGTTCTTCGAGCAGAATCCTCCCATCGCGAAGCGGATCATTAACAAGGCGATCGAGGCTGCGCGCGCGCGGGAGGCGGCCAGGAAGGCACGTGACCTGACCCGCCGCAAAGGCGCACTCGATGGCGGTGGCTTGCCGGGCAAGCTGGCCGACTGCAGCGAACGCAACCCGGACCGCTGCGAGCTGTATCTGGTCGAGGGCGAGTCCGCCGGCGGGACGGCTAAGCAGGGAAGGGACCGCAAATTCCAAGCCGTACTGCCACTCAAGGGCAAGATCCTCAACGTGGAAAAGGCCCGCTACGACAAGATGCTGGGCCATGAAGAAATCCGGGCCATGATCACCGCCCTCGGCTGCGGCATCGGGAAAGAGGACTTCGATCCGTCCAAGCTGCGCTACGGCAAGATCATTTTGATGACCGACGCCGACGTGGACGGCTCCCACATCCGCACCCTGCTGCTGACCTTTTTCTTCCGTCACATGGTCGATCTGATCCGCCGCGGGCACGTGTACATTGCCCAGCCTCCTCTCTATCGCATCAAGAAGGGCAAATTCGAGCAGTACATCAAGGATGACCGCGAGTTCGTTAAGGTGATGATCAAGCGCGCATCGGACGGCATGGGATTGCGCTACGGCACGGCGGGCAAGAAGCTCGAAGGGAGTGCGTTGACCAAGTTCATGGGTCAGCTCAACGACTACCTGGGCGTTTTTGAAAAGGCCAACAAGCATCTGCGCAACCAGGAAGTTACGGAGCTGCTACCCAGGTTCGAGCTGATGAAGCGGACCGACTTCGAGGGCGACGGGGCGGTGCCCCCGAAGTTGGCCAAACTGCACGCCGAACTTCAGAAGATGGCCAAGCGCTTCGAGTTCAAGGCCGTGGCTGCTCCACGCTACGAGGAGGAGCACCGCACCTGGTCAGTTAGCTTTACCGACAGCCAGGGCGCTGAGCGCCGGGTGGATTGGACTCTGGCCTCCTCGCCCGAGTATCGGCAGATGATGGCCAAGTACGGGTTGATTCGCGAAGAACTGGCGCCTCCATTCGTGATTGAGTACGCCAAAGCTGCTGAAGCTGAAGAGGGTGAGGCGGAGACGCCCGCCCTTGAAACGGCAGCCAAGGAAACGGCCGTCAAGCCGAAGAAGGCAAAGCGGGCAGTCCCGGATCCCGTGACCAAGCAATCGGCGCGTGAGGTCTTCGAGCACGTGATCGAGCAGGGGCGGCGCGAATACGACGTCCAACGCTACAAGGGCCTGGGTGAAATGACCTCGAGCCAGCTATGGGAAACCACCATGGATCCCGACCGGCGCACTTTGCTCTCGGTGAGGCTGGAGGATCTGGCCGAAACGGAATCAATCTTCAGTACGCTCATGGGCGAAGACGTGGAATCACGGCGTAAGTTCATTGAGGACAATGCGTTGGATGTGAAGAATCTGGACATCTAACCTCTTTTGAAGGCCTGGAAATCCGAACCGCAGATCGCACACCGATCTGCGGTTTTCTTCTCTACTATCCGTTACTATCCGGGCATGGCCTTGCTCGAAGTACAGCAACTCACCAAAAACTATGCACGGCGCTCGGGATGGCGCGGCATCCGCGAGCAAAAATGCGTCGTTGACCGGGTCTCCTTCTCCATCGCCCGGGGAGAGACTCTGGGGCTGGTAGGCGAATCGGGCTCCGGCAAGAGCACCGTGGCGCGGATGATCCTGGGACTAATACCGCCCTCTTCTGGAATGGTTTACTTTGATGGACAGGAAGTCGTGGGCGACGGATCGAACGCCGAGTTGCGAACCCTCCGGCGCCGGATGCAGCCGGTTTTCCAGGATCCCTTCGCGGCCCTCAATCCGCGCATGACGGTGGCCGAGATTATCGCCGAACCCTTCCGCATCCACCGCGGCAGCACGGCGGACCGGCCGGCAGAGAACGCAAAAGCCTTGCTGGCCGAGGTAGGCCTGGATGAGTCGGCCCTGCCCCGCTATCCTCATGAATTTTCGGGCGGTCAGCGGCAGCGAATCAACATCGCCCGAGCCTTGGCGCTCCGTCCCGAACTGCTCCTGCTGGATGAGCCGGTGTCCGCGCTGGACGTGAGCGTGGGGGCCCAGATCATGAACCTGCTGCGGCACCTACAGCAAACATTCCATTTGACTTACCTCTTTATTTCCCACTCCATGCCCTTGGTACGCTATCTCTCCACCAATATTGTCGTGATGCGGGCTGGCAGGGTGGTTGAAGCGGGAAGCTGCGACCAGATTTGCCGCTTCCCCGGAGAGGTCTATACGAAGGCGCTCCTGGAGGCCACGCCAGAGCTGCCGGTCGGCTGCTAGTCTAAATATTACTAAACTACACTCATATTTTATGAGTCGCATTATACGCAATTACCATCAAAAAGATTGAAGACGCAGGTGGCGCTGACTCTTGCGCACCACCCTCTTTGTTAAGCAATTCCAAGATTAAGAAGATCAGGCTTATCCACACCGGGGTACCTTGCTTTGGCACCCCCCGCGAGTCCAGGATGGTCTGATAAGTCAGGAATAAATTATGGCAATACGTTGGGATAAATTCACGTTGAAATCGCAGGAGGCCATTCAGGAGGCCAGCTCGCTGGCCAATGAGAATGGCCAGCCTGAAGTGGTGCCACTGCATCTGCTGATGGCATTGCTGGATGACAAGGAAGGCATTATCGTTCCCCTGCTGCAGAAGGTCGGCATCCCCACCGAGCAGCTGTTGGCCAATGCCCGTCAGGGCATTGCTGCCTTGCCCAAGGTCTCTGGCGCGGCCGCCGAGCCGGGCCTCTCTACGGCCATGCAGCGGGTGCTGAATGACGCCTCGAAAGAGGCGCAAGACTTTAAAGACGAGTACGTGTCGACTGAGCATCTGTTGTTGGCCCTGGCTCAGCTCAAGAAAGATCCGGCCCAGCTGCTGCTGGTCTCGATGGGAGCCACCCGGGACGCGATCCTGCAGGGATTGACCTCGGTGCGCGGCAACCAAAGGGTCACCGATCAGAGCCCTGAAGGCAAATACCAGGCGCTGGACCGTTACGCCAAAGACCTGACAGAGCTGGCGCGGCGGGGAAAATTGGATCCGGTTATTGGCCGGGACGAGGAGATTCGCCGCGTAATCCAGGTGCTCTCGCGCCGCACCAAGAACAACCCGGTGCTGATCGGCGAGCCCGGGGTCGGCAAGACCGCGATCGTGGAGGGCCTGGCTCGCCGCATCGTCTCCGGCGATGTGCCGGAGTTGCTGCGCGACAAGCGCGTGATCTCGCTCGATCTGGGCTCCATGCTGGCGGGCGCGAAGTATCGCGGTGAGTTTGAAGACCGCCTCAAGGCGGTGCTTAAGGATATTGAGGAATCCAACGGTCAGGTCATCCTCTTCATCGATGAACTGCACACCCTGGTGGGGGCAGGCGCGGCAGAGGGCGCCATCGACGCTTCGAATATGTTGAAGCCGCCGTTGGCCCGGGGAGAATTGCGGGCTATCGGCGCGACCACGTTGAACGAATATCGCAAATACATCGAAAAGGATGCGGCGCTGGAGCGGCGTTTCCAGATCGTCTTCGTAGGCGAGCCCAACGTAGAAGACACGATTGCGATTCTGCGCGGTCTCAAAGAGCGGTATGAAGCCCACCACAACGTCCGCATCAAGGACTCGGCCATCGTAGCCGCGGCCACGCTTTCGCACCGGTACATCTCCGATCGCTTCCTGCCCGATAAGGCCATCGACCTGGTGGATGAGGCCGCTGCATCGCTGGCCATCCAGATTGGCTCGGTGCCGATGGTGATCGACCAGCTGGAGCGGCAGATGACCCACCTGGAGATCGAGCGCACGGCATTGAAGAGGGAGACGGACCGGAACTCAAAGGATCGGCTGGAGGTCGTGACCCGCGAACTCGCGTCATTGAAGGAGGCAGCCACGGGTCTGCGTGCGCGCTGGCAAACGGAGCGGGATGCGATTACGCGCCTGACCGACTTGAAGAAGAAGATCGAGGCGCTGCGCTTTGAAATGGAAGAACAGACGCGGCGTGGCAATCTGGAGCGCTCGGCGGCTATTCAGTACGGCGAACTTCCACAGCTCGAAGCTGAGCTGAAGCGACTGAACGCCAAGCAGGACGGCGCTGAGGCCGGCCGCTTGCTGAAGGAAGAGGTCGACGAGGAAGACATTGCCAGGATTGTGAGCAAGTGGACCGGCATCCCCGTGGACAAGATGCTTGAAGGAGAGGTGCGCAAGCTGGTGGAGATGGAAGGACGCTTGCGGGAGCGGGTGGTAGGGCAGGATGAGGCGCTGGAAACTGTGGCCAATGCCATCCGCCGGTCACGTGCCGGGCTAAGCGATCCTAAGCGGCCTATCGGTTCCTTCTTATTCCTGGGACCCACGGGAGTGGGCAAGACTGAGACTGCTCGCGCCCTGGCGGAGTTCCTGTTCGACGACGAGCACGCCATGGTTCGCATCGACATGTCGGAGTATATGGAGAAACATGCCGTCGCCCGGTTGATCGGGGCGCCGCCGGGATATGTGGGCTACGACGAAGGCGGCCAACTGACCGAAGCGGTGCGCAGGCGGCCCTATTCGGTGGTTCTATTCGACGAGATCGAAAAGGCGCATCCAGACGTCTTTAATGTCCTTCTGCAGGTGCTCGATGACGGACGGCTGACGGATTCTAAAGGTCGTACGGTGGACTTCAAGAACACGGTGCTGATCATGACCTCAAACCTGGGGGCGCATCTGCTGCAGTCAGAAAACCTGGAGAGCGAAGCAGCGTTTGACGCGGCACGCGAGGAGATAATGCAGCTGCTAAGGCAGAGCTTCCGTCCGGAGTTTCTTAACCGGGTGGACGATGTCGTCATCTTCCGTCCTCTGGGAGAGGAGCAATTGGCACACATTGTCGATCTGCGGCTGGCCGATCTACGCAAGCTGCTGGAACCGCGCAAGATCACTCTGGAGTTGACTGAAGGTGCGCGTCATCAGCTGTTGCTGACTGGATATGACCGTCAGTATGGAGCTCGTCCGATGAAAAGAGCGATGCAGCGCCTGATCCAGGATCCGTTGGCGATCAAAATTCTGGACGGCGAAGTGCTCCACGGCGATCACCTACGGGTGGATGCGGATCCGTTGAAGAACCGGCTGCTCTTCGAGGTCGAGGGCCGGACTGTACAGGCCTGATGGTCTCGCTGTTGCCCACCCTTCGCAAAAAAGCGAAGGGTGGGTTTTTCATTTTCAGACCCACTCGCCTTTGCGCATCAGCGGCTCCGCGCTGCCGGTGGCCGTGATGCCGTCCAGATCGATCTCACTCGACCCGATCATCCAATCCACGTGGATCAGGCTTTCGTTTGCACCCTTGGCGGCAAGTTCTTCGGGAGTAAGCTGGTCACCATTCTTCACGCAGGTGCTGTAGGCCTGTCCCAGGGCAATGTGGCTGGCCGCATTCTCATCGAACAGCGTGTTTAAAAACAGCAGCCCGCTCCTGGCGATCGGCGAGGAGTGCGGCACCAACGCCACCTCACCCAGACGTCGCGCTCCATCGTCGGTATCGATCATTCGCTGCAGCACTTCCTGGCCCGCGGATGCCTTGGCGTCGACCACGCGGCCTCCTTCAAAGCGAACGGCGATTTTCTCAATCAGCGTGCCCTGGTGGGAGAGCGGCTTGGTGCTGGTCACCGTGCCCTCTACACGGTCTTTGTGCGGCGTGGTAAAGACCTCCTCCGTCGGCATATTCGGAATGCAATAAGCGCCGGTGCCGGCCTGCGTGCCACCACCCATCCACAGGTGATCGTCCGCCAGTCCCACCCGCAGATCGGTCCCCGGGCCGCGGAAATGGAGCGTAGCGTAGCGCTTCTCGTTGAGCAGATCCGCGCGACGATGGAGCCCGGCGTCATGTTGTTTCCATCGTGCAATGGGATCGTCTGCGTCCACCCGGGACGCGGCAAAGATCGAGTCCCACAGCCTGGACATCGCCTGATCAGGACCCAGATCGGGAAATACCGCTGCCGCCCATGCCGGCGTGGCGCAAGCAACGATGGTCCAATTGATGTCATGGCGGGT
The DNA here is from genome assembly GCA_963711525.1 of uncultured Acidobacteriaceae bacterium. GTDB lineage: Bacteria > Acidobacteriota > Terriglobia > Terriglobales > Acidobacteriaceae > PALSA-350. The sequence continues at coordinate 836,107 of CAVQEO010000018.1, read as the reverse complement.
GATGAGTTCGATGGCCGGACGATACGCTTTGGACACGGCGCGGTTTGCCCGGCCAACTTTCTCCGGATCTTCCTTGGAAAGCAGGGATGGATTTCCACCGGCAATCGCCAGCCGCGCTGCGCCATTGCGAAACGCCGCAGCCATTCCCTCATAGAGCCATCCCGCGGCGGTATCGAAGCCCGGATCCTCGGCGTAACGGTAACGCAACAGTGTCGATGGCTCATCGGTGAACAGTGTGGTCACCAGCGAGGCGCCGGCTTTGTAGGCCTGCTCGGTGATTAAGCGTGCCAGCGGCAAGGCATCGATCGACGCCGTCATGACCAGTTCCTGGCCCCGCGCAAGTCCTAAGCCGGCGTTGATTGCAACCTGGGCCAAGCGATCCAGTTTCTGTTCAAATGTCAAAGATGTTTTTGGAAGTTCCGTTATTGTGCCCATAGATCCCTCGTATTTCCCTATTATTAACCAATCTCCCGCATCGCCTGAACCACGCGAGGGATTCCCTGCAGATCGTGCACCACGCTAACGTTTCGCCAGCCACGGAGCAGCGCTTCGACCGCCGGCTGCTGGCCGAAGCCGATCTCGAGCAGCAGCCAGCCCCCGGGCTTGAGCACCCTTCCGGCCTCGGGGATTAGGCGTTCATAGACTTCCAGTCCCGTAGGCCCGGAGTAGAGCGCGGAATGCGGCTCGTAGTCAGACACCTGGGGTTCGAGGACCTCTCCCTCTGCGATGTAGGGAGGATTAGATACCACAACATCAAAGTCGGCGCCATCGACAGCCGCCAGGAGATTCGATCGCAGCAATGTCACCCGATCGAGAACACCATGTCGCTGAGCGTTGCGATGCGCGACCTCGAGCGCCGCGAGAGAAAAATCCACCGCGGTCAGGTGCGATCGCGGCCGGGCATGCGCCAGCGCTACTGCGATTGCGCCCGAGCCGGTGCCCACGTCGACCATGCGCGCATTCGCTTCCTTGCCCACGTGCTCCAACGCTGCTTCCACCAAGTGCTCGGTTTCCGGGCGTGGGATGAGGACATCCGGAGTCACCTCCAGGAGCAAGCCAAAAAACTCCTGCGAGCCGGTGATGTACTGCATGGGCTCGGAGGCCAGCCGCCGCTCAAGAAAGCCTTCCCACTGATTCAATTCATCCGGGGTTAGGAGACGTTCGGGGTGGGTGAGTAGTGCCGTCTGGTCACATCCCAGCACGTGCGCAAGCAGCACTTCGGCGTCGCGGCGTGGATTGCGTGAAGTAGCGGCCAGGCGCGCGCGCGCCGCCTGCAGGGCTTCGCCGGCGCTGGCCGGCACGTTATGCCACAGTGGCTATTTCAGCCTTAAGGCGCTCGGCTTGATAGTGCGCGATCAGGGCGTCGACGGTCGGCTGCAGCCTGCCTTCCATGACTTCCGCGAGCTGGTGGTTAGTGAGACCGATGCGATGATCGGTGAGCCGGTTCTGAGGAAAATTATAGGTGCGGATCTTCTCGCTGCGATCGCCGCTGCCCACCTGCTGCTTGCGCTCTTTGGCCAGCGCCTCCTGCTGCTTTTCCATTTCCACTTCATAGAGCCGCGCGCGCAAGACGCGCATGGCCTTCTCGCGATTCTTTATCTGCGATTTTTCATCCTGGCAACTTACCACCGTATTGGTGGGCAGGTGAGTGATGCGCACCGCGGAATAAGTGGTGTTGACCGATTGTCCACCGGGACCAGAGGAGCAGAACGTGTCGATACGAATGTCCTTAGCCTCGATCTTCACGTCGACATCTTCGGCTTCCGGTAAAACCGCGACGGTGATGGCCGAAGTGTGGACCCGGCCCTGGGTCTCGGTGGCAGGCACGCGCTGCACCCGATGCACTCCGCTTTCATATTTCATCTGCGAGTACACCCGCTTGCCCTCAATGATGGCGATCACTTCTTTGAGGCCGCCAATCCCGGATTCGGACTGCGAAAGAATCTCCACTTTCCAGCGATGCTGTTCCGCGAAACGTGAATACATGCGGAAAATCTCAGCCACGAATAGAGAAGCCTCGTCTCCGCCGGTCCCGGCGCGGATCTCGAGGATGACGTTCTTCTCGTCATTGGGATCCTTGGGCAGCAGCATGACCTTGATTTCTTCTTCCAGGGCGGCAGCCTCGCTCTGCAAACGAGTCAGCTCCTCTTGCGCCATGGCTGCCAACTCGGGGTCGCTCTCGCCCAACATGCCGGTGGCGTCGGCAATTCCTTGCTGTGCCTGCTTGAGCTCGCGATACTTCCCCACAATGGCTTCGAGGTCGCGATGCGCCTTGGCGGTCTTGTGATATTTTTGCTGGTCGGTCACCAGCTGCGGGTCGGCGAGCTGGCGGCCAAGGTCTTCATAACGGGTTTCGATCTGTTCCAGGCGGTCCAACATGGTAAGGTTCCTTTCCGCGCCCCTGAGGCGAGGTCAACTTTTGTAGTTCGGGGCAAAACAAGAGCGACGCAGTCGGCGGCGGGAGCCGCTAGGAAAGAGCGTGCCGGACGGGAACCGTGTTGGCGACGCGATGAACCATTTCTCTTATTTTATCAGGTTTGACCACCCCTGCATCTCAATGGGAACCTGCGCATGCATGTCCTGTTTACCCAATTCGCAGAGCTTTGCCAGCATCTGGCCGAGACCGGCAGCAAGCTGGAGAAGCGCGCGCTCATGGCCGAGTATCTGCGGCCCCTCCCCGTGGCGGAGGCAGGGCTGGCGGCGCTGTACCTTGCCGGAGTGCCTTTTCCGGAGACGGATGGGCGTGAGCTCAAGGTGGGCGGGGCGGCGCTCAGCCGAGTCCTCACCCAGCTCTCAGGGGCTAGCCAGCCCATCATGCATGCCGCTTACCTGCGCCATGGCGACCTGGGGGGCGCCGCGCAAGATCTTCTGCAACAACGAGAAACCGCGGCCTCGACCCTTACGCTGCCCGGCGTGGCCGAGGCCTTTGACGCCATCGCCGATGCCGCCAAGCCGGCCAGGAAACAGCAAATCACCCTGGACCTGCTCAAGCTGGCCACGCCACTCGAGGCCAAGTACCTGATCAAGATCATTCTGGGAGATATGCGCACCGGCATCCAGGTCAGTTTGGTGGAGGAGGCGATCGCCGCAGCTTACACCGCTGCCCTTAGCGAGGTGCGACGGGCCAGGATGTTGAACGGCAACCTCCCCGAGGTACTGGAGCTTGCGGCCGCCGGACGTTTGGCCGAGGCGCAGATGAAGCTTTTTCATCCCCTGGGATTCATGCTTGCCAGCCCGGTCGAGACGGTAGAAGAGGCCTTGCAGCGGTTCAGTACTGAGGTGGCCGAAGAAGCCAAATCTCACTTGAGCGAAGTGCGCCCCGACGGGCCAATTATCAAAGAGGCCCAGTTGGAAGATAAGTACGATGGCGTCCGGGCGCAGATTCACTGTGGCTCGCCCGAGCACCCTGCGCGGGTGGCTCTTTTCTCGCGCTCACGGGAAGATATGACCGTCAGTTTTCCGGAGATTGTCGAAGCCTTTGCCGGCTTTGACGAGCCGCTGGTTCTCGACGGCGAGATTCTTGCCTGGAGCCAAGACCGTGCGCTGCCATTCGCTTCTCTGCAAGCGCGGCTGGGACGTAAGCGGGTCACGGCGGAAATGCGCGAGGCCACGCCGGTGGTGTTTATGGCCTTTGATCTGCTTTACGCCCACGGCGAACCCTGGATGGATAAACCCTTACACGAACGGCGGCGCGGGCTCGAAGAGTTGGTGGAGCGAGAGCAGCCCAGGACCAGGGTGAGCAGCCGCTCAGCCAGTCACGGGCAGCAGACCGAGTTGCTCTTTGAGCCCGCAGCGCCGGAGGATAGCTTCGCACGGCTGGTGCTCGCGCCCGCCGTCCAACTGCAAAGTGTGGAGCAGCTGGAGCAGGCCTATGTGGATGCCCGGGCTCGCGGCAATGAGGGGGTCATGCTGAAGGCTCGGCATAGCACTTATCAGCCCGGAAGGCGGGGCTTGGCCTGGCTCAAGCTGAAGCGCGAGCTGGCCACGCTCGATGTGGTGGTGACGGCGGCGGAATATGGCCATGGAAAGCGGGCCGGCTGGCTCAGCGACTATACCTTTGCGGTTCGCGACGGCGAGGTGCTGCGCAACGTCGGCAAGGCCTACTCCGGCGTGACTGATGCAGAAATCGCCCGGCTAACCCAGTTCTTTTTGGAGCACACTCTGGAGGATTTCGGAAGTATCCGTGCCGTCGAGCCGCTAGTGGTACTGGAAGTCGCTTTTAACAACGTAACTCGATCAGACCGCCATGACAGCGGTTTCGCCCTGCGTTTCCCGCGCATTCTGCGCATTCGCGAGGACAAGCCGGTAAGCGAGATCGACACCCTGGAGCGAGTGGCCGAGATCTACCAGTCCCAACCGGACAGACCGGTCGAGTAAATGATTCAAAAAGATCTCTTTGGTTTGCGCTTTTGCCCTGATACAAAGCAAAAATCCTCAAAGGACTGACGCGACTGGCCGCCGAAGGACGTCTCTTAGTGGGAGTGAGCGTGGGAGTGGCCGTGACCGGAGTGGTCGTGCTCGTCAATCTCAGCGGGCGGGGCGCAACCGTGCGCCACTTCACAATCGACACATTCGAATTGAATCGTGGAGTGATAAATACGGAATTTTTGCCGAAGTACCTGGTTCACCTGCTCCAGTATGCGAGCACTTTCTGACGGCGGAATGTCGTCGATAATGATGTGCGTGGCACAGGCGTGGGTCTGGGACCCGAGACTCCACACGTGCAGGTCGTGCACATCTTCCACCCCATCGATGGCCTGAAGCATGACCCGTATCTCCGCCAGCGAGCAACCGCGCGGCGTACCCTCCAGCAGGATATTGAGTGTCTCGCGCACGATGGAGAGCGAACTCCAAAGGATCAGCGCGGCAATCAGGATAGAGAGGACTGGATCGATCCAGTTGTGTCCGGTGAACAGGATGGCTGCGCCCCCGACAATGACCGCCGCGGTCGAGAGCGTGTCCCCCAGCATGTGAATGAAGGTGCTGCGTATATTGACGTCACGCGAGGTGGTCCAAAGCAGGGCGGCGATGACGCCGTTCATCAGGACGCCGGCCGCGGCCACGATCATCATCAGCCGGGGTTGCACTTCGACCGGCTCGCTCAGCCGATGGATGGCCGCGATGGCGATCCACACGGCAATCAAAACCAGAGTCAGCGCGTTGAGAAAGGCTGCCAGCACGCCGGCGCGCTGGTAGCCGAACGTCTTTTGGTCTGTAGGCGGCCGCGTCTGAAAGTACACGGCGACAAACGACAGCAACAGGGCCAGAAAGTCGGAGACGTTATGGCCAGCTTCGGAGATCAGGGCAAGGGAATGGGCATGAACCCCGGCTACGAAGGTAAGGGCTACATAGCCCAGCGTAGCCAGCAGCGAGATGCGCAAAATACGTTGCGTCTTCTCTGACGCCCCGCCATGAACGTGCATGTTTATAGTGTACCGGGAGCGGCCACAGAGGGGAAAGCTATCGAATCGAGCGTGCCACGGCTTTGGGACGGCCGTGAATAGGGACGGAGTTGGCCGTATCGCGCAACCCGCTCCAACCTTCCGCCACAATCAGCGAGTTGCCGGGGTTGTGGGGATCGTAGCGTACGGATGCGGGAAAGCCCAGGCGGCAGTCATAGATGTTGACAATGTGGCGCAGCATGGTCACGTCCTGGGAGCACTCGTAGACCACTCCTGCCGCCTCATATTTATAAAGAATAAGCTGCAGCCCGTTTGGGCGCCCGCTCTCTTCGGCATTGAGGTCGGAGATGTCAATGACGGTGGCATCAATGATGCGGCCCTGCTGGACCAGCAGATCCCTGCGCTTCCGCTCCTCCTCGTCAGGGCTGGGGCGGCGGCGGAGAAGCGCATACGCGGCCACGCCCCCCAGGCAGACTCCAACCGCGGCAAAGGTGCCGAAGAGCTGGGAGTCGCGCAACGGGAAGCTATACATGAAAGCTCCAGCTCAAATAGGGGTACACGATGCAGGATATCGCAGGCCAGCGGCTCCTGGGAGGTGAGGTGAGGAGGCTGGACCGCATTCGGCAACATTACCTTCGCGCCGGGCCGTTCAGATTGTGCCGGCGGGGGCTGCGCTATACTGGCGAGAGATGTCTATTCGTTCGTCTGTTGTCCGAAGCTCGACGGCGACCGCCGTTTCGAGAGCCGCTAATCCCGTAAATTCCCGCTCCGAAGTCCGGCGAATTCGCTCCACTACCGTTCTGTGCGTGCGCAGAAACTCCAGTGTGGTTATGGCAGCAGATGGGCAGGTTACCCTCGGCGACAGCGTGATCAAACATACCGCGCGCAAAATCCGCCGACTTTATCAGGATAAGATCCTGGCTGGGTTTGCCGGCTCAACAGCAGATGCATTCTCGCTCTTTAGCCGTTTTGAGGCCAAGCTGGAGCAATATGCCGGCAACCTGGGGCGCTCGGCCGTGGAGCTGGCCAAGGACTGGCGCACGGATAAAATGCTGCGGAACCTGGAGGCCCTGCTGGTCGTTGCCGACTTGCAGCAGACCTTTCTGATCAGTGGCTCAGGTGACGTGATCGAGCCGGACGAGGGGATTGCGGCCATCGGCAGCGGAGGCAGTTTCGCCTTGGCTGCGGCCCGGGCCCTGGTCGAAAACTCCGACTTGCCGGCCCGCGCCATTGCGGAGAAGTCTTTGCGTATCGCGGGCCAGATCTGCATCTACACCAACGATCAAATCACGATCGAGGAACTGAACGGTTAAGCTTTTCAATGCTCTAAGCTGCCGCCCAAAAGGAGCAGGCATATGGCAATTTTTTTACCCGGAACCGCGGAAGAGCTGGAACTCTCGCTCGAAGACCTCACCCCACGGGAGATCGTGGCCGAGCTGGACAAGCATGTCGTAGGCCAACGCGCCGCCAAGCGGGCCGTGGCCATCGCGCTGAGAAACCGTATGCGCCGGCAAAAGCTGCCGCCCGATATCGCCGAAGAGATCATGCCCAAGAACATCATCATGATCGGGCCCACCGGTGTAGGCAAGACGGAGATTGCGCGCCGCCTGGCCAAGCTCACCAATTCGCCCTTCATGAAGGTCGAAGCCTCCAAATTCACCGAGGTCGGTTACGTCGGGCGTGACGTGGAATCGATGATCCGAGACCTGGTTGAAATCGCCGTGGACATGGTGCGCGAGGAAAAGCTGGAAGAGGTGGAAGACCGGGCCGAACTCAACGCCGAAGAGCGCTTGCTGGACCTGTTGCTGCCCCCTTCGCCGGCCGCTGCGGGAGCGCCGGGCAGTGGCGCCCATTCCACCCCGGGTCCGGTGGTGATCGATGGCACCAGTTTTCCGCCGGCAAGCCAGGAGAGCCATAACCGCACCCGGGAGAAGCTCCGGCAACAGTTCCGCGAAAGCAAGCTGGATGATCGTACGGTAGAGATCGATGTGCGCGAGCGCAGCACACCGTCGTTTGAGATCATCTCCAACCAGGGCGTCGAGGAGATGGACATCAACCTCAAAGACGTGCTGCCTAACCTCTTCGGCCAGCGCACCAAGAAACGCAAGATGAAGGTCGGAGAGGCTTTCGAATACCTGGTGCAGGAAGAAGAGACTCGCCTGGTCGACATGGACCAGGTAACGCGGCTGGCAGTCGAGCGGGTGGAGAATTCGGGCATTATTTTCCTGGATGAGATCGACAAGATCGCCGGCCGGGAGGGCGGTCACGGTCCGGATGTATCCAGGGAGGGCGTGCAGAGAGACATTCTCCCCATCGTCGAAGGGACGACCGTCAATACCAGGTACGGCATGGTGCGGACGGATCACATCCTCTTTATTGCCGCGGGCGCGTTTCACGTTTCGAAGCCGAGCGACCTGATTCCCGAGCTACAGGGCCGCTTTCCTATCCGGGTGGAGCTGCAATCGTTGACGGTGGAGGACTTTGTCCGCATTCTTACCGAGCCCAAATCCTCTCTTACCAAGCAGTACACCGCGCTGCTCGAAACCGAAGGGCTGAAACTCAGGTTTACCAAGGAATCGCTGGAAGAGATGGCTCGGTTCGCCTTCCGGGTGAACGAAACCACGGAGAATATCGGCGCCAGGCGGCTGCACACCATCATGGAGCGGGTGCTGGACGAGATCAGCTTCATGGCGCCCGACATCATGAAGGGCCATTCCGCCGAAGGCCCGCTGATCGAAATTGCAGCCTCAGCGGCGGAAAATGGCGCCACGGTGCCTCTGCCGGTAAGCGACGTGGAGACGACGGACGGCCGGGAGCGGGTGGTTCTGATCGATCCGGAATATGTGCGGGCCATGGTAGCCTCGATCGTCAAGGACCAGGACTTGTCCCGTTACATCCTTTAAAAGGAAACGTACTTCAGGGGCTGACGTTTGGCTCCCGGCCCTACGGGCCTGATTCTGACTGAACAACTTGCTCTTCGATTTGCCTAAACCTTAAGTGGTCGCAGCCGCCGCGGGCAGAATCTCAGCTACGTCCACCCATTGCGTGGGATAGTCGCCGGTGTAGCAGGCCGTGCAATAGTGATTGCCCTCGCCCCCGTCGCAAGCCTTTTCCAGCCCTTCGAGCGAAAGATAGCTAAGCGAATCGGCTTCGATGTACTGCCGTATCTCTTCCACCGACGAATTGGCCGCGATCAGTTCGCTCTTGTTCGGCGTGTCGACTCCGTAATAGCAGGGCGAGATGGTGGGCGGGCAGCTGATACGAAGATGCACTTCCCGGGCTCCCGCCGAGCGCACCATGCGTACGATCTTGCGGCTGGTGGTGCCGCGGATAATGGAGTCATCGATCAGGATGATGCGCTTGCCCTCCAGCAGATTGCGCACCGGGTTCAGCTTCAGTTTCACCCCAAAGTCGCGCACCCTCTGCTCCGGCTCAATAAACGTGCGCCCCACGTAGTGGTTGCGTATGAGCCCGAAATTGAACGGGATCCCGCTCTCTGCCGCGTAACCAAGAGCCGCCGTCACCCCGGAGTCCGGCACCGGCACCACCAGGTCGGCTTCGACTGGCGCCTCGCGCGCCAGGCGGCGCCCCATCTGCTCCCGGCTCGCCTGTACCCAGCGGCCAAAGATTCGGCTGTCGGGCCGGGCAAAGTACACATGCTCGAAGATGCAGCTTGCCTGCCGCATGCCGGTTGCATATTGCACCGACGTGACGCCATCGCGCGTGACCATTACCACTTCGCCTGGCCGCACGTCGCGCTCGTACTTGGCGCGCAGCAGATCAAAAGCGCAGGTTTCAGAGGCGAAGACCACAGTGTCCGGACCATCGGGATTAGTGATGCGGCCCATGGACAAGGGTCGGAACCCATAGGGATCGCGGGCGGCAAAGATGCGGTCGCGCGTCATCATGACGATGGAGAAAGCACCCGATACCTGGCGCAGCGAGTCGCCGATGGCCTCGATAAGCGTTTTGGCATCGGAGTGGGCGATTAACTGCACGATGATCTCGGAGTCACTCGTGGTCTGAAAGTAGGCGCCCTCCCGCTCCAGCCGAGTCCGCAGGGTGCCCAGGTTCACCAGGTTCCCGTTGTGCGCGATGGCAATCAGGCCGCGGGTCGAGTCCACCCGGATAGGCTGCGCATTCAGTAGAGCCGAGTCGCCGGTGGTCGAATAACGGGTGTGGCCAATGGCCAATTCGCCTGGCAGCTTGGCAAGCACATCGTCAGTAAAGATATCGGCCACCAGCCCCATGCCCTTGATGTTGTAAAGGTTGGTGTAATCGGCCGTGGCAATGCCCGCGGACTCCTGCCCGCGATGCTGCAGCGCATAAAGGGCGAGATATGCCTGGCGCGACGCGTCGGGATGGCCGTGCACCGCCACCACTCCGCACTCTTCCCGCAGCTTATCCAAATTGGAGCCCGATTCCGCGGTTTCGTCCGGATACAAATGCTGCTTGATGCTGGTGCCCTCCATGCCCCTAATTTCCCACCGGTACGTCGTTGCGCAGCAGCGCAGCCAGCGCTCCTGACCAGACATTCCGCAATCCCGAGACCTTCTCCCGGATCAGCACCCGGCTGTCGACCGCCAGCTCAAAAAGATCAGCCACGGTTTCTCCCAGCGTTACCACCATCAGGCCGTTGTACTGCCCAACTAATTTTTCGACCTCCGCCACTGAATCCTTAGCGCAACTGATCACGCACTGGCTCGCCGTCTCCCCAAAAAGATCCCATTCCGCCGGCAGATCGGGCGCTTTGGAGAGGTTGGCGCGCAGCCCGATCTCATGGCCAAAGCATGCTTCCGCCAACGCAACGGCAATGCCACCGTCAGAGATGTCGCGGGCGGAATGAATCAGGGCTTGCTGCGAAAGCTCAGCCAGGCAGCGGTGCAGGTTAGCCTCCACCAGCAGATCCAGGCTGGGCGGCGTGCCCCACAGGGCAGAGAGAACCTTTCTGGCGTACTCCGATGAGCCAAACTCCTGCATGCGCTCTTCGAGCGGGGAAACCGATGCGGGAGCGATAAGCAGTACGGCGTCGCCGGTCCGCTGAAACTCCGACCCCACCGCTTTGCCGATCTGCTCCAGGATGCCCACGATCCCGATGACCGGGGTGGGATAGATGCCTTGGCCGCGGGTCTCGTTATACAGCGAGACATTGCCTCCGGTAATGGGGGTTCCGAGGGCCAGGCATGCTGCGGAAATGCCATCGATGGCCAGTGAAAGCTGGGCCATGATCTCCGGCTTCTCCGGGTTGCCGAAATTGAGGCAGTTGGTGGCCGCCACCGGGGTCGCGCCGGAGCACGCGACCTTGCGCGCGGCCTCGGCCACGGCGTGCGAAGCACCCAGCTCGGGGTCCAGGTAGCACCAGCGTTCATTGCCATCGAGTGCCATGGCCAAGCCGCGGTTCGTGCCCTTGATCCGCATCACGCCCGCCTCACCACCCGGGCCCTGCACCGTATTGGTCTGCACCATCGACTCGTACTGTTCGTGTATCCAGTTCTTCGAACAGATATTCGAGGAGGCGAGTAAAGCGCGCAGTTCGTCGCCGTAGTTGGTGGCGGAAGCGGTGGCGCCGCTAAGCGTCTCCTCAAAGAAGGTAAGCTGCTCCAGCACCTCCGGCGGCGGGTTGAGGCGAACCGGGGCCTTCCACTGCCCGACCGGCCGGTGATACAGCGGCGCATCGTCGGTGAGCGACTGGTTGGGAATGTCAGCGACCAGATGTCCATGGTGCAGGATGCGCAGCCTGGGCTCGGCGATCACCTCGCCCACAATGACCGCGTCCAGTCCCCACTTTTCGAAAACGCGGATGACCTCGGCTTCGCGATTCTTGTCTGCCACCAGCAGCATGCGCTCCTGGCTCTCGCTCAACATGATCTCGTAGGCGGTCATGCCCGATTCCCGCTGGGGTACGTGATCCAGCTCCACTTCGAGGCCCACACCACCGCGGGCGCCCATTTCGCAGGTAGAACAGGTGAGGCCGGCCGCGCCCATATCCTGGATGCCCACCACCGCGCCGGTGCGCATGGCCTCGATGCAGGCTTCGAGCAGCAGCTTCTCCATGAATGGGTCGCCCACCTGCACGTTAGGCCGTTTCTGCTCCGAGCTCTCTTTGAACTCTTCGCTGGCCATGGTGGCTCCGTGGATGCCGTCGCGGCCCGTCTTTGCGCCAACGTAGATCACCGGGTTGCCGATGCCTGATGCCTTGGCATAAAAGATTTCGTCCCGCCGCACCAAGCCCAGGGCAAAAGCGTTGACCAGGGGATTGCCCGAGTAGCAAGGCTCAAAGCGCGTCTCGCCACCCAGGTTGGGCACGCCAAAGCAATTTCCGTAGGCCGCGATGCCGCTGACCACGCCTTCCAGCAAGGAATGGTTCTTGTGGACCACTGCGGAGGCCGACAGGGCATGAGTAGAACGATCAGGGCCTAGTTCTTCCTCCGTGATGGGTCCGAACCGGAGGGAGTCCATGACGGCGAGCGGCCGGGCGCCCATGGTGAAGATGTCGCGCAGTATTCCGCCCACTCCGGTTGCGGCGCCCTGAAAAGGCTCGATAAAGGAGGGGTGATTGTGTGACTCGATCTTGAAAGCGCAGGCCCAGCCATCGCCTACGTCGATAATGCCGGCGTTCTCTCCCGGGCCTTGCACCACGCGCGCGCTCTTTGTCGGCAGCCGCTTGAGATGGACGCGAGAGGACTTGTAGGAACAGTGCTCACTCCACATGACGCTGTAGATCCCCAGCTCAGTCAGCCCGGGTGGCCGCCCCAGGGCAGCCACGATACGTTGATACTCTTCGGGTGTGATGCTGTGCTGCGCCAGAAGCTCCGGCGTCAAAGAGAGTGATTCCAGGTCCACGGAAAGCGACTCAGGTTTCATGCAGGTAAAACCATTGTCGCATGTTGCAGGAGTGTGACGATGGAGAAAGCACGCAAGCGCTACTTGCCCACGCCGGACTCAGCCATATTGAGGAAAACATTGGTCATGCTCTCAGCTCCCCCGTCGGAGCGCTGAATGAGCAGGATCGATATCAGGTCATTGTTAGGGTCGATCCAACCCTGGGTTCCGAAGGCTCCGCCGTGCCCGTAGGTACCTATCGTGTGTCCTGCCAACTCACCCAGCGGATCGGTGACTATTTCCCAGGCCAGGCCATAATCGGAACCGCGCATCCATCCTACCGGCTGAATCCCGGTAGTTTGCGGCTCAGTCATCACGTGCACGGAGAAGGGCGACAGGTAGCGATGTCCTTCGTAAACGCCGTCGTTGAGCATCATGCGGTAGAGGCGAAGCAGATCTTCTGCGGTCGAGTAAAGCCCCCATGCCGGTGCAGGAAAAACTGCTCCCTGGCGGTATTTCGTGGGGTCGCCTCCAAGAATGCTGGCCGGGGAGCGCACCAGTCTCCCGTCTTTCCGCGCGTAGACCATGGCAATGCGTGAGATCTTGTCCGGGGGCGGAAAGAAGAAGCTGTCCTTCATGCCCAGCGGCTGCAGGATGTGCTTGGTGATGAAGTCCACATACTTCTCGCCCGAGCAGACTTCGATGATACGGCCCAGAATCTCGATACCGGGGCTGGAGTAGCTCCACTGTGTCCCCGGCTGAAAGAGCAGCGGCTGTTTGGCCAACTGCCTAACGACTTCATCGAGCGGCACGCTCATCGTTTGAGCGTAGTTGGGAATGGTGGGTGGGCCGGGGTAGTCCTGAATTCCAGCGGTGTGAGTAAGCAGGTCGCGGATGGTGATCGCGTGGTTGGGAACTCTCGCGTGCTCGGCATCGGGGCCTACGGTGGTTCTGACGTGCAGGTCCTTGAACTCGGGTAAGTAATCTTCGACCGGATCGCGGAGAGCCAGCTTGCCTTCTTCGGCGAGCATCATGATGCCGATGGCGGTGACCGGCTTGGTCATGGACATGATCTGGAAAATCGTGTCCTTCTGCATCGTGTGACCGGCTTCCACATCGGCCATGCCGGACGCGTCGAACTCCACGATGTCGCTACCGTGGGCTACCAGGGTAACGGCCCCGGCGACGGTCTGCCGATCGATAAAAGATCTCATCCGCTGCGGGATTTTCGAGAGTACGTCCTGATCCACGCCGGCAGTTTTGGTGCTGGACTGAGCAATGGCCGAAGACAGTGCCAGGGCAAGAAACGGCAGCGAGCAAATTAGTTTTCGCACGCAGAACAGCTTAGAGGAAGTCGATGCGGAGTTCCGCAAAAGTTATCGGCCTCGCCAAACCTGGGCCACGGCGCGCACGTGTTCCGGGCCGGTGCGGCAACAGCCCCCAATCCATTGCGCGCCGGCGCCGCGCCAACGCCCTGCCAGTTCGCCAAATGCTTGGATCTGTCCGTGACCGTGCCAGCAGCGATGCACCGCATCCCACTGCTCGCCGGAATTGGGATAGACGATAATCGGCTTGCCGGTGACTTTTCGCAGCTCGCCAATAAGACTGCCGATCAGCTCGGGAGCAGTGCAATTGACGCCGATCCCGATGACTTGGGGCTGCGTGTCAAGCAACTCCGCGCAAGCTTGCAATGTCTCTCCATGGGAAACGTGGGTTCCATCCCGGCAGGTGAAGCTGAGATACGCCGCCACTTCTGGATACGGTTGGATTGCGGCGAGGATCGCCTTGGCCTCTTCGAGCGAGGGAATGCTTTCAAATGCCAGGAAGTCGGCATTGGTTCGAGCGAGCACCGCGATGCGCCGGCCGTGGAACCCCACCAGGTCGTCGAAGGAGCAATCGTAGTTGCCGTGATACTCCGCTCCATTGTGCAGCATTGCGCCGTAAGGTCCGAGTGAAGCCGCGATCCAGATCTTGCGCGCTGAGCCATACTCTGTCCTCACCTTCTCAGCCAGTGCCACGGATGCGCGCAGCGCATTGGCAGCGGCTTTGGCGGCGTCTTGAGGAGCGAAGCCGATCTTTTGAAAGCCCTCAGCGGAGACCTGGTAGCTGGCGGTCAGCAGGCAATCGGCGCCGGCCTCGAGATATTCGCGATGAACGGCGGCGATGGCCTCGGGTGAGCTCTCGACGACGTGGGCGGACCAAAGGGGACCGGCCAGGTTAAAGCCTTTGCGCTCCAGCTCGGTGGCCATAGCTCCATCGAGCACATGCAAGCCGCTGAGGTCGAGTTGCTGCAGGGGCGTCATGACTATTCCGCAGTGTACCCGGATTTCCTGTACGCGGCCCCAGGAGATGGCACCGCATGAAGTGCATCACGCCACCAAACTTCACCGGAAATCGGGTCACTGGGGGCGGCCCTCTGATACACTCTGATGTAGTTCGCGGGCGTTTATGAAGGGCTCGGCCAGGGACCTTTCAGCCCGTAAACATCCTTCTAACCGCAAGTTCGGGGAGTGGCTCAGCCTGGTAGAGCACCTGGTTCGGGACCAGGGGGTCGGAGGTTCGAATCCTCTCTCCCCGACCATTTTAAGCCTCACAAAATGAGTGATTTGCATGTCGGCGAGCGAGTAAACCAAGCTCTCTTGGCGACCAGGGATTCAGCTTGTCTCCTCCGGCTGATAAACCGCGTTGAGAGAATACGTTGGCGTGCTCTCCCTTCGCCCCAATTTTCAACTTGGGTCCATTGGCAGGAGCTGTTCCCAATACTCGCGCCAAGGGAACTTGCACCGAACTGATCGAAAGGAACGAACCTGCCGAGGCCGCATCCTTTCAACAGGCGTTCGCCATTATCGATGTAATCGCCTTTGTCCGGCTGGGCTCGCCCATGTGTCGGTGACCGTATCGGGTTCTAATCGTCAGCTCACGCCGAAAAGCTACTCGTCCGAGAGCCGGATACGTCCAAGCGGATTGTCGCCGGCAGAAGAATTCCTTCCAGTAATAATAACGGACGAATTGAGGCAGATTAGTAAAATTCAAGGCTTCCGCGAAGTCACGGCTTTTGCGGACTAATCGGCACCACCTCGCAAAGTAAGCCAACGCCGCGAATTGTTCCGCTTCCCCCGGTTCTGAGCCACCGCATGTGTGCTTTGCTGGCCAGTAGGACGTTGTCGCGACTGCTTTTGGGGTTTGCCGACCCACCTTCAATCACGCACGCGAGACTACATCACCAAGGGATCGGGTCGTTCTCGTCCCCGGAAAACCTGCCCGTTGGACCAGCCGCGCTGATGAGAACGAGCCTCACCGGCTCCCGGGCGGACCTACGATCAACTGCATCGGTTCATCTTGGTTTTCTCGCAGATGGGAGAAGTTGTAGTCCCGCTTGGGAATAATGCCTGCGATGGTACAGAAGGTCCACCCACATGAGGGAAACTGCATCAAGACTCCGGAATGAAACCCTGAATTGGCCTTGAATAGATCCGACTGATAATCGCGTGTCAGTTTAGATATTCCATTAATATATTGTTGATATTTTTGCAACGTCCGACTACATTGAAGCGAACTGATGAAGGCTTTTCGCCGCAAACCTCTGAGCCTGTCAACACGATGAGAGTGCTTGCCGGGAATGTCTTCGAAGTGGGCCCTGCAGCCGCGACGGTCGTTGTGTGCCGGTATACCCGCAGCTTTAGAAGATTTCGTGATCGGTCGCTGCGGAAGTGGTGCAAACAGTTTGGCCCTTGATGATCGTAATGTAAATGCGCACCGGCACCACGCCGCCGGGTCTTCTATCTAAGCCGGCATTGATTCAGCCTCAGTGGCAACTCGCACTATTGCGAATGCCCGAAAGGAAAGACTTAGTCAGCTATCACATTCAAGGAGGAGAAGTGACTAGAAGAAAGCTTATTGAGATGGTGCGGATGGCTCATAGCTGCAACCAGGTACCACCTATAGCCGCCAACTTTCTTCGCGCCTCGGCGGCTATCATGTTGCTGTTCGTAGCTGCCCTGGGGTGCGCTCAAACGACGTCCGGTAAGATCATGGGAACACTAACGGACCAGTCAGGCGCTGTCGTGGCGGCTACTGAGGTAACGCTTGTTAACCTTGGCACCAACGATACGAGACAAGTACCGACGAATGCATCGGGCCTGTATCAATTCGTGAATGTGCCGCCTGGAACCTACCGCATCAAGGTGCAGAAGCAGGGCTTCAAAACGGTGACCCGCGAGCCCATCAGCCTTCAGGTCGAGGGCTCGGTGGAAATCGACCTTTCCCTTGAAGTTGGAAGTGAAAGCGAGTCGGTGACCGTAACTGCGGGGACCCCGCTGATCCAGGCGGAAACCGCCTCCCTCGGCGCGGTGATCGACCAGCGAGAAACCAACGAAATCCCACTCAATGGCCGCAACCCAATGGCTCTGGCAGCGCTTGTTCCCGGAGTCGTACCCCAAGGTCAGTCGATGCAAAATCCGACAGGCACGAATATATTTGCCTGGGGAAATTACCAGATCGGCGGCGGTATGGCCAACCAGAGCGTCGCCTTCCTGGACGGGTCTCCTATGAACGCAGCCAACGGCGGCCTTCAGGCGCTGGTGCCGACACAGGACTCACTGCAGGAATTCAAGGTCGATACCAACAATCTTTCGGCGGAATACGGGCGTTTTGCGGGCGGCGCGATCAACTTCAGAACAAAGTCCGGAACGAACGAATTGCATGGAAGCGCATGGGAATTCCTGCGGAATAAAGTTCTCAACGCGAATACCTACTTCGGTAACCAAGCCGGTCTGCCGAATCCTCCCTTTACGCAAAACCAGTACGGCTTCAATATTGGTGGGCCGATATTTTTTCCCCATCTTTACGACGGAAGAAACAAGACATTCTTCTTTGTCAACTGGGAAGGTTTCGGGTTGCGGCAAGGTCAAACCTTCACGGAAACGGTGCCTACGGCTGCGGAACGAGCTGGTGACCTAAGCGCGCTGGGCGTTCCGATCTATGACCCGACAACGACTTGCGGTGCTTCCGCAGGGGTGCAGTGTGGTTCGGGGCAGCAACTATATGATCGGACGGCCTTCCCTAATGCCACAATTCCGAGCTACCGATTGAATTCGACAGCCCTTGCATATCTCAGTACCTTCTATCCGATGCCCAACGCGCCGGGCGAGGGAGGGCAGAATAACTTCATAAGTAACGCAAGCACCGGCGGCAACAATTATCAGACGGTGGTGCACATCGATCAGAATGTCTCGGATAAGCAACACATCAGCGGACGCTACACGTATTGGACCAATGACAATTTACCTATCGATCCGTACGGTACGGGTATCTGTCAGGACCGTTGCGGCGAGAACTTTAGCACAAATAATTTCGTATTCGACGATACCTATGCTTTCAATAGCACCACGACCCTCGACGTGCGGCTCACCTACATGCGGTTTCTCTATGCCCGATCGGCTCTACTGAGCAAGTTCAGCCTGACGACTATCGGTATGCCGGCCTCTCTGGCCTCCGAGGTCCAATTTCCTGGCCCGCCGGTGATGAGTATCACGGGGTTCGACGTCGACAACACGTTCGGTAGCCAAGGCGCGGACAGTGTCATTTACGAGGCGAATGACACCGATCGCATCGCGGGTAACCTGACGAAAATCATCGGAAACCACACGTTGATGCTGGGTGGCGAGCTGATGCGCGGAACACAAAACTACGTACAGTCGAACACTTCTGCCGGCGCATTCAACTTCAACAACGGCTTTTCTGCACAGAACCCACTCACAGGCGTGGGGGGCGCTGGCCTGGCGTCCTTCCTGCTCGGTTATCCCGGTAATGGGGGCGCCACTGAGGCGAGCGCTATCGCCGGCGCCCAGTGGTACCCCGCTGTTTTTGCGAATGATGATTGGCGTGCCAGGCAGAATCTGACGCTACACCTTGGAGTTCGCTGGGAAAATAACCTGCCTTTTACAGAGAGACACAACCGGATGGATTACTTCGATCCCGGCGTGGTCAACCCGATACTGAATGCAGCAGGACTGACCCAGTATAAAGGCTCGGTCGAATTGGTGTCTTCCGCCACGCGCAGTTCGAGATCCAACGTGAATGCTGACTGGAAACAGTTTTCGCCTCGTCTCGGGCTCACGTATGCGGCTAGTCCAACCACGGTTTTCAACCTGGGCTACGGCCTCTTCTGGCTACCGGGTTACGCAAATTGCGAGGACCCCAGCTGCGATGCCATCAATACGTTTAATACGCCCTTTACCGCTTCGCAAAACAACGGGTTGACCCCGGCAAACAGCATCAGCGATCCTTTTCCGGGAGGATTGACCCCTCCTCCGGGCCGGAACCCCAGTTTTCAAGGAATCTTACTTGGTACGGGAGTAACCGAAGCCTTTCCGGATAACCCGTGGGCGTACGTGCAGCAGTGGAACGTGGGTCTACAGCAGCAACTCCGCAGCAGTTTTGTATTTGGTCTCGCTTACGGCGCATCCAAGGGGACGCACCTGCCGTTCGGAAGCCTGCAAATAGACCAACTGCCCGACGCCGACCTTGCTCTGGGGACCGCGCTGACTGCGTCTGTGCCGAATCCGTTCTATGGCGTCATTAATCCGACCTACAGCCTGGGAGCTCCAACAATCACGGCCGGTCAGTTGCTCATTGCCTATCCGCAATATAATGGCGTGTCTGTCGCTGCGGCCGGCAAAGCGAATTCGACCTACAATTCTTTGCAGCTCAAGACGCAGTACCGCTTTACGCAAGGCGCTTCTCTCAACGTCGCGTATACCTGGGCGAAGTTAATCAGCGATACCGATACACTGACCGGATGGCTGGAGCCAGCTACCGCCAGCGTCCAGGATGCAAATAACCTAAAGGGTGAGAAATCGCTCTCCAGCAACGACACACGTCAACGGCTTGTGGTCAGCTACGTTTATGACATTCCTGTGGGGCGCGGGCGAAAATACCTCGGGAGTTCGCCGCGATTTGCAGATTTGACCATCGGAGGTTGGGGCCTTGAGGGAATAACAACCCTCCAGACAGGTTTTCCGCTCGGGTTTACCACTAACCAAAACCTTACCAATTCCTATGGAGGAGGATCACGGCCTAACTACACTCTCGGTTGCACCAAATCCATCAACGGGTCCGCTGTGTCCAGGTTGAACGAGTGGTTTAACACCAGTTGCTTCACGCAACCGGCATCGTTCACGTTCGGCAATGAGTCAAGGAACGATGCTACTTTGCGCGCACCTGGCATAGCGAATTGGGACACCTCCCTCTTCAAGAATTTTCCGCTTGACCATAATGAACGAGTAAAGCTCCAGTTCCGTGCAGAAGCTTTCAATCTGTTCAACCGTGTGCAATTCGGATATCCCGGTCTCGTGCAGGGTTCGTCGAACTTCGGAGTCGTCAGCTCTCAATACAACCTGCCGAGAATTCTGCAATTTGCCTTGCGGGTCTCGTACTGATTGAAAGGCGCTTGCGGCACGCAAGCCTCATGCACATTGGTCGAGCATGGTCCAAGGGGCAATATGGGAGGTAGCCCTTGAAAATCTGCCACCGAAAGCTCCCTTTCGCGGGGATTCTGCTTCTCGTGGCTCTGAGCGGTAGGGCCTTGGAAGCGCCAAAAGAACAAGCTTCCAAGGCCTTGGGACCACTCTTTCAGGTGCAGCTTGCACCGGGAATAGCGGAGCAAGCACACAAAACTGCGGAGCAGATGGCCGCCGAAACCCTCGACGGACGCGTATATG
The DNA here is from genome assembly GCA_963711525.1 of uncultured Acidobacteriaceae bacterium. Classification (GTDB taxonomy): domain Bacteria; phylum Acidobacteriota; class Terriglobia; order Terriglobales; family Acidobacteriaceae; genus PALSA-350. Next base: position 816,162 of record CAVQEO010000018.1, on the reverse strand, counting down.
TCATCGTATCTCGTAACTCAGAGGTAGAACCGCGATTTCAAGGGCCGGGAATGAGCCCAGACGCGCCTCCAATCTGGGGAATCGATGTGAACGGAATGCGCGCGGGCACTCCAGTGGAGTTACGCGCCGGCGATTCCCGAATCCGTGGCTTTCCTTTGCTGACGCTGAATGATCTGCCGGAGGGGCAGTATTTCGTCCAAGCATTTATGAATGTCTACGAGACGTTCCACCGTGCGGACGGCTCCGTCGTTCAATTGCACATGCCTTGTGGCGACGGACACCGCATAATGTGGAGTACAGGAAACATCTACAGCGACGTAAGAAAAGTCAACGTCACTCGATCGGGCGCACCTATTCAGCTTGTGCTCTCGCACGTTATCTCTCCCTACTATAAGACCCCTCCCGGTGGCACGTGCCAGCAAACAAACATGCCGGAGTCTCGGCACCTCAAAGTTGTGAAAATCAAGAGTGAGCGATTGTCCAGGTTCTGGGGGCGGCCTATGTACGTCGCCGCCATCATAATCCTGCCTCAGGGCTATGACGATCACCCGATGGACCGTTATCCAGTGATCGTTCTTATGGATCATCATCCCCGCGCCTATCGCTTTGATGGACACGTCCCCACAGCAGACACATCTTATCCATTCAGGGAGGACGGCGGAAATTCTTTTTCCAGGTGGTGGTTGGGGTCTGACGGTCCACGGGTCATCGTCGTTCAGCCGCTGAGCGAGAACCCGTATTATGACACGTCCTATTGGGTTAACTCTCCCAACGTTGGTCCCTACGGGGATGTACTTGCCCAGGAATTGCTTCCTGCCGTCAATCAACGGTTTCGTACAATCGATGCACGTTGGGCGCGGACTGTAACCGGGTGCTCCTCGGGCGGGTGGATGGCGGCCGGGCCCAGGTATTTTCTCCCGACCTGTTCGGTGGCGCCTTTGTGTTTTCCCCTGATGTTGTCGATTTTCATTCGTTGTGGCTGATCAACATGTATGAGGATCCGAACGCGTATTGGAATCGCACCGAATGGAGGCAATGGCCGCGCCCGTACATGCGGGATGCCGCATCTGGTAACACGGCCGCAACGGTAGAGGTGGGCCAATCTCGAGCTTGCAATGGGCAACCACGACCGCTCGGGCGAGTACTACGCTCAGCAGGAAGCCACTTGGGGCCCTCAAGGGGCGGACGGCTATCCTGTGTCATGGTGGGATCCCAAGACAGGCAATGTTAACCACGATGCTATGTCGAAATATCGACGGTACGATATTAGCGCCTATATCGATGAGAACTGGACGGCGCTTGAACCAAAGTTCCGCGATGGCCGCTTGAAGTTCTTTGTCACCGAAACTGATAACTACTTCTTGAACCGCGCAGTTCATTCTCTGCAGAAGCGAATCGAGACATTACAGCCAGAGCCGGACGCCGAGTTTACCTACTATCCCAGTGGACCTCACTGTACCTTTCCAATCACGCACCAGCAATTCGTTGACAGGATGGTAAAGTTCATGGGCGCCCAATCGCCAACCCGCGACTCGTAATCGGGCCCGGCTAACTGAGCGGCGCTTTTGACAAGCGGCGCTTGACTGTTGTGGGCAGTTCAAGTCGAGCCCGCAGCGGGCTATGTGCAACCTAAACGCGGGCTGATGGCGTCAGATCCACTCCAGCACAAAGGATCATGCATGCAATCTTCTTCTCACGCGGCGGCTCTCGAGGAGTCTCCCCTTAACTTGTTTCACAAGCGTCTTAGCCTTCTACTCGGGCGGGGGCGCGTTTCTGGACGGTTACATTTTAAGTATCGTTGGCGTGGCCTTGATGCAGGCGACGGTACAACTGCACTTGTCTGCCTCATGGCAGGAGTAGATCGGCGGCTCAGCATTAATCGGTATGTTTTTTGGAGGCTCGTTTGGAGGATGGCTGACAGATAAATTTGGCCGCCAGATATCTACACTTTGGATCTGCTCGCCATCGTTGTCTGTTCAGTTGCACAATTCTGGGTCGAAAGTGCAATGTCTCTATTCATATTGAGGCTACTGATCGGGGCCGCGGTGGAGCGGCTATATAATTGCGAGTTCGCTGCTGGCGGAGTTTGCGCCGAAGCGCTCTCGTGGTCCCCTTGTCGGCGGCTTGATAGCAATGTGGTTTGCGGGCGCTGCGGTGGCTTACATAGTCGGAGAGCTCTTGCTGCGCACAGGGCCTGGCGGATGGCGTGGCATTCTGGTCGGCCCTGCCATCCCGCCTTGGCTTTCGTGATCATGCGTTATGACGCGCCGGAGTCTCCACGGTGGCTGACACAGAAGGGCCGTACTGCTGAGGCCGACGCTGTTATGAAGCGCATCTATGGCAAACAAGCTACCCACCAGCTTCCATCCGGACATGAAGACGAAAAAGCGACCTTAGATTGTTGTTCAAGAGAGGTTATGGCCAATGTTCTTTGTCTCTACCTTCTGGACCTGTTCCGCCATCCCGGTGTTCGCGGTCTATGCATTTGGCCCTAAAATTCTTGATTCTCTGGGCCTTTATGGAGCGATGAGCATTCTTGGAACTGTACTCATCACACTCTTGTTCCTCGTGGGCTGCGTGGCTCCGCTGTTCTTCATCAACAGGCTGGGACGGCGCCTGCTGGCCGTGCAAAGCTTCTTTTGATCGGTCTGGCGCTGTTGCTGCTCGGCTTCTTCCACGACAGTTCGCCGATGATAATCCTGTGCTTGTTTTCTGCATATGCCATTTCCACTGGAGGCACACAGATTTTGCAATGGGTATATCCCACCGAGTTGTTTCCAACGAGCATTCATGGGACGGCCGTCGGCCTGGCAGTCTCTATCACCCGTATTGGCGCGGCAATCGGCACGTACCTTGTTCCGTCAGTATTGACAAGTTAGGTATCGGCGTCACCAGTTGTTCGCCGCAGCATCGCCGTTTTCGGGCTCGCGGTTGCCTGGCAGGTGTCCCGAAACGAGAGGCTTAGACCTGGATGAATGCGCGGTCCTTAATTAGCCTAAGACAACCTGCTCTCTTAAGATATACTACTCATATATCACGCCAATTGATTGATTTCGATGGCCGGAGAGATAAATTTGAAGACCTCATACAAGTACACCGTCGTCGGTATTGGCGGGGTTGGAAGCGCCGCGGCGTATTGGCTTTCTCGTTTAGCGGGGACAGACGTGCTCGGGATGGAGCAGTTTGAAATCGATCACGCGCGGGGTGGTTCGCCAGGATTATTCACGCATTATTCGTCGCGAGTATCACCGGCCGGAGTACACCGAGCTTGCAGGGCACGCCTACGATGTCTGGAGCGAGATGGAGGGCGAAGCGGAGGAGCGAGTTGTCCTGCGAACCGGCAGCTTGAACTTCGGGCCGCAAGGCTCGATTGTTATGAAATACATCGAAAGCCTGGTTGCGAACAATGTACCGCATCAGATCATGACGCCAGACGATGTTAACGCGCCGGTGGCCACAATTCGAGCCCATATCCGAGATGATTGCGGTGTCTCAGCCTGACGGCGGACTGGTAGACCCATCCCGAGCAACCAGAGCCCACGTCCGCATGGCACGAGCCCGGGGCGCGACTATCCTGGAGCGAACACCTGTTCAATGCATTCAGGTGCGAGACGGCTACGTTGAGATCAAAACAGCGGCGGGCACGTTTGACACCCATCGATTGGTGATCGCTTGCGGCGCCTGGACGAAACAAGTCCTGGCTGGATTAGGAATTAACGTGCCTATCACAGTGACGCAAGAACAAGTCACCTATTTCACTTCGCCTCGTCTGGAGGACTTTAGCCCGGATCGTTTCCCGATCTGGATTGGGCATAATCATCTGGACGAGTGCTTTTTACGGGTTTCCTGTCTATGGAGAAGCTGCCGTCAAAATCGGCCAGGATGCGGGCGAACGTGAAGTCACCACGGAAACGCGATCCTTCGACCCTGACCCGGAGAATCTGGAAAGGGTGTTGGGATTCATGAACAAGTATCTGCCCTCGGCCGTGGGACCGATCCTGCGAACAAAGACCTGCCTTTACACGATGCCCCCTGACCGCAACTTCATCATTGACTGTCTCCCTGGATTCCCGCAGGTTGTCGTTGCCGTCGGCGCAGGTCATGTGTTCAAGTTCGCTAGCCTAGTCGGCAAAATGCTATGCCAGATCGCGAGCGAAGGCTCGACGGAGTATCCGAGTAGCCTGTTCAAGATGGATCGCCCGGCGATTACGGATCCGATGTATCAGCGATCCCTTCATATCTAGCGGACTGTGACACCTATTTTCTAGGAGTAAAACCAAACCTGCGAAAATGAGCCACTCCTTTAGGGGTCGCGGGCCCTCATACTTTGCATTAGGGCCCGACTTAGCTGGGCCGCAAAGGCTAAGAGAATTGGGTCTTAGCCCCTGCGGCTCTATCAAATCCGCTGTTACGGTCAACTAGCCACCCGTAAGTCATCGGGATCAGCCGGAACCTGACGATTCTCGCCCATTGCGGGGGGCGAAAAGGAATCCGCGTCTCCGCGCTTTGCCGGTCTCAAGGGGAATTATGCAGAAAACTTTTGATGCGGTGGTCTTGGGCCTTGGCGGGATGGGAGCGCGGCAGCCGCGCAACTTGCCGCCCGCGGGGCCAGGGTTCTGGGGCTCGAACGATATGGTGCGTTGCATAACCTTGGTTCTTCGCATGGCGCCTCGCGCATCATTCGTCAGGCTTACCTCGAACACCCGAACTACGTGCCGTTGGTCTTACGCTCTTACGAATTGTGGCGACGGCTGGAACGTGATAGCGAAGAGGAGTTGTTGCATATCACCGGCGGCCTCTTTATCCGCGCCTGGAATAGCGATGCGGTGCGAGGAAGCCTGCACAGTGCGAGCCTGCACGGCCTGCCGGTGGAGGTACTCACGCCGGCGGAAACGCTGCGCCGGTTTCCGGCCTTTCATTTAGGCCAGGATGAAGCTGCGGTCTATGAGGCGAATGCTGGGTTCGTTCGACCGGAGCGCGCTATTGCCGCGAACCTCGCGCTGGCTACACGCTATGGCGCCGAGCTGCATTTCAACGAACCAGTTCTCAGATGGGAAGGGACTTCCACAGGTGCAGTTCGCGTAACTACGGCTGATGGAGCTTATGAAGCGGCGAAGCTGGTGCTTGCTCCAGGCGCATGGGCTCCGGATATCTTTTCCGGTTCAGAACTGCCGCTTGTGGTCAGGCGCCACGTGATGGCCTGGTTTGATCCGCCGGGTGGACTCGATCTGCTGCTACCCGGACGCTTTCCGATCTATTTCTGGCAAAGCGCTGCCGATCGAATCTTTTATGGATTTCCGGCGATTGACGGCCCCTGCGGCGGAGCGAAGGTGGCGATCCACACGGGGGTGACTTGTGCACACCCGCGTCAATCAACCGCACTATCACCGCCCAGGACGAGCAGGAGCTTCGCGAGCTCATCGCTTCGCGCATTCCGGCGCTCAACGGACGCCTGCTTACTGCCAGCACCTGCATGTACACGCTCACGCCGGATGAGCACTTTGTCGTAGGTCTTCATCCGGATCATTCGAACGTGGTTCTGGCATGCGGGTTCTCCGGCCATGGCTTCAAGTTTGCAGCAGTCGTGGGAGAAGTGGTTGCGGATCTGGTTCTGGAGGGGGAGACCCTACACTCGATCGAGTTTCTCTCTCCAGGGCGCTTTCGCACGGCGCCGGCAGAGAAGAGTGAAGCGAAGCGCTAGACCATCTTTCCAAGGGGTGTAAAACGAACCAGAGGCACGTTATGCCGGCGCTCCATCGAGAACGCCTGCACAAATGCACTCTCGCCACATCACGGTCGTCGGGAAAATGCTTTAACTCTTCTCCGAGGACACCGTGAAAGAATGCATTTCCGGCCGCATATAGGTGTGGATGCGATCAATGTGCGCGAGGATGTGGCGGTGCAAGATCTGCACGCAGCGGGTCGCATCCGACTGCTGCGCGGCGGGAAGAAACTCCTCGAAATCGCCGATGATGGATTTCAACGAGGCTCTCCCGTAGTGCGTTTGACCCCAGAAGAGAACGGCTTGGCGGCGCAGAACGCCAAGATGCTCGGCGAGCACTTCATCGCCTGCGGCTTCTTCGAGTAGCAGATGAAACTGTCCATCTTTCTGCATCCATTCCTGCGAAGAGAGCGACGGCCAGCTCTTGCTGCACGTGCGCAGCCAGTCTTCATATTTGCGGAGCCAGGCGTCGGTACGATGACGGACTACCAAATGGGCCAGGTATTCCTCGAGGACGAGGCGCATGCCGGTAACTTCTCGGACGCGGCGAAGAGTGGGTTCTGCGACAAAGATGCCGCCACGCGGAACGATCTTGACCAGCCCCTCGATCTTAAGCCGCAGGAAGGCCTCGCGCACCGGGGTGCGGCTTACGCCGAGCTCCGCGGCGAGGTCGCTCTCCGAGAGATTCGCTCCCGGCGCGTATTCGCCCATCGTGATGCGCTCAACCAATACCTCATAGACGCTATTGTTCGGTGCTGACTCGTGAGCCGCAAGCGATTTCCTGGTCTTGGCCATGAATAGAATCGCCCTACCTTTCTGCTCCTGTGCGAGGTGCGATGGCTGCACGGCCGTGTCCTTGATATATCTCACATAACCCCGTGTGCGGTAAACTCGCCGTTTCTTAACGCTGGCAGCTTTTCAAGGGGAAGGTTGGAAACGACGTCAGATTTCCCGCGCGTACTTATAAGCCTCGATGATCGCGTGATGGAGCGAACGCGGGGCATAACTGTCGCCAATGTTGTATAACTCCTCGACCTTGCCCTGCAATCCTTGCCAAAGATGATCGACTGACTGGCCTCCATAGGAATACACGAGAAGATCGACATCATTTCGCTCGATCTCATTACCCCCGTATACATTGCGCAGGCGGATGGTTCCATTCTTGATGCCGATGAGGCTCCATGTAGCCTGCATCCGCGCTCCCTTGGCAAAAAGCCGCGCGTATACAGGCGGCTTGTTGGTGGGGCCGAGGTCTTCCCCGACGGAGTATTGGGGGGTTACGATCTCGACCGTGCGGCCCTCGTCAAGGAGAAACTCGGCGGCGCCGGTGCTTTCCTGTCCGCCTTGATCATCGATCACAATGACCCGTTCTCCTGCGGGCGCCCTACCGAGCAGGACATCCCAGGCAGAGGCGGCGTAACCGCAGGACCGCAGTCCTGATATGGGCGGCACGAGCGGAACGGCTCCAGTGGCGATAAGGACGGCGTTCGGCTGTTCAGCGAGGACCGATTCAACGGTCGCTTCGGTTCCAAGCCGAAGATCCACGTCCAACTTTCGCAGCTGATGATTGAGCCAGCGAACGGTGCCGTCCACATCTCCGCGGCTCGGCGCGAGGCGGGCGATATTCAACTGGCCGCCGACGCGATCGGATTTTTCGAAGAGCGTGACATGGTGGCCCCTCATACCGGCGACGCGCGCTGCTTCCAGTCCTGCCGGTCCGCCGCCAACGATGACCACGCGCTTGGATTTTTCTGCCTTGGGCAGTTCGGCCCACTCTGCTTCTTTGCCGATGACGGCATTCTGCACGCAGCCCATCGGCTGCCCGCGGTATTGGCGATCGATGCAGCCTTCGTTGTAACCCATGCAGAGCCGGATGTCTTCGAGGCGGCCTTCTTTGGCTTTCTGCGGCAGATACGGATCTGAGATTAACGCGCGGGTCATGGATACGAGATCGCCCTGCCCATCGGCCAGCAGCCTCTCGGCGACTGCGGGATCGTTGATGCGGCCGACGGCGAGCACAGGCTCCTTCACCACTTCGCGAATCCTGCCGGATAGGTGTTTGAAGCAGGCGACGGGAAAGCTCATCGAGGGAACGCAAGCAGCCTCTGTGGAAAGAGTTTCTCCGCTGCCGCCGATGACGTTGAAGTAGTCGATCATGCCGTGCTCGCTCAGCCTGCGCGCGATCTCACACATTCGCTCGCCATTGAGTCCGCCTTCGACAAAATCATCGCCGGTAATACGAATGCCGACGATGAAGTCTTCGCCGACCGCGCGGCGCACGCGCTCGATGACCATAAAGCCGAAGCGCATGCGATTCTCGAGCTCCCCGCCAAACTCATCGTCACGAAAGTTCACGTGCGGTCCCCAGAACTGATCGATGAGATGGCAGTGCGCGGCGGAGATCTCCACACCATCGAAGCCGCTTTTTTTGACCCGCAAGGCGGCCTCGCCAAATGCCTCTACAATCATCTCGATCTCGGCGCGCTGCAGCGCGCCGGGGACTTCACGATGGGCCGGCTCCTTGACGCGGGATGGGCCTATGAGGCGCTCCCAGCTTTGGTCCGACCGTCCGCGTCGTCCGCGATGCGTGATCTGAGCGATCACCGTCGCACCGTGTTCATGCATGGCGCTGGAAAAGCTTTGCAGATAAGGGATGACCCGGTCATTGGACATATCGACCGCCTTCCAATCGAGTGCCGGCGAGGAAGGATGCACGCTTGCCGATCCAAAGCAGATCAGGAGACCGGCTCCCCCCCTGGCCTTTTCAAGATGGTAGCGGCGCTCCCGGTCGGCGGGCATGCCGTCTTCGGTAAAGACGGTGCCGTGCGCCGTAGATACGATCCGGTTCTTGATGGTCTTGTTGCGAATCTGCAGTGGCGAGAAGAGCAGCGGAAATTGCGCAGACATGAATCGATCCTCCGGCGAACTTCGATGGGAAGAGTAGCTGGGACCTGACAAACTGGCGGCGAGGAAAAAAAGCGGCTGCGCCGCTGCTGCTGATCGGTCGGGGTGTGCAATGGTCTCTATCTGTTTGGGTCGACAGCTTCGTCGCAACTCCAAGTATTCCAGTAATATACTAATGATATGTTCTAGTCAATTGGAGGGAATATTTGAGAATTGAACCTGTTCTGGGCTATTTGTGCATCTCGCGGCTCATTCAGACGTGGCTCTGCGGCGAAATGGGAAAGACCCGATCTCTCCAGTCGAGTTCGGCGGGCAGTCCACAGATGCGCCCATTCCGCCGGCTAGCCGCAACACCGAAGTGTGGTGATAACTGGATTTCTCAAGCGGGCCATATGGATGTCCGCTCCTGATCCGTATCGACGACGGTAGAGTGGGAGGCTCCCACCAGCGGGAGTCGAAAGCAAAGCACTCGAGATCCTGCAGTCGGCTGTTCGTGAGTAGGTCCTGAAACGAGAAGACTCTCCATTCTCACTTGTCCCTAATCGTATTTCCCTGGGTCGAACCACCGAAACCGTCGGTATGACATCAGAAGCACAGCGGGTTCCGGCTTGGAGATCTTGCCCGGAAGGTCGGCTACCTCCAAAGGTGCCAACTTGGGTCCATTGGCTCCCGAAAACCATGTAAAAAGACGGTCCAACACGCAGAACAAACCTAAACGAAACAACAGCTTAGTACATCAGTTTTTGGTTCGGGACCAGGGGTCGGAGGTTCGAATCATCTCTCCCCGACCATAAGCACTGTAGAATGAATAATTTGGGCACTGGTAAGCAGGTAAAACGAGGTCTCTAGTCGACCAGGGGATTCAGTTTGACTCCACCGACCGGTAAAGCGCGTAGCGAGAATAAGTTGACTTGCTCTCCCTTCTTACCAAGTTTCAACTGGGGTCCATTGAGAAAACGCGCAGTTTGCTTTACACTCCGCGATCAGTGTATTACCGGCTTAACGCAACGGCTGCCTGGCACGTATTGTCTGCGCTCCCGCACAGGACGCACCTTGTAGCGACCGGCTGAACTGCCAAAGCCCCGACCGGGAGGCGATCCTCGAACATTAGACAGCGCGAAAGGGAGCTGCAAATACAGGACAAATGGATGTACAATCGAATGACATTGTACCGGAATCTCGCTATATGACTGTAACGCCTGAGGCTCTCCCAGCGTCAATGATGTAGAGGCAATGGTTTTCGGAGGATCTCTTCATGTCGACCACCTCATCAGCCCGTCCTGGTCTCCGCGCGCACGTTGACTCAACGAGACTGTGCTTTCAGGACCTCGTAACCCGGGTGACCGCGATTATTGGTCGCAAACTTACAGCCTACATAGCAGGAGTGGATGTGCGTACCGTCGACCGGTGGCTGAAGGGGTCGAACCCCTATGGGGATGGAGAGGCCCGTTTGCGCTTCACATACCAGGTAATCGTTCCACTGGCTGATCACGATAAGCCGGCGGTCGTACAGTCGTGGCTTACGGGTCTTAACCCTCAACTAAGGGACTGGACGCCAATTCGACTCCTTCGTGAACAGGATCTGGAGGTTGTTGGGCCTGAGTTGCTTGGAGCGGTGCGTGCCTTTATTGCTGGAGGCTAGCTCCATTGTTGAACACACGAACTCCCACGGGTCCGCTATATCGGATCGCATCGGGCACGGAACCATGGGAATACCCGGATTGGAAGAGAGCGGGCACAGATTCATCCTCCCAAGCGCACACCTTCGGCAACCGCTTTGACGACCCCAACGCCGAATACCGTGTCCTTTACGCTTCCAGCCAGCTTGTCTCCTGTTACGTCGAGGTGCTGGCGAGGTTTCGTCCTGACTACGCGCTGCTCGCAGAGTTGCGAGCTATGGACGGGGAGGATGACTATCAGCAAATCGGCGTCATACCTGATGAATGGTTTGAAAGCAGGTTTATCGGCACTGCCGAGGTTGAAGGGAACTATGCCGACCTCTACAGTCCGGCTTGGGTTTCACACCTGCGCTCGAGGCTTCAGCCGCTGTGCGTAGAACTTGGGCTGTCGGATTTTGATGTCAGCGTTCTGATACAGGCCACGAAGCGGATTGTCACACAGAGAGCTTCGAGCATTGTCTACGACCTCGGAGGCTTCGCTGGAATTTTTTACGCTTCACGCCACGGGTTGGGACTTGAAAACTGGGCACTCTTTGAATTCAAGGCGATCATAAACCCCCTGATACCGGTTCAGCGGGTGTCGAAAAATGACCCGAGTCTAACGCAAGCTCTCGAGATCCTGCACTTGGGTGTTGCTGAGTAGAATCCCGAAACAAGAAGACTTTACCTCTCCCTAGCTCCGAACGTATTTCCCTGGGTCGAAGCAGTGAAACTGCCCGATGACGTCCTGACCAAAAGAACAGCACGCTGATCGCCCCATGGACAATAGTGTCGTCCTCTCATCGCGCGCTGCGGGTCCTGTTCGTGCAACTGTTGTTCGCCCGGTAGAAATCGCTGCGGGGCTGATCCTGCGCGACATGGACAACCTGATTTTTCCGCCGCGATCATATAATCCAATTTTGAGAGGAGCCCCTCCGGGCCGGCTCCGGGTCATCTTCGAGCTTCTTCGCTTCTTGTTCCGTCTGCCGCTTATGCAAGACGATCCGACACTTCCGTTAAACCCCGAGCAGCCCGGTGCGGCCGATGTTCCCCAAGCTTGGGGAACCTTTCATCTGCTGGAACGGGTGGGGCATGGCTCCTGCGGCGAGGTATACCGGGCCTGGGATCCGCACCTGGAACGCGAAGTAGCCCTGAAGCTCTTACTACCTGGCTCAGTGGGCGGCGACGAAGAGTATCGCGCAATGCTGCGCGAGGCGCGCGCGTTAGCCGCAGTGCACCACCCCAACATCGTCCAGGTGTACGGTATCGACCGGCATGACGGAAGGGTGGGCTTCTGGACCGACTTTGTGCACGGTAAAACGCTCTCAGTCCTGGTTTCATCACAAGGGCCGTTTGGCTATCGCGAGGCGGCGCTGATCGGGCTGGATGTAGCAAAGGCGCTGAGTGCGGTGCATCGGGCCGGGATGCTGCACCGCGACATCAAGGCCGAGAACGTGATGCGCGAGGAGTACGGACGCATTCTGCTGATGGACTTTGGGTTGAGCACACTGCCCCAGCGCCAGACGGATATCGCCGGCACACCAAGCTACATGGCGCCGGAGTTGTTCAGCGGCAGCCAGGCGACGGTAGCTACCGATATCTATGCAGTGGGTGTGCTCCTTTTCTACCTGGTTTCGGCCCAGCATCCAGTGAGGCTGGGCGGCTTGACGGCTAAAGAAGCTGCAGCGGCAATCTCAAAAAGGAGAGCGCTGACGGATTTGCGGCCGGATCTTTCGGAGTCGTTTCTACGCACCGTGAGCGTAGCCATGGACATGGATCCGGCAAAGCGATTTTCCAGCGCCGGACAGCTGGCAGAGGCGCTGGCGGAGTGCCTGGGGGCGCCGTTGGCGGCAGAGACTGCCTCAATTCCCTCACAGGCGGCCGGAAAGACCAGGCTACGGGTGGGAATTGCAGCCCTGGTGTTGTTGACCGCGGGTGTTGCCCTGTGGTCGTTGGGCGTTCCACACTGGCTGCACGTCGCGCAGGGCTCAGCGACGGCGGGATTGCCGCCCAGCCAATACGACCAGTATTTGAAGGCGCAGGATCTGCTGCAGCACTCCTACAAGCAAGCCAATATTACCGCAGCGGTAACCGGCTTTCAGGGGGTGCTTAAGGCAGACCCGAATTTCGCGCTGGCCGAGGCCGGGCTGGGTCAGGCCTACTTCTTACAGTACCGTAACAGCGGCGATGCGAAGCTGCTCGACAGGGCGGAGCAGGCGTCGGCAAAAGCCCTGCAGCTGGACGCGAATCTCGCTCTACCGTACATTACGATGGCCCGCATGGCGGCGATGCAAGGACAGATATCCGTGGCAGAGCAGCAAGTGCAGAAAGCGATCGCGCTCGATCCGCACAGCGCCGAAGCCTATGGAGCGCTGTCCGAGATTTATCAGACGGATGGACGGATGAATGATGCCTTAGCCGCGGTCCAGCGGGCCATCGACCTTGCGCCAGACGACTCGCGCTGGCTGGTGCGCCTGGGAAACTATCATTTTGCTGCGGGCAATCTGAAGGAAGCGCTGTCTCAATATCAGCGAGCAGTGGACTTGTCGAAGGACAACCCTATCGCTTACTACGATCTTGGGTTGGTCAATACGCAACTGGGCAACCTGACCGAGGCAGCCGCCAATCTGCGCGAGTCAGCGAAGCTGGAACCGTTCGTCGACACCTATGCTGCGCTTGGTGGACTCTCAGAGATCGAAGGCAAATTCGACGATGCAGCCGCACTTTATAAGACGGCGATCGCGCTCGATGCCGATAATTACCAGGTTTGGGGCAATCTGGGCAGCGCTTACCTGTGGGGTGGCCGACGCGAAGAGTCAATGAAAGCGTACAGCCGGGGGATCGAACTGGCCCAGGCGCAGCGGACGAAGAGCCCGAACGATCCGCTGCTTCTGGTTCTACTGGCCGACTTTTATGCGTCCAGTGGTCAGGGAGCCAAGAGTCTGGTCTTCGTTCGTAAAGCTCTTGCTCTGTCTCCGGATGACCCGGACATCAACTACCGCGCGGGCGAGACGTACGAGATTTTGGGACGGCGTGGTGAAGCCATTCCCCTTATCGCGCGGACCTTGGCGCGGGGCTATCATGCCACGGAGTTCCAGCGTAGCCCGGAGCTAGCCGCATTGCGCGCTGACCCTGCGTTTCAGTCCGCACTGGATAAGGCGAAGAAGGAAAATGCTCTAGACACGGCAAAAAAATTGAATTAGCTTCGGGCGCATGGCTCATACCGACATCATTCTCAAAGAAGTGGACGGCATTTTCGTGCCGAGCCAGTCTCAGGTTTCCGTGGTCAAAGGCGACTCGATTGCCTTCTCGACGAGTGACAATCGCCAAGTGGCGCTCTTCTTCTCCCCCGGAGCGGTCCAGGTACTTTCCCCAGCCCCATCTGTGCCCATGGTGCTCGCGCCGGCGAAAAAGGCTGAGTTTACCTTCGCCTCCTCAGATGCGGGAGCCTATAGCGTCTTCTTCGAGAAGGACGCCTCTACACCCCCAGCGCATTTCCCAGTAAGGCCGTCGAACCTCCTGTTGCTGGAGATTGATACCAGCCATTCGGGATTCGGCGGACCCCAAAGCGGTACGCGCGGCGGATAGCAAAACGTCTCCCTTCGAGTTTGCTGCCCTCGTGGCACATTGCGGGTGAGGTTCGCGTATCCCATTGATTTGTAGCTGGGAGAGGTTCGCCATCACATCATTTGAGGTCTTTGACGCGCAGCTGCGCGGCCGGGTCTCCGAGGACGATGTAGTTGCGTGCATCATCGCGGGCTATGGTGAGGGCGGTGCGAGCGGCGGGACTCAACGAGGCGGTGCTTGCTTCCGACTCGATGAGCTGGGAGCAAAGGCGGCTCCATCGGTCGCTAAGTGAGTCTGCGGCGTAACCGGCGCGACGGCCGAACATGAGGTACGTGAGTGGGTCGCGCAGGGCCTGTAGCTGCGGCGTACCGGTGACATCCTGGAAAGCATAGGGAAAGGCCATATCGACGTGCGCGATCACCGCGAGTGCGCCCCGGCTGAGCAGGGCTTGGGGCAGAGCCGCGATGAGCGGAGCCGGCGCGATCGGGATCTTTGAGCCGTCAGGGTTGAAGTAGTAATTGTTGACCGCGGGGCAGCCGCCGCTATAGCAAGCAAACAGGAAGGCCATGGCGCCCTGGAGCTTTGCGTCAGCCGGAATATCTTCGGCGGAAAAAAGATTGTTTGCGCCGGCGGGCGTGTCGCGCACCCACTCCTGAGTAAGCAGCGAGCCCTGCATGCGGCGCTGGAGGACCGGATCAGTCATGGGATATTCGACGCCGTGGGAGCCGGTGAAGAGAACGGCCGGCGGACCGCCAGCCAGATTGCCGCGGAGGATATCGATCAGCTGTTGCTTGGTGGCCTGCTTTTCGCTGGAGTAGGTGAAAGCGTCCAGCGTGAACTTGGCAGCGCCGGAGCCAAGGGGCTTGTGGTCATCAAGGAAGTTTGGGCAGATAGCGTTCGATAGCATTGCGGTGGCGACATCGCCATCGTTGCGCGTGACCCAGACAGCGGCATTTTTCCGCTGGACGGGAAGCCGGGTGGGGTCCTCATACTGCACCACAGCCCGCGCGTAGCGTCCGTAATCCTCAATGTCGTCGAAGGCCAGCCGGCCTACCGCCCATTGCATTTTGAGCAGGTTCTGGAAGTCGAATGGGATGCGGTCGGGCTGGCCGACGAGCAGCACATAATAGGGCACGCCTGCGGTGGGATCGACCTTGGCGGTCAGTGAGACGCCGCGGTACTCGGCCCAGTCGTCAGCAGTCTGGTTAGGGCGAACTCCGCTGTCATTTCCCTCGAAAACCTGGAAGAGGTGGTCGTCGTTCACCTGCTTGCGGCGGAGATCGATGAGCGGCTGTAGCTGGGCCTTGATCGCAGGATCGGCGTCAGACGCGAAAAGGATGCACCAGCCCGTCTGGCTGAGGTCGTCTGGATCGCCGACGCTGGAGTCGGTGCCCAGGTGGGTGGAGTCGATGCTGCGCCGTTCGGCGCCGGGTAAGTCGCCGCTGAGATGCGGCAGGCTTTCCGCAGGAAGGGCCGGGGCCGGCTTGCCGGTCGGGCCGTTGACCAGCAGCGGGATGGGAAGTGCAGCGTCGGTGCCGGGAAAGTTGGTACTCATGGGCGTCAGATGTCGAGACGGCAATCGAGCGCGCCGGTGTCGAAGACGGTCGCGGTTGGTGCACCCGGCTCCTGCCCGGCGCCCATGCCGGGCACGGCAAAGGCAATGTCGCCCGAAGGTGCCACGCCGTGCAGCGTCCACTCGTCTCCTTCACGGGCGATCTGCTGCACGGCGAAGCCGAAAGTGATGGCGTCCGGTCCGCTAAAGCTGATGGTGGAGTTACCCGAGTTCGATGGTTTAATACCGACTTTGGCATCGACACCCTGGAAGGCGGAGAGGTCCACACTTACGGCGGTACCGTGCGAATCAGTGGCGGTTACAGTAAGCGAGTTGGACTTGAGCACCTGGACGATGAGGTAGGCTGTCGCCTGATCGCTAAGAAAGTAGTTTTTCACGGCGGGATTGTCGCTCTGCAGCTCGCCCTTGGCTAGATAACTGCCGGCGGCAAAGGGTGCTACCTCGGTGATGGTGACGTTGTTGTAGCTGAACTGCACCGAGTGGGCGCTCTTGTAGGCCAGGTCGAGCGAAGGGACAGAAACACCAAACGCGGCCAGCGTGTTGCCCAGAATGCTGAGCCCAACGGATAGGTCGAGCGCGTCGGTCCGCTGGCCGTTGACGGCGGAGGCGGGTTTGGGCGGGCCGGGCTGCGGCTTGGCGATGGCGCTGCTCCAGATCGAATCTATCGGACCGAGCCATTGCATGGTCTGGTCGCGACCGATAACGTCCATAGGCTCGATGCCGGCGCGGGGCAGCTTGACCACGTTGTAGCCCAGCTTGTTGAGATAGGTCACGCTGGGATCTCTCTTCTTGACAGCGTTCATTGCGAAATTTGTCCTTTCGAGACCTGCCGGCTTCGAGCAGGGCAAGCTTACATCATCTCGGCAACGGCAACGAACCGCAAGCGCCCGTATGGTAGCGTGGTCTCCATGCCGGTCTACCGGAAAACCGCGATCGTGCAGCTCGAGTTGCCGAGCGGCGCGATGGAGAGCAGCTTGCCGCTCACATGCGAGCGGGAATTCGGTGTGATTCTGTCGATCGCCGGCAAGACCTATCCGGCGCAGAGCTTCCGCTCGCCGATCAATGACGAGCAGTGGCGGGAGTTCGTGCGCCAACTGCGCGCCTGCAATGTAAACCACGATGACAAGACCGGCTACCGCGGGGCCACGGCGATCCGGGCGCTGGCACGAATGCTGTACCAGTCTCTGGCGCAGTTGAGCCCGGCCTTGCGCGAGTTCCTTGACAGCGCAGGAGTGCCTCGGCGCCTGGTCATTCAGACCACACGCCCGGAGTTGCATCTGCTGCCCTGGGCGGCGCTCTACGATGAATCCGGAAACCTGCTTGCGGCTGGAGATCTATCGGTTGTGCAGGCATGGAAGGACTTCAACCAGCTGCCGCTCTCGACCGGCAACCGCTTGCAGTTATTAAAAGTGCTGGGCAGTGACACCAACCAGAGAACGGCTGCCGCACTGGAGGCTCTCGAGCGGACGCCGGAAATCGTGCAGCGGGATGCTGCGGCGGAGTTTGCCGCGGGCAGGCAGCCTACTGAGGTCGACATCCTGCACATCGAGGAGCACGGCAACGCAGTTCTGAGCGAGACCGGCGATGTGCCGGCGACGACCATGGGGGAGACCTTCCGCCAAGCCAAGATGGCGCTGCTGTGGAGCTGCTACTCGGGCGCCGCGGACTCGTGGGGCGTGTCTCCGGCGCTGTGCCTGCACCGGAACGGCGTGGGGATGGTGTTGTCGTTTTTGGCCGAGCTGCACTACGACGACGCGGGTTCGATCGCCGAAGCTTTCTATGCGGATGTATTCGGCGCGGCAGCGAGCCGGGATCCGGAGTCAGCCCTGATGCGGATACGCTGCGCGAAGGTGGCGACGGAATTCGCCTTTGCCAACTGGGCTTCGATGACCCTGTATCTGCGCACTCCGTTGGACCTGACAGCACTGCCGCTGAATGGGCCGAGGGTGCCGCGGGCGGGGTGGTCGGCTGGTGATCTGACGGATGGCTTCTGGCAACAAGTCGCGACCCATGTGAGCCGCTTGCAGCCGGGAGCACAGGAGGTGGTTGATGGGTCCGCCGTGGACTACACCAGGCTGCCGTTGGCCGCGTTCAAGGCGTGGCGTGGCAATGTGATCCGCATCGACGAGAGCGCGGGCCTGGTGGCCGACGATGCCACGCTGAACGCGCTTGGCCTGGTAGAGGAGAATGCGCCGGCGACTGATGCGGCCGACCGGCTGGTGTGGTTCTTCACCCAGATTGCGCGCTTCGGATCGCCGCTGATCGTGTGGTCAAATGCCTCCCCGCGGCATGTGGAGTTCCTACAAACGATTCAGCCCAATCCGACCCTGACGTTTCTGCTACTCCAGTGCCCTCGGCCCGGCCCCCCAGGCTTGATCGAGCTGGTGGAAGAGAATCAGCTGCAGCAGGCATTGGCAGCGTGCCCGGGGCTATCGGATGGATGCAGCGACGAAACCCTCCACGCCGCTTACTATGCATGCGTCCGGGGCGAGCAACCGGAGTTGGCGAAGCAGTACATCGCCCGCATCAAGAGCGTGCAGGAACGATTGCTGCTGATGGGCAATTTCATCGGCCGATATCCGGAGAATCCTCTTGGCGACAGCCTGCTCGCAAGCATTGGCCCGATAGAACCTGGCGAAGAGCCTCGGCTTCCAGAAGACTTCTACCGGCTAGCCAGGCACGCACAGCCGCCAGACGGTTCGTCGCTTCGTGAGACCGGCCGGGCTCAACACGAGATTGCCTACGTTATGCAATCCCGGGGACAAAGGGATACGGCGGAAATGCTCTTTCGGCTGGCTCTGGCAGATCTGGAAACAACACCGGAGCGTGATTCGCGATGGTATTTCGCCCTCTCGTCGGTGCTGCGCGATTGGGCCGACCTGCTTTCGGCGGTTCCCGGCCGTTTGGAAGAGGCATCGCGTCTACTGCGCCGTGCAACCGCGATCCAGGCATTTCACGGTCTGCGTCTCGAGCTGGCGTACTCCACCGCGACCGCGGCCCGGATTGCGCTGGCCGATGGCCGTTACACCAAGGCAATCGACCATGCCGTCGACGCAGCCAATCGCTTTGTCCAGTGCAATAACTGGCGAGGTTGGAGCGCGGCGTTCTGCATCCTTTTCGACAGCCTTGCAGAGACGCGGGAAACCGCACGCATGCTGAGCCTGGCCAACCTGGCTAAAGAGAAGCTGCTAATCTCGAACCTCCCCGAGGAGCAGCGCGAAGTGCAGCGGCAAGCGCTGGCATTCCAGCGAGCCCGGGCGCACTGGATCGCCGGCGAACTGGCGGAGGCGCGGGCGGAGTTGGAGTCGATACGCGAGGCGAAACAGAAAAAACCGGACGAACAGGTGGAGCGCCTTTACGAATTTCTCCGGCTTTCTCCTGCCCTACCATCCTGGCCGCAGCCATAGTTGGTCTGAGAGTGCGCGTGAGACACGGACCCTAGTGGTGCGTCGAAAGTTCATTCAATAAATGTTGCCCGGTTTTGTGTCAGGGCACGGCTTCAGCCGTGCCGTAAACAGCTGAATTACTTGAGGGCTTTAGAGTCTGCGTGAGAACCGGCGGTTAACGATTGAGTCCCGCAGGGACGGCTGAGAGTAGCCCAGGACGTTAGTCCTGGGTAGGATTGAAAGGAAGAACCAGTCCCGTAGGGACGGCTGAAAATGCCCCAGGACGCAGTCCTGGGGAAACCTTTGTTCTGGAAGCCTTTTCTGGAGAATCCGGCAAGCCCAGGACTGGCGTCCGGGACATTTTCAGCCGTCCCTACGGGACTGGGTTTGTTAATGGGGTTCTCATGCAGACTCTTTAGCCCCTAGGATTTTCGGCTTTTGCCGATTATTCCGTCGAATTTATCAGCGAACTTTAGACTCAGGAGCCTAAGGTCCAGGCACAAACGTACGATGAGCTTGATTGCTTCGGGAGCCGCCCTGCTCGGTGAATGTGTTGTGGACCAGCACATCGAGATTGCTACCGCTGGGGGTCACGCGCACCGACGCGACTCGATTCGTATCTCCTGAACCTGCTACGTCCGCGAGATTGAAGGTGGCCGTCGCTGCTTGGCCGTCGACGACCGCGGGCTGCGTACCCCAGTCGCATGGAGCCGGCTGGCATGTCCCAAAGGCGTGCATCGAAAGACTGTTGCCGGAGCCGGAAATCACCAGCGAGCTAAGTGTGTCGCCCCCACGGCGAACGTTATCTTTCCACGTACCGGCCATTGAGGAGGACGCCTGGGCGTGATGGCCCATAAGGTAGATCGCTGCCGCTGCAGCAATCACAACCACGGCCCCGATGCCGGCGATCCACGGGAGGGACGATCGCTTGATGGCCGGTTCCCCAATGGCGGAAGGCGAAGGTTGATGCGGCGCCGGAAGTTGTACCGGAACGGTGGCATGGACTGGCTCTTGCAGGGTTTCTTTACTGGGCACGACGTAGCTGTTCAACGCTTCGATCAAGAGCTGCACGTCGGAGGGCCAGCGCGCGTGCGATAACTCGACGCTGTTGCGATGGGAGAAGCTCTTCAGGCTTTCCGGAAGCTGATCTTGGCTGGGCATCTTCGCGCTGTGAACCAGCACCGGGATTACCGGCACGTCGCGCTTCAATGCGGACGCAATCTCGAGCACCACGAAGTCGTTAGGATCATCCAGCCTCCGCTGGCCGCTAGCGTTGGCGATGGTCGCCCACGATGGCCCAATGATGGCGAGCAGGACCCCGCAGTCGGCAACGTTCTCTTCGATGGCCTTTACAAAATCAACTCCGGGACGGATGCCGGCAACATCCATAAAAACGCTCTTGGATCCAAACTCACGGGTGAGGTCATCGAAGAGCCTGCCCGCCTCGCCCTCAGTGTCATCACGGCGATAGCTGATGAAAACGGGATTTCCCACGCGCCTCCCTAAATCTGCACTAAAAGTTCTGGGCAAGCTCACCCTGTTTTAAGCATCTCCACTCTCAGGTCCAACTTCGCAACACGGACAGAATAAGCTGTCCCCCTCGTTTCGGCAATTTGCCGGTATTCACGATCAGGCGCGGAGAACGAGACCGCATGTTTCGCCGAAACCACAGGATGTAGTTCGTTCCCCAGGCGTTAGCCGCCACTGCATGCAGAACAAACCTAAACGAGACAACCGGTTAACGCACAGGTTTTTGTTCGGGAACAGGGGTCGGAAGTTCGAATCCTCTCTCCCCGGCCATTTCTATCAAGACTTTAAGCCTTCATCTGCCCAGCTTGCGGTTCCTTACTCCCGAACGGCCACCACACTCACGGCCAGCCTCTCGCTGCGCTCGTGACGGTCGGCGTTGAGGTGCCGGGCAGCGGTATACCGGATGAAAGGCTTCGACGTAGTCTGTCCTCCGGGAATACAGAGGAGGTCTCTCTCCATCCCAGATTGACGCTCACTGCCGTGTCGGCGGCGCGGCTGGCGTTTGCGGGGAGAACGGAACCGGAGATTTTTCATCAGGTGAGGGGTTGAAGCCGGGCAGCATGTGCGAATCCGCGCGAAACATATGGAAGGCGTCGAAGGTGATATCGTTCAGCATCGTCGCATAGGGTCCGTAAGTTCTGAAACTTCCGTGCCACTGGATTTTTCCCTGGTCCTGCAGAGTTTCAGATAAAACTGCCACCGACCGTGCCCTCGAAACAGACACACTTCTCACGGGGCAGATATAGGACTTCTCTGCAATCTCCACGGGGCCATATTCGATCATGACCTCTGACAAGACAAGCGGCGTGGTCGATTCCAGGTCGAAGATCAGTTCCAGCCGAAGCAGAGCCCCGGTCGCAGGATCAATCGTGACCAGGCCGTGATAGCCCGCAGGTTTTTGAAAAGCACTTGTTCCGTCCCCGTCCGGCAAGCAGCAGCCGCCCGTTTCGTAACCGGATTTCTCCTTGGGGATTGAATAGCTGAATACCGCGACAGGCTTAGATGCCCCCTGCTCCCAGCGCTTCCATGAGAGATCATTGGGATTACGGAAAATCGCGTCAATAGCCGAACGGAGAATCGGGCCGAATGTTCCATAGGTCACAAGGTATGGTTCGTCACTTCTTCGCTTCTTAGATTTCCCGTTATCTGCCTCCACGACTTCGTACCCATCACGGTAGAGCACTGTGGCCTTTGCTGTATCGGCGATGTGCAATGGCTGATAGTTGATCTTTGCATCTCCCTTCTCAAAGGGAGGAGTTTCTTGAAAGTGAACCGTGGTTCGCGTCGCATAGAAGTTCGGCAAAGTCGGCAGCGCTTTGTTCAGGTAATCCAGGGCCTGGGAGCTGATGCGCTGCTGCGCATTGTGATCGGGAGGCGCGTCGGTTGGAATCTCGCTTGCAGGGGGTACCAGGAAGGCCGACACATCGGCCAATGCAACCAATGCCTGCCGTGCCTTTCCGCCACTCAGCTCTGCTGTACCCGATAAGAGCTTGGTACTGCTCAGGCGTTCGGTGAGCGTCAAACCCGAAAGTTGCCGCGCCACCTCTGTGTCTGGCTTATCGCGGAGCGCGCCAAGCACCTGCTCTAACTGCTCGACCGTGACCGGTCTGGCCGCGGAGTCTGGTTGATCGGAATAATAGGGCTCGTCGTAATACCCAGTGGTTGTGCGGGCAGTCAGAGCTGGCTTGTTGATTTGCACTTTCAGGTCGTGATATTCGTCTGGCCGATCTGCGTGGGAAGGATCGAACGACAGCGTATAGAAGGTGTTGGACTCGAGGACACAGCTATTGATCTGGCGAACCAAATCAGCCTTAAAATCGGAAAGACCAGCGGCTCCTGAGATGTCCATCAAGTCTTCACTCGGTTCCAGCACGCGGCCACCCGTTTGCACGGCAAGCACTTTTCGATTGAGGTGCATGAACGTGGCCTGCTGCACCGATTCCACACCGTTCAGATAACCTCGATAAGTCAGCGAGCGGCCATCGGCATTGGTTTCGCCCACAGAGAAGCTGTAGAGTGCAATGCGAGCTTCCCGCAGCAAGGTGGAAAACCAGTAAATCGTATCGAAGGTATTCTGCTTGGGTCCCCTTCTGTCAAGGTACGCTCCACTCCCGACAGCCCATCCTGGTCCGACCCAAATCAGCAGCTTCCTGCCTCGTCGCTGCCTTTCCGCCGTTGCGATGTCCCCGAGCGCCTTCAGAGCTGATAGCGCGGCGGGCGGCGCGGACATCGAGTTTAGCGACTCTCCCCGCATGCCGCCCGAAACAGGATGAACCCGCTGGATGTTTCGGTTGTGAGCGAAGTCTGCAGCTAACGCGTTTCCGTCAACCGAAGGCTGCCCGACCGTCCACACACCCTCGTTGGAAAGCTCCAGAAGTGATACCGGGGTGGCGAGATGACCGTCGTTCTGTTTCAGGAACCTGTTCACCTCTCGCCGCTCATAGGAAACTAGATGTTCAGGCAGGTTGAGTGTATCAACGAGCAGAATCACCTTCACTGGGGGATCCGGCCTGATGGAGTTCTCATCGAAAGCATGAAAGGTGAGGATCTTCTCTGGATGGTCGTTGTCCAGCAACGTGAAGTCCTTAGCTGCGATGCCGGATACTGGCTTTCCCGCTTTATCCGTCACTACGACATCCAGCTTGATCAGCCCTTCCTTCGCGTCATAGAAAGGATCTGTGACTGAGGTGTGCTCTCCGCAGAGCGGAAGCGCAAAACAGAACACGAGGATCCAAGAGCCGAGGCATGGACAGGTCAGACGCATTGATTTCCCTTTGAATCACATCAGCAATTTGCAGAGCTGCAATCGTCACCCTTTCTTTTTCGGTCATATCTTATTCCTTCCGCCCCACCCAGACTACGGATTCACGCCAAGAGGGGTTGCCACACCAAACGTGATCTGACGGGCATTGCGCGAGAGAAAGCCATCCTGGTCATCTTTCACCCCAGAGCTGTCCAAATTGGCTGCGAAACGCAGTCTTCTAGACGAGGCAACTTACTGAATGCGTTGATGAGAACGCGCTCGAGCGAAATCAGGTTGCTTTCGTTGTGCTGGGCTCTGTCCATCCACCTCCACCCATGCCAAGGTGAACCGCCGCCCTAAACTAAGAAACCGCAGGTCCCTCCACTACGCTTCGCTCCGGGTAGTTAGCTCTTCGGCGTGAAGAGGCGTCCAGGATTGTCGCGGACCAGCACGCCATCGCCGTGCTCGCCGAGATCGACGATCAGCTGGCGCAGCGCGCCGTTGTGGAGCACGTTGTTGGCGATCACGCAGTCCATCAGGCCGCGGTAGACAATACCTTCCGACGGGCTCCAGATGCCCTTGTTGCCATCATCCCGCCCGGACTGCAGAACATTGCCGATGCAGGTGACTCCGGTCGACCCCTCCAGAAGAATCTGTGCCGAGTCGTGCGTGCCGGCGTTGGCGAACTTGCCGCTGCGCTTGACGAAATTGCCGGAGATCGTCACCTGCGTGCACGGGCCCTTGTTCCACGACTCGCTCTGCGGATTCTGCCGCAGCGCAATACCCACTGTGCCCGCGCGATCGAAGAAGTTGCCGGTTATCTGATAGCCATCGCCGCCCACAATCACCATGTTCTCGTCGTGGTTCCACTCGACGCGATTGGCAGTGAAGGTCACCGAGGCATTTTCGTTGCGCGCCGCGAAGCCAGCGCGGCCATTGCCGGAGAGCCAGTTGTCGAGAATGAAGCCGTCCCATCCGCGCAGGCTGAGACCATCCCCGCGGTTGGCCATCATCTCGCAGTGCCGTACGCTGAAACACCACGCGTGATCCAGGTGAATGCCATCGCCGCTGAAGCGCGCGACCTGGGTGCGCTCGATGCGGAATCCATCTTCGTGTGGTCCGAACGCGGTGCGCGCGGTGAAGATGCCGTGGATGTTCTGGCCCAGTTCGCGGCCGTCGAGCGAGAGACCGTCGACAGTCACGCCGCGGGCGTCCGTCACGTTCAGCAGGCCCGGGGAAGATGCGTCAGCCAGGCGCAGCACACTGCCGCCGCCGAAGCTATAATTCCACCCGGGCACGCCGAAGAGGGCGATGCCGGGCCGCAGGTGCAGCTCGCGCGAAAGGTAAACGCCCGGCGGCAGAAAGACTCCGCCGCCCTTTTCCGCGGCGGCATCGATGGCGCGCTGCAGTGCGGCTGTGTCGTCGGCCTTGCCGTCGCCGGCAGCGCCCAAGTGGCGCGCGTCCAGAAGCCCGGTAGCGGACGGCTGCTGTGCGTCGAGCGTGGATGCGGAGAGCAGTACGGAGGCTCCGCCGAAGAGAGCGGTGCGCGCAAGACGGCGCCGATCGAAGGAGGGTGAACCGGAGTCCAGCATAACGTACCAGCTTAACGCCTGCGCCGCCACCGGCAAAATGGACGATCTTGAACCTGGTTGCAACCAGAACCAACCTAAACGAAACAACAGCTCAGTACATCGGATATTGGTTCGGGACCAGGGCGTCGGAGGGTCGAGCGGTCTGTGCCACGGTCGCCGCTGTGTCTCGCATTAAAAAAGCAATAGCGCTTGACTGCGCATCAAAGAACGAGCGGTCGCAAATGCGTGTCGCACGGGAGATATGGCATGAAGGCAGTTGTTTTGCACGAATATGGCGGTCCTGAGAAGCTGAAGTTTGAAGACAACGTTTCTGACCCGCAAATGAGCGGAGATACCGTCTT
This sequence comes from uncultured Acidobacteriaceae bacterium, assembly GCA_963711525.1. Classification (GTDB taxonomy): domain Bacteria; phylum Acidobacteriota; class Terriglobia; order Terriglobales; family Acidobacteriaceae; genus PALSA-350. The sequence goes on along the minus strand of CAVQEO010000018.1, from coordinate 791,146 downwards.
GATCGCGGCGGCCGCGGCCAGCGTGAATCCGATCGATTGGAAGGTTCGTTCCGGGGTGCGCCAGAAAGATTTTCCCCTGACGTTTCCGGCCATCCTGGGGCGCGATGTGAGTGGCGTCGTGCGCGCTGTGGGTGCGAACGTAAAGCACTTCAAGCCGGGTGACCGCGTACTCGCCTTATCGAATAAAACCTATGCCGAGCTGGTAGCGGTTGCCGAATCGGATCTAACCCATCTGCCCCATGGTTTGGATCTGGCCGACGCAGCAGCAATTCCGCTGATTGCATTAACCGGAGAACAGTTGGTGCGGCTTGCGACGAAGGTGCAGAAAGGGCAGACGGTGCTGGTTTCGGGGGCGCTGGGTTGCGTGGGGCGGGCTGCTGTGCACACGGCGAAGAAGATGGGTGCGCAGGTCATCGCAGGCGTTCGCAAGAAGTCGCTCAAGGACGCCGAATCCCTCGGTGTCGCGGGGGTGCTCGCGGTGGATGACGACGATGCAATTGCATCCCTGGGCCTTATCGATGCAATTGCCGATACAGTTGGCGGCGAGGTGGCCGCGAAGCTGTTCCCAAAGATAAAGCCCGGAGGCTGCTTCGGCTACGCATCTGTAGTGCCAGAGGGGATGGCCGCACTGAACCCTACGGTCACCATCACTCGCGTCTTCGCGAAGCCTGATCCATCAAAGGTTCGTGAGTTTGCGGATGACGTACGCGATGGCAAATTCGTTTTGCCCATCGGCCGCCGTTTGCCACTGAGCAGCGCGGCGGAAGCACACGCGCTAGGTGAGAAGGGCGGCGTGGGGAAGATCGTCCTTCTGGTTGCCACCGAGCCGGATGCCTAAATCTAAATAGCCCAAACCGAGCAGCGGTGCGCTTGGTTGCTGAATGGCCAAAACCTCAAGATAGCTAATCCTGAACCCTGTAAAAGGCTCTGTACTTGTCGAGCCGCGGGCCTATCCGGCTATGGTGAGCACAGGGCATATCGCGTGGAGAATGAGCCGAAAGGCGTGGGAATTCCTCGACGCGATGCCGAGATGAGAAGCCTTTTGAATGCCCAGCACCAAAAGGTCTACATCATGATCCTTGATATGCTGCAGGATCTGGCGGTGGGCATCGCCAACCTCTACGAAAGTTCTCGGGTTTGAGAACTCTTCGGCGCGCCTGGGCAAACACCTGTCGAGCGCTTGAGCGAAGCAGTTACTGAGTTCGCGCAAGCGGTCGGGCCGATCCAGGGACTCTCGCTCAATGACGTTGAGCACATCGATCCTCGCTCCAAACGCCTCTGCGAAGCACACTGCGTACGGCGCCGCTCCAGCAGCCGCAGGGGTGAAATCCGTCGCGTACAGTATGTGTTTGAAGCGCAGATCTGCAGCCGCGGCAGACCTCACCTGGGGCCCCACCGTTAAAACTGGCCAGGAGGTTGCCCGTAGAATCGTCTCCGCCACTGATCCAATAATTTCCCGTTCGATCCAGCCTCCGCCGTGAGTTCCCACGACCACCAATGAAGGTCCGTGCTTATCCGCAAGCTCCACCAGCACTTTCCTGGGATCGCCCTCCACCAGGGCCGAACTAGAGTGCATGCCGTCACGTGACAGCTGCGCGGCTTTTCGGGAGAGGAGAAATTCTAGATCCTTCCTCTGTTCGCTGATGAGCGCCGGATCGAACTCTACCTCCATCGCAGCCTGCGAAAGAATGAAGGCATGGGTGACCAGAAGTTCAGCCGAGAAAAACTGTGCCAGGAACGCCGCGTAAAAGCCGGCGTTTTGGCAACAGAGGGAAAGGTCCGTTGCGAATACCACTGTTTTTATTTTCAACTCCGTACTTTCTCCCTCTGCATGCACCGCCGGCACCTCCTGATGAAAGACACCACACTCAAGCTTGAGTCGAAGCCACAATCAGCGCTGTCGCGTACCCAGGAGAGCGCGCCTGATATCTCCTTTCAGGTTGAAGCTTTCGACTAGGGGTTGGTTCCGATCTGATAATTGAGAGTCGCAAGACTCAACCTGTATTGATACTGCGCGTTGGTATTGTCAATCGCCGCGCTGGTTTGTTGGAGTTGTGCCTGGCTGAGTTCCACAATCGAACTGAGTCCAAGCTGGTAGCGGGTCTGCGCTAGCTGCAGGCTCAAATTCGCTTCCTTGAGCAATTGTGCGGTCACGCCGATTCTTTGATAGGCGGTGTTCGCCTGCAGCCATGTGGTGCGTACGTCACGAACAATCTGATCGCGCAAATCCCTGGTGCGCTCCGCATCCGCGCGCGACCGATAAGCCGCCTCCTTAGCTTCTGACGAGTAGAGAAAGCCGTTGAATATAGGAACGTTCAGGTTGACCCCAACCGCACCCCACCAGTTAGAGACGTAATACTGATCCGTGCGAATGGGCACCGATCCGATCGTGCTAAGTGCGCTGATTGAGGGCAGAAGTTGATCCCACTGGGCGCGCGCGAACTTTTGCGCCGATTGTTGGCCTAAAAGGCCCGCCTGCAGATCCGGACGCTGGGCCAGTGCAGATTGAACGAGCTGATCATAGTCAGCGGGAGGGGCGTTGGCCTGCGCGGAATCGTCGACCAGATCATAGGTAGCTTCATGGTCCAAGCCGAGCACGGCGTCGAGCGTAGCCATGGTCCCATCCGCGTTGTTTTGCGCGTCGAGCTGAAGCAGTTGCGACTGCGATAGGTTTACATCCGCAAAACTAAGGTCGAGCGTAGACCTCAGCTTGTTTTGTGTCATCTGGTTTACTTGGGATTCCGTTGCCTGGCGAGTGGCTACGGTCTGTTTGGCCACTTGAAGAACAGCCTGTGCGGTCAGCGCGTCGTAGAAAGCCTGATCCGTAGCCAGAATAATTTCTTCCTGGGTCGCCAGTGCGTTAGCATTGGCTGCTCTCTCCTGCAGCTTCTGCGTCAGCACTAAATTGTGCGTTCGTCCAAAGTCCGTGATAAGTTGCGTTACGCTGGCTCCGGCCCCGGCGTGAGTCAAGAGCCTTGAGGCGGTGAGCGATCCGGCGGAGATACGGCTTGCGTCCGACGCCTTCTCCGCCGTGATGATGCCATACGCCATGGGGAGTTCGGCCGAGCGCGCTTCGCGCACCACCTGATGTTGCGCCATGGCCAGCAACTTGCTCACGCTGATGCGCGGATTATTCTTGAGGCCCATCTGTTCGGCTTGCGCCCGCGTCAGTTGATCCTTTGTGGATATGCCGGTGCGGCCGCCTGAACGTTCTGTATGGTCAAGTTCAGACCGGGCGCGGCCGGAGCGTTTGGTAGTTCGGCCACGACTGTCTGTGACTGGGCTTGCCCCGGCACGGAGAACAGCACGGCAATGATTGCTATGATAACTGCCTTCATGCCTGTGCCTCCTGCTGGGATCCCGCTTTTCGCTCGCGGCGAGTGTGAATCACCAGATAGACCGCGGGTACCAGAAACACGGTAACCACGACGGAGACGCCAAGTCCGCCGATGATCGCGCGCGCCAGTGGTGCGTACTGTTCGCTACCCGCCTCATAGCCAAGTGCCATCGGAATCATTCCCAACAGCGTCGCCAGAGAGGTCATCAGAATCGGACGCAGGCGCACTTTACATGCCTCAACCGTGGCTTCCAGCAGTGGTAGCCCCTTTTCGTGCAGGATGCCGGAGAATTCCACAATGAGAATACTGTTGGAGACGACGATACCGGTCATCATGATGATCCCCATCAACGACATGATGTTCAACGTGCTCCCCGTGAACACCAGGATCATCACCACGCCGGCAAGCCCCGGCGGGATCGCCATGAGGATGATGAAGGGGTCGATAAACGAAGTAAATTGAGCCATCAGGATGAGGTAGACAAGCGCAATGGAGATGAGAAGTCCGAGGCCAAACTCCTTGAAGGACTCATTCATGCTCACCGCCGCCCCGCGTACTTTGAGCGTCGTATTCTTGTCGGTTTTCGTATTAGCTACCAGTTTGTTGATGTCTTTGCCTACCGTTTGCAACGCCTCTCCGCGCGTGGCGACATACACGTCGATCACGCGCCGGATTTGATAATGGTCCACTTCGGTCGGAGTATTGATCTCCTTGATGTCTGCCACCGATCCCAGGGGTGTGTAACCCGTGGTGTGTGCGCCCACCCACAAGTTGGCCGCGTTATCGGCTGCGCCTCTGCCCTCATCGGATGGGGAGTAACCCACAGGCCGTACCCCGCGCAGCGGTATGTTTTTAAAGTCCTCCATGCTCATGTGGTTGAGAACGCGGTTGGCATACTGGACCGTGACCATATAGTTGTTTCCCGTTTTGGGATCGATCCAATAGGTTGGCGCGACCATGCCGTCCGAGGTGAGAGCAGTGATTACGTTGTCCACGACATCTTTGGCCGATAAACCCACCAGGCTGGCACGTTCGCGATCGATGTTGAGTAAGAGTCCCGGATAATTAAGATCCTGTGGTATGTAGACTCCACTCACGTTGGGGAGCGCCTTGATTTTGAGCGACAACTGCTGTGCCAGATCATAGGCTCCCCGAAGATTCATGGAGCTCACCTGTATATCGATCGGAGCTGGAAGGCCCTGGTTAATGACCGCGTCGACCAGCCCTCCGGCCTGGAAGTAAGTCGTCAACTCCGGCATCTCCCGCGAAAGCTTTCGTCGTACCCGCGACATGTACTCGTAGCTTCCCAGGCTGTGACCTTCTTTCAGGCTCGTTTGTACAAACGCGGTATCCATGGATGCATTTGTGGTGTAGATGGCGGAGAGATCGGGATAGACGCCGATATTGGAAACGATCATACCGAGATCCTTCGGCTTTACTGTTTCGCGGATGATCTTCTCTACCCGGGCGATGTACTGATTGCTAACCTCGAGGCGGCTCCCGCTCGGCATTCGGACATCAATGACGAACTGTCCCGGATCGGTGCGCGGAAAGTAGGCACGCCCCAGGAAGGGAAAGAGAACCAGAATGACCAGGGCCACTCCGGCGAGGATGACCGCGGCCGTAAATCCTGGCCTTACCAGGACCCGCTTGGCCAACGCTTCATAGCGCTCCAGCATGCGCTGAAAGTGCTGATTGAAGCGGTCAACGACCCGACGGAAGAATGATATCTTTCCATGCCCTGCCCCGGTTTCTTCGTGGGAAATACGGATAAAGGTGGCGCAGAACAGTGGCACCACGGTCATGGCGAAGATATACGATGCAAAAATGGAAAGTACGACCCCCAGTGCCAGTGGAGTGAAGATATATTTGCTGACGCCGGAGAGAAAGGTTACAGGGAAAAAGACGATCGACGTAGTCGAGGTCGCGGCCAGTACGGCAAGGGAAACTTCCATGCCCCCCTGTTCCGCCGCAAGTCGAGGCGGTACGCCCATCTCCATAAAGCGAAAGATATTTTCGAGCACGACCACGGAATCGTCGATCAGACGCGAGAAGGCCAACGCCAGGCCTCCCAGGAGCATGGTGTTGATTGAACCACCCATGGCATTCGTCAGAAGCATGCACACCAGCGCGGAGAGCGGGATCGATAGCAGCACCGCAAAGGTCGCCCGGGGACTGCCCAGGAAGAGGAGAATCATCAGCCCTGTCAGAACCAGGCCGATCGAAGCTTCCTTAACCAGATTTCTGATAGCGAGTTTAACGAAGATCGACTGATCGAAAACCACGGCAGTCTTCACGCTGTCAGGAATATCGACCAGGTGTTTGATCGCCGCCTTCATGCCATTCACGATGGTGATGGTGTTGCTGTCGCCCCCCTGCTTGAAGATTGGAACGTACACCGACCGCTGCCCGTCGATGCGAACGATGTTGTACTGCAGCGTTCCGGCATCCTCGGCATGCCCAACATCGGCGACCAGCACGGATGAGTTTCCATAGGACTTGAGCGGCATGGAATTCATCTGCTTCGCATCAGGAAACTGACTATTGGCGTAGATGTTGTAGTCTTTGCTGCCTATGCGAACGTCACCCGCAGGCAGGATGAGGTTCGAGCTGTTGACCGACTTGACCACGTCGTTGAGGCTGAGGTTATGGGCCTCGAGCTTAATCGGATCGACATATATCTGTATCTGGCGATAAGTTCCCCCGTAAGGCTGCGGTACCGAAGCGCCCTGCACGTTGGAAATCTGGTTGCGTACCTGGAACTGTGCGATGTCTTTGAGCTGTGTTTCGTTGAGACCCTGGCCCTTCAGTGTGACCAGGCAGACTGGCTGGCTCGAGGCATCCATTCCCAGCACAACGGGGGGCAGCGTGCCCGGCGGCAGGCGGCGCAGATCGGCCATCGCAAGGTTGGCGATGTTGCTGAGTGCGGCATTTGGATCCGTACCCGGCTTGAAATAAATCTTGATCAAGCTGACGCCGGTCAGAGACCGCGACTCGGAGTGATCGATGTTTGCGCCGAGGGTGAAAAAGCGCTCAAACGTGTTCGTAATATCCGCCTCGATCTGCTGCGGCGGCATGCCGTTATAAAACGTTGCCACCACCACCACGGGGATATCGATCTTAGGGAAAAGATCGACCGGCATGTTGAACACATTGAAGACGCCGACCAGCATGACCATCAGGCACAGCATGATTACGAAATAGGGGTATTTGAGGGCAAACTTGGGCATTACTGAGCTCCCTCCTCATCATCGTGCAGATCGATCATGCTGTTGGGCGCGCGAGTAACGTCGCTGGCAGGCGTGGGCGTCAGGAGAGGGCGAACCAGCTCCCCTTCCTGATATTTCCCTTGCCCCCCAACAATCACCTGCTCTCCTTCCTCAAGGCCGCTCTTTATCTCAGCCAGTTGCGATCCTTCGAGGCCCACCTGGACGGTCCGCTCGCGGAGATGGTTCTCGCTGTCTACGACGTAAACCACTTCTTTAGTGCCGCGTAAAACAAGCGCCTCCACCGGAATGGTAAGCACGTTCTCAACGTGCGCGAGTTGCAGCTGGGTATTCGCGTACATTCCGGGATCGATCGACAAATCCTTATTGGGAACATCGACCTCTGTTTCCATCGTTCTGGTTTCGAAATTTACGTTGCGCGTGAAGCGAACAATCTTTCCTGTAAAGGAACGACCCAATGCGTCCACGCGAATCTGCAGCTCATCGCCAACCTTGATATATTTCACCGCGTCTTCCGGCACCGGCATGCGCAAACGCAGCAGGCCACTCTCGGAGAGCTTCACGATCGGTAGAGCCTGATCGTTTGAATCCCTGCCCGATTGAATCAGCGCTCCGGTATCGGCATAGCGCCAGGTGATGACTCCGTCCAGAGGAGCGACGACCTGCGTGTATCCCTCTATCGCCCTGACCCGGTCGCTATCCGCGGCGGCCACCTGAGAGGCCCCGCGCGCCGCCGCCAGCGCCGCCTTCGCTGCGTCCACCTGGGCGGCTGCGGAAAGGTCTTTCGATTGGGTGTCATCCAGCTCCTGTTGGGCGATCAAGCCGGGCTGGGCTTTCGATGCCTCCTGCATACGAGTGTTGTTCGCGTGCAGGGCAGAATATTCAGCCTCCGCCCTGGCCACATCGTGCTGAGCACGAATGATTTCATCCTTTCTCTGACCCACTTGGGCGACAGTCCCCTCCAACTGCGCCTGCAACTCGGGAACCTCAAGGACGGCAATCGTCTGCCCTTGCCGGACCTTGTCCCCTATGTCCACGTAGATGTGCTTAATAAATCCAGAGACCTTGGGATGAACGTCGATCACTTGGTAGGCCTGGAATTGGCCGGCTAAAGACAGCGCATGGGTGATCGACCCTCGCTTGACCGCGGCCACAGTCGCCGATGAGATTTCTGCGGCTTTAGCGTCGGGGTCGCTGGCCTTGCAGGCAACCGTTATGTTGCAAGCCATCAGAGCCAGGGTCGCTACAAGAATGAAGAACGTTCGCTTTCGCATAGATGGAATACACTCGTTTCGTCGAGGTTGCAGTCGAAGACCCCCAACAAGACGGGGATCGCTCCCGGGCTGAGAAAGCGCGCCGGTCGATGACCGATAGCGTAGACCCACCCGCGACTAAGTTGCTGATTTAGGAGTTTTAAACTATGACGAACGTCGGAGGAGGTCTGAAGAAAAACGCATTTAGACTCGCACTTAACGATTGCAGCCACGGCCGCGTGCGCTCTTGTTCCGTTTCGGTGGCTCCCGAAATGGGAGGGAGCCCCAAGCCCCGTACAAAGACCCATACAAAATGCGTGAGGATGAAAAGCCCGCCACTTACGATATCGGTCGGAGCCTTGGCAGTGCTCATCAGAAGACCGTCGGTTGCCGTGGCCTGCTCATTTTTAGAGAGCAGTTTTGCTTCTGGGAGCTGGTGATATGTGGAGTGTATTGGATAGTACAGAGAGAGCTTATATTGCAGGCCCCAGGTGAAAACGCAGATCGCCAACCCAAAGAAAACAAAGCTGAGTCTACAAAGGCGAGGACGAAATGTGTCGGAGATCTTCAATGAAACCTTAGCAAGTAAAGTTTAACATTGCGGCGAGGGAAACCCTTATACCGATGATTTGATACAGGTTCTGGTCCCTTGGTTGCCTTGAGCAGTTTCGCGTCAACTGTCTTTAAGGAGAGACATGGCAGAGCAGATCGATAGCAGAAGGTCATTCCTGAAGAGTTCTCTGGCAGCTGCTGTGGCAGCTGCGGCCCCAGCCCCGGCCGAAGCGGATGAGAAGACTGCTGCTAAGCCGGCAACTCAGCCGAATATCATTCTGTATCTTTCCGACCAGTTCCGCTGGGACTTCATCGGCGCCAACGGCCGCAACGGCTCTACGCGCACACCCAATCTCGACGCGATGGCCTCTCGGGGTAAGAACTTTACTCACACAGTAACTAACCAACCACTCTGCGCCCCCGCGCGGTCGGTTTTGTTTACCAGCCGATACGCTACCGAGACCGGAGTCTGGCACAACGGCATTGCTCTGGGCCAAACTCTCCCAACGCTGGCCGGAGAGTTGCGCAAGGCCGGCTATACGGCAAACCTGGTTGGCAAGTGGCATCTTGCCCCAAACAACGAGGCCGACGGCGGCGGTCCCGGCGCGGTAAAACCAGAGTTCCGTGGAGGCTTTCTCGATCTGTGGGAAGGGGCGAATGTCATCGAGTTCACCACCCATCCTTACGAAGGAACCATCTGGGACCGTGACGGCAAAGAGATCACCTACAAAGACGAATATCGCGTCGACTTCATTACCGATCGTGTGGAGCGCTTTCTTCGCCAGAAGCAGGAAAAACCATTTTTCCTGTTCGTCTCCCAGCTCGAGCCCCACCAGCAGAACGATATGCACCGTCCCATCGGCCCTCACGGTTCGGTGGAGCGCTTCGCCAACTCCACGGTCCCTGACGATTTACGGGCGCTTCCCGGCACCTGGCAAGCGCAGCTGCCCGACTACTACGGCTGCATTGAAGCTATCGATGCCTCGGTAGGCCGGGTACGCCGCATTCTCGAAGAGGAACATCTCGCCGACAACACCATCTTTGTCTTCATCAGCGATCACGGCTGCCACTTCATGACCCGTAACCAGGAGTACAAGCGCAGCACCCACAACAGTTCCATCCGCGTGCCCTTGCTTATCGACGGGCCAGGCTTTCATGGCGCGCAGCAGATCCCCGAGCTTGTCGGCCTCATCGACATCGCGCCCACTCTACTCAAAGCAGTCGGGGTGCCGGTGCCATCCGGGTGGAAGGGCAAGAGCCTGCTGCCTCTGCTCAACGATCCCGGCGCTCGGCAGACGTGGCCTAACCAGCAACTGATCCAGATCAGCGAATCGATGACCGGCCGCGCGCTCCGGACGAAAGATTGGACCTACTGCGTCGCGGACCCGTCTGGCTCTTCGAAGGAGCCCGCGGCTGAAACTTACCACGAGTACCAGCTCTATGATCAACGCGCAGATCCACACGAACTAGTGAATCTGGCTGGGCGCCAGGAATATCGTTCGCAGGCCAGTGAACTGAGCCAGCAGTTGAAAAAACTGCTGGCTGCAGCCGGCGAGCCCGAACCTGAGATCGTGCCGGCTAAGCTTTATCCCTGACCCGCACCTCGAACACTCCAGATAGCTCAGCCTCGAACATCGGCTTCCGCTGCGTAAAAGCCACAGCGAAGCAATTGCCTCAACCTTCGATTGCACAATGCCTTAGCCCAGGCTGATTGGGGCTGCGCAACTTTTTTCCCTATTTACTCTCTAATTAACTAGAGAGGTAATGATCATTATGCCAAGGTTGAAGGCAATACTGCTTTCCCTGGCGACTATGTGCGCGCCTGTAGCTTTAGCGCAGACTGCAAACCCAGCCGTTCCAGGGACTCTTAACTATATAGAAGGCTCGGTCTCGATCGACGGCCGGTCATTAAATCAACAAGCGGTAGGCTATGCCGAGCTCCAGCCGGGCCAGGTGCTGCAAACAGCAAATGGCAGGGCTGAGTTGCTGCTCACCCCAGGTGTGTTTCTCCGCGTGGGAGATAGCAGTGCAGTGCGAATGATTTCCCCAAATCTGCTGAATACGCAGATAGAGCTGGATCGCGGTCGCGCCGACATCGAAGTGGATGAGATCCACCCGCGCAACGATATACAAGTGGCGGAAGGCGGTGCGAACACTCGCCTGCTGAAAGACGGGCTGTATGCTTTCGACGCGGATAAGGGCACTGTCCGGGTCTTCAAGGGAGAGGCCGAGCTGCTGGAACGAACTGGCGCTGGCCAGAAGGCACTCAAGATAAAGGGTGACCACCAGGTCGGATTGGCGGGTAACGAAGCGGTTCAGAGCGTGAGTTTCGAACGCGATCAAGCTGAGGACGCACTCTACAACTGGAGCAGCCTTCGTTCTCAATACCTGGCCGAGGCCAATCTCAATCTGGCCTCAGAGTATGCCGGGTACGGTGGCATGGCTCCGGGTTGGTATTGGGATGCCGGCTTCTTGGGCTATACCTGGCTCCCCGGTGACGGGCTGCTGTGGAGTCCCTTCGGATGGGGCTTCTATTCGCCACGGTACATCTTCTACGGGGGCCCGGTCTTCCACGGCGGTCGCGCCTATGCTGGCCGGAACTATGCGCAGCTCAGAGGAGAAGGCTTTTCTGGTGGAGGAGCACACGCCATGGGAGGAGGCTTTTCTGGTGGAGGAGGACACGCCATGGGTGGCCATGGCGGTCGTTAAGCAACGCTAAGACCGCTCAAGACGAAATTGCCAAGCCCGTCCTTTACCGACGGGCTTGTTCTTTTCCCAATCGAGCGGAATCAGCGTACGAGCGGCCCTGTGCGATTGACAGATGTTCTCTCCCGGGACTATGTATCTTCCGGGACCTTCTAAACATTCGATGGCGCGAATCGACTCACGCTTTAACGGCAGATGCATAACCATGCCGAGTCACTCCCGTGACGAGGCCTGCCGCTTAAAGATTCCCATCTTGCATCTTTCGGTAATGCTGGTGTTGGTGCTCTTTGCCCAGGCCACTTTGGCACAAAACCTACCGCCGGCTCGCGATTGGACTACATGGGGTTACGATCAGGAACGGACTGGCTGGAATCGGGGCGAGACTTCGCTCAGCACCCATAACGTGTCGGGGCTCAGGTTGCTTTGGAGCACCCAGCTAAGCACGCCGCCCAAAGCCATCGTTCTTTCGACGCTCACCGCGCCGCTAGTGGCGGAAGGCGTGAGCACAACGCGTGGCGCGAAGAATCTTGTTTTCCTGCTTGGCGCCGACGACACGGTGTTCGCACTGGATGCAGACACAGGAAAAGTTTTCTGGCAGAAGACCTTCGCCAACCCCGCCGCGCCCATCTGGCCTGCCACCTGGCTGTGTTCGGATACGGTGAACGATACCCCAGTGATCGATAAGCAGAACAATGTCATTTTTCTGATCACCAGTGACGGAAAGCTCCGCGGTCTCAATCTGAGCGACGGCGCGGATCGCATGCCACCCGTCGATATGGTCGAACCCTTTGCCCGTGCCTGGAGCCTGAACCTGATCGACAACGTCGTTTACACCACAAGTGGCCGCGGTTGTGGCCAACTGCCGGCAGTAGCGGGTATGAAACCATCGGTGGTGCCGGGAAGCGTCTCGGCGATGGATGTGAGCGATCTCGCTCATCCGCGGCTAACCCGCTTTTATACCAGTGGCACGAAGTATTCCGGTCCCTGGGGACGCGGCGGGGTCACGAAAGGTCCTAACGGCAGCGTGATTACGCAAACAGCAGACGGCTTGTACGACCCGGCGTCCGGCAATTTTGGCGAGAGCGTGCTCAAGCTGGCCCCTAAGGCGACGCGGCTGCTGGACTCATTCACGCCCTCGAATTGGCAGTTTTTGAACGCCCAGGACCTTGATCTGGGTTCGGCGAGCTCAGACGTTTTTCCTTTCCAGAACCGGATGCTTATCGCTGTTGCCGGCAAAGAGGGTTTCCTCTATCTGCTCGATGCTGCCGATCTCGGCGGCCGTCCTGGTCACTCAACTCCCTTATACAAATCACCGCAGCTTGGTAATGATGCCGCAGAAGGCAAAAATCCCGGTCAAGGAGCGTGGGGCTCTATCACCAGCTATGAGACCCCGGATCACAAACGCTTCCTGTATGTACCGATGTGGGGGGCGCCTTCAAAAAATGTGCCGCAGTTCCAATCGAGCAGCGGCGCCGCACCCCATGGCAGCATCATGGCATTCCAGGTCGTCGCCGAAGGAGAGAAGGTATCACTGGCTCCGCAGTGGATCTCGCGCGACATGATCGTGCCCGATCCGCCGGTGGTGGCGAACGGAGTGCTGTATGCGATCCAGACCGGAGAGCAGACCATCCAGAGTCCGGCTTATGTTCACGGCACGCAGGATGAAATAAATCACAATCCGTTATCGGCTAAGTACCGTTCCACTCCGATCAACAATCTCACTCTGTTTGCTTTCGATGCGGAGACAGGGAAACAACTCTATTCCAGCGAAAAAATCATCACGGATTGGGTGCATTTCAGCGAGCCTGTGGTGGCCTTGGGCAAAGTCTTCGTCGTTACGCATGATGCTCATGTCTACGCTTTCGGACTTTAGTGAATTGAAATCGGAGGGGAATGCCTTGTCTGAAAACATTTCTGAGCGCGGCCTCAACCGGCGGCAATTTGTTTCGTCTGCGCTGACGTTGTCCGGTACAGCAGTTGCCGTGAGCATGCTGGGCAGCTCTCATGTGTTGGGTGCCGCAACCAAATCCCTCGACCCCATCGACCCGTACATCCGTTTTGGCATCACCGGTTCCTTGTGGGGAGATTGGCCCAACGGCAACCTGCGGATGTCGACCGATATCCAGCAGATCATCGCAGACACGGCGCGCTTCGGGTTGCAAGGCATCGAGCCCTACTCAGGACAAGTCGTACAGTTTTTGGGCAATCCGCTTGCGCTCAAGCGAATGTGCGATGCGGCGGGAATCCAATTGATCGATGTTGGAGACTTGCCGCGCGCGCCAAGGCCGAAACCAGCTTCGAGCCCCGCGCCCAATCCAAATCCTTGGATCAACGCGGAGGGCAACGCCGCGCTCATCGCTGACATGGTGAACTTCGCGCACGACTTTCTTGCGCCGTGTGGCTGTGACCATTGGAAAACCAATATGGGCAGCCGGCCGGAAGGCGGCCCAAGCGACGATCAACTCAAAACACTGGCTAACACGCTGAATGAAATCGGCAGGCAGACCATCGGCTTTGGGGTAAGGCTGGCTCCCCATCCCCATATCTGGGGGCCAATGGAACGGGAGCACGAAGTACGCACGGTGATGGCACACACTGATCCAAAGTATGTCTGGCTTACGGCCGACACCGCGCATTTGACCCTGGGCGGCAGCGATGCGGTGCAGATTATCAGCGATTATTTTCCGCGGCTCGCGGAAGTGCACATGAAGGACACCTATCCCAAGTATCGCGGCAATACGTCGACCCCCACGCAGGCAGAGCACCACCAGGCAAGCCTGTACCATAATCTCGGCGTGGGCGGAGTGGACTTTCCGGCTATCTTCAAAGTGTTACGTGGGCGAAAGTTCAAGGGATGGGTAGTCTACGACCTCGATGCGCCCCGGCCGGGCGACGGCACCGGCAGCATCCAGGACAATCTCGCGGTCAACATCAACTATCTAAGGAATGTGCTGCACGTGAAATTGCCGGCGCCGCCTTAGAAGTCGTACAGCCTACGGGCGCTCCGGCCAGGAGTGTCTTGGATACCGGCGCATCAGTTCGCGGCGCACCTGCGGATACAGGCGCTCCCAGAAGCCCGCAAGGTCGGTTGTCGTCTGTACCGCCCGCTGATTGGGAGCCAACAGGTGGACCACCAGCGGCGTCCGCTCCAGTCCGATCCGCGGGGTTTCCCGCATCCCAAAAAAATCCTGCAGGCGGGATGCGATCCAGGGTGGCTTGCCGGGTTCGTAGTGAACCCTCGTCTCCCGGCCGCTGGGCAATCGAATGCGCGGAGGAGCAAGCTCATTGAGCTGCCGCGTCCCCATCTTTCGTTCGAGCGTGGTTACAAAGTGCGCCGCCGCGCTCTTCAACTCAGTGAAGCTGCGCAACCCCAGGCACATTTCGCGGAGCCCGTGGGGAACATCCGGCGCTTCAACACCGGCGAACTCGAGCCGGGCTAAGAATTCATCGAGCGCGTGGGTGTCGACGAAGCGATCGATACCGGCCTCCAGTGCTTTCTGCGCCAGCAGTTGGGCTGCGGCTTCTGCATCAGGCATTGCGCCGCGGGATTCTTGAATGACCAGCTCGTCGTACAGCAGCGCGCTCACCGCCTCCACCCGCTCGGTCTGGCGATTCCATTCCACGCCCGCTTGCTCGCGCACACGATCCGGAAACAGTTCAATTAACCACTCCGGCTCGATGCGCGCCGTCATACGTATCAGTGGCAGCGGCTTATCCTTGCGATCCTCGGCATCCACCGCGACCATAAATTCATAGTGCGGAGCATCCCCCGCCACGTCCGCCGATGCGCCCGTCGAAAGCAGCACCTGGTTACCCGCGCGTCGCCGCGCCACGCGATCCGGAAACCCCGCCAGCACCGACATCAGCAAAGCATCATCGTCGTGCTTCGTCTGCCGCGCCGGCCGTGCAATCCTGCGCAGCTGCTCCACTTGCTGCCGGGTGCGGTAATCCTTATCTGTATCGATGGCCGCAAGCAGGTCATTTTTCTCCGAGCGCGCACCTGAGCCCAGCAGTGCCGCTGCGACGCAGCCATCCTCGCCCACACCGCGCTCCATGGCCGCGGTGAGAATGCGCGACAGCCGGGGGTGCAACGGATATCGCGCCAACTGCTGCACCATGGCGCCGCTTGCGCCTAGGCGGTCGAGCAACGACTGCGCTTTTTCAACGGATGTCGCGGGCGGCGCATCCAGCCAGTCGATGTGGGCAACGCGCATCGCGCGCAGCGCGAGGCAAAGTTGGGATAGCTCACTGCGCGCGATCTCTGGCTCGTCGTGCTCCGGCCGGCGCAGGTAGTCCTCCACGGTGTAAAGGCGCAGCACGCGGCCGGGGCCGGTGCGTCCCGCCCGCCCCGCTCTCTGCTTCGCCGATGCCTTGCTCACGCGGCCGACGTGGAGCGTCGGCAAGCCAGTCCATTGGGAATGGGTCGCGATGCGCGCCAGACCGCTATCGATCACCGCAGTTACACCTTCAACCGTCACTGAGCTTTCCGCGACATTCGTAGCCAGGATGACTTTTCGTTGGCTGGCGGGCGCGACCGCACGATCCTGTTCTGCCGGCGTCAAGTCACCGTGCAGCGGCAACACCAACAAGTCGGTCCGGCGCGCGACAGCCTGGGTTTCCCGCATGGCACGTCGTATCTCCGCCGCCCCAGGCAAGAAAGCCAGAACGTCTCCGGAGGGTTGCTCCGCAATCAGCAACTCGAGTGCTTCCGTCAACTGTGTTTCCAGCGGCTTTGGAGAGTAGGGCAGATGGCTGATCGAGAGGTCGAACTGCCGCCCTTCTGACCGCAACACTGGACAATCCTGAAGGTAATGCGCCACGGGATCAGCATCGAGCGTCGCCGACATGACCACGATTCGCAGATCGGGTCGCGTCTGCTGCAGACGTTTGAGCAATGCGAGCGCCAGATCGCTCTCCAGGTGGCGTTCATGGAACTCATCCAGCACCACAGCGGCGACACCTTTTAAGGCTGGATCGGAAAGCAGGCGCCGCGTGAGCACTCCCTCGGTGACAAACCGCAGCCGGGTTCGTGGGCCAACGGCTTCCTCAAACCGCACCTGGTAGCCGACAGTCTGGCCAACCTGTTCGCCTGCCTCCCACGCCACACGCCGCGCCGCCAATCGTGCCGCAATGCGGCGCGGTTCCAGCACAACCACTTCGCCGCTGACAATTTCCAGCAGCGCCGGCGGCACGCGAGTGGTCTTACCCGCGCCTGGCGGTGCTTCGATCACAAGGTTAGGACAGCGCCTCAACGAATCGATGATCTCCGGCAGAATCGTGTCCACCGGCAGAGCGGGTCTGGGTTTCACCAATTTTCATCGAAACACGGCCTCTCTCACCCGTCAAACGCTTGCGGCATCCACTGTTCTGTGACTAAACTCCTCCCCATGACGTTCGCCACACCTCATGCCATCCGATTTGCCGCCGTCGCCATGCTCCTTTCTTTCGCCACCACTGCCATGCACGCGCAAGACTGGGCCAAGGCCCGCCTCGAAGCTTCGCCCCGCCACCATGAGTATGTGGCTCTCAAACATGGCAACCGGACAGTCCAGGCGTTTGTTGTCTACCCTGAGGTCAAAACGAAAGCTCCGGTAATCGTCCTCATTCATGAGATCTTCGGGCTCAGCGATTGGGCTAAGGAAATGGCGGACGAGCTAGCGGCACAAGGGTTCATCGTCGTTGCTCCCGACCTGCTCTCCGGCTTCGGGCCGAATGGCGGTGGATCGAGCGAATTTGCCGGCCAGGATGCAGCTGTGAAGGCCGTCTCCGGTCTTGATCCTGAGGGCGTGATGGAGGATCTGGATGCCGCGGCTGACTATGGAAAGCGCATTCCCGCGGGCAACGGTAAAATCGCCGTGACCGGCTTCTGCTGGGGCGGAGGCAAGTCCTTCGCCTTCGCCGCCCATCGAAAAGGCCTTTCTGCAGCCTTCGTGTTCTATGGCACAAGCCCCGCGGACGTGACCACAATCACCGCTCCGGTCTACGGCTTCTACGGGGGTAACGATGCTCGCGTCGACGCCACTATCCCGGCTACGACCGCAGCCATGAAGGCGGCCGGAAAAACTTACGAGCCTGTGACCTACGAAGGCGCCGGGCACGGCTTCATGCGCGCCGGCGAAGATCCCACCAACACCGTACCCGGAAACAAGACTGCCCGTGAGCAAGGTTTCGCCCGCCTGGTCAAGCTCCTTAACGGAATGTAGAAAGGGAGCCAAGTGGCCAGAATCGTTTCCGTCGAAGCACGCACCGTTCATATTCCCTTGCGCCAGGCGACTGCCTTTGCGCGCCGCCAGGTAACGTCGCGCGACTACAGCCTGGTCAGGATCCGCACCGATGACGGGGTCGAAGGCATTGGCCATTGCTACGCCGGGCATTCGGGGGGAAACGTGGTCACCACGGCGGTCCGCGAGATGCTGGCGCCGATGCTTATCGGCGCTGATTCCACCGCCACGGAATTGCTCTGGAAAAATATGTATCAGGAAGTGTTGCTGCACGGCCGCGTCGGCTCGGTAATGCGTGCGCTCAGTATTCTCGATAACGCCCTATGGGATCGAAACGCCAGGGCAGCCAACCTGCCCCTTTACAAGTATCTCGGCGCCGCTTATGAAGATACGGTTCCCGCTTACGCGAGCGGTGGCTACTACCTTGAGGGCAAGACGCCCGCAATGCTGGGCGAAGAAATGGCCGGTTACGTAGCGCTTGGCCTAAACGCGGTAAAGATGAAAGTCGGCCGCGGCGACCTGAGATCAGAAGAGGCGAGGATCGAGGCGGCGCGCAAGGCAATTGGGCCCGATGTGCTGCTCATGCTGGATGCCAACAATGCCTGGTCCGATGTGCCGACTGCGCTGCGTTTTGCGGAGCGTTTCGCGCCCTATGATCCCTACTGGATTGAAGAGCCGTTCAGTCCCGATCAGATCGATAACCACGCCAAACTGGCGGCCTTGATCACCATCCCCGTCGCCACCGGCGAAATCGAAGCCGGACGCTGGCGGTTTAAAGAACTACTGGACAAGCAGGCCGCGTCGATCCTGCAGGCGGATGCCGCGGTCTGTGGTGGAATCACGGAATTCCGCCGCATCGCCGCGCTGGCTGATGCTTACGGCGTGACCATGTGCCCGCACTGGTTTCATGATTTGCACGTGCACCTGGTGGCTGCTTCGCCCAACGGTCAATTCGTCGAATACTTTCCTGACGGCAAGGTCTTCAACTTCTGCGAGATTATCGATCGCCAGCTCGAAGTGCGGAATGGTGGTCTCGCGCTGCCGTCTGGGCCCGGCCTCGGCTATCTCTTCGATGAAAAAGCGATTGCGCGCTTTGAGGCTGATGCGTGGAAGTAAGCGCTTGGAAACTGCAGATTTCTTCTACGCTACATCGGATGCAACTTTGAACATCCCTTTTCGCAAACGCAAGATGGAAGCGCCACTCTCCCCTTTGTCATCCCGAGGTCTGTAACTTTATTAGTTTTCTCAAAAATTCCGCGATGAAAACAAAAGGTTTAAGCGTGTCCAAAACGCGAAAAAGCCAATAAAGTCACAGGCTCCGAGCGAAGCCGAGGGACCTGCAGTTCACTCCATGGGCAACGAATGCCGAGGAAAGCGCCACCCTGATCATTGTCATCCCGAGCGAAGCCGAGGGACCTGCGGTCCACTCCATGGGCAACGAATGCCGAGGAAAGCGCGATCCCAACCTTTGTAATCCGGAGCAACCTGCAGTTTCTCCTCACCCCAAGTAGAATTGACACCTACAGGAATCCTTCATGGACCTCGGACTAAAAAATAAAACGGCTTTGGTATTAGCCGGTGGCGGTGGCTTGGGCCGGGCCATCGCCGTGGCGGTGGCGGGTGAAGGGGCAAAAGTAGCCGTGGCCGGCATAGGAGCGAAATCCATCGCCGGCACCGAGTCGGCATTGGCAGCCATTGGCGGTAAATCCATCGGTCTTATCTGGGACCTTTCCGACCTGGCGCAGATCGATGGCCACGTCTCGAAAATCGAACGCGAGCTAGGCCCGGTAGACATCCTCGTGAACAACACCGGCGGGCCGCCGCCAACGCCGGCCAGCGGCCAGGACCCGGCGTTATGGTCCAGGCACTTTCAGGCAATGGTGCTTTCGGTCATCGCCGTCACCGATCGCGTGCTGCCGAATATGCGAGCCCGGCACTGGGGCCGGGTGATCACCAGCACCTCATCCGGCGTGGTGTCGCCCATCCCCAACCTGGCTATTTCCAACACCCTGCGGCTCTCCCTGGTCGGGTGGTCAAAAACCCTGGCGCGCGAAGTCGCCAAAGACGGCATTACCGCCAACATCATCCTCCCCGGGCGCATCGCGACCGACCGCACAAAGTTCCTTGATGAAGCGAAAGCCAAGCGGGAAGGGCGCAGCGTAGACGATGTGGCGGCCGAGAGTACGGGCAATATTCCGGCCGGCCGTTACGGCAAGCCGGAAGAGTATGGCGACGTGGTTGCGTTTCTTTCAAGCGAGCGCGCTGCTTATATTACCGGCTCCGTTATCCGTGTCGACGGCGGCCTGATCGCCGGCATCTAGAAAATATAATGACAGAACTTACAACAGTGGAATTAGACCAAAAGACGCTGGCGACACTCTCCGTCGTAGCCACGGCGACGCTCACCACCGTGTTGCTGAAAAAAGGTCTGCGCAATGTGTGGCTGCGCGGAACCAAGCCGTTGCGTCCTGGCCAGAAGCGACTTGTGGGCCCGGCCTTCACGCTGCGATTCGTACCGGCGCGCGAAGATCTGGCCACGCCGGAATCCTGGAGCTCTCCCATCTCAACCCGCGCGGCGATCGAATCCATGGCGCCTGGCTGCATCGCGATCGTAGGCGCCATGGGCATTACCGACGCCGGTATCTTCGGGGATATTCTCTGTGCCCGCATGAAGGTGCGTGGCGTGGCCGGCCTGGTCACTGACGGCGTAGTACGTGACGTCGCTGGTGTGCTTGCCACCGGTTTGCCGGTTTGGTGCATGGGCGCCGCAGCGCCCCCTTCGGTGGCCGGCCTCACTTTTGTGAATTGGCAGGAACCGATCGGCTGTGGCGGGGTCGCAGTCTTTCCCAATGATGTGATCGTGGTGGATGAAGATGGCGCCGTCGTCATTCCCCGCGCGCTGCTCAGCGAGGTCGTGGAAGCGGCTGTCGAGCAGGAGAAACTGGAGGACTGGATTATTGCTGAGGTGCAAGCGGGTGCGTCCCTGCCCGGGTTGTATCCGCCCAATGCGGAAAACAAAGCTCGATACGAGGCTTTCCGCAGCGCACAGGTCAAGACTTCTGCATGAAGGGTTTGGCACAGCGTCCAGCGGCAGGTTTGCTGCTGCACGCCGTGCACTCGCCCGGGGAAGCTAATTAGTTTCTTTGAGCTTCTGCATATATTCATCCAGCAGCTGCGCCGGAACCTTGCTGGTGGTCTTCGTCCATAGAGGGTCGGTGATGGCGTACGCTTCGTCGACAAACTTCTCGAAGAAAGCCCAGGTCATGGTGTAGTACTGTCCCCATGAAATGACCCGCGCTCCGCTGGGATTATAGCCCGCCAAAACAACCGCGTGACCACCGGTGAGGGTGTTGTCAGCCTTGGGTTCGACGTCCCAGACCGCCAGCGGTGGCTCATTTGGCGGCATCATATATTGCGGCACGTTGAAGCCGATATACGCTACTCCGTGGTCATAAATAGCGCGCTTTATGTTGTCGATGTTCTTGACGTCGACTTCAGCAAAGGCAGTTATCTTGTGCCGTTGCTGCCCCTTGGGACCGAAGGGCGCGCCTTGCTTCAGGATGTAAGTAAGAACATGCTGTTCATTGCCGCCCGGACCCTCTCCGCCGTGCTTCGGGTTGTAGCCGCAGGCCTGCTCATAAAGGTCCACGACGTCCACATCTGGTTCGGTTTCGAGTTGCTTCTCCGAGTTAAAACTCCAGACTTGGACTGCATGATAGAAAGCGGCGCAGGTGCAGTCTCCCAGCGTGTTGTTCCCCATGATGCCCAGCTCGGCAGGCATTCCCGCGGTGTAGTCCACTTTAGGTTGAACGGGCTCCACTGGCTGGCCCTCGAGCAGGGTATGCAGCATGGGGATTTTATCGTTATGGGAGCGGGCAAGCCGGCCCAGCTTGAATGAGGTCTTTTCCGTGGTCATTGGTGTCATGGGTGCTTCTCCTTACTTGCGAAATGATGGCTCTACGGGCGTGGTCTTTCCATGCGCATCCCCCGGATTTCCTGTGAGGCTCATCTGAACCACTGAACTTCATGCGGCTTTCAGTAAGGTAAGCCGCATGAGATTCGACAACGCCACAAGCTTCCCAAGAAAATCCGGGGGGAAGCCCCACAACCGCTTTGTTTAGGTGCGGTGAACAGCTACGAAAAATAGTGCCGGAAGCAAGCAAATCGTTACACCAATTCCTTACCGAAGAACCTGAACCGGCCTGTGGTAGCAGTAAAACGCTTATTCCAGATTCCCCACGCGCCTTTGCAACGTTTGTTCTTTCTCCGCCACTACTCGGTACGCGCTTCTGTTGTCAGCGATACGGGCCGGCCACGATTGCTGATACTTCTGCCTTGGTTCTTCAAGCCGGCATCGGAGGGGGGTATGGATAACCGGGCTTCCGTGGCGTCAGGTTTCGTCGGCAAACGGCCGGGGCATCCTCGACGGAGGTTCGGGTGCGTGAGACTGGCCCATAACCGAATAGTGTTCTTAGCAGGTTCCCCTGGCGGTGTAAACTTGGACGCGCTCGCTGTCGCCGTGGAGGAACCAGGCTTGGAATTCTTTGCGTTCGACGCGTCCTACGTCGAGAAACTTCGATCAGGAGACACGCATATCGAAGGACATTTCGTGAGCTACTTCAGCGAACTGATCCGTCTCAAGCTGCGTTCGCGATTGAATTCTAAAGAAGCCATCGAAGATGTCAGACAGGAGACCTTCCTGCGCGTGCTGTCACTATTGCGCGCCGAAGAAGGCCTCAGGCAACCGGATCGGCTTGGCCCTTTTGTCAATTCGGTTTGCAACCATGTGTTATTGGAGCACTATCGTTCCCAAAAGAGAGTGGCAGCCACGATCGATGACGAAACCGAGGCTACCGTTGCCGCCCGCGACCCAAGTGCCCTCAGCCTGCTTGAGGCCAAGGATACCGAGCGGGTGGTTCGCCAGATCCTTAACGAGCTAACGGAGCGGGACCGTCGTCTGCTGCAGGCGGTGCTGCTGGATGAGCGCGACAAAGATGAGGTTTGCGGCGAGTTCGGAATTAGCCGCGAATATTTAAGAGTGTTGATGCACCGTGCAAAACAATCGTTTAAGTCGTTCTATATTAGCCGCTTAGGATGAAAGACCCGGAAATAGGCGGCTCTGCAGAATGACTTTGAGGGCCTAAAACTATATGGATCATCAACAGGCAACACAGCTCGCGGCAGTAGAGAAATATATTCTGGATGAATTGCCTCCAGAATTGCGCGATGAGTTTGAGGAACACTACTTCGATTGCCAGGATTGTGCCACCGATCTTCGTGCATCGGCGGGATTCATCGATGCGGCCAGGAGGGAATTTAAGCTCAATCCTCTAAAAAAGTCCGCGCCTGCAACCGGCAGCAAATCGCGCCTGGTTTCACGTTGGCCGTCTGCCTTGGTCTGGTCTGCCCTCGCAGCGTCGCTGCTCGTGATCGCATATCAGAATGTGATTGTTTATCCTCGCTTCAAGACCGAAATTGCAGAGTTGAAGGCACCGGAGATTCTGCCCCAGGTTTCGCTCGTTGGTGGTAACAGCCGCGGTGGACAGATTCCTGTAGCCACAGTGGGGTCCGGCCGGCCCTTTTTGTTGTTGGTGGATATTCCAGCGGAAGACCGCTTTTCGAGCTACAGCTGTCTGCTGTATTCACCTTCCGGTTCGCTCGCCTGGCGCGTAGATGTTTCTGCGCAGCAGGCGAAAGACACGGTTTCTATACGCGTGCCATCGGCCGGCCCCGGGAGCGTTTACCCAGGCCCAGGGGAGTACAGCCTGACGGTGCAAGGCAATATGGCCGGAAGTGCCGTCGATCTAGCGCACTATCGCTTTAGCTTAAGCAGTCACAATTAAATTCCGCCGTTCACGAGGTCCATCATGCCCGCTGCTAAGAATGTTAAGAAGGTGCATTACTTCAATGCAGAATCGAACTCGCTCGGCGGGTTCATTGACAAACCGATTCAGAAAGTAGTCCCTGCCCAGGCGTCCGCGTCGCTACCTTCTGTCGGTGGACACGTGACACACAGTACAGCAGCTTTCAGTTTTGAGGGAGTCGTGTCCTGCACTTCGTCGTACAGCCGCGTTTCGGGACGGCATCTCGAGAAGGACGGCTCGCCCTGCACTTTGGTCACATCGGTCGTCGAAGGGCTCAACCTATTGGAAGTAGTGACGGCGGATAGGATCGTGGCTCAAATCTCCATGGAGCACCCGGCGAATGGAGGACCCCCGGTAATCTCCTTCACCGGTTCTCGTTTCGAGGGTCTTAAGATAGGCGGGCACGATGCGGCTCTCACCCTGAATCCCAGCCTGCGAGAGGGTGGCTCCGGGACGGACCCAATTAGCTGGCCGCTTTTTCAGAAGACTGGCCGGCAACAAGCTGCCAAACTAGTCAAGAGCGCTCAGAATGGCGGGGCGGCCTGCCAATGGGTGGTCGACCGATACGGTTGGCTAGTTTCCACCCGCGAGCCAAAAGCGCCCGGGTTCATCTTATGTTCGTTGGTAGATGGTGTGGACCCGGCGGTCCCGGGCAAGTCTTTCGGCCACGTCTTGGACATTCCGAGTCTTGGAAAAGTCGTGTTCGGGGAAGTCATGGTCTTCCCGGCGTCAGTTCACCTCACGATGATTCGTGCGGAATTGGGCTCCCCGACGTCAGGGGGATTTACCGCGGCCACTGCCCGGGGCAACGGCGGTACCGTTCCGCCATCTTGATGGTTCTGTTGGCAGCCGCCATCCTGACTGGTTGCCGTCGTTCGGAAATCGCAGATCCGGCAACGAACTGGCAAAATATCCACAGTGATTTTCTCCAGGGGAATCTCGAGGTGGCCCGCCAGAAGGCGGACAAGGCTCGTCGGGATTATTCCCTCAGCGATCCGGATTGGGCGATGAGGTTTCGCCTGCTCGAAGCGGAAATACTTATTTACCAAGGTCGCCGCCTCGATGTGATCGCTCTGCTCCAAAGCCCCGGCGTCACCTATCCCGTTACGGGCGATGCTGCCATCAAGAGAGACTTACTTTGTGGTTTGGCGCACGCCGGGCTCGGCCAGGCGCAGCAAGCGGATCTGGAGTTACAGCAAGCGCGGCGTTTGGCCGACGTGAGCAACTCGCAGTTGAACGGCGAAGTTCTACGCACCGAAGCTTTGGTACAGAAGCAGCGTGGCCACTTGACCGAAGCTGCGGACCTGTCCAGACAGAGTTTGAAACTCGCGCGTGAGCAGCGGGACTCGTTTCTCGAGGCTGCCGATCTTACGAATCTTGGTTTTTTCGCTCTTACCCAGGAACATTACGACGAAGCTGTGGCCCTGCTGAGCCGAGCCGCGGATGCAGCCAGAACAATTCAGGCGCAGGCCGTCATACAAGTCTCCCTGGAAAATATGGGCAAAGCCTATTTCTTGCTGGGAGATTTTGAGAAGGCTCTCTCCAGCTTTCAACAGGCTGAACAAGTAGGAAAGCAGACAGGCGCCACGAGCGCGCAGGTCGACTCACTGTGGGGTGCCGGACAGGCTTATTACAAGCTTGGCAACCTGGAGGCAGCGGCCAAGTGCTATCAGGAAGCGCTGAAAGACGCACTGGCCATCCACGCTCTTACCGAGATAGCGGGCATCCATACGGAGCTGGCGTATCTGCTCTATGAAGAGCGGCAATTCGATGCCGCCAGGGTGCACAGCGAAGAAGCGATCCGGGCGGCTCGCATTTCTGGAGACAAATCCGAGGAGTTGGACCCATTGTTCCTGCAAGCCCTGCTTGCCGAGCAGCAGACAAACGGACGGGACGCGGAACGAATGCTGATGCAGCTGCACGGGCAAGCGGCGGATAGCCCTTCGCTCCAATGGGAGATCGAGGGCGCCCTGGCAAATTTCTATGCCGGCAAAAAACAAGCAAGGCAGGCGGATATCTGGTATCGGAAATCTGTCCACACCTTCGAAGACCAACGCGCGGCAGTCAAGGAGGAAGACCTCAGGCTGCCATTTTTCGCCAACGGCGATACGCTCTACCGGGATTACGCAGAATTTCTAATTGCATCCCATAAACAGGAAAAGGCGTTGCAGCTGCTCGATATCGGCCGGGCCAGGACATTGGCCGAAGGCCTCGGGTCTGAGCAGCAGAAGTCAGGCACAGGACCGGAGAATACAGTCGACGTAGAGGTGGTTGCTCGCAAGCTAAACGCTACCATTCTGTTCTATTCTCTCGGTCCGGAGAAATCCTATCTGTGGGCAGTTACAGCGAATCGCACGCGCCTCTTTCCGCTAGTGGGGCGGTCGGCCATTGAAGCCCAGGTCCAGGCGTATCAGAAAGCCATCCTGAGGTCGAGTGACCCGATACGGGACTCAAACGAGACCGCGATGGCTCTCTACGAAACTCTTGTGAGCCCGGCAGCCGCAATGATCCCCAAGGGCTCCAGAGTATTCATCATTCCCGATGGCGTATTGAACGGATTGAATTTTGAGACGCTCCTTACCCCGGCAAAAGACAACTCCCACTATTGGATTGAAGACGTAACCGTTACTAATGCAAATTCAATTCGACTTCTCTCCAGGGTCGACCAAAGCTCGCCGGCAATGGACCAGAAATTGCTGTTGATTGGTAATCCCGTTGCGGCCGGGACGGGATATGAAACCCTGATGAATGCCTTCGCCGAAATCCGGGGAATCGAAAAACACTTTCCGGCCGACAGCCGGACTGTAGTCACCCAGTCTGCGGCGGTACCGGCGTCGTACGCGGAAAGCATGCCGGAGCGATTTTCATACATCCACTTTGTGGCTCATGGCACGGCAAGCCGATTAGATCCACTGGATTCGGCGGTGGTGCTCTCGCCTCCGCCCCAGCATCCGGAAAGTTTCAAGCTTTACGCTCGTGACATCATGCGTTACCCCCTGCATGCGCGGCTGGTAACCATCTCCGCCTGCTACGGATCAGGTCTTCGCGCCTACGCAGGCGAAGGGCTCGTGGGTTTGGCCTGGGCCTTCTTGCGCGCCGGTTCGCACAATGTAATTGGTGCACTGTGGGAGGTAAATGATGCTTCCACGCCGCTGCTAATGGACCGGCTGTATAGCGAGATTGAGTCCGGCAGCAGCCCGGATGCGGCTCTCCGTACAGCAAAATTGTCGCTGATTCATTCCCCGGGGGTATACCGCAAACCTCTGTACTGGGGTGGCTTTCAACTCTACGCAGGTTCGTGAGCAGTTTCCTTTTTTCGACCGGCGCGCATCCAATTACTCCGTGGGCCCATTGAGGCCAAAATAAATTTGCAACGCAATGAAACGTATTCGGTGTATGCATCACAACACAGTGTGGATGCAAACACGCTCATCAAGAGGAGAAAGAACGTGGCAACCCTGGCCAAGTCAAAGCCTGATGCCTCCGCGGATCAGGTGCAGAAATTCGAGCGAAAACTACGTGAAGTGAAGCAGGCAATTGCCAAACTCCCTGGCGATGAATATCACGAGGAGCTTCTTCAGGTCGTTCGCCGCGCCGGCTGGACGACGCTCGCGGAAGGGATCTTCTTCGATGCTCTGATCGAATCGATGTTGGCACACACGCGGGACCTCGCGCAGCTCCACCAACGGCTCAGGGCTGCCTTCGAGGCCGTTCAAGATAAATAAACGGCAAAACGAGCAGGGAGTTTTCCGCGAGTAGCGGCCCGGCGCGCTGTGCACTAGTATTGCGGCATGAATGATCGTCGGGCACGAGACGGGGAACGAGACACCATTCGGGGTCTGCGCAAGGGACTGACCAGCTATGGTGACGCAGGTTTCTCCCTGTTCCTGCGCAAAGCGTTCATAAAGGCCGCCGGATATTCTGACGATGCCCTCGATCGCCCGATCGTCGGAGTCACCAATACCTTCAGCGACTTCAATCCGTGTCACGGCAATGTTCCGGATCTGATCGAGAGCGTAAAGCGTGGCGTCCTGCTCGCAGGCGGTCTGCCGATGGTGTTTCCTACGATTTCCATCGGTGAGAGTTTTGCTCATCCCACCTCGATGTTCCTGCGCAACCTGATGGCGATGGATACGGAGGAAATGATCCGTGCGCAGCCGATGGACGCGGTGGTGCTCATCGGTGGTTGCGACAAGACCTTGCCGGCGCAGGTCATGGCTGCTGCCAGCACCGATCTGCCCGCCATCGTGGTGCCCACCGGGCCGATGGTGGTGGGCCATCACCGGGGTGAAGTGCTGGGTGCCTGCACCGATTGCCGCCGGTTCTGGGCGCAGCATCGTGCCGGCGCCATCGACGTTGCCGAGATCGAGTTGATCAGTGGCCGCCTTGCCCCTTCTGTCGGCACCTGCATGGTCATGGGCACGGCCAGCACCATGGCCTGCATCGTCGAAGCGCTGGGACTGGCGCTGCCCATGAGCGCCACCGCGCCTGCCACCCATGCCGACCGCCGCCGCATCGCCGAGGCCAGTGGTAAGCGCGCCGCGGAGATGGCCATCTCCGGCGCCCCCAAGCCGGCGGACCTGATCACTGCGGCATCCGTGCGCAATGCCTTGATCGTCTTGCAGGCGATCGGCGGATCCACCAACGGTTTGATTCACTTGACGGCCATAGCTGGCCGCGCCGGCGTGAACATCGACCTGGCGGTCTTCGATCGACTGGGCCGGGAAGTCCCGGTTTTGCTCAACCTCAAACCCTCCGGCACCCATTACATGGAGCATTTCCACCACGCAGGCGGCCTACCCGCTCTTCTGCGTGAACTCAAGACCTTGCTCCGTCTCGATGCGCTCAGCGTATCCGGCGGCACCATTGGCGATGCAGTTGCCGGCGCAGAGGAAGTACCGGGACAGGACGTGATCCGCAGCCTCGCCGCCCCGCTGAAGAAGGAAGGAGCGATGGCCGTATTGCATGGCAATCTGGCGCCGAACAGCGCCGTCATCAAGCAGTCCGCCGCTTCCCCAGAGCTGATGTGCCACACTGGGCGCGCGGTGGTATTCGACTCCGTCGAAGACATGACCCGCCGCATCGACCTGCCGGACCTGGATGTCCAAGCCGGGGACATTCTGGTTCTGCGCAATGCGGGGCCCAAAGGCGCACCGGGCATGCCGGAGGCAGGCTATCTGCCCATCCCGATGAAGTTGGCTCGCCAGGGCGTGAAAGATATGGTGCGCATCTCCGATGCCCGGATGAGCGGTACCGCCTTCGGCACGATCGTGTTGCATATCACGCCTGAATCGGCGGTTGGCGGGCCGCTCGCGATCGTTCAGACGGGCGACCGCATTATGCTCCACGTGGAAGCACGCAAGATCGAACTATTGATCGACGACCAGGAACTGCAAAGGCGCCTCGCGGCCTGGAAAGCGTCCTCCTCGCGGCGCAACCTACCCACACGCGGCTATGCCAAGCTATTTGAGGATTGCGTGTTGCAGGCCGACCAGGGTTGTGACTTCAATTTTCTTCTGCGCGAAGGCCCCCCGGGAACAGGTTCCCAAACATGAAGTTGGATCCCATCGCGAACGGCGTTTACGCCATCGCTGCCACTCCATTCACGCCCGATGGAGCGGTGGATACGGAATCGGTCGATCGCATGACAGATTTTTATTTATCCTGCGGCGTTACCGGCTTAACCATTCTTGGCATTATGGGTGAAGCGCCGAAACTGGACCAAGCTGAGGCCCTGGCGATTTCCCGCCAGGTGGTCCGCCGGGCAAAGGTGCCGGTGATCGTCGGCGTCTCCGCGCCCGGCTTTGCGGCCATGCGCTCGCTGGCCCAGGGGGTGATGGATGGCGGAGCTGCGGGGGTGATGATCGCCCCGCCGCCTGCCCTGCGCACCGATGACCAGATCATCGCTTATTACGCCCAGGCGGTGGCTGCGATCGGCACCGATATTCCTTTCGTGATTCAGGACTATCCACTGCTCCTGACCGTGGTGATGACGCCCAAAGTGATCCGCCAAATTGTGATGGATAATCCCTCCTGCGTGATGCTGAAGCATGAGGATTGGCCCGGCCTGGACAAAATATCCGCATTGCGCGCCTTTCAGCGTGATGGATCGCTTCGGCCGCTTTCGATCCTTACCGGCAATGGCGCCTTGTTCCTGGACTTCGAGATGGAGCGTGGCGCTGATGGCGCGATGACCGGTTACGGGTTTCCTGACATGCTGGTCGATGTGGTGAAGTACGCGCAGACCGGAAAGCGAGATGCCGCTCATGATCTTTTCGATGCGCATCTTCCTCTCATTCGCTACGAGCAGCAGCAGGGCATCGGTCTCGCTGTGCGCAAGTATGTTTTGCAGAAGCGCGGCGCAATTGCCCATGACACGCAGCGTGTTCCCGGCGCATCGCTAAATGTCGCAGCGCGCGCCGAAGTTGATTATCTGCTGAGCAGGCTGGCGCGTTATGATCCCCGCGCCGCTTTCCGACGTTCCTGATTTGGTACACTTTGCCCTCCCGGCGAGACATCCGGGTTAGTCCCTTAACCACCAATGGGTGCGGCGCCGCCACCGCTTTGTAGTATTTCGGCCAGCGCTGCCCGGATGCATCATGAAGCTGTGAAACAAATAAACCCCGACTTCGACGCACTTCTAGTCTTCCTGGCTAACTGGGAAGCGATAGAGCGCTCCGCGCTGGGCAGAATCCTAACCGCAGGTCAACTGGCCGATGTGCAGGAATTAGAGCGGCTTTACGCGTTACCCTCCGGAAGCCCCGAAGAATCCGCAAACTAACTCGCTCTCCGGGTCGAGAGCGCAAGGCTCAAAAGTTCTGCAGTGCTCCGCCCTTTCCGCCCTCTCAGCCACCATCCGATTTCGCGTGGAATGGCCCTCCCTTTGTCATCCCGGAGCGTTGAATGGGCTTTACAGGCTGCAGAAAAGCTCATGCTTTGTGTCAGGGCACGACTTTAGTCGTGCCGTAAACGATTGAGAATACGTCGGGCTTTTAGCCCCTGAGGCATTGCTTTCCTGCCCGGCGCATCGTTTTTCCGCAGCCTGTCAGGGCCCACTTAAGCCCATCGTTCTGTTGAGCTCTGCCCGTCCACCTCCACCAATGCTGAGGTGAAGCGCGACCCTCTGCTTTGTCATCCCGACCGAAGCGGAGGGACCTGCTGTTGTCTATCCGACTAACAGCTTCGAACGAAATCCGCGACCCTCTACTTTGTCATCCCGACCGAAGCGGAGGGACCTGCGGTTTATCTATCCCACTAACAGCTTCCAGCGAAACCCCGAGACCCTCTGCTTTGTCATCCCGACCGAAGCGGAGGGACCTGCTGTTATCTATCCGACTAACAGCTTCGAACGAAACCCGCGACCCTCTACTTTGTCATCCCGACCGAAGCGGAGGGGACCTGCGGTTTCACCTCCACCAAAGTAACCTCTGAAACGATAACCGGCGGCTAAAGAAAAGAGTCTTGGTGGCCAGGTCCGATGCCCGGGCGCTATATCCTGTTAGCAGACGATTTCGGCACAGCCTGCGGCTCTCGCGTACCGCTAGCTGGTCGGCAGTTGCCGGTAGTTTCGGCCTAAGCGCGAGCGAAGGACAGTTTTACCCCTGTCCGGTGTCACACCCGATCCCTGTCACAAAATAAGGCAATCCAAGCATCGCCGCGGCAGCACCCTGCTTCCCTGCGCGGGAAAACCTCTGCCCATAGCTTCTCTCAAATTTAAGGAGCCACCTATGCCCAAAAATAAAGTCAACGACCCCATCACCGATCAGGAAATGGCCTTTGCCCGCCTGGTCCTCTCTGGAACCACAACCGACCGTCATGCTGCCGAAGCTGTCGGCCTCAACCCCGACTCCGCCGCCTACACCAAATCCAAGCCCCATGTCCGCGCCTACATGCTCGAGCATCGCGCCGCCGTCGAGCAACAGCTCGTCCAGCAAGAAGCCGATGGACACCGCCGCCTAAACCTGGACCGCGAAAAAGTACTGGACCGCCTCTGGGAAATCGCCAACCTGAGCCCCGAAATGACCCGAAACAGCATCACCGGCCAAGTCAAGGCCCTCTCCATGATCATCGCAATACAAAACCTGATCCCCGACCGTCGCGCCATCTCGGAGAAAAAATCCACCCCTGCGCCCACCGCGCAAATCTATCCTGCCGCCTGGCTTCGCAAGCAACAGGCCGCAACCATGGAACCCGAGCCAAGCCCTCGCCGCTGCACAGCAAGAAGATTCGCCTGCCCCGCCCGTCCCGCCTGCCCCGGTAAGCCGTGGGGCGGAAGAGCCGCCCCCGAGCCCTGGCCCCGGTCAGTCAACATTTGCCAACAGCTTTAGTCCCTCGGAAGCACTGCCTCGGGTGCCTTATATCCCCGCCCAACCTTTTGTTCCAGACACGAGAGTGGGTTTCTCTATAAAAAAGAACCCCTTTAACCCCTTTGTCCGCCCCCGATGAGCTGCGAATCCGGCAAAACGGCCCAAAAATATCAAATTTTATAAATCAAGTTCTGCTCTAATGCCTGCCCAGAAATTGGGCCAGCCGCTCATCGAAGGGGCGCGGCCGCCCGGCTTCTGCGGCTTCATCGATGCGCTGAAAGGCCCCCTGCATATAGCGAACAACCATCCAGCGCAACGGTTCTATCTCCCAGTTTGCCGAACGTCTCTGGGCCAGCGGAAGCCTCTCCAAGCCCGTTTGACGATTTGTGATCAGGCCGGCGAGCAATCGTCCGCACAGATTGCTGGTGGAAACTCCCTGTCCCGTATAGCCCATAATCGAGCCAATCCGCGAGCTCGCGTCAAAGCGTACAGCAGGCATCCAATCGCGGGGCATACCCACCGGCCCACCCCACGCATGCGTGAAACCAATGCCGGCCAACGGAGGAAACCACTCAACCAGTGAGCGCTGGATCATCTTCACTGTCGCATCATGGGTATCTTGCTGGTCGGTGATCTTCGAGCCGAAAACATAGGGCGCACCGCGGCTACCAAAGAGGATGCGTCCATCCGGAGTTTTGGTGAGATATACGACTGTGTGGCGCGTGGAAGAAACGCTCTCTCCCTTCTGCCATCCTATTTGCGACCACTGCCCGGCGGTCAATGGCTCCGTGAGCGAGATCAGAGAATAGACCGGCAGCAGCACTCGGTGCAGGCTCGGGAGGCGCGTCAGATACGCCTCTCCCGCGAGAACGATTGCCCGCTTTGCGCGCAGTTCTCCGCCACGCGTGATCAGGCTTCCAGCTTTGAACCCGGTCACTGGCGTCTGTTCATAGATGACCCCGCCTCGTGCCTCAACGGCTCGCGCCAGACCGCGCACCAGCCGCGCCGGATGCAGGCTTGCTCCGTCAGGCGTATACAGTCCGCCATGCACGTCGGTTACGCGAATGCGTTCTGAGGCTTCTGTGGCGCCGAGCACCTGGTAGCGATCGCTCAGGCCGAGTCGTTCATAGGCCGCATAGCTCGATCGAATGGCCGGCAGCTGATGCGCCCCGCGCGCCAGAGTCAGAACGCCGCCCTTATGGAAGCGGGCATCGATCTTTTCTTCTGCGCAGACGCGGCCCACCTCGTCCACCGAGGCGCGCATGGTCAACAGCAGATTACGCGCGGCCTCAGTCCCGAAGCGCTTCTCCAAAGTACCAGCTGTCACAGGAAAATTTGGGGAGCACCACCCTCCGTTGCGTCCCGAGGCGCCGAAGCCGGCGATCTCCTTATCCACCACGGCAATGCGTAGTGCGGGCTCTTGCCGCAGCAGGTAGTAGGCCGTCCACAGACCGGAGTAGCCGCCGCCCAGAATGGCCACGTCGACCTCGGTCGAACTCTTGAGCGCCGGCCGGGGCGTCAATGGCTCGCCCACGTCCTCAAGCCAGAAGCTGTAAGTGGAATAATCGCGCATCCGGAGGTCGTGTCACCCTGCCAACAGGAAACCAGCCAGCAACGCACAAGCAACGCCAAGACCCTCGCGCGCGCTGATCTTCTCACGCAGAAAGAGGACGCTCAATGCGATAGTGACCACCGGGTAGAGCGACGACATTGCGATCACTGTCGAGACCTTGCCTTTCTCAACGGCCGCAAAGAAGGCCAGAAAGCCCATGAAATTTACGAAGCCCGCCCCGGCCGACCAACCGAATCCTTGTGGAGACCACTCGATGTGGAAGCGTTCCATCGAGAGCACCACCAACCCAAAGGCCGCCGCGCCGACTGCCTGAAAGATCAGTGTCTGCCGCGGCCGCGCGTAGTTTGATGCCAGCTTGCTGAAGACGCCCCACACGCCCCATGCCAAAACGGTCATGACTGCATACAGGATCCAAGGCTTCATCAACACCACCTGTTCAGAATTTAGTGATGGCTCAGGCTCCAGACATACGCGGCCACGGCTTTCACCTGGTCGTCTGTGAGTTGAGCCCCGCCCATCGGCGGCATGGGGCTGCGATATTCTTTCGGCTGCATGACGCCGTCGGTGATGGTTTTGGCAATGCCGGCCCAGCTGCCGTCGCTCCACAGCCATTTTTTGTCCGTCAGATCGGGACCCAGGGGAGTGCCCGACGCGGTTGAGCCATGGCAACCCGTGCACGAAGCTCCGCCCACTTGTCCGTGGTAGATGCGATCACCCAGCGCCACCATTTCTTGCGTCGCTCCTGCAGGAACGGAGAGCCCGGCATCTGGGTGCGTGCCTTCGGGCGGTTTGGCATTGGCTGTGTCGATAGGCCCGGGGGAAGCCGAGGCACTTGGGCACGGGGTAGACTTCGCACCACCGCCGGCGGCGCCACCCACATACGCGACCCGATAAATCCGCCCGGTATTATCGTCGGCGATGTAGAGCGCCCCGTCCGGTCCGATCGCAAGGCCACTCGGACGATGCACGGCTTTCTCTGGGCTCTCGACCGCCCCGGCGAATCCGTCGGCAAATATTTCACATGGACCCGCTGCACGGGCGCCGGCAAGCGGCTGAAAGACAATGTTGTAGCCACCCTGGGCAAAGGGTGCCCGATCCCAGGAACCGTGGAAGGCGATGAACACGCCGTCGCGGTAGTGGGCCGGGAACTGTTTGTGGTCGTAGAACACCGCCCCATTAGGTCCCCAATGAGCGGGAAAAGCCGCCACCGGGGCGATCTTGCTGGCGCAGACGCCCACCTTATTACCGCCGTCTCCGCCATATTCCGGCGCAAGTACCAGCTTCTGCTGCACTGCGTCGTAATAGCACTCGGGCCAGCCATAGTCGCCCCCCTGCTTCAAGAGCAGCAACTCTTCGGCCGGCAAGGTGGCTTCTTGTTGAAGCTTGTAGAGATCCGGCCAATTCGCATGCAGCTGGTCTCGTCCGTGTTGCGTAACAAACAGGCGCTTGCCGGCTGCGTCGATCGCAAAGCCTTCGCCGTTGCGTATCCCGGTGGCGAAGCGATCTGCCGGCGTAAATGGTTGGTTGGTCTTGTTCGCGTCGTAGCGCCAGGTGCCGCCCCGCGTCTCAAGTTCGGTGCAAGGGTCCGCGCCGGGCGACTTGAGGGTTCGATTCTTCAGCTGGCAGGAGTTGGTCGCCGTCCCGACATCGACGTACATTGACCCGTCAGCGGTGATGGCAAATGGATGCATGGGGTGATCGCCGCCCAGAGGCAGTCCGGTAACGACGGTGGTGGCCGGTCCCTGGGGGACGATTGACCCCGCGGACAATGCGTAACGCACGATGCGATCGTTGATCTCGGCGTAAATGGATCCTTTGTAAAGGGCAATGCCGGTGCCACCGGCTCCGCCTGTCTGGATGGTTTCGCCAAAGCGCTCGATGACGTCCGCCTTGCCCGCGCCCGACTTATCTTGCAGGGCTACGAGAAATCCGCCGGCGGGAGGCTTGTTTCCCGGGGGATAGTAGTCGCCGGACCAGGTATTGACGTACACCACTCCGTTCGGCGCCACCACCAGGTGACGCGCGTGGCCAATATTGTCAGCGAATATGGTTGCACAAAAACCAGCGGGTAACTTCAACCCGCTCTCATCGCTCGGGCATTCCTGGCTCTTGGTTTCTGCGCCAGGCCGCCCCGACGCCAATGAACTACTCACACTCAAGGCGCCCAGTGCGGCGATGGCAGGAAGCAACGTCTTAAACAAACTGGAAAATCGCATGTACGACCTCCTCAGCATCGAACTAGATGTCAAGCCTACTCGAATAATTTCGCCACCGACAGTCTTTTAGCGTCCATAGTGCGCGATCAACTACTTCAGCCGGATATACGTCTTCACATCATGGCGCGCTTACCGCTCTTTCCCCTCTGGTTATTGGTCGCCATGGCTGCTTCTCCGGCACTGTTCCGCAGCCGATTGTTGGCAGAGAATCCTGATGAAGCCTGCGCCGGCTGTCATAGGGAAATCTATGACAGCTACCAGAGAACGCCCATGGCGCAAGCCAGCGGAGCTGCCGCCGATGGCCTGCTGCCGGGGGACTTCACACATGCAACTTCCGGCGTTCACTACCGCCTCTTCGTGCGCGATGGCCGCGCGTGGCTGAGTTACGATCGCCCGAACGCGCCGCCGGAACGCGCATTGAAAGGGGAACAGGAGCTCACCTACTTTATCGGCTCTGGTCAGAGAGGCCGCACCTACCTCTTCCAGAACCAAGGCTATTGGTTTGAAAGCCCGGTGAATTGGTATAGCAAGCAGCGGGTCTGGGACATGAACCCGAAGTCGCTCAATGTGCGAGAAATGCCCTTTACCCTGCAGGTGGATACGGGCTGCCTTCACTGTCATGCCACGGGCGTGCAGCCATCGCTGCCTGGCTCGCGGAACCATTTCGGCGTGCGGCCCTTTCGTTATGGCGGCATCGCCTGCCAGTCGTGTCACGGAGATCCAGCGGCCCACCTCGCGAGCGCAGGGAAAGCGCCGATACTGAACCCGGCAAAACTGTCGCCCAGCAGGCGCGACTCTATATGCCTGCAATGCCACCTGGAAGGGGAGACGGCCGTCAACCTCCAGGGAAGTTCGCTATCCAATTTTCTACCGGGCGAAGATCTCTCGAATTATTTAACCCACTTTGTTCTTGCCGGCGAGTTAGGTCCGGGTGGCAGAGCGACAAGCCAGTGGGAAGCTCTACTGCAGAGCGAATGCAAGAGGAAGAGCGGGGACCGGCTTACTTGCACCACTTGTCATGACCCACACAGCTCGCCTCCAGCCGAGCAGCGGGTAAGCTACTTCAGAAGCCGTTGTCTCACTTGTCATGGAGGGCCCTCATTCGTCAGCAGGCACCATCCTGATCAGCCCGACTGTAGCGGCTGCCATATGCCGCGGGAGAAGACAGGCGACGTGGCTCACGAACAAGTTACCGACCATCGTATCCAGAGCCGACCTATGCTATCGCTTGACCAGGTTGCTCCGCATACCGATGACCTCACCGTGGTGGGCGGCGGCCCCGTCGGTGATCGTGAACTCGGACTCGCTTACTTTCAACTTGCCGAGCGCGGCGATGTGCAGGCTGGGCATCGGTCGATGCAACTGTTGGTGCAAGCTGAGCGCCGCTCCGGGCAGCAGCCCGATCCTGATTTGCATACGGCACTCGGCTTAATGGAGCAACTGTCGGGTGATCGTCAGGCCGCTATGCGGGAGTACCAGGCAGCACTGCATGCGGATCCAGCTGATTCGGTAGCCGCCGGCGATCTGGCAATCCTGCAGGCAAGAGCTGGTGACGTAAAAGATGCAATCGCTGGGTTGCAGTGGGTGAGCGAGCATGATCCCGCGGACACTTCAGCGAGTATCGATTTGGCAATGATCGAATGCGCGACGGGTGATCCTCAAACCGCCCAGGCGACGCTCCAACGCCTGCTCCAGTTCTCTCCCGACGATGGAAAGGCGCGCCAGGCGCTGGCTGCAATTGCAAGTGAGCGAGAGCGCTGCGGCCGGTAGAACACGCTGCTGGAAAACTCTGCAGTTGGGGTAGGTCCGGGCTATAAACAGGCTGCGTGAGAACGCGGAAATAAACACAGATCAGAACCAGGCCCGGAGGGCCGGGAGCCAGACGTCAGCCCAGCCCGGGAGGGCTGGGAGACCGATCGCCGAGATTGTGGAGCGCCGGAGGCGCGGCACTACATTCCGGTGGGCCCCCCCATTCCCCGGATTTCCTGCCGAGCTTGGTGGTTTCTACAAGCTTCATGCGGCTTACCTCGATGAAAGCCGCACACCCGGCTGTTGACAAAGCTGCGTAGCAGGAAATCCGGTTATGCGGGGGATGGAGCGCTTCAGCGCTCCAGAAACAAGGCTCGACTTCGATCCTGCGCTTTAGCGCTGGCGAATCTCGGGGCAGAGTTTTTCTACCCAACAATGAACTCTCCGCAACCTGTGAAGAGCCGCGGGATTTCTCCCATAACGAAAATTACAATCGACCGAATTTCTTTACTGCTTCTTGAATCGATTTAGTGTTTTCGATGTACGCGTACATGCTGTGTTCTTTAAAGTCCAGTTGCTGTGACAATACCAGGACCTTAGGAGCGATCTCCCGGGGTACGACTACGACTCCGTCGCTATCCGCCGTGACAATGTCGCCGGCATTGACTTTGACTCCGTCACATACGACTGGTATGCCCGTGCCCGCAACGCGATAGTGTCCGGCGGAAGTGGAAGGCACGATGCCGCTGGCATAAACGGGGAATTCAATCTTGCGTAGATAGGCTACGTCACGCACGCCTCCATCGATCACCGCGCCCGCAAATTCGCGCGCCGACATGGCCGTGCCCATCAGCCCGCCCATCCCCGCGATATCCGCCCCATCCTGCACCGTCATCACATACACTGAGTCCTTGGCCCCTTGGTCGATCGCGGTGAGCATACCTGTGAGCGCATTCGGATCGTGATTTTCTTCCTTCACCAACTTTACGGTTACCGCATAGCCGGCAAACTTTGTGGTGAAGATGGGCTGCATATGGTGCGTCATATACATGCGCTGGCCGGTGAGCTGCTCAATAGCGTCGGCGACCGAAGAGACTTCAACGTGCCGGTACCCTGCAAGCATGGCCGCGGGATCGTTTGCGTACACCGAAGCATCGGGAAATGTTTGTGCGTGCAGAAGCAGTGCAATGAGCAGGCAGGGAACGATAAGAGCTCCTGCCAGAAAGACCTTTTTTCGCGAGTGGTTCACGGTTCTCTCCTTATAGAGCTTGCTACCAGTCCAGAATTGCGCCGTCTGCCGCACGTGCTACGGAGGTAGCAAATGCTTCCTGCTTGAAAGGGT
The DNA here is from genome assembly GCA_963711525.1 of uncultured Acidobacteriaceae bacterium. Lineage (GTDB taxonomy): Bacteria > Acidobacteriota > Terriglobia > Terriglobales > Acidobacteriaceae > PALSA-350. Next base: position 752,799 of record CAVQEO010000018.1, on the reverse strand, counting down.
GTTTCGCTGCCTCAACCTCGTCCACTTCGATCCCCAGGCCTGGAGATTCGCTCTTCGACCAGTAGCCGTTCTCCATCTGCAAGCCATGCTTGACTACGTCCCAACGCCAGGGCACGTCCGTAAGCATATCTTCCTGGATGAGAAAATTCGGCGTTGATAGAGCAAAGTGGAGTGCCGCAGCATTGGCGATCGGCCCTAGCGGATTATGCGGCGCAACGCCCATATAGTAAGTCTCCGCGGCCGCTGCTATCTTCTTTGCTTCGGAAAGGCCGCCGCAATGGCACAAGTCGGGCTGAATAACGTGGCACGCCTGTTGTTCGAAAACCTCACGAAACTGGTAGCGCGAAACTAATCGCTCGCCGGTCGCGATGGGAACACGCACTGCTTCGCGAACCTGGCGCAGCGCCGGAATATTCTCCGGCGGAACCGGCTCTTCACAGAAGTACGGACTAAATTCTTCAATCGCGTGGATGTATTGGATTGCCATAGCGGGCGAGGTGCGTCCGTGGAAATCGACCATAATGTCGATACTGTCTCCCACGGCGATGCGCAGCTTCTCGAACATCTGGGAAAACTGACGAACGTACTGCCGTCCCATCAAGGGTTCAGAGTAGGGAACAAACACAACTTTCAGCGCGGTATAGCCGCGAGCAACTACCTCATTGGCAAGATCAATCAGCGGCTGGGGATCGAAGGTTTGGTAGACGGACTTCATATCCCCGCCGCCAAGGTGCGTATACATGCGGACTCGGTTACGTACTTCGCCGCCCAGTAGTCGATAGACCGGAAGACCGAGCGATTTGCCGAAGATATCCCAGCATGCTTGCTCCAGACCGCTAATCGCGCTCATGCCAATCGCGCCCATGCGGAAAAATGAATGGCGATAGAGCTTCTGATAGAGATGCTCGATATTGCGCGGATCCTCGCCGATCAGCATAGGAGTGAAATCTTCGATGGCGCCGGTTACCGCCCGGGTCTTCCACTCCAGCGATGCCTCCCCCCAGCCAAACAAACCGGCCTGGTCGGTGATGACCTTTACGAAGAGCCAATTGCGCATTTCTGCGTTGACGACGATGGTCTTAACATCGGTAATTTTCATAGAGCGTCCTGAGCAAGAAGAGATTGACCATCGGATGACGGCTAGGGTCTAGAACGTGAACCGCAGGGACCTGCGGTTTCTTTTTCCCTGGGTCCTATACCGTTCTCACCCAGCTCACTGCTTGGCAGCAATTGCGTTCTGCGGCAGGGCATACGCGAACAACACACTTCCGCTGCTCGTCAGGAAGTATTGGCGGCCGTCAAGTTCATAGGTAATCGGAGAGCTTCCGATGCGGGCCCCTGAGCCAGAATGCCAAAGTGTCTTCCCGTCGCTGGTATCCAGTGCAAGAAAGTTTCCCTCGGCATCACCGGTGAAGGTAAGTCCGGAATCTGTGGTCAGCACTCCGGCGCCGGAGCCTCCCGGGCCAAGTTCATGGCTCCACCGAATCTTGCCCGTCTGGTAATCGATCGCCTCCAGCACGCCCTTGCCCCACAGCCCATAATCCGCACCTGCCCAACCGTACGAACCATCCGCCGGTTTGTTGAAATAGAGGCTATAGGCCGGGTGTGCATCGACAATAAACAGGCCAGTCTTGGGATCGAAACTCGGCGAACGGTAGTTAGTGAGTCCACCCTCATCCGGTGCAATCAAGCGCCCGTCCGGCGCCGGCTCCTTGGCCGGATTTGGAATAGGGCGCCCTTGCTTATCCACGCCCGATGCCCAATTCACTGGTCCGAAAGGAACGGTCAGCAGGTTTTTGCCATTGGTCCGGTCCAGAACGAAAAAATACCCGTTGCGTGAGGCTTGCATGAGCATCTTTCGCGGCTGTCCATGAAAAGTCCCGTCCACCAGCACTGGAATCTCGACCGCATCCCAGTCATGAGTGTCATGCGGCGAGGGTTGAAAGGACCACACTAGCTTGCCCGTATCTGGATTCAGAGCCACAATGCTGCAGGTGTGCTCGTCGTCGCCCGGCCGTGCGCTGCCGTCCAACACCGGCGTCGGGTTCCCGGTTCCCCAATAGATGAGGTTCAGGTCAGGATCATAGGTACCGGCCATCCACGTCGTACCGCCTGTGGTGACGCCCGGGCCCGGCGGAGGCGTTACGTTCCATTGCCACTGTGTCTGGCCCGTCTCCGGGTCGATCGACTTCAGGAACATCGGTATATTGTCCAGATCGCCGCCCACGCCCACCAGGACGTGGTTACCCACGATGAGAGGCGCCTCGGTCGCCCAATAGCCTTTGTTCACGTCGGCGAGTTCAATAATCCACCGCACCTTGCCGTCCTTGGCATTGAGGCTGACCAGGTGCGCATCCGGGGATATAAAGAACAGCCAGTCCTTATACATGCCCACCCCGCGTTGGCCGATATGGTCCCCTTTGTTGGGTGGATAGGTGTACTGCCAAAGCTTGTGGCCCGACCGCGCATCGACCGCCCAGACGTTGTCGGGGACGGTAAAGTACAACACGCCATCGACCAATAGCGGCGTGGATTTGATTTCTGCCGGTTGGTTCGTCTGAAAGGCCCAGGCCAGGCTTAGATCGCTCACGTTCTGCGGCGTAACCTGCGTCAGCTTGCTGTGCCGTCTTCCGGAGTAGTCGCCTTGGTACCCAGGCCAGCTGTCGGCTGGCGGGTGAAGCAGCATGGCCGCATCCACATTCTGTGCCTTCAGCGAACATGGAAATGCAAAGGCCAATACCGCGCCTACGGCAAGAAGCAACGTGTTTTTCAAAGCAGTCAAAAAAATGCTCCTAGCGCAGGGTCTGTATATAAGCCATCAGATTATGGATATCGTCATCGGTATATTTGCTGAACAGTGCCACATGGGCCTCGACGGGTGCGTCAATCGAGATTTTCACTGCGCTCGTGGGCCACGACCGGTAAGTTCCTGTGGCATCCCGCAATCCCACCGTGAATTCATCCTGGTATGCCAAGGTTCCAGTAACCTTTTCTCCCGATGCCAGTGTCACCGTCACCTTGCTCTTCACGTCTCTGGGATACAGCATTCGTTCCTCCAGTTTCAGCCCCTCATAACGCGAGGCGACGCCGGCCAGGTCACCGGTAGGCGAGTGGCAAGTTGAGCAGCCGCCCGGGCCATTGAAATAGGCTTTCCCGGCGGCCACGTTCCCCGTCTGAAGGTCGGACACGTCGACCCCTTTCCTCTTGCCGCTCTGCGCCATCGCTTTGGTCTGCTGGGAGTGGATAAAGGCGGCGAGCTCAGTGATCTGGTCGCTGGAGAATGGGAAAGCAGGCATCCCTTTGTCGGGCCTTCCATGCAGAACTACATCCCCGATCTTGTCCCCCCCGACATCCGCGGTCACCAGTGTCGACCGGGTAAGGTCGGGGCCCGTCTCCCCGCCGCCGGCATCCCGGCCGTGACAGAAGGCGCAATTTTGCTGGAAGAGGGAACCGCCGGCGACAGCCAGTTCGGCAGTTCCGGCCGGCGGCGCATTACCCCCGTGGGTGGGTCCGGCGTTTTGTGTTACCGGAGCGGCCGGCGCCTGGCTTGATGCTGCATAAATGTGCAATTGTCTGCCTTGGTAGGCAGCCAAACATGCGATCGCTGCCAGCATGGCAAAATCCCGGAAAGTCTTCATCCTCGTGATACCACCTTTATTCCCATGCGGTCCTACCCCTTTACCCTACATCTTGCTCCAGGCCACCGGAAAATCATGATCAGTGCGCAGGATTCGTGCGATGGATACGAGGGCTAGTCTCCTACAAACCTGAAAAAGCCGGATTTTTGCCCGAGAGAAGTGTATTGAGGATTAGGCACAGACGCAATCCTTCCACGGGACGCCGGGACAGGTCCCGCTCCTGTTGTGCCGGCGCCGCTTTGACCGGGGCGGCTAGAGTTTCGGTTCATGAGACGAATTCTAGTGCTTGCATTTGTCCTTGCCGGCATCCTTGAGACTCGGAGGCTGAGCTCTGACACACGCGCTATAAGCCCCACCTGTAATTTCAACTGATTGGCTTGGAGATCAAGCTCTCCCCCATCTCTCCCATCTGTCTCCTCGAGCCTAACTAACAGTGGACATACAAGTTAGTCAGGGTGAATTGAGGTACCCATCCCTCTGACCAAGCATGGCTTTGTACGAGGTGAAGCCGATGCGGGGTCGCAGTTACTGGTTGTTGAGTCTTCTGACGATTCTTGCTGTAGCCTTTGAACCGGTTGCCAAAGGGTCTGGGGGCCGATCAACCACGATTGGGTTCGATCTCTATAGGGGCTACTTGATTGTGGTCCGGGGTTCAGCTGGCCCCCAGAGAGGTCTCAATTTCCTATTGGATACAGGGGCCAACCCCACAGTTCTGGATCAAAGGCTGGCGCAAACGCTCCGCCTGGACGAGGTGCCTGGCGTCCTTACAGTGATAAACGGCAGGGTGGCAGCCGGACGAGCAATCGCGCCCAGCTTGCAGATCGGCCCATCGAGACGGGACAATCTGCCCGTCGTGATCGAAGATTTGTCTTTCTTTGAAAGAGCCATACCCGTTCGCATCGATGGCGTGATTGGTCTGGACGTTTTGGGCCAAGGGGCATTCGAAATTGATTACAGCTCGCGCGAAATTAACTTCGGACCCCTCCGGCCCTTAAAAAATCCCCTTCGCCTGCAAATGTCGGGCGGACTCCCTCTCGTGGATGTGGAACTCAATCAGACCCCGGCACACTTGGTAGTGGACACCGGGGCCTCTTCCCTCATTCTCTTCGAGCCCAAAACGCCGGCGTCGGCGTCGCCGGTAAGCATCAGGGCAGTCCAGCACCCGAGCAACACGATGGGCGAGTTCAATGGTAAACCGCTGTGGCTGCGCAGCCTGAGGCTGGGCCAAGCAGAGTTCCGGCGCGAACCGGCCTTCCTGGTCAACAGCTGCGCATATGCTACCGACAGCCTTGACGGACTGGTGAGTCCGGCAACACTGGGCATCACCAAGATTGCTTTCGATTTCGACAAGGGGGTGGTCTTCTTCAGCCGCTGACCACGGGTTTGCCAATACAAGACCCGTCGCATCCTGTAATGAGGTACAAATAATGAGGTACAAACCTCCTCGCGAAATTGTGTCTCCCCGCAACAGCCACTCCGGCATGCCTCACTGGAGAAGTTGCCCGGGGAGGTCCGGCATGGTTCCTTCGCCAAGCCGCAGAACCCGCTCGCCGACACAAAGCCATAGAAACTCCCGGTTTATACAAAAAATCATAGCAATAATCTGCATCGCCGATTAACTCAAGGTTCGCATAATGTGAAGTTTAGATGCGATCTGCAGAGTGGCACAATAAATGCTACGTGCATGGCCAGTCCGCCTTAACGCGTTGTATCCGCCGCGCAAACGCAAACAGGATGGATTAGATCGACCAGCTAACGTCCTGCGGTAGATCTACCGGGCCCGATTCTTTCCAACAACATCACGATGGGAGGAAGAAAGCATGCTTGCTTTCAGTAGGTCCCCGTACCCTTGAGAGTAGTCCAGCAACCCCAGGAGCTTCCTGCAACGGAGCTCCTTTGATAGGGAGCCTCTCTCTATTCGATTCCACTTTTCAATTGCTGGAGGATTTAGGTTTGAACACATTTTGGCGCAACCTCACGAGCGACGCATCCTCCCTACGAGCCAAGCTCTTCTACTGCATTTTCGCGATGCTCGTCTTGACATCCCTGCACGTCTGCTACGGACAAGACGTTTCCAGTATGACTGGCGCGGTAACGGACTCTTCCGGCGCCGTCTTGGCAGGCGCCACGGTCACCCTCAAGAATGCCGCCACCGGACAGTCATACACCGCCACGACGAACGCGCAGGGCGTGTACCGCTTCTCCGAGATTCCTCCAGGCGAGGGATATTCGGCGACCTTTAGCGCCTCCGGATTCTCTCCCGTACAGGTCAACAGCATCTACCTCACCGTGGCCACCGTCCGCACGCAGAATGCAATTCTGAAGGTGGGCAGCCAGTCGCAGGAGGTCGAGGTGACTGCCTCCAGCGCTGATGTCACCATCGACACCAGCACCGCCACCATCGGCAACAATTTCACCGTGCAGCAACTCAACAATCTTCCCGTGCAACAGAGAAACGACCCGATCGCGCTGTTCACCATGCAGCCTGGCGTCACCGACACCGGCTCCGTTACCGGCGCCCGCGTGGACCAGAATAACGTCACCGTCGACGGCCTGGACGTGAATGACTTCGCGACCGGCGGCGCGGAGCAAAGCAATAGTGGGTCCGGCATCAGCACCGGATTTATCATCGTGGGCCACGCCCCAATCGATTCCGTCGAAGAGTTCCGTGGCACCGTCGGCGGGCTTCAATCATCCGCCGGTCCCTCCAGCGGCGGCCAATTCCAGCTTGTCACCAAGTCCGGCACCAACCAGTTTCACGGCAACATCAATGAGTATCATCGCGATCCGTCCCTGGTGGCCAATAGCTGGTTCAGCAACAATGCGTCTCCAATCGTTCCCCGCAATCATCTGATCCAGAATCAGTTCGGCGGCAATATCGGGGGACCTGTCCTGCGTAACAAGCTCTTCTTCTTCTTCGACTTCAACGATTCCCGCATCATCAGCTCGCTGCTGACTCAGAGGACAGTACCCCTGGATAGCTTCCGCGCCGGCAACCTCGGCTATCTCAACAATGCCGGCGGCATCTCTTATCTTTCCCCCGCCCAGGTACAAGCATTCGATCCAGCCGGCATTGGCATCAGTCCAACCTTTCAGGCGGGGTACAACAGCCGCTACCCGCATTCCAACAACACGGAAACCGGCGATGGCGTCAACTCCGGCGGATACAGCTTCAACGCTCCGGACAACGACGACGAAACCAACTACGTCACCAGGATGGACTATAACCTGAATGACCACATGAACCTGTGGGGCAGGTTCACCATCGCTCGTGAAAATTCCGTTCAGGTTCCGAACCAGTTTGCCGGCGACCCGGCGACCAGCCCCTTCGTCGATCGCACCTATTCCTACGTCCTCGGCCACAACTGGGTGATTGGCACCAACAAAACCAATCGCATCTTCGGCGGGGAAACCGTCCAGAAATACTCCTTCCCGATTACCTTCAATCCAGACGGTTCCACCTACCTCTTCTTTAGCGACGGCACTGGGCCTGCTCTTACGTCTCCTTTCTACGTCCAGCCCAACGCGCAGGCCCGCCGCGTCCCTATTCCCGTCGTCGGAGACGACTTTTCCTGGACCAAGGGAAGCCACACCTGGCAGTTCGGCGGCACGTTTAAGTTCATCAAGGCGCACAATACCAACGTTGCCGACTACAACACTACTGAGATCGGACCGGGTGGTTACACCTTGAGCCTGTGCGGCCCCACCCCCGGCGACTGCGGAACTAACGCAGCCGGAGTTAACAACCCCAGCCTCCGCCCTGCCAATATCGGCACAACGGGCACGGAACCTGCATACGATTACGACCAGGCGTTCCCCTTCATGCTGGGCCGCATCGCCGAAGTATCATCCGACTTCAATTACAACGCCCAGGGGACGGCACTGCCTCAGTTGACCGGCGATCAGCGCTACTACAGGTACTTCCAGACCCAGGTCTACGCCGCCGACAGCTGGAAGGTCAATCGCAACCTCACCCTCTCTTATGGAGTTACCTATCAGAACTTCTCCGTGCCTTATGAAACGCGCGGCCTTGAGAGCACGATTAACACTTACTTCGACCAGTACTTCGGCGCTCGCATTGCCCAGAGCGATGCTTCGCTCACGGGTCCCACTGCTGTCCCGCTGATCAGCTATATCCTTGGCGGCAAGGCGAATAACGGGCCGCCACTGTATCAGCCCGAGAACCATCTCTTCGCGCCGCGCTTTGGTTTTGCTTACAACCCCAGCTGGGACCAGAAGACCGTCTTCAACGGCAGTATCGGCATTGTCTACGACCGCACCATCATCAACGCGGTTCAGCAAATTCAGGATGCGGATTCGTATCTATTCCAGCAGACCTTGCCCACCTCGTTGGGAATCCCGGGCGACCCTTACAACTCCATCAGGACCGGTGCGCGGCTCGACGCCAAGAACGGCATCTCCACCGTTCCCATCAGCCCGCCCGCTACGCCCAAAGCGCCCTACCAACCCTTTGTGGTCAATGGATCACCCAACGGTCTGAAACTTGGCTCGGCCTTCAATGCCACCATCGACCCGCACCTGAAGACCCCGTACTCCATTGCTTTCAATGGCGGTATGCAACACGCATTCGCGGGCGACATGGTTATGAAGCTTAGCTATGCCGGCCGCCTCGGTCGCCGTCTATTGGCCCAAACAGACGCCAACCAGATTCTCGACTTCCCCGATCCCGTGTCTGGCCAGCTCCTCTCCCAGGCCATGGCTAACGTCACCCAGCAGCTCAGGGCCGGAGCCACTTCCGCGACCGTGACTCCTCAGCCGTGGTTTGAAAATGTCATCGGGACCAAAGGTTGCTCAACGGCTTGCCAGAACTACACCTCGTACCTGGTAGCTAATTTCGGGCCCTTCGTGCAACGGGGAGACTTCGGCGACGCTGTCCAGTTCCTTGCAGACAATGGTGCGCCGCTCAACGTAGGATCGGCTGCCCAGTTCTCCGAGAACACGTTCTACGGCAACAAAGGGTTCTCGAGCTACAATGCGCTGCTGCTTACCGTGGCGAAGAACTTCTCCCACGGTCTAAACTTCGACTTCAACTACACTTGGGCGCACTCTATCGATAACGTGTCCTTCTTCGCCAACTCCTCGGGTGATACGGGCATCGGCGGCATCGGCTTGGTCTGCAATGCCGTCATTCCCCGCCAGTGCCGCGCTAACTCTGACTTCGATTTGAATCAAATCATCACAGCAGACGCTGTCTACCAGCTGCCATTCGGCAGAGGAAAGGCTTTTCTGCCCTCCGCATCGACCTGGATGAACGAAATCATAGGCGGATGGAGTCTCAGCGGTGTTAATAGTTGGCACACCGGTCAAGCGTGGGGAAACAACTCCGACGCCTTCGTCGCCAGCTACTCGAACAATGCCCCTGGCATCTTGGTTGGCCAAAAGTCGGCAGTCGCCAGAAACCTCCAAAAGTTGCAAGGCGGAGGAGTCAATATCTTCGCCGGCCAAGCCGGCGGAGGAAACCGAGCCTCAGACGCCTATGTAGGTCCGATTGGATTGCAGATAGGAAGCCGCAACAGCTTACGTGGACCTAACTTCTTCAATGCCGATCTCGGTTTGGGCAAAGCCTTCCCAATCGTCGGAGATCGAGTCAAAGCAAACTTTCGTGCAGACGCATTCAATGCACTCAACCATCCGAACTTCGCCTTACCGGCGAGCAATGTCTACAACGGTCTGGATGAACAGGACATCACCAGCAGCCAATTCGGCAACATCAGCTACACCGTTACCCCTCCTGGAAACTTAAACAATGGAGCCCGCGTGCTACAGCTCTCGCTGCGCGTCGACTTCTAAGAGCGAACCAAGGCAACAAGCAGAAAAGGGATCGCCTCGGCGATCCCTTTTCTGCTGAACGGGATAAAGTTACCGTGCGTGTGGCGGCACAAATCTCACCGTCTAAGCGCACTAGAACACGACTTTCCCCATCAGCACGACAAACCGGTTTCCGGATATGAATCCCGTCCCGGTAGGCACGCTCCCAGAGTTGTTGAAGATGTTTTGTGTAAAATCTGTGGAATTTACAGCCGCTTGACCAGTGTTCTTGTACATCTGATTCAGGGCGTTATAAGCAGTCATCGAAAGTTGAATTTGGATGCGCTCGGTAATCGGAAAGGCCTTCATGATCGTGGCATCCAACTCGCTGTACGTCGGTCCCCTGAGAAGACTCCTTGAAGAGCCGGGATAAGGATTGTTCACTGCCTCGGCATAGGCTTGGTTATTGATGATCCAGCGCGTTGTGCCGGGATCGACCGGTGTCCCTGGGTTATAACCCACGAGGTTGCCATTGGCGTCATAGGTCGCGGTATCGCTGTTATAGACGACGTATTGCGGGGTTCCTACGGTGGGTGCGCCACCCACGACGGGGCCTGTGTAGGGATTCAGGTAAGCCACCGAGCTGACCGGTGCCTTGCGATTGGAGCTGACCAATCTGCAGGTATCCACTCCGACTGTATCGGCATTGAAACCGCCGTCGCAAAAGCTGGTGTCGCTGGTTATCGAATCCAAGGTGAGCGGCTGGTAAGCCGTATACACCTGACCGGAGTTAAAGCGGTATAGGCCGTAGAAATCGAACCCATTTGTGAGGCGGGAGACAAACCCACTCCCACTCTTGATAAAGCTGGGCAACTTGTAGTCGAACGAAATACCCACCACATTCGGAAAGTCGTTGCCGCTCAGCCCACGTTCTCCCTGGCTGGTATTCAACGGGTTCTGCGGGTAGGCGATAGAGCTGCCGGCAGCGCCAGTGCTTCGGAAGCCATCGGTAGCATTGTTCATCGCTTTACTGAAGGTATAGGACACGGTCGTGGTCAAGCCGTGATAGTTTCGCGTAGTCAGGTTCATGAGCAGACCGTTGTAATTAGCCCAGCCGCCGTTGCTCACGAAAGATACGTTGTTGTAATCGCAGTTCGGACGTCCGAATCCGTTAGCCGTGGGGTCCTGGCAAAGCGACGACGCAGAAACATAATTGGGAAACGCTGCGGCAACGGTTGCCAGATAGGGATTCTGGTCAACCGACTGAAAATCGTGAGTGCTCTTGGATCCGACATAGCGTATCTCGCCGACAGCTGCCGCTCCCAACTGGTGTTCGATTGCCAGGGTATAGGTCTGCACATAGGGAGGGCGAAAGTTGGTCGGAAAATACTGTTCAAAACCACTGCGAGGATCGATGCCCGTAGGCAACGCCGGCAGGTTGAGGGCGCGCACGTCAGAACTCTGCAGTGAACCGTTGCCGGGCACACACGGGGTGGCTGGGGAACAAGGTACTGCCCCAAAGTTAACCACTGGGGCGGCATCGGAGGCGAGAGTAATCAAATTATAGTAGGCGGGATTCTCGTTGATCGAATAACCGCCCCGCACCACCAGTTTCTTGTCGAACTCAGGATTGTAAGCAAAGCCGATGCGCGGTTGAAATCCCTTGTAAAAGTTTGACACCGCAGGGTCCGTGGTGGCGGAAAGCGGTAACGATTGATCCCAAAAGGCGGTAGCGGGGTCGGATTGCCGGGCAACCGTTTCCCTATTCAGCAGGTTCACCGCCTGGCTAAAGAACTCCCAGCGCATACCGACATGCGCAGTGAAGGATGGCGTGACCTTCCAGTCGTCTTGAATATAGCCTGCGGCATCGACCTCAGTAAACGGAGTCACGGCCGGCCCGTTGGCAATCAGCGCAAAGGCGCTTCCGCTGCTCCCTTCCTGCAGATAGTCGTTAAACGTTTGATAATTAAGATTGCCGTTGTAATAGAACAGCCCATAAAAAGGCGAGTTTTGATAATCCAGTTCGCCACCGAAGAGAATCGTATGTTTTCCGCCGGTCCAGATGGCGTTGTTCTGGACTTGGGTGACCTTCACCGTGTTGCCCTGGGGGAATACGACGTTTACGCCAAATCCCACATCGTTGTTGCCGCCCAGGAAGCTAACCTGCGTCGGGCAATTCGCGATCTGTGTGGTGAGACAGTTGGGATAGGAACCGCCTTGGAAATTGCCTTTGGACTGCTGAAAGCTGTAGCGGATCTGATCCAACCAACGCGGGGAAAAAGTGTGGGTCCAATCGGCGCCGACAGAGTGAGCTGCAAATGTGGAATTGACGAAGTCCCCATTAGCGATTTGGCCGTTTTCGCCGCCGCCTACGCCAGTCTCAAGCTGGTTTTGATAGAAATAGCGCAAGAAAAGGTGATCGCGGGCTGTCGGCTGAAAATCAAGCCGGCCAAGATGCTCCTGATCGTTGAAGAGGTTCGGAATGCTCCGCTGAACCCCAGCGAAAGGCACGGTGACCGAGTTCCCACTCGGTCCCGTGATCGTTTCCAGGCAAGTCCCGCCGGCGAAAGTGCTGTTCGCAGGACATGAGGCTGCTGATGGAACCGGACTCACCACCGGATTGCCTGCTTTTACGCTGTATGGACCATAACCAGCAAGGGCTGCGATCGCAGGACTTCCTGGGAAGGCCGACTGGAGCTGTTGCAGGCCGGTGGCGGTTGGGGATAGAAAAGGCAAGGTAGAGAGAGGAGCGGCGCCGACCCGGACTTGGTCCCAAAAGGTGCTGCCAAAGAAGAATAGCTTATCCCTTAAAATCGGACCCCCGAGCGTTCCTCCGTAGCGGTTCTCCGCAAAACGTGGCAAGGACGGTGCAAGACAACCGCTGGAGGGGCTTTGACCGGCAGTGCAAAAGCCAAACACGGGGCTCTTTTGCTGATTTTCAAAGGAGCTTAGAAACTGGCTCTGATAAAACTCAAAGCCGCTTCCATGGAGCGAATTGGTACCCGACTTGGTTATGTAATTGACGACCGCGCCCGCATTGCGTCCGTATTGGGCACTGAAGTCATTTGAAATCACCTGAATCTCTTGCAGCGCATCCTGGTTAGCGAAGAAAACCTGCGGGCCGCCGATGCCGTTGTCGTTGTTCGACTGACCGTCAATTTCAGAGTTGTTGTAGCGGCCACTCTGGCCGTTGACCGAATAGTTGTCACCGTTCGTATTAGAAAAGTTATCGCCGTGGGTGCTGACGATGCCGGGCACTACTTCAGTAACTGTATCGAATCCATTGTTCAGAGGCAGGTTCTGTATCTGATCTGCAGTGAAGGTCGTGGTAACCTGAGAATCCGTTGTTTGCAACAGGGCCGATGCCGCACCGTTGACTTCGACCTGCGTGGCAGCCGTCGGTAACACCAGCTTGATCTCATTCAAATTTGATGTCGCGCCGGAATTCACCTGAACATTATTTACAGTTGCGTCCGCGAACCCGGTCGCCGCGATATTAAGGGTATATTGCCCAATCGGCACAGCGAAGAAGGCAAAGCGTCCGTCGGGTCCCGCGGTAGCTTGGCGTTTCGATCCCTGGCTATTGCTGGACGCGGTTATCTGGGCGCCGGGCACGGCCGCACCACTGGAATCGACTACCGTTCCATTGATCGTTCCGGTGGTAATCCCCTGACTATAAGCGAACGGTGCCAGGAACCCCGTAGAGGCTGGGACCGCTAACCCGACTGTCGACAGCAGCGATACACCAAGAAGCCTTCTCAATTCCAGCACTCTGCCTCCCTACGCGAAGGGGCCAACCAGAGCGTACGTCCGTGGCTGCCTTCCCGCTATAGCAGTATAGTAGGGCGGGTAAGCACGCATAGTGCCCGACTCCGCAGCAAAGCCACGATGCCCGCCATTTTCATCGCCCGTTATGTCCCATTGAACAAAATACGGCTTCGGAGATAGTTCAAGCCGCCGCCTCCGCAGCAATCTTGGAGGGAAACTCCTTGGTTGGCATCCGCAAATTCGAAAACCTGTAACCCTCCTCCGCAATTCGAGAGATTTCGCGAACCGATTTAGGCCAACGATCGGGAGCATGAACTTCCCGTTCTGAATTCATCCATTGATTAATCCTTTATTTACACAAGGTTATTACCTAGGTCATAAATTTATTGACCAAATCACACTGCCACCGGTCCTGGCAAACAGCGTGCATTCCATCTCTGCAGAGGAGCCAGATCCTCGATAAGACTTGCTTTCCGGGCCGAATCCCACGTACGAGCGCTCGCTTCGAGTAGGGGATTTGAGACGGAGAAATCACACAAATTGCGTCTACCTGCCACGTCGCAGGCTGGCTGCTATCACTCAAGTCATTCATTCAGTCGGCTACGGCGGACTACGACCCCCTGTCGGTCGAGGGAGACTATCTTGAAAAACCTTTTTTATTACCTCACGGGCATCTTTGCCATCACTATTCTTTTGAGCACCTTCGCCCCGGCGCAAGTCGAGAGCGGACAGATTGCCGGCACGGTCACCGACCAGTCCGGCGCGGTGGTCACCGGAGCAACCGTCACAGTTAGGAATGTGGCAACAGGCGCCCAGCGCACTGCCCAGACGTCTGCAACCGGCGCCTATTCGGTGACTGGCCTGGAGCCCGCCTCCTACCAGGTCACGGTGAGTTCCAGCAGCTTTAAACCTTTCACGGCCCCGATCGAAGTCACGGTGGGCGGGCATGAGACGCTCGACGCCAGACTCTCCATCAACTCCAATACGACGCAGGTCGAGGTGGTAGGGGCAGGCGGTGTCGCGGTCAACACCCAGACCCAGGAACTTTCGCAAGTCGTTGATACCCAACAACTGGCGCAGCTGCCGAGCCTCACGCGCAATCCCTATGATTTTGTCGTGCTCTCCGGGAACGTGAGCAATGGCGACAACACGACATCGAATGCAAACAGCGGCCAAAACCTTACTGCGCGCGGTGTGGGCTATGCAATCAATGGCCAGCGGCAGACAGGCACGGAAATCCTGCTCGACGGTGTTGAAAATATAAGCGTCTTCACCGACGATGTCGGTGAGCAGATCCCTATCGACTCAGTCCAGGAGTACAACATAGTTACGAATAACTTTGCCGCTGAATACGGGCGCGCTGCTGGCGGAGTCGTTAACGTAACCACCAAATCGGGCACCAACAAATTTCACGGTTCTGCGTGGGAGTACAACCGCCTTTCGGCCTATACCGCAAACACCTATCAGAACGATGCGCAGAATGCCGCTTTTCTTGAGGGCGGCGGCACCGGACCTCTTCCAGCCCCGAAAGGGGTCTACACCCGTAATCAGTTTGGCTTTCAGGCTGGCGGCCCAATCATAAAAGATAGGCTGTTCTTCTTCGAGAGCACGGAGTGGACTCATGTCCGCAGTTCGGCGTCCGAGTCGGAGTTGGTACCCACGCCACAATTCCTGGCATACACCGCGCCAAACGTCCAATCGTATTTCGCCACTTACGGCGCCACTCCCTATCCGATCTCCAGCACCCTTGCTCAATCGGATCTCGGTGTTACATTGCCCGGTGTACCGAGCGCAACGCCGATTTTGGGGCAAGTCAACTTCAAGGCCCAGGCCGACGCCGGCGGTGATTTTCCTCAGAACACCTATCGCCTGCTGGGACGCCTGGACTACAACATGACCACCAACACCCAGATGTTTTTTCGTTTTGCCCAGGAAAGCCAAAAACTGTTCCCCGGCACCACCTTTTATAGTCCGTATCCGCAGTATGACGTAGGCAGCGCGGTTTCCAACGACAGCGCCTTGTTATCCATCAGCCACATCTTCTCTCCTTCTCTGTTCAGCAGCAGCAAAATTAGTTTCAATCGACTCGCCAACCCCAGCAGTTATGACACGGCCCAGCAAAACGTGCCCATGCTCCAGTTTGGAGGAGCGACTGCCGGAGGCCTGCAGGTGACGTTCCCGGGACTCGAAAACTATATGGAGCCCGGAGCCGGTGGCCTACCCTACGGTGGTCCACAAAACACGGTTCAGCTCGCGGAGGATTTGTCCTGGACCAAGGGTAGGCATTCCATGCGCTTCGGTGGTCAGTTTACCTACATACAGATGAACATTGCTTATGGCGCCTATGCGCAAGCAGTGGAATACCTGCAGAGCGGCCTGCAACCCGGTCTGCAGGGCATGCTTAGCGGCAACCTGCAATACTACGAGGCCGCAATCAACACCCAGGGCAAGCTGCCCTGCACCCAGAATCCCGACGGCAGCCTGAACGCCGACCCGGCCTGCGAAGTGACCACGCCTGTAGCTTCCCCAGGCTTTGCCCGTAGCTATCGTTACAAAGACTGGGCCACCTACGCACAAGACAGCTTCCGTCTCACTCCAAGACTTATCCTCAATTACGGTTTGCGTTACGAGCATTACGGCGTGCAGCATAACAATAACCAGAACCTCGATTCAAATTTCTATTACGGCGCCGGTTCCAACATTTATCAACAGATTGCCAGCGGCCAGGTCCAAATTGCTCCGCAGAGTCCCGTCGGCCAGTTGTGGAGCCCCAGCTGGGGTACCGCAGCCCCACGCATCGGTTTTGCCTACGACCTCTTCGGTAACGGCAAGGCCAGTGTGCGAGGCGGCTTTGGCATCAGCTATGAGCGCAACTTCGGCAACGTAACCTTCAATACGATTCAGAATGTTCCCGCGTATGGTGTGTTGCAGGCGTATAGCACACCCGTCACCAACAGCAACCTCGGTCCACTGGCCGTCGCCGGACCCGCGCAGCCTCTGCCCCCAACCGAGTTGCGCAACGTCAACCAGAACATCAAGACCGCGTCAACGCAGTTCTGGAGCCTCGCGCTCCAGCAGCAAGTTGCCCGGAACGCGTTTGTAGAATTGTCTTATAGCGGGGCGCATGGGGTGAATCTCTACGACATCACCGCCGGTAATCCCATTGGAGGGGCGCAGGCATTTCTCGGCGCACCCTTGACCACAAATGCCGCGTGCGACAGCAGCATCACCATTCCCGATGCTTGCCTTACACGGCCTAATGATCAGTATGCGGCCATAAACGTCCGCGGTAGCGGCGGCACCAGCAGCTATAACTCCGCAAACGTCAAATTCCAAACCCAGAATCTGCACAACACTGGCCTTACCTTCATTGCGAATTACACCTATGCGCACTCACTTGACGACTTGAGCTCCACCTTTGCCGACAGCTCGCAAGGCGGTTCGGGTTACATCGGCAACCTCGGCTACCTAGACCCATCTAATCCAATGCTCGACTGGGGTAGTTCAGATTTCGACGTACGCAATCGTGTCGTCCTATCGCCCATTTGGAACACTCCCTGGTTCAGCCATGGGGGCGGCCTTATGCCCCAAGTTGCGGGGGGCTGGGCCCTGGTCGGGATCTTTACTGCTCGCAGCGGAACGCCCTTCTCCGCCTATGACTTTACCTACAATGAGAACGGATATTCCGGTGTCCCGCGCATCGTACCCTCCACTCCGGTTAGCCAACACAAACCCGCTGCGGCGCAAATGGTGGGAGTAAACCAATTTCAAATTAACTCTGTTCCTGGAGCCAATGATTTGGCCCCCTTTAACCCCAGCTTGGGCATCTCGGACTTCGGGCCCTTCCCGGGAAACATGACTGGCCGGAATACCTTCGAAGGGCCAGGGGCCTGGAATACGGATGTGTCGGCGTCGAAAAAGTTCAACCTCACAGAACGCGTCGGGCTTGAGTTCCGTGCTGAAGCATTCGACGTACTCAACCATCACAATCTGTATGTCAACGAATCGGCCTTGTCTGTTGAGAACACACCTGGCACGATTGGGCCGTCCCTGCCTGTGATCGCACTCAAGGGTGGCCTCAACACCATCGCGCTTGGCGGAAACCACGACGAGCGCCGTTTTGGTCAATTCTCGTTGAGGGCGACCTTCTAGCCCCTGCGTAGATTCAACAAAAGCCGAAGTCAGGGGGCGATCATCCGCAGGTCGCCCCCTGACTTCGAGTTGACTGGCGGAATTACCGCGAAGTGCTACTGACATCCTCCTGGAGGCGGCTGAAAACCCTGTCCATGGCTGAGATGGTTCGTGCCGCATCGTCCTCGGTATGTACCGTGGATACATACATGCGGCCATCCGGCACCAGGCAGAGTCCTTCCCGCAGGCTCTCCATCAGGCACCGCTGCAACAAATTGTGATCGTCTCTCAGCGCGTCGCGATAGTCGCGCAATTCCGAACGCTCGGTAAAGTGCAGGGCAAAAGCAGTTCCAAAACCGGTGACCAGCAGAGGGAGACTATGTTTGTATCCCGCTGCCTGGATTCCTCGCATGATCTCCTCCCCCCTCTTATTCGCCTGCTTCAACGGCTCTCCATCTGCTTGCGCCAACTCGCTGAGCGTTGCCATCGCCGCGGCCAGGGACAGGGGATTACCGTTGAAGGTTCCGCCAAAGGCCACTCCCTTGTTGAACATCATTTCCAGGATTTCGCCGCGGCCCACAATCGCACTTAGGGGCAGTCCGCCGCCAATGGCCTTGCCCAACGTCGCCAGGTCGGGGGTCACATTGTAGTAGCTCTGCGCGCCCCGGATGTCTCTGCGGAAACCCGTGATGACCTCGTCGAAGATAAGCAGCGCACCGTGCCGCTTAGCCAACTCCGCCATTCGCTCTAAATAATGGTCGCCCGGTTCAATGCATCCGCTGTTGCAGAGAACAGGCTCCGTGATGATGGCGGCAACTTCCGATCCGTGCTCTCCAAGGAGCGTCTCTAATTTGTCCGCGTCGTTCCACGGCAACACCAGGACGTTGTCCGCGGCGTTCGCCACTTGTCCGGCCGAGCCGGGAACACCGGAGGCATCTGCTTGCCGCAGCTGGTCGGCGCTTGGCTTATAACTCAACAGAACCGAGTCCATCCACCCGTGATAGTGGCCCTCGAATTTTACGATGAGCTTCCGCCCCGTAAAGGCTCGTGCCAGCCGCAAGACAAGCTGCACCGCCTCGCTGCCGCTGGAGGTGAACGCGACCCGCTCCGCGCAGGGAACCAGCTCCTGAATCATTTCCGCTACCTGGTATTCCAGCTCATGCTGGGCTCCATAAATGTGCGGCCGATCGGCTTGCTCACGGACCGCTGCAACCAGCTTGGGATGGCGGTGACCCAAAATCAGCGGACCCCAAGCCAGCGCATAGTCGATGTACCGGTTGCCATCCACGTCCGTAATCATGCTTCCTGCGGCATCCGCAAGAAAAAGTGGAACCGGGGCTTTGGCGCGAAACGGGCTGCTCACACCGCCGGCAAGAGACCGGCGAGAGCGCTCAAGCAGGGAACGCGAGGTGCTCCACGGATCGCTGGACGGTTGCGCTTGTAAGAGGGCTTGCATTGGTTCGACCATAACACCGACAATTCTATCCGTCGGCCAAGCAGGGAGAGCGCAGGATATGGGCAAGCAATGGAAGGGCCTTTCAAGACGAGATTTTCTTGTGCAAGGGACCGCATCGCTGGGAGTCATGGCTACCGCCCCGTCATGGGCGCAGCACGCTCCGGATGGGGGGAGCAGGAAAGTCATCCACATCATCGGCTACTCCCACATCGATGCCGCCTGGCTTTGGCCGTGGCGTGATGGTTCAGACACTGTGCTCACCACCTTTCGCAGTGCTCTGAACCGCATCAACGAGACTCCGGGGTTCTGCTATAGCCATTCTTCGTCGGCCCACTACCGTTGGGTCGAACGCACCGATCCTGAGATGCTGCGCGAGATTAAGCAGCGAATTCGCGAGGGCCGCTGGGAGGTGGTTGGTGGTTGGCCGGTAGAGCCTGACTGCAATATTCCCTCGACCGAGAGTTTTGTTCGCCACTCGCTCTACGGCAAGGCTTATTGCCAGTCTGTTCTGGGGGCGGAAGTCAAGATCGGCTTCAATCCCGATTCATTCGGCCACGCCGCCGGCCTGCCCACGATCCTGAAACGCGCTGGCTACGGTTATTACGTCTTCATGCGCCCCCAGGAGCACGAAATGGATTTGCCTCTTCTGTTCTGGTGGGAGGGCGCCGACGGATCGCGGGTTCTCACCCTGAGAATCTGGCACAGCTATGACGCGGGCCCCAAACTGATTCAGCCCGCGGCCACTGGTGCATTCGCACCAGGCTTTGATCATGCAGCGTTCTTTCTCGGAGTAGGCGATCACGGCGGCGCCGTCACCCGGGAACAGATACAACAGATTCTCGCCTTGCAGCAGGACGCGAGCTTGCCCCAGCTGCGCTTCAGCACGCTGCGCGATTTCTTCATGGCCGTCGAAAGCTCGTCCGCATTTCCTGGGTTGCCCGTGGTCCGAACCGAGTTGCAGCACCACTCTCGCGGTTGTTATTCGGCCTATGGAGAAGGAAAGTTCCTTAACCGGCGCGCCGAGCGCTGGCTGGGCGAGGCTGAGACCATTTCTCTTGTAGCCAATCTAAGCGCGGGCCGCGCCTATCCGGCAGATCAGTATGCCGAAGCGTGGTGGAAGGTTCTATTTTGCCAGTTCCACGACATGATGGCTGGAACTTCGCTCTACTCCGACTATCAGGATGTGCGAGACAGTGTCGGTTACGCTTGCGAAGTCGCGCAAACGTCTAAAGTAGAAGCGCTGGAGATGATGGCCAAGCGGGTTGACCTGAGCACGGTCGAAGAGGGCGCCGTCTTCCTCTTCAATCCGCTTCCCTGGAAGCGAAAGGCACAGGTCGAGTACTACACCGAGAAGGACCCGTCGCGTAAGTCGTCCCCCATTACCTGCCTTGCCTCCAAGGACGGCACGAGAATACCGGTGCAGTGGAGACCTTCGGCCAGCATGACTAACTTCTTTCCCCGCTTATCGGCGTGGGTGGAACTGCCTCCGTGTGGATATAAGGTCTTTACATTGGCGCATGGCGAACCACCTGCTCCTGATGCCTATCGAGACTTCGTCACAGTATCGAACTCCGGCTTCGGTATTTCTTCTTTGAAGGCCGACGATGGCGCCGAGCTGCTGGCGGCCCCCATAGGTCTAGTGGCCATTAGCGACACCAGCGACACCTGGGCGCATGGCATCGATGAATTTCGGCAGGAGATGGGTCGCCCCACGCTAGTCTCGTCCACGGTGATTGAGAACGGGCCGGTTACCCGGGTCACTCGTCAGCGGGCCTCCTGGCAAAATTCTGACATCGTTCTCGACATCGCAGAATTCGCCGGGCTCGATTTTATCGAACTTCGCTTCGTGATCGACTGGCGTGAGCATGAGCAGATACTGAAGCTCGAAATCCCCACCGCGCTAACGCAGCCGAAGATCTACGCGAGAGTGCCGGGGCAGGTGCTCGAGCGCCGCACCAATGGCGAGGAAGAGCCTTATCAGGATTGGGGAGCGGTGCAGGGGAGAATTGGAAATGCCGACTACACCGTGGCGTTGCTTAACAATCAGACGTACAGCTATGACTGCCTGCATTCGCTTTTTCGCACGGTGCTGATCCGCTCGGCGCCCTTTGCCCGCCACAACCCAAACCAGGTGCCCCATGATGACAACAACGCATGGCAGGACCAGGGAAGGCAGGAGCGTAAGTTCTGGCTGTTGTGTGGCCGTGGTGGCTACGCGGAATTGGCTCTCGATCGTCGCGCCGAAGAACTCCAAACGCCGGCTGAGTATGTCATGGACTCCGCACACCATGGAACCGAACCATGGGAGCGGTCCTTCCTCGAGATCATGCCTGGCAACGTATGGGTGTTATCTATCAAGCGCGCCGAGCGCGTGCAGGACGCAACCATCCTACGCCTGCAAGAGCGGGCCGGGAAAACCACCCAAGCTACACTCAAGAGCTCCGCCCTCGGTGTGGACCATACAATCAACCTGGCGCCATGGGAGTTGAAAACCCTGTTGGTCACCCCGGCGAAGACCGGTCGAGGCGATGTGAAGGAAGTATCGCTCCTCGAGCTATAAACCTGAGTCCGAATAAATTTTCTTCACAGAGGACGGGTACGGAAATCCGTAGACCTCCCTCAAGAGTTGTCCGAAATGTGAAAGATTCTCGTCTTCCAGCGACAGCGCACTCGCCGCATCAACAAGATAGGTATGTAGTCGCTACCTCTCCAATTCATCTCCACTTGGTCTCCAGGCGTTCTCCGCCCTCTGGCTGGGCCATAGTTATTCGTGAAATTGAAACCTTCCTTAAGAACCTCACAACCCCAGCATCTTTTTTGGCGCTCTACTTGCGATCTCAGAAGTTGAGACGCGCTCAGAGATCACAGTCACTGCAACTTGTAGGTCGAGTGGTCAGTGCGAAATTGGGTTAAGTGGTTATTGCTACATAGCATTTTTCTGGCGAACATAATTACATTGGCGGGTGGTCCATCACCACGCCGATGAGCCGGCACAGTTGTCAGGCGTAGCTTTTGTTCGAGTGCCTTCCGAGGGCTCCCCGTCGAGCCCTCGGAAGGTCCGCAGCTCTACACCACGAGTCAGAGGCCCCTTCTTAACTCGGTTTGCTTCGAGTGCCTCCACGGCGTTTGCCCGATCAGCTAGATGTCAGCGGCAGCACGACCTTGCTCTCGAACGCGCACGCAATGCCCACGGATTTGGCGTTTGTAAGCGCACCAAGCGAAATGGAGAATTCAAAATGCCGGATATCGAACGGATTTCCAATGTTGCTATGGCGACTCGTCGTTTCGGAACGATGTTCGCTGCTCTGCTGCTGCTTCTCGGGAACTTGGGATTACCGCAATTAGCGGCTGCACAGAACATCTACGCGGCGTTGCACGGTACGGTGACAGATAACACTGGAGCCGTCATTCCAAACGCCGCGGTCTCGATTGTCAACACCAGCACCGGCATCACCACAACGGCCGCTACGGACAGCCACGGCTACTATATCTTTCCTCAATTGCAGATCGGCGGTCCTTATACCGTCACCATCTCCGCCTCCGGCTTTCAGAAGTTCTTCTCGACCGGGCTCACGCTGAATGTGAATGACAATCGTGAAGTCAGCGCCCAGCTGCAAATTGGGTCTGCAGTACAAACGGTTGAGGTGAAGGCTGCGACGGTGCAGGTGGAAACCGCGGATACGCAATTGAAGCAGGTGTTTACGGCCCAGCAACTGGAAGAGGCGCCGCTCTTGGGGCGGGACGTGACCGGTTTGCAAAAGCTTGCTCCTGGGGTTATGGAATCGAGTGACCGATTCGGCAATTATTCGTCCAATGGCAGTCAAACGCAAAACAATGCCTATCTGGTCAACGGCGCCGATATCACCGATTCCTCACTGCAGAGCGAGGGAATTTCGGTCAACCCGGATGCGTTGGCAGAACAGAACATTGTGACCAGTACGCTAAACCCGGAGTTTGCCCGCAACAGCGGTGCGATTGTCAATCAGGTCCTCAAGTCCGGAACCAATGCCTTCCATGGAAGCGGCTTTGAGTTCTATCGCGATACCTTTTTGAGCAATGGAAGTTATTTCGCCCCTAGCCGGCCGAATTATCACCAGAACCTATATGGGGGTACGCTGGGTGGCCCGGTCATCAAGAATCGTCTCTTCTTCTTCCTTGCCTATCAGGGGTACCGGAATCGGGTGGGCCAAACCCAATTATCGCCCGTGTTCAACCCGTCTCAGATTGCTGGTAATTTCACCGCGGACAATAACATCGCCAACGACGGTCCTAACAACACCGTCGGCCTCTCCTCCAATCCGATTCCATTTGCTGTTGGAGGCTGCGCGGCTGGAACTCCGTGGAACGCCTGTTTTCCCACGGGCGGCAACATCCAAATCCCATCCAGCAGCTACAATCCGATCTCGGCCAAGCTGCTGCAGCAATTTGTCCCCGCCCCGAACGCGACCGTCGGCGGTGGTTCCTACTATGCGTTCAATGCTCCCAACACTGCAGCCCAGGACCAGGGCATCATCCGTGCGGACTACCATCTGTCGCAGAATGATTCTCTGTGGGCATCCAGCATTTTCCAGTCAAGTCCAAGCGCGGCGGCCCTGGGCTACGGTGGTTCTGACCTGCCAGGCTTTGGAACAACTCAGGCGGAGCACTACAAGATATTCATGGCTTCATGGACCCACACGCTGGGTTCCACAGCCTTGAACGAGCTGCGCGCCGGTTATTACCGTCTTAACTTTGCTTCGGTTGAACCCGCCCAGGTGGTACAACCCAGCAGCTATGGCTTCAATATTTCACCCCAAAGTCCCATGGCGAACCTCCCCCAGATCAACGTGGGCGGATTGAACGGCACCACCTCTAACGGGGCAGCCAGTTTTCTTGGTTTCACCTATGAGGGTCCCCAGCCCCGCAAGGACACAAACCTCAGCGCAGCCGATAATTTCAGCAAGATCTTGGGCAATCACAGCTTGAAGTTTGGCGTGTCATACGAGCAGTTTGGAGTAAGCAATCCTTATTATGCCAACAACAACGGCAGTTACAATTTCTCCGGCGGCGGTACCTACAGTTCCGGCGATCCTGTCCTCGACTATGTGCTTGGCATCCCCGACTCCTACCAGCAGACTTCCGGCAGCGTCATTCAAGCCATCGGCCATGAGTATTATGCCTACGCCCAGGATGGCTGGAAGGTTTCCAACGACCTGACAGTGAATTTTGGCATTGCCTGGGATACTGAGGCACCCTTCCAGAACCATCAGTTCAACGGCTTGGGCATCGTTTGCTGGTCGCCCACGAGCACCCAAACCTCCAAGGTGTATCCTGGCGGTCCTCCGGGCCTCACCTATTCCAGCGATCCTGGTTGCAACATCGCCGGCGGCGTCACGCCAAAATACAACCACTTTGGTCCGCGGCTCGGCTTCGCGTGGTCGCCAAGTTCCGGCCCTGCCAGTTTGCTGGGGGCTGCCGGCACGCATAAATTTGTCGTCCGCGCCGGCTTTGGTATGTACTGGAACCGGGATGCGGAAGAGGGCCAGCTGCAAAATCTTGGCGATCCCCCGGGCTTTAAGAGCTCCTTCGGAGCCAGCGATTTCGGCGGAAGCCCCTCCTTCGCCAATCCTTTCATGGATGTCGCAACCGGCCAAACAGAACCAAATCCTTTTCCCTATGTGTATCCTGCGCCCGGAACACAACTGAATTGGTCCAACTATTCGCAGCTTTCGATCAGCACCTATCCCAGCAATTACACGGTTCCGTATAACTACAATTTCAATCTCAATCTACAGCGGGAGCTGCCCAGCAACATGGTTCTGCAGTTAGGTTACGTGGGCTCCATGGGTCACAAGCTGGTACGTGCCTATGAGGGCGATCCAATCACCGCGGCCGGCCATGCGGCCTGCCTGGCGAGTCCAACTTGCTCTGCGGATGGAGGGAGGCTCTCCATCGACTTCCCGCAATACTTTAGCCAGCCGGCGATCGTGCCCGGGAGTGCAGGCCTTGGGAACGATGGCAATGGTATTCCCTGGTTCATCAGTGTCGGGCAGCAGCACACCGACGGCGCCTCAAACTACAATTCTTTCCAGGCCAGCCTGACCAAAGGGACTTCCCATGGTCTCTACTTCACCCTTGCCTACACCTACAGCCATGCGCTCGATAATGCTTCCGGGTATGAGAGCTCGGGTGCCAACGGCCGCGGTGTCAACAATATTCCCGGATTCGAGTATCTGAATTACGGGGACTCAGATTATGACGCACGGCATCGTCTGGCCACTTCCTATAACTATGAGGTGCCGATATTCAGTAGCTGGAATGACAACTTGATCCTCCGGGAAGGCCTTAGCGGCTGGCACATCTCCGGCGTAACCGCTCTCCAGACCGGATTTCCCGTGACCGTTCAAGACAAAGGAGCGGTTAACTCGTTGTACTGCAATGCCGGTCAATACCTGTCCTACTACAACTGTCCAGATACCCCCGACGCCTCCAGCTTCAACATCAACACTTTCAATCCCCGTGCCTCGGATCACCTGTGGTTCGATCCCACGCTGTTTTCCCAGGAGCCGCTTGGGAGTTTGGGAAATGTCAAGCGTAACTTCTTTCACGGGCCCGGCTTTAACTACACCAACCTGAGTCTCTACAAGGATTTTCCGTTAGGTGCGGAAAAAGCCCGTTACGTGGAAATTCGCATGGAGGCGTTCAACGCCTTTAACCACGCCAACTTCGGGCAGCCGGATGGCAACTACACAGACGGGCCAGGGTTCTTTGGTGTGGTGACCTCGGTCGCGGGCTCGACAACAGGGGATCTCAATGGAGACCCACAGCCAGGTCGAGCAATTCAGCTTGTGGGTAAGTTCTTTTTCTGAGAGTGGTCGGCCATGCCCCAGCAGCACGGCGAAGCGTGCTCCGAAGCTACTTCGAGGCGGCTGCGCTCATCGCCTTACGCATCTGCGCCTCCGCTTCGTCGCTCCAATACTTGCAGTTGAGCTGGAGAAAAACAGACGTATATGGAACCGTCATGGTGGTCTTAAGAACGACGATGTGAAAGGTCTTTCCCACCTCGTCCACCTTGGCAATAATCTGTTCGTGTGGCAGTGACGTGATTGCGCGTCCCTTGAGGGCGGTCTTGATGCCCTCGCGGTACGCCGTCACTCCGGGAGCATCTTTCTCGGGCACGAACGGAAGCTCGGCATCCATATAAACAATGGGCCGCACATGGATCGATTTGTCGACTGTGTCCAGCACTGTGCGGATCACTTCCATCTGGTCGGTGTTCGTCTCCAGCGTTTCCACCCCGGGGGAGCTCTGCAGGGGATAAGCCGAGTCCACGATCATGATCCAGTTGCGGTGTCCGAGCAGAGGCAGTATTTGCCCCAGCCTCGTTTGCCAATCCGGCGTCGGCTGCGCTGTGGCCGTGAGTCCAGTGATCATCAGCAGCGACGTGAACAACGAGAAGATTATCTTAGCGGTGCGCATCAAAAGCTCCCTCCGGGTAGACCTCTCTCCGTTTCATGCGCACCCCAACAAAGGAGTAAAGCGCTATTCCGCAGTAGCAGAAGAACGGGACCATATAGGCCGCCGCAATACTGTGCTGCGTCTGCGAAATCCAGCCCATAAGCGGCGTCAGCACTGCGCCCCCCACGATCGCCATGACGATCAGCGATCCACCAATCTTCGTATTCTGATCCAGGCCATCGATGCCAAGAGCGAAGATCGTCGGGAACATGACTGACATGAAGAAGCTCGTAACGAAGATTGCCCACAGCCCAACCCAGCCGGGAAACGCAACGCCAACCGCCACCAGGACAATATTTACCAGGCTATAAATGCCCATAAGATAAGCGGGTTTGACGTACCGCATCAGCGCCGCGGAGCTGAACCTGCCCACGCCAAAGGCAACCAGCGTGCCGGTAAGGAAATATCCGGCGATCTTTTCCGGCTCATGGGTTCCATCCTGCACATACTGGATAAAGTAGCTCCAGGTGCCGACCTGGGCGCCTACATACAGAAACTGGGCAACGATCGCGAAGAGAAAATTAGGGTAGCGCAGCAGCTCCTTGAAGCTGCCATGGTCCTGGCTATCCTCGTGCTCCCGGGCGATGGTGGGAAACTTGGTTCGAGCGATCAGGAAGGCCCAGATGAGTGTAATCGCCCCAAGCACCAGGTAGGGAACCACCACCCGCATCGTCTCGTGCTTCAAGTAGGCATTGTACGTATTGGCTGCTTGCATAGCGGAAACCTGAGACGGTGTTAATTCGATCCCGGAGAAGATGAAGATCGTTCCCCCCAGGACGCCGGTGATAGCACCTAAAGGATTGAAGGCCTGGGAGAAATTCAGACGCCGGGCAGCACTTTCCGGCGAGCCCAGCTGGGCGACAAAAGGATTGGAGGCGGTCTCCAGGAAGGAAAGCCCGCTGGCGATGACGAACAGTGCCAGGAGAAAGAAACCGTAGCGTCCGATAATGGCGGCAGGCCAGAAGAGGAAGGCTCCGGTGGAAAACAGCAGCAGCCCCACCACGATGCCAAACTTATACCCCGTCTTGCGCATCAACAGCGCAGCGGGAATGGCCAGCAGAAAATAACCCATGTAGAAGGCCGACTGCACCAGCCCGGCCTGGAAACGGGAAATGGCGAACGACTTCATGAACTGGCGGATAAGAACATCGTTCAGGTTGCTGGGGACTCCCCAAAGAAAAAACAGCGCGGTCACCAGGGAGAAGGGCACAGCCAGTCCCTTAGGAATCAGTGGCTGTTTCGTATCGCCGGCTTCCTTTGAATCTGTAGACAAAGGCACGAGCATCGACGCGTGTGTCCTTTCCCGGTTATGAGAGCTCAATCTCCACAAAGGTGGACGTGAATGCCCAGTTCCGCCATCATGGCTGCCTTGGCGGCCAGTGCCTGGTCGGCTACCTGGCTGGTCGGAGCGTAGGCTACGTTAAGATGGTTCGCGCGATGCCGGGCCATGAACTGGTCGCGGGTAATGCCGTGCAGCAGGGTATGCATAATCGGCCACTGCGGGGTGACTGACTTCAATCGCCGCGCGGTTTCCTCGGCGGGCAGTTCAATGGCGGTTGCCCGGCCAAGGTCTACATGCAACGCACCGCCTTCTACAAAAACCCGGCTCCAAACCACGTGTCCAGGTTTGCAGATTCCGTTGAGCGTGCCTCCGCCCAGCCGGAAGTACATCGGCGGCTGCCGCTCGCTGCGCGCCTTGGCATAGCCGCCTGCGATATGCGAAGCGGGAACCGCCCCGGAGATCTGAAAAACCCAAACGAATTCGTCGATATCGCCGCCGCTGTAATGCTCGCCCCAGCGAACGTCATGCAGCGTCGTGGCCGGGTCAAGTTGCATCGCAGTCCACACCCGGTTGGTGGTGAGCGCGTCTAAGCCCGCGCATTCGTCCACTTCGTTGAAGTGCGGCAGAGGTTTGCCGGCATACAGCTCCCGGCCGCTGACATCGAAGACGGGTGGCCGGTCCACGTTGTTGAGCAGGCCCTCCACCAGATCGGAAGCCGGCGCCAGATCTTTCAAACCCTGCTGGTACTGGATCCCGATAGCATCGCAACCGAACTCGTCGGCAATCCTCATCGCCGCGATATACATCTTGCACTGTTGCAGGATCTGGCGGTCGGTTAGATTGGTTTCTTCGCTCGATCCGGTGACGAAGGTGAATCTGCGGCCATCCAGCCAGCTACGAACCGCCAGCGCTTCGCTATCTGTAACCGCCGCCATGGCGGCCACCAGGGCCGATTGGCTGAGCCGTTCCTTGTAAACTCCAGTGGGATTGAGCAGGTAGTCCTCGATGATGGCGTTATACATGCCCATGCAGCCCTCATCGAAGACGCCGAGAATGGCTTTGCGCGTCTTGAGATTGCGCGCCAGCGACGCGCCCAATTCTCTCTCTGCTGGCGGCAAAGCCGACAAGTCCAGTTCGTGCACGTGGCTCAAATCATGCTGGATAACGTGGTCCTTGAGCCATTGCCGCAAACCACGGCGAAAGAATTCGTCAGTGAAATCCTGGCTCCACAGGGTGCTGAAGGCCACCCCGCCCTTGTGCAGGCAGCCGTTCAAATTCAGCATGCCCACCAGGCCCGGCCACTGGCCCGACCAGTTGGCCACGGTGAGAATGGGACCGCGATGATGCTCCAGCCCGGAGAAGACATTGTGGCTGTACTGCCATACGGCTTCGGCCACAATCACTGGCGCGTCGGGATGGATCTTCATGAACACATCCATGCCCATGCGCTGGTTATAAATGAAGCCGTGCTCCAAATCCTCGCGGTAAGGGTGGGCGCGGCGCAGGTTAAAGCCCTCCACCCGCAAGGCTTCAGTGAGTTGCTTTTCCATCGCCGACTGGGCCGCCCAGCAGACCTTATTGGCGGATTGGCGCAGGTCGCCGCTGGCGATCAGCAGCACTTCCCCAGGGGCAACAGGGGCGGGCAATTCGACGATTGGCACGGCATAGGATGACATCTGCAACCCTCCTCAAGTTTCCGAGCTTCTCCATAGACGCAGGCGAAGGTGCCGGCGTCTATGGCGGCTCAAGCGCCTTAAAACGTACGTAGGCCTCTTCCCAGGCGTCGTTCGGCCGCGGAGCCAGGGCAACACATTCGACGGAGCCGGCGATCGCAGCCCTTCCCGCTGATACATTCTGCAGATGGCCGGTGGCCACCGCCTGCAGCATCACATTGCCCAACGCGGATGCCTCCACCGGTCCGCACACGACTGGCCGGTCGCACGCATCGGCGATCATCTGGCAAAGAAAGTGATTGAGCGAGCCGCCCCCGACCACGCGAATGGAGTCGAGATGGCGTCCGGAGAGCGATTCCAGGGATTCCAGCACCGACCGGTACTTTAAACTCAGGCTCTCGAACGCGCAACGTGCGATTTCTCCGGCCGTCTCCGGGATGGATTGCTGCGTGCTTTTGCAATAGGCGCGAATGGCCTCCGGCATATCGGAGGGCATGTGGAACTCGGTTGCATTGGGGTCAAAGAAACGCTGCAAAGACTTCGCTTCCGCCGCGGCCAACGTGATGTCGCTCCAATTGTAATGCCGGCCTTCCTTTTCCCAGCAGCGCAGGCATTCCTGGATAATCCAAAGGCCGGTAAGGTTCCTCAGCAGCAGAAGCCCCCCATCGGCACTGCCTTCATTGGTGAAGTGCAGGCGCTGGGCCGCCTCTGAGGTATTTGGTTCCGGCACCTGCACCCCCATCAGGCTCCAGGTGCCGCTGCTGATAAAAGCGCTGTGATCGTCCAGATTAGGAATAGCCGCTACTGCGCTGGCTGTGTCATGGGAGGCCACGGCGATTGCGGGGAAGGCCGCGCTAAAACCGGCGCCGTGTAAAATCTCCGGCCGAACTGGCGCGAGAATGGTTCCCGGCTGTACGACTGGGCCGAGGATCTTAAGCGGAATACCCAGGGAACTGAGCATTTGTCGTGCCCAATCGCCGCGGGCAGGCGAATACATCTGGGTGGTGGTCGCCTCGGTATATTCGTTTCTCATCTCCCCGCTCAACCAATACAGGTAGAGATCGGGGATCATGAGAAGTGTCTCCGCCAACTTCAGTTGGGGGTCGCCGGCTCGCAACATCGAGAAGAGTTGAAAGAGGGTGTTGATCTGCATCGTCTGCACCCCCGTCTCGGCGAAGATGTCATGCTCCGCGAATCGCTCGAAGACGAAAGCGGGTATCCCAGCGGTGCGTGGGTCGCGATAGTGGTGAGGGTTGCCGATCAAACGTCCACAACGGTCCAGCAAAGCGTAATCCACTCCCCATGCGTCCACCCCAATCCCCAGGGGAGGGTCGTCAAAACGCGACCTGTATAGGTGAAGTCCGGCTTCGAGCTGAGACCAGATCCCCAGCGCGTCCCAATAGATGCCACCTGCCAACCCAACGCCGGCATTCGAGAACCGGTGCAGCTCTTCCAGCGCGAAGGAGGATCCGTCCCAGCGGCCTACCATCAACCGTCCGCTCGATGCGCCAAGATCGGCGGCCAGGAAGTTGGCAGTATGGGTCATGGGCTCACGGGGTGACTTTGAGAAAAGCCAGCACCTGCGACGTAATGGAGGCGATCAGCTGGTCAACATCTTTTGCGTGGAGGAACGGGGCGTCGGGGCTGTCGACCGTTCGCTTGCCTTGGCCGTTCCCCTGCTCTCTCAGCCTGGGATCGGGCAAGCCTAGCTTCTCCTTCATCGCCAGTAGGCCGCCGATCTTATTGGCGGGAATTTCGTTAACCGGAACACCCAGCTGGGAGGCAATCACAAAAGTCTTGCAGTAGTTCTCCACCACCTCCACGTACCATTCCGCATGGTCGACGGTGTCCGCCCAGCAAACCACTCCGTGATTGGTCAGCAGGATCGTATTATGGTCCTCGACGAAGGGCAGAACCGTGCGGGCAAAGGCCAAGGTCCCGGGCGTCTCATAGGGCGCCAAGGCTATCGGCCCAACAAAAACCACTTGTTCGGGAACCATGTTGCCACGGGGCACGATGCCGGCCATCGCGTGGGCTGTGGCATAGGGAGGATGGCAGTGGATCACGGCTCCGGCGCTAGGCACAGCCTTATAGATTTCCAGATGCAGCAGAATCTCGCTGGTCTGGGCGCGATCTCCGCAGATCTGGCAGTTATTCAGGTCCACGAGCGATAGATCTTCTCTCTGCATGTCCCCTTTGCTGCACAGGGTGGGGGTGCAAATCACATATTCTTCAGAGATGCGCGCAGAGATGTTGCCGCCGTTGCCATCGACGTATGCACGTTGCCATAGCTTCTTTCCCGCCTGGATAATGTCTTGCTTAATCGCCTCTGCGGCTGGAGAAGCGAACAGGACTTCCGGTTGCAAATCGCTTGCTACGGGCCACGACGCGCCGGGGTGCAAACTGCCGTTCGTCGTAGCCGCATCTCTGTTGGCCGAAGCCGGCTCAGGACTCGCTCCGCTGGCGATGCAATCCAAGATCGCCCTGCGCACGATGTTCGCAACTAATGCTCCGGCGGCGTTCGGCATGCTGGTTCTATAGAGCCTACTACAAGTTTCAATTTGATTCATGATAAACCACAAAACTTCACTGGCTTGGCCTTTCTCTGTTATATGATCTGCCGAATGAGGCAGGCCCAGCGAATCCTCAAGGTTCAGGAACTTTTCGGCAAGAAAGAGTTCGTGAATTTTGAGGAGCTCTGTCGAGACTTCAACGCCTCTAAATCCAGCATACGGCGTGACCTGATCGAGCTGGAGGCCAAGGGTGTTCTCCGTCGAGTGCATGGCGGTGCAATCTCTCTCCAGATGCGGGACGAGGGACTGGACTTTAGCCGGCTCGCCGTCAGCTTCCACGACGAAAAAGCCCGTATTGGTAAGAGAGCGGCATCCCTGGTTCAAAACGGGCAAACCGTCATTCTGGGGGGCGGGTCGACTGTCGTTGAAGTGGCCAAAAGTCTCAGCGATAGGCCAATCCAGGTGGTCACCAACTCCATACCCGTTGCCCAAGTCTTCTGGGAATCCAAGCAGGTGGAAGTAACGCTCACCGGAGGCTACCTTTACCCCCGCCTCGGCGTGCAGCTCGGACCAATCTGCGAACGGATGCTACACGCCGTTTCCGCAGACATCCTCATCATGGGGATCATGGGGGTAACCAAGTCCGGTCTCAGTGACTCCAACAGCCTCATTGTCGAGTCAATTCGGGCAATGATCACCTGCGCGCGCAAGGTGGTGATCGTCGCTGACCGGTCGAAGTTTGGCCGCGACGCAATGATCCATGTCGCGGATCTCTCAGACATCGATCAAATAGTTACTGACGACGCGCTCGACCTGGAAAGCCAGCAGATGTTGAGGGAGAATGGCATCGAATGCCTTCTGGTGTGAGGGGCCTGGGCCGAGAAAGCCGCCACCACGACTTTCCGGGGCTTTTCATGTGAGCTGGCTTTCGCTCATGCAATGAATCTCCAGGTTGAGATCGAATACTCTCGGGACTCAGCGTAACCGTCTGAACTTCTTCTCCACGATTCTCCAAAAACAATGGCTCATCGGCTTCTCATGGGATCATATCGTTTCAAGATCATCCTCAATTTGAACAATTGTGCACTTGACAGTTCATATTTGTTTCTTCTAGCATCCGGCTGGTGAAAGACAGCGCTGCTATCTGTCTGCCCTATAAAACAAGCACACGAATGCTATGGCCACAGCAGGGAGAGTTTTTTTGGGAGGATCTATGCGCAATATCTTCAATAAAGGGGTTACACGGCTCGTCAGCACCTTCATTGCTGGACTCTTCGTCTTCAGCATTCCGGGCAGCAACAAGGCCCTGCATGCCCAGACAGCTGCTGGATCGATCGTAGGCATAGTACGAGATCACACTGGAAACGTGGTGCCCGGGGCAGAGGTCACGGTACTCAATAGAGCAACCAACCAATCAGTCACTGCCACCACAAATCCCTCCGGATATTATTCCTTCCCGCTGCTGCAACCTGCTTTGTATCAAATAACTGTTCACGCTGCGGGCTTCAAGGAATATGTTCAAGACGATATCCAGCTTGACGTAGCCCAGACCCGTAACATCGATGCCAGCCTCGAGGTCGGCCAAGTCACCGAGTCCGTCACGGTAAATGCGGCCCCACCACTGCTGGAAACCCAGACGTCCTCGCTTGGCGAAGTCATCCCGAATAAGTCGGTGCTTGACCTGCCTCTGAATGGCAGGAACGCCTATGGCTTTGCTGCCCTTGTCCCAGGCGTCATAGCGCCCTATGGTTTTAGTCAGACTGCATTTGATGAATACAACGATCAGTTCATTTCAATCAACGGATCAAGGCCCAATCAAAACCTGTTTCTTCTCGATGGTGGCATGAACTCCGAACCAGCCTTCACCGGGCCTGGCTATTTTCCGAGTGTGGACCTCGTTGAGGAGTACAAAGTACAGACCAATAACCTGGGAGCCGAGTTTTCGAACACTGGTGGCGGAATCATCAATGTCATCACAAAATCGGGTACCAACCAGTTCCATGGCTCGGCGTGGTGGTTCTTTAGGCATACTGACCTTTCGGCAAATGACTTCTTCTCGAATGAAGCAGGCCTGCCACGAGCCCACTACCAATTCAGCCAGTTCGGAGGCACGCTCGGGGGCCCAATCAGAAGAGATAAAACCTTCTTCTTCTTTGCCTATGAGGGTCTGCGCTGGGTGCAAAGCGGATCCGCAGTGGGCACCTTGCCAACGGCTGCCCAGCGCGCTGGAGACTTTTCCAGTACATACAACAGCGCCGGTCAGGTTATCCCGATTTATGATCCATTTACGACCGTCCCTGATCCCAATAATCCCGGTCAATACCTCAGAACCCAGTATCCCGGGAATAAGATACCTGCCTCCGAGATCAATCCGGTTACCCAGGCAATGTTGAGTTATCTTCCATTGCCGAATCAGCCAGGCACGCCGGTGACAGGAACAAACAACTACTACACAAATTACAGCTCACCGATTATTGAGAACTCCTTTTCCATACGCATTGATCATGCCATTACAGATAAGCAAAAGATCTTCGGCCGCTATTCGCTAAACGACACCACGCAAACACGTCCAAATCTCTACGGAAACTCATCTCCCAACTTTGTTATCAGCAGTCCAACTGCAGGAAACGATTTTCTAAGGCAGCAACAAGCCACCATCGATTACACGAATCCATTCAAGCCCAATGCCATCCTCGATCTCAATAGTAGCTATATCCGCTATTTCATCGGGCGAACGCTTCCCGGTTTGCACGTCAATCCCACAGTTGTCGGGCTGCCAAGTTACTTCACGACTCTGGCTTCGCAATATACTCCGTGCTTTCCATCTGTCGGCGTTTCTGGTTTAGGACTTACTTTGTCGCTCGGGAACATCGGGGGAGGATTGATGGGTGGAGGCTGTTATATCCTCGGTGATGTCTACCCCGATCTGCACGAATACGGCAGCGTCACCATCCTTCATGGCCAGCATACCTTCAAGATGGGAGGGGACTTTGGTATCGATTGGCTCGCTACGCCGAGATATGAACCGGCAGGGCCGTCCTTCAATTTTGGTCCCAATTTTACACAAGGCCCGAATCCGATTGAGTCCACTAACTCCGGTGTTGGCGTAGCGTCGTGGTTGGTAGGTACTGGCAGTGGCAGTACCGGTAGTGGAGGACCAAACCAATATCTATCCAGCAGGTATTACGGTTTCTATTTTCAAGATGACTGGCGCAAGACTCCGAACCTCACGCTCAATCTCGGTGTCCGTTATGACTACGCTGCCCCCTGGGTGGAACGCTTCAATCGCTTTACGGACTGGAGTTCCACAGGCGCATCGCCTCTACAGGTGGCAGGCCTGAGCAACTTGACGGGTGGGTTGACTTTTCCTGGAGTCAACGGAGTTCCGAGGTCCGAGTTCAATCCCTTCCGCAAAGAGATTGTCCCCCGGGTTGGATTTTCCTATGCTGTCCATCCTGACACCACAGTGAGAGGCGGTTTTGGGATATTCTTTGCGCCTCTGGGTGGAGCTGGTTTCAATGGAAATTCGGTGCCCAATACCGGCTATCTGGCCACTACCAACTGGGTGGGCACCCTGGACGGCGTAACTCCGCTCAACACTCTATCAAATCCCTTCCCCCAAGGCTTCGTCTACCCGACCGGGAGCACCCAGGGTTTGGCGACTCAGCTGGGTCAGTCCGTAGTTGGTATGCAGCGTAGCCGGCCCGTCTCCTATGCTGAGCAATGGAATCTAGACGTGCAGCAGCAATTAGGCGGTGAGATCCTTCTTGATATCGCGTATGCGGGCGGTAGAGGAGTTCACCTCTACGGTGATTACAATCCCGACCAACTGCCCGACCAGTATTTGGGCATGGGCGCCGCGTTAAATAACCAGGTGCCTAACCCGTTTTACGGCAATCCTTTGATTCAAAGTGGAGGCCTGAGCAGTCCGACTGTGGCGCAAAGTCAACTACTGCGGCCTTTTTCGCAATTCACGGGCGTTACGCTGGGCAACAGTTCCTTTTTCGGCGCCTCTGCATATAACGCCTTACAAGTGAAAGTAGTACGGCGGTTCGCAAACGGCTTCAGCATGCTTGCTTCCTATACCTGGTCGAAATTGATGGATAACATCCCGGCGTCGGAAACCGGATTTCCCGGCGGATCTTTTGGTGGGACTGGTATTCAGGACTGGGATAACCTTCGCGCTGAGTGGGCCGTCGCTTCGTTTGATACGCCCCAATATTTCGCATTCAACGGAATCTACGAGCTGCCCTTCGGTCATGGCAAGCGCTTTGCCAACAATAATAAAGTGGCGGATTTATTCGTTGGTGGATGGCAGCTCAATGGAATAACGTCACTGATCAGTGGCACGCCGCAAGAGGTCTTCACGGCTACGAATACACTCTTCAATTATGGAGGCTCGCAGCGCGCAAACTGGAACGGCTTGAACCCGTCCCTGGGCGGCAAGACATCCAAGCGGCTGAACGAATACTTCAACGTCGGCAATTTTAGCCAGCCTGCGCCGTTTACGTACGGTAACTCCCCCCGCATGCTGGCTAATCTTCGCTCTCCGGGATTTATCGACACCGACCTCTCAGGTATAAAGAAGTTTCCTATCTACGAACGCATAACAGCGGAGTTCCGGGCGGAAGCGTTTAATCTTTTCAACCATCCAACCTTTGGACCGCCTGACACTACGTTGGGAGACGGTACTACCGGCATCGTTAACAGTCAGGTGAACTTACCCCGGCAAATACAAATTGCATTAAAGATTCTCTGGTAGGAGCAATGAAGTGCACTCTGCATAGTCTGCTTCCGCTGTTGCCAATCACTGCGCTGTCGGCCGCTCTGCTTTGCATGGGTGTTACAGCGACCGCACAAACCAGCAACTCCACGGAGGATGGCGGGGCCGCGTCGCTCGCCATCCTCACTCCGCATGTCGACTCACGCATGGTCTCGCCCGAGAATCCTACGGGAGAGAAAGGCAAAGGGGCTATGCGGACGCCGGACCCGTCCAATCCGGATCTGGCGTTTTCCCGGGCGGCATCCGATCTTGGAAAAGGATGGAAGGTTCGCCCCTTTATCAAAGTGCCGGCCCATAGCACGGTAACTATCATGGACGTGGCTGGCCCGGGAACGATCACGCACATCTGGATGGCGGCAACGGAGGACTTGCACGGCGTAGGCCGCGCCAGCATTATGCGCTTTTACTGGGATGATGAAGTGTCCCCGTCGGTGGAAGCGCCGATGTCCGACTTCTTCGCCATAGGACATGAGACATTCGCACCGGTGAACTCCGCCATGGTGGTCGATAACCCGACGTCGTCGATGAACTGTTACTGGCCGATGCCGTTTCGCAAGCATGCTCGCATTACCTTCACCAACGACAGCGATAAAGATCTGCCGCTGTTGACCTTTCAGATCGACTATGAAGCCGGCGCCGTTCCCCAGGACGCCGGCTACTTTCACGCGCAATGGAGACGGGCCAGGGTAGAACGCAGCAACCCGTCTTACACTATTCTCGATGGCGTAAAGGGCGAGGGTCGATATGTGGGGACGTTTTTGTCCTGGACGCAGTTGGCGAGTGGGTGGGCCGGCGAAGGTGAAGTCAAGTTCTATATTGATGGAGATGTCGACTTCCCGACGATCGCGGGTACCGGAACGGAGGACTATTTTGGTGCGGATTACGGATTTCCAGCGACTTACTCCACACCCTATGTTGGCAATGTGCTGGACCATAAGAGTAAGGACTATGAGGCGGGGATGGCGTGGAGCCTCTACCGGTGGCATGTGCCCGATCCCATCAACTTCCATAAGGACCTGAAGGTTACTATTCAGGATTTAGGCTGGTGGCCCAATGGGAAGTATCAGCCCTTAGATGACGACTTCGCCTCGACGGCTTACTGGTATCAGAGAGAGCCCCACGCCCCATTTCCCAAGCTTCCGCCCCTCAGTGAGCGCTGGACACGATAGTCACAGCCGGAAAGAAATCATAACTGGACTCAATGGGCTACCAGCCCAAGTCCGCTCTCAATCCGGTGCAAGTTGCTAGATTCCATTCAAAAGGATTAGAAGACTCACTATGGGGAACGACTACAAGGTAGGACGGCGCGGATTCATGAAGCAGGCTGCGAGCGCGCTTGGAGCGAGCACGCAAGCTGGTCTTTGGCCAGATCTGACCGCGTTCGCGAAGGAGGCGACCGGCGGCACTGCAGATGTTGTCTCTTACCCGCGACGCTTTACTGGTAGGCAACTCAAGATGATTGCGTTTCCCCTGGGCGGAGTGGCTGCGGGAAGCTTGAGCCTGGGCGGTCGAGGACAACTGCGAGATTGGGAGATATTCAATCGCCCAGATAAGGGCTTCTCGCCCGCTTATGCCCTGCCCGCCATTTGGGTTCAGGCTGGAAATTCAAAGCCGATTGCACATGTACTCGAGGCACGAATTTTGCCCCCGTATGAGGGGCAGGACGGGCTCGGCTCGAATAATTCTCCTGGATTGAGCCGTATTGAAGCAGCGACCTTTACCGGTGAGTATCCGTTCGCCAACATTCAATTCGAAGATCGGGATTTGCCCGTTCAGGTGGCATTGGAAGCATTCTCTCCATTCATTCCTCATGATGCGGATGATTCGGGACTGCCGGTTGCTATCCTGCGCTACCGGGTGCACAACCCTGGTCATTCAACCGCCAAAGTCGGGATCGCATTTTCTATCGATAACCCGGTAAAGCCTGAACCGAGGGTGGGCGGAGCGGCCAGGTCCGTACAGGATTCACGGCTGAACGAATACAGAAAGTCCAGCGAACTGGAAGGCCTGCTGATGAGCAATCCAAGCGTGCCGGCAGGCGATCCATTGCAGGGGAGTTTTGCGTTGGCAGCGCTCACCAGTGATCACGCTGCGATAAGCTACTGGCGCGGCTGGCCCCAAGGACGTTGGTGGAACTCACCCATGCTGTTCTGGGACGTATTTTCTCGCGATGGCCAGCTGGAGAACGAACCCGAGCTGCGCAATGCCGTCGGAGTGGTGTGTCAGCAAAGCTCGATACCTGCCGGCGGATCAGCAAACTTCACCTTTCTGCTGTCCTGGAACTTTCCCAACCGCACCCCTGACTGGTGCGGCTGGACTGCTCCTCCAGGCGAAGGCAATACCATCATTGGCAACTACTACGCCACCCGTTTCAAGGATGCTTGGGAAGTGGCTCAATACACCGCGACCAACCTGGAAAAGCTCGAATCGCGAACACGGACATTTTCGAACGCCTTTGGCGCGAGCACTCTGCCGCCGGTGGTCAAAGAAGCGGCGAGTGCAAATCTTTCGACCCTGGCGTCGACCACCTGCTTTCGGACTGCGGATGGCGAATTCCATGGGTTCGAAGGGGTGAACGATCACATTGGCTGCTGCTTCGGCAACTGTACCCATGTGTGGAACTATGAGACAGCTACCGCGTATCTGTTTCCTTCCCTGGCACGATCTCTGCGCAAAGCCGCTTTTGGTTACTCGATGGACGAAGCAGGAGCGATGCACTTTCGCCAGCTTCTTCCCGATGGCAAGGCGAGGTCCGGCTTCGCCGCCGCGGACGGGCAAATGGGACAGATCATCCACGCCTATATGGACTGGCAGCTTTCGGGTGACAATCAATGGCTGACAACGATGTGGCCGCGCATAAAAAAAGGTTTGGAGTTTGCGTGGGTACCTGGCGGGTGGGATGCCAACCGCGACGGAGTTCTTGAAGGTGTGCAACACAACACGTATGACGTGGAGTTCTATGGGCCAAACCCGATGTGTGGAATCTACTATCTTGGCGCTTTACGCGCTGGGGAGGAGATGGCCCGCTCGATAGGCGACAATGCGTCGGCCGGCGAGTATCGCAGGCTTTTCAACCAGGGAAGCAGTTGGATCGATAGCAACCTTTTTAACGGAAGCTTCTATATTCAAAAAGTTCGTGGTTTTCGAGCTGACCAGATTGCTCCTAATCTGCGCAGCGACATGGGTTCGGGAAATACCGAAAGCCCCGAATACCAAGTAGGCGGCGGATGCCTGATCGATCAGTTGATTGGACAGTATCTCGCTCAGGTCGCCGGACTGGGTTCGCTGGTGGCGCAAGAACACGTGCAGTCAACGCTCGATTCTATCTACAAATACAACTACAAGCGCAGCCTTGACGAGCACGACAATGTGGAGCGGACGTTTGCCCTCAACGACGAAGCCGCGATGGTCATTTGCGACTACGCGTCGGCACCCCGTCCGCACATACCGTTCCCCTATTTTGCGGAAGTGATGACGGGTTTTGAGCATTCGACCGCGGCGTTGATGCTCTATTCCGGAATGGTGGAGCAAGGGCTCGAATCCATACGAAACATTCGCTCCCGGTACGATGGCGAAAAGCGCAATCCGTGGGACGAGGCGGAGTGCGGCCATCATTATGCGCGCGCGATGGCCTCGTGGACGAGTGTGGTGGCTTTAAGCGGATTTCATTACGATGGCCCGCGGGCGTCGGTGGTCGCAGTGCCGAGAGTTCCGCATAAGGTGTTCGAATGCTTCTGGTCTACCGGGACCGGCTGGGGAACGTTTGCCTATCGCCCAGCGGGCGCTCGGGGTACACAGGTTACCCTGCGGGTGCTGGCGGGCAAACTTGCTTGCAGTTCGTTCGAAATTACCGGAACAGGAGCCGCGACTTCTGTCCGAAGCGACGGACGTGCTCACTCCCACACGGTGAAGCAGAGCGACCAACGAACTATCTTTCAGATGGAGCAAGCCATGATGCTCGCCGAGGGAAGCGATCTCACCTTAGAGATTCATGCGTGAACCTTGCGGCGGTCAACCGGCCTTGGGGATGCGCCGTTCCGGCACCGGTGCTGCAGGACTAAAGCAGTCAACCGCACACTGTGTCAGGCCGCCTTCCAGATTACGAATCTGCCGTTCCACGATTTCTCGCACGTGCGCCGGCTCTCCCACTGCACGTAGATTCAGCAAGAGCTCGAGTTTGCCGGCAGGGGAGGCATCAAGGTCTCCCTCAACGATTGGTTCCTGGCCATTGCCGCAGATGGCTGCCTTGAGGAAGCCTGTCGGCGCGGTGACGATTGCCTTCAAGTGAGCGATGGGAATTTTCTCCGCGCTGAGGGCTTGATCGAGATGGTCGAGCAAAGGGCCCAGCAACATGGCTGGAGAGAGCAAGCCTTTGGGTTCGAAGACCGCTCGCAGGTTCAACCAGGCAAGTGCCGCTTCTGCCCGCGCGTATTCCGAATAATCGATCTCCAGTGCCTGATCGGCTCTGGCGATGGCCCCGGAGAGGACCTCGTTCAACCACGCTGCGACGCCCTTCCCTGACTTGGCACTTAGCTGCCGGGCGTGAATGAGGCCCATCTCGGGATAGTCGGAGTAGAGGTCCGACTTGGTAAAGCAGACCAGATCGGCTTCCTGCAATTGCTTGTCAAAAAGGAAACGCATATCGGGATCGGCATCCTGTTCAAGCATGGCGCGGGCACGGAGCGGGTCCACCAGGACCGTCAGCGGCGAAAGCCGATACGTCTCGCTGTACTCCAGCAGCGGACGGAGAACCGTGGCGGAGAGATCGGTACAGCTGCCCACCGGCTCGGCAAAGATCACGTCTGGTGCGAATGCACGGAGATCGCCAATGGCGTCGATCAGCTGGGAAAGGCGGCAGCAGAAACATCCTCCGGTGACTTCGCCCGAGCGCATGCCCGACAAAGACGCGTAGAGGCTGTCAACCAGGTCCGTCCCCTGGTCGTTCCAGACCATTGCGCTGCGCAAACCACGCTGCTGCAACTCACGCGCAGCGGCCAGAATGAGCGTGGTCTTGCCGGATCCCAGGAAGCCACCCACCAGTACGATCCACGGCCTGGTGGAAACCGTCTGCTCACTCATGCGCCCCACCCGGCCTCGTAACGCGGCCACAACGAACAGTTGGCATCATGTTCACTGCCGGCTCCTCATCGGATTTCAATTAAATCACCGTCGATTTTGCCACAAGCGGGGGGACCAGCTATGCAAGCTGCAGTTCCAGCTTGATTGGTCTTTGGGAAGAGCCCTAAGGTAATGGAGTCGCGTCACACGCGCTTGGCGTTGACTTTAGTGGCCAAGCCCACTTTTTCGAGCATCCATATTCCCCAGTAGTTCACATCGAGTTCGTACCAGGCCATCCCGTGGCGAGCCGAAACCGGGTGGGCGTGGTGGTTGTTGTGCCAACCCTCGCCGCCAGTCAACAGCGCGACCCACCAGTTATTGCGGGAGTCGTCCCGGGTTTCGAACCGCCGTGAACCCCAGATGTGAGTTGCGGAGTTCACCAGCCAAGTCACGTGCAGGCCAACCGTGACCCGAAAGAAGATGCCCCATAGCACCCACGGCCAGCCGCCTGCTGCCAGCAGGGCGAACCCCAGCACCGTTACCGGCAGCCAATGGAACCGGTTCAGCCAGCGGTAAAAGCCCTGTTTCATCAGGTCGGGGGCGTAGCGCTTGAGAATTCCGCTGTCGTTATGCAGGGAACCGTTCAGGATCCAGCCCATATGCGACCACCATTTGCCGTCTCGCGGGGAGTGGGGGTCACCCGGCTTGTCGGTAAATTGGTGATGCAGACGGTGCACCGCGACCCAGTAAACCGGGCTGCCCTGCAGGGCCATCGTGCCCAGAATCGCCATCGTATATTCCAGCCATCTGGGAACCACATAGCCGCGATGGGTCAGCAAGCGATGGTAAGAGAGGCCGATGCCCACGTTCTGGGTAAGCACCCAGGTCACGGCAAACACCACCAGGGCGGACCACCTAAACTCAAACAGTGCTGCCACAGCGCCCAGGTGGAAGAGGCCAATAATCAAGGCAAATTTCCAATGAAACCTGCCCCGATTGGGCTCCAGGGCCATCTGTAGCTCGGCTGCTTCCGTCGTTGCGCTCGCCGCGGCTGTTGCCATCATTACTGCTCCGTATCCTCTTCAGTAGGCTAGTCGGCCCAAGCCCCCAGCGGTGTAAGAGTTGCGTAATACCTTGATAACAGGACGGAACCCCTCTCCTTGCCGGCTAGGCAGGCTCGAGGTTGTGGTTGTTAGGAAGTAGGTCGTATACTGAATATGCGACCACCACGGTCGCAATTGCATCTGTTAGGTAAAGCGGGAATGCTGAGGCTCACCAAAAAGGCGGACTACGGTTTGATGGCGCTGAAGTTCCTCGCGGAACGTCCTGACATGCCTTCCTTGAGTGCCAAAGACATCGCTGAAGCGTACGGGATTCCGCCGCAATTGCTGGCCAAAATCCTGCAGCGGCTTACCAAGGCAGGGTTGCTCCGTTCCCACGCCGGCACCAACGGTGGTTACGCGCTTTCCCGCTCGCCCGAGGATATTACGGCCTTTGAGGTGATCAGCGCGATCGACGGACCTCTTTTTATTACCTCTTGCGCGACCGGGCCCCATGGATGTGATCTGACGGATAGCTGCACCATCCGGGAGCCATTGCGCAAGGTGAACGAGAGTATTTCGGATGTGTTGAAGGCAATTCGCGTATCGGACCTGCGTGAGCATGAGCCCGACCGAAAATACCATGGCAAGCCCGTGGAATCGATGCTGGTGAGTTTGGGCAGCTGAATAACAATTCCTAAACAATAATAGTTCGTAACATTGAGTGCGAGAACAGTTGAGAGCAGGAGAGAGCGCAATGAGCACCGTTGAGACTGCAGTCACGGCCCCGGCAGGCGTAAAGCTGCCAATTTACATGGATGACCACGCCACCACGGCGATGGATCCGCGCGTGCTTGAGGCGATGATTCCCTTCTTCACCGCCAAGTTCGGCAATGCTGCCAGCCGCAACCATTCCTTCGGATGGGAGGCTGAGCAGGCGGTCGATCATGCCCGCGAACAGATAGCCAGGCTCATCGGCGCCACCGCGAAAGAGATCATCTTTACCTCCGGCGCTACCGAGAGCAACAATCTCGCCATCAAGGGTATCGCCGAGATGTATCGCGAGCGTGGCAACCACATCATCACCCAGGTCACCGAGCACAAAGCCGTGCTCGATACCTGTAAACGCCTCGAGAAGCACGGCTATCGCGTCACCTATCTGCCCGTTAAGGCGGATGGCCTGATCGACCTGGAAGACCTGAAACGAGCCATTGACGACAAGACCATTTTGGTCAGCATCATGTTTGCTAACAATGAGATAGGCGTGGTGCAGCCGATCGCGGAAATCGGCAAAATCTGCCGCCAGCACAACGTCATCTTCCATACTGATGCAGTGCAGGCGGTGGGCAAGATCCCGGTCGACGTGAATTCCATGAACATCGACGCCCTGTCCCTGACCGGACACAAGATTTATGGCCCCAAGGGCTGTGGTGCGCTCTATGTGCGCCGCCGTAACCCCCGGGTCCAGATTTCGGCGCAGATCGACGGCGGCGGCCACGAGCGCGGCATGCGCTCGGGAACCCTCAATGTGCCCGGCATCGTTGGCCTCGGTAAGGCTTGCGAGATCGCCCAAGAGGAAATGGCGGCTGAGGCAGAGCGGCTAGGCAAGCTCCGCGACAAGCTGAAGGACAAGCTGATGGCCCACCTGGATTACGTCCACGTTAACGGCTCCATGGAGCATCGTCTGCCCGCCAATCTGAACGTCAGCTTCGTCTATGTCGAAGGGGAGTCGTTGCTGATGGGCATTAACGATGTTGCAGTTTCCAGCGGTTCAGCCTGCACCTCTGCGTCGCTTGAGCCATCTTATGTATTGAAGGCGCTGGGGCTGGGCGACGACGTGGCACACAGTTCGATCCGTTTTGGTTTGGGCCGCTTCAACACCGAAGCCGAAGTTGATTACGTTGCGGACAAGGTCATAGATGTAGTGCAGAAGCTGCGCGAGCTTTCGCCGCTCTATGAAATGGTGAAAGAAGGCATCGATATTTCAAAGATCGAATGGCAGGCGCACTAAAAGCATTCGCTTTTTGGTGCAGACACGCAAACGCTGGATACGCATTCAGG
This sequence comes from uncultured Acidobacteriaceae bacterium, assembly GCA_963711525.1. Taxonomy (GTDB): domain Bacteria; phylum Acidobacteriota; class Terriglobia; order Terriglobales; family Acidobacteriaceae; genus PALSA-350. The sequence continues at coordinate 708,130 of CAVQEO010000018.1, read as the reverse complement.
GAGATGAAAATGGCATATAGCGATAAGGTAATTGATCACTACAACAATCCGCGGAACGTGGGCCAGATGGATAAGAGCCAGTCTGCAGTAGGTACGGGTTTGGTCGGCGCCCCGGAGTGCGGCGACGTCATGCGTTTGCAGATCCGCGTCAATCCCGAGACCCAGGTGATTGAAGAAGCAAAGTTCAAGACCTTTGGCTGCGGCTCGGCCATTGCCTCCTCCTCGCTCGCCACCGAGTGGGTTAAGGGCAAGACGGTTTCGGAAGCGATGCAGATCAAGAACACCGACATAGTGAAGGAGCTGGCTTTGCCGCCGGTTAAAATCCACTGCTCGGTGCTCGCGGAAGACGCCATCCGCGCGGCCATTGGCGATTGGAAGAAGAAGAACGGCGTGACCGAGACGGCGGAAGCCACTGCTTCGGTAGCTCATTAATTCAGAGGCAAGATGGAATCAGTTGTCCTCAATGCGGAAAATGCAGCGCCGAATCAAAAGGGCATCCAGGTCACGGAGCGCGCCCTGAAGCGGATTCGCGTAGCCATGGCCAAAGAAGGAGTTTCCCCTACCGAGGGGGGACTCCGCCTGGGCATTCAGGGCGGGGGCTGCTCCGGTCTTTCCTACAACATCCGGTTCGACTCGCAGCCGCGAGAACGCGATCGCGTGTACAACTTTGAAGATGTGCGCGTCTTCGTCGATCCCAAGTCGTTTATCTACCTCCACGGCATGATTCTCGACTATGAAGAGACGCTGATGCGGCAGGGCTTTAACTTCATCAATCCTCACTCGACCAAGTCTTGCGGTTGCGGTTCATCGTTTTCGGCCTAGAGGGCTTCGCGATAGTCGTCGTGACCCCGCTCTAAGTTCGTCCCGCCCGGATTTCCTGTGGTGCTGGTAGGCGTTGGCGAGGTTCATGCGGTCCCGGCTGGCCGGGACCGCACACGCGGTCGTATCTAGCGCAGCGTACAGGAAATCCGGGTCCGCCCTATGCAAACTATGGATACAGTCAGTGCGCCGGCAAAATGCTGGTCCTGCGGCCAGCAGGTCGCGGACGGGCAGCCCTTCTGTGCTTCTTGCGGCAAAGTCCAGCCGCCCCAGCAGGCCAACTACTTCGGCATGTTTGGTCTGCCGCCGAAGCTGGATCTGGATGTGCAAGCGCTGGAAAAGCAGTTTTATCGCTACAGCCGAAAACTGCATCCGGATGTGTATGCGCGCGCCGCCCAGCAGGAGCAGGAATGGAGCCTCTCCCAGGCTTCGTTGCTGAACGATGCCTATCGCACCTTGAAGAATCCGCTCGAGCGAACCAAGTACCTGCTCAAGCTTGAAGGGGTGCAGTTTGAAGAGCCGCGTGGCGAGGGCAATCTGAATCCTTCGAAGGTGCCGGCTGATCTACTGGAAGAGGTCTTCGAGCTGAACATGCAACTCGAAGAATTGCGCCAGAACCAGAAGCTAGGCGAAGACGATCCGCAACTGCGACGCGATCTTGAGGCCGCAAAGAATCAGTTTGCCGCGCAACTCAGCGCGCTCGATGAGCAAGTGCGTTCCCGGTGGGCGGCTTGGGATGCCGCGTGGGAGCAAGACGACGAAGCCAGGAAGACCACGGCCAAAGAAGCGATGACCTCGTTGTTGCAACGCCGAAGTTATCTGCAGAACCTGGTGCGTGATGTGGAACAGACTCTGGGAGAGCCTTAAGAATTATGGCGGAAGAGCGCGTAGTCGGTATTGACCTGGGCACGACCAACTCGTTGGTCGCTTTCATGCAAGGCGATAAGCCCGTCGTCATCCCGGGGGAAGACGGCCTGAATCTGGTGCCCTCCGTGGTGGCGTTGGCGCCTGCTCGTGACGGCGGCCGCACGGCCATGCTGGTCGGCAATGGAGCGCGCAACACACTCCTGCATGCGCCGGAGCAGGCCATCTATTCCGTTAAGCGGCTGATGGGCCGCGGGGTCGAGGACGTTGCCGAAGAACTGAAATTCTTTCCCTTTCGGTTGGCCGAAGAAATCCAGCCTGGCGAGGTATTGCGCATTCGCCTGGGGGATACGGAATTCACGCCGCCGGAAATCTCCGCGCACATTCTGCGCCAGCTCAAACGGAACGCGGAGAGGTACTTCGGCGCGCCGGTGACCCAGGCGGTAATCACCGTGCCGGCCTATTTCAATGATGCTCAACGGCAGGCAACCAAGGATGCGGGCCGCATGGCTGGGCTCGAAGTCCTGCGCCTGGTCAACGAGCCCACCGCCGCTGCCTTGGCCTATGGTCTCGATCGCCAAAAAGAAGGCATCATCGCGGTGTATGATCTCGGCGGCGGAACCTTCGACATCTCCATCCTCAAGCTGCATGAAGGCATCTTCGAGGTGATCGCGACCAATGGCGATACCCACCTGGGCGGCGATGATATTGACAACCTCTTGATTGCCATTGCGCTCGATGACATCGCCGGCGATTCAGGAACTGATCTGCGCCGGCAGCCGGAGGCCATTCAGGCGATACGTAAGGCTGTGATCGAAGCTAAGATCGCGCTGTCGTCGCAGTCCGTGGCGCAAATGGATATCAAGCTTCCGCACGGCGTCCGCTACCAGCGTGAAATCACTCGCGAGCAATTCGAACAGCTGATTCAACCCGTCATCTCCCGTACGATCGCCCCTTGCCGCGATGCGTTGCGTGATGCGCATCTGGGCCCCGATCAGATCGACGAGGTGGTGCTGGTCGGAGGCTCAACCCGCATACCCGCGGTGCAGCGATTGGTGAGCGATGTTTTTGAGCTTCCACGTCGCGGCAAGCACCCCCGTACCGAGCTTAATCCGGATGAGGTGGTTGCCCTCGGCGCGGCCGTGCAAGCCAATATCCTGGGCGGAGGATCGAAAGCTACCGAGGATATGCTGCTGCTCGATGTGACTCCGTTATCCCTGGGCATTGAGGCGCTGGGTGGGGTGGTCGCCAAAATCATTCAGCGCAATTCCACGATCCCTGCCTCTGCCTCCGAATCATTTACGACCGGCGTTGATGGGCAGGCGAATGTCGCCATCCACGTGCTGCAGGGTGAGCGTGAAATGGCCAAGGATTGCCGCTCACTGGCGCGCTTCGATCTCAAGGGCATTCCGCCCATGAGCGCTGGAATGCCGCGCATCGAGGTCAAATTCCTCATCGACGCCAACGGCATCCTGAACGTTTCCGCTCTCGAGCAGCGCAGTGGCAAGCAGGCGGAGGTTTCGGTGAAGCCGGCCTATGGCCTGACTGATGAGCAGGTCGAGTCGATGATTCTGGAATCGTTCGATCACGCCGAAGAGGATATTCATCTCCGTCAATTAGTCGAAGCCAGGAACGAAGCGGACACGATCCTCAGCGCCGTCGAAAAGGCTCCTTCCCACCCTGCCTGGCAGCTGCTTGACCTGGATGAGCGGGAACAGATTGGTGCGCTCAGTGCAAAGTTAAGCGTTCTGAAGCAGGGTGATAATCTGCAAGCGCTGCGCGCCGGGACCGAAGCCTTGGACAAGGCCACGCACCGCTTTGCCGAGCTCATGATGGATGCGGCGGTATCGAGCGCAATCAAGGGCCAGACGATGCAGTCGGCGGATGACAAGTTGGGCCAGGGCCCGACAGCACCGCATCCCATCGCACAGGCCGAGTTCATGGAAAGAAAGTAAACCGATGACTGACAATATGGTCCGCGTCACATTTCTGCCCGAAGGTCGTACCGTGGAGTTTGAATACGGCACGTTGCCTTACGGGCATCATGGAAAGCCCATGTCGTTCCTCGACGTGGCTGAGCACTTCGACATTTTTCTCGATCACGCCTGTGGCGGTTCCTGTGCCTGCACCACCTGTCACCTTTGGACAAAAGATGGCAGCGACGGGCTTTCACCGGCTGATGACGATGAGCTGGACCGGCTGGACATGGCGGCCGATTTGCAGCTGAATTCGCGTCTGGGCTGCCAGGCCGTAATCACCGGCCCGGGAAACTACGTGGTTGAGATTCCCAAGTGGAATCGCAACTATGTTTCCGAGGGCAAGCCGCTGAGTCTCGCGGAAGAGAAGTGAGGGGTTAACGATGGCGCGTGAGATTACCTGGAATGACGCGGAAGAGATAGGCATCCAGTTGCAGGAAAAATTCCCCGAAGTGGATCCCTTCACTGTGCGTTTCACCGATCTGCACAAATATGTAACCGAGCTGGAGGGCTTTGCGGACGACCCTGCAAAGTCAAACGAGCCCAAGCTCGAAGCCATTCAGATGGCCTGGCACGAAGAATACAAAGACGCCCAATAAATCAGATCGCTGCCGTGACTCTGTAGCCCGTACGGATCTTTGAGGGCTTTAAGCGAGTCTGTGAGAACCTGCGGCTAAAGAATTGATCCCCGGCGGAACCTGTGTCTTAGCGGAGCCTAATAGGAAAAGGCCTAAAAAACCTCGGGCTACCTCGCCGCAGCGAGCAATTAGCCCCTTGTGCTTGTTCGGGCCAAGTAACAATTAGCAGACTCTTCAGCCCGTCCCATTCGATATGCCGAGCGTCCAGAACAGATTGAACAAGAAACCTACGTTGGACCCTCTGACTGAGAGCAGACCCGGATGCCAGTCGGTCCTCAACGCCAATCGAACGCGCCGCGGATGAGTTCAAAAGACTCTTGTCCTTCGTAATAGATTGACAACACATCGAACCGAATCTGATCCGGAACAATGGGCAGCGCCTGAAGGTATTGCCGCGCCATCCGGCGGAGCACCCGCACCTTCTCCTCGTCGACCGCCGCCTCAGCGGTGGCAAAGCTCCGGCTGCTGCGTGTTTTCACTTCGATGAAGCACAGAGTGCTGTCGTCCCAGGCCACCAGGTCAAGATCGCCACGAACCTTCCCGCTACGCCAGCCGCGCGCTACAACGATATAACCGCGGCGGCGCAGGTAGAAAAAGGCTGCTTCTTCTCCACGGCGCCCCACCTCCAGATGTGCCGGGCGCGTCGAGCCTCTTCTTAAACGGACGGCGAGATAGTCGCTGGCATGAACAAATTCCTCCAGCAGCCTTAACGCTAACATGGGCTCCATTGTCGCCGGAGCGCGCCTCTTTGCCAAGACGGCTGAAAATTATTGCAGGTACCACCCCTCCACCACGTCGGCGAATTGATCCCCATCCCAGTCCATAGGCTGGAAGCGAGGCAACGTGAAGCGATTGGAAGACCGGGTCACAAGTCCGCCGAAGTTGGAGCAGGCACACACAAATCCATTGGCCTGTACGGTCGTGACCGTGTGCCGGGTGTAATGGCTTTTCTTGCCATAAGGATAAGCGAAGCTGCTGATCTTCTTGCCCGTCATTGCTTCCAGCCGTCGTTTGCTGCCGCCGATCTCGTGCTGTTGCTGGTCGGGCGCGAGGTCCGCAAGCACAGGATGGGTCAGGGTATGCGCACCGATCTCCACTAACTCTCCCCCAGCCAGTTCGCGTAGCTCATCCTCAGTCAGGCAGCGATGTTGCCGCCGGCCGGCATTTAGAGTTGCCCCACGGCGGAGTTGTTCGAGCGCCCTTTCGCGTTCACTGTCCGAAAGTTTGACGAGCATGCCATAGATCGCCAGGTATGCAGTCTGGCGGGGTCCCGGCGCGTTTTCCCAGGCTCTCCACTTGCTGTGCGGATCTGGGCCGCCCGGCTCCCCGTCTGCCCGCGGAAAGGCATAGGCGTAATGGTATCCGTTCAAACTCAGGCTTAACTCCTCTTGCCTCGACGTCGGGTCGAGGATGAGCTTCGCCAGCTCATCCCACCACAGGTTGTCCGGCACACCGATATATCCCGGCGTAATAAAAACCGTGCCCGGCACACGATAAGACTCGAGCGCAGGCTTGGCGGCATATAAGTTGTCTGCATACCCATCGTCAAAGGTGATACAGACTGGCCTTGGTGGAAGCTCGCAGTCCGATTTCGCCTTTATCAGGTTCTGAAGCGAAACAGGGTTGGCGATCGTTTTGAGAACCTGCAGATGCTGGGCGAAATGAACAGGACTGACGCCGAGGGCCCACGGGTCCACGTTGGCCTCGGCCACCCGATGGTAGACCAGGATCATCGCCTTCTTGTGGAAGACCGTGCGCAAACGATGGAAGCGCCGTGCAGCCTCCTTAAGCGTGCTTCTGAACGGGATATTCTGCGGAACGTTGATTTGTTTTCCTCGTGGGGTGCATCGTCTCCGATGGCTCAAGGAAGTGCCTTACAGTGCATCTTCGACGCGATTTGGCCCCGTAACCTGCACCGGCTGGCGGAAGTAAGCCATAAATTTGCGCTGGCTAAATGCGGGATGAATACGGAACAGCATGAGCATGAATAATCCTTGCGGATAATAACTGCCCAGCCGCAGTAGCTTGCGTAGGAGATGATCCATGCGCAAAGTGGAATAGGAACGTCCCAGTTCCGCCGCAAGCTGGCGCCCGTACTGCTTTCGCCAGGATCGAACGCCCTCACGAAACGCGATTAAGCGGCCGGAGTCATTGTCCAGGTATCTCGCCTGGCTTTTCAGCACCTGCAGGGTCGTGGTCAACATTAACTCCGAGTCGCGCGATGTATTCGCTCCGTGCATCCGGTATTCAGCGATAACTGCGGGGTGGCAGAAAATCGGCCACGTCCTGGCGATGCGCAGGTAAAGCTCGTAATCCTCGGCCACCCGAAGCGTGGCATCAAATCCCCCTACCTCATCGAAAATGCTTCGGCGGAACAGTACCGAGGAGATCATTTCAATGAAGTTGCTCTTCAACAGCGCCTCATAGTGGGAGTCGAGCGGGTCCTCCTTAGTGGAGTTAGCTAAATAGGAGCCATTGGCCGCGATGAACACGTGATCCCCTACCGTCATGGCGCAATCCGGGCGCAGCGCAAGCGCGCCAAGTCCGGTCGCGATTGCCTGAGGCTTCAGACGGTCATCCGCGTCCAGAAAGACAAGGTAACTACCTTTACTTTCTCGAATGCCCCTATTTCTCGCCTCGCACAGGCCGCGATTCTCCTGGCGAATGTATCGCACAGGAAACCGCCGTGCGATTTCAGCGCTGCTGTCTGTCGAACCGTCATCCACTACCACAACCTCCACCTTGGGATAGCTCTGTGCCAGGGCGCTTCGCAGCGCTTCTTCGAGGAAGGCTGCTCCGTTGTAACACGGAACAATGACGGATACTAAAGGATCGCGCGCTCTTGAAGCGGAGAGGCCGGTGGTAGCAAGAGCATCCTCTGTGTCATCCACATATCCCACCGGCAAGGTTTAATCTCCAGGACGTCTTTTAGTCCTATCGGACGCGTGCCCAGGAAGCTGAGGCGCCCGCTTCACTTTGTCAGGCCGTTGCAATTTGAGTCATGATTCTCGAGCATTGTGCAGATTACGACACCAGCTATCTGCTCCGGCGGACGGGCTACACTACTGACAGCGTGCGACGTGAAGACTCCGATCACCATTTCGAAGGAAGATTATCTGAAGGCCGTTCTCGAAGCGGAGAGCGAGGGGCAGGCAGTCATTCCCGCAACCCTGGCCCATTGGCTTTCCGTGTCGCCGCCCGCGGTAACCATGGCGCTCAAACGCTTGCGGCGCGATGGCTATCTTGAGGTCAAGCCGGACGGAATTGTGCGCCTCACCCCCAAAGGCAAGGAGACAGCCTACCGGACCGCACTGCGTCACCATCTGATCGAACGCATGCTGGCCGAGATGTTCGGCATGGAGTGGTATGAAGTCCACGATGAAGCGGAACGCCTGGAGCACGCCGTGTCCCCCGCTTTTGAAGCCAAACTGCTGGAAAGGCTGGGCTCCAGGGGAACCTGCCCGCATGGCAATTGGGTCTTGCCGGAAACCCCGGAGCAGCGCGGCAAGCGCGGGATGGTCCTGCTTTCTGAAGCCAGGGAGGATACCGGGTATACGGTGGTAAGCCTATATGAGCGCGATCCCAAGTTATTGCTTTTCCTACATCAGGCGGGTATCGCCCCCGGGGGCCGCGTGAGCGTCCTGGCCAAGAACTACGACCGGACCATCTCGATCGAGACCCCCGCCGGTCGCTCCACCCTGGGACACCCCGCGGCGGAGAAGGTCTGGGTAAAACGGCGAAACTCGGCCAAAGCATAAGTACAAATTGGTTTTAGAATTATTACAGAGGTTAGAACGTAGGTTTCAGGCGCGATTCCCAAAGTAATGGATTATCGCAGAGTTGTCGCATTGTGAACTGGTGTCGTTGAGGTAGCCTCGATGCGAATGAGGAATCTTTCCTTTATCTGGTTCGTGGGTGCGGTGGTCTGGTGGATTGATGCCGCTGTCGCCGTCCACTATCGCAACAAGCCGCACGCTATTCTGGCGCTCGCCGTCGCCTGCGTCTTCTTCGCCGCAGGCGTCATGTGGGTCAAGAGCACCGAAAAGCGCTAGAGCAGTTTCGCAATTGGTGTAGACCGAAGCCACAGGCCTTTTCGTGGTTTTCTGGCAAGGAAAACCACACCTCGCGATCTTTATCAGGCCACGGTAATTGCGAAACTGCCTTAATGGTTCTGTAGGCGCGCCTCGCTCAGGTCCAATTCTCGCTCGATGGTTCTCAGCAGCTCGTCGTTAATCTTGTCCTCATTGCGCAAGCCGACAGCGGTAGCACGTTCAAGTGCCCAGAGTTCCTGGGTAAGATTGCGTTCATAGCGGGCCAGGACAATTTCTTGTTCCGGCCTTCGCTCTTCGCCTCCGCCTTCGATCAGGGTGACGCGGGCGCGGTAGTGGCGGATCAAGTCTTCGTAAATCGTCGCATGCTCAGACTTGGCTTGTCGTGACAGATCCTTGAGGTAGTCGAGCACGGCGTTCAGTATGAGCAGCCGGGCCTGTTGTTCTTCCAGGTTGCGCTCGCTGCCGGCTGAGAGTCCCAGCTTTCTGATCACCGCCGGCAGCGTGAGCCCCTGCAGGACCAGGGTGACGAAGATCACGCAAAATGTAAGAAAAATAATGAGGTTCCGCTGCGGGAATGGCGCGCCATTCTGCAGTACCGTAGGCAGCGAGATGGCGGCGGCCAGGGCCAGCACTCCGCGCATTCCTGTCCAGGCCACGATAAAGATCTGTTTGTTGCTTGGATATCGCTCCGCCTGATGCTGCAGTTTCTGCCGGATCCAATAGGCAATCGCGGCTCCGGGATATACCCAGATAATTCTTAGCGCTACCACCAGGATCGCGAACGTAGCCCCATAGCGCGCCAGTTGGCCCATGGAAAGGTTGCGGATACCGCTCAGAATCAGTCGGAGCTGCAGGCCCATCAGGATAAAAACGAACCCGTTGAGACCAAATTCCAGTGTCTTCCACACCGCTGTGCTCTCGATACGAGCATCGATCGACAAAACCTCGGAGTTTTTGCGCCCAAGATATAGACCGCAGACCACGACCGAGAGCACGCCCGATGCGTGAATCCCCTCGGCCGCGAGGTAGGCCATGTAAGGGGTGGCGAGGGAGAGGGTTATCTCAACCGGAGAGTCGGTGATCTCGAGCGAGACTCTGTGGATGGCGAAGGCGGCAACCAGCCCAACCGATATCCCTCCGGCTATCAACCATAAAAGTTCCAGCATCGCCAGACCTGGGCCGGGCCGGCGTCCGGCGACGACCAGGGTAACGGCAAATTGCAGGGCGAGCAGCCCGCTGGCGTCGTTGACCAGGCTTTCGCCCTCCAGGATGTCGACGATCCGGCGGGGGAGGCCCAGGCGCTTGGCAATCGCGGTGGTGGCGATCACATCGGTGGTTGAGACCACTGCGCCCAGAACCGCGCCCAGCCGATAGTCGAATCCAGGAATCAACCACGACGCGCCCAGCCCTACCCCGACAACCGTAAATCCCACCAGCCCAAAAGCCAGCATAAGAATACTGACAATGTTGTGTTGAAAGTCGCGCCATGAAGTGTTGAATCCGCCGATGTAGAGCAATGGGGGTAAAACAACCAGAAAGACAACATCGGGATTCAGCGCAATCTGGGGTAGATGCGGCAGAAGAGAGAGAACCACACCGCCCATGAAGAGCACGATGGGATAAGGAATTTTGAAACGTTGCGCGAGCGTGGTCAGCCCCGCGACCACGAGCACTAGAAAGAGAAGTGTGAGCTCGAGGTGGTGAATGCCTGCGGCTTGCACGGGGCGGTCTCCAGAGAATCCAGATTAACCCAGAGAATAACGGATACCCCACCCAGAGCCCGCTAACCAAGGACGGGTGTGGGCACGTCCTTGGTTAGGGAACGAGGGTTACACCGTTGCTGAGGCGAAGCTAACGGCTTGTGCATGCTCCTGCTCAGCTTGTGCCACGCATTTTTCGAAGATATCGAGTCCAATGGTGGCTTCGTGCTGGTTCACGATCAGCGGGGGCGCCAGGCGGATGGAGGTTTCTCCGCACCCCAGCAGCAGAAGGCCCTGTTCAAAGGCCAAGGAGACGATCCGGTCGCGCAGTCCGGGGGCGGGCTCGCGAGTCTGCTGGCTCTTGACGATCTCAACGCCGATCATCAGTCCTCTGCCCCGCACTTCGCCCACAATCGAATGCTTCGACGGCCAGTCACGCAAGCGGGAAAAGAAAGCTTCTCCCATGGTGGCCGCATTGGCGATGCCCTCGCGCTCCAGCACATCCATGGTGGCCAGGGCCGCGGCGATCGCCACCGGGTTGCCGCCGAAGGTCGAGGCGTGGGAGCCCGGTACCCAATTCATGAGCTCCGCCCGCGTCATGCAGATACCCAGCGGCATCCCCGAGGCAATGCCTTTGGCGATACAAACCATATCCGGCTGCACCCCGGTGTGCTCCACCGCCCACCATTTGCCGGTCCGGCCCGCTCCCGATTGCACCTCGTCGACTACCAGCAGAATGCCGTGCCGGTCGCAGATGCGCCGCAGCTCTTGCATGAAGATATCCGGCGCTACTACGTAGCCACCTTCCCCCTGGATAGGCTCGACGAAAATGGCCGCCACCTCTTCGGCAGGCAGTGTGGTTTTGAACAGCTTCTCTTCGATGTAACGGGCGCAGCCGAGCGCAAAGCTCTCCTCCTCCTGCGGGCCTCCGCTACAGCCGCGATAGGCGTAGGGATAACGCACGTGCGTGACTCCGGGAACCAGGGGAGCAAAACGGCGGCGCTGCTGCGGCTTGGAAGCCGTGAGCGAAAGAGCACCCATGGTGCGGCCGTGGAATGCTCCAAAGAAGGAGATGACGTTCTGCCGTCCGGTGTGATAACGGGCCAGCTTCAGCGCGCACTCAATAGCCTCAGCCCCGGAATTCCCGTAGTAGAAGCGATGCGGTCCGGGCATCGGCGCAATAGCCGAGAGGCGTTCAGCCAGCGTCACCATCTGTTCGTAATAAAAATCGGTGCCCGAGATGTGGATCAGCTCAGCTGCCTGTTGCTGAATGGCGGCGACTACCTCCGGATGGCAATGCCCGGTCGAAACCACGGCGATGCCGGCAGCAAAGTCCAGAAACTCGTTTCCGTCTACATCTTCTACGCGCAGCCCTCGGCCGCGCTTGGCCACCATGGGATAGGAGCGAGTGTAGCTGGGGGAGACGTAGCGCTCGTCGCTGGCGACGATCGCGCGCGCCTTCGGCCCCGGCACCGGGCCGAGGAGTCGTGGGCCGTACTGGGCAAGAATCGTGCTGTTCATCTGACCATTATTCTGCATATGCTTCTCTGCTTTCTCGGCGTCTTCATGGACGCGTGGCCTAAAGGCAAACAAGGAACCGCCGCCTATGGAATACAGGGCGGACGAAAGGCAGGGCAGAGCTTCGGCGGAGGAAAGCTAGTCGCCGCCGAAGAGACTAGGTCGTGTGCAGGCGGGTGGGACGCTCAGGTGCTTGCGTGGCGCGATGGGACGCGCTGACCAGCGGAAGCAAGAAACGGGCATGGGCGAAGCAGCGGTATTCGTACTGCACCGTTTTTGGCTTCTCACGCTCACCTTATGCATCCTCTTGCATCTTAAGGTTAGCACGGCCGTTCTACCCGGACTATTTTCTCTTCCAGCGGGCGCCGTCTTTGGAATCCTCGATCAGGATTCCCAGCGCGGCCAGTTCTTTGCGGATGCTGTCGCTGCGGGCGAAATTCCGCGCCCGGCGAGCCTGCTCCCGCTCCGCCAGCAGGGCGTCGATTTGTTGGTCGCTAAGCGAATACGCGGCCAAAAGTTCGGGCGCCGCCTCCCCGCCTCGTCCTTCCTCTTCTGCCCATTGCAGCGCGCCACGGGCAATCTCCGCATCCCGATCTTCGAGAATGGCAAAGACCTCGTCAAAGCGTTGCAGGGCCTCCAGGATTGCCGCGACATTGCCGGAATAGAGCTTGCCGGCGTCGGCAGCGACATTCCCGGCCCGCACTAAGTCAAAGATGGCCGCCTTGGCTTCCGAGGTATTCAGATTGTCTGCTAATGCCTCGAAAAAGTTCAGCTGCGTCTTCGCTGCCAGGTCCTCCAGCTCCACATTTTGCCCCGTGGGCCAGCCCCCGCCACGGATCCGCTGGTAAAAGGTCCGCACCCGCTCGACCGCGCTGGCTGAATCCTTCAACCCCTCAATAGTGAAGTTCAAGGGAGTCCGGTAGGGAACCGAGATAAGCAGAAATCGAATCGCCGATGCCCTGAAGCCCTTCAGTAACAAGTCACGCAAAGTGAAGAAGTTGCCCTCCGACTTCGACATCTTGCGTCCATCCACCAGCAGGAAACGCACATGCATCCAGTGGGAGGCCAGCGTCTTGCCCGTGGCCGACTCGGACTGGGCGATTTCGTTTTCATGGTGGGGGAACATCAGGTCCTCCCCGCCGGCGTGCAGGTCGAAGCTCTCGCCCAGGTATCTCAGCGCCATGGCGGAACACTCAATGTGCCACCCTGGCCGGCCGGCGCCGAGCCGTGTGTCCCAACGTTTTTCCCCGGGTTTGGCAGCCTTCCACAAAGCGAAGTCGCGGGCCGAATCCTTGTCGTACTCGTCCAGATCCACCCGCGCGCCGTCGCTGATGGCGGAGAAATCCTTTTTCGACAGCTTGCCGTACTCCGGAAACCCGGCTATTCGGAAATACCACGAGCCATCCGGAGCCTGGTAAGCAAGGTCCTTAGCTGCCAGCCGCTCAATCAGAGTAACCATCTGCTCGATGTTCTCCGTGGCCCGGGCGATCATCTCCGGCCGTTCGCAGCCGAGGGCGTCCAGATCCTGGAAAAATGCTCGCTCATATTTCTCGGTGTATGTTTCGATGGGCAATTTCGCGGCTGCGGCATTGCGGATAATCTTGTCGTCCACATCCGTGATGTTCATGACCTGGTATAACTTGCGCCCCTGTTGCCTGAGGAAGCGGCGCAAAACATCCAGTTGCAGAAAAGTGCGAAAGTTGCCGATGTGCCCGTAGTCGTAAACTGTAGGTCCGCAGACGTAGATGCGCAGCCTCTCGCCATCCATCGGTTCGAGAACTTCGACAGTGTTGGAGAGGGTGTTAAAGAGTCGGATGGGCATCCGGGCCGGAGCCTTGTGCGATGCAATTTTATCGCCAACTGACCCCATTGTTGCTGGCATGATCCTCATCCTAACGTCTTCAACGATTGAACGTCCACCGGCGTGGCCCTAATGGTACCCAGATTAGCAGGCACCCGGCGTAGGATATTCCCCCAAAAAAAGCCCCACTTCACTGACCGAGCTCACCTGGCTCTTACTGCAGCAGCTTCTTGACCTCGGCAATCGTCTTCCCCTTCCAGTGGCGGCCGAAGTTGTCGAGCGTACATAGACTTACGCTGCGCATGCGATCCACATAGAGCGCCCCGGACAGATGATCGATCTCGTGCTGCAGGATGCGCGCATACCAGCCGGAGGCCCGAATCACCTTCGGTTGGCCACGCTCGTCCAGGCATTCGACCTTCACCTTGCGCGCCCGGGGAACCAAGGCAACGAAGCCGGGTAGGCTAAGGCACCCTTCGAAAAACTCGATCTCCACCGGCGATTCAAGAGTCAGCACCGGGTTGATGATCACGTGGAACGGCACCGGCTTGCGCTCCCGCTCGGCCAGCACTTCCCGGGTGAGGTCTTTCATATTTTCTTCGCGATCCTCGATAACCGCGAGCTGCAATGGCACCCCCACCTGCGGGGCAGCCAAGCCGACTCCCGGGGCCTCCTGCATCGTCTCGCGCATGGAGGCGATGAGATCCCGAGTGCTGGGTAGCTGGATCTCCGCTGGCCGAAGAGGCTTGGCGCGGGAACGTAGAACGGGCTCTCCCACCGACCTGATCTTCAGGATCATGGGTATCCCAGTGCCAGCGAGGCATGCGCGGTCAGATCCAGGGGGGCGAAGCCGCCGGCCAGGAACTTGGGCCAGGCGGCGGCAGCGATCATGGCCGCATTGTCGGTGGAGAGAGCTACCGAAGGGAAAGCAATGGGCAGCCCGCGCTTAGCGGCCTCCGCAGTGAACCGCTCCCGCAGTTCGCGGTTGGCGGCAACGCCGCCCGAAACCAGGATGCATTCCGCCCCCAACGCCTCAGCAGCCTGGAAGGTCTTTCGCTTCAGGTCGTCGACCACGGCCCGCTGGAACGACGCGATCAGACCCAGCGTTTGCGCATCGCAGAAAGGCAGTGCTGTCGCTGGTCCGACCAGGGGGAGGTTCGCCAGGGCTTCACGTCGCCGCTCGATTGAAGGGTAGAGCTCATGAATCTGGACGTAGCGAAGCACTGCAGTCTTAATGCCGCTGAAGGAGAAAGGGAATCGAAGTGCGTTTTTGGGTGAATCAGGGCGATGCGCCTTTTGCTTCACCTGGGTGAGGGTAAAGGCTACAGATGTGGGATCGCCGTGCGCCGCGAGCATATCAATCCACGGCCCGCCGGGGTAGCCCAGTCCTAGCAGCTTGGCGACCTTGTCGAAAGCCTCACCGGCTGCATCGTCGAGCGTGGCGCCCACGTTCCGGTAAGTAAAGCTCTCTCCCTCGCGTTGGGTCAAATAAAGATGGGTGTGACCGCCCGAAACTACCAGTGCCAGCGATCGGGCATAACCATCATCGAGCAATTCCCGTTGTGCCAATAGAACGGCGTGAATGTGACCCTCGAGATGGTTGATGGCGATGAGTGGCTTGCCCAGCGCGAAAGCCAGCGACTTGGCGTATGCCACGCCTACCAGGAGCGCGCCCGCGAGGCCTGGGCCCTCGGTCACCGCAATACCCTCAAGGTCGCCGAAGCGGACCCCGGCCTTGTCCAGTGCGGCGCGGACCACGGGAACGATGTTGCGCAGATGTTCTCGCGAGGCGAGTTCCGGAACTACACCGCCATAGGGCGCATGGATGGCGATTTGCGAGGCAACAATGCTCGACAATATTCGGCGCCCGCGTTCCACCACCGCTGCCGCTGTCTCATCACAGGAGCTTTCGATGGCAAGAATCAGCCCGCGGGCCGGGGCGTACTCGCCTTCAGCGCCAGAGAGCAGCTGGCTGGGTTGACTCACCTTTCTATAGTAGTAGATATGGCCGTATCGGCACTCAGCGGAGCACAGCATGCGGCAGCGGAGATCGTTGCCCAGCTCCGCGCCGCCGGCCACCAGGCCTACTTCGTCGGCGGTTGCGTGCGCGACTTGCTGCTGGGCCGCGAACCTGAGGATTTCGACGTCGCCACCAGCGCGACGCCGGATCAGGTGCTTGCTATGTTCGAGAAAACATTTGCCGTAGGCGCACACTTTCGGCGTCGTCCTGGTGAGCAGTCAAGGGCTTTCCGGCGAGGAAGTGGTGACCGAAGTTGCTACCTTTCGCAGTGACGGCGCCTACACCGACGGCCGACACCCGGATGCGGTACGCTTCTCCACCAGCCCGGACGAGGATGTAAAGCGCCGTGACTTCACCATCAACGGCATGATGTTGGACCCCGAAGTCCTCGCCTGGACGCACCGGGTGGACGACGCGGTGCTTGACTTGGTGGGCGGCATGCAGGACCTTAGCGCCGGCCTGATACGCGCAATTGGAGATCCTGGCGACCGCTTCTCCGAAGACAAATTGCGCATGTTGCGCGGGGTGCGCTTTGCTGCCCGCTTCGCCTTTGAACTCCAGCCCGCTACAGCCAAGGCAATCCTGCGACTAGCGCCTACGGTAACCCAGGTCAGCCACGAACGGATGCGCGATGAGCTGACCCGGATGCTCACCGAAGGCCACGCAAGGCGCGCCTTCGAGTTGCTGGATGCGACCGGGTTATTGGGTCAGGTGCTGCCTGAAGTGGTCAAGATGAAGGGCGTGGCACAGCCTCCGCAATACCACCCTGAAGGTGACGTGTGGGTGCACACGCTGTTGTTGCTCCAGGGCCTGCCCGCCGGCTGCCCGGTGACCCTGGCTTGGGCTGCCTTGCTGCACGATGTGGGCAAACCGGCCACATTTCGTATTGCGCCGGACCGCATACGCTTCGACGGGCATGTGGAGGTGGGGGTGCGGATTGCCGAAGAGATTTGTCGCCGTCTCCGATTTGCCAATCACGAGACGGAGCAGATCCTGTCGCTTATCGCCAACCACATGCGTTTTGCCGATGCCCCCAGGATGAAGGAGTCGACCCTCAAGCGGTTCTTCCGCCTGGCGCAATTTGACCAGCACCTGACGCTGCATCGGCTCGATTGCCTTGCCAGCCACGGATCTCTGGAGTTGTACGACTTTGTCCGGCAGCGTTTTGAGACCCTGCCGCAAGAGCAGGTTCGGCCACAACTATTGCTGAACGGTAAAGACTTGATCGAAGCTGGATATCAGCCCGGGCCACAGTTCACCCAGATGCTGGCCATGGCCGAGGATGCCCAACTGGAAGGGGCTGTACACACCCGTGAACAGGCCTTGGCGCTCATCCAGCAACGCTGGCCCTTGCGCTGAGCAGCTCCAGCGTCGGCGGTAAACGTTCGACGGCCTTCAGAGTCTGCGTGAGAAGGCGAGGTAAACGCAAATCCGAACCAGGCCCGTAGGGCCGGAAGCCAAACGTCAGCCCAGCCCGGATCCGGATTTCCTGTGGACCTTGTTGGCGTTGGCGGACTTCATGCGGCTTTCCTTAACGAAAGCCGCACACGCGGATTTTGGGGGCGCCCCGTGCAGGAAATCCGGAGAAGGGCTGGGACATCGATCCAATATCGTTTGAGCGCCAGAGGCGCGGCACCTGCGGATGAAGGTAGTGCCGCACCTCCGGCGCTCAGCAGCCTTGGATCTACCTCCCAGCCCTTCCGGGCTGGGCTGACGTTTGGCTTCCGGCCCTACGGGCCTGGTCTGGTTTGGCTTTCATTTCCGCGTTCTCACGCTGACTCTTCTGCCGGTCGTTTTCGCCGTCCGTGTCGGTCATAAAATCTAGGGTGTCGAACCTATTTACCTGCCGGGAGAGCTAAGTAGGGACCTGCGGTTTTACCTATCTCCCAACCGTCCCCGTTGGGAGATAGGCGCAGCCGCAAGCAGTCTACTTCTGTGCGTGTTCGAAGCGCTTGTTGATCTCGTCCCAGTTCACCGTCCCCCACCAGGCGGCAAGGTAGTCCGGCCGCTTGTTCTGGTACTTGAGGTAGTAGGCGTGCTCCCAGACATCGTTGCCGAGAATAGGATAGAGGCCCTGGGAAATCGGATTGTCCTGGTTTGGCGAGGTCACGACTTTTAGCTTTCCACCTTCAAAAACCAGCCATCCCCAGCCAGAGCCAAACTGCTTCGCGGTGGTCTCATTGAACAGCTTCTTGAAATCCGCGAAGCTGCCGAAGTCCTTCTTGATCTGTTCGGCGATCTTGCCCGTGGGCTCACCGCCCCCGCCGGGCTTCATAATCGTCCAGAACATGCTGTGGTTCACGTGGCCGCCGCCGTTGTTACGCACGACACTGCGGACGTCCTCTGGAATTGTGCCCAGGTTGCGCAGCAGGTCCTCGGGCGAGTGTTTCGCCAGTTCGGGATGCTTCTCGATGGCGCCATTGAGGTTGTTGACGTAGCTAGCGTGATGCTTGTCGTGATGAAGCTTCATCGTCTCACTGTCGATGTGCGGTTCAAGCGCGGCGTAGTCGTAGGGAAGTGGTGGCAGTTCGTAAGCCAAAGTATCCTCCTGAATTGATCCCTCATCCACTTGGGATGAGTCTGGGAACCAGCTCGCCCGGATCAGGGCGTGGTGCGGGTTAAAGCATTTTCACCCTGCGCAGGCAAGTCTAGCGAAGTGCGTCTTTTCGAAACGAAAATCCGCGCCCCGTTCGTTCCCTGCGTTTACCAGAAGTGAAAATGCTGTCGGGAAATCATGGGCAAAAGATACCGGGCGCAACATCTGCGCTCGATTGCCCATACCAATATTGCGTCTCCCAGCTATGGGATGCAACTTGGGTTGGCCGGGTTCCGGAATGTGGGCAGAAGGATACGCCAGTACCCGGGCGGTTCCCCTCACTCCTTATGGGGATATCGATAGGGGACCGCGAGTTTACACTCAGAGTAGTGTTGCTGCGCTGCCGCATCTGCTCAGATTTTGGATTTTGAGAACAAATTTGCATTGACCCGGACACGAATAACCCGCAGGCAGATGTTGCGCCAGGCGGGCGCCAGCGGAGCGCTCGCCTTTGGTTTGCCGGGTTTGGCAATCGCTGAAGAAGCACAAAACCAGCCATCCGCCCCCGCAACCACCCCCAAGACCGAGAGCCAGGCGGCGGAAAAATACGCCCATCCGCCGGGTGTCTTCATCAATCGCCCGCTCACCCAGGTCTCCAGAATGGCGGAAGCCCTTCTGGATGACATGGCAGGCAGAAACTCTGATTTTTTCTTCAACGAGGCCAGCCCCAGGAGCGGCCTGGTGCGTGATCGGGCGCCGGTTATCGGTCGCTCCCTCAGCCGGGTGGCGAGCATTGCCGCGACCGGCTTTGGCTTGAGCGCTTTGTGCATTGCGGCTAAATACAATTACCTCCGCCCCCTCGATTGCGAGCAAAGGGTAGAGAAAACCCTCGCCTTTCTGCTCGAAGAATGTCCCCACGAGCATGGTTTCCTCTACCACTTCATCGACATCGATAGCGGACAGCGGCTGTTTGGCAGCGAATTGTCGTCGATCGATACGGCGCTGTTGCTTTGCGGAGTGCTGCACTGCCGTCAATTTTTTACCGGCAACACTCGTATTGAGGCCCTCGCCACCACGTTTTACCGCCGCATCGACTGGCAGTGGATGATGAACGGCGGCACCACGCTTTCCATGGGCTGGCTGCCCGACCAGGGCTTCCTCAAGTACAGATGGGATACCTACTCCGAGCTCACCACCATGTACCTGCTGGCCATCGGCTCGCCCACGCATCCCGCTCCCCCCGAAGCGTGGGACGCAGTGCAGCGCCCGGTTGTCTCCTACGGCGGAATCGACTACATCAGTGGCAATGCGCCGCTTTTCATCCACCAGTACCCGCAGGCCTGGTGTGACTACCGCAACCTGCGCGACCGACATGCCAACTACTTCACCAACTCCATTGCCGCAACCCGGGCCCATCAACTCTGGTGCCTCGTCCAAGGGCAAAAATATCCCTGGATCGATCAGGACATGTGGGGCATCTCCGCCTCCGATTCCCGCCAGGGATATCGTGTCTGGGGAGGGCCGCCTTCGATCGGGCCCCTCGACGGAACGCTGGTGCCGTGCGCTGCCGCCGGCTCCCTCGTGTTTCTGCCCGCCGAATGTTCTCACGTGTTATTAACCATGCGGGAGAGATATGGCGATAAGCTTTACGGGCGATACGGATTTGCCGACGCCTTCCAGCCTAAAGCCGGGTGGTACGGCGACGATGTGATTGGCATCGATGTGGGTATCGGCATGCTGATGGCAGAGAATCTGCGTAGCGGTTTTGTGTGGGACTGCTTCATGAAGAATCGAGAAATTGCCCATGCCATGCGTGAAGTTGCCTTCCATCCCGACCCCGATGCGAACACCCAGGTTCTTTAGATCCGCAATTTCTTCTCCTACTTTCGTCTAGCCAAGTCGATGAAAATCCTCCCGGCCCGCTAATTTTCAAGTCCTTTGTAACTTCGACCGCATCAATCCGTCAGGTAATTTGCAATCCCGATTTTCTTTTATGGTCGCGAGGAAAAGAATTAGATGACGGATCAGGCCTCCAGCTTCCGCTGGATAGAGGGGCAGGGCGTCGCCTTCGGATGGCCCGGAGTGGAAGCACGTTGGACCTCCAGTAAAAAAGATGCGGTGGGCATGGCATATTCCGCCTCCAGCCGCATCTGGTACACGGTCTCTCACGGCACCCTGAATGAAATTTACTATCCCACCATCGACCGTCCGCAGACCAGGGACATGGAGTTCCTGCTGACGGACGGCGAAACGTTCATCCATGAAGAGAAGCGCGATCTGGAGCGTATCTTTGAATATGTAGACGGCTATTCATCCGCCGTGCGGCTCACCAACTTCGATCCCCAGGGCCGCTACAAGATCATCAAGGAGATCATTGCCGATCCCCACCACCCCGTGGTCCTGATGCGGGTGCGGTTGGAAGGAGACGAGGCCCTGCTTTCGCGCATGAAAGCTTATGCGCTGCTGGCGCCTCATTTGGATGTCGGCGGAGCAGGCAACTCCGGTTTCGTTGTCGACCTGTCAGGTAAACAGGCGCTGTTGGCGACCAAGAACGGTATCTCGCTGGTCATGACGGCGAGCTGCGGATTTGCTCGCGCCAGTTGCGGCTACGTGGGCAGAAGCGACGGCTGGCAAGACCTGATGGACAACCTTCGTATGGATTGGCAGTACGGTTCCGCGCCTGATGGGAACATCGCCCTCACCGGCGAGATCGACATTAGCCGGCATCGCGAATTTGTCGTGGCCATCGCTCTCGGGGAGGGCCACCATTCTGCCTTGACTGCCGCTTTGGGCGCCGTCACCACCCCTTTCCACCAAAATCTGAAGCGCTTTAACGATCAATGGCATCGAGCCGCTACCCCGGAAGCATTAAGGGGCGCCGCACTGGATGCCGGCCGCCTGCTTCAAATAAGTCAAAACATAATCCTGTCCCATGAGGACAAGTACTATTCCGGAGCCTTCATCGCCTCTGCCTCCATTCCGTGGGGGCAGTACAAGGGCGATGACGATTTAGGCGGATACCACCTGGTCTGGACCCGCGACATGGTGCAAAGCGCAACCGCCCTGCTGGCCTGCGGTCGCGTCGATACCGCCCGGCGGGCCTTGGTCTACCTTGCCTGCACCCAAAAGCCGGATGGCAGCTTTGCCCAAAATTTTTGGATCAATGGAACCCCTTACTGGAACGGCATTCAGCTCGACGAGGTCGCGTTTCCCGTCATCCTGGCGTGGCGGCTTTGGAAATTGGACGGCCTGGGAGACTTCCACGTTTTCCCGTTTGTGGAGCGCGCCGCCTCATTCCTGGTGCGCCATGCTCCGGTGACTCAGCAGGAGCGCTGGGAAGAAGCCGCTGGTTACTCACCCTCCACCTTGGCAGCCGTTATCTCCAGTCTGATCTGCGCCGCCGATATTATGCGCGCTAACGGATCTGAGGGATTGGCTCTCTTCCTCGAAGACCATGCCGACTGGATTGAATCCCACCTCGAACACTGGACGGTGACCAACAACGGCACTCTACTGTCTGGCGTGCCGCGGCACTACATGCGGATTCGCCCGCCCCAGTGCGGAGATCCCTATTCCACTGACGGCTGCGCAGGCGAAACCGTGCGGATCAACAATCGGGGCCCGGGAGAACAGATCGACTTCGAGGCCCGCAATGTGGTCGATGGCGGCTTTCTGGAGCTGGTTCGGTACGGAGTGCGGAGTGCGCAAGATCCGCTGATAGTCGATTCGTTGAAGGTGGTCGATCACGTACTGAAGGTGGACACCCCAATCGGACCCTGTTGGCGACGCTATAACCACGATGGCTATGGACAGCGGCACGATGGGGGTCCCTACCTCGGCTGGGGTCAGGGTCGTGCCTGGCCGCTCTTGAGCGGGGAGCGCGCGCACTACGAGCTGGCGGCGGGGCGCGACGTAAACCCGTACATCCTGGCGCTCGAGGGTTTTAGTTCTCAGGGCGGTATGCTCCCCGAACAGATATGGGATGCACCCGATATGCCGGAGAAGGGGTTGAGGCTGGGCCGGCCTACCGGTGCCGCCATGCCCCTGGTGTGGGCCCACGCGGAATATGTCAAACTGCTACGGTCGGTGACCGACGGCAAAGTATTTGATCAAATCTCCGCTGTCGCCGAGCGCTACGGGCAGAACAAACATCCATGCAAGCTTGAGATCTTCCGCCTCGACCGGCAACTACAGAGCATGGTCGCTGGAAAAAAGCTGCGCATGCTGGCGGATCAACACTTCTTCCTGGTGTGGACGTCGGATGATTGGAAGACCGTCCGCACCGCGGACAGCCGCAACCTGGGTTGCATCGGGCATTTCGCAGATATGGAAACGGAGCCGGGTAAGGCCGGCCGGGTGATCTTTACCTTGAAATGGCCTTCGCAGGATCGCTGGGAGGGTCGCAATTTCGCAGTCCAAGTTGATCCAACGAAATAGGAGACCGGAAGCGCGCCGCCTTCATCTTAAGGCGAAAAGGATCTTAGGACGAAAAGGAACGTGGGCGCAACACGTCAACAGCAAACCGAAGTATCCTCGAGAGGAAGAGTGAGGTCGTTATGAGCGAACTGGATCAGTTGTCGATCAATGCACTGCGGTTTCTGGCCGTAGACGCCGTAGAGAAGGCTAACAGCGGGCACCCTGGAGCGCCGTTGGGCGATTCTCCAATGATGTACCTGCTCTTTCATCAGTTCATGCGCCATAATCCGGCGAATGCCAAGTGGACCAATCGTGATCGCTTCGTTCTCTCGAATGGGCATGCGTCCGCAATGCTCTACGGAACGCTGCACCTTGCCGGCTATAAGGTCAGCATCGAAGATCTGCAGCAATTTCGCCAGTGGGGTTCTATCACGCCCGGCCATCCGGAGTACGGCGATACCGACGGCGTGGAAGTAACCACTGGCCCGCTGGGACAGGGTTTCGCCATGGGCGTCGGTATGGCGATCGCCGAAAAGCATCTGGCGGCGCGTTACAACCGGCCCGGCTACAACATCGTGGATCACTTCACCTACGCCATGTGCGGCGATGGCGATTTGATGGAGGGAATATCGCACGAAGCGGCTTCGCTCGCCGGCACTCTCCGCCTGGGCAAAATGATTTACTTCTACGACGACAACCTGGTTTCGCTCGATGGCCCGACCGAGCTCTCCTTTACCGAAGATGTGACCGAGCGTTTCGAAGCCTATCACTGGCATGTGCAGATGGTCGACAACGGCAACGATCTCGAAGCGATTTCCCAGGCCATCAAGATCGCCCAGAGCATCACGGAGAAGCCCTCGCTGATTCGCGTGCGCACAGTCATCGGCTACGGCAGTCCTAAAGCCGGCACCAACAAGGCGCACGGTGAGGCCCTTGGAGCCGAAGCAGTGAAGGCCACCAAGAAGAAATTGAACTGGCCCGAAGACAAGACCTTTTACGTCCCGGAAGAGGCGAAGCAAAACTGGCTCCAGGCCGTTGACAAGGGCAAGAAGTACGAGCAGGAATGGAACGATCTGTACGCGGCCTTTAAAAAGGACCACCCGGATGTTGCTGCGGAGTTCGAACGCGTGCAGTCAGGGGTCTTAGCCAGCGGCTGGGAGAAGAGTCTGCCGGTCTTCAAGGCGGATGCCAAGCCGATCGCTACCCGCAGTGCCGGTGGCGAGGTCATGGATGCCATCTCCCAGGCGGTGCCCGAGCTGATTGGCGGCGCAGCCGATCTCACCACTTCGACCAAGACGATTCTAAAAACTGGAGGCAACTTCCATCTCGATCCTGCCGGGCGCAATATCTGGTTCGGTGTGCGCGAATTCGGCATGTGCGCGGCGGTCAATGGGATGGCAGTTCACGGTGGCTTGATTCCCTACGGATCGACCTTCTTCAACTTCAGCGATTACGCCAAGCCGGCCATTCGTCTGGCAGCATTGATGCAGATTCACTCACTTTTTATATTCACTCACGATTCCATCGCGCTCGGTGAAGATGGACCCACCCACCAGCCCATCGAGCAACTTGCCATGCTGCGGGCCACGCCCCATCTGACCGATTTTCGCCCCGCGGATGCCAATGAAACGGTTGCCGCGTGGCGTCTCGCTCTGGAACGAAAACTGCCGGCCTTCATGGCTCTCTCGCGCCAGAACCTGCCCATACTCGACCCCGAGAAATACAAAGTGGCCGAAGGTGTGCGCAAAGGCGCCTACATTCTGCAGGATGGCGGAGCTTCGCCCGACCTGCTGATAGTTGCCGCCGGAGCTGAAGTCTGGCCGGTTCTGCAAGCTGCCGCAGATCTGAAGAAAGAAGGTATTTCCGCGCGTGTAGTCTCGATGCCTAGCTTCCGCATTTTCGAGGAGCAGCCCGAAGCCTACAGGCAGCAAATCTTTCCCGACCATCTACCGGCGCTTGCGGTCGAAGCCGCCGCTCCCATGCCTTGGTGGAAGTATGTCGGACGCCACGGAGATGTGATCGGTCTGGAGCGCTTCGGCGCCTCCTCCCTGGGCACGAAGGCCCTGGAAGAGTTAGGCTTCTATCCGGCGAACATCGCCAAGCGCGCCAAACAATTGTTGGAGCGCGTACGGCCCGCGGTCGCGGCAGGCAAATCCTAGCCCCATCGCAAACAAACCGGCTAGTTTTCGGGATCTCACAGGTTTCGGGACCTAACAGGTAAAAGCCCCACGATCTCTTTAAGGGGGATTGTGGGGCGGTCATCCTTAAAATCGGTTCATTTCTCAACCTTCAAGGTGCTCAGAGGCGCAATCATGGCGGAGATCAGCACAATCCTTTGGGACGTGGGCGGCGTTCTGCTGACCAATGGGTGGGATCATCTCGAACGGGCTGCCGTCCTCCGCCAGTTCGACCTGGACAGTGCAGCCTTCGAACAGCGCCATGAGCTGGCCAACGATCCCTGGGAGAAGGGCTTGATGACGGCGGAGCAGTATCTCCTGCAGACCGTTTTCTATGAGCCCCGGCCGTTCACCCCCGCGGCTTTTCTTCAGGCCATGAAGGATCGGTCCGTCTTGCTGCCGAACAGTGCGATCCGAATCCTTCAGGAGCTTGCCGCATCTGAGGAAGTGGAACTGGGAATGCTCAATAACGAAGCCCGGGAGCTGAACGACTACCGGATCGAGCATTTCGAACTGGGCAGGTATTTCGACGTTTTCCTCAGTTCCTGCTATTTGGGACTGCGAAAGCCGGACGCCAAAATCTTCGAGCTGGCGCTTGACGTCCTGCAGCGCGACCCCGGGGAAGTGGCTTTTATCGATGACCGGGCGCAGAATTGCGAAGCGGCCGAAGCGCTGGGAATTCACTCAATCATTTATCACGACGAAGCACAATGCGTGCAGGCGCTCGAGCGGTTGGGGCTTGATGCCGGCGTAAGGACTTAAAACCACCACTTTGCGAGCAAGGAGCAACACCCCATGGCCACCATGGAAGTAAAGTTCTCTCCCGAAGACTTGAAAGCGGCGCAGAGCGCCGAGCGCATTCCCGAGCCTACCATCGTGGTCATTTTCGGCGCATCCGGTGACCTGACCAAGCGCAAGCTGTTGCCTGCGCTCTTCCATCTCGAGCAATCTAACCTCTTGCCGTCGCAGTTCTCGGTCGTCGGGGTTGCTCGCCGTCCCTTGCAGGACGAATTTCAAAAAGACATGCGCGAAGGCATTCTGCAATTTGGCGGCGTAAAAGAAGGCGAGAAAAAGCTGGACGAGTTCATGCAGAAGATCACTTACCACGCAATGAACTTCGATGATCCTGAAGGCTACGGAAAACTGAAGACCCTGCTAGAGGAGATCGACAAGAAGCAAGGTACCAGGGGGAACCGGCTTTTCTACCTGGCGACGGCGCCGGAGTATTTCGCCGACATTATCGAGCAGCTGGGCGCCCATGGAATGGCAAAGCCCGAGCAGGGCAACGTACATACCATCATCGAGAAACCGTTCGGCCATGACCTGGCTTCCGCGCGAGAGTTGCTCAACGATGTAAACCGGGTCTTTGCCGAGGACCAGATCTTCCGTATCGATCACTACCTGGGCAAAGAGACCGTGCAGAACATCCTGGTCTTTCGTTTTGCCAACGGGATCTTCGAGCCGGTTTGGAATCGTAACTACGTCGATCACGTTCAGATCACGGCGGCCGAAGACATCGGTATCGAGGGCCGTGGACCCTTCTACGAGAAAGCGGGCGCGCTTCGTGATGTGGTGCAGAACCATGTGATGGAGCTGCTGTCTTTCGTCGCCATGGAACCCCCGGTTTCCTTCGAGGCCGAGGCGATGCGCCGGGAAAAGGTCAAGGTTTGGCGTTCCATCACGCCCATCCATCTCATGGACGCAGTGCGCGGCCAATACGGCCCCGGCAAGGTGGATGGTAAAGATGTCAAGGGCTACCGGCAGGAGGACCGGGTCGATCCAAACTCCTCCACCGAGACCTATGCTGCGCTGAAGATCGGCATTGAGAACTGGCGCTGGGCAGGAGTCCCGTTCTACCTCCGGGCGGGCAAGCGGCTGGCCAAAAGAGCAACCGAGATTACCATTCAATTCAAGCAACCACCGCAGTTGCTATTCAAACAGCAGTCGGGGGCATGCAAAGAACTGCAGCCGAATCTGATTGCCATGCGTATTCAACCGGATGAAGGGATTTCCCTGCGCTTTGGCGCCAAGGTGCCCAGTCCGAATATGGAAGTTTGTCCGGTGAACATGAACTTCAGCTATGCTGATGCATTCGGCAAATCGTCCGCCAACGGATACGAACGCTTGTTGCTGGATGCGATGCTGGGCGATGCCACCTTGTTCGCTCACCGGGATGGGGTGGAGGCCACCTGGTCGTTGCTGACGCCGATTCTCGAGCAATGGGCAGCCAGCAAGGCCAAAGGCTTTCCTAACTATGCCGCCGGCACGTGGGGACCGGAATCCGCCGATGAACTGCTGTCGCGGGATGGGCGCGCTTGGCATAAGCTCTAACGCATTTTTTGCTAATACTGTGGTTCGGAGGCATCAGTTATGTGCGGCCATTTTTCGGCGGAATGGCCGCGTCGACTTCAGTTTCCTGGTCTATATCATTAGCAAAAATGCTAGCGGCGGGAAGAGAAACCGGGTAAATCAATCGCATGGCTGACACCATTGAAGTTCTCTATTACGTGGATGCGAGTGCGGATGGGGTAACCCGCCGCACAGCGCAATATTTTGTGGACGGCGTTCGGGCGGCTGCAGGGGCGCGAGGCAAGGCGCGCATCGCGATCTCGGGCGGCCACACTCCGAAGAACGCCTTCGCCCTCCTGGCCGACCCCAGCGCCCAGTACCGTGAGCAGATTCCCTGGGAAAACCTTGAACTCTATTGGGTCGACGAACGCTGTGTGCCGCCCGATCACCCGGACAGCAACTACCGCATGACCCGCGAGGCCCTGTTGGACAAAGTTCCCCTCAGCGAGAGCCAGATCTTTCGCATTCGCGGCGAGCTCGACCCGGAAGAAGCTGCGGACAAATATGAATTTGAGATCCGCCAAAGCTTTCGCCTGGAAGGCGCGGAGATCCCTATTTTTGATATGGTTGCGTTGGGAATGGGCCCCGATGGTCACACCGCGTCGCTTTTCCCTCACACGGCCGGATTGCACGAAATGATGCGCATTGCCATTGCCAATCACGTTCCGCAACAAAAGGAAACCTGGCGGGTCACGCTCACCTCGCCGGTCATCAACCGGGGACGGGATGTCTTTTTTCTAATCGAAGGTGCCGACAAAGTGGCCGCGCTGAAGCAGGTCTTCACCGGCCCGTATGATCCGGAAACCTATCCGTCGCAATTAATCAAGCCTGCGAGCCACCGCATCACCCTTCTGCTCGACGCTGCTGCCGCCGCAGCATTACCCCCTCCGGCGGCGAATGGTATCGGCAAACTGGAGATTTCACGATGATTCTGGCCGGGGACGTGGGCGGCACTAAAATCGATCTTGCCTTATGTAAGTTTGAAAACGGGCAGCTGCTGACCGTGCACGACCACAAGTTTCACGCCAAAGATTTCCCGGGCTTGGTACAGGTGGTGGAAGCATTCCTGGAGGAATGCAAGCAAACCCTCCGGCAGCCGGTCGACGTGCTGGCGGCCTGCTTCGGCGTGCCCGGGCCGGTACGTCACGGCCGTCTAAAGCTCACCAATCTTCCCTGGGTGCTCGACGCCGGCCAACTTAAGGGCGATCTCAAGATCGAACATGTTTTTCTGATCAACGATCTCGAGGCCAATGGCTACGGAATCGCCGAGCTAACTCCGGATCAGATTCTTGTTCTCAGCAAGGGCGACCCGGCCGCTGAAGGAAATCGCGGCTTGATTGCCGCGGGCACCGGGCTGGGAGAGGCCATTCTGGTGTGGAATGGGCACTCGTATCTCCCCATAGCTTCCGAAGGCGGCCACAGCGACTTTGCGGCGCGCAATGAAGAAGAGATTGGATTGCTGCGCTATCTGCAAAAAACCCTGGGCGGGCGCGTGAGCTACGAGCGTGTCATCTCCGGCCTTGGGCTGGCCAACGTATACACCTACTGTCGCGATGTGAAAGGCTTGGAGGAGCCGTCTTGGCTGAAGGATCGTATGCGCACCGAAGATCCCAACGCGGTTATCGGCGAGTTGGGCGAGTCGGGTGCCAGTGAGCTTTGTGTAGAAGCCTTGAATATCTTCGTGTCTGCTTACGGCGCAGAAGCCGGCAACCTGGCGCTGAAGATTCTGTCCGTCGGCGGGATGTATATCGGGGGTGGAATTGCTCCCAAGCTGCTGAAGAAGATGCAAGATGGTACATTCATGAAGGCGTTCACCGACAAGGGCCGGCTGAGTGATCTGCTGGTACAAACGCCGGTGCGCCTCATTCTGGAAAGCCGCGCTGCGTTAATGGGCGCCGCCTCCTACGCTGAAGCCCGAGCGGCAGAGATAGGCGGGCACTCCGAGCGCGCGCAATCCGTACAAATGGCGCCATCGTAGTCGATCTCGTTATTCCTGGAGAGTGTAGTTATGCATAGCAAGTCGCGGCCACGTATTGCCGCCGTAATTGTATTTTTAGTCGCGGTATGGTTGGCCGTGAGTCCCCGCATGGCGCTGGCTCATGCGGTGTTGTTGACTTCCATCCCTCAGAAAAATGCCGCGGTAAACGGCCCCGACATTACGATCAGTCTCAAGTACAATTCGCGTGTGGATGGAGCGCGCTCATCCCTTAGCCTGGTCAAGCCGGATGGGTCGATAGAGAGAATCGACGGCCTCAAGCAGCCTCTTCCCGATACCTTGTCGGCCACCGGGCATAAGCTCGCCAAGGGAGCCTATGTGCTTCGCTGGCAAGTATTGTCCAGCGACGGTCACATTACTCGCGGCGAAGTTCCTTTCCAGGTGGAGTAAAGCCTGCCCCTGGAATTTCTATATTTTCCGGTTCTCACGCAGAATCTAAAGCCCCTGCGTTGTTGTTTCCAGTGGGTGCAGAGTTTTCTGCAGTCTAATAAGCCGCCACCGCCTGCTTCCAACTCTGTCCTAAACCCGTGCCAACGTATGATAGGGATGGCCAACCGGGCAGAGAGCTTTTTTCTATTTGAGATGAACGTTTGATCTGGTTCCTGCGCGATATTGATCTTCTAAGCACTTTGCTGCGTGCGGCAAATCTCTCCTTCGAGGCCTTGCTGCTGGGTGGCATCGCCTACTTGCTGGCCGTTGCGCGTCCCGCAAGAGCGGGCGCGACGGTTGACTCCATGTGCCTCCGGGGTATTCGCTGGGCCGCTCTGGCCCTGGCCCTCTCTGAGGTGGTGACGGTCGCTCTCTCCGGCGCATCGTTGATGGGCGATAGCGATCTGCACCTCAGCGATCTGATCAGCACCAGGTTTTTTGAAGCAGGTCTGAGTGCCGCTCTGCTCGCATTGCTTATATGGGGCTGCACCCGGATAAAAAGCCGCAAAGGCGTCTGGGCCATGATTCCGCTGGGTCTGCTTCTCCTGGCCGCCGCGGTTTCAGCCAGCCACGCAGCGGCACGCATGGATAACCGCTTGTTGCTGGCGACGGCGACCGCCGTCCACCATCTGGCAACGGCGGCATGGATCGGCGCCATGCCGTTCCTGCTTGTTTCGCTCGCCCGCGCCGACAGCGTGCAGGAAGCGCGCGTGATGGCCAGGCGCTACTCCTCGATGGCGCTGTTCAGCGTCGTCTTCCTGGTGCTCGCCGGCGTATACCTGGCCTGGTCCTACGTAGGCACGTGGAATGGGCTCTACGGCACCAACTATGGCGTCCTTTTGATGGCCAAGATTTACCTGCTGCTGGTCATGCTGTTGATGGGTGTCGGCAACTGGCTGCTGGTGCAGCGGCTGAATACCGATCCGCAGCCTCTGCTGACCAAGCTCAGGCGATTCGCCGAGGTCGAGGTTGGGTTGGGATTTACCGTGATTCTGGCCGCTGCGTCGATGTCCTCGCAACCGCCGGCGATCGACGTTCCCAATCAGGTTTCGCGACAGGTCATTGCGGCCCGCATGCACCCCGAACTTCCGCGCCTGAAGAGTCCATCCGCTGCGCAGCTTACCCCACCCACTTCGATTGAAACCGAAGTGCAGGTTGCGGAGTTCCATCCCACCGGCACAAGCGACACCACGGACAAGGAATGGTCAGAATATAACCACCACTGGGCGGGTTTGATCGTCTTGGCTGCCGGTCTCCTGGCTTTTGCCAGCCGCTTTCCCGGCATGCGCTGGGCTCGCTTCTGGCCGCTCTCCTTCGCCGGTCTATCCGTCTTCATTCTGCTGCGCGCCGACCCCGAGAACTGGCCGTTAGGCCCACGTCCCTTCTGGGAAAGCTTCTCAGCTCCCGATGTATTACAACACCGCGCAGCCGCAGTGCTTATCCTCTGCTTTGCCGCCTTTGAGTGTGCGGTACAGGCGGGTAAGTTACGGGTCCGATGGGCATCCATGATTTTCCCCGCCATGTGCGCCGTGGGGGCTGCGGTTCTGCTCACTCATAACCACGCCCCGAGCGATGTACAAGAGGACTTACTGGCTTCGCTGAGCCACACTCCCATCGCGGTACTGGGAGCCACGGCCGGCTGGAGCCGCTGGCTGGAATTGCGGCTGCCTCCCAGTCGCACGTCCAGAATCGCGGGCTTCCTCTGGCCGCTCTTCCTCGCCGCTGCCGGCCTGGTGCTGCTGAACTATCGCGAGATTTGACCGGGGGTCCCCGGCAAGCATGCTTGCTGGGGTGGCTGACCGCGTCAAGAACGATTGCTTCATATACCAGAAGTGAAAATGCTTCGAATGGACCAAGTGCTCGTGACACCCGCTCCTAAGGCATCAAAACTGTCAGAATGCTTATAGGAGACCATTCGTGCTGCGCCTATCGAACACTCCTTGGACCCGTAGGACACGATTCGTTTTGGCTTCGCTTCTGGTTTGCTGCGCACGTTTGGCGGGAGCCCAACAACCCCCTCACTCGCCGCCGCCCAATCAGTCGCTACCCGCTCAGCCCGCAAGCGGACTGCATGCAGTCGATGTGCTCATGAGCCTCAGTAGCGACATGCAAACGCTGGCCCACTCCATCGAACCCGCCGTAGTCAAGATCTATGCCACGGGTCTGGCGCCGTTCGAGAATGGTGACACCAACCGGACCGCCTTCCTGGCCCAGCAGAGATCGGTCGGTTCTGGCGTCATCATGGACGCGCAAGGCTACATTCTCACCAATGCGCATGTGGTGCAGCACGCGCGCACTTTGAACGTGCTGGTGTCGGATATGACCGGAGTTGTGGCCACCGGCGAGAGTGACCGCGCCGAGCCTCCGGCAACCGCGGTGCCGGCTCGCATCATAGGCATCGATACGGTCACCGATCTGGCCGTGATCAAGGTAGAAAAGCCGGGCATGCGGGCGTTGAAGTTCGGCGACTCCGATCGCGTCCATCCGGGCGAGTTGGTGCTGGCTTTTGGAAGCCCACTGGGTTTGCAGGATAGCGTGAGCTTGGGCGTGGTCAGTGCCACCAACCAACAGCTTGATCCAGACAGTCCCATGGTCTATCTGCAGACCGATGCGGCCATCAACCCCGGCAATTCAGGTGGACCTCTCATTGACATGCAGGGAGAAGTGGTGGGCATCAACTCTATGATCGAGACCCAATCCGGAGGCAATGAGGGGGTTGGCTTTTCGGTCCCGAGTAACACCGCTCGCATTGTTTACGAACAGCTACTGAAATACGGGCGCCCCCGCCGGGGAACGATCGGCGTGTACCCGACCAACCTGACCCCGGTGCTCGCGCAGGGCCTGGGCCTGTCGCGCAACGCCGGAGTATTGATTGAAGATGTAGTGCCCGATTCCCCTGCAGATAAGGCCGGGATCAAGATTGATGACATCGTGCTTTCCGCCGACGGCCGGCCGATGCGGGCTACAAAAGAGCTGGCGCTGATCATGTTTCGCAAGCGGCCGGGAGAGACAGTTCACCTTTCCATCCTGAGGGGCACGCTCACCAGGCAGGTAGACGTTCCGGTTACGCAGTCACCTCGTGACACAGCAGCTCTGCTCGATCCCGCTGACACAGATCAGTATCTGATCCCGAGGCTGGGCGCTCTGGTGTTGCCGATGACCCCCGAACTCGCCAGCCAGTTTGGCGGCCAACGGGAATCCGGAGGCTTGCTGGTGGTCGCCCGCACCTTTGGCGCGGCCGCCGACCAGGTGAATCTGAAGACGGGAGACATTCTCTATCTTGCGAACACCACCAAGCTGGAATCCGTTGCAGACCTCAGAAACTTCGTCAAGGGCCTGAAGTCGGGGGATGCAGTGGTGTTGCAGGTCGAGCGCAATGGCCTCCTCAATTTTCTCTCCTTTCGTTACGAAGAGTAGTCCAATGAAGCGGCCGCCCGCGGCTCGGCCCATAGGAGTGGCCATCGATTGTTAAAAAGAAGAGCGATTCTCTGCGCGGCCTTGTGTATGCCGGCCGCGGTCTACGCCCAGCGGCTTCCCCATGGGGCACTACCACAGCACTACATTTTGCAACTGGCGCCAAACCTGCAGGCCGCGACCTTTACCGGCGAAGAGACGATTGATCTGACGCTTGCGCAGGCCTCGGACACGATCGTGCTCAACGCGTGGCAGCTGAAATTTGACACCGTCACGGCAGAGGTCGACGGCAAGTCCTTCACCGCGGCAGTAACTCTGGATCCCAACTTGCAGCAGGCAAGGTTTCATTTTGAACGCAAGCTGCCTCCCGGGCCGGTCACCCTGAAGATTGCCTATAGCGGTGCCCTGCATGGAGACCTGCGCGGATTCTATCTTTCCAAAACGGCCACGCGGAACTACGCCGTGACCCAGTTTGAGCCGACCGACGCGCGCCGGGCCTTTCCCTCTTTCGATGAACCGGCGCTAAAGGCAACCTTCGACGTCAGCCTGATCGTGCCCCAGGGAGATACCGCGATCGGCAACACCAATATCATCTCCGACACGCCCGGACCCGGCCCAGGCGAACACACCATCCACTTCGCCCGCACTCCGAAGATGTCAACCTACCTGGTGGCATTCCTGGTGGGCGACTTCAAATGTCTTGCCGGCGAGAGTGACGGCGTGCCGATCCGTGCCTGTGCTACTCCAGACAAGGTGCAGTTTGCGCAATTCGCGCTCTCCGGCGCCGAATTTTTCCTGCACTACTACGACACTTATTTCGGCATCAAGTACCCCATGCCCAAGCTGGATATGATTGCCATCCCCGATTTCGAAGCGGGAGCCATGGAGAACTTCGGCGCTATCACTTATCGCGAAACCGCCATGCTGGTCGACGAAAAAACCGCTTCTGTGGACGCGAAGAAAGTCGTCGCCGTGGATGTGGCCCACGAGATGGCGCATCAATGGTTCGGCGACATGGTGACCATGGAATGGTGGGACAACATCTGGCTGAATGAAGGCTTTGCCACCTGGATGTCGAGCAAGCCGTTGGCCGCCTGGAAGCCGGAGTGGGATATTCCCCAGTACCAGGCCTCGGAACTCAACAAGACTCTGGACCTGGATGGCGGGCGGGTTACCAGGGCTATTCGCGCCCGGGCCGACACTCCGGCCGAGATCAACGAGATGTTCGATGGCATCACCTACGGCAAGGCCGCAGCCGTGCTTCTGATGACAGAAAACTACCTCGGCGACGAGGTCTTTCGCGCCGGCGTTCATCGCTATCTGCAGGCGCACATGTATGGCAACGCCACGGCGGAGGATTTCTGGAATACCTTGCGGCAATCGAGTGGCAAGCCCGTGGACAAGATCATGCAGAGCCTGGTGACGCAGCCCGGGGAGCCGCTCCTGACCTTTGGCCAGGTTCGCGACGGCAGCGTGGAAGTGACGCAGAAGCGCTTCCTTCTTAACGCCAAAGAAACAGAGGAGCAGCAGCAGAGCTGGACCTTGCCCGTTTGTATGAAGAGCAGCGGCCCTCAACCCGACTGTCCTATTCTCAGCGCCGGCGAGCAGCGTCTGCAGGCGCCGCAAGCAGAGGTCTTCTACGGGAACGCCGGAGGCAAAGGCTACTATCGCAGCCGTTACGACAGCGCTGACTACCAACAACTACTGCGCCGGGTGGAGAGCAGCCTTACGCCCTCCGAGCGGATTACTTTCTTAGGCAGCCAATGGGCGCAGGCCCGTGCCGGCATCGCCCCTGTAGGCGATTTTCTCAATCTTGCCGCGGCAGTTCGTGACGACACCAGCCCGTTTGTGATCGATACTGTCACCACCGCTGTGCGCAGCATCGATCAGCAGGTGGCCTCTACTCCCCAGGAGCACGCGCAGGTCGCTGCATGGGTGCGGAAGAACTTCGCGCCCGCGCTATCTCGGCTGGGCCTGCCGGTCGCCGGGGACGTTGCAGACAAAAATCTGTTGCGGGCGACACTCTTCGAACTCCTGGGCGACATTGGCGCTGATCCGCAGATCATTGTTGAGGCGCGGCAGGTTTCGCAGCAATATCTTCGCCGGCCTGCTTCCGTCGACGCAACCTTGGCGGTCCGCGCGCTCAAGGTTGCTGCACAAAACGGAGACGCAGCATTTTTCGATCAGCTGCAAGAGGTAAGTCAGACGACTGCCGATCCACAGCTTCGTGATCAGGCGTTGAAGGCGCTGGCGAGTTTCCGCGACCCTGCGCTGGTTATCCGCACTATGGATTATGCGATGTCCGCCAAAGTAAGGAACCAGGATGCCGTACGATTAGTCCAAATCGAGATGAGCGACCGCCGGACCAGGGATATAGCGTGGCAGTGGGTGCAGCAGAACTGGCCCCGAGTACAGGCCCAGATCACCACCTGGGCGGGTGGTTCCTTAGTCGAATCCACCGGCAACTTCTGCAGCGCGGAGCGAAGCAGCCAGGTCGCGGACTTTCTTGGATACCACACGGTGCTGGCTTCCGCGCACGCGCTCGACCGCGCCCGTGACAACATCATGGACTGCGTAGATCTGCGCGCCACACAAGGGCCAAATCTGAGCCGCTGGCTGCAAGCAGAAGTTGCAGCTGGCCTCTAGTTGCATTGGGGTAGTACAGGGTTGCGGAAAGTCCCAGGATTTCATCCTGGGCTCAGAATAATCAGGGCTTTAGAGTCTGCGTGAGAACTCGAAATAAACAGCAAATCGAAACCAGGCCCTACGGGCCTGGTTTCGATTTACGATTTGCTTTCGAGTTCTCACGCAGACTATAAAGCCCGATTCTTTTTGTTCGTTTATGGCCCGACTAAAGTCGTGCCCTAATACAAAGCGTTTGGCTGCCGCCCCTACGGGCCGGCTCTGATCTGCGTTTACTTTCGCGTTCTCATGCGGACTCTTTAGGCCCTGAATTGTCTTTTCTCAACCGACCCCGGCTTGGCTTAGGTCTGCCGGGCGCCTCGCCAAAAATCCTCGTGCCGGCGCGCGCGATCCGCGCCATGCAGGTCCAGGAGCCTTTGCGCTGCCTGCTCGCTGGAGAGGCTTTCGACCGACACCTCGATCGTCTGCACCTGGTGCCATGGATAGACGAATTTCTCCCAGATCAGAAAACCTGATTTCGCCCAGCCTTCGAGCAGTTCGGTCAATTCCTTTTTCACGTCCGTCTCATGCCGCACCGGAAGCAGTTCCACGGTTTCGCCCGTTAACAGGTGTGCTTTCACGTGAGCAATGAGCATTTAAAATTCTCCTCCCGGGTTGGATGCATAACGATGCGTGTACAAATGGCCCAATATTGCACAAAGGTTGTACGGCTAAACGCGATCTGTCACTTGAGTGGATACATTGCTTCTGCTTCAATCGTGGAGTGAAACCCGAGCCTCAATCCCCAGTCTCCACTTCGAAGCAGATGGTCCCAGGCAAGGTCGTTGAGTTTGCCGATCTTCGCCTATCCACACCCATGACGGGTCAACCGGTTGTGCTCTTTGAGTATGAAGACCGGCAAGGTGTCCGATCGATTCACCAGGTGGCGTTAACCTGCACCGGCCAGGGTCGTGGCGGCCTGATCTACTTCGGCGGCTATGACAAAGGCAAGTTCAGCATCTTCCGTGCCGATTGTATTCACCGCGTTGTGACACTCTAAGTGAACGATAAGAGAGGGTTCCGTAGAGGACTATCCGTTGGGCTGCGACCCACCCTGAGCAATTCCAAAAAGCTCCGACTGAACAAATCTTAAGTACTCCCGGACGAAACTAAAGAGTAAACCTTCGTTCCCTCCGTGTGACCTCCCGCAAGCCTCTGATAGTAAAGAAGAACTCGACCGCTACCTGTTTTTTCCCAACACCTTTCCCCGCGCTCCGGCAGGCCGCATAAGCCGCTTTTCCTACTAGTCCCGCCAAAAACGTTTCATTCTGAAACAGGAAACGTGTACCCTCATGGTCGCTCCCCATGAAACTGCAACTTTTGTGTTAGAGAGCTCTTGGGCACCCCCCGCCCGTCTGCGCTTCAAAAGTGGTTGCAACTTATTAACCTCCCCGTAGACTAGGGGTGACCGAACCAAAGTTGTACAGGAGTGCCGTTGCCATGCCTGTTATGCCATCGAAATCTCTCGCAAAGCGTTCCCCGTCGAAGTGGAAGAAAGTATCCTGCTTTTCCGTCCTGACACTCCTTTTCAGCGCTTCCGGCGCATGGGCACAAGCCCCGTCAGTCCTGGTCGATTCTCAGCAGAATCTGGCCACTGGCTTCAACAGCCCACAATCTATCGCAGTGTCCAAAAACGGCACCATCTACATAGCGGATACCAACAACAATCAGATCGTCGCCGTCGTGAATGGGGTCAAAACCCCGGTCTCGACCGGAACCTTCGTCTTGACGACTCCGCAAGCGCTGGCCCTGGATGCCACCGGAAATCTCTATGTCGGCGACACTCCCACCAACGGCACTACAAGTTTCGGTCGCATCATCGAGTTGTTGGGAGATGGAAAGGGAAATATAACGGGCGTAAATCCGACTCCGATTGTCAACGGTGCGCCACTGGCCAATCCCATCTCGCTCACATTTGACAATACCGGCACTCTCTTTATTGGCGACTACCCCCCTTCGGGTACTGGGGTCATCTATTCGCTGGCTCCGGGTGGTACGCCACAGCTTCTGAATATCACCGGGCTTTCCTCCACGGTGATTCCTGCGGCGTTAGCCAGGGACGCATCCACCAATCTCTACATTGCCGACAACGGCAGCTTCAGCGGTAGTGTTTTCGTCGTGACCGACACTGGCGGAGCCGCTCAACCGGTGCCCACGGGGCGTTTTGTTATCAATCAGCCTTCAGGTCTGACGTTTGATTCGGCCGGCGATCTCTTCATCCTGTCGCTCCTGGGATCGGGTAGCGGCTTTAACCCCGGCCAGCAGGTGGTGATTATTCCAGCTGCTTCGCCAACCACGCCTTATATTCTGCCCAATACGGCTCTTAATACCAGCAGCAGCATGGCATTTGATCCTCAAGCTAACCTCGATGTGGTTGATTCTGCTGATGGGCTGATCGTGCAACTGGCATACGTCGCCCCGGTCAACCTGGGCAGTATCGACGTGGGCAAGAGCGGATCGCCGATTCTTTTCAACTTCGAATACAACGCGCCCACCACGCTTCACGGATTTGGTTTCGTCTCCCAGGGCGACACCAGCACGGAGATCCTTGAGCAGGCCGGCGGGACCTGCACCAACGGCAGGCACACAGATTTGCCCGGCGGCGGACCCCGTATTTCTGCGTACTTCCCCTATACCTGCAGCCAAAACTTCCTCGGCAACCCAACTTACCCGGGAATTCGCTCCTCGGCCATCCAGGTTAGGGGCGGGAACACCGGCACTACGATTCTTGCTTCCACGCCGGTTTATCAGACAGGCTTGGCTGGAGCAGAAGTCACCTATCCTGTGACTGAAACTACCACCGCGACCCGACTCCAGCAGCCCCAGTCGCTTGCGATATCGGGCCTGGACGATAAAGTCTATGTCGCCGACACGCTAGCGGGCAGAGTCTATTCGATCGGAGGCCTGGGGGGAACTACGTTGACTCGCGTTTCCACCGGCACCGTCGCGCTTCAGGCGCCGAGCGCGCTCGCTCTGGATGGAGCCGGCAACCTGTTCATTGCTGACTTCAACCTGGGCGAAGTGATCGAGGTACCGACCACTACCGGTCTGGCGCCGTCGGTGATCAATACTGGAGGATTGCTGCACAGCCCGATTGCCTTGGCCTTCGATTTTCTCGGCAACCTTTATATCGGGGATGCGGGTCCCGGCGGTGTCAATGCCGGTACCGGCGACCCTGGTTTTGTGGTGAAGGTGCCGGTAGGGGGTGCACCGTTTAAGATGACGATCCCCTCCGTTCCGATCATCTTCCCGCAGTCGTTGGCGACGGATCCCAAAACTGCCGCTCTGTGGATCGGCGATGGTGGAGACGCCGCGTCCGAGCAAGGGCAGGTGGTTCAGGTTTCCGCAGACGGCACTACCGCCACGACCAGCCCGATCAACGGCGTCACCAATCCGACCGGACTCGCCTTTGATCCGGCCGATGATCTCTACGTCCTCGACGGCATCGCCGAAACCATCACCGTCGTTCCCCCTGCGGCGAGCGGCGTAGCGTCCTACCTGGTGGACTTCAACAACGCTACGCTCTCCGCTGCCAGTGCTCTGGCTATTTCCGCAGGGGGCCAGAGCTTTGTGATTGCCAACATCGGCACGGGCAGCAACAACAACCTGGTGTATCTCAACGGCAACGCTTCCGCCCTTCCGTTCGGAGACGTGAATGTCGGAACTCAAAGTCAGACCATGACGGCGACCGAATATAACATCGGGAATCTGAGTTTGACGCTCGGGTCGCCGTTCTTTACCACCAACCGGCGGGATACTGCGTTCACCGTCCTGGGTAGCTCAAGCTGCGGTAATGCCTTGATGCTGGCTCCCTCGGCCCCCTGCACCATCAACGTCCAGTTCACGCCGCAGTTTATCGGCGGAGCCACACAGCAAATCAACGTCGACAGCACCGCCTACAACAGCGGCCAACCGACCCTCACCCTGACAGGAACCGGTGCCGAACGTGGTGGCGAGAGGCACAAGGAACGCGACCGTAGAAGATAAGACCGGTAATCAAACAAGACGCCGGGGCGCAGACCATCGCGTTCCGGCGTCTTTATTTCTGGGGTAATTGCCCCTACGTCTCCCTGGTGGCCGACCACTCGGCGTGGCCATATTCCCCCAGC
This sequence comes from uncultured Acidobacteriaceae bacterium, assembly GCA_963711525.1. Taxonomy (GTDB): domain Bacteria; phylum Acidobacteriota; class Terriglobia; order Terriglobales; family Acidobacteriaceae; genus PALSA-350. The sequence continues at coordinate 668,634 of CAVQEO010000018.1, read as the reverse complement.
GCCACCGTCCCGCTCATGGCGTCGCCATTCACCGTGCCGCTGAAGGAGTACCGAATCTCGTTTCCGCCAACCGGCATGACGCTATGAAAACTTAGCTGCTCTGCGTGCACCTTCCCGGTCAGATTTCCGTTGTAAATCTCGCCTTGATGGACGCCGTTGACTCCGCCTTCCTGCTGCTCCAGCAGGAAGCGTTGCCAACCTTCCCCGCACAGGTATTTCATTTGCACCTTCCAGATTCCGGCGACATTTGCCGGGGTGCCCGTCGGAATTTCAGGTGCAGAGAACTTCGGCGGATGTGAGAGCGTGGCGAAAATCGCATCCGCCACGATCTTGTCATCGCCCGGCATCATCATGTACGGCATGACCGTGACCGAGCTTTCCATGTGGTCGGGACGAGTGCCGCTCGATTCATCGAACTGAATGCGTGGTGTACCCGCGTCCAGTGTCTGCGCCAGCTCGTTGCCGGTAATCTTCAGTGCATTGCCATCCCACTTGATCAGCAGCCGCGGCGAATGATTCGACAGATCCTCAGGCATCAGGTATTCGGTGGTCACCGAAGGCAATGGCTTGACCTTGGCTTCGATGTTGCCCAGCCACTCCTTCCACGTGTTCCATTCGGCCTGATGGTCGCGCCTGGTCCACATCTCGACCGCGGTGAGCATGCCCATGATCTCCTCCTTGCCCACCTTCATGGAGCGCCCGACGTTGTGGTGCGGCGCGGCCTGGAACCACGCTGCCTGGGCTAGTTCCTTGTTTCCCAGCAGCAGTCCAGCGCACTGCGGCCCGCGCAGGCACTTGCCGCCGCTATAACCGACCAGCGTTGCCCCTGCCGCGAGATGAATATTGGGGATGGTCAGCTCTTCTGCCGCCGCGTCCACGAAGACCGGAATGTTCCTGGGCTTAGCCGCCTGGCAGATGTTAGCGATGCTGAGCGGTCCGCTGGCGGCCTCGGGCGAAGACAGTATGTAGATCATCGCGGTCTGCGGGCCCATCTCTGCCTGCAATTGCTCCGGCGTTTCCACTTCGACTACCTCGACGCCAAGCAAGCGCGCACCTATGTCATAAGGATTGCGCGAGTGCTTTGGGATGATCACCCGATTCTTGAGTCCACCCTTCGCGAGGTAAGGCATCTTCTGCGACTTTTCCGGATCGGTCCCGGCAATGCAAGCCGCGGTCGCGCCGGCGATAGCGGCTGCACAGCCAGCCGTCACGATCCCCCAATCCGCACCGGTAATCTTAGCCAGACGCGCACCCACCGCCGCCATGAGCTCGTCCATGTTGACGTAGTGGCGCCCCGCCTCTTCCATCGCCTGCTTCACTTCGGGTAAAGAGAGTGAACCGCTGATGATGGTGTAGGTGCCCTTGGCGTTGATCAGCGGGCGCACTCCAATCTCCTCGAACAGATTCGGACCGACGGGCACAGACACAGGACTCGTCGCAGCCTGAGCCGCCGTTGGCAAAAGGGAAGTGGCCGCTCCAGCCATCAACGAGCGCTGCACAAATGTGCGCCGGCTTAGCTTTGACGTGGATATATTCTTCATGTTGTTTCTTTTGACCTCTCAGCAGAATGAAATGAAACCTTGGGAAATATTAGGAAGAGTTCCAGACAGAGTGTCTGCCATGCTCCCGTTGTGAGTCAAACCATCAAATTGCGGAAACAGCCGAAATTCTTGACACCATGCAGGTTCGCCATTACCCTCTTTTTAATCATTGTTTAGTTTTCTTTTATAATCGTTTGTTTTCGACTACCTTGCTCCACTGATCTTATTTCGAGAGAGGTCATTCCTGTGAATCGATATCTGAGACTAGTGTCTCTTGTCGGCGTACCCGCGTGTGTACTCCTGGGAACGCTTGTGGCATGGGCAGCCATAACCGGTTCGATTTCCGGAGTGGTCACTGACCCCAGTGGCGCTGTAGTACCAGGCGTGACTGTCGTCGTAACCAGCGTCTCCACCAATGTGCAGAGCAAAGTCGTCACCGACTCCAAGGGATTTTACAATCTACCCGCGCTCAAGGTGGATGTCTACAATCTCTCCACCAGCCAGCCAGGATTCCGCGACTACTCGCAAACCGGAATAAAGATCGACACCAATTCCGCTGTCCGCGTCGACATCACGATGCAGCTCGGGACCGTTACTAATACGGTGGACGTAAAGAGCGACGCGCTGCAGATCGAAACCCAGAGCACCCAGAATGGCGTCGTCATCCCACACACCAAGATCACCTCCGTGCCGCTCGACGGACGTTCCTACATTGACCTCTTAAAGCTGCAGCCAGGCGTATCGCCTTATTCCCATAGCCAGGACAGCGGAACGTCGGGAATCGGCGCGACCCAGGTGTCGGGTGACCTGGACAACGGCCAACAATCCGTCAATGGCGGCCGCACCGGCTCGAACGCATTTATGTTGAACGGCGCCAATGCAGAAGAAGGCGTGCATAACGGCGCCGCCATCATCCCCAATCTCGACTCCATTGAGCAGTTCCGTATCATCACCAACAACTTCGATGCGGAGTATGGAAACTATGCCGGTGGCCAGGTCAATGTAGTCACCAAAGCGGGAACCAATCAATATCACGGCACGGTCTTTGACTTCCTGCGCAATACAGACCTGGATGCCAGAAACTACTACTCCCCGACGCGCGGCGTTTACATCCAGAATCAATTCGGCGGAGCGGCCGGGGGGCCGATCCGCAAGAACAAGATTTTCTGGTTTGCCGATTACCAGGGAACGCGGCAGATTATTGGACAGACGCAGAGCTACCCCGTGCCTTCGGACTCAGACCGCACAGGTGACCTTTCCGACCAGGCGGGCGCGCTCACCGGCACAGTCGTCGGCGCCGGCTGGGCCAACACTCTCTCCCAGACATTGGGATATCCCGTGGCGCAGGGGGAGAACTACTATGTTCCCGGCTGCACCAGCAACGCAGCCTGCGTCTTTCCTAATGCGGCCATTCCGCAGAGCGCGTGGTCGCCGGTTGCAACAAATACGCTCAAGTACGTTCCCTCTTCCAACGGGATTGTCAACGGTTCACCTAACTACGCCACTTCGGCTTTCAACGAAAATTTGAGGGACGATAAGGGAAGTGGCCGCATCGATGTTCCCACGCGCTTCGGCGCTGTGTTTGGCTACTACTTCTTTGACAGGTACCACACGTTGAATCCGTATAGCCAGGTAACTGTTCCGGGCTTTGCCGCGACCAATACAGGCCAGGCCCAGATGATCAATCTTGGGTTGACCACCACGTTCAGCTCCTCGACCGTCAACGATCTTCGTCTCGCCTATGTGCGCGATGTAAACCAGACGGGCCAACCGACCGCGGGCCAGGGTTTGGGTGTCACCCTTGCCTCGCAGGGTTTTGTTACTCCCTGGAGCCCAGCGGGCGGCATCTCTCCCATCGAGCCTGCGTTTGAAGGCGTTACCAATCTGATGTTCAACAACTTCAGCCTTGGTGTGCCGCCCGATGCGTTGAGGCAATACAACAACACCTTTCAGATTCTGGACAACGTCACCAAAATCTTTGGAACGCACACCGTGCAGTTTGGCGCCAACCTCCACTACAACCAGATCAACGAGCGGAATTACGACTGCTATGACGCATGCTTTGGCTTTAATGGTTCAGAGACCGGCCTGGACTTTGCCGATTTCCTGATCGGAGCGCCAGACAGCTTTGTCCAGGCCAGCCAACAGCTCCTCGACTCGCGCAGCAAATACTACGGATTTTACGGTCAGGATAGCTGGCGTGCGACCCGCAATCTCACCTTCAATTACGGCTTGCGCTGGGAAGTCGCCACGCCCTGGTACGACACTCAAAACAAACTGGAGACGGTCGTTCCAGGCGAGCAGTCGCAGGCTTTCCCGGGTGCTCCTCTGGGCCTGGTTGTGCCTGGAGATCCGGGTATTCCTCGCACCCTTGGGCCCACCAAGTACACCAACTTCGGTCCTAGAATTGGCTTTGCATATGCGCCAGACGGGGGTGACGGTTTTCTCGGCAAACTACTGGGCGGTGCTGGAAAAACCAGCATACGTGCCGGTTACGGCATCTTCTATAGCTCTATCGAGGACGCCACCGGCTTTGTTGAGGTAGGCGACGCGCCCTATGGCAACTACTATTCTGTGTCCTCGACTGAGTTGGCCACCCCATTTGTCGATCGGCCGTCGGGAATTTCGGCGGGACAGAAGTTCCCCTTCGTCTTTCCTCCAACCAACGTGTCGCCTAAGAATCCTGATACAACCTTCAACTGGGCGGCAGCGACACCCATCGGCGGATCGGACTACTACTACTACAAAAACAAAATGCCCTATGTTCAGGAGTGGGAACTCTCTCTCCAGCGCCAGTTGGGAACCGCAACCGTGCTCACCGTGAACTATGTGGGCACCGTTGGACGGCAGCTGCTGACGTTTGAGGAATCGAACCCTGGTGACCAGGCCCTTTGCCTACAATTGAGTAACCCGGCCAATGTCGCGCCCGGTACAACGACTTGCGGCCCCTACGGCGAAGACACGGTTTACACCACGGCCAGCGGCGCCACAGTGAGCGGAACAAGGCCGGCCTTCGGGATTAACTTCAACAGCAATCCGTATATGAAGACAGCCGTGAGCTCCAGCTTCAACTCACTCCAAGTGACCCTGGAGCACACCGAAAAATACCTCAACTTCCTGATCGGTTACACCTTTGAGAAGTCGCTGGATAATGGTTCGGATTCCTTTGACGCGACCAACCCGTTGGATCCGGGGCAAACCCGCGCATTATCGAGCTTTGATGTCCCGCATAACCTGGTCGCCAGCTACACTGTACAGTTGCCCTTCGATCAATTTATCGGGAAAGGGAATCTTGCGAAGCGGTTCACCGCGGGCTGGGAGCTTTCCGGCGTATCTACGTTTGCCAAGGGAGAACCGATCACTCTGATTGAGAATGACGATAATTCGCTACTTGGCGCCTTTAATGCGAACGTAGATGTGCCAAGCTACGCCAACAACGGCAGCCCTCTTTTTATAAATAAGAACCCGCGAAAGGGACAGCCATATTTCAACCCGAACTTCTTCATGCCGGAACCAATCGGGCAAGTAGGAAACGCAATGCGGCGATCGTTCTCCGGTCCTGGCCTCGACAATTATGATATGGCTCTGCTAAAGAGCACCACCATTACCGAGAGCACCAAACTGCAATTCCGGGCAGAAGCGTTCAACGTCTTCAACCATGCGCAATTTGCGAATCCGAATGGGACCGTCAACAACACCGGCCAGGGTGGTTTCGGTTATGTCACTTCGACCGGTTACAACCAACCTCGCATCATGCAAATTGCATTGAAGTTCTTGTTCTAAAGTGAGTGAAGAGGTCCTTTGACGAAGATGGTTTGCGGGCAGGGCATCTTCGTTCGGGCCGTGATGGTTGCCATGCTTTCGACGGCATCGCTGCGGGCGCAACAGCCAGGCGCCCCCATCTTCGCCGCTAACTGCGCAGGCTGTCACGGTGCGGACGGCCGCGGCGGAGAGCACGCACCGAATATTGCCACCGCCCCCGAAGTGCAGCACCTCATGGACCGCGAACTGGCCGGCATTATCCGCTACGGAATCTCCGGCGCGGGCATGCCGGCCTTCTCATCACTCAAACCGCAGGAAGTAGCGAATGTCGTCAGCTATTTGAGGATCCTGCAAGGGAGAGGAGAGATTGCTAAGCTCCCTGGCGATCCAAATCAAGGAAAGGCGCTCTTCTTCGGGAAAGCGCACTGCTCTGACTGTCATATGGTGAACGGTCAGGGAGGTTTTATCGGCAGCGACCTCTCCTTTTACGGAGCCGACGCTAAGCCAGATCAGATACGCGCAATCATCCTCGATCCCGGCAAGAATCTGCCCGCTGACAAGAAAGCCACCACCGTGGTGACACTTGCGGGACAGAAAATCACCGGAATGCTGAGGGTCAACGACAATTTTTCCCTTTCCCTGCAGACCTTAGACGGGGCCTTTCATTTCCTGCCAAAGGCTCAACTCGCACAAGTGGACATCGGCTCTCGTTCCCTGATGCCTGCTTCCACCCTGGACAGTAAGGAAGTGGATGACCTGATCAGCTATCTGCTAAAGACCGGGGATGAAAACAGCAAACACTCTCCCACGCACTCCGCAAAAGACGATGACGACAATTAGAGATCTGCGGCGCACCATCGCATTCGCCTCTCTGACGTTTGCGGCGATACTCTCGCTCAGGGCCGACAACCGTGAGTTTTCCCTGGAGGCCGTTGAACCAGGCTTTTGGCATCTATTCGACCGCAAAGCACAACTGACCCGGGTGGCCACAGGCTTCGGCTTTACCGAAGGACCTGTCTGGGACCCATCAGGCTATCTGTGGGTGAGCGACGAGACGCTCAACAAGATCTTCAAGGTAAATACGGTCACCGGCCAAAAGCAGGAGATCATTTCGCTCGGCGACCCCGACGGCAATACCTACGATCGCCAACACCGGCTACTGGATTGCGCCAGTGTCCTGCGCGCGATCATTCGCCTCTCGCCCGACGGAAAGACGTACAGCACTGTCGTCGATCGATACCAGGGCAAGCGCCTCAACAGCCCCAACGACGTGGTGCTGGGCCCTGATGGAGCGATTTACTTTACCGACCCCACCTCAGACCTGCCCAAAGATCAAAAGCAGGAAATCCCTTTCAAGGGCGTCTACCGAATTGCCGCCGATGGTCAGCTTCAACTGCTGACCAAAGATCTTGAGGATCCCAACGGGCTCGCCTTTTCTCCCGACGGCACGAAATTTTATGTAGACGACTCAACCCAACGCAACATCCGCGTTTACGATTTCAGCGCTGGCCGCCTGAGCAACGGACGCCTCTTCGGCGTCGAGCCGGGCGGCAAAGACGACGGCGTACCGGATGGCATGAAGGTCGATCGCCAGGGGAACCTATATGTAGTTGGCCCAAAGGGCATATGGGTTTGGTCTCCGGCCGGCCATCATCTGGGAACAATCGTGGTGCCGGAGCAACCTGCGAACCTTGCCTGGGGAGACCAAGATTACTCGACCCTCTACATCACTGCGACTACTTCTGTGTATAAGATCTCGACCCGTGCCCATGGATTTATTCCTTACTTGTGAGCTTGCGAAATGATGCATCGATTTGCCCGCGTCTCCGTGTGTCTGCTGTTCCTGACGGCATCTCTCTCTGCCCAGATCGCTTCAAAGTCATCCAACCGCCTGTCGATGGAGCCTACAGTTCTGGCCTTCTGGCCAACGGCACGCTCTACCTATCCGGTCAGGGAGGTGGATCCACAAAGGACTTTGCCGGGCAGATGGGCCAGGCAATGGGGAACGTACAGGCCGTGCTGCACAACGCGGGGATGGATTTTGGCAATGTCGTTTGGATGAACATCTATCTGACGGATCCGCACGACCTGGCCGCCATGGATGATGTCTATTGGAAGATGATTGGATCGAACCCTCCGGCGCGAACCGTGTTGACGGTTGCCGCTCTGCCGCATGAAGAGAAGGTCGAAATCAACTGTATTGCCGTCGCCGATGCCGGTCAACGAAAGGCAATCTGGCCTGCGGGATGGCCCCGCGGGCCACGCGTGGATCCTCCCGCGATCCTGGCTGGTGAGATCCTGTATCTGTCGGCGCAAGGCGGAGAGGATCCGCTCACGGGAAAATTGAAACCCGATTTTTCCGCCGAGACCACGCAGGCTCTGGAAAATGTGAGCACCGTCCTGAAGGCAGCCCAGATGAGCATGAAGAATGTTCTGTGGGTCAATCCCTATATGAGCGTGAGCGGCCAGTATGACGTGATGGGTAAGGTCTATAAGACTTACTTTGAATTCGGCAATACGCCCGGACGCGGGACGATTCAGGTGGTTGGCCTCCCCAAGGGAGAACACATGGTCTTCAGTTGTATCGCAGGCGCGGATCTAACCAAACGCAAAGCCGTGCGTCCACGCAATATGCCTCCCAGCCCCACCGCGAGCCCCGGAATCCTCTATGGCGACACCCTCTATTTATCCGCCAAGGATGGATTTATTCCCGGCCAGGGCATGGTTACGCAGCTCTTCGATTTGCAACTTCGTCAGTCCATGCGCAATCTCCTCGACGGTTTGGAAGAGGTTGATATGGATTTCTCCAATGTCGTCTTCAGCACCGTTTACCTGCGCGACATCAAGGATGATAAGCAGATGAATCCAGCTATACGGAAAATTCTTCAAGCCCCCCTACCCCGCCATAACGACGCTCCAGCAGAATTTTGAGAGCGGCGAAGAAGCTGCTGAGCAAATCTCCTTTATCGCGGTAAAAAAATGAAACGTAGAGCGTTCGTGAAGTGGGCTGCTGCGTTTCCCTTGTTGGCGCAGGTTGGCCTGCAGGAGGCATTGGGTACGGGCTGGGCAGAAGTTGCCCGCAACTCGACCGACAACATATACACCCGCATCGGGGTGAAACCGCTGATCAATGGGCGCGGCACCTGGACCTATCTAAGCGCCAGCCTCGAATTGCCGGAGGTGAGAACCGCACAAGTCGAGGCCTCCCAACACTTCGTAAACATATTCGATCTGCAGCACGCAGTAGGCAAGCGTCTGGCGGAACTCACCGGCGCGGAGTCCGGCATGATCACCTCGGGCGCGGCCGGCGCCATGGCGGTTGCTACCGCAGGCTGCATTGCTGGGACCGACCCGGACAAAATCTGGCAGCTGCCGAATACCGATGGGTTGAGAAATGAAGTGGTCATGGTTGGTGGGCGGAGCGTGTTTGATAGCGCCATCCGCTTGGCCGGAGGCAAACTCGTCCTTGCTGAATCTGCGGAGCAGATGCCCAACGCCATCACGCCCAACACGGTGATGATCTACACCACCTCGTCGCCCGAGCAGCTGGCCAAGGAGATCGCGATTGCCAAAGATCATCGCGTGCCCATCTTCATGGATGCCGCCGACGGCATCCCTCCCGTTGACAAGCTTCAGCTATTCGCGAAGATGGGCTGTGACCTCTACACCTTCAGTGGGGGCAAGGGTTTGTGCGGACCACAATCGAGCGGCCTGCTCCTCGGCCGCAAAGATCTCATCGAAGCCGCTCTGGCCAACAGCAATCCGTGGGAAGGCGCTGTCTGCCGCCCGATGAAGGTCGGCAAAGAAGAAATCATGGGATGCCTGGCGGCGGTCGAGACGTGGTTGAAGATGGATGTGCCCAAGCTCAACAAGGAATGGGGAGCGCAGGTCCAACGCATTGCCACCCTGGTTGGAACCGTCCCGGGAGTCGAAACGAAAGTCTTCACCCCTGAAGAAAACCAATACCCGACGCTCAGCATTTCCTGGGATCAAAAAGCCTGGCGCTACAGCACCGCCGACTGCGCAAAAGCAATTGCTCGAGGGCACTCCGGGCATTGCCGTCCTGACCGAAGACAATCCCAGTGACGTCTTATCTCAGAAGCCTACGGCTAAGAGAGTCCCGAGGAAAGACGATAAGCTCCAGATTGTTTCCATGACGCTAAGGCCAGGCGAAGAAATTATCGTGGGTAAGCGGATAAAGCAATTGCTCGCGCAAGCACGGCGCCAGGCGGTTTAACGATGAGACATTTTCGGATTCCCTGCCTGCTGGCTGCAGCAATGGCAGCGGCAATGTCAGCCCCTGGGGCAAGCGCTGCGCCTGGGCCATGCCAGGTTCATTCCGCGGTCTACGAAGGTTGGCAGGCACAGCAGGTTTCGAATGACTGGGTGCAATTGACCTTTGTTCCCCAGTTGGGTGGCCGGCTCATACAAGTCAGTTTCAATGGACATCCGTATCTATTCGTGAACCCCGTCTACAAAGGGAAATATATCTCCCCTGCGGAAGCCGCAGGCCGCTGGATTAACTATGGCGGTGACAAAATCTGGCCTTTGCCGGAAGGGGATGATGACGAGCAGCACTGGCAGGGAGCTTCGACTCCCCTCGACGACGGCGCCTATGCCTTCTCTGTACTTGCCCAGGGGCCCAAGTGCACCGTACGGCTCGAAGGTCCCCCCGATCCACCCACAGGTCTCCAGTACACGCGGGAGATCAGCATAGGCAGCGACTCTCCGGAAATCTCCTTTCACGCGATTACTAAGAACTTCACTGGTCACTCGATCAGTTGGTCGGTGCAATCAGTCTCCCAGTACAACCTCTCTGACGCCACCGATCCCAAGCAATACAATCACGACTTCTGGGCCATAACTCCGCTCAACCCAACCTCCAGCTATCTGCTTGGTTACCACGCTCGCGACGGGCTGGCGAACGACCCGGCATACGGTGTCAAGGATGGTATGTTCCGGCTGAACTGGAAATATCTGGAAAGCGAAGTATGGCTTGATTCCACTGCCGGGTGGGTCGCGATCATCGACGGTGCAACCCAATATGCCATGGTAGAAAGAACCAAGCACATTGCTGGGGGGGACTATCCCAGCAAGGCGACCACGATCTTTTATAAGAACGGGCCAACGGTGGAATTGAACAAGCAAGGGATGCCATATCTGACATCTACCGATATAGAGAAGACGCCGTATTACATGGAAGCAGAGCTGAATAGCCCGATGGTAGTCCTGGGGCCGGGTGAGACCTACGCCTTCGATACAAACTGGTTTCCCTCCCGTCTCACCCACGACTTCACCACCGTGACCGATGCGGGTTTGGTAGGGAAGCCACTCGCCGCCCGGCGTACTGCCGGCAAGATCGAGCTCACTGGCAGCTTTGGCGTGTTTTTTCCTGGGGAGCTAAAGGCATACCTCTACGACCAGGGCGGACTGGAGCGGAGTGAAGTTGCACTGCAGGCTGTTCGCCCACAGGATCCGATTGCACTTCACCAGGCGATTGCGGCAGACACCCACATAGCCCGGGTTTCTCTTCATCTCATCGATGACAATGGTGCAGATCGCGGGGCACTGGGAGAGGTGTTCGTTACCATCAACGATGAAGGGCGCTGATCGCATGAAGCTTCACCGGATGTGGGCGTTTATCATTTGCGCGTGTGGCTTGGCTGCCAATCTTTCCGCGCAGTTGATTACCGACACCATCAAAGACAATTGGCCTACATACAACGGAGACTACACCGGCCGCCGCTTCAGCAGCCTTACTCAGATCACTCCTCAGAACGCCGCACATCTTCAGGCACAATGGGTCTTTCACACCAGGACTCCCGGGGTCCTGGAAGCGACGCCGGTGGTTGTGAACGGCATCATGTACTTTACCGGCTCTAACGATGCGTTTGCTCTCAATGCGCAAAGCGGAGAGGTGCTGTGGCACTATGCGCGGCCGGTTTCGAGCGGCCTTATCGATGATGCCTCCGGTCACATCAATCGCGGTGTGGCCATATCCGGCACCCGGCTGTATATGGAAACGGACAACGCTCACCTGCTCTGTCTCGATTCCCGGTCGGGCAACTTGATTTGGGACATTGCTTATGCCGACTGGAATAAAAACTATGGGGCCACCGGCGCTCCACTCATCCTCAAAGATAAGGTACTGGTGGCGACTTCCGGCGGAGACGACGGCGTGCGCGGTTTTCTGGCCGCCTACGATGCCATCACGGGAAAACTGGTATGGCGCTTGTGGACGATTCCAGCCCCCGGAGAATTCGGCTCTTCCAGCTGGCCGGGCGATACCTATCTCCACGGCGGCGGCACAGCATGGATGCCCGGCACCTATGATCGGGAGTTGAACACCCTCTACTGGGGCACGGGCAATGCTTCTCCGGATTACGATGGAAGTGTTCGTCCGGGCGATGATCTCTACACCTCCAGCCTGCTGGCGATTGATCCGGACACGGGCAAGCTGAAGTGGTACTTCCAATTCACTCCCCATGATCTCTATGACTATGACGGTGTCGAAACCCCTGTTATGGTAGACACCCAATACCAGGGGCAGCCGAGAAAGCTGATTGTCGAGGCCAATCGTAACGGTTACGTTTACGTACTTGATCGCACCAACGGAAAGTTTCTATCGGCCACGCAATTCGCCACGAATCTCAATTGGGCGAAGGGAATCGATGCCAATGGACGTCCGGTGCCCAGTGATTTGCTGCCCACCGCGGAGGGAACCCTCATTTGTCCGGGGGTCGAAGGGGCTACGAACTGGTACTCGCCCTCGTACAGTGAGGTCACGCATCTCTTCTACTTTATGACTCTTGAGAGTTGCTCGGTATATTTTCGCAAGCCTGCGCCATTCGAAGAAGGCAAGGAATATTACTCCACCGGAACCAAACGCAATCAGGGTGAGAGGAGTACGCAAGTGCTTCTCGCCTTCGACCCGCGCACCCGGGAATTTGTATGGCGTTATCCGCAGTCGGGTGATTCCCATGGTTACGGTGGCGTGATGACGACGGCGGCCGGCTTGGTATTTTTCGCCGACAACCAAGGGTTCTTTGAGGCTGTGGATGCCAAGACGGGAAAATCGTTGTGGCACTTTAACACTGGGCAAAGCCTGCATGCATCTCCGATGAGCTATGCAGTGGAGGGCAAGCAATACGTAGCCATTGCTGCCGGCAGTGATTTATTCAGTTTCGCGTTACCGCAGTAAGAAAACCGCAGGTCCCTCCACTACGCTACCCCGGATTTCCTGTCGAGGTAGGTGGCGTTGGCGAGCTTCATGCGGCTTTCTTTACGGAAAGCCGCACACGCGGCGGTGTCCAACGCAGCGTGGCAGGAAATCCGGGTACGCTCCGGTCGGTGATGACAATTCTGTGGGACCATTGACCGTCATTCAGTCGGACGCTCTTAAGGCCAATTCTCGCAACAGAATTGTCATCCCGACCGGAGCGTAGCGCAGTGGAGGGACCTGCGGTTCAGCAATTTGTGCAATCACGCCAACTCCAGTTCGATTCTCCTGGCATCCGGTTCCAACGGCTTCACCCGGAAGCTGCGAATCTGCCCCGCGTAAATCCCCTCCGGCTTAGCGGGGACGCTGCTGGGGCCGCCCGTCCAGCGCGCTTTCAACATGGAGCTCAGCGAAGACAGATCCACCCTGCCTTCACCCGATGGCGCTTCCGCCGCGGGGCTTTCCGCGCCGATCCGGTACACACCCTCGATGCCTTCGCCTAGTTCCACCCTCGCCAATCCTTGGGCAACATCAAGGATGCGGCCAGTAACCACGCTGCCCGCCGGGTGGTCCGCAAGATACTCCTCGACGGTGACCGAGGTTCGTTGTTTCATGCTGAGCCGCAGCTGCCGCTTCGCCTTGTCTACTTCAAGCACCTGTGCCTTAACGATCTGACCGACTCGGAGCACGTCCTGCGGGTGCTGAATGCGTTTCTCGGCGCTGATCTCGCTCACGTGGATCATGCCTTCGACCCCATCCGCAAGCTGTACGAACGCGCCGAACTTGGTGAAGCTGGTAACCGGTCCTTCGATTGCCGAGCCTGCCGGAAACTTTTGTTCGATCTCGGCCCACGGGTCGCCCAGCGTCTGTTTGAGGCCCAGGGAGAGGCGGCGTTCGCCCATATTCACGCCCAGTACGACCGCTTCGACGGTATCGCCTGTCTTGAGCACATCGCTCGGCTTCCTCACCTTCTTGGCCCAGGACATTTCTGACAAGTGGATCAACCCCTCAACGCCGGGTTCTATTTCAACGAAAGCCCCAAAGTCGGTCACGCGTATCACGGTGCCATGCACGCGGTCCCCGGCCTTCAGTTTTGCTGCGACTCCATCCCAGGGGTGGGGTAGCAGCTGCTTCATGCCGATCCCGATGCGTTGTTTCGCAGAATCAATCTTGAGCACCCTGGCTTCGATCTGCTGCCCCACCGAGAGCACGTCTTCAGGATTGCTCACGCGGCTCCAGGAGATATCCCCGACGTGGAGCAACGCGTCCACACCGCCTATATCGACAAACGCGCCGTAGCCGGTAAGGCTGCGCACCTCGCCATGCACCGTCTCGCCTTCTTTGAGCTCAGAGTACCGCCGCTCCTTGTTGGAGCGATCTTCTTCTTCCGTGACTGCGCGGCGGTCGACCACTACATCTTCATCGCCCACATCAAGCTTGATGATGCGGCACCGGATCTCCTGACCGACCAGGCGCTCCAGGTCAGCTGCATCGCGTGCTCCGCTGCGCGATGCAGGCATGAATGCCCGCACGCCCACATCCACGCTGACTCCGCCTTTGACCACGCCCGTCACCGTTCCGGCAATGATCGCCTTGGAGGCGAAGGCTTGCTCAAGCGCAGACCAGTCTCTGGGTTGTTCCACCTTGAAGCGTGAAAGTTCGTAGTAGCCTTCGAGATTGCGCCCTTTGACCCCTACCAGCAACTGGTCGCCTGGTTTTACTGCTTCGTTGCCAGTTTGAAATATGGCCAGCGGCAGCACGCCTTCGGTCTTGTACCCGATGTCCACGAAGACCGAGTCCGCAGAGACGGCGATGACTGTTCCTTCGATCTGTCTGCCGCCACCTTCGCCTTTGCGTGAATGGCTCTGCTCATACTCAGAAAAAATCGCACCAAAGGATTCGCCGCTCTCGGGAGCGGCTTCAAATTCCGAATTGTCGGGCTGCGGACTAGGCATGGGGACCCAAGCGAACGATCACTGTGATTCCGCTCAGGATATCACTTCCGAAACTCTATCCTTGCCACGACCTAAGGATCGCCCTTTCTTCCAACGGCGACGAAGGCTACGTGTCCCGGCAAGAGCCCGCGTGAGAATTCGAAAGCAAACTTCTGATCTAAACCTAATGAAGCCGCGTAGCGTCCGGAGTTGCGAGAGGAAATCCGGGTTGGGGATGACGGGGGGGCGGTTATTCACCGAAGGTGCTGTGAGTTGGATGGAAAGATCGCCGAGTGCAGTTGATTTAGCTCTCCACATCCAAGTCACAGGAACTCCAGGATGGCAACCACCCCAAAATTTGTCATCCCGAGCGAAGCCGTGGGAACTGCAGTGGCCTTCCCGCTAGACAACGTGGATGTTGGTGGCGCCCCGTGCAGGAAATCCGGATACGGGCCTGGTTTAGATGTGGGGTTTATTTCGCGTTCTCACGCTAGGGATTAACCAGCGACGATCTCATCCTCTTCGCGCTCTCGCGGCACAATCATAAGGTGCTTGAGCGCGGTCCCGCGAAGCAGGCTAACGTTCTGCGGCTTGCCGGCGCGCTCCGTCGTCAGTAGCCGATGCAGGTCGTCGATCCCTCCCACCGGTTGCGCTGCAAAGCCAACAATTACGTCGCCTTCCTCCATGCCCGCAATCGAAGCAGCGCCATTCGCCGCTACCGCTGTGGCCAAAACTCCCGAAGACACGGGAAGCTTATACTCGTAGGCCAAACGCCGCGGAATGGGCACGTTCTGCGCCGCAATACCAATCGAGCTTCGGCGCACCCGGCCATGCTGCAGGATCTGCGCCACCACGTACTTGGCCGTGTCGATGCCGACAGCAAATGAGAGGCCCTGGGCGCCCTGGATGGTCGCCGTGTTCACGCCGATAACCAAGCCTGCGGAGTCCAGCAGCGGGCCGCCGGAATTGCCCGGATTGAGCGGCGCATCGGTCTGGATAATCTCTTCCATCGTCCGCCCGGAGGCCGACCGCATACTGCGGCCGAGCGCGCTCACCACCCCCGCCGTCACCGAGAACTGAAACCCGAACGGATTCCCCACAGCGATCGCAATCTGCCCGATGCGCAACCGCTTGGAGATGCCCAGTGGCGCAGGGGAGAAGATCGCATGCTCGGTTCTGAGCACAGCGATATCCGTATCCTGATCCTCTCCAATCAACACCGCGCCACTGCGAGCGCCATCGGTAAAGGTGAGCGAAATCTTCGCCGCATGATGAACCACGTGGCTGTTCGTCAGAATCAACCCGTCGGGAGTAAAGACGAAACCGGAGCCCGACCCCTCGTGGCCCGGCCGATTACCCCGGCGTGCGCTCTGAACGTCGATTTTCACCAGTGACCCGCTCACCCGCTCCACTGCCTGGGTCACCGCGCGAGAGTAGTTGTCCAGCAGATCAGAGTCGTCAAGCCTGCCCGAGAGCACGCCCGCACCGCCTGAGATTAAAGATTCCTGTTCCATTTGCTTTCCCTTTGCTTGCTTTCAAATTGCAACCAGGCCACGCGTCACGCCAATTGTCACTGCTTCTGTACGCGTACGCGCACCGAGTTTAGCCATAACAGAGCTCACATGAAACTTTGCCGTATGCTCTGAAATGTTGAGCATCGCAGCCAATTGCTTGTTCCTGTGGCCGCGCGCCATCAATCGCAAAACTTCCACCTCTCTGGCCGTTAGATGTTCGCTGCCGGGAATTGATTCTTCCGGCCCGGAAGGCGCGCGCGGTAGGGTGACGGCAAAACCAGCCACCGTGGCTGAGATGCCGGCGACCAGTTGCGTCGTCGTGGCCTCCAACGGAAGCACGGAATAAATCTTTAGGCGCGCAGCACTGCGCAACGTGGCTGCCCCCGGCTCGGCCGCGAGCAGCACCGTTGGCGTCTCCGCAAACACTTCCTCAAACCCCCTGCGATCGCGCACGCTAGTCAGGAAAGCGTCGCCGGACGCAATCAAGATCGCGTCCGGGCTTTCACTCTGCGCGCGAAACAGCAGAGTCGAGGTAAGCGCGACTGGCAGCAACGCCAACTCCGGCGCAGCGTGCAGTGCCGCGAAGCGGCCTGCGTGAATCATCGAGTCCACGCTGGGCAAAACCACCAATCGTTCGTCTGTGCGCTCTTCAGTCACGATCCGCAAGGATTACCGTCAGATCTATTCTTACGCCTCCCCGGATCACTATTACCGCAACCGGCTCTCCGATCTTCAGCCCTGCGAGTCGATGCTGAACATCGTGTACGTTATGAACCAGGTGGCCGTCGACCGACAGCACCAGGTCACCCACCAGCATTCCCGCTGCAGCGGCAGGCGCATTGGCTTCCACGTGCAGCACCAGCAAAGCCTCATCGACGCCTGCAGCGAAGTGCGCGCGCAGAGCCTCTGGCACAGGAACGGCTTGCATGGCGGCGCCAAGAAAAGGGCGTGGCACATGGCCCCGTTCCAGAATCGCGTCCACCACCCGATCGATGGTCGCTGCGGGTATGGTGATGACTGCGTTTCGTGCCAGCACTGAGCTGTTGATTCCCAGCACCCGCCGATCTTCGTTCACCAGCGCGCTGCCTGACTGGCCTACGTAGAGTTGCAGATCCGGACGGATCAGGCGATCCATCTGTCCGCCGCGCCAGGTGCGCCAACCGCTGCCCAGCCGCGCGATGATTCCCGCGCTGGCCGAAATATCGCCCAGGGCCGAACGGCCTACGGCCAGCACCACCTCGCCTACACGCGTCGTCCCACCGCGAATCGTCTCCGCGGGCCTGCCTATGCTGCTGTCAACGCGAAGTACCGCGAGGTCTGTTCCCGCGTCCGCAGCCGGCCAGCGTGGCCGGGAATGGCTCACTGTGGTGAGCGGCTTGCAGCGAGTCGCTGCGGCGGAGTCCGTGACGCACTGTCACAATCACTCCGGGCCGCCAGACCACACCGCTCGAAGTCGAGCGTCCGCCGCCATGCACCGTCACGACGCTGTCTTGAACGGCTTCAATTGTTTCTGTGATTGATTTGGAGAGCCCACTCCAAATACTCGAATTCCCTACTGCTGTTTCCATGATTTTCTCCATTAAGGACAAAATCATGGTGACACTTCAGGAAGGTGAGCACATCGCCCAGATGACTAGGTTCGTTCAGTCTTGTTGGTGGAAGACCGCGTTGTTGATGTCCGGCCAAACTTCCTTGAACGCGAAGGTGCAGCCATCAATGGCAACATTCGTGATCCATCGCTGATAGGTTTTGGTAAGCGTGCGTTCCTGGCTCGGATAGTAGAGATTGGCTACGCCTGAAAATGCGCCGGCTCCCAAAATTTCGCTGAAATTAAAGGTCTCGTTGCCCTCATCGGTACGCGTGACCGCGATGCGCGTGAATGCGTAGACCAGCCGCTTGCCAAAATTTCCCCTGCCCAAGGTGTAATACCTTGTGTCTTGATGCAACGCCGAGGGGACGATGAACTCGACCCAGGTGTTCTCGTTGATGGCGTCAGCAAGCGTATGCCAGTAATATCTGCCATAACCCCTCGCCCCCTGCCCGAATTCGGGGTAGGAGCTGTTCGCCTGCGCAACCCCAGCCTGACCGGCTACGAAAATGAACGAAGAGTAATCAACACTGTCGAGCATCGCAGTCTTCAGCTTTTCCTTAACCGGCTGCGGCGCCAGATGTTCATCTGCGCTCACCGCCCGAAAGTTGGGGATGACAAAGAGAATGCGCTTGGTTTGTCTTCCCTGAGCGAGCGGATCGACAGCAGCGCCGGTGCCCAACGTCGATCCCTCTGGGGGAGGCTCGCCCGAAGCCGTCTGCACCTGCTGTTGCACGCCGGCGCCCGGGTCATCGGGCAGGTTCGCATCCGCAACATCGAAAGATACTGCCGTTAGATAAGCCACCGTTGCATGTTGGTTCCCGTGCTGGCTAGGCCCCTGTATCTCGAGGGTCGCGCCTGCAGAGAGAAGTTCATCCGCGCTTGCTTTCGCTGCCGGAGCACCTATGCTCCCTAGCAAAAGTCCAAAAACAAAAACAGATGATCTCCTGGAGAACTTCATAAGGGCCCTGTGATTTCCGTGGTGCGAGATTGGGTGCAAGTTACTTGTATTTCGTTAGGATCTCCCGCCGCAGTATCAGAGCGATATCCCTCGGTCGTTGGATGCCGGTCCTTATTTCACGCTATGGAAAGCGCTCACTCACGATCACATTCTCACACACGACGGTCTCATATTTTGACGGGGGAATCGAATCAGAAGTGTGGAGCAGGTCGCAAAAAGTTCCTTCCGAGGGACTGTTTGCCTACAACTTTAGGGTAGGAGATACTTTTTCAGCGCCGTCAAACCCTCTTCGATCGCCTGCGGATCGATGGCATAACCAAAGCGCACGTGGCCCTCGCCTTGTCCCCCGAAGACCACACCAGGAATGGTGGCCACATGGGCTTTGGTGAGCAGCATCCTGGCTGCGGCGCGGCTATCTTTGCTGATCTTCGTCACTCGCGGAAATGCATAAAAAGCTCCTTGGGGCATCTCGCAGGGCAGCCCTGCTTCGTTCAATCCGTTGACCAGCAGATCGCGTCTCTTGCGGTATTCCTCGCGCCGCGCATCGATCTCCCTGCGGGGAATACGCAGCGCTGCCAGAGCCGCCCACTGGGTCATGGTGGAGACCCCATTCACGGAATACAAAACCAGCTTGCGCAACCCGCTCATAAAAGGTTCCTGGGCCACGGCGTACCCCACCCGCCATCCAGTCATGCCGTAGGACTTCGAAAAGGTGTACGTCGTAATGGTGCGTTGCGCCATGCCCGGCAGGGATGCAATGGAAAAGTGCTCCCCATCGTAGACCAGATCTTCATAGGCCTCGTCCGCAATCACCAGCAGGTCATGTTTCCTGGCGAACCCAGCCACTTCCTCCGCTTCCCAGCGAGAGAAAACTGTGCCCGTGGGATTCTGCGGCGTGTTGTAGTAGATCGCGCGCGTATGCGGGGTGGTGAAATCTTCGAGCGTCCGCGTCAGACCCGCGCTGCGCGCCGTCGCTGTCGGCACCAGCAGGGCCCGTGCCTGGCAGCCGGTGATCATCTCCCGGATTGGCGTCCAATACGGAGAGAACAGCAACACATCGTCGCCCGGATCAAGCACTGCCTGGAAGGCAACATACAATGCGTGCGCGCCCCCGGCAGTCACAATTACATTTTCCGCGGAGACCTCGAGCCCATTGCGCTGCTTCAGCTTGCCGGCGATCGCCTCGCGCAAGGGTTCGATGCCCGAGGAGGGTGCGTAGCGAGTCTTGTTTTCCACGGCGGCGCCGATCAACGCATACTTTATGGAAGCGGGAGTTTCAAAGAAGGGCTCGCCCCCGTGGAATGCATGCACCTTTTGCCCGGCTGCCCGCAACTCCATCACTTTGTTCCGGACCTGGACGATATCCGAGAAACCTACTTCGTCCAGTCGCTTGGCCAACCGCATTGCGTCTGCCGCCATTGCCCTCAGCCCTCCACATTGCTAGTGTTGAGCAAATGAAGTTCAGATATCTCTACCTAGCGGCAGCCTCCGGCTTCCTGGCGGGTGCGGTCGTGGAATGCTTGCCCCCACATAACGTCACGGCCGCCGTTCTTGATGCGGTCGCAGGAGCCATCTTCCTCTTTCTCGGAGCGATCGCGCCGAAGCAGGGCTAGATCTTGATAAACACTTTCTTCCGGTACATCAATAGAACCGGGATGAAGCAGACCAGAACGAAGGCAATCGCGTAGAGCAGCGATCCGAAGGACGGATTGATCACCGGAAAGAAAAAATGCTGGTAGATGAATGGCTGCAGGCTGGTGTGCCGGGCGGCGCCGTCCTGCACGCTGATGGAATCAATCCCCGCAGCCAGCAGTTCCGAGAAAACATACGCTGTAATCGCGTTGGACCCAAAGACCAGCCAAGGATACGTCCATCCCCGCGTCCACTTTTTGATCTCCACTGCGTAAAAGCAAATCGCCAGCAGCAACAGCGTGCAGCCTGCGGCAAACAGCACATAGGAACTGGTCCAAAGCTTCTTGTTGATCGGGAACCAGACGTTCCATATCTCTCCCAGAACCAATCCGCTGATTGCGGCGCCGAGTAATCCGGCCGCCGTGGTGGATAGCGATTTGCCGAGTCGAAGCCAGATACCAGTGAGCACACCGAAAAGGATAGTGCCCATCGCCGGAATATCGCTCAGCAGACCTTCGGGATCGCGTACGCCTTCATAGAGGCGGCCGGGAAGCAACTTGCGGTCCAGGTAGGCTACCCAATTCTGGTTTGGATCGAGCAGGGGCACGCTGTGCGTAGGAACGCCGATACCCGGAATGGGAACCCAGCGCATCAGGATCCAGTAGCCCAACAACGCCGCGACCGCAATGCTAGCGGCTACCCAGGCTCGGCTATTCCACAAGTAGAGCAGGCTGGCCAGCAGAAAACAGATTGCTATACGTTGCAGCACGCCGTAGATGCGCAGCGTTCCCAGGTGAAAGAACGGGAAGCCATTGACCACCAGCCCCAGCAGAAACAGGATCACCGAGCGTCGCAGCACATGCAGGCGCAGCGTGGCTTTTGACTCTCCGCGAGCGAGGCGCGACTCGGTCGAGAGCACGATGGAGATGCCGGCGATAAAGAGGAACGAAGGGAACACCAGGTCGGTGAGCGTCCAGCCGTTCCACGCGCTATGTTCCAACTGGCGGTAGCTGTACTTCCCGCTGCCGCCGTTGTTCACCAGGATCATGAACGCGATGGTGATCCCGCGCGCCACGTCGAGCGAGACCAGCCGGCGCATGGTATTCGCTATGCTTTGCGGAGCCGTGGTAGTTGTAACCGCACTCTTGGCAGCTGAGGTAGCCATGCGGGAAGTGTATCTGCTGCATCGAAGCAGTGTCGACTGGTAATCTCCGTACCATGCGCCGCTCTGCAATCTGGATCGTGCTGGCCCTCGCCTGGGCGATTGATTGCGTGCTGGCCTTCTTCCATCACAACTGGGTCCAGGCCGGCCTCACCGCCCTTTTCGCCTGCTGTTTCCTCGCCGTCGGCCTCTTCTTCCGCAGGCGGGAACAGAAGCTCAACCAAACCGGCAACAACTGACTGAGGGTGCCCACATCTCGCCACGCTCTTTCTTACCGGCAATGAGGGCCGGAGGCCCCATTCAAGCCGTACTTTGGCTTGAGTGGGATAACAGCTGGTGATGAGAAAGGGCACATTGAGTGCTGGGGATCCCACTCAAGCCAAAACCTGGCTTGAATGGGGCACCGTCGGTTCGTGGTAAGAGAGGAGTTAGGTCGCGAGAATACCGGAGTAAACCGCCATCCCGGCAACGGCATCCACCCCGATCGCGTCCAGGGCATCGATCTCGGCCTGTTCACGAATGCCCCCAGCCACAATCAGCTGACGTTTCGTGGTCTGCCGCAAGCGTTGAGCTACCTCGATGGGAAACCCCTGCATAGTCCCTTCCCGATCGATATGCGTATAAAGAAAGGCGCCACAGTACGGCTCCAGCTGAGGAATGGCCTCCTCAGCAGTGAGCGCCACCTGATCTTTCCAGCCCTTGACCGCCACTCGACCCTGTTTCGTATCCACGCTGAAGACCAGTTGCTCCACGCCCACCGTCTCCGCCAGGCTCCGTGCAAACCCGGTGTTCACCAGTTCTGCTCCGCCGAAGAGCGCCGACCCGACAATCACCCGTCGCGCCCCCGCGCCCAGCACTGCGGCCGCTTTCTCAGCCGTTGCAATCCCGCCGCCCACCTGGCACGGCAACCGCCGGGTGATTCTGGCGATCAGTTCGCCATTCTCCCCCTGTCGCATGGCGGCGTCGAGGTCGATCAATTGCACCAGGGGATAGTGCTGAAACCGCCCAATCCAATACTCGAAATCGTCGAAGGCCAACTTTAGCTTCTCGCCCCCCACCAGTTGCACAATCCGCCCGCCCATCAGGTCAATCGATGGAATCAGCATGGCAGCCTCACCGGGACGCCCCGCACCGCCAGCTCTTGTTTCAGCACGCGCACATCGGCGATGCCGAAGTGGAAGATGCTGGCCGCCAGTGCCGCGTGCGCCTTGCCCGCCTGGAATACCTCAGCAAAGTGCTCTGCAGTCCCGGCGCCCCCGGAGGCAATCACAGGAATCTCCACTGCCTCGCTCACCCGGGCGGTCAGCGCACAATCGAACCCTGCGCGGGTGCCGTCAGCATCCATCGAGGTCAGCAGGATCTCACCCGCCCCCCGCGCTTCGGCTTCTCGCGCCCATTCGATTACCTGGCGTCCGGTGCGCGTGCGTCCGCCGCTCACAAACACCTCCGCCTGGCCTACCGGGTCGCCGCTATCCGCAGCGCGCCTGGCATCGATGGCCACGATCACCGCCTGGGCGCCAAAGCTTCGCCCGATAGCGTCAATCAGGCTTGGATCGGCGATCGCCGCCGAGTTCACACTCACCTTATCTGCCCCTGCATCGAAAACTGCGGAGGCCTCATCTGCCGACCGTATACCGCCGCCCACCGTAAACGGGATGAACAGTTCCCTCGCGGTGCGTCGCACGGTATCCAATAAAGTCCCACGTCCTTCGTGCGTGGCCGTGATGTCCAGCAAAACAATCTCATCCGCGCCCCCCGCAGCATGCCGTTTGGCCAATTCCGCCGGATCTCCCGCATCCACCAGGTCGACGAACTGCACCCCTTTCACCACCCGCCCACCGCGTACGTCCAGGCAGGCAATGATCCGCTTGGTCAGCATGCCAGCTCCACAAAGTTGCGCAGCACCCGCATCCCCGCTGTCCCGGACTTCTCCGGATGAAACTGCACCCCCATCACGTTGCCCCGCTCCACTGCTCCCGAGAAAGGGCCGCCGTAAGCGGTCTCCGCGACCGTCTCCGTGATCACCGGAGCCCGATAGGAGTGGGTGTAATAAACAAAAGAGCGGTCCTCGACACCGTGCATCAAGCGCGATTGGCCATTGACGCGGACTTCATTCCAGCCCACGTGTGGAACCTTTACCCCAGCGGCAAAGCGCTCGCACTCGCCCGCAAAGAGGCTCAGCCCTTTCACCGCCGGGGCTTCCGTGCTGCCCTCGAATAACCATTGCAGCCCCACGCAGATTCCCAGGAAGGGGACTCCATGCCCAATGGCCTCGCGAATCGAGCCAGTGAGGCCGGTCTCCTCCAGCAACCGGGTAGCTTGAAAATGCCCCACGCCGGGCAGGATGACCTTTTTCGCCCCTCGCACTACCTCGGGATCTGCGGTGACCGTTGCCTGGCAACCGAGGGCATCAAGAGCCTTCATCACCGAGGTCAGATTGCCGGCCTTGTAGTCGATTACTGCGATCACAGCAATCCTTTGGTGCTGGGCAGCATCTTGCCCATTTGCTTGTCCCGCGAGCAGGCCACGCGCAGCGCCCGGGCGAAGGCTTTGAACAGGGCTTCGATCTTGTGGTGGTTGGAGCGGCCGTACATGGTGGCTATATGCACGTTGGCCCGTGCGCCCCGCGCGAAGCCTTCAAAAAAGTCCTCTACCAGCTCACTTTGCAGATCCCCTACCAGCCGCTTCTTCACCTTGGTCTTGACCACGCAGGCCACTCGTCCGCTCAGGTCGACTGCGGCGACGCCCAGGGTCTCATCCATCGGCATCAGGAAGTATCCCGCGCGCAGAATACCTTTCTTGTCTCCCAGCGCCTGGTCGAAAGCCTCGCCCAGCGCAATGCCTACGTCCTCCACCGTGTGGTGCTGGTCCACATCCAGATCGCCATCGCATAGGAGCTCCAGATCGAAAGCCCCGTGACGGGTAAACAGCTCCAGCATATGGTCGAAGAAGCGAATGCCCGTCTTCACCTTGTAGCGCCCCGTGCCCTCGAGCGTCAGCTTCAGCGAAATTTTGGTTTCAGTCGTCTTGCGCTCAATAGCGGCACGTCGCGCGGTCTGCTTTGGCATTATGCTTTCTCCCACCCAATCTCGTTCAGCGCCTCCGCCATGGCGGCCAAAGCCTGCTTCATCTGTGCTCGCGTCCCCACCGTCAGGCGGACACACCCATCGCAGCCGTAGTCCTTTGACCGGTCGCGCGTGAGCACCCCGCGGCGATGCATGGCCTGCACGAACTCGGCGTGACGCGGCCCAATCTTTACCAGGATGAAGTTGGCCTGGGTAGGCCACTGCGGAACACCCAGCCGGCGAAGACTCTCCACCATCTCCGTCCGTGCAGCCTTTACTTCCTCCACATACCACTGCAAGTACGGGTCGTCGTCCAGTGCCGCCGGCAGGCAGGCCAGCGCCAGCGAATTCACGCTGTAGGGGGAGATGACCGTTCGCAGCCACTGCTGAATCTCCGCTGGCGCGGCGAGCATCCCCAGCCGTAGGCCGGCCAGTCCATAAGCCTTGGAAAACGTCCGCGCCACGATCAGGTTCGGCACGCGTCCCACCAGGTCGATGACAGTCTGGCCACAAAAGTGGAAATACGCCTCATCGACCAAAACGGCGGCCTGCGGCGCTCGATTAAGAACCTCCAGAATTTGCTGCCGGCTGGCCACGGTGCCTGTAGGGCTATTAGGGCTGGCGATCGCGATCAAGCGGGTCTTGGGTGTGATCGCCGCCAGCAGAGCCTCGAGCGGAAAGGCGAAATCCTCTCCGCATGGAACCGCCTTGACCGTCGCATCGGTGCAGGAACCGTAAACCTCGTACATCGAGTAGGTCGGGGTAGGGAAGAGAAACTCGTCTCCGCCATCCAGATATGTCTGGCAAAGCACATGGATCGCTTCGTCTACGCCGTTGGTAAGCAGCACTGTGGCAGGGTCAAGCGACAAGTGCCGGGCGACTTTGGCTTCCACCTGGCCTCGCTCGGGGTACTTCGCCAGGTCGGCCGCTGCGATCTTCGCCAGCGCCTCCAGCACCCGTGGGGAGCAAGCCACCGTATTCTCATTAAAATCCAGCCGCAGCCCCTGCCGCCCACCCAGCGGAGGATGGTACGCGTGCATTCGCCTCACCGCGGCCCGTGGCTCCGGTGTTTGTTGCAACACAATCTCAGCCATCGATCCCCCTCGCCCGCACTGCTTCCGCATGGCCATGCAATCCTTCTGCATTGGCCAGTGTGATCGCCGCCGGTCCCAGCTTCTGCAACCCGGCCAGCGTATATTCCTGCACCGTGATCAGCTTCAAAAAGTCCATTACACTCAGCCCGCCCCGCACCTGGGCCACTCCGCCGGTCGGCAGGGTGTGGTTAGGGCCGGAGACGTAATCTCCCATGGGCTGCGGCGAGTAGCGGCCAATAAACACCGAACCTGCATTGCGCACCCAGCCCAGGTCCTCGTTGCCATCGACGCTCAGATGTTCGGGAGCCAACCGGTTCGTAATTTCGCGTGCCTCGTCCACCGAACCCGCGACCACAGCCAAGCCGTTCCGCTCAATCGCCTGTTTGGCGATGGAATTCGTCTTGACCCGCTGCGCCACGTCCTTGACCACCGCCTGCGCGAGGGAACCGTTGGTGGTGATCAGGATGGCCAGTGCTTCCGGATCATGCTCGGCCTGGGCGACCAGGTCGGCCGCAATCCCTGCCGGGTCGCCAGCTTTCGCTCGTTACCACAATCTCCGTCGGGCCGGCCAGCATATCGATCGCGCAATCGAACGCCACCATCTTCTTGGCCGCGGTCACATACCAGTTGCCCGGTCCTACGATCTTGTCCACCCGGCGGATGGTTGGAGTGCCATAGGCGAGAGCCGCGATCGCCTGCGCGCCACCGATGCGGTAGAACTCGTCAATGCCAAGCAGGGCCGCGGCTGCCATGGTCTCCCTGGCCGGTTTCGCCGAGACCGCCACAATACGCTGCACCCCGGCCACCTGCGCCGGGATCACCGTCATCAGCAGGGTGGAGGGCAACGGGTAGCGTCCGCTGGGCACATAACACCCCACCGCGCCCAGAGGCCGCACCCGCTGTCCGGTAGTCAGCCCGGCGGCGGTCGCGCTCCACTCCTTGGGCATCTGACGTTCGGCGAATCGCCGGATATTCCCAGCCGCGGTTTCCATCGCGGCCTTTAGCGCTTTGGGCGTTGTTTCCCACGCCTGTTCCATCTCGGCATGGCTTATTTTGAGCGGCTGTTCTGCTGTCAGCCCGTCCAGCTTAGCCGCGTAGCGGCGCAGCGCCTGGTCCCCGCCCTTGCGTACATCGCCCACAATGCGCTGCGACCACCGGCATCGTGCGCGCCGTATTCCGGGCGCCTCTCATCTCCAGCTCGCTCAGCATCTGGCGCGTCTGCTTGCCCCCCCGGCCCTCTGTTCTAACCAGCCTCATGCAGCCGCTCCTTGCGCTAGCAGCGATGGGCATACCCTCGCATCGCACCTAGAAAACAATCTTATTCAGTGGATACTCCACAATCCCCTGTGCCCCTGAGCTCTTAAGCTTGGGAATCACATCCCGCAGCACGCTCTCTTCGAGCACCGTATTCACCGCTGCCCAGCCAGACTCACTGAGCGCCGAGACGGTCGGTGAATCCAGCGCCGGCAGCATCGCCAACACCTGGTCCAGGTGCGTCTTCTCGACGTTCATCATCAACCCCACTCGCCCTTGCGCCGCAATCGCTCCATTCAGCATGAGCGAAATATTGTCGATCTTCTGCTTCTTCCACGGATCGCTATACGCTCCCCGGTTGGCAATCAAATGGGTTTCGCTTTCCATCACTGTATCGATAATGCGCAGCCGGTTTGCCCGCAGGGAACTGCCCGTCTCGGTCACCTCCACAATGGCGTCGGCCAGCGTGGGTGGCTTTACTTCCGTGGCGCCCCAACTGAATTCCACCTTCACCGGAACCTTTTTCCCGGCGAAGTAGTTCTTCGTCACCTCCACCAATTCGGTAGCGATCACTTTCCCGCTCAGATCTTCGGCCCTCTGGAAGTGAGAATCCTCAGGCACCGCGAGCACCCAGCGCACCTTGGTTCGTGTCGCTTTGGAATAAGTCAGCCCGGTAACGCTGGCCACGTCGAGCCCGCTTTCCACCACCCAATCGATACCGGTGAGGCCTGCATCCAGAACGCCTTTCTCCACGTACCGCGCCATCTCCTGGGCGCGAATGAGCATGCACTCGATCTCGCTATCGTCGATGCCGGGAAAATACGAGCGGCCGTTGGCATAGATGTGCCAACCCGCGCGCTCGAACAGCGCGATGGTTGCGTCCTGAAGGCTTCCCTTGGGGATGCCGAGCTTCAGCTTACCTGCCATTCCGAGCCTCCATCTTCGCCGCCGTTGGCAGAGCGATGGCATTGGTAAAGCAGCTCACCGTTCCCTCGTGGCAAACCAGCCCGTCGCCTTCGACCACCACGCGAAACACGATCGCATCCTGGTCGCAGTCGGTTGCGGCGGACACTACGCGCAGCCGGTTTCCGCTGGTCTCGCCCTTCATCCACAGCTTCTGCCGCGTGCGGCTCCAAAACGTCACAAAGCCCGTCTCCAGCGTTTTGGCATAACTTGTCTCGTTAAGAAAGCCCACCATCAGCACCTGGCTGCTCTCCGCATCCTGCACGATTGCAGGCAGCAGTCCGTCCATCTTTGCAAAATCGAGTTTCACTGCTTCAGTCATTTGGCTTCCTCTCTTTTCACAACACCGCAAACGCAAAAAAGCCCGCGTGCGCATCTCGCGCCGGCGGGCTTTTCCTGATCCTGGCTTCCTGGCCTTATCGCTGGCCGGAACCGTCCGCCGACACGCTCGTCACGTGATGATGGTGATGACGATGATGGTGGGTGCGGACTGGCATAGCTAATAAAAAGCTAACCGTCTCGCCCTGCGATGTCAACTCTTGCCGCCGAGGCCGCCCTTTGATCGGTCTGCTACCATGCCGCCGGAAGCCTTTTTTATCTGGCGAATCCAGCCACATCACAGTAAGTAATAGTAAAAATGCCATGCAAACCAACCCCGCCAAACTTCCGTACCTGTTGCTAGCCCTATTGGCTGTGGGTTCTTCGCTCTTTTATGCCGCCAGCACCGCGGCGAACTTTGACACTTTCCTCAATGCCAACCGCGCGCGGCCGCCGCTCGATTACTCTCACAACTCCCGTTTTATGGTGCAGCCGCTCTCCGAGTCGCGCCAGGCCGGCATGGCAGCCGAGGACCAGGTCCTTTCTGTGAATGGACTCCCATTCACAGGAATGGCCGGGCTGATTCGCCAGACCTTTCATGCTCGGCCGGGGCAGATCGCTGTCATCGTTCATCGCAATGCGGCAGGGGCCATGCGTACCGCGCACGTCGAGCTGGCGGCGCGCCGAAGGGCTCCTCCCACCTTCACCGGCTGGCTCATCACCATCGTGCTCGTTCTGCTCTTCCCCGCGTTCTGTCTCTTGCTGGGATACTGGGTGGTATTGGCCAAGCCGTTCGACTGGAATGCCTGGTTTCTGCTCGGCATCATGAATGTGGTTCCGGCCTTTATCAGTCGAACCGGCTACTATCCCGGCTTTCTTACGCCCTTCACCATCTTCTGGCAGATCTTCGCCTTCCAATGGATGTTTATTTCGCTCATCCTGTTCAGCATCTACTTTCCCGTTCGCTCCCGCATCGACACCCGCCACCCCTGGATCAAGTGGCTGATCATTATTCCCCAGATCCCGATCATCCCCGCCACCATCGCGCTGGAATACGGCCTGCTATATCACATCCGCTTCATCCAACCCTATCTCTCCGCGTTTGATCCGCTGGAGCTCGCAGGAAATGTCTTCGCCGCGATTTCTCTTTGCATCTTCTTTGGCGAGATCATCGGCAAGCTCTTCACCGTCCCCGCGCCCGATGCCCGGCGCCGCCTGGCGGTGGTAGCTGTTGGCTCGCTGCTCGGCCTTGGCCCTTTGCTCGCCCTCCTGGTGGCCTCCACCGTATCCAACACGGCGGTCATGGAAACGGTGCCCTCCTGGGCCCTGTTTACGGTCGCAGTTCTCTTTACCTTCTTCCCCCTTTCGCTGGCCTACACCGTCATCGTGCAGCGCGCTCTCGACCTGCGTATCATCCTTCGCCAGGGCACGCGTTACGCCTTTGCCCGCGGCACGCTATGGGTGCTGCAAGCCATCGTCTTTGCTTTCCTGGCCTTCCGCATCTTCCACTTTGCTCATACTTCAGGCCGCGCGGCCCAGCTCATCGCACCGGTGGTCTTCGTCGTAGTCGTGTGGTTTCTGCGCCTGCGCATTGCCCGGCCTCTTTCCCTATGGCTTGACCGGCGCTTCTTTCGCGAGGCCTACTCTGTCGATCAAATACTGGTAGACCTCTCCGAGCAAGCGCGCAGCTTCACCGAAACGGAGCCCTTGCTGCGCACCATCGTTGAGCGCATTGGCCAGACGCTGCACGTGGAGCGGATCTCGTTCCTGCTGCGCCGGGGAAATCGCTTTAGCCTGCGGTATGCGCAAGGCATTCCCGCAACAATGGACGTCTCCCTGGCGGACAATTCCTCCACCATCCGCGCCCTGGCGATAGGTACGAGTCCCAAACAGGTCTACCTCGAGCGTCCCGACCCATGGTTGGCCTTGGCGCCCGACAATGAGCTGTCAGTTCTCAACCAGCTTGAGGCGGAGCTGCTGCTGCCTTTGCCTGGCCGCTCCGGTTTGGTTGGGGTGATGGCTCTGGGGCCCAAGCTAAGCGAGGAACCATACTCCCGCTCCGACCGGCGGTTGCTGTCTTCCGTCGCCCTGCAAACCGGCCTGGCCATCGAAAACAGTGCACTGGTTCACCGCCTGGCAGAGGAGTCAGCCCAGCGCCAGCGCATCGATCGCGAAATTGAAATCGCCCGTGAAGTGCAGGAACGCCTCTTGCCCCAGAACTATCCTGTCGTCGCGGGGCTTGATTTTGCCGCCTACAGCCGCGCCGCGCGAGAAGTTGGCGGCGACTATTACGACTTCATCGCGCTCGAAAATGGCGCCCTTGGTATCGCCGTCGGCGATGTCTCTGGAAAAGGCATCTCTGCCGCCCTGTTGATGGCTTCCATTCGTGCCGCTCTGCACGGGCTTACCTTCAGCGGCGATCTCGATCTGGCCCGGGTCATCGAGGGCCTTAACCGCATCATCTACGATTCCTCCACCAGTAATCGCTTCGTGACTTTTTTCTTTGGTGAATACGATCCTGTTACGCGCACACTGGACTACGTTAATGCCGGCCACAACCCACCCTTGCTCTTGCGTCCCACTATGCACGATGGTTTTTGCAACCCGGAGGTGGACTGCATGGTGCAGCGCCTGGAAACCGGCGGACCGGTCCTTGGCATCTTTACCCAGGTTCACTATGAGCAGGGCAGAATCCAGTTGCGGCCTTACGATGTCCTCATCGCCTTCACCGACGGAATCAGCGAAGCCATGACCGCCGGTCTTGAGGAATGGGGAGAGGAACGCCTTATCACGGCAGCCAGGATCAGCACCCACCGTTCCGCGCAGGATATCGTCGCTGCGGTGATTGCGAGCGCTGACCACTTCACTGCCGGCGCGCCACAGAATGACGACCTGTCGCTGGTCGTGCTCAAGGTGCTCTGAGATGGTTCTTCGCCCGCTGGTTGTCTTCGTCCTATTCTGCTTGGCAGCCGCATTGCACGCCCAAACGCTGCCGGTCGAGTATGATACCTTCCTCAGCCACGGCAGACCCGTTTCCTGCGCGGTTTATGGTCCTCATGAGGCCGCGGCGACCATCATCTTCCTGCGTGGAGCGAGTCCCACCGATCTTTCTCTGGGCCGGCTGGAGGTGCGATTCTTTGCCGAGCACGGCTTTCGCGTCTTCTTGCCCGACTATCTCAGCGCCACGCCCACCACTGAGGCAACCACTGCAAACTATCGCCGTTGGGCTCAGGTGGTGGAGGACATCGTCGCCGGTCTGCGCTCCCGTCCGCTTCCGCGGAACAAAAAAATTGGCCTCGCCGGGCAGGCCCAGGGAGCTTCGGTCGCCCTCATTGCCGGCAGCCAGAGGTTAGAGGTGGAAGCCATCGCTGAATGGTCGGGTCTTCTGCCCAACCAATTCTTTTCCCAGGTGCAGAGCATGCCCCCGCTCCTCATCCTTCACGGCGAGTTGGACAAGCAGGTCCCGATTGTCAACGCCCGCCAGTTAGTCCGCCTCTGCGAGCTTAGAGATTTCACCTGCGAACTCCAACTCTATGCCGGCGAGGGCCA
Organism: uncultured Acidobacteriaceae bacterium; assembly: GCA_963711525.1. GTDB lineage: Bacteria > Acidobacteriota > Terriglobia > Terriglobales > Acidobacteriaceae > PALSA-350. The sequence goes on along the minus strand of CAVQEO010000018.1, from coordinate 637,078 downwards.
CGTCTTTGGTCCTCATGTAGCGATTCCGCCAACCAGCGTGCCCTGGCCTTCTTTCGCATCAACCTGCACTGAAAAGCCGATGCTTCGATGCCACAATGTCTAGCCTGAATTTCTCACGGCCGGGTCCGTAACGAAGGACGGGTGCCCCATTCAAGCCGTGTTTTGGCTTGAGTGGGATTCCACAAGCCTCGACGCCTGAGTGTAAGGGGTGTTGAAGACCATGGACATCGAGACCTGTTGCCGGTGGAGAGTGATCGCTGGACAGCCGTGGAATCCCACTCAAGCCAAAACACGGCTTGAATGGGGCACCCGTCCTTCGTTACGGACCAGGCCGTGAGAAATGCGGGCTAAACCGGGCTAGCTAGAGCAAACCGGCAACATCCTCAACCGGATCTTTGAGCCCCAATCCCGTCATCTGTCGCCGCGACGCTTCGAGCATGTAATAGTGCAACCTGCCCGCCGCCGCCGCGTAGCCCAATCCTTCTTCCCGGATATTTGAGATGCAATTCCTTTCAGCATCCTTTCTGCCTACCCGCGGCTCCCAGGTAATGTAGACGCCGAGAGAATCAGGCGAGCTCAATCCCGGCCGCTCTCCAATCAACACCACGGCCAAGCTCGCATGCAGCGTTTCTCCAATCGCGTCCCCAACCGCCACGCGGCCCTGTTCCACGACGCAGACCGGCGCCAGTCGCCAACCCGCGATCAAAGGCAAGACCTCTCGCAACAATCGCAGTGCATGCCGCTCCACTGCCAGCGCCGAGAGCCCATCCGCGATCACGAACACCGCGTCGTATTCCCCCGGAGTAAGCAACGCCACGGAATCCTTGCTCAATGCCCGCCCCAGGTCCGGCCGCCTCAGATAGGTGGCGCGGTCTCCGGCCTTACTTTCCAGGGCCAGCGCCGGAAGTCCCGACCGCCGCAGCTCATCGCACAGCATGCGCACATCCATGGCTCCATGGACCGCATCGCGTGCTCGCGCATGTGCCAGTTGAAAGTCGAGCAGAGGACCTGTCGCCAGGCTCACCCCGGTTCGCTGCAGGGCGACCCGCGCCGGCGTGTAACTGCGCAAGGCCTCTCGTGCTGCGTACGACATCTCCGGCGGCGTCAGACCCGTCTCAGGTTCACTACGCTGCGTCTTGGGATTTCGCTTACCAAACATCGGCGGTTACGTGAGAAAGGCCGGTACACTCAGGCGCAAGCGAGCGTCACTGTTAAGCCAGGCCTCAAACTCCGGCGCCGGCCGCAAGCCCATCGTCCGCCGCAGGTACAGTGCATCGTGAAACGATGTGCTTTGATAGTGCAGCATCACGTCGTCGGCGCCGGGCACTCCCATGATGTAGTTCACGCCCGCGGCGCCGAGCAGCGTCAGCAGCACGTCCATATCGTCCTGGTCGGCCTCGGCGTGATTGGTGTAGCACACATCGCATCCCATGGGCAGCCCCAGCAGTTTGCCGCAGAAATGGTCTTCCAGCCCGGCGCGAATGATTTGCTTGCCATCGTACAGATACTCCGGCCCGATGAATCCCACCACCGTATTGACCAGCATTGGCCGGTACCGGCGGGCAACAGCGTAGGCCCGGGCCTCGCAGGTTTGCTGGTCAACTCCATGATGGGCATCGGCGGAAAGTGCGCTGCCCTGACCGGTTTCGAAATACATCACGTTATCGCCCAGCCTAGGTGGGTGGCCATTGTGTCCCGCGAAGGCCGCCCCACGCTTCAGTTCCCGTGCCGCTGCGCAGGCCTCATCCAGCAGCGCCAGGTTGATCCCAAATGAATGGTTGGCGGCTTCGGTCCCGGCGATCGACTGAAAGACCAGGTCAACCGGCGCATTCTGTTCGAGCGCCGCCATGAGCGTCGAGACATGCGCCAGCACGCAGCTCTGCACCGGAATTCCATACTTCTGCCGCACGTGGTCGATCAACTGCAGCAGGGTCTTCACGCTGTGCACGTTGTCTGACGCGGGATTAATCCCGATTACCGCATCCCCCGAGCCGAGCAGCAGTCCATCGACCATCGCGGCCGCGATGCCCGCCGGATCGTCCACAGGATGGTTCGGCTGCAGCCGCGTGGAGAGCCTTCCTGGCAAACCTACCGTGGTCCTGAATTGTGTCACTACGCGTATCTTGCGTGCCACCAGGATCAGATCCTGTACCCGCATCAACTTGCTGACCGCCGCGGCCATCTCTGGAGTTAAACCCGGTGCGATCGCCGCAAGCGCCTCGCCTGTCGCGGCATCAGACAGCAGCCAGTCGCGAAGCTCGCCCACGGTAAGTGCTGCTATCGGAGCAAACGCAGCCGCATCATGAGTATCGATAATCAGCCGGGTGACCTCGTCGATCTCGTAGGGAATCAGGGCCTGTTGCAGAAAGGCGCGCAGCGGAAGGTCGGCCAGCGTCATTTGTGCTGCGGCCCGCTGCTCGCCGCTCTCCGCGGCAATTCCCGCCAGCGCGTCTCCCGAGCGATAAGGGCTGGCTTTGGCTAAAAGGTCGCGCAGATCTTCGAAGTCGTGGGTGACTTCGCGGATCTTTCGGCGCAGCCGCATGGTTGGACCATAGTAATACGGTCCGTCATGCACAGAACCGCGCGCCTGATATCCTGCAGACCATCTTGGCCATTTATCAAAGACACGACCAAATTTGCCCCAGAGCCCTATATTTGATGTTCGGGTTCGCCGCCTGTATCTCGTTCGGGCCGCGCCTGCTGGCACAAGCTCCCGCAACTCCTCACCCCGTGGTTCTCCATGCCGCGCGCCTGCTCGATATCGAGGGTGGCCGCATCCTCTCGCCCGGAGAGGTCCTGGTTGAAGGAGGCAAGATTGTTGCCGTCGGCTCCTCTGTCGCCCATCCCGGGGGGGCGGAGACCATCGATCTCGGCGATACGACCCTGATGCCTGGCCTGATCGACGCCCACGTGCATCTCTTCCTCCATCCCGGAGACGAAGATCTGCAAACCGTGACTGAGTCCGTACCTCAGCGGGTGATCATGGCCACGCTGAATGCCAAGGCCGACCTGCTGGCCGGCTTCACTGCCGAGCGCGACATGGGTACGGAAGGCGCGGGTTCGGCCGACTCCGCGGTTCGCGACGCGATTGACAAGGGACTTATTCCTGGACCCCGCATGCGCGTCAGCGGCAACGCAATCAGTGTTCTCGGTGGCCATGAAGACGCCCTCCACTACAACCCCGAGCAGCACGTGCTTTCCAACGCCACCTACGCCAATACAGGCGATGATCTGGTAGCGGTCATTCGCCAGCAGATCAAGGACGGGGCGGACTTCATCAAGATTTACGAAACCGGCCGCGACTTCTTTAAGGACGGCCAGTTTCACAGCATTTTCCAGTACTCTCAACCGCAGCTGGCGCAGGCCGTCGCCGAGGCGGCGCGCCTGCAGACACGCGTCGGAGTGCACTGTGAAGGTGAGCCGGGCGCTCTCTACGCCGCCCAGGCCGGAGTGGCCTCGATCGACCATGCTGATCAGCTGGGCGACGAGACCATGCGCCTGATGCGCGAGCGGCAGATCTACGCCGTTCCCACCTTTACCATTCAGGAATATTTTGCCGCGCACGCCAGCTCGCCTAAGGGGGCGGCGGAAGAGCACCAACTCCTCGACTATCACGTGCAGCAGTTTCACCGCCAGTTGGAGCACGGCGTTCCCATGGCGGTAGGTTCCGATGTGGGTCCTTTTCCCCACGGCACGCAAGCCCGCGAGTTGGAGCTCATGGTGGAATACGGCATGAAGCCCCTCGATGTGCTCAAGGCCGATTTGCTGAACGGGGCCCGCTTGCTCGACTGGGAGCACGAGATCGGCGCGCTCAAATCTGGTTACAACGCCGACATCATCGCCGTGCCAGGCAATCCACTGGACGACATCCACGTGCTCGAACACGTCTCCTTCGTCATGAAGGCGGGCGCAATCTACCGCCGCTAGTCTGCCGGATCTTTCCCGTGCCGCGCCCGGCACAACAGACGTACTTGACACCAGTGTGAGGCGGAGAGAATTTTGCCTGATACGTAAGTCGGCGTTTGCATCAAAACAAGAGTTCGTGTAAAGATCTGGCCTCGGCCAACCAAAATGGGAGCGGCCATTGATACTGCTGACAAACTTGTATAGTATGCTCAGCGGTTATCGGAGCAGTTCCCTCCCGCTTCATTCAGGGCTCAGTCGTGTGTCATGGTGGTCTTTTGCTGCAAACAGTCGAGATAACTCTTAAGGAGAGAGCATGAAAAGAACAGTAGTGGCGCTAAGCCTGGTGGGCCTGATGGTACTGCCCGTTTTCGGACAGGAGAAAGAAGCGGACCGCGTAAAGGCGGCGGGAGATGTAATTTCCCAGATCATGAATATTCCCGACGACATTCCCCAGAGCGTGATTGACAAGGCGGATTGCGTCGTCGTGTTGCCTTCCGTCCTCAAGGCAGCTTTCATTTTCGGTGGCAGCTACGGTCGTGGAGTCATGTCCTGCCGTAGTGGAAGGAACTTTCACGGTCCTTGGAGTGCGCCAACCATGATGGCTCTCGAAGGGGCGAGTTTCGGACTCCAACTGGGTGGCCAAGCCACCGATTTCGTCCTCTTGCTCATGAGTCCCAAATCGGCCGCGAACATTCTTAGCAGCAAGGTCAAGATCGGTGGGGACGCTTCCGCTGCGGCCGGACCGGTTGGGCGTAATGCCTCTGCTGAAACGGATATAACTATGCGGGCAGAGATCCTTTCCTACTCGCGCGCTCGTGGGCTCTTCGCCGGCATCTCCCTGGCTGGTTCCACGTTGCGTCCTGACAACGACGGCAACAAGAATCTTTACGGGTCGCCGGTCACCGCCCAGGCGATTGTCTTTGACAAGGCGGTCCCGCCGCCGCCCTCTGCGGCACTCTTGTTGCGCACTTTGAACAAGAGGTCGCCCAGGAACCTGTCGAAGTAAACTTGGTTGTTGACGCCGGCATTACCGGCACAGCAGCGCTCTAGACCTTAGAACGCTGCTGTGACCGGCAATACCCCGGACTTCCTGTGGAGGTTGGTGGCGTTGGCGATCTGAAAGCCGCATACGTGGCCGTTGGTGAGTGCCGCGTAACAGTAAATCCGGACTACAACGGGCCTGCTTACAGTCTTCTTTCAAGCCAGGAGGAATCATGTTTCACCTGTTGTGGGAAGCGATCATCGGCCTTATTGTCGGTGCCCTTGCGAAGTTCATCATGCCGGGTAAAGACCCCGGAGGCATTTTCATCACCATGTTGATCGGCGTGGCCGGGGCGTTACTAGCGACTTTTATCGGAAGCCACGTTGGGCTGTACCAGGAAGGCCAGCGCGCTGGCTTCCTCATGTCGCTCTTGGGCGCAATTGTGCTCCTGGCCCTCTATCGCTTGATCAAGGGCAAAACAGCGACCACCTAGCCCTGACGGCCCACCAATCCCGGTGGCCCCTTATGCTGGTGCCCATCGCAAGGCGACGCTCCCTCGTTACCTTTCCCTCCCGCTTATCCACTAGTTCCACAGTTTGATAGCCCCGAACACCGGGTTCCGGCCTTGTTCGATCCTTTTGCCCGGCGTAGCCTCACTTTAGAGGCGCCTTGGGGAGCCATCGTCGGTTTGCCCGCCGTCGATTGGGCACCCGAGGGACCGGCCGAACGGCCCAAACCCGCGCCTGCAGCGACCTTGCGCAATTCTCCACAGCCGTTTGTTCGGCTTTGGGAATCGAATAGGGAGAATATGCATATAAACTACTAGATATAGTGGTTCTGGCTTGACACACGCCATGGAGAGCGGTACTTTCGCATCTCACGGTTCTTCTTTCATCTTCGGTTCCACCGTTTTGGGTGTTGTTTCGTCCGCCAAAGCCTGGGTTGTTGAGTGTTTCCAGTAAGGCCGGCTTAACCCCTGTTTGAAGGCGCCAGTACGAGCGTCCCGGGGCGGCTTTTCTGTCAATCTTTTAAAATAAGTGAGGAGATCTAATGGCCGAGGCCAGCAATTCCGTAACTTCCGCCGCGCAAAACGGCTGGGCCGCCCACTACAGCCAATCCGTGTCGAAGCCCCAATCCACCACTGGCGTGCACTGCACTCGCCTCTTCACCAAGCCGGGCGTCTCCCCCTACAGCGAGGTCGCCTGGGAGCGCCGCACGGCCTCCATTACCGATGCCGCCGGAGGGTCGATCTTCGAGCAGAAAGACGTCGAAGTCCCCACCGACTGGTCGATGACCGCGACCAACATCGTCGCCTCCAAGTACCTCCACGGCCACATTGGCACTCCCCAGGGTGAGTTCGGCGCTCGTGAAACCGGTGTCCGCCAACTTGTCGCCCGGGTCGCGGAGACCATTCGTGACTGGGGTATCGCAGGGGGTTATTTTGCCACCCCGGAAGACGCGGCTGTCTTCCATGACGAGCTGGTCCACCTGCTGGTTACCCAGAAAGCGGCCTTCAACTCGCCCGTCTGGTTCAACGTCGGCTGCGAGCGGCTGGAGCCCAATTCGGATGCCCAGAACTGGCACTGGAATGCTCATAGCTGTGCGGTCGAGTTCTCCGTGACCGGCTACCGCAGTCCCCAATGCTCTGCTTGCTTCATCAACTCGGTCGACGATTCGCTCGACTCCATCCTGACCTTGGCCAAGACCGAAGGCATGCTCTTCAAGTGGGGATCGGGCACCGGGACCAACCTTTCCAGCATCCGCGGGTCGATGGAAACCCTTTCCGGTGGTGGAACCGCGAGCGGGCCGCTGAGCTTTATGCGCGGCTTCGATGCCTTCGCCGGTGTCATCAAGTCGGGCGGCAAGACACGCCGCGCTGCCAAGATGGTCATTCTGAACGTTGACCATCCGGATATTGCCGACTTCATCGAGTGCAAGGCCAAAGAAGAAGTGAAAGCCTGGACCCTGATGCAGGCCGGCTATGACGGCTCCGGCCCGGACTCCGAAGCGTACAGCTCCATCTTTTTCCAGAATGCCAACAACTCTGTCCGTGTGAACGACGAGTTCATGCGCGCCGTGGAGCGCGACCAGGACTTCACCACCCGCAAGGTCAAGGGCGGGGAACCAGCCAAGGTTTACAAGGCTCGGGACCTCATGCGGAAAATTGCCGAGGCTACCTGGCAATGCGGCGACCCCGGCATGCAGTACGACACCACCATCAACAAGTGGCATACGTCCAAGAACTCGGGCCGCATCAACGCCTCCAACCCTTGCTCCGAGTACATGTTCCTTGACGACTCGGCCTGCAACCTGGCCAGCTTCAACCTGCTCAAGTTCGTTACCCCGGCAGGCGCCTTTGACGTGGACGCGTATCGCCATGCCATCGATATCCTGATTACCGCCATGGATATCCTGGTGGACAATTCCGGCTACCCGACCGAAGCCATCGTGCGCAACTCTCACGACTATCGGCCGTTGGGCCTCGGTTACGCTAACCTCGGCGCGTTGCTCATGGCCATGGGCCTACCCTATGACAGCGATGCGGGCCGGGACTTCGCTGCTGCCCTTACCGCGATCATGTGCGGCCAGGCTTATCTGCAGTCCTCAGTCCTGGCGGAAACGGCGCCGGCGCTGGTATCTGCCACCGCGCTTTGCCAGCAGGCGCAATATGCAGACGCCCACGGCTTATCCCAGCGAGAGGGCGCCTGCCCCGGTTTCTATGTCAACCGCGAGCCCTTCCTCGACGTAATCCGCATGCACCGCGCCGAAGTGAACAAGATCGGCCATGCCAATTCCGCCGAGCCCTTCTCCACCCCCCAACTTGCTTCGCTCATTGAGGCCAGCAAGGACTGCTGGGACCAGGCCCTGGCCCACGGCGAGCAGCACGGTTTCCGGAATTCGCAGGTCACCGTGCTTGCCCCCACCGGCACCATCGGCTTCATGATGGATTGCGACACCACCGGTATTGAACCCGATCTCGCGCTCATCAAGTACAAGAAACTGGTCGGCGGGGGAATGATCAAAATCGTCAACAACACCGTTCCCGTAGCCCTCTTCAAGCTCGGCTACACCAATCCCCAGGTTGACTCCATCGTCAGCTACATCGATTCCACCGGCACCATTGAAGGGGCGCCCGGCATCAAACCGGAGCACCTCGCGGTCTTTGATTGCAGCTTCAAGCCCAACAAAGGAACACGCTCCATCCATTCCTCCGGCCACATCAAGATGATGGCTGCTGCCCAGCCGTTCCTCTCCGGGGCCATCTCCAAGACTGTCAACCTGCCGCATGACGCGACCCTCGACGATATTATCCAGGCCTATATGGAAGCTTGGCGCCTGGGCCTCAAAGCGGTTGCCATTTACCGCGACGGATCGAAAGGCGCTCAGCCGCTCAACGTCTCCGACGGCAATAAGGCCAAGGTCATCAAGAATGCGCTGGGTGCGGAAAGCGGCGTGGATGAAACCGTCAACGCTGCCGCCGAGCGGGTGCTCGCGGCCATGGCGCAAGGCAACACCTCCTCCATTGGTGACGACCTGAAGCTGCTGGAGGAAAAGGTCTCCGCCCGGCTCGAAGTCACTGCTAACGCAGTGATCACCGCAGCCAACGCCTTTTCCGCGTCGATTGCCAACGCTGTCAACCTTGGCCACGCTGCCGCGCTGCGCGAAGAGCCGGAGGCGTCGCAGGGACCGCCCCGCGCGGTTCGCCACCGCTTGCCCGAGGAGCGTCCGTCACTGACGCATAAGTTCTCCATCGCCGGACACGAAGGCTACATCACCGTCGGCCTTTACCCCAACGGCCAACCGGGTGAAATCTTCATCAAGATGGCCAAGGAAGGTTCCACTGTTTCCGGGCTCATGGACTCTTTTGCCACTGCGGTCTCGCTCTCGCTACAGCACGGGGTTCCCCTCAAGGTTCTGTGCGAAAAATTCGCCCACACTCGCTTTGAGCCCTCCGGCTGGACTGGCAGCGAACAGATTGGCTTTGCCAAGTCCATCATGGATTACATCTTCCGCTGGCTGCAGTTGCGCTTCCTTTCCGGACATCAATTGAGCCTGTTCACCGGCGTGGCCGCCGGCGCCCAATACCCTGCGCCGCCCGCCTTGGCGTCCAGCTTGAGCGATCCCTTGAGGAGCGATCCCTTGAGCGATGAGCCGGCGAGTGGAGCGGGAGGCTATGAAACCAGGCCGCCGTCCGGCGGTATCCTGCCCGAAGCTGGCCCTCTAGCTCAAGGCCGGGCATCCTCATCCAGCTTCAACATGGAAGACCGGGGAATCTTTGGGGCGCCTGAAACCCTAAAGGGTGGCGGGGCGATCTTCCACGCGGCCGACGCCATGAAGGAGTATCTCGACATGGGCGATGCACCCAGTTGCCACACCTGCGGGGCCATCATGGTCCGCAACGGCAGCTGTTACCGATGCATGAGCTGTGGCTCGACCAGCGGCTGCAGCTAGGGGTAGTGCGTCATACAACTGGGCCTTTAACCGTCTTTGAAGGGTACGGGCTTTAGAGCCCGTACGTTAAACCAGCAAAATCAACGGGCTTTACGGGCTGCGGAAATTCGCTGTTGGGTAGGTCCAGGCTCTAAAGCCCCTGGGATTGCCGGCGCTAAAGCGCATGATCATTTTCGAAGTCTTTCCCGCAACGCTGAAGCGTTGCTTCCCTCTGCTAAAGCAGAGGGCTCCCACCAACCTAACGGACCGGGGGCCCGGTGGGAGCCCTCGCATTTATGCGGGGGATGGAGCGCTTAAGCGCTCCAGAAACAAGGCTCGACTTCGATCCTGCGCTTTAGCGCTGGCGAATCTCGGGGCCGGACTTTTTCCGCAGACTCTTTAGTCAAGATGGAGCGACTACAGCCTGGGCCCATCTTCAACTTTCAGGCACCGGAATAATGGATGTTATTTCCGGCGCACTACACTAGGGTAGCCTTCTCCGCGTCCACTCCATCAACCCCGGCATGGTCGAAACCGAAGGCACGCACACTGCGGGCTTCATCGGCTCCGGCTTCGAGAAGGGCGCCATTGCTGCAATGGCGCCCTTTTCTCCGCCTCGGCGCTGTTAGCCTCATCCGGCAGGATTAGCGAACTCTCGCATGGCATTGACGGAAAAATATCCCTGCTGTTCCCCCCGTATTGAGAGGACTTTTGTGGAGAAACCGGCACAGCTTCAGGCAGTGACTTCGGCGTAAGGGGCGTAGTCACTGTAGCCCCTGGCGTCGAAGGTGTAGAAGGTGTTCCGGTCGTAGGGAGTGAGGGGGAAGCTCTCCTGGATGCGTAGCGGGAGATCGGGGTTCGAGATGAAGTGGCGACCGAAGGCTACAGCTTCGGCGTTGCCGGCTTCGACGATGGCCTCGGCGGTCTCGGGCTCGAAGCCTCCAGCGGCGATGATGTTGCCTTTGAAGATTTTGCGCAGCTGTTCGGCAGCGATGGCTCCCTGGCCTTCGGCGACGACGACGTTGCCTTTGACGCGCGGCTCGACGATGTGGAGGTAGGCGAGATTGAAGCGGTTGAGCTGCTCGGCGACGTAGGAGAAGAGAGCGTTAGGATTGCTGTCGTTCATGTCGTTCCACTTGCCGGCGGGGCCGATGCGGACGCCGACGCGGCCATCTCCCCAGACGGAGACGAGAGCCGCGACGACTTCGAGCAGGAGGCGCGCGCGGTTTTTGATGGGGCCGCCGTACTGGTCGGTACGGTGGTTGCTGTTGTCCTGGAGGAATTGATCAATGAGGTAGCCGTTGGCGGCGTGCAACTCGATGCCGTCAAAACCGGCGTCCCTGGCGCGCTGCGCGGCCTTCCGGTAGTCCTCGATGATGCCCGGGATTTCGTCGATGGCGAGGGCACGGTGGGGCGAGGGCTGCGCCCAGCCGGAGGGTGCGGAGACCAGGTGGCCGGGATTCTGCCAGTAGCTGGGGTTGACGGAGGCAGAGACGGGCTGCGAGCCGCTGATGTCGATGTGGGAGGAGCGGCCGGTGTGCCAGAGCTGGCCGATCATCTTTCCACCTTTGGCGTGGACGGCAGCGATGACCTTGCGCCAGCCGGCTACCTGCTCGTCGGTGAAGAGGCCGGGGGCTCCGAGCCAGCCGCGGCTGGAGGCGGAGATGTTGGTGGCTTCGCCGATGATGAGGCCGCCACTGGAGGCGCGCTGGCCGTAATACTCGGCCATGAGGTCGTTGGGCGCGTTGCCGGGCAGCGTGGAGCGCGAACGGGTGAGGGGAGCCATAACGACGCGGTGGCCGAGCTGGATGGCTCCGAGATTGACTGGTGTGAAGAGTTTCCGAGTGGTGGGGGCGCTCATGTGAGACCTCGCAAATGATGTGTGTTGCGGTTCAGTGGATGGCTTCATGGCGATGGGGGCGCCTACGCGAGCTGCTATTGGAGCGAGCTCATGTCAATGACGAAGCGGTATTTGATGTCGCTCGCGGTGACGCGATCGAAGGCGGACTGGATCTTCTGGATCGGAGTTCTTTGATGCACACAGCTCATGGATACGCATTGAGACTCACGCTCCTTGCAGATCATGTTGCGTAGATTTGGATGACGATAAAGAACCATACGGTTCACGAATATGCAGGCGATGTGAACGCTCGAGTGTGAGCGCACACGCGAGCGTCCCGCGCAGGGAGTGTGGCCGGTTTGCGTGTGATTCAAGAGCCTCGGCGACCGAACGCACTACCGTGGTTTCAGTGGGCTGCACTGAGGAAATTCATAAAGCTGGCGATCTTGCGTGAGATGGCGGCCTGATTCGGGGCTGCATTCTGCTCAATGCAGAGACCGGAAAAGAAGGTGAGTACCATGTCGGCGAGCAGTGGTGCGTTCGTGGCGCCACGCAGCTCGGCCTTGATGTTGCTGATGATCAGCCTTCTTACGGTAGCGTTGCTCTTGTCGATGATCTGCTGGGCGTCGGGTGGGAGAACGGCAATGTCGCGCAGCGAGTTGACAGAGAAGCAGCCGCGGCGGCCGCTGCCGGCGTAGCAAGTTTGAGCGACCGCGAGGAAGCGTTCGATGTTGTGCCAGCCCTTGGGCTCGGCGGCGAGGATATCGTCTCCGCCGCGCGTTTCAAGGTAGTAACGCAGGCTCTCAAGGAAGATATCTTTCTTATCTTTGAATTCGGCGTAGAGACCGGATTTGTTGACTCCGGTTGTGCGCTCGAGGTCCTGCACGGAAGTTCCGGCGAAGCCTTTCTCCCAGAAGACGCTGATGGCCTTCGTGAGTAAGTCTTCGCGCGAGAAGAGCTTGGGTCGTCCCATGACTATGTGATGTTAACGTGTGGGTTCGCGACTCGGAATGACGTGGGAGGGAACAGGCTCCGCGGATCTCAGGTTCCCCGAAGGCCACAACTCCGCATAAGTAGACAAACATGTGGTCAAAGGGGCCGCAGTTGTTGTTTAACCGCATCTCGGACGCATCGGACAACCGAAGCCAGTCTCCCGATGTGTTTGGAATGCAGTAACCAAACATTTTGCATCAGAGAGAGCCCTTTCACTGTGACCGGCTTGATGCCTTTGCGCAACGCAGAGGATCGAAAGATCTGCGGTATCACCAACCCCAATCCCACACCATCGGAGATCAACGAAAGCTGCAACTCATAGCCTTCCGCCTCGACTGCAGCAACAAACGGCAGGCCGCGCTGCAGGAACGCCGCCTCAAGAGATTGTCGAGCGCCACATCCATGCGGATTCAGGACCCATGCGTTCGAGGCAAGTTCCTCTAGCGACGTGGGCTGCGAAAAACGTTTGGCTTTCGCCGCAACAATCGTGAGCGATGTTGACCCAAGGCATTCTGACATCAGGGAAGCCGGCGGCGTGCTCCCCTCGGGCAGAAGTACGACCGCGCAATCCAGGGTTTGACTTGCGACGCGTTCTAATAGCAGTCCGCTCCACTGCACGAATGCCTGAATTCGCACCTTCGGGAAATCGACGCGTAGGCACCTGATCGGCAATCCTATTGCAAGATCCCCGAGCGACCTCGACATGCCAAAACGAAAATCGCCCGAGGGTTCGCCCCCATGCATGATTCCCGTCTTCAAATCGTTCACTGAACTCAGCACCGGCCTGGCGAACTCGTAGGTCTCCAGTCCGGCGCGAGTGGGCTGTAGGGGGCGGGTCTGGCGGTCAAGCAGCGGTGAGCCGAGCGCATCTTCCAGGTTCTGAATTCTGCGTGTCACGGCCGACTGGGTGAGATGAAGATGAGCAGCCGCCGCCACGATCGAACGGCGATCCACAACTGAAACGAAAGCTTCCAGATCAATCAGGTTCATGAGCTTCTATCCCCTTGTGCATGTGTTTTCTGATGCTCATGGTCGAGCCAGGATTCCTCATTCGCGACTGTTATCTCAATACTATGCGCGTCTTGCATAATGAGCATCGATAAGTTTCATGGTTCTTACTATGCACACATTGAATCTACCACTCCATATAGAAAAACGGGGACGAGCACTCAAGGAGAAGCTAAGCGGATGCTGATTACAGGCTCCGCGAAGCGAGGACATAGGCTATGTGGATCGTTAGACTGGCTCTCAATCGGCCTTACACGTTCATCGTACTTGCGCTGCTCATTCTGATCATGGGCGGGGTAACGATCCTGAGCACTTCGACAGACATCTTTCCCAATATCGACATTCCCGTGATCGCAGTGGCATGGACGTATACCGGGCTCAATCCCGAGGACATCGAGACGCGGTTGACCACTCCTTATGAAAAAATTCTGACGACTCTTGTCGACAATATCCAGCACATCGAGTCAACCAGCTATAACGGCGAAGCAACCGTGAAAATCTTCCTGCAGCCCGGCGCCAGCCTTGACACTGCAAACGCCCAGGTCGTTGCTGCCGGCGGGGTTGTTCAGCGCTTTCTGCCGCCGGGCATTCAGCCTCCGGAGATCATTAACTTCAGCGCTTCCAGTGTGCCGATTCTGCAGCTAGGTCTTTCCGGCGAAGGGATGTCCGAGCAACAACTGAACGACCTCGCTCTGAACTTTTTGCGTACGCAGCTGATCACGGTCCCTGGCGCAGTGGTTCCTCTTCCCTATGGAGGAAAGCAGCGACAGGTGATGATCAACATGAATCAGAACCTGATGCAGGCAAAGGGCGTCTCGCCCTCGGACGTACTCAATGCCGTAAACGCACAGAATCTGATACTGCCATCCGGCACAGCCAAAGTAGCCGATAAAGAACTGGACGTGCGCATGAATGTTTACCCGCGCACGGTCGCAGAGTTAAACGATATCCCAATCAAGCAGGTGGGAAACACAACGATCTACTTGCGCGAGGTCGCTACAGTAAGCGACGGCTTCGGGGTACAGACGAACGTAGTGCGCCAGAACGGGCATCGAGGCGTCCTCATGAGCATTCTCAAGGCAGGCAATGCGTCCACACTTGACGTTGTCTCGGGCGTCAAGAACATCTTGCCGCGCGCTGCGTCAACCCTGCCCCCAGAGTTAAAGATCACGCCCATTGCCGATCAGTCAGTGTTTGTCCGCGGTGCGATCAACGGTGTCGTCCGTGAAGCTGTCATTGCCGGCGCTCTGACCGCGGTAATGATTCTGCTTTTCATCGGCAGTTGGCGCAGTACTGTCATCATTGCCATCTCCATCCCTCTTTCAATCCTCACTTCAATTATTGTCTTCAGTTGGTTGCACCAGACAATCAACATTATGACTTTGGGAGGCCTGGCGCTGGCAGTCGGTATCCTGGTCGATGATGCGACGGTAGAAATCGAAAACATAAACCGTATCCTCGAAGAAGGACACGAGACCGATATCAAGCAGGCAATTCTGGACGGCGCGCAGCAGATCGCCGTTCCCGCCCTCGTTTCCACACTCTGTATCTGCATTGTATTCATGCCTCTATTCCTGCTTGGCGGCGTCGCTCACTATCTCTTCGTTCCCCTTGCGGAGGCTGTTGTTTTCGCCATGCTCGCGTCCTATCTTCTCTCCCGGACGCTGGTCCCGACGTTGGCGATGTTCATGCTCCGAGTCAATGAAGATGTGGGAGATCCGAGAAAGGTATTTTCACGGTTTCAGAAAGCATTCGAGCGGCGCTTTGAGCGGGTGCGATACGTCTATCGTGATCTGCTAACCCGGTTCGTACTGCATCGCAGAATCTTCATCCCCGCATTTCTCGCTGTCTGTGCCTGCCCGTTCCTTCTTGTTCCCTGGCTGGGGCAGGACTTTTTTCCGCAGACAGACAGCGGACAATTTATCCTGCACATCCGCTCAGAAACCGGAATGCGGATTGAGGAGACTGCGCGCCTTTCGGATCTTGTCGAAGACTCCATTCGCCGGCAGATACCACCGGCGGAAATGGATAACATCCTCGATAATATCGGCCTGCCGTACAGTCCGTACAACACCATGCACTCGGTTTCGGGGGTTCTCGGCGCCAATGACGTAGATGTTTTGGTGTCCCTGCGCGAGAAGCACCACCCGACCGCAGATTACATACGGACTCTGCGGCAACGGCTCCCTCAAGAATTTCCGGGCATCACCTTCTACTTCGTGCCGGCGGACATGGTGACTGAGATTCTGAACTTTGGCCTTCCTTCACCCATCGATGTGCAGGTTGAAGGCAACAACATTCAGGCCAGTCATCAGATTGCGGAGAAGATCATGGCCGACATGCACGGCGTTGCCGGACTGACTGACCTGCACATCCAACAGCCGCTCGACTATCCCACACTGGATGTCACGGTTGACCGCACCAAGGCCTCCCAGGCGGGCTACACCGAGCAGGACATCGCGCAAAGCGCGCTGAACACCCTGAGCGGAAGTTTTCAGGTTACGCCGATGTTCCTCGTCAATTGGAATAACGGCGTGAACTATAACCTTGTGGCGCAGACTCCGCAGTACAGAATTCAGTCGGTCACGGACATGCAGAACATTCCGATTGCGGGTGGCCGTCGGGGAAATCCGGAAATTCTTGCTGACCTCGCATCCATGAAGCGGTCTCATGAGATGGCGATCGTCTCTCACTACAATATCCGCCGTGTCATCGATATTTATGGAGCTGTCCAGGACCGCGATCTTGGGGCGACAAGCCGGGACGTTGAACGCATTGTCGACCGCTACCGCAGACACCTTCCACGAGGAACCTTCATTGCGATACGCGGTCAGATTGATACGATGCGCAGTTCGTACGTAGGACTGCTTGCCGGACTCGGGGCCGCGGTCGTCCTTGTCTACCTGCTTATCGTGGTGAACTTTCAGTCGTGGCTCGATCCATTCATCATCATCACTGCACTTCCTGCCGCAATGGCCGGCATTGTGCTCATGCTGTTCTTCACGCGCACCGCGTTGAGTGTGCCTGCACTTATGGGAGCGCTGATGTGTGTGGGGGTCGCTACGGCAAACAGCATTCTGATGGTTTCGTTTGCGAAAGAGAGACTGGCAACCCATGGCGACGCGGTAAGGGCCGCAATTGAAGCCGGGAGCACAAGATTCCGGCCCGTCGTCATGACAGCGCTCGCCATGATCATTGGTATGGTCCCGATGGCGCTCGGGCTCGGAGATGGCGGCGAAGAGAATGCGCCGCTCGGTCGCGCTGTCATCGGCGGGTTAATATGCGCGACGATGGCAACACTGGTATTCGTGCCGTCAGTCTTTACTTTCTTTCACTCGAAACTCAAGCAGGCAGAGAATCCCCAGGAATACGCGGAGGTGTCGAAATGAAGCAGACAGAAGAGGTTCCGGACATAAGGCATGAATCTGCGCACTACGCCCCCAGCGAGAAAACGAAAGGCACCGCACGACGCCTCTTTATGGCAGCGGCCGTTCTCCTCCTCCTGGTTGCGTTCGGGATTATTCATGGGATTCATTCGCGAGTAGAGGCTGAAGCGACACTACAGCAGCTCGCGCGGGCATCCGCCACCCCGGTGGTGGAAGTTGTGCACCCAAAGGTGGGAAATGACGGCCAGGAAATTGCATTACCTGGAAATGCGGAGGCATTCAACGATACTCCGATCTATGCGCGAACCAGCGGCTACGTGGAGCACTGGTACGTCGATATCGGTGCGCATGTAAGACAAGGACAGTTGTTGGTGCTGATCCAGACTCCTGAACTCGATCAGCAATTGGAAGAGGCCCGAGCTAACCTGAAGACTGCCCAGGCAAATCTTGAGATAGCTCAGATCACAGCGACACGCTGGCAGATTTTGCTCAAGACAAATTCTGTTTCGCAGCAAGAGACCGACCAGGCAGTGAGCGATCTCAATGCGAAACGAGCACTTGTCGACTCCAACAAGGCAAATGTCGACCGCCTGGAGCAGCTGCAGGCATTCGAGCGAGTCACCGCACCCTTTGACGGTGTCATTACCGCGCGCAATACCGATATCGGAGCTCTGATCCAGGCTGGAGACAATTCGACGCCCAAAGAGCTTTTTCACCTCGCTTCTATCCGTAGGCTACGGGTTTACATTCCCGTCCCCGAAGTGTATGCGGCTTACGTCAAGAATGGGGAATCGGTGAAGGTCACCCTTGATGCCTTTCCCAATAAGGAGTTCGCCGGGACGGTGGTGCGCAACTCCGATGCCATTGACTTGAATTCGCGCACGATGAATGTTGAAGTGGACGTGGATAATCCCACAGGCAAGCTATTCCCTGGTGCCTATGCATTTGTTCACCTCAAGGTTCCGGCCAGTACGGGGTCAGTTACGCTTTCCTCAAATGCCTTGCTCTTTCGCTCTGAGGGCTTGCGTGTTGGTGTGGTCCGCAACAGCCACGTAGTGCTTACGCCGATCACCATCGGTCAGGACTACGGAAGCGCAGTGGAAGTTCTTTCCGGGCTGACGCCCAACGATGCAGTGATCGTGAACCCATCCGATTCGCTGGCCAATGGAGCCGCTGTCCATATTCGCACCAAGTCTGCAGGTACGGTGCGGCCATGACGGGGCGCGGATTCATCTCAGCGTGCTCATCTCTCTTTCTGCTGACTGGGTGCATGGTCGGTCCAAACTACACCAAGCCCGACGCTCCGCTTGCACCGGCGTTTAAGGAAACCTCAGAACGGCAAACAGGCGATGGCTGGAAGGTGGCTCAGCCGAGCGACGGAGTACTGCGCAAGAAGTGGTGGGAAACGTATGACGACGTGAAGCTCAACGAGCTGGAAGACCAGGTCGTGCCTGCGAACCAGAGGGTGAAGGTCGCCGAAGCGAATTTTCGCCAGGCCCGGGCTGCCATTCGTTTCAATCGCTCCGCGGAAGCACCCACGATCGGAACCTCGCCCAGCATCGCGTCGACGCGGGCCTCGGCAAATCAACCCTACTTCCCGCCCAATCTCGCGAACGATGGCACAGGGGACTTCACCTTGCCATTTGATCTGTCTTACGAGGTTGATTTGTGGGGACGAATCCGACGCTCGGTGACTGCAGCCCGGGAAGGTGCGCAGGCAAGCGCAGCCGATCTCGCGACTGTTCTCCTGAGCATTCATGCCGAAGTTGCGGTTGATTACTTCGAAGTTCGGAGCGCCGATGCGCAGGAAAAGCTTCTCAATGACACCGTGAGTGCCTACCAGGAAGCCCTGGGATTGACTCAGAACCGCTTCCAGGGCGGGGCCGCGCCGAAATCCGACGTCGCTCAGGCACAGACCCAGCTGGATGACGCCCGCGTGCTCGCTTCCGACATCAGAATCCAACGGGCGCAGTACGAGCACGCACTGGCAATTCTTCTCGGTCTGCCGCCGGCGAAGTTCAACCTTCCCGAATCACCGTTGAACACCCACGCGCCGACCCTTCCAGACCTTCCCGTCTCTCTCCCGGCCCAGTTGCTCGAGCGCCGGCCGGACATCGCGGCTGAAGAACGTCGTATGGCCGCAGCCAACGAACAGATAGGAATCGCCAAGGCGGCATACTACCCAACGCTGAACCTTTCAGCGGCTGTTGGTCTCGAGGGAACGTCTCTTCTGAATTGGTTCAATTGGCCCAGTCGCTTCTGGGCCGTAGGCCCTTCGCTCTCCCAAACCCTGTTCGATGCCGGCAGGCGCAGAGCTACCACAGAAGCGGCTCACGCCGGCTACGACGGTACTGTTGCCACCTACCGTCAAACGGCGCTCAACGCTTTCCAGGAGGTCGAGGATAATCTGGTCGTCCTTCACGTGCTAAATACCGAGGCCTCCCAACAGCACAACGCAACAAGCGCGGCAGAAGAATCGCTCCGGCTGTTTCAAAATCGGTATGCAGGAGGAGTGGACACCTATCTTCAGGTTGTCACCTCGCAGACAACTGCTCTGACCAACGAGAGGAATGACATCGATATTTTGAGGCGCCGCCTGGACGCAGGCGTTCTCCTGGTAAAAGCTCTGGGCGGAGGTTGGGATACATCGGATCTTCCCAAGCTATAAAGCAACGACTCTCGAATTTGTCAGGATGCCCAATTCGCCTTTATAGCGTTGGCGCATATAGCTCTTTCAGCTCGCGCATGCGGCTGCGCGTCAACGTGATCAAGCAGCGCGTCCTGGCGCTTGGCTCGGTCGACCCCGGATGCTTGATCGTGCCGATGTCGTAAACCTTCACCAATGCGTCACACGCCGTCACCCGGTATTTCTCCCAAGCCAGTTCTGTTCCGTCCAGCGCCAGGGCATTGGCATCATTCGGTGAGCTATCGATCAGAGCCTCCCGCAGCGCGTCGAAAAACTGGGTGTAGTTCTTGTAGGTCTCGACCCGGGCGTCGTTCAGGCATACGTCGCGGTCGGTTACGGTCTGCGCCTCCGGGCAAGCGCCAACCTCATGCGACATTTCGGCTTCATAGGCCAAATCGGCTATATGCTGCTGCTTGCCATCCTGGGCGGCGGCGCTGAGGGAATACCCCAGCGCGAGCAGCAAAAGGAGAATCGCGGCGGATGCGCGCGTGTTCATCGCTCCACACCTCCGCCACAATCTTATATCTGTGCCAGCCACGGACTTTAGTCCGGGGGAGCGGGTTTTCAAACCCGCGAGAATTGCAGAAGGAAGGAGCCCGGGGAAACGCGGCTCGGAAGCTGCATTTCCCCAGCGGGGGAGAACGTCAAGGGCGAAACCCTCGTGATCTAGTAGCCGAGGAATTTGCCCATAGTGCCATAGGTCGGCTCGCGCCGCTCGGGCACTTCGATTGCTACCGGCGTGTCCTGCCATCGTCCGGATGGTTCCGACTGGACGGGCTTCTTGGCGGACAGTGGCTGACCCTTTTGCGCCCAATTTCCGATTGCAGTCACAATCCGGGCTGCGGCCAACCGCCTGGACGATGCCGCATCAGCCTTCGTTCCACCCTGAAACTCTCCCAGGGACTGCGGTGCGCGCCCATCTTCCAGGGCGCTCAGGGTCCAAATACCGTCAGGTTGCGGCGACAGAACAAAAATCGCCCTCAAACTACGCACAATGAATTCCACCGTCGGTTTGCCGTCCTGCAGGTCCAACCGCGGATCAAGTTCCAGTTTTTCCTTGCTGGTGAAGTCGAATGCTGCCTCTATCAGGTGAGAAAGTTCCAAAAGCTTTGCTTCCCGTTCTTTTTCGCGAACCCGATCGTTTTCCTCCGCCAGCCTACGGTCGTTATCGACCACCAGCTTGCGTGCTTGCTCGAACATCTCTAACAAAACCGGCTCCATACTCACACCCTCGGGATGAGTATGCTGGCTAGAGATGTAGGCGGCCATACAACTAATGGCACATTCCAAGGTCACTGGCGACGCTGTTTAGTGCCGCCGGCGATCCCGGTCGCGATTGCCGCCGCCACCCCCACCACCGCCACCGCTGCGGCTTTGCCGTCCGCCTCCCCCGCCGCCGCCGCCCCCTTGTTTGGGTCGATAGCAGGCCTTGCAATAAACCGGACGGTCCCCACGCGGTTCAAATGGCACCGTGGTGGTTTGCCCGCAACTGGCGCAGACCACGGTTGTGCCAGTGCTCGTGCCGGCGCCACCGCCCGAACCGGTGCTGTAACCACCTTCGTGTTGAGAATGGGACGGCGCATGGCCACCTCCGGCGGAGCCCTGCTTCGCTTGGCGGCACGGTTTGCAGCGGCGGGGCGAGGAGTAGCCGCGCTCCTGGAAGAACTGCTGTTCACCTGCCGTGAAGGTAAATTCCTGACCGCAGTCGCTACAGGTAAGTAATAGGTCGCTGCCGCTCATGGCTACGCCCCCTTCCGCGAGTGTACTGCGAACGCCTCACGCGCAATGGAATGTTACACGCAAACCTCGCTGCGTCACACTTGTCTTTGGATAAGCTTGGCCGATTGCACAAGCTGGTGGGCAGAGAACGATTAAAATGGGACTTTCACTGTTCCAAGACGGGAAGGAAACCGACGATGAGACGACGGATCTTGGCGCTGCTGATCCTGATGTGCGCCGCAACGCAGCTGCCGGCCAAGCAGCTTGGCTGGCAGCCGCTTTTCGATGGCCATGACCTCCGCGGCTGGAAGCACGTAGGACCGGGTGGCTTTACCGTGGAGCACGGGCTACTGAAGACCCAGGGGGGAATGGGTCTCCTCTACTGGGCCAACGGCCCGTATGGCGATTGCGAGATCAAGGTCGTCTACCGGATGGAGCACGAGAATGACAACTCCGGTATCTTCATCCGCATCCCCAGCGAACCCACGGAACCCTGGATGCCGGTCAACCGCGGATACGAGGTGCAAATCGACAACCACCCGGAACTTGGCGGCGAAGATGATTATCACGTAACCGGCACGCTTTATTCCTTGACTGAGCCGCTAGCCAAGCCGGGCAAGCCGGGGCCGGAGTGGAACACCATCATAATTCGCCTGGAAGGACCGCACACCCAGGTGTTTGTGAATGACGTGAAGGTGACGGACTACACTGAGGGCCAGCCGGTGCCCCCCAAAAAACTTTCCTACGAGCCCGACCGCGGCCTGCGTCCCGACAAAGGCTGGATCGGCCTGCAGAATCACAGCGATAAAGACGTCGTCTACTTCAAAACCGTCGCCGTCCTGCCCCTGGGCACCGAACAGTATTACTAGTGTAGTGCCCCATACAGATGGGCGTTTAACCGTCGTTGGAGGGTACGGGCTAAACAGGCTGCGGAAAAACTCGCTGTTGGGTAGAAAAGCCGTACCTCAGGGGCTAAACAGGCTGCGGAAAACTCGCTGTTGAGTGAGAAAGCCGTACCTCAGGGGCTAAACAGGCTGCGGAAAAACTCGCAAACGGCTTGATAAGCTATCAGCCACCAGGGCTAAAGAGCTTGCGTGAGAACTCGAAATAAGCCGCAAATCAGAACCAGGCCCGTAGGGCCGGGAGCCAGACGTCAGCCCAGCCCGGGAGGGCTGGGACATCGATCGCCAAAATCGTTTGAGCGCCAGAGGCGCGGCACCCGCGGATGATGGTAGTGCCGCACCTCTGGCGCTCCCCAACCTTGATATCCGCCTCCCAGCCCTTCCGGGCTGGGCTGACGTCTGGCTTCCGGCCCAACGGGCCTGGTTCTGATTTGCGATTTGCTTTCGTGTTCTCACGCAGACTCTAAAGCCCCGAATTTTATTGCCCGAGCGTTTTAAGCGGGTTTGAAAACCCGCTTACCCGGACTAAAGTCCGTGGCTACCACCCGACACCAGAGTTTTTCCGCAGCCTGTAAAGCCCAACGTATTTACAATTACTTACGGCACGACTAAAGTCGTGCCCTGACACAAAACATGAGTTTTTCCGCAGCCTGTTCAGCCCGTACGTTTAGGTATCGAAATGAAACGGCCTTAGAATCCGCTGAGGGCTGCTAAAGCGAGAAGAAAAAATGCCCTCAGACTCTGAAGCCCGTATCCTTCAACGACAGAGTTTTTCCGCAGCCTGTTTAGCCCCTGAGGGGACTGCAGCCTGGGCCCATCTTCAACTTTCAAGCATCGGAATAATGGATGTTATTTCCGGCGAACTACACTAGCTAGCAGGCTGTCGCAGAGAGTTCTTTGGTCGGGCAGAAGAATTGTCATCCCGCCTGTCCCGGCGTGCCGTGGAACCGAAGCGCAGCGACCTGCTGTTTTCCCACCCGCCCCGACGCTTTTCCCTCGGCAACGTTTCCTCTGCGACAGAACACTAGAGATGGACGAGGAGCGGGATGTGATACCCAAAGCATTGAAAAAAAATAACTTATCAATCTTACCAAAGTAGCTGAAGGTACCTTAAACCGCTTATCGCGCTTTTAGCGCTCTTTTTTTTGGGGAAGTTCACATCCCGTCGTAGTTAGGCCCACCGCCGCCTTCAGGCGGCACCCAGGTGATGACCTGGTACGGATCCATGATGTCGCAGGTCTTGCAATGAACGCAGTTGGTGAAGTTGATGTGCAGCTGTTTGCCTTCCGCTCCGTCCACCATTTCATACACCGCAGCAGGGCAGAAATGCTGGCATGGATTGCCAAACTCCTCCACGCAACGATGGTTACAAATATCCATATCGCGGATCACCAGGTGGACCGGCTGGTCATCCTCATGGCGCGTGCCTGAGTAGTAGACGTCGGTCAGCTTGTCGAAGGAGAGTTTTCCGTCGTTCTTCGCCGGCCCCAGCGTTGCTTCGCGTCCGTAGGTCGATCGCCCGATGGCATCCACGTGGTGCATGTTGCGGTAGCCGGCGTGATTCGTGAAGTCGGGACCAAGATTTTTGCCGCCCAGCACCTGTTGCATGGCGCTAAACGCCAGTCCGGGCAACAACCCGTGCTCGAATCCCTGATGAAAGTTGCGTACCGGGTATAGCTCCTCTTTGATCCAGCTGCCCTCCACCCGGCTCTGGTAGGTGGCAAGGGCCGTGCTCGAGTTATCCCCCACCTGCATCGATTCGAAGACGGTTTCCGCCGCCAGCATTCCACTCTTGATGGCCAGATGAATTCCCTTGAGGCGTTGGGAATTAAGTAGGCTTGCCGAATCGCCCAGGATCATCCAACCCTTCCCAGCCAACTTCGGCATGGTGAGCCAGCCGCCATAAGGCAGGCTCTTGGCGCCATAACGCACCATCTTGCCCCCTTCCAGCAGGGGCAATACCAGCGAATGCTCTTTAAACGACTGAAAGACGTGCTGCGGGTCAAGCCGTGGATCCTGGTAATCGAGGCCAACCACGTAACCCACCGAAAGCAGAGTGTCGGAGATGCCATAGATCCAGGCCCCTCCGTACTCTTGCCAGGTCAGCGGATATCCTAGGGTGTAGATCACTTCCCCTTTGGCCACTCGCCCGGCGGGGATCTCCCATAGCTCCTTGATCCCCACTCCGTAGGTCTGCGCGTGTTCCGGATCTTCGAGTTGGAAGCGCTCAATCAATTGCTTGGTGCAGGAGCCGCGCGCTCCTTCCGCCAGGATGGTGATCTTCGCGTGAAGATCATAGCCCGGCTCAAAATTAGCCTTGGTATTCCCCTGCTTGTCGACGCCTTTGTCGTCGGTGCGTACTCCGGTGACGCCTTCCTGATCGAAAAGCAACTCGCTGCCCGCAAAGCCGGTGAATATCGTGATCCCGGCCGCCTCCACCTTGGCTGCCATCCACTTGACGAACTTGTTGATGGAGATCACATACATACCGTGGTCGCGCAGCGGCGGGGGCACGATGGGGAACTTGTGATGGCCCTTCTCGGTCAGGTAGTAAACGGACTCCTTGATCACCTTCGCATCGATGGGGGCTTCCGCCTCAAACCCGGGCAGTAGCTCACGCATGGACCGCGGGTCCAGCAGCGCACCAGAAAGGCAGTGCTGGCCGGCCTCCCGCGCCTTTTCCAGAACGTAAATGTTTTCCTTGGAAAGCGGCGGAGCCGTTGAGCACTTGAGGGCCAGCTGATCGTTGTAAGCATCGATCAGTTGCGCCAGGCGCAGTGCACAGGCCATGCCGGCGGGACCGCCGCCGATGATGACCACATCCGCCTCCATCTGCGGCCGTTCGATGCCCTCGATTGGTTTGCGGAAGTGAATCATGGTCTTTCGCGGGGGCCGTTGGAGACTTAGGCTTTCGCTTTCTTGATCTCTTCGGTGAGTGCTGGGACTACATCGAAGAGGTTGCCTACGATACCATAATCGGCGATCTCGAAGATGGGGGCCTCTACGTCCTTATTGATCGCCACAATGGTCCGCGCGCCCTTCATGCCGACGATATGCTGGATAGCGCCGCTGATACCGAGCGCGATGTAGAGCTTGGGCGCCACGGTCTGTCCCGAACTGCCAATCTGCCGCTCCAGGGGAAGCCACCCGTTATCGCAAATGGGCCTTGAGGCGGCCACCTCGCCCCCTAACGCCTTGGCCAGGTCCTCGGCGATGGCCACGTTCTTCTGCTCCTTGATGCCTCGGCCAATGGCTACGATGACTTCGGCCTGCGAGAGGTCCACGGCCTGCTTGGCTTCCTGAAAGACCTCGTGCGGCGTGATGCGCATGGCCGGCGGCGGGGCAGCTTCCACTTTCTCCACCGGAGCCGAGCCAGCCTGCGCCTGGTCCGCGCGATAGGTCCCGATCTGCAAGGTCGCCAGCCACGGAGCATCGCCGGCAAAGGCCACATCGGCCACAAATTTCCCTTGAAACATCTGCCGCGTGAACAGCAGCTTGCCGTTTTCGTGTTTGTAGCCGATGGCGTCGGAGATCAGGGTCCGGTCCAGGGCGAGGGCGAGCCTGGGGGCAAAATCGCGAACCTGGTAGGTGTGGGGAAACAGCACCAGCTTCGGCTGTTGGCTCGAGATAAATTGCTTTAGGGCGTGAACGTAGGCGTCCGAGGTATAGGCCTCGAGCGAAGGCGCCTCCAAGTCATATACTTTGTCGACTTGGTAAGCGGCCAGACCCTGCGCCAGGGCCGTGGTCTGGCTGCCAGGCAAAACCACTTCCACCGGCCAGCCGGTTTCTTTGCTGATCGCTTGAGCAGCGGCGATGATTTCGAGCGAGACGGGGTTGAGCGTACCTTCGCGCTGTTCCGCGACCACCATGATCCGATCTGCCATGAAGGGACACCTCGCCTTAGAACTCCGGGGCGCCGCGCCGCAGGTAAGCTCCGGCAAGCCCGGAGACTCCCGAGACCACTAGCGCGAAGACGAAATAGTAGAAGATAGGATGGGCCCATCCCGGCGCATAGGTCAGATCCTGGACGATCCAGAGCAGCAGCACTGAGGCGATGATCCCAAATTGCCCGGCAATCACCATGAGCATGAAACCGCGGTTTCTGCGCTGATCAAGCCGCTCCACCTGGTTGGGGTTCAGATTCCGTTCTTCAAGGGAAAGCAGTGTATTGGCCATGCCGTATTCCTCTTAGCAACACTGAATTGTACGAGATTTCAGATCACGCGTGCCTGGTTCTTTAGTTGCTCAACCAGCTTCTTCGCCACCTCGGCGGGAGGACCCTCGAGCATCTGGGTCTTCTTTTGCTTCACTGGCACATAGAGTCGTTCGATCTGCTGCTGGTTTTTGCCCAGCTTCGGCTCAACCTCGGCCCAGGTAACCTTGCGCAGCGGCTTCAGCCTCGCTTGCTTGATACCGATCAGCGTTGCATACCGCAGCTTGTTGATGCCGCTCTGGATGGTGAGCACCGCCGGCAGCGGAACATCCACGTATTGATAGCGACCGGCTTCGAGCTCTCGCTTCAGGCGCAAGCCGGCGTCGGTTTTTTCCATGCCGATGATGATGGTAGCGTGCGGCCATCCCAATACCTCGGCCAGCAAAACGCCGGTCTGGGCAAACCCAAAATCGTCGGACTGCAGCCCGGTCACGATCAGGTCGAACTCTTCTCCGGTGATCGAGGCGGCCAGGGCACGTGCTACATTTGCCGCGTCCAGTGTGGCGAAGCGATCGTCTTCCAGATGAATAGCCCGGTCCGCGCCCTTGGCCAACGCTTCTCGCAACACTTGTTGCGACCGCGCCGGGCCGGCGGTCACCACCACCACCTCGCCCCCGTGCTTTTCCTTCTGCCGCAACGCCTCTTCCAGGGCATAGGCGTCCGGCTCATTCACTTCATAGGAGACGTCTTCGCGAATCCAGGTGCCGGCCTCGTTCAGCTTGAGAGGTGCATCCTTTTGCGGTACCTGCTTGATGCATACCAATATCTTCATGATTAGAGGAACGCCACCGACTGCAGGCTCGATACCTCGAACCGCTTGCGGCAGCGGATGTTTTTGCACCCCACGGTGTCATCCTTGCGCACCATGTAGGATTGCGCCTTGGCGAAGCGGGCGCGGTCGCGCTCGTCCGGCCGGCCATGCAATTGTGCTTTTTTGCGCCGTACCAGCCACCCCACCTCATATTCTTCTTGCTTGCCGCAATGTGGGCAGGTCAGCGTGTGTTTCCGCTGTTCAGCTTTTTCCTCGAAGAAGTCCCGTTCTTCCATGCCCTGAGCCCCACTTTCTCGACGTCGCAGGAAACTCCGACAGTCGAAAGTACAAGAAGTATTCCATACTTGGGTAGGGATTCCATAATCCGTTGTCGCAGCAAAAAATGGCGGCGATGGCCGGCAGGAGAATCGTTTAATGGCGAAAAGAAAGCGGCGGCCGGAAAAATTCTCCATCGTCAAAGCGGTTAAGGCCAACGCCCGGGAACGGGTAGGGCAGCCCCGGCCGGAGCGCGTGATCGTCGACGACCAGAAGCGGGAGAACAGCCGCAAGCCCAAGCACCGGCAAACCATGCCCCAGTTATTGATCGGAGAATGAGAGGCG
This sequence comes from uncultured Acidobacteriaceae bacterium, assembly GCA_963711525.1. Classification (GTDB taxonomy): domain Bacteria; phylum Acidobacteriota; class Terriglobia; order Terriglobales; family Acidobacteriaceae; genus PALSA-350. The sequence continues at coordinate 609,640 of CAVQEO010000018.1, read as the reverse complement.
GAGAATGACGCGAGGAATGAGAGGCGGAGAATGACGCGAGCCACCGGCGTGGGTGGTCTTTTTCTGCGTGCTGACGATTCCGAGAAGCTCCATGCCTGGTATGAAGAGCATCTGGGGATCAAGCGCACGCCCGACGGGGCATTTGCCTTCTTCAGCGAAGGACCCCGGGAGATGACCGTATTCGCCTTCTTCCCTAAAGACACTGGCTACTTCGGTCCCGGCAAGCAGCAGGCCATGGTCAATTTCCGTGTGGATGATCTCGATGCAGTTCTCGAAAAGCTGCGTGCGGCCGGTACGGACATTGATCCCAAGCGCGAGGACCACGATTACGGGCGCTTCGCCTGGTTTAGCGACCCGGAGGGCAACCGCGTGGAACTCTGGCAGCCCCCCGGGATTCCGCAGACCTAGGCTTTAATTGTGCGCGTGTGCTACTTCGCTCGACCCCTTGTGGGCGGCGGTGGAGTGCTCATGGGCCTTGAGCGAGTGCTCGTGGGCTTTGGTCGCATGCTCATGGGCTTTCTTGTGATCACCTTTGATGTGGTGATCGGCTGCCAGGTGATGATGCTTGGCTGCTTCTTCGTGGTGCTCTGCGGATTTGTGGTGTGCTTCGTGTGCCATTTTGATTGTCCTGTGGGAAATCTCCCGGCGCGATCCTACTCGCCCGTTCGTGAAATCGTCGCTGCCTGTAGCCGAAGATTCACACGAGTTGCGGGAATTTCACGGAGCGCAAAAAAAAGACCTCCCATTTCGCCGGGAGGCCATTTCTTCCGCCTGCGTGTTAATTAAGCAGCGGAGACAACGAAGGGATCTACGATCAAGGGCTCAATCGCGGCCTGGGGCAGAATCTCGGGCATGTGGACGTCGGTATACCGGCCGGCGGCGACGTCGACAAACACCACATTCGCGGTGTCTTCCGTGCGGGTGGTGCTGATGTGCAGTTTACGAACGGCCTTGATTGCCACAGTTGCCAGAAGGAACCGGTTCGCTATCTTAATGCCTGCCGAATAGACCAGTTCAGAGCGCATAGAGCCTCACGTTTTTCAGGTTGAATATCCTCTCAAGGGGACTAAGGCTCATCAGGACGGGACGCAAGCCGAAGCATTACAAGCACTCCTTCCAGCATACAGCCGGGGCGCGATTGTTCCTATCGAATTCGTGGCCCGGGCGTCACGTCTACCCTATTGGTAACCAGGTTGTCATCCCGACCTGCGGTTCGGCCCTTCTTAGCACCGCCCAGCCAGAACCTCCGCCAAATGAAGGGCATGGCGCGGGGAATTCTGTCGTATCTGCTCCCGGCAACTGAAGCCATCCGAGATCAGGATGGTTTCTGGAGCAGCCGAGCGCACTGCGGGCAGAAGCACCCGTTCCCCTAGCGCTTGCGAGACCTCGTACTTGTCCTTCTCGAATCCGAATGGCCCAGCCATGCCGCAGCAGCCGGAATCCAGCATGCTCACCTGGGCGTTCGTAGCCTCCAGTAGGGAAAGCTCATCCTGCATGCCCATCAGCGCCTTATGGTGGCAATGGCCATGAAGGACCATCTTCCGGTTGTTCAACTGTGGAGGCCGGTAACCAGGCGCGTGGCGGGTAAGAAATTCGCTAAGCAGAAACGTCTGCTTAGCCAGCCGCTGGGCGCGCTCGTCCCTGGGAAAGAAATTAGTCAGCTCATCGCGAAAAACGCTGGCGCAGCTGGGCTCGAGGATAACGAAAGGCATCCCCGAGTCGATCTGGGGCCCGAGGCGTTCCAGAATCTTCTGCAAGTAGGTGCGCGCCTGGTCGAGGAAGCCGAAATCGTAGAGCGGGCGGCCGCAGCAGATGTGCTGTGCCGGGAACTGCACCTGGAATCCAGCCGAGGCTAGCACCTCATGGGCTGCGCCGAGCACTTGAGGATGAAAGTAGTTGTTCCAGGTATCGGGCCATAGCACCAGGGGCGTCGCGGTTGCCGCTGCGACACTCCCCCCCGCGTGTTTTCTGAACTGCGACTGGAAGCTGCGCCGGGCGAACTGCGGCAACGTGCGCTGCGGGGCGACGCCGGCGATGGCTTTCACCAAGCTGCGCACGCCCGGGGTGCGCATGGGCAGATTGGCCAGGCCGGGGGCAACAGCCGCCAACTCCGCCCAGCGGTCCATAAACCCGAACAGGTAATGCTGCAGCGGGTGCACGCGCCCTTTATAGTGATGCCCAAGAAATTCGGCCTTCCAGGTCGCCATGTCGACGTTGACCGGGCATTCCGTCTTACACGCCTTGCAGGAGAGGCAGAGATCGAGTGCTTCCTTGACCTCTTCATTTCGCCATCCATCGGTGATGACCTGGCCTTGCAACATCTCCCACAGCAGGTGCGCTCGCCCGCGGGTGGAGTGCTTTTCCTCGCGCGTGGCCATATAGCTGGGGCACATGGTGCCGTGGTCCTGTTTGCGGCAGGCGCCTACACCCACGCACCGCAGGGTGCTTTCGCCAAACCCGCCTGGATCCGGGTATTGGAACCAGGTCTCCACCTTCTTCGCCTGGTAGCCCACCCCAAGGCGAAGATTGTCCACCGGTTCGTACACGGCGACCGGATCGATCATCTTGCCCGGGTTCATGCCGTTGTCCGGGTCCCAGAGTGCCTTGAATTCCTGAAACGCCTTCATCAGCTCCGGGCCGTACATCTTGGGCAGCAGGGCCCCGCGGGCCTGGCCATCCCCGTGCTCGCCGGACAAGGATCCACCGTGAGCGAGAACGATGTCCGCGGCCTGCTCGATGAACTCGCGATATTTGGCGATGCCCGCGGCGGTTTCCAGATCGAAGGTAATGCGCAGGTGAACGCAGCCCTGGCCGAAGTGTCCATACATGGGCGTCTTATACCCATAGCTTTCGAGCAACTGGTAAAGGTCGCGCAGATAGCTGCCCAGCTCTTCCGGCGGCACGGCGGAGTCCTCCCATCCTTCCCATCCATGCTTTTCCCCGGGGACGAAGACGGTCGCGCCCAGGGCAGATTCGCGTACATGCCACACGCGCCGCGCGTCTGCGTCGGAGTAGCGCCGCACCGTGCACGTTTTGCCGAATGCGAGACCCGCCTGGGTGAATGTTTCCGCGATGGTGTCGGCGTCTTCCGCAGAATCGGCTCCAAACTCGCACAACAGAAAGCCGCGCCCTTCTGGCAGCAGCAGTACGTCGTCGACGGCCAGATGCTTGCGCAGCATGTAGTCGACCATCAGGCCATCGAAGCCTTCGAGGCCAATCGGTTTGTACTTGAGCACCGCGGGCACGTGATCGGCGGCAATGAAGGGATCGGCAAAGCCGAGCACCACGAGGCGGCGATGCTGCGGGCTATGTCTGAGCGCGCACCGCGACTGCAGCACGGTAACGCAGGTGCCTTCGCTGCCCACCAGGGCGCGCGCGACGTTGAAGCCGTTTTCCGGCAGCAGCTCATCCAGGTTGTAGCCGGAGACGCGGCGCGGGATCCTGGGAAAGCGCTGGCGGATCAGCTCGCTATAGGTATCCCGGATGCGGGCCAGGCCGGCATAAATCTCGCCCCGGCGGCCGCCCTCGGCGATGATGGCTTTGAGTTCCGCCTCCGAAGTAGCGCCGACTGTGAGCCGGGTGCCATCGTAAAGAAGGATATCGAGTGAATCAATGTTGTCGACTGTCTTGCCGCCCATGAGCGCGTGTACGCCACAGGAGTTGTTGCCGATCATTCCGCCCAGCGTGCACCGGCTATGCGTGGCCGGGTCAGGTGCGAAGGTCAGATCGTGTTCTTCCGCGGCATCGCGCAGCCGGTCGAGCACGATGCCGGGCTGGACACGGGCGAATTTCTGTTCCGGGTCGAGCTCCAGAATGCCGTGCATATATTTCGAGAAGTCCATGATCACGGCCACATTGCAGCACTGGCCAGCCAGGCTGGTACCCCCTCCGCGCGAGAGAACAGGCGCGCCCATCTCACGGCATGCGGCCACCGTGGCCACCACGTCGGCCTCATCCAGCGGCAGAACCAGGCCGATGGGTACCTGGCGATAGTTGGAAGCGTCAGTAGCGTAGAGCGCGCGTGAAGCCTGGTCGAAGCGGACCTCGCCGCGCACCACCTGGCGCAGTTTGGCTTCGAGCTCGCGCGAAGCGGAAAAGCTTTCGTGGGCATGGGCTGCGCGGGGCATCTGTTGCAGGATAGGAAACGCGGGAGGGGCTGCCATGGTCAAGAAAGATGGTACCAAGACAAAAGGTGAAAGGGCACTCGCCGGTCCATTCCGCGGCTTCCCCGTTAGAGTCACCGTCCCGCCAGGGAGCTCAGGACAATGGATAGAAGTTCAGTTCGGGCAACGGAAAGTCTTTGCGGTTGTCCGTCATCAATGCGAGTCCATGTTCGAGAGTGGTCGCCGCGACCATCATATCGGCTAAGGAGAGAGTCCGGCCTTTCTGCGCCCATGCACTCTTGAGGGAACCTGCTCGGCGTGCGATAGCGGCCGTCAAAGGGTAACACTCCAGGCTCGAAAGAAAAGCCTCAGTCCTGCTCTCCTCTCCGCGCCGCATCCCCGCATAGACCTCACCTATATTGATAGCCGCGGTAGCGAGGACGTGACCGCCGGCCACGAGTTCCGCCAAAAGGGATCGCCGGTTTTGGCGAGCGCGAAGCACGTCGAGCAGAACGGTGGTGTCGAGCAGGAGGATCATTTTGTACGTTTTTCGGGCTCTCTTGCTTTGGGGACGCGCTTCTCACCTTCCGATCGGATATGTTTCACCCACGCTCCGGCGCCCACAGACAATTCGGGATGGTCCCTTTCGCTCCAGGCGGGCTGGTCATCGCGCAAAAACGTGAGTAACCGGCGCCTGCGCAGCTCGGCGCGTGCCGTTTCTACCAGAAAAGCGCTCCGGCCGCGAGGACCAACAACCGCATCGATCTCTTCAATCAGCTCCTGAGGCAAAACAATGTGTGCTCTCTGCGATCCCATGCTGTATCCCCACATACAGTGTGCCATACATATGCACACAACGGCCAGTCTATGGTGCCTTCGGCACGTCCTGACGCAGGCCCAGCGCCATCGAATTCGAGTGAACTCCGGCCTTGCTCAAGCGCCGGCTAAGCCGCGAGTCGTCAAATCCGCAGCCGGCGCTCTGCCGGAAATCTTAAGCGTCAGCGAGACGATGCCCGCGACCACAAGATTGAGCGCCAGCGCAGGCAAAGCCGCATACACGTTATAGACGTGTCCGGCAAAGTGTAGAGGATAGATCGAACTCCGCAGTCCGAGAGACGCAACCATAGCCGTGCCCGCGGCCATACCCGCGAGCCATCCGCAAAGGAGTGCCGGGCCGTGGAAGAAGCGGATGAACAGGCCGCCCACGACCGCCGGGAGAACCTGCAGAATCCAGACTCCGCCCAGCAACTGCAGTTCGATGGCGAACTGCGCGCGCATCAGAAGAACAAACGCGAGCGCGCCTAACTTGATCGCCAGGGAGATGAGTTTTGCCATCGCCGCCTCCTGCCCACCCGTCATCGCGCTCGAAAAAAACGAGCGGTGAAGCAGCTCGCCATACAGGTTGCGAGTAAAAAGATTGGCCGTGGCAATCGACATAATCGCTGCCGGGACCAACGCTCCAATGCCAATTGCGGCCAGGCAGAAGCCGGCAAACCAGGCGGGAAACATGCTGGTCAGCAGCAACGGTACCGTACTGGACGAGTTGGTGGTGTGAACACCCGCGGCAATGGCCACGTAGCCCAGCAGCGCGATCAAGCCCAGCAGCAGGTTGTAGGCCGGCATCAGGGCCGCATTGCGGCGAATCACACGGTCGCTGCCCGCGCTGAGTGTGCCGGTGATGGTGTGCGGATAAAGCATAAGCGCCATGGCCGATCCCAGGGCGAGTGAGGAGTAGCTCAGGAACTGCGCCGGGCGCAGGATGATCGAAGCCGGCGGCGAGTGCCGGGCAAGCGTGGAGGAAGCCACGGCAAACACATGGCCATACCCGCCAAGACGCGCGGGGATAACCAGAACCGCCGCCAGCACCATGATGTAGAGCATCACGTCTTTCACGATGGCGATCAGCGCCGGTGCCCGAAGGCCGCTCGAGTAAGTGTAGGCGGCGAGAATGACAAAAGCTGCAATCAGCGGCCACTCCCCGCGAACGCCCAGGGCAGCGATCACCTCGCGCATGCCGATCAGCTGGAGCGCGATGTAGGGCATGGTGGCAAGAATTCCGGTAACCGCCACCGCGACAGAAAGCCAGCGGCTTTGGTAGCGTCCACGTACATAGTCGGCCAGGGTGATGTAACCGTGGCTGCGGCATATACGCCACAGAGGGGGCAGCACCAGCATCATCATCGGATAAGCGAAGATGCAGTAGGGAATGGCGAAGAAGCCGATCGCGCCGGCGCCGAAGAGCGCGGCGGGAACGGCAATGACGGTGTAGGCCGTATACAGGTCGCCGCCGATCAGGAACCAGGTGACCAGGGTGCCGAATTTGCGCCCCGCCAGCCCCCACTCGTCCAGGTCGGTGACCTCCGACCGCCTCCACCGTACGGCCCAAAAACCCGCGCCGGTCACCAGCAGGAAGCAAATGCAGAAGACAATCAAAGCGACGGGTTGGACGGTGGAGGTCATGGGCTTCGAGGAACGGATACTCAGGGTGCGGAAACAAAGGCCCAGGGGCTAAGGATGCGTGAGAAGGCGAAAGCAAATCGCAAATCAGAACCAGGCCCGTAGGGCCGTGAGCCAAACGTCAGCCCAGCCCGGAAGGGCTGGGACATCGATCTAAAGTCATTTGAGCGCCAGAGGCGCGGCACCCGCGGATGCAGGTAGTGCCGCACCTCCGGCGCTCCGCAACCTTGGATCCGTCTCCCAGCCCTTCTCCGGATTTCCTGCACGCTGCGCTGGACACGACCGCGTGTGCGGCTTTCATTAAGGAAAGCCGCATGAAGTGCGCCAACGCCAGCAAGCTCCACAGGAAATCCGGATCCGGGCTGGGCTGACGTTTGGCTCACGGCCCTACGGGCCTGGTTCTGATTTGCGATTTGCTTTCGTGCTCTCACGCAGACTCTAAAGCCCGATTCTTTTTGTTCGTAGCGGCACGACTAAACTCGTGCCCTAGTAAACAGCCGAATTGTCCAGCAGCGAATACATCGAACAGCAATGCTAGCGCAGCAGTGCACCAGTGGATCCGGTCCATTCATCCACCACCACCCCAAGGTCGTTGAGAATCTGAATGGCGGCCTCTACATTGCGCCGGATGGCGACCCGCTCGGTCCTCGGGGCGGTGGGTGACTCCTCGATCGCAACCACCCGGCCATAGGGCCATACGTCGGGCGAAAGGGCAGCCAGTGCCTGGGGCAGGTCGCCGGGTCGCACATCGATTTCCTGCCTGCGGGCTTTGGCCGGCCGCAGCAGGCCGCCCGCGCTAAAGGCATTCGGGTCCTGGTCACGAAAAATGATGGTCAGGGTGATGGTCTGCGGATGGACGACAAGAAATGGATTGGCATACGCTTCCTTGGTGCGCACGCTCAGATAGCGATTTTTTGATGGCGGTGGAATCTGCTCCAGCTGTTGCCGGGCGGCGTCCATCTTGCTCTGTTCCGCCTGACGCTCCTGCCGCACCGCGGCCCGCGATGGTGCTGAGCTGGGCGCCGCGCTTTTACAGCCAGTCGCCAACGGCCCCATCGCGCACAGCAAAGCGAGCTGGAGAGACAGAGCTTTCCAGCGCCATTGCCGCGCAATCGGGGAAGAACCACTTAGAGGTTGCGGCCGAGCCACGGAATCAAGCATAGCAAGGGGAATGTAGCGCAGCCCCAGAGTCTGTGTGCACCGGTTAGTGACCATGGTTCATTTTCCGCTCCACTTCGCGGCGCGCTTCTCGAGAAAGGCCTGCGTGCCTTCCGCCTTGTCGGCCGTGGAGCAAGCCAAGCCAAAGAGCGACGCCTCCAGCTCCAGACCGCTAGCCAGCGGCAGATCGTAGCCGGAATTTACGGCGCGGATGGAGTCGCGGATGGCAAGCGGCGCCATCCCGGCTATGGTCTGCGCAATCTGCTCTGCCCGCGCCAGCAGTTGATCTGGTTCCACGACTTCATCGACCAGGCCCAGGCGCAAGGCCTCGGCGGCACTGATAGCCTCGCCCGTAAGAATCATCTTCAGTGCAGCCCCCTTGCCGATAAGCCGCGGCAGCCGCTGGGTCCCGCCATAGCCAGGGATGATCCCGATTTTGACCTCGGGCTGCCCCAGCCGGGCGCTCGAGCTGGCGATGCGCAGGGTACAGGCGAGCGCAAGCTCACAGCCGCCCCCCAGTGCAAAGCCGTTGATACAGGCGATTACCGGCTTGCCGCAGTTCTCGATCAGACTGAAGATACGTTGCCCGCGGGCAGCGGCCTGCTCCCCGTCGAGTGCCGAGAGCGTCGCCAGTTCCCGAATGTCAGCGCCGGCAACGAACGCCTTCTCCCCCGCTCCCGTAAGCAGAACTACGCGGACGGCAGCTTTCTGCCGAATGTCCAGGAAGACCTCTTCCAGTTCGGCCATGCTGCGATGATCGAGCGCATTCAGTACCTTGGGCCGGTCGAGGGTGACGACCGCAATCGGCGGCCGCAATTCGTAGCGCAGGTTCTCGAAATCCATGTCAGATCAACTCCATCAAATCGACTTGCGGGGCGAAGCTGTGAGTCTAGAGCATTTTGCTATTGGTGTATGCGAGGAAACTGAACTGGACGCGGCCATTCGTCGAAAATGGCCGCACCTCGCTGATCCCAACCACATCTCAGTAATAGCAAAATGCTCTTCCAAACCACGCCAACAGGGGCGTAATCCCAGTGTTACAGTCAAAGAGATGGTCAAAGGAATCACCATTATCCGGCCAGCCGGGACACCTGAGGCTTATGGCAAGCTGGCCAGCTTCTTCTCCGCGCTCGGCTTTGAGGCTGGCCGCGGATGGGAAGAGGAGCTAAGCCGGGGCGTTTCCTTCCTTGCGCCGCTCGGGAATCTGGAATTCGCAGATGGCATCGGGCCCAGCCCGGCGGAAATCCTGGTGGAAGTCACCGGGCTGGAGGCGGTCGAAACCGTGGCCCGCGAATGGATGATCCGTAGCTGGGGCGAGCAGGAAGTTGACCGCAGGATCAGCCCTGTGACCGAGACCAACTGGAAAACGCGCCTGTTTACCGTGGAACCCGCGCCCGGCCATTCCATCGCCTTCTGGGAATGGGACGACCCCCACAAGGGCCGCCCGGTGGCCGTGGAGGGCGATCTGAGCGCGCACGGTATGCGTTTTGCCGTGGTGGTCGCGCGCTGGAACGCCGTGATTACCGACCGCCTGTTGCAGGGAGCGCTGGACGGCCTTTATCGCAGTGGCGCTGCCCGGCGCGACGTGCAGGTGATCCGGGTGCCCGGAGCCTGGGAAATACCGTTGGCGGCGCGCAAAGCTGCTGAGAGTGGAAAGGTGGATGCCGTGATCACCCTGGGCGTGCTGCTCCGCGGCGAAACTGCGCATTATGAGGCCATTTATAACGAGGTCTCGCGCGGCATTGGGCAGTCGCAGCAGGAAACGGGCATTCCTCACGCCTTCGGCGTGTTGACCTGCGAGACGTTGGAGCAGGCGCTGGACCGTGCCGGGATTAAGGCCGGTAATAAGGGATTTGAGTCCGCGATGGCAGCCATTGAGATGGTCTCGCTCGCGCACAAGATGAGCCAACACACCCCAGCCGGGGGGCAGAATCACGTGCAGCTTCCATGAGCGCTACCGGTAAGCGCCGCAAATCACGCGAACTGGCCATGCAGATGCTTTTTCAGGCAGATGTAGGCAAGCACACTCCCGATCAGGTGCGCAAAACCTTCTGGGGATCCCGGGAAGAAGTAGATGCCGAGACGCGGGGCTTCTCTGAGGATATTTTCCGCGTAGCCACGGCCCGCAACGAAGAGATTGACGAGCTGATACAGGCTCATTCCGCGAACTGGCGCCTGAGCCGGATGCCGGCTGTCGACCGCAACGTGTTGCGGGCGGCGATCGCCGAGCTGCTGGGCTTTCCTGACACCCCGGTCCCAGTAGTGATCAACGAGTCGCTCGAGATTGCCCGCCGCTACTCCGCTCCGGAGTCGATCAACTTCCTTAACGGTGTGCTGGATGCGGTTGCCAGGCAGAGGAAATCGTCAGCCCTGTTATCTCCGGCCGCCAGTGAAACAGAGAAATAAGCTCCAGAGCACACCGCGCGGATTTTAATCGCGACCGCCAGCAAATCAACCCTGAGCCGCTGCCTACTTCAAATCCATCACCACGATCCGGCCATCGGATTGAAAACCGCCGCCGGTCGCCGTCCTGGCTGTAGTCAGGGGATTGCTCGGCAGCACATAAGCCGCGCCGGCCAAAACCCCGGCTCCGGAGAAGCTCTGCTCCACGAAGTCGCGCTCCTGGTCAACATTGGCATCGATGTGATGCGTAACTCCGCCATTCCGCTGGTCTTTCTCAAACCCATTGTCGTGGGTGGCAGACCCCACCCAAAGCGGCTGGCCGCCTACCGTTTCCGTCGTCTTCCACACCCGCAGATGGTGCCGGATCGCGGCCACCTCGAGCGGCGAAGCGCGCGCAAACGAGAGATCCTGCGATCTGCCGAATAGATAGAGTGTGCTCATCGGCATTTCCGTGTAGGCCTCATGGCTGAGGGTCGAAATCAAGCCGTGCACCACAGCGTCCTGCGTTGTCTTATCCACCTGCACCCATCCGGCCGAGGTGAATGCCTTGGTCACCTGGTCCTGGGTGCCAATCAGCGAGAAGTTCACCATGTCACCCGGATCGCCTTGCAAATCCCCCACCCGCCGGGGGATGTTTTGAAACAGCTGTGGTGACAGAAGGTGAGCCAGATCCGGCGCGGAGATGCTCTTTTGCGCCTGCTGGGTAGAGAGCTTCATTTTCACTGCGATGCTCCCTGATCCGGAGAGGTCGGAGCTGAGGTTCAGCCGCAAATAGAGATGGCCGGTGGCGGAGACATCCACATCCTTGCTGGCTCCGATGAGAAAGGGAACCGCCGCAGCGTCATTCCCGATGCGCCCTATCAGGGCCCCGCTGTTGGCTGAATTCAGAGGATAAATGCGGATCAGGTCCTTCCATCCGCGGGCCAGTCCGTCGGGGGGTGCTGTTCTTCCATCGGCCAGGGCCAAACTGCCCGTGGCTGTAAAGCTCAGCTGGTCCGCAGGCGTAACTTCAACCCCGGTATCGGTCCAATCGCCGCTACTGACGTCGAAGGAATAAGAGCCCTTGCGTGCCTTAAGCACCGATGAATCGGGGGCCGTCGCCTTGATGACCTCCACCGGCGGATGGGTAGTGCCGGATGCAGGCGTCTGCGCCCACGCCTCGGTGAAAGAGAAACTGACCAAACAGCCGATGATCGCGGCCACAACTTTCATGCTCATAAGACGTTCAAAATTGTGAAAGAGACACTCCGTGCGGGCCGGGAAAAAGAAGAGCCCCAGCCATCAAGACTGGGGCTCTTCGATTGTACTGAGGCAAGTTTAGTAGCGATAGGTTTCAGGCTTGTAGGGACCTTCCGGCGCCACACCCAGGTAGTTAGCCTGTGCCGCACTGAGAGTCGTCAGCTTCACGCCGATCTTCTCCAGATGCAGCCGAGCGACTTCCTCGTCCAGCTTCTTGGGCAGGGTGTAGACATCCACTTTGTAGACATCCTTGTTCTTCCACAGGTCGATCTGCGCCAGGGTCTGGTTAGCGAAGCTGTTGCTCATCACAAAGCTGGGATGTCCGGTGGCGCAACCCAGGTTCACCAGGCGGCCTTCCGCCAGAACGTAGATGGTGTGTGCCGGCTTTCCCTTGGCTGCGGCAAAGTTGTACTGGTCCACTTGGGGCTTGACGTTGATCTTTTCCACTCCCTTTGCACTATTCAGGCGATCGATCTGGATCTCGTTATCGAAGTGCCCGATATTGCAAACGATGGCCTGATCCTTCATCTGCGCCATGTGCTCCAGCGTTAGCACGTCCAGATTGCCGGTGCAGGTGACGTAGATGTCGCCGCGGCCCAGGGTTTCTTCGACGGTGGTGACTTCGAAGCCTTCCATCGCCGCCTGCAGGGCGTTGATGGGGTCGATCTCGGTGACCACCACCCGTGCACCCATTCCGCGCAGGGAGTGAGCCGAACCCTTGCCCACATCGCCGTAGCCGCAGATCACGGCCACTTTGCCGGCCACCATCACATCGGTTGCCCGCTTGATGCCATCTGCCAGCGATTCACGGCAGCCGTAAAGATTGTCAAACTTCGACTTGGTGACGGAATCGTTGACGTTGATAGCAGGCACCAACAGCTTGCCCTGTTCCTTCATCTTGTACAGCCGGTGAACACCGGTCGTGGTCTCTTCCGAGACGCCGCGCCACTGCTTCGCGACCCCATGCCAATGCTTCGGAGTTTCCGCGTGCACCTTCTTCAGCAGATCCTTGATCACCTGCTCTTCATGGTTCGAAGAGGCCGTGTTGACCCATTTGTCGCCTTCTTCCAGCTCGTAGCCTTTGTGGATCAGCAGGGTCACATCTCCGCCATCGTCCACCACCAACTCCGGCCCTTTACCTTCTCCATGATCCAGGGCCTGGGCGGTGCACCACCAGTAGTCTTCCAGCGACTCGCCCTTCCAGGCGAACACCGGAACGCCCGCGGCCGCGATCGCTGCCGCCGCATGGTCCTGCGTGGAAAATATGTTGCAGCTCGCCCAGCGTACCTTGGCGCCCAACTCCACCAGGGTCTCGATAAGCACCGCGGTCTGGATGGTCATGTGCAGCGAGCCGGTAATGCGCACGCCAGCCAGGGGCTTCTCGGCGGCATACTTGCGGCGGATGGACATAAGGCCGGGCATCTCGTGCTCGGCAATCGAGATTTCTTTGCGGCCCCAGTCGGCCAGGGAGAGGTCAGCCACCTTGAAAGCGGGGGCAGCGGCGGTGCGGTCGATCGTAGCTGGTGTCATGTATTTAAATCCTCATATCGATACATCAGAATATGTTGATACAATACGGAAAAATAGCCATGACGTCAATCGTAAAAGCTCTACGGGTCCTGGGCGACACAAATCGCCTGCGCATGTTGTTACTCTTGGCACGAGAGGAACTCTCGGTGGCAGAGCTGCAGGAGATCCTCGGTATGGGCCAGAGTTCCATTTCCACACACTTGGCGCAGTTGAAACATGCCGGCCTGGTGGAGGACCGGCGCACGGGCAAGAATATCTGGTACCGGTTCAAACATGAGTCCGGAGTGTCCGAACTGCTCGCCTTGTTCGCGCAGGCTAAGGAGGAGATTCCGGAAGGGAAGCACGACCAGGCAGCCCTGGACCTTATTCTGCGCAAACGCCTGGACAAGACGCGCGCATTTTTCGATGACATGGCCGGGCGGTTAGGGCGGGAGTATGTTCCCGGGCGCTCGTGGCAGAGTATCGCCGAGGCCTTATTGCAGTTGCTGCCGCCGCTGGTGATCGCCGATCTGGGAGCGGGCGAAGGAGCCTTCTCACTGCTGCTGGCCCAGCGCGCGAAGCAGGTGATCGCGGTCGACAACTCAGACAAGATGGTCGAGTTGGGAAGCGACCTGGCGCGCAAGCAGGGGGTAACGGCGCTCGAGTATCGCAAGGGAGACCTGGAGGCGGTGCCAATAGCCGATGGCTCGGTGGACTTGGCGCTATTCAGCCAGTCCCTGCACCACGCCATTCATCCCGAGCGCGCGGTCGCGGAAGCGTGGCGCATCCTGAAACCCGGGGGACGCGTCACGGTACTGGATCTGCTGCAACATCGCTTCGCCGAAGCGCGGGAGTTATACGCCGATGTGTGGCTGGGCTTCAGCGAAGTGGAGCTGGAAAGTCTCCTGGGCAAGGCTGGCTTCGGGAATGTGCGCACTGCCGTTGTGCACAAAGAAACAGAAGCGCCCTTTTTCCAAACCGTGCTCGCGACCGGTATGAAGGCGTCTGCCTGACAGGTAGGTCCGGGCTTTACAGCCTGTTCTATGAAAGGGTACGGGCTTAAGAGGCTGCGTGAGAACACGAAAGCAAATCGCAAATCAGAACCAGGCCCGTAGGGCCGGGGGCTAAACGTCAGCCCAGCCCGGAAGGGCTGGGAGATCAATCCATATCGTTTGAGCGCCAGAGGCGCGGCACCCGCGGATGTAGGTAGTGCCGCACCTCCGGTGCTCCGCAACCATGAATCCGCCTCCCAGCCCTTCCGGGCTGGGCTGACGTTTGGCTCCCGGCCCTACGGGCCTGGTTCTCATTTGGGTTTATTTCGCGTTCTCACGCAGAGGATTTAAAGCCCGGACCTACCCCAACAACCTGTCAGCCGCTGAGGAGCGAGTCTTGCCTTCTCAGCGGCTCTTACCCGACCCCTGAAGCTACTTGACCGCGCCCGCGAGCTGAGCTTTCCCTTTGAGACCAGCCGCCTCGCGCAACGTTTGCGCTTTATCGGTCGCCTCCCAGGTAAAGTCCGGATCGGATCGTCCGAAGTGACCGTAAGCAGCTGTCTTGCGGTAGATCGGCCGGCGCAGGTTGAGGCTCTCGATAATCCCCTTCGGGGTCAGTTTGAAGTTCTCCCTCACCAGCTGCTGCAGCGTGGCGGAATCAACCGCTCCCGTGCCAAAGGTCTCTACCAGCACGCTAACCGGATCAGCTACGCCAATAGCGTAAGCCAATTGCACTTCGCAACGCTTCGCCAATCCTGCGGCCACGATGTTCTTGGCAATATAGCGGGCCATGTAGGCTGCTGAGCGGTCGACCTTTGTCGGATCCTTGCCGCTGAATGCTCCGCCGCCGTGCCGTCCCATACCACCGTACGTATCTACAATGATTTTTCGCCCGGTCAGACCGGTATCGCCCATGGGGCCGCCGATCACGAAACGTCCGGTCGGGTTGATGTGGTATTTGGTGTCGGCATCGAGCAATGCAGAAGGCAACGTAGCTTGGATCACATGCTTGAGGATGTCGGCCCGCAACTCCTCGGTAGAAATGTTCTCGGAGTGCTGGGTAGAGATGACGACGGCGTCGACCCGGATCGGGTTCATATCCTTGTCGTATTCCACCGTGACCTGGCTCTTACCATCCGGCCGCAAGTAGGAAAGCAGCCCGCTCTTCCGCACTTGCGTCAGCTTCTGGCTAAGCTTATGGGCCAGCGAGATCGGGGTAGGCAGCAGGTCTGCATTCTCGTTCGTGGCGTAGCCGAACATCATGCCCTGGTCGCCGGCGCCACCGGTGTCCACGCCCATGGCGATATCGCCAGACTGCTTGTTGATGCTGGAGATCACCGCGCAGGTATTGGAGTCGAAGCCATAAAGCGCGTTGTCGTAGCCGATCGAAGCCACCACTCCGCGCACCAGGGATTGGAAGTCAACGTATGCCTTGGTCGTGATCTCGCCGGCGATGACCACCAAGCCAGTGGCGGTGAGCGTTTCGCAGGCTACCCGGCTGAAGGGGTCTTGCGCGAGGCAGGCGTCAAGGATCGTATCCGAGATCTGGTCGGCGATCTTATCTGGATGTCCTTCGGTCACCGACTCGGAAGTAAATAGAAATCTATCGTGTTGTGGCAAAGCAGCTTCCTCCTGTTTTCAATTTCTTAGGGAGATTTCAGCGGTCTTTTCCCGATTTTCCTTATTCGAGCGAAACCGTGATCATCCGGCGCTCATGAGGGAGAGCGGTGCGCCCGGACGCTCTTGCGTCCTCTTAAGACGGTACCAGATAAGTGAGGCAAGGATGGTGGGAGTACTGGTTTCGAGAGCAGCTTCCCTGTGCCATAAAGGGATGCAACCGCTGCCGTGCTATGGATAACCTGCGCTGGCATGACCAGCGACATTTTCTTGTGGACATAGCTCCACACAAACCAACTCAGACCGCCTACCAGCAGCAACAGTACGCCGATGCCCGTCCAGCGCAGCCTCTGCTCGGGACGCTTCCCGGATCCGGAATCGCTGCGCGCTTTGCTGGCATTTTCAGCAAAACGCATCCAGCCGTCTTCATCCGCTACGGCCCCGGTCGGTTGGTGCGCCGAGAGGTAGCGTCCAACCCACTCCTCTTGGTCGAGGCCCACCACCCGGGCATACTCGCGCACCATGCTCTTGTTGAATACCCCGCCCGGGAGGACATCGAAGTGCTCTTGTTCCAGGGCTAACAGGTGACGGTTGCTGATCTTCGTAACCCGAGTAATGGCGTCCAGCGTGATCCCGCGGAACTCCCGCTCCTGCCGTAATGTGTCACCGAAATTCCCCATGCATTACACCCATCGATTCAAAGCGATGGCTCCATCGAAAGAAGAACGGGGCGAAAGTTGGTCCGCCGCCAATGAAGGAACCGGCAACCACGGAATAGCTCGACGCCTACCCCATTCATGACCCTGAAACGACATTCTCAACCATACGACCGCACTCCTGCGAGATCAAAAGCAATTCCCCGGAACCCTTTAGTTTGTGCGCGCTACAGCATCTCTTGAGTTACTGGACCGCTGTTCCCCGGGGAGCGGATTAAGCTATCACCCGATTTTGCTACACTCGGCTCAGTCAGGCGAATAGCATGAATAGGTTAGTCCTCGGAAATCTGCTGCACCGGCCCCTGCGGTCGTCGATCAGCATACTTGCGGTCGCCATTGAGGTCACCATGATCCTGTCCATCGTGGGCATCATGATTGGCATGATCCAGGGCTCCCGCACGCAAACCAATGGGATTGGAGCGGACCTGATCGTTCGCCCTCCGAATCAGACCTTCCTCGTCGGGGTAAGCGGGGCTCCGGCTCCGGCAAAAATCGCCGACGTGTTGCGCAAGCTGCCCCATGTTGCCGTTGCGTCCCCTGCCATTCAACAGATCTCCACGCAAACCGCTGTGGAAACCATTTGGGGAATCGACTACCAGAGTTTCAATGCCTTGCGGCCTTTCGTCTTCCTCTCCGGCGGTCCATTCGAGGGACCGAACGACGTGATTGTGGATGATTTCTTTGCCCGCGGCGGCGGCAAGGTCTACCGCGTGGGCGACACCATTCCCATTCTCAATCACACCTTCCGCATCTGCGGTATCGTCGAGCACGGCAAAGGCGGCCGGAAGTTCCTGCCCATTAAGACCCTGGGTGCTTTGCTGGGTGCGGAAAACAACGCCACGCTCTTCTACGTAAAGACCGACAATCCGGATAACGAAGCTTTGGTTAAGCAGGAAATACTGGCAGTTCCGGGGCTCTCCGCTTATCAGGTGCAAACCGTCCAGGAGGTTCTCTCCATGCTAACGCCGGAACACCTGCCTGGCTTCAACATCGCACTGCATATCGTAATCAGTATCGCCGTGGTGGTCGGTTTTCTCGTCATTTTCCAGGCCATGTACACGGCTGTTCTCGAGCGGACCCGTGAGATCGGAATTCTCAAGTCGTTAGGCGCCTCCCAAATCTACATCGTCAATCTTGTTCTCCGGGAAACCGCGTTTATCGCCCTGGTTGGCATTATTCTCGGTATCGGTGCGGCTTTTCTAATAAAGATCGGGATGGGTGTTCGCCTTCCCACTCAACCATTTCCCATAAGTTTTAATTGGATCATTGCCGCCACGCTAATCGCTTTTGGTGGGGCCCTGGTGGGGGCAAGCTATCCTGCTCTGAAGGCCGCCAGAAAAGATCCGATTGACGCCTTGGCCTACGAGTGAGAACCTAGCCGCATTTCTCACGGCCGGGTCCGTAGCGAATGACGGGTGCCCCATTCAAGCCGTATTTTGGCTTGAGTGGGATTCCACAAGCCTTGGCCCCTGAGTGTAATTGGTGTTGAAGACGATGGACATCAAAACCTGTTGCCAGCGTAGAGTGGCCGGTGGACAGCCGTGGAATCCCACTCAAGCCAAAATACGGCTTGAATGGGGCACCCGTCATTCGTTACGGACCCGGCGAGTATCAAGCTGCTGCAGCACTTCAGTGTGGCCGCGCTCGCGAGCATAATCAACCGGAGTCTTACCCTGGTCGCAGGGCATATCCGGGTTCGCCCCGGCTTCAAGAAGAATCTTGGTCAGCTCAAACAGCCCTGCAGCCGCCGCCTGGTGCAAGGGGCCGTAGCCTCCGGCCTGCGCCATGTTCACGTTCGCTCCCTGGGCAATCAAGATGCGCACCGTCTCCAGGTCGCGGCTCAAGGCAATACATGCATGCAGCGGCTGATTGCGCATCGGGTTGTGCGAGAACCGGTGTACGTGGGCTCCGTGGGCAAGCAGCAGAACGGTCGCCTGGGGCCCGCCAAACGCGGCTGCCAGGTGGAGAGGAGCCCAGCCGTCCGCGGAAGTCGTATGAACCAGCATGGGATCCTGTTCCAGCAGCGGCTCAAGGCGGGTGCAGTCCCCCAGGGCGGAGGCCTCGAATATGTCCAGCGCCGGCAGGTGTGCGAGCAGGTAGTCCCTGATCAGCGGCTGCTGGTTATAAATGCTCCACAAAAAAGCAGAGACGCCCTGGGCGTCTCTGCATGTAATCAGCGATCGATCTTCCTCGGCAGCGGCGGCGACTTCCGCCGTTTGCCCATTGCGGATGAGGTTGAGAAAGCGTTGGCTCACTGGCTCAGATTAGCATCGCCACCCGTGTCCGCTACAGAGGCGGCCAAAACCGCATCCTTCGACCCCTTGCTCACCGAACCCGGCTTGGTCCGGTTGGAGTAGATGCGGAAGGTGACGACCATGTCGATCACCACCGGCACGGCCTGCCCATTAAGCAGCGCCGGCTGGAAGTGGGAGTTCTTCACCGCCTCCACTGCCTTCTCGTCGAGTCCGAAGCCGATGGGACGCGCGATCGCTATCTGCCGCGGAATTCCCGAGGCATCGACCACCGTGCGCAGCAGTTCCATGCCCGCGATCCCGTATTTCTGGGCATATTCGTTGGAACTGGGATCGATGCTGTTCAGCACTTTGGGCGGCGTCATACCTTCGCTGACCACCTTGATGCTGCCGTCGCCCGGCATTACCTGCCGGTGCTGGCTCTTGCTGCTGAAGTATTGCTGCCAGTAGTCGGGCAAATGGGACAGCATGCGCGGGTCCATCTCGCTGGCAAAAATATTGTCCAGCGCCTTGTTCATCACCATAGCGCTGTGCGCCGGAGAAACGGCTTTCAGCGCTTCATAGGTCTCGACCGTGGCCGCGCTGGTGGCGGGCTTTGGCGCTGAGGTGGCCGCCGCATCACCCCTGGTCTTCAGCGTCTCGGCCGCGGCGACCTCCTGTGGGGTCGGCTCACTCTTCTTCTTGTCCTTCTTCACCTTGGGAACCACGATAAGCTCGCGGTCTATGGAGATGTGAACCGGTTTCTTTGAGATCTTGACCTTGTCGTAGGACTTGGTTTCGTCTTCGAAGGGCAGCGCGCCGAAGTAGTGCAATCCATAGCGGTCTGCCTCGATCTCCAGCTTGCGCTTGGAAAGCTTCACTTTCCTGACCTCGAAGGCGGATAGCGTAAAAGAAGCGGCGGTAGGCGAACCGTTCACCTTGCCATCCTGGTCGAAGTTCAGATCGTCGCCCAGGTAGGAACCGCGCAGAAAGATCAGCTTGCCGACGTAGCGGGCGCGCAGAGCATCCTCGGTAAGAGGAGGAGTGGACTTAAGCAGGGCCGCATCCGTCACCGAGACCGCCGGAGTGGTTGGAGACATTGGGGTTGCCGCAGGGGCAGAAGCCACCCCCCCGCTGCCGGCCGTCTGCTGGGCGCTTGAGAGTGTGGTAAAAGTACCGCACAGTAAGGCCGCGGTCATAAGCGAAGAGAGTTGCTTCTCGAACTTCATTCAGTCTCCTTGCTCGTACTTGCCGGCTGCGGGCTACGCGGGCCGGTTCGAACGAGTGCCGGCAGCATGGACATGCAGCTGCAAGCTTGTGGGATTGCTGGCCCGCGGTGGGTGCGATCGGGCCGAAACGGAAAGCGATTGGGCCTGGGCATTTTCAGCCATCAACATGATGGCCAGGGCCAGCAACAAACCGATGCGGATAAGCGCAGCTACCAGGGATTCAGAGGCACGTTGTGTCATACGAGGGGGGATCCTCCGCTATATTCCAAGGAGAGCGTATGGTGTTCTCAATGAGGCGGAAATGCCTCTTTTGTGTGCGATGAGTAACCCCACTCCCTTTGACTCTCCTGCCCAAATGCGTTATTCTTAACTTCTTGCGCAGTGCCGCGTCCGGCCCTCTGTAGTCGCCGTCTGATCCGACGAGGTGAAGTCCCCGTAAGTCCGGGGAGCCACTTCACAGCAAACCGATCTGAAGATTGAGCGAGCCCAGGTAGCCTGCCAGGAAAGCGAACCCGAAGAAGCGCTTTGAGCGATTCCTGTGAAACCGCTCGAAATCTAATCTTCGCCACTCAAGCGATCTGAACCTTTCGTTTGCGGGAGAGCAGTTGCCGGCCGCAAATTTTTGCGTCGGTGTGCAACCCTCGTCCGGAAGAAGGTTCCCCTGGGAGAACTGGTAACGATGTCTACGTATTTTCCGAGCTCGCACGATATCACCCGCAAATGGTTTGTGGTCGACGCCAGCGGCAAGACCCTGGGACGTTTGGCGACCGAAGCGGCCAGCATGCTGGCCGGCAAGAAAAATCCCAAGTACACGCCCTTTATCGACATGGGTGATCACGTGATCATCGTCAATGCGGAAAAGATCGTGCTCACCGGGCTGAAGAGTCAACAGAAGGTCTATCGCCGCTACACCGGATTTCCCGGCGGCCTGCGGGAAGAGTCCTTTGTGCGCCTCATGGCGCGCCGCCCGGAGAAGATTGTGGAAGACGCCATCAAGGGCATGCTGCCGAAGAACAAGATGGGCCGCCAGATGGGCACCAAGCTCAAGGTTTACCGGGGCGACAAGCACCCCCACCAGGCACAGCAGCCTGAGGTTTTGGAGTTAGCGGCCCGGTAACCGTACGCTCCGCAGGACAAAGCAAAGAATAGGACGGACATGGCAGATTTGGTTCAGTACTACGGAACGGGGCGTCGCAAAGCGAGCGTAGCGCGCATTTTCTTGCGTCCCGGCAGCGGCAACTTTGTGGTCAATCAGAAACCTTTCGAGACTTATTTCGTTACCCATCAGCAACGGGTTTCCGCCAAGCGGCCACTGGAGCTGACCGAGCATTCCGCCAATTTCGACGTTCTGGCCACCGTTAAGGGTGGAGGAGTGAGCGCCCAGGCCGATGCGGTAAAGATGGGGATTGCCCGCGCTCTGCTCGAGTTCAACCTGGAGCTGCGCAAGACGTTAAAGGCTGACGGTCTACTGTCCCGCGACGCGCGCATCAAAGAACGCAAGAAGTACGGACAGAAGGGCGCCCGCAAGCGCTTCCAGTTCAGCAAACGCTAAGCGTCTGCATGCAGTGAGTCGATGCTATCGCGTCAAAAATCTTCCCCGCCCCAGCTTTATGGAGCGGGCGAGGGAAATCAATTCCGGCCAAGCCGGAATGCAATTCAAGAGGAGGTAGTTTGGCCACCATCACCATGAAGGAGTTGCTCGAAGCCGGTGTTCACTTCGGGCATCAGACCAAGCGTTGGAACCCGCGGATGAAGGAATATATCTTCGGCGAGCGTAACGGGATCTACATCATTGATCTGCAAAAAACCTTGAAGATGTTCAAGGAAGCAAGCAAGTTCGTAACCGACCTGACCGGACAGGGCAAGGTCATCCTCTTTGTCGGCACCAAGAGACAGGCCCAGGACGCGATTGCCGAAGAGGCGAACCGCTGCGGCATGTTCTACATCAACCAGCGCTGGCTGGGTGGATTGCTGACCAACTGGATCACTGTACAAAAATCCGTGAAGCGCCTACAGGAACTCGATGAAATGGCTACCGATGGCCGCTACGAGCTGCTGACAAAAAAAGAAGTCATTCGACTGGAGCGGGAACGCAAGCATCTGCAGGCCAACCTGGCAGGCATTAAGAATATGCGCCGGTTGCCCGACGCTCTCTTTGTGGTCGATTCGAACAACGAAGCCATCGCGGTAAAAGAAGCGCGCAAGCTGGGCATCCCGGTGGTTGCTGTGGTGGATACCAATTGCGATCCCACCGTGGTCGATTACGTGATTCCTGGTAATGATGACGCATTGCGTGCCATCCGCCTCTTTACCTCCAAGGTCTCCGATTCTGTTGTGGAAGGCGTGCAGATGGCCGGCGACAAGCGTGCCGCCGACGCGGGCGTGACCGCCGATGCGCAGCTCGAGGCGGCTCCGGTAGAGGCTGCCGGCCTTGAAGCCGGCGCCGATGAGCCATCCGCTGAAGCCGAAGTGGTCGATCTGGAAGCTGCACTCGGGGGCGGCATTCGCAAGGCCCCTGGGGTGATAGCCGTCGACGAGCCGGAAGTTGCTGAGCGGACCATCTAAGCGTTTTCTGCGCTTCACCAATTTTTCTACTTACCCATACGTAACCGGGGATACAGCGGCCTGCTTACAGGCCAGCAAAGGAATCGCAAGAGGATGTCAACCGTGACTGAAAATATCTCTGCCGCACAGGTCAAGGAGCTCCGCGAGAAGACTGGCGCGCCGATGATGGATTGCCGCAACGCCCTTCAGGAAGCCAAGGGTGACCTGGACCAGGCGGTCGTAGTTTTGCGCAAAAAGGGCATGGCGTCGGCTGCCAAGAAGGCGTCGCGCAGCACTTCCGAAGGGTCTGTCGGCACCTATATTCATGCCGGAGGCAAGATCGGTGTGCTGATCGAAATCAACTGCGAGAGCGACTTTGTTGCTCGGACGGAGGATTTTCAGGAGCTGTTGAAGGACATCTCGATGCATATCGCGGCCACGGATCCGCGCTATATTCGCCGCGAGGACGTCACCGCCGAGGATCTGGAGCGGGAGAAGGACATCTACCGCGCCCAGGCTGCGGCCACGGGCAAGCCGGCCAAGGTAATCGAACAGATCGTGGAAGGCAAGATGAGCAAGTTTTACGAAGAAGTTTGCCTGCTCGATCAACCCTTCATCAAGGATCAGTCGTTTGCCATCAAGGACCTGATTGCGCAGAAGATTGGCAAGCTGGGCGAGAACCTCAGCGTACGCCGCTTCGCCCGCTTCAAGGTAGGCGATCCGGTCTGGACAGTCGCCCAGATCAAGCCAAACGCCGCCGAATAGCATCTGCAAGCAAAACGTGTAACGAAGAGGGCCGGGAGTTTCCGGCCCTCTTCCTTTTGGCACATGAGAATTCGCTCAATACACAGATTTTCGACACTCACAGCGTTTTTGCTTTGTATCAGGGCACGACTTCAGTCGTGCCATCACTCGCGAAAAGGAGGGCTTTTAGCCCCTGCTACGGCGATTCCCTCACGAAATACCAGTCGGACACGTATTTGGTTAGAAAAGAGCCCATGGGCTAAACAGGTTGCGGAAAAACTCTAGTGCCGGGTGGCAGCCCCGGACTTTAGTCCGGGGAAGCGGGTTTTCAAACCCGCTTAAAACGCTTGGGCAACAAAATTCGGGGCTTTAGCCCTGGTGGCAGGCGGCTTATCAAGCGGTTGCCGACTTTTTCCGCAACCTGTAAAGCCCAATTCTCTTTTGACCCTTTACGGCCCGACTAAAGTCGTGCCCTGATACAAAGCAAACTGGATTGCTCAACCGGTTTCAAATTTGCATCAAAATGGATCGCAAATCAGCCCCAAAACCGAGGCATGGCCGCTCGTCCTGGATGTGCGATACTTTTGCTTGAATGTACAAAAGAGTCCTGCTCAAACTGTCGGGCGAAGCGCTGGCGGCGGACCGCGGCTTCGGCGTGGACGTTGCTAAGCTCCATGAAATTTCACTGGAGATTTTGGCGGTTCGAGATCTCGGCGTGGAAGTCGCTATCGTCGTGGGCGGCGGAAACTTCTTCCGCGGCGTGGCCGAACAGGCGCGCATGATGGACCGCGTTTCCGCCGATCATATGGGGATGCTGGCCACGGTGATCAATTCGCTGGCCCTGCAGGATGCCCTGGAAAAGTGCGGCGTCCAGACCCGCGTCATGTCTGCCATCGAAATGAACCAGGTGGCCGAGCCGTACATCCGGCGGCGGGCCATCCGTCATCTGGAGAAGGGGCGGGTGGTTATTTTTGCCGCCGGTCTGGGAAATCCGTACTTTTCCACAGATACCGCTGCCTCACTGCGAGCCATGGAGATCAAAGCAGACGTCCTATTAAAGGCCACTAAAGTGGAAGGGATTTATGATGCGGATCCTGTTATTACCAAAGATGCAGTCAAATTCGAGCAGATTACCTACATGGAGATCCTCCGGCTCGGTCTAAAGGTAATGGACAGCACTGCGGTGAGCCTGTGCAAGGACAATAATTTGCCCATGATCATTTTCAATATGAATCGTCCTGGAAACATCCTGCGTGTGGTGAGCGGAGAAAAGGTCGGTTCCCTGGTGACTGCCTGACTCCGCAGAGCACACTCGCGGACCTATCCCCGGCGCCCGCACTTAAGGCCACAGCAGAACGATCGGCCCAAGCTGGGGCTCAAGCTCCAGCAGGCCCCATGTTGGTGCGGCCGGTTGCGGCTCCGCGCCGCTCACAATTGCCGGCCCTGACCGGCATCCGCTGTTTTGCCGCCCTCAATCTGGTCTTCTTCCATTTTGCCGATCCTCATTCGTTTGGACCGTTGAGTCCGGTGGTCAACAGCGGATACATTTCCGTCAGCTTCTTCCTGCTGCTTTCCGGCTTCATTCTCACCTATAACTATGCCGATCGCGCCCAACGTGGCACGCTCACGGCTCGCAGCTTTTGGTCCGCTCGCTTCTCCCGCCTCTATCCCGTCTATGCCTTCAGTCTGCTGCTCTCTGTGGGCATGCTGGCGCAGGAGGTGCACGCCCACACCCGCTTCGACTTTGGCCTGGGAGTGATCCTTACCCCGTTGCTGTTGCAGGGATGGCATCCCGCCCTGTCGACGTTTTGGAACACGCCTGCGTGGACCATGTCTACCGAGGCGTTCTTCTATCTCCTCTTCCCATGGCTGATCACGCGCCGCCGTCCGCGCGAGGCCCGAACCATGCTGCTGATCCTGGTCGCCGTCTGGCTCTGCGCCCTGGTGCTTCCCGGGCTCTACATGTACTTGAATCCCGACGGCGACCTCCACCCCGACCGCTATTCCGTCGGTATCTGGATGCGGGCGTTGAAATTCATGCCACTGCAACACCTGTTCTCCTTCCTGTTCGGCATGGGGTTGGGATTTTTGAACGAAAAAATTCGGCCCGAGAGCCGTAAGCGTTTGGCGTTGGGCATTTTCGCCTTTGTAGCGCTCTACCTGCTTCTTTGTGTGGGCGACCGCCTGCCGTACGTGATGATGCACGACGGTCTGCTGATGCCGCTCTTCGCCGGGGTCATCCTGTGCCTCGCCGGCCGTAATCCAATAGCACGTTTCTTTGGGCTGCTTCCCTTTATCGCCATCGGCGAGGCGAGTTACTGCCTGTACCTGTTGCACTTCAATCTCTGGACGCTGCTGCACGATTCGCATTTGCTGGAGAAGAGCGGCCTGATCGTCTTCGATCCCTGGATCTCTTACCTGCTGTTGATCATCGCTGCGCTGTTGACCAAGAGGCTCATCGAGCGGCCGGGAAGAAGCTGGATCATCCGGCGCCTTGAGCCCAAACCGGTTCCCGCAGCCTAGGGAACCCTGCGTTAATAATGAAAAATCAGATCGCAGGCCGCAGTAAGCTGGCTCTGGCGCGTCCCCCGGTCATATGATTTCCGATCCCACGCGCGATCGAAGCGGATCTCCGGACGTATCTGCACCGTCGTTCCGATCCAATGGCTAAGCATCAGGGTGTTTTCCGTGTACTTGGTATTCACCCCCGTGCGCTGGCCCTTCTTGTCGTTGAGCAAGTCGCTGCGGAAGCCAACAAAGTCATGCTCAGATAATTGCTTCAGAATGTAGTTGACGGCCGCGTACTCCGGTGCGAAGCAAGTCTGGAGCCCTGGGCGGCAGGTGGCAGCATTGGTATTGGGTTGGGGCTTGATCGAGCCGGTAGTGCTGGGCACGTCGCGCTGGTACATCACGTAAGCCTCGGTGGCGGTATGCCACGTCTTCGAGAACTTGTGATACCAGGTGCCATCGTATTGTTGAAGGTTGTTGTACGCGTACTTGCCGTCGTTGATGCCATTGGCACAAAGATAAATATTGTCGTTCACCGAGGATGAAGTGTGACTGACGCAAGTCGTTGCTGAAGGTTTGGCATCGCTCGTCCACAGCGCCACATCGTGACTTCCAGTGATGCCTGCCTGCACCAGCCACCGATAGTTGAGCTGCACGGTGGCAAGAATTCCGGTGTCGGTGAAGGGATCGATTGAGTAGAGCAGGGAATGGCTGAACATATAGTTATTGGGCGTAAGTTGGGCCTCGATGCCCGGTATCGAAATAAAGCGCCCAATCCGGATATTCATTCCGTTGGCCACCTTGGGCACATAAATATCGATGTACTCAAGAATCGGGTCGAAGCCGTATTGGTGGTGGTCCTTCAGTAACTGAAAACTCAGATAGCCTTTGTCGGTGGTGTATCTGTAGTCTGTGCCGTAAAAAGCGGTCAGGTGGTATCCGATATCCACGTGCTCCCTTTGCACCGAATCTGGCAGGCGCTCGACATAGAGGATGAGCTGGTTCATCTGCAATCGATTGCTGTAGACGTCGTTCGCTTCGGGCGCGTTGCTGTTGGTCGAAGTGCTGAAGTTCAGCGTAGGTTCGACCCACCCGTAGACCTTGGTGCGGCTGCGCGCTTGATTCCAGGCAGTCATCAGCGGATAGCTATTCGTATCCGCTTCGCCGATCACTGGAGATCCCCCGTACGACCAGTCGGAGTTGGGGAAGGGCGGCGACTCCAGGGGCGATGGCGGTCCACGGCGGGCTGGGGCCGGACCCTGGCTTGCAGTGGGATGCCAGTCCTGGCGATAGAACTGTCCCCATCGTACGAAGAAGCCTGGAGGCTTAGCCGCCTGTGGAGATGGGCTCTCCGGCAGCTCCGCGCCAGGCGGGTTCTGAGCAGAACACCAGCGATGACCTGGTCCGATCAAAAATCCGATCAAAAATCCGATCCACATCGAAGCCAGGAGACGTGTGCGCTGCGCATTCATTTCCGTTTGCCCGATTGCTTCACCCGCAAATTAAGCATTTCCGTCAGCGCCGAGAATGCCACCGCAAAGTAGATATAGCCTTTCGGAATCGGCTGGTGAAGGCCTTCTGCGATAAGTGAGACGCCAATGAGCAGCAGGAAGCTTAGGGCGAGCATGGTGACAGTAGGATGGCGCTCCACAAAGCCCGTGATCGGGCCAGCAGCCGCCATCATGCAGCCGACCCCAATCACTACGGCAACCACCATGATGGCCATTTCGTCCACCATGCCCACAGCCGTGATGACCGAATCGACAGAAAATACCACATCCAACAGGACGATCTGAACCAATACTCCGTTAAATGCGGACGGTTTGCTCTCATCCTGGATCTCGGCTGCCCCCTCCAGGCGGGAATGAATCTCGCTCGTTGTCTTGGCCATGAGGAAGAGTCCACCGGCAAGCAAAATCAGATCGCGGCCGGATAGGGGTCTTCCGAGCACTGTGAAGAGCGGAACTGTCCATCGCATGACGAAGGTCAGAGAGAACAAGAGCAGGATCCGCAGGCCCATGGCAATGCCAAGCCCCAGCATGCGGGCACGCGCACGCAGGCTGGCCGGCAGCCGCGTAGCCAGAATGCCGATGAAGATGATGTTGTCGATTCCCAGGACGATCTCAAGCGCGGTCAGCGTGAGCAGAGCGACCCATGCCTCCGGCTCCGTGATCCAGTGCAGCGACATCCGGGTACCCGGGGCTCCTCGAGGTCGAGAAGCGGCTTTCGTCTAAAATGCCTCGTTTACCATAATCTATTGACCGGGAGCTCGGCGATGGTTTTAACCCGAAGAACGCTGCTTTCACTTCCTGTGGCCGCGCCTTTGCTGTCCCTCGGCTTCGCTCGGGATGACAAAGGGAGGGCGGCGGCTAGTAGCGAAGAGCTTTACTTTCCACCTTCCGACGCCGCTGGCGGCTGGCGAACCCTGGAGACGTCTGCGGAGATCCGCATGCGCACGGGCATAGACAAAGCCCGGCTGGATGAGGCATTTCAGTACACGCAGACCACCAGTCAGCATGGCGGCCTGCTCGTCGTCCGTCACGGATATCTGATCTACGAGAAGTACTTTGGCCGAGGCAACCGGGAAGCCAATCCCAATATGTATTCCATCGGCAAAATGTTTACCAGCGCCGCGTGCGGCATCATGTTGTCAGAGCATGGCAGCCGCTTTCCCGATGGATTGGCCCAGAAAGTTTTTACCCAGGAGTATCTGCCCCAGGCGTTTCCTCTCAGCGACCCGCGCATGGCCGGCATTCAGCTGGGTAATTTGCTCACCATGACTTCGGGTATTCATGCGGCCACCTACGCTGCGCCGGGTATGGAGACGGTGGCGACCGCCGGCCATCTTACAGCGATCGTTCATGGCGAGAATGTCGAAGTGCCCAACTGGGTTTCGCCCGATCCGGTTCATGACCAGCTGCAGGACCAGGACGGCAGCGCACTGCATGGAAGGATGTGGACCTCGCCGGGTGGCGGTTACCTGTACTCGCGCGATCCCCACATTGCCTCCATCGTTCTTCGCCGCGTCGTGGGCATGGAACTGCAGGAGTACTTGGATCAGAAGCTTGCCCAGCCCATGGGATGGGGGCGATGGGGATACGCCACTCATCGTCCGGGAGGGAATCTTCCCCATACTCCGGGTGAAGGAGGCATTGCTCTGCACTCCACCGATGCCTTGCGTTTTGGTTATTTGCTGGCCAGAAAGGGCCGCTGGGAGAAACGGCAGTTGGTGCCGCAGCAGTACCTGGAATTACTGAGCCATCCGTCTCCCTTCAACCCGCACTCTCCGTTCAGCCTGCAATTTGAGGTGAACACTGACGGGCATGTTGCCGGCGCGCCGCGGGACGCTTTTTTCAAATCTGGCGCCGGTGGGTTTGGCCTATACGTAATTCCTTCGTTGGATATGGTGATTTACAAGATGTCTTCGCTGAACGCGGAGACGTACGATCCGGCCGGTACGGGTCTGCCTCTCACGTATACCCCTGATACTTCTCGCGACACCTGGAAGCCGCATCCATTCAATCAATTCGTTGATGGTCCCATCTCCGGAGACGTAGGCGTGCGCAGAACACTGGAGATGGCCGTGGCTGCGGTGGTGGCGTAAATAAGCCATCCCGGCCCTTGGCCACCAAGCGATGAAAGTCGCGGATAACCTGCGTTCGGGTAGCCGCTGGCTGACCTGGCCCTACTGCGGTATGACTGTATGGTGGTTATGGGTAATCGCAGCGGTGCAGGTAGGCTGCTGGGCGGCGCTGAAGGGCGTATTCTGCGCGGCCGTGAGTGCCCCGGTCGCGGGGTTCAGGGCCAAGCCTGAGACCGTGTTGCCGAGAAAGTTGGCAGTGTAGATATAGCGGCCTTCCGACGGCTCGATCAGGAGACAGAGCGGCCCGGTACCAACCGCGTAAGTGGTCGAACCGGCGATCGGGGTGGGGTTGCCGGTAGACGGGTCGATGGTATACGCGTTTATGTCGTTAGCGTTGTAGTTGGCGACATAAACGTAGATGCCGCGGGGGTCGACGGCGACGGCAACGGGCAGGTTATCGGTACTGACTGGGGCGTTCATCATCACCAACGATCCATTGGACTGCACCACGAAGCCATACATCTGATTGGAGCCGCCGTCGGTGACATACAGGAATTTACCGGTCGGATCGCTGGCGATCGCATTGGGGCTCGTTCCGACTTTATAGAGGCCGATCGAACTAAGCACGCCGTTCGACCCAACTTGTAACGCGGAGATGGTGGCATCGGTTTCATTCACCGCGTAGACGAAGTTTCCACCAGCCAACACGTTGACGGAAACCGGATTATTTCCCAATGGGAAGAAACCGTTTGCGCCATCTGGTACCGGCTGGCACAGGCTGCTGGTCGCGCCCAGCTGACCATTTGCATTGATGGGGAAGGCTACGAGCGCGCCGGGTCCGGCTATGTTGGTGCTGAAGTTCGGCTGGTACGTCTCCACCACGTAGAGATAGGTACCTGCCTGGTTGACGGTCAACTGGATGGGGTAGCTGCCTGGCATGTTACAGGTCTGCTGGGGATAGAGTTTGCCATCGGTGCCAATGGCGAATTCCACAATTGTATTGTCGTCATGATTGATGACGTAGAGATTCTTACCGTTGGCCGTAGCCACATCAGCGACAGGATTCCGCCCGCCTGAGGGATATGGGGAATCGGTGATCTGGTACAAAATGCCTGCTTCGCTATCTACTTTGTATACGCTGATTTGTCCCGGGTTTTGCTTGGACGCGGTGACGTACAGAAAATCGATTGTATTGCTGGGTCCGCATGCAGTAGCACCGAATCCGAGACCAAGGGATACCACCGAAGCCAGGGCAATCCGGCCGAATTTACTCAACTTCATGCGCTTCCTTCATCCTGGGCCAACGACTCAATGGAGCAGGGCTGCGGTTCGCAGCAGGGCTATGGATAGAAAATCTTGGTGTTCTTTCCCATCTGCATTGTAAGAGCTTGGGCCGCTTTCGGCCACTTGCTCCCGGAGGCTGCAACGCCTCGCGTCGATGAAACAGGAGTTGTCCAGCTTCGTCGCTCCGGACCTATGCAGGGTGGCAATACTATGCAGAATCAGGGCTGTACGACCTCGATGGCATGGTTGCCGTGGGTAATTGCAGCGGTGCAGGTAGGCTGCCCGGAGGCCTTGAAGGGTGTGTTCTGCACGGCCGATAGTGCTCCAGTCGCAGGGTTCAGAGCCAAGCCCGACACCGTGGCGCCAAGGAAGTTTGACGTGTAGACATAGCGCGCTTCTGCGGGTTCGATCAGAATGCAGGTCGGCCCGGCGTCGACGGCATACGTGGTGGCCCCCGAAATCTGTGTAGCGTTTCCGGTACCGCGATCGATGGTATAGGCGCTCACGTCGTTGGCGTTATAGTTTGCCACGTACACATAAATACCGCGCGCGTCGACCTGGACCGCATCCGGAAGAATGTCCGTCTTAAAGGGGGTCTGCATGTTGATCAAGGTTCCGTTGGTCTGGATTGTGTAGCCAATCATCTGGTTGGCCGCGCCGTCGGTGACGTAGAGGAATTTACTCGTCGGATCGCTGGCAATCGCATTCGGAGCCACGCCGACGGTATACGTCGCAATCAATGAGAGAGCGCCGCTCGTCTCCACCTGAAACGCAGAGATGCTGGCGTCGTTTTCGTTAACCGCATAAACAAAGTTGCTGCTGGGCAGCACGTTAACCGCTACCGGATTATTTCCCACGGGGAAGAAACTATTGGCGCCATTCGCGACCGGCGTGCACAGGCTTCCCGTGGCGCCTAGCCCCCCGGTGGCATTGATGGGATAGACCACCAGTCCCCCGGCCCCGGGTTTGGCGGCGCTGAAGCCCGGTTGGTAAGTCTCCACAACATAGAGGTAGGTACCGGCCTGGTTTATCGCCAACTGGTTAGGGAAGGTGCCCGGAACGGTGCAGACTTGCTGCTGGGCGATGCTGCCGTCAGTATTGATGGCGAATTCCACGATCGCATTGTTGTCGTGATTGACTACGTACAGGTTCTTGCCGCTGGCTGACGTGACAACGGCAACAGGGTTATCGCCGCCCGAGGGGTAGGGAGACGCGGGGATGGGAATCAGAGCACCCACTTCGCTATCTACTCTGTACACATTGATCTGGTTGCTCTTGGAGGACGTGACATAGAGAAAATCGATCGTATTGCTGGGTCCGCACGCAACAACACCGAATCCCATACCAAGGGACACCAAAGAGGCCAGGGTGATCCGGCCGAATTTACTCAACTTCATGCGCTTCCTTCATCCTGGCCCAGCGAACCAATGGAGCAGGGCTGCAGTTCGCAGCAGAGCTATGGAAAAATGATCTTTTAGGTCCACTTGCATTGTAAAAGAACATTAGAACAATGTACCGCTGGCGACGCACCAGGTGGGCTGACCGACAGTTCCGAAAGCGGTGTTCTTCCGTAGTGTGGTCAGGGTTCCCGTGGATGAATTGATCACCGCGCCAGTCACCGTGCTGTCGGCATAATTGGCCGTGTAGAGGTATTGGTTCGACGGATCCTCAAGAATGCACTGTGGCTCGGATCCGGAGCCAAAGAGAGTGCTGGTCTGGCTTGCTCCTCCGGAGAGCGGTGTTAAAAAGCCTGTTGTCGGATCAATGAAAAACGCGCTCACGGAACTCGCCGGGCTGGTCGCAGTCAAATTTGGCCCCCGGTTGGCGAGATAAAGAAATTTGCCTTGATGGTCGACAACCATGGTCTGAGGATTGGCAACAGTACCCGTGTTGTTGACGGCGCCGGTAACCAGCACTTGGAGCGCACCGTTGGTGCCGACTGTGTAAGGCAGGATCTGGCCGGTGGCGTTAACGCTTTGCCCTGCATCGATTAAATACACATATTTGGGGCTCGCATAGATATAGCTCAGGTCTTCAGCGGCGGTGGGGATCGGA
This sequence comes from uncultured Acidobacteriaceae bacterium, assembly GCA_963711525.1. Taxonomy (GTDB): domain Bacteria; phylum Acidobacteriota; class Terriglobia; order Terriglobales; family Acidobacteriaceae; genus PALSA-350. The sequence goes on along the minus strand of CAVQEO010000018.1, from coordinate 577,268 downwards.
GTATTCTGCGTCAGCGTCAGTTGGCCACTGGTGTTCGCATAGACGAAGACCGCCTGCTTGGGATCCGAGGTGCTCCCACTACCGGCCTCGATGGTGTAGATAAATGAGTTACTCGGAAGCACAGAGAAGTTAATGGGCCCACTGCCAACCGGAAAGTAAGTGAGGTTGGTGCCGGTCGTAGGGTTCTTAAACTGCTGGTTGGTGATCAACGAGAGCCGACCGGTATTGGGGTCGATGTTGAAGGACGTGATGTCTCCGCAGATAGTGGCAGGATTCGAAGCGACATAGCCCACGCAATCAACCGTGGGATCGGGAACCTGGGAATCAAGCACGAACAGATGGGTGCCGGAAGAGTCGGCCTGGATCGAGATTGGAAAGTTGCCTTGGCTGGTATAAGTTGTCTGGAAGCTCAGTCCGCCTTTTCCACCGATGGTGAACAGCGCGATATTTGCTCCCGAATTGGCCGCCGATGTACCGCTGGGACACGCAATCTGCCCGCTTCCGCCGCAGCCCGCGTTCAGGACATAGAGAAACCTTCCTGCATTGGCCACCAGTTCTTTGGTCGGGTTCACCCCCCCGGAGGCATAGGGGGAGTTTTCCGCCGTGGTCAGATTGCCCAGATTGCTATCGATCGTGAAGCCGGAGATCTGACTATATTGCGAGCCGGTGACATACATATAACCGACTGTGTGGTCTGTACTGCAGGAGGTCACTCCCAACCCCGTTCCCAGGGATACCGCCAAGGCCAGACTGATCCGGCCGAATTTCCTGAACTTCATGCGTTTCCTTCATCCCCGTCGCTATCGCGGTCTAGGGCTGCCTTTGCAGCTGAAACTGTATAGAAATTTGAACCTAGCGCTAATTGTAAAAGCTAGAACCACTTTCGGCTAGCGGCTCCACTGTGAGAGTACCTTCGGAGAGAGGATGCTGACGCAGCTTTTCCGTCAAGAAAAGCTGCACATAACCGCCCTCGAAAGCACATCGCAACAGTGGAGACACCCGAGCGTCTCCTGATTCGTTAGACTCAAAGCCAGACCGTCGGCTACTGCCGGGCGCCCCAACCTTCGCGTTTTTTTCGAATGCCGGGAACCATGAATCCCCTCGCGGCGCCCAGCGGATCACCATACGCGGCAGGAGTTCTCCGGGTACATCGGGGCGCCCTTCTTGCAGTTAAAAGCCTTGCCGAATTCGTCGAAGTTCTGCACCGAGCCGTTCACTCGCCATTCGCCGGGGGAGTGCGGATCCGTGAGGGCTCTACTCCGCGCTGCCTGTTCGCGCACATTCTCACACCAAACCTGGCCGAACGCGAGAAAGTACCGCTGTGCCGGCGTATAGCCGTCGATCTCCGTCGCGGCCGCGGCGGGCTCTTGGGCTAAAGTAGCCATCAACGCAGAGTAGGCCAAGCGAAGGCCGCCATTATCCGCCGTATTCTCGCCCAGTGTCAGGCTGCCATTAAGCTTTTGCCCCGGTGCGGTCTCGAAGTTGCCATACTCCTTCACCTCGCAATCGGTGCGCTCGGTGAAGGCCTTGCGGTCCGCCGGGCTCTGCCACTCGCGTACGTTGCCATGGCCGTCGTATTTGCTGCCCTGATCGTCGAAGCCATGCGTCATTTCGTGGCCGATCACCACCCCGATTCCTCCAAAATTGACAGCAGGATCTTTGGAGAAGTCGTAGAACGGCGGCTGCAGAATGCCGGCAGGAAAGTTGATGTCGTTCATGCCTTGACTGTAGTAGGCGTTCACCGTCGGCGGCGTCATGTGCCACTCTCTCTCGTCAATCGGTTTGCCCAGCTTGTCCAGGTTGCGGCGATCCTCATAGACAGTGGCGCGGGCCACATTTCCCAGCAGATCATCCCGCTTGATCTCCAGGGTCGAGTAGTCGCGCCAATGCTCCGGATAGCCGATTTTTTGCCGGATCAACGCCAGCTTTTCCTCAGCATTTTTCTTGGTGGCTTCCGACATCCAGGGTAACTGCTGAATATCCTCGGCCAGCGACGCTTCCAGCGCCGTGACCAGTTTGACCATGTTCTCTTTCTTTTCCGGGCTGAAGTACGTCTTTACCCAATCCTGACCCACCGCTTCCCCCAGCGCTCCGTCGGTGGCTTGGGTGCAGCGTTTCCACCGGGGCGCGATCTCTTTCTGTCCCAGCAGGTCACTCGAGAAAAAATCGAAGTTCTGGTCTACAAATGCTTGCGACATCCATGGGGCGGCATCGTGCAGGGCACGCCAGCGGAGATAACTCTTCCACGCGTCCAGGCTCTGAGCATCAATCAGCGCGTTCATGGCGGTAAAGAAGTCTGGGGTCATCACATTCAGGGTCTCGAAGGAACCCATGCTTATGCCATGCAGGTAGGCCGGCCAGTCGAAGTCCGGGGTCAGCTTGCCCAGCTCCGCGAGCGTCATCATGTGATAGCGCTTCGCCGGGTCTCTCAGGTCCGTCCGGCTCATGGAGCCTTGCGCCAGCGCGGTTTCGATCGTCATCACGCTCTGCGCCTCGCCGGCGGCTTTCTCAGGTGTATCGCCGGCCAGCTGGAACATCTTGCGCATGTGGGCCACGTATTCATCGCGAATCTTCTGCTGCCGTGGATTCTGCAACAGGTAGTAATCGCGGTCCGGCAGGCTGAGACCTGCCTGGCCCGCTTCGGCGATTTGCCGCGTCGAGTCCTTCTGGTCCTGGCCGACGCCGAAGCTGAACAGCCCGCTGATGCCATGCGGTATCTCAAGCGTACCCAGCAGCGCAGCCAGTTGCTTCTTGTCGCTGAGCGCGCTGATGGTGTCCAGGGCGGGTTCGAGCGCTGCGAGTCCCTTTTGGTCGGCGAGCTGGGTATTCATGCATGCCGCGTAGAAGTCGCCATATTTCTGTTCCAGTGCAGTCCGCTTCATCTCCGGGTTTGCTGCAGTTTCCAGTTCGCGATAGAGGAGCCAGTCATTTCTTTCCCTAAGCTCATCGAACTGGCCCCACCGGACCTGATCGGGAGGGATCGGATTGTTTTTCTTCCAGTTGCCGCAGGCGTACTGATAAAAGTCGGTGCAGGGATCGGCCTTCTTGTCGATGGCGGTCAGGTCGAAGCTTTGCGGCGCCTTCGGCTCTGGTGGGGCCTGGGCCGGTTTGTTTTGCGCATGAGCCAGCAAGGAACAAAGCAACGCTGCAACAACGATTTGGAGAGACTTCATATTCCTGCCTGGTGGAGTAGAAGTGAAATCCGGTCAGAAAACCTTCACATGGAAGGTCAGATACTTCTTGGGGTTCTCGCGGATGGCCCCAATGAGCCCCCGGGTTTCTGTCAGTGACTGGTCGAGGTTGTTGTAAAGAGAGGGGTTGACAACCAGCTGCCCGATGGTTCCTTGACCGCTGTCTACCCGGTTCAAGACCGAATCGAGCTTGTCGATTGTGTCTCGCAGCTTGGCGGCGAACTGGGGATCCTTGGCGATCATGCCCAGGCCGCCTTTGCCGGCATTGATATCGCCCAGCAGCTGGTTTGCGTTGGCTACGGACTGGCTCAGGTTATTGGCCAGCGTCTCGTCTTTGAGCAGCTTGCCAATCGTACCCTTCCCCTCGTCCAGCTGGTCTGCCATCTTGTCCAGCTTGGCCACGGTGTCGTTGATGTGGTTGTACAACGAGTCGTCAGCCACCAACTTGCCGATCGAGCCTTTGCCATTGGCAACGGTATCCACCAGTTGCGACAACTCGTTCAAGGTTCCCACTGCTTTGTTGTAAAGGTCGGGATTGTTGATCAACTCGCCGATCGAGCCTTTGGTGGAGTTGAGCGAGTCGGCAAGGTGGTCGACCTTGGCCAGAATGGTATTCAACTGCTCGATCGTTCCCTGGCTCGACTTGATCACGTCGGAGAGGTTGGGAGTTTCATCGGTTCTGAGCTCCGCGCCATTGTGGACCGGCGGACCGGTCGCGAGCTTGCTGTTGATGTCCACGACGGTATCGCCCAGAACGCCGATGGTCTCCAGGCTCGATGTGGAATCGGTACGCACCGCGTCTTTATATTTGGCTCCGACCTTGTAGGTCACCTCGACCGGGGTGAGCTTACGTGCGGGTACGATTCCAATTTTGGTGACCGTGCCCACCGTGTAGCCTTCGAGGTTGACCGGAGCACCCTCTTTGAGGCCGGCGGCATTCTCAAAATAGGAGCGAAGGATGATCTTTCCCTGGAAGAAGCCTCCTGTGCTTCCCGTCATGAGGAAGATGAGAGCAATCAGGGCTGCCACCGCCACGACGACCAGAACGCCAACCTTCAGTTGTGACCACTGGACTTCTTGCTGGCTTGGCACAGACCCCCTCGGGTTGAAGCGAGTGCAGCGGGTATTCCCACTGCGACTGAGCATATCAAATGACGCTTTTTCCTGGCTCTCCCTTTCCCAGCCAGGGAAAGGATCTGCTCTAGCTCTCCATCATCACGGTCGCCATCGCCAGGCTGCCGGTATGGGTGAGGGAAAGCGAGATCGCGCGCACCCCGAGTTCTTTGGCCAGCAGCGCAGCCCGCCCCCGCAATTCGAGAACCGGCCGGCCGCCCGGGTCGCGCACCACCTGGAACTCGTTCCACGTGACCCCCCTGCTGATACCGGTGCCCAGCGCCTTCGCTCCCGCCTCTTTCGCCGCGAAACGGGCCGCGTAGCTTTCCGCTCCGCTCCGCCTGCGGCTGCAATAGGCGATCTCGTGATCTGTATAAACGCGACGCAGAAACCGTTCGCCGTAGCGTTCGATCGAACGCGCGATGCGCTCCACCTCGATCAAATCCACGCCTGTACCGATCAACATGCTGACACATTACCATGGGATCATTTTCGGTCATCTCCCTTCGCCGCAAATGTAACCGTAACGGCTAACCAACGTACCTGTCCTGCCGTTGAAGATTGCTCTAACGTGGCCGATCAGATTAGCAGGCGAGGTATATTCGAAGTTCGTGAGCTGGAGTTCGCCGACACACTTATGTCCGATACGCTTTTAGATGATGTTCTCTATTTGACCGCGCTCTTATCCGAAGACCAATCCCTGGTCGTGCCCCGGCTCAGCGGAGTCATTCCCGATTGTGGAGCCTGGATTCGCAGCCGCTCTTACGTCGAGCCGGGTACGGCTCGCTTTGTCTTTGAGTTTCCCCGTGACATCTGCGTTGAAATCTACAGCGCGCTGGTCGCGGTTGGCCTTCAACTGACTGCGGCTTCTCATCTCGTGCTGACGGAGCTTTGCCGCTGTACCCCGCACCTCTTTGATGTCTCTTCGCGCAAGTTGCCGGCAGTGGATGGAGCGACCCTGGACGCCGCCACGCGCTACATCTGTTCACTCGAGATCATCAAGGTGCAATTGCAGATCTGGATGGTTAAGGACGAGGAACTGCAAACGCAACTTGGCGCCAGCCAATGCTTCGCCGCCTGACGCGCATCTCATCCCCCTGAGAGCCTCCCCGCCAAGTTATCCCGCATCCACCAGGCCATAGCGCCGTTGCCAGGCCTCACGCAGCCGGTTCCACACCTTGCTCTTTTCCTCCTCCGTAAGCTCGTTGGCCGGCGACACGAACGACGCCGACTCAGCCTTCGCCAACTCCAGAAGATCACGGTCGCGTACCAGGTTGGCTACGCGAAAGTCCGGGATGCCCGCTTGCCGCGTGCCAAAGAACTCTCCTGGCCCTCGCAGCTGCAGGTCCAGCTCGGCCAGTTCGAATCCGTTCTGCGTCCGCACCATCGCTGCCAGGCGCTCCACTGCCTGCGGCGAAATCTTTCCCCCCGTCAGAAGAATGCAGTAGGACTTGGCCCTTCCGCGGCCCACGCGCCCGCGCAGCTGATGCAGTTGCGCCAGTCCAAACCGCTCCGCATGTTCAATCACCATCATGGTTGCGTTTGGCACATCGACGCCAACCTCGATCACGGTGGTGGCAATCAGCACATCCACCTCCCGCCGCTGAAAGCGGCGCATGATGATTTCTTTTTCGTCGGCATCCATCCGGCCATGCAGCAGACCCAGGCGTAGACCCTTAAGAGCGCCTTCCTTCAACTCCTGATACATCTCGGTTGCCGCCTTCAGCGAGGGCGCCGAAGGGGAGGAGACGGGCTTGAATAACAAGCCGGGGACTTTGCCCTTCTTCGGCGTTGCCTCCGTCGGCCCCGCCTCGCCCTTGGGCTCGGCGGCAGCGAAATCCAATTCGGGCTGATCCTCTTTCGCGCCTTCGATGACGGGATAAACCACGTACGCCTGGTGCCCCAGCCGCACTTGTTCCCGCACCAGGTTCCATACTTCGCCGGCCATGTCGTCGGAGACCTGCCGGGTAAGAATGGGCGTGCGGCCAGGAGGCAATTCGTCCAACACGCTGAGATCGAGGTCGCCGTATAGAGAAAGAGCAAGCGTTCTGGGAATGGGCGTTGCGGTCATGATCAGGACATCGGGTTCGCCGGCGTTGGGCTTCGTCATCAACCGGAAACGCTGCAAGACCCCGAAACGATGCTGTTCATCCACCACCACCAGTCCCAGCCTGGCGAAATCTACGCGGTCCTCGATGAGGGCATGGGTGCCAATCACCAATTGCGCCTCGCCGCGCGCGATCGCCCCCCGGTTGGCACGTTTGCGATCTTCATCGAGCGACCCGGTCAACAGCACTACTTTGTAGCGCTGCTGCGACCGCTCCAGCAGCTTGCGTGCTCCCAGGAAGTGCTGGGTAGCCAGAATCTCCGTCGGCGCCATCAGGGCTGCCTGGTAGCCGTTCTCGATAGCCACCAGCATTGCCTGCAGGGCCACGATGGTCTTTCCCGAGCCCACATCCCCTTGCAGCAGCCGCCGCATCGGCTCCGGTGCCCGCATGTCGGTCACAATCTCCCCCAGAGCGGTCTTTTGCGCCTTGGTGGGGTGGAAGGGCAGCACCTGGCGGAGCGCCGAACGCACGGCTTCATTGGTTTCGAAGGGAATACCTTGCCGCTGGCGAAGTTTTTTCCGCTTCAGCTCCAGACCCAGTTCAAGGTAGAAGAGTTCTTCGAATATCAGTCTTTTCTGGGCCGGCGTGGCCCAGGACTGGAGCTGGCTCATGGGGGTGCCCGGCTCGGGGAAGTGCGCCCGGCGTAATGCGTCTTCGCGGCTGGGCAACTCCAACCGCCGGCAAAGTGCCTGGGGAAGGGTCTCCGGGATTCGACCTTTCATTTCCTCCAGCACTCTCCACACGATGCGTCGCTGCCAACGCGACGCCAGCTTGTTGCCCAACGACTCATAGACGGGGGTGATGCGGCCTACTTCCAGCAGCTTGGACTCCTCGTCGTCGTGGTCGTCGGGCAGCACTTCCACCTGCGGCTGGATCATTTTGAAACTATTGCTGCTGCGGGAAGCCTCCACCTTTCCGTACAGGGCCACCCATTGTCCGGCTTTGAAGCGATCTTTCAGGTAGGTTCCGTGAAACCACATGCACTTGACCTTGCCCAGGCCCTGGCTCACGGTCATTTCGAAGATGGGCATGCGCCGCGTACGCATCAGGTTCATGCCGCGCACCTCGCCGATCAGGCTGGCCATCTCTCCCGGGACTAATTCCTCGATGGCTTGAGGACGAAGGCGATCCTCATAACGGAAGGGCAGGTGGTAGAGCAGGTCTTCGATGGTGGCGATGCGCTTGTCCTGCAGGCTCTGGGCGATGCGTGGGCCGATGCCCTTGACGAACTGCAGGGACGTTTCCAGAGTCAGTAGCACATCAGAGATGCTATCAGCGGGGGCGGGGTAAGGGTTGGGCCCGCGGGGCGGCGAAGGCTCGGGAAGAGAGCCAAGCTCTTTGCTTGGTCTCGTGTTTTTGCTTTGTATCAGGGCACACTTTAGTCGTGCCGCAAAGGCCTAAACCGGGTCGGGCTTTAGAGTTCGCACGCAACTCTAAAGCCCCTGAGGCTCGCGACCATTGTTAGAAAGCCGTTGCTACCTGGCGGAAACCGCGAGGCGGCGCTTGTGTGTAGCAGCGTCCAGCATGTAGACACATCTGGCGTCCATATGCTCGGCCATTTGGAAGACCTTGTCGAGTTTGTCGTCCAGGGACGGCTTGCTTCCAGATCTAGGCAGAGAATAGTCACGCGGAGTCAGAGCAAATTTGTGTGTACTCATAATGAATATTGGTATACGTCAGCGCGGGCGCAGCGGAAATGCGTCAATCACACTATTACCCGTCCCCGAAGGGGGCAGCGACCATCCCCACTCGATCGCCCCCTTGGTTACCCCGGAGGGAGGCGCATAGTTAGCCCTCTGGTGACAGACCGCTATCTGCAACAAAACAGGTGGCGAATCGGACTGGCCCCCTCATTACCAAAGTAGCTGTGGCTCCCCAACCTGTAAAATCGCCCGGTGACCGACTCCGCCCAGAGCTTCAGTTTCAGCCAGCGGATTACCCTTGTGGTTGTTCCCCGGCTGGTGGCGATGCTCTTGAGGGCCCTCCATCGTACGCTGCGCTATGAGGTCCTGATTGAGCCAGGGGCCCAGCCCGCTATACCGCCGGCTCGCCAGGTGTGGTGTTTCTGGCACCGCTGCCTGATTCCGTGCGCTTGCTATTTCCACACCCAGGTCAAGGCGGCAGTCCTGATCAGCCTCAGTTTCGACGGGGAACTGATTGCACGCACTATTGAACAGCTGGGGCTTTTAACCGCGCGCGGATCCAGCACGCGATCCGGAGGCCCTGGCCTGTGGGCTCTGGCCAAGGCGGTTGAGCGGGGGCATCCGGCCGTCTTTACCGCAGATGGCCCACGCGGCCCGGTCTACAAGGTCAAGCCCGGCGCAGTGAAGCTGGCCCAACTCACCGGATACGCCATCGGCATCTTTTACGCCCATCCCGAGAAGGCCTGGATACTCCGGTCATGGGACCGCTTTCTCATCCCTAAGCCATTTTCTCGCGTGGTGATCAGCTACGCGAAGCAGATCGAGGTACCTCAGAGCGAAGACCCGCTGGTGATCGAAACCAAGAGGCTCGAAGTGGAGGCCGCGCTGGAACGCGCGCGTCTGAATGCCGAGCGGCACTTCGGTCAGGCGATGAACATGCAATCCCCGTAGGAGAAGAAACGATAACCCGCTTCGACCGCATGGCGATAGGCCGCGAGGGTCTTATCTCTCCCGGCGAAGGCGCTCACCAGCATCAGCAGCGTCGACTGCGGCAGATGAAAGTTGGTCAGCAACCCCCCGACTACGTTCAGGCGGGAGCCCGGGGACAGGAAGATGTTGGTTGTGCCGCTATGCGGCTCCATTCTGCCGATTTGGGCGCAGTGCTCTAGCGCCCGCACCGTCGTCGTGCCCGCGGCAACGATACGCCGGCCGTCGAGCAGCGCCCGGTTGACTTCCTCGGCTGTTTCCGCGGGCAGAGTATACCTTTCCGAATGGAGACGAATCTCCGATACATCCGGCACACGTACGGGCTGGAACGTCCCCAGTCCGACGTGCAGGGTCAAGTAGGTAATCACGACACCGCCCGCGCGGATCCGCTCCAGAATCGCAGGTGTAAAGTGCAGGCCAGCGGTGGGCGCCGCGACCGATCCGCGTTGCCGCGCAAAGACCGTCTGGTAGCGCTCACGGTCCACCGGCTGGTCCTGGCGGCGAATGTAGGGGGGGAGGGGAACATGTCCCAGAAGCTCCAGCCGGGCAAAAAAATCATCTACCGGCGTGAAGCGAAGAAGACGTTCGCCGAACTCGCCATCGGCTACCACCGTAGCGTGCAGCCGCACGTCCCCATCAGACACTGCGAAAGCCAGCTCCTGACCCACCGCCATCCTGCGCGCCGGGCGCGTCAGCGCCCGCCATTCCCAATCGCTCACCTGTTCAGTGAGCAGCACTTCCACTTTGCCTGTGCCTCCCGGACGCACCCCAAACAGCCGTGCTGGGATCACGCGGCTGTCGTTCAACACCAGCACATCCCCTTCACGCAGCAACTCGGGCAGCTGGTCAAACCACGAGTCCTGCCATGCTCCGCGGGGTCGATCGAGGACCAGCATACGGCTCTCCCCGCGTTTCGCAGGCGGTTCTTGCGCGATCAGCTCTGGCGGAAGCTCGAAGTCGAAGTCGGAGACCAGCACAGGCCTGATTGTATGAAAGACGCCGCAAAGGGAGGTATCCTCAGGGAGGGGGAAATCCATGGCGACGACGACTCATGTTCCGGTTGAGGTCTATCTGCGCTCCTCCTATGAGCCTGATGCCGAGTACGTGGACGGGAAGATTGAGGAGCGCCCGGCCGCAGAGTACGATCACTCATCCTGGCAAGGGGCGATTCTGGCATGGTTTGCGCAGCGCGACAAGGTATGGAACGTTTGTTCGTTGCCATCATTGCGGGTAAAGGTCGCAGCCACGCGTTATCGTGTTCCCGATGTCACCGTGCTCGATCGTATTCAGCCGAAGGAACAAATCATTACGCACCCTCCTCTTGCTGTATTTGAGGTATTGTCTCCCGAAGACACCTTCCAGCGTCTGAAGCGCAAACTGGAAGACTACCGCGTCATGGGTATCGAGGAAATTTGGGTCATCGACCCTCAGGACAGCGCCTTCTACCGTTATGAGGATGGGCAGCTGCTACGCAATGACACCTTCTCCCATGCGGGTAAGGGAATCGTTTTTGAAATGAATCGGATCAAAGATCTGCTCGACGAATAATGGCATCACTTCCCCAGCTGAACAACCCGGAGCCAAAGAAGCCTGTCTTCCTGCTCGACGCGATGTCGTTTATCTTTCGCGCCTATCACGCGATGCAGCGCCAGCGCCCCATGTCCACGCGCACCGGGGTTCCCACCGCGGCCACCTTCGTCTTTGTCAACATGATCAACAAGCTCCGCCGCGATTTTCAGCCGGAGTTCTTTGCCGCCGTCTTCGACGTGAGCGGGGCCGTCTTTCGCGATGAGCGGGCGCGCAGCATGGCCACGGTGCGCAAATGGAATATCAAGACCCAGACCTTTGACGAGATCGATTACGCCGGCTACAAGGCCAATCGCACTGAGATGCCCCCAGATCTGGCGCAACAATTGCCCTTCATTCGGCGAGCGCTGGAAGCCTTTCGCATTCCCATCTTGCAATCCGAGGGTTTCGAAGCCGACGATGTGATCGGCACGCTGGCCCGTCAGGCCGCTGAGCAGGATCACGATGTCTTTGTGGTTTCGAATGACAAAGACATGCTGCAACTGGTCACCGGTCGCGTCAAGGTGCTCAACCCGGTCAAAGACAACCTCATCCTCGATCGCGACAAAGTAGTGGAAGTACTCGGGGTAGCGCCGGAGCAAGTCATCGATGTGATGGCCTTGCGTGGAGACTCCATCGACAACATTCCAGGCGCGCCTGGCATCGGAGACAAAGGCTCGGTCGAGCTGATCCAGCAATTCGGCAGCGTCGAAGCAGTACTCGATCACGCTGCGGAGGTGAAACGCAAGACCTACCGCGAATCGCTGCAGAACAATCGAGAGGCGGTGCTGCTGAGCAAGGAGCTGGTTACCATCCACCGTGAAGTCCCGGTTCCACTTGACCTGGAACAAATGCGCACCCAGGCCCCCGATGTGAGCGCCTGCCGCGCTCTTTTTAACGAGCTTGAATTCACCACCATGCTCAAGGAGCTGGCTCCCGACGAGCAAGCGACCCCGCTCACCGTCGTCCACGATCCGCCGCCCGAAGAGATTAGCCGCTTCCTTTCGCTCGCACGCGGCCACGGCTTCGCGCTGGCCTTCGATACCACGCTGCTTGAGGCCGCATCGGAACAAGTGGCTGAGGAGGAAAGCGAGGCCATCGAGGAGGAAGAGCCGCAGCTCAAGAGCATGTCATTGCTCGGCCTCTTTGATGCTCCCGCGCCGCAGGCTGAACCCACTCCCCAGTCGCTAAAGATTGCCTTCACCGCGGAGCCGGGCCGGGTGCTCGTCGTTTCCTTGGATCCCGCCGCCGATAGTCGCGCTCCGGAGTGGATGTGCAGCCTGCTGTCCGATGAGCAAACGCCAAAGTCGGTACACGACCTTAAGGCAGCGCTGCGCATTCTCGATCGGCATGGAGCGAGCCATGGTCTGCGGCTGGCTGGGCCCATCGATGATGTAATGCTCTACTCCTACCTCATCAATCCGACCAACACCATGCATCGCCTGGGCGATGTGGCCGCGCGCTTTACCACCCGGGCGTTGCCTGGACCGGGCGATGAACTGTTGCCGGCATCGGCGCACGCCATCCACAACCTCGGGCCGCTACTCAAGGGGGACGTCGAATCGCTGGGTACCGGCCAGGTGTATCGCGACATCGATCTGCCGCTGGTCCCTGTCTTGCTGCGCATGGAAGAGGCCGGGGTGCGTATCGACCGTGCAGTCCTCTCCGCCATGGCTGGCCGCTTGACGGTGGAGATGCACCGCGTCAGTGAGCAGATCTTCGAAGGTTCCGGCCATCGTTTCAACATCAATTCACCCAAGCAGCTAGGCGACGTGTTGTTTAACAAAATGCACCTGCCCAAGCCGCTCAAGTATGGCAAGGGCAAAGTGGTCTCGACCGCCGTGGATGTGCTCGAAGAGCTGGCGGAGCATAACGAGGTGCCGCGCCAGGTGCTGCAATACCGCCAGCTGGCCAAGCTCAAGTCCAATTACATTGATTCTTTGCCTTTGTTGGCCGATGCCCAGGCGCGTGTCCACACCACGTTCAACCAGGTAGGCACCGCGACCGGGCGCCTCTCTTCTACTAATCCGAATCTGCAGAATATTCCCATCAAGACGGAACTAGGCCGCGAGATCCGTGCGGCCTTTATCGCGGCGCCCGGAAATCTGCTCATCTCCGCTGATTACTCGCAGATTGAGCTACGCCTGATGGCGCATTATTCTGAAGATCCCTTATTGGTGCGCGCCTTTGCCGAAGGGCAGGATATTCACACCCTTACTGCAGCGGAAGTATTCGGCATTGCCGCCGAGGGGATGGATAAACAGACGCGTGATCGCGCCAAAGCGGTAAATTTCGGAATTGTCTACGGGATCTCTCCCTTCGGATTGGCGGCGCAACTCGGCATCGAGCAAAACGTAGCCAGGCTTTACATCGAAACCTACTTCGCGCGATACAGCGGTGTGCGCCGCTATATCGATCAGCTGCTTGAGGAGACGCGCAGGGAGCAGCGAGTTCGTACGCTCTTCGGCCGCGTTCGCCCTATTCCCGATATGCAGAGCCGCAACGCGAACCTGCGCGGTTTTGCCGAACGCACGGCGGTGAATACGCCCCTACAGGGAACGGCAGCAGACCTGATCAAAATCGCCATGATCCGCATCGATCGCCGGCTCAGGGAAGAAAAGTTAGAGGCGAAAATGACGCTCCAGGTGCATGACGAACTTCTCTTTGATGTGCCGGAGAAGGAAGTCGAGCCAGTAAAGCAGCTGGTGCGGCACGAAATGGAAACAGTGATTGAGCTAAAAGTCCCGATCGTAGTCGACTGCGGAGCCGGCCCCAATTGGCGCGACCTGAAATAAAAAAATTCCCCGACCTGCCTTCTGGACGCTCCGCGCACCCGATCGAAGGGGGACGGGCTTCAGCCCGTACCTCGAGTTTCTACATTTTCTGGTTCGAAGCGTATCTCGTTTCGAGAAGAAAAGGTCTTTGGTTCTGTCTTTTTGCTTTGTATCAGGCACGACTTCAGTCGTGCCATCACTGATCTAAAGAGATTTGGGCTTTTAGAGTGTGCGTGAGAACGCGAAAATAAGTCGCGCATCAGAACCAGGCCCGTAGGGCCGGGAGCCAGACGTCAGCCCAGCCCGGAAGGGCTGGGAGTTGGTTACCCAAGGTTGCGGAGCGCCGGCGGCGCGGCTCTACATTCATCCATGGGTGCCGCGCCGCCGGCGCTCAAACGAAATTGGGAACCGGTGTCCCAGCCCTCCCGGGCTGGGCTGACGTCTGGCTCCCGGCCCTACGTGCCTGGTTCTGATTTGTGGTTTATTTTCGCGTTCTCACGCGCACTCTTTAGCCCCTGCTAACTCTCACTTGGCCAGAAAAGCACCGGGCCTAATGCTCGCTGCGGCGAGGTAGCCGGCGCCTTTAGTTAGACCTTTACGGCACGACTAAAAGTCGTGCCCTGATACAGGGCCGAAAACGCCTGTGAGCGCCGCAAAAAGCCGTATATTCAGCAGATTTTCAGGTTTCAAATGTAGAAACTCTAGGTACGGGCTTCAGCCCGTACCTAAGTGATAGAAATGAACCGGCTTTAGCCGCCGAGGGAGCTGCTCACAAAACAGAACGATGCCTTCAGCCCGTACACTGCCCCTGAAATAAGGGGAGCGGGAGCGTAGTGGAGGGACCTGCGGTTCTTCTCACGCTGCCACTGCGTTTTACGGCGTGCTCTTGTTGGTGAGGCTTCCCGGAGCTTCGTGAATATGGTGGATGATAATCGTATCCCCTTTGAACTCCACCTTGTCGTAATCGCGTCCCGTGCTCTCGAGATAGCAGCCGCAGTCCGTGTTTGCGTGATGAGCCTGCTCAATACCCTCGGTCGTCCCCTGCAGGGCGGCCTTGGCATGAATCAACTTGTCCTGGGCGTCGGCAACAGCCTGGTTGGCATCGGCTAGGGATTTCATTTCAGCCGGCGTCAGCTTCTCTGTCCGCACCGCAGGCGTAGTTGTATTCGGCGCGGCAGCAGTCCCCAGGCCGGGATCTTGTGGCTGTATGAGGGCGAGCAAAAGGATGGCGGCAATCATGGCTCTCTCCTTCCTTGATGATAACGGTTCTTCAAACCCCTATTTCTTCCCGGATGGCCTGGGCGATGCGCTCCGCATGCTCGCGCATCTGCTGCTCCGATTGGGCTTCGATCATCACCCGCGCCAGGGCCTCGGTGCCGGAATAGCGCACCACAACCCGCCCATTGCCGTGCAGATCCCTCTCCGCCTGCTGAATACTCTCCACCACGGCCGGAATCTCCTCCAGCGGCCGTTTCTCGCGCACCCGCACATTGACGATCACCTGCGGAAACACCAGCAGATCGCTTAATAGCTCGTGGAGAGGCTTCCCGGATCGAGCCAGAGTATCGAGCAACATCAGCGCTGTGAGCAATCCGTCGCCGGTGGTGCTGCGCCGCAGAAAAAGAATATGGCCCGACTGCTCCCCGCCCAGGTTGGCTTGGTGCTTCTGCATCATCTCCAGAACATATTTGTCACCCACGGGAGCACGGAGCATGCGAATACTGCTGCTGCGCAATGCGGCTTCCAGGCCCATGTTGGACATAGTCGTCGCCACCACCAGGTCGCCGCCGAGTTCGCCCTTGGACTGCATATCGCGGGCAGCCACCAGCATCACTCCGTCCCCATTGACCACCCGTCCGTGCGCGTCGGCGAACAGCGCGCGGTCGGCGTCGCCATCGAAGGTGATCCCCAGGTCGGCGCCCAGCGCCTTGGTCTCCTGGGCCACGACTTCTGGGTGTAGGGCGCCGCAATTTTCGTTGATATTGCGTCCGTTGGGGGTTACGTGCGTGAGGTGTATCTCGCCCCCCAGCGAGCGAAAGAGCTCTGAAGCAATTACCGCAGCTGCCCCATTGGCGCAATCGATCACGATCTTCTTGCCCTCCAGGTTCAGCTGGGGAACAACGTTGCGCAGAAATGCCTCATACTCCTCGCGAAAATCCTGGTTTGCCGGGGGAGCGCTTAGCCCTTTGAGGCCAGGCGGCGGCGAATCCTCGAGGCGGCGAAAAATCTCCTCCTCGATGGCCATCTCGGTAGCGTCAGGCAGCTTGTAACCATCCCCGCCGAATACCTTGATCCCATTGTCCTGCCACGGGTTATGCGAGGCGGAAATCACCACTCCCGCAGCCAACCGGTGTTTGCGCGTCAGGTAGGCCACACCCGGCGTGGTGATCACGCCGGCGTTCAATACCTCCGCGCCCCCCCGGCACAACCCGGCCGAGATGACCGCGGAGATCCAGGGGCTGGATTCGCGTGTATCTGCCCCCAACAGCACCCGAGGCTGGGCATAGAGACGCTTCAGAGAGGATGCCAGCGCAAGTCCGGTGGCGAAAATGGTGGGTGGGTCCAGAGGTGCCTCTCCGGCTACCGCGCGGATACCGTCCGTTCCAAAAAGTTTTCTCATGGTTTGCTTGGGGGGAACTTCCTTTCCAGGACCCGGCTGGTCAGGGTGCTGTGGGCGAATCGTGTGCTAATCAGTCCGCCGTCGGGAGCAGCCCCTGCCTCCCGGATGAGGACCCCTGCCTCGTCAAAGACCAGGGCATAGCCGCGATTCAGGACCGCCAGAGGAGAAAGAGTCTGCAGCCGCCCCTCCGCGCCGGCATGCCGAGCGCGCCTGCGCTGCAGCAGCGACTCTTGCGCACGTCCCATCCGGCCGTCCAGCGCCGCCAGCCGCTCTCGCACCATACGCATGCGGTGGCTTACATCCCGGCGCAGCAGCCTCGCCTCCAGCTTCTGCAAGCTTTCCGTCAAGCTGCGGCTTTGCCGGTGCCAGGCCGCGTCCAGCTGGTACTGCAGCTCATCCACCCGCTGCTGGCGCCGTGCCAGTGCATTGCGCATGCGAGCAAAAGCCGCCGGCGCGGAGAGCCGGGCAAAGCGCTCCTGGGCACGCATAAGCAGGTAGCGGCAGCTGTGGGTCAGGCGCCGGTGCAGCTGTTCCAGGCGCTCCTCCACCTTATGTTGCGCCTCGGTCAGCAGTTCGGCCGCCGCGGAGGGCGTGGGCGCTCGCAGGTCGGCGACAAAATCGGCGATGGTGAAGTCGGTTTCGTGGCCGATGGCGGAAACTACCGGCAACTGAGAATTGGCAATGGCCCTGGCCAGCAATTCGCTGTTGAAGGGAGCCAGATCTTCGAGCGATCCGCCGCCGCGGGCCACCACAATCACGTCCACCGTGCGCGACTGGTTAAAGAACGCGATGCCCGCCGCAATTTCCAGAGCCGCCGTCTCACCCTGCACCGCCGAAGGGTAAAGCTGCACGTGCAGCGCCAGATGTCTGCGTCCGGCCACGTTGAGAAAATCGCGAATCACCGCGCCCGTAGGAGAGGTAATGATCCCAATGCAGTGAGGAAAAGCGGGCAGGGGCTGCTTGCGGTCCGCCGCGAAAAGGCCTTCCTTTTGCAGCCTGGCTTTCAACTGTTCGAAGGCGATCTGCAACGAGCCTGCGCCTACCGGCTCGACGAACTCGGCCACCAGCTGCATCTGTCCTCGCTGCTCATAGACGGAAACCCGCCCCCGCACCAGGATTTGCAAGCCATCTTCCAGCCGAAAGCGCAGCAACAACGCCTGCCGGCGAAAGAGCACCACCGGCAGCTGGGCATCGCCATCTTTCAGAGTGAAGTAAACATGGCCGGAAGGAGCAGGGCGGAAGTTCGAAACCTCGCCTTCCACCCACACATCCGCGTACTCGCGCTCGATGTGGTTTCTTACTTCTCCGACCAGCTGGCCCACCCGCCACACCCGCCGGCGGTTGGCCGGCGCTTCCGGGAAAACCAGCCCCAGCTGGCTCAGTGATTCCTCCGGATTGGGCACAGATGCCTCCACCAAACGTCGAGTCTACACGCCGGTCAAATCGGGTCCAACCTACCGGCGAAAGCGGGAGAGCAAATAGAAGATCAGAGACAGCACCACGCTCAGCAAAATCGACGTCCCCAGGGGGAAGTACACGGAAAGGTTCCTGCCCCGGTAGGAGATGTCACCCGGAAGCTTGCCCAGCGGAAGGCCGATACGCCCCAATAGCAGCAGCAAGCCGCCGGCGACCAGCAGCACCAACCCCACACCGATGAGCAGCCGGCCCAAGTTGTTCCCCAGGTCGTTCATGAGACCATTTTAGACAGTCGGATTGGGTCCGCGGTCGATCAGCCGGGTCAGCTCCGCCAGCAGCACTTGCAGCCGTTCAATTTCTTCTCTGCCAGGGGGCGTCGATTGGCCAAAGAGCCCTTCTGCCTCCCGCGCCAGATCGGTGCCTCGGGGCAGCCCGAAGGTGCCTAGCACGCCCGCCAGCTTGTGGGCGGAATCCACTGCACGCATCCTGGTCGCCGCATCCAGCCGGTTGTCGTTCCATAGTTCTCCTGCACTCTGCAGCAACTGGGCGCGCTCCGCGACGGTGTGCCTGCTCCGCTCCCACAGGGCAGAGATCATGGCTTGCATCTTCTGCTCTTGACTCTGCTCTTTCAGAGGCAAGCTGGCCGCGGTATGCGCGGTTTTGTCCGGGGGCATGCGGTCTCCGTTGTTCACTCGATCGGTCAAGGGATCAATCGCCTTCTTTCCATCCCAACGCCGCGGAAATCTGCCGCGCCAGGGTCAGAGGATCAAAGGGCTTGAACAGGGTCGCCGCCACTCCCATTTCGGCAAACCTGCGCTGGTCGGGGCCCTGTACTTTGGCCGTTAGCAACAAGACAGGGATATGGGAAGTCATACCGCTGGCCTTGAGTTTCAGCAGCGTCGTGGGTCCGTCCATCTCCGGCATCATCACGTCCAATAGGATTGCGTCCGGTTGCTCGGCACTGGCGCGTTCAATGCCCTGCTTGCCGGAATTCGCCAGCACAACGTCCCATCCCGCTACGGTTTCCAGGCTCATGGCGGCCACCTGGCGGATATCGTCTTCATCGTCAATGATTAGGATGCGGCGTGTCATAAGTGTGGCGGGGCTCCCGGATTTCCTGTGGAACTCGTCGGAATCAATGAACCTCATGCGCCTTTCCGTGAAGAAAGCCGCATACGCGGACTTGTCTAGAGCCGCGTACAGGAAATCCGGACCCGTAGAGGTTGTTAAGCGCTGGGAGAAGCGGTCCCATCAAATCCCAGCGGTACTTCGGTAACTTCGTTTGGCTGGCGCAGCATCGATAGCACCAACGTCTCTACATCCTGCGGCTGGACACGCGCCTTGGTGAGGAATTCCGTATTCCCCAGCCGCAGCTTCTTGCGTTCGCCCTCGTTCAGGTCCTGGGCGGAATAGACCACCAGCGGCAGATTTTTCATCTCCTGTTGCTGGCGCAGCCAATCGACCAGTCCAAAGCCATCGCCGTCAGGCAGCCCAATGTCGAGGATGACTAGATCCGGTCGTGACGAAACGCACAACTCCATCGCTTTGCGCTGCGTGGAGGCGTGATGTATCTGGATGCCGGCACGCTCGAACGTGGCCAGGATCACCTTGGCCAGGTCAGCATCATCCTCTACCAGTAACACACGAGAGGGTTCCCGTTCCACCCGCAGCACCCGGGAGAGGGCGGCCAACATCGATTCCGTCTCCAGTGGCTGCTCCAGCCAGGCGTCCGCGGCTTTTTCCACTTCTGGGTCGTTCATGGCGCCAAAGGCGCTCAGCACCACCACGGGAATCGACGCCGTGCGCAGATCGTCCCGCAGCAGATGCAGGGTCTCCCAGCCATGCAAGCTGGGAAGGCTCATATCCAGCAGGATGGCTTGAATAGGGGTTTGCCGGGCCATCACGACGGCGTCATCTCCGGTGCCCGCTTCGAGCACGGAATAGCCATGCTGCCGCAGGCTTTCCGCCAGCACTGCCCGTGTCTCCGGGTTCTCATCGCAGACCAGGACAGAAGTACTGTTGAGTACTCGAGACTCTGAACTGCCCCCCAGGCGCGACAGCTCGCTGTCCCGCGTGACCGTGGGTAGGAACATGCGGAAAGTGGAACCGCGATCGGCATTACGCTCCGCCCAGATGCGGCCGCCGTGCTGCATGACGATAGTGCGGCAGATGGCCAGGCCCAGTCCGGTTCCACCCTTTTGCCTGGCGTCCGAGGCGTCGACCTGTTGAAAGCGGTCGAAGATTGATTCCAGCTTGTCCTTCGGGATACCACGGCCGTTATCTCTTACGCTGATGGTGACTCCATCCAGCAGCCGCTCAATAGAAACAGTGACCTGCGACTCGTGCGGGGAGAATTTGATCGCATTGCTCAGCAGGTTGGTCATCACCTGTTGTAACCGGTCCGGATCCACTTCCATCTGCGCCGGCCCGGAATCCAACAGCATTTGTACCTTGGCAGCGTCCGCCATGGGGGCCATGGCGTCGATGGCCTGCTTCGCCAACTCTTCCAGGTCGCAATTGCGATAGGTGAGGGGTGCGCGGCCAGACTGCATACGCTCCAGGTCGAGGATGTCGTTGATCAGCCGCACCAGCCGGTCCGAGTTGGTGACCGCGATACGCAGCAGGTTCGACGCCTTCTCCCCCATCTCGCCCAACAACCCGGTCGCCAGCAGGCCCAAAGAACCCCGAATCGACGTGAGCGGGGTGCGCAGTTCGTGGCTCACGGTGGAGACGAACTCATCTTTCATGCGGTCCAGCGCGTAACGCTGGCTGATATCGCGGAAGCTGAGTACGCTGCCTACGGCCACGTTGTGCTCGACCATCGGCGTTACCGAGAACTCCACCGGGAAGGAGGCGCCATTCTTGCGATAGAAGACATCTTGCCCGCTGGTGCCCTCGCGCACCAGAAAGGCGCGCCCGGTGCGGCATTGATCCGAACACTTTTCCTGCCCCTTACGCTCCTCATGCACCACCGAGTGCACCGTGCGGCCGATGAGATCGAAGGCGTGGGCGCCCAGCATATTGGCCGCGGCCGGGTTGACAAAGACGATCCGGCCCGCGGAGTCAGTGCCAAAGATGCCGTCCGCCACCGAGTTGAGAATCGACTCCTTCTGCCGGTTCAACTCTTCCAGGCGGCTCTCTTGCGCCGAGCGCGCCATAAACTGGCCAATCGATGCGCAAACCGTTTCCACCGTGGCCATCATTTCGCTATCTTCCCGCTGCTTCTGACGGCTGAAGAACTCGACTACGGCGATTACCTGGTTGCCCACCCGGACGGGCACACCCCAACCGGTGACCAGGCCGTCCAGCTTGGCTGATGCGGCGCGTAGAAAATTGCTGTCCTCCTGCAGGTCTTCAATCCAGTAGGGACTCTCCGCCGCCCAAATCTGGCCGGGCAGATCCTTGCCCTTTTGCAGCACCCGTCCAATGCTGTCGCGGTGGAACTCAATGCACGCCCGGTCCGGGGCGTACCAGCCCGCCAGGTATCGCGTGTGGTGGTCGCTGCTGACGAACCACAGTCCCGCCATATCGAAGCCCAGGTTGGTTCCCAGGGACTCGAGCATTGCCGGCAGGGCTTCGTCGGAGGTCGTCGACTCGCCCACCACCTGGCTGACAGCCAGCTGCATCGCCAACCTGCGTTCGCGCTGGTACTGCGCGGTAACGTCGCGGAAAATGCAGCGCACCGACACCGGTTCGCCGCGGTCCTGGCGGCAGCTCAGGCTGGCCTCCAGCTCGCGATACATCCCATTTGCGTCCTTTACCCGCAGGTTGGCGCGATCGATACGCTCCCCGCGCAAGGCGCGGTCAAACAGCGCGGCGGCATCGTTTTGCATCTCCGGCGGGAAGGCAGCCTCGAAACTGATCAGGCTCTCAAAGGCGGCTGCGCTCTTGCCAAAGCATGTCTGCCATGCCGGGTTGACGTACAGATATTTGGCTCGCGGGCTCAGGGTGGCGATCATTTCCTGGGAGTTGTCGAACAGGTCGCGGTATCGCTCTTCACTCTCGCGCAAAGCATGCTCAGCGCGCTTGGTCGCTGTCAGGTCGGTGGCGATGGCCAGCAATCCGGTCAGCGCCCCCTCCATGTTCCTCACCGCGGACAGGTAAACCATGGCGGGAAAGGTGGTCGCATCCTTGCGCCGGCAGAGGATCTCAAAGCCCCGGACACGGCTCACGGGGAAGCTGGTGACGTACTGGACATAGTGCTTTAATTCTGCCGAGACACTGTCCAGGTCGATGGCCGGGGAGCGATCGAGACGTGAAACCAGCAGCTGTCCTACGCGCTCCAGTTCGCCTTCAGGAAAGAGATCATGCGCGTTGAGCTGGCCCACGACTTCGTGGAAACGGTAGCCGAGCATCCGTTCGGCTGCGGGATTGAAGATGAGCAGGTTGCCTTCGAGGTCGGTGGCCAGAATCATCGGGCCGGCGGAGTCCAGGATGCTTCGCTGCAACTGGGCTACTTGTTGCACCTGCCATTCCGCTTCATCCTGGCGCGACGCATCGAGAAAGCTGTGAACGCAGAGAGCAATCAGCAGCACCTGGGCGCATGCCCACGTGATCACGGCAGCTGAGAAGGTGCCGCCTCGGCCCAGCAACAGGACCAGTCCGCCATAGGCGGATAGCAGCAGCGCAACCGCGAAAAGTATGGTGGACGGCAGCCTATCTCGAAGCCAGGTCACTCGTACTCGATCGATGCGGGTCTAATTAAATCAGCTCTCGCCGAGCATTCGTCAAGCTTAGAGACGATACCGGCCCACGTTAAAGCGTTAACTATCCGCAGTATAGGCAACTTCGGTTGCCCTACAAAGTGACTAACAGTAGTCCACGGAGAGTAGTCCACGGAACATGGGGGGAAGAGCTCACGCATCTCCAACGGGTCGGATCGGGGGAAAACCGCAGTGGATAAGCAGTGCGTTCCATAGTGTGGGGTCGCGGACGCACTGGCTCTTCTTCTCTAACACTAACCGCGATGGAACGGAATTACGTTCGCACGGCTCTGTACAAATTTATCTGACAGGGCCGACATACGGCCAAGGGACCAAAAACCTAAAAAAAGCACGATATAGCTAAACCCGGCAACACCAAGTAGAAAAGACACTGTGAACCCCCAAAAGTCGACCGGCAACGTATTAGGGGGATGCCTCGAAGTATACCGATTTTGCGCCGCGAGCTTTTACAAAAAGAGTGTCTCGGGCTGCCACTTTAGTACCAAGAAAGTCCTACACACAAAGGTTACGTCGCCTTGGGCGGCGACCCGGGTATGGCGACTTCGACTCAGCTACGCCGTTACCGGCTCCAGCAGGCGCGACCAGCGGCGCTG
Source organism: uncultured Acidobacteriaceae bacterium (assembly GCA_963711525.1). Classification (GTDB taxonomy): domain Bacteria; phylum Acidobacteriota; class Terriglobia; order Terriglobales; family Acidobacteriaceae; genus PALSA-350. The sequence continues at coordinate 554,533 of CAVQEO010000018.1, read as the reverse complement.
CTTTCGCTCTGTATACGCTTTCTTATGAAATCCGTAGCCCGCGATCAAAGGCAGCGCAAGGGTGGCCTCGCTATACACCATCTGCTCGAACGTGGTGTCAACCTTGCCCCAGGAGCTGGCTTCTTTCAGGGTGCTCGAAGAGAGCGCCCCGTCGCGCACATCGGCGACCGTGATCTGGATGGCATATTTGTGCATCGGCGCGTCGACTCCCAGGATTTCCGCAGAAACCACGATGTCCTGGGCGAAATTCTTGGGTACGCCGCCGCCAATCATGAGCAGGCCGGTGGTCGGGTTGGCGATCTTCAGCTGGGTTAACTCGTAGAAATCCTTCACCGAATCGATCGAAACCTTGGGCTTGTCGCCACGGCCATGCTGGTGGGCTACCAATCCAAAACCCGCCGAGCAGTCGCTGAAGGCGGGAACAAAGATCGGTACATCCAACTGGTAGGCGGCCAGGATAATGCTGTCGACTCCGCCCTTTGCCGGCGTCTTGCCCTGCTTTTCCAAATACGCTCCCATCTCGCGGATAAACTCACGCGAGCTATAGGGACGGGGATCCAGGGAATCGGCAATGACCTTGCAGGTCTCGTCACAGAGCCGCAGTTCTTCTTCGTCGATCAGGGTGTCGTAGATGCGATCGATCATTAATTCGCGCAAGGTAGCGTCTTCTGTGCCCTGGCGGTAAAGGTCGTCGGCGATCCAGTGCTTGTATCCCAGGGCCTCGAAGAAATCCTGGTCCACCATGTTGGCCCCGGTCGAAACCACGGCATCGACCATGTTATTGCGCAGCAGATCGACAAAAACCTGCTTCAATCCGGCGCTGATCAGCGATCCGGCGAGGCAGAGAATCACGCCACAATCCTGGTCGCGCAGCATGCGCTCGTAGATGGAAGCCGCCCGGGCAAGATCACGGGAGCTATAGGCCATGGATTGCATTGCATCCACCAGGGGCACGACATTGTGCTGCTTGATGTCGATGTGCTGGATGGGAGAGGTCAGGAGTTCTTTTTTCGTAGGCATGGCAATATCAAGGATAACAAAGCGGATGGCCATCTCCCCAGGCTTCGCTTGTTAAAATCCGTGCTCGCGGGTGCATTCAGAGCCCCGGCAGCAGCTCCACCAGCAGGGTAGTCAGCTGCTGCTGGGCGCGGGCTCCCGTCTCTATCACTTCAAGGTGGTTGATCGGTTGATCGAGAATGCCGGCGGCCATATTGGTCGCGCAGGAGATGCCGAGCACCTCGATGCCCATGTGCCGCGCCACGATGACCTCGTGCACGGTCGACATGCCCACCAGGTCCGCGCCCCACCCGCGGAAGGCCCTGATTTCCGCCGCCGTCTCATAGCTGGGCCCGGAGACACCCAGGTAGACGCCTTCGGGAAGCGAAATGCCGTGCCGGGCGGCCGCGGCGTGGGCCAGCAGGCGCAGTCGCTCGGCATAGCAGTCCGTCATGTCAAAGAAGCGTGGTCCGAGCCGTGGGTCATTGGGGCCGATGACGGGATTGCTGCCGGTCAGGTTGATGTGGCCGGAGAGCAGGACCAGTTGGCCTTGCTGCAGATCCAGGCGAACGCCGCCGGCGGCATTGGTGACCACCAGGGTGGCAATGTCCAGTCGCCCCAGCACCCGCGTAGGAAAGGTGACTTCCTCGGGGGTATATCCCTCGTAGGCATGGACGCGACCTTGCATGACCGCGACGGGCGTTCCGGCGACCGTGCCCACCACCAGGCGGCCGCTGTGGCCCTCCACCGTCGGACGCGGGAAATGTGGAATGGCGCTATAGGCAATCGAGACCGGCTGCTCGATCCGCTCCGCGAACGATCCCAATCCGGAGCCGAGCACAATGGCCACTCGCGGCTTGACCGCAATGCGTTCCCGGATTGCGGCAGCGGCCTCCTCCGCCTTTTCGAAAACTCCGTGGGCCAATTGCTCTTCCTCCCTTTTCGTTACCGCAAAAGAACGCTCACGATCGCCGCCGCCATCAAATTTGCCATGGTTCCGGCCAGCATCGCTCTCAATCCCAACCGGGCCAGATCGTTGCGCCGGTTTGGCGCCAGCGCTCCGATGCCGCCAATCTGCATCCCGATGGAGCTAAAGTTGGCAAAGCCGCAAAGGGCAAACGTAGCGATGGTAAAGGAGCGGAAGTCCAGCGAGGACTTCTGGGCCCCGAGCAGTGCGTAGGCCACCAGCTCGTTGGTCACGGTGCGCGTGCCCAGAAGATTGCCGACCTGGTGTGCGCTATGCCAGGGGATGCCGATAAGCCACGCGACCGGAGCGAAGACGAACCCAAGGATCACGTTCAGGCTGGAAGGGAAGGGAACATGGTGGCCTCCCAGCCAGTTGTGGATACCTCCCAGCATCCCATTCAGCAGCCCGATCAGCGCCAGAAACGAGATCAGCATGATGCCCACGTTGAAGGCCAGCCGTCCGCCGTCAATCGTTCCCCGGGCAATCGCGCCCAGCAAATTCTCTTTGCTGTGTATTTCGTCGAGGGGCATCGTTACCCGCCCCAAAGTGGCTGGGGATGTCGGTCTCAGGCACCAGCATTTTGGCGATCAGCACCGTGCCCGGGGACGTCATGATGACTGCCGCCAACAGGTGTTTGGCCTCTATCCCATAGAGAATGTAAGCCGCCATGATGCCGCCGGACACGTGCGCCATGCCGCTGGTCATGATGGTCATCAGCTCCGACTGCGTTGCCCCGGGCAGGAACGGCCGAATGCTCAGCGGCGCTTCTGTCTGCCCCATGAAGATACTGGCCGCGACGTTCAGTGACTCGGCGCCGCTGATGCGCATGGTCACCTGCATCAAGCGAGCCATGGCCTTGATCACAATCTGCATGATCCCCAGGTGGTAGAGCACAGCGAAGAAGGCAGAGATAAAGATGATGGTGGGCAGCACCTGGAAGGCAATGATGAGTCCGAAGGAGGAGTGCTGCTTGCCCAACTCGCCGAAGACGAATCCGGAGCCGGCAAAGGCATAGGCCAGCATTCGGTTTACCGCGTCTCCGGCAGCGGCCAGGGCTCGTTCCCCGGCGTCAAAACGGAGCACCAGCACGGCGAAGATCCACTGCAGCCCAAGGCCCCAGGCCGCCGTCTGCCAGCGTATGGCCTTCCGGTTGGTCGAAAGCAGCCATGCCAGCAATAGGATTGCCACCAACCCCAGCAAGCCTGTCAATCGTCCCAAGCGCTTCTCCTTACCGCAAGCTTTGCGGTTTGAAACGGTGGGGAAACACTTCTTCGAAGCGATAGTCTTCCCAGTCCGACTGGCCGCGAAAGATGACCCGTGATGCAGGCAGCATGAACTCGCTCAATACCTGCAAACATGCTCCGCACGGAGGGCTAGCTGCCTGGTTCAGGTTGGTGATGGCGCAGGCCAGCACGCGCATCTCTGGTCCGTGTTCTGCGACTGCGCGGACCACGGCGGACCGCTCCGCGCAAATGGTCAAACCATAAGACGCGTTCTCCACGTTGGCGCCGGTAACGATGGCTCCATTCTGCAGCAGCAATGCGGCGCCCACGCGAAACTTGGAATAGGGGGCGTAGGCGTGATCCGCCGCATCCGCCGCCTGGGTGGTCAACTGGCGCAGCAGCTCCGGGGTAAATCCATTCTCGCCTGTTTGCATCGTCCGAGCCTAATGGCAGCTGCCTGCAACACGCAACCACTTCGTAGAATCTGGACGGGCCGCCCAGGTCGCGAGCCATCAATGCAACCCAATCTCCCCGAACAGCTATCCTTAACTCAGCACCCATGGCGGCAAAGAAGCCAACTCGAACCAACGACGTCCTGGCCCTGTTTCATCCCGTGACTGCGGCCTGGTTTCGCGCCGTCTTCGAGCAGCCTACCGCCCCGCAGCGGCTAGGCTGGCCGGCGATCGCGCGCGGCGAAAGCACCCTGATTCTCGCTCCTACCGGCACCGGCAAGACGTTGACCGCGTTTCTCTGGTGTCTGGACCGGCTCATGTTGCACCGCAAGGCTACGGATACCGAGGGCTGCCGGGTCATCTATCTCAGTCCCCTCAAAGCTCTGGCCGTGGACGTGGAACGAAACCTGCGTTCGCCGCTTGCCGGCATCGCGAATATGGCCCGCCAGGCGGGGGTCGATTTTCACCAGCCGGACATCAGTATCCGTACCGGTGACACATCGCAAAAGGAGCGAAGCCATTTTCGCCGCCACCCGGCCGAGATTCTCATCACCACCCCGGAGTCTCTGTACCTGTTGCTTACCTCGGACGCCTCCGCCGGCTTGCGCCAGGTGGACACCGTGATCATCGATGAGATACACGCGGTCGTGCCCACCAAGCGCGGCGCGCATTTGGCCCTGTCGCTCGAGCGGCTCGAGGCCATCACCGAAGGACGTGTGCAACGGATCGGCCTCTCCGCCACCCAGCGCCCGTTGGAAGAAGTGGCGCACTTCCTGGGTGGCGTGTCAGCAGCAAACGAAACAACCACTGATCTGGATGAGCAGGCTGTAATCCCGTATCGCCCGGTCACCATCGTCGATGCCGCCGAGCCGAAGAAACTGGATCTCCGCATTGAAGTTCCCGTAGAAGATATGGCGCGCATGGGCCAGCGGGAGGAACTGCCCAGCGGTCCGGCTTCTCAGGGCCCTAAGCGGACTTCGATCTGGGCGGCCATTCATCCCCGCCTGGTCGAGATCATCCGCCAGCGCCATTCCACAATCATATTCGTCAACAGCCGGCGCATCGCCGAGCGCTTGGCCGGCGCGATCAACGAACTGGCGGGCGAGCAGCTGGCCCGTGCTCACCATGGCTCCCTCGCGGCTGCCCAGCGCTCCGAGATCGAAGAGCAGTTGAAGGCCGGGCGCTTGCGCGCCTTGGTCGCCACCTCTTCGCTCGAACTCGGCATTGATATGGGCGCGGTCGACCTGGTAATCCAGATTGAGGCTCCGCCTTCCGTGGCCAGCGCCATGCAGCGCATAGGCCGGGCTGGTCACCATGTAGGCGCAGCCAGCGAAGGCATTATCTTTCCCAAATATCGCGCCGATCTGGTCGCCTGCGCCACGGTCACGCGCGCCATGCACGAAGGCCTGGTGGAATCGACCCGCTTTCTGCGCAACCCGCTCGACGTGCTGGCGCAGCAGATCGTCGCCATCGTAGCCCAACCCCCAGGCAAGGCAATGGCAGGGCGTGGGCGAAAGACCGCGCCTTTAGCCGCTGAGGCACCCGTAGAAATCAGCGTGGAAGAAGTCTTCCGCCTGGTTCGCAGCGCCGCCCCCTTCAGCAGTCTTACCCGCGCCGCCTTCACCGGGGTGCTCGATCTGCTTGCCGGACGCTACCCTTCGGACGAATTCGCCGACCTGAGGCCGCGCATCACCTGGGACCGCGGCCGCGATACGCTCGCGCCGCGCGAGGGAGTCAAGATGCTGGCCATATTGAATGGGGGCACCATTCCCGATCGCGGTCTCTATGGCGTATTTCTCGCCGGGACTGAAGGCAAGTCCGTTCGTGTGGGCGAACTCGATGAAGAGATGGTCTTCGAAAGCCGCACCGGCGACACCTTCATCCTGGGCGCCTCGACCTGGCGCATCGACGAGATCACCCACGACCGCGTGCTGGTTTCACCGGCGCCCGGCCAGCCGGGCAAGATGCCGTTCTGGCACGGGGACAACGCCGGCCGCCCGCTTGAGTTTGGCCGCCGCATCGGCCGGCTGGTGCGTGAACTTCGCGAGATGCCGCGCAATGCCGCGTTGAGCCGCCTCACGCGCGAGCACGATCTCGATTCCATGGCGGCGGAAAACCTTATCCGCTTTCTCGCTGACCAGGAAATTGCCACCACCGCGGTTCCAGATGACCGCACCATCGTCATCGAGCGCACGCGTGACGAAATGGGCGATTGGCGGGTCTGTGTGCTCACCCCGTTCGGCAGCCGCATTCACGCGCCCTGGTCCATGGCGATCACCAGCCGTATCCGTGCCAGTGGCGGTGCGGATGTGGAAGCGATGTGGGGTGACGATGGATTCGTCCTGCGCTTCCCCGACAGCGATACCGCGCCCGACCCCGAGCTGATTCTGCTCGATGCCGAAGAGGCCACGGATCTGGTCCTGCGCCAGCTCAGCGGCACAGCCCTGTTCGCCGCGAAATTCCGTGAGAGCGCCGCGCGGGCGCTGCTCTTGCCCAGGCGTCGCGCGCAGGGCCGTACGCCCTTGTGGCAGCAGCGCAAGCGAGCCTACGACCTGCTCTCCGTTGCCGGGCGTTATCCATCGTTTCCCATACTCCTGGAGGCGTACCGCGAGTGCATGCGTGATGTCTTCGATATGCCGGCGTTGCTCGAAACGCTCCGTGCTATTCGCCAGCGCAGCGTGCGCGTGCATGTCGCCGACACCCGCACCCCTTCGCCCTTTGCGTCCTCGCTTCTCTTCAGCTATGTGGCCAATTACATCTACGATGGCGATGCGCCGCTGGCTGAGCGCCGGGCCCAGGCCCTTTCCATCGACCAGGAGCAGTTGCGCGACCTGCTGGGGGATGCCGATCTGCGCGAGCTGCTGGATGCCGATGCCATCAGCGAGGTCGAAGAGCAGTTGCAGGGTCTGCTCGAAACCCAGCGCGTTCGCTCCGCGGATGGCATCCACGATCTGCTGCTGCGTATTGGCGATCTCACGCGCGGCCAACTCGAGCGCCGTCTCGCTGACCCCGAGCTCATGAATCAACTGGATCGCCTGCTCCGCTCCCGCCGGCTCCTGGAGATCAAAATAGCCGGAGAAAGGCGCCTGATCGCGGTCGAAGACGCAGCTCGCTATCGCGATGCGCTGGGCATTCCTCTTCCCCCCGGCATTGCGCCCGCGCTGCTGCAGCCGGTAGCGGCTCCGGTCCTGGAACTGGTTCGCCGCTTCGCCCGCACCCACGGGCCCTTCACCCTGCGTGAAGTCGCCACCCGCTTCGCGTTGGACGCGCCACAAATCGAGAGTGCCTTGCAGGCCTTGCTGCTCGACGGCCGAATCCTGGAAGGCGGATTCCGCCCAGGCGGCGTCTATCGCGAGTGGTGCGATGCCGAGGTGCTGCGTCTGATCCGCCGCAAGTCGCTTGCTCGTCTGCGCCGCGAGGTGGAACCCATCGAGCAGCAGGTCCTGGCACGTCTCGAGACCCACTGGCAAGGCGTATTGCAACGCAGGCGTGGCCTCGATGCCTTGCTCGACACCATCGAGCATCTGCAAGGAGCGCCCCTGGCCGCCTCGCTGATCGAAACATCGATTCTGCCCGCGCGCCTGGTCAATTACTCACCCGGCAGCCTGGATACCTTGATTGCGGCGGGCGAAGTCGTTTGGTGCGGCCTCGATTCGCTGGGCGAGCGGGATGGGCGCATTGCCCTGTTCCTGGCCGATAAGCTCAGAACGCTATTGCCTCCGCGCCCCGAGCCGGCGCCCGAAAACCCGTTGAATCCACGGGAAACAGCACTGCTGGAGCAACTGGCACGAAGCGGCGCTGCTTTCTTCGCTCAACTGCACGAGGCGGTTGGCGGCGGATATCCGGGCGAGACGCTCGATGCGCTGTGGAGCCTGGTCTGGCGCGGCCTGGTGACCAATGACACTTTCCACGCACTGCGTGCCTATGTCGCGCGGCCTGCTGCTTCTTCACGCCAGCCCAAGCGGCAGCACAATCTGCCCTCATTCCGTTCCCGCCGTACTACGCCGCCCAGCGCTCAGGGCCGCTGGAGCCTGGTCCCCTCATCGCTCGCCTCGCCGACGGAATGGAGCCACGCCTTCGCCCAGCAGTTGCTCAATCGCTATGGTGTGCTCACCCGGGAGTCCGCTGCCAGCGAGAATCTGCCGGGAGGTTTCAGCGCCATCTACGACGTGCTGAAGGCGCTCGAAGAAAGCGGCCGCATACGCCGCGGTTATTTTGTCGCGGGTCTGGGAGCGACCCAGTTCGCTCTTCCTGCGGCAGTCGATTTGCTGCGTTCACTCCGCAATGGGTCTCCGCTGGAAAAGCCGGAGATGGTGGTTCTCGCGGCTACTGATCCGGCCAACCTATACGGTTCTGTCCTTCGCTGGCCTGCGCAGGACGAGGCAGAAGCGGAGGGCGCCCCGCGCCAGCTCACCCGCAGTGTGGGCGCCAGCGTGCTCCTGCGCAACGGTGAACTGGTGGCCTATCTACGTCGCACCCAGCCCAACCTGCAAGTCTTTTTGCCCGCCGATGAGCCGGAGCGCTCGTCGACTGCGCGCGACCTGAGCGTCTTTCTTGCCGGGCTGGCTCAGCAGGATATGGAACGTCGCGAAGACCAGCGGGGCGGCATGCTGATCTCGACCATAAACGGCCAACCGGCGGCGCACCACTTCCTCGCTCCCTTCCTGCAGGATGCTGGTTTTCATCTCGCGCCGCTGGGTCTCAATTTTCGCCGTGTATTGCTCCCCAACCCACCCGTGCAGCCCTCGGGCGTCGCCCCCAACGTTCAGTAGGAGAGCGGTTCTTCTGTGCCTGAAGGCGATACTATTTTCCGCTCCGCTCGTGCACTGCAGCAGGGGTTTGCCGGCAAGAAAGTCACCCTCTTCGAGGCGGCCTATGCGCCGTTGGCCGCCGTGCACGATCAGAGCCCGGTGACCGGCCGCATCATCGAGCGAGTGGAGTCGCGGGGCAAATGGCTGCTCATCCATTTCTCCGGCGATCTCGTTCTGGCAACGCACATGCTGATGAGCGGTAGCTGGCACATCTACCGGGTGGGTGAGCGGTGGCAGCGTGCTCGCAGCCACATGCGCGTAGTGTTGGGCACGGAAGATTTGATCGCAGTCGCCTTCGACGTGCCGGTCGCGCGCTTTTACACCGCACGCACTCTAGAGCGGTTCGCGGGAGTAGCCGGTCTGGGGCCCGATTTGCTGGGCCGCACCTTTGCCGCCGATGAAGCCGTGGCGCGCCTGCTCGAGCATGGCGACGAAGAGGTAGGCAATGTCTTGCTGAACCAGCGGGTGATGGCCGGCATCGGAAACGTCTTCAAATCCGAGATTTGCTTTGCCTGCGGGATAAATCCTTTCCGCAAGGTTGCTGGTTTGCGCGCGCAGGAGATCGAGTGTCTGTTGGCAACGGCGCGCCGCTTTCTCGCTGCTAATGTTGCCGACGGAGCAGGGGATGCTATCGTGACCTACACCGGAGGCCGCCGAACCACGGAATCGGGCGATCCTGCCGCCAGGCTCTGGGTCTACCACCGCACCGGCTCCCCCTGCCGCCGCTGCGGAACAACGATTCTGATGCATAAACAAGGATCGGGCGCCCGCTCCACCTTCTGGTGTCCCGAATGTCAGAAGCAATAAAGCTCATCCACAGCGACAACTTGTGACGTGCAGAATCCACGGTTTGGCTTTGTATCAGGGCACGACTTTAGTCGTGCCGTAAAAGCCTAAAACACATCGGGCTTTAGAGTCTGCGTGAGAACTCGAAATAAACACCAAATCGGAACCAGGCCCGTAGGGCCGGGAGCCAAACGTCAGCCCAGCCCGGAAGGGCTGGGAGGCGGATCCAAGGTCCGGGAGCGCCGGAGGTGCGGCACTACCTTCATGCGCGGGTGCCGCGCCTCTGGCGCTCAAACGATATTGGGGATCGATGTCCCAGCCCTTCTCCGGATTTCCTGAACGCTGCGCTGGACACGACCGCGTGTGCGGCTTTCGTTAAGGAAAGCCGCATGAAGTGCGCCAACGCCAGCAAGCTCCACAGGAAATCCGGATCCGGGCTGGGCTGACGTTTGGCTCCCAGCCCTCCGGGCCTGGGTCAGATCTGGGGTTTGTTTTCGCGTTCTCACACAGAATCAACAGTCCTGGCAAAGATCGGACCCGACCGGCAAACGCAACTAGTGGGGCTGCGTCGAATCCTGCTGCTGTTTGTTGTCGTTATCCCCTTTACCCCCAAACAGTCTCCCGAAGAAACCCCGCTTCTTCTTTTGCTGCTGGTCGGGAGGCGGCGGAGCCGGTCCCGGCTGGCTCGGAGCTGCTGCCGCTTGCGCGCCCACCGGCGGCGGAGGCAACGCCGGCACTCCATTTGGCGGCGTTCCGGGGGCGACGGTGGTCTGCTTGCCGATGCCAAAAAGCTTCTGGAAGACATTCCGCTGATCTCCTGCGCTTTGGTCGCAGGTCTGCGTCGGAGCAGTTCCGTCAAGAAAAACCGCGTCGTAGTCCGACGGGCAACTGGCGTCTGCAATCAGGTTCGTCACTTTATCCAGCCGGACCGTCGAAACCCCATCGGGGGGGGCGAACTGGCGAGTATCGGAGTATTCCGGCAACTGGACCGCGTGCTTCATGAAATCCGCCCAGATTGGCCCCGCTGTTTTGCCGCCCTCAAGCTTCAGGTCCGTATAGTCGTCATTCCCTATCCACACCACGCAGAGCAGGTTGCTGGTAAACCCTGCGAACCATGCATCGTGGGAAGTGCCGGTTTTCCCCGCCGCAGGAGCGGTGAAGCCTGCGGCACGAACCGTGGCTCCGGTGCCGGCGTTGATGACGTTCTCCATCAGGGCAAGCGTCAGGTAGGCGACCCGCGGATCGAGGATCGGCTTCGAGTTCGGCGGAAAATCGTTGAGCACGTCGCCGTTCGCCGACCGTATCGAAGCCAGCAGCCAGGGATCGATCTTGACTCCACCATTGGCAAACACGGTATACGCTCCGGCCATATCGAGAGGCGTGGCATCATAGGCTCCCAGGGCCACCGCGGGCGTTCCCCGCGCAGATTTGATCCCCGCATCCCGGGCCAGGGCAGCTACGTTGTTGTAGCCCACCATCTGAGCCAGGGAGACGGTCGCGTTGTTTTCTGAAAACTGCAGAGCAGTCCGCGCCGTAATCTGTCCGGTATAACGCGTGTCATTGTGATAGTTGTGCGGAGCATATCCGCCTTCAAAGGTGGTCAAATCGTTGTTCAGCAAGGTAGCGGCGGTAAAGACCCCGCTCTGTCTGCCGGGATCGGGCGGAGCGGGATCTGCGGACGCATTCGCGGCCGAAGCGCTATTAATATCCTCGCTGACCGGCGCCAGGGAGGCGGGCTGGGTGAGCACCGTGCCCGCCAGGCTGCTGTTAAAAGCAGCGGCGTACACAAAGGGCTTGAAAACAGAGCCGGTCGGCCGATGTTGTATCGCATGATCGAACTGGCTGGTGCCGTAATTTCGGCCTCCCACCAGTGCCAGCACCTGGCCCGTGTGCGGGTTCAGCGCCACTAACGCGACCTGCGGATAGGTAATGGGCGAATCGTCCCCTGCTTTCACCCGGCGCGCATGCAGTTTTTCCACCTGCACGTCCACGGTCTTCATCCCTTGCGCCACGGCGTCCGCCGCCAGCCGCTGCAGATCCGGATCGAGCGAGGTGTAAATGCGCAGCCCGGAATGGTTGAAGTCTGCTTCGCCCATGTGTTGACTCAGCCGGTCGCGCACCAGGTCGACGAAGTATGGCGCCTCGCCGGCATCAACGTTGATCGGCGTCAGGTTGAGCGGCTCGGCCTTCGCTTGTATCGACTGTTCCTGGGTAATCTTGCCCGTCTCCACCATGGCGTCGAGCACCAGATTGCGACGCTGCATGACCCGGTCCGGATGGCGATAAGGATTGAGAAAACTCGGATGCTGGATCATGCCCGCGAGCATCGCGCATTGGGCCAGGTCCAGTTGCTTCACGTCTTTGCTGAAATAAGTCTGTGCCGCCTGGCCAAAGCCGTTGATGGCGAAGCTTCCCTGCTGCCCCAGCGGAATTTCGTTGGCATAGATCTGAAAGATCTGTTGCTTGTTGAAGCGATTCTCCAGCTGGAAAGTGATGGCAATTTCGATAATCTTGCGCTTCAACCGCTTCTCCGGTGTCAGGAAGAAGCCGCGCGCCAGCTGCATGGTGAGCGTGGATCCGCCCTCCCGCCGCCGGCCCGACCGCAGATCGTCGCGCAGCGCCCCCACCAGGCGGAAGTAGTCGACTCCGCCGTGTTCAAAGAATCGGCGGTCCTCGATCGAGGTTACGGCATTGACAAGATTGGGCGGCAGTTCGTTAAAGCTGACCAGGCGGCGCTTGGTGCGGTTCTGCCCTTCCGAGAGCCCGGTGATCAGTTCTGGCTCCAGCTCATAAGCGTCCAGCGACTGCCCGCCATCGCCGGAAATTTTGCTGACCATCCCTTTTGCGAAAGTAACCGTGGCGGCTTGCTCGGAGTGGTACGACTGCGGCCCGGGCTGGATGGTAATGCTCGCATCGTTGAGCGAGTAGGTGCCCATCCGTGAGCGGTCGTGATCGCTATCTCCGCTGTAACCAGCGTCGCGCAATTCCTGAGCAACCACCTGCGGGGTCAGCTTCTGGCCGACGCGCAACTCCTTCGGCGCGGCATAGATCTTGGCTGTTTGCTCGAAGAGTGGCTTCTGCAGCCGCTCATCCACAATATGGCGATAGGTGTAGTAGTAGTAGCCGAAGATCGATTCGCAAACCACCAGGCCCACCAGGAGCGTACCTACCAGTGCGATCAGGATGATGTTGCGCACCGGGTGCTCAAGTAAGCTTGCGCGGACAACCTTGATTTTTACGGCCAAATGGATGAACCCCTACATCTGTTAGACGGTAGCTGCGATTTCCCGCAGTCGTTGTGCAACCTCTGCGATCTCCACGTCCTGGCTGCTCGCCCTGGAGCGCGTTACCAGCTCCAGCCGTCCTTCAGAAACTTTCTTACCTATATTGATGCGGAAAGGTATGCCGATCAGATCCGCATCCTTGAATTTGACACCTGCGCGCTCGTCCCTGTCATCCAGCAAAACATCGAATCCGGCTTCCTCGAGCTTCAGAGCCACCTGCTCGCCGGTGGTTGCCAGGTGCGAGTCGCCCATATTGGTCACCGTCACCACCACATCGAAGGGCGCAATCGAGCGCCCCAGCCAAAAGCCGTTCGCATCATGGTTCTGTTCCACGGCGGCAGTAAGAATGCGCTCGATCCCGATCCCGTAGCAGCCCATGATCGGCGTCACTTCCTTGCCTCCGGGGTCTAATACGCGCACCCCCATGCCATCCGAATACCGGTAACCCAGCTTGAAAATGTGTCCCACCTCGATCGCTTTTGCCACTTTCAGCGGGCTACCCGGTGAGGCTGGACATTGCGGGCAATCTTCTCCTTCAATGACATTGCGGACGTCGGCGGTACGGGTAGGAATAAAGTCCCGGCCTCGGGTCACATTGCGCAGGTGATATTCCTCCCGGTTGGCGCCCGCGACCAGGTTGTGACGGCCTTCGAGAGCCAGGTCCATAATGACGGTCACCTTGCCGCTCTCCGCCTGCTCGCCGCCGGTCAGGATTTCGAGACCGACGGGGCCCAGGTAACCAGCTGGGGTATGAAAGGTATTCAGAATCTCCTCGGCCAGCATCGGCCGCAATTCCCGAACGCCGGGAAAGAGGGCCGCGAGCTTGGCTGGGTTAATGGTGTGGTCACCGCGCAGCAGGACCACGACCGGGCTGGCAATTTCCGGCGCGCCCACCTTCGCCTGCGGGGTCAAGGCCATATAGGCCATGGTTTTGATCTGATGCACCGCGTCGAGGTCGAGAAGGGCGCCTACCTCTTCGATGGTTCGCCGGCCCGGAGTATGCACCAGTTCTGGTTCACCGCTTCCGCTGGGTGGCAGATTTTCGACTGCCGGCAGCCGCGAGGTGGCTTTCTCCAGGTTGGCTGCATAGTTGCATGTGGGGCAGCTCGCGATCAGATCTTCTCCCGCCTCGGCGTAGACCATGAACTCCTGCGATTGGGAGCCGCCCATGGCGCCCGAATCGGCCTGCACAGCAACGAAATTGAGTCCGCTGCGGGTAAAAATCGCCCGATAGGCCACGTCGTGCTTGTTGTAGCTAAGGTCGAGACCGGCCGCGTCCAGATCGAAGGAATAGCTGTCTTTCATGATGAACTGGCGCACCCGCAACAGACCCGCCCTGGGCCTTGGTTCATCGCGAAATTTGGTCTGAATCTGGTACCAGATCTGGGGCAGCTGCTTGTAGCTGCGTAGCTCTTTGCGGGCGATGTCGGTCATCACCTCTTCTTCCGTCATGCCGAGGACCAGCCAGGCGCCCTTGCGGTCCTGCAGCTTGAACAGGTTTGGCCCCATGACCGTCCATCGTCCGCTCTCCTCCCACAACTCCCGCGGATGGAGCGCGGGCAACAGAAATTCCTGCCCGATGCGGTCCATCTCCTGTCGCACGATGGCTTGAATCTTGTTGATGGAGCGCTGGCCGAGCAAGAGGTAGGAGTAGATTCCCGCCCCCACTTGACGAATGTATCCCGCGCGCAATAGAAACTTGTGACTGGCTACCTCGGCATCGGCCGGAGCTTCGCGCAGGGTAGGGATGAAGAGCTTCGACCAACGGTGCATTCTGGGGGATACTTTCTCGAGCAGCGTGAGCCAATTCTAAACGGTTTAGAGACGGTTCACAGGGCAACTCCGCCGGGTACACTTCATGGCAACGACGGCGGTATTTACCGGACTGTCATCAAACCGGCCCTTGTGCTTTCTACAATCACGGATGCTATGTATAACGAACCTTTGACCTTTGAAGTCGTTCCCGGCAACACGGCGGATACCCGCATTTTTCGCCTCCACGGGCCGATTACCCTGAGCAATTTGTTCGATTTTCAGAAAGTTCTCCAGGGCGGCACGGAGAAACTAACCATCCTTGACTTTACCGAGTCGCACTACATTGATTCCGCCGGACTGGGCGCCATCCTCAATTACTACGTCTCCGGCAAGCGCCACGGCCGCACGATCCGGCTGGTTGCAGTCAACTACCGTGTTGCCGAGCTGCTGAAGCTTACCAGTGCCAACGCTCTGATCAAAAGTTACGACAGTATAGAATCCGCGGAGGCCGCCGCCTCGTAGCGAATCGGCTGATTTGAACAGCAGGGTGGCAGCCCCTGGAGGGACTGCAGCCTGGGCGCATCTTCAACTTTTAGGCACCGGAATAATGGATGTTATTTCCGGCGCACCACGCTAGTTCCCCTACCCTTCTTCCACATCTTTTTCTGCTAGGCGCTCTGGACGGCAAGACTGAGCCGTAATACCGTCCTAACTAAGAGTCCCAGCTACTCGAGAACGGTCGCCGCGAGCATCGGCCCGTGGCTCGGGCGCCCCCTAAACAGCTTAGGGGGGCGGGAAAAATAAAAATTTGGCCACCTTGGTAAAACAAAGGACTTAGCCGCCAGCACGACAGGAACATCGCATTCCTGAAACCCGACGCCAACCCAGGGCTGCCGCCCCTGGCACGCCCCAAGGGGCCGACAACCAGATCTTTCTCATCCTCTGCACTACTCAGCTCTGCGGCACGGGCGGAAAAACTCTGGTGCCGGGTGGTAGCCCCGGACTGCCTCGCCGCAGCGATGCATTAGTCCGGGTAAGCGGGTTTTCAAATCCGCTTAAAACGCCCGGGCAACAAAATTCGGGGCTTTAGAGTCTGCGTGAGAACTCGAAATAAACAGCAAATAGGAACCAGGCCCGTAGGGCCGGGAGCCAAACGTCAGCCCAGCCCGGAAGGGCTGGGAGGTGGATCCAAGGTCCGGGAGCGCCGGAGGTGCGGCACTACCTTCATCCGCGAGTGCCGCGCCTCTGGCGCTCAAACGATATTTGAGATCGATGTCCCAGCCCTTCCGGGCTGGGCTGACGTTTGGCTCCCGGCCCTACTCCGGATTTCGTGTGGGCCTGGTTGGCGTTGGCGAAGTTCATGCGGCTTTCCTTAATGAAAGCCGCACACTCGGATTCTGGTGGCGCCCCGTGCAGGAAATCCGGATACGGGCCTGGTTCTGATTCGCGATTTGCTTTCGTGTTCTCACGCAGACTCTTTAGCCCTGGTGGCAGGCTGCTTATCAAGCGGTTGCCGACTTTTTCCGCAGCCCCTGAGGCATTGCTTTCCTACCCGGCGCAGCGTTTTTCCGCAGCCTGTAAAGCCGGAGGAGAATAATCCTACGCGAGCCGCTCGTCTTCAAAACCGAGCTCCCCCGCATGAATGCGGGGACTACCACCAATCTGGACAAGTGTGCCCGAGTAGCCCGGGACGACCGTCCTGGCTACACTCTCAAATCAGCTCAAGTCCCCATAAATCATGAAGATGCAGCACCCCAACCACGGCACGCGAGGGGCCCACGACCACCAGCGAAGTGATCTTCTTCTCCTCCATAATGCTCAGCGCGCGGGCGGCAAACTCGTCCGAAGAAATGGTGCTGGGCGCGGCGTTCATGGCTTCCCCTGCGGTCAGCGTCAGCGTCTCCGGCCCTTTCCGTTCCAGTAGGCGGCGGAGGTCGCCGTCGCTCATGATGCCAATCAGGGTTTCGCCTTCGGTCACAGTAGTCATGCCCAGGCGTTTGCGGCTCATCTCGTAAATCACCGCCGGCATAGGCGTCGCTGCGGAGACCCTGGGAATCGCATCGCCGGCGTGCATCAGATCTCTCACCCGGGCTAGTTTTCTGCCCAGCTTACCTCCGGGATGCAGGTCGGCGAAGTCTTCCGCGCGGAACCCCTTCTGGAGCGATGCCGCAATGGCCAGGGCATCGCCTAACGCCAACATCACCGTGGTGGAAGCAGTCGGCGCCAAGCCAAGCCCGCACGCCTCCTGCTCCACGCTGACGTCCAGGACCACGTCGCTGACCAGTGCTAGCGTCGAACCCATGGCGCAGCAGAAGCTGATCAGGGCATCGCCCATTCGTTTGAGCGTGGGTAGCAGGCGCAGGATCTCGTCCGTCTCGCCGCTGTAGGAGAGCGCGAGCACCAGGTCACCCTTGGCCAGCATGCCCAGGTCGCCGTGCAGCGCCTCGGCCGGATGCAGAAATAGGGCCGGCGTTCCTGTTGAATTGAAGGTGGCGACCAGTTTCTGCGCGATGATGCCGCTCTTGCCTATGCCGGTGACCACCACGCGCCCGTGCCTCTGCCCGCACCCCACCACCAACTCCACGGCCTGGGTGAAGCTAGCCGACATACCGTCCTCAAGGCGGCTCGCAAGTCGAAGCAGCGCCTCGGCTTCGATACGTATCAACTGGGCTGGGGTGGGTGAGCTCATCAATCCGCAATCACAAAACACTTGATCGTAACAGCAGCAGCAGGCAGTCCTTGAGGCGCTATGCGGGAGCGTCCTTTAGAATGGTTGAGGGTATATATGTGTGCAACCGGAAGGTTGCCTCGGCCCGCAGAAGGTCAATCGACGTGAAGCGCAATCAATGGGTTATTGTTGTGGTGCTGGCCGCATTCGCTCTTATGGTGTGGTCGGGTTATGCCAATTACAAGCGCCGCAAGCAATACGCACAGCGACAAGTGCAAGGTGCTCCTGCTCCTGAAAACGCCAATAACCAGTCTGTCCAGCAAGACGTTGCCGCCGACGAGGGCCTTCCTGATCTGCGCGGTAAGCGCGCCCCCGAATTCAGCCTGCGGACGGTCGAAGGCAAAAAGCTTTCGCTCTCCGACTACAAGGGCAAGGCTGTACTGATCAACTTCTGGGCGACCTGGTGTGCGCCGTGCAAGATTGAAATGCCGTGGCTGGTTGCCTTGCGCACCCAGTACGCTCCACAAGGCTTTGAAATTCTCGGCGTTTCCGAGGATGATGCCGACACGCCGCGGGCCAAGCTGGCAAAATTCGGCCAGGAGCAGGGCCTCAACTATCCATTGCTGGTGGGCGACGACGCCGTCTCCCGCAAGTATGGCGGCGTCGAGTTCCTCCCTACCTCCTACTTTGTCGGGCGGGACGGGAAGATTGTCGCCGAAACCGCCGGGTTGGTCTCAAAGGCTGAAGTCGAGGACAGCATCAAGAAGGCATTGGCCGCTGGAGGTAAATAGGTGCTCCGCCTCACTGCCATGTTTGTCGTCGGGCTTGTTTCGCTTGGCGCGGCTGGGCAGGTGATAAAGGACCAGCCCTTGCCGCTGCCTGGCGGCGCCAATCAGCGAGGCGATGCGGCTGCGGCGGTGCAGTTCCTTTACCCTGACAAGGTAAGCATTCCTGCCCACCACGCAGCCCAAGTCGATCTTCACTTTCGCGTGGCCGATGGACTGCACATCAACTCCCACGCCCCTACGGACAAGTACTTGATCCCTGCGCGGCTCGCCGTGGTCGAGGTGCAGGGTCTCAATGTCACGGCGGTCGACTTCCCGCCGGGTACAGAGTATGCTCTGCAGGCTTCTCCCCGGCAAAAGCTCAGCGTGTATACCGGTGAGTTCATCTTGCATGCCCACCTGACTGCACAGCCGGGCGAGCACATTCTGCAGGGAGGCCTTCGCTACCAGGCCTGCGATGCAAACTCCTGCATGCCGCCGCACACCCTTCCCATCTCCGTCACCGTAGTTGCCCAGTAGCGCAGCTAACAGCCCCGGAGGGGCGGCCGATAGTAGCCCAGGATGAAATCCTGGGTAGGATCAACAAAACGATCTAGTCCCGAAGGGACGGCTGAGAATTTCCCAGGATGTAATCCTGGGTGCACTCCTCTTGCACGCAAATGTCTTCTATCGCACGCCCAATTGCTCTTGCGCAGAGGGGATCTCGCCGGCCGCCTTCAACCTCTTCACCACCCGCTCCTTACCCAAAGCGGCCATCACCGCGAAGAGGCTCGGGGCTACGCCCTGCCCCGTGAGTGCGACCCGCGCTCCATTGATCAGGGTGCCGGCCTTCACCCCCTTCTCCTCGGCAAAAGCCCGCAGCAACTGCTCCGCCGCCGGCTCGGTAAACTCGTCCAGGGATTGGTAACGGCCGCCCAATTCCATCAGCAGGCCGCGGCTCCGCTCGTCTGAGACCCATTTAGCCACAGCGGCTGTATCGTAGTCATAACCGTCGCTGAAGTAGCCACGAAATGCTCCGGCAAAATCCTTCAGGCTTCGCGCCCTGGGCTGGAGTAAGGCAATCGCTGCAAGCACCTCTTCCCCGGTCCGGTCGGAGGAGAATCCGGTCTTTGCCCACTCCGCTTTAATCAGAGGCAACAGCTCCGCCGGCGAGTAGCGGCGTATCCACTCGGTGTTGAACCAGGCCAGCTTGTCATTGTCGAAAACGGCATTCGACCGCGAAATGCCATCCAGTGAAAAAAGCTCGATCAGCTCGCCGGAGGAGAAGATCTCCCGATCCTTCTGCGCGCCGCCCGGCGTCCAACCCAACAGAGCGAGAAAATTGCGGAAGGCCTCGGGCACGATGCCCATGTCCTGGTAGGCCAGCACGCTGGTGGCTCCGTGACGCTTGGAGAGCCGGCTCTTATCCGGTCCGAGTATCAGCGGAAGATGCGCGAAGACCGGCAAAGGCTCTCCCAGGGCCTGGTACTGCAGCACCTGCTTGGGCGTATTGGAGATGTGATCTGCGCCGCGGATGATGTGGGTGAGCTGCATATCCAGGTCGTCGGCCACCACGCTCAGGTGATAGGTAGGCACGCCGTCGGAGCGCAGCAGGACAAAGTCTTCCAGCTCTGCGTTGGAGAATTCCACCCGGCCGAAAACCGCGTCCTCAAATGCGGTCACTCCCCCCTCGGGCACGGCAAAGCGCAGGGCGCCCATCTCGCCGGCCTGAACCCGCCCGTAGGCCACGGCTGGATCGATCGCCCGGCAGCGCCGGTCGTACATCGGAGGCTTGCCCGCAGCCACCGCCTGAAGCCGTCGTTGCTCCAGCTCTCCTTTGGTGCAGAAACAGTAATACGCGTGCCCGCTCGCGCGCAGTTTCTCGGCCGTAGCTTGATAGAGAGGCAGCCGCTGGGATTGAAAGAACGGTCCTTCGTCCCATTCAAGGCCGAGCCAGCGCATGCCATCGAGGATGCCTTGCACCATGTCCTCGGAGGAACGCTCGAAGTCGGTATCTTCGATGCGCAGGATGAGGGTGCCGCCGGCGTGCCGGGCAAAGAGCCAGTTGAAAAGGGCGGTGCGCGCGCCGCCTACATGCAGGTAGCCGGTGGGCGAGGGCGCGAAACGAACGCGGGGATTTTGGGGGATTTCTGGCATCGCTTTTTCGATGCTATTTCATTTCAGCAGCCTGCGTATGAGTGGTTCAGCGCTAGGTTATGTCTTCCGTATCGAAGACGGGCAGCGGCACCATGCGTCTGCTCTTGCCGCTGCCCCGGCCCTCGCCTACCAGCTCGCTCACTACCTTTTCCACCGTAGTGGGGTCGTCGATCTCGGCTTCCAGGAGAGCGATCCCGTCGCGGTCATCGAATTTTTCCAGCAGAACCACGGCGTGCGCTTGGGCTACGTGATCTTGATTCAAGCCTTCCGGCGTCTTGGCCTTGATGCCCACCGCGTTCGGCTCAATATCCAACAGCTCCGCCACCCGCTGTCGCATATCGCCCGAGATGGGCCCAATCTTGGGAGCGGCCAGCACAAGTGTGGTGTCGACGTTGACGATGCGATAGCCGGCAGTCCGCACCTCTTCCAGGGCCAGGTTCAGAAAAATTGCGGAATCGGCATCCTTCCAGCGTGGATCGCCAGGAGGAAAGAAGCTGCCGATATCACCTACGGCAAGCGCGCCCAGCAGGGCATCGGTAATGGCGTGCAACAGCACGTCGCCATCCGAGTGCCCCGCCAGGCCCTCTGGATGATCGATGGCAATGCCCCCAATCTTCAACGGCACGCCGGCCTGGAACGCGTGCGAATCCCAGCCATAGCCTATTCTCATACTCATTTCAGGACCTGTCTTGCAAGTAGAACTCTGCCAGCTTCAGATCACCGGGATGGGTAATTTTCAAATTCGCCGGGGATCCCATGACCACTGCGACCTGTGCCCCCGATCGCTCGACCAGGCTGGCTTCATCGGTTCCCACAAATCCATCCGCCTCCGCGTCAGCAAAGGCCTGACGCAGTATGCTCCAGCGAAAGCCCTGCGGCGTCTGCGCCTGCACAATATGCTCCCGGGGAATGGTGGCCGTCACAATGGCCCCCCGGGCAGTGCGCTCCACCTGTTTGATAGTATCCACTGCCGGCAGTCCTACGATGGCGGCGCCATAAATTTCTACCGCTTCGATGGTTCGCTCGATGGTCGCGGGGTCGATCAGCGGCCGCACCGCATCGTGAACCAGGATGACGTCATCGTCCGCCGCGGAGAGGGCTCTGAGTGCCTGGCTCACTGACTCCTGCCGGGTATCCCCACCCTCCACCACCTGCACCCGCGCAGCCAGGGCGTGTTCGGCAATCAGCATCTCCATGCGGCTGATCTCCGGCTTACGTACAGCGACATAGATGGAACTCACCCGCGGCACGGCCGCGAACGCTCGCAAGCTGTGGACCAGAATCGGTGTCCCGTGCAGGGCAAGAAACTGCTTGGGCGCATTCGGGGTAGCGTGGCCGGGCGCCATGCGCGTGCCCATTCCGGCGGCCGGGAGAATAACGAAGACCCGCATAAACCTCGGAGTATAGCAGGAGGGCTCAGCCCTCTACCGACTCCACGTAGAACATTTCGTTGGTTCGGCGGAACCCATTGCTCTCGTACAGCGGCTTGCCGGCATCGGTCGAATGGAGCGCGACCACACGAATTTTCTGCTTGCGCGCCTCAGCCAGTGCTTGATCGATCAGGTGGCTCGCGAGCTTCTTGCGGCGATGTTCCGGCTCTACGTAAACGTTCAGCAGGTAGCCGCGCTTATCCTGACGAGGATCAAGCGGATGCGGCGGCCAATCGAGGACGATCAAGCCTGCGCCGGCAACCACCTTGCCGCCTTCAGTGGTCAGCCAGCCGAGATACCGTCCATCCGCCAGCCGGATTTCGACCCACGGCTTAAAGTGCTCCGCCATCACATCGAGGACCCTGTTGTCCTGGCGCCCGGCGTCCACAAACATACGCCGCCTATGGTGGGTGATGATGGCCGCGTCTGCGGGCATCGCTACTCGTATCTGGTACATGCCCGCAGTATAGCTATCTAACAGAGTGATTGCGCGCTGTCCCATAATCTCGCATTTAACATAACCGCAGCGATGCAGCCGCCAATTCTGCGAGACCGCCTCTTTCGTCCCGGCCAGCGGATTGCCGTCGCAGTTTCGGGGGGCGCGGACTCCGTAGCTCTCCTCCGCCGCCTGCTCCAGGAACGCCCTGCCCTGGGTCTCGTGCTTTCCGTCGCCCACGTCCACCACGGGATTCGTGGAGCCGACGCCGACGAAGACGCGGGATTTGTCGCCAACTTAGCCGCGGCCCATAGCCTGCCGTTCCATCTGCATCGCGCCGATGCACCCGCCGCCGCCGCGACCCTCCATGAAACCCTGGAAGAGGCTGCCCGCAACCTTCGCTATGCATTTTTTTGGGAATTGATCGCCGGTGGCAGCGCGGACGCAGTCGTCACCGCCCACACCCTCGACGACCAGGCGGAGACCGTCCTGCACAAACTGCTGCGAGGCGCCTGGACTGAGGGGCTGAGTGGCATCCATCCCGTACTTGCGGTTGGGCCCGGGAGCATCCTGCGGCCCTTTCTGGAGAACAGCCGCGCCACGATTGAGGCCTGGCTGCTCCAGATTCAGCAGCCATGGCGAGAAGACGCAAGCAACCAGGATATGGCGTATACCCGCAACCGGATCCGCCGTGAGTTGCTGCCCCTGATGCTCACCTTCAATCCCCAGATTGCCGTGCAATTGGCCCGTTTGGCATCGATTTCCGCCGACGAGGAGGCCTACTGGCAAGCAGAACTAAGCCGCCTTCTGCCCCCGCTGTTGCTGCCTGGCCGGCCCACCCGGGGTGGCGGCCGTTCGGCCAGCACCCATCCGGAGGAAGAAACCGTGGCCATCGAACAGCTACGCTTACGAGAGCTGCATCCGGCCGTGGCCCGGCGGGTGGTGCGCGCCGCTGCGCGGCGGTTGGGGGCCAGGCTCAGCTTTGACCAGACGGAACAGCTGCTGGCCATGAGTGACTCCCGCCCCGGCAAATTCGAGCTACCAGGCGGCATCACCGTGGAGCGCAGCCTGCGGGAAATCCGTCTGACCCGTAGTTCGGCTCCCGCGATTCCTGGCCCCGCTTACGCCTTTCCCATCCCGGGCGAGATTCGCGCCCCCGAATACGGCTTGTGCCTGCGCGGCGAGCGCGCACAGCAGGGCTTGGCCGGCGCGGCCGCCGTCTTACGGCCTTGGAAAGCCGGAGACCGGGTTACGTTAGCCCACAGCCGGGGTCCCAAGAAAGTTGCAGAGGTTTTGGACCGTCTCCACGTGGTTGGCGGGGCCCGAAAAAACTGGCCCGTGGTTGAGTGGGAGGGAAAAATCGTCTGGATGCGTGGGGTCGAGGTGGACGCGCCCGAGTTTACCTTTACGGCCCAATTCCTGACCTGAAAACCGTGAAGCCCCGGTAACTTGTTGGTCGGTACCCTGTGCGTATAACTTCAGACACGCTTTCTCTAGCTTTCGGAGACGTTTCAGGCTTCCGCGGAGTAGAATAAATTTGGCGCAATGGGTAAGGGTTGGCTCATCTAATCCGCCAGTCTTTCGAATCCGCAGCGGGTTACCATCGTCTAATAGATGTAAAAGGCTGCAGGAACATTCCAGGTGTGGCGATACGCTCCGCCTACAATGATCCCTTCCCTATCGAGGCGCAGTAGAAAGAGGGTTTTTCGTGAATTCAACGGTCAAGACAATTATTTTCTGGGTATTCATCCTGGCTTGCCTGGTTCTACTTTGGCAGATCGTCCAGAAGAGCACGGGCATGAGTCATGACCGGGAGATCTCCTTTTCTCAATTCATGCAGGACGGCCAGTCGGGCAAGATCAGCGATGTGACCGTGATCAACAGTGAAGTCCACGGCCACTTTGCCAGCGACAGAGAAGCGTTCCACACCACTGTGCCCTCCAACTACCCTGACATGTTCAAGATCCTTCAAGACAACCATGTCAGCATTACGGTGAAGGACACGCAGGGTAATTCCTGGCTCCCGATTCTTCTCAACTTCGCTCCCATCATCGTGATCGCGGCCCTATGGTTCTTCATGTTGCGGCAGATGCAGAGCGGCGGCAACAAGGCATTGTCATTCGGCAAGAGCCGTGCTCGTCTGCTCTCCATGCAGCAAAAGAAGATCACCTTCAAAGACGTGGCCGGTGTGGACGAGGCCAAGGAAGAGCTGAAGGAGATTATCGAGTTTTTGCGTGAAGCCCAGAAGTTCCAGAAGTTGGGCGGCCGCATCCCCAAGGGCGTGCTTCTGGTAGGACCTCCAGGCACCGGTAAGACGCTGTTGGCCCGGGCTGTTGCCGGCGAGGCCAATGTGCCGTTCTTTTCCATCTCCGGTTCCGACTTTGTGGAGATGTTTGTGGGCGTCGGCGCAAGCCGTGTGCGCGACCTCTTTGAGCAGGGAAAGAAAAATGCCCCCTGCATCATCTTCATCGACGAAATCGACGCTGTCGGACGTCACCGCGGCGCTGGTCTCGGCGGCGGACACGATGAACGCGAGCAGACGCTGAATCAGTTGCTGGTTGAGATGGACGGCTTTGAGTCCAATGACGGTGTCATCTTGATCGCCGCGACCAATCGCCCCGATGTGCTCGATCCCGCCCTGCTGCGTCCCGGCCGTTTTGACCGCCGTGTCGTGGTGGGCAGGCCGGACGTGCGCGGGCGCGAAGAAGTGCTCCGCGTCCACGCCAAGAAAGTTCCTTTGGCGGAAGATGTTGACCTTCGCATCCTGGCTCGTGGCACTCCCGGGTTTTCCGGAGCCGACTTGGCCAACATGGTGAATGAGGCCGCGCTCAATGCAGCCCGCGCCAATCGCAAGGCCGTGCATCAGTTTGATTTTGAGCTGGCCAAGGATAAGGTCATGATGGGCGCCGAGCGCAAGTCCATGCTCCTTTCCGAGGATGACAAGCGCGACACGGCTTACCACGAAGCAGGCCACGTTTTGGTGGCGGCCATGCGTGATCATGCTGACCCGTTGCATAAGGTCACCATCATTCCGCGCGGCATGGCTCTGGGCGTGACCATGCAATTGCCCGAAGAAGACAAGCACACCGTCACCAAGGATTACCTCGAGACCCAGCTCGCCATTCTGATGGGTGGCCGCTGTGCCGAGGAGATCTTCATGAATCGCAAGACCACCGGCGCCGGAAATGACATCGAACGGGCGACGGATCTGGCGCGTAAGATGGTTTGCGAGTACGGCATGAGCCGCATGGGTCCGTTGACTTTCGGTAAGAAGGAAGAGCAGATCTTCCTTGGCCGCGAGATTGCCCAGCACCGCGACTTCTCTGAGGAGACGGCGCGTCAGATCGACGCCGAAGTACGGAGCCTGGTAGACGATGCGTACAAGTCCGCCTACTCCATCCTTGGCGATCATAAGGACACGATGCATCGCATGGCGCAAGCCCTGCTGGATCGTGAGACCCTGGACGCGAATGAAATTCGCATGATCGTCGAAGGCAAGGAACTGCCTCCGCTGCCTCCGCTTGGACCGCCGCCGGGCAATTCTACCGGCGACGTGCAGCATGTGATCAAACCGGAGCCTGGCCGCGCACCCGGTTTCGGCGGCGAAAGCCAGCCATCGCCCGCCTAACCCAATCAACACCCAAAAAGCGAAAGCCCCGTTTCTCCGGAAACGGGGCTTTCGCCTTTGTTTTGTCTTTTTGCTTTGAATCAGGGCACGACTTCAGTCGTGCACACGATCTAGATTTGGCTTTAAACCCCTGCCACCGTCTCCTTAGCCAGAGGCACAGGGCCTAAAGAGAGTGTGCTGATAACCAGCAATGAACCGCAAATCGGACGCAGGCCCGTAGGGCCGGTAGCCAAACGTCAGCCCAGCCCGGAAGGGCTGGGAGATGGATCGCCAAGATTGTAGAGCGCTGGAGGCGCGGCACTACCTACATTCGGGGTGCCGCGCCTCCGGCGCTCGGACGATGTTGCGGAATCGATGTCCCAGCCCTTCTCCGGATTTCCTGCACGGGGCGCCACCCACACTCGCGTGTGCGGCTTTCGTTAAGGAAAGCCGCATGAAGTGCGCCAACGCCAGCAAGTTACACAGGAAATCCGGATTCCGGGCTGGGCTGACGTTTGGCTAACGGCCCTACGGGCCTGGGTCCGATTCGAGGGCTATTTTCGAGTTCCACGCAGACCCTTTGGGCTTGGGAAAGACAAGGATCTTCCTCCCCCCGGATGCGACAATAGGCACAGCATGCGCGGTTCCTTTGTTCTGCTGGTTGCTCTTGCTTTGCCTGGCGTCTCCGGTTGCGGATACCATACCCTCGGATCCGCCGCGCACCTGCCGGACTCGGTCCATACCATTGCTGTCCCCTTCTTCAAGAACAAAACGCAGTACTATCACACGGAAGTCCTCATGACGCAGGCGGTCATCCGTGAATTTACGGATCGCACCCGCCTAACCGTAACGCCCAACGCAGGAGACGGCGCCGACGCCACCGTCAATGGGACCATCATCTCCGAATCCGTGCAGCCGTTGACCTATCGCACCGAGACCAATGCCGTCCAGGCAGGGCAGACCACCAGCGTCACCTCGAGCTTCCTGGTCACCATCAACGCGAACGTAGTGGTGACCGATCGCGACCACCGCGTTCTTTACCAGCACACCAACTACGTATTTCATGAGCAGTTCGAAACCACCGTCGATCCGACCAGCTTTATCGAAGAAGATTCTCCCGCCGTGCAGCGGCTCTCGCGGGACTTTGCGCAAGCTCTCGTGAGCGATATTCTGGAATCCTTCTAAAGGGGAGAACATGCCTACGGACGACGCAACCAAGCTCCGCAGCTTCTCCTCTTCTGATCGCTTCGTGGCCGAGGTAAAAGCCGCGGCTGCATCGAGAGCTCCCTTGCGCGCCGGATACGTCTTCGCCGGCGATGAGGTCTTCCTCTACGAGCGCTGCCGCCGCGCCGTCGTGGACTTGCTCATCGACCCCACGCTGCGCGAGTTCTCGCTCAGCGATATCGATCTGGCCGAGACTAGCATTTTTCATGTGCTCGACCTCGCCCGCACGCCTTCCCTGATGGCGCCCTTTCAGGTCATCTTCGTCAGAAACCTGAAAACCCTCTATACCCGCGGTGCGAAGAAGGAGGAGTTCGCGGCGCTCAAAGACTACTTCCGCTCCCCCAATCCCCAAGCGGTGCTCATCTTTGTCGCCGATCACCTGCGTCTCCCCGCCGACCTGCGACGAATGGACATGCAGGACAAGGACCGCTACGAACGAATCCGGGAGACGCTGGGCGATGATTGTGGTTTGGTGGAGCTGGCCCGGGTGGACGAAGCGGATGCGGTACGCTGGCTGATCGCGACCGCCGACAGCCGCGGGATGAAGTTCGATGCGGACGCGGCACGCGAGCTCGCCGATGCCCTGGGCGCG
The DNA here is from genome assembly GCA_963711525.1 of uncultured Acidobacteriaceae bacterium. Lineage (GTDB taxonomy): Bacteria > Acidobacteriota > Terriglobia > Terriglobales > Acidobacteriaceae > PALSA-350. The sequence continues at coordinate 527,381 of CAVQEO010000018.1, read as the reverse complement.
GATATGATGCTCATTTCGAGTGAGCTGGAGAAGCTTATGCTGTACGCCTTTGACCGGCGGCGCATCACGCTGGGTGACGTGGAAACCATGGTGCTGGCGGCCAAGCAGCGCTCACTCTACGAGCTGACGGACGCGATTACCGCGCGGGACAAACCACGGGCCCTTGCCTTGCTGCATGGCCTGCTGAATGCCTCCGACGGTGGTGAGGACTCAGCCATCGGGCATCTCTACATGCTGGCGCGGACCTTTCGCCAGATGGTCGTCATCCTGGAGAAAAACGTGCGCGACTCGCGCGCCATCTGGCAGGCGCTATGGCAGGGCTTCCGCATGCCTCCCTTTGCTGCCGAAGACCTCATTCGCCAAGCCCGCCGCTACACCTCGCGGCGGGAGCTCACACAAATGCTTCGCCTGATCGCCCATGCCGATCTGGAATTGCGCTCCTCCCCGCCCGATAAGCGACTGGTACTAGAGCGCCTGGTGATACAGCTAGCCGCCGAGCCGCGTCCCCGGGCTTCCAACATAGCCGGAGCCCAGTACAGCCAATACGTGATGGAGCTGTGAGAGCAAGGGTTTCTTTTGCTAACGCAAAGCTCATTTGTGCGGATCAGAACAGCCGGCCAGATTTCTTCTACACTCAAAGCAAGCGTGCAACAATCGTCGCCTCACGGCTGCCCCCACGATCTTTGCCGCACGGATCAGCCTCCAGGAACACAGGATGATGTCGAAGCATCGTTTTCCGCCCGCCACGATCGTGCTGGTGTTGTGGCTGGGTTGCGCGCCCTGGGTCGCGCCTTGGACGGCCGCGGGCTCATCCCATCCCAAAGAACCGCCCGGCGCCGGCCCCGAGGAACGCCTCCTGGTTGGACCCTTGGGGTATCGCCCACCCGGCCCGCTCTACATGCTGTCGGGAAGAGCGTTCAGCTCCCTGGACTTTATCGATTCTCATCACCTGTTGTTCACCTTCCATCAGCCGCGGCTCATGCGGCGCGAGAAAAATCCAGACCGGCTCGACGACGACCAGATAATCCATGCCGTGGTCCTGAGCCTTCCCGGCGGGACCGTCCTGGCCTCCGCGGAATGGCGGATGCACGACCGGTTGAGATATTTGTGGCCACTCGGCGGCGGCAAGTTTCTGGTGCGCCAGAAGAATTCCTATTCGCTCACCGACGCATCGTTGAAGCTTCATTCCTATATCGACGTCCCTTCGCAAATACTCTCGACGGAGGTGTCGCCGGACGGCCGCATCCTGGTGATCGAGCACCAATATGAACGGCATAGTGCTGAGGAGCACAGCAAGCTGGCGGCGCAGGCACAGGAATACGGGGACGCCCCTCCCCCTGAGGACACCCAGATTACGCTGGTGAATATAGCTTCAAGAGAGGTACTTGGCGCGCTGCGTACGGAGTCGCCGATCCACCTGCCCGTCTCCTCTAATGGCTACGTGGGCGTGGCCAGAGATAAGGAAGAAGATCAGTTTGTCGTCCGATTCGTTCCCTTCGCAGGCGAGTCGTCTATCTTAGGCAAGGTGGCGTCCACCTGCACCCCCCACGAGAATTTCCTGAACCAGAAGGCATTGATCATTGAGAGTTGTGGCCCCAAGTCGCCGGATACATTTCTTGACGCCTGGACCACGGATGGAAAAAAGCTTTGGAATGGCCGTCGGGACGGTCATCTGGTGTGGCCCACCTTCGCTTATTCGCGAACCGGGAATCGTTTTGCCCTGAGCCTGCTGCATCTCTCCCACACCATCGACCTGATCGACTCTATCAACGACGAGGATGTGCGCGAGCAGGTGGTGCAGGTCTACGATTCGGCAACGGGTGCTCTGTTGATGGCGACCAATGCGTCGCCCATCCTGACCGCGGGCCAGAACTTCGCGCTCTCGGACGATGGGGAAAGCCTGGCGGTCCTGCGTGAGGGCGCGATCGAGATCTACAAGGTGCCTTCTCCCGCGGCAGAAAGTAAAACTGATTCTCCCCCGCCGCAGAAGAAGTGACTCGTCTTAAGCAGCCTTGTGGGTCAGCGCCTTCACCCGCGCATGCAGGCGGGCTTTGTAACGGGAGGCGGTATTCTTGTGCAGCACACCCTTTTGCACGCTCTTATCGAGTGCAGAAACGGTCTTGCCATACTGTTCGGCAGCCGCTGGGGAATCGCCCTTGGTAATGGCCTCGCGGAGTGCCCGAAGTGACCTGCGAACGTGACTCTTATTGGCGCGATTTACTGCGGTGCGCTTGACTGTCTGACGGGCGCGCTTCAGCGCCGACACATGATTTGCCATGGTAAACCCTTAACTTTCTTGAAACTGGAAGCAGGCAGCAAAGAAGCGTCAAGGCGCCTGCAAACCTTAAGTTTACGGGCTTTGACGCTGCGGGTCAATTCTTCAAGAGGTAGAAAGGCGTCCCGGAGCCATCCAGGTGCATCGAATAGGAAAGAATTCACGGATTAGGCGTTGACGCCATGACCGGCAAACGCTACTCTGTGCCCATCCACGGGAAATATCTGGTGACGATCGCCAACCCGGCTAAGCATCCGACGCATATGCAGTTTCCTGTGCCTCTGCCTTTCCACGGATTGTTTTCTGCAACCACCCCCCCAATCATGTCAGTCCTTCGGGAACTGATAGGAGGTTATTTCTCCGCTTGATGAAAAAAGCGCTGGAAATCACGCCCAACCTGGAGCCCCTTTTTGGGACTCGCGATGAGAATCTGAGACTACTCGAGCAAAACCTGCATGTCCGCATCGATTTGCGTTCCGATGCTCTGCATGTGGAGGGCTCTCCGGAGGCAATTGCCCGCTTTGAACGGGTTTTTGCCGACTATGAGCATTTGCGGCGCAACGGTACCCTGCTGTGCAACGGCGAGTTACACGGCATGCTCAAGTTAGTGACTGCCGACCCGGCAGTGACCCTGCGCGGATTGGTAGAGAGCGGCAAGCAACGCTCTGCCGGCATCAAGCGCATGGTACAGCCCCGTTCCATCAACCAGAGGCGCTACTTCGAAGCCATCGAGGAATGCGACATGGTCTTTGGCGTTGGCCCGGCGGGCACCGGCAAGACCTACCTGGCGGTCGCCATGGCAGCTTCCGCGCTGCTGGCCAAGAAGGTGAGCCGCATCATCCTGGTGAGGCCTGCGGTCGAAGCGGGCGAACGCCTGGGCTTTCTGCCGGGAACGCTACAGGAGAAAGTTGATCCCTATCTCCGTCCGCTCTACGACGCACTCTATGATCTGCTCGAGCAGGACCGCGTGGACAAGATGTTGGAGCGCAACGTGATCGAGGTGGCCCCGCTGGCGTTCATGCGCGGGCGAACCCTCAACGATGCTTTCATCATCATGGACGAGGCGCAGAACACGACCAGCGAACAGATGAAAATGTTCCTTACCCGGCTGGGCAGCAATTCCAAAGCCGTCATCACCGGCGACGTAACTCAAATAGACTTGCCCAATCCCAAGAAGAGCGGGCTGGTGGAGGCCATTGAGATTCTGCGCGGTGTGGATGGCATCCGTTTCTGCCATTTTGAAGATGGCGATGTGGTTCGTCATCACCTCGTGCAACGGGTAATCCGGGCGTACGATAGCTTTGGCCGGGCGCAGAGGGAACTGCCGCTTAATCTGCGAGAAGGCGTTCCAGCCAAGTCGGCGCCCAAACCGCAGTAGGCTTCCACCCTTTCGGAAATAGCTGGCTCTACGTAGTCTCATGGCAAGATGATCGTTATCGAAGCTGCCCGAGCAAAGAAGTTGCCGGCAGCCTCTGCTCTCGGTAAGCGTGACCTCAACCGGTTTTTGGTCAGGGCTAAAGAAGCACTTGGTCTGGCCGGTGATTTCTCCGTCCTTCTGACCGGAGATGAACAACTACGCGCGATGAACCTTCAGTTTCGGGGCGTGGACAAGCCTACCGATGTGCTCTCGTTCCCGGCATTGCCCGAGGTCGCGAGCTGCGGTCAAGGTGGCGACTTGGCCATCTCTCTGGAGACCGCTGCCGTCCAGGCGGCGGAACATGGCCACAGCCTACAGATGGAAGTTAAGATATTGATCCTGCACGGTCTATTGCATCTGGCTGGTTTTGATCACGAGGGCGATCGGGGGCAGATGCGGCGCCGCGAAAGCCTCCTGCGCAAGCAATTCGCCTTGCCGACCGGCCTGATTGAGCGGACTTTAGACGGTCGCATCCAGGCCACCCGGCGGCGTGTCAAGACGGGCGGCAAGCCATGAGCTTCGTTTCCGGAATAGCGATCGCCCTCCTGCTCTTCATCCTGACCATCTCCTCTTATATCGCGCGGTTGTACGCCGAGACGGGCAAGTTTCTCTCTGGAGAGTTTCAAGAGAACATCGACGTCTGGGAGCTGAAGGTTGAGCCGAAGCTAGGTCTCAGCCGCGAGCGGGCCGCGCTCTCTGCTGCCGTGCTTAGCCAGTTCACCTTGGCCTCGCTTGCTCTTTACTTCGGTGTGCTGCTCTTTGCGGGGAACGGGGGCGTTCGTCCCAGCGCGGCCGAGGTGGCGCAGGCCGTGCTCGGCGCTGTCCTGGTCATCGTGCTCTTCAATCAATTCCTGCCCTTCGTTTTTTTTACCCGCACTGCCGGACTTTGGGTAGTCCGTCTGACGCCCTTCATCCGTGTCCTCTTATACCTCGTCCTGCCGGTCACCCTGTTGCTGGCATTTCTGCTTTCGGTCGCGGCCCTGGCGGAACCTCGGCCCGGCAACCCGGAGGAGGATCCAAGCGAGGCGGCGGTGGAGGCCCTGATCGAAGCGGGAGAGGAAGAGGGAATCATTGAGGAGGGCGATCGCGACCTGGTCCGCTCCGCGGTTGAATTTGGCGATAAGGTGGTGCGGGAAGTCATGACTCCGCGCCCGCATGTGTTTGCGGTTCCCGCCGATATGACGCTGGAAGACTTCATCTCCGGGCTGAAAAAGCACCCGTATTCGCGTGTTCCGGTCTTTCGCGGCTCGCTCGATCACGTTACCGGGATCGCCTTCGCCCACGATCTGCTCCATATTGCCGATGCCGCCGCCAGCACACAGACGGTGGCCAGTATCCAGCGCCCTGCGACCCTGGTCCCGGAAACCAAGCGGGTGAATGAACTTTTGCGCGAGATGCAGCGCGAGAAACAGCACATGCGCATTGTGATCGACGAGTATGGCGGCGTGGCAGGACTGGTGACTATCGAGGACCTGCTGGAGGAGATCGTCGGCCGCATCAGCGACGAGCACGAATATGACAGCGAGCAGGATGTGCCGGTGCACGAGGCTGGTGGAACCTGGCTGGTTCCCGGGGACCTCGAGGTAGCCCGGCTTGAAGATCTGCTCAGCGGCGGCTACCAGGTCGCGCAGGAATATCAGGCCGCGACGGTCGCAGGCCTGGTAAGCGAAATTGCAGGACGGATCCCGTTGCCGGGCGAGGTGATCGTTGCTGACTCACTGCGCTTCGAAGTGGTTGCGTCGACGGACCGCCGGGTGGAACGGGTTCGTGTATCGGCCATCGAGAACAACGATCGTTAAAGCCGGGGACTACACTAGGGTGTGCGCTCTGGTTTCGTTTCTATCCTCGGCCGTCCCAACGCAGGCAAGTCGACGCTGCTCAATGCGCTCATCGGCGAGAAGATAGCGATTGTCAGCAACAAGCCGCAGACTACACGGAACCGAATTCAAGGAATCGTGGAAGTGCCCGCGCGCAAGGGCAAGAGTGCAGCGCAGATTGTGTTTGTCGACACCCCTGGGGTCCACCGGCCCGGCTCTCAGCTGGACCGGCGCATGATGCAGGAAGTGTACGAGGCCCTGGAGAGCCGGGACATCGTCATCCTGTTGCTTGACGCGGCCCGTTACACCGAAGCGCCCGAAGCGGGCAAGAACCAGTCGCGCCGGGCGGAACGCGAAAGCAGTGAAGACGCGTTCGTGATGCAGCTTATCCAAAAGCTCGACTGTCCGGTCTTCCTGGTGATCAACAAGATTGATCTGGTGTTGCGCTCCAAGCTCCTGCCGCTCATCGAGCGAATGCGTGCCTTGCATCCATTTGCGGAAGTGATCCCAATCTCCGCCCGCAAGAAAGATGGCCTGGATGTGCTGTTGACGAAACTGGTCGAGTATCTGCCTCAGGGGCAGCGATATTTTCCCAAGGATCAGTTCACCGATCAGCCCGAGCGCTTCCTGGTCGCTGAGCTTATCCGCGAGCGGATACTGCTGGAGACTGGCGAGGAAGTTCCCTACGCCTCTGCGGTGGTGGTGGAGCGCTTTGAAGAGCCTGAGCCAGTCACCGGACCGAAATTGCCCCTGACACGCATCTCGGCGGTGATCTATTGCGAGCGCGCGGGGCAGAAGGCGATCCTGATCGGCAAAGGCGGCGCCAAGCTCAAGAGCATAGGCGCGGCCGCGCGCAAAGAGATAGAGTCGCTGCTGGGCACGAGGCTCTATCTTGAGCTGCACGTAATCGTCGAAGAGAACTGGCGGGAGTCAAGGTACTTTGTGGACTCTCTCGACTGGCGGAAACAACTAGAAGACCTCGCTCAAGCCAAGCCTGACTCAGACGTCACGAAGAAGCCCGTCAAAACAGGCCAAAAAAGGACGAAGAGTCAACTCTGACTTGACCACCAATGACGGGTGAGAATCAGAAGGAAACCGCAGGTCCCTCCACTACGCTACCCCGGATTTCCTGTCGAAGTTGGTGGCGTTGGCGAGATTCATGCGGCTTTCTTTACGGAAAGCTGCACACGCGGCAATGTCCAGCGCAGCGTGGCAGGAAATCCGGGTACGCTCCGGTCGGGATGACAATTCTGTAGCAAGGGAACGGCATCAAAAGCGGCCAGATGAATGGCCGTCATGTTCCCACAGAATTGTCATCCCGACCGAAGCGCAGCGTAGTGGAGGGACCTGCGGTTCCTCTTTCTCCTACTCCCGGACGCTGATACCCAGGCTCTTCATCTTCCGGTAAAGGTGACTGCGTTCAAGTCCCAAGGCTTCGGCGGCGCGGCTCACATTCCCGTGGCATTCATCGATCTTTTTCAGGATGTAATCTCGTTCGTAGGCTTCCCGGGCCTGGTGCAGGGTGCTGAACTCTTCCCCCTTGCGGCTGTTCCCGCGGAAGACCAGCATGGGCAGGTGCTTGCGTTCGATGCGTACTGTAAGTGGGTTCAGGATCATCACCCGCTCGATCACGTTTCTTAGCTCGCGCACATTGCCCGGCCAATGGTATTGCTTCAGCACCGCAACCGCCTCATCACTCATCTCAATCCGCGGACGGCCATACTGGCGCCCAAACTCCAGCAGAAACTCGCGCACCAGCAGCGGGATATCCTCTTTCCTGTCGCGCAACGGCGGCACGTAAAAAGGAATGACGTTCAAGCGGTAGAAAAAATCTTCGCGGAAGTTTCCCTTTGCGATCTCCTCCTCGAGGTCCTTGTTGGTGGCGGCAATCACCCGCACATCGACCTGGATAGCCTGCGTGGCGCCCACCGGGGTGAAGCGCTGCTCATCCAGCGCGCGCAAAACCTTGGCCTGCATCTTGAGGCTCATGTCGCCCACTTCATCGAGGAAGAGGGTGCCGTTATCGGCCCGTTCAAAGGTGCCGCGCTTCTCGACCGGGCCATTGGGGATCGCGCTATGGCGATAGCCGAAGATCTCACTCTCGATGTAATCCTCAGGAATGGCGGCACAGTTCAACTCGACAAAAACCCGGTCGCTGCGCAGGCTCTCGCTGTGGATGGCGCGAGCAATCAATTCCTTGCCGGAGCCGGATTCGCCATAGATGAGCACCCGCCCATTGGTGGGCGCCATCAGCTTGATCTGCTGGCGCAGCGCCTTGATGGAGACGCTCTCTCCGGTAATGGGCACACGCATCAGCAGCTGGCGCTTGAACTCCTGGTTCTCGCTGCGCAGCCGCCGTGCCTCCACCGCATTCTTGAGCAGAATCAGAGTGCGATCGATGGAGAGCGGCTTCTCCAGAAAGTCGAATGCACCCAGCTTGGTTGCCCGAACCGCGGTTTCAATGGTCCCGTGACCGGAGATGATGATCACTTCGGGCAGGCTCTCGATCTCGAGCGAACGGATCTCGGTCAGCACTTCCAGGCCGTCCCGGTCGGGCAGCCAGATGTCGAGCAGCAACACGTCATAGGACGCGTCTCGCAGCAGCACCATGGCCTCCGAAGCGCTGGCCGTGCTGGTGACGGCGTATCCATCTTCTTTGAGGATCTCCCCCAGGGATTCGCGGATCTCCGCTTCGTCATCGACGATCAGGATGTGGTTCATGCCGGCGTCCTGCCGTTAACTCCTACCAGAGCTGCTTCGTGCGCGCTCTTGGCATCGGCCAGCGGCAGTTCGATGATGAATCGCGCTCCGGTGGGGCTGTTTTGTTCCGCGCGAATGGCTCCACTATGTTCCTGGATGATCTTCGAGGCGATCGCCAACCCCAGCCCGGTGCCCCGTTGTTTGGTCGAGAAGTAGGGAAGAAAAAGACGCTCGCGCATTTCGTCGTTCAGACCATGACCGGTATCGGAGACCACGATTTCCGCTGTGGTGTGCCCCTCGATCAGCCCGGTCTCTATGGTCAGTTCACGCAGCAGGCTGCTTTGCATCGCTTCGGCCGCGTTGTCGATGAGATTGGCCAGGGCCCGCTTCAAAGCCTCCGGATCCGCTAGCACCGGGGGGATGCCGCCGCCCAGCCGCTGCACAATACGAATGTGATGCAGCCTTCCGGCAAACAGCGCCAAGGCGCTTTCTACAATCGAATTGAGGTCGCAGACCTTGGGCCGCGACGTAGGGAATTGCGCCAACGAGGCAAACTGATCGACCAGCCTGCGCATGGTTTGCACGGATCCCAGAATCACTTCGCTGCACTTGCGAATCACGGAGTCTGAGTCCGGCAAGGGACGGTCGACATGCTTGCGGATGCGCTCCGCTGAAAGCGCAATCGGCGTAAGCGGATTTTTAATTTCGTGGGCCACCCGTTGGGCTACTTCCTTCCACGCCATCTGACGCTGGGCGTGCAGGAAATCAGTGACATCCTCCAGCACCAGGATGCACCCCTCACGATCCTTGCCCAGCTCCAGCCGGGCGATAGTGGCGGTTACGTTCAGAGGTCCGCGCGGGCCGGGCAACTCGATTTCCGTCGCCGCCAGCCCCATACGCTTGCTGCGCCGTAAGAGCACGATCAACTCATCGGCGATCTCGCGCGGCAAGATTGATTCCAGCGCCATGCCTGCCAGGTCGCGGTGCTTGCGCGGGCTGAGCAGGTTGCGCGAGGCGCGGTTTGCCTGCAGAACGCACATCTGGGGATCGAGCGTGACCACCGCGCTGGGAATCGTCTCCAGCACCGTTTCCAGTTCGCTCCGGCGCTCTTCGAGCGCGCGATTGGCAGCCGACAGCTGGGTGGTGGAGGTTTCCGCCAGGGCGCGGCTCTCTTCCAGGTCCTCCGCCATGCGATTGAACGATCGCACCAGTTCTCCCAGTTCCTCCGTGGCCGCCACGTTGACCCGGTGAGCATAGTGGCCGGCGGCCACGGCATCCATGGCATCCGCCAGCGCCTCCACCGGCCTGGTCACTTGCTTGGAGAGAAACAGCGCCAGCCAGCTACTCGCGAAAAAGACCAACGTGGTCAAAAGGAACAGCAGGAGCAGGTAGGTGGTGCGGATCCGTCTGCGCGCGCGATAGAGGACCTGGTAATCCCGGGCGCCGGAGCGAATATCCTGCACGGTCGCGCTGAGCCCTGTAGGGAGGGGTAAACCGGCGACCACGATGCACCCGTCCACGGTGCTTGCCGCCCCCAGCACATATTCATTTTTTCCGCTCACCAGCATGGGCACGTCGCTGCGTTGTGCGGCATGCAAAATGGTAGTGGCTAATGGCTCGTGGCCATGGGCGACATCGCTTTCCGCCTCATCCATCCAGGAGCGAACGATCGCCTTGCCATCATCCTGGGGCAACTGATATTGGCCGACAGCAGCGCCGTCGCGGAAGACGACGGCAAAGCCGCCCTCAAGGGTGATGCGGTGAGTGCCGATTTCCCGCAGCAAGGCTTCAGAATTTCCAGTTTGCAGGGAGTGAGTCAGGCTGGGGGAGCTGGCCAGCGATTCCGCCTCAGCCCTGGCGTTTGCGGCGGCGTACTGAGAGAGTTCCAGGGCCACCAGGGTCGAATCCTGACGCATTTGCGAAGCGGGTTGCGAAAACCAGCGCTCCATGGCTCGATTGAGCAGCCCGAAGCTGAACAGGAACATGAACACTGCGGGCGCGAACGAGAGCAGCAGAGCGCCTACCAGCATGCGGCTGCGAATTCTCGAGCCCAGCACCCGGCTGCGCTGGTCAGCCAGTAGCTTCACAATGTTACGGAACAGCAGGATGAGCAACGTGAGCAGCAGCAAGAACGCGATCACGGAAAGCGCGGTGAACAGCAGGATCTGGCCCGTTCCGTGGGGGCGCAGAAAGGGGGGTAGGGGGTTAAACGCGTTCAGCGCGGCCAGTGCGAGCGCCAGCAGGAACATGCCGCCACCGAGCGCGGCGACCGCATTGCGGCGGTGCTGGGACTCTGTTCCCATGCGACTTCCCCCTGTGTGTCTAACAGATTACAACTCTGGGCAGCATACGGGCAGGGGGAACCGCTGTTCTATCTAGGGAAGGGGAGGCTACAGGGAGTTCATCTTGAGCAGAAACTCGGCGTTATTGCGGGTTTTTCCCAGGCGGTCGACCAGCAACTCCATAGCTTCGACCGGCGAAAGCGGGTTGAGGACCTTACGCAGGACCCAAATACGCTGCAGATCTTCCTTGGGGATGAGCAACTCTTCCTTACGCGTGCCGGAACGCTGGATATCGATGGCAGGAAAGACTCTCTTGTCGACCAGCTTACGGTCGAGGATCACTTCCATATTGCCGGTGCCTTTGAACTCTTCAAAGATCACTTCATCCATGCGCGAGCCGGTGTCCACCAGGGCAGTGGCGATGATGGTGAGCGAACCGCCTTCTTCAATGTTGCGCGCGGCCCCAAAGAAACGCTTCGGGCGCTGCAGGGCATTGGAATCGACACCGCCTGAAAGCACCTTGCCGGAGGGCGGAACAATGGTGTTGTAGGCACGGGCCAGGCGGGTAATGGAATCCAGAAGAATGACCACATCGCGCTTATGTTCGACCAGCCGCTTGGCCTTTTCGATGACCATCTCGGCAACCTGCACATGGCGCGCTGCCGGTTCGTCAAAGGTAGAGCTGATGACTTCACCCTTGACCGACCGCTGCATATCAGTCACTTCCTCAGGGCGCTCGTCGATCAGTAGAACGATCAGGGCGACCTCAGGGTGATTGGTGGTTACAGAGTTGGCAATCGACTGCAACAGCATCGTTTTGCCGGTCCGCGGGGGAGCGACGATGAGCCCGCGCTGGCCTTTGCCCACCGGGGTCAACAGATCGGTGACCCGCCCGCTGGTATTTTCGTGAACTGTCTCCATCTTGATCCGTTCCTGGGGATAAAGAGGGGTCAGATTGTCGAAAAGTATCTTGTTCCGGGTCTCTTCGGGAGACTCAAAGTTGATAGCCTCGATTTTCACCAGAGCAAAATATTTCTCGCCTTCGTGGGGAGGGCGCACATTGCCACTGATGGTGTCACCGGTTTTCAGGTCGAATTTCCGGATCTGCGAGGGGGAGACGTAGATATCGTCGGGGCCGGGAAGGTAATTGTAATCAGGGGAACGAAGAAAGCCGTACCCGTCGGGAAGTATTTCCAGCACCCCTTCGGCAAAGATGTGGCCTTCTTTTTCACTCTGGGCCTGAAGAATCTTAAAGATAAGATCCTGTTTACGGAGGCCGCTGGCGCCCGGGATTTCGAGCGTGCGCGCGATGCGGCTGAGCTCCGTTATATTCTTTTCTTTCAACTCGGAAATGGTCATTTTCACCTACGGGAGGAAGTTGTGGAGGGGTTTACCGGGCAGGAATCTAGCTGGCGTTAAGCAGGTTCGAATAGCTGGGGAAAGGGTTTGCGGAGGCCCAGAACAGGGCCGCGCTTACGCTGCGCGGCGCTGCTGGACTTGGGTTGCTTCCGGTGTAACGGCGGTCGTTGCCGCCGGGCTTTCATGGTGGAAGCGGACTAGAACCTCATTAGTGGTGTCTTGAATACGGGTAGTGGGCTTGTGCAGCTTACGCGTGGCCTTTGATGCCAGCTGACACAGTGTATAGCGATTCGTAACGTGGGCAAGTGCCCCAAAGATAAGATCAGAGCGCATCTCAATTCTCCTTCATCTTTTGACCGTCCATATGCGCATTTGCAGACGGCAAAGAATTTGCCTCGCGCGGCGTCGGTCGATTTTCTATTTGTTAGACGCGAATGCTCTCTTGCGGGAACAATTTTTTCGTCTGGGTTCATTGTTAACCAACCGGAGTTACTGGAAAATGATTCCCTGCGCCCTGAAACCGGCGCTTCCGGCGGAATTTCCCTCGCGCGGAACCTTTATGCAGAGGCGCTCTTCAAAGGCGTGGCCCCTGTCTCAGGTTGCGCATGCCTTTCAACTACCAGCATGTCGCGCTGCTGTGACCTCTGTACTAAATAGTTCTGTTTTCGGGTGCTCGATGCACTTCACTGAAGTAGAAACCGCAGGAAGGTGCCAGATAGTATGATTCAAGCCCGAAAGGCGCGTTCACATCAAGCCTTGTAGAAGTTAACGCGATCGAAAGGGAGGGTCAACACTTTTTTTCATAGAAATTACTCGGTTGGTTCCCAAAAATGGAATATCCGGCTCTCCAGGCAAGTTTCGGGCAACTATGCGTACCATGAAGCCCCATGACGAAGAATCGCACTCCTGACAATCCCGTCGCCGAAGCAATCCCCTCGCTCGCGCTCGAAAAAGCAGAGAAAGGCTCGCACCGCTCTATGTGGGAACTCCTACTTCAACTGCGTGTTCTGCTGCCCTATCTGGCCCGGATCGTGCCCTTGCTCGATCGAGGCCTGCTCAAAGGTGGGCCGGATATTACCGAACTTACCAAGGGAATTGCCGAGATGCAGAACGGCAGCCGCGATTTAGAGGTGCAGGCCAGGAACCAGGCGCTCCAACTGGAACGAATCGAGCAGCAGATTGCCCGTCTGCGCGTGCTTTACGAGAACGGTCTGGAGGAGACGCAGAGGCTGTCTTCCGAGATTCGATCGCTGCGCAGTTGGTTGTTCGCCATGGCGATCCTGTTGGTCGTGCTTCTTCTGGTTTCCGTCGGACTACTTACTTTCCAGGTGATCCGCAGCTAGTGCAATCGGGCTCGGGCGAACGCTGCTGTCCTATTTTTCGTACGGTGAAAAATAATTTCAGCTGCATCAATGCGAGTTAGCGGCAAGGTTAATTTCTCGTGTAAGCCTTACACCTTCCTGTTGCCAGTTGTTCTAATGCGGGACTAGGATACGCGATAGTTCGGTGCAGTCCTCTTCCCTGGACGTGCCAGATCTCCCCTACGAAGTCGTTCCAGGCCTCACGATAGCAAAGAAAAGCTGGCGACTTTTATTCGTCAGCGTGTGTGGAGTGACTCTCTATGGCATGGTATGCCTATTGTATTAGTGAAAAGCAGGCGTTTCCTGAACTCAGCCGCCATCGAAAACCCATACCAATGGAATCGGTGACGGGAATCTCAGGAAATCAGATCTTCCTCTATCCAGCCAGCGACTTAGCAGTCATCGTCAGTGAACATCACCCTTTAGAAAATTTAGACCAAAAGGCAGCCGTCGAACACGCACGTGTGATCAGCGACTGTTTCAAGCTATCCACCGTTCTTCCTTTTCGCTTTGGCACTGTGTTTGCAGACGACGAGGCCCTGAGGAAATCGATTCGCTCCAATCAACGGCAGTTTTTAGCCAATGTCGACCGTTTGCGTGGCAAGGCCGAGATGCACCTCAAGGTGCTTTTGGATGATTGCTGCCGCGAACAGGGCACTCCAGTTCCCATGGACAGGGTAGGTAAAGAGTACCTATCGAGCCTGCGGGAGAGCGCCACTCGGCAACGCGAACGGCAGACCAAGGCGCGGGCAGTTTCGGTGCAGATGCACCGCATGTTCAGCCCGCTCGATGAAGAGATCAGTTGCCGCAGGATGGATTCCGGCAAGATGCTGCTCGACATCGCTCACCTGATCGATCACAAGGGTATAGAGCGCTATCAGAACAAATATTCAAGCGCCAGCCAGCAATTGAAGGATTGCCACATGCAACTCTCCGGCCCCTGGCCACCCTATCACTTCGTGCAGCGGCTGACTCGTCCGGTGCATGTACATGCGGTACCTGCATAAGACGACTACAAATTGATCAGGCAACAACCCCGGCTATCCGCCGGGGTTTTGTTTTGGCGCTGTCCTTGGTTTGCCAAATTGAGAGGGGGGCTTAACCGGCCTTGTTTGCAGCCGGCATATTTTTTCGGCGGCTGAGCACGAAGCTGGCCCGGGAACGCCGGTCGGCAGAGGCGTGGTCGATCTTGCGCCAAAAGGCGACGAAATAATCCACTGCGGAAATGATCGATACCAGCACCATGAAGTAGATAGCGGCAGCCGCGATCCACTCCACCGGCAAAATGAACCAGCCGAAGTGCCATTCGTACCAACCGTGGGCCAGGATTACCGCAACCACTGAAACGATCTGGATGACCGTCTTCAGCTTGGCCAGGTCGCTGGCTTCAATGGTGAAGCCTTCCGAACTGGCAATGGAGCGCAGGCCACTGACCAGAAACTCACGGCCAATCACCAGCACCGCGATCCAGGCCTTCATGAGGTGGGGATTGAACTGAACCAGGCAAATGTATGCGGCCGTGATCATCAGCTTGTCAGCCAAGGGGTCGAGCAGCATGCCCATGGTTGTTATCTGGCCGCGCTTGCGCGCCAGGTATCCGTCGACCCCATCGGTGATGGAGGCCAGGATGAATAGCAGGGAGGCGGCAATCTCCTGCTCTCCGTGCACGCTACGAAAAGGGTAGTAGCTCGAGAGCATCCAGATGAGCAGGGGAATGCAACAGATGCGGCTCATCGTGATGGAGTTTGGCAGGTTCACGATAGACTCGGCTGGTTGAGGGAAAGGCCCGCGTTCGCCCTTCACATCATTATGCACCAGTAAGGGCGTATTACTTTCGTACTGCCAGCGGGGCCCCCGCAGTCCTGGAGCCCCACCAGGCTATGAACTCAGGCGTAAATGCCGCGTTGTTTAATGGTGAAGGCAACCCGGTCGATGGCCAGCATATAGGCGGCGATGCGATTGTTCACCGCGTGGGCTTCCGCGTAGCGAACAACATCGCCGAAGCTCTCCGCCAGGATGCTTTCCAACTGCTCGTTCACTACCGCTTCCTTCCAGAAATAGCCCTGGCGGTCCTGCACCCACTCGAAGTAAGAAGCTGTAACCCCGCCGGCATTGGCCAGAATGTCAGGAATGATGAAGATATTCTTGTCGGCCAGGATCTCGTCGGCAACGGCAGTGGTGGGGCCGTTTGCGCCTTCGCAAACGATGCGTGCCTTGATGCGGTCCGCATTGCGGCTGGTGATCACGTTTTCCGTGGCGGCGGGGATGAGGATCTCACAATCGGAGGTCAGCAGGCCTGAGGAATCCACCGCTTCAGCACCCTTGAAGCCCAGGACCGTTCCGTTGCGCTGGCGATACTCGAGCAGCAGGTGGATGTCGATTCCGTTGCTGTTGTAGAGGCCGCCGTCATATTCAGCGATGCCGATGATCTTGTACCCCTTTTCCATCATCAGCTTGGCGGCATTCGAGCCCACGTTGCCGAAGCCTTGAATGACCACCCTGCATCCTTCGCGCTGCATATTCAAATAACGCAGGGCTTCGTCACACACCACGGCGATGCCGCGGCCGGTAGCTTCGCGCCGTCCCCGCGAGCCGCCGATGTTGAGCGGTTTTCCCGTAACCACCGCAGTCACCGTCTGCCGCATATGCATGGAGTAGGTGTCCATGATCCAGGCCATGGTCTGCTCGTTGGTATTGATGTCCGGGGCGGGTACGTCCTTTTCCGGGCCGATAAACTCGATCAGCTCCGAGGTGTAGCGGCGTGTCATGCGCTCCAGCTCGCCGATAGACATCTTCTTGGGGTCGCAGATCACGCCCCCCTTGGCGCCTCCGAACGGGATGTTGACCACGGCACACTTCCACGTCATCCAACTGGCCAGTGCGCGAACCTCATCCAGTGTGACGTCGGGGGCATAACGGATTCCGCCTTTGCCCGGCCCACGGGCAATCGAGTGTTGCACTCGGAAGCCGGTGAATACGTCAATAGTTCCGTTGTCCATCATCACCGGGATGTGCACGATCACTTCGCGTGCAGGGAAGCGTAGAACCTTCCACAGGCCTTCATCCAGATTGAGTCTTCGTGCGGCAAAATCAAATCGGGCAGCCTGGGCTTCCCAGGGATTAATCTCCTGCTCGAGCGATACGGTTTGCATACCAGTCTCCAATGGACTGCAACGTGGCAGTCCTCTATGTCCCACTGCGGTTGAGCCGTTCGCGCCCGGGCGGGACGGCGCAGGCACATCGACGGGGCGAAATCGAGCGCGATGGCAGTTTCGCAATTGGTGTAGACCGAAGCTACAGCCCTCTTGGTGGTTTTCTCCCAAGGAAAACCACACCTCGCTATCTTTATCAGGCCACAGTAATTGCGAAACTGCCTTAGATTTCGCTCCCGGCGAGCCCTCCGCGCGTTTGCGCCCACTTGGCCGGGACCTGTTTCTTGCACTACCCCAAACCTATCGAGTATAGGCGTCCCGAAGAGCCTCGGGCAAACCGCCTAACCGGGCCTCAAATGCTTGAGGGGCCCTCACTTGAGATGCATTTGCTCAGGAGAAATCCTCTACTTTTGAAGTTCACGCGGCTATGGCCATTTAGTATGAGCAGAAATGCCGGCAGACACGACCATCTCACCCTCGCGTGCAGAATTCCTTCAGCTGGCGGCTACGCATAGCCTGGTTCCGGTCTACCGCACGATCACGGCGGACCTCGAAACCCCGGTATCCGCCTTTTTGCGCCTCGCCTCCGATGAACCCCGATCCTTTCTCCTTGAATCCGTGGAAGGCGGCGAAAAAGTGGGTCGCTATACCTTTATCGGCATCCGTCCCTACCGCACCATCCTGTCCCGCGGAAGTTCGATTTCCATCAACGAGCGGGGCAAGACCCGATCCCTGCAAGGGGACGTCTTCGCGCTTCTGAAGGACCTGCTGGCCGGGCAGAAGCCGGCGCATATCGCCGGGCTGCCGCCGTTCACCTCGGGCGCGGTCGGCTTCTTTGCCTATGACGTGGTGCGCCAGATCGAACGATTGCCCGAACTGGCGCAGGATGATTTGGGCATCCCGGATGCCTGCCTCATGTTCTTCGATGAGGTCCTGGCGTTCGACCATGTGCGCAAGCAGATCCAGCTCATCGTGACCGCGGACCTCTCCCGCCAGAAGCCTGCAGCCGCATACGCTGACGCGAAGCAGCGGTTAAGCCGCTTGGAAAAGCGCTTGGCCAGACCACTCCCCAAAAACCAGCGCGCTGCGCCCAAAGGCAAACTCTCGGTTACCAGCCACACCCCCAAGAAGGATTTTCTGGCCTCCGTTGCCAGGATCAAGGAGTACATTGCGGCCGGCGATATCTTCCAGGCCGTCCTTTCGCAGCGCTTTGAACTGAAGCCGGGAGTCGACCCCTTCTCCATCTATCGGGCTCTGCGCATCGTCAATCCCTCGCCCTACCTGTATTTCCTGCGCTTCGGCCTGGAAAATCAGGGCAAGCGGGATAAGTCGCCGACCTGCCTGGTGGGCTCGTCGCCTGAATTGCTGGTACGGGTGCAGCAGCGCCACGTTGAGTACCGTCCCATTGCGGGCACCCGTCCGCGCGCTGCCAACGAAGAAGAAGATCTCCGCATCGAGCAGGAGCTGCTGGCCAATGAAAAGGAGCGCGCCGAGCACGTTATGCTGGTCGATCTGGGACGCAACGATATTGGCCGGGTATGCGAGTTCGGCACCGTCCGGGTCAAGAGTCTGATGCATGTGGAGCGCTACTCCCACGTGATGCACCTGGTCAGCGCGCTTGAGGGAAAACTGAGAGAGGGCCTCTCCGCGGTGGATGCCTTCTGCGCCTGCTTCCCGGCCGGCACCCTGAGTGGCGCGCCTAAGATACGCGCGATGGAGATCATCGAAGAACTCGAGCCGACGCGGCGGGGTATTTACGGCGGCAGCGTCTTCTATGCGGACTTCTCAGGAAATTTCGACTCCTGCATTGCCATCCGCAGCATGCTCCTTAAAGGAGAGCAAGGCTATATCCAAGCGGGCGGCGGCATCGTAGCTGATTCGGTACCGGAAGAAGAGTATGAGGAGTCTGTAAACAAAGCGAAAGCCGTGGTCCGGGCGGTAGAAAGAGCGCGGGCCACGGCTGGTCGGGGCCGCACGTAGAGTTGTTGCCGGTAGAGTGGAACCGCAGGTCCCTCGGCTTCGCTCGGGATGACAAATCGGAGGGCGGCGGCCCACCGCAAGGTCGCTAAACTGGATGGACAGATTCCCTAACCGATCTTTCCGTCCGCATCACCAGAACTTCAGGTAGGCCGTAGCCTTCCGATTTGTCATCCCGAGCGCACCCGGATTTCCTGCCTCGCTACACTGGACAGAGCCGCGTATGCGCCTTTCTTTGAAGAAAGGCGCACGAAGTTCGCCAGCGCCACCAATACCGACAGGAAATCCGGGGAAGCCGAGGGATCTGCGGTTCCACTCTACCGGCAACAAAATCGCACCCGGGCTACACTAAAGGGAGTGGCGCCCATGGTCTTCGTCCTCGACAACTACGACTCGTTCACCTACAACCTGGTGCAGTACATGGGTGAGTTAGGGGCCGAGATGGTCATCCGCCGGAACGACGAATTAACCGTGGAGCAGATTGAGGATCTAAAGCCGGAGCGCATCGTCCTTTCTCCCGGACCTTGCACCCCGCAGAAAGCCGGCATCAGCATTCCTCTCATCCAGCATTTTGCCGGCAAAGTGCCCATACTAGGGGTTTGCCTGGGCCATCAGGCGATCGGAGCCGCCTTCGGCGCAAATGTCGTACGCGCGCCGCATTTGATGCACGGCAAAACCAGCCCGGTGGAGCACGATGGCCGCAATCTCTTCGCCGGCCTTCCCAGCCCGATGACGTGCACGCGCTATCACTCTCTGATCGTTGCCGAAGAAGGTCTGCCGGAAGAGCTTGAAGTCACCGCGCGCGTCCAAAACGGCGACAGCAATGGCACCATCATGGGCTTGCGGCATCGTCGTTTTCCCATCGAGGGTGTCCAGTTTCACCCCGAGAGCGTGCTCACCGTAGACGGCAAAAGCCTAATCCGGAATTTCCTCTCTCTCTGACAATGCTGGTCGAAAAGCTAAAACCATTCTCGCCAGGCCGGTTCCTGCTGGCCGGCTTTCTTGTCGCCGGTGCCCCGCTGCTCGCAGCCCAACAGCCTATCGGCCGAACGTCGGCCACTGAGGTGAAGGTCTCCGGGGCAGTGGACATCTCGCACGGCGAGACGCTGCTGGGCAATGGCAGCGAGATTACTGCAGGCGACCAGGCAGTGAAGATTACGCTCGAGCGCGGCGGCTCACTACGGCTGTGCTCCACCAGCAGCGTGCACCTGTCGAAGGACAGCTCCATCGTCGACGCGGCCAGCAGTGCGCTCATGATGGCGCTCGACCGCGGAGCGATCGAGGCAAATTACGCGGTGGGCACGTATTCCGATGTGCTGCTCACGCCCGACCTACGAATCCTCATTTCCGGCCCGGGAGAAGCTGATTTGCGCATCCGGGTAAATCTCCAGGGAGATACCTGTGTGGACAATCACGGTGCAAAGGCGCCGTATGTCACGGTGACCAGCCAACTAGAGGGCGGGGCCTACCGGGTGCTGCCCGATCAGCGCGTCACCTTCGAGCATGGGAGCCTGCGGGAGGTGGTGGATCACGAGCCGGAGCCCTGCGGTTGCCCGGCCATGCCTGTCACTTCGGTAGCCAGCACTGGGGCGGCGACCACCAACCCCACGCCGCCG
Source organism: uncultured Acidobacteriaceae bacterium (assembly GCA_963711525.1). GTDB lineage: Bacteria > Acidobacteriota > Terriglobia > Terriglobales > Acidobacteriaceae > PALSA-350. The sequence continues at coordinate 507,425 of CAVQEO010000018.1, read as the reverse complement.
GAACGCCGGGTCGGCGGCCCTTCCTCTACGCCCTCGGATACAGCTTTCCCAGTTGCAGAAAGCGAGGGACTGGCTGCGCCTCCCGCTACCCCTGCCACGCCGGTGGTTCCTGCTGGAGAAACGCATGCCCAGGTGACGGTCCCTCTCACCTACAACGGAGAGAATCCTGCTCCGGCGCCGCCTACTGCCCCGGTAACCACATCCGCCGCTAGTCCTTCTACGGCGCAACCCGAGGTCGCGTCTGCACCTGCGACCCCATCCACCCACCAAGGCGGCCTCTTCCATCGCATCGGCCATTTCTTTTCCAAAATCTTCGGCAAATAGGGCTAGAGGTAGCAACGCCGCTGTTCCTTCCCAGGCAGGAGCTACAATCGACTACTGAAGCAATCCGGGCTTCGCGCCCATTACAGCGAGAGATGAAGGAGTTTTTCTTTTATGGCGATTCCCGCCACACAGATGCGCCCGGGCATGATCATCAAGCACAATAACGAGCTGCACTCGGTCTTCAGCGTCGAGCATCGAACCCCCGGAAACCTGCGCGCATTCATCCAGGCAAAACTCCGCAACCTGCGGACCGGCGCCATGTTCGAACACCGGTTCCGCTCCCCGGACCCGATTGAACGGGTCATTGTCGACGAAATTTCGATGGATTTTCTCTACTCCGACGGCGACGACTACTACTTCATGAACACCGAGAATTACGAACAGACCAACCTGAAGGGCGCGACACTGGGTGATGCGATCGAGTACCTCATCCCGAATCTTCAGATCAAGGTATCGTTTTTCGACGGCGTGGCCGTGGGCATTGAGCTGCCAGGGACAGTCGAGATGACAGTAGTGGAAACTGAACCCGGTCTGAAATCGGCAACTGCGTCGTCGGTTACCAAACCGGCCAAGCTCGAGACCGGCCTGGTGGTGCAAGTGCCCCCGTTCATCAACGAAGGGGAAAAGATTCGTGTCGACACTGCAGAGGGCGCGTATCTTTCCCGAGCATGACGCCGCAGGCGCTCTTCTCATCACACTCAATCACAGGCTCAAATCTATGGTCCGTTATTACGTGGTGAAAGGCCGTGTGCAAGGAGTTGGCTTTCGCTGGCTCGTCCATCAAGAAGCAGGAGCTCGTGGATTGAAGGGATGGGTTCGCAATACTGACGCGGGCGAGGTGGAGATCATGGTGGCGGGCACTGAGGAAAAGCTGGCCGAGCTTCGCTCCGTGCTGCAACGCGGATCCCGCGGCAGCCGCGTGGATGCCGTTCAAGAGCGCGATATGGACGAGGCCATGGCCGAGGGCCTCGAATCGTTTCGAATTGAAGGAGCCTGGTAAGTACGCATGCCTCATCCCCCGATTAACTGTGAGCCCCTGAAATCTCTTATCCGGACCATCCCGGATTTCCCCAAGCCGGGAATTCTGTTCTACGACATCACCACCTTGCTCAAGGACAAGAAAGGTTACGCGACCCTGGTGGATGCGCTGGCAGCGCACTACATCGGGGTGGAGGATGTGGATTTGGTTCTGGCCATCGAGGCGCGAGGATTTATTTTCGGGCCCGCCCTGGCCTACCGTTTGAATGCGGGCTTCGTGCCGGTGCGCAAGCCGGGCAAGTTGCCCGGGGAAACAGCGCGCGTGACCTATGACCTGGAGTACGGCACGGATGCGCTCGAAATCCACCTCGACGCCATCGAGCCCGGGCAGAACGTGCTGATCGTGGATGACCTGCTGGCTACCGGAGGAACGATGGAAGCAACGGTAAAACTGGTTCGCCAATTGGGAGCCAGGATTGTCGGACTAGCTTTCGCCATCGAGCTTGATTTTCTCAACGGGCGGGACCGGTTCAAAGAGTATGACGTCTTCAGCCTGTTGCATTACAGCGAGTAGCTAAACCACTCTGCGGCCGCTCAGCAGGTGAATGACCAATGCCACGGCGGCGACGATGAGCAGGATATGCAGGGCAAATGCGGCGATGTGGAAGAGCAGAAAGCCGCCTATCCAGAGCAGGATCAGAATGATCGCGAGCGCGAGCCACATTTCCGGTGCACCTTGCGGAGAGTATCTCATCCTACCGAGCCGGCGCCTAGGGATATGCGTCTCCCTTGGAACAATCGTTGATTTCCAGACGTAAGATGTCAAACAGCGGACTGCGGCTTTCCGCCTGTTGGTTCTTTCAAGAGGAGCGATTCGCAACCATGCTTCTGCACGCGTCCTTAGCCACGATATTTGGAGCCATGTTGTTCGCGTTGGCACCGATAGCGCTCGCCGCCGCTCCAGCCCAATCCTTGGGAGTCACCGCGCTGACCCACGTGCGGGTGATCGATGGCACCGGCCATACACCGCTCGAAGATGCAACGGTTCTGATCCAGGGCAATCACATCCTGTCCATTCAGCCGGGGGCCGGCGCGATTCCTTCGGGTGCGCGGGTACTCGATTTGCACGGTGATACGGTGATGCCCGGGCTGATCAACGCCCACGGGCATCTGGCTTTGGTCCAGGATGGCCGGAACTCGGCTACGGCTTACACCGCTGAAAACGTGATTGCAGAATTGCGGCAATACGAGGCCTACGGTGTCACCACGATGTTATCGCTGGGGTTGAACCGCGATCTGCTCTACTCGATCCGCCAGCAGCAACGGCAAGGCAAGCTGGATGGCGCCACGGTCTTTACGGCGGATCGCGGTATAGGCGTTCCGGACGCCGCTCCGCCCTTACCCGCGGCCCCTGATCAGATCTACCGCCCGGCGACAGTGGAAGAAGCCCGCGCCGCGGTGGAAGCGATGGCCAAGCGGCATGCGGACATAGTCAAGATCTGGGTCGACAGCATGGGAGGAACGAAACCCGCCATGTCCCCTGAGATCTACCGTGCGGTGATCGAGGAAGCGCACAGGCACCATCTGCGCGTGGCGGCGCATGTCTACTACCTGGCAGACGCCAAGGCACTGGTCAACGATGGAGTCGACGTGCTGGCCCACAGCGTGCGTGACAAACCGGTCGACCAGGAGCTTATTTCCGCGATGAAGCGCCGGCGTGTCTGGTACATTCCCACCTTCACGGTTGATGAATCGTTCTACATCTACGCCGAGCACCCTGGATTCATGCAGATTAATTTTTTCAAAGAAGCGATCTCGCCGGTGCTGCTGACCATGCTGACCAGCGACGCGTACAGCAAGAAGGTGAACGAGGATCCGAAGACCGCGCAGCACAAAGCGGACTTTGCCATGGACCAGCGGAACCTGAAGACTCTCTATGACGCTGGGGTTCTTGTCGGTTTTGGAACAGACTCAGGTGCTATGCCCACCCGCATTCCAGGATTCTCTGAGCATCGGGAGCTGGAAGACATGGTACAGGCGGGCCTCACGCCGATGCAGGCCATTGTCTGCGCTACCAGCAGTAACGCTGCGTTACTGGGGATTGAGGCTACGCGCGGAACGCTGCGGCCGGGCAAGCGCGCGGATCTGATCGTACTGGCCGCCAATCCTCTCGACGACATCACCAACACGCGATCGATTGTGACCATCTTCCACGATGGGCGCACGGTTGCGCCGCGGGTTCCGGTGGTGATGGCGCGCTAGCAGGGGATCTACTCTTTACTTCCTGACCCGGGGTCCGGCTTCACGCACCCCGGCGGGCGCCTCGAACTTGGCGAAATTCTTTTCGAATTTCTCCGCCAGCATCAAGGCTTGTAGATCGTAGGCGTGCGTATCTTTCCAGGCGTTACGCGGATTCAACAACTCCGAAGGCACACCTGGGCAAGTGAGAGGAATACTTAAGCCAAACGCCGGCTCGGTGACGAACTCAACGTCGTTCAGGCGTCCCCATAGCGCCGCGGTTACCATGGCTCGTGTGTGCTTGAGACTCATACGCTGACCCGTGCCAAAGGCGCCGCCGGTCCAACCGGTATTCACCAGCCAGCACTGGGCATTGTGTTGCTGCAGCCGTTCGCCCAGCATCTTTGCATACACTGCAGGAGCCAGGGGAATGAACGGCGAGGCAAAACAGGTGGAGAACTCCGGCACCGGTTCGCTGCCCAACCCCGCTTCCGTACCCGCCAGCTTCGCGGTATATCCCGAAAGAAAGTGGTACATGGCTTGGGCCGGGTTGAGCCTGGCGATGGGCGGCAACACCCCGAACGCATCGGCAGTGAGGAAGAGTACATGGTTCGGGTGACCACCAACCCCGGGAATCACGGCATCGGCGATGTACTCCACCGGATAGGCGGCCCGGGTATTTTCCGTATATCGGATATCGCTGTAATCCGGTTCCCCGGTCTTGCTATCGATCACCACATTCTCGAGCACTGCGCCAAAGCGGATGGCATGGTAGATCTGTGGTTCCTTCTCCGGTGACAGATCGACGCATTTGGCGTAGCACCCACCTTCAATGTTGAAGATGCCGCTTTCGCTCCAGCCGTGCTCATCGTCTCCGATCAGCCGCCGCGACGGGTCGGCGGAAAGGGTAGTCTTGCCGGTCCCGGAAAGGCCGAAGAAGAGTGCGGTCTCCCCCCGCTTCCCAGGTTGGCCGAGCAGTGCATAGGGAAGACGTCGCGAGCGGGCAAAAGAAAATTCATCACCCCGAAGATCGATTTCTTCATCTCGCCGGCATACTTCGTGCCTCCGATGAGAATGATGCGGCGAGTGAAGTCGGTAATGATGAACGTACTCGAGTGGGTGCCGTCGCGCTCCGGCACTCCCTCGAACTCGGGAGCGGCAATCACAGTAAATTCGGGCTTATGGCCGGCCAGTTCTTCTGCCGGCACGCGCACGAACAATTGCTTCACAAACAGAGCATGCCAGGCATACTCGGCAATGATTTGCACGGGAAGCTGATAGTGCTTGTCAGCACCGGCATACAAATCGAGAACGTAAAGGTCGCGCTCCCGCATGTGAGCTGCTACTCTCGCCAGCAACGCTTCGAATTTTGCCGGATCGAAGGGCTGGTTCACCTTGCCCCAATCCACTGTGTCGCTGGCGATGGCATCCTGCACGATGAACTTATCTCGCGGGGAACGCCCCGTGCGCGCGCCGGTCAGCGCCACCAGGGCGCCATTATCGGCCAGACTGGCCTCGCCCCGGGCAATTGCCGCCTCGACCAGTTGCGGGGTCGACAGGTTCCTGTGGACGTGGGCGCCCTCCACCAGCTTTGCGGTCAATGTGGTTGCCTTGACTGAATCCACTTGAGGCACCTCCCTAGTGACTGGTCAGGTAAGTGAGTTTACCCGTGCACAACCGTTGCAGCAACGTTTTTTGAGCATCTTACCCAATGCCTGTTGTCTTTCAAGCAATGACCCGTACCCCGGATTTCCTGTGGATTACGAGCCTGGCATCACCGGCAATTCGGGCAGCAGGGTGGAGTGCCCAACTTCCTCCATGACGGCTGCGACCTGCTCCAGTACTTCATCCACGCTCATGGTATACATTTCGCGCCCGTTGTCGTAACCGCTCTCCGCGGCCTGCTTCAAGTAGCGGCCAGCTACCTGGGCGGCCAGCCGATCTGTGATGACGTGGCCAGAGCGCTGTTTCTGCACCACCCAGGCCTCCGCCGGCATAGCGATCCACACTGGGCGGCCATTTACCTCGAACCGGATGTCGACCGCATCCGCGTGGCGGGTGGCGATTGCGACCACGTTCGCTGTCCACCGGCAGTGCAGGTCTTCGCGGGTCCAGTGATCGGTTACATGGAAGTCTTCATACATGGCTAATAGCCTAGCATTTCAGGGCTTATCCTCATTTGCTATTCCGCCGCGGCTGGTTCCAGGGGTGGGGTTCTTCGCTTGGTAACAGCAAACAAAAGAGAAAAATTTAAAAAAGAAAGAGAATTTACCCTGAAATCTGCGTCCAATTAGGCGACACTAGAACGAACTTTTTACCGTGTTGAGGAGCAACTATAAAAGTGGTGCATAATCCCGAAATCATACAGCGATTCGAACAAACGCTTCGTAGGCAGGAAAAGCAGTTGGAGCAATCCATGATCTCAGCGGTGGAGCAAGGCCGCGAAGTCGCAGCAGACAGTGCCCTGGACGCTGCGGACCAGGCCGTGCAGTCTTACCAGAAAGAGATGCTTTTCAGCCAAAGCACCAGCGGACACGAGCAACTCGCCTTTGTGCGCCTGGCCCTCAAGAGAATCGATGAGGGTAGCTTTGGAGAGTGCATTCACTGCGGCAAGACTATCGGCCTGAAACGGCTGGAAGCTCTTCCCTGGACTCCTTACTGCATCGATTGCCGGGAAAAGATCGAAAACGGCGAGATCGAAGATCCGGTTGCCGCTGCTTAAGCCGGCCGGTTCTGAGCACGCGCCGTGGTTTGCCCGTTGACCCGCAAACTTCGGCGCTGCTAAACTTTAGAAGCCTCGCAGACGGCAAAGTCTCAGCTGCTGAACTGCGACCCGCCTAAGATCGGCTTCTGAAGGAAATTAGTGGACACCCGGACACGTCACGCACTCAAACAAGACCGTTTAGTTGAAGCCACCAGGACCAGTGTTGACTGGTTTCAAGAGAATCGATCGAGGGTAATTACTGCCAGTATTGCCGCGGTCATTTGCGTTGCCATCGTGGTGGTTGGATTGGTGCTTTACGGTAATCGCTCGGCAGCCGCCGAGCTGGCTTTGGGCGAGGCGATGGACACCTACAATACGCCCCTCGCCCAGCCGGGACAGCCCGCCGCACCCGGCGAAAAGACCTTTGCCACCGCTGCGGATCGGTCGAAGTTGGCCAACCAGCAGTTTGTGCAACTTGCCAACCAGTACGGCTTATTTGAAGCGGGCAAGACCGCCCGCTACTTCGCCGGACTGACGGCAATAGACCTCGGCCAGACCGGCCCGGCAGAAACGTATTTGAAGAAGGTCGCGGATGGTCACGATGCGGCACTGGCATCGCTGGCCAAACTGGCCTTGGCCAACCTGTACCAGCAGACCAACCGCAATAGTCAAGCCGTGGACCTTCTGCAACAGCTCATCGCGAAACCAACCAACACCGTGCCCGCCGATGCTGCCAGGTTGCAACTGGCGGCGCTTTACGAAAAGACCAATCCCGCTGAAGCAAACCGAATCTACGCCCAGCTCAAGAGCTCGAAATCCGCTGCTGGCCAGATCGCGGCGCAAAAGCTACAGCAGAAGTAGCGAAATCCCCGCTCGCATACAGCTTAGGCGACACCCCCTCCCGACTCTGCTTTTGCTTTGTCTCAGAGCACGATTTCACAGCTGCGGAAAAACTCGTTGTTGGGTAGGTCCGGGCTAAGCAGGCTGCGGAAAAACCCTGTTTCTTAAAGCCCCTGGGATGCCGGCGCTAAAGCGCATGATCATTTCGAACTCTTTCCCGCAACGCTGAAGCGTTGCTTCCCCCTGCTAAAGCAGAGGGCTCCCACCAAACTGACGGACCCAGGGCCCGGTGGGAGCCCCCGCATTCATGCGGGGGATGGAGCGCTTCAGCGTTCCATAAACAAAGCTCGACTTCGATCCTGCGCTTTAGCGCTGGTGAATCTCGGGCCAGAGCTTTTCCGCAGCCCTGTAAATCCCAGACTTACCCAAGAGCCAGCCTGTCTAGGCCCTTCTACTGCGAAATCCGCACGGAATGCCAGTTCAGAATCTGTCAGTGCGTAGTGGCCGTCGCTCCCGGCTGCTGTTCGGCGTCGGTTTGAAACTTTTTATATTGGTCGAAGCGAATGTCGACGTTGGCCCGAATGCCAGCTACCAGGAAGGCCCTCGCCTGTAGATGCAACGTGATCGCCGTTGGCAGCCACGCCTCGTTGCGAATCAGCCCTTGATCGAAAACCAAATTGCTGCCCTTGGCGACTGATGCCAGCAGGCCGAAGCCGACATGGTAATTCTCGTCGAGGGTCGCGCTCATGCGCGAGACTTCGCGGTCCGCTTCATCGATCCAGACGGTGCCGCTCACTTTCTTGAGTGCATCTTCGTCCCGGCCGTGGGTTTTGGCATGTTGATCGCCGGCAAAGTCGAAGGCGATGGTGTCGCGTCCGTTCAGGCTCACGCGGCGTGGCCTGGAGAAGGATACGATCTGCAGCAGGCGTGACACGGTGATGTCATCTTTGTCATCAGGGTCGCTATAGCCCGGTTGCGAGATCTTTACCACTTTCTTATTGACCCGGTCCTGTTCCTTGCGCGCCTGGTCCGGGGTAAGATCCTTGCCATCCTTGCGCACCAGCTTTTCCACCCGATGGCCGTTTACAAAGAACACCTCGTGCTCTTCGGTTTCGATCTTTTTCGTGTTCCCGCCGCTGTCCAGTTGCCGGGTGGTCTGGACAGCGCGGAAAGTGTAGTTCTCCCGCATTTTGTCCAGCTGCTTTTGATGTGCTTCCACCTCCCGCAGCATGGTCGCGGCATCGGGTATTGCCGTCGGTTCGCCGGTTGCAGAGGCCGGGGGAGGCAGCATAACCGCCCGCCCGCTGAACCCTGCCAACGCGGCTACTAAAGCACTCGTTGCGAGCCATGGACTCGAGCGCATATCTTGCCCCTTACTGCTCATCTTAGCGTAGGCTGTTACCACGAAAAGCTTCCCTGAATCCTGGCACTTTCACTCGAACAGGATCACGGGTCTCTGGTGCGAAAGGAAGTCAAGACGATGGTGCATTTGCTTGTGAAGTGGGTTATAGGGGCATTGGCCTTGTTGGCGGTGGCGTATATCGTTCCCGGCTTCCGGGTGGTGAGCCTGCCCTCCGCCCTGGTAGCAGTCCTGGTGATTGGCTTTCTAAACATGACGCTGGGCCTGCTGTTGAAGGTGATCACGTTTCCTTTTGCCATTCTCACCCTGGGGTTGCTCTTTTTAGTGATCAACGCGTTAATGCTTATGCTGGCAAGTAAGATCACGCCGGGACTGCAAATCGCAAGCTTCGGCGCAGCCTTCATTGGAGCCCTGGTCCTGGCGGTGGTTCACGTTGTTATCGAAGCAGTACTTTAGCATTCACTTTTGAGGTAAGCGAAAGAACCAGCGCGGCTTGTCATCAAGAAAAGGGTTCCCAGCAAGCTTGCCTGGTGGGGTGGAAGAACCGGGATCCCAACGAAGGGTGGGTGCCCCACACCCAGGTTTTGCCTGCCCCGGCGCGCCGTGGGGCTTGAGTGGGATACCACAGCGCTCAACGTGCTACTGGGTCGAGTCGGGAGCTGAAGAGACGCCCGTCGCCGGGAGGGGCGCGGGGGGCGCCGCAACGCCGCGCGGCAGCGGAGTCTTGGTCCCGCTTGGGAGCACGCCCCGGCCCGATCTGGATCGCCCGCGGCCCTGGTTAACGGGCGTGGGCTGTACCGGTACGGGCTCTACGGGCACGTGCACTGCCGAAGCAGTTCCGAACCCCCCAGCCGCTGGGGCGACCACGCGGGGCGCACCGGCAGCCACCGGTAGCGGGAGGGCGGCGGGATGATGATGAAGCACCAGGTTGCGCAGACCAGGGTTCAGCGCTACGCCCGATAGGGCAACACCCGCCGCCACGGCGCAGGCGGAGATGGCCTGGATCATCGAAACGGAAAAGCCCCTACGTGGAATTTGTAAGCGGCGGTTGACGCGCCGCTCCAAACCGGCCGGAGGCTCAACACTACCCAGCCGGCGCAGCGTCTCGTCGATTTCTGAATGTATGGTCATTGCAATGTTCCTTCCTGCTCCAGCAAGGCTGCGAGCGCGTGTCGCGCACGGTAGAGCCGGGAGCGGATGGTCGATTCGGTTGTCTTGAGTACCAGGGCTATCTCTACGGTCGAAAGCTCCTTCACCGCAGAAAGCAGCAACACCTCGCGCTCCCGGGCCGGCAAAGTATCGATGAGATGAAGAATCCGTGCATGACGCTGGGCGGTGATCACCATCTTTTCGGCACTCAGATCGCCCGCCGGCAGAACCCGCGCCACGTCTTCAAAATCGTCCGCCTGCGGCCGTGTTTTGGCGCGCCGCTTGCGGTCGAGAACAAGGTTCCACGCGATGCGAACCAGCCAAACGCGATAGTCGCGCACCTCAGCCAGCTTATTGCGGTGGCGCAGAACGCGCAGAAAAGTCTCCTGCACCACGTCTTCCGCATCGGCTGCGTTGCGCGTGACCGAATAGGCCACGCGGTAAAGCGTGGTTGAATACTCCTCTACCAGCGCGGTCACCCGGGCGTGCGTATCCTGCTCTGGTTTGGCCACTGCCTCGGCCTCCAGCCATCCGACGAATTGTCCTTCAACGGTTCCCATAGCGGTTGTTGGCGCCGTCTGTTGAACGGAGAGACTGTCGCATATAGAGACGCATCATACGCCCTTTCCGCTCGCCCCCGTCCAGCCGCGATTGACCCCCGGCGTCGATTTCTTGCTGACCAGGAGTGCAAACGCCATCTATCATCATTCGTCATGCACGCCGCGTCGAGACTTCGCGCCCGCCCCCAGCTTCTTCGTTCCTTGTTGGCTCTTTGCTGGCTTATTCCATCCGCTTGCACCGGAGCACAACTGCAGAGCACGGCGCGGAACGTCACCGTCGATTTTGCCTGGCGGCATGAGGCTGATCTTGCTGGTACTTATCAGGGCCACGCGCCCGCGGCTGATGAGGCGAAACGGACCTTCACCCTCAACCTGGCTGCGGATGGCACAGCCATTTTCGACACGCTTTACATTGGCAAGGACCGCGTGACCCAGCATGGCCGCTGGACGCAGGAGGGCAGCCAAATCGTGCTTACGTTTGACCCCATGGGGCCGCACCAGCCGCCCCGCCCTATAACCTTCCGTCATCGCGGCCACGAGCTCAGCCCGGTTCGCTGGGATTCCAGTGAGTGGGGCCGGGCTGGTCCGCCTGTTCTGCACCGTGCGCGGCCCAAGACAACCGTGCAAGGCGGGATCTGAGGATGGCCGCGTTTTACAACATTATGCTGGGGTATTTCTTCGGCTTCGCGCTGGGGGTAGGCTGCGCACTCGCAGTCTTTTACGCGATTTATTCCGGAGGATACAGGAAGGCCATCGAGCACTCGCTGCTGCAGGAAAAGCCGAAGCGCTATCTTGAGGCTATGGCTGCGGCGGTGCGCCGGGGCGAAAAAGAGGCGGTGCGCCGGGTTGAAAAAGAGAAGATAAGCGGGTCGCTTTAGGAATAATTGATCTTCAATGTCTTCAGCGAAGGCAAAAAGGCCGGGTGTACCTCCACCCTCAATCGTCCTGCCTGTACTCCAGGGTCAGCGCCGGCGATCGCTAGAGCCTCTGCGGCGGTGCCGGCGGCGATGATCGAAATCCCTACCAGCGGCCCGTCATCGGTAATCGGGCCCGCCAGCAGGTAGCGTCCGGCTTGCACCTGTTCGCGTATGAATGCCAGCTGGCGCGGCACCAGATCGGCCACCTCCGCGCCCTGGGTATCGTTCCACCGCTCGCCTTTGAGGAGAAGCGCGATGAAGTAGGGCTCCACCTCACGGGGGATATTTTTCATCCGCGGCTTTTCTGTGGGGGATGCTTCTTCTGTCATTCTGTCTATTTCGCCGCCTCTTCCAGCAACTGGTGCGCCGCCTCGGTCTTGCCTTCCTTCTGCAACAGGGCGGCATGCTGGCGCAGAATGGTGCGCCGCTTCTTCTCTGCCGATGCTTCACTCGAGTCAAACGACGCCTTGCGGAAGTTTGCTTCCGCCGCTCGATAATCGCGGTCGGCTTTATCGATTTCGCCCAGCTGGATATAGATCATCGCCCGATGCCAGTAGGCCGTGCTCCACTCCGTTGACCCAGGCTTCACGGCTTTGGGCACCAGCGCGACCTCTTGATCGAACTCCTCCAGCGCCTCTTTCTTATGGTCGAAGGCCGCCAGGGCAATCCCGTACTCGTCGTGGGCTAGCATCTTGTCCACCATGCGCTCCCGGGGAGGATATTGGTCGGCCAGATCTCGCTGCTGTTTGCAATAATCCAACGAGAGCGGGTCCTGTGCGGTAAGCAGGTTCACACACTTCACCATCAATTTGCCCACCTGCTCGCTCAATTCATTGGCCTTGTCTTCGCCGCTCAACGGCGAGGCGGGCGGCGCGTTCGGTTCTCCCGTTTTCTGTTGAGGCGACGCCTGTGCCCAGAGCAAGGGTCGCGGTTGCGCTCCTATCATGAGCAGGGCCACACAGCAGCAGAGGCAAACGCGCATAATAACTTTCATCCCGGGCATAAACCTACCCATTGATTATGCCGGATGAGCAAGCGGGAGTGGCGCTCACATAGCTCGCGGTTAATAGCACTATTGTGTAGCTCGTTCCCTTTGCGCTTCGCTGTGCTTGCCCAGGCGCTCCAGCACATCCGCGTGCTGCGCCCTGACCCGCTGGCGCAGTTGCGTGAGATGCTGCGCCAGCGGTGCATTCCCGACGGAAGCTGCGATGCCCTTGGTCAACGTATCCTCCGCCGTCCCCAGATCGCCGGCTGCTTGCTCCCACTGGCCCAGTTGCTGATAGGCGGTGGCCCGGTGCCAGAAGGCTACCGCCCACTGCAAACTGTCGGGCTTGACGGTGCTTGCCGGCAGCAGTGCGATCCCGCTATCAAAAACATCGAGTGCCTGTTTTGGCTGGTGCGCAATCGCCAGTAACGCAACGCCATATTCGTCGTCGGCCACGATGCGCGCCATATGCTCGGTAGCGGGCCCGCTTTCGGCCTCATCGAGTTGCGCCTTGCAAGCCGCGACGGCTTTTGCGTCCTGTGCCTGCAACAACTCCGTGCAGGTCGAGCTGGTTGCCTGCGCGGCCGCGCCCCCGAGGCCCGACAGAAGAGTGACGCTCGAGAAAAATGCTCCCGCTTTGCTCAGTGACAACGTGAATCCCCCTGGAGTGCCCGCTGCGGGACCCGCATGAAGTGCATCAGCGCCAACCAGCTCCACAGGAAATCCGGGGGCACGCGGCGCTCCCGGATAGAATAACGTGCAGCATGTCTGACCGGCTCTACTACGCTGACCCATCGCTGGCCTCCTTCGAAGCTCATGTTTCCGACATTCGCGAGGTTTCCCGGAGCCAGGGGCGGTCGTTGTGGCAAATCGCCCTCGACCGCAGCGCTTTCTACCCCACCAGCGGCGGTCAACCGCATGACACCGGCATGCTCACGGCTACCTCTTCGGGCGGCGCCCTGCTCGAAGCGCCCATCCTTGCGGTAGAGGAGGACGAGCAGGGAGAGGTGTGGCACACCACGCCGAAGCCGCTCTTAGCAGGAACCGCGGTGCGTGGTTACGTTGACTGGAGCCGTCGCCGCGACCACATGCAGCAGCACTCCGGTCAGCATCTGCTTTCCGCCGTGGTCTATCGCCAGCTGGGTGCGGCAACTGTTTCTTTCCATCTGGGCGAGATGACTTCGACCATCGATCTTGCCCGCGAAGCCATTTCGCTGGAGGAATTGGATCGGATCGAGGACGCGGCCAACGAAATCATCGCCGAAGATCGCGCGATCAGCATGCGTACCATCCCGCGGAATGAAGCGGAGATGCTGCTTGCTGCCGGCACTCTGCATAAATTACCGGAAAGGGAAGGAGATATCCGGTTGATTGAGATCGACGAGATTGATCTCAATGCTTGCGGCGGCACCCACGTGCGGGCCACGGGCCAGATAGGCGGTCTGCTGATCCGCGGCACCGAACGGGTGCGGCAGGGGATTCGGGTCGAATTTGTCTGTGGCATGCGCGCGGCGGTGACAGCCCGGCGGGATCTGGCAACGCTCACTCGAGCTGCTTCCGCGCTCTCGGTGGGTCGTCTTGAGGTTGCGGAGGCGGTGGAGCGGCTATTGGCTGAGGGCAAGGCGGCCCACAAGGCGCGCCAGAAACTCACCGAGGAGATGGCCGGCTACCATGCCTCGATGCTGATGCATGAATATCCCCTCGGGCAGGGCCGCAGAGTGCTGCGCAGAACCTTTACCGATCGTGATGCCAACTATCTCAAGTTGCTGGCGTCGCGGGTGGTGGCATCGTCTGGGGAGACCTGCGCGCTGCTGGCTTCCACCCAGGAGGAACCGGCCCGGGTGGTGGTGGCGGCCAGCGCCGATTTGAAGATCGATTGCGGCAGCCTGCTGCGCGAGGCGCTTGCGGCTTATGGTCTACGTGGAGGCGGGTCCCCTGGAATGGCGCAGGGCCAGATTCCCCACGCCCATTTGGACGAACTCTTCAGCGGCCTCGAAGGCCGTCTCAAGTCACATTAATCGGCAAAATGCTTTAAACTGATGCTGGTTGTTCCCATCTTGTGGGGCTATAGCTCAGCTGGGAGAGCGCCTCGTTCGCAACGAGGAGGTCAGCGGTTCGATCCCGCTTAGCTCCACCATCAAATCATCCAGCACAATCCTCCTTTTAAAAGATACAGATACGACGCCAGAATGATTCTTTGCGACCGAGCGGATCAACCATGCTGGCTGGGATCGTTAAGGTGACCTCGGTACCGGAACCTATGCCACTCCTTATGCTGAGTTGTGCACCGATGCTCTCGGAGCGCTCACGCATACCAGGAAAGCCCCAGTGCCCAACACGTCCCGCGTGCAAAATATCAGGCTCGATACCAATGCCGTTGTCACGAACTGTGAGTGACACAACAGACTTTCCGTACGAGATTGCTGCCTCTATCTTCGCCGCGTGGGAATGTTGGAACGCATTACTGATCGCTTCGCGCCCGATGTAATACATTTCTGTGCATATGGTTGGATCGATGCCTGGCGGCTCACCGGTTACTGACAGAGTGAAGGGGATCGCATGATCTTGCGCTAAATGCTCTCCAAAATGCAGCAGGAGAACCTGAAGGTCGTCGCCGCTCGTGACCTCATCACGGAGGCCTTGAACGCTCTGGCGACCCTCGAGCAAAACCCGGTCGGCGAGATCCATGACTCGGTCCATCTTTTTATAAAGAGGTTCATCGTGCCGCAAAGCGTTTAGCACCGTCTGGAACTGTAGCAGTAGTCCTTGAAAACCTTGCAAAAGCGTGTCATGCAAATCACGCGCTATTCGGTTACGCTCACCGACGCGTTCTTCAAGACGGATGTTGTGTTGTCGTGTGATTTCCTGTAATCGAAACCAGTACCCGAACCATAAAAGAAGTACGATGGCTGTCGTATAGAAAGTAATGAACCACCAGGTGCCCCACCAAGGTGGCAGGATGTGAACATGGAGGGACACCCCGGGCTCGCCCCAGGCTCCCCTACTGGTCGCGCTCTGTACGCGCAGTGTGTAGTGCCCCTTGGGTAAGGTCGTATAGCTCGCAATTCGCTGACTGCTATCCACTTCATGCCAGTTGCCATCAAGCCCTTCGAGCTTATAGCGGTAACGGTTGGTTGCGGAGTTGAGATAGCTGAGTGCCGAAAACTCGAACGAAAAGATATTTTGTTTGCTCGTAAGGGTTACGGAGTCGGTGTAGGTGATGGACCTTATGAGGGGTGACTTCTTACCAATCGGAACTTCGACACCAGAAAGGCGAAAGTCTGTCAAAACAGTCGCGGGGAAATAAGGTGGCTCTTGAATGCGATCAGGATAAAAAGCGACCACACCGCTAAAGCCTCCGAAGAACATTTCTCCGGCGCTACTTTTGTAGCAACTGAACCATCCAGTCAGGTCTTGACCAGGAAGCCCATCAACAGAAGAGTAATTTGTGAACTTTAGAGTCTTCGGATCAAGGCTGGACAAGCCATTGTTCGTTCCCATCCACAGTTGACCGCGTTTATCTTCAAGAACGCAACTTACTACATTCCCTGAAAGGCCATCGTTGGTGTAGTACACCTGAAATTTGCCTGTTTTCTCATCTAATTTGTCCAAACCATTTTGCGTGCCCACCCATACTTCACCAGAGCGTGCTGGATGAACCGAGTTGACCCGACTGTCACTTAGACTTTGGAGATCATCTGGATCATGTCTATAAACTCTGAAATGATGGGTTTCTGGTTCATAGTACTGAAGGCCTGAATCCCCTCCAAGCCACAATCCACCACGAGAATCCTGCTTGATGTCGAAGTAGTCATCCGTGCTGAGTGTGTTTGGGCGAAAAGTTGCAAAGTTGCCCGTCGAAGGATCGAAACGCCCCAACCAACCCCAGGTGGCAGCCCAAAGAACACCGCTGCGATCGATCAAAAGGCGCGCGATTGGATTTTCAGACTGATTGGATGGTTTGTGCGGGTAGCGCCCGTATGGTGTGAGCAATCCAGTATTTCGGTCCAACTTTTGCAACCCGTCGCGGTAAGTACCGGCCACGAGCGTGCCCGAGCGGTCTTCGATGATTGACGGAATGTCGCTTTTGGCAGCGAACACATCGTTCTGACCGGTTTGACGATTAATACGATTGAGTCCTCCCGTCGATCCGATCCAAAGAATTCGGTCGCTATCCTCGAAGATGGTTGTTACCAGAGCGCCCGCTAGAGTTCCTCGTTTTTTCGTGAAAGATTGGAAAGCTGATGGTCTCTCGGCAAAGACGTTTGGCTCCGCATCATGCAGGCATACCCAGATTTCACTTTCTCTATCCTCATAGAGAGACAAAACGTTGTTGGATCCCAGACTTTCGCTGTCTGCCGGATCACTTCGATAGCGCGTGAGAGTCCCGTTGTTTCTGTTATATCTGAGCAGCCCGCCGCCTACGGATGCGAACCACATGGTCCCATCTCGCGATTCCAACATCGAATCAACCCCCGCTATGGTGGCGTCGGGGTGATCGCCTTCGTAGACCGCGTAGCAGTGTACCGTGGTTGTTTTCCTATCCAGAATGCTTAATGGACAAGAGGGCGAACCCCGCGCGATCCAGAAGGTGCCAAATTTATCTTCGTGAAACGAAAACTCGTTTCTGAACCCATTCAAAGGGACGTGGAGTGTGACCCTTCCCGTTCTACGATCAAATGCGTCAAGGCCGCCGCGGCTGGCGACCCACAATTCGCCCTTCCGATCCTCATCGACGGTGGAAATGAAATTCTGCTTAGGCTCGAGGGAATACTGGGATCGTGTGCGTAACGCGTCACTCTGCCGGTCGACGGCTCAAGCTTGTACAGGCCGGTTGGGGTCGCCAACCATAAAAACCCTAAATGGTCCTGGCACATATGGACTACGGCGCCCGCCGAATCGGTATTCTGCTCCGAACGAATGGAATAATGCGTGAAAGTCTCGCTAACAGGGTCAAATTTATCGACCACTGAATCACAGCCAACCCACAGAGTACCTGCGCGGTCTTTGATCAGGCTGCGTGTATACACGCAACTAAGACTGTCCGCTTGCCCCGGTTCATGTTTGAATACCTTGAACTTATAGCTGTCATACCGGTTTAGTCCATATTGAGTGGGAAACCACATAAATCCGAGATCGTCCTGCACCGCTGACGATACTCTGGTCTGGGAGAGTCCTTCGCTTCCTGTAAGCTTTTTGAACCGAATGTCCCGGCCATCGGTTAAAGGCAATCTCACCGGCAACGGACTAATCAGTGCGTTCGGCACACGGTCGGTTGGGGGGCCGGATGGTGTGACGGATTGGCCACTCACTGCGATTGCGGCGCAGCAAAGGAAGACCACGAAGAACATCCAGCAGAAACGACTGTAGCAACCGAAGGCACTATGCTCCATGAGAGTCGTTTCCGCCTATTTGGATCAGGTTCGTCCCGGATTTGGCCTGCCCGCCTAAGACCTCTTCCTTAGAGTAGCTCCCGGGGCGTAAGTCGTTTGTTTCATGAAGGCGCTCAAGTTTTCTGTAGTTGCCGCCCTTGCTAGATTGATCATATTGCCCGTTGATTGGTTTGCTGATCGTGTTCGGTGGAGAGCAGAGTCCAGTATCAGGAGCCGGAGGTCCCCTCTTTGGCCTTTGGATGCCGAGGGAGAATCTGATGGGGGTTTGGTTGAAACTCTGGGCAAAGTGCACCCACGAATCCCCTTCGGGGTGCAATAATCTCAAAATGAATTTTCCTGACCGTCACGCCAAAATAAGGTCGATCGCCGCGGCCGCCATGTTCGCGGCCGCCATCGTGATTATGCCTGGAGCAATAGCGCAGTCCACTCCGTTGCCCGCGCGAGTTCGCCAACCGACCCCGGCCAAAGTCGTGGCCGAGCACATGGCGGCGTTCAGTTCCTGCGACTGGAAGCGGCTCATGGCTCAATTTCCCGACAATGTGGAGTTCTTCGCTCCCAATGGAGTGACGGTGCGCGGCCGCAAGGCGCTAGGCGAGATGTTTGCCAAGGTCGTGAAGCCACCAGCCCAGGGGGGAACCTGTGGATTGGTCATAACCACGGAGCACATGTTCGTGGTCGACAACGTGATCAATGTTCAGTGGCGGGCCGACGCCCCCTTTCTTGCAGAACCCTACCGCGGAGCGGATGCCTATGAGACCAAGGACGGGCTGATGGCCGCCCAAGTCACGACCTTCGATGCCGCTGCCTTGAAAATGAAACACTAGTTCGATCGTAATCCCGCTTCATTGACATCCCTCGGCAAGTGGGGGCACCATTATCCGCAAGCGAATTGCCAAGGAGTTTCCCCATGCCTATCACCGATGAAGCGACGACGACCGCGATACACAAGCCTGCGCTCGGTGCAGCCGCGGCCGCATTCATGGCCAAGAAACATCAAATGCTGATCGACGGCAAATGGGTTGACGCGCGCAGCGGCCAGACCTTTGCGGTGGAGGATCCAGCGACCGAAGAAATCATCGCCCACGTCCCGGCAGGGGATAAGGCGGATATCGATCTTGCGGTCTCAGCGGCGCGCCGCGCCTTCGAGACTGGACCCTGGTCCAAGATCTCGCCCGCCGCAAGGCAGCGGCTCGTCTGGTCGATGGGCGACCTGCTCGAACGCCATGCTGACGAGCTCGCCGAACTGGAAGCGCTCGACAATGGCAAACCGATTACCAATGCGCGCCGCGACGATGTCGGCGGGTCGATCGAGATGTTCCGCTACATGGCCGGATGGGCGACGCGGCTCAACGGCGAGCAGATCCCCGTCTCTTCGGCAGGCAATTGGCATGTCTACACGATGCGCGAACCGGTCGGGGTTGTGGGCCAGATCATCCCCTGGAACTTTCCCCTGATGATGGCCGCATGGAAGCTGGCGCCGGCGTTGGCCGCGGGATGCACCATCGTGCTCAAGCCCGCGGAGCAGACTCCGCTCTCGGCCATCCGCCTGGGCGAACTGATTACCGAGGCTGGTTTCCCCGACGGCGTAGTGAACATCGTCACCGGATTTGGGGAGACGGCCGGCGCCGCTCTCGCCGAACACCCCGATGTCGACAAGGTCGCCTTCACCGGCTCGACCGAGGTCGGCAAGCTGATTGTCAAGGCAGCGGCTGGCAACCTGAAGCGGGTCTCGCTCGAACTTGGCGGCAAATCGCCGGCCATCGTCTTCCCCGATGCAGATCTCGAACTTGCCATTGCCGGCACAGCCAGCGCGATCTTTTACAACCAGGGCCAGTGCTGCACCGCAGGCTCTCGCCTGTTCGCCCATAAATCGATCTTCGACAAGATCGTCGAAGGCGTCACCAGGGAGGCGGGCAAGCTCAAGATCGGGCATGGTCTCGATCCGTCGGTCAACCTCGGGCCGCTAGTCTCCAAGGAGCAGCACAACCGGGTGACCGGCTTCCTGGACTCTGGACGGCAGGAAGGCGCGGAAGTCGTTACCGGCGGCAAGGCCAAGGGCAACCAGGGCTATTTTGTCGAGCCGACGGTGCTGGCCCGGACGGATCGCAACATGAAGGTGGTGCGCGAAGAGATTTTTGGGCCCGTCGTATGCGTACAATCCTTCGACGATGCCGACCTGGACGCAGTCGCCAAATTCGCCAATGACACTGAATATGGCCTGTCCTCAAGCGTCTGGACGCAGAATCTGAAGGCTGCCCACATGATGGCGCGCAAGATCAGGGCGGGCACGGTCTGCATCAACGCCCATAACTACGGCGATCCAGCGTGGCCGTTTGGCGGTTACAAGCAATCTGGCTGGGGCCGCGAGATGGGCAAAGAAGTCATGGAGCATTACACCGAAACCAAGGCTGTCGCCGCCCGGCTCTGATCACCGCTACGGCTGTTGTCCGCCGGAAAATGTATTACAGGCACTTACCTGGCCGCTGTTCAGGCCGCGGTTGAACCATCCCACCCGTTGCTGCGATGAGCCGTGGGTAAATGAGTCCGGGGTCACATACCCCCGCGCCATCTTCTGCATCCGGTCGTCGCCTACGGCGGCTGCTGCTTGCAAGGCGGCCGGCACGTCTCCCTGTTCGAGGATTTTCCGGTCAGCGGTGGAGCGCGCCCACACGCCGGCAAAACAGTCCGCCTGTAACTCCATAGCTACGGATAGCTGGTTGCGTGCCCGCGGATTCTCCTGCTGCATGGCCCGCACCTTGCGCTCGATGCCCAGCACATTCTGCACGTGATGCCCTATTTCGTGTGCAATTACGTACGCCTGGGCAAACTCGCCCGAAGCACCGTACTGTTTCAGCTGATCCCAAAATCCGAGGTCGAGATACACTTTCTGGTCTGCCGGGCAGTAGAACGGGCCGGTCGCTGATTCTGCTGCACCGCACCCCGACCGCGTGTAGTCGCGGAAAAGCACCAGTTTCGCCCTTGGGTAGCGGATATTCTCCCGGGCAAGAATCCTGGTCCAGGTGTCCTGCGTGTCGCCCAGCACAAAGGAAGCCAGCTGCGCGGAGCGGTCTTCCTGGGGCGATGCGGCCCGCGGCGGCCCTTGTTGCACATGGGTTGCACCGCCGCTCGAAAAGTAGGCGCCAATGTAATTGCGCCCGGTAACCAGGCTAACGACCAGCAGGATGAGAAATCCGACGATCCCCAGGCCGCCGCCGCCGAAGCCGCCGCCCGACTGGCCTCGCCGATCCTCGACGTCGTTGCTCAGACCACCGGGAGTCCAACGCATAAAGTGCTTACGAGTGTAGAACGAGCCTGAAACAAACCAAACATCCTTTTCCCGAAGCGTCCGTTCCACCAATGCCGGGTTGCCCCACACCCCGGATTTCCTGTGAAACTTTATTGGCGTTAATGAAATCCACGCGGCTTTCGCGTTTGTTTTTCCGTCTCACTATCCGCAAACATTACGGGCGTGTCCTACGTCCATTCATGTAATTCGAGTCTTCCGTTAGGTCCGGGGCAACGACACGTCGAGAAGGAGGTCGCACGTGAAAGCATCGATCTTGATCGTGGGGGACGACCCGGTTCTCTTGCATACGCGCGCCGAGCTGCTGCGGGATTGGCAGATCGTGACCGCAAACTCACGGGAAGCAGAAAAAGCCATTCTGGCGCGAACGTACGATCTATTGATCTTCAGTCAAACCGTGCAGGAGAAGGTAGTAAGAGGTTTGATCGACCGGGCTCGGCAGACGTATCCCGAATCCAGGATATTGGCGATTCGATCGGGAGAAGAGCGGCACGTGGGATTACCGACTTACCAGGTGGAGCTGAACAACCCGGGCGGGTTGCGCTCCGCAGTCGCCAGGATACTGGATTCCTGCCCAAGCCCGCTGAATTGTGAAGCCTTACCCATTTCCCTAAATACAGGCCAACACGATGGCCACGAGCACGGCAAGCACGTGAAAGGTGGGCAGGAAACGGCTGGTGGTTTGAGCGTCTCGGGGTAAATCCGCTGACGATCCGTTGGGGAATTGCTCGACTTGCGGATTGGAAGGAGCGGGGGGGACCATGCAAACCTCTTTCCGTTCCTGAGATTATCGACCGATTCAGCGGAAAGTGGTCCTCTTCTATCTACAACCTTTAGTGCAGGTACCGTGGTTGCGCTGCTCCGGGGAGAGAATACCGTTCACTTGTTATCGGCCATATTTGGTACCTCCTCACCCTGCTTCGGCAGGCCGGCGACAGGATAGGGGCTGATGCGTGCCGGCATCGCGGCTGCGCCTGGGCCGGCACTGGGTACGGCATCCGGTTCGATCAGCCAAACCTTGCGGTCGGGATAGTAGCGAAGCAGCTGCACAATCCAGGCAGGCTTCAGTTCGCGCGCCCAGACAACTTTTTGTTGGTCGATATCGGCCAGATTCCACACCCATTCGTAGAGCACATCATGTTCGGGTCCATAGCGGACGATGGCCAGCTGCTTCCCGGGCTGTTGTTCCAGGAATCTTTGCGCCCCAGCGCGCGCCTCAAGCCGATTCTCGTAGGAGGACCAGTTGAACGGTGACTCGCCGTCCACATGGACGTGAAAAACAGCCAATACTGTACACACCAGGAAGAGTAAGCCGCACCCCAGTGACAAGTTCACCACGATCGCTCTGCCCGTCCCTGCGTGTCGGCGCCATGTTGCCAAAGAACGCAGGCCCACGGCGACCAGGACAAAGGCCGGCGCGACAAATGGGGCCTCGTACGTTGGCATGTGGAAGGTGGTGAGCAGAGAGCAGAACGCTCCGCAAAGGAGCATAACCATAAGCAAGCGCAGACCTGGCTTTAAGCGCGCGTGGGCCAGCAGCCATGCTGCCCAGGCATACCAGATCAACGTCACTGGAAAGGAGTGCCCGAGCAGAATGGCAACCAGGCCAATACCCACAAAGAGCCCGTCGGTCACGATGCGCCGCCCTGCGGCAGGTTGACGGCCTCTGGTAATAAGCAACGGGACGAGGAAAGGCAATAGCAGCAGCGGGCGCAGGTAGATCTGCAGAAATTGAATCGGCCGCTCGGCTACGCGCAGGATTCCAAGGGCAACGTTCTGGTGCAGGTGGCTCCAGTAGGACATCTCCCAGACCGTATTGAACTGCCGAGTTTGCAGAGAGTAATAGATAGGCACCGTTTTACGGAGAGGTTGCCACAAAAAAGAAGGGACTACCGACTGCTGTTGCCGCCACAATTGGTATGCGGAGACGGCCGCGTGTCCTGTACTGGCAAAATTGTCGTAAGCAAACCAGGCAAAGAAGGCGAACAGCATGCATGCAATGGGGAGCAAAGCGCACACCAGGCGGAAGCGGCGCTCCCTCCAGTCCTCTGACCTTATCCACCACGCCAGCAGCACGATTGCTGCCGGCAACGCCAACGCAAGGCCTTCAAAGGGCCGGGTGGAAGCAAGCAGGCAGCACCCCGCGCCAAACCACAACGCGTCGCGCATCCTCACCCTGCTCAGCAAGCGGGGAAGAGCGCCCACCACCAGCGCGCTGCCCAGCGCGATCACCGATCCGCCCCAATAGGAGTTGGTCCAGTAAGTAAAGACACCGATCCGAATTGCGAAAATGAGGGCGGTCAAAAGGGCCCAGGCTGGCCGGGTCCACGCGCGCAGCATCCAGTAGAACGCCCCGCACATCAGCCCCACGCTCAAGCAAATGCCCAGCCACGGCTTTCCGAAAAGCACCTGCCCCAAGCACAGGAACCCAGCTTGGCCCGGCGGCCGCGCGGAGGCGTAGCGAGGAGTCTGTATCAGCTGAATGTTGTCGAAAAAGACCGCCATGGGATGCGGCGGGTTGGCCAAACGGCCGTGCGCAAAGGTATCTGCACCCAACAGGTAGCTGAACTCTTCCTGGATCTGCGGCTGGGGTACGGGGATCCAGGGCAACAGGGCAAAGCGCAGCACTAGGGGAAGTGCCGCTACCAATAGCGCAGAGAGGTAGGGGCGTCTCGCTATGCGACGCAGGTTACGGAGGGTACCCGAATAGATCCCTAGACTGACGCGGGGCGCTCGGAAAGCCAGCAGCAGGCTGAGCAGCGTGACGACGAACTCGAGCACATAGAGCCAATGCGCACTTATCTGCAAGCGGTTTAACCTTCGTCGTGCAGATGGTCTTTTCTGGTTCGGCTCTCCGTCTCGCCCAAGCGAAGCACGCCCAGAAAACAACTGGCAAAGGCGACTTCGACGCCGAGCAGCATGGCGCAGGCAGAGGGCAGAGTAATGCGCAACATTCCGCTGGTGTTCAGCTCCCCAAAGCCAGTCAGGCGCCAGAGCTGCACGCCGTAAAGTGTCGCGGCAAGGCCGGTCAGGGTTAGCAACGCTCCCAGCAACAGCCCTCGCTCGAGGGTCACGTAGCCCAGCCATTTTTCAATCCACGGGCGTCGCGGGAGCAGGCCGGCCATGACGCCATACAATTTGGCGAAACAGGCAAAGACGATCGCCTGAAAGCCGATCAAAATTGCTCCCAGGGTATAGACCAGCGTATCCACGTCGAAAGAGACCCCACCGATGTAACGCCGGTGCGGCAGCAGCCACAAGCTCCCGCCCAGCCCCAGAACCATCAGCAGGAGGCCAGGGTAGAGAAACAACCAGCGCGGACTATAGAGGAAGAGAAAGCGGAGGCCGCGCCAGCCGTCCCGCCAGGTGCGGAGATGTGGAGCACGGCTGCGGCCATCGGGCGAGAGGGTGGTGGGGACCTCTTCCACGCGCATGCCCGCCAGCGTGGCCTTGACCACCATCTCGCTGGCGAACTCCATGCCCGTGGTACACAGGTGCATACGTTCAAAAGCCTCTTTGCTCAAACCACGCATCCCGCAGTAGAAGTCGCCGCACTTGGCGCCGAAGATGAGACGGCCCAAAAAGCTCAGGGCGGGATTGCCTAGATAACGGTGCAGAAAAGGCATGGCGCCGGGAGCGATGCCGCCCTTGAAGCGGTTTCCCATGACCAGGTCGGCGCCGTGGCGCAGCGGCCCAACGAATCTGGGGACGTGCGCAAAGTCATAGCTTGCATCGGCATCGGCCATGACCAGGTAGCGGCCATAGGCTTGGTCGAATCCGCCCATGAGCGCTGCTCCATATCCGCGCCGCCGTATGGAAAGCAGGCGTGCCCCAAAGGCGATCGCAATCTCCGGCGAGCGGTCGGTGCTACCGTTATCCGCAACCACCACTTCTCCGTCAATGCCGGCCTCGCGCATGGCGGTGTGCGCCTTCTCGATACAGCTTGCCAGCGTTTCTGCCTCGTTGAGACAAGGGATCACGACACTCACTTCACAACGGCGATGCGATGATTCAAGCAAGAGGCATACTTTCCAGGCTCTAGGATAAAAGAGCTGCTGGTACGAGCATAAGGCATCTCTGAGCATGTACTACATCATTGGTTCCGGGCCTAGCGGGGTATCGTGTGCATACGCATTGCTGCGCCAGGGGCGCAAGGTCACGATGCTCGATGCGGGGCTGGAGCTGGAGGCCGGCCGCAGCCGGCAGTTGGTGGCGTTGCAGTCCCTTCCGCCGCAGCAATGGGGGCCGGGCGAGCGCGCATTCCTGAAGGAAGGCATGGGAGCTGATACTAGCGGCATCCCCGCCAAACTGGTTTACGGTTCGGACTTTCCCTATCGTGGAGTTGCCGGCGCAACAGAAATCAGGTTGGAGAGGGCAAGCGTCGCCACCTCCTATGCCCAGGGTGGATTCAGCAATGTATGGGGATCTGCCGTACTGCCGTATCGCCAGAGCGATATGGAAGACTGGCCGATCGATCAAAACCGGCTGGCCACGCACTACCGCTCAGTCTTTGAATTTATGCCCTTGGCCGCTCGCCGGGACGGGCTGGAGAAGCAGTTTCCTCTCTATGCCCAGACCTACGAGCCACAGCAAATGAGCCGCCAGGCCGCTGCCATGCTTCGTGACATGGAGCGCCACGCGAGCAGTCTGGCAGCTAAGGGAGTGCAGTACGGAGCGGCTCGCATCGCCGTGCATGCGCGGCAGAATGGTCACGATTGCGTACACTGCGGGCTCTGCATGTACGGCTGCCCCTACCAATTGATCTATTCCACGCGCACCACCCTGCAGCAACTCCAAGAGAGTCCGGACTTTCATTATGTCTCCGGCTTTCACGCCAAGCGGGTTGAGGAAATTGGCGACCAGGTGAAGATAAGCGGCATTCGCCTGCCAACAGAAACAGCCGAAATCTTTTTAGGGGAGCGCGTTTATTTGGCGTGCGGCTTTCTCGAGACCACGGCGCTGCTGTTGCGCTCGCTCGGGTGTTACGAACGCGCCATCCCGGCTTCGGACTCGCAGTACTTCCTACTGCCCTTCCTGCGATTTCGCGGCGTAGCTGGGGTGCGCACCGAGCCTCTGCAAACGCTGGCCCAACTGTTTCTCGAAATCGACGACCAAAATGTAAGCCCCTATACCGTCCATCTGCAGACTTACACCTACAACGATCTTTTCGATGTTGCTGTGCGTTCCGCCTTATGGGGGGCGGGTAGAGTGCTGCCCACGTCCGCGTTGGTTTCACGCCTCCTTTTGTTTCAAGGCTATTTGCACTCGTCGCAGTCTGGCCGCCTCGCGATCGAGCTCCGGCGGCAAAGCTCGGGAGAGGATCTGCTTCATGTGTCGGCCACGGAGCGGCCGGAAACCAGTCGTCAGATCGGCGCGATTATCCGCAAGCTCTTCACTATGGCGGGTGACCTCCGCGCCGTACCGGTGCCGTCACTGCTGCGGGTGGGCGCTCCCGGACGGGGATTTCACGGCGGCGGCAGTCTGCCCATGCGCCAACATCCCCAGGGGCTGGAGACGGATGTTTTCGGGCGGCCGGCGGGGCTGCGCCGCATTCATGCGGTGGATTCGTCGATCTTCCCTTCGATCCCCGCAACCACCATCACCCTGACCGCAATGGCCAATGCGCACCGTATCGGTGACGAATGGGAGCTGTACGCATGACCCGCGTTTGCGCCTTGACCGGCGCCCACGGATACGTGGGTTCCGCTTTGCGTCGCGGCCTGACGGCCGCGGGCTGGACTGTGGTCTCTTTATCGCGAAGAGGGACTCTGGCAGGAGAGGAAACCGGAGATGAAATTCACTGGTCACTTGAGGACCCGTCTGCTCTTCGTCAAGAGCTGCGGCGCCGCCAGGTATCGGCTGTGGTGCACGCCGCCTGGGACCTGCGCCTGGTGCGGCCCCGTGATCTGGAGCGGGTCAATGTGCAGGGTTCACTTCGCCTCCTCGAGGACGCCCGGGCGGCCGGTGTGCCGCGATTTGTCTTCATCTCCACCATCAGTGCTTTTGATGAAGCCGAGTCGTATTACGGCAAGACCAAGCTGGCCGTAGAGCGTGCTGTCACCCTGGAGGGAGGAGTCGTGATTCGACCCGGCCTGGTCTACGGTGATCGTCCAGGGGGGATGTTTGGCGCGCTCAAAGCGCAGGCGGGTAAACCCACCATCATCCCGCTGCTAGGCAATGGCAGGTATGCGCAGTACCTGGTGCACGAAGATGACTTGGCCGCTGCCGTGGTAGCCGCCGTGTCCACGAAGACAGTGCCGCAGAGGCCGGTAACCGTGGCCCATCCTGAGCCTCGGCCGCTACGGGCCTTGATGCAGCAGCTGGCGCACTCGCAAGGCAACAATCCGCGCTTTGTTTCTGTTCCGTGGCGGTTTGTCTACCATGGGCTTAAGCTCGCCGAAGTAGCCGGACTGAAGCTCGGCTTTCGCAGTGACAGTGTGATCGGGCTAGTTCGCCACAACCAGCATCCTGATCTAAACGCGGGGCTGCTCGGAGTTGCGCCCCGGCCGTTTAATGACCAGGGCTGGGAGTAAACACAACGTAATTCCGGTTGATGTAGAGCCGGTAGTGGCCGGGCGCGGTATCGGCCAGAACCTGCAAGGGTGTAGGGCGCTTCAATGCGGCGTCGCGAGTGCCGCTTGCGGTAAAGAGGTCGTGGCCGCCGAGGTCCATCACAATGAACTTTGTGCCCTCGATAAAGCCCACTCCATAGGCGCCTGGCTTCACCGTCTGCCCGTTGATGTCCAGCGCCACCTCGGTGATGAAATAGGCTTGATATTTCTGCTGCACCGCGGTTGAGTAGCCCGAAGTATCCACCAGGGCGAAGAGCACCAACATGCCATCGGGCAGCTTCACTCCGCCCGAGTTGCGCGCCTGCACGCTTGCTACCTGGCCGCGAAAGAAGACCGTGGCCGGCACCAACTTGGCCGCGTCTGCGGCATTCAGTATGCTCCCGTCAGATGAAGGCACAGCGGCGGCGTTCGTCTTCGCGGGAAGAGAAAAGGACAAGGCCACCAGGGCAAAGAGCACGACGGGGAGGCGAGTGAAGTTGGTAGCTCGAGATGTTCTGGGCAGCAAGGCCCCTCCTTACGGGTCACATCGGTTGAATCCGGCAAAGATGAATGTACCATCGGGCACGGCTCAATTTTAGAATTGTCATCCCGACCGGAGTGCAGCGTAGTGGAGGGACCGGAAACTCGTCATGCGGCAGTTTGCGTGGGTGGCGGCATCCAATCCCTGCGGTGCTGGATGGTGTCGCCTTCAGGAAATGCGTGCGGATGATTCCCCAGATGAGAGTTTTGGATTGGAGTCTTAGATTGGAGCGTTCGTGCCCCTGCGCAAGTTAAGAAAAAATCCGAATCCCGAACCACCTGCCAGTGGGGGTGGATCTCAAGTCCAAACCGATCTGGACCGGCCAACCGCAAATGCGATCTACGAGCAGGTTTCGCGCAACGCGCGCCACGAGCTGAATCGCTCAGCGATCGGTCTTTTCATTTCCGGACTGGCCGGTGGAATCACCATGGGCTTAACCGCCCTGAGCACGTCGATTGTGATCGCCCAGTTGGGACAAAGCGCACCCGCCAGGTTCGTTGCCGACCTTTTGTATCCCATCGGATTCATCGCCGTCATTCTCGGCCGGGCGCAACTGTTTACGGAAAATACCCTGTACCCTGTAGCCTTGATGCTCGCAGAGCGGCGTCACGGTTGGAGAACTCTTCGTTTATGGGTCATCGTTCTTCCCAGCAACGTCTTGGGAGCGTTTCTCTTCGCCCTGCTCGCCGTGCGGACCGGCGCCCTTCGTCCCGAATTTGTGACTGCGATGACGCGTATTGGGGTGGGGGCTGCCGCCGTGACGACGAGCCATGTCTTCTGGAGCGGGGTGATCGGTGGCTGGATCATTGCGCTGGTCGCGTGGTTGGTGAGTGGCAGCCACTCCATCACCGGCTCTGTGATGCTGATCTGGCTATTGACGTTTGTGGTTGGCCTGGGAGGATTTGCACACTGCATTGCAACCAGCGGAGAGATTTTAGCAGCGATTCTCGATCACCAGCTCGCTATGTCGAGGTACTTCGCCTGGCTTGCCCCGGCAACTCTGGGCAATATCTGCGGCGGCGTGCTGCTGGTTACTTTGCTCGAGTATGGCCAGGTGAAGGGCGGAGAAGAACAGAGCTATTACCATTAGAGCTGGGCCTGCACGATGAGCCCCGAGGATGGCAAGACCCGTGATAGATACCAAAAAGAAGACCTTTGCTCCCATTGAAAGCTATGCCCTGATCGGCGACTGCGAGACAGCCGCGCTTGTCGGCCTTGACGGTTCGATCGATTGGCTTTGCTGGCCGGAGTTTTCCTCCGACGCGTGCTTCGCTCGTCTGCTGGGGTCGGAGGAAAACGGGCGCTGGTTGCTGGCGCCTGCGGCCGAAGGGGTGAAGACCACGCGCAAGTACCGCGACCACACGCTCATTTTGGAGACGACCTTCGAAGCCCCTGATTTCACGGTGATGCTCATCGACTTCATGCCGATTCGCGGCGCCAACTCAGACATCGTACGCATCGTGAAGGGAATTCGCGGCAGCGCGCCGATGCAGATGGAACTGTCCATACGCTTCAACTACGGAACGACGGTGCCCTGGGTCACGCGCAACGATAGCGGAATCCGCGCCATCGCCGGGCCTGACCTTGTGGTCCTTCGCACCAAGGCCCCGCTTGCCGGCGAAGATCTCACCACGGTCAGTGAATTCACGGTGAACGAAGGGGAGAGCGTCGATTTCGTGATGACCTATGGCCTTTCGCACTTGCATACGCCGCGCGCGATCGAGGTAAACAAGGCCCTCGCAGACACGCAGACTTTCTGGGAGCAATGGGCCGCTCAGTGCAGCTACCAGGGACCGTACCGCGACATAGTGGAGCGTTCGCTGATAACTCTGAAAGCTCTCACCTACCGGCCGACGGGAGGCATCGTTGCCGCCGTAACCACCTCGTTGCCGGAGCAGCTGGGCGGCCCGCGCAATTGGGACTATCGCTATTGCTGGCTGCGCGATGCGACGTTCACATTGGAGGCCTTCATGCATGGCGGTTATTACCTGGAGGCAAAGGCGTGGCAGCAGTGGTTGCTGCGCGCCATCGCCGGCAGTCCCGACCAGGTGCAAATCATGTATGGCATTGCCGGTGAGCGCTATCTGCCGGAACGCGAATTGACCTGGCTTTCCGGATATGAAGACTCCAAACCAGTGCGCATTGGGAATGCAGCTTCAGAACAGTTGCAGCTCGACATCTATGGCGAAGTGCTAGGGGCTTTCCATCAGGCGCTCGCCCGGCTAGGCAAAGACGGAGAGATATCCTTTTCCATGCTTCGCCACTTGGTCGAGCATCTCGAGACCATCTGGCAACAGCCCGACGAGGGCATTTGGGAGACGCGGGGTGGAAGGAAACACTTCACCTATTCCAAGATGATGGCCTGGGTTGCTTTCGACCGGGCCATCAAGGCAGCAGGACTGATGCATGCCGGTGCTCCCGTGGAAAGGTGGCAGAAGGTGCGGACGAAAATTCACGAGGAAATCTGCAGCCAGGCATACAACGAGAAGCTGGGCAGCTTTGTGCAGAGTTACGGCTCCGAACAACTGGATGCCTCTCTGCTGCTTATGCCCATGACGGGCTTTCTTCCTGCGACGGATCCGCGAGTCAGTGGCACCCTGAAGGCGATCGAGCAACGGCTGATGTCCGGCGGCCTGGTATTGCGTTACAACACCGCCAAGTCTTCGGATGGGCTTCCCCCGGGCGAAGGAGTCTTTCTCGCTTGCAGTTTTTGGATGGTGGGGGCTCTCCAGCTGCAAGGGCGCGACGACGATGCACGAAAGCTCTTTGAGCGGGTATTGTCGTTGGCTAACGACGTGGGTTTGCTGGCGGAAGAATACGATACCGGGGCCATGCGCCTGGTAGGAAATTTCCCCCAGGCGCTTTCCCATATCGCGTTGGTAAATGCCGCCTTCAACTTGGGCGGTCCCGGCTCCGGCGGGGCAGTTCCATCGAAGTAGGCTGCTTTCCCGCATCCAACCGGGATATCGCATTCTCACTCTTAGAGAAAATCTTATCGCCGGAGGAACGGCATGCACGTATTCGAAGTCTGGGCTCCGCTTGCCCGTACCATGGAAGTCAAAATTGGAAACGAGAGATTTGCCATGGCCGCAAAGGAAAGGGGTTGGTGGTCCGCGGACGTGCCCACCGCCGGGCCCGGCACCGACTATGGGTTCGTGATCGATGGCGTGGAGCCGGCACTTCCCGATCCGCGCTCGCGCTGGCAGCCGAACGGCGTTCATGCTGAGTCGCGAGTGGTCGATGACGCCGCGTTTGCCTGGAGCGACAGCGACTGGCAGGCTCCGCCTCTCTCCAGCGCGCTCATTTACGAACTGCATCTCGGCACCTTTACTCCTGAAGGAACGCTGAAAGCAGCTGAGTCCCACCTGGAATATTTGAAAGACCTGGGCGTGACTCATCTGGAGTTGATGCCGATTGCAAACTTCCCCGGCAAGCGTGGATGGGGTTATGACGGGGTCGATTTGTATGCGCCGTTCAATGCCTACGGGGAGCCCGACGACCTCAAGCGGTTCGTGAATGCATGCCATGGCAAAGGGCTGGCCGTGGTGCTGGATGTGGTCTACAACCACCTCGGTCCGGTAGGCAATTACCTGAGCAAATTCGGTCCCTACTTCACCGACCACCATTCCACGCCCTGGGGTGATGCGATCAACTTCGAAGCAGCAGGCGCAACCGAGGTGCGCCGCTTCCTGATCGACAACGCTTTGATGTGGCTGGCCGATTACCACATGGATGGGTTGCGCCTGGATGCAGTGCACGCCTTCAATGACCGCTCTGCGATTCACTTTTTGGAGCAATTGGCCGGTGAAACAAGAAGGCTGGAAGCAGCCCTGGGAAAGCATTTCGTCTTGATCGCCGAAAGCGATCTAAACGATCCCAGAATCGTAAAAGCAGAGGAGGCGGGTGGATACGGTCTCGATGCTCAATGGAGTGACGACTTCCACCATGCCTTGTTCTCTGTCATCTCCGGGGAGCGTGATGGATATTACGCGGACTTTGGCTCGCTCGCGGCTTTAGCCAAGGCTCTGCGCTGCGTCTTCGTCTACGACGGCAACTACTCTGAATATCGTGGGCGCAACCATGGACGGCAGGTGGTGGGCCTCTCCGGGCATCGCTTCGTAGGGTTCGTGCAGAACCATGACCAGGTGGGCAATCGCGCCCAAGGCGAACGCATCAGCCATGAAGCAGGCGTGGGGCGCGCGAAGATAGCTGCCGCGTTGGTGCTCACCGCGCCCTTCGTCCCCATGCTCTTTCAAGGGGAAGAGTTCGGAGCCTCTGCGCCCTTTCTATACTTCACCGATTACGATGATCCCGAGCTGGGGCGTGCGATCTCTGAGGGACGCAAGAAGGAATTTCTCGCCTTCGGCTGGAGTCCGGATGAGATTCCAGATCCTCAGGCGGAGCAGAGTTTTACCGACTCCAAGTTGCGCTGGTCTGAGTTAAGTGAGGAGCCTCATGCCGGGCTGCTGCAATGGCACAAAGACCTGATCCGCTTGCGCCGAAGCAGCAATGAATTATCGGATGGAAACCTCAACGCCGTTCAGGTGCGGTTTGACGAGGCGGCGCACTGGCTAGTGTTGGAGCGCGGTAGTTTCCGCATCGCCTGCAATCTGGGCGAAGCGCCGGTGGAGGTGGAAATCGGAGGCGGCGCTCAGGTGCTGCTTGCTTCCGATGATTCCATCGCCCTAAGCGGTGCCAAGCTCAAGCTGGGTCCAGACAGCGTAGCAGTACTGGGTAAGTCCGGGCTGCGTGGCCGCAGCTAGCATTAGCCCGGACAACATATCAAAGAGTGTGCGTGAGAACGCGAAGCAAATCGCAAATCGGAACCAGGCCCGTATCCGGATTTCCTGCACGGGTATCACCAACACCCGCGTGTGCGGCTTTCATTAAGGAAAGCCGCATGAACTTGGCCAACGCCAACCAGCTCTACAGGAAATCCGGAGTAGGGCCGGGAGCCAAACGTCAGCCCAGCCCGGAAGGGCTGGGACATTGATCCGAATATCGTTTGAGCGCCAGAGGCGCGGCACCCGCGGATGAATGTAGTGCCGCACCTCCGGCGCTCGGCAAACTTGATATCGACTCCCAGCCCTTCCGGGCTGGGCTGACGTTTGGCTTCCGGCCCTACGGGCCTGGTTCTGATTTGGAGTTTGCTTTCGCGTTCTCATGCAGCCTTTGCTTGCTTCGTTGATGCCCGGGGTAAAGCCTTCGATGTCCCTGAGGGAATCGTTTCAGACGCACCTCACCACACTCTCTGGTCCAGGCCAGAAGTGAAAATGCCTCCAATCAGTGCAATAATCTTAGCCAGCACTGAGGGAAGTTGCCTGTGAGCCGATGCATTTTGCTCGTATTCTTGGCTGCGAGCTTGCCGCTCATGGCGCTGGGTCAAAGCGCACCCTGGCAACCGAATCTTACCCACCAACAGACCTACACTGAGCATCGGGCTTCGAGCGCCGATCCCACTGGCGCCAATGTCGACTCGCGCAAGGTTGCGCCCGGTGAAACGTTCACTGTGCTGGACACAAATGGCCCCGGCCTGATCTCGCACCTATGGTTTACGATTGCCAGCTCGGAACCCTACCATTTGAAACGGATCGTGCTGCGCATCTACTGGGATGGCGAGGAGACCCCGAGCGTGGAAGCCCCGATCGGAGATTTCTTCGGTCTCGGTCTCGGCTATTACCACCCGTGGCAATCTGAAATGCTGTCGGTGGGCAGCGTAAAGGATTTGAACTGCTTCTTCCCTATGCCCTTTCAGAAGCATGCGCGGATTACCGTGACCAATGAAGGCAACCAGCTCATTAAGGCCCTCTACTACAACATCGATTACCGCACTGACACCACGCCCCTGGCGCCGGGCACGTTATATTTCCACGCCCAGTATCGCCAGGCGCAACCCAATCATGGCTGGACAAATAAGTGGACGTCCAACGCCGACCGGCTGGTGAATAAGAAGGCCAACCTCACCGGCCAGGATAACTACGTGTGGTTCGAAGCCAAGGGAAGCGGTCAATATGCGGGCGTGACCATGTCCATCTTGCAGAACCAGAACGATTGGTGGGGCGAGGGCGACGACATGTTTTTTGTCGATGGGGTGAAGAAGCCGAACATCGCGGGCACCGGCGCGGAAGATTATTTTCTCGGCGCCTGGGGTTTTAAAGATCACCCGTTTTCATATCAGTTGTATGGCGCGCCGATCGTAGGTAAGGGGCGGGCGGGGTCGAGATCGAGTGTCTACCGTTTTCATCTCGATTCTCCTATCGTGTTCAATACATCTTTCAAA
This sequence comes from uncultured Acidobacteriaceae bacterium, assembly GCA_963711525.1. Classification (GTDB taxonomy): domain Bacteria; phylum Acidobacteriota; class Terriglobia; order Terriglobales; family Acidobacteriaceae; genus PALSA-350. Next base: position 473,301 of record CAVQEO010000018.1, on the reverse strand, counting down.
GCGACCATTGAACACGGCAACGCGAACCATCGCTCGGATAACTACTATTCGGTCGCCTATTGGTACCAGACCGAGCCCCACGCGCCCTTTCCCCATCTGCCGCCTGTGGAGCAGAGGTTGCCCATGCTGGAGCCGGTCGGTGGCCCTGGAGGGATGATGCCGGCGCCCGCAGCGAAGCCCGCAGTGAAGCCCGCAGTGAAGCATTGAGCACGTCTCTCCTCTAGAACAACAATTTCAAGCCAAATTGAAAGACCCGCGGTGAATTGGCGCTGGTGATCTGTCCATACGTTCCAGAGGACACAGTGGCAACCGGCGCCGTGTTCCCGTCAGCCGAGTTTGTGGGATTTCCAAAGTTCACACGGTTGAAAGTATTAAACGCCTCTGCCTGGAACTGGGCGCTCACCCGGTCACCGGTAAACATATTCTTGAAGACCGATGTATCTACATCCGCGTAGCCAGGGCCGCGAAGGCCATTCCTCCCTATATTGCCAAAGGTTCCGGTGGCTGCCTGAACGAAGGCCGCAGTATTGAAATACTCTTTTACCTTGCTCACTCCTGCAGGGCGGCCGGGATTGCCTACCTGATCCGCGAAGTCATTACCGACCCCCGATAGCGACCGGTCGGTGCCGCTCAAAACAGTGAACGGCAAGCCGGTCTGAAGACTGACAATGGCGTTCACTTGCCAGCCGTTCAAAATGGCGTTTTTCCACCCTTGCACATTGGCGTTGGGGATAAGGTAATTCGCCGACAGGTTGTAGCGGATCGTCTGGTCAAAATCCGCAGGCCCACGGCCGCTCGCAAGATTGAACGGATTGGGCGGACCGTCATTACCTTCCGTGGCGCTCGATGTGTTATCGATGGTCTTGGACCAAACGATGTTCGTGAGCAGAGTGAGGTTATTGCTTTCGCGCCGGGTTATGTTGGCCTGCAGCGAGTTGAAGCCCTCATATTCATAAGACTGTGCGAGCTCCACCGCTCCCAGGCCGGGAAAGAGCCGGCGGGAGTTTTCATTGCCCACAGTAGCCCCAGGCCCAAAGACTGCTGGATTAAACTGTCGTGATCCCATGATGTGATTGCTGCGATTGCCGACATAAGCCAGGGAGAATGCCATCTTGTTGCCAAGCTGCTGCTCCACCGTCAGGTTGTAGGTTTGGGTGTAGTTCACCTTGGAGGCAGGATCGAGCACGCCGCCGGAAACCGGCAGCAGGAACTTGTAACTCGAGAATTCGCTTGTCGGTATATGGCCACGGGGGAAAGGAGTTCCTCCCGGGTAGCCCTCATAGATGTTGTCCCACGCCGGCGGTGCAGGGATCGACAGGTACAGATCGACCGGCTGCATGGCATCCGTGCGCTGGTAGAGCAGCCCTTCGGGAAATCCATAAAAGATGCCATAGGCGGCTCGCACCACGGTCCTGCCCTGACCGGCGACGTCATAGGCAAACCCGACGCGTGGGGCAAAATCCTTCCAGTTGTTGTGGAAGATCGAAGACGTGATTCCCGGATCTCCATGGAAGAGCAGGCCTAACGGCGCACCGGGCGCAACCGTCGACTGAACTCCCTGCTTAAACGCCACCAGCGTGCCGTTCAAATCATTCGGAGGAAGCCAAGGGTCCCATCGCACGCCAAGGTTCAGTGTTAATTTGCGATTCACCTTCCAATCATCCTGCACATAGAGGGCCGGCCTGTTCTCGCGGAGATAGAACTTGCGCCCATTGTCCTGGTAGAACTGGGAGTCCAGTCCTAGATAAAAGTCCGCCAGGGCTGAGCCGCTTGTCGTGGTTCCTGTCGGCAGGGTAGCGCCCGTCGGCGCCGCGGTTCGTTCTCCATTGAAGGTGTTGTCTCCGGGCGTATAGGAATAATCGTCCGCGTCGATGCGGTCTCTCTCAAACTCACCGCCAAAGCTGATGGTATGGGCGTTCAAAACCTTTACCGCGGAAGCCTTGTAGTCAAAGGAGGTCGAATCCTGGGTGAGTGCTCCTCCGGAGAAGATATCGACAAAGCCGGAGATGTTGGCGCGAATTCCAGGAAAGATGCTCTCCCCGGGGCTCCCGAGGGGCACGTTTTGTCCCAGATCCTGCAAAGACTGCAACCCGGGTGCCTCCGGAATCTGGGTGCGCGCAAAGCGGCCCGCGCTGGCTGAAAACGTAGAAGTAAAGGTCGGGCTGAAGGCTTGGGTATCCGTAATAATCACTGATTGATTACGGAACAGGTTTTCCGCATAGAAGCCGGTCGGGGCGTTGAAGGGTCTCTGGAAGTTGTTCTGATTATAGAAATAACGTCCGCTGAGGTGGTTGCCGGCGGAGACAACATGGTCGATCTTGACCAGGTATTGCGTGCTGTCAATATTCTGGTTGGAGGTGGAATTGAAGATGCCCGTGGTTGGATTGGAAGCCAGCGGCGTCAGATACTTCTGCGCCAGCTTTGCGGAGAGGCTATCCATCGCGGTGGGAATTATGTTGCCGGGATAGGGAGCACCTGTCGCAGGGTTGAAGAGAGCGATGTGTTTGGCGAGAAGACTGGAGAAGTCCCCGCCCAACTCCGCTGCGGTTGGTACTTGAATGGAGATGGGGTTTGGTGACGACCGCTGTTGCAAATCTTCCGCGGCAAAGAAGAAGAAAGTGCGGTCTTTGATAATCGGGCCGCCCACGGTGCCGCCAAATTGGTTGAGCTTGAAGGGAGGTACTGTTTGTTGAAAATAATTTCTTGCGTTCAGCACGGTGTTGCGCAGATATTCATACGCTGAGCCGTGAATGCTGTTCGTTCCTGAGCGGGTGGAGAGTTGCACCAGCGCGCCGGCGCCGGCATATTCCGCACTGTAGTTTGCTGACTGAACCGTGAACTCCTGAAGCGCATCAGGATTAGGCAAAATGGGGACGGAATCGAAGAAACGGTCGTTGTAAATGGCGCCGTCCAATTGGAAATTGTTCTGCGTCGCACGCAGGCCATTCACTACCAGTCCAACGTTATCCTGCTGGCCCGCCTCGGTTCCGGTGGTGGTGAGCGCAGTCCCCGGTGTCAGGGTTGTCAATTGAAGCGGGTTGCGGCCATTCAGCGGCAGATCCTGCATTTGTTTCTGGTCCACCGAGGCTTGAATGCTGGAAGAGGCTATCTGGATCAGAGGCGCTCCGCTCGTCACCTCCACCGATTGCGTCTCCGATCCGACGGCAAGCGAAATCTGCAGGTCGAGCGTCTGGCCGGTGAGTAATACGATGCCGTCCCGCTTCTGCGTTTGAAAGCCGGCTTTACTTATCTGCAGCTGGTAGGCGCCAATGGGCAAATCAGGAAAGACGAAGATGCCCTCCTGGTTACTCACTTCCGTCCGGCTCACGGTGGTGGCAGTATTCACCGCGACGACGGAGGCGCCACTAATGACCGCCTGGCTTGAATCCACGACCGTGCCGCGGATACTGCCGATCGCTTGCGCTGACAATCGCACAGCGCCATACCCAAACAGAAGAATCACCAGGCCACCCAATAAGATTTTGCGTGAATCGTAAGTCATACAATCCCTTCATAAACAGAGCGTCGTCCGCAAGGTTGCGCGGCTGGGAAGGGCATTGTGGGCTTGATCCGGCGAAGAGAGTAGTCAGGAAAACGTCGATGGGCGTTAGGCCACATCTCTCAGTTTTCGGGGGGACGCAAGAAATTCTGCGGACCGACCTTAAGATTCCCAGGATCTCTTAAATTGGCGGAACGAGTCGTTGCCTGTCACAGCAGCAAGAGCTGCGTACTAGCAACAACAACACAGGCAGGCAGAGCACTGCAGTTCGACTAAGCTTCCCGAAACCATCGGCTGCAAACTCATGAAAGGAATATAGCATTTGGAGCGCCCAGGCGCAACGAACCCCGCCGCGAGTGCTATTCCATCAAGTTGTCAGGGTGCGATATTTTTTCCCCACGCTGAACAGCAGGATGGTGCCGATCAACGGCATGAAAGCGACCATGAGAAAGACCGGTGCATAGGAGTGACGGTCCACGACGATTCCGGTCAACAAAGGAAAGAGCAATCCGCTCAATCCCCCGGCCACCCCGGTGAGACCGGTGGCGCGTCCGACGGTCTGCTCCGGAAAAAGATCAGTGACTGCGCCGAACATATTTGCAGAAAGAAAATTATCGGCCATCACGGCGATGCCGATTAACAGGAATGCGGCGGACACACTGGCAAGATAGGGAACCGCCAAACTGGCCACGCACAGCAGGCTGCTGCTGTACATGGTGATACGCCGCACATTCAAAGTCGTGACGCCACGCTTTTGCAGCCATCCGGCAGCCCAACCTCCTGCGATCCCTCCGGTGTCTCCGAGGAAGAAGGGAATCCACCCCACGATGCCGATCTGGGTTAGCGATAGATGGCGGACGCTGAAGAGATAGCTGGGTATCCAATACCAGTAGAACTGCATCACTGGACCAATGAAGAAGCGGCACAACATCACCGCCCAGCTGGAAGATTCGCTTAGCAGCGACTTTAACGAGACAACTTCGAGTGCGCTGCGTTGCTGCTTGGGCGGATTGCGGTACAGCAGAAACCAGAGCGGCGCCCAGACCAGGCCGAGCACCGCGGGAACGAGAAAAGCAGCGCGAAAACTGTAGCGTTGCGCCAGAAACACAATGAGTGGAGGCGCCAGCGTTGAGCCGATCATGCTCCCGCTATTGAAGATGCCGATAGCGAGTGTTCGCTCGCCGCGAGCAAATGCCCCGAAGATCGCCTTCATGCCGCCGGAGTAATTGCCGCATTCCCCTGTGCCCATCCAGAAGCGTGTGATGCCGAGCTGCAGCCCTGACTTAGTCAGAGCCTGGGTGCCGGTGGCGGTGGACCACCAGAGAACCGCGCCCAGCAATCCAAAGCGGACGCCCCATCGATCCATGAGCCAGCCCATGGGGAACTCGCCGGTCATCATCCCAAACTGGAAGGCGGCGACGATTCTTCCGTACTGTGCATTCGACAGATGCAGCGAAGCGCGAATTACGGGCGCCAGCACCGAAACCGTCTGGCGATCGATGAAGTTGATAATCGTAATCAGCAGCAGCAGCCAGAGCACCAGCCAGCGCCGATTGGATAGGGGCAAGTTCGAAGACGGCGCGGTCACCTGGCGCGTTTCCGGTTCGATCATTTGATGGGGCGGAACTCATTGCCTACGAAATTCTCTGCCGCCGGTACGCGGCCATCCTTGGCGCCGGCATCTAGCGGAGAAAGAGGCAACAGAGGAAACAGCAGTTCCGCCACACGATACGCCTCTTCAAGATGGGGGTATCCGGAAAGGATGAAGGTCTCGATGCCCAGGTCAGCGTATTCCAGCATGCGTTGGGCAACGGTCGATGGATCGCCGACCAGCGCGGTTCCGGCGCCGCTGCGTACTAGCCCGATGCCGGCCCATAAGTTTGGGCTTATCTCGAGGTTCGAGAGATTGCCGTGAACCAACGATGCCATACGCCTCTGGCCTTCTGAATCGAACTTCGACAAACCTTGCTGGGCCCGTTCCACGACGTCGCGGTCGATGTACTTGATAAGATCATCGGCCGCTTTCCACGCCTCCTCATTTGTCTCCCGCACGATCACGTGGAGCCGGATACCGAAGCGTATTTTTCTGCCCGTGCTCTCTGCCAGCTTGCGCATGCGAGCAATTTTTTCCGCCACCAGGGCGGGCGGCTCCCCCCACGTGAGGTAGACGTCCACATGCTCGGCGGCGATTTGCATAGCCGCATCCGAAGAACCGCCGAGATAGAGCGGAGGATGAGGGTGCTGCGTTGCCGGGTAGTAGACGCGCGCATTTTCTACGCGCAGATGCTTTCCTTCAAAGGAGCGAGTCTCTCCCGCCAGAATGCTGCGCCATATCGTCAGGAATTCTCCCGTCACTTCATAGCGCTCATCGTGAGAGAGAAACACTCCATCGGCAGCCGCCTCGTGCGGATCGCCTCCGGTCACGACGTTGATGAGGACCCTGCCTTGTGAGAGCCGATCGAAGGTCGCGGTCATGCGTGCTGCCAGCGTCGGTGACATGACTCCGGGCCGCACCGCAACCAGAAACTTCAGCCGTTTGGTGCTCGGCATCAATGTGGAAGCGACCACCCACGCATCTTCGCAGGAGTTGCCGGTGGGCAGCAGCACCGCGCCGTAGCCGAGTTCGTCCACAGCCTGCGCTATCTGTCGCAGGTAAGCATAGTCCGTAGGGCGCGAGCCATGACTGGACCCGAGGTAACGGCCATCTCCCGTGGTGGGAATGAACCAGAACATTTCCATAGCAACTTCTCCTCTTCTACGCCAGTTGCGACTGAGAGACCGTCTTGTGTCCCCAATAGGATTTCAGCGCCATTTGTACAGGCAGCGAGGCCTCGATGCCTGCCTTCAGTGGTGCGTTGATCTGCGCTCCCGAAACAATGGCGTCCATAAAGTTTTTGGTGTGCGCCCTTTCCAGGCTCTCCGTGGAAGCTACTTCGGAGCCCGCGCCTTGGTTCGGGGTAAAGGTATAGCCATCACGAGAGAGGTCGAGCGTGCCTTCGGTCCCTTCGAAAAAAACTGAAGGATGGTCATTGCGGATGGAGAGCACCGACGACTCGAAGTTGAGGTTCCAGCCCTCGTATTGCACGATCGCGCTGACTGTATCGGGATTCTGCCTCTGATCGTGCAGCTGATAGATTCCGCCCAGTGCCGTGGCATTCCTGGGATGCGGATCGTCGAGCATCCACTGGGCTACATCGATCCAATGGGTCAGGATGTCGGCCAGCAGGCCGGCGCCATAGTCTGGAAAATAGCGCCACGAGCTATAGCGGACCGTCTCGTAGGGAACCTGGGGAGCGGGGCCAAGAAAGAGTTCCCAATTAAGCCCGGGCGGCTTTGGCTCGCTCGCGACCAGGCGTTGTTGCCAGGGAAAGTTGTGCCACACGGCACGGGCAAAGCGCACATGGCCGAGCTTCTTTTGCGCGAAGATCGCTTGCTTGGCCTGCAGATAGTGGGCGCCACTGCGCTGCTGCATGCCGCATTGCAGAACCTGTTTGTATTTGTCCGCGGCGGCTGTCAACGCCGCCCGTTCTTCCCACCGGTGCAGCGTCGGCTTTTCCAGATAGACATGCTTTCCCGCCTCCAGGGCTGCGCAGGCCATGGTCACATGAAGGTGATCGGGAGTGGAGAGGAGCACCGCATCCACATCGGAGCGCGCCAGCAAATCCTGGTACGCAACCGCGGTGCGGGGGGTGGGATGGTCTTTCGGTAATCTGGAGACAAAAGCTGTTGTCTGCGCATCGTAGATGTCGCAGACACCAACGATGTTGGCCCGCTTGTCTTCGAGGAATGCGCTGCTCACAATGGTGCCGCGTCTCCCCAAACCGACGACGGCAATGCCGACGCGATCGTTGGCGCCTGCGATGCGTGCGTAGGAGCGGGCGCTCATGGCTGCAGCCGTGGCTGCGCCGGCGTAGAGAAAACCTCGACGATTCATGCGGGGAACGCTTTCTGAAGGGCCGCGAATGAAGGCTCCATCACGGTAAGCCCGAGCTTGGCGCCATCTTCGCGCTCTTCCTCGTTGAGAACCCAGCCCTTCCACTCAAGCTGCTTCAATGTCGCGGCGACTTCGGCAAGAGGGAACGAGCCGGCTCCCAAGGGAACCTGCTTTCCATCATGGTAGTCGCGCAAGTGGAGCGCGACGATGCGCTGGCAGTGTTTGCGCAAGAATGCGGGGACGTTGGCGCCACCCCGGTAGGCATGGCCTGCATCCAGCAGAAAGGAGACAAGCGCCGGATCGGTCTCCGCATAGAGGGCCTCGATTTCGCCCACCTTCGATTGAAATTCAAACCAGTGGTTGTGGTACGCGAGCGGCAAACCCAGACTTTTGCTGAAGGCTCCGGCGGCATTGAGCCCGGCAATTTTCCGTTTCAAATCATCCGTGCTTGTTGCTGGACCACCACTGAAGATCAGCCGTTGCGCGCCTAGAGCGATACCACCGCGGGCCACCTCTCGATATAGCGATGCAGGAGGAAGTTTGGTCGTGGGATCCAGGCGCTCCGGAGGAAGGAAGATGTGAATGCCAAAGAAGGTGAGACCGCTGTTCGCTATGCCGGCCCGAGCCTGTTCTGGGGACTTGAACTGCTGTCGTAAATTGAAAAACCCGGTTTCGAAACCGGCATAACCAATTTTGCGCACCTGTTCCAGCACCCCAAGAAAGCTATCGAATCGCGCGGGATCGATTGCCCAGGCGTTGGTCTGCGCACCCAGCTTGATGGAGGAGCCTTGTGCCCAGGCATCTGCGAGCGAAGCCGGCGCCAGCTGGGCACTCGCCGCCGCAGCCAGTGTGTGCAGGAGTTGTCTTCGGGTCATCATGTAACCCGCCTGAGAAGGGCGAGAAAAGAAGGAACAAGCATCGTGGTCCTCCAAAACAGGAACCGTAGAATGTAAGGTCTTGGGGTGCTTCTTAGCGGCGGTCTGCGGGGGTCAACAACAAGCCGAGAGGCTCGATATGGAGGAGTGCCCCGTAGCGCAAAGAGCCGGAATTGAGGAGAGTGTCAACTCTTCGTGACGTTAAATGAAGCTCCTGGCGAAGTCAATTTGAAGCCCACTCTCTTTTTTCCAAGCATTGCTTCGTTGGTCAGGACGACGTGGGCGGTGGCGGTTAGGCGGCAGATATTTTTAAAATTCGATATTTTTGGGTCGTTTTGAGGATTAGCAGCTCAGCGAGGGTGGATGAAGGGGTTCTTTATCATGGAGAACGGAATTCCCAGGTCTGGAACAGAATTGAACAGGGGGACATAAGGCGGGGGTATCGGTGCTTCCGACGAGCTGACGCGGTTGGCGAAGGTGGAGTGGGTGGGGCGATGGTCCGGAGGCACCTCTGCCGCCCCACGGCTTCCCGGGGCAGGCGAGCCGGGAGCGATTTGCGGGGCAGATTTCTTTTCCGAAGAGACGGCGTGACGGTTGGGGATCAAGTTTTGTATGGCCACGATCATGGAGAGGGCCTTGACCTGGCCGGTAATGCTGTTTCGGGTCATTTCGGGGCTCAGGTTGGCGATTTCCCAGAGGCGGTCCAGTACTTTTTCGCGGTCCAGGTTTAGGCGGCGGTGTCCGTCGGCTTCTTGCTGGATGAGCTGTTGCTCGACGGCGGCGCGATGCTCGAGCATGTAGGCGCGGACACGGGGCTTGGATTTGGTGTAGGCGGCGGAGTCGGGGTTGAGGCCGACAGCTTCGGCGGCCTGACGGTCGGTTGTGGTTCCAGAGAGGACCAGGCGGGCAAAGGCTATCTCCTGATCGGTGATGGGATCGCTGACTTCATTTTTGGCCATAGGTGGTCTCGCTTTCGGGAATTTGAGGGAAGCTATGGGCATAAAAAAGTCCCGTCGCGGCGGGATGCTTTGGATGCCTTAATTTGTGACAGGGATCGGATGTGACACCGGACAGCGGTAAAACCGTCCTTCGCTCGCGCTTAGGCCGAAACTACCAGCAACTGCCGACCAGCGAGCGGTACGCGAGGGCCGCCGACTGTGCCGAAATCATCTGCTCACAGGATATAGCGCCCCGAGCATCGGACCTAGCTGTCAAGACTCTTTGCCAGAGCCGACGGTTATCATTTCGGAGGTTACTTTTGGTTGAACCGCTCTGATTTTCAGCCGGCAAAGTAACAGCCCCGCAGAGCCTGCCCTGAGCCTGTCGAACGGGGGCGGCTGATAGGAGCCCAGGATGTAATCCTGGGTCTAGAGTTTCTACATTTGAAACATGAAAATCTGCTGAATATATGGCTTTTTGCTTCACTTACAGGCGTTTTCGGCTTTGTGTCAGGGCACGACTTTAGTGTGCAGCGATGCTAGCTGCCATTCTAGCGGGTGTGAGTCCCGCCGGTGGAAATTACCCAGTTGCCACCGTAGCAATAACCGGCGACGGAGCGGGTGACCAAACCGTCGAAAGCCCGGTAGTAAAAAATCCTCGCGGGCTGGAATCAGATCCGGTTCGATCCGTCAGGAGGGTGAACAAATCAGCAGGTTGTAGCGCAAGCGAACCGTATTGAAGCTTCGAAAGGTGCCCCCCGCGTGGAACGGATTTGCGGGAAGTATGGGAGTGCCGAGTCTGTACTAAAGGGACGAAGGCCAGCGTTGGCGGTGAAGGAACTGGGTGTATACAGCCGCCGGACTCCCCGGAGTCGCAGAGGACGACATGTTGAGAAAGAATGAGCGGTGAAAGCACGGAACCAGTCGCGGGTCGCCTAGGCGGCAACGTACAGCGAAGGCAGGGCGTATAAGCTGCAGAGCAGTGAAATCGTGCTGTGCCTGCGAGTGGGTCGGATGGGGCCGGATAAGTGATGATGGATCGGGACAGAATAACCCGGACCGGAGCGAGGGCCCCTGGGGCAGAGCGGCGTAGCCGCTTGAATGGCGGTGCTTATGCGCACAGCGTACTCCGACCCTGAGCGGAGAAAGTTGCGCTTGCAGCGGTGGGCACGAAGGCGGAAAGCAAACCGAGAGGGCGCGACACGTGGGCGCCTTCGCGGGAAGGCGCCCGCTGATAGGCCAGCCTTGAAGCCGTACTGGGGAAAACCCGCCGTACGGAATTTTAGGGGGGATGATGGAAACGTCGGCATCATGCGAAGCCCGGTCCGCGCCATCGTCCTACCCGACCGGGCCGCACAGCGAGGAAAAGAGGTCGGGCTTTAGAGCCTGCGTGAGAACTCGAAATGAACAGCAAATCAGAACCAGGCCCGTAGGGCCGGGAGCCAAACGTCAGCCCAGTCCGGAAGGGCTGGGAGGCGGATCCAAGATTGCGGAGCGCCGGAGGTGCGGCACTACCTTCATCCGCGGGTGTGCCGCGCCTCTGGCGCTCAAACGATATTCGGGATCCGTTTCCCAGCCCTTCCGGGCTGGGCTGACGTTTGGCTCCCGGCCCTACGGGCCTAGTTCTGATTTGCTGTTCATTTCGAGTTCTCACGCAGACTCTGTGCTTTTTCTGGCCAAGTGAGAGTTAGCAGGGGGCTAATGCTCGCTGCGGCGAGGAAGCCCAAATCTCTTTAGATCAGTGATGGCACGACTGAAGTCGTGCCCTGATACAAGGTACGGACCGGGCAAGTAGGTAACACAAAGGACCGGGCAAGTGGGTAACACGTTTCGTCCAGAGCGTAGGGCAGGTACAAGAGAGCATGCCCTGGAAAGTGATGGATGTGGTGGACGAGAGGACGCGGTTTGTCTTGGAGTACGACAGCGGAAGTTTCACGATGGCGGAGCTATGCCGGATCTACGGCATAGCACGCAAGACCGGCTACGTTTGGGTAGATCGCTATGAGGGGGAGGGATTAGCTGGATTGAAGGACCGCCGCTATGGAGCTGGTAATCATCCCAACCAGACCGATTGTGGGATCGAGGAGCAGGTTTTGCGACTGAAGCAGGCGCATCCGAGTTGGGGAGCCAAGAAGCTACGGGCCCGTCTTATGGCGACGAAAAGCGGTGTCCATTGGCCAGTGGTGAGCACTTTTGGAGAGATCTTGCGGCGGGCAGGTTTGAGCACACCCCAGCGCAAACGGTTGCGGATTCCTTTGTATACCAAGCCGTTTGAGGAGGTCGAAAAGGCCAACCAGATATGGTGTGCAGACTTCAAGGGCTGGTTTCGGACGGGCAAGGGAGAGCGGATTGATCCGTTGACGATGACGGATGCGCACAGCCGCTATTTGCTGCGCTGTCAAAGCGTGGAGAAGACCAATACCGAGCAGGTGCAAGCCATCTTTGCGGCAGCCTTTCGAGAATACGGCCTGCCGCAGAGGATCAGAACCGATAACGGCGCTCCGTTTGCCTCCCGAGCCATCGCTGGCATTTCGCGTTTATCGATCTCCTGGATGAAGCTGGGCATCGCGCCGGAGCGGATCAAGCCAGGTCATCCGGAGCAGAATGGTCGTCACGAGCGCATGCATCGGACGTTGAAGGCGGAGACGGCGAAACCGCCGGCGGCCGACCGCAGAGCGCAACAAAAGGCTTTTGATCGGTTCCGTCAACAATTCAACCAGGAACGTCCACACGAGGCGCTCGAGCTGAAGACACCGGCCTCTTGCTACCAGAGTTCGTCGCGTATCTACCCGGATCGAATTCCTGAACCGGAATACGACAGCAACATCAAGCCCAAGCGGGTTTATCCGGATGGAACCTTCTTCTGGAAAGGCACACAGATCTTTATCAGCAAGTCCCTAGGCGGAGAATCCATTGGCATGGAGCCGATCGACGATCGCTACTGGGACGTTCAATTTGCAACCTTCCCCTTGGCGCGATTCGATAGCCATAAGCTCGTTTTGCAAACGATGCCGGCCATAGAGGAAGTGAACAGCTGTGGAAATGCCGGCGCTATGGGAAGAGAGGAAAAGTAAAAAGCCCTTTCCCTCTCTTCCCACACCGCCTTGGAAAGCTCGCAAACAACCGCGAGCTTCCCACATTCCCACAGCTTCGGCGGCGACTTGGATTTCCTTTTTTCTCCAAGCTCGTTTAACTTCAACTTCGACGAAAGTGTTACCTACATGCCCGGTACCTTCTGTTACCGACATCCCCGGCCGCACAACAAAGCAAAAAGACAGAACCAAAGACGCTTTCTTCTCGAAACGAGATACGCTTCGAACCAGAAAATGTACAAACTCCAGGCCCAGGATGTAATCCTGGGTGCACACCTTCTCTACGCAAATACGCATGGCGCCGACGATCCAACTTGGATAGCTTTGCGATTCAAATCATCGCGGCTAATCCCAGTGTGAACAGCAGGGCAATCACGGAGATCAGGGTTTCGCTGATCGACCAGGTCTTTATCGTATCGGCCACGCTCATGTTGAAGTACTCCTTGACCAGCCAAAACCCGCCGTCGTTGACGTGGGAGAAGATGAGCGACCCTGCACCCGTAGCGATGGCCAGCAATTCCGGGTGGACGCCGGGACTTTGCAACAGGATGGGGCCGACGATACCCGCCGACGTAGTCATAGCGACCGTGGAGGATCCGGTGGCCAGACGGATGAGGGCGGCGATCAGCCATCCCAGCAAGAGCAACGACACATGCGCGTGCACAGCAACCGCGACAATCGCCTGCGACACGCCGCTATCCTGAAGAATGCGTCCGAATCCGCCCCCCGCTCCAATCACCAGAGTAGCGTTGGCGGTAGGCGCCAGGCATTCATTGGTGAATTTCAAAATCGTCTCCCGACTGAAACCGCGCATCTTGCCCAGAGTGACAAAGCTGATCAGGACCGCGACCAGCAACGCAAGATCGGCGCTGCCCAGCAAGTGCAGCGAGCGGTTGGTCACGCTGCCGGTTGCTGTCACCAAGTCGGCCCAGCTTCCGGTTAACATCAGCACCACCGGCAGCAGAATGGTGCTTACTGCCACGCCAAAGCTGGGCAAACTGCGATTGGCATCATCGTGCTTGAGGAACTCTTCCGCCATGGGATTGTGTGCGCTGAGAACAATCCTGGGCGCGATCCATCGCGCATAAATAGGTCCAGCGATCGCAGCAGTGGGAATACCGATCAGCAGGGCAAATAAGATCGTCCGTCCCACGTCGGCATGAAAGATCGTAACCGCCAGCATGGCTGCAGGATGGGGTGGCACTAAAGCGTGGTCCACGGAAAGTCCGGCAAGCATGGGCAGCCCGACCAGGACCAGGGAAGTGCGCGTGCGGCGGGCCACGGTAAACGCGATTGGTACGAGTAAAACGAAGCCCACCTCAAAGAAGACGGGCAAGCCCACAATCAGCGCCGCGCACAGCATCGACCAAGGAACCTGCCGCTCACCGAAAAGCTGTATCAAGGTCTCCGCAATGCGCTCTGAGGCTCCGGACTCCGCCATCATCTTGCCCAGCATGGTGCCCAGGCCAACAATGATCGCGATATGCCCCAGCGTATTGCCTGTCCCGGTTTCAAAGGAGCCAACGATCGTCTCGAGCCGCATCCCAGTGGCAACGGCGAGTCCCAACGAAACTGTCAACAGCGAGAGGAACGGGTTGAGCTTGACCACCGCGATGAGCAAAATCAGCACCACCACCGAAGTGGCGGCTGCGAGCAGCAGGTAGAGGCCGTGGCTGTCGATCATGGGTGAGAGGGATCCGGATTGGCTTGGTTCATTGTCTCTTGCGCGGGCGGGGCAGAAAGCGTCCGCCTCGCAGGCCGGTGGCATCCCCGTCCTGATAGGACAGTACGCCGTTAACCCATACCGCTGCGATTCCCTCAGCGCAGCAGATCGGGTTGCTGAAAGTAGCCGTATCTTTGATTGTCACTGGATCGAATAGCACCAGGTCGGCGTGCGCCCCTTCGCGGATGCTCCCCCGCCCCTCAAGCCCGAAGCGCTGGGCCGGCAGTCCGGTCATTTTGTGCACGGCATTTTCGAGCGGGAACAGACCTTGTTCCCGGCAGTAATGGCCCAGCACGCGGGGAAACGTGCCCCACAAGCGGGGATGGGGCAGCGGGTCGTGTGGTAACCCATCCGACCCGATCATGGTTGCCGGATGCTGCAGGATGCGGCGCACATCCTCTTCAGACATGTTGTGGTAGATGGCTCCGGCAGGTTGCAAAAGCTCCGCCGCCTGGCGCTGGGGAACTCCCCAGGCAAGAGCAATCTGCTCCAACGTCTGGCCGGCAATTTCCGGATGAGGTTTCGACCAGGTGATGACGATGCGAACGCGCTCGTCTACCTGGCGAAGGTCGAGTGTGCTCGACGACGCCGCATAGGGATAGCAATCGCACTGCACCGGCTGTTCCGCCCGCGCCGTATCCAATGTGTTGAGGACCTCCGCACTCCTGCCCCAATTTGCGACACCTGCGCATTTCAAATGCGACAGAATGACCGGCACCTGGCATTGCCGGCCGACCTGGAATGCCTCGCGCATGGCTTCGATGATCGCTTCGGCCTCCGTGCGCATGTGCGAGGCGTAGACCGCGCCGGCGGCCGCGAGCGGTTCAGCCAGCGATAAGACCTCTTGCAGGGGAGCGGCGTTGGCCGACAAATAGGCGAGCCCGGTGCTCAACCCCAACGCACCGGCCTCCAGGGCCTCGATGAGCTGCTCGCGCATGGCCTGGATCTCTGACGCGGTGGCGGCGCGGTCGAGCCGATCCATATGGTTGTTGCGCAGAGCCGTATGGCCGGCCAAAGCAGCCACGTTCACCGCCGGCTTGGCCGCATTCACCGCCGCGACATACTCCGCGAAGGTGGGGTAACGGAAGGCGTCCGCGTCTCCCAGCAAATTCATGGGATCGGGTGGTTCCCCCGCCAATTTCACCGGCGCGGCGCTAATGCCGCAGTTGCCGACGATCACCGTGGTGACGCCCTGCGACAGCTTGGCCAGCATCTGTGGAGTGCGTATCACGCTGGTGTCGTCATGCGTGTGCACATCGATGAACCCCGGGGAGAGCACCCGTCCGTCTCCCTCCGTAACCTGCCGGGGGCTGTACTGAGATATTTCCCCGACTGCGCGGATGAGGCCGCCGTCGATAGCGACATCGGCCAGGTAAGGCTCGCGGCCGCTGCCGTCGCCGCTGCCGTCAACGATGCGCACATTTCGGATTATGCTGTCACAACCGGGCATTGGGCACCATTCCTATTCAGGTATTACACCATCCTTCTCAGCAGGAGAGAAATCAGTCTAGACTGATCCAGACGAGTTCACTTCAGGAGGGTTGAACCATGAACGAGGAAGATCTGAAGGCAGAGATTGAGAAGCTGCGCGCGGAAAACGATCAGCTCAAAACCAAGAGTGTCCGTGGACTGAGTTTGAAAGTGAGTGAAAAGGGAGCGGTATCCCTTTACGGCGTCGGCCGGTTTCCCGTGACACTCTACAAAGAGCAGTGGACAAAAATCCTGGGCATGAAGGATGAAATCGAAACCTTCTTGCACAACAATGCCCATTTACTGAAAACCAAGGAATAAGTCAGTGGAGTTTCACTGCCTGAGGAATACCGGCCGGGGCTGCGCCGTAGATAGCTTCAATGATCGCCAGGTCGACATAACCATCCGCCCCGCAGGAGGGTGGAATAGGTCCGCCCCGAATCGCCTGAGAACGCCTCGATCTGCCGCCCAAACTCATCCACCACCGGAAACTCCCGATGCACCAGCTCATCTCCGAGGCGGCCAATGAGGCGTATGAGGCCAAAACCCAGGTTGGGTTTTACAGTCTGCGTGAGAACCGGAAGAGAAACCGCAGGTCCCTCCACTTCGCTACGCTCCGGTCGGGATGACAATTCTGTGGCAAGGAAATGCCTCAAAAACAGTCACAGGAATGTCTGTCGATGGTCCCACAGAACTGTCATCCCGACCGGAGCGTAGCGAAGTGGAGGGACCTGCGGTTTCTCTTCCGGTTCTCACGCAGACTGTTGCCGCATGAGCTTCGCCGATGCGACGGCTATCAACCTGTCGCGGCCGAACCTCTCTCGGCATCTTTCCCGATCCACTCCGAGGCTGTAGCATTCGAAGCATTCCGCGCACCGTAGCGGTTGCCGAGGCGAGAGATGCGAACCACAGACCGGAAATTGGTTCTCATGATCATATTCATCGGCTCGGTCACCTCATTAGGGCTGCTGTCATCGTGCAGGAAGGAGTCGGCTCGCAACGAGCCCCCCGTGGCGAGCCCGTCAGGACCCCAGGATCCCGAGTTGAGCGTAAGCGCGGCCGGGTATCGCGGCAAGCACTTCAACGGCCCGGTGTACATTCCCCGGTCTTCTCCCATGGAAGACGGCACCACCGCCTATAACGTGGCATATCAGGACGGCGTCACGGTGGTCAGCAAAGACGATACGATGCGTCACCTGGTCAGCATCGATCGCGATGGCAACTACATCTTTGACTCCTCCGCCGGCCAGATCGCCAGGCTGCGAATCGGGAGCGTGGTGTTGCTCTCCGGCCTGGCGTTGCGCACGGTGACCGATGTGCAGAAGACCGTCAACGGTTACTCGCTCAAAACAGCACCAGCCATGATTACTGATGCCATCAAAAACGGCCGCTTGGAAGGCACTTATAAGATTGACTTCAGCAGGATGCGGGCCAGGAGATCCTCCTCAGTGCAGGACTGGCTTCCATCCAGGTTTTCTCCCTTCGGCACTGTTTATGCCGCGGGCCCTCAGACAACGGTTGTGCCAGGCGTCGCTGATTTTGACGTGAACTTCTCCGGTTACAACTACCATGTCAAATTCACGCCGGAGAATGATCGCATCGACGTGCGAGCGACGATTAAATTTGGCGGTAGCCAGGGCAAGCTGGCCTATGAAGGCGTCGGTTATCTTACCAACTTCGTTTCAACCATCAGGATGCAGATCAAAGATGGTGAGTTAACCAACCTGGCATTCACCAACTCCAACCTTACCGGCCAGGTGGAGCTGAAGTGGTATGCGGTCGCGACAGACGACATGAAAGCCGGGGCCGTAGCCAAGATTACTTCCTGGCCGGCTGAGCTCTTGAAGAGTGTCTCGCTTTCCAAGGCGGCTTATCATGTCCCCATTCTGGTGGGGCCGGTACCCTTCGACCTGAAGATATCGCTCGGCTTTAGCTTTATTCCCGCCTTCACCTCGAAGAATAGTGCGGTTGAGGGTAGCAAGCTCATTAAGTACAGTGGCAGCGGCGGGTTTAGTTTTTCTAATGGTAAGACTGCCCCGTCCGGAGCCCTCAATGTTGAGAGCAACGTTACCCAACACGATACCCGGGTGTTGGCCGGGGGACCGGTGGGCTTTACTGCAGCTACAGAGGCGCCCCGGTTGGAACTGACCGTAGGCTGGCCACCTGCGCCCCCGCTCGTCGCCGGTTATCTCAACTTTGTCACTTCCTACGGCATTGTCACCAACGGCATGACGGTTCCTTGTCAAACCAACATCATGGCCTTCAGCGTAAGCGCCGGAACCACCTACAACTCACCCAACACCTTCGCCGCCTGGCAGGCGACGGGAGCCTCTTCTTCTGTCTCTCTCTACTCGAAGACCATCAAATCCGCGGGCGCCGCAGGTCTCATGTGTTCCAGTTGAGACTGTGATTAAATCCGTAAGTCTCATACCCTCTCGCAGCCACTGATTCGACTTACAACGGCGGAGCCCAGGAAAGCATCCTATCGCCTGCTCGGTTGAAAGCCTGCACACAGGCGATAGAGAGGATTTACGATGACAAGAAAAAATCATTACAGGGCGGCATTACTCTGCGGCGTTACGCTTGTTTTCGCGGGTTGTAACAAACAGGACAATTCCAAGCCGAATTACCAAGCGGCGATTAACAACTATTACAAGGCTCACCCCGTCTGCGTCTGGCAGGACACAAAAAAGCTGCCTGTGCAAGCTGCGACGGCTGACGATGCCAAGACGGAAGGGTTTGATGCCCTGACCGACGCCGGCCTCCTTACTCGTACTACCGCTGAAAAGAAGGTCTTCATTGTCGCTTCCAAACAAGTGAACAACTACGATTTGTCAGCGCAAGGGCGTTCTGCCTGGACCCCGGATACGACCCAGCCGGGATACGGTAATTTCTGTTATGGGCATCGCTCTGTGGATTCGATCGATAGCTTCACCACCGGTGTGAATGGTTCTGGCCTGAAGACGGCACAGGTGAACTATCACTACAGCATGGCGGATGTCCCGGGATGGGCACAGTCCGAGGAGATCAAAACAGCATTCCCCTCGGTGGGCGCCACACTTGCGCAAAGCCAACCCGCTCAGGATTCGCTGGTAATGAACGGTAGCAATTGGCAAGTGTCGAAGTAGACCAGCCCGAAGACGGGGCCATGCTTGAACCCTTGGTCCGGATTCAAGCATGGCCCCCGTCGAAGCTAGCCGGCTACGGCTTCTCGGCCTTCAAGACAAAAACAAGCAAAGAGCGCGCCGTCACGCCGTAAGCTTCACCGACCTTGAAGCTCCCGTGTTCGCTGTTCTCGTCGATATTGGTGTCAATCAGTAACCACCACGTATCGCCGCCGGGGCACTCAGGCAAAGTAAATTCAACCAGATCGTGATGGTCGTTGATTACGATCAATATCGTCGCCTCGCGGCCCCGTTGCTTTATTCCAGTTACCTGTGCTCGCCCATCCAGAAGCATGCCAAAGCAGCGCATGCCGGTATCGCTCCAGTTCTCCTGCTGCATTTCCGATCCATTGGCATTGATCCACGTCAGATCCTTCACCCCCAACTCCTCGTCGTATTTGCCGGTGAGAAAGAGGTTGCGGCGCAAAATTGGATACTTGTGGCGAAGGTTCGTGAGCCGGCGGGTGAAAGCAATTAACGACTCGCCTTTCTCCTGCAGCTCCCAATCCAGCCAACTAATCTCGTTATCCTGGCAATAGGCGTTGTTATTGCCACCCTGGGTGCGGCCGAACTCATCGCCGGCCAGCAACATGGGGGTTCCCTGCGCCAGGAGCAAGGTGCCCAGCGCATTTCGTATCATGCGCTTGCGCAGAGCAAGAACATCGGGATCATCCGTAGGGCCCTCCACGCCGCAGTTCCAGGAGTGATTGTCGGAACTGCCGTCCTTGTTATCTTCGCCGTTCGCCTCGTTATGCTTCTCGTTGTAGCTATACAGATCGTTCAGCGTAAAGCCATCGTGAGCGGTGATGAAATTGATCGATGCCCATGGCCGGCGCCCCTCGTGATTGAAGATGGATCCAGTTGCGCACAGGCTCTCGGTCAACGCGGCTGCCGGGGCGTTGCCAATCCAGAACTTGCGCGTCGTGTCGCGGAATTTGTCGTTCCACTCTGCCCAGCCGGGAGGGAACGCGCCCACCTGGTAACCGCCCGGACCGCAATCCCAGGGTTCGGCGATGAGCTTGATCCTCGACAGGCATGGATCCTGGCTGCAGGCCTTGAGAAATCCGCTCTGATTATCAAATCCGTTTGGCTCCCGTGCCAGGATGGTTCCCAGGTCAAACCGGAAGCCATCGACACGAGTCTGCTCTGCCCAGTAGCGCAGGCTGTCGGTCACCATTTGGATGACTCGTGCGTGACTCAGGTTGAGCGTGTTGCCGGTGCCCGTGTCGTTGATGTAATAGCGGGGCTTGTCGGGGAGCAGGCGGTAGTAACTTGCGTTGTCGATGCCCTTGAATGAAAGTGTGGGGCCAAGTTCATTTCCTTCAGCGGTGTGGTTGTATACCACATCCATAATGACTTCAATGCCAGCATCGTGGAGGCGCGCGACCATCTCCTTGAACTCGCGCAACGCGTGGTGGCGATCGTTAGCATAGCGTTTATCGGGCGCAAAAAACCCGATCGTGTTGTAGCCCCAATAATTGGTGAGGCCCTTCTCCAGCAGGTGGCTGTCATTGATGAAGAAATGGACCGGCAACAGCTCCACCGAAGTGACGCCCAGGTCCTTGATGTACTTGACCACGGGCTCAGCGCCGAGGCCGGCATAAGTGCCGCGCAGCTGCTCCTCCAGGCCCGGAAATCGCTTGGTGAAGCCCTTGACGTGAAGCTCGTAAATAATCGTGTCGTCAAACGGCCGGCGGACCTCGGTAAGCACACCTTGACCATGCCAATCGAAATTGGGATCGACCACGACGCACTTGGGCATGAAAGGTGCGCTGTCCCGCTCGTCGAAGGTAGTGTCATCCCCCGACTCCATTTTGTATCCAAATACTGCCGGGTCCCATTTGAGCTCGCCAATGTGAGCCACTGCATAGGGATCGAGCAGTAGCTTGTTGGGATTGAAACGGTGCCCGGCCGCAGGCTCATAGGGCCCGTGAACCCGATACCCGTAGACCGCTCGGGGCTGCACGCCCGGCAGATAGCCGTGCCAGATCTGATTGGTGTACTCGGGCAGCTCAATCCGTTCCAGCTCCTTTTCGCCATTTTCGTCGAATAAGCACACCTCTACCTTCGTGGCGTGGGCTGAGAAGATAGCAAAGTTCGTACCCTTTCCATCCCAGCAGGCGCCGCGTGGGTGGGGCAGGCCTTCTGCGAGTGGGGCGGTGAGCGTTCCCGGCATGACCGTTTCAGACATATGATGTGATTCCTTTTAAGTGTTGGGCCGGCAAAACGATAATAAAGACCAGAGTCGATTCAAGTAGATGCGGATTCAGGAGTTTTAGCTGGTTGGGCCCTGGCGCCTCGTGCAGGAAATCCGGGTTGCCAAAGCCAGCGAAGTTCTTTCAGCACATCAAATCTGGAGATTTAGCAAAATTGCAGCCATCCGCTGCTCGCTACGGCTTGGGAACCGGAGTAAGCAGACCCTGATCCCTCAGCCATTGCGCGAGCAGGGCCGGCCATTGATCGAGCGCTGCGCTCCCCTCCCCCATGCCGCTGCCGTGGTCCCCGTGGCGGAAAATATGCAGCTCCGCGGGTACTCCGGCGGCAATCAGGGCGTTATAGAAATCCACACTGGCGCTGATCGGGACGGTGCGATCGTCTGAGGTGCTGTAGATAAAAGTGGTGGGCGTCTGGGAGGTAACGTGCAGGCTCGGGGTGTATTTCTGTTCATCCAGCTTGCAGGTTGCAGGCGGAATGGTCTTGATCATCGAGCAGTAGGTGATGTAGTGGCCGCTCGGCTGCATAGCGTTCAACCACGGATAGCCGAGCACCAGAAAATCAGGCCGGCTGCTGAGCCGCTCCAGCGGGTCGCTTGCGTCGGGTTTGCCCCCATCGAAGAGGGTGCCCGCTGCCGCTGCCAAGTGGCCTCCGGCGGAAAAGCCAACCATGCCAATACGGTCGGGGAGAAAGCCATAGGCCGCGGCGGACGACCGCACCAGCCGGACCGCGCGCTGCGCGTCTTGCAACGGAATCGGGTAAAGATATTTCGCCCCCAGCCGGTACTTGAGCACAAAGGCGGTCATACCCTGGGAGGTAAACCAATCGGCAACCTGGCGGCCTTCGAGGTTGCTGGCAAGGTTGACGTAGGCTCCGCCGGGGGCGACGATCACTGCCGACCCCGTGGCTTTTCCTTTCTGGGGAAGGAAAACCGTGAGCGTGGGCAGATCCGCCGCCGGGGTGCCCTGTATCTCGGGTGCTCCACTTGGCCACAGCTGCAGAGTGGAAAGGTCGAGTGCGGGGTCGAGCGTTTGGTCAGGCTGACTTGAGGGGCCGGCAGTCTGCGCCTCTACGAGACTGGCCGCAAGCACGCAAAGGATCACTGCAAGTACAGCCTTGTTCATCTTTTCGTCTCCTTCGTGCCATCACAATCGTGCCCCGTGCCTTTGACCAGACGGTAGGGCCCAATCTTAACAATCAGAACGTCATCAAGATACTTCTTGGAAGGGGTGCCCACCCCCCTCGAAAGGATCAGTCTCTCGTACTTATTTCCTCCACCTTTTTTTGCTGCTTTGGCGCCGGCGCGATTCTTTTACCGGTGTTCCTGCGCTTTTTGCTGCTGGAACCGCCGTCATAATCATCTTCCGCCTGTAACTTGTTCGCTCCCAAATGGTTGGTTGAGATCGGCTCGAATGAGGGTTTCGCTGAGAGGGCATAGATCATTAAGTTGGAACCATCGTTGCACGCTTCCTTCACTGTTTGCTGGAAAGGTGGTCCGCCGATGCTCAGTGCTAACCTTGCTTTCGATTCCGTCAGGCCGTTTCCGGGGGTCATTGCCCGTAAGATGCCCCTCGGCAAAGCTGTCCCGTGCCCGGCTCCAGTACTCAGTTTGGTCGAAGCCGGGACCTACGGAAACCGCATGGCAAAGCACCTGCACATGGCGAGCGCCCCCATGATCAGCGTGAGGACCCGGCGCAAAGCGCACCTTGCCGTCACCCGGCTGCGCTCGGAAACGGGCCTCGCTGACAGGACAACACCATTCGCATGCGAGCGGGCGTTTGCGGTCCAGTTGCACCTGCGGCCCGTGTCGCCGGTCAAGTTCTGGCTGCATGGGCGGCCCGTTTCTGCCGAACCCGCGCAAGACGGGAGCGTCAGCACCATGCACCTGGAACATGAACCTTCCATGTACCTGGGAAGTGCCTTTGATATGGTGCAATTTTATGTGCCTCGGAGCGCGCTGGATGAGTTTGCGGATGAAAACGATGGCTGCAGGTGCGAGACGCTCACCTGGCCCTCTGGCAAGGTTGATCCCCGGCTAAGGAGTCTGGCATTGTGCCTGCTACCCGCGCTGGAGAGGCCCGAACTTTCGAGCGAGCTGTACGTCGACCACCTGGTTTTTGCTGCACATGCATACATAGCCCGCACCTACGGTGGAATCAAAATAGCTCCATCCATTGTGCGTGGAGGGCTGGCGCCATGGCAGTTGAACCGCGCCACCGAGATGCTAAAAGCAAACCTGGATGGACAGATCGCGCTCTCTCAGGTGGCGCGCGAATGCAAACTGTCGGTCAGTCACTTCGTCCGTGCTTTCAAGCAGACGATAGGCGAGCCACCCTATCGCTGGCTGCTGCAGCAGCGCATCGACGCTGCCAAAGAGCTGCTTCTACATTCTGATTTGCCTATGGTAGAAATCGCGCTCAAGTGCGGCTTTGCAGATCAGGCATGTTTTATCCGGGCGTTCCGGAAGTTGCTTGACACCACCCCTGGGGAGTGGCGGCGGACACGCATGCAATAGTCTGCGTACCCCGCCGCCACAATTTTTTGAGGGCGAACGCGAATCAGTCGACGCTCTCAATAATCTCCCCGAGGAACCAGGACCTGCGTTCCGTCTCGTCGATCCAGACTTCGATCAGGCTGGCGGTTGCGACGTCGTTGTGGCGCTCGCAGACTTCATGGGTGGAACGCAGCGATGCTGTCAGTTGCCGGTTGTCGGCATAAAGTTCGCTGAGCATCGTCCTGGGTGGAAGATGGTGGCCGTTATTGTCCTTAAGCCTTTGATTGCTCGCGACGTCGCTGATGGAGTGAAGGGTAATCCCCCCCAACTTCCGGGCCCGTTCCGCCACCGGGTCGGTCATGGCGAAGATTTGATCCGCGTGCTCATCGAGCAGCAAATGATAGTCCCGGAAGTGCTTGCCCGTCATATGCCAATGGAAGTTTTTCGTCTTCAGGTAAAGAGCGAAGAGATCCGCCAGCAAGTGACGGAGCTCGCCTGATATTTCCTCGACCGCCGTGTGATCCAGCAGCCCTACACTCTTGATCGTTGTCGCCTTCTCGTTTTTTGCTTCAACCTTTTCCGCTGTTGCCATCATCGTCTCCTTTTGTCCGCTTGAGAGAGGGATTCGGTCCTCACCCCCATGGATGCACGCTGCGCATGAAACGTTCTTAAAATTTGCTCCCCGGATCTCCCGTGGAGATTGTTGGCGTTGGGGCACTGCACGCGGCTTTCCTTACCGAAAGCCGCACACGCGGTCATGAATGGCGCCAAGGTACGGGAAATTCCGGATCTGCGAGTAGTTTGCCGCGACAGTTGGGCACATCCATGGCAGCAATAAGAGCAAATTATGAGCAAGCAGGAACAAGATGTCAAACCCCTGCCCTGGCTACCCTTAGGGTAAGCATTGCGAGCGAGGAACGCCAAGCTGCGCTTGTTTTATCTTCGATCCACGAGAAAGCGTCCGCTTCAAGTCTTCCTCGCCGAGCGCTCACAAAAGACGGAACGCGAAGGGCAATTACTACGATGGTAGGCAAGTACGCCATCTCATAAGCGGACAATTCTACTCTTCAAAATCGATACTGCTAGTGGTGCAAAACAGCCTGAGCATGCATCGTAAAGTCGAGGCTCTCTTGCTCGCAGCCGCTGGTCAACCCGGCGATCTCACCCTTCGCGAACGACGAAAAGGATGGGGCGTCCGCGCAACCGCGCAAAAGGAAGAGGAATGCCATGCCCGAGATTGAGCGCTACGATGCCGTTGTGCTGGGCAGCGGTGAGGCAGGGAAGTACATGGCATGGCACTTGGGTTCAAGCGGGAAACGTACTGCCGTCATTGAACGCAAATACCTTGGAGGTTCCTGCCCCAACATCGCGTGCCTTCCTAGCAAGAACGTGGTTCAGTCAGCCAAGGTGGCCTCTTACTTCCAGAGAGGCGAAGAGTTCGGCATGTTGACGGACAAGTGGACCGTTTCCATGCCGGGCGTGCGCGCGCGCAAGCGGCAGATGGTGGATGGTCTTCACCAGATGCATCTGGATAGCTTTACCCGAAGCAAGGCGGAAGTTGTCATGGGGGAAGGCTGCTTCATCGGCGACAGAACGCTGAAGGTCGCACTTCCCGGAGGAGGAGAACGCATTCTCCGTGGCGACCAGGTCTTTATCAACACTGGGACCAGGGCAGCGATTGCTAACACCCCCGGTCTCGCCGAGGCCTCTCCGCTCACTCATATTGAGGCGCTGGAACTCGATATTGTCCCGGAACATTTGCTGATTCTCGGTGGCGGCTATGTCGGGCTGGAATTTGCCCAGGCGATGCGTCGTCTAGGCAGCCGCGTAACCATCATGGAGCGAAATGATCGGCTGCTGCACCGTGAGGATCAGGATGTTTCCGAGGCCGTTACCCAACTCTTCCAGGACGAAGGCATCGTCACTGTGGCGAATACCAGCCTGGGGCACGTAGAAGGAAAATCGGGTCACAGGGTGCGGCTGCACGGTTTCAGGCGCCAGTCTCAGATTATCGTCGAAGGCTCGCATCTACTGGTAGCAACGGGACGCCTCCCCAACACCGAAGGCATCGGACTCGAGCTGGCTGGAGTGAAGACCACGAAACAAGGCTTCGTCGACGTCAATGAGCGGCTGGAGACGAGCGCTCCCGGTGTCTGGGCGCTCGGCGACTGCGCCGGCAGTCCTTTGTTCACGCACATATCGTTCGACGACTTCCGCATCGTCCGCGACAATTTAGGGGGCGCCCACCGCACAACTACAGCAAGGCAGGTACCATCCTGCCTCTATACCGACCCTGAACTTGCCCATGTGGGGCTTGACGAATCCCAGGCAAAGCAGCAAGGCATTCGCTACCGTCTGGCTAAGATCCCTATGGCAACGGTGCTAAGAACGCGCGCGATGTCTGAGACCAGGGGATTTCTTAAAGTGCTGGTCTCTGCGACGGATGATCAGATCCTGGGGTTCACTGGTTTTGGCGAGGGTGCCGGGGAAACGATGGCTACCGTCCAGCTGGCGATGAAGGCAGGCATCCCCTACACTGTCTTGCGCGACATGACGATTACGCATCCCACACTCGCGGAAGGAATCGTGGCACTCTTTTCCAGGGTGCCCGCCATCCAATAAATTGGCGTCGCGTCACCCCGCCAATCGCCATCAGTCGCGTCACATCGCTAACCCGCCAATCGCCATCAGTAGTAGCAGTCCACTGATAAAGAAGTCTGCAAACTGCGTGTCCTTTACGGCCGGTTGGGTGACTCCGAACTTGACGAGCAATCCGTTTGCCACTTTGTCTCGCCAATACATCACGTCACCCCTCCTAAAAGCGCTCAGCTTGCTTTTCCCCGATGGGCCTACGTCATCGACTTGCGCAGAGCCACTTTAGCCCGCGCCAACCGGGACTTGGTCGCCGGGATAGAAATCCCCATATTGTTAGCGATCTGTTTCATCGAATGGCCTTCCATCTGTCCCAGCTCGACTACTGATCGGAGAGTGCTTGGCAAGCGGCAGATGGCCCGCTTCAAGCGGATGGACTTTTCATGGCCCGCATAATGTTCCTCGGGGTTCGGGGAGAAGTCGGCAATCTGCCACGTCTGCCACGTTTCTCCCTCAGCGGTCGCATCCATGGAAGTCTCCAGGCGAATACGCCTTTTACGTAGAATCATGAGAGCCGAATTGATGCCGATACGTGTAAACCAGGTGGCGAAGCTGGACCTCCCGTCAAATTGCTTCAAATGCAGGAAGGCTCTCATCATAGAGTCCTGGAGCGCATCTTCCGCATCCTCGCGATTCTTGGTCACGCCGTAAATGGTGTTAAAGACACGTTTAGAGTTACGTGTACACAGTTCGACGAAGGCCCACTCCTGGCCGGTTTGCGCCGCGGCAACCAGGAGATCTTCGCCCAACGCGTTGGGCTCAAGCCGATGGGCCATATTGCTACTTACCACGCTGCATGCACTCATAGAAGCAACCTCGGGGGGCAGATTTGGAACAAGGCACTTAGGACCTGGACAAAAGTAGCCTGTGGGAGCCGGAGATAGCTTGATTGAAATTGCTTTTAGTTTGCTGATCTTGCGGAGAGGAGCGACGACCTGGCGCACTTGCCCTTTCTCTGAGATTTTCTTCGATCAAGGAGCACGGAGACAATTCATCCTGCGAGGCCGCTTATGATGTAAGAAGGAGAATTAACATTGGACCAGAAAGATTGGGCTGGAGTATTTCCAGCCATCACAACGCCATTCCACGCTGATTTGTCCGTCGACTACGAAACCTTCGGAGCCCAGGCTCGATGGCTGGTCGAGTGCGGCTGCAGCGGAATTGTCGCCCTGGGATCTCTCGGGGAATCGCCGGCGCTGACCAGTCCAGAAAAACTTGAGCTCCTGAAACAGGCCAGGCGGTCGCTGGACGGCAAAGCGCCGGTGATTGCCGGCATCTCTGCGTTCAGCACCGCAGATGCGGTCTGGCTCGCGCAGCAGGCACATCAGGCGGGCGTGGATGGCCTGATGGTTTTGCCGCCTCTGGTGTACCGGGGTGATTGGCGCGAAACGCACGCTCACCTGAGCGCAATCTTTCAGGCGACGCCGCTCTCTGCCATGCTCTATAACAATCCCGTCGCATACGGAACAGACATCTTTCCGGAGCAGATCATCGAACTGCGTGCGCAGCATCAGAACTTTCATGCGGTGAAGGAATCGAGCGGCGATATTCGGCGCATTACTTCGCTCAAGCATTTGGCCGGCGACTCGTTGGAGATCTTTGTGGGCATGGACGATGTGGTCGTCGAAAGTGTAGCTGCGGGCGCGACCGGCTGGATCGCCGGGCTGGTGAATGCCTTCCCCGAAGAATCGGTGCGTCTGTTCAAGCTTGCGCGAAGCGGTTCATCGCCGGAATTGGATTCACTTTATGCTTGGTTCCTGCCTTTACTGCGTCTGGATACCGTGCCCAAGTTCGTGCAACTGATCAAGCGGGTTCAGGAGGAGTGCGGCGGCCCTTCGGCGCGCGTAAGGCCTCCCAGGCTTGAACTCGTAGGAGCGGAGCGTGAGGAAGTCTCTGCGCTTACGCGCAAGAGCCTTGCCAGCTGCCCGCGGTAGCCTGCATGGACGATCCTGGCGCCACGAACCTCCAGTGATTGTTGGCTGAAGGACGGGTCCGGTTGATCGAGTGCAGCCGCGCGGAACTCGCCTATCCACTGTGCGCGCTGCGCAGCCGAATCACGACCTATGCGCTCCGCGGGGAAATTCCGTGATTCAGCCCGGCTGATGGCTGCCCAGGGGGCCTGCGCCCGGTTTGACCCTACGCTCCGCGGTTGCTACTATCAAGGTGCGGGGTGGAGCAGTCCGGTAGCTCGTTGGGCTCATAACCCAAAGGTCGCTGGTTCAAATCCAGCCCCCGCAACCAAGCAAGATTATGATTTTAAACGGCTTCCATTTTCTGAGAATGGAAGCATTTTTGTTTGATGGCGGTTAAGCGGCCAAAATCGTCGGAATTCTTCTCAGCGTCAGCAACAGCCTTCGCTATCGAGTCTCCCAACTTCTGTGCAGCTTCCTCGTTCTCTCGCCAGTCGAGCGTGTGACCGTACACGTCCAGGGTGACGCTTCCTGTCAGTGCGTGAACGATGCGTTGGTTTCGGGAATGATACGAACATCGCCGTGCGCGTCAATTTCACGAGTCTTTTCGTTGAAATCAACCGCATCGGCCCGCAGAAGGAGTGAACTTTTTTCACAACCGTGGCCTGAGGGCGCGCACAGCCTCACTTGAACGTTTCCTCTTAGCAGTAGCACCGATTCGACGTCGGCACTTGTCAGATTTGCCTGGGGGCTAAAAGTGAGCTGAGCGTCCGATGCTGACAACTCGATGAATCCCGCATGTTCCGTTGGCATCCACGAGAAGTACAGTCGCGGCGACTCCGCGTGTGCTATGTAAGGGCGCTCAGGCTGTGGGTTCTGCTGTTGGCAGACCCCTCTGGGAGCGGAAATGAAGGGTAAGCACGCCACCGCAAGACTCAGCATTGGGAGTTTCATGAAATGCTCCTCCGCGCGAAACTAGTTTACCTTGCCTAGACGAGACATGAATGCGATTGTCAACAAGGTGGCTCGCTATTTCGTTATGTCTTGCTGTCAGCAGGGGTTCTAGCGAGGCGCAAAGGCAGGGAGGGAATAGCCGTTAGGCGACAAAACTTTCGCCTTTTCTATGCTGTTGAGATGCTAGCACTTAAGCGGCCAAAATTCGTAAAATCATCGAACTTCTTACGGCCGGTCTTATTTTCTTCGATGAAGTTCCTGGCAAAGGTGCCGTCCTGAATTTCAGTCAGCAGCTTCTTCATTGTGCGGTCCTCATTCGTGACGATTCGCGAATCTGCAGTGTAGTCGCCGAACTCGGCGGCACAGGCGAGAGACCGTTAGTCCCGTCCGACCGAATTGCGTAAACTCCATGCGGATTCCTTTTGTTGGGCGCTAAAAGTTCAAACGATGCGCTGCTATATAGCGTTGACTATATGTATATCGATCCTGAGCGGCGTTGTGTAGGGGAGGCTACATTACAATTGAAGTTGATGTAGTCGGACTGGAGACGGCTCGACCATTCAACAAAAAAGGGACCTGTATGGCACGTCCACGCGTGTTCGATATCGAAAAGGCACTCGAGAGTGCTACTGTTCTGTTCTGGAAAAACGGCTACGAACAAACCTCTGTAGCGAACCTGACTGAGGAAATGGGCATCACCCCTCCGAGCTTCTATTTTGCGTTCGAGAGTAAGGACGGTCTCTTCAGGAAAGTGATCGAACACTACGCAACTACCTATCTCGGCTTTATGGAGGAAGCGTTTCGGCAGCCAACCGCGCGTGGTGTTGCGGAAACAATGCTCTATGGTTGTGCTGATGTGTACAGTAACCCGTCGAATCCACGGGGCTGCCTCATCATGAACTGCTCCCTTCCAAGTTCGGAGTCCACTGTCCCGGTACGACAGGAGCTTGCAACACGGCGCAAGGCCCGTAGAGCGAAACTACGAAAACGCTTCCAAGAAGCGAAAGCATGTGGGGATCTCCCGACCGATGCCGAGCCAGCGGAGCTAGCGCGGTTCGTCATGGCGATTGGATGGGGACTGGCGGTGGAGGCACAATCTGGTGCGAGTAAGCGCGATCTCTACAGCATCGTGGCGAGAGCGATGCAGACATGGCCAGCATAGATCGACCAAATTTCGTGAATTCCATACTGACTCCTTTCTCTGTTCATTAGCCAATCAGCCAGGTTTTATAACGATGGCTATATTTGTAACGAAGTCTGGCAATATTGTATAGCGAAGGCTATAGTACGCTTGAAGTCGATACGATTTGACTGGAATCGGGTCGGGTTGGCTCGATGCATCGATCATGCCGGAGATCACAACTGGCAACACGATGGCGCCATGCGTCGTGATCGGCGAATGGGCCGCAGAGATGATCAAGACACCTCATCGTATCTAATCTGATGTTTTAGCGTGGATGGCCTGGCGGGGCGTTCTGTGCTTTATGCAACGTCTGTTTGTGCGCGAGCACAGGAGGAATGGTGAATGGGCAGGAATAAATGTCTCTTACGCGTGTTCTTCATCAGGGGACGTATTTACTAAGTCGGGCAGACGACTCATGGAGTTATAGGCAATGTCGAACGTTAAAAATCATACGGTTAACGCGAATGGGATTCGCATCCATCTGGTCGAGCAAGGGGAAGGACCGGTGGTGCTTTTGTGTCACGGCTTTCCTGAGACCTCGCACTCCTGGCGTCATCAACTCCCGGCACTTGCGGAGGCGGGATTTCGCGCCGTGGCACCCGATATGCGCGGATATGGCGAGACGGAGAGCCCAGAAGCGATCGATCAATATACCCTTCTTCACTTAGTGGGTGACCTGGTGGGAGTGTTGGATGCACTTGGTGTCGAAACAGCGGTGATTGTTGGCCATGATTGGGGAGCTCCTGTGGCGTGGCATGCTGCGCTGCTGCGTCCCGATCGCTTTCGAGGAGTGGTGGGACTGAGTGTTCCCTTCATCCCAAGAGGGCAAGTCTTTACAAGCCAGAAGACGCCTGCGACAGAAGATGCAGTTTTCTACCAGGAGTACTTTCAAACCCCCGGCGTTGCTGAAGCGGAGTACGAGCAGAATATTCGCACTTCTGTCCGCTCGGCGCTTTATGCGCTCAGCGGTGATTTTCCGGCTTTGCGAATCGCATCAGATGCTGACAGCGTCGGGATGGTCTCCCGGAAGGGAGGATTGCTTGCTAGGATGGTCGATCCTCCTTCGCTGCCTCCATGGATTTCGGAGGCCGAAGTTGACGTCTACGTTGCTCAGTTCTCGCGAAGTGGTTATCGCGGGGGCTTGAATTGGTATCGCAACATTTCCCGGAATCGGGAGCTGTTAGCAGCTTTCGATGGTTTGAAAATCACTGTTCCAGCGCTCTATATCGCTGGAGACCGTGACGTTGTGTTGGCATTCCGAGGCATGGACAGTGTGATCGCGAGTCTGGAACAACACGCGCCTCTGCTTCAGAAGACCATCATCCTGCCGAGGTGTGGCCACTGGACACAGCAGGAGCGGCCCAAGGAAGTCAACTCCGCCATTGTCGGATTCCTGACAAGCATCGCCTAACAAGTCTGCCTATCTGGCGCGATACCGAGAGAAACAACTAGACCGAAACGCTACGGAGTTCAAGGAATGCTCAACGGAATTGCGACTGCAAGTTCTCATTTTGGTAAGCGGGCAATTGTTATCGGAGCCGGGATTAGCGGGTTGTGCGCCGCGCGTGCCCTCGCCGATTATTTCGCAGAGGTGATCGTTCTGGAGCGCGACAGGTTGCCATCCGATGCTACAGCTCGAGCAGGGGCACCACAGGGAAAACAGGCACACGGGTTACTCGGCGGCGCGATCAAGGGCCTCGAAGAGCTGTTTTCAGATTTTGCGCAGGATGTTGTTCAGGCTGGCGGGGTGCCAGTCAACCCCGGTTCGGATATATTGTTGGAAATTCCCGGCCTGGACCCCTTTCCAATAAGAGAGTGGAACTGGTTCATTTATTCGCTGAGCCGGCCCCTGATCGAACTCACCATGAGGCGCCGTGTGGAACAGCAACATAACATTCGCCTGCGTGGAGGATGCCGCGCCATTGAGATTCTGGGGACGCCGGATGGCGCGCGGGTCACTCGGGTGTACTGCGAGACTGTCGACGGAGAACCGGAGACAATTGCGGCGGACATCGTGGTCGATGCTTCCAAACATGGAACACTCACCTTGTCGTTTCTTCAGTCGACAGGGCAACCGGCGCCCGAGGAAACTTCGATCGGCGTCGATATCCGATATGCAACGGCACTGTTTGCCCTTTCAGAAGGGGCACTCGGCGAATTCAAAGCTATAGTGACATTTCCCAAAGCCCCCGAGGGTATCCATGCTGGATATCTGCTCCCCGTAGAGAACGGCTGTTATCAATTGCTGCTGATCGGGCGGGGTGACGACGCGCCACCCGTGGATGGCGATGCGTTCTTGTCGTACGCACAGAAGCTCGCCACGCCCGCGATCTATAACGCGACGAAGAACGCAAAACGCCTGAGTGAAGTAGCACGCTATGGTTTTCCAACGAGCCAATGGAGGCATTTCGGGCGGCTCGATAGTTTTCCACGGGGTCTGCTCCCAATCGGCGACGCGATTTGCTGTCTAAATCCGGTCTACGGTCAGGGAATTAGCGTTGCCGTGCAGGAAGCAAACATGCTTCGTCGGTTACTCGGTGCAAACAGTCTGAGAGAAGACCCCTTTGCCACGCTGTCGCACGAGTTCCTGGCTGAAGCGGAGACCCTGATCGAAGGACCATGGGCCATGTCCGCCGTCCCGGACTTTGTCTATCCTCAAACTCGCGGCGAACGCCCAAAGGATTTGGAAGAAAGACTGAGATCTCAGGGTGCGTATCTTCGTCTCGCTACCCGAGACGCTTCGGTTCACGAGTTGCTCACTGAGGTCCGCCATCTGCTGAAACCGCTAAGCGCGCTAGAAGAGCCTGATTTGGTGCGCAGAGTGAAAGAAGAAATCGCGACGGACGATTGACGGCTCTCTAGATGGGGCTCTGTTATCTGGTAGGGCCCTCCACCGTCCCATTGATCGAGATGCGCAAGCGAATGACAGATGAGGAATGGGTCGAGCTGCATGCGGCGAACGACGAGACCTTCTTGGCTCGCTTCACGGAAGAGATGAGCCTGGCGGTGATACTACCGGAGCGCACAATTCCGTTCGATCAGGCGTCAAACTAAAACCATCTGGAGCCTCGTGACGCTCCTCCTACTCCTAACGAAGATGCTTCCAGGTCCTATGTCTCCCAATGAACCAAACAAACCCGAACGGGCGTGATTCTGATTAAATCCATTTGTCCTTTTGGCCTGGGCTCCTGATTTCCGGGCTCTTCGTAAGCGTCGGCTACATGGATCCCGGTAACTTGGGAACGGACCTGCGAGCCGGTGCTCGGTTCAAGTACGGGCTCTTGTGGGTGGTCGCACTGGCCAGTCTAATGGCGACCTTCATGCAGGTGATCATCGGCGCAACCGTGATGCCCCACAACCTGTACCTGCACTCTCCCCTGGTACAGAGCCGCAAGCTACAGAAGGACGAACCATCTATCCGGAGCGCGATCCGCTTCAACGGCATTGACTCAATCGTGGCCCTGACCATCGCCTTCTTCGTCAACGCGGCGATTCTGGTGCTCGAGGCGACGGTATTTCTTTAATTGTGCCGTGAGAAATGGAACCAGTGCAACGTTGCAGGAATCGGGACTATGATGGGTCCCCAGGCAGTAAAAGGGTCAGCATGCCCCGCTCGCGCCGGACAGATCCTAAAAGTGTTTGATTTGACGTTGCCCAGCGCGCTCTGCGGATATGCGATTCCCGCCGAATGAGCTGCTGCACGTCGGCTGGCATGACATCAAGTGCCCCGCCTGCGGAGGTGTCGTTAACTCGCGGGCAGGCAGGTCATGTAAACCGCAAAAGCACGTCCTGAAGAAGGTCCATGATGATGGCCGCTGCCAACCCGGCGATGATCGTCTCTTATGATCCTCTCGAGGTCGCGCTCTCAGTCATTATCGCCGTTTCAGCCTCCTACGCGGCGCTCGATCTTGCTGGAAGAGTTAGAGTCTCGGGAGGGGGGCGCCGCCTCGCTTGGCTAGCCTCCGGCGCGATTGCGTTGGGGAATGGCATCTGGGCAATGCACTTCGTTGGGATGGTGGCATTCCGCTTACCTGTTGCGATAGCGTTCTATTGGCCAACAGTCGTGGCTTCGCTGATCGTTGCTATCTTCGCCGCGGCCGGGGCGCTTCATGTTGTGAGCCGAAGAGACATGGGAACCCTCTATGCCTGGGTAGGAGGCAGCATATTAGCAGCAGGCATCGTTACCCTCCACTATACGAATATGGGTGCCATGCGACTGGCTGCTCGATGCGAATTCAATCCCTTCCTGGTCAGCCTGTCGGTAGTATTCGCCATTGTGTTTGGGGTAGGAGGTCTGTGGATCGAGTTTCATTTTCGAGATGCGCGTCGTCAGAAAATGGTGCGACGAAGAATTGCCGGCGCCCTGGCTATGGGTGCCGCGATCTCGGCGATGCACTACACCGGCATGGCCTCGGCCACCTATCGGTCTTCCGTGGCTCCGCCGGACCTGACGCATGCTGTGAACGTGTCTTCTCTGAGCACCATTGGCATCGCTGTCGTTACATTGATCCTGCTCGGATCGGTGATCATTGCGTCGCTTGTGGATCGGGGTTTTAGCGCGCAAGCGTTGTTGCTGGCCTTATCTGAAGCCAGGTTGGAGGTAGCGCGTGAAGCTCGATTGGAGATAATGGGCGAGCTGACGGCCTCGATCGCACACGAGATAAACCAACCCCTGACGGCAATCGTTACCAACGGAGAGTTCTGCTTACGCAATCTGTCGAGTGGCAGGCCGGATCAGAAGAGACTGCGGGAGGCCGTTACTGAAATTGTGCATGATGGAAACCGGGCTAGCTCCATCATCTCAAGAATCCGAGCACTTCTGATGAAGGGAGCTCACGAACACGCACAACTGGATATCAATAACCTCATTCAGAAAGTTCTCGACCTTACGCAAAACGAAATAACCAGTAACCATATCTCCCTTCGGACCAACCTGGCCGCGGACTTACCCTTGGTGAAAGGGGACCCCATACAGTTGCAGCAGGTCCTGATCAATCTGGTCACGAACAGCATCGATGCGATGCGCGGGGTGACTAACAGGCCGCGGGAGCTTCTCATTCGGTCGGCCAGGAGTCCTGATGGTGTGCTCATCGAAGTTCAGGATTCCGGATCCGGAGTCGATCCGGACGAACTAGAGCGCATCTTCGAGCCATTTTTTACGACAAAGCAGGAAGGCCTCGGTATGGGATTGTCGATCAGCCGTTCCATCGTTGAATCACATGGTGGCCGTATTTGGACCGTACCAGGTTCCCAGGGTGCGCTCTTCGCAATTTCACTCCCTCTCAACTACGATTGATGCTGATGGATTCTCCTCCAGTCGTTTTTGTCATCGATGACGACCCATCGGTTCGCAGAGCGATCAAGCGTCTCATTGGAACCGTGGCGCTCGACGTTGAGCTTTTTGCATCTTCCGAGGAATTTCTGAGTGCAAAGCGCCGCGATGCAGTGAGTTGCCTGGTTCTGGATGTGCGATTGCCTGACCGTAGTGGGTTGGATCTCCAGCGCGAACTTGCGGCAGCCCAGATTCCGATTCCCATCATATTCATTACTTCCCATGGCGATATCCGGATGAGCGTGCAGGCGATGAAAGCCGGCGCAGTGGAATTTCTCCCCAAGCCATTTCGCGATCAGGACCTTCTGGATTCAATTCGCGCCGCTCTGAACCGGGACCAGGTCAGACGAAGGCAGGAGAAGCTAGACAGCATCTTGCGAAAGCGATTTGAATCGCTCACAGCTCGTGAACAGGAGATTCTACCCTGGATCGTTTCCGGTCTCTTGACCAAGCAAATCGCCTCGGAGATCGGGACCAGCGAAACCACAGTGAAAGTGCATCGGGGCCAACTGATCCGAAAAATGGGAGCTAACTCACTGGCAGATTTAGTGAGGATGGCCGAAAGATTGAAAATTGCCCTGCCCAATCTTGATAAACCTTCGTAAAGGCGTAAAGGTAAGCCTTACGAAGGTAAGGCTCGCCTTTCCCATCGCACAAACCATTCTCACTACCAGGTATTGCCTTATCGAACCGATGCGTGAAGGCTTGAACTTGAATGTGCTTTTCCCCACCCTTTTCCCTGGATTCGATTGCCCGTCCGGATAGCAGGACTTTGCACGCGATGACGCGGAAACGGTGTGCCAATATGGGGTCATCCGCGCAACCAAACTCATCGCCCACGTCCAGAAGTGACAATCACGTAATCAGTATGCTCGTTGACGGAAATAGTGTCGACGCCATTTGGCCCGCAGCGACAAGGCCGAACGCCATAGACCTCCCTCAAATTCAACCCTACCAAAGTAAGGAGCACCTTTACCGTTGCACAATAGATTCTCCATCCCTACAGCGAGTAGGTTGAGGATATGGTTTCTTGGCGTGAACCTGATCTGTGGAGCGGTTGCGTGCGAACCGTGATGTAGTTGCAGACACTGGGACGATTCTGTTTCACCTTAGATTTCCGTTGGAAGTACATGCGAGACTCCGCAAGCGCTTAGGACGGCGCGGAAAGCTCGCCGCGTTGATCATCGTAATTCTCAATACGATTGATTTGACGACCGTTCCTGTTCTAGAGGTAGATTCAAACCGAGGTGAACTGCTTGCGACGACCGTCAAACTCCCCAAGGATCTACATGCAAACTGGAGACACGTTGCAAGCTTGCGTCAGACTTCTATGAACGCGCTGATGAATAGTGCGATCTGGGCCTACACCGAAGAGAAGTCCAAGAAGACGGACAAACTACAGCGTGAATGCGGTTTCGCCACGACCTAAGTTCACGGAAACAATGGATCGATCGATACAGTGAGGCAGAATGTCTCGTTTGCCACAACTCTGCGCGGCGCAAAAGTGGCCGAGGGCTCCTGATGGACGGATTTTGCGGGGTATGCAGTGATGAGGGCAGGCCCAGGTCTGGCTCGCAGTCTATTCGTGGCGGGCACGATCCTGGTGGCCGCTCACCTGATTCTCCTCGGCTTTGACCCAGTTGCGTTGTTCCCGTCTAACCTGTTCCTTCTTATGTATCCCCTTCTGGGGGTTACGGTGTGCCTGCTCGGCGCTTATCGCGAATCTCCGGAGACCAGGCCATTGTGGCTCCTATTCGGATGCGGTCTGCTCATCGCAGCGGTTGGTCAACTTGGAGTGACGTACTACGACCTCGCGACGCACATACACCCTCAGACCCAGGCCCTCAACACCGACTTCTTCTTTTTTGCGTACGCAATTCCTATCATGCTGGCTATCTGCTCCCGAGGGACGGGTGCGGGCCTGAAGAGCTTCGCATGGCTTGATGGGGCTCAAGCGCTCATCGCAGCGATGCTTGCATACTTGCAACTCTTCTCGGTGCTGCCCTCGCATGCCCGTCCCGAGGCGATCTCCGCGACCAATCTCATGTATTTGAACGATGCGGAGAATGTGATTCTGGTCGGAGCTGTGACCTTGCGCTTCTTTTCCAATCCGAGCCCGGCAAGAAGACGCTTTTACCACGTCCTCTCTCGCTATCTGTGGGTCAATGGGATAGTGGCTCTTATCCTGGGTTACCTCGAACTGAAGATCGGCTGGCGTGACGGACCGCAAGACGCCGGGTGGGGGATCCCTTACCTGGCTCTCCTAGGCTCGTTCGCCTTGCAACACGAGATTCCTAAGGACAAGAGCGAACGGAGCAGCGGCCAGCGGACCGTGGGACTGCTGATTGATAACCTCAGCCCGGTATTATTCACGCTGGCTATCACGCTTATGGGAGTTGAGATTGCGCCGGAGCATCCATGGTTGGGATTTGTCTGCATTTCGGCGGCGGTTGCGATCTATGGAGTACGAGCAGCGATCCTTCAAGTCAGGTATGCCAGGTCGCAGGAGGAGTTGACCAAGGCGATGATTGCGGCCGAGCAGGCGAGCCGTGCCAAGAGCCAATTCCTGGCAAACATGAGCCATGAAATACGGACGCCGATGAATGGCATTCTCGGTATGACGGAGCTTGCGCTTAGCACAACTTTGAGTGAAGAGCAGCGTGATTCTCTGCTGACGGTGAAGTCCTCAGCAGATCGCCTGTTGACCATCATTAATGAAATCCTCGATTACTCGAAGATGGAAGCAGGTAAAACCGTTCTGGATTCGGTTGCCTTCCACTTACCGAGCGTGGTCAAGGATGTGTTGGGGAGCCTCGCCTTCCCGGCGCACCAAAAGGGCCTGGAGCTGGCCGTGCACATCGCGCCGGATGTACCCGCTGACCTGACTGGTGACCCGATCTGTCTTGGTCAGGTCCTGATCAATCTGGTTGGGAATGCGATTAAATTTACGGAGCAAGGAGAAGTCTGCGTAGATGTATCTGTGGAGGCGGTTACGAACGACCGTGCTTGTCTGCAGTTCTCGATCCGCGACACCGGGATCGGAATCGCACTGGACCAGCAGGAAGGACTCTTCCAAGAGTTTCAGCAAGCGCAAACTTCAGGCAATCGGCTATACGGTGGCACCGGACTAGGACTGGCGGTCTCCAAGGGCATTGTGACTTTGATGGGAGGCGCGATCGGCCTCAAGAGCACACCCGGGGAGGGCACAACCATAACCTTTAATGCTCACTTTGACAGGTCGCCCGGATCGCAGCCAGCCCCGCCTATCCCCAGTGACGAAGATTTCGTGGGGATGCCCACCCTGATCATCGATGACAACGCTACGAATCGAAGGATACTCTCTGAGCTGACTCGTCGATGGAAGATGAAACCGCACCTGTGTGATTCCGGGGAATCCGGGCTTGCAGAACTCTCCAGAGCCGCCTCGGAGGGAAATCCATACCGCTTGGTTCTGCTCGACGAACAGATGCCCGGGATCGGTGGATTGGGAGTGCTCGACCGCATGCGGCGAAATCCGGTGCTCAAAAATGCAGTCATCATGATGTTGACCTCGTGCGACCAGGTTGAGAGTGCAGCACTCTGCCGGCAGATGGGAGTGGAGACTTACCTGATCAAACCCATAAGCTCCTCCGACCTGCTTGGATCTATTCGTCTTGCGATTGGAGTGCATATACCAGCGAGTACGGTCACTCCCGCCGGTGTTTCCCCTTCGTCACGATCGCTAAGGATCCTGCTGGCCGAAGACAACCTGGTGAATCAAAGAGTGGCCATGACTATGCTGGGCAACATGGGACATCGGATTACGCTGGCAACCAATGGCCTGGAAGCTCTGGAGCAATGGAGACAAAGTGACTTCGATCTGATTCTCATGGATGTGCAGATGCCTGAGATGACCGGCCTGCAGGCCACCATGCAAATCCGCCGGGAAGAGGCTATCGGTACTCACGTACCCATTGTTGCCATGACCGCATCTGCGATGAGCGAGGATCGGGACCGCTGTTTGGCGGCTGGCATGGATGATTTCGTTTCCAAACCAGTGAGTTCCAAAGTCATCGAACAGATGATCACGGCTACATTTTCAGATCGGAAATAGAGAGTGGAACCTGGCGATTGCTCTTCTCCAGGATTTCCTGGGACGACCGGTTGAAGCTCCTCGGTCCCACTTTGATTGGCGCGATTTGCGTGCGCGACATGCACGCAGGAAAGGTTCGTTCCATGGCAGGGATCGGTTCAAGGCTTCGTACGATTCGTCAGCAATGGAAACTGTCCTTGCGCGAGGTGGACGAACGGAGTCTCCGCTTTGCGCAGGAGAAGGGCAAGCAGTCCTATCGGATTTCTGCCAGTTGGCTGGATCGCCTGGAGCGCGAAGAACACGAAGTTACCGTGAACAAACTGATTGTTCTGGCCGACATTTATAATCTGCCACCGGAGCAATTGCTACGCTCCATGCATCCTGGAAACCCGCAACCTGCGCTCCTCAGACAGCTCCCCGGTCCAAACGCGACGTTATTGCTCAGCGAAGGACCACTCCAAGAGCAGTCAAGATATCTGCTCCCGGATACACCGGTTCCTGATCCGTCGCCCGATGAGACCAAGTTTCTCGCCACTGAAAATCGTCCGTCACTGGCACCATATAGGCGAGGTATTATCGGCAAACGCGACCTGACCCTGGATCCCATAATACCGGCGGGCTCCATCGTTCAGATCGATACAAGGAAGCGCGCAATCTCACCAAGGAAAGACTGGACCCATGAATTTCAGCGGCCCATCTATTTCCTCATGACCGGCGAAGGGTATGTCTGCGGCTGGTGCGAATTGGACGGGGCTTCGGACTGGTTGACCCTGATCCCCCACCCTCTGTCGCCCGCCTCCAGCCGGAGATGGAAGTACCGGACAGAAATAGAATCCCTAGGCCGCGTTATCGGTGTGGCCATTCGGTTGGGAGAACGAATTTAGCTGGCCGAGAAAGTTCATGTAATGCCAGGATCCAGGTCGCGGTAGTAGGGACTCGACGTGATGCCTATGCGGTCTGGAATGTAATTTCAGACCAGCACTCCTCGAAGTCGAACAGCGTAGCCCAGAGAGCCATCTGATCTCAGGAAGACGAGATTAAGGAATTGGCTCTACACCAGAGCAGTGACGGAGCACGGTATCGTCAGGCAGAACGTTGGGCAGCATATTCCAGCTCCGAACCAAGTTTTTCAAGAATAGAGCAGTAAGCTGACCGTTTGAATTCACAAACACCAGGTGGGTCACCATAGAGTTGTACGGTTGAGGCAATAACGTGCTGAACTGTTTGAGTCGTAAGGCGTACACGGTAGGGATGGTCAACCTCAGTTAGGGCTGGGCGGGGCCGTTCGTCTGGGGTTGTGCGGAGGGCTTGATGAGGGCTTGATCTCAGTGGGAAGTGCGCCAATCTGCTGGAGGAATTCAAGCTGGTCCATTTGAAGCCAAGCGTGGATGACTTTGTCATCTTTGAACCGGAAGATGGCCATGACCTGAAATCGTTGCATGCCTGGGAACTGCAAGGCCCGGTGACTCCGATTGAACTACGGTCGGAAGCTGATACAGCACGAATGCATCGGTGACTCGGGTGGAACGGCGCCATTGACTGCTGCCGCTCTTTGAACTGAGGCCGAGCCGTCTGGGCGAGTGCTTTGTGCTCGAGAGTTTGCATCGCTACTCCCTCTCACACATCTACTGAATGACCCATACAGGGGGTTCAAAGGGGCATCTATGGACGCTTTCCCCGCCACCGTTAAGACTCGTAAGACTCGCTACGCCGTTCCACCGCGCATCCACTCCTGCGGCGACTTCGTTCAGGTCCTCATGAGGCTGCAACGGGCCACGAATCTGATCGCCTCCACCCTCGACCTCGACGCTCTGCTTGATCGCGTGGTCAATGACATCGCCGACTCGATTGGAGATGTAAAGGTTGGTGTATGGCTTCGTGCAGCGGACGCAGACGAGATGGTGCTGCATGGAGTACGTGGCTGCACATGGTATAGGAAGGGTGACCGACTGCAGATCGGCCGGCAGGGCATGGTTGGCCATGTGGCAGCCACGGGCAAGATGCGCTACGCCCGCGACGTTCAACAGGACCCTCACTACATCGCCTGCGAACCCGCCACACGCTCTGAAGTCAGTATTCCCCTCAAGTCGGCCGGTCTGGTCATCGGCGTTCTTTGCATCGGCCATCACCAGGTGGACGCCTTCCTGGCTGATGAACTCAAGGTGCTTCAGGCGCTTGCCGGACACATCGCAATCGCGATTGTAAACGCCCGCCTCTTCGGGCGCGAGCGCCTTGAGCGCGAACGCATGCAGCAGGAATCCGCAGACGCCCGGGCCCTCCAGCAGGCGCTCTTTCTGAAACCCGTGCCGCTCATCCCC
This sequence comes from uncultured Acidobacteriaceae bacterium, assembly GCA_963711525.1. GTDB lineage: Bacteria > Acidobacteriota > Terriglobia > Terriglobales > Acidobacteriaceae > PALSA-350. The sequence goes on along the minus strand of CAVQEO010000018.1, from coordinate 431,477 downwards.
GGCATCGCCTTTGAAACAGCCTGGCATCCTGCTGGATCCGTTGCAGGCGACTGGTTCGATTTCATCGATCTTGGCCGCCAGCGCTATGGCATCGCCCTAGCCGATGTCTCGGGAAAAGGCATGCCGGCCGCGCTTCTGATGTCCGCGACCCGGGCCATCCTGCGCTCGCTCGCGCCTCTCTATTCTTCGCCCGCGCAGACCCTCGAACAGCTTAACCAGGTACTCACGGAGGATCTTCCAACTGGAAAGTTCGTCACCATGGTCTACGGAGTGCTCGACGCCGGGTCACGCGAACTCACGCTCGCCAGCGCCGGACACCTTCGTCCCCTGCTCATCAATCATCATTGCTCGTTTCTCGAATTAGATACCGGCCTGCCGCTTGGCCTCGGGATGTCGTCGTACCCACAGTGCACCATCACACTCAGCGCCGGCACCCGACTGCTGCTTTACACCGATGGCATCACGGAAGCTGTGAACAGCAAAGAGGAAGAGTATGGTCCGGCTCGCCTTATCAAACACTTTCAGCAATCGGGAGCTTGTGTCAACGGCCTTATTGCGGAAGTCCAGCGCTTCGGCGCGGGATCCGATCGAACAGACGATGCAACAGCGGTCCTCATCCGCAGTCGGTAAGTACGACAGAGCCGTCGTAGCAACGCCCAATCGTTAAAATTTCGCGGAGATGTTTGCCGGTTCTATCGTGGAGAGACGCAGGGCATAGTTCGTAGGAGCTACGTTCGCTGCACCGCTAACATTTCGGGCGCTCTTGTTGAGATTATGGAGCGCCTGACGCGCGATCCTGGGGTTCGGACGGCCATGATTGATACCACCCATTTGTGTATGCTCACAGCACCTGAAACGACCGTCAAAACCATTCTTGATATTGAAGCGACAGGTTAGACCAGCAACGTCTCGTCCCTACCGATTATAAAGATGAGAAATGAATACTCAGACAACCTCAAAACCCGACATCTTGCTCGAATCGAGATCTATAAACGGAAAGAAATTCTGTTAGCCAAAGAAGCAGTATCTGCCACTGTTCGAGCCATACCAAGTTGATCAAGCCCGCGCTTGGGGTGCGGACTGTATTTTGGTCATTACATTACTGCTTCAGTGTCGCGTCAAACAGCGCGAACATTGTCTGCCAGTGACGCTCGGCGGCGACGGCATCGTAGACTGGTGTGTCGCGGAACACCCAACCATGCTTTGCCTGGTAGGTCTCGATCCGGTGATCGACGCCGGCCTTAGTCAAGGCCTCCTCCAGCCGTTCCTTCATGTCATCGGGGAAACCTTGATCCTCGATAGCCCCAGCAATATAGACCCGTGACTTCATCTTCGGAGCGAGCAGATGGGGACTGTCCGCCGCATCCGTCGCAAGCCGGCCGCCATGATAGGAGGCCGTAGCCAGGATATTCGCCGGATACGTTCCAGCCGCGGTGAGAGACATCAAGCCACCCATACAGTAACCGGTAGTGCCAATACCACCTGGATTCACATCGTGTTGTGCTGCGAGGTAGTCGAGAAATGCCCGGGTGTCGGACATGATGTTGGCCGGCGTGGCGAGGGCGAAGAACTTCTCCATCAGGATCTTGCGCTTCTCCGGATCCGTGAAGACCACATGTGGATCCATCGGCTCGTAGGGTCCGGACCGATAAAAGAGATCCGGAAGCAACACATAATAACCGTGGGCTGCGAGCCGCTCGCCGATCTCGAGCATTGCGGGACGAATCCCGAGTCCATCCATGAATACGAGAACACCTGGCCACGGCCCGCTGCCGGCCGGGCGATATGTATAGCTCGGGCAGGTCCCATCATTTGTCTTAATCTCGATCTTGTCCATGAACATCTTTTAGCATATGCCGCGAGCGCAGTCACCAGGGCGTCCTGGGCCAGTTCTTCTGCGATGCGGATATCGTGGGTGACTCGGGCATTGGCGGCGATGAGCCGTGTGGACTCGATCTTCCACACGGCCTCAATCGCCTCAGGTACATCTTTCATGCCTGCTGGATTACGGCGTCGGTATTCACTGACGATGTCGCGTCGTCGAACTAGCCGGTCTTCAAAGGCCCGGCGACCTTGTAAGTACTGAAAATGATGCCGGACGGCATTGCCTTCGTGCTGACGAGCTCGAATGAGCGTGGCGGGGTTCCCTCCACAAAGAAGCGCTTCCCCGTGCCCAACAGGACCGGATACACGACCAGCATGACTTCATCCGCAAGCCCATGATCGAGCAGCGTCGATGTCAGCGTGGAGCTACCCCAGAGGATAAGGTCTGGGCCGTCCTGCGACTTGATGCGGCGAATGCCCTCGAGGATGTCCGGTCCAAGGCCCTCGAACGGGCCCCATTCAAGACTTTCCGGACGGTGGGTGGCGATATATTTTGTTGCCGCATTGAGGCCGTCCGCTATCGGACTGCTCGGCGCCTTTGGCCAGAAGCCCGACCACATATCGTAGGTGCGACGGCCAAGCAGCAGATCGAAGCTCCCGCCATGCGCGGCGAAGATTTCATCCCGGCCAGCGGGGGTCCGATAGGGCGCGGTCCAGTCGCCGTAGGGGAAGTCACCGTCTTCGCCGGAGACCTGGATCACGCCGTCCAGCGAGATGTGTTCGATGATTTTGAGCTTTCTCATTCGGGTCTCCGCGTTCTGGGGTTGGAGTTTTTATTCTGTTGGCATTGCGAGGAACTCGCGCACCTCGACCGATGCGCGGCAGGCGGCGACGGCCTTGCGTCCCCACGCCACGGCCTCAACCATGTTGGCTGCGTCAAGTATCCAAAAGCCGCCAATGTGTTCCTTGGTCTCAAGGTATGGTCCATCGGTGATGACCACCTCTCCACCGGGCCGCTTACGCAGTGATTTCGCGTGGGGCGCCGATTGCAGGCCGCCGGCGAAGAACCTGGCACCGGCAGCCTCCATCTCTTCGTTGAGCACATCGATATCACGGACCATTGCTTCGTCTTCAAGGGACGGGTCGTAGTTGTCGGGGTGGTGGATCGCAACCAGATATTGCGGCATATACTCTCCTCTAATGATCTGCAGGCTGGCTAATCTCCGGCCTTCACTACAACGACGAACAGCCGGAACAGATTTCGACAACCGTTCGAAAATTTTAGTCCGACCCCTAGCTTTTGTGTAAACCTCGGGAGTACATGCAATCCATCGACCGGGCCTGGGAAGGTTCCCCCAGACCTCCAACGGAGTGGGATTTGTAAGGATGACAAGAAAGTCTCATCCGGAGCTGGATCACCGGTCTGGCGCGCACTAACAAATCTTCGCGATCAGTTTTGGCCAGCTGCCCGCTGGTGCCTGGGTGGCTTGGGAACTTCAAGAGGAATCTGGAGGCTGCCGGCGCGGCCGGTAGCTATGTCCCATACGCCCAAACTGAGGAACTGATCGCCCTTCGCCAGGTTCAGCTGCTGGTCGAGCGTAATGGGCAGGTTGGGGTCATGGCGAAACAGGTCCTCGTTGAAAGTCATCGTAACCCGCTTGGCGTCGCGCTCCTCCAGGCTCCCGTCACGATTGAGAGCGATGACGGCGACGCCGAAGACGACTTGGTGTTTCCCGTCAACCTGTTTCACTGTCAGCGCGTCCATCGGCAGTGTGTAGCGGATCGAGAATAGAGTTGCCCCCTTCTTTGCAGTAGTTGGAGGTAAGGAACCCGAAGGCCTGTCCAGCTTGGCAAGAGAGGGGTCAGATGCGGGAAGTACTCGTGCCTGAAAGATGAGGGGATGGTTCTTCGCCTCGGAAATTTCGAGCTTCTCTCCGTTCGCGATAAGACGCGTTCTGGACTTGGGAGGCTGGTCTGTATCGCGAAGGCTGCCGTCAGCGAAGTATCCCCTTCGGTAGCTGAGGTTGTACCTGGGTCCGTCTACGGCGACGCGGATCTTGTGCCATTTGTTATCGAAATGCACGTTAGGCGGTGAGTAGGTAAGAGTGTAAAAGCTGGTATCCGTGCTGAGAAAATGCTCCGTAGCCTCTTTCAACCCGTTGTTGTTGTAGAAAGCTTGTCCGCCTGTAGCCTGGGCCTGCCAGTTCATGATGATGTTCTGCATCCCAACGGCCACTACTGCCCGGCCGAAAATCACCTGGAGCCCACGAGCATCAATCGGGTAGATGGCGATGCGTTCCTGATCGAGCTCATCGTAGAGGTCGCGCCAGTCAGCGTCATTCTGTAGAGACACGGCGTCAGGTATAAGAGTTTGACCGGCGGCGCCGCCGGAGAACCATAGAACATTCTTTCGACCGGGAAGCTCACTTAGGGCTACGGCTATCTGGTGCAGCGTTTCAAAATCTGTCAGGTATTCGCGCCCCATCGGAGGAAAGCGCGGAATCGCTTTATGCACGGCATCGAGCAGCAGCTTGCGATCCGAAGTGAAGTTCTGCACGAGAAAACAGCCTGAGCCGGCACGCAGGTAGATGGCGAGAGGCTGCCCTTCTGGATGTTCATTCAGAAACTTCGTCAACTCGTAATTGAGATACATCTGATCGGCCATCTCAAGGCGGGCAATGTCAATCAGCACGATATTCAGAACAGGCGGCAGGTGCAGGAGATAATCGTTGCTATAGACGCCAGGCGTGTCCTTAGGCACTATGGCCGCCGCAGGTATGCCGGCATGCTCCTCGAAAGAGGCAATCACCTGCGGCTGTTTGTTATCGAAGATACGAAAGGCGGACTGCGGCAGACCATGCACAGGATTGCCATGCTTGTCCGTCACCGTAACATCGGTAAGAACGGCACGGGTGTTGGCATGAAATGTGTATGTCGATTGACTCGGCGGCGTTTGCGCGGCAGCTTGCGCCTGTGTCCGCAAGGAAAAGAGGACTGCTGTGGAACCAACAGCAACTGCCAGAACCAACGTAGTGGGTCGTGAAATCATCGGTTTACCGGGAACATGATTTCTGTCCAACACATTATCGACGGAAGAATGGGTTGGCAAGTTGCTAGCAAAAATTTGCCGGCCACACTCCAATTGACTACAGCCGCCTTCGTAAGCGTAGACCCTGGCACTATAGACTTCTAGCTATTTCAGAATCCGGCTGGCTGAGGGGGTGTACGCTGCAATCAACCATTGCGCTCGAAGGCAACAAACTCCGTTGGCCGACCTGGAAAGCAGTGTTGCTTTACTACGCGATCGCTTGTGGTTGGGCGTGGCTGGCTTGGTCTCCCGTCGTCTTCGGGTCGAATGGGTTAAAGCTCATACACCTGAATGCGTCCATTGCGGTCTTTTCGTGTGTAGCGACACTTGGTCCATTCTTTGGCTGCTTCATTACCCACCGTATGGAATCGGGCGATTGGAGAGCCGTCCGTCTTTTGCCGCAAAGTTTCCGTCGGTGGCTATGGGTTCTTCTTGGCCCGCTTCTCATACTGGCGACCTACTTCGTAGTCTTTCCTGCGCTTATTTCGAAAGGAAGCCCTGCCTACTGGCAGTGGCGTCCCGCAGTTCTGGCGGGTTTGTGGATTCCGATGTTTAATTACAACCTCTTCGGCGGCCCGCTTTTTGAGGAGTTTGGCTGGCGCGGATTTCTGCAGGCCCGCTTGCAACAGGTGATGCCTCCCTGGATCGGAGCAATTTGTGTCGGGGTGATGTGGGGGGCTTGGCATGCTCCGCTCTTCCTCGTGACCTGGAGCAGCGCTTCTCCTTTGATTTTCATCCTTATCGTCGTCAGTATTTCACCGTTGTTTGCGTATGCCTTCAATGCGTCAGGAGGCGCGGTAGTGGTAGCGATCCTTATGCATTCCGCGTTCAATTCTTCGTCACGTTTTCTCGACCCTTTTCTGAGGGACACACCTATTCATGAGCATCCCCCCGGAGAACTGTTCATAGCCTTTGCGTTTCTTGCGGTGTCTGCCGTCGTCGCTTTCTTCACCCGGGGGCGCCTCAATGCACAAAGCGAGGCGAGGAACTGATCTGGCCGGATACTAAGAGAAAACGCGTTTAAGATTACCTATGTGGAAGTCCGCGATGACGAACTCAAGAAATTTGAAGCGAGCGGCGCCATGCCACTTCCGGTCGCGGATGATCTGGGCTATATAGAGAACGACGGAGCCAGGATCTGGTACAGCGCTTACGGTTTCGGCGCACCTGTAATCCTGTTGCATGGTGGCCTCGGGCACAGCGGCAATTGGGGGTATCAGGTCCCAGCCTTGATCGCGAACGGCTACCGTGCCGTCGTGATCGACAGCCGTGGCCATGGTCGCAGCACTCGCGACGAACGGCCGTACTCCTATGAATTAATGGCCTCCGATGTTCTGGCCGTGATGAACGCGTTGCATTTCGACCGCGCCACGCTGGTGGGTTGGAGCGACGGCGCGTGCACCGCCTTGATTCTTGGAGCGACGCACCCCTCTCGCGTTGCCGGCGTCTTCTTCTTTGCCTGCAATATGGATCCGTCCGGCGTAAAACCGTTTGAATCCACTCCGACACTGAACCGTTGTTTCTCTCGCCACACTGAGGATTACAAGCAGCTTTCAGCTACGCCGGAACAATTCGAACGCTTCGTGGAAGATGTCAGCCTGATGCAACGGACGCAACCTAATTACACAAAGCAGGATCTTGCGAAGATCCGTGTGTCAGTCAGGATCGTACAAAGTCAGAATGACGAATTCATCAAACGCGAGCACACGGAATACCTGGCCCGGACCATTCCAGGCGCTTCATTGATCGTTCTCAATGGCGTGAGCCACTTCGCTCCGTTGCAGTGTCCCGAGCAGTTCAATACGACAATGCTTGAATTCGTCGACGAAGTACTGGCTTAACAGGCTGCGGAAAAACTCTGTCGTTGAAGGGTACGGGCTTTAGAGTCTGCGTGAGAACCCGCAATAAACCGCAAATCAGAACCAGGCCCATAGGGCCGGTAGCCAGACGTCAGCCCAGCCCGGATCCGGATTTCCTGTGGAGCTTGCTGGCGTTGGCGAACTTCATGCGGCTTTCCTTAACGAAAGCCGCACACGCGGTTGTGTCCAGCGCAGCGTGCAGGAAATCCGGAGAAGGGCTGGGACACGATTCTCCAATGTCGTTTGAGCGCCAGAGGCGCGGCACTCGCGGATGAAGGTAGTGCCGCGCCTCCGGCGCTCCGCAACCTTGAATATCCGAATCCCAGCCCTTCCGGGCTGGGCTGACGTTTGGCTCCCGGCCCTACGGGCCTGGTTCTGATTTGCGGTTTATTGCGAGTTCTCACGCAGACTCTTCAGCCCGTACGTTTAGAGCCGAAATGAAACGGCTTTAGCCGCTGAGGACTGCTAAAGCGAGAAGAAAAAATGCCCTCAGAGGCTAAAGCCCTCGATATTGCATCCTTTTTACGTACGGGCTGATGCTCGCTGCGGCGAGGTAGCCCGTACCCTTCAACGACAGAGTTTTTTCGCAGCCTGTTAAGGCCCGATAAATAGAGGATTGCTCGAAACATGAGCTTAAGACACGAAGCGCTCATGGATTAACGTCCAGAGCGTTCCAAACTGATCGCGCAGCTGACTGAACCGCGAGGCAAAAAAGGTTTCCTGCAGCGGCATATAGGCTTCACCGCCCTTCATGAGAAGGCTGTAAACCCTTTCAGCTTCTTCCGCGGAATCGACACCGAGGTAAAGGTATGCGCTGCGCATGGGCTGCGAACGGTCCGGCGGTACATCGTTTCCAATCAAGACAGTTCCGCCGATCGCGATGCGCGCGTGGAGAACTGGGTCCACTCCATCTGTGGTTGGACCGGCGCCTGGCGCCTGGCTCTGTCTCATGAGGGTGAGTATCTTTCCCCCCAAATTCTGTTCGTAATACTGGAATGCCTGGGCACAGTTACCGGGAAAGTTCAAATGAGTGAAGAGAGTCATGTCCGCTCCGTTTGGATAATTTGGTTGAACGTCGGAATTGTTGGGATGGCTCGATTACGACAGTCGCTCCATCGCGGCAGTATGTTCATACAAACGCGTCAAAGTCTGAACCACGCCCTCTTGCATTCCGGCCTGCAGATGACCGTCGCGAGCCGAGCGTGACTTGTGTTGGATGATGTGAGTTACAAGCGTTGCTCCCTGGGCTTCATCGAACGTTACAGTGCTGAGCCACTCCGGTCTTCCCAATTGGGGCATGTCATAACATTCGGTGTAGATGAGCCGGCTTGGGCGCACAATCTCGCGATAGGTTCCATGAAAAGGATGATCCGATCCGTCCTTCATCTGCATAACAAGACTCCAGGAACCGCCGACGCGGAGATCGATTGCACAATGCGTGATGCGTGATCCCTCGCAGCCCCACCATTGCCTGAGATGTTCCGGCTTTGTCCACGCCTCAAACAATAAATGCGCACTGCGTTGCAATCGGCATGTGAACGCAATCTCCAGTTCTGAAGGCAGATCGGCCTTCACCTCAATGCTTTTTCCTGCGAGCATGCTTCCGTCCTCCCTCTGTTTCAAGTTTTTCCAGGTACTGGTCGAGCTGATTCATCCTCTGTTCCCACGACAGGCGGTATCGTTCCAGCCACTCCGCCGCTTCCCGCAAAGGGGAGCTCTCGAGACGACAAGGTCTCTTCTGAGCGTCGCGACTGCGACTGATCAGCCCTGCGCGTTCCAGAACCTTGAGGTGTTTGGTTATAGAAGGTGGAGCAATCGAAAATGGCTCTGAGAGCTCCTTGACAGATAGTTCCCCCTGCGCGAGGCGAGCCAGGATGGCGCGCCTCGTGGGATCGGACAGCGCGCCAAATATTGCATTCAGATGGTCTGGCAATAATTCACCTAATGGCTAATTAGCCTATAGGGAAAATAACTCATCACGCTGCACTTTTCAAGAAAAATTGAACGGCACTCAATTCCTGTTGTATTGCGTCTTGACATATGCCCAAATGGGAATATATTAATTCCATGACGCGAAAGGCCCCAGCGGATGTCTTCAGCGCCATTGCCGAACCACGGCGGCGCGAGGTCATCGCCGTGCTGTCTGACGGCGAAGGGTACGCCGTCAACGAGATTGTCCTTCGCATGAAGGTGGCCCAGCCTGCCGTCTCCAAGCATCTCGGTGCACTGCGCAAGGCCGGCGTGGTTACGGTGCTCAAGCGCGGACAGCATCGCATGTATCGCCTTAACGCTGAGGGCCTGAAGCCGGTGCACGATTGGGTGAAGGTCTTCGAACGCTACTGGACGCACCAGATTGACCAGATCAAACTGCGCGCAGAGACCAAAGCGCTGGAACGATTGATTCGGCTGGATGACGGCTCAAACCAAAAGGAGGAGTAATGGCAGCCACTGTAAAGGAAGGCGTACTGCAGGCCTTCGAGATTATCAAGGAAGAGGAGATCGCGGCCCCGATCGACATCGTCTTCGAGACGATCCTCGAACAGATGGGACCGTTGAACTCCACTCCCGAAAAGCCGATGCCGATGGTGCTTGAGGCCTGGCCGGGCGGACGATGGTATCGTGACCTGGGCAACAACACCGGCCACTTCTGGGGTACGGTACAGGCCATCAAGCCACCATCGCTGCTCGAAATTTTCGGGCCGCTCTTTATGTCGAACCCTGCCGTTACGAACCTCCAATATCGCCTCACGGAAGAAAACGGCGTAACACGCATGCGCTTCGTGCACCGCTCGATGGGCTGGGTGGGTGAGCAGGAGCGCGCCGTGGACGGAGGCTGGAACCAATTGATCGGACGTATCCGCACGGCAGCCGCGGAACGGGCAGGGAGGTAACCATGTGTCCCTTCTGCATGGCGACCGCGGTATGGGTTGCGGCGGGCGCAGTCTCGACGGGCGGTATTTCTGCGCTCGCCGTCGCGAAGTTCTGGAACAGGAAAGCGCGCGAGCGCGAACAGGGAGGAAGCAATGACGAGCAATGAGCAGATCGCAAACATGAAGAAGCCTCCGGTCGTGTCGGCGGAGCAATGGCAGAAGGCGTGGCAGGAGATGCTGGTTAGAGAGAAGGAGCACACCCGCTCGCGCGACGCGCTTGCGGCGGCGCGGCGGCGTATGCCGTGGCTCGCGGTTGAGAAAGAGTATGTCTTCGCAGGTCCGCAGGGAAAGGTCTCGCTGCTCGATCTCTTCGAAGGCCGGCGGCAGCTTGTGCTGTATCGCGCCTTCTACGATCCGGGCGTCTACGGTTGGCCCGACCATGCATGCATCGGTTGCTCGCTTGGCGCAGACCAGGTCTCGCACCTCTCGCACCTGCATGCCCGGGACACAACGCTGGCCTACGCCTCACGCGGATCGCAGGAAAACATTGCCCGTCTGAAACAGCGCATGGGCTGGGACAAGATCCCTTGGTATACCATCACCGACGGCTTCGATAAGGACTTCGGCGTCGACGAGTGGCACGGACACAACATCTTCTTCCGCGACGAGAACGACAGGCTCTTCCGCACGTACTTTATCAAAAGCCGCGGCGCTGAAGCCATGGGCAGCGTGTGGAGCAACCTGGACGTCACGCCACTGGGACGACAGGAGGATTGGGAGGACTCGCCGGAAGGCTATCCGCAAACGCCCCGCTACAAGTGGTGGCACTGGCACGACGCATACGGCATCGAGGATGCCAAGTTGGCCAACGTGATCGATAACACCGTGGTGACGCTGAAGCTGTAACTACCCCAGCGGTGCCCCACATCTGGCGATTCCAACGCCAGATGTGGCTCAGTTCCGGCACGCGGACGATTGCGCGCACTCACCACAAAGGCCGACGTCACGGCCTGCCAGTCGCATGCTCGTTGAATCCAACCGAGACCTGAGAATTCTGATTTGGCGGTAGTGAAACTTCATTCGAAGGAAAGCCCCTTATGCGTCCCGAAAGGGTATATCCTTCGTCTTGGTTTCTAGATTGGTTCTAAGTTGCCAGCGTCAATTCAAGACGTGAACGGTCTGATGCGGCGGTGGTGGATTATCGCTTTGCTTGCAGCGACAGCAATCCCACTAAGTGCATCGAAACACATGACCGTGGCGCAGTTGCAACAGACACTCAATAGGGCAATCAGCGCACACAAGCCAGACGCTGAGATTGCACGGCAAATTGGCGACTTCGAGCTCACGGAGCGGCTTACTAAAGCTATGCTGGGCCGGCTCAAAGCAGGTCTGGTTCCGGGCTCCCAAGGGTCGCAGGCTCTCGAATTGCTTGCGGACCGATCGGCTTTCCTCGACCCGCCGGCAAGCGAGCTGCCGGCGGCATCAGCTCCGGACAGCGCAGAGCAAATTCGGATCATGGAGTCTGCGCGAAGGTATGTTTCGCAAACGCTGCCTCGCTTACCAGACTTTTTCGCAACCCGTGTGATCAACCTTTACGACGACAGGGCCCAGACGCTCAAAAAAGGTGAATGGCCGACACGTTCGGGGCTGCACCTTATTGACACTTCGAGCGCGGAAGTTTCGGTGCGTAACGAACGGGAGAGTCAATCTGCGACCGGACTGATTTCCGGGGGCGAGTTCGGCCACACACTGGCCATGATTCTTGCCGACACGGCCAAAGGCAGCATCAGCTGGAGCCACTGGGAAGAGTCTGCGAAGGGCAGAGTAGCGGTTTTCCGTTATGAGGTGCCGGCATCCGCTTCTCACTATGAGGTGCTGAACGCCAACCCTTCGAACTCCAGAATTGTTCATACCAAGCCCGGCTATCACGGGTCGATCGTGGTCAATCCGGTCGATGGGACAATTCTGCGCATAACGATCGACGCCGATTTGACAAGAGGCTCACCGTTCCGCCGCGCTGCCATTCTGGTGGAGTATGGCCCGGTCGATATCGCCGGAACTACATTTATCTGCCCGTTGCGCAGCATTGCTCTTTCCAGGGCGCTAGACGATCCCGACACAATCAATGGAGATGCGCCGAACCAATGGCTAAATGAGACTCACTTCACTAACTACCACCGCTTCGGGGCGAAAACGCGGATCCTGGCGGCCGGCTCTGCTCCTTCCAGCGCGGAGGCTGAGCCTGCGAGGACGGATGTCATTGGGGGGAGTGGCCCGCAGCTTGTGACATCAGGGGCGCCGGAGACGCAGAAGGCCGAAGGGAGCCCGGTTGGGGGCCAACCGCCGCCAGCAGAGCCCCCTTCCGCGCCTGCTGCAAAAATGCAGGCTCCCCAGGCTGGCGCCTCCCAGTCGGGGACTGGGAGGCGCGTCGAGCCATCGTCTACCGCAAGTGCCGGGCCAGCCGAGCCGGTGCCGGAGCCGCCCGCTGCGACGGTTCCAGCAAACGCGTCGACCAACCCTTGCGGTTGCGCCACCGGGGAATGTTCCCAACAGCGGAGTCACGCTGCATGTCGAGGTATCGAAACTGCTGATTCCGGTGGTGGTCCGCGATAAGCAGGGCCGCGTAGTGGGCGACCTGAAAAAAGAAGACTTTCAGGTTCTTGACGACGGTAAGCCGCGACCCATCTCCGGATTCACAGTTGAGAAGCTTGAGGCGACGGAGAGCGCTCCGGGGGGCGGTGCGGAAAGCGCCGCACAGGCGGGTACTCCGAATGCAGCACCCCAGCAGGAGACGCTGCCAAAACGCATCACCGTTTACCTTTTCGATGATTTGCATCTCAGCGCCGAAGACCTGGCATATCTCAAAAAACTCGGTGCGAAAGCCCTGGATGGAGCACTGGTCGACTCCGATATGGCCGCCGTGGTTTCTACCTCCGGAAAACTCAACAGCGGTCTGACGCGTGATCGCCAAAAATTGCTTGACGCGATCATGAGCCTGGAACCGCGAAGCCTATACACGTCGAGTGCGGGGGATTGTCCGAAAATCGAGTACTACGAGGCCGACCTGATTGAGAACAAGCACGATGGCGCGGCCTTCGCAAAGGTGTTAGCGCAGGTATTCGCTTGTGACCCGGCCCTGAACCCTCAGCGCGATCTCGAGGTGGCCAAGGGGATGGTGGAATCCGCCGCCAGGCGAGTTGTGATGGTTGGCGACCAGGACGCACAGGTAACCCTTGACGCGATCAAAGAGTTTGTGCGCAGAACGGCCAAACTGCCGGGACAACGCACCCTGATCCTTGTGTCGCCGGGCTTCGTGTCCATTGCGCCGGGGGCGTTAATCTCGGAATCGCAGATCATGGATCTGGCGGTGCAGTCCAATATGACCATCAATGCTCTGGATGCGCGCGGGCTGTACACGGGCGCAACCGACATCAGTGAGAGAGGCGCGGGACAAATCATCGATCCAACCCACCTCGCCGCTATGACGCGGGCCGAGGGTGTGATGTCAGAACTCGCCAACGGGACCGGTGGAGCTTTCTTTCACAACAGCAACGACCTGGGGGCGGGATTCAAGAGCCTGACGAAGGCACCGGAGGCTGTCTACGTGCTTGAACTTTCCCTAGACGGCGTGAAGCCAGACGGTTCCTATCATCGTTTGAAAGTGAAAGTGGATCGGGACGGCATGCAGATACAGACACGCCGGAGTTATCCTGCACCCAAACAACAGAAGACCAGGAAATAGAAGACTTCTGGATAGTCAAGGCACCTGGTGGAGGAACATTCCGACAGTTGTGCCTCTCGAACCGCCTGGCAGCTTGTCGCCCTCCATGCGTGTCACTGCAGAACATCGAACCAGTTGACTGACATTACCACCGGCACAGCGTTGGCAGAGGTGTCGTTGTAGTTGCTCGCGAAGGGTCCTATACAGGTGTTGGCCTTGGTGTCAGTAAAACTTGCCGCCTGCGACCAATTAACTCCGTCGATCGAGTACAGGGCAACATAAGCACTGCCGGTCTTCGTCAGCCGCAGGTACATCGGATTCTGGTATTGACTGAAGTCAGTATCCTCGAGCAGCGCAGTCGCGACTCCCCGGGTAACGCTGTGCGCGTTGAGGCCGATCTTGGTTCCATCCGTCGTCAGCGCAAAGGTGACAAAGTCTGTGTTATCGGATAGCACCATGAGACCCTGGCTGGTGTTCGCATCGGTGGCAAAGAGCGGCGAATCGATTTTGATGGCCACATCGAAATCCTCGCTGCCGATCGCCTGCACCACGCGGACAGCCTGATTGGTCGACTGCAGCGGGTCGTGATTGCTTCCTCCTGGAACGCCGATGAATAGATGCGAATTGGAGATGGAGGCAGACCCTCCTGCTGGAGTCACTAAGCTCCAGAACGGTCCGGCGAAGGCGTCCGGCTGTGGCGGACCTGGACTGGCAGGTACCGGACCAGTGGTTAGCGGACTGGCAGCGACCGGACTGGCGGCGACTGGATCGGCAGCTACTGGACTGGCAGCGATCGGATCGGCAGCGACTGGACTGGCAGGGGCGGCACTCGTAGCAGGCTCGGCAGCGGCGGCCGGAGCGATAGCGGTCTCGGCGGCAGGAATCGCCGGCGTTTCACGAGCAGCAGCAGCAGCAGGCACAGCAGCAGCAGCCACAGCGGCAGCCTTGACAGGGTTTTTTACCGTCACCGTCCAGGGAGATGACTTGATGCTGCCGATATACGCCTCTATGTTTACCGTTCCCGCTCCCATTGCCGAGACATGGCCGATGCTGGTGACCTTGGCCACTGCATGGTTGGTGGTGTTCCAGCTGATCACTCCGCTTCCTTCCGCGTCGGGCATAAGACTCACCGAGCCGTCCGAATAAGTCCCATATACGCTGAACTGCAGCGTGCCTCCTGTCACCATGGTATTCGCGTTGGCATGCAAATATGCGCTTACCAGGACCCGTGTCCCCGGCGAAACAGCCAGCGTCGTGACACTGCTGGGCACAAAAGCATAACCGGAAGGATAGCTCGTGGGATTTGCCCCCTGCCCCCACATGCCGATCGCTTTCACCGTGCCTGCGGTGGGCAGCACGACATTGCACGACGTCGAGCCGACCGTGGGATTGCAGAGCCGGCTCGTCCCAGAGTTAGCCGCTGGCGTAGAACCATCCGTCGTGTACCAGATGGAAACGTTGCCTTGAGGCACTGGCGTTGTAGAGCTTGTGTTCCCCGCATCGGTGAGGGTCACCGTTGCCGGAAAGGTGACCGCGGCCGAGGCACGGGAAATCGTCGGCGCGGTGGTCGGCGTCGCAGAACAGGAAGTCGAGAAGGCGTTGCCGGTCGATGAAGGCTTCGCAATATTGTTGAAGCCTTCCGATACTATGGCGCTTCCCATAGAAGGTCCGCAGACTGTGTTGTAATTCGCCGCCCAGGGAGCAGCTCCTGCGCCATAAGTAGCCCCCCCGTTAACCGAGAGTCCTTCGAGCAGATTCTGCACTACCTGGCTGCCCCAGCCCCACCATTCGATGGTGTATGCCCAGCCGTAGCCGTTCGGCGGGTTGTTCTGCACCATCACGTTGTCTTCGACAATCGGAACGTTCGGCGTGGAGTGCGTTGATGTGGCGCACGATGGGCCGCCTGGGTAGCACTGCACATCTCCGGGAAGGAGCCCGTAAGGTGCACCCCCGGCACAACAAGCTAAAGACAGCCCCATCGAGAAGGTTTGTGGTGAGTAGGGGTTCCAGATTGAGTTGTTCTTAATCGTGAAATTGCTTGCCCCCTGCGGCTGTATTTCGCCGTTGATACGATGCACTTGCTGGAAGTCGTTGTTTTCGATCGCGATGTTCTGGATGGTCGGAATCGGCCCAGCTACGCCCGCCGAGCCGTTGCACGTGTCGCCGTAGCACAACAAGTGCAAGCCTTCTTCCAAGTGGTAGAAAGAATTGTTTTCGAGCGTGAATCCATTGACGTTGCTGAAGACGAAGAACCCGCTGCACGTGCCGCCCATATCGGCAGTGCTGTTCATCGTGGTCGCGGGCGTGCTGCAGGAGTTCGGGTCGCCGATCTGATTCCAGCTCGCCGTAAAGTTCATCAAAGGAGCGTTTGTTGACTCACCGTTGATATAGAACGCCTGGTCTTCGCCGTAGCTGCAGCCGCTGTTCGAATGGCAGGGGATATTCACGAAGGAGTTGTACAGGGCGCTAAAATTCGTGCTCGGCGTCGTGATGTTAATGCCCCCTGCATTGGCAAACTTCAGGTATTCGACGGTGATCGCGTTGGTGCAGTCGGAGGCGGAAAAGATCATGCTGCTGCGCGAGCTCGAGGAAAGAATTGCAGTCTGGGCGTTATAGGTTAACGTTTTCCAGCTCGTGTAGCTGGGCGATATTGTCGGTCCCGTGACGGTCACGCCGCCGCTCACGCAGGGAAGCGTGAGACTGCCCGAGCCCACCTCATACGTACCTGCTTGGAACTGGATGACGTGGTTGGTCGAGGTTGCCGAGTTGAAGTATGTCTGTATCTGCGACTGTGTCGACCCCGAGGGAATAGTAATGGTGGCGGCGTGTGCCTGATGGCAGAGCATCAGCGGCGGCAGGATGAACAGGGCAAATAATTTTGTCATAGATCGATCACCACGAATTCGGCCAGTAAGAACCAGTGAGGGTTGCCGGGGCAAGGACAGTGAAACCCGCGCCGCAGCCCGCTGTAGTTACAGGGCGTCCACTTCTATTGGAAGTGGCAGTGCTAATGCCTGGAATAGAGAAGCGCCGCGTTGTTCATGTGTAGCCTCTTGCGAGCTGCGATTGAACCAGGTCTTTCATCAGTAATAGGTCTTTACCTTGCTGCCCGCTATTACCTGTGGTGTGCATTACCCCTGTAACGGTAATTCGGCGGAACGGGCAAGCGCTCGACAACAATTACAATTCCGTTGGTGTCCCTTTACCGTGCTTGTCTGCCGGCGGCAACATGATCAGATCGAGCGCAGAGGTAATTAAGGAATGGATGCCGGCGAAACCCCAGTGACGCCTCGCCTCGCCATAACTCTACAGGTAGACTTTACAGCTTAACTGTATATATGACATCATGATTCAGTGAGCAGTGTGACTCTGGCGCGGCACGTCGGGCAGTTCCACTGAGGCAACACGTCCGCGCGCGCATGACGAATCCGGTGACTGGCACGTTCCGCTCGTTGAGGAGCTTCAACTTCCGTTTGTGGACGGCTGGCGCTCTGGTTTCGAACATCGGGACGTGGATGCAGCGCGTCGCTCAGGACTGGCTCGTACTCACGCAACTGACCCATCATGATGCCTCGGCGCTGGGTATCGTTATGGGCCTGCAGTTCGCCCCACAGCTTCTTTTGCTGCCCTGGACGGGATCGGCTGCCGATCGCCTCAATCAACGCAAACTCCTGATGTGTACGCAGGCGACGATGGGCGTGCTTGCGCTTGTTTTGGGAGTCCTGACGATCGCAGGCGTCATCCAGCTCTGGCAGGTCTATGCACTCGCATTCCTGTCTGGCTGTGCTGCAGCTCTCGATGCCCCGGTAAGACAGACATTCGTGACGGAAATGGTCGGCGACAGGGATCTTTCGAATGCCGTAGCTCTCAACTCAACTTCGTTCAACGCCGCCCAGATGGTTGGCCCAGCAGTTGCCGGTTTGCTCATCGCAAAGGTTGGCATTGGCTGGGCGTTTCTTCTGAATGGTCTCTCCTTCGGGGCGGTGTTGATCTCGATGTACTTCTTCCGTCTTTCCGAGCTCCGTGCAAGCGTCAGGGCGAGTCGCACGACGGGTGGATTCCTGGAAGGTTTTCGCTACGTGTGGAGACGCCAGGATCTTAGAGCGATCCTGATCATGCTGTTTATGATCGGCACCTTTGGTCTTAACTTTCCAATCTTTATCTCCACGATGGCCGTGAGCGTCTTCCACACTGATGCACGCGGTTTCGGCCTGCTCTCTTCCATCATGGCAATAGGCACAATCTCAGGAGCGTTGCTTGCCGCCGGCCAGGAAAAACCCAGGTTTGCGTCTCTGTTAATGGGAGCCGGTGTCTTCGGTGTGGGATGTACTTTAGCCGGTCTCGCGCCAGGATATTGGTGGTTTGCGGCCGCTCTCGTGGTCGTCGGTGCGGCCGCCCTTACGTTCACAAATGGCACTAACAGTCTCATGCAGCTCTCGACAGAGCCAGCGATGAGGGGCAGAGTCATGGCGTTGCGGGTTGGCGTTGCACTCGGGGGAACCCCGATCGGCGCTCCGATCGTCGGTTGGGTTGCCAACCACTTCGGCCCGCGCTGGGCACTCGGTATCGGTGCCGTCGCCGGCTTCGCGGCGGCCCTGGTCGCAGTCTATGCGCTGGTCCGCGGCCCCAATCGATCCCACCGCCCGGCGCATCAGCGAAGCCCTCGACGCTAGCCCCCAGGGATGACAAAGTTTAGGGTAGCGCTTCGCGCCTCGTGCAGGAAATTCGGCTTAGAGACCCTCCACGATAGATTTGGTATAGTGAAATTCGCAAACCAGGTTGCGCCCCGTCCGCGGAAAGGGACTATCCCACCTGTATGCGTCATTGAGTACCGTACATCGACTTCTCTTCTGCCCGTCATAGCGGACACCGGGCCATGAAAGAGGAGTTATGTCTCGTCAGCTACCTGAAAAACCCAATCTGCAATATCTCAAGAAACAGGCCAAAGAACTCCTGCGTGGCAAGCCGCAGGGCAAGCTGGCCGATGCTCAACTTGCGCTCTCCAGGGAATACGGCTTCCACAGCTGGGCGGATCTGAAGGCACACGTCCAGGCGTTGACCCTCAGTCCGGCCGAATCACTGAAAGCGGCAGTGTGCGACATCAACGCGGCGCGCGTCCGCACCGTCTTGAACCGGTATCCGGAATTGCGGGCGAGCATCGACGATCCGCTGCCCGATTACGGCTCCGGCCAGCAGGCGTTATTTGCCGCCGTGCAGCGTAGCGATCGGGCGACGATCGATGTGCTGTTGGGCGCGGGCGCCAACATTCGCAAGCGAACCGAGTGGTGGGCCGGCGGATTTAGCGTTCTCGATGATTGCGATCCCAGCCTGGTGGAGTTTCTCATCGAACGCGGCGCAATGTTGGATGCGCATGCGGCGTCGCGGCTCGGATGGATTCCACAGCTGGCGGAGTTGGTGGGCGCCGATCCAGGCGTAGTCCACGCACGCGGCGGAGACGGGCAGACACCCTTGCACTTCGCCTCCACAATGGAAGTTGCGGAGTTTCTGCTGGCCAGTGGTGCTGAGATCGATGCTCGCGATGTGGATCATGAATCGACGCCCGCGCAGTACATGCTCCGCGTGCACCAGAAGCGGCATTACCCGCGGGACCGGCAGGACGTGGCGCGCTACCTCATCTCACGCGGCTGCCGGACGGATATCCTGATGGCCGCTGCCCTCGGCGATGTGGAATTGGTGCGGCGCCATCTCAACAGCGATCCTGCCTGCATCCGGATGAGCGTATCGGAAGAGTGGTTTCCCAAGCAGAATCCGCGAGCGGGCGGCACCATTTATATCTCGACCCTTGGCGCCCACCGCACCGCGCATTCCGTGGCTCGCGATTTTGGCCATGAGGATGTCTTCCAGTTGCTGGTGGAGCGGACTCCGGAGGATCTGAAGTTATCGTTGGCCTGCGAGTTGGGCGACCAAGCGGTGTTTCAGGAGTTTCTGTCAAAACACCCCGACGCGGCAAAGACGCTGTCCGAAGCAGACCAGCGAAAGCTGCCGAATGCTGCGCAGACCAACAATACAGAAGCGGTTCGGCTGATGCTTGAGGCTGGTTGGCCGGTCGATACCCCGGGAGAAATGGGAGCGACGGCGCTGCACTGGGCCGGCTTCCACGGGAATGCGGAGATGGCCCGCGAGATCCTGCGGTTCCATCCAGCTCTGGAATTGAAATCGCGCGAGTATGCAGGCACCGCTCTCTCGTGGGCCGTGTTTGGGTCCGGGAATGGTTGGCATCGAGACACGGGAGATTTCGTCGAGACCATTCGGGCGCTTCTGGACTCTGGCGCGATCTTGCCGGAGCATGCCGAGGATCTGGAACCCAGCGACGCCGTGCTGGAGATGCTGCCATGAATACGATCAAACGACCCATCTCGGTGACCGTGCTCGCTTGCGTGTACCTCGGGGTAGGCGCCATCACCCTTGCCTACCACTTCCGTGAACTGCTGTCGCTTCAACCGGACAGCATCTGGATCGAACTCACTGAGCTGCTGGCGATCGTCTCCGGAGGATTCATGCTTAGAGGTCACAACTGGGCTCGTTGGCTTGCACTCGCCTGGATTGTATTTCACGTGATTCTGAGCGCCTTTCACTCGTCGCGTGAATTCGCCATTCACGGTGTGTTCTGTGCCGTGATTGCCTGGATTCTCTTTCGTCCCCCGGCCGCGCGCTATTTTCACCGCGGGCGAATCGCAGGGTTTACTTCTGGGCCTTCATGAACTCACGTACCAGCACCGCAATCTCCTCCGCTTTGGTATCGAGTGCGAAGTGTCCTGCGTCGAGTACGTAAACCTCCGCGTTCGGTACGTCCTTGCGATAGCGTTCCGGCTCGCCGGGATCGAACGAGAGATCGTGTTTGCCCCAGACGACCAAAAGCTTTGGCTGCGTCTTCTGCATCCAAGCCTGCCACTTTGGATAAGCATCAACATTCGTGCGGTAGTCGTAGAAGAGATCGCTTTGGATTTGAGCCTGTCCCGGCGCGTTCAGAAATGCGTACTCATCGCTCCAGAGATCCGGGTCATAGAGCTCAACCTGCGGATCGTCTCCGACATGGCGGGTCCTCGTGGCTGCAAGCGACAGCAGGTTCTTGCGCAATGCTTCGTCGTAAGCAGGCCGGTCCGCCCAGAATGCCCGCCGTGTGGCCCAGTTTGCCCCCAGGCCTTCGTTGTGAGCGACCGCATCCTGCACGATGAGAGCCTGCGCCCGCTCCGGGTGTGCCAATACCATGCGGAAGCCAACCGGCCCACCGTAGTCCTGCATATAGAGCGTGTAGTGCGACAAACCCAGTGTTTGCGTAAAGTCGTCCATTACGGAAGCGATGTGGTCGAAGGTGTAATCGAACTGCTTCGGGTCGGGCCAGTCACTATGTCCGAAGCCCGGATAGTCGGGCGCAACCAGACGGTAGTTGTCTGCAAGCCGTGTCAGCAGCGGCTGAAACATCCGTGAGGACGAGGGAAGGCCGTGCAGTAGAAGAATAGTGGGAGCGTCATTCGGCCCCGCTTCCCGGTAGAAGATGGAGAGTCC
This sequence comes from uncultured Acidobacteriaceae bacterium, assembly GCA_963711525.1. Lineage (GTDB taxonomy): Bacteria > Acidobacteriota > Terriglobia > Terriglobales > Acidobacteriaceae > PALSA-350. The sequence goes on along the minus strand of CAVQEO010000018.1, from coordinate 410,588 downwards.
ATCGACCTTCACGGTGCGATAGAAAACCTGCTGTTCCATTGCGTTGTCCTTTCTCTGGGCGCACACGGGTCGCCTGCATCCTTCCTCTCGATCTCGTCGAGTTACCCGGCGACTTCGAAGATGACATCGAGTTCTATTGGCATCCCAAGGGGAAGGCTGGCAACGCCGATGACCAGCCGAACCGATGCCTTCTCCGGGCCGAAGACATCGCGAAACAGGTCCGAGACAGCATCGGCGACCTTGGGCTGGTCGAAGAAGTCCCCCGAAGTTGCTATAAGTACGCCAAGACGGACTACGCGAGTCACTCTATCGAGTGAGCCCAAATGCTTTTTGGCCGCAGCGAGAACGCCCAAAGCCGCAGTGTAGGCGGCATCACGTCCCGCCTCGGTATCGAGCTCTTTCCCCAGCCGGCCAACATACTTCGGCTTGTGGTCGACAACCGGGAGCATCCCGCTAAAGAAGAGTAAATTACCCGTCTGCACCGTCTCTACGTAAGTGCCAAACGGCGTTGGGGCGGTTGGGAGCTGAATGCCAAGTTCCTGCAACCTGCGTTCTGCACTGTTCGGCTGCGAACCTTTTGCGCCTGCCATACTCACCCTCCTGTTGTTTTTTCTATCCGCTCGGCAAACATCATAACTATTCCGTTGGTTCGAGGAATCGATCGAAGTCAATTTATGATCAAAACTGCAAAAGCTTGAGGTTTCAAGCTAAGCCACACGGCAAAAGGAGCTTTTGTCATCATGCGATCCGATATTGTGCCCGGCGCCATCTTCCCCGACTATGAACTCACTGATCATGCGGCGAAGCGCCGCAAGCTCTCGGAATTGCAGGGTCAGAATCCCATGGTTTTGGTGCTCAGCCGCGGAGGTTTTTGTCCCAAGGACCGTCGGCAGGCCGAACTCCTTGTCCAATTCCACCGTGAGCTGGAAGTCGGATATTGCCGTCTGGTCACGATAAGCACCGACAATATCACTGTTACCAACGAGTACCGTACGGGCGTGGGTGCTCACTGGCCGTTCCTCTCGGATGCGGGACGAATCGTTCAAAAGGATCTCGACATTGCCGAATACACTGATCCGGCTAACAATCCGATGATTCCGCATGTCATCGTTTTGGAACCGGGCCTCGTCATATACAAGATCTACAACGGCTACTGGTTCTTCGGCCGCCCGACCATTGAAGATCTCCGTCAGGACCTCCGTGCCGTCACCCAAAAATGCCGGCCAGACTGGGATATCACAGCGCCGGAAATGAAAGCCGCATGGAAGGAAGGCCGCAAAGAGCTCTTTTATCCGTATGGCAAGACGTATGCCCAAACCCTCGGCGAGCAGGATTAGAGTGGCTGCGGAGATTACTCTGGTTTTGAAGGGTACGGGCCTAAGAGGGTGCGGAAAAAGTCGCGAACCGCTTGATAAGCAGCCAGCCACCAGGGCTAAAGCCCCGAATTTTGTTGCCCGAGCGTTCTAAGCGGGTTTGAAAACCCGCTTCCCCGGACTAAAGTCCGGGGCTACCACCCGGCACCAGAGTTTTTCCGCAGCCTGTTCAGCCCGTGCGTAATCGGCACCGGCTTTAGCCGCGGACGGAGATTTCTCCGCCCTGCAGCCGACTTGTTCCGCAGCCTGTAGACTCGTAACGGCCGGTTGTCGTGATCGCCTCGTCTGCGAGATACTGTTGACGCCGCGGTTCCATAAAGGACGTTTGCCATGGCCATCATCCGAAATTGCCCATCTTGCGGGAAGCCGAATCGAATTCCGGCGAAACATCTTGCTGACACAGGAAGGTGCGGTGCCTGCAAAACCCCGTTACCTGCGATGGCCGAGCCCATTGAGGTCAGCACCGAGCAGTTCGACGAAATCATTCGCGACAGCAAAGTGAGTGTCCTCGTTGATTTCTGGGCGGCGTGGTGTGGCCCATGCCGCATGGCGGCGCCGCATGTTGCACAAGTCGCACGAGACCTCGCAGGCCGGGCCGTCGTGCTTAAGGTCGACACGGAGCGGTTCCCGGAACTTGCCTCACGGTACAACGTTCAGGGTATTCCCAACTTTGCCGTATTCGCACGCGGCAGCCTTCAGTTCCAGCAGGCAGGTCTGGTAGACGCGGACACGATGAAGAGTTGGCTCGCTAGCGCCGCCTAAGGATGTCTTGAACAAAGTGACGCTCAGGTGCTTTTTGCGCTTCCAGGGGGGCACCCCGGCGACAATTCCTAAAATAGATGTTGCCAGCGGCTGCTAGTTAGTGGGAGTCTTGTAGCGGCACATTCCGGCGGGTCCGACCGTTCTTATCGGAGGCTGGGAGAAGCGGTTCAGATGACACCCATTTCGAACACTCCGCACCCCGCGGCGCGACCGTCACCCTGGCTGGGAATTGTAAAGTTCCTGTTGTTAGCTATCTTGATAGCCATGTTCTTTCTGCTTGGCCAACAGATGGTGCTCCACCGCTTCTTTCGAGGTGGGTGGGTCGACCAGCACGACGTACTAAAACCATAGTAATAAACGCCGGAAGCTCAAAACCCGACCAACTAAGGCATTTTTGCTAATACTGTGGTCGGGAGGGATCAGTTATGTGCGGCCATTCTATGGCGGAATGGCCGCGTCGGGTTCAGTTTCCTGGTCTACACCATTAGCAAAAATGCACTAGTCGAAATTTCGCAGCCAGATATCGCGCACAGAGATCTTGCACGGTTGGCTTTCGATCTCGAAGCCGATAAGTCCCGGTTGGTTATTGACGGAGTCTTTGCTGTCATCGATGAAGACGGCCATCAGCTGACCGTTCATGATATGCATCATCACGCCGCCGCGTGCGATGACCTCATAGTCGTTCCAACCATTGACCTTCACATAGCCACCAAGCGCCTGTATGTCGCCAATATTGGCAACCAGGCGATTCGGCTGGCCCGGCAGCGCTTGAGTCACTTGTCCGCGATACGCGAGGATGCCTTGCATCGTGTTTTCTGAATACCACTGGCCTGTGTACGACGCGGTGCCTGGGGTGACCGGAAACCAGAAGTCTGCCTGCGGACCGGTCATCATAAACTTGAGATCATATGGCGGTAGGCCGTTCGGCTGCGGTCGTGACCACGGCACGCCGGTGACGCTGCGGTACTGAATGCCGCCGCCACCGCCTTTTTCGATCTTCATCTGCAGTTTCAGGTCAAAGTCGCGTGTTTTCTCGCCGCGATAGACGATGTAGTTGTTGCCCACTGGCTTGCCCTCGAGCGTTTCGCCCACCATGATCCCGTCTTCGATGCGCCAGATGTTGGGGTCTGCGTCCCATCCGGTGAAACTCTTACCATCAAAGATCTGCTTGTAGCCCGTATGCTCGTTGATGTCATACGGCGCGGGGTCATGAAACCTCGGCATACCGAGGAGCTTCTCGCCGTTTGGACCTGTCTGGGGCGGATGCAGAGGGGGAGACTCCAGCGCCGGCGGCACTGACTGTGCGGTGAGCGTAGCCGAGAGCGCCAGGAATGCGACATTAAGTGCGGCGACTAACAAAAGGGATGGGCGAACGTAACGTTTGTCGGGGCGATACGATGCGGACATGGAGTTTCCAGCCTCCCGATTCAGACGGCTAAAAAAGTTTAGCTTACGGCCGTGATCTTTCCGATAGCGACCTTCAGCGCGCGGTCACATGGGCACGCCCCCAACGCACGGCCAGAGGCCCCTACCCGCCCATAGAAAGGGCATTCGGCCTGACACTCCTGAGAATCTTGCTCACCCGGGGCCGTTCGCGGATGGGATCAAATCTTGGGTCGATGGCCAGCCACGGCAGTTCAGCCTCTCTCTGCTCCCATGATTCATTCAGCAGCGAAACCGCCTTGTTCGCATCTCCCAGGGCAAGCGAGAGCCCAGCCTTCCGGAATTTGCTGGTAGGATGCGCGGGATCAAGGAGTCCAAATGCATCCACGATTCCCGCCGCCAGAGCTTTGTCTCCGCACAGAGCGTATATCTCGGCGACAGCTCCCTGGAACAGGAATTGCGCTCCTGCGTTACGTTGCATCGTTTGCGCTATCTTTTTCGCTTCCTCGCCGTGGCCAAGCTGCAACTGGACCAGGGCCTGGTATACAAGCACTTCCGGCGGAAGAGGTCCATACATCAGGGGCCTGGAGAAGTGCTCTGCAGCTTCCTTGTATCGGCGGCTCCAAAAGAAAAACCTGGCATAAGATGCCTTCTGGCGATAGGAAAATGGATCAATCTCTTGCGCAATCTGCAGGTAGGTCCAGGCTTCATCAAACCTTTCCAGGGCACACAAGAAAGCCGCAAATTGACGATACGTCCCGTGGTGTGACCCTAACTCCAAGCCTCGCCTGAAGCTGGCTTCTGCGGGGTTCCAGTTCCACTCCATTGCCAGAGCGCAACCCATTGCCGCATGAGCTTCGATCATCTCCGAATCAAGCTCCAACGCACGCAGCGAGGCCTTCCTGGCCCGGGCAACCAGCTGGGCTGAATCTGGTGCGCCGCGCTGAGCCATGCCGTAGTAGCATTGCGCAATGCCGCAGTGAGCCCGGGCATATTCTGGCGCGGCCTGCGTCACCGCTTCAAATCGAGCCAGTGCCGTTTGCAAGTCAGCCGCATGTCCCTCCTCCAGCAGTTCCTCGGCAGCGAGAATGGACGGATAGAGTTTTAGCAGAGTTGGGGCTGCCGAGGCTTTAAGTTTCCGAACGATCGACTGTCGGGGTGCAACGCGGCTCACGAACGCGGACGCGATTTGTTCTTCCATACGGAATAAGCTGTGCGCATCCGGCTCGGCTTCAAATCTTTGTGACCATAGCTGAAAGCCATCTGCGTTCACTAGCCTTGCAGTAACCCTCAGACGGTTTCCTTCCTCCCTTACCGTTCCCTCAAAGACAAATTGAACCCCCAGCTTATCCACTAAGGCAGGGATGTCATTTGCCAGCGAACCAAGCTGCATCATTGAGCTCGCGGCGATCACTCGGCAGCCATCCGTACGCATCAGGATATGGATAAGTTCGTCCGTGATTCCATGGGCGCAGGCGGCAGAGAGAGGACTGGCCGACATGTCAACAAAAGGAATGACAGCCACTGGAGATCCGGAACCATCTATGAAAAGGCCGTTTTCGCCAGTATCAGCCGGTAACGGATGGCTGTCGAGCTTTCCCCTGGAGCGAAATACGGGAACGTAGCTCCCAGGCCGAAAATAGATGAAGATGGGGTCGCCCTTTCCCTCCCCCTCGTAATATTCCTTTAGCTTGCTTCTCAGGCGTCGAGCCTCAGTCCGCACAATAGAGTCCTGGCTTGGATGATAGGGTGGCTTGCGGTCGTAGACCTCGGCGCCGATCAAATACTCCTTAAGCACATCCTGGGTGCCGCCGATAGCATGCTCGACCGTGAATCGCAGGAAGCGGCCAAGCCGGTCGGATTGTGCAAAAATGGGACTCTGCAGAAGCCGATCCAGCTCTTCGCGGATCGCCTGTTCCGAAAGCACGATGTCGTTCGCCTCGTTCACTCGCTTAGGCTCCAGGCTCCCCTCACCCAATCTTAGCCTGTTAGCACTTTCGGCCCATCTCATCCTCACGGTGATCTAGCCGTTCATCACGCTAAAATCCTAAGACCAATCTGTCATCCTCGCATCCATTGTTCGTGAGGCGCGGTTTTGACAGAGACACACGAGACAGTGCGGGTCTTTGCGTTAGCGTCGGCAGAATTGCAACGAGAGCTACGGCGCCAATTAGCCCCTCTTGGGGTAAGCCCCGTCTTTATTGAACGGGCAGCCGAGCTCTCCTACATTACGCGCGACCGAGTCACCTACCACGTCGCCCTTCTCCCGGCGGCGCTGCCGGACGCCGACTGGTGGGCGCTTTGGGGAGGCATCGCCTTACTGAACCCGCGGCCGGCTCTTTTGGTATACGCACAATCGGCCAACTTCCAGCTATGGTCCGGAGTACTTGAATCCGGAGGCTACGATGTCATCGTGGCACCGTTCACTGACCGGGAGATTCAGGGGGCCGTGCTCAGAGCCGCCGCGAGCTTCGAGGAGCGCCGGCAGAACGAGACGGGCAACGAATAAGTGCAGGATCGAGAGGTAGGGATGTTTCACAAAATCGTAGCAGCTTACAATGAGTCTCCGGAAGCAGAACGGGCTCTGATTTCAGCCATCAAGCTGACGAAAATACTGAACGGCGAGTTGCAAGCCGTCACCCTCAAGGAGGAACTTCCCGGTTACACCGCATTTGCCGGCGCAGGAGATCCCTCACTGTCTTACGCTCTCAAACAGGATCGCGAGAAGCTCTATGAGCGCTTGCAAGAGAAGGCCCGCGCACTTGCTCTTAGCCATGGTATCGAGCTCCGCAGTCATCTGCTGGAAGGGCACGGGGTGGAAGCCATCGTCGATTTCTTGCGTGGGCAAAAGGCGGATCTTCTGGTCATTGGATTACACCAGCGCGACCTGTACATCGCGCGACTATGGAGTACCGTCTATGAATTGGCACAGGATGCCCCCTGCAGTGTTCTCGGGGTTCACTAATGCATTTTTGCTAATACTGTGGTCCGGAGGGATCAGTTATGTGCGGCCATTCTGTGGCGGAATGGCCGCGTCGGGTTCAGCTTCCTGGTCTAAACCATTAGCAAAAATGCTCTAGACGGTGGCGAACTGCATTGGGAGTGACTAAAAAATGTCGAAACGAAACATCATTGTTCCGCTGGTAACGCTAGGGGTAGCGGCGCTGCTCTTGTTTACCATCAACGGCTGCTGGAACTCGTGGCAGGGCGGGGCGGCGGAGCAGAGAACCGATGACGCCTATGTGCGCGCGGACATGACCCCGCTCAGCACGCGCATCTCGGGCACCGTGCGCACCATGGACGTCGATGACTATCAAGCGGTGAAGCCGGGTCAACTCCTGGTCCAACTCGATGATCAGGACTATCGCGCCATCCTTGAGGAGGCAAAGGCAGCCTTGGCCGGCTCACGAGCGCAATTGGCCGACAACCAGTCAGCCAAGTTCATCCAGGACGCGAAGATTCAAAACGCTGAGTCCGGCATAGTCCAGGCGACCGCAGCCGTAACCGCCGCTCAGGCGGCTATTACCGCAGTGCAACCCGAGGTCGAGAGGACAGAACTCGAACGCAAGCGCCAGCAGGCCCTCATCGCAGCCAAGGCAACCACTCATCAGCAATTGGAGCAGACCAACGCCGATGCGGACCGGTATTCAGGATTGCTTGCAGGTCAGCAGGCCAGTCTGGCCAGCGCAGAAGCCATGCTTGCCAGCAGCCGCTCACTGCTCGAGGCCGAGAAGCGGGAGCGCACCGCGCTTGATACCAAAGACAACCTTTATAAGGCAGATATCCAGGCCAAAGAGGCGGCAATCATAGTCGCCGAAGTCAACCTGGGTTATACCCGTATCCTTGCGCCCACGGCGGGCGCGGTCGGGGAGCGTCATGTGCGCGAGGGCCAGCTGGTTGCGCCTGGAATGCAGGTCATTGACCTGGTCAGGGGCGACGTTTGGATCGAGGCGAACTACAAGGAGACGCAGCTTACCAACATGCGCCGGGGAGACGCGGCAGACATCCGCATCGATACCTTCCCCGGAACTGTTCTCCATGGCAAGGTGGACGAGATATCCCCGGCCAGCGGATCGCAATTTGCGCTGCTGCCTCCCGACAACGCAACCGGGAACTTTACCAAGGTGGTGCAGAGAATTCCGGTCAAGATCGTGCTCGACCCAGGGCATCCCCTGCAGGACAAGCTTCGCCCTGGTTTTTCCGCGGTGGTTACGGTTCATACCTCGGGCAAGAGCGATCGCGCGGAGGGTAAACAGCCTTGAGCACCCCTCCACCCACAGTCGCGACGACAAATCCATCAACTCCGCCGTCGTTGATTACCACCCATCCTTTGCTCGGCGTTGCCGGCGTTCTGCTGGGCGCCTCGCTTGCGACCTGCACCGGGCGCCTGATCAGCGTAGGCCTGAATGACCTGAGAGGCGTTTTGCATCTGGGCGTGGATGAGGCCTCATGGATCAACACCACATTCAACGCGTCGCTCATGTTCATTGGGCCCTTTTCCGTATACCTTGGCGGCCTGCTCGGTGCCCGCCGCGTTCTGCTGGCATGCGCGGCTTTGTTCACCCTGGTCAGCGCAGTGCTTCCTTTTGCTCCGAATCTTCCCGTAATGCTCGCTTTGCTCGTGCTCGCAGGCCTCACAGCTGGAACGTTTTACCCGCTGACTCTGTCCTTCGTCCTGCGTAACCTGCCGATGCGGTACGTACTGCTGGGCATAGCGATGTATGCCCTGGACATTCTCTTCACCACCAACTTCGCTGTTTCGCTCGAAGCCTGGTACATGGACCACTTGTCCTGGCGCTGGCTGTTTTGGAATAGCGCCGTGCTCACCCCGGTGATGATGATCCTGGTTCATTTCGGCATCCCCTGGCAGCCTTTGCCCAAACCAAAGGAGGGGCAGCCGAAACCGAATTGGAGGAGCTTCCTCTACGCCAGCCTCGGAGCTTCGCTCCTGTACATCGCGCTCGATCAGGGCCAACGGTTGTATTGGATGAACTCCGGCGTCATCGTAGCCCTTGTAGCCTCTGGAGTCTTCCTGGTCGGCGCAGCCGTTGTGCGCCATTTCGTCACCCCGAATCCGCTGATCAATTTCAAGTTTCTTGCCCGGCGCAACACCGTCTTGTTGAGCCTGGTTCTCTTCCTCTTTCGTTTCGTATTGCTGGCAACGGTGGTTGCTATTCCCAGTTACCTGGGCTCGGTGCAGGGCTATCGTCCGTTGCAAACCGGTCCTGTCTTGTTGTGGGTCGCGTTGCCGCAATGCGTGCTCGGGTTGCTCGCCATCTATCTGTTGAAGTACATCGACGCCCGGCTCATCCTGACTGCCGGTTTCGGCCTCGTGGCCCTGGCCTGCTTCATGAATGCTCAACTGTCGTCGGTCTGGTCAGGTGAAAATTTTCGCCTGTCGCAGGCAGTCATGGCCGTCGGCCTGGCGCTGGCATTCAATTCCATGGTGGGATCCATCGTTCTCGAAGTGATCAACACGGGAGCGCTCACTCGTCCGGTGGACGTTCTGACCTTCGCCGGTTTTTTCCAGACAATCCGTCTTTTCGGTGGCGAAGCGGGCTCGGCGTGGGTCCAGCATTTCATTCCTACGCGCGAACAATTCCACTCCAATATTCTCGGCCTCGGCGTTGGCCTTGGCCAGACAGCTACAGATCAACGGCTGCACGGCCTGACCGCAGGGATGGCAAGCCAATCCGGCGGCTTACCCGCCGCAACCGCGCGAGCCGGCGAACTGCTGAGCCTGCAAGTCAGGCAGCAGGCGTTCACGCTGGCTATCGCTGACACTTTCACCTTGATCGCGTGGGCTGCGGTGGCTTGCCTGGTCATAGTGGCCTGTATGGCAGTCGTTCCTACCCAATATCGCCAGATCGTGCGGGCCGCACCCAGCCCCGCTTGAAACTGCGCTGGGCCCTCAAGGATATGGACATGTGGATGAAGATAACGAAGCGCTGCTCACCTCGATTACTGCCGCAGATGCTGTTGTGCGTCTTATGGCTGAACACATTTTGCCCTACCCAGGGCCAGCAGGCCCCGGCAACCCACCTCACACTCCCGCAGGCCATCGATCTCGCTCTCAAGCAGAATCGAAGTCTCGGGCTGGCGCGGCTGGGCGTCATCGACAGTGAGCACAAAAAGCAGGTGGCCCGTTCCGACTATTTTCCCCATATCAAGAACGAATCCGCTGTGCTCCACATCACTGACCTTGCGGGAGTGGATATTCCGGCCGGAGCCTTTGGCGTCGCCTGCATCGACCGGACCCATCCCCGCAAGCAGCCTATTTCTCGATCAGGGAGCGCTTACTTCCTATACCAGCGGCACGGGGCTGACCCAACCGCTCACGCAGATGTTCAAGATTCGCGAGTCGAACCGCGCCGCCACGGCCGATATCAATAGCGCAAAAATTCAGGTCGACCAGGCCGAGGATGATGTAGTGCTCAAAGTAAGGCAGGTGTACTACTCGCTGTTGATTGCCCAACTCAAGCAACAGGCCGCGGTGGAAGAGGTGAACGCAAGCCAGGTCAAGGATCAGGAAGCTCAGGATGCGGTGTTGCGCGGTAGCGCGCTCGATGTGGCCGCTCTGGAAAGCCGCGCAGCACTTCTCGACGCCAGGCAGGCGGTTCTCACGCAAAACCTGCAGATTCACTCTCTGTCGCTGACGCTGAGCGATCTGCTTGGCCTCCCCCTGGAAACGCAACTTGAGCTGGACCCCGATCCATCCCTTGGGGCGTTAACCACTCCCAGCCGCGAAGAGTGTATCCAGATCGCGCAGGACCATAGTCCCGAGATTCGCGCAGCGCAACAGGCTGTGCTGAAGGCCAAGGCCGGCCTCGCGGCCGCCAAGGACGCCTATATTCCCGATATTACCGGGTTGGCCCGTTATAGCTATCAAAGTGGCGTTCCCCTTCTGGTCCATAATTTCGGCACTTTCGGTGCCTCGTTCACCTACGACTTGTTTGACGGGGGCCGCCGCATCGCGGAAGTCAAAGACTCCCGGACGCTTCTCTCCGAAGCCGAACTCAATCTCGCCAAAGTGAAAGACGAAGTTGCGGTGCAAGTAGAAACGGCATACGACAAGGTGGAGCAACTGCGGAGCATGGTGGAAGTCGCGGAGCAAGCGTTGAATGCAAGGGTGGAGCTTGCCCGGCTTTCCGATCGTCAGTTCGAACAAACCGAGGCCTTGGCGTCCGCTCGCTCGGAAGCACACGCCAAGGCGGCCTCGGCAAAGGCTTCTTACCTCGAAGCGACGCTAGGACTGTCGTTGGCGCAGGCCGACCTCAAGCGCTCCATAGGCCAACTGCCACGCTAAACAAGACAGCTGCTGTTTGTGCAGGTCTTTGACGTTGGTGGTGATTATCGGTGGCAACTATTGATGCCTGCAAAATTATTGTCCGATCACTTTTTGCAGCATTCAATAATTGGCACTAGCTGAGCGCGCGCGTTTGAAGGTTGACAGTTACGGTGTCATCCGGAGTCTTTGTCGTTCCGCCATCGCTCTGCGGATGAAATTCGATGGTCAGTGTCTGCGCATTCACCACCATCCGCAAATAGCCGTAGTCCGTGTCGTCGTAACTCTCGAGAGTTAAAGTGTCGTCGACTTTGTAGGGCGTGCGATACGTTCCTCGCATAACTGACAGCGGGGAATGTCCGCCGCATCCTGCGACGAGAAAGGGAATCTGCATGCCGCTTACGGTCCTTGTGTAGCGTTGGTAGTTGTGGGCGTGTCCTGAAAACACGGCATGCGGCCAAACGCCGGCGGCCGTGCAGGCACTATCAATATCCGCAAGCATCTGCGGGCTTCCTCCGTGTGTAGCGGCGCCTGTAAACGGCGGGTGGTGCACGGCAATGATCACTGCTCCGGCATATTGTTCGCTCTTCACGCGCTTGAGCGCTGTTGTCAAGAATGTGATCTGCTGGTCATCGAGAGAATTTGTTCGGCCTTGGCTTGAGATCACGCCCGGATCCTCCAGCACATTGCTGTAGAGTCCCAGGATGCGCACGAATGGGGCATCGAAGGTGAAATAAACTCCAGGGTCGATCATGGTCGTTCGCGAGAGCCCTCCGGCGTCTGGGGATGGCGCAGGAGTGGCCGCACAGAAGTTTCGCAGAAAGGCATCCAGCGTGGGTGCTGGGTCCTTTGCGTAAACCACACCGTCGTGGTTGCCGGGTATTGCGACAATGGGCGCTGGATAATTCCGAAAGGGCTCGTAGAACTGATCGTAGTAATACGTGGCCTCGCCAAAATAATAAACAACGTCTCCGAGATGAAAGAAGAAAGACGGAACGTCGGCGCTGTTCTCCTCATCAAAGTCTGTAACCATCTTGTCTGCTACCAGAGATTGCGTATCGGGTCCAATGACGCTGCCCGTGTCGCCGACGGAATGGAAGACGATCTGTTTCGCCTGCTGGATTGCCGCCACCTTCGCCTCGCCCGCACTCCCATAGACTTCGGCGAGTGTCAGGATCGGTTCCGCAGCGCCGCCAACCGGTTGGGGAATCGGTTCGAGATTGGCGATTTCTTTGTCGCTCTGATCCGTCACCGGATCTTTGAAGGTTGTCGGATCGGGGGACGGCTGCGGTTGAGCGAAAACCGGTTCCTCAGTGCTCAATGTTTTGGCCCGGATTTTCGCACGATGCGAAGGAGTATGCTTTGCCGTTCGTCGGTTCCTGCATAAATAAGTACCCCCTATCAGCCTAGCCGTTTTTCATATTTGGAACAATATGGGTGGTTCCATGAGAACGCGGGTTTCATTGCATTTTCATCGAACCAGGTTGGACTGACGGCCCTGGTCGCGGCCTCGGTCGAGATCATAGTTTGCTTTTCCTCCGCGGGCAGCTCTTGCTTAGGATGACTGCATTTTGGCGATCCTTGCTGTATTGTCTTCGACAGGCGCGAAGGAGACTCGAGTGACGGGAATCATCACGGGAATTGGATGGCACATGGTCGGCGCCGCATCGGCCGCGTCGTTTTACGCGCCCATCAGCAAAGTAAAGCGGTGGACCTGGGAATCTACCTGGGCAGTAGCCGGCATTTTCTCCTGGGTCTTACTGCCGATTTGTGTCAGCGCTATCCTGCTACCCGATATGCGAACCTTTTACGGATCGCTGGACGCATCCGTCGTTCTCAAGACGGCGCTGTTTGGCGCCATGTGGGGAGTCGGCAACGTGAGCTACGGTCTCACCATGCGTTATCTTGGCATGTCGCTTGGTATCGGAGTTGCCATCGGCGTCACCCTGGTGGTGGGAACGCTGATTCCGCCGATCATCCACGGCCAGGGGGGCGAACTTGTAAGTACGCGTGGCGGCCTGCTCACGCTATTGGGCGTCGCCGTCGCCCTTTGCGGCATCGTCATTGTGTCTGTAGCCGGGCATCGTAAAGAGATCGCCCTCGGCGCGGCAGTTCGCGAGTTTGATGTGAAGAAGGGGCTGATGCTTGCTGTTATGTGCGGCATCTTCTCCTCCGGCATGTCCTTTGCCATGGACGCGGCCAGGCCCATTCAGGCTTCGGCGATTGTTGCCGGCGTTAAACCCCTGTACGCTGCGCTCCCCAGCTACGTCATCATCATGGGTGGCGGCGGCCTGGTCAATTTTGTTTACTGTTTCAGCCGGCTCATCTTCAAGAAGGAACTCTCATTGAAAGCCGACCTCGCCATGCCCGGGGCCATACTGCTCAAGAACGGATCGCTCGCCGCCACCGGCGGCATCATGTGGTATCTCCAGTTCTTCTTCTACGCCTGGGGAGCAGCCAGCATTCCGGTCTCCTATGCCTATGTGAACTGGATGCTGCACATGAGTGGCTATGTTCTCTTTGGTGGGCTCGTAGGCCTCGCGCTTGGCGAATGGGCTGGTGTGGGATCCAAACCGGTTCGCCTGCTCTGGGCCGGGATGACGGTCATCATCGTGGCAGCCAACATTGTCGGTCTCGGCATAGCCTCCTAGCGAAGAAGAGGAGGATGCATTTTCAGACCTAGTGTAGCCGCGCGACGCGTTGATCGACTTCGCGGGCTACCTTACTCATGTCGTTCTTCTGCAAATGGTACGTATCGACCAATAAGTCGCCGCCCACATAAACTTTGGCCAGGTTCATGGCATTGCAAGCCAGCACCACGGCGGCATAGGGATCGACGATAGGTCCGCGCTCGACCAATTTGGGATCGACGACAATAATGTCGCCGAACTTGCCCACTTCAAGACTGCCTACTTTGTCCGCCACCCCGAGAACCTCCGCGCTTCCCATGGTGTGGAAGCGCAGCACGTCAATCGGCTGAAGAACTTTAGCGCTTTCGTATTTCGCGCGGATTACATAAAGACCCATGCGCATATTCTCGAAGGGATCCGGCAGATCCGAACTTCCTTCGCCATCGACGCCCATGCCCACCTTGATGCCCATCTTGCGATACTTGGGAATGTCGGCGATGCCGGACGCCAGCCGGCCATTGGACATGGGGTTCCATACCATTCCGGAACCGGCGGCCGCCACCGTCTTCAAGATTGCGTCATCGGGATGGATGAAGTGCCCAAAGCTCACGTTCGGACCCAGTATGTTGACCGCGGTAATGTATTTGAAGGTGTCGCGCTGGGCCTGCTGGTTCACTGGAGATTCCAGGTAATGAATCTCCGAATAGAGATGGTAATCACGCAGAAACGAAGCATCCAGCTGAAGGGCCTGGGGAGTGGTAATCCATCCCGAGTATGCCATCTTCAAAACAGTGGGGCGCGACATATCTTTCTTGGCATAGGCCAAAAATTTCTCCAGGTTCGCTCGCCGAACTTCCGGGGTCGATTTGCCTGAAGGCTCGTAGGAATGGATGAAGCGCATTCCGGAATCGAGCTCTGCGCGCCACTGATATTGTTCGAAAGCCTCGTCATCGTTACGCGCATAGGCGAAGTTGTAAACCGAAGTGATTCCATGAACCAGGTGGTCGAGGGCGCCTTCCAGTGTGAACCAGTAATAGTCTTCCGCGCGGGTCCCCCGTTCCCGGGTTTCCAGTGCTTCCACCCAGCCCGTCATAGCGGGGTATTGGTAAACATATTGGTCCGTTGCCAGTCCGCGAAAAGCACTCTCCGACAGATGACTGTGCGCAGAAATAAAGCCCGGGAGAACAAATTTTCCTTTGGCGTCATAAGTCGTCTGCGCTTGCGTACCGGGGGGCGGGTTGCCTTTGCCAATCGCCTTGATCTTTCCGTCGTTGCCCACTAGAACGTAGCCAACGAACGGCTCCGTCTGCCCCGGTTTCATAGTCAGGTCCGTACCATTGACGATGAGCAACTTGTCGACGGCGAATGCGCGGTAGGGACACAACAGAACAGCAAGAAAAGCTGCACAAAAGAAGCCCCAGCGACCGGGAAAGACCATTTTCTCGGATCCTCCATCCTCATATCACTGCCCGCATCAATGCCCAGCGCTGCTCGCGCAAGGGGGTACATCTGGGCCTATTTGATTTGTTTGCCTGCAGGGGATATAGACTACCACTACTCCCTCGGATTTCCTGGAATCAGTCAATTGTTCCTCGTGAAGGCCCAAGCTAACGTTTGCCCCTGTAGACTGTAATGCGTTTCCCGGCCCGCACAAGCTGAGCTTATGTTCCCGAGGTGAGTACTGTGTTCATCACCGGTTCAAGAGCTGGACTGGAATCCGATCGTTCTGTGTGCGCCGCTGGCTCGGCTGGAAGATCGAAGCGGGGCAAAATCCTGCACGTTTGCAGTAAAGGCCTTGTCGCGTGCTGCTCCGCGGCGCTAGCGCTTGTCGGACTGCACGCCCTTGCCGGCCCGGTTTCAGCCGGGACCAAGCTGGAGATTCGCCTAAAGCAGCCGATCAGCTCGTACGCCACGCAAAAAGGGACCAGGATCTCAGGTGTTTTGATCGCTCCAGTGACGGAGGGAGGCGATATGCTGCTCCCTCTCGGAACTACCGTGGAAGGCTCCGTCGTATCCGTGCGCAAGGTGGGGATCGGCTTTGTACATGAAACTGCCCGAATCCAATTGCAGTTCGATCACGTGATTCTTTCCGACGGAAAAAGCATTCCGTTGCAATGCCGCATTACGGAAGTGGAGAATGCACGCGAATCCGTGGACGCGCAGGGCCGTATCCAGGGAATCCGTTCCACGGCCACCTTGAGCAATCGCGCTTCGGGTGTTATCGGCAGCCTTTCCTTTGGCGACCCCATCGCAGCCATCTTCACTACCGCTGCTTCCGCTTCCGTTCTCAGATTCTCTGAGCCCGAAATTTCCTTACCCGCGGGCACGGAATTAATTGCCGAGCTGACCGCTCCTATTGTCCTTCCGAAGGAGGAATCGGCGCTCGTTCCTCCCATTGCGACCACGGATTCTGCGAGGAAAGAGCTAAGCCAGCTGGTGGAGAAGTTGCCGTTTCGCACATATACCGAAAAAGGTCATATTCCATCCGACATAACCAACCTGATATTCATCGGCAGCGCCGGCGCTGTGGAGCGCGCGTTCGCCGCCAGTGACTGGGTGCAAGTGGACTCGCTAACCGCTGAATCGACCTATGCCACTATCCGCTCGGTCGCCGAGAACCAGGGTTACAAAAGCGCTCCCATGTCAACCTTGCTGCTCGCCGGCCGCGCCCCTGCTTATGCCTACGCCAAGACGCTGAATACCTTTTCCAAGCGACACCATCTTCGCATCTGGGCGAGCTCTCTTGATTGGAATGGTCAGGGCGTCTGGACCTCCTCATCGACCCATGACACGGGCATCGGCTTCTCCAAGAAGAACAAGACGTTTATCCACCTGATCGACACCCATATCGACAACGAACGGGCTAAAGTCGTGAACGATCTGATCTTTACCGGGTGCGTTTCGAGCGTGCAACTGGTTACCCGGCCGTGGATTCCCAAAGACGCAAAGAATGGAACCGGGGAAGATCTCATCACGGATGGACGAGTCGCGGTGCTCCAGTTGAACGATTGCCGTGGGCCGCAGGATAAGACGCAGCTTGCCACGAATACCCTGCCGGTCCATGGCAACCGCGCGGACCGTGTATCGCGGCAAACCGTGCTGACGATTAAGAACAATATCCTTCGCGACAACGTAGGCGTCATGGCTTATTCCGGCATTCGTACCGGCGTTACGGAGCTCAAGAGGAAGGACACTCCGCGTCCCCCGAGGAGCATGGATGTCGACGGCGATAAGTACACCATTAACGGGGCCGATGGGCACCAGGACGACTACTCATTCTCGCCCGCATCGATCACCCGTAGCAGCCCCGACACGACAGATGAGCTCGTCCGTTGGAGACCACCCTCGGTCGAGATAGGCTTTCGGGCATCGTGGTTAGGCTACGCCGGCGGCGACGGGGGCGGAATCGGCTTCATCCTGGACTCCATCACCGGTCCCGCGGACCAGGTGGTCATTGCCCTTGGCAATTCCATGCAAAACGGTTGGAATCTCGGCGCGTCCGTCACCATTGACTCGCAAAAATATCTCTCCCAGGAATTTAGTTACAACCACAGTTTCACTACTTTTCAAATCGGATTGGCCGTGGTGGATAACGACAGCACCAGCCCTACTGTGCAGAGTGCATTTGCTTTTGCCAACTCCGGGCTTCTGACTTCTCAGATCGCGTACAACCTTCTTATCAATACGCGTCCAAAGACATCGCGGTTGCGTCCCTATTTCGCCGTCGGGCCTGCTCTGCAGCTCATGCACTTGGACGACGCCCCGATCAAGAAGGCGCCCAACTACTTTCGCTTGGGGCTGAGTAATATCGGGCTCCTGAGTGCTGCCTATAATTTCGGCAGTACGCCGCCCCTCGAGGGCGGTGGCATCTTTCAGGCTGGATTGAACTACGGCGGCGGCATTCGCTATCGCATATCGCCCCGGTGGATGATTCGGATGGACTATCGTGAGACGCTCACGTCGCAGCCCGATTTCTGGACTAAGTCAAAGAACAATATTCTCTCCAGTATTGAATTGGAGAACGCGACTCTGACTTTTGTCGGACCTCAACTCGACGGCCCCATGCGCCAACAGAGGGCCGGCGGCGGCGTATCCTTCACCTTTTGAAGCCGACCGTTCCGATATAGCCATTTAAAATTTGAGTCCGAAAGAAAATACTCGACCTCCGGAGGATTGATGAACTCGAGTGAATTTCGCGAAGTTGGCCATCGGGTGGTCGATCTACTCGCTGAGTATTTGGAGAACATCGAGGAAAGACCGGTCTTTCCTGATGTGGAGCCGGCGATTCTGACCAAGCTCTTCGCCGAGCCGCTCCCTCACGATCCCAGCTCTGCGGAGGCGGTTCTGGCTGAGCTGGAACAGAAGCTTCTGCCTAACTGCACCCATGTCGGACATCCAGGTTATATGGGGTTGATTACTCCCTCGCCGAGCCCAATTGGAATCATCGCGGACTTCATCTGCTCCGCTCTTAATCAAAACCTCGGCGCCTATACGGTTGGCCCAGGCGCGGTCGCCATGGAGCGACGCACCGTCCGCTGGCTCACCGACCTGGTGGGATACGGGGAGCAGGCGGGCGGGCACCTGACCAGCGGCGGTATGATGGCGAACTTCGTCGGGCTCAAGTTGGCGCGGGACTCCGTTTCGGGCGACCGGATCCAGCAGCATGGGGTTCAGGAACGATGGGCTGTCTACACGTCGGAAGAACGTCACGTCTCGGTGGATAAGGCAGTGGACGCCGTGGGGCTGGGACGAGAGGCGCTGCGTGCGCTGCCCACCGACCGGGAATTCCGCATACGGTTGGATGCGCTTGAGGCAGCCATTGTGGAGGATCGTAAAGCCGGCATACGGCCGATGTGCATCGTGGGCATTTTCGGGACCACCAACACCGGGGCGATCGATCCGGTGCGCGCGCTGCGGGCGATCGCGGACCGCGAAGGAATGTGGCTGCACGTCGATGCCGCTTATGGCGGCGGCATGTTGCTCTCCCACGCATGGCCCATGGGCGATCGGGGATTGGAACTGGCGGACTCGGTCACGATTGATCCCCACAAGTGGTTCTACGCGCCGCTGGATGCGGGTGCGATCCTGGTTAAGGACGATCGTCGATTGACCGCGTCCTTTGGGCTTAAGCCCGCGTATCTTACCGACGAATTCGATCGTGCGAACGAGCGCTACCAGTATTACGTTCACAGCTTCGAGCAGTCGAGACGCTTTCGCGGGCTTAAGGTGTGGATGAGTTTCAAGCGCTACGGGGCGCGCCAGATCGGGGACTGGATCGACAGCAATGTACGCCAGGCGAAGCACCTATACTCGCTGGTGGAAAAACATCCCGACTTTGAGCCGGCAACAGAACCGCCGCTGTCGGCGATCTGTATTCGCTATCGAGGCGCGGATCTGGACGAGGCGCAATCCAAGCAATTACACGCGGAGGTCGCGAGGCGAGTCGAGCAGAGCGGGAGATTCTGGTTCTCGACTACGGAGCTGAAAGGCAAGGCGTATTTTCGCATCAGCCCGGTGAACTTTCGCACCCGTACGGAACACATGGACGAGCTCCTGGCCTTGCTGGAGCACGAATGCCATCGTGCGCTTAAAAAGCCCTAGGGGTGTAGCACGAGAGTTTGTTCCAACCGGAAGGTCAGCGAAGTTTCGGCCGGCACGCTGATTTGTTTGCCCCGGGTGAATAGCTGGGTAAGCGCACCTCCCCCGGCCCCTGCCAAGGCGCCAATGCCGGCGCCCTTGCCGCCGCCAAAAACAGCCCCCAAGAGAGCGCCCAGACCCGCGCCTCCGCCAGTCACTTCCGCCGTGCGGCGGTTCGCGCCCAGACCTCTCTTGTTGCTTTTGCTTATAGAGGAACTGTCCACCCGGTATTCTTCCCCGTGAACATCGATGGAATAGAGGTCCAGCATCAACTCCGGCGAACGTACTGCGCCGCCGCTGCTGACATTACTCACCACCAATTTGGCGTGAGTTCCGGCGGGGATGGCCACGCTGCCCGAACTACCGATGACCGCCTGTTGGATCGTTGCGGGATAAAGTTGTCCTGAAGACTCAGAGGCGGCCTGGATGGAGTTCGACGTGAGGACGACGATGTTCGTCCCTTGGGGAATGACCATTGCGGGCACGTGGCGCGCCGCAGAGGGGGCCTGCGAGCCGGTGAGGATGAGAGAGCTGATGTCACGCAGAGGGAATTGGTAATCGATGCCTCCGTTGCCCTCGAACGAAATAACGTCCAGACCGTTCAATTGACCCGAGTAGTTCTTCCCATTGTGCAACGTGATGTTGTCGGCCGTGTTGGAGAAGACGAGAGACTGAACATCAGAAATGGGGAACTGATACCCGACCCCCTGGTTATCCGTGAACGAGAGCTTCCCCCGGCGGGCGGCGTGAATCGTCCGGAGTAGCTGACGCCATCGTGCAGAATGACGATATCCGCGTGGGCGGCCGCCGCGGCAGAGAAAAAGATACAAAGCAAGACGTGCGCTAACAGTTTCATTCGGCTCAAACCTCTGACGAGAAAGGTTAGCGCAAATAAACAAAGGGCAAGGAACATTTTTTTCAGGTTAAGAGTCAGGCTCAACTACTCAACTAGAAGAGGAGCTTCAACCCAAACTGGATTTGCCGCGAGGTAGTGGCCGTTGCACTCACTACCCCGGCAGTCGACGACGGCTCAACTTCTGCTGTGGGCGTCTTTGGTGTCGGGCCGGAACTGAAGACTACCGGGTTCGGCGTGGTGAAGTTGGCGTGGTTGAGCACGTTGAAGAACTCCGCCCGGAACTGCGCGTGCAGCCGCTCGTGGATGGTTGTGTTCTTGACCAGGGCGAGATCCAGCTCCGAGAGGCCGGGACCCGTGAGCGTGTCGCGGCCGACACTCCCAAAAGTACCCGGATAAGGCGCGCTGAAGGCCGCGGGATTGAACCACTGCTGCACTGTCTTAGCGTAAAGCGGGCCATGAAAACCGGGAACGAGATTGGGGCGCACCGGGTTGCGCGTATCCCCGTTGCCGGTCGGGTTGTAGCCCAACTGGGGTGAGAGCGGGAAGCCGCTCTGTAGCGTCGCGATGCCGCTAACCGACCAGCCGCCCACCAACTGCTTTGCTAAAGGGTTCGCCAGCAGCCCGTCGTTCAAAGGCAACTCCCAGGTGCCATTGATGGCGGCGGCGTGCCGGATATTGGTGGCTGCCGGCCCATAATCGAGCCCAGGGTTTCCTGGATACATGACAAACGCCGGAGTGTTGGCCGAGACGCTGGTATTCCATGCCGAGCCATCGTCCAGGTTGCTGGCAAAGGTATAAACGCCGCGCAGTTGCAGCCCGTGCGACAACTGCCGGCGCACGTCCACCTCGAGACCGTTGTAGTTGCTGATCCCCTGTGAGACCCAGGAGGTAGTGTTGGCCACGTTCGGGTTGGCCTTGGTGGAGCTCGAGTAGAAGACGGTCCCCGGGGCAAGCGCTGCAGGGCAGGGCGATGCCGGGCAGACTACGGTTGGGGGCGTGTTCTGGTCCTCGGACAGAATCTGATGGTATCCGTGCGAACCCACATAGCCGATGGTGAGCGAAGTCGCGGGGGCGATCTGTTGCTCGATTTTGAAGGTCCAGGCCAGCACCGTAGGAGTAGCAATGTCCGGCTGCACATTACTGGGCGAGATCTGCCCGCTGCCCGTGCCCGTACCACTGGAGAGGCCGGCAAGCTTGTCGACAGTCGTGTTACTGAATGACAGAGTGGTGTTGAACGGCGCAGTCTGGTCAAGCCGGTAGTCCAGCGCATCCAGTAGCGCCCGATGCACGCCGAAGGCCGCCCGCAGGGCTGTCTTGCCATTCCCGAAAAGGTCGTAAGCCACCCCGATGCGCGGCTCGGGCATGAACGTGGCGCGGTTCTGCGCCAGGGCGGAGCCGCCGATGGTGGGATTCGTGTTGATGACGCCGTTGGTGAAGCCGTAGTTCGATGCACGGCTGTGAGCTTCATTCCAACCGTCGCTTGATTCGGAACGGAAGCCCGCGCGAAGCTCGAGGCGGGGCGTTACCTTCCACGCGTCTTCGATGAAAGCTGCTCCAAAGAGTGATCGCCAGCCGAGCTCCGTCGGCGCAGGCACCACCGTAAACGTTGCCACGTTGCCTGTCAGAAAGCTGCTGAGGGTGGAGAAGGATGCTTGCCCATACTGATTCTGAGCCAGGTTGTCATTGGATTGCAGCCGCTGCAGCCATACGCCCACCTCGAGCTGGTGCCGTCCACGAGTCCAGAAAATATGCTCGTCCACGGTGAAGAGATTACGGACAGCCTGGTTGTTGCTCCCGGTGTTCGCGCCCGCCAGCGTCACCTGGGAGGCGCCATTCGATGCCGTGCTGCCTGCGATCACGACTGCCCCGACGGGCGCGCCTGCAATCCAGCCAGGCACTGAGTCCGGAGCCAGCCCGGTAAAGTAATAGGCCGCCCGCGAATAGCCGAAGCGCAACGTATTGAGCAGATTGGCAGAAAAGACGTGCTGTTCTTGCGCGCTCAAGACCTGCTCGCGCAGCCGCTCATAGATCGTCGAATAAGGGTTTTGGGAGGGGGTATTGGCGTCGCTGTCATCCACCGTGTAGACGCCGAAGAGCAGATCCTTCCCAGTCAGGTTGGCATCGATGCGCGTCGTGCCAAAATCCTCGCGGACGTGTTGGGGCGGATTGGAGAAAGCCTCTGCAATCCCGCTTGGCGTGCCATTCGGGTTGAGCAACTCGGGACCATTGGCGACCGGCCATAGCGCAAGTAGTGGCCGGACGATGGCGGCGGCAGCCGCGCGCGAGGTGTCGTCGGGAACGAAGCTGACCGCGCTGAGCCCGAGATGCTGCCGGTAACCTTCATAGTTGCCAAAGCCAAATAGCTTGTCATGACGCAGCGGGCCGCCCAGTGCGGCGCCGAAATTGTTACGTTGAAACTCCGGAATCTTCGCCTGGTCGAAATAATTGCGCGCGTCTAGCGCGCTGTTACGCAGAAATTCATACACAGAACCGTGCAGCGCGTTTCCTCCCGATGCTGTGATAATCGATATCTGCGCGCCGGTACGTTTGCCGTAATTTGCGCCATACGTATCGCTGACCACGTTGAATTCGCGCACCGCGTCTACTCCCAGCAGCTGCCCGCTGGTCCCCCCCGGAGTTACGTTGATGAGCGAAGCCCCGGTGTACTCGATTCCGTTCAGCAGGAAGAGATTGTCTTGCGGGCGGCGTCCGGAGACGGAGTACATGTTGCCCACGGAAGAGTTGGATGTGCCCACGCCGCCCGAGCGCTGGGTGGTGTAGCTGACCGACGCGGGGTTCAGCTGGATCAGCTGGTCGAAGCTCCGGCCATTCAGCGGCAGCTCCTTGACCTGCCGCTCATCGACGAGTCCCTGCGTCTGCAGAGTTGAGGTGTCTACCACGGCAGGAGTGTCCACCACGGAGACGCTCTGTTGCACGCTGCCCAATGTGAGCGCAAGGTGCAGCTGGACATTCTCGCCGACGGTAAGCACAATTCCCGTCCGGCTGAGAGGTGCAAAACCATCTCGCGAAACAGAGACGGTGTACGTGCCCACGGCTACCGAGGGCGCGGAGAATATGCCACTCTCGGCGGTAGTGAACTTGCGTTCGCTGCCGGTTTCATTGTTGCGTACAAGCACTTCGGCTCCTGTCACAGCGGCACCCGCGGGATCGACGACGTCACCGGAGATCGTGCCTCCTACCATCTGGGCCTGAGCCCGGTTTGTATGGATTACGAGCGCTGCCAGTGTAGACAACAGGCAAAAGCAAAGAAGAAGCGGCAGGTTGCGCATAGTTACTCCCCGTAGGATTGGTTCGCCCACGCCCAAACAAGGGTGGGTTAGCTAAATGAGAGCCGCGAAGCGTTTTACGCTGCGTTAGTTGAGGGAACTAGCGCGAACAACAACAACCGGCCGGCGCCGAGGAGGCGCGGCTACAACGTACGAGGTGATTTGAAGCAGAAGTCACACTAAGATAATAACACCGCAAGGGCGACAGATACACCCCTCAGTGTTGCGTATCTGTCGTGTGTGGGGTTGAAGGCCTCGGCGCAAAGGTCGTCCACCGGTAAGCCTCCGCGGCATGGGGGCCGGGTGGCGCTGTCCACAAGTCGGCACTGATCCCATTCCGGTCGTAGACAATCTTTCCGTTTTTGATGGGTGACTTACAGGCCCTTCACGTCAATTGTCTTGACGGCCGGTCCATCACCCCATCGATGTGGTTCTTGTCATCGAGCACATGGCCACCACGCAGCAGCAAATCGTAGGCCGGAGCCGCCGGCTGCGCGAGGACGCTGATGCGATACGGCAGCGGAATGTCCGGGTCCTCGTGCATTCTCTAATCATGATTTCTAATCGCCTCCCAGGCTGCCTTACCATACTCTCCCAAATCAACCGTCCCCGCCATAGTGTCTCCATGCGCGTTGCCCTGAAAAGTCCATTCAATTTGGTTCCCAGGCACCACCATGCTGCTGCGCAACTCGATTTGGCCGCCATGGATCGCTCCCTTAAGCGCGGCGCTGTAGAGCTCTCCCTGCTGGGTCCCGGTTAGTTCAGTGCCGCTCTGCTCGAGCGTGAACTGCTGCAGGCCAACGCCGCGCTCATACCGGATCGCAACTGCCCACGTTCCCCGGACCGGCATCGGGGCGCCGGACGGGAGCGCCGGATCTTCGTAGTGTCCAGGCTTGGTGAGCCCTTCGTAGAGGGCATCGGCGATGATGCGTTCTTCTCCCGCGTTCATCATGTACGGCATGATGATGATCGAGCTGGCCATGTGAGAAGGGCGAACGCCGGCGCTGTCATGAACAATGATGCGTGGAGTGCCCGCGTCGAGCCGTGCGGCGAGTTCGGTTCCGGTGATCTTGAGCTCGCGAGCGTCCCAGTGAATCCGCAGACGGGGTGACCGGTTCGACAGGTCTACAGGCTGCAGATACTCGGTCGTAAGGGAAGGGAGACCCTGCACGCGCGACTCAATGTGCTGCAGCCATGAAAGCCACTCCCGCTGCTCCGCGGCGTGGTCGCGCTTATACCATTGCCGCACAGCGGCGAGCAGGCCCATCGTTTCTTCTTTGCTGCATTTGAAGGCTCGCCCGTAGTTGTGGTTGGGCGCAGATTGAAAATAGGCCGCGCGGCACAAGTCCTTCTGGCCGATAAGCAGCCCGGAGGACTGCGGTCCACGCAGGCACTTACCGCCGGAGTAGCCAACCAGCGTAGCGCCGTGCTGAAGGTGGATGTTGGGAACCAGTGGCTCCTCGGCAGCGGCGTCGACAAAGACGGGAACCCCTTTCTCTTTGGCAATGGCGCAGATATTCGGAATGCTCAGTGGGCCATTCTCTGCTGCTGGGCCGGACAGGATGTAAACCATCGCCGTGCGCTCGGTCAGCTGGCTGCGCAGTGAGTCGGCGGAGTCGACTTCAACCACTTCCACCCCCGTCATGCGCACCCCGAAGTCATAGGGGTTCCGGGAATGTTTGGGGATGATGACTTGATCACGGCCCTTGACGTAGGGCAGCGCCTGAGATTTTTCAGGATCGGTACCGGCGATGCAGGCAACCACGGCGAGCGCAATGGCCGCCTCGCAGCCGGTGGTGGCAATGCCCCATTCCGCGCCGGTAAGTTGACCGAGCTCCTGGCCGACAGCCTCCATCAGCTCGTCGAGATGCACAAAGTAGAAGGAGGCATCGTACATCGCCTGCTTCACCTGGGGCAGGGAACACGATCCACTGATGATGGTGAATGTGCCGCGGCCATTCACCAGTGGACGAAGCCCAATCCGGGTAAACAGGTTATCTTGCCCGGTGCCTTCGCGCGTAAGGGTTGCACGGCCCGTGGGCGCACTGGCCGCATCTGCAGATGGTAGTGACATGGCGTTCGCGAGGTTTCTAGATATAGGCAATCAGATCGATTTCTACCAGCGAGTTGCCGGGAATGCCTCCGGCTGGCGCGACGGTCGTGCGGACGGGGGGCACCTTACCCCAGCGCCCTGCATAGGCGGTGTTCATTTTGGCCCAGTCGTTGATGTCGTTCAGGTAAACATTCACTTTGAGCACCTTGTCCATCGAAGAGCCGGCACAGATCAGGTTCTTCTCGAGCTCGTCCAGTACGTGCTTGGTATGCTCTTCAATCGTGCCTTTGAAGTGTGCGCCGACACCCGCCAGGAAGAGCAGATTGCCGTAGGAGACAGCGCTTGAGAATAGCGCCGGAGCGTTGGGTGCATTGTCCGCAACGGGCTGGCACGAATAGGCCTTCTTTTCCAGTTTTGCCGATGCCTTCGCCTCGGATTTGCCGGCAACCATGGCGCTGCCGGTTGCGATTGCGGCAGCTTTGGCCGCGTTCTTGAGAAGACCTCTCCTGGACTGCATTTCCATCGACTTACTCCCTTTGCTTTTCAGTTGGATTGGTGATCGAGCCCTGGTCCCCAGGCTACTAGATGGTTTTCAACGCGATGCTTTTCGGTTCGTTCACGACTGCAACGTTCGCTTTGCAGTGTAGCTCACCCGTCGCGCGGTCTGCAGTCACCTTGTAGATCGATCCTCCTGGGCCATCCAGAACAAAAATACTCTCTCCATCGGGCGAAGCCGTGATCTGAGTCGGCGTCGCCCCTCCCAGCACCACAACCTTTGCCTGTGTGAGCCTTCCGTTCTTCGCGTCCACGTGCCACGCCCTCAACTCGTTCCGGTTTTCCTGGGTGGTATAGAGCATGCGGCCTGAGGGATGGAGCGAAAGAGCATGCAGCGAAGCCGTACGGAATGACAGCCGCTGGATTGTGTCACCCATGGTTCCAGACACCCCGTCGTAGCGGTAGCAAACGAGCGTACTCTCCAAATCATGCCAGGCGTAGAAGACAGAGCCCGCGGGATGAAGCGCGCACGCGCCTGGGCCACTGCCCTCACCGGTGGCGCGCTGCATACGCCACTGCAGTCTGCCCCTTTCGACCGCGAATACGCTCAGCCGGTCGCTGCCGAAATCGGAGGAGAGCAGATGGCGCCCGCCGGCGTCGAACAGCAGCGTATGGGGATGCGCAGACGCCTGCGACCGGGGCTGTGGTCCGCAACCTGCCTGCTTAAAAATGCTGCTCGGTTGGCCCAGGCTACCGTCTGCTGCAATGGGAAAGAGGTTGTAAATTGCGCCGCCGTAAGCGGCCACGGCCAGCATCTTTCCGTCCGGTGAGAGGGCCAGATGCCGCGGATGGGTTGCCGAAAGCGACAGTGGTGTGCGGCCCAACAGAGTCAGGCTGCCATCAAGAGGATCGACGTGGAAGGCTTCGACCGTGCCCCGCGCCAAACCCTCGTGCACATCTACCTCGTTGGCCACATAGAGTGTGCGTTGTGCCGGAGAAAGCAAAATGCAGGCAGGCGCGGGGCTGGGCACGCGCTGTGTCCTTATCCAGACCTCGCCGCGTAACTTGAAGACATGCAGCGAGCCTTGCCCGGAGGCCACATAGGCAAACTGCTGCGGTGGATTGGAAGGCACAGCATGCGGCAGATGCGGCAGCGCGACCATACCCGCGGCGCCACGCACAAACTCTCTGCGCGTCCATCCTGCCGGCAATCGTCGAACATCAGGCTGCATAGATCGTCCTAGGCGCGGATCGACATCTTGTGGTGGAAGATGTTGTTCGAGTCATAGCGCCGCTTCACTTGCTGCAGAAACGGGTAAAGATCGTGCGTGCCGTAGTAAAGCTGGGGCCAGAAGGTGTACGCGAGCATATCGCAGTCGGGATAGTTGATGTAGCAGCCCTCGTAATATTCGTTGGGGTAAGGAGTGCCGGCGTACTTTGCATCCACTTGCTGCGAGTAGAGGTCGGTGTAGAACTCTCGCATCCACTGCAGGCGCCCCGCGTCTTCCTCTGGCTGTTCCCAATATTGCTGAAATTGGACCTTCATAATGGACGAGCGCTGCCAAACCGAAGTGACGGCGGCCATATCCTTCGCATTAACGGCTCCTCCATACGAGTCGACGGCCATCACCGATCCCCGCAGGTCAACACCGGGAACAGTGCGCGTCAGTTGCTTGTAGATACACTTCGTCTCCGCGCGGGTAAAGTTCTGCTTCATGTAGCAGGATTTGTATGCCGCGCGTCCGCTGTGGCCGCTTCCACTGTCGCCAATCGTTGCTTCCAGCCAGAGCAGCCGATCGATGCCGTATTGCGCAAGGCTCTCGCGAGCGGTCGGGCGCCGCTGTGCAAAGCGCCTTTCACCGGCTGCTGATCCGCGTGTCTCCAGGGGTCCGAAACCCTGAAAGAGATCGAGAAACTCCTCTACGGGCTTCAGGTCGTCGCAACTCCCATCGGGGTTGCAAAACTGCAAAGAGAGGCTAAATTTGCCCGAGGAGGCGTGCGTGAGGCCGAGCGCAGCAAAAAGTCCCCAGGTATCGGGTTCCTTCCCACGCTTGGCCCAGTAGTCTCCGAATGCCATCAGGATGGCGGTGAAGTTGTCTTCGGTCATGGTGGCCCAGTCAAAAGACAAGTGGGCATTCACCACTTCAGAAGGCGCCACGGGTAGCCGGTCGAAGAGAAAGCCGGTGATCACGCCGAAGTTTCCTCCGCCCCCGCCGCAGCAGGCTCGGAAAAGGTCGGCATCGTGGTCCTTATCGATGCGCCTGAGCGCTACTTGTCCTTTGTTGTCGACGGTGAGGATCTCGACCGCTGAAAGCCAGTCGATGGTGAGACCGTGCAGTCGCGAAAGCACGCCATAGCCACCTCCGCTAATGTGACCCCCGGCGCCCACCTCGTAGCAACTGCCTCCGGGAATGGTTACACCGTGGCGTTTGTACAGGTCGAGGTATGCCTCGCCCAACTCCATGCCCGGGCTTATGCGGTAGCGCGTTCCGTCGCCTGCAAGGGTCACGCTCTTCATCAGGCTAAGGTCCAGGATCGCGCCGCCGGGATTGTTGACCACGAAGTCTTCGTAGCAATGGCCGCCACTGCGAATAGTGGGGCGCATGCCGGCGTTGACGATGCGCTGCAATGCTTCGCTCGCCTGCTCCGCAGTCTCGCACAACTCGATCTCGGCGGCCGCCTCCGCTTCATTGGCGTCCCAACGAAGATTGCGGCTTCGATGCAACATCGCATAGCGCGGATCGGTGCGAGTAATTTTGATGGCCATCGACGAACTTGACATAAACTGGCTTGCGTTTTGCGGACAGCTACCGGCAGAGATACGAGAACTGGGCTAGCTGACTAGAAAAGGCTAGCGAAAGTATAGCCTGCGCTCCGTACCGCCAGCCAGACGGCCACAAGCGCGAACTGGGCGCAGAAAGTCGATTCGATCGAAAGCCAAAATACAGAAGTGCCAGTTGCACGGCGCGCAAATGCAAAGATAAGTACAAGCAGCACAATCAGGCATGCCACAGCAGCACGATAGCCGTAGCGCGCAGGGGGGAGGATTGCCTCTGGGCGCGGAGGCAGTTGGCGGCCGACCCTGGCGGCGAAGTCCGAGGGGATCTCGAATCGAGGCGCGGTCTCGAGGGCGCGAAGGATTCTTGCATCGAGTGACCGCGCATGCGAAGCATGATTCATCTTGTCTTCTGCCATCTGGTTCCCCTTTCCACTGCCTGCTGCCGTTCAATCCCTTCGCGAAGCTTCTTGCGGCCGCGATGCAGGTGCGTGCGCACGGTGCCGATGGGCAGTTTGAGCGACTGCGCAATCTGCTCGTAACTGCGCTCCTCTTGATGATAGAGCACCAGCACCGTTCTCTCCACCGGGCTCAGCTGCTGTAACTGCTCCTCGACAGAATACCGAAATTGTCTTTCGGTAAATTCCTGCTCGGCATCGGGGCCGGGATGTGGGAGTCGATCCTCCCAATCCGATTCCTCCTCAGAAAAGGAGACCAGGGGACGGTCCTCCCGGCGGCGGCGCTTCCATTCATCCTGGGCCACATTGGCAACGATGCGATAGAGATAGGTGCTGAGCAGGGATTCCCCGCGAAAAGCTGGAAGTGCCCGGTAGAGGCGTAGAAAGACCTCCTGCGCCAGATCATCGACATGTTCGCGGCTGCCGGTGAGGCGAATGAGGGTGCCAAAGACCATGGCCTGATGGTCTTGGACGATCTGCTCGAAGCTGGGGTCGGCGGCCTGCAAGGAGAGTCAGACTAAGAATCTAGCTCAAAGTTTCACGCCGGAATTGAAACTCTCTGAGAAACCGGCAGTCTAAAGCGGTCGGAAGGGGAGGGAAAGGCTTATGGATTGGCATTGGAGTCCGTTCATGGTCCCGTTGGGGGCCTTTTTGGTTGGGATTGTGGCCATAGTTTCCAGTCTTGCCGGCGGAGCGTACAAGCAGAGGCTAAAGACCGAACAGCGTTTGGCGATGTTGGCGCGGGGAATGACTGCCGGCGATATTGAAAAAGTCTTGAGCGCCGAAGGAAAAACCGCGAAAGACCCACTTCAGGCGCTTGGGAGTACCCGCAGAACCGCGATCGTGCTCATCTCGACTGGTCTTGGAATCATGCTCTCTTTTCTCTTGCTGGCGTGGATTGTGAATGAGCACGAAGTACTCTCCGGGGGCGCCTTCGGCTTGATTCCGCTGTGTATTGGCATCGGATTTTTTATTGATTACACCCTGCAGAAGCGCGATCTGTCGCGCTTCGGGTTGGAGGTGGGGCGCGCAGAATAATGCAATCGCAAGACCCCGCGGAATCGGCGTTTGATAAGATCAGCCCTTGTGATGCAGGAGTGCTGATGGAGCTGATCAAGGATAAAGTCGCCATTGTGACCGGGGCCGCCGCGGGCATCGGGGCCGGAGCTGCCGCCCTATTTGCCGAGAATGGGGCCCATGTATTT
The DNA here is from genome assembly GCA_963711525.1 of uncultured Acidobacteriaceae bacterium. Taxonomy (GTDB): domain Bacteria; phylum Acidobacteriota; class Terriglobia; order Terriglobales; family Acidobacteriaceae; genus PALSA-350. Next base: position 380,388 of record CAVQEO010000018.1, on the reverse strand, counting down.
CTCGCCGACCTGAACGGGCCGCACGTCGAAAAGACGGCAGCGGCTTTAAGAGCGAAAGGCGGCTCGGCCTTCGCCTTTGAAGCCCACGCCGGCGTTCGCGATCACATGGCAAAGGTCGTTGAGGATGCAATCTCCCGCTTTGGGCGCATCGACATCCTGATCAATAACGCCGGAGTTTATCCTCGGCAGCCCTTCCTGGAAATGACAGAAGACCAGTGGGACACAATGCACGACATCAACTTGAAGAGCGTCTTTCATTGCACAAAACTTGCTCTGCCCCACATGGTTAAGCAACGAGCCGGGGCGATTGTGAATATCTCTTCGGTCACTTTCTTTACCGGTCTCGAGAACCTGACCCACTACGTCGCATCGAAGGGCGCGATCATTGGGTTCACGCGTTCGCTGGCGAGAGAGGTAGGGGGCCACAATGTTCGCGTCAACTGCATCACCCCTGGCGCCATCGAAACCGAAGGGGAAAGAAAGCTGATGTCCAGGCAAGAATCCGATAAATTTATGGAACTGCAGAGTCTCAAGCGGCGCATCAGCCCACTCGACGTGGCCCGCGTGTGCTTGTTTCTATCGACAGAGTTGAGCGACGCGATGACTGGCCAGACCCTGAATGTCGACGGCGGTTGGATTATGTATTGATCAATGGCCGCAGGTACTCTGCGCTGACGGCGAGCGCCTGTTTGCGATGCGCCAGATCGCCTTCAAACTCCCGGTCCTCCACCTCCACGCAGACCGGTCCGTCATAACCCGAATCTTTCAGCGCATGGAGAAACGTCGCCCAGTCGAGGTCCCCGCGGCCGGGCAGCTTCGGACTATGGAACTCCAGGGGATAAGCCAGGATGCCCACCTGGTTCAGCTGCTGCCGATCAACGGCTACATCCTTGAGATGAACGCGGAAGATGCGCGAAGAAAACTCCTTAAGTGGGGAGATATAGTCCATCTGCTGCCAGGCCTGATGCGACGGATCGTAATTGAGCCCGAAGTTGGGGCTGGGGATCTCCTCGAACATGCGCCGCCAGATCGCGGGACTGGAGGCAAGGTTTTTGCCCCCGGGCCATTCGTCGGCGGTAAAAATCATGGGGCAGTTCTCGATGGCAATACGAACCCCTTGGTCGTCCGCATAGGCAATCAGATCCTTCCAGACCGATAGGAACCGAGGCCAGTTCTCTTCTACGGATCGCGTCCAATCGCGCCCCACAAACGTACTGACGACCGTGAGATTGAGCATCTTTGCCGTGCTGATAACACGTTTCAGATGCGAGGCAGCCACTCGACCTGCCTCCTGATCGGGCGTAAGTAGATTCGGATAATATCCCAGTCCGCTGATTTCCATGCCGTGAGCTTGGGCAAGATTTGCAATCCGCGGGACGTCCGCGGGTTTGAAATTGTTGACGTCGATGTGGGTAACGCCCGCATACCGGCGATCGGCCTTGCCCACCGGCCAACACATCAATTCCACACAGGTGTACCCTGTCGCTTTGCCCAGGGCGAATACTTCTTCAAGCGTTAGGTCGGGGAGGATGGCGCTTACAAAACCGAGTTGCATCATCTCTTCGATTCTACCGCGCCGCAAGTTTGCGTCATCACTGCACTACGATCTGGAAACTGACTGAGTGAGAGATAGTACCATCGCTCGTGGACACGGTAATCGTCTGCGTGCCCGCCGGCGTACCAGGATTGCTCCGTGTGCTCGCGCTTCCTGATGATTGACCGGAGCCACCGCAACCTGAGAGCGCGACCAAGCCGGTCAACAGAAAAACGTATAACAAGGTCAAATAGGTTCGCCTAAGGCGCCCGAGGCGCATCGGTGAAAACAGCAAAAAGAAGACGCCGACCGAGGCGATTCCGGCTATGGCTCCGGAGGTCCCTGGTCGCGTTGCAGCAGAAGCCGCTCCCGTCGTAACCGTAAGTGTGCTGGTCGCTGCCTTCCCGTTGGATGACGTCACGGAAGATGGAGCAAACGTACAAGTCGCCTCACTGGGCAGCGGCCCACAGGCGAAGGTCACCGTGCGGTTATAACCCGCAACCGGCGTGACCGAAATCGTTTCCACTGCCGATTGACCTGCGGTAATGGTTGCTGTCGCGGGCGAAACAGAGACGGTAAAATCCGGCGCTCCTACGGCGATCGAAACCGCACTGGAACTGCTCGGCTGGTTTTCGTTGTCTCCCGCATAACTGGCTATGACCGCATAAGTGCCGGCAGCTGCAAATGAACCAGTGAAGGTGGCAATACCGTTGGCGATCGGCGCAGTTCCGAGTGTCGCACTGCCGGAAGCGAACGACACATTGCCGGATGGATCAAGTCCTGTGACGGTGGCGGTGAAGGTGAGTTGCTGATTCTCGTTGGCAGTGTCTGAAGATACGGTAAGAACGGTGTTCGAAGACACCAGGGTTTGAGCTGTGGGCTTAGGATTGTTCTGGTTGAGCAGGGAAATAACGGCCCCGGTGGAGAAGCTCAGATAGTCCAAGACATTATCGCTGGCTAACTTGGGAGCCTGGTTGTTCAAACGCGCCAGCATCCCACCGGCGGATCCATTGAAAAAGCTGGTGTAGTAGGCATTGTTGTCGAGGGTGAAGTGTCCTGCACCGTCTCCCAGCAGAACGGTGACGATGTTGTTGCCTTCGGTTGTGAAGTTCTGCAGAACAATGTCCGGGTGGCCATCTCCATTGACATCACCGATGGAGGCGGTCGCCTCTGCGACGACTGATTGATTAGGCAGGGAAACCGTATAAAAGGGCGAAGGCTGGAAGGTGCCGTTGCCGTTGCCCGCATATACGCCGGCACTCCCTGGACCGCTGGAGCCCATCACCAGGTCGGGTATTCCATCTCCGTTCAGGTCGGCGATGGCTAAGAGGCTGCCAGGGAGGCCGAGCGGCGCTTGCTGGAAGGTTCCATCTCCATTGCCGAGATATACGGCGCTGTTCCAGACCAGGTCCAGCTTCTTATCGTTGTTCAAATCTGCCACCAGAAGCGGCGCTGTGATGGAAGAATTCTGTTGGGAAAACAAGACCGGACTTCCAAAAGTGCCATTTCCTTTCCCAGCCAGAAAGATGAGACCGCTCCCTCCGCTCGGGAAAGGGACGCTGTAGGGAAGTACTACATCGAGATTGCCGTCGCCATTGAAATCGCCGGCGACAGCAGCCTGGGCGCCGGCTACTTTCAAATCAACCCCGGGGAGGCTCGGCTGGAACGTGCCATTGCCGTTTCCCGCGTAGAAGAAGAGCGTGGAATCCTGGTTGCCGGGAGATATACCTACCACGTCGACCCTACTGTCTCCGTTGAAATCGCCCGTGGTCAGACTCCCAAGAAGAGTACCGGCGATGGTATTGGGGGATGAGAATGTTCCATCGCCTCGCCCCAGGGCGCTTAAAAGATTGCCCGAATTATCCGCTGCGAGTACGTCGGTGAGGCCGTCGCCATTAAGGTCCGCGGCTGTGTATCCAACTTGTCCCAGAGGCGTGCTGGGAATGCCCTGAAAAGTGCCATCACCGTTGCCCGCCAAAATAGAAAAACCGGGGCTCGCATTAAGCACGAGATTTGTCTTGCCGCCGCTTTCCGCTTCTGCTGCATCGGCGGACCCGGTCAAGGCGTACGAATTTCCCAGAGCAAACCCTCCGTTGCCATCACCCAGCAGAATCGAGGTGTAGTTGCCAACAAGCGCAAGGTCGATGTTGCTGCCACCATTGGTGGTTCCGGCAATGAGGAGAGACGGATAACCTAAACCAGGACTCAACGGCAGATTAAGGCCAGTCGTGAACTTTCCACTGGAAGTGCCCAACAGCACCTGAAGCGACGCGGGTTGTGGTTCCATTCCCCCGATGTAAGCTATGTCGGCCAGGCCATCGTGATTGAAGTCTCCAGTTACCAGGGTCTGCCCACCGGAAGTGGTTTGCGCCGTTTGCAGCGTTCCGTCGCCGTTACCATAGAAAACCGCAAGGGTAGACCCACCCACAACGATGTCCTGCTTTCCATCTCCGTTAAAGTCGCCGGCGCCCGTTAAGCCGGGATATACGGGGCTTGCGCCGGCATAGCTCTTGGCAGTTGAAAGTGTTCCTGGTGCCGTGCTTCCTTGATTCAGCAGAACAGCTACTCCTGAAGAATTATTAAGGAAGGTGGATACAGCAATGTCGAGATAGCCATCTCCATTCAGATCTACCGCAGGAGCCAGGGTGAACGGAGCAGAGACAGCATAATAAGCCGGGTTCTGAAAGCTGCCGTCTCCATTGCCGATCAGCACTACCACGTATCCCACCGGGCAGCTGAGCACCAGGTCGAGCTTGTTGTCTTTGTTCATGTCGGCCGAAACCAACGAATATTCCCCTGAGGCTGATGCGCAATTGCTCAACGAATTTGTAGTTACGGGGATGGGAGCATTGCCCGTTCCCTGGTTTAGGAGCACGGTCAGCGTTGGTTGGGGAGTTCCGCTCGGCACATATGCGGGTACGGATATATATGCCAGATCCGCTTGACCGTCCCCGTTAAAGTCGCCGCCGGCAAGCGACGACACCACGACACCCACCGGGGCCGTGAAGTTGTCGATAGGAAAAACCGGCGTTTGGCTTTGCGCGCTGGCAGCGACCGGCAGCGGAATGACCAACAAAGCGAGGAGGACAGATGCGAAGTTGCGAGGAATTTTCAACCAGGTATCCGCAGACATAAATACAGTCCTTCAAACCGGAACGGTCCTTCTGGACAAATTTGTGCCCGAGTGTACCAGAGCTATCGGTAATTTAGCCAAGCATTTAACTGGCGGATAAACCGAAAATTGTTACCTGGATTACGATTCCCGATTGCGAGTAACCCATGCCTGGTTTATGTGACGGTTACCGCGCTCATAGCCTGCTGGGCATCCAGCCGCGCCTTCCTCAGGGTGGCTACCGGGTCTTGTATTGGATAGAACTCCATCGTTATGAACTTGTTGTACTTCAGTTGCCCAAGCTTGCGATAGATATTCTGGTAGTCGATCTCCCCTGTTCCAGGCTCGTGTCGCCCGGGTACATCCGCAATGTGTACCAACCCAACCAAGTCGATGTTTTGCTCCAACTTCTCTATCAAATTACCGTACGCCCTCTGTTCGTGGTAAAAGTCGTACAACACCCTGACCTGGGGGCTATCGACCGCGCGAATAATCTCGAATGCTTCGCTGACCGACGTCAGATACATATTCGGATTCTCCAGCGGATCGATTGGTTCGACCACGATCTGCACATGATTTGCCGCGGCAAGCTCAGCAGCATGCTTGAGATTCTCAATAGATGCTGCATGCTGAACGCTTCGCGACAAATTCTCTATACGATTGCCTGATTTGAGATTGATTTGTGGGCTCTCCAGCTCTTTTGCGGCCTTCATTTGTGCGGTGGCCTGAGCAATGAATTCGGCCCCGCCACTTGGATCTGCAAATCCAGCCTTGACCCCACTCAACATATCGAAGGTTAATCCCAGCGAACGCATCTTTGCCATCACCCGCCGCGTCTCATCGCTCGACCATTTCTGAAATTGACCAGTAAGCTCTACGCCCTGGTACCCCGCGTCCGCAACCATCTCAAGACAGCGATCGAATGGCGCCTGCTTCTCCAGTGTCCAAAGCATCACGGAGAACCGAGGTCCGCTTTGGGAAGGTAAGGCCTGCGCGTACCCGCGGGAAAGCACTTCTCCCAAAGTTGCCCCGGCCATCAGCTTACTGAATTCACGACGATGCATGGCGCTCCTTGTCTTGATTGCAGCAACCATTATGCAGCTATCAGGAGGGGGAGCGCCCCCTGCGTAATTTAGACCCATCCTTGAACCCAAAAGGGCTAAGCGGCACGACTAACCTGTCCCGGCGTGCCGTGGAAGTCATGCCCTGACACAAGGCTTACAACTGGCGGAACATCTGAAAAAAGCTGTCATATTTCGCTCTCTTGATCGATCAACCTAGCTCAAAATGTAGAAACTCCAGTCCCAGGATTTCATCCTGGGCTACTTTCAGCCGCCCCGCGGGGCTGTTACATTGCCGTCTGAGGATTGGTCTCGCTTTGTTCAGAATCAGTCTTCCGGCGCCATTGTGCGGCAAAGCGGGCCGACTCGCCGGAAGAGGTGCCCGCGCCGCAGAGCTGAGTAGTGCAGAGGATGAGAAAGATCTGCTTGTCCGCCCCTTGGGGCGTGCCAGGGGCGGCAGCCCTGGGTTGGCGTTGGGTTTCAGGAATGCGATGTTCCCGTCGTGCTGGCGGCTAAGTCCTTTGTTTTACCAAGGTGGCCAAATTTTTATTTTTCCCGCCCCCCTAAGTTGTTTAGGGGAGGGATGTATTAGCCAGCTGATCGTCTTCCGGCAAGCCCGAGCCACGCGCCGATGCTTGCGGCGACCGTTCTCGAGTAGCTGGGACTCCTAGTTAGGACGGTATTACGGCTCAGTCTTGCCGTCCAGAGCACCTAGCAGAAAAAGATGTGGAAGAGGGGTAGGGGAACTAGCTGGATCGCTTCGCCTACGGATTGTGTGCCAAAACTCATTCCTAACCTAGACCGGCTTCCGCATCTTCCCAAAACTTAATTTGGAGAGGTCTGACTGAGAGTCTGACAGAGCTGTCCAAATTAGCCGCGAAGTACGGTTCGGGGGTCGAAAAATTCGGAGTTGCGAAGCGCGTAGCGGAATGAGGTTGGGGTTTCGCGATGCAGCAAGCCTTTGCGTGGGATCCGAGAGTACCCAGGATTTCATCCTGGGCTATTCTCGGCCGTCCCTGCCGGGACTGTTCTCGGTGGTACGGGTATACCCAGGATTTCATCCTGGGCTATTCTCGGCCGTCCCTATCGGGACTGTTCCCGTTACTTCCACCAGCTGTGGTCTGTCTCTTCGGCAACTGTGCTTTTCAAGCTGAACGCTGAGCAGATCGGGCTAATTTGGACAAGTGTGGCTGAGAGTAGCCCCGGACGTGAGTCCTGGGTAGGCGACGGAAAGCAGAGCTCTCCAAATTCGCCGCCGAACGGTCTTCTAAGAGGATGCAACTTGCTGATGGTGCTGGGGAGACCGCGCCCGAACGAAATCAGGTTGCTGCCGTTGTGCTGGACTCTGTCCATCCATCTCCACCCATGCCAAGGTGAAACGCTGCCCTAAACTTTGTCATCTCGCCTGCCCCGGCGTGCCGTGGAGGGACCTGCAGTTTGCGCTGGTGGAGAAACGGAAATGGGATGTGATTCACTTTCGCTGTGCCGGAAGGTGAAACTGCCCCTGCCACGTCCGGATGGATACAGCAGGGGCTAAAGCTCATGTCGAGCAAAAACTACTCTCGCCGGCAAAGGAAGCTTAGATCTGGGCCGTACCGCCATCTACGAACAGCTCGATACCATTCACAAAATTGGAATCGCTCGAAGCCAGGAAGAGCGCTGCCGTCGCAATCTCCTCCGGGCGCCCGATTTCCCCGCGCGGGACCAGCGACGCGAAGTACTTCTTTGCCTCCGGCCCCAGCGGATCCAGAATCGGCGTATCGATAGTTCCCGGGCTGAGTACATTCACCCGTATCTTGCGTTCCTTCAGGTCGACTAGCCAAGTTCGCGCAAACGACCGAACCGCGGCTTTGCTCGCGCTGTAGACGCTAAACGCCGGAAAGCCTTTGATACTCGCGATCGATCCATTCATGAAGATCGACCCTCCGTCGTTGAAAAGCGGCAGCGCCTTCTGCACCGTAAACAGCGTGCCCCGCACATTCAGGTTGAAGGTATTGTCGAATTGTTCCGCAGTAATCTCGCCCAGCTTCACCATGTCGCCCGTGCCGGCGCTGGCGAAGAGGACGTCAATCTTTCCCTTAGTCTTCTTGACGGTCTCGTACAACCGGTCCAGATCATCCAGGTTCGAAGCGTCGCCTTGAACGCCGGTTACATTGCGGCCAATCGCTTTTACCGCCTCATCCAGCTTGTCTTTGCGTCGGCCGGTAATGAATACATAAGCGCCCTCTTCTACGAACAGCTTGGCGGTGGCGAGCGCCATGCCTGAGGTTGCCGCTGTGATCACTGCTACTTTTCCGTCTAGTTTGCCCATTGTTTCTCCAGTTATTTCTCTTGGTTTAGCGAAGGCCGCCGCCGGTAAGGATCTTTTCCCCTGTAAGCCAACCGGAGTCGTCGGAGGCAAGAAAGACCGCCACCGAGGCGATGTCGCCGGGCTGTCCTATGCGACCGAACGGGGTCTGGGAGATGAGCGCCTTCTCAAAGTCGGTGCCGATGAAGCCGGCGGCATGTGTGCCCTCGGTCTCGACCATTCCCGGGTTGAGCGCGTTCACGCGGATCTTCCTGGGTCCAAGCTCGCGCGCCAACACGCCGGTGATTGCATCTACAGCGCCCTTGGTTCCGGTGTAGACGGAGGAGGCAGGAGGTGTAACGCGGCTGACAACGGAGCCGATGTTAATAATGCTGCCGCCCTCGCCAATGTGCTTTAGGGCCGCCTGCGTGGTGAGCAGCAAGCCGAGCACGTTGACGTTGAAGATCCTGTGAAAATGCTCCTCGGTAACATCCTCGATCGGGCCGAACTCGTAGACTCCGGAGTTGTTGACCAAGATGTCGAGACGGCCGTAGTTCTTGATGGCCGCGTCGATAATCCCTTGAGCCTCGCTGGCCTTGGAAACGTCACCCTTTACGGCAACAGCGTTGCCACCGGCTTCCGTGATGGCGTCGACAACGGTTCTGGCGCCCGATTTACTGGACGCGTAGTTCACCACTACAGAGGCGCCTTCCGCGGCGAGTGACTTGGCGATAGCGGCTCCTATACCTTTGGATGCGCCCGTAACTACAGCTACCTTACCCTTGAGCTTGCTCATATGTTCGTTTCCTCTTAGCCATTTCAGAACGTCGAATAAACCCTTTGCTGCAGGTTAAGATGGGTGGCAGCTCCGCAAGGATTCAATAGTTCTGAAAATACGAACTATTGAACAAGCCGTCATGTGAAGATATGATGAAAAATTATGAGGCCTCTCTTCCATCCTTCGGTAGAAGACGTTACGGTGGAAGCAATTCTTCATGCACTCTCTGACCCCGTGCGTGTAGCCATCTATGCCGACATCGTAGGCTCAGACTGTTCGCAGAATTGCTCGGCCTTTCTTAGCGTCAGCAACCAAACAATACCCAAATCGACGCTCTCTCAACACTTCAAGGCGCTCAGAGAGGCAGGCTTGATCCGCAGTGAACGGCGCGGCGTTGAGATGCACAACACGTCTCGCTGTGCAGAGATCGAGAACCGCTTTCCGGGGCTGATTCAGGCCATCGTCAATGCCCTCAACATCCAGTTGAAAGGGAAAGTGCGGTCACGCAGCGGAAGCAAGACGAAGCCGGCCACGCGGCGCGTAACCAATAAATAGGCCTCTATACGTGGAAGACCGGTGCCGAATTAGGTGACAGCAAGCGTCGCCCGCAGCCAGTCCGCGATCCGGGTGAGTGCGGCGTCAGACTGAGGGAACCGCGCCACAGTCGCGGGGTGTACGGGGAAATTGTGATGCATATCCGGCGCGTGCATGTGAGTTACACCAACGCCCGCAGCTCCAAGCTTTACAGCATATGCGCTGCCGTCATCGCGCAGCACATCATACTCTGCCGTTGCCACCAGGGTCGGCGGCAGCGGAGGGAGTGCCTGCAACCGTAGCGGTGACACATCAGGATCGTCCGGCGAAGCGCCTGGCGCATATTGCTCCCACATCCAGCGCATGAGGTTCGCTTCCAGCCCATAGCCAGTCGCATTCTCGGTGTAGGAGGGATGATTCGCGCTGGGGTGGTCAGTGACGGGGTAGAGCAGCAGCAGCGCCCGCAGGCTGGGTGCCCCGGTCGTGGCGTACAGCCTGTTGGCGGCCACGGCGGCCAGGTGGCCGCCTGCGCTATCACCGCCCATAGCCAGCCGTGTCGCGTCCCCACCCCATTGAGCTGCGTTATTGGCAGCCCAGTGGACGGCGGCGAGTGCGTCGTCTAACGCAGCCGGGTGAGGATGCTCCGGTGCGAGCCGGTACTCTACCGAAGCGATGATCACGCCGGCCGCCTCGCTCAGCAGGCGGCAAAACGGGTCGTGCGTTGCAACCGAGCCCGCGACCCAGCCGCCGCCGTGCAAATACACCAGGACCGGCAACCTCTCTGAGCCGCGGGGTGGTGTGTACAAGCGCCCGGTAAGCGTGCCGGAAATCGTGACATCGCGCGTCTCGACCTTGTTAGGCAAACCAGGGATGGAGGCCCGGCTCTCCAGCGCCTTCACCAGGAGCGCCCGCCGCGAGCGTACCAACTCTTCATTCGAGTTCGGCACTGGGGCTCCCGCCGCTGCAGCCTGCGCATCCAGAAAGCTTCGCAACGCTGCATCGATCGGTTTCCGTTCTCTCATCGCCTCTCCTTAGTGTGTGGCTGCCATGGCCGCCGCTACAGTATCGTTGAACTTCTTGAAGAATGCATCATAGCCACCGTTAGGTTCGGCAAAGCGCAATGGCTTCACCCGTTCCACGCAGATTTCGGTCGAGTCGGGCGAGGTTTTGAGGATGTTCATGGTTTCCGCGATATAGTCCTTCAGCGGCATGGCGTTGGGATCCTTTGCCTGCCGTGTCCCCGCTAATTCTGTCTGCACGTAAGGCGGGATGAGCTCGATCACCTGCACGGAAGTGTCTCTGAGCTGGTAACGAAGCGATTGGGTATAAGAATGAATCGCTGCCTTAGTCGCGCAGTAGGCCGGCGTCGTCGCCATCGGTACAAACGCCAGCCCGGAAGAAACGGTCATAATCGCAGCTCTTGGCTGTTTCTCGAGCAACGGCAGCAGCGCCGCAGTCAGGCGGATCGGCCCCAACAGATTTGTCGCCACGGTCGCCTCTGCATCCGCAACCGCGCCATCCCGCAGCGACTCCATCCGCATGATGCCCGCATTGTGGATGACGACGTTCAGGGCCGGAAAGTCGATCCTGAGTTTCTCCGCGAAGCCCGGGATCGTGTTCCCATTGCCGATATCGAAGATGGCAGACTTCATCCCTGGATTTGCCGCCGTCGTTTCGTCGAGCAATTCTTTACGGCGGCCTGCGATGACAACCTGGTTTCCCGCCGCGTGAAAAGCTTCTGCAAGGGCGCGGCCGATGCCGGAACCCCCGCCTGTAATCAAAATTGTATTGCCGGTGATTTGCATGAGCGTTCTCCTGATTTCGATCGTATGATCGACACGAACCAATGGGAAGTAGGCACTTGAAAGCGCCATACTTACCTAAAGGAGAGTGTATCCATGAGAAACGCCCCCGTAACCTCAGAAGCATCCTCTCGCAACTATGGGATGCACCCGGAACCGCCGCGGCAGGATGACCCCGAGTTGGAGGCGCTGGTCCGCGAGATCATCGGACGGGTCGCCGATAAGTGGACGATGCTTGCCCTCGAAGTGCTGAGCGAGCACGGCCGGTTGCGTTTCACCCGCATCGGTGAACTGATCGGAGGCGTAAGCCAGAAAATGCTGACCAAGACGCTTCGCCAGATGGAGGCGGACGGTCTTATCGTGCGCACCGTTTTTCCCGTCATTCCGCCCAGAGTGGAGTACGAGTTGACCGACCTTGGGCTGAGCCTTGGTGAAGCCTTCTGCGGCGTGTGGATCTGGGCCGAGCAGCATCGTGAGGCCATCCTGCGGTCGCGCAGAGCATTTAAAGCAAAATCAGAGTTACGGTGATGTGTCCGGCGGTCGTCATGTAGGCTTTTTCTTGAGGAAAAAGCCTGTCAACGGTTGCGTCTCGGCATTACAGCAACTCTAATTTTGCTATAACGAACGTACGACCTGATCTCCAAGCTTCTACGACTGAGGCCAGGCGGGAACCATGGCATCACACAGCCCTTCTCGAACGCATGGCTCTAACGGGATCACGCCGGCCGGTAGGTAGGAGCCCATCAAAAAGGGCGTTGAGATGCAATCGCGCATCCTCCATGGCGCTTGACGTCCGTTCGATCCGGCTGATCAGCAGGCTCCCTTCTAGAATCGCTATCACGGCGTTCACAACCCGGACTGGGTCGGTTCCGCTCGCCACCTCTCCCCGTGCGATGCCTTCCTTCAGAATTTGAAGAAGCCTGGATTTCCAGGTCCGCAGGCCTTCGAGAGAGAGCCTCCGCAGTTGAGGGTCACCATCATCCGAGTCGACGGCAGCGTTCATGAGAGGACATCCACCCTTCAATGGAGAAGGAGTAGAGACGAAGCGATTCACCAGATAACGAAGCTTATCGACCGCGCCGGGAATATCGTTTGCGTTGCCGGAGCGGGCTTGAAAGACCAGCGCAAGTGAATATTTCAGGCATTCCGCAGCTAACTCTTCTTTGCTGGAAAAATGCCGGTAAAGTCCACCCTTCTTGAGGCCGGTGGCATGCAAAATATCCTGCATGGAACATCCGGCCATGCCGCCCTGGTTAAACAGGGGAGCGGCCTGCTCGATGATGCGTTGCCTGGTTTTCTCTCCTTTGCCCATAGCGGATACCAGATTAGCAAAAAAAAGACGCATCGGTCTCTTTTCTGCCGAATCCATTGAAAGAGACAATCCGCCCCGGTGCTATCCGGATTCTTGCGTGGGCTGTTTCTCGATCAACGAGTTTTGAGGGAGAGATTTGGCAACCAGCCTGGCTGCACCGCCGCGAACCCCGCGGCAAGTAGCGATCAATCCGTGGGTCGTAGCTCTGACGGTGACACTTGCCACCTTCATGGAGCTGCTGGATACGTCGATTGCCAACGTCTCGTTGCCTTACATTGGCGGTGGTCTCGGCCGATCGTTCGACGAGGTCACCTGGATACTCACAACTTATCTTGTGGCGAATGCTGTTGTGCTGCCCATGTCGGCTTGGCTGTCTCGAGTGTTCGGGCGCAAGAATTACTACATGGCTTGCGTGAGTCTCTTCACCGTAGCCTCGCTGTGTTGCGGTTTGGCTCCTACCCTCGGCATCATGCTCGCTGCCAGGGTCTTTCAAGGCGTTGGTGGCGGTGGCTTGGCTCCCGTTGAACAAGCGATCCTGGTGGATACTTTCCCGGCCAATAAGCGGGCCTTGGCCTTCGCGCTTTACACGGTTGCCATCGTCACGGCTCCTGCGATTGGGCCGGTGTTGGGCGGCTGGATTACTGACAACTACAACTGGCGATGGATATTTTTTATCAACATTCCCATCGGCGCCCTGTCACTCTTTCTCACCAACCGATTTGTGCACGACCCGCCCTCGTTCGCAGAGGAGAGAAAGAGCGCGCGATCGGCAGACGGCAAACTCCGGATCGATGGAATTGGCATAAGCCTGGTGGGCCTTGGCTCGGCCGCTCTCGAGTTCCTGCTTGATCGCGGACAGATCGACGACTGGTTCGGTTCAAACTTCATCCTCTGGGCGGCTGTGATTGCGGGAACGTGCCTCATCACAGCCGTCTTCTGGGAGCTTCGACATCCTGATCCTGTGATTGATCTGAAAATGCTCAGGGTTCGCAACTTCGCCATCGCCAATCTCTTCTACTTCATCTTCGGCGTCGGCCTGTTTGCTTCGACCACCATGATTCCTCAGTTACTGCAGTCGCTCTATGGTTATCGAGCCATCGATGCAGGTCTTGTTCTCGGGCCCGGGGCCCTGGTCATCACCGTGCTGGCGCCGGTGGGTGCCCAGTTGGTACAACGCGGCATCGTACACCCGCGCATCCTTCTCTTCGGCGCTGTCGTGGTGGTGGGTATTTCCTTCCTCCACTACAGCCGCTTTAACTTGGATACGGATTACACCCACTATGCGCTGGCTCGCGGGCTGCAGGGTTTCGGCTATGCTTTCTTCTTCGTCCCGCTGACCGTGATCGCCTATTCGCAACTGACACCGCAGCAGAATAACAAGGCATCGTCCCTGACCAATTTCTTCCGCAACTGGGGCGGAAGCGTAGGCGTTTCTCTGGTTACTACCATGTCGGAGCGCCGGGCAGACCTTCACCAGGCAAGGGTGGGTGCCAACGTAACTGCATCCTCCGAGGCTCTGCAATCAGGGGTGAGACAGACCGCGGCCTTCTTGCAGCAGCGCGGCTATTCGCCGGCGGATGCCATGACCGCCGCATACAGCCACTATTACAATCAGCTCATCGCTCAGACCAGGCTTTTGGGCTTTATGGATTGCTTCTTCCTTCTCGGCGTGATCACGTTGATAGTTGCCCCCTTGGCTCTTCTAACCAAAACCTTCAAGGCCGGAGGCAAGTCCTCGGCCGCACATTAACCGGTTGAGGAGAAGCGTTCAGAACGCCCGCGGTTGCTCAAGTCGCAAACTCATCCTCGTAATCTGTCTGGCGCTGCCGGGGGAATCCTGGGTGCACTCCTTCTCCACGCAAATGCCTTGGCTCAACCCAAAGTCACCTCCGAAACGATAACCGGCGGCTGAAGATGCACGCGCAAGACCAGGGCCGTAGCATCATCCGTGTTACGTCCTCGGGAAAAGTCGTCCATTGAGGCGAAGATCTCGTGGACCATGTCATCAGCGCATTGTGCCTTGCTATCGGCCGCTGCCCTTTGCAGACCCTCCACGCCCCACTCCTCGCCGTCCGGATTTACCGCTTCAATCACACCGTCCGTGTAGGCAAGGACCAGGTCGCCTGAATCCAACTGAACCGCGCTTTGCTCGTAGGTAAAATCCGGAAACATGCCGGCCGGCGGGCCGCCGGTTTCCAACCAAATGATTGACCCGTCCCGCCGAATAACCATGGGCGGATTGTGACCTGCGTTCACATATCGCAGGGTGCGTGTTCCCGCATCAAAAACGCCATAAAATAACGTGGCATAGCGATCTGCGAGTGAGGAGGCGTGGACCTGTCGATTCACCGCCCCGAGTACCGCGGCCACGTCGCTTGCGGCGAAGGAAGCTGCGGTGCGAAGCGACGACTGCACATTCGATATCATGAGGGCCGCCGCGAGGCCTTTACCGGAAGCGTCTCCGACGGCGAGTGCCAGACGATTATGCGGTAGGGGCATAAAATCATAGCAATCGCCGCCCAGCTCGCCTGCCTGCCGGCAATGCGCGCTGTAACTCAGGGTGTCGATCGCCGGCCCCGTGTGGCGCATAAACCGTTGCTGTACCTCGCAGGCTTCGCTCCACTCGCTGAAAGCTTCCATAACAACTACATCCGGTTGCATTTTTGCACCTCTGTGAGTATGTCGATTTAGGAGCCGCGAAATGTACACAAAATCAGGATTTTATTTTTTCTAAAAATCTTTGCCCGGGATGTAGAGAATGCGCTTCGTGCACCGACTACCCTGTGAAAGCGCAGCAACCACCTCGAAGATGGAAGGAGCAGAAGACATGAAGTACATTTTGCTGATGACCGGCGCGAAGGCAGGCGTCGACGCGTATAAGGCATGGTCGGAAAAAGATATCCAGACGCACTTCGCACACTTGAAGAGGATCAACAAGGAGCTAAGCGAATCCGGAGAGTTTGTGGCCAATGAAGGCTTGGGCCCGCCGGACCAGGCTAAAGTGGTGCACGCCGGGAAGGACGGTATGCCAATTACGGATGGAGTGTTTCCCGAGGCAAAGGAATTTCTCTTGGGTTATTGGATGGTCGACGTCGATAGTCCGCAACGAGCCTATGAGATTGCCTCCCGGTTGTCGGCATTCACCGGCCCCGGCGGGGTACCGTCGAGCATGCCCATCGAAGTGCGGCAAATCATGAGTCATCGGACCGAAGAACTGCTGTGATGGACCAATTGCCAGGCGTCGCTTCCGAGCATCTGCTACGCGACCTCGCGCCGCAGGTGCTCGGCGCGGTGATTCGACGTTTTCGTGACTTCGCCGCCGCCGAGGACGCCGTCCAGGAGGCCCTGATCGCAGCCGCCCTGCAATGGCCGCGTGAAGGCGTTCCTGACAATCCGCGGGCCTGGCTGATACAGGTCGCTTTTCGCCGCATGACGGACCACGTGCGCAGCGAACTGGCTCGCCGGCAGCGCGAGACCGTCGCGGCCATGGAGATGGACCAGTTGGCGCCGCCCGCTGACGCCGGCAGTGAAGCCGAGCAGGATGACACCCTCATCCTGCTTTTTATGTGTTGTCATCCCGCCCTCACTTCTCCCTCAGCCATCGCGCTTACGTTACGGGCAGTTGGCGGGTTGACCACGGCCGAAATCGCCAATGCGTTCCTGGTTCCCGAAGCAACGATGGCCCAGCGGATCAGCCGGGCCAAGAACAGCATCAAGGCTTCCGGTGTGCCGTTCCGGTTGCCGACCAACGAGGAGCGAGAGCAACGTCTCCGTGCCGTCTTGCATGTGCTCTATCTGATCTTCAACGAGGGCTACACCAGCAGTGTCGGTCCGCATCTGCAACGGCTCGAACTATCCCACGAGGCAATCCGCCTGACGCGTTCCGTTCATGCTCTGCTCCCGGATGATGCGGAAGTGGCAGGATTGCTGGCGCTCATGCTGTTAACCCATGCGCGCTCCACCGCGCGCATGGGAGCTGATGAGGAGTTGATCCCGCTCCTGAAGCAGAATCGGGCTCTGTGGGATCAGACGAAGATCTCCGAAGGCATCGCGCTGCTAACCGCGGCGCTGTCGAAGGGCGCGATTGGCGCATACCAGCTACAGGCCGCCGTCGCCGCTGTTCATGATGAAGCGGCCCGCGCCGAGGATACCGACTGGCCGCAGATCCTGGCGTTGTATGAACTTCTCAAATGCATGTCCGACAATCCTATGGTGATGCTCAATCATGCCATCGCCGCGGCCATGGTGCATGGCCCATCCAAAGGACTGGAACTGCTGAGAGCGCTCGACTCAGACCCGCGGCTTGCCGGCCATCATCGTCTCGACGCGGTTCGCGCCCATCTACTGGAAATGGTTGGGGATCATGAAGCCGCAATCAATCATTACCGCATTGCCGCCCGACAAACGACGAGTATCCCGGAACGGAATTACCTCGTGACGCAAGCGGCCCGCCTCAGCAAAACCGGCGCGCCCTCCTGAGGTTGCAGCTTTGGGCCGCCCACCTTGGCTAAATTGACCTAATTTCAGTATATTTTCGTTTCATGATGCGTATTCAGTTTTCCAGACTCCTCGTGTCCGCGGCTCTGGCCGCCGTAGCCGTCCCACTTCTCGCCCAATCACCGGCCAAACCGAAACCTGAGGATACGGAGATCTGGGAGCCGGTTCCCGCGGTCGTGACTCCAGGTGCAACTTGTGGAGCGGCTCCCTCCGACGCGATCGTGCTCTTCGACGGCAAGAATATGGACGAGTGGCTTTCGGTCCGTGACAAGACTCCCGCCAAATGGACGGTTGCCGATGGAGTGATGACGGTAAGCAAAGGCGAGGGAAGCATCGAGACTAAACGAAGCTTCAAAAACTATCAGCTTCACGTGGAGTGGAAAGTTCCCACAAACATCACCGGCAGTAGTCAGGCCCGTGGTAACAGCGGTGTGTTTCTGGCCTCCACTGGACCTGGCGACGACGGATATGAGTTGCAGGTTCTCGATTCCTACCAGAACAAGACCTACGTGAACGGTATGGCGGGCAGTCTCTACAAGCAAGCTATCCCGCTGGCCAATCCAACCCGGAAGCCGGGCGAGTGGCAGACCTACGACGTGGTGTGGACGGAGCCCACGTTCAATAGTGACGGCTCGCTGAAGACTCCGGCGTATGCCACGGTATTGTTCAACGGCGTCCTGGTGGAGAATCACTTCGAGTTGAAGGGTCAGACGCTGTATATTGGCAAGCCGTTCTACAAGGCGTACAGCGAAGCTCCGATCAAGCTCCAGGCGCACGGCGACAAAAGCGAGCCGATCAGCTTCCGGAATATCTGGATTCGGGAGCTTCCGTAGAAGCCCCAGGGCTTTACAGTGTGCGTGAGAATACGAAAGCAAACCGCAGATTAGAACCAGGCCCATACCCGGATTTCCTGCACGGGGCGCCCAACGAGCTCAGTCCCGGAGGGACGACTGAAAGTCAGAGCTGTCCAAATTAGCGGAGTAGAGGAAGTTGCCGTGTTGATTTGATTGGACAAGCATGATTGAAAACTTGCGCCGCGAAATAAGGTTGGTTGGCCGGCGCCAAGAGATTTGCGTGCAAGAGGAGTGCACCCAGGATTACATCCTGGGACATTCTCAGCCGTCCCTTCGGGACTAGATCGTTTTTGTTGATCCTACCCAGGATTTCATCCTGGGCTACTATCAGCCGCCCCTGCGGGGCTGTTACGTTACGTCTGCGGAATGATCTCCCTTTGTTCGGACTCGGTTTCCGGGGTGGAGCCCCCCCGGATTTCCTGTGGAGTTCGTTTGCGTTCGCGAAGGTCATGCGGCTTGATGAAAGCCGCACACGCGGTCGTGTCCAGCGCGGCGTACGGGAAATCCGGGCGCGATTCAGAAGCTAATTTGGACAAGTGTGACTGAAAGTAGCCCAGGACGTGAGTCCTGGGTAGGCGACGGAAAACAGATTAGTCTCGGAGGGACGGCTGAGAATGTCCCAGGACGCCAGTCCTGGGTTTGCCTGACTTTGCAGGATGAGCTTCCCAGGACTCACGTCCTGGGGCATTTTCAGCCGTCCCTCCGGGACTGGGTTCTTCCTTTGAAATCTACCCAGGACTACGTCCTGGGCTACTTTCAGCCGTCCCTGCGGGACTGAGCTCGTTGGGCGCCCCGTGCAGGAAATCCGGAGAAGGGCTGGGAGGCGGATATCCCAGGTAGCGGAGCGCCGGAGGCGCGGCACTACATTCATCCGCGGGTGCCGCTCCTCTGGCGGCCGAATGCGCAGCTCCGAAATATGTAGAAATCCGTGTGGCTGCACTTTTGTAGAGGTACAGCCACACGGCAAGCCTACTTTTTGGGGCCAACCAGCGAGAACATGGCTCCTTGAGGATCGATGCCAAGGATGATCCACAGGCCACCCGGTACCTCATGGGGGCTCATGAGCACCTGGCCGTTCTTCTCCTTGATGCGTGTTTCCGCGGCGTCAATATCTTCAACGTTGAAGTAGTAAAGCCAGAACGGGACCGGCGCATTGTTGGCATCCCGCGTCATCACCGCCCCGATAGCAGGGCCGCCGTTATTAAAGATTCTATAAATGCCCATCGGGCCCATGTCCATGGTGCTGTCTTCTTTCCAACCGAAGAGACCGGAGTAGAAAGACCACGCGGTTTCCCCGTCATTGGCAGAGAGTTCATTCCAGCCGACTACGCCTGGGGAGCCAGCCGGCGGGCGTGGCGGTGCATAGTCCAGCGAGCCTTTGAACAAGAGGAACACCGCACCCTGTGGATCCTGCACGGAGACGAAGCGGCCCACGTTTGGAATGTCCATGGGTGGACAGTGTAGTTTACCGCCGGCCTGCTCCACTCGTTTGGCATAAGCATCAACGTCATCGACACCGATGAAACCGACCCAGGCCGGTCTCATGCCGCTGGCAAGCATGTCCGGGGTTAGCTGCATCAGGCCGGCGGTGCCAAGCTCGCCGACCGCGAGAAGCGTGTAAGGCATCCCACCGGGGTCCCCGGAAGGTTTCGCTTGCCATCCGACAACGTGCGTATAGAAATCCTGTGCTCCCTTGGCGTCTGTGGTTCTGAGCTCGTGCCAGACAAAATCGCCTTTGGCTGCTTTGACTGGCGTGGTCACTTCCTGCCGTGCTGCTGTGCTCATCGTTGTCCTCTTTTCGTTATGCTTTTGTTGCGCGCTCAACTTCGGCGATATCGAGCTTTTTCATCTTCAACATGGCCTGCATCCCACCTGGCTTTCGGATCAAGTCCGGCAGGCGGGCGGGTACGATCTGCCAGGAAAGGCCAAACTTATCCTTGAGCCAGCCACATTGTCCCTCGCTGCCTCCGGCTGAGAGTTTTGCCCAATAATTATCTACCTCTTCTTGCGAGTCGCACCGGACGACAAAGGAAGTCGCTTCAGTGAACTTGAAGATCGGGCCGCCGTTGAGTGCCGTAAAAGTCTGACCGTCGAGTTCAAAAGCGATGGTGAGAATGCCTGCGGGGCCGGGTGCACCGCCGGTATTGTGCACGACTTCGAGACGGCGGGAGTTCTTGAATACAGAGAGGTAAAAATTTACCGCATCTTCTGCGTTGTTGTCGAACCAGAGGAAGGGTGTAATGCGAGGAAATTCTGCGAGGGCACTCATTTTGGGTCACGCTCTTGTGGGATGTGGGCTTGGTTTCGAGGTCGTTACATGACGTACTCAAAGTCTGCGCATTGCCATGTGTACGCCGTCCACAACAAGCTATCAGAGGAAATGTACACTGTCCACAAGGCACTATGAAAACAACAGGAAAAAAGCGGCCAACGGTTCGCAAGACATTTCGCCATGGAAACCTGCGGCGAGCTCTCCTGGAAGCGGGCATCGCCCTGGCGCGTGAGGGCGGCCCCAACGCCATCGTGCTCCGGGAAGCGACACGACGGGCAGGAGTGGCTCCCAACGCCGCCTACCGGCACTTTTCCAGCCACAGCGATCTTTTGCAGGCGGTCAGAGCGGCTGCGCTCTCTTCGCTCGCTCGGGCGATTGAGGCAGAGATCGCCGGGCTGCGGCGAAGCAAACTTTCCAAGGAATCGGCACGGGCGACACTCCGCGCAGTAGGCACGGGGTACCTGAAGTTTGCTCTTGCTGAGACAGGTCTTTTCCGGACAGCATTCTCCGTCCCTGATGGTGTGGAGGGCGATGTCGATGCTGCAAAAGCAGGCAAGAGCGGTCTCAATCCATTTCAACTGCTTTCGGCAGCCCTCGATCTGATGGCAGAGGCGGGCGCTCTTCCACAGGAACGGAGGCTGGGGGCAGAGTACCTTGCCTGGTCTGCTGTTCACGGTCTTGCTTTCCTGATCATTGAGGGCCCC
Organism: uncultured Acidobacteriaceae bacterium; assembly: GCA_963711525.1. Taxonomy (GTDB): domain Bacteria; phylum Acidobacteriota; class Terriglobia; order Terriglobales; family Acidobacteriaceae; genus PALSA-350. The sequence continues at coordinate 359,641 of CAVQEO010000018.1, read as the reverse complement.
CTGAGCGGCGCAACCCGAAAGGAAATTCGTGCAGTCTCCGATCGTCTTCTACTCATGGTCGAAAAAGGTCTCTGAATCCTGCTTCTACAAAAAGTGAATCCTATGGAGCGCGCCACGCAACCGGGCGCCATTCTGGTCTCTGCACCGGCCACTTTAGCCTTTCCTCTCCGTCCGGTAGCACGGTCGTCAGCACCCAGTCGATGCGCTCCGTCGCATCTTTGAGGATCAACTGCAGTGACTGATCGTTCTCGACCGACGCCGAAAACACGATTGCGGTCAGCGCATTTCGGATATGGTGATTCACCTCGGCCGCAATTTCCATCCTGCGCGCCATAATCATCCGTCGACGCTTTTCGTAAATCAGTACCAAATACGAAAGCGCGGACGCGACGATACATGTATACAAATCGGACGCATAGATCCTACTCGCATGATGCACCAGGCAATCCAGCCCGAAACCGCAAACTCCAATCATCAGCCCTAGTAAAAGAGCCGAGATAAAAACGCGGGCGTCGAAAAACACGTGACGCCCCGGGCTACGGCTAACTCTAGATCCAGGCATAACCATCGTTCTAGTCTCGATGGACTCTCAGGTCCAAAGCAGACGATTTTGTTCAGCTAACCAGCCTTCGTAACCGGGTGGCTCGGAACTGAGAGCGATTGCGGGCCCCCCACGTGAGTATCAGGCGCAAGCGTCAGTACAGGACAATTGCACTTCCGGGATAAATCTTCAGCCAGTCTCTTCTGAACGCGGTCGCTGGCGGAGCCATTCAACGCAATCGCGATGAGTGTCGCTTTGATCTCCTCCGCTCTCTCTCGAAGCACATGCTCGGGTTTTCCAAACAGCAAGATCGCCTGTGCGTTCTGCTTGAGGCTTCTCAAGCCCCGAGCCAGTGCTTCGAGACGATACTGAATACCCATCTGCGCATCAGGCATCGATGAAATATGTTCCGGATGGATGACGTGCACGAGCTCAAGACGCACACCATGTCTCTGCGCCAAGAGACAAGCGAATTCAAGGACGTTTTGGCTATCCTTCGCGGGATCTGTGACAAAAAGGAGCGTGCCGGCGTGCATACTGCCGGCGGTAGAACTCATACGCTCATGGGTTGGCATGGTTGCCTCCTGGCCGGTCTCTATGAATGCTCAAGCATCGGCGCTTTCCCTTCGTTTTCGAGCCGCTCCGAAGGCAACCGAAAAACATATTCGCTGTAAGAGCCTTTGTAGCCCCGCATCCGAGCTATGGGTGCAAGAATGGGAAATAGTGTGGCTTGCAGAAAACGTGGGGGGCTTAAGAATTGGATGACGTCGCCGAATTCCTTGGTTATGAGCGCAAGCTGCAACGGATTCGGCATGCCCTTTGGATTGGTTTTGCCATCCTGGGCTAGACCAATCATATTTCGTGTAAAGGCTTCGAATCGATTAGCCGGGCGAGTATCCATCATCAGCTTTGCCTCAACGATTCCCGCATTCCAGAACCGGTGAGGCACTCCGGGGGGGATTTCGATCGTTTTGCCCAGATCGGCAACCGCAACGTTCCCGTCGATAGACATGCCGACGCTGCCGCTCACCACTCTTAGCCGCTCGTGGCTGGATGGATGCAAGTGCAGAGGGAAACCAAAACCCGCTCCCCGCAACTCCAGGTCGACCACCAGGCGGTCGCCCCTCGTTTCACGCGTGCCCAGGCGGATAGTTGCGCGTTCGCCCGTGATCGGATTATCAAACACGTCGCCCCGTTTAAGCATAAATTTCCCGGCAGGGCGCACATTGGTTGCGCGCCCTGTAGTGTGACCCGTGCCCAAGCTGATTGCATTTGTTACAAACAGTTAGATGGACACAAGTAAGTTATGGAGAACCAGGTTCAGCTAACCAGCCTCTTGCGGACCGCGTAGAGAACGATCTCAGCTGTATTGTGGATACCAAGTTTCTGCATCAGATTCGTACGGTGGCTCTCGACTGTGTACGGGCTTACGTCCAGCAGTTGGGCCACTTCTTTATTCGTTTTGCCTTCGGCGAGTAGTTGCAACACTTCTTTTTCCCGGGCGGTCAGAAGGTCGAAGGTATCGGAGAGACCCTGTTGCTTAAGCATCCGCATGTAATCCTCAAGCAGTGTCTCGTTGATTGCCCGGCTGAAAAACGGCTTTCCATGCGCCACAGCCCGTATTGCCAACAGCAGGTCTTCTTCGGCCGACTCCTTCAATAAGTAACCTTTAACGCCCACATTGAGTGCCCTCAACAGATAGCCCTCATCTGCGTGCATGGTGAGAATAATGATGCCCATTTTGCTGTTTACTTTTAATATCTGTTCCGCCGCTTCGATGCCATTCAATATCGGCATGGCGACATCCAAGACGACGATTTGGGGAGAGAGGGTCGCGGCCATCGTTACCGCCTCCCGGCCATTGGCCGCTTCCCCTACGACCGAAAGCTCGGGATATTGCTCCAGAAGGAGCCGCAGACCCTTGCGCACCACTCCATGGTCGTCCGCGATGAGCACCGTGTATCTCATGTTTTCTCTTGGTCTCTCTGAGCCATCGGTTTTTCGAGATGCCGACTTGTGGTCCTGGATGCTTGGCAAGAGGTCTATCATCGGGGTCCTTCTCGTTGCAGAAGACAATTGCTCTCTAGAACAACGATAGGCGGAAGCAGCCCCGGAGCAAATCCCTTGGAGACACTATGGGAAAGTCTAAATGACAGGAGATGGCGCAAGATGGGACGGCCTGGCCATTACAGCAGTTTCGCAATTGCTGTATTGCGAAACTGCTTTAGGACGGCCTTGCATCGAGCCTGGCTGGCAATTCGAGACTAATCAATGTTCCGCAACCGGGCTCCGAGGCCACCGACATACGCCCTTGCAAGGCGCGCACCCGCTCAGTCATGCCCATCAATCCGAGACCCGGGGTTTGCAAAAGGGCATCGAACCCCCGCCCGTCATCCTGTACAGAAGCAATCACTCGAGCTTCGTCCTGCTTTACGATCACCGTGACGCGGCTAGCGCCGGCGTGCTTCCCGCAGTTGGTCATGGCCTCTTGAATCGCGCGGTACAGACACAGGCGAAGCGCTTCGGGCAGGTTGTCGAGCTTGCCCTCGATGTTCACGGAAACAGGGATACCGCACCTGCGCGAGAACTCCTTTGCCTGCCAGTGCAGCGCCGGTTCCAGTCCCAGATCATCGAGCATGGAGGGTCGCACCAATAGAGCGAGATTCCGCACCGAACGAAGAGCTTCTTCCGCGAGTCCCTTTATGCTTTCGAGTCGCTTCCTGAATTCGTCATCTGGTTCGTAATGTGACAATGTCCCCAATTCCATGCGCAAGCCTGTCAGTAGCTGGCCTACTTCGTCGTGAAGTTCTCGAGAGATCGTTTTTCTCTCCTCCTCCTGTACTCGCACCAGTTGATTGGATAAACGCCGGAGCTCTTGTTCCGCCTTCTCGGCGCGCTTCCTCTCTGCCTCTGAGACCTTATCGAGCCGATACATATATGCCGTGCTGACAATCGCAATCGCACACTCGAGCAGCAGAAGCACTAACGTCGCTGCGATCGCGATTTGCCGCAGTTTTGTCCGCTGAGCGTCGCTCTCCTGCTCCTCGCGAACCAGGCTGGCCTGGTTCAGAGCATCGATGCGGCTGGCGAGATCGAGAACTCTTTCCGGCTGGTTCTCCAACTCACTAAAGAGGGTCTGTTGCCCCTGCCGCGTTCGCGATGTGCGAAGATTTTGCTGAATTGAGCTCCAGTACTGATCCAGGCCTTGTTGCAGCGCAAGAATTTGCGGTTTTTGGTTGGCGCCGATGAGCTGAATCAGGCTGGTGCAGTCATTGGCTGTGTTCCGCTGCAGCTCAGAGATCCGGTTCTCGGCCTCAACAACGTTGGGGTCACTGAAACCGCTCTGTTCTATCAGAGCGCCCTTGTTAATATTTGCCTGGATATCTGAGATAGCGTCATCCGCTCTCTGATAAATCTGGTGTGCAATCCTGGTGTGTTCATGAATCCTGGCGGCCTCGCGTGAGACAAGCCAAGCGAAGAGCGTCGAGAACAGCAGCAGAGCGCCAAAGGATACGGCGACTCCGGGCCAGAGTCGTGCACGCATGTGACAACCTTACTCCTACGGACTGGAGATTCGTGCCGGGTCGACAGCGAAGGTACTAACGGCGATTCTCCTCGTTCCATTCTCATCGAGCCCTTTCCCCCGAAAGAATCGATTTAAGGGTTTCGCGGAGAATCGCCGCTTGTTGGGTAGCTTACTGGTATGCCGTCGGGCCTGCAGCATGGGCTACCAGTAAACACCCATCAACGTCAGTGGATGTTGCCCTACGCGCGCGCCTCGAACACCATGTTGAACGGCGTCTCACCTGATCTGCGGAAGCACGTGAATCCGCCGTCGCGGACCACCTTCTCTATATTCGCGGGACCGGCCTGCGCTCCCAGGCCAAGCGCCCCTTCCTGCGAGAGCGAACACGGCACACACACCGATGCCGACGCTGAGTACATGATGCGCCCAATGGGGTTCAGATTCTGAGCGATCTCATCATGCGCAAACGGCTCTACGATCATCCATGTTCCTCCGGGCGACAGTGACGCGCGCACATGCCGTGCCGCACCTGCTGGGTCGCCCATATCGTGCAGGCAATCGAAGAACGCCACCAGGTCGTAGTCTGTTCCGGGAAACGCTTTGGATGACGCCACCTGGAAAGTTACTCGATCGCTTACTTGAGCCGCCTTCGCCTTCGCGCGGGCAGTTTCAATCGATGGCGCATGGTAATCAAAGCCGATGAACTGCGACTTGGGGTAGGCCTTTGCCATGAGCAGTGTCGACGCGCCATGCCCGCAACCAATGTCGGCCACCCGGCCACCCGCCTTCAGCTTTTCCTCTACTCCTTCCAGCGCCGGAATCCAGCACGAAACCAGGTTCGCTAGATACGTCGGCCGAAAGAATCGCTCACAGCCTTCGAACAAGCCCTTCTCGTGTTCATGCCAGCCCATGCCTTTGCCTGTGCGGTAGATCTGCGTGATCTTTTCCTCGTCTTTCATCAGTGACGCCAGCATGTGATAGAAGCCCGGGAGGTGGATCGGCGTATCGTCCTGCGCCAGCGCCATCGCTTGCTCCGGAGTCATGAAGTAGGTCCCGTTTGCGGCGTCATACTCTACGTAGTTTCCCGCCGCATTGGCGTTCAACCACTCGCGGATATAGCGCTCCGCAGTGCCCGTGCGCTGGGCAAGCTGCGCGGGCGTCACCGGCACGCCATCTCCCATGGCGCGGTAGAGTCCCAACTTGTCTCCGATAACAATGAGGGGCGCTTGCATGGCCGCGCCCATGTCTCGCACTGCCTGTCCCAGCAGAGCATTCAGTTTGTCAGGGTCGATGCTGCGCCTTGTTATAGGTGCAATGGAAGGTGATGAAGCCATGTTTCTCCTTGTTGAGGAAGGCCGAGGTCGCAGTCAGCCGGTGTACGGGCAGCCTTTCACAGAGACCGATCATAAGCCGGTTCCACATGATTGCTATCCCCTCGATGCACTAGAAGCGCGGTGAAAAAGGAGGATGTTACTCCGTGCGCAGCGCCTGCATGGGATCGATGCCCGCTGCGCGCCGCGCGGGCAGGTAGCAAGCCAGTATGGCGGTCGCCAACAGGATCGCTCCCACCGATGCGATGACGAAAGGGTCCAACGTCGCAACGTCATAAAGGGTGCTCTTCATAGCGCGGCCCACCAGCACTGCGCCTCCAATCCCCAGCCCCAGGCCGATCACGGCAAGAATCGTCCCCTGCCTCACGATGAGGCTGGTTACGTTGCCACGGCTGGCGCCGAGAGCAATGCGCAGACCGATCTCTTGGGTCCGCTGGGAGACGATAAAGGCCATCACGCCATAGATGCCGACCGATGCCAGCAAAAGCGCCAGCACAGCAAAGCTGCCATACAACAGCAGGGTGAACCGGTCTCGAGCAAGGAGCGTGTCTTTCACCTCATCCATAGTGCGTAACTGCGCCAGCGCAATTTCCGGGTCGACAGCGTGTACGGCCGCCGCGACTGCCGTCGCCATGGTGGCGGGATCCTCGGCGGTGCGGACGCCAATAGTGACGCTGGGCAAGAGGGATTGGGCAAAGGGCACATCGACTTCCGGGGCCTCCTGGCGTAAACCGAAGGACCGGACGTTGTGGAAGACACCGACAATCTGCCACTCCACAAGCGGACCCAGCTTGGGCAAGCCGGGGATGATCTGCTCGATCGAGAGCCGCTGCCGCAGCGGGTCCAGGCCCTTCAAATATTGCCGGGCGAACTCCTCATTGACCATGGCGACGCGGACGCTGGTTGCGGTGTCCTGGTCATTGAACGTCCGGCCGCGCAGCACCCGAATGCCAAAGGTCTTAAAGTAATCCGCCGTGACGGATTGGAAGGGAGCACCGGGCCGCTGGGCGAAATCGACCACCGGGCCGCCCACCACTTCGAAGCCCGGGGAGAGACTTTTCAGAAAGGTACCAGAGCAGTTTCCATACCAAACAGGGCGGGTGTATTGCGGACAAAAAAGCGGTCTTTTGTGTGGAAGCGGGCCACAGGGGCCGTGGACTAGCTGTTCGATATCGCAAAACCCTGTGCGATTCCGGACGATGAGTCCTCGCCCTTAGGGCGAGAGGATATCCAACACGTCCCGCGGTTCGGGCCGGACGCGGAAGTCGGCGTACGCGCCGGCGAACAGGATCGTGCCGTCTTTGCCGACAATGTAGGTTGCCGGCAAAGGTAGCCGCCAGCTGGCATCCCCATTCACCAGGGGGATATTCACCAGGATGCTGCGGTAATACCGCTGCTGGGAAGGCGCGACCGCATAGGCCAACCCGAACTGGGCAGCTAGCCGGCATCCGGCATCGGTGAGAACGGGGAAGGGAAGCCCATGCTGCACGGCCGTGAAATCGTTTTGCCGCACAGTTTGTGGAGAGATCCCAATGAGCAGCGCTCCGCGCTTGCGGACCGCGCTGTATAGATCTCTCCAGGACTCAAGCTCGGTGACGCAGTACGGGCACCAGCGTCCACGGAAGAAGTTGATGACCAGCGGCCCGAGGGCCAGCAAGTCTGCGCTGCGCACCATGCGACCCGCAGCGTCGGGCAGGGCAAACTCCGGGGCTTGCGAGCCAACCTGCAGGATTCTATCCTCTACCCCCGCTGCATAGAGCTCCGCTACCGCGCGCTCGCTAATCTCGAGGCGTTCCGGCTGGACAAGGTTCCGCGTGTTGGCCGTGATCTGATCGAGTTGGTCTTGCAGTTTCGACATAAAGGCGTTCTCTGGGGAGCTCTAAGCCCTCAACTGCGATAGCCGCATTCAAACTGCGGCATCGAGCGACAGCCTGAAGGCCCGTCGCATCGCACGGTCAAGTTAATCGGGAGCTGCCCTTAAGCGTTTTGACGCGCTCGGTCCCCGAACGGCTTCAGTAAAGTTGAGCTTTTCTTGAGCGAGCGCGCCGATGCTATTTTCACCAGCGACTGAGAAGTAAAGCTTCTCTAGCGGCCCATGCCGCGCATGCCGCCCAGAGCGCCCATCATCCGCCGCTGCATGCCGCCGCCTTTGCCGGCACTTTTGAACATCTTACGCATCTGCACGTACTGGCGCAGCAGTTGATTCACTTCCTGCACGCTGGTTCCCGAGCCCCGCGCAATCCGCTTGCGCCGGCTGCCGGAGATGATTTCGTGCTTGTCGCGCTCTTGCTTGGTCATCGAGTTAATGATGGCCTCAATGCGCGTAAATTGCGATTCATCCACCTGCCCGGCCATCTGCTGGATGCCCTGAAACGGGCCGATCGAAGGCAGCATCTTCAGAATGCTCTGCATGGACCCCAGTTTGCGAATCTGGCGCAGCTGGTCGCGGAAGTCTTCCAGCGAAAACCCGTCGCCAGAGAGCGCCTTGCGGGCAAACTCCTCCTGCTTCTTCTTGTCCAGGGTCTCTTCTGCCCGCTCAATGAGCGTCATCATGTCGCCCATGCCCAGAATCCTGCTCACGATCCGGTCGGGATGGAAAGGCTCAAAGGCCTCCGGTTTCTCGCCCGTGCCGATAAACTTGACCGGCTGGCCGGTGACATGGCGGATGGAGAGCGCAGCCCCGCCGCGGGCGTCGCCATCCATTTTGGTGAGCACAATGCCGGTCAGCGCCAGCTGCTTATGAAATTCTCCCGCGGAATGGACCGCATCCTGGCCGGTCATGGCGTCGGCGACGAAGAGGATCTCCTGCGGGTTGAGCAGATTCTTCAGGCTCCGCATCTCCTCCATCAGTTCCTGATCCAGGGCCAGCCGGCCGGCCGTATCGACGATGAGCGTGTCGCAGCCGGAATTGATGGCCTCGCGGCGCGCCTCCTTCGCCAGGCGCTCGACCAGCGCAGTCCCTGGCGCCTCACCCTTGGTGTCACCCTCGTACAGGTTGATCTTGATCGCGTTGGCCACCACCCGCAGCTGTTCCCGGGCAGCAGGGCGGTAAACGTCGACCGAGACCAGCAAGGGCCGGTGGCCGCCCTTCCTGAGCCAGGCGGCCAGCTTGCCCGAGGTGGTGGTCTTGCCTGACCCTTGCAGGCCGGCCATCAGGATCACGGTTGGCGGCCGGGAAGCGAAGTTGAAGCGGGCCGTGTCTTTGCCCAGCAGGGCGACCAGCTCGTCACGGACGATCTTGACCACCTGCTCGGTAGGCGAAAGAGCTGTCATCACCTGCTGGCCCACGGCCTGCTCCCGGATGTGCTCGACAAGCTCCTTGACCACGTTCAGGTTGACGTCGGCTTCGAGCAAGGCCACGCGGATCTCACGCAGGGCCTCGCCGATGTTCTCTTCGGTGATGGTGCCCTGGCCCCGCAGATTCTTGAAGGCCCGCTGCAGCTTGTCGGATAGGTTTTCGAACATGGCGGTACTGACAGTTTAACCGACGAAGGCGAGGGGCTGGGGATGAGAAAGTCCCCAGCCTTCTGGCTTATTCCTGGGAGGAAGAAGACGGCTCGCTGAGATTGGGAACATCGATCCCCAACGCTGTAGCCAGGGAAATCTGGTGATCCTGCTCCTGCAGCAGGATTGTCCGGATGTGCTCCGCGGTTGCATACTCGCCCAGTTGGTCGCACTGGCGAATCCGCTGCCGGTAATTACGGATGGTCTCGTTCTCGTTGTCCAGGTCGAAGCGCAGCATCTCTTCTGCCTTCTCCGAGGTCTTTACCGGCTTGGGAACCACCACCGGCATGCCGCCCATGTAGTCGATTTGGTTGGCAAGAGTGATGGCGTGCTGCAGTTCCTCTTTGGCATGCACCTCCAACTCCGCCGCGATGTTCATGTAGGCAGCGCCTTTCAGCACTTGGGAATAGTTCACGTAAGCAATAATCGCCTGGTATTCCCGGGCCAGATCTTCATTGAGCAGGGCAATCAATTTTTCGCGGGTGATAGTTTTTTCAGTGGGGGCGGTGGCTGTGGCCATTGCTTTCTCCTCGTTCTTAAGGTCAATGTCTGTCTTGGGTGCAGGATACGGGCCAGGGGTTGCAGGGAAACCTGCCTGGTCCCCGAGCTTTCGTCTGACCGGGCGGCATCTAAATAGTGATTCGAAGAGGGATCTTACCGCCTGTGGCCACCAAGGAAGAGGAGAACAACGGGCCGCCCGAAGTCCACGAGGCTTCGGACGCCAAGGGCGGTATTTCCCATGCTTGGCGTGCTTTGCGGCATCGCAACTTCAGGTTGTTTTTCGGCGGACAAAGCATTTCCCTGATCGGCACCTGGATGACCCGGATCGCCACCAGTTGGCTGGTCTACCGGCTCACGGGGTCCGCCCTGCTGCTCGGCCTCGTCGGCTTCATGGGCCAGATTCCCACCTTCCTGCTGGCCCCGTTCGCCGGCGTATGGGTCGACCGCCTGGATCGCAGGCAGGTGTTGCTTTGGACCCAGGCCCTGGCTGCCGCGCAGTCCCTGTTGCTGGCCGGATTGACGCTCTCGCATCGAATCACGATTGGGGAGATCCTGATTCTGAGCGCTTTTCAAGGCCTTGATCAATGCCTTTGACATGCCCGGGACGGCAGGCCTTTCTGGTGCAAATGGTGGAAGACCGGAAGGACTTGGGCAATGCCATCGCCCTCAACTCATCCATGGTGAATTTGGCCCGGCTGGTGGGTCCGTCGCTGGCAGGGGTGGTCATTGCCGCCTTCGGCGAGGGTTATTGCTTTGCCATCGATGGTGTGAGCTACTTTGCGGTTATCGCATCGCTTGCCCTGATGCAGATCAAGCCGCTGCCGGGGAGGGGAGCGGCCGCTGCCCCCATGTGGGCGCAATTGAAGGAGGGGTGGGCCTACGTCTCCGGCTTCGCGCCCATACGTACCATCCTGCTGCTCTTTGCGTTGGTCAGCCTTATGGGCATGCCTTTTGTGGTGCTGATGCCCATCTTCGCCTCCCAGGTGTTGCACGGGGGGCCGCATACCCTGGGCCTGCTGATGGGTGCTTCGGGCGTGGGCGCCCTGGTCTCGGCACTTTCGCTCGCGGTGCGCAAAACGGTGCTGGGGTTGGGCCGGATGATTCCCATCGCCGCCGCATCTTTTGGCGCGGGTTTGATTCTCTTCGGCTTTTCAAGGGTGATGTGGTTCTCCGTACTGATGATGATGTTGACCGGTTTCGGCATGATGCAGGGCATGGCGGCGAGCAACACGATTGTGCAGACCTTAGTGCCCGAAGACCGCCGCGGCCGGGTGATGAGCTATTACACGATGGCGTTCGTGGGCATGGCGCCTTTCGGCAGCCTGCTGGCGGGCGCCCTGGCCCATTGGCTGGGCGCTCCGCGGACGGTGATGATCACCGGCAGCGTCGTCATTCTGGGCGCGATCTGGTTTGCCACCAGGCTGAAGGCGATTCGCGTCGAAATTCGGCCCATCTACCAGGCGATGGGCATCCTGCCGGCCAGCCTGGAGCCAGTGGTCGAGGATGCTGCCGGGTAGCAGCCTTTGCGGCCAACCGTGAATCCAGGTCGCCACACGCGACTTCGCCCCCATCCGGGGGTCTGAATGTCTAGATTGGTGTTTCTGGAGTCGTTCGACCATGCCCTCATCCTCGTGCTCTATTGCCGGACTGTTTACCCGTGCCTTGGCTGGCTGCCTGATCCTTTGGCTGGTCCCGACCACGTTCCTGGCTGCGGCCACTTCGCTGGCTGCGGCCGGCCCTGGCTGGCATAGCAAGCGGGCCCCGGCCGTGCGGCCACTCACGGAAGAAGAACGCGCGACCCAAGCGCTCAACCGGCTGACCTTTGGTCCCCGGCCAGGCGATTTGGAGCGAATACAGGCCATCGGGGTTAAGAAATGGGTCGAGATGCAGCTCAACCCGGAGCAGGTCGACGATAGCCTGCTCGATGCGCGTTTGCAGAGCTTTCCCGCGATGCACCTGAGCCAGCAAGATCTGCTGCAGGCATTTCCGTCCCCGGCCATGATTCGCGCAGTGGCCGACGGAAAGGCCGCCCTGCCCACCGATCGGGTGGAGCGCGCAATCTACCAGAACCAGGTCTTCGCCTATGAAGAAAAGCGCCAAAAGCAGGCGCAGGAAGCGGCCCGGCAGCCCGGGACTGAGCCCACAGCGACTGCGGGAACAAATGCCACCGCGCCGCCCGGCGCGGCTGAAGGTACTGCCGAAAGTGCTCAGGAGAACGCCAAGGCGGCGGCTAGCGAAAGCGTGATGGCCGACGCCATGGCACTTGAGGATGTAGCGAGCTCTCCCTCCATCACCGTGCATGAGCAGAAGCTGTATGCCGATCTCGACTCAACCCGGATTGTGAATCTATCTCCCGATCAGCGATTGGATCGGCTGGTGAGTATGAAGCCGGGCCAGCTGCGCGGCTTCATGAAGAGCCTGACTCCGGAAGAACGCGCCCAGCTGACGGTTGGGATGACGCCGCAGGAAAAAGAAACAGTGGTTGCGCTGATAAACCCCAGGCTGCTGGTGGCCGGGGAACTTTTGCAAACCCGCCTGCTCACGGATATCTACAGCCAGCGGCAGCTACAGGCGGTGATGACCGATTTCTGGCTGAACCACTTCAACGTCTATCTCAAGAAGGGGCAGTTCGCTCCCTGGTACCTGGTGGACTACCAGCAAAACGTGATTGCGCCGCATGCCATGGGCAAGTTCGAAGACCTGCTGGTGGCGACGGCGAAGAGTCCGGCGATGCTCTTCTATCTTGACAACCATTCCAGCATTGGTCCGCATTCGTTGGCCGCGGAACGTGCGCAGGCCAATCCCGCGGCCAAGAACAGAGACCTCGGACTGAACGAGAACTATGCCCGTGAACTGATGGAGTTGCATACTCTCGGTGTGGACGGCGGGTACACCCAGAAAGACGTGACCGAAGTGGCCAAGGTCTTTACCGGTTGGACCATAGAGGACCCGCGCAAGGGAGCCGGCTTCACTTTCAATGAGCGGCGCCACGAGCCCGGACCCAAGTTCGTCCTGGGCCAGACCATTCAGGAGAATGGCGAACAGGAGGGTCTCGCCGTACTGCACCAGCTCGCAAGCAGCCCTGCGACGGCGCATCATCTCTCTCAACAGCTGGCGGAGCGCTTTGTGAGCGACACGCCGCCGCCGTCGCTGGTGGACCGCATGGCGAAGACCTACTTGCATAGCGATGGAGATATCCGCCAGGTGCTGCGCACTATGTTTACCTCGCCGGAGTTCTGGTCCCGCGAGGCCTATCGCGCCAAGGTCAAGACTCCCGAAGAGTTTGTTCTTTCGGCGGTGCGGGCCACTGGAGGTGAAGTGCAGCGGCCGGCCATCGTGCTCAATGCGATGAACCAGTTGGGCATGCCCTTCTTTGGCTGCCAGACGCCGAACGGTTATTCCTGGACCGCTGCGGCGTGGGTAAACTCCGGTGACCTGCTGACCCGAATCAACATCGCACTGGCTCTCGCCGGCCACAAGCTGGGCACGGCTACGGATCTGGATGCCTTGATGAAAATCAAGGGACCCGATGCCGCCACTGCGGCGCAGAAGGAAACCAGGCTGGAAGCGGTGTTCCTGGATGGGCAACTGAATCCGCAGGCGCGGCAAACGGTTTTGCAGCAGGCGGACGAACTGGCTGGCCAAGGACCGATCGCGCTGCCCGGGTCAGAGCCACCCAAGCCTGGCGCCAAGCAGGCGGGAGCGATGCCCGTGCGGGCGGCATTTGTTCAGGTGATGGATCTGGCGACGCCGATACCCGCGCCGGCGGACAAACAAGCCGCGCTGGTGGCTGGGCTGTTGCTGGGCTCGCCAGATTTTCAAAAGCGCTAGGCGCGCTTAACCCGTTCTCAAAGCATTCGAGGGCTGCGCTTTGGCCGGGTACGCTTGGCACTGACACGTCGCGTTGAGGTTCGTGGTATCCCACTCAAGCCAAAACCGGGCTTGAATGGGGCACCCATCCTTCGTGGAAGGGAAACCCTGCCGTCCTACTCATCAACGATTCTCCTACTGAGGCGAATTGTTGACTGGGGCCGTGGGGCTTCCAGGGCTTGCTGGCGATCCACCAAAACCGGACCCGCTGCTCGACCCAAATCCGGACCCGGAGCTTGATCCAAAACCAGAGCCGCTGCTCGACCCGAAACCAGAGCCGCTGCTCGACCCGAATCCAGAGCCGGAGCTCGATCCAAATCCGGACCCGCTACTTGACCCAAAACCCGACCCACTGCTTGACCCGAATCCTGACCCGGAACTGGAACCAAAACCGGAGCCATTACTAGACCCGAAGCCTGTCCCCGTGCTGCCGGTAGCGCTTGTGCCAGTCGTGCTCCCGCTGACGTTGGTGGGGGCGCCGGCGGTCGCCTGGAGAGCGTTCTGGGTGGGATCGAAGACAAATTCCCATTCGTTGTAGTGGGTCTGCTTCCTGTAGACCTTGATCGATGCTTTCTTGTCGAGCAAGCCGACTCCCACAATCGGTGCACCGCCAACTGTCGCGCCGGGTGAGCCGAAGGCGCCGCTGCTTCCGGTAGTTACGGTCCCACGGCGTTGTCAGTGGTCGTTCCGCCAGTCGTAGTCGTTCCGCCAATTCCAGTAGACGAACCAAAGCCACTGCCCGAACTTGAACCAAAGCCACTGCCCGAACTCGAACCAAACCGCTCCCCGAGCTTGAACCAAACCCGCTGCCGAAACTTGAACCGCCAGTGGGCGAAGTGGAGGAGCCGCTGTTGCCGAAAGCCGACCCCGAGCTCCCGCCGAAGGATGAAGAGGAAGAGCCAAACGACGAACCGCTACTGTTACCGAACGAGGATCCCGAAGATCCTAACGTCGAGCTCCCCCCGCCTGGCGAAGACCCGGAAGAGCCAAAAGATGACGATGAACCGAACGGGCTGGTTGAGGTGCTGCCGGAGCCATTGGTCGCCCCGGTTGGCGTAATGCCCCCCTGCAGTTGCACTTGCTGCCCGAACAAGCCCATGGCCGGAACCTTGGCCTCGCCCAGGTGGATGATCCGCCAGTCGTCCTTCCCCGTCATGGGGTCTAGATAGCGTTTGCGCAAAAATCGTACATTGTCCGTCTTCATCAACTGGTCGATGCTGTTGGGATAACGGCCGTACTTCGCGTAATACATCTGGATCGCACGGGCATATTGCTTCCCGCGCTGTATCGTTTCCTCTTCCTTATCGCGGCGGATGGATTGAGCCATCTTGGGCGCCGCTACGGCCAGCGCAAACGTAACCAGCAGGATCATGAAAAGAACGCCCAGCAGGAGAAATCCCTCCTGATTCCGAACGTGGTGTCGAGAGCCGGATTGTGTCGAGTTGGGTCTCATCGTTAGCTTCATGACGCGCTCATTGGCGTAGCGGTAAAGTTTGCGTGTTGTGGTAAGGAATGTCCTCAACCTGAACCGAGGCGATGCCGATCTTCACCACCCGGTAACGGCGGTCGACAACATCCCCCTCTGAGGCGATAAAGATATCATCGCCGTGCAGCAGGAAGACTTGTTTTTGCCCCGTCTTCTCCGCCGCGTACCCATAGAACCCAAGGTTGATGGGCGGAGGCGGCGGAGGCGGCGGAGGCCCGGTATTGACGTTTGCCTGGCGGATGGGAGCGATCGGTTTGGGTATGGTCGGTGGCGCCGAGAACTGGGAGAAGATGTTACGCCCAGTGCCGGTATACTCGAGCGATTCGGCCTGACGCATGATCTCCGGGTGCAGCGTAGGGTCCAGCGCGGCTAAGCCGCCGATCTTTGCCGCCGGGTGAGCATAAGCCCCTGCGGTGCTCTCTTGTGCCGTTTCGCCTCCTGAAGGCGTAGTTGCGGGACGTGGCGCAGTGACAACCGAGGGCGCAGCCGGCGCCGGCTCGGGGGTTGGCGAAGGGCCGAAGGTCTGCCACAGAAAGCGCACCAGCAGAATCAGCATCACCAGGCCCAGGCCACCCGCCAGGTACACTTTCTTTTTATCTTCCGTGCCGACTTTGATCGCCATTAGTGAGCTTCCTCCTCTCCGGCCGGGGGGCCCTCATCTACCCGTGTGAGGGCGGGAAGCTGGCTCAGGTCGCTGGCACGAAGATAGGTAATCAGGCGAAGCCGCAGATTTACCATGCCACCCTGCGACCCGGTCAGCGTGAGCCCGCTGATCAAGAAGAAGTTCTTGCTGCGCTCCAGCCCGTTGATAAAGTGCATCAGCGGTGGGTACTCCCCACTGAGGCTGGCATCCAGGCGGATCTCAATCAGCCCCGGAAGCGCCGGTCTCGGGCTGTAGGCGACGTTGGTCACGCGCACAGAATTTTTCGTAGCCAGGTCATTGACCGTTGAGGAGATGGTGGAGTACGCGGCGGGAAAGCGCGCATCGTAGAATTCGCTCGCTTGGGTCCGCGAAAGGTCGACCTTCTGTGGCAGTCCTCGCAACGGGCTCATCTCCAGCTGCAGCCCGCGATAAGCTGTCTGCCGCTGCTGCAGCTGCTCGGGACCGGCGGTGCGTAGCGTATTCCAGGCAAGAAAAAGGCGCACCCCGAGAACCAGGTTGAGGATCAACAGCAGAGCCGCCCCGGCGATATGCAGGTTGAGTAAGCTGAGCAGGTTGCTGAATCTTTTCATGGCGTACCCACCTTGGCAGGCCGTGGCGGGGCTTGCCCGGCAGCGCTCGGGGCAGCTCTCCTGCCCCTGCGGGGTGTTCTCCGGGCAGTGCCGGGGGCGATTTTCGACCGCTTGCCGCCATTTTTCCCGTCCGCCGCAGCCGGCTTTTCGGCGGTCTCGGGCAACGGATTATATTCCGCCAGCAGATCAAAGTTCACAGTGGACGTGGCGCTCACCTGCACGACCGGCCGCCCATTCTGGTTGCTCTCCGCCGTCTCCCGGGCCAGGCGGGGGGCGAGAAAACGGTGGGAATGTTCCAGGTTGCGCACCAGGTCGACGGCACGATCATGGGGGCCGCTGACGCGCAGACGGATGGTCACTTTCCCGTCGCGGGAGACAACCGGGTCGATGTTCATCACCTGCACACCGCTGGGCAGCACGTTTTCCAGATCCATCATGACCGCGGTCCAGGAGAAGGCTTTGCTCGCGAACATCTGGTTAAGGAACTGCGACTGAGACAATACCGCGGCATTTTTCGGCTCCCGCATCTGCGCTTGAAAGGCCTGCCGCTGAGCTTCGATCGCCTGCGTCTTCTGCTCTACCGCGCTCAGCCGGGCCTGGGCTTCGGATGCCTTGTGCTTCTCTGTAGCCAGCAATATCCAGAGCGGCGCCGCGATCACCGCCAGCAGGATGATCAGGATCCGCAGCCGCAGGTAGAGCGGGCCAAGCTCGACAAACGGACGCGAGGCGAGATTGAGTTGGACGCGCATCAGTTGGCGAGCGCCCCCACCACCCCGGCCAGGATACCGCCAGGCATGGCCTTGTTCCTGTAGGGTGTAGGAACGACGTCGCGCACCGGGATACTCTCGTCACCCAGCAGGCGGATAAGCTCCTCCGGGCCGCCGAGACCGCAGGATAGCAACTGCCGCGGTGGCGATTCGAGCGTATCTTCAAAATAAGCCACCGCAACACTTACCGATTGCTGCAGCTCGTCGGCGGCATGGAGAAAGTTCTGTTCGGGCAGCAATTCCTTTTCCGTGAGTTCGAGCGTCCGGTGAAGCAGCAGTTCATTCCGGCGCGTAATGGCGGTAGTGACCGAGCTGCCGTTGCGGTTGATCACCAGCGAGGGTTCTTCCGTGCTGACCGCGGCCAATGCAGCCAGGGTGCTGGGTAAGACCGCTCCCGGCTCGTAACCCGCTTCGCGCACGGCGCTTTCATACTCCGCCAAAATAGCGGCCGGGGAAACGGCGACGATCACCCGCACCAGCCCCGGCTTGCCGGGCATGATCTGGTAGCTGACGGCGGCGTCTTCTACCTCAAACGGAACCAGCTTGCGCAAACGAAAACGAATAATCGGCAGAGCCTCGGCCGCCTTCGCGGGCAACAGGTCGAAATCCAGCAGCAGAACGCGGACGGCCGCGTCGGGGATGACGATGGTGATCTGGGTGTCTTTGAGGCTGATTTCGTCAAGCGCCTGGCGCAGTGCGCCGGCCACGGCGGCGCGATCGGTGAAGTTGGGCGGTTTCAGGCCGGCCGCAAGCACACCGGGGCGCAAGGGAGCGAAGGAAGACACAATTTCCTGTTCCCCATCTCCTGGCCGGCCGGCAACCACGCCGGCGCTGGTAATTTCACAGGCCAGGCGGGGACGCAGCGCGTTCGCTTCGGAGGGGAAGATACGGTTGGCGATCTTTGAAAGCATGTCTAGCGGAAGGCCTCGATGAAGGTGACCTTGTTGATTTCCTTGAGTGTCGTCAAGCCGCGGCTGGCGCGATCCACGGCCGATTCGCGCAGAAATTGCATACCTTGCGCCTGGGCCAGCTTGCGCACCTCCGAGGAGGGCTTCTTCTCCAAAATAATCTCTCGAATGGGATCGGTCAGCTCCAGCAGCTCGTGGATAGCAGTTCGGCCGCGATAGCCGGTGCCTCCACATTCAATGCAGCCGGCGCCTTCATGAAAGTCGAAGCTGCGCCACAACTCGGGATCCAGTCCGCTGTTGCGCAGGAATTCATCGTCGTAGCGTACCGGGCGCGTGCAGTGTTCGCAGATGGTGCGCACCAGCCGCTGGGCGAGGATGCAATTGAGCGCGGAGACAAAGTTGTATGCCTCTACCCCCATATTGAGAAAACGGCCGAGCACGTCGACCACGTTGTTGGCGTGGACCGTGGTGAACACCAGGTGGCCCGTCAGCGCGGAGTTGATGGCGATCTGCGCCGTCTCCTGGTCGCGGATTTCGCCCACCAGGATCTTGTCCGGATCATGGCGCAGGATGGAGCGCAGCCCGCGGGCGAAGGTGAGTCCCTTTTTCTCGTTCACCGGGATCTGCGTGATGCCGCGAATCTGGTATTCCACCGGGTCTTCGATGGTGATGATCTTGTCCTCGTCGCTCTTGATTTCGTTGAGCGCTGCGTAGAGGGTCGTGGTCTTGCCTGAACCGGTGGGTCCGGTGACCAGCACCATGCCGTAAGGCTCGCGGATGTAGCGCCGGAAGCGGCGCAGATCGTCCTCTCCAAAACCGACTACGTCGAGGGTGAGCTTGCGGAACTTCTCGCTCATCGACTCTTTATCGAGCACGCGAAGCACGGCGTTTTCCCCGTGCACGGTGGGCATGATGGACACTCGGAAGTCGATCAGGCGCCCTTTGTAGCGCACCCGGAAGCGGCCGTCCTGGGGGACGCGGCGCTCGGCGATGTCCAGTTCGCTCATGACCTTGATGCGGGAAAGAATGGTGGAGTGATGCTCGCGCGCGATCGGCGCCATGGCGGCCTGCAGTACGCCGTCGATGCGGTACTTCACCACCAGCGAGTCATCGTAGGTTTCGAGGTGAATGTCAGAGGCGCGGCGCTCGAGCGCGGTGAAGATGGTGGTATCCACCAGCCGGATGATGGGGCTGATGTCCTCCTCGGAGGTGAGCTTCTCGATCGAAATGTTCTCATCGGGATTGTCTTCGGCTGAGATCACGTCGAACGTGAGCCCCTCAGACGCCTCATCGAGCACGCGCTGCGACTGCTCCGTCTTTTTGAGCAGGTCGGTGATCTGGGAGAGGGTGGCGACCCGGGTAGTGATTCGTTGGCCCAGCAGGCCGCTGATCTCGTCCAGGATCATTAGCCGGCTGGGATCGCTGACGGCGATCACCAGCCGGTCTTCCATCTGCTCCAGGGGCACGAAGTTATAGCGAAACATCATGTCGACGGGCACGCTGCGGAAGAGGTCGTGCTGGATGCGGAAGTTCTTCAGGTCGACGAACTCACAGCGATAGCGATGGGCCAACGCCTGGGCACGCGAGCTCTCGTCGGATTCTGAAACGATGGTGGTGAGAAGTGCTGTGCTGTCGGCCATTCAAAAACTCCTTACGCCAAAATGGACAAAGCGGAGGCGGGAACTGAACCTCCTCAGTGGCCCCCCATGGAGCTCGCTTGCCCCAGAGAGAAGATAGGTAGATAAAGTGCGATCAGGATGACTACGACCACCGAGCCCATCACGATCAGGATCGCGGGCTCAATGAGAGCCAACGCGGCGGTCAGCGCCGTCTGTACGTCTTCTTCGAAAAACTCGGCCACCGAATTGAGCATTTGCGGCAACGCTCCGGTGGATTCGCCGACGTCGATCATTTCCACCGCAAGGTCAGGAAAGACGGCAGTTTTTACCAGGCTCTGAGCCAGGCTTTTTCCCTCGCGCACGCTGCCCACCGAAGCCATCACGGCCTTGGCAATGGTGTTGCTCGAGATAGATTTCGCCGCGGTTTCGAGCGAGGGCACGGGCGGCAGTCCGCCCACCAGGAGGCTCGAAAGCGTGCGCACAAAGAGCGCGACCTGGTACTTGCGCCAGATATTGCCGAAGACCGGCATACCGATGCGCATGCGATCGATGCGGGCCGCGCCGCCCGTGGTCTGGCTATAACGAAAGAGCACGTAGACGATGATGGCGATGCCGGCCAGAAGCCATAAAATATAGTGTTGAAAATTATTGCCCACCGTCAGCAGCATGCGAGTCACCGCCGGCAGGTTGGTGCCCAACTGGTCGTAAAGCAAGGCGAAGCGCGGCACTACGAAACTGATCAGGAAGACGAATAACGCGATCACCATTGTGATTAGCAGGCAGGGGTAGAGCAGAGAGGCTATCAGCTTCTTGCGGAAGGAGAGCGAAATCCGCTGAAAGGAAAGATAGCGTGACAGAACATCTTCCAGCTGCCCGCTTCGTTCTCCCGCCAGCAGGGTGGTGGTGTAGATCAGGGGAAAGCCGCCCTGGGCTTCGAAGGCGCCGGAGAGTGATTCCCCGGTTCGCACGCGGGCGGCCACATTTTCCAATTGTGCGCGGAAGGTCGGGTTCTTCTGGCCTTTGACCAGCATATCGAGTGAGCCAACAATGGGCAGGCCGGCCCGGATCAGGGTGAGGAACTGCTGGTTGAAGATGATGAAGGCTTCCAGGTTGGCCTTCTTGCGGCTACCCCCTACCCCGCGCATGCCGCGCGGCCGCACCGAGTAGACGTAGTAACCGGCCTGGGAGAAACGGCTGCGCAGTTCTTCCGCGGAGCCGGCGATCTGTACCTGCTCCTGAATGCGTCCCCGCTCATCCGCCAGCTTGATTACGTACTCTGCCATGGGCCCCCTACCAGTTTACCGGGATACGCCGACCCCTGCGGCCGGCTTGGCCGGAAGCGTTCCCAGCTTGCCAATTTGACCGTTGGGACCGACGACCCAGGGTAGGCTGAGAGCGTTCCAATTACCACTATCGAGCCATTGCCATGTCTTGCCATCGTCATAAGAGATATCGGAGCCATTGCTTCCGACCGTTACCCAGGCCTGCTCCGGTGCATACCAGGCGACCGCCGAACGATAGCCATGGGGCGGGTTGCCGGCTGCGCTCCAGTGCGCTCCGCCATCGGAGGTGAAGGCCGCATTGCCGGCTGCTTCGTTAGACTTGCGAAAGTCCCCACCGACAGCAATTCCGTGCATCGGGTCGCGAAATGCTAAGGAAAAGACGCCGGAGGAGTCGTTTCCGCTTGCCAGCGGCGTCGGCGCGCTCTGCCATGTGACCAGACCCTTGGTCCGCAGCACCCTCGCCTTGCTGGTTCCCAACCAGACCCAGCCTCCGGCTCGCAGCCATTGCGCTATTGCTGGCCGCGAAAGCAGACTCTCCGGGAAGCGGCTTCAGATCGGCGGCCGGGCTCCACGTTTTCCCTCCGTCGTGGGTCACCAGCAAACCAAACCGCACATGATCAGTACGTCCGGGGGCTGGCACCGGATCACCGTAAAGGATGCCTTGTTGCCGATCGAGGAAGAGGAGCCCATCCCAGAAGCCGGCTGCATCATGGTTGGTCAAGAGCAGCTTCCAGCTGCTACAGCCATCCGTAGTCTCATAGAGGCGAGACTGTTCGCCGGGTCCACTCGATAAAACCAAAGCACTTCGCGCGTCCCATGCCCAGATGGCGCGGAAGTCCAGCTTGCTTGCATCGGGTGGCGTGGCGCACTGCTGCCAGAGGTAGCCAGTGTCCTCGCTACGCAAGTATCGTGCCGCCGGTGCCGCTGGCCCAAACCACGCCACCGCTCACGGAGTGAATTCCCCGCAACCCGGCGGTGGACCCGCTATCCTCCAACTCCCACGGACCGCTATGACTCGCTGCTTTGCGCACCAGCGACCAAGGCCGTCAACAAGCATATTGTCGAAATAATCAACTTCATAGGGTTTGGACGGTGCTCCGTGTTTGGGCTTTGTATCAGGGCACGACGTTAGTCGTGCCTTGATACAAAGCCCAAACACGGAGCCAGTCCTGTTCCTGTGGGGTGAGTTGGTCAACAAACAGAGTTTTCTCCGCAACCTGCGAAGCCCCGCAACATTTTTCCTACACCGGGGGCAAACCATCCACAACCGGAACCCCCGGCGGCGGATGGAAAACGAATTCCGTTTCCGGGGCCGGTGCATTCGCCTGGCTTTCATTAAAGGTGAATGCCGTTCTCGCTCCATCGGTTTCGTTGATGACCATGGAGTGGATAATCCCATCGGCGCTCACGCCAAGCACAATCTTCTCCACTCGATTTTGCATACCCTTAGGCACTCCTGAAAGCTCCAGGCCCGCCTCGGTATTAGAGAGCGTCAATCCGTCGAGTTCCTTCTGCAATTGCGTGTGTCCCAGCAGAAAGCGAAGCGGCGAACGAAGATCGTCGAGTTGTGAGGCGGATACGCGCCATACCTGGGCATTTCCGGGCGAATAAAACCAGGCATATTTGCCGTCGAGAAGAAAAACTTTGCCCGTCGGATTGGTATAACTCCAGTGCATCTTTCCCGGCTTACGCAGCAGCAGGATGCCGCTCTCCTCGCGATCGATGCCCATGCCTTGAAAGCTCTCAGTGAAGCTGGTGCGGAGCGAATGAAGGCCGTTGTAGTACTTGTCGACGCGCTGTGCTACCTGCTGAGCGGTGAGTGGGGGCTGGGCGAACGAAGCAATGCCAGGGAGCAGAAAGACCCCCAGCAGGACGAAGACGCGGCTAGCCCTTATTGAATCGGTTGCGTGCAATTCGTGCCACCGGCAGGGTCGGACTTGATTTCCCCTGCCTGGTCGATGCAAAAGCCGCGATGGCCCGACTTTCCAACCGACTGCGGCACCGCGGTCGCCTCATAGGAGGTATACATGTCCTGGTTGTTGACCGTGACCTTGGTGCAGTTGACGATGTTGAAGGTGTAACCCGACTTCTGTCCCGTGGCGAGATCTCCCTGCAGGACTTGTGCTGCCGTCGCGCTGGGTGGACCGGAGCTGGCGTTGCCGCCAAGCGCGGGCAGCGCACAGGCGAAGCCGTTGGTGGGAAAGTTCGTCTGGTACTGGATCTGCGCCTGGTAGATGGCGCGTAGCGACTGGATGGCCGAGGTTTCGTCCGCCTGGGCCTTCATGCTGATGAAGTTCGGGATAGCGATCAACATCAGAATGATCATGATGGACATGACTATGAGCAGTTCCATCAGAGTGAAGCCGTGCTGGCGGTTGGTGCGGAGGATCCTGGTATTGCTGGTCTGAGTCATGACGGTCCCATTTTACAAATGATATGGACGCAGCCGGCAACAAAAGCGCTCACCGGGCTTCGGAGCCTACGAACCTAGCAGGCAAGCTGGGCACGGCTGATCTTGAGCCCGTCGAGCCGGCCTAGCAGCGTTACAGCAACCTTGTCCGGGTCGAAGAGGGAGTTGGCCATGGCCATGACCTCTTCGCTGGTGACGGTATCGACCTTCTCCATGATTTCATCCACGCCAAAGAAGTGCTCGAAGTACATCTCCTGCCGGGCCAGGTTCGACATGCGTGACATGGAACTCTCCAGGCCGAGAATGATGTTGCCTTTGAGCTGATCCTTGGCGCGTTGCAGCTCATCTTCCGGGAGCGCTTCGCACTTGAGGCGCCGGAACTCGCACATGATCAACTCGATCACCTGCAGGCAGTGGGCGGACGATGTACCCGCATAGACGCACAGCGAGCCGGTGTCGCGATAAGGGTTCAGGTCGCTGAATATGGAGTAAGCGAGGCCATGTTCTTCGCGCACGGTCTGGAAGAGCCGCGAACTCATGCCGCCGCCCAGCACAGTATTGAGCAGCAGGGTCACGTAACGCAGATCGTGCGCGATGGGCGGAGAAGGCACGCCCAAACAAAGCTGCACTTGCTCCAAGGCTTTCTTGTTGCGCAAAACGATCTTCGAAACAGTGCGGGGTTCCGTCTCCGCAAGATTGCCTTTGGCGGGCGCAATGTGGTCGAAGCGGCTGGTTACGAGGTCGACAAAGGCGTCGTGCTCCAGGTTGCCCGCGGCGGAGAACACCATGTTGTTGCCGGAGAAGCGCTGTCCATAGTAGTCGAACAAAATATCCTGCTCGAAACGGCGCACTGTCTCCTTCGTTCCCAGGATAGGTTTCCCTAAGGGATGGTCCTTCCAGAAATTCTGCGTGAAAATCTCGTGCACCAGATAGTCGGGATTGTCCTCGTCCATCTTGATCTCTTCGAGAATCACGCCGCGCTCACGCATGATGTCTTCATTGTTGAAGACCGGGTTCAACACCAGGTCGGAGAGAACATCGAGTGCCGTGGGGACATGCTGATCGAGAACCTTGAGGTTGAAGCAGATGGTCTCTTTGCCGGTGAATGCGTCCAGGTTGCCGCCGATCGCATCGACCTCGCGTGCAATGCGCTTGGCGGAACGTGATTGCGTTCCCTTGAAAACCATGTGTTCGACGAAATGAGAGATGCCGTTCACTTCCGGCAGCTCATGCCGGGAGCCGGCCCTGATCCACACGCCCATGGCGACTGACCGGATATGTTCCATGCGCTCGGTCAGGATAGTCAGGCCCGAAGGTAGGATCGTGCGTCGAATGCTGCGTTCAGTCACCATTCCAGTGTAGCGGCTTTCCCTGGGGTAAAGCGGATTTCCTGCGCGCGATTACCAAAATGCATTGCAATTGGGGCAAGCATTTGGGGCCAAAAGTTAATCTCTTATGCACCCTTGTTAGTGCATATGCTAATGGCAGATCCACCAAACAGGGAGTGGTATGCTGCCTGAAGATGCCCGGTAGGGAAAATCTCGTCCACCCGTTAGACGGCGAGGCCAAACCCGCCGTGAGCAACCTGTTCGGCCTTTCCCGTCAACAACTTACCGATCTTATGCTGCAGTTTCGGCAGCCTGCGTACCGGGCCGGCCAGCTGCTGGAGGCAATGTTTCAGCAGCGGACTGCCGGGCTCGACCAAGTGCATACCCTGCCTCGCGAGCTGCGCAAAACCATGGCGGACCAGGGATGGATCATTGCCGGGCCCAGGATTGTCGAGACCTTTCGCTCCGTCGACGGCACCGAGCGCTACCTGGTTGCCGGCCTGGACGGCCAGACGGTGGAGACGGTTTGGATGCCCGGCGGCGACGGGGGCGAGCAGGGAGATGGCAGTGGCTACGAAGCGGCCAGCACCGGCGCCCGGCGAGCCACCATCTGCGTCTCCAGTCAGATCGGATGCGCGGTCAACTGCCAGTTCTGCCTCACAGCGAAGCTGGGATTGCAGAGAAACCTATCGGCCGGAGAGATTGCCGGCCAGGTGATTGCGGTGCTCGAACGCCAGGCTGTGCAACTGGGGCGCGACCGCATCAACCTGGTCTTCATGGGCATGGGCGAACCCTTCCTGAATTATGACGAGTTCATGGCGGCGGTGCGTCTGCTGGTGAACGAAGCGGGGCTGGCTGAATCCAGGATGACGGTTTCCACCTCTGGCATTGTGCCCGGCATTCTGCGTCTGGCTGGGGAGGCAGTGCGGCCCAGGCTGGCGATCAGCCTGAACGCCCCCAACGATGGAATTCGCGAAGCGATCATGCCCATCACCCGCAAGTGGAAGATCGATGAAGTCATCCAGGCGGCTGGTCAATTGCCGCTGAGGCCGCGGGAACGGGTCACCTTCGAGTACGTGCTGCTGGGCGGTGTGAACGATGGCTTAGAGCAGGCAGATGAGTTGGTCGCGCTGGCGCGCAGTGCGCCCATGCCGGTGAAGGTGAACCTGATCGCCTGGAATCCCGGTCCTGGGATTGGCTATACGATGCCGGAGCCGCATCAAGTCGCGGCCTTTCAGCAAAGACTCATTGCGCGCGGCGTTCCCGCCTTTCTTCGCCGGCCGCGGGGCAGAGACATCTACGCCGCCTGCGGCCAACTGAAGCGAACCGTCAAGGAAATTCAACCGCTGGCCTTGTAATCCAAGAGGCGACATCGCTTTTCTTCGCGCCCGTCAGTTGTGAGGAAACGAGGGTACTCGCTATCGGCGCCCAGTGATGCCCAGCTGCACAACGGTATCGGCCACGCGGTCTGCGGCGTGGCGGACCATATCACCTTCGGCGGCAAAGTCGCCGGCGATACAGCGTACGCCGAGCGCTTCGATGGCCTTCACGTCGGCGACGATCGGCGACGCCCCTTCTCCAGCGTAGCGATCGAGCAGAGTCTTTGAGACCGGGGCGGTATTCACCAGGGCGTAATCGAAGATGGCGTGGTGCGCATGCTCAAAAATGCGCTCGATATGCTGCGACGCGGTGAGGTTCAGGCTTTCATTGGCCTGGGTCATCAAGTTGCAGATGTATACCCGGACAGCCCGCGAAGAGTTCAGGGCCTCGGAAACGCCTTTGACCAGAAGGTTGGTAATGATGCTGGTAAACAGCGAACCGGGACCAACCGTGATAAGGTCGGCGCGTTTGATCGCCTCCAGGGTCTCGGGCAGCGGTTCGGCGTCCGCCGGCTCCAGCGTCAGTTCAACGATGCGTTGCCGGCTGGCAGTGATGTTAGTTTCCCCGTGAACCACCGAACCGTCGTCCATGTGGGCGGCGAGGGAGACGTTGGCGTTGGTTACAGGGTAGATGTGGCCGCGGGTGGCGAGCACCTGCGAGGAGAGTTTGATGGCCTGGGCGAAATCCCCGGTGATTTCCAGCAGCGCGGCCACAAAGAGATTGCCAAAGCTGTGGCCTTCCAGGCCTTCGCCGGCGGTGAAACGATGGCGGAAGAGCCGGGAGATCAGATGCTCATCTTCGGAAAGAGCCACCATGCAATTGCGCAGATCGCCCGGTGGCAGCATGTTGAGGCCGCGGCGCAGTCGGCCGCTCGACCCTCCATCATCGGTCACAGTGACCACGGCAGCCAGATCGGAGATGAGGCATGGCGCAACCTGGGACTCGTCGGAAGGCGGGTGAGGCGATGCGACATAGCGCCGGAGCCCGCGCAACAGGGTGGAAAGGCCCGTGCCTCCGCCGATGGCCACGGCACGAATGCTGGAATGGTCAGTGCTCCGTCGAGCGGGAACGGCTTTCGCTCGGCTGGGCTTGGCCAACGCCGGGGACAGGGATTTCACCATGATGCGGTCACCAAGCTACCCTACGCCAGGAAGCGAATTCCGGCGATTCCATGAAAGCGTAAGCATGGACGCGACCACTCCGGATTTCCTGTCCAGCTTGTGGCTTCGGCGCACTTCATGCGGCTTTCCGTAATGAAAGCCGCACACGCGGTCGTGTCCAGCGCAGCGTACAGGAGATCCGGGACCCCAAGGGCAGAACCCGGTGCTTTCGCCTACGGAACTTCGGGGTAGAGTAGTTCGGTGAAACGAGGATCATCGGCCATATCCTGAAAATCGGAATCGCTGCGAGCCTGGATGCGGTTCCTGGGGCTCAGCTCGATCGCCTTGGCCAGGTGTTCGAGGCAGGGCTCAGCCAGTCCGGTCATGCTTTCCAGAATGGCGAGTCCGTAGTAAGCATAGTCGGCAGTCGGGTTGGTCTTCAGAATTCTTTGGAACTGTTCACGAGCCTCTTCATAGAATCCGGTATTCAGCAGCGAAATGGCGTAGTCATACTGCTCCTCGGTGTTGTCGAAGGAGAGGCCACTTTGTTGCGCATGCCGTTGACAGGCGGAGAGATAGACCCGTACCCGCTCCAGAATTTCCACTGGGCCATCCTGGCTGAGCTTCTCAAAGACCAGCCGGGCTTTCTCATACTTGCCTTCGTGCATCCATTGCAGCGCGGCCTGGTACTCATTCAGGGCCTTCTGGTGTCCAGCATTCGGCATCGGGCGCGCCTTGCCCTCTATGGTGCGAGGATTGCGCCGAGAGGGGATTCCCTGACCTGTGCTTTGCATAATCCACTCTTCTTTCTCCCGCTATAAACAGGAGTCGACATCGATCGAGACATTGCTCGAAATATGGAGACGGAGCCGCAATCGGCTATTAGATTCGTTTTTATACGCACACAAGCGGCGTACGTCAACCCGGCAGGTAGACCGGCATCCTTGGCAAGACTGTAGCACGGAAGCTAAATAAGGGCGTGATGGCGCTGGCTTCCCCCGCGCCGCCTGCCCCGGCAAGCCGCGGGGCAAGCCGTAGGGCGTGACGCAGGACTTACGGCTTAGATCGCTGGGAATAAACTGCCGGGTTGAGCGCCGGGTCGTTATACATCTTTAGTTGGCGGTAGAGCTTGAATCTGCGCTGCCCGTCAAGCACCTGCTGCCACAGCCGATCGAGAGCGCCAGCTAGATCGTCCCGTTGCTCAACCAGGACGCGCAAACGCAGCAAATTCCGTTCCCCGTGGCCTGGAGGCGCCAGGGGGCGGTCAATCTCTTCCCGGGTATGAAACAGCTTGAGCGAGAGAATCGACAGCCGGTCGAGAATCAGGCCGGGAGACTCGGAATGCAGTTCGGCGGCTGGAGCGGGCAGGTTTTGCGGGCTGAGAAAATTCAGCAGAAACACATCGCACTGTTCGGCGAGATCGTTGCGGCGCTGGTTAGCGTGGTCGATGAAGCGCTTGATGCCGGCCAAGTCGTGATCGCTGGCTTCAGGCGCGCGGGCCCTATCCTCCGCGTGCCAAAGTTCGAAGTTGGCCAGGTGCTGCTCGGCCACCGTGCGCTCGAAGCCGGTTAGAGAAGGGGTCACAACCGGAGCCTCGCGATGCCACTCCGCAGTGCAGCGATCCTGCAGAGCAGTGACCTGCAAGGAGTTGAGCGGCGGGGCGCAAAGCGGTTTGGTGGCCATGGGCATTCACCGGAAAGGGGCGGTGAATGCGCGCCAACCGGCTGCTAAGTAGCTCCGAAGCGTGGTGAGCTCGGTGGGAATCGAACCCACGACCCACGCATTAAAAGTGCGTTGCTCTACCGACTGAGCTACGAGCTCATTTCTACTTAAGCTCCAAAGTATCACAATGAATTTTGAAGGCGCGCCGCATCTCAACAGTAAATCCGGAGTATGTTAAGGAACTAAAGCTCCCCCAGGAATATGTCGAAAGACGACAATAAAGACTCCCCCGTTCGCCGAAGGACCCGGGCTTCCTGCCACGGTGCATTGGACAGATCCGCTTGTGCGCCTTTCCGTGAAGAAGGGCGCATGATGTTCGCCAACGCCACCAACCTCGACAGGAAATCCGGGGGGACCGGTCCATGCATCATGTGATTTGGGAGAATTGAGGGAGTGGCATGACAGAGACACCATCTGACCCGGAGCAGAGCGCACCGCCGGAGGATATCGCGGCGCTCTACGCTCGCGCCCGCACGCCGGGCAGCACATATTGGGACTTTTCTGCATCGCGCAAGGAAGTGCTAGGGCACTTCCGCCATCGGATCGCGCGCGAATCAGCGGAACCCGGCAGCGCTACGGAGCCCACGGTAATTTCCCAGCACCCGTCTCACCAGCCCAGGGAGGAGGCGCTCCAGCTCGTGCCCCCAGACCGCTCCGACGACCGCTCCGACGACCCAACCCAGGACCCCGCCCGGGCGCGCGTGCCGCAGCCCATGGACGGCGTGGCCACGCGCTGGTATGCGTTGCGCTCTATCTTCGCTCCGCCCGAGGTGGTGTCCACACCGGGCCTTGAAGACCGGCCACCCATGGTTGCCGTTTTTTCCCTTGCCGGCGGAGTCGGCAAAACCTGCCTGGTAGCCACGCTGGGGCGCGCTCTGGCAGCCTTCGGGGAACACGTCCTGCTGGCCGATACAGCCATCTACGGGCCGTTGCCGCTTTATTTCGGTTCGCGCGAGTTTAAGCCCGGCGTTGTCCGGACCTTTTCTCCTCCCGGAGGCGAGAACGACGCGCCGGTACAGGTCCTGACCTTGGAGCCGGAGCGCTATCCCGGGGACGGAGCCGACGAGCATGACCCGCTATTGGGCGAGCTGGGACGCGACGGGCGGGGCGCGAGCCGCATCCTGGTCGACATAGGCACGGCCAGCCGGCAGGTGACGAGGCGCCTGCTGCTGCTGCGCCCGACGATCCTCATACCCATACTTCCGGACATAAGCTCGGTGGCAACCGTGCGCTCGCTGGAGGCGTTTTTGTTCAACCCGGCCAATCAGCCCAATCGAGAAACGGGAAGTGTCTTTTACCTTCTAAACCAGTTCGACGCCTCGTCTCCGCTGCATCTGGACGTGCGTGAGACGTTGCAACAGCAACTGGGCGATCGCCTTCTGCCCTTGGTGCTGCGCCGCAGCTCCGCGGTAAGCGAGGCGCTCGCCGAAGGCACGACGGTAATCGATTACGCGGCCGGTTCGGCGGTTGCGGAAGACTATATGCATCTGGCCGGTTGGTTGCGCAGCCTGGTTGCGCCGGCTGTGGAAGAGCACCCTGGAGTGCGCTGGAGCGAGCGCTAGCTTTACCTGCCCCGGCGGCTCTCATCATTCCGCCCAACGGCGACCGGCGCGTTTGGGCAAATCTGCATAGCTGCCCCAGGCCGATGCGGCTGGTCTGCGCGACAAGGTGATGACAATTGCCTAACCAATGCACGACAACTCATCCCATTTAACTCGTTAAGGTGAGATAGAAAGACGCATCTTATGCTTGGGTTCATGGGGTTTATGAAGGCAGCTCGCCAGAAACTTAACCACCGAAGGCTGATGTCCACGCGGAACTGGTTCGCGGCGGTGTTGCTGATGCTGACGCCCTGGCCCGCGCACACGGCGGATGCCCTGGCCCAGACCGAGATCGAACAGGGCTTCCAGAGTATGTACAATCTGGATTTTCAAAAAGCCCATCAGGATTTCTCCACCTGGGAGGGAACGCACCCTGCAGACCCAATGGGGCCGGTCTCGCAAGCGGCCGGCTTGCTGTTTGGGGAGTTCGCACGGCTCGGCATCCTCGAAAGCCAGCTCTTCACCGACGATAAAAATTTCGAAGCGCGGGCCAAGCTTCGTCCAGACCCCAAGGTGCGCGAGCAGTTCTATGCCGCGGTGGATCGCGGTGATCAGCTCGCGGACGCGGCACTCAAGCTGCACGCCGATGACACCAACGCGCTGTTTGCCAAGGTCCTGGCCATGGGGCTGCGATCCGATTATGTAGCCTTGATCGATAAGGAAGATCTGGCCGCACTGAGCTATATGAAGCAAGGGCGCATTCTTGCGCAACAGCTACTGCAGCAAAAGCCCGACGCTTACGACGCTCTATTGGCTGTCGGCGTCGAAAATTACATGACCGGCATCAAACCGGCGCCCGTGCGCTGGATGTTGCGCATGGGCGGCATCAAGCCGGACAAGGACCAGGGCATTCGCGAGCTCCAGCAAACCGCCGCCCATGGGAACCTCTTGAAACCTTTCGCCAAGCTGCTGCTGGCCGTAGCCGCGCTGCGTGATAAAGACGATGCCCAAGGGTGTAGTTTGCTGCATGAGCTGGCGGTTGACTATCCGCGCAATCCTCTATATCGCAACAACGCTCCCCAATGCGCGGGACGCTAGCGAGAGCTAGCGTTTGCCCTTGCTAATTGGAACCACTTGCACCGTGGCGTCACGAATTTCCGCGAGAAAGCGGTTGATCACCGAGCCCCGTAGCAGAATGTCGAGCCGCGACCGTGCCGATTGCCCGAAGACCACGTGCGAGATGCCTTCCTGTTGCGCGAACTCGATCAGCGCGTCAGCGACGTTCTTGTCCTTTAGCACGATCACCTGGGCGCCCAGTTCGCGGGCCAGGCGCTGGTACTCTTCCATGCGCTGATACTCTTCCGCATTTCCGTGGCGCGCATCTTCATCCGGCGATTCCACGCGCACCGCGTACCAGTTGGTGGCCAGGCGGCCGGCGATGCGTGCTCCCACCCGCAACAGGCGTTCCGCCCCTGGCCGCGGGGAGAGACAGACCATCACCTTCTCCGGTATAGGAGCTTGTTCCAGGCCCTCGCTGCGGCGATACTGCGCCGCCTGGGAGCCGACCTCTGCGGCAGTGGTGCGCAGCGCTAGCTCGCGCAACATACTGAGGTTGCCCTTGCGGAAAAAGTTGGCCAGTGACTGCTCGATTTTTTCCCGGGCGTAGATTTTGCCTTGCTTGAGGCGTGAACGCAGTTCCTCCACGGTGATGTCCACATTCACTACTTCATCGGCCCGCTTCAGGAAACTATCCGGAATGGTTTCCCTGATCTGGACATCGGCGGAGCGGGAAACGGAGTCGTTCAGGGTTTCCAGGTGCTGCACATTGACCGCGGTCCACACGTTGATGCCCGCATCCAACAGTTCCAGTACATCTTCATAACGCTTGCGGTTTCTCGATCCCGGCACGTTGGTGTGGGCCAGTTCATCTACCAGGCAGGTATCGGGATGGCGGGCGAGAATGGCATCGAGATCCATTTCCTCCAAAACAACGGAGCGGTAAGGGATTTCGCGCCGGGGAATGAGCTCGAGATCTTTTACCTGATCCTGGGTATCCTTTCGCCCATGGGATTCGATCAGCCCAACGATAACGTCAATGCCCTGCTTCTTCATCAGGTGGGCATCTTCGAGCATCTGGTAAGTCTTGCCCACTCCGGGAGCGGCCCCGATGTAGACGCGCAACTTGGCCTGCTCAGGCGCAGCGGGTGTGATGTCGGTCGAAAAGTCTGTCATTATCTCTTGCGAAATTAACCGATTTCGATGGGATGCCGGGTGGCAACGGCAGTGGCTACGGGGAGAGTGAAGGTGAAGGTGGCTCCGTGGCCGAGCCGGCTCTCGACGGAGATCTGGCCACCGAGCAATTCGATCAGGCGGTGCACCAGGGCGAGGCCCAGGCCTGTCCCCTGGTCATGCGCGGCATTGAAGCGGCCGAAGATGTTGGCCAGCCGCTCGGCTTCGATGCCGCGGCCCGAGTCGCGCACCGAGAATTGCACCCTGTCTTTCTGTTCCTTGGCCTCGAGCAGGATGGTTCCATTCTGCGGCGTGTAGCGCACCGCATTGCTCATCAGGTTGTCCATGATGCTGCGCAGGGCGCGGCGATCTCCATTCACATAGGAGAGATCGGCAAATGCCTGGATCTCGACATCGATGTTCTTGGCCCGGACTTCGTCGCGTACCCGGGAGCACGCGTCGCGCAGAATATCGATGGGGCGGAATCGATCCATGCGGATCTCACGCCGCCCGGTATCGAGTTCGGAGACCTCGATCAGATCGGACATGAGATCGTTGAGACGTTCTGCTTCCTCTTCCGCTCCATGAATCACATCTGCCTGCAAGGGACGCAGCTCTCCGGCGAAACCCGAGGTGAGCGTGTACAGGCTGAGCCGAAGCTGCTCCAGAGGCTGGCGGAGCTTTTTCGACGCCACGCTGAGAAAGCGGGTCTTGAAGCGATCGATATCCTGCATCTCGGTGATGTCCTCAAGCACGCTGACGGCTCCCAGCAGCTTGCCCTCGGCATCGCGCATGGGAGTGGTGCGCAGGCGGTAACTGCGCTGTCCCTCGCCCAGCTTCATGGGCAGTATGGCCGCTTTGTCCTCAGTATCAATGGACTGGCGCATGGAGACCGCATCCCGCACCGCGCGCAGAATCCTCTCCCCGCCGGGAGTGTTGGTCAGAGCCATGCGATCGGCGGCCGCCTCGCCCAGCACTTCGCTGGCCGCCTGGTTGACCTTGAGGACATGTCCTTTCGCGTCGGTGACGATCACCGGCTCGAAAATGGACTGCACCACGGCATCGGAAAGCTGCTGGTCCATCTGTTTGCGGCCATATTCGGTGTCGCGGAGGTCGCGCAGCCGCACCGCCATGCGGTTGAGCTCGGTAGCAATCGTGCCCAGGTCATCATGGGTTCGCCACTCGATGCGTTGTTGCAATTCGCCCTGTCCGATGCGGCGAGCAGCGGCGGCGGTGCGGCGGATCGGCCGAATGATGTAAATGAGGAAACCGATGGAGATCAGAACGCCGCTCAGGGTGCAGAGGGTGGTGATGATGGTGGCCCGGCGGGCCAGCGCAGCACGCGCTTGCGCCGCGGTCGCGGCGGAGACTGACGGCTGGTGGTCAAGCGCAGCTGCCTGGTGAAGCGAAAGGGAATCGTGCAGGCCGACGGCCAGCAGGAGAGACAGCAGCAGCAGGTAACCGAAAATAAGTCTCTGGTAGAGCGTCAACATCGACTTGCTGCTCCTTCGGTGTGCAGCTGTTATTTTGCGCCTTCTACGCGGTGAAGCAAAGCTCCTCTGAGCCGGCAGACGCGCACGCCGGCGTTAGTAAATGGGCACCAAAGCCCGGTGTTTGCTTGTACCGGCAAGACTATCCAGGAGACGCCGAGGGGCAGAAGCCGTGCCAACCGCTCTTCATCGGTGGCGCTGTTGAGCTGAGCCGTGGCCTGCGACCCTAGCCACCAGGGAATGGCAGCCTGACGAAAGTTGCTGGCGATGCCGCCGTCTTTGAAATAGTCGGCGACGGCGCTCCTTTCCGCGGTCGCGCGAAAGCCCTGGGCATCCTCGCCGGGCCATTCAATGTAGTCGTTATCCAGGGCAAAGATCGCATCTTGCGGGGTATTGGCGCCAATCCACAGGAAGGCCTGCTGCCAGGGATTGCCTGGCGTCAGCCCCGGCCATTCCACATGGCTGGAGGCGGGATAGGTGAACCTCTGGGCGGCAAACATGGTGAGCAGAAGCGCAACGTAGAGTGCTGCGCTGACGCGTTTGTGCCGCTGAGCCCGAGTTGCCAACATGCCTCCGGCCACCAGGACGCCGGCGATGTAGACGAAGTGGAAGGCGCGTAACGGCTGCAGCCGCGCCAGCAGCAGGCTTCCGCTGCGATGCACAAAACAGATGGATGCCAGCAGCGCGCAACTGCCGAAGATGGTTGCGGCGATAGCCGTCGCGCGTGCAGGCCACGGCGCTCGGCTTCGGATGCCGGCAATTCCCAGCAGGAGCAGCGGCATCACCAAACCCGGATACTCAAACCATCGCCAGCTGGAAAGAAAAAAATACGACCGGCTGAGGGCCGCGCGGTTGTAAGCAACACTGGGGTCCGCATGGCGGGTGGCCACGAAAATGACCGCGCACAGCACCCATCCGGTCACGGCAAGCAAAGCGAGCCCGCGCCACATTCTGCGCCGGGTGAGCACCAGGGTGAGCAGGGCGATGGCCGCATAGAACGCCATTAAGGGATGCAGCAGCGCGGCCAACGCGAGCCATAGTGCGGAAACCGTCCACCGTTCGTCGAGAGCGGCCGCCAGCGCGAAGAGCATGAGCGGAGTAGAAAAGGAGCGCGCCGTGACGTAGGGATCCATGATGGAAAGCGATGTACCCGCGACCGGCAGAGTGAAGCAGCAGGCAGCGAGCAACACCGCTCCCCAGCGCGCGCTGTCATCGGGAAAAATTCGTGCCGCCACTTTCCACGAGCCGAGAAGAAAGAGAAAGATGGAAGCCACATGGCAGACCAGCAGCAGGGCTGGCAGGGGAAAATGCCCCCAACGAAGCAGCGCGGCCAGAACGTGGGCAAAGATGGAGAGATGCGTGGGCGATAGGGCGAAAACCGCATCCGTTTGGTAGAGGCTTGGGTCCGCGAGCTTCTTGATACCGGTTACGTAAACGGCGCCATCATCGGCCAGGGGGTGGTATCCATGCACCACAAGCACCGCCGGCGTAAGCAGTGCGATGGTGATCCTGGGATGTTGGGTGAGAAACGAAACTGCAGATCCCTCGCACATCGGTTCTACGCGAATTGATTGCATCCGCAAAAGGCTCGATCCCCACTTCAGTGTTCGGCATTTACAAGCTCAGTCCCGGAGGGACGGCTGAAAGTAGCCCAGGACGTAAGTCCTGGGTAGGCGAAAGAGACAAGATCAGTCCCGAAGGGACGGCTGGGAATGTCCC
Organism: uncultured Acidobacteriaceae bacterium; assembly: GCA_963711525.1. GTDB lineage: Bacteria > Acidobacteriota > Terriglobia > Terriglobales > Acidobacteriaceae > PALSA-350. The sequence continues at coordinate 324,153 of CAVQEO010000018.1, read as the reverse complement.
AGGATGCAATCCTGGGTGCACTCCTTCTCCACGCAAATGTCTTGTCGTCGGATTCAAGAGCGCCCAGGATTTCATCCTGGGACATTCCCGGCCGTCCCTTCGGGACTGATCTTGTTCCTCGCCTACCCAGGACTTACGTCCTGGGCTACTTTCAGCCGTCCCTTCGGGACTCAATCTTGAATCGCTGGTTTTCACGCAGCCCCATTCAAGCCGTCCCACCTATCGCCGCTGGTAACGGCTCAAGACATCTTCAAGTGACATGATGCCCTCGAGGGTACCCTTGCTGGCCCGATTCTGAATAGGGAGAACCGGCCATCGGGCCAGGTAAGGAATCGCGCTATCCAGCGGCATGTCAGGGAACAGGAGTGGTACCCGATCCGGTTTGAGGGTGCGTTCCAAAGGCGTATCCGGGGTTTGAGTCGCCGCAGCCGAAGTGTACTCATTTCGATCCATGGAGTACCACGAGCCATCGCGAAGCTTGACCACCAATAGAGGCGCGTCGGCGACTGCCAACTGGGCTGAGACTTCCTGCAGGGTGGCAGACCCGGGAAAGATGGGAACGTTCACCGGGCGCAAGGCGTCCTCAAGATGCAGAACGCTCTCTTCTCGCTGCTCTTCCATCGATGGCAGGTCGAGGCCATCCTGATGGGTGAACGTCTCAAAGATAGGATACGGCTGCAGACTGCGCGCGACCAGGTACGCAATGGTGTTGGCGAGAATCACCGGAAGAACGATGGAGTAATTACCGCTCACTTCGAGAACCATGAAAACCGAGGTCAGAGGCACGCGTAAGAATGCGGCAAACAGAACCCCCATGCCCACCAGCGCATACGAACCGACGGAGATGGGAAAGCCGGGAAAGAATATCTTTTCGAACGTTCCAATCGAGGCGCCCAGCATCGCGCCAATAAAGAGGGTGGGGGCGAACATTCCGCCCGGTGTGCCGCTGGTGAAGGAGATGGTCGTGGCCACAATCTTGAGCAGTGCCAGGACAAGAAGAAATTTCCAAGTGAACTGGCCGTGCATGGCCTGGTCGATGACGTTATATCCCGGTCCCATCACCTGAGGAGCGCCAAAATAAGCGATCGCGCCCACGATCAGACCGGCGATGGGCGGCTGGATATACCCGGTCCACCGGGGAAGCTGGCGAAGCCGCGGCCGGCAGTAGCCGAGGGCCTTGGAGAAAATGAGCGAGGCGATGCCCCCCGCCACCCCCAAAACTGCGTAAGCAAGAAGTTCCTGCGGGCCCTTCATCGTTACCGAGGGAATGCGGAACATCGGCTCCGCCCCCCAGAACGTGCGCGCGACCACGACACTGGAGATCGCGGCCAGCACGATGGAGCCCAGTACGGCCGCGCTCCACCGTCCGATCACCTCTTCGACTACGAAAAGAATGGCCGAGATAGGCGCGTTGAATGCAGCCGCCAGGCCCGCCGCTGCGCCAATGGGCGCAAACATGCGTAGCCGCTCGCGCGAGAGATTGAGGCGGCGGCTGACCATGGAGGCCACGCCGGCCCCGATTTGCAGCGAAGGATCCTCAGGACCGAGCGAGAATCCGCCCCCGATAGCGAGGCCCGAAGTGATGAATTTGCCTATGACCGTTTTGAACGAGATATAGCCGTTGTAGATGTAGAGCGCTGCCTTGGTCTGGTTGATGCCACTGCCCCGTGCACCCGGGAAAACCAGCTGAACCAATATAGCCACCAAAAGGCCCACGCCCATGGGGACGAAAAACAGCCGAAGCTGCCCCGGGTGAGGCGATGACCCGAGCGTAAGCACCTGGATCCAGCTGATGGCGACGCGGAAACACACCACCAGGAGGCCGGAGATGATCCCGATAAAAATAGAAAGAACCAGGAAGAGCTGCTCGTCCCGATTGGGCGCCAACCGGTGAACATCCGCCGGCCGATAACGCCTCTCCTCCGCAACCTCAGCCAGGTCGACCCCTGAACTTGGATCTCCCGGACCCGGGTTTACCCCAGGGGTTTCTGTGGCCGTGCTCATTCTTCCTCCACCTGGTTAGGCGCCTGGGCGATCCTCAGTAGCAGGGCATCGTCCCCCGCCGGCGCTCCGCAGACCTGTTGCGTAATCATTTCCGTGTCATAGATGAGTTGAATCTGCGTTTGGGCCAGATCGGGATCGTCTTCAAGTTCACGCAGTGAGAGTGTGGCGGGCACCTGTTTCCATCGCTCCGTCAAAGACTGCAAAGGATCGACCGGCGGAGGCGCAGCGGCCGGGTTCTGTGTGGGGCCAGTTGGATGGCGCGCGAAACGAGATTCCAGGCTTTGTAGCGGATTGGACTTACTGGATCCGGCTGCGGGTGCCGCAGTGCCGGTGCTGCTTGCGGCCGAGTTCGTTGCCGGCGTCTGAGGCCTGTTTTGCATACACTGCGCCAGCCGCGCCATGGCAAGCTTCCGGTCCTTGAGGATGCGGGCCCCACGCTCACTCAAGCTTAACCGCGAAGACGGATAGAGCAGCAGCAAGCGGGTCGCTTCGTCCAGATGATCACGAATTTCGTCCAGGCCGGCTTTCGGTTCCTGCTCCACCCCGGAGCCCTCCAGGGCACGCCCAAGGTAGCGCTTTGCCTCCAGGTAGTGGCTTAGTTGAAAGGCCGTGCGCCCTGCGCCCTCAAGCGCCTCGCGCAACGACGGGTGACGGTGGAGAATTGTCTTGTAGAGGTGCAGGGCGTCGCTCGGGTCCTGCGCCTGCTCCATCTTTCGAGCGATCTCCAGTTGGACGCTGATGTCGTCCTCCGGGGCATTTCCCGCGGCGACCAGCAGCCCGCTGCGCGCCTGGTTCATGAGCTGATGGTCAATCAGATAGTCGATCAGCTCAAAGCGAACCTCCCGGCGGCGCACATAGCCGTCGCCTTCCCAATTGCCGTAAATTGCCTTCTGATAGTCCTCGATCGCCTGGTTAACATTACCCTGGCGAGCTGCCAGCCGGGCGAGTTGAAGATTGATCAGGCCGCTCCCCTGCTGACTTTCGAGCAGCGCATTGAAGTAAACGGTCGCCTCCTGGATGCGGCCTGCGGAGGCCAGGGCTTCGGCAAGTTTGATTTCCGTGTTGCGGTCACTGGGGGCAAAGGCCAGCGCCGAGCTAAGGGCGTCAATCGCTGCCTGGGGCTTGTTATCCCGCATGGCCTGTTCGCCGCGTTCCAGCCAGCGGTTGGCCAACTCCACCTGGTGGGAGGCGTAAGATTGATAGAGATAATTGGTCAGCACCGCCAACAGCGCCGTGATTGCAAACAGAGTGACCAGGGCCAGAGTATCTGCGAAGATCAGACGGCGCCGTTCCATACGGTCGCTGGCAGTCAGTGGGGACTTAAGAGCGAAAAACGACATCACTATCTAGTTTACTTGGAAATAACGTCCAAGCGTTCCGCGAGACAGTAATCGATCGTCTTACCCCGTGGACTGCGGACTTCATGCGTTGCGACCGGGAGTCTAATCAGGAATGAACCAGCAAACCGGCATCAAAGACCAGGGCATCAGCCTCGAGGACAAGGAACAAGCCCTGCAAGCGCGGTTGCGGTCGCTGGGCAGCGTCATTGTTGCCTACTCCGGTGGGGTCGATTCTGCTTACCTGGCGTACGCAGCCCATGCCGCGCTGGGGCAGCAAATGCTGGCGGTGATCGCAGACTCTGCCAGCCTGGCCCGCTCGCAGTTGAGCGACGCCCAGGATTTTGCCCGGGAGCATGGAATCCCTTTGCGCTCCATCGAAACCCACGAGCTGGAGCGAGAAGAATATGCGGTGAATGGCCCCGATCGTTGCTTCCACTGCAAGGATGAACTCTTTAGCGTGCTGGAGCAGGAGCTGGAGCGCACCGGCTTTGAAGCTTTGGCCTACGGGTTGAACCTGGATGACGGGCAAGACTTCCGTCCCGGCCATAAAGCAGCGGCGCAGCACCGGGTGTCCGCGCCGTTGGCAGAGGCAGGCCTCAGCAAAGCCGATGTCCGTGCGCTGGCCCAGCGGGCACAATTGCGGGTTTGGGACAAGCCCGCTTCCGCGTGCCTCTCCTCGCGCATGGAATACGGCCGGCGGGTGACCCCGGAGTCGTTGCGCATGATCGAACTGGCAGAGGAGTCGCTGCGCGCTTTGGGACTCAAGCGCTTTCGCGTGCGCCACCACGGCACGATTGCGCGTATCGAGATCGCGGAGGAGGAGATGGCAGCCATTCTCCAGGTGGGGAAACTGAAGGCGATGGCTGCAGTGGTGCGCGCTGCCGGATTTCGTTACGTCTCGCTCGATTGCGAAGGATACCGTTCCGGATCGATGAATGAGGTGCTGCCCATCGAGGTGCTGACCGGCTTTGCAAAATAGGCTTATGCGGATTGGATACCTGGAATGCTTTGCCGGCATCAGCGGCGATATGCTGATGGCTGCTTTGGTGGATGCGGGCGCACCCATCGAATTGCTGCAGCGAACTGCGGCTTCGCTCGAGTTGGGAGCGGAGTTGCGCGTTACCAGGGTGAGCCGCAGCGGCATTCAATCGACCAAGATCGACGTCATGGTCAACGGCCAGCTGCATGAGCCTGCCGCTCCCAGCGGACCGATTGAGCAAGAGGCAGAGCACGGCCACGGGCACCACCATCATGACCATGACCACCCCCATACACACGAGAGCCACAGGCACAACCACGGGCGTGCTCTGGCCGAGATTCGCAACCTGCTCAAACGAACAGATCTGACCCAGCGCGCCCTTAACCTCAGCTTGACTGTCTTTGGTTTGCTGGCCGAGGCGGAGGGTCGCATCCACGGCGTTCCGGCGGAAGAGGTTCACTTCCACGAGGTGGGTGCGATCGATGCCATCGTCGATATTGCCTGCTGCGCCGCAGCGGCGGATGCCCTCGATCTGGACGGATGGTATTGTTCCCCGGTCAATGTCGGGAGTGGCTTTGTCAACTGCGCCCACGGACGCTTTCCTGTACCGGCCCCGGCCACTGCGGAGTTGCTCAAGAATCTGCCCACCTATTCGGCGCATGTGCAAGCAGAGTTGGTCACCCCGACCGGCGCGGCTTTGCTGCGCGCATTGGACTGTCGCTTCGATGCCACCCCGGTGATGCGGACCCAGGCCATTGGCTACGGGGCTGGTACCCGGAACCCGGAGCGCTTCCCCAACGTCTTGCGGGTGAGCATTGGTGAGGTTGCGGCAGAGCAGTCCTTCAACCAGGACAAGGTGACCGTGCTCGAGTGCGCAGTGGACGATTTAAGTCCCCAGGTCCTGGCCCACACCGCGCAGTTGGCACTGGAGCGGGGTGCGCTGGACGTGATGAGTGCGCCGGTGACCATGAAGAAGGGTCGATTGGGAACCCTGCTCACCGTCCTTTGCAAGCCAGACGATTCGGCCAGCCTGCAGCAGCTGATCTTCCGCGAAACGACCACGCTGGGCATCCGGGTACGGGAGGAGAATCGCGTCATTCTGGCCCGGGAAATTACACCGGTGGAGACGGATTTTGGCCTGATTCATATCAAGACCGGCTCCTGGCAGGGAGAAGAATGGAACGCGGCGCCGGAGTTTGAGGATTGCCGTCGCGCTGCGGCCGCCTTCGATGTGCCGCTCAAGACCGTCATGCAGGCGGCGATGACCGCCTGGCGCGCAAGCGCCACTTTAGGACCGGGAGCGCGGTCATGAACGCGGACACCATCCTGGCCATGCTGCAGAGCGTACGCGATGGCGAACTGCGCCCGGAAGATGCGATGGAGCGCCTTTCCAACCTGCCCTACGAGGAAGCGGGTTTCGCCAAGATTGACCATCACCGCCGCTTGCGGACCGGCCTGCCGGAGGTCATCTACGCGGCCGGCAAGACCCCGGCGCAAGTGGGAGAGATATTTTTTCGCATGGCCGCGATGGGCGGAGACGTGCTTGCGACGCGCGCCGACGAGGCTGCGTTTGCCGCCGTGAAAGCTCTGGTCCCGGAGGCCCAATATCACCCCGTTGCCCGCATTGTCGCGTTCCGGCAAGCACAGCCGGGTGATAGTGTCGGCCCCGGTTCGCTCGCCGTGCTCTGCGCCGGAACCAGCGATCTGCCGGTGGCTGAGGAAGCGGCTGTGACCGCCGAGGTCATGGGCGCCGAGGTGCGGCGGATCTACGATGTGGGAGTTGCCGGCCTGCATCGGCTGCTTGCGCACCGCGAGCTGCTGCGCGAGGCCGAGGTGGTGATTGTCTGCGCCGGGATGGAAGGTGCTCTGCCGAGTGTGGTGGGGGGCATGGTGGGGGCGCCGGTCATCGCCGTACCCACCAGCGTGGGTTACGGCGCATCCTTCGGCGGCATCGCGGCCCTGTTGGGCATGTTGAACTCCTGCTCTCCCAACGTAACCGTGGTCAATATCGATAACGGATTCGGCGCGGCCTATGTGGCTTCCATGATTCTTCGCCGCATTCACCTTCAGGCGGGGAAGAACACAGCGCAGGAAATGATGCGCTAAACATTATTGTCATTGAAGTCACGGTTGCACTTTTTTCGTTGCTCCCGTTGCCGCCGGAAAGGTATCTTATCCCCTCGGAGGAGCCATGGCATCGACAGTCTGGAAGGGCTATATCTCGTTTGGCCTGGTCTCGGTGCCGGTGCGGCTCTACGCTGCCGCGCGCGAAGAGCACGTCAGTTTCAACCAGATCCACGAAGTTTGCGGCTCACGCATCAACCAGAAGATCTTTTGCCCAGTCTGCGAGCGCGTGGTCGAGCGCAGCGAGCTCACCAAGGGGTACCAGGTTGACCGCGATGCCTATGTGCTGGTGAGCAACGAAGAGCTCAAGACCCTGCAGGCCGAGTCGTCGGAGGCCATGGAGATTACCCAGTTTGTCTCGCTCAGCGAGGTTGATCCGATCTATTACGAGTCATCGTACTACTCGGCTCCTGAGGACCCCGGCCGCCGGGCTTACGGATTGTTGCTGGAGGCAATGCAAAAGCTCAATGTTGCCGCCATTGCCAAGGTCACGCTGAACCAGCGGGAGCAGATCGTCCTGATGCGCCCGTACCACAATGGCATCGTGCTGCACACGCTCTACTTTGCCTCTGAGGTTCGGGAAGTCGCCGAATACGGCAAGACCGAAAAAATGACCCTGCAGAAGCCTGAGATAGAGCTTGCTGAGCAATTTATTAAGCAGCTGACCGCCGGCTTTGCGCCCGAGCAGTACAAAGACGAATATCAGGACCGGGTATTGGCCCTGGTCGAAACCAAGCGAGCCGGGCAGGTGGTTGCCGGGCAGCCGCAAAAGCAAAAGCTCGCTCCCGTCATTGACCTGATGGAGGCGCTCAAGAAGAGCATCGCCGAACGGGGCGCTCCTGCCGCCGTTCCCACCCTGGTCGAACCCGCCAAGAAGAAAGCGTCGAAATCAGCCGCGGTTACAGAAAGCAAACCCGCGCGCGGCCGCAAGACAGGCTAAGACCAGCCCACAGGATGCGCGGTCGAGCCAGTCATCGTTCAAGTCAACCACTGGTCTGAGCGTTGCCCAAAACGCAGACCCTTGCGGCGAGCACGACCAAAGCGATCCACAGAAGGTCCGCTCCCAGCAGGTGGAGAACCTGCATCCATACCGGGGCCAACAGCGTTACGTCCGCGATACCAAGTCCAATTTGCAGGACCAGTAGCGAGAGCACCAGCAGAGCCGGCTTGTGCTCCGAGGGGAACGCGATGCTGCGCACCAGCAGCCAGCAAATGAAAAGACCGGCAATCACCGCAGTGAGAGGATGAAGAATGCGCAGTCGCAGCAGCCATCCCCCGCTGGCCGAAAAGTCTTGCGTAAAGGCCGCGCTGAGCGAGGTAGCGGGAAAGAGCGTATCGCTGAGCGCCGCGAGGGTCCCAGTCACTCCCAGCACCAGGGTTGCAGTCAATCCCGTGACCGCGAGCGGCAATTGAGTGAAGCGTATCGTGCGCCGAGTGAACGCTTCACCGCGCGATAAAAAGTGCGCCGCCAGCGCGAGTGCTCCCAGCAGCAGCAGGGTATTGGCCAAGTGCAGAGAAAGATAAACGGCGCGCGCCGGCGAACGGTTGTCCGCGGTGAGCCGTAACAACACCAGCAGTGCGCCCAGCAGGGCCTCGTTGAAGGTAAATACCACCGCGGCGATGGCGGCGATACGCGCAAGGTGGCCCGAAACGGTGGAGCGAAATGTCCACACCAGGAGCAGCAAAACCAACGGAAGTGTAAGACCGCTGCTCATGCGATGAGCCAGCTCGATCATGGTGGCCACGCGCGGATTGGTCTGCAGCACCACCCCGTTACATAGCGGCCAATGATCGCCGCACCCGGCGCCGGAGCTGGTGGCGCGGACCACCGCGCCCCACAGGATCACGGCGACGTTGTAGACCAGCAACCCCCAGGCAAAGCGAGGCAGCAGAGTCGAGGTACGGGACCTCTTTGCGGTGGCGGCCGCAGCCGGAAACGCCTGGGCTGAGCTCATCGGAACCTCTTCGCTTATCTTACCCGGCCAATTCCTTGGCGCGCTGGGTGGCCCGCATAACGGCTTTGATCAGGGTCACGCGCAAGCCGCCCTCTTCCAGCTCCAGGATGCCATCGATGGTGCAGCCCGCAGGCGTGGTCACGGCGTCCTTCAGCAGGGCAGGATGGTAGCCGGTTTCGAGCACCATCTTGGCCGCCCCGAAGGTGGTTTGAGCCGCAAGCAGGGTGGCGATATCACGCGGCAGTCCGACCTTGACCCCGGCTTCCGCCAGCGATTCCAGGATGATGTAGATGAAAGCCGGCCCGCAGCCGGAAAGGCCGGTAACAGCGTCGAGGTGCTTTTCTTCGACCATCACGGTCCGGCCCACGGTGGCGAAGAGCAAGGCGGCCAGGTCCAACTGCTCCTGTGTGGCATACCGTCCACCGCTCAGGGCTGCGATGCCCGCCCCCAGCATCGATGGAGTGTTCGGCATGGCTCGGATCACACCGATTTCCATATCCGCAGCATGCTCGATCGCCGTCGTCCGCACCGAGGCGGCTATCGAGATCAGTAGCTTCTGCGACGTGAGCGCCGGACGAATCTGCCTGACCACCTCGGGAACGGTGATGGGCTTAAGCCCCATGAGGATGAGGTCCGCTGCGTCCGCGGCGGCCACATTGTCGGTGGATACATCAACCCCCCACTGCGCGGAGAGCTGCCCAGCGCGCTCTGCGTGTTCGACAGTGGCCAAAATCTGCTCCGGCTCGAGCACCTTGGACTTGAGGAAGGCCTGGAGCAAAATCCCCCCCATTTTTCCCGCCCCGAGAATAGCGACGCGGAGGCCGGCAAGCGGTTGACTGGCTGTATCTGCGGCCATCGAATTCTCCTTGATTATTTTTGTGCCTTTTGCTGCCGCGATCCAGGTATCGATGCGCTGTTCCAGTAGATCGAGAGGCAGCGCGCCGGAATCAAGCAGTTGATCGTGAAACGCGCGGATGTCGAACCGATCCCCCAGCGCCTGCTGCGCCTTGGCTTTAAGCTCCAGGAACTTGAGTTGGCCCACCTTGTAGCCCAGCGCCTGTGCCGGCATAGCGATGTAGCGATCCACTTCGGCTTGTACGTCGGTCTCGGGCACGGCCGAGTGCTGATGGAAGTAGTCGACCATCTGTTCCCGCGTCCAGTGCTGCGAATGGACACCGGTGTCGACTACCAGGCGCACTGCGCGCCATATATCGGCTTCCAGGCGGCCATAGTCGTTGTAGGGATCCTGGTAGAAACCAATTTCTTTGCCCAGCCGCTCGGCGTAGAGTCCCCATCCCTCGGTGTACGCGGTGTAGTACGTGTATTTGCGAAACTCGGGCAGGCCGGTCAGCTCCTGCGCAATCGAGATTTGCAAATGATGCCCGGGCAGGCCTTCGTGATACGCGATCGACTCCGCCCCATAGAGAGGCCGCGTGGCAAACTTATACGTGTTGACGAACACTGTGCCCGGCCGCGAGCCGTCCGGGGTGCCGTGATCGTAATAGGCCGCTGCCTGATCCTTTTCTGCATAATCCGGCACCGGCTTGACCACGAGAGGCGCTTTCGGCAGACGCCCAAAAAGCTGGGGGAGTTTGGGCCGCATCTGGTCGAGGTATCCACGATAAGCGTCCAGAAGCTGCTCTTTGCTTGTGGGATACAGCTTCGGGTTCTTCTCGGCCGCGTTCTGGAGCGCCTTGATGTCGGCAAACCCCAGCTTGTTGGCAATGGCCAGCAACTGCTCCTCGTCCTTCTTTACCTCATCGAGGCCGATCTGGTGAATCTGCTCCGCTGTCAGATCAGTGGTGGTGCTCTGCTTTACCAGGAAGCGGTAATAGGCCGCGCCATCGGGCAGAGACCATAGGCCTGGATCGCTGCGGCCGCCGGGAATGTACTGCGATTTCAAAAACTTGCCGAAGCGAACGTAAGCCGGGATCACCTGCCCGGTGATCGCCGCCAATAGTTCTTCTTTAATCCGTGCCTGCTGGGTCGCCGAAACCGAAGCTGGAAACTTCTGCACCGGAAGGGCGAATGGGCTGTCCTGCGGTTTTTGATTGGCGATGTCGTTGACTTCCCCAAGCGCCTTTTCCATCAGGTACGCGGGCGGCTCCCGATGGTCGTCCATGCCGATCGACATATTGTCGGTGATTTGTTGAAAGGCGAGTGGGACCTTCTTAAGGCGAGCGATGTAATCGTCGTAATCTTTTACCGTTTTGAAGCTAAGCTCAGGTACCAGCTGGGGAAGATCCACTTGCAGGCCATAGAACTGGTTGACCGGCAACTCCCAGGGCTTGAATCTGGCTTCCTGCTGATCTTCGATCAGCTCGCGCACCATCAATTCTTTGCTCAACTGCTCCTGATCCGACATTCCGGTCGTATCCACCTCGGCCAGTCGAGTCAGAAAGGCGCGGTCGCGCGCGAGGGAGTCGTTATAGGCTTGCACGGAGAAATCCGAGAGCTGATCGTTGTAGCGGTTATCGCCGATCGAGGAGGCGAACTCGGGTTCGTGCTTGAGGCGATCTTCCCAGGCGTCGGAGAAGATGGCATTCAGTGTTTTCACGCGGCTGTTGAGAGGGAGAGCCGGCGCTGCGCTCGGCGTGCTTTGGGCGGCAAGGAGGATGCCGGGGGCGAGAGCGATCAAGACAAGACGAAGGGCGAAAGGCTTTGGTATTCGTAACAAACGGATTCCTGAGCTCGAAGAGGCTGGTAGCGTCTAAGCGCAGTGTATCGACAATTCGTGCGGGCGAACAGGGCGGCCGGCCCTCGAAGTGGTCGGGTCTTTAGTCGTGCCCTGTGCGATGAGAATACTGTGGGCTTGAGAGTCTGCGTGAGAACGCGAAAACGAACTGCAAATAAGAACCAGGCCCGTATCCGGATTTCCTGCACGGGGCGCCACCAGAATCCGCGTGTGCGGCTTTCATTAAGGAAAGCCGCATGAACTTCACCAACGCCAACCAGCTCCACAGGAAATCCGGAGTAGGGCCGGAAGCCAAACGTCAGCCCAGCCCGGAAGGGCTGGGAAATCGATTCCAATTTGAGCGCTGAAGGCGCGGCACAACCTGCATCCGCGGGTGCCGCCCTCCCCCTTCCTCCCGCCTCCAGCGCTCCGCAACCTTCGGTACGCAACTCCCAGCCCTTCCGGGCTGGGCTGACGTTTAGCTTCCGGCCCTATGGGCCTGGTTCTGATCTGCAGTTTGCTTTCGTGTTCTTACGCACGCGAGCAGCGGCTATGCGAGGAGCTCGTCGTGCTTCACTTCGGGGGCTTGCATGGGTATCGCGATGTCGGTTTCAAGCATGCGGTAAAGCGTGGACCTGCTAATCCCGAGCTTGGAAGCGGCGCGCGCTTTATTGCCATCGCAGGCCTTCAATACCTGAAGGATATGCCGCCGGATCACCCCATCGAGGGTGTAGTTTTCGGGAATGGCAGGTTCTCCGTCCTTGGCGCCCGCTGGTTCGAGCGGCAGGATGACCAGATCGATAGGCCGCAGCCACTGGCCTTCGCCCGAAAGGCACGCGGCCCGGATAACGCTTTCCAGTTCCCGCACGTTCCCTGGCCACAGGTGGCGCAGCAGAATGGGGAGTGAACCCGGACCCAGACCTTGCAAGGGTCTCTGCTGCTCGCGCGAAACGGCGTCGACAAACATCTGCGCCAGCGACGGAATGTCTTCTTTGCGATCGCGCAGAGCGGGCAGCGAGAACGAGACGGCGTTCAACCGATAGTAGATTTCGGGCAGAAACCCACCCGCCAGCACCTGGGTTCGCAGCGGCTTGCGGGAGGTGCAGATCACCTGCGAGGGGGAGGGAAGCAGGCCCGGCTTTTCCGCCGAAAGAGCAGTTTCGAACGTGCGGATATAACGCAAAAGCTGCCCTTGGGTCTCGGCCCCCAATTCGTCGATATTGCGGATCAGCAGTATGCCGTCGGCTGCCCTGCGTACGGCAGCGCGCAGCGGATCGGGGCGAAGCTCGCTATGAGTCCCGGCCTCGGCGCAAAACAGGCCTGCCGCCTCTTCTGCCACCAGGATGCCCGGAGAAGCGTGGCGCGCCTGGATGTGCCTGGCCAGGAGATGTTTCCCCGTGCCCGCTTCGCCCTCAATCAAGGCCAGCCGGACACGTGGCCCGACCTGCTGGAGCTGCTCACACACGCGGCGCATGGCCAAGGACCGCGACACCAACTCGGGTAACGGGCCGGCCGGCGTCCGGCGTGGTGCCCAACGGTTTGCTTCGCGGCCCGGTTGCACTATCTGATTCATCGGTCCACACCTTTCGCCGCCAGCATCGTTGCCAGGTGGCTCTTAGGCGCTTTATCGGCGGTGCGGAAAAAGAGTTGAGGCCCGGAATTCCGGTACGCGGGCCTAACCGGGTGATCAGGAAGGGGAACTGCGGTTTTCTCGAAGCAATTGATTGCAATCTATGCCTTCGCCGTCCGCCCCCGCGCGGAAACAGCATCGGAAGCAATCATTCCGTCGCGAATGTGGACCACGCGATGGGCGTATTCGGCGATGTCCGGTTCATGGGTAACCAGGATGATGGTGTTGCCCCGTCCGTGCAGTTCATCGAACAGCGCCATGATCTCATCGCCGGTCTTCGAGTCCAGATTGCCCGTCGGCTCATCGGCCAGAATGATCGAAGGCCGATTCACCAGCGCCCGTGCGATCGCCACGCGCTGGCGTTGTCCACCAGACAATTCGTTGGGCTTATGATTCATGCGCTCTTCGAGATTGACCGAGCGTAACGCCGCCTTGGCCCGCTCGATTCTCTCCTCGGAAGGGGTTCCGTTGTAGATCAACGGCAGCTCCACGTTGTGCAAAGCGGTTGCCCGAGCCAGCAGGTTGAAGGTCTGGAAAACAAAGCCGATCTCGCGATTCCGGATCCGAGCCAGCTCGTCATCATTCAGTTCGCTGACCAGGTGGCCGTTCAGCCAATACTTTCCCTTGGTCGGTGTGTCCAGGCAGCCAATCAGATTCATCAGCGTCGACTTGCCCGAACCTGAGGGCCCCATGATCGCGACGTACTCATTGTGGCGGAGGCGCAGTGAGATACCGCACAGCGCGTTTACCTGCTGATCCAGCCCCATGGTGTAGGTCTTCCACAGATCCTCGACGACGATGACCTCTCCCTGGGCGACATCCTGGGCCGTACCGGCTTGCGTTGCGCTGGTGGTTTCGAGTGCCATCTTCGCTCCCTGTTTCGTTCTTTGGTAAGACTCTGCGCTTATGTGCTGTCCCCAGCCGATCAAGCTGACCCGCTTAAGAAGATTCCGTCTCCTGGGTTGCGGCTGCATTATCCCGCTTCAATTTGACGTCGTTCTTGAGCGTTCGCAGCACTTTGTAGGGCCCGATGACGATTTCATCCCCCGCTTTGAGGCCGCTGGTGACTTCGATGTCCGTTGCGCCGGTGATGCCCGTGGTAACCGGGACAAACTGCGATTCCAACTTGCTGCCATGAAACCGCAGTAAGAAGACCCCCTGGGTGCCGGGGTCTTTGCCGCCATCCAGGGCCGCCGCAGGTGCTCCATCTTCCGTCGAGGCGGCGTTCACCGTTTGCATCGATGCGTTGCCCTTCAGCGAGGCTGAGGTGCGCATGGCCAAAGCCTGGATGGGAATCGCCAATGTATTCTGCCGCCGCGCCGTGATAATTTTCGCGGTGGCGGAAAGCCCAGGGCGCAGCTCCGGAGGTGGGTTGGTGAGCGTGACCACGACCTTGAAATCCTTGGCCTCTTCCGTGCCCGTGGTGCTTTGGCTGGTGGCGATGCCGGTAGAGCGCAGAATGGCCTGGTCGCCGACCTCGGTTACCAGCCCCGGGAAGACCCTGCCGGGCAAGGCATCCACGGAGACTTCCACCGGCTGCCCCATGGCGACATTCACGATATCCGTCTCATCGACCTTGACCTCCGCCGTAATCACGGAAAGGTCCGCCAAGGTCATGAGCGTGCTGCCTTGGGCATTCTGAATGCCGACCACCACGGTTTCGCCTTCGCGCACCGGCATATTCGTCACAATGCCATCGAAGGGCGCGATGCTGACGGTCTTATTCAGCAAATCCTTGTCGCTGGTGAGCGTGGCCACGGCGGTGCCCAGCTTACCCCGGGCTGACGCTGTTTGCGCCCGCGCCTGTACCAGGGCTGCCTTGCTTTGCTCCAGGGTCGCCACGTCTGTGGCGTAGGCTGCCTTCTTGGAGTCGTATTCCGATTTGGCGATCAGCGCTGCTTTGTAAAGCGCCTGCGCCCGTTGCCAATCCAGCAGTTTTTGATTGAGATCCGCGACCGAGTGGTCCACCGTCGCTTCGGCCGTCTTCTCCGCCGCCAGGTAGGAGGATATGTCGGTGTTGGCGGATTGAATGCTGGCCTCCTGGGCCACCACGCCGGCCTGTGCCTGCACGCTCTCTACCGTGGCCACGACTTGGCCTTTCTTTACCCGGTCGCCTTCTTTCACATAAAGGTGGGTGATCCTGCCGAAGGAAGTAGCTCCGATATTGACGTAGGTCTTGGGCTTGATCTGGCCCGTGCCGCTGACGATGGAAACCAGGTTCTCACGCACCACCTTGGCTGTAAGTACTTTGGTGTAACCCGATTGGGCGCGGACGATGGTGAAGGTGGTGACGCCGGCCGCGACCAGAACGACGCCCGAGATGATCAATATCTTCTTCAGTTTCATGGGTAGACGGTATCTCCGCCTTTTCTACATCATACGTGGAAGAGGCCGCCGAGGTTCCGGGTTTAACGGTCCGCTTGCCGGGAATTTGGGCTACAGGATAGCAGGCGAGCCCTGCCGCCAAAGCTTGCCCCGGGCGAAAACCGCGGAAATCGGTTCCAGTACCGTAAATACGGGTTACCCGCGCACCCCATCGTCCGGAAGATAAAGGGAGAAATGACATTCCCCGCTTGAATTCGGTGTTACCGAACCTTAAACTTGTTGTGCCGTACGGGGAGTATCGCGCAACCTATGCTGAAGCGGTTTCACAATTACCTTGGCCTGATAAAGATCGCGAGGAGTGGTTTTCCTCGGGAGAAAACCACGAAAGGGTTCTTCGCTTCGCATGGCACCAATTGCGCAACCGTCCTAGGGGTTCATTCGACCCTTTTACTTTTACTGTCTTTGTCGTTGGGCCTGTCACCCATGCTTTTCGCTCAATCTGCGACCAGCCAGCCGTCGCAGGCCAACACTCCGAATACGTCTCCAAACGCGTCGGATCCCCAGAGCACGCAGGACCCGCTAAAACGGCCTCAGAGCGACAAGGAGAAATTCAAGCAGCAGAAAGAACTCAGAAATGAGCTCAAGGGGCCTTACAAGAAGTGGGTCGATGAGGATGTGCGCTGGATCATCACCGATCAGGAGCTGAAGGCTTTCAAGAGCCTGTCGAACGATGAAGAGCGGGACAATTTCATCGAGCAATTCTGGCAGCGTCGCAACCCCGATCCCGATTCCCCTGAAAACGAATACCGCGAAGAGAATTACCGGCGGATTGCTTATGCCAACGAGCATTTTGCGGCCGGCAAGCCGGGTTGGAAGACCGACCGCGGGCACATGTATATCGCCTACGGCAAGCCCGACAGCATTGAGTCTCATCCCAGCGGCGGCTCCTATGAGCGCCCCATGGACGAGGGCGGCGGTGAGACATCGACCTTCCCCTTCGAGGTCTGGCACTACCGGTACATCGAGGGCATCGGCGAGAACATCGATATCGAGTTCGTCGATACCTGCATGTGCGGCGACTACCACATGACCCTCGATCGCTCGGAGAAGGATGCTTTGCTGCACGTCCCGGGCGCCGGCGCGACCCTCGGCGAACAAATGGGAACCTCCAAGCGGGCCGACCGCTTCAACGGCGGCCTGGAAAATCTGGGCGGCGGCCCCATGGCGACCTCCAACCAGGCCAAGGAGTTTGACCGCCTGGAGCAGTTCTCCAAACTGCAAGCCCCGCCGGTAGTCAAGTTCAAGGATCTGGAATCGTTTCTGGTGAATCACAAGGTCTTGAGCGGGCCCTTCTTTCCCTTCGAAGTCCGCACCGACTACGTGAAAGTCACCGAGGATACGGTGCTCGTTCCCTTGACCCTGCAGATCAAGAACCGGGACATCACCTTCAGCACCAAGGATGGAGTCTCGAAGGGCGAGGTCAACGTTCTGGGGCGGGTCGCGACCATTACCGACCACGTAGTCCAGACCTTTGAACAGACGCTGGAGGTGGAAGAGCCGAGCGAATTGCTGGGTAAGGCGCTCGACCAGGCCTCCGTCCATTGGTGGGCCTTACCACTCAAGCCGGGCCGGTACCGCGTGGATATTGCTATCAAAGACGTGAACAACCCCGACCACATCGGCACCTGGGCCGAGGGAATCGTGGTGCCCAAGTACGACGATGAGAAGCTCTCCGCGTCTTCGCTGATCCTGGCCGACAAAATGGAGCAGGTGCCGACCAAGCAGATTGGCACCGGGCAGTTCATTATCGCGGGAACCTACGTCCGGCCCCGGGTCAGCTCCGGGCCTGGAGTGCCCGTCAGTTTCCACCGCAGCCAGAAGCTTAATTTCTGGATGCAGGTCTACAATCTCGGAATCGACGACAAGAGCAAGCAGAACGCCGCGACTATCCAGTATCAGATCACTGACATGGCTAGCAACAAGGCGATCCTGAACACGTCGGAGGCCAGTTCGGCGGCGGGAGACAACAGCGCCAACTCGGACCAGTACACGGTGAGAAGGTCGGTGTCCCTGGCCAGTCTGCAGCCGGGTAAATACCAGGTGACCATTACCGTCAACGATCATGTTTCCAAGCAGCAGGTGGCGCAGTCCGCCCCGTTTACGGTTGACTAGCGCTCTGGTAAGCTGCAAGCAGTGACTTTAGTGGCCGGAGTAGAGCATATAGCGTCGGCGATAGCAGAACTGGGCTCTTGCACTGCGTTTGAGTGAGTAGCGTAACTGAGTGCGTAGAAGGTATTGCCAAATCGCAGCTCTCGTGGTGGTGGTCGTAGCAGGTCTGTTGCCTGCCTCGGGTGCGCCTTTCCCCGCAACTGTGAGCGGAGTAGTGCGCGATGGGCGGGGCACCCCGCAGATGGGAGCCATGGTTGAGCTGATGGCTGCCGACGCCACGGTGGTCGCCAGAGTTTATACCAACATGCGTGGAGGCTATGCCTTCGATCATGTTTTGCCTGGAATCTACCAGGTTAAGGCGACCGGGGACTCCTTCCTTCCCACTCTGCGTGAAGATCTGCACCTGCATGCCCGCGGCAAACTCATCGTTAACCTAACCCTGAGCACGCTCTTTGAGGCTGTTCAATGGCTCCCTGCCCAGCCTCGTACGCCGGACGAGTCGACCGAAGACTGGAAATGGACATTGCGTTCCTCCGCCAATCGTCCGCTGTTGCGATATCTCGAAGACGGTCCGCTGGTGGTTCTTGCCGGGAATGACAATGGGTCAGCTCCACAATTGGCAGCCCGGGTCAGTGTCGATGGCGCATCGCGTGACTTTGGACAAGGTGGCCTTCATCACGCCTTTGCCCTGGAGCGATCGAGCGCGACCGGCGGCCATCTGATTTTGCGTGCCAATCTGAGCCCGCAACCGGCAGACAGCTCGCAGTACCTGGCAGGATATGAACTGGCCCTGGGTCCGGAGCGTCAGATTCGCAACGTGGCCACGGTGCAGCAGATGAACGCGGTCGAAGGCGCCGGCGGAAGCCAAGGTTTATACGATTTTCGGCTGCGCAGCGCCGAGGCCGTGAATCTGGGTCCCAATGCATCGATGGAGGTAGGTAACGAGGTCCAGTCCGTGCATGGGCCCTCTGACGTGACTTCGAGTCTGCCGTTCGTCAACATTTCCTGGCATTCTGACGGCGCCGTCGTATCGTACCGGCTTGCGACCTCGCCAGAAATGCAGGACGCGGGACAGCTCGCAGACAACCGCACGCTGGCGCCCATGTTCTCTGAAGTAGACGGCAAAGTGAGGATCCAGCACGGTCTCCATCAGGAACTCCGGCTTGAAGACAATACTGCGTCGCGCCGGGCGATGGTGGCTTTCTATGAGGATTCAGTGGATAGTCCAGTGATCAGCGGAGGCGGTTCTGTAGAACAGCAGCAGCTTGGTTTCGGGAACATGCTGTACGATCCGGCTTCGCAGGTGTTTCGCGTTACGGGTCCCGGTTACACCAGTGGCGGGTTCAGGGCAGTGTTGGCGCAGAGGGTTACGTCATCCACGTGGGCAACGCTCTCTTTTGTTAACGGCAAGGCTCTGGCCTTCGATACTCCTGAGTCTCCAGTTACGGTAGGCGAGGCTGTGCAAGGCCTGAACGAGCGCAGGACCGAAGCCGTCACCGCATCTCTCGATGGCAGGCTCGAGCGTACGGGCACCGGCTGGCGTGCTTCTTATCGTTGGCAGCCTGTGAATACGGTGACCCCCGTAGCGGTATACGACACCTTCGGGCAGGGCGCGTACCTCAGCCTCCTGATCCGGCAACCGATTCACTGTGGACATCTGCTGCCCAACGGAACCGAGGCTTTAGTAGACGTTCGCAATCTGCTGGCCGAGGGTTATCGTCCTTTCCTTACGCGTGACGGCAGCACGCTCTATTTTGCCCAGGACGAGCGCTCGATTCAGGGCGGACTCTCCTTCTCGTTTTAATCGCAAACAATCAGCGCAGTAAGCGAGACCAGATCAGGCCGACTGGGTTCTGACTTATGCTATATTTTTCCTTAGGCGTGACGCGCTGTGCGCTCTTGGCCTATCTGAATGTTGCTCAACATTCGGCCTTCCTACCCTTTACGGACGCGTAGCTCAACTGGCAGAGCATTCGACTCTTAATCGACAGGTTGGTGGTTCGATTCCACCCGCGTCCACCAAACGCCTCCATGGGTTTGAAAGTTTCGTCCGCACTTAACGTGCTGGGCGACTGGAGTTTCTACACTTGCTGGTTTGAAGCGAATGATGTTTCGAGAAGAAACGTCCCTGGTTTTGTGTTGTTGCTTTGTCTCAGGCAGTGAAGGGTACGGGCTGAAGAGTCTGCGTGAGAGCTCGAAATAAACAGCAAATCGGAACCAGGCCCGGAGGGCCGGGAGCCAAACGTCAGCCCAGTCCGGAAGGGCTGGGAGGCGGATCCAAGATTGCGGAGCGCCGGAGGTGCGGCACTACGTTCATCCGCGGGTGCCGCGCCTCTGGCGCTCAAACGAAATCGGAGATCGATGTCCCAGCCCTTCCGGGCTGGGCTGACGTTTGGCTCCCGGCCCTCCGGGCCTGGTTCTGATTTGCTGTTTATTTCGAGTTCTCACGCAGATTCTTCAGCCCGTCCTTTTCGATATGCTGGGCCTCGTCCGCACTTAACGTGCGGACGAGGCCCGCGTTTCTATTTAGCTGTTAAGTAGCAAGGTTGGCTGCAGTCGCAGGCCCGCTGCTCATGGTGATAGAACCGTTGACGCCGGAGGGAAAGAACCCGCCGCTGGTGGCGTTCGCTTTGCCGCCGAAAGCAAGATAGAGAACCTCTCCCGGTGTTCTGGTGGCGGGCAATCCGTTACTCGGATTGGTTGAGAGTACCTGGGTCTTGCCGCCGCTGGGAGGCGGAATGAGGTCGGCTCCATCCAACGCAGTGGTAGAGATATTGAGGAAGGAAATCTGCGTGCGGATCGAGGCTACGTGCTCCGCTTCGGTAGCGAGAATGCGTGCTGCCGTGGTGATGATAGCCGGTGTGCTGAGCAAACCGGCGGCACCGCCGTACGCCGACACTCCGATGTCCTCAAAGATTCGAGAAAGGCGCAGGAAGTCAGCCGGAGAGTCGAAGCCAAAACCTAGCGCGTTGAGGTTCATGTTTGGCTTAGCGATCACCTGCGAGCCCAGCGCGGAACGGAGCAGCGTAACATGAGCCCGCTCGTCTCTGCCTATCTGCTCAACAATCTCATAGGCCACTTGGTTGGGATTCCACAAGTTGACTTTTTTCCCGCCCGAAGTGACCATTCCGCCGGTCGGGTTGGAGCCGTTCGCTTCTCCATTAACACCGATTCCAAAGAGTTCGATACCTTGTCCAAAAAGCGCATAGGTGTAGAACTCTGACTCGAGATATTCAAGATTAAGTGCAAATTTCAGGACCTCGACTTCGGTTGTCGTTTGGCCTTGTGCGGGAGTCAGTCCCGCCATGGAAAGTGCAGTGACGCCCGCAGTCGCAGCGCCGAGCGTCTTTAGGAAGCTGCGTCGATTGGGAGATGCGGAGACAACTTCATCGATCAGATTTTTCGCCATGATTTCCCTTCGAGTGCGTTGATTTCTTGTGAATGGTTGACTGCCTTGCGATCAAGCAGTCTGACAGTTGTCCGAAAGCTACAAGTCAGCGAGGATCTGACGAACGCCGCTCATCTTGACGCAGCCCTCGATCAGCGATGCAATCACCCGAGCCAATTCGGCTTCAGCCACGTCATAAAACGAGGCCTGGACAAAGGGCGAGCGAAGAAGTGCACAACGGACGTGAGCCGTTCTGGCTTATTTCAGAACATCCTTGCTTTAGAGGACCATGCGGAAGCCGGCTGGTCCTGCGTGGGCCTAGCTTGCCCACTACAGGTACGCCGGAATGACAGACATTGGATTCGTACTGCTGGAAAAACTTCAGTAATGGATCCGGCCGCAGGCGCACAATGAGAACGTGGAAGCGGCGACGTGCTCTTCAGGGTCGATGACGCTGCGAAGACCGCGTCCGGTGTCGCACCTATTTATCGACAGTGAGCTATTTCGACCAGACTTGGGGAGCCCGCCGGCGTAGCATAGACTGTGTCATGCGCGAAATTCACTTGCGATCCGGCTCACTCGCAACGACAGAAGGTAAGATGCTGAAATCGAAGCAGCCGGAGACCTCGTCGGGTATGCGTTGGCTCAGCAAGTTTTCGGGGCTCCTTTGGTTTGATCAGAGGTGCCCTCTGTGCACATCGATTCACTTCACCGAGGCAGAGCATCAAGCACTCGATCGCCTGCTGACATTGCTGGCCTTCCACCCGGTTCGTTGTGCCAATTGCTTTCGCCGGTATTACTGTTTTGCCAAAAGCTAGCTAACTACTTTGTGGACGTCTTATTCTCGAACAAGAAGAGTCCACTCTTGCCGCCCACCGCGAAATCGAGATCTCCGTCTCCATCAATGTCCGCGACTCCGATCTCGATGCCGCCACCGGTGCGGCCGCCGTAATCGATCACATGCTTGACCCAATCGACGGAGTGGGAAGCAGGATCGAGCAGCCGCTCGTACCAATACACTCCTAGCGGCTCGCGCGCTCCCGGATCATGTCCGTTGTGCGCCATGTAGCGCTTTCCGGTCAACAAGCCTATATTTCCGGTTTTTCGAAAATCCACAATCATCATGGCGTGCGGTTGAGACCAGCTGTCGTCGATCACATGCTTGACCCATTTGCCGTCACTTGTGTGCTCCAGCCAGAAAACGCCATAGCCGTGCGCCATCGAGGTCACGATATCCGGGCGACCATCGCCGTTCACGTCGCGCACGTACATAAAGCCGAGCGCATCCTCAAAATTCCAATCTGGATGAAACTTCCAGTTCTTCTGCCGCGGATCGGCCGGAGCTTCCAGCCAGCCTTTGGGCGTAAGGATATCGTTGCGGCCGTCCCCGTTTATATCGCCCACCCCAATCCCATGGCCGTAGCTGTGGTCGCTGACAATGTGCTCTACGATCCCACCATGTTTATCTCGCTCGTACCAGGCGAGGGGACGATTATCTCCGAACTGAGGCAGAATCTCATTGGCCTTGCCGTCATTATCAAGATCAACCAGGAAGGAAAACTCGATCGGTGATCCGGTGGCGATGGGATACTTCTTCCACATCTCCCCCGTGCGTCCCGGGTTTCGCCACCACGCCAGTTCCTTGCTAAACCATCCTGAGGTGACCAGGTCCACATAGCCATCCCCATCCACGTCAAGGGGTAGCGTCGACAGATCGTCGACGTAGTTGTTGGTAAACTGAAGCTCGCGGAAATGGTGCTTGGTCCAGCGCGGCGCCTCGTACCAGTACTCACCAGAGACCAAGTCGAGCTTTCCGTCGCGATTAATGTCGGCGAAGACCGCGGTCTCTGAAGCTCCGAGGTCGATGGTGTGTTTTTCAAAAGCGATCTCGTCGGGCCGGCTGGCAGACCGGCCGGACGCGCACAGAAACAACAGGGCGCACGAAGCAAACGTCAAATGCCGGCTACAAAACATGCACGATCGATCCTTCCGCTAACAGCGATCTATGCAGCTTACTCTTCTTGCTCAGTGTTCCCAGTGGTATCCTCCGCTTTGTCTCCGAATAGGTTATCCGGAGGGGGAAAGCAGTAGCATTGCTCCTGAACACTAACCCATAACCGAGAAGAAGGGGCGGACTGTGATAACGAGAAGAAGATTCGTGAAGGCGGGGTCAGTGTTCGGCTTGGTCGCGGCTACTGGTGCGGCAAGGGTAAACGCCCTTGCGCAAAATTCTCCCGCCGGAAACAACTCTCCATCAACGGCTGAAGCCTGGACCGGCGGAGGAATGGGCTTATCTTCTACCAGCCTGGCGGTTCGCCTGGGCGGCTACGGTAACCCTGCCGGACCACTGCGCGACAATTCCATCGCGTACCTGGAATACTGCCACAACCTCGGCGCCATCGGTGTCCAAATGACGGTCAAGGGCAATCTGGCCGAGTTTCGCCGTCGGGCCGAGGACCTGAATATGTTTGTCGAGTATCAGTCCAGTCTGCCCCAAGGCCCGGATGATGATTTCTCCGATTTCGAGAAGTCTCTCCAAGACGCCAAGGCGGTGGGCGCAACCTGCATGCGTGTTGTCAGCACCAGCCATCGGCGCTACGAGTTTTTCAAGTCCATGGCGGAATACCAGGATTGGGAGAAACGCAGTACCGCGGTCGTCGAGAAAATTGTGCCGCTGGCTGAGAAGCACAAGGTCATTCTGGCCATGGAAAATCACAAGGACCGGACCGCCGATGAGTTTGCGGCGTTGTTGAAGCGCCTATCCTCTGAGTACTATGGATCGTTGATCGACTTTGGCAACAATATCGCGCTGTGTGAGGAGCCCATGAGCGTGGTGCGCAAGCTGGCGCCCTACGTGAAGAGTATGCATCTCAAGGACATGGCAGTAAAGAAGTACGATCAGGGCTTCCTGCTCTCCGAGGTGGTTTGCGGGAGAGGCTTTTTAGACGTGAAGGGCATGGTCACCCTTTGCCGTCGCGCAAATCCCAAAGTTCACATCAATCTGGAGATGATTACCAACCACGTTCTGAAGGTTCCGGTGGAGACTGATGTCTATTGGGCCACCTTTCCGGAACGTCGTGCAACCGCTCTGCCAATGGTTCTGAAACTCGTGAGCGAGTATGCCTCACAAGAAATGCCACGCACCGACGACCTTTCACGGGAACAATTGCTGGCAAGGGAGGAAGACAATAATCGACTCTGCCTGCTTTGGGGGAGAAACAACCTGGCGGTTTCCTGGCTTGCCTGAGTATGCGGCCGCACAACACCAGAAGGATCTTTTGCATGCGCCATCCCCTTCTTAAGGCGATTTCCGCTGGGGGCTTAGCGCTTCTTGCGGCAATCGCGATCAGTCAGGAAACGCAGCACGCTGCTCCCCCCGGCAACGCACCGGCGGCTGGAGGAGCCCGCGCCGGCCCCAACGCCACGCCGGAACAGCGGGCCGCTGCGACCCGGGTCTTTCTCGGCCTTGGTGCAGCGCCGGATCGCGCGGCCGCGGCACGCGGCGCGCCGCTATTCCAGCAGAATTGCGCCTTCTGCCACGGACCGCAGGCACGCGGCGCGGAAGGGCCCAGCCTGATTACGTCCGACGTCGTCCTCGGCGACGATCATGGTGAGCATCTGGTGCCATTCCTGAAGAGTGGCCGCCCCGAAAAGGGCATGCCATCCTTTGCCGGCTTGCCCGACAATCAGCTAAAGGACATTGCCGAATTCCTCCATCTGCAGGTCGAGGATGTCGCCAACCGCGGCGCCTATCATGTGCTGAACATCCTGGTCGGCGATCCCGCTAAAGGACAGGCCTATGTCGCGGCCAAATGCATGTCGTGCCATACCACCGCCACCTTCGCTCATATCGCGAGCAAGTTCCGCTCTCCTGATCAGCTCCAGCGCGGTTGGATTTGGCCTACGCGTCCCGCAGACAATTCGCTTGCCATCACCGCGACGGTAAAGACGGCGGACGGAGCTACCGTCACTGGCCGCGTCACCCAGGTCAGCGATTTCCGCATCACGTTGGTGGACGCAGCGGGCCAGACCCGGGTCATCGAAAGGGAACCTGGAGTAGATGTCCAGATGAGCGATCCGCTCGCGCCCCACCAGGCGATGATCATGACCCTCACCAATGAGGACATGCACAACGTCACTGCTTATTTGGAGACGCTCAAATGAGACTCGCTACTGCGCTCTGCGCAGCCGTTGTGGTCGCGTCTCTGGCGCCCACGACGCTTGCCGCGCCCAATGTTTCGCTCGATCCGAAAGCCATCGGAAAAGCGCCCATCAACAACTGGACCACTTTCAATGGCGACTACAGCGGCCAACGCTACAGTACGCTGACCCAAATCACGGCCGCCAATGTGAACCAAATCGCCCAGCAATGGGTTTACAAAATTTCCAGTGTCGGCGCCCAGCGCGGCGGGCCAACGCCCTCGATCAAATGCACACCGCTTCTGGTCAACGGTGTTCTCTACCTCACCGTCCCGGATCATTTGTTTGCCCTCGATGCTCATAACGGTAAGGAGTTGTGGCATTACGACTGGATCGATCATGGGGGCCATTTGATCGGCCAGCGCGGCGTCGGGATCTGGAAGACCACGGTCTATTTCCTCAGCCCCGACAATTGGCTCATCGCCCTCAACGCCGACACTGGCAAAGAGTTGTGGCGGAAGAATTTCGCCGACGCTCGTAAGCAATATTTCTCCACTTCCGCGCCGCTGATTGTGAAGAACCATGTGATTGTCGGTGTTGGCGGCGACGCGATGGATATGCCCGGCTTCCTGGATTCATTTGATCCTGAGACGGGAAGCCTGCAATGGACGTGGTGGTCTACCCCGCGCCTGCAAGATCCGGCGCTCAAGACCTGGCCCAACCAAGCTACTTCAGAACACGGCGGCGGCATGACGTGGATGCCCGGCACCTATGATCCAGAGCTCAATCTACTATTTTGGGCCACCGGCAATACCAATCCTGTTTTCGCCGGCCAGGGACGCCCGGGGGCCAATCTTTGGACGGAGTCGATTGTCGCGCTGGATGCCGACTCCGGCAAACTGAAATGGTATTTCCAGGTTTCGCCGCACGACACGCACGACTTCGACAATACAACCACGCCAATCCTGATCGACAAGGCGATTAACGGAAAGCGGCGCAAGTTGGTGTCGCAAGCGGCGCGCAACGGTTTCTTTGTGACTCTTGACCGCGTCACCGGCAAATATCTTGTGGTCAAGCCCTTTGTCCCGTTGGATTACTACTCGGGCCTGTCGCCCCAGGGCGAGCCTATCCCGATCCCGGATAAGGATCCCAGCGTTGGCGGCTCGATCAATATCGTGAATGCCACCAACTGGGAGTCGCCGGCGTATAACCCGCGCACTTCCCTGTTCTACGTGAACTCGGTCGAAGGAAAGGCAATTTATTATTTGACCGACGATAGTGCCCATCCCTCCGGCTATGGAGGCACGGGCGCGGGTATCGGGCACTCCAGGCATGTGCTACAGGCGATCGATCCCCTCACCGGTAATCCCGTCTGGACGCATGTGTATCCGAACCTGAACAATGCGCCCACCACGGTAGGTCCAAGTATCCTTACCACAGCGGCCAATCTGCTCATCACTGGAGACGATCAGAAGAACCTGATCATCTACAGCGCTGACAAGGGTCAGATTCTTTGGCACCGTGAATTCAGTGCGAACCAGTCAAATGGGATGATTACTTACATGCTCGACGGCAAACAGTGGATCCTGGTTGGCGCCGGCGACAGCCTCTACGCCTATAGTCTGGCAAAGTAGGTCAGAGGCAATCTAGTCCTATCTGCGCCGGCTCTGACCGGGATGGCGGCGGCCCATGTTGCCGCCACCTTCCCGTGGGTGAGGAATGCCCCGTAGACCCTTTTGCCGCCAGCAATACGAGGCCTATGCTGCGCGGATTAATCTGAGCCGATTTTGAAGGTGGGGTCGGTTGCGTGTTGTTCTGCTGCAAAGTCTGTGCAGGTCTGGTTGTAAATACCGCCGCTATAATCCCGCAGACTGACAAAGCTCTCAGGGTTTTGCTTGCAGTAGACTTTTGCGTTTTCAATCGACTCCTGGACATTGATTTTCGGCTTGATTGGAGTGTCAATGGCGCTCACCTCACTTCTTGCGCAGTCGCGCACTCAAAACATGATGGTGATTCTGGCCCTCGAGACGAAACTATCTGCTTTGGGGATACAGCATAGACCTCTTTTGTGAATCGCGAAATCCGAAAGTGGCCCATTAGAAATGATCCTCCTCCCGCTCAAGCAGGGAATATGGCTGGGACGGTAACTGCTAGACAGGTGACTAAGGTTCATTGGCCGGGCAAGAGGTTTCGCCGGGGCGTAAGATTGGGGTTTATGCAAGACGAGAAGGCTCAAGAGCCTGAAGAAGAAAAGCCCGTAGAACCCACGACCGATTGGGCCGACCTTCGTGCGCAAGCCGACAAGCTGGGCATCACGTTGAGCCAGCTCCAGCAGCTACAGTTTGAAAAAAAGATGCGGCTTGCCAGGAAGGCTCGGCCCTTCACCCCACCCATCAAAGATGGGCCCCTCGGTAAACCAGAGCCCAGTTAACCCGCTAAGCAATGGACGGTGCCCCTCGCACTGGCGTCCTCCGGGAAAGGCCGTCAACGGCTTTCAGCCGAAGGCACCACAGCGCTCAATCCAGGAAATCTGCTACGCTCAATTTCTGTTTTCAACAAATGGATTCTGGATCCCCTCCTGCGACCGAACGATCAAGACTGGAATTAACCGCTAGCAGGAAGTTGGTACGCATGGATCCCAGGCAGACGATGCGTAAACCGGTTTCTAGAGAGGTTTGGAAATGAAACAGCAATTAGAGCAGACAGCCGTTGAGGTTTCCCTTTCTGGCTTTGCCCTGATCAACTCTCCACGTCTCAATAAGGGCACAGCCTTCTCCGATCACGAACGCGACGTATTTGACCTGCATGGTTTATTGCCGCCGCACCTGGGGACTCTTGACGACCAGATGCAGCGCCGGAAGGAGGCACTTGCGGATGAGTCGACTCCCTTTACTAAATACAGTTTTCTCCGCGACGTGCAGGATACAAATGAGACGCTTTTCTATGCCCTCCTGGTTCGCAATATCGAAGAGATGCTCCCTCTGGTGTACACGCCGACTGTGGGTGAGGGCTGCCAGCGGTTCAGTGAGATATGGAGAAAGCCGCGAGGTTTGTTTCTCAGCTATCCGAATAAAGATCGCATCGATCAAATTCTGAACCATTCACGCTATGACAGCGTGAAATGCATTGTGGTCAGCGATGGAGAAAGAATCCTGGGTCTCGGCGATCAAGGTGCGGGAGGCATGGGTATCCCGATCGGGAAAATGGCCCTCTACACCGCGCTTGGCGGCATTCATCCGGAGAATTGTCTTCCCATTTTGCTCGATGTGGGAACGGACAACGAGGAGAGGCTAAACGATCCAATCTACATCGGATGGAAGCATCAACGGGTTCGCGGCGAAGATTACGACGGCTTCGTAGATGCTTTTGTGAGCAGCGTGAAGAAGCGCTGGCCACAGGTTCTCTTGCAATGGGAGGACTTTGCCGGGTCGAATGCCGCCCGATTTCTGGCCCGCTATCGAGACCTGCTATGCACGTTCAATGATGACATTCAGGGCACTGCAGCTGTAGCTACCGCAACCTTGATCTCAGCCATCAACGTAACCGGCATTCCGCTCGAGAAACAGAAAATCGTAATAGTTGGGTTCGGCAGCGCGGGCTTAGGTATCACCAACCTGTTGGCCCGGTTCATGCAGGATACAGGTCTCACGGAACAGGAGGCGCGCAATCGCTTTTTCGCTATCGATCTCTACGGCCTGGTCACGGAAAATGGCAAAGGTGTACGGCCCGAGCAGCTACCCTATGCGCGCAACCCGCAGGAAGTGCAGGGTTGGAAACAACCGAACGGAGAGATCACTCTGCTCGACGTGGTCCGCAATGTGAAGCCTTCGGTCCTCATCGGGGTATCTGGCCAGCCGGGCGCGTTTACCGAAGAAGTAGTGCGTGAAATGGCGAAGCATTCCGACCGGCCCGTCATCTTTCCCCTTTCCAACCCCACTTCACGCAGCGAAGCTACTGCGCAGGATCTGATGAATTGGACAGAGGGGCGGGCACTGATTGGCACAGGCAGTCCGTTCGAGCCGGTGAATGTTGGCGGGAAGAAGGTTCCCGTCACCCAGACCAATAACTCGTATATATTTCCTGGTCTCGCTCTTGGCATCGTTGCCTCCAAAGCCAGGCGCGTCACCGATAACATGGTCAAGGCCGCCGCTGAGGAATTGGTTCGTCAGCTGCCCACACAAAAGGACAAGCAGGCAAGCCTTCTTCCGCCACTTTCTGAAGCGCGTCAGCTCGGTCGCCTGATTGGGCTGGCTGTGGGAAGACAGGCGATTCGCGATGGTCAAGCGCTGGTTGCAAACGAAGATGCCTTGAACCGCGAACTCCAGGCAAATATTTGGGAACCCGTTTACGTACCGTACGAACGCAAGTAACGAACCCAGATGAAGCGGGGAAATTTTTTTGGATTCAGAACAAAGGTGGACTTCCAGGGAGAGCGAGCAGTGAAGAACGCTGAATGTGAGGCCTTGCACCAGCGGAGAAAGCTTTGTCAGGCGAACGTTGGATCAATCACCGAACGCACAGCCTGCACTGATTCTGCCGGGAACTGCCCCAGCCGAGCGTGCTCTCGTATGGTCGCCTCATCGGGAGCAATGTAGACGCAGTACAGCTTGTTGTCCGTGACGTAGGACTCAATCCACTGGATCTGCGGGCCAATGCTCTTGATTACGTTGCACGACGCCTGCGTAATGGCGGCAAGCTGCTGGTGGTCCAGCTTCCCGGCGCCCGGTATGTTGCGCTCTATAATGAACTTAGGCATAAAATGTTCTCAAGTCCACCAATCCTAGCACCAACTCGGCAGGAAGCGACAGGCTAATCGAAAAGCTCCGTTTTAGGGCCGGCGGATCAGCTGCCGATAAATGTCACTACAATGTCATTTATTGTCATTTGTCGCCACAATGCTTGAATGGCCCACTGTTTGGAGCACGATAGACAATGGAGTTCATCGAAAGCCGAGTGGAGATCGTTTGCTATGAGTGAAGAACAGGGCACCATTCTCATTATCGAGGACGATCCTCGCATGCAGAAGGTGCTGCACCGCATTTTTCATGACGAGGGATATAAGGTGGAAGTCGCTTCCGACGGTCAAGCGGGGGTTGATTCTTTTCTCTCCCTTCAGCCCAGCGCAGTCGTCTTGGACCTGATCCTGCCCCAATTGTCTGGCCGCGAGGTGTGTAAACGCATCAAGAGCTCTTCGCCCGACACCCCCGTGCTCATTTTGAGCGCGGTGAGCGAAGTGGTGGACAAAGTGCTGCTGCTGGAGCTCGGCGCGGAGGACTACGTTACCAAGCCCTTCAGTCCCCGCGAGCTGCTGGCGCGGGTCCAGGCGGCTATTCGCCGCCGGCGCAAATCGGAACCCGTCTCCACTTACAGGTTTGGAGACTGCGAAATCGATTTTCTTAAAATGATTGCCAGGAAGAGCGGCAAAGTCATATCCCTCACCGCCCATGAGTTCAAGCTGCTTCGGTTTTTCACCAACAACCCGGAGCGTGTGCTCAGTCGCGACGAATTGCTGAGTGATGTGTGGGGCTATAACTCCTACCCCACCACGCGAACCGTCGACAACCAGATACTCAAGCTGCGGCAAAAGCTTGAATCGGACCCGGCGAGCCCTCGGCATCTGCAGACCATCTATGGCGCCGGCTATAAATTTACTCCCTGAAGAGCCAGCCAACTCATGCCGTCATTCCGTGGTATCCGAACCCGCGTATTGCTCATCGCGGCGCTGATCGCGGTTACCACGACGGTCACCGGCGGTAGCCTGCTCATCATCCGTAGCCGCATACACCAACATGTTAGCCAGGAGCTTTCCGACGATCTCACACATTCGTTGGCCACCCTGCAGAGTCTGCAACAGCAGCGCCGCGAGGCCCTGATCCACGAGAGTGCACTGCTTGCCGACCTCTCCGATCTCAAAGCCCTGATGACCACACACGACCAGCGCACCATCCAGGATGGGGCGACCTTATTCTGGGAGGATAGTGGCAGCGATCTTTTCGCGCTGGCTGACCCGACCGGCCGGGTCATTACCGCCTATACACAAGGCAGGCCTCCTTCCCCCGCTCTACAGCAGGCACTGCAAGAGGCGATGGGCCGCTCGGGGGAGCAGTATCTGATAGCGGATGGCAGATTATTCGATTTCTCCGTGCGGCCGCTTTACTTCGGCGATAAAAGCCACGGAACCCTTCTGGGTTACGTGGTCAGCGGATATGTGATCGATCGTAATGTTGTCAATTTGATTAGCCGCGCATCCGGGAACGAAGTCACTTTCCTCGCCGGCGCAGAGATCATGGCAAGCACTCTGCCGCCCCAACTCCAACAGCAATTATTGGGCAAATATCAGACGCTCGCATCCGTCTCCAGCGGACGCAACGACGAGATATCGCTCGGCGGAGAACAATTTTTGGGGACGGAGGCTGACCTTTCCGCGGAAGCGACGCACCCCCTGCGGCTGGTGGTGCTGAAGTCATTTGCCCAGGCAAATCAAGTCGTTCACGATACCAATCGGCTCGTCTTGCTCCTGGGTGTTACGGCGATCGTGCTTGGATCCCTACTGATGCTGGTGCTCTCCGGATTCGTCACCCAGCCGCTCGAAATGCTGGCCCAGGGGGTTCGCGCTTTTGGTTTTGGAGACAACTCCCGTGCGCTTCCCAGCGATGGCACCAGGGAGGTGCGCGAATTGAGTGCGGCCTTCGCCCGCATGCGCAGCGAAATTATCAACACCAACCGCGCCCTGCTGGAATCAGAGAAGCTGGTGACCATAGGACGCATGGCAAGCTCTGTCTCTCACGATCTGCGGCACTACCTGGCCGCAGTCTACGCCAATGCCGAGTTTCTCTCCTCCCCCCGTCTCTCTGAGCAGGAGCGCCGCGAATTCTTTGCCGACATACATATCGCCGTGCACGGCGCCACCGAACTTCTTGAATCACTGCTGATCTTCAGCAAGACTGGAGCTGTTTATCATCGCGAGCGCAATTCGCTGCTCAGCATAGTGGAGAAGTGCGTTGCCCTGCTTCGGGCGCATCCTGAAGCCGAAGGGGTGACCATCCGGGTGGAATGCGCAGATCCATCTGGAGGATACGCACTGGTCGACGCGAAGCAGATGCAAAGAGCGATTTACAACCTTTTGCTCAACGCTTGTCAGTCGGCCCACAAGGCGGAGGGCCCGCGCGAGGTACTTGTCTCCATCGCCACCTCGGAAAAGACGATTACGGTGACCATTACTGATTCGGGGGCCGGCGTGGCGGAACACATCCGCAATTCTCTCTTTGAACCCTTCGTGAGTGATGGCAAGCAGAGCGGGACGGGTCTTGGCCTGACACTGGCCAATTCTGTAGCAAAGGAACATGGCGGTGCCGTTACTTTGTTAAGCACACAGCGGGGCGAGACCATCTTTCGGCTTTCGTTGTGTACCGACTTTAC
The DNA here is from genome assembly GCA_963711525.1 of uncultured Acidobacteriaceae bacterium. Lineage (GTDB taxonomy): Bacteria > Acidobacteriota > Terriglobia > Terriglobales > Acidobacteriaceae > PALSA-350. Next base: position 292,006 of record CAVQEO010000018.1, on the reverse strand, counting down.
CGGAGCAGTTACAAATACAACATCAGAACAACCGGAGACCTCCTCCCCTACACCCTCGTCCCCTACAACAGGAGGGATACTACAGTGAATCTCCCCGGATACCGATTGTTGGTACCTATGCTCTTGCTCGCGACTGGCTTCGTGGATGCGCAGCAAATGCCGGATAAGCCCCCTTCTGTAACCGACGCTGTACAGCTGCAAGTAGATCGGCTCGCGCAAATGGTCAACCGGGAGGAAGCGGCGCTCGAGTCCTCACAACGGCAGATTGAGCTGCTCCAGCGGCAGGTCGCCGAGTTGCAAGGACAGCTGGTGGGGACTCGACAGGTGACGCAACAGACAGAAGAGCAGGCGGTGGCCCGACTCAACGCGGACGTCGAAAATATTCGCGAACGCCAGGATGTGCAACAGAGCCAGATTGCTACCCACGAGCAGGATAAAGTCGAGAGCGCATCCAAGTTTCCTGTAAAGCTCACCGGCTTGATCCTCATGAATACGTTTGTCAACACTGCCGCCGTGGATGTTCCTCAGTCGCCAACGCTGGCCACTGGCGGCGGAGGGACAACTGGCATTTCCCTCAGCCAGACTGTGCTCGGGCTCGATGCACGCGGGCCCCATCTCTTCGGAGCCAGCTCGGACGCGGATGTGCGCATGGACTTCTTCGGAGGTGTCAGCCAAAACTCCTACTCGCAAAATCCCGGGCTTGCACGATTGCGCACCGCCCATGCTGAACTGAACTGGGATCAGACGCGGGCGTTCTTTGCGCTGGACCGCCCTATTGTCAGTCCCAATGCACCCAGCTCACTCACGGCCATCGCCCAGCCGGCTCTCTCCTGGTCGGGAAATCTCTGGAACTGGATGCCGCAAGTCGGCGCGGAGCACACTCTGCGCTTGGACGGCCCTTCCCGCATCAGCCTGCAAGGGGCGATTGCCGATGTCCCTAATCCCCCATCCCTACAGCAGAGCACCGCCGGCACGGCTCCAGTCGCCGGCCTGGGGGAGCTGAGCCGCTGGCCGGGGACCGAAGCCAGGGTGGGGTATGCCCACGGTGATGATCTTACCGGCCTACGCCTGGGCGTCGGAGGATACCTCAGTCCTCACACCTACAATGAGTATTTTAGTTTCGACGCGTGGGCGGCGACCGTCGACTATCGCTTCCCGCTCTTCGCACACCTCGAGTCAAGCGGTAGTTTCTACCGCGGGTTAGCACTCGGAGGATTGGGCGGGGGCGCCTTCAAAGACTATCTCTATACAGAACAGAACGGCATTTATTTCCATCGTCCGCTCAATGACGTTGGGGGATGGACGCAACTGAAAGAGCGAGCCAGTGAGCGCCTGGAGTTCAATGTTGCCTATGGGCTCGATAATGCATTCGCCAACGAGATTCGCCCCTATGCACTCAATGCATCCAGCGCCTACCAGAGTCTGGCGCGCAACTCGACCTGGTTCGCGAACGTCATTTACACTCCTACCGCCTACACCGTCTTCTCCTTCGAGTACCGCAGAATCGATAGCTCTTATGTCGTGGGCCCGCACTCGGTCGCGGACGTGTATGGCGTTGCCGGAGGCTACAGGTTCTAAGGCATGCAGAACGCTCGCACAAGCCGTAGCCGCTGCTTCAAGTGCATTACTTTGGCTTGGCTGCTCGGCACTGCACTGACGATGCACTCCCAGCAACTGCTGGATGTGACCGCGCAAGCTGGACCTATGCGCACGCAACCACCGGCGGCCGCCATCTGGCTCACGCCGCTCCACGCCGCAGCCATCTCAGTTCCCGCCACGGGCAAGACTTATACCCTGCTGCAAAAGAACAAACAGTTCACCCCGCACCTGCTCATCGTGCCGGTCGGAAGTGTCGTGCACTTCCCCAATGCCGATCCTTTCTTTCACAACGTTTTCTCTGAATTCGAGGGACGCCGCTTCGACCTGGGCCTTTATGAGGCAGGCTCTTCGAAGGAGGTTACTTTCGGCCGCGAAGGTGTCTCCTACATTTTCTGCAATATTCATCCTCAGATGAGCGCAGTCGTGATCGCGCTATCTACGCCCTTTTATAGCGTGTTGGGGTCGCGAGGGCTTTTTCACATTGCAAATGTTCCCCCGGATGATTACATGCTGCACGTATGGGTGGAGGGCGAGGGCCCGGGGACGCCGAACGTCCCCGTGCGCAAGGTGCGGATTTCCGCCGATCACACCGATTTGGGGGTCATTCGCCTGCCGCGGATTCCCCATGGTCCGATGCCCCATGACAATGAATACGGGCAGAAGTATGACACCCCGGATCCTGATATCTATTAGAATCAGCCGTTGAAAACGGGCGTGTTTCTTTTTGCTACGTAGATATTCCGTCCGCGGCGGTAAATAATGCATGCCTTTTTGTGCTGGCGTCGCTTGAATTGACGGCATCCAAATGGGGTAGGGGAACATAAAATGCGAAGCCAAAAACCTTGTGCCAGACTGGAAAATTGGGCGGTTGTGGAAGGCGCGAACGTCGGCAGCTACCAGGTGTTGCAAGCAGGGAATTTGTTGGTAGGCAAGGTCTTCAACCATCCCAGGATCGGTGCAGGCGCCTTTATTTTCAGCTCACCAATCGTGCGCCTCGATGCGAATACTGGGGTTGTGGAAACGAGAAATACTTCTTATTCCCTCGGCCGAGCCAGTCGCGAGTACGAAATCTGGACTGAGGAGCATAAGCAGACGGGGGCCGCCGCGTAGTTGGACCGCTAGAGAATCCGCGGAAGGACCTCAGTCGCCGATCCCAAAACGATCTCCTCGAAGGCGTCGGCGTTGAGAGGTTCCTCCGGACCCACATAGGTAGTAGCTATGCCGCGCTGGTTAGCGACGTGTACCAGCCCCGCGGCGGGATACACAGAGCCCGAAGTGCCTACAACCAGCAGCCGAGTGGCGCGATCGAGTTCGGCGTAAATGCCTTCCATATCCAGGGGGATTTCGCCGAACCATACGATGTGGGGACGAACCGGCTCGCCGCATTCCACACACACAGGCAAATCGGCTGCAGTCTCATAGACGGATTCGTCTGGAAAAGGCACGTTGCATTCCACGCAGCGTGATTGGAAGAGAGTTCCGTGCATGTGATGGACGCGATGCGTTCCGGCGCGCTCGTGAAGGTCGTCAACATTTTGCGTGCAGAGATAAAAATGGTTGCCCAGCTTTCCTTCGATGTTAGCTAAAGCCAGATGTGCAGCGTTCGGCTCTACCGCCATCGCATCGCGGCGGCGCATGGAGTAGAAGCGCCAGACCAGTTCCGGATTGGCATGCCAGGCCTCGGGCGTCGCCACCTCCTCGACGCGGTGCCCATTCCACAGCCCTCCTGAACCCCTGAAGGTAGCAAGCCCGCTCTCTGCCGAGATACCGGCGCCTGTTAGAACGAAGAGGCGGTCTTGCCGCGTCAAGATCATAGCGAGTTAGTTGGCGGCGGCCGAGCCGTGCGCTGGAGCCACCGTGGCAGCGGCCGCCGGCATATTGCCTGGGCGCCTGCGCTGCGCCTCTTCCAGTGGCGGCCGGCACACCGCTGGCACATTCTTCATCTGCTTGGCAAACACCAGGTAGCTGGGTCGTCCGGGCCGCAGTGTAACCCAATAACTCGACGCAGAGAGCAGGGGTTTCTTCTGCGTGATGATTTGGTTTTCTAGAATCTTCACTCCACACAATAGATTATTCCGTGGCTGCAGAATGGTCCTCGCCGGATCTTTTTCCGGCAGCGTCCTATCGTGTTCCCAGTCGAAATCGCAGCCATACCTCGTTGCGTCCATATAAGTCAGCTGCAGCAATCCCTCACTGCGGACCATCCGCTTGGTAACCGTGTCCTCTTTCGCCACCTCAGGTTCGGTATGGCGCACATCTGTAGTCGGTTTCAGGCCCGCCTCCGCCCCTGCAAGCGCTTGAAAGGTATAAGCCCAAAAGGCACGTTTATCAGCGTCACTCAGCGTGGCGAACCGCGGACAGTAGCTTCTTACCTCGCGAGCCACGCGTGGTGACAGCATTTCGGGCGACAACGCCTGCTCCACAATTTGATCCCATTGCGGATCCCAGGACTGTTGTCCCAACTCGTCTTTCTTCTCGGCAATGGGCGTTGCCGGGGCCGGTTTCGTCTCCGGCTGAGCCGGCTGAGGCGCCGGGGTTGGCTGCTGCGCCGCATGGCTTGCGCAGCCAGCCAGCATAAGGACGCACAGCGGCAGGCCCACCATTCTTCGCGTTGTTATCGCGCAAAACATCTTTGTGTTAGATGCAGTAATTCTCGTCGCGGCAAGCGAAAACGGCAGCTTATCTGGAATCTGCGTTCTGTGGCATTTTCAAGAAATCTTTCTCTGCAAGGGCTTGCCGCGTGAAGCGTGCCTCATAAATCGCTCCCTTGAAATGGTCTTTCAGATTGATTCGGACGCCCACCGACGTGTGCCCTGGCCGCTGCGGAACCAGGTGTACATTCCCCTCGCCCTGCAGCTCATCGTTCACATAGTTACTGAGGGTAGTTCCGTTGTACACCGCGGTAACTCGGTACCACTTACCCAGAGCGTGCAGTTTCTCGCAATTCAGCAATGTTTTTGATTGCCCATCCGCCATCGCAAAACTGTCCAGGCACCACTGCCCGTTGACAATTCGTATCTCAAACAGTAGCCGGTCGTCGACGTCCTTTCCAGTTGCTGGATCCAGGACCGATAGATGGAAGAACCGTTGCGCCGCCGCGCCATCGGCGTCCGGCCGGAAGATTACCTCCCACGTCCAGGTCTCCGCGCTTGCCAGGGGATGGACGGCAACAAACAGTGCGTCCGCAACCCCATCGAACTGCACCGCGTGCCCAAAGGGTGTCTTGATCACCTGGGGATGGCCCAGTACCTGGGTAGCATGGCCGCCAATCGCGGTGGTCTGATTGAACATCCAGATTTCGGCGGTTTTCGCTCCTTCGGGCTGGCCTAGCAGGAGCGAGATCGCCAACGTCCATAATGCAAGTACGGCTGCCGGCAGAACTGTCGCTTGCATTGCCCCCACTTCCTTCCGGTCAAACTGGCTTGCTCAGAAATAGAGTTTACCCACCAACTGCGAATTAAAGCGAACTATGCGAACTATGCGAACTGAGCGAATTAAGTCACTCCGACGCCGGAAGTTACTCTTCGGAAAAAAGGGCGCCGTGACCGCACTCCTCAATGGACCGACAATTGAAATTACAAACGCCCGATGCGCCAGAAGCAGTCCAAGCTTCTACCCAATGGGCAGTATCGGTCTTGAAAAACTCCGCGATCGGCATTCCGCCTCACCGGTTGAGCTCAGCAATTTCGACGGTGCGCAGGCGCTCAGGATCGCCGATTACTTCCATGGTTGCGATACGGCCGTTGGCGTACGTGAATCGAAGGACGCGGCGCAACCGGCCCGCGCCACGATGAGGCCAACAGAGCCTTCCACTATCGCGAGCCGTGCGAGACGAGCGCCACGCCCGGACTGGACGGCTTGTCTCGCCCACGACTCCGCGTCGTGAATGTCCGTAGGCACTCCCCGGGGCGCAGCCACCGCATCAGCCTGGACAGAAAATGCCGGATCGAGCACCTCCACCAGCTTTGCCGGATCCCCTAGCCGCAGCGCAGCAAGGAACTTCTCCGCCAGGTCCCGCTGTCGCGCCAAGTCACGATCTGGCAAGGTGGTAACACCGCGAACACGCCGGCGCGCGCGGCTGGCGAGTTGCCGGGCTGCTTCCGGCGTGCGCCCGGTAATGCGCGCAATCTCCTCGAAGGGAATATCGAACAGGTCATGGAGCACAAAGGAGATTCGCTCGGCGGGATTTAGGCGGTCAAACACCACGAGAGTCGCATAACCTACTGAGTCGGCAAGCATGGCCTCGGCCTCCGGGTCGGCCGCGTTTGCGGGCTTGCCGGGCCGCTCGGGAGCCGTGGCATCCAACGCCTCTTCCCGCCGCGATTTCCGCGACCGCAGCATGTCCAAGCAGATGCGCGCGACAATGGTGGTCAGCCATGCGCGAAGATTCTCGACGATATCCGCATCCGAGCGGCTCAGACGCAGCCAGCACTCCTGCACTGCATCGTCGGCTTCGCTGAGCGAGCCCAGCATACGGTAGGCTATGCCGCGCAGGCGTCCCGGTTCTCCTCGAATTGTCCGGCAAGCCAGTCGTGGTCGCTCATCGGTCACATTCTCTCGCATCTATCCGTCATAGTGATGACGGACGAGAGTCAGTTTATGTGACAAACAAGGAGGCATGCCGCTATGGCTGCTTTGCTGGTGAAGCCAACAGTCACTTCAATGAGCGCGAGTTGGCCGCTCTGACGCTCTCGATTGCACTGACCAATCGGTGGAACCGGCTCAACATCACGACTCGCCAGGTAGCCGGCGAGTGGGTGAAGTCGGCTGCGGCGAAGGAGTGGATGGAGACAGTGGAGAAATGAAGCTAGCCGTGTTGGGAGCAACTGGAGGCACCGGCCTGCGGATTGTTGAGCAGGCCATCCAGCGGGGCCACACCGTTACCGCATTTGTTCGTTCGCCCGAGCGGCTGGGGAACCTGCGGCAGAGCATCACGGTCCGGCAGGGCGATCTGCTGGACGCGATGGAACTGGAAGCGGCAATTCGTGGCCACGACGCCGTGGTGTCCGGCTTCGGACCTCGCTTGCCCATAGCCAAAAGCGAAGAGGACCTTCTCTCCCGATTTGCGCGTGTGTTGAGAGACGCAATGGAGGGCTCGGGTGTCCGGCGCGCCGTTGTGGAATCGACTGCTTTTCTCTTTCGGGACACAATCGTGCCTCCAACGCATCTGGTTGGAAGGCTATTCTTTCCCACAGTTGTAGTAGACGCATCCGGAATGGAAGAGATATTTCGCACGAGCAGCCTGGACTGGACCATAGTGCGTCCGCCGCAACTGGCGAATCATCCGTACTCCGGCAAATACCGGGTTCGTGAAGACCACCTTCCAGTTTTCGGTTTCAAGGTTTCCCACTCCAACGTTGCCGAATTTATGGTGAAGTGTGCCGAAAATCCGCGGTCGAGTCGAAAGGTGTTCGGCGTCAGCCATTGAATCGCAAGTTCGATCTCCCGGGCTCTTCATAGCGGCACGTAGCTGGATTGATGAGTACAGGGATTAGCGCGTTTCCAAGAACGGATTCTTCTCGAATCACGCATTGGCGATTTTGCATCATTCCAGAATTAGACTAAGCAGCCAGGGAGCGTTTCCAGAGCATTTCGCCCCAGAATATGGAAACCAGATAGATGGCGAAGGCAACGGCCAGGACCCAGAGTCCCGTCCTTGCCGCTCCGATTCCAGCTAATCCACCCAAGAGAACCTGTGCTACCCCGAAACGTGGATCTCCTCCGACGAAACGCCATCTACGCTGGTTCGCCCGCTGCCTTAGCGACGGGTATCGTCCGACTGCGATAGCGACCAAGCCGAATGCAACACCTGTTCGTAGACTTAAGAGCGAAACCATGACGGCAAGCGGGATCAGGAAAGTCATGTCCTGCGTGACGAGCAGCTTCCACCCTGCTATCGGTAGGAGACGATAGCGCAGCAACGCTCGCCCTTCATCCAGACGCAGTATGCGTTGCCCAATCGTGCTCATTGCGATACCCACGAATAAAGACAGCATCGGAAATGCTTCGGGCTCTGGTGGCCGCCCGAACAATCGATAAAGCGTTCCACTAACAGCTATAAGCAGGGCGGTCCAAAAGTCTAGGGTTCCCTGCAGCTCCCGCCACATTTCTTGCGCGATTCCACCGACCTTCAAGGGCGTCCTTGAGATGTTGAGACCTGCAGGCGTCCTTAGCTCGAACGGGCGACGGCCAACGGCGTATACCGTCCCATGGACGATGAGTGCCAGTAGAACAAAAAAGAGACCCGCGGCTAGGCCCATCCAGAACAGGTAGCCAAAAAACAACAATATAAATAATGGATTCAACGCAAAACTTACGGAACTGAGCAAGAGTCTTTGTGTACGTGTCAGCGGCCACGTAGCGACTCGCTCCGGGGGCAACCTATGCTGCGTATCGACGGAAAAAGTAACAAGCAGAGGCGCAAGGAGGACAAGTTGAAAGAAGAGCGTACTCCAGAATGCTGCTTTCGGTGCCCTGCTTTCTAAACCCGCGGCCATAATAAAAAGGATGGAGAACAGGAAGTTGTTGAAACGCACGGAAGAAAAGCTGCTCAGTTCCTTCAACATCAGTTTCTTCAACAACAACAGAAGGGCTAGGGTCTGAGCCAATGCAGCACCTCCGGCTGTGGTTCGCCAACGATGCTGAAATACACCTCCTCAACTCCTTCGTCTGCCGTGGACGGGTCGAAATCTGATTCAACTCGACCTTGGTGAAGAATGACTACGCGGGTGGCTATCTTCTGCACGATCGACAGAATGTGAGAGGTGAGCAAGATCGTAGCGCCGTCGCTGGAGAGTTGACCAAGCAGCATCTCAATGACCGCGGACGATGCGGGATCAATACCTTCAAACGGCTCATCCAGCAGCAGAACCTTCGGCTTGTGCAGGAGGGCCATGGCCAAAGCGGTCTTCTTCCGCATGCCGAACGAACAATTGCGTGCAACGGTGTCGCGTCCTTGTGTAAGATCAAGCAGTCCTAGCAGGTCCGCTGCTCGAGCTGCAGTTTCGCTCTTCGTGAGTCCATAAATAGGTCCAACTGCCATCAGGTTCTCGATGACCGTCAAAGACTCGAACAGCCCGAGCCCCTCGGGAAGCACACCCAAATTCCGCCGGATTTCAACTCCATGGTCCCGGAAACCCAGTCCGCCGATGAACACGGAACCACTGTCTGGCTCCTCTAATCCTGAGAGCAGGCGTAGCAGCGTGGACTTGCCGGCACCGTTGGCTCCTAATAAGGCACAAATGCCAGGTTCTACAACGAGGTGTATGCCTCGGAGAACGGGTTTAGAGGCATAGTTCTTCGTCGCGGCTCTGCAGTCAATCACTCTGTTGTTCCCCACTAATCGCCGATGCGGTTCCCGTCCGGCTCATGAAGCGCGACCTGCTATTTCTCGCCCAGCGGCTTACCGCGATGGTAGGCCATCGCGAGTGTCAAAGCCCGCCCACAAGCCTGAGGCAAAGACGGCAAAGAAGCCTGCTGCGTACTCGCCACCAGCGGCAGATTCTCGCGGAGCCTGAAACCCACGGGCTCCGCGTTTTTATATCCAGCAGCCGCGCGCTGCCGCCGGCTTTCATTCTCTCTGCACTCAGTCTGGAGGGAATCGACCAGAAGGGTTCGCCATGCCGTTATTGGCCGCAACGGCGGCAGGCAAGATCGTCGAGGGAATCGTTCCGCCGATCAAAGTTGGATTGCTAGTTCCAGCATCTCGTCGCGGAACCGTACATCGTGGCGCTGTCTCGTCATCAGGTTACGGATGCGAGCGAACCTCCGTTTTAGATCCTTCATGCGATGGCCCTGTATTCACTCCGTTCTCAGCGCTTCCATCGGCTCTGTCTTCCCTGCGCGTATCGCCGGCCTGAGGGTAGCCACCAGCAGGGGCGCCAGCAGGACCAGCAGGGATGCAAGGTAAAGCCGCAGATCATCCGGTTGCACCCCGTACAACTGACTGCGTAACAGCCTGTTCGCCGCCAGCGAGACCACAGTACCGGTCGCCAGGCCTATCGCTGCCGGGACCATCGCCCGCCGCACGAAAAGTCGTGTAATGTCACCCCGCGTCGCTCCGAGTGCCATCCTGACGCCAATCTCCTGCGTGCGCTGCGCAGCAAAATACGATACCACTCCATAAATTCCAACGCAGGCCAGCAACAATGCGATCCCAGCAAATGACGCAACTACCGCTGCGTTCAGCCGTGGTTGCGCCACAGCGTCGCCTAGTAGCTGATCCATCGTCTCGATCTCGCCTACCGACTGCTGCGGGTCTGACTGGTGTACCTGCTCGCGGATCGACTGTGCCACTTGTTCCGGCGGCACCTTCGTCCGCACCAGAAAGTAGCGATGCCAACCGCCATTGGCGTTCGCAGGCCAGTAGACAGCCGGTCCAGGCTCCGCCGCGATCGCTCCTGATACCCCTCGCACATCAGCAACCACCCCCACGATCTCGTGCGCCTGTCCATCCAGGAGCAGGTGATGTCCGATTGGATTTCCCTTCGGCAGAAACTCCCGCACCAAGGCCTCGTTCACCAGTACCGGTGGCACTGTCGAGACTCTGGTCCGCTGCGGCAAACGCTCTCCCTGCCAGCAGTGGTGTCCCGATCGCCGCCAGCAGATTCCCGGCGATATTCCGGTTTTCCGCGCTGATTGCCGGCTGATTGGCAACTTGCGGCAGCCAGTCCGCGTCGAAGCTGCCGCGCACATGAAAGTCGGTCATCGGCGGCGAACTGATCTGTCCCGCAGCCTCTACTCCAGGGAGATTTTCAATTCGTTGTTGCACGTCGTTGTAGAAATTGCGTACCGCTTCCGGCCTCGTGTTCCACGGCAACACCACCCGAACCGTCAGCAGGTGTTCTGGCTCAAATCCCAGTGGCTGCTTCATCAAGTTCCACAGCGACACCGCCAGCAGCGACGCACCCACCAGCAGCACGAGAGACAGACCTACCTGCACCCCCACCAGGACGCTGCGCAACCAATTGCCCGATGATCCTCCGAGGCGTGTCCCACCCTGCTTGAGCGCCGAATGCAGCTGCACCTTCCGTCTCTCCAGCACCGGAACCACTCCGAACACGATTCCAGTTGCCACCGAGATCAGCAGAGCGACCCCAATAACAATCCCGTCCATGTGAATCGTGCCCGGCCGCCCCAGAATTCCCGGCAGGCTGGTAGCGGCGATGCGAGTCAGCACGAATGCCAGGAGGATTCCCGTAACGCCGCCTACCAACGCAAGGAGCACACTCTCCACAAAAAACTGAAAAGCCACGCGCCGTCCCGAGGCACCCAGCGCCCGCCGCAGAGCGACCTCTCGCTGCCGAGTTGTCGCCCGAGACAAGAGCAGGTTGGCCACATTGATGCAAGCGATCAGCAGCAGCAGCGCCGACGCGATCAGCAAGACCACCAGTGCCGACTGTACCTGACCGTACCGGTCCTCGCGCAGCGTCTCGCTCGTGAACCGCCACGCGCCGTCGCTCGACGGATACTCCCTCCTGAGTTGCTCCCCGATCCGATCCAGATCGGCCTGAGCCTGCGCCAGGGTCACGCCCAACCGCAACCTCCCAAATACATTGGTGGCCCGCTCTCCGTCGCCCCGATCATTGCCCCAGTTATTCGGAGTAAACTGCGCCGCGTGCCAGAGGTCCACGCCTCCCGGCGCAGAAAAACCTTGCGGCATCACGCCCACAATCGTCGCCGTCTGCTGATCCAGCTTCACCTGTTCTCCGATTATGTTCGGATCGCCTCCGAAAAGCCGCTGCCATCCGGGATAGCTCAACACCACGGTTCGCGGGGCATGGGGCACGTCGTCTCTCGCATTGAATACCCGCCCTAGCATCGGCGCTGTGTCGAAGACATCCCAGAATCCTGCATTCGCTCCCGCTCCCTTCACATAGATAGGCAACTTCTTTCCCGCAATGAGGGTGCTCTCGTCGAAGTAAAAGATTGCCAGACTGGAGAAGCTCCGGTTTCGCGCTTCAATGTCATAGAATCGCGAACCCGTCATCAGCCCCCCAGCCGACCGCCCGGCAATCCGTGTGTCGTGAATCGCGACAATCCTCTCCGACTGTGGATAAGGCAGGCTCCTGAGCAGCGTCGAATACACCACCGTGAACATCGTTGTCGTCGCCGCAATCCCCAGTGCCATCGTCAACACCACGACGAGCGTGAACCCCGGCGAACGCCTCATCTGCCGCAGCGCGTAGTGAACGTCCTGCCAAAAACGCTCAAACTGTGCCGTCCCCCACGCCTCGTGTGTCTGTTCCCGGATCAGCGTAGGGTTGCCGAATGCGCGGCGGGCCGTATAACGCGCTTCTTCTGCCGACAAGCCTTTCTCACGTTGCTCTTCTTCTTCGAGCTCCAGGTCGTAGCGCAACTCGCGCTCGAGATCGGCACCGCGCTTTCTGATCTGCCACCAATGCATATCAGCTCTCCTCGGCAGTTGGCCACATCACGCTCGCTACAGCTTCGGCCATTTGCTTCCACTGGGACTCTTCGACCACCAACTGCTTCTTGCCCTTTTCCGTGAGCCGGTAGTACTTGAACTCCCGATTGCGGTCCGGGGCGGTTTCCCATTTGGAAACCACCCATCCGCGCTTCTCAAGGCGATGCAACGCGGGATAGAGAGAGCCATGCTGCATTTGTAAAAAGTCGTTAGTGGTGCGCTGAATGTGCTTGCCGATTTGATGTCCGTGAGCAGGACCGTAAAGGAGCGTCCGCAGGATAAGCATGTCCAGCGTGCCTTGGAGCAGGTTCGACCGTTGCGGTGTCAGTCCTACCATGGAAGACGTTCGACCCTCGATGGAATGCGATGGTAGTCCGTCTACCATCAATTGTCAAGACTACAACCTCAGACTACAAGCTCAATTCAATTCTGGAATGATGGCAACAGGCCAAAGCACTCATTGAGTATCGGCTGCTGGCAGAATTGGCGTTCGCATTGCCCCCACTCCCTTCCGGTCAAAGTGGCTTGCTCAGAAATAGAGTTTGCCCCCTAACTTATGGGTGTCGAGACCGGTTACCGGCGATAGGATCGTTATTACAGCGAAGCAGAGGAATCGCGTGCAGCGACAGAACGGTTTTTCTCGAGTATCCCGGCGTAACTTTCTCTTGGGCTCAGCCGCACTGGCAGCCTCTCTCTCTGCGCTCGACCCCCATGCGGCCGGCATCGATACCGCGGCTCCGCGAGGGAAGCAACGCAACCCGCTCAGCAATGCGTGCACTCCTGAGAAGCTTAGACAATCCCTCATACCGCAAGCTAAATACCACCCGTTCCCCACCATTCACGACCGTCACGCCTGGGACGGACTGCGGCCGGAGACGCGGGCCGGCTTGCTTGCAGCTGGAGAGAAATACCTGCGCTACCATTGGCCTGAGATGCCGGCTACGATCTTCCTGGAATTCGCAAGAAACGGAAACCGGACCGGCTACGAGAACATTCGCAACGCGCGCGTCTCTGCCTTACAGGCTTTGGTATTTGCTGAGTGCGTCGAAGGCAAAGGCCGTTTTCTCGACGACATCACCAATGGCGTGTGGGCCACATGTGAGGAGAGTTTTTGGGGCGTACCTGCCCACCTCTATATTCAGAAAGCCGATTTAGGGCTACCCGATCCGAGAGATCCCATCGTCGACCTCTTTGCCGCGCAGACGTCGGCGCTCCTGGCCTCATCCGTTTACCTGCTCGATTCAACCCTCGATGCCGTCTCCCCGCTCGTCCGCGAACGAGTTTATTTTGAGACAGAACGTCGCATTCTCGACCCCCTTCTCGCAAAAAACTTCATGTGGATGGGCTTGCCTGGCGGCAAGCCGCGGCACGATCTTCCCTGGATTGCAGCGGCAGAGGGCAAGGTTCAGCCGGTGAATAACTGGGATTCATGGATATGTTGGAATTGGTTGACCACGTCTCTGTTGGTCGATAGGGATGAAGATCGCCGTTACCGCAGCGTTGAGAAGATCACGCTTTGCCTGGATAGGTTCATCGATACTTACCCCGATGACGGCGGCTGCGAAGAGGGCCCCGGATATTGGAATGTGGCTGCAGGCGCAATGTTCGACGCGCTCGAGCTCCTCTACTCTGCTACCTCGGGAGCGATTGATATCTTCGGCCATCCGCTGATCACCCAAATGGGTCTCTATATGAATCGCGTCCACATCGCCGGTGAATACTACCTCAACCAAGGAGATGCCAGCCCCATCATTCAACTGGACGTGGATAAGATGTACCGCTTCGGCAGAAGGCTGAAGAATCAGGACATGATATCGCTCGCCGTGGCCAGCATGCCGGCCCACTATCATCCCGACACCCTTCCTGCGATCTTCAATGAGTCAGAGCTGCGCGCACAGCCACCGGCCAAGGCAAGGCTGCTGCGCGACACCTGGCTGCCGGACTCCCACATCATGGCCGCCAGGCTAAAGGCAGAATCATCAGATGGGCTCTACCTGGCCTGCATCGCTGCCAACAACGGCAAGAGTCATAGTCACAACGACACGGGAAGCTTCTGGGTGTATTCGCAGGGATGGCCCGTGCTCATAGACATGGGCCAGGAGACGTATCAGAAGAAGAGCTTTGACGCGCACCGCTATGAGATCCCTTCGATGCAGTCCGCCTATCACAACCTGCCAACCATCGGCGGCGTGCAGCAAGGTGTGGGGCCAATGTTCCGTGCTACCGGCCTGGTCTACGAGTCCAATGACCGCTTGGCGCAACTGGGCATGGAGCTGGCTACGGCGTATCCCGCAGAGTCGAGGTTGAAGAGTTGGCGGCGCACAGTGATGCTGGACCGAATCGGCAATTTGATAGAAATCAACGACAGTTACTTTCTCACGGCTCCAGTAACGGACATCACCTTGAGCCTCATGACAGCGTGCAGCGTAGCGGAAACCGGAAAAGGCCAGCTCACATTGACGTCCGCGCAGGGCGCGCCGCCGACCTTGATTTCGTTCGACCCAAACCTCCTGGCTGCGAGCGTGGAGACGATTCCGTTGGAGAACGCAGAGCTGAAGCGTAACTGGGGGAGCCAGATCTTTCGCATCCAGTTGAAGACGCCGGGTAAGACCTCCGGTCAATTGAAAGTGACAGTTTCCATCGGGTGAGGGCGCGTTAACGAGTCGTGGCGTAGTCTTCGCGGTATGGAGTGAAGATGTCCAGAACCTCGGAGTCCTCCTTTGCGGAAGCCTGGTGTTCGACATTGCCTGGAACCAGAAAACTGTCTCCCGTGTTTGCCTCGATGGTTCCACCAGGATGCTGAAATGTGAGATGTCCGCTGACGATATACACCAGCTGTTCGTGTGGATGGCTGTGCCTGGCGCCGACCCAGCCCTTCTTCATCCTATGCCGGACGAGCATCATACTCGGGCTATAGGACATGACTTGCCGGCGGAGTCCCGGCTCGGGGTCAGACATGGATTCATCTTCCGTGTGCAATACCTCAACTGTGCTCAGCGACATGAGTTCTCCTTACTCCTTGTAGAATCGTTTACCGCGCCATCCAACCGCCGTCCACCACCAGCACCTCACCTGTGATGTAATCGCTTGCCGGCGAAGCGAGAAACACGGCAGCGCCGGCAATGTCTTCCGGTTCTCCCCAGCGCGCAGCCGGAATGCGCCCCAGGATTTGGCTGTTTCGCACCTCGTCCTCGCGCAGCGCCGTAGTATTTTCAGTGCGGAAGTATCCGGGCGCGATCGCGTTCACCTGGACATTGCGTCCCGCCCACTCATTGGCCAGCGCCTTCGTCAATTGGGCAACGCCGCCTTTCGAGGCCGCATACGCCGGCACACGAATTCCACCTTGAAACGACAGCAGGGATGCGATGTTGATAATTTTTCCCTGGCGGCGGTCAAGCATGCTGCGGCCGGCGAGCTGGCTTAAGCGGAAAACGCTGTTCAAGTTCACTTGGACGACAGTCATCCACGCCTGCAAGTCGTGGTCTTCTGCCGGCTCCCGATAGATGGTGCCGGCATTGTTCACCACGACGTCCGGCGTGCCCATCGCTCCCAACACTGCTTCATACAGTGAGTCCGCGCCATCCGGCTGGCTAAGGTCGGCAGCGAAACTTCGAGATTCGCGCCCCAGGGAACGAATTTTTTCGCTGGTTTCTTGCGCAGGCCGGCGATTGCCATGGCATGCGACCGACGCGCCCGCCTCAGCCAGCGCAATAGCGATCGCGGCGCCCAGGCCGGTGGCAGACCCCGTGACCAGAGCGAGCTTTCCATCAAGACGAAACTTGTCAAGTATTCCCATCGTTTGCCTGGTGATCATTCTTTTTGTTTTAGAAAGAGCTTGTCAACGCCGGCCGCAAAGAGTGTGCGTGAGAGCCGGAAGGAAAGCGCAGTGGAGGGACCTGCGGTTTCCTTCCGGCTCTCACGCACACTCTTTAGGCCCCTGCTGGGTCTCTTGTTAGAGGCGCGGTCGTTGCTGCCAGTATGCGGGAAACTCCAGCACGCGATAGACAGCGGTTTAAAATCGATTTGTAGAAGGTTTCGAAACCAGTATGCCCGAACTTGTACAGATCGGTTCCCAGTCTTCCCAACCCCGCACCACGGCGTGCCCGCCAGTCGAGCGTTCGCATGCAGTTCTGTGGATCCAGGGCGTGACACTGGCATGGATGCTCATCGAGTGCGGAGCGTCTCTCTATGCGGCGGCGGCCGCACACAGCCCGGCAATGCTTGCTTTTGGCTCGGATAGCCTGGTTGAATTGCTATCCGCCACGCTCGTACTGCTGCAATTCTCATCACTCAGGATCGTTTCCGAAAAGAAAGCAGCGCGCATCGCCGGGGCCCTGCTTTTCCTTCTCGCCGTTATCGTCGCACTCACGGCTCTGCTTTCTTTGCTGCTTCACATGCGACCCGAAACGAGTCATCTGGGCATGCTGGTTACGATTGCAGCACTCGTTGTGATGCCTATTCTAGCCACCCTAAAACGCAGAGAGGCGCGCCGTATCCACAATGTTGCGTTGGCAGCCGATGCTATTCAGTCAGCTACTTGTGCCTACCTGGCCCTCGTCACCCTCACCGGTCTAGCGGTGAACGCAGCGTTCCATATTCCCTGGGTGGATTCCCTGGCTGCCTTGGTTGCCGTGCCCATCCTTCTTCATGAGGGGCGATCGGCCTGGCAAGGGCGCGCTTGCGGCTGCTGCTGAACCCCGTCTGTTCGGAACTCAGGAAAAAACGAATAAGAAAAGTAATAGCGAAACCATAAATGCTGCGGTAAACTGAACCACAACGAAGGACAAAGACTATGTTAATCGACTCACGGAACCAACACCTCGCCCCACAAGTCCAGCCTACCGGCGTATCGGACTTTGTCGGCTTGAAGGAAGTAGAGCGCCCCTAGCGCACTTCGTTAGTAAATTTACGAAGGCCCTGAGGCGCAGCCTCAGGGCCTTTCTCATTCTGGGAACAGCGCTTGGGGCAACTTCCTTTGCTGAGCCGTCCGGCTCCAACTCCTCGCTGAGGCGCAGATGCCTCGCGATTTACCAGTTGTCCTGGTGAGTGATCTATGCGTGTTTCCCGAAACAGCAGCCAGAACGCGATGCGCGACGTGCTTGCCTTCCTCCTCCGTCATTGGCGGCGTGAGGCATGGCTGGTTAGCGGTGTCGCCTGCTCCATGGTGGTAGCGACGATTGCCGACCTGTTCATGCCGGTCTTCGCAGGGCGCATGGTCGATGCCGTTGCCATCCACGCCGGCACCCGCCAGCAGGCATTGCACGCTGCATTGTCGGCGTTGGTCACGATGCTCTTGTTGGGCGGTATCCTGGTCGCCGGACGCCACTTGTCGCTGATGGGCATCAGCCGGCTCACCATACGGTTGATGGGGCGGCTGGCCGGCGATGCGTTCTATCGTGTGCAGCGGTTCTCCACTGACTGGCACGCCAACAACTTCGCCGGCTCCATTGTCCGTCGTGTCACGCGCGGCATGTGGGCCGTTGACCTCATGGACGACACCCTGCTTCTGGCCTTGCTGCCGGCATCCCTGGTGCTGGTCGGCAGTGCCCTGGTGCTGGGTTGGCACTGGCTGTCGATGGGCCTGATCGTGGCCACCGGCGCGACCCTCTATGTCGGACTTTCCATCGCGCTATCGCTGAACTTCGTTTCCCCTGCAGCCCGGCTCTCGAACGCTCAGGACACGCTCGTGGGGGGCGCCCTGGCGGATGCTGTGACCTGCAACGCCGTGGTCAAGTCGTTCGCAGCCGAGGCGCGTGAAGATGCGCGCCTTGGCCGGGTGCTCAACAAGTGGAGCCGTCGTACCTATCGCCACTGGATCAATGGCACCTGGAGCGGAACCACGCAGATGGTCGTTCTGCTATGTCTCCGGGCCTCGGTGACGCTGTATGCGATCTGGTTGTGGTGGCAAGGCCGCGCCACCCCGGGCGGAGTCACCTTCGTGCTCACCAGCTACTTCATCGTGCACGGGTATCTGCGCGACGTCGGCCAACACGTGGCGAACTTGCAACGCAGCGTGAACGAGATGGAAGATCTGGTCGAGATGCACGTGCTGCCGCTAGGCGTGGCAGACCGCCCGGATGCGAAGCCGATCCGCATCGGCAAGGGTGAGGTGCTCTTCGATCGCATCACCTTTCGCTACGGTGCGCATACCGAGCCGCTCTTCCACGACTTCACCTTGCGCATCGAGGCGGGCGAACGCGTGGGCCTGGTCGGTCACTCAGGCTCCGGCAAGTCCACCTTCGTCAAGCTGCTGCAGCGGCTCTACGATTTGCATGAGGGCAGCATCCTGATCGACGGGCAGGAGATCGCCCGGGCGGCGCAGGTCTCTTTGCGCTCACAGCTCGCGCTGGTGCCGCAGGAGCCATTGCTCTTCCACCGCTCGCTTTCGGAGAACATCGCCTACGCGCGTCCCGAGGCAACGGCAGCGGAGATAGAGCGGGCGGCCCAGTTGGCCAATGCGCACGACTTCATCATTCGCCAGCCGAAGGGCTATGCCACTCTGGTCGGCGAGCGCGGGGTCAAGCTCTCTGGCGGTGAGCGCCAGAGGGTGGCGCTGGCCCGTGCGTTCCTGGCGGATGCGCCCATTCTGATTCTGGACGAGGCGACCTCGAGCCTCGATTCTGAATCGGAGGCGCTCATCCAGGAGGCGATGCAGCGGTTGATCGTTGGCCGCACAGCCATCGTAATTGCACACCGCTTGTCGACGGTGCGGATGCTTGACCGCATCCTCGTCTTCGACCAAGGCCGCGTGGTTGAAGAGGGCACACACGATGCGCTGGTGCGCAGAACCGAGGGCACCTACAAGCGTCTGTTTGAGCGCCAGGCGCTGGGATTGTTCGTCGAGGAGACGGATATGGATGAAGCAGAAGAACTGAGCGCCTGAAGCAGGCGCTCAGGGCTTTTTCGGGTCGTAAACGGCGACGCCGACGCGGGAGTCTGCGGCGCCATAATACAAGAACCACTTGTCGTGGAAAAACACCAGGCCCTCAGCGAACGTGGTTCCCGCAACATACTGGCCACTCTGTTCCCATGCTTGTTCGGGCTTGAAGAACGGCTTATCGGTACGCGCGATGAGCTTTCGCGGATCAGTGGCCGCAAAGAGCGCCTGTCCATCCGAGTAGGCGCCGCCGGCGATTCCGGGTGCTCCGTCGACCGCTGCATTCTTGCCGTTGTAGATGAGAACAATACCGCGATCGGTGAGCAGGCTAGGCGGCCCCACTTCCGGAAACGCGCTGTCGAAGTGTCCTGGCCGATTGTGCAGCAGCACGACGGCTTTGCCGGACGAAGCCTCGACCGGTGTCCAGCGGATCAGGTCAGGCGAAGTTGCCAGGCGCACCTGTACCTCGCCCCAGTACATCCAGTAACTTCCCTGAATTTTGGCGGCGATCAGGCGGCCATTCGCGAGCCGGGTGACGATGCTGGCTGATTTGTAGTCGAAATGCTGGTATTTTTCGCCTATAAGCGCCGGACCATGCTTGGTCCAGTGAATCAGATCAGTCGATGTGGCAATTCCGATATCGGTATTGCGGCGGTTCCATTGGGTGTAGGCAAGAACGTAGGTACCATCTTCGCTCTCAACGATGCGAGGATCTTCCACGCCGCCAGGCCATTCCCTATCCTGCTGCGAGTCAACATCAGGATAGAAAACCGGGGTCGGCTCGGTGGTGAAGTGGATACCATCTTCGCTTGAGGCCATGCCCAGGCGCGAGGTGTGCATGCCGATGACCATGGTTCCGGAGTCATCTTCAGCGCGATAGAGCACGTAGACCTTTCCCTGCCGCACGATGGCTCCCGGATTGAAAGTATGCAGGGCCTCCCAGTGCACAGGTTTTTTGGTGATTGGATCGGTAAAGACGGCTTTAGGGTTCGGCTCGATGACAGGCGCATCGACGGGGCGCACAAAAGGAGCCAGTGTCCAGCTGGTCGACTGGGCGAGCAGTAAGCTCGTCAGCAGGAGAGGATAGGACGCGAACACGAGTCTAAGCTTTGTCCGCATAACAAATCACAAGGTCTAACTACACTAAACTTCGTCGTCCCGCACGCCCCGGCGTGCTCACGGACGATGAAAACGACCCTCCACAACAGCCTTGGCCAAGATGTGCCCATCCATCGCCTTCATCACATCTGCCTGGCTTGCGTCGGGCCCCAGGCTTAGCTTGGTATCCAGCGCAAACAGCTCGTAGGTGTAGTGATGATAGGGTCCGGGTGCCCGCGCGCCCATGCCCATGTACCCTACCTTTTGGCCGCGGTTCAGCGCCTGGATCGATCCGTCAGGCAGTTGCGCTTGCGCGGGCACGCCTTCCGGCAGCTCGCGTGCTGTGCCGGGGATATTGAAGATCATCCAATGCAGCACCTCGTTGGTGGTCTTGTTCAGCGACGTATCCGGATCATGCAGAATCAGCGCGAAGCTAACCACGCCATCCGGCACATTCGTCCACGTGAGGTGGGGAGAGACTGCAGCGCCGTTCTCCGCCGCCTGGGTGTACTTGTTTGGGATAATCCCGCCGTCGTCAAACGCAGTCGTCGTCAGCGTGAGTCCAGGCTTAGCCATCGGAGGAGGTGCAGCCGCCGGGGTTTGTGCCGTCGCTGCCATGGTTAACATAAGCACCGCAACCGCCATCAACATTTTCATCGTCGCTCCAATCGTTACTTCTTGCCCCGAT
This sequence comes from uncultured Acidobacteriaceae bacterium, assembly GCA_963711525.1. Classification (GTDB taxonomy): domain Bacteria; phylum Acidobacteriota; class Terriglobia; order Terriglobales; family Acidobacteriaceae; genus PALSA-350. The sequence goes on along the minus strand of CAVQEO010000018.1, from coordinate 271,318 downwards.
AGAACACGCGCCAGACTTTTCCGTTCTGGCTGTCGGTGATGTAAAGAGAGCCATCCGGGGCTTGCGCCACACCATCGGCGCGCGCCGCAGCCTCCATAGGATTCAACAACGGCTCTTTACCCGCAAAGCCACTGGCAAAGATCTCAAATTTGCCCGATGGTTTTTCCCCGGCGAATGGCTGAAAGGTTACGTTGGAAGGCGCTTGCGGGAGAGGGGCGCGATTCCAGGAACCATGGAAGGCGATGAACGCGCCACCCTTATAGCGAGCAGGGAATTGGCTCCCCGAGTAGAACATCACATCCACCGGCGCCCAGTGCGCTGGATAGCTCGCGATCGGCAACGCAAATGCGCTGCAGCGCCCTACTATCTTGCCGTCGCCGCCATACTCGGGATTCAGCAGCAGCTTTTGTTGGCCGTAATCGAAAAAGCAATAGGGCCAGCCGAAATTAAGTCCCTGGGTGGCGCGGTACATTGGCTCGGCCGGGCGCTCAGCGTTCTCCTTCGCGGTAAATTTGCCCGCCCACAGTACATCCAGCTGGTCACGGTTGTTCATTACGATGTACAACGCGCCATCGTGCCACGTGATCGCCGGCTCCTGGCGGAGTCCGGTGACAAATCTCTGGCCATCCGCTTCCTTCTGGTGCAACTTGTTTTCGTCAAACTTCCAAATGCCGCCATGGGTCTGCAGCAGCGGACACGGATCTTGCCCCGCGATGCCCTTCTGCCGATCCAAGGATTGGCAGGCATTGGAAGGAGAGCCGATATTGATGTACAACGAGCCCTTGCCGTCGAACGCTATGCCCTTGTCATGATGCTCATGTTCTGGCGGCAGGTCCTCCACAATGACCTCAGGCGGCCCGCTGGGCTTCAGTTGCCCCGGGGTCATCTTCCAGCGCACCACCGAGTCCACCCTGGCCACGTACAGATAGCCGTTACGCAATCCAATTCCGGTGCTGCTTCCGTCGCCGAAATACTCCTTGGTCTCGAAGCGGCCGTCGCCATTATCGTCCCGCAGTGCGACCACGCCGCCGGTCTTGCCTTTGCCGCTCTGCAGCGCAATGTACAAATCACCATTGGGTGCCGCCACGGCGTGCCGCGCCGTACCCAATCCGTCCGCCGCCACCAGCGCGCAGAACCCTTCCGGCAGCTTCAACCCCCCGTTGCCTTGATCGCAGGCCGGCGGCGTGGCCGCGCGCAGTGCGAGGCTGCTGATACCACACGCCGCTGCTACCAACACTCCAATGATTGAGCGCTTGAAAGTCATAGCTGTTCTCCGTTACTGTTCCCACCCATGTTGATCCGATCTGAAGTACGATCAGGGTAGTGTAATCTCTTCGAGGAGTAGACGCGGGTGCCTGTAAAAAAGACCGTCATACTTAGCTTTAGCCTTTTCCTGGTGGGATTTTCCTATAACCTCCTCCGTGGCCAGTCCGCCCCGGCCGCGGATGGCATTTACAGCGCCGAGCAGGCCCACCGCGGCGAAGCACTGTATCAGAAGCAGTGTGTGTCCTGCCACGGATCTGACCTGGATGGTGCGGGTCCATATCCGCCGCTCAGCGGGAATGACTTCCTCTCCAAATACGAGGGCCAGCCCACGGTCAACGTTTACGACATGATCCAAAAGTTGATGCCGGCCACCGCTCCAGGTACGCTCACCCGCCCGCAAGCCGCGGACCTTCTCTCTTATATTCTCAGCTTCAACAAATTTCCAGCCGGCAAGACGGATCTGCCCAGCGACGAGGATAGCCTGAAGAAACTTGTGCTCCCCAAGCCCGCGCCCGCGCCCCCGCCTGCGCATTAATTGGACGAATGGCCGAGAGCCTTGGCAATCGCCCGTTCCGCCAGGGGCGCCATCACGGCGTACCCTTGCGCCGTTGGGTGAACGCCATCCGACGACAGGCCGGGAAGCATGGCGCCCTTCGCATCCGCCATCGAACTGTAATAATCCAGGTAGACGTATCCGTTCCTGGAGCAGAAATTCTTTAGCCAGCCGTTCAGCTCGCGAATTCGCTCCACCGGTTGAATCTCTGGTTTCCACGGATACGCATATGCCGGCGTAATCGAGGCGAGCACTACCTTGATGCCGCTCTGCTTCGCGATCTCTGCCATCGAGGTAAAGTTATCCTCGATCATCTGCTGGGTCGTGGGCCCGGTGTTGCCGGCGATGTCATTCGTGCCCGCCAGGATCACCACCGCCGCGGGATGGAGGTGTACGACATCCTGCTGGAAGCGCACCAGCATTTGGGGTGTCGTTTGTCCGCTGATCCCCCGGTTCACGTACGGCTTGCCCGGAAAAAATACGCCAGTGGTTGGCGAACGTCCCCAACCATCGGTGATCGAATCTCCGAAAAAAACTACTCGCTGCTCGCCCTTGCTTACCGCGGGGAGTGCGGCATTTTCTGCCTGGTAGCGAGCCAGGTTTGGCCAATCGTCCACTTGCGCCGGCATCCCCTGCGCTTGCTGCATCCAGACGTATCCCACGCAAAGCAGGGCCCCGCATACCCATTGGCTTGGCTTCAATTTTTATCTCTCTCCGGCCCGGCAAACCGTTGTGTGCCGGGATGGCTAATTGGAGCTGATCGAGTAACGAACCACCAGCCCCTCAACGTAAGTCACTTCCACGCGCCGATCGCCAGTCGCGTATTGGAATATCTGCGTTTTCAAACCGTCGTTCGAAACTGATTCGGATAATTGCTTTCCCGCGCCAAACAGGTTTGTCACTTCATCCATCTTCATGCCCCGCTTGAGTTGGGCCGTCGCGGGAACGGCGGCATCGCCGGCCGGGTTCTGCACAGCGGGCGCCGCTGCCGCTGTCTGCGGACCGTCAAAACTCACGTAATCGGCGAGCAACTTCATCACCGCCTGGGGAGTTCTTTGGTCCGCCGGTATCGAGCCCGACCAGCGCAGGTTGAATCGCGAGCCGCCGCGGAGGCGATTGTCCGCAACCTGTTGCGCCTTGATCTGGCTGGCTACCTGGGCGGCGGCTCGATTGTTGGCTTCCTGACGCTCCCTGCGCGCTCGCTCGCGATCGAGATCCCGCTGCAGACTCCGCTTTTTGTCTTCGTCGGTGGTGTTGGCGATTTGTTTTTCCAGTTGTTTCTCGTAGTCGCTCTTCTCCACCGTTTTGGCATTGACCGAGGTGTTGCTGTCATCGAGAAAGGTGCCGAAGCCGCCGCCGTCCAGCTGAAACTCAATGCGGTCGTCCTTCACCACGACGCCGGTCACCCTTGCTGTGGCGCCTTTGGGGATTGCCACGCCATTGCTCTTGAGACGATTGGAGTACTCCTTCCAGTTCATGGGAACGTCTTTGTTGTAGCGCAGGTCCACGCCCTGCTGGGTACCCGGCATGTCAATCTTCAGCACCACTTCTTTGCCGGTGAAATAGCCCTCGAGCGAGTTCGGATCTTTTTGCGCGCTCAGTGACAAGGTAAAGAGCGCCATGGCGAGCATAACTACGCTCCGGGCTGCAGCGCTTCCACCATATATGTGTCCGGTGAGGATGCTCCATACTCGCCTTTTCCTCAAAAAAAGGCCTGATCGAGACACGATTGCATTCTCCTGGCCCCCGCGAGGGACGGCATGATGATATGCGAGGTGAGCTTTGCCCTCAAACAAATATTCACACCGCTCAGTGCGCCAGGCGATAAACCTCTGAGCCCGCGAGCAGGAAAGCGCCGGTGCCGAAAACATAGCTCGAGGCCGCAGTGAAATCTCCCGGAGCGGCGCCAATCGGCTGGATACAGCCCAGCCTGCCATCCTCATAAATGTGAGACAGCAGCCCTTGCCAGGCTTTCTGCACCACTGGCTGGTATTTCGCGCGATTCAAAATACCGGAGTTGATTCCGTAAGCAAACCCATAAGTATTAAAAGCAGAGCCGGAGTTTTCCGGCAGCGGGTAGGCAGCCGCATCCAACAGCCCCGGCCTCCAAAGCCCATCCGCCCCCTGAAGGGACGCAAGTTCCTCGGCCATCTCTTTAAACTGCGCGATGTACTTGGGGCGTGAAGGATAGTCCGGTGGCATCACTGCCAGCACTCGCGCCAGGGCGGCAAACACCCATCCATTGCCGCGTGACCAGAAAATGCTGCTGCCATTTGCCTCGTGTTTGTCCAGGAATGTCTTATCCCGAAAGAAGAGGTGATTTGACGGGCTGTAGAGCAAGCTGGACGTGATCCACCATTCGTGGTCCATGAAGTCAAGGTATTTGCGCTCGCCGGTCGCCCGGCTCAGTTTCGCGAGCACCGGAGGGGCCATGAAGAGCGCGTCGCACCACCACCAGAGTGGTTTCTCCGGGTCATCCGGCAATGCCATGACTGCATCCATGCGCTCCCGTATCGGCGCCATCATGGCCGGATCGTGGTAGCGAGAGTAGAGCTCCAGGTAGGTTTGGCCAATCGCCTGATCATCTGCATTCGGCACTCGGGGACCAGGCAGCCAGCGAAACTTCTTTGCCATTTGCAACATGGCCTGTTGATATTTTTGCCCCTCGGCGGCTTTGGGCACTGCCATGAATCCGATGTAAAGGGCGGCAAAGGTCCAATCCTGGTTAAAGTGCGGTTGCGCCCGGCCTAGCTCCCAATCGGCAACCTTCTCTACAGCATGGCTCACGTTCTTTCGCGTCAGCTCCGGCGACAGATCCGACGCCAAAGGGAGCGCCACCGCCGGCGTATCGCCCACCCACGGAGCCTTCTCGGCAGCCGTGAGCTGGCCCAATAGCCCTTGTGGAATTAGTGGAATGAGCAGGATAGCCGCCGCTATCGTTCGGCTAAGCCGCTTGGCGCTGAACATCATGGCACCACGTACTCCTCTGGCGAAGCTTATACTCACCCACCAGCGTGTTGGTTATAGGTTCGGCTGCCAAACGCCGTCAGCTTGACTGATAGTAACCTAAGGCATACTCCGTCGTTTGCGTGACCCTGCCGCCTAAGTCGTAGAGAGTGTTTTGAAATGGTACGGTATTGAGCAGTGGAAAGAAAAACACTGGTTCCCCCCTTCGACTTATCAGCCTGAAACAAACGCTGGTAAACACCAGGAAAGTTCGCTCCGCACCGAGATGTCGCTGTCCCCTCCCCGACAGTTCAAGGATCCTAAGCACTCGAAAGCCGAAGCTGTCAGCGCCCCCGGTTGAGACAGTTGAGATAAAGGAAGCTTGTTATGCCTCTGAATCTCCGTCAATCCGTGGTGGCAGCTTCTGTCAGTGGAGTGATCCTTCTGCTTACAGCGTGTGCCAGCAGCAGTGGTTCGAGCCCGACCACCTCGACCACTTCGGCCGCCCCAGCACCTCCGGCTATTCCGGTAACGGTGTCTGTGAATGGCGCAGCCACGGTTACACTCGGTTCAACTGCGCAATATGCGGCTAACGTCAGCGGCTCGACGAACCAGACAGTAAGCTGGACTGTGAACCAGGCCGCGGGCGGAAATGCCCAGCTTGGAACCATCTCCGCCACCGGCCTCTACACCGCTCCGGCCACCATGCCCTCTTCCCCCACTGTGTCGATTGCAGCAACCAGCGTGGCTGATCCGGCTGTCTCGAGCAGCATTTCCATAGCATTGCAAGCGCCCGCCCAAGCGCCCGTTGCGCCCACACCAACACCGGCGACGCCCACGGCGGCGGCGCGGTTCCTCGATCAAACCAGCTTTGGCCCGACGGCGGCCACCATCGCTCATGTACAACAAATCGGTTTGCAAGCCGCGCTGATCGAGCAATTCAACCAATCGCCCAGCACCTTCAGCGAACCTCCGTCGCCCGACGCGGAGTGTTCCTCGGGGAACTTGCATTGCACGCAATCAGACTTCCTGAAGGTGACGGCGTGGGGCAATGACCAACTACGCCAGCGCGTGGCAATGGCTTTGAGTGAGATCTGGGTCGCCCAAATCGAGCAAGACAATGGTATGCCGTTCTTTCTCAATACCCTGGCCAACGATGCGTTCACCAATTACCGCACCATCATGCAGGATATGACCCTGACGCCTGCGATGGGTTCCTATCTCAACATGGTGAACAGTGCGGTAGCCGCCCCAGGGCAGATCGCCAATGAAAACTTTGGCCGGGAGATGATGCAGCTTTTCAGCCTGGGGCCGAACCTTCTCAATGCCGACGGCACAGCCCAGACCGATAGCAGCGGCAATACGATTTCTACCTATACTCAGCTTCAGGTGGAGGCCTTTGCCCGGGCCTACACAGGCTGGACCTATGCCAATCCGGATGGCAGCACTCCTTCCGGCTTTAATTACACGCAGAACTGGAATTATCCAATGGTGCCGGTGGAGAATCAGCACGACACCAACTCCAAGATTCTTCTGCTTGGTACTACGCTACCTCAGGCCCAGAGCGCGGAGCAGGATCTGCAGGGCGCGCTCGATAACATCTTCGCCCACCCTAACATCGGTCCATTTATCTGCAGGCAGCTCATCCAGCACCTGGTTACCGGGAATCCCAGCCCTGCCTATGTGCAGCGTGTATCTGAGGTCTTTGCAAATAACGGTAGTGGCGTGCGCGGCGATATGAAAGCCGTCCTTACCGCCATCATCATGGACCAGGAGGCGCGTGCGGGAGACGCACAGACGGGCGATCAGGCCGAGTCAAATCCTGCCATCGACGGTGGCCACTTGCGCGAGCCGCTGCTTTGGACCTTGAACCTGGTACGCGCCCTGGGCGCAACGCCAAGCAAGCCCAATGATCCTTATCCCTACGTGGACTTCATGACCGAGTTCGTGGGCGCCTTGGGTGAGTCACCGTTCACTCAGTCGAGCGTCTTCAATTACTTCCCGCCGCAATACGTAATACCGCAGACCGCGATCAACTCTCCCGAATTTGGTCTGGAGAATACGGGGACGATTGTTCCCCGTCTCAACCTTGCCAATGCCATCGTCAACAATGCGGCAGACGGACTACTTGTCGATTTGAGTGCGACCAGCGTCATCGGCCAGCAGGCCGGTAATCCAGCGCAGTTGGCGGACTATTTGGGAATGCTGTTCATGCACAGCCAGATGCCGACAGACATGCGCAGCGAACTGATTACAGCCATCTCGGCCATTCCCGTAACGGACCTGCAGTCACGGGCCGAGGTGGCAGTCTATCTCGTAGTCACGTCCTCGCAATACAAGATCATGCACTAGCCCGCTGAAAGGCGAGCAGAGGAGTGTTATGCGTCACAGTCGTCGTAGCTTTCTCACTACTGCATCCATGGCCGCGGCCGGCAGTGCACTCGGCTTTCGTCCCTTCGGAATGTTGAATGCACTGGCCCAAACCACGTCCGATTACAAGGCCTTGGTCTGCATCTTCATGTTCGGCGGCAATGATGGAAACAATATGCTGATCCCGTTTGACACCGCGGGCTATGGCAATTATTCGAGTGTTCGTGGGCCGCTTGCGTTGCCCCAGAGCACCTTGTTGCAACTGGCTCCGCAGCCGAACTTCGCTCTCCACCCCAGCCTGCCGGAGGTACAGTCGTTGTTCAATAGCGGCAACGCGGCCTTTCTGGCTAATGTGGGCACCCTGCTTTCGCCCACCACCGGGGCGCAATACGTTGCCAACCAGGTGTCACAGGCCAGCAACCTGTTCTCCCATCCTGACCAGCAGTTGGAATGGCAAAACCAGATGCAGAGCGCTGCCGGCAGTACCGGTTGGGCAGGCCGCATCGCCGATAAAATGACCACGCAATACAATCCAGGCTCACTGGTGCCCATGATTGCATCGTTGAGCGGAGATGCTTTGTTTTGCAACGGAACCGCGACATCGCCGGTTTCCGTCTCCACCGCAGGACCCGGCGCTCCCCAATGCAGCAATCACTCCTATTGCAGCGGGCGTCAGCAGACAGCGCAACAGTTCTCCACCCTCAGCAGCGGCGTTTCTTTGGTCCAGGCAGACAACAGCATCACCAACAACGCTTACGCTTACAATGCAACACTGGCCAATGCATTGGGTTCGGCGTCACCTCTCAAGACTGTCTTTCCCACCACGGGGAATCCATTTGCCGCCCAGCTGCAAGAGGTCGCGAACCTCATCCAGGTGCGGGGGGCATTGGGAGTGACGCGGCAGATATTTTTCGTGGGCGCCGGTAACTTCGATACCCACGGCGATCAGTTGCCCACACAGGCGGCATTGCTCGCTCAGGTCAGCACCGCGCTGGGAGCGTTCTTCCAATCGTTGCAGGAGATGAATCTGACGGACTCTGTCACCGCCTTTACCTGCTCCGACTTTGCCCGCACGCTGCAGCCGAACTCTGCCTCCGGATCCGATCACGCGTGGGGCAGCCACCACATCATTCTTGGCGGAGCCGTGAAGGGGGGTAAGATCTACGGAACATTCCCCACTCTCGCCTTGGGAGGACCAGAGGACGCCGGAACCAATGGCCGCTGGGTTCCGACCACAGCTTCCGCGCAATACGCGGCTACACTGGCCCAGTGGTTTGGTCTGCCCGCCGCTGACCTGACCTATGTGTTGCCCTACATTAACAATTTCAGCACCAATAACCTGGGGTTTCTGGGATAGCGGCATTTCCCGGGAACCGTGCCCGGCTGTCCGCGCTACGGGTTAGGTCCCCTTAGCATTAACTTATAAAACCGCACTCCGGAGAGGGGATTTTCGTTGAACCTGCTAATCTCCTCAAATCCAAGGGAACGATAAAGTTCGGCCGCCTCCGGCATCGCCTCATTCACTGTGTCGAGCACCACGGCACTGCATTCATGCGCGCGTGCCCAATCGATCGCGCTAACCACCATCCTTCGGCCGAGGCCGTGCCCACGAAAACGTGGCTCTACCCACAGCCGCTTGATCTCCGCGGCATTTATCCCGTCCATCAACACTCTCCGCGCAATCGCGACACAACCCGCCCCTTCGCCTTTAACCCGCGCTAGCAGCAGGTCTGCCTCTTGCTCTGCATACCTGCCCGGTAAGCCGCGAAGCTCTGCTTCATAACCGGGAATGCACACGGCGGCTGCCCCCGAAGGGGAGGATGCCAGGTACTTCCCGTAGTTGGTTAACAGAGCGCGCGCCTGCTCTGTATCCTCCGGCCAACGCGCGGGCGCGATCTCATATTCAGCTGTCTTCACTGTCATACGCTCCACATCAGCTTACATTGGACTCGTTATTGCTTTGTCCATACAATCGCGTGCATGAAGATATCGGCGCGTAATCAATTGCGAGGCAAAGTAGAGACCATTGTTCTAGGAGTCGTCACCGCAAAGGTGTCCGTTCGGGTGGGCGACAATCTCATTGAGAGTGTGATCACTCGGCAAAGCGTAGAGGACCTGGGCGTCAAAATAGGAGATGAGGTTACGGCAATCATCAAGTCAACCGAGATTATGCTGATGGTCGACTAATCTCTGCCGGCACCGCAATGGTCGAGATCCGCGAAGCAACATTTGCAGTAGCCGCTCTGGTTTTTAAGGATCTGCGGAAAAACGCTGCGCCGGGCAGGAAAGCAATGCCTCAGGGGCAAAAGAGTCTGCGTGAGAACACAAAAGCAAATCGCAAATCAGAATCAGGCCCGTAGGGCCGGGAGCCAAACGTCAGCCCAGCCCGGATCCGGATTTCCTGTGGAGCTTGCTGGCGTTGGCGAACTTCAGGCGGCTTTCCTTAACGAAAGCCGCACACGCGGTCGTGTCCAGCGCAGCGTGCAGGAAATCCGGAGAAGGGCTGGGACACCGATCCCCAATAACGTTTGAGCGCCAGAGGCGCGGCACCCGCGGATGAAGGTAGTGCCGCACCTCCGGCGCTCCCGGACCTCGGAATACGCCTCCCAGCCCTTCCGGGCTGGGCTGACGTTTGGCTCCCGGCCCTACGGGCCTGGTTTCGATTTGGTGTTTATTTCGAGTTCTCACGCAGACTCTAAAGCCCGACGTATTCTCAATCGTTTACGGCCCGACTAAAGTCGTGCCCTGACACAAAACATGAGTTTTTCTGCAGACTGTTTAAGCCCGCCCCTGCATGAGAATTGAGAGCTCCGCGCAGGTCAACCAAAAGGTTGAGATTTGCTTCAACCCCCTACGCGATGACAATCCATGCAGTTCCAGCTAGTCTCGACCTGTCGCCCATGGTGCTGGATAAGGTTTCCAAACCGCGTAAGCTGGCGTGGGGGAGCTGCTTGCGGGTAAAGGCCCATATGTGGCGTGCAAACGGTCAAAGGCGGGCGGAGTGGCGTGGCCCCGGGTTGCCGGGTATGGCAATGGCGGCCGCCCTCGTGTTGTTGCTTAGCGGATGTCACTCCTCCGGCTTGCCCAAGCCGGCGACCAAGGCCTATCTCGATGAAGTCAAGGCTTTCTACGTGGGCCTTGCTGCGTTGCAGGTGGGAGACGATGTGCGCGCAGACAGCACCCTCGAGCGGGCCACTCAGCTGGCCCAAGGAGAACCGGCAGGCTGGGCAAACTGGGGTGTGCTGGCGTTGCGCCAGGGAAACTTTGATATAGCAGCGCAACGGCTGGGGCGAGCACAGAAATTAGTTCCGGGGAATGATCAGGTTCACTACCTGCTGGGTGTTCTTGAAAGCAAACGCGGCAATCCGGCGCAGGCTATCGTCGAGCTGCGCAGAGCGGTGCAGATCAACCCCCATGACTTGCGCGCAATGTATCTGCTGGCACAGGAACTTGAGCGCCAGGGCGACCCTAACAGCGAGGCCCAGTTTCAGCAATTGCTGGAGCAGATTCTCGCCCAACAGCCGGCCAATCCGGCGGCCTTATTGGAGCTTGGGCGGGTGGCGGCCAAGCGTGGCGACGGGCAGACGTTGCGCTCGGTGATCGCACAGATCGGTTTACACGCCGGGAACTGGCCACCCGAAGTACAACCGCAGTGGACGGCCTTGCAGGCCGCCGTTGCCGGGCCGGATCCGCGAGCGGCCGCCGTGCGCATCGCCTTTCTGCGCAACTCGTTGATGCGCGTACCCGATTTTCGTCAGAGCCTTAACGTGATTCAGCCGGCTGCAGGGAATGAGGCCGCGCCTTTTACCCATTTCCTGCTGCTGCCTTCGCCAACCTTTGCTCCGCCGCCGGCCGATACCGCCATCCGCTTTCAGCCTGCGGCCGTCACAAATCCAGCCGAAGCCTCTTTATCCCAAGCCTCTTTATCTTGGATCGGGGCCATCTCGCTCGCCGGCGAAGGCGCTCCCGTGATCACCGTGGCCAATAGCCATAGCGTAAGGCTGGCCACCGGTGCGGTCTTCCCCTTCCCTGGAGGATCCGCCGACGAGGCGCTCGAGCCCGAGTCCATCTTGCCGGTCGACTTCAATTACGACTTCAAAACCGACCTGGTGCTGGCCGGTCAAGGCGGCGTTCGCTTCCTGCGCCAGGAAAGCGCTAACTCCTTCACAGATGTGACGGCGCAGACCAAGCTGCCGCAGGCGTTGCTGCATGCCCCCTACACCGGTGCTTGGGCCATCGATGTGGAGGCCGATGGGGATATGGACATCCTGCTGGGCACACATCAAGGGCCGCCGCCGGTGTTAAGAAACAACGGCGATGGAACATTTGCCGCGATACAACCGTTTGCCGGCGTTTCGGGGCTGCGCGGCTTTGCCTGGGTCGACCTGGATGGCGACGGCAATCCCGATGCTGCCATGGTCGATGGGGCAGGCGTTCTGCATTTCTTTCATAACCAGCGCGGAGGTTTATTTCGCGAGCTCGCGCTCCCCAATAACCTTCCCCATGTGAAAGCAGTGACGGTTGCCGATGTAAGCGGTGCAGGAACGCTGGCCCTGGTGGCCCTGGAAGAGACCGGCGCACTTGTGGCCATCACACGAACCACAGAAGGTGCGGGGTGGAACGTTGCCCAGCTCGGCAACGCGCCCCGGTTTGCGGGAGAAGTGCGCCTGCACGCCGCTGATCTCGATAACAATGGGGCCGTCGATCTGCTGCTCGCTCCGGTTGCGCCGAATGCCGGGGATCCCCCTGGAGCCTTCTTGTGGCTGGGTAATGGCGGCCAGAAGTTCACTCCGCTGCCTCAGTCCATCGGTCCCGCACGGGTATTTGACATCGCGGACATCAATGGCGATGGAAGACTCGACCTGTTGGGACTCTCCACAGCCGGGCAGGCGCAACAGGCGCTCAACCAGGGAAGTAAAACGTATCAGTGGCAGATACTTCGTCCGCGAGCGCGACAAGCGACCGGTGACCAACGTATCAATTCGTTCGGTATTGGCGGAGAGATGGAGCTTCGCTCTGGCCTTATGCTTCAGAAGCAGCCGATAACCGGCCCACAACTGCACTTCGGGCTTGGGGAACAGCAAGGAGCCGACGTAGTAAAGGTCCTATGGCCCAACGGAATGGAGAACGCTGAGTTTGCCCTGAAGGCCGATCAGGAGGTGCTGACCGAGCAGCGCCTCAAGGGTTCGTGTCCTTTTCTGTTTGCCTGGAACGGCAAGCAGATTGGCTTCGTAAAGGATGCCGTCCCATGGGGTTCGGCCATCGGCCTCCAAATCGACTCGGTCGGTTCCCCGGCCATCGCAGCTACTGAAGAGTGGTACAAAATCGGCCGCGATCAGCTTGTGCCCCACGATGGCTACTACGACCTGCGCATCACCGGCGAGTTATGGGAAACCTACTACTACGACTATCTGAAGTTGATGGTGGTCGACCATCCGGTGGGCACTGAGATTTTTACCGATGAACGCTTTGTGATTCCACCCGTGAAGCTCGCAATCACGACTGTTGCGCCTCCGCACCCCATTGCAAAAGCTACCGACGACCGGGGTGAGGATGTGACCGAAATCGTCAACAAGCTCGATGGCAGGTACCTGGATACGTTTGGACGAGGGCAGTATCAAGGGCTTACCCGGGATCATTACGTAGAGGTGGACCTGGGCAACGATGTGCCGGCGAGCGGGCCACTGTGGCTCATTGCCAAGGGATGGGTGCACCCTACCGACTCCTCCGTAAACGTCGCCATCAGCCAGGGAAGCCGGCAGAAGGCGCGCTCTCTTAGCCTTGAGGTGCCGGATGGGCAAGGCGGATGGCGTACCGCCCGGGCGAATCATGGGCTTCCCGGCGGGCCGCAAGAAGACCTGCCTGATCGACCTGGAGAATGTCTTTCTGCCCGGCACGCCGCACAAGCTGCGCTTGCGCACAAACCTTGAGGTCTATTGGGACTCTATCGAGTGGGCGCAGGGCCTTCCTGGTGTGCAGCTGAAGGTCACGCGATTGGCTCCGTCACTGGCAGACCTTCATTACCGCGGATACTCGGTGATCCATCAAGCCAATGCTTCCTCTCCCGAGCTGCCCGATTACAACCGGATTGCAGCCAGCCGGCAGATCTGGCGCGACCTCGAGGGATACTACACTCGTTACGGCGATGTCAGTGAATTGCTGGCAGGCATCGACGACCGCTACGTGATCATGAATGCCGGCGACGAGATCACCTTACGTTTCGCCGAGCAACCTCCGCCGCCTGCCGGATGGGTGCGGGATTATGTGATCGCCGGCGACGGGTGGATTAAGGATGGAGACTACAACACGGTCGACTCTCGAACGGTACTGCCCTTGCCCTACCATGCAAAGACTCAGTACAACCAGCCCCCGGGCACTCTGGAGAACGAGTGGGTGTACCGCCAACATCCACAGGACTGGCAGAATTACCACACCCGCTACGTGACCTCTGAACCCGTTGACCAGGCGCTTAGGAGCGGTGCAGCGCAATGAAGGCTAGCATCACCGCGAGAGTTGTTCTGGCCATTCTGTTTGTGGGCATGTTAGCCACGCCTCTTGCCATCAGGCAGGTTTCCGCGCGACGCGAAGAGGCCCAGGCAAAGCTGGATGAGGGCCAGGCGATAGCGCGGTACGGCTTCCATTTGCAGGAGGTCTCGCAACAGGCCGGTGTTCATTTTATCCACCAGGCGCCGACCTTGGACGCCAAGCTCGAAGGCATTATGCCGGAAGTCGCGTCCATGGGTGCTTCGGTCTCTATCGTCGACTTCGACCGCGATGGCTGGCCCGATATCTACGCGACCAACAGTGCCATCGGCAGCCAAAACCACCTGTACCGCAACATGCACGATGGCACCTTCCAGGATGTCGCCGCGCAGATGGGCCTCGCCGATGTGAATCGGCCAGGAACCGGAGTCTCCATGGGAGCCGTCTGGGGCGACTATGACAATGACGGTTACGAAGACTTGTTTCTCATCAAATGGGGCAAGCCGGAACTTTTTCATAACGACCACGGCCATGGTTTTACACGAGTGAGTGACACTGCCGGTCTACCGTCTTGGATCAATGCCAATACCGCGGTCTGGTTCGACTATGACGGCGACGGGTTACTCGATTTATTTGTTGGCGGCTACTACCCCGAACAACTGGATCTGTGGCATCTGCATACCACGCGCATGATGCCGGAGAGTTTTGAGTACGCGAAAAACGGCGGACGAAAGTTCTTGTTTCACAACCTCGGCAATGGCAGGTTTGAGGAGGTGAGCGAAAAGGCGGGGATCAAAAGCAATCGTTGGGCGCTTGCCGCTTCCGCCGCGGACTTGCGTGGCACCGGACATCCCGACCTGTTCATTGCCAACGATTACGGCGTCTCTGAGTTGTATCTGAATGAGGGCGGACACTTTCGCGAGGCAGGCCAGGCGACCGGCGTGGGATTTGCTCCCAAGAGCGGCATGAACGTCGCCTACGGAGACATTCTGAACCAGGGCAAGTACTCCATTTACGTCTCCAATATCTCGCAGGAGGGGGTACTGATCCAGGGTAATAATCTCTGGGTGCCCCAGGAGGGATCGAGCTTGAAGTATGAAAACCTGGCTCGGGATATGGGCGTGGAACTGGGTGGCTGGAGTTTCGGCGCGCAGTTTGGCGACCTCAACAACGATGGCTACCTGGATCTCTATCTCACCAACGGCTATGTCTCCCTCAGCCGCACGAAGAGTTATTGGTACGACTTTTCCAGAGTCGCCGGTGGCAACAGCAAGATCATCGGCGACGCGGCAGATTGGCCCGCCTTCGATGGACGCAGCCTGTCGGGATATGAGCAGAAGAAAGTCTGGATCAATGATGGGGCGGCAAAATTTGTGGATGTAGCCCAGGCTGTCGGCGCGACCGACGTCTATGACGGGCGCTCGGTTGCGTTGGCTGATTTGTGGAATCGCGGGGTGCTCGATGTGGTCGTGGCCAACCAGCGTGGTCCCTTGCTGATTTACAAGAACACCGTGAACCCGCAGAATGAGTGGGTCGAATTCTCGCTCCAGGGGTCTAAAAGCAACCGGAGCGCGATCGGCGCTCAGGTAACTCTGTATTGGAACGGGCAGCAGCAGGTACAGGATGTTTCCGGCGGTAGCGGCTTTGCTGCGCAGAACGATCGGCGGCTGCATTTTGGGCTAGGGAAGAATCCGCAGATCGAGAAGGCAGTCATCCGTTGGCCCTCGGGCAAAGTCCAGACCGTCGACAACCTGGTCCCTGGAAAGCTCTACAATATCAGCGAGGCTGAATGAGTCACGGCGTTAGCATGGCGCAACCAGTAAGGCTTGAAGCGGCGTGGAAGCGGTTCTTCAGCCCCTCCAACCGCTATCTCTCGCCTCTGCTCATCACCATCGTTCTGTTGGTAGGCCAGCTCTCCTACGGCATCCTCGAGAGTTACACCCGTACCTTGTTGGCGATTGGCGCCAGTCTTGCCGCTGAGCTGATTCTGTCCCGTGTTTATTTGGGCAAGTGGCCCAACCTGGCGAGCGCTTACATCACCGGCATCAGCGTTGGCATCCTGGTGCGCTCTCCCGCCTTCTGGCCCTATGCTCTTTGCGCGCTCATCTCCATTACTTCGAAGTACGTGCTGCGCGTTCACGATCGGCATATCTGGAACCCGTCCAACTTTGGCATCGTCGCCATGTTCATTCTCGCTTCCGGCACGGTGGCAGGGTTGAGCATCCAGTGGGGCAACTTTGTGTTGCCGATGATTGTGATCTGGACGCTCGGATCGGTGATCATCTGGCGTCTGCGGCGTTTTCATATCAGCGCGACGTACGTTTTGTCATTCCTGGCCTTCGCTTTGCTGCGCAGTTGGATCACGGGCGATCCCTGGCGATCGGAAATTTCTCCCATCACCGGGCCTATGTATCAGTTATTCATCTTTTTCATGATTACCGACCCCAGGACGACCGTGCGCTCGAAGACCGGCCAGTGCCTCACGGTGTTTGCTGTGGCCGCGCTCGAAATGGTGTTCCGCCTGCACCAGGCGGTGTATGCCCCGTTTTACGCCCTCTTCCTCGTGGGACCCACGGCCATGCTTCTGGAAATGTGGATGGACTCGCGCCGTGCCCGTCTCCTGGTCGCTCATGCCTGAAAGCACCCTACGACGCTGTCTTATTTTGTGTTTCCTCGCGATCCTGATTTCCAGCGCATCGGCGCAGCGGCCTTCCGGTCCGATTCGTTTTGTCGACGCTACTGCGGCTTCCGGTATCTCCTTTCGCCACCACAGCGGTGCCTTTGGAAAGAAATACCTTCCGGAGACCATGGGCAGTGGCGTCTGTGTCCTGGACTACGACAACGACGGAGCACAAGACATCCTGTTCGTAAACTCGATGGATTGGCCGGGTCATGGCTCATCCAAGTCTTACCCCGCCCTATACCACAACAATGGCGATGGAACCTTCACCGACCGCACCAGGCAGGCTGGGTTGGCGGTTGAGATGTACGGTATGGGGTGCGCCGTCGGCGACTATGACAACGACGGTAAGGATGACATCTACATCACCGCAGTCGGTTCCAATCATCTGTTCCGCAATCTTGGCAACGGCCGCTTCGCGGATGTAACCACTCGAGCGGGGGTGGGCGGCAGCGGGTTTTCGAGTGGCGCCGTATGGTTTGACTACGACAACGACGGCAAGCTGGATTTGTTTGTCGCGCACTACGTAACTTGGTCCGCGGATAAAGATCAGTTCTGTTCGCTCGACACCAAGAACAAATCGTATTGCACGCCCCAGGTTTACCAGGGCGAGAGCGCGAGGCTTTACCACAATCGCGGTGACGGAACCTTTGAGGACGTTACCAAGCGCGCCGGTCTCTACGATGCAACCAGCAAGTCTCTCGGCATTGCTCTGCTTGACTACGACGACGACGGCTGGCTCGACCTGCTGGTAACCAATGACACCCAGCCGAACAAGCTCTATCGCAACAACCACAACGGCACCTTCACCGATGTCGGCGTGCAGGCCGGTGTGGCCTACAGCGATGCCGGCGCCACCCGTGCGGGCATGGGCGTAGACAATGGCGACTATGAGAACTCAGGCCATCCCGGCCTGATCATCGGCGACTTCACCAACGAGGGCATGGCGCTCTACCGCACCGACGGCTCAGGTTTGTATACCTCCGCTTCCGAGATGACGGGGATCGACCGCTGGTCCTTGCAGTCGCTGACCTTCAGCACCTTCTTTTTCGACTACGACCTGGACGGTCTGCTGGATGTACTGGCCGTAAACGGGCACGTGGCCGACGACATCAGCGTAACCCAACCCCACTTAAAGTATGCGGAACCCGCCCTGGTATTTCGTAATCGCGGAAAGGGTCAATTCGAAAACATGTCCACCCAGTTGGGTCCGGCGCTGCAGCGGCCGATAGTGGGCCGCGGCGCTGCCTACGGGGACTTCGACAATGACGGCGATCTGGACCTGGTGATTACCGAGGCCAACGGTCCGGCGCGGCTGCTTCGTAACGAGAACGGCAATCAGAACGATATGCTCCGAGTAAAGCTGACCGGCACGCGTTCCAATCGGGACGGCATTGGGGCCAAGTTAACGCTTCAGGTTGATAATCACCTTCAGCTATTACGTATGGTGAAGACCGGCTCCGGCTATTTGTCGCAAAGTGAGTTACCTGTGACCTTCGGGCTGGGTAAGCCCGACCCAAGCAGAAGAATGCGTCTTACCATCGCTTGGCCTGGCGGGCATAAAGACGTTGTGGCAAACGTTAAGCCCAACCAAGCCATCACAGTGCAGGAAGGGAAGGGAATTATCGCAGCGCACGCAATCGTGTTTACAAGGACTGCGTCAGCGAAGGTCTCCCCTTAATGTGCTTTGTTGCAGCGTGAGCGAAGCCGAGGGACCTGCTGTTTCCCTCAACGACCCACAGAAGCTTTCGCAAAGAATCCGGCCTTGTCCAGCATGCCGATAGTCTCTTCCTCGCTGGCCCCCAGCTTGTGTCGGGCATCGAGTAAGTCGTCGGCACGCACGGCGTATCTGTTATGACGCGCAGGATCGCCAAAGCCCCCAACGTTGAAGGGCTCAATAAGCCGCTGAACGTCAGCCGCGAATGCTCCATCCGCTTTGTACGCCCGCTCCAATAAGACGCGCGACGCCGGCCCAAACGACGGATGTCGATGCAACAGGAATCCAGGCGCCAACTCCGGCTTGCCCAGCCGGTGGGCAGTCTCAGCGAAGCTGACCGCAGCAAAATACAACAGCGACACCGCGGTAAAAGCCGGAAAGTCGCCCATGGTCGCGTACAAGGCGCCGATCAGCCGGTTGGCAGCGAGCAAGTCGCTGTCCGTCTCCTGCGCATAGACTTGCAGTCGGGCCGCTAAGTCAGCCGTATGGAGAATTTCTGCAAGCCGTTCTATCCCCATGAGGGTGAGTGCGAATCCAGTGGATAGCAGCGGGTCAACGAAGCCGGCTGCAGACGGTAACATCGCCCATCGTTTTCCCGCAATGGTGCGGCTACGGAAGCTGACCACCGGCATGTGCCGGAACGGCTGGCACGCGGATGCCCCCTTGAACTGTGATTTCAATCCAGGCAGCCGGTCCAAAAGCCGCTGCCATGCCGGCTCGCCTTCGATCAGCGCCAGCTCTTTGGCCACCCGGTGAGTGGCTGCGACCCCAGCACTAGTCACGCCATTGTTGAATCGCAGCACCCACACCCATCCGCCGTCAAATACGTGATGCACGGCGGCGTCATCAACCGGATAGGGAAGTGCATCTCCCGCAGTTTCGCTGCGCGCAACTCCCGTGAAGTGGCTGTAAAGGCTTTCTGTGGCAGGGAGTCCGGGCAGCGGACTCTCCTCCAACCGCAAAGTCCGGTGCAGAAAACCGCGCGGTCCGGTGGCATCGATCAAGAGCCTGGCACGGAAGTGGAATGCCTCCTCGCCGGCGCGGCCCATGATGGTTGCGCCATCCTCATCGAATTCCAGAGTCTCGATCCGAGCCTCGTCGCGGTAGTCGACTCCCAGCCCTTGCGCCTCCTTCACCAGGAAGTGGTCCACATCGGCCCGGTACCAGTGCGTGTCGGCGATATCATCGTGCTGGCTCGCCGCCACCAGCAGTCGACCTTCCCGATGAAAGAAGGTGAAGCCTCGCTTCAGTCCGCAGGCGATCTGCGGGTAGGCGCGCTGCCAGGTTCCCCATTTTGCCAGCGGAGCAATCCGCGGCAGATCATAGGTCGCGCTCAACCTTTCCAGCAGAAGATTGCTCAGCGGCGTAGTGGATTCGCCGATCGCCATGCGAGGATGCCGGCCCTGTTCGAGTAGTACAACCGAAAGCCCAAGCTGGTGGGCGATCATCGCCATCAGGCTGCCGCCGAAGCCGGCACCCACGATGGCAACATCAAAGTCGCGCTTCAACTTACACCGCCGCAATGGAAGCATGGGATCATATCCAGCACCACCTGCTGCAGATTCATCTGCCGCAGCCGGGCGGCGCGCTGCGCGTGACAATGCGCGCAGGATGCGCGCAGCTCCCACAGATCCGCGAAGACTCTCCCCCGCTCCAGGCCTAAGCCGTACTCCATTGCGGATTCCAGGGTTTCCAAAGATGGGGGCGTAAACATGAGCGCTTCCATGGCTCCGTTTCCAGCACGCGTCGGGATCAGGGTCGCGGCGGTGGCACCAACTTCCATGGCGAACTCCAAAGAGCGCTTGGCCCACTCCAGGGCCTCTGCTGCCGCCATCAGTGGCGGCTGCACCAGGATAAAGACCCGAAGATCGATCCCATTGCGGCGCAGGAAGTTTGCCGCGGTCGAGAATTGATCGAGCGTCATGCGTTTATTCAATCCCGCGAGAACGCTAGGATGCGCGGTCTCCAATCCGATAGCGATCTCGAGTTGGCCCCTAAGCAAGTCGCGAAAGCGGAGGCAGGCGTCGCCGGTAAACGCTGGATGATTCTCTACGATTACCCTCTCGAAACCATTGGCGCGTTGGGCGACCGCGGCATAGTCTGCGGGAGGAATTGCCAGAGGATCGAAAAAGCTGCCGCTGTTATATAGCTTGAGCTGGCGCGCCGGGGGAAGGTTGAGCAGCGCATGATCGATCTGCGCTGGAATCGCTCCGACCGGTACCGTCTCGGTGAGCGTATTGCGCCACAGATCGCACATTAAGCAATGGAACGGGCATTCCCGGTTGGTGAGAAAGATGGTGGCTACCGGTTCGACTGCGCCGCCAACGGCACATTCCTGCTCAACAAAATACTGATAGGGGAGATAAGGATCGCGGATCTCTCGCGCCGGGCGCCGTCTGATTATCCAGGCATCGCGTTCCGCCGCTTTGGCCGGATATACGTTCATGGATAGAGAGACAAAAATTTCTGGCGATACTCCGCCTCGCGAAAGGGCATTGCGGAATGCATGGTAGTCTCTGCAACTGCCCCGTGCTGGAAGCGCCGTTTAGGAAAGACCGGCATTTCGAAGCCGGTGACCGCCTTCACTCCCCGGGCCACGATCTCGCCCTTCAGCTGATACAGCCGCTCCACCTCGTAGTTGGTCAAATGAATGAACGGAATGCCTTCCGCGACCGCGATCAGCGACGGTTGCGTGTAAGGACTGAATCCGCGAAAGCCGAAGTGGTGGGCCGGAGCGTAGGTTCGGCTATAAGAGCGGCTCAATCCGCCGCTGTAAGTCAGAGAGTGTTTGATCTTTCCCACTCCCCACCCTTCTTGATAGAGCATCGGGTTGTTGACGACGCTGCGAATAGTGAGCTCAGGATTCTGCTCGATAGGATAATCCTTGAGGTTCTCGTCGCCGCCATCGCCGTCGATCAGGTAGCGCCAGGTGGGATAGCGTTGCCGTAGTTCCCGGCACAACGCCATCGCCATGGTGGCTGATTGCACATCGAGTGCTTTGTAGTCTTCGATCACGCGGATGGTCTCGTCGACGTTGAGCGACGACGCATCCGCCGCGATCGGTTCCAGGAATAGGCCCAACCCGAGAGTCTCAAGAAACGCGCGGGCCTGGCCAACATCAGGCCCATCGCCAATATCCAGCACAAAGGCTTTCAGCCGCGCGGGGCTCATACCCAGCTTGAGCATGACGTGGTAGGTGGTGAGGAAGACGCTGCCGCTGTCTACGCCGCCCGAAAAGCATACGCCGACTGGTTCCTCTGTAGGCACATGGGGAAGCCACTGTGCCAGTTCATTGGCCAAAGCCCCGATATAGGCTCGCCCAATCTCGTCCAGGTCGGTACTCAGCATCCCCTGCTGGGGCGTAAAGAAGCGCGTGTAAACCGGGTCAGGATCCGGGCAGCCGATTAGCTGTAGTTCCACCACGTGATGCGCGGGAACCATCCTGGTATAGCTGGGGTGGAACTGTCCTGCGAGTCCCTCGGCCTCAAGCCAGTTGTAGATCGTATCGATGCGCGCCGCGACAATCAGCACCGGACCTTCCTGGCGCTTGGCCAGAAAGTAGCGCAGTGGGCGATCGAGCGACCGCGCCAGTCTCACCGTCTTGCCTTCGCGGGCAACCAGCGCAAACGAACCCGCGATGCGGCCCACCTGCTCCGCAGTCCCGTGTAAAACAATCTCTTTAGCTTGCTCAACCGAAAGCCGATAGATTTGGTTCGCTTCCGGCTCCGTAAGATCGACCACGCGCTCGATGTACTGCTGTTGCATCGTATCCTCGACCGTTGTTCTTACCCTTGGACAAGCATAGCGCAACCCGCCACGGTCAGTGTTTGAGCGGCGTGTCCCAGTGGAAAATCAGCTCGAGAAAAGCGAGTTGGGTGTTGCGGCCCTGCGGATAGACACTGCCGGCCACGCTCTTGCCCCACCCGTGAGAATAATAGACGCCGACGTCCAGATGCGGCGTGGCGTGCCAGTCTGAACTGATATCGGCAACACTGGTGAGAGAGGTAAATCCCCCGCTGGGGTGTCCCTGGAATCCGAAGACCTTGTTGTCGTATGCCCCGCCGCCCTGGTACCAAAGGTCTTTGCCTGAAGTGAGCTGCAGAAAATGCAGGTCGCTGCGCAGTTCCCATTGCTGCCTCGGCCGGTCGACGATCTGCACAAATTCGTCCTTGAGGTTCATCAGATTGTAGAGAGGAAAGCGCGCATAAACGCGCGGAGTGGGCAGCAGTTCAAAAAAAGTGCCGTGCTTATTATCGGAGGCATCGTTATCACCGCTGCTGCGATACCAGCCGCCGCGCAGCCAGGGTGTACTTGCCACGTGCAGAAGCTGATACCCTCCCTCAATCGCAGCGGCGCCCGCGCGGTGGTCCAGCTCACCCCACTGGCCGTTTTGCAGCGCTCCCCAGCCGACGAAATCGAATTGCCCCGGGCCCGCGGGGATGGCGGTGAGAAAGTCTCCGCCGTAGGTGCCAATGCGAATGTTTTGGTGGTCTGCCTGCCGCACCGGCAGCGGGCGGTTGTCCGTCTTGGCAATTCCTGTGCGGCCGTCATGATAGCCAATCGCAAACACACGCCACAGCAAGCGCTGCTGCCAGTCGGATTTCGTGTATGCGAGGTACTGTATATCGACGTTCAATTCCGGATTGCCGTTCATGTTGAAAACGCCCTGGTCGGAGCGTCCCGCCATTGCGGTCACATCCCACGTACCCTGGCCGTAGTGAGCATCGATTCCATCAAAACTTCGCTGCGCGTTGGTATAGCCAAAGTTACCCACCAGCCGTTGCGCCACCCGGTTGGGCTGCAGCCATGCCAGGGTCGTATTCTTCGGTTTCGTCTCCTGTCCGTCAAAAAATTCGAAGCGTCCGACACGAATATTCTTATCTTCGTCGAAACCATAACGAACGAATCCCTGCTTGAGAAAGGCCGCCGCGGGCCAGGAATTGTTGCCGCTGCTCGCGTAATAAGTGGCGCCCAAGCCCAGCTGGCCCTGGGCGGTCGATGAACTGACCGCGGTGTTGGGAGCGTCAAGAATCGTGGCTTGCGTGATCTCGAGTCTCCAGTCCCAGCGCGCTATGGTCTGTGAAAGCCCAAAACGCAACAGTGATTCGCCATAACCATAAATATTGTCTGGAGGGGCTTTGAACCACTGATAGCCGAGACCTCGCGCCCGTTCATATACAAAAAGATTCACCGGATGCTGGCCGGGTGTCGCTTGCGGCGTTTGGCCGCACAAAGCAACCGCGCTCGATAACAGGATCAAACAGCAAAGAGAACGACGCACACTACCTCCGAAACGGGTGCCGGTTTTTGGCGGCAATTAATTTCTCAACTTTTATCTAGAAGGTTCAGAATCGAACGACATTTCGTTGCTGCTGAATCGCGATTCGGACGAGCAATCGCAAGGCTGTGCCCGCGGATTCATAAACATGGCTGGCGCAAGAATCAATCAATCGACGCCAGTGGTCAACCGCCCTGAGATCGGTATTTATCTCAACCCTTGGGTGGAGATGGAAGCGCAGACCGCGATTCAGGGTGCTGGCAGTTCCATCAAACGATGGGCGTATGCACCCACCTTAAGATTGAGGACATGCGGCCTGCAATTGTTTACAGTCCAAGACGAAGTTGCCCGGCCTTTTTGTGTATATATAGCTTCAATCCTCCACCGGGAGGAGCCGGAGGAATTCTTTAAGGATGACCGGGATTGAACGTGAAAAGAGATCGAGGTCGGTGAGCCTGTCCATCCGGCTCCGCCCCATCGCGTTCATTGTCGCATTGCTCCTTCTCTGGCAAATCGCTGTCAGCCGGCATCCGGATCAACTCCTGCCCGGCCCTCTGGCCGTAGTGAGAGCCATCGGCGAGCTGCTTCAGCACGGGCTGCTGGTCAAGTATGTCGTAGCATCGCTCTTCCGGGTTACGTGGGGCTTTGCCTTGGCCGCCGTTCTTGCCATTCCTCTTGGGCTCACCATCGGCTGGTACCGGCGAGGCGAAATGGCCTTTAACCCCCTGGTCCAAATCTTTCGCCCCGTCTCGCCCTTAGCCTGGATCCCGCTTGCCATTCTCTGGTTCGGAGTAGGCGATCTTGCCGCTATTTTTCTTATCTTCGTCGGCTGTTTCTTTCCCTTGCTTCTCACAGCCATGAGCGCAGTCCACAATATTCCATCTGTCTATATCGACGTAGGGCGCAATTTCGGTTTGAGCACGCCCCAATTCATCTACCGTGTCTTGTACCCGGCCGTAGTGCCGCAGTTGATCACCGGCTCGCGGATCACGATGGGCATTGCCTGGCTAGTGGTGGTAGCAGCCGAAATGATCGCGGTCAACTCGGGGCTGGGATTTCTCATCATCGATGCGCGCAACGCCGGCAATCGTTATGATCTCGTGATCGCCGGCATGGTCATTATCGGGATGATCGGTCTGCTCCTGGATTTGGGAATGCGATCGCTGGAACGAGTGGAATCATTTCGTTCGAGTTATTCGGGGGATTAAGCTTGGCAACAGAAACTCTCAAGACGCCACCAGTTCCGCGTAGGAAGTTACACATGGATCACGTGGGCATGGTGTTCGAGCGCGATGGCAAGAGTATCTCCGTTCTCGAGGACATCAATCTTGATGTCTCCGATGGAGAATTCATCTGCCTGGTCGGCCCCTCAGGAGCCGGAAAGTCGACCATGCTGAATGTGATGGGAGGTTTCCTCTCCCCGACCAGCGGATCGATCACCATCGACGGCGAAGCCGTCCACGGGCCGGATCCTCGCCGTATCCTTGTCTTCCAGGAACGGGGCGTGTTCCCATGGCTTACCGTCGAAGGCAACATAGGATTCGGTTTATCGAAGCTATCGAGCGCGGAACGCAACCGGCGCACCGCCCACTACATTCAAATGATGCGGCTGCAGGGCTTCGAGCACACATACCCTTCGGACCTGTCGGGGGGCATGAAGCAGCGGGTGCAAGTAGCCCGCGCGTTGGCGGTCAACCCTGACATCCTCTATCTTGATGAACCTTTCGGAGCCCTGGATTCGGTCACGCGGCTCATCATGCGTGGCGAGCTGCTGCGCATCTGGCAGGCCGAGCGTCGAACCATCATCTTCGTTACTCACGATATCGACGAAGCGGTGCAGCTTGCGGACCGGGTCGTGGTCTTGAGTTCGCGCCCGGCCAGGATTGAGCACGTGCTCACAGTCGACATCCCGCACCCAAGGAATATAAGTGCGCCGCGCTATCTGGAACTTCGCGACGAGCTCTTAAGTGAGATTGGTATGGCATACACGTTATGAATTCGCTTGCCAAACCGGGTGTATGGGAAAAGTTTTTCTGGCCACTTCTCGCGGCCGGGCTGCTCTTAGCTATGTGGCATTACTCCGTCATCTGGACGGCAACCAAAGTCTTTCCTTCGCCGCTAAGTGTTGAGAAGGGTTTGGCTCAGCTGCTGCACCAGCATGTGCTCTGGGCCGACATCGGTGACTCGCTACGCCGCGTTGCCCTTGGATTTGGCCTGGCGGCCCTCATAGCAATTCCCCTCGGCTTGGCGCTTGGCTGGTATCCGGCCTTGAACCAGGTAGTGAATCCGGTGATACAGATCCTTCGCCCCATCAGCCCTATTGCGTGGATTCCTGTGGCCATCCTCTTTTTCGGTGTGGGAGAGCGCCCAGCGGTCTTTTTGATCTTTCTAAGCGCCTTCTTTCCAATATTGGTTGCCTGCGTTAGCGGGGTTTCGAATGTGCCGCTCATCTTTCGCCGTGCCGGCCGTAATTTTGGTCTATCCCCTACGCAAATCCTTGCCAGGGTAGTCTTTCCCGCCGCCCTTCCGCAGATTCTTATCGGCCTGCGCATCGCCCTGGGAGTCGCATGGCTGGTAGTGGTTGCGGCGGAGATGATCGCGGTCGATTCCGGTCTGGGTTATCTGGTCATCGATTCACGTAACTCAGGCAAGCGCTATGACCTGGTGGTAGCGGCCATGCTGGTGATCGGCCTCATCGGATTAATGCTGGACCTGGGGTTCCGCTGGCTGGAAAAGATACGGTCCGTGCGCTGGGGGTTCCGCTATGAGTCTTAAGGGCAAGATCGTGCTGTCTGTTTTTGGATGGCTGCTGCTGATTACAGGGCTGCACGCCTGGCTGAACGTAAATTGGGCGGCTGTTCTGAACGAGTATCGACCGCTCGAGAAACGAAAAATCACGGTTGCCTATATCCCCGTCACCTGCCAGCTCACTTGCCCGGTAACGGACTACATTTCCAAGTACTCTTTGTCGGGTGAAATGTTTTTGCCCAAAATGTTTCAGGGCTTTCCCGAAATTAAGGAGGCGCTGATCTCCAACCGGGTGCAGGCCGCCTTCATCGTTGCGCCTTTGGCAATTGCTCTCGTGTCCCAGGGGGTGCCTATCAAGGTCGTATACCTGGGGCACCGTTACGGCAGCGCGGTTGTCGTCCGCAAGGATGGTCCCATCAAGACCTTTGCCGACATGCGCGGCCGCACCATCGCCATTCCCAGCCGCTTTTCCGACGAGCGCCTGCTGCTTTTCCGGGCGATGAAGGTATTTGGCATCAAGCCCGGCGAGATCAAGATGGTGGAGATGGCGCCCCCCGATGTTACGAGCGCCCTTGCGGCCCATGCCATCGATGCCTTTGTGATGGGGGAGCCCTTTCCATCGCAAGCGGAAATTTCCGGCTTTGGACGAGTCCTGTTTCAGGCCCGCGAATATTGGCCGGATTACATGTCCTGCATTCTGGTCGTACGCCAGGACCTTATCGATAAGCGTCCCGAGGTCGTCCAGACCCTGGTGGACGGCATCGCCCGTTCGGGCCTCTGGCTGGATAAGAGCAAGCCCCACCGTGAGGACGCCGCGGATTTCGTGGGCCGTTTCTACTACAACCAGAAACCCTCCCTGCTTCGATGGGCTCTCACCAATCCGATGGACCGGGTCACCTATAGTCCCCTTGCCCCGCGCAAGGCGGACTTCGATATGGTGCGCGATCTGATGATAGAAACCGGCGTCTTGAATAAGAAGATCGAGTTCAGCGACTACACCGACACGCGCTTCTCTGACCAAGCCAGCATCCAGACACCCTGGAGATATGAACCCGGCACTGCAACTGCCCGGTAAGGAGATAACGAAAATGTTTCGCAGACGCTTTCTTCAAATAGTGACCATGGCGAGTGTTGGTGGTCTGGCCCCTCTCGAAGCCATGTCCGCCGCAGCCGGCAAGACCGCGATCTATTTCGTGCAGGGGTTCAGTTGCATCACCTGCGCCACCGGTCTCGATACCATGCTTGGCCAACAAAAGGGCATCACCTCGAGCAAATCAACCTACCCCGAAGGCAAAGTGACGGTGGCCTTCGATCCCCGCCAGATAACCGAGCAGGCCATCGTCGCATTCATTACGGATCTCGGCTTCACCGTCCGCCAAGGCTGAAAACATGTCCCAGCAAAGAAATTACTCACAACTGGCCGCCACTCTCGCCGCATCGCTCGATCTTCACCAGCCACCGGTAGCGATTTCCCTCGCAGACTCTTTGCCGGCCGGCGTGAAGAGACACGCGGGCCGTGTTCCCGCGGGATGCAGGTTCTGGGAAGACGGCGCGACGGCCGCATTTGCGACTTCCGCCTCAGACCACAGCCTCTGTGCCATTGGTGTTTATACTCACAATCTTCAAACCTCTCCGGCTCAGCAGACCGACTTGATGGATGCTCTCAAGGTGTTCGGCGATCTGGACTATGTGAGACAGGAAGATCTTGCGTTAATTCCGGTTCTGGGATCGCAGCCTGGATACGTTGTGTACGCGCCTCTGGCAGATTCTCCGCTGCCACCGGATGTGGTGCTCCTGTTCGTGGATGCCAGGCAAACCCTCATCCTTTCGGAAGCTACGCAGCAGGTGGAAAACCAGAACGCTCCGGCAATGGGCAGGCCTGCGTGCGCGGTGGTGCCCCAGGTGATGAACACCGGCCGTGCGGCATTAAGTTTGGGATGCTGCGGAGCGCGAGCCTATCTGGGCGTGCTCACCGGCGAAGTGGCCATTTTTGCCATTCCCGGAGACAAGCTAGAGGCCTATACGCGGCGGATCGAGGCCCTCTCCAAAGCGAATAGTGTTCTCTCAAAATTCCACAGCCTCCGGCGTCACGCGGTGGAAGCCGGCGAAACCCCCACCATCAAGGACTCCCTGGCCGCCATGGCGCCCTAAGGCCATCCGGAGTTCCTCTCGCGATAGCACTAGATATAGGGCAAGCTGCTTTCGCAGGCGCCTAAAAGAGTCTGCGTGAGAACACAAAAGCAAATCGCAAATCTGAATCAGGCCTGTAGGGCCGGGAGCCAAACGTCAGCCCAGCCCGGATCCGGATTTCCTGTGGAGCCTGCTGCGTTGACGCACTTCATGCGGCTTTCCTCAACGAAAGCCGCACACGCGGTCGTGTCCAGCGCAGCGTGCAGGAAATCCGGAGAAGGGCTGGGACATCGATCCCCAATATCGTTTGAGCGCCGGAGGCGCGGCACCGCGGATGAAGGTAGTGCCGCACCTCCGGCGCTCCCGGACCTTAAATCCACCTCCCAGCCCTTCCGGGCTGGGCTGACGTTTGGCTCCCGGCCCTACAGGCCTGGTTCCGATTCGCGGTTTATTTTGGCGTTCTCATTCACACTCCAAAGCCCCAAAATTCTTCCGATTTTTAACCGCGTGGGCTAACCCTACCTCCGGGTCCGCCCTACTTCTGAGAGAATCACAGGGATGAGAAGATCCATTCTGCTACTGGGGCATCAAACCTGCTGAGTCACATCAGAGAAACGGAGCAAAGCAATGGCAACCGCGGTGAAGGTGCAGTCTCTCACGCAACGAGCAGCCTGGAAGGCGCTCGAGACCCATTACGAGCAAGTTCGCAATACTCCTTTGCGCTCGCTGTTTTCGGACGACCCTGGACGCGCCTCCCGCTTTTCCATCGAGGCGGCCGGCCTTTTTCTTGATTACTCCAAGAACCGCATCACCGAGGAAACGCGCAAGCTTCTCCTCCAGCTGGCCCAGGAGTCTGGCCTGCGCGAGCGCATCGATGCCATGTTTCGCGGGGACAAGATCAACATCACCGAGAAGCGCGCAGTGCTGCACGTCGCATTGCGTGCCCCCAAAGGCGAGGCCATCTTGGTCGATGGCCAGGATGTCGTTCCCGAAGTCCACGCGGTGCTCGACAAGATGTCCGCCTTCTCCGACCGCGTGCGCAGCGGCGACTGGAAAGGCCACACCGGCAAGCCCATTCGCAACGTCATCAACATCGGCATCGGAGGCTCCGATCTTGGCCCGGTGATGGCCTATGAGGCGCTCAAGTTCTACTCTGACCGCTCGAAAGTGTTTCGCTTTGTCTCCAATGTCGACGGCACTGACTTCGCCGAGGCGGTGATCGATCTCGATCCCGCGGAGACCCTGTTCATCATCTCCTCCAAGACCTTCACCACGCTCGAGACCATGACCAATGCGCACTCCGCTCGCGATTGGGCGCTGGCGGGTCTGAAGGACGAGGCTGCGGTCGCCAAACATTTTGTCGCGGTTTCGACCAATAGCGCTGAGGTCAAGAAATTCGGCATCGACACCGCCAATATGTTCGGCTTCTGGGATTGGGTCGGCGGCCGCTACTCCATGGACTCCGCCATCGGCCTCTCCACCATGCTGGCCATCGGCCCGGCGAATTTTCGCGCCCTGCTCGACGGCTTCCACCAGATGGATGA
The DNA here is from genome assembly GCA_963711525.1 of uncultured Acidobacteriaceae bacterium. Classification (GTDB taxonomy): domain Bacteria; phylum Acidobacteriota; class Terriglobia; order Terriglobales; family Acidobacteriaceae; genus PALSA-350. The sequence continues at coordinate 241,603 of CAVQEO010000018.1, read as the reverse complement.
GCACTTCCGAACCGCTCCCTTTGAGAGCAATCTGCCTGTCATCCTGGGGCTGCTTAGCGTCTGGTACAACGACTTCTTTGGCGCGCAGACCGTCGCGGTATTGCCCTACGAGCAGTACCTAAAGCGCTTTCCCGCCTACCTGCAGCAGCTCACCATGGAAAGCAATGGAAAACATGTCACCCTCGAGGGGGAGCGGGTCGACTACGACACCGGCCCGATTTATTGGGGCGAGCCGGGAACCAACGGGCAGCACTCGTTCTACCAATTGATTCACCAGGGCACCAGGCTCATTCCCTGTGACTTTATCGGTTTTGAGAAGACTCTCAATCCGCTCGGGCGGCACCATGACATGCTGCTGGCCAACGTCTTTGCCCAAGCCGAGGCTTTGGCTTTCGGAAAGACAGCCGAGCAGGTAAAGGCCGAGGGCACACCAGATTGGCTGGTTCCGCATCGCGTCTTTGAGGGCAACCGCCCGTCGAACGTACTACTGGCGGAAAAACTCACACCAGAAACGTTGGGCAAGCTGGTTGCGCTCTATGAGCACTCGGTATTTACTCAGGGCACCGTTTGGCAGATCGACTCCTTCGATCAATGGGGCGTCGAGTTGGGCAAGGTGCTGGCCCAGCACATCATTGCCGAGATTGAGGCTCCGGATGACGCGGGGCTGAAGCATGATGCCTCTACCAACAACCTCATCCGCCGCTACCGCAAGCTCAAGTAATGCGTGCGTAAACTGACGAAGAACATACAACCGAAAGAGGAGCGATTCAATGCAACTAGGAATGGTCGGTTTGGGCAGAATGGGCTCCAACATGGTCAAGCGCTTGCTGAACAACGGTCACACCGCCGTGGTCTACGACCGGGCGGCGCAGGTGGTTCAGGACTTGGAAAAGCAAAAAGCCGTAGGCGCCTCTTCGCTCGCGGACATGGTGAGCAAGCTCTCCAAGCCGCGCGCCATCTGGCTGATGATTCCCGCCGCGGTGGTGGACCAAACCATTGCTGAAATTGCGCCCCACCTGGAGTCCGGCGACATCCTGATCGATGGCGGCAATTCGTATTACATCGACGACATCCGTCGCAGTTCGCAGCTCGCGCCGAAGGGAATTCAATATGTTGATGTGGGCACCAGCGGCGGTGTCTGGGGTCTGGAACGAGGCTACTGCCTGATGATCGGTGGCCCCACCGCGGTGGTCGAGCACCTGGACCCGATTTTCAAAACTATCGCCCCTGGCGTTGGCGATATTCCCCGCACCCCCGGACGGGACAAAGTAGGCGGCACGGCGGAAGAGGGGTACCTCCATTGCGGGCCCAGCGGCGCCGGCCACTTTGTCAAGATGGTGCACAACGGCATGGAGTACGGCATCATGGCGGCCTATGCCGAGGGGCTCAACATCCTTAACCACGCCAATGTCGGCCACAAGACCGGTGAGATCGATGCCGAAACCACGCCGCTACGCGATCCCGAGGACTATCAATTTGACTTCAACCTGTCGGATGTGGCGGAGGTATGGCGGCGGGGCAGCGTGATCTCCTCCTGGCTGCTGGACCTCACCGCGGCTGCTTTGACCAAAAGCCCTGCCTTAGCGGAATTCGCCGGCCACGTTTCCGATTCTGGCGAGGGTCGTTGGACCATCAAGGCGGCGATTGACGAAGGCGTACCCGCGCCGGTGCTCACTGCGGCGCTCTACGAACGCTTCAGTTCGCGCGGTGAAGCCGATTTCGCCGATAAACTGCTCTCCGCCATGCGCTTTGAATTTGGAGGTCACGTCGAAAAGAAAGCCAAGTAGCGCGGGCTCTGCTTTCGATCGCGAGTGTGGAGGACTGGCCCTTGGGCCAGTGGGCAGTAGTGACTTAATCGACAGGTTCCACGGAAAGCACGGAACCGGGGCCAGTCTTCAAACGCTCATAAACGCTTCCCGATTTCACGCGCGTGGCGGCCATCTCGAAGAATCGCGCGCGCAGGCAGGGCTTCCAGACAAAAATGTCTGTGCACGGTTCGATCGGCTCGCAGTATCGTCTGAGCAACAAAGAGGACCCGCCAACAAAATTGATGAGCTTCTGCTTGCGCCCAATCTCGTGCTCCAGCATGAAGGCTCGCATCACCGCGGAAAGCGATTCCTTCTTGTAGTTCATGTCGTTCATTTGCAGGTCAACGTAGGTCACGCCGTTTCGGCGCCAGCCGGTCAGCAGGCTCAACCATAAGCCATCTGGCAAGCGCAGGCCCATGGAAAAAAATCAGAGTTCGCCCGCAGCAAGCGATACCGGGCGTGGAAGAACTTGCTTATCCGCTGCGGCATCGACTTAGTCTCCAGTGCCAACATTCCCTCCCGGGACTGATCCGGATCCAGCGCGGATGTAAATTGAACATTTGCGCTTTTTTCCAGTTGCTGGCGCTTGCCCGCAAGGCTGCGCCGGGTGCGTGGTCCCAAGCGTGACAGCATGCCTTCATAAGTGCTCTCCAGGGGCAGCTTGTGTTGAACCACACTTCCGGTGAATCTACGAAAGTTACTCGCCGGTCCCATAATTTCTACGCACGAATCAGCAGAAGCCTTGACGCTGAGGCTCACGCCATGAATACGCCACTCTTTCAGTAATGCCTGGGTTGCCAAATGCACGTAGTGCACGCGGTATGCTTCGGGGCTCGCCACCAGGCTTTCCCCGATGTAATCTCCGCCGCGGAACAATCCCAGCCCGACGCCCAGCCTGGTGTGCTCATAGAACAGGACACAGGCCTCGAGTTCCTGCTGCCGGCGGATCAGCACTGCCGCACATCGTCTGTTCGCCAAGGTGTTTGCAGCGATGAAGCATTCCGGCTCAGTGGTCAGATCATCTTCCTGGCCACAACGCCGGCGGAGTGCGCGAATGTCGGGCAGGCACGAGTGCAGTTCCCGGTTGCCGATCACCAGCTGTGTGACTCTTGCACGGTCGTAAAACTTGGAAACGGCTCTCGGTTCATCGCTTACCGCGCTGCCATCCAACCGTCGGCTATTCTCGCTCGAGCTAATTTTATTGATCCAAGAGACAAGAGACAGTGGCGCTATGCCGTTCACGTTTGTGGTCATCAGGAAGATAGCACCGCGTGTTTTATGGACGCACCACGAAGTCATGCCCCTTTGCGGGCAGACGGAAGGCAAACAGAGTCGGGCCGTTGCAACTGGAATGATCTTAAGGCAAGCAATGGCTCAGGACGGACGCGCGCCGCCCGTTCGGCGGGGTGGAAAACCGGAATGGAACTGTGACTGCACTTTTCGGGACGCGTACGCCAGAAATTTACACCGGAGATCGGCGACTAGCCCGGCATACCTCATAAGTGCAGTATTCTGACGAAGCCTTAGCGAACGGAAGGACTAAACGACGTCCGGCGATAGTAAAGAGCAGTGAACCAGAACATCGCTACCAGCAATCCATCACAACCCAGACTCGTCCATGCGGCTCCGCGCCAGGAATAGCGGGGCAGGATAACCAGGTTGAGAGCGATGTTGATCAAGGCCGCCAATACCTGGATCGTCATGCGCGTGCGTTGCAGTCCTGCACCCGAAAGTGCGTCCGCCAGGAAAGAGTGGAGGCAGCGCAGGAAGGGAATCAACGCCAGCCAGCGGACCGCTGGAACCACAGCATCGTACTTGGATCCCAGAATGTGGGGCAGGATAGGAGCGAACAACCACAGTCCGGCAGACGCAGCGGAACCATAGACAGCGGCTTTCGCTATCAGTGCCAGCGCGTAAGGATAGGTTGCCACGATACCATCGATCCCCTTGCGAAAGAAGCGCGGGTATGCCGCTGCAGCCAACGAGCGGATCGGGGTCATGCTTACGTCGATCACGCGATAGGCTGCGGCGTACACGCCGGTGGACGCCAGGTCCGACAGCTGGCTCAGCATGATCTTGTCGATGTCGTTATAAACCGTTGTGGCTGAACCGGCGATGCTGAAAAACACGCCTTCCGCGGCATCTTCCCGTAACGCTGTCAGATCCGTGCTGGGACGTCCCCACAACTGTGAACCCTTGGCCAGCGCATAGACCATGCCCAGCAGGGTGGTAAGCAAATAGACCACTACCCAGCGGTCGAGCGTCACCGGATGCGACGTCGCCATCAATCCCGCGATGCCGGCCAGGCGCAACAGGCTGACCACCACATTCTGGATCGACGTTTGCTTCATCCGGTCCGACGCGGTAAAGCCGAATGCGGCCAGTTCCGTCACTTTCAGCAAGACCATATCCGCAACACAGACCAGCAAGACGGCAAACGGTGCGGTCTTCAGGTGCAGCACGACGCTCAGCCCGACGGCGGCCGCTGTGAGCAATGCGCCGGAGAACACAGTGAGCAGGATTCCGTTGCCCCAGCAGATGGCCGCCGTCCGTTTACCTGAGCGCACATTCTTGATGAAAAGGTTGGGTGTGCCCAGACCGGAAAAAGGTCCCAGAAGAGCGGCCATGGCCACCACGGTCACGAACGCGCCATAGGCATCGGGGCCTAGCGATCGGGCAACGAGCACGAAATAGGCAGCCTGAATGACCAGCCTGAAACCCTGCCCGATAGAGAGGTGGGTGGTGTCCCTGAGCAGGCCGCGGGTTTTCAAGCGCGCCGATAGGTTCACAAGCAGATCTCCATTCTTGCTGAGGCTGGGTCTAGGTATTGGTACTACGTTGACCTCCTGCTGGGCGCAAAAACCACGCAAAGGGCAAATCCTTTATGCTTTGGCCTGACGCCAAAAAGGAGTGACCCCGCTTGTTCTGTCGTAGTCTGGTTGTGCTATTGGTCTTCCTATTGGTTTCTCCGTGGGATGTGCGGGCTCAGAGCGCTCCCCCACCCCAGGCTCCCCAAGGCTCCCAACCGCAGGCCATGGGAGTAAACACCGGGGGAGCCTATGCGCCGGTGCTCGACTCCGAGCAGCGGCCCATTACCGCCGGAGGCTTTGTAAAGACCGGTCCCGTGGTCTTTGAGGACATCGCCGCCAAGGCCGGCCTGACCCAGTGGCATCACACCATGGGTACTCCACAGAAACGGTTCATCCTGGAGGCGCCGGGGTCGGGCGTGGCGCTGCTGGATTACGACAAGGATGGATGGCTCGACATTTACATGGTCAACGGCTCCACCTACGACGCGCTGTCGGGCAAGGCGGTTTCGCCCCACGCCGCCCTCTTCCACAACAACCATGACGGCACCTTCACCGACGTGGCGGCCAAGGCCGGCGTGACCAACGACCGCTGGGGATTTGGGGTAGCCGTCGGCGACTACGACAACGATGGCTGGCCCGATCTATTCGTCGCTAACTTCGGCCATAATCGTCTTTATCACAACAACCACGATGGAACCTTCACCGATATGGCCCAGAAGGCAGGCGTGCAACTGGGCGGCTGGTCAAGCGGGCCGACCTTTGGTGACTACGACGGCGATGGACGGCTGGACCTGTTCGTCTCCGGCTACGTGCACTACGATCAGGACAAGCCGCCAACCCTCGATGGCAATGCGGCGGCCTCGAACTTCTGCCAGTTCCGTGGGGTCAACGTCATGTGCGGTCCCCGTGGGCTCAAGGGAGAACATGACCATCTCTTCCATAACAACGGAGACGGCACCTTCACCGACGTCAGCCAGAAAGCCGGGGTGAGCGATCCCAATGGCTACTACGGTTTCACCTCCGTCTTCGCCGACCTGAACAACGACGGCAAAGTGGACCTGCTGGTGGCCGACGACTCCACCCCCAACTACCTGTACATCAACAAGGGCAACGGCACCTTCGAAGACGACAGCTATGCCTCCGGATACGCGCTCAACGAGAACGGCCGGGAAACCGCGTCCATGGGGGTAGCGGTCGGGGATTACCAGAACAACGGCCGCCTCGGTCTTTTCAACACCACCTTTTCCGACGACTACGATGTGCTCTACCGCAACGATGGCGATGGCAACTTCACCGATGACAGCTACGCCGCCGGGGTGGCCGAGGTGACCGTGCCGTTTCTAGGTTGGGCTACTGAGTTCATCGATTTCGACAACGATGGCTGGAAAGACCTGTTTATCGCCAATGGCCATGTCTACCCGCTGGTCGACAAGAACAACTGGGGCACGACTTACGCCGAGCGGCCGTTGTTGTTCCACAACCGGCAGGGCAAGAAGTTTGACTTGATGCCGGCGGTTGAGGGTTCCGGATTGGCGCTGGTCATCCCGGCGCGCGGCGCAGCCTTTGGCGATCTCTTCAATGACGGCCGCATCGATGTGGTGATCAATAACATGGACAGCGCGCCCACGCTCTTGCGCAATGTCGACCCGGACCACCACCACTGGGTGGAGCTGGCCTTGGTCGGCGGAGTAAAGAGTCCTCGGGATGCGGTGGGAGCGGTGGTCTATCTTACTGCCGGCGGCTTGCGGCAGCGCGGCGATGTGCTCAGCGGGGGTAGCTTTGTTTCCTCCAACGACCCCCGGGTACACTTTGGCCTGGGTGATAGCAACAAAGTCGACGCGGTGGAAATTCACTGGCCGAGCGGCCTGAAAGAAAAGGTGAACCTGCCCGGAGTGGACAAGATTTTCACCGTGGAAGAGGGTAAGGGCGTCACCAGCAAGTAGGCGTGCATAGGCCCTTTTGAGGAAGCATGGACGACCAGAATCTGCAGTTTCCGCATCGCCGCTTCGATCCTCTGCGTGGCCGCTGGGTGCTGGTTTCCCCGCAGCGTACCCAGCGCCCCTGGCAGGGTGAGGTCAGCCCGACGGAGACCAAGGCGCCGCTGCATTATGACCCCGACTGCTATCTTTGTCCCGGCAACCTGCGCGCCGGCGGCCAGCACAACCCGCCATACACCGGCATCTTTGCTTTTGCCAATGATTACGCGGCCCTGCTGCCCGACTCGCCTCCGCTGGTGATGGAGACTGGGAATGGGTTGCTGCGGGCGGAAAGCGAGCGCGGCGTCTGCCGTGTCTTGTGCTTCCATCCCGACCACAGCCTGACCCTGGCAGGCATGGAGGTGGAAGATATCGTCCGCGTAGTGGAAGCCTGGACGGCGGAGTTTACCGAGCTGGGTGCGCGCCCGGAGATACGTCATGTGCAGATCTTCGAAAACCGCGGCGCGTTGATGGGCGCGAGCAATCCCCATCCCCACGGCCAAATCTGGGCCACAGAACATATTCCCGACGAGCCGCTAGCCGAGTTGGCCAACCAGAACGCGTATGCCCGGCTGCACGATTCCTGCCTGCTCTGTGACACCCTCAAGATCGAACTCGAGCAGCGTAGCCGAATCGTGTGCGAGAACCAGGAGTTCGTAGTGCTGGTGCCCTTTTGGGCGGTTTGGCCTTTCGAAACTCTGCTGCTCAGCCGCGCCCATCTGGGGAGCATGGATGCATTCAGTCCCGCGCAGCAACGCGGGCTGGCGGATATTCTGAAGCAGGTGACCATGGGCTACGACCGTTTGTTTGCCACCAGCTTCCCCTACACCATGGGATTTCATCAGCGTCCAACGGATGGGGAGGCACATCCCGAATGGCATTTTCATGGTCACTTCTACCCGCCGCTGCTGCGTTCGGCAACCGTGCGCAAATTCATGGTCGGGTTTGAAATGTTGGGTATGCCGCAAAGGGACATAACTCCCGAGACGGCCGCTGAACGGCTGCGCTCGGCGGGTGGGTAGCCGTGCGTCGCCTCCTGCTTTGTCTACCGTTTCTCCTGTCGCTTGGTTTAGCCGCCCAGAACCTTGCCCCGGTAATTACCGTTGACCATGGGCCGAATGCGGCAGCGCAGCAAGCCAAGCCCTACGTGGTGTTAGTCTCGCTCGACGGCTTCCGCTACGACTATGCCAAAAAGTATGGCGCCAAGCATCTACTGGCGCTGGGCGCACAGGGTGCCATCGCCGGCCAGGGAATGATCCCGTCTTATCCCTCGCTCACCTTTCCCAACCACTACACCCTGGTCACAGGCCTATATCCGGAGCACCACGGCATCGTGGCCAACAGTTTCTATGATCCCATCCGCAAACAACGCTACTCGTACAGCGATCCGGCCACCAGCAGCGACGGAAGTTGGTACGGGGGCACGCCGTTGTGGGTGCTGGCGGAAAAGCAGGGCATGCGCAGCGCGTGCTTTTTCTGGCCTGGCTCCGAGGCGGAGATAGATGGGGGGCGGCCTTCCTACTACCTCAAGTTTGACGACCACTTTCCCGATCCCAGGCGCATTGAACAGGTCATTGCATGGCTGCGCCTGCCGGTCGAGCAGCGTCCCCACTTCATCACGCTTTATTACTCCAACGTCGATCACGCCGGGCATCAATACGGCCCGGAAAGCCCGCAAACTGCCGCGGCCGTTCAGCACGTCGATCAGTTGGTGGGCGACCTATGGGCTCAGCTTAACCGTCTGCAGCTGCCGGTCGACCTGTTTGTAGTCTCCGACCACGGTATGGAGCAGGAGCAGGGCCCCTGGATCGATCTGGACAAGTACACCGACCTGACGAACTTCACCACGGTTGGTTGGCTACTCTATCCCAACTCCGAAGCAGCGGCGGAGAAGGCCTACCAGGGACTGAAGATCAAGAGCGATGCCTTTACCGTATATCGGCGCAACCGGGTTCCGGCGGCTTTCGAGTACGACTACAATCCTCGCGAGGGCGATCCCGTCATCGTGGCCAATGGGCCCTATGCCATTCGCGCCCATGGCCCGGCGAGCGGCGCGGCGGACCGGCCTCCGGATGCGGGCGTACATGGCTACGACCCGCGCGCGATAAAGTCCATGCGCGCCCTCTTCGTCGCCGTGGGCCCCGATATTCGTCCCGGCTCCACTCTCGAACCTTTTGAAAATGTAAATGTCTATCCGCTGCTGGCGAGCATCCTGGGACTGGACGCCCCTAAAGTCGACGGTAAACTGCACGTACTGTCTAAGATCCTGAAAAACCCACCCGTCGAAGATGCGCCTTAGCGGTTTTTAGGCCCGTACATAAACCCTGCCCGCAATCCAACCCAGGACGGGCGGCTCTGCGGGAGATGCGGAGTAGAGGAAGTTGTTGGTTGGCGCCAGGACATTTGCGTGCAAAAGGAGTGCACCCAGGATTACATCCTGGGCTACTATCAGCGGTCCCCGTTCGACAGGCTCAGGGCAGGCTCTGCGGGGCTGTTCCGTTGCCGGCTCAGAATTGGTTTCGCTTTGTTCCGACTCAATCTTCGACCTTGATGCACAATCAGAAGCTAATTTGGACAAGTCTGGCCGAGAGTAGCCCAGGACGTGAGTCCTCGGTAGACCTTGAAAGAACGAACCAGTCCCGGAGGGACGGCTGAGAATAGCCCAGGACGAAGTCCTGGGTATCCTTGATCACTCGACCAGTCCCGCAAGGGACGGCTGAAAATGTCCCAGGACGACAGTCCTGGGCCTCCTCATTCATCTCGTAGCCTCAGCAACTCGCGAATCCTGAAAGCTGCTTTCTCATCTACCTCTTATTGATGAAGCATTCAAACCCATCCTTGTCGGATACTCTGCTGCTCGACAATCCCGTCTGGCATGCCCTATCCACGCAGCAGAGCGCGCTGGCTCAAGGCAACGCGCTCGCCAAGCGCTTCCCCATCGATGTCGCCCCATTCGGAGGCTTGATCGATCAATCACCGGCCGCCTACGACGCGCTGGAAAAAATACTTCCAGGGGCAGTCACCGCCTTGGCTCTCGATGCCGAGCCGATCCTCCCCACCCTTTGGGAGATGGTCCACCGCGGAAAAATGTACCAGATGATGGACGAGTCGCCGCTTCCTGGAGTGAATCATGCAGAAGACAACCAGATCTTTCGCGAACTGACAAAAGCCGACGTCCCTGAGATGTTGGCCTTGACCAAGCTGACAGAGCCGGGTCCTTTTCTCCCCAGGACGATAGAACTCGGCGCCTATCTAGGGATCCACGATGCTGGATCTTTGGTAGCCATGGCAGGTGAGCGCCTTCGCCTCCCCGGCTTCACTGAAGTCAGCGCGGTATGTACGCATCCCCAATACCAGGGACGAGGCTATGGAAAAATGCTATTGTCCGCCTTAGCCTCCCGCATCAAGCTGCGAGGAGAGACGCCGTTTCTGCACGTGAGAACGGAAAATATAGGTGCCATTCGCTTGTATGAAAAGCTGGGGTTCAAGCGACGCGCTCAACTGCATCTGGCAGTGATCAGACACGCCGGCGCAGCGACTCCGTTCACAGCCAGAACTTGAGCTTCTGCCGAGCCACTTCTGTACCCAGTTACAATCGTGAATGAAGATGCCTCCGGCTGACAGCAAGAAACACCCCGGCGCCCGTTCCGAGACGGTCGCGACCCCCGCTCCTTCTGCGTCCGAGCACGAGGTTCGCTACGACCCGGCGGAGATCGAAGTGCGCTGGCAGCAGCGCTGGGATGAACAACCGGATCTCTATCGCGCCGAGCCCGAGAGCAGCGGCCGGCCTAAATACTACGTGTTGGAGATGCTGCCCTATCCCTCGGGCCAGCTGCACATGGGCCACGTGCGCAACTACGCCATTGGGGATGCCTTGGCTCGCTACATGTGGATGCAGGGCTATAACGTGCTCCATCCCATGGGCTGGGATGCCTTTGGACTCCCGGCGGAAAATGCGGCGCTCAAGAACCACACCCCGCCCCGTGAGTGGACGCTCGAAAACATTGCTCACATGCGCCGCCAGATGCGCCGCTTGGGCCTCAGTTATGACTGGCAGACCGAAATCACCACCTGCCTGCCCGACTACTACCGTTGGACGCAGTGGTTTTTCCTGCGCATGCTGGAGAAAGGTCTGGCATTTCGCAAGCAGAGCAAGGTGAACTGGTGCCCGCTGTGCGCCACCGTGCTGGCCAACGAGCAGGTAATCGACGGCTGTTGCTGGCGGCATGAAGATACGGTGGTCGAACAGCGCGATCTGGAGCAGTGGTTTCTGCGCACCACCAGGTACGCGCAAGAGTTGCTCGACGGGCTGGATCACCTGCCCGGCTGGCCGGAGAAGGTGCGCACCATGCAGCGCAACTGGATCGGGCGCAGCGAAGGGGCCACCATCGAGTTTGTTCTCGATCCCACCGCCAAGTCGGAAACTGGCAATGGCAAAGCGACCCTCCCGGCGGCAGAGGATTTTGTCGCCGGAGCTGCGCTCCCTCAAGACGCCACCAGGATCCCCGTATACACCACGCGTCTCGACACCATCTTCGGCGCTACCAGCCTGCAGCTTGCGCCCCAGCACCCGCTGATTAACCAATTTGCCCAGGCCGACGAACGGCTGGCCGCCCAGGTAGCGACCCTGGTCGAAGAGCAGAAAAAGGCGCGCGAGGCCGGCGATCCTGCGGCGATTGAAAAGCACGGCAGCTTCACCGGCCGCTATGCCATCAACCCCTTCAACGGCGAGCGGTTGCCCATCTGGGTGGCGAACTACATCCTGCTCGAGTACGGAGAGGGCGCCGTCATGTCAGTACCCGCGCATGACGACCGCGACTACGAGTTTGCCCGCAAGTACGGCCTTGAAGTGCGCATCGTCGTTTTGCCCCGCCGGACGCTGGAACCAGCCGCCCCCGGCCAGCCCGATGAGCCGGTATTGCCCTACACGGAAGAAGACAGCCTGCTGATGAACTCCGGTGTGTACAACGGACTGGGCTGCCAGGAGGCACAGCTTAAGATGGTGGCGTTCGCGCAGGAGCACGGCTTTGGCCGGCCCACCGTGACCTTCCGTCTTAAGGATTGGGGCATCAGCCGCCAGCGCTACTGGGGTGCGCCCATCCCCGTGCTCTATTGCCCCAAAGACGGCATCGTGCCCGTGCCCGATGACCAGCTTCCCGTCCTGCTTCCGGAGCAGGTCGAGATTACCCAGCAAGATGGTTCTCCACTGAGCCGGGTTCCCGGCTTTGTGAATGCCACCTGTCCCAAGTGCGGAGGGCCGGCCCGGCGCGAGACCGACACCATGGACACCTTCGTCGATTCGTCCTGGTATTTCTACCGCTATCCTGATGCGCACAACGCATCCGCTCCCTTCAGCCGCCAGAAAATCGACTATTGGTTTCCCATCGATCAATACATCGGCGGGGTGGAACACGCGATTCTGCACCTGATCTATTCCCGGTTCTGGACCAAGGTGATGCGGGATCTGGGCCTGATCGGGAATGACGAACCGGTCGACCGCCAGTTCAGCCAGGGCATGGTCATCCGCAATGGCGCCAAGATGTCCAAGTCCAAGGGCAACGTAGTCTCGCCCGACGACATGGTCGCCCGCTACGGCGCCGACGCCACGCGTATGTACGTGCTTTTTGCTGCTCCGCCGGATCGCGATCTGGAATGGCAGGAGGACGGTGTGGCGGGAGTCAGCCGCTTCCTGGGCCGGGTCTACCGCTTGGTTATGCGCTACCGGGAAGCGATACACAGCCGGCAGAACCAAGCTCCGGTTGCGCCCGCATCTGCCTTGGCCCAGGCGCTGTTGCGTAAGCTGCACCAGACTATAGGCAAGATCAGCCAGGATTTTGCCGGGCGCTGGCACTTCAACACCTGCATTGCGGCCGTCATGGAACTGGTCAACGAAATCATCGCTGCCGAGGGCGGCTTGGCAGAGATGCCGGCGAAGGTTTCCGCGGAGTTGATGGCCACTCTTTTGCCTGCGCTCATCCTCTTGCTGGCCCCCTTTGCCCCTTATCTTGCCGCCGAGCTCTGGAGCGAGACCGGCGGGACTGGCTCGCTGCTCCGTCAGCCCTGGCCGGGCTTCGACCCCGATCTGGCCCGGGAAGAGGAGCTGGAAATACCGGTGCAGGTCAATGGCAAGTTGCGCGCCGTAGTCAAGCTGCCGCCCGACGCGGGAAGCGAAGACATGCAGAAGGCCGCGCTGGCCGAACCCAAAGTGCTGGCAGCCATCGCCGGTAAGCAGGTGGTCAAGGTGGTGGTGGTGCCGGGAAAACTAATTAACATCGTAGTGAAGTAGGCTGGGCGTGCGCGGAACTCAATCTTTGGTGCATCTCTGCGCCTTCTGCTGGAAGCGTCCCAGTCTGCTGGGATGGGAGCTGCTCTGGCGCTGGGGCTTCGGCATTCCCGCAGCCGCGATCCTCTATCAGCAGGGCGTCCGCATCGTAGCCAGTGTTTCGCTTAGTCAGGAAAGCCTCTCCAACCTTTCTCTCAGCGACCCTCTAGGGGCTGGGCAACAGTTGACGGCAGCGGCCGCGGCCCTCACCCCGCACCTGGTGCAGGCCGCACTCTGGCTGGGCCCATGCTTGGCCGTGGCTTGGGCGGTCGCATCCGGGCTGGGACGCAGCGCAGTGCTGCGGCGCCTCGACCCTGCACTGCGCCCGGCTCCCTTGACTCTTATTCTGCTGCAACTACTGCGCATCGCGACCTTGGCCACCGTCTGCGTGGGCTGGTACCGCGCGATTGTCTGGGCCGCGAATACCACCCTGAGTGGCGCCGCTCCCAACCTGGTGGCTTGGAGTGCATGGGTCATCTGCCTCTCGCTGGGCATTTTTGTTCTCTGGGCGCTGCTGGGCTGGATTTTCTCCATTGCTCCCTTGCTCGCGATGCTACAAGGTACCGGCGTCTTCCGAAGCCTGGCCAACAGTCTTCGCCTGGGCGACCTCACCGCCAAGCTGGTTGAAGTGAACCTGGTCCTGGGCATCGTCCGGCTGGCGCTGGTTGTGCTGGCCCTGGTGTTTTCTGCCATCCCGCTGCCCTTCGAGACGAACATGACCGGGACCGCACTCTACCTATGGTGGGCGCTGGTCAGCCTCCTCTACCTGGTGGCCGGTGATTTCTTCCAGGTGGCGAGGCTGGCCGCGTTCGTCCAGTTCTGGCGCTTGTACCATCCCGGCGCCCCGGCGGGCCGGTGATCTGTTTACTGCACGGGATTCCTAACACGCCACCTCTTGCTTACGCCCGGAAAGCCTGAAAAACTAGAACGTGGATACCTCCTCGATCGTCATCCTGGATTTTGGCAGCCAATACACTCAACTCATAGCGCGCCGCATCCGAGAGCAAAACGTCTTCTCGGTGGTCCTCCCTTGTAGCGCTTCCGTCACCGAAATCCAATCGCATCATCCCATCGGGCTGATCCTCTCTGGAGGTCCTTGCTCTGTCTATGACGCGGATGCACCGGCCGCGGATCCGGGCATGCTAGCGCTGGGACTGCCTATCCTCGGCATCTGTTATGGCCTGCAGTTTCTCACCCATCACCTCGGCGGCAAGGTACGGCCGGCGGACAAGCGAGAATACGGCCCCGCCCATGTCTCGCTGGAGCAAACGGATAGCCCGTTGTTTGCCGGCCTGCCCCCGTCGCTCGATGTCTGGATGTCGCATGGAGACGAAGCCCTGGAGTTGCCCCCCGGCTTTTCCCTCACCGCGCGCACCGCCAACGCTGTGGCCGGCATCGCCGATCCCGCGCGCAACATCTGGGCGGTGCAGTTCCATCCCGAGGTCCGGCACACCCCCCAAGGGACCGCGTTGCTGCGCAACTTCCTCTTCCGCATTTGCCATGCCGAACCCAACTGGACCCCTGCCCAATTCATCCAGTCGACGGTCTCCGCGATTCGTGAGCAAGTGGGAGACGGCCACGCCATCTGCGCCCTCTCCGGAGGAGTGGATTCTTCCGTTGCCGCAGTATTGGTAGAACGCGCCATCGGCCACCGCCTCACCTGTGTCTTCGTCAACAACGGCGTACTGCGCAAGAACGAGTTTCTCCAGGTACAGCGCAACATGCGCGATAAGCTGGGTCTGCGGCTGGTGGCCGTGGACGCGAGCGATCGCTTCCTGGCCCGGCTGGCTGGGGTCATCGATCCCGAATCCAAACGCAAAATCATCGGCAATGAATTCATCGCCGTATTCGACGATGAGGCCAGGCGTATTTTAGAGGGCCAGCAGGGAAGCGAAGTGGCCTGGCTGGTGCAGGGCACGCTCTACCCCGACGTGATCGAATCCTCTTCCGTCAAAGGCCCGTCGCAGACCATCAAGAGCCATCACAACGTCGGCGGCCTTCCCGCCACCATGAAGCTGAAGCTGATCGAACCCTTGCGCGATTTGTTCAAGGATGAGGTGCGGCGCATCGGCCGCGATCTGGAGATGCCGGCCGAGATCCTGGAGCGCCAACCCTTTCCCGGCCCCGGGCTGGCTGTGCGCATCCTGGGCGAGGTGACACCCGAGCGTGTGGCGCTTGCTGCAGGAAGCGGATGACATCGTGGTCAGCGAGATCAAGGCTGCCGGGCTCTATCAGCAGATCTGGCAGTCGTTCGCCGTGCTGCTCCCGGTGAAAAGCGTCGGCGTGATGGGCGACCAGCGCACCTATGCCTACACCTGCGCTATTCGCGCCGTGCACTCCGAAGACGGCATGACCGCCGACTGGGTTCCCCTGCCCTACGAACTGCTGAAAAAAATCTCCAGCCGCATTGTCAATGAAATCCACGGCATTAACCGAGTGGTTTACGACATCACGTCCAAGCCGCCGGGGACTATAGAGTGGGAATAAATAAAAAACCCAGGCCTCGTGTGAGACCTGGGGTTTTTTCAAGCGTGAACTACGCCAGCGCCATCACATCCGCAGCCGTTACCCCAACCTTGGGGAACCAGGAGTGGGCTGCTTCCAGGCTCTTGTTGACGTTTTGAATGTTCTTCACCCCTTGATCGTTGAGCCAATCCCCAAACGCCTTGGCCCCGCCCTTGGCGTAAATTGCGATGCCGTCCTTCCATGTAGCCCGGCCGCAGAGTACGCCGTTAAACGTGGTGCCGCTTTCCGCGGCCAGCTCCAGAGTCTCGGTGAAGACCGCATTGCTCACCCCGGCGGAGAGGTAGATGAAAGGTTTGTGAGTGGTCGTCGCCGCGTCCTTGAAATGCTGCAACGCTTCGGTACGGGTGTAAGCGGATTCGCCTTTAAAGGCCCGGGTGCCCTGCACGAATTCCATCTGCACTGGAACCTCTACCTTCAGCACATCGATCAGATACTTTTCCTTGCCGAATTCTGACATGGAACCGTATACGATCTCCGGCTTCTTCAGAGCGTATTCCAATGACTTCTCGCTATTGCCATGCACGTCGTAGCCGACAAACTCCAGGAAGAAGGCTATGTCGTGGGCCCGGCACTCGTCACCGATGCGTTCAATGAACGCATGCTTTTGATCGTTGATATCGCTCTTCTCAAACGGAGTGTAGTAGAGCAGCACCTTGACGCAGTCCGCACCCGCCTCTTTCAGCCTGCGCACCGACCAGTGGTCGAGCAGGTCAGGCAGCCGCCCCGGCTGATCCGCATCGTAGCCGGTCTTTTCATAGGCCAGCAGCAGTCCCTTGCCGTTGCGCAGCTTGGACGCCGGCAAGCCATACTCGGGATCGAGCAGGATGGCCGATGCGTACCTGGTGAGCACGCTGGTGACCAGTTCCTTGAATTCCACCAGGGCAGAGTCCGGCAATTCGGAAACGCCCTTCTCTTTGGCCAGTGACTTCTTCAGCGATCCGCGCTGATCCATAGCGGCTGCGGCGATTACCCCGCGTGCATCGGAGACGGCTTTGAGTCCCGCCAGTTTTCCAGGTGTCAGTTTCGTGGTTGTCATTGCTCATTCCCTCTCAATTTTTTCGCCGTTGTTCCCGCGGCTCATTCTAATGCATTCCTGGTTTGCGGCGCATTCGCGGGAGCAGAACCCGCAATGCTGTCCCAGCGAAAGATCGTCACTGGTTTTTCAAAAAATCTAACCTCGCAGTCGACCAGCGCCTGCCGTCCGCTGCGCACTCACCAGTTCGATGATCCCGCGCTCCGCATGATCCATCATCTCCAATAATTTTTCCCGCGGAAATGCGTTGCGCTCCGCGGTCGCCTGTACTTCCACTAATCCGCCGCCCTCGGTCATGACCACGTTCATGTCGACGTCGGCCTGGGAATCTTCTTCATACGCCAGGTCGAGCAGGGTCACTCCCTCGACCATCCCCACGCTGGTAGCGGCTACCAGTTGGGTGAGGGGCAGTTTCTTCAGCGTTCCCGCTTCCACCAGGCGCCGGAAGGCAATGGCCATGGCCACGCAGGCGCCGGTAATGGCGGCGGTGCGGGTGCCCCCATCGGCCTGCAGCACATCGCAATCCAGGATCACGGTGCGTTCGCCCAGGGCGTGCATATCGACCACGGAGCGCAGGGAACGCCCGATGAGCCGCTGGATTTCATGCGTGCGCCCGCCCACCTTCCCCCGCTCTGATTCACGCGGCGTGCGTGTGAGCGTGGCCCGGGGAAGCATGCCATATTCCGCGGTGACCCATCCCCGTCCACTGTTCTTCAACCAGCCGGGCACGCCGGTTTCGATGGTGGCGTTACACAACACCCGGGTGTGGCCCACTTCGATGAGCAGCGAACCTTCGGCCATCGAGGTGTAATGCGGCGTCAGCCGTACCGGACGCATCGCGCCCGGGGCCCGGTCGCCAGGGCGAAAGAAAGCAGATTTTTGCTGGGGAATCATCCCCCGATTGTATGAGAAAAGCTGAGGGCCCCATTCAAACACACCAGGTTGGCCTGACTGGATACCAGGTGCCCCATTCAAAACCGTACTTTGCCTGCGCCGCCCGCCGCGCGGGGTTTGAGTGGGATCATAGCGTTCCCATTTCGGGACGCGTCCCGAAATGGGATCCTGAGCCTAAGACGCACATTGGATGGAAGTTACCAGCTATGCGACGGCGGTCGCAGTTCCATTTAGGAACTCGATCCCTCAACGGGAGAAGCCATGGAACCTCTCCACCCAGCCGGCCTCTTCAGCACAAACCCAAGTTATCCAATGACTTACCACCCTTCCCCAACCCTTCCCCCAATTGGCCCCCCACATGCTCTAACAGCTGCATCAAGCAACTGCACCAAGTCTTGGAAGCGGGTTTTTGAAACTGGCAAGGAAACATCCGCTGGCCGGCTTGAAGCAGCGGCCTTGAATCAGGAGGTTTGGCATGAGTTTTGTCTTCGAGCCGACTAAATCGTCCGCCGCAGCTTTTCCCTGCGAGCTGGCGAAGGTTGCCGTCATAAATGTCGATACAACAGGCAGGGAAGTTCTTTTCTCCGGCCAGGAAGGAATCTGCGTACAATGGCGATAACAATTCCAGTAACAGCGTCTGTGGCAACTATGTCGCGTCCCGCGGAACGCACCGGCAAGCTTCATCTCCTCGTGGTCGACGAGGACGCAGCCATCCGTTCGGCCTGTTGCGAAATAGCGACTGACCTCGGCTTTGTGCCCCAGACCGTTTCCAGCATCGCAGCGGCCCGTACTCTGCTGCGCGATCAGGGTGTAGACGTCCTCCTGCTTGATCTACGCGCTCCATTGGGCGAAGGCCTGGGGCTGCTGCACGAGATCAAAGCCCTCAATCCTGGCCTGGTCGTGGTGGTGATGACGGCATACGCTACTGTGCCCGCGGCAGTCGAGGCCATGCGCACCGGGGCGGCCGATTATCTGACCAAGCCCTTTGCCATGGATGAACTGGCCGCCGTGCTCGAGCGAGCGCTCGAACGGACCAACGAACGGCGCACGGTGGAAGGCGCCAGCCGCCAGTTGCGCGAGACCCTGCGCTCCGCCCAGGGCTTGGGCAACCTGATCGGTCGCAGCCCGGAGATGGACAAGCTCTACCGCATTCTGGCCAAGGTGGCGCAAAGTTCGCATCCGGTGCTCATCCTGGGCGAAAGCGGCGTGGGCAAGGAGCTGGTGGCACGCTCCATTCACAGCAACGGCCCCCACGCCGACCGCCCGTTTGTTCCCGTCGATTGCGGCTCCCTGGTGCCCACGCTCATGGAAAGTGAGCTCTTCGGTTACGTGAAAGGCGCATTCACCGGCGCCAATCGCGCCAAGGAGGGTCTGCTGGCTTCGGCCGAGGGAGGTACGGTCTTTCTCGATGAGATTGGCGAGTTGCCGCTCGATTTGCAAGCCAAGTTGCTGCGCGCCCTGCAGGAAAAAGAGGTCCGCCCGGTGGGCGCTACCCATCGCATCCATATCAACGTCCGTATCCTGGCAGCCACCAACCGCGATCTGCCCGCGATGGTGGAGCAGGGACGCTTCCGCAAGGATCTTTACTATCGGCTCAGCGTGGTCAACCTGCGTATCCCTCCGTTGCGCGAGCGCAAGCAGGACATTCCCCTTTTGGCGACCCACTTTCTCGAGCGGATGGCACGCGAAACGGGCACTCCGCACACCCTCAGCGACGATGCTCTGCGCACACTGGTCGAATACGAATGGCCCGGAAACGTGCGCGAGCTCGAGCATTCCATCGATCGTGCCTGCACCCTTTCCTCCGGTCCCATACTGCACCTGGGCGACCTGCCCACGCAGTTGCAGAACTTTCACCTGCAGCATCACCGTTCGCTGGTGGTGGCGGCGCATGTTCCCAGTCCCGGTCCTGCGGTGCGCGGACCGGTTCTGCCCCTGGCTCAGTTAGAGAAGCAGGCCATTCTCGAAACCCTGCGCAAGTTGAACGGCGATAAGCTCCTCGCCGCGCGCCTGCTGGGCATCGGCAAGACCACGCTCTACCGCAAACTGAAGGAGTACGGCATCAGCGCCCCAGACGCCGGCAATGACGGGAGCAACGACGCCCGAACCGACGCGGGTAACGACGCAGGAGATCACGCCAACTGATCCACCACTCCGCCGTCCCCGCCCGGCCTGCAGCATTTCGATCCAACGCCATCCATCGCAACCCCGCAACCATTGCAAGCATTGCAACCACAAGGAGGTAGTTGTGCAATCAGCTGTGCAGCACAGTGTCCTGATCATCACTCCCATGGCCGACGCTACCCGCATCGCCGACTCTCTGGCCGCCACTATGGGATGTTCTGTCAACGTTGCTCCCACCCATCGCGCCGGGTTGATCGCTCTTCGCCACCGTGACTACTCGGTCGTGGTGGTAGACGACTGCCTTACCGAAGCCAATCCCGCTGCTGCCGAACTGTTGTGGCAGAGCCTCGGCATGGCTGTGCCGGTGCAGATCAACTTTGCTTTCTCCGGCGGTGCCAGGCTAGCGCGCGAGGTGCAAGCGGCGGTCGGGCGGCGGGAGCAGCAGCAGGTCATGGCTTTGCGCGCTGCCGCTTTATTACTCGAAAACGACTTGAAATCCACCCTGACCGGGCTCTTGCTGCAGTCGCAGCTGGCGCTCGCTGAACCCGAACTACCCCCCAGACTCGCCGGTAAATTAGAGCTGGTGGCCGAGCTTGCCGGAAGTCTGCGCCGGCGGCTTGAGCTGGCCCAAGCCTGAGGTCTTCAGCATTTTCACTTCTGCTGTTCACCCCGGCAAGCTTGCTTGCCGGGGTGAACTTCTCACAAGGAATTCAAGACCAGCCAGCCATCACTTCGTCTGCAGCCGGCCCGGACGATCTCGGAAGATGATGTCCGCGAGGCAATGCCCGGCCCCCCCGCTGAGCAACCCGCAAAGGAAATCATCCCCCAAGGCCTACCCCCGTCCATCGTGACATCCGCATGCCCCGAGCACGTTCCGACCGGATTTCCGGCATACGCTCCGCGGCAAGCCGGGACAGGCGGGACGGGCGGGGCTGGACACGACCGCATGAAGTTCGTCAACGCCAACAAACTCCGCAGGAAATCCGGGGGGTATGGTGTGCTTCGCGGCAACCGGATTGCCGTGTGCAACGAACGATCCGAGTTGGTGTAAGCTTGAGTCGTTCTCCGCACTCCGTCCACTCATCGCCGAATCGGCGGAGGCTTGCGGGGAGGTCGACCGGGTCGAATCGGTCCCGTGATCGAGCAGACTCAGGGTCCTCGACAAAAAGATAGAACGGCTGCTCAGAAACATATCCAGAGCACCTTCGGGTCCAGCGCCTGGGCTAACGCATCTTTCCTTTTGGAGGACCGGATCCATCCGTAACCGCTTTTAGTTAAGGAAACGGCCTCCCCGCATTTCCTGTACGCTGCACTGGACAGGACCGCGTGAAGTGCGCCGAAGCCACAAGCTGCACAGGAAATCCGGGTTCGTTGCTCTGTCAACGAGCAAAAGTGAAAATGCTCTAGGATGGCAATGCAGAAAATCTGGTATCTAGGGAGAGAATTCATGAAAAAGCACGCGTTCTTGAGCCCCGGGCATTCCCCCAGCCGCCACGCGCAACGGGAGGCAGCGCACGGGCTTGCCGGCATGCTGTCGATCGCATTGACGGGGTTGATTTTGCTCGGCGGATGCAATAAGGCGCCGGCGCCTCCTGCCCCAGCTGCGGAGCCCACGACCGCGGCCCAGGCAGCCCCTGCTCCGGCCCCTGCCCCCACCCCAGACGCAGCCCCCCTGCTCCGGCCCCTGGTTCTGCGATGACTGGCCCTGCGATGACTGCAGCTCCCCCGCCTCCGGCTCCTGCGCCACCGCCGCCTCCCAAGAAATATGTCGTGCCCGCCGGCTCCGCGCTCGTCGTCCGCGTGGGACAGACGATCACTGCCAAGGGCAGCAATGTCGGCGACAGCTTTAGTGGCACACTGGCACAGTCCCTGGTGGTACATGGAGTCAAAGTCATCAAAGCAGGGACTCCGGTCTCCGGCACCGTGGTTGCCGCCAAGGGACAGGGAAGGTTCAAGGGTGCCGGAGATCTGGGCATAACGGTCAACCGGGTGGGCAGCTACTCGGTAGCTACTTCTGCTTATGAAGCGACGACCAAAGGCAAGGGTAAGCGTACCGCCGGCTTCATTGGTGGTGGCGGTGGCGGAGGCGCGTTAATCGGTGGACTCGCCGGTGGAGGCAAGGGTGCCTTGATCGGCGGCCTGCTGGGAGCCGGCGCCGGCACTGCGGGGGCTGCGTTTACCGGCAACAAGGATGTGTCCATACCCGCAGAAACCGTTGTCACCTTCAGCCTTTCCCAACCCATCACCGTGGTGATGGAAGGCCAATAAGGTAGACTCAGGGCCGACGGCGGAGCGAGGCCAATCTCGACCCGGATTTTCTGTGAAGTTCGTTGGCGTTGATAAGCCTCATGCGGTCCCGCCTGGCCGGGACCGCAAACGCGGTGGTTGCTTGATGCCGCGTACAGGAAATCCGGGCGCCTGCGCTCCGCTTTTCCCGCTGTTGCGGAAGTGGGATTGCGATGCCGCTCGAAGTTGCAGAGACTTAGGAGCGTTGTGCGAAGTTGCTTGGATGGGACGATCGTCTCTCGGTGCGGCTAGTCTGTGTGGAAGCGCTCCCAGGGAAACATCCTCTGTCTTCCATCAACTCTGAGAATGCTTTAGCTGATACTCCCCGGAGGCAGAATGGATAGCGATCCCCTACACAGGGAGCGACGCAAACATACCAATGGCTGGATGACCGCGCTGTCTCTGGGCCTGCTTGTCGCCGGTTTTCTCGCCTGCTTGTATATCCTTATTGGCGTTCCGGCTCAGGGGCAGGCGGTCGGCGGTTCCGCCACCGACCCTGGTCTCTCCAGGCCTCCCGCCGCCGCTCCGTTGTACCGCCGCCAGCAGCCGGTTGTCGTCGCAGCTGCGCCCATTCCCGCATCGGCCGCGCAGGCGGGCCCTTCGCACTCCGATATCGTCGCCGATGAGCTCCAGGCCGAGGTGACTACGGTTCACGATCAATTGCGCCAGTCCCAGGAATTTTTGCGGGAAGCGCTTGCAGCGCAGCACCGGACCCGCATCGCGTCGGTGCTCTTTCTGGCTGTCTTTGTGGTCATCGCCGCCCTAATTGTGATCCAGGTCTACCTTCAGGCTCGGGCTTGGGATAACGACCAGTCCCGGGCGGTGGACGAAGTCGAAACCGTAGTGTCGCAGCTGGAAGCTTTTCGCGACGCCCAGGCTGAAGCCAGGAACGCCTTGCCCGGATTGCTGCAGGAAGTGGGCGAGCAACCACTGGGTTTTCAGGAAGAGGGCACACCCCTTACCCCCGGGCACTGGCGATTATCGATGACATCGACCATCTGGCCTACGTCGGCCAAGGCCGTCTTGCCTTTCGCGACCTTCCCTCGGAGCCGGATGCGGCGGTTTACCTGAATGGCCTATTGCTTTCGGCGGTTGCCCACCTGACCCGCTCCGATCCCTGGACGGCGTTCGCGCGGCTGGATCAGTTCTTCCTGCAGTTGGCGCGCTTCCCGGATGCAGTGGAGCGGCGCCGTATCGCGCAGGGCTATTCCTACCGGGCGCTGGCCGCCTACCAGGTACTGGAGTCCCAGGAGAAGGAACCGTCCTGGCTGCGGAAAGCGGAGCGATCCCAACTCGAGTCTTTATCCAAGCAGGCTTTTGCGGATATTGCCCATGCCTCCTCCGTAGATCCGGACTGGCGGCATGCGACGTTTGTCGAAGCCTTGCTTTGCAGCCGTTTTTACCTTGCCGAGGAGGCGGTCGCCGACAACAGCTCGCGCAGCGATCTCTTTGTCCGCGGCCTGCGCCGGTCGGTTTCCCTCTATAAGGGATTGATCGAGGAGAAGGCGTATCGCGGGCCCTCGCGTCGCAACTTGGTGCGTACCCTCAAACGGATCGCGGAGCAGACCGGGGAGAAGAGCGATTTTTCTGATTTCGGCTATGCTTTGAACGCCTTCCCGACCGACGAGGAACTCGCCGACGAGGCCCTCGCGGCCCGCCAGCCGGCCTCCCAGGACCGCTTTTTATGGCAATGGCTGCTCGGTGACGAGGAGCTGTTTGCCAACGTCGAGCGGCTCAATCTGGCCGAATACCGTGCCTTCTGGATCCGTATGCTCGACAACAAGGTCCATCTCCGAAACTGGAGAGCGGACCTTGCGGAGCTGCAGCAGACCAAGCCGGCCATGAAGGAATGGAGTGTCCAGCTGCTGCAATCCGAGCCGCCCATCACCCTATCGAACGCCATCTCCCGCCGTCAGGAGCGTTTCGACAGCCCCGCTTCGGGAACATAAAGCAGCGGGACTGGTGCAGGTCCAAGGTAACCCCAAAGTTACTAACAGATCGGCTGACAATTCCTCGTTCTCCTTCGTATCATGGATACATCCCTGGACGGATTGATGGGCAATTGAAGGAGACACGGATGACTACCAAAAGCGCAGAAGCGGCAAACGGGACTTCCAAAAAGCGGAAGCCGGCAGCCAAGAAGCAGACGCCCGCCGCCGAACCCTCGCGTGAGCAGATCTCTCGTTTGGCGGAGAAGTACTGGGCTGAGCGCGGCTGGCCGGAAGGTTCGCCCGAGCAGGACTGGTTGCGCGCCGAGCAGGAACTGAAGACTGCATCGTAGAGGATAGGGAAGCCCGATTTCTGGTTTTTGTCGAGTACCGGTCACTTCCTGGCCGCCAGCCCGTCTGGCAGCGGCATAAGACCCTTATCTTCCGGACGCACGAAACAGTCTGCAGAAAAACTCCTGGCAGCGAAGCACGCCTTCTACAATGCCGCGCTGCGTCGCGCCTCAAAATAAGGGCTAACAGGCTGCGGAAGAGCTCAATGTTTTGAAGGGTACGGGCTACCGCGCCGCAGCGAGCATTAGCCCCTGAGGTCTCGTTTCCTCTCAGAAAGCCGTACAGGAAATCCAGGGTAGTCCTGGGTAGCCTCACCTATTTCTCCAAAGGCCACAACCTCAGGGCCAAAGGGTGCAGTGATCCTCCCACCGCTCCCCATTCCGGTCACACTTCCGTGACCTTGAGTCTTTCCCAGAGTGAGCGATACTCAACACCAGGGAAAAAGCTGATTGTTTGCGCTTCCCACTGTATTTCTTTGCATCTTTTTCTGCCCCGCCTATGAAAAACGAAGTGCTCGACATTCTCATAATTGGCCTGCTCGTGGTGTTGTTCGCCTCGATCTACCGCAAACGTGCGACCGCGCGATTACGCTGCTGGGTGGCCGGGTGGATCCTGGTCTTGCTGCATTTCGCCGCCCTGCTGATCCCGGCTGTATCCGGCTGGGGACAGGAGTTGGTCGACAGCCTGAGCGTCAGCGCATTGCTGCTTTCCGGGGTGTGCTTCCTTTTCTCCGCCCCTGTCATCCTTGACACCTTCGCGGGCAGCGTTCTGGCCGCGGCGGGTGTCGGTCTTCCGGCGCTCTTCTATCTCAATTACGTGGTCTTCGGTGGAGCGCACCAGTGGCCGCTCTATGCCGCCGCGACGCTGACCACTGCCAGTGGCGTCGTCTTGCCGTGGAAGTTGTGCCGCGGCCGGAGCCGGGTTTGGGCAGTCATCACCCTGGCCTTTTCGCTGGGCGGCATCTGGACCGTCGTCGCGCTCGCGCACCATGCCCCGGATCAAGGCATCCTGGCCCTACTTTTCGAGGTTTTCCTTACCTTCGCCGCGTTCTATTGGTTAGACTTCCGGCGTACCTCTACCGGCGTCCTGACCGCTATCGTGGGCCTGGTGGCCTGGGCCGCGGTCTTTCCCGTTGGGCTGCTTTGCAACTATCTGGTCCACGCGGGGCAGATTTCCCCGGAGCTGTGGAATGTGCCTAAGTATTTCGTGGCTTTTGGCATGATCCTGACCTTGCTGGAGGACGAATTCCTGGCTGCCGGGCGCGCCACGGAGCACTATCGTCTGCTCTTCGCCGCCCACCCGCATCCCATGTGGGTGCATGATCCGGAGACCCTGCGCATCCTCGAGGTCAACGATGCCGCGGTGACCCATTACGGCTACACGCGCGAGGAATTTCAAAGCATGACCCTGCGCGACCTGCGGCCTACTGAAGACCTGGGCGCGATCCTCAAAGAAAATTCTGCGACCAATCCCACCCAGCTGTCCGGCCCTTGGCGCCACCTCCGGAAAGACGGCTCCTACATTCAAGTGGATACGGCGTCCCATTCCATCGACTACATGGGGCGGACATGCATTTTTGTCCTGGTACAGGACGTTACCGACCGTCAGCAACTGCATGAACAACTGGTTCACCATGCGCACCACGACACGCTCACTGGCCTGCCCAATCGGCTTCTGCTGGAGGATCGCATGCAGCAGAGTCTGGCCCAGGCCGCCCGCTACGGGCAGCATGCCGCCGTCCTGTGCCTGGATCTGGATCGCTTCAAGCAGATCAACGACTCCTATGGCCATGCTGCCGGCGACTTATGCCTGCAACAGGTAGTGGCCCGAATCTCCGCTCGTCTGCGCGCCGTGGACACCTTTGCCCGCACCGGCGGGGATGAGTTCGTGATCATCCTGGGCGAGCTGGCCAACAAGAGCAGCGCCCTGATGGTCGCGCGCAGCGTGCTAGAAAGCATCAACAAGCCGATCGAAGCCGAGGACTTTTCCTTCGACATCTCGGCCTCGATTGGCATTTCGATCTATCCCGATGATGGGAGCGATTCCGTCCAACTCCGGCGCTCGGCCGATGCCGCGATGTACCGTGCCAAGCAGGCAGGCGGGGGCCAATATCTCCTGGTCTCTTCGCAGATTAGTTCCTCGGCCAGCGAAGTCAGCGAGCTGGAACGATTCATGCGCAGCGCCTTCAAGGGTGACGGGCTGGAGCTCTATTATCAGCCGCAATACTCCATGGTGGGCAATCTCTGCGGCCTGCAAGCGCTCCCACGGCTGAACCATCCCCAACTGGGCACGATCGCGGCAGATCGCTTCATGCCCGTCGCGGAGGAGCGCGGCCTGATTGTTCCCTTAGGCGAGTGGGTTCTGGACGAGGTTTGCCGCCAGAGCATCGAGTGGCAAAACAAGCACCTGACCCCGCTGCGCGTATCTTTCTGCGTCTCCCCGCTGCAGTTTCTCCACTCTGACTTTTCTGCCCGGGTGCTCAGCGCCGTGTCCCGGTGCGGCCTCGACCCGCGCCTGCTCGAACTGATCACCACCGAGAGCACGGTCATGCGCAACCGCCCTGAGGTCGCAAGTCAGATGCGCAGCTTGGCCGCGTTGGGCGTTCACTTTTCCGTGGCCGACTTTGGCACCAGTTACTCCTGTCTGAGCAACCTTCATCAGCTTCCCGTCAGCACGCTCAAGATTGATTGCTCCTTCGTCGAGCGCATCTCGGAACCCAACGGGACCTATACCATCGTGCAGGCCATCATCGCGCTGGCCCACGGTCTTGGCCTGAAGGTCGCAGGCGAAGGAGTGGAGAGCGCCGATCAGTTGGAGTGCCTGCGGACCCTGGGCTGCGATTTTGTGCAAGGTCCACTCATGGCCCCCACCCTTCCGGCGGCGAGTGTTGCCAAATACCTCGTCTCGACTGCGCCCCCGGTTGCCCGGCAGTCGCGCCGCTAAGATATTTGCGCGTATTTGATATCTTTAGGATATCTCTAAATGTCACAGTAGCTGATATAAACGCGGCTTTTGCTTATCCCGGGCGGGAGTCTGGAACTACGGTGCGACTGGACTAGGGTGCGACTGGACTAAGGTGCGACGATGACGCCGCACGCGATTCTGCCCCCTGCATTGCCTGTGGGGTCGGTCATCATGTCGTCCGCTTTCTCATGAATCACGAACGACGTGCCCCCGTTGGCGAAGACTGAGTTTTTCGCGTCCTTCTTGAGAGAAATGCTATCGGTCACGAAGGAGAGGTGGTCCGTGCCGTCGGCCATTACTTGCAGGTTGACGGGCATGTCGCCGGCATGCGCTCCCTTGGGATTCTTGATTCCATGCTCTTTGCCGTCGGGATTGAAATGGCCGCCGGCGGTCTTGAAATCCGGCCCATCGCATTTCGCGTTCTGATGGACGTGGAGCGCATGCTCGCCTTCGGGAAGATTCGTCAGGTTCAGCTTGACCTTAACTCCTTTGCCCGCAGGCGTGAGCGTCGCTGTGCCCGCATCCTGACCCTGGCTGGTCTTGAAATCGACTTCGACGCCTTTGTTCTTGAACATTGCCCCCGAAGCCGAAAGTGCCAGCAAAGCCGGCAGCGTCATCGCACCTATGCACACTCTGAGCAATCTGGTCATTCTGTTCCTCGCGTCTCTACCGGGGTCGCATTTTCGCAATTGGTGTAGACCGAAGATGCAGGCTTTTTCGTGGTTCCCGGCGCGCAGAGACCACCCCCCCGGATCTTTATCAGGCCGCGTCATTGCGAAACTGCTCTAGCATACCCGATCTCCTCTCGATCGTGGGCAGCTACCAGGCAAGCCCTATCTTGCCCCTTGTCCCTTGCCGGAAACGGCACTATCGTTGGGCGCTCCCGAGCCACCCCGGCACCTGGGCCGCCTCCTCTAAATGGCCGGTTAATCAAGGTAATGCACAGCAAGTGCTATGTACGCCCCGCAGCCTCGAACCTAGAGTGATAACAACACAAAGAACAGGCAGCGGCATGATTCCTCGCATACTGATCATCGATGATGAAGCCGATATCCGCGAGGTGACTGCGCTCAGCCTGGAAACCATTGCCGGCTGGCAGGTCATCCTGGCCCCTTCCGGAGCGCAAGGTATACGCCGCGCATCGCTCGAACAGCCGGATGCCATTCTGCTGGATGTCATGATGCCCGACATCGATGGCCCCACGACCTTTCAGATCCTGAAGCAGAATGGAAGCACCGCTCATATTCCCGTGCTTCTGTTGACCGCGAAGGTGCAGGGCCAGGATCGGCGAAAGCTGGATGAATTAGGTGCGGCCGCGATCCTTTCCAAGCCCTTCGATCCCTTAACCCTCGCCGATCAGATCTCCGAAATCCTCGGCTGGGAGCGGCAGGGCGCAAGTAACAGTGGACCCTCAGCCATCTCCCTCGCCGGCGACTGATCATTCCAAAACCAGAACGTCCACATCCGAATCCTCTTGGAATCAATGAGCCTCATGCGGCTTTCCGTTAGAAAGCCGCATACGCAGACATGTCTAGAGCTGCATAGAGGAAATCCGGGGTTAGTCCTGGGTAGCCGCCTAAGTAGTCGGGCGCGGTTTGACCGCCAGGAAGACGGGCGGCAGCGGATTGCCATTGATATCGGTAAGTTTGGGATTGATCTGCTGGGTGTCGAGCAGGGTGGTGGTGTTAATCACGTGCAGCAGATTATCGCCCGTGGTGCCCGCGAAAAACAGGGTGTTATCAGGGGAAAAGACGCCGGCCACCGGAGCCAGCGCATTGCCGGTGAGCTTGACGCTGCTTAGCGTTCCCAGCGTCCCGGCGGTCGTCGACGGCTTGTAGACGGGTAACAACGCGCCCCCTGCCGGTGTCGTCGTCGCGGCGCTGTTGTAGGTAACGAAGGCCTCTAGCGAGTTGGTGGCCGCGACCACCTCGTTGATGTTGGTAATGCCATAGGCGGCCAGCGAGGCCTGATTAACGACCGGGGGAGGGTTGAATACGATACCCGTGGTTTGGCTATTCGCGTCCGAGGGGCAGGCGTCGATCGGCACCGTGATCGAAAGATCGGTGAGTGTCGGTGGATTGGCGGTGGCGCCGATGATGTGTTTGCCGTCGGTGGTGGAGGCCACGTGGTCGGCGGCCGCTGCTACCGTGGTGGCCTCGGGATAGTTCACCACCGGCGCGACTGTGCTTTCCGGGCACTGCCCATAGGCAGAGGTAGCCGCGCCGGAGAGAAAGACCGCTGCGGCGGGGATGGTCACTGCCAGATCAGGTGAGCAGAACATGTTGTAGGTGTTGTTGGGGTTCGCCGTGGTGTTGGGCGGATACGTCGAAGGGTTGGTGGGAATAGGACTGGTGGTGTTGGTCGCCGGGCAGACGCCCGTGGTGGTAGTGCCCTGGTTCGCCGGCAGGGTCTCCACCGACCAGCCGGTAAAGGCGTTGTGGATGTACAGCACCCCGTCGCCCACGATATACACCGTCTGGCCATCGGCGGTGAATGCGGCTTTCTGGCCGATGCCGGCGAAGGAGGTGAAGCTACTCGACGCCGGCGTGTAGAGATACAGAACTCCGCGCAGCTGGTCATTCACCACCACCTGAGTGTTGGTGGGCGAGACCGCGAGCACGACGCCGGGAACCCCGGTCACCTCCGAGGCCAGGCTGTTGGTTGCCGCGGTATAGGTCATCAGCTCGTGGTAACTGCCGAAGTAGAGATTCGTTCCGGTAGGATCGAGCACCATCGAGTTGGGCGAGTAAGGAAGCTTGATCTGGGTGCCTATGGTCCCGGTCGACATATCAATGGGCACGAAGTACGGCGACCCCGGGCTCGAGATCCATACATACGTGCTGTTCTGTCCCGGGGAGGCGATCTGCACGAAATTGCTGATCGCAGTCACGCCTGTGCCTAGGGTTCCCACTTCATTGATGGGCGCAGGATTGCATGTGGTCGGCTGGCAGATGGCCGTGATGGCTGAGTTGGAGGGGAAGGACGCCGTCACCGCGCCCGTGGCGCTAACGGCGATGCTTCCCGGGTTGGTGGACACATAGCTCAGCGCCAGCCCGTTGATCACGTTGTTGTTGACGTCGGTCACCGTAGCGGTGAGCGCCAGGGGTGTATTCAGTGTGACGTTGGCGCTGGTAGCCCCGGTCGAGGCAACGGTCAGAGCGATCTTGGCCGGCGGGCAGGTATAGAAATAGCCGGCGTTGCTGCTGGTTTGGGCAATGGTGCCGGTGATCAGGGTAGACCCCGGAGCCTGGGCGGTGGCGACGCCATTCTGGTCGATGGTGACCACACCCGCGCTGGCCGCCGCGTAGCTCAAATGGCCGATGACATTATTGCAGTCGTTGGGGCCATAACCCCCACCGGGCAGGATATTGGGGCTGCAGAGAAGAACCTGCTGGCCGGCACTATTCGTGGTGTAGGCGGTGGCGTCCAGCTGTGAGGTGAGGCCCTGAGAGAGACACTCCGGCTTGCCGCTGGTACTGTTTGTGGGTCCTTGCACCGATAGGCTGGTGATTCCCGGATGGGAATAGACCGCAACCTGGTTGCTGGTAAACCCCGCGGCGCTGGCGGTCATGTACGCGACGCCGGTCTTGTTGGTGGGGATGCAGGTGGTGTAGGACGCGACCGCCGGGGTGTTGTAATTCCACGTCCCGCCGCACACCGCGCCGGTGGGCGAAACGTCGGCGATGGTGCGGTCCGTGGTGCCGTACGTATAAGTGCCGACAGAAGCCGAGCCGCCGTTGCAGTTCTCCGACGTGGGGGCTTGGAGTTGTGTCGTCTGCGAGTACGCAACCGAGAGGCCGGTGGTCTGAGGCTGAAGCGAGATGGAAACTGGCTGGCTCTTGAGATAGCCGTACCCCGACCCGTTGCAGTAATTTGAATTCTTGTTGGCACAGCCCTGGAGGGAAAGACCAACGGGAACGGTAAGGAGAGCCAGAACTACAAAAGTTAAAAACCGCTGCATGAAACCTCCCCGCCGGGTGTCGCCGCCCCCGGCGGTTGATCTACTGAGAATTGCCTTAGCACTTGTTCCACAATGCAACTCCGCGCCACTTATCTCTCCAGTATCTTCTGGAGCGTGGCTGTACCTCTTTTGATCGCTGGCACCGTAGCCGCCGCCTCGATGCGCGTGCAGAGTTGTGTGGTCAACGTCCTAAGTGTAGAAGGGACTGAGCCCCGAGGCAACAGGTGCATTGCGGGTCTGGATTGCGACCGCCGGTACACTCCACCGGCAACTAGCTCGGCGGCATGTATTGCTCAAACCACGACAGGGCCCGCGCCAGCACATCCCGCCGATGCTGCGGCGAGTTGAAGTGGTGGCCCTCGTCCGGGTAAACCACCAGCTGGGTGGGCACGTGCTCGGCGCGCAATGCGTGCCAGAACTCGAACGACTGCGGAGCAGGACACTCTCCGTCGCGGTCCCCCACCACCACCAGCGTCGGCGTCTTGACGCTGTGAATGAAGTCGATGGCCGAGCTCTTGGCGTAGACCGCGGGGTCGTCATACACCGAGGCGCCGAAGAAGGGTGTCATCCATTGGTCGATGGAGTTTTCGCCGTAATAACTCTTCCAGTCGGAGATGCCGGCGCCGGCCACGGCCGCGTGAAAGCGCTGCGTCTGGGTCACGGCGAACATGGTCATGAAGCCGCCGTAACTCCACCCTGTGAGGCCAATGCGCTGCTGATCGATGCCCAACTGAGCGCTGACGGCATCGACGCCGGCCAGGATGTCCCGCAGGTCGCCGTAGCCGAAATCCTTCCGGTTAGCCTGGGTAAAGGCTTCGCCCTCACCGTAGCTGCCCCGCGGATTGGGCATGAGCACGAAATAATCCAGTGCGGAGAAGGCGATCGGGTTGTAACCCAGGTCCGGCCATCGCGGCACCACCGCGCTTGAGGGGCCGCCATGCACGCTAACGATGAGCGGATATTTCCTTCCCCGGTCGTAATGCGCCGGGTACAGCAGCCAACCCTGCACCGGGAAGGCGTCGCTGGTCCAGTGGACGGATTCGGACTTGCCCCAGAGAGCTTTGCGGGCATCGTTGTAATGGGTGACGGGACGGGCCGGTGCCCCCAGTTGGCCCAGGTAAACTTCCGGAGCGTCGGAGAAGGAGCTCCTGATATACGCCACCCTGTTCTTGGCGACCGAGAGGCTGAACTCCAGACGTCCATCGCCCACCGAGGCGGCAATGGCTGGGTTGGCGGCCATGATTTTTCCACTGATGGAGTCCAATTCCCCGATCTCCACCTGGCCCGACTTGATCCAGGAGACCAGTAGCTGCGTGGGCGCGATCCAGTGAATCCAGGCAGCGCTCTGCTCCGAGTCCGGGGTAAGGTTCTTGGCCGCTCCGCCGCCGGCAGATACCAGGTAGATATCACCCCCTGTGGCCCCCTGATCGCTCATCAGGCCACCGATGAAGGCGATTTGTTGCCCATCCGGCGACCAGCGGGGCACGGCGATCTGCAGGCCGTGCAGTGGGCCCGGTATGTGTTCCGGGTCGAGCACCGCTCGCGCTTGGCCGCCTGAAAGCCGCTGGGTATAGAGCTGGGCCACCCACCAGTTGTTTTCCCCGGGCGGCGGTGCGGCGACGTAAGCCAGCTGGCCGGAGTCAGGCGCCCAGTCATATTCATAGACATGAAGGGTAGGCGGGGTGATCTGGCGAAATTCACCGGAAGCGGCTTCGATGGTGGCGACCCGCTGGATCTCCAGCCCGTCCTCCCCGATTACGCCGGCGGGCGGCTTCATGGGAGCCAGCGCCCCGGCCGGCCGGGTGGCGCCTTCAATATATAGGCAGGCGATATACAGACCGTCCGGGGAAAAAGCCAGGCTGGTGACCCCGCCGTGGAGATGGGTGAGCCGCCGGGGCGAAGCGCTGGCCGCGCCCGGAGTGGCAACATAGACGTCCGCTTGGTCCATAGCGCTGGTCGATCCGCCGTTGCAATCGGAGGTGAAAGCCAGCTCTTTGCTGTCCGGCGACCAAGCCAGATATTCCTCGATGCAGGGGGCCCCGGAACCTGCAGTAAGCCGGCGGGCGCGGGCTGGATCGGCCGTGGGCGCAATCTGAATCTCGGTTCCCACATTTCCGTCGACCACCCATGCGATCATCTGGCCGTCGGGGGAAAGCGCGGTCTGGCGAATGATGCGCGTCTTCTCCAGTTCAGAAATGACGTTGGCAATGCGAGGATCAACGGGTTTAGAAGAGTCTTGTCCGAGTACGCCGGGAGCGGCGCCGGCAAAAGCGATCGCAGCCAATGCAAGACAGGCGCGGAGGCGCACAGTGAGAGAACGCGCAAACATTCAGGACGGATGCTAGCACACCTCTTTCTTCGCTTAGGACCATCGTCCTGGACGATCGGCCGAAGCGAAGAAAGAGAGAGCCGGCACGGGCGTTGTAGTTGAGTCAATATCGTTCTCCATAGCGGCTTGGCCTTTCCGCCGCGTTACCCCCTTCGCCGACCGGTCGCTGGCCCCGCGCCATTGACGCCGGGGGCGGGTCTTGATATCTTAAGAAGGTTCCGCATTAGCCAGTGAAGTGCGTGCTTGAACGATGAGCTGTGGTGTTCCGCAGCAAGGCGCGCTTAAAACTGGCGGCAAGACATGCGGCCCATTCATCAGGGTCCCTTCAAAGCGTTCGCGTGATGCAGGGGAAACAATCGCATCGGCCTTTGCGACACCTCCCACCTGGGGAGGCTATGCGGGCCGGAACTTCGAAACGGAACTGGCTTCTTCTTTGGTGCCCGGTTTTCCGGTGCCTGATCCGGCACGGGGCGCAATAGCGCGTATGTGCCCGGTCAAAGCTGGATGTGAGAAGAAACGCGCGGCCACCGTCGAAGTTCTCGTCTGGTATGCAGCAAGCAGGCGCGAAGCAAGCCGGCTTCGTGCACCGATGAGCGCCGGGTTCAGGCGTTCGGTCGGTGATGTGCGGCGCAGTAGTTTCGTGGCGAAGGCAGTCTCTTCGCGTATGGGCGAATTTCGTCCCCGCAATGCGGAAGTTTTAAGGAGTATGGTTTGCCTACATTCAGTCAGCTCGTGAGAAAAGGCCGGACCGCGGCGCGGTACAAGACCGCATCGCCGGCGCTCCAGGGATCGCCGCAGCGGCGCGGCGTCTGCACCCGCGTTTACACGCAAACGCCCAAGAAGCCGAACTCGGCCTTGCGCAAGGTCGCGCGCGTCCGCCTGACCAACGGCGTGGAAGTCACGACCTATATCCCCGGAATCGGGCACAACTTGCAGGAGCACTCGATTGTTCTCATCCGCGGCGGCCGTGTGAAGGATCTGCCCGGCGTGCGCTATCACGTAGTGCGCGGCACGCTCGATTCGGTCGGCGTGGCCAACCGCAAACAGAGCCGTTCGAAGTATGGCGCCAAGCGCCCCAAGAGTGGCGCGAAGTAATCAAGGGAAAGGTTTTTTATGCCGAGAAAAGGACATATCGCGAAACGGGAAGTTGCCGCCGATCCGGTGTACAACTCGTCGCTGGTTACGAAGTTCGTCAACTCCATGATGTGGGACGGCAAGAAGTCGACCGCTCAGGGCATCTTCTATCAGGCCATGACCAATCTGGAGCAAAAGGGCGGCGACGAGGCCTTGAAGCTGTTCAAGAAGGCGGTGGAGAATTGCAAGCCGCTGCTTGAAGTGAAAACCCGTCGTGTGGGCGGCGCTAACTATCAAGTGCCGATCGAGGTCAATCCCGAGCGGCGCACTTCCCTTGCCATCCGCTGGCTGGTGACCTACGGCCGGGCGCGGGGTGAGAAGGGCATGATCGATAAGTTGACCAGCGAACTGCTGGATGCGGCCAACGGCCGCGGCGCTGCGATGAAGAAGAAGGAAGATGTCCATCGCATGGCTGAGGCCAACAAGGCTTTCGCGCACTACCGCTGGTAGTCAAGTTTGACCAATCGGGCCTGTTGCCGGTAAGGGGCAGGCGCAACAAAGGTAGAAAGAAGAATCGCGAGTCTTACGTCTCGCGCGAGAGTGAGAGAACACCGTGCCTCGTCTAGTACCACTCGATCGTTGCCGGAATATCGGAATCATGGCGCACATCGACGCCGGCAAGACAACAACGACGGAGCGGATTTTGTTTTATACCGGCATTACCCATCGCATCGGCGAAGTGCACGAAGGCACGGCGACGATGGACTGGATGGAGCAGGAGCAGGAGCGCGGCATCACCATCACTTCGGCTGCCACCACCTGCACCTGGCGCGATATCCGTATCAATATCATCGACACTCCTGGCCACGTGGACTTTACCGCCGAGGTGGAGCGCAGCCTGCGCGTGCTCGACGGCGCAGTTGCCGTCTTTGACGCCGTGCATGGTGTAGAGCCGCAATCGGAGACGGTGTGGCGGCAGGCAGACAAGTACGGTGTGCCCCGCATTTGCTTCATCAACAAGATGGACAAGATGGGCGCCGATTTCGAGCATGCCATCGACACCATCCGCAAGCGGCTGAACGCCCGCCCGGTAGCCATTCAGATCCCCATCGGTCAGGAAGCCGCTTTCAAGGGTGTCATCGACCTGATCGAGATGCGCGCCATTCTGTGGCACGACGAAACCATGGGCGCCAAGTACGACGTCGAAGAGATTCCGGCGAACCTGCTCAAGAAGGCGGAAGCCTTCCGCATGCAGCTGGTGGAATCTGTGGCCGAAAACGATGACGACATGCTGCACAAGTTTCTCGAAGGCGAGACGCCAACCGCGGCTGAGTTGCGCAAGGCGCTGCGTGGGGCTGTCATCGGCATGAAGCTGTTCCCCGTTCTGTGCGGCAGTTCGTTCAAGAACAAGGGTGTGCAGACGCTGCTCGACGCAGTAGTTGAGTATCTGCCCAGCCCGCTCGATGTGCCCCCGATTGAGGGTCACAACCCGGACAACATGGAGGAGGTCATCCTCCGCCATGCCGACGACAGCGAGCCGCTGACCGCACTCGGCTTCAAGATCATGACCGACCCTTTTGTCGGGCAGTTGATCTTTGTCCGTCTCTATTCCGGCCACCTGAAGACGGGTGACACGGTACTCAATCCGCGCACCGGCAAGAGCGAGCGCATCGGGCGACTGCTCAAGATGCATGCCAACAAGCGGGAAGAGATCGTTGAGATCTATGCCGGCGACATCTGCGCCTGCGTGGGGCTCAAGAACCTGGTCACGGGCGATACCATTTGCACGGACAAGGCTCCCATTGTGCTGGAATCAATCGATTTCCCCGCCCCGGTTATCCACGTGGCAGTGGAGCCGAAAACCAAGGCAGACCAGGAGAAGATGGGCATGGCGCTAGCCAAACTGGCGCAGGAAGATCCCACCTTCAAGGTGCATACGGATCCTGACTCGGGCCAGACCATCATCAGCGGCATGGGCGAGCTGCATCTCGAAATCATCGTCGACCGCATGATGCGTGAGTACAAGGTCGAGGCCAATGTAGGTAAGCCGCAGGTCGCCTATCGCGAGACCATTCGCAAGAAGGCGGAGGCGGAAGGCAAGTACATCCGCCAGACCGGTGGCTCGGGCAACTATGGTCACGTGAAGATCCGGGTCGAGCCCAACGAGCCGGGCAAGGGCTTCGAGTTCATTAACGACATCAAGGGCGGCGTGGTGCCCAAGGAATACATCAAGCCGACCGAGCAGGGCATTCGTGAGGCGCTGTCAGGCGGTGTGCTGGCCGGCTACGAGATCGTCGATGTCAAGGCGACACTCTTTGACGGCAGCTACCACGATGTCGACTCGAACGAAATGGCCTTCAAGATTGCCGGATCGATGGCGTTCAAGGAAGCGGCCCGCAAGGCGACTCCAGTATTGCTGGAGCCGGTGATGTCGGTCGAAGTGGTGGTGCCGGAGGAGTATATGGGAACCATCATCGGCGACCTGAATTCCCGCCGCGGCCGCATCGAAGGCATGGAGCACCGCGCAGGATCGCAGGTCATCAAGGCCAATGTGCCGTTGAGTGAGATGTTCGGGTATGCCACCCACATGCGCTCTTCGACCCAGGGCCGGGCCAATTACTCGATGCACTTCAATCGCTATGAAGAAGCGCCGCGCTCGGTGTCGGAAGAAATCATTGGCCGCAACCAGGGGAAGTAAGCACGAAGTAGCACGTGCCCGATCGGGCTGGTAGCGTAAGGGCTGTCTCAGGCCGCTAGCGAGCTTTAGCCCGTACATCGGGGCTGGCGGTTCAGAAGTGAGTCCCGAAGGGCTTGACAGCTGAGAGTTAGCCCAGGGACGTAGTCCTAGGTAGGCAATTGAAAACATCGAATCAGTCCCGCAGGGACGGCTGAATATGACCCAGGACGTTAGTCCTGGGGTTCAGCGCGAAATTGAGTAGAGGCTTTGATTTAAGCAGTAAGAGAGGGACGAGATGGCGAAGGAGAAGTTTGACCGGTCCAAGCCGCACGTGAACGTGGGGACGATTGGACACATTGATCACGGCAAGACGACGCTGACGGCGGCGATCACCAAGGTATTGTCGAAGCACAATCCGAAGATCCAGTTTCGTTCGTTTGATTCGATTGACAACGCGCCTGAGGAGCGGGAGCGCGGCATCACGATTGCGACCGCGCACGTAGAGTACGAGACGGCCAACCGTCACTACGCGCACG
The DNA here is from genome assembly GCA_963711525.1 of uncultured Acidobacteriaceae bacterium. Taxonomy (GTDB): domain Bacteria; phylum Acidobacteriota; class Terriglobia; order Terriglobales; family Acidobacteriaceae; genus PALSA-350. The sequence goes on along the minus strand of CAVQEO010000018.1, from coordinate 204,004 downwards.
TGGACTGCCCGGGCCACGCCGACTACATCAAGAACATGATCACCGGCGCGGCGCAGATGGACGGAGCGATCCTGGTAGTGGCGGCGACCGATGGTCCCATGCCGCAAACCAAGGAGCACGTGCTCCTGGCCCGCCAGGTAGGGGTGCCCTACATCGTGGTGTTTCTGAACAAGTGCGATGCGGTGGAAGACGAAGAGCTGACGGACCTGGTGGAGATGGAAGTCCGGGAGCTGTTGTCGAAGTACAACTTCCCTGGGGACGATGTGCCGGTGATTCGCGGCTCGGCCCTGGGCGGGTTGAACGGCGAAGCGCAATGGGAAGCCAAGATCGATGAGTTGATGGATGCGGTGGACAAGAACGTACCCTTGCCGGCGCGCGCCATCGACCAGCCCTTCCTGATGCCGATTGAAGACATTTTCTCCATTTCCGGCCGTGGCACGGTGGTAACGGGCAGGATCGAGCGGGGCAAGATCAAGGTGGGCGAAGAAGTCGGAGATTGTCGGTTTCCGGGAAACCCGCAAGACGGTAGTGACCGGGGTCGAAATGTTCAAAAAGCAGCTGGATGAAGGACTTGCGGGCGACAACGCGGGTCTGCTGCTGCGCGGCATTGCCAAGGAAGACGTGGAGCGCGGAATGGTCCTGGCCAAGCCCGGCTCGATTACGCCGCACACCAAGTTCAAGGGCGAGATTTACGTGCTGAGCAAGGAAGAGGGCGGCCGTCACACGCCGTTCTTCAATGGCTACCGGCCGCAGTTCTACTTCCGTACCACGGACGTGACCGGGACGGCGAAGCTGCCGGAAGGCACGGAGATGGTGATGCCGGGCGACAATGTGCAGCTGGAAATTGAGCTGCATACCCCGGTAGCGATGGAAAAGGGTCTGCGTTTCGCCATCCGCGAGGGTGGCCGCACCGTAGGCGCCGGCACCATCAGCGAAATCATCAAGTAAGCTTGGCCCTGCCGGCTAGCGAGCAGGCAGGGCGGAACGAGTGGTTGAGTAGCAAGAGGGAATTGAGATGGTAGGACAAAGAATTCGCATTCGGCTTAAGGCTTACGACTATCGCGTGCTCGATACCTCGACCGGTGAAATCGTCGAGACGGCGAAGCGCACCGGCGCGCAGGTCGCGGGTCCTATTCCGTTGCCCACCGTGAAGAACAAATACTGCGTGCTGCGTTCCCCGCACGTCGACAAGAAATCGCGCGAGGCCTTCGAGATCCGCACTCATAAGCGGCTGATCGATATTCTCGAGCCCACGCAGCAAACCATCGATGCGCTGATGAAGCTCGATCTTCCGGCCGGCGTGGATGTTGAGATTAAGGCATTCGAGAAGTAAGCAGGAGAGCACCATGTCGGTAAGAGGAATTCTGGGCAAGAAGATCGGGATGACGCAGTTGTTCGATGACAAGGGTGAAGTGCACCCGGTCACCGTGCTGCAGGCGGGTCCCTGCGTAGTGACCCAGCTGAAGACGCTGGCCGGCGACGGCTACAGTGCGGCGCAGATCGGCCTGATCGAGTTTGTCAAGGGTGGCAAGGTGAATAAGCCGATGGCCGGCCACTTCGCCAAGAACAATGTTCCGCCGGTGAAGTTGATGCGCGAAGTCCCCCTGGAGCTGGTCAATAGCTCCGGCGGTGAAGACGCCGCTCCCGCACTGAAGGCGGGCGACAAAGTACTGGTGGATATTTTCGAAGACGCCAAGTACGTCGATGTGGTCGGCACCAGCAAGGGCCGTGGCTTTGCCGGTGTAGTTCGCCGCCATCATTTTGGCGGTGGTCCCAAGGCGCACGGTCACATGTTCCAGGTGCAGGGCTCGATCGGTGCATCCTCGTTCCCTTCGCGCGTCTTTCCCGGGCAGCGCATGCCGGGGCACTTTGGAGCGGAGCGGGTTACGGTGCGCAATCTGCGCATTCGCGGCATCGACCTGGACGAGAACCTGTTGATGGTCGAGGGTGCGATCCCCGGTCCGCGCGATGGCTACGTGATGATTTCCAAGTCCAAGGCGCCGCCGCGTGAGCGTCGTGGCTTTGGTGGCGGCGGTACGGTCGATCCGTTGAAGGCCTCGAAGAAGGCTTCCGGTGGCAAGCCCTCAGGCGCCAAGGGCAAGAAATAGGACAGGGGTTAAGGCGGATTTTGTCCCTCAAGGGCGCTGGTCTAGGATTTTGTATCAGTCAGTGAACTTTGGGCGAAGCAGTGAACTTTGGGGCTTTGTATCAGGGCACGACTTTAGTCGTGCCGCAAGTGCTCGAAATACTGAGGGCTTTAGCCCCTGATGGGCAGTCTTAGTCGTCTCTTCTTAAGGAATTGGATATGGCACAGATTGATGTAGTGGATCTCGGTGGACAAAAGGTAGGCTCGCTCGAGCTGGCAGACGAGATTTTCGCGGCTGACCAGATCAACGAGGCGCTGCTGTGGGAAGCGGTCAAGCACTATCGCGCCGCGATGCGGCAAGGTACGGCCGCCACCAAGAACAAGAAGCTGGTCTCCGGCGCAGGCAAGAAGTTGTGGAAGCAGAAGGGTACGGGACGGGCTCGTGTAGGCTCGGTGCGCTCTCCCATCTGGCGCCACGGCGGCACGGTGCACGGACCCCAGCCGCGCAGCTATGACTACGCCTTTCCCCGCAAGAAGCTGCTCGGCGCCCTGCGCTCCGCGTTGGCCTCGAAGCTGGCCGATGGCAAGCTGACCGTGGTCGAGAGCCTGGAGCTCGCAGACGCCAAGACCAAGGCCTATCGCGCGGCGCTGGATAAGCTCGATGCCAAGCGGACCACCTTGCTGGTCGAGGGTGGCCAGGAACCAAGCCGCGCTCTGCTGCTCGGTTCGCGCAACCTCGATCGGGTGGAGTTGATGCTGACCAAGGAAGTTCATCCTTACGATCTGCTGCGCTACGAGCGGGCGATTTTTTCCCGCGCCGCGATCGAGCAATTGCAGGAGTCGTTGAAGAAGACTGTTTCCCGGCGCAAGCTTGCGGCCGGTTCGGAGGTGGCCTGATGCCGACTCTTTATAACGTGATCAAGCGCCCCCTCATTACGGAAAAGGGCTTGGGCGTCAAGGAAGTGGAAAGCACGCTGGTTTTTGACGTGGCTCCGGATGCGACCAAGACCGAGGTCAAGCAGGCGGTCGAGACGCTGTTCAAGGTGAAGGTACGGAGCGTGCGTACCGCCAACTTCCTGGGCAAGGAGCGCCGCCGGGGCAAGTTCTCCGGTTTTCGCCCCGATTGGAAGAAGGCTTACGTTCGCCTGCAGAAGGGCGAGAAGATGCCCGACTACGTCAACGCGATGTAAAGCGTAGTACCCCGTAACTGGAAACTGTTTTAGAAGTCTTACTTGGAAGTACGAGCGAAACGATGCCGATCAAGACATACAGACCGATCACACCAACGCTGCGTTTCCAGACAACTCTGGTAAACGACGACATTACGACCAATCGCCCGCACAAGCCGCTGCTGGCAGTCAAGCAGCGCACGGGAGGCCGCCGCAATTCCGGCGACCTGACGATGCGTCACCATGGCGGTGGCCATAAGCAGAAGCTGCGCCTGGTGGACTTCAAGCGGGACAAGTTTGGCGTGCCGGGCAAGGTGGCCTCGATCGAATACGATCCCAACCGCTCCTCGCGCATCGCGCTGGTGCATTACCTGGACGGTGAGAAGCGCTACATCATTCAGCCGGTAGGGCTGAAGGTAGGGCAGACCATCATGAGCGGGCCCGAGGCCGACATTCTGGTCGGCAATGCGTTGCCGCTCAAGAACATCCCCTCCGGCACCACGGTGCACAACGTTGAGCTCCGTCCCGGCAAGGGCGCGCAGATGGTGCGCTCGGCGGGAGCGTCGGCCCAGCTGGTGGCCAAAGAGGGCGACTACGCGCTCTTGAAGCTGCCCTCCGGCGAAACCCGCCGGGTGTTGGTAGCGTGCATGGCGACCGTGGGCCAGGTAGGCAATACCGATCATGAGAATGTATCGATCGGCAAGGCCGGACGCAATCGCTGGAAGGGTATTCGTCCCAGCAATCGTGGCGTATCCATGAACCCGGTCGATCACCCGCACGGCGGCGGCGAGGGCAAGACCTCCGGCGGCCGTCATCCGGTTACCCCCTGGGGACAGCCGACACGCGGTTACAAGACACGCAACAACAAGCGGACCGACACGTTTATCGTCAGCCGCGCCAAGAAATAGAAGTTCAGGAGCATCGAGAGCTATGGCACGTTCGACAAAAAAGGGTCCGTTTATCGACACCCACCTGATGGTGAAGATCGAAGCGATGAATGCGACGAATGACAAAAAGGTCCTTCGTACCTGGTCGCGCCGCTCGACCATTCATCCGGATATGGTGGGACACACCATCGCGGTGCACAACGGCAGAAAGTTCATTCCCGTCTACGTGACGGAAAACATGGTAGGGCACAAGCTGGGCGAGTTTTCCGCCACCCGGACCTTTAAAGGTCACTCGGCGAAAGCCGCCGAGTCGTCGGCCAAGCCTCGCTAAGCAGAATTTAAGGGAAGAAGCCAATGCAACTGGAAACACAGGAATTCCGGGCCGAAGCGAAGTTCCAGCGGGTATCGCCGCAGAAAGCTCGCCTGGTGCTGGAGCTGATCAAGGGGCGCCGCGTGGGCGAAGCACTGGAGACGGTGGCCTTCACCAAGAAGGGTGTCGCGCCGCTGGTCGAGAAAGTGCTGCGCGCGGCCATTCAGAACGCGAACTATCTCAGCCAGGAGCGCGAGCTCGATCTGGATGTAGACAACCTCTATGTCAAGACCGCGCTGGCCAACGAAGGACCGCGCATGAAGCGTATCCGTCCGGCGCCGATGGGGCGGGCCTTCCGCTATCAGCGCCGGTTGGCGCACATCGTGATCGCGGTCGCGGAGCGCAAGCGTGGCGGCCTGGTGGAAACGGCTGAGCCGGAAGCAGCGGCTCCCAAGAAGCGAATGCTGAAGGGCGCGGCGAAGAAGGCTGCGGCCAAGAAGACCGTGGCTAAGAAGAGCGCAGCAAAAAACTGGAAGAAGGCCGCGAAGTAGGTTCGAGGAAATTATGGGACAAAAAGTTCATCCTTACGGCTTTCGACTAGGCGTCAACAAGCCATGGCGGTCACGCTGGTTCGTCGAGCGCGACTACGACAAGTTGCTGATTGAAGATGTGCACCTGCGCGAGGAGTTGAAGGAAAAGCTCAAGGCGGCCGGCGTCAGCTCGGTCGAGATCGAGCGTCCGGGCAACAAGCTGCGCCTGATCATCCGCACCGCGCGTCCGGGCATCGTGATCGGCCGCAAGGGCGCCGAGATCGAGAAGCTCAAGGCGGATCTGCAGAAGCGCACCAACCGCGACGTCTTCATCGACATCCTCGAGGTCAACAAGCCGGAGCTGGATGCGCAGTTGGTGGCCGAGAACATCGCTCTCCAGTTGGAGAAGCGCGTGGGCTTCCGCCGTGCCATGCGCAAGGCGGTCGATTCGGCGTTGCGCTTTGGCTGCAAGGGCATCAAGGTTCGCGTCTCCGGGCGTTTGAATGGCAACGAGATCGCGCGTTCCGAGTGGTATCTGCAGGGGCGGCTTCCGCTGCACACCCTGCGCGCGGATATCGACTACGGCTTTGCCGAAGCGCGTACCACCTACGGCGTGATCGGGGTCAAGACCTGGATCTATCGCGGTGACATTTACGAGCAGAAGCGTCGTCAGCCGCAGCCGGCAGGCACCAGCGGAGTATTTTAGCCGTTCGGCTGGAGCAGGAAGAGTTAGAGATTGGTTTAGAGGCGAAATTTATGTTGATGCCAAAGAAGGTTAAGTACCGCAAGCAGCAGCGCGGGCGCATGAAGGGTAAGGCGTGGCGCGGCTCCGAGCTCTCCTTCGGGGACTATGGGCTCAAGGTGATGGAGTGCGGCTACATCACGGACCGGCAGATTGAAGCCAGCCGTGTGGCCATGACGCGTTTCATCAAGCGTGGCGGCAAGATCTGGCTGCGGCTGTTTCCTGACAAGCCGGTGACCAAGAAGCCGGCCGAAACCCGTATGGGTAAAGGCAAGGGAGCTCCCGATCACTGGGTAGCGGTGGTTCGCCCGGGCAAGGTGCTCTTTGAGATGGAAGGGGTCAGCCCCGAGATGGCCGCCGAGGCCATGCGGCTGGCTTCGAACAAGCTGCCCCTCAAGACGCGATTTGTCATGCGCCACGATGTCAAGGTAACCGCGGTCGTCAAGTAGCGGAGAAGAAGAGCCATGGAAACGGAAAAGATTCGCAATTTGAATGATGAAGAGCTGGTGCGGCAGGAAAAGCAGTCCGCCGAGCAGCTCTTTCGCCTGCGCTTCCAGATGAAGCTGGGGCAGAACGAAGGCGTGAAGAAGCTGCGCGATCTGCGCAAAGACGTAGCCCGCATCAAGACCATCGCCCGCGAGCGGGCGCTCGGTCTGCACGGCGCTGCCCTGCAGCCGGCCGGCGAGGCAACCGCCAAGCCGCCAAGGCCGCCAAAACCAAAAAGGCCAAGCCGGCCGGAAAAGAGGCTCGTTAAGCCATGTCGGATGCCACAGCAGTTAAGCCGGAGTCACGGCGCACAGAAAAGATTGGCAATGTCGTTTCCACCAAGATGCAGAAGACCATCGTGGTCCAGGTGGAGATGCGCAAGACCCACCCCAAGTACAAGCGTGTCATCAAGCTCAACAAGAAGTTCTACGCCCACGACGAGCAGAACTCAGCTCGCGTCGGCGACGTGGTCAGGATTCGCGAGAGCCGCCCGCTGAGCAAGCTGAAGCGCTGGACGCTGGAAGAAGTGGTTCGCCGCTCCTCTCTGCCGCAAGTAGAAGAAGTAGCAACAGCCGGTCGTTTAGCGGTGACGGGTTGAGGTCGGCTGCCAGTCGCCTTCGCTGACTCTTGTCATCCCGACTCTAGCGAGACGAAGCGGAGATGGATGGGCACCTGCGGTTCAGCAAGTAGTGACACAAAGTTTTAGGCAATAAGGGCGACACAGTAAGGAGATACGAGTATGGCAGTACAAATGAGAACCATGCTGGACGTAGCCGATAATTCCGGCGCGCGCAAGCTGCAGATGATTCTGCCCTTGGGTGGCTCGAGCGGAAAAAAGGCCGGCCTGGGCGATGTGATTACTGCCTCCGTAAAGGAAGCGTCTCCCGATGGTCAGGTCAAGAAGGGTGTGGTGGTGAAGGCGGTCGTAGTGCGGACGCGGAAAGAATATCGCCGCCGCGATGGCACCTACATCCGCTTTGACCAGAACGCCGCGGTGCTGATCAACGATGCGGGAGAGCCGGTGGGCACGCGCGTCTTCGGTCCGGTCGCCCGCGAGCTGCGGGAGAAGAAGTTTTTGAAGATTGTGTCGCTGGCCCCGGAAGTCATCTAAGGCCGGGTCATCGGAAGCGAGGAATTTATGGCATTGAAGTTACAACGCAACGATACGGTGGAAGTGATTACCGGCACCGATAAAGGCAAGCGCGGCCGCGTGCTGCGCGTGCTCGGCGACAAGGACCGGGTGCTGGTGGAGCACGTCCGCATGGTCAAGAAGCATGTGCACCCCAATCCGCAGCGCAACATCAAGGGCGGCATTGCGGAGCAGGAAGCGGCCATCCAGATCTCGAACGTGATGTTGGTCTGCGGCACCTGCGGGCCGACCCGCGTGGGTCACAAGTTTGAAGGCGATACCAAGGTTCGGGTGTGCAAGAAGTGCGGCCAGACCCTGGCGCCGAAAGAAAAAGTAAGCGGAATTTGCTCACGCAACGGTAAACGGGCCATAGCATTTCACTTTTGGTGCAGAGGAAGAAGTTGAGCTCGACGCAGACGTTCCGCAAAGAACGGCTGCACATAACGAATATCTCCCACTGCTCGTAAAAGTGAAATGCGTACAAGCCCACTCCGGGACCGTGAAAGAAAGAGACAATAGATGGCAGCGAAAGTAAACGCGAGACTCAAAGAGAAGTACCAGCAGGAAATCAGGCCGGCATTGCAGAAAGAGCTGGGCCTCAACAACCTGATGGCAGTGCCCCGCCTGGAAAAGATCGTTCTCAACATGGGCCTGGGCGAGGCCACGCAGAATGTGAAGATCATGGATCCGCTGGTCGCCGACCTGGCTTCGGTGGCCGGGCAAAAGCCGGTGACCACGCGGGCCAAGAAGTCGATCGCCGCCTTCAAGGTGCGCGAAGGCATGCCCATCGGCGCCATGGTGACCCTGCGCGGCGACATCATGTACGAATTTCTCGACCGCCTGATCTCCGTCGCGCTACCCCGCGTGCGTGACTTCCGCGGTGTATCGACCAAGAGCTTTGACGGGCGAGGCAACTACACGCTGGGTATGCGCGACCAGCTGATTTTCCCCGAGGTCGACTATGCCCGGGTGGATAAGTTGAAGGGCATGAACGTCACCATTGTGACGACAGCCAAGGACGATAACCAGGCGCGTGCCCTGCTCCGGCAGTTTGGCATACCTTTCCGGCAGACGGCATAAGGAAGAGAGACGAATGTCCACTACAGCAAAACGAGTTAAAGACGCACGCAAGCCGAAGTTTTCCAGCCGCCAGCACAATCGCTGCAAGATCTGCGGCCGTCCGCGCGCCTATCTGCGCAAGTTCGGTCTATGCCGCTTGTGCTTCCGCCAGCTGGCGCTTCGGGGCGAAATCCCCGGTGTCGTCAAGTCAAGTTGGTAAGTAACCGGCCCGTTGTAACCACAACATTCCCGCTGGTTCTGCGGCATTTCAGAACGCCGGAGCGAACGGGGAGTGGAGGAGAGAGAATGAGTTTAACCGATCCAGTAGCCGACTTTGTGACCCGCATCCGCAATTCCATCCGTGCGCGCCACCAAAAGCTGGATGTTCCGGCCTCGAAGCTGAAGACCGAGATTGCCCGCATCCTCAAGGAAGAAGGCTACATCGCCAACTACAAGGCGGCGGAAGAGAATGGCCGCGCAGTTTTGCGGGTCTACCTCAAGTACGGCGCCAACAACGAAGCCGCCATTCGCGACCTGTCGCGCATCTCGCGCCCAGGCTGCCGCGTCTATGTCGGCCGGGATGAGATCAAGCGTGTGCAGAGCGGCCTCGGCATCAGCATCATGACCACGCCTCGCGGCGTGATGACCGGCCGGCAGGCGCGGCGCGAAGGCGTCGGCGGCGAGATTCTCTGCGAGGTCTGGTAGGCATTGATGGCTGCAGTGGAACGATGGCTTAACGCCGGCCGCGACTCGCAAGCCGTGAAGGGTTAGAAATTATGTCGCGTATAGGTAAGAAACCAATTCCGTTGCCCGCAACGGTGAAATACAAGATGCAGGGCAACACCGTGCTGGTCGAAGGGCCCAAGGGCAAATTGACCGCCATGGTGCCTACCGGCATCACGCTCGAAACCAAGGACGGCAACCTGTTCGCGGTGCGGGAAAAGGAAGAGCTCGCCGCCCTGCACGGCTTGACCCGCGCCTTGGTCTCGAACGCGGTCGAAGGCGTGACCAAGGGCTGGACCAAGGAACTGGATATCGTCGGCATCGGCTATCGTGCCGAGCTGAAGGGCAAGGGCACGGTGGTCTTTACCCTGGGCTTCTCTCATCCCATCGAGTTTCCTCTGCCCACGGGCATCGACGTGACGATCGATCCCAAGCAGACGCGGCTGTCCATCAGCGGCATCGATCGTCAAAAGGTAGGCCAGGTAGCAGCCGACATGCGCTCGCTGCGTAAGCCCGACCCTTACAAGAACAAAGGCGTCCGCTATGTGGGCGAGCGCTTGAAGAAGAAGGTTGGCAAGACCGGAGCGAAGTAAGTACCGAACGGGGCTGCAGGGCAGCTCCGCCTTTAGGAAGGAAGACCTTAACATGTTACCGATTAGACAGAGAAACGTAATTCGCCAGCGCGTACACTTTCGCATCCGCCAGAAGATGGAAGGCACCGCAGTGCGCCCGCGGCTGAACGTATACCGCTCGCTGAACCACATTTATGCCCAGGTCATTGACGACTCCAAGGGTGAAACCATCCTCTCCGCCTCCACCCTTTCCGCCAAGTTGAAGACTGGTGGCAACGTGGCCGCGGCCAAGGAAGTGGGCAAGCTGGTAGCGGAGCGCGCGCTGGAAAAGGGAATCAAGAAGGTGGTCTTCGATCGCGGCGGCTATCTCTATCACGGACGCATCAAGGCTCTGGCCGATGCAGCACGCGAAGCAGGTTTGGAGTTCTAAAGGTTTTGTTTTTGGAAGGATCGGACAACAGCATGGCAATACTCAAGCGGAAACTGGACGCCGGGCAGTACAACCTGAAGGATCAGGTGGTGTCCATCAATCGTGTCACCAAGGTAGTTAAGGGCGGCAAGAACATGTCCTTCGCGGCGCTGGTGGTGGTCGGGGATCCCGCTGCCGGGGTGGTTGGCTTTGGCTCGGGCAAGGCCAAGGAAGTCCCGCAGGCGATCCGCAAAGGGATCGAGGCGGCCAAAAAGAACCTGGTGCACGTCAACCTGTCGGAGACCACCATACCCCACCAGGTATTGGGCCGCTTCGGTTCCGGGCACGTGCTGCTCAAGCCGGCGCCCGAAGGCACGGGCGTGATTGCCGGCGGCGCGGTGCGCGCGGTGATGACCTCGGTCGGGGTGCAAAACGTCCTCACCAAGAGCCTGGGCACGGCCAATCCGCACAATGTGGTCAAGGCCACCTTTGATGCGCTGGTACAGTTGCGCGATCGTGGCGAAGTGGCTGCCGCTCGCGGCAAGCAGGTACAGGAGCTATATTGATGGCAGCGACTCCAAAGCAAGCGAAGGCGATGATGCGCCTGCAATACTACCGGTCCTCGATTTCCACCCCGGAGAAGCACAAGAGGGTGGTCAAAGGGTTAGGCTTTACCCGCCTCAACCAAGTGGTAGAGCGTGAGGATACGGCATCGATCCGCGGCATGGTCAAGACCGTGCCCCATTTAGTGCGGATCGTAGAGTAAGTACATAAGCGAGTCGGGCTGGCTCAACAAGATAGACCAGTCCGGCGTTTAGCGAGGAAAGTCATGGCAAAGAATCTTTCAAATTTACGTGCCCCCAAGCAGGCCAACAGCAACAAAAAGCGTGTCGGCCGCGGTATGGGCTCGGGCATGGGCAAGACTTCGACCCGAGGCCACAAGGGGCAGCGTTCGCGTTCCGGCTCCCACATGATGCGGGGCTTTGAAGGTGGTCAGATGCCGCTGCATCGCCGCCTGCCCAAGCGCGGCTTCACCAACATCTTCCGCACCGAATACTCGGTAGTTAACCTGGGCCGTGTCGCCGAGCTCCATGCCGAAGGCCACACGGAACTGACCCTCGAAACCTTCGCCGCCAAGGGGTTGCTCAAGAAGCGCCATGGCCTGGTCAAGGTGTTAGGCGACGGCGAGTTGACCGTTGCGGTCACCGTGCACGCGCACAAGTTTTCCAAGTCGGCCCAGGAAAAGATCGAGAAAGCCGGCGGCAAAGCGATCCTGGTCGCCTAACGGGTGCAGTGGTGCCCCACTCAAGCGAAACCCGGGCTTGAATGGGGCACCCCAGCCTTCGTTGCCGGTGCCAGGAAAGTGGAAACGAAATCCACCTCCCATAAGGGTTGGCGTTACGGTTGGTTCTGCCTGAAACGACGTAGGCTTTGTATCAGGGCATACAAGCCGAAACTAGAGGGCTTTAGCCCCTGCGGAACGACGTTACGGCATCTTCACCTGAAACAGTGAAATGCTAGAGAGCAAGTTCACGATCGGTGACCACACAGGAATCAAATGTTTGAGAACATCGCGAATATCTTCCGCATTCCCGACCTGCGCAAGCGGGTTTTGTTCACGCTAGGCATCCTCGCCGTATATCGTCTGGGCTCGCAGATACCAACCCCCGGGGTCAACCTCAAGCTGCTGGCGCAATTCTTTGACCAGCAGGCGGGCAGCGCGCTCGGCCTGGTCGATCTATTCAGCGGCGGCAACCTTCGCCGCCTCACCATCTTCGCCCTGGGCATCATGCCCTACATCACCGCCTCCATCATCTTCCAGCTGCTGACCGTGGTGTATGAGCCCTTGGCCAAGCTGCAAAAAGAAGGCGAGCTGGGGCGGCGCAAAATCACCCAATGGACCCGCTACGTCACCGTGGTCCTCGGCGCCGTGCAGTCGCTGGCCATCGCCCTGACCCTCTCTCACGGGTCTGGTGGTGTGTCTTACGTCTTGAACCCTGGAATCGGGTTCATTCTGATGACCATGGTCACGCTGACCACCGGAACCGCCTTCATCATGTGGCTGGGCGAGCAGATTACCGACCGCGGCATCGGCAACGGCATGAGCCTGCTCATCTTCGCCGGCATCGTGGTTGGCCTGCCCCGCGGCATTCAAGACTTGATAGATAAAGCCCGCACCCAGGCCTGGGGCTCGTTCACCATTCCGGCCTTGGTCCTGCTGGTCGTGGTCATGATGGCCACCGTAGCCTTCATCGTCTTTGTCGAGCGAAGTGAACGGCGCATCCCGGTGCAGTATGCCAAGCGGATCGTTGGCCGGCGCATGATGGGCGGTCAATCTACCCACCTCCCGCTCAAGGTCAACTCCGGTGGCGTGATGCCCGTGATCTTCGCCAGCTCCATACTCTCTGCCCCCTTGCTCTTTGCCAGCTCCGGTTACGTGCGCAATAGCGGCTTCCTGACCCGTGTCTTCGACGGTCTGCGCCTTGGGGAACCCTGGTACGAGCTGCTGTACATTGTGGGCATTGTTTTCTTTGCCTACTTCTACATCTCCATCGTTTTCCGTCCCGACGATATCGCCGACAATATGCGCAAGTACGGCGGCTTCATCCCCGGCATCCGTCCGGGCAAGCGCACCTCCGATTTTGTCAACGACGTGCTCACCCGCATCACCCTGGTCGGCGCCATTTATCTGGTCGTGATCTCCTTGATCCCGCAGATCCTGATCAGCGGCATCCACTTGAATGATCTCTGGCTGGTGGGCAACTTCTTCGAGCAGCTGCCTACTTGGGTCACCCACGGGTTGAACTTCACCTTCTACTTCGGCGGCACTTCGCTGCTGATTGTGGTGGGCGTGGCTATGGATACCGTGAACCAGGTGGAGTCGCAGTTGATCATGCGCCACTACGATGGCTTCTCGCCCCGCAGCGGCCGGGTGCGCGGAAGGCGGTCGTGGTAGGCCCTCTGCAAGTGGCGGAAGGATTGCACGCTACCGACGAAAAGCTGGTGACTCCCGGCCCCATCCTGTTGATGGGGGCGCCCGGCGTGGGCAAGGGCACCCAGGCCAAAGGAATCATGGCCGCCTGGGGTATCCCCCAGATCTCGACTGGTGACCTGCTCCGCGACCATAGGGCTCGCGGAACACCCCTGGGCGTGGTGTCTACCCAGATAATGAATACGGGCAAACTGGTCCCCGACGATCTGGTCAACCAGATGGTGGCGGAACGACTGGCCGAGCCCGATACTGCGCGGGGCTATCTTTTGGATGGCTATCCGCGCACCCTGGCCCAGGCCGAGTGGCTTGATTCGCGCTTGCGCGATCAACAATTCGATGCCGCGCGCCTGGCGGCCAGGCCAGCGGACGGGCTTCCGCTGATTGCAGTTAGTATCCGGGTAAGTTATACTCAGTTGTTGCGCCGTATCACGGGTCGACGCAACTGTCCAACCTGCCAGCGCATTTACAACGTTTACCTGCAACCGCCGAGAGTAGACACGGTATGCGATGTGGAAGGCACACCGCTGGTCCAGCGCGCGGATGACACGGAAGCGGTCTTCCATGAACGGATGCGCACTTATGCGGCGCTGACGGCGCCGGTGGTGGAACATTATCGTGCCAGCAGCCGGTTCGTCGAAGTGGATGGCGAGCAGCCGGCGGGCGAGGTGATGGCGGGCATCATGGCCGCGGTAGCGCGACTCAGATCCCAGACTTAGCTGTCTCAGTATCAGGGAAGTTTTTTCGCCGGTTGGGCGATGGTTTCGAGTGAAGGAAAGAGAGTCGAACAGGCCGATGGCCATCATGATCAAGACGCCGCAGGAAATTGAAAAGATGCGGCGCAGCGGAGCGGTGGTGCGCGAGGTGCTGGAGCATGTACGGTCGCTCGTCAAGCCCGGCGTCACTACCCTCGATCTGGAAGTGGCGGCGGAAAGCAAGATTGCGGCATCAGGAGCCACCCCCGCCTTCAAGGGCTATCGCGGTTACCCCTGTGTCTTGTGCACTTCGGTAAACGAGCAGGTGGTCCATGGCATTCCCTCCAAGGAGAGCGTGCTGCGCGAAGGCGATATTGTCTCCATCGACTGTGGTGTGGTGCTTGATGGCTACTACGGTGACTCCGCGATTACGGTTCCGGTGGGATCCCAAGTAGCGCCCAAAGCCAAGCGTCTGCTTGACGTGACCAAGGCATCGCTTGAGACCGCGATCGGGGTCGTGCGGCCCGGGGCAACGCTGGGGGATATCGGCGCAGCGGTACAGGAAGTGGTGGAGGCGGATGGGTTCAGTGTAGTCCGGGACTTTGTCGGCCACGGTATTGGGACCCGGATGCATGAAGATCCGCAGGTTCCCAACTACGGGCAGCGGGGAGCGGGAACCAAGCTGCGTGCGGGGATGGTTCTGGCGATCGAGCCCATGGTGAATGCGGGCAAGCCGGGTGTGCAGGTATTGAGTGACGGCTGGACGGCGGTTACTGAGGATGGAAGCTTGAGCGCGCATTTCGAGCACACCGTCGCGGTAACGGCTGAGGGCGCCGTAATTTTGACGCAGTAGGCAACGAAAGCCTGTGGGACGCGAATCGCAGGCGGATCGGGATAAGGTTTGTCGAAGGAAGACGCGATTGAGGTCATGGCAACGGTGGTGGAAACCTTGCCGAACGCGATGTTCAAAGTCGAGCTGGAGAACAAGCACCAGGTTCTGGCTCATGTTTCGGGACGCATGCGGAAGAATTTCATTCGCATTCTCCCTGGCGACCGGGTGGCGGTTGAGCTCAGTCCTTACGATCTGACCCGAGGCCGGATCGTTTACCGCTACAAATAGAGGGAGCGTTGGTTATGAAAGTACGGGCATCGGTAAAGAAGATTTGTGACAAGTGCAAGGTCATCCATCGCCGCGGTGTGGTGCGGGTGATTTGCGAAAACTCGAAGCACAAGCAGCGCCAAGGCTAACTGGGGGTTTTCCCGTTATCCCAGCAATGCAGGGTGCCCCATTCAAGCCTTCTGTTGGCTTGAGTGGGCTAATCAAATCTCAACTGAGGGTTTTTACCCTCGATTACAAGCACCGGAGAGGCTAGTTAGCCGGGCAGTTCGCCCATGAAAGGCTTGCGTTGAACCCCTCCGGTTGGCTTTCACCAGTAACCCGCTCGAGCGGCGAAGCTGCTTCGAGCAAACAAAGTAAAAAGGATTAGGCAATGGCACGTATTGCTGGCGTCGATCTGCCCCGCCATAAGCAGGCAAGAATCGCGCTGACCTACATTTTCGGAATCGGCAACCCGCGTGCGCGACGCATCCTGGAGACGGCCAATGTGGACCCGTTCAAAAAAGTTCAGGATCTGGGCGAAGACGAGGTAAACCGTATCCGCCAGGTGATTGAGAACGAAGGCCAGATCGAAGGCGATCTGCGCAAAGATGTCTCCATGCACATCAAGCGGCTGATTGACATTCAGTCCTACCGTGGACTGCGCCACCGGCGCAACCTGCCCACTCGCGGTCAGCGCACCCACACCAACGCGCGCACCCGCAAGGGACCGCGTAAGGGCACAATCGCAGGCAAGAAGAAAGCGACGGCGAAGACTTAATGGCGAAGCAGGAGCAGAAGCAGGCATCCGGCAAGGCTGCCAAAAATAAGAAGTTCAAGAAGCGCGAGCGCAAGAACGTTCCTTATGGATTGGTTTACGTTCAGGCCTCGTTCAACAACACCATCGTGACCATCACTGACGGCCAGGGCAACACCCTTTCCTGGAAGAGCTCGGGTTCGCTCGGCTTTCGTGGATCGCGCAAAGGCACTCCCTTTGCCGCCCAGCAGGCTGCGATGAATGCCGCCAACCAGGCGCGTGACCACGGTCTGCGTTCGGTCGATGTGCGGGTAAGTGGTCCGGGCTCCGGCCGTGAGTCGGCGGTGCGCGCCCTGGCTGCGGCGGGACTCGATGTCCGCTCCATCCGTGACGTTACGCCCATTCCGCACAATGGTTGCCGTCCGCCGAAGCGCAGACGAGTGTAAGAATTTAACCGCAGGACCGGGACGAAGGATTGAATCCGTAAACCGGTCGGCCTCTGAAGTAAGGAGAATTACGTGGCACGTTATACCGGACCAGTCTGCCGCCTTTGCCGTCGCGAAGGCACCAAGCTCTTTCTGAAGGGCACCAAGTGCTTCTCGGAAAAATGCCCCATTGAGAAGCGCAACTTTGCCCCTGGCCAGCACGGCCGCGACCGCAAGCCCAAGATCGTAGGCTATGGCCTGCAATTGCGCGAAAAGCAAAAAGCCAAGCGCATCTATTTCACTCTGGAGAGCCAGTTCCGCGCCTATTACGAGAAGGCTTCGCGGGCCCAGGGCGTCACCGGCGAACTGCTCTTGCAGCAGCTCGAGCGCCGTCTTGACAACGTGGCTTTCCGCCTCGGCTTCGCCAGCTCGCGGCGTCAGGCGCGCCAGATCGTGCGCCACGGCCATGTGGAAGTGAACGGCCGCAAGGTGAACATCCCGTCGTTCCAGGTAGGCGTGGGCGACGAGATCAAGATCCGCGAAGGCAGCAAAAAGCTCACAGTACTCGAAACCTCGACGGAGTTCGCGAGCCACCAGGTAGCGCCACGCTGGCTGCAGGTGGATCATGCAAATCTGTCCGGGAAGGTACTGGCGCTGCCCAAGCGTGAAGACGTGAATCTGCCCGTAAACGAGCAGCTGATCGTCGAACTTTACAGCAAGTAGTCGCAGGAGCTTGTTTCATACCTCGGAAACCTAAACGTAGCCCGGGCGAGAGCCGCCGCCAAAGCGGGTCTCGTGAAGCTTTCCGAGGTGGCAGAGATACACTTGAAACAAGCTCAGAGTACAGATTCAATCAACGAGGAGAAACAAGCACGAGCGTAGCAGAATGCTTCGCGACGCCGTTGCATGGAGAGGAACACAGATATGCTTTGGAGAGGATTCCAAAAACCGAAACGTCTCGCAGTGGATACGGAGACGCTCACCGAGAAGTACGGCAAGTTCAGCGCTCAGCCTTTTGAGCGCGGCTTCGGCACCACCATCGGCAACGCGCTGCGGCGCACGCTGCTTTCCTCGATTGAAGGCGCGGCCGTAACCGCCGTAAAGATCGAAGGCGTACTGCACGAGTTTCAATCGATCACCGGCGTAGTCGAAGACGCCACCGACATTATCCTGAATCTCAAGCAGATTCCCTTCAAGTTGAACGGGGAGGGTCCCAAGGCGCTTTATCTGCGTGCGGACCAGCCGGGTGTGGTGACCTCGGGCATGATCGAGGCCGACGGAGACGTGGAGATCCTGGACAAGGATGTCTATGTCGCGACCGTCAGCGAAGGTGGCAAGCTGGACATGGAAATGCGCCTCAAGCGCGGCCGTGGTTATGTCTCCGCCGACAAGAATTTCGATTCGGATTTAGGGATCGGTTTCATTCCCGTCGACTCCGTTCACTCGCCCGTTCGCAAGGTGAATTACGCTGTGGATGCTGCTCGTCTCGGTCAGATCACCGACTATGACAAGCTGACCATTGAAGTCTGGACCAATCGTTCGGTGTTGCCCGCTGATTCGCTCGGGCTTGCGGCCAAGCTGCTCAAGGACCACATGAGCATCTTCATCAACTTCGAGGAAGAGATCGAAGCCGAGAGCGCGCACGACGAGGGCCGGATGCAGTTGCGCAACGAGAACCTCAATCGCTCCGTAGAGGAGCTTGAGTTGAGCGTGCGCAGCTACAACTGCCTCAAGAACGCCAACATTCAGACCATCGGCGAGCTGGTGCAGAAGACCGAGCCGGAGATGCTCAAGACCAAGAACTTTGGCCGCAAGTCCTTGAACGAGATCAAGGAAATTCTGGCGCAGATGGGCTTGTCGTTGGGCATGAAGATCGACGAGCACGGCAACGCGGTGCCTGGACCGACCAGCGTACTGCCGGCAGCAACCTTGGCGGCGAGCTACAACCGTTACGACGATGAAGAGGACGACGAAGACGAAGATCTCGATGGAGTGGACATTCCCCTCCAGTCGGAGCCGGAAAACTTCTAGTTCGTTGGAGTGACCGGTGGCAGAACCCACCGGTCACCCGTTATTTTTCGCGGAGCGTTTTCGCAAATGGTGTAACCGGCGGAATAGCGCTTTACGCAGGCGTTCTGCCAAAAAACGCCTGCACATAGTTGGCCTCAAACGGGTCAACGTATTTGTGAAAACGCGATAAGAAAGAGAAACTCATGCGCCATCGCAATGCAGGATACAAACTAGGACGCAACACCAGCCATCGCCGCGCTCTGTTGCGCAACCTGGTCACGTCCATTCTTCTTGAGGACCGTGTTGAGACGACCATCACCAAGGCCAAGGCCGCGCGTCCGCACGTCGAAAAGCTCATTACCCTGGGCAAGCGTGGCGATCTACACTCCCGCCGCCTGGCACTGTCTTATTTGCAGACCCGGGAAGCGGTCTCCCGTCTGTTCGATACCGTGGCCCCGCGCTATGGTGATCGCGCCGGCGGCTATCTGCGCATCGTGCGCACCGGCTTCCAGAAGGGCGATGGAGCCGAGAAGGCCTTCATCGAACTCCTCGGTTCCGAGCACGAGCTGGACGAGAAGCGCCAGAAGCGTGCAGAAGCGCGGGCCAAGCGCCGCGAAGAAATTGACAAGGCGATGTCTGAGAACCCGCCACCCGACGGCAGCGGCACCCACGCCTAGATTTTCCTGTTTAGAGCGGGGTAGACGGATGCAAATCCGTGGAATGCGTGACTTTTCCGGGAGTCGCCGCGCGGATGCTTTGTATCACGGCCCGACCTTAGCCGGGCCGACGCTTTCCCCAGGTCTCGCGCAAGGAAATGAAAATGAGCGACAGCGGAATGCGCTTCTCCCTTGAAGCAACCTGCAGTCGGCAATCCTAGACCTGCACTTTATCCGGCAATCCATCCGGCGAAATAAGCACTTATCGCGACGCCAAATAGCACATTAATATATAGTTATATCGGCAATGAAACCGGCAAAATTAGCACCGTCGGAGCACCCGATCATAACACCCTCATGGATGGAGCCTATGCTCCCCCCGGTGGGACAGCGTGAGCTTGAGGATGCCGCCTTTGATCTGATCGCGAAGGCCAGTTCACTCGCTGGGCAGATCAATCCGGTTGTCACCCAGGCAGTCGGGGATCTGGTCCGCTCAATGAATTGCTATTACTCAAATCTCATTGAAGGGCACAACACCCATCCTCGCGATATAGACCGTGCTCTGCATCGGGACTATGCCACCGAACCAAAGCGTCGCGCATTGCAATTGGAGGCCGTCGCCCATATTGAGGTTCAGCAGGCCATAGACGAAGGCCGAGACGATTCCGCTTTCCCCGCTTCGACTGCCTACACTCTTTGGCTCCATCGCGAGTTCTGCGGCCGATTACCCGACGAACTTCTCCAGATGGAAGATTCAGAATCAAAGCGCTCCCTACGTTATGCGCCGGGTGTGCTCCGCGACGGTGAGGTCATGGTTGGCAAGCATCTCCCTCCTGCTGCGGCGGACTTGCCGCGATTCCTTTCCCGGTTTGAGCAGATATATAACCCGAAGAATCTTTCAAAAGTGCGCCAAGTGATAGCAGTCGCGGCGGCGCATCATCGCTTCCTCTGGATTCATCCCTTTTACGATGGCAATGGCCGTGTCACGCGCCTGATGTCTCACGCTATGCTCCAGAGACTCGGAGTGGGCAGCAGTCTCTGGTCGGCATCGCGCGGACTTGCTCGCAACGTTGGCAGCTACAAGTCATTGCTGATGGCCGCGGACGAGCCACGGCGTGATGACCTGGACGGACGCGGAAATCTTTCGCAGGCCGCGCTGATTGAGTTCTGCCAGTTTTTTCTCACTGTCTCTGTCGACCAGGTCAATTACATGCGTTCGATTCTTGAACCATCAGAGCTGCTGCGCAGAATGGAGATATACGTCGAAGACGAAGTGCGCGCAGGCCGTTTGCCAAAGGGAAGCTTTCCGCTGTTGCGCGAAGCACTTCTCGCCGGAGAGTTTGACCGCGGACGGGCACCTGCTCTTACAGGCTACAAGGAACGTATGGCCCGCAATGTTCTCTCGCGCCTCCTCGAACTAGGCTTGCTTATTTCGGCGGGAACAAAAGCTCCTGTGCGGTTGGGCTTTCCCATTACGGTGGTAGAGCGCTGGTTCCCAGCACTATATCCTCAGAATTTGAGTTGAGATTAACCATGAGGGAGACGAAAAGTAACCCAATGATAGACGGGAGCGGTGTCCCAAACATTGGGGTGCTTTTAGCCTCACCGTTCCTGACCAAGCCATTCTGCGACCAGGTCGGTTCGCGGTGCAGGCGTCTCGGGAGCCGGCAGGGATATCAAGACGAAATCTTAGCTAGTCAGTTTGCGGGCGCGGCGGATTAGCCCAATGACCGGATTCGTCTTTCCCGCTCACAACCACCCCTTTCGCATTCCACCCCAGATCCGCTCGAACAATGGCCGGGCAATACCGCAGAGTCAGCCCGCAGCGCCGTTTGTTCGATTGATTCGCTTCGGATCCATGCAATAGCAGGTCGCTGTGGATGGAAATTTCCCCAGCACGAAGTTCGACATCTACCGGTCGCCCAAGAGTCTCAGCGCCCGGAACCGTTTGGTTCAGAACATTCGCTTCGTCGTTTTCACTCAATGTGTAGGTCAGATGGCCGAGATGATGCGAACCAGGAATGTATCGCATGCAGGCGTTTTCGATAGTGGCATCATCGATCGCCAGCCATGCGGTCACGGCCATCGACGGCGTTAGCGGCCAATAGCTAGAATCTTGATGCCACGAGACCCGTTTGCCATCTCCAGGCATTTTGCAAAAGAAATGCGAGCCCCACGCAACCACGTTCTCGCCAATCAGGTCCTTGATGCGCGCCACAATACGAGGATCCGTCAGGATGTCATAGACGCGTCGATAGCGGAGGTGCGCCGTGCTGATCGAATAGCTGTCGCCCCCTGCGGCGAGCGTCCTGGCCAGCAGCTCATCAAAGTAACCACGGATGCCGGCTATCTCTTCCTCATCGAAGATCCGAATGCCCGCCAGGTAACCGTCGCGATTAAAAGCTGCAATCTGCTCCTGGGTCAGAGCTGCGGGACGCTCGGTAGTTGAAGGATGAAACCGCAGATCGCGGTCAAGCTTGCTCAATTCTTCGCTGCTCGGGATGAACCTGGGTGTGGTCAAGGGTTTCACCGTTCCAATTCTGCCAGTCTACCGCCTGATCTACGTACCTGGTAGTACAAAAGTTTACGCCCAATCATTACTTTTTTCGCAAGATCGGCCTGGCAACTAATCGAATTTGTTGGTTAAACGCGTGCCCCGTTCCCCGGCGTCATCTAGAATGGGCATTACAGCTTCACGTCCATCGGGGACAGGCTGTTTCCAGAAGAAACAATCAAAGATACTAATAGGAAATGAAATCCAGGCTCTCTTTTCCACGGAGATGCGCAGCATGGAGCTCACCAGCCGTAGACAGTTTGTCAAAGGCGCTGCAGCCTCTTGCATCGTGCTTGCGAACACCAACGCCAGAGCGTTCGAGAGCGGTGACCCCACCGCTCTCCCAAACTCCATCTTTGCGTACGAGTTTGGCGATATCACCCCCGAGCAGCAAGCCGGATTTGCCCGCGAGTATGGATTTGAAGGCACCGTCTTCGATCATGCGCAGCAAATCCCCGAGCGGTTGCGAGCCCTGGATGAGGCGCATCTCCAGCTGTTCTTTCTCTGGTTGACCGTGGAAATCAGCCATGGCCAGATCAAATATGAACCAGGCATGGAAGCCGCCATCGAGGCATTGAAAGGGCGTGGAACCGTCGTATGGGTCGCCATTCAGGGGGACGAAGCTGGTGCCGGCGCCGGAGCAGAAGAGCGGACCATCCAAGCGGTCGATCGAATCTCCGATCTAGCGTCTCGATCCAACCTTCGTGTCGCGCTCTATCCGCACTATGGCTTTTACCTGGCCCGGTTCAGAGACGTTGTGCGGGTTTCGGAGCGAGTCGGGCGAAGCAATGTGGGCGTCACGTTCAATCTCTGCCATGAATTGCGCTCCGGGTTTGATCCGGAGTTCCATCAGCTACTTGATAAAGCAATTCCACGCCTGTACGGGGTCACGGTCAATGGAGCGGACCGGCAGGGCCGGGATTGGACCGCATTGATTCAGCCTCTCGGCCGGGGTGACTACGATGTCACCGAGTTGGTCCGCACGATCACCAAAGCCGGGTACCGAGGGCCGTTCGGCATCCAGTGTTATGGACTAAAAGGTGATCCGGGAGTCTATCTGAAACAATCGATGGCGGCATGGCGCTCCATTTCCGAGCGCGCCGCCAAGGCCAATTCTTAAACACACCGCCTATCTTGGCGCCACCGGCAAAATCAACGCGCTCGAATGTGCGCCGTCGTGCAGGATCGTATTGGTCGCCTTCACAAATTGGGTATCTTCGGCGCCGCTTTTACCCGTATTCAGATTGCGATCGAAGCGCGGAAAATTGCTTGACGACACTTCGAGCCGGATACGGTGACCCTTCAAAAAGACGTTGCTCGTGGACCAGAGATCGATCTTGTATTCGTAAATCTGGCCCGGTGTGATGAGTTTCGGTTCTCCCGCGGTGGACGCGCGGAAGCGGGCGCGCAGAATTCCCTCGGTCAGATTTTGCGCAAACCCGTTGGGCCAAACGTCGACCAGCTTACCTGTGAAGTCGGTGTCGACGGCAGAGGACTTCGCGAACAGATCAAGCGTGACAGGGCCCGTGACTTCGAGATCCTGATCGAGTGGCGGCGTCGTATAGACGAGCACGTCGGAGCGGGCTTCCACGTCTTTCTGATCGCGAGGTCCGGGTGCGAGATGATCGGAGTCGCAGCACAGCGGACCGCCCACGGTGGGAACAGGATTGGCCGGGTCGTAGACGAACGTGTCCGTGCCTTCCTTTTTTAGCGTCGCAGTCGAAAGCGAACCGTCGCCCGAAGCGCTGTTGGCTTTCCCGTCAGAGTGGAGATAGTAATTGGTCTCGGCGGCGCGCGCGAGGGGCCACGCTGGCTCATCGCGCCACTCGTTCTTGCCCATCACAAAAATCCTGACAGGACTGCCGCTCGCGAACTGGTTCTGCTTGCCCAGGAACAAGTATTCGAACCAGTCCAGCGTGACGGCGTCCTCGTCAAAGGCTGCGTCGGGGCCGAAATCGACATCGCCTACCTTGCGGCTCCAGCCGGAGTGTCCGCCGATAGCAATCAGCAGATGTTGCCCGTCGCGTGCGGCCTGGTTTCCAGCATGCGCCTTGAGGCCGAGGTAGTTACGCAGCGAGCCGCCCTGGAACAGGTCGTACCAGGCCGCAATCGTAAGCCCGGGGACCTGAATGTCCTGGTAATGGTCTTCGATCGACCACTGCTTCCAATAGCTGTCGTACGTGGGATGCGCAAGCCAGTCGAGGAAATAAGGCGCGAGTTCGTGCGTCAACTGCGAGCCGCCTGTAACCGGCTTGATGTTGAAGACAGGAAAGTCGGTCAACGGCAACACGCGGTCGCCAACCAGCGCATTTGTGTCATCGCGGATCAGGCGATTCGCCGTGTCCTGCGCCAGGCCCGCGGTCCACGACTCGTTAAACCACTGCTCGAATGCGCCGCCCTGGTAGGTCCAGTTTTCGTGGTAGTTCGATGCTGTGACCACGGGGCAGATGCCGGCCAGGTGCGGAGGATGGCTAATGGCCGCGAGCATCACCGTGGCGCCGACGTACGATCCGCCGAACAAGCCAACTTTGCCGTTCGCATGCGGCAGGGCCGCGGCCCACTCTACCGTGTCGTACCCGTCGTCCATCTCGTGCTTGAAGGTGTACCACTCGCCCCCGGAGGTGTAGCGGCCGCGCACATCCTGGATCACAACCATGAAGCCCTGCGCGACAGCCTTGCGCGCGAAGTCGGCGCCGCCGTCCTTGTTGTAGGGTGTGCGCTCGAGCAATACGGGAAAGCTCCCGTCCCCCGGGGGTCGATAGACGTCAGCCTTGAGGGTGACACCGTCGCGGGTCTTCATGGCGACGTTGTGCTCAATCACGATATCGGCAGCGGGTTGTGCCAGCGCAAGAGCAGGAAGTGACGCAACAACGAGCACGAAAAGACGAAGAGCTTTTCCGGACATGAAATTCCCCGGCGGCAGAGGCCGAAGCAATTCTAACCGGTCCACGCTCTACTGTTGGATGGACTTGGTCGCCTTCTCGAGCAGCGAAGCCTCCCGCTCGAGGGCGCTGGCAACGCGCTCTATTTGTGGGTCGACAGAGGACCACTGCTTCTGCTCAATCGCTTCGCGAACTCCCGGCATCGTTTTTACGCCGTATCCAGTGTAAAAGCCGGGGGCATAGATAAGGTTTTCGAACCAGGGTCGATTGGGTAGCCCGGCGGAGTCGATCAGCATGCGCTCCGTCTGGATCAGTTGTTCATTGACTGCAGGCGGCAAATTGTCTTGAGCGGCGGTGACAGCCTTCTCGTACCCGTCGGCGGCCCGCGTCAAATCGTCGGAGGCCTGGTCGAGCGGTGCAAAGTTGAAATAGGGTGGAAGCGGCTGCGTCGTGGGCGGAACGAACTGCTTCTTAGGGTCATAGAGCGCCTTGTAGACGTCCTCGCTAATTTCGGTATTCTCTTCCTTGGTTTTCTCACGCGTGGTCGAAGCCAGTTTCTTAAGGTCCGCGACATACCCATGAATCGTTTCCGCCAGGTTAGTGAACTGGTACGGAATCACATCGGCATCGGCCATCCGCATCACCATGGTGCCGGCGGTTTGTGCGAGTGCCCGGCCATAGACGAAGTCGGTGTCCTCAAAATGGGTATACCAGTAAAAATCATCGTAAATTGAGTGATACTGGCCGTCTGATTCGTCCTCACCGCCGTAGCCGAGATTGACGCTCGCGATCCCCAGGTGGTCGATAAAGACGGTATAGTCCGATCCCGAACCCAGAGCGCCGATGCGAAGATCGGCACGAGACCTCAGTTCCGTCCGAGCCTCAGCATTTGCGCGAGAGATCGCAACCAGCCGCTCACGCTTCCATACCGACATCTTGGTTTCGGGGTCGACAATGTCCTTGGCAACGCCGTTCACGAAGTTCTCAAGCGAATGGGATCCTTGGGCGCGGAAGTAGCCTCGCCCGTTCCCGTCCGAATTGAAATAGGCAACTGCGTGCTGCTGCAGCTCAGTGGCATGGGTCTCCGCCCACTCCGTCGAGCCCAGCAGGGCTGGTTCTTCTCCATCCCAGAAGCAATAGAGGATGGTACGGTCGGGCTTCCATCCCAGTTTCAGCAGTTCTCCGAGGGAACGCGCTTCTTCCAGCTCGGGGCTGGTTCCGGAGAGCGGATCTCCCGCACCGTTGACCCATGCATCGTGGTGATTACCCCGCAGAACCCATTGTTCCGGATACTTGGAGCCGGGAATACGCGCAATCACATCATAGAGTGGCTTGCGATCCCAGTTAAACTTCAGCACCAGGTGCGCCTTCGCGGTGCTGGGACCAACGTGGTACGTCATCGGCAGGCTGCCGCGCCACGACTCCGGAGCCAGGGGCCCGTTGAGTGACTTGAGGAAGGGGACTGCATCCCCGTAAGAGATGGGCATCACAGGAATCTTGGTAATGGTTTGTACTTCGCTCAGCGGGATCTTTTTCGCTCCAGGTACTGCGCCGACACCAGGTGTTTGCGGATCACCAGGATAGACGGGCATATCCATAACGCTGCCCCGCTGTGCGCCTTCTTCCGGCCGCATCGCTCCCGCAGGGTAGGGATCGCCATGGAAGTAGCCATCCTCGTGCGGGTCGGAATAAATGAGGCAGCCGACGGCGCCGTGTTCGGCGGCAACCTTGGGCTTGATTCCGCGCCAGGTTTCGCCATAGCGTGCGATCACGATAGCGCCCTTCACCGAGATGCCCAAACGCTCCAGTTGTTCGTAGTCGTCGGGAGCGCCATAGTTTACATAGACCAGCGGCGCTGTGACATCACCGTCTTTGGAGTATGCGTTGTAGGTTGGCAGCTGCTCGCTCTTCTGGCCCGAGGTTGGATCGACAGCCAGCGTGGGCTCTTCAAGCTTTGCGGTAAATGGGCTGGAACCCAGGAGTTGCAGTGATCGCTCTTTAGGAGTGGGAAACAAGGCATCAAACGTCTCGATCTGCGCGTCGAGACCATAAGACTTCAGTTGTGCAAGAATCCACTCCGCGTTGGTCTTGTCATAAGGAGAGCCTACATGATGAGGGTGCGCTGAGAGCCGGCGCATGTACTCTCTCAAGTTAGCCGTATCTGGGATCTGCCTGAACTTTTCTTCCCACTGAACTTCTTTCGCGGAGTTGGCGGAGGTATACCCGCGCAAGGGAGAAACTGCCTCCGCGGCATTTGCAGTCAAGGCGAACAAGCTAAGCAGGGCGATAGACTGGCGCATCATGCACTCGATTCTAACCAGCTTTTCTCGCTCGGCTAAGAAAACCTCATCTCTAACCTGCCTACGAACTCAGCCTGATATCGCATATCTCGCGAAAAACAGCGGGAGTTGCTTCAATGGGGCCGCGATGAATTCATCGCGGATCAGGCTTGTCCAAATTGGTGGTGGGAGCCCCCGCATTCATGTGGGGGAAGGAGCGCTTCCTTCCGTCACGGTCTCCTTCAATCTGGCCCCGGGAGTCTCCTTAAGCGACGCCGCGCAGGAGATCGCGGAAATGCAGAACCGGCTGGGCATGCCGGAGACCATTCGCGGCTTCTTTGCCGGCACCCTGCGGGCCTATCAACAATCCCTCTCGCCCCGGCCTCATCCATAGATCCAGTTGTCGCCCTTCGCGACGATTAAAACGTTGGAGCACAGGCAGCCTGACGCCGGCGCACTCGGGAAGAAAACAGGGACAGCCTGAACCTCCGTCACATCAAGGGAAAACCCGATTTTCCCTTCACTGTACCTATCAGGGATATCCCGAAACTCCCTGTCCTATCTCACGGATCCCAGATATTTGTCGAGCCAGTTAAGCGATTCCTTTATCATCTCCGTTCGCGGTACGTCGTGTCCCGTGTCGTAAACCACGCGGCGCTTGTGCTCTGCGGGTGTTCCTAGCAGACGGAACATGGGCTCTTGAGAGATTCTGGGCGGCCAAATGAAATCGAAACGGCCATTGAGCATCAAAACAGGAGCCTTCACATGGGGAGCGAAGTTGACTTGATCCACCTCCGGCAATGACTCTTGTAAAAAGAATCCTGGTGCTATGAGAATCAACGCTTTGAAGCGAGTTTCAACAGCCGGGAGAAGCGCCCCCATCGTTGCCCCCCAACTGTAACCCTCGTAGGCCAACTCGTTGGCGTTGATATCCTGGCGCGTCTCAAGGTAGTCGATCGACCGGCTGAGGTCCTTAGACCAAAAGATGACATTGTCTCTATAAGTACTGCTGGTGTTTGGCCAGTAGATCGGCTTCTGTCCGCTGCCACGTTCAAAGGTTCCCTTGTAGATAGGGAATAAGACCGCACGTCCACTTTTTATAATGAAATCGAAGTAGATCGGGAACCCTTCTGCGCTCGATCGCAGGTGAGCGGCAGCGGCGCCGGGAAAGTGCACGACGACTTGAAAAGGCGGCGACACTCTTTTGGGCAGGAACAAATACGCGGTGACTCGCTCGCCTCCGTAAGCCGCGTCGAATGAGACCTTTTCTTCGCTCCAATCCTCCGCCTGTTCGACGGATTCCACCTTCGCATGCAACGGCGTCTTGTCATAAGAGTATTGGTTCTTGTAAGCCCGGAAAAGTTGATCAGAAACAGGTTTTTCGGAGGCGTAGTTGCGTAATTGAACCGTGATCGGAGCGCCTGCCGCTTCGGCTTCCTTACCAGTCGACACATATTCAGCGCAACGAAAACCAAATTCCGGGGACCGCTCGAAGGGGGAACGAGCGTCGGGAATGTTAAACATATAAGTCGGATCGTCCCATGCGCCGCCCATGCTATAGCGCCTGCCGGAGGCCGCTTCGTTTGCACACCACTCCTTCACGTTGCCAGCCATATCGTAAGCGCCACACCAGCTCATCCCGTGGTAAGTCCCGGCCGGCGAAGGTCCCTTGCCACTGAAGTTGCTGGCGGGTATCAGGCTGGGGCTGTCCGTCGGGGATGCAGCAGCCGCCCAGTGATAAATGGTGGGAAGCGACTTGCCTACAAAGTCAGCATAAGCTTCAGCCTCGAACCAGCTCACACCCGTGACAGGGTATTCGCCCTCGCCCTGCGGATATTGACCTTGTATCCAGGTGGAAGGTCCTGGCCTGTTCGTTTTATCGACAAAGAGTTTCATCGCGTCGGCCCACGGAAGCACGCGTCCATCCTTTCGGAATTCGTGTTTCCAATACTCCTGCTTCTTGTAACCTCCCTGGTCCACGAAGCGTTTGAACTCGCGATTGGTGACCTCGAACTTATCGATCCAGTATTTGCCAACCTGGACTGCAGGCAAGGCCTGAAAGCCTGCAATGCCTGCAATGCCCCACGGATGGAAAGGGTCGCTCTCAACAAACTCAACAGGAACCATTCCGCTGGGAGCCTTCCCGTCTTTGGGCAGTGCCACCATGATCGGGCCGGACGGGAAGGTGGCGCGTTCGAGCGTCGTATATCCTTGCAATTCGAATTTCCAACTCGAATCCACAGCGGGAAACCTCCCTTTCAGGATGGGCGAGAGACCGACAAATTCCCATTGGGCGTTCGGAGAGTTGTAGTTCCTGCGGTAGACCGACGCCCCCGGAGGGCTGGTGATGATGGAATCGGACCATGAAATATCGGGCCAGAATCTGGCCAGGGTTGGGTCAGCCGGAATATATCGCTTGGCCTGAACAGCGAGTGCATAGGCTTCGCCAGTTTCGCCCCGTTCGATGAGCTTGCCGATCTGCGGTAACGCCTGCTCCCTGGCCCATCTGACTTTAGAAATGTGGTGAATCCCCCAGCCAATCAAGCTCATTAAGGCTAAGAGGATAATCAGTGCGGGGACTGCGACACGGGGCTGCCTGCTTTGCCGGAACAGCACTCTTGGGTTGACACCACTGGCGGGTTCCGAAATCAGTTCGGAGCAATCCTTGAGCTCCTGCCCAACCTCTATCATGCTTGCATAGCGTTCTTCAGGGCGCTTGCGTAAACAGCAACGAATGATTTGGTCCAGTGCATTCGGGACATCTTTTATGAATTGGTCCAGCGGGATGGGCTCCTCCCGCTCGACTGCTATCAATGTTTCACTCGTTGGCTTGCGCTGGAATGCTTTCTTTCCCGTGAACATCTCGTAAAGAACCGCGCCAAACGAAAATATATCGCTACGGGCGTCCACCGGTTGACCATGCAACTGCTCAGGAGACATGTACGGCAGCGTGCCGGCTACCTGGACGTCACCAGTAAGGCCAGTCAGGGTCTCTTCCCCAGACACAACGGGTCGTTCGTACTTTGCCAGCCCAAAATCGAGCAGCATTGCCCCACTTTCGGTAAGGATGATGTTGCCTGGTTTGAGGTCGCGATGAACGATGCCTTTACGGTGTGCCGTGGCGAGTGCATCCGCAACCGCGATCGCGATCTTCAGAGCCTCGACAGTCGAGAGCCGCCCCCTTTGGATGCGCCCCGAAAGTGTCTCGCCCTCCAAGTACTCCATCGCGATGAAGGCTCTCGCGGCATCTTCCCCAAAGTCGTACACCCTGCAGATGCTTGCATGATTTAAAGCTGAAGCAGTTTTCGCTTCGCGTAGAAATTGCTCCAGCGATTCCCTATCTTCAGCTAGTTCCTTTGGCAAGAGTTTCAGCGCAACCATTCGGTCGAGCAGCAAATCTTCGGCTTTGTAGACCTCACCCATACCTCCGGCAGCGACGAAATTGACTATGCGGAACCGCCCAGCTAACACTTCACCGGGTGTCAGTCGTTCCAGGGGATTTGCGCCGGTCCGGCGAGGGTCAACAAATGGCGGGCTGGAGAAAAAGCTACCCAAACGATTGTGCACGCTAAGCAGCCGGCGCACCTCGGCGCGGACCATTTCGTCGCGCTCGTTTTGTTCGAGAAAAGAGGCCCGCTGTGCCGGGCTGCATTCCAGCGCAGTCTGGTACAGCTCTTTAACGAGTTCCCACTGTTTTGCCGTCATCTCTATGGTCGGGCCTCAATTCGCCGTATAGCCAGACTTTCGCCACAGCCCAATCCCGCTTGACCGTGATCGGGGAGAGGTTTAGAAACCTGGAGGTTTCCTCCACGCTGAGGCCTCCAAAGAAGCGCAATTCGACGATGCGGCCTTGGCGCGGATCGACTTTTGATAGACGGTCGAGAGCTTCGTCCAATTTCAACAGATCTTCAGAGTGTTCCGGGGTAAAAGCCAATGCTTGTTCCAAGGGCAGGATCACCTGTGTTCCGCCACGTTTCTTCCGGAGGTGGCGGCGGGCATGGTCGATCAGAATGCGCCTCATCAGTTGGGCAGCAATCCCATAGAACTGAGCGCGGCCCTGCCAATGGGGAGAATGCTGGCCAACCAGCTTGAGATAGGCTTCATGAACCAGAGCAGTGGTCTGAAGGGTATGGCCCGCCCGCTCGCGCCGCATATACCCGCGGGCCATCCTTTTGAGCTGGTCATAGACCAAAGGAACAAGCTTTTCCTGGGCAGCTTGGTTCCCATTCGCTATTTCGACCAGCAGGGCCGTCACGTCTGGTTCCGGGAGCAAGCGGGCACCCTCCAATCGTATCCGGTTCAAAAAACAGCAGTTATTGCAACCCTGATGGTCAGGATTCTACCTGCGATTCACGATCTTTGCACTTCCTCACTTCCTGGTGATCCCTTTTTCCTGCAGATGTCGCGTTCCTAGGTAAAGCCGGATCTTCAGGCAATCATTTCACTGCAATCTAGGAGGATATTCATGCGTAACACGACTCTTGCGACTTACACACGCTTCGCGGCATTGCTCACGGCAGTGGCCGCCGCCTGTATGGGAACTGGCTATGCAGGCGGTTGGGAGCACGACCAGGAACAACTGGCCCAAATGGCCGAGCTGCATAATCTCCACGCAACCTTTCACGCGGCCGTCAGCGTGCACGATCCTGTCAATGGCGATTCGCCGGCTGAGATCACACAGCGAATTAAAGACGCACTTTCAGTCTGGGCGGAAGATGCGGTGCTCACTGTAGAGGGCAGCACGGCTACGGCGGGGAACTATGTCGGCAACGGTGATCCGGACGATGCAGCGACGTGCCCTGCACCCTCGGGTGATACCTCTGCCGGGGGTAAACAGGGCACACTGTGCACATTCTTTAAGTATGTCGCCGGAGGGTTACAGGCGGCGAACAAGCTTGTCTCGCTTTCCCCTGAATACAAAACGAAGTTTGTCCCTGTGTATGAAGACGGGCAGTGGAAATCATCGGTGTATTTTGAGTGCCACTACTTCGATGTGTCCTTGAATCCGGCCACCGGCCTTCCCTTCTGGACGGCGAAGAGCCACGTAGACCTTGACGGTGTAGCGAAAAAGATCAACGGGAAGTGGTTGTTGACGCAGGTCAGCTCGGCTACGGTTGGAATTCCGATTCCGTAGAAGGCTGCCTTCTGCGGAAGACATGCGGGGACAGCATACTTATCCTGGAGTGATGCAATCAGTATGCTGTCCTGAGGAGTTCTCGCATATCTCGCGAAAAACCAGCGGGAGTTGCTTCAATTCAATGGGGCCGCGATGAATTCATCGCGGATCAGACTTTGTCCAAATTGGTGGTGGGAGCCCCCGCATTCATGCGGGGGAAGGAGCGCTTTAGCGCTCTGTGCAAGAGTCCCGACTCTGATCACGCGCTTTAGCGCTGGCAATGGCAAAGCTTCAATTTGGCCGCGATGAATTCATCGCGGATCAGACTTTGTCCAAATTGGTGGTGGGAGCCCCCGCATTCATGCGGGGGAAGGAGCGCTTTAGCGCTCTGTGCAAGAGTCTCGACTCTGATCACGCGCTTTAGCGCCGGCAATGGCGCAGCTTCAATGGGACCGCGATGAATTCATCGCGGATCAGACTTGTCCAAATTGGTGGTGGGGAGCCCCCGCATTCATGCGGGGGACGGAGCGCTTGAGCGTACTTCGCACTTGCGTTACAAAACAGACCAGAGACATGCGTTACAGCGAAGGGGAACCCCTATAATTCCTCGGCTTTGGTCTTACGCACGATGATGCGGTATGCCCTGGAGAGAGAGTCGTATCGTGGATCAACGTCTGCAATTTCTATCGAGCTATCAAAAGGAAGAGATGTCTGTTTCAGAGCTTTGTCGCGAGTTCGGAGTGTCACGGCCAACCGGATACCGATGGATCAATCGGTACAAAGAGAGTGGGCCGGAAGGGCTGCTAAATCTCAGCAGTAAGCCTCACAGCTGTTCGCATGCAACCCCTGAGGCGATCGAGAATGCAATATTGGCACTGCGCGGCAAGTATCGTTCATGGGGAGCGAGAAAGCTTAAGGCGAGGCTAGAGCAGCTGGATTCGAGCGTGGAGTGGCCAGTGGCCAGTACCTTCGGGAACATTCTTCAGCGAGCCGGACTCACAAGTCCAAAGCGCAAGAAGCGACGAACGACGCCATACTCGGAGCCGTTCTCAACAGCCCCCAATCAACTCTGGTGCATGGATTTCAAGGGGTACTTCGCAACGGGTGATGGCTCGCGTTGCGATCCGTTCACGATCACCGACGCCCACAGTCGTTATCTGATCCGCTGCCAGATCGTCTCCCGAATGGACTTGAGTCAAGTTAGAGCCGTCTGCGAAGCGGCGATGCGGGAGTATGGAATGCCTTCCAGAATTAGAACGGCCAATGGCGAGGATGGCCTGCTTCCGACGGCCGCATTTAAACGTGTCTTCATTAGCTACTCAGAAAACTATGCAGCTTTGGACCCTTGGGTTCGATAGATGAAGCGATCGCCCAGGTGTCCAGAAGCGCCGCTACGCCATCAAAACCAGCCCCCGGACGGCACGATGTCATTGATGCGCAGATACGTGACGAGATTGCCGTAATGCAAGGCGTCATGATTTCCGACTTGCGTCAAAATGAACATCTTGTTCGTCTTGACGCCAAAGAAATCCGCCGGGTCATTGAGGTGCGCATCGGTGAACCCGGAGTACACGCCGTCACAGTAAGCGAACGAGGCTTTGAGGTAGGCCATGACCTCGGCCTTCGAAGCCTTCGCGGTAGGCGTAGCGGGGTTCGCTTCACCCTTGACGTTTGAACACAATGTGTAGGATATATCCGCCACGTGAGTCAGGATCTCGGCAAACGAGCGAACATCCTTCGTCGGCCGGTAGCTGTACTTCGACTCCGGCATCGCTTCCGCCGACTTCATGATCTTGTCCTGCATATTGCTGCGGAAAATCGATAGCGTCATCGTCAGCGGATTCGGCGCCGCGATCGGATTGGGCAGGTTCGGCGAGATCTGGGCGTTGGCCACGGACGCAAGAACGGAAACAGACAGGATGCCAACAGGAGCCGCCGCGCGAGCAATGGATCGGAACATGAACGCAAGGACAATCCGCCGAGTCACAACTCTTGGAGACTGAAA
The DNA here is from genome assembly GCA_963711525.1 of uncultured Acidobacteriaceae bacterium. Lineage (GTDB taxonomy): Bacteria > Acidobacteriota > Terriglobia > Terriglobales > Acidobacteriaceae > PALSA-350. The sequence continues at coordinate 170,438 of CAVQEO010000018.1, read as the reverse complement.
AGGATTCGATCTGGTCAGCATCTCGATTGAATTATGAATCGCGCAGGAGTGATTTTTCGGGAAGTTTTGCATTCGAGGTCCTCCTGCATGGCAACGTATGCACGCAAGGTTCCAGTTGGCGCGCTAAGTGCTACCTCTTTGTAGTCAGCAGATAACAAGATGGCGAGAGCGCTGGAGTCTAGGCCGCACTGTCCATTTTCGATCAAAACTGTTCGAGAGCGGACAACACTTAAGGCGCCCCAGTCTAATGAACGGGTTGACATTTCTTAATGTCTCATTGCAATATATCGCTATGAAACATATCACCACACGAGCTATCGATCGGGAATTGAAGAAGGGCAGTGCTGAGTTGCTGATCCTCTCCCTGATTGAGCACCGTACTCGCCACGGCTACGAGATCGGCAAGCTGATCGAGGAGCGGTCCGACGGAGTGTTGAAGTACAACGTTGCTTCCTTCTATCCACTGTTGTATCGGCTGGAGGCACGCGGCCTGATCGAGGGGCGATGGGTTGAAAAGGCCGGCCAGCGCCGTCGCCGTTATTACAAACTCACAACGAAGGGGAAGAAGATGCTGGACGCACAGCGTTCTACCTGGGCCAACCTCGTGAACGCAATCCGGCTGATCACGGAGGCCGAGAATGCATGACTGGTCAAAGGAGATCGAGGTCGCGATCGCTCCATTGAATCTTTCGGCAGCGCGCGAAGCAGAAGTCGTCGAGGAACTGAGTCAGCACCTCAACGATCGTTATGAAGAGTTGCTCATCTCAGGTGTCGGCGAGGAGCAGGCCTATGGAATCCTGAAGCACGATTTGACGGCCGGCAAACTGGTGGCGGGATTGAAAGCTACCGTGCGCGAGACGTCGGCGCCTATCCCCATTGGCAGGGAGAAACAGGAGCGGCTGTTGGCTGGCATCTGGAATGATTTGCAGTATGGTGCCCGTCTGCTTGTCAGAAGCCCTAGCTTTGCCACCGTCGCGATTCTTTCGCTGGCCTTGGGGATTGGCGCGAATACTACTATTTTTCAACTTCTGGACGCAGTGCGGCTCAGAACCCTTCCGGTAAAGAAGCCTGAGCAGCTTGCGCGGGTGGCCATTGTGAACTCGCCCCAATGTTGCACCGGGGATTTCTACACGTCCAACTCAGACTTGACGGGCGACCTGTGGAAGTCCGTGCATGACGAGCAACAGGGTTTTTCCGCGATTGCGGCATGGGCCGATACCCGCCTAAATGTTGGAGAGGGCGGAGAGGCTCGTTATGCGAATGCGCTTCTCGTGAGCGGAGAATTCTTTCATGTTCTGGGAATACAACCGGTCGTAGGCCGTTTGATCTCTCCCGCTGACGATTACCGTGGATGCGGTGTGCAGGGTGTGGCGCTCAGCTACCCTTTCTGGCAACGCGAGTTTGGAGGCCGGCCTGATGTGGTGGGCAGTAAACTCATACTCAACGGCCATCCATTTCAAGTCATCGGCGTTGCTCCGGCAAGCTTCTATGGCCTGGAGGTAGGACAGAATTTCGATGCGGCCCTTCCCCTGTGCAGTGAGCCAGTCTTTTCGACGAATCTCAGCAGACCCTCCTTGATGGATAGTCCGGCTGTCTGGTGGCTTGCTGCCATCGGCCGCCTGAAGCCAGGTTGGACCCTCGAGCGAGCCTCTTCGCAACTCGATGCGATCTCGCCCGGAATCTTCGCTGCAACGTTGCCTGCAGGTTACGACGCGATTGCGAGGAAGGACTATCTCACATTCCACTTGGGCGCACTGCCGGCAGCCACGGGAGTTTCAAGCCTGCGAAAGGACTATGAATCTCCACTGTGGGTATTGTTGGCGATGACCGGATTGGTTCTGCTGATTGCCTGCGCGAACCTGGCTAACCTGATGCTCGCTCGCGCTAGCGCGAGACAGCGCGAGATGGCCTTACGGCTGACGCTCGGGGCATCGCGGAGCAGGTTGATCCGCCAGTTGCTGGCGGAGAGCTTGCTGCTTGCCACGCTGGGGACGTTGGGAGGCGTCGGCTTGGCCCAAATCCTGAGCCGTGCGCTGGTCGCATTCTTGAGCCCTCAACAGAACCCGATCTTTGTGGAACTGACTCCCGACTGGCGTGTGCTCGGATTCGCCGCCGGCTTGGCGATTCTGACCTGCATCCTGTTTGGGCTCGCGCCTGCGATTCAGGCGTCCCAAACCGAGCCAGGCGCAGCGCTCAAAGCCTGCACGCGTGGAACAACCGCCGGCCGGAATCATTTCCTGATGCGGCGAACTTTCGTCATCTCCCAAGTCGCGCTCTCTCTTGTATTGCTAGCTGCTGCTCTCTTGTTCGTGCGCAGCTTCCGAAACATCGTCAATTTGAATGCAGGTTTTCAGCAGGATCATATTCTGATTGCCGATTTCGAGTTCGCGCCGCTGAAATTAATGGCTGAAAGCCAGATGGTTTTCAAGCAGGAATTGCTTTCGCGTATCCAAGCCATTCCCGGTGTAAGTTCTGCCGCCGAGGTTCAGATGATTCCCTTGAGCCAGAGCGGATGGGATGGCAATATCGATATTCCGGGTGGAGCTGAGCGGCAAGACGTGACCTTGAACCGCATTAGCCCTGGATATTTTCAAACGATGGAGACTCCGCTGCTTGCTGGGCGGGACTTCGATCATACAGATGTGCCGGCCGCACCGCGCAAGGCAATCGTGAATCAGGCATTCGTGCGCAAGTACTACGGCGGGGCCAATCCGGTTGACAAGGTGTTCCACGATTCCGACGCGCCCGGCAAAACGTACCAGATTGTGGGCATGGTGAAGGATTCCAAATTCCACGATATGCGCGAAGACCCGTCACCCACGGTCTATGTATCGTTCACGCAGTCGAATGGTCCTGAGCAACGCTCGACGCTTATGATTCGATCGGACGAATCTCTGTATTCGCTGATTCCATCTATCAACAGGGCGGCAAATCAAATCAATCCCTCGATGGAGATTGAATACACCGTCTTCAAGACGCAAATTCGCGAGAGTCTCATGCGCGAGCGCTTGATGGCCACCCTTTCGGGCTTCTTTGGTGTGCTGGCGACGGTACTGGCCGTAATCGGCATCTACGGCGTGATCTCCTATGTCGTCCTCCAACGCAAAAATGAAATCGCCGTGCGCATGGCGCTCGGAGCCGATCGCAACCGCATCGTGCGAATGGTCTTGCGGGACGCTGCAATTTTGATATCCATCGGCGTGGTGGCCGGTACGGCGATGACAACCGCATCCGGAAACGCAGTTGCTTCGATGTTGTATGGGCTAAAGCCGAGGGATCCAGTGACGTTGTCAATTGCAATCGCTGGAATCGTGGTGGTTGGTCTGGCAGCAAGCTTCGTGCCGGCGCTGCGCGCGGCGAATATACATCCCGTGGCGGCTTTGCGTGAGGAATGAAACCGTTTGCTTCAACCCGTTCGCTAGCTTCGGTCAAAAGCAGCATGTCTTACAGGGTCGAAGAGTAACCCGTTCATGCGGTCTCCGTATTCTTGGACTCCTGGGAAGGGGAAGAATGTTGATCCGTTCTTCCCCCCTTTTTCAAAATGTTTCGGATTACTCGCGCAGAACGGTCTTCGATTCGTACGGCCGTCGCCAGTTTTTACAAGGAAGCCATGCAAAACCTTTTCAAACTCTTGCCCGTTGCTCTCGCTCTTGGGGCAATCATTAGTTCGTCCACACGGCTCTTAGCGCAGCCCGAGCAGCCGACACCAGACGAACTTCGCGCAAAAATCAGTCAGGATCTTCCCGGGTGGCTCAAGCAATACAACGTCCCCAGCGCTTCCGTCGCTTACATCGCGAACGGCAGGCTTGCCTGGACAGTTGTCGCCGGCGAGCAGAGCCCAGGTGTTCCCGCTACGGACAAGACCCTTTACAACATCGCCTCGCTCACCAAGCCCATCGTCGCTGAAACAATCCTGCGCTTGGCCTCCCAAAACAAACTTCAGCTAGACGAGTCCATCTATCCCTACTGGGTCGACCCGGACATCAAAAACAATCCCTGGAAGAAGCTCCTTACCCCGCGTCTCTGCCTCTCGCACCAGACCGGCTTCGCTAATTGGCGTCGCATGACCAACAACGTTCTCACGTTCAAGTTCCAGCCGGGCACCCAAAGCAGCTACTCAGGGGAAGGTTACTTCTATGCTGCGCGCTTTGTGCAGAACAAGACACATGAGCCGTTAGATCGTCTTGCGCAGCAATACGTCCTCGGCCCCATCGGCATGAAGGACACCGCCTTTACCACACAGGAGTGGTTCACCGGCCGCCTAGCCCAGCCTTACACCAGCAATGGCTTTCAGCCACCTGTGCTGACCTCCACCTGGAACGCTGCCGACCTCGTCGAAACGTCCGTCACCGACTACGCCACTTCGTCGCCAGCGTGATGCGCAACGAAGGCCTTAGCCCAGCCATCGCGGCGCAGCGCCTCGTTATGACGCGCGACTGGACCACGGAAGACGCACGTAAGCAGGTCTGCGCCCACGAGACGCCCGGCACTCCCTGCCACATCTCCGGGGGCATGGGCCTCGGGTGGCAAATCATCATCCACAATGGCGCCACCATTGTCGACCACTCTGGTTCTGACGCGGGCGTGAACACCTTTGCCTTCTTCATCCCTTCCAAACGAGTCGGTGCCGTCATCTTCACCAATGGCGAAAACGGCTCCAAGGTCATTGGCGAGATCGTCCGTGTACTCTACCCCGACCCTGTGTATGCGAAGACAGTCTCACACTGACTTTGTCCATTTGACGCTGCCTGCTCCGAGAACACCCTTGCGATCACGGCACATTCGTACTGACAAACGCGGTCTCGGAAGTGATCTAATTCGTGAGCTGAATGCTCCATGAGTGCAAATCGTCGAGTCACTCATCGACAAATGAGATCAAGGCAATTTGCCAAAAGGGCCATCTCGGACAAGTGTTTCCTGTTCGCAAAAACGGCCTTCGCGGTGATTGTGACTTCGAGAACGGTTCCAAAGCAGGCCATGGAAATGACGGAGTATGGAAAGCATGGAAAGCATGGAAAGCCAAGAAGCCGGCTTTCCACCCTTCCCACACTCCTCGGAAATCCCTACGGGATTACCACATTTCCACGGCCTCTACTGCTGGCATATTTCAAGGCACAAGAGACCGAATCCAAGGCCTTTAGACCTCAAGGGGGTTGTAATGGAGGGTCAATCCAGGGTCAATAGGGACAGCATACCGATTGCAGCGAATCTCGGGGGCCTTGGTTAGTCGGATGGGAAGATCGCGCCAAGCTACCTTTCCCACAGCCCTGTGAAGCTGTACCTCTCAGAAAGACTGTGCTCTCGGGGGCCGTAGCCCTCGTCGGACCTATTCCGGTGTTCCGGGACCAGCCGGAACTGGACTGCACCCCTGAGTTGAGACACGCCCAAAGTCGATAAATGGGTGACACGTTTCGGCCGTTTGTTAGTTCGTTATCGACTAGCAGCCGCCGTGCCGCGGGAGTGTGGTAATCCCGGAGGGATTTCCAAGGCCTGTGGGAGCGGTGGTAAACCGTTCTTTGGTTTTCCATCGCTTCCATCAGCGCCGTCACTTCCGCGAGCCTGGCTGTTCTGCTCAAACTCTTCCGGTGTGAGATATCTTAGCGCAGAGTGCAGCCGCTTGCGGTTATAGACCTCATCGATAAACCGGCCTATTCGTGTACGTGCATCCTCCAGGTTGAGATAAGTCGTGTCGTGAACTTCTTCCTCCTTGAGTGTTCGCATGAACCTTTCTGCACGAGCGTTGTCGTAGGGATTTCCCCGCCGGCTCATGCTGATCTGGATCTCGTTCTGGTCTAACAACGCGGTGTACTCGGTCGAAGCGTACTGAACACCTCGATCCGAGTGATGAATGAGCCCTTCCGCTTTCCAACTGCGCTGTTGGAGAGCCATCTGCAGGGCTCCGACTGCCAACTCCGCCTGCAAGGTGCGGCCGAGATTCCAACCGACCACTCTACGAGAGTAGGCGTCCAGAACAACGGCCAAGTAAATAAACTCATCGCGCAGGCGAATGAAGGTGATGTCGGCGACCCACAACTGGTTAGGCGCCATAAGCCGGGTGTGCCGCGCCAGGTTCGGGTAGATGGGCAGAGTATGCGCTGAGTCGGTGGTGAATACATACTTTTTCCTCCGCAAGCTGAGCAGGTTGTCCTCCCGCATGAGTCGCAGGACTCGCTTGCGATTGACTAGTTGCCCTTCCCGCCGGAGCAAGGCAGTCAGCATGCGGTGGCCTCGCAGCCGATGATGCGCAACCGCCAACTCCTGTAAACGAGCGCGCAGCAACACGTCCGCTTGTTTGGGCTGTGACTGATGCAGATAGCGGTAAAAACCAGCCCGGCTTACCTCTGCTGTCTGGCACTGCTCAGCCACGGTCAGTCCTTCTCCTTCGAGTGAGAGCGAGGCTTCGATCGCACGGTAGTTTGCTTCTCTCCACCGCTGATGTGACTCGATGCTGCTCCCCTGACGTGCTCGAAGGCTCGTTTTAAAAAATCCACCTCCAGTTGCTTACGACCAAGCAACCGTTCCAACTCGGCGATCCGCAACTCAGACGCACTCGGTGCCGGCGGAGCAAGCTCTTCTGACCGGCTTCCTGGCGGTCGGCCCCGGCGTCGCTCCAGCCCCGACCTGCCTTCTGCCTCAAGTCGATCGCGCCACTCGTAAAGCAGCTTTCGCCGGACACCTAATTGCTTGGCTAATCCGACGATGGTCGCGGCACCAGCCATCCGCCGCACCGCTTCTTCCTTGAAATCTACGCTGTACTTCTTCGCATTTTTCGCCTTCTTCACCATCGGCCTACTCCATTATGGCCGATAGGTGTCACTCATTTTCCCGTTCGCCTCGTGTCTCAGTTTTGGGGTCCACTACAGTAGCCACCCATCGCGAGCCGCTGAACCCTCCGGCATGGGACTAATACTCGACTCCAGCGTGCTCATCGCCAGCGCAAGCGCAGCAATGCAGTGAGCTGCCTCCAGCCCCGCCCGTCAGCAGATTTAACCAGCGCGGTGGGGAGGTTCATATCAATCAGCACCTTCATGCTGTGGCCAGCGTAACCTCGCGTTCTTCACTCCGCCACGCCGCATAGCGAAGCGCCTGCATAACGTCTTCGCGTTCCAGGTATGGGTAATCACAGAGGAGCGCGTCGATGCCCTGCCCGGCGGCAATCTGACCGACGATCATGCCGACTGTTACGCGCAAGCCGCGGATGCACGCCTTGCCACCCATCACTGCCGGCTCCTGCGTAATGCGGTCGAAATGTCCCATGGGCTGCTCCTTACTCTCTCTAAAAGTCAAAACCGGCCTTTTCTGCAACCGTCAGCAGATCGCCCTTGCGGAGTGTATGCCAGCCTTGCCGGGCAGTCGTGCGATGCTGGCCTCCGCCTCCAGATTCTCAAAAATGGTGGACACAGACATGCGCGCCACCTTCAAAGCCTATGCGCCACAGACTTTACCGCGAATGCTCTCGACGGCGCGGCATTCGGACCAATCAAGGGCTGTCATAGTTCAGCCCTCCCAATTACGATTAGGCCTGACCACGCCGCGGCCAGCGTATCGCCTTTCGGACAGACGGGATAGTTATTCGTGCTTACGCGTTGCGGCTGGCGAAACGAGGATTGTCACGAAACTCTTCGATAGGGCGTAGAGCGTCGCTGCCGCCACTCCCGAGTTCTCGATAAATCCGGAGTCAAGCGATGAGTAGTTCCCCTACCGCTTTTCCACATCATTATTTGTTCGTGACCTGGACGGCCAAAGTACGCCGTAATACCGTCGTGCCTGAGCATCCCATAACTCGCGACCCTATCACCCAATGGCTATGGGACGGGAACGTGCGCAATAAGAATGGAATTGTCACCCGTCGGATCGACACGCGCGGCCCTCCCTCATCGACTTATCTCTCTTATCTCTCACATTTCGCATAAAAATGCATGGGACCATCTCTCACACGCGCTTCGGCAGGACGCCAACTTGCTCCTTTAAGACGCCTTCGGCGCGCAACCGGAACATCGCCTGCACATGTGGAGGCGAAACCAACTGGCTTACTTACAGAAGGGAGCTTGCTGGGGGCGCCACTTACTCGACATGGTAATTAGGCGCCTCGCGGGTGATGATCACGTCGTGCACGTGGCTCTCGCGTAGGCCGGCGCTGGAGATGCGGATGAAGCAGGATTTCTCCTGCAACTCCTGGATGCTGTTACAACCCACATAGCCCATTCCCGATCGCAATCCACCTACCAGCTGGTAGACCATGGCTTCGAGCGGTCCACGATGGGGCACGCGGCCCTCGATCCCTTCGGGTACGAACTTGGCCAGCCGGTTTTCCCCATTGCGCTCGCGGGCTACAACGCCCTCCGTCGATGGCCTTTCCTCCATGTCCCCTTTTCCCTGGAAGTACCGCTCCCCGGAGCCCTGGGACATAGCCGAAAGTGAACCCATGCCACGGTAGGTCTTGAAGCTGCGGCCCTGGTAGAGGATCGTCTCCCCCGGGCTCTCGTCCACGCCCGCGAACAATGAGCCGATCATAACCACGCTGGCCCCGGCGGCGATCGCCTTAGTCACATCGCCGGAGTACTTGATGCCGCCGTCGGCGATTACGGGAATGTTGTGCGCACGTGCCGCCCGGTAACACTCGCTGATGGCGGTAATCTGCGGCATGCCAGCGCCAGTGACCATGCGCGTGGTGCAGATGGATCCAGGACCGATGCCCACCTTTACGGTATCCACACCGGCTTCAATCAGCGCTTTGGCCCCTTCATAGGTGGCCACATTGCCGGCCATCAGGTCCACTTCAGGAAAGCGCTTTTTGACTGCGCGAATGGCCTCGAGAACACGCGAGGAGTGCCCGTGCGCCGAGTCAATGGAGAGCACGTCGACCCGAAAGCGGACCAACTCCGCCGCCCGCTCAAGAAAGTCGCCGGTCGCGCCAATCGCCGCGCCCACCCGCAGGCGGCCTTGGTCGTCCTTGGCCGCGTTGGGGTACTTCAGCTTCTTCTGGATGTCTTTAACCGTAATCAGACCTTTGAGCTCATATTGACCATTCACTACCAGGAGCTTCTCGATCCGGTGCTGGTGCAGGATCGTTTCCGCCTCTTCTAGTGTGGTACCCACGGGAACCGTGATGAGATTTTCCCGGGTCATCACATCGCCGATGGGGATGTCGGTGCGGGTCTCAAACCGCAGGTCGCGGTTGGTAAGAATGCCTACCAGCTTCTTGCCCTGGGTGACAGGGACGCCGGAGATTTTGTAGCGCCGCATCACCTCCAGCGCATCCGAGATAAGTTGTTGTGGCTCAATGGTGACCGGGTCAACGATCATGCCGCTCTCTGAGCGCTTTACCTTGTCTACCTCGCTGGCCTGCTGCTCCATCGAAAGATTGCGGTGGATGACCCCCAGGCCGCCCTGCTGTGCCATGGCAATGGCCAGGCGCGACTCAGTAACCGTGTCCATGGCGGCGGAAAGCAGCGGCGTGTTGAGGGAAATGGAACCCGTGAGCATGGTCTGGGTGCTCACTTGCGCGGGTACAACGTCGCTGTATGCGGGTACGAGGAGGACGTCGTCGAAGGTAAGTGCTTCCGGTACAGGTGTCTGGATCATAAAAGGGGGTGTCGAGCGAATTTCCTATGGTTATCTGTCAAAGTTCCGGCGATGAGAAAGAAATGGCAATCAAGGAGTCGTCTTTTGATGCAAACCCAGCCCACAGCGCTACTATTCATCCGCTGCTATTAATCCTATAACCTACAGGAGAAATGCTCATTATTGAGGGAAAAGCCGCCTTCTGCGGACTGGCCGGGAAGCGTTGAAATTCACCGGGAAACGGCGTATTCTTGAAAAGCAGACGAATTTGTCCTTTGGCTTCGCCTTCAGCGCACTGCGGAGTAACACGGAGAAATGAGTGGGCGAAAGCCCACTTTTCTTTTGGCCGGGATACCGCGCAGCCTGCGGATCGGTCCGACCCAAATTTCCTGCCACGCTCCATTGGACAGAGGCGCGTGTGCGCCTTTCAGTGAAGAAAGGCGCATGGAGTTCGCCAACGCCACCACGTTCTTCAGGAAATTCGGGGGGCGGCAAGCATCTACATTTTGACCCCGAATTTCCTGTCGAGGTTGGTGGCGTTGGCGAGGTTCATGCGGCTTTCTTAGCGGAAAGCCGCACACGTGGACATTGGGTAGGGCCGCGTAGCAGGAAATCCGGGGAAGCGGCAATTATGTCACTGAGCATTGAGCAAATCCGTCGCACGGCGGAGCGGGTGGCTGCATCGCACGGGCTAGACGTAGTCGAGATCGAATACCTGGGAGGCAGCAAGCAGCGAATTTTGCGTGTCTTTATCGAGCAAAACGCTGAACAGCGTGGACGGCGAGCCGAGGAAGCCAGTAAGACGCTGAAAGAGGGCGCCGCGGCCGGCGAGGAGCAAAGCCTGCTCGAGCACCTGGGAAGTGAAGGCATCGCTCTCGATCAGCTGGCCTGGGTAACCCACGAGGATTGCGAACGCTTCAGCCGGGACTTTGGCACGGTAATCGACGTTGAGGATCTGGTACCAGCCAACGAATACACCCTGGAAGTCTCCTCGCCGGGATTAGACCGCAAGCTGGCGACGCGGGCCGATTACGAGCGCTTCCAGGCCAGCCCGGTGAAAATCCGGACCTTCACTCCCGTGGCGGGCAACCGTCACTGGCTAGGGAAGCTCACAGAGGTTAAGCCGGAAGGAATTGTGCTTGATCTGACGGCAAAAAAGCAGAAGGGGAGCAAGAAGGGCCAGCCCCAGGGACAAACGGTCGAGATTGCCTTTTCTAATATCGAAAAGGCCAATCTGGCTCCTGAAATTTTGTAGCTTGAGCAAACAGGTAAAAGAGAGAAATCATGGCGAGTGTTCTTTATCAAAGTATTGAGGCCCTGAGCCGGGACAAGGGAATCGATCCCCAAATTGTAGTTTCCGCGGTGGAAGACGCGATTGCCTTGGCCACGCGCAAGTACTACAAAACGCAGGAGAATATGCGGGCCGAACTGGACAGGGAATCGGGTGAGATCAGGGCCTACGTCTACAAGACGGTGGTCGAAGCTCCCGAACAGCTGGAGGATCCGGTAAACCAGATCACCCTGGATGATGCCCGGGCTCTGGCTCCGGAGGTAGAGACCGGCGGCGAAATCCGCTACTACAAGCCCACCGACGTGCTGGGGCGCATCGCGGCCCAGATGGCCAAGCAGGTCATCTTCCAAAAGGTGCGAGAGGCCGAGCGGGATACCGTCTACAAGGAATATGCGCATCGCCTGGGCGAAGTGCTGAACGCCACGGTGAAGCGTATCGAATTGCAGGACGTCATCTTCGATCTGGGCAAAACCGAAGCCAGAATGCCCAAGCGCGAGCAGTCGCGTCTGGAGCAGTTCGCCATCGGAGAGCGCGTGCGCGTCGTGCTGCAGCGTGTCGATCGCGCTGCCAAGGGCCCCCAGGTGATCGTTTCCAGAGCAGTTCCCGAACTGGTGCAAAGCCTCTTTCAAAGCGAAGTGCCGGAGATCTATGACAATACCGTGGTCATCCGGGCCATTGCCCGCGAAGCCGGTGAGCGCACCAAGATCGCCGTGCTGTCGCGTGATAAGGATGTGGACCCGGTAGGCGCCTGTGTGGGTATGAAGGGAATGCGCGTGCAGTCCATCATTCGCGAACTGCGCGGCGAGAAGATCGACATCATCGAGTTCAGTGAGGAGATCACTACCTTTGCCGAGAAGGCTTTGCAGCCGGCCAAAGTCAGCCGCGTGAGCATCACAGACCTTGGAGAGAAGCAGATAGAAGTCATCGTAGACGACTCCCAACTCTCGCTGGCCATCGGCAAGAAGGGCCAGAACGTGCGCTTGGCGGCCAAATTGCTCGGCTGGAAGATCGACATCAAGAGCGAGGAAGAGAAGCGCCAGGAAGTCGAGCAGCAGATGCAGGCCATGAGCGGCGGGCCTTCGACTCCCATCGAACAGGTAACGGAGCTGGGCGAGCAGATCATCCAAAAGCTGGTGGTTGCCGGCATCACCACGGTCGAGGCACTGGCCGACATGACGCCGGAGCAACTGGAAGAGATTCCCGGCATCGGAGAGAAGACGCTGGAGAAGATCAGCCTGGCGGTACGGCACTACTTTGGCGAATACGAACCCGGCGAGGAGCGCCCCGCCGCGGAGGGAGCAGTGGCCAAGTCAGAGGAAGAGGAAGTTGCGAAGGCCAGGGCGATTGAAGACGCCCAGGCTGCCGAGGAAATTGACGCCCTGACCCTGGACCAGGAAGGGGAGCGGGAAGCTCCAGACGATGTGGACGGGTCGGGCCGGATCAGCGACGACGTAGCCCGGATGCGGATGGAGGAGTTAACCGAATCGGGCCCGGACCTCGACGACATTGGCGGGGTTTCGGAAGCGCCTGGACAGGAAGATACGAGCAAGGTACTTGCCAGTCACTCACCGAATTACGACATAGCCAGGTCGGAGACCGTGGATGACGGCAACGTGGAAGAAGCCAGCCAGGAGACCCGCGAGGACGCGAAGGTAGATGAAGGTGGAGTGTAGGCGGTTTGGCAATCGGTATAGGTCAGAGCAAACGGCCTCGACGTGGTTTTCTCTCAACGAAAGCCACACCTCGCGGTCCCTTCCAGGCCGGCGTGATTGCCAAGACCGCCTTAAATTGAACTCTTCCGCGTGGTTGAGTGGCGCACATTCCATGTTTTCAGAGGATAATAATATTACCTGTCATTCCCACGGCCGTGAGGGTGCGATGAGAGTCTGAATGGCGGCGGTTTTGACACAAAGGGACGGATGAGCAAAGTTCGGATTAACGATTTAGCACGCGAGCTCGAAGTAAAGAGCAGGGCGATCCTTGACGCCTTGACGGCCGTCGGTGTGACTGAGAAAAAGACACACTCCAGCTCGTTGGAAGGCGATGAAGCAGAGCGGGTACGTCAGCACTTTCAACGTAGCGGGAAGAACGGCGCCGGGCCCGCGAAGGTAGACAGCGAGCCAAAGCAGAAGATCGACTGGTCGCGAGTCTCCAAGCCGGGCGACGTGCTCAAGGCAATCCAGCAGAGAAAAGATGAAGCTGCGGCCATAGCCCAGCGGCCTCCCGTTCCCCCGCCGGCTCAGCCCCAGGCAACCAGGCCCTCCGCTCCAGTCCATCCGGTGGCCTCAGCTCCCGCGGGCACCCCCGCGACGTCTAGTGTGGCTCCGCCGCCTCCGGGCATTCCTCGCGCTGCGCCCAGCCAGGGATCTAATATTGCGCCAGCCGGCAGCGCGCCCGGTCAGCCAACAACCTCCTATGCTGCCTCGGGGCAAGTTTCCCCGGGTCAGGCCCGGCCTAATCTTGGTGGGCCGGCTCAACGTCCGCCCGCCCCACCGCCGCCCGCTCCGCGAAGGATTGTTCCCCAACCCCGGCAGGAGCCGCGGATTGTGGTCGCCCCTCCGCCAACCGCCCCGGCAATCGCAGCCAAGCCGCCCACAGGACCGGTCGTTGCCAGGCCTCCGGCCGCAGGCACGGAATTGCGGCCACCGGCAGTTGCTCCGGGTGTGGCCAAGCCACCCGTCTCGGGCACAGCGCCGGGCACAGAGGTTCGTCCACCTGTAGCCCATCAGGGTGCGGTTGCTGTCCCGCCGTCGCAGCTTAAGCCGCAAGCGCCTCCGCCCGTGTTGAATCAGGCCGCGAGTGCTCCCGAGATGACGGCTACGGCCGCCTCGCAGGTTTCCAATTCGATCGAGTCGGTAAGTCCGTCGCCGGATATCGCGGCCCCGGCTCCGCCTCCCCCGCCGCGACGCGTAATCATGCCGCAAACCGGTCCGCGGCCGGTCTATCTCGCGCCTCCGCCACCGCCGGTGGCCCAGGCAGCACCGCCCTCCAGCGCCCCGCAGCCCCCAGGGGGGCCCATACAGCGGGGACGGCCAATCTTTGATCGTGGCCGGCCCGCGGGTGGACCCGGCGCTGGTGGATCAGGATACGCACCACGTCCCCAGGATGGTCCTGGTGGTGTGCGCCGGCCGATGCATCCCACGCGGACCCAGCCCGGTGGCCCGGGCGCCCCCGGTGGACGCCCCGCCTTTGGAGCCGCGCGGCCTGGTTTTGGTGCCCGCCCCGGCTTTGGTGCGCCTCGCCCCGGTGTAGGTGGCGCAGGCGGGCTAACCCCGCCTCCAGGGGAAGCTCCTCGCCCCCAGAGGGCCGCTCCGCAACAACGGCGCGGACGCCAGCAGTACCCTAAGACCAAGGAAGGTCCAATGAAGGGCTTTGCGCCCCCGCCTCGTTTTGGCGGAGCGCAGATCCCCCAGGAGCCGGTCCCCATCACCCGCACCATCACGGTGACAGAAGGCATCAGCGTAAAGGATCTGGCGGAAAAACTGGGAGTACGCGGCAAAGACCTGATCGCTTCGCTGCTCATGCGCGGCGTTTTTGTCACCGTCAACCAATCGCTCGATGCTGAGTTGGTCAAGGATGTGGCCGCCCAGTTCGGGGCCGACACCCAGGTCATCACTTTCGAAGACGAGATGGCGAACGAAGCCCTCGAAAACCTCATGAAGGATGAGGATGTCAGCGAGATTGAAGTGACGCGGCCGCCCGTGGTCACCGTTATGGGCCACGTCGATCATGGCAAGACCTCACTACTCGACGCCATCCGCGAAACCGACGTCGCTTCGGGTGAGGCCGGCGGCATCACGCAGCACATCGGCGCCTACAAGGTGCGCATCGCCAAGAAGGACTCGCCTGCTTTCGGGCGCGAGATCGTGTTCCTCGATACCCCGGGCCACGAAGCCTTTACCCGCATGCGCGCGCGCGGCGCCAAGGTCACCGATATCGTCGTGATCGTGGTGGCGGCCGACGATGGCGTCATGCCGCAGACGCTGGAGGCGGTCGACCATGCCAAGGCAGCGAATGTGCCCATCATTGTTGCCGTAAACAAGATAGACAAGCCAGACGCTCAGCCGGACCGTGTCAAGCAGCAATTAGGCGATCGCGGACTGGTCCCGGAAGCGTGGGGAGGCTCCACGGTATTCGTGGACGTCTCGGCGAAGAAGAAGCAGAACCTCGATCTGCTGCTTGAGATGATCTGCCTGGTCGCAGACCTGGGTAACTTGAAGGCCAGCCCCGATCGCCCGGCGGTAGGTACCGTGATTGAGGCCAAACTCGACCGTGGCCGCGGCGCCGTAGCTACCGTGCTGGTGCAGAACGGTACCTTGCGCGCGGGCGACAGCTTCATCATGGGGAATACCTTCGGCAAAGTGCGCGCCATGTTTGACGACCGCGGCCGCGCCACCCAGGAGGCCGTGCCCTCGACCCCGGTGGAAATTCTGGGGTTGGAAGGCATGCCGGATGCGGGCGACACGGTCCTCGTCGTTGCCGACCGCGATAAGGCCAAGGGCATCGCGCAATATCGCAAGATGAAAGAGCGCGAGTCGCAGCTGGCGAAGTCTTCGCGGGTTTCGCTCGAAGGTCTGGCCGAGCAGATCAAGCAGGCCGGCGTTAAGGAACTGCCACTGATCCTTAAGGGAGACGTGACCGGATCGGTCGAAGTACTGGCCGACTCGCTGCAGAAGATGTCGACCGAGAAGGTGCGCATCAAGGTCCTTCACACCGGCGTAGGTGCGATCACGGAAAGCGACATCCTGCTGGCATCGGCTTCGAACGCCATTGTTATCGGCTTCAACGTGCGCCCGGAGCGCAAGGCGGCCGATCTGGCAGAGCAGGATGGAGTTGAGATCCGGCTGCACTCGATCATTTACGAGTTGCAGGACGAGATCAAGAAGGCCATGCTGGGCTTGCTCGAGCCGACGATCAAGGAAAACTACGTAGGCCGCGCGCAGGTGCTCAACATCTTCAGGATCCCCAAGGTGGGCACGATTGCCGGTTGCCGCGTGGTCGACGGCTCCATCAAGCGCGATGCGGAGATTCGCCTCATGCGCGATGGAGAACAGGTCTTCAAGGGCAAGCTCTCTTCGCTCAAGCGTTTCAAGGACGATGTGCGCGAGGTGACCAACGGCATGGAGTGTGGCATGGGCATTGCCAACTTCAATGACATCCAGGTGGGCGATACCGTTGAGGCCTTCGTGACTGAGCGTGTAGCCGCCGAGTTGACTGCTCAATAGCGCACGACAGGAAATCCGGCATGAACCTGGAAGAGATCCAGAGAGCGCTGCGCGAGCAGCAGGTCGATGGCTGGCTCTTCTACGACCATCATCACCGCGACCCGATTGCCTATCGCATTCTCGGCCTGAGTGAGTCCCTGCATGTGTCGCGGCGTTGGTATTACCTCATTCCATCCGAGGGTGAACCGCGCAAGCTGACGCACCGGGTGGAGAGTAGCAAGCTGGCGCCGCTACCTGGCAGTGGTCAGGTTTATTCGTCGTGGCAGGAGCTGGAGGCCGGCTTGCGCTCCATGCTCGAGCCGTACACGCGGTTGGCCATGCAGTACTCGCCGCGCAACGCCATCATGTACGTGTCGATGGTGGATGCGGGAACGATCGAGGTCCTGCGGGAGCTGGGAAAGACCATCGTCAGCTCCGCCGACCTTGTGAGCCGCTTCGAGGCTGTGTTGACAGCGGAGCAGATCGCCAGTCATTACCAGGCGCAGCAGGCGATTGACGAGGTTCTCCGCGCCGCCTGGAAGCATATGGCCGCGCGTCTCAAAAGCGGCGCAGGCCTCAATGAATACGAAATGATGTGCTGGCTGCAGGATGCGATGCGGAGTGCAGGCATCGCCGACGGCTATGGGCCGAATGTCTCGGTGAATGAGAATAGTTCCGACTCACATTACGAACCAACCGCTGCGGCCTGGAGGCAAATCAAGCAGGGTGATTTCGTCCTCATCGATATATGGGGGCGCATGGACCGCCCGGAGACCTGCACCTATGACATCACCTGGACCGGCGTAGTTGGCCGCGAGCCGAGCGATCGCGAACGGCAGGTCTTCTCCCTGGTCGCGCAGGCGCGGGATGCAGCCATCAAGACCGTGCAGGACGCGTTCGCTGCCGGCCGGCCGATTGCGGGCTGGCAGGCCGACGACGCGGCCCGCAGCGTGATTCGCAGCGCCGGCTTTGGAGAATACTTTACCCACCGTACCGGCCATAGCATCTCGACCGAGACCCATGGGAATGGAGCAAATCTGGACAATCTCGAAACTCACGACGAGCGTCTGATTCTGCCCTACACCTGCTTCTCCGTGGAACCCGGCATCTACCTGCCGGAATTCGGAGTGCGCAGCGAAGTGAACATGTTGACCGAGCCGCGCAGGGCGGTGGTCACCGGACCGATACAAACCGAGCTGGTGCGGATCTGAAGAGTAGCTAGACCTCCACGCATGAACTCAGTCCCGCAGGGACGGCTGAGAGTTTCAGAGCTGTCCAAATGAGCGGCCCAACGGTTGTGGACGCGCTAAACGAACCCGGATTGCTTGCTGTCGGTGGGAGCCCCCTGCTTCAGCGTCGCGAAAAAGTCCCACTTCCATCAATCAGGCTAAAGAGTCTGCGTGAGAACTCGAAATAAACAGCAAATCGGAACCCAGGCCCGTAGGGCCGGGAGCCAAACGTCAGCCCAGCCCGGAAGGGCTGGGACATCGATTTCTACCTACCGTTTGAGCGCCAGAGGCGCGGCACCCGCGGATGAAGGTAGTGCCGCACCTCCGGCGCTCCGCAACCTTGGATCCACCTCCCAGCCCTTCCGGGCTGGGCTGACGTTTGGCTGCCGGCCCTACGGGCCTGGTTCTGATTTGAGTTTATTTCGAGTTCTCACGCAGACTCTTTAGCCCCGGCTTGCCGTGGGAGCGAAGCCGAGGGATCTGCAGTTTCACTTAACCTACAGCAAATGTGCGCGTAATTCGCGGGCTCGGTGCGCCTTAGTGGCGGATGAAATACATAAGCCAGCTGGCTACGATCACGGCTCCCAGAAATAGCGCAAAACAGTAAGCTCCATAGCGAACCATGGCCTTGGGCGTACTTCGCTGCGTGATGCCGAAAATGATCGAGGCAAAGGCAGCAAAGAGAATGACCGTCGTGAAATGAGAAGGCGCAATGCTCATGGCTTTCTCCCGACGGCGATACTGTGCGCATCCACGGCACAGATCAGGTTCAAAAGTCCCGCGACCACGACAAACTTTGCCCCGTAATCGGCCGTTACCACCTGCACTGGCGCTTGCCCTAGTCCAAGGCCATGGCCAATCAAATAAAGCAGGCCCGCACCGAGATCGCCCAGAAAACCCAGCATGTCCAGAAGGTCAGCGGTATTGGGCGCGTACAGCCTGGCGCCCATCATGATGCCCAGCACAAACATGCAACTGATCGAAGCCAGGACCAGAACCCCACGACCCCAACGTTTGAGCATAAGGTGCCCGGCCCCAGGGATAAGCCAGCCCGCAATCAGTGCCATATATCCCAACCGGCTGGCCTTTGCGTCTGCCGATTTTTTTATCCCATCTGCTCTTTGCGCCATCACTCAAGAATACACAAGAGCGGTGGCTCCGGGATGTTCCAGTTAGGTCCGGGCCCTCGTGCGGCGCTCCCAAACCATGGCGTCAAAGGTCTGGCGAGTGATGAATCCGCTACGGTGATAGAGCGCGACGGCCTCGGAATTTTGCCGGGTGACGGTGAGCGTGAGGGCCTGAAAACCGGATCTGCGCAGGGCTCGGGAGCAATCCGCCAAGAGCCATGCGCCGAGTCCGTGGCGGCGATACTCCCGGCTGACGCAGATCTGCGTCACGTGGCCCACGTCTTCCCGCACGCGGGAGCAGAGCAGCAGGGCAGCAATCTCCTCGCGGCCCCGGTAAGCGAGGACGCGCGAGGCGGAGGCGTCGAAGAGTCCGCAGCCGGGAAAGCGCACGATGTTGTGCAGAAATCGCAACGAGCCCGAGACGGAGCGGTACTGATCGTTGATGACGCCGTCCAGGTGCCCCTCGTACGCGTGTGCAATCAGATGGCCTGCCGCGGCAAAATCACTGTCGCGCCATGGGCGCAATTCCAAATCGTCTAATACGCCGTCGGGCGGCCCCTCGAGCAGGCTTGCGGAACTGAGTTCGAGTTCCATAAATAGTCGTTCGTAGATCTGAAATCCGGCGTTGCGCAGGGTTTCTGCGTGGGTGCCGTGGGGACGCAGCAACAATTGCGATTCGATGCGGTCGACCCCCGGAGAATGTTGCAGCAATTCGATCATATGTTCGAGCAGATAGCGCTCGACATCCTCTGTCGATTGGGGATTGGCCGCGGACGGCATGGCAAAAACGTCGCCCACCAGGGCTTTTTCGTTCTCGTAAACACAGAAGACGTAACCACAGATACGGCCGTTCTCGATGGCAACGTAACCCGGCAGAAGCCGGGAGTCGAGGTATTGCAGCAGCAGGTTGGCCGAAGCCTGAAAATCCCAACGCAGGCGCTCGTTCCAGACGCGGCTTTCCGCCTCCAGCACCGGCTTGAGATTCCCGGCGGAGAAGTGGCGCAAATCGAGAATCTCCAGGTGTAGGGCGGGGGTCATTCCGCTCTGTGCCTGCCCATAATGCGACCCTCGTCGTTTGAACAGGAGTGTACGGCACAAGGCCATCCCGTGGAAACCCATACCGTCGTAAAGCGGTACACCGGGGCATCCCCGGATTTCCTACTACGCTTCACTCGACAGAACCGCGTGCCCGGGGCATCCGCCATCAAGGTTTGGCGAAGACCTGGTAAACCGCGAGATTTTGGGCCGGGTAGGAAAACAGAGGCTGATACGAACGGCCGGCCAGAAGAGTGTGCAGCTGGCCGACATAGGCCTCGCGAGTGATGAGGATGTGCTCCCCGGAAGGGATGCCGTCCTGCTCATAGTTGTCGACCCGGTGATTGCGGTAAAAGGAGAGGCCATATTCGACGTCGCGCCGTACCCTGTACACCGCGACGCCTTCGTTCGGCCGCTCAATCTGACTGATGATGGCAGCCAGCGGCCGGGCAGAGTAGGCAGCGTCCAGCAAGCGGATGTTCTTCTTGGTAGCAGTGATTGCTGGCAGGCCAAAGAACGGGCCGACGCCGAAGATAAACAGCAGCATGACCACTAGCGGCACCATGGTGACCATGCGCAGGCGCGCTACCCCGAAGCGGGCGACGACCACCAGGATGAGGAGCGCGGCTGCCAATCCGCTGGAAACCGCCGGCAGCAGAATACTGATGGGTGGTCTCCCCCCTGGATGCGTGATATGCCACGGCAGCAGCAGCACCAGGATGATGGTGATCGTCGAGAGCAGAGCATGCAGCAGCAGCAGCCATAGGTTCAGACCCTTCTGGCGGATGCGGTTGATGTAATCCCCGGTGAGAATGGTGAGCGGCGGAATGGAGGGCAGAATGTAGCCCGGCAGCTTGGAGTGGGAGAGGGAAAAAATGACGATGGGAAAAAGCGTCCACAGGACGAGAAATTCGGGAAAGGCATCGCCCCAGCGGCTATGACCCACGTAATGGTGTTTGGTCAGCCGCGCCCGCCACTCGGCAATCGATTGCTGAACCGCCTCTGCCAGGGCGCGCACGGCGATGACCGACCAAGGCATAAGCGCGAGCAGCAGGATGGGAATGTAGTACCAAAAAGGCTGTTCATGCATATAGCGGTTGGTGGCGAAGCGTTCCAGGTTGTGTTCCAGGAAGAAAATGCGCAGAAAATCAGGATTGCGCCGCTGTACCGCGATATACCAGGGCAGCACCATGGCGAAGTAGAGGATCACCCCGGGGAGCCAGAATGTCCGGCGCAGCAGGAACCACTCCCGGCGCAGGGCCGCAAAGGTGAAAATGATGAGCACGGCCATAACGGGGGCCACGGGGCCTTTGGCCAGAGTAGCCACGCCGACGAAAAAGTAGAGGTCGAAGAGCCAGAACTTCTTGTCCGTCTCATACCAGGCATACCAGCCGAGCATCCCGATGCAGAAGGGCGCAGCCAGCTGCATATCGGTCGAGGCCCCGCGGGCGAAGCCGACGATGCCGGCGCAAGAGGCGGTAATTAATGCGGCATCCAGCTGGCTCCCGGCCCGGAAGCGGCGGAGGTGTAGATAGATAAGTGCTATCAGGATGAAAGCAAAACTGGCCGAGGGAAGACGCGCCGACCAGTCGTGCACGCCGAACTCGAGGAAGGCGAACATGGCGCGCCAGTAGTAGAGAGCGGGCTTCTCCAGCCAGGGATGGCCCCAGAGAACCGGGGTGATGTAGTCATGGCGGGTGAGCATCTCGCGGGCGATCTGCGCATACCTGGGCTCGTCGGCGCCTACCAGGCCAAGCCCATCTCCTCCGAAGACGGGCACCAATCCATAGAACAGGAAAAAAGGCGTAAAAACGCAAAGGCTGATGGCCTCCAGGGTGTCGCGCAGGCCAGGGAAACGAGCTTCCAACGTCTTCAGACCGGTGCTTGGCCGATGAAGTACTCGAGGCGTTGCCAGCGTTGCTTTTTTCTCAGCCATCGATTCTTCCAGGCGCTACGACACGACTCCCGGGGGTTGCAGCAAGACCACGGTTACAAAGAGGGATGCCAAAAGAAGGAACCGGATATTGAACTACGGCCACAAGGCTATCAGATTCATCGGTCGGGGCGAGAGGGGGACGAGCCGCTCGCTCCAGCAACACGACCCGGATTTTCTCCACCAGGCTCCAAACGGGCTTGCGTGTGCGGCTTTCAGTAAGGAAAGCCGCATGAAGTTCGCCAACGCCAACTAGCACGACAGGAAATTCGGGGGAAAAAGGGGCGAAGGCTTGATTCACGCCGGGAACGAGGCGGCATTAGCCATCTCCGTGCGCAGATATTGGAGAATCCGCTCCGTGGCCAACGGCAGCGGGCCGTCCAGGGTGCAGCCGCTGGCATTTTCGTGACCGCCGCCGCCAAACCGCTCTGCGATGGTGGCCACATTCACGCGCCCCTTGCTGCGCAGGCTAAGGCGGACGCGATGGTCGCATAGTTCGCGCAGGAAGACAGCAACCTCGATTCCCCGGATGCCAATGGCATAGTTGACGATCCCTTCGCAATCTTCTTCCGCCGCGTGGGTGCGATCCATATCGTTCTCAGTGACCCAAAGCCACGCCAAGCCTCCATCGTGCTGTAGGTTGGCCAGCGCGGCGCCGAGTAAAAGGATCTTCGCAGCCGGGTTGGAGAAGTAAACCTCCTGCGCGATGAGTACCGGATCGGCTCCCTGGCGAACCAGGTTGTGTGCCAGTTCAAAGGTGTGGGCATCGGTGCCCTCGTAGCAGAAAGAGCCGGTGTCGGAAAGCACGGCGGTGTAGAGGCAGGTGGCCATTTCCGGTGTGATGTCAATCCCGGCAGCGCCGGCGAGCTGATAGACCAGCTCTGCGACGGCGCAGGCGTTGCTGTCGATCCAGTTCACGTGGGCGAACGCGCGGCCGCTGGTGTGGTGGTCGATATTGATCAGGAAACGGCTCTCCAGTCCATCCAGGCGGGTCCGCTCGATGCCATCACACTCCAGCAGGATCACGGTGTCGTAGTCGCCTTCCACGCGGCTCCAGTGCCGAATCTGCGCCGCGCAGGGCAGGGACCGGTAAATGCACGGCACCCGGTCGCTCAGTGCCATGTCGGCGCTCTTGCCCATGCGTTGCAGCATCATCCAGCAGGCGAGCAGGCCGCCAATCGCATCCCCATCAGGACGCGCGTGCGCGGTCACCAGCAGGTGTTCGGCTTTGGCTATAGAGCTGAGCACTGCGTCAATAGGTGGCATGGATTGCATAACAAGACAGCCGGCAAGAGGCTGCTGCTACTCCTTGGCCGTTGCGGTTGCCTGAGGCTTTGGGGGGGTCTCTTTGGTGTCCGCTTTCTGGTTTTTTCGGTTGCGCCCCAGCAGTTCGTCGATGCGCAACTTGAGATGCTTGGATTTATCGATCTGAAACGACAGCTCAGGAACGTGGCGCACGCCCATGCGTTCCAGCAATTCGTGGCGGATGAAGCCCCGAGCCGCAGTGAGCGCCTCTCGTGTCTTCTCTTCCTCTACTTCTCCGCCATCGACCGCGATATAGACCCGCGCGGACTTCCCGCCGGGGTTGATCACCACCTCACTGACGTACGCGAAGCTGATGCGCGGGTCAGCGAGTTCGCCCACAATCATGCCGCTGATCTCTTCGCGCAGCGTTTCCGCGACGCGATCCCGATGGTACTTTCGTGCCCTTGGTTCCACCATGGAAATAGTCCTTAGCTAAACCCCTTAGGTTATCAGAAAACCGAATAGCGGTTTCGCAATTGGTGTCGACCGAAGGGGAGCCCTTTTTCGTGGTTTTCTCTCAAAGAAAACCACACCTCGTGACCCTTAACGGGCCACCGTAATTGCGAAACCGCTTTAATCCTCAGACTCCTCCTCGAGGAAAGTGCACCACGAGTCGGCCACTTGGGCGCCCAGGTCGTTGGCGATGCGCACGGCAGCATTCTCCACCTGCCGCATAAGGCCGGAAAGATAGTCACGCGAGCGGGAGATCGCAGTCACGCCGATGGTTGCGGACTGCCAGGTCACTGCCTCGTCCAACTCCGCCACCGAAATATTGAAGCCATGACGAAGTTTCTCCTTGAGGCTTCTGACCACCTGCCGGCGGTCTTTCAGTGAGTGAGCCTGCTCGATGAGCAATTCAAGAGTGAGCGAAATAATGGCCATTGCGATCCATTGTCAGTTACGAGCCACCAGCGCCGCTTCCGCCGCAGCAACAAACTCGGCCGGCCTCATCGCCGCGAGCGAGCTGCATTGAACCAGTCCCCTGCGGCAGGGAGCGTTGCCCCGTAGCTGCAGGCATGGGGAACACTGCGGCTGGTGGAAGAGGCTGCTGCTGCCGGGGCTGGTTGGCCGGAAGCGGTGCGGAAACGCCGGGCCGAAATAGCCGATTGCCGGCACGTCGTAGAACGAGGCCAGGTGCAGGGCGAAACTATCGGGAGCGATCACCAGATCGGCCGCCGAGATTTTATCGAACAGCTCCTGGACGGATCCTTGGCCGTACGCAACCAAGCGCTCCTCTAACGCGAATTTCTTCACTGCGCCCGCTGCGCCGTGGACCACAATCGTATGTTTAGGAAAAGCCCGCAGCAGCTCACCAATGATGCCAACCCATTGTTCATCGGTAAGTTGCCTTGCCTGCCAACCGGCTTCGGCCGCGCAATAGATATAGGGTGGATCCCTCCGGGCGGCTGGAGGAGACGCATAATCGCTGCGATACGAGGCGAGCGGCCGGCCTTCTCCCTGCAGATTCAGCAGTTCGAGTTCCACTTCTGCATCGTGCTTGTCTTCCGGACGGCGAACGCGTCCGGGCCGGTAGACGGACTTCACCACGGCTGAGAGCCAGGACCGAACACTTTTCCAGTCAAAGAAGCCGCCCTCTGCGTAGAGAAGGCTAATACCCTGGATCCATCCTGTCTTCCGTTTACCACGTACCATCAGTGAAAGAACCAGCGTGGTGCGGCTGTCATCGAGGGCGAAGACCAGATCCGCCCGTGGGGTCCTGAGGAGGCTGCCGAGAACCTGGAGTTTTGCGTCACCATGGTCGACGACCACCAACTTCAGTCGCGAGTCGACCAGGGGATAGACCAGTCCGCCCTTGCGATTGGTAAGCATGGTGATCTCGGCATTCGGATACAGCCGGCGGAGCTCAAAAAGAAAAGGCGCCTTCAGCACGTAATCCCCAAAGGTACGAAAGCTCAATAATGTAATGCGCCGGATGGCCATGCTTGGCGTGCTAATTATATCGTTCAGCAATGACCATAAATCGCAGCTTGGTGCGCTATGTCTTTCTCGATCGCGATGGGGTCTTGAACCGCAAGCAGCCTGAGGGCGCCTACGTCACCGAGTGGGAGCAATTTCAATGGCTGCCCGGGGCAGAGGAGGCGATCGCAAGACTGAACCGCGCCGGCATGACCGTGATCGTGGTCAGCAACCAGCGAGGGATTGCCTTGGGCCTCTTTACCCATGACCAGCTGGAGCTTATCCACAGCAACATGCGGTCTCACCTGGCACAGCATGGAGCGCGGCTGGACGCGATCTATTACTGCCCTCACGACGTAGGCGAATGCCAGTGCCGAAAACCAGACGTCGGGCTCTTTGAGCAAGCG
Source organism: uncultured Acidobacteriaceae bacterium (assembly GCA_963711525.1). Classification (GTDB taxonomy): domain Bacteria; phylum Acidobacteriota; class Terriglobia; order Terriglobales; family Acidobacteriaceae; genus PALSA-350. The sequence continues at coordinate 145,426 of CAVQEO010000018.1, read as the reverse complement.
CGCAAAGACTTTCCCTGGGCGGCCCACAACAGCGTGATCATCGGCGATTCGCTTTCAGACATTCAAGCCGGAAAACGGCTGGGCATGAAGACCATCTTTATTGAGGGAGAAGCTGACCGTCAGAAGGCGGGAGCCGTTTCCGCTGCGGAGCGCGCTGACACCACCGCCGGCTCTCTGCGCCAAGCGGTGGAACTCCTCATCGACCCCAATAGCTAACACCGAACAAGTAGCTGGTTGATCGCATTCACATTCAAATTGCTTGCGAAACCTAACTGGTTAGGTTATTATCATATAAATGGGTGGGATTCGGTTCGAAGGCGTGAGGTTCTTCGCATATCGCTAGATCACGAGCCACCACACGTACATGGGTTCTACGCTGAGATCGAAATTATCTTGCGCCTTCATCTTGACGGAACCGTCTCGTTATCGGAACGGAAGGACGCCGTGAGTCCGAACAATGGAAGCCGCTCGGACGTGAAGCACGTACTTGCGGTGGCAGCCAAACACTTCGACGAACTCGCAGTTCTCTGGGAGAAACGAGCATGAGTAAAGCGCGAGTGATCACAACCGATGCCGAAATAGACGCGGCGCTCGAACGGGCAAAGCTGCTCGACGATGAACCGCTGGCTAGGACGGTAGAGTACGTCCCGCGCCACAAGATTCTTATCGTGGGGCTCAGCAACGGCCGGAGACTTACGATTCCGATCGAGGACATTCAGGGGCTGAGCAAGGCCACGACGAAACAACTCCAGAAGCATGAGTTACTCGGTCGTGGCACCGGGATCTACTTCCCTGAAATCGATGCTCCGGTTTACGTGCCCGGTCTGATCGAAGGCATCTATGGCACCCGAAGCTGGATGGCGCAGCTTGGGGTCAAGGGTGGAAGCGCAAAGACTACGGCCAAGCGTCGCGCTTCGCGCGCGAATGGCGCGAAGGGTGGCAGGCCGAGGAAAAAGGTCGCAGCGTAACCAACTCATCGAGTGCGCACAAAGTGGCCTTAGTGCGCGCTCAACGCGGCCCCAACATCTTCGCTTCCTTGAGATACCCCGCGACCTTCTGACCATAGCGCATCCAGGTATAGTTTTCCGTCACCGTTTTCATTGCGTTTGTGCCTATCTGTTCGCGCACATCTTCTTGTGAGCAAAGCCGGGAAATAGCTCGGGCCAGCGCGTCGGAATCGTTCACGGCTACATAGATCGCGCTCTTTCCATGCTCCAGCGGCAAGCCGCAATTCTCTGTCGTAATGATGGGCAGACCAGCAGCGGCGGCCTCCATCCCAGAGCGCGACGAGCCCTCGGCGAAGGTTGGAAAAACAAATAAGTCCGCACGGGCGAAGGCCGCGGCAACCTGCTGGAGAGGGGCAAAGGCGGTGTGGGTAAAGAACAGGTCGTCGCCCGGTTGTAGACAAGACGCTCCATTGCCCAGATTGCCCATCAACTCCAGGCGCAGGTCGAGCCCGGATCGCCGGCAGATGCGAATCGCTTCCAGCAAGAGTCGCACGCCCTTGCGAATATCGAAGTTCCCGGTAAACAGGATCCTCACCGGCCCATCGATGCGGTAATTGCGCTTCAGGTCAAAGAACTCCTCCCGTACTCCCAGGTACGCCACACGAATCTTCCCGGCAGGGTAGCCCTCTTCGACAAAAGTTTTCTTCACGAAGTCGGAATTGACCAGCAGCAAGTCAGCATCGTCGCAATCACGCAGGACAAGCTTCCACAGATCTGCTCGCGAGTTGTAGCCGGCCGGTAGGCCGAAGCGGGCAAACTCTTCCCGTAGGACCCGGTGCATGAAGGCCGGATGGGCGATGGAGTGATCCGTGACGATCGCCAGTCCGTTGTGGCGAGCTTTGCAGATTGCGCCGGATTGGCCTGCCCCGCTGCGCACCAGCAGCACATCGGCATCCTTCAGGTATTTCCGGCTACCCCAGGCCACGAGACGAAACTCCATGCCATAGGCGAGGTCCAGGGGAATCACGCGGGAGCGTTGGATCAATTTTATGAAAGTCCCGGCAAACTCGACCCAGGCCACCGGGGTGACGCAAACGCCCGGAATCCCGATCTGCCGGGCGGCCATGCGCGCGGCCAGGTGCTTTTCTCCCAGACACTTTCCCAGCAACTCCACCAGGGCGGCCTGATTGTCCTTGGGTACCCAGCCGGTAAGGAATTTGACTTCTACCCCCGCAGCGGCCAGAGCGCGGGCTGTTTCGTGAAAGTGGAGCTTGCCGAATCCCGTGGCAACAATTGCTTTCAAACTCTACTCTTCGACATCCACACGGGATTGGTAGTAGTCGTTATAAGCGCGGCCATAATACTCGGCGTAATCGGACGATTGCAGATCCACCGCGTTCAACACCACTCCCAGCAGGTGGGCTCCGGAACGCAAGAGAATCTCGCTGGCGCGTGCGACCACATTCCTGGTGGCCTGTCCGTAGCGCAGAACCAGCACCACGCCGTCGCTGACGGAGACCAGCACCGCCGCGTCGGTCACCGTCAAAACTGGGGGAGTATCGATCAGGATGAAGTCGTAGCTGGCGCGCAAGCTCTCCACCATCCTCTGCATCTGTAACGACCCCAGCAACTCGGCAGGCATGGGCGCAATGGGACCTGCGGGCAGAATATGCAGCGAGGGGAGGGCCGTTACGGGAACGATCGCCTCTTCCACCCCGGCCTTGCCCGTCAGCACTGAGGTGAGCCCAACCTTATTGGCGATCCTGAACCGCAGATGCACCGACGGCCGCCTCAGATCAGAGTCGATCAGCAATACCCGGGCGCCATTCAGCGCAAACACGATCGACTCCAGCGTGGTGATCGACGTCTTGCCCTCGGACGGCTTGGCGCTGCTGATCAGAATGACCTGAGGAGGCGTGCCGGCGCGGGAAAGAAGAATGGTGGTGCGCAGCGAACGGTAAGCCTCGGCCAGCCGTGACCAGGCGCCGGGCAGCGGCGAGGTAGCATCCCTGACAAACGTCTCTGGGGAGAGTAGCTTGCTGTCCACCTGCGGAACCACGCCAAGCATAGGCAGGCCAAGCCGTTCTTCAATGTCATAAATGGTTTTGATATTGGTATCCAGAGCTTCCACCATGAAGGACAACAGCAAGCCGATGCCTAGGCCGCAGAGCAGCCCAAGCATGAGGTTGACCGACTTGCGCGGAGAGCTGGGGAAGTCCGGAGCATCCGCAGGGTCGATTTTCCGGATATTTGTCGAGTGTAAGCCGGCGATGATGCCCGCTTCCTGCAGTCGCTGTTGCAGTCCGTCGTACAACGACCGATTGGATTCGTATTCCCGGCGGGCGAGCGAGTATTCGACGGCCTTGGAGTTGCCCATGTAGGCCGAGCTTTTCTCCTGATCCAACCTGCGCTGCAGCGCGTCCTGGTTTTGTTTGGCCGCGTTCACCTCTTCCTGGGCTCGGGAAATCACGGTGCCTTGTTCCCGCTTCATGCCCGCGTTGACTTCAGCCATTTCCGAGCGAATCTCAAGCAGTCTGGGATTCTTGTCGCCATACTTGGCGTTCAGGCTTGCATAGTCGGCCTGCAGAGAGGTCATCCGTTCCTTCAAACTCATCAGAACAGGATCGCCGCTTAGGGTCGCCAGCACATCGGGTGGCGCGCTCTGCATGGTAATCAGCTTAGCTTCCGCCACCAGCCGTTGCGATTCAGCCGTGGTCACGTCGTGGCTGATGTCCACCAGCCGGGAAAGCACGATGCTCTGCGTCTGGTCAATCCCGACCAGGCCGATATCCTTCTGCACCGTCAGCATGTGTTCCTGGCTCGCCTCCAGGCGTTTCCGCAGGTCGCCGAGTTGCCTTCCCAGCCAATCCGAGACCTGCTGCGTGGCGGCGTAATTCTGGCTGAAGTTGTGCTCCACGTAGTTGGCAATCAGGGTGTTACAAATGTCCGCGGCAAGCTGAGGATTACGCGCCGTATAGCTCAGGTCGAGAATGTTGGTGTGGCCAAAGCGTTCAGCCGCCAGACCTCCTTCAAAGATCCCGATTAATGCGTGACGGTCGCGTATCTTGGATAAATCAAAGACATAATTGGAACCCGGCGGTAAAAAATCCTTGTTCTGATCGAGGTGCAGCGACACGATGGTCGCCATCGCCAGAGTCGAACTCTTCAGAATCGCGATCTCTGTGTCCAGCTTGGTGACGTCGATGTATCCGTCGTCATAGCCTCCACCGGTATCCATCCGGAACTGATCGGCGGTATCCTGGGTGATCTCAATGTTCGCCGTGGAACGATATTCATTAGGGGTTCTGGCATTCTCGATGAACCCCGCGCCTGTGCCCAACAGAGCGCAGACCAACACCAGCCAGATATATTTCTTGCCAATCAGCAGGAAGTGCTGCAGGGTCTGGCCGTCGTTCAACCCGAGGGTGAGAAAGGAACGCTCGCGTTCGCTAGGTTCGCGGTACTCGGGGAGTACGACCGGTTCCGATGGTGGGGGATAGACACTCATACGCTTGAAAGTTCACCCAATCGGTAAATTGACGATGTCCAGTGGTGGACCCGGATTTCCTGTACGCTGCACTGGACATGACCGCGTGTGCGGCTTTCTCTTAAGGAAAGCCGCATAAGGTTCATCAGCGCCAACAAGCTCTACAGGAAATCCTGGTGGAGCAGCGGAAGAACCGCTGGGAAGAACGGTCCGCCGTCCCTCAACCTTTCTCTCCAACTGCCCGAAAGGGTTTTCTCGCGAATTTTCGTGAGGCACAATAACTGTGAGCCGCCTATAGGCAGTATTCAGAACACGGTACCCAGCGGCCACATTGCACGACTGGATTTTTTTTAAAAAAAATCCATCTTCGCCGAAGCCCGCGCGGGCATACCTATTCTGATACTCCCTTAGAACCCAGATTATAAAGTGCCGTAAGGCCGTTCACCAATCTTTCTCGCGCAGTGAACCAGCGTGACTAAACCCTCTTCCCGGCGGAACGTGCTTCCAACTAGCTCCTGCGCATGCGTGCCCGGATCGCAGACTCAACCGCGCCGGGATGGGTCAGAATGCGTTCGACGCGAAACAGGTAGGCGCGCACCGTATCCAAGGCGGTCCATCTGCGGCCGCGGGAGAGAGAAAACATGCGATCCGTGTCCGCTTTCATCATTTCGCTGTGCCGCCGCGAACCGGTGATGGACTTCGCATGGAGGCGAAAGAGGGCCAGATCCTGATTGAGATAATTGACCTTGGCTCCCTTGCGTACCATGTCTACCAGCAATTCACCATCCCAGCAGGAACGATTGTTCACATTGAACCCGCCCACGGCCTCAAAGGCCGTACGCCGGAAAAACGTTGCCTGCTGCAGCCAAGTGGCGCCTCCATAGAAATAACGATCCAAGGTAAAGCCGGCCGCCCGGATGCGTCGAATGCGCTTGCCCTGGGCATCGATGACAAAACCGTTGCCCATCACGATGTCGCAATCGGGGTTCTGCGCAAAGGCCTGCGCGACGCTCCTCACCGCTCCCGGCAGCAGCACGTCGTCCGAGTTCAGAAATCCGAAAATGTCTCCCGAAGCGTGCTGAAACCCTTTGTTCAGGCCGTCGGCGGCGCCCTGGTCAGGTTCGAAAATTGCCCGCGTTAGCTGCTTCGCAAAACTTTCGGCTAGTTCCCGGCTTCCGTCCGTCGAGCCTGGATCTACTACGATGTATTCGATCGCCGGGTAATCTTGCGTCAGCACCGAACGGAGGGCCTCCTCCAAATACTGCCGCTGATTGAAAGAGATGGTGATGAGGCTGAACTTCATCGGCTTTGTTCGGCAGCTGCTCGAGATATACCCTACCTGGTATAGAAATATGCCTGCGTGGCGAATCCCACGGCGGCCGTCAACGCTGTCTTGCCGGCCGCTTTGAGTGCGCTCGGCGGGATGAAGAGAATGTCGTCCGGCTGCATGGTAATGTCTACCGCCCGGCCTCGCAACACGTCCTCGAGTTTGACTTTTTGCACCACCCGCGTTCCCCTCTCCGAGGATCTCAGCAGCACAGTACGTTGCGACCAGGACGAAGGCTTGGTTCCCTGGGCCAACGCAATCACTTCGGAGAGTGTGGTGTGGTTCGAATCACATAGTGGAAAGGCTCCCGGCCTGTTTACATTGCCGCCCACGTAGACCACGCCGCAACGGCTCACCAGAATGGTTTCTCCGGTCTTGATCTGCAGTTCGGCATTGTCATTTTCCCGCAGCGTTGGATCCCACAAAACGGTCTGCGGGTTTTTCATCGAGCCGACGGGGAAGATTTCGATCACATGCCCGGCCCGGTCGCTCACGCCGCCCGCCTGGGTGAGCATATCGATCAGCCGCTTCTTGCCCGCCAAGGCATAGATGCCAGGGCTCTTCACCTCGCCCATCACGGTCACGCTGTAACCGAATTGCTGCGTAGTGACAATCACGCGCGGATCGCGCAGGATCTGATCTTGCACAAAAAGCCGTGCGATGGCGTGTGCCGCCTCAATCGAGGTCATGCCTTCGATGTGAAAAAGGCCGGCGTAGGGAATCGCGATCTCACCCGCGGGCGAGACCGGCATGTTTACCGAATACTCCGGGGCATCGAATATCTGCACCTCGACAATATCTCCGGAGCGGATCGGTCCAAAGCCCAGCCCCGCTCCCAATGATGGGCCGGTGGGGGTTGCGTACCTCGATGAGCGGGCAGTCGGCGCCCCGGCGGGCAGATTCGATTGGGGAAAGATCGGTTCCAGGGGGGCCGAATTCGAGGAGGGATTACTGGGTGCGGGCGTGATTTGAACAGGCTCGTTGCTTTGCGGAGACATCCCTCCGCTATCGGGAGCTTGTCCTTGGGCCACCGCTGCGCACAGGGTGAGCTGCAGGATTCCGATGGCGGTCAACACTCTGAGCACTTCCCAGCGGACGGGTTTCGAAAAAAACTGCATCGCTAAAAGCATTTCTCCAGTAGGCATTGACTTGGCCGGTGAAGGACGAACGCGTCTCATCCATCCTAACCATCACAGTAACAGGAGAAATGCACGAAAGCATTGCTGCTCTTTTGCCGTGGAGTTCAACTCATTACGTGGCTGGCGTGACTGGCTCGCGTCCCACTCTCTGCTTCACCCGTTGTGCTGGAACTCCGGCGTAAACCGTCCACGGCTCCAGATCACGCGTGGCTACCGAACCCAAGCCAAGCACCGCACCCTCGCCCACGTTCACTCCTGGAGAGACAGAAGCACGGGCACATACCCACGAGTAGGCGCCGAGGCTCATAGGAAAGGAAATAAGCGGGAACGATGGGTCGTTGTAGTCGTGCGTGGCCCCGCAAATGTAAGCCTGTTGAGAAACGATAGCGTGCGATCCCAGCGTTACCGGCGAAGGGTTATAGATCTCCGCCTCGTCGCCTAATGAAACCCCGTCCGCACACAAGAGATTCCACGGGGCCCATATGCGAGACCTTGGATAGAAATGACAATGGGGGCCAAGCGTGGCTCCGAAGCGGCGCAGGAGAAAAGCGCGCCAGGCATGAAAGGGACGCGGAGAGGGCCGAAACAAGAGAGTCCAGCATATGGACCACGTCCACCTGCGCATGCGGTTCGATAAGGGGAAGGACGGCCTGAGGTAAGGGTCGGCGGATTGGGCTGCTCGATACATCGTCGCTTCACGATCAGAACGGAGTCGTTTGGAAAACCGGAGATTTCTCTCCATTAAGTTACGCGGAAATGCTCCGGCGTGTCGTGAGACGGGGTAGCGCAGGTAAACGATCCCGGCGTGCCGCGGGACCCGGTAGGGCGATTGTCATCCCGCCTGCCCCGCCTGTCCCGGCCTGCCGCGGAGCTTGCCATGGGACCGAAGCGGAGGGATCACTTTACCCGGATAACTACACCAAAGCTGAGAGTATAAGGCTTGAGCTTGGTGTCGATATAAACGCCGGGCGCTCCGGGCAAAAATCCCGGAGGGTAATAGTGGTTTCCCAGGTCCCAAAGCTGATACTGGAAGTCAACCATACGAAAATTCAGCGTTCGATTCTTGTGGTAGTCCACGCCACCGCCGAACTCGTAAACAATACTATTGTCCGTTTGACCACTGTGATAGGTAATGTTCCCTGGGCCGATCAGGAAGTCGCCATAAGGACGAAAACGGCGGTAAATGTAGTGAAGTTCCGGGCCGAAGACAACGGTCCTTTGTTTCCCGAATGTCCCCGTACTATAGGTGAAGCGCGCCCCCACTGCCGGTTGACCGAACACGAACCGCCCCAGACGGAAATCAGCGCCTCCGGCAAAGCCTTGATTCCAGCCGTTGGCATCGTTGGAGTTGCTGGGAGGCGTCGCGCCCGGCGGGTAGTCGAGCGTGGAGTTGAAGTCGGTTTTCACCAGGGTGTATAGCCCGTAGACGTTGATTTGACTTCCGCCGCCCTTGATAGCGGGTACCACCTGGGCCTGAGATGCATCCGGCAGTATGGCTCCCGCCACGAGAACTGCGAACGCTAGTGCTCTAGAAAGAAGTCGCATGTTAGCCGCCCGTGAAATCAAAAGTTGATACCTTCGGTGTCTGGAGATATCCAGAAGTCCAGGGCCGAGATGACGCGTTGTACTCCCTGGTTCAGGCTTCATCTCGTCATGCAGAGTACAGACACAAATAGAGCATGCGCTGCATCCACTCGTTTCTACCAAGTAACCTCGCTGGTTACAAATCCAACAATAGTTGCAGCGCTATTACACATACTGATGCCCAAAAAGGGCGGCTCACGGTTGCATCCAATCGAGAACTGTATTAGAGAAACCCACTCTTGAAGCTGAAAGAGTCAAGCCTCGCAACAGGCCTTTGGCGCGCCGGTGCAACATGCGCTAATTTGCAACAGCACTTCTCCTGATGCAGGTTTAGGGTAATCAAAAGCTACTCGACTGTCTAGAAAAGAAACGGTGCTGTGGCAGAACAGAACAGCGAAAACAATTAGCGCACGAGGTACCGCATCAATTAGCGACGAACGCAAACAGGGACTCATCGTGGTAGGCTTTACACGGTTAGGCCTTGGGAAGCAGTGACAGGTTCATTTATGCTTGGTGCGGGATGAGCCGGAACCATTAATGGTAATAGCAGGGAGAGCACTCGATACGTTCTGAAATCTCACCACAGTTAAGCGTGCGCAGTGGAACTTGAACCCGTGCAGATTGCTCTCAGGCCAACGCGCCGCATCATCGAGCATCTCTCCCGTTACCGTGGTGTCGCTTGCCACCCGCCGGAGAAATACTCTGAAGCGTTTTCACTTCTGGTGTTTGCCGGGGAGCGATTGCCCGAGCGGCTTTTCCTCAGGCAACGGCGCACTCGCTTCCCTTGCCTGCGCAGAGTAGAAGTGAAGATGCTTAACCTCGTGGTTCAGTGGTCCTTGATCGCAAGCATCTGGAGTGCTCATGCCTAAAACTGCCCTACTCATTGGCGCCGGCCCTGCGGGGCTCACGGCTGCTCTGGAGTTTCTTCGCCGCTCCGATGTGCATCCCATCGTGCTCGAGGCCAGCCATGAGATCGGTGGCATCTCGCGCACCATCAGGCACAACGGGAACCGCATCGACATCGGGGGCCATCGCTTTTTTTCCAAGTCCGACCGCGTGATGAACTGGTGGATGGAGTTGATGCCGCCCGAGGCGAGTGCGGATACGCAGCATGCGTTGCGTCACCAGAATAAGCAGCGAACCCTCAAGACCAGCGGCCCGGGGCTTTCGCCCGAGACCACAGACCTGGTGATGCTGGTCCGCCCGCGCAAAAGCCGCATCTACTTCCTGCGCAGATTCTTCGACTACCCCATCAAGCTGACTGGGGACACGCTGCGCAAACTGGGTTTGATCCGCACCGTGAAAATCGGCTGCAGCTACCTGCGGGCCAGGCTCTTTCCGCGCAAGGTGGAAAAGTCGCTCGAGGATTTCCTGATCAACCGCTTCGGCCGCCAGCTGTACCTGACATTTTTCAAGTCCTACACCGAGAAAGTCTGGGGCGTCCCCTGCGAGGCGATCAGCGCCGAGTGGGGAGCACAGCGCATCAAGGGGCTATCGCTCACCACCGCAGTTCTGCATTTTCTTAAGAAGGCCTTTTCTTCCTCCAGGGACGAGGAGATCCAGCAAAAGGGAACCGAGACCTCGCTGATTGAAAAATTCCTCTATCCAAAATATGGTCCGGGCCAGCTCTGGGAGCACGCTGCCGACCAGATTCGCAACCGGGGGGGAGAGATTCTTCTCGGTTGGCGCGCCACCCGGCTGTTCGTCCAGGGTGACAGGATCACCGCGGTCGAGGCGGTCAGCGATAGCGGGGAGCGACGCCGTTTCCCGGCAGACTATGTTTTCTCCACCATGCCCGTGCGTGAACTGATCGATGCCATGGATACCCCGATTCCCGGAGAGGTCCGCGAAGTGAGCGATGGCTTGCAATATCGCGACTTCATTACCGTGGGTCTCCTGGTCAATGGATTGACAGTCCGCGAGGCGGACGGAGGGCCGCTCAAGGACAACTGGATCTATATCCAGGAGCCGGATGTACTGGTAGGGCGGCTGCAGATCTTCAACAACTGGAGTCCTTATATGGTCGCCGACCCCTCCAAGACCTGGATTGGACTCGAATATTTTTGCTACCAGACCGACGCCTTGTGGAAGATGGCGGACGAGGATCTGAAGAAATTCGCCATTGCGGAAGTGGAAAAGATCGGGATTCTGCGGGCCGGCGATGTAACCGACGCACATGTGGTGCGTGTCCCTAAGACCTATCCCGCCTATTTTGGCACCTACGACCGATTTCACATTATTCGGGAATATTTGGACCGGTTCCCGAATTTATACCTTGTAGGCCGCAACGGGATGCACAAGTACAACAATCAGGACCACTCCATGCTGACCGCCATGACCGCGGTCGATAACATTATTGCCGGCATCGAGGGCAAAGATAACGTCTGGTCCATTAATACCGAGATGGAATATCATGAGGAAGAAGTAAAGAATGAGGCACGGGCCTCCGGCTCCCCCACCAAGAACACAGACAGTGTCCGGGCGACAGCTTAACGCATTTCTTTTATGATGTAGGAAAGCGCAAAGAGCAGCGGCCCCAGGACGGCGTCTGTCCTATTTTCGTGTCAATCTTGCACGATTTGAGTATGGCTTTCCCCCAAAGATAGTAGTTACATCAACTCATTTGATGCCTAAGGCGGATCCAGAAAACAAGATGAGCGAATCCATTGCAATTACGGTAGTTGGGTCGGGATACGTTGGTTTGGTGGCGGCCGCTTGCTTCGCCGAGATCGGCCACCGGGTATTATGCGTCGACAACGACGAAGACAAGGTGAATAAGCTTAACCAGGGTGTGGTGCCTATTCATGAGGAGTTTCTCCCCGAGCTGCTGAGCAGACACCGTGCCAGCGGACAAGTTCAGTTCACCACCGACCTTAGCCATGCCACCCAGGAGTCCCAGGTCATCTTCATCGCCGTCGGTACGCCGCAAAGCGAGACCGGCAACGCAGATCTGTCCTATGTAGACGCTGTGGCCAGCGAAATCGCCCGTTCGATCCACTCCTATAAGGTCATTGTCGAGAAAAGTACAGTGCCTGTGTACACCAACGACTGGATTCGACGCACCATCGAACGCAATGGTGTCTCGCGCTCGCTCTTCGACGTGACTTCGAATCCCGAATTCCTCCGTGAAGGCACCGCGGTGAAGGATTTTCTCCACCCGGACAGGATTGTTCTCGGCGCCGACAGTGAAGATGCGGCGCGACTGCTGGCCGCCATCTACGAGCCGCTCACCGCAGGCAGCTACTACGATCGTTCGGACGCGGTTCCGGGACACCGGAGCGCCGCCGATCTGCCGCCGATTTTGCAGACCTCGACCAAGGCTGCGGAGATCATCAAGCACGCCTCGAATGCCTTTCTGGCCATGAAAATATCTTTTATCAATGTGGTCGCCAACCTCTGCGAGGCGGTGGATGCGGATGTGGAGCACGTGGCCCGTGGGATGGGCCTGGATAAGCGTATCGGCAAGCGCTTCCTGAGCGCCGGAATCGGCTACGGAGGCTCATGTTTCCCTAAGGATGTCGCCGCCTTTCGCTATGTGGCGCAGCAGCTGGGTATCGACTTTGGCCTGCTGGAGGAAGTGGAAAAGATCAACGAGCTGCAGAAAGAGCGCTTCTTTCAGAAGATTCGCTCCGCCCTATGGACCCTGCGCAAAAAGCGTCTCGGTGTGCTCGGCCTGGCCTTTAAGGGGGGAACGGACGATATCCGTGAATCTCCTGCTCTGGAAATCATCCGCATGTTGCTCGATGCGGGGGCCTCGATCTGCGCTCATGATCCGGCTGCCATCGAACGCGCCAAGCTGGAAATGCCGCCTCACGCAAACCTGCAATATACCGACGATCCATACGCCGCGGCCGACAACGCCGATGCCTTATTGATCCTCACTGACTGGGCCGAATTCAGCCGCCTGGACCTCCAGCGCCTGCGCTACACGCTGCGCTACCCCATCATCATCGACGGGCGCAATCTCTACGATCCCTGGGTCATGCAGGATCTCGGCTTCACGTATCTCAGCGTAGGCAGGCCATCGCAGCACACCTCGGTTGAATCTGCGTCGACCAAACGCTGGCCTTAGATAACGCTTGAATCCGGGTAATTTTAAGACGAGGGGAACCGTATATTGACGACTCAACGTGTCCTGGTCACCGGCGCCGCCGGCTTCCTCGGCTCTCATCTGTGCGATGCACTGATTGCTGAGGGCAATCATGTCGTGGGTGTGGATAACTTTTCCACCGGACGGTCCGCCAATCTGGCCGGGCTCAGCCGCGAGCCCCGATTCACCCTGGTAGAGCAGGACATCTGCCAGCCATTCGACCTTGGACCGGTCGACTATCTCTTCAATTTCGCCTCGCCCGCCAGCCCTGCCGATTACGCGCGGCTCGGTCCGGAGACGCTGAATGTCGGCTCCCAGGGGACCAGGAATGCCCTGGATGTGGCGCGCAAATATCAAGCCGGTTTCCTGCACGCCTCTACCTCCGAATGCTACGGCGACCCCGAGGTTCACCCGCAGACAGAAAGCTACTGGGGCCGTGTCAACCCCATCGGACCGCGTTCGGTGTACGACGAGGCCAAGCGATTTTCCGAGGCCCTTATCATGGCCTACCACCGTTACTATGGCGTCAACACCCACATGGTGCGCATCTTCAACACCTATGGCCCGCGCCTGCAGCCCACTGACGGGCGTGTCATCTCCAATCTGATGATCCAGGCGCTGCTCGATGAGGATCTCACCATTTATGGAGATGGCAGCCAGACGAGAAGCTTCTGCTACGTCTCCGATCTGATCGCCGGCATCCTTCTTCTCTCGCGTTCCAGCGAGCATCTTCCGGTGAACATCGGTAACCCGGTGGAGTGGACCATCAAGGATTGCGCGCGCGAGATTCTGGCCGTCACCGGCTCGCGCAGCAAGACTCGCTACGAGCCTTTGCCGGTCGACGATCCGATGCAGCGCTGCCCCGACATTACCAAGGCAAAAACCATTCTCGGTTGGGAGCCAAAGGTCGCCCTGCGCCAGGGTCTCGAGCTGTCCCTCGACTACTTTCGAGCCAGCCTGCCAACCCGCTCCAATTAGGCTACTGTTCCGGGCTCCATTACAATCCAGGGGAACCGCAGCCGGACATCCCGGTTCGCCACAGCATTTTCACTTCTGGTGTAAACAAGGGAACGGCTGCCCATGCGGCTTTTTCCTGCACTTTACTCGTCCATACAGTCCAGAGAGGGTGAATGCTCTAGAGGTAACTGATGCTAAACGATTTGTCGCCCATTCTCGTCACCGGCGGAGCCGGGTTTATTGGGTCAAACTTTATTCTGGATTGGCTCGGCTTGGTGGGCACGCCCGTCGTCAACCTCGACAAGCTCACGTATGCGGGCAACCTGCAGAACCTCACCTCGGTTGACCAGAATCCCGCCTACCATTTCGAGCAGGGGGACATCTGCGACGCGCCCTTGCTCGACCGTTTGCTCGACCGGTATCAGCCGCGCGCCATCCTGCATTTCGCGGCCGAGAGCCATGTGGACCGTTCTCTTGCCGGCCCAGAGGCCTTCGTCCGCACCAACATCGACGGCACCTTCCGGCTGCTCGAGGCCGCCCGGGCCTATGTGGCGAAGTCCGCTCCAGAGGATCGCCAGAAGTTTCGGTTTCTGCACGTCTCGACGGACGAGGTGTACGGCACGCTTCATCCTCAGGATCCGGCCTTCGAGGAGACTACCGCCTACGCCCCCAACAGTCCCTATGCCGCCTCCAAGGCAGGCTCAGACCACCTGGTGCGCGCCTACGTTCATAGCTATGGGTTGCCTGCAGTGACCACCAATTGCTCGAACAACTACGGTCCTTATCAGTTCCCGGAGAAGCTTCTGCCCTTGATGATCAACAATGCCGTCGCCGGCAAACCGCTGCCGGTCTACGGTGATGGCCGCCAGGTGCGCGATTGGCTGTACGTGGGCGATCATTGCTCCGCTCTGCGAGCTGTGCTCGAACACGGCGAGATCGGCGAAACTTACAACATTGGCGGCCGTAATGAGCAGGCCAACCTCGATACGGTGGAGCTGCTCTGCAGCCTCCTTGACGAGATGCTGCCCGACTCGCCCCATCTGCCCCACCGCGACTTGATCAGCTTCGTGACCGACCGGCCGGGTCACGACCGGCGCTACGCCATCAATGCGACGAAGATCGAACAGAAACTTGGTTGGCGTCCTGCCGAGACCTTCGCTACCGGCCTGCGGCGCACGGTGCAGTGGTATCTTGCCCATCAGGACTGGGTAGAGCAGGTGACCAGCGGCGCCTACCGGCAATGGATCGATCAGAATTACGCCCATCGTGGAGGCGCCAGGCGATGAAGGGCATCATACTCGCCGGCGGTTCCGGGACCCGCCTCTATCCCGTCACCCACGTTGTCTCCAAGCAATTGCTTCCCGTATACGACAAGCCGATGATCTACTACCCGCTGTCGGTGCTGATGCTGGCCGGCATTCGCGAAGTTCTGATCATCTCAACGCCGGCCGATACGGCGCTCTTCGAGCGGCTTCTGGGCTCTGGTGAGCAATGGGGCATGTCGTTTCAATATGCCGTACAGCCAACTCCGGATGGCCTGGCCCAGGCGCTGATCATTGGCGAAAAATTTATTGGCGGCGCGCCGTGCGCTCTCATTCTTGGGGACAATATTTTTTACGGGCACGACTTTGCCCATAGTCTTCAGGCGGCGGCGGAGGTTCAGGATGGTGCTGTGGTCTTCGCCTATCCAGTCTCCGATCCGGAGCGTTACGGAGTGGTGGAGTTTGACACCACAGGCCGTGCGTTATCCATCGAAGAGAAACCAGAGAAGCCGAAATCCCGCTACGCGGTTACAGGCCTGTATTTTTTTGACGGGCAGGCGTCCCAGATAGCCCGCCAGATCGCGCCTTCGGCGCGAGGCGAACTGGAAATTACCGATGTCAATCGCTGGTATTTGGAGAGAGGCAAGCTGCGTACCCAGGTCCTGGGGCGGGGCTTCGCGTGGCTTGACACTGGAACCCATGACTCACTGATCGAAGCCGCTATTTTCATCGAGACTATCGAGAAGCGGCAGGGACTGAAGGTTGCTTGTCCAGAAGAGATTGCCTATCGCTTAGGCTGGATCGACGCCGCACGACTGGAAAAGCTGATCACCCGGGTAGCAAAAAGTGGCTACGGCAAATATCTTCGCTCTGTTCTGGAGGAGCGCGTCTTTTAGTTGGAGAAGACTGAGCCGCTAACGAAGGCTGGGTGCCCCATTCAAGCCCGGTTTTGGCTTGAGTGGGATACCACGATTTGTTCCCTCTGACTCTCGATTCCACCGATGGACTTACTGGTTAACATCGATCGTATCCCACTCAAGCCCAAAAAACGGGCTTGAATGGGGCACCCAGCCTTCGTTAGCAAGCCCGGACCTACCCAAGAACGACTTTACCGCGAGGACGCAGCGCAGCCAGAAAATTCTCCACCGGCCGCGTATTCAGGACATCCGCTTTCGTTAGCCACGCTCGTCGCAACTGCCGGATCCCATACTGCATCGCATCCAGATGGCTGATGTGGTGGGAGTCGGTATTGATCACGATGTTGCAGCCTAGTTCCCGGGCCCGGCGCAAGTCGATGTCGCACAGGTCAAGCCGGTCGGGATACGCGTTATGCTCGACCGCGACGCCGAGCTTTGCCGCCTGCTTGAGAACTGTTGTTAAATCCATTTCGTAACTGTCCCTGCGCAGCAATAAGCGCCCCGTCAGATGGCCAAGAATTCTGATGTATGGATTCTCCAGTGCTTTGAGCAGGCGCTCCGTCATCTGCTCTTTCGGCTGCTGAAAGAGAGAGTGAACGCTGGCAATCACCACGTCCATCTGGGCCAGCACGTCGGCTGAGAGATCGATTTCTCCGTCGCCCAGTATGTCCACTTCGATCCCGGTCAGCACCCGGATGCGGCCCTCCATGCGCGCATCCACTTCGCGAATCTGTTTCAGGTGTTCGAGCGCGCGCTCATCATCCAGCCCGTTTACCATAGCCAGATTCTTCGAGTGGTCTGTGATCGCAATGTACTGGTAGCCGCGCGCGATGCCTGCTTCGGCCATCTCGAGGATGGTGTTTCGTCCGTCCGTGGCCTGGGTATGCATATGCACATCGCCGCGCAGGTCACTGGTTTCGATCAGCTGCGGCAGGCGATGCTCGGCCGCTGCTTCGATCTCGCCCTGGTTTTCGCGCAGCTCGGGCGGAATCCAGTCCAGGCCCAGCGCCCCGTAGATCTCCTCTTCGGTTGCGGCGGCCACCACGGCGCCATCGTCCAAACGTGCCAGCGCATACTCGCTCAAGGTGTATCCACGCTTCAGCGCGCGCTGGCGCAGCGAAACATTGTGCATTTTCGAACCGGTGAAGTATTGCAGTGCCGCCCCGTAGGACGCCTTCGGCAAAAGGCGCACATCGACTTGCAGTCCGCTGCGCAAACGGAAGCTCACTTTGTTCTGCCCCTTGGCCAGCAGCTCGGCAATTGGGGGATAGGCTGCCGTGTACTCCACTGCGGCGGCAACGGTCTCTTCGTTACAAGCGGGACCAGTCACCAGCAGGTCCAGATCGCCTACGGTCTCGCGTCCCCGCCGCAGAGACCCCGCCGGCATGACCTGTTCGACCCCTGGAAACTGTTCCAGGTAAAGGGTCACTCGCTCCGCCGCGGCTTCAGCATCGTCGAGCAGAAAGCGGCCGCTGTTCTTGCGATATTCCCTGATCCCGCGCGACAACTTGTCGATCAGCTTTTGTCCAAAGCGGGGCAGCGTTGCCAGCTTGCCGGCGTCGATCGCGGCTTGCAGCTGTTCGATGTCGCTTACCTGCAGTGCTTCCCAAAGCAGGGCCACCGTTTTCGGTCCCATGCCTGGCAGCTTCAGCAATTCCAGCATGGTAGGCCGATACGTGGTCAGCAGCTCGTCGCGCAGCTTCAGGCTTCCGCGGGTTTCGATTTCCTGGATATTCGTCGCCATGCCCTTGCCGATGCCTTGAATGGCAAGCAGCCGCGCAGGCTCATCGACGAATGAGCTGAGTTGTTCGGTGCTGTTCTCTACCGCTTCGGCGGCCCGCCGGTAGGAGCGGATACGGAAGGGGTCTCCGGCAGCAATCTCCAGCAGGTCAGCCGTTTCGGCGAGTAATTGCGCAATGGATTTGTTGTCCATACCATCCCCGTGTGCATTGCTGCCCAGGGGACATTAGAGCAGAACCCGCAGTGCTGTCTCCAGCGACCCGGATTTCCTGTACGCTGCGCCTGACACGACCATGTGTGCGGTCCCGGCTGGCCGGGACCGCATGAAGCCCGTCAACGCCAACCCGCTCCACAGGAAATCCGGGGGAGAAGGATCGTCAGACTGGATTTTTCCCTCCGGGTACACGTATCCAGGTTCTGCTCTAAACCGTTTCCTGTGGGCACGTGGACCTTCGGGCGCAGGCAACGGCGGCGCACACAGGTGCGCCCAAAAAAGCAAGACGCTTTTTTTTCACAGCTAAGCGAGGCAGACGCGCCTGCGCTTTCTCTGAGGTGAGGCGTTAGGCTACTTCTCGAACTCGAGTGACGGAATCGGCCTGAGGACCTTTTTGTCCTTGAACAATGTCGAATTCCACCTCGTCCCCTTCTTTCAAGCTCTTGTATCCATCGAGTTGGATCGCGCTGTAATGCACAAACACGTCAGGTCCGTCATCCCGGCCGATAAAGCCATAACCCTTCGCGTTATTGAACCACTTCACTTTGCCTTTGTGTTGAGCCACTAGCCTGTCGACCTTCCTTGACGCGGATCGAGCATGGTGAGAACCAAATTGCTCTCCTTTACAGACGCATGAGGAGGTCGATTGGTTTTCCTCAAACGTCGGTCGATCGCGCGGGGCTCCCAGGCGCGCCCCCTATTTTCTGTCCTTTTTTTTCTCCCTCCGCCGCAGCCGATCATAGAGCATCACTGAAATCAGCGTTTTACCGTCGTGAACCTTACCCTCTTCGATCATGGCGAGCAGCTTGGAGAGGGATATCATTTCTATCTCCAGCTGCTCGTCGTACTCCGGCTGCGCTTCTCCCACAGTCAGGCCTTCGGCGATGAACACCTGCATCCACTCACCCAGAAAGCCGGGGCTGGCAAAGTAGCGCACCATTTTTCGCCAGCGCGCGGCCCGAAACCCTGTTTCTTCCAGTAGCTCGCGCTTGGCTCCAGCCAGCGGATCCTCGCCCTCCTCCATTTTTCCCGCCGGAACCTCGAGCAGATATTCTTTCGCGGCATGACGATACTGGCGCTCCATCACGATCAAGGGGTCCCGCTTGCTTTTCGTGTCGTCGATCGCCAGGACGACGATCGACCCATTGTGGCGCACCACATCGCGCATCACGCGCCGGCCATTCTCCAGGATTTCGTCGGTGTATACGCGGAAGAGCGGGCCTTCATAGCTCAACTTGGATGAGATCACTTCGACTTCCGGGCGCTTGCTGCTGGTCTTCTTAGGTGCACTCTTACTCAACGATTGTTTCCTGGCCATGCCACTCCTTAACGCTGCTGGATAATTTAAAGTACCATCCTGTCATCGGTGCGCTGGGGCGCTCTGGCGAGGGAGTTTTGCAGCGCAGCGTCTCCATCATCGGACCAGGTAATTGGGGTAGTTCGCTGGCGCACGCGCTCCGTATGGCGGGAGTTCCGCTGCACGAGGTCATTGTTCCGGCCACCCTCGATCGAGCCCATCTGAACGCTGACGTTCTCTGGCTGTGCGTGCCTGATGCCACCATTGCGCCGGTCACGCGCCGTTTAGTGCAGCGGGTGGGCGCACGTGGTCTCAAGGGGCAGATCGTTGTCCATTCCAGCGGCGCCCTCAGCTCCGGGGTGCTGAAGGCAGCGGCTAACGTGGGCGCTTCCGTTGCCTCGGTTCACCCGGTGATGAGCTTTCCCACCCGCACTCCGGTTCCGCTGCAAGGGGTTCCGTTTGGGGTTGAGGCGGATGCTGCGGCCCGTCGCATTCTTTACGCCATCGTGCGCCGCATCGGCGGCCGTCCCTTTTTGATCAAAGCTGGTAATGGGGCTGGTAACAAGGCGCTGTACCATGCGGTAGGCATGCTGTCTTCGCCGCTGCTGGTTAGCCACCTGGTCGCCGCCCAGCAGGCAGCGGCGCTGGCCGGGTTCAGCCCTCGCCAGGCTCGCCGGCTGATCGAGCCTATCGCGCGGGCGACCCTGGACAACGTCTTTGCGCGGGGGGCGGCGAAGAGTTTTAGCGGACCGATCGCCCGCGGGGATGTGCATACAATTCGTCTGCATCTTCAGGCCCTGGAATCCCATCCTATGTTGGCGCGTGTGTATCGCTCTTTGGCGCTCTACGCGCTTGAGGCTTTGCCCGCCCAGGGGAAGAAAGAGCTTCGCCGGCTACTTTCGGCATCCCGGATTTCCTGGGTAGCTTGGTGACACCAACGAACTTCATGCGGCTTTCCGTTAAAGAAAGCCGCATACGCGGCCGCTGGGCGGGGCCACGTACAGGAAATCCGGGGTAGCGTCGTGAGAGACTTGAGCAGAGGGAGCGATCCGATGGCGTTGGAAGAGGAGATGGCGGTGAAGACCGAGTGTTATCCCATCGCTCTTCTACCCGGTCTTAGCCGGCTGTTTCTGGACTTCACAGAGCGCCATGAAGCGCTCGCGCCCTTTTACCCGGCCAGCGCGTATTCCACCCAGTGGATGGCCGCCCCTCCGGTTCTTCCCGCCCCTCATCGCGCCTCACTTTGCGATTTGCTGGAGCAACAGAACCGCAGTTTCGGCGCCTCGGACGCGGTATTTCAGAACATCGCGCGGCTGCGGGAGGGCGGGGCCGCAGTGGTCACCGGCCAGCAAGTGACGCTGTTCGGCGGCCCGCTCTTTACTATTCTCAAAGCGGCGACTGCGATTCGGAAAGCAAAAGAGGCCTCCACCTCCGGCAGCCCGCACGTGCCGATTTTCTGGTTGGCGACCGAAGATCATGACCTGGCAGAAGCGAGTCATGTCACCTTGCCCGACCGCCACCAGCTAAAGACTCTGCGTCTCGCTACTGGAGATGCGCCAGGAGTGGCGGCGGGCAGCGTGACCCTGGGAAAGAACGTTGAGGATCTGCTCGCCCAAGCGGCCGAAATCCTCGGCTCCGGGCCAGTGCTCGATCAGCTCTCCGCCTACTATCGAGAAGGCCAGACTCTGGGCCGGGCGTTTGCGCAATTCATCTCCCGCACGTTTGCCGCGCAGGGGCTATTGGTGGTGGATGCTGCTTCGCGCGCCTTCCATACTTTGGGCAGCGATGTCCTGCGCCAGGCGATCGTGCGCGCGGATGAGCTGCGGGTAGCAATCACCGATCGCGACCAGCAACTGGCTGCTGCCGGCTATCACTCCCAGGTTTTGGTTCCTCCGCTATCCAGCCTGCTCTTTCTGTTCGATCGCGACTCCGGGGCGCGGACTCCGCTGCGGCGAACGGCAGATGGTGGGTGGCAAGCAGCGAGACACGCTTACTCCACCTCAGAATTGCTGGCTATTCTGGATGCAGAACCCGAGCGGCTCAGCCCCAACGCTCTGCTGCGTTCGGTTTTTCAGGATTCCATCCTGCCCACCTCCGCCTACGTAGGCGGCCCATCTGAAGTAGCCTATTTCGCTCAGTCGCAGGTACTTTATGAGCGCATCCTGGGGCGCACGACGCCGGTTCTTCCTCGTCTCTCGGCTACGCTCATCGAGCCTGCGATCGGTAGTCTGCTCGCCCGCCACGATGTTGGGCTACCCGATGTCATTCAGAGCTCCCTAAAGGATCCGCTCGAGCTGGCTCAGCGGCTGGGCGCGCGGGCGATCTCGGCGGTGGGCAAGCGCAAGCTCGCCGCGGCTGGAAGCGCTCTGGACACCGAGCTCTCCGCGCTGGCCACTTATCTGCACTCCCTCGACCAAGGACTGGGCCGGGCCGCAGACGTCAGCAGCTCCAAGATGCGCTACCAGATGAACCGCATGCGCCGGTTGGCGGCAAACTACGAGCTCCAGCGGGATCAGTCGCTTGGCCGTGATGCCGGACTGATCGCCCTCAACCTTTTCCCCGATCGCCGCCCACAAGAGCGGATTCTTGGCGCCGCATGGTTCCTGTCGCGCTACGGCGAAGGCCTTCAGGAGTTGCTGGTGGAACAAGCCGGGCAGCGGTGTCCCGGTCACAAGGCAATCTGGCTGTAGGGTCCAGCGGGCGTACGGCAAGTCTCGGTTAAATGTTTTAGAATGTTGGCAGCAATGAAGGCCAGAGCGGACAAGCCGTTTGACGTGACCTGTCCCGATTGCGGGGCGATCTTGAAAGTCGACCCTGAGACCAGGGCGATCCTGTCGCACACGCCGGCTCCGCGCAAGCGGACCTTCGAAGATTTTGAAGCTGCCGCCAAGGCCATGCGCGCGCAGGATGAACGCAAAGAAGACATTTTTCGGCAGTCGGTAGAAGCTGAAAAGAACAAACAACAATTGTTCGATAAGCGATTTGAGGAAGCGTTGCGCAAGGCGAAGGAGACTCCCGACGAGGGGCGCCCTCTGCGTGAATTCGATCTCGATTAAGCAATTTTCCAACCGGCGCCAAGGACCTTTTCGCAATTGGGAAACTGAATTAGGGCATTTCTCCGCATCTTAAGCAAGCAGTTCACGCGAAAGAGAGACACCTATGGGGATCACACACATTCCGCAGCAAGTGGCATCCACCGTTCAAGATGCGGCCGGCAGCTTGAAGCAGCAGGGAACCCGGCTTGTGGACAACGGCTGGGATAAGAACTGGGTGCGCACAGTGGCCGCCGGCTCTCTGGTAACGGGAGCGGTTCTGCTGGCCTCGGGCAAGCGCAAGGCCGGCTTAGCCGTTGCTGCTGCTGGCACTGTCTTCGCGTTGCTCGAAGATCCTGAGGGTGTGAAGAAAGTCTGGAACAGTCTCCCGGATCATCTCGAGAGCGGACACGACCTCCTGGGCCGCTTCGAAAAGTTCGTGGGAGAGATTACGGCGCAGGGCGATAAGCTCCGCGCCATAGTCGAAAAAGCTGTACGCCAAGCCTAGCAGGCTGCTCGAGATCCTCATTTACAAACTCAGTCCCGTAGGGACGACTGAAAATAGCCCAGGACGAAGTCCTGGGTAGGATCAACAAAAAACTCAGTCCCGCTAGGGACGGCTGATAATTTCCCAGGATGAAATCCTGGGTGCTCTTGAATCTGACACCAAGGCATTTGCGTGGAGAAGGAGTGCACCCAGGATTTCATCCTGGGAAATTATCAGCCGTCCCTTCGGGACTAGCTAGATCGGCTGTGAAACGTGCCCAGGACTTCGTCCTGGGCTATTATCAGTCGTCCCTACGGGACTGAGTTTGTAAAATGGATCTCACGCAGACTCTAGAGCCTTAGCCAATCCCCAATTGCTCGCGTGCCTTCTGGCTAATGCGGTCCGGAGTCCACGCCGGTTCCCACACCAGGTTGACCAGGGTCTCGCTGATCTCCGGCACGCCAGCCAGCCGGTTCCGCACCTGTTCAATGATCATCACGTGGGCCGGGCACCCCTGCGAGGTCATAGTCATATCTACTTCCACGCGCTGCCTGGGGAAAGCCCGCTTTGAGTTTTCGTCCGGCGTCAGCTTGACTGTGTAAATCAACCCCAAGTCCACGATATTCACCGGGATCTCGGGATCATAGCAATCTCTCAGGGCAGTCAGGACATCGTCTTCGGTGAGGGCCATCTTCTCTCCGTGCAGTCAGTTCTTACGCTCCACCAAGTACCGCGCCACCGCCTTGAGGCGATCGGCGCGCTCACCATACCCGGTTAACTGAGCGAACGCCTCTTCGATCAACCGCTCTGCATCCTTAATGCTCTGGGCTACCCCGTATACGGCGGGCCACGTCGCCTTCTCACTTGCCACATCCTTGCCCGCAGTCTTTCCCAGTTGAGACGAGTCCTGGGTTACGTCCAGCACATCGTCCATGATCTGAAAGGCCAGCCCTGCTTTGCGTCCGAACTCCCGTAGCCGTTCTATCTCGCCCACGGAACCGCCGGCGTAAAGGCCCCCGCTGATCAGACTCACGCGAATCAGCGCACCAGTCTTAGCACGATGGATGGCTTCCACCAGCTCCGGGGTTGGCTTATGTTCTTCCGCTTCGAGGTCCATGACCTGGCCGCCGATCATGCCCTCGACGGTTCCCGTCGCCTGCGCGATCGAGCGCACAATCTCCACCGTTTGTGGAGCCGGGCACTGCATGCCGGCCAGCACCTCGTAGGCTTGCGTCTGCAGTGCATCCCCGGCAAGAATAGCGATCGCTTCGCCGAAGGCAACGTGGCAGGTCGGCTTGCCGCGGCGCAGATCATCGTTATCCAGGGCGGGCAAATCATCATGAATAAGAGAATAGGTGTGCAGCATTTCGATCGCCGCGCCCAACTCCTCCACTCCTTGGGGAAATTGATCGGAGGCCGCGATCATTCTTGCCGCTTCCATACACAGCACCGGCCGCAGCCGTTTCCCTCCGGCAAAAACGCTGTGCCGCATGGCGCGGTGAATCGAGACCGGCGCCTGATCCGGACCGGGCAATAGCCGATCCAGAGCGTGATCGATAAGCTCCGCACCGCTGCCCAGAATCTCGCGCACACTTTGCTGCATTTTGGTAATCATACCCGACGGTCACCACGCCCTTTGCGCTCCCGCATAGCCACCAGCGCGAGCGCCAGCAGTGCGATGGCGGAGACGGCGCGCCCGGCCACGACGTCCCTGGTCGCCGTCCATTGCACGTCCATCACATGACTCCCCGCCTTCACCGGGATAGTCATTAATCCGTCTTCCCGCAACGGCCGGCGACTCACCGCCTGGCCATCGACGGTAACTCGCCATGACGGATAGTCCATCAAGCGCAGCACCGCATAGCCTGTCTCCGACGTCACGAGGCTTATTGTCCAGTGCTCCCCATTCCATCGTCTGGCGTCAACCCGTGCCGCTATGCTGCCCCGGTCTCCGGCTCGCCACTCGGGGTTGTCTGTCGCAGTGTCGTCCGCTGTGTCATCCTGCGCCGCCCGGAGCACGCGCACCAGGGGCAGGTGCTGCTGGACGGCAGCATTATCCACTGCGACCGGCGTGTACTCATCCGTCCCTTGGGTACCTTGTCCCAGGCGAAACCCGGCCAGCTGCGCGGCCACCGCATCCTCATCGTCGCAGGGCTGAAAGAAGAGCAGCCCGCCGCCGATGGCTATGGCGGCGATCATGGTGCCGGCCACCAGCACGCGCCACCCGGCGTGGCGGACCACCGCCATGGCGGCGAGCGCGCAGCCGGCCACGCTCAGCGCCATTAGCCAACGCCAGGGAAACTGCAGAAACTTCATGTGCGGCGTGTACTTCCAGATCGCCTCGCTGGCCGGCAATTGCAGTAACAAAATGATCGGGAGCAGCGCGGTCAGAACAATTCTCACAGTCCTGATTGCCCCGCCCGCCTGCCTTTTCCACGCCAGGTAAGCCGCGACCGAGGCACCGGCAAATTCCAGCACCAGGATCCATGACGCCGTGTGCAATACCTGGTCATGAAAAGCGTTGGCGGTATGCGCGAACAGAAAGCTATCTTCGACCCGCATTCCGGGCTGAATCGCGCGCTCGATCTGCACCCACCGCTGCTCGAACGCCGCCGGCACGATGTAGAAAGCGGCCAGTCCCAGACCGCCCGCCATTCCTCCAGCGGCGCGCAGAGCCGCCCAGGGCTTGCCCTCCACCAGCCACACGGCCAGGGCGAGCACCGCCAGTAGATAACTGCCCACCACCGCGGCGGGCGAATTGGTGAGCCATAGGGCAGCCACCGACAGGCCGAGCGGCACCACGGACCCGCTCCTTCGAAGCGCAAACAACACCATCAAGGGAAGCCATGCGGCCGCCAGGAGCTCGCCAAAGGCCGAGCGCTCATAGGCAACAAACATCGCGTACGGGCTGGCGACGTAGAGACAGGCAGCAAACGTTGCCGGGCCTCCAGGCGCCCACTCCCGGGCCAGCAGGTACATGCCGCCTCCCGCGGCGAGCAGCGCCAGCAGCACGAAGAGCACCGGAGCCGCATGCCAGGAGGTCACAGTCCCCAGCAGGGCGCCCAGAAGCCAGGAAGCCGGCGGATAAAAGATGAGCCGCGGCTCTCCCGCGCCATAGTTCGCATCCTGCACCCAGTGCGGATAGAGAAGGCCCGCATGCCAGGCCCGCGCCACCTCCATCCAGGAGAGCAAGTGAAAGTCGAAGTCATGGCCGCACGAATTGCCCCGCACGAACAGAACTCCGGTCGCAAGCAAGGCAGTGCAGGCGATCAAAAGTGCTGGCATCCTGCGCTGGAGGGCTGGAAGGTTTGCGGTGTTAGTCGTCAAGGCACCAGTCGCAAAGTGTGCGTGGTCGACGCGGCGACGGCCGCTTCCGTGAAGGGCATGGCAAACGTCTTGCCGCTATACCAGGACGGGAACTGGTCCAGGAAATAGGGGCTGAGTGGATCGCCGGATTCGCCCATCACGATGTTTTCCGTGGATCCGTCTACGTTGCTCCAGTCCACCGTGAGGCGCTGGCTTGCTCCCAGCAGTCCACGCACGTGGTTGAGGGTGGTCTCGTCTCCCCATAACTGGTGTGGCCCGGTGCTGGTCCAGCTCCGGAAAAAGGGCAGCATCCCGTATAGAGGGTGTCGCACGTCGATCACATGCTGGCTGCCGTACGTCCAGTCGCGAAGCTTTGGCGGGGCATGATGGTCGGCCATGCCCTGGAGTACCGCGGCAGCGATCAGGTCATCCCAGCTCTTGTATTTTGCCGGCAGCCATTCTGCGGGAGCCTTCTCCACCATCTCTTCCTGTACGAAGTTCTTACTTTGCCAATCGTAGAGCTGCCAGTCAGAGCCCAATTTAGGTTCCAAAACCAGCGGCCACAGCGCTTGCTTGGTGGCATCCACGATCTCCGCCGCCACTGAATCCCTGGTGATCACGCCATCCCAGGTGCGCATCAGGTCGGCAGCCTGTCGCAATTGCGCGTCTGCCCCAGTCACCTGGTCAATGGAATAGGCAAAGCGCTGGGCCAACCCCCGGTCCACCTCGGAATAGGTATCCATCTGCAGCGTGAGCATATCCGCCGGTGTGAGCTTGCTGTGACTGGAGAGCCACTTCCAAATGCGCTCGTTGCGATAGGGGGCGTCCCAGTTAAGCGCAAGGGGATAGGGATATCCGTCGGGGGTAATGCGCGAGTTGGCGGTTGCGATAATACCGTTGTCAGGATCCAGCACGCTCGGCAGCGCAGCGAAGGGAATGTATCCTTGCCACTCGTGCTCGCTGTCGGCTGCGGTTCCGGTCTCCACGATCGGCACCCCGCTCAGGCCGGCCGGCCGCATGGGAAATAGCCCCACCGCCTGATAGCCGATATGGCCTTGATCATCGGCGTAAGCCATATTCTGCGTAGGCCCCCACCATTGGCTCATTGCCTGGCGGAACTCCGTCCAGTTGCTGGCTGCGTCCACGGCCTCCAGCGGCAAACCGCCCAATTGCGTCGTGTAAAGGGTCCACTTGAGGGAAAGCATGCGCGTCTCGTGGGGCAGCAGGGGAGTGATCACCGGCCCGTGATCGGTGGTCTCCACATCGAGCAGCACATCCTGGCCGAAACGCACGTGGATATGTTCCCGGTCATGCTCCGGCTGGCGCCATCCCTTTCCCGCCCAGTACTCACCCTGCCCATTCGTCTTTTCCACGTACACGTCCTGCACATCCCCGTTGAGCGTGGTGTAACCCCAGGAAATGTGTTCGTTATGGCCCTCAATGATGAGGGGAATGCCGGGCGTCGTCACCCCCGCCACGTGGAAGCTGCCCGCCTGCAGGTCTTCCTCATGCCAGATGTCGGGGATCGAATGTTCCAGGTGCATGTCATTGGAAAGCATCGCCTTTCCGCTGGCCGTATGGGCGCCGCTTACGGCCCATTCGTTGGAGCCGCGGCGGCAGCTGTCGCACGGATCCCCACCCAGGTTGAGAATTTCCCGCAGGCGTAAGAGGTCCTGGAGGCTTGTTTGCGACTCGTCGAGGGGAACCTCAGGAACATTCTGCTGCGGCGCGGTCAGATCGGGAATCGACTGCGTTGGCGGGTGGTCGCGCCAAGTGGTCGTAGGGTATAGCTCGGCGGCCAGGTTCGGGGCCAGTTTCGCCTCCACCTTCGCCCGCTCCAGTTTCCACGGATACAGGGTATCCAGCCGCGCCACCATGTTCAGGGCCACCAGCCAGGAATCGACTGGATGCCAGGGCCGCGGCTTGTAGTCCAGCAGCCGGAACTCGGCCGGCAGGTTGTCCTGATGGGTGGCTATGTAGGCGTTGACCCCTCGCGCAAACGCTTCAAAAAGGCGCTTCTGGTCCTGCGGCATGGTCGCCGTCAGGTGTTCCGCAGCCGGCCGGATCTGCAACACCCGCTGCAACTTATCGTGCTCCACCACGCTCGAACCCAGCAGTTCGGCCAGCTCGCCGGCGGCGAAACGCCGGGCCATATCCATCTGCCAGAGGCGGTCCTGCGCCACCACAAAACCCTGCGCCTCGAGCAGGTCATCCATGGTCGCCGCCTGGATATGGGGAACGCCATGCACGTCGCGCCGCACCAGCACCGGTGCAGAGAGCCCCGGCAGTTGCAGTTGGCCGTCGAGCTGGGGCGCCTGTTCGCGCATGGCTTTCTTGAGCCATGCCACGGTCGCCGCCGTCCCCACGGCGGCCACAATCAATAGGCTGACCACCAGGCCGGCCGCGATCCTTACCGTCAACGGCAACCTTCGCCGCCGAGCGGCGCCCACCTCGACCTTGCCCATCATCTTGCGCTCATTGTCTCATCGCCCGAGGGTTTTCTGCGGTCCCAGCTTGACAGGTGGGCGGGTCCCGGCAATCCTAGTCATTCGTTAGCCCAGAGTCCCGTTCGTTTTCGAGAGAGGAACATAACTGTTTGAAGGTTCGCGTTTTCTATCACGACCGGTGCTTTGATGGAGCATGCTCCGCTTCGCTCTTCATGCGCTTTCACCGCGAATGCATCCACCCCGATGCGCACTACGATTACCACGGGCTGGTGCATCGCGCCGGAGCGCTCTTTGACGAGTCCGATTTTACCGGCGACGAGAACGCTATCGTGGACTTCAAGTACAGCGCTTCCCCGCGTATTACGTGGTGGTTCGATCATCACCTGAGCGCCTTTCTCACCCCTGCGGATCAACAGCATTTCCTGCTTGAACAGAAGAGCGGCAATACCCGCCATTTCTACGACCCCGATTACACCTCCTGCACCAGCTTTATCGCCCACATCGCGCAAACCCGCTTCGGCTTTGACCCTGCGCCGGTGGCCGAACTGATCCGTTGGGCCGACATCGTGGACGGCGCTCTCTACGAAAGCCCCAAAGCCGCGGTGGAAATGGCGGAGCCCGCCATGAAGCTCACCCTGGTGATCGAATCGAGCCAGGATCCGGCCTTCATCCCGAAACTGATTCCACTCCTCACAACCATGAGCTTGGGCGAAGTTTTGGAGCAGCCTTTTGTGGCCGAGCTCTTGCCGCCGCTGCTCGAAAGGCATCGCAAGTCGCTGGAGATTATCGGTAAGCGCACCGAGCTGGTCGATGGCACGCTCTACTTCGACATTACCGATCAGCCGTTCGAGGGTTACAACAAATTCGTGCCCTACTTCCTGCATCCCGGCGCGACCTACAGCGTGGGCCTGAGCAAGTCCAGCTTTCGCACCAAAGTTGCTGTGGGGTCCAATCCATGGACCAAGGCGCGGCCGGACGAGATGGTCAACCTGGCGCAAATTTGTGAACGCTACGGAGGCGGAGGGCACGCCCGCGTGGGCGCAATCTCCTTTCCGCCCGACCAGGGCGACCGCGCGCGCGCCGCCGCCGCTGAAATCGTCACCGAGCTTCGCGCCCACAACCCCTTTCCAGGTCACTAAGGAGCAGCCACAAATGAAGCTTTATCGCACCGCCAGCGGCTACATAGTCGAGCAACAAGCCCGGTTCTATGCGGGCGCGGCGGACACATCCTGGGATCAACTGATCATGCGCGAGGATCTCGAAGCCCATCTGACCAGGACTTTGGAGCGGCAAAAGCCGCTAGACGCCGGTTCGTTCGCGGGCATCGAGAAGCTGCTACTGCCCCCTATCGGGAGCCAGGAAGTGTGGGCCTCTGGGGTCACCTACTATCGCAGCCGCAATGCCCGCATGGAAGAAGCAAAGACCGCGGGCGGCGGCGACTTCTACGAGCGTGTATACGTCGCGGAACGCCCCGAGCTTTTCATGAAAGCGACTCCTAATCGCGTAGTCGGCCATCGCGGCAAAGTCGCCATCCGGCAGGACGCCACCTGGTCTGTGCCCGAGCCCGAACTGACGCTGCTGGCTAGTCCAGCCGGCAAGATCGTGGGCTACACCATCGGCAACGACATGAGCTCGCGGGACATTGAAGGAGAGAATCCGTTGTATCTGCCCCAAGCCAAGGTCTATGACCGAAGCTGTGCCCTCGGGCCGGGAATCCTGATCGCCGGGGAACCGATCCCGCCAGCGACCGAAATTCACATGCAGATCCTGCGTGCCGGCAAACCTGTATTTTCCGGTTCCACGGCACTCACGGAATTGAAGCGCAAATTCAGCACTCTGCTCGAATATCTTTACCGCGACAACGGGTTTCCCAACGGCTGCTTCTTACTGACCGGGACGGGCATTGTTCCGCCCGACGAATTCACCCTGCAGCACCAGGATGAGATTCAAATCACCATCACCGGCATTGGCACCCTGATCAACACCGTCGGCTAAAGCTCAAAGCCGCCCAGACATGGAACAGTCTCACGCTCTAAAGCCTGACTTTTTCGGGCTTCTACGGCTACGAAGCAACACGCAAACCGACAGACGTTTTCCGGCTAGAGAACTAGAGTTTATGATTTCGGCGCGTTGATCTTGTACGTCAGCTTGTCTGATTCAAATCGTCCGCTGGGCGCCGCGATGCCGGCGCTCTTCAACTTTTCGTCATCTTCCGGGGTGGCGCTGGGCCCGTCATAAACGACACGAAAATCGTAGGTCCCATGTGCATTGGTGTCCACGCCCATGGCTAGCGGCCGCCTCGCCTCATAGGTCTGGCCTGCCTTCAGCGTCAGCCAGTGGGTTGCCCGTTCGCGAATGTCGGCCAGCCCGCGCCCATCTACCTCCAGGCCGCAATCGATGGCCGGTTGCGGTTGGTTGGAATTCTCCGGGATGTACTTGACCTCCAGCGAAAGCGCACCTGGCGCGCTCTTGCATAGGAGGGGTGGATCCGGTATGTGCAACAGATGGCCCGACTGATTCGTTATGTGAATCACCAGGATCGGCTGCTGCTCCGGCGCAGCCATGTCGAGGGAAGCGGTCAACTTGATGTCGGGCTTGTCCGTCTGCTTGGCGCCAGATCCCATCAATAGCAACCCCGTCAGTCCGGCTGTCAGCAGAGTTCGCATAGGACCTCAACCACGATCCTAGTACATTTCTCCTCCACGTTATAGCTAGACCTAAGGTGGTCTCTCTAGGTCAAGCGGTCGGTCGTACGCACCTAGGTATGGGAACAGATGCACGGTGTCTCTGTCCGTCTATCTCCAC
The DNA here is from genome assembly GCA_963711525.1 of uncultured Acidobacteriaceae bacterium. Classification (GTDB taxonomy): domain Bacteria; phylum Acidobacteriota; class Terriglobia; order Terriglobales; family Acidobacteriaceae; genus PALSA-350. The sequence goes on along the minus strand of CAVQEO010000018.1, from coordinate 114,388 downwards.
CTATGCTGAGGGGAAGCGCCACCCTAAACTTTGTCATCCCGCCTGTCCCGCCTGTCCCGGCGTGCCGTGGGGCGTGCCGTGGAGGGACGTGAAATGCGCCCTTCCCTCTAACGAATGGCTTCGCTCTTGGATTTGGACACCCGTGGCTAAAGATTGCCGCGTTCCGCCTGCTCGCGCTCAATGGCCTCGAAGAGAGCTTTGAAGTTCCCCTTCCCGAAGCTGCGGCTCCCTTTCCGCTGAATGATCTCGAAAAAGAGGGTCGGCCGATCCTCCACCGGGCGGGTGAAGATCTGCAGCATGTAGCCTTCGTCGTCACGGTCTACCAGGATGCCGAGTTTCTCCAGTTCCTCCAAAGGCTCCTCGATGTGGCCGGCGCGTGCTTGCAACTGCGTGTAATAGGAGTGCGGCACGCGAAGAAACTCTATGCCCTGTTCCTGCATGCGGCCTACGGTGTGCAAAATGTCGTTGGTGGCAAGAGCGATATGTTGCACGCCCGGCCCATGGTGAAATTCCAGGAACTCCTCGATCTGCGATTTCCGGCGGCCCTCCGCAGGCTCATTCAGCGGAAATTTCACCCGCCCATTGCCGTTCGCCATTACCTTCGACATCAGCGCTGAGTACTCGGTAGAGATGTCCTTATCGTCGAAGTGCTGGTAGAGAGAAAAGCCCATCACGGTCGAGTAAAAGTCTACCCAGCGGTTCATCTCATTCCAGCCCACATTGCCCACTACGTGGTCAACGTGCAGCAGGCCGGTGTGGCGGGCCAGATGGTCTCTTTTCCCGACGTATCCAGGCAGAAACGGGCCATGGTAATTCTTGCGCTCGACAAAGGTATGGATCGTATCCCCGTAAATAGCGATGGACGCCATCTTTGCGCTTCCATGCTCGTCCTTGATCTCGTGCGGCTCCTCTACGCTGCGCGCGCCGCGCCGGGTCGTCTCTTTCCATGCCAGCCGGGCGTCATCTACCCATAGCGCAATGTCGCGAACACCGTCGCCGTGCAGGCGGATGTGCTCAGCCACCTCGTTGTCCGGTCGCAAGGGGGTGGTGAGCACAAAGTGGATCTTGCCCTGTTGCAAGACGTAAGAGGCACGGTCGCGCTGGCCCGTCTCGGGACCGGCGTAGGCCACCAACCTAAAGCCCATGGCCATGCGATAGAAGTAGGAGGCTTGGCGTGCATTGCCGACATAGAACTCGACGTAATCAGTGCCGTTCAATTGCAGAATATCTGGGGTCGTTTGCTGCTCTTGGTGCGTAAGCGTAGTCATAAATCCTGAGTTACTCCTTGGGTCGCCCTTATGAGAGCCGGGAAGAAAGATATACCTTCGGGGAGGTACTTGGATAGGCCCCGGAAGGTAGGATAACTATTGAGACACCTTCGTTATCGGCTGCCGCAACTCATAGGATGCGCAGCGGAGATGAAATGCTCGTGAAGGAGTCTTATATCAAGGGGGGAGGAAAGATCATGGCTATCGGTTCCGCAACGCTAGGGGCAGCAGAGCCGTACCTGATCCAGCAACAGTGGACTTCCTACACGGCTGAGCAACACGCCACCTGGGCGGAATTGGTAGGCCGCCGCATGCCCCAGATTGAAGCCCACGCCTGCCAGGAATACCTGGAAGGTTTTCAGCAGATTGGCCTCCGAACCGACCTGATTCCCAACCTGACCGAGGTGAATCAACGGCTTAGGCCCCGGAGTGGCTGGAGAGCTACCCCTGTGAGCGGCTTTCTGCCTCCAGACGCCTTCTTTGCTATGCTTGCGGCCCGGCAGTTCCCCACCACCACCTGGCTGCGGAGCAGGGAATCGCTCGAGTACATCCCCGAACCGGATATTTTCCATGATGTCTTCGGCCACGTTCCCATGCACGCACATCCGGTCTTTGCCGATTTTCTTCAGCATTATGGCGCGGTATGCGCGGCCTTGACCGACAAGCATGCCCTGGAGAAAATGGGTCGCCTGTTCTGGTTTACGGTCGAGTTTGGCGTGATTCGGCAGCAGGGACGCTACCGGCTCTACGGAAGCGGGCTGATCTCCTCCCAGGGAGAATCGAACTATGTGATCGAGGGTGGACCGGAAATTCGAGACTTCGATGTGGACCAGGTTCTGAACCAGGAGTTCTCCACTTCGGAAATGCAGCCGGTTCTGTACGCGGTGGACTCTTTCGACCAGATTTATGAGGCGACGCACCAAGCCGAGCGGCGGCTTTGCCCAACCCGGTGAAAGGTCACTGAACGTCCCGCTGCGCTCGCGGGCATAAAGACAGGGAGGGGGCCAAGCGGCACTCCGGCGCCATTGATCCCGCAATAAATAGCCCCTATATTCTTCAAACTGTCACGAGCGATGGTGCACAATTTCTGTTCAAGGGAGCTACCTTGCCACGCATCCACTTTCAGCAGCAGCTTGCCGCGCTCAAAGACAAATTATTGGCCATGGCTGCGCTCTCTCAGCAAGCGGTGGCCTCGTCGGTCGACGCCTATCTACAGAGGGATGCCGGGCTATGCCAATATGTGCGGGAGAACGAGACCGCCATAAACGCCGCGCAGCGCGAGGTGGACGAGATGGCCTATGAGTTGCTCGCCCAGGAACAGCCGATGGCCATCGACCTGCGCTTCATTCTGGCGGTGATCAAGATCAACGGCGATTTGGAGCGTGTCGGCGACCAGTCGATGAGCATCGCAATCCGAACTCAGGAATTGCTGGAGTACCCTGCGGTTGAGCTGCCGGTCGACATTGCATCGATGGGCGAACATGCCTCGCGCATGATTCGCTCGGCCATCCAGGCGTTACTGGATGCCGACGCCCAGCTAGCGGATGCGGTTGTGGTCATGGATGATGAGATCGACCTCATGAATCGCGTCGCCCGAAGTGAACTCATGAAGGTCATGGAAGAGCAGTCGGAGATAAGCCTGCAGGCATTGAATGCCATCATCATCGCGCGCGCCCTGGAGCGCATTGCCGACCACGCCACGAACATCGCCCGGGATGTGATCTTCTGGATTCGCGGCGCCGATGTCCGGCACCAGGTAAGTACAGCAATCGATTGAAGGAATAGAAAGCCTCGCCAAGGTCGCTCAATGGCAACACAGAGGAGAACTTCACCTACAAAATCAGGTTGCTGCCATTGTCCTGGGCTCTGTCCATCCGACTCCACCCATGCTAGGGTGAAGCGCCACCCTCCCCCTTGTCATCCCGAGCGTAGCCGACCTGTCTCGCCTGCCCCGGCAAGCCGTGGGCTCCCGAGGAGGGACCTGCGGTTCCCCCCATCAGCATCCGATGCAAAGGAATGGGACAGGTGCCCCCGGGTCCCCGCCCGATACTACGGGGGGGATGTATTGACTTGAGTCCCCAGCGGGATTACGGTTAATGTATGTCTTCGTGCTGTCGCCGTAGCGCTTGTTGTCGCGTGACCTTATCACGCCGCCGCACGGGTCCGTCCTAGAGCATTCTCGAATCAGTATCTTCGGAAACCCGGGTGTCGGCGACCAGCGACGCGCGGGTTTTGTCGTTTTAGATCGTAGTTTTCTATTCTGCTCGCATTCCGAGGGAAGGTTATCGATGGCCGAGGTTAAGGAAACAAAAGCCCAGCGCATGGAGCGGCTTAAGCGGGAAAAGAACCCCTGGGAGGCATTTGCCGAAGTCCGTGCTTTCGCCGTGGCCGGTAGGGAATCCGTGCTGCCGGAATGGGCCTCCGCGTATTTCAAATGGTGGGGCGTCTACACCCAGGGCGACGGGGCTGGTGCGCTCGGCGGCAAGGGTGGCGAAGGCAAAGCGACCGAGTACTTCATGATGCGTATCGCGTTGCCGAACGGCATCGCTAGTGCGGAACAGCTCGAGTTGATCGCGGACATCGCCGCGAACCACGGTCGCGACCTGGTCGACATCACCGTCCGTCAGGCCATCCAACTGCATTGGCTGACGATTGAAAGTCTTCCCGGGATCATTGAGCGGTTGGACGCTGCCGGGCTCTCCCCTCGCGGGGCCTGCGGGGACGTGGTGCGCAATGTAACCGGCTGTCCACTGGCGGGTTTGGATGCGGACGAAATTCTGGATGCGTCCCCTTTCGCCCTGGCTGCGGCCGGGGATCTGAACGGCAACTCAGAGCTTTACAACCTGCCGCGAAAATTCAAGGTTTCGATCACCGGCTGTTCCGTATGGTGTTCCTACCCGGAGATCAATGACATCGGCTTGTCGCCTGCCGTGCGCTCAGCCGGCAACGGGCAGGAGGTGGGATTTTCTCTGCGCGTGGGCGGCGGCCTTTCCGCCGATCCGCATCTGGCAGTGCGCCTGAATGCCTTTGTGCAACAACACCAGGTAGCTGCCGTAGTGCGCAAGATCACCGAGCTGTTTCGCGATCAGCAGGGTTTGCGCGAGAGCCGCGACCGGGCGCGCATGAAACATCTCTTTCTTCGTGAAGGTTGGACCGCGGAGACCTTTCTGGCTGAACTGAATCGGCGGCTGGGATACCAGCTCGATTCAGCAGTCGAGGAAAAGGTGCCGGATGACATCTATCGCGATCATGTTGGCATCCATCGCCAAAAGCAGCCGGGACTCTGCTACGTCGGCCTCTCCGTGTTGCGCGGTCGCATGACAGCCGCGCAACTGAGCGCCGTCGCCGCCCTCGCGAGCCGCTATGGCAATGGCCAATTGCGCACTACGGTCATGCAGAATCTGGTGGTAGTCAACGTTCCCGCCGACAAGGCGCAGGAGCTTGCCCGGGAATTGGAGGCCCTTGGACTGCCGGTCGAAGGTTCCGCATTCTGGCGGGGAGCAATCGCCTGCACGGGAAGCGAGTTCTGCAAGCTGGCCATCACCGAGACCAAGGGCTTCACCCGCTGGATCGTCGATGAGCTCGAAGAGCGCTTGCCCGGCTTCGATCAGCAGCTCAAACTGCACGTGACCGGCTGCCCCAATAGTTGCGGCCAGCACTGGATCGCTGACATTGGGATGGAAGGAAAAAAGATCAAGCACCAGGGCAAACTCGAAGATGCCTATTACTTCTGCGTAGGGGGTTCTGTCGGCCTGCATCAACAGATCGCCCGCCCGGTAGGATATCGCTGCCTGGCAACCGAGGTACCGGATGCCCTGGAACGCCTGTTGCAGGTGTATCTGGAGGTCAGGCGGCCAGGAGAAAACCTGCGCGCATATTTCGCCCGTACCAGTGATGAGCAGTTACGCGAGCAGTTGGCCGGCGAGGTGCTCGAGGCCGTTCCCAGGGACGCTGCCCCGGTCGGGGGAAAACATCTTGAGTGACAACGTCAGTCTCTTTCCTCTTTTCCTGAAGCTGGAAGGAAAACGATGTCTGGTGGTGGGCGCGGGCCTGGTTGGCCTTGAAAAGGTGGAGAGCCTCATGCGCTGCGGGGCTTCCGTTCGGGTCATCGCTCCCCACGCGGTTGCCCGCGTGCAGCAGTTGAGCTCAAGGGGAGAGATCGAGTGGCTGTCTCGCCGTTTTGACCCCGAGGATGCCGCCGGTTGCGAACTCATCATTGCTGCCACCGACGACGCCCGAGCGAATCAGGCCGTCTTCGCAGAAGCTTCCCGTCGCTCGATCTTGTGCAACACCGCCGACGACCCGCCGCTGTGCGACTTCTTCTTCGCTTCGATCGTACAGCGGGGCGACCTGCAGATTGCTATTTCGACCGCAGGCCAGAGTCCGGCGCTGGCGCAGCGCCTGCGGCGCGAAATCGACGCCCAGCTCCCGGCGGACCTGGGAACGTGGCTTGATGCTCTAGGTAGCTTGCGCCGCGAAGTTCTCCAGGCGATGCCCGCGGGGCCGGAACGCAAAGCTCTGTTACATGAGTTAGCCCATCGCGAGGTTTGCCGGGCGCCGGGGTGCCCTGCCCGGGTCTTTGCCGCCGCTACGGCCGCGGAATTGAAGCCTGAGGTGCCGCAGTGAGCAAAGCGGAAGCAGGCAAGGTTTACCTGGTGGGCGCCGGGCCTGGTGACCCGGATTTGCTGACCATCAAGGCCGCGCGACTCCTGTCCGAGGCCGGGGTGGTGTTGCATGACGACCTGGTGCCGCAATCGATCCTGAAGCTGGCCGGCAAGCAGGCGTTGATCATCAGTGTAGGGAAGCGCTGCGGCCGGAAGAAGATCACCCAGGCTGCCATCCATGACCTGATGATCGTTTCGGCACGCAATGGGTTGGCGGTCGTACGGCTAAAGTCCGGAGACCCCATGATCTTCGGACGCGCCGCGGAGGAGATAGACGCCCTGCGTGAGGCTGGAGTGCCCTTCGAAGTAGTGCCCGGCGTGACCGCGGCCTCCTCGGCGGCGGCCTTTCTGGAAGCCTCGCTCACCGACCGCAGGGTCTCCTCCAAGTTGATCGTTTTGAGTGGTCACCATGCCGCGCGCACTATACCCGAGCCGGACCTTTGGCCCGGCAGCCTGCCCGACAGATGCGACGCTCGCTATCTACATGCCGGGACAAGATCTCGCCCAAGTGGCGGCTTCTTTATTAAGAAGCGGTGTTGCCGCGGCTATGCCATGCGTGGCGGTAACCGACGCATCCCGTCCCCAGGCTGGGTACACGGCTGCGCGATTGAGTGGGCTGACTGAGCTGCCCACTTCGCTGGCCCCCACGCTTCTGTTAGTAGGCCACGCCTTTGAAGCTGTACTGCTTCGGGCCGTAGAGCCAGACCAAGCCTGTCTCGATCCTATGAGTGCGTCCTTTCCCGCTCCCTCGGTCGGGTAAGTCCGGGTTAAAGAGTCTGCGTGAGAACGCGAAATAAACCCCAAATCAAGAATCAGGCCCGTAGGGCCGGGAGCCAAACGTCAGCCCAGCCCGGAAGGGCTGGGACATCGAATACGAAGGATCGGTGAGCGCCAGAGGTGCGGCACTAGCTGAGCCGCTAGTGCCGCACCTCTGGCGCTCAAACTAAATTGGAATCGATCTCCCAGCCCTTCTCCGGATTTCCTGCACGCTGCGCTGGACACGACCGCGTGCGCGGCTTTCGTTAAGGAAAGCCGCATGAAGTGCGCCAACGCCAGCAAGCTCCACAGGAAATCCGGATCCGGGCTGGGCTGACGTTTGGCTCCCGGCCCTACGGGCCTGGTTCTGATTTGGGGTTTATTTCGCGTTTTCACGCAGACTCTTTAGCCCGGACACCCATCCTTCAAACCTATTGGCCTTCATGGCCTGAGGTATGCTTTTGCTCGGAATTTATTCGCAGAAATCCTTTACCTGTCGGCCTACCAGAATTTAACCCACCCAACTACCGCTCACGGATCAACAGGCGCACCTTTTTCGTCCACGTATACTCTGCAGAGCGCATGAAGATAATCACTACGGCTACCGCCTTTCCTCCGCACTACTTCCTGCAGGAGGAAGTGGTTGAGGCACTAAAGACCCAATGGGAAGACGGCCTGGAAAACGCAGCGGTCCTGGAAAGGCTCCATTACCGAACAGGGGTGTCCGGCAGATACTTCTCCCTCCCCTTGCAGGAGTACCCTCCCCTCGATACCTGGGGCAAATGCAATAACGTTTGGATCGAAACCGCCGAGCGCTTGGGTGAACAGGCAATCGACTGCGTGCTCAACAAGGCAGGCGTAGATCGAAAGCAAGTCGGCGCCCTCTATTTCGTCTCCGTAACTGGAGTTTCCAGTCCCTCGGTCGACGCCCGCTTGGTCAACCGGATGCGGCTTAACCCCCAGATCAAACGCAACCCTATCTTCGGCTTGGGCTGCGTGGCCGGGGCCGCAGGTCTGGCTCGCGCTGCCGACTACGTGCGCGCCTACCCTGACCAGGTCGCGGTGCTGCTCTCCGTTGAGCTATGCTCCCTTACCTGGCAGCGAGACGACTTTACCGTCGCTAACCTGATCGCTACCGGACTCTTCGGGGACGGCGCCGTCGCGGTCCTGGTTGCCGGGGACCAGCTAAAACTCAAGGGGCCGAAAATTCTCGGGTCGGCATGTTCCTTCTATCCCGATACCCAGGATGTGATGGGCTGGAAGATCTCTGAAAAGGGCTTTCAGGTGGTGCTTTCCCCTGATGTGCCCACCGTGGTGAGGGAAAATCTGGGACGGGATGTGGACGCCTTCCTGGCCCAGCATGGGATGACGCGCGACCAGATCGACTCCTGGATCATGCATCCGGGCGGCCCCAAAGTGTTGGAGGCGGTGGCCGATGCCCTGGAGTTGAGAAATGGCGAACTGCAGCTCTCATGGGACGCGTTGCAGCGCGTGGGCAACCTATCTTCGGCCTCGGTGCTCGTAGTGCTGGACGAGGTGATGACCCATCGCCGGCCTCAACCTGGGGCGCACAGCATCCTGGCCGCCATGGGGCCAGGCTTTTGTTCAGAGATGTTGTTGCTGGAATGGTAGGACAGGAGAGCTCGATTGATCCGTTGTGATGTCCTCATTGCCGGAGGCGGTCCCGCCGGCCTCGCAGCCGCCATCGCCCTGAGGCAAAAAGGCCTGGATGTTCTAGTCGCCGACGCGGGTCGAACGCCCATCGACAAAGCCTGTGGCGAGGGCCTTATGCCGGATGCACAGAAGGATCTGGCCGCTCTCGGCATCCAGCTAACTGCGCAAGATGGCGAGGCCTTCGAGGGCATAGCCTTTCTGTCCGGGCGCCACTACGCGGCGGCCCGCTTCGAGCGCGGGACCGGCGTGGGGATTCGCCGCTTGCAACTGCATTCTCTTCTGGTGGCGCGCTGCCGGCAGCTGGGAGTGAGACTCGCCTGGGGCAGCCGGATATCCGCAGACCGGACCCAGAACCAGCTCTGGACCATGGACGGCGAACCCTGCGTCTATCGCTACGCCATCGGAGCCGATGGCCAATCTTCCCGCGTCCGCCAGTCGATCGGCCTGGGCCAGGGAAGCGTCTTGAGCCGCCGCTTCGGCGCCCGCTGTCATTACCGCGTCAAGCCCTGGAGCCGCATGGTGGAAGTGCACTGGGGCGATCTGGGCCAAGCCTACATTACCCCCGTCGGACCGGAGGAAATTTGCGTGGCCACCGTCGCCCGCTCACCGGCCACAAGAATGGAGGCGGTCCTGGCCAGTCTACCGGCCCTGCGGGCGCACCTCGAGGGGGCAAGTCCAACGAGCAAGATGCGCGGGGCGCTGACCACCACCCGCAAGCTGCGCCGTGTGACCGCCGGCAATGTGGCGCTTACGGGCGACGCTTCGGGTTCCGCCGACGCCATCACCGGGGAGGGCATCGCGCTCTCATTCCGCCAGGCTCGGCTGCTGGCCGAAGCCATCGCGGTCGATGACTTAGCCATTTATGAAGCCCGTCATCCGGCTATTCTGCGAATGCCGCATCACATGTCCAGAGCCATGCTCAGCATGGATGCATGGCCGTGGTTGCGGGAGCGGGCCATGGCCTTCTTCTCGGCCCAGCCGCAGCTGTTTGCCCATCTGCTGGCCTTGCATCTCGGTGAGCGTACTCTAAGAGATTTTGTGTTTTGGGATCTACCTGCCCGGAAGGCGGCCTAGGCGTATGGGATTTAAACGAGCCACGGCGGCGCCCTGCATAATTGCAACTTTCGTTGTTTTCATTGCTCATCTTGCCTGTGCGCAAAACCACGCCAAGAATCAAGGCCTGAAAGTAGTACTCGATCCGGCTCAGACAGAGATCCATTGGACCCTGAGCGGCGGCCTGCATACAACCCACGGCACCTTCAAACTGAAGAGCGGCGAGTTGTTCTTCAACCCCGCAACGGGAGTGGCCGAGGGCGAGATTCTGGTCGACGCAACCACTGGGGAAAGTGGAAACGCGACCCGCGACAAACGTATGCAGGACGAGGTGCTGGAAAGCAATCGCTACCCAGCCATCTTTTTCCATCCGAGCCAGATCAAGGGGGCATTCGAAGCGGGAGAAGCAACACAGGATCTGGTGGCGGTGGGCACATTCAACATCCACGGAGAAGATCATCCCCTGGAATTGCCGCTCAAGGTGCAGGTTTCCGCAGCCGTGGCCACGGCCACCACGCACTTTACGGTTCCCTATGTGGCTTGGGGAATGAAGAACCCTAGTAAGTTCCTGCTCAAGGTCTCGAAGCAGGTGGAGATCGAAGTCACAGCCAAAGGTACGCTCGCGCAAGTGCAGTAAACATCACCCGCACCGCCTGCATCACACGCACGATTCGCCGTCCCTCGGCTACGCTCCCCCGGATTGGAAATCCGGGTCGGGATGACAAGGTTCTACATGTAGAAGGTCTTGAAAGCGTCCCAAGCGTAGATCCCAATGATCGCCGCGGTCAAAACGCTGGTGACCCCGGTGAAAACCCTCAAAAAGGGTTGGATCTTGGCCAACTTGCGAATGATCGCGTCGTTTTCCTTGTGCTGACGCTCAGAGATATCGTCCAGAAACAGCTGGTCGTCTTCATAACGGGTGATGGTCCCCCGGTAAAGCAGAAGACTCAGGAGAATGGCCGCGAATACTCCCCAGATGATCCACAACATCGGAATAAAGTTCATTTTTGCCTCCCGATACGTCATCGGCAGTCCCAGATACCGAGCGGGTCCGAATTTGGTGGGCTCGGAGGGTAGGAGGGGCTTACGGCTAAAAAATATAGACCTGACAAGGGTCCATTGCCCAGAAATTTCTCAATTTTCGGGTAAATATCCGGCAACTCGACCCACTTTGATACCCTCTCAGACTGTAAGCAATTGAGGAGCAAGACCAATGACCGTCCAAGGGCAAAAGCGCGTTTTGGCAATATCAACAATCGTTGGATTAGCCTTTCTGGCTGGCTGCAATAACCCGCCTCCCTCAGACCAGCACCTGCAGGAGCAGGCCGCCCAGGCGACGGAAAACGCCAAACAGGCCTCGAAAGAGGCTCTGGCCCAAGCTCGGGTCGCCGCCGCAAATGCTGAGCAGACAGTGAATGACGTCGCTTCCGGCGTCAAGCAGGGTTTGGACACTAAGACGGCCGCGGACAGCGCGCGGATCGACCTGAATAACGCCTCGGAGGCGAATCTGACCTCATTACCGGGAATCTCCGTAGTCAAAGCCAGACAGATCATTCAAAACCGGCCTTACACCTCCACCCATGATCTGGTGAAGTCCGGGGTGCTGACCGAGCATCAGTTCGACGAGATCGCTCCCAAGGTAACAGTCCACTAAGGGTTGAGTCTCAGCCGCCGCGGACGCATCTATTGTGGTAGGCAATTCCGGCTTGTCGTCACCGGCATCCGGGTCTAGACTAGTATCTGCAGGCTGCATAGGGAGATCATCAGAATGTCAAGCGTCGCTGAACCAGTAACCAACCTCAATCCCGTATCCATGCCCCTGACGCTTTCGCCGCAGGCGGTGGCTAAGGTCCATGAAATCATGGCGACCCAGGATCCGTTGCCGGCCGGTCTTCGCATCGGTGTCGTGGGCGGCGGTTGTTCCGGATTCCAGTATTCCATGTCGTTTGAAAATCAGGCGGGCATGATGGACAAGGTCTTCAAGTTCGACGACCTGAAGGTCTTCGTCGATGCCACCTCGCTGATGTACCTGAATGGCTGCGTAGTCGATTACGTCGAGACCCTGGAAGCGGCAGGCTTCAAGTTCGATAACCCCGCCGTGAAGAGCACTTGCGGCTGCGGCTCCTCGTTTAACGTCTAGAAATTAGCCTTTTGTAGTGCAAGAAGGGGCTTCGCCACGCGGCGAAGCCCCTTCTTGCGTTGGTTTACAATATTTCCCCTTCCATTCCGTCTTCACCTTAGAAACCCGATGCCCACTGTCGATCAGGCAACCGCGGAGCAGGACCAATGGATCGCCCAGGCGATGGAGCGAGACGGATCGCGTCTGCGCAACTACATCCGCAAGCATGTCTTCGATCGGGAGGCTACTGAAGACATCCTGCAGGAGGTTTTCTGCGAGCTGGTTGAGGCCTATAGGATGCTCAAACCAATTGAGCAGGTCAGTGCCTGGTTGTTCCGGGTGGCCAAGAATCGCATCGTCGACCGCTTTCGCGGCAGGAAGCTGGAATCGCTCACCGCCGCGGAATATGGCGAGGCGGACGATGTGCCTATGTCTCTTGAAGACCTGCTGCCCTCTCCGGATAGCGGACCCGAAGCGGCCTATGCACGGAGTGTTTTGCTCGACGAGATTGACGAAGCATTGGAGGAAATGCCGGAAGACCAGCGCTCCGTCTTCATCGCCCATGAGTGGGAAGGTTTGAGCTTCAAAGAGTTGTCCGCTGAAACCGGTGTGAGCGTCAACACCTTGTTATCGCGCAAGCACTATGCGGTGCTGCATCTGCGTCGCAGGCTGCAATCGATCTATGAAGAGTTCATGAAGAAATGAGGCAAAGTATGAGAAGGAAATGGTTTTACAAAATACCGGGGATTATCTTAATTGTAATCGCTGCCGTTGCATTATTTGGTTTCATTGTGCAACATCTGTGGAACTCGCTGATCCCTGCAATTATCGGATGGCGTGCCATCACATTCTGGCAGGCGGTAGGCCTCCTGCTGCTGAGCAAGATTCTATTTGGCGGAGGCTTTCGCGGCAGAGGAAACATGCGTTGGCGAGGCCGCATAGGAGAACGATGGGAGAAGATGTCTCCCGAAGAACGCGAAAAATTCAGCCGGGGCATGCGTGGATGTTTCGGTCGTCGGGACTTCCAACCGGAGGAGCAAAAGATTTGAGGCCGAATGAAGACTGCATATGTTGAGCCAAACCTACGGGCGTCTGAACTGGAGAGCGAGAACGCCCGATTGCAGCGGCTGGTTGCCGAACTGCTTGCTAGAAACCAACAGCTCCGCCAGGAGCTGGAGTCAGCGACCCGCAACGATCGGTGGCGTTGAGCTGAGATAGTTGCTATTCTGCCTCAACGATGAGAACTGGATATGCTGCTGTGGCTGCGCTCCTGCTGGCGGCCACGGCCGCCACAGCGCAGCAACCGGAAAACCTACCGATCTGGGCTTACCCAGATCATTTTTCTTCCCTGGCAGGCAGTGCCGAGGTGGAACATCTCCCCGGCAGCAAAGCGAGCTACACCAGGGCGGAGATCAACAACATCTTCGTCGTTCCCGATTGGTATCCGGATGCGCACCCGCCGATGCCCGAGGTGGTTGCTCACGGGCGTAAACCCGATGTGTATTCCTGTGGCCACTGCCACTTGCCGAATGGCCAGGGGCGTCCGGAGAACGCGAGTGTTGCCGGCCTGCCCGCGGATTACATCATTCAGCAGATGGCGGATTTCAAGAGCGGATTACGCAAGGGCGTAGATCCCGAGATGCTTTCCGTAACCAACATGGTGAAGTTGGCCAAGTCGGTCAGCGACGAAGATGCCAAAGCGGCGGCCGCGTATTTTTCCTCGATCCCATATAAGCCCTGGATTCGCGTGGTCGAAGTGGACCAGGTGCCAAAGACCAAGCCTGAGGGCGGCATGATGGTCGTGATCGATGGTGGTGGAAGCGAGCCGATTGGCGACCGTGTGATCGAGGTCTCTGAAAATCTCGAGCGGACCGAACTCCGCGACCCAACCTCTGGCTTCATCGCCTATGTGCCGAAGGGAAGTCTGGAGAAGGGTAAGCTCTTGGTGACCACGGGTGACAATGGAAAAACGATGGCCTGCACCATGTGTCATGGACCGAATCTAAAGGGCACGGGAAACATTCCTTCGATTGCCGGCCGCTCGCCCAGCCAGATGACCCGTCAGATCATTGATTTCCAGAGAGGTGCCCGGAACGGTTCAATGGCGCCAATGATGAAAGGCGTAGTAGCCAAACTGACGATAGCCGACATCGTAGCCATCACCGGCTACCTGGCCTCCCAGGCGCCTTAGGCCGGAGAAGTTCTGAGCAAAGGGCCCCGCCTTCGTAGCCCCTGCCGTGGCGAAACCGCACCGAATGCCAGTTCGGAAGCAATGCTCAGCATCCCATTTACACTCAGTCCCGCAGGGACGGCTGAGTAGCCCAGGACGCAAGTCCTGGGTGGCGGAGGCCAACAAGACAAGTCCCGCCAGGGACGGCTGAAAATGTCCCAGGACGCCAGTCCTGGGTAGACCCGGACTTAGTCGTGCCGTAAAGACCTAAACCAGGGTTGGGCTTTAGTTCGTAATTAGAGTCAGCAAAATCAATGGGGCCTTTTAGCCCAACTCTCTTTTAAGATTGGGCACGATCAAAGTCGTGCCCTGATGCAAAGCAAACAGGAAGTCATCTACAGCTGAGCGGGGCCGGTCGACGCCGGGGTCTGAGGCGACTTGCGACTGAAGAACTCCAGCCCCGACTTCACAATCACATAAAGCACCGGAATAAACACCAGGTTCAGGATTGTCGAAACCAACATCCCGCCGACAACCGTAGTGCCGACAGAACGCCGCCCCAGGGCGCCGGCGCCAGTGGCAAAGTAGAGCGGCAGCACTCCAAGGATGAACGCAAATGACGTCATCAGGATAGGCCGCAGGCGAAGCTCGGCCGCTTCAATAGCAGCCTCGAAAATAGACTTGCCCTGTCCGCGGATCTGCTCCGCAAACTCGACGATCAAAATGGAGTTCTTCGCCGACAGTCCGATCAACATGACCAGCCCGATCTGACAGTACACGTCGTTCGCCATTCCGCGCAGGGTAACCAATCCCAATGCTCCCAACACCGCCATTGGTACAGCCAGCAGGATGATGAAGGGAAGAGCAAAGCTCTCATACTGCGCGGAGAGCGTGAGATAAACCACCAGCAGTCCGAGGCCGAAGATCAGCACAGCCTTCCCGCCGGCCTCGATCTCCTCGAGCGAAAGCCCGGTCCAGGAATAGCTCATGCCCTGAATCATGTTTTTCTTGGCCAATGCTTCCATGTTGGCCAGGCCTTCTCCCGTACTGTAGCCGGGAGCAGCAGAGCCATCGATCTCCGCTGACCGGAAGAGGTTGTAATGGCTAATGACCTGCGGCCCCGATTGCTGCGTGATCGTCACCAGGTTATCGAGCGTCACCATTTGCCCCGAGTTGGAACGCACATAGAACCTTCGCAGATCCCCCGGGGTCATGCGAGCGGATTGTCTGGCCTGCACGTAAACCCGATATGACCGATTGTTGTAATTGAAATCATTAACATAGGCCGAGCCCATGTAGACGTTCAGTGCGGAATTGATCTGGCTGACCGGGACACCAAGGGCTTCCGCCTTCACGCGATCGATCTTGATCAGCAATTGAGGATCGCTTGCCGTGTAGCTCGTGTACAGGCCGACCAGTTTATGGTCTTGACGGCTCGCGCCGATGATCTGGTGAGCGACGCGATCCAGATCCTGTAGCGTATTGCGGCCCAGATCCTGCAGTTCGAACGCGAATCCGCCGAAGTTACCCAACCCCTGAATAGCGGGCGGTTCAAAAATAGCCACTATGCCCCCAGGTACGCCAAACAACTTTGGCGCCAGGTAGGCGTAGATTTCCGCAGCTGAATGCCCCGGGCCCTTTTTCTTGCGCAGGTCGACGGACTTGAGCGGAACAAAAATCAACCCGTAATTCGAGGAACTTCCTCCGCTGAGACTAAATCCCATGACGGCAAAGGTGCCATAGACGTCATCGTCCTTGCGGATGATGTCTACGGCCTTTTGCGCAACGTCAGAGGTGTAAGTGAGCGAGGCTCCGGGCGGAGTTTGCACAATGCAAATTAGATAATTCTGATCTTCTGTTGGCAGAAAGGCGGTCGGCGTGTGTTGATAAAGGTAGACCGTTGCTGCCAGGCCGCAGACAAAGATCACCAGCACCACATAGCGCAAGCGCAATACCTGGGTGATCGCTTTGCCGTAAAGAACCGTGCTCGCAACAATCGTGCGGTCGATCAATCCCAGTAGACCACGTTTATGCTTCTCACCACGCAGGAAGATAGCCGCTAGCGCCGGAGACAAGGTCAGAGCATTAAAGGCCGAGATCGCAATAGAGAAAGCGATGGTCAGGGAGAACTGCTTATAGAGAATGCCGGTGGTGCCGGGAAAGAAGGAGACCGGTACGAATACAGAAATGAGCACCAGCGAAGTCGCAATGACTGCACTAGTAACCTCTGCCATAGCGATGGAGGTGGCAGTGTGCGGATCGGAGTGTTCCTCGTTGATATGGCGCTGCACGTTCTCGATCACCACGATGGCATCATCGACCACCAGACCGGTTGCCAGCGTGATGCCAAACATGGTCAACGAATTGATTGAAAAGTCAAAAATCTTGATAAAAGCAAACGTCCCGATCAGAGACACCGGGATGGTGATCGCGGGGATGATGGTCGCACGCCAATCGAGCAGGAAGAGGAAGATCACGATAATGACGATGACGACGGCTTCGCCCAGGGTGCCTACCACTTCGCGAATGGAATCGCCAATGACCGTGGTGGTATCGAAAGGCACCTCGTATTTCATGCCTGGAGGAAATGATTTGGCCAGGTCGTCCAACGCCGCCTTCGCTGCGCGGTCAACCGCCAGCGCATTGGCATTAGTCAGCTGCTGCACGCCAACACCTACCGCGTCGGCGCCGTTATAGTTAAGGTCAGTGGAATAAGTCTCAGCGCCTAACTCGGCGTAGCCAACATCCTTCAACTGGACGATGCCGCCGGGGCTATCTTTTATGATGAGGTTGTCAAACTCTGACGGCTCGGAAAGCCTCCCGATTACGCGCACGGGGATCTGGAAAGTCTGCTTCTCATCCGAAGGCGGCTGGCCCACCTGGCCGGCCGGAATCTCAACGTTCTGCTCTGCCAGCGCATTGGTGACATCCAGGCTGGTCAAGCCGCGAGCCGCCAGGCGGGCCGGATCGAGCCATAGGCGCATCGCATACCGGCGCTCGCCGAAGATCACAACATCGCCTACTCCCGGGATTCGCTTGAGCGCGTCCTTTACATAAACGTCGAGGTAGTTGCTGATGAACAGATCGGAATAGCGGCTATCCGGAGAGTAGAAAGCAGCCGCGAATACGAAGTTGTTGTTGGTCTTGGTGATGGTGATGCCGGTGTTATTCACGACCGCCGGCAGGCGCCCGGTAGCGGCTGAGACGCGATTCTGTACATCAACCGCGGCGATATCCTGGCTGTAGCCCGTTTGAAAGGTAGTAAGAATGGTGCTGGTTCCGTCATTGGAACTGGTGGAGGAGATATAGCGCATGCCCTGCACGCCATTGATCTGTTGTTCCAGAGGAATGGTTACCGCAGACTCGACCGTCTGCGCGTTCGCTCCCACATAGTTGCTGGTCACCGTGACCTGTGGCGGCGCCAATGTCGGATACAAGGAGATGGGCAGCGTCGGGATGCAGACTGCTCCGGCAAGAATGATCAGCAGGGCGCAGACTGTTGCGAACACTGGCCGGTGGATAAAGAAATCAACCAAGAAAACGCTCCCTTTTGCTCTTAGTCCTTCGTGGCGCGGCGCAGCGGCTTATGAAGCTCAGAGGCTGCTACCCCAACGGCTGTACTGGGGCGCCATCGATCAGGAACTGCGTGCCCGACACGATAACCTTTTCCCCGTTTTTTAGGCCGCCTAGAACCGCGTAGTCGTTGCCCACCGTGTCGCCGACAGTGATGGGCCGCTGCTTGGCAACATACTTTCCATCCTGGTTGGTAGCGACGTAGACGAAGGTCTGGCCGCCCAGCCGGATAACCGCCAAAACTGGTACGACCGGGATGGACGACGTAGTCCAGACCACACGCGCCTTGATCTGTTGCAGGTTACGAAGCTTGCCCAGATCGGCGTGGACGGGAGCTTTGGCCAGGATCCCCTGCAGGCCGTTGTCTACCTGGGGTGAAACAAAGTCGATCGCAGTGTTCTCCAGTAGATTCTCCTGGTTGTCGAGAATGACTACGCGCAGGCCCTTGTGAATCTGCGTGACCCGTTCGGTGGGGATGTAGATGTAGGCTTCGAGGTCGCGGTTCTCGTCCACCGTGGTCAGCATGGTGGTTGCCGAGACATAATCGCCCAGGTGTACCGGCACATCACCCACGATGCCATCGAAGGGCGCCGCAATGTGGTAGTAGCCGAGCTGCTTCTGCTGGCTCACCGTAGTCGCTTTGGACGATTCGTAGTCTGCCTGGGAATTCTTGTAGGCCTGTTCTGCCTGGTCGAAGGCATCGCGGCTGGTCACGCCCTGTTCGAAGAGTTTGCGCTGCCGCTCCACCTCAATCTGGTTGTACTGGTAGACGGCGAGTTTTTGCTGTTCTGTTGAGCGGGAGGAGGAAACCGTCGCTTCCTGCTTGGCCGGGTCAATTTCCATCAGCAGCTGGCCGGTATGCACACGGTCGCCGGAGTGAACGTAGATTTTCACCAGGTTGCCGTCGACCTGGGGATTGATGGTAGCGGAGCGCCGCGACTTGATGGTGGAGACATACTCGTCGTATTGCGGCACGGCCGCAGCTGCGATGGTCTCAGTTTGCACCGGCAGTGCTTGCGGCGCCGCCGCAGGGGGCGCTTGCTTGGCGCAGGCGGAAAGCGCCAGCAGGATAAGGGGCAGACATGATTTGATCCAGATGAGAGGCCTTGTCAAAACGTAAATCCTCAGAGGTAAGAATTGATACAAACCAACGCATGCGCCGGAAAACCAGCGTGTCTCTACTCCCTATGAAAAAGAAGTGGCTTCTTCCGTAGTGACCCTTGGATGAGATAGGCGCAAAAGTTGCTTCAGAAATTTTATCGTGACTTAACTAGGAGTTACCCCCGTTTTGTCTCCAGGGGTCCGTCTCCAGAACGATCTTCCCCGTGTGTCTTCCGGATTCCATCAACCGGTGGGCATCGGCGGCCCGTTCCAGGGGAAAAGCGCTATCGACGATCGGGCGCAGCTGTCCGCTTGCGAACAGTGGCCACAGCTCCAGCTCCACGGCTCGCGCCAGCGAGGACTTTTCAGCGACCGTGCGTGGGCGAAGCGTCGACCCGGTGATCAGCAGCCGTTTGGTCATCAAAGCGCGCAAATCGACCGTCACCTGGCTGCCGTGGGCGAAGGCGATGTGTACCAGCCGGCCCCCGGTAGCGAGGAGGCCGACATGCTTGGCGAAATAGTCGCCTCCAATCATGTCAAGGATGCAATCGATGCCGTGGGGCTGGGACCAGCGGGCCAGCTCGGCGGCCCAGTCCTGGGTGCGGTAGTTGGTAGCGGCCTCCGCGCCGAGGCTGAGGCAAAATTTGCATTTTTCGTCTGTGCCGGCAGTGGTGGCCACCCGGGCGCCAAAGGCGTGGGCGATCTGGATGGCCAACGTGCCAATCCCGCTCGAGCCCCCTTGCACCAGGAAGAGGTTGCCGGCAAAGAGCCGGCGGGGCTCAAAAAGATTGGCCCACACGGTAATGGCGGCTTCAGGAATAGCGGCCGCATCGCGCAGCGAAGTGCCCTGAGGAACGGCCATGCACTGGCCTTCGGGCGCCACGCAATACTCGGCGTAACCCCCGCCTGCAAGCAGGGCGCAAACCGGGTCGCCAGGCCGCCAGCGGCCGGTGATGCCGGTACCGAACCCGGCGAGGCGCCCGGAAATTTCCATTCCCAGAATGGGCGAAGCGCCCGGCGGAGGCGGATAGTGGCCCTGCCGCTGTAGCAGATCGGCACGATTGATCCCCGCCGCCTCGACCCGCACGAGCACTTCCCCCGGACCCGGCCGGGGAACCGGCCCGGTCGCGAGCCGAAGCACCTCCGGTCCGCCCGGCTCGGCGACCTCGATATATCTCATGAGTTCTGGAATCGGCGTCATGTCTTGGGCGGTAACTGCAGAACTGCAGGATTAGCATAGCCTCCCTCGATGCGAAACCAGGTTCCCTACAGATCTCAAAAGTAAGGAGTACGCTGGATAAGTAAGGAGTCCTTGTCAATTGAAAACCGCAAAGATCACCGCCAAGGGCCAAATCACGGTCCCAAATGAGGTTCGCCGTGCTCTGGGCGTCAGCGCGGGGGACCGGTTGGGGTTTGAGGAACGCGATGGGGAGATGCGCGTGGTGCCCATTCGATCGGAGAGCCCGTTTGCTCGCTATCGTGGCATCGGCAATCCGCAGATTGGTTCCGGCAAGAAGGCCATCCTGGAATGGCTACGTACGCAACGTGGCGATTGACCACCATCATTGACACAAACGTCGTAATTGCTTTGTGGGACGCGGACCCGCAGCTGAACACTGCTGCCCAAAATGCCCTTGATTCCTCGCATGCACAGGGTGCTCTTGTGATCACGGGAGGGCTCTATGCCGAGTTGCTGGCGCTTCCCGGCCGTACAGAGGTGATGCTCGATCAGTTCCTGTCCGTCACCGGCATTCGCGTCGACTGGCAATCAAGCGAAGAGATCTGGCGCGTGGCAGGCAGAGCTTTCCAGGGCTATGCATCGCGGCGGAACGCAAAGAGGACGGAATTACCTCGCCGGATCCTGGCCGATTTCCTAATCGGCGCCCACGCATCCGTTCACCGGTTCCGCCTGCTCACACTCGACCAGCGGCTCTATCGAGCCGCCTTTCCAGATTTGGAAGTCGGTACATTTTGACAGGATTTCGAGCAGTCACGGGGCCTTCATCTCGTTCGTTGCGGCGAGTCCGCGCACCAAGAAGGGGTTGAAGTCGGTTTGGGTATCGAAGGGGTCCACGCCCTCCCGCCGTTTAAGCCACGCCACGCCCACATAGGTGAGCGGCGTCGCCAGCGCCTCATACACCACTTTGATCAGGTACGACGAAAGCATCAGCCGGATGAGTGTGTGCCGGGAGACGGTGCCGGCAAAAGAGATGAACATGACCAGAAAGGTATCGAGCGCCTGGCCGACGATGGTGGATCCGAGGGTCCGCGTCCACAGCCAGCGGCCGCGGGTGAGGATCTTGAGCTTGGCGAGGGTAAAGGAATTGGCAAATTCGCCAGTCCAATAGGCGATGAGGCTGGCGGCCACGAAGCGTGGCACCACGCCGAAGACCGTCTCGAACGCCTGTTGGTTATGCCACCCTGGGTCGGCGGGGAGGGCAACAGCCATGGCGCCGGCGCCGCTCAACAGGGCGGAGGCGAAGAATCCGATCCAGATGGCGCGCCGTGACGCCTGGTAGCCATAGACCTCGGTGAACACGTCGCCAAAGATATAGGTGATAGGAAAGAGCAATTCGGCGCCGCTGATGGTCAGGGGTCCGAGGCGGCAGACCTTCTGGGCGACCAGGTTCGATACCAGCAGGACAACGACGAAGATGAGGACGAGAGTATCGAGGTACTTGTAGCGGGCCATGAAACTGCAGTTTATAGCGCGAGGGGCGCGAGGGCCGAGCGCAAGAAGGTCGAGGCTGAGCTGGCGAAGGCCGGGGTGTACGGCTTTTGACACCTTGTTTCCTGGTTGCTAGAGTTGAACTTGGCCGACTCCGGCCAGCCCGAATGCTACGGGCCAAGCAAACGTCCCCGTCGTCTAGCCCGGCCTAGGACACCGCCCTTTCACGGCGATAACACGGGTTCAAATCCCGTCGGGGACGCCAACAAATCGTTTTCGCTCTTGATGGATTCCAACATACTGAAAAGGGAAGTGTTAGAGCGGTTCAAAATTCCACCTTCTTTCGAGTAGTGCAAACCACCCTCGAACAGCAGATTTTGAACCTTCTGACGATTCTCCGGTGAGGCTTTCTGCCAGGTACCGGCGATGTCCAGCAGGGTGAGCTCGGCAAACCGGATGAATGCTTCCATGGTGGCTCCGTCGGCTGTAGAAGCTTGTAGCTGCTCCGTGGTCGCGGCTATCTCGGCGGAGAATGCAGCATTCGCCTCATCGTAATCGGCCTGCGATACTTCACCCCGCAATTTCGCTTTTAAAAGTTCGCCCTTTAATCTTTTCTGATCCTCCAGGCGAGCTGTCAATCTTTTCGAGGTCCGTTCCCAGTCGCCCTGGCTGTCGGCCCACGCCTTTGCAGCAACTTTAGGGAAAATCGAAACAATATCAGGATTTAAACTAATTCGGCTCAAGAATTTGATGAATTCCGCCTCCAGGTTGGCACTCGACACCTTTACAGAGCGGCATCCTTTCTTCCGGCACCAATAACGTGGATATGTCTTGTTCCGACCCTTGGCAAATCCGCCGGTAAGCGGAGGTACCGCAAGCCAGACAGTGCATGAGGCACTTCAATGGAAGAGCCGGATTAAACTTACGTTTTGGAGACACGCTTGGTGTTCTGCCATCAAGAATCGACTGCACGCGATCGAACGTCTCCTGGTTGATGATCGGTTCATGCAAGCCGCGAACGGGTTCAAAATTCTCATCACTCGGTAGTGCCACCCACCCCGCATATAACGGATTTCGCAATATTGCTTAAAATGTTTGTGCAGAGAGCGGCCTGCCGCGAGCGGTCGCGAGGCCCTCATCCGTTACGATCTTGAGAACCTCGCTCTTCTTGTACCGTCCGGTTGCCATGAGTTTGAAGGCCCGCCGTATGTGTGGCGCGCGTTCTTGATCAGGCTTGATGTTTGCGCCATTCTTCCCGCCAAAGTTGATATAGCCTACTGGTGCACGCCATGGAAAGCGTCCGGAGGCAACAGCCTGTCGGGTTCTCCCTCGCATCTTTTCCGAAAGTGCATCCGAGTGATACTGGTTGAATGTACCGAAGATGTTGGCGGACAGCATGCCCGCCGCCGTCTCGTCAATGTTGCTTTCGTATGTCGAGCGTACCGATATGCCAAGGCGCATCAAATCGCTCATCGTTTGAATTTGATCCTGAAGATTGCGCGCTAGACGACTCAGGTCTTGCACCACCAAAGAACGAATCTCACGCTGGTGCTTTTTGCAGAAGGCAAGCATCTTTTGAAACTCGGGCCGGTCCGCAGAACGGCCTGATTCGCCCGGATCAACAAACACCTCCAGCACCGGCAAACCTTCTTGCTTGCAGAAAGCACGACACCGCTGCTCCTGATTGCTCAAATTTTGAGCCCCGTTTGCCTGCTCCTCCGTTGAAACCCTGACGTACAAGACGGCTCCGGTTTTAGATCTTTTCACAGCTCCTCCTAGAGAAGCTCAGCTGAATAATCTATGTACGACTTCCTGCACTACTTCCTTGGACAGATAGCGGGGTTCCTGTCGTCATGCAACGTTACCGAAGATATATATGCAAATAGAACTGAAAAGGGGATGTTGTCGGTTTAGTGAAAGTACCTGGTAAGGCCGGGCCCACGCCGGCGTCCAGAAGGATACCCCGGGAGGTCCCTGCCGTCGGCCTCAAAAATGACGGTCTTAACGACCCCCTGTTTAACTACCCTAAAAGTTTTTGTTCACAACGATCGGGCACGACGCGGAGAACGAAAACACACCTGGTTTCAGACATTAGCCTTGTTCCCAGCATGGCAACCCCGCTGTTAGGAGGGTGACCCTCCGTCTCGTGAGCTTCGCCAGTAGGCGTGTAATGCCCCATAATCGCGTCAGCATGCCCTAGGACGAGTCGATGGCCTATCGCTACTCGAATGGAGGGGGAACTTACCGAAAACCCCGTTCACGGGAACTTCGATAGTACGAGCTTAGATCGTCAGTCGGGAGCATGAAGTCCGAGTTGTCCAACGGAACACAGCTTTCTCCAGAGGCAACTCGTCCGCCCCTTTTCCTGGTGATATGATTGCCGCGACTTTTCCTCCCACAATCCGGTGTTCGGAGTGTGCTATGACTCGTACCGGCGGCCTGTCCCTTTGCGTCCTTGCGTTCGCGTCTTGGCTGAATTCATGCCTCGCGGCCGACCGGGTTCTCTTCAGCCGCATAACCCCAACCCAATCCACCCTTTTTATCTCGAATGCCGATGGCGCCGCGGAGCGGCCACTCACGCAGCCGGGCTCGCTGGACTACAACCCTTCCTGGTCTTCCAAGGGCGATTGGATCGTGTTCACATCAGAGCGTGCCGGATCGGCCGATCTCTTTCGCATTCATCCAGACGGCACGGGAACCGAGCGCCTGACCGACGACCCGGCATACGACGACCAGGCTGCCTTCTCGCCCGATGGCAACCGGATCGTCTTCGTTTCCACCCGCGCCGGCGGAAGGGCAAATCTCTGGATTCTCGACGCGGCCAATCACAAGGCCACGCCGCTCACTTCAGGAAACGGCGGAGATTTCCGCCCTTCGTGGTCTCCTGACGGCGCATGGATTGCTTTCTCATCGGATCGCGACAGCGACCTTCCCGCCGCCAAGGGCCGATGGGAACGTCTGCATCTGGTCGACATCTACCTGATCCATCCCGATGGCACAGGGCTCAAACGCATCTCGCAGCACGGAGGCTTTTGCGGCAGCCCCAAGTGGACGCCGGACAGCAAGAGCGTCATCACGTATTGCATGTCGGCGCAAGACACGTGGACTTATCGCTTTGGCTCCGAGGACGGCGACAACCAGATACTGAAGATCAATGTCGAGAATGGTGAAACAAGCCCCGTATCGGCAGGCCCCGGCGTCAAGATGCTCCCAGCAGTGCTCGCCTCGGGCGAGATTGCTTATCTACGCCGCGACAAAACGGCCGTCGGAGTCTTCTATGGAAGCGGCAGGCCGGGCCCGAAGGGAAGGGATCTCCGGACTCCCTCCTGGTCCCCTGATGGTGCGCAGATCGTCTACAGCCGGGGCGTCACCAAGCTCCATGGGGAACCGGAGAAGGTATGGAGCCGAAATCCGAAGTTCGACTTGTACAAGAGCCCATTGTTGCCCGCATACGATCCCAGCGGAGAACACTTGGCGGCAACCAGCATAAGCACAGACGGCAAGACAACCAGCCTGATGATCATCGACGAGGGAAAACCAGCCCGCGGCATCCTGGATCAAACGGGGTTGATCCTGGCTCCGTCGTGGTCCCCGGATGGCAAGCAGATTGTTGTCGGCGTAGGTAGCTTCACTTCCTTCCTTGACTTCGCCGCCGGGCCAAAGAAGCCGATCGATCCTGTCAATGGCGGAGCGCAGGTGGGTATCGTGAACGCCGATGGCTCCGGCTTCCACCTCATCACTTCGGGCAACAGCAACAATGCGTTCGCATCGTTCGCGCCCGACGGCAAACACATTGTCTACCGCACCACCGGCCCCGACGCCGACGGACTGCGCATCATGAATCTCGACGATCGCTCCATCACGGTTCTGACCAACGAGTGGGACAACTTTCCCGTCTGGTCTCCGCGCCGAGACTTGATCGCCTTCGTCCGCAGGAACGGGACCGATTTTAATGTCTTCACGATCCACCCTGACGGCACGGGAGTGAAACAGCTCACCGACATGCACGGAGTCAACGCTCACCTTGCATGGTCACCGGACGGAGAACGTCTCTTGTTTTCCAGCAGCTGCATGGGATTCAAGGACGAAGTTGTGTTGATCGGAGCGCCGCAGCCTTACGGCGAAGTCTTCGTCATGCGCTACGACGGCACTCAAGTCGAACAGCTCACCGATAACCAGTGGGAAGATGGCGGACCCGCGTGGCAACCGCGCAAACCGACGCCCAGCGCACAGACCAACGCATCGCAGTAAAGTTGCCTGCTCCATCGAAGCATTCGCCGTGCTAGCCGCGAAGACGTAGTTATCGGGATCGCGATACAGCGTTTGCTGAAACCAAGCCAGCAAATCCTGTGCCGTGTACTCGTCCAGTGGTATTCGCTTTTGCGATGCCTCTGCCGACCCAGTGAAGCAGATTTGCCACGGCGAAAGCGTAGGCTCCGGCGCCAGACGATCGGCGTAATCGAAACAGCTCTGCTGCAGCGCCTCATTCTTGACAAGCACGGTTTCGCAAAGCGATGTGGCGCTGCATCCCTGCGCCATGGACGAGTACTTCTTGGACTTCTACAGAATTTCCACCGTGAAGACCGCCACATTCCACGTGATATGGCAGAGCCCGCACAGGAGATAAAGTGGGAGGTGTTGAACCAGTCTGGTCAATCGTGACGGTTTCTATGGTTTCAGGCAAAGAGGAAGCGATTTGGGATCCTTTTGGCAAAGGGCCATGATGGCCGCGTCGAAATTTTTAGGATTAATCCAGGGGGCTTCTCCCTTTGGATGCTTATCAAACCACGACACAGTTCCCTCGAGAATACAGTGCTCAAGCGACGGATACGTCGAATAGCCAGCACACTTGGATCGAAGCTCTTCAGGAGTAATGGTCCATTGCCGGCGCAGACTGTCCACCAAGCCTGCAAATTCCTCGTCGGTACACTGCTTACGATTGTTACATTCTGTATCTGGAGAATTATGAATGGCCGGAAGGGGTGTCATCTCAGAAGAAGGAGCGGACTTATGAAAAGGAATAGAGCTATTGATTCGCTTGAGAGCCGCAGGAACAGAAATGCGCTTGAAATGAATTACGCGGAATGCCACGACGCCGCCAACAATGATCAACATCGCTATGAGTATCGTCAGCAACCCTGCCGCAAGATGGCGAATGGAAGGGGACCTTCGCGCATCTCGGTCGTGGATCTCTGAACGAGTCGATTTAGGTATGGGTGGCGCGTCGTAATTCCAGCCCCCTCTTCTTCTGTCGTCTGATCTCATATCCTGCATTGAATTATAGAGTTTTCGGGGTATCGAAGAGGACGGAGCCTGGAAGGTCGCGCGCAAACAAGCCCTCCACGATCAGGGGTGCTTCCAGTGCAGGGCGATTACTATGTGGGGATGGTCGTTCACGGTCACGAGAAGCGTTGCAATGCCTGCTGGAGCGCGGGGACAGGTTACTTTGGATGAAGCAACGCATTAGTTCTGAAATCCGGCGACAGGATACATATTCCCCATAACAGACCGCAATCCGGCCGCGGAGCGATCTTGGGGATCGCAAATCGAGATTCAGTGACAACTTACACATGATCGCTCCTGAGGTTGCGTCAAAATACGATTGTTAACTACTAGTTAAGCACCCCTTTAATTCCATACCCTCGTCTGGGAACCGACTTCGTTCGGAATCCCGGATTCTTAGCGGTTCGGGCGGCGTAGAAGAGCGAATTCTCAGCGGCCAACGGAGAGCGGCTCTGTGCCGGACGAACCTCACAGCGCTTCAGGAGATGGTGTAGGGGCGAGTCCATTAAGTCAAGCCGGCGCGAACCCAAGAAGCGCCGGCCCCAACCAAGCTCAGCGACCTCACAGTATTTCCTAAAGCGCTCTAGAGACCCGGCAGGCGCTGGCGCAGCGGCCGGGCCTGCCGTTCGCTCACGGCGATCTCAGTGGACGCAGCGTCGGACATAACAAGCAGAAAGCTGCTCTTGAAGTAAGGCTTGATCTCTCTGATCCGCGACATATTGACCAGCACCTCGCGGCGCGCGCGGAAGAACTCCTCCGGCGGCAAGGCGGCTTCAAGTTCGGCCAGCTGGTAGTTCACCCAGAACGAGTCTTTCGCTGTCGTCGCATGCACGATGCCATCCTGCACATGGAACCAGAGGATTTGTTCCGAAGGCACAAGCAGGGCGCGACCGTCTTTCCGGCAGACGATTTTGCGGAGCGTCTTCGGCGCCTCGCCTGTCGCGCGCAGAATGCTCTCGCGCTCCTTTTCTTTTTCCGCGGAAGGAGAGCAAAGCCTGCTCGAGCGTTCTATCGCAACCGACAACCGCTCCGGTTCGATGGGCTTGAGAAGGTAGGCAAGCGCGTTGGCATCGAAGGCCGCGAGGGCGTGCTGGTCGTACCCCGTGGTGAAGATGACGAGCGGGATCTCGATGGAAGACGGAATCGACCGCAGTACCTCGAAGCCCTTGAGCCCGGGCATTTCTATGTCGAGAAACAAAAGGTCAGGCCGGAGCTCTTCGATCTTCTCAATCGCCTCGAGGCCATCCTGAGCCTCGCCGATCACAGCGACTTCGGGATGAGCGCCGAGCAACCGGATCAGCCGCGCGCGAGCATCTGCCTCATCGTCAATGACCAGGCTCCGCATCACGCCGGGGCTCCGCTCTCGCGTGGCAACAGAATTGTGACGCGCGTTCCACCCGCCTGCCGCAATTCTATTGTCATCCGGCCCTGGTCCTGATAGAGCGCATTGAGGCGCTGCGCAACATTCTCGAGCCCGACTCCGTTCGATCGTCCATTGCTGCCGTTGAGTTTCAAAACACCGATTGCGGGTCCGACGCCGTCATCTTCCACTCGCAGACGCACCTGATTCCCGTCCGCCTCGGCAGTGATCCACAAGTGGCCTGGACCGGGCTTCGGTCCCAAGCCGTGCTTCAGCGCATTTTCAACAATGGGCTGAAGGATCAGCGAGGGAATCTGCTCCATGGCGACCGCCGGGTCGACGGCGATCTTGACTTGAAGCCGGCTGCCGAACCGAGCTTCTTCAATCTGCAGATATGTCTCAAGGAACTCCATCTCTTCGTGCAGCGAAATCAGGGGCCGCGCGGAGTTAGCCAGCACATGGCGGAAGACTCTGGCGAGCCGCAGCGTCATGGTCTCGGCTTTCTCGGGATTGGTCACCACGAGGTTTGCGATGCTGTTGAGCGAATTGAAGAGAAAATGCGGGTTGACCTGAGCGCGCAGGGCGCGCAGCTCCGCCTCGGTCACCTGCTGCTGCAGCACCGCTTCACGGCTCTGCACCACGGCCAGCCGCTCTTCCATGTGCAGTGCGTCGAGTCGATGACCGAACTGCGCTGCCACGCTGCGCAAATAATTCACTTCGTGCGTCACCAGGCCGCGCCGCGCAGGACCGGGCGCGATGGCGAGCATGTGGGTGACCCGGCCCTCGGATCGAACCGGAACCAGCAATTCGACTTCGTCCTGGGTGTGTCCCGCGTGGCTTGGGTTCTGGCAATCGAGTTCCACGAGTTCGCCGTCGTTGACCGCGTCCAACCAATTCGGCACGGGCACATTCGAGTGCAGCCAAATCGATTTGGCCAGGCTCGTCTTGGACAGGTTCTCCAGCGTAACGAGCTGGGCAGCTCTCAGCTCCAGCGATTGGCGGGCAGTTGTCTCCACGGCGTCGGCGATCTCTGTTTCGGACCGAAGGCGCGCCAGCTTTTCCGACAATTCCCGCAGCAGAGTGCGGTAGTCCGGCGCACGGAAGATCCAACGGTTCACGTATTCGCCGATACGACGGTCAACGAACGTGAACAGGACCAGCATGGGAACCGCTGTCAATGTCTCGAGGCATGCCCGGGCAGCTCCCGGATAGGCCACGCGGCCCTCGAATCGGAAGAACGAAAGGACGTAGTAGCACAGCGTGAAGGCCACAGCCGTGAGCGCCGCCAACACGACCTTGAGGCTATGACGGATAAACAAATCGGAAGACCGGAAACGGGCGAACAAGAAGAACGCGCCTAGAACGACGAGGAGTGTGATCTGTTCGCTGACGACGCGAAGCAGGTCGCCAACAACACGGTCCAACGGCAACAATTGCTCGATGAGAACTCCCGTCATGGCGCCGAAGCTGCCCACCAGCATCGCCAGAACAGGAAGCCTCATCGCCCGCGATGCGAGCTGTTCCCGGAACAGGGCGATTCCCAGCACGAGCAGAATGGCTCCGTTGTAAGGGGTCGATAACTTGAGGATGAGCAGTGACGAGTTCACACCGGTTAAGACGCCGTGCCAGAGCGGTATGACGATCAGTGTACAGGTGATCACCGCCAGCGCCTGCAGCGACCGGCAGCCGATTCTTTGCCAACGCAGCGTAGCGAGCGGGCTCCACAGGCTTAACACGGTGATGGGCCATGCCGCGGCTGCAGTGAACTGACAGGCCAGGATGATGAGCGCCGCTCGTCCCTGTTCGGGCGCGCCCCATGTGAGGGCGACGGAATGCGCGAGACCGCCCAGATTCCATATTAGGCAGCAAGTCACGAACAGGATATTGGCTGCGCGGGCGCCCGGCAGTTTGGCCGCGCGCACGGTGAGAAGCAGAAGAAGGATGCTGATCGCCGTCCCAGTCGCGAAGCCGATGAGGCTGCCGGCGAGATAAAGGCTAATCGTGATCGCGCTCGGAAACATTGAGACAGAGAACATGGATCGCGCGGCCCCCTGAACTCGAGAAAAGCGGCCCGTGAAAACCGGGACCGTGGCGAGACGTGGCGCTCGCGTGCATCAAGAATACCGCCGACTATCGATTTTTACCGGGAAACCAGGCAGACGCGGAGAATCGCCGCTGGGCGCGGATTCCTGCGCTGCGATGCGGCTTAAGACACAAACAACGAGCCGAACCGGCCTTGGCGAAGGTTTGTCGCGGGCGAGGAACGAGTTTCGTCACCACGACTCTCGCTCAATCCCCGCGCTTCGCGTTCAATGCCGCTACTGCGCACCGGCGCGATTCTGGTAGCTCTTCTTCGTCGATAAGCAGGACACTCAGTCTCGGAATCGCTCAGCTGACTTGAATGCGCCGATCCAGTTTTGGTGGACGACCTCTACTGGAAGAAGCTTGGCATCTCCCACGCCGGCGAAGTCTTCGAACTCAACTCTCGAATTGCCCTTCTTTCCACATAGACCTACTGTAACCCGGAGCCTGACCATGACCACCCTGCTGCAGGACCTGCGATTCGCCCTACGTCAACTGCGCAAGTCTCCCGGTTTCACCATCACTGCCGTTTTGACACTGACGCTGGCCATCGGCGCCAACGCAGTCGTCTTCGGTGTATTGAACGCGCTCATCCTGCGTCCGCTGAATGTGCCTCAGCCAGAGAGCCTTTTCGTAGTCCAACATGGAAGCGACGTCGGGTCCCACTCCTATCCCGATTATCTCGATCTTCGCCGGCGCAATCGCAGCTTCGACGATGTCGCTGCTTGGGCCATCTCTCAGGCAGGGCTGGACACAGGCAAAGATCCATCCAATGTCTGGGAATACGAAACCAGCGGAAACTACTTCGACGCATTGCGCATTCACCCGTACCTTGGCCGTTTCTTCCACGCTTCCGATGAGCACGGCCCAAACAGCGCGCCTTATGCCGTGCTCTCCTATGCATATTGGCACAGCCATTTTCAGGATGACCGCGGCGTGGTGGGACGCGTTGTTCGGCTAAACAAGCATCCAATCACCATTCTTGGCGTGGCGCCTCCGGGGTTCCAGGGAACCGTCTTGTTTTTCGCTTCGGATATCTTCGTGCCCATCGTGAACCATGAGCAGTTATCCGGCGAGAAGATCTTGAACGCGCGCGGGGACCATTGGATGTTTGAGCTGGTAGGACGTCTGAAGCCGGGAGTCACTCCGGCGCAGGCCACTGCCGATCTGAACTCCGTGGATTCGTATCTGAAAAGAGCCTATCCCAAAGAAGAAGGTAATGAGCCTTATACCCTGGCGCGGCCTGGACTTCATGGCGACTATTTGGGCCGGCCAATGCGGGCTTTTCTCGCCGGATTGATGCTGCTTTCGGGTTTGATACTGTTGGCGGCCTGTGCCAACCTGGGCAGCCTGTTTGCCGCGCGGGCCGCGGACCGTTCTCGCGAAGTGGCCTTGCGCCTGGCTCTCGGTTCGACCCGCAATCGCATTTTGCGCCAGCTGTTCACCGAATCTGTGCTGCTTTCGCTCGCTGGAGGCGTAGCGGGACTCGTGGCAAGCATTCTGCTTTTGCGCCGGTTGAGCATGTGGCGGCCATTTCCGCAATTCCCCCTCCATATGCCGGTAAGTCCGGACGCTAACGTTTATTTGCTAGCTTTGGTCCTGGCATTGGTGAGCGGAGTTCTTTTCGGAATTGTTCCCGTGCGCCAGATTCTCCGGGCCAATCCGTACGAGATCGTCAAAGCGGGGTCGACAGGCGCGTTCGGGCGCCGAATTATCGTGCGAGACGTATTGCTTGTCGTCCAAATTGCGATCTGTGTCGTGCTGGTCACTTCATCGATGGTTGCTGTGCGTGGACTCATGCGCTCCATGCACAGCAACTTCGGTTTTGAGCCGCGGAACGCGATGTTGGTAGATACCGATCTGAAGGCCGCAGGCTACACCGGCGAAAGAGTACCCGCAATGCAACGGCGCATGATCGATGCCATACAAGCGATTCCTGGCGTAGATTCCGTAGGATCGGTGAATTATCCGCCGCTAGAAATTCCCGGTAGTTGGCAATCGCTTGTCTATACCGACACAACCGAGGATCTGAGCCCATCGAATGCCGCGGCCGACCCTTGTATGTACAACATATCTCCAGACTACTTCCGCGCATCCGGGACATCTTTATTGGCGGGCAGAGCCTTCACATGGCATGACGACACAAACGCCCCGCGCGTAGCAGTCGTGAACCGGGAGTTCGCAAGCAAGATACTGGGCTCTGTAGCGGACGCTGTCGGCCGGTATTTCAAGCTGCGAGATGGCACGCGCGTGCGGGTGGTGGGTCTGGTCGAAGACGGAAAATACGTGAACCTCACCGAAGACCAGCAGCCCGCGATGTTCCTCCCCCTCCTGCAATCGCCAGCCAGTTGGATATGGCTGGTGGTGCGGTCGAGCCGTGACCCGCAGCAACTTGCCGCGGCCATGAGAAGTGTGCTCCGGGACATCGACCCTGGGATGGTTCTGGCGATTCGACCGTGGAGCACAGAACTGGGGGGAACTTTGTTCCCCTCGCGCATGGCGACAGTATCGCTGGGTGTGCTGGGCGTGATGGGAGGCATGCTGTCGATTACCGGCATCTTCGGGATGGCGGCATACTCGGTGAGCAAGCGGCTGCGGGAGCTGGGAATTCGCATCGCCCTCGGCGCGCAGCGCAAGGAAGTGTTGCAGGCGGCGTTGGGACGGCCCCTTAAATTGCTGGCCATTGGTTCGGCGGCAGGACTGGTGCTGGGAGTTTTGGCGAGCCGGGTGCTGGCTTTCATCGTGTATCAGGCAACTCCCCGCGATCCGCTCGTCTTGGCCGGTGTCGTTCTGGCAATGCTGCTGCTGGGACTGGTGGCCACGTCGATTCCAGCGCAACGCGCACTAAGGGTCAATCCTCTGATCCTGCTGCGCGAGGAGTGAGTCGGGGCTCGCTTCTAAGTTGCCTTAGTGACCGAACGCGGGCAGTGTGAGTTGTTGCGGAATTTGCAGATGTTGTTCGCGGGCCGCTATGTGAGGGCATTAGTTTCTTAGGCTACCAAGGCGACGATTAGCTTGCTCTCGGGAATTCGGCGGAGGCAAAAGCCAGCGAACCCCCTTGGGTTCAGCCAATATGCAGCGTCACCGACTCCAGCAATGCTTTAATGCCGTTCCAAGCGATCTGCACACCGATACAAACCAGGAGAAAGGACGACAATTGCGTGATCACCGTCATCCCCGTTGCCCCCAGGATTCGCGCCAACCGGTCGGCAAATCCATAGCAGAGCAAAATGCTGATCGCGATCAGCGCCAACCCAATGAGTGCAGCCAGGATTGTCAAAGGATGGTCTGTGTGATGGTGAGCCGCGTTCGCGCCCAGCGTGATCGCCGCGGAGATTGATCCAGGGCCTACGGTCAGTGGCAATGTCAAGGGATAGAATGCCCGGCGGATTGTGTCCTGCGGCTGGAAGGTTTTCTGTACGTCCTCTTTTTCGTCTCATGCCTGCAGCTTTGATCGCTATCTGGCGCAGATCTTTCAACGACATTTGTCGTAGTAGCTGAGGCACTCAACCCTGCCCGATCGGTATTTAGTGGTCAGACGGGTCTATCACTTAGGGAAACGAGAGTCCGCTACGGTCGAAGGTGAGCTCACGTTGCCTTCGGTCTGAGACGATCTTTTTGCGGGGCCTCGCTTCAAGAGCTTCTGGAATGGCGGCTAATTTACCACTCTTAGGGAAGTCCCCGTCCCGTCTGACCACAGATCTCGACCACAGATCTCATGCGCTAATCACCGGAACTTCTCTCGTCTATGAGATGCGGTTCCGCCGCGCCGACGGCGAGTATCGATGGTTCCAACTTTGCATCTCTCCCGTGCGAGGCCCTGCAGGTCGCATCACCCGCTGGTATACCTTTTCGATCGATGTGCACGAGCGGAAGTGCGCTGAAGAAGAGTTGCGGCGCAGTGAAGCCTTCCTCGCGCAGGCCAGCGTCCGAACCTGACCGGCACCTTTGCCTGGAATTTGGACACAGACGAACTTACGTTTTCAGCACAGCTCTACCGTATCTTTGAGCTTGACGCTGATGTCCCTGTGACGCTTGAGCAAATGGCGCCCGAGTCCACCCGGAAGACATCCCGTTGTTGACGGAAAAAATCGAGTTGGCTCGGAAAAACATCAATGATCTTGACTACGGGATCCGCCTGCGGATGCCTGACGGCCGAATCAAGTGCCTGCGCACGAAATCCTGCGGGATTCGGCACAGTACCGGGCGATTGGAGCACATTGGCGCAATCCAGAATGTTACAGAGCACTGGCTCGGCAGAAGACGCGCTCAGCAACCTCCGATCGGAGCTCGCTCACATGGCAAGGGTCACCACCCCCCCGGGACCGTGACGGCGTCGATCGCGCACGAAGTCAATCAGCCGGTAGCAGGCATTATGACCAACGCCGGCACCTGTTTGCGCATGTTAGCCACCGATCCTCCCAATATCGACGGCGCTCGCGAAACCGCGCGGCGCATCATTCGTGATAGCAACCGGGCGTCCGAGGTGATCACGCGACTCCGTAAACTCTCCAGACCGCAGGCTGAATCGCATGTGACGGAGCGGGGCTGGGCCCCGGTCAGCTAGGCCCCACGCACTGTATGTCGGCGTGGGCCTTCGAGAATAGCCGGTTTGATGGTCCAAGCCTGCAGCCGCGCGAGTTCCATCAAGTGTTCGGAGTGGAATCCGGGCGGAAAGATGGGCCACTCCCAGATCGAGGGAGAATCTTTGGCAACCCATTGCGCAGCCGCTAGCTCCGCGGGCAACACCGTCATCGAATCGGGCGGCCGGCCTCCGGAAACAAGGTCCTGAGTGGCATTTGCCAGAGCCAGCAAATAGGCCTCAGGAGTCACTGCTGTGCTACCGAACCAGACAGCATTTGGAATGGATCGTTGCCTGGCAAGGAACTCACTTACATCGATCGAAGTTCGCGAGAATTGACTCCATCCTATCTTTGTTGCCCCCGCCGGTATCGTCATACCGTAGGCCTTTGAGGAAGGGCCATAGGGAGTGCCCGCTAGCGTTACCTCTCCAATAGTGCCACTGCTCACATAGCGAGACACAAAACTATTGAGTAAATAAAATGTATCGCTGGCGGACAGAGAATAGTCTCCGGGAACCTGGAACGTTACACCCGATTTTACCTGGCTCGCCACCTGGGCGAGTTCCTGGGCGCTAAAGGTTCGGCCCTGGGCCTTATCCCGACAGATCACATAAGCCTCCGACGCCGTCACGAAGCGGACACCGGGAAACGATTTTGCATAACTAATCAGGCCTTCGAAGTATTGGAAGGCACGTTCGCGTTGCGCTGGGCTGCACTGCGGTTGCATCTTCCATTCCGAACGAGCCGGGTTTGCTCCGTGGGCAAAGTTCACCGCATCCCAGAAGACTTCGGATATTAGCTGCGTGGGGTGAAACATGAAGCTCACAACTCCACCCGGTGGCTCAGCGCTCATCTGCGTATACAACGCTTTGAAATTTGCTTTGGCCGATTCCAGGTTCGACCAATCGTTATTCTGCTCAAGTTGCCGCCCGGCATCGATGTGAAAAATATTCAGCAGGCCGCCATACCAAAAGGGTTTGCCATCGAGTTGTACATGGTCGCCGTCATCGAGGTATACATTCACACCCCATTTCTTTAATGCCGGATAAGCTTGCGGCGCCCAACTAACCCCCGGCTGGCCATAACAGCTGGGCGGCCTACCAAATATGCGGGTTAGATCGTCGAAACCAGGCCGCTCGCGGCGATTGAACTCCTCCTCACCGGATTCCCAATCAAGCACTGACTCGTACACAGCCGGTGTCGGCTGTTGGCTGTGTGTGTTCGAGTGGTAGCCGACTTCATGACGAGCGAGCGCGTCAATCACGTCTGTGCGCTGACGCCGTTCGAGCATACGCGCCTTCTCACCGACCACCTTGAATGTAGCGCGAACCCCTTGCTGAGTGAGGAATTCTGCGATGCGCAATGCCGCATCATCGCTTTCAGGCAGTATGTAATCCTCAGTATCAAACCAAAGCACGATATAGACGGGCGCCGCCGGCTGGCTACCGGGAACGGCCGCCTTATCGTCTGCCGCCACCGCGGTTTCTCCTGCTGAAGCACGGGCGCCCGCCGCCATCATTGGCACGCCTACCATAGCCTCGGCCAACAGCAGCGCTGCCTGTCTTCTGGTCATTTCAATTCCCATCTCGCTTATCTCCCCCGAGTATTTCCCTCGACTCGGCCATGTACCGTAGCTCTAGCGCCATGTCTGATTGCGGGCCCCGACCTGGCAGACCCAATTGAGAGCCGTCAGAAGTAGAGCTTGCCCGCGACCTGAATCTCCCTGGGAGCCTGCGCCGCAGTGACAAAGCCGAAAGTCGGAGTGCCAAAGACTGTCGCGCTATTTGAGTTTTGCGGTCCGGGTGCAGCGAACAATTGGTTCGGATGATTGAACGCGTTGAACATCTCACCGCGTAACTCTAACTGCAGCCGTTCGCCGATGGGGATAATCTTCTGTACTGCAAAATCGACATCTTTGTAACCTGGACCCTCGAGGCTATTGAGGCTCACAGTTCCGAACGATCCCAACGGAGGATCAGCAAATGCGCAGGTGTTAAAGAACGTTCCCGCAACGCACGGCTTGCCTGAGGCCTTCTGTCCGGGAACAAAATCCGGCCGTTGCTGCCCGTCCGAATTGGCAAAGTTTCCGTTGCCGTCGGTCACTGTGAACCAGTTGCCGGAGGATAGGGTCAGGATGCCGCTCGCTGTCCAGTGACCAATAAGCTTATCGACCACCGCGTTAGCCGAGCCACCAAAGCGCTTTCCCTGTCCGAAGGGCAGTTGGTAGATAGCGCTTCCCACGAACCGGTTGCGGACATCGAAATCCAGAGGCCCGTACTCAATGCCGGGGTCCCTGCTGTAACGAAATGAATCGTTATTCTGCGAGCCCATCGTTGTACTACCGTTGCCCAGCGACTTGCTGTAGGTGTAGTTGACGATAGCGGAGAGGCCGCTGCTGAGACGGCGGGTCATTGAGGTTTGTAAGCCGTTGTAGTTTGACTTCCCTTCCGACATAACCTCATAGATCGATGCATTGATATATGGGAATGGCCTGCGCGGAGCATACGCAGCAGAAGGATCAGCCGTCGGCGTCGCTTGATTCAAGTTTGGCTCGATGTACTCCTTATTGCCCTTCGAACCCACGTAAGACATTTCAAACACCGTATCTTGGCCGGCTTGGTACTGGAACGTCAAATGCCATTGCATTACATAGGGCGTGCTCATATTCGTTTGGTAAGACGTGAGGTTGGGAGTATTTGCATTTGTGAGAGCATCTACCGGAAAACCTTGCGAGAGCACACTCAGGCCGGGAATAGAGCAGTTTCCAGCAGCCACACTATAAGAGGGCAGGCTGCACGGCACTGCGTAAGATTCACTCAACAGGAAGGGTGGATTCGTTCCCGCGTATCCCCAGATTCCTCCTTCATTCGGATTGAAGAACAGCCCAAAGGCGCTTTGCGCCGTAAACTTTGGCGTGATCTGGTAGGCAAGGCCGACTCGCGGCGAGAAGTTAGTATGGTCAGGCTCCACTAAGCCATCGGGCGCGTTATGGTTAACAGGAAGAATGCTCGCCAACGCGGGAGGCAGCGTAGCATTGCTGTCTTTCGGTATATCCAAATATCCAGTGTAGGGATTGAAATTCGCCTGCGCATTTGAGCTTTCACGTACCGGTGCAAAATATTCATATCGCATACCCAGATTCAGGCTCAGGGTGGGTGTAATGCGCCAGTCATCTTGAGCAAAGAGGGCAAAGGTATGCCGGATAAAATGCGCGTTCGAAATATTGTTAATAAGACCGGAACCGGGCTGACCGGTCAAAAGGGTCGCCAAGCCGCTACCGCCGCTGCCCGGATCTCCAGCATTATCCGTAAACTGCGTAGAAAAACTCAGGCTGCCGCGCGGAGAAGGAGGTTCGTTGAAACTGAACTTCTCAGGGCGAACCTCTCCCCCGAACTTCCATGTCTGCTTGCCGGCGATGAGGGTAAACGTATCGGCATAGCTGTAGGTAGTCTGACGTCTCGATGGCTGGCAGATAAGTGGGACTACCCAGTGTGGACGCATCGTTGAATGTCATTTGCGGCAAGCCGCCGTTTTGCGTACCAGCAACGTAGGGAACCCCGGGGAAACCAATTTCCTGCGAGACGTTCTGGTTGTAGTTCTTCTGAAATCTGGAAGCAGATTGCTGGTTGTAGCCAAAGCGAAATTCATTTGCCTTCAACGGCGAAAAGACATGCGATTCGCTGGCGGCCAGACTGTATGCGTTCAACTGCTGAATCCCGGTGAAAAAGCCCCCTCCATCAGCGAGGCCCGGCAGCGGGGAGGGAATCGTCTCGGGGCTCCTACTCATGCTGAAGCGATAGAATGCCGTGTCTTTTGCGGAGATCACCTGGTCTATACGAACGTCTCCCTGGTTCACTACCTGGGTCTGCAGAGGGTCTGAGAGGTAGTTATACCCGGCGGCGGTTGCGTTCGGCGAGGGATAGAGTTGGATCAGCTTAGCCCCAAGCGCATCCGTTCTTCCGCCGGGAATAATGTTCGAGGGCTGCGCGTTCTGATACCCAAACGGAACTCCGCAGAACCCACTGGGGTTGGCAGCCGCCGGCTGTGTCCGAGTGGTATCGAAAATCTCCCCTTGATAGGTTGGCACGCCATTGCAATCGGCAACACCGGTAGGCGAAGTCAGATCAAGCTGGCTGGAAAAGTCCCCATTCCTCTGCGCTGCTGTCGGCACAAGAGAGGTAACCGGCTGTGCCTGGCTAATACGGAGCCCCTCGTAGTCCCCGAAGAAGAAGAGCTTGTTGCGAATGATTGGCCCGCCAAGCGTAGCGCCAAACTGGTTCTGATGATACGGTTGCAGCGAAGTGTCGTAGTAGTTCATCGCATCAAGATTCTGATTGCGAAGAAACTCATAGAGCACTCCGTGGAACTGATTGCTTCCACTGCGGGTAACCGCGTTTACGATAGCTCCGGTTGAACGCCCGAATTCCGAATCGTAGTTCCCGGTCTCTATCTTGAACTCCTGCAGCGCATCGGGTGGCGGCATGATCACATAGTTCGCCTCATTCAGAAGGTCGGGAAGATTGGAATTGTTGTCAACCCCATCCAGCAGGAAGCTGTTATCGATGGAGCGCGACCCACTTGCGCTAAAGCCGAAAGCGGCGGTTGTTCGCGCTCCCGGCTCATTGGTGGTTACGCCCACCGTCAATTGCGCCAACTGGACTGGATTCCGGCCATTCAAAGGCAGGCCAACCATCGTTTTATTGTCGACAACCTGACCAAGCTCCGAGCTGTCCGTTTGTAGCAAAGGGGAGTTGCTCCGAACCTCTACGCTTTGGCTGACCGCCCCTGGAACCAGAGTCAAATCCACTCGCTGACGCTGCTGAACATCCAACGTAATTGGGCCAACTACGGCGGCCTTGAAGCCGGCGGCAGTCACGGTAACCCGGTACCTGCCGATACGTACTGGGCTGATCGTCCACTGACCCGCGGAATCACTCACGGTGTGATAATCAAAGTTCGTATCGAGATTCACTGCGTCCACGGTTGCCAGCGGCACGACCGCTCCGCCGCTATCTACCGCTCTCCCCTCGAGTGATGCCGTGTCCCTTTGCGCGTGAAGCGATAAGACGGTCGTTAAGGTAAAGACGACAAACAAAAGGAGCTTCTGTTTCATTGCGGGCACCATTCCTTGGACTCTTCAGCGTGAGAACAATTCATCAAGGGGGACGACGTTGTCCCGCTTACATGCTGGTTCGCTCTTGTCGAGCGACCAGCGCCAAGTCGAGCTATTCCCCATGAACGTGGCCCGAACAACATCACCCTGCAGGGTGGAAGGACTCTAAGGCGTGAGTTGCTAGAAACAGGTGCCTAGTTCGTTCGCACGTGTTTGCGCTGGAAACATCGAACGGGCTGTGCGTCGGAGCAATGCAGACCCGTTTAAAACATGTGAACTCGATTGAGTTACAGAAAAGGAGGGGGGTTACGTTTGACTTCAGATTCCTCCATATGCTTGTGCTATTTCGCTCGCGACCTGTGCTACTTGGTCCGTAACAATGGCTATTCGCTAACAAAAGAAGAATATCGCAGATTGCAGCGATGTCAACAAAAACTCTTTTTACGTCGAGCGTGGTTTCGTATTCTTCTGCTTGCACGCTGGGGGACAAATGGAGATTTCAGAAAGGTATTGAGCGGTACCCCCTAACGTTGGCTATAACAAGCGAACGATGGACGATT
The DNA here is from genome assembly GCA_963711525.1 of uncultured Acidobacteriaceae bacterium. Classification (GTDB taxonomy): domain Bacteria; phylum Acidobacteriota; class Terriglobia; order Terriglobales; family Acidobacteriaceae; genus PALSA-350. Next base: position 74,361 of record CAVQEO010000018.1, on the reverse strand, counting down.
GGAGGCGGGCGGGCGCCGGTAACTAACGCACGCTTCGCTGCAGTTTCCCTGTCTCGGTCATAAATTACTACAAGCGTTAACTGCTACTTCTGGCGGTAGAAAATAAGTGTTGAGCTCGGCGCATCCGGCAGTGTGATCTGCAGATTGGCCAATTCGCTGCCCTTCATCTCTTTGATCGGCCCATGGTCGTAGGTGCTCCGGATCTCCACTTCGTAAGACGCATCACGCTTCAGGTGCTGAAGCTCTAATTGCATATTCCTGGTTGGGCTTTTGGGCCGGCGCAGAACGATCACTATGCCGTCTTTGCTTGCCGGTCTGTCCCATTGCCACGCGGTCCAGACGTCCGCGCCCAGGCTGTAGGGCAACAACGGGTAGAAGTCACCATAGAAGTAGGGCCGCACTTGCTGAAACTCTCCGATGGCTTGCTTGATCCAGCCTACCCATTCCGGGTTATCGACGCCGGCGTCTCCTGGAGTGGTCCCGTACCCCGCATCGTAACCGAGGCGCATGAGATACAGGTTTTCCCCAGTAGAATATGGCCCAAATTTATTCCACGGCTTGGATTGGGTATAGCTCTCGAACGCCATGTTCTCCGGCACCCACGGAGCCAGAGCCTGGGTCTGCGCTTGCTCGGCCAATGTATCGAGGAATCCATGATCTGTACGCCACACCACGAAACTGCGTGACATCATCTCAATATCGATACGCCGGCCTCCGCTGGCGCAGTTATCGATATGCAGGCCGGGATGCCGCGTGAGTAACTCATCCCACATTTTGTACAGGCCCTCGACATGGCCGATCTCGGTCATGCCGATCCGGTCCGGCGTGTCGGCGAGCTCCCAATAGCGTTCCGGCGGGATGTTGAAATCCTGCCGGTACCAGGTCATTCCAAAATCCGTGATAAAGCCGGAAACCATGTCGGTGAGGCCCTTGCGCACTGCGGGATCGCCCAGGTTAGCAAGCGACACACCAGGGTTTTCCGGATGATCGGTATGAAGATACCAATCTGGATGATCGTTGATGATCTTTCGGCCCGGCATGCTGGTTTCCGGTTCAATCCAGAGAGAAAAGCCAAAGCCGGCGGCCTTGAGGGCTTCGCCCAGTGGCTTGATACCGTTCGGGTAATACCTGGGACTCGGGAACCAGTCGCCGCGATTCTTCCACCAGGGATTAGTCGGGTCAGTTTCGGCCCCGAACGAGTCACCGTACCAGCCCGCATCCACAGCATAAAGCTCAACAGGAATCTTATGGTCATGAACCCACTGGATATATGCGATCTTGTGGTCGATCTCCTCCGAACCCCAACTGCCGAAAAGAATCGGTCCCATCATCGGCTTGTCGTTGTCGTGTGGAGTGTAGTGTGCGAGCAGAAAGCGCCGCCAAATGTTTTGCGAATCCTGCCAGCTACCGCCACTCCAGCCCATGAGCACAATGCGTGGCGTGCGAATCTCCTCACCCGGATGAAGCACCAGGTGTGTCCTCTTCATTCCAGCCGTCATCGAGATGGTTTTCGCATCACCGGCATAAGCGAAATCAGCCTTCCAGTTGCCGGTCCAGCCGATGGCCCCAATCAATCCGTGGTCGCCGGTTTGCAAATTAAAGAATGGCAGCGTGTTCCGGCTGGATGGGTCTCCTCCTGTGGATTCCAGGTGGTCGCTGCCGCTCGGACCAAAGCGCTCCTCCAACGGTTCGAAATCCTGCGCGCTGGCATCGCTGCCCCGAGCATGGCGAATGATGCACTCCCCCGGTGACGGCGTGATGGCCCAATGCATCGGCAGAATGTTCTCGATAATCGGCGTGTCCGAAGCACCGTCGTTCCGGAGCCTGATAACCCAATCGAGCACTTGGGGATAATCGCGGTAATAGCGGACCTCGGCCGTGACTTTAAGCTTGGTCTTCGGATCCATGTATGAGTAGCGGACGGTATCCTCTGCGGTCTCCTCGTGCGAACTCCGCCACGTAGGCAGTAACTGGGCTGATTCCTGGCCGTCGTACCGGAAGGAGAAAGGGACATGATCGGCTTTCCACAGATCCCGCGAGGTTAGGCCGGGAGTCTGACTCCAGCCGGCTACGGTGCCGAGCACCAGAAAATATGGAACAGATTTCGTAAAGAGCGCCCGAACCTTCATCGTTTTCGAATAGTCTCCAAAGAATTTACTCGAATTCGAAAACATGCGTTCGAGTATATGAAATTGCCCCGAGGATCCCGTTTGGCGCGATTCAACACTTCGAGGCCGGCGACTCTTCGGAAGGCTCTCTTGAGAGAAATGACCGGACGCTTGATCTCGGCCTTCTATTCTATGAGGTGCGGAGGCGATTCTGTACGGCGACGACTCGACTTTCCCGATAAGAGCGCTCCGCTGCTGTTGCCACGGCAACTGCCTGGCGACCGTCGAGCGCGTCCACCTTCGGTGCGCGGTCGGCGAGTATGTTTTGAACAAAATCGCGCATCTGGTGTAGGTATCCATCCGAGAATCGAACTAGGAAGTGGTCGACGATATCCGTTCGGCTGCCCGCCGAAGTCAGCAAAACTTCTGCAGTCTGCTGCAGATATCCGGTGATGATCGTGCCCTTCGAGCCCACGATCTCTGTGCGAACATCGTACCCATAACCAGATTGCATGTAGTTCTCAACTGCTCCGAGCGTTCCTCGAGAGAACTTCATAGTGAGCAGAGCGGTGTCGATGTCGTTGAACTGCGAGATTTCAGGAAAGACAAGGACCGCGCCATATGCGTGGATCTCGGAAATCTCGTCGTTCATAAGCCACCGTCCTAGATCAAACTCATGAACGGTTGAATCCTGAAAGAACATTCCATTGACGCCGCTGGCCAGGTAGCTGACCGGCGGAGGCTCGGGATCGCGCGCCACAGACTTGAAGATCACGGGATCTCCAATTTCTCCGGCCTCGATGCGGGCCTTGGCCCGCGCATTCGGCGGATCGTAACGGCGAACGTGGCCAACCTGAACTCGTACGCCCGCCTTCTGGGTTGCGTCGAGTACTTCGTCGGCTTCCTCGATCGTGAGTGTGAAAGGCTTCTCACAGAAAATGTCTTTACCAGCGTGCGCGCAGGCCTTCATGGCCGCACCATGGAACTTCGCCGGCGTAGCGACAACGATAGCTTGCACATCTTTGCGCTCAGCCATCGCTTCCACGCTGCTGTAATAGTGATCGATCTCCAGCTCAACAGCAATCTGCTTCGCGCGCTCAAGATTAGCGTCTGCGACGGCAATCAATCGTGCCTCCGGAATCAGGTGCCGGAGGTTGTAGGCATGCTGCTTGCCCATCATGCCTACGCCAAGAACTCCCACTCCCAGCTTCGCCATTGCTTGTCCTCGTACTGCGTGTTAACCGACGTTTGTCCACATTGAGTGGTGGCGTAGCCGATCAGTAATTGATGGGTACGGAGCAATTTTGCTTCACCGCGCGATAAATCGCGTCAATGATGATGATGTCGCGAAGGCCTTGTTCGCCGCTAGGTTCCGGTTCGCGGCCCTCGCGGATGCAAGCCGCAAATTCGTCCAACTCCAGCACAAACTCGTCCATTGGCTTGAAGGTTCTGGCGAACCACTTGCCGCCTACTTTGCCACTGATACGCCTTTCTTCTTCAAAGGCGAATGCGGGAGCGAGTTCTGCCCAGCCCTTTTCACCGTGGACGTGAACGAAAGATGAGAAGGCGGCGCTGTAGGCGGCGGTTCCCTGGAGAACGAGCCCACTGGCAAAGCCGAGCTGGAACGCGACCCCTTCTTCCACGCTCTTATAACGTCTCTTGTCGCGAACCCAACTCATGCCCGTGGCTGTGACTGGGTCTTCATCGACCAGCCAGCGGGATGTGTTGATGCAGTAGACGCCGAGGTCCGTAAGTGGACCTCCTCCGCACAACTTGCGCGAGAACAACCATGCAGGTGAGTTGTCGCCCAAGGGACGAAGCTCAGAGAAGAGGGTATGGATCACGTCGATCCGGCCCAGATCTCCGGACGTGATCATTTTCTTCAGCAGCAGACTACTGGGCTCAAAATATTTGCGATAGGCGGTCATGAACAGAACGCGATTGCGGCGACAGGTATTGACCATGTTGCGAGCCTGTTGAACGGTGGCTGCCAATGGCTTTTCACAGAGCACGTGCTTGCCCGCTCTTGCCGCAGCAACTACATATTTCTCGTGTTCTCCTGGCGGGGTCGCGATGTAGACCGCCTCGACGCTGGGATCGTCGAGGCAGCGCTGAAATTCTTCGTAGCTGTAAGCGTGGCTGGCATGAAAGTCCTTTGCGAAGCGCTTGGCCTTCTGCTTGTCACCACTTACGACTGCGACCAGTGTGACATTCTTGCTGTGCGCGAACGCCGGCAGCACTGCGTCTCGAGCAATACTCCCCAGACCCACGACCGCGTACCCGATTGATTTCGCTGCTGCCACTGATGCTTTCCTCCAGCTGCGTTTTTCCGGCTAAAGCACTAACTCGGGATGGCCAATCGAGTACTGGCCTTCCCTGCAAGAAAGGCCGCACTTCGGTAGACAGTCCTTTAGAAGGCGGTCCTTTAGTAGACAGCCCATTAGTAGACAGTCGACGTGACGATGCGTTAGGATTCGCGATCGGCGCGGCTGAGACCCTGATTCTTGATGGCGCCGTGTTCGAGGCCGCGAAGCTCTTCAATGTTGTGCAGAACTTTCAAGATAGCATCGACGATGTCGTCAACATTTTCCTTGCCGCCAAGGAAAAGATAATGCGGAAACCAGATCGCTTCATGGTAGGCCGCACGTTCGGCAACCGGACACTTGTACATCGTGCGCAAGTTGAGGGGCTCGGAGCGTCCCCAACTGAGCGCTGGATAATCTTTGGGATCGAGCGGGAAGAGGGAACTGCAGTAGATGGGCTCATAGAAGAGGCCGTCGCAAGGAATCCCCTCTAGCTGCAGAGCCGCGACAAAGGCAGCTCGTGGAATGTCCTTTGCCTGCTCGGCAAAGTACTTCAGGGTGTATCCGTACGGGGCCAAGCGGGTAATGCGCGGCTCTGGTTTCAGCAGGCCAATACCGCCGGTGCCGGCGAGGCGCGACTCAAAGTACTCCATGTTTGCCTGCCGGATTTTAAGCTGCTCCGGAAGCCGATCCAGTTGCGGGCCCAGCACGGAGGCCTGGAATTCTCCGAGCCGGTAGTTGAACCCAATGAAACGGTGGTGAAACTCATCGGTAACGCTTCTGCGTCCGGTGTTGATGTACGTCTGGACACGCTCGAAGTATTCCAGATTGTTGGTGATGACCGCACCGCCTTCGCCGCAGGTCATCAGCTTGCTTGATTGAAAGCTGAAGGCGCCGAGGTCGCCGATAGATCCTGCCCCCTTGCCGCGCCACATACCACCGTGGGCGTGCGCGCAATCTTCAATAACTTTGATGCCATACTTTGCGGCGAGCGGGATAAGGATATCGAGATCGGCAAACCTCATGCCGAGGTGAACGGGAAGAAAGGCACGCGTCTTTGGAGTAATGGCCTGCTCGACCAGCGTGGCGTCAAGGCAGTATGTATTCGGATCGACATCAACGAAAACAGGCAGGGCATTCATCAATAACACCGGCCCCACCGTTCCCTCCCAGGTATAAGCAGGAACAATAACTTCATCCCCCGGGCGGATATCGATGGCCTTAAGAGCTGCCTGAATCGCCACCGTTCCTGTATTGACAGCCTGCCCGTAACTGGCGGTATGAAAGGCGGCAAACTTCTTGCCGAAAGCATCGCCATGCTTGCCTGGAAACGGCTGCCCGCCCCAATTGCGATTGGTCAACACATCGTCGAGCGCCTGGCGTTCAGCGTCTGTGTAATAGGGCCATGGCTCAAAACGATTTTTCCGGCTTGGCTGGCCGCCGGTAATTGCCAGATTTCCCACGAGTGTTCTCCTTAGCAACAGCTGTTGTATCTCTAGTCTCGATAGCCAGGTCTATTACCCATTCCCCTCATTCCCAGGGGTTGATTACTACTTTCATAGAATCCGGGGCGACCGATTTGTTTACTGCCTCTTCCACATCACGAAGCCCAAACTGGTGTGAGACAAACTCGCGCAGAGGGTAGTGTTCCATGTACCTGGCCATCTGCCGCATGCTCGGCCCATAAGCGGCAGGCTCTTCTCCACCGACACCCAGTATGCGGGCACTCTTGGCGCAGATGTGGCGATGCGGGCTGACGGGAACTTCGCCCAGATCCGAGAAGTTGCCGGCTTCCACCAGCATTCCCCCCAGCCTCATGAGTTCCAGGCTTTCAGTGAAGGCTTGCGGCACGCCCGCGGTCTCAATAACCAGATCGGCGCCTCGTCCCCCGGTCAGGCTGCGGACAAAATCCAGCCGCTCGGCGAGCGTGGTGTTGGCCGCATTCAGCGTGTAGTCGGCCCCCAGGCGCCGGGCAAACTGCAAGCGGTAATCAGAAAGATCCACGGCAATGATGGTCCCAGCTCCGAGCATGCGCGCCTTCATCAGAAAGCACATGCCGAGCGAGCCAACGCCAACCACCACCACGGTGTCATCGAAGAGGAAGGCGTCCGTGGGAAATGCGGACATCTGCTTGGCACGGTCCAGGCCTACAGCCACCGCCATGATCTCCGTCAGAACGGCAACCTCCGAGGGCAGATCATCAGGGACGCGCACCAGAAAGCTCCCGGGCACAATGTACATATACTGAGACCATCCGCCAAAAAGATGTGGCGCATCGGCGGCGCTCAAATTGTTGCCGTAGTCCGTCATGTTTTCGCAAAGATAGTAGGGAAAGTCGTGGCGGCAAAAGTAGCAGTTGCCGCAGGAGACGTTGGCGCCGACCACAACGCGATCTCCAACCTTAAGCGGAACGCCTTCGAAGTCAGCGTAACGACCATCTCCGCCAATGGCCGCCACTGTACCTACGTTTTCGTGGCCTTGGATAATTGGGAAACGGATCTGCTTGCCACCGCCTACACCTGCGTACTGCGTGGTGTATCCCTGGTAGGTGTGTTTGTCGGTGCCACAGATGCCAGACATTTCCATTTTGACAAGCACGCAGCCTGGTGCTGGTTCCGGCAGCGGGTACTCACGCACCTCGTACCTTCCAGGCTCGACTAACGTTGCGGCGAGAACGCTCTGATTAGACATCGGCTATTGACCTCGACAACGACCGCAGCATTAGTTGAGAAAGGCTACGTGCGCCACGTGTCATAAGCGCTTAGGGTAAGTCTGGACATGGAAGAATCGGTTGTCAACCCCCGGTTTCTCATCAGGCCCGCTCGTACAATCCATGCGCAGATAAAATAATTCCCGCTGACGGTTTGGAATATACGGCAATAGGTTAACCTTGTCGCATAGCGACATAACCGCTTATTACCAAGCTGCAACGCCCCGTCCATTTATCACAAGAAAATAAGAGTTGTGGAGAACCATTGTGGATAGAAGCCTGTTGAATCCGGCCAGGATCAGGAAATTGTGGACTTGGCTCGCGACTCCGTTTCGAGTGCTGTTTTCATTATTGCTTCTGGAACTCCTCATGTGGCCGTCTGCGGCGGCGCAGACCGTGCCTGTATCCAATTCCCAGCTCGCGGCAACGGAGTTGAATGCTCGGGTCGAGGCGTTGCTCAGCCAGATGACGGTGGACGAGAAGGTTGGGCAATTAGTGCAGTATGTGCCCGGAGAAGCCACTGGACCCGACGGTTCCAAGCTGTCCTATGACGATCTGATAGCCAGGGGTCAAGTGGGCTCCATGATGTACTTGGTGGACGCGAGCAGAATCAATCACTACCAGCACATCGCGATGGAGAAGTCGCGACTCCGCATCCCGCTCATTTTCGCCATGGACGTGATCCATGGCCACCGGACTACCTTCCCAGCGCCTCTGGCCTTGGCAGCGACCTGGGACCCGTCAGTGGCTGAGAGGGTCGCGCACTTCGGCGCTGTCGAAGCACGCGCGGACGGCATCACCTGGGTCTGCTCGCCGATGGTGGATATCGCCCGTGATCCCCGCTGGGGTCGGATCACCGAGTCGAACGGTGAAGATCCCTATCTAGGTTCGGCCATGGCCCGTGCCTGGGTAAAGGGCTACCAGCAAGGCGATCTCTCAAGATCGGACTCTGTGGCCGCGGGCGTGAAGCACTTCGCCGCATATGGCGCAGTTACCGCCGGACGCGAGTATAACGCCGTAGACATGAGTGAGATCACGCTGCGGCAGGTTTACCTCGAGCCGTACCGCGCTGCGGTCGAGGCTGGCGCGGCTACAGTGATGAGCTCTTATGTGTCACTCAATGGCATTCCCGCCTCCGCCAACCCCTTTCTCTTGAAGAAAATTCTCCGGGAAGAATGGGGATTTAACGGCATTGTGGTCTCTGATGATGCGGCAATAGGAGAGTTGCGCAACCACGGTATCGGTGCGGACGACGCCACAGTGGCCCGAAAGGCGCTGGAAGCCGGGGTGGACATGGATATGGATGGAAAGCTGTTCGGAACTGTCCTCGCGCCTCAGGTGCGCGCGGGCAAGATCCCCGAATCGGTAGTTGACGAGGCGGTGCGGCACATCCTGCGTGTCAAATTTGCGCTGGGTCTTTTCGAACATCCCTATGCACCTGCGGGGCCGGCCTACGATGCCACGCCCGAGCGCCGCGCCGAAGCCCGCAAGGCAGCGGAGGAGACCTTTGTCCTGCTCAAGAACGATACAGTCGAAGGCTCCGGAAAGCTGCTCCCGATGAATATTAAGACCCAAAAAGTGGCCTTGATTGGCCCTCTAGCTGACTCACAACGCGAAATGGTGGACGCTACGTCTATGACCGGCGACCCGAAATATGTGGTCACGCTCAGGAAAGCGCTTTTTGAGCGGCTTGGCGACCGATTGCTCTACGCGAAAGGCTGCGGTCTCTTATCCGGCCAGGATGCGAACATGCTCGACCATGTGAACGACAAAGGTCCAGTAGCTGCCGAAACGCACAGCCCTGTCTCGAATGACGCCGAGACCATCGCCGAGGCGGTTAAGACAGCAAAGAAGGCCGACGTCGTTATCCTGGCTCTCGGAGAGAGCGCCTACTGGATGGAGACAGAGGCTGCGAGCCGCACCCGATTGGGTTTTACCGGAGCACAGGAACAGCTTCTTGAGGCCATCGTCGCCACTGGAAAGCCGGTGATTCTGGTAGTGCTCGCCGGCCGCCCACTGGAGCTGACGTGGGCCGCTGGCCATGTGCGTGCAATTCTTGAAGCATGGAGCCCCGGCATCGAGGCAGGCCACGCCGTGGCCGATGTGCTCTTCGGCGATGTGAACCCCTCAGGCAAGTTGCCTGCCAGCCTACCCCGCTCCGTCGGCCAGGAGCCGCTATATTATGCGCAGTTGCCCACGGGCGAACCGGCGCACGGCGACCTGAGCCACTTGCCTCGGAATCCCGGCGAGAAATTCATGTCCCGCTACATGGACGAAGAAAATTCAGCGCTCTTTCCATTCGGCTGGGGACTGAGCTACACGAGCTTCAGCTACGGCCAGCCCACCATCAGCCGGGGCAAGGTCCCTCTAGGGGAAGTCCTTGCCTCGCCCCATACGCCAGTGGTCACAGTAGGTGTTGACGTGAAAAACACCGGTAGCGTGGCTGGAACAGAGGTGGTTCAACTCTACCTGCGCAACACCGTGGCCAGCGTGGAACAGCCGATCCGCGAATTGAAGGGCTTTGTCCGTGTTACTTTGGCCCCCGGCGAGCAGAAGCACATCGAGTTGCCGTTGGGCTTCAATGAATTGAATTTTTACAACGTCGAGATCAAGCGTGTAGTGGAGCCGACCACATATAAAATCTGGGTCGGAGGCAGCTCATTGGCCACCGCGGAAACCAGCCTGCAGGTTTCGAATTAGAAAACAAGGACAATGGCCGGCGTGCGCCGATTGAATCAACACTCTCGATCGTTTGCAAGAGAGAGCGTGGCCTTTGGAAAGCCGTTACTCACGGTCATATGGGCCGACTACCCAAAATCCTGTGGGCACTGCATGTTCATCTCTTTAGCCGCTTGCACAAATCCAACTGTCATCAGATCGTTTGCTATAAAAACGGCGTCCGGACGGTGTGGCAGGATGGAAAAATCTCCCCAGATTGGCCGCAATCGATTCGATAGTCCCCTTCGAATACAGAGCGATAAGTTAAACCGCATGTCTTGAGAGCTGTCTTGAATACTTGTAGTCATGCCTTTCTGTACTCACAGTGAAATGGCGCCTACCAAGGCTTTCTCTATGTCCCAACCTGGCAAGATGCGAAACAGCATCAAGGCTTCCTTGAAGGTCGTCAGTGATCACCGCGTCGTCTGTCAAAGGAGGGGTGTCCTCATCATGAGCACAATCGGAACTCTCATACCATATTTCACAGAAACTGTGAAAACAAATACCCGGGCTTCACCTGCGACATCGTAGATGTTCGGTGGCTTCCATTTCGATGTCTTCGAACCACGAGCCGGCCGTGCCATCCTTCTGCTCCCAAGTTGCAGACATTAAAAGCCGTAAAAAAAATATTTAAAAAAAACTTGACGAACATTCACTCTATGTCCAACATCACTCTATAACCGGTTAGTTAGCACGCACGGTTCCAGGATTTGCATAGGCTTACGTAAGATTCGCACTGGCTTGAGGGAATGGACATTCGACCGCCAGCGCGATCGGCGCTCATGGCGCGGTCGCCAGCATCCATGCTGGCGCCGAGAATTACATGAGTTAGTTGAGGATTAGCCCTCTCAGATCGATTACGAAGCAAGAAAATGTAATGAGGAGAGCAAGTGCGCTGGACCAAGACGATCGCCTGGAGTGGGATTGCGATCGCGCTAGCGGTTCTGCCGCGCGGCGTCCCCGGGCAAGATGCTTCCGTTAAGCCCACTCCGAAGTCCGCCACTTCAGCGGCCATCGCCGAACGGGATTGGTGGAAGAATGCGGTGATCTACGAGATTTATCCGCGAAGTTTTCAGGATTCTAACGGGGACGGCATTGGCGATCTAAACGGCATTACAGAACGGCTGGACTATCTAAAGCAACTTGGAGTGAACGCCATCTGGCTAACGCCAGTCTACCCCTCGCCACAGGTGGATTTCGGCTATGACATTTCCGATTACAAGAACATCGATCCTCAGTACGGAACACTCGCGGACTTTGACCGGCTAGTAGCTGAGGCTCGCAAACGTCACATCCGTGTCTTGATGGATATGGTCATCAATCACACATCCACCGAGCATGAGTGGTTCATTCAATCGCGGTCTTCACGGGAAAATCCTTATCGTGACTGGTACATTTGGCGCGATGGCAAAGGCCAAACTGCGACGGACAAGGGCTCACCGCCAACTAATTGGCAATCGGATATGGGCCATTCGGCGTGGGCATGGGACGAAAAAACCCGGCAGTGGTATTACCACAGATTCTACGCTCAGCAGGCTGATGTGAACTGGTACAACCCCAAGGTGCACGAGGCCTTTAAAGACATCATGATCTTTTGGTTGAACCGCGGGGTAGGCGGATTTCGTTTTGACGCAATCAGTTCACTATTCGAGGATCCTGACCTGACGGACGAGGGAATCGTAAAGGGAGCGGATGGCAATCCCCTCATCAACGGATATGGCGACCCGCAAGTGGACGGCTCGAAGACCGATAATCTTCCTGGTCTGCATTCCGTCTTTCAAGAGATGCGCGCCGCGACAGATAGGTTCAGCACAGCGAGTTTCCTGGTACGCGCGTCCTGATCGGTGAAACCTACATGCCCAATATTACCGAGCAGGTGAAAATGTATGGCCCTCCAGGCAAGCCGGAATTTCATTTGCCCATGTATACCCAGCTTGGTTTCTTGAACAAGTTAGATGTCGCTGCGTTCCGATCGAGGTTGAACGACGCAGAAACGCATCTAGGCGGCAAGATTCCACTGCTCGTATTCGACAACCACGATAACCCGAGATTAGACCTGCGCTATGGCGACGGGGTTCACGATATCGACATCCAGCGGGTGATTTCTACGGTTCTGCTTGCCAGCCGCGGTCCGGCGCTCTTGTATTACGGCGACGAGATCGGCATGAAGACCACGCCGCCGGCACGCAAGGAAGACGTGAGAGATTCGGAGGGCGTGACCGGTTGGCCGAAGGAGAAGGGCCGCGACGGCGAGCGAACACCGATGCAATGGGATGCAAGTGTTAACGCTGGATTCTCAAAGGGAACGCCTTGGCTACCAGTACCGCCTAGCGCAAGCACCATTAATGTACAAGCCGAGAAGACCGATCCGAGTTCGCTCTTCACCTGGTACCAAAGCCTGATCCGGCTGAAACGGACGAATCCGGCACTTGCTGAAGGCGAGAATGTGATGCTCGACAGCGAGAACATAAATGTACTGAGTTGGATTCGAAAAGTTGCTGGGGCGCCAACTGTAGTGATAGCCACCAACTTTACGGCTGAGCCACAGACGGTAAACCTTGTCATTCCAGGAACGTCGGGCAAAGCCGAAACCTTACTCAGGACTCCGGGTGCGACTGATCCCGCCTCATTAGAAAAGATTGAGCTGGGACCTTTCGGGGTTTACATCGGAGAAGCGAAATAACGACTGCTTCAGAAAATGATTAAAAGTCGGAGCGGTTCTAATGCAACTTCTGCCGTTTCTTATTATTGAGGAATATGAAGTGAGCATCACAATCACAACCGCACCGTGCTGCTGGGGAGTCGACGACCTCGCGAATCCCAATCTCCCACCCTGGGAACGGGTACTCGACGAGGTTCAGGCTGCGGGCTATGGCGGCATGGAACTCGGGCCCCATGGTTACATTCCGCCCCAGTTGGACCAAGTGACGGCTGCCCTCAAGAAACGCGGGCTATTTATTGTGGCAGGCACGATTTTCGATGACCTGGTCTCTCCCTCTAACCGCGAAAATCTCCTTCGTCACACTGATGAAATTTGCTCATTCATCACGCGACTTCCGGCACCCGCTAACACCAACGGAGAGCGCTTTCCATCCCCTTATCTCACCGTAATGGATTGGGGACATGATGAGCGTGATTTCGCCGCTGGGCATTCGGATCGTGCGCCAAGATTATCCGGCAAAGGAAAGGGACGGCATGATTGTCAATATGAAGGCAATCGCTGAATTAGCCACTATCAAATACGGCGTACGTCCCGTAATACACCCACATGCGGGTGGCTATATCGAATTTGCCGACGAAATCGAACAGGTTGCAGCAGATATACCGCCCGAATTAGCAGGCTTCTGCGTTGACACCGGACATACTTTCTATGCCGGGATGGATCCGATCGATATCCTGGAGAGATATGCGGATCGCGTGGATTATATCCATTTCAAGGACATAGACCTTGCGGTATTTAGGCGGATTATCGGCGAGCGTATTCGTTTCTTCGATGCTTGTGCGCAAGGAGTTATGTGTCCTATCGGCAAGGGAGTGATCAATTATCCAGCGATCAGGGATTGCCTCAAACGAATTGGTTATCAGGGATACATTACGGTTGAACAGGAGCGTGATCCCCGTAACGTTGAGGGAACCCTTTCAGACGTACAAGAAAGCCGGGATTACCTGAAGACAGTTGGCTTTTGAAACATGCGGGATCCGCACCATACTCAACGGGCCTCTTAAGCAATTTTAAAGCTGATTCACTGAAAGCGCGTAGCCTGCCTGGCTGACACGTGCCGACAGATGAACCTAGTTTGAACGTAAGCATCGATGAGTTCACCTGCGACTTCAGCGGGCGGTACTTAGATGTTTCGAGCAGAACAAGGCAAACCTTCATGTTTCTGGACGTCCGGATGTTTTTGAGATCAACGACCGAAGCAGCGTAACCGCATGAATGCTATGCGGCAGATTACTTAACGCGACACCGACTTGTCATCACCTCATGTCCAAATTTTGGGAGGCTGTTTTGAAATCGTACATCAAGATCTTCCTTCTCTGCATCCTCGGCGTAACCGTACCCTTCTCAGCCTCGATATCCCGGGCGGACATCACCGGCTCCATCTCGGGAGTCATCACCGATCCGAGCGGCGCGGTCGTTCCCGGTGCCACCGTAACGGCCATCGCTACCTCGACCAATATTCAGCGCACCACCGTCACGGACTCCAAGGGCTTCTATTCCTTTCCGGCGCTGAGTGTAGATCACTACGATGTCTCCGCCAGGCAGGCAGGCTTCCGCGACTTTCTTGACAAGAACATCACGATCGACGCCAACTCCCAGATCCGTGTTGATATCAAGATGCAGCTTGGCAACGTCGCGGACACCGTGACGGTGCAGAGCGACGCGCTGCAGGTGGAAACGGAAAGCACGCAGTTGGGCGACCTGATTCAAGGCTCGCAAATCATTTCGATGCCCCTGGACGGCCGTTCCTATATCGATCTGATGGCTCTGCAGCCGGGAGTCTCTCCGTACCAGGGAACATCCACGGACGTCATTGGGATAGGGGGATCGGGCGTGTCCGGCGGCCTGACCAACGGCACCCAGTCAGTAAACGGCAGCCGGGTAACCAGCAACGGCTTCATGGTGAATGGCGCGGATGCCGAAGAAGGCGTGCTCAATGGCGCGGCCATCATCCCCAACCTGGATTCGATCGCTCAATTCCGCATCCTTACCAGCAACTTCAACGCGGAATATGGAAACTTCGGCGGCGGCCTGATCAACGTGGTCACCAAGTCGGGAACCAACGCATTCCATGGCGACCTGTTTGATTTTCTTCGCAATACCGACCTGGACGCCCGGAACTACTACGCTCCGACCCGCGGGGTTTACATCCAGAATCAATTCGGCGGAACGATCGGCGGCCCGATCCGGAAAAACAAGATCTTCTGGTTCGCTGACTATCAGGGAACGAGGCAGATTATCGGCGCGACCCAGAACTTTCCCGTTCCTTCGGCAGCGGACCGCGCGGGCATGCTCACGGATCAGGCATCGCGGCTGGAAACCTCCGCTCCGGCGAACGGCGGTACGGGAGTGAATGGAACCTACTGGGCGGGGCTTCTTTCGAGCGAGCTTGGCTATCCGGTGGCAGCCGGGGAGCCTTATTACACGGCAGGTTGCGCGAACACCGCTACCTGCGTCTTTCCCAACGGCATCATTCCCCAGAGCGCCATCTCTCCGGTGGCGCAGAACATGATGAAATATATTCCGCAACCGAATATAACCGAGAGCGGCTCGCCCTTTTATGCCACTTCGAAGTTCAACGAGACGCTCTCGGACGATAAAGGCGGAGTCAGGGTCGACGCGAACACGCGCTACGGGTCACTTTTCGCTTACTACTTTATCGACAAATTCAACTCCGTCAACCCGTATTGGACGAGCAACATTCCCGGCTTCAACTCCTCGAACCTGGGCACGGCGCAGATGGCGAACCTTGGACTGACCACGACCATTAACAGTTCCACGGTTAACGATGTGCGCTTGGTCTACCTGAGGAATATCAACCTCCTCGGCACTCCTATGGCAGGCCAGGGCCTGGGGGTTTCACTAGCTTCGCTGGGCTTCAATACGCCGTGGGGTCCGACCGGCGGCTTTGCAGGCAGCACTCCGGAAGTCGATGGCGTGCCGCTGATGAGCTTCAACAATTACAGTTTCGGCGTTTCCAGCCGTGTCGAGAGGCAGTACAACAACACCTTTCAGATTCTCGACAATTTCTCCAAGGTTATCGGGACGCACAGTCTGCAGTTCGGCGCCGATCTTCACTATGACCAAATCGCCGAGCGGTCTTTTTACAGCACCGGCGGCGGGTTCAACCTCGGCGGTCAGGAGACCGGCTACGATTTCGCCGATTTTCTGGTCGGCGCGCCCAATTTCTTCTCTCAGGGCGCCGCCGTATTGCTGGACACGCGCTCCAAATACTATGGGCTCTACGCGCAGGATAGCTGGCGCGCAACTCAGACGCTCACCCTCAATTACGGACTGCGCTGGGAGGTCAGCACGCCATATTATGACGCCACCAACAAACTGGAGACGCTGATTCCGGGCGAGCAATCGCTGACCTTTCCAAATGCGCCGGCAGGAATCGTGTTCCCGCTCGATCCCGGCGTGCCCAGAACCCTGGCGCCGACGAGATACGGGAATTTCGCTCCAAGGATCGGCATTGCCTACGCTCCCAATGTCACAGACGGGTTTCTGCACAAGCTGCTGGGAGGAGCCGGCCAAACCAGCATCCGCGCCGGATACGGAATCTTCTATACAGCGCTTGAGGATGAGACGAGTTTCCTCGAAGGGGGAGACGCTCCTTATGGGTATGGTTATGGGAGTACGGGGCCGATCCTCCTCACTTCTCCCTACGTAATCCGCGCCACCGGCGCGGTACAGCCCAACTTCTTTCCGTTCGTTTTCCCTCCGAAGAACGTTTCGCCCCAGCATCCGGATGCCAATTTTCCGTGGCCTTCGGTTTTGCCGATCGCCGGTTCGGAGTACTTCTACCCGCATAACACGCTGCCTTATATCGAGCAGTTCCAGTTCTCTCTGCAGCGCAGCCTTGGACCCTCGATGGTGGCGACTGTGAGCTACGTGGGCACGGTCGGGCGGCAGTTGATCACGTTTCTTGAGTCGAACCCGTCGGATCAGGCGCTGTGTCTAGCGCTGAACAATCCGGCCAACGTGGCGCCGGGCTCTGCGACCTGCGGACCCTTCGGAGAGCAAGGGGTGTACACGCAGGCCAATGGACAGGTTGTGAACAGCACGCGTCCTGTGTTTGGGGCCAACTTCGGTAGCAACCCTTACATGAAGACGCTGGCCAGCTCCAGCTACAACTCATTGCAGGCCAGCTTGCGGTACAGCCAGAAATATGGCAACTTCCTGATCGCGTACACCTACGCGAAATCAATGGATAACGGATCCGGCACCTTGGACGCGACGAATCCCTACAACCCAGCCTTGAGCCGCGCCCTGTCCCTTTTCAACGTGCCGCAGAATTTGACGACCAGCTACACCATCAATCTGCCCTTCGATCAACTCGGCTGGAACGGCAATTGGGGCAAGCGGGTGACGGGGGGATGGGCGGTCTCCGGCATCACGACCTTTGCCTCGGGACAGCCGGTACAACTCTCAGAGAACGACGATCGCTCGCTGAGCGGAACGTCGAGCGACAACATCGACGTGCCGAGCTATGCTGGCAACGGCGCAAAACTCTTTGTCAACAAAAACCCCCGGTCCGGGCAGCCCTATTTCAACCCCAGTTACTTTGTTCCCGAGACGCTGGGCCAGGTCGGCAATGTGATGCGGCGCTTCTTCTCCGGACCGGGACTTCTAAACTTCGACACGGCGCTGCTGAAAAACACCCAGATTACCGAAGGCACGCAGTTGCAGTTCCGGGCTGAAACCTTCAACACCTTCAACCACACCCAGTTCAATAACCCCTCCGGACTTTTCAACAATACGGGAGTGGGCGGCTTTGGTTACGTGACCTCCGCTCAGAGCCCCCGCATCATGCAAATTGCGCTGAAGTTGCTATTCTAGGAAACGCGCCGTCATGCCTGGGAAAAGGCATCATGTATTTCCCAGGCATGCTGCTGCTTCTGATGGCTCCTGGTTCGCGTAGGGCATCATCACTAGAGATCGGAGTCAAGGCATTATGAATCGGAGAGGCTTTGTCGCGGGTCTCGGGGCCTTGGCTATGGCGCCACCTCTACTTGCTCAGGAGTCGAGGCAGCACGCCGGCCGCATGAAGATCACCGAGGTGCGCCTCGTTCGCCTTAAGGTGGTTCGGGAACTGGGAACTCTGAACCCGGCGTGGCAACCAGACCGCACCATGCACTTTCAGGTGGGGGGTGGAGCCTTCCTCGAGCTGCGGACGGACCAGGGTTTAGTGGGTATTGGCCCTTCCATCGACGAGGCTTTGCTGCCCCTGGTACAAAAGGTACTCGTCGGCAAAGATCCGTTCGACACGGAGCAGCTGAATGCCCGGATGCGCTACGAGGGTCTATGCGACAGGTACAACGGGGGCGCTAACGTGGATATCGCCCTTTGGGACCTGGTAGGTAAAGCCTGCGGACAGCCCATTCATAAGTTGCTTGGCGGTGGCAGGGACAAAGTCGGTACCTACGCCGCGATGGTCAAGCTTTCGACGCCGGAGGAGCGGGCAGACAAGGCGGCTGAATTGCAAGCCCAGGGCTGGAAGGCGATCAAGTTACGCTTGCACAACCCCACTTTCAAACAGGATATCGCGGTCGTGGAGGCAGTGCGCGCGAGAATCGAAGAGCGGATGCAAATCATGACGGATGCAAACCAGGCGGAGAATCCCGCGCATTGGCAGCCGGGCGTGCTTTGGGATTTTCACCGCGCCTTGGAGACGGCGCACGAACTGGAACGCCTCCACTGTGCGTGGCTGGAAGAACCGTTGCCGCGTTTCGCGTTCGAGCAGCACGCCGAGCTGAGGAAGCAGGTCAGTATCCCTATTGCCGGAGGAGAAAACAACTTCGGCGTTCACGAATTTCACTGGATGCTCCAGCAGGGCGTCTTCGATATCGTGCAACCGGAAGTCATGCTCGCGGGCGGCATCACCGATGTCCGAAAGATTGGTGTACTGGCCGAGGTATTTGACCGGCAGATCACACCGCACTGCGCGATAGAGGAACCCGTGGGCACCATTGCCGCATTACACCTCGTGGCAGCGTGGCCTCGAGGCAACTTGCTCGAGCTCACGCATGACCCGCCGATTTGCGACTACAGCAAGCGCTTTGCGATTTTCAGCAACGCGCCTGCAGTCGACGCGGAGGGCAATATTTCCGTGCCGCAAGGGCCCGGGCTGGGTGTGGAGATCAATCCCGATCTGGTTGTGGCCTGAGCTGTGGTTCGGCTTGCATCGGCCGACACTCGGTTGCGGCCGCCTCCGGGGTTTTTGCCGTGCCGGCCAAGCGCTGATTTGGCTAGGGGTGCTGGATACACGGAGACTCCAAGGCGTTCTATTCTTTCCGGCGCTGAACGTAGACCAATATGATGTGTCCGCTAGCTAGGCAGGCCTTCGCGACTTTCTTGAGAGGAACATCGACACCTATTCCATTCTCCGACGAGTGGAACAGTACCAACTTGTTGCCGCTCACCACTACACTGATGTTCTCGCCCCCGCTTGCGGATCCGGCGAAGGTCCAGCTATGGAGGTCAAGCGACGACGATCGGCTCACACCATTCTGCCCAAAAAGCACCATCACTTGCCCGCATCATCCTTGTCCTGCAATACAAAGGGATCGATCATCCGGCCCATTTTATCGATCGGCACATCCGGTAGAAGGAGGCTGCAGAAAGTTCAACAGGCAACCGGGGCCCGGTATGGTTAAAGGCTCACAACCATGAAGATCGTGAGGCTGACCACGAAAAAAGCGGGTGGCTTTGCGAAAAGTCTTATTCAACACGATTGTGGTTCACTATAGTTCGATTCAAGCACGCATATCTGATAAGCCGGGGGACTAAGTTGGAATCAAAAACCACTGCGCCAACGGCGGCTACCCCCCGGCTAAAGAGAGTCCTGGGTCTTGGCGACCTGATTTATTACGGAGTGATCTTAACTTCGCCGATAGCGGTTGTTCCCATGTTCGGCGAGGCTCAGGTACTTTCCCGCGGCCACGCGGTGATAACGATTCTGGCCGCAATGGTTGCGATGACCGCCACCGCGGTCAGCTTTGGACGAATGGCAACGGCCTACCCCTCCGCTGGTTCCGTGTACACCTACGCCAGCCGCGCCTTCAACTCCAAGGTTGGCTTCGTAGTCGGCTGGGCGATGTTCCTGGAGTACTTGTTTCAGCCGCTGCAGAACAGCCTGTACGCGGCGCTAACTATCCAGAGGCTGCTTCCGCATGTGCCCTTCGCGCTCCTATCCGCCGTAGCCGTGGGGTTCATGACCATATTGTGCTGGTTTGGCATTCGTACCACGGCCCGCGCCAATCAGATCCTGCTGGCCATAATGTCCGTCGTGATGGTGGTTTTCCTGGGCGATGCGATCTGGTACATCATCGGCAATCACCACGTGATGGGACTCATTTCCAGCCAGCCTATCTATGACCCTAGAACCTTCAGCGTGCGCGCCATTGCGGCGGGTACAGCAGTGGCAGCTACTACGTTCATCGGGTTCGACGGGGTGAGCATCCTGGCGGAAGAGGTGGAGAACCCGCGGCGCAACATATTGCTCGCCTCTGTCCTGGTGTGCGTGTTCACCGGGCTTTTTGCGGCGTTACAGGTTTACCTGGCGGTTCGGGTCTGGCCCGATTATCATACCCTGACCAATCCGGAAACAGCCTTTATGGACGTGGCAAGGGTTGTGGGTGGTTACAAACTGTTCCTCGGCTTTGGCGCGGTGCTGCTCATTTCAAGCCTGGCCGTCGGCCTGGCGGGCCTTATCGGAGCCGTACGTCTGCTCTATAGTATGGGGCGCGACAACATTTTGCCGCGTAAGATTTTCGGCCATCTCAATGCCGCGCGCGGCAATCCCTCTTATAACGTACTGATCGCGGGCGGCCTGGCGTATCTGGGCAGTTTGACCATGTCATGGGAGCGGTCGATCGAGATTCTTAATTTCGGCGCGTTGATGGCGTTTATGGCAGTGAACCTGGCCGCCATGCAGCATTTCGGTTTTTCCTCAGGAAGGGCGGAAGAACGACGCCCTCTTCTCGATATTGTCGTGCCCGGGATGGGATTCGCTTTTTGCCTGGTTATCTTTCTTGGCCTGCAGGAATCGACCTTGGTAGTGGGTGCGGTCTGGGTGATTGTGGGTGGCGTCTATGTGGCGTGGAAGACCAAAGTGCTGCGTCAGCCTGTCGCAATCGACTTTACCGAATCCAGCCCTTGAAGTGCTTCCGCTACATCGCATCTACGGGCGTTTCTCGATAGGCGCACTCTGGGTTGGAAAAGATAGTGAACAAAATGCCTTCGCAAGGAACGCGTGGATTAGATGAATAAATATAGCTGTTCGTAAACTATGGGTCGCATGAACCGTCGCGATTTACTCCGCAATAGCTTGTTGGCGATTGGCGCGATTACCGTGAAGTGGCTGGCCAGGGCTCGCGAGCCGACATCTGGCGACGACCCTTCGGTCGAGCTTGCTCGTGCAGACTGGAAGCCTGTTTTCCTGGATACGCACCAGAACGGAACACTGATCGCTCTGAGCGATGCCATCATCCCTGCTACCGATTACCGTGCGCGCCTGCGATTGCTTAATCGATCGCTTCAACAAGCACGAAATCTAGTAGGTTGCTGAAAAACTCGGCGACAGGGGAGATACGCCCAATGACTCTGCAGGACGGGGCCTGGGTGACAACACATCTTGAGCGCCTGGTACAAGGAAAGTACGCATGCCGTTCGTAGAGAGCAACGGAATCGAGCTTTATTATGAAGAATGCGGCACGGGTGATCCGCTATTGCTGCTGATGGGCATCACTGCGCGGGGCGCCGAGTGGCAAAAGCATGCCCACGATTGGAGCAAAGAGTTTCGCTGCATCATCCCCGACAATCGTGGAGTCGGGCTGAGCGGTAAGCCAGCGGAACCGTACTCCACGGAGCAAATGGCTGACGATCACGCTGGGCTACTTGGCAAGCTTGGCATCAAACGCGCGCGCGTAGTGGGATGCTCCATGGGCAGCACGATCGCACAGCAACTCGCTTTGCGGCATCCGCATCTGGTACGCAGCATGGTTCTCATGTGCACGTGGGCACGATGTGACCGCTATGTGCACGATGTATTCCGTCACATGAGCGACATTAAGAGCCGGCTCCGTCCGGAAGAGTTCGCGACTTATATTCAGCTACTGATCTTCGCCAAGCCATACTGGGATCAGGATGCCGGCTTCGCTGCGTTGCTCCAGGAACGAGAGGGCGCGGCTAACGACTCAATACCGCAACCGCTCCATGGTTTCGAGGGACAAGCAACGGCTTGCGTCACCCACGATACCCTGAACCAATTACAAAATATTAGTTGCCCTTGTCTGGTAATCGGAGGGCGCAGCGACATCTTTACCCCAGTATGGATGGCCGAAGAAGTCGCTGCGGCAATTCCCCATAGCGATTTGCACCTGTATGAAGGAGCCGGACATGCGTTTCACTTGGAGTGCATAGAGGACTTCAACCCAAGGGTGCGAACATGGCTCCGCGCGCACTGAGGTATCGCGCATTTCCTGTCTGAGTTTGCTTTTGTGCTGTGGGCGCTCTCTTCCTTTTCCTCTTGCCGCCGCTCTCGGGCTGCCATGCTCTATTCAGTCATAGCGGTTAGATAATGGACGCAGACCTTGCAGCATAATCCATAAATGCTTGTTAATTAACAACTAATCGATGGCATCTACTATTAAATAACCGCTTTGACAACCGTGGGAAGCCATGTTTTAATACTGTGGAAGTTGGCACCAAAACAGAACATACGTAACTCTCAAATGCTCGCTCCCGCCGACTTCAGGCAGGCGAGGCCGATCTTGTCATGGCACGCGAGAAATGATGACAAATATGAGTGCTTTGAGTTATAAGAGCCCGCTGCATGAAATGACGCAGTCCACACCAACTTGCCTATGGAATGATTCCGCATCTGTTGAGGAATTGACTTACTCCATGCATCATGGAGCCGTTGGCGCCACATGTAATCCCGTCATCGTAGTGGGGGTAGTCAAAAAAGAAGGTGCCATTTGGAAAGAACGGCTTCGCGCTTTAATCAACGAATATCCCGCCCTGACTGAGGATGAACTTGGGTGGCATGTCGTGCGCGAAATGTCCGTTAGAAGCGCCGCCTTGCTGCAACACGTTTTCGAAAAACAAGCGGGAAGAAATGGCAGGCTCTCCATACAGACCGACCCGCGGTTGTTTCGCGACACTCAGGCGATGATACGGCAGGCTGAAGAGTTTGACCGACTCGCTCCAAACATGATCGTTAAGATCCCCGTCACCCGCGCAGGAATTGGCGCGATCGAGGAAGCAACTTACCTTGGAATCAGTGTCAACGCAACGGTGTGTTTCACGTTGCCGCAGTGCGTCGCCGTGGCCGAAGCGGTGGAGCGCGGTCTCAAACGCCGCGAACGTGAAGGAAAAGATGTCGCCGGGATCAGTTCCGTCTGCACCATTATGGTAGGACGCCTCGATGATTGGTTGAAGGTCGTAGCGGAAAACGAAAATATTACGCTTGATCCTGGATACTTAGAGTGGGCAGGAGTCGCGGTATTCAAAAAAACCTATGAGCTCTTTAGGCAGCGTAAGTATCGACTCAGGTTGCTTTCCGCAGCCTTTAGAAATCACATGCATTGGAGTGAATTCGTTGGCGGGGATGTGGTTATTTCGCCGCCATACTCCTGGCAACTTCGCTTCAATGCCAGCGACATAGAAATTCGTTCGCGCATCGACGATCCTGTTCAATCCAGGATCGTTGAGCAACTTCTGTCGAAATTTTCCGATTTTCGCGCGGCCTACACCGAAGATGGACTTTCGATCAACGAATTCGATTCCTTTGCTCCGACCCGGCGAACTCTACGTCAGTTCATTACCGCTTGTTCTGATCTCAATGCGATCGTGCGTGATGTATTGATTCCAAATCCGGAACTGCCCTGAAGTTTCGCGGACTCTTGCGGAGCAATTTTGCTGTTCGTTAAAGCTGCTGGGATTCGTTTCCGATGCATTCTGATTCTCAGCAGTGCCTTAATGTTGCGGGTCCGACCGGGATTGTGGCTGGTCCTAAGCGTTCCTGGGGAGGGGATAGTTGACTGTCCAGACGCTTCCCAATATGCTTTAGCCATGCCTAGGCCACGAAGCGACGAGAAGCGGATTGCCCTCCTGGAGGCAGCAACTCGCATCATCGTCACACAGGGACTGAGTGCCCCGACTGCCGGAATCGCGAAAGAGGCAGGTGTTCCAAACGGCTCTTTGTTTACCTACTTCGAAACCAAAACCGAGCTCTTGAACCAACTCTATCTGGAACTGAAAGGCGAGATGGCTGCCACGGCCCTGAAGGGTCTGCCAGCTAGGGCGGAACCTCGGGAGCGATTTTTTCGCGTCTGGCAAAACTGGACAAACTGGGCTGTTACGTTCCCTGAGAAACGGCAAGTGCTCGCCCAACTCTCTGTTTCAGGCGAGATTACCGCGCAAAGCCGCGCGGCCGGACACAAGATGATGGCTGATCTCGCTGAACTGGCCGATCGAAGCCGTGCGAACGGCCCTATGCGCAAGGCACCGCTTGGATTTGTACTCGCGATCATGAACTCAGTGGCAGAGGCCACGATGGATTACATGACACAAGACGCTCCAAACGCTAAGAAGCACTGCAAAGAGGGCTTCGATGCGCTATGGCGAATGGTGGAGTAATAGTTGAAACCTTTGATGACTGACCAGACACATACCAAAGGAGAGTCAAGTGCCGAATTCCACGTCGATAAACCCCGCAGCAGAACACAAGGTATACATCATCACCGGCCCGACCTCTGGGATCGGCCGCCGTACGGCCCTGGACGTGGCCGACCACGGCACAGTTGTCCTTGTGGGCCGCGACCGCGAAAAGCTAGATGCGTTGCAGAAGGAGATCCAGCAGAAAGGCGGGAATACTGTTTCCGTCGTGTGCGACTTGTCAGACGTCTCAAGCGTGCAACGAGCGGCTGCTGAGATCGTGCGCCTGAATCTTCCCCTCGCAGGACTCGTGAACAATGCGGGCATCATGCAGATGCGCGCCACGAAGAATGCTCTTGGCTGGGATATGTCGTACGCCACGAATCACCTTGGGCCCTTCGTGCTGACCGAAGCGCTCATGCCGCATCTTCCCGATGGTGCTAACGTCGTTTTCGTCGTCTCCGCAGTAGAAGACCCCGAACGCAAGCCAGCCGTGACTGCGGGTTTCCGAGGCGGTCGCTATATCTCCGCAGAGGCCAGTGCGCGGGGTGAGTGGAAGCCAGGCGGCTCCACCAAGCCCGGGTTCGATGCCTACGCGACTTCCAAACAAGCCATCCTTGCTGCGGCGCTGGCATTCGCCCGTGAGATTCCACGACTGCACATCGACGCGATCGAACCGGGTTTCAATCCAACTACCGGTCTCGGGGGAAGCGACGTCGGCGCCTTCGTGCGCTTTGTGCAGAGGTTCATCGTGCCGCTCCTCGTGCCACTGCTCATGCCCTTCTTCAAGATCTTGAGCACCCCGAAGCGAGCCGCGCGCGAGATCACCAAAATCCTGATCGATACATCTGGGCACACCGGTATCTACTACGACGAGGCCGGACATCCGATGCAGGGCTCCGCGCTCGTGCGCGAGCCGAAGTTCCAGGATCGTGTCGTAGCCGAGACGCGCGCTTTCCTTGCCGCACACTCAGAATGAAAAGCTCAAGCTTGCTTGCTTCGCAAGCGAGGATGCGGTCGCACGCCAAGGTAGATTTGTAACGGGATCTCAGCTTGTCGCCGTCGGTAACAACGAAAAGGTCATGGCGTGGGTTGATCGCTGATCTGAACGAGCCAAACCGTTTGAAGTAGTCGCTCTGACTCAACGAGGGTTTCGATCCACAGGTGCCCTGGGCCGAAAAATGCGCTTAGCCCGTCAGCCTCCTTTGATGGCTGTCTGCTGGGAGCAGGAAGAGCCCGACGGCAAAGCGGTGACGTCATCGACATCGGAGGCTGTGTCCGAAATCACACTTAACCCGGAAGTTATGAAGATTCCGCCAGCGCCTGAGGAGTCCCCTTACCTGAAACTGGCAACCGAGGTTCCGGACACGCCCACGGCAATATAGATCCTGCCTTGTCGGCGTGTGTCCAGGTTTCCAGAACGGAGTTGGACTGGCTAGTCGGCATGTCCCATTTGGGTTTCTCGGGATCTATCTGAAGATCTGAGCAGAAGTCATGACGATTGTGGCGAGAAAGTTCACAGTCCGTCAACGCGCTCCGCCGTGCGAAGGGCACGGAGTACAAACGCACTCAAAAACTTTGTGTCGTCCTCCGTCGAGCGCCCTTCGGAATAAGCCCTCCGCTCATTCACGCCTCGAATCGCGTCAATCGTCGTCCAGGCGGCGGCCAGAAAATCCTGATCCGGGATCTCCCCTGCTTTCGCCGCATCGGCAAACATCGACTGAAGATACAGCACAGTCTCCTTTTGCCAGGCGATGCTGCGCTTTCGGTGCTGCTCCTGGCGGTTGATGCTCAGAATGATCCGGTACAACTGCTGCTGCTCATTCCAGAAGGCGATGCGAACCGAGATAAACGCGGCAAGCTTGCCGGCGAGATCCGATTCTTTCCGCACACGCTCCTCGGTCAGAGCAGCCAGCGTCGTCACCGCCTGCCGTACGGTCGCCTGATAGATCGCATCTTTTGACTGAAAATAGAGATAGAGGGTTCCTTTGGCGAGCCGCGCCGCCTCCGCAATGTCTTCCATGTGGGTCGCCACAAAACCCTTGGTTGCAAATACCTTCGCCGCGGCATCAAGAATCTCCGAGCGCCGGAACTCGGCGACCACCCTCTGCTTTCCGTCTACAGCGGCTCTCGGCATTCTAACGATCCTCAACTCTCTCCCACTATAACTATACAGAATAGTGACCGGCGGGTACTGTAAAATGACCTATTGGTCAGTTAAGATGGCCAAAGGAGTCATTGTGCCTGAGCCAAACAGCGATCCGGAAATTGCACACGTTGAGCAGGCGCTCGCGGATATCGCTCCGCAATTCGACAATGAGCGCCTTCCGGAGGCCAAGGCATTCAATCCTTGGATCGTCGCTATTGTCGTGACCATCGGCACATTTATGGAGGTGCTCGACACCTCCATCGCCAACGTGGCATTGCCTCACATCGCAGGCAATCTCTCCGCCTCGCTAGATGAAGGCTCATGGGTGCTCACCAGCTACCTGGTCGCGAACGCGGTGGTTCTGCCCATCAGCGGCTGGCTGTCTTCCATCCTCGGCCGCAAGAACTATTTCCTGCTCTCGGTCTTCCTCTTTACGGTTTTCTCTGCTGCCTGCGGTTTTGCACCCACGCTCGGCATGCTTGTCCTCTTCCGCGTCGCTCAGGGTCTTGCCGGAGGCGGCTTGCAACCCTCCGTACAAGCCATTCTTGCTGATAGTTTTTCTCCGCAGAAGCGCGGCATGGCGATGTCGCTCTACACGATCGCGATCCTCGTTGCGCCCGTTCTGGGGCCTACCGCCGGAGGGTGGATTACCGACAGCTACTCCTGGCGCTGGATCTTTTACATCAACATCCCCGTAGGCATCCTCTGTGTCTTCCTTACCCGCATCATCCTCGAAGACCCTCCGCACATGAAAGAGGCCAAAGAGAGGGCACGCAAGCTCTCGGTCGACTGGACGGGACTCGGCTTCATCTCCATTGGCCTGGCTGCACTGGAGATCGTTCTCGACAAGGGCCAGGAGCTCGACTGGTTCGGCTCGCCGTTCATTGTCTTCTTCGCCACGGTGGCGCTCATTGCCATCGCTGGAACAATTTATTGGGAACTCAAGCGTCCAAACCCCATTGTGAATCTGCGCCTGTTCAGGGAGCGCAACTTCCTGTTTTGCTGCATCCTCATCCTTTGCCTTTACGCCACGCTGTTCGCTGCAACCTATCTGCTTCCCACCTTTATGCAGGAGATGCTGGGCTACACCGCCACTACCTCCGGTATGGTGTTCGCACCTGCCGGTCTCTGCACCATGATCGTGGTGCCTTTTGTGGGGTATATGCTCACCCTGGGTTACGATCCGCGCAAGATAGTTTTCTTCGGCCTGGTGGTCCTCGCTTCATCATTCTGGTGGATGTCCTCGCTCAACCTCGAGATCGCGGAGCGCGACATTATCCTTCCACGCATCGTGCAGGTACTTGGAGCCGGCATCATCACCGTTCCGGTGAGCACTATCATCTTCCGTTTCCTTCCGAAGACCGAAAGCTCGCAGGCTGCCGGCCTGTATGCACTGATGCGAAACGAGGGCGGCAGCATCGGCATCGCGCTTGTCAGCACGATGCTCCAACGCAAAGCGCAACTCCACCAGCAGATGCTCGGCCAGCACATCACCACTTCAAACGGCCTTGTGCAGCAGTACATCGCCCGGGCGGGGGCTTCTCCAGGCAATGTCGCGGATCATCGCTACTTTGCCATGTCGAACCTCTACAAAGCCATGCAGCGCCAGGCGATGCTGCTCTCATACATGGATCAGTTCAGGATGCTCTGCGGCATCATTCTCTGCATTTTCCCGCTGGTGCTTTTTCTCAAACGCCCTGCAGCCCAGAAGCACGTTGAACTGGACGTACATTAAGTTATAAAGGAGGATGCCATGACGAAATTACTCCTGAAATGTCAGCCAGTGTCCAGGTTTCCAGCAATGTCATCCCCGATGCTAGCTTCGGCATCACCTCGCGCATCTTCCTCGACCAGCTCACGCCCTCTGGTTTCCCTATTAACAGCATCGAAGCCCATAACAGCCTTGATCGCGGCGTTGGCAGCGAGAGCAATCAGCTCGTCACCAGCTTCAGCTCCAAGTCCGAGCTCGCTCTGCACCGCTCGACCGACAACCAGTACCTGACCTTCATGGGCTATGTTGCCCCGGTCAACGCCGTCGACGTTTCCAACTCCAATACCCCCGCCGCGTTCGACTCCACCAACCCGGTGCCGTCGTCGTTCTTTCGCGCCGTAGCGCGCATAGACGCCTTCGGCAATTTCAGCTTCACTGAGACCAACGCTTATAGCGGCAACAACGGACACTCCGTCATCCTGAAAGACACCTTCGGCAACGACGTCTACTACACCGCAGGCAACGCCGGCAACGGCAGCAACCCCCAGCCTGCAGGTATCGTCCTCGGCGCGGGCGCGCAGTTTCATCAGCCCGGCGAATCAGCCTGAGGCCGATCAGGCGCCCGGCGCGCCCACGCCCCTGGCCAGTTTCTCCGTCACCGAGCTTGGCGACAAGGCCGACAAGGTGGGACAGAAGCTGTTAGTGCTTTGTAGCAATGGACCGGCTGGATCGCTTAGAGACTGCGCTCTTCGGCAATCGCGGAACAACCTGAACGCCCGCCCAAAGCGTGGCGATCGTTTGCTCGACCACGAGAGTCTGGTCAGGCAAGTCAGGCACAACACCTTGGATGACCATGAGCGTGGCGAGGCCGAAGATCGTGTACCACCAGGTGTGGGCTACCACTATGTCATCCCTACTTGGCAATCCTTCGTCCTTGGCAACATCGAAAAAGAGCTGCACGAAACGTCCGAACAAAGGCGTGCCAATGTCGTTGATGTATTCTCCAGCGCGGATGCCGTTGCGGTTCTCAGGCCCGAAGAAGACGTTACGGAACTGCTGTGGATGGGCAGTGCAGAATTGAATCAAGCCGCGTGAAGTCGCGAAAAGACGCTCTTTCGGTGCAGGATATTTAGCGGCAATCGCGTCGAAGTTCTGAATCAGCAGCCCGATCGTCTCGCTGCTCAACTCGGCAAGAATGTGCCATTTGTCCGGAAAATGCTGGTAGATCACGGCGTGCGTATAACCGATCTCTTTAGCGATCGCACGAAGCGTCACGGCTTCGTAACCGCGATCGGCGAACATTTTACTTGCAGCCGCAAGGATTTCGCCCCGCAGCCTTTCCTTGCGCTCTACCCGGCGACTTGGTGATGTGGATGTCACTTCAATAGCTTAGTCCCTTCCAGCGATATTTGCGTCCATTTGTAGATTAATAACCCTTGGTTACATTTTACGGGCGCGCCCAAGTCTTGATCCACGCAAAATGCGAAACCAATGAATAATTTGCAACCAATGGTTATCACAGGCCTCTAATCGTCAGGTCGCGCATTTGGATTGGCGGCCATATACGAGGCAAAAGGAGGATGCGATGAACGTTCTAGTGATTGGAGCAGCGGGCAAGAGCGGAGAGGCGCTGGTAAATGAGGCGTTGCAGGCTGGGCATAAGGTGACGGCTTTCGTGCGTGGTGCCGCGCAGTACAAGAAGGCGAATGTCAGAGTTGTTGCGGGCGACGTGCTGGATGCGGCTGCGGTCGACGTTGCGGTAGCCGGACAGGATGCCGTCATCGACGCGCTGGGCGGCAAGACGCCGTGGAAAGTGACGACGATGGAAACGAGCGCGGCACACAATATTGTGGACGCGATGCGGCGCAATGGCGTGCTGCGATTGCTGAAGATTTCGGTGGTTGGTGCGGGCGAGAGCGTCAAGAACGCCGGCTTTTTCAACGAGCACCTGCTCATGCGGACGTTTCTGCGGGGTCTGCTGGTAGACAAGGCGGGCATGGAGGCCGAGATCGAAGGCAGCAACTTGGACTGGACGCTCGTGCGGCCGCCGATGTTGACCGACGGCGAGAAGACCGGCGTTGCCAGGGTGCTGAGCACAGAGGGCGGCGAGAAGGCGCACAAGATCGGTCGGGCCGATCTGGCAGCCTTCATGGTGCAGCAACTGGAAAGCAGCCAGTATGTGCGTCAGGCAGTAACAGTGACGACAACATAGCAAGGCCTCCGCGAGGAATGCCAGTAACGAATCACGCGACAGATAACTTTGGAAACTCAACGGAACTAGCGAAGTGCTAGCTGCGCAACTCACAAGCTCGGGCGTTCACCCTAGAGCACAACTTCGTTCACGAAAGGACACTTATATGTCAACCTTCCCCACGCCGCTTGACGAAGTCATTCATCACAACGTTAGTAAGAACAACAAAACAGGCGGCCCGGCGCTTGATGTCGGGCAAATGAAGTTACTGTGGAGGGCACTGGGAGAGAACACGGGCTACACCTTCTCCATTTTTGAGACCACGGTCGTGCCGGGCATGGGTATTCCACTTCATAAGCACCCATTTGCGGAGTTTTTCTATGTACTGGAAGGCACTTTGGCAATTGGGTATTGGAACAACCAGGGTGTCACTGAGTGGGACGCGTGTGAAGCCGGGGAGAGTCTGATGGTGCAGCCCAATGCGCCTCATACATTCTTCAATAAGAGTGAACATCCGTGCCGCATGCTGAGTGTGTCAACGTATCACCACGAGCGGATGATGAAGGATGCTGTGCATCCGGAGGGCAGGACAGATTTTCTGCCCGCTCAACTCACTCAGGCCGATTTTCAGAAATTGACGAAGTCGATGGAGAAGAATCAGACATTCCTTGTCGCAGACCATGTTTAGTATCGGGTCAAATAGGCGCGCTTTTTGTCTTTTCGCGAACGAGGCGAGATGAGTCATCACAAACGCGCTAGGGTGCGAGAGTCGAGATTTGGATCATGCTATTTGCCACGGCAATCGGAGGCCGTTTCCGTGGCAAAGAGCAAGATGAAGCGCAAACAAGCACCCAAGTCCGTCCTCAAACTCCCTGATCTGGAGCAGTCAAAATCCACCGTTTTGAACAGCTTGACCTCGCCAAGTTCACAGCGGCCGTACGACCATGCGATCAGAGAATTCATCGAGTGGTACTGTTCGGAGCCAAGGCTAGCCTTCAACAAGACCGTAGTCACCCGGTACCGGATCGCACTCGAACAGCAGCATTATGCGTCTACCACTATCAATTTGCGGCTTGCACAGAATGGACGCGCAAGACGGCGATGTGCTCGGCCTCTCCTCAACTGTAATCGAAACCGTAACACACGAGGGGGCGTTTGAGCCGGAGATGATCTGGAAGCAATTGAGGACCGTCTATGATCCTAAGATTCCGGTCAACATCGTGGATCTGGGGCTGGTCTTATTCGGCCGAGGTTATCCCGCTCGAGGATGGAAAGAGAGACATCGAAGTCAGGATGTCGATGACCGCCCCTGGATGCGGCATGGGAAATGTACTCAAAGCGGACGTAGAAGGTAAACTCTCACGATTGCCCGGTGTCAACAAAGTACGGGTCAATATCGTCTTTGACCCAGCCTGGAATCTCAGCTGGATGTCGGAAGCTGCCAGGTTACAGCTTGGAATCGAGTTGGACTTCGGGCTCCCTGAGCCCCGGAAGCCGTTAGTTACGTTCCCCAGATAACCTTCACAAGATAACAAGGTCAAGCGCAACCGGGATATGGGTCTTCCTTGGACATCCAAGGTTCCTCGCAGGCATCAAAGATATTAGCGCCGGTTGAATGTCGGCCTTGTGGAGCAGCGACTTCGCTGTGCGCGGAGTTTTAACCAAATGTGGACTCAACAATCGCGAACAATCGGGACGGCCTCCAACATCGTCGCAGCTTTGTTTTTTAACGATGTGCCTGCCCGCGATGCTGTCGCCGACCTCAAAATAGCTGGGTTCCGAGCGAGTGATATCGGTGTCGCATTGTCAGAGGAAGGCAAGCGGGCACGAAACCGGAGCTCGGACGCGAAGCACCTCTCCGCCGGGGCAATTCCAGAGGGAGAGCACAGCCTCCTCTGGGAGTTCCGGCATAGTTTCGAACATGATTTGCACACTCAGGAGCCGAATCTATCCAGTGGGGAGGATGCAGCGCTGGCAGGGGCAGAGAAGTCGCCGTATAGACAGGTCGATCTTACCGGTACACTGTTGGCCTTGGGAGTTGCGGACGTCACAATCCGCCTGCTGGATCGCGAAATGGGGGCGAGTGGGCTGCTGATTCTTGTAGATGCCGGTGATCGTGCGGATGAAGCTGAATCGATTCTCGAGCAGAACCGTGGCTTCCTTCGCACGGTGATGGCTACCGAGCGTTCGCGAGTTGCGGGCTAAGGAAGAGACCTTGTGTGTGCTGTCTGAAAGGCATCGCAGCCCGCGGCCGGGCAGTATCAGACACTCGTTCTTCGATGTGAAAGCCGAGCTGAGAGGGATTAGCTCCGCTTTAGGCTGCTCGCAGAACAATCTTTCCATGCAGATGACCCTCTTCTGCTTCGCGATGTGCCTCCCGGATCTGATCCAGCGTGAGCGTTTTCGCAATGGGAATGGAAAAATGACCCTGCGCGACGTCATCGGCCAGTTCGTATAGTCGCGAAGCATCAGGCTGAGACATGAATACCACTATCCGCACCTTGTACTTTGACGCATCTTTAGGAGCACCCAGCACAGAGCCGAAGACGCCACCTACCTTCAGTGTCTTGAGTGCTCGCGCCGCTACAGTTCCTCCCACCGTGTCCGCAACTGCGTCAAGATCATGCAGCTTCTCCAGTTCCTTTTGATCATCGACCGCTACGACCTGCTGGACACGGAGAGCCTCCGCTTCGCCAGTCTGTGACCCTCGCACCCCGGCAATCACATTCGCTCCATGCTGGAGCGCCACATACGCTGCGCTTCTTCCTACACCTCCCAGTGCCCCTAGAATGAGCACCTTCTGTCCACGCCCGACTTTCACGGCGCGCTCGATCAGCTGGGCGCCGGTCAGCACCACAAGGGGCAGAGCCGCCGCCCGCTCAAAGCTGAGGTTGTCAGGTATTGGAGCGAGTACATCCGCCTTGGCTGTTACGAGTTCGGCGTAAGTCCCATTCGCCATTGCCATCACTCGCTGTCCTTTCGCAAAACCGATCACACCTTCGCCGGCACGCTCTACTTCGCCGGCTAAGTCGCGGCCCAGAATCGCCGGGAGCTCGACATCGAATCGCCCTTTCGACGCGCCGCTGCGAATCTTCCAATCCACCGGATTGACGCTGGTTGCCCGCACGCGGACCAGCACTTCACCCGCGCCCACTTCCGGATCGTCCACGTTCTCCAGCTCCAGCTTTTACACGCCCCCAAACTCTTCAATTACTATTGCTCGCATGCCTTTCCTCCCGTCTGCAGATGTGATGACTTGGCGGGGTCGGGGGTTTGCCCACGCAAAACCGGCAACGCTCGCTCATCCACGGATGAAAGAGGTGCCTTCGATCCATGTAGTTCCGCGCGTTGACCTATCAGGAGACGGCATCGCCGCCCGCATTCTTAAGGTGTTCAGCGAGCCCGATTGTGCTATGGTTTCAGCCAACACTACGCTCGGGCTCCAAGCCATTTAAGACAACAATTTGTCGGATCAAAAACTGTTTTCTGTTCCCCCAGAAACACTAGCCCAGGGTTATTAAACGGCGATTGCAGTCAAAGCGCTTTGACTGCATTGTGGGCGTTTCTACTCGTGGAGATTTTGAGCTCAGAATTTTTCGTTACGGGATCCGCTTACGCTTCACCATCATGATCGAAAGCCGTTCGGCACATTCTGTTGTGAACCGGGGCCCAATCCACATGGAGGGATTGACGATGTCGCGTTCAACGGTGCTTTGCAGTTTGTTGCTACTTTCTGTGTCCACAGCGGCCTTGGCTCAGAGCCCCTGCCCAACCCAGGAAATCCTGGGTTCCGCCGCCAAACGATCCTCTGACCTGGTTTGCGTTGTCCCGCAGGTGTACGGCCCTGGCGGCCTGGTTGGCGTGGATAATGGTGGACCATTAGCTGCTACAAAATTCCACGAGGTTCACTTCCAGGCGTCGAGCATCAACAGCTTCAGTCCCATCAATGCAGAGATCGGCGTGCAACTCAGCCAGGTGCCGCTCGCCTCCCCAGTGTCCGGGTTCATCTTTGCCAATGGAGTGATGCAGGAAGCGACCAGCTTCGGACCCGTACTGGCCGACCGGGCCGAAACGCTCGGAAAGCGAAGGATTTTCGTAGGCGCCAGCTATGAATATTTCGACTTCGATAAGGCGGATAGTGTCAATCTAAGATCGTTTGGCGCTGTTTTCCAGCATGAGTTGGAGCCAACCATTTGCTCGACCATCCCGTCTACGCCTTGCCTCAACGGCGAGCCGATCTATACCAACGACATCGTTGCTACGCAAAACCGCATCGACATCAAGGTCCACCAAGTCACCATGGTTGGCACCTATGGCCTGTCGGACAAGCTTGATGTATCGATCGCGCTTCCTATCCTCGACGTGCGTGTGGGAATGACCTCCAATGCCAACATCTACAACTTTGAGCCGCCGCCGGTGAACCACATGTTCGCGCTGGTTACTGATAACCCGCGTGAAACCTACATCAGCCCGTTCAACGCGATTCTGACGAATACCGATTCCGCAACAGGCGTCGGTGATTTGCGGCTTCGCGGTAAATACGTGGCCTGGCGTGACGCAAAGGAGAGGTCTGCAGTCGCCGTCGGCCTGGACCTTCGCCTTCCGACTGGCGACGCCTACAAATTTCTAGGATCAGGGACCTGGGGCCTACGGCCGTTCGTTATTTACTCGTATTCAGCCAGAGTTTCTCCACACGCCAGCGCTGGATTTGAAGGGAACGGCAGTTCTATTCTGGCCGGCACGGTCACTTCGCAACCAGTGACGAAAGCACAGTTGCCGAATGTGTTTACCTACTCCGCGGGCGCGGACGCTTCGATACGCCGGTGGGTCGGTCTCTCCGCCGACTACATTGGGACGTCGCTCCTGAATGCGTCGCGTATAGAAAACTCTACCTTCACGGATTTCGTGGGCAACCCCCACGCGAACGTCAACACGTTTACCTCCACTGTCAACCAGGCAAACATCTCGTTAGGAGCCAAGGTGAGGCCGGTTGCCAGGCTGCTCGTTACCGGCAATGTCCTGTTCCGTTTGAACGATGCGGGCCTGCACTTCAAGCCCTCGCCATTAATTGGCGTTTCGTACGTATTCTGAGCTCCGCTAACGGACAGAAGAAATGTGCCAGGAATTGTTTGCGTCTTTTTTCAAGGTCATCGTCACCTGTGATTTTGCCGCTGCATTGGTGACGATTTGCTGTTGAAAGGTGACCGCGGCCACATTCCCTGCTACTTCTGGACCTTTCGTAATCGCGTAGGTCAGCGTGACTTTGCCCGCATCGTGGAACGCTGTACGCAGCCCGTTGACCTGTTTCGGACTCATATCTGGCCAGAGTTCCTGGAGCCTCGCCAGATCCTTGGTGTCATACGCCGATTTATACCCATCCAGAACGGCACGAATGGCATTTACATCCTCGGTATGGTCGGAAAGCTTCGCTGTAACCGGAGGAGGAGGAATCGGCGCAGGCGCCTGGGGGGCCTGGGGCGCAGGCGTCGCAACCGGGGGTGGAGTGAGACTGGCTAGTTGCGTTGCCGCTTCATCCTTGTGCCTGCCTGAGGGATAGGTGCCCAGGTAGCTCTTGAGACTTGCGGTATCCCCCTTACGCTGCGCCTCACGCCAGGCAAGATCGTCGAGCAAAGCGACCGCGCGGTCGTGATAGGGGCCACTGGGATTGTGCTCCAGAAACCTCCTCACTGGGACAGGATCGGTAGTGTTCTGGATGGCGTCCCACTCCAGCCGCGCAATCTCTGCCATCGCAGCCGGCAGATGAGGACCCGGCGGAGAGGTATATCTGGCCGCATAATCCTGATAGCCGCGAAGACTGCCACTGCTGCTTGCCTTCGCCCAATTCAGCGCTTCAAGCTTGGACTCCGCCTGCGACCGGAAGGAAGAATTTGGATAACGGCGGACGAATTCCTCCACCGCTGAAGGGTCGCCTGTGCTGTTGATACGGTTCCAGGCAAGTTGCTCTTCAGACGTTGCTGGAGCCGGCTGCTTGAAGTCGGCACGGTTGAGGACGACGGTTGCATTTGCCTTGAAGGAACGAGGGTCTGCGACCAGCTCTTGATTTCCAGCCATGAGCCGCAGGCGATGAGAGCCCGGCGTCAGCTCCCAGGTACCCGGCGGTCCACTCGCAGCAAGCCGCACATCGTCCACAAACAGCTGGTCACCGGGATGCACTCCCTTGAGAATGAGCCGGGCCGTCACCGGCGTTTGGATGGGCGCAGGAGGAGGAAGAACCGCGGGTGTGGAAGGCGTCTCCTGGGCAAGCTCAAAGGAAATTGCCTGGTCATTCGTAAGGGCTACCGATTGGGCGCTGGAGACGTACCCCTTGAGGCCGGCTTTGACGCTGTACGTGGTCCCCCTGGAAAGTTTAAAGCTACAGTTGGGAGTAACACACTTGCGTCCGTCTACCTCAATCTCAGCGCCAGAGGGAGTGCTCTGCACGGTCAGGACAGAAATGCGTGGCCGGGTTACAAATCTGATTAAGAAACCAATAATGGCCAGCAGAACGCAGCCAACGGCCGCGCCCACCAGCAGCCGGCTGCGAGGCGTTCCTACAGGGCGCGGCGCAGCCTGAATTTGGCGCTGCCTGATCTTCGCTTGCTCCGCTGCTTGCTGCTCGCTTAGTTTCTGTGCGGATTTCTGTGCGCGAGACAGCATCTTTTCAAGCCGCTTTTCCCCTGGCCATTGCTGGCACGCAACCTCAAGCAGCGCGGCCGCCTCAACATAGCGACGGTTGCGGAGAAGATCCTCGCCTTTCTCAATCGCAGCCTGCATGGCCGCTCTCAGAGCGCCGGCTTGACGCTTGATCTCCTCCTCTGCCTCGATCTGCTCTTTGCACCGCGCGACCAGAGACTGTAACTGTGGGCTCTCGGGATACTTTGCGGCTGCTTCTTCAAGGGCGCTCAGCGCCCTGGCGCCCTGCCGCGATTCCAGCAGCCGGGTATATGCCTTGACCTCAAGATCTATGGCAGAAGCACGGGCCGCGGCCTCCTTGCGCGCGCGTTGCGCGCGTTCTAGGCTGTCTTCTGCCCTAAGCAGCATCTCGCGGAGTTCCAAGCTCTCCGGGTAAGTCTTCACCAGCTCCTGCAGCTTCTTTACCAGCGACGCTGAGTCGGTCGGTCCCAGCTGCAAGGCAGAAGGCTCAACCACCGCCTGATCCTGTGACAAGCGGCGCAGCTCAATCTGCAACAGCTTTGCTCGCGCACCGCGAATATCCGTTTCTACCTGCGCGCAAAGAGCTGCGATGGCCTGATCCGCCGCATGCTTGTCTCTAATCTGCAGCGCGCGGCTCCGAATAAGGTCCAGATCGGCCGGCGTAAGCGCCTGGCTAACTGACGCGCTCAGCGAATTTAATTCCTCGCACACCAGGTCATGTTCAATACGGCGCCCGTGGACCTGCGCGGAAACGCGGCCAACGGTCTCCTGCAGGTCATCGAGTTCGGGGTGGGCTGAGGCGAGCTGCTGCGCCTCGGCGAACAACTGCTCGGCGTGCTCAACGCCCAGAGCCATCAGGGCGCGGTCCGCAACCTGATTGATTTCAGCCAGCAAGCGGGAGATTGTCTGACGGCGAGCCTCGGCCACCGCCTTCACCTGATCGAGACCGGCCAGGACGTCCGGCTCCCCCGCGGCGGTCGATGCGACCGAGTGCGCATTGCTGAGCAACTGGGATAGCCCGCTGATCGAACGAGCGTGGGCAGAAGCACGCTCCAGTTGCGCCAGTTCCTCAATTAGGGCTTGCCGTTGAGCGAGGCGGCGATTCACTTCGTACTCGATCTGCTGAATCAGGGCGCCAACTTGCGGCTCCATCGAAAAGTTCGACGATAGGCGCGCTGCGCGCCCGAGCAGCCGAGTCGATTCACTGAGCGGCAGGTGCTTTACCGCTTCGGCTATTTTGCTCAGCTCAGCAAGGATTCGTTCGTGTTCCTCTCCTCGCCCATCCAGGGCCCGCACCACTTCTTCGCAGGCGTCGCGAACCTTTCTTTCATGCGGAAACTCGGCCTGGACCTCCTGCAGGCGTGTCTTCGCGCGCGCCCTCGAGCCTGGGTCGAAAGAATCCTCGACGCTCTTCCGCAAGTCCTGCAATTCTGCCGACACTTGTTCCTTTGCCAGCTGGCGCGCGCGCACTTGCTCGAATATCGGATCGAACGATCGACGGGTCGCCTCGTCGAATTCCACGCCCATCAGCATGCGCCTCAGTCGCAGGGCAAGATCTTCCAGGTGCTCCAGTTCCCCCCGCTCCTGCAGCGCCTTGCGCACCGTCTCCGCCTGGCGTTGCGCCGCCTGGTTCTGAAGCAGGGCGCGCTCTGCAGCTTCCTGAACGGCCTGAGATTGCCGGTCCACGGACTGCTGCTCCGACTCAGTCCGTGCCAACGCCAATAGAGCCTCCAGGTTCGGCTCTGCGGGAAGCTTCTGCAGGGCGGCTTCGAGTATCCTGATGGCTGCGCTGAAGTCGGCGCGATCCAGCGATTCTTTCGCCGCCAGGCTCTGGTCCTGCACAAACCTTCGCCGCTCGGCGATGTCTCTCTGCTTCTCTGCAATCGATTTCAAGCGCTGCAAGGTCGGTTCGTTGGGGAAACTCCCTAGCCCCACCTCACAGATGGTGTAAGCAGAGGAAAAATCTTCCGCCCGCAGCGCACCATGAATCTGATCTGTCAGATCAAGCAGATCCTTACGACGCTGCTCCTGATCCTGGCCTCGGCTGGCCCATTGCATCAGCTCACGCACATTGGAGTCGCCGGGATCTAACTGCTCGGCCTTGCGCAATGACTCAATCGCGTCCCCAAAGAGGCGCTGGGCGATTCCCTGCCGCGCGCTGTCCACCAGTCCTTGTACCTGCAGCCTGCGTGATCGCTCCGAAAATTCTTTGTCGATAATCTCCGCCAGGGCTCGTGCTTCGGCGCTATTGGTGTCGAGACGAAGAGCCGCGTCCACAGCCTCTCTACCCTCATCGAAGTCTCCGGCATAGAGAGCCGACTCGGCGCGGCGGAGCGAATCGCGAACGGCCTTACCCAGCGAGATGGCCTTCTGGATCTCTTCCCGCAGCGCACTCGAAACCTGGTCGGTAGGATCCAGTTGCAGGGCTTGTTCTGCGCAGCCAAGCGCCTCTTCATATTGCTGACCGGCCAGCGCCACCTGGGCCTGCGATCGCATTTGAACGATTTGCCCGGAGCGCTGTTGCTCTTGAATCGCCTTACGCACTTCTGCAAGTAGCCGGTTGGCCTGGTCGTGATGGCGATCCAGACGAAGGATTTCCTGCAAGTGAAGCTTCACTCGTTCGAGGTCGCCGCGCTGCATGGCCGATTCGGCTCTC
The DNA here is from genome assembly GCA_963711525.1 of uncultured Acidobacteriaceae bacterium. Classification (GTDB taxonomy): domain Bacteria; phylum Acidobacteriota; class Terriglobia; order Terriglobales; family Acidobacteriaceae; genus PALSA-350. The sequence goes on along the minus strand of CAVQEO010000018.1, from coordinate 34,775 downwards.
TGCATGAAATCGGCGGCCATTCCCTGCTTGATTTTCTTTTGTATCTGCAGCAGGTCGAAGCCAAATTCCTCCGCCGCTTGATAACGGTCTTGCGTTTTTTTGGCAAGCGCTCGGTTCACGCACGCCTGGAGTTCGGGGGGAATTTCGCCCAGGTACTTCGACAGGGGCGGAGGTTCCTCGCGGAGAATTTTTACAAAAACTGCTGCCGGCTCGTTCGCCTTGAAAGGCAGTGCGTAGGTCAGGAGTTCGTACATCATTACGCCCGCAGAAAAAATATCGGTGCGGGAATCGATCGGCATGGAATTGATTTGCTCGGGCGAGAGGTAAGGCAAGCTGCCCAACAATTGCCCGGTTTGCAGAGTGGAGGTTTCGACTCCGACGACCCGGGCGATGCCGAAATCAACGATTTTCGCCGTGCCATCCTTGGAGAGAATAACGTTTGCCGGTTTTATGTCGCGATGGATGACCTGGGGTTTTCGATCGTGAGCATGTTGCAGCCCATCGCATACCTGCACCAGCAATTCCAACTTGTCCACGATCGGCATCGGGCGGCGCTCGCTAATGATTCGCGATACCGGCTCACCATCCAGGCACTCCATAACAAGGTACGGGTTTCCGTCCTGCTCTCCGCTTTCGTAAACGGTCACGATGTTTTTGTGTTGCAGGCTTGCGGTCGCGCGTAATTCGCGGGCGAAAAATTGCTCCAGCATCGCACTCTTATCGTCGGCCGCACCCACCCGCTTGAGCATCTTGATGGCTACGGTTCGATTCAACGCAATGTCCTGGGCGCGATAGACGATGCCCATCCCGCCCGAGCCGATAACGTCCACCACGACGTACTTGCCGATCTTCTGTATCAGGGGATCAGAACTCTTATTCAAACCGCTCTTGGCTACCTCCGAGGTACCCTGGCTGAATTTCAGGGCGGCGTTCGTTCTTTGGTGCCGATGTTTTCGGATCCCAGACGGGTTTTGGCCGGAATTTTATAGGGCACCATCGTAAACCAAGCCTGTGCCACAATCCCAAACCCATTTCTGCCTGGTCGGGAAGCACATATACAGATGTGCACCCCGGGCCGCTGCCGTTACAACAAGCGTGTTTCCTGGAACATGCTCAGCGGTCCGGGACAAGACCGTCCAATGTCGGAGCAACTGATTGATTGTAGGCAGTTTAACCGGCGAATCTTTGCTGACAGCTCGCTAGGGCTCTCAAGCCGCCGCAGAATTCCAGAGAATCCTTGATCACCGGGGGCCCGGATTGCCATGGGCGCACGGCGCCCAGAAGTAATAAGCCTGAAGACCAGCGATGTCGACAGCCAACGGCCGGTTTCCCAGGTTCAGTACATGATTTGGAATGAGCCCAGTGCGCGCACAAAGGCCTGGCTTCTCCGCTGCGGGTCGGGATCGAGGCATTCGGTTATCAGGTTGACGCAAAATGCAGGTATTCGTGAGGTGTTCAATCGCGGGCTGACGGCGATAGAGGATTTGTCGCGCGTCTGAAAGGGTTTCTCCCCGGTAAAGACCTGGTGCAGAACAACGCCCAAGGCGAACAAGTCGCTCGCTTGCGAGGGCTCAAGCCCCCGATGTACTTCGGGAGCCATATAGTCCGGTGTTCCTGCCGCCAACTCGTTGCCTGAAAGGGATGTTTCCCCCGTATACGCGCGAGCCAGTCCAAAGTCGGTAATCCAGAGGCGCACGTCCAAACCGGCACCATCCAGCATAATGTTGTTCGGCTTGATATCCCCGTGAAGGATGCCGGCAGCATGGATGGCGGCCAGCCCGGCGGCCATTTGCTTGAGGATGGCCAATCCTTCCCTGATCGATATCGACGCCGGCCTCCGCAGCCGCGCTGCGAGGGTTTCGCCCGTCAGCAGCTTCATGGTCAAGAACAGGAAGCTTGGCGCCGGCTGATGACAATGAAAGATGTCATAGATGGGGCAGAGATTAGAGTGATTGACTCGCCTGGCAAGCAATACTTCCGATTCGAAACGTTGCTGTAAGTCCGGATCACGGGCTATTTGAGGAAGGATTGTCTTAATGGCGACTTTGGCGCCTTGCAAGAGGCAGTCCGCTACCTCGTAGACCTCGCCCATCCCTCCTTTGGCGATAAAGCGCACGACGACGAAGCGATCAATCAGGATTTGATTGGGGGCCAGCCGACCTTTGGGGGGCGCTAAATCAATTTCATTCAGGTCGAGGGGACCGGTGCTAGCGGATAGGCGCGCGCACATCTCCTCTTGGTCAAGAAACTCAAATGGAGGGTGCTCAAGAAAGCTGCCGGCGTTTGCATAATCGGCCAACAGCTCTTCGACCGCGCGCCTCAGCTCCGGATCGTGGCTGCAGGCCTGGTCGAGGAACGCCCCGCGCTCGCCCGGCTCGCGCGCCAATGCAGCCTCGAACAGTTGCTCCACTAACTCCGGCTGAGTCGTCATAATTCTCAGTCCTACAAAGCGCTGGTTTGTGAAGACCTATCTCGCCTGGGGGCTATGGATGAAGGCAGGTAGGTAGGAAAGCGCCCCATCATTCCCCAGCGATCATTACAAAAGTATCAGGTTTCCAGCAAAGCTTGCCTGAGTGTCTCCAAGACGAAATTTGGCGGATAGCCGATTGTAAAACCGGGGCGGACAAAGGTTTGACGGCAAAAGGGGTTTGACGGCGAAAGGTTAGATCGTCCAAACCCGAATCACGCCCGAGGTTCATTTCTCCAAGTAGAGCCTCGCCCGCGGCAGGTGATTCCGCTCAACCTCCAAGCTCACTAACCACAGCCTCCACGCCGAGGATCGCGGTTCAGTTCCTTATGCGCAAACTATAGATAGTGATCGCCAAAATCGCAGCGGACGGCATCGCGACATCAACTTGCGAGTTCGACGTGAATGGGGACGGAAACCTGTGGCGAAAATCGATCGAATAAACGCCGGACGAGGCCAATTGCCGTCTGGGCGAAATCATTGGTGTCCGTCCTGAGATTGAAGTCTTGTTGCCGGCGGTTGATTCCTCAGCAGATTGCCGGTAGCGAATTCAAGGTTGACTGCCTCTAGAAATAATTCTGATCGTGCGGAGACGCTGGATAGTCGTGCGCGGGCCAGTTGGTTTTCCGCGGTAACAACATCAACCAGATTCTTGACTCCATATTTGTATGCATCGAGCGATGCCGAGTAAGACTCGTTGGCGGATTCGAGAAGCGCTACAGCAGCGTCCTGCTTTCGCAATGCCGTTCGGAATGCTATGTAAGCAGTCCAGACCTCGCGCGTCGTCTCATCATCTCTCGTCGTAAGTTCGTCCTCCGCCTCGCGACGTTTCGATTCGGCGATCAACAGTTCGTTCTTGCGCACACCTCCGTCAAAGATGCGCCAATGGATGCCGAGTTCGGCGGACCAGGTAGGCTCGCTCGCGGCACCGAGCTGGCCGTAATCCGCCGAGGGCCACACGGAGGTCTGCGCAACCGATCCCGAAAGAACGATCTGCGGTTTGTACTCTGCCTTGGCTGCACGAATGCGAGCCTCGGCGGAGCGGATTCGCAGAGTTTGCGCCACGAGTTCGGGCCGGTCCTTCATCGCGCGATCGATCAGCGCCTCGATCGACATTGCGAGTCTCTCCGGCAATGGCGCACTCCTCTGGCTGTCAATCACTATGTCGGGAGACGGGTCAGCCCCCACCTCTTCAGTCAGCGTCACGCGCGCAATCTTTTCGTCCCCGTCCGCGGATTCCTGATCAAACACAGCCTGTGACGTTTCGGCCCGGGCGTTGAGAACATCGGGAAGAGTCGCAAGTCCGTTGTTCAGTCTGTTTTCGGCCGCATCCTGCGTGGTTTGTGCAGTTCGCAACGTGTCCTGAGCGGCCTGCAATCTTTCCTGTGCAGTCACCAGTTGGTAATACGCACTGGCGACGCGAAATGCCACCGCTTGATTTAGCTGAATCAAGTCTGCACCCGCGGCGAGCTTCTCCGCTTTCGCGGAGTCCACGCTCGCCCCGCGTTTACCAAAGTCAAAGATAAGGTATTGGAGCGCGACTTCAGGCTTAACGATCGGCACCTCGACCGTGACGTAGCCGCGAGGAGCCAGCGGTTTCGGGAATGGATTTATCAATCTCTCGTCGCCGAAAACGGCTAAACCCTCTAACTCGGGATAATAAGCCGCTTGTGCCAAACCGAGTTCGCGTGCCTTCTGTTTTGCGCGCTCCCAGATCGTGCGCGTGCTGGGATTGTGATGCTCGGCAACGTCGATCAGCTCGGCCAGGGTGTAGGGGTGCACTGGATCGAGAATCGCTTTTCCCTCGCGAGGGGTTTCGCGAGCGGCGCAGTCAGCGACAGCTGCTGGAGAAGACACATTGCCGGCACATTGTCCCAGAGCTCGCGGCGTGGAGAAGGCCAGAAGCAGCGACAAAAATAGAACATTCAATGATGGCTTGTGTTCGATCAATCGAAACCTCTTCCGGTTCACTCCCAGCAACACGCCGGCAATCGCTAGCCACGCCCCTCCCGTATGGGCTCGCTCGCACGAATTACCTTGCAATTCCTCGGGTGAGTTTGCCGCCTGATTCTGGACCGAATAACTCCCTCACCGCGTTGACAAACGCACCGAGCTCGCTGCCATATGCATCTCTCCGCTTACCCCGAACTGCAGAACCATTCCTTCGCCCTCAGTAGCTATTAACGCAGAAGTGCCTGGCCGAGTCTATTGGACTAACGTATTGATCGATCCCAAAGTGTCGGTGGACAGATCTTCACGGGCTGCACGGCCAGATTTCTCTCCAGCAAGTTCCAGGCTCGGCATCTTTTTGCCGGCCGCAATCGCGAACTTCAATCCCATGCGCCCACGATCAAAATGCGTAGGCGCCAACGTGATCATCCAATACGAAGGTATTGGTCGATACGTTAGTCCAATAGATTCGGCCCTTAACTCTGTGGCTCAATCGAAACGTAACACTGAGGTTCTAGATTGATCGCTGAGTGGCCGCGACAAACACATGAGGTCTGCCTGATATGAATACCGATTCGACGGAGCTCGATCGGCGCCGGATGACCTCACGTCGCCCCCTTGCCGGTTTTTCTTTGGTGGCGCCGCTGGTGTTGGTTGGTTGCTCTCACGCGCCCGAATACAGCATCTTCGGCTCTTTTTTCCCGGTGTGGATCTTCTGCTCCGTCGGTGGTCTCGTATTGATGACGGGCGCACGCGCCTTGGTTGCTCGCACTGCTATCGCTGAACACCTGGCTGCACCTGTACTTTTGTATCTGGGCATGGCGACCTTCTTCGCGTGCATATTGTGGCTCCTGTTCTACAGCTAGGTGAACGCGATGTCGACCCAAGAAACTGGCCAACCCGAGCAAGACAATCGCCTCGCAAAACTTGACTGGTATGGTCGCGTCTTCACCGCAGCCATGGTTCTGCTGGCGATCGTCGGCTTGATTACTGTTTACGCGGTCACAACCCGGCACCCCCAGACCGATGACGCTGAAATCCTTGCCAACTACATCGGAATTGCCCCCGTTGTCGAGGGGCCCATACTGCACCTGAACGTCGCCGACAATCAGCACGTTAAACGGGGCGATCTACTTTTCGAAATCGATGATCGACCTTATAAGTACGCCCTTGACCGCGCGGTGTCGGACCAGGCCGCCCTTGAAGGCCAGATCGTCGACGAACAACGGCGCATAGGGGCCGAAGTGCACGCCGTCACCGCCTCCGGGGCGGCGACCCGCAGCGCCAGCGCCAACGTCGACCGGGCGCAGGCCTCGATCCGCGAGGCGGAGGCCGATGTCGCCCACTCCGAGGCTGCGCTGGATCGGGCCAAGGCTGAGTCGGCATACGCCGACAATAACCTGCACCGCGTCGAGCCTCTGCTCGTAAAGAAATACGTTACCGTCGACCAGGTGGACCAGGCACGCACGACAGAGCAGGCCAGCGCGCAGTCCGTGCATGAAGCCGAATCGCAATTGGCTCTTAATCGAGCCCACCTCAACACGATGTTGGCCGCCCTGGCGCAGGCCAAGGCGTCGGCAGACCAGAGTACGGCACAGCTTCATCAATCGCAGTCCAGCGTACTTACCCTCGATCCCCTCGTGGCCCAACGGCAGGGACGGGCCGCCGCAATCGCCAACGCCCAATACAACTACAACCAGTGCCGCGTCTACGCTCCATTCGACGCACGTGTGACCAGCCTTGTCATTTCCGAGGGCGCCTATGCTCACATAGGACAGGAGATTTTCACGCTTATCGATACTCGCGTCTGGTGGGTGGTTGCAAATTTCCGCGAGACGCAGCTGAAGCATATCCAACCGGGTATGACTGCGGACGTGTACCTAATGTCTGACTCGGGATTGCGATTTACGGGCGTCGTCGAGAGCACCGGTTACGGTGTTATACCCGACCCTTCGCTCCAGGGCCGAATTACGCCCGGCCTGCCCGATGTAGAACGCACTCTGAGCTGGGTACACCTCGCCAGCCGCTACCCCGTCCGCATCCGGATTCAGTCGCCGCCCCCTGATGGCATTCGTCTGGGGGAATCTGCAGTAGTAGTTATCCGCGGATACAAACGGAAGCCCTGATATGGCGACCCGAGCCGCTCTGCTCCGCCACCGGCCAGCCCGCCGGCCTGTCTCGTGGCTTTGGTTTCGCGAATTCGTACGGTGGGAAGTTGCTCCGTATCCAGGACGCGTGAACACGGTCGTCCGCATGACGATCGCGGCTACGCTGGTCATGATCATTGTCGTGACCTTCCGCATCCCTAACGCGGCCTTGGCTGGTGTGTTTTCAATTCTCCTGGCTCGCGAAAATCTCGCCGCTACCTGGCGCGGGGGGCAGTTTATCGTCCTCGGATTTGTCCTCGCGAGCCTCTACACCCTGCTCGGTATGATGCTGTTCCGCGGTTACCCCATTACTCATTTCTTCTGGGTAATCGGGAGCCTGTATCTCGTCTTTTTCGTTCTGCGCACGACGACTAACTACGCAGCCGCACTGGCTTTTGCCATTCCGATTGGCCTTGCCCTGCCGGTATGGGACCGCTACTTGCCGAGCGAAGTCCAGGTGGAGGGTACTCTCTGGCCTATCGTGATAATTGCCGTAGGTACCGGCGCCACTGTGGTAACCGAAGCGCTATACCGCATCTTCGATAGCTCCGATCCGCTCATCACATTCGGCGACGATCTGTTGCTCGCGGTGCAGCAGGTAACGGAAAGCCTTGCCAGTCTCCATGCCCCACCGAAGGCGGTCCTCGACAGAGTTCTTCAATACCAAATGATCGGCACTGGCCGGCTCAGAATGACGTTGCAGCGCCAAGGTGGAAGCCCGACCCGGCGGGCGCAGCGCAGCGCCGCGATTTCGCTGGCGGGCCGGCTTATTGCTCTTGCTGCAGATCTCGATCGCACTCCTCCTCCCCAGCCCGGCGACGACGACGCGATCCGCCTGCGCGCACTTTCTGAAAGGCTCGGAGCAATCCGAACGGAGCTCCGCGAATCAGGGGTTATTTCCGCATCTGCTGCTGTGCTCGAGGGGCAGCCGTCCTCCAGCTTCCCCGTGCTTCAAGAGATGGAACGAACCGTCGCACTCCTGACCGAAGTCTTTCAACGCGATGAGATCGTCGATGCTTCCCAGAACGCGCCAGAACGGGACGGGTGGCGCGCTCTGTTTGTTCCTGATGCATTCCAGAACCCGGAATATACACGCTTTGCCTTTGCCGGATGCCTGGCTGCCAGCGTTTGTTACGTGCTCTACAACGCGCTCGACTGGCCCGGCATCTTCCCGTCCGTCCTTACTTGCATCGTTACTGCGCTGGGCACCATCGGCGGTTCGCTCCAGGCGCAGTTTCTCCGCCTTGCCGGATTTGTTGCCGGAGGGCTGGTCATGGGGATTTCAGCGCAGATTCTGATCCTACCCGCTATCGACAGTGTCTTCGGGTTTGCTCTCTTCTTTGCGGTGGGGACCGCGATCGCCGCGTGGTTCGCCACCTCCAGCCCGCGGCTTTCCTATTTCGGCGTGCAGATGGCGCTCGCCTTTTACTTCGTCAACCTGCAGGATTACAAGTTCCAGACCGACCTCACGATCGCGCGCGATAAGGCAATTGGCGTGTTTGTGGGCATTCTCGCCATGGGCTTTATCTTCGACCGCTTCGGGACGAAAAGCGATGTAGAGCAGCTGCAGAAACTGCTGGTGCGGAACGTACGGATGCTGGCACAGCTCGGAGTTTCTCCGGTGGTACGCGACAGAGCCATTGCCGTTTCACAGATCAGCCGTCTCCCCAGTCAGATCAATGACAACTTCGCCAGTCTGGAATCGCAGACGGATGCCGTGCGGTTTGAGTTTGAGTTTCGCCATCGGCGCGAGGACGAGCTCGCCGAGTGTGATCGGATTCAGAGGGCTCAGCCAGCGTTGCGCTCGATCTACCTGCTGGAACTCAGTCTTCTCTCACATCGTAGGCGGCGGGAGATCGATTCCGCGTTGACCCAGCACCAGAATGAGGCGCTGGACCATTTTCTAAACGAATACAGCGATGAGCTCATGCACATTGCTGCATGGATCGCAAACGAAGAGAACGAACCTGCGCACTTCAGCGATGATTCCATCCGGCTATTAGAGCAAACCTTCGAGGACCACAGCTCCCCGAACTCGCGGGCTATCACTGACATTTGTCAGAAGATGGTCTCCTCTCTCCTCATGCTGCGGAACGAGTGCTGACTCGTATTCTTACCAGGGTTCGTGGCCCGTGTTCAGGAACAGAGAGTCGTTTCTGATCGACGATACGACCGCTAATCCTGTTTCGCCCGGCTTGCGCGCAAAACGTTTTTCCCGACAAGATATCGGGCCAGCTCAGCCGTATCACTCGGCAAGCTGGCCCGCGATAGCCCTCGGACTTCGTGAGGAGATGTAACGCGCTCTGCAAGCGAATACCTTGATCCTGTCTGCCAGGCCCACTTCATCCAGAAATCTTCATTGCAGGGTCATTTGCACGCCAAAGCTCCCTTGAACGACGCTCTGGAGTCTCAAATCTTGCAAGGCTAGTTCTTTCAGTCAGCAGCCTGGTGTGCAATTTGCTGTACTTCTCGCAGCAGACCGGTCTCCACGTCGAAAATGAGGCCGCGCACAGGGATGTCTTTGGCAATCCAAGGATGCGATCTGACTTTCTTGATCTGCTCCCTGGTATTTTCCTCGGGGTCTTTAAAGGAAAAGAAGCGCATTGGAGCCGGCGAAGCATCTCCGGTTGAAGCACTCAGCTTTGAGTTCAGCTCGTCATCTGTGAATGTCGTGAACCCGCAGCCGGTATGGTTGAGAAGCAGTATCTCCGTGGTTCCCAGTACACGGGTGGAAACAACAAGCTCACCGAGAACATCCTCTGTTACCGCGGGTCCGCCGGTTCGGATAACGTCGAGATCGGCGTGCGGCACACCCAGGATTCCAGGGAGGTCTGAGAGGCGAGGATCCATACAGGTCACGACTGCGAGTTTGGGAGAGGGGCGCTTCCCCAAACTTGGATCGTAGGTTTTTGCGTAGTTCCGGTTTGCTGCTAGCGCCTTTTCGATAATACTCATCGTTAGTCTCCTTGATGGTAGATGTAGTCTGACGTCATCTCAATGGCACAATTCACCGATAAACGCATGTTCATTGCGATATCAAGTCTTGCCACAACCCGATGCACATGGGCCATCACATCACGAGCGCGAAAGGAAACCTATTGGACGAAGGTATCGTTCGATACCTTCGTATGCCGAGGAGGTGAATCCACACCGGTTTACCAGGAAGCTGATGAGGAGCGCATCCCACAACCGCCCTCACTTATCGACCGCAGAGGGCCACGGCTTCGGATAGCTGTCTATAGGCGTCTATCAACATGCCGATGGTGAATGCGCAGTTCAGGCCGCTCGGATTGGGTAACACCCACACCGCAGATCCGCCGAGTGTAGTCGGCTGTAACCCCCACGAAAGATCGCGCTGGTTCAGAAACACCGAACACGCTGGCTTCCCTAGGAATGCTAAGTGTCTGGGCCTGTACTTCGCGATTTTGCGCTCGAAAACAGGATGAGCAGCGATGTAGTCGGCTCGACGGAGGTCTGTTGCGCTGGCTGTCGGCCGAGCAACTGCAGAAGTGATTCCACAACCATAATCGAGCAAGAGGCGTGCCTCCTCCGGTTCTAGTTGCCTGGTGGTAAAGCCTGCGAGGTGAAGCACACGCCAAAAGCGGTTAGTTCGGTTCGCGAAGTGGAGTCCGATTGCAGCCGACCGCATTCCCGGATTGATGCCACAGAAGACTACATTCAGGGAGGACGCAATGACGTCAGGCAGACCCATTGAATGTTTCCGCAGATTAGAAGACATTGTTTGAGACACTATAGCGCATCTGCAAGTCTGCCAACCTGCGAGCCCCGATTGATGAAAGCGACCTATCGGTTGCCGCGGTCATCCCCTCGCCGATCAGAGCCGACACGCTCGATTCGTTCAACTTGATCTCGTGCTTCCATGAGATCAAAGCGGAGGGCTTGGTTTCTGTACAGCAGTTCGGCTACAAGCGTCCTCAAATAAGATCGCTCCTCACATTCTGGGCAAGACAGATCTGTCCACGAGTGTGAGCGTTCGGTAGCCGAAGGTTTGATCGCGGGCTTGTTATTTCCATTCATGGCGGCCCACATCTCCTCTCCCGTTAGGAAATCTGACTCTCGTGGAGCTTCTCCGCTTTGTTGGGCTCTTGGCAATCGACTGCAGTGCCGGCTGCGAACCTTTGCCGGCTACCACCGGCCCGCGTGCGCACCGCCGTCCACGTGCAGCACCTCTCCAGTGACGTGGCGAGCTTCGGTGAGGTAAACGACTGCCTCGGCAATGTCCTTCGGCTCCGAGATCGTACCCATGGGAGAGAGAGTCTTCATAAAGTCCTTTTCGCTATTGTCGTGAAGATGAGTGTCAACAACTCCAGGACCTACCGCGTTAAAACGGATGTTGCTTTTTGCATATTCGTTCGCGAGGCTTAGGATAACCGCATCCAATCCTCCCTTGGTGATCGCTGGAATGGAGGCGGGAACACCCGCGATGGGGTTTGCTGCTAGTGCTGCCGTGATGCACGTCACGCTGCCGCCGGTCCCCTGTGCAAGCATCTGCTTCACCGCAAGTTGTGTGATGAAGATGAACCCTTCGAGGTTCGTGGAGACAAAGGCGCGAAACTCGTCGGCGGTGTAATCCGTGAATGGTTTGCTCGAGAAAATGCCGGCATTGCTGACAACGTGGTCGATCGAGCCGAATTTCTTGATTGCGGCCTGCGCGATCTTCTCCGCCGTCGTTGCAAGTCCGATGTCTCCTTCGACGAAGTCAAGGTTAGGTGTTGGAGTGAGGCTTTTGCCCGAAAAGCTGCGCGCATTTCCAACGACGTTATAACCGCGATCCAGAAACGCTCGGACAACGGCTGCTCCGATGCCTTGTGAGGCTCCCGTTACGATGGCTGTCTTTTTGCTTGGCATGGCAATCTCCAGTTGTTATTCGACAGGGTCTGTAGGGCCGCGGGGTGGTTAATCGAATCGACGTCTTTCCGGGAAAAACCGCGGCAGGTTGCACCTCAGCGAGTCGCGGCATCAGATTAGTGATCCGCTCGGAATTGGGCTGTCGCAACACCGCGCGACCCGTTCAGTTCCAACTCGATATTGAGATTAAGCCGTGAACGGGGGCGGTTCTATTGGACGAAGGTACCGGTCGATACTTTCGTCTAGTGTGCAATAAGCGATCTGTTTGAATGATTGCGGTCCGTTGCGTGGAGCAACTCACTGCGCCCGTTCTTCGATGTTTTCTCCAGGCCGCGAGTTGAGGGCATGTCGAATGATTCAACAGGTTTACTCGCATATACCAAAGTATCCCCAATACCATTGTCCAATTGCCCTTCTTCCGCACTTCCGGTTCAATCGACAGCAGGAGGGAAAAATGAGCAACGCACGCAACGAAGGGAAGATACGGCTGGTTCGTCATTCCGACGCATTTTGGAGGGGTTACGTCCGATCTTCGGCCCCTGGATATTTTTGGCCCGGTCTCGCGACAGCGGGAGCCCAGAGATAACGCTCGAATCGGAACGCAATGAATGTGTGAAGCGGGCAGCCCACACGGAGGCTTGAGTCCCGTGTCAAGACAGTGGGCCATATACCCGTTTTGCCTCTCACGCCAGACGACAGCATGCCAGTTTGAAAGGAAACAGCCATGATTGTTGCCGATGAGAAAGTCGCGATTGAAGTCGCTTCGCACCACAATGAACTGCCACAAAGTAAAAATCTTGTTGCTGCGGCGCGAACGGGGTCTTCCGTTGCCTTCGCAGAACTTAGAGAAATCTATGCGCAACGAGTCTATCGGAAGCTTCTGAGCATGACTAAGAATCGGGAAGATGCCGAAGATGCTTTGCAGGATACCTTCCTCCAAGCATACAAGGCGCTCGGCGCCTTCGAAGAGAGATCAAGCTTCTATACCTGGGTCACGAGGATTGCGATTAACTCTGCGTTGATGATCCTTCGTAGACGTCGTATGCGCGCTGAAGTATCCTTCGACAGCTCAAGTGAAACAGAAGAAGCGATTTCTGGTTTTGAATTAACAGATACCGGCCCGAGCCCTGAGCATATCTGCGTTCACCGCCAGAGTTATGCTTGCATGCTTCGATCCATCTGCAACCTTCAGCCACAACTTCGCCAGGTGATCGAGATGCAGATGATGGGTAACTATTCAATCAGAGAGATCGCTCAAGCACTCGTAATATCCGAATCCGCTGTCAAATCGAGGCTTGCCAGAGCGCGTTCTCGGCTGGCCTCGGCTCATGCCGTCAGGAGTTCGAAATTGGACGGAGATGCCGATAGTAGCCCGGTGCCTGTGCAACGCGCTGTATAGTGCTTGTGCATGAAGTTCAGCCGTCGACTGCAATCAGGGCAGCATGACCACGGCTCGGCTAATTGGCCGGATGTGGTACTAATCACACCTGACTCTGCCGCTCGGCCTATTGAGAATATTCACGGTCAGGCTGGAACAGTTGGAGACACTCAACCGGCATCGCAGCCGTACAGGCCTCGCCGATCCCGGTATTAAACATTGCGTGGTATAGGTGGGGTTCCGTCCATTTCAGCCCGAGATACTGCCGGACGAACGCAGCTCGCGCCTTGTCCGTTGTGTCGATTAGTTGGATTGCTTTGTCCTGGGTTTCCCCCGCATTGTGAAAGATGCCTACTGATCGCATGCGAAATCAGCCGAGTACCATCCGACCCGCACCGAACCTTCACTACTTGAAAGCCACGCTGATGCGATCGTGGCTACAGATGTGCCGGCTCGCGACCGCTACGTATTCTCGAACTCGGCGCAGGTACGTACTTGAAGACATGTATATTGCTGGCCGCCGCGCGCGCAGCCGAATTGAGGTGCTCTACATGCCGTGTGATGTCCGGGCTTCAGATCGACAGCGCATCATGACAGACGCGCGATTCCCTTGTGTAAGGCCAAACCGATACCAAGGTACAATGGAGGTTTTGTCGTGGATGGGCCATGATAATCGCCAGCGTGTCTCACAAACAGGACCTTAGTAAAAATTTCAGCTGCGTGGTCGGTCTGTTATCCGAGAAAACCTTTGCCGAGCACTCTTGGAACGCATCTAACTTCTAGATAAGCTCTTGGGCAAAAGCTTCCGAGTGTTGATTAGGCACGCAATGGGAACTCCATGACGGATACACGTTTGCTCGTATCGGTAGTTGATGATGACGAATCGGTGCGCGAATCCTTACCGGATTTGCTGAGGGAAATGGGATTTACGGCGCGTGCTTTTCCGTCGGCGAAGGAATTTCTGGAATCCGACGCCGTTTTGCGGACTGGCTGCCTGATTCTCGACCTTGCAATGCCAGGCATGACCGGCCCGGAACTCCAACGAGAGTTGAAGCGTCGCCAGATACAGACGCCAATCATCTTCATTACCGGTTATCAGGACGAGGCGGTGCGGAGAGGCACCATCGACCAAGGAGCAGTGGAATGTTTGCTCAAACCTTTCACTGATGCGGCCCTACTTAATGCGCTGAATGCAGCGCTTCAGGTCGAGTGACGGTTGACTGGCATTCGGCTTGTTTCGGAGGTAGAATGGTTTCCGCAAGTGGATGTGGCTCTCAAATGACATCGCAGCTTATTTCACAAACTACCGCCATTGTGTTCGTTGTCGATGACGATATCTCCGTTCGAGAATCCCTTGAGGCTTTGATTCGTCTCGAAGGCCTAGATGTCCAGACGTTCAAATCCGCGCAAGAATTCCTTGCGTATCCTCGTACATCCGCACCAAGCTGTATGGTCTTGGACGTTTCTCTACCCGGCCTGAATGGCCTCGAACTGCAGAAATGCATTTCGGCTGAACGGCAGGATATGCCGATCATTTTTGTCACTGGCCACGGCGACATACCTATGACAGTGCAAGCGATGAAGGCGGGCGCCGTCGAATTTCTGACGAAGCCTTTTGCTGACCACGTCCTGTTGAACGCCATCGGGAAGGCAGTTAATCGTAGTAGGGCTATTCTTGCCCGTGACGAGGAGCTACGGTCGTTAAAGGAGCGGTATGCTCAACTCACACCTCGCGAGGGCGAAGTAATGGCCTTAGTGGTTGTCGGCCTCCTGAATAAGCAGATTGCAGGTGAATTGTGCATCAGTGAGATTACGGTGAAAGCCCATCGTGGCTGCATGATGCGGAAAATGGACGCCGACTCTCTGGCTGAATTGGTTAATATGGCCGCACGTCTTCGTCTTCCCCGGTCGCCTGTGGCCAGGTTTTCTGCGTCCAAGTAAACTTTCCAATTGCGGCGGATTGAGCGCTGCGATGTAAATTTGAGAGCCACATCCACGCGTCGATTTGATCGCCGGGTCGTGGCGCCACCGAGGCATGGAAGTTCGACTTTGACATTGAAACCCATCTCGACAATTGATCCGAGAAGATCACGTGGCCAAAGCTCGTTTTTTCGTGCGGCCCCTCTTAACGGCATTCCAATGGAAACAAAAGCCGCCGCTGATTGGCGGAGCATCGAGCCACAGGGCCGCGTGGGATCCAATCCTCGCTGACTTATACCAAGGTATTGATCGATACTAACGTCCAATAGATAGCTCTCCGTGCCATCTGGCTTAATTGAAAGCGTGTATTGGATCCGAACAACTCGCATGAGTGGTTAATAGGAGGAGCGATGAAGGCGACAAAGGAACTCCATGATCTCGGGCAAAGCCTGTGGCTCGACAACATTACGCGTGACCTGCTGGACAACGGAACACTAAAGCGCTATATCGATGAGCTTTCCGTCACAGGACTGACCTCGAACCCAACGATCTTTGAACATGCCATTTCAAAGAGCAAATCGTATGACGCGGAGATTGGCCGTCTTTTGTCAACCGGCCTTTCGGGCGAGGAGTTGTTCTTTGAACTGGCCCTGCAGGATCTCACTCGGGCCGCCGACCTCTTTGCCTCAGTTCACGAGCGAACGGCAGGCAATGATGGTTTCGTCTCCCTCGAGGTGTCGCCTCTTTTAGCCTATGACACCAGGGGATCGGTGGCTGCAGCAACTAAATTGCACAAGAAGGCAAATCGTCCGAACCTGTTCATCAAGATCCCTGGAACGACGGAAGGAAATCCAGCGATTGAGGAAGCGATCGCCGCTGGCGTTGCCATCAACGTCACGCTTCTTTTCTCTCGTGAGCACTATCTGGCGTCGGCGGACGCCTACATGCGTGGGCTCGAACGGCGTGTTGCGGCGGGCCTCAGCCCGGATGTTCGATCCGTAGCCTCAGTATTCTTGAGTCGATGGGACGGCGCAACGATGGACAAAGTACCCGACCCACTACGGGACAAGCTTGGCATTGCCATCGGACAGCGGGTGTACAAAGCCTACCGCGATATCCTTGACTCCGACCGCTGGCAGCGTTTGGCCAACTTTGGGGCTCGGCCCCAGAGACTTCTGTTTGCCAGCACCGGCACGAAGGATCCAAAGGCCTCCGACGTGCTTTACATCTCCGCTCTGGCGGCGCCAAACACGGTCAACACAATGCCCGAGAAAACTCTACTGGCCTTCGGTGATCACGGCCGGCTGGCCGGGACCCTCCCGCGAGACGGAGGAGACTGCGAGAGCGTTCTAGACAATTTTCAAAAGGCCGGAATTGATTTGAAACAACTGGGGGCTGACTTGCAATCGCAGGGTGCCAAGTCCTTCGATGAATCGTGGCAAAACCTACTCAGTGCGATCGAGTCTAAGGGCAAAGAGTTGCAGCCCGTTTCCTAATCAGCGCGGCACTTGGCATTTCGAGGGGCTTTGGCTGCAAGTCATTAGACATAGGCTCGACGAAGTGGTGAAGACGGGCAGTTCGGGTTTTATTCCAGGAGGTAAATCAATATGAAAACCGACCAGTATCCGGCGTCATCGACCCAAGAGGAAGAGATACTGAACGCCCTAAACAAACACTGGCAGGCGTCAGCAACCGGCGATCTGAATACAGAGCATGATATTTACGACGATGCTGCCATTTGTGACTACCCGCAATCAGGAGAACGCATTCTCGGGCGAAGCAATTTGCAGGCCTTGCGAAGTCATCATCCTGGCCATCCGTCCGGCTTCAACGTAAAGCGGATTGTCGGAAGGGGTGATCTCTGGATCACGGAATATTCAATTATCTACGAGGAGCGCACAGCATATACGGTCAGCATTATGGAGTTCCGCAACGGCCGGGTCGTGCATGAGACGCAGTATTTTGCGGATTCTTTCGAGGCGCCGGCCTGGCGGCGCCAATGGGTTCAGCCTAACGCATGACGCCATATTCAAACGAAATACAAACCTCTCCTCTACACCGATCACTTCGCGTTTAGGCTCGTCGAGAGAAATCGTACGTGGACACTGAAAAAGTCTTGGAGTAATCGAGTCGCAGCAGGCAAGCGGTTCTTATTTCGTCAAGTCGCCTCTTGGGCGTCACGACAGACAGGCCTGGTGACGAATTCACATATCCAAAGCGACATCTTCTTCGGGCCGGCTGCAGCACAACAGAACGTTGCCGTCTGCGGCCGGCTCAATCGGCTCTATTTGATAACTCACCGACCCTGAGATCAGTCCGGTCTCGCAGGTGTGACACACTCCCGTGCGACACGACCATTGCGCGGGAACGTCACACGCTTCGGCCAATTCCAAAAGGCTTTGGTAACGCGAAGCCCACGAAACCGTCAGACCGCTTCGCACGAATGTTACTTTGGGCCCCGGATCCGTCGCCGCTGGCGGCTGATGTGGCAGCCGCGAAGGCCCTCTTGTTATTCCAGGTGTTATCGGCGGCAACGAACCGAATAGCTCGGAATGGATTCGAGACGCCGGAACCCCCTTGGTCCGCAGGCCTGAACTGAAGTCTTCCATAAACATGGGCGGCCCACAGATATAGAAATGAGCGCTGTCGGGGATCCGGAGACTGGCAATATCCGCGATGGTGAGCCGGCCAGGCGCATCAAAATCTGAGCCGAGGTTGTCTTCGCGGCCGGGCTGGCTGTACTTTACGTAGCTCTTCGCGTTGGGCAAAACGCTTAGAAGTCTGAGGGCCTCCGCTGCGAATGGGTGATCTTCTCGATTGTGGGCCCCGAACAGCCACCAGATCGGATAGGTTACCCCAGCGGCCGCCAGAGCGTGCAGCATTGCCAGAACTGGGGTTGCCCCGACGCCGGCGCTTAGTAACACCACTTGCTCATTATCGCGCTGGAGTATGAAGTTCCCCCGCGGCGCGCTAACGTCCAATACGTCGCCGACTCGCACCTTGTTCTTCAGATATCCACTGGCTGCACCGTGCATTTCTTCTTTCACGCTCACCCGATAGTGATCCGTGCCGGGAGCGTCCGATAAGGAATAGCTACGCAATAGTGGCGGAGAATCGGGCCTGGGGCGGATTCGCAATACCACAAACTGTCCCGGAAGCGCTTCGGCCAGCGGCCTGCCATCCGCTGAGGTAAGCAACAGAGAGAAGACGGTTTTGCATTCCTGATTGATGGCAGAAACTAGCACTTCACGGAATCCGGGCCATGCCGGAGAAGGAGCGGAATCTTGTGTGAGGCCGGAATTACCGTTCAGCGGTTTTCCGCCCTGCTCCTGATCGAGAAGAGCCCTAAAGGATGCTTGCCAGCCAGCAGGCAATGCGGGAATTTTCAGAGCACGCGCCAGTTGCTCTCGCGAATGCCCTGGCAGGTATAACAGGGCATCAATTTCAGCCACCGTCATTTGCTCGGGGCCCGCGCTGACCTTGACGATCTCGTCGCCGGCGGCGATGTCACCTTCCTGAAGCACTCGCATATAGAAGCCTGGCCGGTGATGCGCCACGAGCAACGATGGCATGAGCGGCTCATCCATGCGGATGCCAACTCGGTAGCAGGTAACCCGTGGCTGGGTCACTTCGAACAGGGCACTCCCGATTTGAAAGCGGTCGCCGATGCATACTGCGTCATCCGGAAGGCCATCGACAGTCAGATTCTCCCCAAACTGCCCATAGGTTGGAAACTTTCGGTCGAGGTATCGCTCCCAATAACGATAAGAATCGGTTTGATACACCATTACCGCGCGGTGTTCGCCGCCGTGCCCTGCAAGGTCTCCCTGGCCGTCACCGTCGATGTTCAGCCGCCTCACAGTGCGGCGACCGTGTACGGGCTCTTTCCAGATAGCGGTGTGCACGGTCTTCCCGCGCCAATCAATATCCTTAGCCAGGCCGACGTTAACTGAGAGTAAGCGCGCAACCATTGTCATTCTCCTTAGCGACTCGCGCGGGTCATTAGCAGATTCATAATCACCTATCGCCAATTAGTTGCAGGCGGCACCGGCGGACGGGGCAGGGCGGTCAGCCTCGCATTTCTTAACGAAGATGCAAAAACAGTGGTGACCTACCGCGAGGAGGAGGAATCGCTCTCGTTGAAGGATGCGGCCGGGTAAAGTAAAACCTTGCTCGATGGATATCCCGTTGACGTAACCGGCGAATCTTCTACTACAGAATTTACCAATAGAATTTTGGTGGATTTCGAGCTCATGCTAAGAACCTCCGTAAAATTTCAGCATCTGGCTGTCAATTCGAGGAAACCCTTTACTGGACCGCAGCCAGTTCCATCGCATGGTCGTGGCTGGCTCCATTGTCGACTAACGAACGCGGCGTAAGGGTGCTGCCGCGACTGTATTGCCTCGGGGAGCTGCCAATGACCCTTCTGAAGGCTTTCCCGAAGGCGCTTTCGGATTCGTAGCCGAGCGATGAGGCGATCAGGAGAATAGAATCGTCTGAATTCTTCAGCCTGTCGCCGGCCAGCAGCATGCGCCAACGTGTAAGGTACTCCATGGGTGTCGCCCCAACGATATCTTTGAACCTGAGAGCAAAGACTGATCGCGACATGCCAACGCGCTCCGCGAGTTTCTGTAGTGTCCAAGGATGCCCTGGATCGTCGTGCATACATGTGATCGCTGCGCACATCTGTTTATCAGCCAGTGCGAAGAGCCAGCCGACGCCCCCTCTTGCCCCATCCGCCAGGTGCAGCCGCAGAGCCTGGATGAGCAGCATGTAGGCAAGTTGCTGTGCGATCAACGAGCTGCCCGGCTGCGGATCACGCAACTCCTCCTTCATGCGCTCCAGCGACCAGAGTATCGCCGCCTTATCGGACTCCTTCCGGATATGCACAATGGGCGGCAGAGAACTCAGCAGCATGTCGGCGTGACTGCCGGTTAGGGCGAAGTGGCCGCCAACCAGATAGCAACCGCCCCCGTCCTTGTGGCAGACCTCGTCACCCGGTCTCCGCGCCGAAAGAATCGTGTGGAAGTCGACAGGCGTGAGTGACAGATCGGTTGCCAGGCGGAAAGGCAGCCCACGCGGCAAAACGTAACAGTCACCGGCCGTGAGCAGCACCGCATCGGGGACGCCTTCCACGGATAACCAGCATTGACCAGAGGCCACGGCATAGCACTTGATGCCTGCAGGCTTTGGAAATTGGATGGCCATGTCGCCACCGAGCTCGAAGCCGCCCGATATATAACTCTGTGGTTTCAACAACGACAACACATCTGAAAGTGGATCCATACAGCCCTCGGGACGATTGAACCAATAATACGTACTTTCAGTATAGATCGTATGCGCCCGCGGCCCCGCAACACTCCTGTTTGCAACTCCCGGCGCGTCTGGGAGACTGAGGATCATCTCCATAACAGCTTGCAGGCGAGACGCTGTACCTGAGACCTGGAGAGATCAAGGGACCGGCTCACCCATTGCAGCAATTCTTCGGGAATCGATGTCGTGTCCTCTTATCTCCTGGGAACCACGCGGCTTAGCTTCGCACACGCTTACGAGGTGCTTTCGATGCCATCCTTGGCCCGTTCTCATGAGCCGGAGCTGCTACGGATTGCCGAAGCTTCAACGAAGTTTTGAGAATGACGTGCTTTGCTGGGCCCGCACCGAGCTCAATCCGGTCCAGCAAAATACGAGCTGCTGTCGTGCCAAGTTGATAGCCAGATTGAGAAACAGAGGCAAGTGGCGGATTGGTGACGTCCGCAAGATCAAGATCGTCGAAGCCCATGATTGAGATGTCCTGCGGGCATCGGAGACCGGCATCCCGAACCGCGAGAAGGGCGCCAAGGGCGATCATGTCATTACCAGCAAAGATTGCTGTCGGACGCGGAATCAGACGCAATAAGATAAGAGTTTTGGAATAACCACCCTGCTTATCGAATGTCGTTTCCTGAACATATTCGGGAGCTAAATCGAGTCTCTTCTCTCTGAGTGCTCGCCTGAAGCCATCAAGCCGGTCCTGCGCGTTGGTCAAATGAAGAGGGCCGGTGATCGCAGCCAAACGCCTGTGTCCCATCTGAAGAAGGCAACGGCTTGCTTGGTAGGCTCCAGCTTCATTGTCGGCGGTAACCGAGTCTCCGCTCCAGTTTTTAGGCAAGCGATCAATACACACCACACCGGTTCCCGCTTGACGATAGAACTCAGCCTGCGCCGTCAAATCGCTGAAATTGGACGGAATGACAATCAGGCCGGCGGGAAGAAAAGTGCGCAACTCAGTCAGGTGCACCAGTTCCTTTGAATGGTCATTGTCGGTGTTGCATAAGATGAGGCGGTAGCCATTGGAGAAAGCGACGTCTTCCGCGCCCCGGACTACGGCAGGGAAAAAGGGGTTTGTGATGTCGGGGATGATCATCCCTATGATGTTGGTCTTGTCCCGGCGAAGACCGCGCGCCAGTTGACTGGGCTGATAACCCGCAGCCTGGACGGCTTCGAGAACTCTCTTGCGTATTGGTTCTCTGACGCGCGCAGAGTTATTCAGCACATGTGACACCGTGCCCAGTGAGACGCCGGCTATCTTCGCGATGTCCTTCATGTTGGCCACAACATCGTCTCCGCCAACCAACTTGAGCAGCCGGCTGTCTTGTCAACAATACGTCAGTATACGTCGCTTGAAATGTTTCAAAAACGGCAGGCGAGCGGGGCCCCCGGATTTCTTGTCGAGTTTAAATGGTGCTGGCGAACTTCGTGCGCCACTCTTTACGGAGAGGCGCGCACGCGGCCGTGTCCAGTGCTGCGCAGTAGGAATCCGGGTGCCACCGCCGCGCCGTCGATTGACAAGTGCCTCTACTGAATATATCGTTTGCGTCGTGCATTGAAAGCTTTCATTTTGGCCCTCGAGGGTAGGCGAGCCTATGAATTCGACAACCGCCCGCTACGTATCCCTTCCTTCTGCAGCGGCTCTGCTGAGCCAGCCGAAGGTATTTCCACGCTTGAAGGGCTGACACAAGGAGATTCCGTTGTACCAACCGCAAACCTACATCGTCTCCCTGGCCTTCATGCTTCTTAGCATGCTTTGCTGGGGATCATGGGCGAACACGATGAAGCTTTGCCCTGGCTATCGGTTTCAACTTTTCTATTGGGATTATGTGATCGGCCTGCTCCTGGCAGCGTTCTTGTGGGGACTTACCGTAGGAAGCGTTGGAACGGATGGCTACGCATTCCTCGCCGATCTGCGCCACACGGACGGCCTGCACGCGTGGCTTGGGATTGCAGGAGGCGCCGTCTTTAACGTTGCCAACCTGTTATTGGTCGCGGCGATCGATATCGCTGGGCTTGCGGTTGCCTTTCCTGTGGGCATCGGTCTTGCCCTGGTGGTTGGGGCGATCAGTAGCTATCTCATTTCCCCAAAAGGTAACCCGCTCTTGCTCTTTGGCGGAATTGCGCTAGTCGTCGCAGCCATTGTGTTTGATGCTATGGCATACCGGCTCCGTGAAACGAACCATCAGGCGACGAGCCGACGCGGCCTGATTATCAGTCTCGTCGCGGGCCTTTTGATGGGAACCTTCTACCCGCTGGTGTCAAAGGCGATGAGTGGTGAGAACGCGCCGGGACCGTATGCCGTGGTGCTCTTCTTTGTCATTGGCGTGATGCTTTGCGCCCTTCCCGTCAACTACCTGCTAATGCGGAAGCCGCTCGACGGGCGTGAGCCGGCTCGGATTAGCGAATACGGGCAGGCTCCTGGAAGGTGGCATCTGTGGGGAATCCTGGGCGGAGCAATCTGGTGTACGGGCGGTATCGCGAACTTCGTCGCCTCGCATGCGCATATCGTTGGCCCAGCCGTTTCCTATTCCATCGGCCAGGGTGCAACCATGGTTTCGGCCTGCTGGGGTGTGTTTGTATGGCGCGAGTTCACCGCCGCGCCTTCCCGATCGAAAGCATTCCTGGTGGGCATGTTTATTTTCTTTATTTGTGGGCTGACGGCTATCGCTGTGGCTCCGCTCGTCTCATAACCACCGATCATGCAATGTCGATGCTGAGGAGATTCGCTGTGGCGCCCCAGAAGCCAATTGTCGTCGTGGGCAGCATCAACACAGATCTGGTCGCAGTTGCGGAGCGCATCCCTGTGACCGGGCAAACGATTCCGGGCAAGGAGTTTCAGATTCATCCTGGAGGGAAAGGTGCAAACCAGGCTGTCGCGATCGCGCGTCTTGGGTACCCAGTGCGCATGATCGGCAAGCTGGGAAGCGATTCGTTCGCTGGCCCACTGCGCGCGCATCTGCAAACTACCGGTGTGGATACGGGGGCCGTCAGCACGGTTGAGGGCAGTACCGGAGTGGCCGTGATTATTGTTTCTACCTCCGGAGAAAACCTCATCGTAGTCACTTCAGGAGCGAATGCGACGCTTGCTCCCTCTGACATCGATGCGAATCTCGACATGATTCGCCAGGCGGGCCTGGTGCTTACACAACTGGAAACTCCTCTGGCAACCGCTGAGCACCTGGTCAGGGTCTGTGCGCGAGAAGGTATTCCTCTCATGCTCGACCCGGCGCCGGCCACGAATCTGCCCCCCTCACTTGTGGGGCACGCCACCTGGTTCACCCCCAATGAAACCGAAGCGGATTTCTACGCTGGTGGCTCTCGTGGGGAATCTCCGAAAAACATAGCCCGTGTTCTGCTCAATCAGGGCTGGCCGGGGGTGGTGCTGAAACTTGGCGCGAACGGCGCATATGTAGCCGATCGCACCGGGCTAGAGTGCCAGGTTCCATCGGTTTCCGTCCGCGCCCTGGACACGACCGGGGCCGGCGATACATTCAATGGCGCCTTCGCCACCGGCATAATGCTTGGCATGAAAATAGCCGACAGCGCGCAGTTTGCGGCAGCAGCGGCAGCTATTTCCGTTTCCCGCCCCGGAGCGCAGCCTTCCATGCCAACGATGGATGAGGTGCAAACACTGTTGCATGAGCAGAGGCGGTGATTAAAAAATGGCGATCCCGTATACATATACAGGGCAGCGAAGGAGCAACCACATGGTGATAAAGAGACGGATGACTGCTTTGGTTGCCGCATTGGCAATGGCCACGGTGGCAGCCGGAGCACAAGACTCAAAATACAAGCCGGTTGGGCAACAGATCCCTGCTCCGGGCTGTCTCACACTGCGCGGCGCGTGGCTAGGCGGATATACTCCGTGCACAGCGGCCACGCACCAGGAATGGCTGGACGACGTGACTCATTGGCGCGTGGAGCGCCGCATTCGCACTGGCTTTGACGATGCTCGTTATCTGACACCGCAGTTGTCGTGGACGCAATCCAGCTTTATTCAACCACAGATGATGGTGCAGGATCGCTACTTCTACGATCCGCAAACAGGCAAGTATACTGTCGACCGCTACCTCGATGATCTGGATAAGCGCTACGGAGGCATCGACGCAGTGCTCATCTGGCCCACTTATCCCAACATGGGCATCGATGACCGCAACCAACATGACATGATCCGCTCCATGCCGGGCGGCATCGAAGGCGTCCGCAAAATGGTCGACGACTTCCATCGCCGGGGGGTGCGCGTCTTATTCCCCATGATGATGTGGGATCAGGGAACTCACGATCCCGGCAAACCGTGGCCGCAGGCGATTGCCGAGACCATGCAAGCTATCAATGCGGATGGCGTCAATGGCGACACCCAGGATGGTGTGCCGCTCGCGTTCTCGCTCGCTGCCGACCATGTCGGCCATCCGCTGGCCTTCGAACCGGAAGGTAGCCCTTCGGATGAGGCTCTGGCGTGGAACGTGATGACGTGGGGCCAATACAAATTCCCGTTCGTTCCCGAAGTCGATAGGTTCAAGTGGCTTGAGACCCGCCACATGGTGAATATCTCGGATCGCTGGGCGCGAAACAAAACAGATGACCTGCAGTTCGCATTCTTCAATGGCGTGGGATGGGAAAGCTGGGAAAACGTTTGGGGAATTTGGAACGGCATCACTCCAAGGGACGCCGAAGGGACACGGCAGGTGGCGACATTGGAACGCGGGTTGGCGCCTTTTCTGACCAGCGCCGGTTGGGAGCCCTATTATCCAACCCATTTCTACGGCGTCTTTGCCAGCCGCTGGCCGTTAAACGAGCAGACTGTGTGGACGATCGTCAACCGCAACGAATATGACGTGACCGGACGAGAGATCTCCGTTCCGGTAGAGGACGGGGTTCATTACTTTGATCTTTACCATGGCGTTGAACTCAAGCCGGAGCACGAGGGGAGCGAGGCGGTACTATCCTTTCCCGTCGAAGCGCATGGTTTCGGAGCCATTCTCGCTCTTCACGGCGCACCTGACGCAAAGATTCAGGATCTGATGGCACGTATGAAGAAGATTACGGAAAAGCCGTTGTCTTCCTATTCAAATGAGTGGAAAACGCTCCCTCAACAACTGATTGCGATCGCGCCCTCCAGCAAAAAAGCGACTACGCCAGAAGGCATGGTTGCGATCCCGGGTGGAGACTATGTTTTTAAGGTGCAGGGCATTGAAATTGAAGGCTTCAATGACATCGGAGTGGATGTGCAATACCCCTGGGAAGATATGCCGCGCCGCTTTCATGAGCATCGCATGACGATTGCGCCCTTCTACATGGATAAGTATCCAGTCACGAATGCCCAGTTCAAGAAATTTCTCGACGCGACGCACTACCAACCAGCCGACAGTCTGAATTTTCTACGCGACTGGAGCAATGGCAACTTTCCTGAGGGCTGGGCCAACAAGCCGGTAACCTGGGTCTCGTTGGAGGATGCACGCGCTTATGCCAAGTGGGCCGGCAAGCGACTCCCGCACGAGTGGGAATGGGAGTATGCGGCGCAAGGCGGCAATTCGGCGCGCATCTATCCATGGGGAGATACCTGGAAAGCCGAGGCTGTACCTGTCCCGGTGAAGGGACGTTCGTTAACCAAGCCGGACGATGTCGATGCGCACCCCGCTGGAGCGAGTGCCTATGGGGTGATGGATTTGGTAGGCAATGTGTGGCAGTGGACGGATGAGTATGTCGACGAGCATACGCGCGGAGGCATTCTACGGGGGGGCAGCTACTACCAGCCGCAGGGCTCAATCTGGTATTTCCCTCAAGCTTATCGGAACGATCAGCACGGCAAGCTCTTGCTGATGGCGCCCAGCTACGATCGCTCCGGCACCCTGGGTTTCCGGTGTGTAAGTGACGAATGACAACACTCGCGAGATCGCCAGTTTTGTGCGTACGCGGAAATTTTCCGTCATACCTTCGCGGTGATTGTGTCCGGGTTGTTCAACGGCTTCGCGCGCCAGGGTTGAAGTGAACTTCAAGTGAGCGGTTGACAATGGCAAACTGAGAAGTGTAAATTTTTCTCGCATCTTGAAACGTTTCAAACGCCACGGCGTGGAAACGTAAATGCAGCTCGCATACCGGTTCCAGGAGTCAGAGAAATGCGAATCCGCTTGTCGCGGTTCATGGTTCTGCTGCCCAGTTTGTTCGTCTTCACGCTGGCCTCGTTCGCCCAATTCTCCCAGCGCGGCAGCATCAATGGCGTGGTCACCGAAGCGTCTGGCGCGGTCGTGCCCCATGCTTCCGTTACCCTGCTCGACCTCGGCAGAAACCAAACGTCGACCGCCACGAGCGACGCCAGCGGGCATTACGAGTTTCCCCAACTCTTGCCCGGCAACTACCAGGTTTCAGTCGAAACCTCGGGATTCAAGAAATCGCTCTCCAGCCCCCTGGTAGTGTCCCCACAATCTGAAGTCCGCTGCGACGTCCAGCTCCAACTGGCCTCGGTCTCGCAGCAGGTGACGGTGACTGGCTCCTCAGCACCACTGCTGCAAACGGAAGACGCCGATCTCGATCAAAACATCAGCCAGCAGCAAATTGCGAATGTTCCGATGAATGGACGCAACTGGACATCGCTGACCGAGTTGACCCCCGGGGTCAGCATCTCTCCCCGCAACAACATCAATACCGGTTCGGGCGGTACCTACGAAGTGGGAGCGGCGTATAGCTCGGGCGGAGCGGATTATACCGCGGGCGGAAACGCGGAAGGTTCCCGCGATAATGGGTACTACGTGAATGGCGTAAACGCCAACGATAACTACGAAAGCGGCAGCAGTTTTCAGCCCTCTGCCGAAGCCATCGGCGAGGTGAAAGTCGGTGTCGCCGATTTTTCCGCCGAGTATGGCCGTGACTTTACGAACCTTAGCGCAACCACCAAGTCTGGCACCAATACCTTCCATGGGGAAGCCTATGATTACTTCGAAAATGATGCCTTGAATGCGCTGGTTCCCATCAACAAAGCGCAGGGGTTGCTCACTAAAAATGCATATCGTTTCAATCTGTTCGGTGGAGGCTTGGGCGGGCCGATCTATATCCCCAAGCTGCTCAACTTAAAAGACCGCGCCTTTTTCTTTGTCAACTATGAGCGCAATCCCCATTCGCAGGAAGGGCCAAACAACCTCGCCATCGTGCCCAGCGACCCGGAGCGGGGGGGCGACTTTGGAGAAGTCTGCACCGGCCCGATCAATGGAGGCACTTTCGATGCGACTGGAACATGTTCCAACCCCTCCGGGCAGCTTTACAATCCCTATACCAGCAATCCCATCCCTAACAACAATCTGGTCACAGCCGGCCTTTTCAACCCTGGGTCAGAGAATGCGCAAATAGCGGCTATTACGAATCTATTTCCCCATGCCAATCTCGCGCCCACTGCCGCTAATTCCGGCGCCAATTATCAGTATTCCTCGAGGCAGGCTATCTCCCTTTATCACTGGGATAGCCGCTTTGATTTCCGGATCTCATCGAAAGATAGCGTTTTTGTCGCTTGGTCCCAATACAGCGCAACCCCCAACAACGCCGGCGGACTGGTTGCGAACCTTGACCAGGCCAACGCCGACGTAACCGACAAGTCTCACGTCATCACCATCGACGAGGCGCATGTGTTCACTGCGAATTTGGCCAACGAATTCATCTTTGCGATAGGATCGGGCACTTACACAACATTGCCACCTTCACAACTCTCCTATCTGAATGGCTCTGCCAATCCCTTTAATTCGATCTTCGCCAATACGGGAACAGGCGGCGGGGGCAACACCGGCATTCTCGGCCTGAATATCTACAATTACGGCCAGCTTTATACCCAGCCGACGGTAGGTTTCGACGAATACTTTCAGGATGTAAATAACTCGCTGCAATTCTCTGACAATGTGAATTGGATTCGCGGGCGCCACAGCTTTACGCTTGGCTTTAACTATCTGCGTAAAGCGGAGAAAGATTTCGATAATGTCCGCTACGTGGCCTTCGGCTGCGCGCCTGCCCCTTACTCATACTGCGGGAACGGTCCCCAGCTCTTCACCTCGAACCAGGGGGTCGGCGGCGACGCTTTTGCCGAGGTTTTGCTGGGCTTGCCCTCCGTCATCCATCAGCGTGATGACTATACCTCCGGAGGGCCGTTCGCCCCACGGCCGAATGCGGTCGTTCCTTACTACGGCGCTTACATCAACGACAAGTTCAAGGCCACTCAGCGGCTGACGCTCTCTTTCGGCCTCCGCTATGATCTGCCCATTCCTATTTACACCACCAACAATATTTGTTGCGCCCAATACGAGCCGGCTACGGATACTCTCGCAATACCCGGAATCGCACCCGGTCTTTCTCTGCCCTATGCCCCAGCTCCCAAGCGCGACTTCGCGCCCAGGTTCAGCGTCGCGATGCAAATTCGGCCCACGCTAGTCGTCCGCGCGGGGTATGGCCTTTACTTCAACTCCGGCGCGAGCCAGATCTCGAATGCCCTTACCGGAGCCTTGGGCGGGGGCACCCCGGGCGGCTTCGTCGGCGATGAAATCGATAACTCCACTCCGGAGACCGCCAGCCTCTCTCAGGTATTTCAGCCGTCGACGCAAGTTGCGCCGGGAACTTTCCCTTTCCCGACCGGCGTCGGGCAGGGTTATTACGGAGACGGGGCTTATCAAACAATCTTCTACGCCGACCGGAAATCGTTTTCGACACCTTATGTCCATCGCTACCTGGCAGACGTCCAGCAGGAAATCCACCACAATTCCGTGATCTCCTTCTCCTACATCGGGGCCTTAGGGAGAAACGGTTGGTACTTCCAGGACCTCAACGCTGCCCCCTACCAGACTGGATGGCCTTCGATCGACGCCTATAACGCCGCGCGGCCATATAACTCCGGCAGGTTTAGCGACATATACGTACAGAGGCCCGGTCTGACCAGCAACTACAATGCAGGCATTGTGAAGTTCCAGCACCAAACGGCCAAAGGACTGCAAATTCTTAGCCACTACACCTACTCGAAGGACCTCGGGGATCGAGGCATCAACGGACAGGGCACGCAAGACACCGGATATAACTATCCGCAAAACATCATCAGGTCATACGGGGAAGAAACCTATTCCCATCGCCATCGCTTCTTGTTCCAGGCCACCTACGGACCCAGCTATCAGCAGCGTCTACCGGCCTATCTAAGGCCTGCTCTTGGCGACTGGCATATCTCGGCAATCGGCACCTTGGAATCAGGCGATGCTCTGACTGTTTTTAACGGAAACGGTAATCAAGCCAACGATTATGCCCCTTATAACGGGCTCGGAAACCTGAATATGTTGCACAATCCTAATTTTGCACACTCCAAGCGCACGTTCGCAGAGTATTTCGACACCAGCGCTTTCGTCGTGCCCCCGGCCAACGTTCAAGGCACTGCCTCCCCGGGTGTGGTGCGGGGACCGGGACAGAACAGGCGCTGCTCGGTCAGCCCGTTCCAAAACTCAATCACGCCCTCGACGTTGGAGCACACTCGCGTCAACGGATTCACTCGCAGCCCGAGCGCCTTGATGCCCTGCAGGAAATCCCACTGCGATTTGAATTCGATTCCCTCCATCGCCCCCGGCGAATGGCAAAAGATATCGAGGGGACGCGACGCCGTGATTTGCGGATCGAGCTGGCGCAGCGATCCAGCCGCGGCATTGCGCGGATTGGCGAACGGCGCCTCGCCGTTGCGGACTCGGTCGGCGTTGAGCCGATCGAAGGCCTTGCGCGGAAATATCACTTCGCCGCGAACTTCGAGCAGCTTCGGCATCGGACCATGCGCCGGCTTGAGCAACCGCAGCGGGATGCTCTTGATGGTGCGAATGTTCGGGGTGACGTCCTCGCCGTTGACGCCGTCGCCGCGCGTCGATCCCGCGACCAAGCGGCCGTCCTCGTACACCAGTTCGATCGCGAGGCCATCGAGTTTGACCTCGGCGACGTACTCTACGTCACGCTCATTTTTCAGGAACCGCTTGATCCGCTGGTCAAACTCGACCATCTCCTCGGCGTCCATTGCATTGGCCAGCGAGAGCATCATCTTGCGATGGACCACGACCGCGAACTTCTCG
The DNA here is from genome assembly GCA_963711525.1 of uncultured Acidobacteriaceae bacterium. Taxonomy (GTDB): domain Bacteria; phylum Acidobacteriota; class Terriglobia; order Terriglobales; family Acidobacteriaceae; genus PALSA-350. Next base: position 4,670 of record CAVQEO010000018.1, on the reverse strand, counting down.
CTCGGCTTCGCGCCGACCCGCTGCGTGGGCGATTCCGGGCGTCAGCAAGTCGGGATGTTCGCGCTCGATCTCTTCGAGCCGGCGCATCAACTGGTCGTATTCGGCGTCGGTGACTTCAGGATCGTCCAGGACGTAGTAGCGATAGTTGTGGCGATCGATCTGATCGCGCAGCCGCGCAACTTCCGCCTGGAGCTTTTCAGTCTTGGTGGCCATGGTGAGCGCGTTTCGCAGAAGGACTGGAGGTGACCTGAACCTCTCCGCGCAATCGGTCGAGGGCTCAAACGAAGCATTTTTCAGCCAACTTACTTGTTTCAGCCGGGCTACTTAGCGGCTGGCGCCCATCGCATCGAGGAAATCGTCCAGCGTCGGAAACCGCATGTACATATTGTGACGCTTCTGATCCGCGATCGTAGTGCGCGATTCCGAGGAGTAGGCATGCCCCGGATAGACCACGGTCGCATCGTCGAGATTCTTCAGCGTATGGTTCAGGCTGTGATACATCGCCTCCGGATCCGATCCCGGCAAATCCACCCGCCCGCAGGAATTCACGAATAGGGTATCGCCCGAGATGAGATTGCCCTCGACCAGGAAACATTGCGATCCGGGCGTATGGCCGGGGGTGTGCAAAAACTTGACCGGGATTTCGCCGACCTTGAAGACATCGCCCGCCTCGACCATCACCAGGTCCGAATCGCTCAAGCCGGCGACGCGCTTGGTGCCTTCCGCTTCGGCCTTGTTGACATAGACCTTCGCCTTGACCGCCCGAGCATGTCCGCCGCGCCCTGGATATTCTGACCCATCATCGATCCGCCCAGATGATCGGGATGGTAGTGAGTGATCAGAATCTTATCGATCTCGTAGCCTTCCTTGCTGGCAAATCCGAGGATCGCATCAACGTCCCACGCCGGATCGACTACCGCGGCCTTATGAGTTTCGGTATCGCCGATGAAGTAAACGAAGTTCGCCATCGGGCCGATTTGCGCTTGCCGCAAGGTTAATCTGTCAGTCGCCATCTCACGTCCCCTTCGAGGTTCAGGATTTCCGGCTCGCCTTCGACCCGTTGGCTACCGCTTTACGCTGGGCCGCATGCGCCGCGCGAGGATCGATTCGCAGCCCTCGATCCCACAGGTATTCGGGCTCGTCGAGTTGCTTCGCCACCCATCGCGATTGCACGAACAGATGGTCGCTCAGGCGATTGACGTACGCCATCAGGAATTGGTTGATCGGCTCCTCGCGCTGCAGAATCCAGCACACGCGCTCGGCGCGCCGGCAGACCGTGCGCGCCTGATGCAGGAACGCGTTGAGCACTCCGCCGCCGGGCAAGGTGAAGGAGTTGAGCGGCTGCAGCGCCTTCTGCATGCGGTCCATCTCCTGCTCGAGCAGCTTGACCTCGCCCTCGCCCATCCGATGCATCCCTTCGTACACGGCGTCGTCCGGAGTCGCCAGTTCACTGCCGACATCGAATAGCTCGTTCTGGACCCGCCGGAGCATTTCCGCATACCACGCGTACTCCGCGCCGAACTTCTGCTGGTAGTTCGGAACGTAGGTCCGCACGATGCCCACAATCGAATTGAGCTCGTCGATCGTGCCGTAAGCCTCGAGCCGGCCGCTCTCCTTGGGGACGCGCTTGCCGCCGACCAACGCGGTCAGTCCCTTGTCGCCGGTGCGAGTGTAGATTCGAGTCAGCCGTATCGCCATCAGAGGCCCGCCTTCTTGCGCTGCGCCTGATAGCTGGCTTCGCCGAGATCGGTCGTTACGGGCAGGCCCGCGTCGCGCCATCCGGGCACCACGACCTGGCCGCTGCCGTCGCGCGCGCCACCGAACCCTCCGCGCACGTTGGTCAGGTCGGCATAGCCGGCTTCTTCGAGCATTTCGCAGGCGCGCTGCGAACGTCCGCCGGCCATGCATCCGACGACCAGTTGGGTTCCTTTCGGCAAAACTTTCTCGGCGACCGCGACGAAGTCCGGATTGACCTCCATCTGCCCGGGCCCCTTGATGAACACGACCGGTATATTGATTGCCCCCGCCGGATGGCCCTGGGCAAATTCGCCCTCGGTGCGCACGTCGAGATAGACCGCGCCCGGATTCTTCGTCAGCGTCTCATGAGCCTGCGGCGGTTCGGTCTGATTTATCGGCATGATGCTTGCCCTGTCCTCCCTCAATATCACCTCCTTACATGATACCACGGCGGACGGGCGAAATTTAGTCATGTGCGACTGATGTGCGCGAGGGCCGTGTCAACCGGCGATTCCGGTCAGCGTTCGTCTTTGGAGTCGGCTTCGTGCGGTGTGGGCCAGCGGCATAGCAGTAGTCGAACGCGGGTCGGCGTCGGCTGTTGCGTCCACCGTAACGCGCCAGTGTAATCTGGCGCTTCCGCGTCTGCGGGTTCGTTAGTCGGCCGTCGCTCATGGGCGTCGGTGTCGGTCGCCGCGGATGCTGCGTCAGCCGTTACATGGTCGGCGTCAGTCTCTGCGCATCGCGGGTCAGCCGTTGCGCATTCGGCGTCAGCCTTTACGAGTGATCGCGAACTCCTGTTGCAGCTTCTCCGCGCGATCCTGCGCCGATTCCATCCGTTGGGTGCGCAGGAAGAACTGCACGAGCTCCTCCTGTCCGACCTGGCCTGCCGGACTTGCGACCTCGACCAATTCCTCGATCAGGCTGGGGAATTTCTCGCCCGGGATATAGTAATTGGCCCAGCCGAAGTTGCAGTAGCGATGGAGAATCTTGGCGATCGTCTTTTCGAGCGATTCGCGCTTGTTCGTGATCCGTTCCTCGTTCTGTCCCAACTTCGGGTCCTCCGGCTGCCTGCGTCGAACGCCGTCGCGATGCGATCCGGCGGCTCCGAAGTTAGCGCAATCGGGCCTCTACTCCAACCCGCCGATCAGGCGGATTTTTCCTGTTTTCCGTCGGCTGCCGCCGCTGGATCCTGCGCGCTCGGCGGTTGCGTGATCGCGGGAGCTTGCGCCGGACCCGGCTCTTCGACCCAAAGCAGCTTGTGGTAATCGAAGCGCGACTCTCGATCACGTTGAACTTGATAATCTCGAAATAGGGCGACAGGTCGAAGTCGCGCGGCGTCGTGAGCGTCGGCGAAACCATCCGCAGCAGATGCGACGGCTGGGCTTTGTGCACGAAGCGCTCGAGCCAGGCGTAGCGGCTCGGCGTCGCTTCCATCCCGGGCGGCAGTGGTTCGTAGCGCGGGACGATCGGAAAGCGCACGCGGCGGAAACATTCGGCGATCAAGCTGGTGCAAATTACCGCGTCGGGTCGCCGCTGCCGAATTCGAGCGCCTGACGCCGCCAGCGCGCCGGCACGATACTCACCGGCAGGAAGTAGCGGGCGAGGTCCAGCAGGTTTTTCAAATCGTAAGTGTTGCCGACGTTTTCGAGCGCGTGACCGACCACCAGCCGCTGGTCGGCCGCGGTCAATTGATGGGGCCGGCAGATGCGGATGTTGAAGTTGCGATACTTGCTCAGCGGCACCAGTACCACGCCGCTTTCGAGTAGCGCCTCGACCAGCAAGTAGTTCGCTTCGTCGCCGTATTTCTCGATTAGTTCGCGGCGCAGATCGGCGATCGATGGAGGGCCTCGTCGCCCACGTACAGCGCCGAGTGCGACCACGAGCTCTGCGACAGGTACTTCATCACCTCGCTGATGCGCTCGTTGCCCTCGACCAGCAGCACGTCGCCCTTGCGAATGTATTTGTGCAGCTGGGTCAGGTCATTTGGAATGCGCAGGGAGTAGCGCGCGACCGGCTTGGTCAGCAGCACCGTCGCCAGATCGACCAATTTGCGCAGCAGGTATGAAAACGGATTAAGCCGAGCGAATCTCGTCGCCACTGTAGCCCCAGCCTTGCCGGCGACGCGCTCCGCCACCGGCCTCCCCACCTGCCAAGACTATAGTTGGGCGCTAAACTCAGACAACCGGCGCGCGCAACCCGCCGACCACGCGCTTGACCGGTAAATCGCGAACATTCGACGGGAACGGAACGCCGGCTTCGGGCCGTGAATTATCCCCGAACGATCCGATGATGCCGTAGAATGGCAGGTTGAGCGTCTGCTGTTCCGGATCGTCGGTCGTAATAGCGACCTGTCCGCGCAAGGCGCCGTCCGGAGTGTCAGGCCGCAGCGACAGCGTAATCTTGTATTCCTTACCCGCGGCGACTGGTTCCACGGTCGCGCTCACGTTGCTGCTCGAACTGGTAATTCCCGTAACTTTGATCGGCCGCGTGCCCGCATTGACGAGCCGTACGATACGCAAGGTCCCCTGATGGTGCGGGACGACGCCAAACGAGATCTGTGCCGGCTTGACCGTGAGGTTGCCCTGCACCGTGCCGAAGACCGTGATATCGACCGGGGCGCGGCTGGTCTCGACCTTGATCGTGTCGTCAAAAGCCCCGACCGGCATCGTCTTGAGCAGCGCCACGGTGAGTACAGCGCCCGGTTTGCCGTCTGTCCGCGGCGTCGCGGCCACGCTGATATCGGAGTTCGCATGCGAGATCGATTTGACCTGGAAATTCTGGGCCGTCGTCGCATCCTCGCCGCCACGAGGTCGTTCAGAGTCACCTGCCGCGACGGATTGCTACCTTGCTTGACGTCGCCAAACGCGACCTGCGCGGGGGCCGCCTCGACCTGTACTTTCACGTCGCCTTTGAGCTGGGCAGCACGATCTCTT
>CAVQEO010000017.1:0-62433 GCA_963711525.1 uncultured Acidobacteriaceae bacterium | reverse complement strand
CTGGGATCAACATCTGCCGCGAAGTGGCTGTCATATTCGGCAGACATGTATCCTTTGAATCCCGCCTGGGCAAAAAGACGCCAGACGCGGTCCATGTCAATGGGCGTTCGATCGTCGAATCGGTCCCGAATATGGACGTTGGTGGCGTACGGAATACAAGCCTCGATTTGGGCGTAGGCGTCTTCCGTTGGCGTGGGAATGAAATGCGTTATGTCGAGGTTGATGCCGGCATATGGCGAATTCACGCGGTGCATGATTTCCAGGCAAACGTCTGCGCTTTGCGATATGCCGGGGTGGTCCTCCACCCCCAGCATGATGCCTTTCTGTCCGGAATAATCGCAAGCGGCCTTCATAGTCTCGACCGTCCAATCAATCCCTTGCTGCAGAGTTGCGCCGGGCGGCAACTCACCCGCGAAAATCCTGAGATGGGAAGCCCCCAGGCGGTCGGTGACATCGACCCATTTTTTGATCTCATTCAGGCTATCAGCGCGTTTGGCGGGAGTGGCTTGGACCGTGCTGACCTTGCAACCGGAACCGGAGAAGGACACGGCGTTTTTATAAGCCAAATGACGCAAGTTGGTGAGATATTCCGGATCCGTGGACCTAAGGTAATACACTGTCATGTCGATTCCGTCCAGGCGCAGATCCACCGCTTTCCGAATAAAGTCCTCAAGCGTCATCTGACCGTGGAGAAGCTGTTGGCGATAGGAGTAGGCGCAGCAACCAACGAAGAGCCGTGGCATCTTGGATGCGGATGAACTGACGTCTCCGGATCCAGCTTCAGCCCGCGGAGACCCAAAAGCGTCCAATGCCATACCCGTCAACGCGCCTGCGCCGATGGTCCTCAGAAACTGACGCCGCTCCATTCTTTCTCGCATCGTTCCTCCGTTGGACAACTAAGAATAGAACTGTTTTTACTTTGCTGATGAGGTTACACAGGTCGCCTAGCCGGGAACATATTACAGCCCGTGAATCTTCGGATACAGATCTCCCGGATAAGCTTTGGAATTGATGATAAGCTCTGAAATTCGGTCGATCGGGAGGGTTCGTGTGCTTTCTGTTCTAATCATCGCCCACCGTCAAACACTGGAATATTTCTGGCAAAGCGCTCGGATTTCGGCGACCAGTTTGGGCACGCCAATCATAGCCGGGTCAAATCCGTGCTCATATTCCGCAGACATATAGCCTTTGAAACCAGCTTGGGCGAAAAGGCGCCAGAGACGGTCCATGTCAATGGGGGTTTGATCGTCAAAATGATCCCGGATGTGGGTGTTGGTGGCGTATGGAATACACGCGGCGATCTGCGCGTAGGCATCTTCCGTCGGCGTGGGAATGAAATGGGTGACATCGAGGTTGATGCCGGCATATGGCGAATTCACGCGGTGCATCACTTCCAGGCAAGTGTCCGCGCTTTCCGATACACCCACGTGGTCCTCCATTCCCAGCGTGATGCCTCTCTGTCCGGAATAATCGCAAGCGGCCTTCATCGTCTCCACCACCCAGTCAACTGCTTGCTGCAAGCTTGTGCCGGAGGGCGGCTTACCGGCAAAGATTCTTAGATGAGACGCCCCAAGCCGATCCGTAACTTCGACCCATTTCTTGATCTGAAGCAGAGAATTCGCACGCTCGGCCACATCCGCTTTCACCATAGTGACTCCGCAAGCCGCTCCTGAAAAAACGATGGCATTCTTATAAGCCAAATGGCGGAGGTTGTTGAGGTATCCCGGATCGGTTGACTTAAGGTAGTACGTGGTTATGTCGACCGCGTCCAGCCGAAGTTCCACTGCCTTCTGGATAAAATCCTCAAGCGTTATCTGACCGTGGAGGAGTTCTTGGCGATAGGATTGGGCGCAGCAACCAGCGAAGAGCCGTGGCATCTTGGATTCGGCTGAATTGCCGTCTCCGGATCCAGCTTCAGTCCGCGGAGACCCAAACGCGTCGAATGCCATACCCGTCAGCGCAGCCACTCCGACGGTCTTTAGAAACCGACGCCGCTCCATTCCCTTTCTCATCATCACTCCGTCGCTTCTGAGATTTATCACAGAATCAAATACCGGAAGGGCCATGTCGCACAGCTTGGGTCAATGGCCGATGAGAAGCTCCCGCGCTCCGTACTCCTTGATCGCAGAGTCGGGCAATTTGAGAAGCGGAGTATAGCGAGGATGAGAGGATTCTTTGTACGGATCATTCGCTGCGGAGTTGTAACAGCAAATCAAAGACCAACGCGGATTTTCGCTGGTATTCGGACCTGAGGAATGTAGCAGGTTGCCGTGAAAAAAAATCGCCGAACCCGGCTTCATTTCGCAGTAGACCAAGTCGAAACGTCGCATAGCCGCTTCGACGCGTTCAGGATCCGTGCCTGCCTGATCGCCGGATCTTCCGTGATCCAAGCGGCCCATGCGATGAGACCCTTTGAGAACCTGCAAGCAGCCGTTTTCGCGGTTTGCTCTATCGACCGCGATTAGACAACTCGCCATATCGGGGAAAAGACAACCGAAGTTGTACCAATATCCATAATCCTGGTGCCATTCCCACGCTCCGCCTACGCGCGGCTCCTTCAGCATCATTTTCGAGTGGTAATGATAGACCTCACCGCCCAATAGGCGTTCCATCCCCCCTACCACGCGTTCGGACCGGGCAATGGCGCCATATATGTTGTCTCCCGGATGCTGCCAAAGGCTCAATTTGCTTTGACGGCCCATGCTATCGAGTCGAGCATAGGACTGCTCCTGTATGCCGGAGTCTCGACGAGCGATATCGAGCAGCATCTGTCTTTCTTCCGCATCGAGAAGATCTGAAACGATTACATATCCATTCCGGTGAAACTCTTCAACGTCGTCATCCTTAATTGCTGACATTTGTTCCTCCTTTCGGATTCCCATCAGAGTGGAAGAATACCATGTGCATATGCAATATTCCAGTATTTAATGACCAGATTTCACCAAAATGGTCTTTTCAGCTGCTCCCCTTCGCTCCTTCGCGAAGAGACAAGGTTTGATCGAGCGAATGGCGCGGAATGGCGGCGATTGCAACCGCGCCGGCCATTGCTATTGCGACAACTGCGGCCATAGCCTCGCGATAGCCGCCATAATGCTCACGCAGCGCAGACACGAGGTATGGACACCAAGTCTGCCCGATCGTATTCACGGGCAAGATAATCGACATCGCGCGCGCCAGCGTATTGATACCGAACTGTTCGGCAGCCATCAACGGAATCAGCATGTAGTCGGCGCCCATGGAGAAACCGAACCCCACAGCGAAGATGTAAAGGGACGCAGGGTGTGCCGGTGAAACATGGAGTAGAAGAAGTATGGTCGCCGCCACAACAAAATAGGTAGCCATCATCACGGTTTTCTTGGAGAAGACATCTGCGAGGTAACCAACGCTGAGGCGGCCGGCAATGCTCGACCACAGAATCAAGGCGGATGCGTCGGTCCAAGCCGCATTCAGCGCTCCCTGGTTCGTGAATCCCGCATCGCGGAACACAAACTTCATGTGTACATTGATGGAACCAATAGCTCCGATCGAGCAAATGCTCCCTAATAGAAGCAGCCAGAACGATCTGTTGCGAAGGAGGTGCGAAAAGCTGTAAGGAGCGAGCTTTGTGTCGTTTGAAGGGTGATCTCCGCCGTCTGGGTACTGGCCCACAATGCTCGGACGGTCCTTCAAAATGAAGATACACAATGGCCAGGTGAAAAACATGAGCGCCCCGAGCCCGGCGAGCGTACTTTGGAAACTGTATTTGTCCGTCAACGCTCGTACAAAGAACGAGCCAAGGCCGCCGAACAGACCCACGCCCGCGTATACGATACCCATCGCACGACCGCGCTTCTTCTGAAACCAATACGAAACCAGGATTTGGTGGGGGATCGGTCCGGACAAGATGAGGCCCACCATGTAAACCAGGCAAAACAGATAATAGACACTTACCGAGCCGTTCATCGCGCTGAAGCCAAACAGTGCTATGGCGGTAAATCCGGTGCCGCAGACGATGAGTTTGCGCGGACTGAAGCGCGGTATCAATAAAGGTCCGACCCATAGTGTCAGCACTGCTGCCAACGGCAATCCAAGGGTGACTTGCTCGAGTCCCCAATGATGCGTTTTCTGGAAGTAATCGTAGAAGAACGGGAGATTGTAATAGGGAACTCCGACTGAGATCCCAAAGGTGAAAACCGCAGTGGCGACGACCCACCAACCATAGAATGGTTGCCCGGGGTCGCGCGGTCGCGTCTTTGACACATTCATTTCTGTCGTCTTTCTACTTCCCATGTGCAAGATTTCACTCTATAAGCGCGCCGATTGCGGCTTGTGCAGCCTTCTATTGACAGTCTGTCATTCTGAGAATACATTTTTCCAGTCCTAATCTTTAGCATTTTTTTGATTCTGGACCAGTCACCTGTTCCTTAAAAGACTTGACAAGTCTTTAAACCGTGGCCGGTCCGCTGGACCAGGACACAATGCGCCGCATTTGGAGTTTGGGCTCGGCGACTGAGAAGACGGAGCGACAGAGCCTGTTTTAGCGCTGACTATCAATTGCGAAGAGGGTGATCGTGCAGTAAGGAAATTTCAAGAGTTAGCGGGCGGCCAAGAAGGAGGCAAATGAAATTCTGGAATATGGCGAAATATCTCTCGGCTTGTGTGGATTCCCGGCTTGTTGTGCTGTGTGTCCTGAGCCTCTGTGGCGTTTTGGTCGCACATGGTCAGCAGACTACCGGATCGATCTCCGGAACGGTCAAGGACGATCAAGGCGCGCTCGTCAGTTCGGCCACAGTAAAAGCAACCAACATCGCCACCGGGTTCTCGCGGGCCGCCGCAACAGATGCTCAAGGGGCTTACCTCATTCAATACCTTCCGGTCGGCGGATATGTTGTTGAGGTCAATGCACCGGGCTTTAAGAAGTTTGTCCAGCAAAACGTCGTTCTCACGGTCGATCAGACGCAAACACTAAGCGCAACCTTAGCCGTCGGCGCACAAACTCAGACGGTTGTGGTTACGGAGGCGCCGCCCCTCGTCAATACAACGACGTCGGAGTTGGGCCGAACCGTGCAGCCCGAAGAAATCATCGGGCTGCCCCTGGTGAACCGCAACGCATATAGCTTGGTTTCCCTTATTCCGGGCGTCCAGGCCAACAGCGCCAGCGAACGGACCAATCCCTCCGGCACGCCGAATTTCGTTATCGGTCTGCCCTCCACGGACATCCAGATCAATGGCGGGATCGACGGAGGCGTCCCCACGGTCAGCTATTATCTGGATGGCGGCATCAATATGACCGGCCAGCGGAACTACGGCAATATAATGCCCGACCCGGACGCGCTGCAGGAGTTTCGTGTAGAAACGAGCAACTTCTCCGCCGCGTACGGCCGAATGTCGGGCGCCGTGGTCACGGCGGTCACACGCTCGGGGACGAATCATTTCCACGGTTCACTGTTTGAATTCGTCCGTAACACCGACCTGAATGCGACGCCGTGGAATTCAACCCTGAATTCCCCCTATCACCGCAACCAGTTTGGCGGCACAGTTGGCGGCCCGGTGAAGCACGACAAGGCATTCTTCTTTTTCAGCTATGGCGGCTTGCGGCAGACCGTTGGACAATTCCTCAGCGGTGCAGTGGTGCCCACATCGCTGGAACGGACGGGAAACTTCTCCCTGTCGAAAGTGATTCCGAACGACCCGGCGACCGGGAAGCCGTACGATTACAACGGAACGCCAGGATTGATTCCTCCGTCCGACCTGGACCCGACGGCGACGAACATTATCGGCAAATATATTCCTTTGCCGAACACAGTCAACAATGGGTGGGCGGGCTTTTTTACCGGCCCGACGAACCAGAACGAGTATCTGGCGAAATACGACCAGGTCATCTCCGAGAAAGATCACTTGGCGGTCAGTTATTTCAATACCAATGTCACGCAAGACGCCTACGGGAACGGCAATATTCTTTGGTCTACCAATCAGTCCTTTGCGCGCCAGCAGAATGCCAATATCAGCGACGTTCATAGCTTCAGCGCATCCACCGCCAACCAGGCATGGTTTAACTTCACCAAAGTAGCGGGTGGCCGGGTAAATTTACCAACGACCACGATAGGCCAACTCGGCTCGGACTTTACCCTCCAGGGAGTGCCTGCACTCCCGGAACTATCCGTATCGGGATATTTCAGCGCAGGAGGGGCGCTTGCGGGCCCGGTAACCGGCTCCGATTTTTATGCCATTCGAGATATGGTGAGCACCACCAAGGGAAAGAATGATCTCGACTTTGGGGCCGAGATGTCGCTGGAACACGATACGTTCGTGGCAAACAATGATAACTTCGGTGAATTCAGTTTTTCCACTTCCACTCCTGGGTCTACCGGGAATGCGCTGGCCGACTTCGTCACTGGTAAGGTCGGTACCATGGAACAGGACGTCGGCTACCATTCGCTTATGAGTTATTGGTACTACGCTTTCTTCCTGCAGGACAATTACCGCATTCTTCCAAGGCTCACGCTGAACCTCGGATTGCGTTACGACCTCGAGACTTCTCCCGTCGAGTCTCAAAACCTTGCCCTTGCCTTTAGGCCTAACGTTCAGTCCACTGTGGTACCCAGCGCACCCCTGGGTGTGGTGTTTCCAGGAGACACTGGCATTCCCCGCGGGCTCGTCGATACGCGCTGGCACCATTTCTCCCCGCGGGTTGGCTTCGTGTGGGATCCATTTGGCAATGGAAAGATGGCCATTCGCGCGGGCGCCGGTGTCTTCTATGGGGGCGTAAGCGGCAACGAATGGAACCAGCCTGCCAACGGCCAACCCTTCGCCGTTCGCCAACTCTTCACCTCCATCGAATCTCTCACCAACGTCTACGGGAATCCGGCCTCCTTCCCCAATGGGGACCCCTTCCCCTACGTCTACAGTCCGCAGAATCCCCGCTTTCTGCCCGCAGCCAGCATTGAAACAATCGCCCAGAAGTATCAGTGGCCCTATGTCTACCAACTCAATGCGGCCGTTGAGCGTCAGCTTCCTGGCCAGGTCAGCCTAACGGCCGCTTACGTTGGCACGCTATCGCACGACACACCCTTTTCCGGCGATGAGAATTATCCCGTGTACGCTCCCGGAGCCACTACATCTCAGACCAGCATCAACAACAGGCGTCCCTACGACCCAGGCGTATTGGGGCAGATATGGTGGATCGAATCGAACCAGACTGCCTCGTATCACTCCCTTCAGATTTCGGTCCACAGGCCGCTCACTCGCAATCTCATGCTGAATGGCTTTTATGTATTCAGCAAGACCTTCGTGAGCGCCGATTCCTCGGGGGCGGGGCTGTCATACGCCCAAAATTACGATGCTTTGTGGGAAGAACGGGGCCCGGCCGACTGGGATCAACGGCACGTGGCGAGTATCTCCGGCCTATGGAATCTGGACTACTACAGAGGTCCCAACTCCTTGTTCAAGGAATTGGCAAATGGGTGGACGATCTCCCCAATCGTTTCCCTGCAAAGCGGTGCACCTGTCAATATCCTCACGGGCGCCGATAAAAATGAGGACAGCTACGGGAATAACCGCCCGAACATGGTTCCGGGGCGGAATGCGCACCTGAATCCTCACCGGAGCCGCCCTGCCGCTGCTGCCGAATGGTTTAATACCGCGGCCTTCGCTACCAACGCTCCCGGTCTGGGAATCGGCCCGGGCGGCGCAGACGGTAATACGCCCCGCGACTATCTGCGCGCGCCGGGTTACCGGGATGTCGACTTGGGGATCTTCCGCAACATCAACTTCGAACGTGGAATCAGCCTACAATTGCGCGGCGAGGCAACCAACGCTTTCAACCTGGTAAGTCTGAGCGCGCCGACTGCCAATTTAGCGTCCTCTCTCGACGGCAAAATCACGTCCGCGTCCACTCCCCGCGTGATTCAGGTAGGCATGCGCTTAACCTTCTAATGCAAACAGGAGTTTCCCGGCTCTGCTCGGGAAGGCAGTAGTAGTTTGACATCTTCGGAGAGTCCATCCAGAAACTCCGCAACGCTCGGCATCGGGCGAGATTGAGGCATCGACAGCGATTCACAGCGCTAGAGCCGTCGCAGTAGTAACCCGGCTTCGAGGCGCGGCGCCCTGGAAAAGGGAGGGGTCTTAAACGCGCCGTGAAGCCATGCCAACGGCCTGTCTTTTGGAGTCACTGAGTGGCGTGATATGTCAGATCTGGCATATCACGCCACTCAGCGTTGGTGCGTTCATTACCTGTACACATCAGAGCAGCAGGAATGCGTTCTATCGGCCCTCTCGTTGGTTAAAAAGGCCGCCGATGTCCGGTGGTTCCGGCACCCGCCGTCGTTGGGACTTGTTAACTGGTGGCCTATCCCCTGGTTTCTTAGCTCTAAAAAACCAGTGACAACGGATACTGGCGGCATTCGATTTGCTCGTCGCTGTATCCAACTTCAATCACGGTGTTGACCAGATCTCGTTCACTGATCAAACCAGCGCCGTCTCGAAGAGTTGCCATTGAAAAGCAGGTTTGACGTTCGGAACGATGATTACGAGGCCGGCGTGCAACGGTGTCCGACGATATAGGGCCAGGAAATCCGACCGGTTGTTCGTAACAAATGTGTAATCCCGCTCCACACTGAGCTTCACAAGCTCCCGGTCTTTAGAACTGCCGAGACCCAGATAGGTAACATGATCGGCGATGTGTCCCGCCGCATGTGCCAGTTCGAGCAGGGAGGTGTGCAGGCATTCGTCGATCAACAGTTTCGCCACTACGACTTTTTGGCCAGCTTATACCGTGCCGCATGCAATGGTTTTTGTTTCGCCCAGGGACGGCGGGCGGGCCGGCCACGGCGCGGAAACGCGGCGACATAAAGCGGCGCCAGTTCCACTTGCTCTTGGTTCAGGGCCGGATAACCCTCCAGTATCTCTTGGGTGGAAGCGCCCTGCGCAAGCATCGCAGCCACCATATCTACTGGAACCCGCGTACCGCGATACACCGGCGTGCCGCCCATGATTTCGGGGTCGGAAACCGCCATGCGTTGCGCCTTGCGAAGACGCTTCAACTCCCGCTCTACCTCCTTGCGTGCATTCTTCACTTGAATGACGAGAGCCGAACTGCCGGACACGGCTATGAAGTCTGCATTGGGCGCCGACTCAATCTCTCGGGCCACTTCACGTCGCGTCGCCACGGGGAGAAGCCTGACCCCTTCAGCTTCGAGCCGCAGGTAGACCAGGTGCCCCGCGGACAATAGTCGCTGGGTATGATTCCCCTGGCGCGATCGCTGAGGCCGAATGAGGCGAGAATCGAGCACTTTGTGCACTGCCTTCAGGGGGAGCCTGACAACAGCCGATGCTTCTGCAGGGGTATAAGCCTTGTCTGTCATTCAATAATTCTACCCAGATCAGAGAAGAATTACTAGATCGCGCTTCATCCAGCCTCCGCGGCGATTGCCGTTTTCCCGATAGCAGACTCGATGGGGAGAATTAGAGCATTTTCACTTCTACTCTGCACAGTCAAGTCAGCGAAGTGCGGCTTTTCTTGGGGAAAAGCCACGGCCATCACAGCGCTGACTTGGGCATTGGAGGTAGCCGATCCGCAACGCTTTTCCTCGATTGGGGATGCAGTCAGCTACTGTGGCTTAACCGCGGCGTTTCGATCGTCGGCCGGCAAAGAGCAACGTGGCCCAATCTCCAAACAAAGAAACGCCTGGCTCCAGACAGTGCTGATCGAAGCGGCCAAGCTGGCGCCGCGCTGGAATCCGCAGTTGGCCACACTGCATGCCAGAGAATTGGAACTGGGCCATCCCAATCGGGCTACCCTGCAAGTGGTGCGAAAGCTGGTTGCCTATCTGCTGGCTATGGACAAAAGCGGTCAACCCTTCCAGGTTCTGACTCCACCGTCAACAGTAGAAAACTCCACCAAAACAAAAAGAAGAAAGCGAGCTTCGATGGCCAAAGCTGCTTAGTGGCAGACCTACCATCGCTTCGATCTGTCAGCGATCCACCGGCCGGTCCTCGCTCGTTTCGGGACTGTGCACGGGAGCCAAAACTCCCTGTACACCCTATCGTCTGTTTCGAGGTCGGCCGGTTCGCACTCACTCAATCTTCGTGGCCGACGCTTACTCAGCGTTGTTCCGCAAATGGATGTCTGGCCCCGCTGCTTATGCGTTGGTCTTGTAGAGGATCGAGGACAGCTCGTTACGCAAAAACCTTACCCGTCGGGAGAACACATTCCGCCAAGTCAAGGGGAATCTCCGCTTCCCCTTGACTGTTACCTATCATGGATGTCCTGAATCCCTTCTGAATCCCTTTGTCCTGAATCCCTTGGTTAGCATGCGGACTGTCCCCCGGTTTCCCCCACTGGAAACAACACGCGGATGCGTGGAAATGGCATATCGACATCTGGAATTTGAATCAGTAGCGCGGGTCCTCTCAGTTCTAGGGTGTCAGTCCCGTCTGCTCACGAATTCCTGCTTGCTCACGAATTCCTGCCCACGAATTCCAGACTAAAAGTCCGGCTACACGTTCACCCTCTCAGTATCACGGGCGGCCTGCCGCAGAAGACGTCGGTTCTCGCGGCATCGCAAAAGGGCGGCAAACCTCCTGGATGATTCGATATCAACTACCTCGGGTCCGCCATCGACTCGGCGGCTGTTTTGAAGGCGCCTATATTGAGCGTTTGGCCTGGGGTGATCCGGGCCAGGCTCGAAACAGATGATGCGAAGTAGCTGGAGAGGTCGAGAATGAGGTTCGTCGGGTTGGTGGAGAAGGCATCGATGTTTCCGTTGGAAGTTGGCACGATGGCCATGTTGGAAGTGATAGCCCCGTCGCTGGCATTGAGAGTGGAGACGAAGGGCTGGGTTTCTCCGTCCGGCCACAAGGTCAGGTAACCTAAACCTCCTGAAGGCACTACCGTTGCGTTCAGGACATATGCCTGAGCCGTGGCTGGCGGTGCGCAGGTGCTTGCTTGAACAGCCACGACAAGCACCCCGTCGAAGGTCCCAGCGCCATTGCGTGTATCGAGCACCCGGCAGGGCGTAACCGTGTAGAGCGACAACCCGCCCGCCCCCGGAGGCGCGAAGTAGCCGTTCACGTCCAGAACCACGTCGGCCGCGGCGGAGACATAGATAGAAACATCGCCGCCCGTTCCCGCCTGCACAATCGCTGCGTTGGCTGTGATCGCTCCGGTGGAAGCATTGAGCGTGGAGACCAGCGGCTGCGACTCGCCGGTCGGCCATGCGGTCAGGTAGTCAAGCGAGACGTGCGGCACCGTGGTGACATTAAGCGAGTAGGCTTGGGCTGCGGAAGGAATGCCGCAGGCGCTGGAAAGAATTGGGAAGGCACGGCTGGTTTCTCCCGTAAGAGAGGGTCCGCCCAACGGCCCGTCGGCATTGCGGGTGTCGGCCACGCGGCATGGAGTTAGAGGATAGAACTGCAGACCCGAAGTTGTTCCCGCGGGCACGAAATACCCGTCGATATCGAGGATCAACTGAGTTGCACCGGTGGCGTAGACGCTGATTCCGCCGTTGGTGCCAGCCGGTATGATCGCCGCATTGGCTTTGATGCGGCCGTCGGAGTTGAGCGTGGACACAAGAGGCTGGCTCTCACCGGCAGGCCAGACCGTCAGGTAGTCAAGTTCGGCATTTGGCACCACGGTGACGTTGAGCGAGTATGCAACAGCGGTCGAAGGGATGCCACAGGCGCTCTGCGGGATATCGAACTCACGAGTGGATTTGGCGGCTAGCTCCGGTCCTCCGAAAGGACCGTCAGCGTTCCGCGTATCGGCTATGCGGCACGGGTTCACGGGCACAAAGTCGAGACCGGTGTTTATAACGGTGTTTATCATGTACGTCGCGGACGCAACCACGCTGCTCGAGTAACCGCCGGCGATCGCAATAGCCCGGATGGTCGTCGTTGTTGACAACCCAATTGCGCCAGAATAAAGATCAGAAGCCGTGGTCGGCATGCTCCCGTCTGTGGTGTAGTAAATGCTCACGCCTGGCGTCGAGTCAGAGATGGTGACATTCTGGGCAGAGGAATAAGTTCCGCCTGGAAGAGAAAACGCCGGCGTCGCAGCGGCGGGAGCAGTAGTTACAGTCACACCAATCGATGTCGTTTGCGTCAGATTCCCCGATATTCCCGTAATCGTTATAGTCGCCGGTCCGCCTGCCGGCGCTGAGCTGCTCGCGGAAAAGGTCACAACACTCGTGCTGCTGGTTGTTGCCGGATTGAACGCCGCCGTCACGCCGCTCGGCAGGCCACTAGCCGAGAGCGTGACACTCCCGCTGAAGCCATAGACGGGAGTCACCGTGATGGTGCTCGTCGTGCTCGCGCCCTGCTTCACGCTCACGTTGCCGGGCGCGGCAGATAAGGAGTAGCTCGGACTCACTTGACCGGTCAACGTTGCCGCGAGCACAACGACATTTCGGTTATCCGGCAGCGTCAGGCTCCGCACCGCCTTGCTGGGGTTAAGCGCGAACGAATAAGCAAAAAGATAGAAGGCGCTGTCTTGCGCTCCGCTTGCGGTATCGCGATAGGGCATTGCCACAGCTACCGACTCTCCGGGAGCGCAAGGATTGGAAGCTGTGCAGCTCGAACCGCTGGACCAATCGTCGAAGGTCTGCGTGAATTCCTGCGTTGTACTGTCGGTGTAATTTACCGCCACAGTTTGCGACTCTTGCGCTCCTTCGACGCCAGTTGCCAGTAGGTTGAGTGAGGCGAATTGCCCGCTTGGCAGGTCGATGGGGCTTCCCCCGTTCCCGTAGACCGAATCCAATTTATTTGGCGGCCCGAACGCGAATTGCGCTCCATTCACGTTCAGCCCCATCGGAGTTGTGCCGGGCGGGCTGAGCAGATTGGCAGAATATACGTAGCCACCATTGTCGAGGCTGTTGGCTGGTGTAATGTTGGCCTGATCGGCGTCGTCGTAGAACCCATAGGCATCGTAGGCACTCGCAAGATCAACGGAGCTGCCCGAGCCTCCGGTCAGCGGCGGGTTCACATACACGTTCAGTGAATAGTTCTCCGAAGCTACACCAGGAGCAGACCCGACAATCGTCAGGGCCGATGGCGGATTAGATCCGGTCAGCGATGCCGCGTTGGTCGCGCTCAGTGTGAGCGTATAGGTGTTGGACGAACTCCCCTCTGCAAACTGCGCGGAGACGCCGGTGGGCAAATTCTGGGCCGTGAAGCTAACTGGACCGCTGAATCCATTGACACCTGTAACGTTGAATGTCTGGGTGGCGCTACCTCCCTGGTTCACCGAGATCCCGCTGCCGGCAGCTGAGGTGAGATAGAAGCTGGGCACTGTTGTGCCATAAGCAAGGGTCGTATTTGTCCCGGTCGCATTTACCGCGTAGTCGCATTGAGGCACCGTACTCGAGGATGCACCGGCAACCTCCCAGTTGGGGCTCGGAACCAGGTTCAGATTGCTGTCATACAACGATGTACTTATGGTGAGCGAGCCACCGGGCGGATAATCTGTGCATTGCACGACTCCGTAACCCTCCAGTACCCCTCCAAATCCCCAATTGAAAATCTCGCTTTCACTGGGAGTGCCGGCTAACTCCGTGCTCTGATTCGTGGTCTGATCCTGACTGATGACGTTCCATGTTGAGCAATTTGTGGTTCCAGCGGTGCATGTCATCGCTATCGTTCCGATAAGCGTGTCGCCTGGATTGACGGTAATCCCGGAACTCGACACGGCTGTATTCCCGGGGCAGCAGTCCCAACTGACGAAGCTCCATGCTCCTCCGTTGGTCGACCCTAAAACCGGCTGAAGAATATCTGTTGGATTGTCCAGCGTCGTCTCCAACCCCGGGAAAAAATACACCGTCTGCGCATCGTGGGCCAGCGGCAGAGAAGGGACCGTCCACGTCGAAACTACTTCTCCGTACGCCGTGCCGATGCTGACGTTCGAATTCTCTACCCAGCCATTCACAGCTGGTGGCGGCGTTGTATCCAACTCGTGCACGACCGCGGTGTTGTGTGCATCGGACGACCCAGGGACGAGTTCGCCAGATTGCTTGTAGTGAGGATGCTCGCAGCTCGGGATTTGTTCTGTGCTGCCATCCGGATGCCGAAGGACGCCGCCTTTTTGAAGGCTTTCGCCCTTCTTGACTTGCAACACGCAGGATGGATGGAAGAAGCCAAAAGGCGTGATGACATAATCGGCGGGCACGCCGGCTGGACGGCTTGATCCTGCAGGCGAGAGGGCCGGAGCGATCTTTTCCTGGGCCATCAAAGTGATGCTTGAAACTCCAAGCAAAAGCAAGAGCGGCAACAAAGATGGCGATTTCATCGATTCCCCCCACGGGACTCTGCTAACAATTCGGGCCAATTCTCGGGGATACTCGTCAAGCGCCTCATTTTGTGCAATGAACCAAAAACTCCCGGTAGATCTCGGTTCTCAAAATGCCATCCTGCGGCAGCGATTCGTCTTCGGTGAATACGCCGGTCCGCGCCTTGCGGATTAAGGGGTCGGAAAAGGATCGTTTCGCGAGAAAGTCTTGTTGTGTTCGGGAAGGACAGCCGGATCATTCAACTTTCCGCCCTGCGCCAGTGCGGCAAGCCCATGGCTGGTGTCCGCCAAAAGAAAGCAGCTGTTTTGGGATCGGGTGTGGTCGCTTACGAGCGCAAAAAATCGCTGCCATTGCTCCTGCTGGAGCGGCGCCGAATACAGAACCTGCAAAAGCTCTGAAAACGCCTCAAGGGCGACCATAGTTGTAGGGGGGATGGGCGTAAGAATCAAGCAGGCATCTAGCTTTGTCAATGAAAAAGCATGGGTGCTGCGTCATGTTCACGGAAAATGGGTCGGTGCGACAGGAATACCACCAAAAACATACGAAGCGCGCCCAGAGATGTCTCCGTTATCGGTCCCGAACTATCCTTGGCGGGATGCAGCCAATAGCGCGTAAGTTATTGATTTAATTGGCCGTGGTGGCGGACTGTAACCACGATCTCCATGCAGTGCATCAGTACTTCGAAATACGGATGCTCCTTCCCGTCCTGCGCAGGCGAGACGACCTGACGCCTAAAGCGAAAGCCCAAACGACGGCGAGGAGGAGATGCGTGCCGGCAATCACCTACGCTCCCACGCTCCCATGCAAAAAACACGAAAAGGTCGAAAAAGTCACAAACGCTCCAAATAAACAAAACCTGGAGGTTTCAAGGGGGAGCATGTAGAACCCAGGATCCGGGTCTGTAACGGGACAGCCCCGTAGGGACGGCTGAATGTAGCCCAGCACGCCAGTGCTGGGTACGGGTAAAGGGCGAGGTTTCAGTCCAGCAGGGAGGGCTGATGATTCCCCAGGATGAAATCCTGGGCATGATTGGGCCATATAGCAGTCGAGGGAACACAGCTGCTCTGATCCAACCCAGGATTTCATCCTGGGCTACTTTCAGCCGTCCCTTCGGGACTATTTTCCCCTGCCCGAACTGGCGTGGACAAGGCTGGTTCATTATTTCCTTAACTTGCCGCAGGCACGTCAGTTCCTCGGGATGGCAAGGGAAGAGCGGGGACGCACCTCGGAACTTGCTACTCGGCTCGAGAGAACGTAGAGAATGTCGCAACTTCCCGACTTCCCGGAAGGTTGGAAGGTTCCCTTCTCGCGAGCATAGAAAAGGCCGCCAGTTTCCTGGCGGCCTTTTAGTTAATGCCGGCAATCACCTACGCTCCCACACACTTACGCGTGCAGTACCATCGGCCCAGCGAGGCTTAACTTCCGTGTTCGGGATGGGAACGGGTGTGACCCTCGCGGTATATTCACCGGCAAATCTAGGTGTGCTGCTGGTTCTTTTTCTTCCCAGCGTGTGCTCCGACAACCTTAACCGAGCTGTAAAAACACACCTTTGAGCTTTGGGGCGCTTGGCGGAGGGTCTCCCCCGCAGTCGCAACGAGTTCAGGCTAGTTTTCCTGAGGTTCTCGCGCGGCAAGCTGGCGCCATGCAACCTGATTTTTCACAACGAAACCGATTGGGCTAGATCATTCACTGCTACTACTGATGATCAATTTCAAGGCTTGTTGAATGTCTCTGTGACAACTGCGCAGAGTTAATTCTATGGACAAGCCGAACGGGCGATTAGTACTGGTAAGCTACACGCATTACTGCGCTTCCACCTCCAGCCTATCAACCAGGTGGTCTTCCTGGACCCTTCTTGACCCTTTTGGGTTGGGAGATCTCATCTTGGGGCGTGCTTCCCGCTTATATGCATTCAGCGGTTATCACAACCGAACTTCGCTACCCAGCCGTGCCCTTGGCAGGACAACTGGAACACAAGAGGTTCGTCCATCCCGGTCCTCTCGTACTAAGGACAGCCCCCCGCAAATCTCCTACGCCCACAGCAGATAGGGACCGAACTGTCTCGCGACGTTCTGAACCCAGCTCACGTACCGCTTTAATAGGCGAACAGCCTAACCCTTGGAACCTTCTACAGCTCCAGGATGCGATGAGCCGACATCGAGGTGCCAAACCGGAGCGTCGATATGAACTCTTGGCTCCGATCAGCCTGTTATCCCCGGCGTACCTTTTATCCGTTGAGCGATGGCCCTTCCATACAGAACCACCGGATCACTAAGGCCTGCTTTCGCATCTGCTCGACTTGTAGGTCTTACAGTTAACCACACTTATGCCTTTGCACTCGACGGCTGATTTCCAAACAGCCTGAGTGTAGCTTCGCGCGCCTCCGTTACAATTTAGGAGGCGACCGCCCCAGTCAAACTACCCGTCTTACTATGTCCCTCTCCCGGATCACGGGAGGAGGTTAGAATCACAGCACTCGCAGGGTGGTATCTCACCGTTGGCTCCACCAAGTCCGAGAACCTGGTATCAAAGCCTCCCACCTATCCTGCGCAGCAAGAGCCATAATTCATAGTAAAAGTGTAGTAAAGGTGCACGGGGTCTTTCCGTCTAGCTGCGGGTAACCGGCATCTTCACCGGTACTACAAGTTCGCCGAGCAACTCCTTAAGACAGTCGTACGATCGTTACGCCATTCGTGCAGGTCGGAACTTACCCGACAAGGAATTTCGCTACCTTAGGACCGTTATAGTTACGGCCGCCGTTCACCGGGGCTTCAATTCAAAGCTTCGCCTTGCGGCTAACCTCTCCTTTTAACCTTCCGGCACCGGGCAGGCGTCAGCCCCTATACGTCGTTTTCGACTTAGCAGAGACCTGTGTTTTTGTTAAACAGTCGCCGTACGCGTTTCACTGCGGCCCCCTCGAGCTTGCACTCTACCGGGGCGCTCCTTCTCCCGAAGTTACGGAGCTAATTTGCCGAGTTCCTTAAGAAGCCTTCACTCGAGCGCCTTTGGATATTCTCCTCGTCTACCTGTGTCGGTTTGTGGTACGGTTCCCATCCCCTCTCCTTAGAGGATTTTCTTGGCAGCGTGAAATCGGCAGCTTTCGGGCATACGCCCTACTGTTTTGCGCCTCACTGTTAAGCTCACCTGGATTTGCCTGGGTGAACCAGCTTACGCGCATCAAGCCCCATAGCCATAGGAGGCCCTGCTTATCCTTCTGCGTCTCCCCATCGTCAAACGAGAGTATGGGAGGTCCGGAATATTAACCGGATGTCCATCAGCTACGCCTTTCGGCCTCACCTTAGGGACCGCCTAACCCTGAGCGGATTAACCTTCCTCAGGAAACCTTAGACTTTCGGCGCGGACGGTTCTCACGTCCGTTATCGCTACTTATGCCGGCAGGGTCTCTTCTCAACGCTCCACCTGTCTTCTCAGTCAGGCTTCGCTGCGGTTGAGAATGCTCTCCTACCACGCACACCATAGGTGTGCATCCGCTGCTTCGGTGTACAGTTTTAGCCCCGTTATATTGTCGGCACCGGACCGCTTGACCAGTGAGCTATTACGCTTTCTTTAAAGGATGGCTGCTTCTAAGCCAACCTCCTGGCTGTCTGAGCGTTCCGACTTCCTTTCCCACTTAACTGTAACTTGGGGACCTTAGCAGGCGGTCTGGGCTGTTTCCCTCTCGACAATGAAGCTTAGCCCCCATTGTCTGACTCCCGGACTGGTTGTCATTGGCATTCGAAGTTTGATTGGATTCAGTAAGCCGGAAAGCCCCCTAGTCCATCCAGTTCTCTACCACCAATGCAAATCATCCGAGGCTAGCCCTAAAGCTATTTCGGAGAGAACGAGCTATCACGGAATTTGATTAGCCTTTCACCCCTACCCTCAGCTCATCCGAGCTTTTTTCAACAAACACCGGTTCGGTCCTCCAGTGGGTGTTACCCCACCTTCAACCTGGCCAAGGGTAGATCATCCCGCTTCGCGTCTATTCCTGCCAACTGATTCGCCCTATTCAGACTCGCTTTCGCTACGGCTCGCTTACGCTTAACCTTGCTGACAAGAATAACTAGCCGGCTCATTATGCAATAGGCACGCGGTCAGACATTCCCTTACGGGCATAGTCCTCCCACTGCTTGTAGGCACACGGTTTCAGGTACTTTTTACTCCCCTCGCAGGGGTTCTTTTCACCTTTCCCTCACGGTACTGGTTCACTATCGGTCAGAATCGAGTATTTAGCCTTACGGGATGGTCCCCGTAGATTCAAGCAGGGTTTCACGTGCCCCGCCTTACTCAGGTATCCGCTTCGAGTCTGGATGGTTTTCGTCTACGCGCCTGTCACGCTCTATGGATCCACTTTCCAGAGGATTCGACTAACCACCAGATTGGTAACTCTACTGTTGCGGACCCTACAACCCCCGTTACACCGAAATGCAACGGGTTTGGGCTATTCCGATTTCGCTCGCCACTACTCTCGGAATCGAGGTTTCTTTCTTTTCCTTCAGGTACTGAGATGGTTCACTTCCCTGAGTTCGCTCATGCCCGCCTATGTATTCAGCGGGATGTACTACGGTTTTGCCGTAGTGGGTTTCCCCATTCGGAAATCTCCGGATATAACGCCTGTGTGCGGCTCCCCGGAGCTTATCGCAGCTTGCCACGTCCTTCATCGCCTGATTCTGCCAAGGCATCCACCGTGCGCCCTTAGTAGCTTGACCATAGAATTAACTCTCGCGCAGCAGTCAGATCTTGCATCTGCGATACCGAGCTGAGAGCTAATTAGAATTAGTCTCTGATTCGCCTGCGTTTACGCGCTCACTCTTGCGAGTGAGCGAATATTCGCTAATTATCCTAAAGACACTCAACTAAACACGCCTTCCCTTGCATCACGAACTTGCGATACTGCTCTTCGTGTCTTGCGCCTGGGAAAGGCCTGCTCAGCCTTGTAATTTTTTTTACCCAATCGATTTCGTTGTCAAACATCCAGTTGCACCGGAGATTAATCCGGCGCCCACCCTGGGGTGGGTTCGAACAGCTTTGCTGTTGCTCAGCGCTGCTCAAAGGTCAACATCCTTAACGGACGCTCATCTTTGAACAGCAGTTTCTGTTCAGGTCGAACACTTTTCGGTCGGAGTTTGTTATCCCACTCAAGCCAAAAGCTGGGCTTGAATGGGGCACCCAACATTTCGTACCCGAACGTTTAGATTTGAGACGGATGTGTTGGTGGAGCTGACCGGGATCGAACCGGTGACCCCCTGCTTGCAAAGCAGGTGCTCTCCCAGCTGAGCTACAGCCCCATAACAGGAGTGGTGGGCCTGGGTAGATTCGAACTACCGACCTCACCCTTATCAGGGGTGCGCTCTAACCAACTGAGCTACAGGCCCGCTGGTTGTGCCAGAGTCTCATAACTCGAAAAGTTTCGAGGACCAGGTGAACATGCAGAGCAGCTACGCCGCTCTTGACCATCATGGAAATTAACGAGAAGCAGAGAAGGCTTGACCGGTTTTCCGAAACTCAAGTCAGGGACAAGAGCTTCGGAAGTACATGGCAACTTCTCATACGCGCCTACAGCCCCGAAAGGCTTAGGTCCGCTATCGCGGAAGCGGATGAGTGCCATGACGTTCTCTCTTAGAAAGGAGGTGATCCAGCCGCAGGTTCTCCTACGGCTACCTTGTTACGACTTCACCCCAATCATGAATTACACCTTGGGCGGCTGCTTCCTTGCGGTTAGCGCACCGACTTCTAGTACAACCCACTTTCGTGATGTGACGGGCGGTGTGTACAAGGCCCGGGAACGTATTCACCGCGGCGTTCTGATCCGCGATTACTAGCGATTCCAGCTTCATGGAGTCGAGTTGCAGACTCCAATCCGAACTGAGGCCGGCTTTTTCCGATTAGCTCCCCCTCACGGGTTTGCGACGGTTTGTACCGGCCATTGTAGCACGTGTGTAGCCCTGGACATAAAGGCCATGAGGACTTGACGTCATCCCCGCCTTCCTCCCCGTTATCCGAGGCGGTCTCACCTGAGTGCCCAACTTAATGATGGCAACTGGTAATAAGGGTTGCGCTCGTTGCGGGACTTAACCCAACATCTCACGACACGAGCTGACGACAGCCATGCAGCACCTATAGAGCAGCCCCTTGCGGGGAAGGAATATTTCTACTCCGGTCCACTCCATTTCGAGCCCAGGTAAGGTTCTTCGCGTTGCGTCGAATTAAACCACATGCTCCACCGCTTGTGCGGGCCCCCGTCAATTCCTTTGAGTTTCAGCCTTGCGACCGTACTCCCCAGGCGGATCGCTTAACGCGTTAGCTTCGGCACGGCGGGATTGGGTACCCGTCACACCAAGCGATCATCGTTTAGGGCTAGGACTACCAGGGTATCTAATCCTGTTTGCTCCCCTAGCTTTCGTGCCTCAGCGTCAGTTATGGTCCAGTGAGCCGCTTTCGCCACAGGTGTTCCTCCCGATATCTACGCATTTCACCGCTACACCGGGAATTCCACTCACCTCTCCCATACTCAAGCCCAGCAGTTTCTCATGCAGACTTCGAGTTGAGCCCGAAGATTTCACACAAGACTTACTGAACCGCCTACGCACCCTTTACGCCCAATAATTCCGAACAACGCTCGCCCCCCTCGTATTACCGCGGCTGCTGGCACGAAGTTAGCCGGGGCTTCTTCTTCCGGTACCGTCATAATCGTCCCGATCGAAAGGAGTTTACGCCCCAAGGGGCTTCATCCTCCACGCGGCGTTGCTGCGTCAGGGTTTCCCCCATTGCGCAAAATTCCCCACTGCTGCCTCCCGTAGGAGTCTGGACCGTGTTTCAGTTCCAGTGTGTCCGTGCGCCCTCTCAGGCCGGATACCGATCACAGTCTTGGTGGGCCATTACCCCGCCAACTAACTAATCGGCCGCGACCCCCTCCTTAAGCGAATTGCTCCTTTGACCCGAAGGTATTATGCGGTATTAGCCCAGGTTTCCCTAGGTTATCCCCCACTCAAGGGTAGGTTAGTCACGTGTTACTCACCCGTGCGCCACTTTACTCATGGATTGCTCCACTTTCTCGTTCGACTTGCATGTGTTAGGCACGCCGCCAGCGTTGATTCTGAGCCAGGATCAAACTCTCGTTTGAAACCTGAGGTCTCTCAATTCCAGGACGGAGGTCCGGAAGGAGAGACCAGCCTCACAGAGCTCGAAAACTCTGCGAAGCATTACATTGTGAGAATGATCAAACCAAAACTTCATCGTTTTCTCACGACTGGCATGTTCAACCTGATTGTCAAAGATCCATAACCGGGGTCCGCCTGAGCGGTCCGCTTTGGATCAAGGAATACACAGCAAAGCTGTGCGTCCTCGAACTTGTTGCGCTGCTTTTTGCGGGATGCTTACAGACCCTCGCAATTTACGCGCATTTACCGAAACTACAGAAGTTTCAGGAGGTTGTCAATGGGTATTTCTTCCATCGACTCTCGCGCGCTTGCAGCACCAAATTTGAAAGATCTGCCCAGAACGTTGGCGCATGCGCGCATGCGTTCTGGTGGGCAATTTGCCCAAGAGGGGAAACTCACCCTCGCCCTGCAATGGATTGTTCGCTCTGGAAGGACTTTCCTTCTCTACCGACTTCCTGCTGATCTTGCGCCCGGCGAATTGCCAGCCGGACTTTTAGACGGGCTTGCTTCGCCTGCCTAGGTTGAGATCAGATTCAGGTTTACGGTATGGGCTCTGCTACGGCCCGTCGAACAACTTCTGCTTCGCTCGATCCTACTGGCTAGGTGTGTTTCTGCCCTACCGCGAAGCTTCACCGTGACCACTGCTCACTCGTGCAACTTTTTAAGAATATCAAAATTCGTTGGGTTTCGCAAATTACTTCGGTGAGTGTTGCTTTCGGAGGAGATGCGTTTTCAACGACCTGTGTGAGAGTACCAACTCAGTTAGCAGACTGCAAGGGGGTGGGTTGTTGAAAAGGTGGATTGTTGTTGAAAAGAGGGTGGATGAGACCTTTGTTTGGTGGAAAGGCGCACGAGCAGGTCCCTCCGCTCCGCTACGCTTCGGTCGGGATGACAAAGTTCAAGGCACGGTTTGTTTTATGGGGATCCGTCAGATTCGGACGGACAGAAAGAAACCGCAGGTCCCTCCGCTTCGGTCGGGATGACAAAGTTAAGGGCGGCGTTTCACCTTGGCATGGGTTGAGGTGGATGGACAGAGCCGGTCGGGATGACAAAGGCTTTTGTGGGAATCAAGATGCTTGCCGGTCAGTACATCCACTCAACTTACAACGTTTGCTGTCCGCAAGTTCATCGCTGCGAAGCTATAATCGAAACTTCAATCGAAGGGAGCTGTTGTCGATGCCCATCCAGCCCACCGCCAAGATTTGGCACAACGGAAACTTAGTGCCCTGGGATAAGGCCCAGATCCATGTGATGAGCCATGTCGTGCACTATGGCTCGTCCGTTTTTGAAGGCATTCGCTGCTACGCACAACCGCAGGGAGCGGCCATTTTTCGCCTGCCCGAACACATGCAGCGACTGCTCGATTCAGCCAAGATTTATCGCATGCCGCTGCCCTATTCGCTGGAGCAACTCTCGAGCGCAGTGGTCAGCCTGGTGGAGAGCAACGGTGTCGCACCTTGCTACATCCGGCCCATCGCGCTGCGCGGCTACGGAGAGATGGGCGTCAGCCCCAAAGGCACGCCGATCGAAGTGTTCATCGCCAACTACTCCTGGGGTAAGTACGTGGCCGGGGACGAGGGCGCGGATGTGTGCATCTCCTCCTGGAGCCGGATGGCCCCCAATACGGTTCCCGCGCTGGCTAAGGCCGGCGGCAATTACCTGAATTCCCAGCTGATTCGCATGGAGGCCGACAGCAACGGCTACTCCGAAGGGATCGCACTCGATGTCTTCGGCAACCTGTCGGAGGGCTCGGGCGAGAATCTCTTTGTGGTGCGCAATGGCGTGCTCTATACCACGCCTCTGGCCAATTCGGTGCTCTCCGGGATCACGCGCGATTCGGTGCTCACCATGGCACGCCATCTTGGCATCCCTGTCGTGGAACAGGCCATGCCGCGTGAGCTGCTTTACATTGCCGACGAGGCGTTCTTCACCGGAACGGCGGCCGAGGTGCACCCGATTCGTTCGGTTGACCGCATCCCCATCGGGGACGGCAACCATCGGACCGATCAGCAAACAGCTCTCCGAGGAGTACCTGGGCATCGCCCACGGGCTGCGGCCGGATCGCTTCGGCTGGCTGACACACGTCAACGTCAACACCAGCCAACCGGTGACGGTTTAGGAACGGGAAGAAACCGCAGGTCCCTCCACTTCGCTTCCACGGCTCGCCGGGACAGGTCGCTCCGGTCGGGATGACAAATCGGATGGGGGGGCCGGGGGCATGATGGGCGTGCCCATCCGGGGTGAGGTCAGGTCCAGCGGAGCGTCCAGGATCTGCGGACGAATGCCCTCCTGCTGCCCCCAACCCGGCAGGATCGGACTGCCGGTAATGAGGCGCGCACCGCGGTTGAAGGTCAGATAAGTCCACGCCCAGGAAAAGAAGACGAACAGGCGGTTGCGGAAGCCAATCAGGAAAAATAGATGCACCGAGACCCAGGAGAGCCAGGCTAGCGTGCCGGACCAATGGGCCTTGAAGGGCCACCGCACGTTGGCGACCGCTGCGTGGCGGCCGATGGTGGCCATGTCTCCTTTGTCAAAGTAGTGAAATTTGGTTCGTGGCTTGCCCGCCATGTCCTGGGTGATCTCCTGCGCGGCGTGGCGGCCCATCTGCATGGCAGGCTGGGCTACACCGGGAATCTGACGTCCTTCTTCTTCGACATGGGCCAGATCTCCACAAACAAAAATCTCCGGGTGGCCGGGCGGATTAAGGTAAATGTCGACGATGGCGCAGCCACGCTTATCGGTCGGCACGCCCAGCATTTTGCCCAGGGGCGAGGCCTGCACCCCCGCTGCCCATAACGTCACCAGGGCGTCTATCCGCTTGCCGCCGACGATGACATAGCCGGGCTTTACGTCGCTCACGCTCTCGCCGGTGTAAACTTCGACACCTAATTGCTGCAGCTGCTGGAAAGCCTTTTTCGACAGATCCTCGGGATATGCGGCCAGGATGCGGGGCGAACCTTCGATCAGGATTACCCGCGCCTTGGAGGGGTCGATGTGGCGAAAATCGTGCTGCATATAGAGCTTGGAGATGTCACTGATGGCGCCCGCCAGCTCCACGCCGGTTGGGCCTCCCCCAATGACGACGAAATTGAGTACTGGATGAGCGCCGGTCTCCACCATCTCCCGCTCCGCCAGCTCAAAGGCCAGCAGCACGCGGCGGCGGATTTCGGTAGCATCCTCGACCGTCTTCAGGCCCGGTGCACTCTGCGCCCAGTCGTCGTGGCCAAAGTAGGAATGGGTCGATCCGGTGCCCAGGATGAGATAGTCGTAGGAGATCTTCGCACCAGTATGCAGCCGCACGGTGCGGCTATCGGGTTCGATGCCTATCACCTCGTCCATCAATACTTCGATATTCTGCTTTTTAGAAAAAATGGAACGAATGGGCTGGGCTATATCAGCCGGGGAAAGGACGGCCAGCGCGACCTGGTAAAGCAAAGGCTGGAAAGTACGGTGGTTACGCCGGTCGATGAGGGTTACGTCGACCGCCATATCGGCCAGCGCCATTCCGGCGCTCAAGCCGGCGAAACCGCCACCGACCAGGACCACGCGCGGACGCTGGGGTAGATTCTTCACCGAAGGAGGAGTTGAAATCTCAGCCATTCAGACACTCTCCACTACTTTAGTAGATGAGATGCTCTGCAGGTAAGATACAGATCCCCGGAAAAGGTTTCCGTTGCTAGATCTCGGGATAAAAGTCGAAGAAGGCCTCGATGCTCTGCCGCAACTGGTTTTCGATCTCCTCCCGGCTCCCCTCCAGCACGTGCATGGTCACGTGTGCCTGTTTGCCGTTCTTGAGCGTCACCAGGGCATCGCCCACTTCGATCGCCTCCTCGGAAGGAAGCAGCCTCATGCCGTAAATCAAGGTCAGATTTGCCATGCCGTCATCTTACTTGCGCAGCTCGCATCTTTCGGGGCCGCGTAGAATCAAAGACTCTACATTTATGACAGCAGACATCCGCGATACCGTCATCCTGGGCACCGGCTGCGCCGGTCTTACGGCAGCCATCTATGCCGCCCGCGCCAACCTCAAGCCGCTGGTGCTCGAAGGCCACGAACCGGGCGGCCAGCTCTCCATTACCACCCTGGTGGAGAATTTTCCCGGCTGGCCGGAAGGCATTCAGGGGCCGGAGTTGATTGAGCGGATGAAGCTGCAGGCGGCCCGCTTCGGAGCCGACTTCCAGATGGGGCACCTGTTATCGGTCGACTTTTCCAAGCGGCCGCTCGCCCTGAACCTGGGGAAGGAAACGGTGCATACGCGCACGTTGATCATTGCCAGCGGCGCTTCGGCCCGCTGGCTGGGGCTGCCCAGCGAGCAGGCCCTGATCGGGCACGGCGTGAGCTCCTGCGCTACCTGTGACGGCTTCTTCTTCTCGGGCAAGGAGATCGCCGTGATTGGGGGCGGCGATTCCGCTATGGAGGAGGCACTGTTCCTGACCCGCTTCGCCACCAAGGTCACGCTGGTCCATCGCCGCGAGCAATTCCGCTCTTCGCGCATCATGCTGGATCGCGCGATGGCCCACGACAAGATCAAGTTCGTGACCAACACCGCGGTCGAAGAGGTGCTGGGGGTGGAGCAGAAGGAAGTGACGGGGTTGCGCCTGCGGAATACTCTCAACCATGAAGAGTCGACCCTGCCGGTAAGCGCCATGTTCCTGGGGATTGGCCATATTCCCAACGCCAAGATGTTTCGCGGTCTGATCGATTTGGATGACGACGGATACATTCGCACTACGGACCAGGTGTTCACCCGCGTGCCTGGAGTTTTTGCGTGTGGGGACGTGCAGGACCGCAGGTACCGCCAGGCAATCACCGCCGCCGGCTCGGGCTGCATGGCCGCCCTGGAAGTGGAAAAATACCTTGAAGAACGCGGCCATTGAGGGCGACCGGTTGAGCGCAGCGGGATCTTCCACCATGCTGGGGGAAAATCTTGAGCGCATCGAAGGTCAGATTGCGATGGCGTGCCGCGAAGCCGGCCGGCCCCGGGAAGAGGTCTCCCTGATGGCGGTCTCAAAGGTGCACCCTGTTTCTGCGATCCTCGCCGCAGAGGCTCTGGGCATCCGGATCTTCGGCGAAAACCGGGTGCAGGAATTTCAAGAGAAGAGCGTTGCACTGGGGGCCGCGGGCACGGCCGCTGCTGAGTTCCACCTGATTGGCCATCTGCAATCGAACAAGGCGGCTCGTGCAGCGGAGCTTTTCTCCTCTATCGACACGGTTGATTCCTTTGCGCTTGCCGAACGGCTCAACCAAGCTGCGACCCGGCTGGGGCGGCGGCTGGCGGTGTTGATCGAGATCAAGCTGAGCCACGAGGCATCGAAGGCCGGCTTGGAGCCGGACTCAGCCGAGCTTCGCCTGCTGCTCGAGCATCTGCCCGGCCTGACCGCGCTGGAGCTTCGCGGGCTGATGACTGTGCCCCCATTCCTTGAGGATCCGGCAGCGGTCCGCCCCTACTTCTCCCAGCTGCGCAAGTTGCGCGATCAGTTGGCGGCGGCGCATCCGCGGCTGTCGTTTGCTGAGCTGTCCATGGGGATGTCGCATGACTTCCCGGTAGCTATCGCCGAGGGCGCTACCCAGGTGCGCATTGGCACCGCGTTGTTTGGGGCGCGGAAGTATCCGAAGTGATTTCAGAGCGGTGTATACTCGGGCGATCCAATCGGAATCTTTGAAGATGCAGAAGAGCAAAGCTGTCTTGTTCGCGCTCATGCTTGCAGCAGCAGGGCTGGTCTGCCTGGCTCCGGCGCAAAGCGCTCACGATCAAAATGTGTTGGTGGTGCAGGGCGCCCAGATCCTGCCGATCACAGGATCGCCGATTGCGCAGGGCGTGCTGGTCGTCAAGGGCGGAAAAATTGTCGCTATCGGCGCGATGGGCCAGGTTCAGATTCCGGCCGGAGCCACCGTTCAGGACGCTACCGGCAAAATCATCATGCCGGGTATCGTCGACTCGCACTCGCATATCGGCATCGATGCCAACCCTACTGTCTCCGACTCGCAAGACGCGAACGAATCGAGCGGCCCGGTGCAGCCGGCGCTGCGCGCACTTGACGCTATCGATCCGGCGGACCCGAATATCCGCATGGCCAACGCGGGTGGCATCACTACCGCAAACATCATGCCGGGTAGCGGCAATGTGATGGGCGGGCAAACGGCTTATGTTAAATTGCGCGGCGCCACCATTGAACAGATGCTAATCCCGGGCACCATTGGGGGCATGAAGATGGCCAACGGGACCAATCCGAAAGGATATGGGGCGCGCGGCCAAGCTCCCATGACGCGGATGGAAGAAGCAGCGTTGGCGCGCGGGATTTTTGAGAAAGGGCAACAGTACAAGGCGAAATGGGATGCCTATACGAAGGCAGTCGCAGGCGGCGATAAAACGGCCAAGGAGCCGGATCGCGATCTGGGACTGGAGGCAGTGGCGCAGGTGCTCGATGGCAAGCGCATCGTGCACAACCATACCCACCGCGCCGACGACGTGATGACGGTTCTTCGCCTGTCGGATGAGTTTCATTACCGCGTGGTGGTGCACCACGGGACTGAATCCTGTGAAGTGGCCGATGAGCTGGCCAAGCGGCATATCGGGGTGAGCTACACCATGATCGATTCTCCGGGCGGCAAGCCGGAGACAATCAACGTGAGCATGAGTTGTCCGGCTCGCCTTGAGAAGGCGGGAGTGAAGGTGGCCTTCAACACCGACGACCCGATCACTAATTCGCGGATGTTGCTTCGCTCTGCGGCGCTCGCTGTGCGCGGCGGCATGAGTGAGGATGCGGCACTGAAAGGGTTGACCATCTATCCCGCGGAGATGCTCGATCTGCAGGGCAGGGTGGGCAGTCTGGAGGTGGGCAAAGACGCCGACTTCATCGTTCTTAGCGGAGCTCCGCTGAGCGTGTATACGCATGTTCTGCAAACCTGGATCGAGGGAGAGAAGGTCTTCGACCGGAGCAATCCGTTGGATTTGCGCTACGCAACCGGGGGCTTTCAGGTAATCAGCCGCTATCCGCAATCACAGGTGGGTGCGCAATGAGGGGCTCTGGGCTGCTGCTGACGGCAGCTCTGGTGGTCACACCCTGGCTGGGGGCACAGAACGTCGCCCTGGTGGGCGAACATCTCTACACCATGGACACGGTGGGGGCCACGGGCGCGCAAGGCGGACCCGGAATGGTGCTCATTCGTGACGGCAAGATCGAGGACGTGCGGCAGGGCGCCAGTCTTGAGCCACCCGCGGGCTATCAGGTGATCCGAGGCAGGTACATCACGCCGGGGCTGATCGACGCGGATACGACCACCGGCATCTCCGGCGCGTACAACATCGCGGCCGACCAGGATCAGGATGAGTCGACCGACCCGAACACAGCGGATGTGAACGTGCGCGATAGCCTGAACCCCGCGGACTTGCTCTATCAATACGTGAATACTTACGGCGTCACGACTCTCCAGGTCGCGCCTGGGCCGGGGAATCCTATCGCTGGGCGTGCAGGTATTTTCAAGACCGTTGGACCCCAGTCACCCTTCCGTACGGCGGATCAACTCATCGTCCGCCTCAACTCGGCGATGGTATTCAATCTTGGCGAGACACCTAAGGAGGTCTACGGTAAAGGCCACAAGGCTCCGGTCACGCGCATGAAGACAGCAGAGATGATCCGGGACGCACTCACCCAAGCCAGGGCATATCAGGAAAAGTGGGATAAGTGGAAGAAGGACGGTAGCGATCTCTCGAAACAACCCGCCATCGAGCCTAAGACGGCTGCTCTGGCCGATGTCGTTTCAGGTAAGACTCCGGCGATCTTCAATGCATATCGCGCGGACGATATCGACACCGCGATCCGGCTGGGCACAGAGTTTCACTTGAAATACATGCTGGCTTCGGTGGCGGAGGGATACCTGATCCGCGACAAGATCAAGCAAGCCGGAGTGCCTTGCCTGGTGGGGGCGGTGATGCAGCCATTCGAGAGCCTGGAGACTTCGAACGCGACGTATGAGAACGCTGCCTTGCTGCAACAGGCCGGAGTTCCTATCGCGATCATGACCGGCTACGAGGCTTATGTTCCCAAGAGCCGGGTTCTGTTATTCGAAGCCGCCGTCGCCGCCGCGAACGGACTGGGCATGGAATCAGCCTTGCGCGCGATCACTCTCTCGCCGGCAAAGATGTTGGGTATCGACGATCGGGTTGGCTCGCTCAGCAAAGGCAAGGATGCCGACGTAGTGGTGTTCGATGGCGATCCCTTCGAGTACACCAGCCACGTGCAACAAGTCCTGGTCAAAGGAGCGGTCACCTACAATCGACTTGTTCCGTAAGGCGTCAGCGTTCAAGGAAAATACATGTCTACAGCTCCTGCCCCGAGTCATGTTTTGTATGCCGGGGTGCTCGGCGTTATCGTTCTTAGCCTGCTCACGGTTTCCCTTTCGCGGCTGAAGAAGACGAAGACCAAGGCCGACTACCTGGTCGCGGGGCGTTCTCTGCCGACCTATGTGCTGGTGTTTACGCTTCTGTCTTCGTGGATCGGTTCAGGCTCGCTGCTGGGCGGCGCGGAGAATGCGTACAACCATGGCTTCGCCGCTCTTTGGCAGGGGGCCGGCGGGTGGGCCGGGCTGCTGCTGATTTATTTCATCGCTCCCCGGGCACGCAAATTCGCGCAGTTCACGATTCCCGATCTGCTGGAGGCTCGTTATAACCAAACCGCTCGCGTGCTGGGCGTCATCGCTATTTTGTTCGCCTACACCGCGATCACCAGCTACCAGCTGATCGGTGGTGGGGACATTCTTCACCTGGTTTTTCCTGATGTGATTACTGCCGATCTGGGCAAGTACATCATCGCTACCTTCGTCATCGTGTTCACCGCCATCGCTGGGATGGCTTCCGTGGCCTATATGGATGTGGTGATCGGGTCTCTGGCGACGATTACTCTGCTCATGGCTTTACCCTTCGTGTTGCACGCAGCGGGAGGATGGGGCAGGGTCACGCATGCTTTGCCGGCTACACACTTTCAGGTTCTGGGAGACTTTAACCTGGCCCAGGCATTCGAGCTTTTTTTGCCCACTATGCTGCTGATGCTGGGCAATCAGTCGATGTATCAGAAGTTCTTCTCCGCAAAGTCGGAGAAGGATGCGCGCAATGCGGTCGTGGGATGGATTATCGGCACGGTGATTCTCGAAACAGTTATTGTTGCATTGGCGGTATTCGGGTCGGTGCTGTTTCCTACGGGCGAGGTTCATCAACGCCCGCGAGAGATCATCGCTTATACGGCGTTGCATGGATTGCCGGCCTGGCTCGGGGCGCTTTTGATGGGGGCGGTGTTTGCCAAGATTATCTCTACCGCGAACAACTACTTGTTTTCCCCTTCGACGAACCTGGTCAATGATGTTTTTACGCGCTACATTGCTCCTGAGGCTTCGAATAAACGGGTGCTTATCGTTTCTCGCCTGGTGGTGGTGCTGCTCGGCATCTGGGCGCTTTACCAGGCTCTTAACACCAGCTCGGTGCTGGCGAAGACGCTTTACGCGTATACCATTTACTCCGCTGCGCTCACACCCGTGATACTGGCCGCATTTTACAGCCGGCGGGCGAATGCACAGGGGGCGGTGAGTGCTATCGCGGTGGGGACGCTGGTCACTTTTTTCTGGGACCTTGATGTGGTGAAGCGGAGCTTGCCTCCTATGCTGGCGCAGCGGGATGCTATCTTCCCGGCTTTGATCGCTGCTCTGCTCTGCCTGGTGGTGGTGAGTGCATTGACACCTCCACCTAGGGCGGAACAGGTGGCGCTGTTTTTTCCCGAAGGATGAGGTGGGACCTGAAAACCCAGGACTGGCGAGCGTCTGTGAGCACGCGAAAATAAAGCTCAAATCAGAACCAGGCCCGTAGGGCCGGGAGCCAGACGTCAGCCCAGCCCGGGAGGGCTGGGACATTGATCCCTCCAACATCGTTTGAGCGCCAGAGGCGCGGCACCGGCGGATGAAGATAGTGCCGCGCCTCCGGCGCTCCGCAACCTTGATATCCACGTCCCAGCCCTCCCGGGCTGGGCTGACGTCTGGCTCCCGGCCCTACGGGCCTGGTTCTGATTTGAGTTTTATTTTCGCGCTGTCACAGACTCTATCGTCCTGAACTACTTTCAGCCGTCCCTTCGAGACTCAATTGATCAACGCGTACTGAGGGCTTCGAGTTGCGGGCGCGCTGCTTCGTAGGTC
Source organism: uncultured Acidobacteriaceae bacterium (assembly GCA_963711525.1). Taxonomy (GTDB): domain Bacteria; phylum Acidobacteriota; class Terriglobia; order Terriglobales; family Acidobacteriaceae; genus PALSA-350. Next base: position 30,836 of record CAVQEO010000017.1, on the reverse strand, counting down.
AGGGCGATGCCTTCGGCGAGAGTCGTCCTGGGCTTCCAGCCTAGCTGGTGCATGCGGGTTACATCCAGAAGCTTTTGTGGCGTTCCGTCCGGCTTTGTGGTGTCGAAGACCAAGTCTCCTTTGAAGCCCAGGACGGCACAAACTTGCTCCGCTAGTTCTCGTATGGTCACATCCTCGCCGGTGCCGATGTTGATCAGCGGGACGCCCTCCAGCAGCCCGGAATATGTGTCTTCCGGCAGGTTCATGAGAAAGACACAGGCTTGGGCCAGATCTTCGCTAAACAGGAGCTCGCGGCGGGGAGTGCCCGTTCCCCAAACGACGATCTGCTTGTGGCCCAGAGATTTTGCCTCCGCCACCTTTCGGATCAGCGCCGGCAAGACGTGCGAGTTCTGGGGATCGAAGTTGTCGCCCGGACCATATAGATTGGCAGGCATAGCTGCCAGGTATCGGGTATGGAATTGGCGGTTGTAGGACCAGCACATCTCAATGCCGGCGATTTTGGCCAATGCATAAGGACGATTGGTGGGCTCGAGCGGCCCGGTAAGGAGATACTCTTCCTTGATCGGCTGCGGGCAAAGCTTGGGATAGATACAACTGGAGCCGAGGAAGAGCAGGCGATCCACACCGGCGCGGTAACAGGCGTCAATCACGTTGGTTTGAATGATCAGGTTTTCGCGAATGAAGTCTGCCGGATAAAGATCGTTGGCGAGAATGCCACCGACTTTGGCAGCGGCCAGAAAGACGTGAGCGGGACGCTCCTGTTCGAAGAAGCTGTGCACGGCGAGTGCGTCCGTGAGGTCGAGCTCCGCGCGCGATCGCAACAAGAGCCGGTCAAAACCGATCTTCCGCAGATTGCGGCAGATCGCCGAGCCCACCAGACCGCGGTGCCCGGCAACGTAGATGAGGCTGTTTTTCTCCACCGGGTTTGCTCCGATCAGGATTCGTGAAAATTATAGGCAGTATAGCCGTGCTGAGTGACCAGGGCATCGCGTTCCGCAGCCTTCATGTCCTCAACGGTCATCTCTTCCACCAGCGTTCGGAAGTCTGTCCTGGGCGACCAGCCCAGTTCCCTGCGCGCTTTACTGGCGTCACCCAACAAAGTCTCCACCTCGGCAGGCCGGAAGTAACGCGGATCGACCGCCACCACGGCCTTGCCGTGCTGGTCATAGGCCTGCTCTTCGAGGCCGCTGCCCTTCCATTCCAGATGGATGTCGAGACATGCCGCCGCCAAGGTGACAAATTCACGAACACTGTATTGCACCCCGGTGGCAATCACGTAATCGGTGGCGCGCTCCTGCTGCAGCATGAGCCACTGCATCTCGATGTAATCGCGGGCATGCCCCCAGTCGCGCCGGGAATCAAGATTGCCCAGATAGAGCCTCTGCTGCAGGCCAAGCTTTATACGCGCCAGGGCGCGGGTCACTTTGCGGGTGACAAAGGTTTCGCCGCGCAATGGCGATTCGTGATTGAACAGAATGCCATTGCAGGCATAGATGCCGTAGGATTCACGATAATTGACCGTGATCCAGTAGGCATAGAGCTTGGCGACTCCATAAGGCGAACGGGGGTAGAAGGGAGTTTTTTCCGACTGGGGCATCTGCTGCACCAGACCGTACATCTCCGACGTGGACGCCTGATAGAAGCGCGACTTCCGGGTGAGGGAGAGAATGCGAATGGCCTCCAGCAGCCGAAGGGTTCCCAGCGCGTCGGAATTTGCCGTGTATTCAGGCTCCTCAAACGATACCTGGACATGACTCTGGGCTGCCAGGTTGTAGATCTCGTCGGGCTGAACCTTCTCCACCACATGGATCAGGCTGGACGAATCCGTCATGTCGCCGTAGTGAAGCACCAGGCGGCGCTCTTCCTGGTGGGGATCCTCGTACAGGTGGTCGATACGATTGGTGTTGATCAAGGAAGTGCGGCGCTTGATGCCATGCACTTCATACCCCTTTTTTAGCAGGAACTCAGCGAGATAGGCGCCATCCTGACCGGTGATGCCGGTGATCAAAGCTCGTTTCAAGTAGGAGCGCTCCTCTTTGGCTAGACCGTTGAAGCTGATCTCATTTTATGCGAGATGGCTCTCCGCGGCTCGATAGTTCGAGCCGGCACCCCCCGGCTGGTATCTTGACAGGAACGATGGCCGCACACGAATCCCTACCGCTGTCTGCTTGCCCGCAGGCAACTAAGCGGCTGCTGCATGTGGTGGGCTCACTCGCGCCGGCAGCCGGTGGAACCACCGAGGGCATTCGCAAGCTGGCCGAGAGCTGCGCCGGCGTGGCTCCGGTGGAAGTGGTTTGCCTGGATGATCCGGGAGAATCTTATCTCCGCGGCCAGAGCTTCCCGGTTCACGCACTGGGTCCGGCACAGGGTAAGTATCGATATACACCGCGGCTGGCGGAGTGGCTGGGGCAAAACCTCGCGCGCTTCGATGGAGTGGCGATCCATGGCCTGTGGCAATACCACAGCTACGGCAGCTACCGCGTGCTTCGTGGGCGGGCTCCTTATGTTGTATTTCCCCACGGTATGCTGGATCCCTATTTCAAGCGGGCCTTTCCCTTGAAACACCTCAAGAAGCAGGTGTATTGGCTGGCACGGGAATATCGCGTGCTGCGCGATGCCAAGGCGGTGTGCTTTACTACGCCGATCGAGCGCGACTCCGCCGCCGGCACGATGTGGCCACAGCGATGGAATCCGGCCGTGGTTTCGTTTGGGACCTCGCAGCCTGGGGGTGATCCGGCGAGGCAACGGGAGATCTTTTTGAGCCAGTATCCTGGTTTGCGCCAGCGCAGGTTTTTCCTCTTCCTCTCCCGCATTCACCGCAAGAAGGGATGCGATCTGCTGCTGGAGGCCTTGGCGCGGGTGGCGGAGGCGCATCCGGATTTGGAACTGGTCATGGCCGGACCCGACGACGAAGGCCTGCGGCCTCAGCTGGAGGCGCAGGCGAAGCGGCTGCGGATCGCAGACCGAGTGCATTGGACGGGGATGCTGGAGGGCGATTTGAAATGGGGCGCATTCCACGCAGCCGATGCGTTTGTGCTGCCTTCGCACCAGGAGAACTTCGGGATCGCGGTGGTGGAAGCACTGGCCTGCGGAGTACCGGTGCTCATCTCCGACAAAGTGAATATCTGGCCGGATATTGTCCACGATGAGGCCGGCATCGTGAACCCGGATACTGCCGAAGGGACGTACCGCTCCATGACGACCTTGCTCGGGATGCAGCCAGAGGAACGGCGGCGCATAGTGAGCAATGGGTTGGCGTGTTTTCGCGCGCGTTATGAAATGAAAAGAACGGCGCAGGCGCTAAGCGACCTTTTCTAAGAGGGTGCCTAAGACTCACGTCCTGGGGCATTCTCATGGACGTCCCCGCGGGACTGTTACCGGATGAGGGCATGGGCCGGGGTTTTTTCTGCCGGCTGATCCTCTTGCTCGTAAACTTCCATGTGCTCGTAAACTTGCGCGTGCTCCAGGGTGGAACCGGCCAGATCTTTGGCGGAGAGAATGGCACGATTCACGCGCGGCCAGTCAATCTTCAGCGTTGGATCGCTCCATAGAAGCGTGCGTTCGTGTTGGGGAGCGTAGAAGTCTGTGGCTTTGTAGAGCACCTCCGCCCCTTCCGACAGCACCATGAAACCGTGCGCGAAACCAGGAGGAATCCAAAGCATTCTGCGATTGCTGCTGCTCAGAGTTTCACCCACCCATTGGCGGAATGTGGGCGAATGCCGCCGGAGATCCACCGCAACGTCGTAGATTTCTCCACTCAGACAGCGGATCAGCTTTCCCTGAGGATGGTGAATCTGGTAGTGGAGACCGCGTACTACATCCCGCCGGGAGAAGGACTGGTTGTCCTGAACGAAAGGACCGCTAATACCCAATTCCGCCAACGCCCGCTCGTTGTAGCTTTCGAAAAAAGTACCGCGGCTATCTTCAAAGACCCTGGGTTCAAGCAGCTGGACATCTGCAATGGTGGTCGCTACGGCCTTCATCTATATGCTCCTCTGCTTAATTTTCATGATTAAGAGAATTCAGCTAGCGACCTGCATCCCGGTCAAAACGTCTTGTAGTTGCTGCTGCCACGGGGGGAGCCGGAAACCGAAAGTGTGGGTAAACTTGTCGTTCGAAAGCACTGAGTTGGCCGGCCGCTTGGCCGGAGTTGGATAGGCAGAGGACGGAATCGCCTGCACCCGAGGGGGAACGGTGAGCACACCTGCGTCGAAAATAGCGCGGGCAAAGCCACACCACGAGGTCGAACCGCCAGCTGTCATGTGATAGATGCCAACCGGAAGCTTGGCCTGGGGCGCGGCGTATTGTTCGATTAGCCTTGCAGTAGCAGCGGCGATGGCAGCAGCGGACGTGGGAGCACCAACCTGGTCGTCGACTACCCGCAATTCTGCCCGCTCAGCGCCCAAACGGAGCATGGTGCGCAGGAAATTCTTGCCCTGTGCACCATAGACCCAACTGGTCCTGAGGACCAAATACCGGCTCGCCGTTGCTGCAATCGCTGCTTCCCCTGCCGCCTTCGACGCACCATAGACACTTACCGGGCCGATCGGATCGGTTTCCAGATAAGGCTCCGGCTTTTCTCCGTTAAAGACATAATCGGTAGAGTAGTGAATAAAAAGCGCGCCAAGCCGCGCCGCCTCCTCAGCCAGTACCCCGGGAGCAACGGCGTTCACGGCATAGCAGAGTTCGCGTTCTACTTCGGCCTGGTCCACAGCGGTGTAGGCGCCGGCGTTGACTATGACCGCAGGCTCGACCCGTCGAACCAGGTCCCGAATAGAATGCTCGCTACTGAGATCACACTCAGCCCTACCGATCGCAAGCACATCGCCAGGGGAGTGGTTCAAGCGGGAGAACTCGCTCCCTACCTGTCCGGTTTTACCGGTAATCAAGATTCGCATGCGCCTTAGCTAAGTGTAGAGGAACTTTGGCCCCGGAAATGAGCAAAATCGCTACTGCTGTGTCAGACGCGACTTTAGCCGTCAAAGAGAGGGTCTCTTTAGTAACTTATGCCCGCCCAGGCAATGGGCTAAAATTCTTCCACCATGAGCGAAGTGAGCGAGGATCTTCCGGTAATCTCCGGGCCCGGACCCAACATGGCGCAGGTCGACCCGCCACATCCGTTCAAAAGTGCTTTGAAAACCCTGGCGATCGCCACCGTAGTGGTCAGCATTGCCTTGGGACTCTACGTATACCTGGGACAGAGACCTCCCGTGGCTTCTGGAGAGGTTTTAGCATCAACCGTCTACCCGGTACATGCGTCTATCAACAATGGCGCGGGCGGCAATGATGGAATGGCAGGCTCCAGCGAGTCCTACGATCAAGTCATCGTCCTGACCAAGATCAGAATCAGGAATCAGACCGACATTCCACTTTTCGTGCAGGATATCAGGTCGGCAATCAAGTTGCCCGACGGCTCGCAGCAGACGAATGTGTCGGCCAGCGATAAGGATGTGGCCCGGGTCTTCCAGGCTTATCCCTCCTTGAGCTACCTGCGCGCTGACCCGATTCCCCGCGACATCACGCTGTCTCCCGGCCAGGCGGCCGAAGGGCTGGCCATCTTCAACTATCCCATTACCAAGGAGCAGTGGGATACGCTGCAGACGGCCAAAGTGGTGGTCCAGTTCATGCACCAGAAGAATCTGGAAATCAACATCGGTCGCTGAGCGCGCGGGCCTCAGGGGCTAAAGAGTCTGCGTGAGAACTCGAAAGTAAACAGCAAATAGGAACCAGGCCCGTAGGGCCGGAAGCCAAACGTCAGCCCAGCCCGGATCCGGATTTCCTGTGGAGCTTGCTGGCGTTGGCGCACTTCATGCGGCTTTCCTTAACGAAAGCCGCACACGCGGTCGTGTCCAGCGCAGCGTGCAGGAAATCCGGAGAAGGGCTGGGACTCGATCCCCAATATTGTTTGAGCGCCAGAGGCGCGGCACCCGCGGATGAAGGTAGTGCCGCACCTCCGGCGCTCCACAACCTCGGATCCGCGTCCCCAGCCCTTCCGGGCTGGGCTGACGTTTGGCTCACGGCCCTACGGGCCTGGTTCCTATTTGCTGTTTACTTTCGAGTTCTCACGCAGACTCTAAAGCCCGACGTATTCTCAATCGTTTACGGCACGACTAACCTGTCCCGGCGTGCCGTGGAAGTCGTGCCCTGATACAAAGCCCAAATGTGGGGCACCCGTACTTTTCCTATTGGGCTCCGCTAGGACACAGGCTCCGCCGGGGATCAATTTTTTAGCCGCAGGTTCTCACACACTCTCTAAAGCCCCGAATTTGTTGCCCGAACGTTTTAAGCGGGTTTGAAAACCCGCTTCCCCGGACTAATGCTCGCTACGGCAGATGCTCGCTACGGCGAGATGCTCGCTACGGCTAGATGCTCGCTACGGCGAGATGCTCGCTGCGGCGAGGCAGTCCGGGGCTGGCACACGGGAACCAGAGTTTTTCCGCAGCCCGTAAATCCCTCAGTTGCAGTTCACTAACGGCACGACTTAAAGTCGTGCGCTGATACAAAGCATGAGAGCAAAACTCGGGTTATCCACTCTAACGGTACGGCTAAACAGGTTGCGGAAAAACCAACTTCTTTGAAGCTGCCCCTGGCTAGGGGGTCAAGGGTACAGGCGCGTTCTTCGGGGTTGCCAGGTAGCCGATCACCTGATTCTTGTTGATGGTATTGATTACCAGCTCATAGAGCAGCTTGTCTTTGCCGGTGTAGAACTGGACCGGCTCGTCCAGGCTCTTGTCCTTCTTCTCAATCTTCTTATCGTCCGACTCCACGACCAGGGTGTACTTGGAGCGCTTTTGGTCGGCCTTCTTCAGTTGCAGGCTGACGCCCGAGATTGGAGTGGGCTTGGCTCCCTTGGTCAAGTTCAAATCGTAATAGTTACGATCGCCCTTATGCTTGAGGATTTCGAGCTCTTTCCCGTTGGTTGCGACCAGCCCGCTAGTCAAGCCCAGATCGCCGGTGACCCTTTGCAACTTGCTTTCGGTGTTCGCTAGTTCAGTCTTGGTCGCGGCAACGTCTGTCTTCACGCCGCCCACATCGGTCTTGACCGAAGAAACGTCGCTCGAAACCGCGCCGATCTGCTTCTGGGACTCGGCCTGGGCTGCCTGCTGTTCCTTCTCCAAGCGGCTGGTTTCCGCCTGCTGCCGCTTGAGGAATTCACTGGCGCGCGCTTCCAACTGGCGCTGGGTGAGGCCGACGCTTTGGCCCAAAGTTTCGGAGGTCACGCGCAGCTTGGCGTTGGTCTCATTGAGGCTCTCGGCCAACTTGTCATTCTGCTGTTGCGCGTTGACCAAGGCGGTCTGCGATTTTTCCAGGCGGGTCTCCAGCGTGTAGCTCCAGATGAGCGCGCCCGCGGACGCCAATGCGGCGAAGCCGAGAATGGCGATAAATACTCCCGATTGGGTTCGTTCAGCTGTTTCGTAAGTGTCGTCGCTCATGCGATCTGCCTCTTTCGCCTGCGGACATGCTCTCCACTCCGCAGTATTTTCTCATCCTACAATGGACGAGTGGAGACTGTAGATGTCATCGTTGGGGGAGCGGGTATTATTGGCCTCTCCTCCGCGCTCGAATTGGCACGAAACGGATTCCGTGTTCGCGTCATCGAGAGGGGCCGTGCCATGTCTGAAGCGTCGTGGGCCGCGGCCGGCATGTTGTCGGCCAACGATCCCGATCACCCCGCGGAGCTCGCCCAGCTCGCCGCCCTGAGCTTCCTTCTTTACCCGGAATATCTCAGCATGGTTGAACGGCTTTCTGGCCGCCCTGTACCCGTGCGCACCCAAGCCACTCTTGTGACGAGCCGGCTGGGGAGCGAGTTTCACCCTAACGAAACCAAGGTGTGCCCTGCCTTGAGCGTGCAAGAGGCTGAAAGGCGCATACCGGGGTTGGCAACAAACGGCCGTTCGTTCTGTTGGATGGAGGAGCCGAGCCTGAACCCGCGCGACCTGTGCGCGGCTCTACCTTTGGCGGCCGCCGCGGCGGGAGTGGAGTTGCAGGAGGGGACGGAAGTGCTCGCGGTGACCAGTCGGGACAGCGCAGTGGAGGTGAAAACGCAGAGCGGAACCGTGAGTGGGGGCGCCTTCGTGAACTGTTGCGGGGCGTGGGCGGGGGGAGTGCGGCACTCCGGGCTCCCGCAGCCACCCGCTGGGGCGGTAGAGCCCAGGAAAGGGCAGATGCTTGCCGTTCAATTGCCGCCACCGCTTGACCTGCAATACGTTCTGCGTTCGCCCGAGATCTACCTGGTGCCCAGGGGAGAAGGCCTGATCGCGATCGGAGCTACGGTCGAGCGGGCGGGGTTTGATCGGCGGGTCGAGCCGTTGGTAGTGGAACGGCTGCGCAGAGAGGCGGCGGAGCTGTGGCCACCCATCGCTTCCGCCCCGGTAGTGGAAGGCTGGAGCGGGCTTCGTCCAGGGACGCCCGACGAGCTACCCCTCATTGGCAGCGCTGGGCTGCCGCACTGCTGGATAGCGACGGGACACTTTCGTAACGGGATTCTGCTGGCGCCGGCAACCGGTTTGATCGTACGGCAACTGCTGCAAGGTAAGCCTCCCGAGGTTTCGCTGGATGCGTTTGTCCCGGGACGTTTGATGGGGGCTGCGCATTGACTGGATCCTTTATTCGGGCAAGTTCGTCAAACGCCTGATAGCCCACTCAAGCCGAAACCGCGGGCTTGACCCGGATTTCCTGTACGCGGCGAAGTGAACAACGCCAACCAACTTCACAGGAAATCCGGGGGGTATGGGCGCACCCGGCCCTCGTTGGCAGTGCCAGGTCTGAGGGCTTAAAATGGCTGCCAACGCGCGTTGGGCAGAGTGCTGCGCTATAAAGGGAACAGTGCCGGAGGCCGATGCCTGACCGGCCAGGTTGAGAGATCAGAGGAGCGTTCAGTATGTCTACGGCGGTGATGGGCAAGGGACTTGCAGGCGTGGTTGCGGCCAATTCGGGCATCTGCTGGATCGATGGCGACGCCGGCGTACTGGCTTACCGCGGGATAGACATCCATGAACTGGCCGAACAGTCGACCTTCGAAGAAACCACCTACCTCTTATGGTTTGGACGACTGCCCCATGCGGCGGAGCTCACGGACTTCAGCAAACGGCTGACGGAAGCTCGCACGCTGGATCCCAAGATCATCGATCTGCTGCGGTTCTTCCCCAAGAGCGCGACGCCCATGGAAGTGCTGCGTACGGCGGTTTCCGCGTTGAGTTTTTACGATCCGGACGAGAGCGACAACGAGCACGATGCCAACGTGAGCAAAAGTTTTCGCCTGACCTCGCAGATCGCCATGCTGGTAGCAGCCTACGACCGGCTGCGCAAAGGCAAGCCCGTGGTCGAGCCGGACCTCTCGCTGAGCCACGCGGCGAATTTTCTGTGGATGCTGAATGGTGAAAAGCCCTCCGTGACGGCGACCAAAACTTTCGACCTGGCCCTCATCCTCCATGCAGACCACGAACTGAATGCCTCTACCTTCGCCGCCCGCGTGATCGCCGCCACCCTCTCCGATATTCACTCAGCTATCACCGGCGCTATCGGCGCCCTGAAAGGCCCACTGCATGGTGGGGCCAACGAGGCGGTCATGCGGATGCTGTTCGCGATCGACAAGGAGGGCGCCGACCCGGTTGATTATGTGGCTAAGCTGCTGGCGCAGAAGAAGAAGATTTCCGGCTTCGGCCATCGCGTTTACCATACCGAAGATCCACGAGCGACCCACCTGCGCAAAATGTCGGAAGAGCTGGGCGAGTCCTCGGGAAACGCAAAGTGGTTCAAGATGTCGCGCGCGATCGAGAAGTACGTGCTTGCGGAAAAGAAGCTTAACGCCAATGTCGACTTCTATTCCGCTTCGACGTACACCATGCTGGGCATCGATCTGGACTTGTTCACCCCGATCTTTGCGGTGAGCAGGATTTCCGGTTGGGCCGCCCACGTCATCGAACAACTGGATGACAATCGCCTGATCCGGCCGCGCGCCGAATATATTGGTCCGGAATACCCTGTCGCTTACACTCCGATCGAGAAGCGCTAGACGCCGATTGCCGATTGCCGATTATGGTTTGCGGCTGGCCGGGGGGACAATCCTGTTCATGCGCAGATAGACGACCATCTGTCCGTAGTGGTCATTGGTATGGGCCAGCGCCCCTGCGGCTAGACCGGCGCGGGTCGACTTGTGTTCGCCAAACTCTTCAAAGGCATTTTCGACGGTGATGGTTTCGATTGCCTGCTCGGCAAAGGCATACGAATCTTTTAGCGCCTTGACGATGTCGTCTTTGTTGGTCAATTTGTTGATGGCGTCGGAGTCGACGCCTCCCTTTACTCCGAAATTGCCGAAGTAGTAATACTGCGAGGCCGCAATGTGGGTGACTTGCTGGGCAAATGTCCGCACGCCCTCAAAGGTGCCCTTGGTTGGCTTGAAATTGTACTTGTCGGCCGGCATGGCTTCGGCGGCAGAGACTACTTCCTTCTCCTGTCCGGTAAAGAGCTTGGCGTAGATCTGTGCCGGCGATACCTGGGATTGGGCGAGGTGAACGGATTGCGCCGAGGATACAGCTGGTGACATGAGGAGTGTGGTTACCGTACATATGGCGAAAGCTGCGAGCTTGTTTCTCACGTTCAATCTCCCTTAGATGGATCTAGCAGAAGAAGCCTAGCAGTTTTTCTGGATTAGGGGTTGCGGTGGCTTCGGGTGAAAGCGGTTGAACGGCCTCCGGTTTGGTTCGGGAAGAGTTTGGAGCAAGGGCTCGATGAATACCTGTTCCCGTAGAATAGAGTCTGGAGCTTTTGTGCGGCGAATCTACCTGGATGCGAATGCCACCACCCCTCTGCTGCCTGAGGTGCTGGAGGCTATGCGCCCTTTTTTGCTGGAGCGGTTCGGCAACGCATCGTCGATCCACCAGGAAGGCCAGCACGCGCGTTGGGCTGTAGAGCAGGCGCGGGCCAGCGTAGCCCGGTTGCTGGGCTGCCGGCCTTCGGAAATTGTCTTTACCAGCGGCGGGACAGAGAGTGACAACCTGGCGATTTTCGGTTCCGTGAAGCCAGGGGATCATGTCATCACCAGCACGGTCGAACACCACGCGGTGCTGCATGCGGGCGAGAAACTGCGGGAGCGCGGGGTCGACGTGGATTTCCTGCCGGTCGATGGCCAAGGGGTTGTGGCTCCCAAGGATGTTCTTCAGGCGTTGCGGCCCAACACGCGGTTGATCAGCGTAATGATGGCCAATAACGAGACGGGGGTTCTGCAGCCGGTAAAGGAGATCGGCCAGATTGCCTCCGAGGCGGGGGTCCGATTCCACGTGGACGCGGTGCAGGCCGCAGGCAAGCTGCCGCTGGAGATGGATGCAATCGGCTGCCATTTGCTGAGCATTTCCGGGCACAAAATGCACGCGCCCCAGGGAACAGGAGCGCTGTTCGTACGCCGCGGCACCCGGCTGGAGCCGCTGTTCGCCGGCGGCGCCCATGAACGGCAGCGGCGGGCTGGGACAGAGAATGTAGCGGGCATCGTAGGCCTGGGCAAGGCGGCGGAGTGCGCGATGGAAGGGCTGCACAGCGGACTGCCGGAGCGTATGGGCGCCCTGCGAGACAGGCTGGAGGCGGGCCTCCTGGAGCACACAACAGAGAGGGGCGTAAACAGCGGAGAAGTGGGCCGGGTGCTGAACACCACCAACCTCTGGTTCGACCATCTGGAAGGAGAAGCGCTGGTGATCGCGCTGGACCTAAAGGGTCTGGCGGTATCGAGTGGCGCAGCTTGCTCCTCCGGAGCCAACGAACCCTCCCATGTGCTGGAGGCGATGGGCCTCTCGCCCGAGCGGGCGCGCAGCAGCCTGCGCATGAGCTTGCACCGGCAGACGACAGGGGAAGAGATTGATCGGGCGATCGAGTTAGTTTCGTCGCAAGTGGCCAGACTGCGTGAGGTTTCCGCAGTGCCGGTGCGGTAATTTCTCAATGATGAACGAAGAATCCAAGACGATTGCAGTGGCCATGTCCGGAGGGGTGGACTCGTCGACCGTGGCCGCCATGCTCAAGGCTGAAGGACACGTCCTGGTCGGTCTGACCATGCAGCTGTGGAACCAGCGCCGGCTCGCAGGCCAGGACGGAATGCCCGAGCAGGTGCAGGGACGCTGCTGCTCGATCGACGATGTGTACGACGCCAGGCGGGTGGCGGAGATGCTATCAATTCCCTACTACGTGGTAAACCACCAGGAGCGCTTCGAGCGCGATGTGATCCGCCCTTTTGTCGATGAATACCTCTCCGGGCGGACGCCCATTCCATGCAGCCTGTGCAACAACCACTTGAAGTTCGACCAGCTGCTGCTGACCGCAAGGCAGATCGGGGCGGAGCAGATTGCTACCGGCCACTACGCCCGCAATGAGTACGATCCGCAGCGAGCGCGCTGGATCCTGAAGCGGCCCGCGGATGCCAGCAAGGACCAGACCTATTTTCTGTTCGGGCTGACCCAGGAACAGTTGGCACACACGCTCTTCCCTCTAGGAGGCTTTACCAAGCCGGAAGTGCGCGAACTGGCGCGTGGATACGGGCTGGCACTGGCGAACAAGCCCGATTCACAGGAGATTTGCTTTATTCCCGGGGGCGACTATAAGCGCTTTATCGATGCCTATCTTGAAGAGCAGGGCGAAGCCGTACCGGACACCGCGGGGGAACTGGTTTCCGTGGGCGGCCAACCCCGGGGAACGCACGATGGAGTGCACAACTTCACGGTTGGACAGCGAAAGGGACTCGGCCTGGCTTCTCCTTCGCCGCTCTATGTGATCTCCATCGATCGCAACAGCAAGCGGGTAACGGTGGGCGAAGAGCCGGAGTTGCTGCGCGACTCGCTGCGGGCGCAGAGGCTGAACTGGATTTCTATTGCAGGGTTGGAAGGCGAAATGCGCGCCCGGGTAAAGATCCGCCATCGGCACGAACCCGCGTGGGCCACGATGCGACAAACCGGCAAGGATGAAGTCGAGGTGCGCTTCGATGAGGCGGTGCGCGCCGTAACCCCAGGGCAGGCGGCTGTCTTCTATGCCGGCGACGAGGTAATAGGCGGCGGTTGGATCATCTAGCTGTTAAACAAAGAGATCGTCTTCGGGGTCCAGGTGGTTGCCGGACTCCTTTTTGCGCAGTACGTCGACCCCCGCGCGAAGACCGTTGAGAATGCCGTTCACTTGCCGGACAGGCACCGCAACGCCATGCTCAATCGCCTGCACAGCGGACGTGAGGCCGTCGAGTGTCGCCTTGACCATGCCATCCACCCTCACAGCCTGAACCCGGGCCCGATCGGTTACATCTTCCACTAATCCGCCCACCTTTTCAGTCCTGGTTCGCAGGGTAGTGCTGACGACCGTCAGGTTTTCAGTGATGGTTTTTAGCTTAGGGGTAAGGTCCTGGATAAGTTCGCGCGAAGCAATGATTGCCGGCATGCCGTGCAGCCGAAGGTCGTCGACCAGCACCATAACTTTTTTCTGGGCCTTGCGGGCCGCGATGAACATGGCAACCGTGAAGACAGCCTGCATCAAAATGCTGACCGCGGCTATGACAATGAAGACAACCAATAGAGTCTGCGTGGGTTTATCCATTTGCTTTTGCTTCTAACCCTTCGCTGGCGTGCGCTCAAACCAAGGCCCAAACCGGGTTCATTGAGGGCAATTCATGCGGCCGCGGGCTGGCCGCCCGGAAATTGCCCTCTTTCAGTTACTCATAAAATGCTCTAGATTTGCCCGTCGGCTGTAGTGGTGGTTGCCGTGTATGCGTTCTTCCCTGCATCCACTGCTGCCGAAACTTTTTCTGCATGCTTAGCCACTACTTTACGCCCTTGCTCGATGTACGTTTCGACCTGGGAACGGCCACGCTCCACCGCTTGCTTGCCGCGCACTACATACTCGCCAACCTGTTCCTTGCCGGCATCGACATAGGTGTTGACCTGTGCCGCTGCGTCCCGCGACTTTTGCTTCAGGTATTCGGCGCGCTCGCGAGCACTCTCGGCCAGACTCTCCCGAGTCTCTGTCCCCGCTTGGGGAGCGTAAAGCACACCGATTGCCGCGCCAATTCCCAGTCCGACCAGAAACCAACCGAAACCACTGCCGCTTCCGCCCTGCTCTTCGTCTGTCATGGTTTTCCCCTTAAACTTGCTGTACTGGTCTCAATATACTGCGTCTGCCTGCTTTGCCGGTTTAGCACCCGGATACTACCAAAAGATACTTTGCCAGGCCATTGGCTACTCGTTAACAATAAATGATGGGATGCAGGATACTCCGCTAAGGTCGTTTCGCAATTACTGTGGCCTGATGAAGATCGCGAGGTGTGGTTTTCCTTAGGAGAAAACCACGAAAAGGCCTGTCGCTTCGGTTTGAATCAATTGCGAAACACCCTGACGCCGCCAGATCCCGGATTTCGGCGTTGATAAACTTCATGCGGCGGGCAAATTTAATCCCGTCACGCCAGCCCGTTAGGGGTTTCCTTCGTCAAAAGGTAAAAGCAGTTTCGCACCCCTTGAATAACCGCCCAGCCGGACACGGAAGGGTGAGCCTTCGATCGCTCAGCGATGGATGATTGACGAAAAAGGTCGAAAACCGAGGATTTCCCGATGAAGACAACTTTTCTGATTCGACGCAGCATTGCGCTGACCGTGGTGACCGGTCTCCTGGTCCTGGGTGCGGGCTGCAAAAACAAACAGCCTGAGCCGGCTGCCCAACAGGCAACGCCTGCTGCAGCCCCGCAGCCGACTCCCCCTGCCCCACCAAGCGACCAGCAGATTGGCAGCGAGATTCAGGCCAAGATCGGCGCCGAGTCGGCGTTGAATGGCCAGAACATCCAGGTAAGCGTGGCTAACGGAGTGGCCACCCTGGACGGCAAAGTAGACAATAACGCCTCCCGCTCCCTGGCGGCGGCCGATAGCGCTTCAATTGACGGCGTGCGGACAGTAGTCAACAACCTGGTCGTGTCGCCGGCCAAGGTAGCGAAGGCTGTGCCGGAGCGGCGGCACAAGGAAAAGGAAGTGGCCCAGGCGGCTCCCCCTCCCCTCCCCCTCCACCACCGCCTCCTCCTGCCCAGGAGCCGGTTCAAGTCGTAGCCCCGCCGCCACCACCACCGCCGCCTCCTCCGCCGGTGGCGAAAACGGTGACTCTCCCCGCGGGGACGGTGATTCCTATTCGCATGACGGACACGCTGGATAGCGCGAAGACTCAGCCCAATACGGTTTTCCATGGGTCACTGGGAGGCGATCTGATCGTGGACGGCATGATAGTCGCCAAGTCCGGCGCAGCGGTGACGGGACGGGTGATCGTGGCCAAGGATGCAGCCCACTTCTCCGGCAGCTCAGAATTATCAATCGAGTTGACGCGCATCGATACGGTGGACCACCCGGTGGATGTGGTGACCGACGCATACGACAAGAAGGGCAATGGCCGGGGGAAAAATACGGCCGTTAAGACAGGAGGCGGCGCCGCAGTCGGAGCCATTCTCGGCGGCCTATTGGGAGGAGGCAAAGGCGCAGCCATCGGAGCGGTAACCGGCGGTGGTGTCGGGGCTGGCGTGAATGGGGTCACTCGCGGACAGCAGGTTCAGATTCCCACGGAAACGCTGGTTACTTTTCATCTGCAGTCGCCTATTACTGTGACCACCTCGAAAAGGGTGGGAGGCTCGCAAAACGGCGACGGTCAATTGCAACAACGAGAGTAACGGACACGTGGCGCTTGCCTGGAGATTGGTACCCACGCATTGCGTGTTTAGGTCCAGACTCCGTATTCCACCAGGTGGCGGGCTATGTCACGTGAACGGGCGTAGACATCCTCGGGAATACGCCGGGCTAAACGGCGGCAGATAGCCAACTGCACCTTTAACGTATCGCCCTCGGCGACCGCGGCGACAATGCGCCGCGAAGCGAGTTCGACGATGTCCATTGCCTTGGCCGCGTAAAGCTGGACCATGGCCACAGCAGTGTCAGCGAGCGGCAAGCTCCGAGCCTTCAGCTTGCGGGCACGGAGCAACGCTGACTCAAGCGCGTAAACCTGAATGATGATGTCCGCCAGATCCGCCATTACTTCCTGCTGATCGGCGAGGCCGTTCATGTATTTCTGAGAAGCCGCGCCGGCAGTAAAGAGGGCGAGCTTTTTGGCGCCGGCCAGCATCTGCGCCTCAGCATATAAGGGATCACCAGAGTGGTCAGAGTCGTCCTCAAAAGAGGGCGGTTCCAAAACTTCATCCATCAGCTTCTTGATAGCTGCCATCAGCGGGAGCTGGCCGGCCATGGCGCGCTTCATCAACCAGCCGGTGATGATCAGGCGGTTTATCTCATTCGTGCCTTCAAAGATGCGATTAATACGAGAATCACGATAGGCCCGCTCGACCGGGTACTCTTCGACATAACCGTAACCGCCATAGATCTGGACGGCGTGGTCGACGACGGCGTCGAGCATCTCGGAGCCCCAAACTTTCAGTATGGAGCACTCGACGGCATACTCTTCAATGCGCTTCTGAATCTCACGAGCGTTTTCTGCGGCATCCCCTTCGAGTGCGGACAGCGAGTCGTCAATCATTCCGACAGTGCGATAAGCCATACTCTCGACTGCGAAGAGCTGGGCGGCGGAATCCGCCAGCTTTTGCTGGATTAGGCCGAAGCCGGCGATCGGCTTGCCGAAGGCCTGACGCTGCTTGGCGTAGCCGATAGCGTAGCCGAGCACGGTGCGGGCAGCGCCCACACACGCAGCGCCCAGCTTGAAGCGGCCGATGTTGAGGATGTTGAAGGCAATATGGTGTCCCTTGCCCACTTCGCCGAGAAGGTTTTCTACCGGGACCTTGCAGTCGGAAAGCACCAGCGGGCAGGTGGAAGAGCCGCGGATGCCGAGTTTGTGCTCTTCCCCGCCGAGGGAGAGGCCGGGAGTATCCTTCTCAATCAGAAACGCGGTGAACTTTTCTCCATCGACCTTCACGAAGACGGTGAACAAATCGGCAAAGCCGGCATTGCTGATCCACATCTTCTCGCCGTTCAGAAGGTAATGCGTGCCGTCAGCGGAGAGGGTCGCGCGAGCGCGGATGTTCATTGCGTCGGAGCCGGAGGTTGCTTCGGAAAGCGCATAGGCGCCAATACAATCTCCGGTGGCCAACCGAGGCAGGAACTTCTGCTTCTGCGCGTCGGTGCCATACCACACAATAGGGAGGGTGCCGATGCCGACGTGCGCGCTGAAGGCAACGGAGAAGCTGCCCAGCTGGGAGAGATGGTCGGCCACGATGGCGGAGGTGACCTTATCCATGGCCAACCCGCCATACGCCTCCGGGATGTCGACCGCCATCAGGCCGAGATCCCCGGCCTTTTTCAGCAGGGCACGGGTGACCTCGAAATGCTTGGCCTCAATCTCCTCGGCTGCGGGAAGCACCTCGTTGCGAACAAAGTCAGAGGCAGTGCGCGCAATCTGGCGCTGCTCTTCGCTGAAGTCTTCCGGGCTCATGATCTCTTCGGGCGATCGTTCTTCGATGAGGAAGCTACCGCCGCGAATAACACGCTGTAAAACATCCGTCACTGTTGCCAATTTGGCCCCCTGGGTTCTAGTGGATGGATTCGAAAATGCCTGCGGCGCCCATGCCTCCACCGACACACATGGTCACTAGTCCGTAGCGTAACTTGCGGTCCTGCATGGCATGCAATAGTGTGGCCGTGAGCTTGGCGCCGGTGCAGCCGAGCGGGTGGCCCAGAGCGATGGCGCCGCCGCTCACGTTTACTTTGGCCGGGTCCAGATGCAGCTGCTGTATCACCGCCAGC
The DNA here is from genome assembly GCA_963711525.1 of uncultured Acidobacteriaceae bacterium. Lineage (GTDB taxonomy): Bacteria > Acidobacteriota > Terriglobia > Terriglobales > Acidobacteriaceae > PALSA-350. Next base: position 13,098 of record CAVQEO010000017.1, on the reverse strand, counting down.
GATTGGGCGGCGAAGGCTTCATTCAGCTCGATGAGATCGATCTGGTCGAGGGTTAGACCGGCCAGCTTCAGCGCTTTGGGAACGGCATAGACGGGGCCCACTCCCATCTCTTCGGGCAAGCAGCCCGCGGTCGCGAAGGCAACAAAGCGAGCCAGGGGCTTGATGCCCAAGGCGTCGGCGCGCTCCGCAGACATGACTACTGCGGCTGCGGCCCCATCCGAGGTTTGCGATGAGTTCCCTGCCGTGACCGTTCCCCGCGCATGAAATGCCGGTTTGAGGCCTGCCAGGGCCTGGAGCGAGGTTTCTGCGCGCGGACCTTCATCGGTAGCGAACGGCCTGGTCGCGAGCTTGATTTTTCCCGCACCGTTGGCGGAATAGGTCACGGTCACGGGCACGATTTCTGCGTCGAAGCGGCCGGCTTCAATAGCGGCCAGCGCCTTCTGATGACTGGCCAGCGCAAAAGCGTCGGCCTGTTCACGGGTAATTCCGTAATGCTGCGCCACGCGCTCGGCGGTGAGCCCCATGGAGAGGTAGGAATCTGCATAGTGGTCGATGAGCCAAGGGTTGGCGCTGATTTTGTTGCCCCCCATTGGCACCATGCTCATGGATTCAGTGCCGCCCGCGACAATGACTTCGGCGCCCCCGCCGCGAATGCGCTCGGCAGCCATAGCAATGGATTGCAAGCCAGACGCGCAGAAGCGGTTGACGGTCATGGCCGAAGAGCTGACGGGGAGACCGGCGCGCAGAGCCGCGATGCGGGCGACATTCATTCCCTGCTCCGCCTCCGGCATGGCACAGCCGAGAATTACATCTTCGATCTCGTTGCGGTCGAGCTGGGGCAAGCGGGCGAGTGTGCCCTCGATTGCGGTCGCTGCCAGATCGTCGGGGCGCGTTGTGGCCAGTGCTCCTCGACCGGATTTGCCGACGGCGGTTCGGACACTGCTGGCGATGACGGCGTCTTTCATATTCGCTTCCCTTCCCGGGGCCCCTCAGGGGATTTTAGTGTCCGCGTGAGATCCCCATTTACAAACCCAGTCCCGTAGGGACGGCTGAAAGTAGCCCAGGACGTAAGTCCTGGGTAGACGACGGAAAATAGATCAGTCCCGCAGGGACGGCTGAAAATGTCCCAGGACGCCAGTCCTGGGTTTGCCGGACCTTGCAGAATGAAGTTTCCCAGGACTACGTCCTGGGGCATTTTCAGCCGTCCCTGCGGGACTGGTTCTGCCTCTCAAATCCCACCCAGGACTCACGTCCTGGGCTATTCTCAGCCGTCCCTTCGGGACTCAATCTTGGACCGCCGGTTCTCACGCAAAGAGTACGTTCACGCGCTTTTAATTCCTCAGTGGTTTGCCGGTCTTTAACGTGAATGCAATGCGCTCCTGGGTTTTGCGTTCTCCGCAGAGCGACAGGAATGCCTGGCGCTCGAGATCGAGGAAATACTGCTCGCCCACCACCGTCCCGGCGGGTATGGCGCCTCCGCAAAGAATATGGGCGACGTGGTTGGCGACCTTCTGGTCGTGGTCGCTGATGTAGTCGGCTTGGCGCATCAGATGCACCCCGAGTTTGAGCGTGGCCAGGGCGCTCTCGCCGGCGGCAGGAATTTCCCGTGGGCTTGGCGGCCCATAGCCCGCGCCGGCGAGGGTCATGGCAACCTGCCGGGCGTCATGCAGCAAGCGATCGCGATGGACTGTGATTCGGTCGGACGGGCTCAGATAGCCGAGCAGGCGCGCCTCGGCGGCCGAGGTGGAGACCTTGGCCATCCCTATCAGTTCGAAGTTGCGCTTCAGGGCGTCGAAGTATTCGGTCGAACCGGCCAGGCGAGCCGCAGCATCGCGGCCGCTGGCGGAAAGGATGGCGACGGCGGAATCGACGGCGCGCAGAACCATTTCCTTGGTGCCACCACCACCAGGGACGACGCCGACACCGGTTTCCACCAGGCCCATGTAGAGTTCAGCATGGGGCTGTCGAGACGCGGCGTGCAGCGCAATCTCCGCTCCCCCGCCAAGACAGAGGCCAAAAGGCGCCACCACCACCGGCCGGGGACAGAATCGGATAGCCGCCGTCATGCGCTGGAAGGCGCGTACGGCGAAGTCAAGATCCTCCCACTCCCCTTCCTGAATGAAAAGCAACACCTGCAGCAGGTTTGCGCCGACGGAGAAGTTCGCGCCATCGCCGGTGATGACAAAGCCCTGGAAGTCGCGGACGGCATCGCTGCCGGGGTTCAGGGTCTGGGTCACGAGGCGGGTGATGTCTTCGCCGACCGCGTCTTTCTTCGAATGCAACTCGATGGCGGCGATGCCGTCGCCCAGATCTACCAGCGATGCGCCGGAATTGCCCTTGACGATGCCGTGGGATTTGCGAAACTCAGCGACGGTGGCGATGCCGGGGGGCTCCAGGATATCCACATACTCCCGGCGCTTGGGATCGAAGACTTGCTTGCCCGCGGGCACGTCCCGGTACCAGGTGGATGCTCCTGATCGAAGCAGCGTCTGGGCATTGGGAATGGCGGGGTCTCCCATGCGGGCAACGGTATCCGCGACACCTACCGCGTCCCACATCTCGAAGGGGCCTAGTTCCCAATTGAACCCGGTGCGCATCGCGCGGTCGATACTGGCCGGCTCTGCGGCGATCTCCGGCAGACAGTTGGCGGCGTAGGCAAAAAGGCGGCTGAGCAATTGCCATTGGAAAGCAGCGGCCTTGTCTTTGCGGGTATCGCCGGCCATGAGCATGCGGAGCCGCTGGGGAAGCGATTCGGCGTTCTTAGCCAGTTCCAAGGAGGGGAACTTGGGGCGCGTTGCGGGACGGTAGGCGACTGTCTGCCAGTCAAGCGCCAGCCGGAGCTCGTTGCCGTCGGCGTCCTGCTCCTTCTTATAGAAGCCCTGGCCGGTTTTGTCGCCCAACCAGCGACGCTCGAGCATGGTTTGCACAAAAGACGGCAGCTGAAGTGCTTCGCCGGCGCGGGATTGGGAAAAGTTCGCCACCACATGGGCCAGGACATCCAGGCCGACCATATCGGACAGACGGAAGCTACCGGTGCGCGGCCAACCGATGACACTGCCGGTGAGGACGTCCACCTCTTCCACTGTGAGCCCTTGCTCCTGCATCAGATCTATAGCTTGAATCATGATGTAGACGCCAATGCGATTGGCGATGAAGTTCGGGGTGTCGTGGGCGTAAACGACCGTCTTGCCCAGGCGGCGGCCGGCAAAATCGGCGATCGCGGCAACGGCCGCGGGATCCGTCTCGGGTGTGGGGATAACTTCGAGCAAGCGCATGTAACGCGGCGGATTGAAGAAGTGGGTACCGAACCAGGACCGGCGGAGCTCAGGGGGCAGCGCGGTGGCGATACTGGCGATCGGCAGCCCGCTGGTATTGGTGGTGAGAATGACGCCAGGCTTGAGAAAGGGCGTGATTTTGGCGAGAATTTCCTGTTTGATGGCCAGATTCTCGGTGACCGCCTCGATCACCCAGTCGCATTTGGATAGCAGCGCAAGGTCATGATCGAAGGTACCGGGTTGGATCAGGCGGATACTGGCTGGGTCGTAGAAAGCGGCCGGCTTGGTGCGGCTGAGGCTTTCGAGGGCCGCTTCCGCGATGGCCGCCGGACCCTTGCCCGGGTCTCCGGCCAAATCGAGCAGCACCACCGGGATACCGGCGTTGGCCAGATGGGCCGCAATGCGGACCCCCATGGTTCCCGCGCCCAGCACGGCGGCGCGCTGGATCATCGCAGGACGCCCAGGGGCTGGGTCGGCTGAGAGTAAGGAGGCGCGTTCCATGGGGGAGGCAGGCGCGGAGCTCATGGTTCTGGTTCCTCCTTATCTAACGGTACGCTTCTCGATACCATCGCGAAAAACCGTAAGCGTGAATATGGAGTAAAAAACAGGTAACGTCGATCACCCGGTATCGACATTGCAAATGTTTGACGGTGATGGCTGCGTTCTGTCCGCTACGCTTGGAGGATGTGTACGGCGATTCCAGCGTTGGCAAAAAAACCCGAAGAATAGGCACCTGAGATTTTCTTCACTTTAAACCTCAGGTTGCCAAGCACAAGTATAAGTATTTAAAGGAGAATTACCGATGCAATTCGCCATCGTGATCATGGCTGCGGGAAAAGGCACGCGGCTCAAGACCAAGCGTCCCAAGGTGCTGCATGAAGTCGGCGGCAAGACTCTGCTGCGCCACGTGGTCGATGCGGCAAGGCAGATTGTTCCGCCGGAAGACATCTACGTGATCGTGGGACACAAGGCCGAAGCGGTAAAGGCCTCTCTCACCGGGGTAGGGGTGCAGTTCATCGAGCAGACCGAGCAACGGGGGACCGGCCACGCCATCCAGGAGGCACGCGCGGCGGTTGCGGGGTATACCGATGTGATCGTGCTTTCCGGCGATGTGCCGCTGATCCGGCCGGAAACCATCAGGAAGATACGCGATTTCCATCTCCAGCGCAGGGCGGCGATGACCGTGCTGACGGCCTCGCCCGCAGATCTGCACGGCTACGGGCGAGTGATCCGCAAGTCGATCCATTCCGATGAGATACAGGAAATTGTTGAAGCAAAAGGCTTTAACTCCCCGGCTGGCCCAGGCGCGAGAGATCAACTCCGGAATCTACGCCTTTACCTGCCGACCGCTGTTTGATCACATCTGGAGCCTGGGAACGCAGAATGCTCACGGCGAACTCTATTTGACCGACATGGCTGCGATTCTCAGAGCGGCGGGAGAACGTGTGCTGGCGCTGGAGGCGGAAGACGCAGACGAGGTGCTGGGCGCCAATACGATCGCGGAGATGATGACGATCGACGACCGACTCCGGCTCACTACCGCCCGCAGGCTGATGGCCGAGGGAGTTACCATCTTTCGGCCAGAGACCTCGGTGATCGATGCCGGCGTGGTGGTGGGAGCCGACACCGTGATTGAGCCCTTTGTGCAGTTGCTGGGCGAGACCAAGGTGGGCAAGGAGTGCCGCATCCGCTCTTATTCGGTATTGGAGCACGCTACGTTGGGCAACCGGGTGCTGGTCCGCCAGGGCTGCATCATCAGCCAATCCCGAGTGCACGATGGCGCCTTGCTGGGCCCCTATGCGCATATTCGGCCGGAAAGCGAGATTGGGGAAGGCGCGCATGTGGGCAACTTTGTCGAGACCAAAAAGATTCGGTTGGGCAAAGGGTCGAAGGCAAACCACTTGAGCTATCTGGGGGACGCGGAAATCGGCGCGGGGGTGAATGTGGGAGCGGGGGTCATCACCTGCAACTATGACGGAGTGAATAAGCTGAAGACAATCATCGGCGACCGCGTCTTCGTGGGCAGTGATTCCAGCCTGGTAGCGCCGGTGACCCTTGGGAATGGCTCCTATATCGCCGCCGGATCGTGCATAACAGACGACGTGCCGGAAGAGGCGCTGGCCCTGGGGCGGGCGAGGCAAACCATCAAGGAAGGGTGGAGCGCCAAGCGGCGGGCCAAGAAGTAAGCCAGTATGTCCGGTCAGGCAGCTTCGGTGCGGGCCTGCTCGGCGAGTACCTGGCAAAGGCGAATGCGGGCGGAAAAGCAAGCGCGAAGCACCTGCGGCTCAGGAATATCGAGCAGGCGGGCGATGGCCGCAGGGGCATAGCCTTCCACATCACGCAGCAGGAACAACAGGCGCTCGTTGGGGGGCAGGCTGCGCACCGCAACCTCAAGATCGGGACGTCGCACATTGCGATGACTGAGGCTGATCCCGGGAGAAATGTCTGCGGCGGCCTGTTCCTCTTTCAGAGGAAATCGCTGGCTCAGTTCGCCGACCAGTGCCGAATCCACAGCGAACGCATCGGGCTGCTCGTTTTGTTGGAAGGCACGGATGAAAGTAGTGGCGAGAATTTCTTCCGCTTCCATCTCATTGCCGGTCATGTAGAAGGCAAGTGAAAAAGTACGATGACGGTGACTTTCGTAAACATCCCGCTGCTGCTGCTCACAAGACTGTTTAGCAGCCTGCGAGACGACCAGGTTCGATTCAGCGGAAAACTCGCGTTCGAAGTTGAACAAGGCTACGCTACCCCGGCAAAGTCCCTTCGGCCCGAAAGACCGTTGGGTGACGCTTACCGGGAGTATAGCAGTTTGCCAACCAGCTACGGGGGGCTGCTGTCACTTCTACGGGCACGAGTCAAGTGCAGCGAAATCCGGAGTTTACTGAGGAAAAACCCCCTCTGTTTGTCGCTTTGTATACATCACCACTGAAATGCGAGGCGAAGATTTCACACGACGAGTGTGGGATGAAGATAGACTCAGAGGGAGAACCTATCTATCTACTCTGCTGGATGGTGACAGTCCGCGAGAAAGACAGGCGAGCGGAACAAATCTCGCCTTGACACCGTAGCTGTGAACACCGCCAGACCCGGCCGCAAGCAAGCGCCGGGAATCTGGTTTCCAGGCGCTCACAAGTAGCATCAGTAACCGGAAGAAGGGAGCTTTCCGAGAAAACTCGGGTATCCAGCAAGTATGGAGATAGAACGCATCCCCGCACGGGTCCTGGTAGTCGATGAGCAAACACATTGTCGAACCGAGATCGACGGCATGCTTGAAAAGGCGGAATATTCCACCGTGCTTTCAAGCGATCGTCAGGAAGCAATCGCTCACATCGAGCGAGATCCACCGTATGACGTGGTTCTGTCTGACCTGACGGCGGCCGGCGTGGACGGCATGGGTCTGCTCCAGCGAATACGCCAGGTACAGCCCGAGACCCCGTTGGTACTAGTGACTCCCGGCCGCGACGAGAGGGCTGCGGTTGCCGCGGTGCTCCAAGGGGCCTATGACTACCTGCTAAAGCCCTTCGAAAAGGATCAGCTGCTGGCCACGGTCAAGCGGGCCATTGATCACCGGCGCCTGGTGCAGCAAAACGCAATGTACCGGCTGGATCTGGAACAACTGGTAAGCGCCCGGACCGGGATGCTGCACCAGGCGATCACGGACCTGGAGCGTTCCTACGACATCACGCTGGAGGCGCTAGGCGATGCACTGGATCTGAAGGACGCGGAGACCGAGGGCCACTCCAAACGGGTGACCGCTTATACGATTGCGCTCGCCCGGGGAGCGGGAATCCCTTCGCAGCAGATACCGCTGGTTGCCCGCGGAGCCTTTCTGCACGATATCGGGAAAATGGCCATTCCTGACGCGATCCTGCTCAAACCCGCCAAGTTGCAGTCGGATGAACAAAAGGTGATGCGCGAACATTGCGCCCGGGGCTACCAGATGCTGCGCAAGATTCCGTTTCTGCAGGAGGCTGCGGAAATTGTGTACAGCCACCAGGAGCATTACGATGGCAGCGGTTATCCACGCAAGCTCAAAGGGGAGCAGATCCCGGTAGGGGCTAGAATCTTTGCTGTGGCCGATACGCTGGATGCAATGACCTCTGACCGGCCTTACCGCAAGGCGGCCACGTTCGCGGCAGCGCGGGTAGAAATCAAACGCTGCGCCGGCACGCAGTTCGATCCCAAGGTGGTGGAGGTGTATCTTAGCCTGCCCGACCAGTTGTGGGAGGATCTGCGGGCGGAGATTACCCAGCAAGCGAAGAGGCTCGCACCCCTGCAAGTGGAGCCCAAGGACCGAACGAACCTGCGCAATCCATTTGTTTAAGATGGTTGGGGAGGGCTACCGATGAGCGTTTTGACACCGGAGATGGTGCAGGAAGGTTTGCGATCGCTTCCCGAATGGAAGCTTGAGGGCAAGGAGATCGTGCGTCACTACCAGTTCCCCGACTTCGTTGCCGCCATGATGTTCGTCAACCAAGTGGCAGAAAAGGCGGAGACGGCGGGACACCATCCGGACATTGATATCCGCTACAACAAGGTGAGGCTGGCTTTGGTATCCCATGACCAAGGCGGCCTTACGCAGCGCGACATGAAGATGGCGCGGGCCCTGGACTCGCTGTAGCTACGCTTGATCGGCATCGTCTGGCGAGGTTTGCTGGCGCATCTTCACGAGAGTTCTTCGGTTCCAGATCGCGACGGCAATTCCGCCGAACACTGCCGACGTGGCGATCAAGAGGCCGGAACGCCAGAAGTCTCGCGGCTCGGGCGCGGTGGGGCCCTCATCTGGAGCCTCCGGAAGGGCAGTGGAGACCAGATCTAAACGAAATTTGCGTAGCGGCATGGATGACCCTGACAAGAAAAAATGAAAGAAAACGGTGCGTTGAGAAACTAATTTTTCGGAACTGCGTCTATGTTGGGGAAGGGTGTAATTGAACCCGAAAGATACAGTAATCGGGATTTGGAATCTTAAGAAATATGTTTTTTAGCTGAATTCAGCATTTGCAACTAGAAGTTCATTGGCTGCATCTGCTAATATAAGTTCAGTCGCGATTGACGCTTTAGCTCTCGCGGCGAGGTTTTTACTACAAGTTGCGTCACTGGCCTCCCGGCACGGACAATTTACCGTTCGTGCCGCCTTTTTTTTGCTCTTCTAGCTATTTCCGTCGCAAATCCTCACTTTTGTTTGTTGCAATCCTGTCGCCGAACCTCGAGCGCGTGGCGATTCCCTTTTGGTTCGCGCTACACTGCTCTTTGAGCGGATTCCGCGATTACCGGACCTCACCCGGCCTTAGAGAGGTGGGGCTTTTCTTGGGGAAAAGCCCCGTTTGAAGCATCTTCTACCGGTTATACCTATCATGGAACCGCTATAGGAGCGTGAATGCGACGAATTGTGGTGTGCCTGGCGATTGGAATGTTGACGGTGGGAGCGTATGCGCAGTGGGTCACCGACGCAGATGTTCCCGCTTACCATGAGGCGGGGCCCGCTCGCGGAGCGAAGCTGCCCGCGCTTCTCTCCGGCAAGCAGCTTGAGGGACCTCTGTTTCAGTACCCCTGGCAAAAGAAGGTATATGAGGATGCGGCTAAGGTTCCCAACGTGCTTTACCAGCTTCCCTGCTATTGCCGCTGCGACCGGGCGCTCGGCCATGCCAGCCTGCACAGTTGCTTCGAGGGTCTGCACGGGGCGGAATGCACGACCTGCGCGCAGGAGGGGTTTTATGCCTACCAGATGTCGCTAAAGGGCAAGACGGTGAAGGAGATTCGGGAAGGCGTGATGCGCAAGGAATTCCAAAGCATCGATCTGAATTCGATAGGCATGTAGGGGGGGTATACTTAGGGTAGGGCAGCGGTTACAGCTGCTTTATTCTGGGAGAGGGGGCGTCACGGTTTCGACGGGATCGATTAGGTTGAGAGGCATGCCGGGGTGTGAGCACCCGTAATCGCTTGCAAAAACAATAATTGCTAACAATCAACTAGCACTTGCTGCTTAATTAAATAAGTAGCCGTTCTTCGTGGCTTCGCCTGTGGGCTGCGAAAGAACGTCGCACAGCGGGCTGGTTCCTGAGACGCGGTCCGAGCCGCAGGAACGAGATCACCGGACTAGCGTTACGCGCATCTTGTCGGTTCTGAGCGCGTCGCGCGAAATCTCCGGAACTCGACTAAGCATGGAGTCTCTCTGCTGACATGGATTTCGGACGCGGGTTCGACTCCCGCCGCCTCCACCAACTATCGAGACACGCTAGCCTGACGCCGGCCAGCGCCGGATTCGCGTAACAAGCCCGGTAAAGGCTTGGTACGCTCCCTGCTGCCCAGATCCAGAACGCAGTTTCTTCGAGTACTCCAGAGATACTCTCGGGGCATCAGGAGGGCAGTTTGGAATCGATCGGCCGATAGACCTCGCGTTCGGAATCGAGCTTTTTCAACCCTAAATAATGGTAGATACGGCTCTGCCACTGCCGGTCTGGCCAAGGAGCGCACAGCAATTCACGCACCAGGGCAGGCTCTTCCCAAGGAACATCGTGATGTCCCCGATGCAGGTACGCACTTCCGGGATTTGACTTAAATGTATGTGGGAAGAAGACGATAGCACTGTTCTGAATCTGATTTTCAGAAGCGATCCTGTCCAGTGCTTCATTTTTGAGCTTTCCAACCATCACCCTGGCCAGGTCGCCGTGTTCGGATAGGTTCAGGTGACCCAACTGCGTGGCGCGGGGATTTAGCTCAAGCAGGTAGGCTGCGCCCGTATCCTGTTCAAGGACGAAGTCCAGACCGTGAAACCCGCTCAGTTGAAACTTCCGGGCCAGCAGTCGGACCGCATCTTCAATCTCGTCGTTTTTGAGCACCTGGACTACATTGGCTGCACCTGTAGGCGCTTGCGAGACCAGCACCTCAACCGTACTGGACGCCAGAACCTCTCCGCGCCAGCAGGCAAACATAGTGGTTGCCGGCTGGCCAGGGACAAATTCCTGGATCGTCATTTTCGAGGTCTTTCGTCTCTGCCATGCCCACAAAGCAAAAAAATGGCGATTGACCAGAAACCGCTTCCATGCCCTCCAAGCCTTCATTGTTTTGGGTGCGGAGTAAAATTTTTGGGTTGCTTCCGTAAGAGAACCTACGATCGTTACCCCCTTCCCGCCCCAGGTTCCATCCAGCTTTAGAACTGCTGGCTTATCAAATTTCCAGTCTTTCAATTCCTCGACGGAATTAAGTGTCCGAGTCAATGGCACGCGGATACCCAGACTCTCCGCGATCCGCAAAACCTCGCCTCTTTGCTGAATTGCCGGGTATGCCTCTGCGGCGCCCAGAGAAAGCTCAATCAAGGGCCGCAGGTCGGCTTCGGTTGCGTGCAGGGCGTGCAACTGCCAAACTGTAATGTCATCACAGGGCACAATGAGTGTAGGCTGTGCCGCGCGTATTGCAGTCCGGAGCAAACCAATCGACCCAAGACCTTGATAGGAGTAAATCGAACCGATTCCCGTGACAAAACGAAGCGGGTGACCGGGCGGACATAGCGCGGAAACATTACAGCCATGGCGCAGGAATGCCATCGCAAGGCGGGCGGAGGAAGGCCACCATAGAGTTGCACAAATCAAAATTTTTGGTTGCGAATTTCCGTCCAAGAACCCCACCTTCGTCACAAATTGGATACCCGGCATGCGTAGATCGTGCTATTGCTTGCACGTGGGGAAGTCCATGCATGGTATGGACAAGATACACTTCCAGGCAGGGGGCTGAAAAGAGTCATGAACGTTAATACTGTCATCATCGGAGCAGGTCCGTATGGCCTCTCTATAGCCGCGCATCTGTCCAAGAGCCGCTTGACCTTTCGAATATTTGGCTCCCCTATGCAAAGCTGGCGCAGTCACATGCCCAAAGGCATGCTGCTCAAGTCGGAAGGGTTCGCTTCCAACCTCAGTGATCCGGATTCTTCTTTCACCCTGCGCCACTATTGCGAAGAGATGAGGTTACCGTATGATGACCTTGGTAACCCAGTGCCCCTTGAAGTCTTCTCGGCTTACGGGCTTGAATTTCAGAAGCGTCTGGTGCCGACGCTGGAACAAACGGATATTACGTCCGTCAGCCAAACTGCTGAAGGCTTCGAACTCGAGACCGCGGACGGGCAGATTGTCCATGCGGACACTGTAATCGTAGCGACTGGCATTACACATTTCGGCTACCTGCCCCCTTTTCTCGCCGATCTGCCTCGAAGCCATGTCTCACATAGCTCAGAACACCATGATCTGAGCAGCTTCCGCGGAAAGAAAGTGGCAGTCTTGGGAGCCGGTGCGTCGGCCGTCGATATTGCCGCCATCCTTCATGAAGAGGGTGCCCAGGTAGAATTGGTTGCAAGGCGGCAAGAGATCGCTTTCCATACAAAAGCAAAAGAGCCCCGTCCGCTCCTGCAAAGATTGAGATTTCCCCGCTCCGGCCTTGGCATAGGATGGAGCTCACGCTTGTGCACCGACGCTCCTCTGCTATTTCATGCCATGCCTCAGAAGTTTCGCTTCCGCACTGTCCAGAATCATCTTGGGCCGGCTCCGGGATGGTTCGTCCGCGACAAGGTGGTTGGCAAATTCCCCTTGCACCTCGGTTGCAAAATCCAGTCTGCTTCCATAGAAGATGGCAAGGTGCATCTCAAGATCGTCGAGAAGGATGGAAGCAATTCCGAGTTGATTGTCGATCATGTCATCAGCGCGACGGGCTATCAACCTTCCATTTCACGAATGGAATTTCTCGACCAAGCATTACGCCGCCAACTTCAGCACGTAGAAGATTCACCGGTTCTCTCGAGCCACTTCGAAACATCGGTGCCCGGCCTGTATATGGTGGGGCTTGCGTCCGCTCATTCGTTTGGCCCGTTAATGCGTTTTGGGTATGGAGCTAGATTTACCGCGAAACACATCTCGAAACACGTTGTAGCGAGAATCCGTGCTTTGGCTTCTTCGAAGCCACGAGGTAGAAGTGTAGGCTATGCTTCAGAATGAGGCGGCGAAATTTGTCGAGGAGGCAAGAGCCGCACTCGAGAAGAGGCGATCGCGAGAGAAGCATTTGATGTGGACTGGATCAAAAAGGTGAAAGGCTAAAAAGCCATCCCCTATGATTCTTCCTTGGTAATAAAGCTTCGAGACTATTCAGACATCATCCAGGATAGCGTCTCAAGAGCTGTGAATGTGCTTCTGGCTTGCAGTAGAGCCGTTGCGGGCCGCGGCGTTCCACTATAATTGGCGGCATGCCACGTGTCGGAGAATTCTGCCCGTCCAATGTGGCCCGATTGCTGCTCAGCGTGGTTATCGTGGTGGCGCTAGTGGTGGCAGTCGGTGCCTGGCTCTATCACACCCATGGTCATGCTAGTTCAATCGAGCTTCCCACGCCTGCCGCAGGCTCCCACAAATAGCGACGCCGGCCGGTCACTTCCCGGTGGGGGGCGGGGGCGGGCTGGGGAATGGGTCGAGATAGCCACCGAAATCATTCGACCCGTTCGATAGGAGAACCATGAGAAGCGTCAAGAACGCCATGACCGCGAGCAGCAACCTGAAGTTGTCACGATTCATCGCGGAAGCATAGCTCACACGTGACAGGTCCGAACCGATCTTTCGATAATCAAAAGATAGTGTAGCCCGAGCGGCAAAATCCTGAAACGGTAGCAGCAGTGAGTTGGAATGCGGGAAGCCGAGGCTCACGCCCCCCACGAATGAATAGCTCTGCAAAGCCAGGTTAGGCAGATAGCATCAGAGCGCTCTCTGTAACTCTGCAAGTCCGGGCAGATTAGCCCGCTCATAGAGATTTAGCACACAGCGTGTCATCGAATAGTAGGTAACAATCGCAC
>CAVQEO010000016.1:0-60837 GCA_963711525.1 uncultured Acidobacteriaceae bacterium | reverse complement strand
TCAAGGCTGCTATCGCCCTCGTGGTCCAGCAGGCCGAGGGTCTGGCGAGCGGGGACCTGGATAACAGCGCGTTCGATTCCGCTGAGGAGCAGGCGGACAAAGGGGCGTTGGCGAATGCGATCGCGCAAGTCCGGGAAAGCTTGAAGAGTTTGCAGAGAGAGTTGGATCGGCTGACCGAGGCCTCGCGCGAAGGACAACTCACTGAACGCGGCAAACCCGATCAGTTCGAGGGCACCTACGCGGATATCGTTCAGGGGGTTAATGAAACGTTGGACGCCATCCTGCTGCCCATCGGCGAAGCCAACCGCATCCTGGCACAAATCAGCGTGGGCAAGATCGACGAGCTGATCGCGCAGACCTATAAGGGCGACCACGAGAAGATGAAGCAGGCCGTTAACCATGTGGCCGTTGCGCTGCAAAACCTAGTCGCCGACACTGCGATGCTTGCCAAAGCGGCCGCCGAGGGACGGCTGGGTGTGCGCTCAGACGCCGGCAAGCAACAGGGAGCCTACCGCAAGATCATCGAGGGCATCAACCAGACGCTGGACACCATCGTTGAGCCGCTCAAGGCTACGGCTGAAAACGCCAGCACGCTGGCATCTTCTTCCGAAGAACTGACGGCGGTGAGCCAGCAGATGGCGGGCAACGCGGAGGAGACCGCGGTCCAGGCCAACGTGGTGTCGGCGGCCAGTGAGGAGGTCTCAAAGAACGTCGCCTCGGTCGCTTCGGCCTCCGAAGAGATGCAGGCTTCGATCCGCGAGATTTCGAAGAACGCTAACGACTCGGCGCGGGTGGCGAAGAACGCGGTCAGCGTGGCGCATACGACCAACGACACCATGAAGAAGCTGGGTGAATCCAGCCGGGAAATCGGCAACGTGATCAAGGTAATTACTTCGATCGCGCAACAGACCAACCTGCTGGCGCTGAATGCAACCATCGAGGCCGCGCGCGCCGGAGAAGCCGGCAAAGGTTTTGCCGTGGTGGCCAATGAGGTGAAGGAACTGGCCAAGCAGACGGCCAAGGCGACGGAGGAGATCAGCCAGAAGATCGAAGCCATCCAGGGGGTCACCAAGGGAGCGGTAACGGCCATCGAGGAGATCAGCACCATCATTAACCAGATCAACGACATCTCCAACAGCATCGCTTCGGCGGTGGAAGAACAAACGGCGACCACCAATGAGATCGGCCGCAGCGTGAACGAAGCTGCCCAGGGCGTCAACGATATCGCCAAGAACATCAGCGGCGTAGCTACGGCGGCGAAGAATACCACCCAGGGAGCCAACGATACCAAGACGGCCTCCTTGGAGTTGAGTGAGATGGCGGCCCGGCTGCAGGCGTCGGTATCGAAGTTCACGTTCTGACGCCAGTCAGCGGGTTGGAGCACGGTTAGGGCCGCCGGGTCGACCTCAAGGAATGAAGGGAATGAATGATGAGCAAAGCACTCGTCGTGGATGATTCCAAGACAATTCGAATCATTCTGGGCAGGATATTGAGGGAACTTGGGTATGAGGTTTGCGAGGCGGGCAACGGAATAGAGGCACTGAAAGTGATGGAATCCGAGAAGGCCACCGTCAATTTGGTTTTGGCGGATTGGAACATGCCGGAGATGAATGGTCTGGAACTGCTCAAGCAGCTGCGCCAGGACCCCGACTTGCTTCGCTGAAAATCATTATGGTCACTACCGAAACCGAGCTGGACCACATGGTATCTGCCCTGGAGGCGGGGGCCAACGAATACGTCATGAAGCCTTTTACAAAAGACATCCTCAGGGAAAAGCTTGAGTTGGTTGGGATTCTTCCCGTGGCGAGCGAGTAGATATGGCTCGCAGTGAACCGGCGTTTGCTTCAGCCAGGGGAACGGATTCGTGTGATGGTGGTGGACGACTCAGTGGTCATCCGCCGGCTGGTCACGCAAGCGCTGGAGCAGGATCCAATGATTGAGGTAGTAGGAACCGCCTCGAACGGCGCTATCGGACTGCAACGGATCCCGCAGTTTAATCCTGACGTCATCACGTTGGACATCGAGATGCCCGACATGAACGGGCTGGAAATGTTGCGCCGCGTTCGACAGCGAGTATCCGCAGCTGCGGGTCATCATGTTCAGCACGCTCACCGAGCGGGGCGCGGCGATAACCCTGGAGGCCTTGACCCTGGGGGCCGACGACTATGTGGCCAAGGTCTCGAACGAAGGGTCGCTCGACCGCTCCCTGGCCCGTCTTCGGGAAGAGATGATCCCGAAGATCAAGCAGTTCTTTCGCTTGCCCGCACAAGCGTGGCCGCAGCCAGAGCCGGTCCGACATGCGCCGCCGCGGCGCCGCCAGCCCGGGCGGCCGCGCCAGTCGTGCAGGCTTTGAAGTTGCGGCCCAAAGTGCTGGTGATCGGAGTTTCCACTGGTGGGCCTACGGCGCTGGGCGAGATCCTGCCCTCGTTCCCTGCCAGCTTTCCATTGCCGATTCTGCTGGTGCAGCATATGCCGCCTCTCTTCACCCGGTTGCTTGCCGAGCGGCTGAACGCCAGCCTGCCAGCTGAAGGTGGAGGAAGCCAGCCAGGGCGAGGCGGTGGAAGTGGGAAAGATTCTGATTGCGCCGGGAGATTTTCATATGAAGGTAGCCTCCAGGGCGGGCGGAGTGCGGGTCTGTCTGGATCAGTCACCGCAACAGAACTCCTGCCGTCCGGCGGTCGACGCGCTGTTCGCTTCGGTCGCGGAGTTGTATGGCGGCGCAGTGCTGGCTGTCGTTCTGACCGGCATGGGGCAGGATGGTTTGCGTGGGGTAGAGATTCTGAAGGCACGCGGGGCCAGGGTCCTGGTACAGGATGAGGCGTCGAGTGTGGTTTGGGGTATGCCGGGCGCGGTGGCCAACGCCGGCCTCGCCGACCGCGTGCTTCCGCTCGATGAAATTGTGCCGGAGATCCTGGGCATTACGGGGAGAAATTAAGCAAGAGACCATGGGGAGCCACACGACCATCATCGAGATCCTGCCCGAGAACTATCGCTTCCTTCAGGAGCATGTCCATTCCCAGGTGGGCATCGTGCTTGAAGATAACAAGCATTACCTGTTTGAAAGCCGCCTCGCGCCCATCGTCAAGCAACACGGCCTCGGTTCCATCAACGATTTGTGTGCACTGCTGCGCACCAAGCGCGATGTCGGGCTCGACCACCAGGTCGTCGAGGCCATGACCACCAACGAAACCTACTTTTTCCGCGATCCTGCCCAATATGAGGCGATACGGACGGTGTTGCTGCCCAGACTGAAGGAAGAGCGGGCGAGACACCAAGAACCTGCGCTTCTGGTCGGCCGCGTCCTCCACCGGGCAGGAAGCTTACACCCTTGCCATGCTGCTGCTGGAGAACGGATTCGCAGGATTGGAACATTCAAATCCTGGGGACCGACTTTTCCGAGAAAGTAGTGGAACGCGCCCGGCTCCGGCATTTACCAGCAGATCGAAGTAAACCGGGGACTGCCGGCGGCGCTGCTGGTCAAGTATTTTCGCCGCACTGGACTGGACTGGCAATTAAGTGAGGCAGGTGCGAAAGATGGTTCGGTTTGAGACGATTGACCTGCGCAAAAGCATGCGCACTCTGGGACCTTTCGATTTGGTGTTCTGCCGTAACGTCATGATCTATTTCGACAACGAAACCAAGCGGAACATCATGAAAGAACTCCACAGCACGTTGTTTCGCGGCGGTTGGCTGCTGCTGGGTGGGGCCGAGACGGCCTTCAGCCTGGAGGAGCGGTTTGACCGACAGGCAGTGGGGAACGTGACGGTTTACGTCGCCCGATGAAAGGAAAGCCGTGCTAACTAAGGTAAATGCAGAGATGGTGGCGCAGACTGTTGAGTCGGTATTCCTCACCATGATGGACCTCGAAGTATCGCCCAGCAGGACACCCTGGGCTCCGTCGCATGACCAGTTGACATCTGCTGTTCACATCTCGGGCGATTGGAACGGAGCGTTGTTGTTCGAGTGCGACCGACGGCAGGCATGCCAATTTGCCGGCCGGTTTCTTTCCATGGATCCGCCCGAAAGCGTCAACGACGACGTACGCGACGTGCTGGGTGAACTGGCCAACATGATCGGCGGAAATATGAAGAGTGCAGTGGCGACAGGACTGAGCCTGTCGATGCCATCGGTCACGGATGGGAGCGACTACGGGCTGCGGGTTTGCGGATCCAAGATTCAGGATAGGCTTGCCTTTGAGTGCGCCGATGGCCCATTCTGGGTCACGCTGCTCGCTGTGGCGCCAGGAAGATTCATGGAGAGCAAGCCGCTGTGCTGATATTCACCGAACGTCAGGGTCCTCCATTTTATGTGAGGGTTCACCCCTGACAGATTCTGTGGAATGTGCCGATAGGAGACCTAGACAACGAGTTATTCCACGAGGTTAGGCGGTAACATGGATATTCTTCTAGTAGACGATAGCAAGACGATGCGCGGGATCGTACAGCGGGCAATACGGCAGGCTGGTTTTCGCGGGCTTACGGTAGGCGAAGCAGAAAATGGCGCCCAGGGTTTGGAGAAGCTTCGCGCAGAACAACCGAAGCTGATTCTTTCCGACTGGAACATGCCGGAAATGTCGGGGATCGAATTCCTGGTGCAGGTGAGGGCATCGGCTAACAAGGTACCTTTTGGCTTCATCACCTCAGAAGCATCGGCTGCCATCAAACAGCTTGCCATGGATTCGGGAGCCAGTTTCCTGATCACCAAGCCATTCAGCCCGGAAGACGTGCAAGCGGCCCTGACTCCCATTTTGGGCAAGGGCTGAGCCATGGCAGAGGCGACGCCCTTCGCTCTATCGCAACTTCTTACGCAATTGATCGGCCGCAAGGTGACCTTCGCCCAAGCAACCGTCGCGCCGGAGACGAAGATCAAGCAGATATATGGCATTTACAACGTCCTTCCCCATGAGACGGCGATCGTCGTCAAGGCCGATCTCCCGCTGCTCGGCTCGCTCGCCGGAGTGCTGGTGGGTTTGCCTGATTCCGCGGTTAAAGAGCACCTCGCGGCAAACCCCATTGAAGAACTTCTGCGCGACGCAATTTACGAAGTGCTGAACATTGCCTCAACCGTGGTTACCACCGAAGGCCGGGCGGTGTTTACAAAGATGGTGACGGATCCAGCCCTGATCGATGGCGCCGCGGGAAAGCTTTTCAAAAAGCCCGACCACAGGAGCTACTTCAATGTCTTAGTGGATGGCTACCAGGGTGGTAAGTTTACTATCTTTTCTCAGTTCGCACCCGTTAAGACGGTAAATGCTTAATTGGGATTTGCACCAGAAGCACAGATTATCTGGTTAGACTTCTTATGTCCGTAGCAACACCAGGCAAACAGAGGTTTATCGGCAGACAGGCGATCTTCGACGAGAAGATGGGCCTCTATGGATACGAGCTGCTGTTTCGTTCTGGAACGGAAAATACGTTCAGCGGAGATATTGAAGACGCCACCAATCAGATCATCGACAGCTGCCTATCGATGATTGCCTGCTCTTCCAGCAGAAATCTTTTTGTCAACTGTACGCGCAATGCGCTGGTCAACATGAACGTAATGCTGCTGCCAAGCCGAACGGTGGTTCTGGAGATTCTGGAAACTGTAGCTGCTGATGCAGAACTTGTCAGGGCATGCAAACGGCTCAAGCAGGCTGGTTTTCGCCTGGCTCTGGATGACTTCTCTCCCTACGAAGACAAAGATGAGTTAGTGGCGATCGCAGATTACGTTAAGGTGGACTTTCGTGCTTCTGATGCCGCCGAGAGACAGAAGATATACAGGAAGTTTGGCAGAAAGACTGTCTTCCTGGCGGAGAAAGTTGAAACACTGGCTGAGGTCCGAGCCGCACAAGCGGAAGGCAACACGCTCTTTCAAGGTTATTACCACGCTCGACCGGAGATTATTGCAGAAACGCAAATCCCTGCCGGCAAGGCCGTTTATCTCCAGCTTTTTGCAGCCCTGGCTTACACCCCCATGGATACGAGGGAGGTCGAACGCCTCTTACTGATGGAGCCATCCCTTATCTACCGACTGCTTCGGCTTGCTAATTCCGCTGTCTACGGGCTTTGCCATCGGATATCAACCATTCAGGAGGCTCTGAACACAGTGGGTGAAGATGCCTTTCGGAAGCTGGTCACAGTCGTTCTCGCTAGTAACTTGTCTGCCTCGGCAGTGGACCGGGACGCGGAACAGGCATTGGAGAGAGCCTTCCTTTGCGAGTCTCTAGCCCCCATACTCCATGAGAACGCGGCGGAGCTGTATATGCTCGGCATGCTCTCCATGATGGATCGGATGTTGAATATCCCCATGAAGCAACTGGTGGACCTCATCTCTGTTGACTCTCGAATCCAGGAAGCACTGCTCGGGTCTGCGAAAGGGATGGGCAGGGCATTAGCGCTCTGCGAATACGAAGAGCATGGAGGGGATTCCCAGGGGTTGCCGCACCCCGATGAATTGGCGGCTGACAGCTCGACGTACTATTTTAAGGCCCTGATCGCAGCGGGAAATACTTTGCAAGGGCTCCATGGATAGCATAGATCACCCGGGGCTGCGGTAGCAGGTATACGAGTAAAGACCAGGTTAGATTTTCAATGGTTCCACCATCACCCCAACAAACCCGGTTCCTCGGCAGACAGGCCATCCTGGACCAGAAGATGGACCTTTATGGGTACGAATTGCTGTTTCGCGCCGGCAGGGTTAATGCATTCTCCGGGAATGCTGAGGATGCCACAAACCAGACAATCGACAGCTGCTTATCGATGATCGCCTGCTGCTCATCCAAGAAACTTTTCATTAACTGTACGCGGAGTGCGTTGGTCAGCATGAGCTTGAAGTTGCTGCCAAGCCGAACCTTCGTTCTGGAAATCCTGGAGGACGTTACTGTTGACACCGAGCTTGTGCGGGCGTGCAGAGAACTCAAACGTTGTGGTTTTCGTCTCGCCCTGGATGACTTTTCTCCACACGATAGCAAAGGTGAGCTAGTCGAGATGGCAGACTACGTTAAGGTGGACTTTCGCACCTCCAGCCCTGCCAGCAGGCAGGAAATATACAGGGTGTTTCGCAACCGGAAGACAACCTTTGTCGCAGAAAAAGTCGAGACGCTGGCGGATGTGCGGACAGCGCAAGGGGAAGGTAACACTCTCTTTCAAGGTTACTTCCATTCTCGACCGGAGATTATCGCCGAGGCGCCAATCTCTCCCATTCAGTCCATCTACCTGCAACTGCTCGCCACACTGGCTAAGTCTCCGATGGATGATAGGAAAGTTGAACGTCTCCTCTTGATGGAGCCGTCCCTCTGCTACCGGCTGCTTCGGGTTGCCAATTCCGCCGCGTACGGATTTCGACACCGGATATCAACAATTCAGGCAGCCTTGCACGCTGTGGGCGAAGATGCCTTTCGCAGGCTGGTGGCGGTGGTACTCGCCAGTAAATTGGCCCGCTCGGCGGCCGACGGGGATACGCAACAAGCCATCGAGCGAGCCTGTTTTTGTGAGTCTCTCGCTCCCATGTTGCGTGAGGACCGTGCCGAACTGTATATGCTGGGCATGCTCTCCATGATGGATCGGATGTTGAATATTCCCATGAAACAGCTGGTGGAGCTTATTTCAATCGACTCCCGAATACAGGAGGCGTTGCTGGGCTCGCCGAAGGGCCTGGGGAGGGCGTTGGAACTCTGCAGATATCATGAGCACGGAGGCGACGCCCAGGGTTTGATCCATCCTGACGCATTTGTACAGGACAGCACCTCTTACTACTTCGAAGCCCTGTTAAAGGCAGGAAGTAGTTTGCACCAGGCTTAAGCTTGCTCATCCCGCAAAAGAGTCTGAAGAAATATTATGGGTTTGCCCTCAGCCACTCAATATCGTGAACGCTTAAAGGTTCACATGGAGGTTATTTTGGTTGGTCCCCAGGTTGGGGCGCCCCAACTGGGAGGCCGGGGGCGTTCGCGGCAGCAGGAGTGGCGGTCGAGACAACTACAATATCCACTCGACGGTTCGCTCTGCGACCCTCCGGAGTGTCGTTGCTGGCAGCTGGATGATACTGTGCGTAGCCTGCAATCGATATGCGCTGGGGATCGACACCGGATTCGTTGAGCAACATCATCGCCACCGCCATCGCGCGCGCGGTGGACAGGTCCCAGTTCGAAGCGAACATCGCGTTGTGGATCGGTACATCATCGGTATGCCCTTCCACGCGCATATCAAGGCCATATTGCATCAGCACCTCCGCAATCCGCTTGATTTTATCTCCCGCTCCAGGCATGAGCTTTGCTTCCCCGCTGTCAAAGAATCCCAGTTCGTGAAGGCTGATTACGAAACCCTCAGGGGTCATGCGCAAAACAACCTCCTGGCGTTCGATCTCTTTGCCCAGCGCCTTGTGGAGCTTCCTTTGCAATTCGATCATGTCAATGCCCGCGTTAGCCGGTACCGTGCTCGGCCTCGCTTCGCCGGTACTGGTTGGACCCGACACTCGCGAATTATCAGCCGCGCTATCGCTGCTGGAAAAAGCTCCCATCTCCTGAAACCCATTCTTGACAGCCTTGGATACACTCTGGATGGTCTTCTTGTCGTGATGAGAGGAAGCAAAGAGGACTACAAAAAGAGCGAACAGAAGGGTCATGAAATCCGCATAGGACACCAGCCAGCGTTCGTGATTCGCATGTTCCTCACGTCTTCTGCGGTCTCTCACTTGGCCACCAGGTGCGCTACTCTTGCTGCTGCGGCAGGGGCGCCCAGGTAGATGGAAAACTTCGCTTCGAAAACCCTCGGGTTGATCTTGTCTACGATGGAAATCACGCCGTCGAGTATTAATTCGCGCAGCACCTGGTTTCTGCGCATCAAGATCTTGATCCTTCCGGCGCAAGGAAGAAAGAAAATGTTCGCTGAACCCACTCCATAGATAGTTGCCACAAATGCGACCGCGATTCCCTTTCCCACCTCGTTAATATTCTCTAACCGCTGCATGACCTGAATGAGACCGATAACGGCGCCAATAATGCCGATGGTAGGGGCAAAGCCGCCTGCAGCTTCAAAGACCTTTGGGATCAAATCCTCCCTGTCGGCCTCACTGTCCATCTCGAACTCCATTCTCTGCCGCAACTCGGGGGAATGGGTACCGTCTACAGCAAGTGTCATGGCTTTTTTCAGGAATGGATCCTGGATCAACTCGAGTTCTGCATCAAGAGACATCAGACCATTTCGGCGGGCCCTCGTGGCGTAGCTGGTCAAGTCTTCGATCAGCTGAGCGGCAGGATCTTTCCTGCCCATGAAGACCGTCTTCAATTGCGCCACCGCCTGCTTCACAACCGAAAATGGAAACTGTACCATCACCGCGCCAAACGTGCCTCCGAAGACAATCAGGGCTGCGGTGGGCTGCAACAGTTGCCCGACTCTACCGCCGTCGAGGTATAAACCGACGGAGATTCCCGCGACCGCGAGCCCAATTCCACCCAATGTGCTCTTATCCACGTTGAGCGTCCTTCCGGACTTCCGCAGCGATGCAGGCGCCCTGGCTCTCACCGCCGCTGGCCATAATGGGCATGCATGACCGAGGGCCCGCAGCGGTGGAGATAAAGTCATTTCGGGAAAACAGGCAAACGTTGCGGGCGACCATTGGTGCTCTCCTCATGCACTAGCAAGCCGGCTCCTTCACTCACGGTCTCAACTTTGAGTTCGGAGCCAACATCTACATCATTCTTATAGGCTTACTATCGGCAAGAGTGTGTTTTGTATCAACAAACGATATGCCCCACATAGGGGATTGATGACCTGCGAATGTAGTAGTCAGGCAGCCGTAGTATCACAATTACTGTGCTTGATCGAGATTGCTGGTGGCAATGTAATTTGTCTCACAGCTGTTGCTTTGCGTTACAGGCCTTGGCCCGGGCTAGGAAAACCAGCCTAAGCCGGGTGTCTAGTAATGTGGATATGATCCGGAAGCAGGTCCGTCTGGTACCTCTCGTACATTGCACTGTAGGCAGCCTCCAGATAGCGGGTAAATCCGGGAACATCGAACAACGGTGCGCTAGCCCGGTTGCGCTGCAACCTCTTCCTGATCTCCTGGTATCGTTCAACATCGAAGGCAAGCGCTAGCGCCAGCTTCTCATAGTTCGCCTCCGTTGTCGTGACCAGCTCGGGCAAATCGATGGCGCCCAGCAGGCTGGCTGCCACTCGGCTGGCAAAAGTCTCCCCGGTGCGGGTCAATACGGGCAGACCGGCCCATAACGCATCGCTCGCCGTGGTGTGGGCATTGCAGGGAAACGTGTCCAGAAACAGATCCGCCAAACTGTGCCGTGCGAGATGCTCGGACAGGGGCAGCCCTTGGGCAAAAATCAGCCGCTCCGGAGAGATGCCGCGCCGCACCGCCTCATGGCGCAAATTGTCGACCGCCCAGGGATTTGTCTCCAGCAGCCAAAGTACACTGCCTTCGACCTGTAGGAGTATCGACATCCAAATGTCGAAGACATCCGGGGTTATTTTGTAATTGTTGTTGAAACAGCAGTAAACGAAGCCACGCTCCGGCAATCCCTCCCCGGCGCGCGTGTAACGCCTTGTGGATATGAGGCGCTTGGAATCGTTGACTTGATAACTGTCCGGCAGGTAAACGATCTTTTCCGAATAATGCCGTTGGTTAGCTTCCGGGATCAGCGCATGGTCGGCAATTAAATAGTCCATGTATGGTGCGCCTGTCGTGGCGGGAAAACCAAGGTAGTTCACCTGAATGGGAGCAGCGCGCTGGGCAAAGATACCTGAGCGACAGTCCTTGGTGAAACCCTTCAGGTCCACTGCAATATCCACCTCCAGTTGCCTGCTGAGTTGCGCCACCCCCTCGTCCGACACCGCTCGCACATCTATAAACCGATCCATAGCTAAGGACACCCTTTCGCTCATTTCATCTTTGATGTCCGGGCCAAAGGAGAAGCCCAGGATCTCAAACTGGCTCCTGTCGTGGCGCTCAAATAATTCCGCCATTAAATAAGAGGTTGCGTGATTGTAATAGTCCGTAGAGAAATACCCAATGCGAATCCTGCTGTGCCTGGGTCGGCGGGGAATCAATGTAACCGGGGAATCGGGAAGATACTTGTCACGCATATAGATCTCCCCTGCCTTTTTTTGCAGTGCCGGGGAATCGCTTAAGGTGAGAAAGACGAATGGAGTGACAACTCTCTGATTCCTATCGACGTCTGCCTCCAGACCCCGGCGCTGACGATCGATACCATCCCAGTTGCAAAGAACCTGCTTCATTTGCAGCTGTGTCCCGCGTAGATATTCGTAATTCGGCCGGAGGAGGACGGCCCTGTCAAAGCTCTCCCGAGCTGACTCGAATTGCCGGAGTCCTTGGAGTGCATTGCCTCGGTTGATGTAGCCTTCCGGAAGCTCCGGTTTGAGTTGGATAACCTTGTCGAAGCTTCCGAGAGCTGCCTGGTATTGCTGGAATTCTATGAGTGTAATGCCACCGTTGTTGTAGGCATCCGCAAACTCCGGCTTGAGTTGGATCGCTTTCTCGAAGCTCTCCAGGGCTGCCTGATTTTGTCGAAGAGATCGGAGAGCATTCCCGCGGTTGTTGTAGGCTTCCGCAAAACCCGGCTTGAGCTGGATGGCGCTGTCGAAGCTCTCCACGGCTGCCTGGTATTGATGAAGGTAGCGGAGAGCATTGCCTCGGTTGTAGTACACTTCGGCAAAATCCGGCTCGAGTTGGATGGCCTTGTCGAAGCTCTCCAGGGCCGCCTGGTATTGATGGAGATCATAGAGGGTGTTGCCTCGGTTGTTATAAGCTTTGGCAAACTGCGGCTTGAGTTGAATGGCCCTGTCGAAGCTTTCAAGGGCTGCCTGGCATTGCTGGAGTCCTTGAAGTGCATTGCCTCGATTGTTATAGGCTTCCGCAAACTCCGGCTTGAGTTGGATGGCCTTGTCGAAGGCCTCCAGGGCCGCCTGGTGTTGCTGGAGATCATAAAGGGTGTTACCTCGGTTGTTATAAGCTTCGACAAAGGTTGGCTTAAGCTGGATAGCCTTATCGAAACTCTCCACAGCTGCCGGGCGTTGCTGGAGTCCACTGAGTGCCTTGCCGCGATTGTTATAGCTTTCGGCAGACTCGGGTTGGAGCTGGATCGCCTTGTCGAAGCTCTCCAACGCTCCCTGGTAGTGGTGAAGATGTCGAAGAGCATTGCCTCGGTTGTTATAAGCTTCGGCAAAGTCTGGCTTAAGCTGGATAGCTTTGTCGAAACTCTCCACGGCTGCCGGGCATTGCTGCAGCACATGGAGAGCAGTGCCTCGGTTGTTGTAAGCCTGCGCAAAGCACGGCTTCAGCTGAATGGCCTTGTCGAAGCTTTCCAGCGCCGCCGGGTATTGCAGGAGTCTATGGAGTGCACTCCCCCGGTTATTGTAGGCCTCGGCAAAATCCGGTTTGAGGAGGATGGCTTTATCAAAGCTCTCCACGGCCGCCTCATATTGCCCCAGCCGCTCCAATGCATTGCCACGATCGGCATAGGCTTCGGCGAAGTCCGGCCGGAGAAGGATGGCCCTGTCGATCAGTTCCAGCGCCTTCGTATATCTTCCGGCCTGATGTGCCGTGACGCCGAGCAAGTGCAATGCGTGCCGATGGTTAGGAGAAAGTTGAAGTATTTGGCGATAGAGGGTTTCTGCCTGAGGTAATTGACCGAGACAGTGGTGTGCCATGGCTTCTTTCAGCAGGCGATCCACAGCTGGAGAAGCAAGATTGTTCCGTTGTTTCAAGGATCGCTTTGCAGAGCGAAAATCACCGTTATGTTTAGATTTCACGTGCATCTTCTTCGGGTTGGCTTTTCCCCTTGAGAACAGTCCTTAACTGCGCGATCGGGATGGAGTCCCATCACTTTGACTCGCATCTTCGATCCAGATGAGGTGAAGCTTCCTTGGGAATGGCTGTTGCTATACCTCCACCCTTCACAAAAGGATTGAGTTCACGTCATCCGCTTTGCGGCGCCTGTCCTCGAGATTAAGCTGCGATTAAGAAAGCGGGTCGCTCACAAATTAAATGGCACGTTGATGGCCAACTGAAACGCGTGACGGGATGACACAGGCGACGCCACATGCACGACGTGGGTCGTGGACATGCTTATTGCGCGACGTTCGACCCTATCCGTGTAGAAACGCCGATCGCCGGGAGTGCCGACGGCTAGTTTTCAGTTGGCCTTCAACGTGCACGTGCAGCTGCGGGTGGTCAGGTTCTCTAATCCAGACTTAATCCTGGAACGATTAATTTCGATAATTCGACCTGCAGGCCATTTGCATCGCCAGGTATGACGGATATGGCTGCTTCAAATGCCGAGTGCAAGGATCTGTTTTCGCAGAGAAAGGGCTATTTCTTGACGCAAAATCGACTCGACCTTCAAACGCCTTACCCTTGCTGTCCCATCTGCGGGAATTCGAAGGTCGACATTATTTCCGTTGCCACCGCTACCATGCACCCGCTATGGCATCCTCCCTTGCCGGACACCATGACGTGGGTACGTTGTAAACAATGTGAACATGTCTTCACCGACAAGTTCTTCACCAGTGCCGGATTGGCTGAACTATTTCTCAATGCCAACGCTAGTCAATTAGCTGGGGGCGATGTCGAGAGACAGCGCGCGCTGTGGGCTCCTGTCGTACAGCGTGTGCTCGACGTAATGCCAGAACATGCGAAGCCCTTCGACATGGAGCTGAGCTGGATCGATGTGGGCTGCGGTTCAGGGGGACTGGTCTTTACCGCGGAGGAGTACGGGTTCGACGCTACGGGGATCGATCTGCGGGAAGAGGCGGTTCGGCGCATTCTCGAGAGAGGCTATAAGGCACACTGCGCCGCTCTATTCAGCGTGCAGTCCGACAGCCCCATCCATGTCATCTCCATGGCCGATTTGCTGGAACACACATCGCACCCAGTAGCCGTGCTGCTGCGAGCCAACGAGATGCTGGTAGAGAATGGCGTGCTTTTCGTCTCATGTCCAAATCGTGAGAGCAGCGGATGGCGTGAAATGGACCGGAAGAAAACAAACTTCTATTGGGGCGAGATCGAGCATCACCACAACTTCTCGCGAAAGTCGATGATGTGGCTGTTGCAGCAGTGCGGGTTTGTTCCGATGAGCTACGCAGTGAGTCTGCGGTATATAGCTTGCATGGAGATCATTGCCGTGAAGGCCAGTGTTCCGGTTTCACACACGACCCTCCTGCAGCAAGATGCTACAGGTCTAACGATCTGTTGAACACGCTTGGCGCATGTTTCGGAAATGCCTCTTGAAGCCAGAGCCAGAAGCAAGCCAGGTAAAAGAAGGCGCAGTAGGTGGTGAGCAGACGAGATACTGCAGCGCGTCTAACTTTGATCCACTCTGCCATCTGGCCGCTGCTCATCTTGGACAGGAAAGGAGCAGCGTTGATGGGCATTCACAGAGTCGCTGTGTTTCATAATACCGCGCATGTGGGGTCGGCATGGTGCTGTGCCGAAGGCATCGTGATGTCGCTGGCGAGGCAGGGCTACGAAGTCCTGAATTGCGGGCATCCGTCAACCACGAATGTCCCCCTTGAGGTTTTGAAAAGGGTGGACCTCATCATCCTTGGCGCCCCTGAATGGTACGACCAGATATTGATGCAGCGCTATAGCGGCGCTTGGGTCGAGATGACAATGCCGAAGATAGCATGGTACGCGGAATCGGCTCACCGGGATGACCGTTCGTTCGATTTTTCCCGGTGTCGCGACATTGCCGATCTACACTATTTTCCCGCCGCACAGGACGCTCAGGAGTTTTGCGGCGAATGGCTGCCTTTCGGGGCGGATACGTCGCTGTTCTTTCCTATGGCCTCGGTTGAGAAACGTTTCCAAGCCGCCTTCCTCGGAACGCTCTATCCCAAGCGTATGGAGTACGCCCGCAGCATCACCTTCCCGATCTCTCTGATGCCGCCCGTCCACGACAACGACCCTATCAAATCCTTTCAGATGTTAGCGGCGGCCTATAACTCAGCCAAGATATTCGTAAATATGCCGGCCTATTCCAGACTTTTGGTCACCAAGGTGTCAGAAGTGATCGCGTGCCGCACTATGGTGGTTACGCCATTCATCGATCACCTCTCAGCTCTGCAGAACATGACGCAGTTCGAAGATGGCAAGCATTTGGTTTACTACGATCAGAATAAGCCCGGAGAACTTGCGGATGTTTTGAATTACTATCTCAACCACCCCGAGGAGCGTGAAGAGATTGCGCAGGCCGGCTGGGAGGAGGTAGTCAAGGGGCATACGCTGGATCAACGCGTTGCGAAATTGGTCAGGGACGCGGAGGTTTTTCGGGGTCGAGCGACATCCGGCCATGCGCTTACAGCCGCCAGGTGAGCCCAACCCGTGCCAGCTTTTCATCAATTTGCAGGGAGGTAAAAGGTTTCATCAAGTAATCATCGGCTCCAGCGATGAGCGCTCCGTACGCTCACGCGTATCTGGCTCCGTCGCCACTAGCATAACGATCCTGGCTTCTTCCATCGACTCGTGGCGCAAACGAGCGACGAACTCCAGGCTGTCCCCCTGGTGCGGAATCCAATCTACTAACACAAGATCGGCTGTGCCCATACTGCGTAGAACCTGCATAGCCTGTTGACAATTAGCTGCTTCGGCTACTTCGAAGCCGCGCATGGAAAGTATGCGATGCAGGACCGACCTCATCGTGTTCGAGCTGTCTACCACCAGTGCCTTCATCAATTACTCGCTTAGATACCTGAGGAGCGCGGGAACCCAGACGCACTTCAAAGTGCCCCTGGCGAGAGGACGGATACGACGGGACGGAGACACGCCGGCAGCCTGTTCTTGAGATCAGCCGGATTGCGAAAATGGAATTCTTTCGACCTTTGCCTCGGATGCGGGGGTAGAAGGCGCACTCAGTTGCGGGGCCGGATCTTCGGCTGGCTTTGCCGGCATCTCCATCGGTCCAGCATCAAGCTTCTGCCAGGCGCTTCTTACATGCAGGATCATGTCTATCTGGTTCTCGAGCAGTTTGGCTGACTGGGTTACCGCCGCCTCCATCATCTTTGCTCGCAAATATGCATAAAATCTGGATAGATTCCGGGCAGACTCTCCGCCGTTCTCCGGATCGATCCATTCGTTCAGTTGGCCGAGCACCAGCGTAGCGTGGTTCAACTCTCTGCACCGCATCTCGATGTCGTTCTTGCGCAAAGCGAAAGCGGCCCGGCGCAGATCGCCAACCAATGTGTCGAAAAGTGCGATCATCAGACCGATGGGGCTCGCGCCCTCGATTGCCGATCTGCGATAAGACAGTTCTGTTTCACTTAGCTTCATGAGTTCCTGCTCCCGGTATTACCCAGATGAATTGTTGTTACCGGTATTACCCAGTTCTGCCTGTATATCCGCCATCTCCGCCGGCAGTTGCTGCAACGCGACCTCAGCTGAGCTGAACTCGGCAGTAAGAACCGTTTGCTGATTGGCGATGTAATTTGCCTCAAAACTGTTGATTTGGGATGTAAGACTTGCGTTGGTGGCGCTAATGCCGGCCAGGTCCACGGTAAAGGCGCCGTTGGCGGGATCGGTATAAGTAGCCAACGCGTTGGTCATCGAATTGGCAAAGCCGTTTAATGCCGTGCCCTCAAAAAAATTCTGCACATCGCCGGGATTATTGATGAGGGCGTTATCCAGGGTAGTGGAATCGACGCTCAGTGTGCCGTCCGTGTTCTGGGTGATGCCCAGGTCGTTGAGGCTTGACACAGTGGTCGTGGTTCCGGTCGCGGGCGTAGCCGTATAGTTGAGCGCCTGCTCCAGGGTGCTCTGCAGATTGAGGACGGTGGTATCGGAGGCAAGCACACCCTCTGTCCCCGAGCTACCGATGGTGAACTGTGTATTCACCAGTCCTAGGGCTGTGTTGTAATCGGTGACAAACTGGTTAATCGCGGTCGAAACTTGTGAAGCATCGGAGGCTACCGTTAGATCTACCGGGACGCCGGGAGCCGCACCCAATAGATTCAAGGTAACTCCACTGATGGCGCCGGTGACCGTGTTGCTCGCACTACTGATGGGGACGCCGTCGACGGTCAGGCTGGCATTGGCGCCCGCGGTGGCCTGGGTAAATGCAAAGGTTGAATCGTCCGCACTGGGCTCGTTGATGGTGAAGGGCGTCGTGCCGTCGTTGCTGGTAATCGTCAGGTTTTGGTCGCCGCTGGAATCGGTGGTTGAGGTTGCGGTAACGCCAAGACCAGGTGTGACGGCGTTGATTGCGGCAGCTAGTTGGGTGTAGGTTTCGCCGGAAGTGGTGGCGATGGTTGCAGTGGTTGCGGGAGTGGTGGCGCTGGTCATGGTGATGCTGTTGGCGGCCAGCGTTTCGCCCGCGGGTATCTGGGGACCCGTCCACGAGGTGTAGGGCTCGGATATCGAGAAATCGGCCGCAGTCCCGGAGGTGTTGGCGATAATCGCAAGCCGGGAGCCGGTCGAGTCACTCACTACAGAAGCGGTAACGCCGAGATCGTCTCCGTTGATGGCATTGGAGAGATCGTTCAGCGTATCGCCCGCAGTTCCACTACCCGTCGCGATGGTTGCGGAATGGCCAGCCGTGGTGGTTAGCGTTATGGAGGAAGACGGCAGAGTCGCAGTCGGACTGGTCTCGAGGTCTGAATACCACGCTCCTGTAGCCGCGAGACTATTGACCACAACCACGTGGTCGCCGGCGGCGGTGCCGGTAGCCGCGGTTGCGGTGACGTCACTACTGGAGGAAGCGACCGTTCGTGCCGCCAAAGGTCCGGTCAGGCTATTCAGCGATGCCAGATCCGTTGTGACCGCCGTGGTCGCTGTCTGGATTGCGGTCAGAGCAGTCGTCTGGCTTGTGAGTGTGGTCTGATCAGCCTGCCATACACGCTCCGGGGCGCGATCCGCATAGATAGCCGCCGCGACCGCAGCGGTGACGTCGATGGCGGCCGTGTTGCCGCTGGTGGCAGCCAGGATGGAACTGATATTGATCTCAGGAGTGTTGGTGGTGGTTCCATTCAGTAGCGTATTGACTGCGGAGACCGAACTCATGACTATTACCTAGTTTCCCGGCGAAGGGTTATCGCGGACACACCGGCCCCTGAATCCGCGGGATCGCGGGACGCGGGGAACCTTCAAGCTACAGAATTAGTCGAGGACAAAGCAAGACATCGACCGTTGGAGGATCGAGCAGAGGTGGAACCTTGCAGTTCCACCTCCCGTGTTGCGTTGCCGGGTTAGCTTACTGGACCAGTTTCAACACTGCCTGCTGGGCCTGGTTTGCCTGTTGCAGAGCCGCCATACCGGTCGACTCCAGAACGTTGTACTGGGTCATGTTGGCCACCGTGGTGCCGATGTCGGCATTCTGCAGACTGTTGACTGCGCTTTGCAGGTTCGTGACCTGGTCGCTCATAACGGTGGTTGCCGCGTTGAGCCGGTTGACAGAAGCACCGATGGTGCCGCGTTGTGCGGAGACACTGGTGATGGCGGAATTGATTGCCGTCAGCGCTGTCTGTGAGGCGTTCGCAGAGCTCAAGTTCAGATTCACGCCGGCATTACTAAGGCCCAATGTAGTCGCACTAAGGGCGTTAATGGTGGTGTTGATCTGGGTGTTCGCCGCACTATCGGTAGTGCTGCTGTCACTGATGAATACAGTATTGCTGCTGGTGGCACCCACCGAAGCATTCAGGGACCCTAGCGTGCCGGTATCAGTCGTGGCGATCGTGAGGGAATCACCGTCGGTGGCCGAGAAATTGAGGTTGTTAACGTCGGCATTCGTGACGCCGACGGTCCCTTGGGGCTCGGTGCCCACGGCGAAGGCGGCCGCTGTGAACGTGGGTGAACTGCCTGCTGCTGCAGCCGCAATAGCAGTGTTCAAGTTGGCGACTGTACTGGTGCCTGCCGAATTAGCCGTGAAGCTAAACGATGCACCTGTGGTGTTATCGGTAATGGTGGTCACCGAATTCGCCGCCAGCGTAGAGGTAAGGGCAACCTTATTGGCTCCGGTTCCCGCCGTGGTATCGAAGGCCGTGCCTGTATTGCCGGCAAAGACGTTTTGGCCGTTGAAGTTGGTGGTCTGGCCGATCTGGTTGATTTCGGAAAGGATCGACTGAAACTCGGTGTTCAGAGCTGTGGACTGGCTCCCGGTAATACCACTGGAAGAGCCTTCCGTGGCGATGGTGACGGCTTGGTTCAGCAATGTGGTGACCTGCGAGAGGGCGCCATCGGCGGTCTGCAACTTACCAACACCGTTGCTGGCGTTCTGCTGCGACTGCGTGAGGGCGGCAATGTTCGCCGTCATTCCGTTTGCGATTGACAAACCTGCTGGGTCGTCGGCGCCGGAGTTGATTTTCAGGCCGGTCGAGAGCTGGGTCAGGGTCTTCTGCAGACTCGCTTGCGTGTTGCCCAATGCTTGCTCTGCAGTTAGATCGGAAATGTTGTTCAGGACGGTTATTGCCATGGTGTTAAGCTCCTTTGGATTGCCAATTGGCGCCTGCACTCGGCATTTTTGCGGGCCTGGTTCGAGGCTCCGGTTTCGTCGAGGGGGAGGTCGTCTTGGACAAACAACCTATCGGCCATCGTGGAAGATCATTTCAATACCGAAGACCGTTTCAGGTGTTTTTTTGAAAGAATTTCGATTTTTCCCGGACTGAAGTGGATTCTCCGTCGCCCACTTCCAGGACTTGAGAGCGCGGTCGACGTGAATGAGCAGAAAGTGTTACAAATCCGGGCTCATTGGCCATGAACCGCACGGCGAGCCCGGAGCTCAAGATTATCCCTGTGGGAGGTAATTGAGCAGGGTTTGAGGCAGTACTTTAGCGGCAGCAGCGAGGACAGCGTTGTTCGTGGTCTCCGCTTGGGCGAGATTAGTCGCTGAAGTCGCCAGGTTGGCTCCGACGAGCACAGTCTGCTGGGTGGTCAGGGTCAGTGTTTCCTGGCTCAGGAAGCTCTCCTGAGAGCTCAACTGACTGATGCTGTTGTCCAGCGGAACGCGTTGCTGGGTAACGCTGGCCAATGACGTGGATACGGCGGTGGTCGCGGTTTGAATTTGCGCGGAGGCTCCGCTCTGCAGGGCGGTGATGAGGCCGCTTAATGAGCCGATCACATTGGCGCCCGAAGTAAACAACTGCGCGCCAGGAACATTGGTCGCGATACTCAGTGAATCACCCACCGGCACGCTGTTTACGGTGCTGTTTCCGACGTAAGCGTATGCATTTGCGACTTCTGTAGTAGGAACGGCGTCCATTGCGCCGAGAACAGGATCATTCGAGGTGGCCACGAGGCCTGAATTCGAACTGATTGCCAGCTGGCCGGTGGCATTGATGCTCACGGTCGTGCTGGCGGAGAGCGTGCCGGCGGTTACGGCATTGGTAACAGCCGTGGAAAGTTGGGAGATGGTCGCGCCCGCGGTTGCGGTAAAGACAAAGGTTTTACCAGTGGACGCATCGCTGATGCTGGTGACCGAACCGGCAGTCAGCGGCGTGGTGGCGCTGAGAGGAGAAGCAGTCGTACCCGCCAACGAGGTGTAAGTTGTGGAGGCGGGTACCAGGGGCGGAGAACTGCTGGCCGAGCCGGCGAAGAGATAGGCTCCCTGGTAAGAGGCGTTGCCCTGGGCAACGATGCTGGTCAAGATACCCTCGAGCTGGCTGGCGATGGCTTGCAGGTTGGCCGCAGAAGCGGTGGAGTTGGTACCCGATGTGCCCAATGTTACGGCTGAGTTCAACGAGGACACCATGGCACTGAAGGCTGAATCCGCTGTCTGCATCTGAGCAGTCACAGAGCTGATATTTGCGGTGTATTGGTCTACGTTTGCCGACGATGCGAGGGAGATCGTCATGTCTGCCGCGGCCGAGGGATCATCGGAGGGCTGGTTGACCCGCAATCCGGTGGTCACCTGCTGCAAGGCCGTCGCAAGAGACTGCTGGCTCTGCTGCAGGTCGTATTCCATATCGGGAACCATATCCGCAACTCGCATAGTAACCATCCTTTGCGCGGTCGCCGGCCGCGCCCTTCATTGTTTACTCCGCCGCTGCCGTGCCCATGGCCAGGGTCACAGCGAACATCGCTTGAATGGTCGTGACCACCCGAGCGGCGGCCTCATAGGCCGTCTGATAGGTGATTAGATTGGTGGATTCTTCATCAATCGATACTCCAGATACTGAGCTAAGCTGGTCATTGAGCTGTAACAGACTGGCGCTGGTGGCAGTCGATTCAGCGGTGGCGTTGGAGGCAAGGGTGCCCACCTGAAAGACCAGGCCGGCATACGCGTCACCGGGAGTTTGGCCGGCGGGAAGCGCGGTTGTCTGCACGGCGCTGAGATTGGCCAGGTTCCCGTTGCTTCCGGCGCTGCCGTCCGAACTGGAGGCGATTTGCTTAGGATTCGTGATGGCCACGCTGATGGCAGCCGCGGACCCTGCAATAGTCGAAGGAACGGTGAAGAAGTTACCGCCTGCGCTACCGTTTTGATTGAAGCCCTTTGCCTGCGCCGCATTAAATGCAGTAGCAAACTGATTGGCCAGTGTGTTCAAGGAAGTCAGAAGTCCAGAGATGGTCTGATCTCTGGTCTGAATGCTTCCGCCCAGGTCGCCGGCGCTTATCGACGCTGTGATGTTGGCTCCGTTGTGATCCAGCACCTGCTGCATACCATTGCTGCCGGTGGCGGTGGACAAAGCAAAGCTCTGCGAACCCTCAACAAGGGGAGTTCCATTTCCAGTGGACAGCGTCTCGCCATTCGGGGTCTGGGTGACAGAAACATTGGTCAGAGCCGATAGACTCAGCACCAATTGGTTCTGCTGGTCCTGAAGTGTGCCGGAATTCTGGCCGGTGGACGTAAGCTCGACAATCTGGGGGTTCAAGGCCGCAATCTGCTGCGTGATTTGGTTGATCTGGCCGACATCCTGGGTGACCTGGGTGTTGAGCCCGGCCTGCTGTGAGGTCAACGCGGTGGAAGTTTGATTGAAAGCCTGGGCCAGATTCTGCCCGGCGGCGAGAACTGCCTCGCCCGAAGCGGAGCTGGTCGGATCCGTCGAAAGGCTGGAAATACTCGCAAAGAGGGCCGACATTTGCGTCCCGATATCTTGGGTTGAGGTGGTAAAGGTGGGTTGTATCTGCTGCAACGATGCTAGTTGCGCGTTGGCACTCCCCTGGGCCTGGGTCTCCTGCTGGATCTGCGACGTTACCAGCTGATCACGGACGCTTTGAAAGCCCTCGAGGACAACACCATTGCCCACATTGAAGCTACCTTCTTCGGTCGGCGCCGCCTCTTGAAAAACAGATACCTGCCGGGTGTAGCCGGGCGTGTTCGCGTTGGCGATGTTGCTGTTGGTTGTCTGCAGAGCACCCGTATCAGCGCCCAGAGATTGTACGGCGATGTTGAGCGCGCTGCTCAGAGAGGACATAGGCTACATCTCGCAAGACCAGGTCTGACGCTTCGACCTGGGACCACGAGCCTCCTGGAATTCACCTGTGTGGGTTCTGCACAGCGATGCGAGAATAGCAATGGACCGGCCGGAGTGCCGGAGCAGCGCGGCATACTGCAAATTCAACTGGCGGATCGCTTCGCTGGTAGCGCGAATTTTTTGTTCGACTGAACTGTCGCTCAAAACCAGCAGCGGTTGCTCGGAAGACCTGACTCTTTCGCTGATGGTATTAGCCATGTTCGCCAGTACGCCGCAGAGCATTTCCTGCTTGGCGACACTTTCTTGAAAGCTGGTTAAGGCATTGACGGCAATAGCATCCATGGCCACGGAAATCTCGAACGCCAGCGTCTGCAACTGCTGCAGGTACGCTGCGGCGAGTTGGTCGTGGGTCTGGATAGCTTTTTCATTCATTCAAGGCTTTCTGCGCGAAACACTGGCACTGGCCAAAACACTCTTACGACCATTCCTGCCTTACTCCCCAAAGCTGTTGCCGATGGCGCCCGCAATCCTGGTTGCGTCCACCTGATATTGACCGCTGTTGACCGATTGGCGGAGGGCATCCACCGTGCCCTGCCGGACCTCAGGGGAATTCAATGCCTGGCTGGTCAACGACCTCACGGAGTTGCTGTCTGATTGGAACGAAGTCCAGTCTTGTGCCGCACCCTGAGTACTAACTGGCCCACTGCTCGAGATCCGTGCTGTAACGCTTTCCACCGGCAATTGGGTTGCTGCCGGATCGATGCCTTCAATCTTCATCGCAACTTCTCCCGTCTCAACAAGTACTGCTATCGGCGTTTCCAGATAAATGTTTCAACCTGTTCGTCGAAGCTTTGAAAACAGTTGAGTTGCGCTGCTCGAGCCAACTATTGGGCGCCGGCGGGCGGGGTACCGGCTGCAGCCGCTGCCTCTTTGTCCGCTGCCTTGTGAAGTTGCTGGGCAAGCATTTTGGCAATGCCAATGCCACCTGCCGCGGTCATCGAATTTCCCAACGACTGCATGGCCATCCCCTGAAATTGCTCCTTTCCCACGTCTGCGTCACCATCGTCGTCTGCCCCGGGCAAGCTGGCAAAGCTCTGCTCCGCCTGCTGCAGCCAACTCCCCAGGAGAATGGACTCAAAATCTTTCGCTGACTTCTCGATTTTGCTATTGTCCATCGTCGAGCCCTGGCGGCTGAGAAGCTCGTCTGTTTGAGCGGTTAGTGGGGAGATGACAGGGGAAGACAGGCTACCAAACGTCGAAATATCGGACACTAGATCACCTCCAGATCGGCCTCGAGTCCACCGGCCGCCTTGATGGCCTGGAGGATCGCTATGATGTCGTGGGAGGTAGCGCCGATAGCGTGCAATCCTTTGATCAACTCATCCACGTTCGCCCCCTCCTTCAGTTGAATCGATTGTGCCGGCGCATCGTTCACCGAAAGTCTTGTTTCTGTCACTGTCTTGGTCTCTCCACCGGACAACGGCGGTGGCTGAGAAACGACGGTCGCGGTCTGTACATCGATGGTTAAACTGCCATGAATCACGGAAACCGGCGTGAGCCTCACGTCACCGCCCATCACGATGGTGCCAGTGCGTTCGTTGACGATGACCTTGGCCGGGGAGCGGAAATTGATGGAGAGGTTCTGCACTCGCGAAATAAGGATGGGCACGGACGGCGCGCCACTCTCGGCGACATCGACGTCAATGCGGTTGCTGTCCAGTGCAGTGGCGATCGTCTTGCCAAACTCCTGGTTGATCACGTCTGCGACGTCGCGTGCGGCGGTGAAGTCGGAGTTGAGCAGCAGCAGGGAGACGATTTTAAACCGGCTGAGATCAACGGCCGCATCCCGTTCAATGATGCCGCCGTTGGAGATCCTGCCGACCGTCGGATGATTGACACTTCTTATATTGCCGGCCAAACCCTCAGAATAGCCGCCTATCACCAGCGGCCCTTGCGCCTCTGCATAGATCTGCCCATTTGCGGCACGAAGGGCTGTGAGCAGCAGCACCCCGCCAACGATGCTCTTGGCATCGCCCACTGAGGACACGGTGACGTCCAGCTTCATTCCTGGCCGGGCGAAGGGCGGTAAGTTCGCGGTGACGAAGACGGCGGCTACATTCTTTACTACCACCACTCCAGGCGCGATCTGCACTCCCATGCGGGTCAGAGAATTGGCCAATGTCTGTACGGTAAAGAACGTCTGTTGCGTATCTCCGGTTCGAGCCAGGCCGATGACCAGACCGTATCCGACCAACTGATTGTCACGTACGCCTTCAATCTCAGTTATGTCTCGAAGCAGTACCTTGTGCGTGGTTTCCGACGCAAAGAGCACAAGCGAGGATAGAATCCAAAGGCCCGCGAACCAGGTGAGCCGCCGCTGATAATTCCGCTTGCGCAGCATGGCCATCAAAAATTCAGAAGCCATAGGATCGCCTTGGTGATGGGATTCGGCGGACGCACGCCATCGGCGATGATGCCCTTGCCCTTCATTTCGATTTCGAGATTGCTGAGAGAAGCGGACGCCACGGTGTTCGCAGGGCCGATATCGCCCGGCCGGACCATGCCGCGCACGATTATATTTTCGTGTTGATTATTCATAAAAATCTGCCGCTCTGCCTCGACAACGAGATTGCCATTGGGAAGGACGGCGATTACCTTGCCGGTAAGGCTGGTGGTGAAGGTGGTATTGGATGCTGTCGATCCCTGGCCCTTAAGCACCGATGATGACTGCCCGGACAGGAGAGGGTTGACGGCCGAAGGAGTCCTGCCCAGGAGGCCGGTGATGGAGGAGCTGGAGCTGAGGCTTCGCTCGCTGTCAACGGTGCCGGACTGCGCCGCAGTGGTTTGGACCGCAGCAAGAATGGTGATGGTGTCGTTCAGGTTACGCGCCTTATAGTCGGAGTTGAAGTCGCTCAGAATACCTTGCGGCGACCACAGGCTCCCCACGGTGGTCGCATCAGGCTCCGGAGCATATTGCTGCTGCACGCGCGCGATGTACTCGTTGCGCAGCTGTTCGGGGGTCTTGCTCTGCTTAGGCCACTTGGGAAAGTTCAGGCCAAAGGCCAAAAGGGAAGAAGCCGCAAGCAACGCGATGGCGACGGCTCGCCTGAGGAGTATCAGATTCGGCTCCATCTTAGAAGCTGCCTTTCAGTAGATGTGCGTTGACTACTTCTCCGACATAAACCTGCTTGTGGTCTGGACTGGCGACGTGGATGCGGTGCCCGACCATTCCATTCTCAAGACTTACGACGGCAACCTGGATGTGGGACCGATCATCGTCCAAGATCAGCGTGGCATGAGTGCCGGCCTTCATGGTGATCTCGCTGTTCGCGTTCGACGAAACGTTCTTGAAGGCGGGGGAGACGGCGGGCGTCATAACCATAACTGACCCATCGGTCATTTGCGATAAAGCCACAATGGCGTAGAACGGTAAACATTCGGCTGGATTATGACAGGCGAGCTTGACCCGCGAGCGAAGTGCGGAGTGCCCGGCCGAGGATCCTCTCCCGAGCACCTCGAAGGACAGGACATCCAGTGCCGGCTGGGGCTCGGTTGCGACCACCCTGGTAAGCAAAAATACCTGCCCGGCCCCGGTTTGTATCCCGCTGGCTGAGATAGCCTGAGCGATTTGCGTTGGGGTAAGCGCAAATCGCTTTTGTGACGGAGATTGTCCTCGCCCCGAAATGCTCAGAGCCGCGATCAACAAAAGCGGTGTCCATCTTATCCTCATACATCTCCTTTGCCCGCCCCTCCCCTGCTCCGTTCCGGGAGTTTCTACGAGGAAAGTTGGTTCAGCTGCTGCAACATCTCGTCCGCTGCCTTCACTACGCGGGAGTTCGATTCATACGATCGCTGGGCCAGGATCATGGCGACGAACTGATTGACGACGCTGACGTTGGACTGCTCCAGCATGCCCTGCTGCAGGGTTCCCAATCCGTCCGCGCCACCGGGCGTTCCTACCACCGGTTGACCAGAAGCAGTGGTGGCCAGATAGATATTGTCTCCCGTGCTATTGAGGCCGCCCGGATTGACGAACAGCGCCGTCTGAATGACGCCTACCTGGGTGGCTGCGGTCTGGCCTGGCTGGGTAACACTGACCGTGCCATCGCTGCCGACGGTCACGCTGATCGCGTCCGCCGGAATGGTCACGGCGGGTTGCAGTGGATTGCCATCCGCCGTGACCAGCGCTCCCTCTGCATCGGGGTGGAAGGAACCGTCGCGGGTATAACCAATTTGTCCGTTGGGTAAGAGGATTTGAAAAAATCCCTGGCCCTGGATAGCCAGATCGAGAGGGTTACCTGTGGTGGTGAAGTCGCCCTGGGTCTGGATGATTTCGGTTGCCGAGGGCCGGGTACCCAGACCTATCTGCAGACCCGCCGCGACCGTGGTCTGCTGCGTCGCAGCAGCGCCGGGCATGATTTCGTTCTGGTACAGCAGGTCGGTAAAATTCACCTGACGCTGCTGGAACCCCGTGGTACTCGAGTTGGCCAGATTGTTGGCGATATTGTCCAAATTCAACTGTTGAGCGGTCATCCCGCTGGCGGCCGTGTAGAGGGCACGAAACATATAAGGTTCCTTTCAGAACTGGTTCAACCGGCGTATTTCGACAGATGCGTCAGCTAAGGCGTGGTAATTCCTGGGCTGCCGTCTTATCGAGCTCGCCGTTGATCATGGTAAGTACGTGGCGCATAGTTTCAACCTCACGCTGCGCCGTGATTAACTCGACTATGCTGGTGATAGGGTTGACATTTGAGCTCTCGAGCATTCCCTGGCGCACCTGAGACTTAATGGCTGGAAGCGCGGTGCCGGCAGGCGCTTTATAGTAGGCGCCGCCTGCACTCTTTACTGACACCGCTGGTGGGAATTCGACCAGTTTCAGCCGGCCGGAGATAGCGCCGTTGGTAGAAATAGTTCCGTCCGCGCTAATCGCAATCGGAGCACCGACAAGCGTGATGGGACGGTTGTTGTCGCCCATGACAGGATCACCCGCAGCGGTGATCAATTGCCCAACGGGCGAGACTCGGAAATTTCCTCCCCGGGTATAAACAGGGCCCGCCGCGGTCTGTACCGCGAAGTAACCAGGTCCTTCCATGGCCAAATCGAGATCGTTGCCCGTCTTCACCAAAGCGCCTTGCGAAGTATCGAGCTGGGTGCCGCTCAATACTCCATAGTCATTGGCGTCCTGGTTGAGAACAGAGAGAGGAGAGTTACCGGTAGTCGCCAGCAGCGAGCTAAAAATATTATGGCTGGCGCGAAATCCAGCAGTACTCACGTTGGCCAGGTTATTGGCTATGGTCTCGAGCGCTTCGGTTCGGGCCATCAGCCCGGTACAGGCTGCGTAATATCCACTGTTCATCTCGTGCCCTCGGGCAGGTAATATGCACGTGGAAGGCCAATGCAGGTTATACCGGCTTATCTCCCTTTGTTTCAGCAGTGAGGACGAATGGCACACAGGGCAGCTAGGGCGCGAATGAGGAGTCAATGAGAAATGGGTGAGACGGAAGGAGTCATCAAGATCTGACCAACAGATAATCCGCGACAAGAGGAACGCATCCCCCCCAACGTTGGCTGATGACTGAGGAGTTGAATTCCTGAAGCATAGTTGGATTGAAATCCGGTCTGGCACCAGCCAGTTCGTGGGCTGACGTCAGGACTATTTTCCAGGTAGAGGAGGAGCAGGAATCATTCATGCTTTGGATAGCAGAAAGCACGAACAATGGCAGTGAGTCCTCCATGGCCAACAAAGAGGCCGATTCCCTGTCGTCCAGGCCATCGTTTGGCCAACCCAGCACTTTCGGAATAGCACCGATCTCATGCAGCAACCCAACCAGGTAGGCCTCTTCCGGTAAAATGCCTTCGAGCGATTCAGCAACCAGCTGGGCATACTGGGCTACCAGGCGGCAGTGATTCCAGAGCGCACTAGTTGCCGCATGTTGGCGGTCGTTGGCGAACGTTCGCGCGGAAATTGCATCGAACCAGGTACCAGCATCCAGACTGGCCAGGCAGTCACCCATCCGGCAGGGGTGCTCCGTGGCAAATTCATATTCTCTTCCAACCAGCCTTAGAATCTGGATGGTCGCTCCGACATCGCTCAGAACCAGCTCAGAAGCCATCCGCAAATCGATGCAAGGCTCATGCAGCAGTATTTCCAAGCCGAGAACCGTCGCGGACATGACTGGTATGTCATCCAGGAGATCTGACTTCTTGCGCGCAAACTTTTTCTGCGGCGGTAAGCGGAGACGACGCCACGCAGATGAGGGAATCCAACTATGATCTGTTACCCTGTCGATCGCCTGATTGAGCATCTTTCCTACCTGCTGTGGCTCTATCGGCAGCTGGGGTAAATCTTTCCAACTAAAGTTGCAATTTCTCGAGTAACGGCCCCCCTTGGGCGGGGTCATCCGGCCCTGAATAGAATGTCGAGGGCCTGCGACTCACTCTTCAGCCGCGCCCATAGGTATTCTTTGCACCTTCCGATGAAAGCTTCATCGGCCTCGATTTCGAGGCCAGAGGTGCACAGGGCACGCGGCTATCTCCGCTGGAGTCTGAATGTTTTCGAACTTTAGCTC
Organism: uncultured Acidobacteriaceae bacterium; assembly: GCA_963711525.1. Classification (GTDB taxonomy): domain Bacteria; phylum Acidobacteriota; class Terriglobia; order Terriglobales; family Acidobacteriaceae; genus PALSA-350. The sequence goes on along the minus strand of CAVQEO010000016.1, from coordinate 31,925 downwards.
TCTGGCCGGAGTATTCCCCACACGCTCTTCCTCTCTCTCTTGTTGCTGCATCTGTGTTTTAAAGTCGCTGGGAGTTACGAAACAAGGTTTTGTCTCACATCCGGTAATCTGCTCGATGGCATAGAGCAGGCCATACTCGACGTTATGAACGAAGCCGACCAACAGTAAATTAGTCCGGACTACGTAATGGACTGGGATCATTGAATAGATCCGCATAAGAGTGGATGGAAGGTTGATCCCAGTTTGGATCGCATGCTTCGGTACGCGACATACCGGACAGCCCCATTCGGTGGCGCGCACGGCAGTAACCTGCTTTTCGCTGATCGAGCCCTGGCGCACGAGGAGTTCGCCGATCTCTCCACCAGTCTCCTTCTGTTCGTCGGTCGCCTTCTTCAATTGCTCAATCGTCAGCAAACCGTGGCTGATCAAATTCAGTCCGAGCGGCATGCGCGAGACATAAGCCGCCTCCTGTTCCCGACTTCAAGAGCCGCAAGACCTCCTCGCTCGGCGGCCGATCGGAAACAACGCGCACTGCAATACCAGTAACCGTGCATCCTGATGCCCGCCCTGCGCGCAGACAGATGACGCAGCACCAAAGATCTTTGGCAGCTTCCACATTTGGATTTGATGACCTTTAACCCGGTAACCCAAGCCGGCATCGCGACTGAAGGGATCAACTTCATGGGTTTCTCTCCTCCTCTCGCACGCTCAACGGATCACCTGGACAGAGATCGGTTGCGGTACCTCGGTCACGCGAAGCCCATAGTTGCCATCGATTACCACCGCTTCGCCCCTGGCGATCACCTTGCCTTCGAGAAGGAGCTCGACTGGTTCCTCCACCTGGCGATCGAGTTCGATGACGGATCCGCTGGTCAATTCCAGTACTTCGCGAAGTGCGAGCTGGCGCTGCCCGAAACGCAGAGTCACATTCAGTTCAACGTCCATAACCAGCTGCAGGTTTAACTGCTCCGGGTTTGGCTGCCCTTCCTTTTCCCTAACGGCGTTTTTCGAGTGCCCATTAGTTTCGTCCGCGCTTGCCTTCTCTGCGTGAAAAGATAAGGCTTCGGCCAGCGCCGGGTTTAGGTACATCAGAAGCGAAACGCGATTATCGCCATCGTCGGCAGCGGTGAACTTCAGCAACGTTCGCGCTGTCGGACGCTGGTTCGGAAGCGATGGAGGCCTTGCTGGTAAATTTGCCGTACTGCTCTGCAACCGCGGAACAAAACTTCACTCATTCCTGCTTCGACGCATTTCAGCAGGGCCTCTGACTGTTCTGTTCCGAATTCACCGGCTGGCTGTTGCAGGCATTTCGCCGCCAGCATGGCCGCGTCGGCGCGGTGAAACTCCAGCAGGAACTCGCCTCGCAAGTCTCCCTCGAGCACTACGTTCATGCGGACCGGCTGGGACTCATCCGGAGTTGATTGTGCGTCCGGCACTGCAGCCACTAACCATGACGATCCGCTGGCCTCGCTGATGGCCGCCACCAAAGCACTGAAGAAGGCTTGCGAAAAAGGCCGGTAAGTTTTCTCGGCTAAATCGTTGGTTGTCATGCTATTCCTTCTTCGCTGCCGGTTCCTGTGATCGGCAAGTGATTTGCGCTGCTTTCAGCTTGCCGTTGCGAACAGGCAATGCCTCGAAGATATCGATCCCCTCCACGGTAAGCCGGCCGGGATTCTTCACCGGTGCTTTCATCTTTAAGATCATTCCCGGTTTGAGATCGATCAAGTCTTTCACCAGCACTCGCATCTGGGTAATATCTACGGCCAGGTTAAAATCACAATCGAGAATCCGTTCGCGAAGACTGGGATTGGGGAGATGGCGAAGACTCGATATCTTCTTCGACTGCGCCGCTTTCAGGTGCCTCAAGAGAAAGCCCACAAAGGAGGTTGGCAGTACGATTTTGAAAGATCCGGTGGAGGCCCCAACGCTCATCTCGAACATCAAGAGCACCAGCTTCTCGTTGGCCGGGTAGATCTGCGTGATCAGAGCCGGTTTGATGCAATGGCCTGGCGTCAGGGACAGATTCAGAGCGCGCCAGGAACGGTCCACCTCCTTTATAATGAGGGCGGTTATACTCTCCATAATTTCCTCATCAATCTCAGTAAGCTCGCGTACCTCATCCGATGCGGTAGTGCCGGCGCCGCCAAGTAACAGGTCGATGATAGGAAAGATCAGCCTGATGTCCATCTCCATAAGGAAATTGCTCTCCATCACGTTAAGCGCGCAGGGCAGCAGGTAGGTGTTCGGCGCTACGGCGCTGATGTAGTCCTGGAGAGCCAGCTGTTCCAGCGACAGCATTTTCAAGCGAATAGAGGTGCCCAGATAGACTTCCAGCGAATTGGTGACGTTAAGGGCAAATTTCTCATGCAGAGAAGTCAATGCACGGGCATTTTCATTCGACAAGCGCCCCGCATAACGAAAGTTGCAGGAATGAATGGTACGCGCCTTGTGTTGTGCGCCGCTGTTCGTTGTCATTGCTTCCTCCGATCCGGACGCGGTGGTCATGACTGCGTCTTATGCGGTGGAGGGTTGGTACTCTGAGAAACTTCCGGCACACCGGCCGCGGGCGGCGCTGCTGCTTCGCGGAGATGGGCCAGTGAGACTCGCAATTTCAGCATAGCGGCGGCGTGGATTTGCGAGACCCGTGATACTGCGATGCCTACCACTTCCGAGACCTCCTTCATGGTCAACTCTTCGTAGTAATACAACGAGAGAATCAGCTGCTCTCGTTCGGACATTCGCGATACGGCTGCGGCCAGCTGGGCTTTCATTTCGCCTTCCAGGCAAAGCTCAAAAGGATTGTCTCTGCCCGCACTTGGCGCCGATTCGATGAGATCGAATGACTCCACATTGTCACCGGTGACATTGGCCAGTTGCCCTACCAGGAATAGGCCGTCCAGCTGCGTCAACGCGCTTTGCAATTCGTCGATACGCATCTTCATGTCGGCTGCGATCTCTTCTTCCAGCGGATGTCTTCCCAGCTGCGATTCAAGCTTGGCGGCGGAAGTGGCGATCTCCCGTCCTTTCCGGCGCAAGGTCCGAGATCCCCAATCCAGTTTGCGCAAACTATCCAGGATCGCGCCGCGGATGCGGTGTTTCGCGAAAGTGGAGAATTGCGCATCATGCTCGCTATCGTAATTACGGCAGGCATCGAGCAGCCCGATCACACCAGCCTGGACAAGATCTTCCATGTCCACATGTTTAGGCAATCGCTCGTGAATTCTCGCTGCCACGTAATAGACATGGGGCAGTTCGCGCAACACCAGTTCGTTTCGTTCTTCGATCCCTTTGCTGCTTGCGCGGTAAGCTACTTCTGCATTTGTCATTTCGCCATCCTCTTGGTGAGGCACTTACTTACTTCTGCTGCGGAGTTCGGAACCTTACATCCTGCTTCAGACTTCCTCTCATGTGTCCGTAAGTCACGACCTGCTCCTCTCAATGCAGGACCCCGACGGACTGCACTGGCGTCAAGGGTGGGATCTCTCCGGGAGAGATGACAACGACCCTGGGAATGAACGGTTCCAGCAGCCGGCGAAGATAGTACCGGCCGGGAGAGGAGCAGAGCAGGACAGGAGGCGCCGTGCTGATCTCCTTACCGAAATCCGTTCGTAGTCCATCGAGTACCCGGCGGGCGAGGGTTAGTTGTAGTGGAGTGGAGTTTGCCTGGTTTGGTTGCAGGTTTGACCCGCGTATGCACTCTTCTTCGATCGCCGAGTCGAGAGTGACGACCTTGAGTTCTCCCTTATCGTTCAGTAAGGGCCGGATCAGCGACCGGCCGAGCGTGTGGCGCACCGCTTCGACCAATGCAATCGGATTCTTGTTGAATGACGCCGCGTCGACCAGAGTTTCGAGGATGGTTCCCAAGTCACGGATGGACACTTGCTCGCGGAGCAGCTGCTGTAACACCTTCTGTACTTCACCCAGACTCATGAGCTTGGGAATCAGCTCATCGGCCAACTTGGGGTGAGACTCACTCAGCCGGTCGATGAGTCTCCTGGTTTCGTGCCGTGACAAGAGATCATGAGCATTCTGCCTGATCACTTCGGCCAGATGAGCGGCAAGCACGGATGTCGGGTCGACCACCGCATACCCAGCAGCAATCGCCTGGCCCTGGGTTTGCGGAGAGATCCATTTTGCGGCCACATCGAAGGCCGGCTCGCGGGTATCCTGGCCGGGCAGGTCGGGAGCATCGGCGTTGGAGCTGATGGCCAGCAGGCAGTCGCGGCGCAGCTCCCAACGCGCTATCTCGACCCCCCGCAGGTAGATCACATATTCCCGGTCCTTCAGCGAGAGGTTGTCGGTAATGTGGATGGAGGGAACCAGGAAACCGAGTTGCTGGGCGAGGTTCTTGCGCATCGACTTTACCCGGGCCAGGAGTTGGCCTCCCTGCTTGGCATCGACCAGAGGCACCAGGCCCATTCCCACTTCGAGCATGAGTTCGTCGAGCTTGAGAACAGCATCCATGGGATCTGCGGCGGGAGTCGCCGCACCACCAGGCAAAGCCGACTTGGAAAGCAACTCCAGCTCTTCCACTTCATCTTTTATGACTTGCGGCTTCATCTTCCACGCCGCGTACATAAGTACAGCGGCGAGGCTGAAGAAGGAGACTTTTGGCAAGCCGGGAATCAGCCCCAGGGCGGTGAGTGCGCCGCCCGCAATCCAAAGCAGGCGCGGACTGTTGAAGAGCTGCTTGCCCACATTCACGCCCAGAGATTCCTTCGATGCTGCCCGGGTGACGACAATGCCGCCTGCGACCGAAACCAGCAAGGACGGCAGGATGGTTACCAATCCATCCCCGACAGTAAGAATGGTGTAGGTCTTCAGCGCCTCCTGGAAGGGAACACCTTGTTGAAACACGCCGATCAAGAAGCCGGCGACGATGTTGATGGCCATGATCAGAATGGTGGCCAGGGAATCGCGTTGACTGAAGCGCGCCGCGCCATCCATGGCGCCGCAGAATTCCGCCTCGCGGGCGACCCGTTCCCGGCGTGCTTTGGCCTGTGCCTCATTGATGATGCCGGCGTTCAGATCGGCATCGATCGCCATCTGCTTGCCTGGCATGGCATCGAGAGTAAAGCGGGCTGTGACCTCCGCCGTGCGCACGGCGCCATGGGTAATAACCAGGAACTGAATGGCTATCAGCGCCAGGAAGAGGACGAAGCCAACGATGTAATTGCCGCCAACCACGAATTGGCCAAAGGCTTCGATCACTTTGCCCGCAGCTGCGGTGCCCTCATTGCCATGCAGTAGAATGCGGCGCGTGCTGGCCAGGTCGAGCGACAGGCGAAGCAGGGTGAGTAACAACAACAGACTGGGAAAAACCGAGAATTGTACCGGACGCAGAATCTGGATCGCGGTAAGCAGCACCAGCATCGACGCGGTGATACTGATGGTCAGCAGCAGATCGAGGATGAAGCTGGGCAGCGGCACCAGCATCACAAAGACCATGGAGACGGCAGCTATGGGCGCGATCCACTCACCGGACTTACGGAGCACGGCCACCAGGCGTGCGATCATCGCGTCACCCCCATGGCCGGAATCGATGACCCATTTTCAGTCTTCTGACCAGAAGCGTTCCTTGAGCCCCGCGCCGCTTCGGCCTTGCGGAGTTCGGCCTCTGCACGGAATACCAGGGCGAGAATCTCGGCTACTGCCTGGTACAACTTCGCCGGTATCGAATCGCCGACTTCCACGCTCTTGTAAAGCGCCTGCGCCAGCGACTTGTTTTCCACCAGCATGATGCCGCTGTCGCGCGCCAGCTGCTTGATCTTCTCCGCCAGCAGGTTACGTCCTTTGGCGACAACGATCGGCGCGGGCATCTCGGTTTCATAGCGGAGAGCGATTGCATAGTGAGTCGGATTGGTCACAACTACGGTGGCCGTGGCAGCGGCCTTCAAAGACTGCCTCCTGCGCATTGCCCTGCGCAGCCGGTGGATACGAGATTTGATGACGGGGTTGCCATCTGATTCCTTGTGTTCCTCGCGCACCTCCTGCTTGGTCATCTTCATGTCGCTGCTCATCTTCATCAGGGTCAATACGTAATCCACTGCGGACCAGAGCAGCAAGACAAGCCCGGCCTTCCAGGTCAAGGCAAACACCATGCTGCCCACAAAGCCGGCGAACACCCTCAATCCCAGGCTGGAGGCGTGCACCATCGTTTCCCAGTTGGCGCGAATTGAATTGATTGCGATCCAAAGAATGGCTGCGAACGGCAGCAGCGACTTCAACATATTGCTGAGACCTACGGGGGAGAAGATCTGGCCCAGCTTGCTGGCAGGGTTGAATCGGTCGAACTTCAAAGCCAGCGCCCCCGGGGCAAAGTTGATGCCGCCCTGAGCCACTCCGGAGAACGCCGAGAGCATCATCGCCGCCAGCAGGATGGGAACAATCCAGCGCATCACTTCAACCGAGCTCCAGAAGAACAGGGGCCCATTGCTATCGAAATTGCCGGTGGAGGCGACATAAAGCGCGTTGCGGTAGAACGTCGTCCAGTGAGTGACTGAAGTGGACGCCATCAGCGTCGCCGCCCCAGCTACGCCAGCAAGCGCAAAGACACCGGGGAGTTCGCGGGAACGGGCTACCTGGCCCTTTTCTCGCGCCTTACTCCGTCGCTTCGGTGTCGCCTGTTCTGTCTTGCTGCTATCAGCCATATATTCCTATCGCGTGAACTGCTACCGAGCCAGGTGGAGAAGATGGTCGGCCGTGACCATCGAGCGGAGAAACAAGGTTTCAAACAGATTCGGCCAGTATTTGAGCGCGGAAATTAAAACTAATAGTCCGAGAACGCTCTTTATCGCCGGACCCAGTAACATGAGCGGCAGTTGCGGAGATGCCTTGCCCAGCAGACCGAGCGCGATGTCGGCAAACAGGGTGGCGGAGAGCACCGGCGCGGCAATCTGAACGCCGATGGTAAAAACACTTGCCCCTGCCTGCAGCGCAGCAGTAGCGAACGCCCCTCCGAAATGGCCTGAGGCGGGAGGAAGATAATCGAAGCTGCGCGCCAGTGCGCGCAGAATCCAGAAGTGGACGTTGAGACGCAAAAAGATCAGCATGGCGATCGTCTGATGAAACGTGGCCACTACCGTCGATTCCGCCAGTGTTTGCGGGTCGAGGATGCTAACCAGCGAATAGCCCATCTGCACGCTCAATACCTGTCCGGCCATCTGCACGCCGTCGAAGACAATGTTGGTCGCGACCCCCATGGCGATCCCGATCAGCAACTCGCTGAACACCATCATTGGCCACTGGCTGATACTCATCTGCGGTATTTTGGCGGAAAGCATCGGATATAGCAGCGCGGTCAAAGTAATCACCAGCATGGCCTTCACGCGGGCCGGAATCGCGGCACTGCCAAAGAATGGCGCGAAGAGCATAATGCCGGTAAGCCGGACGCCGATGGTTAACAATGCGCCGAAGATCTGAACCAGAGATATGTTCACTACTGCAGGACCTGGTGAAAGTCGGTTAACAGATTGATGGTGTAGTGCGCGAGGTGGCGCCACATCCAGGGCATCAGCAGGAAAAGCGCCGTTCCCGTGACCAGCAACCGGGGCACCTGTGACAGGGTCTGGTCCTGCAGGGATGTCAGCACCTGCAGAATGTTGACCACCAGGCTGACGACGATGGCGACAGCCAGAACCGGCCCAACCAGAATCACCACCTCCTGCAGCATCAGACGGGCCAACAGAACTACTTGATCGACGCCCATTAGCTGAAACTCCTCATCAAAGCGCCGATAAGCAGGTGCCAGCCGTCGACCATGAGAAACAGCAGCAGCTTCAGCGGAGTAGAAATGACCACGGGCGGCAACTGCATCATGCCGACAGAGGTGGTAATCGACGCCACGACCATGTCCACGACGAGGAAGGGCAAAAAGAGGACGGCGCCAATCTGAAAGCCCGCTTTTAATTCGGACAGGATGTACGCCGGCAGCAGGACGCGGAACGAAACATCGCCGATATTGGCGGGACGAGGCTCCTTTGCCATCTCAAGAAACAATGCGACATCTTTTTCCCGAACGAAATGCGACATGAACTGGCGCATGGGTATGGCCCCGCGGGCGACCGCGTCGATGGCGGTGATTTTGCCCTGTTGCAGAGGAATTATCGAGTCGCGATAAATAACCTCACCCACCGGCTGCATGAGGAAGAAGGTCATGATCACCGACAAGCCAATGAGGGTTTGGTTCGAGGGCGTAGTTTGCAGGCCGAGCGCCTGCCTGAGGAAATGAAAGACAATCAGCAGCCTGGCGAATGGCGTCATGCAGATGAGCATGGAAGGAATGAGGGTCAGGAAGGTCATCAGGATGACAATCGTCCACTGCGTCGACCCTCCGCCTAACCCGGTAATTCGCAATTCGTTCGGATTCGAAGAGCGCGGTGCCCAGTTGGATGGGTGCGGCGGCTAACATCATCGGCAGCGATGGCGAGAGTACTACGCCAAGGCTCTCTCCGGCGCCTGCACGTGCGCGGCCTTGCCATGGCCTCTGCCGAAGTCGCCCCCAGGCAAAGCATGATGCAAAGCATCGCTCGCGCGATCACGACGTTCCTCACGCGTAGTACCCCATCTGTTCTGCCGTCGATTTGGAGTTCTGCTTCCTGAGGTGATTCCCCGGCTGCCTGCCGGCAGACATCGTCTTCTGCAGCACATCGCCGAAGTTTTCCGTTCCATTCGGGCGCGTTACCGGAGGCGCGCTTGCTGGCCTTTGCCCGAACGCGTTCTGCTTGCTCACGCGTTTCGCCGGCTGCTTGATGCGTGCAGTGGCCGCCTTCTGCGGAACATCTTCGAGGCTGTTCGTTCTATTCACCTGCGCTTGCATGGCAAAGTTGGCCGGCCGCTTACGTTTTGCCGCCTGCTTCCTGGGAGCCGTCAGGGTCTTCTTCAGTACGTCTTCGAAGGCATCCTTTGTATCCAATTGCGCCAACAGCGCGATGTTTGTAGGGCCGCCCGCTAGCAGGAAATGACGTCCATCTACCTGGACCACGGCGACGAAGCGCTTTTCACCGAGTGAAACTGTCTCCGCCACGCGCAATCGCCTGGTATTGGATCGCACCACCTGCCGGGCTTGTAGCCATCCCCATGCGCGGGAGAGTAAGCCCTGTATGGCTGCGAAGAGTGCTCAATGAGGCCTCAGGGGCGAGGACGGGAAACGGCGAGGCGTCGCCTCTTATGGGTTTAGATTTGCTCGAACGAGGCGTCTTCATGACAGGTCTGTGAGTCGCACGGCAAGGCGTTCGCCAACGACCTCGAATTCTGTCCATCCAACCAGTTGTCCGTTTACGCGGAGAGGCAGGTCGCTGCTTTGGTGGTACGCTGTCTCGACAATTGAGCCGCTGGTGAGGCTCAGCAGATCACCAACCGTAAAGTTCACCACCGGAAGATCTAACGCCAGCGTGCAGGGAAGCCAAGGCAGAAATTCGCCCGGATCCCGCTCTTGAGGCTGGTCCGGCAAATGCGGAGCCATTGCCTGACTTTACTTCGATCATCGGTACCGCGCTCTTGGATGATGTTTTCATTGGTCTCTCTTCCCTGTGTGTCCCGTTTTCCCTGCATAGTCCTTGCTGCGACAGTCCCGGTACAGAAGGTTGTGCATGTGGATTGCTGTCTGCAGAGACACGCGCATCCGCCCTTTGCTAGGGGTTTAGCAATCGGGAGACCGTTGCTGCAAGAAGAGAGGGTGGATGTAGCTTTACGGCACAGAATGAGAGAGAAAGTTGCTGCGCGATAAGGAAAACATCTTTCCCACGCCGGCCATTCATTTACCGGCGGCCAGTGACAAAGCCGGGACGGCAGTGACTTCGTGAGGCGGATATGAGAAATGCTCTAGGAAAAAGGAGCTCCGCCGCTCCGCAGAGACGCGGAGCGGCCGGTCCTTAATGCAATGCTAAGAAAGCAGAATCAACCTGCTTACTGCAGCATTGCGATGGTCGTCTGGGAGACCTGATTGAACGTGGTAATCGACTTGGCATTTGCCGAGTAAGCTTGCTGCGCCACGATCAGCTTGGCGAACTCGGTAGCGATATTCACGTTTGACTGCTCTACGGAGCCGCCGATTACGGTGCCCCGTCCGCCGGTTCCTGCCACTCCCACTACAGCCGCACCCGAGGCGGCGCTCGCCTGATAATTGTTGTTGCCAACGGCGACAAGTCCCTGGTTGTTGGCGAAGGAAGCGACGGCAACCTGTCCCAAAGCAAGTGTCTGCCCGCTGGAGAAAGTGCCGTCGATGGTGCCATCGGGCTGTACGGCGTAGGTTTGCAGTGTGCCGCTGGCGAAGCCATTGGTGCTGGTAGCACTGGTCGCGCTTGCCGTAGACGTTTGGGTAATGGTTGGAGTTCCTGCGGTCTCCAGGTTCCAAGTGATTGGCAGCATGGCGGCGGCGCCATCGGCAAGGGTCGAAGACCTGCAGGCGGGATGGTGAGTGGGATGCCTGCCGCCACGGCGGCTGGAGTAGCAACTCCATTGACCTCATCCAACGCGCCAGAGGTACTAAAGCCCAGAGTGCCTGTCGCGATGGTTTCGGTGGCAGGGACGGGGGCTGCGGGCGTGGGAACCAAATCGGCTGTAGGCATGGTGACGGTATAACTCCATGTGTTTGGGGCTGTCATGGTATAGGTCACCGACAAGGTATGCGAGGCGCCTAGCGAGTCGAAAACCGGAAGGGTACTGCTCGCCGTGTCACCGATCGCGGAGCTGGCATTAAGATTGGCTGAAATGTTGATGGTAGTGCTGGCCACTGCAGGGCTGGTCACACCGGTGCCCACCTGCAACGGCTGTAAATTCGTCGCCGTGTTCACCACTCCGTTGACTGCCGGATATCCCAGCAACAATTCCCCGCTAGGCGTGGTGATCTGCCCGGCCTTGTTGGTGGTAAAGTCGCCAGCTCGGGTGTAATCGTGCAGACCACTCGAACTCTGAGTGACAAAGAATCCATTCCCCGACAAGGCCATGTTCGACGAAGTACCTGTCGCGTTCTAGACTGCCTTCGGTAGAAGTCGGCGTCGGTAGAAGAAACCGTCACGCCAGATCCCGTCTGTACCGGGTCTCCACTGCCATTTGTGGCGCCAGTCTGTGAAAATACGTCGGCGAAGGTTAGCGTCTGGTCCTTGTAGCCATCGGTATTAATATTGGCCAGATTATTGGAGACAGATTGTAGCTGGCCTTGAGCAGCCGTGAGCCCGGACAGTGGTGTTGAGAAGGAACCCATTACTTACCTCCTGAGGTATTGTTGTTGGTACTGGAAGAGCCCATAGATGCTGGATTGATAGAAGAATTGATGGAGGCGCCCAACCGCGGCCGCGTTGCCGGAGTTTAGGGGCATCATCGTGTTGGGGTCGAACGGCAGTTGGTTGGCCACTGCACCTGCAACCGAAGGTGAAAGCGTGTTGCCGAGGCCGCCATTCACTGAGGAGAGCGCAGCATCGCTGGCCGTTCCCCCGGCTGGTTGCACCAACCCCGTCGTTCCTGTGCCTGTAGACCCAGTGACCGTCTGATTGATGCTGATGAGCTGGTCCAGTTGGTTGAGTGAGATCATCTGGCCGACCATCGCTGTTGAATCCACTGGAGCCGTGGGATCCTGATTTTGCAATTCCGTCGCCAAAAGGTTCAGGAAGGTGCTGCTCAAGCTGGAAGCCGTGGTGCCGCTGGAAGTCGTCGCCGTGTGGTAGGGGCGGTGGTCGCTTTGCCGCTGATAGCTTTTTTAATTCCACTGGTAGCGGCCGGCTGAAGTGTGTTCAAAACCGTCGGCAAAGTGTAGTTCGCTGAAACAGTGTGCATGATCGTTTCTCCTACAGTGCGCAATGTGCTGAAACTTTACCTAAACCCTGATGTCGAGGCGGGCGTCGAGCCTGCCTCGCCCGACATCAACCCCGCTGCGGCGATTGAACTCCGCTGCCCGGCAAAACCGTCGGCTGACTGGCTCGACGCCCGCGCTGCCCTTTTGCTGCCGGTCGCCGCGTGATCCGTCCGCCGAGCCGTTTGACATACCGGGCGACGTCCCCGTGCCCTGCCCTGTTGCCTGCCCATTCATGTCAATGCGCACATCCATCGCTTGATTGCCGCCCAACCTTGCCTGCATCTCCGGCAAGTGTGCGGCAAGCGTCCTGGCTAGTTCGCCGTGATCGAGCGAGATCTGCGCTGAAATCAGGTCCCGGGTCGCAGAGGTGCTGATCGAAATGTTGCCAAAATCGTTTGAGCGCATACCAACTCGCATCTCGGACTGACCCATACTCTGGATCAGCTTCGCAGTGTTGATAACGGGCACAGCCTGGGGCAAAGCGATCGTAGCCGGGGAAGCTGTATCCGCCGTCTTCGCAGTGTGAGCAGTAACGCCGGCCGGCGTTGGAGCAGTTTGCAATGGGGCGGCGGCAATGCCCGCGTTCTGACCGTGGTCAACGGCGGCGATGGTATGGTTCGCGAGGCTGACCTGGGCCGGAGCAGCGCTTTGCCCCTGCTGGGAGGCGTCGCCCTGGCTCTGATCGCCAGATTGCGCAGTACCTTGAGAGCCTGTCTGCGATGCGGTCTGATCCGATGCGACCTGTGCATGCTGCTTTAGTCCTGTGGCATCGTTGATAGCGTTGTCGGCGCCGTCCTTGCCATTGGCGACGGCTACGGCCGAAGGTTTCGCCACCGCCGCCGGGCTCACGCTCGATGCACTGGCCTGAGCGGCGACAGGCAATCCGGCCGCCGGCTGGAGCAGTGCAACGAGCTGATCGGCTGTAGCGCCCGGAACGCCGAGGCTAGTTGCCAACCCGCTTGGATCGGGCGTTACCGCCGGTGGGTTAGCCTGACTGGTTGATACGGAGCTCGATTTCGGAGGCAACGTCTCCCTTTACAGATGGGTTCACGGCGTCATGCAAGACTGGCGCCGGGACCGCATTAGAAGAGGCGTCCGGGATTGCGTTGGGGACCACTGGTGAAGCCTGAACACTGCTCGGAAGTGCGCCGGGAAGTGCGGTTGGGACGGTGCTGGGAATGGCATCTGGAAGCGGTTTTTGGATGACACCGGAAGCGACACTTGGGGCTGGATTCGCAATGGGACCTGAAACTGCACTTGAATCCGCGCTCGGAACCGCGCCCGGCAGAGCACTCGAGTGCGACACTTGTGACACCACTCGGAGCGGCGCTTGGAACTGCGGTGGGAACCGCTTTTTGGATAGCGTCCGGGAGTACGCCTGGAACAGCGTTAGCAAAGACGCTCGCGTTTGTGTTCGGGGGGTTCGGGAGCGTACTCGAAACCGTGTTCGGGACTCCATTCGGAAATGTGTTAGACAGATTAGCCGCAGTCTGTAATACATGTGGGACTTGCGGCAATACCGATGCAGCCTGTGGAGAATCGTTCTCCTTCTGGGCGTGACTCGATGGGATGCTGTCCGACTTAGCGACGACTGGCGAGCAAGCTTCGATTCGATCGGCAAAGACGTTACCGCCGGAACATCGCGCATTGGCTGGCCAGCCGCAACGGTCGAAGCGCTCGCGGAACGACCAGGCTCTCCGAGGGGCAGCTGCATCGGGATCAGGGCCGGATTGATCAACGGCGGTTGCTGAGCCACCGGGACTTGCTGCTGCACCATCTTCTGAGGAGGAGCAGCCGACAGGACAGCACGGACATGGGGCATCGAGGGCGGCAGTTTCGGATCCTGCGAAACAGGTTTCTGCCGGCGCCCGGTGCCTGTGCCGGCCTGGTTCGCGGCGCCTGTACTTGAAGATGCTTTGGAAGCCGCAAGCAGTGATTCATTGAATGTCTGCGGGGACTGGTCGGAGACTTGCGCCAGCGAAGCGGCTCGAGTCGTCACGGGAGACACATTGAGCATTTCGACGATGGGTGCGACGTTCACGCCGATACAGTAGCATTTGTCGGGCCAAACAAATTTTCGTCAAAGCCGATCCATTCAAGATCGATTTCCTCATTAGAGTCAATGGCCTGGACATGAACCAGCTTTGCGTCGTGCGACCCTTAAAGCCGACCCGGCAAAGTTTGCCGGATAACGCATAGGCAAAGGCTGCCGAGTTGAACCAATTGCAGGATTTGATGAGGAATGGGACGGGCGCCCCACACTTGCTCGCCAGCACAGCTTTCTCACAGGGCAATCGAGGGCGATAGTCAGCAGCGGCCGCGCCGGGCAATGTAATTGTCATCCAGGACCTTTTGCTCACGTTTACTTATATCGGAGTCATACGCAGTGCGTTTCTTTTCGCGCATATCGGTGAGCATTTCGCGATCTCGGCGAGCCGCCTCGTAAACGATGAGTTGGCCATCTCGTGCCTGTTCGAGTTCCTGAATTTGCGCTGCGAGGTCTTTCCTGCGCTGCTTGAGCTCTTTCACTTGCCCGTAGGAGGCATGAACCTGAAGCCCGATACAGGGCTTGAGGACGTCTGCCTGACGCGAAGCGTCTGTTTCCGCAAGCTGGACATCGATGCGTTCGAGGTCTTCGAAGATTTTCGAGATGTCGAAAAGGATTTTTTGCAGTATGCCTTCTTCGCGCTCTTCAATAATTCCGCGCACGCGAAGTACGGTAGCCAGTGCAAACTGAAATGCCATATCAGCTCGGGAGCTCAAGAAGAGATTTGACAACTGTCGCAAAGGGGATAATCTGCTCCGGACGCTGCTGCAGGAAGGCGTTCAGCTGGGGCAGTATTTCTACCGCCCGGTCAAGCGTTGGATCGGCGCCTTTCTGATAAGCGCCGATGCGAATCAAGTCTTCAGAACGATTGTAGGAAGCCAACAAGAGGCGCAGCGCCTTGGCCTTTTGCATGTGCTCTTCGGAAGTAATACTGGGCATCAAACGGCTCAGGCTCTCAAGCATGGAGATGGGCGGGTAATGATTCCTCATGGCCAGGTTTCGGTCGAGAATCACGTGCCCGTCGAGCAACGAACGAACGGTATCGGCGACCGGATCCTGCTGATCGTCGCCTTCCATCAGGACCGTATAAAACGCGGTGATGCTGCCACTCTTGAAGCAGCCTGCCCGCTCCACCAATCGAGCCAGCATATTGAGCACTGAGGGCGTATAACCTTTTGCCGTTGGCGGCTCACCGGCCGACAAACCGATCTCGCGTTGCGCCATGGCGAATCGGGTCAGCGAGTCGACCACCAGCAGCACGTTCTTTCCCGCGCCGGCGAAATACTCCGCGATGGCGGTTGCCGATAGGGCTGCACGTAATCGCAGCAGAGGAGACTGATCGGAAGTAGAAACGACCACCACGCTTCGCCTTCGACCCTCTTCGCCGATCACCTCAAGGAACTCTCCAACCTCACGTCCGCGTTCGCCCACCAGTGCCAACACCGTCATGTCGGCGCCAGTGCCGCGGGCCATCATACCCAGCAACGTGCTTTTGCCCACACCACTGCCGCCAAAGATCCCGATGCGCTGGCCACGCCCGCAGGTGACAAAAGCGTCGAGAGCGCGGATGCCGCAGCCGAGCGGCTCGCGGATAGGTACACGATCAAGGGGCAACGGCGCCGACCCATCCACCCACACCGACCGTTGTGCCCGGTATTCGCCTTTCGAATCGAGGGGCCCGCCAGTAGCGTCAATCACCCGGCCCAGCAGGTCACTTCCAACCCGAATCGATGACCGGGTTCCCCAGGCAACGATCCGGTCTCCGAAGCGGATGCCCTGCGGATTCTCAACCGCCATGGAAAGCATGGTCGATCCGCGAAAGCCAATCACTTCGCCGGAGTACTTTTTGCCAATGGCGCTGGTGATCTCGCAAGACTCCCCGATAGAACAGAAAGGCCCTTCGGACTCGATCAGGTTGCCAACCACCTGCAACACGCGTCCTCGCCAACGAAGGGTCGACCCTCGATCCAGGCGATCGAAATAGGGAGCAAGCAGCCGCAAAGGACTCACTTGATCACCGGCCTCTGCGCCAGCAGATCGAAGAATCCCTGCTCAACTTCTTTCATCTGGGCTTCGATGCTGAAGTTTGCCGATCCCAGTTCCGTTTCGAGAATGCAATCCGCGGCGCCCAGATGAGCATCCTCCACGATTTCAATGGTCGAACCGTTGAGAGGATTGGCCAGAAACGCGCGCCACTTCCCTGCTTCAGCCGGCGAAACGCGCACTGATACGCTCGAGCCGTCGTGCAACTTATCGATCGCCACACGCACTAACGCCGCGACCAACATGGGGTCAACCTGGGCCTCGCGATGCAGGATCTTGGCCGAGATGGCCAGGGCGAGTTGAACCACGTCGGACTCAACGCGGGAAAAATAATCCCTCCGTTCCACCTGAAAAAGTTCGAGCGCCTGCCGGATCTTATCCACCTCCGCGGCTGACCTCGCTTCATATTCCATCTTGAGACGCGCCTCGGTCTCGGCCACGGCCTCAAGCCGGGCAACATTCAGCAGAGCCTTCACTTCTTTTTCCGACGCGCCTGCCGCCACGGTCGGCTCACGTTCCTGTTCTGCGCCAGCCTGCCTTAGTTCGCTCACCTGAAAGGGCGCAGGAGCACCCATATCCCGGTATGAGAACGATTTAACGGGAACTAAGAATTCCTGGTTATCCAATACATCAGACGACATACTCATCATTTGCCTCGCCCTTCAGTACAATTTTCCCCTCGGCCTCGAGCTGCCGGGCAATCGCAACAATTTCAGACTGCGCTTTCAGTACGTCCTTATTGCGCATAGGGCCGAGGGATTCGATATCTTCTTTGAGCATTTCGATGGCCCTTGACGACATCGTGCGAAAAAAGTGATTTTTTAATTCTTCATTGGTTCCCTTAAGCGCTGTCGCCAAAACTCTCTTGTCAATCGCTCCCGTAAGCTCACGAACTTGCGACTCGCCCACCTGAATAAAATCGTCAAAAGTGAACATCAGATCGCGAATGCTGATGGCCAGCGTCGGTTCCTCGTTTTCAATATCTACGAGAATCTCCTGGGCTACGGTCGTATCGATGCAGTTCATGATGTCAGCCACGCTCTGGAAACCTGAATAGGCCCGCTTGCCCTGCTCTCCGACCGCCTTCAGTCGTTGGGCGAGTACGCTGGAAACTTTCGCCGCCATCTCGGGCGAGAAGCGCCGTAGGTTCGCCAGTCTCTTCACTGCTTCGGCACGAATATCGTTGGGAAGGCTCATGAGCAGGGCCGATGCCTGTCGATCGCCAAGCTGGCCAAGGATAAGTGCGATGGTCTGAGGATGTTCGGCTTCGAGAAATCTTGCGAGTTTCTGAGGATCGGCCCGCTGTAACGACTCCAGGGGATTGAGTTCGCGGGCCTTGGTCAGCCGCTGCATGATGCCCTCAGCGTCGTCTTCCCCGAAGGCCTTAATTAATAGACGCCGGGCCAGGTCATCTCCGCCCTGGATGATGAAATCCTGCGCCTGGGTAATCCTCTGGTACTCCTCAAAAACCTGAATCGACAATTCCACCGGTACTGTTCCCAGACCTGCGACCTCGTCGGCAACTCGCTGCAAGTCATTCTCGTTCAGATTGCGGAACACGGTCGCGGCAGAATCCTCTCCCAGAACCGTCAACAGGATTGCCGCCTTTCGTGCGCCGCTGATGGTAAGCTTTTCGAGTGGCGGTGTCATGGAGCCTCTTCCCGCAGCCACGCACGCACGGCGTTGGTGCTGCTTTCAGGTTCGGCCTTAACAAACTCGGCAAGTTGCTTTCTGAGAACCTGGGAACGCAGCGCGAGACTCGCCGCTGTTTCACCTATCGCTACAGCCTCAGCTTCACCAAGCGACGTGGAGTTCGACTTGCGGCCAGCAGTGGATTCGGAGCTGCGAGCGCGCGCTTCTGGATGGGCCGAAGCATCAGCAGGTAGACGAGGAGGAAGAGGACCAACAGTCCGGCGTAACGAATGATCGAGGAATAGTCATTGATTCCCTTCCGGGCCTTATCGACAAGAGTGATGGGAGGAATTTCGGCCGCCACGGGGTGGTCAAAACTAAGGTTCTGGACGCTGATCACGTCGCCACGAGCGCTGTTGAATCCGATAGCGGCCTGGGCGAGTTCGCTAATGGTCTTCAGCTCCTCGGAAGTCCTCTTGTGGTGAGTCTCGACCCACTTGCCTTTTTCCTGTTTGCGCTCGATGGCGTCGTCGAGCAGCACTGCGGCGGTGAGGCGGCGGATGCTCCCGGCCGGTTCAATCACATGGCGAGTCGTTCGATTGACACCGTAGGTGGCGCTCTCTGTCTTTGATGATTGGCTCGGCTCTTTGGCGAGTGAGGTCGGAACGGTTGAGGGTGGAACGGTTGTGGTTGCGCCTGCCGCCGGGGGGGGAACCGGCTTGGCCGCGGCTACGTTGCTCGATGTTCCAGGCACTCCACCGACGCCCGCGCCCGGGCCTGTAACAGTCTTCGGAGCGCTGCATATTCAGGGTAACGCTCACGGCAGGATCGTACTTCTCCTGGCTCTCTTCACTGCTGCCGGTTTCGTATTCCACGTTGACCGATGCGCGCATGCGGTCGGCTCCTACGACCGGGTGCAAGGGTCGAGATCAGCCGTCGTGTTAATTCCTGCTCGATGCCGTCGCCTGGATCGGTGGGGCCACCACCCAACCCAAGCGACTTATTCGAGTCCGCATCGATAATCACAACATCCGCCGGCTTCAATTCATCTACCGCGCCGGCGACCAAGCGTGAGATCTCCGAGATCTCTGCTCGCGACAGAGTTCCACCCCGAAGCCGCAGTGTGACCGAAGCCTTTGCACCGCGCTCCCGGTCCATGAAGACGGAGTCGGTCGCCATCACCAGGTGGACCCGAGCGCTTTTGACGTTGCTCATGGTTTGAATGGTTCGCTCAAGTTCGCCTTCAAGCGCCCGCTGATAGTTCACCTTCTCATCGAACTCAGTCTGTCCCCAGGAGACCTTGTCGAAAATCTCAAAGCCGATGCGGCCGCTGTTGAGTGAATCATGGGAGGCCACTTCGAGCCGTGCGGCGTCGACCTGGTCCGCCGGAACAGTTATGGACGTGCCGTCAGGACTGACAAGATAGGGTATCTTCTTCGCCGCCAATTGGGCCGCAACCGTTTGCGCGTCGGCTGGGTCGAGGCCCGACATCAGTGGCTTGTACACGGGCGTCGAAAGCATCTTCACAAAAAATGCCGCAACCCCCAAAGTGATGGCGAGGCCCAAACCAAGATAAACGCGCTGCTGCGGGCTGCGGCCTGCCCAGAACAGCTTCACCCGATCCATCGCCTGGCCTGCGCCCGCTGCTTGCTTGGTAACCGCTATTTGGGTCTTGGCCGCCATAAGTCCTTAAGTTCGCCGCGTTCCTGGATCTGAGAAGGGGATTAGCTAGAACTGCATTTTCTCGATGTCCTGATAAGCGCTCACAATCTTATTCCGGACCTGCATCATCATCTGGAAGGCTACATCCGCCTTCTCGACCGCGATCATTACGGTGCTCACATCGCCGCCGACACCTTTCAGCAAGTTACCAACCTGTTGTTCAGCGCCGCCGCTCAGCTGATTCAGATGATGCAGCGCGCTCGATAAAACTGTGCCGAACCCACCCTGCCCCTCCGTCGGTTGCAGCGACGGCAATTGAGGGAGTGGACTGATCGTACCAACGCTGCCAAGACCCGTAACTACATTGCTCATCTTCTGGCTCCCTAGCTCTTAAGGATGCCGATCGCCTGCTGGATCATCTGCTTGGTCGCAGCTACTGCGGAGGCGTTCAGTTGGTAGGCGCGCACGGAGTCCATCAGGTCTACCATCTCCGCAGTCGGATTGATTGCCGGATAGGCGACATAGCCCTCCTTGTTGGCGTCTGGATGGCCTGGCTCATAACGCATCACTGCAGGCGATGGATCGTCGACAACGTCAGAGATTCGCACGCTGCCGGGGGTCGGCCCTCGTAACTCGGAGCTATTGGCGAGGGCCAGCCGGAAGGAGGAAGCCCCACGCGTCTCGAAGACAACCTCCCTGCGGCGATATGGGCCGCCGGCCTCGGTGTGTGTCGTCTGCGCATTGGCCATGTTTGCGGCGATGACCTCAGAACGTTCCCTTTCTGCCAGCAATGCGGAACCGCTGATCGATAATGAGTCGAAGAGATTCATAATTAGCCTCCTCCGTTGATGGCGCTCAGTGTTTGGTGAAAATGATTCTGTATCAGTTGGATGGCAAGCTGATACTGCAATTGTGTCTTGGCCAGCATGAGCCCCTCGTGGTCAAGGCTCACGTTATTGCCATCCGGGCGCTCCATCAGACCTTGAACCAGGTGAAAGACGGGGGTCAGTTGCACGGCTTGGGCGCCGTCCACCGATGAATGCATTGCCCCACTCATCACCTTGTTGAACTCGCCCTCAAGGTCAATATCACGCGTGCGGTAGCCGGGTGTGTCGATGTTGGCCATGTTGGCCGAAATCGCCTGTTCGCGGCTAGCGCTCAGCTTCAAGTAGCTCTCTAACATCGCCATCATCGGTAGGCCGGTTGTCATGCATACCTCCTTGGGGGTAATCCGTATTCCTTGATCCTGTTTCGAATCGTGCGCACGCTGATCCCCAACATCTCGGCGGCGTGGGTCCGGTTGCCGTGCGCCAGGGCGAGCGTGTTCTCAAGATGCATTTTCTCGAGCACGGATATGGGCGTTCCCGGGACCGGCATCAGGAGCGAAGCCGCCCCGGTCTTTCCCAATGGCCGAAACTCCTTGTAAAAACATGCTTCGTCGATGCTGGCGCCCTGGTTGAGAGAGAGCACACGGCGCATGAAATTGGCCAGCTCTCGTATGTTGCCCGGCCAGCTGTGAGCCTGCAACCTATCAATGAAGCTCGGATCAAGCACCGGCACGGCACTGTCTGTTTCCATAGCGAATTTTTCGGCAAAGTACCTGGCCAGGAGTGGAATGTCTTCGCTGCGCTCGCGAAGGGCGGGGATGGAAAGAGGAATAACGTTCAACCGATAGTACAGATCACTACGGAACCGGCCCTGTTCCACCATCGCTCCAAGGGAGGCGTTGGTGGTGGCAATGACCCGGATGTCGACATGGGTCGACCGGGTCTCGCCGAGTCGCTCGAACTCACGCTCCTGAAGAACCCGCAAGAGCTTGGGCTGCAGGTTGAGCGGCATTTCACCAATTTCGTCGAGCAGCAGTGTGCCCCCATCCGCCAGTTCGAACTTCCCGGGTTTGGCCATATTGGCGCCAGTGAAGGCGCCCTTGGCATGCCCGAATAGTTCGCTTTCCAGCAGGTGTTCGGGGAGAGCCGCGCAGTTGACTGCGACAAACGCTTTGCGGCTCCGGTCGCTGCTTTCATGGATAAACTTCGCCAGCAGCTCCTTGCCGGTACCACTCTCGGCCTCGATCAGCACATCAGCGCCGGTGCTGGCAGCAGCGCGGGCGCGTTGCAGGGCCTGGAGCAACAGGGGAGACCGGCCGACTATTCCCGCCCCAGCGACTGCTATCGTTACGTTTTTCCTGGAATCTTTGCCGGGAGCTATTTTCTCGCTTACCCGCTGCATGACGCGGGCGGCCGCGGCCTGGAGCTGCTCAAACGATATTGGTTTGGTCAGATAATCGAATGCACCGCTGCGCATCGACTCTACCGCTTCAGGAACACTGCCAAACGCGGTCAGCAGAATCACCGCAGTGGCAGGCGAGTTCTTGAGCACGGAGCACATCACTTCAAATCCATCGCCATCCTGCATGCGGATGTCACTCACTACCAGATCGAACCTTGAGTGCTCCAGCACGCGCATGGCGTGGCCAACGCCGGTTGCGGTTTCTACATTCCAACCGTGGCGCTGGAAATTGGCCTCAAGCGCTGTACGCATACCGGGCTCGTCGTCAACCACGAGCACGGAGGAGTTTCTGCCCTGCAAAGAAATGCTGCTCATGCTGAACCGGCTTCC
This sequence comes from uncultured Acidobacteriaceae bacterium, assembly GCA_963711525.1. Lineage (GTDB taxonomy): Bacteria > Acidobacteriota > Terriglobia > Terriglobales > Acidobacteriaceae > PALSA-350. Next base: position 10,131 of record CAVQEO010000016.1, on the reverse strand, counting down.
GGTTGAAGGAGGGGGAGAGAGAGCGTGAATCGAGCGCCACAATGAATTCGGTTGGAGACGCAAATCTGACCGCCGTGCTGCTTCATGATGCGGGCGCAAACCGCCAGGCCCAGCCCGGAGGTATCGCCACTCCCGCTAAAGCCCGGCTCGAAGATATGGTCAATGTGGTCAGGGCGGATACCGCAACCGGTGTCGGAGAATTCGACGATTACGTGGTTCTCGCCCCCCGCGGTACCAAGTTCGGTCCGCAACGAAACAGAGACGCTGCCGCCAGCCGGCGTGTGACGAATTGCATTCGAAATCAAATTGAGGGCCACCTGCTGCAGCGCGCTCTCATTGCCCATTACTGGACTCGGGTGGTGGTCAACCAGACAATTCAATGAAACGGCAGCCTGATAGGCGAGAGGCTTAACGAACTGAACCGCGTCAACAATCACGGCAGACAAGGAAACCGGGGCAAGCTTCAGCGTGCCGGAACCATGGAAGCTCAAGACATTGTTCACTGTCCCGGAGAGCGCGCGTATGCCGACGCGCAAATTAGAAATCCATTGCTCTCGACGATCTCCGTCATTCTCAATCAATTCGGCAAACAGTTCCAGGCTAGCTAATGGATTTCTAATTTCGTGGGCGAGAATGGTCGTAATCCCGGCCATGGCCATGGCTTCGCGAGCGGACCCGCGCTCCTGTTCGGCGCGTCTTTGAGCGGTTATGTCGCGCAGAATCAAGATCGTGCGGTTGGGCCTGCGGTCCCGGCCTGACTGCCCGAAGAGTGGTCGATTACGAACCTCGAGCCAACGTTTCCCTGAAGGCTGGTCGACGCAGAACTCCAGTCCGGTGTCGCTGCTGGATGCAACTTCATAAGAAGATTCGAGATTGACGCCACTTAAGGCCGAAACCTGCCGCAAAGTCGCTTTTGATCCTTTAGGGAAATGCGTCCCATCAAGTCCCAGTAGTCGTCCGCTTTCGGGATTGATCATAGATATTTCCCCCTTGCGATCGAGCACTAATACCCCGCAAGGCATAGAGTCCACGATCTGCTGCAGATCCAGCCGCATGCGTTCGTTTTCCGCAAGGCTGGTGCTCAGGGCCGCATTCCGCGCCGACAACTCCACACGAAGCTCGGACACCTCCTCTTGCAACTGGCGGTAGGAATTCTCCAGTCGCGCGGATGCGGAGATGAATTCGGTGAACGCAGAGGAGAGGAGCACGGCACTTCTTGCCTGCATCTCAGATTCGTCTTTCGCGACTCGCTGACAGGCTTGTCCGCCGCCCTGGTCATCCTCGAGCGAGGCATTCATTGGTTCTAGATGAGAACTAGGCAGCATCTGCCTATTCATTAGCACGGCGGTGGCCAATTCGATTTTGCGGCCAGAAAGGGAGATCATCGTTTGGGGCGAGGTTCAGTCAAGAAACCGCTTTTAAAGAAGAATGTGCTGGGGCAAGATCTCGCGTTCACCACCGACAAATATGCTGGCCCGCTCGACCACGTTTCGCAGTTCGCGGACGTTTCCTGGCCAGTCGTGACGGCACAAAACCTCCACCGCTCCAGCGCTTAGGGTTGCACCGGGACAGAAGTTCACCAGAAACGCCTCGGCGAGCTTCTCGAGGTCTCCCAGCCGCTCGCGCAAGGGCGGCAGCTTGATGGGAAAAATCGCCAGGCGATAATACAAATCCTCGCGGAACAGGTGTTGCTTTACCAGGCTGTGAAGGTCGGCGTTGGTAGCCGCCACGACCCGAACATCCACCTTCAGATTGTCGTTGCCGCCAATCCTCTGCACTTCGCCCTGCTCGAGAAAACGCAGTATCTTGCTCTGCAGAGACAATGGCATGTCGCCAATCTCGTCAAGGAAGAGGGTTCCCCCGTGCGCCGCGTGGATGCGGCCGATGCGCGATTGCACAGCACCGGTGAATGAGCCTTTCACGTAGCCGAATAATTCAGCTTCCAGCAGCGGCTCAGGGATGGCAGCACAATTAATCACCACCAGGGGCTGCTTCTGGCGCGGACTGATGAGATGGATCGCCTGTGCAATGAGATCCTTGCCGGTGCCGCTCTCCCCGGTCACCAGAACCGTCGTATCCCGGCGCGCAACCATGTTCGTCAGCTCATAAACGCGCCGCATTGGTTCCGTGTCTCCGACCATACCGCGAATGCCCCGGCCTGCGCTGTCATTGCCCGCCAGCGCGCGGCGCAACTGAATCGGCGAAATCGAATTGGGCTGCGCATTTCCACCGCAATAGAGCACTTCGGTCAGCTGCGCGGAGAGTGTTGTGGGCGATGATGCGCCTAGAACAAGCTGCCCGGTATGCGAATTCACGGTGAGAATCTGCACACTGGGGAACTGTTCCCGAACCATGGCGCTGAATTCGCTTGACTCAAGGTCCGGAAGCAGCGGATCCAGCAGAAGAATCTCGCTGAAGAGTTCGTGCAGACACTCCAGTGCTTCAGCGCCACTGGCAGCTTCGGTCAAATTCCAGCGGGGCTGACGAAGCTTCTCTCGCAGCTGGAGGCGAAGCCGGCTGTTGGGACTCACGAGCAACACGCTGATAGTGTTGCTCTCGTCCACACGAGACTTCGGCAGGGCGGGCGCGACCATAAGTCACTTTCGGCTGCGATCGATTCTCACAACTACACGACTTGAGTACTAGTACGCGAACGGCGCCAGGGGCAGATCGATGCGCACTTTGAATGGCTGCAGGCTCAGAGAAAGGCCGGCTTGCTGGCTCCGCATGTTGGCTTCGGCGACGGCTATACTGAGGCTCGCTTCCGCGTCGATTACGGCAACGGACAGATGCAAATTCCGCACTAAGATTTGAACTGCATCGGCAGACGGGGAGGCAATCAGTTCGATCGTGTCCTGAGCGCCGGATAGCCTATGGACAACCAGCAGCACCCTGGATAGAGCCTGCAAGGTTCGGGCGCGATCGATGAGCACAGACGGACAGGTATCGGGCACAATTGAGCTAAGAGCGATACCGTCTTGCTGGAACATGAGGTTGACTCCGTCAACCGCGTATGCGAGCAGAGGGAGGATCGGGGTTGGAGATAATTGGGGTCTGAGGCTCTCGATCATGACCAGTTGCTGCAGGCAGCTGAACAAAGTACACACGCGCTGCACCTCCGCCTCTGAGGTTGCGGTCAGTTCCCGCAGTTCGACGGAGTTCATCCGGTCTGTACGGTCTTTGCTTAAGCTGGCCAGCAGCACGGTTAGGGGCTGCGCGGCGGCATGGATGCCCTGGGCCAGGTTTGCGCAAAGTTCTTCCGATGCGGACGACGATTCGCGCGAGACGGTGTGGCTAATCATTTCTTAAGGCGTACCCCACGCCACGAACGGTGCGGAGCAATTTAACTTCTCCCTCGATGTCGATCTTGTCGCGTAAATACTTCATGTACACGTCCACGATGTTGGTAGTTGGATCGAACTCCATATTCCATACATCGCGCATGAGTGTCATGCGTGACACGGTTTTGCCGGCGTTGTCCATCAGGCACTCCAGGATGGCAAACTCACGCGGTGTCAGATCGATGGTGCGCTCGCCGCGCACCACCCGGTGTTGTTCCCGGTCGATGCTCAAATCGCCAACCTTTGATGAACTCACAGCGGAGGAGGAACTGCGGCGCAGCAGACCGCGGATGCGCGCCAGCAATTCGAGGAACGAAAATGGTTTGATCAGGCAATCGTCGGCTCCCTGCTCCAGCGCCAATACCAGGTCCTCGGTACGATTCCGCGCCGTCAACACCAGCATGCGCAGCTCCGGCTGGATCAGGCGCACCCGCCTCAGCAGCTCCATTCCGTCGATTCTGGGCAGGTTCAAGTCAAGTATCACCAGGTCGTAGATGGTATTCTGCAGGGCTTCCCAGGCGGCCTCGCCATCGAGCTCGACTTCGACAGAAAAGAGCTTGAGCTTGAGCGCGCGACTGAGAAATTTGCCCAGAGAGACATCATCTTCGACGATGAGGATTTTCTCGCCCGCCGGCGACTTGGCTGGATCGCGGGGCGCGTTGCCGGCGGTTGCGAAAGCTCCTGCGGAACCCGCATCGACTCCCGGCTGCTTCGGGGGTACAGACTGTGCCGTCATTCACTGCACCTGGTTTCTTTCGCACTCGCTACAGTGGCGATCGATCGATGCGGCCGGAAGATTGTGAATTGTCTCAACAGGGAGCGCCGATCGGGCGTGGAGCTCATAGCTGAGGTCGATTCCTTGAAGAGATGAGGGCTCTGTGCCGATAGATACGAAGCGTCGATTGGATTGCTATGTCGGTTCCGCGCCACCCGAGCCGGACCGGCGGGAATGAGAGCCTTGGACGGTATGCGCAGATTTGTATATCGCGAACCCCGTATGGCGGCCGGCTTCCACGTGGAATTCGTTACCACAGGCTCGCCCTTCCGTGGCTTATGCCGCGATGTCAGCGACGCGGGAATTCGTGCCGAGTTTGATGATCCCCTCACCGTCGGTGGCTGCGGGTTACTCATCCTTCGTCCTCCAACCGGAGTGCTCGAGTTGCGTGCTCAGGTCGCTTATATCGAGAAGCAGCAGGTCGGGCTCTTGTTCCTCTTTGAAACACCCTGGGAACGCAGGATGACCATAGAGTTTATGGCGGCTATTGGCAACGACGGAGGTGGGCACGCAATCGTTCGATCTTGATCTTTTCACGCTGCTACTTCTCCGGTTTCGCTTGCTTGGCAGTTGCCGCCGGCACCGTGGCCGGCGGCGATGTGGGAGCAGGATTTAGTACTTTGGCCGGCGGCAAGGAGCCATCGCTGGTAAACGCGGCCGGCTGTTCGGGTTTGAGATATTGAATAATTAACGTGACCCTCCGGTTAGAAGCATCCTCCGGCTGAAGAGGCTTGCGCAGGTCCTGATCGGCGTAACCCCGCACCTGGACAACCTGTTTTGGCCGCAAACCGCTGTTCTCCATAAGACGCCTGGCTGCGTTGGCGCGGTCTGTCGATAGCTCCCAATTACCGTAGGTCTGGGAATCGGAAAAAGGTTTGGAATCGGTGTGGCCCTCAATCGAAACCGGATTGGGTAGCTTGCCCACTTCGACGGATAGTACCTTCAGCAGGTTCTGCATGATTGCGGTGGGCTGTGCCTTGCCGTTTTCAAAAAAGGTTCCGTTGGGATCCTCCATCAACTCGATCTTTAAACCTTCCGGGGTGACGGTCATCTCAATCTGCTTCTTGAGCTTATTGAAATCCGCCAGCTGCTCCATGGCCTTGAGCAGGTCTTGCTTCAACTTTGCCATGTCTTCTTTTTTGACCACGGGAGCGGTTTCACCGGCTCCGCCTAACGCGGTTCCCTTTTTCTGGGCGACACCATTCGGGTCGCGAAAGTATCCGCCAACGGCTTCCTGCACGGGCTTGCTGCTGTTCATCAGCCAGAGCACGATAAAGAGTGCCATCATGGCGGTGACAAAGTCGGCGTAGGCCACCTTCCATGCGCCGCCGTGGTGGCCGCCGTGGCCGCCTTTCTTCTTGATAATGATCGGCTGTTCGTCTGCCATGGTTTGATCGACCTATGCGGCTCCGGGTACGGCAGCGGCCTCACCGGCTTTTTCTCTGCATGCTTTCTCGACTTCGGCGAAGCTGGGGCGAGTATGCCCGGGAATTGCGCGGCGGCCTATTTCAACCGCCATGATGGGCGAAGTACCCTTGATAAAGGCGAGCATCACGACCCGGAGAACAGCATAAAAGCTGTGCTCCTCTTCCACGATCTTCGCCATATTCGCGGCCAGCGGCCCGAACACTCCGTAGCAGAGCAAGATTCCCAGGAAGGTTCCTACCAGGGCGGCGGCCACCTTATGTCCAATTTCCTCCGGCGGTCCACCGAGCGAACCCATAGTCACCACCACGCCAAGCACTGCGGCAACAATGCCCAGCCCGGGCAACGCATCGGCCACACTGCTCAACGCCGCGTTTGGCTGATTGGACGAATGATGATGGACCTCCATATCAAGATCCATCATCTGGTCCACATCAAACGGGTTCACTCCACCGGTGATCGCCATGCGCATGGTGTCGCACACGAAGTCCCGGGCGTGATGATCGCCAAGAAACACCGGGTAACGGGAAAATATGGGGCTCTTTTCCGGATCTTCAACATCGCTTTCAATGGCGATCGCACCTTCTTTTCGCGACTTTGCAAACAGGTCGAACATCATCTTGAGGGTGTCCACATACCGCTGCTTGGAGAACGGGGATCCTTTGATTACGCCCATAAGGCCGGGGACCATTTTCTTCAGGATGTGCATTGGATTGGCCGCCAATACCGTGCCAATCGCCGCACCGCCTATGGTGACCAACTCCGCCGGCTGCACAAGAACCGGAAGTTTGCCCTTCTCCATGAGGAAACCACCGATGACGCAGGCAAACACGATCAGGATCCCAATGATCGAAAACATTTTCTATTCCATCCCATCCGAACCAAATCTTCTGCCAGATTGCAGTCGACCGAGAGGCAGCGGATCGGCCTGCGATGAACAGGACCCTTCCTACCCTTGTATCGGCAGCGTAAAAGTTCTCATTGAGCGTCGCGCGAAGAAAACGCTTATGGAACGAAACCGGCTAGCGACGATCAACCACGGTGAAGCGGCGAGAGAGATCGAGAGAACGCCGAGCGGGGTGCGAGTGGCGGTAAATCCAAGAAGCTCGCGCACTTTCCTGAGCAACTGATCCCGGCTAAGGGCCCGTCAACCTCGTTCTAACCAGGAACAACTACGGCTGCGGATTCGCTTTAGGCAAGTCGATAAATGCTAAAAGGAGGCGTACTGAACAGTACTGACTGTTGTGCAAGCGGCAGAGGTTTCTGGTTGACCGTCGGCGTCAGGGACAGTGGAGGGATTATCAGGCACCGGCTCGACCTGCGCTGTCCTGTTTTGAGACGTCAATCGATCCCTGCTACTGCTGTAACCCGGCGACTCAAGTTCATTATCCTGGTCGTTAAACTGGCGTTCTCGCGCGCCCGACCCGAATGCGATGTGATGGTTGTAATCGAGGAGCAGACTCGGCCACGCGTCTTCGTCGCTTGCGTCGGTCTGGCCGCGGAAGAGTTTGGATGCAGCGTGGGGCCCGCCGTAATCGTCGCTTTCCGGCAACTCGAACTCGTTGCCGATCGTCGCTCTGATCCCGGGGTACTGGTCATATCCGGCGGTAAGATCGGCAAGGTCCAGGGCCTCTGTATAGAGGAGCGCGAACGCGGCCTCGGAGTCATCTCCAAGCGCAACGTTGCCGCGCCCTAAGAGTTGGTTCGCAAACCCGGATAAGTCGGTGCGATTCAATTGTCCGGTAAACATGGCTCTCTAGTCACACTGGTTGGTTGCCCTCTGGATGCCTGATCCAATGGCGCGGGCCCCGGGGACGCCGGCATTTAGAACCTGCTCACATCCTCCTGACACGTCGTTTATCGGCAGCTCTTCCTCCCCCTTGAGCTCTCATTTCGGCATCGCAAGACTCGAATGCGAGTACTATCAGAAGCTTCTGTGCGGGATGGCATTCCAATTGCAGGTACCTCCTGATTGGGTGACCCCTCTGAGAAAAAACGAAGTCAGCGAAAGAATGAGCGGCCGCGGCGCAGCAGACGAGCCTATACCCGCACCGGCGGCACGTGCGTCGCTCGACCCGGAAGATTGGACCGGCTTTCGCGAGCAAGCGCACCAGATGCTCGACGACATGCTCGGGTACATGGAAAACATGCGCGAATTTCCCGTGTGGCAAGTGATCCCGGGCGAAGTTCGCGCGCGCTTTCGGCAAGATCTTCCCACCCAGCCCATGCCACTGGCGCAGGTTCACGCAGAGTTCATGGCCTCGATTCTGCCCTTTGCAGCGCGCAACGCCCACCCGGGTTTTCTGGGCTGGGTACAGGGCGGCGGGACCGCGGTGGGCATGCTGGCGGAGATGCTAGCCGCGGGGCTGAACGCCAATGCCGGCGGCCGCGATCAGATTCCGCTGGAGGTCGAAAACCAGGTAACCCAGTGGATGCGCTGCCTATTCCATTTTCCCCCAGCAGCAAGCGGCCTGTTCGTCACCGGTACGTCGATGGCCAACCTGCTCGCGGTATTGATAGCCCGGGATGCGCGTCTGGGTCCGGATGTGCGCCGCCACGGCGTCGCCGCCTGCGCTCAGAAGCTGACCGCTTACGCTTCGACCGCGGTGCATGGAAGTGTAGTGAGAGCGCTTGATTTCGCTGGGCTGGGCAGCGAAGCGCTGCGCCTGGTAGCCGTGGACAGCCGGCAGCGAATCGATCTGGAGGCGCTGGAGCAGGCCATCCGCGCAGATCGCGCTCAAGGCCTCACCCCGTTTCTCGTCGTTGGCACCGCGGGAACCGTGGATACCGGCGCCATCGATGACCTCGACCTCATAGCCGAGCTGGGCGCTCGCCATCAACTGTGGTTTCATGTGGACGGCGCTTATGGTGCGCTAGCCATGCTGGCGCCGGAACTGGCGCCAAGACTCAAAGGCATCGAGCGAGCCGATTCGCTGGCCTTCGACTTCCACAAGTGGGCCCAGGTACCCTACGACGCCGGTTTCATTCTGGTTCGCGACGGCCAACGGCAGCAGCAGGCGTTTGCTTCCTCCTGCGCCTACCTGATGCGGGAACAACGAGGGATGTCTGCCGGCTCGCCATGGCCGTGCGACCTGGGCCCTGATCTCTCGCGCGGCTTTCGTGCGTTAAAAACCTGGGCCACCCTCAAGGTTTATGGCATGAACGCGATCGGGGCGGTCATCCAACGCAGCTGCGAACTGGCGCGATATTTGGAGCGCCGTATCCTGAGCTCGAACGAACTCGAGCTGATGGCGCCGGTGGAGCTGAACATCGTCTGTTTCCGTTACCGATTCCATCCGGATAACCTCGCTGACCAGCTCAATCGGCAGATCGTCATTCAGCTGCAGGAGTTGGGCGCGTCGCACCCTCAACAAACCATCGCGGGCCGGTTGTCATTGCGCGGCCATGGTGACGATCGCACAGCAAGCCGAGATGGAATGGCGGCGGAATGCTGGCCGCCGGCGGGAGCTTTGCACCGGGCACAACAACCCACAGTGGCAAGCGTGGCGCGAGCGGGACAGCAGGATACTGAGCTCGACGTTCCGACTGAACCCAGCCAGTGATTTGGACCAGGACGTTGCCGTCGCGCTGCGCTTTGAGCGGGCCACCTTGCTGGCCGAGATGGACGCAACCTGGAGGCCAGAGGCGACGATCTGAAAGTGCTCGAGCCCCACCCCGCCCACCGGCTAAACCTGTTTGGGCTGGGCCGCCTGCTAGTCAGCATGGGGCAGCGCAAGGCCGCGCAAATGGGATATGCGGAAGCGGTGAGGTACTTTCCCGACGATGTCGCTTTGCGGGCAAACCTGGGCAGTGTGCTGCGGAAACGGACGGTCCGGCGGAAGCCCGCTTCCATTACGAAAGAGCGCTGGGCCATCGACCCCGAGGTTCCCGAGGACATGGGGGCATGTACTACGCGCTCACCCGGTTGGGCGAGCCGGAACGAGCCCGGGTGCACCAGGAAAAAGCTTTTGCGGCGAAAACTGTTTTTCCCTCTCGTACCGGGGCGACAGCGAACCCATTCCTGTGCTCCTGCTTGTCTCCTCCACCGGCGGCAACACGCCCATCGAGAAGCTGGTCGACGAGCGCATTTTTCAGACCTATGTGGTCGTCGCGGACTTCTACGATACCAGGACGCCGCTGCCGCTGCATCGGCTGGTCATCAACGGCATTGGCGACTGCGACGCGGCCGGGCAAGCGTCGCGCGCGGCGGAGTCGCTGCTCATCTTCACCTCGGCGCCGGTACTGAACCACCCCACGGCAGTACGCGTAACCGGCCGTTGCGAGAACGCCAGCCGATTGCAAACGCTGCCGGAATCATAGCTCCTGCTATGGTTACGTTTTCGGCTGATTGCTAGCCGGGCAGGATGGAGCGCCGCACTGGCTGGGCGTGGCTTCACCTTTCCCCTGTTACTGCGCACTCCGGGCTTACACGGGGGAGAGCATTTCTACGCGTTGAGTCGATCTCAGCACTGGGCAATGCAGTGGCAGAACTGGGTGGATCCGAAGTGACGGCGATTGAGTATCTCGACGCCCGCGGGGCCGACGGATGGGTGCGTAAGTACAGGGTGATGATGGTTGGCGGACGGCTTT
>CAVQEO010000015.1:0-143987 GCA_963711525.1 uncultured Acidobacteriaceae bacterium | reverse complement strand
CACAGCCCAAAATACCGGGCTTCAGAGTCTGCGTGAGAACACAAAGCAAATCGCAAATCGAAACCAGGCCCGTAGGGCCGGGAGCCAAACGTCAGCCCAGCCCGGATCCGGATTTCCTGTGGAGCTTGCTGGCGTTGGCGCACTTCATGCGGCTTTCCTTAACGAAAGCCGCACACGCGGTCGTGTCCAGCGCAGCGTGCAGGAAATCCGGAAGAAGGGCTGGGACATCGATCCCCAATATCGTTTGAGCGCCAGAGGCGCGGCACCCGCGGATGAAGGTAGTGCCGCACCTCCGGCGCTCCCGGACCTTGGATCCGCCTCCCAGCCCTTCTCCGGATTTCCTGCACGCTGCGCTGGACACGACCGCGTGTGCGGCTTTCGTTAAGGAAAGCCGCATGAAGTGCGCCAACGCCAGCAAGCTCCACAGGAAATCCGGATCCGGGCTGGGCTGACGTTTGGCTCCCGGCCCTACGGGCCTGGTTTCGATTTGCTGTTTATTTCGAGTTCTCACGCAGACTATTCAACCCCTGCTACGGCGAAACCTGCACGGAATGCCAGTTTCGGAAGCAGCGCTCAGCGCGCACCTGTCTTTTGCCACTACGAAGAAGAGTGCGGCTCAGTGCGACTCACTCTCCAGCGGCTGGTAGTATCGCTCTTCCGGAGCGGCACACGATAGGCAAAGTGTATGCCCGTCGCGCACCAGGAACCGGTCGTAGTTGATTCCTTCTCCGCATTGCGCGCAGGCGACGCGTTCGCCCTTGTATCCCGGAAATTCCCTGGCGTCGAGTGTTACCTGCACCCATTGCTCATCGAACAGGTCGTGGTCGCTGAGCTCGCGGTATGCGGCCATTTGCTGCAGGTTCTTGTTTTCGATCTCCGGGTGCAACTGGCGAGCCAAATCCTTAGACGATTCCCGGGCGGCTATGCGGATGGCGCGGTGCGTTTCCAGGTCAACAAAGGTGGCTGCCATCTTGCCCCAATCGCGAAACTTGAGCGCACGCTTGCCCAGCCGGCAACCGGTCACCACCCCGATGGCGTCGGTGGCGCAACGGTCGATTTCAACGAAGGTGATCAGGCGTTTGCGATCCTTGCCTCGTGGTTGCTCGATGCCCAGGCGGCTGCATCCCAGCATTGCCAAACGCACGCCCAAGACCTGACCTGCGCAGAGATGTCCGTGGGCAATTCTGGCTTCTTCCAGAAGATCATCGAGAGTCGGCATGGTTTCCAGCATATTTTGATGCTAGAACATTTTCGCCCGCACGGCATTTTCACTTCTAGCGTTACCGGAGCTCCTGCTTTGCAGGCAAAGTATAGATATGCTTTTGAATGGCGTTGGTCAAAGATCGCTGTTCATACTCCCGTTCTTCCGGGATGCCCTTCAGCAGCTTCTGATCAATCATGGGTGAGTTGACCTTGGGGTCCGCACGATAGAGCTCAATGCCTGTGAGAACCATCTGACGCCGCGCGCCAAGCTTCTTATAAGCGTGTATGTTCGCTAAGAGAAAACTGCAGGCAGCGAGCGCAAGGCAAACCATGTAAAAGCGCCTCGTGTTGAAGGTGGGCCAGCGCTTCGGTAGGTACTGCCGCAGAAAGGAATAACAGAAAATTAGCACCAGAATGGAGTAGATGCTATAGCGTGAGCCGATCAAGAAAATGGCCGCTCCTCGCCCCCATGCGACCATCGCCGCCGTGCCCACGATCCACACGGTGAAGTAAAAGGCCGCTGGATTGATTCGATCGAAGCGCGAGCGAACCGCAAGCCAAAAGACTACCAATATGACAAGGCCCACCGCCGCAGCTGGCCAACGGGACGGGATCGCGCCAGAGCCAAAAAAGGCAAGAAAAAAGAGTGATCTGGTGACGTAGGGAAAACTCCCCACTGGGCGAACCAGGCGAGAGTAGTGATAGAGGTAAGCAGCGAGTGGCAGCACAAAGCTGGCGCACCACACTACAGATCTGGCGTAGGCTCGGCGAGGCAGAAAGATCAAGAGCCCCATCGGGCCCAGCAAGAAAGCGTTGGGCGCACAACACGTTGCCACTGCTGCGGCTATGCAGGCGAGGACCAGGTGCGTGCGATCCGATGCGAGTTTCCTCATGGGGAACAGCAGATAAACGGCAAGCAGACTGAAGAAAACCACTGGGAGATTTTGTAGATCCGCCGTCGCCCAGTTGACGGTCTCCCAATACGTCATCGAGAAAAAAATAAGGCTGATGGGAAGAAATGCAAGCAAACGCTGATTCAGATCACGCTCATCTTCCTGATACACACGCCACAGAAGATAGCCGATGAGGAACAGGAAGAGATCGCCGAGCCCGGCCAAAAGAGCAAAGTTCACATGATGAATGAGCTCGAACTCCGAGGCCACGATGAAATGTTCAAAGATGATCTTGTACTCGATGGTCTGGGCGGTCGCAATGTCGAGCAACTTCGCTTTCAAGGTGGGCAACTGATTGTAGTGGTCTGCGAAGTCCAGGATCACGGCGTAGTCATCCTGGTATGGAAGAGAGGACCACTGCAGGTACAGAATGGCGAACGCGGAGATGGCCGGAAGCAGCACGGCAAGAAACAACAGCAGCGTAATTCCCGGCGACCCCGCTGTTATGTCGTCAGAGAGGTGGCTAGCCCCAAGGTCCTGGGCGGCATCTTGAGATGGCATGGCTGCTTATTATACCGAAGGCAATCGAGTGCAAAAGGGAGTTCGTGGTTTACTGCCAGAACATCAAGCTACTCTAATTGTTAGCTCCCGAAGAAGACTCTTCGTTGCCATCGCCATCTTCGACCAGCACAGCGGAGAGCCCAACCAGGTCGTAGCTGACCGCTGTTGCGCCTGACGGTTGGAAGGTAACGCGCAGCGGCTCCCGCTGCCACTGCGCGGCTGCGCACGCGGGCGCTTGGTTCTCCCCGGGGGACCATGCCGATATTTTTTTTGCCAGCACCGGCTTGCGAGCGGCAATCTGGGCGACCACGGCATATAGCTGCTTGCCGCTCGCGGTTAATCCGCAGTAGGCCGCATAGTCCCGGAACCAGATCACATTCGAAACGGTGGGATCGTAGTCCGGCAGATGCAATGCGGTGATGCTGCCCTTCACTCGATCGACCATGAGCCAAGGACCACGTTGCCATATCCAGTGTTCCGTCTTGTCACCAGGAAGGGCGTCATTGAGGCGGAGAACCCGGCGGATAACGAAGCTGCGATCGGTAATGGCGTGGGATTCTCCGGTTGTCCATTCCTTAACCTTGGCATCGACGAGAAGAGGGCGAACACGCAACTGCTTTTCGCCGGGCAGCGCGCCGGCCGGGTCGCCGGTTGCAGAGTAAGGAACATTTTTCCCCGAGCCGACGAAGACGGTATGCGCCTTGGTCGCGGCAACGCAAGGCGATATCGCAATCAACCACAGTAACAGCAGCCGGGAAGAACGACCCGAACTGACGCGGTTGCACATGGCCCACAGCTTAGGAGCGAGAAAAGGAAAATACAAGTTAAGAAACGCTTATATTTGGACAGATTGGACGCTCGCTAATAGCTTATGGAGGCGACAGCGGGGATGGAAACCCTGGGCGTGGGTCCGTGGGCACTCTGAATAGCAAAGCCTGTAGCACCGCCTCTTTCCACTTGCGCGGGTCTTTGCACGATCGCCGAAGATTCCTGCTATGCCGTAACAGCCAGATCCGGAAGAGCAGCCGGTCAACAAAGTTTCCCCTGCGCTTCATATACAGAGTCTGGGCCATCAGGATATTGTGCAGACGCCATAAGGGCAGGCTGTCGAGGTCGGAATAGGATGCATCGTGCGCCAGCGTGGCAAGCATAACGTAAACGCGATAGCCGTTGACAATGAGCGCGTGGAAGACCGCGTGATCAAGAAAATCCAGCCAAAACTCCGCAGGGAATCCGCCAATGGATCGCAGCGCCGCGACTCTGAGGGTAGAACCCGAGTTGTAAGCAAACAGATGCTGCGGCTGAACTCCGACCACATCTTGAGCGAGGCCTTGTGGGGGAGGCAGAAACTGGCGCCGCATCAGATCGGTGAAGGGTAAAGCCGGAGAATGGACTTTGCCCTGCACCAATAATTTAGGAACAATCGCTGCCACCTCGGGCCGCGTATGCAAGGTCTTGGCAGTCTCCAGCAATTCTGAGATAAATTCGCGTGTCACCGAGGTGTCCTGGTCAAGCAGCAGCAGCCATTCGCGCTCTTCCGACTCCGCGCGCGCCAACGCGAAGTTGTAGGCCGCCGCCAACCCTCCATTAGAGGGATCATGAACGTATTGGATGGGGAAGCCACGCGGCATCGCTGGGCTCTGCGGTTTCGGAGAGTTGTCGTATAGAACCACTGAGAAGTGCTTCGCCCACTCAGGATTTTCATCCAGTATCTGGAACAAGGAGCAAACTGAGGCGCTTTGGGCAAACTCGCAGTTGTACACCACCACGACTGCCAGTATCGATGAGGGTGGCTGAGAGATCGGGGTGGCTGACATTTCAACGCGGGACCGCAGGTGCAGCGGAGTAGGCTAACCTCGCCTCGAAGCCAGTATACCCAATGCCCCTGCGTCAGGCTCGCTCCACCCGCCGGAATAGCAGCCTGCGCAGCAGAACCCCGCCGGTTTGCCGGTCGTCCGCCGCCAGTCCAACGTACCATGCGATGGCCAGGGTTGCCACGACCCATAGCGCGAGTAATGCCGGTGGCGCGGGGAGCATATCCAGCTTCCTCCAAAACGGATAAAGGAACAAGGAGGGGATAATCACCACCAGCGGCCGAAGCAGTCCTTGCCGCAGGTACCGCCGGCGTCGTAGCTGTATGGTGGGCTGGGTGAGGCGCATGCTTACTATCACATGGATGCCCACGCCGACGAAGGCGCCAATCAAGGTGCCGACCGCGACCCCGACCGCTCCGATCCTCTGTACCAGCCAGATACTCAAGGCAATGTTCACGCAGGCCTCTGCGACTGCGGAGATCACAGCTAGATGTTGTCTTCCAGTGGCCACGACAATAAGGATGTAGGGTAAAACAAGCTGTCGAACCACATTGCCCAAAACCAGCACTGCGAGAAAAAAGGCGCTTTGTGTGGCATACCGCTTCCCAACCCACAAGCTGAGCAGAGGATAACCGCCGAACACCAACGGTAGACCGAGAAGGCAAAGCAGCAAAGTGCAATAGCGCGTCATTCTGATGCAAAGATCTCCGATGCGGCTTGGTGTGCTGCCCGATTGCATAGAGGAGACGGCAGGTACCAGCGGGCCAAACACACTCGAGACAATTGCTAGCATGAAATTAGCAGCCGCGTTCGCAATGGCGTAGAAGCCAGTAGCGCTGTAACGATAGTGCCCGACGATAATGAGATCCAGGCCGCTAATAAAGAACGTAGCCAATGTCCAGATGGCCATCACGCCGCCGTATTTTGCCAGTCGGATCGCGGATTGGCGGTGCAAGACGAGGAATGAAAAATCCACGCGACCCTTTACCAGGCTTCGCCAGCCAAAAAACTGAGTTGACGCGATTGCCAAAGTGAACCCCGCATAGACAAGGGCCAATGGCACCAGGCCGCGATGCATGAGCACAAGAACGATCAGTGCGGTAGCGGTTGTTACTCGACCGACGGTGGCGACGATCGTGGGAAAAACGTATTGCTGCAAACCAGTGAAAATAGAAAGAAAGACGCCGAAAGGTAGCGTAACAGCGGTAGTTATGCCAACCGCAAGCAGCGAGATACGCACTTGGGGTACGAGCGTCGCCGGCATCTGGTGGAAAAGCCGAGGCACACTCCAGACCATCACGGCAATCGCTGCAGAACCGATGGCTGCGGCGATAGTAAGAATCGTGAAAGATGTGCTTACTAGATGATGGCTTGCCTCGCGGTCACCTTTGGCATCATACTCGGCCACAAATTTGCCAATGGCCGTCTGCATCCCTACATCCAGCATGTAGACGTAGCCGCTCAGTTGCAGGATCAGGACCCATGCGCTGTATTCAGCCGGCTCCATGCGGCGTACCAGAAAGGGTGGCACCACCAACGAGACCAGCATCGAGAGCAGCATCCGCACCAGGTTGGAAGCAGAGCCCTGCAATACCTTCCGCTTAAACGACATTTGGCATTTTCTCGCCTGCTCTATTTCTGCAGAACCACAACAAACCCGATTTCTTCAACCACCTTGAAACCAAGTTGATCAAGTTTGGTCATCATAAGGCGAAGCTTTTCCTCGCCAATGTACCGGGCGTGAGTTTCCATGATGATGGTATCGGCATTCTTTAGAACATCGCCTTCATGGCAAACCAGGTCATATTCCAGACCCTCGATATCACAGACCAGCCCGAATGTGTCAAATCCACGATCATGCGTCAATTTCCGTAATGGGATCGCGTCCACGGTAACGGGCGGTTCTTCGCCGGGCCGCGTTATCGAACTGCCGGCCATGTTGGTAGCAGGGCGGAAAGTAATAGATTCCGCTCCATAGGCGATCGCGCAATTCACTATTTCGAATTGGCAGCGGTTCAAGTGCCGGTTATGTTCCAGGTGCGGAATGGCCAGAGGATTCGCTTCAACAACCAGGTGGGCCTTCCGATCCTTCAGGAGCCTATTGGTCACGCACGCCACTACTCCCATCGAACCGCCCAACTCGACCACCGGCAAGTCTCGCCGTAGGTAGCGAGCCACCGCTCGGCGTTCCGCAGCCTCATAATTCCTGGTGATCAGTTCGATCCTGGTGGCGCCGTCGGTTATCTCTTTCAGCCTGAACCTGCATCCGTCGAAACGTACCTCATCCTTGCGCCCTTTCGCCAACACCTGTAGCCTGAGCCACACGTAGTCGTAAACCCGCTTAGCTCCTCCTTCGCGAAACAGAGCATACACGGTATTCCATTTCTTCTTTAACATAGAAGTACAGGAACTCCAGGAATCAAAGCAGGGTCGCTTTCCTCGTTGCGGGGGTGGTCAGCTCACGGAGTATTCTTCATCCCGCGGCTCTGTCGGTCGCTTGATGGGACGCTCTCATCTCCATCAGGGTATCAGCAATAGGGCTCTCTCCCATGCCACTTTCCGAACGAACTCGGATCTCCGTCGCCATGTGCACATACAACGGGGAACGATTTCTCCACCGGCAACTGGACAGCATTGCCAGGCAGACCAGGTTGCCGGATGAGCTGGTGGTGTGTGACGACAAGTCGACCGATCGCACCTTGGCCATCGTTCGTGAATTCGCAGCCTCCGCCCTCTATCCCGTCAGGGTCTTCGAGAACGAGGCCAACCTCGGCTTTGCTGCCAACTTCGAAGGCGCTATTCGCCGTTGTGACGGGGATCTGATCGCATTGAGCGACCAGGACGATGTCTGGTATCCCACCCGTCTGGAGCGCTCCGAGGAGGAGTTTACTGCGTATCCACGAGCTGGCCTGGTCTTCTCCGATGCCGACCTCATCGATGAGCACGACAAGCCGCTGGGCCAGACCATTTGGCAGCGGCTTGGGTTTGTTGGAGAGCGCAAGCAAGCCTTGTTGGCTGGCCGGCTCGTCGTTTTGGCCAAGCACAGGTTTGTCACCGGAGCCACTGTCATGTTCCGCGCGGACCTGCGCGATCGCGTTTTGCCGATAGCCGCCGGCTGGATTCACGACGAGTGGATCACCCTGATCACTGCCGCCTTTTATGATCTGAGGCCGATTGACCAACCGCTGATCCGCTACCGCATCCACGGCTCGCAGCAGGTCGGGTTCGTGAACAAGCTGGAGCAACGGGCCCAGGGAAACACTCGCGCTGAGACGCATTGGCGCCGTGTGGCCGAGTCAGCCAATGAACTGCAGCAAATGTGCGATGCTTTGTCGGCAATGGCTTTGGATCGGGAGCGAGAAGTCCTGCCGGTCTATCAGCAGCACCTGCAATTTCTCCGCTTCAGGTCTAACCTGCCCGCAGGACGTGTGGCGCGGCTTGCCCAGGTTCTCACACACTATGTGCAATACCGAGTGCACGCGTCGGGTTTGGCCAGCGGGCTAAAAGACCTGGCACTCAACAAGTCCAAATAGACATGCTCCCATACTTCTTGAATAATACGAGGTGGAATGGGTGCGAAGCGGAAAACTGAATGGCTATCAACTTGACCGGAGCGCAGCATGCA
Organism: uncultured Acidobacteriaceae bacterium; assembly: GCA_963711525.1. Lineage (GTDB taxonomy): Bacteria > Acidobacteriota > Terriglobia > Terriglobales > Acidobacteriaceae > PALSA-350. The sequence goes on along the minus strand of CAVQEO010000015.1, from coordinate 135,891 downwards.
TTCCTCTGAAGCACCCCGCCTGATTGCATTTTACCTGCCTCAGTTTTATCCCACTCCCTACAATGATGAGTGGTGGGGAAAAGGCTTTACCGAGTGGACGAATGTTGTGCAAGGGCGTCCGCACTTCAAGGACCACTATCAGCCCCATCTGCCCGCCGATCTCGGGTTCTATGATCTGCGTCTGCCCGAGGCGCGCGAAGCCCAGGCGGACTTAGCGCGAGAGTATGGGATTCACGGCTTTTGCTACTACCACTATTGGTTTAACGGCAAGCGTATCCTGGAGCGTCCCCTGGATGAAGTCCTGGCTTCAGGCAGGCCGACGCTGCCCTTCTGCGTCTCCTGGGCGAACGAGAGCTGGACACGAACCTGGAAGGGGCATCAGGACAAGGTGCTGATGCAGCAGTCCTATTCCCCGGAAGACGATCTTAGGCATATTCTGCATCTGCTGCCGACCTTAAGCGACGATCGATATATACAGGTAGATGGAAAACCCATCCTGCTCATCTACCGGATCGAATTATTACCGGATCCGGTCGCTACGGCGGAAATTTGGAGACGAGAAGCGGAGAAGTGGGGTCTGCGTGGTCTCTTTCTGGTAAGTCTCGAAAGCAACTATGTACCTGGGATCACCAGCCCTGCAGCTGTTGGTTTTGACGCTACGGTTCGGTTTCAGCCGGATTACACCGTTCCGGCTCCAGTTCTCACTCAATCTCCCGTCCGGGTGGGAGCAGCTAAGGCGATCAAGACACACATGCCCTGGCTGCACCGGGAAATGAAGCGATTCAAGTCGCAGCCCATCCAAGATAACCTCGTCGATTATGCGGGGTTATACCGCAATTGGCAGAACAGATCGCCGCGTGTAGAAAGGCACTTCGAATGTGTAACGCCGATGTGGGATAACTCAGCTCGACGGTATCGCGGCGCGACCATCGTCACAGGTTCCTCTCCGCAACTCTATGAGCAGTGGCTGCGCGAGGCGGTGGACAGCACCGTTCCGGGCAACGATGGGCAGAAGACAGTATTCATCAATGCCTGGAATGAGTGGGCGGAAGGATGCCACCTGGAGCCTTGCCAGAAATGGGGACGCCAATATCTTGAGGCGACGCGCCGCGTTTACCTGGGTGAAGCGGAAAGCGGGAAGCGCCCTTCGGTAGATGAACGGTTGCTTCGTTCAACAAGTTAGGCCGATTTCCGGAATGAGATTACATTCTTCGAGTGCGAGAGAATGCCGAAGCCGAGATTCTTGAGAGTGGATAACAGGAACTCTACTTTTTCCTTTCCAAGAATGTGCGGATGGACTTCGAGCACAATCAGTTCGGCCTTTCTGATCGTTTCCGGCTCCCGCGAGATAAGTTCATATTCTTGACCTTCGATATCGCAGATCAGCGCGAAGTTATCGAAGCGTCGTTCCTGAAGCAGGGTTTCGAGGGTAGTTGTTTTGACGGTGACGGGCGGCTGCCCCCCGGCGTGATAGAGCGAATTCCCCCAGAAGTCTGCCAACGGTTGGAAAGTCACAGTGTCTGTGCCATAAGCAAGCGCCTTGTCCATGATTTGGAAGGCGCATCCATTCGCATCCCGATTTGATTTCAAGTGAGGCAGAACGAGAGGATTCACCTCAAGCACCAGGTGATTCGCCGGATTCTCTAAAAGCTTGTTCGTTATGCAGGAAACGACACCAATGCATGCTCCCAGTTCAATCACACTCCACTGGGGCTGCAAGTAGTGCAGCACTGCCTCGCGCTCCGGCTTCTCGTATGTTCCGGACAGCAATTCCAGCTTCATTGAGGTGTTCGGCAGTTCTGCGAGGGCGAAGCGGCAATGGTCGAGTTCGACGATTCTGCTTGCTCCTCGTATCCGAATTTTCGTGTTCAATGCAAAGGCTTCCGCCTTAGATCGAAGGACGCGGATAGCCGTAGTGACAAACTTTATAGGTCCATTGGTTCTTAGGAATCGATACGCGGAGAAGAAAGTTGTCACTATTTTCCCCGGCCCGCGGAAGTACACGACATATCTTCATTTTCTCACAGACGGAATTGGCGTGAGACGCCGCAACGGCACCGCTGTCCAGAGGCTGGTAACCTATTCAGGCGAGCGGAAAGGCATATGTCGCATAAAACCAAGATCATAAAGGGCTCAGCGTCCAACCTGCTGAGAGTAGTCCTTTCCATGCTCCTCGCGTTCGTTTTGCCTCGGCTCCTCGTGCACCGGCTGTCGCCAGCCGAATACAGCGCATGGGTTCTGATCCTTCAAATCAGTGCATACATCTCTCTACTTGATCTCGGCTTGCAGACCGCGGTAGGCAAGCTCGTAGCGGAATATGATGCCGTCGGTGATCGATTCGCCTGCTGCCGGACTCTGAGCAGCTCTGTCTCGATTCTCTGCGCCAGCGCCGCTGTCGGAGCTGCGATTGTCGCCATTGTCGCCTGGCAGGTACCTCAACTCTTTCACCAGATGCCGGCAGGGCTAATCGGCGATGTACGTGGCGGCATCCTGGTGGTTGGGATGTCGTCAGTCATCGCTCTGCCTTTTGGCGCTTTCCTCGCTGCCTTCACCGGCCTGCAAAGTTACGGCTTCCCTACTGCCCTTTCAACCATTAGCAGAGTTCTGACGGCCGCCGGATTGGCAACCCTGCTTCTTTTGCATGGCACGCTTATGCAAATGGTTTGGCTGTTGGCTCTCTTCAATATTGCTACTGCCATCGGCCAGTTTGTTGGATGGAGGAGGTACGCGAAGGAATTCGTGGGCTTTTCGTTTCGCCTCGCTGACCACAAATCGGCCTATCGCTTGCTTAAGTACGGCAGTGCGCTCTCCATCTGGACGATTGCCAACCTGTTCGTTAGTGGGCTTGACATGGTTGTCGTCGGCCACTACGACTTCAAAAATACTGGCTATTACGGCATCGCCACTTCGGTAAGTAACTTCATGCTGCTTGTCGTTAGCAGCCTGTTCGGTCCAATTCTACCGGCAGTGTCGTCTTTGCAGTCTGGTAGAACCCCGGAGCAGCTTGGAGAGATAGTGATCAAAGCGACGCGATATTGTGTGTTGCTTCTCTGCCTCATCGGACTGCCGCTCTTGATCGGGCCCTATCCACTCCTGAACCTCTGGGTCGGCCATGATTACGCGAGCAGGAGCGCGCTCTTTCTTCAGGTACTGGTCCTCGGAAACGTGATACGCCAGCTTGCCAACCCCTACGCGCTCGTCCTGCTTGCCACCGGGCAACAGCATCTCGCCACCGTCGCCGCAGTTGCCGAAGCTTCAGTCAACCTGGCCCTGAGCATTTACCTGGTGCAGAGATTTGGAGCGGTCGGTGTCGCAATGGGAACGCTGGTGGGCGCCTTTGTCAGCGTCGGGTTGCATCTCACGGTGAGTATGAAGCTCACTCGCTCAACGATTTCAATATCCCGCCGCAGGTTTGTCTTGACCGGTGTCCTCCGGCCTCTCCTATGCGTCATCCCGGCAGCGCTGCTCATGACCTGCTGGAAAGAGTTGGGTATGCTTCCCATCAGCATTTCCATGATCCTGATTTCGTTTCTCGCCACGGTAGCCATCGCTTGGCTCGTCGGACTGACAAGTGCAGAAAGGAATGACCTGATAGGCATCTTTCACCGAAAGATATACTCGCGGTTATCTCGAGTGTGACCACACCATCAGTTACTCGATGACAGCAATCTTGGCCCGCTTGCCCACGCGAATAGCGACGCGAGCCGGCCGCGTTTCGATTTTTAAAAGCTTTTCCGTCGAAGAGACACCATCGATATTCACGCCCGCAGCCACTTGCCTGTCTGCGTCGGTTCGCGAGCTTTTCAGGCCCAGTTCCACCAGCAGCTTGGCAACATCGAGGTAGACCGGCCGCGTGCGATCACGCACTGCCTCGTCGAGGGATGCGGCATCCGCCCGCACCACCTTCGTGAAATCGACTTTGGCCTCTTCCGCCACCCCTTCGACATTGCGCTGCTGGAACTGCATGGCCCAGTCCTCATCCGCTTTGCGCGCGGCCTCCTCTGAGTGAAAGCCGGCGACAATGGTGCGCGCCAGCCGCTTCTTCGCCTCCATGGGGTGCAGGGTTCCGATTGCTACTTCGCGTTGCATGCTTTCCACTTCGCTCTGTCGCAGATCGGTCAGAAAGATCCAGTACCGCCACATCAATTCGTCAGAGATGGACATGAGCTTGCCGTACATCTCCTGCGCGGGCTCATGAATGCCAATCGCGTTACCCAACGACTTGGACATCTTTTGCACCCCATCGAGACCTTCGATGATCGGGGTCATCAGTACGATCTGGGATGGCTGGTCGTAGTGTCTCTGCAATTCCCGCCCAACCAGCAGGTTGAACCTCTGGTCTGTACCGCCCAGCTCCACATCTGCGTGCAGGGCCACGGAGTCGTACCCTTGCGCCAGCGGATAAAGCATCTCGTGCAAAGAGATCGGCTGTTCGTTGTTGAACCGGCGATGGAATTCCTCGCGCTCCAGCATCTGCGACACGGTGAATCGTGAGGCCAGCCGAATGATGCCTTCAAATCCCAGGGTCGACAGCCACTCCGAGTTGAAGCGCACTTCAGTTTTATTGCGATCGAGTATCTTGAAAACCTGATCGGTATAGGTTTTCGCATTCTGAGTGATCTCTTCGCTGGTAAGCGGCTTACGCGTGACCGAGCGCCCCGTGGGGTCACCAATCAGCGAGGTGAAGTCTCCGATCATAAAGATGACCTGGTGTCCGAGATCCTGAAAGTGTTTCAGCTTGCGCATCAGCACGGTATGGCCCAGGTGCAAGTCAGGCGCGGTAGGGTCGAAACCAGCCTTGACGCGAAGAGGTTGGCCGCTTTTCCGCGAGGCTTCCAGACGTTCGCGCAGATCTGGGAGCCGGATGATTTCCGCCGCACCCTTTTGCAGGTAGTCAAGCTGCTCATCCACGGGCGCGAACTGGTTGTTTGGCTCCGGCATCGGCGAAAGTTGCTGTAAGGGGATAGCCATGGCTTGTCCCTAGTATAAGGGTTGCCATCTGGGGCAAAGCAATGGAACGCAGGGGCTTACGGCACCCGTGCCATCAGGAAGATGTGGTTGGGAAGGGCCGTCTCCACGGCCAGCACTTCGAGGCCGCTTCGAACCAGTAGTTCCCGGCTGTTTGATGCGTCAAAGACATGATGGTGCAGACAGCGGTTGCTGAAGTTGTCCAGCGAGCGACGGTGAAATTCCTCCACGGAGGTCGTTCCCGGATCAAGGCTGAAATCGTGTTTCTCAAGAATTTCCGGCAAGTGGAACAGGTCATCTTCCGGAGTCTGTTTTCGGAAATCCTCAAACATGTGGTCGACCGTCGTTGGCGAGCGGCGGTGATCGAAGGTTCGCATATAGTTCGGCAAAAGCAGGAGCAGGCCGCCGCCAGGCCGCGTGACTCGTTTCCACTCATAGAGCGCTTTGACCGGATTAGCGAAGTGTTCCAGGTTATGCGATGACAAGACGAAGTCGTAGCTTCGATCCTCTATGCAGGAGAGTTCTGAAGCATCAACAAAGATATTCTTTCCTGGCGGCTTGTAAGGACTGAAGGTGTAAGCGTCTGCGTGGGTGGTCCATGTGGTGACGCGCGAAATATCACAGTTGTCGAGAGAACCTACGCGATGATAAATGGGCACCGGCTTGAACCATCGTTGGAACACACTGCTGGGGCCGCCGATTTCCAGGCCCTTCTTTCCTTCCACGAACTCTAGCACCGTCCGGAAAGAATGCACCTGCCCTTCGAGTAAGAGACGAGCGGTGTTCTTGGCCCGGCGGACGATGGAAACATGCATTGTGAGCAGTCCTTATGCGGCGCAAAGGCCCTGGGTTATCTTAGCGGGTAGAAAGCAATGGAGGAGAGATCGATGCCAGGGGATCCGGACATCCTGGGGTTGAGGGAGGAGACGGCAGGTTGCGAACAGACGGCCTTCTTCAATAATGCGGGAGCGAGTTTGCAGCCGCGATCTGTGGTCGCGCGAGTGATTGAGCATTTGCGGCTGGAGGAGCGGGTAGGTGGCTACGAGGCGGCAGACTTGGTCGCCCCGGAGCTTGACGCGTTGTACGGCAGCATAGCGCGCTTGTTGCATTGCGCTCCGGAAGAGATCGCACTGCAGGAAAACGCAACCCGGGCCTGGGAAATGGCCTTTTACTCGCTGCATTTCTCCCCAGGCGATCGCATCGTCACCGCGGCCAACGAATACGCCAGCAACTACATCGCATTTCTGCAGGTGGCCCAGCGTACCGGTGCTGAGATCTGCGTCGTCGAAAGCGACCAGGCCGGAGAGGTCGACCTGGAGGCGCTGGAGAGGCTTCTGGACGATCGGGTCAAGCTGATCGCGCTTACCCACGTGCCGACCAATGGCGGCCTCGTGCAGCCGGCGGCGCAGGTAGGCGCGATGGCCCGCAGAGCCGGCATTCCCTTTCTCCTCGATGCCTGCCAATCGACCGGCCAGATGCACTTGGACGTGAATGCTTTGGGGTGCGACATGCTATGCGCGACCGGGCGTAAATACCTCAGGGGACCGCGAGGCACCGGCTTTCTGTATGTGCGGAGAGCAATGCTGCAGAGGATGGAACCGCCCCTGCTTGACCTGCGGGCAGCCACCTGGGTCTCTGCAGGTAAGTTTGAGGTGCGCGACGATGCCAAGAGATTTGAAACCTGGGAAGCAGCAGCTGCTCCTCGGCTGGGATTAGGGGTAGCCATCGAATACGCGCTGGCCTTGGGGCTGGAATGGATCGAGCGCCGGGTTCAAGCTCTGGCCGCCCTGCTGCGCGAGCGGCTGGCGGATGTGAAAGGTGTGAAGGTGCAGGACCTGGGCCGCGTTCGCTGCGGCATTGTGACTTTCACCTATGAGCCTCACCCGGCTCAGGAAGTGATGCGTTGGCTGGGGGCAAACGGTATCGCGGTGCGAATCATTGAGCGCTCGTCGACCCGCATTGACATGGAGCAGCGGGGGCTTGATGAACTGGTGAGGGCCTCCGTGCATTACTACAATACTGAGGCCGAACTGGAACGCCTCTGCGGCACGCTGCGCGCGATGAATGATTGAGAGGTTCAGCCATGGATGCGGAACGCGCACGGGAATATCTCTTGCGGTTGCCCCACGTAGTGGAAACGATGCAGTGGGGCGCCAATCTTGTCTTTTGGGTAGGCGACAAGGCCATTGGCGGCAAGATGTTTGCCGTGCTGAACCTCGATGACGCGCAGAAGGCGGTGCTTTCCTTTGCCGCGGGGCCGGAACGATATGCCGAGCTGCTGGAAACGGACGGGGTATTTCCTGCCCCATATTTAGCCCGCGCATACTGGGTATCTATCCGGCATTGGGGGGTCCTGAGGACCAGCGAGTTCGAAGAGCAGCTCCAACTTGCCCATAGCCTGATCTACGGCAAGTTGCCCAAGAAAACCAGGGATGTGCTGGCCATGCCGGCGGCGGCCCAGCGCAAGCTCGTGAAGGATAGAAAAAAGCTGCTGGCAACGCGAGCGGCCCCCGGCTACTAATTATTCCTCCGCAGGCCTTCCTTTTAAGTTCGGATCCGTAACGAATGACGGGTGCCCCATTCAAGCCGTATTTTGGCTTGAGTGGGATTCCACAAGCCTCGACCCCTGAGTGTAAGGGGTGTTGAAGACCATGGACATCGAGACCTGTTGCCAGTGGAGAGGTGACCGGTGGACAGCCGTGGAATCCCACTCAAGCCAAAATACGGCTTGAATGGGGCACCCGTCATTCGTTACGGATTGAAGCTCACCATGAAGCTGTGGTTTGTACAATTGGGGAGCAGGGGGATCGAGCTGGATGCGATTAGGGCCTGGCAAATATGCCAACAGAACACTTGCCTGCCTGTTCCTCATCATGGCAGCGCTGAACCCGCTACGAGCGCAGGACCCCCAGGCTGACGCCAACCAAAAGAAGGCACGGGCTACCCTGGACGCCATGGTGACCGCCTTGGGCGGCCAGAGGTGGCTCACGCTCAGCAGCACCATGCAACAGGGCCGTACATCGGGTTTCTACCTTGGCAAGCCGACCGGCATGACCTCGGAATTCTATGAAATCCAACAATTTCCCAATCTCACCCGCATTGAGCTGGGCAAGAAACGGGACGTATTTGAGATTATTTCGGGCGACCAGGCCTGGGAGATCACCTACAAAGGCAAACGGGAGCTGCCCAAGGACCAGGTCCAGGATCTCATCCGGCGTCGCGACCATTCCATTCCGGTAGCCATGCGCGTCTGGCTCAAAGACCCCGGGACGGTCCTCATTTATGGCGGGCAAAACCTGGTGGAACGTCATCTGGCTGATCAAACCACCCTCATCAACGCAGAGAATGACAGCATCACCATCCAAACCGACGCCGAAACCCACTTGCCTTTGCGCCGCACTTGGCAGTGGCGCGATCCCGTCTACAAGGACAAAAATACAGATGCGGAAGAGTACGACGACTACCACCTCGTCGAGGGCTTTCCCACCGCCTATACCATTACCCGCTACCACAACGGCGACATGACCAATCAGCGCTTCCTCTCCCACGCGGCCTACAACGTCGCCTTGACGCCGGACATGTTTAATCCCGACCAGACAGCGGCTAAAATCAAAAAATGAGCCAAAGGAAGCATGCTCTATAATCTGCGCTGCGACCATGGAAGACGCGAACCCTAAACCGGAGGAGCCACGCGGGCTCGACATACGCCAGATCATGGCGATTCTGCCCCACCGTTATCCCTTTCTCCTGATTGACCGCATACTCGAAAGCACCCGCAAAAAGCGCATCGTGGCGATCAAGAACGTGACCATCAACGAGCCGTTTTTCCAGGGCCATTTTCCTGACTACGCCATCATGCCGGGAGTGCTGATGGTGGAAGCAATCGCCCAGGCAGGTGGGGTCCTGCTGCTCCCCGAGGTTCCGGATCACGAAAACAAGCTGTTGGTCTTCTCTGGTATCAACGATGCTCGCTTTCGCAAACCGGTGACGCCTGGCGATCAGCTGCGCATCGAAGTGGATGTGTTGAACTGGAGGCCCTTGGCCGCGCGGCTGAGGGGCAAGGTCTACGTAGAAGGCAAGTTGGCGTGTGAAGCCACCATCATGTGCGCGGTGGTGCCCCGGCCATCCAAAATCGTCGCGGAAGAACCTCGGGGTGCGGAGCCTGGCGTCGATTCAGCTGCCGCGGACCCCGCTTTGGAGACGGTGAGTCACGAGTGAGCATTCACCCAACAGCCATCGTGGCTGCCACGGCTTCTATCCCTGAGTCCTGTACTGTTGGCCCCTACTGCACCATTGGTCCTGATGTGGCCTTGGGCGAGGACTGTGAACTGGTCTCCCATGTAGTACTCGATGGCAAGACCCGACTGGGCGCCCGAAACCGCGTCTACTCCTTTGCCTGCCTGGGCGTGGCGCCCCAGGATCTCAAATACCGGGGCGAAGCCACCGGCCTTGAAATGGGCGATGACAACACCATCCGCGAGTGTGTGACCATCTCGCGGGGGACAAACGGCGGCGGCGGGACCACGCGCTTAGGCAGCCACTGTCTGATCATGGCCTATACCCATATCGGTCACGACAGCACCATTGGGAACCATTGCATCCTGGCCAACGGCGCCACCCTGGCCGGCCACGTCACCGTGGAAGACCATGCCAGTGTGGGTGCGCTCTGCCCCGTGCACCAGTTCTGCTGTATCGGAAAGCATGCCTACGTTGGCGGGGGCACCACCATTACCCAGGATGTTCTACCCTACTCGCTGACCTCGGCCAAACGCGAGACCCATGCCTACAGCTTGAACCGAATCGGCCTCGAGCGCTTCGGCTTCAGCCCGCAGCAGTTGCACGCCCTGCAGCACGCCTACCGGGTCCTGCTGGCAGCCAGGCTCAACACCTCCCAGGCCCTGGAACGTCTGCGAAACGAAGGTCAGCCGGAAGACTGCGTGGCTTACCTGATGGCCTTTATCGAACGTTCTCAGCGAGGCGTGATCAAGTAGGAGCGGCCAAGTGAATCCGGAGCTGATCACCAGGCTCGGTCTGATCGCCGGCAATGGACGCTTTCCGTTTCTGCTGCTCGACGCCGCCCGCGCCCACGGCGCTGAGGTTGTGGTCGCCGCCATCAAAGAAGAAACAGACCCGGAGATGGATGCGCGGGCTGCTGCCGACCCTGGCATCCGCGTGTATTGGCTTTCCCTGGGAGAGCTGTCGCGATTGATCGAGACCTTCCGCCAGGAGGGCATCAGCAAAGCCGTGATGGCCGGCCAGGTGAAGCACAAGCAAATCTTCTCCAGCATTCGACCAGACTGGCGGCTAGCCAAGCTGCTGTTGAATCTGCGCACCCGGAATACTGATATGCTGCTGGGCGCCGTGGCCAAGGTTCTCAGCGACGAAGGGATCGAGCTGATCTCGTCCACCGCCTACCTGGAGCCGCTACTGGCGCGGCCGGGACTGCTGACCGCCCGCGCCCCGACTACGGAAGAGCAGCAGGATCTGGCTTATGGGCGGGAGGTGGCCCTCGCCCTTGCCGCCTATGACATTGGCCAGACCGTGGTGGTGGCTGGGCAGGCCTGTGTGGCGGTCGAGGCCATGGAGGGTACGGATGCCACCATCGAACGCGCTGGAGCCATTCTGCGGACTCTGGCCGCCGAGGATGAGGCGTCCTCGCCGGCCTCCACCCTTGCCCGGCAGCTGACCGTAGTGAAGGTGGCCAAGCCGGCGCAGGACATGCGTTTCGATGTGCCGGTGATTGGTCCCAGGACCATCGCGGTGATGCGTGCGGCCGGGGCCACTTGCCTTGCGGTCGAAGCCGGCCGCACCCTGATCTTCGATCTGGATCAGGTTCAGGAGCTGGCAGCCGCCGCCGGCATCGCCATCATAGCGGTTTGACACGGCTGGACAGGGGCAGACGAAAAGCGGTCTAATCGAATGGGCTCACTTTCGCAGCCATCTGGAGATTTCGGTGAAAACAAATAGAGTAGCAATCGTCGCAACACTGGTGGTTCTGCTTGCTGGCGCCGCCTTGAGTATCCGCGGAATAGCCGATGATACGGCCATGCCGCAAGCGGGTCAGACCGCTCCTAACTTCACCCTGCCATCCCAGGATGGAACGCCAATCAGCCTCGACAGTTTTCGCGGCAAGTGGGTGGTGCTCTATTTCTACCCTAAGGACATGACTACCGGCTGCACCATTGAAGCCCACAACTTTCAGCAGGACATCCCCAAGTACCAAAAACTGGACGCCGTCGTTGTTGGTGTAAGTGTTGACTCGACTGACAGCCACAAGGAGTTTTGTGCCAAGGAAGGCTTAAGCTTCAAACTTCTGAGCGACCAGGAGAAGAAAGTAGTGGTGCAGTATGGGTCCTTGGGCGATCACATGGGCATAAAGATTGCCAATCGCAACACGTTTTTGATTGATCCCCAGGGCAAGATCGTCCAGGTGTGGACTGGCGTAAAACCCCAAGAGCACAGCCAGCAGGTTCTCGCCGCGCTGAACGGTTTCGAGAAAAAGAACTAAAGCTGTTTTAGACAGTCACGCAAACTCTATAGCCTCCGCCAAAAACCTCCAGACGCAAAAACGCCCGGCTGCTGGCCGGGCTCTTTTGCTTGCCTGTTTTTGTTAAGGAAACTACTTCTTCTTCTTTGCTGTCTTTTTCGCCGGAGCCTTCTTAGCTGCCTTCTTGGCTGACGACTTCTTAGCTGCCTTCTTGGCCGTGGCCTTCTTGGCCGCCGACTTCTTGGTTGCTGCTTTCTTCACTGCCAAAGGAATACCTCGTTTGATGGTAGATTTTTTGCTGCTGGCGCTCTTCTTGTTGCCGACCGCTTTCGCAGCCTTTCTGCCGCTCTTCGCGCCTTTGCTGCTCTTCTTCGCGGCAGATTTCGTTGCGGCCTTTTTGGCCGAAGCTTTCGCAGGGGCTTTTTTCGCTGCTGTTTTGGTCGCCGGAGGCTTGGCGACGGTCTTCTTGGCGGCGGCCTTTTTGGCCGGGGCCTTCGCGGGTGGTGGCACCGGCGGCACACTCACCGGTGGGGTTAGCAATTCCGCACCCGAAGCGGCGACGATGATGCTCACTTCTTCTTCCTCTTCATCGTCGTCATCAAAGCCGTCTTCCACCTCATCGGGATACTCGTCCGCTTCGGCTTCAAACTCATTGTCTGCGTGTGCGTACAGTCTGTGTTCGTCCTGCATTCTTATGCCTCCAAGGCTTCGTTTGCTACGGATTCGGATCGCAGAGAACCGCTCTCCATCATAACTGCCTGCGGCGCGGATTATAGCAACAGCATGCAACGGGATGCCAATGAACGCAAGTGCGAATTAATTTTCTTTTCAGGGCGAGGTCTCGGCCGCAGTCCACGCAATTGTTTTTTCCGTCGCCTTTTCCTGTTCAAAGAGCCGGTGGGCTGTTCTTCGCGGTTGTATGCGCGCTCGCCGCAGGTTTGTGCGCAGACGTGGAGTGCGCGATTCCCTGTTTCGTGCCGGCAGCGGACTTCGTCGCGCTTACCCGATGCTTGGAGCTGCTGACACGGGCCGGTTCAGCCACGTAGAGACGGCGTCCCGGTTGCAACCGGCCCGAGCCCAGATGGTTCCAGCGCCGAAGTTGCTGCACCGTCACGTTGAACCGATCAGCCACGGTCACCAGCGTGTCGCCGTGTGCCACCTTGTACAGTGTGAGGCGCGACCTGCTGGATGGCGCCGGCGGCACGGGAATAATCAGCGACTCGGTCGCGGAGAGATCGTCGCCAGGCTCCAGCTGATTGACAAAGACAATCTCCGCAGGCGTTACGTGGTAATCGCGGGCGACCGTCTGCAGCGATTCTCCCGCAACCACTTTGTGAAACCGCCATTGATTTCGCTTGTCCACGGGGATTTCCGAGATGCGCTTCTGATACAGCTCTTTGCTCCCGGCAGGCAGGTGCAAGTCAAATGGACCATCGCTGGGCGTGCTCATCCGCAGCAGGCTGGGATTCAGGTCCGATATCTCCTGAACCGGCGTTTCGACCAGGTCGGATACCAGGCGCAGGTCCACACTATAGTCCGTGACTACCGTGTCGGTGATCAATGGTGGGTCGGGCGCCAGTGCCTGCAGTCCGTACTGCTCAGGGTTCTTCGCCATGATCGCGGCGGCGATGATGATGGGCACATAGTTCTTCGTTTCCTGCGGCAACACGTTGCGCCGGTACAGCTCCCAGAAGTCGGCGTAGCCGGTGCGTTGTACCGCGCGCTGCACATTGCCCGGTCCCCAGTCATATGCTGCCATGGCCAGATACCAATCCCCCAGTTGCGCGTACAGGTCCTTCATGTAGCGGGCATAAGCGTGGGTCGACTTCTCCGGATCGAAGCGCTCATCGTACCAGCCGTTGCGGGCCAGTCCATAGGGTCCCGAGGGCATAAATTGCCACATGCCGCCCGCACCCGAGCGCCCGTTCACTGCCTGAGGCTGAAAACCGGATTCTGCCACCGCCTGATAAATAAGATCCTGGGGGACTTTCTCCTCCGCCAGCACGGCCGAGATCATGGCGTGATAGCGGCCGGCCCGCTCGAGTGACCGCCTGAGTGTTCCCCGACCCTTGGAGGAGAAAAAGCTGATGTAACCGGCGACGGGATCGTTGATCACCAGGGGCAAATCGGAGACCGTAGTCTTCAGTTCTGCGCTTGCCTGAGCCTTGACCGTCGGATCCACCGGGAAGGTGACATCGTTCGCAATATCGACGGGAGCGGGTTCGATCTTGGGTGCGAATCCATTTCCCTGCTTGAGCGCCTCCGTCTCCAGTGTATTGACAGCATCGAGAATGCGGTCGAACTCATCGTGCAGCTGGGGTTCGGTCCGCAGATCGAAGTTGCTGGTCAGCATCATATCGACCGCTCGATCGAAGTCTGCCTTGGCTGTCTGCAGCTTGCCCGCGTGGTAGTCAGTCACACCGCTCTGGTACGCCGCTTCGGCCGCGTCGATCAGGGCTTGCACCTGCGGCCGTGCGGTAGGCGTTGCAGATGGGTTAGCGGATGCCGTTGTTGGCGCGGAGGGATTGGAGGGCTTGAGCGCCGGGGCCGTAGCCTGCGGCGACTTCGCTGGCCCCGGGGTCACCGGGTTTTCCGGCACACACCCGGTAAACAGCAACGGGGCCGCGGCAAGCACCAGCATGACCAGTCTGGAAGCGATATTTGACCCTCTGGTTAAGCCCATGCAAAAAGCCTTGGCACCCTCCGCCTTGGCGGCACAACGAAAGACCGGGTTCTTCCCCGCTTCCGGGCAACATCCTTCAGCTTGATTGTATTGCCCGGGGCACTCCGCTGTGAATGATAAGATCGGGTGAGAGACTCCTCTCGCCATCAACTGATTCGCCACCCGCCGATCGGCATCCTTCATGGATAGCAAGCACATCCGAAATTTCGCCATCATCGCCCACATTGACCACGGCAAATCCACGCTTTCCGACCGATTGCTGGAATTGACTGGCTCGTTGACGGCACGCGAGATGCAGGCCCAGGTGCTCGACGCGATGGATCTGGAACGCGAGCGCGGCATCACCATCAAGGCCCACGCGGTGCGCATGAATTACCTTGCCCGGGATGGCGAGACGTACCAGTTAAACCTGTTGGATACGCCGGGGCATGTCGACTTCTCCTACGAGGTCTCGCGTTCCCTGGCCTGCTGTGAGGGCGCGCTGCTGGTAGTGGACGCCTCCCAGGGCGTCGAGGCGCAGACCCTGGCCAACGCCTACCTGGCCATCAATAACGGCCTGGACATGATTCCCGTCATTAATAAGATCGATCTGCCCAGCGCAGACGTCTTGCGCACCCAGGAGATGATCGAGTCCACCGTAGGCTTGGACGCTACCGACGCGCTCCCCGTGAGTGCTAAAACGGGCCTTGGCGTTGCCGAGGTCCTGGAAGCCATCGTGCAGCGTCTTCCTGCGCCCACGGGAGATGCGGAAGCGCCCCTCCAGGCCCTGATCTTCGATTGCTGGTTCGATCCTTACCGCGGCGTCATCGTGCTGGCCCGCGTGATCAATGGCATCCTGCGCAAGGGCGCGAGGATCCGGCTGATGTCCAATGGCAGGGTGTTCGATGTGGAGTCGGTCGGCGTACTCACCCCGAAGCCGCTCGAGATTGGCCAGTTGTCGGCGGGCGAGGTTGGTTTCTTTTCCGCCACCATCAAGAATGTCGCAGATACCAAGATCGGCGACACCGTCACCGAGGATACACGTCCGGCTGCGGCCGCGCTTCCCGGCTTCAAAGACATCCAATCAATGGTTTTTGCCGGGCTCTATACCGTGGATTCGCATGAGCACACGCTGCTGCGCGACGCGCTCGAAAAGCTGCGCCTGAACGACTCGTCCTTTTTCTTTGAACCCGAAAGCTCGGTCGCGTTGGGATTCGGTTTCCGCTGCGGCTTTCTCGGGCTCTTGCACATGGAGATCATTCAGGAACGCCTGGAACGTGAATTCAACCTCGATCTCATTACCACCGCTCCCGGAGTGCGCTACAAAATTACCCTCACCGATGGGTCAGTGATCGAAGTGGAGAACCCCTCCCGTTGGCCCGACCCCACAGATATCGAGAAGGTCGAAGAACCGGTGATCATCGCCACCATATTGACCAGTGAAGAGTACGTCGGCGGCATTCTCAAGTTGGTGGAAGAGAAGCGCGGCCGCCAGAAGAACTTCGAATATGTGACCCCGACGCGCGTCATGCTTACTTATGAGTTACCGCTCAACGAAATCGTATTGGACTTCTACGACCGTCTGAAATCGGTCTCGCGCGGCTATGCTTCGCTTGATTATCAGCTGGCCGGCATGTGGGAATCGCCCATGGTCAAGCTGGATATTCTGATCTCGGGCGAACCCGTCGATGCGCTCTCGATCATTGTGCATAAAGACTTTGCCTACGAACGGGGACGGGCGCTGGTCTCCAAAATGCGCGAGCTCATTCCTCGCCAGATGTTTGAGGTTGCGATCCAGGCGGCTATTGGGGCTAAGATCGTATCCCGGGAAACCGTCGCCGCGTTGCGCAAGAATGTGCTCGCCAAGTGTTACGGGGGAGACATCAGCCGCAAACGCAAGCTCCTGGAGAAACAAAAAGAAGGCAAGAAGCGCATGAAGCGCGTAGGGAAGGTTGACATTCCTCAGGAGGCGTTTTTGGCGGTCCTCAAAGTTGGCGAGGATTCCAGTAAATAGTCGCAGCCCGCGGTTACATTAGTCATGCCGACTTTCCGATTTGTGGAAACCCGGAAATTCCCGCAACCCGACGGAGCAGCGTCACCCGCTCCTTGACTGCCCTGTAACATAGGCGATAAACGCTTGACAAGTAAAAGGTTAAGTGGCACTAAAAAATGCCTGCTCGCGCTCTTGTGGCACTGGGATTTGAAGCGCAAAAAGAGCACTCCCCCACTTTCCACAATTTTTTCCACAGATGCGCCGGGAACATTGAGCAGGTAGTTTTTAGCCGGTTTTGGTTATTATTTCCCTCCCGGCGAGTGAATCTTGCCGGGAGGGACGAGTAGAAAAATGTTCTACTGGGGTGGCTTGGTAGCGCTGGGGCGTGTACTGCTTCCAGGCCGGCTGGGGCTGGTTGTGCTGGGCCGCGGAGCGCCGGCGGCTGCCGGTTGCGGAGGAACGCCGGACTTGACGTTGTAGGCCTCTACAATCTGCTTGGTGATGTCGGTGGACCCGTTGGCCCACAGCACCGGCGTCTGCTGGGCGCTGGTGTCGAGCACCACGGTGAATTTGTTCTGCGCGGAATAGGCGTCCAGCACGGCATAGACTTTCTGTGCCAGTGCCTGGTACATATCGTTCATTGCGCCACTGGCTTCGTTTTGAGCGTCTTCCGCCGACCGCTGCAGCGATTTGGTCTTTTCGTCGATCACCCTGAGGCGGCTGTCGCGCTCCGGTTCACTCAGGTTGGTGCCGGCGTCCTGCAACTGCTTCTTGAGCGAATCGACCTCGTCGCTTTGCGCCTTCAGTTGAGCCTGCTTGGGTTCAAACTTCACCCGCAGTTGAGCGAAATTACGTTGCCCTTCGTTGGTCGCTGCGACCGCTTGCTGGAAATTGATGATCGCGATCTTTGCGCTCGCAGGGACTGCCGGAGCGGCGGTCCCTGCCGTTGAATTGGCAGGGGAGGGTGCTGCGGGAACTTGGGCTAACGCGCTGCGGGGCGAGCTGATGATGCCCGCGCCGGTGGCGGACGCAAGCAGGCAAACAAGGGTGAACGAACGCTTCATCGGAATACAGAACTCCTTTTGATCTTGAATCCAGATCGCCCGCGTCTTTCAGCGGAAAGCGGGCCTTCGCATGCGGGTCCCCGCGTGCGCATTTGCCATGCAGTCACCTGGCCAGCGCATCTGGCAGCAAATGCGAAGAAGAAACACGGACCGGGATAATCAGAGGGCCAGCAGCGATTATAGGTGTGGGCCGAAGGAGCGTCAACGCAGGGCGGATGCCCCACGTTCGCCCGGTCGAAAAAGATAGGCGACCCGGATTTCCTGTACGCTGCGCTGGACACGGCCGCGTGTGCTGGCTTTCAGAAAGGAAAGCCGCATGAAACTTCGCCAACGCCAACCAACTCCACAGGAAATCCGGGGGAAGCCCCTACGGCCGTTCTCCTATAACCGCAACGAAAGCTGGGTGCCCCATTCAAGCCGTTTGTTGGCTTGAGTGGGATGCCATAGCACTCAACCCAACGCAACCTTCCTCCAAACCGGGGCCCGGCTAGAAAGTAGTGCTCACGCTCAATCGAAACGTCTTCCGCGGCTCGCGGAATTGTAACAGCGAGTCATAAGCCGAGATGGCTTCGGCGTAGGTAAAGTCACCCGCGCCGCCGGCGGGGAACATGCTGCGCGTGATCAGGCTCTGTCCCTGAACATTCTCGTACAGGCGAAGCACGTTATACGCGTAGTACAGCCGGAACGGCGCATTCACGATCGGCAGCATCGCCGAGATCTCCCCGCCGATGGACATGCGCGGCACCACGTTGGTGCCCGCGATCGGTTTGATCAAGTTGATGAATTGGATCGACTGGCCACCCTGGCACGCGCCATTGTAGTAGGAGGTGCAGCCGTAGAGTGGCGAATTGAGCTGGTCTGAGCCCTCGACGCTTTGCCGTAATTGGGATTGGCGAATCACAGACGTGATGTCGAAGTCGTCGAATATTTCGAATTGGACCGGCCCGGCAATAGGAATGCGATATTCCAGGTTGGTCGTGGCCTTGACGTCGCCACCCATCGCCACCGGCCGGTAAATCGGGATCGGAATCGTGATGTTGCCCAGCGTGAAGTTGCCCGGCTGGATAGGCACGGGCGTTCCGTCGGGGTTGGTGAGCGTGATGTTTTGCCGCACCGGGATGAACCCGTAGGGTGTCGCTGCGCGCACATCGAAGCCGCGCAACTCGTTGTCGCCGCCTGAATAGAAACGGGAGAACGGCGGAGCCACATCTCCGCTGAAACCCTGGATGTAAGAAAGCTGTACGCGATAGCCAAGGACATTACGACCGTCTTTGTTGGGGTGCAGACCTTTCATCGCCATGAAGTGTTTGTACTGAATCACCGGTGTGAAATAGCGAACATTGCCCCATAGGCCGGCGATCACGAGGGCAGCGGAAATATCCGTCCCGAAGCGAGGCCTGAAGATGGATGGGCCGACCTTGTTGTACGTATAACTCAACGAAACCGAGCTGGTGTAAATGCCTTCCAGGGCATTGGCGCCCTGGATCTGGCCACTGCGGAAGGCTAGCGTTTCGAAGAGGTTAGCAGAAGCCTGGCTGAAGGTCTGGATGGTCGACTTATCCCAACTATAAGTCAACCCCACGCGCTTGAAAGAGCGGCGTAGCGGATAGCTGACAGAGAAGGTCAACCCTGTCGACGACTGGTTGTAATTCTGGGTGAGGGATTGCTGGGCAGCCGTCAGGTTCGTAGCTTGCCCGGTAACCGTGGCGAAGTTGCGCGCTGAGTTGTAATCCGTCTTCCGGGAGAAGATCTGGAAGCCCACACTGGTTGGCTTGTTGCGTAGGTAGGGCTCATTGAAGGCAAACACTGCGCTGCGCGCCAGGTTGCCGATATTGCCCTGCAGGCTCAAGGTTTCGCCCAGGCCGAGAAAATTATTGGTCGAGTAGTTAAGACCAAGGAAAGTACCGGAAAGACCACTGACCCCGCCGTTCAACCCAATCGAATTCTTACCCTTCTCATGCACTTTGAGCAGCAGAGAAACGGTTCCGTTATCGGGGTCTGGGTGTGTTTCCGTGTCCTGATCCACCTTGAGTGGGTCGAAGTAGTCCAACTGGTTCAGGCGCAGCAGGCTCTGTTCCCAGAGATTGCTATTGTAGGGCTGGCCCTCTTCGATCAGCAGTTCCCGTCGAATGACCCGATCGCGGGTGATGGTGTTGCCTTGAAATTCGATGCGCGAGACGGTAAAAGCCTTGCCTTCGTCGATATCGATGTCCAGGTACACCAGGTGTTTGGCGTCGTCGATGCGCGGCGTCGGCACGGCAGTGAAGTTGATGTACCCCAGCGAACCGTAAGCTTTGCGTAGATTATCCAGCCCTTTGCCGATAGCGGTCGCATTGAACAATTCCCCGTCTTTGGTAGGGAACTGAGCTCGTAGCGCCTTGACGTTCTGCACGTGCGCATTGCCGGTGAAAGTGACTCCGCCGAGCCGGTAGCGCGGCCCCTCATCGACCGGAATGTGGATGTCTATACGCTTGCCCTTGCGAGGACGGAAAGTGAAGAACGAGAGTCCGCCTTCACTCCGGATATGGGTGGTGGGGTCGCCGACCCCAGCTCGGAAATAGCCTCGGTCCTGGAGCGCTCGGCGAACCCGCTCCGTATCCTCCTCGAGTTTGCTCGCATCGTAGGTTCGGGCGAAAATGTTCTCCAGAACAATCGAGTGCGGTATCCCCACAGGCCGCAGGTTCTTCATCGCCGAGCGTAGCTCGCGCGAGCTCACCGCGTGGTTACCGGTGAAGGTGATATTCCCCACTTTCACCGTGGGGCCTTCCTTGATATTGAAGTTGATCGAGACGGAGGAGGGCGGAATCGTCTTGATTTCCGGCTTTACGGTTGCAAACTGATGACCATGTTCGGCCAGCAGTTCGCGGATCACATCAATCGCACGCGCCAGCCGGGTGGGATCATAGGGGCTTTCGACCGAGAACCCGGTGACGTGCTCTTTCTTGAAGCGGTCCAGAACGTCCGAGGTCGAGACCGAGTTCAGGCCCTTGTAGTTGATCTCGCGAATCGTCGGCTTCTCTTTAACGATGATGTCGAGAACGATGCCCTTGGGAGTATCCTCGCGCGCGATCTGCAGATTCTCGAAGTATCCGGTGTTCCACAGCGAGTTGAAGTCGCGCTCGATGGTCGCCGGATCGTAGGTATCTCCGGGATGGGTAAACAGCCGCGCCAGCACCGTATCTCTTGGAATGCGGCGGTTGCCGATCACCCGGATTGCCGTCACCACTCCCGGCTGGGCTACGTCCTGCTGAGCCCAGGCAACCAGACTGGAACCGCAAAATAGAAGCAAGCCCACGATCCTGCACATCCTAAAAAAAAGCGGCAGCGCAGGTTGGTTCTTATGAAACCGGGAGCGAAGGCTCCCTGACACGACGCGAAGAATAGGCACACCCTCACTGCTAAAAATCGGATCCTGCTGGAGGAAAAGGCGATTATATGTGACGGAAGGGGTACTCCCCAACTCCGTCCACTCGTTTCGCACCCCGCCTACCATCCAGGAGGCCCAGTCAAGACAGACACCAGAACTCCCTTAGCTTTCCAGTTCGCTGCTGGCGAAGTATTCGCCCAGTGAGGAATCCCACGCCACGGAGAGAAGGTTTGGCTTGCAGCAGACCTGGCAGTCTTCCACGTACCGCTGCCGCCCACCTGCCGACTCGTCCACCACAATCTCATTCCACTCTCCACAGCCCGCACACTGGAAACCCGCTGGAAACGGCATCGTCAATCTCGCGCTTTAGCAGGTGTTCCTAGTCTATCGGAGGGAAGAGGTTTTTGGTTGGGGTCAGCTTTCGAACTTCCACCAGGGTCGAATAGAATGTGGCCCCGCGGCCCAGGTCCGTGAGGCGCTCGGAAGTAAGCGCGTTTACATTGTTTCCCCCTTCTGACAGCTTGTTCCAGTTCAGGCTGGCGGCCACCACGCCGGCCGGCACGCTGCCGTCGATTCGCGCGCGCAGCTGCATTTTGCCCCGCGCGTTGTATATCTCCACCAATTCTGCTTCGCCGATCTGCCGTGCGGCTGCGTCGCTTGCGTGCATGAACACCAGGCCAGGCGATTCCATCTTCTGGTGTCCCGGAAGGTTGGCGAACGTCGAGTTCATATAGTTGTCGGCCTTGCGCGGCAAAAACTCGAGAGGAAATGTATGTGAATCGGCGCCCCGGCGCGATTCGTCCGGCGGGTGAAACGTCGGCAGCGGATCGAGCCCGTCCGCAGCCAGCGCGTTCGAATAAAACTCCGCTTTCCCGCTCGGTGTGGCAAAGACGCCATGGGCAAACGGCAGCAGGCCTGCGTCTTCGCCCTTGGCTGCGGGCCGCACCCGTATGCTCTTTTTCGCCTCCAGTTCCTGGCGAGTAATGCCTTGCATCGCCGGCGCACGCAGCGCCTGCTCGATCAGCTCGTCGACCCCGTCGCGAAAGCAGGCCTCGGCGAATCCCATGCGCTGCCCCAATTGGCTAAACAGCCACACGTTCGACCGGGCCTCCCCCAGCGGCGCAATGGCTTGTTCTGAGAGCTGCAGAAAGTAGTGACCGTAAGCTCCCTGAAAGTCTTTGTGCTCCAGGAACGTGGTCGCCGGCAGCACCACATCGGCGTAGTCCGTGGTGTCGGTAAAGAACTGCTCGTGAACCACGGTAAAAAGGTCGCTGCGCATCAGTCCGCGCACCACAGCGTTCTGGTTGGGAGCAATGGCCGCGGGGTTCGAGTTGTAAACGAAGAGCCCCTTCACCACAGGGCCATCGAGCTCGGTAAGCGCGTGGCCGAGGCGGGACATGTTGACCATGCGGGCGGGGCGCTGAAGAGGGCTCGCCAGCATCAAATCCGGCCTTTCCAGCTCCGCCGTGTTGAACGGGAAGGCTCCACTGGTGGAGAGCTGCAGCCCTCCGCCCAGCCGCTTCCAGGCGCCGATCAGTGCAGGCAGCATGCAAACCGCGCGCGCCGCTGCTCCACCGTTCTGCGAACGCTGCACGCCATAGTTCAGGCGGATCACGGCCGGTGCGCTGGTCGCGTATTCGCGTGCCAGGCGCGCCACGTCGTGCGCGGGAATGCCCGTTAAACCGCAAACGTGATCTGGCGTGTAGCAGGCCACGTGTGCGCGCAGAGCTTCAAATCCGTAGGTATGTTGGGCAACATAATCCCGGTCGTACAGCCCTTCCTTGATGATCACGTGCATCAGACCCAGCGCTAAGGCAGTGTCCGTGCCGGGCTGGATGGGAATGTGCCAGTCGGCCACCCGCGCGGTACGCGTGAGGAATGGGTCGATGACGACGAGCCGGGCGCCCTCGCGGCGTGCCGCTTCGATGAACGGCCACAGGTGGATGTTATTGCCATGGATATTCGCGCCCCACGCGATGATGTACCGGGCATGGCGGAAGTGTTCCGGATCCGTGCCCAGCTTTTTCCCGTAGACCGATATCAAGGCATCGGCGCCTGCGGTCGCACAGATCGTGCGATCAAGTTGCGACGCGCCGAGACGGTGAAAGAAGCGGCGATCCATGGAGCCATAGCCGAGCACCCCAATCGTTCCCGCATAGGAGTAGGGCAGGATCGACTCAGGACCGTACTCCTGAGCAATCAGGCTCAGCCGTTCCGCAATTACCTCAAGGGCCTCGTCCCAGCTGATGCGTTCGAAGGCGTCAGTCTCGCGGCCGGGGGGCATTCTCCCTTTCGGCGCCCCGGCTCGGCGGCGCATGGGGTAGAGCAGGCGCGAGGGAGAATAGACGCGATCCAGATACTTGGCCACCTTGCCGCAGAGAAAGCCCTGTGTCACCGAATGATCCGGATCGCCTTGCACCCGAGTGGCCGTTCCCGACTCATCGATCGTCACCAGGATGGCGCACGAGTCCGGACAGTCGTGCGAGCAAACGCTACGGACGGTTCTGGATGCAGGCATAAGTCATTGTAGTAGTAACGTCGCAGTAAGACGCTGGCATGCCTTCCTGGTCTTTATCAGGCTGCGGAAAAACCCAGTTTCTTGAAGGGTACGGGCTAAACAGGCTGCGAAAAACTCTGTCGTTGAAGGATACGGGCTTCAGAGTCTGTGTGAGAACACGAAAACAAATCGCAAATCAGAACCAGGCCTGTAGGGCCGGGAGCCAAACGTCAGCCCAGCCCGGAAGGGCTGGGAGGCGGATCCAAGACTGCGGAGCGCCGGAGGTGCGGCACTACCTTCGTCCGCGGGTGCCGCGCCTCTGGCGCTCAAACGATACTGGGGATCGATGTCCCAGCCCTTCCGGGCTGGGCTGACGTTTGGCTCCCGGCCCTACGGGCCTGGTTCTGATTTGCGATTTGCTTTCGAGTTCTCACGCAGACTCTTTAGCCCGTACGTACGTGGTAGAGAACAGGTGCGGCTTTATCCGCTGAGGGAGCGAATCTTATCCTCTCCGGAGATTTTGCCGCAGCCTGTTTATGCTCGCCACCTCACCCCATTTATCTTTTCTCCATGAGAAAAGCCAGCGTCCACCTAATCTTCGCTCTGGCCCTATTACTCGGAGCCTCCTCCCCGGCACAAACAGCCCCGGAGGCAGCCATTGACCATCTGCTGGAACAGCAAACGGCAGATTGGAATCGGGGCGATGTGGAAGCCTTTATGAAGAGCTATGAAGACTCTCCAACCACAACCTTCGTCGGCCAGACAGTGCAGTACGGTTACTCTACGATTCTCGAACGCTACAGGAAGCTCTATACGACGCCGGCGGCCATGGGAAAACTAACCTTTTCCCATCTCGCCATCCGGGTCCTGGATGCCGAATACGCAGTAGCAACCGGCAATTTTCATTTAGAGCGCACCACTGCCGGTGGAGGCAATGCCGACGGCATCTTCTCCCTGCTTTTCAAAAGGGATTCGTCAGGCTGGAAAATCATTCTGGACCACACCAGCCGCGTCGGCTGACGCTCAGATCTGCAGCACTTCTCTCTCTTTGTTGCGGCACATCTCTTCCATGCGCCGGATCTCATCGTCGGTCAGTTTCTGGATCTCCTCGAGCGAGCGCTTCTCCTCGTCCTCGGAGATTTTCTTGTCCTTGGCTGACTTCTTGATGAGGTCATTGCCATCGCGGCGGATATTGCGCACTGCGGTGCGATGGTCTTCGAGCGTCTTGTTGAGGTGCTTCACCACTTCGCGCCGCCGTTCCTCCGTCATAGGAGGGATGGGGATGCGAATAATCTTTCCGTCGTTCTGCGGATTGAACCCCAGCTCGGACGCGCGCAGAGCCTTCTCGATATCCCCCAGGATGCTGGGATCCCAGGGTTGAACCAAAATCAGGTTGGCATCGGGAGCTGTCACCTGGCCCACCTGGTTGAGGGGCGTATCGTTGCCGTAGTACGACACCTTGATCTGATCGAGCATGTGTACAGAGGCCCTTCCGGTGCGTGTGGAGGCAAGGTTGGCGCGGAAATCGTCCACCGCTTTTTCCATCCGCGACTTGAGCTGCTGCTGGATCTCTTTAAGGGCGGGAATAGTGGCCATTACTGAGACTGCCATCGTCTTCTTCCTCGATCTCTCAAAAGTTTAAGTAAGCAGGGTCACGCCAGTGGACGCTGCCTGCTCGCGTGCATGGTAGGACGACCGCACCAGCGGCCCCGACTCTACGTGGCGGAAACCCATCCTCAGCGCCTCTTCGCGCATATAGGCGAACTCGTCCGGCGTGTAATAGCGAGCCATGGGTAAGTGGTCTCTGGATGGACGCAAGTACTGCCCGATCGTCAACACGTCCGTGCCCACGGCTGCCAGGTCCCGATAAACCTGCAACAGCTCATGCATCTCTTCGCCCAGCCCGACCATCACGCCGGATTTGGTCGTCATGCGCGGGTCGACGATTTTCGTGTACTCCAGCAGCCGAAGCGTTCGCTGGTAGCGTGCCCCCGATCGCACCACGCGATAGAGCCGCGGCACCGATTCGGTGTTGTGGTTCAGCATCTCGGGCTGGGCCTCGACCACTATGCGGATGGCCTCCTCCTGCCCCTGAAAATCTGGGATGAGCACTTCCACTTGGCACCCCGGCGCCTGCCGCCGGATCTCCTCGATGACCATGGCGAACGCGCGAGCCCCTCCCAGAACATCGTCGTCACGGTTCACGCTGGTGATCACGGCATGTTTAAGGTCGAGTATGGCGACCGCTTCGGCCACCCGGCGCGGTTCGTCGAAGTCGATGGGCTCCGGCCGGCCCTTGGGCACGGCGCAAAACCCGCAGCGGCGGGTACAGGTGTTGCCCAGCATCATGAAGGTCGCGGTGCGCTGGTTCCAGCACTCACCGATGTTGGGGCAGTGGGCCGACTCGCATACCGTGTGCAGGTTGAGCGAACGGGCAAGACTCTTGAGTTCGTGGTAGTTCTCACCCACCGGCGCGCGAGCCTTGAGCCAGGCGGGCTTGGGGGCGGGAGGGCGTGGGTTTTGGTCGATCTGGACGAGGTCAATCACGCTGCATCCATTGTATCGGGTCGAGCAACCTAGCGAAGGCGCTCCATGACCTCGGGGCGCACCAGGTAAAGAAAGAACACGAGATTGATCACTGCGATCACCACCCATTGGCCCTGGTGGGAGCGGAATAGGCTGTAGCACCCAAAGCACATGGAGAGAAATGCCGCGCCCAGGGCGAGCGCCCATCCCCATCGGCGCATGCGTATCAGTCCCAGGCCGGCGGCCGCAAAGATGCTGCATAGGATCAGGACACCGATGCGAGCCTCTTCGCCTGGGTAGTGGCCGGTAAAGACTCCGGTCACACCAATCAGGGCTTCCGCCAGCATCCAGAGGGAGATAGCCGCCATTCCCGGCAGCGGAAGGTTGGTCATAACGTGTGCAGGTAGGCCATCAAATCTTCCAGTTCCTGATCGGACAGTGCATTGCCCATGGGCGGCATCATACCCCAGCCACGCAGGATTACCGCCCTCACTCTGCCGTCATTCGCCGCCATCCCACTGGTCAGATAGGGCTTGGAAAAGAGACCCGCAAGCCCTGGCCCGTAAAGGCCTTTGTCTGTGTCGGCGTAGTGGCAGCCGGAGCATTGGTTCGCGAAGACTCGCTGGCCGCGAGCCTCCTGCGGGGTGAGCGCGCGCACCGGCTTCGAGGGTGAATGCTTGCAACCACAAATGGTTAGCAGTCCGAAAGCAAGCACCAGGAGCTGCTTCTTTCCAGGGATCGTCTTCAATTCGACTCCGCGATCGCGGCCACAATCTTGTCCATCGCAGCCCGTTCCGCGGGCAGGGATGGAGAGTGATCGCTGCACATGATGGAGAACACGACTGTCTGCCCGCTGGCGGCAACCAGGTAACCGCTCAAAGCACGCGCTTCTCCCAGAGTACCCGTCTTGGCGAAAACTTTGCCATCGAGCAATGGCGCTTTGAAGCGGGCGGAGAGGGAACCATCCACTCCCCCCACAGGCAAAGAACTGCGGAATGCCTCGCCCCAGCTCTGCCGGGCCGCGTACGTGCCAGCAAAGTCGTAAAGGCCCTGGGGGTGACGAGGTCTTGGGGGGAAAGCCCGCAGCCGTCATACAGGACAAAGTCGGTTGGAGCGACCCCGGCCGAGATCAGAAACTGGCGCACCACGCGCGTGCCCTCGAGCAGCGAGCCATCCGAGCTTTCCAGCTTGCCCAGGGTTCTGAGAATGATCTCGGCGTGCAGGTTCTGGCTCACTTTGTTGGTCACCACCATGTCATCCCCCAGTGGCGGCGACACATGCGAAGCGAGCAGAAACTGACCTGCGTCTGCGGCCTGCACGTTCTCTATCGAAATCGGATGAAGCGCCACCGGCTGCTGCTGCGCGGTGAGGAAGTCGCCGGTATCGTAGGGCAGCCGGTGTTGCGCCCGGGCGGTCCCGCTGACCTGGACCCCGCGCGCCAGCAGCAAAGCCCGCAGAGACCTGGCCGCATAATCGGCGGGATCTTCGATCGCCAGGGCCGCATGCACGCCCTGCTGGCCCAGGGGCGTGCGGCCAAAAATCCGCACCGTCATCGCGCCCGGCGAGCGCTCGATGCCGGGCTTGCCCGGATCGCCAGGCGGTGCGGTGGTCAGCGAATTTGCGAGCGTATAGTAAGCCGTTACCGGGAGCCACGAAGCCACAGCGGGTTCCCCCACCTGCGCCGCCGGCATGGCGTTGAGGTAGACCTCGTTATCGTTCACGCTGAGGGCCGAAGCCGGGGCGCCGTATCCCCACTGCAGGTCGTCCCAGCTCCAGCCCGAGCCGTAGGGTTCGAAGACAAACCAGGTGTCGTCTCCGACGATATCTCCGCTTACCGAATGGACCCCGTGACGGACAATCTGGTCGGCCATATCCTCGAGTGCCGCCAGCGGAGAGCCGGTGCGTTCGGTCTTGACCCCAAAGGGCATAGTCCGGGCCGACATATTCGGGTCGCCCACCCCAAAGATTGTGATATCGCCGCGAACCTCTCCCGTATTGCTTACCGGGGCGCTGCTCGAGACCAGCGTGGTGAAGGTGAGCCCGCTGGGCAATAGCCCATACGCCGCCGCCGTGGTGAACAGCTTGGCATTCGACGCTGGATTAAAGTACTGGCCGTCATTGAGCGAGTAGATCGGGCTGCCGTTAAGCTTGACTACCGAGACTCCCCAATGCGCCTGGTTGACGCCCAGGTTGACTTGAGAACCGGCAAGAATACGGGCTACGGCCTTAGCGAGCGGCACCTTGCGTGCGGCCGAGTGTTTGGTCGGGGTTGCCGGCATCGTCCCGCCGGAGAGCAGGGCCAGCAACAGGATGAGAAAGGGGGAGCGCGATCGCATGTCTCTGCGCGGAGTGTACCTCACGGCCATCCTAGAATGGACCAGGATGTCCTTCGCCAAGCGGTCCCCATACGACTGGAAGCTGCGCACACGTTCCCTGCCACTAGGGAATCGGACCGTGGTGATGGGGATACTAAACACTACCCCGGACTCATTTTCCGATGGCGGCAGCTTTGCCACCCCTGCGCGGGCGATCGAGCATGCCTTGGCGATGTTCGATGACGGGGCTGACATTGTTGATGTCGGCGGCGAATCGACCCGGCCTGGAAAGCGCAAGCCACTGGGCATACAAGAGGAGATCGACCGTGTCATTCCTGTACTCGAGGGCGTACTACGCCATCGCCCGGAGTCCATTCTCTCTATGGATACCTATAAATCCGCGACCGCTGCGGCCGCCCTTCAAGCCGGAGCTGAGATCGTGAATGATGTCAGCGGACTCTGCTGGGATGAGGCAATGGCCCATGTCTGCGCAGTGGCCGGCTGTGGCGTCGTGCTGATGCACTTGCATGGCCGGCCGGGGGAGTGGCAGGAATTACCGGCGATGGATGGCAACGCAATGGTGGCGCTGGTAAAGCGGGAGTTGCGGGAGCGCCTGGACCAAGCAATGCAGGCGGGAATCGAGCGGGAAAGGATTGTACTCGATCCAGGCTTCGGCTTTGGCAAAGCCTACGACCGCAATTACTCCTTACTCGTGGGTCTTGAAGAATTGAGCCGTCTGGGGCAGCCGCTGCTTGCGGGTGTCTCCCGCAAGGCGTTCCTGGGCAGGACTTTATCCCACCTCTATCAGGGAGCCGATACAGGGGCGAAAAGCCGGGGAAGTGCTTCCTTGGCTGCCGTAACCGCCGCGATCCTGGCCGGTGCGCAACTGGTGAGGGTCCACGATGTACGTCCCGCTCGCGAGGCGGCAGCCATAGCCGATGCCGTCTTACAAGCGGCCGCACCAAGAACGAGCCCCGCAGAGCCTGCCCTGAGCTTGCCGAATGGGGGCGGCTGAAAGTCATACTTGTCCAGATTAGCGGTGGGAGCCCCCGCATTCATGCGGGGGAGCTCGGCCTTTAAGCCGAGCGGCTCGCGTAGGACTATTCTCCTCCGGCTTTAGCCGCGGGGGTTCGGACGGGCAGCCGGGGCTTTAGAGTCTGCGTGAGAACACAAAAGCAAACAGCAAATCGAAACCAGGCCCGTAGGGCCGGGAGCCAGACGTCAGCCCAGCCCGGAAGGGCGGGAGGCGGATCGAAGGTCCCGGAGCGCCGGAGGTGCGGCACTCCCTTCATCCGCGGGTGCCGCGCCTCTGGCGCTCAAACGATATTGGGGATCGATGTCCCAGCCCTTCTCCGGATTTCCTGCACGCTGCGCTGGACACGACCGCGTGTGCGGCTTTCGTTAAGGAAAGCCGCATGAAGTTCGCCAACGCCAGCAAGCTCCACAGGAAATCCGGATCCGGGCTGGGCTGACGTTTGGCTCCCGGCCCTACGGGCCTGATTCTGATTTGCGATTTGCTTTTGTGTTCTCACGCAGACTCTAAAGCCCGATTGATGGAAGTGGGACTTTTCCGCGACGCTGAAGCATCGCTCCCCCTGCTGAAGCAGGGGGCTCCCACCATTAATTTGAACAGCTGAGAGTAGCCTGGGACGCAGTCCTGGGTAAGGTATGAACGACGGGACCAGTCCCGCAGAGACGGCTGAAAATGTCCCAGGACGCCAGTCCTGGGCAGCTCAAGCTGAACGCGAAAGCCTAGTGTTTGTCGTCCGAATCGTGGCTGGGGGACATGCGGCTGGCTTCAAAACTAACAATTCTCCACTGGCCCATCCGGTTGCTATAAACCCGCGTATAGCGGAACCGTCCGCTAATATCACGATCGCCATTTTTCCCCACCAGATCGGCCTTAGAAGTGACTACGGCGGTGTCCCCATAGATCCTTACCTTGATGTCGCTGAGATCAAGCTGCGTGATATGCAGCGATCCGCTGCGCCGCCGGGTGAGTTCGTCCGCCTTGGTTTCGAGGGTGCCGTTGGCGCTAATCCCTAGATAGTCATCGGCCAGCAGCCGATCCACCTCGGATACATTATTGGAAAGCTGGGCCGCCCGCCAATCCAGCTCCAACCCTTCAATCTCCTTGTGGGCATTTTCGTGGTGGGGGAAAAGGGCATGCGCCTGGGTTGCACCCGCGGATAGCAGTATAAGGACGAGGAACAGTCTGCCGACCGTGGGGAACAGCCAACGATGCTCGGAGTGAGCGCGCATAACCGTACCGGATGTTAGTCCGCGTCCGAATAATGAGTCAAAATTGAAACTCCAGAGTGACAGTTTTCGCGGTTGAACGCAATGCCCCGGGGCTTAGACGGCGGCCGCACTGAGCGTCGTGGGGACAAATCACACATTGAGTGGGATGCGGAATCAGCCCTCTCAGGTTCCCGACATCGACTGCCCATCCTGCGGGCAATGGCGGACTAGACCACCGCGGTCAGATTCTCGACCTCTCGTTCGCGCATAAGCTGATAAAGGCCGCCCACCGCAAATTTCTTGAAGTGGGGCGTGGTGCGGTGGAACTCGCTCGCCGCCCGGTCACGATACTGTTCGTAGATCACGACCACGGCTGGGTCATCCTCAACGGTGTGCGGGATATAGCTCACGCAGCCCGGCTCCTGGCGGGAAGCGAGAGCCAGCTGACGCAGAATATCGCTAACATTTTCACGGTCTTCGGCGGCGAATCGCATACGTACGATGAAGCTGACCATTGTGCCTCTAATCTATCGGGAAATATCGCTCTAAAGAAACCGTCATCCGGCCTGCCGCGGCTCGCCGTGGGAGTGCATCCACGCCAGGGCCTCGGAGAAGCCGGGAAGGATCATGGTCTGCTCCCGGTCCGGGCCGGTCGAGACCATGCCGATGCGAGCGCCGGACTCCGCCTCAAGAAAACGCAGGTACTTCTGTGCCGCCTTCGGAAGCTGTTCGAACTCCGTAATGCCTTCCGTGGAGGTCTGCCATCCCTCCAGCCTGGTGTAAACCGGCTCGATTTTCTCAAACCCGCTCACATCCGCCGGGATAGTGTCACAGCTCCGGCCATCCACCCGGTAGCCCGTGCAGATCGGGATCTCAGCGAAGCTATCGAGCACGTCCAGCTTGGTGACCACGAGCCATTCCGTGCCGTTGATTTCGCTGGAGTAGCGCAACAGGGGCAGATCGAGCCAGCCGCAACGGCGAGGCCGTCCAGTCACCGCTCCGTACTCCTGCCCCCGGGCGCGCAGCAGATCGCTGGTCTCGCCCCAGATCTCGGTTGGGAACGGGCCTTCGCCTACACGCGTGACATACGCCTTGGTGACCCCGATCACCGTGCCGATTGCGGTCGGTCCCACGCCGGTTCCGATCACCGCCCCCCCCGCCGTCGAGGAAGAGGAGGTCACGAAGGGGTAGGTGCCATGATCAATATCGAGCATGGTGCCCTGGGCGCCTTCAAACATCACGCTTTGCCCGTCGCGGATGGCCCGGTTAAGCAGGGCGGCTGTGTCGGTGACGAACGGCCGGATGCGCTCCGCCGCCTCCGCGTACTCGTCGTACATCTTGATTGGGTCCAGCGGGTCGGTTCCGAAAAGCGCGTGGGCAACAGCGTTCTTTTCATTGCAGGCATTTTCAATATGCGTCTTGAGCAGACTGCGATTCAGCAGGTCAATCACCCGCAGGCCGCTGCGATGCATCTTGTCTTCGTATGCCGGACCGATTCCTCGGCTGGTGGTGCCGATCTTCTGCCGTCCGGGGGCATTCTCCGACGCCAACTCGATCATGCGATGGTAGGGCAGAATCACCTGGGCGCGGTTGGAGACAAACAGCTGCTCATCGACGTTGACCCCCAGGTCCCGAAGCTTGCCCACCTCCTTCAGAAAGGCCAAAGGGTCGAGCACCACTCCATTGCCGATCACCGCGCGGCAGTCCGGACGCAGAACGCCGCAGGGCACCAGTTGCAGGATGAACTTCTGTCCCCGGATAATCACGGTATGCCCGGCGTTGTGGCCGCCCGCATAACGCGCGACGACCGCAAATCGATCCGAGAGCACGTCGACGATCTTTCCTTTTCCCTCATCGCCCCATTGGGCGCCTAGCACTATCGCAGTCTTAGCTCGCATGAACTCCAATCAATTTCGTCTGACGCACTCTTCCCCTTCTCGCTCGGCCTCTTGATCGAACGTCTTTAACCTGCGCAGGGGGTGAGTGGAAATATTACTGACCAGTCTGGCGCCGTGGCCCGGATTTCCTGTGGAGCTTGTTGGAATCAATAAGCCTCATGCGGCTTTCCGTGAAGAAAGCCGCACACGCAGACCTATCTATAGCCGCGTACAGGAAATCCGGGCGGAGGCGCATCCTGTTCCGACTCTAGATGATATAACGCCTTAGGGTAGCGGCCAAGCAGCTGCGACAATGACAGAAAGATGAGCCATGCCGGAACTGCCTGAGGTTGAAACCATCGCCCGCGGGGTCGATGAGCGTCTGCGTGGAGACCGCATCGAAACCACCTGGTTCAGCGAAAAGCCTGAGCCCTTCAAGTCTTCTCCGCAACTGATGGCAACCGAGCTACCCGGCCGCCGCATCGAGCGCGTCCACCGCGTAGGCAAACACATCGTCTTCGATCTTGCCCGTGGCAAAGCGCCCGCCTTGCAATGGATCGTGCACCTGGGCATGAGCGGTCGTCTGTTGGTAGCCGATGCTGAGACGCCGGTTCCTCGGCACACCCACGGCATTCTGCATCTGGCGTCAGGCAAGGAGCTCCGCTTCGTAGACCCCCGGCGCTTCGGGCGTATGGAGCTGCATGGTATCCCGACCAAAAAAACAGCTCCATTCGCGGGCACTGGCCAGGAGCCCCTCAAGATCTCACCCGACCAGTTCGCAGCCCTCTTCCGGCCCCGCCGCACATCTATTAAGACGGCCCTGCTGAACCAAAAACTGCTCCAAGGCGTGGGAAATATCTATGCCGACGAAAGTCTCTTCCGCGCCGGAATCCGACCCCGCAGGATGGCTCGCCACTTAAAGCGGGCCGAACTTGACCGCCTGCATGCCAGCCTCCAGACCGTCCTCAGGGAAGCCATTTCGCTCGGTGGCTCTTCAGTATCCGACTATGTGGATGCAGCCGGCGTAGCAGGCTTTTTTCAACTCCAGCATCGGGTCTATCTCCGCACCGGCCAGCCATGCCTGGTGTGCGGAGCACCCATCCGGCGCGTCGTACTGGCTGGCCGCGGCACGCACTTTTGCCTCCAGTGTCAGCGATAGGTGTACCCAGCTTTCTATGAATTCCAGAATGATTGTCCGCGTTTAGCTTCCATAAACCGGAAGCTGCGCCCCGCCAGCAATTGCTAACTAACTGATAATAGGTAACATGACAAACGGCATGTCAACTGCTAATAGGAGTGTAGCCAGAGACGCACGTGGCTCGCAAGATTGCGAGTCCGGCGCTTTAAAATCCGGCGAGCAGAGCTAAGTCCTACTGGGACCAGCCGCAACCGGAGCTTCACCACCCGCAGACGTGCGCTGCCGGGGAACCCTTGGGAGGCCAGTGACTGGCCATCACGCAGGAAAAGCCACTCTCATGTGGCTTTTCTCTTTCCGGTAGAATTTCTGCCTTGTTTCCTCTACTTATGGCCCAATCGTAACCACCCTTCTCTGACTCCCGGCATTGGATTTCTCAATAGCACTTGCTCTCGGGCAGGGTATCTGTGTATTATCGATTTTGCCTATCGAGCGGCTGAAGCCGGATCTCGGATGTGAGTCCAGCTCGCCGCATTTCTCGAGAGTCAATAGGGTTTTTCTGCCGCGTCGCACCTGCTGGCCCAAATAGCGATGTTCGTCGTCGGGTCAATCAATAGCGGTACAGACTAATACCAGTAATTTGTTTGAGAGATCAAACCATAAGTTCCACCCCCAAACCGTATCTTTTGGACCAGTTCCTTTGAGTGCGTGGACGTGGCCGCTGGCCATCAACCAAGTGGAAACATGAGTTGCAGTCGATCTCTGCCCTCCCCAGACCGGGGTGGGTCGCACCTGAGCAGGGTGCAGGAATTGCCAACGCACCGGGATGT
Source organism: uncultured Acidobacteriaceae bacterium (assembly GCA_963711525.1). GTDB lineage: Bacteria > Acidobacteriota > Terriglobia > Terriglobales > Acidobacteriaceae > PALSA-350. The sequence continues at coordinate 101,929 of CAVQEO010000015.1, read as the reverse complement.
GCATGCATGACAACAGAGCAAAATCAACCTCAGGCTCAGCCATCGAATCAGGCCCAGCCCGGAGGTCCAAGTGAAGGGCAAGGGCATCGTCGCCGGCGCCGCAGACGTAAGGGATACGCGAACAACCAGGCCAAGAGCCATGCCAATGGCGAGCCTGGGGTAGCCAACGGCCAAGCCCATCCGCCGAAGAAGTCGGCCAAGGCCAAGTCTCCTGGCCAAAACCGCTTTGTCGCCCGGAACGGTAATGGCGCCAATGGCAGCGGTCACACGGCGATGAACAACGGCGCCAACGGCGGTGGCGGCCGGCGCAAAGGCAAGCAGCGCCGGCAACAGACATTTGTCGGCCCCATGGATCACAGCTATCGTGTGGTCAACGGCAACACCGCGGATGCGCCTCATTCCGCCGGCGAGTTCCGTGGCAACGGGCAGAACGGCCACTACGTGGATACCTTGCCCAAGGATCCCGTCGTTGTTCCTGTACGAGAGGATGCCCCCGTTCGCATTTATTGCTTCATCGAAGACCTCTTCTTCCTGGCCAAGATTCAGGAAGCGGCGCGCAAGATAGGCGTGAAGGTCGCCTTTGTTAAGGCGGATAAGGATATTGTGTCGCGCATGGCGGATGTGCCTGAGGGGAGTCGGCCCTCGCTGATTGTCTTTGACCTCAACAATGTCGGTGCTAAGCCACTCACTCTGATTCCCCGCATCAAGAGCAAACTGAAGCGGGGCACCTCAGTGATCGGCTTTCTCTCTCATTTGCAGGGTGACCTGAAGGCGAAGGCCATGGAAGCAGGCTGTGACATGGTGATGCCGCGTTCCGCCTTTTCCCAGAACCTGCCCAATCTCTTGCGCCGTCACGGACTCGATGCCGAGCTAGAAGCAGCCGAGGCCTGAAAGCGCTAACTTCAGAGGATGAAAATCGCGGAGAACGGCTCTGTCCATCCCTGCTAGCGGCTGCTCAGGTGAATACTGCCCTTAGATTTGTCATCCCAACCGGAGCGTAGCGACCTGCAGTTCCAATCCAACTGGCAATAGAAGTCCCGATGAGTCATAGCGTCTCTGTCCATCCGTGCTAACTGCTGCTGAGGCGAGCGCTGCCCTTAGATTTGTCATCCCGAGAGTCTGTAACTTTATTCGCTTTAGTTGCGCTTAAGTTGAGCGGAAGGAGAACGGAGCATGTTTTCAGTGGTCGGGACGGCTTCGGGGCAGTCAAGGTAAGAGGCAGAGCGCGCGGTTTTGCTTGTTTTGGGTGTAGTTTGTTCAGCTTTTTTCTGATGCACTCTGTCCTAGCTCAAAAGCCCCTTGCTGAAGTGGGTGAGGTTGTAAGCCAAAGCGCACCACAACGCGACGCATTTGATTTTATCGAGGCCACGTACAGTCAACGGCGCTAGACCGCGATACGTTCGCAGTTCGGCGTTCACGGTCTCGCTGGTGGCGGCCCTTTGTTTGTAGATTTTCTGGCCTTGTTCGCTATCCATGCGTTGTTTCCATGCCCTGATCGCTTCCACATCGCCGGGCTTGGGCTTCAACTCCTGGCCCCGGTTCTGCGGATTTCTGGCCGGTTTGGCAGGCACGAACAACTCCACCCCTTGCTGGTGAGCCTCGACGATATCCTCTGTACGCAAGTAACCGCCGTCCACCAGGTGCTGGTTCACCTTTCCACCGGTCCGTTGTTCTACCTGCTCGCGCATCGGTTCGCTCAACCCAGCTGAATCCGAACCCTCATTGCTGATGCTCACTCCCACGATGGCCCGGCTTTCCGTGTCGGTCGCAAGCTGCACATTCGCCGCAGGGTTGTAACCACCGTTGGCCATCTTCATCACCCGCATGGACGCATCCGTGGTGCTCACCCGTGGCTGCCGGGCTCGGATCTGGTCCCCACACTTGCCTTGTCCTGCCCTCTGCGCCGCTTCGGCCTGTTTCTTCTTCAGCTCCAGCAACTGCGCGATCGCCTCCTCCAGCCGTTGCTGGCGCAACTTCGCCGCTCGTTCCCGCGCCGCCTTCTGACGCATCGTCACCGCTGCCGATTGGGCCGGCGATTCCAGCTGCTCGCGCAACTCCAACACATGCTGCCGGGCCTTCTCCAAAAGAAGCCCTAACCGCTCTTCCCGGCGAAAACTCTAGCTCCCAGCGCTCACACGAATCCGCACTCCATCCTGGCTGATGCTTCTCAAAAATTCCGCGATGAAAACAAAAGGTTTAAGCGTGTCCAAAACGCGAAAAAGCCAATAAAGTCACAGGCTCCGAGCGAAGCCGAGGGACCTGCGGTTCCACTTCACCCTGCAACAAAACTCCCCTGAGGCACCTCAAACCGCGGTCAGTCCTCCATCGCACGTATACAGGCCTCCGGTGCAATAAGAAGATTCCTCCGACGCCAGAAACACAGCGATGCCTTCGACATCGCAGGGCCTGCCCAGGCGTCCCATCGGCACCGCCTCCTTGTATTCCTCTCGGATCCGTTCATCGTCCAGCAGCGCAGCATTCATCGGTGTATCCATCGTGCCCGGGACCACAATATTTACCCGAATTCCATCCCGAGCGTAGGCTGCCGCCATCGCCCGTGTAAGCCCATAGATACCGGCTTTGCTGCTGCTGTAGGCGGTTAGATTGGGGGCACAGCCAGTCATTCCCGTGGGCGAGCCGAGGTTAATAATCGATCCTCTGCCCTGCTTGAGCATGAACGGGATCACATGTTTGGAGCACAGGAACGGGCCCTGCAGATTCACCCGCATCACTCGCTCCCACACCTCCAGGCTAAGTTCGTGGGCCCGTGCATCCCGGTCGTGGAAGAGCACGGCGGCGTTGTTGTAGAGCACGTCGATTCGTCCAAATTGATCCCATGCGGATTCGACCAGGGTAGTCACATCGCGCTCTTCTCCCACATCCGTGCGGATGAAGATCCCACGTCCCCCATCCTGACGGATTTGTTCCACCACCGCCGCTCCCCCGGAAGCATTCGTGTCCGCCACCACCACCGCCGCGCCTTCACGCGCATACCGGTTGGCCACGGCACGTCCTAAGCCCACCGCAGATCCGGTGACGACCGCTACTTTTCCTGAAAGTCTCATGAGTCCTATCGGTCAGCCTGCCAGGGCGGCTGCCCCTTACCCAAAGCAGAGTATTCGAGATGCGTCTCCGAGTCTCTGATATTCAATGAAACTTTTTGTTGCACCAGCATGATCTCCTGGCAACCATGCACACGACCGGGGTTTTTCAAGATTCATTCGTAGCTTTCTTATAGCCAGCTCCTAAACTTCATAGGACTATGAATGCACTCATGTCGGCGGGGCCTGCGTCGCAGGCCGAAGGTTTCCTACGAAGCTTAAGGATCGAGTAGCGCTGGTGACGGGTGCCGCATCGGGCATCGCGCGTGCTACTGCGCAGCGATTTGCTCGCGAAGGCGCCAAGGTGGTTGTGGCCGATGGCAATTTATCCGGCGGGCTCGAGACCGTTAAGCTGATCCAGGCCGAGGCCGGCTCGGCAAGCTTTACGCAAGTAGACGTTTCGCAAGCAGATCAAGTGAACGGGATGGTCGAGGCCATACTCAACCAGCACGGCCAGATCGACGTGCTTTTCAATGGTGCGGCCATCCTCTTCTATGGCACCGTGCTTGATACTGCGGAAGACGCATGGAACCGCGTGCTTTCGATCAACCTGACCGGGACTTTTCTTTGTTGCCGGGCGGTCCTGCCGCACATGCTTGAGCGGGGCCGCGGATCCATCATCAACATCGCCTCCACCACCGGCGCCCATGATGCCTGTGCTCGCGCGGTTGCTTACGTGACCTCCAAGGGCGGCGTGAACATGCTGAGCCGAGCCATGGCCGTCGATCACGCCAGGCAAGGCATTCGCGTAAACGTAATTTGCCCCGGCCCCACCGACACGCCGATGTTGCGTAACGCCATGACATCGGAACAGCTGGAGGCCTTCGCCAGGACGTTTCCCATGGGCCGCCTTGGTCTACCCGAGGAAATTGCCGGCGCCGCCTTGTTCCTGGCCTCCGACGATGCGTCATTTGTAACTGGGTCCGTGTTGTATGTCGATGGCGGGCAGACGGCAGAGGTTTAGCTTTTGGAGGAATTCTATGATCTTCGCCGGTGATCTCGGTGCTCCGGAGGGACCGGTTGCGTTGCCCGACGGCGCTTGGCTGATTGTAGAAGCCGCCGCCCACCGTGGCTGCGTGAGCTGGTTAAGCCCGGACGGCCGGAGCAAATCGGTGATCAAGCAAACTGGCCGGCCCAACGGCCTGGCGGTCGATGCCGGCGGCGTCATCTGGGTGGCTGAATCCAAGATCCCCTCGTTGCTGCGGCTGACCATGGATGGCAAGTGCGAAGTGGTGGCCAATGGATGCGACGGAGAGCCTTTCCTCTTTCCCAACGACCTCTGCTTCGGTCCGGATGGCGCCATCTATCTAACCGATTCCGGAGTGGAAATCGAGACTTTCGCGCCCAACGATCAAATTCGTCCGGATTACATGGACCTGCATTACGACGGCCGTTTATATCGCGTCGATCCCGGCACCGGAGCAGTCACTAAGCTGGATGAGGGGATCCTGTTCACCAACGGAATCGCCTTTGGCCCCGATGACACGCTGTATTTGGATGAGTCCGTCACCGGTAATGTATACACCTATGCATGGCGCGAAGGTGAGCTGCGCGCTCCACGCGCCTTCTTTGCAAATGTGATCCGGCCCGATGCGCCGCCGGGGTGGAAGGCGCCCGACGGCATGGCGTTCGACGAGAATGGCCTGCTGTACGTCGCCGTCTTTGGCCAGGGAGACGTCACCGTCCTGGGCACCAAGGGTGACGTCGTTACCCGTATCTCTACTCAGGGCCGGCTCCCCACCAACGTGGCCTTTGCCTTGCCCGGGCAGCACCGCCTTCACGTGACCGACTTCCAATACGGGCAGATGGAAGTCTTTCCCATGAGCTGCGACGGTCTCCCCCTGTGGGACGGCGTCACGCGGAAACGCGTGAGGTTGTCCCAGTGAGTATTCCAGCGGCTAATCCCACGGCCGGGGCAGAAGCCCCCCGTCTGCGCCGGGTCTTGACGCTTTGGGATTTGATCTTCTATGGAATCGTAGCTGTTACTCCGAGCGCCCCCGCGACCGTCTACGGGCTGGCGGAGGTGAAGTCGGGCGGATACGTGGTGGTTACAATTCTTGCCGCCATGGTCGCCATGGTCTTGACCGCCATCAGCTACGGCCGGATGGCGGCGCTTTATCCCTCAGCGGGCTCCGCCTACGCCTATGTGAGCCGTGGAATACATCCCTACCTCGGCTTTGTGGCCGGATGGGCCATGCTCCTTGATTACATGTTGATCCCGCTCTTCTGTACTCTCTATGGCACGCTTTCCCTGCAAAGGGCACTGCCAATGTTACCTTTTTCCATCGGCGCACTCTTCTTTGCCGGCGGCATCACGCTATTGAACCTCCGCGGCATTCGATCCACCGCGCTCGCCAATCAAGCGCTGTTGGTTTTTATGGGCATTGTTTTGCTGAGTTTTATTGTGCTGGCCATTCGCTACATCGCCATCCGCCATGGTGTTCTGGGCTTGTTTTCTATCCAACCGTTCTATCGCCCCGGCACCTTTCATGTGCGTGCGATCGCCTCGGCTACATCGTTCGCTGCGCTGACCTATCTGGGCTTCGACGCCGTCACAACGATGGCGGAGGACGTAAAGAATCCGCGCAAGAACGTTATGCTCGCAGCGGTTTCCGTTTGTCTGTTCACTGGTTTTTTCGGTGGATTGCTGGTCTATCTCGGTCATTTAGTCTGGCCCAACTACAGCACCTTCACCAACGTTGACACCGCCTTCATCGACGTTACCGGCCGTGTCGGCGGCGTAGCACTATTGAAGGCGACGGCACTCTTATTGGTAGTCGCTAATGTAGGCGCGGGGCTTACTTCCCAGGTGGGGGCGGCAAGGTTGCTCTTTGGCATGGGCCGAGAGAATGTAATTCCGTCCCGCTATTTCGCCCGGCTCCACCCCATCCGCAATACGCCCGATATCAACATTATTCTGCTCGGCATCGTGGCCTTTGTGGGCGCCCAGGTGATCAGTTATGAGTTGGCCGCGGAGCTTTTGAACTTTGGTGCATTCCTGGGCTTCATGGGAGTCAACCTGGCCGTCATTTGGAAATTCTGGGTGCACAAGGCGGACGAGAAAGGCAGAAACTTCTTGTTCGATGTCGTTCTGCCTGCACTCGGTTTCCTGTTCTGCGCAGTCATCTGGATTGGGCTGGGCAACCTGGCCAAAATTGCCGGCTGCATCTGGCTCGTGGTGGGCTTCTTTGTGGTGGCCGCACACACCAGCTGGTTCCGGCGTCCGATCGTGATGTCGGATCCTGCTTCTTACGAATAGCGAAAAGGTCACTGCATGCGCATGAAGAAATTCATCAACGATCCGAAAAATCTGGTCTCAGAGCTATTGGAGGGAATGGTCCTGGCCTTCCCCGATAAGGTTCAACTGATCAGTCGCAACATCCTGGCGCGCGCCGTCCCCAAAGAGGCAGGCAAAGTGCGGCTGGTAACCCTGGGCGGAAGCGGGCACGAGCCGGGTCTAAGCGGCTTTGTCGGCAAGGGCCTGCTCGACTTGAGCGTCGCTGGTGACATCTTTGCCGCGCCCGGAGCGCCGCGTTGCCTGGAGGCAATTCGCACCGCCTGCGCCGGCGGCGAGAGTGCTCTGTTAGTGGTGTTGAACCATGCCGGAGATGTGCTGTCAGGAAACCTCGCAATGGAAATGGCTCTGCGCGAAGGCTGCAAAATCGAAATGGTGCTCACCCACGAGGATATGGCTGGCGGTCCGAACCCGGAAGATCGCCGTGGACTGGTCGGCTTCTTTCCCGTTTACAAAGTTGCCGGGGCAGCGGCCGAACAGGGTGCGTCCCTGGCTGCATGCCGCGAGATTGCGCTGCGCATGGAACGGAACATGCGTTCCCTGGCAGTCGCGGTCAACACCGCGACCCATCCCTCCACTGGTCAGCCCATCTTTGAGCTGGGCGATGACGAGATGGAGATTGGCATGGGCCAGCATGGCGAAGCGGGCACTGGCCGAATGGAGTTGCAGTCCGCTGACCGGACAGCCGAGATCATGCTCGACATGCTGCTCCAGGATCTTGAAGTCAAGAGCGGCGAAGAGATTTTGGTTCTCGTCAATGGCGCCGGTGCGACCACTCTGATGGAGTTGCTGATCGTCTTCCGCCGCGTAGCCCACCTTTTGGCGGCGAAAAAAATTAAGCTCTTGCGCAGCGCCGTAGGGGAATTCATCACCACCCAGGAACAAGCGGGTTTTCAACTGCTGATCGCGCGCATGGATCCGCAGTTGACCCAGCTGTGGGATGCGGCCGCCGACGCTCCTTTTTTTGTGAAGCAATGATTGAGATCGGAAAGACGGAGTTCGCGAACATGTTTGCCCAGGCAGCCGCGTGCATTCGCAGTGAGCATCAGCGATTGACCGAATTAGATTCCGTCGGTGGCGACGGAGATCACGGGACCACGATGCTTCGCGCCGCAGAGCAAATGGAAGATTGGACGGATACATCGAACACGCAGAGCCTCACGCAGTCTCTCGACGCCGCTGGCTGGCGAGTGCTCGGCGTCGATGGAGGCGCCTCCAGCAGTCTTCTCGGAACATTCTTTGCCGGGATGGGCGATGTTGAGCTCGCTCGGGATGCGATGAACTGCAGGGACCTTGCGCGATCGTTTCAGGCGGGTCTGCGCGCCGTGTCCCGGCAAACCAAGGCTCGCCCCGGAGACAAGACGATGATGGATGCCTTGACCCCGGCAGTCGACGCTGTAAGCGCCGCCGCCGCCGCCGGTAAGTCCATCCCGCGAGCGCTCGACGATGCCGCGTTGGCCGCAAAGTTGGGCGCAGACTCGACCCGGGACATGGTTGCCCGCTATGGCCGAGCCAGATCTCTGGGCGAGAGAACGCGCGGTCATCCGGATGCGGGCGCGACTTCGATCGCTCTCATCTTTAGAGGATTCAGGGAAGGATTAGAAAAAGGGGGCGTTAGCAATGGCTGATCTTGACAACTTGCAGGATGGAAAAAATTACTACCTCGATGTACCTCCACAGAGCACCCCAAGCCGGATCAAGGGCAGCAATGCGCTCGATTGGGGAATGAAAAACCGCCTGGCGCGAATCTTTGATCCGCACGATGCGCGCACAGTCATGCTGGCGATCGATCATGGTTACTTTCAAGGTCCAACTACCGGGCTGGAGCGGATCGACGTCACCATCGTGCCCTTGATCAGCTATGCCGACGCGCTTATGGTCACCCGGGGCGCTCTGCGCAGTTCCATTCCCGCGGAGATTTCGAGGCCGGTCGTGTTGCGCTCGAGCGGTGGGCAAAGCATCCTCAAGGAGCTATCGAACGAACTGGTTGCAGTCGACATCGACGATGCCATTCGCCTGAATGCCTCTGCGTTGGCTGTTCAGGTCTACGTCGGCGGCGTCCACGAACATGAGTCGATTGGCAACCTGGTCAAAGTTGTCGATTCCGGCAATCGTTACGGCGTGCCCACAATGGCGGTGACCGGCGTAGGCAAAGACCTGGTACGGGATGCCAAGTACCTCGGGCTCGCCACCCGCATATGTGCCGAAATGGGAGCGCACTTTGTGAAGACCTACTTTTGCGAGAAAGGCTTTTCCCGCGTTGCTGCGGGCTGTCCAGTTCCTCTGGTAATCGCGGGAGGAAAGAAGCTACCGGAGCTCGAAGCCCTGCAGATGGCCTGGCAAGCGGTGAACGAAGGAGCCGCGGGGGTCGACATGGGCCGCAACATCTTCCAGTGCGACGCTCCGCAGGCCATGATCCAGGCCGTGCGCGCTGTCGTCCATGGCGATGAAACCCCCGAGAAGGCCTTTGACCTCTATCTCAGTCTTAAATCCGTACCAGCAAACAGGTGAGTGATGACCCCAAAAAATACAGTCCAGGTAGTCTGCGTCGCTGAGTTTTATGCCTTGGAAGGCAAAACGGACGATCTCGTCGCGGCGCTCCACACATTGATCAAAGCAACCACTGCGGAACCAGGCTGCATCCGCTACGAGCTGAATCAGCGCGTGGATGATCCTCGTTGGGTGACCTTTGTGGAGAAATGGAAAGACCAGAAGACCTTCGATGAGCACTGTCAAATGCCCTACATCAAACATTTTTTTGACGAGGTGCGGCCCCACTTGGTCGAGAAATTCGAAGTCAAGCTGTACCAGGAATTTCTGCCATAAGCGATTCGGCCGATTATTTCTAGGGGCGAGACGGGACCTATGGTATATCAGGTGTATCTTCGGACATCACCGAATTTCCAGCGCTCAGACATGGGTTAGACACGGGGACAGAACCATGAACTTACATACTTTCCTATAGGGAGTACGCATGGCGAAGTCGAGGAGATGTTCTGCATCCACCACTCACATCGAAAAGCACGCTCCTGCCGGTCAACGTTCGCGGGGGCATTTGAGGACAGGTCACGTGCACGTTCCCAGGAAATCCTGTAAAGATCACTTCAGCGTCATTGAGCCGCAAATTAATGCTGAGGGGGTTCACGTCTGGCCCTTCGATGTGTCCTGTCCCGTAGATGTTCTATTCCTGACGGAAGATGGCCGGCACAGTGTCAGAATGAATCGGCACAGCTACTTCGAGATCCTCTATCTGTGTTCTGGTTCAGCCAACTGTCATATTCAGGACCGGCTTCTTCCCTTCAACGAAGGCGATCTTGCCATTGTGGGCAGCACGCTTTACCACCGCGTGGAGTGTGAAGCTTCGACTCCGTTGACGATTGCTGCGCTGTTCTTCGAGCCCGACCTCATTCGTTGTGAGGGAGGCAGCGACAGTGCTGAATATCTCACGCCCTTTCTTTTGCAAGACTCGGAATTCCCGCATATTGTGCCGGCGGAAACCGGAATTCCCAATCAGGTTCTGGAACTGATGCTGCGCATCCGTTCCGAGCTTCCGCCTTTGTCGCCGCGGGGCAAGCTCGCCGTCAAGACCTACCTCAAGATGATCCTTATGCTGCTGGTAAACCGTTATGCCTCGTATGCAGGCACGGTGGAAACCTTCCAACGCCAACAACGGGACCTCGACCGCCTTTTGCCTCTCTTCCGATTTTTGGGTGAGAACTGCGGCTATGCGATTCAGGTGAGGGAAGCCTCTCGGATCTGCGGGATGAGCGAATCCCATTTCATGAGCTTTTTCAAGCGCGTGACCGGACTGTCTTTTATGAAGTATCTCAACCACTACCGGGTGGAGCGTTCTCAGGTAATGCTGGTGAACACGGATGATTCCATGGCGAGCATCAGCCAGGAAATGGGTTTCTGCGATCAGAGCTATTTCGGGACAGTCTTCCGCCGGTTGGTTGGCATGACGCCCGCTGCCTATCGCAGGCGTTTTCGCACGAAAAACAGTTCGGCACGCGCGCAGATCAGTTCTACTCCTCCTATCTGGCCCGCGAAGACCTCCTTGGCCGGCGCGCCGCGACCCAGCACGACCGACATCAACCGCGAACTTGCCGCGCTTCACGACAAGCCGATCATCAGTCAAACCTACTTCTACTAACTAACCCAAGGCATATGGTTCTGGACGTGGACCATGTTCGCACCAGCGTACGTGGTCCGAAAAATCCGGGCACCGCGCTCGTTTTTCGCGAGATGTGGGATACCACGACTCTAAAGTCTCAGCCGCCGCATCATATCGCGCTTCGAAAAGCATTGCCCTTCCCGCTAACCATCAAGCCGCTCCCCAAAAAACTTTCCAGGTTCCCGTAGGTTTTTTCCAATAAAGAATCATGGGAATTCACTATACCGGCTTGTAACACCGGCTCAACATTAACAACAACTCAGTTGTTTGGCCCGAGCACGAGGACGTCAATTTCCGCACCAACTCTATGCTCAATCACCATCTTGCTATGTTCGTCGCTGCTGCTGCAGCGCTTATTGGACCGCCGGGGCCAAATTCAGGAGGGCGTAACACTGTGACTCAGACTTCAGTCGTTTCCAACATGCGTTTTCAGGCTTTGCTCAACGCCATATTTCTTTCCATCCTGATGGTTTGCTTTACCGTGCTCTTCGCCGGTGCCCGATTGAATGCGCAAACGGTGAACGGCATCAACGGCACGGTCACGGATCCCAGTGGGGCGATCATTGTTGGGGCCAATGTCACCGTTACCAACGATTCCACAGGTGTAACCGCCAAGGCTGTGAGCTCTTCGGCCGGCACCTTCACTCTGGTAGGCCTGAGTCCCGGCAACTATTCCGTAGTGGTGGATGCACCCGGATTCAAGACCGTCAAGACCAGCCTCACCGTCGAAGTTGCCAAAATGACGAGCACCACCTTTCAAATGTCGCCCGGAGACACCACTGAGACAGTGCAGGTGAAAGAGGCTGACGTGTTGCTAAACACCACATCGCCTGCGATCGGTACGACCCTGGAGCCGGAGTTGATTAAGAATGCTCCTATTGAGATCAATGGCCTGGCTCGGCAAATCGACTCGTTTATGTTTCTTGCTCCCGGGGTGCAAGGGAGCTCGTCCTCCCACAATATCAATGGCGGCGTCACCTTTGAAAATGAGGTCCAATTCAACGGTGTGCCGGTGGCATTTGTCGACTACTCAGGAAACCAGACGTATATCAATCCGCCCTATGAAGCGATCAGCGAGTTTCGCGTCAATAGTTCCACCTTCGATGCCCGCTACGGGCTGGGGCAGGGTGCCGTTACCTATAACATGGCATCCGGCACCAACGATCTGCATGGAGATGCATTCGACATCCTGCGCAATCAGTTGTTCGACTCGGCTGGATTTTTCCCCACCCATTTCGGCCCGAAGGGAGATCCGGCTCCGCCCATCGATCAGCAAAATAACTATGGATTCACGGTCGGCGGACCAGTAATCATCCCTAAGCTCTATAACGGCAAGAATCGCACCTTCGCGCATTACAGTGCGGACTGGTTCAGGCAGAACCAGGCACAGAACACAATTGGGACCGTGCCTACGCCGGCCATGAAGACCGGGGACTTCAGTAGCTTTGTGGATTCTACTGGGGCGCAAATCCCTATATATGACCCGCAGACAGGCAAGCCTTTTCCGGGCAATATCATCCCCCAAGCTCGCTTTAGTGCTCTCGCCACTTCGCTTTTGCCAAGTATCCCCAATCCCGACCGGACCGGCATAAATTCTGGTTTGCAAAGTAACAAGTCGCCTGCTATCCCGTCTGTGGCAATCAACCAGTTTCTCTGGGCCTACACTGTCGATCACAATCTGAACGACCGTCAGAGTATCCACTTCAGTCAGTGGCGTGACCGGGTGACCGAGCCCAGCTTCACTGGCGCCCCCATCGTGCCCTTCAACAACCCGTTGCAAGATGGAATCAGCAATGTCCAGCTAGGCACCGGCTTTCTGCTCAATTACGTGCAGACCATCAACCAGAACCTGGTCGTGACCGCGGGTGCGGACTGGATTGGATATGTTACTGATCAGGACAATGCCAACAAGAATGTCAGCTTTGCCGCCGTGGCCGGCAGCAACACGTTACCCCTGGTGACCTTCGATGGCCAGAACCCGTCCACCAACTGGGGGGTTAACGGGGGTTCCTATCTCGAATGCTGTAGTGGCGGACTTACGGTATCAAAAAACCGCAGATTGGGCCTGGTCTTTGTCAACAACTGGCTTTGGACCAAGGGGCGCCACACCTTCAACATCGGCGGTCAGTTCCGGCGCACGTACCAGGATATTGTCAACTGCGATTTCTGTGCCGGCACCTTCAACTTCAGCCAGCGCACAACCTCTACACCTGACACAACCGATCCAAATTTCGGCAGCTATGGCAGCTCCTTCGCAAGTTTTCTTCTCGGCCAGGCGGATGCAAGCATACGCGTTCTCTCTAACGAAATGTACATGCGTAACAAAGCCTTCGCCTTCTACGTTCAGGACGATATCAAATACAACAATCGCCTGACCTTCAACGTTGGCCTTCGCTATGACATCCTGGTTCCGTTTACAGAAAACCACAACAACATCATCTTTGTGAATCCTTCAGAGCCCAATACCGGCGCTGGCAACCTGCCCGGCGCAGCCACCAAATTCGGTAACTGCGCCGGGTGCGCGGGCGTCAATCGCGCTGCCATTAGCTGGAAGAACTGGCAACCCAGGGTGGGCTTTGCCTACCTGCTGAACTCCAAGACGACGCTCCGGTCGGGCTTTTACTACACCACTCTGGATGGCGGTGCCTACGAATATGGCACGTCACAGAGCGCGTCCTTCATGGGGAGCTTACTGGCTGGCCAATATCTGCGTGCCGCGACTGGTAGCAGTGTTCCTGGCTACGGAAGCTGGGATACCCAAACGTTGCCCTTACCGCCGACAACTCCATTTAGTCCTACCATCGGAAATGGAGCCGTCATATTCAATTTCCCTTACAAGAATCGCCAAAGACCACCACTCCTGCCCAACTCGGTCAAGGTTGGCGTCGCCCCATCGGATGTCGCCTGGAGTTTCGGCGTTCAACGAGAGTTGCCCTGGAATATGTTCCTGACGGCCTCCTATGTCGGCAACCGCGCCGTTCACCTCCCGGCTACTTTGGAACTTTCTAACCAGCCCAATCCGTCGGTGCTCCAGTATGGAGCTCTCCTCGGAGAGAACATTCTTTCTCCGGATGTCGTCGCCGCCGGTTTCACCGAGCCCTATCCGGGGTTTGCGCAGCAGTTTGGCGGTTCGGCGATTCTGGAACAGGCGCTGACTCCATTCCCTCAATTTGGCGGCTACTTTCCTGTCTATGAGAGTGACGGCACCTCCTTTTACAATGCAGCCCAGATCCAGGCAGAGAAGCGATTTTCCAATGGCTTGAGTTACCTGGTCAGCGTCACGCTGGGCGCAAATGACGCCAACACTGCCATCGGATCTGCGCCCTATTCTCCTAACGGATTGAATGCTTATAACCCGAAGCCGGAATTCGTCCGCTCCTACATCGACCAGGCGTACGCCACCACCTGGGTCGCCACCTATCAGTTACCAGTCGGACCGGGGCAAAAATACTTCAATAACAAAGGCCTCACTGGTCAGCTGTTGGGTGGTTGGCAGATCGCCGGAATCCTTACCTATTCCGGCGGCAGCCCAATGGGAGCAACCAACAGTTACAACCCGCTGCTCGTGAATAGCTTTGATCGGCCTGACATTGATCCAAGCGTCAAGCTGAAAACGTATAGCTACGGAAGGTCGAAATCCTACTTCACAGGCAAAGCGACGACGCCGCCGGTTCAGTTTCCCACCAACGCCTTTGTAAACACCGGGCCGTGGGCCATCGGGGATTCGGTACGTGCCTATCCTGCCTTGCGCAGTCCGCCTTTGAGGGAAGAGAATTTCGATGCCATCAAGTCCTTCCATATCACAGAGGGTATAGTTGCCAGTTTGCGCGTCGACTATTTCAACGCTTTCAATCGAACCCGCCTCCAGCAGCCGGATATGAATTCGCTCGACTCCACATTTGGGCAGATCACGAACTTGAGCTCACAGATCAGTAACCGGCAAGGACAGGCAACGTTCCGCGTGGAATTCTAGAAAGCAGCGGGAAAAACGAATGCAATGCAGTGAAGAATCAGAGTCGTGAAAGCAGAATGAAAATCAATACTCTACACAAACCAATCCCGAAACTATGCGCGATGCTCATGCTGTTGCCTGTGCTTACCTCTTGCAGGCAGCAGAAGACGCAGGTACCCGAAGCATCACCGGAATCACCCAAGACCGCCGGCGCCGCGCCCGCCTACCCCGTCAAGGTAAGCGCCAACAGCCGCTACCTGGTGGACCAGAACAACACCCCATTCCTGATCGCCGGTGATTCGCCGCAAGGTTTGATATCAAGGTTGAACGAGAAGGAAATCGACGACTTCTTTGCCGACCGGCAAGCCCACGGGTTCAACACCATGGGGTGGGTAGACGTGCTCTGTTCCGGGCGGGACTTCATTACCAACGTTTACGCCACCACGCCGGACGGCATTCGTCCGTTCACCGGATTCCTCCACGGCGGGACCGATCACACGTACTATGATCTCTCCAAGCCTAACGAAGCTTACTTCCAGCGCCTTGATCACATCGTAGAGCTCGGGGCAAAGCACAACCTATTGATCTTCATCGATCCCATCGAGACCGCGGGCTGGCTCCAGACGCTGCGCAACAACGGCCTCAAGGCCGCGACCGGCTATGGCGAATACCTCGGCAACCGCTACAAGAAGTACCCCAACGTCGCCTGGCTAAGCGGCAACGATTTTGCTGGTTGGCGGAAAGCGAGCGATGACGCGCTGGTCCTCGCCGTAGCAAAAGGCATCAAGTCGGTCGACCCGGGGCATATTCAAACTGTTGAGTTTAACCCGCCCGATGGTTCCTCTCTGCAAGATCCATCATGGGCGGCGCTTATCGCTATCAATGGCGCTTACATATACGGACCGACTTATATTCAAGTGCTGCATAACTACAATCAAACTCCCGTTATGCCGGTTTTCCTCATGGAAGCGCACTATGAATTAGAGAATGTAGGCCAGCCGCCTGATTTCGGGACTCCGCCGGTGCTTCGACGCGAAGAGTATTGGGCCATGCTGTCCGGAGCTAAAGGACAGTTCTACGGCAACAAGTACACCTGGTCCTTCAAGGATGGTTGGCAGAAAAATATCGACACCCCCGGGGTCGCCCAGCTTACCATTTGGAAAGACTTCTTTACTTCCCTGCCGTGGCAGGATCTGGTTCCGGACCAGGATCATTCGGTAGTCACCGCGGGGTTTGGAACTTTCGGCGATATCAACCAACCCGCCGTCAGCAAGAGCGATTACGTAACCGCCTCCAGGACTCCTGATGGCGGTTTCGTGGTCGTCTACATGCCGACCGCGCGGACCATCACGGTGAACATGGCGAGCCTGAAGGCGAACGCAACTGCCAAGTGGTTTGACCCTACAAATGGGGCCTACACGTCCATTCCCGGACAACCGCTTTCCAACCAGGGTACGAAGACATTTACACCACCTGAAAAGAACCACGACGGCGACAGCGACTGGGTACTCTTGTTGGATGCTTCTAAATAAGGGATTCATGAAGATTGCTGCCCTCATCCTGCTACTGCTTGCTGTGCAGGCGAATGCGCAAACTATCGCCATCGATCCTGCAAATCCTCACTACTATTTCTTTCACGGAAAGCCAACCGTATTGGTTACCTCGGCCGAGCACTACGGCGCCGTCGTCAATTTGGAATTCGACTACGTCAAGTATCTTGACGCGCTGGAGGCCTACGGGCTCAACTACACGCGGATTTATCCCGGGTATTTGTTCGAGCCCATGGGCAAATATATGACCGGCAACACGCTGGGCGTGAAGCCGGCAAAGCTTATCCTCCCTTGGGCGCGAAGCAATCAACCCGGCTACCTGCTTTCCGGTAACAAGTTCGACCTGGATCAATGGAATCCTGCGTATTTTGATCGCCTGAAGGACTTCATTGCCCAGGCTGCCAAGCGCGGCATTGTGGTCGAGATCTGCTTTTTTAACGGGCAGTACGACGACACTTGGCCGCTCAGCCCGCTCTATCATGAGAACAACATCCAGGGCATCGGCCGCGATAATTACAAGGATGCGCAAACCCTGAAGGAACCTGCGCTCGTCGAAAGAGAAGCCGCTTACGTGCGCAAGATCGTGCAGGAGGTCAATGGCTTCGACAACGTGATTCTTGAAGTCTGCGACGAGCCTGGGCTCTTCACTCCCATCGAGGAAGCAGGACCCTGGGTCGCTCACATGCTCGAAGTCACGCATGATGCGGAAGTGAATCTTCCCAAAAAGCACCTGATAGGCCAGGAAGTGCAGGGGCCGGTGGATGGTCCGATCGATTTCTCCGGTAACCGATTTAACTCCATCGTAGTTACGCAATACCTATGGCACACCGGCGACTGGGAAATGGGCGGCCTGCAAGGCCTCGATCGCGAATACCGGCACAACAAACCGATTGAGCAAAACGAGACCAATTATTATCCTTTGTACAAGGGAGACAAAATCGGCGCTTCCAGAGTAGAAGCATGGGAGTTCATGGTCGGCGGAGGCGCCAGTTTCAATCAGCTGAACGGCCTCTTCACCCCGGACGATCCCGCGGGAAACACACCCGAGAACGCGAAACTTCTTGGTGCTCTTCGCAGCCTTAAGACCTTCCTGGAGAGTTTCAGCTTCGACAACATGGTGCCCGATAGAGGCTTTGTCGTGAGCGGGTTCGACCGCGAGACCCACTATCGCGGGCTTAGCCAATATGGCAAGCAATACGCTCTCTACATCCATCACAGTGAAGGCGGCGGCGGTTCAGCGTATACCGTAACTCCCGGGCAATACCGCGAAAACCTGGTCCTTAATCTTCCTCCTGGAAACTACAAGGCTGAGTGGATCGACCCAGCCTCTTATTCCACCCTCGCCACCGAGGAGTTCAAGCAGACGGGACCTCTGCACGTGATAGACACACCGACCTATTCCATCGATATTGCTCTCCGCATCAAGCGGCAGTAGTCACTCTTCTCGGTTCTCGCTCAAGGATTATTGGTAACCAAAAGTAACTTATCGCTCTTATCGCTCTTATCTCGCATATATTTTCGCGACCTCTTCTCCGGCCGCCTATCCACTTTCGCTCTCTGGACACGCCTGAGATACGCTGAAGCTCATGAGAAACCGGATTTTGAGCAACGCGCACTTGGCCCTGGGAATCGTCGCTCTCATGGTGGCAACAGTGGCGCCGGCGCAGCAAAAGCCAGAAACCGTGCAGCTAGCCGGCCTGAAACAGCCGGTTGACATTCTGGTAGACCACTGGGGCGTCCCCCACATTTATGCCAAAAACGAGGCGGACCTGTTTTTCGCCCAGGGCTTCAATGTCGCCCGCGACCGCTTATTCCAAATAGACCTCTGGCGACGGCATGGCCTGGGAGAGCTCGCGGAAGTCTTCGGTCCGGAATTCGTCGATCAGGACAAGGCGGCTCGGCTCTTCCTATATCGCGGCGACATGAAGAGAGAATGGGCGGCGTACAGCCCCGACGCGGAAGCGATTGCCACCCAATTCGCCGCCGGAATCAATGCCTACATCCGCTGGCTTGCGGCGCATCCACAGCAGATGCCCGACGAATTCAAGCTCCTGAAATACCAACCGGCTCTATGGTCGCCGGAAGACGTGGTCCGCATCCGAATTCACGGGCTGGGCGGAAATCTTCTTAAGGAAGTGGAACGCGCCCGGGTGGTATGCGCCGCCGGCTGGAAGGCAGACGAAATTCGCCAGCGTCTGGAGCCGCCCTGGCAGACCAGCGTGCCCGAAGGTCTGGATCCGTGTTTGCCGGGAGACGTACTGAAGCTCTTTTCCCTGGCAACGGCAGAGGTGAGGCTCGCACCAGGCGCAACTGCCGGCACCTACACATTAGCGACGGCCGAACCTGAAGCGCCGAACGCCCCGTCCTACGGGAGCAACAACTGGGTCATCAGCCCGCAAAAATCCGCGACCGGGCGACCCATCCTAGCCAGTGATCCGCATCGCGCCTATGTGCAGCCCAGCGTCCGCTATCTGCAGGACCTCAGCGCGCCGACACTGCACATTGAGGGCATGGGGGAACCATTCGCCCCGGGAGTTTCCTTCGCCCACAACGACTGGATAGCCTATGCCGGAACCGTCTTCTGGATCGACCAGGAAGATCTATACGTGTACCAGCTGAACCCGGCAAACCCGAAGCAATACAAATACCAGGGCCGCTGGGAAGCCTTCCGAAGCGCCCACGAAGAAATCAAGGTCAAAGGCCAACCGGCAGTCGCGGCGGAATTAAGGTTCACCCGCCACGGGCCCGTCATCTACGTGGACAAAGAAACCCACAGGGCCTTCGCCGTAAGGACTGCCTGGTCCGAACCAGGAACATCGCCGTATTTCGTCTCCGTAGCCGTGATGCGTGCGAAGACGTTTCCCGAGTACGAAAGGGCCGTGGCTCGTTGGGGAAAACCCCCTCTGAACCTTGTCTATGCCGACATAAAAGGAAACATCGCCTGGACGCCGCGAGGCTACGCCCCCATCCGCCCCAACTGGGATGGCTTGCTGCCGGTCCCCGGAGACGGGAAATACGAATGGTCGGGAACATGGAGCGGAGCGCAATTACCCCTGAGCTACAACCCGCACAACGGTTATCTCACCACATCGAACGAGATGAACCTGCCCCCGAACTATCCCTACAAACAAAGGAAGCTGGGTTTCGAGTGGTCAGATCCTTCCCGGCACCAACGGATTGACGAGGTCTTGTCGCAACTTCCCAAGGTCTCGCTCGAAGATTCAATGCGCTTGCAAAATGACGAGCTCTCCATCCCCGCGCGGAGACTCTTGGCGCTGCTGCGGCCATTGAGCAGTGACGATCCGCAGACGCACGCGGCACTGGAGCTATTGCGCGGATGGAACGCGAGTCTCGATGCGCATTCAGCGGCCGCCGCCTTGGAGGAAGTGTGGTTCACGCGCCATCTGCAGCCGGCCTTCAAAACCGCAGTGCTGGGCAAAGAGGCCGCTGGATTATTCGATGTGCCCAATACTCAAGTGCTGCTTGAGTGGTTCGAGCATGCCTCCGCCCAGCGAGACAAGCTGCTCCTCACAACCCTCGCAGCAGCCTACGCAGAGATGAAAACCCTGCAAGGGCCGGATCCCAGCCGGTGGGCGTGGGGAAAGCTGCACCACAACTTCAGTGAGCATCCTTTCTCGCGACTGGTGGATGAAGCGGAGCAGAAGCAGCTGGATGTCGGACCACTGGAAACCGGCGGCAGCGCATATACGGTGAACGCCTCGTCCTACCGCGCGCGCGATTTTCTGCAACTGGGCGGGCCTTCGGTGCGCATGGTGCTCGACGTGGGCAATTGGGACAATTCGCGTGCCGTGAATTATCCCGGAGAATCAGGCGATCCGAACAGCTCACACTACCGCGACCTCGCGCCTATGTGGCAGGGGGGAACGTATTTTCCCCTGTTGTATTCCAGGCAGGCGGTAGAGAAAGCAACGGAAAAGCGAATCCGTCTCGTGCCCAATGCAGATGTACGCTGACGAACATGCACGTCCGAAAGCGGACACTCCTATCGCCGGCGCACCCCTACAATCCTCGCCCGGCCAACGGCTTACAAGCCGCTTCACGACGGCCACTCAATTGCACTCATAGCTTTCGAGGCGGAGGATAATCTACGTGACCACGAGCTTTCTTAGGCAGGATGTCGTATACGCGCTGCGGCAGTTGCGTAAGACCCCCGGATTTACCTTCGCTACCGTGCTGACGCTGGCCCTGGGCATCGGAGCCAACCTCACGGTCTTCCTCATCCTGTATGGCGTCCTGCTCCGTCCGCTGCCCTTTCCGCACCCCGAGCAATTGGTTCGCATCGAGCGGTCTTATCCCAGCGGCGCGGTCATGCCGACTTATTCCGCTACCGTAGCTCTCTTCATGCGTCGCACCAACCGAAGCTTCGATTCTGCCGCTGCCTACGACTTCATTCCCAGCAATGTAAATCTTGTCCAGGGGGGCGAAGCAGTTCCCCTAAAGGCCCTGCGTGCCACCTCCGATTTCTTCCGCGTGTTCGCCATGGAGCCTGCAATCGGTCGCGGTTTCAACGCCCAAGACATGATCCTCAACGCGCCAGGCGTCACGGTGATCAGCGACGCCCTCTGGCGTCAACGTTTCTCCTCCGATCCCAACATCCTTGGCCGGTCCATCACTCTGGGCAACAAGCCGTACTCCATCATCGGAGTAGCGCGTCCGGAGTTTCGTCTCGATGCGAAAGTGGATGTGTGGGTGCCACTGCAGATCGTGGAGGCTCCCAAAGAGCGAGGCAACGTTTACAACTTTGTCGGCCGCATGCGCCCCGATGTCACGCGTGCCCAGGCGCAAGCCGATCTCAAAGATGTGCTACTTCAGCTCAAGAACACCTATCCCGAACTTTGGGACCAGTTTGAATCAGTCCGCGTGCTCGATTTGCATGACTCCATGGTCGGCGATATTCGCCCAGCGCTCGAAATCCTGATGGGCGCCGTGGCGCTGGTGCTGGTAATCGTCTCCGCCAACATTCTCAGCTTGTTGCTCACCCGCTCCATTGCGCGGCGCCGTGAGATGAGCCTGCGCGCAGCCCTGGGTGCATCTGCATGGCGCATTCTGCGCCAACTGCTGGTTGAGAATGCCATCTTATGCGTGGCCGGGGGCATTGCTGGAGTCGCACTCGCCCAGTTAGCCGCTCCTGTCCTCATGCACTTGAGCCCACTGGAACTGCCTGTCTTCAGTTCCATGGAAATCGGTGCACCGGCCCTGGCATTTGCTGCCGCGCTCACCCTGGCCTGCGCCTTGCTCTTCAGCCTGGTGCCCGCCTACGAAAGCCGCAGTACGCAGCTCACTGAGTCTCTGCGCGTGAACACAAACCAGATCGCGACCGGCAGTCACTTGGCGCAAAAAGCCCTGGTCGTCGGAGAAGTCGCAATTTCGCTGGTGCTGATGGTGGCCGCCGCGCTCTTGCTAACCAGCTTTTGGAAGCTGGTGCATACTCCGGCCGGCTTCGATACCCGCAATGTCATGACCTTCAAAAATGCTTTCACCGATGAGCAGGCCGCGAGCAGCGCCTCGCTCGGCCAGCGTCTGGATGAACTCTCGGGCCGGCTGGAGGCTATTCCTGGAGTCGCCTCAGCAGCCGCGGTTTCCAATCTGCCCACGCAGTTGGTTGCCGATCTGCCTTTCGAGATTATTGGCCGCAGCAAAGGCCGCAAAGATGCTGGCGGCGACGAGAATTACGTAGCCATCACTGCGCACTATTTCGACGCACTACGCGTTCCCATGGTGTCCGGCCGCCCATTCACCCAGTGGGACAGCCATGCCTCCATGCCGGTTGTGATCGTGAACCAAGAGTTTGTTCGCAGCTATTTCAAAGGAGAGAACCCCATCGGGCAGCACATTCACATCGGCGCCATGATGGGTCCTGGCTTCGAGGATCCTGTGCGCGAGATTGTTGGCGTGTCTGGCGATATCAAGCAAACCGGGCTCGACCGGCCCACCCCCGGGATCATGTATCTGCCGGCGGCGCAGCTTCCGGACCGGGAGACCCAGATGTTTAACGGCCTGCTGGGCATGAGCTGGATCGTGCGCACCAAGTCCGCCCAGGTAGATGTCGCTACCGCTGCCCGGCGCATCTTCATGGACAACGCGCATACCCCATTGCTGAGCGTTGAGCCCCTCGACCAGGTCATCAGCGCGTCCGTGGCGCAACAGCGCTTCAGCATGATCCTGCTATCCTCATTCGGCCTCATCTCCCTGGTCCTGGGAGCCGCCGGCCTCTATGGTGTCTTGTCGTTCACGGTCGCGCGCCAGACCAAGGAGATCGGGGTGCGCATGGCGGTTGGCGCACAGCGGGGTGACATCATCCGCATGGTTCTGCGCGATGCCGGAAAGCTGATTCTCGCCGGTCTGGTACTTGGCGTGATCGCTGCATTGGCCGGAGCGCATCTACTGCAGAGCCTGGTCTTTGGCATCGCTCCGCGCGACCCGCTCACGCTCGCCTGCATGTGCGGTGTGCTCTTACTCACCGGACTGTTCGCGGCCTGGTGGCCTGCAAGACGCGCTGCCGCAACCGAACCCATGCAGGCCTTACGGGCCGAATAGCTCTAAGGCATTTTTGCTAATACTGTGGTCCGGTGGGATCAGTTATGTGCGCCATTCTTTGGCGGAATGGCGCGTCGGGTTCAGTTTCCTGGTCTACACCATTAGCAAAAAAGCTCTAGCCGGGAGGCCAAACCATCGCCCGTCCGCCAAGCAGGTGGAGATGAAGATGGTCGACCGTCTGGCCGCCATCGGCTCCGGTGTTAATGACCGTCCGGAAGCCTTTCGAGAGTCCTTCGCTGGCGGCAATTCTGGCTGCAACCCAGTGTAGATATCCGATCAAAGCCTGATCTGCGGCCTCTGATTCGGCCAGCGATGCAATGTGTTTGCGCGGTACTACCAGAATATGCGTAGGCGCCTGCGGGTTGATATCTCTGAACGCGTAGGTCAGATCGTCTTCGAAAACCTTCTTCGAAGGAATCTCGCCGGCAACGATTTTGCAGAATAAACAGGACATGCCGTAATCATCCTACCTGCTGAAGTATCGTGGGTGTCCACCCGGTTTCCACGGGTCGTAATTTGCAGCAAATTTCTCGCGAGCCGCGATTGGCGGGTGGGTATAGGTCCAAAAGACAACCAGGCGCGACGGGTACGGATACTCGAGCGATTGCTCCCCCAGGCGCTGGAATGACTCGGCGTCCACCTTCTGCGGGTCGGCAACGATGCCATGCACCGCCTCGATTCCGAACACGTCCGCCTGGTGTTCCTGGGCGCGGCTGATGCTGTTGCCGATGGGCTCGGCAACGAACGAAAGAATGGCGAGCACCAGCAACAGCACTCCGGTTGCCGCCCAATCTTCGAGCGAAGCGATATGCCAGCGTGGCCCGTAGCGCGCGATCAGCCAATGCACAAGGTGGGAGCCGATCCACAAAAAGAATAGAGACAGCACCGCTCCCATCGCGAGTCCACGCTCGATATGGTGCAGCACGTAATGGCCCAGCTCGTGGCCAAAGACCAGCAATATTTCATCAGGAGGTGAGCTCTTGAGGGTGTTGTCCCACACCACGACGCGCTGCGAGGAGCCGAATCCTGTCACGTAGGCATTCGAGCTGGTGTACTTTTCGCTGGCCTTCATCAGGAACATGCGTGAAGGCGGAATGGAATCGCCCGTCCTCGCGACCACTCGTTCCAGTTGCTGTACCAGTTCCGGATGAGTCTGTGCCAGTGGTTCAAAATGATTGAACATCGGGTCGACGACCAGTGGCAGCACGAAGACCACCAGTACCTGCATGGGCAGCGATACCACCCACAACCAGAGCCACCAGCGGCGAGACCTCCTGATGAGGGCGAAGACCACGGAGAGAACAAACGTTCCCGAGATCAGATCGAGCAGCAGTGCCTTGCCCCAGTCCGCAAACCAGCTGCCCCAACCCTGGATCGACTGACCGTAGCTGAGCGAGATATGGTGACCCAGGATCGCGAGTGGCAGATGCGCCAGTGAGATCAGCAGCAGGATCAGCGGGGCGAAGCAAAACCCCTGCAGCCACGGCTTGCGGATAACTGCTGCTGCCCATGCGCTCAAGCCTGCGGCCCAGCGAAAATTGAGCACCGCGAGCAGAACAAGGATGCTCCAGAGGGTCGATCCGAAATCGAGACCGGTGCGCCAATAGTAGAGCGACCGGGCCTTTTCCAACACCCCAGGCGGCAGCGTGTACACCATCTGCGCAGGCATCATCTAATCAAGCCGAACCAGATACGCTTCGCCTTCACGGGGCTGCAGCTCGCGGGCAATTTCGACCGCACGTGTCTTGTCGTCCTCCAGCGGACGAATGCGCACCCAATGACCGGTGGGCCCGGTGAACTCAATCACATTCGCCGTACGGTACTTTCGTGTGAGCTGGTCGCGCAACTGAAACGCCCCCTTCTCATTCTTGAAGGCGCCAATCTGCACGCACCAGCGGCCGCCGTGGTCCAGCGGTGCCGGAGCAGCAAATACCTCGACCCGCACCCGAGCCAAGCCAGGCCTCCACACTCCGATCGCCTTCGCCGAAGCCAGAG
Organism: uncultured Acidobacteriaceae bacterium; assembly: GCA_963711525.1. Taxonomy (GTDB): domain Bacteria; phylum Acidobacteriota; class Terriglobia; order Terriglobales; family Acidobacteriaceae; genus PALSA-350. The sequence continues at coordinate 77,304 of CAVQEO010000015.1, read as the reverse complement.
AAAGATCGAGCATGCGATCGGGAACGAACGGCCCGCGGTCGGTCACACGCAAGATGACCGACTGGCCGGTCGACAGGTTCGTAACCCTAATCAGCGAATTCATGGGCAGTGTTCGATGAGCCGCCGTCAGCGCATTCTTATCAAAGATCTCACCGTTAGCGCCCCGCCGCTTGTCGTAGGGAGGCCCATACCAGCTCGCAATCCCCTCCTCGCTATAGATCACGGGGTGTGAGCTGACGAAGTCGGCATCCGCCGCGCTGTCGGCCACGATAGCGGGCACACCGGTTGGGCCGGAAGCCGGCGCAGAGGGCGGACCAGAACTGACCGGAGCAGGTGGCGCGCCCAGGGCGGGGGGCGGCGGGACAGCGACAGCGACGGCCGATGGCTTGTGGTGGCATCCCGTAGTTAATGCGACGGCGGCGCTGAGCAGCAGCGCGCGGAACATCCAGCGATGCCCGACGGGTTCCGGCGGCAACACGTTAGCGCGCTCCGCTCCCAGATCCGTCGTCAAGTTGTTGCGCCAATTTGCGTAATTGATCAGCGGCCGCATTCAGCGCCTGCGAGGACCCCTGTCGCAGTTGAGGCACCACTTGATCGTTGAGATAGGCGATTACTTTTTTCAGCTCTTCCTCGACCCTCGGCATCGCCTGGTTAAAGCGTTCGTCCACCTTTTTCCCGAAATCCTCAAAGCGGCCGGTACTTTTGTCATCGAACGGCTGATGAACCATAATCCCTCACTTCTGCATCTCAACCATGTCAGGGGCCACAGGAATCTTACCAATGGCCTTCTAAGGGTAGAGTAACGCACCGGACTACGTAAGAACGAAGCCTTTGTGGCCTTGTCCCCTGACTCACAAAGACTGGAAGAGCCATGAACCTGGGAGCTGGAAGGGGTCTCTTGAGGAATTCTTTGTCACTGGGCCGTCGCTGGGCTTTTATTCTTCTTGCCACGGCCTGCGCCGCCGTGGGACACGGACAGGCGGTCACCGGCGCCCCTGGGATTACGTTGGCAGCCTCCTTGCCTGACGCGCCACAGCCTCAAGCGCAAACGCCGGCCCGGAACTTCGCATCCAGCACTCAGCCGACCGCCTATTCTCCGCTCCCGCCTGCGCGAAGGTTCGCGCAGGTCATTGAGCCAGGACAGGTTGCGTATCAATTCACCGCCCCGGACAAGCTGGTGTTTTCTTTCACCGAGGTCGCTCGGCCCTTCACCTTGCTCCCAGCCCTCTACTCCGCCAGCTACGAACAACTCTTCAATACCGACCCCAAGTACGGCCACGATGCCGGAGCTTTCGGCGAAAAGTTCGGCGCGGCCATGCTGCGCTCAGCCAGTGTCCGAGTCTTTTCCGATGGAATTTTTGCCGGCGCCTTTCACCAGGATCCGCGTTATTACCGCATTGCCCACGGCAACCTCGTCCGCCGCGGACTGCTTTCTGCCCGCCAGGCATTGATTCGCCGCGGGGACGACGGCGAAGATCAATTCAATTATTCCGGAATTGCGGGCCGCGCCGTCGCCGCTGCCCTGGTTGTGACCTACTATCCCGAACCCAGCGTTACCGCCAGGGTTGTCAGCCTTACCTTCCTGACGTCAATCGCCACCGACGCCGGTGGTAATCTGGTGTTGGAGTTCCTGCCGGACGTTATTCGCAAAGTCCCCATCATGGAGAAACTCCGCCTCGAGTAAAGCTTGAGTGGGACGCCACGACTACCATGCCCTCGACCACTTAGGGCTAGGCTTTATTTGCGATGGGCGATTCGGCATCCTAACAGTAGCGAGGCCCTCTAGGCCCTCTCCCCGCGTTGCCCGATAAGACCTTCAGCGGGACCTGATAGAGATCTGATGACCAGAAGCGTTCTCAGAGGAGTTCTCCTGCTGGCGACCCTCTTGCTGGGATGCCAACTTCTCTCCGCGCAGCAGCCAGCAAGAGCCTCGGCACAGCCAGGAGACCTACCCGAGGCGCCGCAGCCCGTTCAGGAGCCGCAAGTAAGCAGTCCCGAGCCGAGTGGCCGGTCAGCCGAGGGAGTCATCGGTCATGGGCAAAAGGGCGCCGGTCGCCCCGGATTTCCACCCGTAAGCCCAGGCGCGCCGGGAAGAATGCCGGTTCCGGAAGGCAGCCGCCGCAGCATCCCCGGCACCCAGCCCGAATGCCAGCCCGATTCCTCCAGCCCGGCTGAGAGGTTTATGACCTGCCAACCCGATGTGAACATGTTTGCCCGGTTCCTCAACTCCTCGACTCCGCTGCCGCTCACTCCCAGGCAGAAGTTCCTCTTGGCCGCGAGGAACGTAAGCGACCCCTCCAACCTGGCGACCATCGCAGGGCTCTCCGCGATCAGCGTCGCCGCCGACTCCCATACCGCTGACGGGCCTGGATTTACAGGATTTGCCAAGAATGCAAGCGTGTCCCTAACGCAGGATATGACGGGCGAGTTTTTCAGTACCTTTCTCATCCCGTCCCTTGCCCACCAGGATCCGCACTACCATCGCATGCCAAATCTTTCCCTGCGCCGGCGCATCTTTCATGTCATCGACGAGGTGGTCATCGCGCAAAGCGATGAGGGAGTGCCGATGTTCAACTACGCCACCGTCGTTGGCACAATTTGTACCAATACGCTTGGCAATGTGTATGTTCCCGGCCGGAAGCATAGTTTTGGCGCCAGCACGGCCCGTATCGCCACTTCGCTGGCCACAGATCCTATCGGCAACGCGATCACTGAATTTGTGCCCGATTTGGCGCGGCACGTCAATTTCCAGGTGGTCATTGTCCAAAGAATCATCAACCGGGTGGCCATCGAGGAGGGCGGCGCCTCTCAGGAATAACCCAAACGTTACCGTTATCCAGGTCGATACCGTCCCTGTCGCTCCCACAGCCGTTCAAATCAATACTTTGCCGTCCGGCTCGCTATTCTCGCAGTTCAACGGGACTCGTTTCGGTCTGTCGAGTGAAGCTCGTAATCTGTAACTGGATCGGACCGGCCTCATCATGTCCATCTATCAGATTCTTCAGCGACTCCGGCCCCATCGTTCCAGCATCAATTAGATTAGGAGACTTTATGTCCAAAGCCGTCAAATATTCCGAGAGAGCGGTAACGATTCTTGCCCAAGGCGCATGGTCGGTTTTTGAACGAGTGAACCGCATCAGTCCCAATGCCTCTTTCACGCCCAAGTGGTCGGAAAAGCCGCTGCTGAAGTCCTACCAGAAAGAAAAGCCGCCCCTTGGCTGGCCACGTAGTACCGACTCGCTTTGCCCCAAGTGCGTGCCCGAGATTCGCCAGCAGATCATCGATGGCAAGCTGCCCCACGAAGTCCTCCTCAATGAGAAGGTGGGCGAGATCAAGGCCCAGATCATCGAGCGCGATGGCAAGATCCTGATGGTCAAAGATTGCCCTAAGCATGGCCACTTTGAAGATGTCATGTCCATTGACCCGGCCTTCTTCAAGCACCTTGAAGAGGTTTTCCCTGGCCGCGACATCCAGGCTCACAACGATGAGAAGCTGCACAACCATGGCACCTCGACCGTGACCCACGGGCGCGGTTCGGTTTTGACCATCGATTTGACCAACCGCTGCAACATGATGTGCGATCCCTGCTTCATGGATGCCAACCAGGTTGGCTTCGTTCATGAGCTCACCTGGGACGAGATCAAGACCATGCTCGACAACGCGGTCAGCATCAAGCCCCGCCGCCAGATGTCGGTGCAGTTTTCCGGCGGTGAGCCCACGCTCTCGCCCTATTTCCTGGACGCGATTGCTTACGCCCGCAAGGTGGGCTATGAGTCGGTGCAGGCGGCAACCAACGGAATCGAATTCGCCAAGAGCAAAGAGCTTTGCCGTGCCGCTGCCGAGGCGGGACTGCGCTATGCCTACCTCCAATTCGATGGTATCGGCAACGCAGCCAACTCACACCGCAAGGTCGGCAACTTGTTTGACGTAAAGCTGCAGGCCATTCACAACCTGCACGAAGCCGGCGTAGACATTGTCCCGGTCACCACCATCATCAACGGCATCAACAACGAGCAGGTCGGCCACATTATCCAGTTCGCGCTGGATAACCCCAAGAAGATCAACTTCCTCAGCTTCCAGCCGGTCTCCTTCACTGGCCGCGACGAAGCTGTAAGCGATGAGCGGCGTCTTGCGCAGCGCTACACCCTCAGCCACATGGCCCACGATGTCAAGAACCAGACCGGCATCGGCGAGCCCACCCGCGATTGGTTCCCCATCAGCTTTATGAGCACCTTCTCCGATTTCGCCGACTTGGTCCACGGGCCCGATCGCGAATGGGGTCAGATCTCCTGCGGATGCCACCCCAACTGCGGCATCGGCATGGCCATCATGATCGACAAGGAAACCAAGGAAGCCGTCCCGGTCACCGCGTTCCTGAATGCCGATCGTTTGGCCAAGGATATCGCCAAGCTGAACGACGCGGCGCGGGGCAAGACCCTCTCGCTCTTCGGTATCACGTTGGCTCTTTTGCGCAACTACAATCCGCTCAAGGCGCCGACGCACATGCGCATCATGGACCTGTTGCAGAAGTTCGACAAGTTCTCTGGCTCCACCAAGCGCAACTATGGTTCGGTGAAGGCAGACCGGACGATGGCCGACATTGAAAAGCGTCGCGCCGATCGCTGGAACTTCCTCTTTATCGCCGGCATGTGGTTCCAGGATCTCTTTAATTACGACTTCCGCCGCACCGAGCAGTGCATCATTCCTTACGCCACGCAGGAGGGCGAAATCTCGTTCTGCGCTTACAACACCGGCGTGGGGTGGCGCAACATCATCGAGAAGATGCACATGACGGCGACTCTGACCAAGTGGTACGAGGAGCATGGCCGGCACGAGATCTTTGCCGGTGGCAAGAAGGTCAGCATGCAGAACTCGACCCATACGCTGGTCCTCAACCAGGATCACGTGGACGCCCACGCCAACGACACCCTCGATAAGCTGGGTATCGCCAAGAATTCACGCGAGGAGAAGTTGAGAGCGCGCGACACGAAAATCAAGGCGGATGCGGAAAATGCCAAGATGGCGCGGCTCTATCGCGAGCATGTTCTGGGGGAGAAGCCGAAAGAGGGTTTCATTCCGCTCGACTCGCTGATCGCCCCGGCGCCCAAGCCAGTTCCGGCAGACAGCAAAGAACCGGTCATGGGAGACTAAGCGTTTCTTCAAGCACGAAAAAGGCTGCCCGCAATGGCAGCCTTTTTTGTGCTCCAATGAAAGCGATGCGCAAGATCTGGATTGCAAGTCTACTTGCTGCCGCCATGGCAACCGTTGGCCTGAGCGGCTGCACCGTCTATGGAGAGAAGAAGCCACCCACCCTCAAGAGCACGACCAGCGCTGAGCAGTTTGAACGGATCTTCTGGTCCACGGTGAAGGCAAAGAAGTGGCAGCAGCTCCCGGGGATGCTTGCCGCCAATGTCATGTATAACGCCGGTGGCAAAGTACTCAGCAAAGACCAGGTCGTGTCCTATCTGCAAGGGCTGAACATCGCTGATTTCACCATCACCAACATGGTCGTGAAGCCAAACGGCGTGGACATGTCGCTCAGCTATACCCTGCAGCTTTCCCCGGCCGGTGGGCCGGTGCAGACCCTTACTGCCATCAGCGTGTGGCAACAGGTCGCTCAGGGCTGGATCCTCATCGCCCACGCCGAGCAGCCCTCCGCTCCCCTCCCCTCCCCGCTCCTCTCTGATACATTCGACCCATGGTGGGTCCTACTCCGGCAGCGATCCGGAAGTTTCAGCGAAAACTATTAACCTGGTTCGATTCCCACGCGCGAGATCTCCCTTGGCGGCGAACCGCTGACCCCTACCGAATCTGGATTTCCGAGATCATGCTGCAGCAGACCAGGGTGACTGCCGTCCTCGATTACTACTCCCGCTTTTTAGCCCTGTTCCCTACCATTGCCGCTCTTGCGCGGGCCAAGGAACCAGCAGTGCTGGCGGCCTGGAGCGGGCTAGGGTATTACCGTCGCGCCAAAATGATGCACCGGGCTGCGCAGGTGGTCGTTCAGGATCATCAGGGCGCCTTGCCCACAACCGCCGCGGGGCTGCGCAAGCTGCCGGGGATAGGAGAGTACACCTCCTCGGCCATCGCCAGCATCGCCTTTGGCGAGCCGGTTGCGGTGGTCGACGGCAATGTCGAGCGCGTCCTGCTCCGCGTCTTTCCCGGGGATGAAAATCAGGTAAAGCCCGCAGCCCAGGCAAAACGGCTTCGCGATCGCGCTGCCAGCCTGGTCGACCCTAAGCGCCCCGGAGACTTCAACCAGGCGATGATGGAGCTGGGCGCCACGGTCTGCCTGCCCCAACGCCCGCTGTGCCTGCAATGTCCGGTGCAGCCGTTCTGTGCAACCCGCGGTGAGCACCGGGCGCCCCCGCCGAAAAAGATGCGCAGCCGGCAGATTGCTTACGCGCTGCTGCGACGTGACCACGCCGGCATAACGCAGGTGCTGCTCCAGCGCCGTCCCATGTCTGTCTCGCTGATGCCGGGTATGTGGGAGCTTCCGGAGGTGGCCATGCAGCCAGACGATCACGATCGGGTCGAGATCGCGCTGCGCCATGCCATCACCGTGACCAACTACCGTGTCCAGGTGCTGCGCTTCTCTGAGCACGAGGCCAGGGATCGCTGGCCGGCCCAGCGAAATCTTCGGCGATGGGCAAAGAGTGGAGAACTGGGCAGCTTGCCGCTGACCGGGCTGGCGCGCAAGATCCTCCAGCGGTTGCAGATCATGTCCCATAGCTTGTGATTCGTGAGGTGAGATGAAGAGATTTCTTTCCCCTGTGCTGTCGCTTACGGTTCTGTTCGGGCTCACCCTGCGCGCCCAGCAACCAGCGATGCCCGAGGTGCCCGAATTGGCTGGAGTCCCAGCAGCTGCGCGTCAGGCTGCCGCAGGCATCGACCCAGAGAAGATTCGTGCGCACGTCCGCTTCCTGGCCAATGATTTGCTGGAGGGTCGCGGCCCGGGTACACGCGGAGGTCAACTGGCGGCAGAATACATCGCCACCCAATTCGCTCTTGCCGGCGCCCGGCCCGCGGGCGAAAATGGCACCTATTTTCAGAAGGTCCCGCTCATGGCCGTGCACACTGAGGTGGATAAGACCAGCTTTACCTTGGTCCCCTCCGCCGGCGCGCCCATCCACCTGAAGTACGGCGAAGACTACCTGACCAAGGACCAGACCGGCGCGCCCACCGTCGATATAGATGCTCCCATCGTCTTCGTCGGCTACGGCATTGATGCGCCCGAGTATCAATGGAATGATTACGCGGGCGTGGACGTCAAAGGCAAAATCCTGCTCGTCATCGTCAATCAGCCGCCATCGAATGACGATCATTTTTTCCACGGCGGCAAGGCTCTCACCTACTACGGTCGATGGACCTATAAGTACGAAGAAGCGGCGCGCAGGGGAGCGCTCGGCGTCCTGATCATTCACCGCACCGACCTCGCGAGCTATGGGTGGGAAGTATTGCTCAACTCTGAATCGACAGAGGTTTCCTACCTCCGAGGTGATCCGCTTTCCAATCTCCGGGCGGCCAGTTGGATACAAATCGACGTTGCCCGCAAGCTCTTCGCGGCCGTCGGCATGAACGTGGATCAAATGATCGACGCGGCGGGCAAGCGTGGATTCAAGGCGCAGGAGCTGCCCCTCCGTCTGCAGGCACACATCACCAGCCGGGTGAGGAAGTATGAATCGGACAATGTGATCGCCATGGTGCCGGGAGCTAACTCAAGCCCCGGCGGCAATGTTATTTACACCGCTCATTACGATCACCTGGGTATCGATTCCACCGCGGCCGGAGACAAGATATTCCACGGAGCGGTGGACAATGGAACTGGCTGCGGCATCCTCCTCGAGATGGCGCGAGCCTACGCTTCTGCGAAGACCCCTCCCCCGCGCAATGTTTATTTTGCCTCGGTGACTGCGGAAGAACAGAATCTCCTGGGTTCGAAGTACCTGGGTATGCATCCTCCAGAGCCGATTCGCGACTTCCGGCTAGACCTCAACTTTGATGAGTTGCTGCCCATAGGCGTGCCCACCTCGGTAGTGGCGAACGGTTCGGAGCGCACCAGCTTCTATCCTGTGGTGGAGAAGACGGCGGCCGCCCTCGGTCTGCAGATCCAACCGGACAGCGCCCCCATGTCGGGAATTTACTATCGCTCCGACCACTTCAGTTTTGCTCGCTTTGGCGTACCCGCGTTTTCGATCGATGAGGGTACACTCTTTGCCGGCCATACCCCCGAATGGGGCAGGCAGCAGAAGGAAGACTACGACGACCAGCGGTACCATCGTCCCACCGACACATACCGCGCAGATATGGATTTCCGCGCCGATGCCAGATTGGCTCAGTTCGGGTTCTTATTAGGGTGGCAGGCTTTGTCGTCGGCGCCGGTGACCTGGAGGCCGGGAGATGAATTTGAGGCTGCCCGAAAGCAGAGTATGAGCGGGCAATCGCCCCAGTAGAGGCAACCGTGCGATTTTTGGCTTGGCATGTGCGTCCGGTGAATGTGGCCGGCCTCGTTTTGGTGCTGCTCGCCTTGGCGCCGCTGTCGGCCCAGATCAGAGCCCAGATCAGAGCGCAGACCAAGGCGCAGGATCCAGTGCTGCATCGGCGCGGCTATAACCAGGTGGACGATGATCTCGACATGGGCCCGCGGTCGAGCGGACGCACTCAACTGCCGCTGGAAGCCTCAGGAACATACGCGTTGGGGTCCACGGGCCAAATTGATGTCGAACTGCAGCCGGACCGGCTCAGCGGCTTCATCACCCGCCTGGGTGATCGCGAGAGCGACGAGGGCACACCCCTGACCTTCTTCTTCGCCACCAGCCGGCTGGCGGGGCAGCGATTGGCTTTTACCACCCGCCAGGTTCACGGCGTGTGGTGGGCCTTTGAAGGAACCATCGTGCGCGGCTCCGCCCGCAGCCGTGACCAGCAGGGATATTACTTGCTCGAAGGCCGGCTGGTGATGCACGACTTTGCCAGCCAGACAGAGCAGGCGCGTATGGTTTCGTTGCCGCTGGCCAGGCAGGGTCCCACCGTACAATGAGACGGGGATTAAGGTGCTCGTTGGCCCAGTCCCCAATTCGCCTCAAGAGGAGTTTCATATGGAGCGCACAGCCAGCGCAGTGTGGCACGGCGGCCTGAAAGACGGCAAAGGCACGATCTCAACCCAGAGCGGGGTATTGAAAGACAGCCAGTATTCGTTTGGCACTCGATTCGAGAATGGTATCGGCACCAACCCGGAAGAACTGATTGCGGCGGCCCATGCGGGTTGCTTCACCATGGCGCTGAGCGCCCAGCTCACCACCGCCAATCTGCCTCCGGAGTCGCTGGAGACGAAAGCCACGGTAACCTTTGACAAGACGGATGCTGGGCCGACGATCACCAAGATCCTTTTGACTACCAAGGCTAAGGTCCCGGGTGCAGACAAGGCGGCATTCGACAAGGCGGCGCAGGATGCCAAGACTGGCTGCCCCATTTCCCGGCTCTTCAAGAACAACACCGAGATCACGCTAGACGCCACGCTCGTCTAAGCGCATTTTCCTCGCCTAAACAAGCCGCAGATCTTTTCACTACGCTGCACAAATTTGTCATCCCGACCGGAGGGCAGCGTAGTGGAGAGCCTGCCCTGAGCGGAGTCGAAGGGGATCTGCGGCTTTCCATTCTCAACTGTGAGCGATGATATATTCGCGCAGGCTGCGGTTGATGTCGGCGGCTTGCACCACGCCGTTATCGAGCAATTTGACCCACTGTTTGGCGGACTCGTCATGCGACATCGCGCCCAGCAGGTAATTAGCTTGCACGATGATTTCGAGCGCATTGCTGAGATCGTGAGACAGGCGGCGGATTTCTTTGGCCTGTTCTGCAGGAATGGTGTGAGGATTGGGCGTCATTCGTACCTCGCCGAGAACTGATCGCTTTCTCGGGACTCATGCTGTTGTTCAGGTTGGTGTTTGCTGATCAGCTCTTTGGTAACCTCACCTCGAGAAGTTGAGCAGAGGCGCCCGCTAACGTTATTGTAATGGGATGAACCCTTACGCACGCCAGCTTGGTACCCGCGATCCTCTCAAAGTGGTGGCCACTACCGCCCGGCATCTTGAGCAACTTTCCGTTGCGCTTGGTCCGGCGCGCATCGAAGAATCGCCGGCTCCGGGAAAATGGAGCCCACTCGAAATCTTGTGCCATCTAGCGGACTGCGAAATAGTCTTCAGTTATCGACTGCGCCAGGCTCTGGCAGAAAATCATCATGTCATCCAGCCCTTCGACCAGGAGCTTTGGGCGCGGAACTATGCCGGCTACGATGCCCAGGCCGCGATGATGACTTTCTCCTGCGTGCGCCAATGGAATCTGATGTTGCTGCGCTCGGTGCCTGCGGAGGCGATGTCCAAGCAGGTACTGCATCCCGAGCGTGGGGAAATGACTTTTCGCGAACTCGTTGAAACCATAGCCGGCCATGATCTGAATCACCTGCTGCAACTGGAAGCCATTGCTGTTCAGGTGCCGCTAAGCCGTTAGCGCTGAAGGGTACGGGCTGCCTCGCCGCAGCGAGCTGCAGCCCGTACGTCAAACAAACAGAACGGATGCGGCTTTACATGCTGCCGAAAAACACTGCGCCGTGCAGGAAAGCAATGCCTCAGGGGCTAAACAGCCTGCGGAAAAACTCTGTAGTTGAAGGGTACGGGCTTTCAGCCCGTACGTAAAAGGATGCAATATTGAGAGCTTTAGAGTATGCGTGAGAACTCGGAATAAACAGCGAATCAGAACCAGGCCCGTAGGGCCGGGAGCCAAACGTCAGCCCAGCCCGGAAGGGCTGGGACATCGATCCCCAATATTGTTTGAGCGCCAGAGGCGCGGCACCCGCGGATGAAGGTAGTGCCGCACCTCCGGCGCTCCGCAACCTTGGATCCGCCTCCCAGCCCTTCCGGGCTGGGCTGACGTTTGGCTCCCGGCCCTACGGGCCTGGTTCTGATTCGCTGTTTATTTCGAGTTCTCACGCAGACTCTTTAGTCAGCCTCTGAGGGCATTTTTTCTTCTCGCTTTAGCAGCCCTCAGCGGCTTCTAAAGCCGATTCATTTTCACTTTAAACGGACGGGCTGAAGCCCGTACCCTTCAACTACAGAGTTTTTCCGCAGCCTGTTAAGCCCGACGTGTTCTCAATCGTTTACGGCCCGACTAAAGTCGTGCCCTGACACAAAACATGAGTTTTTCTGCAGCCTGTTTAGCCGGTGAGGGCTGGCTCTACGTTTGACATCAGGGCCGGCTTTTGTAAACTAGGGGTTGCTGCCTATCCAGCCGATCGCGCTGGATTGTATCGTGCCGGAGTGGCGGAATTGGCAGACGCGCATGGTTCAGGTCCATGTACTCGCAAGGGTGTGGGGGTTCGAGTCCCTTCTTCGGCACCAGTAAGTTCGTTGATTCTTGCGGGTTGAATCTATTTAAAGCCTGCCGCCTCATAGCAATCTCAAAACGAAAAGTATTTTTTTCAATTGTGCCGTAGGGTTCAACTGTCCCGATGGGACTCATTCTTTCCATCTCTCCACATGGGCTGCTCACCGTCGCTGCTGCTGCACAACAGGAGCAGCCTTCGGTCGTCGACGATAGCTCCCGGCGCATCGCGCAGGCGTTTGCCGAGGGCCAGGCGGAAGGTCTTCTGCACCTGGCGACGCGCGAATTGCAGTCCAGCCTATCGCCCGAGTTCGCTTATGCGCGTGACTTTGCCTCGCGCTATCTCACGCGCCTCTGCCATACACCCGAAGTCTCCGCCGCCTTGGAGTCGCCTCCGGTCCCAGTACCGGACTCTGACGATCTGGCGGCGATGGTCCTGGCTGCTCCGCCAATGCAAGGATTGGAGTATTTCGGCCCCGACTGCCTAGCCGCATGGTGGTCAGAGCTGGACAGCCTGGTGCGGCGAGAAGTGCGACGGTCGGGCCTGAGCGTCCAGGAAACGCTGCGCAACCTGAATCCGGCATGGCGCACGGTGGGGCGCGTTACGTTCCGTCTGGCGGAGAACAAGCACGACCTCGAATTTCCCTTCGCGTTTCTTGTCACCTATGTCACCCGGTTGTCGACGCAGGGACGGGTGCAGCATCTGCCGCTCGGCCGGGCGCTTCAAGAGTTTGCCGGCGCGAAGAACCGCTCTGCGCTCCTGACGTTGTTGCAGCCCATTCAGCGGGCCGGTGAACGCAGCGCTTGGGTGAAGGAGCTGGCGGATTCGGGCGATATCTATCATCCCCTTCTCTGGGCGCCGTCAGATGCATACCGGTTCCTGCAAAGCATACCTGCTCTGGAAGAGAGCGGATTGATCGTCCATGTGCCCGATTGGTGGAAGGCGGCGCGCCCACCGCGGCCTGTGGTAAGCGTCACTGTAGGCGAGCGCGCGAAGGGAAATCTGGGAGTGGGCGCCCTGCTCGATTTTTCCGTCAGGGTTGCCCTTGACGGCGAGCAGCTGGACGAAAAAGAGCTCCAGGATATCCTCGGCTCTTCCGGCGGATTGATCCAACTCCGCGGTAAATGGGTCGAGGTGGACGCAGAAAAGCTCGGCGAAGCCCTGAAGCATTGGAAAAATATCGAAGGTGAGACACAAGGCGGCGGCCTCTCGTTCTTTGAAGGAATGCGCCTGTTGGCGGGCATTACATCGGAGGCTGACCCGGCAACTGTTGCCGCCGGCTCTTCGCGAACATGGGTGGGTATTGCCGCCGGTAAGGATCTTGAAGGTTTGCTCCGTGAGTTGCGGCAACCGGCGGCTGGACCGGATGCGGTTCCGCCCGACCTGTGCGGAGAACTTCGCCCCTACCAGCGGACAGGCTTCCATTGGATGCGATTTCTGGTCCGGTTGGGGCTGGGCGCATGCCTTGCCGACGATATGGGGCTGGGCAAAACCATTCAGGTCATTGCCTTGCTCCTGCAGCTGAAATCGGAGCCCAATGAAGCAGGAAAATCCAGCCTGCTGGTGGTTCCCGCGTCCCTCATCGCCAACTGGAAATTGGAGATATCGCGCTTTGCGCCGTCGCTGTCTTTCCAAATCCTGCATCCTTCCGAGAAGAACGGCGCTGAGGATGAAAACGAGCCGGAGCCGAAGTGCGATCTGGTCATCACCACGTACACCATGCTTACCCGGTTGGAGGGCCTGCGCCGGCGTGGGTGGCAGCTGGTGATTCTTGATGAGGCGCAAGCCATTCGCAACCCTGGCGCGCGCCAGAGTCGCGCGGTAAGAGACCTCCATGCCGCGGGTCGAATCGCGCTCACGGGTACACCGGTAGAAAATCGTCTCTCCGATCTCTGGGCGTTGTTCGATTTCTTGAACCCCGGCCTGCTGGGTGGCGCCCGGGACTTCAGCCGCTTTGCCAAACAATTGGCGGCATCGACAGATGGCTCGAATGCTTATGCGCCTCTGCGCACGCTGGTGCAGCCCTACATATTGCGCAGGCTTAAGACCGACAAGCGTGTGATTGCAGATCTGCCTGAGAAGACGGAGGTCGCCGCGTTTTGCGGGCTCAGCCGCAGCCAGGCGGCATTGTATGAGCACTCCGTACGCGAACTGGCGGCGGCGATAAGAGAAGCCGATGGCATAAAACGCCGTGGAATTGTTCTGTCCTATCTCATGCGCCTGAAGCAAATTTGCAACCATCCCTCGCAATGGACAGGCGATAACCGTTTCGAGCCTGCGGACAGCGGCAAATTTCAGCGCTTGGAGGAGATCTGCCGGGAACTGGCTGAACGCCAGGAAAAGGCTCTGATTTTCACCCAGTTCCGCGAAATTACGGCGCCGCTTGCCGGGTTTCTTGCCGGCGTCTTCGGGCGTCCGGGGCTGGTGCTGCACGGCCAAACGGCGGTGGCCAAGCGACGGGAGCTGGTGGAAGCCTTCCAGAGCGACGGCGGGCCGCCATTCTTCGTGCTGTCGTTGAAGGCCGGTGGCACAGGCCTGAACCTGACCGCGGCTTCGCACGTCATTCATTTCGATCGCTGGTGGAACCCGGCCGTCGAAAACCAGGCTACCGACCGCGCCTTCCGCATCGGACAGAAACGCAATGTGCTGGTTCACAAATTTGTCTGCCGCGGTACGGTCGAAGACAAAATTGACGAATTGATGGCGCAGAAGTCCGGCTTGGCGCGCGACCTGCTGGACGGTGCCGGCGAAGCGCTCCTCACCGAAATGAGCAACGATCAGTTGCTGCGCTTTGTGGCTCTGGACATCGGTAAGGCAACGGAGAATTGATGCCGCGTCCTTACCGTCGTTTCGAGTGTAGGAAGCCGAGTGATCGCTTGAGTTTCTCCATCACTTCATACACGATGGGACAGGTGGAGGTTCGCTCCACCATGCCCGCTGTCCGAAACACGAAATCGGGGTCGTACAGATACGGGTATCCACGGCAATCGCCGGGACGATCCTCGTAGACGCTGCATCGGTTATCTTTTAGAAACGGACACGGTTTCGTCCGCGTTTGCCAGGGGTTTTTATCGCTGGCTTCGGTCCGCTCCAGCCACTGGTCGATCAATTGCCGGCGATCCATTTCCAGACGAGCGGCAAGGCGGCTCACCTCCTCCTCGCTGAACGATGGTTTTACCTCACGGCAGCAGTTGGCGCACGTAGTGCAGTCGATTCCCGCCCACACTCGCTCGGTTGCCTCAAAGACGCGCTGGTCGATCTGCTCCGGCTCAAGGTCACACCGCGTTTTTAGAAACTGGCGAAATCTCCAGTTCTCGTTCTCCTTCTTCTGCGCAAGCACGCGAAGCTGGACCAGATCGGAAGCCATATAGCTTTAGCATGAAATGTCCATGATCGGGATGCAAGACGAATTTCGACCGCGTTTTCCTCATAGGTTTGAGTGCTACGGTGATAGGAGGTTCTGAGATAGTCCGTCGTGAGGTTTTCATGGGGTGGGGCGAGTATCCTCCGTATATTCCCGTAGCGCAGCGGCGCGCCGGCGCACTGCGAGAGGTGCAGAAGCTGGCTCGGAAAGGCCGACAGATGTCGCCGGTGAAGGTTGCCGGCCGCGCCATCGCCGGTACGTTCTGGGGCAAAGCATGGTGCCAAAACCTTGAATCCTACAGTGACTTCAGCAACCGTCTTCCTCGCGGTAGAACCTATGTCCGCAATGGATCGGTCGTCGACTTGCGGGTAGAGGCGGGAGAAGTGGCCTCGCTGGTCAGCGGTTCCAGCCTCTACCGCATTACGATCGGTATTCGTCCCCTGGCCGCGACTCGCTGGGAGGAGATCAAAACGCAGTGTGGGGGGCAGATCGGCTCTCTGGTGGAACTGCTCCAGGGACGGCTATCTCACAGCGTCATGGAAATCGTGACCCGCCACGGCAAGGGGCTTTTCCCCTCGCCCGAAGAAATTCAGATGTCCTGCTCCTGCCCGGACTGGGCCGATATGTGCAAGCATGTCGCAGCTACGCTTTACGGAGTTGGAAGCCGGCTTGACCGGGAGCCGGAACTGCTCTTCAAGCTGCGCGCTGTCGATCATCAGGAGCTGATCGCCCAGGCTGCCAGTCCGGTTGCCAGGTCGGGCGCTAGCAGAAGAACGATCGCGGCGGATCGCTTGGCCGACGTCTTCGGCATCGATCTGGAGACTCCGCCAACGCAGAGGCAGGGTGGTCCAACATGAACAGGCCGTTGCGACGCAAACAAAGCAGGCAAGGCGAGGCAGCAAGAAGAAAAGGAAGCCGCCCGCGCCAAAGGAAGGAAACCGCGCGGGCAATATCGGCGGAAGCCGCCCGCGCCAAGCCGCGCCTGCCAAATCGTGACGAAACGGCAGCCATCCCATAGCGGGTCATACTGGCGGGGCGGGCTGTGGAAGTTCCTGCCGGACTCTCTAACTGAGCCAACTCCGGGCGCCAAGCTCGGGTGCTCTCAAACACACCCAAACGGTTCCGCAAGTAATGGCTGACCCTGTTTTCGACTCACGTTAGCCGGCTAGGCTAGCCTTTTCGTCGCAGCCGGCGTCTTTTCGAGGGCATGGAAGAAGCGATCGCGCCAGGTAAGGATGTCGGCCTGGCGAATTTGATGACGCAGGCGAAGCATGCGCCGCCGCCGCTCTTCCGGCTTCATTTCCAGAGCCTGCTTTAACGCTGCGGCGACTCCCACTTCATCATTCGGGTTGACCAGGATCGCGCCCACACGAAGTTCCGGGGCCGCCCCCGCAAACTCGCTCAGAACCAGCACGCCGTTCACTTCCGTCTTGGCCGCGCAGTATTCTTTTGCCACCAGGTTCATGCCGTCTTTGAGCGAGGTAATAAGAGCGACATCGGCTGCCCGATAGATCGCGATTAACTCGTCTCGCGGCACCGACCGGTAAATGTAATTGATGGGTACCCATCCCGGCTCGCTGAATTCACCGTTCACGTGGGTCACCAGCTGCTCCACTTCGCGCTTGAGCTGATCGTAGCGAGGTATGCCTTCCCGGCTTGGCACGACAATCTGAATCAGTTCCACCTTGCGGTGGAACTCCGGGTAACGGCGTAGAAAGTTGCCATACGCCTTAAGCCGCTCTGGAATGCCCTTGGTGTAGTCGAGGCGGTCGACTCCCAGGGTGATCTGAATATCATGCGTTTTGGCTTTGATCTGCTTCGCCCGCTCGAGCACCGGTTCGGACGCCGATTGGTCGGCAAAGCTGCGGTAGTCGATGCTGATCGGGAAAGCCTCGATGTGTGTGCGCCCGTGCTTGCTCACCACCATACGGCTCTCCCCCTTTCTCGAGATCTTGACTGAAGGAACGAAGCCGCGAATACAAGCGATCAGGTTCCGCTGGTCGCGCCCGGTCTGCACGCCGACCAGGTCGTGCGCCAGCAGGTCCTCAAGAATCTGCGTCCGCCACGGCAACTTGGCAAAGATGTCAGGCGAGGGAAACGGGATGTGAAGAAAGTACGCGAGCCGTGCGCCTGGACGCCGGCAGCGCAGCGTCTTGCCCACCTGCATGAGCTGGTAGTCGTGAATCCAGATCAGGTCGCCGGGCTTCGACGCCTTTTCCGCAGCATCCGCGAACTTGCGATTGACCCGCCCGTAGAACTCCCAATAATTGGGATCGAAGTTGCAACGCGATTGCAGGTCGTGGAACAGCGGCCACACAATTTCGTTGGAGAAGCCCTCGTAATAATTGCTCTGCTCTTCTTCGGTCAGGAAGAGCGGAGCATATTCGTAGGGACTGTTCTCACTCGCCTTCTCAAGAATTTTGCGGATGCGCGGCGAGTCTTCTGTTCCGCCTGAACCCACCCAGGTGCCGCCATGGTTCTTAAGCAGTGGCTCCAGCGCGCTGACCAGGCCGCCGCTGCTGGGCTGTCCTTTGAGTACACCGTCCTCGGCCGTAAAGGTGATGGGGATGCGGTTCGATACCAGCACTAGATTGGGAGACTTCATCGGGACGCCTCCGCCGGCGTCCCCGCCACTAGGGCGGAGTTTTGCGAAGCTGCGATCCATTCGTCCAGGAACTCCAGCAGTTCTTTCGGTGGCCTTATCCAAAATCGGGCATAGGACGCGCGCATCTCGGTGCGCACCAGGATGGAGAAGCCCCGGTCTCCGACCGCGGCAAAGGCATCCTCATCCGTGAGGTCGTCGCCCAGGTAGGCCACCGGTGCGGCATCTGATTCTTGCGCCAGGAGCTGCTCCACTGCGGTCCCCTTAGTGCGGTCCGTCGAACGCAGTTCGAGACCACCGTCGAAGGGCAGCAGGTGCAGCCCCTCGGATTCGGTGAGCTGGCTAAAGACCGACTCAATGGAGGATCGGACCTGCTCTTGCTCCTCGGGCGGGGCGCTACGCCAGTGGATAGCCAGCGAGGAGGGTTTCACCTCGAGTGCTTCAGAAAAGCCCAGCGCTGTCATCTCCCGAGCCATCTGCTCCAGCCCGGCTCGCTGCATGGGAGCGAGTGGTAACAATCGGTAGGAACCGTCGCTCTGAAGCTGTTCCCGGCCATGGCTACCCCAGATTTCTGCCTTGGTGTTAGAGGGCAAAAGGCCGCGAAGCTCGCGGGCGGGGCGGCCGGAGATCAACACCAGGCGAACCCGCGCCAGCCCGGATAAAGTCGCCAGCCGCTCCTCCACTCCCGGGTACGGGACGGCCGCAAAGCGATCCACGTGGAAAGGCGCGAGGGTGCCGTCATAGTCCAGCATCAGCAGGGAGTGGGGCGCGGATCGAAGGCGATTCCACAGGGCCGCCGCTTCTGCCGAATTCGCCCAGAGCGCAGGGAAATGATTCATAGACCTCTGCTTCGATGCCGAGGTGAGGAATGGTGGTGCAAGCGGCAGGCAAAGCCGGCCCACTCAGCAGCATATACTGACACTAGCCGATGAATAGCCAACTTACAAAGATCCTGGCCAGCACCAGGCGCGGAGTGGAAGAGCGGAAGGCCGCATCGTCAACCCGCCTCCTGGAGCAGGCGGCCGCCGCCCACCAACCGCGGGGCTTTGCCCGGGCGCTGCGGCAGAAGGCGGCAAGCGGGCCGGCGGTGATTGCGGAGCTGAAGAAGGCGTCACCCTCCCGGGGATTAATTCGTCCCGACTTCGATGTGGCTACCTTGGCCGCGGGGTTCGCCGCCGGAGGCGCTGCTGCCCTCTCAGTGCTCACCGAAGAGCACTTTTTTCAGGGCAGCCTGCGCAATCTGGAACTGGCATCCCAGTCTTGTAATCTGCCCTGCCTGCGCAAGGATTTTCTGCTCGACGAATTCCAGCTTCTGGAGGCGCGCGCCCATAGGGCCGATGCCATTCTGCTGATTGCCGCCGCCTTGACCGATGTCGAGCTCGCTGCGCTGGCAGGGCAGGCCCACGCCCTGGAGTTGGACGTGCTCTGTGAAGTGCATACCAGGGAAGAATTGGACCGCGTCCTGGCTCTGGATTGCGACGCTATCGGCGTCAATAACCGCGACCTCAGCACATTTTCCGTACGGCTCCAGGTTTCGCTCGATCTGGCGGGGCGCCTACCCTCCGCGGCGGTTCACGTAAGCGAAAGCGGGATCGAGACCGCTGAGGATCTGAACCGGTTGCGGGCGGCAGGCTTTGACGCCTTTCTGATCGGCGAGTCGCTGATGCGGCAGCCTGACCCGGGTAGATCGCTCGAGGCCCTGCTTGCAGCCGCGGCAGACTCGCCTGTGAGCAAGTGAGAATCCGCCATGTGGATCAAGATTTGCGGCAACACCAGTCTCGAGGATGCGCGCTTTGCGGCCGAATCTGGAGCCCATGCCTTGGGATTCGTTTTTGCACCAAGTCCAAGGCAGGTCGAGGCTAAACTGGTTCGCCAGATCACCGAAAAACTGCCCCGCCAGGTAGAAAAGTACGGCGTCTTCGTCGACGCCGGTTTCGACGAGATTGTGTCTACCGTAGCCGCCGCCGGTTTGACCGGGGTGCAACTCCACCGCTCGCCGGATTCCCTTCTGCCCTTCCGTCTGCGCCAGCACTTTGCCCAGTTGGGGATCTTGCGCGTGCTGCACTATAAAGATCAGGAATTTGCCGGGCAATTGACCGCGTTAAGCCAGGACGATTCTCTTAACGCAGTACTAGTGGACTCCTCGAGCGAGCGAGCTGTGGGCGGCACCGGCACCAGCTTTAACTGGCTGGGGGCACGCAACAGCTTCCTCCAGGCGGCGCCCCATCTACGGCTGATTGCAGCCGGCGGCCTGAGCCCGGAAAATGTAAAGCACGCGATTCAGGTTTTGCGACCCTGGGGAGTAGACGTGGTGAGCGGCGTCGAGAGCGCGCCGGGCAAAAAGGATCCCGCACGCGTGCTGGCCTTCATCCAGTCGGCCCAGCAAGCGGCAGCGGAGATCGTTGAGGCTGAAGGGTACGGGCTGCCTCGCCGCAGCGAGCATCAGCCCGTAAGTAACTCTTAGAAAATCTGAGGGCTTTAGCCCCTGAGGGCAATCATTGTGAGCACAGTCATCCACACCATCCCCGGCCGTTTTGGCGCCTACGGGGGCCGGTACGTTCCGGAGACCCTTATGGCCGCTCTGCAGGAGCTGGAGCAAGCCTATGCCGAGGCCCAAGCCGATCCTGTCTTTCACGCCGAGCTCAATTTGCTGCTGGGAGACTATGCCGGCCGTCCCACCCCGCTCTACCTGGCTTCGCGTCTGACCGGGCAATTGGGCGGAGCAAGAATTTACCTCAAACGCGAGGATCTGCTCCACACCGGCGCCCACAAGATCAACAACTGTCTTGGCCAGGGGCTGTTGGCGCGCCGCATGGGCAAACATCGCGTCATCGCCGAAACCGGTGCCGGCCAGCACGGAGTAGCCACCGCGACCGTCTGTTCCCTCTTCGGGATGGAATGCGTCGTGTATATGGGAGAGGAGGACATGCGCCGTCAGGAGCTCAACGTATATCGCATGCGCCTGCTCGGGGCGGAGGTCCGCGGGGTCAGTTCCGGCTCCCGCACCTTGAAGGACGCCATCAACGAAGCCATGCGCGACTGGGTCACCAACGTCCGCACCACGCATTATCTGCTGGGCAGTGTCCTGGGCGCTCACCCCTACCCAACCATGGTGCGCGACTTCCATCGCGTAATCGGGCAGGAAATCAAGCAGCAGATTCTGGAGAAGGAATCCAGGTTGCCTACCGCCGTGCTGGCTTGCGTGGGCGGCGGTTCCAACGCCATCGGCGCGTTTTATGACTTCATTGAAGAGCCCCATGTGCGCCTGATCGGGGTCGAAGGCGGCGGCCGGGGACAGGCGCTGGGCAGCCACGCCGCCCGCTTCAGCGGCGGGAGCCCAGGGGTCCTGCAAGGCACCTACTCCTACGTGTTGCAGGATGACGCGGGCCAGGTTTCCTTGACCCACTCCGTCTCCGCCGGGCTGGACTACGCCTCGGTCGGGCCGGAGCACGCCGCCCTGCATGACTCAGGGCGGGCCGAGTATGTTTCCGCTTCCGATGAAGAAGCCCTGCAGGCAGCCCAGCGATTGGCCCGGACAGAAGGCATAGTGCCTGCCCTCGAGAGCGCTCATGCCGTCGCCGAGTGTATCCGCCTCGCGCCAAAGCTGGCGCCACAGGACGTGTTGGTGGTGAATCTTTCCGGCCGCGGCGACAAAGATATGGGCATCATGGCGCGCGAGTTGCAATTGGCGGGTGTGGCGCATGCCGATTGATTTCAACAGCAAGCCGGGGTTGAAGCCCGGCCTGGTCATTTACCTCACAGTCGGAGATCCGGATCTGGCGACCACGCGCAACGTTGCCCTGGCGGCCATTGACGCGGGCGCGGATGTGCTCGAGTTGGGAGTGCCGTTCAGCGATCCAATCGCCGACGGTCCGGTGATCCAGCGGGCCAGCGAACGCGCCCTTGCTCACGGTACGAGTTTGCATGATGTGCTCACCCTGGCCGCGGAATTGCGCATCCTGAGACCCTCCGCCGGCCTGGTGATCTTCTCCTACTTCAATCCCATCTTGCGTTTTGGGCTGGGGCGCTTTTGCGCTCACGCCGCCCGTTGCGGTGTGGATGGCGTATTGATCACCGACGTGATCGTGGAAGAGGCCGAAGAGTATCTGACCGAAATGCACCACAACGGGCTGATGCCGATCTTTCTGGCTGCGCCCACCAGCAGCGATCACCGTCTGAAGATGATTGCGGGCGTCTCCGAGGGATTCGTGTATGCCATTTCCCGGGTAGGCATTACCGGCGCGCAGCAGAATCTGGCCGCCGATGCCCGCCGCCTGGTGGAACGCCTGCGCCACTTCACCCAGTTGCCGATTGCCGTGGGTTTCGGCATCTCGACCGCCGAACACGTAGCTGCCGTGGGCGAGTTCGCCGATGCGGCAGTGATTGGCACGGCCGTCGTTGCCCTGATTGAGAAGGCCCAGCCGGGAACGGCGCCGGCCAAAATCGCGGCTTTTCTCCAAGGCTTGAGGCAAGGACACCGCCAGCCTGGCATGAACTTGTCCGGGCTGGCCCCAGCCTAAGGGCCACGGGCACCGTATCATGTAAATGGGGCTACCGACAGAGCAAGGGAAGTGCATGGATATTGTTGACTGGCGAAAGAAGATTGATGAGTTGGATCGCCAAATCGTGGCGCTGATTTGCGCGCGGGCGCAAGCCGCGCAGGAGATTGGCAAGTTGAAGCGTTCCACCTCGCTGCCGGTCTATGAGCCGAATCGTGAGCGCGTGATCTTCGAGAATGTTCGCGCCGCCAATCACGGGCCGCTCCCGGATATCGAGCTGACCCACATATACGAACGCATCATCGATGTGATGCGCGCACTGCAAAAGGATGAGCTGGCATCGCAACCCAAGAACGGCCCAGGCACGACGGGAGAGACAGGAAAGTAATCATGATTGTAGCTATGTTGGAGACAGCGACCGAGGAAGACATCCAGGGGGTGATCGAACGTCTCGTTCAGGTGGGCTTCAATGTTCACCGCACCACAGGAGCGATCCAGACAGTTTTGGCGGGCGTGGGCACGCCATCGCATTTCGACCACAACGACTTCAAATTGCTGGCCGGCGTTGCGGATGTGGTCCGCATCTCATCGCCCTACAAGCTGGCCGGCCGTGGTTTCAGGCCCGAAGGAACCATTGTTCGCTTTGCCAACGGAGTCGCGGTGGGTGGGGACGAGGTCGTGATCATGGCCGGACCGTGCTCGGTCGAGTCGCGTGAGCAGATCTTTACCATTGCCGAGCAGGTAAAGTCCGCAGGGGCCTCGTTTCTGCGCGGAGGGGCGTTCAAGCCGCGAAGTTCCCCGTATTCCTTCCAGGGGATGGGGCTTGAAGGGCTGAAGCTGTTGAAGGAAGTAGGCGACCGCACCGGCCTGCTGATTGTCAGCGAGGTGATGGAGATTTCTCAGATCGACCTGATGCTCCCCTATGTGGATCTCTTTCAGGTAGGCGCCCGCAACATGCAAAACTTCAACCTGCTGCGCGAGCTTGGGCTGGTGCGCAAGCCCGTGCTGCTGAAGCGGGGGATTGCAGCCACTATTGAAGAGCTGCTGCTTTCGGCGGAGTACATCCTGTCGGGTGGCAATTACGATGTGATGCTCTGCGAACGGGGCATTCGCACCTTCGAGACATACACCCGCAACACCATGGATATCTCGGCCATACCGGTCATCAAGAAGCTTTCGCATCTGCCCATACTGGCGGATCCTTCGCATGGAACCGGTCTGCGGGACAAAGTTCCGCCCATGGCCCTTGCCTCGGTCGCTGCCGGCTGTGACGGTTTGCTGATGGAGGTGCATCCCAATCCGGACAAGGCCTTTTCCGATGGAGCGCAGTCATTGTTTCCGGAGCAGTTTGAAAAGCTAATGGACAAACTGCGCCTCATAGCCCCAGTCGTAGGCCGGAGCGTGAGAGCCGAGGTCCCCGTAGTTGGCTGATATGGAGCAACATCGCTTAGCCTCGTGCCGGCAACGAAAGCTGGGTGCCCCATTCAAGCCGTACTTTGGCTTGAGTGGGATACCACAGCACTCAACGCTCCCTTGATGACCATCCAACGCATTACGATCGTGGGCACGGGCCTCATCGGTGCTTCCGCCGGGCTAGCTCTGCGCGCCGCCCATTTCCCGGGCGAGATCGTCGGCTGGGACCGCAACCCATCCCATCTGCAGATTGCACTGGATCGCGGAGCGGTCGATGTAGCCGGCGTCGATCCAGTCAGCGCGGCGGTTACCAGCGACCTGGTGCTCCTGAGCGGGCCGGTCTTCACCATTCTGGAGTGGATGGAGAGGCTAGCCCCACTGCTCCAGCCGCATCAACTGGTAACCGACGTGGGCAGCGTCAAAGTGGCCATCGCTGAAAGAGCGCTGCCGCTCTTCGGCGCCCCCGGTCAGGCCGGCTTTCTCCCCGGGCACCCGATGGCCGGCAAAGAAGTAAGCGGCGCCGCGCATGCGGACGCAGAGCTTTTCTCCCATGCCGTGTGGCTCTTTACCGAATTTGCCAGTCATCCCCTGGTCCCGGAGTGGCGCAGGTGGGTGGAGCGCTTTGGCTGTCGCACCATGGATATCCAAGCCGCCCGGCATGATGAGATCTGTGCCTGGGTCAGCCATCTGCCGCAATATCTCTCCACCGCCTTGAGCGCCATGCTGGAGGACCGCTTCGGCGACGCACCCGATCTGCGCGCCATCGGTGGGCGAGCCTTGCGCGAGATGACCCGCCTGGGAGCAAGCCCCTATTCCATGTGGCGGGACGTTGCGCATACCAACACAGAAGCAGTCGCTGAAGCGCTCCTGGCCTTGGAACAGCGGCTCGCGTACCTGCGCGAAAACCTCAAGACGCCTGAACTCCGCGATGAGTTCGAACGGGCTAATCGTTTCCGAACCAACGCAAAGTAAGCCCGCCGTTCACATAGCTGTCGCGGTGCCTGGAGCACAATAGACCCATGCCGATTCTCGACATCTTCATTGGGGGTCCTCTGGCCAACTGCGAGGAACACGGAACCAGATCGAACGGCGTTCTATCGCATCAAAGTAGAGGATCGCTTTTAAACCTGCGCCGAAGCAGGCTCAGAGTATTATTCGTAGCAGCCGTTTAGGGAGCTGGACTCACACGATGGGAATTGAGAACGCGGGAGCCAACTTTCCTGGCCCGAAATATCCAAGCCCCCTCCGGGGAGACTCGGAAAGCCTGTTCGAGCGATGTTCATGGTTCTACGCATTCTGTCGTGAGCATCTATTTCGCGACCACACCACAGCAATCTCTGATGCACTTTGGCCCGGAGCCCAGCCCGGCCCTGAAACCCACCTTCTGGAAATAGCTTGCGGCCCCGGGTTCTACGCTTGCAGTCTCGCCCAGCGTTACCCTGACATTCAGATTACAGGTGTAGACCTTTCCGAGCGCCTGCTGTCCCGCGCGAAAGACCGGGCCGACATCCGTCGGTTGAAGAACTGTCGCTTCATCAAAGCAAACGTTCTTGCCCTCTCCGAATCGCTGGCGCCGGTGGATGCGATTATCGCCTCCCGGCTCTTGATGGTGGTGGGGGACCGCCCGCAGGCGTTGCACGAGATATTCTCGGCTCTCCGACCGGGTGGCCGCTGCTTTATCGCTGAGCCCACATCGGCCTTGCGCGCCATGCTGCCGCTCTCCTGCATGTGGCTCTTCGCCCGCCTCATGGGAGACTGGAGCACCCGCTTCCACGAACCGGGCAGGGCAGCAGTGCTCAAGCAGGAGGAATTCCAATCCCTGATCGCCTCCCAGCCCTGGGGCGCCGTTAGCCTGTGGCAGGATAACTGGTATCAGTACGCGGTGTGCGACCGTAGTTGCTGACGCGGGGGACCCGGATTTTCTACATCGCGGTACCGCCCGCTGCGACGTATGCGGCTTTCCCTAAAGAAAGCCGCATGAAGATGGCCAACGCCACCGAGCTCGACAGAAAATCCGGAGTAGAGTTTTTGCCTTACCAGACACTTCAACCAGAAGAGACGGTAGAAACGCCGCCTGTCAGCCCCGGCTGCTGCGCCTTAGCCGTGATGGCCAAGGCCCCGCGCCCAGGCAAGGTGAAGACCCGGTTATCCCCTCCGCTCACACCCGAGCAGGCCGCGGCCCTCAACATCTGCTTCCTTCGCGACACCACGGAAAACATTCAAGAGGTCACAGAAGCCGGCAACAGCGCAGGGATTGTGGTCTACACCCCGGTGGGGGACGAGGCGGCCTTCGATAGCGTTCTGCCCCCCGCCTTCCGCCTTCTGGGGCAACGAGGCGACGGCTTCGGAGAGCGCCTTCTCCATGCTTGTGAAGATTTATTCGCCTGTGGATTCGGCGCCGTGTGCCTGATTGATTCCGACAGCCCCACTATGCCCCAGGAGGCGCTGTCGCAGGCGGTCTCCTCGCTCGGGCGTACGGGAGATCGAGTGGTGCTGGGCGGTTCTGATGACGGTGGCTACTACCTGATCGGAATGAAGCGCTTGCACCCGCAGATCTTCGAGCAGATCGACTGGAGTACCGAGCGCGTGTTTCAGCAAACACTCGACCGGGCTAGGGAAATAGGCTTAGATGCCGAACTGCTTCCTACCTGGTACGACGTCGACGATGGCGCCACGCTCGAACGTCTTCGTCGTGAACTCCGCGGGGAGGAGTGCGCAGGCTACGATGCCAGGCACACCCGGACCTACCTCGAGAGTCTGCAGACTGTGCAAACATCAGCCTGCACAACGAGCAGCGCATGCTGAGCCGGTCATGGCTGACCAACAGCGCGCTAGTCGTGTTGGGGCTCTCCATGGTGCTGCTTTGCCGCCAGGGAGTGAACGAGATTCATCACTTCGTGATTGGCTTTGGCCTGGTCGCGATGTACCAGGCGCTGCTCTATCTGGTGGCCGTCTGGGTGGTGCTTAACCGGCCGGTGAACCGCTGGACCTTCGCCATCATCCTGGTCTGTGCCGCCGGCTGCAGGCTGGTCTGCCTCTTTTCCCCACCCTTTCTGTCGAGCGATATCTTTCGCTACGTATGGGATGGGCGGGTGCAGGCTGCCGGCATCAATCCCTACCGCTACATTCCTGCCGATCCTCATCTGGCCTTTCTTCGCGATCTCGATATCTATCCCCACATCAATCGGCGAAGCTACGCCCACACCATTTATCCTCCGGGAGCGCAGATGCTCTTCCTGCTGATCACCCGAATCGGCGCATCGGTGCTGTGGATGAAGGCGGGTATGGTGGCTCTGGAGGCGCTCACCATTTGGGTCCTGGTGAAGTTGCTGGCGGCCGTCGGTTTACCCCGCGAACAGGTGTTGATCTATGCCTGGCACCCGTTGCTTCTCTGGGAGGTGGCCAGCAGCGGTCATGTGGATGGCGCGGCCTTGCCCTTGATGGCTCTCGCGCTGCTCTTCTACGTCCGCCATAAGCCCTCGGCCACGGGGATCGCGCTGGCTGCGGCCACACTGGTCAAGCTCTACCCCATCGCCCTCTTTCCCGCTCTCTACCGCCGAAGTGACTGGCGTGATTGGAAGATGCCGGCTGCTGTGGCCGGCGTCGTTGCCGCGGGGTACGCCTGCTATCTAAGCGTAGGCCGGCAGGTGCTCGGCTTCTTGCCCGACTATGCCAAGGAGGAGGGTATGGAATCCGGCAGCCGCTACTTTCTCCTCACGTTGGCCCGCCATGGCTTGCACTGGGAAGCGCTCCCCACTGCGGCCTTCTATGGGTTTGCCGCCTTGTTGCTGCTCGGGCTAGCGGTATGGGCCTGGCTTAGCAATGAGGTCAGCCCGCTGGCTGCGATTCGCTGTTGCTTCGTAATCGCGGCTGTCTTCATGTTGCTGTTTTCCTCCCACTACCCCTGGTACTACCTGTGGCTGCTCCCTTTTCTGTGCCTGATCCCTTACGTACCCATGGTTTATTTCACCACTGCCAGCTTCTACCTTTACACCACCCAGCTTGCTAATCCGGGGCCGGCCATGTACTACATGTTTGAATGGCTATATGGCACCACGGCCCTGCTTGCGCTGTGGTGCATGGGCGCCCGCCGGCTGGAAGCGAGACTGTCCCCCGGGCGCCCCGCGCAAGGCAAAGCGTTTGCACTGTATTCCACCTCTGGGAGGAACTTATGAGCGAAGGTCTTTCTGTACTACCGCAATTGGCGGAAGACCAGCAGAAGATGCGGCGCTACTTTGAAAAGCCGGAAGACCAGCTCTCCGTAATCATGGAAGCGGATCCGGTCTGCCTCTACCTGGAGACGACCAATCGCTGCAATCTGCTGTGTACCACCTGCCCGCGCACCTTTGAAGAGCTGGAGCCGGAGGCGGACATGTCGTGGGAGTTGTTTACCAGCATCATCGATCAGTATCCGAAGATTGCGCGCGTCGTGTTGCACGGGGTGGGCGAACCGATGCTGGTGAAGGGGCTGCCGCGCATGATCCGGTATTTGAAAGAGCGCGGAGTGTATGTGCTCTTCAACACCAACGGCACGTTGTTGACCCAGAGCAATGGGCAGGCTCTGATCGACGCTGGCCTCGACGAATTGCGCGTTTCGCTCGATGCGGCAGAGTCGTCTGTTTTTCAGATGGTGCGCGGCAAAGACATGTTCGACCGCATCGTGACCAATGTGGGCAACTTTGTCGCTATGCAGCGCGCCAACCAGGCGCAATTACCCCGGGTTTCCCTGTGGCTTACCGGCTTGCGCGAGACCTTGGCGCAATTGGAGGCCTTCATCCGCCTGGCGCATCGCCTGGGTGTGATGGAGGTCTATCTGCAGCGAATGGTGTATCTCCCTGAGGGACAGGGGCTGGCGCGGCCCGAACAGGCCCTGTTTGAGCACACCACCCAGCAGGAGGAAGAGGTTCTGCAGCGAGCCGAAGCCGTCGCCCGGGAGCTGGGCGTACTCTTCAGCGCGTCGGGCGCCACCGAGCCTCAGGTCAGCATCAAGAAGCGCAAGGACGACAGCCCATGGTCTCTCTGTCGACGTCCCTGGAGCCTGATGTACATCACGGCCAACGGACAGGCTCTTCCCTGTTGCATCGCTCCATTCTCCATGCGCGGCTACGACAGCTTTACCTTGGGCAACGCCACGCAGCAGACCATGCGTGAGATTTGGAACGGCGAAAAGTACCAGGAATTCCGGCGCGCATTGTTGAGCCCGCAACCGCCCCCGGCCTGCTCCAATTGCGGGCTGCGTTGGAGCCTCTGATTTGGGGCTAAACGGGGTTTCGGTTGTAATTCCTGCATTGAACGAAGCGGAAAACATCGCTGCGGTCGTTCGGGAACTGCCCTGGGCTCTGATCCGCGAATGCATCGTAGTGGACAACGGCAGCACCGACGCGACCGCCGCCGAAGCCGCATCCGCCGGAGCCAAAGTAGTGCACCAACCGCAACCAGGATATGGCCGTGCGTGCGCAGCCGGGGCTGCTGTGGCCGATGGTGGATCCGGCATTTTGGTCTTCATGGACGGCGACGGTAGCGATGTTCCCGCCGAAATGGGGCAATTGCTGGATCCGATCCTGGCGGGAGACTGTGACTTCGTGATCGGTTCCCGGCTGCGCGGCAAGCGCGAGCCGGGCAGCATGTTGATCTCACAGATCTTTGCCGGCTGGCTGGCAGGCGTCCTGCTCCGCCTGCTCTACCGGGTGAAATACACAGACATGGGTCCATTTCGCGCCATCACCCGCGAAGCGCTAGGCCGGTTACGCATGCGAGAAGAAACCTACGGTTGGAACCTGGAGATGCAGATGCGCGCGGCGCAATCTGGCCTGCGCATCCGCGAAATCCCGGTAAGCTACCGCAACCGCGCAGGAGGAGTGAGCAAAGTGGCCGGCTCGCTGAGCGGTTCCGTGCGAGCCGCAATCCGCATCACACAGACGCTATTGCGAGTGGCCTCAAACCCCAACCGCTGATTGCTAAGCTCACGAACGCCCTTAGAGTCTGCGTGAGAACGCAAAACCAACCCGGATTCAGAACCAGGCCCATAGGGCCGGGAGCCAAACGTCAGCCCAGCCCGGGAGGGCTGGGACATCGATCCAATACCGTTTGAGCGCCAGAGGCGCGGCACCCGCGGATGCAGGTAGTGCCGCGCCTCTGGCGCTCCATAATCTTCGCGAACGTCTCCCAGCCCTTCCGGGCTGGGCTGACGTTTGGCTCCCGGCCCTATGGGCCTGGTTCTGATTTGGGGTTTATTTCGAGTTCTGACGCAGACTCTTCAGCCCGTACACGGAGTTTTTCCCCAGACTCTCTAGCCCTTCTCGGCCGCGCTTTCAATGGCATTCCATTCCTCCGGCGCGAGGTGCAGCTTGGCGGCCGCCATATTCTCTTCCAGGTGCTTCACAGAAGAAGTACCTGGAATCGGAAGCAATACCGGCGAGTGATGCAATAGCCATGCCAGCGAAAGCTGTGCCACCGTGGCCTGATGCTGCTTGGCTACCCGGTCGAGCGGACCACCAGCGTTCGCGAGCTTTCCCGCCGCGACAGGAAACCAGGGAATGAACCCAAGGTTGTGCTGCTCACAATATTTGAGCACGTTCTCATGCCGGCGATCACTCAGGTTGTACTGGTTCTGTACGCTGACGATCTTGACCGTCTTGCCGGCCCGCTCGATCTCCGCCGGCGAAACCTCTGACAAGCCGATGTGCCGAATCTTACCCGCGTCCTGGAACTCTTTGAGTGCGCCGAGGCTCTCTTCCACCGGCACCTTAGGATCAATTCGATGCAGCTGATAAAGATCGATGCGCTCCAGCTTCAGGCGGCGCAGGCTCATTTCCACGCACTGCCTCAGGTATTCTGGCCGTCCGTCCTCCGCCCACTTGTTAGGACCGGACCGCGTAAAGCCGCCCTTAGTAGCAATCACCAGGTCCTTCTTGTAGGGAAAAAGAGCTTCCGCGATGATGTTTTCGCTCACCTCGGGGCCATAGGCGTCCGCGGTGTCGATAAAGTTGACGCCCAGCTCCAGCGCGCGCCTCAACACCTTGCGCGCCTCGTCGCGATCCTTAGGTTCGCCCCATATGCCGGGGCCAGTGATGCGCATGGCGCCGTATCCAAGCCGGTTGACCGTGAGGTCCCCACCCAGCACGAACGTTGTCGTAGTTTCTGTCTGTAAAGTTCCCATACATTCTGAGATTCCCCGGCCTGGGGAATGGTTTCTCATTTCAGTGTGCTATCACTGTTGAAATCCCATGCCTCCCACCGCCAAAATCGTCGGAGCAGGTCCAAATGGATTGGCCGCCGCCATCGTCCTGGCCAAGGCCGGCTTCGCCGTTGAGGTGCGAGAGGCCGCCTCCATCGCCGGCGGAGCCGCGCGGTCGGCCGAACTCACTCTCCCCGGGTTTGTGCATGATCTGGGCTCCGCGGTTCATCCTCTTGCCGTGGCATCGCCCTTCTTCTCCACTTTGCCGCTGGCCGAATTTGGATTGCACTGGATTTCGTCTTCCGCAGAGCTGGCCCACCCGTTGGACGATGGAACAGCCGTCATGCTGGAACGTGGTCTGTCGGCGACGGCCAGCGGGCTAGGCAAGGACGCAGCGGCTTACCGCCGCCTCTACAGCCCGCTACTGGCCAATTGGGATGGCCTCCGTCACGATTTACTCAAGAACATCGGCTGGCCTCGTCATCCCCTCGCCATGGCCCGCTTTGGCCTGCTTGGATTACGCTCTGCGCGTGCGATCGCCGATAGCTACTTCAAGGACACCCGGGCGCGCGCTCTTTTTGCCGGCTTGGCCGCGCACTCGTTTCTACCCCTGGAGACGCCCATCTCAGCCGCCTTTGGACTAGTGATGGGGATGGCCGGGCACGCCGTGGGCTGGCCCATCCCGCAAGGCGGTGCGCAATCCATCGCAGATGCCCTCGTAGCCTGCCTGGAAAAATCTGGAGGCACAGTGACCACCAACGCCCGCGTGCACTCGCTGCGCGAGCTGGGCCAACCGGATCGGACGCTCCTGGATGTGACCCCCAGACAGTTGTTGAGTATTGGCGGTGAAAAGATTCAGCCCCCCTTCCGTCGTGAGCTCGAGCGTTACCGCTACGGCCCCGGCGTTTTCAAGGTGGATTGGGCCCTCAGCCAGCCGATTCCGTGGCGTGCGAGGGAGTGCCTGCGTGCCGGCACCGTCCACGTGGGGGGTACGTTCGAGGAGATTGCTGCTTCGGAGCGGGCGCCGGCACGCGGAACCATGAGCGACCGCCCCTTCGTCCTGCTCTCCCAGCCGACGCTTTTTGATCCCAGCCGGGCGCCCGCCGGCAAGCACGTGGCGTGGGCCTATTGCCACGTGCCCAATGGCTGGCCGGGATCTGCCCTGGAGGCGATCGAAGCCCAGGTAGAACGCTTCGCCCCCGGCTTTCGCGAGTGCATCCTGGGCCGGGCGGCCTTTAGCCCCGAGGCCATGAACCAGTGGAATGACAATCTGGTCGGAGGCGACATCAACGGCGGCTCGTTCTCCGGCTTGCAATTCTTTTTGCGCCCCACCTGGCGGCAGTATGCGACTCCGATGAAAGGGGTCTACCTGTGCTCTTCATCCACGCCCCCGGGGGGCGGCGTGCACGGTATGTGCGGCTATTGGGCAGCCCAATACGCGCTCAAGCATTTTTGCTAATGGTGTTGACCAGGAAACTGAATTCGACGCGGCCATCCCGCCGAGGACTGGCCGCACATAACTGATCGCATCGGACCACAGTAATTCCGAAACTGCTATAGCAAAAATGCTTCAGGAGCTATAAAGGACTTCCAGCATCGTAAAGTCGTCGTTCGGCGGCGTGCCGGCCATGAAGGTCTCGACCTTGCCCAGCACGCCCTCGATGGTGGCGCCTTCGACAGCCGTTTCCAGACGTTCCTCTCCAAAAAATTCACCGTCCTGGCCTTCCGCCTCAGTAACCCCGTCGGTGGCCAGCACAATGCGGTCGCCGGGCTTAAGCTGAAGACGCTCGGAGACGTAGGTAGCCTCTTCGATCAAGCCCACCACCATGTTGGCGTTTGCCAGTCGCTTTACCCCGTTGCTGTTAGCCAGCAGCGGCTGTACATGCCCGCAGTTGACGTATTCAAAGGTCCCGTCCGGATCGAGCTTGACCAGGATCATGGTGGCGTATTTCTGCACATTCTTCTCGCAGATGTAGCGATTGGCCACGTCCGCGATGTCCGCCAGCGGCTGACCGGCCAGCAACAGGCCGTAAAGCAGCCCCTGCAGCGTGGAGGCAAGGATCGCGGCCGATACTCCCTTGCCGGAGATGTCGGCGATCACGATATAGAGCCCGTCCGGGGTAGCAATTACGTCGTAAAAGTCGCCTCCGACGTCCTTGCAGGCAACGCTGCGAGCGTGCACCTTGGCATACGGCAGGTTGGGGATGGCAAACTCCATCAGCCCCTGCTGGATGGCGGCAGCGATGTTCAGTTCTTCGCGGTAACGCCGTGAAGCTTCTTCTGCCTGGGCGAGAAAGGCGTTTTCTACCAGCGCGGCAGCCTCGGTCGCGATCGTCTCCAGAAGATCGTTGTCCACCTGGCTCAGTTTGCCCGGTTGCAGCCGGCTGTCCAGGTAGAGCACGCCGAGGATATCTTTCTCATGGCAATCGGCGCCCGCCGCGCGCTTGCGCAGGGGAATGCAATACACCATGCGGATACTCTGCTGCACCATGCTTTCGGTGCGCGAATTGGCCTCCGCCGACAAAGTGTCGGTGACGATGAACTTTGAGGCCTTGCACGCTTGTGCGATGGCGCTGTGCGAGATAGTGGAATCGTCTTCCAGGCGATCGCCCTTGAGACTGCGCCCCGCCGCGAGGGTTAGCTTGCCCTTCTCATCCCGCAGGAACACGTAGCCCCGCTCCACCTGGGTCAGCTCCAGAGTCGCTTCCACCAGCGTGGCCAGGATCTCGTTGACCGCGCCCAGGGTATTCAAGCGTTGCGCCGCACTCAGGAACCAGCTCAGCTTCTCCAGGTCCGAGGTGGGTGCCGAAATCGCATGCAACTCGTCCAAAAGTTTATGAATGGTCGAGGTGCTTTCTCTTGCCGGGCCAAAGCGAAGCGATGGACCGTTCAGCGAACCCAGGCGGATCTCGTCCCCTGGCTTCAGGGCCTGACGCTCGACCAGGGGCAGTGCGTTGAGAAAGGTCCCGTGGCGGCTGCCTTTGTCGACCACGTGGAACTGGCCCATCTCATAGACAATGGCAGCGTGGTCGCGGGAGATGAAAGCGTGCGCCAGTACCAGGTCGCGGTCCTGCAGGCGCCCGATGGTGAACGGCGTGTGCGTAACGTTGATCTCTTCCTGCCGGGAGTCGTCAATCAACAGCAAAGCAGTGGCGGGAATTGGTTCGGCCATAGGGTGCCCTTCGAGATAGCTCCGGATCTTGGTTGCGCACTAGCCAAGTGCACCGGGCTGATGTTAAGAAAACTACCACATGCCTAAGCTTGCGGGACGCGCGTCCCGACGCAGAATATTCTCGTCACTCTATCAACCCCGCCAGTCTTTCGGCGGCATCCAAGCGTGCATAAACTCGGGCGCAGGCATGCGTCGTGTACATTCAAAGGCCTAGGAGAAGAGAAATCGTGCGAATGTCCCTTATACCGCCCCCCCACATGGAAAGCTATGCCAGCTATCTCGCCGCCGCGCAATTGGCGGAAGCGCCACAGACACGAACCGCGGCTCTAGGGGACGAACCCGTCCAGCTACCAGCACTTCAGTTCCTCAAATCCCTGGACGACCTGGACGAGGAAGAAGATAAGGACGACGACGATCTCGAGGATCTGGAAGACGAAGAAGATGATGAAGACGAAGAAGACGAGGAAGATTTAGACGACGACTACGAGGACGAGGACGAAGAAGACGACGATGACGAAGAAGAAGAGGAGGATGAGGACGAAGATGAGGATGGAGGCGTTAAGCCGTTGAAGATGACGCCCGCCTCACCCCGCAAATAGCCCGGACTTCACTCCAGTTTTGACTTCCTGGTGACCTCCGGGTAGTAATTGCCTGAAAGTGGAAGCTCTTATTGTGGGCAATTGGGTTAGTTTGTGACAGGCCCACCCACCCGGAGAGTGACTGTGAAACGGCGCATTCTGGTTGTGGACGACGATGACGCAGCACGGCACGCCGCAGCCTGCAGCTTGCGGGCGACGGCGGGCTGGGATGTGGTCGAGGCTTACTGCGGAGCACAGGCAATTGAAAGTGCCAAGCAGCATCAGCCCGACGCCATCCTGCTCGACGTAATGATGCCGGCGATGGATGGCCCCGCCATGCTGGCCAAGCTCCGGACAGCGCGGGCCACGAGCCACATCCCGATTGTGTTGCTGACCGCAAAGGTGCAAGCCGTTCAAAACGGCTCCCTTGCGCACCTTCCTGTGGCCGGCATTCTGTTAAAACCGTTTGATCCATTGCGCCTGGCCAGCCAGGTCGCGGACGCACTGGGATGGGATAGCGGAAAACCTCAGCCCTGAGCGGATAGAAGCGGCCGTCCGGCACGGAAAGACTCGAGCATTCGACCATCCGGCGACAGCGCCACGAAATTAGCTTCCCGCCCTTCCTCAAGTAGCCCCCATTGCCCGTCAAGGCCCATGAGCGCAGCGGGATTGCTCCCCGCCATTTGCGCGCTCACGGCCAGGCTGGCGCCGGTAAACGCAGAGAAGTTGCGTACCGCCCGATCCATGGTCACGACGCTGCCCGCCAGCACGCCGGGGGATCCGGCTGAGGTGCACCGTCCATTGGCCACGTCTACTTCCAGGTCGCCCAGCTTGTACCTTCCGTCGGGCATCCCCGTGGCGCTCATACCGTCAGTGATCAGGATGGCCTTCTCGGCTCCCTTGGCCTTGTAAAACAAGCGGACCATTGCCGGGTCAACGTGGATGCCATCGCAGATCAGTTCCGCAAAAAGCGCGTCGTTGTCGAGAACATACGCGGCTATACCAGGATCGCGATGGTCCAGGCTGCGCATGGCATTGAAGGTGTGGGTAGCGCTGCGCGCGCCTGCCAGGAAGCCGGCTTCGGCTTCCCCCAGGCTGGCGTTACTGTGACCCAGGCTGCATACCACGCCCAGGCTGCTGGCATGCTGGATCAACTCGAGCGCGGTGGGTAGTTCGGGCGCGATGGTCAGGATGCGGATATGCCCGCGAGCCGCTTGCCAGAATCGATCGAAGAGCGCTATCGATGGCTGCACCAGCAGGGCAGCCGTGTGGACGCCCCGCTTGGCCACGGAAAGAAACGGCCCTTCGAGATGAATGCCTAGCGGTACCGCGCCCACGGCTGACGGCCCGCTCTCGATCACGCCGGCAATCATGTCCAGGGCGCGCAAGGTTTCCTCGGTGGATGAGGTGACGGTTGTGGGGTAATACCCCCCCACCCCGTGGCTGGCCAGAGCCGCTCCGACCGCGTGCAGAGCTTCCGCAGTGCCTTCCATTACGTCGTAGCCGACGGCGCCGTGGACATGAATGTTCACATAGGCCGGGACCAGCATGGCTCCCGGAAATGAATCGTCGCCCGCGCCGCTCTCCCGGCTGGCGATGGAAGTGATGTAGCCGTCGTCGACTGTGATCAGCGGGTACTCTACGATTTGGTTCCCACGCAAGAGCCGCCGCGCAGTGATTGTGCTCGCCATTTGGTTGCCGCCCCTGAGGAAGGATATAGCAACCGGAGAAACTGCCTTGAAAACGAGTCTCGCCGCCAAGGGCTGACCTTGGCGGCGAGAAGAATGGAGAACCCTGGCAACTAAAGCAAATCCGCAGTCACAGCATCTTCACTTAGCTGACCCTGGCGCTTCTAAACAAAAAAGCCTATCTGCTCCAGCACCTCTTCGCTCATCTCGATGTCGCTCAGCTTGGCGGCCTTGGTGAACTTCAGCTCTTCCCGAAACCGGTCCAGGACGGCTGCATTGAGGTCGGTTCGCTTGTCCAGCAAATGGAGCAGTTCCGCGGCGGTGGTCGCGTGCTGATAGTTGGCTTTAATGCCGCGCGAATTCTCGATGGTCACGGCCACGGGGAGCGTTCGGAAATCGCTGGCTTGCTGGTGGGGTAGACGGGCTCGAATGTTGACTCGCATATTGGTGACGATATTGTCACGCGGTGGGGCCGTAGAAAATACGACCTTAAGGGCGAATAAGTACCTGGACGGGTTATCAGGTTGAGCCGTCGGGGGGGTGCCCCGATACGCCGGGCAACCCAAAGGGCCAATACCGTTGCCGCCGGGCCAGGATCAGGAAAAGACCGATCCCGCTTACGAACACCGCCAGGACGTAGAGCATGTATTTCCAACCCTGGGGTTCGAAGGCTTGCACCAGGAAGATATAGAGCCAGCAGCCCATGGCGAACAATGCCGGCAAGGGATATAGCCACATTCGAAACGGACGCGGCGCCTCCGGATGCCGCTTTCTGAGCAGCAGCAGGCCGATGATCTGGCCCACGAACATGATCAAAATCCGGGCCAGGATCAGGGCGGTGATAATCTGCACCAGGTCGAACAAGCTGGCGATAGCCGACAGGATACCGACCAGCAGCAAAGAGCGGTGAGGAAAGTCTTTGGTGGGGTGGGTCTTCGCGAAGAAGCGGAAGAATGTGCCGTCCAGCGCCGCCGCAAAGGGAATGCGCGAATAGCCCAGCATCAAGGAATAGACGGAGGCGAAGGCCGTAACCACCACCATGACCGTCAACCATTGCCCAGCCCAGAACCCGGCGACCCGTTCCATGAAAACCGAGCCCACGGCGTCATAAATCACCGTGCCTGGCTGGATCATCTCCCGCCACGGCAAAGCCCCCGTAAAGGCGACAGAAATTGCCAGATCCAGAAGCAGGACGAGAACGATCGATCCGATGATGGCCCGGGGAATCACCCGCTCTGGCTCACGAACTTCGTCACCCAGGTTGCATATGTTGTAGTAGCCCAGGAAGTTGTACATCACCAGCATGGAGCCATTGCCCAGGCCCAGCAGGAACGCGATATTCAGGTGAAAGGCGCCCGGCGGGAAGTCGAAGAGCAGCCGTGTCTGCAAATGCATCATGCCTTCCACGGCGACCCAGATGCTGGTCAACAAGAGACCGCTCCACAGCACCAGCATGATGCGCGCAATGTCGCGAATCTTGCGATAGAGCAAGATCATGGCAACCAGGGAAAAGCCTGCGGCAAGCAATCGTAAGGCCCACGGCCGGCCGACCAGTCCCTTGAACACATAACCCGTATACAGCGCCATCCCCACACTGCCGGAGGCGATCTCCAGGGTTCCGCTGAACAGGAACTGCCATATAAAGAGCCACGCCATCAAGCGCCCCAGGCCCTCGCGCCCGAAGCACTCGCGCAGGTAGTTATAAGAGCCCCCGGAGCTGGGGAACGTAGTGCCCAACTCGGCAAACACCAGGCCATCCGCGATGGCGATCACCGCTCCCACGAACCAGCAAATCAGCGCTTGCGGTCCGCCCATGGTGGCCAGAATTGCCGGAACCGTGATGAACGGTCCTGTGCCCACCATGTTGGACATGTTGATGGAGATGGCATTGAGCAAGCCGAACTTCTTGGGCAGGTGGACAGTGGGCATGAAGTAGGGTCGCGAGTTTAATCTAAACCATTCCCCCGGGCCCGCAGCACAATTCCTAAGCCGGGCGTAGCGGGAAGGCCCAGCTGCTAATATTATTTCCTAAGCGGTTAGGGCGAAGCAGGAGCAACAAAAATGCAACAGGAAAGCGTGGTACGCGCGCGCCATCTGCCTCCGGATCAGGCAGGAGAACTGGTTGGTTTCACCCGCGACGAAGCCGGATGGGAGTGGATGAGTTTTGTGGCCGTTCGCCTGCTGCCGGGGCAGGTATGGGAGCTACGCACCGGGGATGAGGAAATGGTCCTGGTATGGTTGGGCGGACGCTGTGTCGCGGACTGGGGAGCGGGCGCGCAATCCGTCGGAGCTAGAGAGAATGTATTCGATGGTCTTCCTTATTCCCTCTACCTGCCTGCTGACAGTCGCGTCGCGGTGAAGGCGGAAACTGTTTGTGAAATCGCGCAGTGCCGCGTTCCGTCCAAAGCCAAGCTCGAACCCCGCCTGGTGACCCCGAAAGACGTGGCGACCGGCTTGCGCGGGGGCGAGAACGCCTCTCGTCAGATTGTCGAAGTGATTCCCTCCGCCTTTGCCGCCGACAAGCTCGTGGTCTTTGAGGTTTACACCCCCGGTGGCAACTGGTCGAGCTATCCGCCCCACAAGCATGACGTAGATCAACCGCCCGTGGAAGTGGATCTGGATGAGATTTACTACTATCGGATGAGGGGTGCGCGCGGCTTTGCGCTACAGAATCTTTATCGTTCTGACCGCTCGCGAGAGTCGCTGATAAAAGTGCACGATGGCGACGTGGTGCTGGTCAGGGATGGTTACCACCCGGTAGTTGCGGGCCCCGGCTACGATACCTATTACCTGAACTTTCTCGCTGGCACTTCACGTTCCATGACGGTGACAGAAGACCCTGAGCATGTGTGGCTACGCTCCACCTGGAAGCAACCCGATCCACGCCTGCCGTTGGTCCAAGGCTAAACAGGTCGCAGAAAACTGCAGCGTCGCTTTTCGTCGCACCGGCAGCGAATGCTGGGTGCCCCTCGATCCCGGTTTTGCCTGTCCGGGGGGGTTGAGTGGGATACCCAGCACTCAACCCCTCCATGCGACTTTCCACTTGTGGTCTTGCTTTTATCGCGCAGCCCTGTCAGCCCTGCCTCTGCGAAACATTTCGTTAACCGTGGCTACGAAATGGTGCGCCGGCGGAGGCGTGGGAACCGCGCCACTCAAGATGGTCTTGTAGGGGATGTCTTTGCCGTAAAAGGCTTCAGTGTCCGCCGTGTTCTGGTGAACTTCGTCGCCAGTCAGGTCGACGCCGGCGAACAGTCCCTGACTGCGAGAATAGGTCAGGAATTCAGCATTGGCTAGTTCTGTGGTGGAAGCTTGGGAATCGCGTCCCACCGGGCCGGCCGCCGCGGCAATGTCGCCACCGAGCTTCACTTTATCTTTCAGCAGATCATCCAGACTTCGACGGTTTACGCCAACCAGAACGAGGTCAGTGGATTGACCGCCCGCCTGGAGGCCGAAGCTGGCTCCGGTTAACTGGATAAAGACCGGCGCGCTCCAACCGGTGGCGGTGCGGCATGTAGCCACGCCTTGACCATACTGCGCGCCCACCAGGAAAGCGCCTTTCTTGAATCCAGGAATAACCGCTATGCAATGAGCCTTAGCCGCGATGTCAAGGGGAATGCCTTTGTCGGGCGTGGCCATTAACTCGTGCAGAACAGCGTGCGCAGCGTCGATCCGTGCATCCAGCTTCGAAACATCCGCACCCTTCGCCGGGGCGACGCAAGCGAGAGTGATACCAACTAATGAAGCAGCCAGAATATTTTTCATAAGATTCTCAACTTTCCGGTGGAGGCTCTTGACGGTCCTCAAGCCTCTACACGTAACTGTGATGCGCTTTTCGCCAGAACGTTGGGTCGATGGTTAGATTTCTTTGCAGCAACTTAGAGTATTTCCAAGCAAAGGTGTCAGATTCACATAGGACTTCGATTGAGTAGGTAATCTAGACCGCAAACGCGGTACCACCGGTAACCATATGGTTCGAGCAGAATGCGGTGTTTGCCGCCGCCCACCGGCTCACTGTGGTTTTCCGAAAGAAGATTAACCAGCGTACAGGCTTGGTTGTTGATGGAGAAACTAACCTCTCGAGGCACGGCACTAAGGTTATGAACAAAAAGCACCGAATTGTTGCGCCAGTCATAGCGCATGATGAGCACTTCGGTGGTGTGCGCAGAGATGAAGGAAAAGTCGCCCCAGCCTATCTCGGGGACTTCCTTACGCATGCGAATGATGCGTTCCATCCAATCGAGCAACGAGTTAGGATCGCGGCGCTGCGCAGCGACATTGACGTGCTCGAAACCGTAAGGGCCGGAGTTGATTACCGGCATAACCGGCTTGTCGCTTTTGGTGAAGCCTGCCATTCGGTTCCGTGGACCACTGCATCGGGGTACGGGCGCAGTTACGCTCCGGCAGTTTGAGGTTGTCGCCCATCCCGATTTCGTCTCCGTAGCGAATAACGGGAGTTCCGGGTAACGTCATCATCAGGCTATAGGCAAGTTCCAACCGCCTGCGATCTCCCTCTAACATGGGCGCCAGGCGACGGCGAATGCCACGGTTGTAGAGCTGCATATCGGGGTCCGGTCCAAAAGCAGCGAAGACGGCGTTCCGCTCCTGGACTTCAAGGCGACCGAGATCGAGCTCGTCGTGATTACGAAGAAACTGGCCCCACTGTGCGGTCGCAGGCCGCCGCTTGGTGGCCTGCATAGCCCTTTTCAAGGGCCGGCTATCTGAAGTAGCCATGGCCAGAAACAGATGCTGATTCACTTCGAAGTTAAACATCATCTGCATTCGCTCGCCGGCGGCGCCGAAGTAGCGCATATCCGTGTCGGGCAAGACATTGGCTTCGCCAAGAATGATGGCGTCTCCTTCTCGCCAGCCCAAGAATTGGCTGAAGGTGCGGAGCATTTCGTAGTCTTCTTGCGGTTTGGTGATCCTGGCTCCCTTGGCGGAAATCACAAACGGAACAGCGTCCATCCGAAAGCCTGAAACACCAAGCTGTATCCAGAAACCCATGATCTTGAGAATCTCTGCCTGGACATCCGGGTTCGCTGTGTTGAGATCGGGTTGAAAATCATAGAAGCGATGAAAATAGTATTCCTTGGCTACGTCGTCATAGTTCCAGGTACTTTTCTGGACCCCCGGAAATACGATTCCTGAGCCAGCGTTCTTGGGTTTCTTCTTCGACCACACATACCAGTCGCGGTACTTGGACTTGGGGTCGCGGCGCGCTTCCTGAAACCAGGGATGCTGGTCCGATGTGTGGTTGACCACCAGGTCGATCAAGACGCGCAGTCCGCGTTGACGACAGCCCTGGGTGAATTCCACGAAATCTCCCAACGTACCGTATCTGGGATTTACGCCGTAATAATCGGCCACATCATACCCGTCGTCCTTGCCGGGGGATGGCTGAAAGGGCATCAGCCACACGGCAGTGGCACCGAGGCCCTGCAGGTAATCAAGCCGGGCCATCAGTCCCGGGAAATCGCCGATACCGTCGCCATCAGAGTCCAGGAACGTGGCGATCGATAGGCAATAGATAATGGCGTTCTTGTACCAGAGGTCGTTGATCATGCTCGATATCGTCCAGCGTCAATCAGAAGTAATTGTTAGGATGCCAAAGTCAGCCTGCTCGCAACGGGGTGGAAGACTTGCACCCTGTCCAGAACTTTCGCTTGGACAAACGGGAACTGATTCAGATCTCAACGGGATGATCGGGGGTCCAGAAGGGCTCTTTGGTTGGAACAAACTCGACCGGAACCTCAGAAATGAAGGTTCTCAACCAGTCAGCGCAATAGCTCATGCCGCCTTGCTCCGAGACCACGTGCCCCAATAAGATGAGCGCCTTTTTATTCCCTGCGGTTATACTGTCGCGCACATACTCTACCAGCTCCCACTCGCGTGTTTCCCCGGCGATAAATACATCGACATCCGGGCGGCCAAAAGTGGGAATGCCTGGCATCCTGCTCACGAACCCCCAACTCACAAGAACTCGCTTCACTGGCATTCGCGGATCGCCGACAACTCTCATCGTGCGATCTTTTAGCTTTGACTGCATCTCCCGGCAGAAGTGCGCCAGAGGCACTCCGGAGAAAGTGAATTGCTTCACATTCTCTGGATCGACATTTTTCTCCCAACCAAGCTGCATCATCATTCCGGTAGCAATCCCGTCGGGCTTGCGAGCATGCCAGTGATCGTGGAAATGAAAAATGGCCATATCGTTCTTGCGTATGAAGTCCATCTTGTAGCGCAAAGTAGGGTCATCCTTGATGTCTTCGGTATGATCCTGATGCAGGTAAAAAGGCGTTTCATGGGTAACAATCATGTTTTTACCCGCGGCTGCCGCCCGTTCTACAACGTCCAGAGTAGCCATCATGGTAGCGGCGATTCCGTGCACGGGGGTGCTCTCGCTCCCGGCGACTATGTGATCGACGGTTTGTGCCCGCCAGGGAATTCCCACATGGTTGCGGATACGGTCCACTACTTCGCCCGCGGTCAAGTTTGCCGGCGAGGACTCGGCTTTTGCCAGGTGTGCCGTCAGCGCGGCGCTCCCAGTGAGAATGAAGTCGCGACGGGAAAGATCGCTCATGGATGTTCATCACCTCCGCTGGACACAAACCCAGAACCCAAGCCAACTACCAACCAAAGCTACATCAAAACGATTCCGTCGTCGTGTAGGGCTACGCGATGGAATCGGCGCCTGTGGCTTGAAATAACGCGGCTAGGGCGGGCTTCATTACTTTTCCCATCGCATTGCGGGGAAGGGCATCGAGCACCAGAAGCCGCGACGGCAGTTTGTGAGCCGTTAGCAATTCTCTGCCCCAGGTGCGAAGGGATTGCAGATCGAGGACATCCCCGTCTTTCAGCACTAACACGGCAGCGACGCGCTCGCCCCACTCTGCATCGGGTACTCCGACCACGGAACACTCAGCAACTGCGGGATGCTGCCGCAGCACTTCTTCGATTTCCAGAGCGGATACTTTGTGGCCACCGGTTTTGAGTATGTCGATGTTCGTTCGACCAAGGATGCGGTAGATACTGTTCTCAACGACCGCAGTATCGCCAGTGATGAACCAGCCATCGCGGAAAGCGTCGCGTGTGGCTTCCGATCTGGCCCAGTACTCCGCAAACACCGCTGGCCCGCGGACTTCGATGCCACCTGGGGTTCCCGGGGCAACAAGATTGCCATGCTCATCGGCTAGCCGCACCTCGACGCCGGGCAGCGGCGTTCCTACGCTTCCCGGCACGCGTTCACCTCGCAACGGGTTCGACAGCGCCATGCCAATCTCGGTCATCCCGTAGCGCTCAAGCAGCGTGTGACCACTGATTTCCTGCCATCGCGCGAGCGTGCTCACCGGCAGTGCTGCTGAGCCAGACACCATCAAGCGAAGCCTCCGGCAGGCTTGGCTTAGCTCCGCCCGGCGATCAGGCGAAGCTGCATCCCAGGCGGCGATGAGCTTGGTATAAACCGTTGGCACCGCCATGAACAGAGTCAGTTGGCCGCCGGCGATCGAGTCCCACACGGCATTGGCATCGAAGCGCGGCAGCATCTCGCAGGCGGCGCCCGACCATAGCGCACAACCAACCACGTTGATAATTCCGTGCACATGGTGCAGCGGCAGACAAAGCAAGATGCGATCGTTCGCTGACCATTCCCAGGCCTCCACCAAGCACGTGATTTGCGCCGCAATGTTGGCGTGCGTCGTGACTACGCCCTTCGGCCTGCTGGTCGTGCCGCTGGTGTAGAGAATCATGGCGCGCCGCTCGCTCGAGATCTCCGGCATTGGAGATGTTGGACCAATGGGAAGCTGGTCATACGGAAGCGCGCGGAGGCCGCGGGATGCGGCAATCGGCTCGACAAGCGGGGCTGCTGGAGTATCGAACATCAGGGCCGGTGCACCGGTATCGTCGACCAGGTATTCCAGCTCAGGGCGTGTGGAGTTGAGCGGTAGCGGGACGGCAACGCCACCCGCCCGCCAGATGCCCCATTGGACGGCCACCCACGGAAAGCCCGGGGTCAAGAGAAATCCCACCCGCTCTTCTTGCAGGTCGTCGCGGCCGGCAAGCAGCGCCGTTGCCACCCGCGAGGACGCGTCCAGCAGATCGTCGTAAGTGAAGACCCCGTGCGCATCCACGACAGACGTGCGCGGCCCAAAGCACTGAGCGTTAGCGATGAGTGGAATAAGCCTGGTGCTTCTGGCCACACGCAGACTTTACGGTTTCTCTGGTTGCATTGTCCAACCAACTGGGTCGAAAAACATGTACATGGACAGTTGTTATCCCACTCAAGCCAAAGTACGGCTTGAATGGGGCACCCCACTCATGTTGCCCAAGTAGGGTGGCGGGTTATAGGGACAGCGTAGAGCTCTCTTAGGATGCGAGGATCAATGCCGCGGCGAGGGCCGCAGTCTTGTGATCCTGGGTCCAGGGTGGGCCGATCGTCTTTCCAAGGTTTGCGACAGTGTCCTTGACGCGGCTTGCTACCTTTCCGAATGCCGCGTTCGCTCGCTCTTCGAGCTCTCGCTGCCTGATCGCGGTGACGGAAATCTGCAAATCTTCACAAGCTTGGCTGACGGCGTGGCGAAAGAATTCGCCCTCCGCCGTGTGAATCAGCGGGTGTGAAGCGAGAATCTTTTCGAGCGGCGGCAGGGAACGGCCCGAGGCCAACAAGACTGCGGAACCTGCGACATGGTAATGGCGCGCATTCAATTCAGTGACCAAATCAGCGATTGCCGCTATAGCCAGACGAGTTGAGGCCGCTGCACAGTTTGCAAGGTGTTTGTGCGACTCGGGGAGTTTGAGGTTCACCGCATAGTGATAGGGCTGGATGGCGCCTGGCATTTCCGGATCGGCGGTAACGATGCGCCGTCGAGCTAGTATTTCGATGGCATCGGGAGCCCCCGACACAGCCACCAGCACTCCCCACCCGGAATGCATTTGAAAGCCGAACGCTGCGCGCTTCATGGTGACCCTGGCTACTTGACGTCGGCCTGGGGTGAACGCT
The DNA here is from genome assembly GCA_963711525.1 of uncultured Acidobacteriaceae bacterium. GTDB lineage: Bacteria > Acidobacteriota > Terriglobia > Terriglobales > Acidobacteriaceae > PALSA-350. The sequence continues at coordinate 32,442 of CAVQEO010000015.1, read as the reverse complement.
TCATGAACTCGGTCAACTTATCGTGGGGCAGGGCTTCGATGGTGTGGCCATCCACACCCGTCATGGTTTGGGCAGCTACCATGGCGTTCACAATTGCCTCCTCAGTCGCTTCGACCGTGGCCTGAAACAAGGGACTGATGCGCTCATTGGAAACCGTGAGCACAGAATTGGGACCCGGTTCTTTGCCGGCGCCGCGATTGGCAGTGGAGAAGGCGATGAAAATGTCGCCGGAGGAATTTCCAGAGCTGGAGCCGGTCCGGGCCAAGCCCATGGTCGCGCGGCGCGAGAGCCTCTTCAATTGCGTGGGCAAAAGCGGGGCGTCGGTGGCCACCACAATGATGATGGAGCCGACATCGCCCCTCACTTCCGGCTCGAGCATCGCCTTACTGCCCGCTGCGGGAATGAGCTTACCGATGGGCACGCCGGCGATGGTGAGCTGTGGGCGCCTCCCACAATTGCATTGCACCATAACGCCGACCGTATAGCCGCCGGCCTCAGCGGAAAGCACACGGGAAGCAGTTCCGTCTCCGCCTTTGAAGCCGTAGCAAACCATGCCCGTACCTCCGCCTACGTTGCCCTCGGGGACAGGGCCGCCATGGGCGGAGTTGAGCGCCGAGAACACGTCCGGCTGCTGCACGTGGAAGCCGTTGATGTCGTTCAGGTAGCCATCCCATGTTTCAGCAACCACCGGAAGCGACCAGGGCTGCTGCGCAAGCCGGCCGCTCTGCACCGACCAGGCAATGACGGAATCGCGGACGAGCCCAACCGAGTGAGTATTGGTAATGGCGACGGGGCCTTCGAGAAAGCCCGATTCTTCCACCCAGGTGGTGCCCGTCATTTCACCATTTCCGTTTTGCGAGAACCATCCCGCGTAAACCGGTTCGGCATCGCCACGACCCCTGGGGAAAATCACGGTCACACCGGTGCGTACCGGACCCTGGCCAACGACCAGCTTGCCTTCGCCGCGGATCAAAGTGGTGTCGCCTACTTCCACCCCTTTCACGTCGGTGATTGCATCGAGAGGACCAGGGTTGCCGTCGAATGGCACTCCGAGCGCGCGTGCACGCGGCCCTGATTGACCGAAGACCGGCGCGCACACCATGAACAACGCAACAAGCGGACGCAAATGCATGCGCGAAGTCTACACCAGCTTCATCGCTTCGGGGTCCCAATGGACAACCTTGCCCTGTTCGTAGCTGAGGTTGCTAAGCAGAGCCGCTCCCGCTGCACGGTAGCCAAACACTGCATCTTCCACCACGGGTTGGCGGGTTCGCACCGCAGAAAAGAAATTTTTAAAGTGATCATAGCTGTCGCTATAGCCGGCCGCCGCTTCATACTTCTCGTATCGCACCGGCGGCGCTCCCATGGGATGGGTGCGCGGATATTTTTGGTGGTACTGCTCAAGTATGCGGGCTTGCATCGCCTGGGTAAAGGTTCCGATCGTAAGGCCTGGCTCTTTTTCCAGCGGAACACGGCTCACAATGACGCTGTTGCCAGCTATCTCGATTGTGCCTTCGGAGCCGGTAAAGAGCAGCCCTTCGTTTTCCTCGCCTCCATTCACGAAGTTCACCCGCAGACTCAGGTTGAAGCCCTCGGGATAATCAAAGAGGCCCAGCATCACATCGGGCACGTCGCGGCCGTCTTTCCAGAAGCGAATGCCTCCCGTGGCCATGGCGCGCGTGGGGCCATGGGAGCCGGTGATGAAGTGAGTGCCGCTAAAGAGGTGGACGAAAAGATCGCCCGCCACCCCGCTCCCGTAGGCCTTCCACTTGCGCCACTGGAAAAAGTGTTCGGCGTTATAGGGGATCTTGGGCGCGGTGCCCAGAAAGCGCGGCCAGTCACAGGTGTCAGTCGAGGCATCCAAAGGCACGGTGTAATTCCAGGCACCGATGGACGAGTTGCGGTCCCAGTGCGCGGTCACCATATTTAGTTTCCCGATGGCGCCGGCGGCGAGCAGCTCCTTGGCCTTGGCATAGATGACCGAGCTCACACGCTGACTTCCGATCTGGATGATGCGATTGGTGGCGTGTGCGGTCTCGATCATCTGCGGCCCGTCGGCGTAGAGATGGATCATCGGTTTCTCACAATAGACATCCTTGCCGGCTTTCATTGCGTCCACGGCGACCTGCTTATGCCAATGGTCGGGGGTGCCGATAATGACGGCGTCGATGTCTTTGCGCTCAAGAACCTGGCTGTAGTCGCGGGTAGTAAAGAGGTCATTGCCCCAAAGTTCTTTGCTGTGCTCAAGCCGGCCGTCGTAGCAATCCGACACGGCTACGAGCTTCACCCCGGGAACCTGCAACGCAACCTTGGTATCTCCCTGGCCCTGACCACCGGCGCCAATCAGCGCGATCTGAATATGATCGTTGGCCGCAACCGGCGCGGCCGGTTCGGATTGAATTTCGGCCAGCAAATGTGTTCTCGATCCGAGCAACGTCTCCGCCGTTGCCGCCGCCCCTGCCACTTTAAGAAAGCTTCTACGATTCAACTCGTGCACAGTAGCCCTCACCTCTGGAAGTTACCCGCCGTCTGTAACGATACAACTTCGCGGGTACTGAATGGGCGGCCTTTGTGCTAGGCCCCGGTTTCGCGGTCGATTGTCTTTTACATGGATGGATTGGATCAATCGGGAGGTGCGGGGGAGAGATTGATTTGCAGCGGGGAAACTTTATAGGAATAGTGGGCGCCAGGCTGATAGCCAGCGCCGCATAAAGCTACGCAACGAGGGCTACGCAACGAGGGCTACATGACGAAGGCCAGATTTTCCAGTTCTTCCTGCATGCAATCGAGGTTGCAGCCCATCTCTTCCAGGCGTGTGATGGCGTTACGGGCATCCGGAGCGCTGACGCCATATCCTCGGCCAGTGAGAAAGCCGGAAAGGACTTCAGCGGCCTGCCAGGAATCGATCCCCGATTGCAGGAGTTCGTTGCGCAGATTCAGGAGCTCGCGCGCGGAGAATTTCTCGATCTTGGTAGGCATGGTGTTGTCCTCTCTCGTAGTACTTTTGAGACCCAGGCACGATTTACAGCATTTCAACAAATCCGAGGCTAAAACCAACCGATTTCGTGTCTTCTTGCTTATATGAACCCGCAACGACACGTTTTGGTTGCGATGCCCAGCGTTAGGTCGCTCGAGCAGGCAAACTACACACACAGCCTGCTCATTTGATGCCGGACTGCTCTGCTGGATGTATCGGATGCTGGAATCATTTCGACGAGGACGGCCATACAGGCAAGTAGCAGATTTCCATGCGGACGCATTATTTCTGGGAAAGCAGTTCCAAAGTGGCAGTTCCAACGGTAATTATATTGGGCCAGTTCGCTTTCCCTCCGCACCCTCCTCATCAGGGCCTATGCACAAATAGACTGCTTTTTTACCACGTGGTAAGCAGAGAAATGTGGATGCGCTCGAGAGTGACGTCTTAGGCAAGCGGCGGTTGGGGTGTGGCGCGATCTTCGAGCATTACCGGAATGCCATCCTCAACCGGATAGTAGCGGCCACAACCATTGCAATGCAGCCATGCGTGCAAGGCGCTGCCGGGACCCGCCGTGAGCGAGTGATGGCATACGGGGCAAACCAGGAGTTCGAGCAGAGTCTGGGAAAGCATAGGGGCGCGACCTCTCAAGAGTTTAGACCAGTCGTGGCAGGCGGCTTCGCTCCCCACCAGCAAGCGAGGCCATTTACCATGAGCGCAGCAGCAAGGATGGTGCATGACTAAGGTTCTGGATGGAACCGCGATCGCCGCCGAAATCAAGGCGGAGGTCAGAGCGGAAGTAGAGCGGCTGGCGCTCAAGGGCGTACGGCCGGGGCTGGCGGCAGTGCTGGTAGGACGTGTTCCTGCTTCGGAGATTTATGTGCGCAGCAAGGTCAAGACCTGCGAGGCGCTGGGGCTTGCGAGCGAGCTGATAACCCCCCCGGAGACGGTGACCACCGAGGAGATGCTGGCATTGATCGAGCATTTGAATGCTCGTGAGGATATCGACGGCATCCTGATTCAACTGCCCTTGCCTTCGCATGTTCAGGCCAAGACGCTCCTCGAAGCGGTGAGTCCGGACAAAGATGTCGACGGCTTTCACCCAATCAATGTGGGCCGCTTGCAGACCGGCCAACCGGCGTTGCCTCCGTGTACGGCTGCGGGGATCATCGAAATTCTCAAGCGTAGCCATCTACAGATTGCGGGCCAGAATGCGGTAGTGGTTGGGCGCAGCGACATCGTGGGAAAACCCACCGCAATTCTTCTGCTGGCGGAGAATGCGACGGTTACCGTGTGCCATTCCAGGACGCGCGAGCTGGCCTCGTTCACTCAGCGAGCAGACATACTGGTGGTCGCCATCGGCAAGCCGGGATTGGTGACGGCATCCATGGTGAAGCCAGGCGCCACGATACTGGATGCAGGCATCAACCGGATTACCAGCCGGGCAGAGTTTGAGCGATTTTTTGCCGGGGATGCCCGGCGCGAAGAATTGTTCCAGCAGAAGGGCTCGACCATTGTGGGCGATGTGGATCCCCGCGCATTCGCGTTGGCGGGGGCCTATACGCCGGTGCCCGGTGGGGTTGGGCCGCTGACCATCGCCATGCTGATGGCAAACACTGTGCGTGCAGCCAAGCTGCGGCGCGGGCTGCCGGTTTAGGACGGGTGGATGCTGCGGGTTGGACTAACAGGCGGTCTGGGTAGCGGTAAGAGCACGGTTGCCGGCATCTTTGAGGAGCTGGGCGCAGCCGTGATTTCCGCGGATCAGCTGGGGCGCCGGCTGATGCAGCCCGGAGAGCCAGTCTACGCGGCCATCGTCAAGGCATTTGGCAAGGCCGTGGTCCGCGGCGATGGTTCGCTCGATCGCAAGGCACTGGCCGAGTTGGCCTTTCAACATAATCAGGCCGCTACGCTCAACCACATTGTCCATCCGGCTGTGATCGCTGCGGAAGAGGATTGGATGCGAGGTATTTTCGCGGCCGATGCGCAGCGTGTCGCCATGGTGGAATCCGCACTCATCTTTGAAGTGGAAAAGTGGGGCACGGCGCCGGGTTGGGTGCAACGATTCGACAAACTCATTCTGGTTGTGGTGCCCGATGAAGTGAAGATTGCTCGTTTTGTCTCGCGCATGATGGCCAACGATGGGCCTGACAGCCGCCGCGAGGCGCTTACGCAAGATGCCCGCGCGCGGATGGCGGTGCAAATTCCCGATCAGGAAAAAGCTGGACGCTGCGACTATGTGATCGACAATTCGGGTTCGCTTGTAGAGACGCGCACGGTGGTGGAGGGGATCTACCGCGAGCTGGTACAGGCTGCGCAATGAAGCCGTTTGCCCGGATTTCCTGTTGAGGTTGGTGGCGCCGGCAAACTTCATGCTGCTTTCTTTACGGAAAGCCGCAAACCTGGCCGTTGGCGAGTGCCACTTGGCAGGAAATACCGGTTTCCCCGGATTTTCTGTCGAGGTTGGTGGCGCTGGCAAACTTCATGCGCCTTTCTTTACGAAAACCCGCACACGTGGCCCTTGGCGAGTGCCACTTGCAGGAAATACCGGGTGCGCGGAAATGATCTAATAGAAGCTAGCTTGCTATGAAGACTCGCTCGCTCATTTGGATTGTCCTGCTGGTAGGCGCATTCGTCTACCTGACCTCGTACAGCAACTTCAGAGGGATCGTCAACCTGCCATTGCCAAAGCTGTGGCGCGAGGCTCCGTTGCAGCTCACTGTCGCTGATGCGCAGCCGACCTATACCTCAGACGAAACCAATCGCATTGCGGTCTATAAGCGGACGCTGCCTTCGGTGGTAAATGTCACTTCCTCCGCACTGGCATTCGACTTTTTTTATGGAGTGGTGCCTCAGTCAGGGCAGGGTTCCGGCTTCATCCTGAGCAAAGACGGCCGCATTCTCACCAACTATCACGTAATCGAAAATGCGCAGAAGGTCGAGGTAACGCTCAGCGACAAACACAAGTACCCGGCGCAGATCGTACTGCAGGACAAGGCCCACGATCTTGCCCTGCTGCAGATCAACGCCAGCAACCTCACGCCGGCTGTGCTTTCCGAATCGCGTGGCCTGCAGGTGGGGCAGATTGTCTATGCCATCGGGAATCCCTTTGGGTTGAACGGCACCATGACGACGGGGATCATCAGCTCCATACGCTCGGTGCGCGAGCCGCAGGGCGCAGCCATCGAGAACGCGCTGCAGACCGATGCAGCCATCAATCCCGGTAATTCCGGCGGCCCGCTGCTGAACTCGCGAGGTGAGGTCATCGGCATGAACACGCTGATCGCTACCGGTGGCGCGGAACAGAGTTCCGGCATTGGTTTCGCCATTCCTATAGACACCATCAAGGCAGTCCTGTCGGATTACACCAAGTACGGCCGCGTGCGCCGGCCTTCGCTGGGCATCGCATCGCTGGCCATCGGGCCTGATCTGGCAGAGCAGATTGGATTGCCGGCCGATTACGGCGTGCTGGTACAGAAGGTCATCCCCGGAGGAGCAGCCGAGCGCGCCGGATTGCGGGGTGGCAATCAGCAAGCGTACCTGGGCAACACGCCGATTTATCTTGGCGGCGATCTGATTGTCGCGATCGACGAAGACCGGGTCACCAATCCGCAGGATATTTCCGAGATCATGGACCACCACCAGGCTGGCGATACGGTTACCGTGACCTTCTACCGCGGATCGCGAAAAATGACGGCCAAACTCACGCTGGGTGAAGCCCACTCTGTTTCCGTATGATGCAGCTGGAAACGCAAGCCTCAGGGGCTAAACAGGCTGCGGAAAAACTCGCTGTTGGGGAGAAAAGCCGTACCTCAGGGGCTAATAAATAGCCCTGGTGACTGATAACTTATCAAGTGGTTTGCGACTTTTTCCGCACCCACTTTTAGCCCGTACGTTAACCAGCAAAATCAACGGGCTTTAGAGTCTGCGTGAGAACTCGAAATAAACAGCAAATCGAAACCAGGCCCGTAGGGCCGGGAGCCAAACGTCAGCCCAGCCCGGAAGGGCTGGGACATTGATCTCCCGATCTTGAGCGCCAGGGGCGCGGCACCAGCGGATGAATGTAGTGCCGCGCCTCCGGCGCTCCCCGATCTTGTTACCCGCCTCCCAGCCCTCCCGGGCTGGGCTGACGTTTGGCTACCGGCCCTCTGGGCCTGGTTCTGATTTGCGATTTATTGCGAGTTCTCACGCAGACTCTAAAGCCCAACGTATTTTCAATCCCTACGGCACGACTGAAGTCGTGCCCTGACACAAAGCATCAGCGCGGTGGCTCAGCGATCGTGCGAGACTCTACAGCGGAATATAGCGTCGCCCAGCAACGCAGTATTTGCCGGAAAGGACGCGGGCAATGGCCTCGGTATAGGCCACATGCTCCTGGGCGAGAATGCGCGCGGCAAGGGTGGGCTGGTCGTCTTGCGGCAGCACCGGAACCGTCTTTTGCAGCACGATGACGCCGCGGTCCAACTCTTCGTCGACGAAATGCACGGTGCATCCGGAGACTGTGACCCCATAGGCCAGGGCCTGGCTTTGCGCGTCGAGGCCGGGAAAGGCCGGCAACAGCGAAGGATGAATGTTGAGAATGCGCTGCGGGAAGGCGCGCACAAACTGCGCTGACAGCAACCGCATATAGCCGGCGAGACAGACCAGATCGACGCGATAGGCCTCCAGAGCGGCAATGATCTCAGCATCATGCTCGGCGCGCTGCCGTCCCCGTGCCTCGATCACCTGGGTTGGGAATCCCGCGCTGCGGGCAGCCGCGACTCCGGGCGCATCGCTGCGGTTTGAAATCACCACCGCAATCTCAGCATGCTCCAGGCGCCCTTGAGCGATGCCCTCAGCGATCGCGAGAAAGTTCGATCCCCGTCCAGAAAGCAGGATCCCCAAGCGGTGGGTGCGCCCCTCGATCCGCGGGGTCACGTGTAGATTACCTTGCGGTCCCCCTTGACGGTGCGGCCGATGACAAAGAACTTCTCTCCGGCCCGGTCAAGCATCGATTTGGCCCGCCTGAACTTGTCCGCCGGCACCGCGGCGATCAGTCCGATACCCATGTTGAAGGTGCGCAGCATCTCTTCCTGCTCCACGCTGCCTAGTTGTTGCAAGTGGGCGAAGATGGCAGGTGGCGTCCATGCAGTGGTCTCAACCACGGCAGAGATCGCCTTGGGCAATATGCGCGGCAGATTTTCCGTAATGCCGCCACCGGTAATGTGGGCCATACCCACTACCAAGTCAGCGGCAGTGAGCTTTTTAATCACCGCCAGGTAACTGCGGTGCACCTTCATCAGGGCTGCCCCGGCTTTGTCCTTCAACTCGTTCACATACTGGTTCGGGGCGTAGCCGGCAACCTCAAAAAAGAGCTTGCGGGCCAGAGAATAACCGTTGGTGTGCAAGCCAGTGGAAGGAAAGCCGATGAGCACATCGCCCACCTGGATCTCACTGCCGGTAATCAGATTTTCCTTATCCACTGCGCCGACGATAAAGCCGGCCAGGTCATACTCGCCATCGGAGTAGAAGCCGGGCATCTGTGCGGTCTCGCCTCCGATCAGGGCGCAGCCGTTGGCGTGGCAGGCATCGGCTACACCGCTCACCACCGTTTGGGCCACTTCGCCGTCGAGCTGGCCGATGGCGAGGTAGTCGAGAAAGAAAAGCGGTGTCGCCCCTTGCACCGCAATGTCATTCACACAGTGGTTGACCAGGTCCGCGCCGACGGTGTGATGCATGCCCAAGGCAAACGCAACTTTCAGCTTGGTGCCAACGCCATCGGCGCTCGAAACCAGGATCGGGTTAGCGTACTTTGCGATATCCAGCCGGAAAAGGCCGCCGAATCCGCCAATTTCGCCCAGTACCTGCTTGTTGAAGGTCTTTTGCGCAAGATACTTGATGCGCTGCTTGGTGCGATCCCCTGCGGAAAGGTCCACTCCTGCCGAGGAATAGGTGGCGGGGGGCTGGGGCGATTTGCGGGTCGCATCTGGCAAGGCTTTTCCAATTCCGTGTGGGATACCGGCCCAGAGGCAGGCGCGTTTGGATTGGGTGAATGTATCCCCGGGAACTGCCAGTTTAACATCGGTTGCGGGCACAGGAAGATCTGCAGGTTCCCCTATACTGAAGCGGGAGAGCACCCCTTTTGCACCGAGAACTGAGTCGATCCAGAGAGTTGCAGCGTCGCGCAGAGCGATATTTGCCGGGAGGCGTTAATTCGCCGGTTCGCGCCTTCCGCGCTGTAGGGGGAGATCCGCCATTTTTGGTGCGAGCCGAGGGAGCGTACCTTTGGGATGCCGACGGCAATCGCTACCTGGACTACTTCGGGTCGTGGGGGCCCATGATTTTGGGCCACGCCCATCCGCTGGTAGTGGAGGCGATTCAGCAGGCCGCGGAACGGAGCGCAAGCTTCGGGGCCTCGACGGCCGCCGAAGCAGACCTGGCGGAGCTGGTGATCAGCGCCATGCCCTCCATTGAGAGACTGCGCTTTGTCAGTTCAGGCACGGAAGCAACCATGTCCGCCATCCGCGTGGCGCGGGCGTTTACGGCTCGAAAATACGTGATTAAGTTCGAGGGCTGTTATCACGGTCATTCGGACGGACTGTTGGTGAAGGCGGGATCGGGGCTAGCCACGTTCGGCCTGCCCGGTTCGGCCGGCGTACCGGAGGAGATTGCCCACTGGACGCTTGCCCTGCCTTTCAACGATTTGGCGGCGGTGGAGGAGGCTTTCGCCAAACATCAGGATGAGATCGCCTGCGTCATCGTGGAGCCGGTCGTGGGCAATATGGGCTGCGTGCCTCCTGCTCCGGGATATCTGGAGAGTTTGCGGCGAATTACACGGGAGAGGGGAAGTCTGCTGATCTTCGACGAGGTCATGACGGGGTTCCGGCTGGCCCTGGGCGGAGCCCAGGAGGTCTTTGGCATCGACCCTGACCTTACCTGTTTGGGGAAGATCATCGGCGGGGGGCTACCGTGCGCCGCATTTGGCGGCAAAGCGAGGATGATGGAACTGCTGGCGCCGCTCGGTCCTGTCTATCAGGCCGGTACGCTTAGCGGCAATCCGCTGGCAATGGCCGCAGGGATTGCTACCTTGCGTTACCTGGGGGACCATGCGGTGGAAGTCTATACGGGGCTGGAGAAACATACTGCGGCAGTCGCTAAGGGCGTTGCCGGAGCAGCCCGGGAGGCGGAATCCCTGTGGAGACAAACCGCGCTGGTTCCATGGTCACGTGGTTCTTTAGCGGGGTCCCGATCAATGATTTTGGCAGTGCGGCAAAATCAGACACTGAAGCTTTTGGACAGTTTCACCGTGCAATGTTGGATCAGGGGGTGTGGCTTCCTCCCTCACAGTTTGAGGCGGCATTCCTCAGTACTGCTCACACGGACGGCGATATTGAGTTCACGGTTGAGGCCGCTCGCAAGGCATTCGCATCGATGCTCGCCACTCGCATTTAGCTATCCCCAGGCGTCTACGGTGACCATGCGCAGGCCGGTTCCAGCCCATGCCTCTAGCAGGAGCCAGGTGGCCGTGAGGGTGATGGAGCGGTCGGTTCCTAGACGTCGGTGGCCACCGTCGTGCAGCAGTATGTTGCTGCCCCTGTTTCGGCGCTGATTGCGGCGAATGTCACGTTGTACTCGGGCTGCCAGGGCCTCAAAGTCGGTCGCATCCCAGTCGTGCGCGGTGACGTTCCACATCACTGGAGTGAGGCCAAGCTCCTGCGCGGTGCGCAGCACGTCCGGGCGGCGCGCGCCAAAAGGTGGCCTAAACCATTTCACTGCTTCGCCTGTCGCATCCTCGATGGCGGCGTTGCAAGCGGCAAGCTCCTGCCGGACGCGCTTGGGTTGTTGCCACAACAGCGAGGGATGGGTCATAGTGTGGTTCCCCAGCAAATGACCGCCTTCGTGTATGGCCCTGGCAATCTCAGGATGCCGGCGTACATAACTGCCTATCAGGAAGAAGGTCGCACGTACTTGGCGGCGAGCCAGCAAATCAAGCAATTGCTGGGTGTAGGGATCATTCGGGCCATCATCGAAGGTCAGCGCGACTTCCTGAATGTCGGAGCCGGCGACAACGGTCCGGCCGAAGACCTGCGAAGTAGGCCACTTAGCGGCATAGGCATATCCCCCGACCGCAAGCCCGGTGATCACTCCGGCAGAGACCAGCCTGGTAAGCATGCTTCCAGAGTCTAAATGCAGGCTGGCGGCACGCACCGGCTCATGGTATGTTCGTCTTTTCTTCGCTAATATCATGACAGAACTGTTTGAGGCGCCCAAATTCATCGTCATCGAGGGGCCGATTCGCGTCGGCAAGTCGACGTTGGCCCGGATTCTGGCGGAAAAGCTGCAGGCGCTCCCCATCGTGGAGCCTGAGAACAACCCCTTTCTCGACCGCTTCTATCAGGAACTGAGCGGCATGGCGCTGGCTACTCAGATGTGGTTTCTGGTGGAGCGGTATGAGCAGATGCGCCAAGCAGCTAAAGATCTGGCCGCCGGCGAGGGACCGCCGATAGTGGCCGATTACCTTTTCGAAAAGGACAAACTATTTGCATACATCAACTTAACGGATGCAGAGCTTGCCCTCTATAACCGCTTCTACCAAATCTTCCGCAGCGAGGCGCCCACCCCGGACCTGGTGATCTATTTGCACGCTTCCCCCGATGTGCTGAAACAGCGCCTCAGGCGAAAGGGAATAAGCCAGGAGCAAGCTATCAGCGATGCCTATATCGAGCAGGTGGCAAAGGCCTACGAGCACTTTTTCTTCCACTACACGGCTAGCGACCTCCTAGTGATCGATACGTCGGAAATCGACTTTGTAAACCGTCCCCAGGATCTGGCGTTGCTACTCAAACGCCTTTCCGAACCGATTAAGGGCAAACAGTACTTCCTCCCTCCGGGTAACCAGGGGTGACTTTGCCGGGCGTAGTGCCGGGGCGTATACTCCAGTCCGGTGATCCTTACTCTGGGAGCAGGGATACCGATCGGGCAGCATCCCGAGATGGGAGCTGCACTGGAGTCCAATATGAGCCTCACGCATTTCCGCAGCGCGGACCCACCTGCGTCCGCTAGCCGTACCGCCCCGGTAACCATTCAATCCCTTCAAGATAAGAAAAATCAATGTAGGCCCATCGCCGCCCTCACTGCGTACGACTATGCCACCGCCCGGTTGGTGGACGAGGCGGGCATCGACTTCATCCTGGTTGGAGATTCTCTGGCCATGGTGGTTATGGGTTACGACAACACTCTCCCGGTCACCATGGAGGAGATGCTGCTGCACACGCGCGCCGTAAGGCGGGCGGTCAAGCAAGCGATGGTGGTCGCCGATATGCCCTTCGGTTCCTATCAGGTGAGCAACGCCAAAGGAGTGGCCAACGCCACACGCTTTGTGAAAGAAGCGGGCGCGCAGGCAGTAAAGCTCGAAGGCGGAGCAAGCCGCCTCGAGCTGGTCAGCCGGCTTACTGACGCGGAGATTCCGGTGATGGCGCACCTCGGCCTCACGCCACAGTCCGTCCACCGCATGAGCGGCTACCGGGTCCAGGGCAAGTCCGTCGCGGCCATCCATCACCTGGTGAAAGATGCACTGGCCCTGGAAGCGGCCGGAGCCTTCGCGGTGGTCCTGGAAGGCATTCCCACCGAGGTGGCGCAGCGCATCACGGCTGCGTTGCACATCCCGGCCATCGGCATCGGCGCCGGGCCGCATTGCGATGGGCAGATCCTGGTGCTGCACGATCTCATCAACATGTCCTTCTCCGCTCCCGCGAAATTCGTTCGCCAGTACGGCGACGCCGCGGCCTTGATCACGGATGCGGTAAATCGCTACCGCCAGGATGTCGAAGGGCATCAATTCCCGGCCGAAGATGAAAGCTACCATCTGGGCAAAGACGCGCTGGCGGCTCTGCTGCGGGAAGAAGGCAGGCTCAAGGCCTAGCGCAATGCTGGTGCTCAAGACCATCGCTGAAACCAGGAGTGCGTGTGCCCGCATCCGCGCCGCCGGTAAGACACTGGGGCTGGTGCCGACCATGGGATCCCTACACCAGGGGCATCTGTCCCTGGTGCGCGCAGCGCAGGCCGGGTGCGATACGGTCGCGGTCTCAATCTTCGTAAACCCAACCCAGTTTGGACCGAAAGAAGACTTTGAGGCCTATCCCCGCAGCCTGGAAGAGGATTGCCGGATACTGGAGGCGGCGGGGGTTGACTTGGTCTTTGCACCCTCCTCGGAGGAGATGTATCCCGCGGGAGCCAGCACGTTCGTCGAAGTGGCAGGCTTAAGCGAGCGGCTGGATGGAGCATCGCGCCCGGGTCACTTTCGCGGAGTGGCCACGGTGGTGGCGAAGCTGTTCCACATCTTCTCTCCCGAGCGCGCGTTCTTCGGCCAAAAAGATGCCGCCCAAGTAGCGGTCCTGCGTAAGATGGTGCGCGATTTGCGTTTTTCCGTCCAGATGGAAGTATGCCCAACGGTTCGGGAGCCGGAGGGACTGGCTATGAGCTCACGCAACCGCAACTTGAGCAGTGAGCAACGGGGCCAGGCGCTGGTTCTTTCCCGGGCGCTGTTGGCTGTCGAGCAGCAGGTTCAGGGCGGCGAGCAGGAGTCCGGTACGCTGCTGGCCACGGCTATGCAGATCCTCGAGGAGGAACCGGCGGTGAAGGTGGACTATTGCCGCGTGGTTGATCCGGACACGCTGGAGGATGTGCGCAACGTGGGCCACGGGGCTCTGGTGGTGGTTGCGGCATACGTGGGCGCCACCAGGCTTATTGATAATCTCCTGGTTTGATCGTTCAGCCTTTGCGGCCGGAAACATAGGGGTTGCCGGCTATCAGGAAGCGCGCGGCACGTTCCGCGTCTTTGGTGATGCCGATGCGACGCGTGACCAGAACCTCGTTGGCCACGAAGCCGTCGTCCTGGATCTGCAAATCTGATTTTCGTGCGGTAAAATCTGTACCGTTGTCGCGCTCCCGGGTGATGCCGAAGGCCTGGCATAGGCGGCCAGGGCCGGAGGTTAGGGTAGTCAGGGCTTTGCCGGCCCGAACTGGAGCAGCCAGCCCGCGGCCTATCGCCATAGCCTCCAGACCACAGAGGGGCTCCAGGGCTCGGAACAGTATGCCCCCAGCACGGCCCTCCGGTTCACAGGAGACGTTCAGGCAAAAATGCATGCCGTAGACGAAGTAGACATAGGCATGCCCCGGCGGCCCGAAAAGCACGGCGTTTCTGGCCGTCTTTCCGGGGTAGGAATGCGACGCGGGGTCAGACTCGCCAAAGTAAGCCTCCACTTCGACAATTCGCCCCACCAGCTGCTCTTGAGTTCTCACCAGCAGCTTTCCCAGCAGCTTGCGCGCGACCACGTCGGGAGGATCGAGAAAGAAAGCCCGGCGGACGCGAGCCGCCGGGGCACAGGCCGAAGTCTCAGCCATTTGCGGCTTTGACGGCGGCAAGGACCTCTTCAGCATGCCCCTCCGGCTTCACTTTGGGAAAGATCTTCAGCAGCTTTCGGTCGGGACCAATGAGGAAGGTGGTTCTCTCGATCCCAATGACTTTCTTGCCATACATATTCTTTTCCTTGAGAACGTCAAACTGTTTGCAAACTACTTCGTCTACATCTGCAAGGAGGGTGTAGGGCAAGTCATACTTCTCTTTGAATTTCTTCTGGGCCTTGGGCGTGTCGCGCGATATACCCAGAACTACGGCTCCGGCCTGCTGTATCTTCTTGAAGACGTCACGAAAGCCACAGGCTTCGATAGTGCAGCCGGGGGTGTCGGCCTTGGGATAGAAGAAAAGCACCACCGGTTTGCCGGCGAAATCCTTCAGATGCACGGTCTTGTCTTCTTCGGTCTGCAATGTGAAGTCAGCCACTTTATCGTTCACTTCCATGAGAAAGATCCTTCCAAAAAACGAGATGCAATGGCGCAACGCAGAAGAGCGTGAGCACCCTGATCGAGATTATTCCACGATGAGGAGTTTCAAGAGCCGCTCGCTTGCCCTGTGGCTCGCTGTGTTGGCCATGCCGACCTGGGCGCAGTACCCCGGGCACCTGGAGAACACGAAGAAAGCTGCGCCGACAGTGCGAGCGATCGCTGTTCTGGAATGGACGGGCGATACGGGGAAACCAAAAGCCAGCCGCATTATCCCGATCGCAGTTTTCGACGGCGAACAATATCAGCCGGGAGGCCTCTACCTGGCTAGGCCGGAGCCGCTGGCGCTCGAACCGGGAACGGAATATGTCCTACAGAATGCGGGCATCGCCAAGGGACTTTTTGACGTCAACACGGCGCAGGATGTGGATGGTTATTGGTTTGGCTATGGTGCTTGGAAGCCCATGGCTACCGCGCCGAAGCGGGCAAAACCAAAGCAAGGCAGACTTACCCCGCAGGTAGTGGGCGACACCGGGAGTGGCCGTCCCCATTTGAACAGAAAGGATGGCAGCGGAAGCCAGGACAGTTCTACCTCTGGCTCGACCTCATCTTCTCCGAACACCCAGACTTCCAACAATGCACCTGCCAATGATCCTGACCGTCCCACGCTGCGCAGGCGGTCGGACTCTCCCGATTCGACCCCCAGCACCAGCACTGCCAGCAGCGGGAACAGCCCGGCTCCGGAGACTGCCATCGGGGGCGCCGACCCGGACCGGCCGCACATGGTACACGGCCAGCAGAGCATGACGGACGACTATCATGCTGCCGAGCTCACCGGGGTTCCGTCCGGCCTGGAGCAAATGATTGCGGTTTCCGATGCCAGCGATCGCGAAGCGCATCCATTCGTGTATCTGTGGGCTGACCCGGCGGATGCCACAAAGATGCAGACACAAATGGAGATCGCGGCCAGCAACGCCATCGCGGCCGCCGCACCGCCGGTAAAGCTCACAGTGAAAGCGCACACTCCAACAAGCGCACACTGCAACCACAGCGCACACTGCAACCACAGCGACGCAGCATCGGAAGAAGGCCACGGCCCCGCCGGCCCCGCCGAAGCTAGTTTTTACCAACGAGCGCTTCAAAGCCTATGAGCTGACTTACAGCGGAGGGGCAACGTTGGTCTTTTCCGGTGAAACCGTGGATCACGCCGGCAAGACCAAATACGTCACCCTGATTGCTCAGCCGGATTTCAATGGGGTGCCCAAGGTGCTGTTCAAGTCAGTGACCGACGACGATCACCTCGACCAGACGCCGAAAATGCGGCTGGTCGATGCAGTGGATGCGAAGGCTGACAATCGGGGAGACCTGGTGTTCGAGCTACGCAGCAGCCGCGATCGTGAGTTCGTGATCTACCGCGTATCCGCTGGATTGGCAGAGCAGGTTTTCACCACCGGTTCGCTGCCCAATTCCAATTCCCAGTCATGACGCGGTATACAGGCTGCAGAACTCTGACAAAAGGCATTCGGCAGGGGCTTTAGAGTCTGCGTGAGAACACCGAAAGACCAAATCGCAAACCAGGCCGTTTTAGGCCGAGTAGCCAAACGTCAGCCCAGTCCGCGCCGGAGGTGCGACACTATCCCTCATCCGCGGGTGCCGCGCCTCTGGCGCTCAAACGATATTGGGATCAGAATGCCCCAGCCCTTCCGGGCTGGGCTGACGTTTGGCTCCCGGCCCTACGGGACTGATTCTGATTTGCGATTTTGCTTTCGTGTTACTCGCGCAGACTCTTTAGCCCTCGGAATTTCAGGCACTTAGGGCGCCTGATACAAAGCCGAGTTGTCCGCAGCCTGTACGGCAACTTAAGGCGTGGGCAACTTGGTGGTATCCCAACCGCCGCCCAAAGCTTTGACGAGTTGCACACTGGCGGCAAACTCCCGCGTGGTGATGTCTGCGGCCGTGCGCTCGTTGGCCAGCTGCGTGGTCTGGGCCGTGATCACTTCAAGATAAGTCGTGACCCCGCCTTTGTAGCGGTTGGTCGAAATGAGAAGCGAGCGCTCCGCGGAGTCAACTGCGCGCTGCTGCGCCACCGATTCGCTACCCAGAATGCGCAGGCCGGAAAGATTGTCCTCAACGTCCTGGAAGGCCTGCAGCACCGTCTGCCTGTAGTTGGCCACGTTCTGCTCATAAGCATCCCGTGCCTCTTCAGTCAGGGCGTGACGACGGCCGGCATCGAAGAGCAACTCAACTGCGGAGCCGCCCAGCGACCAGAGTGAGCTGGGCCCCTGGATCAAGGTACCGCCAGACCTGCTCTCAAAGCCGCCTGTGCCGGTGAGATTGACCGTGGGGTAATACGCCGCGATGGCAATCCCTATCTGTGCATTGGCCGCATCGGCACGCCGTTCCGCCCCGGCAACATCGGGACGGCGTTCCAGCAATTGCGAAGGAACGCCCACCGGCACCTGCGGCAACGGCAGATCGAGCGGCGCCGGCGGAAGGCCAAAACTCGACGCGGGGACACCGGTGAGGGTCGCGATCGCATGTTCGAATTGGGCTCGCGCAACGCCTACATCGATGGCCTGGGCGCGGGTCTGGTCTAACTGTGTCTGCGCGAGGGCAACGTCGGACTCCGTGGCCACGCCGCCCTTGAACCGTGCCTGGGTCAGTTCCAGGTACTGCTCATATTGCACCACGGTGTTGTCGAGCAGGCGCTGCTGGGTGTCCAAGCCACGCATTTCAAAGTAATCGGTCGCCAGCTCCGAGCGGAGGCTCAAATCGACGTTTGCCAAGTCTGCCGCTGTCGCCTGAACAGTAGCCTTCTGTGATTCCACGGCTCTGCGGATGTTGCCCCACAAGTCCGGTTCCCAGGTGACCTCACCCTGAAGAAACAGATCGTTGTAGTTGCTCTTGCTTCCGGGAACATATAACGGACGATTGCTCGACTGCCGCTCACGTGTGGCTGAGGGGCCGGCCGATATCGTGGGAAAGTACTGCGAACGATAAAACTGGA
Source organism: uncultured Acidobacteriaceae bacterium (assembly GCA_963711525.1). Taxonomy (GTDB): domain Bacteria; phylum Acidobacteriota; class Terriglobia; order Terriglobales; family Acidobacteriaceae; genus PALSA-350. The sequence goes on along the minus strand of CAVQEO010000015.1, from coordinate 14,644 downwards.
CGGCCGCCCGGGCCTGCATGTACTGCTCATAGGAGGCTTTGAGCGTCTGGTTCGACACCGCGACCTGTTGCTCGAGCTTATCGAGTTGCGGGTCTTGATAAATCTGCCACCAATTGGGGCGGAGCGCGCTATCGTTTGGGTTCACCTGCTTCCATCCTCCGCCCGGCGGGTTGGGAGGAGGGACAGGCACAGGCACGGTCTCCTTGAATGCCGGCGCGGTAGGGGCATCGGGCCGATGGTAGTTGGGGCCAACGGTGCAACCGGAAAGCATCATCGCCAGCGCGGCACAGGAGAGCGCCCCCACGCGTAAAATCCGGCTCAAACGGGTAGGACTGGAATGGGTAGGAACGGGCTTCATTCCTGCGCGCCCCCGTCTTTGCTCGGGTGAACCACACGCACCGGTTCGCCATCGATCAAGGAATCCGGCGGGTTCGGGATCACTTGCGAGTCAGCGCTGAGCCCGCTGATAACCTGCACCGTCGATCCATCATCCTGACCAAGCTTTACCTGAACCAGCTTGGCCTGATCTCCATTGGATCCCTTCACCACCGTGCCCACCTGCAATCCCTGGCCGCGGAAGATAAGCGCGGAAACGGGGATAATCAGTGGTGCAACACCCGCATGCACGTTCAAGTGCACTTCAGTATAGGCGCCCGGCAGAAGCTTGCCATCCCGGTTGTCGACGTCGAATTCGACCAGCAGCGTGCGCGACGCAGGATCGATAGCACGGGCGGTGCGCACCAGCTTGCCGGTAAATGTCTGCCCAGGAAATTCGGAGAGGGTGAGCTGGGCCGTGGTGCCGGGAACCGCTGACTGGGAATAAATCTGCGGAACATTGACGTAAACACGCAGGACGTTGATGGCGGAGACACGAAACATTTGGGTACCGGCGCCGGCATTGATCAGCTGCCCGACATCGACGTTGCGGGCAGTCACTACTCCGGTGAAGGGCGCGTAGATCTTTTCGAAGGATTGCAGATCCTCCAGGCGCTGAACATTCGCTTGCGCGGACTTGACCGCCGAGTTGGTGGATGCTTCCTGGGTGACGAAGGTGTCAGTGTCTTGTTTGGAAACGGCGTTTTGCGTGAGCAGCCCCTGGTAGCGGCTGGAGTTGATCTTGGCCAGGCCGGCGGTGCTTTCCGCCGTGGTCAGATCTGCGCGCGCCTGAAGCAACTGCTTGTCCACTTCCGGGGAGCTGATCACCGCCAGCAACTGCCCCTGGCGGACGTGTGCGCCAATGTCGAAGTACCACTTGCTGAGATAGCCGTCGGTGCGGGCAAAAAGCGACGCATCGCTGTAGGCATAGGCATTGCCGGGCAAAATGATTTCCTGTCCGATCTTGCCCTGCTGGGGTGAGTTTGTGGTTACAGTGGGGGCCGCGAGCGAATCGGTCTGGTTTTTCAGCTCGGTGCGAGCGCGCACCCGGGGCACGATCCCGCCGACCGCTAACAGGACGGCCAGCAACAGGAGAACCACGATCATGATCGCGGCGACGCGGCCCGATAGGGGCGGGGCGTCGGGGGGACCGGCGTGCCCCTCCCCTACCGGTTGCGGCCGTTCGTCTCTTTTTTCCTGATTCATCTCTACGCTCTCTCTCTCCGATGTTGCTTCTAATCTTCCAGATCTGTCGCGCCTGCGCCCTGCGCGGCGACCTTACCGCGCCTGCCAAGCCAGCCATGGACCACGCTAAATAATGTCGGCACAAAGAACAGAGTGGCCAAGGTTGCGAACAACAAGCCGCCAATGACCGAACGACCCAGCGGCGCATTTTGTTCCCCGCCGTCACCCAGACCCAGCGCCATTGGCACCATGCCAATGATCATGGCCAGCGCGGTCATCAGCACCGGACGGAAGCGGGTGTACCCCGCATTCAGCGCGGCGGAATGGGCGTCTCCTGCGTTTTCTTCCATCTGCTCGCGGGCAAAGCTGATGACCAGAATGGAATTGGCGGTGGCTACGCCCATGGTCATGATGGAACCGGTCAGCGCGGGAACGCTGATATGCGTTCCGGTGATAAACAACATCCACACGATGCCGCTCAAGGCAGCCGGCAGGGCGGCGATGATCATAAAAGGATCGAGCCACGACTGGAAATTCACGACGATGAGCAGGTAAACCAGCAGGATAGAAAAGGCCAGACCGCTGGTCAGGCCAATGAATGACGAGTTCATCGTCTGCACCTGGCCACGCAACACTATCTGCGAACCACGGGGCAGCTCTTTGCGATGCTGTTCGATGATGGAAGAGATCTTGTCTGACACGCTGCGCAGGTCACTATTGACCACATTGCCGTAAATATCGAGGACCGGAGCGATGTTGTAATGGCTGATGGTGGCCGGCTCGTCTCCGCGTACGAAGGTGGCCACATTGCCTATAATCTGGATCGGCTGCACACCCGCCGCGGTCGAGGGCGAGGCACCCGTCCCTATCGGAGTGAGGCTCGAGGAACCTACCGAAAGACGAGGGTTGGGGGTGACCGAGGCGGCTGCGCTAGTGGTGGTCAGCGGGACATTTTCGAGATCGATGAGCGACTGCAAATCATATTGTGGAGATTGCGCGTTGATGTTGTAACTGACACCGTTCCTTGGATCGAGCCAGAAGGTCGGGGCGGTCTGAAAGCTGCCGCTGGTCGCAGCGAGCAGGCTGCCGGCTACATCCCGTTGCGAAAATCCCATGTCCTGCGCTTTGGAACGGTTGACATCGATGAGAAAATGCGGATTGTTGAAAGGCTGTTGGATGTGCAGGTCCGCGGTCCCGGGCACATAACTTATATCCTTCAGCAGGCTGTCGATGAAGACGCGATTACCCTGCAGATTTTGCCCAATGACCTGGATATCGATGGGGGCGGGCAATCCGAAATTGAGAATCTGGGTCACCATATCCACCGGCAAGGTGTAAAAGACAACGCCTGGGAACTCGACTGCCAGCTTGGCGCGCAGATCCTGCACATAGCCATCGGTGGGATGGTGTTTTTCGGCCAAGGCCACGGTGATATCGGCGTCCGCAGCGCTCACCACACCGGTGCTGGTGTAAGAGAGATTTAAACCGGAATAGGGGATCCCGATATTGTCGATGATACTGACGAGTTCGCTCTTGGGAATCTGCCGGCGAATGGCTTTGTCGATTCGATCGCACAGGAGAGCCGTGTCTTCGATGCGCGTACCGGTTTGTGCACGTACGTGAAGCTTAAACTGGCCGGAGTCTACCGAAGGAAAGAAATCCTGGCCCAACCACGGGTATAGCAGGGCAAACGAGCCGATAGAAAAAGCGAAGAAGAGGATAAGAAAAACCGTGCTGTGGGCGATGGCGAGCTGCAATACGCGGAAATAGAAAATGCGCAGCTGCTCAAATCTGTGCTCGAAGGCCAATTGGGCTCGAACCAGGGGATTGCGGCTCTGGTGCTTCTGCTTTTCGGCGGCCGGGTCATGCTCATGGAGAAGGTACTTGGCCATGGTCGGCACCACGGTGCGGGAAAGAAAATAAGAAGCCAGCATGGCGAAGATGACGGCTTCAGCCAAAGGCACAAACAGGTACTTGGCCACGCCGCCCATGAAGAACATGGGCACAAAGACGATGCAAATGGACAAGGTGGAGACAAACGCGGGAATGGCAATCTGCGCGGCGCCATCAAGGATCGCCTGCTCCACTTCCTTTCCTTCTTCGAGATTGCGATTGATGTTCTCGATCTCTACCGTGGCGTCATCGACCAGGATGCCAACGGCCAGCGCCAGGCCACCAAGGGTCATGATGTTGATGGTCTCGCCCAGCGTCCCCAGCACGATCAGGGAGACGAGGATGGAAAGAGGAATGGAAACCGCGATGATGAGGGTACTGCGCCAGCTGCCTAGAAAGACCAGGATCATGATGCCGGTGAGACAACCGGCAATGATGCCCTCGCGCACTACGCCGTTAATGGCGCCGCGCACAAAGATCGATTGATCAGCTAATGGCGTGATGCGCAGTTGCGGCGGCAGTTGCTGCTCGATCGTGGGCAACATCTGCCGGATCCTGGAGATGACGTCCAGGGTCGAGACGTTGCCGTTCTTCAGCACGCTCATCAGGCTGGCGCGCTGGCCATCGACGCGGACAATGTTGGTTTGCGGTGGGAAACCGTCACGCACATGAGCGACGTCGTGTATGTAGACGATGGCTCCATTCACGCTCTTGATGGGAAGATCGTTCAGCCCTGCGATTGTGGTGGGCGCGCTGTTGGTTGCCAGCTGATATTCCAACGAACCCACCTTCACAGTTCCGGAAGGCAAAATCAGATTTTGCACGCCGATAGCGTTGACTACATCGTTGGGGGAAAGTCCTCGGGACTGAAGTGCCTTGAGATCGAGATCTACCTGTATCTGTCGCTGCTTGCCGCCGTAGGGATAGGGGCTTTCAGCACCCTCAATGGTGGCAAACTGCGTGCGGATGAAGTTCAGGCCGTAGTCGTTGAGCTGTTGTTCGGAAAGGCCCTGACCAGAGAGACCGAGTTGAAGAATCGGAACGCTCGATGCCGTGTAAGTGATGATCAAGGGAGGGGTGGTCCCTGCTGGCAGCTGGCGCAACTGGGTTTGTGACACGGCCGTGATCTGCGCAATGGCGGTGGCAATGGTTACGTGGGGCTGGAAGTAGACCTTCACCACCGCAACGCCCACCAGCGATTGCGACTCAATATGGTCGATATTGTCGACCGTGGTGGTTAAGGTGCGTTCAGTCAGAGTGACGATGCGGCTGGCCATATCGACGGCGGAGAGGCCTTGATATTGCCAAACGATGCTGACGACAGGAATATCAATATTCGGGAAGATGTCGACCGGCGTGTTGAGAATGGAAAGCGGGCCAATGATCAGCAATAAAAGCGCGAAGACGGCGAAGGTGTAGGGACGCCGTAGCGCAAGACGAACAATCCACATTTGCTAGCTCACTCCTAGGGACGTTCTCTCCGAGAGCCTCAACGACCCCGGGGAGAGGGTACTCCGCCATAGACGAGCCAGCCAGGCTCAAGCGGAAGAATTGACGAAAGTTTGCGAGCGTCTTTTACGGAACCGAGGCTTTTGCTGTACCCTCTGCGGGGCATGGGGTTTAAAGCAAATTTACAGCCGCAATTAAATTATACGTTTTGTACGATCAAATCGGCAGTCACGTTGCTCTTCTCCGGCTTTCCTACACGGGGCGCCACCAACATCCGCGTGTGCGCCTCTCGTAAGGAAAGCCGCATGAAGTGCGCCAACGCCAGCAAGTTACACAGGAAACCCGGATTTGGCAGGACGGGCCGGTGAATCCGGCCTCTCCCCTATGAACATCCAACACGTACTGTCTGGGATGTTTTACTCAGGCAATTTGATTCATAACCTGTCCCGATCTCCTGCCACGCGGCACCTCGATGGGTCCACGTGTGCGCCTCTCATTAAGGAAAGGCGCATGAAACGTAGCAGCACCACCAACCTCCACAGGAGATCGGAAGGGCCGGTTTACGCCGCAGCAAAGGAAGAGCCGGACAAGCAAAGCCTGTCCGGCTCCGATGAGTCTTTTGAGCTGGTCAAAACGTCATGACGAAATCTTTATTTGGCCAGAGCGGGCTCCAGGGTGACGTTGGAAACGACGGCGCCCTTGTCAGGGTAGTAGGCGTTCGAGATGTACTCCTGGAGCATGCGATGGGTGTTGAAGAATGAGCCGTTGAGCGCGATGGTGGAACGCATGACGGCGCGCCATTGCTCCGGATCTCCATAGTAGAGGGGAAGAATGGTCGACTCCAGCCGGTTGTAAAGACTCGTGACCTCATTTTCCTGAGAGTCGCTGTCGGGAATAGCCCAGCCGGTAACCCCTTCAATCCAGCCCTCGACCCACCAACCATCAAGAACGCTGAGGCTGGGGACGCCGTTGAGGGCTGCCTTCATCCCGCTGGTGCCCGATGCCTCGAATGGGCGGCGCGGCGTATTCAGCCACAGATCAACCCCTGCGGTGAGCATCGACGCGAGCTTCCATTCATAGTTTTCCAGGTAAACGATTTTGAGTGCGTCCGTCTCCAACTTGGCAGCAACGTCAAAAATTTGCCGGATAAGCTTCTGGCCTGGTTCGTCGTGGGGATGAGCCTTGCCGCTGAAGAGAATCTGCATGCCGCGGAACTTCTCCGCACAACGCACCAGGCGCTCGGGATCCGATAAGAGCAGGTCGGCTCGTTTGTAGGTGGCCACGCGGCGGGCAAAGCCGATGGTGAAAACGTTGCTGCGCAGGGAAATGCCGGTCCTCTCCGCGACCGCGTCGATGAGGTTGCGCTTGGACTGTGCGTGCGCCTTCTCGATCTCACGCAGTGGAATGTCGATCGCGTAGCGAAACTGGAAATTGTCTTTGCGCCAGCGCGGAATGTTGCGATCGAAGACCGCCTGAATCGGGGCAGAGGTCCAGGTGGCCGCGTGCACCCCGTTGGTGATGGCATCGATCGAGTAGTCTGGAAACATCTCGCGGGAGATCTTGCCATGCTGCATGGCGACGCCGTTGACAAAGCGCGATGAAGCAAGCGCCACATACGTCATGTTGAGCATCCCGTCGTGGCAGCCACCCATGCGCTCCAGCAGGTTTGCGACTTCCGGGCCAAGAATCCTGTAGGTCTGATCGATGGTAAAGCGGTCATGTCCAGCCGGCACCGGAGTGTGGGTGGTAAATACACAACGGCTGCGCACTGCCTGCGTATCCCGCTCCTCAATCACGCGGCTCATGTCACCGCCCAACTGTAGTTCCATCAAGCCGACGGTCAATAGCGCCGCATGCCCTTCATTCATGTGGTACACATTCACGTCGTAATTCAGGGCCTCAAGAATGCGCACACCACCGATTCCCAGGACGGCCTCCTGGCGCAGCCGATAATCCGTGTCGCCACCATAGAGATGATCCGTGAGGTTTCGATCGCGTGTGTCATTCTGCGGCAAATCTGTGTCCAGCAGGTAGATCGGGATGGTGTGCCCGGTAACTCCCTCGAGATCGTAGCGCCATGCGCGGACCATCACCGGGCGATCCTCTATAGTTACCTCGACCACGGCATTTTCGAGCACGAGAAATTTTTCCAGTGGCCAGGGTTGGTCCTCAGCGGTCTGAATTCCGTTTGCATCGAGATGTTGCTGGAAGTATCCCTTGCGATGAAGCAGCGTTACGGCGCATAGCCCCAGCCCCAGATCGGCTGCGGACCGCATGGTGTCTCCGGCCAGCACGCCCAATCCGCCACTATAGGTAGGCATATCGGGCGCGATGGCGATTTCCATCGAGAAGTACGCAACTATGCCCCTTTGTTCGGAGAGGGACATCGAAGAAAAATCGCGTTGCTGGTTCGAAAAGTGCATCCTGCTTATCTCCTGTTAGCCGGCACCGCCGGTGATGCTCCAGCCACACGCGTACCGCGCGTGCCCTTCGCGAGCTCTTGCCCGTCAATTGCGACGAATTTTCCTGTTGGCTGCAGTACTCTTATTCTAACCATCGGCCGGGTGGCTTTTATCACGAATCGGACTGATACTTCCGTCGAGCGATCTAGTGCTTCTGTGGGAGCACGTTTTAAACATTTTTCTGTTGAGGTGGTGAACACTCGCGCGCCGATTTTTTCAGCCGGTGGGAGATATCGCCGGCACTTTACCCGTTCACTTCATCCGTGACATGGCTCAATCTGCTCCAGATCTCATCGAGCCAATCCAGGTGTTCCGGCTTCATGAGCACGGAACGGAGGCAGGTAACGCTGCTTTGCTGGTCAAGGTCGGCCCACGAACCGGAAGGGAAAAATCTGCTAGGTAGTTGGGCGAGCGCGAGATGAAGATCCTGGCGCGCGGCGGCGGCGAAGACTTGTTGCGCCAGACGTGACGATTCTTCGATAGTGCGGGCGCGCACCGTCCATACCACAATGTCGAGCTCGGGTGGGAAGGGAGAAAGGAACCGGTCATCAGCGCAGATTTTCTCATGCAAGAGCACCGCCGCCTGGCGACTACAACGCAGGCTGTTGGCGAACTCACCGTCTGAGATGAGCGGTAGCAACTGCTGCGTTGCCCACAACGCTACGGCTGAAGCGCCGGCGCGCGAACACTCCAGGCTGATCTCGCCCAGATGCAAATCATCCGAAGTGAAATAGGTGTAAGGAGAATCATGTTTATAAAAACGGCCGACGGTGGGATCGCGAAAAAGGATGCAGCCACAGCCATACGGTTGCAGCCCGTGCTTGTGAGGGTCGACCACAATCGAGTCGGCCTGCGCCACACAAGCAAAGGCACGCGTGGCCTCCTCGCCGAGTGCGGAGACGAGCTTGAAATATCCGCCGTAGGCCGCATCGAGGTGAATTCGGAACGGATAATCACTACGCAGAGCGAGCACTTTATATAGCGGATCGACGGCTCCGGTAGCGGTTGTGCCCAGCGTCACCACGACCGTGCCGACGTTGCCCTCGCGGAGTGTGGACTCGAGCGCGGCCATGTCCATGCGGCCGGCACGGTCAGTGGCCACACTGCTGAAGGGCAAGCCGAGGACGGCGCTGATTCTGCCATGCGTATAGTGCGCCTGTTGTGAAGCGACAATGCGCTTGCCGGGGGCAAGCTGGCCGGCGATCCAGAGTCCCTCGAGGTTGGCGAAGGTTCCGCCGCTGGTGAGATGCCCCAGATAATCGGTCCAACCAAACATGTGGGCGATCTCGCGAACCGCCTCCACCTCCATACGCGAGCTGGCGCGGCCGCCATCGAGCGCATGGTTGTTGGGATTGATGATCATGGCGAGCGCATAGGCGGCGCGGGCCAGTGGATGCGGAGGCTTGAGCATCTGCCCGGCATAAAGAGGATGAAAGTAGGGGTAGTTGTCCCCCATTCTTTCAGCCACCTGGCGCAGCACCGCAGCCATGGCGTCGATTGCGGGCGCCGCTTGCGCGGGTCCCGAGGGCAAATCGCGAAATGCGGCTTCGAGCTGTGGCAGGGCGCCGGCGAGAAGCCGCAGCGCAATATCTTCAGACATACCTTGGTGAGTTTACCCTCAGCCCATGTCGGGTCTTTCATCCTGCTTTATACAATATTTTGCCGACGGCCTTTACCCAGGGCTTCGAGCGCATCACAAGCAGCTTTCACTCCATCTTCGCGGCGCAACTGCTCTCCGATCCTGGCCGCTCGCCGCCGCATCGTGGTCTTCTCCAACAGCAGGGCGATCTTGCGAGCAGCAAGTTCCGCCGTATAACGCTGCCGCCGGATCACACGGGCCACGCCGAGGCGGCGGACCCGGCGAGCATTGTCCGGCTGATCGTGACTGTAGGGCATGACCAGCATAGGTTTGCCCGAGACCAGCGCCTGCGCGGTTGTGCCCACACCGCCCTGGTGGATGATGACCGAGGCTCGGGGAAAGAGCTTGGAATAGGGCGCATAGTTGGCTACGCAAACGTTCTGCGCAGTGTCCTGGGGAATATTGCGCGGGTCGCTTCCCACCAGGAGCAGAGCACGCTGGCCGGTCAATTGGGCAGCCAGCGCGCTCTGCCGGTAAAAGTCGCCTGCGTCCAGCACCGCTGCCGAGCCCAGGGTAAACACCAGCGGCGGCGGCCCCTGTTGCAGGAAACTCTCCACCGCCGGGGGCAGATCACGCTGACCCGCGTCGCCATCGTAAAACACAAAGCCGGTCACCTTGGTGGAAGCGGGCCAGTCCGGTTGCGGCTCGCCCAGCAAGGGCGAAAACATAGCTAGCACCAGGTAGGGAGAGTGTTTGGCCTCGAAGATGGGATCGGGGCCACGACCCAGGCCAAGCTCGGCACGCAGCTGATAAATCGGCTCGGGCCAGCTGCGCGTTACCCAGCGCGCGAACCGGGCAATCACCCTGCCCATGCCGGGCAGCGCCGGTTGCAGACGCGCCAGCATGGGATAAGGCGGCAGCACGGGCGCATCGTAGCGGGAAAAAAAGGACAGCGGAGCAAGCACATGGGACGCCCACGGAATCCTGGTAACCTCGGCCACCATCGGGGCCTGGTAGACCAGCTCGCCGGCAAGCAGCAGATCAGCCCCGCCCTTGGCCTCGACCACCGCCAGCAACTCCCGGTAGCTCTGGCGGATGGCGGGAAACAGTATTTCGCGCAGGGTGCGCTCTGTTCCCTTGCGAATGTCCATCAACATGGCCACCAGCTGGTTGTCTTCCGGATCGAGGATGGGGCCGACGGGAGCAAATTCCAAGCCCAGGGAAACGATCTTGGAACGAAAGAGCTCGGGAACCGCTAGCACCGGGACGTGGCCCCGCCCCCGCAACTCGAGCGCCAGAGCTATCAGTGGATGGATATCGCCAAGCGACCCGAAGCTGGAGAGAACAATGCGCATGCGCTGCCTCTGCAGTGTAAATGCGCGATATGAAACAAGCGCGAATCCATCGCAGGAGGCCGCGGTCCGAAACGTGGCTTTCACGGCAGAGCCAATACGGCCTAAAGTGCATTTTCGAAAGTGGGGAACCGCCGTTCCAGCTCGAACGGCTGCTTCGCTTTTCGCTGGCCCCGAGCAGCGATGCGCCTGCTCCCGAAGCCTGTTCGCGGCCGAGCCGGGTGCGGCATGCAGAGCGCGCATGGGCGTAGCTGAGGAATTATGGCGCGAAGTTTGCGCACAGAGGAGTGATTGCTATACTTACGTTTGTTGCTTGTGCGCAGTTGCTGACCTGGCCGGGCCCTCCGCCTGAAGCTGCAGACTCAGAAACAACGTAAAGCGAAAGCAGCTCCTTGGATTCTCCGAGGCCAGATAGCTCAGTGGTAGAGCGCGGCCCTGAAAAGGCCGGCGTCGGCGGTTCGATCCCGTCTCTGGCCACCACTTTATTTACTTATAAATCATAGACTTGCGGACGGTGCAGGCGAACTGTACCAACTTTGTACCGCCACCAGAGTTAACCTTCTTATGGGAGGTTGATTCCGATGCTCCATATCTATACCCGTCACGCCGCCGATTGCGGCCACGCAGACGACACTCAATGGCGGCGTTGCCGCTGCCCCAAATGGCTGCGGGGCGTCCTGCCCAATGGAGAAGCCATCCGCGAGTCTGCCGGCACTCGAAGCTGGGAGCAAGCGGAACGAAACGCCCGCAAGAAGGAAGCTGAGGCCGATCCCACTCGCGTGGATCAGGCGCAGCCCCGTCGTGCAACTGTTAAGGATGCTATTCGTATGTTCCTTGAAGACGAAGAAGCTCGTGGCCTGGAGCACTCGTCCCGCAAGAAGTCGCGGACTCTTTTCGAGCGCCAGTTCCTTCCCTTCTGTGAAGCTCGCAAGTTCGTCCATATCGATCAGATTGTGCCCGTCGATCTGACTGAGTTCCGCTCCACATGGAACAACGGCGACGTGACCACGCACCGCAAGCATGAGCGGATGCATTCCTTCTTCGCCTTCTGCGTGGCGAACGATCTGCGGCGCAAGAATCCGATGGATGCACTCAAGAAGCCGAAGACGCCGGATGTCGTGCCTACCGATTACTTCCTACCTAAAGAATTCGAGCAGATCGTCGCTGCCACAGAGAAATACGAATACGGGGGTGGCAACGACAATCAGCATCGCGGTCAGCGACTCCGCGCGCTGACGCTGCTGATGCGCTGGTCGGGACTCGCTATCCTCGATGCCACATCGCTGGAACTGGAGCGGCTCTCGAAGAGTGAGAATGGCGACGATCAGATCTTCCTCTATCGCGCCAAGACCGGCGTGCCTGTCAACGTCGTCATCCCGAACGAAGTCGGCGATGCTCTGCGGGCCTTACCTAACTCGCATCCCAGTTACTTCTTCTGGTCGGGCAATGGCGATCCGCGCAGTGCAGCGAAAGCGTTTCAGCGGTCCTATTGGAAGCTCTTCAAGCTGGCGAAGATTCAGAAACCAGATGGAACTGCAAAGCGCTGCCATCCCCATATGTTCCGCGACACCTTTGCAATCGAGTTACTGTTGGCTGGCGTTCCTCTCGATCAGGTATCTCTGCTGTTGGGTCACTCAAGCGTGAAGATTACCGAGCGACACTATGCTCCCTTCTGCAAGGCAAGACAGGAGCAGCTCGCGGCCTCGGTCAAGCTGGCATGGAAGAAGTCGTCCCAATCCATCAAGGAGAAGAGTCGCGCGTCGACGAATAAGCCTGTCGCACGGCAGAATCTGGCGAGTGCCAAGAAAATGGCTTGAGCGCAATACTCTCGACAAATTCGTATGGTTGCGCGGGCCCTCGCCTTTCAATCGTCCACAACGATCCAATGAGCGCTAAGCCGTGTTGTCGACAGTTGGCCTTTCGGGGCCAATGAGAGTTCGCTGGACACTGGCCGACTGGAAACGAAACCGCAGGCGCCGCGGACGCTGCGTCATCGACCTCCTAGTAGTCTCTCTGCCGGTATAGGTGTGGGTCACAAGGAAATCCTTGTGACCCATTTACGCAGGAAAACAGTCTCCATTACCTCCAAATGGTTCGGCGACAGTAACCCTGCCCTCAGCGATCAACCCCCGCCATGATTTTCTCGTTGTAGCGCGATCCGGACACGGCTTCAGGGCGTAATGCGGCTTCCAGGCTAGCCACGTCGTCGTCGCTGAGTTTGAGATCCACGGCGCCGGTATCCTCCTCAAGGTAGACGCGGCGTTTCGTACCGGGAATCGGCACGATGAAATCGCCTTTGCCCAACAGCCATGCGAGGGCCACCTTGCTTGGCTTGGCGCCGATGGCCTCGGCGATGTTCCGCACGATCTCAACCGCTTTCCGATTGGCCTCGAAATTCTCGCCATGGAAACGGGGATCGAATTGGCGGTGGTCCTTCGCTGTATATTTCTCCGCACGCCTGACACTACCCGTCAAGAACCCCCGGCCAAGCGGGCAGAAGGGAACAAGACCGATCCCGAGTTCCTGTAACACGGGAATTATCTCGCTCTCCAGATCGCGCTCCCACAGCGAATATTCGCTCTGCAGCGCACTGACGGGATGGACGGCATGGGCTCGGCGAATGTTTTCAACGCTCGCTTCGGACAGACCGAAGAAGCGTACTTTGCCTTCACGCACGAGATCGCCGACGGTCCCGGCGACATCCTCCATCGGCACGGCCCGGTCTACCCGATGCTGGTAGAACAGATCGATGTGATCGATGCCGAGCCGCAGAAGCGATGCGTCGGCGACCTCACGGATGTGTTCGGGCCGACTATTGGTTCCGCCGGCCGCGGCCCTCGAAAGATCTATACCAAATTTCGTCGCGACAATGGCATTGTCCCGGCGCCCTTTGAGCGCCCGACCGAGGAGTTCCTCGTTGACGTAAGGGCCATATACCTCCGCGGTGTCGAAGAAGTTGATACCGAGATCAAGTGCGCGGTGGATCGTGGCGATCGATTCCGCCTCATTCGCCGCTTCGCCGTAATACTCGCTCATTCCCATGCAGCCGAGGCCGAGAGCCGAAACTTCCAGGCCGCTATTTCCAAGTTTGCGCTTCTGCATTGTTTCTCCTTTGGGGTGTTTCTCTCATCTCCAAGGCTAAGGTCGAGCGTCGTGGAACCGGTATCCTGATCCTTCCGATTCATTGCCTATTCCTGTCGCTGCATACGATTTCGTGCAGATCTCGTCATCATTCAGCGCTATTCTTGATTCACAAAGGAGCACTTCGTGGTACGTGCGGGAAATCAGAAGATTACAAGCAAAGAGCAGTCTCCACGCCTAGCTGAGTTGAGGGAAGAACTCCGTCTCAAGATTGCCGCCCACACTCTGAAGGTAGGAGCCCATGCAACTGCGATATTAGGTCTCACCCTGTACCGCCGAACTGCACCGAGTCCTTGCTATCCCGCAATGTGTGAGCCCAGCCTCAGCGTCTTCGTTCAAGGGCGAAAGCGCATAACCCTTGCAGGAACGACTTACCGATGCGACGAATCTACATTCGTCCTGAGCTCCGTCGATGTGCCAGTCATCAGCCAAATCGTGGCAGCAAGCCAGGACGCGCCCTTGCGCTCGTTGCTGCTAAAACTCGATATGGCAGTAGTCCGGGAAATTCTCAGCCAGGAGGAGTTCCATGCACCTGACGGTTCATCCCCAGCTCGTGGCATCACGATTGGGAAAACGACCGTCGATCTGCTGAAGCCCTTTTGTCGGCTTATGGACCTTCTTGACGCTCCAGAAGACATACCGTTCCTTAGCAACCTGATCCAGCGTGAGATCGTGTATCGCTTACTTCGAGGACCTCACGGAGAGCGGCTGCGCGCGATCGCCACGCTGGGCGATCAGAGTCACAGAACGGCGAGGGCGATCGCTTGGCTTAGGGCCAATTACACGAAACCTTTGCGCGTAGACAAACTCGCGGAAGTTGCACGCATGGGAGTGTCAACCCTGCATCATCATTTTCGCGCGTTGACGGCGATGACCCCACTTCAATACCAGAAACAGCTTCGATTGGTTGCCGCGCGAGAACGAATGCTCGTTGAAGGGATCGATGCCGCGAGCGCGGCGTTCGAAGTCGGCTATGAGAGCGCGAGTCAGTTCAACCGCGAGTACAAGCGCTTCTTTGGTCAACCGCCGATGCGGGACGTCAAAGTGCGTCGACTCGCCGGCTCCGCAATGGTTAGCGACTAACAACCATGCAGACCATTTCCCTTTATGAGGTGTCCCTCTAAAGATTCTGGCGGATTCCCTGTCCGACGCCTTCTTTTCTTTAGTCAAGCGAGTCAAGCAATTGTTCGATCTCAACAGTGCCAAAT
>CAVQEO010000014.1:0-15331 GCA_963711525.1 uncultured Acidobacteriaceae bacterium | reverse complement strand
TGAGCAGTCGTTCAAGGTGACGATCCGTTGCCAGTAGGGCCAACGTCTTCTGAATGGTGCGTTCGGCAGACAGTTCGCTTGTGTTGCCGCCCTTGCGTAAAAAATCGAGGAGGGCTGCTTCTGTCTCAGACAGGCTCTTCCATGCTTCCGGCCTCCGTGCATGAACGCGGGTCTCGGCGCCGATGAGTTTCCTGGGGAGACTGAGTGAGCTTGTTGCCAACTCGCTTCGCCGCGGTGTTTGTGTGCTGAAACCTAGTAGATTGGCGGCAGCGGTGCCGGATGGGAAGATCGTCTTGGTTCTCTCTGCCAGTTTCTTGATTGCCGTGGGGCTGGGACGGCTCGGCCCGAAGGCAGTTGAGCGAGGCGATAGTAGACACCTTTGCTCAACCGCTCCAATGTGCCGTTGCGGGTCAGGCGTGAGAGCGTCTGGGCAACGGCGGGAAAAGGCTGATCCCGGAAGTCATTGTGGCGCCACAACTTCTCGCCACCGCGTTCAATCTGCAGGCGGATGGAGCTGGCGGTGCTGCGGGTTTTGGGGCCTTCGGCATCTCCTTTACTCTGTCCCACCTGCGCCATATTGTCAAGTTTTTTTGCGACAAAACTTGACATGCATCTATCCGGAAATCCATGAGTCGGCTGTTCTCTACTAACTGACATTCGAGCGGTTGGGCGCGCCGCTGAATCACAAGCTCAATCCCTGTCGGTGCCGACGGTGCCTTTAGTGAGGGATTGAGCTTGAGAGATTTCGTTGACCGCAAGCGTAAGATGCCCAGCATGTTCCAAAGCGTGTTCCTTCGTATCGGCTGGGCATGGCGGTCGTAGAACTGCCCTTGCGGGTCGATGTGCAACCAACCGGCAGTCTGGTTGTGCTGGTAGCTCTGGATGTCGCCGGTCTCCCGCTTCCACTCGTAACCTGGGCACTTCGTTCGGCAGCGCAATATGGAGCGGCGCATAGTGCCGCTGGTCGATTTCAGTGGGCGACTGCGCCTTGTCGGTTGCAGGATCGTGAGCTTCCTGTTGGAACTGCCGTCTTTGCTCTTCGGGGGTCAGTTCGTTGGTGTTCGTCATGGTGTGCTCCTTGGGTTGGGGTGGGTGAGCTTGCGTTTCGCTGTTCGGCCTTGCGACCTCGACAGCGGAGGTTTTGCTGATGTCGGTGCTGAGGCGTTCGGCGAGGGTTGATGCGTCGTTCGTGTAGATTCGCGCGTCTTGGGACGCGCGAGAGACAGACACATAGGCGAAGCGGGTGTTGATGAGTTCGGGGTGCGCGGTGGTGTCCATGTTGACGAGGACACGATCCGTGGTGAGTCCCTGCGAG
Source organism: uncultured Acidobacteriaceae bacterium (assembly GCA_963711525.1). Classification (GTDB taxonomy): domain Bacteria; phylum Acidobacteriota; class Terriglobia; order Terriglobales; family Acidobacteriaceae; genus PALSA-350. The sequence continues at coordinate 14,016 of CAVQEO010000014.1, read as the reverse complement.
CTGTGCGACGTGACGGCGTAGCCGTGGTCGAAGTGGCGCATCTCGGAGGCGTCGAATGTCAGAGTCCGGGCCTTGTCGCCATCCATACGAACGGTCATGTTGGTGCCGTCGATTCGTTCCATGGTTCCCAGATCGCGGTTCTTGATGTCCATATCGGGCTTGCTCACGGTGAACTGGAGCCGGTCGCCCTCGGCAAAGTCTCGGACGATTTCTCGGTAGGCGGCGATGCCATGCAGCCGCTTGGGATCATAGGTGACGTGCTGGCCGTCCTCCCGTTCGACCGTGAGCTGGTTCGCCTTGGGGTCTGTGGAGACGACGGTGGCGTAGGTGCCGCGCTCAATGCCAAGTTCCTTGCTGCCTCGCGTGTAGTAGAGAACGTCGGCGGGCTGGTAGAGCGCGGCCCAATTGCGGTCGGCGCTGGTCAGCTCCGATCGCTGCGTAAGAACGGTCATCGGGTGATTCTCTTTGGATAGAGCGCCGCTGCTCTGCAACTCGGCGCGGATGGCATCGTTGATGTCGCGGCGGCTGGCGTTGTCGGGCGAGACAACCAGCGTGTTCTCCGGGCGCGCGACATAATCCCTCGCGATGGCCTCGATGCGTTGCTGGCGGTCGGGAATCTCGGTAATGCGGCCCTGCTGCTGAAGAAGCTGAATGCCGGTCGCCGTCTCGTTGCGAGAAAGATGTTCGACGGCGCGTAGCAGTTCCGGGTCTTTCTGGCGCACGATCTGGTCGAGCTGCGATGTCCGCATTCCGGCTTCCTGCATCTGCTCGAAGGGTTTTCCGGCATCGACGCCCTGGTGCTGCCGGGTGTCGCCAACGAGCAAAACCCGGTCCTGCGGCCCAATCTTTTCGAGAAACGATTGCATCTGGCGGGTGCTGGCGAGACTGGATTCGTCGAGCATGTAAAGGTGCCGGGCGTTCGGGTCTCCCGCGCTCCGCTCCACGCCTCCGCGCGCCAGAAAACCTTGCAAGGTGTCGGCCTGAATTCCGGCGTCGCGGAGCTGGCCGGCGGCGCGACTTGTGGGAGCGAAGCCCTCGACGGCGTATCCGTTCCGCTCCGCGCCCTCGCGGATGGCCTCAAGGGTCGTGGTCTTGCCGCTGCCCGCCAACCCCTGCAGCCCGTGTATTCGGTCCTGGGAGGTAAGCACTTCCTCGATGGCTCTTTGCTGCGCCGGATTCAGGAACTCGCGGGTGCGGGCGTGGGCGGCGGCGTCCTCCTGCCGCATGATCGGCTCGACTGTGGACTGGCCCTGCTGCATGTGCTTGATGGTCGCAAGCTCCTCGGCAATGGCCTCGCGGGTCGTGAACTGCCGCCCGGTTTCGTGCTTCTGGCCGGGTGCGCGCTGGAACTCTCCGGTGGCTTGCCGTTGCTCGAAGTTGTCGCGTACCTGGCTGTAAGTAAGGTCGCCCATGCCGCGCCGCAAGGCGTCGCGCATGATGTCTCGTTCATCGGTGACGGCCTCGCGCTCGAAGTTGCGGCTCTTGGCGAAGGTGACGGCTTCCTGAACCCGCTCCGGGATGTTCGGAACGCGCGTTTGCTCCTGAGCTGTTCGCCCGCGCTCGCGCCTCTTGGACGACTCGATCCGCCTGATTGCCGAACTCGGCCGCAAGCTGCCGGTGGGCTGCCAGTACCTCGGAGGGTGTGTGAATCTCCTTCTTGTCGCGGGTGGTGTGGGCGGCGATCTGCGCCGCCTCCGGCCCGGCAAATCCGCTCTTTTCGAGGTACTCGCGAATCTGTTGGCTGCGTGGGCTGGAGGCGTCGAGATACTCCTGCGTGTAGCCCTTGATCTCGGGCGCTCCGCTTCTCCCCGGCGTGATTTCGTAGCCCAACTGAGAGAGCCGGTACATCAGCTCGGATTGGTAGACGGCAGTCGCAAACTGCTGGCTGTCGAAGTAGCTCTGCGGCTGGACAGCGCGGGTGGAGCCGTCCGCTCGCTCGGTCATATTGAAGATGACGGCGTGAGTGTGGAGCTGAGGCGCGGCATAGCCATCGACGGGACGCGCGGTGTCGTGCTCGAACTTGGCGGCGATAAACTTCCCGGTGGTCTCGGCGGCGTGGTTGCCGCCGATCCGTGCCTGGGTGTACCGCTCCAGCTCCGTGAGAGCGGTTGTCACCGCCTGCCGGTGGGCCTCGCGGACCCGGTCGTCGCCGCCGACCAGGGCGGTCAGCGAAACAGACTTTGGCGCTGAAAATGTGGCGTCCCAACCGGCGCGGTGCTCGACGGGTTTCACGGTAGTTCCGTCGGCGGTCGTGTACTCCTGGCCGTTGCGGTGCCGCACCAACTGCTCGCCGGTGAGGGGATTCTGGCCCTCACTGAGGCGAGCGAAGTGCTGCTCGTCGATGGCTCCGGCAAGGCCGTACCGCTCGGCCATCCGTCCCTGCCATTCTCCGAGGATGGTGTCGCCTTGCTTCCAATAGTTCTGCTCGGCGGACATGAACTCCTTGGCGTGATAGGTCTGCGCCTGGCTGGAACTGAGCGGTTTGGAGATGGTCAGCATGAGGCGATCTCAGAGACGCATCGGCTGCGGCTCGGCTACCGGAATATCCTCTTCATGGCCGTCTTCCGGGCCATCGGGATCGGGGCCGCTCGCCGCGACTTCGGGCTGCGTTGGCTCGTGCGGCTCCTTCTCGTCTTCGTCATCCTTCACAACGGCAGCCTGCGGCTCTATCGGCGGAGCGGTTGTTTTTGCCTCTGGCGATGGGGGCACGCAGCCTCCAAGTCGATAGCCGGTTTGACTGCTGCCGACGCCTTCGGAACGAGCGTCTGTGGATCGAAGGGCAGTTCGTCGTCCTCCACCTTGCGCGGAAGAAATGCGGGTGTCGTCTGCGGTACATCCATGTACTCGAAGTGAAAGCGGGCGACGTTGTTGCCCAGCTTGAGAAACGCATGGCGGTTCTCCAAGCCGGAGATTTCAGAGTCCATTACCAAGGGTTCGATCTGCCGGTCTACGGCGAAGTTCCTGCCCGAACGGGAGCCGTCGAAATGCGTCTCCTTCATGCGCTCGATCTCGACCTTGCCGATGGCGTTCGACACCCATTCGGCGGCCTTTGGCTCCGTGGTTTTCAGAAATATCTTGGTGGCCGGCTGCGAGAGCATGACCTCGGCCAGATGTCCGTAGATGACCTCCAACTGGGCTTTGCCCTGAAATCCGAGAACGAGCGGGTTCTTGGATTTCCGGTTTTCGGTGATGGCGGTATGGAGTTGAGGCAGTCGTTGCAGGCTGGCAAGTTCGTCCAAAACGAACCATACCGGAGTCTGTTTGTCCTGCGGCGCGGTCAGCAGCCGCATGACGAGCAGGTCGATCCAAAGGCTATGCAGCGGCCTCAGCGCCTCGCGCTCGGTCGGGCTGGACGTAATGAAGATCCATCCCTTCCGTGTGACGGACCATTCGGTCGCGCTCCATGTCTTGTTCTTTGCCTGTTCCTTCGTTGGGAGCATACGAAGGCTGTCCGCAACCAGACCCAAGCGAGGCCAGAACGCCGTTGCGCTGCTGCTGCGCTCCCTTGGCGATCATGGCCTCCATCTCGGTGCCCTGTACCCGCTGGTCGATCTCCGCGGGCTTCGACAGCCATTCCACAAGCTGCTGCGGATTCGGCCCGTAGGTCAAGAGATGGGCAAATATCTTCTGCGGAGTCTCGGTAAAAAACTCGCCCTTTTTGTCGCTGGTCGGCTGGTACAGCGAAGCCGCGATAGCCTTCGCTTCCGCCTTCCGGCGCAGCTCTTCGGACGGTCCCCAATAGGGGCACCGTTCGTCCAACGGATTCAGTACGATGTCCTCGCGCTTCTCGTCGTAGAACCTCTGGATGAACTCGCAGGCCGGGTCGTAGACGATGGCCGCATGGCCCCGGCTCTGAATCTGACGGAGGACTTGCATGATGAGTGTCGTCTTGCCGGCCCCGGTGTCGCCCATGAGTTCGATGTGTTGCGATTCGGCCTGCAGCGGTATCCGCATCATCTCTTTGGCCTCGGTGGTGACGAAGCCGATGCCGTCGCCACTTACCGTCTTGTTGAACTGCTTGGGGGTGAGCAGGACGGGGCCTTTGAGCCGACGCCCGTACTTCAGTTCCTTGCGGCGGCGAATGTCCTTGCGGATGGAGAACGGGAGCTGCGCGAGCAGCGAGAGGAAGCCGAAGAGGAGCGGAAGCTGGTAGATGTCACGGAGCCGGTCGCCCCCGTAAACGGCGTTTTGGAGATAGGTATGGAGACGGCTATCAATGTATTTCTGCTCTGGGCCGCGATAGAGAACATCCAATCCCCGCGCTTCGGCCGCCGCAGAAAGAGCCAGCGGAATATGCTTGCCCGCCTGAGGCCAGAGTCGTACCGTCCTGCACGTCTGATTCGGACGCAAGTTCGGCTCCGGCGCTCACGCCTGCGGCATAAAGCAACTGATATTTGTGGCTCCCGTTGAACGCACCGCCCACCGCGCTTTACGCAGTAAATCGGCGTGTAGAACTGCTGCAAGGGAGTCTGACCTCTGCTGAAGCGGAGGTAGACGAACATGCCGGTCAATATCAGCGCGAAGAAGACCGCGCCGTAGGTGTAGATCGGCGAATGCGGCGGGAAGATGATGGTCTCTTTGCGGCCCCATTTTGGCGTATTCATCATGCACGCTCCAGGTCTTGCAGTGCGTCTTCGGCGACGCTGCGTTTGCGTTTTTTGACCTCGGCAACCATGTTGTCGAAGGCTTCGGGCGTGAGCTTTTGGCCGGTGGCGAGGGGACGGAAGAGGTTGGTCAGCATGAGACGAATGCCCATGATCTCGGTAAGCTCCGTGCTGGCCGCAGAGGTGCCCGCGTCCCGTGCAAGTTCATCGCGGATAAGCTGGCGTATCAGCTCACCCCGCTGCACGCCGCGACTCTTTGCAAGTGCATCCAGGTTCCGAGTCTCTTTGCGGGTCAATCGAGTGGAGACGCTGCTCTCTCGGAACACCTCGCGTCGTTGTGCAGCTTCCGCAATATCGTCATCGCTGAGTAATGACATTTCGCCCTCCAAATCACGTATTCGCGTGAATACGTCTGTCTTCAGGTGAATACACCGTGCCGGTAAGTGTTTGTGTCCGTTGGCGCTGCTTCACGAATCCGTGTGGCACCGCTGCACGACCCTCGGAGGGGTGGAGTGTCAACATGCTTCCGGTGCGAAGCACCGTTTCCTCCCGCCACGGATTTACATGGAGAATCATGCCTTCAATGCCCGCACAGTTTCCGTGGACTCCACCCCGGCAACGGCCTTCCCGTTGGGCTTCTTCGCGGGCTGTTCGACCACTTCAGTGCTCGGGGCTTTCCGGACCCGCAACGTCGAACTGATCTGCTTCGCCTCAGGACTCTTCAAAAAGTCCTGAAAGTCGCGATCCTTTGAGAAGACATAGTTGAGCGCCTTATCCACCACATCGTCGGCAGATGCCTGAATGAAAGCGGCATATTGATCGACCTGGGTTGCAGTCGCCTCATCAAGCCGGACCGAGGCGCTGATTTGACGGGTTTGAGTGATTTCGAGCAATGGCATGTTAATTCTCCTTGGGGTGTTGAATTCGGGTTCTTTCAACAAATCTGGAAGCGGTCGTGGCGATCTCGGCGACGCGGTCAGTTGAGAGGGCGGAATTGTGCTCCTTCAGGCTTTCGATAACAGACTCAACATCGACGCCCTTACGAAGCCATCGAACCGCGCTCGCTACGTCCACCGTCCGATGCGCGTAATAGAGAGGATTCGGCTTGTCGTAGCGGATATTCGCAAGCGTTTGAACGACTTCTTGAGCGGGAATGCCGGCGTGAAGCTGAGCCATTACCCATCTCCAATCGCTCTCCGATCGGGTCTGCGATCCGAGCGGCCTTGGCTGGTTGATTGTGGTGGATTGAACCGCTGTAACCGTTGGTAATTCCAACCTGAAATCGCTCGGCGAATAGACCGACTGAATAGCCGTGCATTTCTGAAGTGACCGGAAAAGCGGGAGTGTATTTTCGATTGAAGAAGCCAGGCAAGCGGAACACCCTCGCACAGTCGGTGCATGCACGGTCGCCGCCGAACGCTCTCAGCAAGCCCTTTCAACATCGCTTCCTGCTCTGGAATCGTGAATCCTTTGACGCGCCAAATGACCTGATATTTACCCATCGAAGTGTGGATCACAGCACTGGGTGGCGGCACGGTATTCGACTCGCGGAGATGCGCTAGTTTGCGGTCGCCGTCCGAATCCAAATCGAGATACAGCCCCTTCGACAGCAGCGACTGCGCTCTTTGTCCGCTTCGTCGCACCAAATGAGAGCGGATTGATTGAGAAATAGATGTTGGCGCCGCGGCTATTCTCAAAGGCAAGCCAACCCAGATAGTTCGACTTCATCAGGTCTGAGAGGCGAACGATTCGCTGCAGAGTTCGCGATGTTTCAGGTTGACGGACGAGTAGCGCAAACGTGTCTTGTGGCTCAAACCATTCCGACAGAAATCGTTCGGCAATCTGCTGGCGCTTACGCATGGGTAAACTCCCCAGAAATGGAAGCTGTTTCACCGCCGTAAACGGGTTCAAATCTAAACTGCTCCGTGCGCCGGTCGTAGCCATTGAGTCGCAACACTTCCCGAACGGTTCGCCTTCCAGGCTGACGTTCCACATGGACCACGAAGTCCACGGCCTCTGCGATTTCTGCTTCGGTATCGGAGAAGGTCGTCTGCGCGTGACCGCGCATGACGAGATTTGCAAAGCGACAAAGGGCTTTCTCGGCAGAGTTCGCGTGAATTGTAGCCAGCGATCCGGAATGACCTGTGTTGAACGAATCGAGCAGAGTCCGTGCTTCAACTCCCCGGACTTCGCCGAGAATGATTCGGTCGGGACGGAACCGGAGTGCGTCCTTCAACAGGTCGTCGAAGGAGACGTGGGACTTGAAGGTATTCGTCTGAGATCCGGCCGCAACTATGTTGGGTTTCCGAATATGAAGTTCAGGCGTGTCCTCGATGACGACAATGCGCTCGTAGTCGGGAATAAAATCCGCCAGTATCCGCAGAAGAGTCGTCTTCCCGGTCCCCGTTCCACCGCTGATTAGCAGTGTCTTGCCGTTGGGAATCTGCTCTCCCAAGAACTCAGCAAGTGCGCGTGATATCGTGCCGCGCTGAATCAGGTCATCGATGGTGAAGCTGCGGCTGGTGAACTTCCGGATCGCGAGTGCTGGAGATGGCCGCACAATTGGTGGAATCCACGCCGCGAGCCTGCTTCCGTCTGGAAGCTGCGCGTGCAATGAGGGATTGTCCTCATCAAGCTTTTTCCCGAGCTGATTGGCGATGACTTCAAGGCCCGTTAGCAGCTTCGCGGCATCGAACGAAACGGCATCTTCGTGGTGCATCTTGCCGTCGCGCTCGCACCACCAGGATGAATCAGGATTACCCATGATCTCGCTGATGCTGTCATCCAGCAACAGCCCTTCGATTGGCCGGAGAAATGGAAGGATCAATTCGAAACTCATTGCGGGAGCCTCATAGTGATGGAAGCCCAGCAGATAGCCAGGCTTCCGAGAGTGAAGAGGAAGGGCCTTAAGCGGCCACTTCCTCGTTAGAAGCATCGTCCTGCTCGCCATCTTCCGGCGCGGACTTCTCGGCCCGGTCAAGCTTCAGAATCGAGTCGACCTTGATCTCCCAAATGCGCTGCTTTGAGTCCGTCTTCTTGCTGTCGTACTCGCGGCTGCGGAGTTCGCCCTCGACCTGGATATGCGCGCCCTTCTTCAGGGTGCCGGCGAACTCCGAAAGCTTGCCGAAGACCACGCAACGGTGCCATTCGGTGTGCGAGATGTACTTGCCATCTCTTCTTGTAGGAGCGACTTGGTTGCCAGCGAGAGCGTGGTGAAGCTGCGGTTGTCGTTGGAGCGAACTTCTGCGTCGCTGCCGAGGAAGCCGATGAGGGTTACTTTGTTCTGGTACATGATGGTGTCTCCGTTTGTTGAATTTCCCGATCTTGCTTGGGTCACACCGGGCGAAGCCAAGCGAGTGGGCCCGGCTCCCAAGCGCCAAGTCGCGCTTTCTTGGAGGGTGCCCTTTAGGGAGGAACCATGACCCGAAGGGCGGCGTAGCCGAAGCAGAGCGGCGCAGTGCCGCCGGGCGCCGGAATGGCCCCGAAGCAGTGACCAAGCAAAAGGCGGGATACATAACGGCAGACGCACACGGGACCAAAGTTCTCGTCGGTGCTTTGGCTGCAGAAGCCCGAGGCAATCGCAGATCCATTCGAGCGGCTTTGTCCGCCCAAGAACGAGAGGCAATTCTCACCGGATTCTGCGTGCCGTCTGCCGGGACTCGCCGTTCCACGCGTCCTAGAGACAGAGAGGGTGAAGCAGCCGAATTGGCAGCGAGTCTGGACATCAATTCTCCTTTGGAAGTGCCGACTGTTCCTTAGCTGAATGCCTGGTCTGCCCGGAACCGAACGATGGTCAATCCGAGCGGATCCACGGCCAGTTCATTGTTCTTTACGTTCTCGCGGAAGACGTAGGTCACGCTGGCTGTCCATCGTTCGCGCTTGAGTTCCGTATGATCCGACGGATTCGTGAACACTTTTTCGAACTCGATGCGCGCCGAGTAGGGCGACTGACGGAGGTCGTCGAGGACGACTTCCTTCACCTCGACATCGACGTACGGAAGGGTGCTGTCCTTGATGTATGTCGGGATGATGTTGTCCTTCCGTTCCTGGTCAATCACAGCCCGCTGAACATCGCTGTTGAGGAAGTAGAGTGAGTTCGTCTGGTCGCGCTCAATTGTGAAGCGATTGCGGCTGAAATAAAGCTCTGCCCAGCGGGTCAGGTAATACTTGTTCTCCGCCTCCTGAGGGCGGTATTGGAAGTTGCGATAGTCAATCGCTTCCGCCCGTCCCACGTCGTTGATGCGAACGATCAACGGGTGCATGTTGGCAAGCGCCTTCTGGCCTCTTAAAGACAAGCGCAGCCAGGGCGAGGCAGACAACCGCGAGAACGAGAATGATGACCTTGAGATAGGTATTCATCACCAGCGGATCGCCATATTGTTCGAGATACCGCTCTGCAGCGCGCGTGATCTCGGGTGATGGCTTCGTTGCAGTGGTCATACAGTCCTCCAGTTTCCTCTACAATCCCTTAAGAAGCGCAGCGGTAATCAGTCCGCCCATTCCGCTGCCGTGGCCGCCTGTATGGCCTGAGAAGAGCGATGCCGTCATGGCTGGAATCTTGAGCAAGATGAATCCCGCAACAATGCACAAATCAGGAGTGCAGGCATCAGGTAATTGAGGTTCTTGGGATCATCGACGTTCATGGCACCGCTTGTGAGATAGGTGATGAGCAGATGACTCATTACGCTCAAGGTTGCGGCGGCGACGACCTTGTAGAACTCAAAGCCGAGGAAGGCCTTGAGCCATCCCCAAAACAGAAAGTCTGTCTTGTCGAATACCATCCATGGAATGAATACGGGCCCGAGCAAACCAATAATGGTTGCACCGATGGCCCCATAGGCAATGATGACTCCAATCAGTGCGGTCAGAATGCTCAGAATGATCTGCACCGTGTATGTGCAGAGAAGCGTGTAGGGCTCGGTCAAAGACGGGACATCGTCCCCACCTTTGCCAGCGCATTGTGGATCGTCGTCTGTACCTCTTGGGTCGAGTCGTTTCCGATGTAGTCGACCAGGCTGCTGGTCCCCCCGCTGACGAAACCCTTCAGCGAATACCCGATTCCGGGAATTGAGCCGTCGTAGAACTTCACGAAGCAATATGCGAACGTGATGAGCAAGAAGAAATTCAAGAACTTCGCCATATTGAAGCCCGGACCACCTTGGGCGGAGGCAAGCGCTTCCTGGACGCCGAACCAGACCATCATGATTGTGGCAAGCGATAGCACCATATGCAGGCCGAGCGAATCGACAGAGGGCGCTGCTGTCGCGGTGAGGTTGTCGCATCCGTTCTTGATGAGAATTAAGAAATCCATGCTTGCCTCCGGCATTTCTTAGTAGTGGAATGCCCATTGGGTGCCCGCAGTCGTTTGTTGCGGCGTCACCGAATTGAAAGTTCTGTTGATAACCATTGCCGGTTTGGAACAGCGACTTGAGATTGTCCTGTTGCACCTTTTGACCGATGATCTGCTGCAGTTGCTGAGCCTGGAGCATCTGATTGGTGTCCTGCTGTGCGCGCAATTCGATCAATAGTGCCTGATTGATCCGTTGCAAGGCCGCCATCTCGGTATGCTGCGATGGATCGGAGGAATGAGTGGCGCTTCGAGCTGGCTGATATCCGTCTCCCGCTGTGCGGAGTTGGCTCTTATAGTGCCTGCGTTCTGCAAGCTACTCGTTGACCGCATCAGAGAGATCGACAGTCGCGCCGCGTGCCGCGATGGCTGTTGCCCTTCAGGGCTCAAATAGCCGTAGCCGGAGATCTGACCGGTACGCGGGATGCTGGCCGTTTGGTTGGCAGCAGCAGCACCGTAACCGGCCGATGCAGCGTTCATCCACGGAATCGAGTTTCCATATGTATTCGCCGGCTGAGTTAGGATCGTCCACTGTTGACGTCCCAAATTGGCTGTAGGAGGTTTAGAGCGCCTGCGGAAGATTGGCCATCTTCTGCGCGAGATTGTAGGCTCCGATGACGTTCCGTTCTGTCTCGACGGTAGTTGTGTAGAGCTGGTTCGCCTGGAGAATCTGTTGGGCGGCGTGAGCCGACTGGGTTGGATCGAACACGATGCCCGAACCAAATTGGGCATAGGATATCGGCGCTGCGCTCACGATGAGCGCAGAGAGAATGAACTGCTTTAGCATTGTGATCCTCCCGATGATTACTGCTTTGCGCGTTCCTCTTGAAGCCGTTTGCCGGCTTCGCCGAGCTTCTTGCTCTCGTCAGTGCACTTTGGGCTGAGTGTCGGCGGGACCTTCAGATACTCTGCCGAACAGTCTTTGGCAAATTGCTGGTTCGAGTTGGTCATATTCCTTCTGAAGTGCATCAACCTTTGCCTGGTGGCTTTGGCATCCAGCGAGCATGAATGTGAGTGTTGCGATCAGAGCAATGAGTCCCGTTGTACGTCGCATAGACGCTCCTTAGAACGAATTGGGGATTGTATGGTTCTCGTACGCCGGGAGGAGCATGTCCTGGGTGAAATAGACCTTGACCCGATGACCCTCCCGAATGGTGATTGTTGGCGGAATCTGTATGAACCGATCTAGGACGGTGGTCGCCGACTGCGAAACGCCGATGGCAGCTCCGGTAGTGAACGCCTGTGATCCGCTCGTCGTAATCGCGCCGCCGCCCTGGGTGATCTGGCCTGCGCCTGCGATGACGCCGAGGGCGATTGAAGTGCCGAAGATCTCAAGGTAGTGGTTGTTTACCTTATCTTTCAGGGCCTCCTCGCCAATCTGATCGAGACCGTGAAACTGGTCGAGGTCTACTGAGTAGCCATCAGGCATGATCATGCGGTGAAAGGTGACCGCGATGCGGCGCTGTTGGCCGAAGCCGTTGGAGCCGATCTTTTTCGCTTCGCCCAGTACGATTGTTCCCTCTGGAACGAGCACATGCTGACCGTCATGCGAATAGACGGGATTTGAGACGAGCACTTTCACTGGGCCAACGGAATCGCCGTCAAGCCGGTTCATCAACACGGTGTCCATCGTGAGCCCTTCATAGATGACATAGGGCTGGCCCACTGCAGAGTCGATGTTCACTTCGGGACCATGTTTGATCGTCGCTTGCCCGACTGCCGGTGTTGGGTCACCGGCAGGACGAGCCGCGACAAGGCTGCTACCCGTTTGCGTGGAAGCTGCGGCGTTTGGATTCGGACCTTGTGAGTAGCCAGCCACAGTCGGAACCTCCGCTCCTGCCGGGGCCTGTTGCGAGACCGCTGCCTCCGGCTGGTGGGTATATACGAGATTCGATGCAAATCGCGAGTTGTAGGCCAGTTCTCGCTCCTTGGCTGCTAGTTGTTGAGCCTCTTGCTCCTGAGGCGAGATCGATGGCCGGCCTGCCTGCTGGCCGTAGATGTTTGGCTGGGCGCATGGCTGACCAGGAACGCAAGGAACGGTCTGGCCGGTCGAACTGTATCTTGCGGCGGCAGCCTGCTGAGCCGGAGTTGCAGTGGCGAGCGCTGGGTCGCCGGCAGCTCCGGCCTGCTGAGCCTCTCTTTGTTGCTCGGCGGCAAGCTGGTTCTTGAGATCCTGGACGTTGTTGTCTGTGTTGTCCTGCACAGTGGGTTGCGGCGGTTCATGCCGCGCCGCTGCCTGTTGAGAAGGCGTCTTCTTGCTCGTGCCGCTAAATACGGCAGCCAAGATGACGAGCAACGCCGCGCCAAGATAAATGAACGGCTTCAAATTCTTTCGTAAAACACCCTTAGGCTCATGCACGTCTCTGACGAGTTCCGGCTCCGGTGGAACCGCCTGCTGCGATTGATCGTAGTCTCAGTCATTGTCCGCCCCGTTTCGTCTGAGTGTGGCTATCCCTTCGAGAGAATTCCATGCGCTTCTTGCCGAGTTCCACGTAGCCGGAGTCCATCACTTTCGGAATGATGTAAGTGCCCTCGCGCAGGTCGTAGTTGACCAGGTCCGGCTTGCCGTCCTTCATCTCATAGACGGAGAACTTCTCCGGCGCGCTGGTTTTGATATAGGTGAACTTGTCATCGTGGTATATCGACTCGATATCGAAGGGTGCTTCGTTGCTTTGAACGTGTAGTCGAACTTTAGACTCAAGGGTAGGCGCTCTTGTATTCATCGACCGCCTGCGTTATGTGCGTCTGCACTGCGGCAAGTTGCTGCTTCGACTGCTCCAATTGTGTTGCTGGAACAAACTGAGGAGGGCCGCTGGCCGCGACGATTGCGGACTGATCGGCTGGTTGGACAATCACCTTCAAATCTGGATTGTCTGGCGAGGCGGAGATGTCTTGAAGGGTGAAGCTATAGATGTTGCCCTTGTCGGTGATGAGGTTCAGATTGGAGTTGATTCCTGACTTGGCAGGATGCACGAAGCAGAAATTGCCAACAACGTCCACTATCCAGAACTCTTTGTCGCCTGTCGCCGCCTCCATTATCTTTTCGGTCGGTGGCACTTCAATTAACGTAGTGAACTTCAACTTCGCACGGATCGGCAATGTCCTGAGAGTGATACTGCACCGTGCGCGCCGACTCCTGCGCCGCGGAGCTCACAGAGATGAAGACCACAAGAATGTTTGCAAAGGCTATGACGCGTTTCATGGCAGGGCTCCTTATTGGTTGAGGTTGGTTGGTGACGTGGCGAACTTGCGAGGTTGAAATGGATAATCATGGGCGAGACGGCGAAGTCCTTCAGCAATACCGAAACGTTCGAAGTAATCACGCTTCTTGAGGTTGTCTCGCGCATTGTTTGTGGCGGTCCAATGGGAGACGGAATCGACATTGACCTGCATTTTCTGAGGTCTGCGCTTTCCGGATGAGCATCTGTCCTGGTGGGACGAGGCCGGCAATCAGGTCCAGTTCCGTGTCGTTCAAATGAAATGCCTCACGGTACAGGTCGCGATCCATTTCGGGGTTGGCAAGGAATATCTTTGTGGGGCAGCTCTCGGAGACGATCTGCAGCATGCCTGACTCCTCAAGTTCCTTGATCGATTGCGTCGCGAGGATCATCGCGGCATTGTGTTTTCGCCAGGTCTTCTGAGCGCACACAATGTAGTTACGAATCGTCTCGTTCTTGATGAACAGCCACGCCTCGTCTAGGAGAAACATTTTGAACGTCGCCAGTTTCTTTGGATCGGCGATTTCGTTCGACGCCCTGTGCAGGACGTAGAACAGTAGTGGTTCAAGCACCTCCGGCGCGTCACCCCACCCAGCAAAGTTGAACGTCTGAAACTGACTGAATGAGAGGGTGTCTTCGGCGTTGTCGAACAGAAACCCGTACTGACCGGCTTTCGTCCACCTGTGGAGTCTCTCTTTCAATTCACCGATGATGTTCCCTAGGCTCGAAAGGGTGCGCTGTTCAGGCTCCAACACATAAATCCGCTCGATTGCGTCCCAAAGCCTGCGCCTCCCTTGAAATCCATTCGATAACGCTGCCCGTTGCCCTCAATCAACACACGGAAGAA
>CAVQEO010000013.1:0-54649 GCA_963711525.1 uncultured Acidobacteriaceae bacterium | reverse complement strand
CTTTATGTGGAATTGGGGCGGTTTTGCAAGCGCGATTTCCCGCGCAACCCCTCGCCGCCGGGAGACCGCCGACACGGATGTAACGATGAGTTGGGTCAGCATTGTTGCTCGCTTTCGATTGTGTGCGTGGTCGGTGCCGCCTCGATTTGAACAAGATGGTCTGGGGTCGGCACATCGCGGAGGTTTACGATGAGCCTTTCGTAAGCGGCCAGGCCGTCTTCGACCGCTGCCAGTTCAGGCTCGGACAGCGGGATCTCTTGCCGCATTCTCAGCAGATTGGTCTTTGCCTCTAGCATTTGTGCGCGCGTGGATTCTTTCGCCACATAGAACGAACACTGCGCACAGGCCATGCGGTGGGCGCATTGATCGAAGAAGTCGTACGTGCAGTACCCGTGACCGAGATCGAAGAACTTCCACGACTCCTGGGCCGCCAGTCCTTTGCGAACTACATCCTGATCGATCAGCACTTCGATCGCGCGGATGTTCCGCTCGAAGTAACCCGCCTTTTCGTACGATTTCGTCAGCTTCGACGGGTTGAGCTTTGCGTAGTGTTGCGTGGTGGACGGGTTCTTATGTCCCAGCCATGCTTGGACCTCGAACAGCGACATCGGCTCGCGCGCATTGAAGAGCTGCGTGGCGATGGTGCTGCGCGCCCGGTGACTGGTGATGCGGCCACGGACATCTTTGTTTGGGATGCCCGCTTTCGCGCATAGCGCGAGGATCAGCACTCTATTGAGGTAGTTGTAACCGAGTGCCTTGGAACGATAGGCGAACAGGTAATCGACCAGCTCTCCAGTCTTCGGGTCGATGAGTTTCATCTGTGCAGGCCGTTCCTTTTCCCAGGCCTCGATGACTTCGCCCGCGAGCGCATCCACGGGCTTTGAGAACGCCGTGCTTGTCTTGTTGACCGGGATCGACAGCAGACAGACGCGTTCGCCCGGAGCGTTCTCCTGCCAACGGATACAACCCAGTCGAAGTCTCCGGATTTCGTCCCAGCGCAGTCCGGCGAAGAGCCATACCACCGATAACGCCCTCACCAACGGCAGAGGATAGTAATGAGTTCCGTTGCCGGCCGTGGATCCCTGAGAAGACAGGTCGCTTGCAGTGATGTTCAGTCCGGCCCAGATCAGCTTGGCCCACACGTCATCCGGCAGAACACGGGGATCGCAGCCTATAAGCGCACGCAGCGATCGCGGAACACGGAACGCGATATGAGGATCGAAAGACCGTGGGATTGTCTCCCAGTGCTGCAGGTCGCGGAAGAAGGTCCGCAGCGCATAGAGCATGTCGACCTTGCTGTTCGCCTGCATGGGCTTGCCAGAGTTGGGAAAACGGCGTGCCGTTGTGCTTAGCGACCATTCGCAGCACTTCAGATTCACAGACATCGCCACAGCTTCTGACGCTACGGTGCGATTCCACTGCACTGGGCTCTCGATATGGGGACGCGTCGCCTGAAGCCAACGGCCTACCGTAAGAAGCCGATAGTACATGCGAAGCCGACTGCGTGGTGTAAGAGTCGACGTTTCGTGCCAGTACCACGCCAGACGAGCCCATTCATGTGGAACATCGGCAACGAGGGCTTCGGAGGCGCCGTGGATCATCTTCGGCTGTAAGCCGAGTCGGCGAACAGGCTGGTCGATGATTCCCTCCGAAGCAAGCAAGCGAGACAGCGCGATCACGCAGTTCTCTAAGACAACCGTTCCGTTCCGCTTTTGAAGCTGGAGCAGAGATGCCTCGTTGATGTCTTCCAATCGCGGTGATCGTGCGATCAACAGCAACTGAGCCAGGGTGAGCGGCATCAACCGCAGTGTGCGTGTGCGATAACCCAGCTCCCGCAGTCTGGCCTTGATCTTTCTCTCCGTCTCCGCGAACCTCTTGAACCCGAAGACCCTGCGTGCCAGACACGAAAAGACATGCCGCCGCTTGGGGAAGCTCGCAAACGTATCAAAACCCCGCAACAGGAAGGCCGCTGCGATGATGCGATTGCCGTCATAGCGGCGAGACTCAACCAAGTCGATCCACTCCGCGTCTTTCCAAGCCCACAGAGCGCGATCCCGGCGTCCCATCTCTTCCAGTAGGTAAAAGACGAGAGAGCGGCGCTTCGGCCCCTTGAACTCGATGTGGTCGAAAACATCGTGCAAGGGACGCGCAAGCCGTTGTACGGCATCGAGCGACGGCTGCCGGGTCTTGCTCGTCTTGATCCGCGACGGAAGTTCTACCGTAAGGAAAAGTCGCTCTCTGGCAGTCAGGCTGTGTGCCCGATCGTATTCTGTTGCGTTGACCGGCCAGGTCCATGTATCTGCTGTTTTGTGCACACTCATCGAAACAGCCTCCCGATTGCTTCCAGCCGTTGCTGATGCAACTGCGTCATCGTGGCGTTGAACTTGGCCGCCAGGTCGCGGGCGCTCAGATGCACATAGATCATGGTGGTCTCTATGCTGCGATGGCCGGCGAAGATCGCGATTTCGTGGATGTCCCAGTCCGCTCGCGCGAGATCAGTGAGACAGAGATGCCGCAACGTATGAGGCGTGAAGTTCGTGGCTCCGGCGCGCTTTGCAATGACGGCGACGATCTTGGACCAGGCCCACATCGAGACGGGTTCTGCGCGGTTCCGTGGCGACTGCGACAAGAACAGTCGTCCGCGCTGACGGCTCAAGGTCCGTCGATGTTCCAGATACTGACCAAACAGTTCGTCCGTCGTAACCGAATAAGGCAGGACGCGCGACCGGCGGTTTTTAGTGGTCTCTGCACGGATACGGATCGTGCGCCGCGACGGATCGATGTCGCTCGTTTCGAGCAGACACAGCTCTTCACGTCGAAGCCCGGCGTCATAACTCATAGCCAGCATCAAGCGGTTGCGAATGGGTTCTTTCGCAGCCTCACTAAGGACCCGGCACCATTCCTCCTCTGTCGGAATCATGGGCAGCTTATGCTCTCGCTTTACCAGTGGCCGTGACGAGCGGCCTTCACCCTGGCGGAATGGGTTCCTTGTGCGGCGTCCCTCCTCCACCAAGAAATCGTAGAACATCCGCAGCACCGCCAGATGCTGCTGGATCGTCGCATTGGCCATGCGGGGATCCGGCTCCTCTGGCGTAGTGGACGGCTTTACTAAATCACGCAGATAAGCGCCGACTGTTTCCTGCTCGATCTCGTCGGGATCTTTGCCAGACGCGCTGAGGAATCTAAGGTATCGCTCCAGGTTGCGTCCATAAGCATCCAGCGTGTTGAGAGCGAGACCCCGGCACGCTTGAAAGCAAAGCCACGCACGGGCGTCTCTCTTGCCTGCAACGAGTGGAATGCGGTCCCATCGGACCTCGCAGATGAGTTGATTTGACTTCATTATTCTGATCTTCTCCATGGCATGATTTGCCGATCGAGCGCGCCTCCCAGGCCGCTCGTCAGCAGCCAACTCATCGTTACATCCGTGTCGACGGTCTCCCGGCGGCGAGGGCTGCGCGGCAAATCGCGCTTGCAAAACCGCCCCAATTCCACATAACTAACAGGTACATGGTGTTTGGCTCCGTTTCTTTTGGTTTGTCCGCTGTCTGCGGTACATGCTTGCCCGGAGGGTGTGCCGTCGCGACCCACTCCCAAGGCGACTGGACTGAATCTGCGGAAAGGGACCCCAGCTTGCCTGGGGTAAGGAGTCCGCACCTGCAGAGGCGCGTAGCGGATTTTGGAAGGAGAGCGTGCGTCCGAAGGGCGGGGGTGTTTTGAGCACGGCACGCTGAACGCAGATAGAAAGGCAAACCGGAAGGGAGCCGCCCTGTTCAACGGCCTCTCTCATGGCGCGAGTTGCAAAAGCCAGCTCAGAAACTCGAAGTGTCATTTAGCAATCAGGAGGAAGCATGACAAGGGCAAATGCAGCACCGATGTTCATCGTCCGGTCCATCTCCTCGCCTTCTCCATCGTCCTTCGAATGTAGGCAGCTCGTTTTGTAGGGCTGGGATCGCTGGAGAGATAGTCGTCTTCAAGGGGTCTGGGGAGCAATGGAACAGCAAACCGGCTTAAGGCCCGATGGTGCGGTTCTTACAAACGCAACGGGTCAATTTCGGTATGAATAACTGGTTTGTTGAATCAAAAGGTTTCATTTTCTGCAATCCTGGCGAGCTGCCAAAACACTAGTCGCATTCAACTCATGCCCTTTTTGCGGAGGAAATCAGCTTAAGTTGGTTCACTGTTCCATTGCTCCCCGGACCCCGACTTCACCGACTCCAAAAGCTGCTTCGACATAACCATCTCCTCACATCTGCTTAGGCGACTATATGTCTTGCAATCGCATTCGTCAAGGCGTATATATTAGGAATGGCGAAACACACTTTCAATGTCGAGCGCTTCTTTCAGGCTCTCGGGGACGGCACGCGGCTACGCCTCCTGAACCTCATGGGCGAACAGGAGATTTGTGTCTGCTACTTTGTGGAGATTCTGGGCGGTCCTCAGCCCAAGATTTCAAGGCATCTGGCCTATCTCCGCAGCGCGGGAATCGTCGCGGCCCGGCGCGAAGGAAAGTGGATGCACTACCGGATCGTCATGCCGCCGCACATCGGAGCGGCGCAAATTCTGAAACAGACCCTCGCCTGGCTGAAAGAAGAGAAGGCGATGCAGGCGGACCGTGCGCGGCTCACCAAAGCTTGCTGCTCTCCCTCGAAGTACGCTCTGCTCGACGGCGCTCCCCTCCCTGCAACGCTTCAAGAAGCATCCTGCGAGGCCTGCTGATGTCCACCGCTTCCTTCACTCAAGGGCAGAATTGCGCTCCTGCCGCCCGCAAGAAGCTGTCGTTTCTTGATCGATTCCTGACGCTCTGGATTTTCCTCGCTATGACTATCGGCGTTGCGATCGGCCACTTCGTTCCGTCCTCGGCGGCCTTCGTCAACCGCTTTCAGACCGGCACGACGAACATTCCCATCGCCATTGGCCTCATCATCATGATGTTCCCACCGCTGGCGAAGGTCCGGTACGAAAAGCTCGGCGAGGTGTTTCGCAATAAGCGCGTCCTCGGTCTGTCGCTCGTGCAGAACTGGCTCATCGGCCCGGTGCTGATGTTTCTGCTGGCCATCGTCTTCCTGCGTGGCGAACCGGCCTATATGCGTGGCCTGATCCTGATCGGCATTGCCCGCTGCATTGCGATGGTGTTGGTCTGGAACGAACTGGCGGAAGGCGACACGGATTATGTCGCTGGCCTGGTGGCCATCAACAGCGTCTTTCAAGTGCTCTTCTACAGCCTTTATGCCTGGGCCTTTCTGACGGTGTTGCCGAAGTGGTTTGGGCTGGAGGGTAGTGTCGTGCAGATCGGCATCGGGCAAATTGCAAAGAGTGTCGGCCTCTACCTGGGCGTTCCCTTCCTCGCGGGTTTCCTGACGCGATTCGCTCTCATCCGGCTCAAAGGGGAAGAGTGGTATCGGACGCGATTCATCCCCCGCATCAGCCCTCTTACGCTCGGCGCCCTGCTCTTCACCATTCTGGTCATGTTCTCTCTCAAGGGCGATCTCATCGTGCGGCTGCCGCTCGACGTGGCGAAGATCGCTGTCCCGCTGGTCATCTACTTCCTCATCATGTTCCTGGTCAGCTTTTGGATGGGCAAGCGGCTGGGCGCGAACTACGCACAGTCGGCAACGCTGTCCTTTACTGCAGCCGGCAACAATTTCGAGCTGGCGATTGCCGTCGCGGTGGCCGTCTTCGGTCTGAACTCCGGGGAGGCCTTTGTCGGCGTGGTCGGCCCGCTGATCGAAGTTCCTGCGCTGATCGGCCTAGTCAACGTCGCCTTCTGGATGCGGCGACGCTACTTCGGCGGGGAGAGAGCGGGGTTTCAGGTGCTCCCGGTCGAAGACACGCCGTAAAGCGATACTTTGCGGCTGGTGGCACGATTGTTGGGTTTACCCCTGCTTGCCCGGCACAATGCCGAGGAAAACGGCGGCTGGGACCCGGTCGATCTCGGGCAATTAGATACCGGGATCGCTCAGGACATTCTCCTGTTGACCGCATTCATACCGTCGAACATAAGTATCCCGACGACCTTGGCTTTGCCCCCGAGATCGCAGACGTTTGGAAACTGTGGCGAGGAAACCGGGTTGTCTCGCCCGACTCATAGGAGCAAACCCAACAGCTTCCTGTAAGCGTTCGCTTACAGGGAATCCATAGCGTCAACAGAAGCGGGTCGGGAGGCATCCTGGCGCATTGGCCAGCTAAACTGGCTCAGGAAGGTATCCCCTTGGCTCAAGAACTGATTCCCCGGCAAGAATACGAAATGCTTCTTGGAGCGCTGAAGGAGAGAATCCGTTCCGCGCAACTGGAGGCGTTACGCTCTGTCAATAGAGAGCAGATCTCGCTGTACACAGATATCGGACGGATGATCGTCGAGAGGCAGCAGAGTAATACGTGGGGCAAGGGTATCGTCGACAACCTGGCCGGCGATCTCCGCAAAGAGTTTCCGGGGGTCAATGGCTTTTCCGCTGCAAATCTCTGGCGCATGAAGAACTTCTACGAAGCCTATGGCGGAGATGAAAAACTCGCACAGCTTGTGCGAGAAATTGGCTGGTCGCACAACATCTCCATCTTGGAAAAGTGCAAGAGCGAGCAGGAGCGCGAATTTTACATCCGCAGTTGCCGTAAGCATGGCTGGAGTCGTAGCGTCCTAGTTCATCAGATTGAAAACCAAGCGTTTCAGAGAACGATGAGCAGCCAGACCAACTTTGGAGTTGCGTTGGATCCTGCGGCCTCGGTTCACGCACAGTTGGCGGTGAAAGATGAGTACACATTCGCCTTCCTGGACCTGGAGGACGCTCATAGCGAGCGAGAACTGGAACGGGCTCTGACGGGACGTGTCGAGGCTTTCCTACAGGAGATGGGCAATATGTTCACCTTCGTAGGCAGTCAGTACAAGATTCAGGTGGGGGAGCGCGAGTTCTTCATCGATCTGCTCCTCTACCATCGCCGGTTGCAGGCTCTGGTGGCGCTCGAACTCAAGATTGGTGAGTTTGAGCCGGAGTACATTGGCAAGATGCAGTTCTACCTTTCGGTCCTCGACGATACAGTTCGACTGCCAGAGGAGCAGCCGTCGATCGGCATCATTCTTTGCAAGTCGAAGGACCGGCTGGTCGTCGAGTATGCCTTGAAGGACGCTACCCTACCAATCGGAGTATCCTCATACAGTGTGACACCCGATGTGCCGAACAGGTTACAGGGTCAGTTGCCCAGCCCCGATCAGATTGCATCGCTGTTGGCCGGCATCGATTGACCTTGCGCTAAGTGATTATTGAAGAGTCATTTACAAAACTCGCACAGCTGTGCGAGTTTTGGCGTTTGGTGTATTGCCGGGCATTCCTCAGGTGCTTCTAGGGCCAAACCCAACACTGGTGTTGCTAGCCGCAAAGTAGCTGATCAAGGACTGGGTAGTAGAGGTGAGGGATGTACATGCTGAAGCAAAAAAGCCGCCTGGCGAATGCGGCTTCCGATCTAGACGGCATGCAGGGGCGTCTACTTGATCGCTAGCATCGTGGCCTCCTCATGGCTTTCACCGTTTTGGACTCAGGCGTGATAAATCCGGCGTTTCTTTCTCTGATCGAGACGTTTTCCTATACCTACTTTGCGGCTGGCAACATCAGCGTTGGGTTTACCCCTCGTACCTGTGTGTGTGTCGAATCGGTCTACTTGGTGGCTCTTTTGATTTTTGCCCAACGAGCTGTTTGGGCCGCGGCCATCCTGGCGCGAGCCTCTGGCGAAACACTTCTCTTCTTGAAAGGAGCAGCGCCGGTTCTGCCGGCGCCGCTGTGATCGCCTGAGCCATTCAGCAGTGCTTTCACCTGCTGGAGTTTGTGAATCTCGGCATCGATCGCTGCGATAATTTCGCTGGTCATCATCCGCTTAGCTTAGCTGGTCACGCTCGAAGTATATGACAGTGTGACAGTCATACTAGGCGTTCCGGGAGCCAACGGAACAGAAAACTCGCTTAAGGTCTGCAATGCGATGATAGGCCAGGGCGAGCGGCCGGAGGACATGGCCGCGGGCTTTCTGAAGGGCGAGGGTGTGGAAGTGACACTTCTCCGCTATCGTCTACCGCTGTCGCGCCTGCCTAACCGTGCACGGCCGGAGGTAGACCCTTTGGGGCGCTTTGCCGGGTAGACAACTCGGTCGTGATCGGGAACGGAAAGCTGCTCCTTCCCTTCCCCGTCCACGGCTCGTTGCATGTACAAGGCGCTGTTGCCACACACCCTGCACTGGACGGTGCCGGTGGGCTCGTCCGGGCCGTCAACCTTCTGGCCGCTGCCGCGACAATGAACCATCTTGGGCATCTTTCCTCCGTGATGACAACCAGCCTCCCGCGGAGGAGGCTGGCCGGCTGCTACTTCTTTTTGGGTTTGGCCTGGGCGAGATCTGAGGCGATTGGCCCTCGATCCTGTTTAGGGTCTTCGGG
The DNA here is from genome assembly GCA_963711525.1 of uncultured Acidobacteriaceae bacterium. Lineage (GTDB taxonomy): Bacteria > Acidobacteriota > Terriglobia > Terriglobales > Acidobacteriaceae > PALSA-350. The sequence goes on along the minus strand of CAVQEO010000013.1, from coordinate 46,239 downwards.
TTACGAAGATCCTTGCCCGCCTGCGACGCGGTCTTTTTTGAGGTGGTCATATAACACGGTAGATCGAGACTTGCTTTTGTGTCAATTTTGCTGGAATATTATTAGCAATGGACGCTAATACCATTCCACCACCTTTTACCTGCGAGACCGATCCGGAGTTGATCGCCTCTGCGCTTGAGCCTTTGCTGCTCGCCGTTTACGAAGCCTTCGAGGTCGTAATCCCAGAGGTTGAGCTCCTGATAGAGCGGGAGGCGATTGAGCGAACTGCAGCCATCTTTAATCACCTGGTTCGTTGCAAGGCGAAAATGCGCCTGCGCACTTTCGATTGCCAGGATGAGGAAAATGGCAGCAATCCCTTCCAGCTTGAGCAAGTGATGCTCGACGGCCTGGCTCTTGAGTATCGGGGGCTCCGCATCCGTGTCCTGAAGGGAGCCGTTCTTCCGACTGCTCAAAGCGCCCAGCGTCAAAGGTTTTATCAGCAGGAACTTCCCATCTGGTCCCCCGACATGCCCGCGCCGGCACTTCGATCACTCGTAATCCTTTGGGACGCCGACAGCACCTGGGCGTTCAACCATCTATATCTCGCGGCCCCCAAAAGTGGCGATGCTCGCACAGCAGAAGCCTACTGGCAGCGTGAAATTAAGCATCCGGCTGAAGGTATCGCGGCGCCGCCCTCCGCTCCCGCAGGACGGGACATCGGCGACCTGGACAATGTACGCCCGCGTTCCGCACCATTTGTAGTAGGCAGAGGGGAATGATCTACGGGGAGAGAATCAAGCAAGCGCGTGAACTAAGGGGGCTTACTCAAACGGAGCTGGCCAATCGACTCAAAGTGACTCAGGGACGGGTAGCTCAAATCGAAGGAGAATTTCGAGACGTAGCTGATTCGGTGATTGCAGAGATTGCCTATCATACCGAGCTCCCCCTGTCCTACTTCAGCAACGAACCTGAAAACTGGCTTTCGTCCGGCTCTCTTCTCTTCCGAGCTCGTACTTCCATCAGCAAACGGGAAATTACGCAGTCTTTACGCGATGCAGAACACGTTTTCGGCCTCGCTCACTCGATGGCCAAAGACCTCGATATCCCTGTGACTCTGCGAACACTCGCCGGAGACGCCAGGGAGGCTGCAAGGAAAACTCGGCTTATGCTGGGCCTTTCAGCGACTGAGCCAATCCACAATCTCATTCGCATCCTCGAAGGCGCGGGTGTCTGGGTTCTGACAATCCCTGCGATGAAAGGCCGTGATGCCTTCTGTTGCTGGGTCGAAATGAATGGCCGGGAAATTCCCGTAATCATCATCTCGCCGGATTGCCCTGGGGATCGCCTGGCCATGAATGTCAGCCATGAGCTTGGCCATCTCGTGCTGCACAAAAATTCGCTCGGGCGTCTCTCGCCGGTACTTGAGAAAGAGGCTTTTGCATATGGCGCGGAGCTTTTGATGCCGGAAGCGGGGATTCGCGTCGATCTGCAACCCCCTATCTCCCTGACACGTATCGCTCGCTTGAAACCTAAATGGGGGGTTTCTATTCAGGCTCTTATTCGCAGGGCATATGACCTGAACGTCATATCAGAGAGGCAGTATCGCTATCTGTTCATGCAGCTTTCCTCAAAAGGCTGGCGCACGACTGAACCCGTCCCAATCACTCCTGAAAAGCCGCGGTTGCTCAAGAAGATGGCTGAGGTTGCTTTTGGTTCGCCCCTCCCCATTGAACGCATCGCGGCCGCCGCCGACATGCTGCCCAAGGAAGTCGTGCGAATCTTAAATTTCTACGCGGAGGCGGAGAGTAGGCCTGAGGCAGGGAAATCACGTGTGGTTTCCTTCCCTCTTTCACCTCGAACTCGCCGCTAGCTGGGGGTCACCTCAATAAAGGGAAATTTATGGACGTTTAGGTCTCCAGAACAGCCTACACGGATTAGACTACCCCGCTCCTATTCGGACGTCGATTGCCTGGCGACACTCATGGTGGAAGACCCGGAAAAGATCCGGGAGGCGCTGGCCAGGCGGGGTGAGGCTTGGGGCGATTCAGAGAGCCGGCAGATATTGGAACACGCGAATCGAGATCGGCAGAGTCGGGGTTTACTTGAGGCTCACGCCAGATAAGTACGCGAGGCTAAGACGGCCGTGAGCTTGACCAAGTGAGAAAATAACTACATGCTCGGCCCGGCAGCAAGCCGGTGAGCACGCCGTGATCGAGGGACAGCCGTGAACATCGTACAAAACGCAATGGAAGCCAAGCGTGAGCTACGCAAGGCGGAGAAGATGCTGCGGAATTTCGAGATTTTGTCGAAGGATCTTAATACCGCGATAGCGCTCCTGCATGAGCCAGGATTGAAGTCAGCCCGTGTCCAAATGGAAAGAGCTAAGGACCGTGTCGCTCGGTCGAAAGAGCTGGTAAAGATTCGCATCAATCACCTCAAGGTTAAGGCTAAGATTAGGGCTACAAAGAAACGCTCTTCTCAGGGTTAGACGCCTTATTTCCCTTGTTCTTACCCTGCACTCTGGCGAGGATGATTTTGGAGTCATGGCGAATAGTGCCGTCACCTACCGGGCAATCCAGGGAATGCGTGAAACGACGGGCTCGCGCATCGCAGGTAATCACCCCTCACCGGAGCAGTGTTGGACGTGAGTGTCTCAGTTTGGCTTCGCAAAGCGCGAATCGAGATAGCGAAGCAATGTCCGCCCAGCGTTGAGTACCAGCATCGCCTCTGGCTCATCCAAGAGAGCTTCGCTGGGGTGAGCCAGGCTGTTCTTGTTTCGAATGGGACTTAGAGCGTGGATCAGCTTAGAGAGGCTCCGGAATATCCTGTCAGACCGCTCGCTTAGCGTGGGTTGCCCACTTCGCAGAAGTGAGAACAGCGCATCTAGGTCCGCACTTGCATTTGGAGTTTGACCATTTGCCTCACAAAGGTAGACCAGGTGCGCGTGCAGGGCAGTGTGGATGCGATCTACGGCGCTCGTTGGTCCCTGGCGAGAGTGCTGAAGCAAAGTATTCAGATTCTCTAACGCAAGTTCGACAGTTGCGGAAGTCGATGCTAACTCCGGGGTGATTACGTCACTACTGCTGTTCTCTGAGTAGTCCATGCTGATGAACCGAATCCTGAATCCTTGACACGCATCACCTCTGCGATGCGTGTGTACATTATGGAGGCTTTTGCGTCTTCTGCCTCTCGCGCTAGCTTTAGAAACTGAGAGATCGGCACTTTCATGTAAAGGACAGAGAAATTGTCGCCAAAACCGTTTGTGGCGCTCCACAGTTCTAGAGGCAGATTTTCGAGTGCACTTGCGGCTGAATCGTCAAACGATGAACCCCGGAGGGACTTTAGCACTTCGCCTCGAATCCACCTCCACATTGCGGGGTTCGTTCTCTCCCCGAGAATGACCTCCTGTGAATAGCCGCGGTTGCCGTCGTAGAGGTGATGCATAAATCTCAGCGTATCCTTTAAGAGCCTGCTGGTGTAGGGATTTTCCCCGGGAAATTTGCACCGGTAGTTAGCGGCGGTGTCAACTGTGTGGACGTGAGAACGTCGATCATATTAGCAGGGGCTGCTCCCAGAAATAAATCTGCAAAACCCCTTGCCAGAAAGGAAGATATATGGGACCTTTGCCGCATCAAAAGGAGGGTAAGGTGATTTTTTCAAGTCAGAACCATGCAGAACACGCCGCGGCGCTCGGTGAACGACTCAACACCGCTTTGAAAGCAAAAATCCCCGGCGCGGCCAGCTCCCATCCGGTCACCCATCGGGAAAATTTGCGGACGTACCGGGTCTGGATCCCGGACCGCGAACCGTTCGAAGTTTTCCTGGATGCCGATGACAGCTTGATAACCGGGGATTCCGATGAGCGCCGCGTAGATCTGCTAATGGAGAAGATAGCAGCGCGCCTGGGATAAGCGGCTGGAAAGGTGGAAATGGAATGTTCGACCCTCCGCAAAAGCTCTTTCAGAGTAAGGCTGAGCAGTATCCGCAAGCGACCGGCTTAGATATTGCCGAGGGTCTTTTGCGGGCAGCGTTGGCTTCTATCCCCAAATACGGCGGATCAATCAATGAGCTATTGGCTCTAGTTCTTGAGCCGGCCGTATCGCGCCGCCGAGAGCAGTGGCTCAAAGGACTCGCGGATTCGATCGAGACACTACAAAGCGGAGTAGGAGGCCTGCGATTCGAGGATTTGCAACAGAACGAGTTCTTTATCTCGGCAGTGTTCCAGGCAACGAGAGTGGCGCTGTGTACTCATCATCAGGAAAAACGAACTGCTTTGCGTAATGCTGTTTTGAACATAGCCCTGGGAAGATGCCCCGAGGAAGATGAGGCTGAGATGTTCCTCCGCTATATCGAAGAACTGCAGCCCTGGCACATTCGTGTTTTGACGTGCCTCTCGGATACGGAAGCAATGAACGAATACTACCGAACACACGGCCTAACAAGCCTTCCGCCGGGGCTTGGTCGGGATGAGGGCAGGCTGCTAGAGGTTTTCCCGGAACTGAAGGGCAGGAACGTGTTCTATGACAAGTTGGTTCTGGATCTCTACACCCTTGGTCTTTATTCCTATCCGGCCTTGCGCGGTACAAAAATGGTTCCATCTCACGGTGGGATTCAGGAAAGAGCATTAGCGTTCCTGAAATTTATCTCAAGCCCCATCTGACCCGGCCGCAAACCTCGGGCCTGCGACGGACGGCGCCCGAGACCACCTTGCTCTCTTTGGTGGTACAACGATTGAACCGCCATCGGCGGAGAGCCTAGCCAGGTGACTGTGAACTAAAAGAGGCCCCAGCCGAAGCCAAGGGCCAGTCCCTTAGAAGGGGTCACTACACCAAACGTCAAAAATCGTACGCTAACGGTTTTCCGACCCTTCAGCCAGCGCTGCTTCCGAATAGCGACCATCCGTCCGAAACCATCCAACGCCGGCACTCGACAGCAAAGGGCCTCTGTCGCGCGGTACTCAAATCCCGGGATATGTTCTGCAGGGCTATTTAGCGGCATTTAAATCGCGGAGTCGGCCGAGCTTGTTTGTATTCAAATTCCGGACCGAAACTGATGCAAGGAAAGAGGATAGTGTCATCTTTGTACTTATATCCCGGACAAACTTCAGCAGGAACTTCGTCCGGGATTTTAGTAATGAACCTGTAGTTAAATCCCGGAAACAGTACAAGCGTTATGCCGGGATTTGAGTACAGCGTGACACCAGATATCGATGCGGAGGTTGCTCGGCTTGAGCAGGCCCCGAGCTGTGTTGAACGACCACAGCAGCGTGCCGAAGCGCGGGCGACCTTCGGGTCCAAGCCTGCCATTGTGCCCAAACCCACCAAGCGCAGGAAGATGAGTGCGGAAGGCAAAGCGCGCATCGCGGCAGCGCAACGGGCGAGATGGGCAAAGGCGAAGAAGTGACTGAGCGAAAGAGCCTCCCTTCCGTGAACCGTCAGAAGATGCACCGCCTACGAAGGCACCTTCTCGAAACAGCCTAGAATCGCATCATGTTCATCGAGGACGACAAGTTGCCGGACGACGTAGTTCGCAAAAGATATTCCGATACTCGTCACTCACTTTGCTGTTTGAACTGTGGCTGTGAGTCGGAGTTTGATCCAACGGTGCAGGGATCAATTGGGCGTCCGATGCATGTGTTGCTTGAGCATCACTGTAAGAAATACGAGAATTAAAGCTGTACCCTACGTGTAGGTTAGGGCGCTATTTGGCGTAACAGCCAAAAACAGTTGCGCCGTCCGAAAGGGAACTCCTGCGTCTGCCGCGACGATTCGATGCTGCTCAAGGTGTGGTTCAAGCAGCCGGAAGCGTGGTAACGCAATATCCCGAGTCTCTGCCGACAACTCCGCCAGCTCCTGCATGCCCAGGCTTTACGCCAAATAGCGAGCAAAGATTCGCGCCAAATAATTCCCAAAACAACAGCTGGACCTTGAAAAGCACGAATTGCAAACTGTCGCCGAACAAGAGGGCGAAAAGCTGTTCCGGTCAGCCTCGCAGCCACGGTAATGGCAGGGAATCATGCCGCGGAGATGGCGTTGTAATCCAGCGCGCTAAGAACACTTGCTCCAATCCTGCCGGGGTGAACCTGGGTGATAATCTATTTCCGACGCAAGCCAAACGCCTTGACGATATTACAGACGCTACTAACTCGCGGCTATTTCCCCAAGGAATTGCCACCCTCCTTTTATACGGAGCAGTTTGGGAAGTACGCCAGCACGAAGAAGGGCCGCCATGCTCTTGATATTTACAAGCCATCCGATAATTACACAGAGTGCTCGAAATATGAACTGGCGCTCCCCGGCGTCCACAGACGGGAACTGCGTATTCCTCACCCAGCCTCCTTCGTACGTCTCACCTCTTTAGCGGCCAAACACTTCCGAAGATTGCTAAAAAAAGGCGGTGCATCACCTTTCTCGAAAAGCCGCCCTGTCTATGCGACGGCGCGCAACCGGGCCCTTCAGCCAGCACTCAAGCCCCAGAATTTGGCCAGGGAACGCGCTGCTTCCCGCGCTGGCTGTTCCTTTTTGCTGAAGGCCGACGTGAGCCAGTTTTATCCTTCTCTCTACACGCATGCGGTCGGATGGGCCATCGATCCAAAACTGCGTGACAAAGCTCACTGGAAGAACGGCAAACTCTTGGGTAAGCAGCTCGACCAAGCTTTGATGGACCTTGACGGCAAGGTTAGCCAAGGAATTCCGATTGGAAATGACATTTCCTTTCTTCTCGCGGAATCTGTACTCGCGCAGGTCGACGCGCGAATCTCCGCCCCGGCACATCATGCGTTTCGGTGGTATGACGACTATGAGATTGCCTTTGATACCCGCGGCGAGGCTGAAGCCTGCCTCAAGCGCCTGAGCGGGGAGCTTTCGCGTTTTCGACTACGATTGAACCACGCCAAGACGAAAATCGTTGAACTCCCGCAGGCGTCAGGTGAAGAATGGCAGGAGCGGCTGATTCAAACCGGCGGCCACGCCATTGGCAACACTCGCGATATGCTCAAGCATTTCGATGTTGCGTTTCGCCTTCGCGATCAATTCCCGACATTCCCGGTCCTTCTCTATGCGCTGGGGATGCTGTTTAGCCTTCGTTGCCCGACCGTCGATGTGGGCAAAATCGCGCAAAGCTGCCTGACCCAAGCAGTCCTGTGCGAACCGGGAGCAGCCCAGAAGGCTTTCGCTTTGCTTTCTTATTGGCGGCTGAATGGATTTGTCATTGACGCGGATCTGATTGCTAAAACCATTAACCGCCTTATTTTGCGTCATGAGGCAAGTGGACTGAGCAGTGACATATCGTGGGCCCTCGCCTTTTGCGTAGAACAAAAGATCGCGCTTGACGGAAAGGCCGGGAAGATCCTCTCTGTCTTCGATGACAGCTTTATTGCGCTACAGGCCCTACACATGTCATTCGTGGGTTTGCTGCCCAAAGGATTCACCACTGCGAATATTTCCAAGGCTCTGAAAAACGCCGATCTAGATCGAGCGCACTGGTTATTCGCATATGAAGCAGCGCGGCAAGGTTTTCTAAATGATAGTATGGCCGCAGTAACCTCGAATCCGCTATTCTCAGAGCTACTTAAATACAAAGTAACGTTCTATCGAACTAAGCTACCAAGTTATGCAAGCGTTGTTCACCCTGGTGGTGCGCCAGACTGGGTCGTACGCAAGTGGATGGATGTCTCTGTTAAGCCTGACACCGCCACTGCCCGAATGCCACGAACCTCACCAATCCCGAAACCGATCGAAGATGACCTCCGGCGCTTAAAGTCACCGCCGTCCAGTACGGATGAAGCCGTCGCCAGCCTTCTGGACATTCTCGGTGACGACCTCTCGGCTGACGTCGATGACCTCATTGACGATCTCACTTACCCCGCGTGATAGCTGCGCTGCAATAGACACTAGCCCCCGCGTGCACGGCGGTGGCTTCCGCGACCCATCCCGACAGCCAGAAGCCTGCGACCAGCTCTTTGGTCTCCGCGAAAGGCCCATCGATGACCGTACGGCGGGACCATCGAACGCAACACGCTTGCCCTGCGAGGAGGGCTTGAGGCCGTCGGCGGCGCGCAGGATGCCGGCATCGCGCAGCTCGTCATTAAAGTTGCCCATCGCCTCGAGCATCTCGGTCGTCCAGGTCGTCGGGAGAATGCCCGTTTCGTGTCTTCTCCTCTATAGGCCCATCTCCGCTAAGAATGGCGTCGGCCTATTGCGGTTGTCGGTCGTATCGCTGAAAAACATGAGAATGCGTTTTGCGCGCGTGGTGGCGACGTAAACCACACGCCTCCCCTCATCATATTGGGCCTGGCGTTCGGCATCATCGACAATCTTGTAGAGGGAGAAGTGAGGGAACCTGCCGTCATGAGCCTCAATGACAGCTACCGCATCAAACTCACGACCCTTTGCCTTGTGCACCGTGAGAAGCTGAATGCAGTGTTTGGGGCGGGCAAAAATGCCAAGGTCCTCAATTGCCAGCGTATTGCCGCCATCACGGCTCCAAATATCAGCGGCCATCTGCCCGGCCGATTCCCGCATCGCGGCCGCCCCCTGAGCGGAAATCATCTCCTCTTCAAGCAGGATTTGCGCGAATCGTTTGGTAGCGTCGATGATCCACTCCGCCGCATTGGCTGATGCGTGCCGCGTTGCTGCCCCTTCCGCTAAAAGCTTACACACGGCAACCCGACCCTTGAAATCGAAAATGTAGTACGGCGCCTGATCCTCTACCTCTGCAAGGAGCGCAAACAGAGACCGCTGGACGGCAATGGCAATCTCGCAATCCGGGCATTCGAGATAAGCGCCAATGGTTTCCACGAACTGAGCAATAAGATGGCTTCGCTTGTACGGGCGCGCGCCAGGCCCGACTGCAGGTATGTCTCGACTGCGAAGCTCGCGCGCGAGATTGAAAAGCGATACCCACCAGGAGCCAAGAATCGCCACCTTTCCCAGTGGAATGCCCAACTCTCTGACAGCAGGTAGGAAATGATCAAAAATTCCCTCGGCAGGATTTGCGACGGTCAGGTGGCTCGGCATGATTTCGCATGCCGCATGCTCGCCTACAGCAGTCATAGGCGGATCGGAGGCACAGAGGAGTTCGGCGAGTTCGCAGAGATGGGCTGAAGACCGAAAATTTCCGGTAAGGTGATGATCGGTATTGGCATTGATGTGATGGGCGAATTCCAGCAGAAGTTCGGGTGTGGCGCCTGCAAACCGGTAGATCGACTGGTTGGGATCGCCGACGCAGAAAAACGTCGTTCGGCCAAATTTATGAATTTCCCTAAGAATGAGTATCTGCCCAGGCGAGGAGTCCTGAAACTCATCTACGAGAATCCACGCAAAATGGCTGGCAAGGGCGCTGGCTATGCGCTCGTGCGAAGCCACCAGACGGCCAGCGTGATACACGATCTCATTCAGCGTGACGTAGGCATTTTCATCAAGCCATGTGCACCAGTCAGTCTGAAGGTCCGCAGGTAGCGTGTCCAGGGGGAATGGGGTTCCATCCGGCGTTCGTTGAATCCGCTCAAATTCTTCAGGCCAGATTTTCTTTATGCCATAGGCACGTAGTAGCTCTTTGGCTTTTGCTAGGTAGGCTTCAGCGTCCGGGGTCAGAATCGTGTAGCCATTTTGCAGTTCGGGAAGCAATTGATGAAATGGCCGAAGGATATTTTGAAGGGCAAATCCGTGGATTGTCGCAACGTTGTAATACTTGTCCTCGTTTCCGAAGCAGGTTTCCCGCAGCCGCGAATCAATTTCGTCAGCGGCTGCGTTGGTATGTGTAATGCAGGCCACCCGCCGTGTGGTATCTACGACGGAGTCGATGCAGCGTAGTAATTTCGCGACGATAACCCGCGTTTTGCCGCTTCCGGGGCACGAAACAAGACAGACGTGTCCCGCCTCCCCCACCGCGTTACGTTGCTCATCCGTTAGCCGCATCGGCAATCAACCATTCCAGCGCATGGCGTAGATATTCGGGTACGGCGGTTGCAGTGGGCGCGTGTTTGGAAATCATCTGCGCATATCGGGCCTTGCCGAATCGCTTCGCAGCCCGCAGAACCCCGTCTTTCGCTGCTATAAGGTCGGGCTGTTGACCGGCGGCAACCTGTTCGCGCAGTTGCCTGAGCATATTAACCAGGCGGGGCGCGCCTATTTCCCGCGTACCTGCCTCAAGCATGCCGAGCGTTCCAGGTAACGTCAGCTCCCGCTCAAAGGTCGTTTGGCACGTGAAAATTTCCACGTATTGACCGCGCAGAGCATTCAGCTCCTGGCGGGAGGGAACGGGATCTTCTTCTTCCTCTTCCGCCGCAACATTCGGATCAGCATCCGATGGCAACAGGTCCGCGTCTGTCAAGATTGCGCATTTCTTCTGAATCCCTCCAGGTCCAAAGAGCTTAGCATACGCTGCGAAATGGGTGCCGAATATAGGCACAACGGCGATGCCTTCCTCATCCAGGTCTATGCCCATCACGGCTTTGGCGAGACGCGGTATGACATACTGCTCGGCCGGACCTTCCACGAGCAAAACCTTGCGGGCATAGAGCAGCGACGAGCGGGTTGCGTCCAGGTATCGCTCCAGATCGGCGACATCCTCACTATTCATTGCCGGAATCGCTGTCGGCTTAGTGAATGTGCTGACGGCTCCGCCGGTTGAAGTCAGGACGATTTGCGAGGAAAGCGGCACACCCGAAGTGATGTGGGTGCTGTGCGTGGTGATGAAAACCTGAACGTTTTTGCGCTGTAACGTTGCCAGGAGCACGCGCTGCAATTGCGGATGAAGATGCGCTTCGGGTTCCTCCACGAGCAGCAGCTGGCCTGCGGTCTTTTGTTCAGCAACCCGGCGTTCAAAGTAATGCTGCAGCATGCTGATGTACAGAATGTTGTTCAGTCCCAATCCGTTGCGGCTTGGATCAAGACTTGTAAGGCCGTACCCGGAGAGAAGCACTTTCAACCCCCGCGCAATATCCCCGAAAGACGACTCCGCAAGGCCAAGAGACACGCCCATGGCGAACGATTTTCCAGCCGCCTCCTTGAAGGAATCGCTTAACCGCGTTCCGAGATCGCCTATGGTTGCGCTGCTGTTGATGCTGTTATTCGCGGTCTGAAGAAGTCCAACCAAAGCCGTTTGTTCATCGTCGGGTATACTCGCTGCTCGATGATCTGCTGCAGCGGTGACGTGCGCGGAGCCGCGAGGCGGGCTTCCACATCACGCAGCGCTTCCATAAGAACGACAAGATAGCCCTTGCTGGAGATTGTCGGTGCTGAAACGTGTCCCGAACGAGTCCTTCCACGTCACCGTATTCAGGTCGATATTGTCGCCGCCCGCTGCGAGTTCCCAAACATAGTCGTCCATTACGAGTTTCGGGATGGGCGCGCCTTCATCAAGTTGTTCGATGGCCTCCCGCACGGTTGCTTTTGGGCGGAAACGGTAAGCAAATGCGCGCTCTGCCGTTTTCGAGGATGGCGGTGAACGGCAATGCCTCTTCGTTGGGTTTGCCCGCGAAATCGGAGAACTCCACCGCTATGAGGACGTGTTCGGGCGCGGTAAACGTCAGATCCGGCCGAAAGGTCTTGCGGCTGCAGGCGCCGACGTTGGGCGCTGATATTCCCGTCGAGCACGAGCCGGAGTGCCTGGAAAAGATTTGTTTTACCCGAATTGTTCTCACCGATGAAGCAGGTGACGCCATTTCCGATTTCAACATCGAAATGCCGTAAGTTCCTGAAATTCTTAACGAACAAACGACTGACAAACATAGACGCGTGTACCCCGTCTTCCCATGGCAGCAGCGCGCTTCAATGGCGCTAAAACTCGGTAGTGGCACAAACACTGCCCCAACTCACCAGCCTTCTCCCAACCGGTCAGAAACATCGCGGCGAGAAAGCACCTCAGTGCAAGTCTGCCATCCCTTTTGCCACTCTCGTTCCTCAACCGACATGGAAACACCTGTTGCGGTGTTGCCCCACCGAACATTGAAGGCGTTGGCGCGCTGACGCCCCTCTACAAACTTTCGCAGTTCACGTTCTAGTCCCTGTTCGTCATCGATCCAGTCGTCAGAGAGGGTATCTGGAAGCTGCCCGAAGATGTCGAACTTGTCTTTCATACGCTCGGACAATTTCTCGTATATCACCTCGTCCCTACTACCTTCGTAGACCAAATTCAGCATGTCGACGCTGTCCCTTGCCTGACCGAAACGTTTGATGCGCCCGATGCGTTGTTCAAGGCGCGATGGATTCCAAGGAAGGTCAACATTGATCAGTGTCCCGAGCGCCTGGAGATTCAAACCCTCGCTCGCCGCGTCCGTCGCGACGACAAGGCGAATGGACCTCTCCCGCACAGCCAACTTGATTGCGTCGCGCTCGACGGCATTGAATTGGCCGTGCCGGAAGACTCCTGACTTGCCTGCACCGGCATATAGAGCTATCGGTTCACCGGGTAAATCATTGGCCAGTCGCTGTGCTATCCACTCCGCCGTGTCGAAAAACTGACTGAACACGATGCAGCCCAGTTCGAGCCAATGACGCTCCCGAAGGTAATGCAGGACGACACCATACTTGGGGTCAGTTCCTTTTGCGACGACAGCTTCGAGCAGCGCTGTCAGCTTCTCCAAAGCGGCCCTTTCGGCTCCAGAAGCTTTATCTATCGACTGGATTATTCCTTCCGCTTCATCACCTTCCAGCGCATCCAGAAAGACCGCTTCATGCTCGGGGCTGGGACGGCCTAGAGCTTTAGCGGTCGCCAACCCGGCGCGCGTTGAGGAGCAAATCCTCTGTAGCAGTAGACTCCGCATGAACCCACCGCCCCTATTGCGAGCCATGAGCGCTTTTGTAAAATTTTCGGCTTCGGCGAACGCCTCGCGGAGGTCCTCTGACGTCTCTACTGCTCTCCCATCTGCCTCGAAGAAAATCCGGGACCGCCGGTCTGGTTCATCCGGCCGCGGGTGGATCTCGACGGCGACAGGCTTCATCAGGCCAGCTTCCTCAAGAGCCTTGCGGCGGCGAAGGACGACATGGCGAACTACGGGATTATGCTGTTGCAAAAAACCCAGATCTCCTTCGCCGTTCGCCAGCAGGTCGCGCAGCTCCCCCCTCGTGATAAGGTCATCAAGCTGGGTGTAGGACGACCCGCCTACCGAAAATGTGCCTTCAGGAATCTCCAAATCGGATCTGACGTGGTCGAAAAAGTGATGCTCGCTTCCAAGCGGTAATGGATTAGAGAGCCACGGCCACGCGTCGCCTTCCTCTTGTGGCCGTTCCCGGCCGCTCACAAGCGCCAGCGAGCGATCCAAGTTATTCTGCCAAGGGCTTATGAAGTTCCCGAGTACGTGTTCCGCGTCTCTACCGAGAACTTGCATCAAGTCCCAGAGATCAGAAGGATCAGTCTGCATGGGTGTCGCAGTGCCAAGGAGAACATGACGCGCGCGGCCTGCCAGTTCCAGCATGAATGCGAGCAGATTGTTTGGCTTTCTCTCATTTGTACCGCGCTCCGCTGTCCCTCGCGCTCGGTGAGCCTCATCCAGGACGACCACTCCATATGGCGCTTCCCCGGGGCGCGCTCTTTTCTGTAGTAGCGCGGCCGCCTCGTTCTTCCAGATATTTGTGCTCTGGTCGTAACCGTGCATGATTAGGCCTGTGGAAACGATAGCAACTCGATACGGGCACCTTACGATGTCAGCTGCTCCATTTGTCCGAACAACGTGACCCAGATGGTCGACCCATACCTTGCGGGCGGACCACCAACGAGCCGACGGTACCCCGAGCCTGTCCCACAGTTCGACCTGCCACTGCTGGGTCAGAGTGGACGGGACCAGGATCAGCGCGGGGCCATCCTCCATCAAGGCCGTCAGCAGGGCAGCAGTGGCTAGCGATAGAGTCTTTCCGACCCCAACCTCGTCTGCCAGCAGAAGACGCGCCTTTCCATAGATCCTGCGGTGTTCAAGGAATTCAGCCACGAACACTTTCTGCCACGACTGTAGACCTTCTCCAGCCCGCGCAGTAGGGGACTCTACCAAGACCGCCCGGGGCAGGTCCGTGCTGCCACCCAGCGACCACGCTGGGCAGTCCTTGAGTCGAATCTCGACCCGATCGGCACAACGTTCGACTTCTTGGATGATCGCGTCCGGTAGATCTACTGCTTTGCTCCAGAGGAAGTCGAACTCCCCCTGCGTCCAGGCAATGCTTTCGTCACTCTCGTCTTCCCAGAGAAGCTCATAGTGTTGCTGCCAGGCATCCTTGGTCTCGTTGACCGACCCCATGAAGCAAGTTTTCCGGCCGTCGGCCAGAGTAATAACGCCCGCTTTGCCATGGAGCAGCGGAGCTGTTACCTTGTCCACCACCCTGATCTCGACACACGGTTGGCCGTTGCCGTCCCGCGCCCGGAGCATCTGCTTGAGTCGCGCGTATCGATTGCCACGAAGGAGGGTATCCAATTCGATCGCAGCATCTCCCGTGCTGCCCGCCCACCACCGCTGTAACATCGCGCTCGCTCGCGCCTCTTTGGACGCGCGCAGATCCTCGGGGTTCAGGTCCGAGTTGCAGACGACTCGTATGCGTCCGACCGAGAGCAGTTCTTCGGCGGCAACTTCAAAGATGGAAGAGCGGAAGTAGCCTGCGATCCGGTCGTACTGTCGTGCTCCTCGGAGACGGTCACGCAGAAAAGCGTGATCCAGTCGGGTCAGGCGAGAGGAGAAACGTCGCAGAGAGGTCGGAATCGCCGGAACAAGCTCCGAGCCGGCATCCTCGGGAAGACTTGTCATGAGCCGAACTTTTCATTGCGAATCAGCGCCGACAAAGTGCGGGCCGCGCTTGCTTCCTGAGCACGTTGTTTATTCAAAGTGCGTCCAAGCCACTCCGCCAGAACCATTGCTTGTTGTCGCTGCTGGGACCAGGATGCGAGATTGTCTCGAAGCCCCGCAATTGCCTGGTCGCTTGATTTATTGGCGTCTTCTTCGTTCTCGGCTGCCATCCGCAATTCATTGACTGCGTAAAGAACCGGACGAACTAAACCGCTCGCGAATGGGTGCCCAGACATCATGGATCGCCGCAACTCCGGGGCGCCCTTCAACCGCGCTTTGTTAGGCGTGGTATCGGCCATGAGGTCGGCCCAGCCTTCAGGTGCGCGGTATGCCTTGGCGAAGTTCTGGTAGTCATCGAGCTTTCCGTAGGCCTGGCCTGCGGGGCGGTTGGATTCTGCCTCGGTCATCTTAAGCCAGAAGCGCTCGATTGGGGACAGGCGTTCCCACAGGCTCTCGTCGATGCCCTCGGGTATCATGATCTCGGTGGCGGTCTGTACGGCTAGTGCAATCATCTCTTCGACGATGCCTTGCTGCCCCTTTACGCGCGGGCGCAGCGCCTCGCGAGTCATGTCCATGCCCTCGATTTGTGTGTAGCCTGTCAACACCTGGAGAGCGGCGGCGTAGCCTGCCATCTGCATGTCTGCGTCGCTGAAGGGATTCTCATCCCGCTGGCGAGCCTTGGCGCGCTGATTCAACCCCGTCAAGAGGTCGACCTGGCGCTCAACCGCGCCGCGTATCTCTAGCACCAATTCGTCCTTGTAGGCTCGCTCATCTCCCTCCCGCTTGCGCAGGACCAAAAGCACTGTCCCCTGTACGTAGCCACCCTTCTTCAACTCGCTGGTGGTCTCGGTTGAAACGTACCACGCGGCTGTTACCCGCAGGCCCGCACCCCAGACAATTCCTGCCATATCTGCCCAGACTCCTGCATCTTGGTGGGTGAACATGCACACTTGCAGGCCGTTGTTGGGCATGCGGCTTGCCATCGAGCGCAGGGCGTCCACCATGTCGGTGCGGAACTTCTCGCCCTTGCCCTGAATGGCGAGCGGGCGGCGGCTGTCCCACGTCCACTGGTCGAAGGGTGGAGGCGGGTTCTTTCTCAACCACGCGATGAAGTACTCGGTAATCTCATGGTAGTGAACGGCGTCCGCGTAGGGCGGGTCGTAGATCCAGAGATCGGCAACTTCATGCAACGCGTCAGCTGTACCGGTGTGGAGGCGGAGTAATGCTGCCACTTCGGCGACGGACTCATCAGGGATTCCAAAGGCGGCCAAGCTCGCGAAACTGCGGCACGCATAGCTGTAGTTCGTATTGAGCGCCTGGTTGTAGAAAACGCTCTTCGCTTGATCAGCTGATGGTGCAACGCCGCTTCTTCCCTGAAAACCAACGGCCCAGCGGCAAAGTCTTGAGCATTGGTCGAGCACACTTGTAAATGTGACTAAGCCCTCCGGCGTTAGACAGCGCGATTTGTAGAGCTGCATGCCTACCAAATGCCTCGGCCCAAACAGATGATGCCAATACATCCATCCACGTGTTCGAATCGGCTCGTCTGTCTTTTCGCCCGATTCGATCGCCATGTCGGGCACCAGCCCCCGCGCCTGCCAGTCAGAAAGATTCTCCGCGGCCAGGCTCCGCACTTGCTCCTCCCGCGCAAGGTCCTCCGCATCGGGCGCCTTGAAGAACGTCCTCGGCCGCGATTTGCCCGCCTTGAGGTCCTTTCCGTCCATCCACTGGATGCAGTAAAGCCGCTCGAGCCAGAGGTCGCCACCAACCCAGCCCCCCGGCCCTGCCCCCGCGAGAACAGGCGCGGCATCGGGCCACCACTCAGGCTCCCGCGGCGCAACATCGGATAGCTGCCACGGTCGCAACTTGTTCCCTCGGCCGCCGCCGGGAATCTCCGGCCCCTCTCCATCGCCGCGAAGACGCCCGATCGCAATCCTCCATTCCTGCTCCTCTCCTCCAGGCGCAAGAGCGAGCTGGTAGACGAGAAAGCCGTCCCGCAGAGTTCCGGCCTCAGCGATCAACAGCTCGCTGGCGGCCACTCCCTCCTCGACCATGATCTCGAAACGCTTCCGCGTGTAGTCCGGCTTGAGCTTCGCCACGCAGCGCCGGTTGCGGCTGATGACCCACGACGGCGCCATCGGCACCCGCCATCCCGTCCGTGGGTCAACCGTCTCCAGACAGTACAGATAGGCCTTGGCTCGATCTCCCGTCGCGTTATGTTCAATACCGAGTCGAGTAATTTCTTCGTCCACCGCCGCCGCTACACGGCGCTGCTCTTCAACAATCCGCTCGCGGGTCGCAGCATCAGCGCCGATGATGTTGAGCGCACCCCAGGTCAGCATGGCAGCTATTGGATTCAGGTCACTCGCAACCACATCACAGCCTATCCGTGCTGCCTCGAATGGAATGCTGCCGCCACCACAGAAAGGGTCGCCAACGACGGGCCGGTGCCCAAAGCGGGCGATGCCGAGCTGCTCCACCAACTCCGGTAGAGTGTTCGCGTCTGTCCCAAGATAGGTGTTGGCTCTGCTCAAAACTCCTGCATAAAGCGGGTCGGCAGAGTCCCGAAGGTTTTCAACACTTTCGACCCGTTCGCAGATGCCGACCTGCTGTGAGAATGGCATGGAGCGCAGAGCACGATCCTTGACTGAGTTCCGCTCGGCCATGATGCGTTCACGTTCGGCATTGCGCTCGGCAAGATCCTCGATGTGCGACAGGTCGACTCGGCGCCACTTCGCTGCACCCAGCTTGGCTGGAGTTTTTTCCCCGCTTTCCTCGTCGCCATCGGAATCGCCTAACGCCACATGCGCTAGTTTTTGCTCCAGTGGAATTCTTGGGCAGTCCATCAAATGTTGCGCAGTCACTTTAGCCCCGCGCCGGGATATGCCCTCGGCATCCATCCGCATGAGTGCCTCGAACAATTCCAGGTCGGCCTCGGGGTCGTCAGTCGCGGGTAGCAGGCTAGCGAGCACGCAGGCCCGGACAAGCACCAATGGCTTGCGGCCCTTCCAGTAGGAACCGAGAGCTGTGAGGGTTTGACCTGCGCCCGCCTTGCGCTCCTTCTGCGCTTCGATACCAACCTTTTGAGCGGGGAAAACGCGCTCAATCAGCGAGGGCGCATTCTTGAGAGAAAACGGGGGCAAGCCTCTTAATGCTGTGTCAACCGTCGATTCCGTTTCCCTTGGCATAGTTTCACCGCCTTCCAACGGTGACATCGAACAATGGCAAGGTGACTTCCGGTTTTGGTGCTCGTAGACTGCGTTCAATGACCTCGGCCGTACCGCTGGAGAGCAAGAGGGCTGCGCCGCGCATCACGCGCGGAGAAGGGTGAGACTGGAGCCATCCGGCAAACCACCATCGCTCTTCAGGACGGAGGGCCGCCCAACTCTCAGCGATTGCGGGTATGTCAGGCTCATCGGCTGCAGCGCACGCGCAGGCTAAGAGGATGAGTTCCTGTCCGAGCATACGCTCCACTTTGGTTGCGCCTGGCCTCCAGGCTCCCACGGGGAGGCCCAGTGTCCGGAGGCGTTCATTGAACTCACGGCGTGCCACGTCGGCGATCGCGTTCCAACGGGGCCGGGGTAGAACGCAACGTTCTATTTCTTCTGGCTGCCCAGCCACATGACCGCCCACTCCAAAGGCCTCGATGACTTGTACCGTGCCGCCGCGTATCTCTGGAATGACCACGCGCACATGATGCGGCCAGTCGATGAGTGGACAGCCGAAACCTTCGACCTCGGTTCGCTTGGAATGGCTCAACGCTCGCGGTCGTATTTGTACCGCGGACAAGCTCGCGCTCTTGACCTCGGCATCGGGCTTTTTTTTGGCGACCATCAGAAAAGGCCTCCCTGACGGATCGACTCGCGCGGATCACCGATGTCAATCCTGGTTGTTTCCAGGAAGGCGAGTAGATCCGTGCCAGTCGGGAAACGTATGCTACTCAAACTCATCGTGGCCGATGCTTCGTCCAATTCTAGCGCAGCTCGGGCAGCCGACAGCAAGCCCTTGAGGTGCTCACCCGAGACGGCGTTGCCACTACCCATAGCGATCGTAATGGCGCGGTCACCTTCGCCTATCGTCATCCGCTTGCCTACCGCCGAGGCGGAAGCTGCTTGGAGAGCGTCCAATGCGTCGTAAGTGTCCTTCGTAGCCGTCCACGCCAAAGCCGATGACACGAGGGATGCTGGGCGCCGTTCGTCGACATACTCGCGAATCGTCGGCACGCGAGCGATGGGGCTGGTACCACCTTGCCCACTTGGTGAAGAGCTACGTAACTCCTTATCAAAGTTCTTCTGTTCTTCCGCCTCGATCTCGCCATCGATTGCGAGCACGCGGATCAGCACGTCCTGATCGGCGGGAATGGTGAAAGGTCCGCCATACTCCTTGCCGGCCGCGCGCGGGGATGTGGCGTCAGCGGTGTACCGGATGGACGTCGCTCCTGGCGCTACTACGATGCTGATCTCGCGCCCATCTACTGAGGGTTTCTTAGCGAAAAGGATGGAAATTCTGTTTTTCCAAATGGTGGGATCGCCTGTTGGGGAACCCTTGCTGGGATCTACAGCAAGGAAGGCTAGGCGCAATTCGCGAGTCTTGAATCGGAGGTCTTTTAGTTCCTCCGAGACTTCGGAGACTATGAGCCCTGTTGCCCAATGGATACGCGGTGAGGATCCGGCATCAAGCGCTTGAACTGTGATCGTCGCCTCTCCCGTTAGAGGGTCGTACGATTCCGTACTGACCGAGACGCGGGTCTTGTCCGGTTCAAACGGACCTTTAATCAGCTTGCCGTCACGCTCGCGCCAACTATCCCTTACTATTGCATACTTTCGCAAAGCTTCTAAGCCACCCGGCGGGAGGAAGGGAAATCGTCCCATTTCACGCGCACGAGCTTGGAGGTCTGCCCAGGAAAGGCGTTTATCGTTGGCCCAAAGAAAGTCGTTGGCACGGACCAAGAGGGTATCGAGGACCTTCTCCTCTCCTTCTACCTGCCGGTAAAGCTTGCCCGCGTTGACGAGCGCTTCCTCGACGGCTGCTTCGCCGAGTAGCAGGGGTCTCTTGCCCGCCTCGCGTGCCGAACGCAGGCTTAACTTTGCGGGAACAAGACGAACTGTCTTGGCGCTCGAGTCGTAGGCCGGATACCAAACTTGGTTGAACGTAGTCTCAATCGTAGAGAGCAGGTCAAACTCAGTATTTACTTTCTTCTTCTCCACTTCAGCGTGATTTGGGTGGTCCTCAGTGAGTGTCGCTAATACCTTTGTGCACGCGTAAATACGTCGGACCAGCCGCTCAATGTTGGCAAACTCCGTAGGAGACCCATTAACGATAATGAAGTTATTCTTGTTCGGCTGGTTCATGAACAAGTCATTTGCCAGCTTTGGCGGTACATCACTATCGGGATTGATGACAATGAGCCGTCGTTCTCGCCCCAACTCGGTAGCTATGCGGCCGATTTCGGGAAGCGCCATGACCGATTCATAGGCCCGCTTGCCTGACGGCAGAAATGCATCTGCAAGCCGTCTTTCGATTTCGTCAGCAATCCTGTTATCTGGGGCATATTCACCTTCACGGGCAAGGCGCTTTTCGATCGTCTCATTGGGTGAGTAGTAGAGCCTGCCCTCACGGGGGTCACGATGTAGGTGGTAACCTTCTTCCAACTTGGCGATGGCTGACTCAAACTCAGAGGCGGATCGGCCAGGTGCCACCAGGTATTCGACCACCTGCTTCGCAGGCAGACCAATCTTGTCGTCTACGTCGGGCTTTAAGGAAGCCGCCAGGATGACGTTAGCAGCCTGCGTTCCCGCGTCCGAATTGAGCTGACGATCAACGATCTCGGCGACTGCTTGGCCTCCGCGGGCGATGTCCTCGGTTATCGCCGGCAAAAGCTCTGAGAAGGGCAGATCGGTCGTTCGCATCTCTGGTTCGTTGAAGTCCATTTGCTGAACACCTACGAGATGAACCGTATTTGGTCGCCCCTCCTGCCAAACGCAACGGATAATAGCACCCATCAAAGAGAGTAGCCCGCGGGTCTTTCGGAATCGCTCATTGTTTTGAAAGAGAGAAATCACCTCGCGCAGGCTTGGTTGGAAAGGGTGATAGCGACGAATATCGTCGGCGTATTGCTCAGGCGTCCTCGCGACCGCCCTTGATCTTACTGCCTCGTCCATGGCGGATGCATAAGCTTGGGCGACTTCTTCGACCTGGTCCGGCGTCGCAAGCTTGGAAAACAACCTTCGTTTCAAGATCGCGAAAATTTCATCGTTGTTGAGGGCAACCGGCTCGATGATTTGAGCCCCACGCTTCGCCTCGCCTTCCACATTGGAAAATATCTGGGTGAGTGCCCGCGATTCATCACCGTAGGTGCCTGACAGGCTCGAAGCGATAAGCACGCAGCGCGGAAGTTTCCGAGCCGCATCGCGAAGATTCGCTAGAGCATACTCGCCGTGGGACGCCAAGGTGCCTTGCCCAATGGGCACAGCGTGAGCCATCCTGAACCACGGAGCTATCTCGTCGATCAGGATAACAGTCGGCTCGTCCCCAATCAGTTCCATCCAGGCTTGCTCGTCCGGCCCCTTTGGTCCGTTTAGCCAATGTTTATTGAATGAGGTGTCACTCTTTCCAAGCTGCCGAGCTATTTCGCCCCAGAAGTAGTGGTCGGGGTTGTTACGGCCCGAGAAGGCGACGATTCGAGCGGCGCCAAAGCCAGTGCGTACCGGGATATTCGCCTCATTCAGTACCGTTTGTCGCACGGCTGGAGATTTAGCGATCAAAGCAAATGAAACCATCAGGTGTGTCTTGCCACCGCCCATCGCTTGGGAGAGCAGAAAGTCAGCCTGCTGGCTGCGTCCATCAAGTCGCGCCAACCCGGTCTCAAAAAGTTGTCGCATGCCCGCAGTTACGTGGTTCCGGGCGAAAAACGCCTCCGTGTCCCGCTCCGCTGCATGGACGGCCAAGGCTATATCTTCAATGTCAGCCCGCCCGTCCGGCCTTAGGACGTGATCGTTTGGCACACAGCAGTCGCGAACAGTTCGAAGCATAGATATCCTCTATATCAGTATGGGGGTCAGCTCACGAAACAGAAAGAAACGTACCCTAAGGAACAAGGTGTGCCGTCCTTAAATGTGCGGAATTGCCCTCCGCACGTGGACCCAATGTGGACACTGAACTGATAGGGCGCTTCATAGGGCTGTCCAGGTGGTGTCATTTGTTCAGGCCAGTTTAGAGCCCTTCTGCTTTCGCCTGCTTCTCGGTAATGAGATCAATGACTCTGACCCAGTCCTCCTTTCCTGTGTCTTCGAACAGCACCTTGACCAGAATGGGTCCGTTTTCTAGGATTCGGCAATATCCTGCAAAATGCCCATGCGGATCGTCGTCTCTTCGGTGATAAACCCGCTCTCCATCGTTGAACTTTTCCATCGAATTTCCTCTTAAAACTTTGCTATCCAACTCCTGTGCCAGCCCCTTGCACGCCCGCTTTAGTTGGCGATGCCGTGCCGTTGATCGGCTTTCCCATATTTCCATGCCTCGGCTTGGTTTCTGCTGGTTTTCTGACGATTGGCCTAATTTTATCTTTTCGAGGGGGCGGGCATTAAATGACAACTGGACGATTACCATCGTGCCTGGGGCAGGTGCTTGTGTGCTTGTCAGGCTAACCAGTATGACGACCGTTCGCCAGCCACGTTGGGTTGCCGACGAACAAAGCGATCTTTCAGCTCCCGATGGTCCTAATTGTTCTCGTCTGGAGTAGGTGTTTTGAGGAGAGTGTCTCGTAGATCAGCAAGGGTCTTTCCTTCAGCTGTCTTCCAGCTAATCCAACCGTTGACTGTATTGCGGCTGCTGCCGGCGTCCTGCAAACACAACAAAGCAGCGTAGCTTGGAGCGGAGAAGGACTTTCCTAGCACCTCAATCGAACCGTCAGGTAGGACGGTCGCTTCATAACGTCGCCGTTCTCCTCCGCGCGGTCCGTAAGTCATGAATAGCGTTTCACCCGGTTTTAGAAGAGCTGCTGCTAAGAGGTCCGCAATCGTAATGTCGTAGTACTTGTAGCCCGACGCTGTAATCTCTGATTCTGGGGAAGTATCCAGAGCCGGACGGTATTCTTCCGGGATTTCATAGATTACATTATCGGGATTGCCAAACTCGACCAGTTTGCGAATGACCCAAAGCTTAACCTCAGTTTTGAGCGTTTGAGCCCATTCACGAAGATCTACTCCAACTTGGTCGATGGGAATGCCGATGATGGGCTTTCCTTCGAAGATCTCTGAGAGGACCCGCCGGATATCGATTTCGCTTATGCCGAGCTCTTCAAAACGCTCTTTAAAAGCCGCACTTTCTTTTACGCGATTGATCACCAATTCAGTGAGCATCCTTCGGCTCGCGGGCTGGGAAGCGGCGATGATCTGTTTGGCTATTTGAGGCGCAATGTGGTTCCAGACGCTATGGACTGCAAGCTCTGCTTCAACGATAAACCAGCTCCGAGAGGCGAGATCGACAACGAATCCATCTGGAATGGTGCCAAACCCATCCGAGGTGTGAATCAGCGACTTTGGCAAATAGAGGGAATCCGGCCCAAAGATGTACTCTGCGTTTGCTTGTACGATCAGCTCTAATTCTTCTTCGGAGGCAAAAGGAGCGGCAATGAACTTCTTCGATCCGGCAATGATCATTAGGGCCTCAGGGGCAGTCCACCCATGCTAGCGCACATCCCGAGTCACGTAGCTACTTTCAGATGGATCATCAGCGGCCGCAATCGTCGAGAGCCGCTTCATGTGTTGGCGTGAACCTCGGCAAGCCCCGCCGCCCGTCTTGTGTGGGCGTAGTCCGAGTATTGCAAGCCCAACCCCGTGACCTTGGGGTGTGCGCCCGCTTCGGGGGCCGCATTGCGGCGGTTCACCCTGAAGCGGGCGGCACCTGGTTATGCGTCCAGCATGAGGAGGACGGTGCGAACGCTTGTACCTGTGCTGATGAAAGTATCTGAAGGCAACTCTTCCCAGATACCGCCGCGCGCTTCAACGATGGGCCTAAGCTTGTCGTTCTGCCTCGGGCCGTTGGCACAGATGGCGACGAGTCGGCCTCCGGGCTTCAACATCTTCAAGGCGTGCATAATGTGCTTGATATCGTCTGCGTTCGCAAACGGAGGATTCATAACAATGCGGTCGAATGTTCCTAGATCGCCGTTGCACTCCAAGAAATCGGCCTGCCGTGTGTCATCGACACAATCAACCGTGCGGAGCCGGTGAGCCATATTGCAATTCAGCTCAACCGCTGTGATCGCGTAGCCGTGAGCATTGCGGCGAATCGCATCAATGATTCGGCCTGTTCCTGCGGAGGGTTCTAAAACCTGTTGCCCTGGGCGAATGTCCGCAAGGGCGACCATACGGTCTGCCAACTCCGGCGGTGTAGGGAAGAGTTGCGGAGCAATGACAACCTGAACCCCTGCGGCTGCTGCTTTGCCCATCTCGTGTAGTTGCTCATAGCTGGGGATACGGTCATCCTTCGGAATGGCCGCGTGGATCGCGCGGCTCATTTCCATAGAAGGACTAAGGTCGGTGCCTTGGCGCGAATCCTTCTCACGCGCGAAAACCTCGGGACCGGCAGGGGCAAGCGGCGCGGCGGGTGGGTCAACCCGCTTGGCGTCGGTGATGAAGATGTGACCGTATTTGTAACCCGTGGTCATTGCATGACGTACCCGATGCCGCGCATGGGTTGCGGTCGCATCGACGGCGCGAGTGGTCTTGTAATCCTTGTGCTTCTTGTCCCATTCGGCCTGTGTCATCTGGGCGAATCCCTCGCCGGGGTAGTTGCAAAGCGGGGGGAGTTTCGTTGCGGCTTTGACCTTCTCGGTGTCGCCCGGTCCGGGTGCGCGGTAGTCCTTTACGCGCTCGATCTCCACTTTCGTGCTGCTACCGTGCCAGTGACGAAGCGGGGTTGTGCTTACGCTGTTGAGCGTCCCACCTACCCTGTTTAGCTTCAACACCACAACCCACTCATCAGCGACTAGAACGCGCCCGCCCACTTCGATAGTGAACTGCGCGGCTGCGATACCTCCGGCCTCTCCAAGCATGGCCTTTTCATAGGCTATGCGGTTTTGTAGGTGCTCGATCCATCGGCGGCTCTGCTGCTCGATGGCCGGTAAGCTACTCGACTTCGCCCAACGTCCGCCACGGCTCCCGTTGGTAATCCAGACGTGCTCTTCGCCGTCCCACATTTGGGGCTTGGTCTTCGGGTCGGGGGTGAAAGAGTTCTGATATCGGCGAAGATCGGCTTCAAGTCCCTTGATGCGGCGATGCCGCACACCGGGAAGCTCTTTGTACTTTGCGTGTCTGAGTGCGCCTTTGGCGCGGTCTTCCCAATACTTCGCCGTGTGCCACATCTTGACGGTCTTACGCATCCCGTTCTCGATCCGCTCGGCGTCCTTGCGGGCGTGGCGTTCGCTGTGGTGGCCGATAAGAATAGGTTGACCCAGCGGGATATTGTCAGCGATGCGTGAAACGGCTTCATGTGCGCGTTCCGCGTCGCTAATACGCTTATCTTTGTAATCGACAAAGCGGTCTGCCCGCTCCTCTGCACGCTCGACTAGGCTTGTGTCTTCGTCGTCAATCTCGCCGCACAATTCGATGAGGAGGTCTTCGCGTTCGGGTGTCCACATCGGCGCAACGAAAAGCTCCTGTTTCGGCGCATAGATGAAACCTGCGCCCCTCACGCGGGCGTATAACTCGCGGTCTAGGCGGGTGGAGCTGTATAGCCTGAGTTTGTTGTCTTCCGGGGAGTATGTCGCGGTGTAAGTCATGGGGTGGTTCCTCCGTTTTTGAATGGCTGTGCTGTGTTTGCTCACAAACACGCCTTGGCCCTGGCCCACGCCAGCAGGGGCGGCAAGTGCAAGAGGAGGGGTTCCCCACCCTTGGAACGGAGCGATCAGCGGAGTGGAGGGGGCGTAGCGCAGCGGAGGTCTGCACAAGCGAAGCGCGGAAGATTGGGGTGCCTCTTGTCGCGCGCCAGGGACGGAGTCCCTCAGCAGGCTTGGTTTCCTTGCATCAGCGTGAAACGCAGAGATTGCTTCTTTTGGGTTCCGGCTTCTAGGGGTGGGCGTTGCCCGCCGGGAAAGGCCCGCAGAGATGTGTGGTGGAAGACGGCAAGGCCAGGCACCCACTTTTTCTCCAGCTACGACCAGCAAACGGGGTTTAAATTGCCCTTCGTGTCAGAGTTGTTGAGTTTGCCCCGAGTTACGTTGTTCAGTCATAGTTTCTGTTGACGTGACGCCGCATCGCTTCATCCTCATTCGATCGGGAATGCGGATTCCAAGCGCGTCGGTGTATCAACCACCACCTGCCACAGATGCCTAGAATGCCAAGAACGACCACCAAAGCGATCCATTGGACAGAGCCTCGTATCACGACAACCCCATTTCCACTAGTTTCTGTGAAGCGGAAGCCGCCGGAGTTTGCGGTTTTGAGCGGGCCGCCCGTTTCACTGGGCAGCTTTCTTGAACCTGGCCCAACGAGCCTTCTGTGCGGCGGCGATCCGTGCACGGCCTGCGTCACTCATCCCGCGGCGCTTTCTGGACATGACATTAAATTCCGCCGGTTTGGAGCTGGTTGCCTTGCCGCTCCCAGATGCAGCGACCGGTCGGCCTGGTTTGCGCTTTGCATGGGTGAGGCTGGATGTATCAGTCAAGAGTGCCTTCGCCTGTTGCAGTCGTGAGATCTCTGCGTCGATCGCGAGAACAATGTCGTTCGTATTCATGAATCCTCCCTCCAGAGCATAGCCCACTTGCCCGGTCAGGGATGGAGAGTTGTGATCTCGCACCATGGCTTCGCAAGGATGGGGCATCTGGCACTAGGCTGCAAATGCCTATTGACCTCTCGATGGCAGCGGGACACGCGAGATATTCGGCTCACATGGCGCAGAGTCCCATGCCGGCTCTGGTGGGGCCTAAGGGCCCGCAGAGGTCGGTGGAGCGGAGACATTAGTGGACGCTGGCCGACTTTGCAGTACCAATATAGAAGCGTCCCGCGTGTTCTCGGCTCGGCAACTGCCGAAGAGGGCGGAGCAGCGTGGCCTATCTTAGGCGACCAATTTAGGCGACCAATGGAAAACGCCGATGCTGTGCCCATTAGGAGTACTCTTGGATTGCTAACTGTTGAATTTAGCAAAGGTGCGAGATGAAGAAGCCAGCAGTCATCGTGCTCCTCGCGACTCTCGCGTGCGTCGGTGTTGTTGTTGCACAAGCTATTCTCAGATGGCGACGGAAAGAAAGGGGAACCGTCATGGCCGAGACAATCGAAACGGCACTTGAATACAACAAGGGGGCATCGGCCGTGGTATGGTCGCAACTCTCAGGCGCAACTGTGCCTTCAAGCCAGCGCAATGACCTTGTGTGGGCATACGTTGCGATTGCAATCGGCCACCACCAAGCAATTCATTCCCTCGCCAGTCAGCAATTGATAGCCTCAGCATCCGCGTTGTTGCGTTCTCAGATTGAAACCTTTTTTCGTGGACTTTGGGTGAATGCGATTGCAACAGATGAACAGGTCAATGCAATTCGTGGTGGCAGCGAAAAACCGTTTCCAGTGTTTCGTCAAATGGCGGCAGACCTTGATGCCTTCTATGGCGCCGATGGATGGCTTCAGGGCTTTGCAGATCATTGGGCTGCCTTGAACGGATATACGCATTCTGGTTTGGAGCAATTGGGCCGTCAATTCAGAGACGACAACACTATTGGTCCCAACTATTCAGATGAAATGGTGATGGAACTTGTCGTGACTTCGGGAACCGCGTCGATTGGCTGCATTGTGCCAATCTTCAGAGCGATGGGGCTTAATGACAAAGCCGCAGTTTTAGAACAATGGCTTTCAGATCACCCTTTCTACAAGAAGGTTGAGGTACCAACAGGCTGAGGACATTCCTGCATGACACTGAACGACGTGCTTGAAATCGAACCGCTGAGCAAAGCCCTTCAACGCACACTGAGACTCGCACACGAGCATGGAGCCAGCGAACTAGCAACATGGCTTCAACTGGAGAGTGGCGGCTACTACGACTCCAACAGCGCCATGAATAGCAGCATCACCGTTCCGAAGTATCGGACCATTGTAGGCGCACACTTCAACATATATGGGCAGCGTTTGCAGCTTCAGCATGACTTGTCTTTCGTCAATGAAATGCGTCTCCGTGACGGTGTGGAAGCCCTAGAATCTCTGAGAGATTCAAGACATACAGTTGTGCTGCAAGACCCTACAATGATTGGGCTGATAGCGCAACACTTGAAGGTTGAAGTTGCTACGTTTCATTTCGACAGTGTTGAACTGGTCCAAGTACTGTCTCAGATTCGCGCAGAATTGTTCGGCAAAGCGCAAGTATTGGCAGATGCACCGCCGAAAAAGAAGGCGAACAAGAGCACAGACAATGCAGAGATAGTAATGCTGAAGCCTAACATTCACGGGATTGGCATTGACCTTCGCGCACTCTGGCGAAAGGCAACGCGCGGAAAAGACGATAACTGAGTGTTCTTCGGAGGATCGTATGAGCAATCAACCGACTCTGCCTAAAGAACAGTACACGCGTACCCGCCCATGTCCTAGAACGGAATATCGTCGTCGGTGATCGCGATGGGCTCATCGATCCGCAGATCAAGCAGAATGCGGGCGGACTGATCGAGCAGTTCCTCGCGGTCCATGAAGATGATGTGGCGGCGCTGCCCAGCATCGAGCTGCCCCACAAGCCAGCTTCTCGCCGCTTTCGTAATCTCGCCGGCAGAGATCAGGAACAGGTGGTCCAGCAGGACATTGCGGTTCGCTTCGGGATCGAAGATCGGATGATCGATGGCCATGCGCGCCTGGTTGAGTACGCTCGCCACGTTCTTTGACCCGCTCGCGTTATTTGAGTCGATCTTGTCCTTCTTCACCTGCGCGCAAAAGTATAGCCAGTGGCTCGTCGGGAGTTGGAATTTCATCCAGAGATCCTTCCCGAACTCTAGCGATTTGTCCTTATGCCCTGTCGGGCTCACCCGTCGGAAGCCGAGGCGCTGAAAAAGCGGAACGAGGACCTTTTCGATGAAGTCGTCCTCGCTGGCTCCATCGAGGAACGCCGCCAGCTTCTGTCTCTGCTCGATCTCCTGTTGGGAGAGAGGGCGGGATAGCTGCGAGAATGTCGCCGTGCTAACGCCCGTTCCGGTACTCCGCAGATAACAGCGGCCGGAATCGTCGAGGTAAGCGATCAGCCCCTGGCGCTGGACGAGCTTATTGAAGGCGGCCAAGGCTCGCTCAAGATCGGCGATATTGTCCGGATCGGCGTCTCCGCGGTTTTGGACTTTATCGTTGTGCCGCTCGAAATCGTCGGCGTCGAAAACCTCCGAGATCACGCGGCAGAGATCGTCGGAAGGGAGATCTGCGGACTGGCCATTACCGAGATTGAGTTCGGCGAGCCGTTCCTTGGTCCAAGATGGCCGCGTGGTGCCGTCGTGAACAAAAGGCAGACCACATCGGGAGAAGAATTGGGTGATGTAATAGCTGCTCCGATAGGGAAAGTATTTCGCATCCCCAACCACCATCTTGGCCAGTTCCTCGAGCGTGCGTTCGGATAGTTTCACGGCGGGAAAAAGAGAATCCGCTTAATATTCTACGCTGATATCCTTCTATTCTTCGTATGCACTTCGAAGCTTGTTCGTGAGGGAGGCCCGTTGAACTCTTCTGAATCGCCGCGTTTGATCAGCAACGCTGACAGCGAGACGATTGCACGTTAACAAGCGACTGGAGCCTATCTCGGACCGCGCTCCAGACTCGCCCAGCTGAGCCTACTCGATCTCATAGCCGGCCTCTATCTTGACAACAAATGGTGGATGAAACTTTCTCTGTCTCATCCACCTGAAAGCCGGCGACTATTCGTCGCCGGCTCCGTCTGTGGGATCATCAGCGGCCTCGATCTTCGAGAGCCGCTTCATGCTCATGGCGTGGATCTCGGCTATCCGGTGCTTGAACGTAGTGCCCTCAACCTCATCCTCGACCTCGCGATAACGCAAAGTGCCTTCAAGGGTGATGAGCTGCCCCTTCTGGAGAGTTTTGGCGAACTTCGAGAGATTCCTCCAGGCATAGACGCGGTGCCATTCGGTGCGGGTTTCGTAGTCGCCTTTGTCGTTCTTCCAGCTTTCCTGGGTTGCGATGTTGAGGACGACGTACTCGCGGTTGTTCTGAGTGGTTTTGGCTTCTGCGTTCTGTCCGAGGCGGCCGATGAGGATGACTTTGTTGAACATGCTGTTTGGCTCCGTTTCTTCTGATTTGTCCGCTGGATGCGGTACATGCTTGCCCAACGGGTGTGCCGTCGCGACCCACTCCCAAGGCGACTGGACAGAATCTGCGGAAGGGGACCCAGACTCGCTATGGGGCAGGAGTCCGCACCTCGCAGAGGCGCGTAGCGGATTTTGGAAAGGAGAGCGTGCGTCCGAAGGGCGGGGGTGCTTTGAGCGCGGCACGCTGAACGCAGATAGAAAGGCAAACCGGAAGGGAGCCGCCCTGTTCAACGGCCTTTCCTCATGGCGCGAGTAGCAAAAGCCAGCTCAGAAACTCGAAGAGTCAATCACAATACAACAGGGAAGAACGACAACGGGACTTGAAGCACCGATGCTTATCGCTCGGCCCATCTCCTGGCCTTCTCCATAGTTCTCCGGATGTAGGCAGCTCTCTTTGAAGTGCTGGGATCGCGGGATAGATAGTCGTCTTCAAGGGCGCGTTCGATACGGTTCTCGGTCATGCCATTTGCATAAGCGGCGACACAGAAAGCGATGTCAGCGGCGGCGGGCCTGTCCTGGTACTTGGTTGAGGTTCGGAATCGCTCAAGAGATAGGTTTGTTAACCTCTGTCCCCTATGGGGAGAAAGAGAACTCTGTAGCCGTCGTGCTTCTTGCTCCTGCTCTCGTGCCTCGTAGAGCTTGGTGATCTCCCGCTGGAATGCCTCGGCAATGGAGTATTGCTGCCCGGTGTGGCTGCGGAGCCGAACGAAAGGGAAGAGACCATCCGCCTTGCGGTACTTGGGTTTGCAGTTGGTGAAGCCGGGGAGTCGCCCGAACCGCCTCCAGTCCGCCGCGCTTGGATCGGCATCGTAGCGACCTGCCAACGTCTGCGCGACGAATGTTCCGATTAGCTTTGGAAAAACTATCGAGTGCTTGAGCCAGGCCTGAAAGTTGCCGGCGCTGGTCTCAACCACCGCACACGGGTTGAAACCATCCGCCGACAATTTCGCGAGAGAAACCTCGTTGAGGTCGTCGAGGGCGGTAAAGCGATGTTCGCCCGATGGCCGGATGTAGATATGCGAGCCGCGAACGTTGCGGTACTTGAGCAGCGAAAGCCGGTCGAGTACCGCGGCGGCGGAAATGCCGTCGAGTCCGGGAAGCATCCCGCGATCACTCAGGACACCGATATCGTAGAGCGGCGCCTCAATAGCCGTGAGCATATTGCGAACTGTGGATTCGGTCTTGTCCATCAATGTCACCCTTCCAATGTATTTCACCGTGGGAGGGGTGCGCCGGGGAGGGAACGGCCCCGGCACAAGGGGTTTGGGTGACCCTTTCCCTTGGTGGGAAGGGTCACCGCGTTTGCTCGCGGGCAAGGAGCACGTCTAGGCGGGGACGGCGAGCGGGGCGGGGGACTGTTCGCCCTCGCCCTCCTCGATCTGTTCGCCTGAGTTCTCAATCAGGCTGATAATCTTCTTTGCTGCGTTGCCGATGGTCTGAAGGGAAGCGGTCAGCATCTCGGCGGTTACGTCATAGGTTGCAAGATAGAAGCGGCTTTCGGAGTGGATACCGAAGTGAGCGAGGACCGCATAGGATACGGACTCGGCCTCAAGCTCTCTCTGCTGGCGTGTGGTGCCTTCGCGGTTGGTTCGGTGCATCAATTCGTGGCCGATTTCATGGGCGATTACACCGCAACGTGCGGGGGTGTCTAACGTCTCCTCGATCTCGATCAAACCGCCTTTGCTATAGCCTTCTGCGCTACCGGCGATAGCCTTGTAAACGAGGGTGATGTTTAGCTGGGCCGCTGCCTTCTCCAACAGCGGGAGAAGGGTTTCGCCTCCTTCTGCGGCGTTGGTGTTCAGCTCGGGGAGTGGTTGGCCGTCTGTCTGTTCCTGAGCGAAGACCGACACGGTACGGAAACCAAAGGGTCGGGATACCTTCTCTGTGGTGCCGTTTTTCTCCTCGTCCACCTTACGAACGATGGGAGCGAGGATGCGGATACCGGTTTCGCCCTTTTTTACAAATCGGCCTAATGATTTCCAAGTGTTGAACCCGGCAACGCGGGTTGCCTCGGGCGCTTGCGTCCAGATGAGGAGGCAATTACCGAAGGAATATTTATAGAAGCGGCTAACGGTGGACAGCCACGCGAGATAGGTTTCTGACTGCTTGGCGGCGTCGGTCTCAGCGCATAGTGCGGTGATGGATTGGTTGATCTTTGCGGTGAGTTCCTGTGCTCTGTCGTTGCTCATGTTTGTTGCTCCTTGGCTTTTGAATGGTTTGGCTGTGGCTGTTCTCACAGACACGCCTTGGCCCCCGGCCATCCGGGTGTGGGTAGCAAGCGCAAGGGGAGGGGAATCACCCACCCTTGTCGGCGGAGCTGAAGGCGGAGACGCAAGGGCAAGCGCAGCGAAGGTCTGCACAAGCGCAGCGCGGAAGACTGCGGGAAACCCCTTGCACGCGCGGGGAGCGAAGCTCCTTAGCGGCTTTGGCTGTTGCGGTTGCTGTGGCGTCTGGCGTGAATCGACGGCGTAAACGTCGAGGCCGGAGGCCCGCCCCTAGCGGTAGCGTCCTGTGATTGCTGTTTCGGAGGCGGGGAACAGGACGAAGACCGGGTTTCACTGCCGGCGTCGTGTCCCCGTTTGGCAGTTTCCAAGAAGGAGGGGTGCAGGGGAGGGAACGGCCCCGCCGCGTCCGCAAGGCCGCGTGTCCACTCTCGACTGCATCACTTCCAACGATCCGCCTACGCAAAAAGCAAAGAGGCTGCACACGCAGCCTCTCTATCTCAGTTCTAAGGATGCAAGGGAGGTTCCTCGGTTGCGTCGGCGGCTTTCCTCTGGCGGGGTTCGCGTTGCCGCGCCCACGGACCGGCTCTGCGAACAAACTCGCGCTGTGCGGCGTCGAGGGCGATGCGGGCCTGGTGCAGGTCGTAGAGCGAGAAACAGGTAGAGCAGCCGCCACGGATACCGGCGCGGCCATCTTTCACGGGGTTGTAGCGGGGATGGCGACTGCACTTGGCCTTGACCCGCTCGGTGAGCTTCAGCTTGTAGGTGAATTGCAACATGGTCTCCTCCGGGTGGAGCAGCGGGGCCATTGCTGGCCCCCTTCTGCGGGTTAGGCTGCGAGTTTCTTGGCGGTCTTCTTCTTTGCGGTTTTGGTCTTGATTGGCTGTCGGTCTTCTTGGTTGTGGCCTTCTTCGCCTTAACCTTTTTGGGCTGCGGTTGAGCGAAGACAGCTTCAGCCTCGGCCAGATGGTCGATCTCGTTCTCGCGGGGAATATCCGCGTGGCCGGTGAGGGCGAGCCGGAGAGCGAAGCCGGAGAGCTTGTCGTCTTCCAGTCCGTCCACGACGGAGAGCAACACTTCCTCTCCGGTCTGCTGGTTGTTCTCGTCGTCTCTGACGAAGTGCGCGGCTACATCGTCGGCGAAGTGGTAGGAGTCAATGTGGATGAGGGCGCGGATCAGCACTCGAAGCTGTGGCGCGGTGAAGGTGGCGGGTGCGCTGTCGAGGATGTGGTCTAAGGTTTCGGCGCGTTGCTTCATGAGCCGCTTGCGGCGGGCCTGTTCCTTTTCGTGCTGCTTCTGTCTCGCCTCGGCGTCGGGGTCGATGGGAACGACACGGCGGGGATGGTGGACGGGGCAGTCTGGGTCAGTGCAGACGGTTCGAGTGGTTCCTGCGCCTTCGCCATAGACGACGATGGCCGTCTTCGACGCCTCGCAGGGCGTGACGGGTTCGGAGTCCTCGTTCTCATCCTTGGGCACATCCACTACGGTGTACTCGTTGCGGGAGAGGGCTTCGGGCTGCCGCTCCTTGGGGTTGCGGAAGGCTGTCTCGATCTGCACCAACTCAGGCCGCGCAAGTACCTCGCGGCGGACGTGCTCGTTCAGCTTGATGTGGTAGCAAGTCCCGTCTAGGCACTGGTCGCCGCCAGTTACGTCCGAAAATAGGGAAGTGTTGTATCCGCTACGACGAGGGCAGTTGGAGCAAGCTCCAGAGTCGGGGTTGAGGGTGGAATCTTCTCGGTCGAACGGGGACTCGTCCAGCGGGAGATAGACGTTGTTGGCGATCCATGCGGAGAGGTATTTGGCGGGGAGCAGATGGGCTTCTTTGTCCTGATAGTCCTTGCGCCAGCACTGCGCGAAGGCCTCGGCCTGTTTCTCCTGCGGGAGCCGTGAGATGAGGTTGGCGTGACTGGCCGTGATGCGCTCCGTTTGGAACGCCTCGGCTACTTCGGGGATGAGTTGTAGCAGAGCAAGGCGGGCGTAGATGTGGCTGTCGCTTTTGCCCGTCTTCTCAGCAAGCGTGGCAACGTCATAGCCGGGAAGGTCGAGAAGCCGTTGATAACCCTGCGCCTCCTCGTAAGGATGCACGTCAACACGCTGACTGTTCTCGATTATTTGCCACTCAAGGCTTTGCTCGTCGGACAGTTGCACGATGCGAACGGGCAACTCCGTCAATTCCGCAAGCTGCGCGGCACGGAAGCGCCTTGCTCCTGCGACGATCTCGTATCCGTCACTGTTGGGACGAACGGTGATGGGCTGGATTAGTCCTTGGGTGCGAAGGCTTGCTGCGAGCTCGGCCAGCTTGCTCTCATCGAAGATGCTGCGGGGGTTGGTGGTGGACTCGTGGATGCGGGTGAGGGCGATGGTCTGGAATCCTGCGTTGTTCTTCATGGGTGGTTCCTCCGTTGGCTGTTGCACTTAGCCTCTGCCGTTGAATTGGCAGCGGCGTGTACATACATGCCGAACGCCTCCTGGCGAAGGTGGGGGGTAGCAACTGCAAGCCGAGGGGTCTCCCCACCCTTGCAATGCAGCGCAGCGGAATGGAAAGGGCGGAGCGCAGCGGAGGTCTGCACAAGCGCAGCGCGGAAGATTGGGGACGCGGCTTGTCGGGCGCGAGGGGCGAAGCTCCCCTTAGGGGCTTTGGCTGTTGCTTTTCAGGGGCCGCGTTGCGGGCAGGAACAGATGGGATGAGAAGGCCAGTCTGCTAAGAACGGATTAATTTACGGCCGGGAGCCCCAAGCAACACACACACACACATCTCGTAATGCTCCGTTGCGAGTTCGCCGACGTATGGAAACTTTGCCTTAAATACGTGCCAAGCAGATGCTCAGATTTGCCCCCCAAGGCCTCTGGTTTGAATAATGCACCAAATCGGTTGCCCTTGATCTTCTCCTTTTGTTCGCCTACACTGTCTCTCATGTTTCCGGTTGCCGAAAGTCGTCACGACTTTGTTATCCGGTGCAAAGGGTGTTCAGAAAACATCCCCGCGCCGGTTATGACACTGCCGGCATCATGGATCGCGGCGAAATGCCCGTTGTGTGGAGAGCACCGTCGATACCTGCCCTCAGAGGTGTTCCAAGGACGACTCTCCCACCAACTCATTAGGAAGCCGGTGCGGACGGCTGACGGCCGAACGAGGTAGGAATGGCGCTGGACATCGGCGGTTTTGAGCAAAGGTCGGACTGGCCAAAGATGGGTCCTTCCCTGTTGATCGGAACGTGCCTGATTCTGGCTATCCGCACTGCGAAGTGGCCTGCCACCTTCGACGAACGATGCAGTGAGATGGATCTGGACAGAGAGATTGCTTACGCGGCTCAGCTGGCCGGCCGAGTCCTGGCGGCTCTGGTCGGCCGTCACGAGAGCATCTTTCCTAGTCGAATGGAGCCCTGGTACCAAGCGACGGATGAAGATAGCCCAAAGTGACAAAGTCGCAACGCTCACTCTGCTCAGCCTGGCCACGCAGGAAAGATCGACGAGATTGACTGGCGATGAGCTTACCGGCGTCTGCGAGCGGGTTGAGATTCTCTCAATTGGCGAACACCAGCCTTACAGATTTAAACTCTGATAAGTCAAATGCCGAAGGGTATACAGAGAGCAATGTATTGCCGGTGCGGGAATGAGAAGATCCTCGCCCATGGCCTCTGTTCGACGTGTTACACACTCAAGCGGCAAGATGAGGAATACTTCGGCGGCCTCCGTGAGGCTGTCTTGCAGCGCGACGGCTACTGTTGTCGGGTATGCGGAGCCTCGGGTCGGCGCAAGCGATCTATCGTGGTGCATCATCGCGTCCCTGGACGCTCAGAACTGAACCTGATGATCTCTCTGTGCCCTGGCTGCCACGCCAAAGTCGGACGGACTAGGGTAGTTCTCTCAGAAATGCCCCCATTACTTCTGGTATTGTGGCGGGAACAGCACCCAGAGGGTCACGAGCAAGTAATGATTGACTTCACGACGAAGGGTAAGCTTGCACTGCCGGTTCCTCTCTTTAGCGAAGAACGTTAGGTGCGGACTTGAAGCCCGCGGACAAGACCCAGCAGAACAATCCGTGTACCGTCCCGTTTAAGCCTCCTTTACTACCTTTCTCGGGTCTTTGTTCGTCGCGTAGTGCTATGAACTTTGTATGCCTTAAGTGGTTGGCCCCCGTCCATTCCAAGAACTCGATCTGAGCGACGACCTCGGGCTTGAGCCACATGCATTCCTTCATTTTCTCTGCTGTGAGTCCCTGTCCCCATCGCCCCGCGGCGGCCTCGGGAAGATTCACGAAGGGGCAGCGGGAGGTCTTCAGATGTTTGATTTTCTCGAAGACCTGGCGGCGCGTTGCCGGAATGAATCCAGCTCTTACGCGGGCAGCATATACGAGATCCGCGCCACGGTAGAAGCCTACCACCAACGAATCGAGGCCGAGATTGCTTGGCACGTAGCCTCCAACAACAAACTCCTGGCCGAGACTGACTCGGTGCTTTACCCACCACGATCCGTCAATGAGTGCTCTGCGCTGTCGCACAACCGGGCCGTCATCGCTCTGGATGACAGCGCCGGGTAGGCTAGCCCGGCGATGGTTCGCCACTTCCATCCTGCCCCGCACGCATCTGCGCTTCTGGCTCTTTCGAAAACAACCGCCATTTGCCTCTTTGTGCACGAACGCGCCGCGAGATCGTGACGAAGTCTAGTTTGTCCATGTCGCGCTCGTCGTGCGGTTTAACGCCGGGCGCATCAGGATCGTATTTCTTCATCTGCTCCATGATGTCGGCCTGCATGGCGGGGTCCTTCAAATCTGGCCGCGATGGGTCTTTGTGGCGCCATGCGGGGAGATATTTGTCCCACAGCTGCGTCGTGAGAAAACTCGTATCTTCTGGCGGCAGCGTGGCATAGGAATAAAATCCCTGCGCTTTGATCTCTTCCGGAAACGCAGAATAGTAGGCATCCAGCCTTTGCAACTCTGCCTTCAGTTCGTGGCCTTCCACGAACGTCTGATGATGCTGTGAGAAACAGCGGCACGATCTGCCGGTGGAAGCGGTCCTTGGAAGTGAAGACCGAGCAGAACGGCAGGTAATAGAGATAAGCAAGGTCGATCTGGTGGCTTTCTTTTACGTCGCGCAGCAACTGCGTCGGCATGAACAAGCGCGAAGAAAATGTTGATCGACAGCATGTGAATGAAATACGGCACGTACTCGCGTAGCGGTGGCCGCCGGTGCTGAACCCAATCGTTGATGACCCATTCTCGCCTCCGGCACGCCGAGCAATTCCATGCCGAAGCGCAGCATCGTTTCCGGATCGAGATTGTCGATGATGATGTCCGGTCATCTGCGTCGCGTCCTCCAGCGACTTCGGTTTCCGCCATGGGCCCGATTGCTTCATGACTGCGCTCGACCAGTGTGGCGTGGTCGATCTGCATGCAGCGCTTCGCGCCAGCCTTCGCGAACTGCCGCTCGACGGCCAGGAATTCGCGCCTCAGCCCAGCGATGCAGCGCCTCTTCCTCCGGGCCGCGCTGGTAATACATGCCCCTCTGGTCGCCCAGCTGGACCGGCTTGCCGCCCGCTGACTAACGGCCGCTCAGCTGTTCGTCAAGGTCGAACTGGCGGCTTAGCTCGCCTTTCAGAATCGTGCGTGTGGTGGACGTTGGCGCAGACCTGCGATTCCGGGCGTGCGGCGGCGCCAGCGAGCCGACGAGCTGCTCCGGCGTGCTCTGCTCTTGATGGTCTTTTCGAGATCAGCCAGGCACTCGACGAAGAAGAGCGGCGTGATGTTCGACACGGTAGAAATTGTCGAGCAGGACCGCCTCATCGAGATTGAGGCTTTCCAGCGTCGATTTGTCGAAAATCAGGATCGGCCCCTGCGCCATAGCAGAATTTTACGCGGCAAGTCCATTCGTTGCGCGGGGTAAGCTGCGCAATAGACTGGAAAATCTAATAAGGTGAACCGGGCATTCCTTCCAGAAACTTATGGCAGTCCCGAACCGTGTCCCCCAAGGAAGATCCCTGAAAGGCAATTCCCGAGTACAATTTGGTTTTACGTTCACAATTCCATGAGCGAAATAAGCCGCAACGACCAATCCCTTTGCGATAGGGGTACAAATGGAGCGTACCCACCGAGATTTGAAGGAGGCCGCTCCTCGTCACGTGCCAAATCCCCGCGGTACAACGGAATCAATTCCTCCTAATCTCGTGCAAGCGCTTCAGGCACAGCACTCTAACGACATACCATTCGTCCGAGAGTTTGGATCTGTCCGGCCGCCGCAAGCGTTTGAATCACACGGCCGAAAGCTGGTCGTTGCAGGCACAGGCGTGATCACCCAGCCCGCCCAAGAAGCAAGATACTTTATGGACACGCTATGGAGATTCGTCCCCGGTGCCTTTGGGCGCGCGTGGTTTGAATCACAAAAGAAATTAGTCGAAAGTTCGCGGCACCCGATGCTTGCTTGGCGAAAAAAGGCTAGCGCCTACATGGGCAAGCTCAAGAAAACGTCCGAAGGTATTTATATCCCACGGATGTCGGCCTCGATGGCCGCATATTTTGGTTTCGCATACGATCTGTGGGTCGTGAACGATACGGGGCGATTAGATCGACGTTTTCTAGAACGCCTTAAGAATTGCGATCAATTCCAAGGCGCAAGACATGAATTGTTCGCCGAGGCCACCTGCATTCGAGGAAACTTTGAGATCATTCGCGAGAACGAAGCAGATGGGCAGAGACGCCACGCGGAATTTACCGCCACCCATCGCGTAACAAAGCAGAAGGTCTCGGTGGAAGCCAAGAGCAAACATCGGAAAGGAATTTTGGGACATCCAGGTGCGAGAGAAAAAGCTGGCGATTTCTACATGCCGATCGGCAAGCTTCTGAGTGATGCCGTAGAAAAGCGACCACCTCACCCGCTGGTGCTCTTCTTGGAACTAAACCTGCCGTATCACACGGCCGCACCTTTATTCAACGTAGGCGATTCGAAACCCTACTCGCTCGTTCACAAAGCAATGGACGATCTTCGGAAGCGAAATGGCGATAAGGACCTGATTGCTCACTTCGTGATGACAAACAACGCAGAAAATCACTGTCTTGATGACCAGATCGCTCCCCCCGCTCAAGTCCTAAGCATGTACACGAACGTGTCCTCGACGCCCGTGCCATTGCTGACTAGCTTCTCGGCGATTCACAACGCTGTATTGACCTACGGCAACGTACCTGAGTTTGAGTAGGTTTTGGGGGAGCTGCGGGGCGGACTAGGTGACCACCATCGCTTTAGCTTGGTGGCTGCTTCGTCTGTCCCCGCTCGATTAATGAAAACTCGGCTAGGCTTCGGTAATTCCCGGAAGTGCCGTTTCGCGGAACGCTGACGCGTTTATCAGGCCTGATCCTGATCTCCGGAATAGAACAGTCAATTTGGGGTCTGGGGGAAGCGGGATTTCCAGAGCGCCTTGCTGCCGGATTCACACTCTTGGCGGGCTGGTGCTTAACCAGTAACTTACGGTTAGGCGACAAACCGGGAATACAGTGACGAGATGTGCGTTTCCTACGTGGTGGCGAGGGGTTTCGCCGCCTTGATCACCGGCCACTATCGATACAAACTGCCGATCCAGACTACGCAATTGATCAGTTACGGCCCGCCATCACGCCACCGTCCACATCCCAGATCACGCCGGTAACCCAGCCCGCCGCGTCGCTTAACAGGAAATCGATGACCGCTCCTACATCGCCTGGCACGCCCACACGGCCGATGGGATGAAAGGCGTTGAATCCCGCGAGCGTCTTGCTGATTTCCTCGGGCTTGATGAACGAACCGTAAATCGGCGTTTCCACCACCGCTGGCGAAACGGCATTCACGCGAATACCATGATCCGAAAGTTCCATCGCCAGATGCTGCGTCAATGAATTTAATCCTGCCTTCGCCATGGAATAGGCCGAAGAGGGCGTTGCTTTGATCGCTTGCTTCGCCCACATCGAACCGAGGTTGACGATGCTACCTTTGACCTTCTCGTTTACCATCCGTCGCGCCACCGCCTGAGTGAGAAAGAAAAGCGACTCGTTGATGTCATGGTATTGATGGAAGTTTTCGCGCGTATGTTTAAGGAACGGCGTTGGGGAAAAATAGCCCGCCGAATTGACCAGATAATCAAACGTCTGGTCGGCCGCAAGCTCTTGGGCGAAGCCATCCACTTGAGCGCGATCGTACAGATCGACGGCTTTCGCGACGACCTTCGGCTATCCCGCCGCTCGATGGCGGCGGCTGCCGTTTCAAGCTTAGCGGTGTCGCGGCCGGAAATCGTCACGGTCGCTCCGCGCGCCCCGAGGCGCTTGGCGGTGTCCAGCCCGATTCCCGACGACCCACCGACGATCAGTGCGTTTTTCGTGATTCGCGAATTCATTGTTTACCGCTCCTGGTTTATCGTCACTCGACGGATCACGCCGTCCCCGAGCGTTACCATTGACCTTAGACGATTTCCCTGATTTGAAAAACCGGGCACAATGAGGTGGGGTAGGCACAAACGGGTAGGTCTTTATGAAAACGCATAAGAAAAAACTTTCGCGGCGTCTGCCGCCACGCCGGGTCGGACCTATGGTGGAGACCGTAGTTGGCTGCAAATGGTCGCTCACGGTTGTGGATTTGGTGCAGCGAGGTATCCGCCGCCCCGGCGCCATGGAGCGCACGGTCAAAGGCTTGACAGCCAAGGTGCTGAATGACTGCCTGCGGCTGTTGGTGTCCTACAATGTGCTTGAGAAACGCAGTTACCCGGAAGTGCCGCCGCGCGTGGAGTACTATTTCACGCCATTTGGACGTAAATTCGTCGAGACCTTCAAATTTCTCGATGTTTTAGAGAAGCAACTCAACCGCACCCAGCGAAAGCGCTCTCCAGAAGCTGCACGCTGCTTGATCTAGATTCCGGAAGTCGTTAACCGGCCACACGGCATAACCCGAAAATGGTTAACGTCCGGATCGGCGACAATCCGACCGGAACCCACAAGACTAGGCCGAGCGGCGTTGGAAACGTGCCTTGGCCTGTTTTCGCCAGTTGAGCACCTGTAGAGGTGTTGGCACCTAACAGTTTGTCAGTGGACCGACCCTGATTCGGCAGCAAATGTCGTTGGATCGTTCTTCCGCTTCTTTGCTTGTTTAGCGCCCTTGCGACTTGCCGAGACCCTGCCCATAGCTCATGAGTCGCTGGCCTCGATTCAACTCTGAACGCTGCCAATGATCGAGCGATTCGGACAATTCCTGCCTTCCCGCCAGTTCTCCCACAAGAGTGAAGGCGTTCGCAATTCCCTTCGAGGTGCTTGCTGCAGTATGCGGCCGAATCACGAATGAAGCGTCTCCCATCAGAATC
Organism: uncultured Acidobacteriaceae bacterium; assembly: GCA_963711525.1. Taxonomy (GTDB): domain Bacteria; phylum Acidobacteriota; class Terriglobia; order Terriglobales; family Acidobacteriaceae; genus PALSA-350. Next base: position 4,679 of record CAVQEO010000013.1, on the reverse strand, counting down.
GCACGGTTGAAGACCAACTGCGGACAGGCCAAGTCCATGATTGCCTGCACAAACGGCTCCTTCGTCGCACGCAGTAACTCCTTGAAGGCAGGCGGCAACACCCGCTCCGCGATCTTGCGCTGCTTACACTCCTGCTCAGGGTGGAGCGTACCGGGCGGGACCGCGTAGCCTCGCCGAACGCCGCTCGCGTCCGTCAGCAGTGGATCAAGCTCGGCTTCACTGAGGCTCCAGTACCAGACCCAGTTCAACCGGCGTTGCCCAACGTCCGTGTTTCCCGTTTCGCTGGGGATCAGATAGCAGAGAATATGGCTCTCTGCCATCCTGAAAAAGGTGAAGTTGTCCTCGAAGACCTTGAGGACATCTGCCGAAAGGTCACTCTCTGGAACCACGCCGCGCCAGGCGACGTAGCCCGCGTATTCCGGTTGAATTTCAGGCAAGAGTAGACGTCGGATGCTCGACCGGAAGCCATCGGCAGCGACAAGGAGATCAGCTTTGATTTCCATGCCGCCCTTGAAATTTGCGGTGACGGAGGAGCCGTCTTGCCGCATACTGTCGAACTCATGGCCCAGATGATAGTCCTCAGCCGGAAAACTCCGTTTGAACCAGGAGTAGAGAAGGCCCCAGGAGGTCATCAACTGCGGCATTCTGTCAGACGAAACAACCGAGCCGTTTGCATCGAGGTACTTGCGATAGGTCAGCATGACTCCGACATCACCATCGCCTTTGGCTCCGCAGAGCCGGAGCAGTTCTAACGTCTCTTGCTGCATGACGATTCCGGCTCCGCGATCGGAAAGGCTCTGTGCGCTCCTCTCGAAAATATCGACCTCCCAGCCGATCTTCCGAAGCAGGATTCCCGTAGCCAAACCGGTGAGAGAGCCTCCAACAACCGCCGCTCGTTTCATCCAATGCTCCGTCAAACCGTGCAGACGCCGCTCTCACATTGACCAGAGGTACCTTGAATCTTCCGAATCGAGGCAGCCAGCAACTCTTCATGCTGCGCACCGCTCGCGAGAACTCGTCCACCAAATGAGATCCGCGGAACTCCCCGGACGCCGGCGGAGACCCTGCGCTCTGTAGCTCTGACCTCAGCAACCAGTTCAGGGCTGTCCAAGTCTTCTACACCAGAGATCGCCGAACGCCGAACTCACGAGCGATACCCAGGAGGACCGCCGGATCGCCCACGTCCTCGCCGTTGACGAAGTAGGCCTGGAACAGCCGCTCCGCGACCTTGCCTTGCATCTCCACACTATCTTTCAGGGCCGCTGCAAGCAGGACATGACCGCGAAACGTGTTCGGTGTACGCTTCATCCGGTCATGGCGGAACGCGATTCCAACCTCCGCGCCTGCAGCCGCAACTTGCGTGTCGAGCCGCTGCGACTCCTCCCAGCTTCCAAACTTCGCCGAGCGGTACACCCGCCGGTCAAGGCCATCAACGGGCATATCAGCGTTCAACTCGAACGGAAGCCAGTGCACCTCGACCTTTTTCTTTAAGATCGCCGCCGCCTTTTCTACCCGTCGCTTCGCCACAAAGCACCACGGGCAGATCAAATCGGACACCATATCAACAACCAGATCGCCTTTCTGTTGCGCACCTTTCTCTAAAACACTATTCATATGAGGGCGCTCCCACGCATCTTCATTTACTGTAGAGACTAGGTAACCAAGAAACAAGTAGTCACCAAAAGGTGACCGTCAAAGGACCATGAAAACAAAGGCCCGCCCAGAAGTCGCAGAACCGCTCTACGATCCGCAGTACCCAGCCAGGCAGGTGTTGCAAATCATCGCCGATACCTGGACCCCAATCGTCCTGTTCTGCCTGAGAGGACGGACGCGTCGTTTCAACGAGCTACAACGCTCGATTCCAGACATCTCCAAGAAGATGCTTACCCAGACACTACGGAAGTTGGAGCAACGCGGACTGCTAAATCGCTTGGTTCATCCAGTTGTCCCGCCTCATGTTGATTACAGCCTCACGCCAGCCGGCAACAAGTTCGCCGAAGCCGTCGCACTGCTCTGCGATTGGGCCAAGCAGCACAGGGCTTTGCTCAAACAGGTTGTCGGCAGAGGCTAGCCTGCGATATTTGTGCACTCTGAAAACGTCCTTGGCGAATCATGCGCATGACTGTCTGTCGGGCAGACCGGCGCGGCTATCCGGGAGTTCGGCCAGCCCTCCGTCTTCAGTTGTTGATAAATCTCTAGTGCCGTATCGACAGTGCTCCGCAGCGCGGAGATTCTGCGGTTGCGGGCTGCCGGTGCGGAGCGGTGTGGATACGGCGATTTGCAGTTAGCCGCTAGCGCGGTGGATGTATGGGGATTGAATGCCGCCAGCGGAGAGCAGAGACGGTCGGTCGGACACGGAGTGAAGACGATGGTGAGCCAGATGGCCGGTCCGCTGATGCGGTTGGGTGGTGATGTGCGGCGCGGATAGTCCAGTGAATTATGCGGAGTCGATTTGAAGGCATAGCGCGCGAGGGCGGACTGAGAAGCCCCTGCAGATGGGAGTCGGATTGGGATGGACGGCAGCATGGTTTGCTTAGGAAGAGTCGAAGGTTGCGCAGTAGAGGCGGCGGGCGGTGTAGTCAGTTGGCCACGGAATAATGCGCGACGACGTGCAGGGTGCCGCATTTGCACTGTGGGCAAGAGCGGTTGAGTGCGGACTTCTGTTGTTCGGTCAGCAGTCCGCTGATGTCCGGGATGGTGGCGTCTGAGATGGAGCCTGCAGAGGGTCAGCGCCTGACGCCGGTTGCGGTTGGCAAGCAGTCCGAAGTGGCGGATTTTAACGAAGCCTGAAGGCAGGACATGAAGCAGGAAGCGGCGGATGAACTCGACCGCATCGAGAGTCATGACGCTGCTGCGGTTGTGATGTCTGGAGTCTCGCCAGCGAAAGCGCACCTGGCCGTTTTCGAGGCTGAGCAGCCTTCCGTTGGAGATGGCGACCCGATGAGTGTAGCGGGCCAGGTACTTCAGGACATGTTCGGGTCCTCCGAACGGAGGCTTGGAGTAGACCACCCACTCTCGTCGGCGCAGCGTATGAAGCAGGGAGTAAAACGCGTGTGGCTCGGGAAACTGCAGCCAGCGTGCCGGAGAAGCATAGTTGCTTCCGCCGATAGCCCTGCTTGAGGAACGCGAGCAGCTTGCCGCGGAACATGCGGCTGAGCACGCGGACGGGGAGGAAGAATCCGCGCCTGGTGGCAACCCAGCGGGAGTTATCGAGGGCCACGCCGCCGGCGGGAACGAGACAGTGCAGGTGCGGATGATGTCTCAGGTTCTGCGCCAGGTGTGCAGCACGGCGAGCACACCGATGTGTGCGCCGAGATGGCGGGAATCGGCGGCGATCTCCAGCAGGGTCTCGGAAGCTGCGCGAAACAGCAACGTGTAGAAGAGCCGTTGGTTGCGCAGTGCGAGCGGCGCCAGTTGTTCAGGTACGGTGAAAACCACGTGGGCGTAGGGCACCGGCAACAAGCTTGAGCCTGCTTCATGAGCCAGCGGTCGCGTGCTGAAGACTGACACTTGGGACAGTGCCGGTTCCGGCACGAGTCGTAAGCGACGGTCTCATAGTTGCAGCGATCGCATCGTTCGAGATGAGCGCCGAGCGCCGCCGTTCGGCATCGACCGATGTCGCGCAGCACCTTCCGCTGCTGGTCCGAGAGGACATGGCCCCAGTGCTGAAGGAACTCGTTCTGGTGAGCGTGAAAGACATCGGCCACTTCGAGCCGATGTTCTCTCATGCAGTTCTATTGCGTCCTTGCGCAGCTCGGTTGACGCGAATGGGCAACGCGTCGAGCGGACTCGCCGTGGCGTGCAGCCTGGCTTCGGAGACATGCAGATAACGGGCCGTGGTCTCCAGATCGCGATGGCCCAGCAGCAACTGGATGCTGCGCAGATCGGTGCCGGCATCGAGCAGATGTGTCGCGAAGGAATGGCGCAGCACATGCGGGCTCAGCGGCTTGGAGATGCCGAGCTTCTTGCGCAGCTTCTGACAGGCGACCCGCACCGCGTTCTGAAACAAGGGCCGGTCCGGCCGCTCTCCGGGAAAGAGCCAGTCCTTGGGCTTGCGCCCTGCCAATAGAGGCGCAGCAGTTCAAGCAGCTTGGGCGACAACATGACCTGGCGCGGGAACTTGCCCTTGCCCTCGCGGATGTGGATGATCATCCGCTTGCTGTCGATATCGGTGACCTTCAGATCCAGCGCTTCCTGACAGCGAAGCCCGGCGCTGTAGTACACGGCCAGCAGTGCGCGGTGCTTGGTGTTCGTCGTCGCATCGAGCAGAGCGCAGACTTCTTCCCGGCTCCAGACCGTGGGCAGCTTGCGGCGCACCTTGGGCTTGATGATCTCTTGATCAAACCAGGTCTGCTTCAGAGTCCGCGTGTAGAGGAACTTCAACGCCGACCGGGCGCCCTGAAGCGTTCCCCAGGCCAGCTTCCGCTCGTTGAGCAGATACAGCAGCCAGGTACGGATATGTTCCGGGCCGAGTTGATCGGGCGACTTGTGAAAGTAGCTGGCGAACTCAGCCACGGTATGGGTGTAGGAGTGAATCGTGCGGGGGGAGAAGTTGCGCAGCCGGAGATCTTCCTGCATGCGCTGGCGTAGGTGAGTCATGGACACCTCCTTGGGTGTCCAAAACTCTATCCAAAGCCACAAAAGCATACCCTCCCGCGCTAGCGGCTTAGTGCAAATCG
>CAVQEO010000012.1:0-85364 GCA_963711525.1 uncultured Acidobacteriaceae bacterium | reverse complement strand
CATATTCGCCATGGCCGGATCGACGATGTCGCCCGCGTTGCGCGTTTCCTGGCCGGCCGTGGAGTGGGACTCGCCCTGGGAGGAGGCTTCGCTTTCGGTCTGGCGCATATCGGGGTGATCCAGGCACTTCGAGAGTCGAACGTCCCCATCGACTACGTGGGCGGTACCAGCATGGGAGCGATTATCGCCATTGCATGCGCAATGGATTTTTCCCGCAGCCAGATGCTGGAGATTATGGATAAGGGTTGTGCACAGTCGCTGAAAGGTGACTTCACGATTCCTTTTGTTTCATTAATGACCGGCAAGAACGTGGGCCAAACCATCGGATCCTATCTCGGTGACCGTGATATCGAAGATCTCTGGGTTCCCTACTTCTCGATCTCCGCCAGCCTGGTGCACGCCAGGATGGTCGTGCATACCCACGACAATGCGCTGCGCAGTGTTCTCGCCAGCTGCCGGGTGCCGGGCATTTTTCCTCCTTTGGGTTGGGATAAGGAAGTCCTGGTGGATGGTGCTTTGGTCAACAACTTACCCAGCGACGTGATGCGCGGCAAGATCGGTAGCGGCACCGTCATCGCCGCGCAAGTCTCCCCGGAATACGATTTTTCTGTGCAGGACCAGTTCGGTCTGCATCTTTCCGGTGGGCGCATCCTCTGGCGCAAGTTCAACCCGTTTGCCGTCAAACGCCGCTATATCAGCATGTTTGGTATCTTTGCGCGGATCGCACGACTTGGCGGGGTGGCTCAGTTCAGCCAGACCCGGGCAAACGCTGACCTTTATTTGTCGCCGCCGCTCGAACGGTTCACTTACCGCGATTTCAGCCGTGGCGAGGAGATCGCAAGCGTGGGTTATGAATACACCATGAGCGAAATTCGGCAGTACCTTGCCGTCCGCGGTAGACCGTGGGAAGGTGACAGGGCGCCAGGTGGGACCGCCGGCAAGAGATTGCCCGGGGATTAAAGCTCCGCTGCGCGAATAGTCCTGTCTGCCCCGCCTTTCAGCGGCCTGTAAAGGCCCCATCTCAAGCGGCTGCGGAGAATCCATTCCCGATCGAAGGTAAAAGTCCCCAAGTCAAAGTGGGTGTCGTGGAGCAACAGTGCCAGACGGCCGAAGTGAGCCGGGCAGGTTTCTACCGTTACCTGCATCAGACGAAGCCGAAACAAGCCGACATGTTGTTTCGCGCTCGCTTGCAACAGCTTGCGGTTGCGCATCATCGTTTGCGAGGCTACCGCATGTCCCCGATTCCCACCCGGTCTTTAGTTTCCGCTGAACTCTTTGATGGCTATGTATCGCCCGGGCATGTTATGTTCATTCCCACCATTTTTATAGTCTTCGGCGGGTGTGTGGCATGTGGCAGTCGATTGCACCATCGGGGCAACGCTGTGCGGCCAACCGGATACTCGTTATTTCTCCGCGTCAGCTGATCCTCGCCGGAAACCCTAACAAATGCACGGATAGGCTCTTCGTTCGTGAACTTAGATAAGAACGGTCCATAGTGCAAAGAGCCGGGATAAGTAAGCTGAAAGGATTGTCATGACCAGTCAAATTACCCCTAAGCTGCACCGCATCCGTTCTCTTTCTGTGGTGTTGAGCCTGCTGCTGGCGCGCATTCTTTTCCTCGAGCCGATCCAGGCCCACGCATCTGCGCCCGGCTATGGACCCCTCCCGGTCACGACTCAAGTCGTCACCAGCATTGCCCCGTCTCCGACCGGCGGGTTTTGGGTTCAGCTTGACGGTGACATCACCACCAGCCCGAGCCAGACGATTGTGAAGGATGGTGCTCCCCAATACGAAAATTTCCCGAAAGACGGAAGCATTATCGCTGTCCCAGGCACCAACGGCTATTGGATAGTCACCCCCTCCGGGGAGATAGCATCCCGCGGCCCGGGCGTCCCAGTACTCTGTGAAGGCCGTTTGAGCAACTGTTCCGATTATCCATCCGAGCCCACGAGCCAGGAGATTATCGTTGGTGCGGCAGCTACCCCGAGTGGCCAGGGATTGTGGGCGGTCGACCGCAGCGGAACCGTGTGGACGGCCGGGGATGCTCAGCACTTCGGAGATGTGCCAGACGAGAACGTGGTTACCGGCATCGCCGCGACGCTGTCGGGCAAAGGCTACTACGTCGTCGGCTCCGATGGGGGCGTTTTCAGCTTTGGAGACGCAGTCTTCTACGGTTCCACCGGCGGCAAGCGGCCCGGTGGACACGATTTGGTCGGAATTGCCGTCAGCGTCAACAAGGATTCGCAAATCAATGGGTATTGGCTCGTCGGCGACGACGGCGGAATTCACACCTTCGGAGGCGCCCCCTTTTATGGGTCCAGCGGCGGGAATAATGGCGGCTCAAAGGTGATCAGCATGGTTGCCTTCCCCGGCGTCTCTCCCAACACGCCGGCGCAGCAGACGGAAGGCTATGCCTGGGTGCATGCCAATGGCCGGGTCCAGGTGGTTTTTCGGCCGCCTGTCGAAAGCAGGGTAGTGCTCAGGAACGAATATTCGGGCAACGTGATGGACGTGTTGGGGGCGAGCAAAGAAGGCGGAACGCGCTTGCAGCAGTCCATACCCGATGGCGGCCCTAGCCAGATGTGGAGAATGGTTAAACCGGGAAATGCCAATGTAGTGGAATTGATCAATGTCAACAGTGGGATGTGCGCGGAAACGCCCGGAAACAACGTCTATAGCCAGTTGGTCCAGGCGCCCTGCGTGCGCGGGGCTGCCCGCCAGAGCTGGAGCGTGCTTACCGAATCTGGAGGGACTGTATTCTTATCTGTGCTCCACCCAAATTGGGCGCTCTCGGTGAACACTGGTAGTGCCGGTTCCAGCATACTGCTCTCCCCTTACAGGGGCGTTTCTCTACCGAGTTTTAGCTGGACTCTTATTCCAGTCCCGTGACAGAAAACCGATGAGGACGTGCGCTACCACACAGCCCTATGTGTAGCACTTCAGGGCGCCTCTCCGTCGGGGAGCTTGCCCGACAGTCACATCGGCCTTGATATGGGAAAAGGCGCTCTACACGCAGGGGGCTCTGATCCATCGTGAGCCGTCACAAAGAGATCGCTCATTCCAATTGCCAGCGTTAGTGGGGCGCGTCGAAATTTCCCAGCGAGGACGCAATCAGTCCATCGCGCCGCAGGCGCCATCTTTCCAGGCCGCTGATGCGTACGCTCTTGCCCGTTCCTTGCGGCCCCGTATTTGTTCCTGTAAGCGCCCAGTGATACTCGGCCTCGTCGCCGCGCGCCAAAAGGTCATTCATCGCCACACGAAGATCCGGAAAAGCGCTCGTGAACGAATGCACCACCCCGGTGATCGCGGCCCGTCCCACGGCTGGAGGATCGTCATTCACTCGCAGCGAGCCGTCCTCGGAAAAGGACGCAGCCACGCATGCAGGGTCCTGGCTGCACCACACCAAAGTGCAACGTGCTGCAAAATCTCGCAGCACAGACATGCCAGGAGTCAGAGCCGAAAAGCTTATCAGAACCTCAGACCACCTCCATTGCCAACACCGAAGCTTCGCTATGTTCGAACGTCCGCTGCGAATTTCTCCACAATATCTGCGGCAGCCTTCGCACCGCCATATTGCCGCATGGATTCTGCAATCGTCTGCGCTGCCTGGCGGTATGCCGGGTCCCCCAGCGCCCGAAGGACAGCAGCGCCAAACTCATTCGTATCGATCGTCTTTTCTCCGTCCGGGCCGCTGACAGGCATCACCACCTCGCCCGCACTAAGGCCGCCAGACCTCGCGCGTTGCTCTCTCGTTCTGGATCGTCGGTACAATCCCGCCGGAGTGCCGGACTGCAATCCCGTCATCACCGACCTGTGACCGCCGTGGTGCACCATCAGATCGCAATGTGCAGCCATGGAGTGGCCAGGAAGGTGGGCAGCATGAAAGAAGTTTGCAGGCAGGGCTTCAAACTCGGCGGCCAAGTCCTGGAAGCCAGTCGTAAGCACCACGTACACAGGTGCGTCTTCCAGAGAAGCGATCGCCGCTCGAATGACGACGATCGAATCGATGGGAGTCGGAACGGGAGCGTACCTGGGATTGCCCGAGTAGACTCAGATGATCGGCTTCTCGGGGCTGCGTTGTTTCACCCATTCCGGCAAACTGCTATCGCTGCGCTGCCAGACAACCGGCCCGACATATTGCACGTTTGCACTCGCAGGAAGGGGATCCGTCTCCGGAGTATCGAGAACCGGTCTTTGGAGTTCCGGGGGGATCACCGCCTATCCCTACAGAACTCCATTTTCGGGGTAATTTCCGGATAGGGGGTTAACCGTTCGGAACAGGTCAATGAGTGACTCGGCGATTTTGCATCAACGGAGATCTGCAGACTAGGGGAATGGCGATCCGATGGCCCTAGGGCGTTTATCGTTACCTATCCTGCTGTTAAATTGCCATTGGCGGAACTCGGTGCATCTTCCTTATACTTGACCAATCGTTCCAGAAACGGTATAACGGTGCCATGGCGCGTACAAAGGAGTTCGATCAGGAGCAGGCTCTCGATGCCGCCATGCACGTGTTCTGGGAGCGGGGATACGAAGCGACATCGATTCAAGAACTGGTAGATGCTACGGGCGTCCAGCGTCAAAGCCTCTATGACACTTTTGGATCGAAGCATGAGATGTTTCTGCAAAGCCTGATGCGGTATCAGGCGTTGGAGGGCCACCAGCTAAGCGAGCTCACAAAGAAGCATCCCAAAGGCGGCTTGCCGCTCATCCGAGCGATCTTTGAAAGCTGTGCTTCCCAGACGGTCTGTGATGCTCGCGGATGCTTTGTTGTGAACTGCGCTGCGGAACTGGGCAGCTCGGACGAGGCAGTCGCAGAGAGAGTGCGGATCGGGCGCGACGGGCTGGAAGAATTGTTCAAGCGCTGTTTGGTGCAAGCGAGGGACGCTCGCGAACTCAAGAATTCATCTTCTGTTTCTGCGTTGGCGCAGTTCCTGGTCAATGCTTTTTTCGGTCTTCGCCTGCATGGCGAAGACGCGACCCACCAAAGCAATGATCGATAACGTGGTGTCAGTCACTCTGGCCGCCCTGCGTTAATTCATTTGCCCTAAACTTGAACGATCGTTCCAGAAAGGACGAACACAATGGGAAAGCTAGATAACAAAATTGCAGTCATTACGGGTGGAACCACTGGCATTGGTCTCGCCACAGCGCAGTTATTCATCGAAGAGGGCGCGAAGGTCATCGTCACTGGCCGTAACCCGGAGACACTCGACCAGGCCAGGAAAATATTAGGGTCTGGCGCAGATGTGATCGCAGCAGATACCAGTGACCTTAAGGCAGTCGAACAGCTCTTCAAGACCATCGCGGAGCGGTACAAGAAAATCGATGCGCTCTTCGTGAATGCCGGTGTAGCGAAGTTTGCCCCTCTCGCGCAATCAACACCTGAGTTCTTCGATGAGCAGTTCAATGTCAACGTGCGAGGAGCCTACTTCACAGTCCAGCACGCAGTTCCGCTCATCGCTGACGGTGGCGCCATTCTATTCACCGCGTCGATGGTGACGAGCATCGCGGAACCCATGTCGAGCGTCTACTCCGCTACCAAAGCCGCGCTCCGGTCCTTCGGGCGCAGTCTTGCGTCAGAGTTGGCTCCCAAGATCCGAGTCAATACCGTCAGCCCTGGGCCCATCGAAACCCCGATCTTCGGGAAGCTCGGTTTGCCTTCCGAGGTGGTTCAGGCTTTTGCCGCGGACATGCTTCAGAGAAACCCCTTGAAGCGGATTGGACAAGGCCACGACGTGGCGAAAGCCGCACTGTTCCTGCTTTCGGACCAGTCTGCCTACACAACAGGAATCGAGTTGTTCGTAGACGGTGGTATGGCGAGCCTCTAAGTCTCTTTCACCCTTTTCGTGAGGGACACTTTGCTGCCAAACAGTAGACCAAGGAGATTCAAATGTCAGTACCGACAATCGCGCAAAAGGGTCCATATCCGGTTCCAGTTGAAGCCGGCAAGAGCTACTACTGGTGTTCCTGTGGACTGAGCAAGAATCAACCCTTCTGTGATGGCAGCCACGCCGGCACAGGTCTCTCTCCGATCAAGTTTGAGGCCGCAGAAACCAAGACTGTTTACCTTTGCGGCTGCAAGAGCAGCAAGAGCGGCGTCTTCTGCGACGGTAGCCACGCTGCCCTCTAAAGAAGCGCTATCGTTCGCGGCCTGACCCCGTCAGGCGCGATCTCTTCTATTTCAATCTCACAGCCGCCGAGAGCGGACGAATCGATGGAGACCATCATGAACACGAGTAACCAAGTCACCCCGCAATCGGCGGGGCGCTCTGACCTTCAGCCCCGACGGGGTCCTCTTCGTAGGCGACAACAAGCTCGGAGCCGTCTTCGCCTTCGAGACGGAACGCGGCCAGGCTCCAGCCTCGCTCGATCCCTTCCTCTTCGAGTCGATCGACGAGAAGATCGCCGAAGCGCTGGGCGTAACGGCGAAAAGCCTCGTGATGAACGGGATGGCCGTCCACCCCGTGACGCGCGAGCCTTACCTGTCAGTCGGCGTGCGCAATGGCGATCGCCTGGAGCCCGCGGTCGTGAGCGTCTCGCTTGCCGGCGAGGTCCACCCATTTGACCTCTCATCGTCGAAGGTGACGGTTCACCAACTGTCCGACGTTCCCGACGAGGGCAAGACCTTTCAGTCGCGGGCCGGCTTTTTCCCATACCCGCCTGCGGAGGTCTTCGACGAGAAGGCGCGTACGCCGCTCCGTTCCATGACGATCGTGGATCTGAAGTTTCACAACGGCGAGGTCTTCGTCGCCGGCGTCTCGAACCAGGAGTTCTCCTCCACGCTGCGGCGTATCCCCTATCCATTCACCGGGGCCGCCAGCGAGACCCAACTGGAGATCTACCACCTCGCTCACGGCAAATACGAAACGCGTGCGCCGATCCGGACCATGCAGTTCGGCACCATCGATGGCGAGGACACGCTCATCGCCGCCTACGCCTGCAGCCCGCTCGTCACCATTCCGGTCTCAGAGCTGAAGCACGGCGCGAAGGTGAGGGGCAAGACGATCGGCGACATGGGCAACGGCCAGCCCATCAGCATGGTCGCCTTCCGTGATGGAGACGAGGACAAGCTGTTCATCACCAATCTCGGTCGCGGCCCCATGATCGTTCCGCTCTCCGGCATCCGCTCCGCCGAAGGCTACACGCCTGAGAACCGGCCGACCCAGGACAAGATGCTGGACCAACACCCCACCATGCCGGCCGGGCCGGTCGGCAAACAGGTGCTGTTCGTCGGATCGTCGTTGCGGGCGGACCTGTTCAGCGACCGCTTCTTCGTCTCGCTGACCCGCTACGCAGATACCGGCGATCTGACGCTTGAGACCCTGATGACCAGCCCTCTGCCCGCGCGGCTAGACAAGATCTGGGTGGAGGCCGATTTCCCAGGCGTCCCGCAAAACCGCCTAAGCGGGCTGCGTCAACAGCAGGCTTGACCTTTAAGGGCGTCACAGATGTACATCTCTGGCGCCCCCCCACAACCCAGAACCGAAATAGAAAGAAAAGGAAAATATGACGAAACTCAATCTCCTCGCCACAGCAAGCGGCGTCATGATCGCCGCGTTGGCTTTAGCGCCCGTGGCGGCTCAGGCAGCCCCCGTATCTGCTGCCGTCGAGTCCTCACGAGCCGCAGCGAAGCTACAGTACGCTGGGGCGCTTGACGTTCAGTCCAGATGGTGTCCTGTTCGTTGGCGATAACATCAGCGGCGCGGTCTTCGCCTACCCGATGAGTGAAGGGGCGGCTCCCACGAGGGCGGCGGCTTTGGACATCGAAGGTATCGATGGCCGGATCGCTACGCTGCTCAAGACGCCCAAGTCCAGCGTCCACATCAATGGCATGGCGGTCCATCCCACCAGCCACGACGTCTATCTGTCGGTTTCGTTCGGCGCTGGAAGCCCAGCCTTGGTGAAGGTCTCGCCGGCCGGCGTTCTGTCCCAGGTGGATCTGGCGCACGCCAAGTCCACCAGTTGGGTTGTCCCCGACGCCCCGACCCCGGACGAACACTTCCGCGACCGGGCCGGCGATTTGCCCTTGCCGACGGCTGCCCGGGATCACCTCAAGGCGATGACGCCGATGCGGTCCATGACCATCGTCGACATGAAGTTCCACAATGGAGAGCTGTTCGTCGCGGGCATCTCTAACGAGGAATTCTCATCGACGCTTCGGCGGGTGTCCTATCCCTTTGACGGTCGTTCCTCATCGACCGCCGTTCGTATCTACCATGTCGCCCATGAGCGCTATGAGACACGGGCCCCGATCCGCGCCATGGCGTTCGCCACCATCGATGGCCAGGACACGCTCATCGCCGCCTACACCTGCAGCCCTCTCGTCCTGATCCCGACGGCGGACTTGAAGGATGGCGCCAAGGTGACTGGAAGGACCGTCGGCGACATGGGCAATGGACAGCCACTCAGCCTTGTTTCGGTATCGTTCCACGGAGAGCCGAGCCTGTTCGTGACGAATGTGGGTCACGGCCCGCGCATGATCCCGATTTCCGGCTTGCAGAAGGCGGTCGCCTATCTGCCTGAAAACTCGCCTCATGGCGGCGTTGGAGATTGGCGTCCCGAATACCCGCTGGGCCCGGTAGGCAAGTCGCTGATGTTTATCGGATCCTCCTTGTTTGCGGACAAACTTGACGACAACTACCTGGTGTCCGTGACGCGTGACGCTCCTACCGGCTCTCTCAATCTTCAGGCAGTGCTGACGTTTCCGTTGCCGATTAACAACCTGGGCGAGGTCTGGGCGGAGCAAGATTTCAAGGGCGGCGGGCCCGGCGGAAAGTGATCGCCGCCCTCATAGCCTCGATGGCGCTGGCCTCGAGCAGCGCCGCTCCGCAAGTGGTGTCGATCTCGCCAGCGGCGAGGTCGATCCCGGCCAACACCCTCCGCCTGTATGTCACCTTCGACCATCCGGCGCGGGGCGTTGTCTCGACGCGGGATCTACGGCTGCTCGACGACGCTGGTCGAACAATCGACGGGGCGTTCATGGACTTCGGTCAGGATCTTTGGAGTCCCGATGGCCGGCGGCTTACGGTTCTATTTGACCCAGGTCGCGTTAAGCGGGGCGTCGAAGGAGACGGCGAAAGCGCTGCCCCTCTTCAGGTCGGCCACAGTTTTACAGTCGAAGTGTCCGGCAAGCGCTTTCACTACCAAGTCACACCTGCGGTTCGCACAGCCATCAACCCCGCAAACCTGGCGCCTTGCCTTGCCCAAGGCCGAGTCGCGTGAGGCCCTTACGGTTACCTTCGACCGCGAGATGGACGACGCTCTTCTCCGCGACCAACTGGAGGTTGAAGACGCTCGGGGACGACCCCAACCAGGGCAGATGACAGTGTCCGCCGGCGGGCGAGTCTGGTCTTGGCGTCCGAAGCACGGCTGGCGCATCGGCGACCTATCGACTCGTTGTAGGAAACAGCCTGGAAGACGTCAGTGGAAACAGGGTCGGTGAAGCGCTCGACCACGAGGTTGGTTCACCGGACGCGGCCCGCGAGAGTGTAGCTGTCCCTTTCACGATCAAGCGTCATCAGGAGTGAATTTATGACTGAGATATCGATCCGCATCTCTCCTGAAGCCAAGGTGCTCCCGGCCAACACCCTGCGTTTCTACGTCCATTTCCAAAGGCCAGCAGAGGCGCACTTCGATCGTGACCAGCTCTGCTTGCTGGACGACAAGGAACAGGTAGTCCATGACCCTTTTCTCGTCCTGTCGCAGGAACTCTGGTCACCTGATGGGCGTCGCCTGACGGTGTTGATGGAGCCAGGAAGGATCAAACGCGGTCTCGGAGCGGACCCCACCCACGAACCGGCGCTTGTTGTCGGGCGGACATACACCCTTATCATCACGGTTCTCGGGCAGACAGCGCGTTATGCCTTCCGCGTAAGCGATCCGGTGCTGGAAGCGCTCAACGAGACAAATTGGCGTCTCGTCTCTCCAACAGTAGGGAGCCTCGATCCAGCCGTCGTGCACTTCGACAGGGTTATGGACACCGCGCTTTGCGAGGACGAGATCGGAGTCCTGACCCCTTCCGGAGAGGTCGTTCAGATGAGTGTGTCACTCACACCGGACGGAACCACAGCGCGGATTATGCCCAGCCACCCTTGGAGCGTCGGCGAGCACCGCCTCGTCCTCTCTGAACGTCTCGAAGACATTTGCGGCAACAGATTGGGTGAGGCTCTGGACCAAAACCTGAGCGCGGGCGGACGACCGCGGGCCGGGATGATTGACTTCACTCCGCGCAGCGCGAGCCCGCCTTTGCCTGCTCAGGCGGTGAGTTGACGTCAGGCTGGAGATGGCTGACGCCGATACGAAAAGCGCGCGCTTTGGCGTTTACTATACGGCTGGCGTCGGCATCCGCTTAGTATCGATATGTCTGCTTATCGTCAGGAATCCACGCCAGGAACACAGCTTCGAGTTTCGTAATCGTCTCGTTCCTCTTGTAGCGTGCCGCTTCAAGGCCGCGGCTACGTCTGGGCCTCTTTGCGGGAATCGAGAGGATCGATTCGGTTTCCGTGTCTAGTTTGAAAGATGGGCCACGCTATCTCGGTCCGCCATGCAGTTTCGTCAGGAGTATCTTGCGGCCCGATCACGTAATACTCGCGTATGGGCCCGTCAACAGCCACTGCATGTTGCGTGACATAGGTCGCTAATGCACCATATGCAAGATCAATATTGTTGTGCGACCCAGCGTGTACAGCAATAGCAACTTCCGTTGCAGACACAACGAACGGGATGACTCGACCCAGCCGGCGCACTACTCCATCGCAGGATAAGAAGATAGTTGCTTCCCCACGCGCCTCAGAGAACAAAGCATTTGAAAAAATTCCCCCAGCATCTCCGGTAATGGGCAGACGTTGGACTGCAAGCGTGGCTTGGAGTTCTCCGAGAGCGCCCTGACGCCAAGGGAGTGCATCTTTGACATCAAGTACCTCCGTGATTGCGGCTACAGTTGCCTCTTTAATACTGCGGTGTTCGAAGCTTGGTGCGGATACTGGTTGATCCAAAAGATCTCGCAGGGATGCCACTACGCTCTGTGTCCGGGCGAGACTCTGTTCCAAGCGACCAAGATGTGCGGTAATCAGGTCATTGCGGGCGCGTAAGTCCGGGGCGGTGAGGACTGCCCGTGTTTCGGGCAATAGCATGTCCAGATCGCGGAATCGGCGGATGATTTGAGCGGTTGGAATTTGAGCTATCGTATACGTTCGATAGCCAGTCTGCGGGTCCACGTTTGCAGGCTCCAGCAGACCAGTTTCGTGGTAGCGGCGGAGCGTCTTGATGCTCAGGTGGGTTGCCCGAGCAAAACTACCGATTCCAAGCCAAGGATGACACGAAGCCATTGTCAGGTCTCCCCCTGGGGGAGAGTCAAATGCTCGAATGCGTCTTGACTCTCCCATCGGGCCCGCCTCGATGATGGTCCTACCTCAGGAGGAGGAAGCGAGTGGGAATCGAACTGAAAGGCATCATCGCCGAATACAGCAGAGCCGTGAACGCGCACGATACGGACGCAATCATGGCAACGTTCGCCAAGGACGCGTACGTGAACGACAACAAACGGGAGATCGCTGGTAGTGACGCCATCCGGCGTTGGGTCGAGAAGGAAGTGGTCGGCGACAAATTAACCATTGCAGTACGAGAGGCACTCGATCATTACGGCGACACGATCGTTAGGGGCGCCTATGACGGCGAGTACGACAAGACGAATCTTCCCAAAGAGTTGATCCTGACGAGCTACTTCAGTGTCAGAGACAGCAAGATCGTCAGTCTCGTGATTATTCTCAATCAGCCGTCTCCGTTCTAGCAGCAGAGTTTGTGATTTCAAACGCCTGAAGCGTCACAGTGGATTAGTCGTTCCGCGGACAGGCGCAGTTCTCCCAACCTGTCCGCCAGCAGCCCAGTCAGTTCAATAGTAGTAGGTCCGCTCATATGAAGTGTCTGCCAGATGCCGAATGCGCGTTTGCGGTTACCTATCTCCTTCGGTACGGTCAAGGCCAAGAACCAGAAGGATCGCTGCAGTCAGGAATCCCTTTCGCAGCGGTCCTTGCATGCTCGTTCCCTGTAAAGAGAGACCCGTGGTCAACGCCATGATGATGTCGGCAAGATCTTTCGGCTCGGACGGCGGAGTCCGATCAAGCTTGGCAAATAGTTTGGTAACCAGTCCGGCCATGGTGTCCACGTGCGTGCGGTGCAGCTTGGCATAGGTCTTCGCGAACGTCTTATCGCGGCAGGCTTGCAATTGAAACTCGGCAGAAAGTAAACCGAAGTCGAAATCAGAGCCACGCTCAGTTTCAGAGTTGCGGATCAGCGACAGAAGCTCCGACGCAGGAATGTCCTGCGCGAGAAGCTGCGCCAAAGCATCAATCTCGCGCCGCTTATGGGCGTCGAGAAGCTCCAGGAAGATAGCTTCTTTGCTCTCAAAATTGGAGTAGAACGCTCCCTTCGAGTAGCCTGCGCTCTCCGCAATCAGATCGACCGACGCGCCCTCATAGCCGCCCCTCGCAAACAATTGAGCTGCTGAATCCAGAAGCCTTGTCCTGGTTTCGAGCCGGCTCTCCTGCCGGGTCAATCTCTGCTTGATCGCTTTAGGCACGATTTCAGAATAACGCACGAAAAACTATTTGCAACCTAAATACCATACGGTATATCTATACTAAATAGAATGCTGTAGCGGGGACACCGTGCTGCGAATTGGGTGTGACGAACACGGCAACCAACGCGAGGAGTTTATGGCAAAGACAATTTTGATTACCGGCGCATCCAGCGG
Source organism: uncultured Acidobacteriaceae bacterium (assembly GCA_963711525.1). GTDB lineage: Bacteria > Acidobacteriota > Terriglobia > Terriglobales > Acidobacteriaceae > PALSA-350. Next base: position 72,610 of record CAVQEO010000012.1, on the reverse strand, counting down.
CATTGGGCGGGCGACGGCGCTTTATTTCGCCGAAAGAGGCTGGAACGTGGCCGCAACCATGCGCGACCCGCTCAAGGCTGATCCCGTGCTTCAGCATCCGCAGATCAGCCTGTTCGCTCTGGATGTGACCAATGCGGATTCCATTGCGCAAGCGATAGCCGATACGTTGGATCGCTATCAGAAGATCGATGTGCTGCTGAACAACGCAGGGCTACGGCTTGTTCGGCCCGATTGAAGCGATTGACGGTCAGCAAATCCAACAGCAGTTTGCGACGAATCTCTTCGGACTGATTCGTGTCACGCAGCAGGTTCTCCCGTCATGCGGAGCGCGGGCGAAGGTTTGATCCTCAACATCTCTTCCATCGTCGGCCGTTTGGCGCTTCCTTACGCCTCGTCATACGTCGCGACCAAGTTCGCGGTAGAAGGACTGAGCGAAGCGATGCGCTATGAGTTGGAGCCCTTTCATATCCGCGTCAAGATGATTGAACCCGGCAGCATCCGCACCGAGTTCGGCGAGGGCAGCATGCAGATGGCGATGAGTGATCCGTATCGAACAAGCATGACCAAATTCCTGGCTGTCTTTAAGAAAAGTAACTCCGCAGGGGCCAGGCCGGAAGAGGTTGCGAAGATCATCTACCGGGCTGCGAACGATTCGAGCAATCGGCTACGTTACCTCGCCAAACCCGGCCCATTCTTTTGGATGAATCGACTCTTGCCGGACTTCATGTGGCGACGGCTGTTGATGAAAGCAATGGTGAATTAGAAGGAAGCTCGACGATGAAGATACTGGTATTGGGTGCCACGGGTCTGGTGGGGAAGAATGTATTGGCGCAAGCTCTTGCGCATTCTGCCGCCACATGCGTTGTCGCCCCCACGCGCCGACGATTGATACCCCATCCAAAGCTCATCAATCCTGTGTCCGATCGCCTGGAGTCACTGCTCGGCGCAACCCAGGGAGTTGACGCCGTTGTCTGTGCGCTGGGAACGACGATCGGCAAGGCTGGCTCCAAAGAGGCATTTCGCGAAGTGGATTACGTGCTGCCCCTGGCATTTGCGCGATCTGCACATGAATATGGAGTCGGAGACTTTTGTCCTCGTCTCGGCGAGCGTTGCCTCTGTCAGCTCTGCGATGTTCTATCCACGAATCAAGGGCGAGATCGAGCGAGACATCGAGCAAGTGGGCTTCGAATCACTCACCATCGTTCGACCAAGCCTCATCGGCGGAGAGCGGGACGAACCGCGGTTCAGGGAAGGCGTCGCATTGCTATTGATGAGCATCTTTGCGCCGATTCTCCCAAAGAAGTTTCACATCAATCCTGCGCCCGCAATCGCGTCGGCGATCCTGAATGCTGTCACGACGGCCAAGCCGGGCCGCCATTTTCGTTATGCCGAAAGCTTAGTCTGACGCGTCGACGCTGAAAACGCTATATGGACAGCTTCTCTAATTCTTTGTTGAGAGTCTCATTCTTTATGACAAATGTTGGCGCCGCTATGACCCCAGACACCCTCTACAGGCTTGCTCCACCGTTGATCGCGCTCCAGTTCGCCGCATTCGGATGGAGGGTGAATCGAGAGATCAACCTCGGCGACGGCGGGAGGGCGACATGGATACCGATACCGGACGTGCTCAATATCATGAGCCTGCTAGCGACAGTCATTTGTCTGATTGTGGTGCCGATCGCGACAAACTCCTATTTCTGGCTCTCGCGAATGGTCCTGGCGATTGGCTACATATTGATTGCCTTCCACCCGTTCACCATGGCAGCGCATTATCGCCTTTGGAGGCGAGAGGGCAGAAACAAATACGTCACAGCAGGGAAAGACTATCCCTACGCGAAGGGCGAGGAGCTTGTTTCATCGGCGCTTTCTATTATCCTCGCTGCCTTATCTGCCGCATATATCGGGACGCGCTAGACGGCAGCAGAATTCGCTGCTCAGTCCTGCTGCAGATCCTGATAAGGCATGACACGATGGAGCTCGCTATGGGCGGCCTTTGACGGCTCACACTAACCCTTCAATTTGATCACATCTTCGTAGGCTAAACCTGATGAAACCGCGTCTATCGATACGATGACAGTAGCCTCAGAGACAGTCGCGCCAGCCTCATTGCCTATGTCATTGGGCACTGAGATGCTGACATATACCGCTCAGGCCTTGTACGCAAAGGTGCTCCGATAAATCGCCGTTCGTTTCTTGCTTCGACAGCTGCCGTAGGGAGTTCGTTGCTATTGCGGTATTCAGCAACGGGCCAGAGCTTGTCGCCGGCTCGGCAATCTTCCCTCGCGTCGAAGCAATCGGAGACGATTCGCAACGCCGCATCGCTGTTTGTGCGGACCCTCGCTTCGGAGCGTCAAGCCCGCATCATTTACCCGTTCCCCTCACATGAGACACCGACCATGGCCAAGTTCACCAGACAAGGTGGTCCAGGCGGCCCCGGTGGTCCGGGTGGCCCTGGAGGCTCTGACGCACCCATGGGGTCAGGTCCTCTTGCCGGCACGGCGGACCCCGGAAGTCATGGCCCCGGTGGACCTGGCGGTCTGGGCGGCTTTGGCTTTGTTGGTGAGAAGTACGGACTGTCTATGTGGACAAACTTCCCGGTCAGCGATGTTCCTCGACCGGGACTCCGGATGGGCGAGTTGACTGTCGCCGAGCGGGACGCTGCTCACGGGCTGCTAAAAGCTGTGCTCAGCCCGATGGGCTATCAGAAAGTGCTGGACATCATGGCCGCAGACCAGACGCTGGCCGATGCGGGCACTCCGTACGCTTCCGGCTATGATGCTTACACGTTCGCGCTGTTCGGTCAGCCTGTTGCATCCTCGCCATGGATGCTTCAATTTGGTGGTCACCACCTGGGGCTCAACGTCACATTCGTCGGTGACAAGGCCGTTTGCGCTCCGCTTCACACTGGCATCCTGCCCTCGAAGTTTATGAAGGACGGCAAGACGATTCGTGGGCTGGGTCGCGAGAACGACAAGGCGTTCGATCTGGTAGCCACGCTCACGACCGATCAACTGAAAGCCGCCAGGATCGATCATGATGTGAGCGACCTGGTGTTCGGCCCCGGCCATCCAGATGCGAAGCTCGCGCCTCAGGGCCTGCGCGGCTCCGATATGACTGAACAGCAGCGGGCGATCATATTTAGCTTGGCCAGCGAGTGGGCTGGCATACTCAACGATGCCCACTCCACTCAGCGCCTCGAAGAGATTCGGCGTTCGTTGCCCGACACTAGGTTTGCGTGGAGCGGGCCGACAACGCATGAGCCGGACATGAACGGCGAATCATACTTCCGGCTCCATGGCCCCAGCCTCCTCATTGAGCACGCCCCGCAAGACAATCAGGGTGGGTACAAGCTACACGTTCACACAGTGATGCGCGATCTAGGCAACGACTATGCGAAGCAGCTGGTTTAGACACTTGTTGGGGATTAGTAACGTAAAGTCGGACAGTGTTCAGCGATCCGCTCACTGCTAAGCTGCGAGCGATTGGCCGGCAGGGCAAAGCACTTATCGACGGGTTCCGGTCGTATAGTCGCCTACCCGTCTGTGTCGCCTACCCGTCTGTTACTCATCGATAAACAGGACGCGGGATTCGTTCGCACAACTCTCTCAAGTTTTGCGACGATTTGACCTTCGATGAATATGAGGCAAACACGTGTCGCAGAAATTGGCCGCAAAATCGGTTTCCTCGCGGGACTTCGACCGATGGCTCAACGACTACGATGAGTCTCGGCCGCCAATCGATCTGCTGCGCCCATATGAATCAGACAAAATGCGCATGACGCCGGCCAACAGACTCGTTGGTAATGTGCGTAACAACGGTCCCGAGATGCTGAATAGTGCTTGATACACGGAAACGCCAATGGGATGCCTAGTTGGAGTAGCCAGCATCCTTTTCGGCTATGCAGATTCGGCCCTCTGCCGAGTTCTTCCACGCTGTGTCTGCCTTCATCGCCTCTTTGCATTGTGAAGCGATGTTTCGCGCTACATCTGAGTGCTTCGTTAGCCAGATTTGAAGCCCAGCCACATCAGCCCTGCTAAGGTCTCCAGCACCGGCATCTTCAACCTGTTGCACGATCGTCCGCTGCTGAACGATTGAGGGCGTTCGGCTCAGATTTACAGCCAGCTAGACAAATCAAGATCGCTAGAGCTACATAAGAACGGTTCAAGGCACTCTCCTTTTGCTATTCAAGTTTATAGAAATGAACAAGGGGTAAAAAGCTTTCTGGCTTTTCAACCCTGGTTTTAGTGCTAAAGGCCAATTCCGTAGCCCTCTCGCTCAATTGAGGGGCCTGACGGTTCCGGTCCGTTACTGAGACTCGAATCATTGGAAAGCCCTTCGTTAGAAAGCTCCGGTTCAATACCAATGCCGTTGTCTCTGTGCAAGAGATTTGTGCTGTCGGATGTGTAGATTGCGAGGTCGTGGACGCTGGGATTCAACTTTGCGAGAGCGGATTGCTGCTCCGCGAGTTGGCCGCTCTCGCCAGTTAGCAAAATTCGGTCTGCGGAAACGTGCTTTGCAGTCTCGACGGTGTACCCATAGTCGATGTGACGGGCCTTCTCCGGGTCCAGCTCGACGGCCTTCCCATTGTCCAGGCGAACAGAGAGAGCGTTGTCATCCCCGATCCGCTCGACGGTGGCGAAGTCACCGGAGCGAATGCGGTTCTCCCGGTCGGGGGCGGTGAATTGGATGCGCTCGCCTACAGCCAGGTCGCGCTCCTCTTCTCTGTAGACCGTGCTCTCCTTTGTCTGCTGCTTGAGATGAACGCGGGTTGTAGGAAACTTGCTCTCCGTCGCGGGTCTCAATGGTGAGCACATTCTTTTTTGCATCGCTATCAAGAACTGTAGCGACGCTGTTGTGCGGGATTCCTTCTATGGCAGGACTTCCGGTGCGGTAGTGGATCTGATCGCCGGGAGCGTAGCTGGCGGCGAGCTTAGGGTTGGAATAATCCTGCTCGACCAGGACAGGAACGGAGCGGCTTTCGGTTGCGAGTTTGCCTTGGGTTTGTAGATCGGCGCGAATGAGCTGGGTAAGCTCTTTCCGCTCGGCGGGATCGGGCGCGACAATGACCGCACGATCGGACTGGGATGTGTAATCGAGGGCAACGGCGGCTATGCGGTGGTCCGGGTTTGCGTATTCATAGACGCGGCCCTGCTGCTGCAGCAGCTCGGTCGCGGTGGCGGGGTCGTTGCTGCGGAATGCAGAAACGGCCTGCCGGGTCTGTTCTGTAGAACTCGGTTGGCGAAAATCGACGGCGGCGGTCTTGCTGATGTCCGTTGCAAGCCGCTCTCCTAGCGTCTCCGCATTGTTCGTGTAAATGCGAGCATCTTCCGAAGCGCGGGAGATGGCGACATAGGCGAGCCGGGTATTGATAAGGCTGCGCGATGATTCGGTGTCGATGTTGGCGATGACTCGGCCAGCGGTGAGACCTTGCGAGCTATGAGAGGTCACGGCGTAGCCGTGATCGAATTGCCGGAACTCCGCGGTGTCGAAGGTGACGGTTCGTTCGGCCTTGCCGTCCAGTCGCACGGTCATATTTCCGTCCTCGAGGCCGAGGACGGTTCCAAGATCGCGGTTCGCAAGCCCGAGGTCTTTGTTGGGCGCCGTGAACTGGATGCGGTCGCCGGTTGCAAACTCCCGCTCAGTCTCACGAAAGACGTTTACGCCTCTGAGCCGTCGCGGGTCATAGGTGACGCTCGATCCATTTTCCAGCTCGACGGTAAGAGTGTTGGCGCGGGCATCAACGGAGCGAACGGTAGCGAAGCTACCGCGCTCAATGCCTTCGGCCTTGCTGCCGGTGGTGTATTGCAGTACCTCGCCGGCGTTATACCGCGCCGCCCAGGTGCGGTCTGCGCCGGTCATATCGGAGCGGTGGGCGAGGGTGCGGAACTGTTGGCCGTCGTCGGCCAGCGTGCCCTGTTGTAGCAGCTCGCCGCGCACGGCTTCGTTGATCTGTTGGCGGCTCTTGTTGTCGGGGGAGACGATGATGGTGTTTTCGGGCCGTGCGGCATAGTCCTTTGCAATAGCGGCGATACGTTCCTGGCCGTTTGTAATCTCCGATACACGGCCTTGCTCGGCCAACATCGCAATGCCCTTCTCCGTCTCATTGTTCGCGAGATGCTGGACGGCCTTTAGCAGCTCCGGGTCTTTTTGCCGCATGATCCTGTCCAGTTGCGAGGTCTGCATCCCGGCCTCTTGCATCTGTTGAAAGGGTCGGCCTGCGTCCACACCCTGATGCTGCCGCGTGTCTCCAATCACTAAAACGCGGTCGTCTGGATTGAGCTTGTCCAGAAACGCCCGCATCTGCCGGGTACTTGCAAGGCTGGATTCATCGAGCATGTAAAGGTGTTTGGTCTCGGGGTTGGCGCTGGGGTGGTTTTCCCCACGCGCAAGGAAGCTCTGGAGCGTGGTAGCGTCAATCCCGGCCTCGCGGAGCTGCCCTGCGGCCTTGGAGGACGGGGCGAAGCCCTCGACCGTGTAGCCGTTCTTTTCTGCGCCCTCGCGGATGGCGTCAAGGGTCGTTGTCTTTCCAGTCCCTGCGAGTCCTTGCAAGCCGTGGATACGGTCGGAGGAGTTTAGAACTTCTTCGATAGCCTTCCGCTGGGAATCGTTGAGAAAGTCGCGTGTGTTGGCCTGCTCTCTGGCTTGCTCTGCACTCATGATCGGCTCGACGGCATTCCGACCCTCAAGGACGTGCCGCACGTTGGCACGTTCGGCAGCGATGGTTTCAGGTGTGGTAAAGCTGCGCCCAGAGCTGTATTTCTCTCCTTGGACTGATCGGAAGTCTCCGGCCGCCCGGCGTTTATCGAACTCGGCCCGAATCTCTCCGTATGTCGCCTCACCCATACCGCGACGGAGCGCGTCTCGAAGGATGGCTCGCTCGTCAGCTACAGCCTCGCGCTCGAAGATGCTCTCGCGGGCGAAAGTAATGGCCTCCTTCGCTTGCGTGCTGTTCTCCGGGCGACGCTCCTGCTGCTCGGCTCGCTCGCGGGCAGCGGCGACCACCTGCTGCGGCTGGTTGCCAAAATCTGCGGCCATCTCTTTGTGCGCGGTAAGAACTTCCTCGGGAGTGAGCGTTTGCTTGCGGTCGCGGGTGGAGTGCGCCGCAATCTGCGCTGCCTCCGGGCCGCTGTGTCCTGTTTTCTCCAATTGATCTTTGATTTGCTGAGACCGGGGACTTGAGGCGTCAAGGTATTCCTGGGAGTAGCCTTTGATCTCGGGTGCTCCGCTCTTCCCTGCCTCGATCTCATATCCGAGATTGCGGAGCTGATAGGTGAGCGCCGATTGGTAAACGGCGGTCGCATATTGCTGGCTTTCAAAGAAAGCCCGTTCCTGCAAAGCACGAGTGGAACCATCGGCTCTCTCAGTCACATTGAAGATGACGGCATGCGTGTGGAGCTGCGGTGCGGCGTAGCCGTCCACCGGGCGAGCGGTGTCATGCTCGAACTTGGCGGCGATGAACTGTCCCGTATTCTCTGCGGGGTTGTTGCCGCCGATCCGCGCGTGGGTGTAACGCTCCAACTCGTCTAAGGCGGTTGAAACGGCGGAGCGGTGCGCCTCTCGCACCCGCTCATCGCCACCAACCAGGGCAGTAAGGGAAACGGATTTGGGTGCTGAAAAAGTAGCGTCCCATCCGGCGCGATGCTCGACTCGCCTTGGTTGTAGAACCGTCTGCGTTTGTGTATTCGTGCGCGAGGCGGTGCTTGACCATCTGTTCCTCGGTCTGCGGGTGAATCCCTTCGGAAAGCCGGTAGAACTCTAACGGCGCGACTTCGCCTTTGAGGCCAAGCGACGCGGCGAGTTTGCCTTGCCACTCGCCTTTCACCGAGTCGCCCTGCTTGTAATAGTTCTGCGAGTCGGAAGTGAACTCCAACTTGTGGTAGCTCTGCGCCTGGCTGGAATTGAGAGCTTTGGAAATGGTCAGCATGATTTATGGCCTCAACTCGAACGCAGGACCATCCAGCTCAGCCGATCGGTCGGCGACCAGGATCTGTTCGCTCTTTTCAGACTCGTGTGACGTGCTAGCTGGTGTTAATTCGGGGGTAGGCGCGGGCCGGTTCTTCTCGCCGGCGCGCGCCGTTTCGTTTTCGGGCCACGGAATCGGCCCTGGCTTCCGGGCGTGTCCGATCGGAGCGCCGCCGGAAGCTTCGGCGGGAGGCTGGTTTATTGTGCTTTCGGCCTCGTCGTCTGATTCCTCGTCGTTCCTCCTCCTCAAAAGTCGGGAACGCTGGGCGGCGCGGCTCCAGCGTGTCGGGGTCGAAGCTCATCCCGCCGTCCGCGTACTTCCTGGGTAGGAAACCGGGGGTGGGAGTAGGTAGGTCAAGATAGTCAAAGTCGAAGCGGGCAACGTTGTTCCCCAGCTTCAAATAGGCGTGGCGGTCGTCCAAGCCGGTAATCTCGGAGCCCATGACCAGCGGTTCGATTTGACGGTCCAGACTGAAGTTATGACCTGTGCGCGTTCCGTCGAATTTGGTCTCCTTGAGACGTTCAATCTCGACCTTACCGATGGCTTCGGAGATCCACTCGGCTGCTTTCGGCTCGGCCGTCTTCATAAAGATTTTGGTCGCGGGCTGCGAAAGCATGACCTCTGCCAGATGCCCATAGATCACTTCAAGCTGGGCCTTGCCTTGGAATCCCAGCACGAGCGGGTTCTTACTCTTGCGATTCTCGGTAACGGCCGTGTGGAGCTGCGGGAGCTTCTGGAGGCTGGCCAGCTCGTCGATCACAAACCAGACCTGGCGCTGTCCGGGTTGGGGAGCGCTGAGAAGCCGCATCACAAGCAAGTCGATCCAAAGCGAGTGCAGAGGTCGGAGCGTTTCGCGCTCCGGTGGACGCGACGTGATAAAAATCCATCCCTTGCGTTCCTTGGCCCATGTGCGGGCATTCCATGTGCGGTTGCTCAGATTTTTCTCGGGCAGAAGCCGGAACGATTTTGCCACCAAGCCGAGAGATGCGAGCACACCGGCCCTCTGCGGTCCTGCCTTGCGGTCGATGTAGAAACTCATCTCAGTTCCGGCGACCAGCTTTTCCAAGGTGTCGCTGTTTGCCATCCATTCTGCGAGCTGATGCGGCGACGGACCTTTCTTAAGCAGGTGCGCGAAAATCTGCGCGGGCGTCTGATGAAAAAACTCGTCTTTTTGGTCCGTTGTCGGCTGATATAAGGATGCGGCGATGGCGTCGGCCTCGGCGTTAGATTCCATTTCCTGAGCTGGGCCCCAGTACGGGCAACGCTCGTCAAGCGGATTCAGAATGATGTCGCCGCGTTCGGCATCGTAGAATCGCTGGACGTATTCACAAGCTGGGTCGTAGACGATGGCGGCATCTCCCCGGTCTCTGATCTGGCGAAGAATCTGCATGATGAGCTGGGTTTTCCCAACCCCTGTATCACCCATAATTTGGAAGTGTTGGGCTTCCTTCCGTTCTGGAATCCTCATCATCTTCCCCAGCTCGGTCGTCTTGAAACCGATGCCGTCTCCCTTCGCCGCTTTGTTGAACTCGCTGGGCGCGAGCATGACCGGGCCTCGGAGAACGCGACCATATTTCATCTGCCGGAACCGTCTCAAGTCCTTCGGAATTGCAAAGAAGAGCATGGCTGCCAGGCACACGGCACCCTCAATCAAGCTGACAGAAAACAGCTCCAGTAAGCCCTTGTCGTTGTAGACCGCGCCACGTAGCCAGCGGTGCATCGAAACGTCGGGGAGCTTCTGAGCCGGGGCGCGGTAGAACCAACGAAAACCTTGCGCTGCCGCTAGTGCAGATAGTCCGATTGGCACAGTTTTACCGTTCGGGAGCGTGGTCTTTCCGTCTGTCAAATCGACCGGAAGCGCGAGGCGAGGCTTCAGTTTGTCCCCGCCCAGGTAAACAAGCCGATAGTTCTCGTGGGCGTTGAATGCTGCCCCTGTCTGAGAAGTCACGTACTCCGTGATGTAGCTCTGTTGGAGTGGAGTCATTGAGAAATTGAGGCGCTGCCAGACGAAGAAAAGGGTGCAGAGCAGTGCGGCTGCGATGGCCGAATAGCTCATGATTGGAGCGTGTGGCGGCCAGATGATCGTTTCTTTTCGTCCCCATTGTGTAGCCATGCTATTGCCCTCCCGCAGTCTCTTCTGTGTACTGTTGCCTTACTTCTTGCGCCGCTTTACGCTTCTCGCGGCGCACAGCGGCCATCGCGTCGGTGATCCATTCCGGCGAGACTGGTTTCCCGAGAATGAGTGGCTTGAGGAGGTTCACCATTAGCATCCTCGTAGCAACCAACTCTGTAAAAAGAGCGTCATCTTGGGACCGCCGCGCCTCTTTCAGAAGCACGTCGCGTGACCACTCGCGGACCGTTTTTCCGTCCGCTTCTGCGGCCCGCGAGAGTACGGCCAGCTCGCTTTTCGTGAGCCGAGTTGCGAAGCTCTCGCTGCGTGGATCGCGGCCCCGTTTAGGCCGTAGTCTCTCCGCGAGGTCGAAGTTGTTGCTCATGGTACTTGCCTCCTACGTCCCGGTTCCAAGTGGAACCGCATTGGTTTCATTTGGAACCGGGTCACTTGTAAGTTGTTGAGGAACAACACGTTTCCAAATGGAACCGTTTTAGGCTCTACACACCACCCTCCAAGGGATGGAGTGTCAACTTTTCTCATGTGCGCAGCACATCCGCCTTGGTTGTTGCTGTTGCTGATGCTTTTGTTGTTGCTGTTGCTGTTGTCTCCACGAAGTGCAACGGAGTGCTGCGGAGCTGGAGACGTGAAGGAGAAGCACCGAAAGGATGCTGCTACTTTGCGTCGGAAGCAATGCCCTTCACGCCGTTCTTTGTGCTCGCAGCTGGACTCGGCGTCTTCTTGATTCGCAATGAAGCTGGCACCTGAAGTGCAGGCTGCTTCTCAAGGTGTTGCTGAAACTCTTTGTCTTTGGTAAATATGTACTCCATACCTTTGTCCACCACTTCATCAGCAGAAACCTTTAGGAAAGCCGCATAGCGGTCAATCATTTTTGCGGTTGACTCTTCAAGTCTGAGAGTGGCGTCGATCTTCTTGGAAGCCTTTACGGTAAGCAGAGCCATGATGCGTATTCTCCTTGGGGTTATGCTGCGTGGGCGTTGGGAGCGCTGTAGATGACTTCCGTCTCGAAGCGCTGCTCTTTGTGGTCGTATCCGCTGACAGTGATAAGCTCGCGAACCTGACGGCGACCGTTGGGAGCTCGTTCACAGTACAAAGCAAAGTCGATTGCCTCGGCCGTCTCGCTTCGCATGAAAGCGTGGTTGAGATTCGGGCGAGCACTGAGAGCGAGATTGGCAAGGCGGTTCAACGCATCCCATGCCGACTTTGCATGGATTGTGGATAGGGTTCCACCGTGGCCTGTGTTCATCGCTTGGAGTAGGTCATAACCGCACTCGTTACGAATCTCGCCCATGATGATTCTGTCGGGCCGGTGACGCAGAGCTGCCGCTAGCAGCTCGCTAGGCGTGATGGCGACCTGACCGGGAATCGCCTCGACTGCTTCCCACCGAATTGCATTGGGTTGGAGCACTTTCAGTTCGGCGGGTTGCTCGATGATGCAAAGCCGCTCGCTTGAAGGGATGTGATCGAGTAGCGCTTTCATGAGCGTGGTCTTGCCGCTGCCCGTACCTCCCGCAATGATGCCGTTCTTGCGCTGCATGATAAGACTGACGACCAGATCCCGTACCTCTGCGGGCATACTTCCCGATGCGATCAGCTCATCTGACGTGAACCACTTATTGAATTTGCGGATGGTAAGGGTCGGTCCGTTGATCGAAGACGGGGGACCAACTACGGCAACGCGAGAACCATCGGGGAGTCGCGTGTTGAGGATGGGATTTTGCAAGGTAAGGTCTTGACCCAGGATGCGGGCCACACGCTCAATTGCAGCGGTCAAACGCTCGTTGGTGTACGGCGTCGAAAGCGTGATTTGTTTCGAGCACCCCTTCTTTGTCCGCATACACTCCGGTCGTTCCGTTGATCATCAGGTCAGAGATTGTGGGGTCTAGTAGAAGCCCACGAATCTCTTCTGGAAAGAACGGAAGAATGAGGTCGTAGCTCACCGAATCCCTCCTGTGTCCGCTCCCGGAAGTGAGGGAGCCGCTATCGTGCCAGGTGTGAGGGTTGATGCTGCTGGACGAGCTTTCGCGGCTCCATCTGAAATTGGATCGACACCGATTCGGTTCTCGTGGAACTCGGTAATCGTCATGCCGAGAGGGTTGATCGTCTCGAACTGTGGGAAGACGCGGGATTGTTCGCTGACCTGCTTGGGGTTGAGGTAGTACGTGACCGAAAGCATCCAATGCTCGGAGCGCGGCTCGTGGGAGTTACGCACCGAGAACAGCTTGTCCATGTTCACAAGAGCTGTGCCCCTCGACATGCGGACGCCCTGAACCTGCTCCTCCGCCATGCTGGTGATTGTGACATTCCGCACTTCTACATCGCTCTGCTCGATCTGACCGGCCATGACCTGAGAGACCATGTGATTTCTGTTGTCCTCGCTCATCAACTGAGTGGAGAGCTGCTGGGAGAAAAAGAAATAGTTGAGTGGGTACTTCTTGGAAATTGTGTCCCGGCTGATGGTGTAACGGTAGTTCGCCCAGTCGGTGAGATACGTTCTCACTTCGCCCTCGCGCGGGCTGTAGTTCAAATCGCTGTATTGGATTGCCTGCGCCCTGCCCATCTCGTCGATGCGGATGTAGCGGTTGACAATTGGTTTGTGAGCGAGCGACACGATAGCTCCAAAGGAGCCCAGCAGTAAAACGGAGAGCGTGCCGATTACATACCGGCTGGTCTTGCGCTCGGCGTAGTGCGAGGCATAGACCTCGTTCGCAATCTCGTCAGTGAGTAACGCTACCTTCGGTGTCCAGGCTGCGTCAGTGAGTGGGGTGGATTGCGTGGCCATGAGCGTGTTTCCTTTCGATTTGGTGTTCTGCCTTGATGAAGCCGATTGTGGTGAATATGACTGAGCCGATGAGGATGAGGATCAGGCATGTTCGGAAGATGTAGAACAGGAAGCGCGGAGGATGGAACGGGATTGTGTAAACGACATTCATGGAATTACCTCACTTTCCGCCCCTGAGCTTGAACAGGGCGACTCGGGTTACAAGATTCTGAGCGGAGGCGGTTGCACCCGCGCCGCCGCCGAAGATAGCTTGCGTAATCGTCGGGATGAAGAGCATGTTGATGATGAACGCAGCGAAAACCATGATGACGGGGATGAGGTTCGCCAGCCACATCGCGATGGAATAGTCGCCATTGAAGGTCTTTTGTAGGAAGGTGTTCATGAAGCCTTCCCACACGAAAATGAAAGCGGATGCGACGGCGCGAATCATGGCGAAGCTGAGCAGCACTTCGATGAAGCTGTAGAACTTGCCTCGGAAACTGTTGGTCATGTAGAGCGGGATAAAGAGCGGTCCAAACAATGCCGTCACAGCGTAGAAGATGAACGAGCTTACGTTGATGACAAAGAGTATGCCAGCGGCGAGGCCAAGAATGATCTGCACAATGTAGTAGCAGACCTGCTCGCTTACTGACAGCAGAGATGGTGAACCTGTCTTCGATGCAGCCTCGCTAAGAAGTTGATTGAAATTTGCGAGCGAGTTCTGATCGAGCGCAGTCACAATGGACTGTGCGACATAGGAGAACAAGTGATTGAAGCCGAAGCTCGACCCCGGAAAAGGGTTTACCCAATAGGTCTCCAGCAGGCAGCACACGGTAAGCCGGATTAGAAACCGAACGATCTCTCCAGCTTCTAATGGAGTCGGATTCATGCTGAAGGTCATGTTGGCCGTACTGAAGCTGATGACCATGCTTACCAGCATCATGAGCGAAATGAAGCTCAGCATTGAGATGCCGAGATTCGTTAGCACTCCCCCGTTCGCCGTTGTGAGGGCGGTAAGGTTGTTGGTGAACTGATAGAGCCAATCGGTGCCCGGTAGGGCCAGAGCCAAAGCTGAAAAGGTTGTTAGGTGCATCATCATGGCATCCCATTCCGTGTTGTGAGCTGCATAGCGCGACTAGGTGATTTGACTTCCAGACCTAGCGCTACTGGTCTCTTGGAAATGTAGGGTTCAAGTGGGTGTGAAGGGATTGGCCCCAATGCTGAAGAGCATGAGTGGCTCCGGTCATCTCCAGTAGCAGTGAAATGGCCAGAGCGATTGCGACGAAGGCGAGTAGCGCCGCAATTGGCGGCGCTACATCGGTTGCAAGGCGTTTGAACATCGTCAGGTTCATTGAAGTCAATCCTTAGGGAAGATAAGTCGTCCACGTGCCGGTGTCGCTCACGTTGAGGGTTGGGTTAGCGGTGTGCTGGGCTTGGACGAAGCCCCACGTATTCAGATCCTGCGCAGCGGCGTTCCGCTGTTGCATGTTCTGAATGGTCATCTGCTGGGCGAGACAAGCGTGGAGAACCCCTTGCGACTGCTGTTCATTGAGCTGCTGGGCTTGCGCAGCGTTGAGGAGGTTGAGCTGTTCAACCTCGCTGTTGGTGGAAGTTGATCCGTCGAGCTGGGCAGTTTGTAGGTTCGCCTGGGCTGTGGCGGAATCGTTGCGGGCTTGACGGTAGGAACCCACGGCGTTGAGGCAATCGGGTGAAGCGGTATCCGACGCCTCGATCATCGCGAGCTGTGTTAGGTTCGAACTGTTCCCTACCGTCTGTGTGCTCAGAATGCCGTTGGTTTCTGGAGCCAAACCAATTTTGGAATTGGTCCAGGCCATGAGCGCGGCACTCTGACTGTTGAGGTTGAGAGCATTAGAAAAACCGTTGGTTTCCCCGTATGTATTGGGAACCGAGACGCTTTTTACCTTATTCAGCTCCGTTTGCCAGATGTTCTTGACAGAGAAGTTCTGAACGTTGCTCTTGAGGATGTTGTATTGGCTTTGTGCCGTGGTGAGCATTTTGGCCATTGTGGAGAGCTGCGACACGAGTTCGCCGTAGCTGCTCGGGTCGAAAACGATATCCCCAAACCCGAATAGGGCAAAGCTGGGGGTAGCGGTTCCGAGTATGACAACGCCAGCAACAATCCACTTGCGGCGTTTTGTGAGCGATAGCTTCATACGTCCTCCTGGCTTCGGGAACGGCTATTACAGCGCTGAATCGACGCGATGTTCTGCGTAGGACGGAATCAAAATGTCTTGATTGATGTAAACGCGGGCGCGGGAACCCTCCTTTACTGTGATTACGGGCAGACGATTGATGAAGTGATTCAATATCTGCTCGGCCTCCTGGCTGGTTTGCGAGGAGATTCCGTTGCGGATTTGCGTGTCGGAGGTAAGAATGCTTCCGTTGTTGCCGATCTGCGCAAGGCCACCCAGCCCGCCGATCGCGGCGGCTGCTGCAAACGAACTGAGTATGTGGTTATTGACATTTGTTGCGAGGCCGGTTGTCCCTAGCGGGTCCAGGCCGATGTACTTGTTCAAGTCGAGGGAGAATCCGTCTGGGCAGATAGCCCGATTGAAAACTACAAAAAGCTTGCGCTGCTGTGCGTTTCCTACACTCTGGACATTACCGATAAGACGGGTTCCTTGCGGAAGCAAAAGCTGCTGATGATCGTGAGAGTAATAATCTGTTGTCAACATCACGATGATGGGGCCGGAAAAACCACCGTCTACGTGGTTGGTCACAACCCCCTCAAATACTGTTCCCTCAAAAACGCGGTATAGCCGCCCCTGATAGCCGTCGAAGTCATAGGAGGCCATCGGGTCTTTCTTTTGGGATTGCTGCGCTGCAACGCTGCGGACACCGGCTGGCCGCTGTTGTGCTCCTGAAGGAGAATTGCCGCCCTGAGAGTCCGGCAGGGTGCCGCTGCCGGCCTCGGATGAGGCCGCTAGCGGCGTGGTGTCTTCACCGCTTGCCATCTCAGGAGCAGAAGCATTCGCAGCGAGTACGTTGCTGCCGCCGCTCGAAGTGCCGCCGCGTGCGAAGTCGATAGCTACGGTGTCGCTGTTGAGCGCGTCCTGATGCTGCTTCTCGCGGGCGAGCTGCCGTTGCTTGGCTTCGGCTTGCTGCTGCGATACGTTCGAGGTCGTCTTTGGCCCATTGGGACTATCGCCGTAGATTGCCTGACGCTGCGCAGCGGTCATAGGCGCGGCATTGGGCGATTCTGGACCAGGGACGGCTTGCTCCTGCCGAAGCTGGTCCATTTGTGCTGCGAGTTGTTGTTGCCGGATACGTTCGGCCTCGTCGCGCTGGGCAAGTAGTTTCTGCTGCGCCTCAAAGCTTGTAACCTGCTGAGCGTTCGGCGATGCGGGACGGAGTGGAAGCGCACTCCGCGGTGCTTCCTTTGGGCCACTGTGGAAGAGGCTCCCAACGTTGGCGAGCCCAATTACCAGAATGACTGCGCCTAAGCCGATGACGACCGGCATTGACTTCTTGATGGCGGGCGTAGCCTCGGGCTGGGCCGGAACGGGGCCGGGGTCGTTGACGGTGGGCGGGACCTGGTTCGGGTCAGTCATGACGTTAGTTGCCTCCTGCGCGCTTGAACTCGACGCGCTGTTTACCGATGGTGAGATAGCCGTCCGCAACCGTCTTGGGTATGGTGTAAAGTCCATCGTTGTAATCGAAGTTGATGAGACTTCCCTTTCCGTCCTTCAGCTCGTATAGAGCGGGGGTTTCTTGAAAGTGGCCACGCAGATACGTGAACTTCTCATCGCGCCACACCTGCTGTAGTCCAAGCGCATTCCCCTTCTTCTCATTCCAGGTGTAGTCAAAGTGGAGCTGGCCGGGGTATTGGCTCCGGTCCTGCTCGGCTTTAGTTTCTTCGGCTTTGCGCTCATTGGCTTCTTTTGACTGCGCCTCAAGTGCTTCGCGCTTGGCCTTGTCCAGTTCTGCTGCGGGAACGAATACAGGCATCGCGGCTAGTTTGTCTTTCCCGGCCTGATCGCCGGGTGTGACAAACACCTTGGAATCAAAATGAGGATCGCCGTCGCTCGATACCTCGCGGAGCTGCAATGTGTATTCGTTTCCGTGGTCGGAGACGATATGCACGTCCGTCGTTGTGTTCGCAACCTTGGGCTTGATTGAGATGAAACGGCTAGCGACGTGTCCGCCGTCGAAGACCCAGGACACTGTATCCCCACCGAAAACAGTTGCGACCTTTTCCTCTGCCGGAAGCAAGATGAGGGTTGATTGCAGCAGACCGGCGCGGATGACTGGCGGCGTCTCGGTCTCTCTGATTACGACTGTTCGCGGTGCGCTGGGTAACAGGGTGTGTGGGGCGTCGGGGGTTGTGGCCGCGAGGCTGGTTGTAACTGCGCCAACCGCAAGGCCGGAACTTATCAACAGGATTGAGAGGGTCTTCATAGAGTTTCCTTGTCGTGGAGTGGTGTGGCGCAGCGGTTAGACAGTCTCTCCTTGGGCAAACCGCTCAATGCCCTCGGTGAGTCCGTACATCTCGATTAGCTTGGTCCGGCGTACCCGGTCCTTCGGCTTCGTGGAGAATTTGGCATAGCTTCGGTTGTCGAGGTTGAGTGTGACAACCTTGGTCAAACCGTCGCGGCGAACGTACAGCCCTTCTCGCTCCCGCAAAGACTCGAATAAATCAAGCTGCTGGTCCGTGAGCTTGAATAGCTCGCCGTAATGTTTCCGGTTGAATGTGGCATCCGGTAAAAAGAGGAAAGATGTGCAAGAGTTGACGATGCTGTCTGCGTTCTCGCCCAGGTCGTTTGCTGACTGGCCGATCAAGGTCACACCACCGAGATTCTTGCGAACGGTTTTGATCGAGGCGAGCGCCGAGTCGAGAAGCTGCTTGTTCTTCATGCTGGAGAAGATCTCCTCGATGAGAACGTGCTTGGGAACGCCGAGATTTGCCGGGTTGTAGAGCACTTCGTCAATGCGACGGAGTATCCAGACCATCAGCGGCTCGATGAGGTCGGCATATTGGCTGTTGTTCACTCCCTGGAAGTCGAAGCACTGGTGTCGTCCAAGGGTTAGCTCGTCGTCTACGTTGTCGAATATTGACGCATAGACGCCCTTCCCCACCCACTTCGCCATATAGCGGTCCAGGTGTCTTGGCAATCCGAGGTTTGAGAGACGGCGATTGTGCGGCTCTAGGTGGTATATGCCCTGTACAGCCTTATGGATCACATCGTCGTCTTCTGGGCTCAGCTCCGCGCCGCCGCTGGTGAGCAATAGTTTCTGGAACGAATACAGAAACTTGATGTTGTTCTCGGTTGGCTCAAGGGTGAACGGGGCGACGCGGGGGCCGTCCTTGCCTACTCGGGTAACTTTGCCGCCGTAGAGTTCTACCTGACTCTCATAAGAGCCGCCAATGTCGAAGATGTAAGTAAAGCCGTTGTACTTTCGCTCCAAGCGCAAGCATCTGGTTTGCGTGTACTGACTTGCCGGTGCCAGTTGGCCCGATTATTAGCATGACTCGCACGCCGTTCACATAGGCATCTTGGAAAAACGGAGTGCGGGTCCGCGTCTCAAAGACATTTAAATATTCGGAATCAAGGTCTTCCGAGTACGGGTGCCCGATGTGCGGGCGCAAAAACGGAGGACATACGCGCATGGTGGTTCTCTCCTAGCCATAGCGGAAAGACGTCGAACTTCTGATTTCCCGGAAACATCGTGTAGAACGAAGAGAGGTTTCCAAGCGTCTCCTCCATCACTTGAGCGCGGGCATCAACAAAAAGCCGGTGAACCGCTGGTACTGTCTCGCGGAGCTGTTCGACGCTACGGGCGGCGAGCAGCAGGCGCATGGTGAATTCACCTTGCGCCGTTTTGTCGAGCGAACGGATAACTTCGCTCAGGTCGTCCACGCTGGCATCAGCGGCCTTCGCACCTGCCCCAGTGTCCAACGAAGCGGTGTCTTTGCCGCTCATCACGCGATTGAGAACGCCAACCTTGAAAAACGAGATGAACTTCTCTTGTGCCGAAATCTCCGATCGTGCAGCCGACGCCGATTTTGGTCTCCAGCTCGTGCATAGAACGCTGTCACAGTCGAGCGTCATCAAGCCCGAAAACTGGCACGGTCTTGAAATCTCCGGGGTGTTCATCAGGGAAAACATCTGAACGTAACGCTTCCCTACCCGGAGATGGTCACTGTGCCATGAAAGCGGGCTTTTTACGATCTGCCTATCTACGCCGGTATCGCGGGCGAGCCGGTCATGTTCGCACCACGGCTCCAGATTGTAGAGATAAGAAAAGAATGGGAACGCTTCGGCCTTGTCGAGCAGGCGAAGGCCGACGTTCGAGCGGAGATGTGATTCGAGTATCGTTGCTGTTTTTTGAAGACTCGACAGCATTCGCGCATGATCCTCGGCCTTCTCTGAGGGCTTCCGCTCAAATGGGTTTTTCTGCGACGGCTCAAAGGTGAGGCACCAATGCAGGTCGATCCTGCGAAACCCCGCCGTCTTCTCCAGGAACGTAAGCCGGTCGTTTACAAACGTCTCGGTCACTGGATCGCTATATTTCTTCTGGCGCGGGATATCGAAGCCTGACAGGACGCGGGCGTACTGGTACAGGCAGGAGCCTGTGGGCAAGCCGCGTAGTGATGCCTCGATGGAGCGCACGCGCGATTCAAGCTCCTGATCGGTCAAGCTCTCCTCATCCATGCCGGTGAGAGAAAACAGGCAACCGTAGCCGCCTGTCTTCAGGGCGAAGATATTGGGGGTAACGAAACGGGAGACTGGCACGATGGAGCAACCCGCTCCAGCTTTCGCGTACCACGGCGTATGACGTTGCTGTTCAGTCTTCTTTTCGGGGGTCATAGTATGGCTTCTGGTAAAGGCTGTGGCCCCAAAGCTGGAACATCTTTGGGTGCTTGCGAACGATGAGCCACGCTGCAGCAACCATTACCGGGAAGCTGAAGATGGCCAACATGCGAAACCCAACGAGGAAAACCGCTATCGAGACAAAGACAATGACCATCCACGTCGGCAATTCCAGGCCGAGTTTTGCTCTGGACCTGTTCATCGCCTGATTGATCGGTAACGGTTCCCCTCGCTTGGTCATGGTTGGGCTCCTTACTGTGTAACGGACTGGCCGGTGAGAGAGCTGATCCAGCCAGCGCCCCAGCCGAGAACACCAGCACCGAAGAGAGCGCCGAAAAGACCAGGAATTGCGTCCTGAAAGCGACCACTCATCAACCGGATACCAGCGAAGATGAGACATCCAAAGCAGATGATGGCTCCTGCGTATTCGGCGAAAGTTTTGAAGGCGTTCATTACGGTCGTTGCACCGGAAAAATCGACCGTGCCCTGTGCGTGAGCGATTGAAGTGAGGGAAATGGCGAGCAGACTCGGAGCGATCGTTCGCCCGAACGTCCGCAGATTTTGCTTGGAAAACCTCTTCGCCCAACGATGTGCTGGGCGCGAATCGATTGACCTTTTCAAAGTTTTCTCCTTATGGAACGAAATGGGGTTAAGGGGATGGGTTGTGCTCTGAGAAGAGCTTCACGTAGCGGCTTTTTTCCCTCCTTTCAGGTCGGGCTTTGTGGTCCACAACCCTACGGTCACGCGGTACAGTCCGCCGCCGTGTACACGTTGTTGTGTTACCACAAACTTGTGGTCCCATGCACAACTTATAGCGAGTCGCCCGAGTCATGTCAACACACTTTTCATACCCACATTTATGTGAACAACAACACGATGGGCCATCACCACATTTGTGTGTGTGCATTGGAGGTTGCTAAGATTTTGCAGAGATCGCTATGCCGGGAGGTTGCGATGTGCTCTCATCAAAATTGCGCGAGGTCCACATCGACACCAATTCCATGCTGCGATACGACTACAAAGAGTTCTCAGCAGCCTTAGGTAAGCGAGTCAAGCAGATGCGCAAGGAGCGCGGGTTGACTTTGCGCGCACTTGTTGTCCAGCATGGCTTCCACCTGACGCAGATACAACGTATTGAAAAAGGTGACGGTATTTCAGTGCCAACTCTCCTACGTCTTGCCGAGACCTTTCAAATATCAGTCGAGAAGCTGATCGCCGGCCTGGGCGTGGTCGAAAACGGCGAACCGCGCACAAAATCGTCAAAGAAATAGTTCTCCCTTCAATCGAGCCTGAAACTTGCCATGGCTTCTGTAACAGACACGTAGTAAATTTGTCATCTACCCTCTAAGCGAGATGAGAGGGGCACTTTTTGACACCATTGCGCACTTTTTTTTGCAGAGAAGATTTGCGAATGACTCGGGCTCAGTTACATCTCGTGGACACGACCGGGCACATCGTCTCCCCAGCGGTAGGAAGCGCTGTAGCGCGGGCTTTCCACTGGGTTCTTCGGGATTACCCTCAAGTGGATCCAGCTTTGATTGCGAACTGGGCTGAGGAAGTAGCTCACAGCATGCAAGGGCGCGCAGCAGCCCTTATTTCACCGCAACGGTACGCGTACTCCGCGCTCAAAGGTAAAGTTCGAGACTGGATGAAGAGTGGAGCGGGAAAAGAGCAAGTCGCCGGGATTGGGCGCGACCTAGAAAGGATTGGCGGATTGACTGGTTCTTTTCAGGGGGTTATCGACCGAAAAATACTCTTTGAACAACTAAAAGCAACACTGAACGAACGGGACAGGTATATTCTCGTTCTGCTCCTGGAAGACAAAACGAGCCCGGCCACCGTCGCGAATGCGTTGGGAACGAGCTATCCCGCAGCCGCGAAAGCCATCCAGCGCGTCAAAGAGCGCATAGCTTCCTCTTTGACTGCGTGCTCGCAAAAAAGATGATCCGGGCCACGGCTCAACACAATTTTGCGAGACGAAAGGGTAGATCGTCATTGAACCCGGATCTGATGAAGGACTTCCTTCTTGAAACATTTCCGAATCCCGAGCGAAAAGGCTGTCCTGACGACAAAACGCTAGAAGCACTGGCTGAGGATAAGCTACCGGCAGAGCATCCCGCTCGCCTTCATGTCGGATCTTGTTCTGAGTGTTATGCCGAGTTCCGGCATTACCGCTTGGACTGGGAAGAATCGAAGGCCGCCGCCTCTCCGCGCAACTCCGATGCTATTTCTGCCCCTGTGGAGATTACGCCTTCCAACTCCGCGCGATTTACAAAAACTTGCGCTTGAGGGCTGTTCCGTTGGCCTTGGCGGCCTCTCTGATTGTGGTGTGTAGCGGCGCTATCTGGGAATATAAGCACCTGCGGGCTCAGCAAAATGCAGCTGCACAGTACGCAGCGGCAAGTATTCCCGTTAACGCACAGGTAGACCTTTTCGATGCGGGGACTCTTCGGGGTGCAGACGACGGGACAAACCAGCTACAGGAGGTCGCGCTACCTGCAGCGATTGTGCATTTGTCTATCACGCTCCCTCGTTTCAGCGAGGACGGCCGATACGAGATTATAGTGTCGAAAGACAAGGCCGGAAGGCAAGTCGTTGCGGAGAGCTCTGGAGATGCCAAATCTAAGGGTGGAAAAGTCGGCGTCAATGTGACACTCGACCTCCGCGCCGCGACACCCGGTGCATACTTTCTCGCGACAGTTCGAGGCGCGGACAATGGCATGTACTACTATCCTTTGAAAATCAATTAGGCTTGGCAGCTCGAAGCGCTTCGATAGCCGCGTTGAGCTGATTGTCCATGCTCGTACGGGCGTCTTGGAACGACCACGGTACAGGGATGTCTGGCGTAATTCCCTTCCCTTCAATCTGTGTTCCTTTAGCGCTGACGTAAGCCGCAACTGGTACGACGAGCCGGTAGCCAAAACCAAGTTTGCTGGCGCTCCGCGAGACGAGTCGGCCCGGCGTCTTAGTTCCCACAAGGATAGCCAGCTGGTTTTCCTGCGCGAACTGGGCGACCATTTCCGCGGCGCCGGTCGTGTGCTCGTTGACGAGGATGGCCGTGCGACCGTGGTGAGCACGGCGGCCGAGAGCTTCGGTGTAAAGAAAAACGGACGTCTTTCCCATGAACTTCACTGCTAGTCCTGGGATGGCGAGTTTGGAGCGTGGGACCTTATCGAAGACCGGAAGGCTTGCTGGATCTTGTTGCTCCTGTGCCATTTTCCGATTCTTGCTGTAACCGATGGGCACGCGATCAGGCGTGAGATAACTCATCAGGGTTAGACCACCGATTCCACCTCCAGGATTGCCTCGTAGGTCGATGATGAGGCGGTCGGCACTCTGAAAGCGGCCACGGAAGATCGAATCGAGCTCGTTCGCAAAGTCGATTCCTATTTTTCCAGGGAAAAGACTTACCTTCAGGTATGCGACATCTCCTGCCTGTGAGCCTACGGTGAGTGCGTTTGGTTCGGAATATGGGTTGTCTTTGTACTTGGGGGTGGGCGTTTCGAGAGTGAGCGAGATCTCTTTGGGAGGAGTCCCACGCGAGACGACAATGGAAATGTTCTGATGCATTTCAAACAGAGGTTCCGGGGAGTCTTGAGCAGTTGGGTATATTGACTTCCCTGCAGCAATGAGGAGCAGGTCGCCGGGGCGGGCGCCAGCTCTCGCGGCGACCCCGCCTGGTAGCACGTCTTGAAAAACCCAGCGCAGTTCACCGGAGTCCTGTTGAACAGAGAAGCTGGCATTAATAGCATTGCGCGGGGTGATCGGTGTGTGATCTGAGAGCAGTCCTAAAGAAGTGCGGGAGAGCTCGGCCAGCATCTTTCCGATTGCTGCCTCGAATGCAGGCGTGCTGCTTGCATCCAAGATGGCTGCGCGGTTCTTGTTCACGATGGTTTGCCACGCGGCGTTGTCGAATGAAGGATCGAAGTATTTTTGTGCGACCACTGCCCGAATTTTCGTCAGAATTGTTTCGCGTTGTGTCTTCGTAAGGTTCATGTCGAGTCCTGGTTGGAGATTAAAGGGTGCCGTCGGGATCTCCGACGATCTGGAAGCTTGCCCAAAAATACGGCGGAAGCTTTTC
The DNA here is from genome assembly GCA_963711525.1 of uncultured Acidobacteriaceae bacterium. Lineage (GTDB taxonomy): Bacteria > Acidobacteriota > Terriglobia > Terriglobales > Acidobacteriaceae > PALSA-350. The sequence goes on along the minus strand of CAVQEO010000012.1, from coordinate 48,841 downwards.
ATTTAGGAGTTCCAATTGAGCGGAACGGAGAGCGTCAACTTTGCGAGTTTCATGAGCAAGCTGTGAGTAAAATATGCTCATCAAGTTCTCCGTGGAGCGATCCTCCAGTTCCCAAAGGGTAGAAACAACAGAATCAGCGCCGGCCTCAATGAAGGCGTTGACCAGGTTGTTGACGCCGTCTTCTCCGACTGGTCCTACGCCAGTATCACAAGCTGAGAGCGTCACGAGCTTCGCCTTCAAATGCAAACCACGGATTTCGCGTACCTGCAACATGCCGTCGTCTTTTCCTGAGGGCTCTGGTGCAAAGATCAGCGCGGAGCGGTCTGGGTAGTCCAGATCGACATAACCATGCAAGGCAAGATGGATCACTTTAGTGCTGTCTGCCGACACGCTCTTGAAATGTGTCTCTGTGGCGTCGGAGCCCAGGAGTATCACGCTTGGCCGTGGTAGATCTCCTGCGATCGTCTCCACTTCCTTTTTGCTTTCTGGGAGTGGTGTGAGCTGGCTCCTCTCTGGTCCAGTGATAGCTCGAAGAATAGGATTCCGGGTATCCGCAGGTTGCGTCCACGCTGCAACGCCAATATACGGCATTGTGACAGAAGCATCTTCGTACAGACGTTGGTGGAGCAAGTCGAAAACGGTAGCTGACGGCTCGACATCTACGGTATGCGTCGAGAGTACGTACGAATGATTGTCGGCAAGGGCCGAGAAAGGTAGCAAGTGGAGAGCGCCATCGGGAACTATGATGAGGTCGGTTCTGTCGCGATATTGTGTAACAGGCGCTAACAGCTCCTCGTAAAGTGTGTGGGCAAGCGCCAGGTCCGTTTTTCTAGCGCGGATTTCTTTGCGGTATGCGTTGGCGTCCGTCTCGATGCGAGCCTTTGGAACCAGCTGATAAGGGGTAACACTCGTATGCGTGATCGCGAATGCGTAGGAGTGTGGGTCTGCAAGCACATACTCGATAAGCAACGCTTTGGGCGAAAGTATTTCTTGTAGCTTCGCTAGGGGTACAGGATGTGTGATGGCGTGTTGTGCAAGAGAACTAGGGCTTATCTTTAGCTCGGTGGTGTAAATCGCGTGTTCTAGTGAAGTTCTCGTGGCCGGATCGTCGGTGTCGATCAGAGCCAGATTAAGCCGAGTGAGTTCTTCTTCCGCAGTCGTTGGCGGGTGCACGGATTGGTTCGCATGATGTTCTAGAGCCTCGGTCTCAATGCGCCCCCGGACTCTTTCAAGAGCCTGAAGGGCCTCGTCGTAACGTTTCTGTGCACAGAGCGATGCAAAGTAACCTGAGTACACATCGCTCATCTCCGCCAGGAGTTCGCGTTGGACGTTGGCAGTGGCGGCATGTTGGATCATGGTGTCTACGAGCGTAATGCTCTTGCCATATAGGCCGTCTGCCTCTCTCGCGTGGCCCATCTTGTCGGTAATCTCAGCTTTGATTGCCAGATTTCGCGGTACAAGGTAGAGCTCGTCGGGAATCTTGGTGTTCGCGTCAATGGCTGAGTTGACGGCTGCGAGCGCATGGGGAAGATCGTCGGCTTGTTCATATGCCTGGGCCAGTAGCCCTGCGGCATCTGTGATTCCACGGTAGTTTTCGATGTGCTCGGAATAGCCAAGGGATTGCCGGTAATCTGCAATAGCATCTTTTAGCCTACCGATGCTCTGGTTGATCGAACCGCGTGAGATGTAGACCTGCGACTTGTGCCCGTCATAGAGTGTTCCTTGAAGGCGTGCGAGCGAATCGTTCGCGAGTGCGAGTGCTTCGTCGTGGCGATGGAGGCCTGCCAAGGCGTCGATCTTCGCGTAGATAGCGATGGTCGGATATCCGATCTCCGGATGCGAGGCGGCTAGCTTGATGGCGTCGTTCAAGGGTGTCAGAGCTTCCTCGTAGCGGTGAAGCTCTACCAGGCCGTTCCCGAACACGCTCGCGTAACGGACGGTAGCCGCGGGATCGCGTTCTAGTTTGGACAGCTCCCAGGCGAAAACCACCTGTTTCTTTGCGGTCTCCGTATCGCCAAGCAGGAAAGCAGCAATTCCCTGTTCTCCCGTTGCTCGTGTCGCGAGATCGTAATGGTGCAAGCTCTTCGCTAAGGTTTGGACCTGTTGCCAATTGGCGCGGGCGGCTGCGGCGTCATAGTCGATCTCAAGCATTCCGCGTATGACGAGGATGCGGAGCCTGGTCTCTGGATCGCCGGCTTCCGGGCGGATCAAATCGGTCGTGAGTGACAGAATCGTGGCGGGAAGATCAACTGATTCGTCTTCTGGAATTTGGCTTACCTTGGCATAGAGGGCCTTGGAAGGCTGACGCTCTGCGATGAACATCTGCTCCGCGCGTTTATACAAAGGTTGGGCATCGATCCAGCGGTTTCCCCATGCCAAGATATCTGCGCGGTCCAATAACCCCTCCGCTGATTCGGGAGAGGCGGAGTTGTGGTGCGGGTTGACGAGGTAAAAATAGGCGCCAATTGCAATGACCAGTACGATCACAATAAACGCGACGATTTGCTTTCCAACCCGGGGGAATTGCACAGCGCCCGTCTCAAGAAATGAAATGTGTCGTTCGGCAATACTCCCTTAAAGTCTAGCCGCATTTCGTGACTAGCGGTTCCACACAAAGGTGGAAAAAAATACGTGCACGGTTACTTTTGTAGGTTTTGGTCTGCTGGCTGCGGCGAGCGATAAAGGATACCATAAATGTGACTATTACATTTCAGCAGCCGTTTGCTGTTCGTGAGCGCTACGTGAACCACAGGTTCGGATCGCGGCTCTGCTAGTTGGTTTCCTTTGTTCTAACGTCTGCGCAAGGCCGCCCGCTGCGTCGGTGATGCCTCGATTGTTTTGAATGCGCTAGGAAATCACGACCGCCTTGGGTGTAATCCTCGATGGCCAACTGCAACTGTCCTTGTGCCCTCTCGGTTGCGCCGCGCGAAATATACACTTGTGATCTGTAGCCATCAAAGAGTGTTCCCTGTAATCGGACAAGTGACTCATTGGCGCGTGGCATGGCTTTCACCATACTGCTGCAAGCCAGTCAGAGCTTCGGTCTTCGCGTTTACCGCAATCGGATGGGGCCATAGTGCGATGTAGCGTTGCGCGCTAGTACGCGCCGCCCGCCAGCGCCAGGGTGATGCCGAAAGCTGCAATTATTGCCTGCTTCGGGGGAAAAACAACATCGGCCTATCTTGACTGGAAAATACACACTTTTGTGTCAGACTGGTCGGCTACCGCCCCGCCTGCCACTGCAGTCTGGTTCGGTCCTAATTCCCGAACGCTGTACCGAATCGTCGAGTTCGGCGGCCTGCCCAGCGTCGCGCCTGCCCAGAATGAGCGAGTCATAGAGCCGTAGGTCTTTGATTTTCTGCCCATGTGCCAGCCAACCTCTCTACAGAAGGAATCAAGACGGGTACTAGAGAGGTTGGCTGGCAGAAATTTCGTCTAGTCCTATTGTTTGCAGCATTTGGGGTGCACATTGCAGGCGCAAGGTTCAATGTCTTGCCAGCCAACCTCTCTATTCTTCAAATTTTAGGTCTACTCGCCTGTCAAAAAGCACCCCTTAGAGAGGTCGGCTGGCACAGATCTGTGATTCTCTAATCTCAAATCAGCCCCTAGAGAGGTACGCTGGCAGTCAAAACGGGCCAATTCGGAGGCAAAATAGATTGGCACCCGCCCAAAAACTAGGCGAGAGGTCCGTTGGCAAACAGTAGAGAGGTTTAAAGGCAAAAGAGAGAGGCTCCGTGGCGTAAACCGAGAGGGATGCTGGCGGAACCCCAGAGAGGTGCACTGGCAGATTTGGAGAGGTGTGCTGGCAATGATAGAGAGGTGCACTGGCAAAGAATGGGCGGTAAGCCAAGTTTGTTCAACGAGTTGCTGGATTCCACAGTACTTAATGTTTTTTAAAGAAGTTGCTTTTCTTATAGTATTCACCAAGCAACAACAGCCCAGGAATGTCTAAACAGAAGGCACACAAAGCGGAACACCCAGCAGAGTTGTTGCCTGTTGCTGTTGACCCGGATTTGGTTCGGTTCGAGAAAAACCTTCTTTCGATCGGCTTCTTCGGAGCCAACGATTCCCGCGACAAGAACCGCACCTCTCGCCGGATCGAACAGGTAGTTTTCCGCAATGGGCACAAAGTAAGGGTCGCTGCCGAATTTCGTGGCTCTGAGCAGCTAGGCCTTCCTTCTACGACTGACAGAGATAAATTCATTGCTTTATTGAAGATCCTGAGTGAGGAGAGGGTAAAGACTGGGCAAATCTCAAACCCTATTCGCTTTAGCGGCTATCGCATGATCCAAGAACTGGGTCTATCGCGGAACGGCGAAATCTACGAAGAGATAGTTCGCTGGGGAAAGCGAATGACGGATACGACAATAACTTCGGAAAAGGTGGTTTTTCGAGCCGCAAAGAAGGTTTACTCCGACGAAACTCTTCATGTTTTTCGTTCCTTCAAGAGGAGTGGCGAGAGCAATGTGAACGGGACAGACAAGCAGGAGCACTACGAGGTAATGCTCGAAGACTGGTTGATCGAAAATCTGAATCAGCGTTACGTCGTTCCTGAAGACTTCAATGCATATAAGCAACTCACTCGGCCGACGGCAAAGGGCATTTTCGGCAACCTACACCTGTGGTTTCATGCGAGTCAAGGCAGGCAGGTAGAGAAGGATTATGCAGAGTTGTGCAATCTGCTCAACGTCCAAGCGTACCCGCACCTTTCGAAAATCAAGTCCACAATGGGCCTTGCACTCAACGAATTGGTGAAAATCAGGTACCTGGACAAATGGGATGTTCAACCCATGTCCAGTAAAGAGGGCTACAAAATCGTTCTTACTCCGGGAACTGCCCTCATGAGAGTACTTCGCGAGTCCTATCCCGATCGTCGAGAAGCTTTGCCGGCAAATACGGAGCCACTGCCTGAATCCTCGTTTCCCGAAGACCGAGCAATTCAGATACTCAAAAAGCATGGTGTGATGCCAACCAAGTGCGCAAATCTAATAGCGCGATTTGGTCCCGATCGGGTCTGTGACACGGTCGAGTACCTCGAGTCGCAGATGTTGTCAGGGACACGAAAGGGAGTTGAGAATCCCGCTGGTTTCATCATCTACTCGCTCGAGAATGAAGTTCCGGTTCCGAGCGCCTTCATAAGCAGCCGCCGGCGCGAGGAAATACGGCAAGCGGCTGAACGCGACCGAGCCAAACGAGAATCGGATCAGGCTTTGGAGTTGGCATATATGCGCTGGAAAGATGCCAGGCACAAAGAAGCACTAGACGAGCGATATTCGGGTGAAGGTCTCGAACAGAAGATTTCTGAGGTCATCAGCGAAAGCCGCAAATCAGAAGATCACTTTCAGCGGATGCCGCGTTCACAGCACCGGTCTCTTGCTATTCAGCTCATTCTAAAAGAGATTCGCGAAACTAATGCGCTTCCATCGTTCGAGCAATGGAAATCCCAACACAGCCAAATCGATCTTTTCGAATCCAACTAGTCCAGCTTCAGCCACGTCGACCGATCCCCTCTTTTTCTTTTTCGTCCCTCTTTTGCATTCCCTTTGAACTACATCGCTATATTGCAAGTTATATAGCTGCAATATAGCGAACTGTATAGTTGCTTTATAGTTAGCTGTAAGGCTATACTGTTGCAATAAGGCAATATTGCCAGCTATATAGTCTGCAGTATTGCGGTTGGAGGGAATGGTCGAGTATGCCCGTAATTGCCGTTTCAAACCCTAAAGGCGGTGCTGGCAAAAGCACAACGGTTCTTCTGCTAGCAACGTACTTGGCTCAAAGTGGGGCATCTGTGTGCGTACTAGATGCGGATCCGAATCAACCCATAATGGACTGGAAGGAAAACGGTGAGTCCAAAACTACTTTGAAAGTGGTGGGCGGAATAAAAGAATCGAACTTAATGGAGGTTCTTGACGAACAGAACGCCCAATTTGTCTTTATCGACTTAGAGGGAACCGCGAGTGTGTTGGTGTCACGCTCAATAGCGATGGCGGATTTTGTGATCATCCCTGTTCAGGCTAGTGCGGTTGATGTTAGGCAAGCTGGTAAAGCTATACGTGCGGTCCGGGATGAAGAGAAGGTGGCGCAACGATCGAATCCGCTCCGGAGCATTCCATACCGTGTTTTGATGACCAGGACGCCAGCGCCTGGGGCCCCAGTATCCTCGGTTCAGCGGCAACTCGAAGCGGAACTGGTTGAAGCGAAAATTCCCCGATTTCGAACAAGTCTTGCCGAACGTCTCGCGTTTAAGGCGATTTTCGTCGAAAGACTGACACTAGCTGAACTCGGCGAGCATAAGGTCGGAAACCTCGGGGCCGCGTACGAAAATCTTCATAACCTTGTCGACGAACTGATCGAGACACTGCGTGAGCTTGACAGGAAGAGGTATCCAAATGAGCAATAAATTTGGGCTTGTAGATGATCCTGAAGACCAAAATTCGCCTCGTCCGAGTCTCGATCTTTCGAGTTTTGCGCCGGTCAAGAAAAGAGCCCCCATTGATCTCGTTGAGGTCGATGCTGCCGCGGCTCCGCATGGCTTTGTAAGTAGAGAGTCTGTGCCGTCGTCCATTGTCGCTGATGCGCCTAGCGCATCGGCTGTGGCTATGCCGGCCGCTACACACACTAGGCGCAGACTAGCCCGGGCCGAACCATCTCGGTCGCTGGCCGTGCGCATGGTGGTACCTGAGTACGACCGCTTCGTTGCTTACGCTGATCGTCATCAGTTGACCTACCATGAAGCCATTAAAAAATTGCTAGATGACGTAGGAGAGTAGGTTCTTCGAGATAGGTTTCACGTGGGTCTCTTTACTCCCTCAGGAGGGCCGCCAATTCTTGAAGTACTCCGCATCCTGCCGCTCCAGCTCCGCTTCGGTCTGGGCAGCGGAATTGGCGCCGGTTTCCAGCAGGGAAGCGTAGTGGTCGAAGTTCCGGTCGAGGGCGAGGCCGGCCTGGATCAGCTTTTCCGCCAGTTCTTCAAGCGTCTGAAACTCGACTTCCAAGCGCGAAGGACTCCCGAATGCGAGCGAGACCCCTGGGGGAAGGCCTTGGACAGCTTGGCGGCGCATCTCCTGGGTAACGCACGACCGAAAGAAAAGCCCCCGGCGGCCGGGGCAGGGAAATGTCGGCAGTGATGAGGGCCCGGGTCAGACGTTTCTGGCGTTCGAGTTCCCGGTCCGAGTCGTGCATCTGTTCTTCGAGCCAGGCTGTCAGCCGGGAGCGATCGATTCTCCAGCTGCCGCGGACTATTTTCGGTTCAAGCTGCTTCATCAGGAGCAGGGCGGCGCGGCGTTTAACCCCGAAGAGGCGCATGATCTGGTCGCGGTCCAGGTCGCGCGAAGGCAGGCTTTCGACGGCGGCCAGGATCTCGGCCAGCCGGGGAATCCAGGTTGGCGGGACAGGCATGTTGGTCCTCCAGGATGGAGCAAAGTGAAGCCAGACAGCAACTTCGCCGAGTCCGAGGTTCCAACCACTATACTCCATGAGGCTGCACGGAGGCTGCACAGTAAACGATAGCATTACATAGTATTACCCACGACAATGTCTGTTGTCGTGCTAATCTTCTTCCGTGACCAATTTGCTCGTTTCGGGTAGCCCCGTACAGGGGGCCTACAACGCGCCGCCGGCCGATCCGGCAGCCCTTACCCAGGCCCAAACCATCCTCCGGGGCATGGTTCTGGACTCGGTCGTTTCGCCTCACTCGCGCCGCAACTACGCGAAGGCCCTCGATGACCTGTTCGCCTTCTCGGCCGGCCGGCCCCTGAGCCGTGCTCTCCTGATGGAGTACCGGGCGACCATGGATGCGCTCTCTCCCTCGACGGTAAACGTCCGGCTCTCGGCCGTCCGCAAGATGGTCTTCGAAGCCCGCAAGAATGGCATGATCGGGGCGGAAGAGGCCGCGAACCTGACCGAGGTTCCCAACATCCCCCAGAAGGGAACCCGGCTGGGAAACTGGCTGACACGGGAGCAGGCGAGGGAACTGCTGGCCGTTCCCGATCGGTCGACGCTCAAGGGCAAGCGGGATTACGTCATCCTGGCGGTTCTGGTCGGCTGCGCCCTGCGCCGGGAGGAGCTGGCCGTGCTCGATGTCGATACGATCCAGCTGCGGGAAGGGAGGTGGGTATTGGCCGATCTCGAAGGAAAAGGGCGCCGGGTCCGCACTGTGGCTATTCCGGTATGGGTGAAGCAGGGAATCAACGCCTGGATGACCGCCGCAGGAGTGGAAGACGGGAGGCTGCTTCGGGCAGTGTCCAAAGGCGGCAAGGTCAAAGAGAGCATGAGCGGCTGGGCAGTCTGGTCCGTGGTCGAGCAGTGCGCCAAGCAGATCGGAATCGAGCGGTTCGGGGCGCACGACCTGCGCCGCACCTGCGCCAAGCTCTGCAGGAAGAATGGCGGCGGCCTCGAACAGATCAAGTTTCTCTTGGGACACAGCTCCATCCAAACCACGGAACGCTATCTAGGGTCGGAGCAGGAACTAGCCGTGGCGGTCAACGATTCGTTAGGACTATGAAGTGGGTACTGTAGGGAGTGAGGAGCGCCGGAAATGTTAGACCGAAATGTTTTCAAGTCCGATTCGATCGCCGCGCTCGCGGCAGTGGCCCGTTTACTCGTTATAGCGAAGACAAATAGCGGACAGGCGCGCCGCGTGGCCGACTTCCTGCTTGGGGTAAACCCAACAATCGTGTCACCAGCCGCAAAGTATCCGCGAGATGGGTTCATGGGCAGCGCCGAACGATCAGAGAGTACAAAATTCTTTTTAGAGCGCGCATTTCTCATTGCTGAGTAACGTAAGCACGCGATTTTTGATGTCGTCTCGAATCAGCCGAACTTCTTCCATCGGCAGTCCCTTTGGATCTTTGAGAGGCCAGTCGGGGGTCTGGGGAGCAATGGAACAGCAAACCGGCTTAAGGCCCGATGGTGCGGTTCTTACAAACGCAACGGGTCAATTTCGGTATGAATAACTGGTTTGTTGAATCAAAAGGTTTCATTTTCTGCAATCCTGGCGAGCTGCCAAAACACTAGTCGCATTCAACTCATGCCCTTTTTGCGGAGGAAATCAGCTTAAGTTGGTTCACTGTTCCATTGCTCCCCGGACCCCAGCATCAACCGGGGTCAATTCGGTCGCGCCGCTGGTCACCTCTCCTGAAAAACGGGTCGACTCCTGCGGACCAGCGCCTGGTTCAGTGTGCGTGAGAGTGAACCCATAATGCCCAGGCAAGACGCCGGCGATTTCTAGCACGCCGTCGCGCACCGTTTGCGTTGGCCCGTCCACCGTTTCCATCTGGCCAAAGACGGATTGCGACATAACGACGCTGTAAGCGCCTGCATGCTCGGGGTCCTGAACAGGCAGTTTGATGCGAAGGCGCACGGCCTGCTGGGCGCTCAACGTTATGTCAGCCTGGATCCGCTCGCCGCCTTTAACAGGAATCGGCGTGGCTGCGTCCGAATCCGTCACCTGGGGATAGAAAATGGTGGGGTACGCCACGTCGAGCGCCGAATTGGAATCATCTTCCTGTTGATTATTGGGCTGCATAGGCTGTGCTCGTTGCGCATACCAGGGCTGAGATGAAACGGAGACGTAATAATTGCCCGGATCGATGTGGGACAATTCGTAAATGCCGCGGTCATCCGTCATGACCCTCTGGCGCTCGTCTGTGGATCGCAAACCCAAGTTGTCCTGATCCTTGAAGAGTCGCACCTGTGCCCCGCGCACCGGCTCGCCGCGTTCGTCCGCAATCAAGCCAGAAATAACGGCCTGGGAAATCACATTAAAAATGAGCCTTTCAGATTTGAGTTCCGGCCCCACGGCAATCGCGGTCGAGAGCCCATCATGCTCCTCGTAAGCCTGCATGAGATAGCCGCGTTTGCTGGCAGTAAGCTGGTATTTTCCCTGAGCCAAGCCGTCAAAGTGGAACTGACCGTCCTCCCCCGTTACCAGGACTTGAGGTGCACCACCGTTCGCGACCGGTTCGATCTGCACCGAACATCGAGCCAGGGGGGAACCTCTGTGCGCGTCCACTACTGTGCCACTGATGTGCCAGCCGCGAGCAATCTGCTCCGGTTGCTGCGCTGGTCTTGCCTGGGGAGAGAGCGCAAGCATAAGTAACATCGTCTGCAAAAGCACCCGACGAGACAGATTCCCGGGCTGGTTTCGGGAACGGAGCAACTATGGTTCTCCGGCAACCACATCTAGTTGGACTTCCGACTTACCATTCGGTGTGAGTGTGACTTCCTGGCCCAGCGACAAGTACCGCTGAGCCACTTCCGCTTCCCGATACGGCAATGGCTCGGCGTGGTCGAGCGCAAAGACCAGGTAGCGGCCCGGCGCCAGGCCCTCGAAGGATCCTTCGGCCCCGAGATCCGCCGTTTGCGGCTGAGCGTTGGCTCCGGACATGGACTGGACCAAAGTTTCGAGCGGCAGGGCATAGACAAATACCGGGCCCGCTCGGCTGGCCTGGCTATTAGAGTGGATCGACCACTTCAGCGCGGCCGAATCATTGCGCATCACAGCGTGAACGGTGCATCCGGCGGCGCTGCCTGCAATTCCAAGCGACTCACGGGTCAGATCGAGACCGCCACAGGAGGCCGACGCCAGGTACCAGGGTGGCTGCGGCCTTGCCTGCAGCCGGTAATGGCCCGGCTCGACATCTCGAATCACCACTGATTCGTCCGGCGAACTTGCGGGTGGCGATGGCTGAGCGTTGAACCTCCTGGCCGAACCCTCCGGGTCCGCGTCTTCAAGAGAGATATTCGGAAAGAAAGGCAGAGGCTCCTGCGCACCTGGAGAGGACGTATTGACGGTTTGGTATTCGACTTCGACCGAAATGGTGGCGAGCCGCGCGAGTGGAATCGAGATATCCCTGACTGGAGCTTCTTTGATCGAAATCTCACGCGTGCCCACCAATTGTTCGGTTGCGATGAAGGCATGCAATTTGAGCCGATAGGACCCGCTGGGTAGCAAGAGGCGGAACTCACCGGTCGGCGGATTGAAGCGGACGACCGGGCTGATCGTTCCGCCGCTGCTGCTATCTATCTCGAAATTAACTCCCTGGGCAGGTGCGCCCTCCACATGGCCGGTCACGGCATAGATTCTTTGCATCGGTGGACTCAGGGTGACCTCGATATGATCGCCTGCTGCAAGGGTGAGGGCGGCTTCTTCATCCCCGCCCCGGGGTGGATAGATAACTGGGGCGAAAGCAACCGAGGATATAGCTTCGGGTAAGCCATCGATCTGAAAGCCAGTGGCAAGGGAGTACTTGCCTGCTTGAAGTTCGGCAAAGCGGAACTCGCCATCCACGCTCGTGGTTCTTGACCGCACCTGTTGCCAACGTCTAAGCCCGTCGTGCACCTGGAGCATTTTGAGCAGAACGCTTAGACCCTGAAGCGGCTGGCCGTTCTCATCGATGACTTTGCCGGAAAGAATAGCCTCCGGGATGAGCTTCAGGGTGATGTCGTGGTTTTCCGCGACCGGCAAGTTTGAATCGATCGCTCCAGGCTGTTCTGGAAAGTATCCCGGCTTGGTCGCCGTAGCCTCCATACGTCCGCTGGAGGCATCACGAAATTCGAACTGCCCGTCACGATCTGTCAAGGCCGCAAGCGGACCGCTTATCTGCACCAGAGCATTAGCAATGGGCTGGCCGGTAATACTGTTGACCACCTCTCCGCGGATGGTGCGCTGTGGCTGCGAACTCTCTTCAGTCTGGCTCCAGCAGATAGCTGGAATCAAAACCAGCGCGATGAAAAGGGGCAAGCGCGTAATTGTGTTAGGGACGCTCATGCAAGTCCGTTGGGATCACTGTACCCAAATAGGGGTCACTACACCAAACTCAGCTAGGGCGACGGCTTTGGGATGACCTTCCAACCGAATCCATATTGTGCGACGACGGCAGCAATTTCGTCGTGAAAGGCCCGTTCGTATTCCCGATAGAGTTCTAGGAAGTCCTTCTTTGTGCCGACACGGTGTGATTCTAAGGGTTGAAGCTGGTGACAAAGCAAAAGGAACTGGAGAACCACGTTTCGGGTGAACTCCAACGGAGCGCCTGAAGATTCATTTTGGGCTTCGCGGAGAGAGTCAACATTTCCGTGGGCCACATCGCTCCTTCGCTCGTATAGCCTCCGGGCAATCGGAGCCCAATGGCTCATCGGTTGCCCTTGCCGCTGAGCGAGGAGCGATCCTCGAATCACAAAAGTTGCCGTCGCCTTGCCGGGCTCGGGAAAGACAAGACATTCGATGGCGGTGGCGCATTTGATGAGTCGCGTTTCCACATTGGGATCGCGGATCGCATCGGCGTACCAGCTGATCGCGCGGAGAGCGATCTGAAAGCCAAACGAAGGCGTCTTTCCCTCGATGAGTTCCTGAACCAGATGTTCCATGACTTCAAGGACTGGTTTGCCTCGGTTGGCGACGAATTGCTGCCACCCTTCGTCCACTGTCGGTGTACCAAACTTCATGGAAGACGAGGGCCGGAAGATCCCATCGCCGACGCTTGAAAGCTTGTTTGTCTTGGGAGGCAGGAAGGGATCGTTGCTCAAACGAAGACCGGCTCCTTCCTTCCCTTGCAGAAGCAAAGTGAGCGACGCTAGCACCGCGCGCAGTGCCGCCTCGGCGCGGGGCTCCGACACAGCTCTGGCACATCGGGGGACGCGGACTTTGGCGATCCAATAGCATCGGGTCGATGCCGCGCGCGGCGTCAAGCGTGTGGAGGTTCTTGTTGGCTCGGACGCAGATCGCACCGATGTGCTTCGAGAATTCGTAGACTTTAGGCTCTGGCATCGCCGTTATTGGACCGTACATTCGTCATCGAAGCAGCCGGGAAAATCAAAAAAGTTCATGTTGTAGTCTGCTCTCGTCAATACGCTGTCTCATAAATTGTTAGGTATCTCGTAGTCAATTCTGAGTGTGATCCCTTCCTTGCTCTGGCGCAACGAACTCAAATCGTCTCGGTGCTATATCTGCTTGGGGGAGTCCTGGGAATAGCCGTGGGGCTTGTACCCACAGCGGAGGCTCCAGATTTTGCGCACACGCTGAGGGCTGTGTTCAACAGTCAGATTTTTAGAAGATTTTCGCTTCGCCAAGCGACCTGATTCTCTAGCGTAGATCCGTTCCCGAAGTGCTGCTGATTAATGTCAACTTCGGGATGTGCACTCAGAATAATTGCTGAATTACCCGCGCGAGAGAGAGCTTGCCGAATACCTGTGTCATATTGTGTGTGGATGATGAAGCCGCCGCGCTAGCGCTGCGTTGTCTGGTTTTATCAAGTGCCGGTTATGAAGTGTTGACCGCGGCAGACGGTGCCGCCGCGTTGGAAATCTTCAGGTCCATCCAGGTCGACCTGGTCATTACGGATTATCGGCTACCCCGTCTCACTGGAACGCAACTGGCTGCTGAAATGAAACGGCTAAAGCCGGCAGTTCCGATTGTTCTCTTCAGCGGCTTGGTGGAGGAGCCCCTGGGGAGCGAGCATACTGACCTGGTCATGACAAAAGGCATGCCGCCAGTAGAATTTCTCCAGAAAGTCGGCAAGTTAATTCAGAAATGACAATCTTCAGAAGTGCGCACATTGAAAACGGTCTCTGGCTTATTGCTGAGTCCGCGTGCCATAGTTACGAAAGTGCCGATAAATCCTCTGCCTCGTCGATGCATAGTTCAGTATAGAGAGCTCGAATAGCTGTGCTTCAAAATGCTACATTTTCTAACCGGTTTTCAGCACTATAATCAAATTTCGCGGTTGGGCAACGACCGACCTGGCGGCGCATCAAACCATGATGAAGCTCAGAAACTACCCTCAAAATGGTTTTGAACGGTGAGGCGGGGGCACTTGGAAGCGTCCATAGTCCGGGTTCTTGTTGTCGATGATTATGAACCCTTCCGGCGATTCGTATGTTCCATGCTGGGTCAAAGGCCAGATTTGCAGGTCATTGGCGAGGCCTCGGACGGATTAGAGGCAGTTCACAAAGCAGAAGAACTGAAACCGGACCTGATCGTGCTCGACATCCGGCTTCCCACCCTTAATGGGATTGAAGTGGCCCGGCGAATCCGCAAGTCCTGCCCGTCATGCAAAATACTTTTCATGAGCCAGGGATCTTCTATAGATGTGGCGCAAGCAGCATTCAGCTTGGGCGCAATGGGCTACGTCGTTAAAGCACATGCCGGAAGTGAACTGTTAGCCGCTGTACAAGCAGTTTGTCAGGGTAGGAGGTTTGTCAGTAAGGGACTATCCGGCCTCGATCGGACTGGCGCTACTGATTCACAAGCACCCGGCCACTTCTTCCAACAGGAAGTTCCTCCACCGCCCGTACCGGATCAGGCGAAGACCAAACACAGCCATGAGGTTCATTTCTATTCCGATGATGCAGCGCTTCTACTTGGCCTTGCTGGTTTCGTCGAAACCGCTCTAGACGCAGGCAACCCGGTGATCGTAGTCGCGACCGAGCCTCACCGCAAGGGCGTTCTTGAGACCTTGATGGCGCGTGGCATCGATGGTGCTGCGGCTATGGAACAAGGGCTCTATCTCTCTTTGGATGTTTACGAAGCGCTCTCCACGTTCATGGTGGATGATCTGCCTGACTCGGCTCGATTCCGGAAGATCTTTGGTGATCTACTGTCTTCAAGCGCTGGGGCCGCGAAAGGGAAGCATGCCCGAGTGGCTGCTTGTGGTGAATTTGCACCTGCGTTATGGGCGCAAGGTAAAGCGGAGGCGGCGATTCAAGTCGAACACCTCACGGACGAAATAGCCAAAACCGGCAACGTAGATATTCTGTGCGGGTATGTGTTGAACAGCTTGCAGCGGGAGCAGGGGAGTCACATCTACCAAAAGATCTGTGCAGAACACTCAGCCGTTTTTCCCCAGTGAAATAGCTATCGACGGCCTAAGCGCTATGCCGCAAAAACCTTCTCCTGATTAAACGCAACTTAGGCCCGAACGAAACCGCCTCCCGAACTGAGCGGCACTCTAGCGTGGATGGTTGTGCCCTGCTTCGGCTGCGATTCGATCGAAAGCATTCCCTTGTGCAGTCTCAGCCGCTCCTCCATGCTGACCAGGCCGAGCCCCCGGCCCCTCTTTGCGACTTCGCTATCAAAACCTGCGCCGCGGTCACTCACCGAGAGATGAACCTCATCCGGCGTTCCCCACAAGCCCACTTCGATGTGCCGTGCCCCACTGTGTTTCACTGCATTGCGGAGAGCCTCCTGTAGCACCCGGAAGAGACAAAGGGAAACGTCCGGTGGCAAGGGGCTGGGTAAATCCTGGCTTCTGAAGTCAACCTTGACCTTAGTCTGGTCACTAAGCTCTTGGCAGTGGCCTCTCATGGCGGCAACAGGCCCCAGATATTCGAGTTTTGTCGAGTGCAACTCGTGTGACAAGGTTTGAATATCGGTTGCTATCTCGCTCGCCTGCACCTGTAATGCGCCCAAACGGATGCGGACCTCTGGCGGATCAGGAGGGTCCAGGTGCAGTTGTTCTAACTTGACGGCTAACAGCGCCAGACGTTGACCAATGTCATCGTGAAGCTCTCTGGCAATGCGTTTACGCTCCTGCTCCTGCGCATCAATCAACCTGCGGCTTACGTCTGCCAGCGCTGCTTCTGCCTGTTTGCTCTCCGTAATGTCCGCTACCATGCCTACAATCCGCAGCATCCTGCCTTGCTCGTTGAAGTGCGCGCGACCCGTTCTCTCCACCCAAATCACACTGCCGTCGGGACGGGCCATGCGATGACTGACTCGAAGCTCGGGCTTTTCGGCGCTAAGCGCAGCATCCGCGGCCAAAACCTTTTCTCGGTCGTCTGGGTGAACCTTCGCCAAGGTCTGTTGACCGGTAGTAAGGTCCGCCTCCTTGTCGGTGCACAGCATCTCGGCATACTCTCCCGAGCGTACCATCACGTCGGTGGCCGCATCCCATTCATAAGAGAACATCTTTCCTGCAGAAGCCGCCAAACGAAAGCGCTGCTCGCTTTCTCGCAACGCATCTTCTGTCCGCCTTCGTTCAGTGATGTTCTCCACAAAGGCAAACACCAGCGGGGATGCTCCATCGATGTCTCTCAACAGAGAGACATGCAGACGTCCCCAAATCCTGGCCCCATCTTTCCTTACGTAGCGTTTTTCAATCGAGTATTGATCGATGGCGCCGGCGCGGAGCTGTTGAAAGAAAGCCCAATCGTCTTGGGAATCCTCGGGATTTGCAAATTCGCAACAATTCATGCCGCACAATTCGTCCGCCCCATATCCCAGCATGGAGCAAAGCGCCGGGTTGGCAAGCAAGACTTTTCCCTCGAGATCCTCCACTGCGATTCCCAGTGACGCTTGCTCAAAAAGGTACTGGAAGAGTTCTTTAGCCTGTGCCGGCAATGCTAGAGTTGACATGACGGCTCCAGAAAGTGTCCTCACCCTAGCATTTTCTGGCGCAAAAGTGGAGCTATCTTCCAGCCTAAAAGCGGAATTTTAGTGAAATCGGACGCTGGGCGATGAGGTAGCAGTTAGATGCGGACGAGTGCAGCGTACAGGAAATCCAGATTTAGCGCTGGCAATGCGTCAGCCTTGGGTGTCGACAGCCTTCAGAGCGCTGCTGACAAACTGCTCATTCCGAAGAACCGCTTCCACCGCGATGAGTAGATCTAAGGCGGCGTGTGCTTTCATCACGTAGCCCAGGCCTAAGCAAAGAGCCTCTTGCACGATGTCTGGTGAGGATTCCTGGCTCAAAAACAGAATGGTCGACTGGGGAGAAAGCTTGCGAATGCGTCGAGCAGCTTCAAGTCCGTTCAGGCCCGGAAGCCCAATATCGAGCACGATTAAAGCTGGCTGCAGTTCAACGGCCTTCTGAACCGCTTCTAAACCATCGGACGCTTCGCTTATGATCTTTAATTCCGGCTTGGTACTCAGAGTCGCCCGCACGAAACGGCGAAACGGTTCGTTATCATCAACCACCAGAACCGGAATCAATGAATCGCTTCGGTTGTCCGCAAGATGATCTAGCTCCGTAAACGATTTCTCGGGCTGAAGGGACTGTTTGACCAACGCGGCTCCTTGCGCCCACAAAACTCGTTTGAATACGCGAGAAGGCGTCGCGACAAGCAATATTCAGAAAACAATATTACTCCGGTTTCCGTGATCTTGAAATCGGGGTTTCCATATTCTTGACCTCGGGGTTTCGCTTTCTTTCACTTTGCCTAATCGCTTATAGCATCATAAGCTCTGTCCTCTGTGTGTGCCCGCACGGGGCCGCAACGGCTGCAGATTTTCACGTTGCCCGCCCGGCGAGAGCCGTTTAACCTCAGTGAAGTATATGGCTTACGGCGCTTGATGCTGCAATGTTTCCCGCCGGATGAGCCGCGGTAGGCCATTTTTGAGTGCCTTATCGGGAAGGGAGTGGGGCTGTGGGATCCTGATGGAACGACTCTCGAAAAATCTCGGCACTCGGCTCGGATCTCTTTCCTGGCCTTCCGCTCTCCTTGCCATTTTGATCGTCAGAGGCGTTGTTTCATTCACCGCAAGGCCGGACTCTTCTCTGTTGGCTTTCGGCGGTATCAGCTATTTTCTTCTTCTGCTCCTGGCCACCGGGTTCGCCATCCGCAATGGAATCCAGAACACCCTGGGGGGCCGGCCATTCTGGTTGTTGCTTGGAATTGGCTATGCCTTGTGGGTGCTCGACCAGTCAATTTTTCTCTTACACCAATTTGTTCTGCACACCGACGTGCCCGACAATTCGATCGCTGATCCGGTACTGTTCTTGCACTTGGTGCCATTCATGGCAGCGGTGGCAGTCCTTCCGACTCGGCACGAACCCGCCCCCAGGCTGTATCGGATGCTTTCGAACTTTCTTCTTTTACTTTTTTTCTGGGGCTTCCTTTACGCTTTCGCTATCTTTCCGTACCAGTATTTATTCTCCAACACCACTAGCTACGATCTGCGATTTGACATCCTGTACCTGGTAGAAAATGTGGCGCTGGTTGCGCTCCTGGGCATTTCGAGCCTGCGCGTGCAATACCCCTGGAAGATGATCTACCTCCATTTATTGGGCGCCTCGGCCTTGTACGCCCTAAGTTCCGCAGTCACCAACACGGCGATTGATAGTGGAGGTTACGTCGACGGAAAGCTATATGGTCTCGGCCTGACCGCTGCTGCATGCTGGTTCGTGTGGATACCGGTCCGTGCGCGGCAGATAACAACGGCCGAAGCAAGAGCGGCCCGCTTCGATACCAGCCAAGGCACACAACAGTCGACCTGGGCGATGCTGGTGGTTGTCATCATCTCTGTCCCCCTGGTGTGGGAGCTGTTCCAGAAGGATGAGCCGCCTGGTATAAGCAGGTTCCGCGTACTCGTCGCGATCGCCGCGATCGTGTGTCTGGCTACCGTTGCCTATATAAAGGAGCATTTCGCCAAGAGCGAACTGATCGCACAACTCAGCTTAGCGAACGATCGCCTTCGCCTGGCAGTGGAAGCCGGCAAGTCGGTGGCATGGGATTGGGACTTGAAAACCGGAGGGCTGTCCTGGTTTGGGGACCTGCAGAACATGTTTGGCATTCCGTCGGATACATATGTCGGGCGCAGGGAAGATCTTTATCGTTATGTGCACCCGGAAGACAGCGAGTTGGTGGCGAAAGCGGTCGAGGATGCCAGACAAAACCGAAAACCATACACGGCCGAGTTCCGCGTCGTCCGGTCTGACGGCGTAGTGCGCTGGCTCGCGAGCCGGGGAGAATTCTATTACCGGAGTCATGGCGATACGCAGCGCATGCTGGGTATCGCCGTCGACATCACGGAACGAAGGCAGGTTCAAGAAGCTCTCCATCTTTTCCGCAAGCTCATAGACCAATCCAGCGACGCGATTGAGGTAGTCGACCCGGAAACATTGCGCTTCCTGGATGTGAACGAAAGCGCCTGCCGTGACCTCGGCTACACCCGCGAAGAGCTTCTATCTCTCAAAGTTCCCGATATCGATCCTGTTCTGAATGAGTCCTCGAGGGCAAGAATTGCCGGGGAACTTGACCAATCAGGGTTTGTGATTTTTGAGAGCGTGCACCGGCGCAAGGACGGATCGACGTTCCCGGTGGAAATCAATCTCAAGCGTGTTGAGCTGGACCGAGTCTATAACGTCAACATTGTTCGCGACATTACTGAACGGAAACGGGTCGAGGAGGTGCTGCGTCAAAAAAGCGAAGTACTTACCGAAGTTCAGCGTTTGGCCGGGTTAGGAAGCTGGCAGTGGGATGCACGGACGGGCGCAGTGATCTGGTCGGAGGCACTTTACCGCCTCCACGGCCGTAACTCAAACCTGCCCGCGCCCCCCTACAAGGAGCTTGGCAGCCTCTTCACGGCTGAAAGTTGGGACAGCCTTCAGCGCGCTATTGGGGAACTCCTAGAATCTGGTACGTCATACGAGCTTGATATAGAGGTAATCGGCTCCGGGCCCTCCACAAAATGGGCGATCTCCCGGGGCGAACCGATGCGCGACGCGGACGGCCAAATTATCGGGCTCCGTGGCACGGTTCAAGACATTACCGAGCGCAAGCGAGCAGACGAAGCACTGCGCGAGAGCGAGGAAAAGCTCCGCCTAATTCTTGAATCGACCGCCGAGGCCATTTATGGCAGCGACTGCCAAGGCCGCTGCACCTTTTGCAACCCGGCCTGCCTTCGCCTTTTAGGGTATGAACGAGTGGACGAACTCCTCGGCAAAGATATGCATCGTCTGATGCATCACACTCGCCTCGACGGGATACCCTTCCCAGTCGAGCAGTGCCCGATATTTCAGACGACCCGCAGTGGGCAAGGCGCACACGTAGACGACCAGGTGTTGTGGCGGGCGAATGGAACGAGTTTCCCGGCTGAATTCTGGTGCTATCCGCAGTGGAAAGGGCAAGAAGTTGTCGGTACCGTCGTGGCGTTTTTCGATATAACGGCGCGCAAGCTGGCGGACGCGGCTCTCGCCGGCGTGAGCGGAAAATTGATTGAGGCGCAGGAGCAGGAACGTCGCCGGATCGCTAGAGAACTTCACGACGATATCGGTCAGCGTCTCGCGCTGTTGGCCATTGAACTGACACAACTCCACCAGAGCTCTTCCAATCCGTCTAAGATTCCTGGACACATCGTCAAAATACAGCAGCAGACCTCCGAGATAGCGGCCGATATTCAATCCTTGTCTCACGAGCTGCACTCATCCAGGCTGCAATACCTGGGGCTGGCTGCGGCGCTGAAGGGCTTCTGCCAGGAGTTCAGCGAACAGCAGAAGGTGGAAGTTGACTGCAAAACACATGATCTGCCAACCCCATTGCCGCCTGACATTTCACTCTGCTTCTTCCGAGTGTTGCAGGAGGCGCTGCATAACGCGGCCAAACACAGTGGAGTACGGCGCTTCGAAGTGCGATTGTGGGGAACGCCGGATGAGATTTGTCTCACCATCAGCGACTCGGGCGTGGGCTTTGATGTCGAAGCCACCACGGCGAGCCGGGGGCTTGGCCTCATCAGCATGCAGGAGCGTTTGAAACTCCTGAATGGGACCCTCGCGATCGAATCGCAACTCCAGCGCGGTACCACGATCCACGCCAGTGTGCCCCATAGATCGAAGACCGAGCCCATGCTCGGGCAATAAGTGCCGAAGTCGGGGAGCTTCCACACTTCAGAGGATATGGATAGCTCCAAATCGGCGAAACCCGACTTTTCTGGGAGTCACCGCTCTGATGCGCTGTATTAGGGCCCGACCTTACAGGCTGCGGAAAAACTCGAATTTTCCGAAGGGTACGGGCTTCAGCCCGTACGTACGCATTAAAAGCAGAAACGGCTTTAGCCGCTGAGGGGACGGCTGAGAATTGCCCAGGATGCAATCCTGGGGTACCCCCGCCTCTGAAATGGGCCATTCGCGATTCGGGCGGCCCACCCAGGACCATGTCAGACGTAAGAAACCTATAAGTTCTGCTAGTTCCCTGGAGCCACTCAACCTGCGATGCTGGTTCGGCAGACGGCGTGGCGGCGCGGAGCAGCCGTATTAGACGCGAAAAGGGGGCAACATGAGCGCAACTTTGCAAGCGGCGGGTTCCATCCCCGTTTTGAAAGCCGACGAGGCGCACGCCATCGCTGTGGATGCCTACATTTACTTCTACCCGCTCATCCTGATGGACCTGACACGGAAGCAATCTACGAACATTCTGATGCCGGAGTTCGGCAAAGGCCCGATGAATACGTTCGTGAACGTCCCGGCCTATCCGCCCGCAGATTTCAAGGGGGTTGTGCGCTCAAACTTCGACACCCTCTATTCCATTGCGTGGCTTGATTTAACCAGGGAACCCGTGGTCGTCTCAGCGCCGGACACGAATGGCCGGTATTACCTCCTGCCGATGCTCGATATGTGGACGGACGTGTTCGCGTCACCAGGCTGGCGAACGACCGGCACAGAGGCGGCCAATTTCTTCATTACCCCGCCGGGCTGGACGGGGAAGGCTCCAGAGGGCTTCAGCCACATTGCCGCACCCACTCCTTATGTCTGGATCATAGGCCGCACCAAGACGGACGGGCCGGCGGATTATGACGCCGTGCATACCATTCAGGCGGGTTACAAGGTCACGCCGGTCTCACGCTGGGGCAAGGCGCCCGAGCCAGTAACAGTGAAGAGCGACCCGGCAGTCGATATGACGACGCCGCCCATGGTGCAGGTGGATACTATGTCAGCCGGTGGCTACTTTAGCTATGCGGCAGAGTTGCTCAAACTCCACCCTCCACACCTGACTGACCAGCCCATCATTGCGCAGATGAAACAAATCGGTCTCGAAGAGGGTAAGAGTTTTGACTTCGATCAACTCGATCCAGTTGTAAAGCAGGCACTGGAGACCGCTCCCCAAGACGCCCAACAGCTAATGAAGTGGAAAGTGCCGACAGTCGCGAGGGTCGTCAACTACTGGTCGATGAACACCGACACCATGGGTGTATATGGCAACTACTACCTCAAACGCGCCATCGTAGCGCAACTTGGCCTGGGGGCGAATCTGCCCGAGGATGCTATCTATCCGTTGAATCTCGCCGACGAAGCCGGCAAGCCTTTGGACGGAGGGACCCAATACACAATTCACTTTGAGAACGGGGCCACCCCACCGGTCCGCGCATTCTGGTCCATCACACTCTACGACGCGGATGGCTTCCAGGTTGCGAACTCACTGAATCGCTTTGCCGTGAGTAGCTGGATGCCGTTTAAGTACAACAGCGACGGTTCTCTCGACCTTTATTTTCAGAGCGACAGTCCGGGTAAAGACAAAGAGGCGAACTGGCTCCCCACGCCAAAGGCGCCCTTCAATTTGACGATGCGTCTCTACTCGCCGCAGGCCGACGCGCTCACGGGCAAGTGGAATCCTCCTCCTATCAAGAAGGCAGAGCTGGTGACGCGTTAAGGCCCACAACCGTGCAGCAGGGAAGTTGCCTGCCTGTGAATTCTTTATTGATGACTTAGGAGGTAGTATCTAATGCCCGAAGCGGGGGGCGCCAACATTGAAATCGCCAAACACCTCAGCGAGCACGGGGCAGCAGGGGAGTCTCTGGGGCAGGCAATATTGGAGATCATCGAGGCCCTTGTTCTCGCCATAGTCGCGATTGCTACTGCCTGGAGCGGCTATCAGGCAGCTCTCTGGACTGGACACCAGTCAGAACTCTACGGCCAGGCGAGCAAATTGCGGGTTCAAGCCGAGGGAGCTGCCACATTCGCCAACCAGGAGCGTTTGTACAACGCTTCGACCGTCGTCGAATGGCTGAAGGCCGAGGCTCATAACGACAAGAAGCTCACCGGCATTTTTGAAAGGCGCTTCCTGCCTGAGTTCCGTCCCGCCTTTGAAGCTTGGAAGAAGACTGACCCGCTCAACAACCCCAACGCTCCAGCCGGCCCTCAGTTGATGCCGGAATACCGAAGCTCCAAGACCGAGATGGCTGCCCGGCTAAATGATCAGGCCACCGCGGCCTTTGACCAGGGAACCAAGGGCCGGGAATACGCCGACCAATTCGTGCGAGCCACGGTCACGCTGGCAACCGTGCTGCTGCTGATTGCGATCAGCCAGCGTTTCAAAACTCACCTCGTGCGGGTTGGACTATTGGTGATCGCCGCTTTCCTCCTATGCTTTCCCGTTTACCACATACTTACCCTACCGCGAGCGTAGTGAAGCTCGCCGGCCGGCGCCCTTGTGCTAGTCGAGGTTACCTTGTCTCTCTCCTTAGCGGTCTCCTTTGTTGACGCAAGGCAGAAGCGTCGCCGGAATACCTTTTCCATGTTTATGCTGGCGGTATCCATCAGCCTGGTTCTTGCCGTAATTATCGATCTTGATCGGCCACGCTCTGGCTATATTCGTGTAAGCCAGCAGCCAATGATTGACTCGCTGCAACGGCGCTAAACTTGATGATGACAGCCGCTGGTGAGTTCACTCCGATTGCGACCGTTTGCAGCCTGTCTGTTCTGACAGGTGCGAGACCATGGTCCTGACAGTAATATTTCGAGAGTGAAAGATAGTAATCGATGTGGTCGCGCGAGGAGCCATAAAGATGTTGTTCTAAGAAGGTCGACTGGTAATCCATTCCCTATGCAGACGCCGGACGACGTCACTTGCTGGCTGGGGAAGGGAAGCGGCTGCAGCCCATGGGCGGCGGCGTAAGTTCAAGCGACGTGATGGCGCAATGGATGATGGGTTGGAGGAATAAAATGAGCAGCATGGCGTCTCAGGAAATCACGCAGACTCAAGCGCCGCCGGATATGTTGTGGATCCCGGCTGGCACGTTCCTCATGGGTTCGGAAGACTTCTATCCCGAGGAAGGCCCTGTTCACGAGGTCAGCGTCGATGGCTTTTGGATGGATCGGCACACCGTCACCAACCAGGAGTTCGCGCGTTTCGTCGACGCGACCGGCTATGTCACCATCGCGGAACGCGAGCTGAATCTGGCCGACTATCCCGGAGCCCCACCCGAAAATCTCGTTCCCGGAGCGTTGGTGTTTCAAAAATCGCAAGGGCCCGTGGATCTGAAGGATTACAGAAACTGGTGGGCTTGGACACCAGGCACGAGTTGGCGCCATCCAAATGGACCTCGGAGCTCAATTACCGGTATCGAGCAGCATCCGGTGGTGCACGTGGCCTACGAGGACGCCGAAGCCTACGCGCGCTGGGCGGGGAAAGAACTGCCCACCGAAGCCGAATGGGAGCGAGCCGCCCGCGGTGGACTGGAGGGCAAGAAGTTCACCTGGGGCGATGAACATTTTCCCGAAGGTAAGGCCATGGCGAATGCATGGCAGGGCGAATTCCCCTGGCAGAATCTGCTGCTCGACGGATTCCCGGGAACTTCTCCCGTGGGCTCCTTTCCAGCGAACGGCTATGGATTACTCGACATGGCGGGGAATGTGTGGGAGTGGACCTCAGATTGGTATGTCCACAACCATGCGAACGAAATTGGTCAGGCATGCTGTGGGCCGGCGGTTAACCCACGTATTGCCTCTCAACAGAAGAGCTACGACCCAAGGCAGCCTCAGATTCGCATTCCCCGCAGAGTTGTGAAGGGTGGTTCGCACTTGTGCGCTCCCAACTACTGCCTGCGTTACCGGCCCGCGGCTCGCCAACCGCAGATGATCGACACCGGCATGAGCCACATCGGTTTTCGCTGCATCCTGCGAGCAGCGGAAGCGCTACCACAGGTCGAAGCCTCTCTCGAAACCCACCAGGAGCAACCGAAACAGTCATCAGTACATAAGATGAAGAATTCAATAAAGGGGGTGTTCAAACAGTTCAGGATCATCCGGAGGGCCCTGATACACCCTGATGTACCATGGCACGCGAAAGCGGTTGCCGGGTGTGCCGTTCTTTATGTTTGTAGTCCGGTCCAGATCATCCCGAATTTCATTCCGGTTATAGGGCAGATGGACGACGTGCTGGTGGTCGCCCTGGGAATCAAATACCTCAGGCGATGTGTTCCGCAAAGTGTTCTCGATGAGTGTGAGAGCAAGTCACACAAACTTCGCAAACCCAAAATAATGCTGAGCTCGATAACGAATCCTCTTCGGAGTTCAGAAGCAATCACACCATCTACCTATTGATTGTTTCCCCCTGTTAATTCTGCCGTAGAGTATTGTGGTCGTTATCAACCATGTGGCAGCACTTGAGGGGACCGTGGAAGCCCCCGCATTTATGCGGGGGGAAGGAGCGCTTCCCGGATTTCCTGTGCAGCTTAGTGGCTCCGGCGCGCTTCTTGCGGCTTTCCTTAACGAAAGCCGCATACGCGGTCGCGTCCTGCGCAGCGTACAGAAAATCCGGGTTTAGCGCCGGCAATGCTGCACCTTTGCCCGCGATACTCTAAGCTCGGAGTCTTCCTTCACGTAGCTGGATAATCACGCCTGACCCCCTATTCCGCAGAGGCCAACTTTTCACGGATGGCAAGTCTAAGCAGTTCGACATTGCTACGAAGTCCAAAAGCATGCTTGATTTTGTACTTATGAAAGGCTACGGTACTCGTACTTAGTCGCAAAATGTCGGCTATGTCCTTCATTGTCCGGCCTTCAGCGAGGAGTTTCAGTACTTCGCGTTGCCGGCGAGTGAGATCCTTATGGCGCTGCCTGGGCGAACTCGGGTTTTGCAATTCTTTAGGATCTTGAACAATGGATGCCGGTACGTAAACTTTATCTGCCATCAACTTTCGCAGAGCGCAAAGAAGCTCCCTCCTTGCAGTCTTTCTCAGCACGACCCCAGAAGCCCACTCATGGAGTGCCTGCGATGCGGCATCAAGATCCTCCTTCCCGGTGATCACCAGGAACTTTGTTTGCGGTATTAACTTCTTCAGCTCCAGCCGGTTGCTGACTTCAGTCAACGACGGGACTGCAAAGTCAACCACAATGACACTAGGCTGTAGTTGTATGGCTGTAGCCATA
This sequence comes from uncultured Acidobacteriaceae bacterium, assembly GCA_963711525.1. Classification (GTDB taxonomy): domain Bacteria; phylum Acidobacteriota; class Terriglobia; order Terriglobales; family Acidobacteriaceae; genus PALSA-350. The sequence continues at coordinate 22,979 of CAVQEO010000012.1, read as the reverse complement.
AGAGCGCGGCCATCGGCGGAGGTGCCAACGATCTCGAACTCCTCGCAAAGAGGTTTGTGATAAGCAGCCAGGAACGACATGGGAATGCCAGCCAACAATATACGTGGCCGATTCATGTCCATTTCGCCCCCGAATGCTGTTCCGGGTTCACCTTTAAAAAATGAGGAGGTAGAACAGGCGTTCCAATCACAGTCGGTCAGCCGTCCTCTCAGCTTGAGGCCCTTGCTTGCCTTCCTGGCATAGTCTTAAAGATAGGTTGATTGGAGGAGAGCCGAAAGCTGTCAGAAGTAACAGGTAGCCATGTTCTCTGCAATGGCCTAATTCGGTAGCACTTTATTATCACTGATCGCCAAATAGCATCGAATTCGATGCATAACGTTGTTAAGCCATGGGGATCAGGTGTTCTCGTATGGCTAGTTTCAGGAGCTCATAATTATTGTGCATCCCCAGACTCGCCATGATCTTGTACTTGTGGAAAGCCACCGTTCTCGTAGTGAGATTCAGCAAGTAGGCGGCTTCCTTCATGGACCTGCCCTCAGCCAGCAATTGGAGAACTTGCCGCTGACGCGGCGTAAGTGATTTCCGGCCATGAACTCCCGGGGAGGGAAGCAGGCTATCGGTGGTTCTTTTGGGTATCATCGTGGTTACATAAGACCGGCCCACCATGAGCTCTCGCAGTGCCTTGACCAATTCGGATCCGGTGCATTTCTTCAACAGGTATCCCGACGCCCATTCGCCTAGTACGGCCTCTGCCACAGTCGGGTCCTCGTTGACCGTAACCACCAGGATTTTCGTCTGAGGCAGGAGTTTTTTGAGCTCGCGACCGGCTTCAACGCCATTCAGGAGGGGCAGGCCAAGATCCACTACTACCACATCTGGATGCAGATTCGGCGCAGAGCTGAGAAGTTCGAGGCCATCAGAGGCCGTACCCACGATGTTAAACTCGTGCTCTAACAGTCTCCGAAATGCGTCCACCACCATGGCGTGGTCGTCGGCTAGGAATATACGCGGCTTCCTCATTCGTCACGCTCCATTCGGAAGGATCTATATTATTGGAAAGCGAATGGTGCCTCAGACGTCAGGAAACTGTCATAACCAGCAGTTTCCCCCTCCGACTTTATGAGCAAAATGTTCTGCGGGGCCTGTACGAAATGCCTAGCTAGTGTAGCAGCATTTAGGCCGGTCCAGCCCTGGAAATTGTTACTTTTTATAGCGAGCAGACCATGGCAACGAAGCTACGGGATGCCTGTTTTCATTACATGGAACCAGACCTGCGAATGCAATGACCCCACCAAAGCTCAGACTGCTGCACTGTAAAAACTGACAGCTACGCTAACGCTCACTCCTCGAGTATGGTGATGCTGCAAATGTGTCGAGCTACGGCGGCCATTTAAGCATTCCAGAGGAGGCTAGATGGCTGTATCGGAACCAGCAGCCAGTCGTGAACTATTGCTTCCGGATGATGGTCCAACATATCGGATTGAGAAACGCCGCGAGCTTATGACGGAGAATTCTCCACGCGTCGTACGGCGAGCATTCCTTTCCATTTGTCTGACATGGTTAGTCCTTTTGGCTCTGGCCGCATTCCAGGGATTTGCGGTTGGTCACAGGGTACCGGTACCCTTCCTTCGAGACATCGCTGTCCATGCACGCTTCCTCTTAGCCGTGCCTCTTTTACTGTTATCTGAAAATATTGTGGGGCCGCGTTTGGCGCACGCCGCGGCGCACTTTATCACCTTAGGCGTGGTTACCGAGCCAGACTTCAGCAAATTCGATTCGGCCGTCGTGCGCGCCCATGTATTGTGCGATTCGACACTGGTCAGGCTTATCTTTGTCGTGCTTGCCTATACCGTCTCAGGTTTAACCGTCTGGTCGACATCCGTTCACATCTCTTCGTGGTCGGTACTTCGCACCGGTGGGGTTTTGTCGCTTACCTGGGCTGGATGGTGGCTCATGCTGTTTTGCATACCGCTGTTTCAGTTTCTGACCCTACGCTGGCTCTGGATCCTGTTTCTATGGGGGCAATTCCTCTGGCGGATGAGTAAGCTGAATCTCCAGCTCGTGCCGATACACCCGGATGAGGCCGGAGGCCTTGCATTCGTGGGCGAAGCCCAACGTTATTTCGGGATTATCGTTGTCGCCTACTCGCTGGTTGTAGCCGGTGTTCTAGCCAATACCGTGCTCTACGACAAACTGCCACTGCCTCAATTCGCAGGGGAGATAGCGGCTTATGCGGTGTGCGCGGTCCTCTTTATTCTGGCCCCTTTGTGTGTTTTTACCCCGATCCTCTGGGAGACAAAGACGTCGGGGATGGCTACGTACGGAATTTTGGCATATGAGTACACAAAATCCTTCCATCAGAAGTGGATCGTAGCGCGTCGCACTGGCGAGGAGCCGCTGCTTGGAACAGCTGATATTCAGTCATTAGCCGACTTGGGGAATAGCTTTGCGTTCGTGGAGAAAATGGGACTCCTTCCGGTAGGATCGCGTGTACCCATCCATCTGGCGCTCGCATCGCTTATTCCCATGTCGCCACTACTTCTCACGATGATGCCCCTGAACGAGATACTCAAACGCCTCTTCGATACTGTTCTGTAGAGACGATCGCCATCTGGTTCAGCTTGCGGAAAAACTCACGTTTCCGAAGGGTACGGCCTTCCTCGCCGCAGCGAGCTTCAGGCCGTACGTAAATACTTCGCAATGACCTCCGTCGAAAGCAGGTTGCTTGAATGCGCTCGCTCGATATAATTGCAGATCAGCCCTTCGGCATAAGTTCTCCAACCACTTGGTCGATGGTGAAGCTTGCCGCCTTGGCACGGGGCGGGAACTCCTTGAAGGTTTCCAACCACTTCATGAGAATGGGTGGCGCCGCGTACTGGATGGGAATATTCTCGAGGAACCAGGTGTCGTAGCTGAAACTCTCCTCGCCGCGCTCGAACGGATCGGCGCGTAGGTCGAAGAACTTGGGAAGCCGCATCGCAGACAAAGGTTCGCGCCATACAGCAAGGCCTGTGCTTCGCTGCTCGCTAAATACGATCTTGAACCGCCCCATGCGCATTGCCATGCAATCGCCATCATCGCTCCAGTAGATGAAACCTTGCCGCGGCGATTTGTCCTCCTTGCCAGCCAGGAACGGCATGAGGTTGAATCCGTCGAGGTGAACCTTGTAGGTCTTGCCGCCCATCGCGAATCCCTTCTTCACCTTCTCGGCCAAGTCGGGCTCCCCGTTGGCTGCGGCGAAGGTCGGAATAAAGTCCTGAAGGGAGCCAATTTCGTTGATGACGCGGCCGGGCTTGATCACGCCGGGCCAGCGCATGACACACGGAACCCTCCAGCCGCCTTCCCAGTTCGTGTCTTTCTCACCGCGGAACGGCGTGGCGCCGCCGTCCGGCCATGTCATTACTTCGGCCCCGTTGTCGGTGGTGAAGACGACGATGGTATTATCGGCAACTTTGAGATCGTCGAGCTTTTTGAGCAACTGCCCGACGTAGCCGTCTAGTTCGACCATACCGTCGGGATAGAGCCCGAGTCCCGTCTTGCCTACAGAGGACGGTTTCAGGTGCGTGAAGATGTGCATCCGGGTTGGGTTGAAATAGCAGAACCAGGGACCGCCCTCTTTCGTCTTCCGGTCGATAAAATCGAGCGCTGAGGCCAGAAACTCCTCGTCCACGGTCTCCATGCGCTCCTTGGGAAGTGGCCCCGTGTTCTCAATCGTCTGTTTGCCGACCTTGCCGAATTGCTCGTCGACTGTGGGATCGTCCTTGTCGATTGCTTTGCATTTCAATACGCCGCGCGGGCCGTATTTCTTGCGGAAGGCCGGATCCTTTGGATAGTTCGGATAGTAGGGTTCTTCTTCGGCATTGAGGTGATAGAGGTTTCCGAAGAACTCGTCGAATCCGTGTACCGTGGGCAGGTGCTCATTGCGGTCGCCGAGGTGGTTCTTGCCAAACTGGCCCGTGGCATAACCGAAATGCTTCATGAATTCCCCAACCGATGGATCCTCGAAGCTGAGACCGAGCGTCGCACCGGGTGTTCCAACCTTTGTGAGGCCTGTACGGATGGGCGACTGACCGGTAATAAACGCGGCGCGACCGGCGGTACAACTCTGTTGCCCGTAGAAATCAGTGAACATCGCGCCTTCCTTGGCAATGCGATCGATGTTCGGCGTCTCATAACCCATCATGCCGTGGTTGTAGCAACTGGCGTTGAACCAGCCAATGTCGTCGGCCATGATGAAGAGAATGTTGGGTTTTGTTTGTGCTGCCATCGTCAAATACTCCTTCCTTTAACCAAATAGCCGGTGGAATATCCGGCTGGGGCGGCTTAGCTGCTCGCGGTTCACAAACTTGCAGTTGTTGTTATCTGCCGACTGTAGCTGAGCTGATCATTTTCAGCGCATCATCGATGGTGAAGCTGTTCGGCTTCTGGACCGGCGGGAACTCCTTGAAGGTCGCCGCCCACTTATCCGCGATCGCATAGGCGCCGTACAGAATGTAGTCATGGTATAAAAACCAGTCGTAGTAGCTGTTCGAGGTGACGTCAGCGAACTCGTAGGGGTCGGTGCGAAGATTGAAGACCTTCGGTAGCCGCAGCTTGGTGAAAGGCTCCGCCCATACCTGCAGTGTGCCTCGGCAGCGCTGCTCCATGAACATGACCTTCCAGTTGTCATAGCGAATCCCGAGCACGTCACCGTCATCGCTTAAATAAACGAACAGCTTGCGTGGGCTCTGCTTGGCCTCCCCGGTCAGGTAGGGCACCAGGTTGTAGCCATCGATGTGGTTTTTGTAGGTCCTACCGATGGTGTCAAATCCCTTCTTCAGCTTCTCCACCACGTCCGGATCACCGGCCATGGCCGCGAAGGTCGGCAACCAGTCATGGTGCTGGATGATTTCCTTCGATATGGTGCCGGCCTTGATCTTGCCTGGCCAGCGAGCCAGCAGCGGAATGCGGAAGGCGCCTTCCCAGTTGGTGTCTTTCTCACTGCGGAAAGGCGTCATGCCCCCATCAGGCCAGGAGTTTCTGTGTGGTCCGTTGTCGGTTGAGTACATAACAAAGGTATTGTTTGCGATGCCTAGCTCGTCGAGATAGTCGAGCACTTCGCCGACGTTCTTATCATGATCGATCATCGTGTCATGGTAGGGCGATTGCCAACGGCCCGCCTGTCCCAGGCTCGATGGTTTGGTGTGCGTGAATAGGTGCATATGGGTGAAGTTGAGCCATAAAAAGAACGGCTTCTCGGCGTCGGTCTGCCGCTTGATGAAATCCTTGGCGGCCGCAGCAAACTCGTCGTCGCAGGTCTCCATACGCTTCTTGGTGAGCGGGCCGGTGTCCTCGATCCTTTGTTTGCCAACGCGGCCCCAGCGTTCCTGGACTGTTGGGTCGTCTTTGTCGGTCGCCCAGCATTTAAGTACGCCGCGTGGCGTGACAGTCTTTCTGAGTTCTGCGAACTCCGCCTCCGGGAAGTAATCGTACATCTCCGGCTCCTCCTCGGCGTTGAGGTGGTAGAGGTTGCCAAAGAACTCGTCGAAGCCGTGATTTGTGGGTAAGTGTTTATTCAGGTCGCCCAAATGATTCTTGCCGAACTGACCTGTCGCGTACCCCTGGGCCTTGAGGCATCCTGCGATCGTTACCAGCTGCTCATTCATGCCGATGGGAGCGCCAGGAATTCCGACTTTGGACAAACCCGTACGGTAAACACTCTGGCCGGTGATAAAGGACGACCGGCCGGCTGTGCAACTCTGCTCACCATAGGAATCGATAAACATCATGCCTTCTTTGGCCAGACGATCGATGTTGGGTGTTTCGTAACCCATAAGGCCATGGCTGTAGCAACTCAGGTTCGAAATACCAATGTCGTCGCCCCAAATGACCAGGATGTTCGGCTTCTTTGCGGCTTCCTTCACTTGTTCAGGCATTCTCTTTTCCTCTGCTGGCTGAATTCGACAGCAACGTTCGGTGATTGTGGCTGGCGTTGCAGTGCCCACAATGTTTGAGTGGCTGGTCTGATTGTTCTTTCGGTGGGGCAGCAGACGGTCTGAGCGGTATAAGCATTGTGAGAACGTGCGGGTAAAGCTGTCGCCGAAGGTGAACCTTCTTGCCGAACCGTCAGTCTACCTAGAGAAGTCTTGCTTCTCTACTGTCAGAACTACCAGTATCGGACTCTATTTGGTTGTGAAACCCTACTGTTCGAAGTCGTGTGCGCCACCGCGGATTGATTGGCGTTCGTGCCGATTGTTGAAGCAGTGGACTTTGCCGGGAGGAAAACATGAAAAGCCCAGAAAGAAGAGATCTGAAGAGTACGAGCTTGTTTGGCGACGGTCCCATTCGTATTCGTTATATTGTGTTGCTTAGCTTGTTGGGGCTTTTCCTGTTTTGCGGATGCAATAAGACGCCCCCGGCGGACAACGCCTCGTCTGCGCCTCCAGCGGCCGCACCGGCGCCAGATCAGCCATCGCCGCCAGCCGCCAGTGCACCGGCCCCGGCCGAACCAGCACCAGCCCCCACGCAAGCTGCGGCTCCTCCTCCGCCTCCTCCCCCACCGCCGCCCAAGGTCTACACCGTGCCAAGCGGTACAACACTTACGGTCCGAATCTCCCAGGATCTCAGTTCAAAAACCAGTAACGTCGGCGACCCTTTCAGCGGAACGCTCGCGCAATCTATCCGCGTCGAAGGAGTAACGGTATTGAAAGCCGGCGCGCCGGTGAGCGGTACCGTGATCGCAGCGCATAAACAAGGCAGATTCAAGGGGGCGGGAGACCTTGGGATAGAGCTCAACCGTGTCGGTTCCTACGGGGTAACCACGCAGGAATATGAACAGACCGTCAAAGGAAAAGGCAAGCGGACGGGCGCGATGGTTGGTGGCGGGGCTGGCGGAGGTGCATGCCACTTGCCATACAACGCGGTAGCGTAGCCAGCGTCGGAGAGGAGCTCGGCAGTGGTGTACTCCCACGGCGCCAGCCCGGATAGCCCCTCCCCCGGAAAAGGAACCTTGAAGGTTCCCGAGCGGACCGGATGCCGCCCGGTAAGGATGGCGGAGCGCGTCGGTGTGCACTGGCACTCCACGTTGTAGTTGTTGAAGCGGATGCCCTCGCTGGCCATTTTGTCGATGCGGGGTGTAGGTGTCATACCGCCGTACACTCCGAAACTCCCCCAGCCGATGTTGTCGACCAGAATGAAGACGATGTTGGGCGCCACTTTGGTTCCTCCAATAATTAAATCTCAATCAACCGGCCCAAAATACCCGAATGAAGTCGCGTTAACCACTGTCAAAACTAGCAGTCAGCGAAGGGAATTCGTTTGTGACCGTGCGGGCGAACCTCGGCGGCCGAAGGAGCACTATTTCTTTTCGTCCCAGTGACCGGCAGCCGATTTCGACTGCCGGTCCTGAGAATCCCTACTGCCGTGCCATAGCGATGCGGACAGCTTCCTCCGGCGAGACGAGGTGATCGACGCTCTCAGCATCCGCAGCAATGGCGAGTTGGACGCCCTTGACGACTCCGTTGAACTCGTTCCCGCGCGCCCCATAGTCCGGTGAGACAGGAGATCCCGTGTCCACCCCCACGTCGCAACCATCATCGGCAGAGAAGACCATAGCCGCCGTTGCGCCGACCTTGCCCTCGCCTACCTTTTTGCCATCCACGTACAAGGACGCAGTGCCACCCTTGCCGAGGCCACCCCCAGCGTAGGCAAACTCCATGCGTACCTGGTGGTCACCCGGAGGCAACGGGTCCTTTGATTCCGCGTAGAACTGCTGGATGCCGAGCAGGTTGTAACAGTACTTGAGCTTGCCGCCCTTCGCGTAGAGGCTCCAGCCGCCAATGTTGCCCCCCTGGGCTATGATCACGCCCTCAGCCGCCGGTTGTCGGTACGACGATCTCAGCGGTCACCGAATGGGACTTGTTCTTCAGATTGAGAACCGAGTTTTCCGAGAGACGCCCCATACTGCCAAAGAGAATTTGCGAGTTGCCCTTGATCAGCACCGGCCGCCCCGCCAGATCTGAGTTGATCCGGGCGCCGATGTTGTCGTCGAGGGGCAGTACGTTGTTTCGCACCGCCTCTATCAGCCACAGACGCTGTAGTTCATGCAGTTTTTCCGGCATCTGCTTGGCCAGGTCATTTGCCTGGCTCCAGTCTTTATTGGTGTCATAGAGCTCCCAGACGTCGTCGTCGAATGCCGGGTGTTATCTCACCTTGGAGTATCCACGGCGTCTTGTGCCGCGTCACCGCGGTCCAGCCTTTGTGATAAATGCCGCGGTTGCCGAACATCTCGAAGTACTGTGTCTCATGCGCTTCGGCAGCCTTTGCATCGTTGAAGGAGTACGCCATGCTGACGCCCTCGATCGGATGTTGTTGCACTCCGTTGACGAAGGTCGGCTGAGGCAGACCCGCCAGCTCAAGGATGGTTGGCGCAACGTCGATCACGTGATGAAATTGAGTGCGGAGTTGGCCTGTCCCCTTGACTCCCTTGGGCCAGTGCACGATCGTCCCGTTGCGCGTGCCGCCCCAATGCGAGGCGACCTGCTTGGTCCACTGGTACGGGGTATCCAGGGCGTGCGCCCAGCCCACGGCATAGTGATTGTAAGACTCCGGCCCGCCGAGCTTGTCCAGCCTTTCCAGCAGGAACTCGGGTGTCTCCAGTGCGGCGGCGCCGTTGAAGTTGATCATCTCGTTGTATGTGCCGTTCAGCGTCCCCTCTGCAGAGGCGCCGTTATCACCGATGATCAAGTAGATCAGCGTGTCATCCAGCAGATCGAGCTTTTTCAGCGAATCCACCAACCGGCCAATATGATGATCGGTATACTCCATGAACCCGGCGTAAACTTCCATCTCCCGGATAAGAACGGGCTTGAGTGCGGCCGGCATCTCATCCCATGCTGGAATTTCTTTGTGCCTTAGTGTGAGTTCACACTCTTGCGGAATGACGCCTAGCTTTTTCTGCCGGGCGTAGGTCTCTTCGCGCAGTTTGTCCCAACCCTGGTCAAACTTGCCTTTGTACTTATCCGCCCACTCTTTGGGAACGTGATGCGGCGCGTGGGTCGCGCCCGGCGCGAAGTAAACGAAGAATGGCTTATCGGGGATGAGTGCTTTCTGTTGTCCAATCCAGTTAATGGCCTTATCGGTCATGTCCGCCATTAGGTGGTAGCCCTCTTCGGGTGTCTTTTTGGGCTCGACCGGTATGGTGCCTTCATAGAGCGATGGATACCATTGGTGCGCCTCACCTCCAATGAACCCGTAGAAATATTCGAATCCTCCTCCCCCGGTAGGCCACGCATCGAAGGGACCGGCCGGACTGGTCTCCCACACTGGCACTTCATGGCACTTGCCGAACTGCGCCGTTGCGTACCCGTTGAGCTTGAGGGTTCGGGCAAGGGGCGCACATGTATTCGGCAGAATTGAATTGTAGCCGGGAGACCCGCTGGCGATTTCGGTAATCCCGCCCATCCCGACCGTATGGTGGTTGCGTCCGGTCAGCAGAGCCTGTCGCGTCGGCGAACAGAGCGCCGTAGTATGAAATCGGGTGTACTTCAATCCCTCGGCCGCCAGCCGTTCCGCCGTCGGCGTATTGCATGGTCCGCCAAAGGCGCTCGAGGAGCCAAAGCCCGCGTCGTCAATCAAGACGAGCAATACGTTTGGCGCACCTGCGGGTGGCCGCAACGGGGTGATCTTCGGGTACTTGTTCTCGGGATCTTTGGCGTCATAGGTAATGAGGCCGCTACGCGGTTTATCCGGGATAGGAAGAACTTCGCGCTGAGCATTATCCTGATCATTCATCGGTAGGGTTTCCCTTCGGTTAGAAATTTTGAGACTCGCGCGACTAAGGAAGAATGGGGCCACGCATTGTCAAGGCAAAGCGCTCGGAAACGTTCTTGCAACGCCGGGGAACGGCTATCTGAGCCTACACACAGACTGCATCGCCGCGAGCAAGCCGGTCTACTGGAAGAACTACTAGGCCGCCACTGAAAATGACATCGGTCTTCATTTCAGCAAATCTGCTTCGTCAATGAATCGCGTACGATAGCGCCTGAGATGCGTGATTCGACAAATACTTCGAGGCAGGACACGCTATGACCACCCGAGCCATCGTTCTCTTCTGCACCCTTCTTTTTTCCGTGCCTCTCTTCGCGCGGGAAAAGACTGACGTGATTGTGATGAAAAATGGGGACCGCTTTACCTGCGAAATCAAAAGCCTCAGCGCCGGCGTGCTCTCGGTCAAACTGAATTACGTAGACGGCACGATCGGTATACAGTGGTCACAGGTCGCCCACCTGGAAAGCAATGGGCTGTTCCTCGTGCACACGGAAAGCGGTGAGGTATACACCGGAAAAATCAGCACTACCGGGGTCTCCAACGACCCCCCGATAAAAATCGAAATCGCCGAAGCTCCCGTAAAGGAAGTGGAGGTCGCACAGCCTAAGATCATCCAACTGACCCAGACTTCTCAGGGGTTTTGGCGTCGATTCAATGGCGCAATCAACACTGGGCTTCTCTATTCAAAAGGCAATGAATCGGTACAGTACAACATAGGTTCCCAGGTGGCTTATAACAGAGAACGCTGGTCAAGTGAGGCCCTCTTCAACTCCTCGTTCGCATCGAATAGCGGTGCCAACCTTACCACCCGAAACCAGGTCGACTTGAACACGTTGCGGCTTTTGCACTGGAACAACTGGTTCTATGCCGGTACCGCCTCATTTCTGCAAAGCTCGGTGCAAGACATCAATCTGCAAACGACACTCGGCGGTGGCATCGGGCGCTACTTGAAAAATACCAACCGGGCGAGCATCTACGTGCTGGGGGCTGGGTTGGCAGAATGCCAACTACGGACAAAATACCACTGATCAGGGGGGAACACAGAACAATGCAGTCGGTTTCATCGGCAGCGATGTCAAATTCTTCAAATTCAAAAAGACCAACCTCGATGTCTCGGCCTCTCTGCTTCCGTCGATCTCAGATACCGGACGCGTTCATTTCAACACGAATGCGACCTACTACGTCAAAATCATCCAGGATCTCTCGTGGAACTTTTCGTTCTACGGAAGCTGGGACAGCCGCCCTCCCATAACACTTCCAAAGAGCGACTACGGCACCAGTTCAGGGCTCAGCTGGACGTTCGGTAATCGATGAAAAAACTAAAAAGCCTCAAAACTACTAGAGTGAATCAGTTTGCAGTCGTCGGAGGCGCCGCTTGTTTTACAGCGGCACCCTAGCAATTTTGCAGTTATGTCTGCCGATCTGCGGATGCCATGCTTAGTGCTGCGAATGTATGACTTTCACCCCGTTTGACGCCTTCTTTCTGCTTCCGGCCATGATCGTCCTGCAGCAGCTTGGACATGGGCTTCGTCTACGTCGGAAAACCGCGCCACAAAGCAGTGCCATTGAAGGCGCAGTTTTCGCGCTGTTCGGACTGCTGCTCGCGTTTACTTTTTCCGGGGCGGTGACCCGCTACGATGTGCACCGCGAACTGGTGATCGATGAGTGCAACGACATTGAGACGGCGTACCTCCGCGTCGACCTGCTGCCGCCGCAGGCTCAACCCCAGCTGCGCCAGCTCTTCCGTGACTACGTCGACTCCCGCCTGCACCTTTATGAACGCACACCGGGCGAGATCCTGCCGGCCACGGAACAGCTACAGCGGGAGATTTGGCAAAAGTCTGTCGCTCAAGTTGCGGCACCCGGGGCAAACCCCGATGCCGGTAAACTGCTGCTTCCGGCCTTGAACAACATGATCGACATCACGGCCACACGCCAGAACGCCTTCCACATGCACCCCCCTTCCATTATCTTCCTTCTCCTCTTCGTCCTTAGCGGAGGGTCCGCCTTTCTGGCAGGTTACGGTATGAACACAGAAAGGCGAAGCTGGCTCTATACGGTCGCGTTTGCGTTCGCGGTCACGTTGACCGTCTATGCCACGCTGGAGATCGAGTATCCCTCTAAGGGGCTCATCCGCCTCACCAACACGGACGAGGCTTTGATACAGGTGCGCGAGTCGATGAAGTAGCCAACATCAGCAGTCAACAACGGACGGCCTCCAGCCATTAGTCCGCCGTGACAGCCTGCATCTGCGGCTTCTTCCAGGTACTGTTGATTACAGTTTCTCCCGGCATATAAACGCGGTAGATGGCATAGAACGGACCATCTGGGGCCGGTAGCCAGTTCGCTTCCTTATCCTTACCGGGTGAGTCCCTCTGGATATAGAACGTGAGCGAACCATCAGAGCCGTACTTATAAGACTGAAGCGTGGTGGAGTTGAGCAGGTAGCGCTTGAGCGGATTCGCCACCAGGAGCTGCGTCTTGCCGTCGTACATGGTCAGCGACCAGAAAGCCTTGTTTGGCGGAAGGCCACCTTTGGCGAAGTGAAGTTCATATCCGTTTTTAGAAGCATCCAGCGGCTGGTGACCTGCGTCGACGAAGTAGCCGAAGTAGATTGCGTCCTGTTTTGAATTTCCGTAAAGGCCCAGCTTGGCTCCGACGTAACGATAGAGATAGTTGTCCTTGAGGAACTGCCGGGTGCCGAAGAGATCTCCGCTGGAGATCTCGTCTGCATTGACTTTCTTCATAACGGCTGCAACGTCGGCGTTTGAGTCCTTGATGCCGTCATGGATGGATTGCTGGGTCTGCGGCGAGAACTTGCTAAGCTCGAAAGTCTGGCCGGGGCCGATATTCAGCTTCGCGAAGCGAGCGAGAACATCTTTCTCGGATGGGTTGGGTCGGCAGAACTGAAAAACAAAGTTGGCGATCGAGAAAACGTCCGGCGAAGGCGTCATGATGTCCGCGGGTTGGGGCCAGTTGACCGCCGGAGGCGGAGGCGGTGCTGGCTGGTGAAGGAACGACCTTAGGGGCTCGGCGTGATAGCCGGATTGGATTTTGTGGACATTGGGCAAGTCGGCCGTGTTGAAGACCTGAGTGCGGAAGAGGGCGTAGCCGAATTGCGTCTCGCTGTGGATGACGGCTTTCATTCCGTCAGGAGTGGCGCCGTTCCAGCCGGGACCGGCGATCATGAAGATCCCGCCGTCGTTGCCGTAGGCGCGGGTGCCGAGATAGGCAAAGTTGTAGGTATAGAGATCGACAAGCTGGGTCGTGTAGTAGCGATTCGGCTCGATCTTCGGCATGGTTATGACGATGGGCTCGACCCGAAGGTCCATCCAAAGGTAGGAATAGGGGGTGTCGGAATTGGGAGTAACGACAAACTTGTCCTCAGGAGTGGCAACTGATTTCGAACTGTTGAGACTGTTGAAGTCGCCGCGGTAGTCGGGGCTCTTCTTGTCAATGGCCTGCTTATACATCGTCTGATAATTGGCGGCCATGGGAAAGGCATAAATGTAAGCTTCCTTGGCAATGGAGCGTGCCTCTTGTGGAGTGAGGCTGTTGGAGATGGAGGCGTCACCAAGCTTGTCGTGTTGAATCTGCATAAATCCTCCTGTGGAGCCAATCTAGTTTGCTCGAACAACGGATGGAGACTTCCATGTGCCTTCGATGAGTTCAGGTTTGGGCAGGTAATACCGCATGGCGAGCATAAAGGGTGCTTTCGGAGCGGGAAGCCAGTTCGACTCTTTGTCCTTTCCGGGAGAGTCGCATTGGATATAGATGGTGAGGCCAGCTTCGGAGTCGAGCTTCAGGTTAGGCAGCATGGGCGAGTTGATGAGATAGCGGTTGATTGGGTTTTTGACCAGAAGCTGCTGCGGCAGGTCATACATGGTGAGCGACCAGAAGGCGGCGACCGGCGGAAACTCTCCTTTGTTGAAGTGAAGCGTGTAGCGCGCCTTACTGCCATCGAGGGGTCTACCACTGGAATCCTTCTCGTAGAGGGGATAGAGGGCTTCTTCCTTGGAGTTGGCGCCGATGCCCATCTGAGCTCCTGTGGCGCGAGCGACGTAGTCGCCGTGAAGGAAGGCGCGCGTCCCGAAGAAATTACTGATGTCTCCGCTGCTCGAGGCGCGGCGATCGTCGATCTCCTTCTGTCCGTCGGCCATGCCACTTTCAAGGGCAGCCTTCCTCTCCTGGGAGAGCGAGTCGACGTCGATGGTTTCGCCTGGGCCGATGCCGATGCCGGCGAAGCCGGCGCGCAGAACAGCTTCACCGGGTTCGACGGGACAGAACTGAAGCAAAAAGCTCATCACATTAAAAAACTGCAGCGAGGTCTGCATCTGGGTTGGAAGGACGGGCGCGATCCACGGGACCCCGGGCGAAACGGGTGGAGCGGGTTGGCCGAGAAACACAGAAAGAGGCTGCGCTTTGTACTCGGACTGGATCTTCTTGACATGGTCTAGGTCGGCAGAGTTAAAGAGTTGGGTTCGACCAACTACGTTGATGAACTCGGTCTCTGGACGGAGGACCTTGGTAATGCCGGAGGGGACTGTACCTTTCCAGCGCGGACCGGCGACGAGAAAAGTGCCTCCGCCGTTGCCGGTGGTGCGCGTGCCCAGGTAGTCGAAGTTAAAGCTATAGAGGTCCATCATCTGAAAGACCCAATAGCGATTCTTCTCGACCGGAGGAACGGTGAGGACCATGGGCTCGGCGCGCAAATCGAGACTTAAGAACGTGTAAGGAGTGTCGGAGTTGGGGGTGACGAAAGCGCTATCGTCGGGAGTGAAGACACGGGCAAAGCTGAGCGGCGCGTTGAAAGGCCCTTTGTACTGGGGATTGCCCTTGTCGATTGAGAAGGCGTACATCGTGAGGTAAACCTGGACCATCGGGTAACCATAGATGTATGCATCCTTGGCAATTGCTCTGGCCTCTGCGGACGTAGGTACGATCTGCAAGTGGGGTTTGGTAGCCATGGAAGTTCCCTCATTGGGTTGTGTTACCGGAGTAGGCCATTCCTCGGGAGAAATATCCGCCATCCTCCTCATCGGAAGGGTGGTCGGGCGAATCTATTGCAGCCGCATTCTGACGGATCCGCTGCAGCGTGAACCGTTCTTAAGCATTTCACACTACGCTGAAAAAACCGACTGTCAGTTCTGCCAGTGGAGAATTTGGCAATTCGGCAGGCGCAGATCCATCACCAAGCCTGAATTTTATTTTTCCTCAATTTGGAGAGTAAACAAACCGGACGACTCGGTTCTTGCTCCAGCATTCATCGTTAAGTTCGGGACAAACTGGATACAACTGCCCCCATCCCGCCGCAACCACGATCCGATTCTCCGCAATGCCCTTGCTTATCAGCGTTTGTTTTACCCAATCCGCTCTTCGCTTTGAGAGGGTGAGATTGTAGCCCAGGTCCCCTCTTGAAGAGGCGTAACCCTCAATGTAAAAGCGATCACTTGCATGATCCTTCAGCCATTGGACGTTGTCGTCCAGGGTGTTCGGGTTCGTCGGACCGTCATCCTCATTCCAGGGGAACAGGATTTCGTGCACGTTTTGATTGAAAGCTTCCTGCTCGGGACCAAATAGAACCACTCTTGGTTTCCCCCAGTAAGCAACCCAAAAGGCAACGTCCGTCGGGGCTTCTAAAAAGGCAACATCAGTGGAAGGTGCTGGAGTACCTTGCTGCGCAAATATTTCGATACTAGTCAAAAAGAACATTGCGATCACGATGAGAACAAGTGGGTATTTCATGGGCTTTTGTTATCTCCATTTCAGAGCTTGATGAGATCGTATTCAGTTTCGCTTTGCCAGACGCGAGGCAAGTTGGACGACCAAGCGCCGTTACACTAGTGGGTCCTTCGTCTATCTTTGCGGTTTGCGATGCGATGGGGAACTGTCAGATTAGCCAGTTGCCGGGCAAATAATGAGGAGGTGAGAGCAACTGTCACATTTGCCAGTTGTCCGCCTCGTAGGTCTAGCGTACTTTTACAATCGTCTTCCCGTGGCAATGTCCACGATGAACTGCACCGGGGTCCGCTACAAAGTCAGCCAAGAAGATCGAAGGTGGCATGAAGGATTCCATAAACAATTCACTCAAGAATGTGAGCCGCCGGGCGTTTGTTTCTTCCGGCGCAGCCGCTCTTTTCCTGCGTGGCAATCTTGCAATGGCTGCCGGCCAAGCCCAAAGCGATCCTTTGCCGTCATGGAACAGCGGGCCTGCAAAGGACATGGTCCTTGCTTTCGTAAGAGACACGACCGACAAATCCAGCACCAAGTATGTTGAACCGGCTGACCGCATCGCAACCTTCGATCAGGATGGCACGCTTTGGACCGAACATCCCTTGTATGGTCAGGCCATGTTCGCGCTTGCCCGCCTGGCTCAGATGGCGCCGGAGCACCCCGAATGGAAGCAGAAGGAGCCTTTCAAGTCGGTGCTTGCCGGTGACCACGCGGCGATGGGCAAGTTCACTGAGAGCGAATGGTTGGAGATTCTCGCGGTGACCCACTCGGGTATGAGCAACGAAGCTTTCGGGGGGCTGGTAAAGGACTGGCTTTCTACGGCCAAAGCTCCGCGCTTCAACCGGCCGTTTACTGATCTCGTCTACCAGCCCATGCTGGAGGTGATGCAGTATTTGCGCGCCAACGGCTTCAGGACATACATCGTCACGGGCGGCGGCCAAGAGTTTGTGCGCGCCTACAGCGAGAAGGTGTATGGCGTTCCGCCGGAGCAAGTCGTGGGATCCAGTATCGTGACCAAGCTCGTCGATACAAACGGCAAGCTGATGCTCATGCGGGAGCCAAAGGTGTTTTTCGTTGATGATGGGCCAGGGAAGGCGATAGGGATCAACCTATTCATCGGTAAGCGGCCCATCGCCGCCTTCGGCAACTCAGGAAATGCGGATTTTAGTTCAGGCGATGCCCAGATGCTGGAATGGACGCAGGCGGGTGATGGAGCGCGACTGATGATGCTAGTACTCCACGACGACGCAAAGCGCGAGTACGCCTACGGCCCTGCCGTACATCTTCCGGACACCAGTATCGGTACATTCTCTGAAGAGCTCCTGAGCAAGGCAACGAAAAATGCCTGGGTCGTGATCAGCATGAAGAACGACTGGAAGCGCATTTTCTCCTTTGAAGGGTAAGTGTGGCGTCTGCGCGAAATCTCCAGCCACCCTGTCAGATGTGACAGTTGTTACCCTGGACCTGAGCTTCTACTCTCCACATGAGTGGAGGTCCCCTCGCGCTCCGCGGTGATGAGGACATCGAAAATGAACCTGCCAAGCTTTCCCGAAGTCGACTTGTTCTCCGCCGGCATCAACGCCCTGAATGGGGTTCTCGTGGCCCGCAACCCATCGCACGACCGTGGCTACACGGTCGCAGGGTTGTTGATCATGGCCTACTTCGGAGGGATCGGGGGCGGCGTGTCGCGCGATCTGCTGTTGAATGACATCCCCGGGCCGCTCCAGGGCCCGGACTATCTTATCGTGTGCCCGCTGATGGGTTTGATCGGGCTTGCGATTTGGCGCTACGCCGAGTCGAGGGAAGAGCAGTTCCGCACCAGGGTTCTGGCCTACTTCAAGTCATTCTCGCTACCCTGGTTCGCGATCCTTGGTGCGCACAAGGCGCTCGATCACAATCTGGGGATCTTTGCCGCGATCATGATCGGGCTGATCGCCACCACCGCGGGTGGGGTGTTCATCGACCTCTTCTCCGGGGTCACGCCTGAGATCGTGAGGCCGGCACAGCAACTCGTGACCGCGGCCCTTCTGGCAAGCACTGTCTACACGCTGATCGCGGTGTATTTGAAGGACAGCACTACCTTCTTTCCCGTCACACTAGTCGCAGTGCTGGTTTCGTTTGTTTTCCGCGTGGTTGCTGTGCGGGACCACTGGGGATCCTTTGTACCGCTCGTTGCACCCGGCGAAGGGCCGGCTGCGTGAACAACTTCCGGACTGCTGGCGGGCGAAGTCTGGCTTCTGCTACTCTTTGCCGTAGGTCTGAGGGGCGCTTCGCATGAGCGTTGTTGAACCGGGAAAGGATAGGGGAACGGTTCTTGCCGAGGAGCGAACCGATCTAGCCTACCAACGCACGATTATTGCAGCAGAAAGAACGCTTATGGCGTGGATCCGGACATCCCTTTCGATGATCGGTTTCGGATTCACGATTTATAAGTTCTTTCAATACCAGGCTGACGAAATTGCTTCTGGAAAGATCCAGCGTCCTAACGCACCGCGCAATCTGGGATTGACCTTCATAGCCCTCGGGACCCTGGCATTAGCCGGCGCAGCCTGGCAGCACCGGCAGTTTCTGAAATCACTTGGGACCTCAGACAAGAAGCACACGATCTCCATCTCCATCGTTGTAGCGATGGTTGTCATTCTGATTGGAGCGGTCACGTTTTACGGTGTCCTTCTGAAGGCCGGACCGTTTTAGCGCCTTTTTCCTTCTATCCAAGGAATGGAAACGGGCTATGAGTGCTCCAGCGACCAGACTTTCTGGATGAGAGCGAATAGGAAAGCGGCGGTAAGCCCGAACAGAATCCACCCGTCTAATGCCTCGAGCGGTCCCATGATCGCCCACTTCGGTTCCAGGTGGAGAGGAGTGCCCCCTACAGTGGTCATGACGCTTATCGAGTAGAGCATAGCGTCCTTGCGGTTGCCGCCCAGTGTGCCAAGTGTGCCAAGCAGATGGTAAGCGATGGACCACATCCACGCTTCAAGACCATGCAGGCATATGGTGCAGAGTGAAGATCCCCCCACCACAGAGATAGACAGGGCACGGGTAATAGGTTTGTCCCGCTCATCTTTAAGGAGGGTACGCAATCCCCGGCTGAGCAGCCCAAGAGCAGACGAGTGAAAGACTATCGTCACAACAATGAGGGGTATGCTCCATAGCCAATCGGATTTCCATGGAGCAAGGGGAGTCATAAGTAAGCCACAACAAACAGTTAAACAACGTGCGATGGTATCGATAACTGTCACTTAAGACAGGTCGAACAGTTCTAAAAAAGGGCTCCGACAGTATGCCACGCGCACTACAAATTCTGCTAATGGAATGAGCTGCACGCTGGCTATAAAATTCTCTTCCAGGCAGAGAGCTGCTTTTTGGAGGTAGATCCTGATGGATGTCGTAGTCATTGGCGCCGGTCCGGCCGGCATGGTTGCTGCACTCCGGGCTGCAGAGTTGGGCGCCCAAACGGTTCTCGTCACCCGCGGCGAAGTAGGGGGTATGGCGGCGAATGACGGCCCCATTCCGGTGCGAGTACTTGCCCAGGCAGCGCGCTTGCTTCGAGAAGCCAAACAGCTCGGCAAGTATGGCATCTCTGTGAGCGAGCCAATCCTGGATTATTCCCGGCTGCTCGCGCGCACGCGCGAGGTCGTCCATGACGCGCGCGAACATGCTGCCCGGCGCGAGCAACTGGAAGATGTGGGGGTTAGGATTTGCGACAATTCCGGCACCGCGCGGTTTGTCGACGCACACACCATCGAGACGGGCCGCGGGCTACGGCTTCAAACAGACAAAGTCATCCTGAGCGCGGGCGGAACGAGCCGGCGGCTGCCCATTCCTGGTTTTGAATTGACGTCCACCCACAGCGACGCGTGGAGCCTGGCCGCGGTTCCGCCGTCGATGATTGTTGTCGGAGCGGGAGCGACGGGCGTGCAGGTGGCCTCCATCTTCCAAGCCTTCGGCTCACGGGTTCAGCTGTTTCAAGGCGGTCCCCGCATCCTGACCACCGAGGATGAGGACGTCTCCGCCGTGGTCGCGACTGCCTTCCGTGAGTCGGGTATGATCGTGCGCGAGAACTTCGGAACCATCGACTCGTTCGAGAAGACCCCGAGCGGTGTGCGGATGACCTTCACCAAGGACGGGGCGCGCGACAGCGCAGAAGCTGCTCTAGTGGTTGTCGCCATCGGGTGGGTGGCTGACACGGCCGGCATGAACCTGCCGGCGGCAGGCGTCGAGACCAATGCTCGGGGCTATGTGCAGGTGGACAAGTACCTCCAGACCTCGGCGCCGAACATCTTTGCCGCGGGCGACATCACTGGCCGCCTGATGCTTGTCCCCCAGGGGGTCCATGATGGCTTCGTGGCTGCCACCAACGCCGTGGAAGGCGAAACCATGACCATCGGAGACCAGGTAAGTCCGATTGGCAGCTTCACTGAGCCGGAGTATGCGCAGGTAGGAATAACCGAGGCGAAGGCTCGCGAAACGCACGACGTGATCGTGTCGACCGTGCGCTTCGACGAAACAGCGCGCACCATCATCGACGGTCGCACGATCGGGTTCTGCAAGCTGATAGTTGACTGCGTGACTGGCAAAATCCTGGGTTGCCACGTCGTGGGCGAGCGCGCCGTTGAGATTGCCCAAGTGGTCGCGATCGCCATGGCCGGAGGCGTGCGGGTGGACATCATGGCCAGGATTCCGCTCTCGTTTCCCACTTATGCCGGGATCCTTGCGCGAGCGGCATACCGTGCAGCCCAGCAGATCTACCCGGAATTCCGTGGGCAGAATGCGGCGGCCGAGAAATAACTCGGATTTGTGCTCAAGCTCGTGATGCGTCGAAAACTACCTGATCGTGCCACCAGAGGCGCTCGAAGAAAGCGCGTGCGTCCGGTTGCCGTTGTCCCTGCGAAGACGGCAGTATTGCTTCCAGGATCTCGCCAATGCTACGGGTCCCGTCAATGGCATCGAACATAAGTTTTTCTGTTGCATCGATGGTCATCAGAAGATCCGTGTAGGTATGGTTTTGGTTAATCAAGACGGCCGCAGGGAGCCGGTCTTGCACACAGATCGTTTCTGACATGCGAACGGGCACATAGCTCATCCAGGAGTCTCCTGCAAAGCTGATTGGCGGGATCGGGTTGGGATTGTCGTTGCGATGGACGACAACGCTGTGGCGAACCATCGTTCCGCGAAAAAGCTCGACAGCTGCGAACTGTTCTGCCGGGGAGAGCTCCGCCATCCGCACGGATTGAGGGAGACGCGCCATCACGCCACATCGAGCGGAGTAGGGTGCTTGTTTTACCCACCGGCTGAAGGTCAGTCCTGCCCGCTGGATAAAATCGAATAATTGGGGCACAGAATATGCACGGTCCTGGGGGTGCAGCAGCGCATCGGCCAAGGCTGCCTCGTTCTGGAAATCAGGGGCCTCGCGCAGCAAAGCCTCCAACGGATGGCCCTTTGGCAATGCCCGCAGCGCCGCGATGAGATCCCCTATTCCCTCATCGGTGGCACGGATGCCCACGCGTCTGCAGAACTCCTGCAGCATATAGATACCGGCCCGTCCGTACGGCGCATACACCATCAGATGCATGGCTCCGTCCGGCTTGAGCACGTCTCGCAGGGCTGCGAGTCCGGCATCCGGGTCCACTAAATGATGGAGAACGCCGGTGCAGACGATCTGGTCGAAGGTCGTCCCTAGCTCCGCCACACGATCGATGGGAAGTTGATGGACCTGAAGATTGGTCAAGCTATATTTGCGCTTGAGCGTCTTCGTCCATTGCACGCTCGTCGTGCTTATGTCGACGCCGGTGACCTGGGCTGCAGGCCAGCGGAGCGCATGCTTCGCCGCTTGGGATGTTCCACAACCGGCGATTAGAACGGAATAGTTTTCTTGGTAGGACCTGGCAGGCCAAAAGAGGTGATAATCAGCGCGGCGTTTTTGCGGGTCCTGCCATGCACGGCGATATTGATCCAGACTTTCGACCGGCGGAGGGTAGGGATAGCGGTCATAGAAGTCCTGGACCTGCTCTTCTACATCAAGGAATGGCGGAGTGCATTCGGCTGGTTGGCTCATAGCAAAGGACGTGTTAGAGCATTCCCCGTCAGACTATCGTCTACCGGGGAATGCTGTCTATCAAGCTTTTGCTAAAGGGAGATCTTGTTGATCTCCCTTTAGCAGATTGTTGGTGGATAGGCGGAGCTGGGCACGAACCGTGCCGTTCGCCCGCTCTATTTATGTCCTGCGACAGCGGTCTGCGTTTGATGCAACGATGCCATCACTGCGTCGAGGTTGAAGGAGGCCGCCTTTTGGCGAGGCGGATACTTCACGTAGTTAGCTATCTGGGCCGCCACAAGTGCCTGACATTCGTAGAGCTGGGGTACGTGATTGATCATCCAATCAAAGTAGACGTTGGAGTTGAAATCGGCGCGCTCGAACGGGTCGCGACGCAGGCTGTAGATATTCGGAAGACGCAACTTCACCATAGGTTCTTGCCAAACCGCGGTTGAGAGTGCGCGCTGTACTTCGAACACCAGCTTATAATCGCCCACCCGGACCGCCATGACGCCACCATCATCGCTGATGTAGAAGAAGTAGCCCCTGGGGCTCTCCTTCACCTTGCCAGTGAGATAGTCCAGCATATTGAAGCCGTCGATATGTACCGTGAACGTCTTGTCCCCGGCTTTGTAACCGGTGAGGAGCTTGGTGCTTACGTCTGGATCACCTGCGGCGGCCACCAATGTGGGCAGCATGTCCTGGTGGCAAACGATGCCGTTCAGCACCGAGCCCGCGGGGATCTTGCCTGGCCAGCGCATAAAGCACGGAACGCGCCATGCGCCTTCCCAGTTGGTGTCCTTCTGGCTGCGGAACGGTGTATTGGCGCCATCGGGCCAGGTGTCGTTCTCCGGTCCGTTGTCGGTGGAATACATAACGATGGTGTTGTCAGCAATGCCCAACTGATCGACCTTGTCGAGGATCTCACCGATTTGCTCGTCGTGGGTGACCATGCGATCGCTGTAGTCGTCCTGGCCGCTCTTGCCGCGGTTCTTATCGGCGAGGTGCGTCCTGAAGTGCATGGCGGTTGAGTTGTACCAGAGGAAGAACGGCTTATCCGCCTTCACCTGCTTTTCCATCCAGCCGATGGCGCCTGCCGTGATCTCCTCATCGACAGTTTCCATGCGCTTCTTGGTAAGGGGGCCCGTATCTTCAATGGTCTGCTTGCCTACGCGTCCCCAGCGGGGATCGACAGTTGCGTCATCCTTATCAGTTGCGAAGCAGTGAAGAACACCTCTGGGTCCGAACCGGGCTTTGAATGCCGGGTCCTTGGGATAGTCGGGCAGTTCCGGCTCTTCTTCGGCATTCAGGTGATAGAGATTGCCAAAGAACTCGTCGAATCCGTGCACGGTCGGCAAGTACTCGTTGCGATCGCCGAGATGGTTTTTCCCGAACTGTCCGG
>CAVQEO010000011.1:0-7796 GCA_963711525.1 uncultured Acidobacteriaceae bacterium | reverse complement strand
AAGGAACTCGAAATGCCGCTGATTAACATGATGCTGTTCCCTTAAGCAACGATGACCGCTCTCTCCGGTCACCGTGCAGGTCCGTTACTGGCAAGAACGATTGCGCACGCTCACCGGAAGTATAGGATCGCTATGGTTTTCCACTCCCAGGGCAGCCGGGCGATGCGGCATAGTACCAGTTTCCCTTGTAATTCAGCTCCCGCAAGCCATGCCGAGACGTGTAATAAGCTCGGATCGCTTCGGCCTTCAGAAACGTAAAGAACCGGGTTCCTGCATTTTCAAGCGCTGGGTCTGGCCGGTCATCGCTGACGCTCTCGATGATCTTCACTTGCTGCGGCTCGCTTAGCTTGAGGAACCGTGCCCCGTACTTCTGTTGCGACACTTGCTCGACCCACGCGAGACCTTCGCGGCAGATCCCCTCAGCCGCCTCCGTCTCAATCCGGCGCACGGCTTCCGGGCCGTAGAGATCTATTGCCAGCGTACGATGTTCCGGCGAAAGCGCTCGCGCCGCCGCGCGCACCGGGACGGCGGAAGCGGCCTGCATGTCAATCCATCGCGCAACGTCATCCACCACGTCTTCGCGACCCGCCCCGGCTGATTGATCTTCCGGGTCCGGCGGCAAGCTCAGGATGATCTCTACCATCCGCCGGACCACCGGAAATTCCTTTTCCGAAAAGAAGGCTGGTCGGAAGGCGCCCGTGACCGGCCGGACGTAATCAGTTTCGCTCCCCGGCGGAATCTTACGAAATAGGCCATCGCTTTCCCAGGCGTGGCTCAGGTGTTCGGGGGATGGGGTATAAAGACCCGGCGGAAGGGTAGGGTCCTGAGCGGGACCGGCAGGCGCCTCGACCCTGTCCAGAAAAACAGGCCATCCCGCTACCAGCGCGGCGCTGCTGACGCCCTGCAGCCACTCGCGCCGGGTCATCGTGTTCGTTTCTTGAGCCGGCGAGCGTTGTCCGGGATCCGCGCTCCGGCCCTTATCTTCTTCCTTCATCGCTCCGCCTCGCAGATTGCCACAGCGTAAAACGGCCCGTGCGCCACGGGGCCGGCAGCGTAGTGGCCGAGGAGTTGAAATACGAAGCGGTGAAGCATCCCGGCTCGCATTCGTGGCGATAATAGCACACCGGGGCTCGTTGTGCGGCCTATCGTGTTTTGATTCACTACGGAGATTACAGCGTCTTCCTTTTTCGCGCGGCTTTGCTGCCTCTATGCGCGCGAAACTGAGGCCATGCGCAGCACAGAGTTGCGATGCACCTGCCTTGACGCTTACGGCTGTTACGGGGTATGGTCTGAATACCTGCGGATCATGCTGAATCGGAGGGATATGGGCCTTGAGTAAACTCTACGACGCTCTGATCGTCGGTTCCGGCGCCAGCGGTGGCTGGGTGGCCATGGAGCTTACCGGGCGAGGGATGAACGTTCTGATGCTCGAAGCCGGGCCGCCGCGCATCCCCTCGCGCGACTTCACCGAGCATGTCTGGCCGTATCAATTGAAATTCCGCGGCTTCGGCGACACGAGGGCATTACTTACCAATCAGCCCGTGCAGCGTCTTTGTTACGCCTGCGACGAATACAGCCACCAGTTCTTCGTCAATGACCATGAGCATCCCTATACCTTCCCGCCAGACAAGCCCTTCATGTGGATTCGGGGACGGCAAGTGGGAGGGAAGACGTTCTGTTGGGCGCGCGAAAGCTATCGCTACAGCGACTATGAGTTCAAGGCGGCCCGGCGCGACGGCTACGGGGAGGATTGGCCATTTGACTACGAAGAGATTGAACCCTATTACGACAAAGTAGAAAGCTTCATCGGCGTGAGCGCATCGCGTGAGGGCCTGGAGCAGATGCCCGATGGAAAGTTCCTTCCGCCAATGAATTTTTCATGCGGCAATTTGCTGGCGAAGCATGTTATCGAGGCGAACTTTGGCTGGCGTGTGATGCCGGACCGCGTGGCGAATCTGACCGTGCCGCACAAGGGTCGTCCCGCGTGCCACTATTGCGATGAATGCCAGCGTGGATGCTACACCGCTTCGTATTTCAACTCGCCCGCCGTGACGCTGCCCGCGGCAGCACGCACGGGACGGTTTACCCTGCAAAGCGACGCGGTGGTGAGCCATCTGGTGATGAATGATGAGGGGAAAGCCGCGGGCGTTCATTATATTGATCGCACCTCGCACCGCCATCGCGAGGCCCATGCAAAGATTGTTGTGCTGGCCGCGGCGGCGTTGGAATCCACGCGGATACTGCTCCATTCGCGCTCGCGGCGATTTCCCAACGGCGTGGGCAACTCCTCCGGCGTTCTCGGCCACTATCTGATGGACCACTTCACGGTGGAAGGAGCACGAGGCGTCATTCCGTCCCTGGCGTCCTCACAGCGCGAGCCCACAGGGAACCCGGCCGGCTTCCTCATCGCCAAATACGCGAATGTTGGATCAAACCATAATAAGAATTTCCTTCGCGGTTACCGGTTTGACGGCGATGCCAGCCAGGAGCTTTACGCGCAGGCATTTTCCATTCCGGGGTTTGGAAAGAGCCTCCGGCGCCGCGTGCGCGAGGAGATTCCCTATTCTTTTGCCATCGAGGCGCAGGGCGAGTGCCTGCCTCGCTACGAAAATTACGTTGAGCTGGACCCGGAGAAAGAGGACGCCTGGGGCGTCCCCGCGCTGCGCATTCATGCAAGTTACGGTGAGAACGAGCACGCGATGGCGAAGGCCATGAGGCAGGATACTCGGGGACATCCTCGAGGCCATGAAGCTCCGGGATGCGCAGCCGCCCAGCAACCATCTGAGCATTTTCGGGAAGAATATCCATGAGTGTGGCACGGCGCGCATGGGGAATGACCCTAAAAAGAACGTTTTGAACCGGTTCAATCAGGTGTTTGATGCGAAGAACGTTTTTGTGACGGATGGCGCCTGTTTCGTCACCCAGGGCTGTTACGAGCCGACACTGACCATTATGGCGATTTCCGCCCGCGCGGCCGATTACATCGCGGAAGAGTATCGGCGCGGCAATCTGTGAAGAGGATTGAATGAGCGATATTTCGCGGCGAACTCTTCTGGCAAAGTCTGCTGTTTTGAGTACCGCGACGGCAATCTCTCATGTGGCTTCGGGGCTGACCGTATTTGCAAAGGGCTTTGACGCTCCACCGGACGGCCCGAATCTGCGATTTCCTGTGTCCCCGCGAGATCGCATCGCCGTGTCATCCTGGCCCTTTCGCGCTTATGTCGAGAGCCCCACCAATTCCGACCGCAATCCGAAATTACCGGGGATGGATTTGAAGGACTTTGCAGCGCACGTTGTGAAGGAATTCAATATTCGGAATATCGAGCCCATCTTCAATCAGTTCAGATCTACAGATCCACAGTACCTGCAAGAGTTCCGCGAGGCTGTTGAAAAAGCCGGCTCGCACGTCGTGGATATTCCCGTGGACCCTGATGATAGTCTCTACGACCCTGACGTCGCGGCACGGAAAAGAGCCATCGAGTTTGGGAAGAAGTGGGTTGACGTTGCGGTGAGCGTCGGCTCGCCCAGTATTCGAAATGGAATTGCCCGCGCCCCGCACGCTTCGCCTGATGTTGGCCTGACCGTAGAAGGACTCCGTCAGGTGGTGGACTATGCCGCCAAACGCAATATCATCGTGAACCTTGAAAACGACGACCTTGTAAGCGAGGAGGCGCTTTTCCTGATCAAGGTGATCGAGAAGATAGACAATCCGTGGCTTCATGCTCTGCCTGATTTTTGCAACTCCATGCTCTCGGGAAATGCTGCGTATGATTACCGGGCGGTGACCGCCATGTTCAAGCATGCCTATAACATCTGCCATGTGAAGGAAGACGAGATAGGGGACCACGGGAGAATCTATCGTGTCAGCCTCCCGAGGACTTTCGGCATTCTTAAGGACAGCGGTTTTCGGGGATATTGCTCAATGGAATGGGAGGGTAAGGGGAATCCCTACGATGGGGTTCATGAGCTGATAAGTGACACGCTGAGATACTTACCCGCTGCGCAGCAATAGGCTGGCCGCCTTTGCATAGCCCCTGCCCTCTTTCCTGCAACAGGAAGACGGCAAGCTCATCCCGTCAACAGTCCAGATCGCAATGACGAGAGCGCCAATCCCGGTCAGTTATGGGCCACTCGATGTGGACGATTTTGCCGATTCGCCTGGCGCGGATAATGTCGCGCACGGCTAACTGATATGGTTCGCGGCGGTGCTGGGAGCCCCCCTGGACGACCTGCTTGGAAGCCTTGGTTGTATCGCGCGCTTCTTTGGCTTCGGAAAGGATTGCAGCCGCTAGAAAAGGAACTTGAATGCAAACTGCAGTTGGCGGGCACTGTGCACAGTGCTGGTGATGGTGCCTGCCTGGCTGGTATCCACGTCCGGGTTCGGGATAGCGAACTGGGGGCGGTTGAACACGTTGAATGCCTCCGCACGGAACTGCATGTCGAGTGATTCGCGCAATTTGAAGTCCTTAAAGATGGAGGTGTCTACGTTGTATTGTGCCGGGCCTCGCAACGTACCTACGCCGGCGTCGCCAAAGTTGGTGGCAAAGGTCTGTCCGGGCGCCAAGCCAGGTACCGCGTAGGCACCCGGATTGAACCAGCACAAAATTGTTTGCCGCCCGGAACACGATCCGCCGGTGGCATTGGTGAAGTTATAGGGGTTTCCGATCACGTCGGGACGAGGCGCGCCCGAAGAGGTGTTGGTGGGATCGTAGGAAAGAGCGGGAGTAACGGCCTCCCCGGAATAAAAGGCGATGATTCCCTGCGACTGCCAGCCTCCTGCCAGGATTTTGGTCAGACCGTTGCCGCGCAGGAACCTCTGCCCCGGACCGAAAGGCAGGTTGTAAGACCACTCGGAGGTGAATTGGTTGCGGAAGTCAGGCGACTGATCGCCCCGTTCCGCGCGCAGGTTGTATACGTTCTGGGGACCGTTCCACTCATTCTCCGCTGTCTGGCCAATGGTATGTTGCCAGGTGTAGGCAACGAGCGTACTCCAGTTGGAAGTCAGGCGTTTCTCAAACTTTGCCTGCAGTTGGTGCGTGATCGAATCGGCCAGGTTGGAGTTGGTGCGAATGGCCGCAATATCGGGAACCGTATTGAAGTAGGGGCGTCCATAATTTGGCGCCGGTCCAAAGTTGCTGTCGAGCGGTTCCACGGCCTGGTTCAGATTGTAGACATAGGAGAGGTGCACGCCATGCGTGCCTACATAGGCTATCTGAAAGAGGGAATCCTTTCCCAGCTGCTGTTCCACGTTAAGATTCCATTCTTGGATGGAAGTCGTGGGGTTTCGGAAAGGAACCGCACTGGCTGTGCCGGATGGATTTTCGATGGTGGGATAGGTTCGCGCCGGAAAACCCTGTGAGAGCCGAAGTCCCGGTGTCGATGCGGGATAGTTGAAACTTTGGCTGTAAAAGAGCCCGGTGGGATTGTAAGGCAGTTCGGAATCGCCCTGGGTTCCTTGGAGATCATAGAAGATGCCATAGCCGCCGCGAATCGCGAGCGGGCCGTTGTGCGGCGTCCAGGCAAAACCGACCCGCGGGGCGAAGTTTTTATACGGAGTCTCGACGTTGCCGGTGCGGCTTACTCCCGGCATGCCGGGCGCAATGAATTCCCCGGTGGCAAAGTCGAAGTTGGCCAGACGGTTGTATTGCTCCACATAAGGAGTGTAGAGGTCCCAGCGCAGACCCAGGTTGAGGGTCAAACGCGGAGTCACGCGGTAATCATCCATGGCGTAGGCGCCGAGCTCCAGCCAGCGGATGCCGAAGAGTCCCTTCTGGCCGTAGCGGGCCGCTGAGATTGGATAACCGAGCAGGAAACTGGCCAGCGGTGCGCCTCCGGTGCCGGTCACCAGGTCTTCGGTGAACTGTTGGTCGAAGCTGAAGTCGCCGCGCGCATTCTGTGTCTGATCGAATCCGTTC
Organism: uncultured Acidobacteriaceae bacterium; assembly: GCA_963711525.1. Taxonomy (GTDB): domain Bacteria; phylum Acidobacteriota; class Terriglobia; order Terriglobales; family Acidobacteriaceae; genus PALSA-350. The sequence goes on along the minus strand of CAVQEO010000011.1, from coordinate 1,881 downwards.
AAGCGGCGGCGAATGTCGACGCCCACCTTAAAGGAATGGGAGCCGCGGATGTAAGTAAAGGAGTCGAGATACTGATAGTTATTCTCGCGTAGCAGCTCGGGGAACCAGTCCTGATTGCCCAGGTTACTGAGGCCGGAGATTGCGAAGTTTGGCAGACCACCGGTAGCCACGGCATTCTCCGGATCAAAAATGCCGGGGATGCCAATGGGAGTGGAGAGGTCCTCGCCGGCAAAGAAGGGGATGGCGTCCACCACGTAGCGCATGTAGCCAACTTTGAGTTCATTGATCTTGTTGGCGGCAAACGTATGCACGTCACTGATGCCGGCGGCACGCGCAAGATCGCTGATATGTCCGGAGAAAGAGCCGCCGCCGGCTTCGCCCGGGAACGGGTCGGGCTGAGTCTCATTGACATTGCCATACTCAAACGTGGCGAAGAGGCTGTCTTTGCTGGTGAGTTGGTGGTCGACCCGGATGTCGAAAGAGTCCTGGTTATTCACCAACGCTGGATTCGACAAATAGTTATTGGCAGTGCCGGACAAATTGGCCGCTGGATAAAGAGCGGCCACATTGAGAGCAGCCGGATCAAGCGACGTTTGGGGAATGATATTTCCGGGAAAGGGTGTGCGCGTGCCGGTGGCTGGATTGTAAGTACGTGGGATCGTAGATCTGTCCCGTGTCATATCCGTTTGGCGCAGTGACCCCGGTCAGGAGATCAGAGAAGTTTCCGGTGCGTTCTGCTTGCGAGGGCACCGTGCTGATGACGGTTTGCGACTGGTTGATGCGAGTGCCCTGGTAGTCGACAAAGAAGAAGGTTCTATTCTTGAGGATCGGGCCCCCCAGCGTCCCGCCGAACTGATTCTGCTTGAAGGGCGGAATCGGCGCTGATCCGCTATCGAAGTAGTTTTTGGCGTCGAAGGCGGAATTGCGGATGAACTCGAAAGCATCTCCGTGGAATTGGTTGGTGCCCGACTTGAGCGCGACATTGACAACGGCGCCTCCCTTGCCAATATCCGCGGCGAAACTACTGGTCTGCATCTTGAATTCAGCGATCGCATCGACCGAGGGCTGAATTAACTCGAAGCCTATCTGCTGCTCATTGTTGTCGAATCCGTCGAGCAAAAAATTGTTATTGGTAGCGTTGAGCCCGTTGGCCTGGATGGCGCCATTGGCGCGCTCGTTCTCCGGGATCGAGCCTTGTTGCACGATGCCGGAAGGCCCCTGGTTGACGCCGGGGGTCAAATACGCGAGCTGAATGAAATCGCGGCCGTTCAGCGGCAAGGACGTGATGGGACCCGCGGTGATGACCTGGCCCACTGAGGAAGTTCCCGATTCCAGTAGAGGCTCTGACGCTGTTACGTTCACCACCTGGTCCACTCGGCCAATCGTAAGCCCAATATCCAGAGTCACCACCTGCGACACCGTCAGTTGGAACGGCGCCTCCACCACCTTTTGAAAGCCAGGGTGTTCAACAATCGCGGTATAGGTTCCCGGTTGCAACTGGGTCACGACGAATTGACCCGTCGCGTTGGTCTCTACGGTGTGGCGAATGTTTGTGTCCGTGTTCTCCACATTCACGGTCGCGCCGGGAATCGCAGCTCCTGACGTGTCATGAACAGTTCCCACGATCCTTCCGGATTCCACCTGAGACCAGCCCGGAGTAGTCGGGACCAGTAGCCACAAGCAGAAACCAATGAGTGCAAAACAGGAGTAAAGCTGCGCTGCCAGGGGGCGGGAATTCATGGAGCCTCCTTGGGGGGATGATGAGATTTAGAAAACGAGGCCGACCGGGGTCCCACAAACATAACATCATAGTGTATATATCATGCCAATTAGAAACCCACGGCTGAGAGCAGCGGGGGCGAACCGGCCTACCTGATCGAA
>CAVQEO010000010.1:0-61950 GCA_963711525.1 uncultured Acidobacteriaceae bacterium | reverse complement strand
CCGCCAGTGTCCAGGAATTTTTGTCTGGCCTCAGCGCCGGGATACCGAGACCCTGGGGCGTTTTTCAGGACTTAGGAGGTGGTTGGCGGGGAAAGACGCCGAGCTGTGTCATCAGGCCGAGAGTATCCATGATGATGCGAGTGTCCTTGATACGACCATCCTGTAGGCGGTCAATAACAATTCCCCAGACGCGCACAGACCGTCCTGTTGCAGGAATACCGAGAAATTCACCATTGTGGGTGCCCGTCCACTCGAAGCGGCTGGCGACTTTATCGTGTTCCGAAACTTGCTCCTGGATGGAGAAGACAATATCAGGAAAACCGGCACGCATGGCGCGGATTATATCTTTCAGGCCATCAAGACCGGGACCTTGGCCAGGCAGTGGAACCTGCTCAACCACGTCTTCCCAGGCATATTGCGCCGCCGCTTCGATGTTTCCTTGCGTGATCACTTCGTCTGCAAACCCGCGGACGACCGTTGCATTGTTCTGCGCCATTCTCTACTCCTCTCGATTTTCAAACCTAGAACTGTAACAATACGCCATCGAATCCAGAATGCTTGCCGCGCCTTTTACCATCGGCACGGTGAGCGGATCGATTAGTACCAATAAGTCGGCCAGGCTCCAGCAATTCGGAAGGGTGTATCGCGGTATGCGGCGGCGTTTCTCGGTACTGATCCTGCGATCACTTCCGGATTGCCCGTGATCCGCCCCGATTAATGGCTGTTCGGGAGCGATCTGGCAGACTCCGCGCGGCGGATTCTGCTTCGGCGTTGCAAAGCGTCCGTTGTTGCATCTAGGCGACATCTTGTACAGTCGACGCATGGCGCTCAAACGGATGGATAACGTAGGAATCGTCGTCGATGACCTCGGAGAGACGATTGATTTCTTCCGAGAGCTCGGCCTTGAGCTAGAAGGGCGGGCCACGATCGAAGGAGAATGGGCAGGACGTGTCACCGGACTTGCCGACCAGCGCGTCGAGATTGCCATGATGCGCACACCGGACGGCCACAGCCGTCTCGAGCTCTCCCGCTTCCTCACGCCGCCTGTCGTCGCGGATCACCGCAACGCCCCAGTAAACGCTTTAGGCTACCTCCGCGTCATGTTCGCCGTGGACGACATCGACGAGACGCTTGGCAGGCTTCGCAAGCGCGGCGCACAGCTCGTAGGCGAAGTAGTCCGGTATCAGGACTCGTATCGGCTTTGCTACATCCGCGGGCCTGAAGGGCTTCTCATCGGACTCGCCCAGGAACTCAACTGAGCGCGATGGGACTCGGCCATTCGAAAGCTGAACCGGATCGGCCCTCGGAGTCGGCATGGAGGCAGGAATCCTGCAGGCACTCCCCCGCAGGAATTGCCCGATGCTGGGGCGTTTTTCGTTACCAATCCGAATGAGTCTCTGAACTCATTCGACGCGAACTGCTTCCATCTCATGGCAGCGCTGGAAGAAACAGCCGCTTTTCGTCCACGTCCTGCAGGACTGCAATGAAGGCCGTGTCCGGGGCGGTGCAGGCAGTATCCAGTTGTAGTTCGATTGGGCCGACGAAGTCGAGGTCACGGGGCAGTGGCGGTGTCGTCCAGTGCAAGTACGAGGGCGGGTCGGTTTCGCTTGGATGCGGTCGATTAAGACCGCCGCCGAGGTTCATGTATGTTCTGGAGCCGGACTCGCCTTCATCTTTACCAAGGCCGCCGTCGGCTCTCAGAGCGTACGTATGAGGCACGGCCTCGGAAAGCGGCCAGGTGTCGGTGGTTCGCCAGCCTTCGGCTTCGGGTATGACGTAGCGAAAGTGAGATCCCTCGAGAATGCCGGTGTCTTGTCCCTTGAGCCAATGATCGAACCATGCGAGGGCCTCTATATGCAGGCTCTCCCACGGCCATGCGAGACCGTGTTCTCCCATCATGGCGACCCTCAGATGTTTGGAGTTGGTGATCCGCCGATAGGCCGTGAAGGTATGGGGCAGATGGAGCGGCACGTTCTGCCAGTCGCAGCCCATATAGACAGGCACTTCGATGCGATCGAGCAGGGAAAGCAGATTGCGATCCTCCCACCATGCGTCGCGAAATGGGTGCTCTGCTGTGATGGCGCGCCAGAGATCGTCCCAGGGATGAGGTTCGTGGTGAAGATTCAGCAGAACCTTGAGACCAGCGATTGCGGCCTCGCAGTTGGCCATCTCAAATTTCTTATGGATGCCGGGTGTTAGCAGTATTGTCCGCCCTTTGCCCGACTTGCCAGGAGAAATCAGCTGCGCTGATTGTATTGGCTAACCCAATCGTCGTTCACGCGCCGGAGCGGCACTGCCGACCCTCTCTGAGACATGCGCATCGTTGTGAGACTTCCGATCGGGCATAGCTAATCCAGAACACGAAAAGATGCCTTGACATGATTTCGCGAAGTGTGTAGTGTATCCATTGACTAGTACACTTTGATGTTTCGAGTAAACCCCTCAAGTGGCATTCCCCTTTACCTGCAGCTCATGGAGCAGGTGAAGCACGCGGTAGAAACCGGCGCTCTGCGCGAGGGGGATCGTCTGCCTACGATCCGCAAAGTGGCCGAGGACCTGGTGATGAACCCGAACACCGTCGTCCGCGCGTACCGGGAACTGGAGCACGAAGGAGTACTCGAGTTAAAACACGGCTCCGGAGCCTTTATCAAAGCGACGGCAGGAGGGCGCGCCCGCCTGGTTCACGAGGCGCAAAAAGTGATGCACTCCGCCGTCGAGCGGCTGATCTCTCGAGGTCTTAGCAACGACGAATTACGACGAGTGTTTGAAAACGAGCTGGCACAGGCCGACGCGCAAGAGCGGAAGGAAGGAGCAGTGGTAGACAAGCCATGACCGAATTTGTCATAGAGACTCATCAACTGTGTAAGTCGTTTAAAGACCAACCGGCGCTGCGCGGTCTCGACCTCCACGTGCCGGCTGGAAGTATCTTTGGCTTCCTCGGGCGCAACGGCGCAGGCAAGACGACCACCATCAAGACACTCATGGGTCTATTGCGAGCCGATACCGGAAGCGCCCACGTATTTGGCGTGCCTGTGACGGACGCAGACAGCGCCGCCGGAGTCCGTCGCCGGATCGGCTTCGTGACAGAGGATAAGGAGCTTTATCCGTATATGACGGTGGAGCAGATCATACGGTTCACGCGGCCCTTCTTTCCAAATTGGCGCCGCGATTTGGAGCAGCGTTACCTGGAGATGTTTGAACTTCCAAAGGCCCGCAAGATTCCCGATCTTTCCAAAGGAATGCGGTCGAAGCTGATGCTCCTGCTGGCGATCGCCCGTGGGGCGGAGCTGCTGATTCTGGATGAGCCGACCGATGGGCTGGACCCTGCTGCGACGGAGGACGTGCTGCGCGAATTGGTTTCCATCACAGGTTCATCGGGGGTCACGATTTTCTTCTCTTCGCATCAACTGTCAGAGGTCGAATTGATCGCCGAGCATGTCGGAATTGTTGATCAGGGCAGGATGGTGGTGTCGGGGTGCCTGGACGACCTGAAGGCAAGGTACCAGCGGGTTCACGTGATCCTTGAGAGCGGAGAGGGACCGCCAGTACGCTGGCCGGAGGGCGCTGAGTCGATCCGTCAGGAGGGCCGGGTTGTCTCCATGCTCTGCAGTCACAACGCCGATGAAATTGTCGAGCGGGCGCAATCCATACCGGGAGCTACTGTGGAGCGGTTTCCGGTGACGCTGAAGGAGATTTTTCTGGAACACGCGAGGAGCAACTGAGATGCTTTGGCTCAAGGGATGGCTGGAAACCCGATTTCGGCTTTTGTTCATGCTTATCTTCACCGCCGTGCCTCTTTATGCCATGCGTTCAGCTGGCGCCCACGCATCGGCGCGCAGCGTGAGCGGTCTTGCCGCTGGGCTTGCGTCCCACGCGATTCCGTTCTTCATTTTGTTTACTTGTGCATTCCTTGCTGGCGCAGGAATCGCGACCCAGACGCCTTTTCAGGCCTCGAAAGGTCTGCACGGCTCGACTCTGTTCACTCTGTCGATGCCCGTGAGCCGGCTGCGCTTACTGGTTGTACGCGCCGGCATCGGATGGTTGGAGACAGCCGCGGTGATTGGAATACTCTGCTGGGAGATGTGGCTGGCAATGCCTCTGCAGAGGGCAGGAGTGACACCGATTGAGATGTTCGAACAGGCGGCCACGCTTATCGCCTGCAGCTCAACCATTTACTTCCTGTCGGTTCTACTGGGAACAGGGCTCGACGATCAATGGCGGGTGTGGGGCACGTTCCTTGCCTCCGTTGGAATCTGGCTGCTGTGCACGCAACTCTCGCTTCCCGCGTTTGCCGATATCGCTCATGGTGTAGGGGAACGCTCACCCATCGTTGCGCATACGATTCCGTGGAATGTGATGGCGTTTTCGCTTGGACTGTCCGCAATCTTATTCTTTGCGGCCCTCAAGATTGCGCAAAGACGCGAATACTAGCACTGGAGGCTCGTAAAGAACCACCTCGCGATGTGCATTGCACTGGGACTCACCTCATAGATGTCTGAAGAAGATGAGCAGACACTCGCCTGCGAAGGTCAATCAATCTGTAGCTTTTGTTGCCAGATGAGCTGCGCAGATTATTTTGACCATCGGCAGTGCACGTATTGCCGGTGTATTTTTTCCCAAAATAGGAGACAGCGGCGGTTGGCGTCTTTCGCGATCATCGGTAGGGCGCAGAAAAGGATTCTTCGACATGGGAAGCGAACGGGCAAGGTGCAATGTGTGTTTTGCCGGCAAGCCGCTGCATGGGCTCCGGTTTGTCGAGGCAGCAATCGCTACAGCTCTGTTAATGATGTCCATCGGGCCGGTTGCGAATGCGCAGGCCGCACCAGCCCCGGCGCCGCCGGCCAGAGCCCCGCGACGCCCGCTTCGGCGACGGACATTGTCGGGATCTGGCAGGGGACGCTGCACATTCCACAGGCGAATCGGGATCTGCGCATTGAGAACAAGATCAGCAAGGACGACAAGGGCAACCTGAAGGTGGTGCACTACAGCATCGATCAGGGAGGTCAACCCATGGTGGCGAACAAGGCAAGCTTTGATGGCGGAGTGCTGACATTTTCAATCGACAGGATGGGGGGCAAGTACGAGGGCAAAATGAGCCCTGACGGAAAAACGATCACGGGGAACTGGACACAAGGACCGAATCCGCTGGCGCTCAACCTTGATCGAACGACAGAGGATGCGGCTTGGCCGATTCCCGAACCGCCCAAGCCGATGGCAGCGGATGCCAATCCGAAGTTCGATGTGGTGACGATCAAACCGAGCGATCCGAATCGACCCGGCAAGCTGTTTACTATTCGCGGGCGTCACGTGATGACGATCAACACGACCGTTAATGACTTGGTTACGTTCGGCTACTCGATCCAGACCAAGCAGATGGCGAATGCGCCGGCATGGTTTGACGAGAAGTACGACATCGACGGCGTGCCAGATGTGGAGGGCCAGCCAAACATCCAGCAGATGCGAATCCTGATTAGGGACGCACTGGTGGAGCGGTTTGGCCTGAAGTTTCATAACGAGCAGCGCGAGCTTTCGGTTTACGCGTTGACCGTTGCCAAGAGCGGCCCAAAGATGACCGTCACTTCGGACAAGCCGAGCACGCCGGGGAACTTTCTCTTCGGCGCCCTGGGCAGGCTGAGGGTGACTAACTCGACGATGAAGGACTTTTGCCACGGCATGCAGGAAGCGGTGATGGACAAACCGGTGGTGGACCAAACCGGGCTGACCGACCGTTATGATTTCAACCTGAACTGGACGCCGGACCAGTCACAATTCGCGGCGATGGGCGCTCATGTTCCGTCCCCGGATACTGATGATCCGAATGCGCCGCCAAGCCTGTACGTAGCATTACAAGAGCAATTGGGCCTGAAGCTGGAGAGCACCAAGGCGAACGCGGACGTCATGGTTATCGACCACGTGGAGAAGCCGTCGCCGAACTGAGTTGGACGGAGGATGCTGTTCCAATCGGATCACCGCCAGTCCAGAAATAACGGCTAACCAATACCATGGAGGAGCGCTGCCGAAGTGACTTCCGGGTCGGCGACTATAGGGCCATGTGCCAACTTCTTGTTTCCACGATCCCAAATTGGCGTTTTATCGACAGTCAGACTCACATTTAGCCCCGCAGCTCACGCAAAGGCCTAGGCTCGTGAGGAGTCGAAGGCGAGGACAAGCTCCGCACCATTCAGGCAATTGCGAAGCGATAGCGCGCTCGCGTCGTACCCCACCTTGCTTTCAACAGTCCTTGGCGTGCCAACCGATACAAGCCCGGATATAACGCACCTTGTTCGATGAGCAGTGCATTGCCAGAAATCTGTCCGATCCGCAGTAGAACGCCGTAGCCGTGGAGTGGACCGAGAGAGGCAGCCCTAAGAATAAGCAGATCGAGAGTGCCAGGAAGCAACTGGGCCTGATCGGCCATGCGCCCTCCTAAGTTGCTTAGGACAATATCGCGCGTCATCCTAAGTTGTCAAGGAGTGTGGTTCGCACTTGGCCATCGATTTCCCCCTGCGGGGCGCTTGCCGGGGATCAGAGCGCCCCGCGTCCGAATCGTCTATGGCTGCAACGAGGCGACGTACGCGGACTGATCCACAATGTCCTCATCCGTGAGCTTCATCACGACCGGCTTCATCGTAATCGCGTTCTTTCCATCACGCGTCCCGCTCTTGAAATCGTAGAGCTGGCGGGCAGTCGCTACGAACAGGAAGAAGAGAAGCTGAAGATTGTTCCAGGCTCAATTGAGGTCGTGCGATGGACCGCCCAGCATTACAAATTAGCTCTTGCAACCTCGGCGACGACGCGCAATCGGGTTGCGGCTTTAGACCTGCTGGGAATAGCGGGCTCCTTCGAGGTCATCGCAGATCTTTCGCATGTCTCCGAGCCCAAGCCTTCTCCTGAAATCTATTTGACTGCAGTTTCGCGCCTTGCACTTGCTCCTTCACAAATGCATGGTCGTGGAAGACGCATTGACTGGTGTTCTCTCCGCGAAACGTGCGGGCTGTGTGGTCTCAGCCTTAACCCGAACCTTCGCGTCCGAAGCGTTACTCGAGTGGGAGCGGATTTTACCTTCGAGAGCTTCGCTAAGCTCCAATGCTTCTTGAAGAATGAAGCCTGGCCTCTGATGCGCAATGAGGGACTGTCCCGATACACATGATCGCTGGTTTGTTTTCAGCAGGTGCTGTCCAGATCGGCCGATCCGCAAAAAGCTAATTTGGGCAAGTATGTCCAATCACAGATTTCGTGACGACGAGTTTCTCGTCTCGCACGAAGTCACGCAAGGCCGAAAGGCGATTTCGGTGCGAATCAAATTTACCCCGGTCAACCAGCCGCTCTTCCCGGATATCCCATCGGCGATCTCGCCTGGAGTGAAATCCGCTACACCGCTTAGCTGCTTCATCACTCCCAGGAGCCGCTGGTAAGCGGAGTTCCGACAGGCTCGATCCTGGGAATCAAAAACAAAATGAGCAGAAATGCGATGGGATGCAATAAGCCCGCGGAGATCAGCACCAGCGAATAACTATGGGTATGCGTGAGAACCGAGCCCACCATGAGATCGAAGAGCATGGCTCCGAAGGAGCCCACTGCGCCCATAAGCCCGGCGACCGAACCGACAACCGCGGAAGGAAAGATATCGGCGGAGAGAGTCTGCAGAATCGTGGACCAAAACTGGTGCGCGAAGAGAGCCATGCTGAAGATCGCGAGAGCCCAGCCTAGAGGAGATTTCGCGATCAGGAGCGATATCGGCATCATCGCGGCGCTCAATCCCAGGCATATCTTGCGCGACAGATTCACAGTCAGGTGGCGCCGGACCAGCAGGCTGCTTAGCCAGCCTCCGGTAAAGCTTCCAGCGCCGGCCAGGTCCGATCCAACGAATCTTGACTGTTCCAGTCTCCACGCGGAGGGACCTTCGGTGACCGAGCGCGTTCCCGTTCATGGCTCGGAATATAGAAAATATCGGAGATCGCGAAGGAGTTGTTCGCCTACGAAGAGGGTGATTGCGCCTGCACTAAAGTAGCGACCAGCGCGTCGAGATCGGCGGGGTTGACGTCGCTGACGGCGACGATGCGGAGGTCCTGCGTCGTGGCGCAGTGGATGGTAAATCCCGAGCGGGTGCCCGGCAGTGCCGTGAGACTGGGACCGCTGAATCGTTGCGTAAGGAAAACCGAGACTTCGTGTTTGTGGATAGTGAAGAGAAGCAACGCAGCGGGCTGTCCCTTGAGATAGGTAAGGTCTGCCCCTTTGAGGGTCGTGTCCGGTGGGAGAGCCTGAGCATCGGGAAGATTGAAGCTGAAGGGAAGGCGGCCCTGGAACCAGGGTTTCACGGTATGGCGATCGGTAGAAATGACCTGCGGGGTCGCTGCGCTGGAAAGGGTAGCGAGATGCTGGTCGAGTAGTTCGGCGGCGAGGGTATTGGTTTCATGTAGCTGGCGCCAGCCGATGAATGACACGGCCAGCAGCATCGCCGCGGCGAGGCTCGCCCAGGCTACGCGACGAATGGAGTGGATTCGCGCGCTCCCCCGCGGCTCCCGATGAAGCTGAGCCGTAAGGCGGGCGAGCGTCTCGGGTGGTGGTGCAAAGCGCCGGCCAGCCCGCGCGGTTGCGGCTTTCAGCTCCGTGGCGGAGAGAACGCGAAGTGCGCACGCGTGGCAGCCGGCTAGATGTTGCTGAATCGCCTCTTGTTCGCCGTCTGGTAGCTCGCCATCGACAAACGCGCTGAGCGTGTCTGAGGTTAGATGTTCGATTGCCTGAGTCATTGGGATTCTCCGAGCTGCGGCTGCAACATTTGGCGCAGGGCGCGACGGGCGCGAGAAATGCGTGACATGACAGTCCCGATGGGGATATCGAGGATGAGGGCGATGTCTTTGTACTTAACCTCCTCGACGTCGCACAGAAGCAGCGCTTCACGGAGCGGTGGCTCAAGCTGCTCCAGGGCCCTCTGGAGCCCTGCCTGGTTGTCAAGACGGATCAGGTTGTCTTCCGGGGTCGGGCTGGTATCGGTGGTGTCGAGCGCGTGCGGATGATCTTCCAGAAATACGGTACGGGACGCGGCGATGCCGCTGCGCGAGGTAAAGAAGGTATTGCGCAGGATGCGGAAGATCCAGCCTTTGAAGTTAGTGTCCGCCTGAAAAGAGTCGAAAGCGCGGAGTGCTTTAGAGAAGGTTTCCTGTACCAGGTCTTCAGCCTCCGCGTGATTGCGAGTGAGCCAGAACGCGTGATTGTAGAGCGACGGCAAAAGCGGCAGCGCAAGCTGTTCAAAATTTGCGCTGCGCGAGGCCGACACCAGGTTATCAAGTGTCTCGCGCTGAATGGAGCTACGGAATTGGATAGGCATGCCGAGCAAAGCTTCACGTCGGAACATCACTATCCTTAACCGAATAACAGGCAGATTATTCCAGGGATTATTTTGCGAGTGCCCAGGAATAAAAGCCGGCAAGGCCAGTTTTCTGATGCAGAGGTAGTAACGATGAAGGGGGAGATCGATATGAAACAGAAGAATAAGGTGGAAACGGCGCAGCAGACGAATGAGCCGAAGGCTGCTGGAGATGGCATCGACCGGCGCAAATTCCTGCAGTGCATGGCATGGGCGGGCACGGGGCTTGTCTGGTCGATGGTTGCAGGCGTGCCGACTTCGAAGCTGCTGGCGGATACGACAACTTCAGGGAAGAAAAAGCTAGTAGAGGACTTCTCGTTCGTGCAGATCAGCGACAGTCATATTGGCTTCAATAAAGCGGCCAACCAGAATGTGACCGGCACGCTGAAAATAGCTATCGACAAGATCAACGCCGGACGCGCGGGGATGAAGCAACCGGAATTCATGATTCATACCGGTGATATCACCCAGAGCTCAAAGCCGGCGGAGTTCGATACCGCCGCAGAGGTAATCAAGGGCGCAAAGGCGGGGCAGGTATTTTATGTTCCCGGAGAGCATGATTTTTCGCTCGACGATGGCGAACAGTACAAGCAGCGCTTTGGCAAAGGGACGCTAGGAAATGGCTGGTACAGCCATGACTACAAGGGAGTTCACTTTGTGGGACTGAACAATTGCGTGCAGGTGGACGCAATGGGCAACCTGGGTGCGGACCAACTGGCATGGCTGAAAGCTGATTTGGGCGGGCTGAGTGCTTCGACGCCGGTGGTGGTGTTTGCGCACATCCCGCTTTGGATGGTCTATGAGAAGTGGGGTTGGGGCACGCAGGATGGGGAGACTGCGCTGAGCTATATGAAGCGTTTTGGATCGGTCACGGTCTTGAACGGCCACATCCATCAGATCGTGCAGAAGGTTGAGGGGAATGTCAGCTTTCACACGGCCATGTCAACGGCATTCCCCCAGCCTGCACCGGGAACTGCGCCGGGGCCGGGACCCATGGCGGTTCCCGCCGGCAAGCTGGAGAGCGTCCTGGGGGTGACCGACGTCAAGGTCGTTCGCGGGCACAATCACCTCGCTGTCGTCGACTCTTCGCTGGCGGAGGCGGTGTGAAGCGCGCTTGGATCCTGGCGGTGCTGACCGTAGCCTCGGTGACGGGGTTGGGGTATGTGCACCCGTTTGGCAATCCGCGTATCGAGACTGCAAGAGGAGCCGGCACGCTGCTCCAGGGCGCCAAGCTGCCGCCGGATGCAAAGGCGGTGTTGGTGACCAAATGCGCGGATTGCCACTCGAGCGACACGCGGTGGCCAGTCTACGCCCGCGTTGCTCCAGGGTCCTGGCTGATAGAACGGGACATCGTCCAGGCCCGCAAACATATGGACCTCTCCCGATGGGAGCTGTTGTCGATGGAGCAGCAACAGGTGCTGTTGGCCAAGATTAGCCATGAGGCAAAGAGTGGGGATATGCCGCCGCTTCAGTACGTGGCGCTCCACTGGGGAGCCAGGCTTTCACAGGCAGATGTGCACACGCTTTCGATGTTGGGTAAGGATGCAGGCGACAGCGAGGCAACGTTGGCTGGGGCTGGCGATGCTGGGCGGGGCAAACTCGTATTTGACAAACGCTGCACGGGTTGCCACTCCATGGAAATCAATGGGGAAGGGCCCAAGCTATCCGGAGTGTATGGAAGAAAGGCGGGCAGCGTGCCGGGTTTTGAATACTCCCAAGGACTGAAGAACTCGGGGCTGACCTGGAACGACGCAACCCTGGAAAAGTGGTTAAGCGGTCCGGATTTGGTAGTACCGGATGCCAAGATGGACTTCTATGTGCCCAAGGCCGGCGAGCGGCGGGATCTAATTGCCTATTTCAAGCTATTAAACATGGGTTCGTGAAACGCGATGCCGACAAGACCATGCGATCCTTTTATACCCAGCTGGAGCCAGGATCAACTCGACTCTCCTTGTTTGTTGGGAAATGCCTGGTTCTCTCTGATGCAATATCCACGGCAATGGAACGCACTGCATCACCGTCGGGTGGAAGGGCGGAACGGGCTTTCGCTTCCCGAGATCTCTATGGGTTTGCTTGCGTGTGAGCGACGGGCGATTCACTCCGAAGTACTCACGAGGCACCACTATCAGGAGACTTGTCTCATCCGGGCCTCACTTCAAGAAACGGAACATTGCCCACGCTAGGACAGGCCGGATTTACATAACCAGTAGAGTTGGAGAGACAGATGCTTCCGTAGTGTGCGCTGAGCAGCGCATTGTTCAGGAGGGTTGAAGTCCCCCCGGCGCTCAGATGAGGGGCGCCGTATCCAAAAGCGGGGGTAACGTCTCGCTGGCCGGAGAAGAGAGAAGGTATGGAGAAGCCTAAACGGGCACGAAGGCGAAAGCTTGATACAGCCAAGGCGAACCTGGAGCCACTCTTTGCAGTACTCCGGAGGACAGGGTGTCCATCGTGAGGTGGAATCCGAAGGGTATGCGGAGAAGTATCGGGCCGTAATCGATGGGGGCCACCCCGATGATGAACCGGTCGGCCAAAGGTGGGGCAAGGTCGAGCCCGCACTATGGGGGCGAAGGCGTTCTCATTCACCCACCGCACCAAGGTGTTTGCGGACGGCACGATACGGAAGAACGATGCGTGACCTCAGGAGGACTGACAGCGTCTCTGGGTGGCACCGGAGTAAGCGGACCTATAAGCGAAAGCGAAATGGCGAGCGAAGCGCGGTCAGTAGTCGGACGGCTGAGAAGTACCAGAAGCATGGTGAAAGCCATGTGACCGGGTGACCGGCGACGGAAGTGGGTCGGGGAAGGCAGCCGGCGAAGGCGGTTGGGATGGGAGAGGAAGGCAGTGAGTAAGGACGGAAAGGTGGATCAGTTCCATGAGTGAAATACCCGTACATTTCCGACCGAGGAGACTGTCTGACTGGATCAACCCGACGGGTGCAAAGAAGGTCCATTCATTAATCGACAAGGTATACAAGCGGAAGAACCTGGAGATGGCCTGGGAAAAGGTGCAGGCTAACCGGGGCAGTGGGGGAGTCGATGGACAGACGCTGGAGGAGTTCTCAGCGCAGCTGGATCAGCAATTGGATCGGTTGCACAGGGAGCTTCAGGAAGATGTCTATCAACCCCGACCGGTGCGGCAGGTGCAAATCCCGAAAGTGGGCAAGCCAGGAGAGTATCGCAAGTTAGGAATACCCACGATCTATGACCGTGTGTGCCAACAGGCGCTGCTCAATCGGTTGGAGCCTATCTTCGAGCCGATTTTCGATGAAGCCAACTTCGGATATCGGCGAGGGCGATCAACACAGGACGCAATGCGCAAGGTGTGGAAAGAGATACAGAGCGGACGGGAGTGGATCGTAGATGCGGACTTGAAAGACTTTTTCGGGTCTGTTTCACACGAGAAGCTGTTAACGCTGGTTGCCCAACGAATAGCCGACGGTCGAGTGTTGCGTCTGATAGAGGCGATGCTAAAGGCCGGAAGTTATGGCAAAGGGCGACTCTATCCCACCGAGCGAGGGACCCCGCAGGGCGGGGTGGTTTCACCCGTTCTAAGTAACGTACTCCTGACGCCGTTTGATCGGGAGATGCGTCGCAAGGGGTATCAGGTAACGAGGTACGCGGATGACTGGGTGATCACCTGTAAGTCCGCGGCAGAGGCGCATGCGGCGATAGCTGCAGCGCGCCGGATACTGGAGGAGTTGGGCGTACAACTACACCCGCAGAAGACGCGAGTGGTGCACGTTCGACAAGGGTTTGAGTTTCTTGGCTATAAGATCAAGCGGGGCAAGCGGCGACTTAGGCTGCTGCCCCACAAGATCCAAAGCGGGGTACGGGAAGGCGATTTATACGCGTACCCGAAAGGAAAATCGATCCGTCGCTTTATGGATCAGGTGCGTGAGCGGACCAAGCGGCGTATTCCTCTGACGACCTCGGAACTGATCGCGGATCTCAACCCTGTGATACGGGGTTGGGGCAATTACTATAAACGCGCCCACGTCCGAACGCTTTTCAACCGACTCAACGGCTGGATACTGCATCGTATCCGGTCGCACCGCTGTAAGCGCTGGCGTAACAGGGGTTGGAGACAACTTCCTGAAAGCAAGCTGTACGGTGAGTACGGGCTGGTAAACCTGGTTCAGTTAATACCTTCGATTGCGTTCCGGAAGCGTGAGTCTTCGTGAAAGCCGTGTGCGGGAAAACTGCATGCACGGTTTGAGCGGCGGACGGTGGCCAGCGTCGGGGAAACCCGATGCGCCACCTCCGACCCGACAACGCACTGATCGCTGTTAAATGATTGAAAACACAAAGGCCATCGGGAGGGGTCTCAATGTTGGAGCGAGCTGTGTGCAGGCCGCGGCTATCGCCGACTGACACGCTTCGGAGCGGCCGATCCGGATGACATGTGTGAAGCAGGAGTTCCGCGGCATCACCATCAAGCATCATCACCAAGGGGCAGCCGTGGGCTGGTTCGATTCCAACCGTCTCGAACTGGTGGTCGCCAATCTCGCCCTGAACTGAAGGCCGACCCATTTTAGGGCAAGGACTAGTTTTAGCGTTGCCCGGCTTAGACTCTTTAGCTTGCGGTGTGGGACCGTCAGTTGCACTTTAGCGCACCTTTACACTTCAAGGCCCGTTCAGAGGCCCACCCCCTCCCTGGTTGGGGAGGGGGCATGGTGGACTGTTATGCGGCACGCCCTCACTAAGCTGGCGCAAGCTTTCGCTGTTGCTCCGATGCGCTTGAACTCCAGCATGATGATTAGGCGCAAAGTGGTTTGCATCTGGCTAGCTGATGTGGAAAATCACAATGCTGCATAACCCTCGCCCGCGGAACGAGGATGCATGTGTGTGTTGGAACCCATGAGAGAGAGCGACCAAACGATCTAGTTGCTCCCGCCGCTTCCTGCAACAGACACGGTGTCGTGTGGTTTAGCGGCTGCCGCCAGGATGACCGAACCGGATACACGAAAGTTATAAACATAATCTGCCGTCTGAATCCCGCTGAGAAAGTGCTGATCTCCAACCGTACGGAAACTGACGTTCGGTTTGTAGGCGGAAGCGTTTTCCATCGCGGTAGGCTTCACAAGCACACTGGTAGCATTGTCGTAGCTAGTGATTATCAGTACGTCGAATGGTTGATCCGAAATACGCTTGACGATATATTTGCCTGCGGGGAGTGTTGTTTTGCCGGCCACAAACTCGAAGGGCAGTGTTACATTGATCTCGGACCGCGTTTCCGCGTTGGCAGCCACACCGAGCCCAAGCAGAAATGTGATTGCGACTAGAATTCTTGTATGCTTGTTCATAAGTTATCCTCGTAACTTCTAAGTTGTCGTTGCTGATCCGTGCGGCGCTCGAGCTTTTATTCCGCAAGAGTGGCGCTTAGCATCCGTTTCAACAATCATTCAGAACATTGCAATGTTCCGCACCTATGAAAACTGAGCTGCGCTCTGTTTATTCCGACGCGCCGGGTCCGGGGATGGGCGAGCGGATCAAGTTCTCAATTTCTGATGTGCTCAGCAGGGATGGTCAGCTCAGCGCAGACCTGCGGTGATGTTCACCGGGAGCAATACATGGTTAAGTCGGAGGGGACTCTCCAGTTGGCTGAAGCCCTCGATGGGTCCGTTGACTGGTATCGCTCGGAACCTTGTTTGCGTTCAATAGGGTCGTTCGACACTACCACTCTCGTTCCGGCCCCCGGTCGACTCGCACCCGGTTTATGCGGGTCAGCTCGCCACCGCAGGCCTGCTGAAACTCTCGGCTTATTTCAAACCCTCCCAATTTTTGCGGCGACCATGGAATAAAAGTGTCTCTTACCAGTTCTCATGATTAGGCGGCTGCATGTAACTGCCAGTCCGATCGGAGTGCCAACCACTCGAGAGGAAAATCACGTAAACGGTGCGGCGAGCGCTGAATGTAAGTGCACTTAGGATTGCCCTCCGCGAAGTCAAAACGAAACTGATAGCTAACTTAAAGGAGTGCTATGCAGAAGTCAGACGGTTCGATCAATCGCCCGGTGAATCGCCGGTCGTTTCTGAAAACGGGAATGCTGGCTGGAAGTGCAGCCACGGTGGGTGCGGGTTTGGTAGGTAGTCTCAAGCCGGCATTCGGCCAAAGCAGTAGTCTAACCAAAGGTGATGTTGCGATCCTGCGTATGCTGGCTGCGG
This sequence comes from uncultured Acidobacteriaceae bacterium, assembly GCA_963711525.1. Lineage (GTDB taxonomy): Bacteria > Acidobacteriota > Terriglobia > Terriglobales > Acidobacteriaceae > PALSA-350. The sequence goes on along the minus strand of CAVQEO010000010.1, from coordinate 46,420 downwards.
CCGAGATCATCGAATCGGATCTTTGGACACAGTATGCGGAACTAGGAGGTATCGGTGATAATCCACCCATTGAAGTAGCCCCGAACCAACAGTTGAACAGCTATCAGGCTGCCCTCTCGAACCTCGACGCCGATGGCCCGCAATACATCACCAGCAACACACTTGACGAGGTCAGCCACGCCACCTTCCTCAACGGATACCTGGAGTCCAAGGGGGAACGCCCGGTCAACTTCGACGAGTTCCGCACCCTGCAAGGCAGCACGGCAACCGGAGCAGACAACATCGGCCGCCTCACCTGTCTCCAGCACCTCAATGTCGACACCAGCTGGTTCATCCGCTATCGCAGCAAAACAAACCCGGACTTTGGCGCCACGTTTCCGCAAGCCGTTACCATAAACAACCGCACCGCCATCCCCATCACTGATGGGATCTCAATGGCTCCGCCGCCCACATTCAGGTGATCGCTAACACTGCAGCCTTCCACTTCGGATACATCGAGCAAGGTGGCGCCAGCCTCTACGCGTCTATGGGGCAGAAAGCCTCCAGCGTGGAGGTTCTTGAGATCATCTTCGGGATCGGCGGCGACGAAGTTGCCCACTTCCTGGAATGGGTCGATTTTGCGGGCAATGGAGTCCAAGCCCCTGTTGCTCCCGTCACAGACAGCGGGCTAACGTTTCACAATTTTTTCGCCAGCCCCTTGGGTGCACTCGTCCAGCCAAGCCTGATCTTCCCGGTTCCGTGTGAGTTCATTAGCCCCGGCCTTCCTCACTGTTCCGTGATTCGTCCTCTGACCGACAAGTTCGGCGGTGCCGTGGCAACGATCGCAAGCTTTACCGCCGATGGGCTCTTCTATGGCCAATCCAAGGAGTTCTTCAATGTAGTCAACCAGATTGCAGTAGAGGCCGATGCGGCCGTGCGCCAAACCTAATATCTATTCAGCTGTTACAAGAACCATCGCCGCTTTTTAAAACACCAGCGCAGCCTGCCCACGCACAAGCCAGCTCGCAAGAATAGGTTGGCTTGTACAAGGGACGGCCGTTGAGCACGATGACACTGGCGATGCGGATTCACAGGAGAACTTCGCGCCCGCTCTATCTTGCTGATAAGCCTTTTCCGATTCCGATTTGCGCAGACACCTATCTAGAGCGGCTACTCCGCATCCAGGCCGCTCCATCTGTCTCTTTGGGCCAGGCAAACAGATGTCGGGGGAATTGTTCTTTTGGTATGTTCCACTGAGCGCAGGATTGGTATTCACTCAACCAGCGGGTAATTTGTTCCGCAGCCTGTTGGTGGTGGACTTCGGCGAAGACTAGCGGGCGCTGCTTCGCAAAAAACCTCTGTCCCCCGCGCAGGACATCGTACTCACCGCCCTCGACGTCGATCTTCACCAATTGTGGCGTTCTCCGCCTACTCCACAATCACTTTGCCGATCATATTCGGATGAATTGAACAGGAGTAGGAGTAGGTGCCGGGCTTGCTGACAGTAAATGTGAACTTCTCGCCGGTACCGAGCACTTTGGACTTAAAGGCGGGGCCGTTGCTGACCACGGTATGGGGGATGTCGTCTCCGTTCGTCCAGGTGATCTGCGTCCCTGCCTTCACTTCGAGTGCTGCCGGCGAGAAGCTGAAGTTAGCGATTTTGACTTCGGCCTTTCCCGCGGCTGCCGGTCCGGCGGCCTCCCCCGGTGGCACCGCCTGAAAACTAATCAAAGCTGTCATCGCCCAGGATGCTAAACAAAAAATCCACTCAGTCCTTCTGCGGCTGGTCTTACTCGTCCTCATCCCGATCATCCCTGCTCCTCTATTTCGAATCTGTGCGACCGTTCACTCCGCGTCTCAGTGTGCAGAACTTGCCGGCTGCAGTTTTATTCCACCGATTTTCCACTGATTGACAATTTTCAGAGCGGCGCGAATAAAACGTACGCCAGGCAGTTTACTGCTATGTGGGTGCCGCAGAAGCATCGCTCACTGGAGTCGTTTGAGGAGCCGGCGCGCCCTCTTGGCTGACCCTATAGTCGAAGATCTGCTACAGGAAACCCTAAGACGCCTCGGAGAATGGCATGGAGAGCATAGGTTATATCCAGGATGGTGCCCTGATTCGCGAGGCGCAACGCGGCAACGAGGCCGCTTTCGCGCAATTGGTACAAACCTACGATCAAGACGTTTTACGGCTCGCGTTGCGTCTCACTGGGTCGGAGAGCGATGCTCAGGACATCCATCAAGAGGCATTTCTAAGGGTTTACAAGAAGCTGGATGGCTTCCGGTTCGAGTGCTCCTTCGCTACCTGGATTTACCGCATTGTCACCAACGTCTGCCTGGATCACCTGCGGAGGAATCGGGTCCGTAAAAGGAACGTCGCGATAGAGGTGCACGACGACATGCTGAACCAGCTGCCGGACGACAGGCCAGGTAATAACCCCGAGCAACAACTATTAGGCAGGGAGTTGAGTGCGCAAATCCTGCGAGCTCTGAAGAGACTTACTCCGCGTGAGCGCATGGTTTTCGACTTGAAGCATTTCCAGGGCCTTACGCTGCGAAACGTGAGCGAGATTCTTAATATTTCGGAAGGTTCGGTCAAGACGACTTTCTTTCGGGCCTTGCGGAAGCTGCGTTTTCAGCTCAGTAGGTACACGAAGGGGCAAAGATCTTCAATGAAGCAGTGCTGTGATAAAGGAGTGAATCAAGGGCAGAAAGCAAAAAGAAGCAGAGTAACCACCACTTTGGCGGTAACCGTGAACAATCCGATGTCCGACCTGCGACCGGCCACCCCGGATCGCATTTTGATCATAGAGGCCAATCGCGATTTGCAGAAGTTTCTGCGGGACCTTTTCTCCTGGGAAGGATATGAGGTTGACCTCGTGCCGGATGGCCTGGCTGGTCTGGAGATGCTTCGCCGAAGACGGCCCTCGGCAGTGATCGTCGATCTACAGCACCCAGGGCCTTCGGACTGTGACCTTTGCAAGAGAATTGCGAATTTGATTCCCGGTCTGCCCGTGGTAATTCTAAGCGCGTGTTCGGAGGTTGCGGAGAAGGTCCTTCTGTTGGAGACGGGTGCCGACGATTACGTGACCATACCGTTCAGTTCGCGAGAACTCGTTGCGCGACTGCGCGCCCTGATAAGGTGTGCATCGCGCGTCGGGCTGAAGAGCTTGTATCTCGATGAGGCCGGATGCTCGTGAAGTGTGAGCTGCGATTTGTGGCCACTGCCGTCGTCATCTCTACCTTGTCCTTGACTTCTCCTTTTGCCTCCGCCTCGATCTTGGAAGACAGTCCAGCTGCTCTCGCCACCCTTCAAGTCAAGGCGGATCATGCCCAGCCCAGAGACAGATGCTTTCTCTATGCCACGCTCGTCAGCAGGATGACGGACCTGGCCGGCCATCAGCTTAATTCCGGCGATTCGAGGCAGGCTTCGGAGACCCTCAAAGTGGTGCAACAGTATGCAGAGAAGATCCATATGGGAGTTGTCGGTGACAGCAAAAAGTTGAAAGATGCCGAATTGCTCATGCAGCGCGCCACCTTTCGCCTCCAGGATATTCTGAGCGAAGCTTCGTATGAAGACCGGCAAGCCCTGGAGGCGACGCTGAAGCAGTTGAATCAGGTTCAGACACAGCTTATGACGCAGGTCTTCAAAAAGTAGAACGCGATTGAATCAACCTTCTTCCAAGCTATGAATGGATCAAGGTGATGTCGCCACGGTACTGTCAGATTATTCCTATTTGCGTGGAATAAATTGTGCGGAGCCCAGTTTACAGCTATTGAGGATCCCCATGACGGATACGCATGATGATTCTTCTTTTCCGTCTCCTGGACTCTGCCTCGGCATAGCACACGCTGCACGGTCCGAGGAATTCAGCGCATGACCGATCATCTCTCTTCCATCGTCTCTCAACTCGCTTGTGGACAGGGAAACTTTTCCGCAGGCAACTCGCTGCTGCAACCGCTTCTGAGGTGAAAGCATGACTGCCACCTCCGATAATCAGAGCCAGACAATCGTCGCGTTTGACAGGCTTGCCGGGAAGTATGACGACCTTTTTTCCCGCTCAAGGATCGGTACCCAGCGCGGAGCCGTCTGGGAAGTCCTTGCTGACACCTTTCTGCCCGGCGATGAAATCCTGGGGCTCAATTGCAGAACCAAGGAAGACGTGCTGTTTCTTTCCCTGTTGGACGTCTCCGTTGTCGTTTGTGATACGCCGGAAGGAATGATCCAACCGGGGAATCCTCCAATTCAACTTGATCTTCTGCCGACAGAGCACTTGTCGAAGCGTCGCCCTGGCCAATTGTTCGACGGAGCATTGTCGAACTTTTCTGGACTGAATAGTGTTGCCGACCTCAACCGGACCGCTCGCGACTTGGCATCTATGGTTACCTTAGGCGCTCCCGTTATCATTTGCCTTTCCACTCGATTCTGCCTTTCAGAAACGCTCTGGTTTCTTTTCCATGGCAAAGTTCGCAAGGCATTCCGCAGATCCTTTGCGATCGCTACCGTGAAGTTAGGCAACCGCGCCGTGAAAATACATTACCCAGCCTTGAGGAAAGTGAGGAAGTCGTTTTCGCCATCCTTTCTTATGCGCTCCTGCACGGGAATCGGTATAGCTGCTCCGCCAACGTTCCTGGAGCCAATCTTCCGCAAATATTCTCGAGTCCTCGGCCTACTGCGCCGAATAGATAAGGGCGTTTCGCACCTGCCTCTGTTCCGGACGATCGGGGATCACATGCTCCTTCGCTTCGAGCGGGTTGAGGGTTGATGCTGTCGAGCGCCGGCATTCGCCCTCCGGGCATTTTTTCTCCGCCGTGTGGAAATAATTCTTCCGCAAACCAGTTTGGAAATGTACGGGACTTCTCACTTCACCCCATGTTCTACCACGGTTGTGAGGATGTGAGATCAACCGATCAGCCAGCTTACGTTTAGCACGCGCGTAAGCGACTCGTATCTTTTGGAGGAACGCTCATGCTCATGCCCCCTCGGAGGAAGGTTCTCTTCTGTACTAGCCTGTTCGCGGCATTGGCCGCGTTGGGTACAGGACTCGTTGGAATCGGAGCCAACTCAGCCACTGAAGCGCCGGCTGGGTTTAACACGCCCAGTTTTAACAGTGCGGCAAGCATCAACAATGGACTCGTTGAACCACCCGGAGACACCTTTGCTCGGGATCAGCAGGTCTATGAAGAAAACGAAACCGTCGCGGATGGTCTTGGACCTGTATATAACGCAACTTCCTGCGTCAATTGCCATCAGAATCCGAATAGTGGGGCAGCCAGCCAGATCACTGAGCTCCGAGTAGGGCACAACGATGCCAATGGCAACTTCGTGAACCCTACCATCTTAATCAACGACGGCAAAAACACGATTACCGGCAGGTCCATCGTCGATGATCGCGCGATCGGTCCGCAAGCCCAGGAGACCATACCTGCGACGGAAAACATCCGCACATTGCGTGCTGTCCTCAACACGCTGGGGGATGGATTTGTGGAAGCCATTGACGACAATACTCTGATCGCAATCGCCGCGGAACAACCGGGATTGAGTGGAGGGAGAGTTCATGGGGAAGTTGTGGAGGCTCCGATTTTCGAGGCCCCTGGACAGACCCGTGTCGGACGCTTCGGTTGGAAGGACCAGCACAGCAGCCTGCTCTCCTTTATTGCCGATGCCTATCTCAATGAGATGGGGATCACTAACCGGTTGCGGCCCACTGAGGTTACTCAAGTTCTTAACACCACGACGGGCATTAACGATCAGCCAGATGACCTCGGCTTGGCGGACATCGACCACTTTGCTCAGTTTGTGCGTGGAACGATGGTTCCGCCGCGCGACACCACGCTGGCCGCAACACCCGCAGCTTTGTCAGGCCAACGACTCTTCGGGCGGCTTGGTTGTAACGTCTGCCACATGGAAGCCATTACCACGGCTCCCGTTGGGACGGTTATCGATGGCGGCATGTTTACGGTTCCAGAAGCTCTGGGCGACAAAATAATTCATCCTTTTAGCGACTTCTTGTTGCATGACATCGGAACTGGAGATGGAATCGTCCAGGTTGGGCCGCAAGACACCGCGAACAAATTAAGGACTGCGCCGCTCTGGGGTTTGCGCATGAAGGCCCGCTTCATGCACGACCTCGGATCGCTGTCTCTTTACAACGCAATCGAGCGTCACGATGGTGAAGCACACGACGCCGCTCAAGGCTTTAGAGACTTGAGCGCCGCGCAGAAGGAGGAGTTGATCACCTTCTTGAGAACGCTGTGAGGCAGTCATGAACGGATCAGTCGCCCTGGCGGCCGGTCGTGTGTCGAGCGACAGCATTCGACAGCATACCTGTTTATGGGCAAGAGCTTTGTACGATCCGGTGTCAGATTCATGGTGCTTGCTCCGCCATCACCTCACCCGTGAATGCCCGCAAGGGCATCACTTCTGTCCGTGCATCCAGCTTGAATTTTTCATCGCCTGGATATAGAACGATCTGCCTGGTCGCCTTAATATCGGCACAGCCTATATAGAACCCCTTGCTGGGAGCGGGACTTCCAAGAGAACGCTTGACCTCGAGAGCCCAACGCTGTTTCGCGTTAAACTCAAAATATCGCACAGCCATCGCCAGGGAAAAGCAACTCAAAGGCTGGCGGCGCGCAAAGAAGCTCAACCTCATTCGCACGATCAATCCCGAGTTCAAAGACCTTGCACAGACCTGGGAATGGAAGATGATTACAGTGCATGAAAAGATATATCCGTGACCATCAAGTGCGTATCGCAGCAGATCCTATTGTCGGCTTCGGTGGTTGGAAACTCCGAACAGCATGGGTTAAATAGGCACCGCCGAGGTTCCCTCGGCTACTCTCGGGACAGGCTCTTCGACTCCGCGCTATAAGCACTGTGTCACGCGATCAATCTGTGAGGCGCTCCGCTCCCACGGCAGGCCGGGGCAGGCAGGATGACGATTCTGTGGGAGTTTGACAAAAAACACCCTTAAGTTAGCGCTTATGGGACTGACGTCCTGGGTCATTCTCAGTCACACTTGTCCAAATAGGCTTTTTCCAGTAGGCGATTGAGAGCTTTGCGTCTCTGTCCATCCACCTCTACCCATGCCAGGGCGGCGGTTCACCTTGTCCAGATCGGCCGATCCGCGAAAAGCTAATTTGGGCAAGTATGTCCAATCGCAGAATTAGTGACGACGAGTTTCTCGTCTCGCGCGAGCTTACGCCAGGCAGAAAAGCGATTTGGGTTCGGATCAAGTTCACCCCGGCCAACCGGCCACTCTTTCCCAGATATCCCATCGGCGATCGCGCCTGGAGTGAAATCCGCTACACCGCATACCTGCTTCATCACTCCCAGGAGCCGCTGGTAAGCAGAGCTCCGACAGGCTCGATCCTGGGAATCAAAAACAAAATGAGCAGAAATGCGATGGGATGCAATAAGCCCGCGGAGATCAGCACCAGCGAATAACTATGGGTATGCGTGAGAACCGAGCCCACCATGAGATCGAAGAGCATGGCTCCGAAGGAGCCTACTGCGCCCATAAGCCCGGCGACCGAACCGACAACCGCGGAAGGAAAGATATCGGCGGAGAGAGTCTGCAGAATCGTGGACCAAAACTGGTGCGCGAAGAGAGCCATGCTGAAGATAGCGAGAGCCCAGCCTAGAGGAGATTTCGCGATCAGGAGCGATATCGGCATCATCGCGGCGCTCAATCCCAGGCATATCTTGCGCGACAGATTCACAGTCAAGTGGCGCCGGACCAGCAGGCTGCTTAGCCAGCCTCCGGTAAAGCTTCCAGCGCCGGCCAGGGCATAGGGGATCCAGGCGTAGTAACCAATTTGCTTTATGTTCAGATGCCGCACGTCGCCGAGATACTTGGGCAGCCAGAAGATGAAGAAGAACCATACCGCATCGGTGAGAAATTTCGCCGCGAGCAGAACCCACACTTGCCGGTATTTGAATAGATCAATCCAAGAGATACGGTCCTTCGCAGCGGCCGCATCGGCGACGCCAGCACGAGCCAGCGACTGCTGAATATGTTCGAGCTCCTCAGGGGTGATGAATCTTTCTTTCGCCGGAGGATTGTAGAAGAGCCACCAGACCAGCGCCCAGATGAGGCCCGCCGCACTGGTCAAAAAAAAGATCCACCGCCAGTTAAGAGTCAGGACGATCAGCGCGATGAGAGGAGGCGCAACCACAGCTCCTACACTCGAACCCGTGTTGACGATGCCGAAGGCGAAAGCCCGGTCTTCGGGCGGGAACCATTCAGAGATAGCCTTTGCCGAGCAGGGAAATCCGCCGCCTTCTCCCAGACCCAACAGAAACCGCGCGATCCCCAAGCCGAAGACAGTGCTCGCCAAGCCGTGCAAACCGGTGGCCACGGACCAAAATACGATGAGGATCGAGTAGCCATTACGGGTTCCCAGCCAATCTGCGATCTTGCCTCCACCTGCATACATCACCGAGTAGGCAAGAAGAAATAGCATCTGGAGCACTGAGTATTGCTGATCGGAAAGCGCAATATGCTTTTGAATCTCGATACTGGCGACGGGAAAACTCTGCCGGTCGAGATAGCTAAGTGCAGTGGCGCAAGCCAGAAGGCCGGCGATCCACCAGCGAAGATGCGGAATCCGAGTCATAAGCAGGATTCAACGACCAAGAATCTCGGCCACTTCGACAGCTCGATGGGCAGCCATACTCGCATAGGCCGCTTCGACCACCGCAAACGTCTTCTCCAGGTAGTCACGGGCCCCGGTTTCAAACGGACGCCCAGTCTGCAGACATTCGATGAAGTGGACCTGGGTGGCATAAACGCTGTCTCCACGGTATCCGGGTCCGGAATCCCGCCAGATTCTCTCGTCTCCGCGCCAGATTTCGCCCCGGCTGTTGATCCGGATCGAGCCTTCATCTCCTTCAAACGTAGCCTCGTCAAGGGTTGACCCCTGGTCGTCGCTTTTCGTAAAGCTGTGACCCTCAACCCATCCCATTGCGCTGTTTGCGTGCCGCAGCGTCAGGATCACGTGGTCCTCGCCGGCGATGTGCGGGTTCCGTCGTGAGCCCTCCGCATAGACGGAAGCAATATCTCCGAACAGGAAACGCGCTGTGTCGATGTGGTGCACCAGGACCTCATCGATCATGAAACGCTGGAGTTGACGAAAATACGCCTGTTTCGGATACGGCTCATCGCCTGAACCATGGCTGACCCGGGTGCGGAATCCATAAGCTTGCGGAGTTCCAATATCGCCCCGGGCAATGATTGCGCCGGCAGCGCGGTACCAGGATTGCCACCGCCAGTTGTCGTGAATCATGACCGGGACGCCATAGCTTTCAGAGATCTCGACCATGCGGCGAGCGGTTTCCCAGTCGGACGCCATGGGCTTTTGACAGATGATTGCGAGTCCTCGCTCAGCCGCCATGGAGAGGAGCTCCAGATGCGTGGTCGAACGAGTGGCGATATCGGCAAAGTCCAGCTCTTCCACTTTCAGCATTTCTTCCGCGGAGGTGTAAGCTCGCGGGGCCGCGGCCCGGGCTTTTTCAATCGATAGATCGCAGGCGGCTACGATTTCGGCATTTGGTATGCGGAGCCACGCCGCCTGGTGATGCTGGGAGAAGAACCCGCACCCGATCAAGGCGCCCTTGAGTACCTTCAAAGGGCTCCCACTTGCTTTGCGGATAGAAGGTGAGCCGGATTGGTGCACATCATCTGGCGGATGTGATCGACGGAAAAGCCTGTACTGCGCAACCGCTCCGCGTAGAGCCGCAAGCCCTCCGCCGGCGGAGGCGTTTGTGGTTGGCCGAGGTCGGTGGAGAGAATGGTCGTCTCCACGCCGGCTTCGATAATCGCTTGTTCAATGACCTGGAAGGGCACGCATCCGCAAAGATGAGTGGTAGAAACAAAGCACCGTTCGAACCACACGTGGCCCAGCGCCGCCAGTTCTTTTTGCTGTTCGAAAGGATAGAAGGTGGGCGCCCACTCCGGATGAGTTACTAACACTTTTCGCACCCCGCATTGACGCGCCTGGTGGATCAGCACAACCGCCTCGCGCGGACTCAGGTGCCCCGTACTAAGGATGCAATCGGTCTGCGCCACCGCTTCCAGAATGGCTTGTGCTGTTGGAACCAGGGCGCCGCTTGCATCAAGAACGGTAATGCCTCCAGACTCGCCGTGATACGAACGGTGATTCAGGGCGGATCGAGTGGGCATCCAGATTTCCTTCGCGCCCATGGCGAGCGCAAGCTTCACGGCGGCTACATTCAACCCGCCCACCGTCTCGTTCAAAACCAACCCGCCGAAGACCTGGATGCCGGTGACCACCTTGGATACCAGCCACGCGCGCTCCACTGTGGAGTTCTGATGAGACTTAATAAGGATGGCGCTCATGCCGGCGCGCTCCGCCTCGCGGGCGAGATCCAGGTCGTTGAATCGCCGCACGTCGACGTCGGGAGCACTGTGCACGTGCAGGTCGATAGCATCTTCGAGAAAATCGGGGAGAAAATCGGGCAACGCATGCATCGGCGGCTCAACTCTCGAGGAGGAATGTCTCCTCCACTCGTCCCGCGCGCAGGCCGAACATATGGCGATGCAGATTCACCGTGGCATCGCTGTAGTGGGCCCAAATCTCCAGCTGGTCGCCTACCTGGGCGGGAAAATTGGGATCGACGATATCAACGATGGCATGCTCGGCGTTCAGCCTGCGCAGACGCGCACCCTCGGCATTCTTTAGCACGGGAACGCCCCGTTCGCCGCTGATCTCCTTCAGGCCAATGTCGAGAATCAGGCGCTCGTTGCCGCTCCTGCTGATCACGGTCCCCAACACACTCAGCGCCAGGTCGAAGTCTGGGCATACGGTTTGGTAGTCGGTATCCCACAGCAGATACGATCCTCCCTGGATCTCAGTGACCCCGGGAAACCTGCCGGAGATGGAATAGGTTCCGGTTCCGCCGGCACTCACAATCTCCACCGCGAGGCCGTGTGCGCGGATGAGATTTGCCGAGTCGACCAGCTTACCCATCGCCTGCTGTGCCGCCTGGACCTTGTCCGGCCCCGGCGCCAGGCGAACGCAATGCCCTTCATAGCCGATCACGCCCCGAAAGTGAAGACCCTGCGCCACCGCAAGCTGGGCCAGCGCCAGCACCGGCTCCCCAGGGAGCGCTCCACAACGGCCCATGCCCGTGTTCACATCGACTACCACGTTGAGCGCCACCTTGGCGCGAGCCGATGCTGTGGAGAGCGCCGCGATGGTGCGCTCATTGTCCACCCCCACCATGATGTCGGTTAGCCGGGAAATCTGCACAAGGCGTTCGATCGCGGTTGCGCCTGCGATCTCATTTGCCAGCAGGATGCCCCCGATTCCGCTCCTGGCCAATGCATCGGCCTCGCCCAGCGTGGCGCAGGTGATTCCTATGGCGCCGGCCGCCAATTGCCGCCGGGCAAGGGCCACGCACTTGTGGTTCTTGTAGTGCGGACGCAATCTTGTTGGTCCCTCGGCGAAAAAGGCAGCCATCTTCTTGAGGTTGGCTTCCATTGCGTCCATGTCGACGACGAGAGCCGGCGTTTTTATCTGCGATTTCAACAAAGGAATTGCCCTGCTTTCTGGTGGGGATTGAAGGCTATGCAGATTTCCTGTAGGCGCACTTCGCGGACCCTTAACCCCGCCCGACATAGGGCATATTCGTCGCCATCACGGTCATGAACTGAACATTCGCGTCTAACGGCAGGCTGGCCATGTAAACAACGGCTTCCCCAATGTGCTTTGCATCCATTCTTGGTTCTACCATCATCTCTCCGTCGGCTTGCAGAGAAGCAGAGCCCGGCTTCCCGGTCATTTCCTTGCCCGCATTGCCGATATCGATCTGACCGCAGGCAATGTTGTACGCGCGGCCATCGAGAGAGATGGATCTGGTGAGCCCGGTGATAGCGTGTTTGGTAGCCGTGTAGGGCGCCGAGTGCGGCCGCGGTACGTATGCCGAAATGGAGCCATTGTTGATAATGCGCCCTCCTCGCGGCTGCTGTGCCTTCATCATGCGGAACGCTTCCTGGGCACACAGGAAGGAACCGGTAAGATTCACGTTCACGACTTCGCACCATTGCTCGTAACTTAGATCTTCAAATGGAGTTCCTGTGTTCACGCCCGCGTTGTTAAAGAGAACATCCAGCCGGCCGAATTTCTCCCGGGTGCTCGAGAACAAGGCGCGGACCGAATCGGGTTGACGCACGTCTGTGGATACGACATGCATACGGCCGCCTCCGGCCAGGGCCGCTGTTTTTTCCAGCTCCGCCAGGCGCCGCCCAGCCAACGCTACCGAAAAGCCGGCAGAAGCCATCTCTAACGCGACCGCCCGGCCAATACCGCTGCCCGCTCCGGTAACGATCGCTACTTTGCTCTGCCCACCGCTTGTTCCTGCGAGATCCGTGCTCACTTGCATCCCTCCATCGGCTTATGTTCTCTGCTCTATTTCGCATAGAAACGATAGCGAATGTTCCAACGTGCCGTTTGTCCCGGCGCGATCACCAGGTGAATATATGCCTCGGGACAAATCGTGGTCCGAATGGACCAGAAGTTGAAACGGGAGATCGGTACGTCGGCGGTTTGCTCGACTCCGACTCCGGTCTTTCGATCCTCGACCGTAATGTCGTAATCGGAGGTGAAGTTGGAATAGCCGGTCAGAAAGCTTTCCACGTACTGCTCCGGTTGCAGCTCCTGGCGATAGACGATTTCCTTTCCGTCGGTTCCGGCCAGCGGCTCCATCGATTTCTCCGCCTTGGGCGCGAAGGGAAACCGGACGACCATTCCCGGTCCGCTCGGAGCGCCATCCAGCATGAAGAAGTCGTGATCGTAGACCTCCGTATCGATGGTCTTGGTCCCGGTGTTTTTCAGGCTGTGCTCAAGGATGAGAACGGGCTCCTGCCGGTCGAGCTTCACCGTCTTCTCATAGTCATACGCGATGCCAATGGGCGATTGGAGCTCTTGCCGGAAAGATACCTCGCTGGGCTGGGCGTGAACCGTCCACTTGCCACCGTCGACCAGCGGATAGGTGTACATGAATTGGTAGGCCGAGTCGTCCTTCTTCCGCAGTACGCCGACTCCCAGCTTTACGAACAGCCCGCCAGGCTTCGCCTGGCCGTAGTCCAGCGCGCCGTCGCTCGACCTGAATTCTTCGACTGGGCCGGCAATGGCGTCGGCCAGCAACGGATCGTAATGCGGAAACCAGATCCCAAAGTAAGTGTGGCCTTTAAAGGCTAAGCAGGGGATGACCCCAGACCAGTCGAATCGAGAGGCGCGGTAATAGCCATTCTTTGCATCCGGCAGGTAGACGACGGCTTGCACCTGTCCGTTGGAGATGGATGCTTTCGGGTAGTTCGCCTGCTGCAGGGCGGAGCAGCCCGGCGAGGCGCTCTCTGCCTGCACATAAGCTGCGCCGGCCAGAAGCCATAAAGCCAAGGGAATTCCGGCAGTTAGTGCTTTCAATGCAGTCGTCCGCCTTCCTTATCGCCGACTGCATCCGCAGCTCGGGTGCATGGTCAGCACGTATTTTAGTATCGCTTCCTATCCAAGGCACAACTTTGGACCTTCTTTAAACCACAAGCTGAGGGTTTAAACCAGAAGCTGAGGGCTCTCGGACATCCAAACGGGCGAAGATTGAATCTTCATAAATGCTTTGATTATGCAAAATCGGGCTGTATTGCAACGGTAGTCCCGATCCCCATGCAGTCAGCCTCTAAACGCAACGCGGTTATCACGACGTGGAACGCGGATTCCTCGCCGCGAAGGAGAAAGTATGCTGATTGTTCTCATTATTTTGCTGTTGGTTTTCGGATTTGGTGGCTATCGTCTGGGGCCGGGACTTGGTTACTACGGCGGTGGCGGCATCAGCCTGATCATTCTAATCGTGATCATTCTGTTACTCTTGCGAGTCATTTGACGATCCGCTAGGTGCAAACGGTGATCTTCCCAGACCGTCGCCTGGAGCCCTCCCCCGAGGAACCAGATGAACCATCTGCAGAAAACCACCGTTTGGGCAAACCATACAGGCTTTTGCGTGTGCGTGTGCGTACCCAGTAGTAACAGCTTCGTAACCACCTTTGCGGCGGCAAAGTTCGATAGGGCCTTTTGCCGCCGCACCCCTGAACCGCAAAACAGGTGATTTCCAGCCGCCCCCTTCGAGGGGTGCGTTCGATTGGGAGAAGGCGGTAGAGTAGTTGAATGGAACCGTATTCTGACGCTCTGGTTTTCTTTGGCGCCACCGGCGACCTTGCTTACAAACAGATCTTTCCCTCCCTGCAAAAATTGGCGAAACGAGGCAAACTGACAGGCCCGGTGATTGGCGTTGCCAAGGCCGGATGGAACCTTGAGCAGTTCAAGCAGCGAGCCCAGGACAGCGTCGAAAAACATGGAGGTGTCGATCCGGCCGGCTTTCCGATCCTGCTGGACAAGCTGCGCTATGTTGACGGGGACTACAACGATCCACAGACCTTTGCCAATGTCCGCAAAGAACTAGGAGCGGCAAAAAACCCGATCCACTATCTGGCCATTCCACCGGTACTCTTCGGCCATGTTCTCACCCAGTTGAAGATATCGGGTGCGTCCCAGGGCGCCCGGGTGGTAATTGAAAAACCTTTTGGGAACGACTTGGCTTCCGCCGTAGCACTCAACAAAATAGTTCATGAAGTATTTGCCGAACAAGATGTCTTTCGTATCGATCACTACCTGGGCAAGAATACGGTACAGAATGTGATCTTCTTTCGCTTCGCCAACACCTTCCTGGAGCCGATCTGGAACAACCTCTACGTGGAAAGCGTTCAGATCACGATGGCGGAGCAGTTCGACGTTCTGGATAGAGGAAGCTTTTACGATGCGGTGGGAACCGTGCGCGATGTGGTGCAAAACCATTTGCTGCAGGTCCTCAGCAACATTGCCATGGAGCCTCCGCCGACCCTCAGCATCGAGAGTTTGCGCGACGAACGGGTGAAGGTGCTGAAGAGTGTTCAGGCGTTGACGGACGAGAATGTGGTGCGCGGTCAATATAACGGTTACCTCGACACCCCCGGAGTCAAGAAGGGCTCGAAGACAGAGACTTATGTGGCGCTGCGGCTGGCGATCAATTCCTGGCGTTGGAGAGGGGTGCCGTTCTTCATCCGGGCGGGCAAGTGCCTGCCCAAGACGGAGACCGAGGTAGTGGCTAAATTGCGGCCGGCCTGCGCGATCTTTGCCATGGAACCTCCGCCACCCAATTATGTGCGCTTCAGAATTAGCGGCGATCCGGTGATCGCGATTGGGGCCTCGATCAAAACCGCGGGGGACCAATTGCGAGGATGCCCTATCGAGCTGGTCGCCGACCAGGAATGCGGGAATGACAACATGCTGCCGTACGAGGAACTGCTGGGCGATGCCATGGCCGGAAACCAGACCTGGTTTGCTCGCGAGGATTACGTGGAGGAAGCATGGCGCATTGTGGACCCGATTCTGGATGGCTCGAAGGTAATTCCGTATCAGCCCGGTAGCTGGGGACCTGCGGAGGCCGGCAAGCTCATTGAATCGGTTGGCGGTTGGAGCGATCCCAGATAGCGTGGTTGGAGAGCGGTGTTGCTCAGGCGAGCACATCCTGTAGCCGGAAGAGCGAGCCTACGCGATGGGAAGGCCTGCGGCTGAGGCTCTGCCAGTCGCCCAACTCGGCCACGCTTCCGTTGTCTATGACGTAAATCATCTCTGCGCGCTGGATGGCGGAAACGCGATGGGCGATCAACAGAACCGTCGTCCGGCCTTGCAGGTGTTCGATTGCGTCCAGGATCCGTTTCTCGTTGTCAAGATCGAGACTGTTGGTCGCCTCATCAAGAATGAGCAGCCCGGGCTTGCGCAGCAGGGCGCGCGCCAGGGCGATTCGCTGCCGTTGCCCATGGGACAAAAGCATTCCGCGGTCGCCCACGGTCGTATCCAACCCCTGCGGTAATGTAAAGACGAATTCGGCGGCGGCCAGGCTGAGACTCTCTCTCATCTCCTCTTCGGAGGCTTCCGGCTTGGCCCAGCGCAGGTTCGCCCGCACGGTGTCGTGAAAGAGCACGGTGTCCTGGGCGACGTAGCCGACGTGGCGGCGCCAGGCGCGCGCGGTCTGCGCCGTGAGTTCGGCGCCGTCGACCAGAACCCGCCCAGTGAGGGGGGAGAGCAGGCCGTTGACCAGGTCGGCGACCGTGCTTTTTCCCGCACCGGAAGAGCCAACGATGGCGGTGACCTTGCCCGCGGCGATGGTCAGCGACAGATCCGCCAGCACCATGGGACGCTGCGCGTCGTAGCGAAACCCAACCCGCTCCAAACGGATTTCGTGGGCCAGGGAAAGCCCCGGACCGGCCGCGCCTGGAACTTCAGCGTTGGCCACGCATTCACGGTAGATCCCCATCAGGTTTTCAAAGGCTGGGAGCTCGCTGAGGAAGGCCTGCAACTGGTTTTGGCCTGCAGCCAGCCGGGGGATGAGGCGGGTAAAGATCGCCAGCAACAGAAGAATGGACGCCGGGGCCACGTTGAGTACTTGCAGGGAGGCGAAGATGATCCCGCCCAGCACCATGAGCGATCCGGCTTCGAACCAAAAGGCGGCAGCTGCCTGGCTCCTGGTGCTCTGCAGGCTTTGTTGCAGGGCCGAGGACTGGAGCGAGGAAAACATCGCCAAATCGCTGTTCTGCGCGTCATAGAACTTCATTGCTTTGAGATTCTGCAGGTGTTCCGTTGCCGATGCGTACACTTCGCTCACGCTTTCGGAGACGGCGGTCCCGCTGGCGTGGACGGCGCGCATCCAGCGGCGCGAGACGAGAAGCAGAACCGCCCCGGTGGCCAGCACCAGGGAGGTCATTCCTGCGGAAAGTTTCAGCGCCAGGGCAATATAAACCAGGGCGAGAATGGCATTGGACATGGTGCCGATGAGCAGGTAGGTGCAGGTCGCCACCCGGGCCAACTCGGCGGTAAGCGCGTGAGTAAAGTCGGAGGAGCGGCGGCGCACCAGGAATAGCCAATCGGCGTGGATGATGGCCTGGTAGAGCCGCCTGCTGAGGGCCAGTTCATAGGTGAGCACGGTGCGGAAGGTGAGCACCGACTGCATCCGGCTGAACAGCGACCGCAGCGCCATGAGCAGCATGAAGATCAGCAGCAGGGTGGCCAGCCACAGTGATGGAGCTAATCCGCTTCGCACCAGAAGGGCGCGCACTTCGCCGGTGTAGTGCCCAACATGCCCTTGGTTGGCCAGGTTGAAACCGGCTACCTGCAGGATGGGGAAGAGCAGGGCTACGCCCAAGCCTTCTGTCAGGGAGGTAAAGGTCATGATGAGCACGGCGGCCAACAGCTGCCAGCGCGCAATCCGGATCAGGCTGGAAACATATTCCAGGATGGGGCGTTTGGAGGCGGCCAATTGATCCGCGGAGAGCGCGGCGAGGGTCCTCTGCCCGTGGGGGCTGGCAGGGGAATCGCTGCGGGGGGCCGGCATGCCTCAAACGATAGCAGAGGCAGGCCGGCCTGCAGATTGTCAACATGGGAACCGGCATGGTGGGCCGGATGTCGGTTGCGAGAACGCAGGTCCACTACGGCTTGGCTCCTGAGTTGGACAGCTTTGGCTGAGAATAGCGCAGGACGTTAGTCCTGGGTATCATTCCCACCGAGACCAGTCCCGCAGAGACTGCCCTGAGCTCGTCGAAGGGGGCGACTGAGAATGCCCCAGGACGGACCCGGAATTCCTGTGCAGGTTGGTGGAACCAAGAAGCCTCGTGCAGCTTTGCGTGTAGAAAGCAAAGGGGTCAGTCCTGGGTGAACCTGGCCCGCACGCGACGCTTTCCCCTCACCTGGACAGCAGGCAGTAGGCGCCCCGCGAAGCAAGCGCTTTGTCAAACGTGACCAGAACCCCCTCACTCGCCTGCGCAAGCGCGAGCAGCCATGCATCGGCCCAAACCTTGGGAGATGCCGTTCGCCCCGATGCCTTCTCGCGAAACCGCTTCTCCACCTCTGGCGGTTCCGAGACAAACGTCACACGGTCGTCTTCGTACAAGCGGTCACAGATTCGCCATGCTGCGGTGATCGTCAGCGGCTTGCCGTTACCGCGGCCGTCGTCATAAGACGCAGGAAGCCAAGCTGCGTGAGACGAGAGAACGCGATGATCCCGGTTTCCTGTTCCCACCATCGCCTTGCAATTGGGGTATCCACATGTTCGGGTGCCGCTACGGCAAGCCAAACGTTGATGTCAGGGAAGCTCAATGAGTTCATAAGCCTGTTCGTTGGTGACGCGGATGCGCCGCCCCGCAGGGCGGATCAGCGGCGGATCGAGACTGAGTCGCCGGCTGGGGCGGGTCAATTTGGCCTCTTCCACGGCGCGCTCGATCCCGGCAAGGATGAGCTTTCGTGCGGAGCAGCCCTTTCGCGCAGCGGCCTCATGGACGCGGCGGTGAAGGTCGCAAGGCAGGTCGATCGAGGTCCGGACAGAATTGGGCTTCATACACACAGATTATGAGCAGACGACTTAAATAAGGCAATTTGCGAGGGAAAGTAGCGCCGCCGCCTGCCAGCGTGTGACACTTTGTGCATTAGTCATGGCGGATTTAAACCTCACATCGATCGTTTGTCACACGCCCAATCCGGTGATTGCGGACGTAGCCGGTGAGACGGTGCTCATGAGCCTGGAGCGCAGTCGCTGTTACGGACTCGGCGGAATCGGCAGTGAAATCTGGAGCAAGCTGGTATCGCCGGTCCGGGTAGCGGACCTGGTCGCAGAATTCAGCGGGCGCTACGACGCTCCCCCCGGCGTTATCGAGCGTGATGTGCTCCAGTTGCTGACGCAATTGGTGGATGAAGGCCTGATCAGGATCTGCTGACCTAAAAATTAAAGCGACCTACACCCTTCTCCTGCCTATCATCTTGCGCGGCCGTCTCGAAACTCGCAGGACATCTTGACAAAACAGTAGCGGGACGCCAGAATGCCCGCTGGTTTTGTTTTTCAATAAACGGCATGGCATCTCATAATGCGGTACGGGGAAGCGACGTTTACAAATTGCAGGCGCTTGATCGCGCCTTTGCGATGCTGGACTTGCTCTCCGCCGGTTCTGCCCCGATGGGTCTGGCCGAAATTGCCGCGGCTCTCGCTCTGCACAAGAGCACCGCGCATCGCTTCCTCATGGTGCTGGAACGCCATCGCATCGTGGAGCGCACGCCCGCGGGCAAGTTTCGCCTCGGCTTGCGATTGTGCGACTTTGGCAGCCGCGCCATCGAGCAGTACGATCTGCGGGACCGCGCCCAACTCCATTTGAAGACGCTGGTCGCCGAGGTCGAGGAGACCGCCCACCTATGCATCCTTGAAAAAACGCACATGGTGTATATCGACAAGCAGGAGCCGGAGCGCACGATCCGCATGATCTCCCGGGTGGGAGCGAGCAGCCCCATCCACTGCACCGCCGTGGGCAAGGCGATCCTGGCAACCATGGCGCGGCCACGAGTGGAGGAGATGTTGCAGGCTCTGCAGTTGGAAAGGTTTACCCGGCGAACCATGACCAGCCGGGGAGCGTTGCTGAAAGAGCTTGATCGCACCAGCCGCCGCGGATACGCAGTCGACGACGAAGAGCGGGAAGAGGGCGTGCGTTGCGCCGGAATGGCTATCCTCGATGGGCGCGGCGAGGCCGTCGCCGCGGTGAGCATCTCAGGCCCCTCATTTCGCGTGACCATGCAAAAGATTCCCTCCATCGCCGGTAAGCTGATGACTTGTGTCAGGGGAATTCAACACGACCTCGGATTCATACCGCTCGCGCGATAGGCGCGAGCGAATCAACGCGAATAAGGAAAGAGGCCAATGGAAGAGTTATCGATCAAGGGCGCAGAGACCAGCCGTTGGGACTGCGTGAGCTTAGGGGAGGTCATGCTGCGTCTCGATCCGGGCGAAGGCAGAATCCATACCGCACGGCAATTTCAGGCCTGGGAGGGCGGGGGAGAGTACAACGTGGCGCGTGGGTTGCGCCGCTGTTTCGGCATGCGTTCCGCGATCGCGACCGCGTTTGCTGACAATCCCATCGGCAGACTGGTGGAGGATTTTATCCTGCAGGGCGGAGTCGATACGTCGCTGATTCGCTGGGTTCCCTACGACGGCATTGGGCGCACGGTGCGCAATGGCCTCAACTTTACTGAGCGCGGTTATGGAGTGCGCGCCGCCGTCGGCTGCTCTGACCGCGGCAACACCGCCATCTCCCAGGTTAAGCGTGGCGACTTTGATTGGGAAGCTATCCTGGGGCCGGGCAATGGCGCCCGCTGGCTGCATACGGGAGGCATTTTCGCGGCGCTCTCGCCGTCGACGCCGGAGGTTGCCGTCGAGGCACTGGATACAGCGCGCAAGTATGGGACGATTACTTCGTTTGATCTGAACTATCGCGAGTCTCTCTGGAAGTCCATTGGCGGCAAGGCGAAAGCGCAAGAGGTGAATCGAGCGCTGGTGAGCAAGCTGGACGTTCTCTTTGGCAACGAGGAAGACTTCTCGGCCATGCTGGGGATCAAGCTCGAAGGCGTGAAAGAGGATTTCGATGAGTTGCCGGTCGCCAGCTACGAGACCATGCTGCGCGAAGTCGCCGCTTCGTACCCCAATCTGAAGCTGGTGGCCACGACGCTGCGCACGGCGCAAACGGCTTCGCGAAATGCCTGGGGCGCCATGGCGATTTACAAGAATGAGATCCTGTACGTGCCGCAACGCGATATCGACATCCTGGACCGGGTAGGCGGTGGAGACTCATTTGCCTCCGGCCTGGTCTATGGAATGCTCATTGGAAAACCTGCGGCGTGGGCCGTTGCCTGCGGAGTGGCCCACGGAGCGCTCGCCATGACTACCCCAGGGGACACCAGCATGGCGACGCGCGCAGAAGTGGAGCGCGTGATGCTGGGTGGGTCCGCGCGTATTGCCCGTTAACGGGATCAAAGGAAACGAGAATGTCGAAGGAAGTGCAGCAGCAACTGGAGGAAGCAGGAATCATTCCTGTTTTGCGAGCCCGCTCAGCGAGCGAAGCCATGGGCGTGGTCGAGGCGATGGTCGCCGGGGGAATCACGGTCATAGAAGTCACCATGACTGTGCCTGGTGCGATCGATGTACTGCGGGAGTTGAAACGTGTCTACGGCAGTAAGCTGCTGCTGGGGTCGGGAACCGTAACGGATGGCGAGGAGTGTGCCGCCACCATCGAAGCCGGCGCCGAGTTTGTGGTGAGTCCAAGCCTACACATGGACGTGATCAAGGAGACCAAGGCGCGGGGCAAAGTCTCATTGCCCGGTGCACTGACGCCCACTGAAGTGATCACTGCCTGGCGGGCTGGGGCGGATTTCGTCAAGGTATTTCCCTGCTCAGCGATGGGAGGGGCAAGCTACTTGAAATCTTTGAAAGCCCCGTTTCCCTATTTGCGGTTGGTGCCTACCGGCGGGGTAACGCTTGAGACCGCCGCCAGCTTTCTTGAAGCCGGCGCCTCGGCCCTGGGCGTGGGCGCGGACCTGGTCAACGTCGCTGCGCTCGCGAAGGGCAAGCCTGAGGTCATCACCATCGCCGCCCGCGCGTATCTCGACGTTATTGCTCGAACCCGGGCGGCGGCGAAAGCCTAAACTGCTTTTCACACCAATGCCGTATTGCGGCAGGAAAGAACAAGGTACAGATCGAATGAGATGCGAACAGATGAGCCGGGCAATCCCCTTGATCTTGTTGACGATCGGCATGGTGACTGCTCCAGGGCGAGTTTCTCTGGCGCAAGATGCTGGCTCGGGCGCGGCAGCGACGCCGGACGTGTACACACAGGATGAGTTGATGGGCATGGAAAAGAAGCTCAAGGAGAAGGCCGACGCTTCCGGAACGGCCACGCAGACGATCAAGAAATATTCCACCGACTACTCGATGCTGGCGTTTCGCACGCAAAGCGGAAAGGCCGAACTACACGAAAAGTTCGCGGACTTTTACGTAGTAGTCGATGGCAAAGCAACGCTAGTCAGCGGTGGGAAAATGGTCAACGGCAAATCCACCGCGCCGGGCGAAGTGCGTGGCGACTCAATACAGGATGGTAAGGAAACCAAGCTGAAGAAGGGCGATATTGTCCACATACCAGCTAACATTCCTCACCAGTTGTTGCTGACCAAGGGAGACACGTTCCAATACTTCATCGTCAAGGTGCAGGAAGTTGAGTAGGCGTTGGCAATCACATCATTGTCGGGGTGGGCGGCGACGCGACTGACGTTCCCGGATTTCTGGAGTCTCGCGACCCACAAACCGGATAGTTGCTTATCTTCTTCCAGGTCGAGACATATTTTGACTCTGATGGGCAAAGCACGGATTGCTCAGCAATATTGCTGAGTCTGCACTGCAAATTTTTCCACCATCTCCCAGTTAAGATCGAATCCGGCACCCGGCTCTTCGTCAATGGTCAGCGTGCCATTCTCGATGGTCGGGTCTCGTCTCAAGAGCTCAAACATGGGGCAAGCGCCAATTTCTTTCTGAATCAACTCAACAGCCTCAATAGAGCTGATCGCACCCGCCAGCTGTGCATGGACTGGTATAAACACATGCGGAAGAACGCTGTGACCAACCAGCCCCGTTGCTTCCGCAACTGCGATTGCGTGTGTGATTCCGCCGCAGACGGTGGCATCAAGGCGCAGGATGGGCGTTGTTCTGGCCAGTTCAAAGAGCGTAACCGGGTCTGGCGTGTCTTCTCCGCAAGCTGTCGGAGTCCTAAGCAGGGCTTGCAGTTCTGCCGTCTGCTTAGCGCGATATGGGCCGAATGGATCTTCAATAAATCGAAGACCGAGATCATCAATGCGTCTGCAGGTATGGTACGCTTCTGTCACCGAATTCCATGACCAATGTGCATCCACGCAGAGACGCGGGCCTGCGATTTTATACATCGCGTTTACAAAGCGCTCGTCGAAGGCCAGATCGTTGCCCAGGATCATGATTTTGATTCGTTCAAAACCCTGTTCAACGAGGCCCGCAACTTCCTGCCCGATATCCTCGATAGTGCGCTGGTCCAGATAGTAGCCGGCTACAACCATGACCGGTACCTTTGATCGCAGCGCCCCGAGCATTCGGAAGACCGGCTGGCGGACCTCCTTCGCGGCAATATCCCAAAGCGCGATATCGGTGAGACTCGCGGCCTTCATGTACGTCGGCCGACCATTCACAAAATTCTGGAGAAAATCATAAACAATCGCACGTCGATCAATAGTGTCTTTTCCAAGAATTACAACGGCCATGCGTTTGAGAGATTCAAATAACGCCGTCCCGCGCGGATAGCCGAGTGCATCGCCCATGATTCCGCCATCGGTATGGATACGTATCGCAACAAAGTCGCGTGTACGAATCTCCACCGGTCCAAGGCGGATTGGCCGGGGTAACGGTAGCCTGCATTCGGCAATTCTTATCTCAGTAATTTTCATTTATTTTCTTTCGAATTGGTGGCTTTGAACAGCGAACGATATTTCCACCAACTGAAACGCATACAGGAGCCTAATGACAATGACTAAGGGGCAGCGCGGGATCATTGGGATGCACCGCGAGCGGGTGGACTGTGATCTTCATATACGGAAAAAGCGGTAATGAAGCAAGCGCCTCGTCAAGTTCGCTCGCGCCTTTGGCATTCCAGATGCCCCAATTAGCTCGCTGACCGGGAATCCTCCAGAGACGGAGCAAAATGCCCGCGCGGGCAAGCTCCGCCGCTCTTATTTTTTCCTGCTCTCGCAGTATCCGTTCACTCGCCTCATCACTTCCGATCGAGCCAATAATTTCTATCTGAACAAGAAATTCCATACCTGTCCTTTATCCGCGTTCCGGGCGCGTATCCCTGACAGAACCGCTCTCTGTCAACAATGGTTCGTCGATTGTCCGGATGAAATTCATAACTATGAACCGGAGTCGTTTTTTGCCCAGCGGTTTCTGAGCCGAAGAACTTCCAGCAGAAAAGTGGACAGCTGATCTTTCGTCGCGGTCATCGACTCATCGGTCCATTCACGGAAGCCCTTTCTGGTCTTAAATCCAAGTTCACCCCGGCTGAGATGGCCGCGTAATGTCGACGCCGGCGTAGTTGACACGTTCAGTTTCGGAAGAATGTAAGTATGGATACTGTTGGTCAGATCGAGACCGACAAGATCCGCATTTGCGACCGGGCCAAGGACCGGGAGGCGCATTCCAAAACTGTTCGATACGGCAACATCGATTGTTTCCGCGTCGCAGACTCCTTCGTCAATCAGTGCGAATGCCTCGCGCCAGAGTGCATGCTGCATGCGGTTCGCGATAAATCCTGGGATATCCTTCAATACACGCACGGGCGCTTTTCCGCACTCAGCCAGAAGACGGAAGACTTCGTCCACGTGGCCGTCCAGAGATGCCTGCGTGCGAGTCACCTCAACCAAGGGAACCAGATGTGGTGGCTGATAGAAATGTGTACCGATGATACGTTCTTTGCGAATACTCTTCGATGCGATTTCAGTGATGCTGAGAACAGATGTATTGCTGCAGAGGATGGTAGCGGGTTCGCAAATCCGGTCCAGTTTTGCAAACAGATCCTGCTTGATCGACAAATCTTCGACAATGGTTTCCAGCACGAGAGCCGCGTCGCCACAGGCTGCTTCCAGGTTGGTGGTCATCGAAATCCGGCTGAGAACGCTGTCGATATCACTTCTCTGCGCGAGTTCATAATCCGCCATGAGCCCGATGTTGGCGCGAATGCGTTCCCGGGCTGAATCGAATTTATCCTCCGTTCTCCCGTACAGCCGGACTGAATGCCCGCTCGCAGCAAAAACCTGGGCAATCCCCGGCCCCATAAATCCTGCACCGACTACAGCAATCGTTTTCATAGCTACTTGCTCTCATTCTGGAGGGTTGCCACTTCCCGCAGAATTTTCAGATAGTTTTTCCGGTTGGCTTCGAACCGGTCTTTCGGTACGGAGATGCAAAGTGCAAAACGTCCGCCAGCGCCTTCAATCGGCACCGCAAGGCAACAGACTCCTTCAGTAAATTCTTCGTCGTCGATGGCGTATCCCTGTTTGCGAATCACCGCCAGTTCTGCGGCCAACGCGCTGCGAGATGTGATCGTTTTCCTCGTACGTTTGGACAGCTTGTGACGTTGCAGGTAATCGTCTCTCTCAGAAGGTTCGGCAAGTGCTATCAACAGTTTTCCGGACGCGCGGGCGTGAGCCTGTGACGCGAGTCCGGTCTGTACTTCCGCAGTCGAAACTGCCGCGCTCCCTCTCATTGCGAGCAGGGCAATAACGTCGCCTTCGATCCAGCCGCTGGCATACGCGGTTTCGCCGGTTGCAGCGACAAGCATGCGCACGCGCGGGCCCAGATATTCGGGCGGCATCAGGTGCCGTGCAAATCCGTCGGCAATCGCACTGGCTCCGAGACCAAGCACGTAAGCACCATGCGCATTTTTTCGTAACATCTGGACGGAGAGAAGCGTGTGGATGAGATGATAAGTCGCTTGTCGCGGCAATTTCAGAGCAATGCTGATATCTTTCGCCTTAAGCCCCTGAGGACTGCGCGCGACAGCCAGAAGAATATAGATTGCTCTTGCCGCGGACCGAACCCGCGGTTTCGAGGCAGCGTCGTTTTCCCGATTTTCATGCACCATTTCGTAAACTATAAGCTAAAGGACTAAAAAGCACTTTTTTCGATCGCATCCCAATTCATAGCGATTCCTGCTTGGTGTTAATCACTTATGAACATAGCTCCATTCCGCACCAACGGTATTATTCGCAGCAGCGCTCTTAAGGAAGTCTGGCGCTTCACGGGTGATTCCGGAGTTAACCCAGGTTCTGAGGCCCAGGTAACGGAACCCTGACCTCGGTGACCTAATTTTCTTTGTCATCTTCATGATCATTTAGGCTCATTGAGCCTAATCAGGGCGACAACGCAAACCATAAATCATCGCCATTTGATAGTCAAATCATTATTTGACGTTTTTGAGGAGCGCAGGGTAGGATTTGTCGGTGCACTCCGAACAGCCTTGAAATTCAGGAGAAAAAATGAGCACAGTCGACCAGCCCGCCAAAGCGATTTCAGGCGACGCCCGAACTCTTGGTCTTTTACGGCAGATGATGCTGATTCGGGCGATCGAACAAAAGTCGGTCGAATTGAGTACTTCGGCGGCTCCCAAGATCCTAGGTTCCGTGCATCTCTGCGCCGGTCAGGAAGCAGTGCCGGTCGGAGCGCTCGCATCGTTACGTCCAGATGATCAGGTAATTGCTACTTATCGGGGACATGGCTGGGCACTAGCAGCGGGATTATCCCCACTGGAGGTGTTCGGTGAAATCTGTCATCGCACCGTTGGTATCAACGGTGGCCGGGGCGGATCAGCTTATATGATGGCGCCCCATCGCCGTTTCATCGGTGAGAATTCCATCGTCGGCGCTGGATTGCCAATTGCGTGTGGTGTTGCAATGTCGAACGTTGCGGCAAAAAACGGATCTGTAGTTGTAGTGAGCCTGGGTGAAGGCGCCTTTAATCAGGGATCGACTCACGAAGGCCTGGCGTTCGCGGCCGCGCTGAACCTGCCCATTCTGGTCATCTGCGAAAACAATGGCTGGTCTGAGCTGACGCCTTCTTCCAAAACTTACAAAATCAACCGAATTGCGCAGCGTGCTTCCGGCTACGGGATGCAGGGTCTGACAATCGACGGCTCAGATGTTCTCGCCGTTCAGAAGACAGTTGACCAGGCCGTTGCAAATGTACGTGGGGGTGCGCCGATGCTCATCGAATGCAGGGTCCCGCGACTTTGGGGACACTACAACCGAGACATCGAGCATTACCGGCCGAAGGCAGATAAAGAGGAAGCAAAGAGCCGCGACCCAATTACGTTGCTGAGCATGCGCCTGCTCGAAAGCGGTGCGCTTGACGAATCTCAGTTTAAGAATCTGAAAGATGATGTGGATCTCGAAGTTGAGGAGACGATCCGGCTCGTGCTCGATTCTCCCGAGCCGGAGCCGGTAAGTGCCCGTGATCATGTCTGGTCGACCGCAGGCGATTCATCCACGCCAGATGCCGGCCCTCCGATAACAAAAACGATGAGCTTTGTGCAGGCGCTGAATGAAGCTCTTTCGACTGAACTGCAAACGCGTCCGGAAGTTCTTCTTTACGGTGAGGATGTCGGATTCTCCGGTGGAATTTTTGGTGCCTCGAAAGGTCTGCAGGCAAAGTATGGAGAAAGCCGGGTTTTCGATACATCGATTTCGGAAAGCGCCATTCTTGGCTCCGCGGTGGGCGCGGCGATTACCGGGATGAAGCCCATTGTCGAGATTATGTGGGCCGACTTCATTCTTGTTGCGCTGGATCAGGTCATCAATCAGGCGGCAAATGTCCGGTATATAACGAGCGGAAAGGCTTCTGTCCCAATCGTCATCCGAACGCAGCAGGGTATGACACCTGGTTCATGCGCACAGCATTCGCAGTGTCTCGAAGCCCTGCTCGCACACATTCCCGGCGTTCGGGTTGCGGTAGCGTCAACGCCACAGGATGCCTACAGCTTGCTGCGGTCTGCCGTCAGTTGTCCGGATCCCTGTATTCTTTTCGAATCCAGAGCGCTCTATCCGACACAGGGTCAGGTTCAGACCGGCGGCATTGCGGAACAAATCGGCGTTTCCCGCCTTGCGCGACCAGGAAAAGATGCATTGATTGTGACCTGGGGAACGATGTTACGTACGTCGCTCGAAGCGGCAGAGATTTTGCAACGCGATGGTATCGATACAGCGGTTCTAGATCTTCGCTGGCTTTGTCCGCTCGATCTCGACGGACTGTCGGAGGCGGTTATAAATGCTCGGGGCCACATTGTTATTGCACATGAGGCAAATCTTACAGGTGGATTCGGCGCTGAAGTGTTTGCGCGCGTGCACGAAATGCTGGGCGACAAGGTGGCTTTGCATATCGCGCGTGTCGGCACGCCGGATGTCCGTATGCCGGCCGCGCCGGTATTACAGCGGCAGCTTGTCCCGTCTTCCACTGTGGTGGCGGACGCCGTGCGCCACGTTATTTCCGCCGGCAAATCAAAACGAACGGACCGCTGATCGCTATGGAATGTTTTAATTCGCATGGGAATGCCATGGATGCTGCAGAGGGAGAAAAGCAGGTAGAGACCGCTCGTGGCATCCTGCGTTTCCGGTACGGTAAACGAGGGTCGATGATGAAAAGAGTGTTTCTTCTCGCAATAATTCTCTCGTTCACCTTCCCCCTTATGGATACTTAGAAACTCAGGACAGGTATTTGTGCAATTTCCCATGAGGTAAATAATTGAAGACTCGCTACAAGGTTCTCGGTCTGTTGTTCGTGGCCTCCGTAATCACCTACCTCGATCGGGTCTGTCTTTCTGTCGCAGGACCATCCATTCAATCCGATCTTGGCCTGCGACCAGAGCAATGGGGATGGGTCGTCGGCTCGTTTGTGATCACTTATGCGTTGTTCGCTCTGCCGGCCGCTGCCTTGGGAGATCGTTATGGCACTCGAAGGATACTCGCTCTGGTTGTCGTGTGGTGGTCATTGTTCACGTTTCTCACGGGTGCGGCGACTAACTACAAGATGCTTATCCTCACATCACTTTTGTTTGGCATGGGTGAAGCCGGAGGCTATCCGAATGCGACGGGATCTCTAGCACGCTGGTTCCCGAAGTCGGAACGGGCGAGAGCTGTGAGCATTGTCTGGACAGGGGCACGCGTCGGAGGAGCGCTCGCATCCGTCATGGTTGTGCCGATTTTAAGGGCCTACGGATGGCGGATGCCCTTTTACCTTTTTGCCGGAACTGGCGCAGTCTGGGCTGGGGTTTGGTACGTGTGGTACCGCGACGATCCCGCACAGAAAAAAGGAGTGACGCAATCGGAGATTGAAGAAATTAAGAACGACGCCGGGGCCGACGAGGTAAAGAGCGCCCCATGGGCCCTAGTCCTGCGGAACCGCAATGTTCAGTACCTTATGGCTATGTATTTTGCATATCTGTTTGGCAGCTACTTTTATCTGTCGTGGCTTCCGACTTACCTGGTCAGAGGCCGTGGTTTCAGCCAGCAGAGCATGGCTTTTTGGTCGTCGTTGCCCTTCATCGTAGGCGCCTGCGGGAATTTGATAGGGGGAATCACCAGTGACTACCTCGGAAAAATCTACGGGTTGAAGATCGCTCGGCGAACTGTTGCCGCCACGGGATTAACGATGGCGGGAGGGTTCGAACTGGCGGCCGTATGGACAGGGAATGGAAGGCTAGCGGCAATCTTTCTGGCCGTTGCTTTTGGTTTTCTGGATTGTATGATGCCGGCTACCTGGGCAGCGTGTATGGATATTGGCCGCAAGTACGCCGGCACGGTAAGCGGAGCCATGCACATGGCGGGTCAGTTAGGCGCATTTCTTTCCATCGTCGCTTTCGGCTACCTGGTGAAAGCGTTCAATAGCTATGACCGGCCTTTGATCCCGATGGCGGTCGCGCTTCTGATCTCCGCAGGGCTCTGGTTAAAAATTGATTCGACCAAATCGCTCGTTCCGGAGGTGGTTGAGAAGAGTCTTGCGTAGACTTACGCGGGAGCAAGGGTCCCACGCGAGGCATTTCCGATCGTGCACAACGGCCCTGCCTTTTAACGTATCAATACCTGATGTTAGTATCATGATGTGTTTTTTGTTTGACAAGAAAATCGACCCTATATTACCTTCCGTAAGTCAATATTTCTCATTCGGATGGTTGACTGCTTCGGTAGTCACAATCGTTTCTCCGCCTAGCCGGTCCAGGTGGTGTTGATCATGTATGAATCGCACATGCGAGCTGAGTTTGCCAGCAGCCCAGACAAGCAAAGAGGGAATTCAAAATGACCCGTCGCAGGATGTTTCTCTGGATTCCGTTGGTGCTGGGGGCGTCAACTTTCACCTCAAATGCGATGGATTGCAATCTCTCGGAATACCGAAGCCAGCAGGGTATTACGGCTTCGCTGCAGGGAGACTCATTAGCGGTGCTGTGGGCGGGTGACCATGGCGCCAATCTTCGGATGCTTCTGGCGATCAAATCCGGTACGCCTACGATTGAGGAACTGGCTGTTCGTTCCGGAGCGGCTAACTGGGTTGTGTTGGCGCGCAATCTGAGTCCGGAGATCAGTACAACGAGCGGTCGACGCAGAACCGGACACGGGCTGCCGGAAGAGCGGCGCTGGGATGTTTATTGGGATGCACCCCTGGCCATTCCGGGCGTCCAGACCCCATACGGCAACAATCCCGATCTGCCGCGTAAGCCGGAGGAGATTCACCGTGCGACTGCGGTTTACCATGCTGATTCCTGCGAAGTGAAAACAGACGGAGCCCGGCTCGAGGTTTCCTTTCCGGGACTGGAAATGGGGATCTTCGCGGGTCGTCTCCAGTTCACGGTGTATCGGGGTACGAATCTCATCAGAATGGAGGCGATCGCGAAGACAGAAGAGCCTTCTGTCGCCTACATTTACCGCGAAGGTCTGAAGGGTTTTTCTCCGGGAGATATGGATCGGGTCGTGTGGCGCGATACGGGAGGGGACGCTCAGAAGTACGAGTTCGGCGGAGCTCCCAATCTGAAGGAAGTTCCTGTTATTGCCACAAACCGTCTGTTGGTTGCAGAGGGCAAAGGTGGCTCGCTCGTGGCTTTTCCGCCGCCGCATCAGTTTTTTTTCGCCCAGCAAATTGAAGCAAACATGGGGTACGTGTGGTACCGCAAGGACAATGATTCGTCTTTTGCCTTTGGCGTGCGGCAGAGTGAGAATTTAGATGGATACAACTATCCAATACAAAACGCCGGAAACAGCGTTGCACAGTGGAGTAAGGTGGTCTGGCCGCTCTACAATGCCCCGCCTGGGACATGGCAGCGAATGGCGGTTTATTTTTACGCCAGTCCTCAGGGAGCGGAGTCGGCCAGAGAGGCTGTCCTGGCGTTCACTCATGACGATCGTTACAAACCGCTCCACGGTTATAAAACCATGCTGTCGCATTTCCACACCGGAACTGTTGCTGATCTCAGAGAGTCAGGCGGCCTCGATATGCAGCCCTCCTGGCTTGCCCCGGTACGAGCGTTGGGCGTTAACATCTTTAACACCTACGACACCTTCAGCAGGCAGGCTCCTCAACCTGTTCGTCTGAAGGGTCTGGCCGATTATTACGAAATCGCCCGGCGGACCTCCGATCGCGATTTCCTGTTTCTGCCGGGCGAAATGCCCAGTATTTATCTTGGCGGGGCCTGGTCGATCATCTTCCGTAAGCCTGTGTACTGGACCACAACCCGTGAGCCAGGTCAGCAGGTTGTTGAACAGGATCCTCGGTACGGAACGGTCTATCACTTATCCAATGCGGAAGAAACCTGGGAGATGATCAAAAAAGAAGGTGCGTTGATGCTGACGGCAGATCCTCGCACTAAGCTTCCCGCCGAGTATTGGGTGGATGGAAAGTCGGTAGATTACCCGGACACAATGCGCAATACGGATTGGTTCCGCAGTGACCAATGGATTGGCGGAGGATTCAAGAATTTACCCACCGACCTATCAGAGAAACGTATCTGCGATAAGCGATGCTTCGGTGTGCTGGATGATATGAATAACTGGGGCGGCCCGAAGTATTTAGTCGCCGAACCCGATACTTATAAAAAATTTGTTGGATACGAGATGTACGGTCACATGAGTGTAAATTACGTACAACTCGATCAAACACCAACGGTGGATGATCGAACTCCTCTGGTTCGTGCGCTTGCCGCCGGCCACTTCTTTGTGACGACCGGAGAGGTATTGATCACGAACTTTAAGCTGGAAGGTACGGAGGCGGTGAGTGCGGATGTCGAATGGACGTTCCCGCTGGAGTTTGCTGAGGTCGTTTGGGGAGATGGCAAAACAACGGGACGGAAAATAGTGTCGATGACAGATAAAGCGCCTTTTGGCAGCGCCGCCTTCCGCATTCCAGTTGACCTCAAAGGTAAGAAATGGGTTCGCTTCGCCGTTTGGGATTCTGCGGTGAACGGCGCATTTACGCAGCCAGTGCATCTTTCTCAAAACTGAAGGGTATCCTTTTTGCCGATATTGAGCCACCGAAGAGAGGGAATTCAAAATGACCCGTCGCAGGATGTTTCTCTGGATTCCGTTGGTGCTGGGGGCGTCAACTTTCACCTCAAATGCGATGGATTGCAATCTCTCGGAATACCGAAGCCAGCAGGGTATTACGGCTTCGCTGCAGGGAGACTCATTAGCGGTGCTGTGGGCGGGTGACCATGGCGCCAATCTTCGGATGCTTCTGGCGATCAAATCCGGTACGCCCACGATTGAGGAACTGGCTGTTCGTTCCGGAGCGGCTAACTGGGTTGTGTTGGCGCGCAATCTGAGTCCGGAGATCAGTACAACGAGCGGTCGACGCAGAACCGGACACGGGCTGCCGGAAGAGCGGCGCTGGGATGTTTATTGGGATGCACCCCTGGCCATTCCGGGCGTCCAGACCCCATACGGCAACAATCCCGATCTGCCGCGTAAGCCGGAGGAGATTCACCGTGCGACTGCGGTTTACCATGCTGATTCCTGCGAAGTGAAAACAGACGGAGCCCGGCTGGAAGTTTCCTTTCCGGGGCTGGAAATGGGGATCTTCGCGGGTCGTCTCCAGTTCACGGTGTATCGGGGTACGAATCTCATCAGAATGGAGGCGATCGCGAAGACAGAAGAGCCTTCTGTCGCCTACATTTACCGCGAAGGTCTGAAGGGTTTTTCTCCGGGAGATATGGATCGGGTCGTGTGGCACGATACGGGAGGAGACGCTCAGAAGTACGAGTTCGGTGGAGCTCCCAATCAGAAGGAAGTTCCTGTTATTGTCAAAAACCGTTTGTTGGTTGCGGAGGGCAAAGGTGGCTCGCTCGTGGCTTTTCCGCCGCCGCATCAGTTTTTTTTCGCCCGGCAAATTGAAGCAAACATGGGGTACGTGTGGTACCGCAAGGACAATGATTCGTCTTTTGCCTTTGGCGTGCGGCAGAGTGAGAATTTAGATGGATACAACTATCCAATAAAAAACGCCGGAAACAACGTTGCTCAGTGGAGTAAGGTGGTCTGGCCGCTCTACAATGCCCCGCCTGGGACATGGCAGCGAATGGCGGTTTATTTTTACGCCAGTCCTCAGGGAGCGGAGTCGGCCAGAGAGGCTGTCCTGGCGTTCACTCATGACGATCGTTACAAACCGCTCCACGGTTATAAGACGATGATCGGCCATCTGCATACTGCGACCACCGCCGATCTCACCGCTGCCGGCAGTCTCGATATGCAGCCCTCCTGGCTTGCCCCGGTACGAGCATTAGGAATCAATATCTTCCAAAACGCCGAGTTTCATGGCGATGGCCATCAGCATGATCCGGGGCCAAT
Organism: uncultured Acidobacteriaceae bacterium; assembly: GCA_963711525.1. GTDB lineage: Bacteria > Acidobacteriota > Terriglobia > Terriglobales > Acidobacteriaceae > PALSA-350. The sequence goes on along the minus strand of CAVQEO010000010.1, from coordinate 13,129 downwards.
TCGTCTAAAGGAGTTAGATGACTACTACTATATAGCCCGGCGAAATTCCGATCATGATTTTTTGTTTCTACCCGGGGAGCAGTTGTCTTCGGATACTTATCTCGGCGGGGCTTATGAGGTTTTGTTTAGCAAGCCCGTGTACTGGACCATGAAGCGCGAGCAAGGACGGCAATTTATTGAGCAGGATCCTAAGTATGGAACCGTCTACCGCGTTTCGAACCCTGAAGAAATGTGGGGAATGATAAAACGCGAAGGCGCCCTGATGATCTATTCGGATCCCCGAACGAAGCTCGCCGCGGAGTGGTGGGTTAATGGTGAAGCGCCGGATTATCCGGATGCTATAAAAAATACCGAATGGTTCCGGAGCGATCTGTATCTCGGAGCAGGCTTCAACAATATTCCAACGGATCTTTCTGAAAAACGCATTTGTGAAAAACGGTGCTTCAGCGCGCTTGACGACATGAACAATTGGGGTGGTCCAAAGTATCTGGTTGCCGAACCTGATACCTATAAAAAATTCGTCGGTTACGAGTTATATGGCAACTCCACAGTGGATTATGTACAACTGGAGCAGACGCCGACCGTCGAAGACTGGTCTCCTCTGGTCCGTGCACTTGCCGCCGGGCGATTTTTTGTCACAACCGGAGAAGTGCTGATCAAAAATTTCAAGCTGGAAGGTACGACGGCCGTGAGCGCGGACGTGGAATGGACATTCCCACCGGAGTTTGCTGAGGTCGTTTGGGGAGATGGCAAAACGACGGGACGGAAAATAGTGTCCATGACAGATAAAGCGCCTTTTGGCAGCGCGACCTTCCGCATTCCTGTTGACCTCAAAGGTAAGAAATGGGTTCGCTTCGCTGTTTGGGATTCCGCGGTGAACGGTGCATTTACACAGCCAGTGCACTTTTCCCAAAAGTGAGCGCGATGTCGAACTAAAGAAGGGCAGAACCTCCGGCTGGGACGCAGCAACGAGGACCGGTTTCCTGTTCGGAAGGATCGATTTCGGACAGGCGGGGTCCTAATCGTGTCTGAAAAGCTCTATTGAGCGGTACTTCAATCTCTAAGTCGCACTAATCCCTTGAATAAGTCCTGAATCGGCGGTTCTGGAAGCAAGATATCAAATCCACAAAGTACACCGTCCGCGGAAATTCAGATCGGGTCAATCCGTCGCCATCTCGTCAGAAACCCCTCAATCTAAGTTGATTCTTTGGGTAAGAATCTATCATTACCTGACAGATGTATCATTATATATGTTTTTTTTATTGACACTCCTATTCGATCCATGACACATTTCTGATTTGGGGCGGCATCATCACCTTAGCCGGGAAGATCATTCTCCTCGGATTCGGTAAGTCGCAGGATTTAACTTGAGTTCCGAGCGTCTGAGGCCGGGAAATTCGGGGGTGGGTTCATTGGGAAAGTCGCAGGACACCTCAAAACAAACAAGGAGGTCTTCCAAGATGAGGACAACAGCCAGCGTTATATTTGTCGCTTTGATTGCGTTTTGTAACCTCGGGGCTCAGACGACAGTCGTTTCTCAGATATCCGGCACAGTTCGGGATGTAAACGGTTTGCCCATCGCGGGCGCAGCAGTCCTGATGACTCAGACTGAAACCGGACTCACTCGGTCTGCAAGCACAGGGGATGAGGGCTTTTATCAGGTACTTAATCTACCTGTGGGCCCATACGAGCTTCGAGTTACCAAAGACGCATTCGAGGTGTACCAGCAGAACGGAATTGTATTACAGGTCAATACGAACCCGGAGATCAACGTAACGCTGAAGTTGGGTTCCGTTACGCAGACAGTAGAGGTCCACGCCAACGCGGCAATGGTCGAAACCAACAGTACCGCCATCTCGACGGTCATGGACAACAAACGTGTTGAAGACCTTCCTCTGAACGGCCGCCAGGAGACCTCTCTTATTCAGCTCGCGGGCGCTGCGCAGCCATTCGCGCCGACGAACACCCTTGGCGCCAAGAATTATCCAACTGAAGTGGCATATTCGGTCGAGGGGAGCACGGGAAATTCCACGTTCTTTCTTCTGGATGGCGGCAGCGATAACGACCTGTTCACCAATGTAAGTTCGCCGATTCCATTTCCTGACGCGATTGAAGAATTCAGCGTTATCACGGGTTCTCTGCCGGCCCGCTACGGGTATCATTCCGGCTCTGTGGTAAACCTTGTGACCAAGTCCGGGACCAATCAGTTTCATGGAGATCTGTTTGAATACCTGCGAAATGGCGATTTTGACGCTCGAGCCCTATTAGCGACGGCGCGCGACTCGCTCAAGCGAAATCAATTTGGCGGTGTGATTGGAGGTCCCATTCGCAGGAATAAGCTATTCTTCTTCGCTGGTTATCAGGGCACCTCGACCAAATCAAATCCACCCCAGACGATCGATTTCATACCCACGCAAGCTATGTTAAATGGTGATTTCTCAGCGATTACTTCGCCCGCCTGCAACGGTGGAAAACAGATTCACCTGGCAGCTCCCTACATTAACAATCAGCTGGCGATCTCTCAGATCAATCCGGTAGCGCTGAATGTGCTGAAGACGATTCCGTTATCAACGGACCCCTGCGGAAAAATCGTGTTTGGCATCATTAATAACAGCACGGAAAATCAGGGAGTTGCTAGGGTAGATTATACTCTGAGTGATAAGCACACTATATTTGTGCGGTATCTGGTGTCGGACTACGAAAACCCGGACGGAGCAGCCCCAGGGAATGCTCTTACGACACAGAGGCCGGGACTCTCCTATCGCGATCAGAATGCAACGATAGGTGACACGTATTTGTTTTCTCCGAACACGATAAATTCAGCTCACCTCACCTTTATGCGAAACCGGACGAATCGCACCCCGGCTCCCGGGGAGGGCGTCGGTACGGATTATGGTATCGACCAATACAACCCCGTGCCTCAACAGTTCATTCTGACGGTCAGTGGTGCGTTCTCAATCAGTTCTACCGGCGGAGGGCTGTCTGATTTCGACCCGTCGAATTTATGGCTTGCGGATGACGTAGATTTAGTTCGGGGAAACCACCAGATCGCTTTTGGCGGAATTACTTACTACAATCAATTTAACAGCTTCAATAATCAGTTTACCAATGGACAGTGGGCGTTTAATGGTGCAATTACTGGCCTCGCCCTCGCCGATTATATGGTCGGATCGCCGAATACATTTACCCAAGGGAATAACGGGTTCGACTATAACCGATCCAACTACTATTCTCTCTACGCGCAGGATTCGTGGAAACTGAGCTCCCGGCTGCGCGTGAACTATGGTCTACGATGGGAGCCTTATCTTCCTGAGCATTACAAAGGTAACCCGCCTCCTGTCGAACATTTCTCGATGAATAATTTTTTGGCTGGTGTGCATAGCAAGAAATTTACCAACGCGCCCGCCGGGATGTTGTTCACGGGCGACTCAGGGATGCCGGGGGCCGCGTCTTTTGTCACTCCGAACTGGAATCAATGGTCACCCCGGGTTGGAATTGTGTGGGATCCCGATGGAAGGGGCCGACAGACTATCCGGGCATCTTTCTCATTGGTTCACGATTATCCGGAAATGTATTACGCTAACTATGTGACTAACTCTCCACCTTGGGGCGGTCTGGTGCAGCTCTTGAGTCCCGCAGGTGGAATCAGTAATCCGTGGCTTGGCTATCCCGGCGGTAACCCATTTCCTCAGTCTTTGCCACCACCGGCAAGCTACGTCTTTCCGAACTTCAGCACCTTCACGAATATAAGTGCCGGAACCAGGCTGAAGTCGACTTATACGGAATACTGGAATGCCAATTACCAGAGACAGCTGGGAGACAACTACCTGGTATCGATAAGCTATCTGGGCAATGGCATCCGCCATATGTGGGCCGCAAAGAACATAAACCCAGCTGTTTATATCCCGGGAACATGTGGAACCGGTGCGTGCTCCACGCTGGCCAATGAGAATTCGCGTCGGGTCCTTTATTTGGATAACCCGGCAACCGGGGCGGGGGCAGGTTACCAGGGGATATTCCAGACGGACGATGGTGCCAATAGCTCATATAACGCGCTGCTTGCATCCATTGAGCATCGTTTCAGCCACAACTATACTTTTATAGCAAATTACACGTGGTCTCACTGTATAGACGTTCAGGATACTGGTGGTGATTTGGGAGCCGCGTCGCCTATGCTGCAAAATCCGTATGACTTGCGGTCGGATCTCGGTGATTGCGGGTCAGACGTCCGTCAGATGTTTAATAGTTTAATTATTGCGGAGGTCCCGCAATTTCAGCAAAGTGCACTTCGGAAGATCGTCAGCGGTTGGCGAGTGTCCGCCATCCCCACCGCGCAAACAGGTCTTCCTGCCAATATCACGACGGGCACTGACACGTCACTGACGGGTGCGTACGCGACGGCGCCAGCGACCGATCGCCCGAATCTGATTGGTCACGCTGTCGGCAATGCCACGATCAGCAATTGGTTCGTCAGGAGCGCCTTCGTGAATAACGCCCCGGGAACCTACGGCGATCTGGGTCGGAATGCGCTCCGGCAACCTGGCAGGTGGAACATCGACGCGGCCTTGGAGCGCACGTTTAAAATTTTTGAGGGACAGTCGGTGGAGTTTCGCGCCGAGGCGTTTAATGTTTTAAATCATGGTAATTTCTATACGGCGGTTACGGCGCTCAATAGCAGTAACTTCGGCCACATTACGACTGCGGGTCCGCCACGAATCTGTGAATTCGCGCTTAAGTATGTTTTTTAAGATGCGACTTGGTAAGAGGTAGTGATCTTTTAAGGCCGGTCGCGGAGAGCCGGGCTGCTTTCGCTGGACAGGTGTGAATTGCGGAGGTATAGGGTTGCGAAGGTTGCTGCTTGTTCCATTGATCCTGGGTTGCCTGGTTTACGCCCAGGGAGCGGACTGGTTAACAGATGGTGGTAATCCTCAGCGTGCCGCCTGGCAGAAAGACGAAAAAATCCTGACGGCCGAGAATGCCAAGGATATAAGGCTTCTTTGGAAGATTCATCTTGACAACAAGCCACGTGTGATGACTTCTCTGTTTCCGCCGCTTATTGTTGGCGACGTAAGTACCCCAACGGGTGTTAAACAAATCGCGATTGAAGCTGGCGCCTCCGATAACATTTACGCGATCGATGTTGAACGCGGTGAGTTGCTTTGGAAGAAACACTTTATTCCCGTTGTCGAAGCGGCCACCTTCGGTCGCGGCGGAGATGACGATATTAATTGTCCGGGTGGCTTAACTGCGACTCCTGTTGTTTCGCCGGCAGATATTAGTGGCAAATACACTGCTTATGTAGTTTCGTGGGATGGAATGCTGCATCAGTTGAATGTGGCGAACGGGGAAGATGTTTCGCCACCCTCCCCGTTCATACCGCCGAACGCCAAAGCATACGCTCTTAATCTTTGGAACAAGGTTCTCTATACGCATACCGGAAACCGTTGTGGCGGCGTTCCGGATATCGCCTACTCCTACGATCTGGGTACCCGAAAGGTCGGTGCTTGGGGGCCTGCCGGGGGTGGAATGTGGGGCCGCACCGGCCCGGCTATTAGCGCGGACGGCACAATGTTTGCCGGTACCGGCGACGGTCTATTTGACCCGGAGACCGGCGCCTTCGGGAGCGCAATTGTGGGGCTCAAACAGAATCCGGATACTAAGGCGCTCGAACTCGCCGACTACTATGCGCCTACCAACGCGGAATGGTTATACAAACGCGATCTCGATTTAGCTGTCACTCCGGCCATTTTCAATTATAAAGGACGAGAGTTGATGGTAACTGGGGGGAAAGAATGCCGTCTCTATCTTCTGGACACCCAATCGATCGGCGGCGATGACCATCGTACCCCCTTGTACCGCAGTCCCTTGATCTGCAATGAAGATGCCAATTTTGCGTCTGCCGGAATTTGGGGTTCGCTCGCAAGCTGGCAAGATCCGAAAGGGGTTCAATGGGTTTTATCTCCCATTTGGGGGCCAACGTATCCGGGTTTTAAATTTCCCATCGAACATGGCGCCATTAAATATGGTGCCGTGGTGGCATTCAGGGTCGAGGAAAGCGGGGGAAACTGGCAGTTGACTCCGGTATGGATATCTCGTGATATGAATCGTGCCGAGCCGCCGGTCATTGCTAATGGGGTGGTATTTGCCTACGGGAATGGTGAGGATACAAACCAGGCAGCTCGCGAAGGCGGCCTTACGAATACCCCTGAAACCCGCATTCCAGGGTCTACGCACGCGGTCATGTACGCTCTTGATGCTTATACAGGAAAAGAGCTGTGGTCAAGCGGTGATCAGATTAAATCCTGGGGGCATTTCACGGGTCTTTCTTTGGCCAACGGTCGCGTCTATCTCGGCACTTACGATAGTACGCTTTATTGTTTCGGTATAAAGAAATGATCGCAGAGCGCAGTTTGAGTGTTTTCAAAGCGTCGGGTGGTCTCAGTGGTGTTGTTCGATCCCTAGTGTGTCTGGCCGTCTCATTATGTACTTGTGCTGTTTTTGGCCAAAGCAGCAATTCGACTCAGGACGCCCAGTCGCCCGAATCACTGCTTGCACTTCAGCATCGCTTATTGACGGATTGGGCGGGACTTACGAGATATGGAAGCGAGGACACTGAGATACCTGCTCCAAAACCCGATCAAAATCGAGTGGTCTTCTTGGGGGATCAGATTACCGAAAAGTGGAATGGCGATGGCAATGGCGATTTTTTCCCAGGTAAGCCTTTTATCAACCGTGGTATCAGCGATCAGACTACAGCCCAGATGCTGGTCCGTTTTCGACAGGATGTGATCTCATTAAAACCTCGCGTGGTTTTGATTCAGGGCGGTACTAACGACCTCGCAGCTCTCTTCGGACCGTCCACGGAAGGAACTATGGCAGAAAACATCATGTCCATGGTGGAGCTTGCAAAGCTACATGGTATCAAGGTGATCCTGGCGTCGGTCACGCCGGTCTGTAACTGCGTCAAAAAGCAGACGGATTCTCGTCCGCAGGGCAAGATTATTGGTCTAAATCACTGGATCAAGGATTACGCTGCGGAAAGCGGTTCAGTCTATCTCGACTACTATTCTGCCCTCGTAACTGGCCGGAGTTTCACGAAGGAATTAACCAGCGACGGTTTACTGCCGAACCAGGCCGGATATAGGGTAATGGCACCACTTGCGGAGACAGCCATCACCCAGGCGATGGCGGAGAAGTGAATCAAAAGGAAAACCTGTGAGACGTACTTTCACTTTTGTCGCTCTATCATTTGGGTGCATTTTCTTATGGATCGGACTGGCCATTGCGCAGCAGGGTGTAAGAACTGGGCGTGAATGGATGACCGTGGGAGGGGATGCTCAACGTTCCTCCTGGATCCGCTCTGATCGCAAGATTTCGGTAGCCACGCTCCATAGTCCGGGTTTCCAGCTTACCTGGAAGCTGGCGACGAGTGGAGAACCGATTTTAGTATCTACGTTAGATCATTTCTCAGGTTCTCGTGGAGGCAGGTCATTTGCCTTGCTCAGCAACGCTTCCGGAGACCTGATCACTATAGACAGTGATCTTGGCAGAATTGAATGGGAGAAGAAAATCTCAGGTACCTCCGTGACCGGTAAATCGCGCGTTTGTCGGGATGAATTGATTTCAAACGTGGCGCGCTCTGCAACATCGGAGTTCGGCCGAGGCGGCGGAGGCCGGGGACGAGGAAGCCCGGCCAAAAGTGCGGTTGGGCAGCCGGATAAAGGCTCTCCGACGCTTGCCCCACCGGCCCCTAACGCGTTTGCCGGTGTTCACGCAGGGCTGCGCCTGATGGGAGCGGCAGTATTCTTTTACGCGGTATCCGAGGATGGCAAGTTACATTCAGTTTATGCGTCCGATGGAGAAGAACCTGCTCCGGCAATTGCGTTTCTTCCTCCGAATGCCAATGCACGTCAATTGACCGTTATCGATGACGTTGCTTATGCGGCTACTTCTAAAGGATGCAGTGGCGATGTACCTGATGGAGTGTGGTCACTCAACCTAACCTCGAAAGAGGTGGCCCACTGGACGGCTGCGGGCCGCATTGCCGGATTCGCTTTTGGTCCTGACTCCACTGTCTATGTCACGACGGAAAACGGTGATCTTGTGGCTCTCGCTCCAAAAGCGTTGCAGGTCAGAAAGATCTATCATGCGGCCAATGAGGTATTTACTACCTCGCCCGTCGTAATTGAGTATCACTCGAAGGTGCTTGTTGCAGCAGCGACTCACAATCACTTACATATTGTCGACGCCGCCACTCTCACAGGGGCTGGCTATCCTGCTGAAATTACCGGCAGAATGGCTGCCTGGCAGGACGAGTCCGGAACAGACTGGTTAGCGGCACCTTCGAAGGATTCGATTGTCGCCTGGAAAATAGCTGATCAGGGAAACACATTTGTACCCCGTGTCGGATGGAATGTCTCGAAGGGCGGCACAGCGCTGGCGCCAATCGTTATCAACGGCGTGATCTTTGCAGCCTTTAATTCACCTTCGGCGAATCTACATGCTTTCAATGCCGATACCGGGAAAGAATTGTGGAACAGCGGTACGGTCATGACCACTGCCGTTCGAAATGGCAACCTTTCCGGAAGCGCAAGCCAACTATATTTAGGAACGAGTGACGGGACACTTTATGCCTTCGGCTTTCCTATGGAGCACTAGATTTTTTGTCATCATCGTTTGGATGATTCTGGCTAACGGCATTTGGGCACAGGAATTGCCCGATGGTGCCGGCAAAGCGGAAACGGTGAGGGTTTGCACCGCTTGTCACGATATAGCGCGAGCTGTTTCCCTCCATCAGGACCGCGCCGGATGGGAAAATACGATCGATAAGATGGTTTCCTTCGGTGCAAAAGCGAACGACGCTGAACTCCAGGCCATCATCAATTATCTTGCCACCCATTACCCGGCGGAAGATATCCCCAAAATTAACATAAATCGCGCACGGGCAATCGATCTGGAAAGTGGCCTAAGTCTCAGGCGCTCCGAAGCGGCAATCATTATTGAATACCGGACGAAGAATGGGCCATTTAAATCGATTGAAGATCTGGAAAAAGTGCCCGGCATTGATGTCGGTAAGATCGAATCAAAGAAAGACCGCCTGATATTACAGGACAAGCCATAAAGGAGAATCTGATGACAAGGCAAGATATAGTTCGGACTGATATTCCAGGACAAACCATTAAGGAAAATCTGATGACAAGACGAGATATCGTTCGGACGCTCGCGGCGTGTACGGCCATTACATTTAGTGGGATTCGAAGTAATAGTCTGTTGGGTCAGTCTCACAAGCCGCTGCTCGGCTTCAGTACCTATGGAATGAAAACTCTTCCTGTTCGCGACGCAATAAGTCATATCGCGAGTATTGGATTTAAGGCCGTGGAGATTACCGTTATGCCAACTTGGCCTACTGATCCGAAGCTTGTTTCCAAATCAGAGCGGGCGGAGATTCGAAAGCAGATAGGCGATCTGGGATTGGTTCTTTGCTCGCTGCAGGAGAGCCTGCAACTTGAGGATCCCAATACGTTAGGTAACCCTAATTACAGCAAGAAGGAAAAGCTGGAGCGCTTGCGCGAGGCGGCAGCGATGGCGCATGAGGCTTCCCCTGGAGCGCCGGCGCTGATCGAGACTGCCCTAGGTGGGCAGACGGCGCAATGGGAGGGATCCAGGCAGGAAATGGCAGATGAGCTGGGTACGTGGGCCAGGACACTGGAACCGCTGAAAACGGTTCTTGCGATCAAGGGTTTCGTGGGTTCGGTGGTGGACAGGCCGGAGAGACTTCTGTGGCTTCTGGATCAGGTGAAGAGCCCGTGGATTCAGTGTGGTTATGACTATAGCCACTTTAAACTGCTGGGCCTGGACCAGCGCAAGACCATGCTGCAACTCGCAAGCCATCTGGTGTTTATTCATGTTAAGGACAGCGTCGGCACGGCGGAAAAGTATCGATTCCAGTTGCCCGGCGACTCAGGTGAAATCAACTATAAGAGCTATTCCCAGGTCGTGAGCGAAATCGGCTACAGTGGACCGATCGTGGTCGAGGTTAGTGTCCAGGTTTCCAGTCAACCCGGATATAACGGAGTTGCTGCCGCGAAGCATTCTTTTGAAAATCTTGCCCCATTTTTTGGTTGAAATTCCGAACCCGGGCTTAGTCTGGCCGACATAGCCCAGTTGCCTGGTAGGCAGGTACCAAGCCAACACACGCGCTCTTCGATCAGCGGCCACACAGCGGTAGCCTCCAGCAATGGCGCCCTTGCGCAGCTTGGCTCTCCGCCCGTTGCGCCGAATCTCGCGGCTAATGGTCGGCCGGGCTCGCTTCAGACGGGCAGCGATCCTGCCGGTCTCATCCTCAGGCTCAACTGGGTCTCCATGAAAAACCCGCTCCGACAAATCAACAAATCAAGATGACGCAAACTTCTTGGCATATGCAACATGCAACTATCTCCTCTTTCGGAAATGTTGCACTTGTACCTTGAATCCGCTGTGCCCCACATCTCGCTCGTTTTCGCGAGAGTGGGATTTAACCGCCGTCAACCGGCTGGTTTTCGGGGTCCTGGACAAAATCGTTAAGACTCGTGGTATCCCACATCTCGCGAAACACGAGCGAGATGTGGGGTACCCGGCATTTACGGAAGTGCCGGTTCCCCCGGTCGGTCCCTTCCTGCAAGGTAAGCGTCCGCTTTTGGCCGTATAGACATCGGGGTTTTTCTGTCTCACGCTTACCTTGTGGGCGATACGGAAGCAGTTGAGGCAGCGGCCCCTTCTCATAAGCGGCAGCGAAGAACACGGGAGGAGAAGCGTCGCATCGTAGAAGCGACGTTTGTTCCGGGAGCTTCGATTGCCCGAGTGGCCCGTGAGCATGGAGTAAATGCGAACCAGGTGTTCCAGTGGCGACACGAGTATCGCAAGGGAGCCCTCGGTGTTCGCCAACAAGCGCAGAACAAGCTGTTGCCGGTGACCGTCACGGCCGAGCCGAACAGTGTCATGGTGTCTGGGACGGCTCCTGCGATAGCCCCGACAGGATCGATTCATATCGAGCTGCCTGGTCGAGCGGTGATCAGTGTAGAGGCTGGCGTTGATCCGGAACTAGTGCGAGCAGTTTTGGGGAGCCTGTTGCGGTGATCGAGCCGAAAGCAGGGACACGGATCTGGATTGCCGCGGGGTTCACGGATCTGCGTCGCGGCTTTCAAGGGCTCTCCTCGATCGTTGAGACCGTACTTGAGCAGGCGCCATTCTCCGGCCATGTGTTCGTCTTCCGCGGCAAGCGCGGCGATTTGATCAAGCTGCTGTGGTTTGATGGGGATGGCCTCTGTCTTTTTCAAAAGAGGTTGGAGCGAGGACGCTTTATCTGGCCCCAGGCAACGAGCGGAACGGTGTCCTTGACGCGTGCGCAGTTGTCGATGCTTCTGGAAGGTATCGACTGGCGTCAACCGCAGAGGACGTGGGAACCACAGTCGGCAGGATGAGACGAGATATTCGATCTATGACTGCGACGTAACTGTGGCATACTCCGTGCCATGGCTGATGCGCATGCCAGTGTTGTTGAACTGAGCCGGCTGGATCGAGAGGCGCTCGAAGCCCTTGTGATGGCGCAGCAAGAGAAGCTGCTGACGCGCAACAGTGAGATCGAACATCTGAAGCTGATCATTGCCAAGCTTCGACGCATGATGTTCGGTACCAAGAGCGAAAAAATTGCCCGCGAGGTCGAGCAGCTGGAGTTAAAGCTGGAAGAGTTGGAGAGCGGTGAGGCCGCGCGTCCCCCAGCGGCGGCGCCCACCGGCAGTACCAGCGCCCCTCGCCGAAAACGGAAGCGTCGGCCACTGCCTGAGCATCTACCCCGCGAGACCCACACACATATGCCTGCTGAAGAAGCCTGCTCAGCGTGCGGTGGTGGGCTGTCGAAGCTGGGCGAAGATGTCTCCGAGATGCTGGAGTACATCCCGGCCAGCTTCAAGGTAATCCGCCACGTGCGTCCCAAGATGTGCTGCACACGCTGCGACACGATCATGCAGGCTCCGGCGCCGAGCAGGCCGATCGACCGTGGACTTGCCGGACCCGGCTTGTTGGCCCATGTTCTGGTGTCGAAGTATGCAGATCATCTTCCCTTGTATCGGCAGTCGGAGATCTACGCTCGCGAAGGCGTCGACCTGGATCGCTCGACGCTGGCCGACTGGGTGGGAGCTGCCAGCTATTTACTCTCGCCCCTGGTCGATCAACTACGCAAGCACGTGCTCGCGGCTTCGAAGATACACGCCGATGACACGCCTGTTCCGGTGTTGGCTCCGGGCACAGGCAAGACCAAAACCGCACGGCTCTGGACCTATGTGCGCGACGATCGACCAGCGGGAAGTGATGTGCCGCCAGCCGTGTGGTTCACCTACACACAGGATCGCAAGGGAGAACATCCCAGGCAGCATCTGAACTCCTTTGCGGGTGTTCTGCAGGCCGATGCCTATGCTGGATTTCATCATCTCTACGAAGGCGGCAGGATCGTCGAAGCCGCATGCTGGGCTCATGCACGGCGCAAGTTCTACGACATCCATGTGGCCCACGGATCAGCCATCGCCGGCGAGGCTATCCAACGGATCGGAAAACTCTACGACATCGAACGCGAGATTCGCGGCCAGGCGGCTGACCTGCGCTATGAGATCCGCCAGGCACGAGCGCGACCTCTCATGGATGATCTCCATCGCTGGTTGCAAAAGACCCTCGCGGGCCTCTCGCGCAAGTCTGACACTGCGGCGGCCATCCGCTACGCGCTCTCTCGCTGGCGAGCGCTTGGCCGCTACCTCGACGACGGCGCAATCGAGATAGATAATTCAGCAGCTGAGCGGGCACTGCGCGTGGTCGCCCTGGGGCGCAAGAATTATCTCTTTGCAGGATCCGATGCCGGCGGCGAACGCGCGGCGGCCATTTACAGCTTGCTCGGCTCTGCCAAACTCAATGATCTAGATCCTGAGCTTTATCTGCGATATGTCCTGGAGCGCATCGCCGATCATCCGGTGAACCGTATCCAGGAACTTCTGCCCTGGAACCTGGCCTCGGAGCTTCCAACCCATCTCAGGTCATCTCAAGTGTCCACTTAAAAATAGGTGGACACTTAAATCCCGCCCAGATCAAGACGGCCTTGAAACGA
>CAVQEO010000009.1:0-33699 GCA_963711525.1 uncultured Acidobacteriaceae bacterium | reverse complement strand
CCCTGGAGGTTCCGGGTTTTTCATGAAATCCATTGTGCGGATTCGACTCGGAGTCTATGCCAGCCCGAGCTATCTTGCGGATCGCAAGATCCCCAGTTCACCAGCGGAGCTTCGTCGATATAGCTGCATAACGAAATGCGGCATGTTCGGTGAGCCGGGAGACTCAACAGTTTGGCGGCTGCGTTGTGGACCTGAAATGAAAGAGGTCAGGATTGAATCCCGGCTCTCAGTGCCGGACCCAAACGTCCATCATCAACTTGCTGTCGCCGGCGTTGGAGTGGCGTTGCTCTCACAATCGTTGGCACGCGGAGATGTGCAAGAGGGCCGTCTCCTACGGCTTTTGCCTGAGTGGGAGCCCGATCCGGTCGAACTCTATGCGGTGTATCCCTCGCGCTTGAACTCTTCGCCAAAGGTACGTGCGTTTGTTCATTATCTGCAGAAGCGTTTGGCGACGGATTCGCTGCCCAAACTCGAAGAGAAGCGTGCCCTTTCCTGCCCGAATAAAGTCTGAGAACATCCTGCATACGTTAAACAGGAAAGATGGGAGATGGAAAGATTAAAGGATTTTCGGTACCTACGATCGATAACTGCCTGAACAATCATCAGGTCGATGGAAGACGAGCTGGTTCCAAAATCAGCCCGGGTCGACAACTGTTCGGAGTTAACTACACGAATTCCAGCAGGCGATAATGCCATGGATGAGATGATTTGACGCGTGCGCTTTGGTACGAAACAACGCAACATGTGAGTGCGGGTCGTGTTTATCTCAGTAGCAAAGGTTTAAGGAGTTGGGCCATGGACAAACCAAACGATCTGAACAAACTGCCTTCCCAACTTAAGCCAATGACGAGGAATATCAGCCGTGTGAGTGAAGGCGGCATATCCTCCGACTCCCGGCCGACTTCGGCTGAGATCGAGCTTTTCCTGAGCCAACACAACTTCGCGCCAGACGCCGCGATCGAACAGATTGAGATATCAACCGATGGCGCTTTTGAGTTTTACATGTTCGCGGTCTCTGACCGAAGGAGCGATAGTCTGTCGTTACTTGCAATGTGGCCGGAACAAAGCGTGCCCACCGATGCAGGCGAGCCCTGTCAGAAGAGCGAATAATCGGGAGTGACCGAGGCGCGCTTTTCAGGCCCCGGTCACCCCTTTAACGCCTGCGATCCCGCGTAAGCCCTCAACGCTGATTATCGATGTATTTGAGGAGTAGCACGTCATTCCCTTTTTCTCCGTAAAACAACTCATCGACCAAATTCTTGGCCAGCAAGATCCCAAATCCGCCCGGGCGAATCCCCTGGGCCTCACGGTGCTTCACATGGCGCAACGGATCATCCTGCGGATTGTTGGCAGCCGTACCGAGATTTTCCTTTAAAGAGAACCCTTCGCCCGGATCTTTAATGCGGATGAGCACCACACGACTCGCGCGTAGGTAGGAAAACTCGATACGCCGTTCCGGATCAAACTTACCGCCATGCTCCATCGCGTTGAGCAGCATTTCTCTGCACGCTGTCGCCACCTTATCCTGATCAACTTCGGGCAAATCCAGGAATTCGCGAACGAACTGATGCAGGCGATTGGCCGAAGATACATCACAGCGCACCGAAAGGCGTATCCACGCATCCGTACCGGACAGCATTTCAATCCCCTCTTCCCAGGCGGGACTCTCCATTGCCAGTTGCAGCATCTCCTCCAGAGCCTGGGTTGAAAGCGGCTTTGTAAAATAACTAAAAGCTCGCGCGCGGATCGCTGCAATCACGTCTGCAGGCGTGCTCCTGTCGGTAACAATGATCAAACGAGTATGTGGCCTTACGAGCCGTATCTTTCGAAGCAGTTCAGCATCTTCCCGGCCTGAACTGCCTTGGTCGGTGATAACAAGGTCGAAAGCGGACTTCTCCACCAGCGCGAGGGCTTCCTCGTTATCCCGCGCGCACTCCAGCTTCCAGGAGGACAAAAGTGTCGCCACCGCCCTCGTCACCGGCAAGTCGGAACCCACCACAAGCACCGTTTTCTGCAACTGCAGACTATCTTGGGTCATGAGAATCACATGGACCATGATAGTCCGACGAGGCTCGCAGGATTCCTGACCGTTGAGGAAGGCAGCAAGAGAACCTTGCTGTTATAGGTTCGTCACCCGCTTCGCAGCTTAGTCCAGTCGTTGTCTCGGCTACCATGTGATGGGAAGGTTACATGATCCGGGTTCTAAGCAAGCGCCGCGCGGCCGCTTTCGTTGCCCACCTACCTTTCCTGCTTCCTGCCGGCCTGTTGCCTCTCCTTCTGCATGGCCAGACCGGGGCCAAGAACGGAGAATGGCCCACCTACGGCGGCGACCTCGGGAACACACGCTATTCGCCGCTCGCGCAGATTGACGCTTCGAATTTCAATAAGCTTAAGATTGCCTGGACCTTCAAGACCGACAACCTCGGCCCTTTCCCGGAGTACAAGTTCGAGTCGACACCGCTCATGGTGAATGGGGTCCTCTACACCACAGCGGGCTCGCGTCGCGCGGTGGTTGCGCTCGACCCCGGGGCGGGAGAGATGCTCTGGATGCACAGGGAGGACGAAGGAGCGCGCGGCGAGGCTGCTCCTCGCCGGCTTTCCGGGCGCGGCCTCGCATATTGGTCCGATGGCGCTGAAGAGAGAATCTTCTACGTCACGCCGGGCTACCGCCTGATCGCGCTGAACGCAAAAACCGGAACACCCGTCACCAACGTTCGGCAATGGAGGCATCGTCGATCTCCGCTTGAACGACGATCAAACGATGGATCCGATCAATGCCGACATCGGATTTCAGGCTGCGCCTGTCGTTGCCGGCAGCACCATCATCGTTGGCGCAGCGCACCTTGCCGGCGAAGAGCCCAAGAGCAGAGTCAATGTGAAAGGCTATGTCCGCGGCTTCGACGCGCGAACCGGCAAGCGACTCTGGATCTTCCACACCATCCCGCAAAAGGCGGAGTTCGGCCGCGATACCTGGAAAGGGGATTCCGCCGACTATACCGGGAATACGGGCGTCTGGACCCAGATCAGCGTTGATGAGGAGCTTGGGTTGGCCTATCTTCCCGTCGAGCTGCCGACTGCAGATTCCTACGGCGCATACCGCCCGGGAAATGGACTCTTCGGCGAGAGTATCGTTGCCGTCGATCTCAAGACCGGTCAGCGCAAATGGCACTACCAGCTTGTGCATCACGGCCTTTGGGATTTCGATATCCCCTGCGCGCCGGTGCTCGTTGACATCACGGTCGACGGCAAGCCGGTCAAGGCGCTCGCCCAGCCAACGAAGCAAAGTATTCTCTACGTCTTCAATCGAGTCACGGGTGAGCCTATCTGGCCGATTGTCGAGAGGCCTGCGCCCAAGGGCGATGCGCCGGGCGAGTGGTATTCGGCTACCCAGCCGATTCCGACCAAGCCGCCCTTCTACGGCCGGAACGGGTTCTCCGTCGATGATCTCATTGACTTCACTCCTGATCTGAAACAACAGGCGCTCAAGAGTGTCGCTCAATACAAACTGGGGCCCGTCTTTACGCCGCCCGTGGTGAGCAACGCCAAAGGCCCTATTGCTACGCTGATCATCGGCTATCCGTTTGGGGGGACCAATTGGCCTGGCGGATCCTATGATCCGGAAACTCACATCCTTTACGTCTTCTCGGAAGGGAGCGTAGGCATCCTGGGCCTCGTTCCGCCCGAACGCGGGAACCTCGGATATGGCCTATGTGGTTGGGACGGACTCAGGCGCGGAGGACTTGCCGCCTACCGTCGAAGGCTTGCCGATCATCAAGCCTCCCTACGGGCAAATCAGTGCCATCAACCTCGATTCCGGCGAGATCCTTTGGCAGGTGGCTCACGGAGAGACGCCCGATAAGATTCGCGACAGCCCCTTGCTCAAAGGACTGGATCTTCCCCGCACCGGCCGTCCGGGAATCATCGGTGTGCTCACCACTAAGACTTTAGTCATTGCGGGCGAAGCCGGCGTGTTCACCGACGCCGCCGGGCATAAGGGCGCGCTCTTGCGCGCGTACGACAAAGCCACTGGCCGCGACGCCGGTGCCGTTCCGATGCCCTCCGGTCAAACCGGATCGCCCATGACCTATATGTTCCACGGTGAACAGTACATTGTGGTCGCCGTTGGCGGGCCTGGAATCCCAGGCGAGCTCCTGGCATTTCGGTTGCCAAATTAATTTTCCGCGTGAGCCCACGTGGCCGAATCACAATCTTCGAATCCTGGGAGTGCCTTTAAAGTTAATCAGCGGCTTGCCTCCTTCGGCGTTTCGAACCAACTCAATCTCTTCCCGCTCTGCTACAAAAGCAGAATGCGCGCTATCCTCTCGTGCCTGTTGGCACTTTTATTCTGTAGCCCTAAACTGATCCTTGCTCAGGTAAGCCCTTCGTGGACGACACCGATTGTTCCGTTTCGAATTGCTGACAACCTCTACTACGTGGGAAGCCAGGACCTTGCCAGCTACCTGGTCGTCACGCCGAAAGGAAATATCCTCATCAATGCGAACTTTGTTACCTCTCCACCGCAGATACGGGCGAGTGTGCGAGGCGCTGGGTTTTCATTGGAATGACACCAGGATCCTGCTCAACAGCCAGGCGCATGCCGATCACATAGCTGGCGCGGCGGAAGTGATTCGCGAGACACGCGCGAAGAATATGGTGATGGACGGTGACGTGAGCGTCGTTGAAACCGGCGGACGGGCGGATTTCTTATCACCTTCGCCTAACATCCCCATGTACGCTCCTGTACACGTGGACCGCGTTCTCCATGACGGAGACACTGTAAGCCTGGGGGGTGTGACACTGACAGCCCACAAAACCGCCGGCCATACGCGCGGATGTACCACATGGACGATGCGCTCTCACCTTCCAGGGGAGCCAGCGGACACGATGCGGAATATCGTCATCGTCGGAGGGACGGGCTTTTGGTCGGAGTACCACTTTGTCGCCACACCCGGCCACCCCGTAAGCTATCCCGGCATCGTTCAGGATTTCCAGCATACCTTTTCCGTGTTGCGTGCTTTGCCCTGCGACGTATTTCTGGGAGCCCATGGCGGGTACTTCGACATGCTCACGAAACTGAAGCGCTATCCGCAAGATGGTCCCCGTGTTTTTATCGACCCTGATGGTTATAAGGAGTTTGTCGCTGACGCTCAGGACACTTTCGAGAAGGCATTGAGCAAACAGGAAGCCAGTGCGGCTCATTGACGTTCGGCTCCAGCTGCTCTTGAGGATTTGTTAATCGTGTTCTGAGTCGAGTGACCAGAACGGAATAGCGTTTTGTTGTAGATTGGCTATCATGCCCGGCCAGCATGACAAACTCACTATCATCAGCATGGCTGTCGTGGCCTCTGCTTCAGCGACGCTGTTACATGAAGGTGTTGGTCACGGCGTCACGGCCTGGCTGCGCGGCGATATTCCCACAGAGCTCACGAGCAATCATCTCTCATCGCTGCGACCCGATCGTTGGGTCGACGCCGGAGGGACTCTTGTGAATCTCTTTGTCGGAGCTAGCTCCCTTCTAGCCTCGCGCGTCGCGGGGGATCGCGCGAATGCACGCTACTTCTTCTGGATCTTTGCGGCGCTCAATTTGCTTCACGGCGCCGGATATTTCCTGTTCTCAGGGATCTCAGGCTTTGGCGACTGGAATGAGGTGATTCGCGGGCTACCTCACCAAGGCGCCCTGCGAATCGGCATGACTGTCTTTGGCGTCGTGATGTATTTTTTTGCCGTATGGCTTCTCGCCGTGTCGGTGCGGCCCTTCGTACCAGATAGGCGAACCTACAACATCGTTGGCCGACTCCCATACTGTGCGGCGGCCCTTTTCAGTTGCGCTGCAGGTGCGCTCGACCCTCTTGGGATCAAGCTTCTCCTGGTCTCAACCATTCCGGCTGCATTCGGTGGATCGTCGGGCCTTCTGTGGGCCGACAGTCTACTGCCGCGCGCATCGGCGGGGCGGACACTGCTGGTGCGTCGTCAGATCGCGTGGTGGTTTGCCGCCGTCATACTTGGAGGCTTGTATATCGCTTTCATTGGTCGAGGTATACAGTTCATCACCTCAGCAATCTCACCTCACCCACGGACGCACTCGCGGAATCCAGGCTCGGACATTCCTGCAGTACTCTTCGTAGTCCGCACCAAACTTCCTTCGTAGGGCCGGCTGCTCGTACAGCACCACAAATAGAGCCACGGCTGCCAGAATCGCGCCCGCCCATGCAATTGCGGCCACGCTCGCTCGCCCGAAGATTACCCACAGCCCCGCCCAGCCCGCAAAGAACCCCAGGTACATTGGATTCCGCACATACCGGTACGGCCCCACCACCACCAGCCTCTGCGGCGGAACCATCGGAGCCGGCGTCCCGTGCCCCGTCCTACCGAAGTCCCAGATGCACCGCATCGCAACCGCAAAACCCAGTATCGAGGGCACAGCCGCAATCCACCGCCATCGCTCCGCGCCCGCCGTATCCACCTCAAAGCCCAACCACAACGGCAGCAGCCAGAACCACAGCCCAAGGAACGCCGCGCCGACCAGCAGCGAGGCGAGGGTTGTCCCACAATGCGCGCCGTCATTCGGATCCCTCAGGATTCCAGTCAGTCCGCTCGTCATAAGCGTCTCCACATCAACACGAAAGTATGCGCCCTCGTGAGAAATCTGCGCAATGGAAAGGCATCTAGAGTTGGTTCATCTTGGTGAGAAACTCGGCGTTGTTGCGCGATTTCTCGAGGTTCGTGATGAGCAGCTCCATGGCTTCAACAGGAGAGAGCGGGTTGAGCACGCGGCGCAGCACGAAGACGCGCTGCAGGTCGTCTTTCGGAATCAGCAGCTCTTCCTTGCGCGTGCCCGAGCGCTGGATGTCGATCGCCGGGAAGACGCGCTTGTCCACAAGCTTCCGATCGAGAATGATTTCCATGTTGCCGGTGCCCTTGAACTCTTCGAAGATGACTTCATCCATGCGCGAGCCGGTATCAACGAGCGCCGTGGCGATGATCGTCAGCGAGCCGCCTTCTTCGATGTTGCGCGCCGCGCCGAAGAAGCGCTTCGGCCGCTGCAGCGCGTTCGAGTCGACGCCGCCCGAGAGCACCTTGCCCGAAGGCGGAACAATCGTGTTGTAGGCGCGCGCCAGGCGGGTGATGGAGTCGAGCAGGATCACCACATCGCGTTTGTGCTCGACCAGGCGCTTGGCCTTCTCGATGACCATCTCGGCGACCTGCACGTGGCGGGCGGCCGGCTCGTCGAAGGTGGACGAGATCACCTCGCCCTTCACCGACCGCTGCATGTCGGTAACTTCTTCCGGGCGCTCATCGATGAGCAGCACAATCAGCGCCACCTCAGGGTGGTTGGTTGTGATCGAGTTGGCGATCGACTGCAGCAGCATCGTTTTGCCGGTGCGCGGCGGCGCGACAATCAGGCCCCGCTGGCCTTTGCCGGCGGGCGTGAGCAGATCCATCACCCGCCCGCTGATATTTTCGCGGACCGTTTCCATCTTCATCCGCTCCTGGGGATAGAGCGGGGTGAGGTTGTCGAACAGGATTTTGTTACGCGTCTCATCGGGCGACTCGAAGTTGATCGCCTCGATCTTCACCAGCGCGAAATATTTCTCGCCCTCGTGCGGCGGCCGCACGTTGCCGCTGATGGTATCGCCAGTTTTCAAGTCAAATTTGCGAATCTGCGACGGGGAAACATAGATGTCGTCGGGGCCGGGCAGATAGTTGTAATCAGGGGAGCGGAGAAAGCCGTAGCCGTCAGGCAGAATTTCCAGGACGCCTTCAGCGAAAATGTGGCCTTCCTTTTCGCTTTGCGTCTGAAGAATCCTGAAAATCAGGTCCTGCTTGCGGAGGCCGCTGGCGCCGGAAATTTCCAGACTGCGCGCAATGCGGCTCAATTCTGTGATGTTTTTCTCTTTGAGTTCTGCAATGGTCATGTTCACCTGCGGGGAAAAGGGAATGTGGGTGGTTGGAGGATTGGAGAGGGCGTACTTCGGAGTTCAGGCGGGAACAAACTTTAGTTGTCCTTGAGGTGGTCCGGCTTTACAGTTTGCGGAAAAAGTCTGCTAAGTCCCGAAAGGACGCTTGTACCCAGTCCCGTCAGGGACGGCTCAAATCTCGCTGCCCTGTGTTCAGCCGTGCCTAACGGGACTGTTCAATATCGCCTGTATTTCCCCAGGACTAACGAATCTGTGTGAGAACTAGCCGGAAAACAACGCGCGGTTCCTTTGTGACCGCCCTGAACGGGTGCCTCATGTTCGCACCAGCGTACATGGGCCGATGACGATTTTTTCAAATGCTTTCGCTCCAGGTGTCACCAGAATTCACGCCTTCAGCACCATTGTTTTGTCCGCACGACGGTAGCATTGGTAGGGCTGCGCCCCATCTTTCTCAGCCCATGTACGCCGGTGCGAACATGGGGCACCCGTCCAGAGCGGTCACAAAGGAACCTCGGTTTTCTCGCAAGTTCTCACACGAACTCTAACGTAAGTTCAACCGTTCCTCCGGGACTCATGCAGCATTTTTCCGCAGCCGCTTTGGACGGCGCGGCAGGCCAACCAGAGACTTGCCGCTTCAGCTTCCATCGCGCGATCCGCACCAGGGGGAACTCCGTACGCTTACGCTGTTGTTCCCGCGCCCGTCTTGGCAGCCTGGCTAGTGCTTAGCGTGGACAACATGAAGACCAGCCTGTCCGGGAGCGAGCCCTTGAATGGCGCCGCCGAACCTGGACGTGATTTCCTGGAAATTGATGTCTTCGATGTTACAAAATCCGTGCGAGCGAAGAATCGCTGCGATGCCGGCCGGCTCGAAACGGCTGGCCCAACGTTCATCAATTTTCTCAAGCTGTTCGGTCCGCTCCTTTACTAATTCCCTCAGCTCTTCTGAGAATGCCTGAGGGGCTTCCATGTAATCGAACACCACCTCCGAGTTCTGGATGGACGCCATGTAGTCCAGAGTGCTGTCGATAGCGTCCTGTGTCAGATACGGCACAACGCCGAGCCAAGTGAAAAACGCGGGCGAGTTCTCCTGAAAGCCTGCGGCGACGAGCTTCTCTCCCACATCGTCCCGCTCGAAATCGACTGGCACGAGAATGAGCCATGGCGGAAGTGCGATTTGAGCTTCAGCCAGGCGCTCGAGTTTCCATGCCTGCGTGGCGGGATGGTCCACCTCATAGATACGGATCTGTTGTGCGCCATGGGGATTCCGGAGAGCGAAAGTGTCGAGTCCGGCGCCAAGGATGACGATCTGCCGAATCCCTTTTTCGACAGCTCCTGACAAAGCATCTTCCGCAATCCGGCTTCGCGCGGTGGTGAAGAGACGTCCGATGCTGGCCAAGGGGTGTTTGTTCGCAAATTGCAGTACGTCCTTTTCGTCTTCGCGCAGAATCTTCATGGCAAATGGGTCATAGAGGATTGAGCCTTGATCGAGCACCTGATGAGCAGCTCGTTGTCGGGCGGGTATCAGGGCTGTGCGGCTGGGCTCATTTGGCTTCATGTTCGAGGGTCTCCATTCTCTTCAATAACTAATCGCACGAGTGTCGTGTGCGATATCTCTCGCTCAATCGGCTCGGACCAGAGGGAGAAAAATCCGATCAATGATCTCTTCTATGTCCTGCGCCGACAACGGCTGCTGCAGTAACACGAGCTGATGGCGCACGAGGTCGAAAGGCAGAGCAGCCAAGCGAGGCGTAAGCTTTTCTGCAGCGATTTCGCCGCGTCCAACCCCGCGGTTTAGAATTTCCATCATTATTTTGGCGTTGCGTTTATGCACTTCTGCAAAGAGCGATGAATCGCTCTCGTGGAGAAGCTCTGCAATCAGGCCGAAGATTACTTCTGGACTTAATTCGTCCACCATTTCTGAAATGCGGCGCAGAATGAGCATGATATCGCCCCGTACGGTTCCGGTGTCCGGTGTCTCGAAGGAAAGAGCAGGTCGGGTTGCTCTCAATGCGGCGTATACAAGCCGGGCGCGCGTGGGCCAGCGCCGGTAGATCACCGGCTTGCTGGTGCCCGCCCCGGCTGCGACCCTCTCGATCGAGAAGTTGACGTACCCCGTTTCAGCAAGCTCCTGCCAAACGGCCTCGAAGATCGCCGCCTCCAAGACCTTACCCCGTCTACGGCTACCCGCTGCCCTGCCTCCTGGTCAGTTGACATTACGAACTCCACCAATATTAGACACGTTGCGTATCCTATGTCAATAGGATACGGGAACCGGTGGCTCTTTATGTCGTGAAGCGACGCCGAGCCTTAGCTTCCCTTTTGAGACGATCCTTATTTAGCCCACACTTGACCGGCCGCCTTTGGCTGGATTCCCCCCTGACCCTTTTTTTTTTTTTTTTTTTTTTTTTTTTTTTTTTTGGAGATGAGATAGTTAGATATCGGGACCATCAACCTTTCGCTGGTTGACAAGAAATTGTCCCTGCTTCAGGGGAGCCTCACGCAGCCCCCTTTTTCGACGATGCGATTTTAAAGTCGCGTTCCCGCCTTCCGGAACCGAGTGCCTTAAGCGCCCTTTTGGGTACATGCCTGAGCTCCATGAGTTGCATAAACCTCTCGATAGCGCGGGTCTCGTAGCGATCGAATTCGATGTCAAGTTTCTCCTAGTCCGCAGCTGCAATCCGGCCTCGTGGGTTTTAATCCGGCTCGTTCTCAGACCTGTGGGTGCAGATAAAACCTGTTGGCACGCCGAGATGACTCACGACTGGGAGCCTAAACTCTGCATTTTCAGCCATGAGTTTGCGCTTACTTTTCTTGGCCCCCCCTTTTTTTTTTTTTTTTTTTTTTTTTTTTTAAAAATTTTTTTTTTTTTTTTTTTTTTTTTTTTTGCATAGATAACTGATTCAGATAGAGTAACGCAATTCTCCGTTTGGAAAGAGATAACGTCCCTCTGTCTAAAATTAAAGAAAAAAACAGGCCCGAGTTGTTCATCAGTAATGTATGCCGTCAGAACCCACGGCGACGAGTGTCATACCTTTTGGAGTTGTGATCAACATAGGTGCTTGTAGGTGAAAGAACATGCCGACCTAGAATGAATTAAGCGCCCCAGAGTATGACCTGTCTTTTTGGGTCTTTTTTTGAAGTAGCCAATGATCAGTAGGCTATTCTGCTTGGCTCTTGTCCATTTTTCTCAGTGGTTGCGTTTGGCAAGCTGGTTTGGCCCATTTCGGCAGTTTGTTTTGGCCCACCCCTGGGACGTTGAAGGTTTGGGAAATATTCATCCCGTAGTCGTCGCGGCGGTGGGAATGTGGGAATCGCTGTTAAGCGATTTCCAAGGTCTGTGGGAAGGGTGGGAAAACAGTTTTATCGTTTTCCCATGCTTTCCAGCAGACCGTCATTTCCACCGCCTCTTTCGGTTGACTTCACTACTCAGGCGTCATCGTGTTGCTGGATGACTGCTTTTGCTTCTTGCTGCGTGTTCTACGGAAGCGGTAGGACTCGGAACCTGTTTCGATGATGTGCGCCTGATCGGTAAGCCGGTCGAGCACCGCCTTGCATAGCCGTGCGTTGGTAAACACCTGCGGCCACTCAGAGAAGGGTAGGTTGGTGGTGACGATGATGGCAGCCTTTTCCGCACGGTCAGCGATGACCTGGAAGAGCAACTCGGCGGCAACTTCAGCCAGCGGCACATAGCCGAGTTCATCGAGCACGATCAGCTCGATCCGCGCCCAGCGTGCCAGCATGCGGCTGAGCGTCTGCTCCCGCTGTGCTTCTACGAGTTGATTGACCAGCGCGGCAGCCGTGATGAAGCGCACACGTCTGCGCTGTCGGCAAGCTGCGATCGCAAGGCCGGTAGCAAGATGGCTTTTTCCTGTGCCGGGTTCACCGATCAGCAGCACAGGTTCGGCACGCGCCAGATAGCTTCCTTCGGCCAGAGCGCGGATGCGCGAGGCCGGGATATGCGGCGACTGCGCGAAGTCGAACTCCTCCAGCGTCTTGATGCGCGGCAGGTGCGCGTCCTTGAGACGCAACTCGATCGAACGACGCTCGCGCTCCTCCACCTCGGCGCCGAGCAGCGCGTCAAGATACCGCAGATGGGAGTGGTTCTGCTGGCGTGCCTCTTCGGCCAGCGAGGCGAACTGCGTGCCGATGGAGGACAGATGCAGCCACTTGCAGTGTTGCGCGATGCTGGCCGTTTCCATGCTCATGGCTGCACCTCGATCGCCGAGCCGGAGAGCAACTGGTCGTACTGGGCCATGGTCGGCAGCGGGCGCTCGTAGGCTGACAGAGCGCCGATCTCCACAGACCCTGCCGCGGCATGCTGCAGTTGATCGCTCATCAGCAGATGACGGATGGCGGCGATATCGGTCGAGCCCAGCTCCAGTGCCTGGCCAACAGAAGCCTCCAGCTTCGCATAGCCAAACTCGCGACCCATGCGAACCACTGCAACCATGGCCCGCGCTCCGCCCTGGCGGCCATGTCGCAAACGCATCGACTCCCACAGCCGGTCGTAACTGGCTGGCCATCGTCCCTGAGCTCGCCACTGCGCCAACGGCTTGGAGCCGCGCAGTGCGCCTGGCTTGCGTTCCAGCACTTCCAGATAGTGTTCCAGATCCAGCACCTGCTGTGCCCGGCCATAGCTTCGTTGGTGCTGCGCGATCCGCTCACCGTCATGGCGGAACTCGACCAGGCTTGAGTAGGCGCGGGCTTCCACGATCGAACCCGGTTTCAGCGGAACAGAATAGGAGTTCGCCAGCACCTTCGCGCAGCCTGCTTGATCGACGCGGGGGAAGCTGACCTCGGCCAACTCGAAGTCCTCGCCGGCGAGCGGAAGAAGATGCTCCTTTTCCATCAGCAGCAACGTACCGACGCTCTCGCTGCGGCCAGCCAGAATGCGGCTCTCATCGCCATGGCAGTGCGCCAGCAGCTGCGCGTTCAACTCGGCCAGATCGAGTGCTGCTGGAACCGGCACCCAGTGGTTGCGTCGAAAGTAACCGACCTCGCCTTCGACGCCGCCCTTTTCATGACCTTCGCCCGGCGTGCAGAACTCCGCCGTGTACCGCCAGTGCGAACGGAAGGCGATGAAGCGCGCCGTCAGCTCCCGCTCATAGCCGCGTAGGATCTTCTTCACCGCGCTTGACAGGTTATCGTAGCGAAGCCGCTGGAAGACGCCGCCGAAGTAGTGAAACGCCAACTCGTGGGCTTCCAGAAATGCCTGCTGCGTGGCTCTTAAGTACGCCCGGTGATAGGCTGCACCGCTGGCCATCGAGCGCATCGAGAACACCTGCAGCTTGGTCCGTTCGCCATCCAGATCGGCGAAGGCTTCATACCAGTCCACCTGCGCTTCCACGCCCCACTCGTAGCTCTGCGGCACGAAGGTATCCTTGCGGCCATAGCCCAGTTCTTGCTTGCGCCGCTCCACATACTGCCGCACCGTCCGCTCCGCTACCGTCGATCCAGCTACTTCCTCCCGCGTTCGCTCCCAGATCCGCTTCGCCGTATGCCGCTGCTTCCGTGGCGCCTTCCGGTCGGCTTCCAGAATCCCATCGATGAACCCAGATACAGCGGCCATCTTCACCTGTGGTCGTTCTGTCTTCTTCCTCCGCGCAGGCGTCGCGCTCCGCACCGCTTCGCGCACCATCCGCCGATGCACCCCCAGCTTGCGCGCTATCCCAATAATCGTCCCTGCGCCAAACTCATACTCACGCCGGATCTGCTCGTATAACTCCACCTTGGCTCTCCAGTCCAACTCCCGCCTCCAGATCCGAGCTCATCGCTCAAATCCAGACTAGAAGTCCGCTTCGCCCAGGGTGGGCCAAAACAAACTGCCGAAGTGGGCCACTTTAGAATGCCAAAGCCACTCCTGCTCGTTCTCGTCTTCTTCGCAACAAGTGCGATTAGTGTCGTGACGGGCAGCACCTCGTTGATCACCGTTCCTGCAATGTTGCAGTTTCATATTGAGCCGCGAACCGCGTTGGCGACCAATATGTTCGCTCTCACCTTCATGAGCGCTGGCGGCGCCTATCCGTTCCTACGTGGAGAGGGGGTGGACCGCAGAAGGCTGCCGCGTCTCATCGTTTTGACTTTGGCTGGATCGATCATTGGAGCGTTCCTGCTGCTTCGCATACCGACCCACTCTGTTCCGGTCATCATTTCGGCAGCGATGATTGGAGTGGCGATCTTCTCAGTGGCCTATGGGAAATCTGGCCTTCAGGACGTGACAGCTCCCCCTTCAGCAAGGGCGGAAATAGCGGGTTATGCCTTGACCTTCGCCCTGGGGATATACGGGGGATTTTTCAGCGGCGGCTATGTGACCATTTTGACCGCCATCTTTGTGGCTTTATTTCGGCTTTCATTTGTTCAGGCAATCGCTACGACAAAGTTGGTGAATGTGTTCTCGTCGGCGGTGGCGACGGGCGTGTTCATGTGGCACGGGCTCATCGACTACAAACTTGGATTGATGCTTGGCGCGACGATGTTTCTGGGAGGCGTATTGGGTGCTCGATTCGCGATCCGCCTCGGCAACCTTTGGCTCCGGCGCATCTTTTTAACCGCCGTCTGGGCACTTGGCCTGAAGGTGCTCATTTTGGACGTCTTTGCTAAGGCTGCAGGATGCGGGTCGCCTTCTAATGCCGACTCCAGATAGGCACTAACCTGAGATGCGCAGGACACAACTGTGCCGTTGGGGGTGCTTGGACCTGGACCTTGTTGCTCTGTGGATCGGCTCTAACCTGATTTGACCACCCGATCGCCAGCCTTCAAATCTCCGAGGGCTTTAATATCGCTATCAACAGTTAGTCAAGATGGAGTGACCGGCTCCCTGCG
Organism: uncultured Acidobacteriaceae bacterium; assembly: GCA_963711525.1. Classification (GTDB taxonomy): domain Bacteria; phylum Acidobacteriota; class Terriglobia; order Terriglobales; family Acidobacteriaceae; genus PALSA-350. The sequence continues at coordinate 18,958 of CAVQEO010000009.1, read as the reverse complement.
CGATGCGTGGGTTAGGCTGTGATTCTGGAAGAAGCACAGTCCAGAGCCACAAGCGGAGGAGAACCGGTCATGAAGGAAAAGCTACGATTTTTGGGTTTAGATGTCCATGCCGAAACGATTGCAGTAGCAGTAGCGGAGTCGAACGGGGAGATTCGCAGTCTGGGAACGATCCCCAACCGCAGGGAGTCGATCCACAAGCTGGTGAGGAAGCTAGGCGGGATAGAGCATTTGCGGGCTTGCTATGAGGCCGGTCCGACAGGTTACGTACTGTACTGGCAATTGAGCGAATTAGGGGTCAAGTGCGAGGTGGTGGCGCCGACGCTGGTTCCGGTCAAGGCCGGCGATCGTGTGAAGACAGACCGGCGGGATGCCGAAAAGCTGGCGCGGAGCCACCGGTCCGGTGATTTGACCGCAGTGTGGGTTCCCGACGAAGGCTCCGAAGCGTTGCGCGATCTGGTACGGGCGCGGGAAGCGGCGAAGCAGGATCAGTTACGCGCACGCCATCGTCTGAGCAAGTTTTTGTTGCGCACCGGTCAACGTCCTGGGTTTGGAGTGAAGGCGTGGACGCAGAATTATCTGGCGTGGGTGCGCCGACTCCGTTATGCGCAGCCGGCACAGATGTCCACGTTGCTGGACTATTTGCACGAGGTGGAGCATATGGCCGAGCGGGTTCAGCGTCTGGAGCAGGCCATTACCGAAGCAGTCAAGCTGGCTTCGCCCGCGATGCAGTCCGTGGTGCGCGATTTGCAGGCCTTACGTGGCATCGCCGAGATCTCAGCGGTCACCATCGCTTCGGAGTTGGGCCGGATCTCACGCTTTGCCAGCGCACCGCAGCTGATGGGCTATAGCGGCACGGTCCCCGGGGAGGATTCCAGCGGCAAGCGAAAGCGGCGCGGTCCGATCACGAAAACGGGCAACGCGCATCTGCGAAGGATCGTGGTGGAGGCGGCCTGGAGCTACCGGCTGCGACCAGCCATTGGGCCGAGATTACGTCAACGCCAGCAAGAAGTTCCAGAGCCGATCAAGGAGATTGCCTGGAAAGCGCAAGTCCGGCTTTGCAGACGATACGCCAGGCTGATGGCGGCAGGAAAAGACAAACGCACGATTGTCACCGCCGTGGGACGCGAGCTGTTGGGTTTTATCTGGGCCATCGGTATTCAATCCGAAGCAGAACAACATCCGAAAGCGGCCTGAAGAAAAAACAAAAACTTTCCTAAGAATAAAAAACAAAACGATCCACTCATGAACAAAGCACACATCTTCGAACACAGGGCCAGCCGCAGTCGAGCCATGCACGCAGGAGAATCCTCGCCAGGGCTATGCGACAGGCTCAGCCGGACTCGCGACTTTAGTCAGAGGCAGCTCCCGACGGATCATGATTATGCGGTTCCGACCCGCGAATATCAGACTGATCAATCGTCGCTTCTATCTGACTCGGCTGTCGCTGGCCCTGTGTTCGAAACAACCCAACCACCCCACTCATCTGCGAGCTTGACAGGGTCACTCCATATCAGCCCTGTTTGAACTGCGACCCATGCCGCGATGGGGCCGCGAACTGCCAGGCAACATTTCGTATGAGAGGCGAGAAAGTTTTGGTTATCGTGCCGATTATAGTCGGCCCTATAAACGTCAGACTTTACACTGTTGAAGGCGGCTCGCAAACAGGGCGTGCGTAAAGACCAGCTTCCAGTCGGCAGGAGAAATGATCCCTTGGCGGGATTCGACGTCTCGCTGCTTAATTTCTTCCGATGGGTGGGTATCCTCGGAACCATGACTTTCGGGGTCGTGACTATTTGGTTTTTCATTACTGCACATCGTGGGCTTTCTGTCGGGTTCCTCTTCGCGACAATCCTGTTTGGTCTCGTGTGGCGAGTCCTGGCTCAGCGGTTCAAACGTTCAAATTGATCCCAACCCCGAAGCGCAAGAACATGAAGAAAAATATCTGGAGAGCGGTTATTGAAGTCGGCTTCATCATCTTCCTGTTTTATTCAAATCTCCTGATGGGTGAATTTGAGCGCTCAGGCATGGGCGAGAAGAGAGGTCTGGCTTGGGCAATGGCAGATGTCTTTACCTCGCTCAATTTTGGGATCGCTCTGATTGCGGCGCTCGTCGGCTACGTCCTGTTTGAATTTCTCCGAAAGAGGTTCTAGACAAGCTGCGGCTGACCCTCTGTTTCCGGGGGCATGCATAACCGGCCATTTGTTGCTTTGCAGCATTCAGGGGTCTCCCTGGAGTCATCAGTCCAGAGTTCAGAACCTACGATTGTGATTTCTGAGCTGTTGATCAAATTCCAATTCGTCTGCCGTTCGATGAATCGTCGGATTTATTAGAGGATGTATTCCACACGCCAAGGAGAACTGACGCTGCGATGACCCACGAGCGAAAGCAGAGCCTTGAGAGCGGCGTCACGTTCTTCCTCGCTAGCCAGGTGGCGCCGTAGTGCGTCATGTTTCAGAGAATACCGCTGCATGTCTTCTGCGATTCGGTGCAGAAGTACTGACTCGCGTTCCAGAAGCTGTTTGATAATGTCAGGGTCAGAGAAGCCAACGACCAGGAGGCGGAGATGAATGAGGCAGACCGCGGAGAGTGAACTCAGCCGTTGCCTTGTGTCTCCTGTGAGTCGGTGAGTTACGGCAGCGATTGCCTCGGCTTCCGACTTTGTGCGCACGCGGCAAAGAGGACAACTGACAGCGGTTGCGAGCAAAGCGCTAATTGTGGATTGAGCCGCTTCGGGTGTGATTTCAGAAGTCGCGGCTTCGGCCAGTGAGGTTGCCAGATGGTTGAGCAACGCCGGATATCCAGAACAGGTTCCCTGCGGAGAGGCGATCGATTCGTATTGCCACGTATGTAGACTGCAGAATCCGCCATGTTCCGCATGATCGCGCTGTGTTTTGGGGTTGGTGGCGAGTTCGTACTGATACTGACTGAGAAAATGGAAAGACTGTTTTTGGATATGTTCGCAGATCTCGCACGGCCGAAACTTCTGCGAAGCAGTAGTCGCCGCTGCGGAGGCCGCTCCGACGACGGTATAGCGATACGCGTCGGGTTTCCCTTCGGAGAGCCCGATTTTCAATCGTATTGACTTGATGCAACAGCTGTGACAATTCTGCGGATGATCCGAGATCGATGAGCAAGTCCGCGACACGGTTGCACATCTGCAGCATGAACTCGCTGCTCTTTTCCGACAGAAGAAATTGGACGAGCTGCGTCTTCCAAACGCGGAAGTCCGCTGGCGTCGAGTAGCTGTGAGTCCTGCTTCTTCTTAGCTTCGAGCCCATCCCGAGCGGAAATGGAGAAAATCGATGGAAGATCTCGCTCGAAAAGACTGTGGAGCTGATCCTCCACATATGCGAGAGCCTGGCTTCGTTGTGCAGGATCAACGGTGTCCTGCTTATTCAGTACGATGAAAACCCGGCGCGATGAACTCGATACGCTCCGCAAAAAGCGAGCCTCATCCTCGGATAGAGGACTTTCGTAGCCGGTGACGAGCAGGAAGGCATCTGCTTCCGGCAGGAAGCTCTCGGTTGTGCGGGTATTTTCAGCAATTGGGGAACCCAGGCCGGGAGTGTCCACAAAGAAAAAGCCGCGGCGAAGGATCTCTGCGGGTAAATGCACCTCTGCGATCTTAATTTTCTTGATATTGCCGGGATTTCCGGCCTGCGTGATGTGATCGGCAAGCGCCCCGAGTTCGATCTTCGATCGAAAACCGCGGTCTTGGTATTCGAGTACGACCTCCGGCTTGGTGCCGTAGGTAACCGTCGTGATCACGGAGGTTAGCGGCACGAGCCCGGTGGGCAACCAGTCATGGCCGAGGACGGCATTCATCAACGAACTCTTACCACGGCTAAATCTGCCCACGACGACCAGATTGAAACGATCCTCCGCTAAACGAGCTTGGAGCTCGCGGATTCGCTGGTGACGGTCTGCTTCTTCATGGGGAAGGAGAGCCGAAGCAGTCCGAAGCACTTGGGCAAGTTCGAATTTGCTTTCCTCATATGCGGTTAGGTCCATGGTTCCATTCCCTGAAGCACTTCGCGAGGCGAGTGCGGCTTGAAGGAGGACGAGGAGCCGGCCACCTCGCCAAGCCTCTCGCGATGCCGTCGGCTGAATTTCGATTGGCGCTCATTCTTCCTCTGTGCTAGAGTGGCCGGTCTGAGTAATTGAGACACGGTGATGGAATCCCACCGCAACCACCATCCATCGCGATGGTTGATGACTCCTGGCACGACGGCAGGGTCATTTGTCTTGATAACTCTCCCTCCCGAGTGCCTCCATTTCGAATCGGCCCGACGCTGAGCGACGGGCCAGGAGGTGCGAACATGACAGAGATGAAAGCCCACAGAACACCAAGCTGGCAGATTGCTCTTTCTTGGATCATTGTTCTTATTCCCTTTGTTTGGGGAATCGTCAATACGCTCCGGTCTTCTTTGGCGCTGATGCGCCGCTAGCGGCGTCCCATCCGGTAGTCGAGATAGAGAATGTGAAACTTGATTTGGTCGTCGACTCGATACTGCGGTCGGCTGGCCATCTTCAGCATGCCGAGGATGCTGCCCGGGTTCCCGCCGCTTAATTGCACGATCGATTGCAGTGCAGTATCCAAGTTGCTGGCCCAAAGATCCATGCGCTCCGCTTCGCGGCGCGCAAATTCGAGCGCCATCATCCGATGGCCAGTTCATCATCTCCAGCCGCTCTTTTTTGTCGTAGCAGAGGGCCTGCAAAGCCCCGATATCTTCCATGTGGGGCGAACGCGCGCCGAGGAAGATCGGAGTGCGACCGTAGTATCCGAGATCCTTTACGATCTTGCCACCACGCGAGAGGGCCCTTGCAAATGATCGACGAGGAGCAAGAAGGGCTTCGCATTCAAAGCCCTGTCGACCGTTGCCTTCAATCCGGAGGTGCTCATGGTCGAGGTGTGGGAGGGAAGGCTGCGGACACCCAATTTCGTGCGCAGGCTTTCGACCAGGGAAAGCAGGAGATCGTGCGGAGACTTCGATTGCGGCACATAGAGCGCAAGAGGCTCGATGCGAGCGAATTCCTGGAGAAGGCGTGTTTTTCCGACCCCTTCCGGTCCGAAAACCAGCAGGTGCTTTCTCTCGTGTGCCCGGGATATCAGGCGCTCAAGCTCAGCCGTACGCTCGACAGCCTTCACGTACTCTTCGTTGAGCTCGACTCCGGTATTGGATCGTTGCATTGCAGACTGGCCTCGAGTTCCGAGTGCCCTTAAGCCGCGGCGTGCTTTTCCCGATAACGGTTATGTGCAGCCTCAATGACCTGATAGGCGATCTGCCGATCCTTCCAGCCTAAAGCCTCGGTGCGTTTGCCCTCGAGGTCTTTATAAATCGAGAAGAAGTGTGCGATTTCAAGCAGGATGTGTGGCTGGACTTCTGTGTAGTTCTCGATATCCGCGAAGCGCGCGTTCCCAGTGGCGTAAGCGAGGACCTTTTCATCGCGAATTCCCTGGTCGAGCATCTCAAACAGGCCGATGACGCGCGCTTGATACACGCAGCCGGGGAACGTCGGGGCGTCTCCCAAAACCAAAATGTCGAGAGGGTCGCCATCTTCAGCAACGGTTTGGGGAATAAACCCGTAGTCTCCCGGATAATGCACCGGAGAATGAAGGTTGCGGTCCAGGCGGAAGACATGCAACTTCTTGTCGTACTCGTACTTGTTGATCCCTCCTTGAGGGATCTCAATTACAGCAGTGATGAGTTCGGGAGTTCCGTCGCCGATGGGAAGATCGAGGTAGCTGGTCATTATCGCCCCCTTGTGCTGATGTCTACGCGGGAGCAATAAAAAACTCCTACGCATCGTAGGAGTCATCAGCCGTCCGTTTCGGAGGGCGGTTAGAGGCGGATTCCTTCACCTTGCTGATGGTACATGGCAGAACGGCCCGGCTGCAAGCCCGCCAGTACCGAACCGCATGCAAGCCAGTGTTGTGCTAAATTGGCAATGCCTCCAAAATAGGCGGCAGGCGATGGAATCCGCCAAAACCGTCTTCTGAAATGGAAGACTAATGACTCCTGGCATTGAGAAGGGAGTGCGTGATTCTCGCCATCCTGTCTGATCAGCACAAGCAAATTCAATGGAGTCAGCATCTCTGTTTGTAGGATGGTGCGGCTTTGGCCTCCAACAGACAATTCGTAGAAGATCGTAGATCGAGGGTTCAAATGGGAAACATGATTCCTAGTGCTTTCAAGACAATTTTGGTTGGGGATGATGGTACTCCTGAGGCTGAGCGCGCGGTTGAAGTCGCAATCTCGCTGGCACAAAGTCTCAGGGCCAAATTGATTGTGTTGGGGGTAGTGGGACCGCCAAGCGCCGAGTCTCAGGCGGAAGGTTATGGATTGGAGACAGTTTCGCAGGCTCGCGAGAGATTGAAAGAAAGGCTACACCAGAAAATTCAGGCTATCGCGCAATCCGAAATCGAAGTCATCACGGAGATCTTTGAAGGAAAGCCTGACGAGGTGATCGTACAAAGAGTGGAAGAGGATTCCGTGGATCTGGTTGTCGTAGGCCGTCGAGATATTGCGCGGGTGAGGCACTGGCTGGAAGGTTCTACTTCAGAGAGCCTGGTCCGTCATTGCCCGGTCTCTGTGCTGGTTGTCCACGATGATCATGGATGAACATACTGTCCTATCCCAGGAAGAGAGCTATGCAGAGCTTTCCACCCCAGGCACTCTCTAGTTCACAGATTGGACGCCTTGTTCGAGCATTGGAATCCTTAACGGATGGCGAGCTGGCTGTGGATCTGCTCATCGCCGCCGGGGAGCGGTCGATCTTACCCTTGGAGGAATTCCTGCTTGGGGGAAAGGCCAGAACAATCGCGGTGCCGCGTTGTCGGGCTGCTCGGGCTTTGGGAGGCTTGGGGGCACGCGGAACGCTACTATCGTATTTCGCGAAAGTCGATCTTCCGGCGGACCCAGTGGTCTTACTTGCTGAGGATGCTGTCCGAAGCGCAGTGGCCCACGAGTTACTGCGCTGGAGAGAGGACGAGGTCTTCTACGCCCTCTTAAATGCGGCAACCCAACGGGCGACGGCTGGGCTCATCGAAGCCGTCGGCGAATTCTGCCGTTCCGACGCTATCCCAGTGTTGTTCGAAGTACTGGAAGACGATCTCTGCCGCGATGCCGCATTTGTAGCCCTTTGTAAGATTCCCGAAGAGTCCCGGCACTACGCCATTCTCTCCCTTCGACAGGGAGCGGGCGCAAATCTCGTGGGTGCTGCTTCCTCGCGACGCCGGCGCGCGACAGCAGAACTGTTTCGCAAGCTCGGGATTTCGCCCGGAGATTGGCAGGATGTGGCTCAATTGCTCGAAGACGAGGATCCTACAGTAATCGTCTGTGCCGCCACAGTGGGCTTTCAAGTGGCTCCTCAAGAGGAGTTTCGAGGCATTGTCAGCGCCCTCTTCAGGGTTGCTCCTAAACTTAATTGGCTGCAGGAGGACGAAGTCGCTAATTTGCTTGACGAGCACAAGGCGCTTGCTTATTGCGAGGCAAGCCGGGTCTTGGCGGATCTGCTGGAACGTGAAGAACAAGTGAACTGGATGTCAGCCACCTGGCGACTATTAGGGCATCTTGGGCTGCTCGACCTGGAAAAGAGAGAGCACGATGTTGCATAAACGCAGCTGTTTTGAGGTCCGCACTTCCAAACCGCCGAATTCATTTGCGCATGGAAAGCCGGCCTCATGAAGATTGCGATCATTTCAGATATTCACGGCAATCTCGCTGCCCTTGAAGCCTTTCCGGAGAAGAGCTTTGATCACCTCTGGTGCTTGGGCGATCTCGTCGATTACGGGCCCAGACCGCACCAAGTGGTTCAGTGGGTCAGGCACCACGCTACCGCCATGGTCCGCGGAAACCATGATCAAGCGGTGGGATTCGATGTTGATCCGCGATGTTCCCCCGCCTACAAACATCTCGCATCCGAGACCATGCGATACACGCGGACCGTCTGCACGCAAAGCGATTTCGAATTCTTAAGAAATCAGCCGGTTCAGAAAGAAGTTTTGGTCGGGGCAACGAGATTTTATCTGGTCCATGCGGCGCCTACAGATCCTCTATTTGGCTACCGTTCACAAGCATCGCAACTTTGGGAGAAAGAGGTTCAATGGGTCAATGCTGACATTCTGCTCGTTGGTCATACCCACACGCCTTTTATTCGACAAGTCGGCGGATGCACAATCGTGAACCCAGGCAGTCTGGGGCAGCCGAAGACAGGCCGCTCACTCGCTTGTTATGCCATTTGGGAAGACGGCAACATTTCGCTGAAAGAGTACGACCACCCACTGCAGAAAACGATTCGGCAAATTCGGCGAATCCCGTTATCTAAGCAAGAGCGCGCTGAACTGGTCGCTGTCCTCGAGACCGGAGGGCTATCGGTTCCTACCGGAGACCCACCAATACCGTCTCACGCATAAGGCGGCGTCAGCGATCCGGACCACGTGGAGCAGATCGGACGCATTACTACTCGCAAGGGCGCCAGGACTGGTTTGCTGATTCAAGGGCAGCACAAGTATGTTCTCGCGGCGCCTGCTGCTGGTCAGGACGCGGCGCAGCTCATGCTCTATAGCGTTCACTGAAGCACGCCGTTGGCCCACTCTCGGTGCGGTCCGGACGAAGGAGATTCGCGATGGACGTCTCGCAAAGAAGGCCGCAGGAGAGGAGACCTGAGAAGGACGCGAAGCGCAAGATCGCGCTGAAGTTTGTCCTCATGATCGGCGTTGTGAGTTTCTTTGCCGACTTCACCTATGAAGGTTCTCGATCCATCACGGGGCCGCTTCTTCAGACGCTTGGAGCAACGGGAGCGATTGTTGGCGTCGTGGCCGGTCTCGGAGAACTACTGGGATACGGACTGCGATTTTTTTTAGGGCGGCTCAGTGAGCGCACTGGAGAGTTTTGGCCCATTACCTTCGTAGGCTATATCGTCCAGATGGCCGCTGTTCCGTTGCTTACTTTCGCCGGAAGTTGGCAGTGGGCCGCACTATTGATTTTGCTCGAGCGGGTGGGGAAGGCCATCCGAAACCCGCCCCGCGATGTCATGCTTTCCCACGCCGCAAAGGAGATGGGCTTTGGTTGGGGCTTCGGTGTTCATGAAGCACTCGATCAATTTGGAGCACTATTTGGCCCTCTGCTTGTCGCGCTGATTCTGGCCCATTGTGGAAACTATCGCCTGGCCTTTGGGACGCTTCTGGTTCCCGCGGTCATTACGATTGCCCTCCTCTCCCTTGCCCGGTTTCTCTATCCCCGTCCTGAAGACCTGGAAGGCAACAAGCAGAATATGCAAGCTACGGGCCAGCCGCGTTCCTTCTGGATCTATCTCATCGCCGCCGGTCTGGTGGCTGCGGGATTTGCTGACTTCCAGCTGATTGCGTTCCATTTTCAGCAGGCGTCCGTTGTCAAGACGACCTGGATTCCGGTCTTCTACTCGGTGGCAATGGCAGTGAGTGGGATTGGATCGCTTGTCTTCGGAAGGCTCTTTGACCGTTTTGGCTTCGCCGTCCTTATTCCTTTGACGATTCTTTCGACACTGTTCGCCCCACTTGTGTTTCTGGGAGGCTTCTGGTTAGCGTTGATCGGTGCGGCTGTTTGGGGCTTGGGGATGGGAGTCCATGAAGCGATCATTCCTGCGGCGGTGGCGACCATTGTCCCGGCGAATCGGCGCCCCTCAGCGTATGGTCTGTTTACCGGTGCCTACGGTCTATTCTGGTTTTTAGGAAGCGCTTTGATGGGAATCCTGTACGACCATTCGATCCCGGCTGTCATCGCTTTCTGTGTCATTGTGGAGCTTGCAGCTATCCCCTTGCTTATCAAGGTGAATGGATCCAAGCGTGTTGCTGCCACATAGAGAAGTCATCCCGCGGGGTCATTCGCTCGGATCGGCCAAAATGCAGTTGTGCGATCGATCGAGATCCTGGCCTATCACATCAGCTCAGAGCAGGTTCTGACGGCACCGTTCAATTCTTCCAAGACTTCTGTCCCTTGCTGTGCGTGGCCCCCTGACCTGCGAAGAGCGGATCGCAGGCTCTCCGTAAGCATCGTGACGCCGGTAGCTGAGGTCTCTTTCAAACTGAGTCATGCTCGATTGAAGGCGTTCGATATAGTCGTAGCGGATGCGACCCGCATTCAGATCCAGGAACTGCCAGATTCGCCCCTGCATTTTGCCCAGAACAATTGGGCGCAAGAGGAAGCGAGGCAGCACCAAAAAGAACGAATCGAGCGAATGAAACACGCGCTCAACCCTGTAATAGAGATGACTTTCCACGCGAAGCGGACAGTGAATCATCACCGGCTCTACCGCTATCTCAAAAAGGACTCCGGCAGCTTGTTGAAGACGGTCCAGGATACCGTTGGCCCGGTTCACATAACGGGCCGAGAGGATGTCAAGTAGTGACTGAACCACTTCATCCTCCCGGATTCGCCAGGTTCGGAACACAGTCTCTATTTCCTCCATCAGAAAACTTTCTAGAAGGACACCAAAGGCCCGACCGGTTTCCTTGGGATGCTGAGCTTGAAACAGCTTTAGATGTTGCCGCACAACGGGAACAGACCTCTTGCACGTGCGTGGTCAGGTCGCCGCTCAACGCGGCCAATCATGTCGGCTGAATGCTGGCGCAGCAACACTTGCAGCTCATGCATTTCGGATTCCGTTTGCTCCAACAATTGGTCGATCGCCCGCCCTTTAAGATGCAACTCGTCAAGGCTCATGGATTGCGCTCGAACACCAATCGTTGCGGCAAACTTGAGAGTGCGCGCAATATGCAGAGCGTCCAAGGCAATGGAACGAACGAGGACGCGGTCCTTCTCCTCCAGGAGAAAGATTCTTAAACGCTGTTCGAAGATCTCTAACCCGCTCGATGTCGCTGTGGTGGGAGGCTGGCCTCGGCCTTCGATAGCTCTACGTGCCGAGAGGCAGAAGATCTCTGGGGACTCAATCTGAAGGCGGCTCAGCTCTTCCTCGAGAAAACGCGAGATGTGAGACACCTCGTCTGCTGAGGCTGCGTCAACCTTATTCAGGACGAAGAAAAGCTTGGGAATCTCTTCTTTGACGTTTCGAATGAAGCGGGACTCAACTTCAGTAATCGGGGGATCTACAGAAAGCACGACGATCCCGGCATCTACCTGTTCGAGATAGCCCTCGGTAGTGCGGGTGTTGTGGGCGTGCGTCGAGCCGATGCCCGGGGTATCGATCAGAATGATCCCGCTCTCAAGGAAGGGCGAAGGGTAAGCAAGCTCGACAGACGCAACCTGCTTCTTGTTTCCTGGATTGCCGGATTCCGTAATGTAGTCGGCCAAAGTTCCGAGGTCGACCTGTTCCCGCGCCCCTGTCGTGTAAAGGATAATGGCCTCCGGAGTCAGGCCATATTTGATTTCCGTGATGACGGCGGTCACGGGGAGAACCCCGGTTGGCAAAATTTCGGCTCCCATCAGGGCATTGATAAAAGAACTTTTCCCTCTCTTCATCTGACCCAGAACGGCAAGATGAAGTTGATTGGAAGCGAGCTTTCGTTCCAGGGAAAGGAGCTTCTCGTGCAGGCTATCGTTTCTTGTTCCGGAGTCTGAGATTCCCAGCAGGGCGCGCAACACCCCCGCGATCGAATGGCGCTGCTCGGCGGAGTATGGCGTGTTTTGCTCAGTCGCAGTCATACGACGGCTCTTGTCTGCTTTTAGCCGGGCGCCGGGGACTCTCTGGTTGATCGTGAATAACGAATCACTTCAACGGTCGAGCTGGCGATCAGACCTCCCGCAATCATTCGGTCGAGGTGGGGAATTAGCTTGCTAATCTGTTCCTCCCTGTCAATCACCGTTACCATGATGGGAGCATTTTTTGAGATAGAGAGGCTTCGAGCATGGTAGATGCGGGCGCTCGCTCCAAAACCTTCGAGGCCACGGTAGACGGTTGCGCCCGAAATTCCCAGATCGATGCATTTGGCCACGATGGCCTTATAGAGCGACTCGCCCTCCCACTTATCAGCCTCGGTAAAGTGGATGCGCAACATTCTGGCCTGGAATTGCTCTTTCATGGCTCACCCCTGGTCTTCCTTCAGCTCGACGGCGCGATGGGCATATTTAACGATGTCTACATCGGAGAGAACAACAAGCCCCTCAGATACCATTTCATCGACGATTGGCAAAAAGCTTTGCAGCTTTTCCTCAGTATCGACGACGGAGAGCATCATCGAGCTGTCATGCGAGAGACGAAGCGGTTTGTCTTTGTGAACCCTGCGGTGGGCTCCGTAACCCAGGATGCCCCGATACACGGTAACGCCCGCCAGATCATGACTCCGCATGGCGCGGACCAGGCCCTCGTAGAGCGGTTTGTCTTTCCATTGGTCGCTCTCACCGATGTAGATCCGCATCATCTTTGCCTTGCCTTCAATCCTGACATGCGCCGGGGGCGCAGTTTTCTTCGGTTTTGAGATCTGCGCGGGCTTGGCAATCGTTGTCTCCTGAACCTCAATCATTCCGGAGCCTGCCATTTCCTCCAGCTTTCCAAGCAACTCGTCCACCTTTTCCCGCGTCTCGATGAACTCGATTTTTAGCGGGAGATGGTCCGAAATGTCGACCAGAGAAGACGTATGGAGGTGATGGTCGGCTCCGAATCCGGCGACCCCCTTCAACACCGTTGCGCCGGAGACGCCGCGAAAGAAAAGAAAGTCGAGGATGCTTAAGTATCTCGACATGCCGTGATGGGTCGAGCCCTCGCTTAGGTAGATGGAGACCTTGACAGCCTTTCCAGCGTTTAACATGTGTTTTCCTTTAGGTGTGAAGACCGCGCTGCGATGCGAGAAATTCCGCCGCATGTCCGAGCAAGCCCCAATTGGCTGTATCCGACCGGTATTCGTCACGGAGCTTTTCCAGATCCTCTGCGAGCTGCTTACGGTATCTCTCCATGACGGTTTGGATGGTTGAAGCAAGGACGGGAGGCGCGCCCTGTTTCAGCTTGGTTCCGTGGATCAGACAAAGAGTCGCCTGCGACCGTAGCCATTGGGCGACGAGTTTATGGTTCAGGCAGCTGACAAACTCTCGAATGCGAAGATCTTCTTCCTTCCATAGCAACAAGCAGATATCGCACGGAAGATTTGGGGAAGCCCGCGGATCTTCCTCGAGTAGATTCAGGAAGAGCTCTGCTGCAAAGGGAGCGCGCTGCATGGCTGCCAGTCCCCAGGTATGAAAGTTACAGAGATGATGGATCTGCGTTTTCCCCGGCGACTGAAGGGCGGCGGCCTGAAAGTCTTTGAGGAAACGACAAAATGGACATCCGGATTCCCCTAGCACCTGGAGAATCGATGTGTAATTCATGATCTTATTTGCTCTCATGGCATAACTCCCGCAATCAGAACTCCGCACCAGACAGCCACAAGACCGACAACGACACTTAAAACAACGTACAGTCCGGCGACTGAAAGGCTGCCTGTCTGCAAGTTCGAGAAAGTCTCCCACTCAAAGGTGGAGAACGTGCTATATGCGCCCACGAAACCCACGGGAATCAGGAACCTCCATGCCGGATTCAGCCCGGTGCGCCGTCCCAGAAAGGCCAGAGAGAAGCCGATGATCACACAGGCCGTTATGTTGATCACGAATGTGCCGTACGGGAATTTGGTTCCCATACGGCCTGCAATCGTTGCCCCAACCCAATATCTAGCCAAGGACCCAAGTGAACCCCCGATGGCAATCCACAAATATTTCTGCAAACCCTATCTCTCCTTGTTCATGCATGAGTATCCGTAAGAGTGGCGCTGTTCGCCGGACGCCAGTTCCGCAAGAGCTCCAAGTCCGCCTGGAGCTGATCTGGATTCACCGCCGAATCTGATGTTCCACGGAAGCGATGGATCTGCATTCGATAGGCGTCGGCGTATGAATTTATCAGAAGTTCCAGCTTCCGCACAATCTGGTCGCTCCATTGGGACAATGCCATGCCATAAAGGTGCAGATCTTCTTTGAGAGGGACACCGATACTTTGCCGCAGACTGACTTTGATCCGGGAACGCAGTATTTTGTGTCCCCAGAATCTCCAGGGCCCAGCATCGAAAGGCCCTGGCAAAGTCGCCATTTCAAAGCGCGGCATCTCCCGAAGAATCGCTTCAAAGTCATTCTGCGACGGAGCGTCATTGCGTCCCAGCTCCTTTGCAATTTGTTGCAGCTGCTCGACGGCGCCCTTACCTACGTTGCGTAAAGTCTCCATCGCCGATTGGATAGAATCGTTAACAACCTCGTGAATCCATTCGGAGAATTGCAAAGGGGACACCTGGTGTTGCGAGGTGCTGCGCATAATGCGATGTTGCTTTATCCGTAACCGTTTCAATGACAGCGTCCGGTGTTTCGCCGAGTGTACGGAATGCGTGGTCAAGAACCGTATGTTGTTCTCCAACTTCCCCGGTCACCACGCGCAGGACCGATTCGACGTCTGATGCAATCGCTGGGGCCGGTGACGCCCCTCTCCTTTCGCGGTGCAGGTTGCTATCAAGAGCAGCCATGATGGCATCTCGCATGGCCCCTATCTTTCTGGTTATGGAAGCCTCCCTGAGGAATCGAGCCTTTTCGAAGCGAGGGAGCAGCTCCCGTTCAAAAAATTGATCCAGCAAGACCTGGTATTTGCTCAATGCGCTTACTGCGTGCACTGTGGCGGCAATTCCAAGCTCATGCTTAAGTTGCGCTTCAATATAAGAAATTGTGCGGTGGAGATCGCCATTCGCGAGCAAGTCAGATTTGCTCAACAGAACCAATGCTGGAATTCCAGCCTCGTACAGCAGCCGCAGCGTTCCGATATCTTCTTCATTGAGTGTGGCGCCGGCATCGATCAAGAGGAGAGCAAGGTCACAGGAGGGTAGGTAAGCCAGTGTTTCTGCCGCACCCCGCCTCGCAAGGGAACCAAGTCCGGGAGTGTCGACGAGCAGGATGCCGTCTTTCAACCGTGGAGAGGGAACCTCCATGACGGCGCGCACGATGTTTTTAAGATTTCCCGGGTTTCCCTGCTCGGTGACAAGTCGAGCCAATTCTTCGACCGGGACTTGTGCGGAGCGGCCGTCTCCATAGGCAACTGCAGCCTTGAGGGTTTTGCCGTAGCGCAATTTCGTCGGCACAGCTGTAATCGGATTCACTCCGACGGGCAAGATGTCGGTTCCTAGAAGGGCGTTGAGTAGCGAGGATTTTCCCGAACTCACGCGGCCAAAGAGTGCAACCTCGAAAGTATCTTCTTCCAGCCGGGAGGCAAGAGCATCGATGCGCAGACGAAATTCGACCAGCCCATTTCGTGTCGCGACCTGTTCGAGAAGGCGGAGTAAGACTACATCAAATCCGGTCCGCTCCAGTTGCCGGAGCCGCTTATCCAGATCTCGATCCAACTCCTGCTTGAGGTACCGTTCCATCCCGGTAACCAGCGACCGAAGCTCATGGACGACTCCATTGAGCTCACTGACGGCGTCGTCAGGGACAGGGCCGAACCCGCGCATGTAATGCGGTTTGAGTTCTTCGATGGCGATATCGACGAACGTCAGATTGGTGAGGACCGCTCGGGTAGCAGGAATCTCTGGCGGTGAAGGCTTCATTTGTTGCCAGTTGAGCGAGTGGATCAACTGCGACCGCAGTCGCCTGATGTGGTCCTCAATGAGCCGGATCTGCGCAGGATTAAGATCCACCAAGTACCGTGGAAATGGCGAGGATGAACTTGCGGCGTGGAGGATATCCTCCATGTCACTGAGCAGCTTGTCGATATATTGACAGGTAACTCTCAGCCTGGATTGCTGGTGTTCGTTGAGCTGTCCTGGATGCCGCTCCATCGTTTTCTCTGAGTTTCGTTCCGACATGACTCCTCCAAGTGATGAAACAACTTTGAGGAGTCATTTGCTCGTTTTGAGCGATTGCGGTGAACTCCAACACCGTAAACTTGTGGCTTAAACCTTTGCCGCTTCTTGCCCTTTTTCCCCTCTAGAAGCGTTAGCTCGCTAGACCTTCCCCAACGCTCATAGACAGTGTTTCCTGCATAAACTGCTTTGTTTCCAAGCTCACGTTCGATGGCCAGGAGGCGATTGTATTTCGCCACCCTCTCACCCCGGCTAGCCGACCCGGTCTTTATTTGCCCGACACCAGTGGCCACGGCGAGATCCGCGATGATCGTGTCATCGGTTTCGCCCGACCGGTGGGAGATGACGGCCCCGTAGCCGTTCTGGCGTGCCAGTTCAATGCATGCAAGGGTCTCCGTAAGAGTTCCGATCTGATTGAGCTTGATGAGAATTGCGTTGGCGATTCCATCGTCGATACCCTGGCGGAAGATTTCGGGGTTGGTAACGAAGTTGTCGTCCCCTACCAGTTGGACCGTATTCCCCAATTGCTGTGTCAGCCGTTGCCAGCCTTCCCGATCTTCCTCGGCCATTCCGTCTTCGAGTGACCAGATCTCCGGATAGCGGAGTAGCCAGTCTTTCCAGAGTGCGATCATCTCGTCGGACCCAAGGCGCCTTTGGTCGGATTTTCGAAAGACATACGCACCTGCTTCCCAGAATTCGCTCGCGGCCGGGTCAAGCATGACAGCAATATCGCTGCCCGGCTTATATCCCGAGTTCCGAATCGCCTGCAAAATGAGGTCGAGGGCCTCTTCGTTAGATCGTAGCTCGGGGGCGAATCCCCCCTCATCGCCTACGGATGTGCTGTACCCGGCCTTCTGCAGTACGGCCTTTAGGGAGTGAAAGGTCTCTACGGCAGCACGCAGAGCGTCACGGAAACCGGGCGCCCCTACAGGAGCAATCATGAACTCCTGAAAGTCTACGCTGTTGTCCGCGTGCCGGCCGCCATTCAGCACGTTCAGCATGGGGGTCGGTAAAAGGAAGGAATTGCCTCCACTCAGGTACGCGTATAACGGTAAGCCACAGTCTTTAGCAGCAGCGCATGCAACGGATAAGGAAACCCCAAGAATTGCGTTGGCCCCCAGGCGTGCCTTGTTCGGTGTTCCATCCAGATGGCAAAGCTTTCCGTCCAGCTCGGCTTGATTCTCGGCGTTCATTCCAACAACGCCTTTCTGAATCTCCCCCTCGACATATGAGCAAGCTTTGAGGACCCCCTTTCCCTGGTAGCGGGTTTTGTCGGCATCGCGCAATTCGATTGCTTCGCGCGTGCCGGTGGATGCGCCGGACGGAATCTTCGCGGTGGCGCTGACTCCGCTCGATAGGGTTGCGGTAACCGCCAGGGTTGGGTTACCACGGGAATCCAGGATTTCCATTGCTTCGAGTTTTTGAATTTCCGACATTTCTTATGTTCTCCAGACCATGAGGTGCCTGTGGTGCTAAAGCGTGGTCATTTGCTCCTGAACCGAGGAGGAGGAATTCTTTGTGCCGATCTCGGGTGCGTTTGCACACGTAGCTCGGTGTGGATGACTGTGGTTTCGTTGCCTGCTGCTGAAGCCGGCTGAAACGGACACGATTCTCATGATCCAAACTCCCTCGGGACGCACAAGTACGTCCATGCACATGTCACTTATTCGAGTCTGTTTGGGAATCTTGGCGTGGACATGACTCCGCGACAGGATTCCCTGTCAGGAGTCATCATCCGCCCATCCGTAGTGCGATTCGTTTGGCTGGGCGGCGGTTAAGGGCGAACTCCTTCACCGCAACACACTCTTTGTATGATGCGAGGTCCAGCTTTGTCAACTGTCTGCAGAAAACGTCGACGCGTCCAAAGACTCGATTTGGCCGTCTATCTAGGGTAGGGGATGGGCCCTATCAAGATGCTCCCCCAGGAAAAGGAAACGAACCAAAAGTAGCTGTGGCCTTGACAAGTCAATGGTTTCGGCCGCAACATTCAAAGTCATACAATTCGCTTGGGTGATGAAGTCCACCTTTAACCGCCTTCCAGGCTGATGACTCCTACAACAGGAGGAGTCTTGTGATGAAAGAAAGCCTGGAACCGGTTACCCCGGCAACCTACCTCTGTGTACGTCCCCTTCGGGAGTCCTCTTCTTTCCCACTTCATGGCAGGAGACTGCCGTGATCCTTGCGGATTTCCTCCTTCAGATCTTGCAGGTTTTATCTGTTTTGTTGCTGGCTCCGCTACTGCAGGGGTTCATTCTGAAAGCAGAAGAACGCGTTCAGCGAAGCCGCGGACCAAGTATCCTTCAGCCGTATCGCGACCTCTGGAAGCTGTTTCACAAGCAATGCGTGATGCCGGAGTCCGCCTCCTGGATCTATCTAGCTGCGCCCATCGTCGCTTTCACCGCGATGATGATTGTTCCCATCTTGATTCCGGTGTTAACCGACCGTCCTTTGCCGCAGTCCGATATGGGAGACATGCTAGGCGGCGGAATGATCCTGACGCTTGGATCATTTGCCATCATCCTTGCCGGATTAGATAGCGGAAACGTCTATGGCGGTATTGGCTCGAGCAGGGCCGTGATGTTGGCCATACTCGCTGAACCCACGCTGATTCTTGTGCTGGTTGGCATAAGTCTGCTGGCCAAGGCGATGCTGCCATTTGTGGTAAACCACCTCTTGTTAGGCAGCGCGTCCGCCTATTGGAGCCCGGCTCACTTATTTCTCATTCTCGCGTTTTTCGCTTTGCTGCTGGTGGAGACCGACCGCCTTCCCATCCACTCGAGCACACATCTCGAAATCTACATGATCGACGAAGCGCGGATCCTCGAATATTCGGGGCCATTATTGGCCCTGCTCAAATGGGCATCCATGATGAAGCAATTCATCCTATACACGATCTTTTGCAATGTATTTCTGCTTCCCTGGGGGATGTCACAGCTCGGCACAGCACTTGGCCAGTTCGGCTCTGTCATTGCATTGCTCTTGAAGTTCCTTTTTGTGGCGCTCGCTGTCATCGTCGTCGAAACAGTGCAGTCACGTCTGCGGTTTTATCGATACCAGGAACCACTGGCCGCAGGATTCTTGTTTGCTGTGCTTGCAATCGTCTCCAGTCAACTGCTCTGAAGAGAGTTTTCAATGTTCCTGGCACACGTCAATTCGTTG
>CAVQEO010000008.1:0-316622 GCA_963711525.1 uncultured Acidobacteriaceae bacterium | reverse complement strand
AAGTCGGCATGGAGGCAGGAATCCTGCAGGCACTCCCCCGCAGGAATTGCCCGATGCTGGCGCGTTTTCCGTTACTAATCGCGGAACGAAGCAGCCTGCAGGCATCTTAACGTTTATCAATTGGTAATTTCCGGGTTGGCCACCACACGTTCCGCTCACCGAAAGGGTCGGGATTCGCTCCCGTCGGCTCAGCGTTCCGGAGCATGAGCCCAGTCGAAGACTAAGTGAATCTTCCAATCTTCCCTACCTTTAGGCTTAATCTCTTTTGCGTTGGAGAGGGAACCAGGCAGCTCGAGATCTCGACGGCTCTGGCGGTTCGGTACCCGCTTAAGGCTACGCGCTAGAATCGCTGCCTGGTGTGAGAGGCACGAAAGCATGGACCGTTGTACCGCGTTTGCGTTGGGATTTGATCGAGAGTGTGCCCTTCAGGATCTTCAGCCTCTCATCCATACTGATTAAACCAAGTCCCCGGCCTGTTTTGGCGAGGTCGACGTCAAAACCGGATCCCAAGTCGCTGACCGTGAGATGAACCTCATTCGGCGTTCCCCACGAACGCACCTCGAGGTGCTGTACTCCGCTATATTTTGCTGAATTGTGCAGAGCTTCTTGCAGTACTCGGAACAAGCAGAGAGAAATGTCCGGTGGCAAGGGATTGGGCAAATCGTGAGTTTCAAAGTCGATCTCCACTTTTTGCTGCTCGCCGAATTCTTCGCAGAAGCCTCTCATGGCTGTCGCTAGGCCAAGATATTCCAGTTTTGATGAGTGTAACCTGTGAGACAAGCCTTGGATATCGGTTGCTATATCAGAAATCTGATTCTTCAATTCTGCGGCACGGTCGCGCTGGCAGTCAGTTAGCTTGGCCATCAATCGGGTTCTCCGGGAGGCATGACATGTCTTTGTGGTCGCGTATCTCGAATGCCGTGCACGGCGAGCGCTTGAATCGCGAGATCGAGGAAGAGTTGCAGTCACACATTGAAGAAGCCATTGCCTCAGGGCGTGATCCCAAGGAAGCGCACCGTGCATTCGGCGCCACGCTGCATGCTCGCGAGGCGAGCCACAGCATTCGTGTTGCCGGATGGCTTGAGTCGCTTCTCGCCGATGTAAGATTCGGCTGGCGGCAGCTCTGCCGCAACAAGGTCACCTCCGTGGCCGCTGTGCTTTCGCTCGCCCTCGGGATGGGCTCCGGTGTCGCCGCCTTCCGTCTTATCGACGCCCTGCTCTGGCGCCCGCTGCCCATCTCGCATTCCAGCAAGCTCTACGTCCTCTCCCACAAGATGACCGGCTTCAATGGCAGGCCCGCCGAGGACGACCACTGGGCCACGGCGGACTTCAACCTCATGCGCGATGCCGTCAAGGGCCAGGCCGACCTCATCGCCATCAGCGACGCGGACCGCACGGACATCACCTGGTCCACCGACGACGACATGGAGAAGGTCCACGTCGTTTATGCCTCCGGCAACATGTTCCCGCTCTTCGGCCTTGAGCCCGCGCTTGGCCGCCTGCTCGCCCCCGCCGATGACCGCCGCCCCGGTGTCGCCCCCTATGCGGTCCTCTCCTGGGACTACTGGAATCACCGCTTCGGCCGCGATCCCCACGTCCTCGGCCGCTCGCTCCACATCGGCGACCAGACCTTCGAAATCATCGGCGTCGGCCCTCGCGATTTCACTGGAACCGAAAAGGGAACTGTCACCGACATCTTTCTGCCCCTCAACATGAACAGCTTCGCTACCCAGGACAGAATGGACTGGCACCGCATCTTCCTGATGTTGAAACCCGGCGTCGACCCGGCCACCGCCCTCGAGCCGATCCGGCAGCACCTCTCCGCCGTCAACCGCGCCTTCGGAAGCGCGTGTTCCACGTGCTTCCGCGGCGAGACCAAGGCGTCCATCGACCGCTTTCTCAATCAGACGCTCGTCTTCAATCCCGCCGGCGCTGGCATCTCCGACCTCCAGAAGGACTATCGCCGATTACTCGGCGTCCTCGGTCTTCTGGTCGCTCTCGTCCTCATCATCGCCTGTGTCAACGTCGCCAGCATGATGACCGCCCAGGCCGCTGCCCGCGCCCAGGAGATGGCTCTCCGAATCTCGATCGGCGCCGGCCGTCGCCGTCTCATCCAGCTCATCCTCGCGCAGAGCGCGCTGCTCGCTCTACTGGCTTCCGTCCTTGGCGCATTCTTTGCGGCGTGGTCGGCGCCCTTTGTGCTCAGCCTCGTCAATCCGCCCGACAACCCTGCGCGCGTCGCCCTTCCTGCCGACTGGCGTGTGGTTCTATTTGGCTTCGCGCTCATTATCCTCGTCGTTCTATTGCTTGGTTCGCTTCCTGCTCTCCGTGCCTCTGCCGTCAGGCCCGTTGCCGCGCTCAAAGGTGGTGAAGATCCGCACTCACCACGCCGTCTCATGCATGGAGCCATCGCTCTTCAGGTCGCTTTCTGCTGCCTCGTCCTATTTCTGGCTTCGCTCTTCGTCGCATCCTTCCGACGCCTCGAGAACCGGCCCCTCGGTTTCTCCACCGACCGCCTGCTCCTGGTCGAAACCGTCGCCGGCAAAGGGCGGCTCCCGGTCGTCTGGAATCAAACTGCCGAGGCGCTCCGCGCCGTCCCCGGCGTCGACTCGGTCGCCATCTCGGGCTGGCCCCTTCTTGGACGCATCAAAATCAACAGCGACATCTCCATCAATGGCGCGCCTCCCAGTCCGACTCCCGCCTTTTTCCTGAACGTTTCCCCTGGCTGGCTCTCGACGATGAAGATCCCCCTGGTTTCCGGCCGTGACTTTCGCCCGGAAGACACCTCGCCGGGCGCCGCCATCGTCAACGAAACCTTCGTCAAGACCTTCTTCCCCGGCCAGGACCCCATCGGCCGCGCCTTTGAACGCGGTGCCAATCAACCCCTCAACAAGATCGTCGGCGTCACCCCCGACGTCCCTGACCACGACCTCCGCGAGCCCAACCGCGCCGTTTTCTATGTCCCCTTCAACGCAATCGATGACAAATCCGCCCCCAGCGTCGTCAACTTCGCCACCTTCGCCCTTCACACCGACCTCCAGAACCCGCTCGCCCTCGCCGGCTCCCTCCGCCAGCTCATCGCGCGGCGCAACAACGGACTTCGCGTCTCGAACGTCACCACACAGCTCGATCTGGTCCGCGACCAGACCATTCGCGAACGCCTGATCGCCACGCTCGCCGCCTTCTTTGCCGCCGTCGCGCTGCTCCTCGCCGGCATCGGACTCTACGCTGTCCTCAACTACTCCGTCCTCCAGCGCCGCCGCGAGATCGGTATCCGCATGGCGATTGGCTCGACTCGTGCTGGCATCGTGCGCATTGTGACTCTCGATGTCTTCCTGATGATCGCGCTCGGAGGCTGCGCGGGCATCGCGCTCGGATTCGGCGCAGGGCGCTATGTCGAGTCGCTTTTCTACCAGGTGAAAGCAACCGACGCGGATATGATCGCGCTGCCGGCGTGCGCCATTCTGCTCACTGCTCTCGTTGCGACACTGCCCGCCGTGCTTCGCGCGCTGCGCACAGACCCCACCGAGATCCTGCGCGCGGAGTGAGGGACAGAGTCCCACTTATAGTGAACTTGCAGATGGCGATCGGATTCGCCATGCATCGGATCATTAGTTGCAGAATCGCCTGTGCACTCATCTTCCCTACCTTTAGGCTTAATCTCTTTTGCGTTGGAGAGGGAACCAGGCAGCTCGAGATCTCGACGGCTCTGGCGGTTCGGTCCTCGCTTAAGGCTACGCGCTAGAATCGCTGCCTGGTGTGAGAGGCACGAAAGCATGGACCGTTGTACCGCGTTTGCGTTGGGATCTAATCGAGAGTGTGCCCTTCAGGATCTTCAGCCTCTCATCCATGCTGATTAAACCAAGTCCCCGGCCTGTTTTTGCGAGGTCGACGTCAAAACCGGATCCCAAATCGCTAACCGTGAGATGAACCTCATTCGGCGTTCCCCACGAACGCACCTCGAGGTGCTGTACTCCGCTATATTTTGCTGAATTGTGCAGAGCTTCTTGCAGTACTCGGAACAAGCAGAGAGAAATGTCCGGCGACAAGGGATTGGGCAAATCGTGAGTTTCAAAGTCGATCTCCACTTTTTGCTGCTCGCCGAATTCTTCGCAGAAGCCTTTCATGGCTGTCGCTAGGCCCAGATATTCCAGTTTCGATGAGTGTAACCTGTGAGACAAGCCTTGGATATCAGTTGCTATATCAGAAATCTGATTCTTCAATTCAGCGGCACGGCTACGAATTTCCAGCGCGTTTGTCGGCTCTTGATGGAGTTGGGCCAGGTTGATAGAAAATAGCGCGAGACGTTGACCAACGTCGTCGTGGAGCTCTCTGGCTATCCGTGTCCGCTCCTGCTCCTGTGCCTCAATCATCCTGCGGCTCACGCTAGCGAGGGCCGTTTCCGCCAGCTTGCGATCGGTCAGATCGACGCAGCTTCCAATGTAACCAACAAAAGAGCCTTCATCGCTCAACCTTGGCACTCCGATGTCGAGAAGCCATCGATATTCTCCGTCATGCCGCCGAAGCCGGTACTCCAGTCTGAACGCCTCACGCCGATCAAACGCTTGTGTGTAGGTGTCCAAGCATCTCTGCAAATCCTCGACGTGAACTCCATCCGCCCAGCCGTCCCCAAGTTCGAGGTCGATGGATCGGCCGGTAAAGTTCAGCCAGCCTTCATTGAAAAAAGTGCATTTCTTGTCCGACCCAGACATCCAGATCAGCGCCGGAGCTGTATCTGCCACCAACCGAAAGCGCTCTTCGCTCTCGCGCAGCGAGCGCTCAACCTCTCGCCTCCTGGCTCTTTCCCACAACAGCGCAAAGACCAGCAGGGTCTCTGCAAGGACCACAAAAATTGCGCCAAGGATGTACTTCCTGTAGGCCTCCCAGACACTAGGCACCCGGTTCAACACGATACTGCCGGGCGGAACGCGGTTCTCATTCAATCCCCAGCGTCGTAGTGCTCTCCAATCGAACATATAGACGTTCGCGTCTTTCACGATGGGTATGTTTTGTGGCTTTTCCCCTTTAAGAATCCTAACCGCTAGAGAACCGGCGACCCGGCCTTCGTCGCCATACGAAGTCACGTAGCCGCCTACGGTCCCCTGACCAATAAACGTATCCTCCGTGACGAAGACCGGCGCATTTGCGGCGCCCACAACCATTGGAAGAGACTGAGTCTCGTCAATGAAATGCGTTCCGGCAGCATCTTGCGAGATCGCCGTATAGAAGACAATAGAATGTTCGGGAAGCCGCCTCAGCTTTTCGAGGAGCGCGGGCATTTCCAGGTTGCTGAGATACGTGAATTGGAGCCTGGATTCGTAACTGTGCAGTTGTTCCTTGACAATGGACTCGAGGCTTTTGTCATACCAAAATACACCGCCGCCGACCACAACCACGTGCTTGGTGTCAGGTCGCAGTTGCAGCGCCGCCTCCAGGGTCTTTGCCGCGTCCAGAGTTCGCCACGCTCCCGTGAAGCGGGAGTCGAGCTTCAGATTGTCTAGTTGGTCTTCGCTGCTCGCGCAAAAAACGACCGGTGTATTCGGGCCAAATTCGTCGTGTGACTCGGCCATGAACCTGATCGGGGCGGGTGCGACGGCAATGACCACATCTGGCTTGCGATCTCGATATTTGTGGATGAGCCCCAGACGAACTTCCCTCTGCGAAGCCGGGTCTGAAAACAGAATCCCTTGCAGAGTCTCCTCATACAATTCGATCTGGTAAGGAGAGTTGTCCAGAGCCGCACGGATCTCCTGATCCACGCGAATAGAGGCGGGCGACGAAAAACCCAAACTATGCAAGATAAGGACGCGCCGGACTTCTTTGGCCGTCGCCGCGGCAATCGACTGCGAGAGCAGGCAGTAAGCAGTCAGAACAAGAACAAGTCTTGCCAGCCAGCAGTTTTCGCGGTGCCGTTGGCCGTTTCGCTCAAGGGGGCCCCGAGGGCAACGGGATTTCAGCGCCCAGCCGCGCCAATTTATTTGAGCGGCCACCCAATCACCTCAGACCAGTTCACTGCCTCTGGAGTCTTGCCAACACCCTGGGACTGAACCGCCGTAAACGGCGGCTTCCGCCTCGGCCGCAAGGAATTCGCGTCAAGGACGGCCTGGCCCCGCACCTACTAAAGTCGGTAAGGTTTAGCTTCGTGGATAATATCAAACCCATGGTTCCCCCTGCCTGCCGAAATGGCTCATCCATCCGCGAACCTTCCCGGCGATGAGGGAAGAAACGCAGACTTAGGAGGGCCCTGGGGGACCGCTTGACAAACGCTCGCGGGGAATCGCCCCCCTCGAATCCCCATGGTCGAAACATAGTCGGGCCGCCCAAAATGACAAAGGTTTCCTATAACAAGAACTCTAGTCCGGCGTCCTTTTCTACATCCGTCGAAAGCCGTCCGGACCGAATAGCCGCCCGAAAGCTTCCGTAATCACGTTCCGCCTGGTCCGCGTATGCTTCCGCATATTGCGCCAACGCGCCATCGAACTGGTCGGTGGCGCCTAGGTATCCGGCGATCATTGCTGCGTCACCCGCCTTGGCATGCGCCCGGGCCAAAGCCCAGCCACACAGAGTGGCGTACGCAACCAGAGTCGCGGGGCGGAAGGTTTCGATATCTGCCGAGACCTTCATGTCCCGGAATTGACGCAAGTAGTAATCGTGCTGTTTGGTGCGTGTCCAGCCAAGAAAAATATCGCTCGCGCCTTGCATGAGGCGCTGGCCCTCCACAACCCGTGCACCCTGATGGTTATAGCGGCTCTTTCCGCGAGGAGACTCCAGCACGGACCGGCGCGCTTCCTTGACTTGAAGGAAGAGCGGATCCACGTCATCCGCGAGAAGCAGAGCGAGATAACAGCGCGTGCCGACGCTTCCAACTCCAACAACCTTGATTGCACTGTCCTGAAGGTGGTAACGCTGGAACAACTGTTGTCTATCCGGCTGTAGCGACTTTTTGTATTCTGCGATGAACCTTGCATGTCCCTTTTCGAGGTTTTTTGCATATTCGTCGAAGTGATAGATAACCGGAGGGCTGTCCTTGATTTTCCGGCGCCCGTTTACGACCTCAGTCAACTTGGGAATCACAGTTTCAGAGTTCTGCGAGCGGGCCTGCTTCTGCTTTTTGTCCAACCGCGCTAACATGTCCTTGTCATTCCGGAAATATTCCTTAATCTGTTCGGCGTTGACGGTTGCATACCAGGCGTCAAGCACTTTCATCTCTGCGAACTCGGCCATACGTTCGCGATAGGAGCCAGCCGCCGTTCGTGCGGCTTGATTGGCCACGGTTTTGGAAAAACTCCGATCCCTCGCTGCAAGTACCAGACTCGCTCCCAGCCGCTTCATGTCCCATTCCCATGGGCCAGGGAAGGTTTCGTCAAAGTCGTTGATGTCGAAGACTAAAACCCGCTCAGGGGAGGCGAAGCCGCCAAAGTTAGCCAAATGGCAATCACCGCACGCCTGAACCGTGATCCCCGAAACAGGCGCACCCGCGAGGTCTCGCGCCTGAATGATCGCCGCGCCACGAAAGAATGTGAAAGGTGACACGGCCATGCGCTGATACTTAACTGGGAGCAGACCCGCGATTCGATCGACGTCTGATTCCTCAAGCAGTTTCACTATATCTTGTGACTTTGAACGAGGCCTCCATGCCGCCTGCGCGGTACGCGGGAGTTTCTCACGAAGCGCTTTTCCTTGCTTGCGCCTTTCAACCTTGGATGAAGCGACTGCCGATTTCATAACCACTCTCCTCGCATACAGGCGCAATTGAAAACCGCTGCTCGTGCCATGTGTCTCGGTCGGGGGTGCCCCCACCACCCGCCAACCTGGTGACTCCGATCGTTATTTAGGAGCCTTCGGTGGGCAGTGTGCGTCGTAGGTCGTCTGCATCCGCCTTAGCTTCAGCACGCCGTAGAAGACAATAATCACCATCGCAATCACTAGAAGGGCTGCCAACCGCCTTTCCATGGGATAGTCACCCTCGCGGTAGAAAATATAGCTGGAGACAATCAAACAGAAAATGACGATGTTGATGATCCAGTTGACCGGCTTGGACACGACGAAGTCCAGGGTTCCGAAGCCGGCGAGTTGGTACAGCATGAAAGGTAGAATCGCTACCATCGGCAGCAATTCGGAGGCGCCGAGGGCAACGTCAACCGCGCCAGGTGCGTGGGAGTGCAGCAGCGTACTGTGGGCTAGTTCGTGGAATAGCGCCGGTATCGCCGCCAGAAAAGGCACCACGGCGAGCAGTTCGAGCACCAGCGATCCGCTCCAGGTGCCGACCTTGGATGAGGGATCAGCGCCGGCACCCGAAGATTCCGTGCCGATATACAGACCGCCAACGATGGCGGCTGCACTAGACAGCATCAGTAGTTCCACCGTGATTCCGAAGCTCGCCGGTTCGCCGGTCTTGATCAGCAGCAGGCCCATAAAGCCGGGCAGGTAGAACATCACGCGCACCAGTCGAGCCCAAACGCGTGCGTCGCGTTCCGGCGGCAGGATTGGGAGCGCGAATCCGTCGCTTCCGATGGTCAGTCTAACTTTCGACATGCTCATTCCTTCGTCGTGCGAGAAACTTCGATTCGGATCTAGCGTGCACTTACAGCGAGCAAGTTAATCAGCGTCTCAATCCGGTGGCTTGGCGTAAACCAACAAAGATACCAAGTATTCTGGTGGAGCTTTGCGGCGGTTGCATGGCCGTTTTGGTAAGTGTTACAGTTCTCGGCGCTTTAATGATGCTTCTGATGTTTGCCCGCCTCGATGGCAAGGTCTTCTCCTACATCTCGGATCGTCTTTCTTGAGCTCGGCGAGCAGGCCTTCATCGGAGAGATCGAGGGGATGCGAGTTTGCCCAGTCCTCCTCGAGCGTCTTGCGAATCCGACGGGTGATATGTTCATCCCTGACTTGGATAGCAAGTTCACGCCGGCTGTCGAAGCTGCCGGGGGCAAGGTTGATGGAGCCGACGATTGCGACGTCGTCATCGGCCATGAGCAGCTTGGCATGCAACTTGATGTGCTTGAGCTTATGGATCTTGACCCCTACGTCCTGAAGTGACCGCAGGCCGCTCACCCCTTCAGCGAGTTTTGCCTTTTTAAGCTTGTCCGGAGGGCGTGCCATGATGTGGATCTTCACGCCGCGGCCGTGGGCTCGTATGAGGTGCTCGATGATTACAGGGTCCTGATAGCGCTCGTTCTGCAGCCAGAGAGAATGCTTGCTCTGGTCGATGAACTCTCCGATCCGCTTCCGCCCGTTGCCGATGCACCAGATGAGGTGCGAGCGGTCGTCGGCGTCGAACTTGGTGCGATTCCAGTCGGCTTCAAAACACTGCGCGACCTCTTCAACCTCGTGCTTGTGTGAAGTTACGACGGCGTAGTCGCGGGTGACGGTGAGGTTTTTGGTTTCCCAATTGAGAGATTGAACGAAGGCAGTTCCGTCGTCGATGACCATGGATTTCTCATGGGTCAGATCGAAGTGCGGATTACTGTCGATCACATGAACGCCCGCATCAGTTAGCGTTTTACGCGCATCGTGATTCTCCTTCTCGCCGTCTCGCCGTTCAGGGTTGAGCATGATGCGCACGTCGACGCCACGATGCTGGGCGCTAATGACTGCCTGGAGGAGTGAAGGGTCAGAGAAGATGAACATCTTGATGCGAAGGGACTTCTCCGCGTGGGCGTCGGCATCGAGTATGGGCTTGGCCGAATCGTCGGGCAGAACGATGATGGAGCGGGACATCGGGATTTCCTTTGCTGGCTGAGAGGGTCTGCTTTCCGCGACGGACTGCACTTGGGCAATAACCGTAAGAATAATAGAGGTGCGGAACGCGCGCGACCTGCCAAAATTGCTAGTTCTTCGCTTTTGTTTTACGGCTAAAATGCCAACTCCTGGCCAATTCTTCTCGTACTCCGGCCGCTGCGTGAAGTTTGACGTAGTAAGGCGGCAGCGGCGTCTGGCTATTCCTTCCGGGGGTGCTATTAAATTGGCCATCCGAGGCAGTAGATTGGGCGAGACGCAGAAACCTGCGAGATCTGAATTACTTACCAGCGGAAGCGAATCGCGAGCTGGATGATGCGCGGCGTCACTTCTCCCGCCGGCCCTCCGAGTCCATTGAAGTTTTTCGCCGCGTTAAACGTGGCTCTCTGGAAGTTCGCCAGCGTCAGCGGCTGGCCATTGGCTCCCAGGTACAGGCCCGTGAACGGATTGAGACAGCTCGCCGTGCAGTTGAAGTTGGGATTGGGTGCGCCGTTCACAGTTAGGGCCGGCAGCAGCAGGAGATTCAGAACGTCGAAAGAGTTGTTGAAAATGAAACCCGGGTGGTTGAACAGGTTGAAGACGTCCATCTTCAGCTCCAGGCTGGCAGAGTCCCACTTCGGAATCCTGGATAGCCTTTGTCAGCGAGACGTCGAAGCGGTATATCGGCAGGCTTTGGCCCGCATTCCGGACCAGATTGCCGTCTGATGTACTGAAAGTCGACAGGCGTGCCGGCGAAGCTATCCACCGGACCAGACGTGCTGGCTCCCGCAGGCGCCGCAAACGTGGTCTGCAAAGCGGCGCAGTTGGTCAGCCCTGCCGCAACACAGGTGGCCACGCCAGCTGGACCCACTTCCAGGTTCGTGCCCGAAATCGAGCCAATGTTCGTGGCCACCAGATGCGCCTATCGGAGCACCCTGCACAACCTGGTAGCCGACGATCCCGCCGTGCAGACGTTCGGTCTCTGCATGGTTTCGCTGCCCAGGTCCGTAAAATTTAGTCCCGTGAAGGAAGCGTCGCCTGTCGAAACCGGAAACGGCCGCCCGGATTGCAGAGTGCTCATCATGCCGAATGTCCAGTTGTTCAGGATGGTGCGAACAACCGGAGTATGCAAGAGGTTGTTTGTATCCGCCACGAAGTTGAAGTTGACCAAGTGACGGATATCATTTTGCGCGGAAGCATTCTCCAGTCGAAGAGGCGCGAGTGGATTCCCGGGTTCCGAAAGGCCGAAGAAGTCCTCTCCGTCAGACAGAGTATGGGACCATACATAGCTGCCCTGGAACTGGAAATGGTGCGCCATCCGCTTTACTGCCGTGACCACAAGTGCGTTGTATCCGGACTCGCGATCGCTGAAGACCGTCCGGATGGGGCCAAAGGCCGGATTGGGAACGCCCGGCATATAGAAATATCCCGGATGGGCCGGCGTCGGCGATTGGCGTCGGGAAGTTGGTATCCTTTTCGCCGAGCAGGCCGTGTGCAAACACGCCTTGGTACCCGATGCTATACGTGAAGGAGGATCCCAGCTGCCGCTGGTACACCAACGAGGCCATGTTCACTTGCGGGTTCTTAAGTGTTGGCGATATGGGGCGGACTCGTCCGTAGTAGCCCACCGGCTTGAAAAGATCCAGTAGAGAAGCGCTTGGCTCGTTTGGATAAGTCTTCAGTACCTGCTCACCCGTGGTCACCCCGTCGCTACCTATCGATCCTGCAGTGATGCTTTGCGTGAAAAGGGTGTTGCCGTCGAAAATCCGCGAATTAACCACCACGTTGAGATCCACCATTTCCGTGATATCTCCCGCCCGCGGCGCGAATCACGGACTTGCCAGGATCTCCGAAGAGCCAGTGCCCAATCCCATTCTCAAAACTTCGGGCTCCAGGCGATGCCCAGACGCGGCTGCCAGTTGGCGTTGTCCGATCCGCAGGCTGGGATCAGACCATTGGACTGCAAGCAGCCTCCCGGCACCTGCGGGTCGGAGATGGTTCCACCTGTGAATGCTCCATCCTCCTTGTCGTAGCGCAATCCATAGTTCACAGTAATGTTGCGCCGGAATTGCCATGTATCCTGAGCATAGATTCCATAGATATTGTCGGCCGTGTTTACGGCGCCCGGTCCTAGTCCGATTGTGAATTGCGACGGGCACTGGCCGTCCGCTTGAGGAAAGAAGGAATTGGTGCAGGGGCCCGGGGCGAAGTTGGAGTATTCGCCGTAGTGAAACTGTTGAAACAAGGCATGGATCGGGAAGTGGCTGATGTTCACCCCGAACTTGAAGGCATGGCGACCCCGCGTCCAGGACAGATTGTCGATGTACTGGAAACGGTTCTGGTAATCGCCCTGCGGGCAGCAGAAGTCCGCCCCGACATATGCGTTAGGCAACGCCTCTGCCGGTAAGGTGCTCGCTGGCAGCGTCGACAACAGGAAGCGGTGCCAGAAAAACCGTGCCTCGTTGACGGTGTGAGATGTCAATGTAGAAATCAGGCCGATGTTTAAGCCAGAGTCGTGAATGGTTGAGTTGACCAAGCCGCTCGGGTCGGTGCTCCCCGGCGGCGTATTGTAGCAGAACGTTGGACGACGTATCGCGCTGCACGTTGTAACGCACCGTCAGCAGGTGTTTGTCGGTGAGGTTGGCGTCAACTTTCGCGGACCACAGCAGTTCGTTCACGGGCTGATTGATAGTGATGCTATTTCCGAAGGGCAACAGAAGTTACCGGAGCACCCTGCGCGGTATCCTCAAGACTCGTAAACCAGAACAAACGGTTCTTCACAAACGGCCCGCCCGCCGTGAATCCATACTCGTGCTTGAAGAAGGGCGCGCGGCTTGTCGGATCGCTCAGGTTGTAGAAGAAATTCGAGGCTTCCAAAGTTGCGCCCGCGGAAGTACGCGTGGAAGTCGCCGTGAAAGTCATTGGTTCCCGACTTCGTGATGACGTTCAGGATGATGCTTCCGGCCTGGCCGTACTCCGCGTTGTAGTTGTTCGTCAGAACCTGAAATTCCTTTACCTCTTCCACCGATGCGCCGAGCGCGTCGCGCGCGACAAGGATCTGCGCCTCGTCCCAGATATTCCCGCCGTCCACATTGACGGTGATGCCGCGGTCGTTAACGTTGCCCGGGCCCACGAGGTCAGCGGAATCGTTCGTGTAGTCGTACCTCACCCCCGGGGCCGATACGGCCAGACCTTCGAAATCGTTGGATACGCCGCCGACACTTTCAAAAGACGTCGTGGTCGGAAGATTCGCCACGTCCCTCTCGTTGATCATCGTAGAAACGTCTGTCTTGGTAGTTTCGATGAGGGGTACCTTCCGAGGTTACAATCACGGACTGCTTCTCCCCCGCAGGCTCAAGATTGAAGTTGATGTCGCGCTGCTCGCCGACCTGCAATTTCACATTCTTCGCTTCAACCTTGGTGAACGATCCG
Organism: uncultured Acidobacteriaceae bacterium; assembly: GCA_963711525.1. Lineage (GTDB taxonomy): Bacteria > Acidobacteriota > Terriglobia > Terriglobales > Acidobacteriaceae > PALSA-350. The sequence goes on along the minus strand of CAVQEO010000008.1, from coordinate 303,473 downwards.
GCTTCGATGACGATGTCGTAAATACCAGGCGGCAGATTGTCGAATCGATAGAGCCCGTCCGACGTTGTTTGGGTGGTGCGGATGATACCTGTTTCCACGTTAGTCGCTGTGACCGTCGCGCCTGGTACGGACGCGCCCTGCGGATCGAGTGCCCGCCCCGTAAATATCGCGAAGGCCGCGCTCTGGCCGAATGCGCCGTGCGCCGCTAGCAGCACCAACACTGCTGCGGCCACCATGGACGCTGTCCGCTGCCAGTTCCTCATCGCCCTGACCTGGTGAATTCTCGCCTTCCCTTTAATCCAAAATTCGATGAGCTTGGAAATCATGAAGATAGGTGCATCGTTGCTGTAATCTCGGCTGTCGGGCTAGCAGTTCTACTAGTAGTTCGGGCCGGCAAGTGTCCGTATCCTGCTGTCTGACAATCTCATTGAGGCGCGCCTCAGGGAGGCACTGGAAAGTGGCGATGGCATCGGGGTGAAGTAGCAGCATCGTGCGCGTTGTGGCAACCGTCTGCGCGACCAGCAAATTCGATTTTCGATCGCTGTCTCTTCCTCTCCAAGAGCGGTCCTACCGCGAAGCGTGCGGGCGTGGCAGCAATTTACCGGTACGAAGCGAACAAATAAAACTTGAAAGGAGACACTGATGCAGATCCCGGACACACAAAACGGCACAGATCCGCTCGGCCCTTACGCGTACTTAAGGGCAGAAGCAAGCCAGCCGCAGACCGCCGCATCCTAATCCCATGCCGTACTGTAGTCGATGTATTGTGTCTCTGACACCTAGCAAAAGTTCGGTAACCACCTGAGTAATCTAATGGTATCGCGGCGCGGCAGGCCATGCTTGTTGCTCACTTCTTGCTCTGGAGCCGCTCTGCCGGTGAGTTGCTCCCCCATCAGCTCTACTTTTCCCTCGTCTAAACATGAGCCCGTCCATTGCCGACCTGTCGCAAATGACAGGTTCCACATCCCTTGCCAGGCGCGTATTATTCGAGAAAATCAGCGGCGAAGTTGGGGGCAACACCCATTCGCATGTGTGGAGGAGGGCGGTTGTAAAGCTAGTCGCCGGCCAGATGGATCGACAAGCACAGCTGGACTGCGATTTCAGAAATCGTCTTCGCCAACCAGGAGAAGCGATAAAGGGCATCAGTGTTTAACGATGATGGTTGCGAGGTATCGATGGCCGACAAAAGGTATCTGATTAGTTGTCAAACACCGGAGATCAGCACGCAGTCTGTAGTTGCCGCGAGCTGTGAAGTTTATGGCGAGCATCTTGTCTTCCTGAATTCGAAGGGCCAATTGGCTGCCATGTTTCTGCTGGAGATTGTTGAAAGCTGGTCTGTGGCTGACATGTCGAAATGTGCTCCAGAAACATTCTCTGCGGGTTGGGGCAGCCCCGCCGCCTGAAGAGCCCACGTGAGAACTGGAGCAATGCGGGATCAGAGGCGGGAGCCCCGTCTGGCTTTCTGCAAGTTAAGAATCGAATCCGCCGTTTTTTTTGTCTCTCCTCACCACCAATCGATGAGTGGCCCACATCTCGCTTTTGAGATGTGGGATGCACGGACCTCGCCTTCTCGCCAAAACACCTGCCGTTCATTCGGTAAACCTCACTTGTTCATTAGGAGCAACCGGCTCGCCTGTGGCAAGTTACGGGTGCGACGAACGTCTCTTTGTGAATTTCTCCCTACCAGCAATCGATGGGCGGCCGATCCTTTGCGTTCTTCGCGAAGAGTGGGATACGCAATTCTCGTCCCTTCTTTCTACATCGCACTTCGCTTAAACTCGCGTGCCTGCCCGAGAGCGTGCTGGAGGTATCTGATCTGCCTAAGCCGGAAGCCGACAATTACTTCCGTCCTAGGGAACGGGTCATGGTTTCATACTCTAAGTAGCATTGGTATCGCTATAGTTAACATACCGCTTTTCCACATCTTTTTGTGCTACGGGCCATGGACCACAAGGCCACGCTGTAATAGCGTCGTAGAGAGAAGTCACCCAATTCGAGACGTGCGAATTAAAATGAAACAGCAACCCTCACAAATCGAATCGATACACTTGCTCCATCGCAAAGGGAGCTTCTACATTCGCGGAGACCCTGGATGTCCTTCCATAGACCACGCCTCGGCGATTCTACCTTTTCTGGTGCGCCCTTCAACCCACGTCCCGGAACCCTGTCGCCGGCTGTATGCCAATCCCCTATGGCCACTGAACCGGCAAAACCAACCGCCGCCCCGGATCGCCAGGCAGACCTGGTCTGCCTCTCAGACATCGAGGACCGCCCCGTCGACTGGCTTTGGCAAGACAGGCTGGCCTCCGGCACCTTAGCTATGCTCTCCGGTCATCCCGGCTCCGGAAAAACCTGGGTAGCCCTGGCGATCGCGGCCGCGCTAAGTCGTGGACGAGTCCCGTCTGCGCCAAAGAGAGCGTTTCCGGTGCCTGGTTGGGCGTTGCCGCAAAACGGCCAGCCACCGAACCAACCGGAGACCTAAGCATCTTAGGAGGGCGGGAAATAAAAAATTTGGCCATCTTGGTAAAACAAAAGACTTAGCCGCCCCTACTAAGACAGGAACACCGAACGTCTAACACTCGACTGTCGCTGTGGCTGTGACCACCTCAATGTATCCGTCCGGCTAGGCTCCGCCTGGGTCAACCGCAGAGATTCGACTTGAAGCTACCAGTTTTGCTAGTTACAGCGACTTTTCGGTGAGCCGTAAACTGCACTTGCGTGCGGTTGCTTTGCTCCTCGCATTGTTACGATAATCCGCGATTGCTCTGCCAACCCCGGCGCGAAGCTTTCAATACGTGCATGGACCGGAACGACTGTTCAAGCCGTGAGCTGCCAGGCATCCCTGGAACGGCAGCCGGTCCTGCTCTCCTGCCATGTTCTTTAACATACCCACTCATTAGCGCCCTCTGCGAGGAGAACACGCCATGCTAACCACAGCGCGATTTCGTGAAGATCGCTTTCATCGGAGGCTTGCGGCGACCCTTGCTCTCTTGCTCCTGACAGCTCTTTCAGGGCTGGCGCAAAGTGCCGCCAAGAGGCCGGTAAAGCCGGAAACAAAAACGGAACCTGGGGTCAAGGAAGAGCTGACCCTCAAGAACGACGACAAGCTAACCGGGGAACTGCTGAACTCCACCGGAACTGAGATCAAGTTCAAGAGCGACCTGGCCGGCGAAGTAACCGTAAAGTGGGAGGACGTCAAAGAACTTAAGTCCAAGCGTGACTTCGCCGTAGTCCCCAAAGATGTAAAAGATGCGAGAAACAGTGCGATGGTACCTCAGGGAGCGATAAAGATTGGCGAAAAGGGAATCGTAGTCTCTCCCATACTCACGGCCAAACCCGGGATAAGCGCAGCACCGGCAGGCCCCGAAGCGAAACCCGGCGCCGCTAAGGAGGCCGTCACCGCAAAAGAGATACCGAGCTCCAAAATCGCATCTATAGTAGACGATGCTACCTATCAGAAAGAGATACACAAGAAGATAGGTTTTAGGTCAGGTTGGGATGGACACATCACCACCGGTACTTCGATGATCTTCTCCACCCAAAACAGCTCCCTCTTCCAGGTAGACACAGCACTCAAGCGGTCAGTGCCCACGGTGAGTTGGCTGGACCCGAAGCTCCGCTCGACGGTGGACTTCACATTGAGTGCAGGAAAGACGACACAGCCTGGCACTGAAACGACAATCACCAATATCTTCCACGTAGGCGCGGAACGAGACGAATACTTTAGCCCGCGAGGCTACTATCTGCAGGTGTTTTCTCTCGATCACAATTATTCCCAGGGCCTGGTGCTCCAGCAGAACTACGGCGGCGGTATCGGCGCGACTCTGTTCAAGAGGAAGGACGCCGAGTTTGATATCACGGCCGATCTGCACTACGAGAATCAGCAGTTCAACGCAACTGCTAACGTTGAAGAGCTCACTCTCCACCTGATCGGATCGACACTGACAGAGGTGTACACGCGGAAGTGGGGCAAGCTCCAGTTCGATGAAAAGCTTCTGGCCGACATAGCCTGGAACAACGCGAACGCCTTCTCCGCCTCTGGCACCAGCTCGGTAAGGATGCCCGTCTACAAGAAGCTGGCGTTTTCGATATCGACGATCGATAACTTCTTGAATAATCCCCAAATCGGATACAGGAAAAACTCTTTCCAGTTCACAACTGGGTTCGCGTTGAACCTTACTAAGAGCCACTGAGGTGTGCCCAGGCCGCTGCGATTCCCTCATGGCGGTCCTGGGTAAAAGCAGATTAATTCAATACGCGTTAACGCCAGGATCCGGCGATGTAGACATAGCCGCCGCCGCGAGGCACCCAGCGGCCGGGAATCCACACAGCTCCCCGTCGAGGCGGATTGACCCAGCTGCCACGCACCCACACATATCGGCCTCCGTACCATCGATAGTGCCCAGGAACCCAAACCCATCCTGCATGCAAAGGTGGTCCCGGCCGTTCAACGATAACGGGCGGTGGTGGGCCCGCATGGATAATGACCTGTGCGTTTGCTATGCCCAGTCCCAAGCCAATCCCACAAATTGCAATTAGGACGCGTTCTTTCACACTCATGAAGTCTCCGATAGACCTGGAACGATCGCGATGGGTAAACGGAGGGTGCTCAGCCATTTGCCCCGCGCTAACCCTTGCCCGTGCACAGCAAAAGCGAGCATTCTCTGATTTTGGCGCAACCACTGTCGGCAGTGTTACACGGGCCGCTCGCCCGGCATAACTGCAAATATGCTAGTGACTTCGATAGACCACCGGCTCTTCGACCTCTTTAAGGAATCGAGACAGCCGAACACAAACGTTGGCGGCCCCGCCCGGCTTCTTGAGATTTTCGGGGTGCTTGCGAAGGCGGGTTTCCGGCCGGTCCCCTAATAGTAATGTTGGCAATCCTGACACCCGGATTTCGATCCTGGCGCAATATGGCACATGCCGGGCTACGCGTCTGGACATCAGAATGCTAGAGTCTATGCATCGGAATGCTCAGGGAGGACGGGCCATGGACATACCGAACGATTTGAACAAGCTCCTTGCTCGATTGAAAGAAGTAACCAGCGATGCCAGCCGAGTGCCAGAGACTTGGGCATCTGGTCCTCGACCCAGCGCCGTAGAGATCGACTTCTTCCTGAGCCAGTACCACTTCGACGGCGACGCCGTGATCGAGTCGATCGAGATTGCAAAGGATGGCGTTTTCGAGTTCTACCTCTTCGCAGTCTCGAACCGTTTGAATGATGAGCTATCGTTGTTGGCGATGTGGCCCAAGCAAAAGGGGACGACCGAAGAGGCTGATTCGTGATTTCCACGCCATGCAATGCCCGCGCCGGAGGCCCGAGACCAAAATAAAGCAAGATGCGCCTTGCCGGGGATTTTCTGGACCCGGTTTAGCACATCTTGCCAGAGAGGTTGATGACGTGAGTGCTCGAAGAGAACAAGCCCAACTACATGGTTCCCTGTAGCCCCTTGTTCACGATGAGCTTGACATCCACACGCCGATTCAACTCACGGCCCTGCGGGTCCGTATTTTCAGCGTCCGGATGAGTGGCGCCGTAACCCGCTGGTGCAACGATCCGCCGCATCGGAATATTCCCTGTGTTACGAAGATAATTGGCCACTGCGGAAGCACGATCCTCGCTGAGCTGTTGGTTCAGCTCTTTCGTTCCAGTCTTCGAAGCGTACCCTGCGATCTCGATCAAGTAACCATCGTTAGCGGCCGTGAGCGCCGTAAGCTTGTCCAGATCAGCCTTGGCAGCGTCGTCCAACGTGTATTTACCACTAGGATAGTAGATGACAGCTTCGGCAACTGTCTGGTAGTCGTCGAGATCGGAGACCCGCTTGTTAACCATCTCAACCGCACCTGCATTCATCATCGCGATGGAGCCGGCTGCGTTCGCTACCGTACCTGCTTGATTAGCCGTAGTCTGCGCCTGATTTGCGGAGGACTGTGCATCTCCTGCTGCTGTTACTCCCTGGTTAGCAGTAGTTTGTGCTCCGGCAGCCGCTGATTTGTTGGCCTGAATTTGCTGTTCCTGTGCAACTTCGATCGCGAACTCATCCGGCGAGAAGGTGATCTTGCTCGCTTCCAGTTGGCTGTCTGCGTTGCCTACACCTTCGACCTTGATCGTCAGACCAGGCACCATGGCTGTGACGTCCATGTCTTCGTGACGATGGAACGATACCTTGGATTTGTCGCGGATAATTTTCGTATCGTCAGTGATCTTGACCACCGCCGACGACCCGGTCTTCTCATCTTGAATCTTTATTAGGTCGCCCCTTCTGGACATAATCGTTCCCTTAACTTTTGCCTTTTCGCCGGAACTGAAGGTCTGCGCAAAGGCAGCGGATGTTAGTGTGATAACGGTAAGCAGGACAACACATGCTCTTTGCGTGCCCACAGAACGGAAGCTACTGCTCGGTGATTTCATAGAGTCCTCTCCATCATTTGTTTAAGTTTAGTCAAGCTCAGTTTGCCTCGAACGTTACTACATGGAACCATCTCCGCGTGATGCGTCTCCCTAGACGTGTGACCTATTACTTTGATAGCCAGCTTCCTAAGCCAGGTTAATCAGGGTCCCGGCGGGTTCGTGGGACCAACGGGCTTAGTAATCGGCTTAATGTCAAGCCGGTGACTTGGCGATCACGAATTTAAGCTATCAAGTCACTTACACCTGCGCACCTGTCACCAGCGACAGGCCGGTTAGAAATGCTGCTGATCGTGCCTGAGTCCAGACGTCTTGACAATGCCGGAGTGCAGAGGGAAGGAGGCGTGGCGCTGCACCGGCTTTAGGCGTGCGCTTTTGATTTGCCTGATACAGCTCTCGAGATCGTACCTGTCGCAAATGACAGTTGTGGCGGGTTACCCGCCGTAGTGAACTATCGCAACAGGTCCTTAATTGGATTGGCGATTCCTGGCTGTGGTTTCAGCTGATGATGCTGAGACTACCTGCATTGGGGGAAGCGCAATAAATGACGGTGGAGGGAGAACGGCGTGCAAATACGACACTATTCTAGATTAGTGGTTAATGGCATTGTGTTGCTTAGTCTCGCAGCGGCCGGCCGGCCGGGGTTCGCCCGGGATAAGTATGAAACGATCGATGCCCAGGCATTCGGCACCGGCGATCAGCTGGGTCAAAATATTGGTGTGACGTTAAATATCTATGAGTTTTCGACTCCAGCGGACAAGCAGGTCCTGGTGCAGGCGTACCAGCAGGGACAAAATAAGGGGTTGGTGAATGCTTTGAAGAAGATGAGGGCGGTAGGGCATGTCGAGATAACCGGTACTCTCGGATATGACTGCTCTTACATTAAGATGTTTCCGACCCCCACCGGCCGGAAGATCGTCTTTGCGACCAATCGCCAGATCAGCATGGCAGAAGCATGGACAGACAGCAACTCTATGTCCTTCGATCTTACCGCGGGGGTCCTGGAACTGAACGATCAGGATAAGAGCAAGAGCACCGGCTCTCTATACCCGGCGGCCCAACTGGTCCTTGACAAAGAAGGCGAGTTGCAGATCGATCTGCTACAGAATGCGTGGCGGCTGGGCTCCCTCCTGGACTGGAAGGGGACAGCGGGTCTTAATTGAGTCCGAACCAGGCCCTTGGCCTTTGAATGCCATCTGACGGAATGAGGTGTTTATGAAGACCCGAAGGTTCACCTTCGCTCGTCCCGGCGCAATCACTTGTTTTGTTTTGCTGATGAGCTGCGTTATGGCGCTCGCCGAAAACGACAAGTATGCTTGCACGGAACCCAATCCGCAATCGGTATGCAACGCCGGCAACACGTGTGGCTCCGCCTCCAGCCCCTGCACGGTGGACGTTAAGCGCGACGACTACGGAGCCTCAGCGACGCCCGCCATGCCCGGCGCCAAGGGCAACAGCACATTTTGCGTAAAAATCGGTACAACCATCATTTGGGAAAGTACACAGAAGAATACGGGCTTCGTGGTCGACTTTGGGGCGCTATCGCCCTTTGGTTCCGACGATGCGATTATTGGGGGCGCCAAGAAACCCGTTTCGGTGACTGCAATGAAGGCCGGCTGTTACAAATACTCCGCCGGTGCCTGCATTTCCGGTGAGATCCAGGGGATGTGTGGGTCGGGGGCCGCTGAAGCCGTTATCCTCCCGGCAAGCACTGATTAGGTATCACCGTGGCCGGCTTTCTTTAACTCAACCTTTGAAATCTTCTCCGTCCCGCACGTCAACGGAGGAGGTGAACTGCCCTCCGCTCAAGACAATGGCAATAGCATTTTCAAGGTCTGTAGTCAGGCGAGACTTGAATACATATCCGGCAGCACCCAAGCCAAAGGCGGCGCGGGCGAAGTCCATGTCTTCGTGGAGTGTCAAGAAGATGATCTTGGCGGGACAGCCCGCCTTCTTTAGTCGTCTGGCTACTTCGAAGCCGCTTACATCCCCTAAAGAGATATCCAGGATGATTAGGTCAGGCAGGAGAGCAGCGGCTTGATCTACGACCGCCGTGCCATTACACTGCGCTGCCACAATCTTGTAGGTCGGCCCCAGCATTCCAACGAGGAGTTCCAATAGTTCAGGATTATCGTCGACCAGCAATATCGCAGGGGCGGTTACAAGCCCGGAGTTAGTCCTGGCCGGCACGAGCTCCGGTTGTGCGTCGCGGCAGATCTCGCAGCGACGGATGTGTTCGTTCCACCCGCTTAACGTCTCGTTTGCAATCTTCTTCGCTTCCTCGTACGCCATCTGACCTCGCTCACTCCAGCGGAGTCGTATATCGTCCACGGCGATGCGAAGTCCAATCGCAGCAGTCTTTCGCGCCTCCTCACGCAGCGATCCTAGAGGGCAAAGTAAATGGTCCATCGGTTTGTTTGGGGCCTTTCATTCATCAAAGTGCTTTTGCAAGCCAGCTCCTGAGCTGGTCCCCGCAATTTCGAGCTGGGTCTCGTCTCTCAGGGTTCTGCAAGTGATCGAATCGGAAGTGCCGAGGTGTTGGCAGTTTTTGAAGAGTGGCGCAACTACATGGATCCAAACTGGCCAGAAACTCATACGACTTTCACAGTTTGTCGTCCAGGAGAAATAGCCTTCGAAAGGCTGGCCAAAAGAAAAGGGAAAACCAACTGCTGTTTTGCGCAACTTCCATCTTCGTCGAACTGCCCATCGGTGCCCTGTCCTGGAGTCTGTGATTCAACAAGACTCATACATATTGAGGGTATAGAGAGACCGCGGTTTGATCGTTGCTCCCGCGCAACCAGCACTAACCGTTAGCCATCTTGCTAAAGACTTCGAGTGCGAATTCGAGGTGTGCGCGCGTGTGCGCCGCTGTCACGCAGAGGCGCAGCCTTGCCGACCCTTGCGGAACCGCTGGAAAGAGCACAGGAGCGGCGAGCACGCCGTGATCGCGGAGTCGTCTGGCGAAGTGCGCAGCGGTCACTTCGTCCTTCAGGATAACGGGTATGACCGCCGTCTCGGAGAGGCCGGTGTCGTAGCCCAGATTCTGCAGGCCGCAGCGCAGGAAACTGGCGTTCTGCTCGATTCTTGCCACACGCTCAGGCTCCAGCGCGAGGATAGATAATCCTTCGCGGATCGCTGCCACGGACGCCGGGCCCAAGGCAGCAGAAAAGATATAGGGTGAGGACGCATGTTGCAAAAAGATGGCAAGCTCTTGCGAACCTGCAACAAATCCACCAGTGGAGGGAATTGCCTTGGCCAATGAACCTGTCCAAACGTCAACTTCACTTGCTGCAATGCCGAAGTGTTCATCGACGCCGCGGCCATGGGCTCCGAGCACGCCTGTAGCATGCGCGTCATCTACTAACAGGAAGCAGCCGAATCGTTTCTTGATCTCGATGATCTCTGGGAGAAGGCAAATGTCGCCGTCCATCGAAAAGACGCCATCAGTAATGATGAGAGTGCGGTTGGCCGGCGGTCCGTTCTCGATCTCTTGCTGCAGTGACTCCAGATCGTTGTGTTGGAACCGCTGCAACTGGACGCCCGCAAATCTGCAAGCGTCGGTTAGGCTGCGATGGCAAAGTGCATCCATGATGACGCGATCCGCCGGCCCGAACAGCGCCCCGATTACAGCAAGATTGGCTGCGTAGCCGGAGCTAAAGGTGGTAGCCGCCTCTGTTCCTCGAAAAGCTGCCAGATCCTGCTCCATCTGCTGATGCTGGTCGGTTGTTCCCGTAAGCAGGCGGGCTCCGCCGGTGCCGGTACCGTACTTCTTGATCGCCTCAATGGCTGCGCCGTCGATGCGCGGGTCGCCAATCAGGCCCAAATAGTCATAGGAAGACAACATCAGCATCTTGTGGCCGTCTGCTTGCACTTCTGGACCGGTCCTCGCCTCCAGCGGAATCTGGAACGGATAGGCATTCGCACTGCACGCCATGGCGGTGGTTTCGAATAAACGCCGTCCGCGGGCATCAATCAGATCGCTCTTGCCGAACTTCCACTTCCTTGCCGAGGAGAAATAACCGTCGAAAAGCCGGCCGGAAGAGGAAGGGAAACGAACCGCTTCCTCTTTCATGTCCTCCGTTTCGGTCGAACTATATATCGGTGCACCCGTTTCGGAAGTCACAATAGAGGATCCCTTTAACTTTGATACGCTCATAACTTCAAAGCATTACAGAGACATGCCGCGTTGGTCGTTGCTCCAGAGCAACCAACACCGGCTTTGTTCAGCAAAACCTCTGTTCCAGTCTTTAGGCTTTGGGCATTGAAGAAAGGCTATCTAGGTAACTAAGGAAGCGGATGTCGCAATCTCGTGCCGCAACAGCCGGCCAGGGGCACGAAGGAAGACTTTGCCGCGGCGCTTCACGAGAATACCCTCGCGCTGCCATGCGTTCAGCAGGCGGCTCGCAGTGAACGGAGAGATGTTGGCCTCGTTGGCCAATTCCTCATTCCTGATGTCGAGTTCGACGCCTCCTGGGACTTTCTGACCGATTCCTTCTGCGAGGTTAGCTAGAACTTGAGCGAGCCGCTGCGGGGCGGAGTTGCAGATCAGAGAGGCGTGTATCCCCCGATAAGCTGCCAGGTAATCAAAGGAGATTAACAGGGCGTTCTCTACTAGCCTGGGATATCGCTCGCAGAAGCCACGGATCGTGCTGCGGCTCCAAACCAGCGTGTTGCTATTGATGATTGCTTCGCTACTAACCAGATATTCTGCGGGGGTAGCCAGCACCGTGGCTTCGCCGAAGATCTCTCCCGGGGGCACCCGAAGAAGCACAACTTTCTGACCATCTTCGGTCAGGAAGAAACGTCGGACACGCCCGGTCAAGAGCAGAAATAGATGCCCGGCGAGGTATCCCTGATTGTGGATCACTGAATTTGCAGAAAAGCGCTGCTGAGTTCCGGCGGCCAGAATTGTTCTGATGTCAGACGCTTCCAGCCCGTCGAAGAATCGTGGCTTCCGCTCTCGTAGAAATGCCGCAACCGGGATATTCATTCTTCGTTTTCCCTGGAGGAATGCCCTTGAGCCCGCCCCGCCCGCAGCGGGCTCCATCATCACTTTGATGCGGTTTGCACTTCGCCTGGAAATCGGAAAGCGTTGTCAGCCCGTAGTTCGGTTCCTCGCCCGGCTGATACCGCTTGCCTTATCCGTGTCAACGCCAGGGTCTTGGGATTGGTACGTTAGTCGTGTCGGCGCTGCAAACCGAGTGCCGGCAGCCTCAACGATTCCTGCTATCTTCAGTATGATCTCCTGACGAAAGCCGGTGAACTTACCAAAGTCGCCGGTCTTGATAAACGCGAATAACTCCAATTCGAAAGCAGCACCGGCGAAACTGGTTACCCGTAATCGTGAGCTCCCGGATTCGACCGCGGGGTCCTCGTCCAGCATCTTCTGCACGCCGTCCAGTACGAACCGCAGTTGTTCAACCTGCGTTTCGATCCGCAGCGAGAAGGTTTGTTGGAGAAGTAATTTGGGTCGCTCCTTCATGTTTTCAAACTGCATTTGCGCGAGCACGCCGTTAGGAACAACCAACAGATTCTGGTCGAGGGTTCGGAGCTTGAGAGAGCGAAGCCCGATATCGGCGACAGTACCAACTCGATCGCCAATCTTGCAAAAATCTCCGACCTGTATTGCTCTGTCCAACAGCAAGGAGATTCCGCCAATCAGGTTTTCCAGTGTCTTTTGTGCTGCCAGCGCTACCGCCAGACCCCCGATACCAAGTCCGGCGAGCGCGGTAGTCACGTTCAATCCAAGGAATGCAAGCGCGACGAGCAAGGCGATGATCAGTATCCCGATGTGATTCATTCTCTGCATCAGGATCAGGATCGACTCCCCACCCCTGCGGTGGGTTCGCGTTCGGTTTAACGCGCGGTCGAAACCCTGGTCGGACAGCCTGCTTGCGAGCCACCCGAAACATCCCGCAAGAAGGGCTGCCAGGAAACGAACATAGTAGATGCGATATAGAAGGGGCGGCTGCAGCAGGTACACAAAAAAACCGTGCACCAGGATGGCAATCATACACCTGAGCGGCATACCAAGTGGTGTATCCCAGACTGTGATGAAGGGAACTCGTTGCGCAGCTTGCACCAAACTCGCCTGGGTGCGCTAATCAAAAAAGTCGACAGCCAAGCTAGTAACCACGCTAGCGGGATTGAGACGAGCCAGCAGAGCCATTGCGTAGATGACATCGCCAATATCATGGGGCCGCTAAGCAGGGCGAGCCTGATTCGACGAGCTTCCGTGGGCTTTTCGCTCTCCAACCGGGCGTAGAGCTTCGGGATACTCGCCAGCGACCCTCGCGAAATCAGCCAGATTTTGCCTGCAACAGGGTCGTCCACCCGCACCAGCGATAATATTTGCGGTCGTGCCACCCACCGTCACGGTGCCAACACGTACCTGGCCAGGCGGAAGCCCTTCTTCCACGCGGCCGTCCGGATCGTCGCTGAGTAAGTTGACACTGCCCTGGAAGTCCGGGTATAACCCCCGCATTTCTTTGGCTAGTTGGGCAAGGTTTTCTCCCGGAGGGAGTTGCAGGAAATGAGTAGCGGTCGCGTAGTCTCCGATTGCTTCGTATTTCAAAAAGCCTATCACTGAACTGCGAGGGGTTTGCCGTCCGAGAGGATCCAGCGGCGCGGCAGGTTCAGTTTTGGGTTCCAGTGCCGGAACTTTTGGAAGTTGGGCAGATGAATGTACAGCTGAGCCTCCGAAAAAGAGGACGGCAAAGACGAAACTAAGGGTATAGATCTGCTTGAGCAACCGGCCTACACCCTTTCGGTTCTTTCTTAGCAAGGACATGGCCGGTCACCCAAAACCGTGTTCTTCTTCATCGAGGCCTGCATTAATCGATAAGTGTTCGGTTTGTCAGTGTGCCACAACTTCTACCTCTGGGATTGGTTCCCTTGCAAAGCCGCTTTCTCTGCCGCCCTCCAGGAACTTCTTTCCGTCAATACGGCCGAACATCTCGATCAGTTTTCCCACCAAGCCGGTCCATCCGGTCTGATGGCTGGCCCCGAGACCGGCACCATTGTCACCGTGGAAGTACTCGAAGAACAGTATGTAGTCCTTCCATTGTGGGTCAGTCTGGAACTTCTCCGTCCCACCGTAAACCGGGCGACGGCCGGATTCATCCCGCAGAAAGGTGCTGGCCAGACGATGGGCAATCTCCCGCGCTACCTCGAAGAGGTTCATCAACTTTCCCGAGCCAGTGGGACATTCAATCTTGAAGTTGTCTCCGTGATACAGGTAAAAAGACAGGAGAGCACGAATCAGCACCGCATTTACCGGCATCCAAACCGGCCCGCGCCAGTTGGAGTTACCGCCAAACATGCCGGTGTCCGACTCAGCCGGAAGGTAATTTACCTTATATTCCTGTCCATTCACATAGACGACAAACGGATGTTCGTCGTGATACTTGGAGAGCGCCCGAATGCCATGCGGGCCAAGGAACTCGTTCTCGTCGAGCATGCGGGTCAGAATCCGGCGCAACCGTGTAGGGTTTACCACCGCAGCGATGCCGCGCTCGGCATAGCCAAGATGACCGGGGCCGGTGGGATGAACATTTTCAATCAGTTCGGGCATCCGCCGCAAGCGTTCCATGAAAACCTTCAGCATTCCGGGTACCCTCTCGCGCTGCCATGGCTCAATCACCGTGGTGGCAGCCAACGGAAGTAGGCCCACCATGGAGCGAACCTTGAGTCGCTGTGAGCTACCATCAGGCAGGCGAAGGACGTCGTAGTAGAAGCCATCCTCCTCGTCCCACATGCCCTCGGGCCCGGTTTGATTCATGGCGCGACCGATCCAAAGAAGATGATCCACAAACTTTATTGCCATGTCCTGGTAAAAACTATCGTGGGACGCCAACTCCACCGAAATCTCCAGCATGTTCTGGCAGAACATGCTGACCCATGCCGTGCCATCCGCCTGCTCGAGGTGGCCGCCGTTGGGGAGTGGCGCGCTGCGGTCGAAGACGCCGATGTTGTCTAGCCCAAGAAAGCCGCCTTCAAAGAGATTGTTGCCATAGCGGTCTTTGCGGTTCACCCACCAGCTGAAATTAAGCATCAGCTTGGAAAACGAGCGCTTGAGGAACTCGATATCGCCTTTCCCTGTAGCTCCTTGTTCCGTCCGGTACAGGAAAATGGTGGCCCAGGCGTGCACCGGTGGATTCACATCGCTGAAGTTCCACTCGTAGGCAGGGATCTGACCGGTCGGATGAAGGAAGAACTCTTGCAGCATCAAGTCGAGCTGTTCCTTGGCGAAATCGATGTCGACCGTAGTGAGAGCAATGGTGTGAAAGGCCAAATCCCACGCCGCATACCATGGATATTCCCACTTGTCGGGCATCGAGATGACGTGCTGATTTACCATGTGGAACCATTCGCTGTTCCGCATGACTCGCTTGCCTCCCTTCATCGGATCTTCGCCATGCTCCGAGAGCCATTTGTCCACGTCAAAGAAAAAGAATTGCTTGGACCAGAGCATACCGGCCATCGCCTGGCGCATGACGCGAGCTTCATCTTCGCTGAGATGTGCCGGGGTGACCTTGCGATAGAACTCGTCTGCCTCGGCCTGGCGGGTCTTCATGGTCTCGGCAAAGCTGCTGAATGGATCGCCGATGACGGCAAGAGGCTTATCGCTGAGGCGCAGCCGGATGGTGGCTGTCTTTCCTGCACCCACATTCAACTTGTATTGCGCAGAAGATTTGGTTCCCATTTTCTGGGAATTCACTCCGTGTTGATTGCCCTCAACCACATAGTTGTTGATCCCGTCTTTGACGTACGCAGAGACGTTCGGGCTGCCGAAGATCCGTTGATTGTTCGTCTCATTTTCTGTGAATAGGAGTTGGGCATCTCCTTCACAGTACAAATACCGATCGCCCAGGTCCGCGTGGGATGCGGCAATTGCCTGAGTGTCTTTCAGGCCGCGCGCTTGTTTTAACGACGGCTTGGGGGTACCTGGCCACCAGGTCCAGGTGTTGCGAAACCAGAGGGTAGGCAGCACTTGTAATTCGGCCGCCTCGGGCCCCCGATTCACCACGCTGATCTGGATCAGCATGTCCTCCGGCCCCTGCTTGGCATATTCCACGAAGACGTCGAAGTAGCGGTCGCCGGCGAAAATTCCGGTATCCAGTAGCTCGTACTCCATGTCATGGCGGTTGCGGCCTCTGTTGGTCTCGATCAGATTGAGATAGGGATATTCCCCCTGGGGATATTTGTACAGATACTTCATGTAGGAGTGCGTAGGCGTGCTGTCGAGGTAAAAGTAGTATTCTTTTACGTCTTCGCCGTGATTGGCCTCGTTGTTCGTCAGGCCGAACGCGCGTTCTTTGAGAATCGGGTCCTTGCCGTTCCAGAGCGCCACGCTAAAGCACAACAACTGCTTCTCGTCGCTGATGCCGGCAAGACCATCCTCACCCCAGTGATATGCGCGGGATCGGGCCATGTCATGAGTGAAATAGTCCCAGGCATTCCCGTCCTGGCTGTAGTCTTCACGAACTGTTCCCCACTGCCGCTCACTTAGGTAAGGTCCCCACTTTCTCCACGGCGTCTTGGCGACGCGCGCCTCTTCCAATCGGGCTGTTTCCGGATCTTGAATCATTCTGTACCTCTTCCTCTTGGCTGAGTCGGCTCAGCGGTTTTCGCGCATGTCAATTTGTGGTTTTCAAAACCACCGGACGAGGAAAACTTTCGGCGGAGGGCCCCGTAAATGCCGGCCGAGCGGATCTCGGAACACGCCCCGGCTGGCGAGTTCGGAGATAACGGAACGCGAGCCGCTCACCGGCGCTCCCTTGGCTCATCGCCGGAGTACCTTCAGTAGGCGGTTGATCGGATTATTCTCTTCGAGCGAACGTCTGACTACTGTCACTTATGACAGGGGCGCCGGAGGGTTGGTCTGACGTTTCCATGGTTTTCGGCAGGCGCTTCCAGACGGTTGCCAATCTGTGCTTAGGGTCAGATTCGGGCGTCATCGACAACCATCCGGCTGCGGCTACCTTCCTACGGGCAGCTCCACCGGCTGTGCCAACCGGAACTCGAGCAGCGATTCGCTGGGAATCGAGAGCTGTTGTCCTTTCTTGGTAGCGGCGACAGCCGTTCCGGCGCCGGCGCCGGCGAGCACTCCAATGCCGGCTCCCTTTCCTCCTCCTGCTAATCCACCGATCAGAGCGCCCAGTCCCGCGCCGCCGACGACCTTTTTCGCTGTATTCGAGCCCTCTCCTTTTCCCTGAATCTCGTACGTGCTTGTCATCAGCGGATAGGAGGTGCCGTTGATCGCGATTTCGGTCAGCTCCAGTCCGAGTTCGGAACTGCCTTTCATTTTTCCGGCCGATGACGCTGTCGCAAGAACGCCATAGACAGGGGTGCCTCTTCGCGCCACCACCACATTGTCAGCTTGAAGATTTGTCTCCAGGCTGGCGGTGAACCGATACCCCGCCTTCTGTTTGCTGGAATCGATCGAATCAGACGTCCGTATCAGGATCCGCGTTCCTGCCGGCACAGTAATCCTTTTTGTGTTCTGTCCAGCGGCGGTCATGGCTGTCGTTGCAGTTGCCAGCCCCACCAGCAGTGTTGCGGCTCGAATCATTCCCTTTAGCATGTTTTGTCTCCTTCTCTCGGAACTTACGAGCTTTGCCCAACTACCGGTAAGGAAGAATCGATTTGCAGGTCGATAATCAGGAGTAACTGGTCCTCGACCTGGACGAAGCGCGCTGCCGTAATTCCACCCAACGCCTGTTTGACCTGCTCATAGTACTTTGCCAGGAGCTCAGATCGCTGTTTGCGGTAAGACATCGCTTTATGAATCAGCTCGTCTGCCTTTTCGTCTGTCATCTGATCGTAGCTAGTCGCATACTCTTGGATATTGGCTACCCTTTGGTCATTCAGTTTTCCCAATTCTTCGTCGTACTGTTCATAGATCGGCCAGAACTTAGCGGCGTCGGCAGCGCTCAACTGCATCACTGCCCCCATCATCTCGGCTTTCTGCTGCCGGACATCCGAGCGCAGGAGAGTAACGTATGCCTGGATATTTTGAGAATCTGAGCCCGGCGATGTGCCGGCTTGCTGGCCGGTTTGGGCCAGGGCACCAGCGGCACAAACCAGCAACACCACAACCGTTATCCAAGCTGCGCTTTGTTTCTTCATACCTGGTCCTCCATAGAAGAATGCGGGCTAACCGCTGCGATGCCATTTGGTTTCGCTCGAAGTACGAGCAAACTACGGTTGGCCTCGGCTGTGAGTGCACTCTGTGTAATGCAAACAGCATAAGGTATGTTGGCTGGAGGGAATACTGTCTATTGTGACAGTATCGGGCCATGCGGATCGCCCTCCCCGCTCGTTAATCAACTGACCAATACCGCGGCCGATGATCTATCAGCCTGCGGCAATAGCAGGCGCTCGACGATCGGTAAAGGGTTACCCTCGCCACTGGAATCCGGAGTGTCAACTGGTATGCAATCGAGCAGCCCGGCCCCCAATTTTTCCCCTAGTCCACTGCTATTAATGCTAGGTGCCGAGTCTGGATCGGCGGATTACGCTGGGAGTGCATCAGGAGCTTCCCGGGCAACGATGACCGGCCCGGCGGTCGGGGTTTCCTATCGAGTGGCTTATGCGAGAGAAAGCGGTCGCTGTGGGGGGCGCCAGTCAATACTGCGACCTGCCAGGCGCGAAATGTTTGGTGACGCATTGTTCCTTGATGTTTTGCATTTTCGTCCTGTCTGCCTGCGCCCATCTTTCCTTTGCTGCTGAGACGTCCACCACCAGGAATGTCCTGGTTTTGAACAGCTTTACTGACCGCAGAGCTCAGGATGATTTAGATGTGCTGGAGGCAACAACCCGATCTCATGTAGGCGCACCTGTGGACTTTCACGTGGAATATCTAGGATCGGCGCGTTTCGACGCTCCTGGTTACGAAAAGGCCGTGACCGATTCGCTGGCTAGCGTATATGGCGGCAAGAAGATCGATCTTGTCATTGCCGTCTTCTATCCGGCCCTCCGATTCGCCGTGGAGCATCGCCCGCAATTATTTCCTGGCACGCCGATAGCCTTCTCATCTGTGCCTCCCAAAAGACTTGAAGGCCAGAAGCTGTGGCCAGGAGTGACCGGAGTCACAATGGATGTCGACCTTCAGGGTACGCTCGATTTGGCAGTTCGCCTTCAGCCTGATGCCAGGAATGCGGCTGTTGTCGTTGGAAGGGCGGAAACGGATCGGTACTGGGGCGCAGCAATCAATCAGGAACTCCGGCGGCACCAACCCAGATTAAACGTGATCGATCTACCGGGACTGGCGCCGGATCAGCTGCTAAAGCGAGTCTCGTCGCTTCCGCCCCGCACCATCGTCTTCTTCCAGTCCATACCGGACGAAGAGGCCCAGCCCGTGATCGGGGCCCATGAAATCGTCTCCACGATCTCTCAGCAGTTCCCGACTTATTGCTTCGTCAACCGCTGTTTGGGCCATGGAGTCATTGGCGGATCCTACCCCGACTCCGTGGAACAGGAAACTGACGCAGGCGAGTTGGCGGCGAGGATCCTATCGGGAGAAATTCCAGAGAACATTCCCGTCGTGCACGGTCCGCCAGCCCTCGTTCACCTGGACTGGCGCCAGCTTCACCGCTGGGAGATTCCCGAATCTGCGCTCCCGCCGGGCGCGATTGTCTCCTATCGTCAGCCAACAACCTGGGAACGTTACGGGAAATATATTGGTGTTGTGTTCTTGCTGGTCCTCATTCAGGCGTTGTTGATCATTGGCTTGCTGTGGCAACGAGCCCGTAACCGCAAGGCCGATCTTCGTCTGAGGGAAAGCGAAAAGCGATTTCGCCTGGTGGCGGATACCACACCTGCTCTGATCTGGATGTGCGACAAGGAAGGCACCGTTACCTATCTGAATGACCGGCGCATTGACTTCACCGGCCGCGATTTGGCAATCGGACTTGGAGACGTATGGTCCGCATTCATTCACCCTGATGACGTACAGAGCGTCAAACTGGCAAACAAACGTGCGCTTGAAAAGCAGCAAGGGTATTCCAAGGAATATCGACTTCGGCGGCACGATGGAGTGTATCGATGGATGCTGGATATCGCGGCGCCTCGGGTAAACGAGGACGGCTCGTTTGCCGGCTTTGTTGGTTCGGCGGCTGACATCACAGACCAGAAGCTGGCACAGGAAGCGCTGGAGAAAATCGGTGGCAAACTGATCGAAGCTCAGGAAGAAGAACGCAGTCGGATAGCCAGAGAATTGCATGACGACATCTGCCAAAGACTAGCACTCCTCTCCATGGAACTGGAACAAGCGAATCGGGGGTCTAATTCAGGTCGCTCGCCGAAGCTTGAGGAAATCCGGCGCCGCTGTGCCGAAATCGCAGTTGATGTTCAGGCGTTGTCCCACAAACTTCACTCCTCGAAGCTGGAGTATCTTGGTTTGGCACCGGCTATCAGGAGTTACTGCCGCGAATTCTCTCAGCAGTATGGTGTCAGCGTCCAGTTCGCCGAGGAGAACGTCCCGAACTTTTTACCCCGCGATATTTCGCTTTCTCTTTTTCGGGTTACCCAGGAAGCATTGCAGAACGCCCTAAAACATAGCGGCATGAAGCAATTTTCTGTGGTTTTGCGAAGCTCGAGCAATGAGATCGAGCTTGAGGTCAGCGACCGCGGGGCGGGCTTCGACGTGGAGGGAGCAAAGCTGGACAGGGGATTGGGACTTGTCAGTATGCAGGAGCGAGCCCACCTGGTTCACGGTACTTTCACCATTGAGTCGTCAGAGAATGGTGGAACAAGAATCCTGGTCCGTGTGCCTCTGGCTGACGCACAAATCAAGGCTTCATCAACGGTTTCCGAAAGCGCCTGAGCTTTCGTGGAGGATGAGATGGGACGAACACGTATCTTGCTGGCCGATGATCACACGATGATCTGCGCGGGACTCACGAAATTGCTGGAGCCCCATTACGAAGTAGTAGGCTGCGTTGAAGATGGGCGTGCACTGCTGAAAGCGGCCGATCAGCTCAAGCCAGACGTCGTGGTCCTGGACATTGGCATGCCTTTGCTGAATGGCTTGGACGCGGCGAGAGAGTTGAAGAAGAGAACGCCATGCATAAAGCTGATTTTCCTGACTATGGAAACCGATTCCTATATTGCAGCCGAAGCCTTTCGTGCCGGCGCCGCCGCCTACCTGCTCAAAACCTCAGGGCCCACCGAGTTATTGCAAGCCGTTCACGATGCATTGAGAGGAGTTTCCTACGTGACTCCGCAGATTGGCCGGGCGATCGAAAACATGTTTATCCGGAATCCCAGGGCCGAGGCGCCGAAGCAGCTCACCGGTCGCCAGCGCGAAGTCCTGCAAATGCTTGCTGAGGGCCGTTCCATGAAGGAGATTGCCTACGTTTTGGAGATCGCCCATCGTACCGTACGGTTTCACAAGTACCAGATTATGGAGGAATTGGGCATCACGACCAATTCAGACCTGGTTAAATACGCCATGAGGCATGGAATGATCTCGGCCTAAAAAGGCGCCCTCGGCAGTTGCAAAGGGGGACTGTCGCAGGTGACAGTAGGCAAGTATTCACTGAGAGGAAATAATCTCGGTTATGTTTGCTGCGCTAACCACCGAAGGGATCACCGTGGATAAGATTCGAGTGGTGCTCGCCGATGATCATCGGGAGGTGATCGCAAAAATTCGCGTAATACTTGGTGATGAGTTCGAGATCATTGAGGCGGCGGAGAATGGCAATCAAGCTGTGAGTGCGGTTTTAGCGTTGAACCCTGACGTTTTCGTGACCGATATTTCGATGCCTGTCCTTAACGGGCTCCAAGCTGCAAGACGTATCCAGAAGACGAATTCCCGAGTCAAGATCATCTTCTTAAGCATTCATGAAGACCGGGACTTTATTGCTGCGGCATTCTCGGCCGGCGCTACGGGCTACGTTACCAAGCGTCGTCTGTCGACCGACCTGGTCTTTGCCATTCAAGAGGCGCTGAAGGGCCACACCTTTGTGTCCAATTCGATACGGAGTTAGAGGCGAGCTTCAACATTGCAGGCGATCCAGGCAGCCAGATAGTTTGCCTTCGGGCTCCTGAAAGTGCGTCTGGAAGCGGGTCTCATGTTCTCGGTCAAAGCCGCAAAGGCAACGATGAGACCGCTTCAAGCCCTGCTGCTCGTGTGCTCGTTGGCGATTGCCGCTCCTTCATTGAAACCGGTCTGGGCGCAAGACCTCTCTCCCCGCGCATATCTCATCACCCCACTGCATTTCAATGCGGTCGTCATGACGTACTCGTTCTTCCACGGCGGCGTTGATTTCGACGGAGCTGCTCCGGTTACCGGTGCGACGGGAACCTACAGCGTGCCGGTCCTGGGCTACTATCATTCGTTCAATTTTTTCGGCCGCTCAGCCAACGTGAATGCCGCTCTCCCCTATGCAGTAGGAAACTTCCAGGGCAACGTAGCCGGCCAACCGCACTATCTTTATCGCTCTGGCCTTGTGGATTTTACTTCGCGGATATCGGTAAACCTCAAGGGCGGCCCGTCGATGCCAATGGAGGAGTTTATGAAGATGGAGGCAAACGACGTTAGTCGGCGTCAGCCTGAAGCTACTGGCTCCTACGGGCCAATACGACCCTACGAAGCTGGTGAATTGGGGGGCCAACCGATGGGCTTTCAAACCGGAACTTGGCTACTCCAAGCGTTGGGGCAATTGGATACTTGATTCGTACGGTGGAGCGTGGTTCTACACTACGAACCCTCGGTATTATTCGCCACCAATTCCCAAGCCGCAAAGTGAAAATCCCATCGGAAGCTTTGAAGGCCACCTGAGCTACGATGTAATGCCAAGGCTCTGGTTTTCGCTGGACGGCAACTTCTGGTTCGGTGGTGTCACCAGCTTGAGTGGTGTGGCGAATCCCGCAACGCGTCAGACTAGCTCCCGCGTCGGCATCACAGCCTCAGTCCCCCTCGGCAAACACCAATCGCTAAAAGCCAGTTATAACAATGGCGACTACATCCAGTTTGGCGGAAACTATCAAAATCTCTCCGTCGCGTGGCAGTACTCCTGGCTCGGCTGGCCTAGATGACGCCAGAGTTGTGTTGGTCTATTGCGCGGTTACGCACTGCCCCGGTTGGAATTTTACTTGGGAGGCGTACAGCCCGCATTGTTGTAGCCCTTGGCGCACGTGGTGCCATTGGGTCCCGTCGCAACGCCCTTGCCGTTCTTCGTTGTGCTCTTGCCGCCGCCTGTGGTCTGAGTGTTCGTGACCCCATTGGAGTTCTTGTTGGCGGTAGCACCTTTGCCTGTATTCGGGTTGTAGGCGGCAGCAGATTTACCGTCGCTGCAAACGGTCTTACCGCGTGCATTCTTGACACAGTCTGCTTGGCATAAGCTCGCAGAAAGAAAGATACACGCCGTCATCAATACGACTTTCATTTTCGTCTCCGATACAGGGTTCGCCTGTGAACCCGGGTGAATTGGTCGACCGTACCTTAGTCTGTACCTCCAGATCAACTGAAGTAAGCTGCAAATCTGCTAGGTGGTCACGATTCATGGCTAACGGCGGCTTGGGCTGTCGAAGGGGAGTTATTGTCCGAGGCGCAGAATCGCATTGCGCAGAGGTTCGCTGGAAATCCGTCTAAGGCCGTTCAGCGGCGAATACAACTCCAGGGTCAGGAAGATTGCACCTGAAACTGGGGTCGCGCAGACGAACATAGTAAAGATTGCAACCGCGTTGCGAGGAGCGAAAAGCCCAAAGCTGATGAACGTGATGGTAAGCCAGGAAGTCACTACGACCAGAACCGGCATGGAAGCGGAGTTGCTCTCCTGTCCGAACGACAGCCAGCGAGCCTGCCCGATATCAAACAGGATGGTCAAAGCGTGGCCTTTGG
Organism: uncultured Acidobacteriaceae bacterium; assembly: GCA_963711525.1. Taxonomy (GTDB): domain Bacteria; phylum Acidobacteriota; class Terriglobia; order Terriglobales; family Acidobacteriaceae; genus PALSA-350. The sequence goes on along the minus strand of CAVQEO010000008.1, from coordinate 280,211 downwards.
CTGCGCGCTGCGATTCGTTGGCTGGTGAGAGTTCCTGGATAGCGTAATAAATTTCATCGGACTCCAAGGATGTTGGTTGCCACTGGGAATGCCGTGTGGAGTGCTCAGGCCAAATAAGCTCCAACTTCTCTACGACTGATTTGCGGAGTAGGTCACGCACAGCCTTGGTCTCGGGTCCGTAATGAGCCAAAGCACGGTCTAGCAGAATGAGCTTAGCGGAGATCTCGATCAGGTTTCTTTCTTGTGCCTCGAACGCGCTCTGAGCGGATCCAAGTTGCAGGCCGAGGACCAGAGCAGTCATCGTCGCCATCAGCCCCATGCCCAACTTCAGGAGATCTTTCGATTCCTCGGTCAGTTGAGTTTCGGGCAGTATGGCGCGAAGATAAATGCCGAAGAGTGAACCTCCGAAAAACGAAGGCGAACACAATTAGGCTGATTGTGACGGGAACCATGAATCATTTCCTACCTGGCAGCCGATTAAGCCGCTCGCTGCCCCAGTGTCTTTAATGGAGCTGGGGCCGGAAAATTATGTACCCGGTCGTTCCTATTGTCCGCGAGCATGCTACACCCAGCCGCGCGCTTGCCGGCTACGGAGGTGTCACCGGAGCTCCTGGCGCGGGTTTCGGAATGCGGAAGGTATACATGAACCCGAACACAATGGTGGTGCCCTTCGGGTGGGCGTTAGCCTCGTATTCCTTTTCGTATTTGAAGAACACGTTCCAATCATTCTTAAGATCGATATAGTTGGCCTGCAGGCCACCGGCATGCACGTAATAGAAGGGAACCAGCCGTTCAAAGGCATCCACGATTGTGTTATTGCTGGTATTGCGGGAGACCTGCGCCTGGTCGTACCCGATCAGCCCAATCTGGGCCACCTTGGTTATGTTCTTTGTCTTTAAAAACGGCCTATTCAATGGAATTGCTTGACCGAAGCCCCACTCATCGCTGAAGGCTGCCCCCGGGTGTACCTGGACGTTGATAGGCAATGTGCCGAACATCGTGCTTATGTCGTTGGTACGGGTTGTTTTCGATCCATGGACCTCCCAATCTCCGAAAATGTTAAACGTGGTTCCCTGGTCTTTGGTCAAGTAAAAGGTGCCGGCACCGTTGAGGTGGTTGCCCCAGTAGCCGGAACCGATATTATTTGTGGCGCCCGGAGTGTAGCGGCCGGTGGGCGCCATGAAAGCATCTCCGACGAAAATGTCGGCCCGCGGCAAATGCCAGCCAAAATTTCCCGGTTGAAACCACGTATCCGCCAAACCAAGTCCACCAGTTCCGGCGGTGACCCCATTCCCCAGGAACGGTAGCGTAAGAGAGCCCGTGGCTAGTGTGGGCAAGGCCATATACGGTGCGAACTTCGCTCCGAGTATCTTGAATTTGGGAACATAAAAGAAAATGTTCTCCCACGCCCAAACGTTATATGAGCCCTTAACCCTAGTTGGGGTTCCGTTGGCAAAATTCAGCTGGCCAGCATTGTAGTTAACGTTAAGGTCCGCGTAGGTGATTCCAGGATCGGGAAGCACTCCGGCGTTCAAGCCGTATTGGCCGGGTTGATATTGGCCCTTCTGTTGCGCCGTGAGCGTTGAACTGATGTATAGCACGATGCAGAACAGAAAAGCGTACTTCCACGCGCCGCGAGTGATCCTCGTCATTTTGTCATTTCTCCAGTTCACGAAGGGTCGGTAACTCAATGCGAGCTCGTAGACCTCTAAGGTAGTTGGCTCAATCATGAGGGAGGGAAGCTTTAGCAGGAACTGGCAAAAGTATCAGTCGCGGGCAAAATAGCATGCAGCGGTATGTTGTTCTGCGGAAATCAAATATTGAAGAATGTCGTACGAATCGTACGGACTTGCGATCGCGTCTTCGAATGCTGCGGAAGTGGCTTGGCCAAGGCTTCCAGGGCGGGATGGCGTCTACATGTGCCCTGGGGATTTGTTACCGGTCACCTGAGGAAATTACTAGCTGACTCCTTGAGCGTCTCGCGCCTAGACTTGCCTAACAACGCATTCATCCAAAAGCATCAGAAGGCAGAGAGGTCATGGAATCAGTCCTGGTAAGCTCGACAGTCTTCCTGGTGGTGTTCGGTGGAGCACTCGCCGGCATGAGGCTTCGGCGCGTTGTGCCCCAGAGTCAACTTGGTGCAGACGTAAAGGATGTAATAAGGCTGGTGACAGGCCTCCTGGTAACTATGACTGCGTTAGTCCTCGGAATGCTCGTTTCTACCGCGAACTCATCCTACCAACAGCGCAAAGACCAACTCACTGAGATGGCGTCAGACTTTGTAGGCGTCGACCGCTTGTTGGGAAGCTATGGGCCTGAGACCCAGGCCGCCCGTGGAGAGTTGCATTCGCTGGCGGCCGCCAGCCTCCAGCGAATTTGGCCCGACCAGGGATCCCAGGACCCGCAATTAAGACCTACCGATACCGGCCAGATATTCTATAACCAGTTACAGTTGCTTCACCCAAAGACCGAAGCACAGGTCGCAGTGAAGTCCGCGGCTATTTCCGCGGCCATTGGCTTACGGCGCACCTATTGGTTAATGTTCCTTGGATCAGAGGGGAGCTCCCTCTCGGTTCCGCTACTGGTCGTTGTGGTGGCGTGGCTGACTGCCATCTTCGTCAGCTTCGGGCTTTTCGCTCCGCACAACAGCACAGTATTCGTGACGCTGGTCGTCTGTGCTGTCGCCGTTTCCGGCGCAGTCTTTATCATCATGGCCATGTATACGCCGTTCAGCGGGGTCATGAAGATTTCGTCTTTGCCCCTTCGCGACGCACTCATCCGGATGACACCCTAATCTCTGCCAATCTGGCCCTCAGCAGTCTGGAGCGGGTCTGCTGGGGAAACGTCATGCAGGCGCGATCCACAATAAACCAGCTCATTGCATCAGCGAGTTGTGAATACTCAATGGCCTTCTCTAGACATATAGACATTCAACGTCAGCCCCAGACCGTGTACCTGTGAATTGGGGTGTTTGCCTGTATTGTTCTGGTGTTCATAGTAAGCATTAAACTGAAAGTGTTTTCCTATGGGGAGGAGAGAGCCCGCATAGAGTTCGGTCGTACTGACCTTCGAATACTGGCTTTCGTAGTAAATTTCAGCACTGGCGTAGGGTATCAAATGATAGGAGCTGATCGTCACAGTGCGCTCCAGTGACAGCATATTACGGTAGCGCCAGTTGAAGCTTCCGTCGCTCCAGTCAAGATCTGCACGGTTTCTGTCGGTCAACAGCAACTTGGCTTTTATGGGAAGGTGCGATGTCACCGCAAGCGGGATGCGATTCGTCGAAGGCTTGCCGGGTGCCGCGAGGTAGCGGTAGCCGCCTGTCACGACAAGCGGCCGCGCTTTAGCATCGTCCAAATCGAAGAGTGTTATTTCTCTAAGTTTGATCAGCGGCTTCAGGTAGAACTCCGCGCTAGGGCCTATCTCGGCCTGGGTGGAGTCACCCCCTTCTCTTGTATCCTTTGCCTGAGCGCTCACCCTTATATTCGGATTGAGTTTCAGATACGCGTCGATTTCCGGTAGAAACTCTACATCTTGTGAGGTTTGTGCGCTCGCAGCTTTGCAGAGGAGCAGAAGAAGTACCAGAGCCAAGCAGAAGGTGCGACAGACGCACGCATTCCCAATGTCTTCAACAAAAGACAAAGTGTCGAAAGCAGTTGCTTCCGTGCCGCAGTCTTTCGCCATTTTGTAAAGGCGCCTGGCTTTCATTTGAGGTTGAACGACCGACTGTATGGCGAAGTATTACGAGTTTGTGATTGGGATGTAAGTAGCAAATGTACTAGCGCTCAACCGAAAATAGTGCCGTAGCCATGTGCTCAGGGCCTTGCCGTCGAGAAGGCAGCAGAACGAATAATTTGCAGGAGAAGTTTCTCCGCGTTGCGTTCCTTATTTCTCAGATCCTTTGCAGGCACACGAAAAAAGCAATTCAGAAATCAATATATTTCAGTGGCGAAACTACCACTTCTGCTAGTTTCCGGCGCACCAGCAAGTTGGTAGCCTTTTCTCGAGAGAGGCTACTAAATGATCGGATCACTAAAACTTCGAACGAATATCGTCGTCGCCGGGCTGGCGATTGCTTTTCTTTGCGGCTCTACAGCCCCAGCGCAAACCGGGGCAGACGATCCAAATGTACAGAAGGCAAAGGGCATTCTCCTAAAGGGCGTGGCTAGCGGCAATCCCGACACGCGGTCATTGGCTGTTATGTCAGCCAGTCTGATCGGCGATCGCTCCGAAGTCTTGAACAAACTGTATTCCATGTTGGAAACCGATAAAGATGTCCCGACACGGATAACCATCATATCCACCCTGGGCAGTTTCAATAATCCGGCAGTGGTTCCATCTCTTCAAAAGGCGTTGAAGGATCCGGTCCCTGAGGTGGATTTGGCGGCCGCACTTGCGCTCTACGGTCTCAAGCAGCCGGATGGAAAAGCCTTTCTCTTGGACGTCCTGGAGGGGAAGCAAAAGACTAGCTCCAGTTTTATGAGCAGCGAGAAGAGGTCATTGGTTCGGATGACTCATACTCCGACCACAACGTTTCTCGGAATAGTGGCCAACCAATTCGCCTTGCCAGGTCTCGGATCCGGGATGGAATCGGCCGTGGGACTATCGGCAGACCCAGCCTCAATGGCTTCATCCGCCGTGATATTCGCGCTTGCTAAAGATAAGAGCGACCCGACCGTTTGGTCCGCGCTCGAGGCGGCGATGGCAGACAAAGAATGGGCAACTCGTGCGGCAGCAGTCCACGTGGTCGCAATGCATAACGATCCAAAGTGCCTGGACAAGTTTGTTCCACTCATGGACGACAAAAAGGAACAAGTGAGTTTCCGCGCAGCCGCAGGATACATTCGCTTATATATCATCGCGCACAAGTCCCAAGCAGCTACGGGCGAATAACCAGGCGATCTTGGCACACACTTCCTCGGAGGTGTGTGCCCGGTTTTGTAAGTAATCCATCTTCTGTATCTGGTCTGCAATCAAAGAACACCTTACTGTCACTTCTGCCAGTTCACTGGTTCCGGCACCCTCGTTAGCCTCGTGTTAGATCCCATGAAAACGAGGTGAGGTAATGAGTTACTGGAGAGCATGTGAACGCGTTGTCCTTGGTTCGATACTTGCGCTGACTGTTCCTTTGGTGGCGAATGCGCAGGAGCAGCCGGTCGAAAGCGCCCAGGTTCAACAGCCGCGCGCTGCCACCGTAACGCCGAGCAGTTTGGTCTCTTCTGCTCCGTCGGTCGATGGAGATCCTAATTGGCATTTTGTGAGCCTTTCGTATCTGTGGTTTCCTGGAATGTCTGGAACCGTGGGGGCGAAGGGTTACAGTACCAGGGTCGCTGTAAGTCCATCAGACGTGCTGTCCCACTTCAACATCGGGCTCATGGGATCTTTTGAACCCCAGTACAAACGGTGGAGTTTTCCATTCGATTTTGTCTGGGCCAAGCTTTCTGATGACAAAGCGTTCATCCGTTTACCGGGCTACTCTGCTAAGGCCACACTCAAAGAGGGCATCTTTACTCCGAAGGTGAACTACCTGGTTCTGGATGGCAAGATGGTGAAGATCCGCGCTACGGCAGGCGTTCGCGCCTGGTATATTTCCGAGAACCTTAAACTGACGCCCCCGACCCCACCCACCTTTAGTGCTGGGACCTCGCAAGGTTGGGCTGACGTCGTCGGGGGCGCCAACATCGTTGTACCTTTTTCGCCGAAGATCGCGATCTTCGTTGCGGGCGACGCGGGTGGCGGCGGCGCCAATGTGGACTATCAGGTTGCCGGCATCGCGAACTATCAGATAAAGCCGAAGTGGGGAATAGGTTTTGGGTACCGGTACCTCGACGTTAATTACCGCAATTCCAACCAAAACGTCCTGGACATCCATCAAAGCGGGATAGCTCTTACCCTGATTTATAAATACGGCAAACAACCGGCGGCGCAGTAAGCCTCGAAACCAGCGCAAATCCACAGGTTGTCGATCGATTCACGGATAGACTGCCCAGCACCTCCATTACGAAGTGCGGGCGGTGCTGTGCGGTCCGCCGGGATGTAACCTGCACATGCTGCTTGCGTGCTTGCAATTTCTGGTTAACCGACTGCTCGCAGTCTCGGAGTGCCTCGTAATATGTGCCTTGCGGAAGGCCATTTACGCAGAAGACGCTGGAACGGCTGTAGAGTGACCAACGCGCGAATGTTGTGGCGCTTGACCATTGCGTCCAGGGTCGTCAATAGGGCGCTCTAAAAGTCGAGGCGGTCCCGCGGCGTTGGGCTGCGGTGGCTTTTGTCCGGCGGGAGCACCCGCGGAGTCGTACTTGGAGGACGACCGGCAATAGCTCCAAAAAACAGGTTTGCAGATCGGAGATACTGGCCCAGGGTACCAATGCAAGAGGTGCCATGGTCCCCAGCATGCTTTGAAACGCGAACCCGGAAATGGATGACTGTTCTCTCTGCGCGGCCCAGAACGACTAAGCGCTAGCGAATAATTTGTTGAAGGTTATATAAGCCTATCGTTTCTCCCTGAGAGTCAGTTCCCGCTCTGAGAGCCAATGGCTTCGCCAGAGACGACGATCTCCACCCGCCGGTTTTGCTGCCTGCCCACGGAAGAATCGTTGCCGGCCACCGGATCAGCGGATCCCATACCCATGGACGTGACCATTTCAGCGTTCAATCCCTGCTGCACCAGGAAGGTCCGCACTGTATCCGCCCGTTCCCCGGAGAGTTTCAGATTGAGCTGATCGCCGCCCGTGCTGTCTGTGTAACCGGCAATTTTTAAGGACAAGCCAGGATGGGCCAAGATAACTCCAGAGAGCTTGGCAAGCGCTAGATTTGCAGGCTGGGAGAGCTCGTATTTCCCTGTAGCAAAGAGAATGTCAGCCATGGTGACCACGAGTCCACGAGGCGTATCGACTGTTTGCAGCACTGAATTCAGTTGGGCTAGAAGTTGTGCCCGCAACTGCCGCTGCGCCTCAACGGCCTGAGCGGCTTCTGCGGCCGACTTTTGGGCTGCTTCGTCGGCTTGCTTTCGGGCTGCATCCGCCTCCGCGCGGGCCTGTGCCTCTTTGGCTGCGAGAGCTTCCGCTTCCGCACTGCGTTGAGCCGACGCTTCCTGCTCCGCCTTTAGCTGAGCCTCGCGTTGAGCTGCTGCCGCTACTCTTTGTGCCTCAGCACTCTTGGCTTCTGCCACTTTCTCTGCCGCCTCTTGCTTTACAGCAATAGAGCGGGCATCCTCCGCCTGCTGGGTCGCGCTTCGCGCAGCTGTCAAGATCGGATTCTTCTGCTTTCTGGCGAGGTAATCCTCCATCTGCGTCTGCGCCTGCTGCGCGCTGGCCCAGGCACTTGTGGCATACTTTTCCGCGCCTTGCAGTTGTGCGATGCGCAGAGCGTTCCGAGCTTCATACACAATCAGAGGAACCTTAGGATCGATCTCGAAAGGCTGAAGCTGGCTCTCGTGGTATGTGCTGCGGCTGAGGAGTTGAGCCACGACCGGCGTGACTTGACCCTTCGTGTCGCTGTTTGGAACCCCCTGCAGGACAACCTCCTCACTCGCGTAAGACACAGCAAAATACGGTTCGGCGGTAACAATCAGGGCAAAATTCGGCAGCTGCGTTGTTACGGTGAGTTTGCTTTTGGCACCGTTCAGTTGGAACTCTCCCAGATTACGAGCGCGGCCTTCCGGGGTGATCGCCCAAAGCACGTAGGTCAGAAACTCCGCGCCTAGAGTGTTTGCGGGTGACATTTTGTCGAGCTCGGCCTGAATTGTAATGACACCCTTCTTATTGTCTATCTTTGCCTGGCCCTTCGCGAAGGGAAGTAATGGCGTACCAGTGAAGTTGATACTGCTCGAAGTGTTGTTTGGATAGCTTACTGCCTGGACCGTTCGGGAGACGCTGATGTTGATATTGATTACGGAGGGCTGAGCCGCGGCTTGGTCTTGAGCAACTGCAATGACACTACACCAGACGAGTAAACCAAGAACGAGCACTATCTTCTTCATATGGTTCCTTTTCGCGGAATGTGTCAGCGGCCAGGGAGGTATGCTCGGCGGCAGCTTACTTTTCCGATCCCGATAGTCGACCGCTGAGGGGCCAATACGTCGAGTCGTTCCTCTTCGCTTCGGTACATTTGATCTTTAAAGAGGCAAAGGAGTTTGAATACTAGTAAAACTAGCAGATGCGCGTGAAACTTTTGCAACAACTGGATGCCGATTCTACAACGGCGTACCGGAAGAAGGGATCACGTTGCTGGAAAGCACCTTGCCACAGGGCATCAGGCTATTGGGGATGGAGCGACTGAGAAAGGCTCATAAGATTTTGCGGTTGTACACGAATGATGCCTCCGCGCGGGCTGTCGATGTCTGCTATGAGAAAGAACGAAATCGACACAACCAGGGTCAGAACCACAAATACAGTAGCTTCCATACCAGTGCGTCGAACGCAATATCCGATCAGCACGTTGCAACAGATACCGATCATGAACATTAGGCACCAGGCTGAAGGTGGAATACGGTTCCACCACGCGGCCTGTGTGTATCCCTGAGAATTCAACACATCGTTCATGCCTGAAAGCACGAGTGCAGTAATGGGTGTTTGCGCTGTGGCGGCTGGCTTCGCGACCGTCGCCCACAACTCAGTCTGTAATTGAGCGGAATCGGCATTTACCCGGCTAAGCTTTTGCTGATCGCGGGTCTGGTAGAACAGAATTCGCTGATCGGCATACTTTGCAAGCAGTGCACGCACTCTCTGGGCCTCGGCGGCAGGTAACAGGTCGGCCCGGACGTATTCCGTGCCAATGGCGTTCGCTTCCGCTTCCTCGTAGGTTTTGCGCTGCTCATATCGGCTGATGGCCATAGAGAAGGTAAATCCAATAATGAGCCCGAGTATTGTCAGCGTGGCGCCCAAAACGAGGCCCGCATCAGCACCCGCGGCATCATCGCGCAGGTGCTTCTTCTTGCGGAACGAAGTGCCAATCCAGCCTGACAGGCTGAGCACGAGGAAGGATACAACAAGAACGGCGACCGGAAAGTTGGTTAGGCGAAACATGTATATTCAGCTCGTTGTGCGAAATCTGAAGGGAATGGGCATACGATTCCCAAAAAGACCAGTGGCTTTACATGACTGTTTTGAACCCCAGCCGGATGCCGCGATCGCGGGAGAGCAACCAGTGCGCGTCTTGCGACGAGTTGCGGAAAGAAAGGCGTTGCACCGATGTGTAGTTTGGGATGCAACGCGCAAGGGGAAAGTCTAAAACGGCGCTGCCAGAAAATCAAAGGATCCGACAACGTTTGCCTTTCCCTTTTCGCCAGCAGAGGACTGTTGCGCATTCCCAACTGCCACGATCGCCATTGCTAAAAGCAGGATGGCGCCGAGTCTTTTTGATCACAGGTATATCCGGTCGCTGCTTACTGATTTCATTGGAGTCCACCCTGGCCCTGTGTCGGGTGCCACTCCGACGGATCGCGATCCTGGGAGTGTAATCTGCGGCGAGCAAAGATTTGTCCACAGCCGAAATATAGCTCTCCAGACATTTCGGCGATATTGGCAAAATTCACGGTGCCTTCGCTAGAAAAGTGCTAGACTCGCCTGCAGTTGCTAAGACGCTAACACAAGTAGTCAGGGGGCGACCGGCGAGAGGACCTGTGCGTCTTTGATCTGCGGGCGCTTCTCCCTACGATCTGCAGTGGTTCGACTTGCATTACAGTCTCGAACGGCGTGTATCCAGGGTTTCGATATTAAAGAACTCCTTTTTGTTCGCACTACCCACTCTTCGGCCCGGCTTGAAGACTGCACCATTTATGTGAGTAGAGCGCGGGTTCTATATCGCGATAGGCATAAAGAAGTAATAAAAACTTCGCGCATGTGTGGAAAATGGCGTAATATTGCGCTTGCAGACTTCCAGGTTCTCCGTTGACGTGTCTCCCCGGCTGTGATAGGTATCACGGCTCGACGATAGAGAGAGTAACTAGAATATAGCTAGGAGGGCGCGAATCTCAATTGCAGATTCTCCCTCGTCCGCATGGGCCAGGTTCAAGATCAATTCTCAGGAGAGCCCCGGTGAGAGAACAGAAACCCGCAGCACGCATTCTGATTGCCGATGATCATCAACTATTGGCGGACGCCTGCAAGAGTCTGCTCGAGCCCGAGTTTCAAGTGGTTGGCATCGTGACAGACGGGCGCCGCTTGATCGCAGCGGCTGCTGAACTCAAGCCAGACATCATCATTCTCGATATCTATATGCCACACCTGAATGGCCTTGATGCTGGAAGCCAAGTCAAGCAGAAGCTGCCAGGGGTAAAGCTGGTTTTCCTGACCATGACAATGGAGGCTGATGTAGCGGCCGAGGCGTTCCGTCGCGGCGCTTCCGCTTACGTTCTTAAGCAATCAGCCGGCGACGAGCTTGTGCTTGCTATCCGTAAAGTCAACCAGGGGGCATCTTACCTCTCTCCGCTGATCGCCAAGGAAACGGTGATGTACCTGCTGAATCAGGGAGAAAGTTTCAGCGAAGAGAAACACATCACGAAAAGGCAAAGCGAAATTCTGCAGCTGCTGGCGGAAGGAATGTCGATGAAAGAAGTGGCCAATATTATCGACATAAAACCTGGCACAGTCGCATTTCACAAGTATCGGATGATGGAGACATTGAACGTCAAAACAAACGCTGAACTGCTTGAATACGCAATCAAGCGGCACATGACACCCGCGTAATCGTATCTGTCACTGCGCATCACCAACACTTCGATGTAGTGGAAGTCAGTCCATTTTGACAGGACTCTTGCGAAGACCCACACATGTGCGTCGGCCCAACTTCGCTCTGCTCCCCCTGCCTCTGCTGCAGCGCCTTTGACGGCTTCAAATCCAATTCAGAAAGTCAGTTCTTACAGTCGCCCGCAGTTTGTCCGGTGGAAACCGGCTAGACATCTCGCTGCGCCCCACCTGTCACAAGTGACAGTTACTGCTGAAAAGAACCTCCGGTAGCCTACTTCAACTGGGACAATCCTGCACGCCCTCGATTGGCTGAGTTGTCGATCTGGAGAGATGCGGCCGGCTGGGCGGGCCGGTCGACTATTGTTACTCCTACATTCGGACTGCACCCGTGCCGCCCTACAGATTAATCCGTTCGTGCATGGAGAGAAGAATATGATCGGGACCTTCGTGAAACAGCTTTTGGCAACGACGCTATCTCTTCTACTGATCATTACTACTGCGCCGCTCGAGGTTGGAGCTCAGCAAACCGGGTATTCGGGACAAGGAACGCCGCTGACGGCGGAAGAACTGCAGGGACTGGTCGCGCCCATCGCGCTGTACCCGGACTCCCTGGTGGCCCAGGTTCTTGGGGCTGCGAGCTTTCCCGATCAAGTTGTCGCCGCCACCAACTTCCTTAAGCAAAACAGCAGTCTCTCGGGCTCCCCTCTCATGTACGCCGTGGATCCGCAGCCGTGGGATCCCAGTGTGAAGGCGATGACACAATTTCCCTCCGTGCTCGAGAACATGGCAAAGAACCTCAGTTGGACTTCTGCGTTGGGGGAGGCGTATACGACGCAGGGCCCTGAAGTGATGTCGGCGGTACAGGTTTTGCGGGCGAAAGCATACGCTGCCGGAAATCTGACATCCGGCTCGCAGATCAAGGTCGAGCAGCAATCGCCGCAGGTGATCGTGATTCAGTCTGCAAGTCCGCAAGTAGTCTATGTCCCTCAGTACAATCCAGCGGTGGTTTACGGCTACCCCTATGTGACTCCTGGGTACAGCACCGCAGCGGTAGTCACCACCGCAGTGGTCGCGTTTGGGGTTGGCATCGCGGTTGGCGCAATGATGAGCGGTGGGTGTTGCGGCTGGGGTTATAGCTATTGGAACTGTGGCTGGCACGGAAGTACGACCGTTGTGTACCGCGGCGGGGCGTATTACGGAAACAGTGCCTGGCACGGCAGCACTGCCTCTGCGTATGGCCCCTACGGTTCCGCACACTACAGTACTGGCTACAACTCGGCCACCGGGACTTACGCACGTGGAGGTACGGTCTCAAACGGCTACGGCAGCGCTAGCGCCGGCCAGGCGTACAACCCCCGCACCGGGACGTATGCGCAGGGAGGATCCGTCTCAAACGGGTATGGCACCACAAGTGCCGGGAGCGCCTACAACAATAGAACCGGGGCTTCCGCATCCACGGTGCAGAATTCCAATGCCTACGGGAGCTCCGGAGCCTCGACGTATTCGAAGAACGGCAACACTGCCTACTCGCAGCACAATACGAACGCTAACGGAACCACAGCCTCGATGACCTCCTCGACCGGTGCGAAGGCCTATGGCGCGTCGGGTGTGAATAACAGCGCTGCGGTGGGTCAGACCGCGAATGGCAACAAGTATGCGGCTGCTAACGGGAACACCTATTCAAACACCGGGAGTGGCTGGAAAGGTTCAAGCTCGAATACTCCGAAATACAACACATCCAGCTACTCTGGCCAAAGTGCTCCCAAGAGCAGTTCCAGTGGCTGGGGAGGGCAGGAAAAGAGCGGCGGATCATCGGCCTTCAATAGTGGTGGAGGCGGCTGGCAATCCAGGGAGGCAAGTGCTCGTGGCTCGGCAAGCAGGGGCGGTGGTGGTGGCTGGGGAGGCCGCAAGTGAACCAGTGGGCGCGACCGCAAGAGAGAACAACTTTGGTGAGCGACGGTGTTGAGAGTGTCTGACATTTGAAGATTTGGAGAATGAGTATGTCACAAGCGGCCCCCAAAATCCCTTTTACAACCTGGTTGATGCTTCTGGCGCTGATGGTCTCGTTTGCCGGTTGCAATAAGACCTCCAAACCTTCCTTCACGGCGTTTTCTTCAGCCGACGAAGCTGGCTCTGGCCTGCTGAACGCGGCAAAGGCCGGAGACCCAAATGCAGTGCTGGCAATTTTCGGCCCGGATTCCAAAGCCATAATCTTCTCTGGAGATCCCGTGCAGGATAAGGCCACGGTCGGTGAATTTGTGACCGGCTATGAGCAAATGCACCGGTGGCGCAAGATGCCTGATGGAAGCCAGGTTCTTCTCATTGGAGCGCAAAATTTTCCCTTCCCAATCCCGCTCAAAAAGAATGACAGTGGCCAGTGGTTTTTCGACACGGCTGCGGGAAAGGAAGAGATTTTGAGGCGCCGTATCGGCCGTAACGAACTGGCAGTCATCGACGTTTGCGGAGCACTGGCTGATGCTCAAGCCGACTATTACTCACGGCCCCACGATGACGGAAGCAGCAAACAGTTCGCGTTGAAGTTCATCAGTGACCCTGGCAAGCAGAACGGCTTGTATTGGGCTTCGGCGGATGGTCAACCAAAGAGTCCGCTCGGGCCGTTGGTGGCCTATGCAACCAGCGAAGGATATAGCGCAAAGCCGGATGCGCATCAACCTTTCCATGGTTACTACTTCCATATGCTGAAGGGGCAAGGCAGCACCGCACCGGGCGGTGCGAAGGACTACGTTACCGGGGGGAAGATGGTGGGTGGATTCGCCTTTGTCGCCTATCCCGCTGAATACGGAAATTCGGGGGTGATGACATTCATCATGAACCAGGATGGATTGTTCCTCCAAAAAGACCTGGGAAAGGATACCTCCCAGACAGCATCCGCAATGACTGAGTTCGATCCCGATGGTAGTTGGACCGTTGTTCAGCCATGACCCGGTTGTCACAGTTTTCCAAAAAGAGGAGATATATGAAAAACCAACTCACGCGTAGCTCGATGGCCACCGCCGTCGCAGCACTATTTCTTTCGGCTTTGCCAGTACATACGCAGAACCCGGCAGTACAACAGAAGCTTGCCGAAATTAAAACGGCCATGGCGGCCAACAAGCAGGCGCTCGCTCATTACACCTGGCAGGAACAGCAGACCACGAGCATTAAGGGTGATGTAAAGAAGCAACAGGTTTTCCAGGTCAGCGTGGGACCTGACGGTCAGCAGAAGACCCAGATCGGCGGCTCGCAAGCTCCGCCACCCAGTGGCGGCAGGCTCAAGCAGCATATAGTCGAAAAGAAGACGGCTGAGTTCCAGGACTATGGTCAGGAGATTGCGGCTCTGGCGAAGCAATATACGCAGCCCGATCCTGAGAGATTGCAAGCCGCCTTCCAGGCGGGCAACGTTTCGCTACAGTCGGGCGGAGGTGAAGGGGAAATCACGCTGGTCATTAAGAACTACATCAAGCCGGGCGATTCGGTAACCCTTACATTCGGGCGCCAACAGAAAGCAATTCAGAGCGTAAAGGTTGCGAGTTACCTCTCCGACCCCTCCGATGCGGTGACCATAGCAGCGGAGTTCGCCAAGTTGCCTGATGGTACAAACCACGTTACAGGCACACAGATCGACGGTGTCAGCAAGCAATTGACAGTGGTAACTCAGAATTCAAACTATCAGCCGGTTTAGCAATCGTGGTTCGGCGATGAAACTCCTGGCGGGGAGGTTCTCCCCGCCGCGCCGCTAGACCTACTGTCCAAGCATGCCTTTTTTCAGACTGGAAGTGGGCGGCTTTGGACCGAGCCATACCGAGAAAACCATTTGGCCGAAGGGTGCGCCGGCGATGGTTAACTTGTCTTTACCGTTGATCGCGAGTGTCGTGCCGGTGGCGGGGACATAAGTGAAAACCATTTGTTGGCCCACCTTGACATCCTCGAGTACGCCGAGAAACCTGTCAATGTCGGCCTTCATGGTCTGCTCGGCATCCGGAGTATTGTTCTTGAACGATTCGTCAAATGCATCCGTCATCTGCTTCTTGCTGCCGTCGTGCAAGAACTGCATCACTATCTGCTTGGGTTCGTCGATCTTGATGATAGCGCCCGCATCAGAAGATTTATGCGGAAGGTAAAGCCCTGCGACGTAGACCTTAACCATGAACTCCGACCGAAGCCCCAGGCCATTGAGCACCAGCGATTTATCTCCAACTGTGGTTGTGCCGGGCAGGTTCACGCCAGCGAGGCCGGCAGCGTTCAGATTCAATGTCGAGATCGGCATGTACATGGCAGCGGCCAGCAGCACTATCGTCTTGCGCATAAGAAACTCCTGAAGAAATGGAATAAACGTAATAAACGTCTGACACGCAGCAACAGCCGCGGCCCAGGGGCGTCCTGGGGGAACGGTTTCTCGTGTTATACAGGTCTAAAGCTAACTAGTCTCATCAAGCCGGACAACTAGCATCATTGCTAGTGTGTGCAAACAAAAGCGAACGCACGTCGCCTAGGGAAACACATCGGATGCGATGGAGCTCTTTCTTCAGGTTCGATGGCTTTCCCTCTTAGTATCTCGATGCATCAAAGGCAGCTACTGTGCTAGCTGGCAACTTTTGACCCGCTGGCTACTAGATTTGACAGTACCCTGTGCTCTCGTCTGTCTGGATACTGGGGACTGATCATGATCCATCCTGAGCGTTTGGGTTTCCCCGTTGATCACAAGTGAAACACGGCTTGTCGGTTCTTAGGGAGGGCCCGGAGCGGGGCATGAAATGGTTGCCGGCGCTGGCGCAGCACGCAGTTCATTTTCAGCTTACAACGGTCCGATATGCCGGTTATGACAGCAGGTCAAGGGCAACCATGAAACTTCGATCCCTAGAATCATTGCTTCTATCTTTCATCTTGTTGACTGCCAGTGTTAGCGCTCCCCAAGAGGCGCCAAAGCCGGCTTCCGCCGGGCGCCCAAAGCTTGGAATTGTTCTCGAGGGTGGCGGTGCTCTAGGCTTGGCCCATATTGGAGTTCTCCAGTGGATGGAGGAACACCGCATCCCGATAAGCTATGTTGCCGGTACCAGTATGGGAGGATTAGTCGGAGGCATCTACGCTACTGGAAGATCGCCCGCAGAGGTCAAGGAGATCACAAATGGGATCAACTGGGACGACGTATTGAGAGGCCAGACACCTTTCCAGGACCTTTCTTTCCGACGCAAACAGGACGCTCATGAAGTGCCGAACAGCCTTGAATTTGGCCTGCGCAAGGGATTGCAGTTTCCCGGGGGCTTCAATAGCGGTCAACAAGTCACGCTGATCCTTGACCGGGTTGCCCTTCCGTATTCTGAACTCTCGAGCTTCAACGATCTCCCCATACCGTTTGCCTGTGTGGCGACCGATCTTGTTTCGGGTAAGCCTCACGTATTCCGCAGTGGCCCTTTGTCGCTGGCATTGCGTTCGACGATGTCTCTCCCGGGCATCTTCACACCTGTCCGGACGGGGGATCATATCTACGCCGATGGCGGATTGCTCAACAACATTCCGATCGACGTTGCCAAAGAGATGGGAGCCGATATTGTGATTGGCATCCATCTCGAAACCGAGCCACTCAGTCCATCGGCTCCCCTTTCCAGCTTTGCTGTATTGGGTCAATCCATCTCCGTTATGATCGCTGCCAACGAACTTCGCTCCATGGAGCAAGCGGATGTGCTGGTAACGGTGCCGCTGCAGAAGTACAACGCCCTTGATTATGGCGCCGCGGAAGCAATTATCAAGGCCGGATATGACGCGGCCGCTGCGAAGGCCAAGGTGCTCTCGGCCTTCTCCGTGAGCGAAGCGGAGTGGCAGCAATATCTCGCTGACCGGAATGCGCGAAAGAAAACGACACCTATTCCCCAGTTTGTCCAGGTCGCCGGCGCGAAACCAGAGTTAGCCGATTCAATCGAGAAGAGGCTGGCGGTAAGCGTCGGCAAGCCAGTAGATACTGCGCAATTGGATGCGCAGATGATGAGACTTCAGGGCGCGGGTCGTTTCGCAAACGTCAGTTATTCGATGGTTGAAAAGCAGGGCGCCCAGGGACTGGAAATTAAAACGGAGCAGAAGGCATACGCGCCACCTGTGGTGCGCCCCATCATTCTCATCGACGGTTCTGACTACAACAACGTGCTTTTCAGCATTGGAGCACGCTTCACATTTTTGGATTTCGGCAGCTATCGATCCGAGTTGCGCAGCGATGCAATCATCGGCTCGCAATATCTTATCGACAGCGAGTACTACCATCCATTGACGCCCACCAGCAATTGGTTTGTTGCTCCGCGCGGAAGCGGAAATAGCACGCAACAGTATGTCTACAACGGGGATACGCAGACCGCAACCTACCGCAACCGGCAGGTCCTCGGGGGCATGGATGTGGGATACGGGTTTGGAATCACGGGAGAATTGAGACTTGGAGTCGAAGGCGGGTATGAAAGGCTTTCCCCCCAAATCGGGAACTCATCGGTTCTGCCCACGGTTTCGGGGTCCACCGCGGACGTAAGGCTGCAGTATCAGTTGAACACGCTCGACAACCCGGTGATCCCCCGCTCCGGTCAAAGTCTTCTCATGTACACGAAGGGGTACGACACCAATCCAGCGGCTCCGGGTCCGTTTCCACTCTCTGAGGTCCAATCGCAAAGCTTTTTTCGTCTGAGCGAACCGTCTTCAGTGTTTTTCGGTGCTTCCGGAGGAAGCACTTATGGCTACAAGGCCGGAATTCCCGCCTTCTCTCTCGGTGGCTCGCAGCGCCTGGTCGCCTGGAACACCAACGAGCTCTACACCAACCAATATTTCCTGGGGCAACTTGGATATATCCGTGAACTAACGAAACTGCCACCTCTGTTGGGTAGCAATATCGAGTTCCTCGGCCTATACGAAGTAGGAAAGACTTACAAACTCGCGCTCGGCCCAAAGCCACCGAATTTGCCCATGGATGGAGCGGTTGGGATCATCGTAAACACGATATTCGGGCCGGTCGAACTCGCAGGCGCCATCGGTGATTATGGGCGCGGCAGGTTCTTCTTTCGGATTGGGCGAATATTTTAGCCCCCTGGCGCAGCTCTTGCGTGGACGATTCCTTCAGGAGTGAGCGAGTCGAAAAGTTGTGTGCGGAGATCCGCCACTATGAAAAGTCGCCTTATGCAAGATCAAGGGACTGAGTGCGGGTGTGCCTTCAGTTAGGCATCAACTGGGATAATCAGCCGCCTCTGACGGCAGCGATCATGGGACCGTTTCCGGCCTCAGCTGGACGTTCGGCAATCGATAGGGCCGAAATCCCAGGTCTAAAGCGGCTGATAGTTAGAATTCTGGGTCACGACCGTTAATTGCTTGCTGGCGCCGTTGATCTGCGTGCTGGTCACGTGGTTTATGCCATTAGGTAGCTTGGCGAACTGGGCCGCGATGGTCACGGCATCTTTAGGGTCGTCGAGGTAGCTAACGACCCGTACGCTCTGAATCGCCTTGTTTTGCTTGTTGAACACAAGAGTTACAGAATCGTTGGGTTTGATGTAGCTCTTAATGATGAGGGTCATCGTATCAGCCCCTCCCCCTAACTGCATCGAGATATTTCCTTGCTGGTAGGCCTGTTGCAGCCGATCGGGGTCCGGCTGGGTATATCGCCTCGCCAGGTCGGCAATCTGCTCGCCGTAGTCTTTATACTCCGCTTTTTTCTTGGCGACGATGTGGCGTTTCAGGGGACCACCACTTGCCTGATCCGGCTGAGCATTTATCTCGCTCTTTTGCTGCTGACCATCGGGACCAACACTTACCAGGAAGAGCTGTTGCTTCTTGACCTCGCCCTTAATGCTGGTAGTCATCGACTCCTGCCAGTTGTAATGAGAGAGAGCTTGCTTATTGGCCGCGGACGCCACCTTGACCTGGGCGAGCTTAGCTTGCAGCTCGGCGTTCTGTGCTACGGCCGGTGGAGCAAAGAGAACGAGGGCAGCGAAGGTTGTCGTAAGAGAAAGTTGGACTCTGGAGTTGCATAAGCGTTGTGCCACTTGTCTGTTCATAGGTTTCACTATTTTACGCCTCTTTGTAGCGTTTCCTTGTGGGCTTAGCGCCGCATCTCGGTTGACTCGCCGTAACGTGCTTCTTGCGATCGACGCTCAACCAACGGCTACGAGCAGGTCAATACTAGTCGAAGAGATGAACTGACAAAACTATCTATCGCCGCTTCCGGCCAGCTGACCCCGATTTCCGGATCGCCCTTCAGTTCCGGGGGACAGCTGCCAATTGCTTTCGTCAACAACTTAGGAAGTCCCCTATGAGCCGGCTATGCCCTTGTTCTGTAGGATCATGACCACAACGCGCCGGTTTTCCGCTTGCCCTTCCGCGGTCTTGTTGGGGACGACCTGGTCTGCCGTCCCCATGGCCCCAGGTGCAAGCATGTTGGTCAGGGGAACGTTGGCGTCCTGTTCCAGATACTGGCTAACGGCATTGGCCCGCTGGACGCTCAACTTCTGGTTCAACGCCTCGGAACCTACCGCTGAGGCGTACCCCTTCACCTGGATTACATACCCGGTGATCGTCAATGCTTGCTCAGCCAGCTTCGAAAGTTGAGGTTTATATTGCGGCTCGACGGTAGTTCTGCCGTTGCCAAAGAGGATGGTGACTTCGCCCATAATGTTATAGTCGCCCAACTCCCCGAAGCGCTTGTTATCGGCAGCGATGGCTGCCTTATTAGCGGCAATTTTCTGGTCTGCAGCGCTCAGCTGTGCCTGTTGTGACGCCAGGGCTGCTTGCTGCGCCGCCAAAGCCTGCTCGTTCTCCTGGATCTTTTGCTGATCCGCCTGCTGGGCTGCCACGGTGGGCTGCAGCCCAGCCTGGGCGTCCATGGCGGCCTTCAAATCGTTGCCTTTAAATTTGACACTGTCCGCCACCAGTTGGCCCTGGTCGTTTGTCGATCCCTGTACCTCCACCGGAAGGCCTGGGATCAGGCAGGTCATGGCCATCTGCTTTGTTCGCGCCTTCAAGACGCCCTGCACTTCGCCCACGTCCGTGGTCGGCGTAAGCAATACGACGAGTTTGGGTGTGTCGACGGTCTGAAGTGTCATCGTGGAGCCGCTTCGACCATTAATGACTCCTTTGACCGTCTGAGCTTGCATCACCGCGTTGCCAGCCATGATTGTCAAGGCCACTAGAGTGACGGGTAGAGTGGAGACGGCTTTCACCCAAGAATTGATTCTCATTGGCTTCCTCATTCTCATGCGCTGCCTTTTGCATGCACCACGATCTTTAGTCACCAACCGGGGGAGGCGATACTGGCAAAACTACAAGGGAGAGCACAAACGTTTGACAGGTGAAGGCGACTGACTAAAAGCCGCACCCGCCGGAAAACACTGCCACACCCCCAACCCCTGGCGGTGCGGCATGGTCAGTTTTTTATCTGCACGCTGGTAGTATTGCCAGTCTTCTCGTTCTCTGCCTTGGGGGTCTAATCACCTCAGCAGGAAACAGAAAAGATGACTCCATAAGCTAGTCAGTTTTCCGGGACCGCGCAACCGCAGCGAATGCAGAGGCGAGCCGATGACTCCAAAGGGGAAGGGAAATGCGACTACGACAACGTGACTCGTCTTTAGAAATGACGTTTTGTCCACCTTCCCGCGATTTGACTTGCGGGCGTATGAAATTTGTGCAGAGGCGCCCATGAGCACCACCGTAGCAGGGCCACATCCCAAACGCGGACTGGTCGCCAGGTGGTTGACTGGCCTAGGCCTTGCGCTCGTCTGGCTGGTTCTAGCGCTGCTTTCGTTGTGGGCGATGGCAGCTGTGTACATTGATGTCCGTTGGTCCGCACTGAGACTACCGTTGACGATTTTGTACGCCGTGATTCTCGTCGTGATTCTGGCTAAGTACAAGCTGCGCATTCGAGCTGCGCTGCTATGTTTCGGATGTTTTTGCCTGGTGCTTGCCTGGTGGCTAAACCTGAAACCGACAAATATTGGAGCCTGGCAGGCCGACGTGGATAGGCCGGCGTGGGTCGAAATTGATGGAGATCGAATGATCATCCACAATTTGCGGAATTGTGACTATCGCACCGAGACCGACTACAGCAACTGCTGGAGCGATCGCACCGTGAATCTGTCGGACCTCCGCGGCGCGGATTTATTTTTCACGACATGGGGTGTGCGATGGATCGGTCATCCAATACTGAGCTTCCAGTTTGGGAACGACCAACACGTTGCGTTCTCCATCGAGGCTCGATACAAAGGCGACCAGGCATACTCGGCAATCCTTGGATTTTTTCGACAGTATGAGCTTATTTTTGTGGCCGCTGATGAGCGCGACGTGATCCGTCTCCGCACTAACTACAGGAAGGACGAAGAGGTTTTTCTCTATCGCGCGACACTGGGACCAGAATCGGCGCGCGCCATTTTTCTTACCTACGTCGATTATCTAAACCAGTTGAAAGATCATCCCGAATGGTACAACGCGCTGACCCGCAACTGCACTACTACTCTTGACAAGCAAATCTCCTCAGAAGTCGCTAAGCCTCAGCCCTGGAATTACCAATTTCTAGTGAACGGTACATTGGACGAACTGCTATACGACCGCGGCCGGCTGGTGACAGACGGGCTATCATTTCCACAATTAAAGAGCCGCGCACACATCAATGCGGACGCAAGAGCAGCGGACAACTCCCCGGACTTTTCTGCGCTTATTCGAGTCGGTCGTCCGGGGTTTGAGAATCCGAAGTGAATGGCTCGGGGAAGCAGCTCGCCAATGCGATCCCGATTCTTCAATTGACGCTGATCCACTTGACGTTGCGACTGCTAAGGAGTCAGAACTTTCCGTGAGCTGTTTTCGTCAAGGGATGGATTGAATGCTTCTTGAAGACGTAGTGCCCGATCAGCCATCCCGCAGCGCCTCCCACCAGGACGTCCGTCGGGAAATGCTCCTGTCCCAGCACGCGCATCAGGCTTACACTCGTGGCCAGAGAATATGCGCCCAACTGCACCCATCTCGACGGGTACTCTCCCGCCGTTACACCCGCTATCGACCAGGCCAACATGCTGTGTGAAGAGGGAAACGAATTATTCTTACCGGCCCTCGATGAAAAAAAGTCGCCTGCAGCATTGTTATAGAGAGGGCGCTCACGCCGGAAGATGATTTTCGTGACCTGGTCCAGCACCACGCTATCGGCAAGTGCTTCGCCGCTCAAAATGCCCGTCTCTCGAGCGTGCGCATTGCCCTTGATGAGGCCGGCGCCGTACAACGCGACCGGTAGGGCAATCTCACTGCCAAGCAGAGCATTGGAAGCATTTACGCTGTCTTTGTTGAAACTCGGGTTGTGGGATAGGTCCCGCATTGCGTCTGTGTCGGTTGCCAGCGTCAAGCCTGTTGCTGCGCCGAGGGGTAGCAGCCAAATCAAATCGTGTGCCCTGATCCGCACCGGGCTGGTCCAGACCGCGATCTGATCCTTGAGGATAGCGAGCGGCAGGCCTTTTTCGGTTACCGCGGTTTGCGGGGTGGGAGCCTCCGGCAAAGCGTCTCCGGGCCCATTCATCAGAGGAATCAAACCAGTTTCCGGAGGAGTAGACGCAAACGCATAGCTGGTGGATCTCCCTACCGAACAAAGGCAGAGAAACACTAGAAGCCACCGGAACAGGCTGTAAGTACGATTGTAACCGACACTTACTTCACTGGCCGCGGAAACGGCAGTTGCCGGCGATACCGGTGGCCTAAGCTTGTTATCCAGGATCATGGCGGCTTCGGCGGAGGTTGCGCTTATATATGTGCCATGATATTTGGCGATCGCGTGGAGGCATACTAGTAAGACTACAAGAGACAGCACAAACCTGTTACAGGCGGCGGAGCCGAAGTTCGCTGTGGTACCACGCGTGGCTGACTGGTTGTGGATCTTTTTGTCGAGGGGGCCCCTGGATTATGCTACGAGGCCGAGCTAAATTTACATCCCAACTGTGAGTTCTACTAGTATGCGGGGAGCAGTTCACTCCGTAGACTGCTCCTGTCGGCACAAACGCGTTCGATTGACGATCAGGTCAATCAGGCCTTGTGCGCGCCAAATCGATTAAACCGTGACAATCTTAAGACAAACGTTCAACACACATCTCGACAGTGGATCTCTTGCGCAAGGCGGTCGTGCCAGCTCCATTGGAGTCCGACTCGCCCTGTTCCTGATTTTGATCTTGTGTTCCTTTACTTCAGCGGAGAATGGAACCGGGGCCGACTACACGCGGACATCCCAGCCTGCGATGTTGACCTACCAGGAACTTGTTATCCTCGGTGAGCAAGAAACGGTTGACCCCCCGCTGGCGGCCAAACTGCACACTTTGCTGACAACTCCATTCGTTAACAATGAAGCCTATTTCAACGGGACGAAACCGCTTCGGCCCGATCTCAAGGGTATGGGGCCCTCGCTGCGCCTGGTCGAATGGAACATCGAGCGGGGAATCGAATTCGACAAAATCAAGCTAGCGCTCACCAATACGCAAGGATTCATCAACGAAGTGCACGGCGAGGCCGCCGGCATCACGAAGGCCGAAAAGGCAGAGGACGAAGTGCTACGCGCCCAGCTTGACGTGCTTCAGTCGGCAGACGTACTGGTGTTGAATGAGGTCGACTGGGGCATGAAAAGAAGCGACTACCGGGCAGTGGTCAAGGATCTTGCCGATGCACTCAAGATGAATTGGTCCTACGGTGTGGAGTTTGTAGAGGTGGATCCCAAAATATTGGGTACCCAGTCGTTCGCGAATGTCGAGAATCAAGACGAGCGCAAGGAGTTGGAGGATCTGTTCAGCGTCGATAAGACTCGCCTTCTGGGATTGCATGGCACGGCCATTCTCTCTCGCTATCCTCTTCGGGATGTAAAGCTAGTGCCATTTGAGTATCAGGCTTACGACTGGTACAACGGCGAGAAGAAGTATGGGTCAATCGAGGCCGGCAAACGAAAAGGCGCGAGCCTGCTCTTTGGAGAACAGATCGTGCGCGAGGTACGCCGCGGAGGCCGCACCAACCTGATTGCGACCATCGATGTACCTGATCTACCCGGACATCAGGTCACCATCGTTGCGGCTCACCTTGAGAATCGTACGACACCCAAGGGCCGTGTGCAGGAGATGGATGAAATTCTTGACTTCATTAAACCGATCAGCCATCCCGTGATCGTTGCCGGAGATATGAACACGACCGGTGCCGATGGCTCAGTGGTCAGCATAAAATCGGCCATACTGAAAAAGCTGAATTCTCCTTCTTATTGGGCCACAAAAGGCGTCAAGTACGCGACTGGTGTGGGTTTCGGCATGGACATCGCTGGGATTGCTTTCAAGACAACGAAATTTCAGAGTGACCCAACCGCGTCCGGCGTTCCGTTATTAGCGGCCAATCCCGAACAGGGCCTTTTTAAAAAGCTGAATGGGTATCGGTTTGATGACCAGGCACGGCTCGACTTTCGCGGGGATAGCGCATTCTCGGTGCTTGGCCGCCAGGGAACCCTGGGTAACTCGAACGAGCGCGGCAGTAAGGGATTTATGACTACGTTCGCCTTGCCGCGCACCGTCGGAATCGTAGGAAAATACCGTCTCGACTGGGTATTTGTGAAGGCTTATCTGAAAGATGATCCTAAATCGGCTGACTCCTATCGCTTTGCCCCTCACTTCGCACGCACCATGAACGAAGCCAACCAGGCATTCGACGATCCTCTGTCAGATCACGCTGCCATCAGCGTCGATCTGCCGATCATCCAGTCGGCTGCGCCAGGTTCAAAGAAGTAGGCCGAGTATCGGGCAGGGTATTCGCCCGCGAACCACCCCTCAGATCCGGTGCCTAACCGCGATGCGTCTAACCAGAATTGATTCCCTTGCCACGCAAGTCAGTTCGACGTTAACCGTTTCGATATGGACGAAACGTCATGCTGGTTTCTGTTGTTGTGCCATGTGTGTTGCCCACTCCTATCGCAGGCTGACTTATTTGGACTCGGGCTTGTGACACGTTTATTATGGGTCGCCTTCTCGCGGCGCCCCTACTTGTCGTCTGCCTTATTCTTGTGGAGCTTCCGCTTGATGTCGGGAGCAAACTCCGCCAGCGCATCGACCACCACGCCCACCCAAGCTTGAGTAACCATACTTTGATAGCCCCTGGTCAACACGCTAGGATTGTCAGGCTCCCATGAGGCGACGGTCACCCCGGCCCCGAAAGCTGCTGCATACGACATGATCTGAGGTCGTATCGCGTTGTCGTGTGCACCGCTGTAGGTGATGAAGTTCCGGACGGCAGCGTGGCGAATTCTTGGCCACGCGCCTTCGCAGCGACAACGGTCGTAACGGGGCTCGAATCCGACGGCTGCATTGCCGAGCGCCGATAACGAGTTCTGAATGATGTTCCCGGCCTGGAGTGAGCCAACGCGTTTGCCAAAACCTGAAATGCCATCTCCCCAGTCCGGTTCGGTTTCCTTGACCTGGTCGTGTATTGCGAAGAATCCAGTCTTCACGTAGATTCCGGGGGTCGTATAGGTCTGCCGAAGATAGAGCTTGAAACGCTGGCCGCCAGTGAGCGGCTGAAGAGGCGCATCTTTGGGGATATATGCACCATAGATCCAGTTCACGGGCAAAGTAGTGTCGACCGAGGTCACGGGAGTTCCTGCGGACGGTTCTTGCGCTATACATGAGGGAACCAGAAGTAGCAGAGCGAGAATACTCATGCCAGCAACGAGCCGCCTTACTGCGTAGAGGCCGCGCGAAGGATAGCAATTCACTCTCTGAAGCGATCCGACCGGGCGTGCGAATGTCAATCCATGAACACAGGGCATCGTACGACCTCAGCTTCGACAGCGAGTCACGTTTGCGCTGGCGGGCAATTCGTGTTGTCGATCCGTCTACAGCAACCGTTCAGACGGGACGCTGCTGCTCTGCTGCAAGGCCACGGGGCGACGTTAGTCACGGTCTTTTTGGAACCCCAGCTTGGGCCGAAAAGTTCACAAACAGAACATACACGCTAATCATCAGCGTCCACAGTGGGAAGACCAGCGGCGCCCAGCCGAAACGTCCGATGCTCAGGAGCAGAAAAAGCGCCAGCGCATAACCGAGCAACGCCATCCAGCGTGGGAAGATTCCGATGCGGATCGCGAGCGTGCAGGTCGAAAACATGAATACGCCCGCCATCCTTAGTGCGAATATGTTGACTAATTGGTACGCCAGGCCGCGGGCAAATGTGTAGGTGCCGGAGTCCATGAGTTTTCCGGGAATTGCCTCGTAGGCCATGATGACGCCACCTGTAACCGCCGACGAGGCAAAGGTTATGGCGAGAAACAGGAGCCCGCTCCCAAGGAAAACGGTGGCTAAAAAGCGGTCTTCGCGTACCCCAATCCGGTCGCGCAGCACACCCATGAACCACAGGAAGGCAATTCCGGCGAAGGGTAGCAGGTCCAGGGCGAGACCGATAGATTTCGCACTATGGGAAAGCCACGTCCCAGGATCCTTCGGACTATCGGGAACAGAAAGCCGGATAAGCACCACACTGATGATAAGCAGGATTGAGAACAGAATACCGGCGATCGCACCGGCACGCGGAGCCTTCAGTTGGGCGGCGACTACGGTTCCAGTCTCCTCTTCCATCGTTCCTCCATGCGCGAGCAATTCCCCGGCCTCTCGGCGACCGCCCTGACCCGTCCGTCGCGATCCTTACATCGCCGGGGTCCGATGAAGGCAGGATTAAGCTTTCCAAAATTCTTTACTAAAAGACTGAGGCAGCCGGACCCTGTCGCTGATCTGTTGTCTAAGACTAGTAGATGAACTAGTAGAATCATGGGCTTTGAAAGCTTCCGTAGCGTCCTGCTTCGCCGCTTTGACAGACGGGGCTAGAAGCGGTGTGAGGCGAATCCAACCACAAGCCAAGCGTCGATGCCATTGAACGCGGTCCTCCTGCTTGGAGCCACCTTTCTCGCGAGCATGTCCGCCCTGTACACCGAAGCAATTCCTTCCTCAACCCCAACCCCAAAGCTACAAGATCACCTCAAACAGGCGAACTAGCACTTCTACCAGCGGATTGAGGCAAAATGACGAGCGGTCGCTGGTGGATACAAAGTGTGAACTGCTTTTGCCGCTATTTCGCCGAGTCACGCAGCTGAAGCGATATCTTATCTATGTCGCGAGGGCGGAAAATCAGCCTCCACGGCCAAACAAAGGGGCGACTTCTCATTTTTTTCTGCTTCACTAGTAATAGTGCTAGTGGTCCGATGTCCTGCGATTCGCTAATTCTGGATCTGAAAGCAAACGATGGGACTGGCGACGGTTTCAGTAGTCGCGGCAGCCCTGCTATGTGCTCCCGCGAGCCAGAGCAAATCTGAAAGGCGGATCCAAATGAACGACGTTCCCGCACCCAACATCGACGAAACGAAACTTTCGCGGAAAAAGGAATCCCGAGCCAGCATTACAGCCGCGGGTGTGGGCGACACTGTTCGTTGCGCAGAGGGCGAGCAGTTGAAGCAGCAGTACGAGTCCGTTCTCCAGGAATGGAGGCAACGTTCGCAACCGCAAGCCCTTCACTTCATTGGAGTAGAGGCCTCGCGAGCTTTTCAGGTCAGAGAAGAAGCATTAATTGAGAGGAACGCAGCCGCCAATCGCATGTATCTGCATAGAACACGTTGCTCTTTCTGTAGTAGACAAAGATGAAAGCAGGCTACGTCTGCCCAAACTTGTTGCCAGAAGAATCCGGTATGCGAAGGAAACAGTCGTACGACTCTACTCTCCAGAGTAGAGGAAGCAGCCGCCGGTCGGTCCCTTCAAGGAAGGAGAGGTCTCAGCGCACTTATCTTTTTCAGCTAAAGAAAAAGTGTTAGACACGGGGAACGTAGTCCAATCGAATGTACCTCCATCGAGCGATCTGCGCGATTTGTAGGCGCAGAAGGTGAACAGATGCTACCTACACCAAAATCTTTTGTGAGCCGAAGGGGTGCTTTCAACGAATACGAGGTGACCGGCTGGAGGTACGCGGAGGACGCCACCTGGCACGTTAAAACGAGGCGGAAAAGCCATCAGCATGCAAAATCCTATGTGATAAAGGATGGGGTATTCGATCCCGAGACGGGCATAGCTAACGAGAAAATTGCTATCCTAAGTCTTATCGCCCAATGGGAAGCCGGATTGCCCGACGCGATAAGCGACGCCGTTGAGTTCAACGACCCCGATTGAAGCCATGTTTGCCTCGCTTATAGGTGACCATGTTCGAGGTCTTGTCCCTGGGGCAAGACCATCGACGCCCATATCCTGGCAGTCCAAGTCCTAGGGCCATCCTCGCGGCGGAGATGGTTGGTATCTGCTGCGCGGATGGTGTAGAACCGGGCACGCACTTCGGCAAGCTGTATCGCAACAGAAGCGTATGCGACTCTGAAGGAAAAGGGCCTGATCACGTCGCCGGTCGCTTCATTACACGTTTGTCATTGTGGGGGCGGAAGCAGGCATGCTGAGAATGACGCGAGTACCTCTCCCTGGCTGGCTAACAATTTCGACCTTGCCGCCGTGAAGCAGCATGATGCCTTGCACGATCGCCAGGCCGAGGCCCGTGCCGCCCGAGGCTTGTGAACGTGACGGATCCACTCGGAAGAAACGATCAAAAACTCGGGGGAGTGCCTCCGGCGGAATGCCGATGCCTGTATCGGTGACCTCGATCCGAACCACGGCAATTTCGGAACTAGCCGCCATCACCACCGATCCGCCCGATTGTGTGTGTGCCACCGCATTCGAGACCAGGTTTCCTATCGCCCGCTGCATCAGCGTCCTGTCCAGTTCCGCGATCACCGGCTCATCGCCGAACCTGGTGCTCAAGGAGATTCCGCCGTCAGCGGCAGAAGCTTCGTAATACTCCTGCACACCATCCAGCAACTCGGCTACGTCGACCCGCTCGCGACGCAAATGCGCCAAGGGGCTTTCTGCGCGGGCGAGAAACAGGAGGTTGCCAATCAAGTCCGACAAGCGCACGGCTTCTTCCAGAGACGACTCCAGCGCATCCCGGTATTCGTCAATGGTGCGAGCACGAGCCAATGCAACTTCGGCTTCACCGCGGATGTTGTTCACAGGAGTGCGCAGGTCGTGCGCAATATCGGCAGAGAATCGGGATATGCGATCGAAGGAATCCTCCAGCCGATCCAACATCTCGTTGAAGGTGCCGGCCAGCGATGCCAGCTCAAATGGATAACCTTCGGCGAGGATTCGCTCGCCAAAATGGGTGGAGCTGATGCGCCTGGCAGTCGCTGCCATCTCTTCCACCGGCCGAATGCCCTGGCGCGCAATCTGATAACCAACCAAAGGGAAAATCGCCAAGGTCCCCAGTATGATCACCCAGAACACCCATCGAAATCGCGCCAGGAAAGCTTCTTTCTGCGAGACATCTATGGCAATCTGAATCGTAATGGTATGACCTGGAGTCGAGCCGACCGGCGCTACCGCGGTGGTCACACGAAAGGCTCGCCCTTGGCTGCCCTTCATCGGGATCGCTACATCGGGATGTCCTCGTGTCCGTTGCGCAAGCTGCGAAAGATCTATTTCTTCAGCCATGCCAGGCGTTGTCATTAATGGCGTGTTTCGCTCATCAAGCAGCCGAATATAGAAGTGTTCATATCGCCGCGCCGCCGTCTCCAGTTCAACTTCCTCCCGCAGCCCATCCGTATCGTCGGGGCGTTCCCGCAACATAGTGCGGAGCACGTGTAACTTGTCGCCCAGGAATAATTCCGTACTTTTATCTAATTCGGATACAAGCACGAGGTAGAGGCTGGCGGTAGCCAAAATCACCAGAACCAGGCCTGCCAGCGCGTAACCGGCGGTTAACCGGAAGGCCAACGTCCGCCACAGCCGCGATATCGGCATGAGGCTACGAGTCAGCTTCCAGCACATAGCCGGCGCCACGAATCGTCTGGATAAGTTTGTGCGGGAACGGGTCATCCACCTTGCTGCGGAGTCTCCTCACGTTGACGTCCACAACATTCGTGTCGCTGTCGAAGTTCATGTCCCAGACCGCTTCGGCGATCAGAGTGCGGGACAGGACTTCGCCGGCACGGCGCGCGAGGAGTGACAGCAGAAGGAATTCTTTCGCAGTCAATTCGAGCCGCTGGCCGGCCCGCGTCGCGCGATGGCGTAACAGATCGATTTCCAGATCGGCCCTACGGATCGTATCCTGCGGGCGAGCGGGCGTCCGGCGCAACAACGATCGCACCCGCGCCAATAATTCGGAGAATGCGAACGGCTTCACCAGGTAGTCGTCGGCCCCCAGTTCGAATCCTCTTACGCGCTCGTGGACTGCGTCCCGGGCGGTGAGCAAAAGGACCTGGGTAGCTCGGCCTGCCTGACGCAAGCGGGTGAGAACCTGCCAGCCATCCAGGTTGGGCAACATTACGTCCAGGATGATCAGGTCGAAGTCCACATCCTGCGCCAACTGAAGTCCATCCAAGCCATTTGCCGCCACATCGACTACAAACCCTGCTTCGGTCAGACCCTTTTTCAGAAACTTTGCGGTCTTCGCTTCATCGTCTACGACCAGAATTCTCATAGGTAATCCATGTCGGCTTGCTGCTATTGGTATCTATCGCTGTCACGAACGCGAATGAGTTCGTTCAGTGTCAGCCAGAGAAGTCACCACTCCCGACGTATATTGTTGTCGACCCACGATGGGATTGTGTTTATAGGAGATGAATTCTGTCCCGTGTCTTGCTGCAAATAGAAACCGTGTGTGTTTTTTAACAAAAATTCCTGTTACATATTACAGTTTCGTAATGATGCCGTGAGATTCTCGGGGAATTGCACGAGCGTTCTGCTGCCTACGCAGCGCAAAGAGGCGAATCAGAAGATGACACTAATAGCTCCAGCAGGTTGCTCCGCATACTTCTTCTCTGCAACCGGACAACGCACCACCCGCGAAACGGCGACCACCGGTACGGGGGCCTATGAGGTCCCGGTGCTGCCAGTTGGAGACTAACACCGTCACGTTCGCCCAGAACGGTTTCGTCAAGATCACTTTTAACCATGTAATGCAGACCGAAGATTGCACCCGTTCGCTGGGTGCTTAGCTGCAGAAAGCCAGTACTAAACAGCGGATTCTGGTCGCCAGCCAGCCGGCGCAACTGGACTGCTGATCCGCGCAAGAATCGTTGAGGAAGCAGAATTCGTCGAAAGCTCCTTGGGACTCGAGCTACATCCCGCTTTATCAGTCACCCGATACACACCCTTCGAGGACAACATGCAAACGTTCCGCTCTTTCTTCTCTCCGTCTGTGTTTATCGTTTCCGCAATCTTCTCTCTCTCTTGTGCCATCCCAGGCATCGCGCAGGTGGATCGCAGCGCTATAAGCGGCACGGTGACTGATCCGTCGGGTAAGCTGCTGGGGCAAACACACATCACTGTTGTGGAGAACTCGACCCAGTCGCGGCGTGAAGGGCTGTCAGACAACGCCGGGAGATATGACGTTGCTGAGCTTCCAGTAGGGAGATACACCGTCAAATTCGATCATCCCGGCTTTCAAACTCTGACGTTCCTCGATGTGGAGCAGGTGGTTGGGAGGACGCGCACCCTGGATGCGACCTTGCAGGTATCAGGTGGCGAGGAGCTCGTGGAAGTCTCGGCCGGCTCAGAGTTGCTAGACCGCAACACCGCCGCGGTGACGGGCCTGATCGAGAGAAAGCAGGCCGACGAACTGCCGCTGAATGGCCGCAACTGGGCGTCGCTGACGGCATACATCCCCGGCGCCATCGACACCGGTGGCAGCAACCAGCGATCGGTCAGGTTCGCCGGCCGGGGCCTTGACGACAGCAATTTCACCTATGACGGCATTGACGAGACCAGCATCATCAATCAGACACAGCGTCCCTGGGCGCGGCTCTCCATTCCGCTGGACGCGATCGCGGAGTTCCGCGTCGATACGCTATTGGCAACCGCCGATGAAGGCGGAACCGGCGGCGCGCAACTGGCCGTGACTTCTCCTTCGGGTACAAACCGTTTCCACGGCCGCCTCTTTGAGTTCTTGCGCAACAACTATTTTGACGCGCCCGAGCCCTTGTGGGCCTCCAATGGCGAAGCGCAGCAGCCGCTTCGTTTGAATCAGTTCGGCGGATCGCTGGGCGGACCCGTTGTGCACGACAAGACCTTCTTCTACCTCGCTTCTGAAGCCTACCGCCAAGTCTGGGGCTATCCGGTGAGCGGCGATGTGCCGAGCGCAGCTTTCAAGGCAACTATTCCGAGTTCATCCCCGGTCTATGGGATCGTAAACGCCTACCCGAGAGCAGGTCCAAAAACATTTCTGACGCCCTACACGCCGGCAAACGACCCGGACGACCCGAACTACGCGGATTATGACCTGCTGACCTGCTCATGCACGCAGGTGGTCAACGAGAACTCGGCGCTGCTGCGGATCGACCAGCATTTTTCAGCCGAAACCTCCGGCTTCATGCGCTTCAATTACGACCGATCGGTCGATACGCAGCCGGTTTCCACTTCCGCGACGAACTTGGAGCAGAGGGTCTCCACGCCGGTCAATGGCGTGCTCGAATTGCTACACAGCTTCGGTCCTACCCTGACGAATGAGGTCAAGTTTGGCTTCAACCGCTCCACTGACAACACCTACAACTCCAGTCCAGCCGGCTCGATTTATCAGATTGCGATTTCCACGGGGCCTGGGCCGGGATTCGGCACCCAGAACTACAATTACAACACCATCTACGTGGGCAACACTTTTTCGTATATTGACAACTTGACCTGGCTCCATGGCCGGCAAACCATCAAAGCCGGAGCGGAACTCCGCCGCGTCCAATTGAACCAGCATTACGGGGAACACGGAACAGTTACGTTTTCATCCCTGCAAGCGCTGGCAGCGAATCAGGTGGCGAGAGCAAGTCTATCTGGTGCTTTGCCGGTGAACGATTTGCGCAAGTACGACATCTTCGGCTACATCCAGGACGAGTTCAAGGTGCGGCCCAACTTCTCACTGAACGTCGGCGCGCGGTACACCGTCTTCCAGTTATTCCATGAGGCGCATGGGAAGGCCAACCCCTTCGATTTCGACACCTGCGGGCCTCAGGGATTCTGCGGCGTGGGCGCCAGCTTCGGCCACCAAAACTATGGCGACTTCGATCCGCGTGTGGGCCTGGTTTGGTCGCCTGAGCAGGACAGAAAGACGATCCTTCGCGCCGGATTCGGAATGTATCACGAAGATGGCCAGCTCGACGATCAGAATCTGCCGGCCAAGAACGAGATTCCCTCCTACTCGGTGACGAAGGTGACGTATCCGCCCGACCCGTATTTCACCACCGGAACCATCTCACCAAATGCCGAACAACGGACTCGCAAGGACACGTATGTTGAGCAGTGGACCGCCTCCGTGCAGCGGGAGTTTCCTGCCAGCTTGGTGGCTTCGGTCACCTATCTGGGAAGCCACGGCGTGCATCTGCTGGAAACCAACGTGGTGAACCTGATTAATCCGGCTACGGAGCTTGTGCAATATCCGGGCTTTGCTCCCGCCATCGGCTGGCGCGGCTCCATCGGCGCGAGCTCGTACAATGGCCTCTCCTTGTCGGTACGGCGACCGTTCGCGAACGGGCTCCTGGTGGCAGCGAATTACGCCTATACGCACGAGATCGACAACGGCTCCAACGGCAGCGGGGACGGCGACGAGATATCGCCGCAGAATCCACTTTGCCTGCAATGTGAATGGGCCAGCGGCGCCTGGGACGCCACCCATGTGGTCAACGGCAACGCGGTCTATGAGCTCCCTTTCGGCCTGGGTAGGTCGATGTTGAATCAGCGCGGCATTGTCAGCACCATCGCGGGCGGCTGGCAACTAACCACGACGGCGCTGGCTCGCACAGGTTTCCCAATCAACGTGCTTTTGCCCAGCAGCTACACCGCGCCTGATGGTGCCTCCGGCACGCAGCGTCCTGACCTGGTTCCAGGGGTCCCTCTCACCCCGCCAGGGGGCAGGACTATCAGGGAGTGGATTAATCCGGCAGCGTTTGCCAAGCCGGCTGAAGAATTCGGCGACGCGCCGCGTAACCTCTTTCGCGGGCCGGGCACGTGGCAGGTCGACATGGGCGCTGCCAAAACGTTTCCCATTGCAGAGCGCATGCAGTTGGAATTTCGTGGGGAGTTCTACAACATCTTCAACCACCCGCAGTTAGGCCAGCCGCAGTCCACTTTCAACCCGTCGGGTCCTGCGGGGTTCGGCAGCATCATCAACACGGTGAACTTAAACACGGCTATCGTCAATCCGATAACTCCTGTGGGCTCGGGAACGCCACGCGAGATCCAGTTAGCGCTGCGTCTGGATTTCTAAGAAGGAATGCCGTCGCGGGGAAGCAAGCCGGGAGGGGCCTTTAGGTATGAAAAGACGATTGTTTCTGGGCTTGCTCCCGGCTCTGCTTCTGGCCCCTACCGGAAACTGCTCGCCACCGAATCCAAATTTCTCGGGAACATGGAAGCAGAGCAACGAACGCTCTACATCAAAGCGGACAGGCGATGGCCATGAGCTGGAATCAGTGGAGATGGAGAAACAGCGCACAAGGCCGCGCCACGGCACAGGGCGGAACCGTGAGCGAGGTGGATGCATTGATCTGGATCGAATCGTTTGCGGTGCCCTGATTCCTATCTCCACCAAAAGAAAAAGCCCTCTCCCCGCGAGGCGGGGAGAGGGCCGCTAACCCCAGGTGTGTTCTTTAGTCGTCGTCGTCTGCTTTCGCAGGTGCCTTCTTGGTGAACTCGCTTGCCGGACGAACCTTTTTCTCGCCGGGGTACGGGACCTTGAAGTTGGTGGATTCGTACCAGTCAAGGTGATTGACCGTTGCTGGGTCTTCCGAGTCAGGCACATGCTGCTTGTCGGCGAAGATCTCCGTCTTCTTCTTCATCCAACCAGCTCGCAGAGTTTGTTGCGCCGGGCTCAGAGCCGCGACAGTTTGCGTCTTCCCCGAGGCCGCGCCCGGAACAATCAGAGCCTTGACGGGCGAAGCCGTGGCGGCCTTCGTCAAGATCAGGGTGGTGGGTGCCGGCTTAAGTGCAGCGCTGGTCTTCGGCGCCGGAATCGGCTGTTTCGGGGTCTGGGTGACGCTCTGGTTGAGCGGAATCGCATTCGGCACGTGCGTCCACGGCAGGAAGTTTGCCGCTGGCGGATTGTCGACGAAGATCTCGCTCATCGGGGAAGCGGTCAGGTCGAACTGGTTCATGGGCGGCAGCCCGAGAATCTGCTCGATCGTGCGGGTGAAGTTTACCTGCGTGTAGAACGTGCTGTCCTCGGTGACACCTGCTCCGCTGCCATCCTTTTTTACCTGCTGCTGCACGTACGGGCTGATCACGTAGCCGGGGCTGCGGTGACCATCCACGTGATCGACGCCGTCCTGCGCGTCGTCTTCTTCCACGAAGATCGCCGAAGAGGACCAGATCGAACTGTGGCTGATCGCATCGACAAAACGGCCAAGAGCCAGGTCGTTATCGGCCTGCATGGCTTGCGCGGTGGGTGGGCCGCCGGTGTGGTCAGAGCTGATCCACATAAACTCCAGCTGCGGCACCGAGCCGTTCGCCACATCCTTGTTAAATTCCTGCTGCCAGACGTCGAAGCGGAACTGGTCAGGAATGCCGAGGTCGAATTGCGGATAGTTCTGTACCGTATTGTTGATCAGGTTCGGTAGCGGAGAGTGTGAGGCCACCGTGTTGAAGTTATAGAGCTGGCTTTCGGCACCGGACTCGTACGCCAGAGTGTCGTTGTAGAAGTCAATCCATTGTGGCTCGGTGGTTGAGCCGGCCGGGGTGAGGAAGGTGTTGTATTCGATGTACTCGCCGAAGTTCTTGAAGGTGACCCCTTTTCTTGCTGCCACGTCCCACAGGTGGCCCACCTTCTGGTAAGCGAGCGCGTCGCCTCCATTGGAGGGGTAGTCGCGAAGCCAGTCCGGCGACTGGATGTCGTCGGAGTAAGGCGCCATGCCCTGCACGATCCAGTTGTGTCCGTCGGCCGACTGCCGGCTCGGATCGTAGAAGTTATCGAACAGCGGGAAGCGCTGTACCAGCGCGTGCGCGTTGGGCGTAACCGACCCGAAGGTCGCGTTGTCGCCAAACACGGCCAGCGACGGCTCACCGTTGCCGCCGGTCACGTCGCCCAGCATCTGATCGTAGGTGCGGTTCTCACGAATAATGACAAACACGTGCTGGATCTTGGAAGGAGAGCCGAGCCGTAGCGGAATGGCCAGCGGCTTGGCGGTCTTTGCGCCTCCCGAGGCGGCAAAGATGTTTCCAGCCAGATCCCAGTGGTTGTTCTGGAAAACCTGCTGCGTCATGGTCGCCAGCGTTGAAGAATCCGGCACAGGAACGATGCTTACCGTGCCCAGGTCCTGGTGAGTGTTGAAGCTGATCACGCCGTGTGCGCTGGCATACGAGTTCTCCGCGGTGTTGGTCGGTGGTGGTGCCACCGCAAAGCCGGTGGTGCCGATGCCCTTGTCGTTGGCCACGAGCAGCGCTTTATCCGCCGCGTCGAAAGCAACCGAGCTGGGCGCATAACCAACCGGGATCATGCCCGTCAACGAACCGCCATTGTTCAGATTGAATACGGCAATCGCGTTGGCGTTATACAGGGCGATATAGGCGGTGCCGCTGGTTTGATCGACGGCAATCGAGTTCGGCGCCGCGCCATAGGCTGCGACCTTCTTCGCTGGGTCGCCAATGGGTAACCCGAGATTGAACGTTCCCACCACCTGGTTGGTGCCGGTGTCGATCTGCGAAATCGTGTCGCTGTAAGTGTTCGCGACCAACAGGTACTTGCCCCAGAAGGCCATACCGGTTGGGTGCAGGCCGGTGGTGATGCTGCCGGTCACGGTAAATGAGGCCAGGTCGACGACCGAAACCGTGCCACCCGCCGTGGAGCCAGTCGGGAATGCCGCGACCACCGGGGTGCCGTTGGAGTAGCCCTGGAAGTCGCTCTCTTTTGCAATGCGTCCGGCTTCGTTCGAGACGTAGGCGGTTTTGCCGTCAGCCGAAATCACGACACTGTGGGGCACGTTGCCGACGCGAATCTCCGCGCCTTGTACCGGGGTGGAAGCGGTGAGGTCGATCCTGGTCAGGGTGTTGTTATTATCCAGCACGGCGTAGGCGGTTTTGCCATCCGGCGAGGTTGCGATCCCTAATGGATAGGCAGTTTTGGTGTTGTCGGAGTTGATGGAGACGGTCTGACCGCAGGGAATGGCGGCGCTGCCGGTGGTTCCGGGAACGCTGGTGGGGAAGCAAGTGACGGTGGTCAGGGTGTTGGAGGAGTCCACATCCATGGGTACGCTGACGTGCGCGTAATCAGAAAGCGTGCCGGTGGCGCTGACGCTGGCGATGCCGATGTAGCTGCCGGTGCCGCCGCCGCCATCCTGGCTGAACAGCAGGTATTTGCCGTCGGGGGTATAGGTGATACCGACACTGCTGCCGTCATGGTCTTTGCCGGCGGCGGGGGAGTAGGTCTGCAGCACGGCGCCGCTTTGTGTATTGAAGATGGTGACCGCCTGGGGCGCGCCCATCTGCAGCACAGCGGCGGTGTGATTGCCGGTCGGGTTCAGGGCAACCGCTTTGGCGCGGGTGGTGATGCCGAGGTAGACCGGGGTGCCGGCCGGGGTGATGACCTGGCCGTTGCTGGTGACCCACGGGGTGCCCAGCGTGGACGGATAATCAGGACCGTTGGAGGCGTTCTTGTTCTCGCCTACCGTGTAGGTCGGGAACGGCACGGACTGAGCCAGCGCAGCACTGGCAAGCCCTGTGGCCGCCAGCAGCGTGGCAAACGATCGCTTGAGAGATCGTTGATTCAAAAACCGGATTTGAGATTTGTCGCAGAACATCGTTCATCTCCCATGGTTGTTGTTCATAACGTCCGTTGCTTTTGCGCGTACTGAACGATCGCGAGGCAACAGGGAAGCAGGCTTCAGTCGGATGCCGGTTGTGGGCGGAGCGGACAACCCGGTCGCAACGCCGTGTGTGGTGTGTGGTCGAAATCCAGGAGGGGCGCAAGGGCTGGGACATACGAAACCCGGAATGCTCAGTCCGCAACCACGGTGAGTATCGCAGGCCGATTCTGACGGCTGCATGACACAAAAATGACATTTCTGAAATGTCCAGCGTGGGGTCGGCCAGGGATGTTCAGGTGCGGTTACAAAATGATAAATGGAGGCGCGGGGAAGAGTCGCTGTGGCCTGATATGTAATCGAAGATGATGCGTTTTATTTGCCACAACTCTTCTGCTCTTCGTTACTTCATTGAGCTATGACACGGAATCCTTTTCGCCTTAACGTGCCGTCTCTTGCCGGAGATAAACAATCGTCTTGATGCGGCTTGATCCAGCGCTCGCTCCCTGCGTCTCTCGATCGCGGCGCCGCCATCCATCAAGCTGCACGTCTCGTGGGAAAGAATCACCCGTCCCTCTTTGTGCTCTTCGATGGAGAAAACGAGATCGCGTCCGTTCCATACGACGAGCATGAAACTCATCTCCATCCGTGCCTGTCGAAATGTAAGTCCTGCCGTTCGTGGTGTAGTGCTGGAGCGTGCGGCGAGGGGCAGATGGGCCGCGGACAATCGCTGTTTCCACCGTGAGATCCGGATCGTGGTGATCGATGCGCAGCGTCACGTCACCGCTCCGGGGAGGCGTCGAGCGTTCGTTGCTCTGTTTCCAGGTACCGGAGAAATCCGTCTCAGGCGGCGCGCAGAGGCCGCCTGGTGCCACCAACAAGGCAGGCAGCAGACCCAGCAAAGTTCGTCTCTTCACCGCAGCCCTCCCCGTTGATGGCGAACCGTACCTTTAGAATTGCAAACGCAAGGCGAACCGCATCTCCCGCGGTGTTCCCGGGCCCACCGGAGTGATGGGCGATACGATGGCCGTGTTCAGGTTAATGGGCGTGATAATGCCGCCGAAGCCGGAAGTGCTCGCGGAGTTGAAGGTGGCCTGGGGTTGACCCAGGTGCGGGTGGTTAAAAATGTTGTAAAACTCCGAGCGGAATTCCATCTGAATGCGCTCGGCGATGGGATCTCGGATTGATTGATCGTCTCGCCGATCTGGCTGCGGTCTGTTTCGATCACCGGCGGCTGCGCCGTGATCCGCACATTGGCAATCGTCCCTGGAATAGAAAGCTGAGCGTAAGGTCGAAAGCCGCGCCAACCATGAGCTGCATCTGCTTGGCGGCTTCGGCGAACCCATTGGCTTGCGCGCCGCAACGATGGAGAGAACCCCATCTTTGCAGTCCGCCAAAGCACCAAGCGGGTGCGAGTCACGGAGCCGTTAGAAGCGGCCGAGTTCCGTGCGCTCATGCTGGAGTTGCCCCAGAAGATGCGCGTCATTGGCATCATGGCGGCCACAACGGGCTGCGCATCAGTGACGTCCTGGGCCTCAAGTGGATGGACTTCGACTGGAAGGCTTTACAGATGGAAGTCACCCGATCGGTCGTGGATGGAGTTGTTGGGAAGTGCAAGACAGAGACTTCCCGCCGCCCGGTCCCCATCGACGAGTTCACTGCCGGCGAGGTGCTAGCTTGGAAATGCGACGCCTGTTATGCCGCATCGGACGACTGGGTCTTTGCCAGCGAACGACTTCAGGGCAGAATGCCGCCTTGGGCAGACACGCTGCTGGATCGATTCCCCCAACCCGCTGCGAAGCGGGTTGGGATTAGGAAGTGGGTCGGCTTCCATTCGTTCCGTCACACGTACTCCACGCTGCTCAAAGCCAATGGGGAAGACGTCAAAGTGGTGCAAGAGTTGATGCGCCGCGCCAACATCTCCACGGTGGTGAACGTTTATACAAATATACAAAGGCTCTGACGCCAGCCAAGCGGGAGGCTCAAAGCCGGGTGGTCGATGTTCTTCTGGACAGATCGGAGGAGAAAACCAAGTATCGAAAGCGTATCGCGTTTTTTCTACCAATCCGCTAAGTTGTTGGTTTGATTGGTGGACCTGATCGGGATCGAACCGATGACCTCTTCCATGCCATCGCTCGGCGTGCACTACTAGCTTTCGAAACCGTCGAAGGCTTCGCGGACGATGGCCTCGATGGAGGCCACTTCATCTTCGGTCAGCCTCTCAAATTCGCCTTCGCGCCGCTTGCGGCCTAGCTTGCCTTCGTTCAGGCGGATGAACCTGACGAGATTTTCCGCCATTCTGTCCGGCATCTCGACTGTGTTCATAATGCGTCGCATCGCCTCGTCATTGCGGCGCAGGAAG
The DNA here is from genome assembly GCA_963711525.1 of uncultured Acidobacteriaceae bacterium. Classification (GTDB taxonomy): domain Bacteria; phylum Acidobacteriota; class Terriglobia; order Terriglobales; family Acidobacteriaceae; genus PALSA-350. The sequence continues at coordinate 240,361 of CAVQEO010000008.1, read as the reverse complement.
TCAATTTTCTGCGGGAGGTCCTTATCGATGGCGCGTGCAACGCAGGCGTAGAGAAACTCCGCCGCCTCGGTGCAGTCGAAATATCGGTACAGGTCGACCGTATCGTTCAGGACCTCGACATTTCTCTCGGGCGTCGGCCGCCATTCAATGAAGTTCATCAGGGGACCCGAATGCGCGCGCAGCGTGCCGCGGTAGGTGTCGATCCGGTCGAGCATGACCGGGGAGACCGGGAACACCATGCCGGGCGGCGTGAATTTTCTCTCTGCCAGAACGTCGTGGATCAGGCAGCGGTGTAGACGCCCGTTGCCGTCCTGGAATGGATGGATGTAGACGAAACCGAATGCCGTCGCCGCCGCCTGGAGCACGGAGTCGAGCTCTCCCTCGCGCATGCGCTCGTTCGCGGCGATCATCCCCTGCATCAGGGACTGCAGGTCCTGCGGGCGCGCGCCGATGAATTCCGGTAGCGGATCGCCCTCGTGATCCCGCTCGCCCAGGAAAACGCCGTCCGGCCGCAGGCCGGCCCGCGTGAAGCGCGTGTCCTCGATCAGCACGGTATGCAGGCGCAGGATTTCGTTAAGCGTCAGCGGGTTCTTTCCAGCCTGCAGTACCGCGCGGCCCCAACGCTCCAGCCGGCCGCGCGGCGGCTTTTCGCCTTCGATCTCGAAGCTGGCGCGGCTGTCCGCCAGCAAAAGGAAACTGGCCGCCCGCGCGACCACGTTCGCGCCGGTCCGTCCAATGACCTCGTTCGCCTTGGTTCCGAGCGCGCGTGCGCCGAACTCTATGAGCGCCTGCGTCCTACGAATGACCGGGCAGAAGGCCGGCACGCCGAGGAGGTTATCGCGTACCTTGTGACGACGGGAGAGCCGCGGCGCCGCTGTGAAATATAGGCGGTCATCCAGCAGATCGGTGAAACTCGCCTCCGCCGCATCGGGAATGTCGAGCGTCCGGCCAGTGAGGAATTCATAAAGAAACCAGGCTCGCCGGTTAGGTGCGCCGGTCGGGGCGCTGCGCACGAATGCGATCACGGTATCCTGCGGGACGGCTTCGAAGAGCCGTTTTAGGACGAGCAGGTCGATGTTTTCATGGCGCAGCGCGAATCCCAACTGGTCGCCGAAGGACTCGCCGGGCCAATATCGCTTGTCGAAGACGTTCCAGCCCCCCTCCCCTCGGCGGCTCGCCTTGACGTGTTGTCCGGATACGGCGCTCGGACGGCGGACGGGGGCCTTAACACCGAATTTCTGGACCAGGGCTGCCCAGCCCGCCAGCCTTGCATCCGCAGGCAGCGTCTTCTCCTGGAAGGTTCCGACGTGATCATTATTAAGGGGGGGATTTTCTGCAACCACGGTCGAAAACTCCTCCTTTCGGTCGAAAACAGCCAATAATCTATCTTATTGGTCGAAAACTAATATATGCTGTTTTTGGTCGAAAACCAATCTTTTTGGTCGAACAAGGTCTACCATTTACAATCACGGTCGAAAATCACTATTCACTCACCGATGTCAGCCCTTGGCTTCATGCCGAATTGGCACCTGGAACTGAAGCCGGAAGATCCTTCAATGCGCTCGCGATGTAGTGGAACTTCTGGTCCAATACGTTCCGTCGCCGGGAATAGAGAGTCGTTCGACCAGCACTCTGCACAACCTCGAGCCGATAACCGTCCAGCTTGATTTCATAGGTCCATTCCGGTCCCTCGGGCAGCCGCGCGACTCGATGACCAATATGCTGCTTGATGCTCACGATGACTTCCAGGCTTCCCTTTAAAACGCCATAACGGGCTTCTATCGCGTTTCGTAAGTGCGAGCCGGAACGCCCTCGAATTACTCACCATCGGAACGTGGGCGCAACTTTGCGGGAAAAGGAAGGAGTTCAGGGAATACCTTCACGGAAATCGCACCCTCTCCTTCGGTACCCGGGCGATGAGGATTGGGTCTTCGCATCTGTTCAGACGGCAGGGAAGTCTCCTCTCTGGCTGGATGCTGCGTTGCAACGGCAACTCAGACCTGCCGCAGTCCGGGCCGGGATCACCAAACATGTTGGGTGGCATACCTTCCGGCATTCACTGGCGGCTCTTCTGATCAAGAAGAAGGAGGGGATCAAGGTCGTGCAGGAGTTGATGAGGCACGCGGACAGCAGGACCACTTTGGACATCTACGCCCGGTCGGACGATGAGGATAAGCGCCAAGCCCAACAGCACGTTTCAGGTCTGTTCATCGTCGATCAGGCCAGCTAAAAATCGTGGTAACAACAAAAGAGCCCATCGGTTTATTCCGATGGGCTCTTTGATTTTGAGTAGGAAAGCAGATCTCGATGCGAGACGGGGAAGCAGAAGCATACGCAAGTATGGCCAGTGCGGAGGGAGACGGGCGGAACCTGTCTCGGGCCGAACTTGGTGCTGAGTCTGGCACGGCGGCTGTTGGGGGACCGAAACCGGAGGCATTGCGGCTGATGGAAGCCGTAGTGGAACGCAGCAACCTGTTGAGTGCCTATGAACGAGTGGTGAAGAACCAAGGAGCACCGGGAGTCGATGGGCTTACGGTCTCCGAGTTTAAGCCATGGCTTCAGCGGCACTGGACGAGGGTAAAACAGGATCTGTTGTCAGGCGTGTATCAGCCGGAGAGGGTGCGCAAGGTGGAAATACCGAAGCCGCAAGGCGGGGTAAGAATCCTGGGCGTGCCCACCTTGGCGGATCGTCTGATTCAACAGGCACTGAATCAGGTACTGCAACCGCTGTTCGACCCGGAGTTTTCCGAGTCCAGCTTCGGCTTCCGTCCCGGTCGCAACGCGCATCAAGCCGTGCAAGCGGCGCAAGGCTATGTTGCGGCAGGTAAGCGATGGACCGTAGATCTGGACTTGGAGAAATTCTTCGACCGAGTAAACCACGACGTGCTGATGGCACGGGTGGCGCGCAAGGTGGAAGATGAACGAGTATTGAAGCTGATCCGGCGTTATCTGGAAGCGGGCATGATGGAAGGTGGGATAGCGAGCATGCGGACGGAGGGTACGCCTCAAGGCGGTCCTCTGTCCCCACTGTTATCGAATATCCTGCTTGACGATCTTGACCGGGAACTGGAGCGGCGCAGGCTGAGCTTCTGCCGTTATGCGGATGACTGCAACATCTACGTTGGAAGCAAGCGTGCAGGAGAGCGGGCGATGCAGGCAATTACGGCGTTTCTGGACCGGAGACTGAAGTTGCAAGTTAATGCGTCCAAGAGCGCAGTGGCGAGACCGTGGGAGCGGAAGTTCCTTGGCTACAGCGTGACGTGGCATAAGAAACCCAAGCTAAAGATAGCGCCCCAAAGCCGTAAGCGTTTGGTGGAGAAGATCCGCCAGACGATGCGGGCAGTTCGCAGCAGCAGCTTGCAACAAGTCATCGAGCGGCTCAATCCCGTTTTACGGGGATGGGTGGTTTACTTCCGGCTCACCGAAGTCAAGGGCGTGCTGGAAGAACTCGATGGCTGGCTCAGGCACAAGTTGCGGACCCTGCTCTGGCGGCAATGGAAGCGTGTTTACCGACGGGCTCGGAATCTGATGAAGGCTGGGATAAGCAACGAGCGAGCGTGGCAGTCGGCCACCAATCGGCACGGTCCATGGTGGAATGGCGGCGCCTCGCACATGAACCGAGCCTATCCCAAGTCCTGGTTCGACCGTATGGGGCTGCTTTCGCTGCTGGAAACTCGGCAGCGCTTCTCGTCTGTTTCATGAACCGCCGGATGCGGAACCGCATGTCCGGTGGTGTGGGAGGACGGCAGGGGTGACCCTGCCTCCTACCCGATTGCGTTCGGCGCAGACTGCCGTATTCTCTTTGGTGTGCCTTTTTTGTGCCCTTGTTCTTGTTTCTCTCAGGAGAGATGGGCGACTGTAGCCCTTTGATTCAGCAGAAGTTATTTTGGTGGACCTGATCGGGATCGAACCGATGACCTCTTCCATGCCATGGAAGCGCGCTCCCAGCTGCGCCACAGGCCCACAAAGGGAAGGACATCCTTTATTCTGCTGGAGCATGTCTAATACGTCAAACGCGCCCCGTGTGGCCACCGCTCCTTCACCGTTCTCTCCGGGAGAAAGAATGTTCTGTCCCCCTCGCTCGGCTAAAGTATTGCTTTTGTCCCTGTTGTTCCTCGGCGGCTCCGTCGCCGCTCGCGCGCAAACAGACCAGGCTCCGGCCCCAGCCCAGACTCCCGCCGCAGCCGCGGCGCCTGCGCCGACCGGCTTTGCGATGATGAACTTGCGCCCGGCCCTGGCCAATGTCCAGACCGCCATCACCAATCTCAACGTTGGGCACTGGAAGGCGCCTAACGATATCCGCGCCGCAACGCAGCAGGATGTCGCCTCCATGCAAAAAGACCTCAACACCACACTGCCACCGCTCCTGGCGCAGGCAGACACCGCATCCTCCGCCCATGGTCCGGCCGCACTTGCCCCGGCTTTCGCCGTCTTCCGCAATCTGGATGCTCTCTATGACGTGTTGCTTCGGGTCACAGAAACGGCGGGGCTGGCTGGCTCCGCGTCCGATGCAAGCAACCTGGAAGATGCCCGCGCCGGGCTGGAGGATGGCAGGGCCAAACTTGGCACTTGGCTGCTGCAGGCCATAGCCACCCAGGACGCCCAGGTTGTCCGCTTGCAGACCCCGGCCGCCGCCCGGCCGCCTGCAGCCGCACCGGCGGCGCCCAACAAGATTGTGGTAAACGATGGCCCTGACACTGCGAAACCACACAAGAAAAAACCGCCCGCTACCCCGGCACCTCAGTAATCTCTTTTCCCGAGCCGCTTGTCCCTCAGGCGGTGTCTAAAGTAAGAGAACGCGTAAGAATGGGGTGGCGAGGCTCCCGTGCCCCCTGCCTCCTCAAACGTGTGCGCAATTGGGAGACGCAAGTGGACGCTTCCTGTTATGGTATGGAGAACTTTCGCATGCAGGCAGGCATTGCTTTGGGAAATATCGCCAGCGTCCTCAGTGTACCCTCGGAAGAAACCGGAATTGTCTCTGAACTGAAAGCCGGTTCCGAGGAAGCGTTCGCCTGGTTGATCGCCAAGTATCATCAGCCCATCTACAGCCTGGTTGCGCGCACCATTCCCGACCCCGCGGACGCCGCTGACCTGACCCAGGAAGTCTTCATTAAGATTTACCGTGGCATCGGCAGCTTCAACGGAGACTCCAGTCTGCGCACTTGGATCTATCGCATCGCGCTGCGCGAGGCCAGCAACCAGCGCCGCTGGTGGGGGCGCCACAAACGCCAGGAAGTCACCATCGAAACCGAGTTCGGCCAGTCCAACGACGGCCAACCCCTCTGCCTCAAAGACACCCTGATCGATGCTCATGAATCGCCCTTTGACCGCGCCGCACAGGAAGAGCTGCGCGCCAGGGTAGAGGAGGAGTTGCGCCACATCCCCGAGCCCTTCCACGCCGTCGTGGTCCTGCGCGATATCGAAGGCTTTTCCTACGAAGAGGTGGCCGAGATCCTCGGGGTGAATATTGGCACCGTAAAGTCGCGTCTTATGCGTGGGCGCGCGCATCTGAAGGAGCGGTTGGCAAGTTTTGCGGCGGCTGCGGCGGTGAAACGTCCAAGCGCCGCTTTTCGGCCCATGGAATCGTTTTCCATGGATGCCAGGGGGGCCAAGTGAACCAGTGCGCTCATTCACGCCAGCAGTTCTCCGCATACCTTGACGGCGCTGTGACCGGTGCAGCCATGCAGCAGATTGCCGCGCACCTTGAAGCCTGCTCCGATTGTGCGGCTGAATTCGCGCAGTGGCGGATTGCGCAATCCCTGATCAGCTCGATCGGGCCGGCGAAGGCTCCTGCCGACCTGGGTCTCCGCCTTCGTGTTGCCTTGTCGCGGGAATCCACCAATACCGCCCAGGAGAAATTCGCCCGGGGGCGAATTCGCTGGCAAAATACCGTCGGTCCCCTGGTGTGGCGGGCTACGGCTGGTTTCGCCAGCACCGTTGCGCTGCTGGGCGGGGTCGCCCTGCTCATCGGGATGTTTGCTTCCCCGGAGCCTGCGCAGGCGCGTGACGAACCCCTTGGCGCCGCTTCCAGCCCCCGTTACCTTTATCGCTCACCGGGACTTGCCGAAGGCATTACGGACGGTAAGAACCCGGTTGTGGTGCAGGCTTTCGTCAACGAAGAAGGCCTGGTGTACGACTACAAAATCATCTCTGGAAACACCGACAATAAGACCCGTGGCCAAGTGGAAAATATGCTGCTCTTGAGCGTTTTTGCCCCGGCGCAGGTCTTTGGGCAGCCCGTGCGCGGTACGGTACTCCTCTCCTTTTCCGGAGTTTCTGTACCCGGCTAGGGTGCTCCTCTCCGTGGGATTTTTCCTGTCAAAAATACACTCTAAATCCGTTGGCAATCGCGATCCCTTGGTCGTGGATGGTTTGACCCCCCCTTGTCTGCATGCATAGACTTGGAGAGGGCCAATCGCCGCACTCTATGCAGTTTCACAGCAAGCATTCCGCTATCCAACCCAGGGTTCTTCGCGCTTGCCTTGCGCTCGCCTCGTTTGCGATGCTGATCTGGTTGGGCGTGCCGGCCGCGCATGGGCAAAACTTATCCAATTCGCAAGCCTCAGACGCCGGCAGTGCTGCTTCACCGGCATTGGTGAATGCCGCGGGTCCTGATATCAGCTTGCAGAACAGCGAGGCGCTTTTCGACATTGCCGTGGCGCTGAACGCATGCGGCTATGATCAGGGGCTTGCCGCTTCCGACCCGCTGCGCGAGCAGGTCCGGGAGCAGGTCAACCAGGCGCTCCAGGCTTCGAACGATGCGCGGGATGCGCACGATCACATCTGCACTTTCATCGTGCAACATCGCCTTTCTGACACTGGATCCGATCTGGCGCAGTATATTTCGCTCGCCCTCTTCATCTCGCCGCCCCCTGATCTTGCGCCTAGCGCCCAGGGCGCCGATCTCCCTCCGGACGCCAGTGGCGTGGAAAACATTCTGCCTTTGTTGCGCCGCTTTGCCCAACTGGCCGATCTGCACGTAATCTGGCTCCATGTTCGTCCGCAATACGAAAAGCAGCTGGTGCAGCTCCACGACTCTTTGACCAAGATGATCGACGATACCGGCATCTACCTCAAGACGCCTGCCCAGGCCACAAACGGCCGGCGTTTTCTGGTGGTCGTCGAGCCGCTGCTTGACCCCGCGCAGACCAATGCCCGGGTCTACGGAGCCGACTATGTGGTGGTGGCCTCGCCCGTCAATGGAACCATCCACATGCGGGAGGTTCGCCACGCTTACCTGCATTACGAGATTGAGCCCCTGTTGTACGCCCGCGCCACGGCGCTGGACCGCCTGCTGCCCTTTCTAAAGACCATTCGCGATGCGCCCCTCGATTACACCTATAAAAGCGACGTGGTAGCCCTGACCATCGAGTGCATGATTCGCGCGGTCGAGGTGCGAACCATGGATACCGGCGTGACCATTTACAAGATCCCGGCCGATGTGCGTCGTAGCGATCTCGAAGCCGCAACCCACCAGCACAACGCTTCGATCGAGGCCGCCGAAGCGGTCCGCCGTCATGCGGTCCAGGAAGATATGGCCGACGGCTACGTGCTCACGGAGTATTTCTATAACGCCTTCGCCGCCTTTGAACGGGCGCCGCAGAGCTTCAAGGAAAGCATCGGCGAGATGGTCTACGGTATGGATGTAAGCGTGGAATTAAACCGCGCGAAGCATACTACCTTCAATCAGCAGAGTTCCTCCGATATCGTGCATCGATCTCCGCGCGAGCTGAGAGGCCTCGATCTGGCGGAACTGAAACTCATGAAGGGCGACACCGATGGCGCGGGCGCCCTGGCGCAACAGTCGGTGGCCAATAAGTCTGGCGATGCTGCCCGCGCCAACTTCATTCTTGCCCGGGTGGCCATTTTGCAGCGCGATGTGCCGGGCGCCCAGCATGACTTCGAAGAGACGATCCGGCTCTCTAAGGATCCTCGCATGCTGGCGTGGTCGCACATCTACCTGGGGCGGATTTACGACATTCAGGACCAGCGTGACCAGGCGCTCAACGAGTACCGCGCTGCACTCACCGTACGCGACGGCGAGGCAGACACCAGGCTGGCGGCGGAAAAAGGTCTCAAACAGCCCTATGCGGTGCCGCAGCGGGAGCATACTGAACCCGCAGACGAGAACGACCCTGCTCCAGACGCTGCGCCCCGGGCCGGCGCTCCGCCGGCCAACGGCACTCCTCAGTAACCCCATGATTTCTCTCGCTATGCAATACAGTAGGAGAAAGGGCAACGAAATTGATGGCACAGGCTCCCAATACGCTCGAGGCAGCGTTGGGTCACACGTTCCGCGAGCAGGCACTGCTGGTGAAGGCGCTGACCCATAGTTCGCTGGCGTACGAGCAAACCACCGAGGGCCGGCAGGCCGAGGGAGCCACTTGCGCACGCGAAGAAGATAACGAGCAATTGGAGTTCCTGGGAGACGCCGTTCTGGGCCTGGTTGTTGCCGAGATTCTCTTCCGTCGTTTTCCCGATCTCCATGAAGGGGAGTGGACGCGCCTCCGCGCCAGCCTGGTCAGCCGCCGCCACTTGGCGCAAGTGGCCGCAGCGCTCGACCTGGGAAGTTATCTGCGGCTGGGGCGAGGAGAGGAACGAGGCGGGGGGCGGAAGAAGTCTACCCTGTTGGCGAACTGCGTCGAGGCCGTGATTGCCGCGCTCTATCTGGACGGTGGCCTGGTTCCGGTGGAGGCCTTCGTCAACGAGCACGTGGTCGCGCCCTACGTGAATGACTTACGCCAGGCGCTTGATCGTGGAGTCTCCCTGGGTGACCACAAGACCGCCTTGCAAGAGCTGCTGCAGGCGCAGAAGACCGGGCCCCCGGACTATGTGCTGAAAGCGGAGAGCGGGCCCGATCACCGCAAGCGTTTCCTGGTGGAAGTGAGGGTGGCGGAGGTAACTGGACCCAAGGCTCTTGCGCGTGGCGTAGGCACCACCAAGAAACGGGCCGAGCAGGAGGCCGCACGCCGGGCTTTCGACAAGCTGAGAAAGCAAAGTCCTGCTCGGGAACCGTTGGCGGAAGGTAACGGCTCTTGACCCATCAGCCACCAGCGGAGTTCTTCCGCGTGTCCACAGAAGAAGCGAGCGTTGCCACCGCTTCTGCGGCGGCCTCGATCGCGCCCAACTCAGTCCAGCCTGGTCCAATCCACCTTAGTCACACCCACCTTGTCTTTCCCAACCTGCTCGACACCTTCCGCTCCCTGCTGTCTATCATCGTCATCGCCCTTTTTGTGCTCACCTTTGTGGTCCAGCCCTTTCGCATACCCTCCGAATCCATGGAGCGGACTCTGCTGGTGGGGGACTTTCTGCTGGTCAACAAGGCAGTTTTCGGGCCCCCGGGCGCCTGGCATTGGCTCTTGCCCTATCAGCAGGTGAGCCGCGGCGATGTGGTCGTGTTTCATTTTCCGCTCGATCCATCCGACCACGTCGTCAAGCGAGTGGTGGGCGTCCCCGGCGACCGGATCCGTCTGCAAAATGGGCTGGTCTGCGTCAACGGCCAGAAGCAGAGCGAGCCTTTTGCGATCTTTGAAGGCGCGTATCAAGACAACTTCCGCGATCAGTTTCCCGCCAAGCTCTATACCGATCCCGGAGTGGATACGCACTGGTGGATGCAGATGCGCCACGATGTTCAGAACGGCGAGTTGGTCGTCCCCCCCGGCTTATATTTCGTGCTTGGCGATAACCGCAATCACAGCCGCGATAGCCGCTATTGGGGCTTTGTTCCGCGCGCCAATGTCGTGGGTTTGCCGTTCATCATCTACTTCTCGCTTCACCAGCCTTCGGCTACCGATGACCGCACCCTACCGGATGATAAACTCGGACACGAGAAGAGCCCGCTCGATGCCGTCATGGACTTTGCACGGTGGAGCCGCACGTTTCGCGTCATTCACTGAGGTTTGTTCCCATTACCATGGAAGTCACAGAGACAGAGATTAAAAGCCAGCAGGCAACGGAAGAAACGCCGCTGGAAGCATTCGCTTCCATCTGTACGGTGCTGGTCATTGGCCTCTTTGCACTGACCTTCATCTTTCAGAACTTCGAGATTCCCTCCTCCTCCATGGAAAAGACTCTGTTGGTCGGCGACCATGTGCTGGTGGACCGCATTACGCTGGCGCCGCGTACCGCGTGGGCGCCCTTCGTTTACTACCGCAATGTGCGCCGCGGCGACATTATCGTCTTTTTCAAGCCGGGCGAGCCGGATCTCTACCTGGTAAAGCGGGTCATCGGCGTTCCCGGCGATCGTATCCATCTGCGCAACGGCGTCGTGTTTCTCAATGGACAGCCGCAACATGAACCGCAGGCCGCCATGCCCGACTACGGGAACTACTTTCCCTACCGTGATGATTTTCCCGCCGTCTCCCCGTCGCAGAGCGGGGACGTAACCCCAACCTGGGCCCTCGATCTTCCCAACTATATTCAGGGAGAGGACCTGGTGGTTCCTCCGGGCCGTTACTTCGCCATGGGCGATAATCGCCCCGTCTCGCTTGACGGCCGATATTGGGGCTTTGTGCCGCGAGCAAATATTGTGGGCCGCCCACTCTTTGTCTATTGGTCTTTCATCGAAGCCGACAATCAGTATGAGAAAGAAGGAGTAGCTGACAAGCTCCAGTTCTATACCCACGTAATTCTTCACTTCTTCGACCAGACCCGCTGGCGCCGAACCTTCCATTTGGTCCAATAGCATGGGTGGCGAAGAGAAGCGTCCTTCGCCCAGGCGCTGGATTCTGCTGGCAGCCGCGATGCTATCCGTGGTCGCCTTTGTGTTGCCGCCGCTGGTCAACATCAGCCGCTATCAGCATCGAATTGCCGACAGCATCAGTCGCAGCATCGGCCGCCAGGTACACATCTCTTCCGTCAAGCTGCGATTGCTGCCCCTTCCCGGCTTTGAATTCTCCGATTTTTCCGTAGAAGAAGATCCTCAGTTCGGTTCCGAGCCTATCCTTCACTCCGACAGTGTGGTTGCGGATCTGCGCCTCTTGTCCTTGTGGCGCGGCAAACTTGAAGTCTCCCGTATCCACTTCGACGACGCCAGTTTGAACCTTGTCCAACGCAACGGGGTTTGGAACTTCGCTTCGGTTCTGGTGCAGGCAGCGCACATCCCGAATGCCCCCACGGGCCAGCGCCATGCCGGCAGTGCTCCGCGCTTTCCATATATTGAGGCGGAAAACACGCGCATCAATTTCAAAGAAGGCAACGAGAAAAAGCCGCTCTCCTTCCTGAATTCCGACCTCTCCATCTCGCTGGCTCCTGAGGATGCGTGGGAGCTGCACTTTCGCGCCCAACCAGTGCGCACCGATCTCGTTCTCGACCTTTCTGACACTGGCATGCTGCGCATCGATGGTACGTTGCATCGCGCGCCCTTACTGGGCGAAATGCCATTGCAGCTCAAGGTGGAATGGAACGGCGTGCCTCTGGGCCAGTTGAGCCGGCTCACCCTCAGCCGCGATATTGGCTGGCGCGGCGGCCTTGATGTTGAGGCTGTGGTGGACGGTACGGCTGAGCTGGCACAGATCAACACCACGCTGAAAGTTGCTGGGCTGCACCGCGCCGAATTTACTCCGCCTCATCCGATGGATGTAGAGGCAGCTTGCCGGGCCTCACTCCGGAGAGAGTCAGGATCGCTGGAGGGCATTGCCTGTACCTCTCCCGTCGGTGATGGTGCGCTGGAACTCGCCGGCTCGATTCAGGAAGTGCAAACCCAGCCTCAGGCGCAACTCACGCTGACGCTTCATCGCGTTCCCGCGGCCGCCGTGCTGGCCGCACTGCAGGAAGTGCGCAGCGGACTAGGCGCCGGGGTCCAGGCCGCCGGAACCCTCAACGGGCACTTCCAGTACGCAACCCAAACCGGACGTCAACCCACGATTGCGGGCGAAATGGCTCTTGATTCGCTGCGCCTGACCCCACCCGATTCCGGCAAGCCGTTCCTTCTGGGCCCGTTGCGGTTCCGCTGCGACAGCCCACAGGCGGGGGACGAGTCGCCAGGATCTCCTGCGTTGTTGCTGCAACCGGTGCGGCTGGCGATGGGTGCGCCGGTTCCGGTGACCGTGGACGGCCGGTTTACGCCTGCCGGATTCGATATGCACTTGGGCGGCGTCAGCAGTCTAGCCCGCCTGAAGGCATTCGGCAGGACGTTCGGATTGCTTAGCGGCGCGGGCACTGCCGCTCTCGACCTTGACGTGCGCGGTAAATGGTTGCTGCCCGTGCCAGACTCCGAGCATCCGGTGGTCGCGTCGACGGCGCAGGGCAGCATCGCCATCAGGAATGCAGAACTCACTACGTCCTATCTGTCCCAGCCACTCAAGATCGCCTCTGCCCAGGGAATTCTCAGCCCCACTCAGATTGAATGGACGAACGCGTCCATTAGTTATGGGAAGCTGGAGGCACAGGGAACCCTGGAGTACCCAACGCTATGCACTGCGGCGGGATCCCCGGCAAGCTCGTTTGCTGGGGTGGACAACACACCGTGCGCAGGGCACTTCTCGCTCGTGTTTCCCACCCTGGATCTGGCCGCGCTCCAGTCCACCCTGCTGGGTACCAGCGAAGGCGGTCAGCTGCTGCGACAAATTCTTGATCGTATCGACCGCCGCTCCGTCAAGTGGCCCAATCTCTCCGGAACTGTGCGGATTGGCGCCCTCTCGACCGGCAAGCTGGTGGTGCATGACGCGATCGGCGCGCTCGACATCAGCGGCAGCTCGATCAAGATCCGTTCGCTGAATGGCCATCTTGCCAACGGAACGATGCATCTTGCCGGCCTGGTGGACGCTTCCGGTGACCAGCCGGAATATCAACTCGATGTGCAGGTGACCAACGCTGCGCCCAGCGCGCTTGGTAGCATCTTCGATGAGCATTGGGGTACCGGTCTGGCGAATTTTTCTGCCCAGATCAGCATGTCCGGCTTCGACGCGCAAGACCTGGTTCGTTCCGCCACCGGTAGCTTGCGCTGGGACTGGACCAAAGGGGGATTGGCTGCGGAAGAGCCGTTGCCTGTCGCCGCTCAGCCCTTCATCCACTTTGATCAATGGAGCGCCGACGCGGCCATCGCCGAGAGCACCATCAAGATAACGCACAGCCTGCTTGCTCGCGGCCAGGAAGCGATTCCCCTGTCGGGCACCATCTCGTTCGATCGCGAAATAGACATGAAAGGCGGAACGGCCGCTCATCCCTTCGCCATCACCGGCACCTTGCAACACCCCGAAGTGAAGGCGATCGAAGAGCCAGTAGAGAACTAACTTCTTTCTTGAAGGTCTGAAGCGCTACTCCGAGGCTGCCGCAACTGCCAACGTCCGCCGGTGGACACTGGCCTGCACTTCGGGAACCGTGCCGTCGTTCACTGCGACTTCCGCCGGCTGGCCCTGCAGCACGAAGCGATGGCTTATCCTCGACTTTGCAGGAATACGGAGTCTCTCCGTCACCGTGGTTGTGCCGGAAGAAACAGAGACCGGAACCTCCGCCTCGGCCGTACCGCTATTGGCTACATCCACTGCGACGATATAGGTGCCGGGCGCAGTAGCCTTGTTGGGATACACACCGGCAATCGAAAGGTCAGGAAGACCGCGGTCGTGGTAGACCCAGTCCTCGAAAAACCACTTCAGGTCTTTGCCGCTTGCCCGTTCGAGCACTTGCTCAAATTCGGTTCCAGTCGTATCCGACCCCGGTTGATATTCACGCAGCGCGCGGCCCAGGGCATTTTCCCCGGCAAGGTCGCGCAGCATCCAGAAAACGTAAGTTGCCTTGGTGCGGTAATACACCGGATCTCTCGCCGTCACCAAAGCCTGCGACGCCGAAGCAGGGTCGCCCGGTTCGGCCAGCGAGAGCGCGCCGCGGCTGTTATCCAAATACTGAATGGCACCGTCCTTTCCGAGGTTTTGCTCCAGCCACAGAGACCCCATAAAGGCGGCCACCCCCTCCTGCAGCCACGGGTACGGAGAGCGGAAATAAAGATGCGTCAGCGAATGGACGAGGGCGTCGCCCAGCTTATACGGATCGGCGCTTCGCACATCCGCGAAGAGCACGGTGCCGTCTTCGAATGGGGCATCGCCATGCTCCGGCAGATCGACGATATTGAGAGCGCCGCTAGGCTGCGTCCCCAGCCAGCGATGGATCAGCGGGATCACCATCGTAGCCCCCGTCATGTAGGCCTGTGCGTTCGTCACATCCTCGGTCCGCGCGAATACGGCTACTCCATTGCCCTCCTGCAAGCTACGGGTGAGCAGAAACAGGCTGGGTGAGCGATAGCCTAGCCGCGTCGGCGGCAGCGTACAGCTGACGATTCCGGCTACCGAGGCCGCAGGCAGCGATGAGGGCGTCACTGTCAAAGTCTGGCCATCCAATACGGCCAGGTTGGGTGCTTCGCCAAAAAACTCCTCCGTCACCTTCATGCTCACCGTGGCCTGGCTCTGACGTTGCCGCTCCTCGGCAGCTTCCGAAAAAAACTTGGCTCCGTCGCCCAAAGCCACCGGCACAGAGGCGACTGGGTACCAGGCGACATTGCCAAAGCCCCGCAAGCCCACAAAGTCGTCCGCAACCCGGTCCCAATCGGAGGCTTCCGCCATCTCCGTCGGGGTTCCTATCTGCTCCAACCGGGTGGCTGAAAGAGCGGCAGTCCCCTCGTAGGTGAGGTCGACCGCGATGGTCTGCTGTGGGGCAAGGGGTTGCGCCAGGGGAATGACCGCCTCACGCAGCGCCCCAGTGTGGTCAATATCGCTGCTCACCAGCTGCTGGGAAAAAGTAGCCGGCGCATTGGCTATGCGAGCGCTTGTCCATTGCAACGTAGAAGAAATCTGCAAGGGAAGGCGGTGCAGCGGAGTACCCGAGTCGTTACGCAGCAGGATGCGCGCGCGCACCGCCATGGCGTGCTCCCTGGGCTGCAGGTGGACATCGAGATCGTAGGAGAGGAAGGTGATTGCCTGCCGTTCCGCGTCGCTCGGCGTGTCTATCGCCTTGGCTACGGGAGCCACGGCCGCCGCCGGACGGCTACTGTCGCTATCGTCAACGGACCGCGACAGAATCACCGTGGGGGCATGCTCCGCAGGTACCTGGGGAGGAGCAACTGCGGGGGACGACGCTTCCTGCGCCTCAACAAAAGAAACGAGCCCGATGCCAACAATCACCACTGCGAACCGCAAAAACTTCATGAACCCAAACCCTTCTGCTTCTGCTTCTTCTTCTGCCCCACCACTGGTGTGGAATGGCCTGCCTCTGCGGCCCTCCGGCGCTGCCGCGCTGCCTCGTAGAGCACCACGGCGCCTGCGGCGCTCACATTCAGGGAATGCACCCGGCCGGCCATTGGGATGCGCAAGAGGTGATCGCAGGTGCGCCGCACCAGGTCATGCAGCCCCGCGCCTTCGCGGCCGAGCACCAGGACGCAACCTACTGAGAAATCAAACTCGTCATAGTCCGTGGTACCGCGCTCGTCGAGGCCGATGCACCACAGGTCGCGTCCCTTCAACTCTTCCAGCGCGCGCACCAGGTTAACCACCCTGGCGATCTTCACGTGCTCGGCCGCGCCGGCCGAAGCTTTGACGGCCACCGGGCTCAGCGGTGCCGACCGCCGCTCCGTAACCACCACCCCGTCGACTCCCGCCCCCTCGGCTGTTCGCAGCAGCGCCCCCAGGTTCTGTGGGTCTTCCACCCCGTCCAGCGCCAGCAGCAAGCGGTTTTGCCCTCCGCCCTGCAGCAGGTCGTCCAGGTCAAGGAATTGCCGCGCCCGGACAATTGCCACCACGCCTTGGTGCGCCTCACTCCTGGCCAGCTTGGTGAGCTGGTCTCGGGTATCTATCCGCAGCTTCACGCCCGCGTCCCGGCAGGCCTGGATCAGCTTTTCCAGCCGCTGATCCTGCCGTTCCCGGGCGATGCAAATGTGATCGAATTTCCGCGTCCCGGAGCGCAAAGCCTCCTCTACGGGATGCAGGCCGAACAAAATCTCCATACCCTCAAGTTTAGACGCTACAGAAGAAATAGGATTGGACAACTGCCCAACTCAGCTCTCGTCCTGGGGCGGGCTCGATTCTTAGTCGGCCTAACAAAGATCCGGTTTTAGCCCCCGAGGCTGTTGCTTTCCTGCCCGGTGCAGAGTTTTCCGCAGCCCGTCCGGCCGCCGAGTGGCTTCAGGCGTCCGATTCCTATATCCTTGTACGCACTTGGGTTCGTCTCGTGATGCAACTGCGAGAGGGCAGTCCTATGGTCTTTACCGGTAGGCTCAAAAAACTGGTCGCTAACGGCGTCTTTGGGGACGCACCCCACGTCTGTGAGGAAGATATGCGCGCAGCCTCGCTTACCCTCGCCGACCAGTCCTGCAACGAGAACAGCCTCGTCGCCCAGGGTCTGAAGCGCCACGATCCGGAACTGCTCGATCAGCTGATCGTCCAATACCAGCATCGCTTGCTACGCTACCTGCTCTACCTGACCGGCAACCGGGAGACCGCGGAAGATATCTTTCAGGAGACCTGGATGCGCGTACTGAAGCGCGGTGATCAGTTCAACGGCAAGTCTCGCTTTGATACCTGGCTGTTCACCATCGCCCGCAACCTGGTCATTGACGTGCGCCGTAAGCGAACCATGAGCAGCCTGGAAGCGATGCGCGAAGCAGGAGAAGACGGCCGGGCCTTCGATGTGGCTGGCGACGGGCCCTCCCCTTTTGAGACGTACCAGACCAACGAGAACGGACAGCGCGTCGCCGAGGCTTTGCTCACCCTGGAGCCATTGCATCGCGAAGTGCTGGTACTCCGCTTCCATGAGGAGCTTTCTCTGGAAGAGATCGCTCAGGTTACGCGTTCCCCGCTTTCCACGGTAAAGTCGCGGCTCTACCGTGGGCTCTCTGCGCTCAAACCACGTATTTCAGCAGCGGAGGGTGAAGCGCGATGAACGGTACCTCAAAAAGGGGCCCCCGTGGGCCTCTTCATGACGCGGTGCGCTCCATTGCCTGTCAGGATTGCGATGCCAATCTGCAGCTCACGCAGAAGACTCGACGTGCTGTCCGCGATGCCGTGATCACCACCCAGGAGAAGCGCGTGCGGCAGCGCAGAAATCTGGGCTTCGCCATTCTGGGTTTTGTTTGCATGCTTGTTCTGCTCGGGCCGGCCATATGGAGCGGGGTAGAAGATCTTTTGGGCGAGGAACGTCTCTTCGATATGCCCACCCAGGTCGCCTTTCTCATCATGATGCTCTTTCTTGGGATGCTCGCGGCGCTCATCGCTCTCTGGAAAGGACAACACAGCGTGCAGCACGACAGGCGCGGCTTTGAGACCTTTCCGCCAATAGAGAAATGACCAACAAGATACACACCTCCGAAGCAGCCTCCTCCATCACGGAAGAAGTCAAGCTTATCCCGCGCTGGTCGATCGCAGCGGCGTCTCTGGTGTTTGTCTTCATGCAGTATCTGTACTGGGTAATCCTGCCCGCTTATCGGCAGGCCTACCATGTTCGTCCCATCGCCGCTCCTATCGGTGTCCGCTTTTACTTCGCTCTCTCCTGGAGCACGCTCGCCGCGTTGTATGTGCTCATGGTTGGTTACGTGAGCCGGGATGCACCGCGCCGCAACATGGCTACGCGCACCTGGGTGGTGATCTGTCTGGCCATGCCGGGCGGCATCGGATCAGTGCTTTACTTTCTCCTCCGCCAGCCGGTGGTGGCGCTCTGCCCCTCCTGTGGCACCGGCATCCACACCGAGTACCATTTTTGTCCGCAGTGCGCCTACCAGGTCTCCGCGGCCTGCGGCAATTGCTACCGTGGCGTGCGCATTACCGACGTCTACTGTGTTTACTGCGGTCACGCCTTGGCAGCGGATAACATGCCCTCCCGCCTCCGCGCCTTCCAATCCTGAGCTTGACTGCTCCCTATATACTCGAATTCGTTACTGAGATTAGTTCGCTTCGGCCCCCAGGGCGCGCCCCACGACAAGCCGGGATGGCCTGGAGCTGACGGCTACCTTATGCCAATGACTGCTTTGATCGTCGACGATGAACGCCTCGCGCGCGAAGAGCTCAAATACCTTCTGGACGCGGCCGGTGGAGTCGAGGTCATCGCTCAGGGCGAGAATGGCATCGAGGCCGTCCACCTGATTCGTACCCACCATCCGGATGTAGTGTTTCTTGACGTGCAGATGCCTGGCCTGGACGGCTTCGCAGTACTCAAGAAGCTGCTGGAGCGAGTCGACGCCGATCGTATGCCCCAGATCATCTTTGCCACCGCGTTCGACCAATATGCGGTGCGTGCGTTCGACGTCAACGCCATCGATTACCTGCTCAAACCGTTTGATCGTGCCCGCGTTCTGCAGGCCCTGGACCGCGCCCGCCAGCGCTTGCAGGAGATCCACCAGCTCGACTCAGAGCCGCCTGCGGAGAACGGTGCGTCGAGCGACGTCAAGCCATCGGATGCGCGTCTCGATGCGCTACTCCGCCTCATTGAACAGCAGCAGGCCGGTGTACGTCCGCGCAGCGGGAAGATTATTCTGCAAGCGCATAACCGGCTCTTGCTGGCCGATCAAAAGGACATCTGCTTCGCCGCTATCGAGGAGGGCATCATCTCCGTGGTGACGCCCTCCCTTGAAGGCCAATCCAAGTGCCGGACCATCGAAGAGCTGCTCGAGTTGCTGGATCCATCTCTTTTCTGGAGAGCCCACCGCTCCTATGTGGTGAACATCAACCACATCAAGGAAGTCGTGCCCTGGTTCAAGAGCAGCTATCAGCTGCGCATGGATGATCGCAAGCAGACCGAGATTCCGGTTAGCCGCGCCCAAACCCGGCGCCTGCGCGAACTTTTCAAGCTCTAGGTTCCCGCACCCGTCATTGGTGAGGGGGCATGGACGCCTTATCCCACTTCTTCATAGGCGCGCCGCAACATCTGCCGCATCGCAGAAACCATATAGGCATTGTCGATGCGCAAATTAGCGTCGCTCACAACGCCTGGATAATGGTCGGGAATCAGCGAGGCGGTGCTGCGCACCTCCCGCAGGGCTTTCATAAGGAGATACATATCCTGATAGCCGTCGTCCTGGAACGTCTCATGAAATCGCGGCAGAGGGGAACTTACGTTACGAAAATGGACGGTGAATATCTTATCCCGGCCGCCGAACTCCCGGATCATCGTGGCGGCGTCCTTACCCATGGTGTCGCCGCCTTCCAGCCAGGTGCCCAGGCACAAACAAAGTCCCCAGTTCTTGCTGCCCTTCGAAACCACATCTTCGGCGTGTTTATACCCCGCATAGTTGATAAAGACCTTGGCCACACCATTCATGGGAGAAATCGGGGGATCGTCCGGGTGGTGAGCCAACTTAATGCCGGCCTTTTCTGCGACTGGCAGAACAGCGTCGAGAAAGTAAGCATAGTTGGCCCAGATCTCCTCCGCCGTGTAGTCGCGGTCGAACATCCGCTTTTCGACCTTGTCCCGAAAGTCGGTCACGCTGAACTCGCGCGCTGTATAGCTGCGAGTGGTCGTGATCATGTTCGTCGTGTAGGTATTTCCAGGGTGGAAATCGATATGCGAGGTCCGGATGCCCAGACGCCCGCAATCCGTGAGGAAAGTATTGAATTTCTCGATGTCCTCATCTCGTCCCGGCTGCCCCAGCTGAATCCTCTTTGAACGGTAGGCCTCCATCAGCGCGCAGTCGATGGTGAGCCCATATTGGGCAAAGCGATCTCGCGTGGCCTTGATGAAATCGTAGGATGCTGCCTCGCCAAAGTCGGCGTGCAGCCAGCGCAGTCCAATCTGCTTAAGGAAGAGCAGCTCCTCGTCCGTAGTGTGTTGGACGGTTAGTTTGATGGCAATCTTTGTGCCGGCTGGATCGGCCTCGTCCATGGGCGCCATGGGTTTCGCGGCCTGCGCAACAGCGGAACCCGAAAGCAGGCCGCAAGCAGCGGCCATCACCGGCAGCTTGAGCAGGTCACGGCGAGCAAGCCGCGCTGGTTTTTCAGCGCCCGATGCGGACACAACAACCTCCGTGCCTATTGCTTGATGACGGTACCGTCGCGCTTACGTATTTCTCCCCATCCACCATTGAGGTTATTTCTTCCCGGCGTATATGGAGCCTTGGCTGCTGCCTTCTCATCAATCTCGATGCCCCACCCGGGGTTCTCGTTCACCCAGAGATATCCATCCTTCATCGTCGGGCAGCCGTGAAAGATCTCCTGGGTCCGTTCATTGAAGGGTGAGTATTCCTGAATGCCAAAGTTATAGCTGACCAGATCAAGAGTCACGTTGGCCATGTGGCCTACCGGCGACACATCCCCCGGACCATGCCAGGCTGTCTTAACCCCGTACGGTTCGGCCAGGATCGCGATCTTGCGCGCCGGAGTAAACCCTCCCACCTGGGAAACATGCACCCGAATGTAGTCGATGAGCCGCCCCTCGATAAGCGGCTGCCATTCGTGCGGGTTGTTGAAGAGCTCGCCCATGGCGATCGGGGTCGCACAGTTTTGCCGGATCTGCTGGAAATAGCCCAGGTCTTCCGGTGAAAGCGGATCTTCCAAAAAGAACATGTGATACTTCTCTGCTTCTTTGCAAAACTGCACCGCGAGGTTGGGTGTCAGCCGCTCGTGCATATCATGTAACAATTCAATCTCATCGCCCAGTTCCTGGCGGCAAACCTCCAGCAGCTTCAAGGAACGGCGGAAATCATAGGCCGGCTCGTAGAGCGGCTTATCGGTCAACGCCTTGAGCGTATTGTCTGTGCCTGTTCTCGAACCGTAGCCTGACATTCCGGGAATTCCGACCTGGACCCGAACATTGCGAAAACCTTTGGCAATGTAACCCTTCGCGCTTTCCACCACGGCTGCATAGTCAGCTCCGTCTGCATGTCCGTAGGCATCGACAGCTTCCCGGCATTTGCCACCGGCAAGCTGATAAACCGGCATGCCTGCCTGGCGACCTTTGATGTCCCACAGTGCCTGATCGATACCGCTGATGGCATTGTTCAACACCGGGCCGTTCTTCCAATAGGAACTGTCATAGCACGATTGCCAGATATCTTCGATCCGGTCCGTGGTCTTACCCAGCAGGAACGGCTTCAGATATTTTTCTACCGCGGGTTTAACCAGGTCGGCGCGCTGGGTGAATGTGGCGCAGCCGTAGCCATAAAGTCCATCCTGATCGGTCGTAATCTTCACTACCGTAAGCCGCACGCCCGCAGGCTCACATTCGATCACGCTTATATCCTTGATGTGCGGCGTTGCCATCCCCCGCGTGGCCCGTGCCACCTGCTCTTGCGCGCGCAAGACCGGCGGGGCGAGGCTCAGCAAGGCCGCGCTCCCCATCGACTTCAACAATTCACGACGTTTCATAGACATATCAGAGCCCTCTTAAGATTTTTCATCCCCACCACTGTTCGCCTTCTAACAAATGAGCCTTCACCACGTCAGGGTTTAGTTCGACGCCGAGCCCCGGCTTGTCGGTTACGCTGATGTGTCCACCCTTAATATACGGCCCGTCGAGCAGCAGGACTTTGTCCATCCAACCCCCCTGGCCCGTTATGGTTTCGCAAGCGATATAGTCGCGGATGGATGCAGCCCACTGGCAGTTAGCCCAGGTGTGCAATTGACTCCCGGTGTTGTGCGTCGCCATCGGCAATCCAAATGTATCAGCCATATCGGCGATTCGTTTTGTCTCCAGAAATCCGCCGCAGTTGCGTAGGTCGGGATTCAAGATGTCGCATCCCTGATAGATAATAAAATCCTTAAAGCCCGCCCTTCGTTCCAGATTCTCACCCGTACAGATGGGTACACGCGAACTGGCGCACAATCTTCTCCAGGATTCGGAGTAGTCCACCGGAAGCGGATCTTCGAGCCAAAGCGGTTTGATCGGTGCAACGGCGTCTGCCAACTGAATGGAGGTGCGCAGGTCGTATTCCCAGTGGCAATGGACCATCAGGTCGTGATCCCAGCCGATGGCCTCGCGGCAATTCTCAAATCCCTGAGCAATCTCCATGAGTTCTTTGGTGGTAAGCACTCGATTGCCAGGATCGCGGGCGCTGTCGGTCGCCTCGTCTGTATGTCGAAACCCGATCTTGTGTGCGGTAAAGCCGCTGGGATCTGCCTTGATTTTGTCTGCCCATTCCCGGCACGAGGCTTTGTCTAACATATTTTTAGGAGCCGCGTGGTCGTAAACCCGAACCTGGTCGCGGAACCTTCCTCCCAGCAGCGTCGATGTGGGAACGCCGAGGGTCTTACCTGCCAAATCCCAAAGGGCCATCTCAATGCCGCTGGCCGCGGGCATGAGTGAGTGCGCCGAGCCGTCCGTCCGCGTCCCTGAAAGCGCGGGACCTCCAATGCCCATGTAGGTATAAATGGAATCGATCTCCAACGGATTCTTGCCTACCAGCAGCGGCTTCAGCGCCTGTATCTGCTCCTTAACGCCGATGTCAGGGGTTCCGTATGCCTCGGCGATCCCGAATTGTCCATTGTCGGCAACAACCTTGACATAAACATAAGTGCGCTGGCCGGTCAATGTCATCGTCTGGATATCGGTGATCTTTGCACGGACCTTCTGCGCCGCCGCGAGCGGCAAAGGTCCGATAACCGACCCCACTCCGCCAAGCAGGGCCGTACCACCGGCAACTCCGAGAAACTTACGCCGCGACCAGCCCGATTCGATCAAGTGCCCCACGATTCACCCCGCGCTCAACTCTTCGCTTACTCCGTGCCGCTCAACTACCCACCGCCAACTCCTGCTGTCCAGCGAGGAGTTCCTGCACCACAGGCCCGGTGCGTTTCCTTTGTTCTTGAGAGAGTTCTGAAACGAAAGGAGGAATAGGCCCCATGCGAGCGATGCCCGCAAGCTCCAGCGCATGATGCAGCACGCGGGCCGGTCCCCACTCATCCCGCAGATCTTCCAGGTCCAGAAAACGGGAACAGAGTTGCTGGGCTCTTCCATAATCCGCCGCGCGGCAAGCGGAGTAGACGGCCGCGCTCAGCGCCGGGGCAAGACAGCCTGAGCCGGTAGTGAATCCAGCCAACCCCCAGTGGCGTAGATGGGCCACCGCCGGCCGTTCGCCAATTCCGCTGATTACCTTGCGCCGGTCTACCCGCTTTAACAGTTCGCCAAGGTAGTTATCTTCCTCAGGATTCTTGCGGATCACGGCATACTTGATCGCCACGCAGATCCCTTCGTCAACTAGTTTTGCGACGGCATCGAGACCAGCCATGAGATCCGATCCCATGTTTGTTTCCTCTTTGATGTAGATCATCAAGTGAGCACCCGACGCCTCGGCAAACTCCCGAAGTCCGCGCTCAAGTCCGGTCGCATCGCGTGGATCCCCGCAGGGAAGCGTCATCACGCAGGAAACGCCAAATCGGCGCAACAAGGGAGCTTGGTCCATCAATCGGCCGTAGGAAGGACCCGCGCTTGAAATAAACCAGAGCCCATCCTGTCTTATTCCCGTCTGCCACTCCAACAGTTGCTCATATTCATCCAGCGTCAAATGGTAGAGGAAAGCATTGCCTCCATAGATGAAGCGCGAGATTCCACCTTGAGCGATGTGGCGGATGATGCGCGAATTTTCCTCGAAATCAATAGCCCGGGCCTTCCCCGGCGCGCGCGCCAGCGGCGGAACCGCGAATACCCCATTGAGCGAGTTAGGATCTTGGGTCACGCTTCACCATTCTCCAACAGAGCCGTCCTCGTGGAAAACCCGCGCCATCGGTTTAGAACCGCCGAAGGGATACTTGCTCAAAGAGGCTTCGCTCAGTTCAAACCCCAGGCCCGGTTTTGAAGGCAGAGGGAATCGCCCATTCACCATCCGCATAGCAGGGAAGCCGAACCACTCGGCCCAAATCTTCTCCTTGTCGCCGGGCTGAACGAAGCTGCAGATCTCCTGGATTAGAAAGTTGGGCATCGAAGAATCCACATGCAATGTAGCCGTCGCCCCGATGGGTCCTTCGCACGCATGCGGCGCCATGGAGACATTGGAGATGTTGGCCATGGCTCCCACCTTCCAGAGCCCTGTGATTCCGCCAACGTGATTGATGTCCGTCTGCAAAATATCAACGATGCCCATCTCGATCAACTCGCGACAGCCATAGGCCGCTACCAGGCGCTCACCGGTCGCAATCGGCGTGGTCGAACGGCTGGCAACGCGGCCCATAGCCTGGACATTCTCCGGCGGGCAAGGTTCTTCAATAAACAACAAATGCAGCGGCTCCACTTCTTTGACGATGACGGACGCTACGCTGGGGCTCGTTTTCGCATGGAAATCTACCGCAATGTCGATGGAGTCGCCCAGCTTTTCACGAATGCGCTGCATATGCTTCACTGCGCGATCGATCTTGGCATGGGTTTCGATCCATTCATATTCCTGGTCGGGAAGTCCGATTTTGAAGCACGAGACTCCCTCCTGGAGAGCCGTTTCGCGCAGTTTTGCCAGCTGCTCGTCCGTCCTTGCGTTCTCTGCGTGATAGTAGCCGCGGACGCCGGCTTGATCGTAAGGCCCGCCCAGAAGCTGATACACCGGAACACCCAACGCCTTGCCGCGAAGATCCCAAAGCGCTTGATCAATGCCAGAAATAGCCGATCCGATCACTGGGCCCGCGCGATAGAAGCTCTGGACATACATGGATTGCCAATGATGCTCCACCTGCATCGGGTCCTTGCCGACAACAAAGTCCCGGAAATCCTGAATGCAAGACATCGTTGCTTGCGCCTTGCCCTCAAGCGTGCCCTCTCCCCAGCCCACCAGCCCTTGATTTGTCTCCAGTTTCACGAAAACGTAGGGTCGATCAGAATCGGGTGTTAGCGAAACACCGAATACTTTCATGTTGGTAACTTTTAATCCGGAACTGACGTCCCGAAATGCATCGACCGGGCCGTGCTGCCCAGTCGACTGGGCGATGTATGGCTCACATCCGCAGAGGTCGGTTGTCGGGGAAGTGGAGACCGCCGCGGCAATGCGAGACGCGGGTGCAGCCGCTGCTACGGCCGCCGCTCCTCCGAGAAAGCTTCGTCGATTCATGCGATCTGGTTCCTCTCCAGTGCCTGTACGTCTACCTCGACACCTAGACCCGGGCCCTTTGGCAGCGCGAAGAATCCGCCTTGCGCTGTTGCTGACCCGGCGCCTGAGTTGGGTAGCTGAGCGATAAAGAAATTCGGGATGCTCGCTGCCAGGTGCAGAGCTGCGGCACTGGCAACCGGACCAGCCGCATGCCAGGGTGCGACAGCCACGTAATAAGTCTCTGCCATCGCGGCTAAGCGCCGAGTGCCGGAAATGCCATGGACCAGCAAATTCGGCCGCAGCAAATCGACCAGGCCTGCCCGAAGCAGATCCTGGTAGGTTCCTGGATTCGAGACATCACGGCCAAAGCCCAGAGGAACGACAGTCTCGTCGGCAATCTTGTGCAGAGTCGACAGATTAGACACCGGACAAGGTGCATCAAACCAGAGAGGATGCATCGACTCTATGGCAGCAGCCAGAGTTCCCGAATCGGAAGGAGTGAGCTGGTCGCTGCCTTCGAATGCAAAGTCCGCATCCGGAGCCGCTGCACGCATGGCCTTGAAGCGCGCTAAGCCGGCTTGAATATAAGCGCTCCCTTGGTTGCGTGCCGCCGGAGTGGGGATGGGTACAAGGAACGCGGCAAATCCTGACGCGAGTTGCTTTCGAAGATCGCTTTCGAGCTCAGCGTCGGACGTTCCGGCCAATCGTACGATAGCGCGTGCCTTGAACCGCGTTGGACCTCCCAGGACGCGATATACGGGAGCCTTTGTAGCTTTGCCGAGAATATCAAGCAGCGCCATATCTATGGCCGCTTGTGCATTTTGCGGAACCAGTGGACGCAACGTCTCATACGCCGATGCGGGGCGCCCCTTGGCAATCGCGCTCGTAGCCTTTAATTCGGCGCTGGAGAGCTCCTTACACTCGCCATAGCCAATTAGGCCCGACTGGGTTCGTACCTGCAGAACAACATAAGAACTTGCCGGGTCAGATTGGGGCACAGCAAAGGCGCGCACCTCCGAAATAGCCTGCGGGCCGCTCGCTTGAGTGGCCGCGGCCCCTGGCTGCCCCAGGGCAGCCAGAGCTCTTCTTCTTTCCACCTTACTGATCATGAGCAGCCTCCGTTCCACTCACGGAGAGGCTCACACTCCACACCGCAAGCTTCTCCCAAGCAAATAGCTGCCCAATTGATATCCACGAGCATTCTGGCAAGCCGTACCCCCAGCCGATATTGAGCAGCTTCGTTGAATAACCTTAGACGAAGGAATAAACGGAAAAGTCCCCGTCGCTTCAAAACGTCAATCGAAGCGCACCCTGAATCTGCCGCGCTGTATTTGATGTGGAAGTAATCGTACCCGCGCCGCCGGAATTAATAACGGCCGCCGGAACCTGGAATTGAGGGTGGTTGAACATGTTGAAGAACTCCACGCGAAACAGTAGGGAGGCGCTCTCCTTGATCGGGAAATGCTTTTCCATGGAGCCATCAAGATTGGTTTCTCGAGGTCCACGGAGTGTATTCCTGCCGACGTCGCCCCAATTGTAGGCTGTGGGTGAAGTGAATGCCGACGGATTGAACCAATTGGTGATGGTTTTGTTCGCCGGATACTGAGCTGCCCCGGGAATAACGTTAGCGCGGCTCGCCGAGGCCCCCGTATTGGTGGCGGTGCCGCTTATCGTCACCGTGAAGGGCAGACCCGACTGTGCAACAAAGATGCCGTTAGCCTGCCAGCCGCCGATGACCCACTTATCAAGGAAGGAACTGCTGTTAAGAAGGGCTCTGCCCGGTCCGAATGGCAGTTCATAGGTCCCGTAGACATTAGCACGACTCCGGAGGTCGTTGTCGGAATTGGCATAATCGGCGGCACGGTCGTAAGGATTTTGGGGAATCGGGCCGTCAACGCCGCCATCGTACGGGGCGTTATCCAACGCGTGTGCCCAAACATAGTTTGCCGTGAGAAAGAATCCGCGCGTTAGCCGCTGCTGGAAACTGGTCTGCAGCGAGTTGTAGGATCCGACGCCCACCGACTCGTAGTACGAGATCGCAGTCACGTTGGGGTACTCGGCGTCGAACTCCCGCCTGGCCTGAATATTGCCAGGCCCTGGAGGAGGTTGGTCGATGGGATTATTCCATGACAAGTGATGAGTGATAGAGGCCACATAGCCCATAGTGAACGATGAGTGCCCGGTCAACTGCCTTTGCAAACTCAAGTTGAACTGCTGGCCGGAAGCATTCTTGAAATGATGATCGATTCCCTTCAGAGTGCCGAATGGGTTGGCGAAGGTCGCTGGGGGAATCTCATTCAAGGTCAGGAATCCCTGCGAGACCGTGTTTGAGGGAAATAGAGTTCCCGGAGAAATTGTGTAGATCAGATCGAACGGCCACTGCCGCTCCTGCCGTATCGTCGTGCCTTGATTCGCTTGAGGGTCATAAAACGCGCCATAGCCGCCGCGTAAGACGGTTCTATCGTTCACTGTGTAGGCGAAACCGACGCGAGGCCCTACTGACCCGTAGTCCGTTTGCCAGTTGGCGGTCTTCGAGACACCATTCTGCCCGGCGATCTCCACGGCAGCGTTGACTGGATTAAAGTTCACCCAATAGTCATGGGCATCGGCGTAGGGCGTATTGATCTCGTAATGCAGGCCGAGGTTCAGAGTCAACTTTTGCGTGATGCGCCAGTTGTCTCCCCCGTAGAAGTTATATTCGTTTCCGAACACATGCGCAGTCCCGGGAAGAAACAAGTCCCGTACGGTGGACGCGGGGTAACCCATCAAAAACGATGCCATCGCGTTTCCCGTGCCTGTCGTCGAAGCCGGGTTGTTGGAAAAATTGCTGTCAAAGTTGAAGCGGCCGAACGGGCTCTGCCCTGGAGGCGAGTCGGTCTCGCTGATCAAATGATGAAGCGTGTCGATACCAAACTTGAAGTTATGCCTGCCCCGCTCCCACGAGACGTTTCCGATGTTCTCCCAAAGATGCTCACGCCGTATTTCCGGCTCCGACCGCGAATTTCCCAGCCCCCCAAAACCGGACGGACTGATAATCGGCGCCACCGGTCCCGGGCCTGATCCCTTCGGCTGGAATCCAGGCTGCGGTTGCTTGCCTGGGATCTCCGCCCAGATGGGAGAGGTCAATTGAGAAGGCAGCAAGAAGCTGGTAAACCTGTTGAATCCGAATCTGTATTCACCCACAATGTGCGGGGTAATGATCTTGTTATAAGACAACACTCCCTGTTGGCCGCGATCCGCCTCCGGCCCCGAAAAAGCACCCTCACTCCCACCGATCACATCGTTGAATGTATTCGGCATTTGTATCTGGGTGTCGTCAATCGAGTAGCGCGCAAAGAAAGTCTGGCTTGGGGTGATCTGGTAGTCGACGCGGGCGTCCCCACGATTATCGTCGCTCTTCTTGAGCGGGTAAGTGACAATGTTATTCACGCTCGCGCTGGTTTGTGGCAGCGGATACGCGTTGATGAGCTGGTATGCAATTGGGTCAAACCGGGTCGCCGGAATAATATTGTTTGCAAACTGCGCCCGCGTATAACTCGTTCCGACGGCAGTGGTCGTCAGGGGATCATAGATATTAGCTATTCCCTGGAAGTTCCCCTGTCTCTCAAGGACGGTAGGAACGCTGTTGACCTGTGTCCCTGCGGACTGCTCGTAGTAGCCTTCATAGTTCACAAAGAAAAACGCCTTGCTGCGCTTAATCGGGCCGCCCAATCTTCCCCCGAAATCATTGAGCCTATAGAGCGGAATGGGTGTATCCGGCCTGACGAAAAAGTTCTTTGAGTCCAGGTCGGAGTTGCGAATGTACTCGTAGACAGAACCATGCAGGTTGTTTGACCCGGAGCGGGTGCTGGTTACCAGAATTGCGCCGGCTCCACGATTGAATTCGGGCCCGGCATTGCTGGTAATAATATTGAATTCCTGAAGGGATTCAACGCTCGGTCGCACAATCTGCGTCTGCGCGATCATTTCCGTATTATCGACACCATCCAGAAGCAATTTATTCGCGCTATCCCGGGCGCCGTTGGCTTCAATGGTCGTGCCACCGGGCCGCAATTCGTCGGGCCGTATTCCCGAACCGATGGTGCCCGTAGGAGCATAGTTCAGTCCCGTAACGCCGGGAGCAATAACCGCCAACTGGGTCAGGTTTCTCCCGTTGAGAGGCAGTTGCTGGACCGCCGTCGTGCCGATTACCTGTCCCACGGAGGCATTCTCGCTTTGCAATACGGGAATGGCCCCTGTTACTTCGACTGATTGGGTAACGGAACCGACATCCATAACGATGTCAAGACGCGCGGTCTGACCCACTTGCACCACGTAGCCTTTATTGATGTGCTTGGTGAATCCTGTTTTTTCGACCTCAATCGTATAGCTGCCCGGCGTCAGGTTGCTCGCAACGTATTCCCCAGCGCTATCCGATTGCAGATCCTTGGTTTCGTTCGTAGTTTCCTGGGTGACCCGCACCGTGGCATCGGGGACGACCGCTCCGTTCTTGTCCGTCAGCGTGCCCGTGATCGTGGCGCGCTCAACCTGGGCGAAACCCGCCAGGCCAAGCGCCGAAGTCAGAACAAGCACCGCCAGGCAGCGAACCTGTGGCATCAGATTTTTCGTCGAGATGGATGATCCGGCCTCAAAACACGTCATGATGAGCTCCTCTTTTAGCTGACGGTAACTAAGATCTTCCGTCTAGCCCGCTTGCAGGGAATGCAATCCACATCTGGTCGTTCCTGGGAACGCCGAATGCCGCGATCCTGCGCGCCATTTTCGCAATAATATTGGCCTGAGTTTCAATAGCGGGTGAATGGTACAGCGGCCATACCTTTGTGTCAACATCTCCCTAATGCTGCGTTTTGGCGTGTTTCACGAACCTTCTTTCATTTCTCGAAACGCGCGTACCACTATTTGAGATAACTGCAGCAGCTGCGCCACGGGGCTATCCGCACAGCAGATTTCCGTCGAGACTTCGATGAAGGAGCTTGACAATTGCACAACCAAGGCCTGACAGTTGCTCGGTCGTAAATAACGCGATCCTTCGCGTTTGCCTGACAGAAGGTCTGGAAGAGGAATTACCTTCAAAGCTGTAGCTTCCGTCTTCACATAGGTTAAAGAGTAAGTAAGGAGAGATAGAGATGACCTTTGGATTTATGTCTAACGGATTGCCGGCAATTGCACTAATCCTTCCGCTGATCGCGGCGCCTGCGTCGCAGGCCCAACTGAAGCCGCCGGCGGCGAATCCCGCCGGTCCGCTCGAACAGCGCATTGCCCATACGGATCCGGCGAAATATCAACACCTCAGCGCGGTGCACGACGGAGCAGGGGCAATGGACTTCGAGGTGTTGCTTGGCGCCGATGCGCTCGACTCCAACCTGATCTTCTTCCATCGCGGCGTCATCCTGCCCAAAAGCGGCATTGGCCAACATTTCCATAACAAGTGCGAAGAAATGTTCGTCATCCTTGATGGCGAAGCTCAGTTTACGATTGACGGCCGCACCTCGGTGCTCAAGGGGCCGGCGGGTGCGCCGGATCGCATTGGTCACGCCCATGCCATCTATAACGCCACCGACAAGCCCCTGCAATGGCTCAATATCAATGTCGGTTTGAGCAAGACCTATGACACCTTCAATCTTGGTGATCCACGCTTGGGCGTTCCCCTTGATCCCATTCCGCAATTCGTTACCATGCACCTGGATCGATCTTTACTTAAGCCCGTCGACCACATGAATGGCGGAACCGGGACTGTGCAATATCGCAGGGTGCTCCAGCCCAGTGTGTTTTTTACCACTTGGTCTTACGTCGACCATCTTGTAATTCCTGCCGGCAGTTCGGTCGGTGCGAGCACCAAGTCGGACATGAGCGAGGTCTACTATGTGATCACCGGTGATGGCACGGCCACAGTAGATTCGGAAACCGCTCCAATTCACACTGGAGACGCTGTTCCTGTGCGGCTCAACCAAAGCAAGGCGTTCGCCAACAATGGCAGCGGCCCGTTGGAATTCCTGATTGTTGGTGTCGCCCGCGATTTTGCGGCCAAAGACGCGCTGATGAATATGCCGCGCGTCCCGCGGTGAAACGGTGATCGTTATGAAATTGCTGAATCGACGCTCCTTTCTTTCCGCGACCGCCGCGACACTCGTCGCAACGAAGCTGCGCGCAGCGCCCAGCACGAATGAGTTTGTATATATAGGTTCCACAGCCAAGGGGGATGGCGAAGGTATCCACGTAGCTAAGTGGGACGCGAGCTCCGGGACGCTCTCAGATCTTCGCCTCGCCTTTCCGGCGAACTCTCCAAGTTTCCAGGTCCGTGGCGGGAGCCACGGAATGCGTTTCCTCTTCTCTGGCCATCAGCCCCAAGCCGAGGTTGCGGCCCTTAGCGGGTTCCGTATCGAAGCTTCCGGCGATCTAAAAGTCATCAATACCGTCACTGTGGCGGATCTTGAGGAAAGCATGATCCAAATCGTGCTCGATCACACCCAGCGGTGTCTTGTCTCCGCGAGCTATCGCAGCGGTAAGATCTTCTCTTTCAAGGTCGCCCCAGATGGCCGGCTCTCCGATCCCGTTTCCCAATTTCAGCTTTCCGGCCACGGTCCGAACGCACGTCGCCAGACCACCGCGCATGCCCACGGCGCTGTGATTCCCCCGGACAATCGTTTCGCGCTGGTGAACGATCTTGGCACCGACCGTATCATGGTTTACAAGCTCGACGCCTCCACGGCGGAACTCACTCCCAACGACCCGCCCTTCTACGCAGCCGCGCCCGGCTCCGGTCCACGCCACCTTGCCTTCCACCCCAACGGCAAGTGGGCTTACAGCATTAACGAACTTGACTCCACGCTCACCTTCTTGCACTGGGACGCGAAAACCGGCGTTCTCTCGACTGTTGCCAACACCTCAACCTTGCCGCCCGGCGCCGACGTCGCCAAGAATCGTGCCGGAGAGGTCATCATCGACAAGGCTGGACACTTTCTCTACGCTTGCAACCGCGGTCCTGCTGAGGAGCTGCTGGTTTACAGTATTGGCTCAACCGGCCAACTGACGCTTGCCGGGCGTACGCCGCTGGGAGGTAAAGAGGCCCGCCACTTCGCAATAGCTCCCGGCGGTGATTTCCTTGTTGTGGCTGAGCAATTCACCAATCGGGTCAGCGTCTTTACCCGGAACCGGAGTACCGGGCTTCTTACTCCCACCGGAAACAAGTACCCGGTGAACAAAGCCTCCTGTATTGTCTTTGCCTGAAGCGGCCGATGCGGGCCCCTGGACGTGGCTTGGATGGTGGAAAAGCCAGGCGTGCCCAAGATGATTGTTGGGCAAGGGTATAATTTGCGAAGTCTTCAGCGACTTTGATAGCAAATGAGGGGGGGAAGAGTTGTCTTGGGTAGAACACGAGCGCTCTTTCCCGGCATGGGCCTAGAATGCGAACTGTCAAGGCAGTAACTCCAATCCCGCGCACGACCCTGACAGCTGCCGCATTTGAGCAGCTTATCTCACGCGTGGTGAAGGGAAATTGGAAGCCGGGCGATCGCATTCCTCCCGAACGCGACCTGTGTCAGCAATTGGGAATTGCTCGCACTTCGCTTCGCGAGGCGCTCAAGGCGATGGAGTTGATCGGCCTGCTCGACAGCCGGGTAGGCGATGGGACATTTGTTTGTCCACGTTCAGAATTTCTCTCCCGGCCGTTACTCTGGGCCTTTACGGGATCGGATCACAGTGAACTCCAGGACATCATGGAAGCGCGCACAATCATCGAGGAAAATCTTGCTGGCCTGGCAGCTGAGCGCGGTTCCAGCGAAGCGGTCGCTGAAATCGGCAAGGCTGTACAGATGATGCGAGACAGCATAGCAAGGGGCGATTCGATCCTGGAAGCTGACGTAGCGTTTCACCTGGCCATATCCTCGGCCGCGCAAAACGATGTATTACACAATGCGGCGCAATTGCTGCGAAATCTGTTGCGCCAATGGATCTATTTCAATTTGGCTTTGCCCGGTGTATCCGCCATCGCCTTGAAACATCACCATACGGTCTACCGGGCGATTTTGCAGCGCAAGCCGGCAATGGCCCGGCGCGCCATGCGCATGCATCTTTCAGAAACCATGGCGCTGGTCAAACACTCCATCAAGCATGAAGGGCGAGGAAAGGTCGGCGTACTTTCCAAGAAATGAGCTCCAGTTGTAGACCCAGCCACGCAGCCTTACACTCTTTCAGCTTCGCGTCGTTTCCACTCCAGGTATGCTGCTTTTGTTTCGGCATTCGGAGGGTAAATGCCGCGCAGCGGAGCCCCATCGGCAATTTTCTGAATGATAAAACCTTCCATCTGCTCTTGTTCGGTGGAATCCGAGGCAACCTCTGCTGCCAGGTGCCGCGGAATGACGACCACCCCATCCACATCGCCAACGATGACGTCGTCAGGGTAGACCGCAACCCCGCCGCACCCGATCGGGAGATTCAAATCGATGGGATGGTGTTTGATGAGGTTGGTTGGTGCGCTTGCGCCCGCGCAGAAAACCGGGAATCCGAGCGCGGTGATTACTCCGCTATCGCGCACTGGTCCATCGGAAACCATCCCGGCAACGCCCCGCACTTTCAATCGGGTCGTCAAAATTGAGCCACATGAGGCGGCCGTCTTATCACCGCGGCAATCCTGAACCAGCACCGAACCCGGCGGAGCGGTTTCAATCCCTTTTCTCTGTGGGTTTTCAGGATCGAGAAAGATGTCCAGCACGTCGATGTCTTCACGGGAAGGGATATTACGAAGGGTAAACGCTGGTCCCACAAGGTTACCGTTCTCGAGTTTCCCTAGAGCGGCGACGCCCTGCATAAACACATTACGAAAACCGCGCTTGAATAACTGCGTCGTTAGTGTGGATGTGCTAACCCATTTAAGACGGGCATACACCTCATCGGGCAGTTGAGTCACGCTCTTGCTCCTTAAGGGGATTCTGGTCCGGGCGGGGTGTACTTAAGGCTACGTCAGTCGAGTCGTGGATCATGGTACAAAGGATAGACCAATTCGGTCAAACCCACTCCCAAATGGCGAGCTCGGGTTGTTAATCCGTTTGCGTGAGATCCCATTTACAAACTCAGTCCGCAGGGACGGCTGAAAATAGCTGAAAATAACCGGGACGCCGTCTGGGTGGGCCCGACTTTTTAGCCGGGGCCGCAAAGTTCTTCACATATCAAAAATTCTTTTGCACAGTGAGCCTTCGTTGGGCTAGTATCCGGCTGCCAAAAATGGTCAATGATAGGTCAACGTGAAACGGGGGTGTTCGTGGAACGGATTGGGAAGCAAGCGTTCTTTGTATCGGCCGCGGTTCTGTTTGCGTCGGTGACGGTAACCATAATTGTGGCCCAGACGGCGCAAACAGCGAAGCCCAAACGCATCAACCAGGCGATCGAGCTTCTGGCAGAAGGCCAACCGATCTACTACACTGGCTCCCACTCGGGAACCACTGGTACCTATGAGCAAGGGGTGAAGGACGCGCAGACCTATGCGGATTACATCAGCTACGACATGGAGCATGCTCCGTTCGATGTAAAGGGATTGCAGGAGTACATGCGCGGCCTGGTGGCTGGCGGCCCCAGTCGAAGCGGTCATCGGACCCCGGCCGTGATCGTGAACGTGCCGGTGAATGGGATGGACGCAGAGGCAGTGCACGCCAACGCCTGGATGTTTAACCAGGTCCTGGCCACCGGCGTGCACGGCGTCATGCTTACTCACGCGGACGATCCGGGCGCGATTCGCGCCTTCGTTGAAGCCGTTCGCTTTCCCATCCACCACGAAGGAGTAGGAGTCGATGGGCTTCCCGAGGGGCGTCGCGGCGTTCACGGGGTTGCGAACGCGGCCCAAATCTGGGGTGTCTCCCAGGAGGAGTACGAGGACAAAGCAGATCCCTGGCCGCTCAATCCCAATGGCGAACTGCTCCTTGGCGTGAAAGAGGAAGACAAGTACGCCCTCGCCAATGTCGACACGAACCTCAAGGTACCTGGCATCGGCATGGCGGAATGGGGTCCCGGGGATATGGCAATGTCGCTCGGTGTCCGACTGCAAGGCCAGGCGGCGATCCAGGACCCCAAGATGGTTGCGGCACGCAGCAAAGTCCTGGCTGCCTGCAAGGCCAACCATATCTTCTTCCTCAACTCATTCAACGCCAACGACGTAATTTCCATGATCAAGGAAGGCGTGATGGTGGGGCCGGCCAGCCCTGAGACCGCGGCTATTGGCCGCAAGTACACCAACAGGCCCCAGCCCTATTAAGGTCCCCTTAACGCTCGAAAGGTAACGATTTGCTTTGAGGTATTCCAATTGACCAGGCCGCTTAGGCCTCTTATGAGGATTATGAGATCGATCGCGGGCTGGCACCTCAAAAGTGACCTTCTCCGTGAAATGTTTTAGTGTTGTGAGTCATCCATTCCTGGGGGTAGCGAAAGGCTGGAAGCATGAAAATCAAAAGAAGAGATTTGCTCACGGCGGGTGTCTCCATTGGGGTGGGGATGGCAGCCACGGGAGTAATAGCCCAAGAGGCTCCGGCAGTCGGCCGTGGACGCGGCGGACGCGGCAGTGCACCGGTCAACAGTAATACTCAGCCTTCATCGGTCGACTTCAGCTACAAGCCACGCCGCATCAACAAGGCGATTGAGCTCTGGGAAGACGGTCAACCTATCTATTACGGCAACTCCGGCATGGGGCCGGGCGTGGACAGCTACGCGCAGGGTATCAAGATGGCCCGCACCTACATGGATGCGATCAACTGTGAGATGGAGCACGGGGCGCTCGACTTTGCAGGCTTGCGCGAGTTCATGCGGGGCCTCGTCGACGGCGGCCCGACGCGAAGCGGCCATCGTACACCGGCAGTATTTGTGGAGACGGGCATCATTGGTCTCGACCCTGCCTATATGCGGGCGAACACCTGGGTCCTGGAACAGCTGCTGGATTGCGGCGTCCATGGCATTCACATGTGCCATGCGCGCGATGCTGGCGCGATCCAGGTCGCGACCCAAATGGCGATGCGCTATCCGTTCGATTATCCGGGCGTTCCGAAGTTGGAGATGCGGGGTCTTCGCGGCTCCAGTGCGGGCTTTGCGGCGGAAGTCTGGGGTGTCAACCACAATAAGTACCTGCATGTGGCCGATTTGTGGCCCCTCAATCCCAAAGGCGAGATGATCTTCGGTGTCAAGATCGAGGATACCTTTGCTGACGTGGATGTCGACAAGACGATCGCATTGCCGGGCATCTCCATGGCGGAATGGGGGCCGGGCGATCATAGCTTTTGGCTCTACGGTCTTTCCATTTTTCCTGAAGATGGTTCACAGGTCGATATAGGAACCCGTCCGGAAATGGTCAAGGTAAGGCAGGCCGTTCTCGACGCCTGCAAGAAAAACAAGGTCATGTTTCTCAACGCCGGTACCGCAAATACAAACAGCCCGGATTATGTTGTCAAACAGATCCAGGACGGGGCGATGGTGCTTGAGGCGCCTGAGTCGGCGGCAATTGTCGGCCGCGAGTACAGTAAGCGAAAAATGCCTGTTTGACGAAACAAAATCGAGCTCAGCAACGTCACGATGACGGTCGCTTGAAGAATAATCTACTTGAGTCCCGCCTGGTGCGCCGTCCAGGCGCAAAGAGTTTTGAGGGAGTCACATGAAAAAAGTGTTCATGGCAGCCGTAATCGTCTGCACTGTGTTGGGAGCTTCGGCTGCCTTCGCTCAGGTGAAGATGACGAAGGACCAAATGATGTTCTACACCTCGGACTGGAAGGGTGACCGCTTTCCTGATGGGCGCCCGAAGGTACCGGACGATCTG
This sequence comes from uncultured Acidobacteriaceae bacterium, assembly GCA_963711525.1. Taxonomy (GTDB): domain Bacteria; phylum Acidobacteriota; class Terriglobia; order Terriglobales; family Acidobacteriaceae; genus PALSA-350. The sequence goes on along the minus strand of CAVQEO010000008.1, from coordinate 203,654 downwards.
CTCAAGCGCGCCGTGGACTGTACGATCGAGGATATCTGGGGCTATCTTCGCCAAAAGGGCTACGCCAATCAGTTTGAGGGTAACTGGCAAGCTCTTCACATTGAAAAACCCTTTGCCGGCCGTGCGCTCACGGCCCAATATATGCCCACCCGGGCTGACATGGCCAAGGCGATTGCCGCGGAGGGCAAGGCCGAAGGCCGCGTGAGTGGAAACAACAGCTGGCCAATTAATGAATTGCAGCTCGGAGATGTGTATGTCGCCGACGGCTTTGGCAAGATCATTGAAGGCACGTTAATCGGCTCAAACCTGGGCAACGGCATTGCCGCACACACCCACACTGGGTTCGTCTTTTATGCGGGCATCAGAGACCAGGAAGAGAACCGCGAAATCCCGAACTTCAACGGATTCTACAAAGGGTACGATCCTTCGGCCTGGGCGCAAATGGAATTGACTGCGATCAACGCCCCTATCCGTATCGGGCGAGCCGTCGTGTTGCCGGGAGATCTTGTTCTGGCCAAGACGGACGGAGTTATCTTCATTCCCGCGATCTTGGCTGAAGATGCCATCAGTCACGCGGAATTTACCAGCCTCGAAGACGATTACAACTTCGAATTGAACAAAGAGGGCAAGAACGGCGCCGAATTCGAAGGCGGTTGGACACCCGAGAAATATCAAGGTCTCTCCAAGTGGATCGATGCCCATCCTGAGAAGCTGAAGATGCCGCGCTCTGAATTCGATGCTCTTATGGCTGAAAGGCTCAAGCCCCGTCCGCCGCGTACCCCGCCCGCACCCTAACGCTCCTAAGAGAGGAAATATGCGAATCAATTACTGTTTGTTTCCGGCAATGGGATTGGTCATTTTGGCGGCCGGCGTTGCGGCCGCTCAAAGCGCACCCAATACGCTTACTCCTAAAGAAGCAGCTCAGGGTTGGAAGCTGCTCTTCGATGGCAAGAATCTGGATGGCTGGCAACCTTACAGTACGTCGCAGCCGTCCGCAACTGGGGATTGGAGTGTCGCCGATGGCGCGATTCTCTGTCCTGGCACCAGTGCCGGCTGGTTGGCTAGCAATGACTCCTTTTCCAATTTCGAGCTCAAAGTACAGTTTCGTGCCACCGAGAAGACAAACAGCGGTGTCTTCCTCCGCTCGACCAAGGAGGGCGCTCCGCACAAGACCGGTTACGAATTACAAATCTGGGATTACCAACCTGCCGGCTATAACACGGGCAGTTTGGTCGGATCCCTCAAGGCAGCGCCCACCAAAATCCTCGACAGCCAGTGGAACAACTATGACATCAAAGCCGATGGCGACCACTACGTGATCATCCTCAATGGTAAAACCATCCTCGACGATCACGACTCAAAGCACACCGCAGGGGTGATCGGGTTCCAGTGCCAGCCACAAAACAAGATCGAGTTCAGGAACGTCAAGTTACTTCCTCTTAAGCAGTAACTCACTCCTATGAAGAAAATAATTGTGGCTGCGGTGATGGTCTGGACTGTGTTGGGAGCTTCGTCGGCTTTCGCTCAGGTGAAGATGACGAAGGACCAAATGATGTTCTACACCTCGGACTGGAAAGGTGACCGCTTTCCGGATGGACGTCCAAAGGTGCCGGACGATTTGCTCAAGCGCGCTTTGGATGTCTCGATCGAGGATGTGTGGGACTATCTGCGCGAACATGGCTACCGCAATCAATTCGAGGGTGACTGGCAAGCTCTCCATATCGAAAAGCCGTTTGCCGGGCGGGCGCTCACCGCGCAATACATGCCACTCCGGGCAGACATGGCGAAGGCCATTGCTGCTGAAGGCAAAGCCGAAGGGCGCGTTAGCTTTAACAACAGCTGGCCTATTAATGAATTGCAAATTGGGGACGTGTATGTCGCAGACAGCATGGGGAAGATCATCGATGGTACATTGATCGGCTCCAACCTGGGCAATGGCATTGCCGCACATACCCACACTGGCTTTGTTTTCTATGGCGGCATAAGGGACCAGGAGGAAAACCGTGAAATCCCGAACTTCAATGGCTTTTACAAAGGCTATGATCCCTCCTTCATCATGCAAATGACGCTGACCGCCATTAATGCTCCTGTCCGCATCGGACGCGCCATTGTGCTGCCTGGTGACTTAGTTCTGGCCAAGACCGACGGCGTTATCTTTATCCCGGCAATCATGGCCGAAGGTGCCGTGAGTCACGCGGAATTCACCAATCTCATGGATGCATACAACTTCGAACTCAACAAAGAGGGCAAGAACGGCGCCGAGTTCGAGGGCGGGTGGACGCCGGCCAAGTTTCAAGGCCTGTCCAAGTGGGTGGATGCCCACCCTGAGATGCTCAAGATGCCGCGTTCTGAATTCGATCAGATGCTGGCGGATGCGCTAAAGCCGCGTCAACGTCGGCCTCCGGCTGGCGCACCCGAACCCTAGCCCGACACACCCGTCTAACTTCGTCTCTCTTTACTTTGGGCCGGATGACATTCTGTTGATCGCAACTTAACAGACTTGTTGTCCCGCCCGGCTTGCCGTGGGATCGCAGTGGACCTCCCGCTTTTATCCGCGTGTTCTAACTGCAGTCCTTCTCTCCCAGCCTTTATCCATATCTAATCTCATGCTTAGTATCAGGGCACACGGCTTTACAAGCTGCGGAAAAATTCTGCATCGGACGGGAAAGGAACGCCGCAGGGGCTTTATAGCCTGTGTGAGAACTCAGCCTCCGAGTCTCAAGGAGTCCGGCAAGGCTTTCGGCTTCCACGAACGGAAGTGCACAGCTTTAGCCGTGCCGCAATGAGCCGCGACTGAGGGCTTTAGAGTTTGCGTGAGAACTCGGTTTTTAATCAGGGCACGATTTTATTTGCGCCGCAGCAGCTTCTACATTTTCTGGTCCGAAACGGATGATGTTTCGAGAAGAAAACGTCTTTGATTTTGTGTTTTTGTTTTGTGTTACGGCACGACTTTAGTCGTGCCGTAACTGCTTGAAAATTCCTGGGCTTTAGCCCCTGAGGGACTTGCTTTCGAAGCTCAGTATGGCTCATAAGGATGTAAAGTGGATGCGTCGTCCAAAGAGGAGAATTCTATGAGTTCTGATTTTTCGAGAAGAGCCCTGATGAAGGGAATCTGTTCGACTGCCGCTCTGTCGGCGGCTATACCAGCCGCTGCGGTGTTGCCTGCTGCAGCCGCTGACGGAACCGGGTACAAGGGCCCACACGGTCCTGGGATGCCTCAGGAGGGGCCTGATACGCCCAAGATTTGCGCTCCAATCGGGGGCCGTGAGATTACCGACGAAGCGATGCGGATGGTCAAGCAGATCGGAGTGAACAACGTGCTCATGGGCGGCCCCAGGATGCCCTGGCAAGAAGCGGACCTGCAGGCCACCGTCGACAAGCTCAAGACGGGCGGCTTGACCGTTGGCAACATGATGATCGCCGGCTTCCCCAACTGTATTTACGGACGCGCCGGGGCCGCTCGCGATAAGGAGATTGAAGACTTCAAGAGTTCCGTGCGCGCCGCGGGCAAGGTAGGTCTGCCGGTCATCGAGTACAACTGGTATGCACATCGTGCCATCGAGGGCTACTACCTGGAGGAAGGACGCGGCGGAGCTGGATACACTGCGTTCAACATCAATAAAGTAGAAAACCTGCCCCCAGTGCCCGACGAGGGCGTCCATTCCGACGAGGAGCTGTGGAAGAACATCACCTACTTTCTGCAGGCGGTCATCCCCACGTGTGAGCAGTCAAACGTGCGTTTGGCGCTGCATCCCAACGATCCTCCCATTGCGGTCACCCGGGGGTCGGGGCAAATTATGGCATCTCTCGAAGGTTGGAAGAAGTTGATCACCGTGGTCAACAGTCCGGCGAACGGAATTACCTACGAATGCGGCGTATCCCGCGAAATGGAAGTCGATCCAGTCGAGGTCTGCAAGTACTTTGGTACCCGGGATCGTATCAATCACGTTCATTACCGGAATCCCGTGGTCAGAGTCCCTCATAACGACTACACCGAAACCTTTATCGACCTGGGTGAAAACAATATGCTTGCCGTAATGCGAGAGCTGATCAAGGTGAAGTACACCCGCCTGATCTATCCCGAGCATGAGCGCGCGTTGGATTACGACAAGACGGTCGGCATCCGCAACCAATACCCAGGGGGCGGAGGGTACACCGGCATGGTGTATGACATCGCCTATGCACGGGCGATGTTCCAGGCCTCCATCATGCTGGAGCGGGGCACCGAGTGGAAGGAATTCTAGAGCAAGAGAACCAACCCTAAGTGCGGCTGTTCCGAAGCAAGAGCCGCACTTAGGATGAACCTGCCCGCCCCGCCGGTGCAACAGCCTCCGCATCCTGTAAAATCAGGCGATCGCACACAAAGATCCGATCTCACGGTCGAAAAAAACGATAATCTCGGAGTCGAGGTTGATGAGCAGATGGGGAAGTTCAGCGCGGCGGCAGTAGCTTTCGGACTGGGCCTTCTTACCACCAGTTCATTCATGGCATATGGCGCAACTGCAGACCAGCAGGACTGGCCGGCCTACGGGGGCCAGGACGGGACTCACTACTCCAGCCTGTCGCAGATCAACCGTGACAACGTAAAGAAACTGGTGGTGGCGTGGAAGTACGACACCGGCGAAAAGGGCGGAATCGAGGCGAATCCCATTATCGTCGGCAAGGTTCTCTATGCCACCACGCCGCACCGCAGTGTGATTGCTCTTGATGCAGCATCCGGCAAGCTGATTTGGCGCTTCGAGTTTGACCTTCCAGGCCGCGTGTTGACCCGAGGTGTCTCCTATTGGAGCGACGGCCATCAAAGCCGTATCTTGGCTGGCGCCCGCAACTACCTCTATGCGCTAGATGCGACTACGGGCAAGGTGATCACCAGCTTCGGCGAAAACGGCAGAATCGATCTGCGCAAAGGACTGCGCGAACCCTACGAGCAACAGTCGGTCGAGCTCACCACGCCGGGCAGTATATACAAGGATCTGATTATCGTCGGCGGGGCAAATCCTGAAACTCATCCGGCGCCCCCGGGGGATATTCGCGCCTTCGATGTACACACCGGAGCCTTGCGCTGGACCTTCCACACGATCCCGCGGCCGGGAGAGTTTGGCTACGACACTTGGCCCAAGGACGCCTGGAAAACCGCCGGGGCCGCCAATAACTGGGCCGGGATGACCGTCGATGTTAAGCGCGGCATTGTTTATGTGCCCACCGGCTCGGCTGTTTTCGACTTTTACGGCGGAGATCGCATTGGCAACGATCTGTTTGCCGATTCACTGATTGCGCTCGATGCCTCGACAGGCAAGCGCATTTGGCATTTTCAGGGTGTTCACCACGATCTTTGGGATCGCGACTTTCCTGCGCCGCCGGCGATGATCACGGTTACGCGTGACGGCAAGCGAATCGACGCCATAGCACAGACGACCAAGTCCGGGCTTCTCTTCGTCTTCGACCGTTCGACAGGGAAACCGCTGTTTCCCATCCAGGAATTTCGCTTCCCGCCGAGCAAGGTACCTGGCGAAGTCACTTCGCCGACCCAGCCGCTCCCCACCGCGCCCGGGCCCTATACGCAGCAGAGCACAACGATAGATACGTTAACCAACCGCACCCCTGAAGCGCACGCCTGGGCCGTGAAGCAGTTCAACAGTATGATCGGGGGCGGCCAGTTCATTCCGCCCAGCCTGGACAAGCTCACCATCGATATGCCGGGATTTGCCGGCGGCGGGGAGTGGGGTGGCACCGCTGCCGATCCCTCTACGGGAGTCTTGTATGTGAACGCCAACGACACCGCCTGGCTCGTCGGCCTGACGGTTCCGCCGCCGCCGGGAAGTATGGGTGAGCGCGTTTACCAGAACCAGTGCAGCGGTTGCCACGGCATCAATCGAGCCGGCTCACCGCCGGCGATTCCTGCCTTGTGGGGTATCGAGGGAATCCTCACCGAACAGGAGATCGCGGGCATCATCCGTCAGGGAAGAGGCCGCATGCCGCCCTTCAACAGTCTCAGTGACGATCAGGTGCAAGCCGTGGTGCGCTACCTGACCAGGGCTCCCCAACAACAACAGCGCCCGCCGAAGCCAGGTGCCCACGCGGCCGCTGCTTCCGCGGAGCCAGTGGCTGCTGAAGGCGCGGGAGCCGGCCATGCGACCGACGACATGCCCTACAAGACCATCGGCTTTCGCCGCTTCACCGATCCCGACGGTTATCCTGCAACCGCCCCGCCCTGGGGTACTTTGAGTGCGATCGACCTGAATACCGGCAAATATCTATGGAAGATTCCGTTCGGAGAGTATCCCGAGCTGGCAGCCAAAGGCATGGCGAACACTGGATCAGATAACTACGGCGGTCCGGTAGTCACCGCCGGCGGACTCATCTTCATTGGTGCGACCGTCTTTGATCAGAAGTTCCACGCTTACGATAAGACCACCGGAAAGTTGTTATGGGAAACGCAACTGCCGTTCGCCGGTCTGGCCACGCCTGCTACTTACATGGTGAACGGGAAGCAATACGTGGTGATCGCCGCCGGAGGCGGCCAATCCAGCAGAAAGCCCTCTGGCGGCGTCTACGTAGCGTTCGCGCTGCCATAGAACACACAGAGTACGTCTGTGGTTTTGTGTTTTGCTTTGTACCAGGGCACGACTTTAGTCGCGCCGTAAACGCCCCAAAAAGAGTCGGGCCTTGAAGCCCGTCCCCTTCATTGCCAGAGCAGCTGTCTTCGAAGGGGCGGGGCTTTAAGCCCGGAAACCGAGTCGGAACAAAGGCAGATCAGTCTGCAGACGTAACGGAACAGCCCCGCAGGGGCGGCTGATTGTAGCCCAGGATGAAATCCTGGGTAGGATCAACAAAAGCGATCTAGTCCCGAAGGGACGGCTGAGAATTTCCCAGGATGTAATCCTGGGTGCACTCCTCCTGCACGCAAATGTCCAATCAAATCAACACGGCAACTTCCTCTACTCTGCTAATTTGGACAGCTCTGACTCTCAGCCGTCCCCGCGGATTGAGTTTGTAAATGCCGATCTCAGGCAGACTCTTTCAGCCCCTGCGGTGTTGCTTTCCCCACAAATGACTTTTTGTCGAGAACCATCAGTCGTAGCGTTCGAAGATAATCTGCTTTCTCTCCCAACCCAGACCCTTCAGGCATTCCCGGTTACCCGCGACCATTTCATTCAATCCGCAAATGTAGGCGTGAATGTTATAAATAGACTCGCCTATGGGTCGAGGATCCAGCGCGCTTTCGCGCGCGTGCTGCTCGGCGATTCGCTGCACTAGTTCTTGCACGTAGCCACGCTCGCCTCCCCAACCATTGTCAGCACGGCTGAGCGTTTTGAGATAAGAGAAATTTGGCCGGCTGGCCGCGACCCTCTCGAAATACTCCTCGTAATAGAGCTCGGACTCGTAACGAGTCCCGTACACCAGCCAGATCCTCCGCCCCTGGCTAAGGTCCTCGCCATTATCCGGGAAGAGGTGTTCGACAAAGCCCCGCATGGGCGCGATGCCCGTCCCCGTGGCGATGAAGATGCTATCGGTCAACGGTGCGCGCAGCAGAAACAATCCATGCGGCCCGTGCACCTGGACTGTCTGTCCCACCTCGAGATCGCACAGCAGGTTAGAGAAGAACCCGCCCTCCACGCGATTTACGCACAAGTCGAACTGGTTGGCCCGGGGAGCCGATGCAATGGAGTAGGCCCGCGTCTGTTGCTTTCCCGCAGCGTCCGCAGCCACCGCGGAGACGAACTGGCCCGCCTGGAAGTCGAAGCTCTCCAGCTCTTCTATGGTGAATTCAAGATGGAAACAAGCCGCTCGTTCTGAAAGCAGAAGTCTGCGCGTAAGCCGCGCAGTATAGAGTAGTCGTCCCAATATCCCTCACCTCGGATGGAATACAACTTTTCGCTTGCCAACTATCTATTCGACGGTCACGGACTTGGCCAGGTTTCGCGGCTGATCCACGTCGCACCCGCGGCGCACTGCGATGTGGTAAGCCAGCAACTGCAACGGAACCACCTCAATCAGCGGTGCCAGCAACTCCGGCGCGTGGGGTACGAAGATCACATGTTCCACCAGCTCGCGAATCTGCTTGTTGCCTTCGGTAGCTACCGCAATCACGCGGCCAGACCGCGCCGTGACTTCCTGGATATTCGACACCGTCTTCTCATAGCGCAGCACCGACTCCGGACTGCTCGCATCGCTGGTCGCCAACACCACCACCGGCAACGCTTCATCGATCAGCGCATTCGGTCCGTGCTTCATCTCCCCCGCCGGATAGCCTTCGGCGTGAATGTAAGAGATCTCTTTGAGCTTCAACGCTCCCTCCAGCGCGATAGGGAAGTGAATACCGCGGCCTAAGAAGAGAAAATTCGACGCGGAGGCAAAGACCTTAGCCAGTTGCCGGCATTCGCCATCGCGCTGCCGCAGCACCTCTTCGATCTTTCCCGGAATCCGGCTCAACTCGTCGACCAGCGCCGCGCTTTCCGGGCCCGCAATCGTCCCCCGCTTCTGGGCCAGATGCAACGCAAATAGGAACAGCGCTGTCAACTGGGCAGTGAATGCTTTGGTTGAGGCCACGCCGATCTCGGGTCCGGCATGGGTATAAATCGTGCCATGCGCTTCCCGCGCCACCATCGAACCCACCACGTTGCAGATAGCGACGGTCATCGATCCTTTAGCGATCATCTCCCGCTGCGCTGCCAGCGTATCCGCGGTCTCGCCCGACTGCGTAATCAGCATGCCCAGAGCATGCGGATCGGCGATGGGATCGCGATAGCGGTATTCGCTCGCGTAGTCCACCTCCACCGGAATCCGCGCCAGCCGCTCGATCATGTATTTGCCCGCGAGGGCGGAATGCCAGCTGGTGCCGCAGGCCGCGATATTTACCTGCGTCGCTCGCACGGAAGTGATCGTCGGTGATCTTCATCTCGCCCAGAAAAACCTCGCCGGTTTCGAGCGAGATTCGGCCCAGGGTAGTGTCACGAACCGCCCGCGGCTGCTCCCAAATCTCCTTGAGCATGAAGTGCTTGTAGCCGCCCTTTTCCGCCTGAATCGGATCCCACAGAATCTTCTCCACCTTGCGCTCGACGGTGGCCCCTTCGAGATTGGTAAACTTCACGCCCTGCGGGGTCAGGATCGCCACATCGCCATCGGCCAGAAAGTACATCATGCGGGTGTGGTGCAGGATGCCCGGCACGTCTGAGGCGACGAACGTTTCCCCCTCACCCACGCCAATCACGGCCGGCGGTCCGTTGCGCGCGGTCACGATCGTGTCCGGCGCATCGGCGGAGATCACGCTGATGGCGTAAGCGCCGGTCAACCTCCGCGCCGCCCGCCGGACGGCTTCTTCCAGCAGCATCGTCTTGCCCGAGCTCTCGGCCGAGCGCATTTCCTGTTCGATCAGGTGGGCGATGACCTCGGTATCGGTTTCGGTGACGAAGGTGTGGCCTTCCCCCGCCAGCTCGCGTTTCAAATCCAGGTAGTTTTCAACGATGCCGTTATGCACCACCACGATGCGTCCCGTGCAGTCGCGATGCGGATGGGCGTTCTCTTCGGTAGGCCTGCCGTGGGTCGCCCACCGGGTGTGGCCAATGCCGTAAGTACCCTTGAGCGGATGCTCCCGTATCACCTCTTCCAGGTTGCGCAACTTACCCGGGGCTCGGCGCAGTTGGAGCCCCTCTCCCGCACTCCCCACAGCAATACCGGCCGAGTCGTACCCGCGGTACTCCAGCCGCCTCAAGCCTTCCAGAATGACAGAGACCACGTCTTTAGGGCCCACATAGCCAACGATTCCGCACATAGACTCTCATTGTACGATCGGCGGCCAGCCACCCCCGCACATTGCCGTCACTTACCCGATCCAACCGCCAGCCGCTTCGCTGTGATCGTCTTCTTCAGGGATTCTTCTGCAAAAGACTGCAGGATCGGATCGATCAGCCCACCCAGGCCAAAGGGAACAGCTCTGCTGAGCGTAATTGCTTCACACTCCATGTACACACCGCCATCGCGCTCTTGCATTCGCCAGTAGGAGTTCATTGCCCACAAAAACCCGGAGCCCTCTCCCTCGGGGAGCTCACGCTCAGAAGGCTTGCCCGCGTCTTCCACCTGCCGTATCGATTGGCTCCGCGATTGAATGGCCATCCTGTCAGGCGCCAACGGCATATAGTCTATGGCGTGCACGGTATCCAGCACTGCGGTCAGGACTTTCGTCTTGGTGATTCGGTAGGCAACGACAAAATGGTTTCCATCATGCGAGAGGACTTTCACCCGGCTAACGTCAGGCCCATAGATCTTCCCGTAGTCTGCGTAATCCTCATCCACCCTCTCCACCCGGGCAAGAGTTGCACCGGGCAGAAATACTCCTCCAATCCAGTGCTGGATCATGCCTCCGGGTACTGACAACGACTTCACTTGTTGGGTGACGATCTCCCCTCTTCGCAGCGCCTGTACGCGCCCCGCATCGCGGTCGATCCACAAAAAACCGCTCTGGGAATGATTTTGCGCTGCCAACTGGGTATCGAGCGCTGCAATGTATTTTTGGTACGCCGCTATCGTTTCCGGCTTCAACTCTGCTCGCGCGGCCTGCGCTGCAAAAAGGAGCCAAATCAGCGCGCAAACACGCCTCGTGCTAACCGGTGTCGCTTTGCTATCGGCGGCTTTCATGTGGCTGGCAGGAAGGTGATGCGGTCTCGACTTCAGCGGAGTTTTATTCTTCGAGGCGGTAAGTAAACTCTTCGATCACGGGGTTGGTCAGCACGTCGCGGGCGATCCGTTCCACTTCGGCCCGTGCGGCGGCTGTCTCCATGGTGCGCAGGGTGAGTTGGAAGTACTTTCCTTGCCGCACGTCCTCGATAGCAGTGTATTGCATTCGTTTCAGCGCGCCGTGGATAGTTTGCCCTTGCGGGTCGAGGACAGTGCGCTTCAGCGTGACGTAGACATGCGCCTTCATAGTGGCCGATTATAAATGCAAAACCGTCCCTATGATTAGGAAGACGTTGACTGTGCGCTGGGTAAACGACACAAAACAAGCGAGATGAGAGGCCTCCTCGCTACTTCAGCAGGCGCAGTGCATTTTCCCGGTATACCTGCCTCAAAATGTCTTCCGGAAGATGGATGCCATGGATCTGCCATCGCCCTTGACGCGACGCATGCGAGGGATAGTCGAAGTACTCGTCCGCCGTTTCCAAGAACCGGAAGTAAAGGCGATACATCGACTCCTCGGGCACCAGGTCGGAGCCGAACAGCATGCGGTCAGGAAATTCAAGAAAAAGAGCACGCGAGGAATATGGCTGTCGCCCAAGCTCCGAGACCCGTGCGCTGATGTCAAGCACCACATTCCGATGTTGCTGCAGGAGCTGCCGGGCGCGTCCCAGATTTTCTCCGCACTCGGCTACATGGGCTGCGACAAATGTAGTCTTCGGATGGCGTGCAATGACTCGATCGCGTTGATCAAGTAGCTCTCGCTTGGAAAAATGAGCCCCATAAAAACCCCAGTCGGGATGAGCCGCCAGTTCCTCATAGCGTTCGTTATTTCCGTCAATCGGTAAGAAGAATGCATCGGGATCGGCGATATGGAACATGACCGGTATTCCCAGTTCCGCCGCTTTATCAAAAACAGGCGCGAGCCGTTCGTCATCCACGCGCAGCAAATTTCCCTCTTTTTCGCGCACCGTCAATCCAAGGTCCTTCCAGAATTTGATTCCCTTGGCGCCATGCTCCACCAGCCTCTGCAGGCGGTCAAGAGTGACCTGCACAAAATCATCGCGTTCCACATCAGACCAGTCCATCCAGCCGATCGTGGCAAAGCGCTGAGCATCGGCAGAGTGAAATTTGCGCATGATTGCGATGGCCTCATCGCCTGTCTTCATCGTGATGTTGACCATGCGTTCGATGCCGCAGGCGTCCATTATGCGCAGAACGTCGATCGGGTCGAGAGCATCCAGATGGTTGTGGTAGTCAATCACTGGGAACCGCGCGCGTTCTACGTGATGTTCGGTGGTGACCAGTGTCGATTTAGGTTGAAATTCGCCCAGGGGCAGCGTCACCTGGGCTTTTGCCGTGACCATTGCCATAAAATTGTCATTGATACTCTTACCGGGCTCACTCACTGCATACTCCCCTGATGTAAATGGCTCAATGCAAAAACCGCCGCATTCTTGGCGGCATGTGGGAACGCGTTCATGCTCGTTCCGGAAAAGAATGTTGTGCCAGGAAGCGTTGTACAAGAACCGGATCGCGAAATGCTTCCGTCCCGCCGACCCCTAGTGTTGAAAGTGCGCCGGTAATATTGCCTGCAAAAGCGCATTGATCCGGCGGCCAGCCTTTAAGCCATCCAAACAGAAATCCGGCATTGAAGCTATCGCCCGCGCCAATCGTATCCACAGGAGTTACAGAAACCGAGGGGACGGAAAACGTCTTTCCAGAGACTCGAACGAGCGAGCCTCGCGATCCGCATTTGACAGCCACGCAAGGGACTCGGCCGCCCAGTTCCTCCAGAGCCTCGTTCACCGTCTCCTTCTTTGCCATGCGGCAGGCTTCCATCTCGTTCGGCAGCAGAACGTCGACATATCCGAGCACCTCGTCGAGCACTCCACCCCACTGGTCGCTGGGGTCATCGTTGGTGTCGAGCGAGATCGTCAGGCCGGCCCCCTTCAGTTCCTTAAACAATGCCGGCACGTCGCGCTCCAGGGAGTGCTGCAGGAAAAGCGACGAGAGATGGAAGTGTCTTGCGGACTTCAGATATTCGATGTCCAGGTCGTGCAGGCCTAACTCGGCCATGGTTCCCAGGTAAGTGAGAATATGGCGCTCCCTTCCATGAGGGAGGATCAGGGTGACGCCGGTGGCGGTGCTTTCTTCACTCACCCGGACGCGGCTTAGGTCAACCCCGCCCGCGCCAAGCCGCTCCAGGGCAACCTTACCGAGCGCGTCCCGCCCCACCATACAAACAAACCCCACGTGGAGACCCAATACAGCGAGATTGTGCGCAAGAATGGCCGATGAACTGCCTAGCGTGAGTCGGAAATCAGTGCCAAGCAACTCTCTTTCCACCGGCATGACTTGCGGCAAACCATACATAATGAGGTCAAGATTGATTTCACCCGCGATTGAGATGTCCAAGGTCTTCAACGTGCATCGAACCTTTCACGATTGCTGTGTCCCATTCCGATCCTCAGGAGGTGGTAGAGCTTTTCTTGGAGAAGAGCCCCAATCGGAAGCATGACAGAACTCCGGGTTATTCGCCGTGGTGACGATTGTTCAACCGGGAAGCCTTCCGCTCCGCTGACCGCATAGACTACGCCGCGACGCAATATGCGCCTCGGGGGAACGAAAATATGACCATATTCTTATTTTTAGCTTCATATTGGCCCTCAATTCTTGTGATATGGTCCATTTTAGGGAAGTATCGGGCGCAAAAGAAGAATATCGAAATAAATGTGAAAGTCAATATAAACTACCAAGGACTTCAGGTTTTCACGTTCCTGCCGCTTGTTGAGAAGCCTCAGCTGAAATCAAGCCCTGGCCTGAGAAAACCTTTTCGCTTCGCGTTGTAGAGGCCGAGTTTGCCGAACCACGAGTCATCAAGTTGCGCGCGCGCACATTGGCCGAAGCAGATCCCGGTTGATGATTACGTACCCTGCCAATATACTTGCGAAGCATTTCGTCTTATATCGAATCTACAGGCGTCAGGGCGCTGTCGAACGCCGGACGGAAGTCTCGCGTCCCATTCGAGGAAAAGCGCTGAAGAGAGAAATGGAGTTAACATCGATGTCGCAATTTCGTGATGTCAATGCGGCAGTTGGCCGCTACGAAGAGCCGGTTACATTGCAGGAGATTTTTCAGCAGCCCCAACTCTGGCCCGCGACCGTGGCGCGCGTTCGCGCCGCTTCCGAGCACCTGAATCTAGGCCTCCACTTGCAGCAGGCTCGTGTATTGTTGACCGGCGCCGGCAGTTCGGCATATGCAGCGTCCGCAGTGGCTTCCGCGTGGCCACGAGCCGTTGCTGTCCCCACCACTGACCTCCTCGTCGATCCCGAGCGATACCTGGCTGACGTAGACGTCATTATCTCCCTCGCGCGCTCCGGCAATAGCCCGGAAAGCGCTGCAGTCGTCGAGCGGGTCCGCGCAATTCGTCCGAAAATTGTTCAGCTCGCCATCACTTGCAATGGAGAGAGCTCACTGGTGCAATCCGGGCTGGATGGGCTCATCGTCCTGGATCCGCGCACCAACGACCGCAGCCTGGTGATGACCGGCTCATTTTCCAATCTTGTCCTGGCCGGACATTGTTTAGCGCAGCCCGGCACCGCGGCGCGCACGGCCGATTTGGCCAGTGAGCGCGGCAGGTCCCTGTTGCCCGTCATCGATAAGGAGTGCCATCGCGTTGCGGCTCGTGTCCGCGACCGCATCGTGGTGCTGTCGTCGTCTCCCTTGCTTGGCTGGGGGCGTGAGGCCGGGCTCAAGATATTGGAAATGACCGCGGGACATTTCCCGGTGGTAACCGAAACCTATCTCGGTCTTCGCCACGGTCCCATGTCTTTTCTCAAGGCAGATACGCTTGTCCTGTGCCTGCTCTCGAGCGATCCGGTGCGCCGGCTTTACGAGATAGACTTGATCCAGGAGCTTCGAGCCAAGAGGCTCGGATATTCCGTGGGCATCGCCGCGGCCGAGCACCGCAGCCTTTTTGACGACGTTATCCCGGCCGTCCTCCCGGAGGCGCCAGACGATATGCGGACAACTTTTGAAATCCTGATTCCGCAGCTCCTGGGATACCACTTGAGCCGCGGCTTAGGGCTGAACCCTGACAATCCGAGCCCCAATGGCGTGATCACCCGTGTGGTTCAGGGGGTCACGATCTACGCGGATGGACTCGTACCGTGAAGATGGCGCCGTAACCAACGACGACGGCATGTTCCAGCCCTCGCTCTTGAGACCTGGGCGGCTATTTCTCTAGGCCAAAAGCAGGTTGCAACCCAGCCCCCGCACCTTCTCCTGCATCTCTTCGCGGAGACTGGTGTCGCTGATGACTGTATCGATCTCAGAAAACGGCGCGATACGCACCATGCTGCGCTTTGAAAACTTGCTGGCGTCCGCCACCAGGATGATTTCCCGTGCGATGCGCAACATGGCGCGGTTCACCATGGTCTCTTCCAGGTTCGCGCCGCTCACCCCAAAGTCCGGATCGCATCCTGCCCCACTGAGAAACAGCTTGTCGGCGGAGAACTGCTCGAACATCTCTTCCGTTGAGCGCCCAACGATCGAAGCCGAGTCCACGCGCAGCGTGCCGCCCACGATAAATGTCTGCACGTCGCGCGCATCCAGCAGTTCCGCGGCGATGTTCACTCCGTTCGTAATCACCTGCAGGCCTTGCTTATTCTTGATCTGGCGGGCAATCTCCAACGTGGTTGTGCCCGAGTCGAGAATGATTGTTTCGCCATCGTTGATGAGCGTAGCCGCAATCGCCCCGATACGCCGCTTCTCTTCCGCGTGCGTCTTCAGGCGCTCGTGCACCGGCGATTCGCGTAGAATCGTGTCCGGCAGCACCGCGCCGCCGTGCGAACGCAGCACCAACCCACGTTGGTGCAGTTCGTTCAGGTCGTTGCGGATGGTAACCGCCGAACTGCTGAACCTGCTAGCCAGTTCATTGACGCGAGCCCGGCCCTCGGCGCGCACAATCTGCAGTATCTGCGTCCGCCGCTCCTCCGCCATCATCCCGTCCTGGGGGCGTGGCGCAGCGGAGTCCTCCGCAGCTAAGCCGGGGGTTTCCTCAAGCGCATTCGATACTGATCGGCCCTTCGCCATTGCTTTCGCTATCTTGCGATTCACAGACAGTCTATCCTAAGCGTTAACATGCAAAAGTGAACTGCAGAAGTTCAGGATCCCTTCACTGCGTCAGTTAGACACCGGCTAGACCTCGCCGCAAACGCAGGACAAAGTCACACGAAATGAAAGAAGTAATTGACAAATCGTAATTAAACGATAGGATCATAACTCATATCGACGGCGCGTCGCGGATGCGCCCTGCTCAAGTTTGTCCGGCGCCTGCGCCGCCATTTCGCCGCCTGCCTGCATCGGCGTATGGCGTAAGAATACGGGTCAGGCATGTTCCGCGGAGCCCACGATGCATCAGGTATTGCACGCTCAAGAGGCCACGGTAGCAAGCACCGAGACCGCTGTTACCACGAAACTTCGTCCCCTCGACAATGTTACGGCAGTGCGTAATCTGGCCGTGGACGCCTATCGCGGCTTGGTCATGTTGCTGATGATGGGAGAAGTACTGCAGTTTACCAAGGTCTACCAATACTTCCATCACAGCCTCTTCTGGAGGATTCTTTCCTTCAACCAGAGCCACACCGAATGGTCCGGCTGTTCCGTGCATGACATGATCCAGCCGTCCTTCTCCTTCCTGGTAGGCGTGGCCCTCCCCTACTCCATCAGGAGCCGGCAACGCAAAGGCGCCGGATTTCCCAAGATGCTGGGGCACACAATCTGGCGATCCCTGCTGTTGATCGCCCTCGGCATCTTTCTCCGCTCAACCAGCAGCCCCCAGACAAACTTCACGTTTGAAGACACGCTCACGCAAATCGGCCTGGGTTATACCTTTCTTTTCCTGCTTGCCTTCCGGCCCACGCGCGATCAGTGGATTGCTTTTGGCGCCATCCTTTTTGGCTACTGGCTAGCTTGGGCGCTTTACCCTCTTCCTGGTGCCAACTTTGATTATGCCGCCGTCGGTGTTCCCGCGGATTGGCATCATCTATACACCGGCTTCCGCGCCCACTGGAACAAGAACAGCAATCTCGGCCAGGCCTTCGATTTGTGGTTCCTCAATCTCTTCCCGCGCGAACACCCGTTCGTGTTCAATGATGGCGGCTACCTGACTCTAAGTTTCATCCCCACTTTGGGCACCATGATCCTTGGCCTTTTTGCCGGACAATGGTTTGTAGCATCGGCGCCCAAGCAGCCCATTCGCAAGTTCGTCACCACCGGCGTCATTCTGCTCGCAGTCGGCGTTCTTCTTCACTTCACCGGAATTTGCCCCATCGTGAAGCGCATCTGGACCCCAAGCTGGACGCTCTTTAGTGGAGGCATTTGCTTCCTCGTCTTAGCCGCGTTCAGCTGGATCATTGACGCCAAGCAACACCGCCGCTGGGCCTTTTTCCTCATCGTAGTAGGCACAAACTCGATTGCCGCCTACCTCATTGCCCACATGTGGGAGCAGTTCATCAAGAGCAATCTCCTCACCAACCTGGGTCCAAAGCCGTTCCTTCTGCTCGGCCCAGGACTCTATCCCTTGCTGCTTGGCGCCACCATCCTGCTCGTTGACTGGCTCTTCCTCTTTTGGATGTACCGGCGCAAAATCTTCCTCCGCATATGAGCATTCACTAACAAAGGAACCCTCGTGAAAGACGACTCATCCGACCTTTCTCTCCCGCCCAGCCGGCGGCAGTTTCTGCAGCTTGGCGCCATGGTGACCGCGGCCCTCAAGCTCGACAACCATGCCTTTGCGGATACGCCGCCGCCGTCTACTGCCCAATCAATGATCGGGGTTCCCTTCGAGGTCACGAAGAATCCGCGTATCGGCTTCATCGGCGTAGGCGGCCGGGGTACAGGTCTGCTCGGTTGGTTCCTGGCCCAGAATGCGCAAGTGCTCGCCATCTGCGATGTTGTGCCCGAGAAGGCCCAGCATGCAGGCCAGTTGACGGAGAAGGCCGGACAGAAAGCGCCTCAGCTTTATACCAAGGGTCCCCATGACTACGAGGAGCTCACGGCCAGAAACGATCTTGATCTGGTAGTCATTGCCACTCCGTGGGACTGGCATACGCCGATGGCCCTTTCCGCCATGGAGAATGGCAAGCACGCGGCCGTTGAGGTGCCTATGGCCTACACCCTCGAAGACCTCTGGAAGCTGGTCGATACTTCGGAGAAGAAGCGCCGGCACTGCATCATGCTCGAAGAGTGTTGCTACGGCTATACCGAGACGCTGGTGCTTAACATGGTGCGCCATGGGATGTTGGGCACTCTGCTCAATGGCGAGGCGGCCTACCTCCACGATCTGCGTGAGGAGATGTTTTCGAACAAAGGGGAGGGCCTATGGCGCCGTGCATACCATACCCAGTTCGATGGCAATATATACCCCACGCATGGATTGGGCCCGGTCTCCAACTACATGAACATTAACCGGGGCGACCGTTTCGACCACATGGTCTCGATGAGCACGCCACCCCGCGGCCTGGCTGCCTATCGTGAGGCCAACACGCCGCAGGGCGATCCCAAATGGAAAGAGAAGTATGTGAACGGGGATATGAACGTCTCCCTGATCAAGACCGCATCCGGGCTAACCATTACGCTCAAATTCGATACTTCCAATCCTCGGCCCTATGACCGTATCAACATGATCAGCGGCACCAAGGGCGTTTTTGTCGACTACCCGCCGCGCATTTACCTTGACGGCCAACCGGGCAAGGAAGCGTGGGCAGACCTCGATCAATATAAGAAGCAGTACGAGAGTCCCTTGTGGGCCGAGCAGGGCGAAATGGCGAGCAAGTCCGGTGGCCACGGCGGCATGGACTACATCATGATCTATCGCTTGCTGCAATGCTTCCGCGAGGGCCTGCCGCCCGATATGGACGTGTACGACGGCGCTGCCTGGTCGGTTCCGGGGCCTCTCAGCAGAGTGTCTGTGGCTCAAGGGAGCGCGCCGGTCAAGTTTCCCGACTTCACCCGTGGACAATGGAACAAGCGGAGTGGCTGTTCTATCTGATGGGAGAGAAAGACTTGCTTAGTAAATGGCGGAGAGAGGGGGATTCGAACCCCCGGTAGAGGTGTTAGCCCCTACAACGGTTTAGCAAACCGCCGCCTTCAGCCACTCGGCCATCTCTCCGGGGTTTCCCTGCAGGGATTATATCCCGAAGATGCCCGGGACACATCGGTTAGCGATTCCCGCCCAATTCGGAGGGGACCTTGTTTTCCTTGAAGCGATTGACCGATTCGACCACCTTGGTGCGGGCGTAGGCCGCGTCGCGCCACCCTTTGACCTCCACACGCTTGCCTTCAAGATCCTTGTAGATGGCAAAGAAGTGCGTCATTTCCTTCAGCATGTGGGGATAAATTTCGGAATAGTTCCACACGTCGGCGTAGCGTGGGTTGTTCTTGCCCACGGCCAGAACTTTCTCGTCCGGCACCCCCTGATCGAGCATTTCGAGCAGGCCAATGGGCCTTACCTGCATCACGCAGCCCGGAAAGCTGGGCGCGTCCACCAGCACCAGCACATCCAGCGGATCGCCATCTTCGCTTAGGGTGGAAGGAATGAAGCCATAGTCGCCGGGATAATGCACCGGGGAATAGAGGTTGCGGTCGAGGCGGAAGACGTGCAGCGTCTTGTCGTACTCGTATTTGTTGATGCCTTCGGCGGGAATCTCGATGACCGCGTGAATGACTTCGGGGCTGTTCTCCCCTACCGGCAGTTCAAGATAATTGACCATGGATTTCTGTCCTCATGAGATCGGCGCTCCCGGGCGATGACGACAGGCGATGACGACAGCTCCGCAGCCGCTTTATCATAACCCAGGTAAGGAGGGTTTATTCCCGCTTCGGCTCAGAGAGAAACTTTGGCCAGGTGCAAGCTGAGCTGGACGGGCCTGGTCCACAGCAGGGACACAATCGGCTCGTGATAGCCGGCGATTGCCAAGCGGCGTCGCGCAGAACCAAGCTCGGTGATGGCGTTAGAGTATTTCAAGCAATTTCTCGATCAGTTGACGATATCCGGTGGAGGCAATCACCGCGTCCACGCCATTGCGGAATTGCACCAGGCCGACACCACGCTGGTAGTCCATCGAGATGCTGACGATTCGCTCCAGCGCCGTGGCCCGGGCGTCGTCGAGCGTGACCTCGACATTTGTGGATATGTATTCGCGGTGGTTCGTAGCCGGCAACTTCAATTGAATCCCTCCCCCGAAGAATCAACAAGCAGTCGTCCCGATCCACCGCTTGTTTCGTAGCATAGCGGCTCACGCGCCGCTGGCTACAACTATTGGGTAACAATGGCCGACATAAAGGTACTCGTGACTGGTAATACCTGGACCGGTCTCAATCGCCTTTCACCGCGTAAAATCAATGGTTTAGACCACTCCTCCTGCGACCATCCTGGTGGCGGATACAGCGCAGGACGAAATGCTTTAGTATCCATTACGGTTTGAAAGACGCGATGCAAGGAGTCTGTGAATGGCCAGGCCATCGAAGCGAATCAAGATACTGAAGTGTGTTTGTCTGTGGTTGACACTGGTGCCGCTGGCATCGCATCTGGAGGCGAAGGTGACTAAGTCTGAATTCGGCAATATGCCGGATGGATCCAAGGTGGAGATCTACACCCTCGAAGAGGGTGCGCTTAAGGCGCGTGTCATGACCTACGGCGCGCGGCTGGTGTCCCTCGAAGTGCCCGACCGCAGCGGCAAGGTCGCCGACATCGTCCTCGGTTACGAATCCCTGGCGGGCTACACCGCCGACCCCAAGAGCTACTTCGGAGCCATTGTCGGGCGCTACGGCAACCGCATCGCTCACGCCACCTTCACCCTGGACGGCAAGCGCTATCAGCTTCCTGCGAATGACGGTGTGAACACCCTGCACGGGGGAATCAAGGGCTTTGACAAGCTGCTATGGCAAGGGCATGAAATTCCCCATGGAGTTGAGCTCACCCTGGTCAGCAAGGATGGCGATCAGGGTTTTCCGGGTACGTTAACCGCGCGGGTGCGTTACACGCTCGAAGCGCACGCGCTCAAGATCGAGTACTTTGCCACCACCGATAAAGACACGGTTCTGAACCTGACCAATCACAGCTACTTCAACCTTGCCGGCGAGGGGCAAGGAGATATTCTCAACCACCTGGTGATGATTCCCGCCGACCGCTACACTCCCGTCGACTCCAATCTCATCCCCACGGGAGAGCTGGCCCCGGTCGCAGGAACGCCCCTGGACTTTCATCACCCAACGGCCATTGGAGCCCGCATCAATGACGATAACGAGCAACTGAAGTTAGCCGGGGGCTATGACCACAACTACGTCCTGAACGGCAAGATGGGCACTATGCAGCAGGCCGCGCGCGTGGTGGAACCCACCACCGGGCGGGTACTAACCGTGGAAACGACCCAACCCGGAGTGCAGTTCTATTCCGGCAATTTTCTCGATGGAACGCTCCACGGCAAGCACGGTCACGTTTACGCCAAGCACGCCGGCTTTTGCCTGGAGACCCAGCATTTTCCTGACTCGCCTAACCACCCCAAGTTCCCCACGAGCGAGCTAAAGCCGGGCGAGACTTACCATGAGGTCACGATCTTCACCTTCTCCACCGCACCCTAAGCAAACGCAAGCGAACCGGCGGGTGTTCAACCCGACCGGCCGGTGCAGCCGGGATGCTAACCTCAATATTTGAAGGCCAGCATGCCGGAAAAAACCCTACTGCACCACCGCTCCACTGAACCCGGTCTTTCCAGCGGCAGCCGCTTTGTGCGCGCCTGTCTGCGCCAGCCGGTGGACCAGACGCCGGTGTGGTTCCTGCGCCAGGCCGGCCGCTATATGCCGGAGTACCAGGCCGTACGCCGGCACCATTCGCTATTGCAAATCTGCAAGAATCCCGAGCTTGCCGCCGAGGTGACCATCACGGCCGCGGAGAAGCTCGACGTCGATGCCGCCATCATCTTTGCCGACCTGCTGTTACCCCTGGAAGGCATGGGTCTCGATTTCGAATTCCTGGCCGGGGAGGGTCCGGTGATTCACCACCCAGTGCGCACCGCCGGCGATGTGGAGAACCTGCGCATCGATCGCGCGCACGAGCTTGGCTACGTGGCCGAGGCCATACGCAAAGTGGTGGCGCATTTTCAGGATCGCATCGGCATCGTCGGATTCTGCGGAGCGCCCTTCACCCTGGCCAGCTACATGATTGAGGGCGGTGGATCACGCAATTACATCTTCACCAAGACCCTCATGTACCGGGAGCCATCCGTCTGGGCGCTCTTGCTAGAGAAGCTTGCTTCCGTGCTGGCCGAGTATGCGGCGCAGCAGGTGGAAGCGGGAGCTGACGTCATCCAGATCTTCGATAGCTGGGCGGGGGCTCTCAGCCCGGCCGACTACCGCGATTTCGTCTTGCCGGTGACCACCCAGCTGGTGCGCAAAGTGCAGGCGCTGGGCGTGCCGGTCATCTACTTCGGCGTGGACACCGCGACCCTTCTGCCCGCCATGCGCGAGACGGGTGCCGACGTGATCGGCCTCGATTGGCGGGTGCCCCTGGATCAAGGCTGGTCCGCCCTCGGCCACGCGGTTGCCGTGCAGGGCAACCTCGATCCCATCATGCTCTTTGCCGGCGAAGATCTGCTCCGCGAACGCGTGCGCCAGATACTCGCCCAGGCCGGCGGCCGTTCCGGTCACATCTTCAACCTGGGGCACGGCATAGTTCCCGGCACCCCGGTTGAAAATGTGCAGCGCGTGGTGCAGTATGTGCGTGAGTTCAGCGCTGGAGGCCCTTCCCATGTCTGACATAGCGCCCCAGCGCCGCGCAGTCCTCTTGCTCGCTCATGGAACGCCCGAATCACTCGACCAGATCCCTGAATACCTGAGCAACATCACCAGCGGGCGCCCCATGCCCGAATCCGTGGTCGACGAGATTCGTCACCGTTACAGTCTCATTGGGTCAAGCCCGCTGACCGAACTCACTATGGAGCAGGGGCGCTTGCTCTCGCAGGCACTCAACCTCCCGGTCTATGTGGGCATGCGCAATTGGAAGCCGTATATCGCCGACGTAGTGCGCCAGATGCGTGAGGATGGCATTACTTCGGCGGTTGCCATCTGTCTTGCGCCCCAAAACTCCCGTACCAGCGTGGGACTTTATCGCCGCGCCGCCTTTGCCGCAGCTGGAGGCGCCATCGAGATGGACTTCATCGACGGTTGGGCCGACCATCCCCAACTCGCCCAGGCTTTCGCAGAACGCCTGCGGCCGGTGTGGCAAAGTCTTTCTGCGCGCATCGGTTCCATGGCGCCGGTGCTCTTTACCGCGCACAGCGTCCCCTGCAGAACCATCCAGGTGCAGCCGGATCTTGGCCCCGACCCTTATCCGGTGGAAGCCAAGCGCACCGCGGCGAATGTTGCCGCGCTGCTCGCCCCTCTCGGTCTAACCGAAGCTGACTGGTTTTTCGCCTTCCAGAGCCAGGGCATGTCGGGTGCTACCTGGATCGGTCCCACGGTAGAGGACACGCTCACCGCTCTTCGCCAGGAAGGCCATTCGGCGGTCGTCATCCAGCCCATCGGCTTCCTCTGCGATCACGTCGAGATCCTTTACGACATCGATATCGCCTTTCGCGACTTCGCGGCCGGCATTGGTCTTGAAGTGGTGCGCCCGCAGTCCCTCAACGACTCTCCCCTCCTGACGGCGGCGCTCGAGGATTTGGCCCGGCAAGGCTTCGCCCGGCTCGCTGCGCAGCCTCTCTCCTCACCCGTCGCGACAAGATGAGCTGTGGCATGAGCAGTGGCGCAGCTCCGCCCAAACGCATTGCCATTGTGGGCGGTGGAGTCAGTGGAGTGGCCACCGCCTATCAATTGGCCTGCGACGGAGTGCAGTGCACCCTTTTTGAAGCCTCGCACCGACTAGGCGGCATCGTAGAGACGGTTCGCCGCCAGGGTTTCGTCATCGAGTGTGGCCCCGACTCCTGGGTCACAGAAAAACCCTGGGCCCGAGAACTGGCAGTGGAGCTGGGCCTCGAAGACCAGATCATCGCCTCCAACGATCAGTGGCGGCGCACTTATGTGCAGCAGGGCGGCGAGCGTCTCGCTCAGCTGGTCCCCATTCCTGACGGAATGCGCATGATGGTCCCGGCGAAGTGGGGCCCGCTGCTGGAGTCGCCGCTATTCAGCTGGCAGGCCCGGCTGGCCTACCTGCGGGAGCCAAAACGTGCCGCCGAGCTCAAAGCATCTGCCCCGGAACGTGACGAATCGGTAGCCGATTTTGTGCGCCGCCACTTTGGAGAAGAAGTTTCCCGCACCATAGCTGGCCCGCTGCTGGCTGCCGTCTTCGGAGGCGATATCGCGCAGCTCAGCGTGCGCGCCGTCATGCCCGCCTTCGTCCGCATGGAAGCCGAGGAGGGCAGCTTGATCCAGGCCGTGCAGCGGCGAGTGCAGCAGTCCCCTCAAGCCATCTTCACCACCCTCGCCGGTGGGCTGGAGACGCTGATCGAGCGAATGGTTTCGCGGCTGCCATCCGCTACTTTGCGTTTGCGACAGCAGGTGCTGCGGATCGAGGGCGATCGCGGGAGCTGGCGGCTCACCACCGCCCAGGGTGTGGATCGTTTTGATGCGGTTGTCTTGGCCACTCCACTGCACGTGACCCGCTCACTGCTGCAACCCCTCGAAAATGGCGCACGCATGGGCGGCTTGTTGCCGCAACAGGCCACTTCGGCCATTGTGGTGGCGTTAGCTTTCCCAGCCGCGCAAGCGGCGCGCATGCGCATCCCGCGCGGTTTTGGATTTGTGGTTCCCCAGCCGTTCGGTGGCGAAAGCGGCTCCTCGCATCAGTTGCTGGCCTGCACCTTCGTGCATCAAAAATTCCCCGGCCGCGTCCCCGAGGGAGCAGCGCTCTTACGGGCCTTCTTCGGCGGCCATAGCGGCGAAGCGCTGTTGGGGGAAGCGGACGATAAGCTCATCGAGCGCGCTCGCTTGCAACTGAGCCGCGTCCTTGGACCGTTGCCGGAAGCGATCCGAAACAGTAGTACGGCGCTGGCCACACTCGCTTCCGCAATACGCCGTCGGTCATCTGGAGCGCATGGCGGAGCTCGAATCGCTGCTGAGCGAATTTCCCGGTCTTCATCTCGTGGGGAGCGCGTACCACGGAGTGGGATTGCCCGATCTTATCCGCCAGGGCCGCGCGACAGCCCGTCTTCTCGCTGGCCAACCACATCCGGCTCTGTCGAGCTGACGTGGGAACCGGAAGGAAACCGCAGGTCCCTCTACTACGCTTGAGTGGGATACCACGGGGCCTCTTCACTCCCCGCTCTTAAGCGGCTTGCGCGCGAAGTAATAAAGTGAACCCGCCAGCAGGGCAAACATCAATACCGACACCCAATCGTGATGCAGGGGATTCGTCGCTGGTAACGACAGCACATCCTCCTTGCCCGCAGCCGTTTCATAAAGCTTCAGCGCGACGCCCATCAGTCCCACGATGCCGCCGGCAGCGATGAGCCCGCTGGCATAGAGCGAGCCGGGACTGATCTCACTCTCGCTTTCGATCGTGTCCGCGCGCGCTTTCTCGACTCCGCGTTCAATCATCCAGCGCACTATGCCACCAACGAAGATGGCGAGCGTGGTGGCGATGGACAGATACGCCCCCACCGCAAAGGACAAGGAACGAATCCCCAGAAGCTCCACCGCAATGACCAGGAAGACGCCCAGCAGCACCAGGCCCCAAGGTAGCTTGCGGCCCAGGATCCCATTGACCACCGTCGCCATCAGCCGCGCTTGCGGCGCCGCGGCCTTCTCGCTTCCAATTCCCTGGATCCACTGCACCTCGATCTGCTGCGTTTGCGGATTGTAGAGATACTTGCCGTCCGCCAACTCGGGTGAATTGAGCGCGTTTAGCAAGACGTAGCCATTGCCTGGACGAGTGTCGACGGTTTTATTGCTTTGGATGACCCGGATCTGCGCCTGGTGAAAGTGCTGCTCCTCAATCTGCACCCCGCTGTGCGCAACGGCCATATTCCATGGCCTCGCGGTCTGGTGGAACTCCGCCAGACCCTGGTTCATCAACTCGAGCGTCGCTCCGATGGCGAGCGTCGAAACGCAGGCGCCGATCACTAACGCGATCTGCTGTTTGCGCGGGGTTGCGCCGATCAAGTAGCCGGTCTTGAGATCCTGCGAAGTATCGCCCGCATTGGCGGCAGCGATGCACACCACGCCTCCGATAGTGATGGCCAGGGCGCCGAAGGCAGGGGCCGTCCATCCGTTCACCAGAAAAATTGCAGATGTCGCCATAAGAGTGGCGATCGTCATGCCCGAGACAGGGTTCGAAGAGCTGCCAATCAACCCCACAATGCGGGAGGAGACAGTCACGAAAAGAAATCCGAAGATGGCCACCAGCACCGCGGCTGCCAGGTTAGCGAGCCAGCTCACCTGCGCTCCCGGCACGGGTTTGAAGGTCAGGAAGAAAAACATCATCAACACCAGAACCACGGATCCGCCGACCACCACGCTGAAGGGCAGATCGTCTTCGGTGCGCAGCGGGGCGCTCTTCACACCGCCACTGGGGCGCAAATTTCCGGCGGCCGCGCGCAAGGCGCCAAAGATCGTCGGCAGGGTCTTGATCAGCGTGATGAGCCCTGACGCGGCGACTGCGCCGGCGCCCATGGGGCGGATGTAGGAAGCCCAGAGATCGCTGGGAGACATCTGCGCGATCGGCTTGGTTCCGGGATAGATGGCTTGCGGGAAATGGGAGCCGAAAAAATAGATGGCGGGCATCATGACCAGCCAGGAAAAGACGCCTCCGGCAAAAATCAATCCGGCAATTCTGGGCCCGATGATGTAGCCCACGCCCAGGTATTCGGGAGTGACATCGGCACGGATCGCGGAACCTTTCAGCCACTGTGGCTGATAGTCGGGCGTGCCGGGCCACGCACCGAGCAGGTTTTCGTTCTGGAATAGGGTGTAGATTCCGCCTAAACCGAGGCCCAGAAAGACGCGCCCGGCAAAGGAGCCCCCACGCTCACCCGCCAGCAGAACATCGGCGCAGGCCGTGCCTTCGGGATAGGTGAGCCGGCCATGCTCCTCGACGATCAATTGTCGCCGTAACGGGATCATAAAGAGCACGCCGAGCAGTCCGCCCAGCAGCGCGAGAATGAAAATGCGCGAGTACTGGAGGTTAAAGCCGAGAAAGATCAGCGCCGGCAAGGTGAAGATCACCCCGGAGGCAATGGATTGCCCCGAATTGCCTGTGGTCTGAACGATGTTGTTTTCGAGGATGGAGGCGCGACCGAATGCCCGCAAGACGCTGATTGAAAGTACGGAGATAGGGATCGACGCCCCTACCGTCAAACCCGCGCGCAGGCCAACATAGACGGTGACCGCGCCAAAGAGCAGTCCAAAGATGCAGCCCAGCACCAGCGCGCGTGGGGTTAGTTCAGGGCGCGTCTCAGTGGCGGAGACGAAAGGTTGAAAAACTGGCTGGGTTGGGGGCACTCAGGGATCCTCCGGGTTGCAAACAAAACAACTGTATCTCGACTTGGCGGAATCCGCTTTAATCTAACTTATGACCATCCGCAAGCTGCTCGCCTACGCCGCCATCTACTTCTTTTGGGGTGCGTCGTTCCTGGCTATTCGGCAGGTGGTTGCGGTGACTCCGCCCTTCTTTGCGGCTTGCTTTCGATTCCTGTGTGCCGGCGCGATTCTCTATGGCTACAGCCGCTGGCGCGGGATGCCGCAGCCCAACCGGCGGCAGTGGATGGGTACCGCGATACTTGGCCTGGTGATGTTTGCCGGCGACTACGGTTGCCTTTTCTGGGCGGAGAAGGAAGTGCCCTCGGGCCTGGCAGCAGTCATCGCGGCTACGATTCCGGTCTGGGTACTGCTCGCGGAGTGGTGGTTTTCCGGCGGCCAACGGCCGAATGCAAAAGCGCTGGCCGGTATCGTGCTGGGCATTTCGGGGGTCATTGTGCTCATGATTCCCACCGGCTTTCATCACAGTCGCTTCAGCACATCGGCACTGGTCCTGCTGTTGGGGTGCTTTTTCTGGGCCGGGGGCACCATTGCCAGCCGCCACCTCGATCTGCCGCGGCAACTCAGCATGAGCTCCGGGCTGCAGATGCTCTGGGGAGGGACCTTCCTCTTTCTAATTTCCGCCGGAACCGGGGAACTGGGCACGCTGCCGCGTCTCTCCCGGCAATGGAATTGGCATCTTGCGTACTCCATGGGCTACCTCATCATTTTCGCGTCCATCATTGCCTTCAGCGCTTATGTCTGGCTCATCAAGCAGGACCCCGTGACCCGCGTTGCCAGCTATGCCTACGTCAACCCCCTGGTTGCTTTGCTGCTGGGGTCATTGCTGGCGGGCGAGCGGCCCACTCCATTGCAGTATGCGGGAGCAGCTCTGGTGGTGGCCGGAGTGGCTTCCACCATTGCCGGCAAACGTGTTGCGCCTCGTGAACCTGCGCAGAAAGTGGCGTAGACCCGGGTTTCCTGCCACGTAGCACTAGAAATGGCCGCGTGTGCGGCTTTCCGTAAAGAAAGCCGCGTGAAGCCCGCCAACGCCACCAACCTCAACAGGAAACCCGGGAACAGGGGCTAGCGTTGCGGCTTGACTTGCCCGTATACTCTAGCCATCGGCGGCAGGGCAGCTGCTAGCCTCGCCGGCCGGCTGTGAGGTGCGTCTTTCCTGGTCAGAGTATTTCCCTGACTCTCGACGTCCCGCTGGCACAAACTTCGGTTTGGCGGGCTGTTGTGCGTGTGCTGCGAAGTCCCGCGGACAGCCTTTCTTGCGCATTGTTTCCCTGCTCCTGCACCCTTTGTGGCCGTTCCCTCCTGCGTCTCACCCGCGTCCCCATCTGCGATTTCTGCTGTACCCAACTCCCTCCACAAACAGGAACGCTCTGCGCTTGTTGCGGAGAAGATCTTGGCATTTCGAACCTTTCCGTTGCGCTGGGCCGTGACGATTCTGATTCCCAGGCCTTGTGTCGACCCTGCCACTTAGCCGCTCCTGCTTTTGTTAAGGCAGTGGCCTATGGCGGCTACCACGGCGAGCTTCGCTCGCTGGTACATCTGCTCAAGTATGAGGGTATGCAGCCGGTCGCCCGGCGGTTGGGTAGGCTGCTGGCGGACAGCCTGGAAGCTTTTGCGTCGTCCGCAGAGGCGCCCCGGCAAATGCTGGTTATTCCCGTACCGATGCACCCGGTCAAGCAGCGGCGGCGGGGCTTCAATCATGCGGAGCTGCTGGCCCATGCCGCCATGGCGGAGATGCGCCGCCGCCATCCCCAACTTGGATTGCACCTGGAAACCGGCTTGCTGAAACGTGTGCGGGTTACGGAGAGCCAGGCGGGCTTGACCAACCGCCAGCGCCGGCAGAATCTGCGTGGCGCTTTTTTTGCGCCTCGTCACGCACGTCTGGCTGGACGGCACGTTTTGTTGGTCGATGACATTTACACCACCGGGGCCACCGCCCGGGCCTGCAGCCGGGTGCTGATGAATGCCGGCGCTGCGTCGGTTAGGGTGGCGACGGTTGCCCGTGCGCAGCGCGAGGGAGTCGCTTCCTGGGATCCCAGTTTTTTGCGAACCGGGTTCCCGCAGGCGGCCAGATAGGGTTTTGGAAGATACGTAACGGAGGATCAAGATGTCTTTGGGAAAAGCCATGATCCACGCACGCAAGCCGAAAGCCAACGCGCAGGGCCGTGCGCTGCCTAAGGAACCCATTGAGCCGCATGAAGGGTGGCCGGGTCAACGGGTGTCTTCTGCCTACACCATGCAAAAGCCGGTGCTGGTGCTGAATGCATCCTACGAACCGATTAATATCTGCGGCGCCCGCCGGGCGCTGATCCTGGTGCTCAAGGGCGTGGCCAAGACGGAAGAGGAACAGGGCGCAATTTTGCATGCCGCGTTGCTGCGCATTCCCATGCCTTCGGTCATTCGCCTGCTGGAATATCGCCGTATCCCGCACCAGACGCGCGCCCTCTCGCGCAAGAACATCCTGCTGCGCGACCGCAACAGCTGCCAGTACTGCGGAGTGGTACTGCCTGCTGGAGAACTTACGCTGGATCACGTTATGCCTCGTTCCCGCGGTGGGCTTTCCACGTGGGAGAATCTGGTCGCCTGCTGCCACTCCTGCAATCGCAGGAAAGGTAACCATCTGCTGAGCGAGATCAGCGACATCAAACTGATGCGTGAGCCTCGCCCCTTCTCGCTGCACACCAGCCGACACATCATGCGCATGATCGGCCACTCCGACCATAAGTGGCGGAAGTACCTCTACTACTAAGTAGCCGTACCTCAGGGCCTTAAGAGTCCGCCTGAGAACTCGAAAGCAAATTGCAAATTAGAACCAGGCCCGTAGGGCCGGGAGCCAAACGTCAGCCCAGCCCGGAAGGGCTGGGAGGCGGATGTGAAAGTTGCGGAGCGCCGGAGGTGCGGCACTACCTGCAATCCGCGGGTGCCGCGCCTCTGGCGCTCAAATGGTATTGGATCTGTCCCAGCCCTTCCGGGCTGGGCTGACGTTTGGCTCCCGGCCCTACGGGCCTGGTTCAGGTTTGCTGTTTATTTCGAGTTCTCACGCAGACTCTTTAGGCCTAAGAACCTGTTCAGCCCGGACCTACCCTACCTCGCCGTGAAAAAAGTGTGCGCAATAAGCGCAGTATGCGCACTGAGTCTGCTAACCCACCGTTTTTTGTTGAAACGGGCGGCTTTGGTCCACTGCTGCTTTGCCAAAAAAAAATAGCACTATATGAGAGAAAAGAGAGATAAGTCTTCTTTTGCCTTCCCAACAAGGATTGCAGGCTTAATTCGGCTACTTATTTAGATACATTTTGGAGGGGAAATGGGTTAGCCCAAAGCAAAAATTTATTTCTACCACCACACCAACCTGGTCAGCAGGGGGAAGTAAAGGGCCATGCGCAGGGGCAAATCATTTCCCTGTACCTTGCGCATCATCTCGGCATACGACTCCAGTTGGCGCGCGTATTTTTCCTTCTCCCCGGCGAGAAATGCATCGATCCCGGACGCGCCATGGCGGGCGGTCTTGTAGTCGACGATCCATAGGTGGGTCTCTTCCGCCGAACCGGGTTTTGCTCCAGCGTGAAAGATGCGATCGCCACGAAGCGTTTGCACGACTTCGCCCGCCCAGGTTGACCAGGAGATTTCGTTCTTCGCGCCGGCCCGCGCTCCTAAGATCCAGCGTCCTGTGGGATCGCGAAGCACAGCTTCGAGAGCCCGCACTACTTCTCCTGACAGCGGCTCGGCCTCCGCTCGAGGCAGCCCGCTCGAGCGCAGGATGGCCAACGCGCGCGCGCGCCAGCCGGCTACCACGTCCCCCGCGGCGTCGATGCCCGGAAGCTTCGCAAGATCCTCCAACAGCGCGTGGACAACGGTGCCGAAAGCGCGAACAGCCAGAGAGCCGCGCGGATGTTCGATGATCTCCTGACTTGTTTCCTGAGCTGGTGGTGCGGCGGCATACGCCGACCGCTTCCAGTCCGCGGGCAAGCGGCGTAATTTAATCGTTGGAAACGCGGGCGGAAAGGCAAACTCCTCTTGTCGCGGCGCAGCGTCTGCCTGCTCTGGTTCAGCATGAGCTTTTTCGAAGTCGCCTTTGAGCGCCGCCCACGCGATGCCCAGCAGACTGTGCTTATCTCCGTGGGTTAACTCATTATTGACCTTGGTGACGGCAGTCCCCAGCAGATGCAGCTCCTTGCGGGCCCGCGTGGCCGCCACGTAGAGCAGGCGCTTGGCCTCATCATCCTCCCGCCGGCCTTGCAGGTCGCCGATCCATGCATAGATGCCATCCTGTTTCCCGTTGCGCCCGATGGGAGCAACCACAAACTCGCGCTCCTCGTGCTCCTCGGGGCCAACCAACCTGGTCTGTTCCAGCCACCGAACCAGCGGTTGCGATTCGGTCCGGGTCCCGCGTCCCAGGCCAGGCACAAGCACGACGTCAAAGCCCAGCCCTTTCGCCTTATGGATCGTCATCAGCTGCACACCGCAGCGTTCGTTCGCAGCCGGGTCGGGCTGGGCGCAAAGCTCGGCAATCTGGTCCTCGAGACCGGCGGCTTCCGGGCCCAGCTGCTCGAGCATGGTGAAAAAGGCATGGACATTGGCGTAATCCGCGCGGTCTACGCAGGCTCGTCCCCCGAGGGTCATCCAGGTACGTTCTACCCATCGGGCCAGAGATGCTTGGCGATGCTTGCCGCACAACGCATCTTCCAGCACCGCAAGCACGCGGGCGGCCCTTTGCTGTCCGTCTTCACTTAGCAACGGCGTCCGCTCGCGCAGCAAGGTGAGCATCGAGGGCGGGGAATAATCTTTGATGTCGCTACCGCCTAGGGTA
This sequence comes from uncultured Acidobacteriaceae bacterium, assembly GCA_963711525.1. Taxonomy (GTDB): domain Bacteria; phylum Acidobacteriota; class Terriglobia; order Terriglobales; family Acidobacteriaceae; genus PALSA-350. Next base: position 171,640 of record CAVQEO010000008.1, on the reverse strand, counting down.
TGCAGGTCCCTGAGGGTAAGGCCGCACCAGGGCGCACGAAGTACAGTGAGCCAAGCGATGCGATCCATAGGATGCATGAGCGCACGTGTAAGCGCGGTAAGGTCCTTTACTTCCTGGCGTTCGCCCAGCTGCTCAATCTCTACCGCGCGGAAGGGAATCTCTGCCTTGCGAAGTCTCCGCGCGATCAGCCCCAGGTGGGTGCGCGCGCGCACCAGGACGGCAATGCGGAACTCGCCGCCCTTGCGCCTGGCTGCTTCTACCGTAGGCCAGTGTTCCTGGATAATGCTGACAACCTGCCTGGCTTCCGCATCATCCACCGCTCGTTTTTCCTCAGCGTTCGGCCTGGAAGTGCGGAAGAAGGGCCACACCTTCACGCCCAGGGTGCCGCGTGGCGCGGGGCAATGGGCGGTGGACGGGGAAAAGGTTACCTGGTATTGCTGGCCGGCCGGAGTTCCGAAGACCTGGACAAAGATCTCGTTGAGGCGGTCTACGAGCCCGGCGTGAGAGCGAAAGTTTGTCTGCAACTGCAAAGGTGTCAATTGCACTGCAGCCGTTCCTTCGCCCAGGCCGTAGCGCCGGGTGCGTTCGAAGAGCTCTACCTCTGCTTGCCGAAACATATAGATCGATTGCATTGGATCGCCGACCAGGAAGCAGGTGCCTCGACCTTCGGACTCCCACGCGCCCGCAATCAGGGTGAACAGCTCGTACTGGCTGCGCGAGGTATCCTGGAACTCGTCCACCAGCAGATGAGGCCACCGTGTGGCAAAGACGTCTGCCGATTCGCTCAACTGGCCCTCGTCGTCAAGCAAGACCTGCCGCGCGGCGAGACCTAGTTCGACAAAGTCCACCACCCCGCGCTCGGCGAAAACCAGCCGCAGCTCCGCAACTGCATAGCGCAGGATGATGAGCATGTGCTGCAGCATTTGCGAGTCTTCTTCTGTGTACTGTTGGGGAGGTAGGGCGCGCAACTCACAGAACATGGCGAGAAACTGTGGGTTAGCGTCGAGGCTGGCGAGGATGGCTTTGTAGCGCGCTCTGGGAGCGGCCCCTTCTTTGCCAGTGGGAAATCCTATTCCGCTGGGAACGTTGGCACGCCATTCATCCTGTTTCGTGAGCAGAAAATCGCATAGGCAGCTCCACTGCCGGTGATCGGTGAGGTGGCATATGCCGGTGACATGCTTGAGCGCCATCAACCAGGAATCCGGATCTACGTTGCCGCACGCATGGCTCAGAACGTCCAGCAGCTCTTTTGCGAGTTCGGGATGACGCGCGAACAGTGACTGTGCTTTGTGGATGGCCTCCTGATAGGTTCGACGCAGGGGTGCTTCGAGGGCTGCGCGTACCGTCGGCCAATCGATCGTTGCCTGGCCGAGCGGGAGCACGCGGCCCCACTGGTCGCGTTTGTCGAGCATCTCAGCGATCAATTTCTGGCAATCGGGGAGACTAGTGGCGCGCAATTGCAGCAGGGCGGTCAGGGCACTCGATAGCGGCTCCTCGTCACCTAGCCGGGCCAGTGTACGGCGAGCCGCGAGGGTATATAGCGGCTGTGGTTTGTCTGTAGGGGAGAGCGATCCACCAAGCCGCGAGAGCAGGGGAGTTTCATGCGCAATGTCCAGGCAAACCGCGTCGATGGTTCGAATATTAAGCCGCTCTGGCTGTTGCAAAAGATTCCATCCCCGGCGAGCGTCGTTCTCCAGGGCGCGGCGCGCCAGCTTGATTTCCAGGAGCTCGTCACTGGTCTCGCCTGTATCCCGCGCGGTGTGCAGTCTGGTAAGCACACGTTGCCGCATCTCGGCAGTTGCGGCAAGAGTGAAGGTGATGGCTAGAATCTGTTCCGGCTCGTCCACTTCCGCAAGCAGCTTCAGCAGGCGTCGAGTCAGCAGCTCGGTCTTGCCCGAACCTGCGGGGGCCTGGACGAGAAAGGATTGGCGGGTCTCGAGTGTCTGAGCGCGGGCGCTCTCATCGACCGGCTGCAACAGCAGTTCAGTCATCGGTTTCATCCACTTCGTCGCCGGCAGCGGCGGGATCGCTCTCGGCAATCCGGCATAGTCCGGAAAGGTCGCAAAATTCGCAGGTTTTGGGATACTGCTTAGGGTCGACCTGCGCTTCGCCATTAAGGAATTGTTGCGCCAGGTCGGTTAAAACATGCTGCCAGTCCCGCAGCATGCCGGCACTGTAAGGCGGCCTGGACAACTTGGCATCGCCCGGCATAACGATACTGGCGTCCTCCACGCGGCCGATGAATTTCACCATGTCCTCGCGGACTCTTCCCAGTAAAACGCCCTTAAGATTGTCGATCTGCCCGAAGCCCGCGTAGAGAGGCAGTTGCGGCTCGTCTGGCCGCGGACCGTCCCAGGAAACTCCATTGAGCAAACCTGTCTTGTAGTCGATGATGACGCGGCCGCCGGCGACTGCGTCGATACGATCCACACGCACTTGCAGTTTTAGATCTCCCACCGCTGCCGCCAGCTTCTCTTCACCGGCTTCGACAACAAAATCCGCCCGCTTGGCTTCGTAGCCCAACCACTCTTCGATCAGAGAGACTATGCGCTCCTGTTCCGCATTGAGATATGCCTGGGTCCAGCTGTGCTTTGGTGCACGGCCCCGGTATCTTTGCAATGTTGCCGCAACGTGCTGCTCAACGATGGCGTGCAGGCGATCTTCGGTGCAGGCTTTAAGGACATCGCGCGTCTTCAGCTCTGCCCACAGGTCCTCCAGGACTTTGTGCACTACCGTGCCGCGATCGCGAGGTTCCAATCCCCAGTCGGTGGAGTCCATCGGCCTGGCGCCCAACCGCCTGGTGGCGAAGGATTGGAATGGGCAGGCTGCCTGGCTGCGGAGTATTTCGGCGCCTCCGGCACTTAGCTCCGTTGGCCAGCTCAGGATCGCTGCTTGCTCCTCTTCCGGCTCCAGGGCAGCCCATGCTTCATCTGCTGCCAGGTCTTCATCGGCTCCGATCGAGATGCGCAACGGTTTCGCTTGCGTCTTTGGTTTGACAGAGCTCACCAGCGTCGATGGGCGGCAAACGCCTTCGGGATTCTGCGACGGATAGCTGAAGACGCACCTGGCTGCGCTGCTTTCGAGCCGAGCGGTCACCTGCTGGGCGAGCTTCCAGTCTGCAGTGCTCTCCGCGTGCGGCATGTTGTGGGCACGCTGCAATGACCGGGTAAGAAAAGGATGGGGGCGCGCGACCGCCGGCCAACTGGCGTCGTCGGCACCGAGAAACCACAGCGCGTCGAAGGTGAGACCCGCTGCTTCGAACGGTCCCAGGACCTGGACGGCCGCATCCCGCGACTCGGGCGCGAAGATTGTCTGCCCAGCCTGCCGCTCGAGCACCTCGAGAAATTCAGAGTAGCGGGTTCTGCGGCCATCGAAGGCCAGTGCGGCCACGCTGTCCAGCAACTGCGACCACCGGGCCTGAACCTGAAAGTCTTCGCTTTGCAGAGGATGCGCTCCAGGCCAATGGACGGCCTCCAGAATCCGCTCGGCCACATCGACCCACTGGGCAAAATTCAACAAGGCGTTTTGAGGGAGCAGACGACGCCCAGCCTGCAAACTGCGGCGCAGTTTGTCGGGCGGGTTAGCAGACTGCAGGAAGGTTTCCAGATCCTGTTCCGGCTGTGTCATCGACTGGCGCCGGGACTTGACATCGAATTCTGCAACAGGGAGCAGTTCGTCCGGCTGCTGGTGAAAAAAACCGGAGAGCAGCAGCCAGCTTATCTGGTCTTGCAAGAGCGCTGCGTTCATCCAACGCAACAGCAAGAGGGCACTACGTGCCATCGGTACGTCGGCCAGAGGAACGCCAAGAGAAAATTCGAAGGGCAGGGGCAGGTCGTGCTTTCCGATAGCAACTGACTCGGGCGCGAGTACCTGACGGAAGATCCTCTCGATCTCGGGACGCACGGTGGAGACGTTGGGCACCACGATCGCAATGCGTGGTGTTGGGCCTGCTGCCAACTGCTGCCGCACCCAGAAGGCACAGGTCTTGATCTCGTCTCGTTTATCGACAGCTTCGACGAGCAAGGTTGTCTCTGCCGCAGAGACTTCGCTTGGTGCGGCTAGTTGGACGTCGTGGCCGCGCCCGCGAAAAGCTTCGATCAGTTGTTGCTGCGCGGGCGTGATGCGATCGAAGCCGGTCAGCGCCAGGCGGGCGGTTGCCTCCACTTGGCCGGTGACCACGGCTTGCTGCAATACCAGCGGCAACATGCTTCGGCTCAGCCACTCCTCTTTGCGGCAGGTGCGCTCGAAGTCCCGCGCCCACGCGCGAAAGCTTTCGACGTCCGGACCACCCAGCCGGTCCCCGTGGAGGAAGTCGAGCGCGCCGTAGGCACAGAGCAGGGCATAGGCTTGCTGTGCGAGCTCCGCGACGCCCGCCACGGAGATCAGTCGACGCCCTTCGATACTGGGTTTCACTAATTGCACCCAGAGCTGTTCCTCCTGCAGGGTCGTGAGCAGGAGGCGGGTTTCGTTGCCCGAGCGCAGTTGTTTCTGCCACGAGCGGTGCAACCAGCTATCCCAGTCAAGTATGTCGGCGGATTGCCAGGCTTCGAGCCCCTGACTGCGTTGTGCCTCGCCGTGCAGCCGCCGCAGGGCGCGCGCGGCGCGGGCGCTTGATGCGATTACGGTGTCGCCGGCGTCGATTGCTGCGGCGATTACCGGGGGCAGTTGCATCCTTGTTTTATACCGCAAAGGGGGACCGGCGGCTTTTGGTTGGTCGTGGAACTTGAAGGGGAAGGCGCTCCCGCAGGAGCTAGAGAGTCTCCGTGAGAAACAGGCCCGTATCCGCCGCAAAACATGGGTGCCCCATTCAAGCCTGGTTTTGGCTTGAGTGGGATACCACTGATTTTGATCGCTAAGTGTGTCGGATGAATCGAAAGCCGGAGGGAAAGAGCGTGGAATCCCACTCAAGCCAAAACCAGGCTTGAATGGGGCACCCATGTTTTGCGGCGGATACGGGCCTGTTTCCGATTTGCTGTTTGGCTTCGTGTTATCACGCAGAACCGGCGCAGCTCCTAGAAGGTCGCTACCATGCGGAAGGTATATTGACGGCCCGGGCCAATTGCGTTGCCGGAGAATAAACCTCCGAAGTCGATGAGTTCGAGCGTGTTACTCACGTTTGCGATATCGCCCTGGAAGCGCAACGTGCGTTTTTCACGCTTGAAAATATCGGCTCCTACGGAAAGATTTTGCGTGAAGTAAGGGCTGATGCGCTGGCGATTGAAATTGAGGTGATTGATCACCACCTGGCCGTATTCTGTCGCATATTGCTGGGGCGTCAAATCCGCTTCGAACGGCAGGCCGCTGTTGTAGTCGGCTCCCAAGGCCATCCACAGGCGCGGGGCGATCTGATAACGCGCGCGCGAGCGAAGCGTGTGGCGCTGGTCCTGCGAATCGGGAGAATGACCGGTAAGCTGGGTCACCGCGGCGGCGGCATCATCCCCAAGAAGCAAACCGCCGGTTACCGGATTAAAGACATTGCCCACTATGTAGGAGTAGCTGACGAAGCCCGAAAACGGCCCCCAATGCGGAACTTCGATCTTACCTTCCGCACCATAGAGGATGGCTGTCCTGAAGGCGATGGGGAAGCTTATCCCGGTACTCAGGAGTTGAGAGTCGTCGGCATAGTTATTCACGTCGCGGCGGAACACATTCGTGTCCACCCGGACTTTGCCCAGGAGTGCTTGCGTTGCGCCTAATTCATAGTAGTCCCCATGAGAAGGCTGGACCGGCAGTAGCACTGCGGGCACGCTGGTGTCTATAGACTCCGCCTGCGGAGAGCTGCCCAAAAGTATGTTTTCGAAGGAGGGGGTCTGGAAGATGCGGTCAAACGATGCATGAACAACCAGGCCGAGCGTGGGAAAGTAGCGCGAGGCGGCGAACCGGGGCTCTACCGCGTTTTGGTTCACCAGCAATTGGTAGTGGTCCCATCGCACGCCGGCGTTGACTGTCCAGTTGCCAAGGCGGATCAGGTCCTGGACATAGGCGGCTTGTTCGAGATCCGGACGCTGACCGGTAAAGGCAAAGGTTGTCGCTCCCGTGTCGAAGATGCCCAAAGCTATAGGGCATTGAGGGTTGTTAATGTCTTCGCAGTAGGGCATCACGTAGTTGGTGTTTTCGTGCAGGAAAATATTGTCGGATTCGACCCCTGCTTTGATTTCGTGTCTTCCACGATGGAGGGAGAAGCTTCCGTTGAAGTAAACCTCCTTGAATTCGTTGTGCTGGGTTGCATTGAGAGGCCAGGACGCCGCATTCGACTGAAAGTCATTGTTGTTGTCGCGCGCCATGAAACGCAGCCACCCGATCGCGTCAGACGAGAAGATGTGCTGGTACGAAGCGGTGCCCATCGTTTCAAAATTGCCGCCAGTCTGCAGCTGCCCCCCGGGAATGAATACGCAATCGTCCGGCTCCTCGTCCGGGGGAACGGAAGGACAGCCGGTGTCGTTGTCGGAGTTTGGCAAATATGCCCCATTCTGCTGCACCAGCTCGTTGGGAATCTGATAGCGGGCGAGTTCATGGCGGACAATCAAGGTGAGGCGGTCTTTCTGCGTCAGATCGCGCTCATAGCTTCCCGAAAAGTTGGCAGTCGTGCCGGTGTTGGTGTAATTTTCGGGGACCACGGGGCTGAGGTAGTGGCTGGTCATGTTGCCGGAGGCGCTCACGCCAAACGTATTCTTCCCCGAGGTGTATTGATCCTGGGTGCCGGCCGAGCCCGTATCATAGCTGCCGCCGAAGAGAGTGAGTGTTCCGTGAAGTCCAGGATCAGTGTTTCTGAGAGTATTGATCTCGACCACGCCGCCCATTTTCCTGCCATATTCCGCGGGAATGCCGGCGGTATAAATCTTGATGGATTCGACGTCATCGGCTTTGGCCGGCTCCGGGCCAAAGCTAGGCGAACGGTTGTCGGTGAGCGGTATGCCGTCCACGACAAATTGTGTCTGGTATTCCGATCCGCGCGGGTGCAGAACGGCATTGCCTTCATAGAGCCAGCCGGGTTGTGAGTTTACCAGGTCTTGGATGGAGCGGCCGGGGATCGCGGTCAATCGATCCTGAATCTGGTCCGCACCTATCTCATTGACCGAGCCTGCACGATACGGATCGATCAATGTGTTGGTGTTGGTGCCGGTGACCTTCACCGACTCGGAAACGGAAGCCACTTGCAGCTTAATCGTGCGATCCACGGGCAGCGCGGACCGTATCTCCACCGGTTCGGAAACCTCAGCAAATCCTTTGGCGACGATCTGCGCCCGGTAGATTCCGTAGGGCAGCCGCTTGAAGTCCAGTTTGCCCTGGTCATCCGTAGTGAATGTTTGGTCGTACTCATTGCCTTGGCTGACAAGTTCGACCGTGCTCTTCACGGCCAATCCGGTGGGATCCGTGACGGTTAAACGCAATTCCCCAGTGGTGCTTTGCGCAAAGACGGGAAGAGCCCACAGAAATACGGCGATTATCAGGGAGCTTTTCGTTTTCACTTGTCACCTGGTTGGATTGGCTACACGGAAGCCCGCGCTCCCTACACTTGAATATTCCGGCTGAGGCTGTTTTGTTCAGTGTTTTTTTAGGGAGAGCCTCAGGGGCTAAAAACAGGCTGCGGAAAAACGCTGCGCCGGGTAGGAAAGCAATACCTCAGGGGCTAAAGAGGGTGCGGAAAAAGTCGGCAACCGCTTGATAAGCAGCCTGCCACCAGGGCTAAAGCCCCAAATTTTGTTGCCCGAGCGTTTTAAGCGGGTTTGAAAACCCGCTTCCCCGGACTAAAGTCCGGGCTCCCACCCGGCACCAGAGTTTTTCCGCAGCCTGTAAAGCCCGACGTATTCTCAATCGTGTGCGACCGGGGATGTCGGTAACAGAAGGTACCGGGCATGTAGGTAACACTTTCGTCGAAGTTGAAGTTAAACGAGCTTGGAGAAAAAAGGAAATCCAAGTCGCCGCCGAAGCTGTGGGAATGTGGGAAGCTCGCGGTTGTTTGCGAGCTTTCCAAGGCGGTGTGGGAAGAGGGGGAAAGGGCTTTTTACTTTTCCTCTCTTTCCATAGCGCCGGCATTTCCACAGCTGTTCACTTCCTCTATGGCCGGCATCGTTTGCAAAACGAGCTTATGGCTATCGAATCGCGCCAAGGGGAAGGTTGCAAATTGAACGTCCCAGTAGCGATCGTCGATCGGCTCCATGCCAATGGATTCTCCGCCTAGGGACTTGCTGATAAAGATCTGTGTGCCTTTCCAGAAGAAGGTTCCATCCGGATAAACCCGCTTGGGCTTGATGTTGCTGTCGTATTCCGGTTCAGGAATTCGATCCGGGTAGATACGCGACGAACTCTGGTAGCAAGAGGCCGGTGTCTTCAGCTCGAGCGCCTCGTGTGGACGTTCCTCGTTGAATTGTTGACGGAACCGATCAAAAGCCTTTTGTTGCGCTCTGCGGTCGGCCGCCGGCGGTTTCGCCGTCTCCGCCTTCAACGTCCGATGCATGCGCTCGTGACGACCATTCTGCTCCGGATGACCTGGCTTGATCCGCTCCGGCGCGATGCCCAGCTTCATCCAGCAGATCGATAAACGCGAAATGCCAGCGATGGCTCGGGAGGCAAACGGAGCGCCGTTATCGGTTCTGATCCTCTGCGGCAGGCCGTATTCTCGAAAGGCTGCCGCAAAGATGGCTTGCACCTGCTCGGTATTGGTCTTCTCCACGCTTTGACACCGCAGCAAATAGCGGCTGTGCGCATCCGTCATCGTCAACGGATCAATCCGCTCTCCCTTGCCCGTCCGAAACCAGCCCTTGAAGTCTGCACACCATATCTGGTTGGCCTTTTCTACCTCCTCAATCGGCTTGGTATACAAAGGAATCCGCAACCGTTTGCGCTGGGGTGTGCTCAAACCTGCCCGCCGCAAGATCTCTCCAAAAGTGCTCACCACTGGCCAATGGACACCGCTTTTCGTCGCCATAAGACGGGCCCGTAGCTTCTTGGCTCCCCAACTCGGATGCGCCTGCTTCAGTCGCAAAACCTGCTCCTCGATCCCACAATCGGTCTGGTTGGGATGATTACCAGCTCCATAGCGGCGGTCCTTCAATCCAGCTAATCCCTCCCCCTCATAGCGATCTACCCAAACGTAGCCGGTCTTGCGTGCTATGCCGTAGATCCGGCATAGCTCCGCCATCGTGAAACTTCCGCTGTCGTACTCCAAGACAAACCGCGTCCTCTCGTCCACCACATCCATCACTTTCCAGGGCATGCTCTCTTGTACCTGCCCTACGCTCTGGACGAAAAGTGTTACCCACTTGCCCGGTCCTTTGTGTTACCTACTTGCCCGGTCCGTACCATCGTTTACGGCACGACTAAAGTCGTGCCCTGACACAAAACATGAGTTTTTCTGCAGCCTGTAAAGCCCTCATCTGCTGGGCCTTGTACGGCCCGACTAAAGTTGTGCCCTGATACAGAGCCAAACATTCCAGGATCCGTCGAGGACACGTCCAACACCACGGCTGCCGCTGCTGTACACTCACAGTTATGCGGCGGATCGCAGCACTCTTGTTGCTGTGGGTTTTCGGAACGTTGTTGCCTTCGGCGACGGTGATCGCGCTCGCCGCGCCGCAGCAGTTACTGCCCATCTGCTGCCGCGCCCATGGCGCGCATTCCTGCATCATGGGTGCTCTACGCGGTGCGGCCTCCGACGCAGGGCCCACGCTGCGCCAGGCAGCTTGCCCGTTTGGTCAGAGCCTTCGCGCCACCACCACGGTTACCGTCTCTACGGATTTCACCTCCCGCGCCAGATTCGGTCTTGCCGCCGCTGACGTCGAGCGGCAGGCGATTGCGGATGCCGTCGCAACGCGCATGCACCGCCGCTCCGCTCCCCGCGGACCTCCTTCTTCCTTCTCCGTTTAAACAGTCCCATCCTCAAAATCTAAAGTTTCGTCTCCCTTACGCAACTTACGGAGAGAGAAATGCTCGTTCGTTTCTTGTACGGATTTGTCGTCACCGTCGGCGCCGTCGTGTGCCTGCCAGTAGCGCAGGCGACAGAGTTGACGGCCGTCCGTGGAGTCGTCCACGACCCCGGTCATCGCCCCATTGCGGGCGCGGCGGTTACGCTGCACGCAGCCGACTCCGATTTGGTCGAAAACGAAAAGACCAATGCCAACGGCGAATTCAGCTTCTCTGCAGTTCCTGCCGGGGTTTACATCATTACCGCGGCCCAGTCCGGTTTCAATACGGAGAAAGAGACCCTTACGGTTGCTTCAAATACTTCACCGGTCTTGCACTTCGAACTCGAGGTTGCCGCGGTACAGCAGTCGGTCACGGTGACCACGACCACCTCCGGGACTAATGTGGATAGCAGCACCCCGACCACGTTGATTAGCCGCCAGGATATTGCTCGAACTCCAGGAGCGAGCCGGACCAACAGCATGGCGATGATTACCGACTACGTGCCGGGTGCTTACATGACGCACGACATGTTGCACATGCGAGGCGGACATGAGCTGAGCTGGATGATCGATGGGGTGAATATTCCCAACACGAATATCGCCAGCAACATCGCTCCCCAGATCGATCCCAAGGATATCGATTATCTGGAGGCGAACCGCGGCAGCTATAACGCCAGCCTGGGAGACCGCACCTATGGCATCTTCGATGTGGTGCCGCGCACTGGCTTCGAGCGTAATCGTCAGGGAGAGCTGGTGCTCGCGCTGGGCAATTTCTACCAGACCAACGACCAGCTCAGCCTGGGGGACCATTCGCAAAAGTTCGCCTGGTACACCAGCGTCAATGGCAATCGCAGCAATTATGGACTGCAACCGCCGATTGAGACGCCGGTTCACAATGCGAGCAACGGCTATGGCGGGTTTGCTTCGTTGATCTACAACCATGACCAGGCCAACCAGCTGCGCCTGGTGACCCAGCTGCGCACGGACTACTACCAGATACCGTACGATCCCGATCCCGACGACTGGCAAAATCAGCTCTATGATTCGAGCGGCCTGCGCGATGGGGAACATGAGACGGATAGTTACGCTGCGCTCACCTGGGTACACAACTTCAACACTTCTACGCTGCTACAGGTGTCACCCTTCTACCACTACAACGATGCGAAGTATGATCCGAGTCTCGAGGATCTGCCTACGGCTACCAGCTCCAATCAAACAGGAAACTATGGCGGGGTACAGACATCGATTTCAACGTTGATTGCGAAGAACTCGCTGAGCGCAGGGTTTTATGCCTACGGCCAGCACGAACATGACGTTTTCGGCGTTGTTTTCAACGACGGCAGTAGCGACAACTTCACCCAGCCGGAACAACAGAGCGGCGGAGTGGAAGAGTTCTATGTCCAAGACAGTTACAAACCCACTACCTGGCTTACGCTGACGGGCGGCCTTCGGCAATCGAATTTTCAAGGCGCCCTCTCGGAGAGCGCTACCTATCCGCGGGTGGGCGCCGCTGTTCTTATTCCCAAGCTCAAATGGGTCTTCCGCGGGTTTTATGGACACTTCTATCAACCGCCGCCTCTTACCAGCGTTTCCGGCCCAGCCCTGCAATATGCGAACGGCAGCAACACCAGTTTCGTTCCGTTGAAAGGCGAGCGCGATGAAGAGCATCAATTCGGGGTGCAGATACCGTGGCGCGGATGGCTGCTGGACGCTGATACATTTGAAACTCGCGCGAACAACTTTCTCGATCACAGCAACATTGGCGAATCGAGTATCTTCATCCCCGTTACCGTGCAGGGAGCGCTCATTCAAGGTTGGGAGCTTACGCTCCGCTCACCCCCCCTATGGCACTACGGCCAGTTTCATCTGGCGTACTCCAACCAGCTTGCGCAGCAGATCGGGCCCATCACGGGGGGCCTGATTTGCTATCCGCCCGATTCACCCGCGTGCGCGGTGGCGCCAGGATATTCGGCACTGGATCACGACCAGCGCAACACCCTGAACGCGGGCATGAACGGGAATCTTCCCTACCGCGTGTATGCGTCCTTCAACATCTACTACGGCTCGGGTTTCTCCAACGGCTATCAGGATCCGCCGTCGCCGTATACCGGGGCCTACCTGCCGGGACACACCTGGGCGGACCTCGCATTGGGTAAGGAATTTGGCGAGAACTTCTCGGTTTCTGTGCAAACGACGAATATCGGCAATAGGCGCACGATATTGGACAACAGCCTCACGTTTGGAGGGTTTCACTATGACGATCCACGGCAGATTTATGGGGAGGTTCGTTACCGTTTTCACTTTTAGAGTGGACTGTGATAATCAAGAAAGGTAGATGTCAGTTGAGTAACGCCGGGAAATGATGGAGACCACTCAAAAGCCGATCGCGCTGCCTTCTGAAGACCCGGGCCTTCTGCCGGCTCCGGCTTCGATAGCCGAACAGCCGCGGGCCCACTCGGAATTGGAGTCATTGGTCATTCGTCTCTTTGATCAGTTCCAAGGGCGCGTTCTCAGTTACGTAGTCGCCTTCGGTCTGCCGTTTCACGATGCCGAAGATATCGTCCAGGAGACGTTTTTGTCACTATTCCGCCATTTAGAACTGGGCCGCCCTCGCTCGAATCTCAATGGCTGGCTCTTTCGCGTGGCCCATAACCTGGCTTTGAAGCGGCGGGTCGCGAAGCAGGCGTTTGAGCGTACGCTTGTCGACGAGAACACCCTGGCGCAGCATCCCTGCGAGGGGCCCAATGCTGAGGAGGAGTTGTCGTTCAGCCAGACGCAGCAGCGCCTGCGGGCCGTCTTCGAGGCTCTTCCGGAGCAAGACCAGCGCTGCCTGTATCTGCGCGCTGAGGGATTGAAGTACCGTCAGATTGCCGATGTGCTCGGCGTATCGGTGGGTGGAGTCTCATTGTCGTTGTCTCGATCGCTCGCGCGTATAATCCGGGCGACTGGGAGTAAGTGATGCAAGGCAACCAGGCCCATCTATCGGACGAAGAGCTTCTTCTCTTCTCTGACCAGGAGCTGCCAAGGCGCCGGGCAAGCACGGTGCGCGAGCACGTTGCGCAATGCGAGCTATGCCGCGAGCGTCTCACAAAGCTCGAACATGCTTCGGCCTGTTTTGCCGATCTTCATGAACGAGAATTCCAGGCACAGAGCTCTCCTTCATGGAATTCGCGCAATTTGCTAAAGGCGCGCTTGTCCGACACTTCCGGGCGGGTTAACAGCTCGCGGCGTGCCAGGTTCTGGAGCGTAATGACCCAACAACTGGCCAGTGCCTGTCTGGCACTTCTGCTTGTGGTTGGGGGCACCTGGACTGTTCGCCATATCGTGCGGGCGCGATCCAGCTTTGATGCCATGAAGGCCGAAGCTATTGCACTCCCGCGTTCCACCCTGACGCCAGGTTCCACCCGCGCCGTTCAGGTCGCGGAATTGTGCGGCAATCAGGATCTCGACAATGATCCGCCGGTGAGTCCCTCGGTGGAGCAGGCTGTTTTCAAGGAATACGGCGTCTCGGCCTCCTTGAAAAAGGACTACGCGCTGGACTATCTGATTACGCCCGCGCTGGGCGGAGTCGACAGTATGCAGAATCTCTGGCCGCAGCCGTCCTCGTCTACCTGGAATGCCCGGGTAAAGGACCAGCTCGAAGATCACCTCCATGAGCTGGTTTGCCAGGGGAAGGTCCAACTGGCAACGGCGCAAAGCGATATGGCGTCGAACTGGATCGAGGCCTACAAAAGATATTTCAACACCGAGAGGCCGCAGCCAAGTCCGCCAACCGCGGCCAGCGTTGATTCGAGGAAGGAGTTGGATGCGAAGTATCCCAACCAATCCGAATCCCCGGTTTCCGGCATGGATGATCTGGCGCTGGGCGAGCGGTCCTGGCGAGCTTCCGCTTCTACGGCCGTACTCCTGCGAACCGATTGGAGTCGATAAGGACAATAACATGCGGGGACTTTTAAGAGGGCTTGTTTGGCTCTCTTTGATCTTGTTCGGTTTGGGCGCGCTCGAAGGCTGCCAGAGTGGGGATACAGGTGGAGAGGAGCAGCGCGCCGCAATGCCCACCGATACCGCGACCTATCAGCTGAAGGGAATTGTGGTCGCCTCCGATGCAGCAACAGGAGTAGTGTCGGTCGAATCCGAGGCCATTCCTGGTTTAATGGGCGCAATGACCATGCCCTACAAGCTCGCTCAGCCCGGGGTGGCCAGCGAACTCCATCCTGGAGATCACATTACCGCCCGGCTGCGGATCTCAGAGTCCGAAAGCGTGATCGATCAGATCGACGTGACCGCGCAAGCCAAGCCGGACTACAAGCCAACCAAGGTCTATAACGTCCCCACAAACGGGGAGGCGGTTCCTGATTTCAAGTTTCTGAATCAAAGCGGCAAGACCGTTGCCATCGACCAATTTCGGGGCAAAGCATTGCTGGTCACCTTTATCTACACGCGCTGCCCATTGCCGGATTACTGCATACGGATGAGCCGCAACTTTGCCACCATCCAAAAGCAGCTTGCCGCCGCTCCCGGGCTGTACGACAAAACTCATCTGCTGAGTGTCAGCTTCGATCCCACGTATGACACACCGCAGGTACTTAAGAGCTACGGAACCGCATATGCGGGCAGCACGGGGTTTTCGCACTGGGACTTTGCCGCTCCGCCTCCCGCGGAACTGGATGCGGTAGAGGAGTTTTTTGATGTGGGCGTGAGCCCGGGCACCAACAACACCCTGACTCACTCCCTCTCGACCGCCATTGTTACCCCCGAGGGCAAAATCTTTCGCTGGTACCCAGATAATGACTGGACCCCCTCTGCTGTCGTAGACGACGTGAAGCAGGCTATCGCCCAATAGCCATTGCGCTCATTCGCCCCGTGGTATTAAAAGGAAGCTATGATACTCGTGCTCATGGGGGTAACCGGGTCGGGCAAGACCACGGTCGGCAAACTGCTGGCTGCGGAAACAGGCTGGCGGTTCGCCGACGCCGACGACTATCACTCCGAAGCCAACCGCGCCAAGATGCATGCCGGCATCCCGTTGACGGATGAGGATCGCAAGCCCTGGCTGACCACACTGCACCAATTGCTGCTGGGTTGGTATGAATCGGGGATCAGCGGCATCCTGGGCTGCTCCGCCTTGAAACAAAGCTACCGCGATGCGCTCACCCCACAGATTCCAGAGATCAACATCCGGTTCATCCTGCTCGAGGTTTCGCGCGCGGTGCTCGAAGAGCGCCTCAAGGAGCGCAAGAACCACTACATGAATCCGGACCTCTTGCAGAGCCAACTGGACACTCTCGAAGTCACGCCCGATCTGATGCGCGTCTGTGCCGAGGGTCCCCCGCGAAAGATCGTGGAGGAGATCCTGGACAAGATCCTGACGGTCGAAGGCAAGACTACTGTTTAGAGTAAAATCAAGCGTATGCACGCAGTTCTTCCCGTTGACGCAGAAACGCCGCGCAGGCTGGTGCTCGATCCTCCGCTGACCGATGCGCAGTTCCAGGAACTCTGCACCTCCAACGACTGGTTTCGCTACGAGCGCACCAGGGAAGGGGAGATCCTGATGCACCCACCCACGGGATCAATTACCAGCGATGGAAATGCCGAAATTACCGGACAGCTCCGCTCCTGGTGGAAGACCCACCGGCGAGGCAAGACGTACGACTCGAGCGGAGGATTCTTTCTTCCCGACGGTTCGATGCTGAACCCTGACGCCGCTTACGTGCTCCCGCAGAAGCTGAAGGGATTCACCAAGGATGATCTGACCGGCTTTCCCTATCTCTGCCCGGATTTCATCATTGAGCTACTTTCCGCCTCGGATAGCTTGCCGGAGGCCCGGCAGAAAATGGAGCGCTGGATGGAGAATGGCGTGGCGGTGGGCTGGCTGATCGATCCCTATAAAAAGACGGTCTATGTCTATGAGCCTGGCCGCAAGGCAGCTGCTGTTTCCGGGAAGGCGGTCCAGGGAAGTGGTCCCGTCGAAGGGTTCATCCTCGACCTGGACGAGCTTTGGCGCTGCTATGAGATCTAAGCTTCGCGGAGATAACCGCTCCTAAAGCATTTTTCCTATTGCTTTGTACGTGTTAGAAGGAGCGAGGTGCAGCTTTTCTTGATAAAAGCTGCATACACACCATCTTTTCGGACTAGACCTATAGGAAAAATGCTAATGGCGAAAATCACTGTTCTCTTCGGTATTGTCCTCATCATTCTTGGGGCGGCGAGCTTTGTGCTTACCGGCAACAAGTTTCCTACCTCGCTCATTCCCGCAGCTTTTGGGATCCTCCTCATCATCTTCGGCAGCATGGCGGAGACTCCGGTGGCGAAACGCCGCATGCTATTCATGCACATAGCGGTTACGGTAGGCCTGCTGGGATTTTTGGCTACCGCTCCGGCCCTGGTTTCCGTGGTGCAGCTCTTCAAGGGCAAGCTATTCCCGTATCCGGCAGCCATTGAAGAAAAAGCAGCGATGTCCCTCCTCATGCTCATCTATGTACTACTCTGTGTGCGCTCATTTATCACCGCACGTCGCGCTAGAGTGTAGAGGGCCCTTACCGTGAGCTTGCGATCCAGCGCCGGGGCGGGGATGTCAATCCGTGCCGAACGGAGCGCCCGTGGGCGTTCGGGAAGCGGAGGGGACACGGCCGAACCTAAGAAGAAACGGCCACCGCTGCGCAAGGTGCTGCCTGAGATATGGACCCTGGTCAAGCCGCGCCGTTGGCTGTTGGCATTCGGGTTTGTGCTCATGGTCATTAACCGGGTCTCCGGCCTGGTTCTGCCCGCGTCTACCAAGTTCCTGGTCGACGGCGTCCTGGTCAAAAAGCAAGCCGAGAAATTGCCCTGGATCGTCGGCGCGGTTCTGCTGGCGACCGCCGTCCAGGCGATTACCTCGTTTTCCCTGACCCAACTGCTTTCGAAAGCGGCGCAACGGCTGATCGCCGACCTGCGCATGCAGGTCCAGCAACATATCGGGCGGCTTTCAGTCAGTTTCTACGACGCCACCCGTACGGGCGTGCTGGTGTCGCGCATCATGACCGACGTTGAAGGCGTGCGCAACCTGATCGGCACAGGCCTGGTCGATTTTGTGGGGGGCCTGCTTACCGCCGTGCTCGCCTTCTTTATCCTGATGCGCATTAGCGCCGAGATCACCCTCATCTCGTTTGCCTTTGTGCTTACCTTCGTCTTTGTTCTGCGCAAGGCATTCGGCGTGATCCGTCCTATCTTCCGCGAGCGCGGCAAAATCAACGCCGAGGTTACGGGGCGGCTGACCGAGTCCCTGGGCGGAGTGCGCGTGGTCAAGGGCTACCACGCGGAAAATCGCGAAGCGGGCGTCTTTGCGGGCGGCGTGGAACGGCTTTTTCAGAACGTGGTCCGCTCCCTCACCGCGACTTCGTTGCTTGCGCTGGCGGCGACCGCCATCCTCGGTATTGTCGGCGCCACCGTTATGTGGCTTGGGGCACGGCAGGAGATGGCCCATAAGATCACCCTGGGCGACTACTTCACCTACACTATGTTCCTGGCCTTTATGGTTGCCCCGGTCTTCCAGGTGGTGAATGTCGGTACCCAACTTACGGAAGCCATCGCCGGCCTCGACCGCACCAGCGAAATCCTGGCGGAAAAAGAAGAAGACGACGAGCCCGGGCGCACGGTCGCTATGGGGCCGATTGAAGGCGATGTTCGGTTTGAGGATGTGCGCTTTGCCTATGAGCCTGACAAGCCCGTCCTGCACGGCATTTCTTTCCATGCCCGTCCCGGGACTGTGACCGCGCTCGTGGGTTCTTCTGGTTCGGGCAAGTCCACCATCATCAGCCTGATCTGCGCCTTTCATAAGCCGGATTCCGGGCAGGTACTGGTGGACGGGATTGATCTTTCTACCGTGCGCCTGAATAGCTATCGCAGCCAGCTGGGCGTGGTCTTGCAGGAATCGTTCCTGTTCGATGGCACCATCCGCGAGAACGTGGTCTTCTCTCGCCCCAATGCGACGGAGGAGCAGTTTCTCTCCGCCTGCTCTATTGCCCGCGTGGACGAATTTGCCCTGCGCTTTCCTGAGGGTTACGACACGATTGTGGGGGAGCGGGGGGTCAAGCTTTCCGGCGGCCAACGTCAGCGGCTCTCCATTGCGCGGGCGATATTAGCCGATCCACGCATCCTTATCCTCGATGAGGCGACGTCTTCGCTCGACTCCGAATCGGAGGCGATGATTCAGAATGGCCTTAGCTACCTGATGCAGGGGCGCACGACGTTTGTAATCGCCCACCGGCTGTCGACTATCCGCAGGGCCGATCAGATCCTGGTGGTCGAGGGTGGCCTGATATTGGAGCGCGGGACGCACTCCACCCTGTACGCGCTCGAAGGTCGTTACCACGACTTGTACACCCGCCAGCATGGAGTTGAGGCCAACCGCTTCCTGGCCCCGGGCGAAGGGGAGAAGCTGTTTGAAGAGCTGAAGTAGGGTCGTGAGATAAGCCGCTTCGGTGCATTTTTTGCTGTTGTGCGGGCTCTGTCCATCCATCTCCACCTATGCTGAGGGGAAGCCGAGGGACCTGCGGTGCGCCCTTCCCGCTAGAGAAAGTTTAGGGTGGCGCTTCCCCTCAGCATAGGTGGGGATGGATGGACACCGGCAAAAATCTAATTTGGACAAGTCTGCATCTCAGCCTCTGCGGTACTGTGATGCGGCGGATGAAAAGGCTGTGTTAGAGTCACAGCGGAACAAATGAGAAGAGGAGAAAAGTAATGGCAAAAGCACTCGGGATTAACCTGGAAGAGGCGCGCAAGATTATCGCGGCAGCCACCAAAAAGGCAAATGAGATCAACGTGATGATGAACATCGCCGTGGTGGATGCGGGCGGCAACCTGGTCGCGTTCGAGCGAATGGACGGCGGCTGGATCGGCAGTATCGACATCGCACAAAAGAAGGCCTTCACTGCGCGTGCATTTGATCTGGATACCAAGTCACTGGGCGAGAATTCGCAGTCCGGCCAGCAGTTCTTCGGGATCCACGCTTCGAACAACGGCAAGATCATGATCTTCGCTGGTGGGATTCCGATCAAGCGTGGAGGAGAAGTCGTGGGCGCTATCGGCGTCAGCGGAGGCTTGGGGAAGGACGACCAGAGTGTGGCGGAAGCTGGGGTTGCGGCGGCCTAGCTGCAGGCGAGTTGGGATTACCGAAGGGTACGGGCTGAAACCCGTACCCTTTTAGCCGCCAAACGTATAACGCAGTCCAAAGCGCGCAACCCGGGGAGTGCCCAGGGTGGGCAACGGGGTTTTGCCGACGATGATTCCTCGATCAAAGAGGTTCTCTCCGCTGCCGAAGAGAGAGAGATTGTGACGGAATTCGTGGGTTGCATAGACGTCCAGCCGAAAGTAGCCGTTGATGTAATAGGCGTTCGCGGTGTCGTCATATTCATGGCCGCTGACGCGTCCCTGAAAGCTGATTAGCCCCAGGCGACGCTCAGTAAAACCGACCTGAGCGGTTGCCATATTGTGGGCAACCTCCGGAATCCAATTGCCTACCAGGTTTGGCTGCTGCTGGAACTTGGTCACCGTGGCATCCGCATATTGGTAGCCTCCAGCCACAGAGAGCCAACGGGCCGGCCGCGCGGAGTAGTCGAGGGAGACGCCGCGGCTTTCAATCTGCCCCAGGTTTACACGCATGAGCGTCTGCGATGTCGCAGTGGTGCTGAGGGTCAAAGTGGTAATAGGACGATTGACCTGGGTGAAGAAATAGCTGGCGCGCACGCTGGATCCGAAGCGATGCAGGTCGGCCTGGAGGCCGGTCTCCCAGCCGGTAGCCCGCTCGGAGCGCAGATTCGGGTTGGGAAGAGTGACTTGCTGCCCCACCTGGGTTTTGGCGTAGAGTTCGTCTTCATTGGGAAAGCGAAAGGCGCGAAAACCGGAGGCGCTCAATGCCAAGGATGGCGTGAGGCGACGCGTCACACCCAAACGCGGGTCGAAAGGAGTCTGGCTGAACGATGGCTGAGAACCAGGCCCAGTCGCGGTTGCGAACTGGTTGACGTCGTAGTTGGCGTAGTGGTCGATCCGCGCCGAAGCGCTGAAGGTCCAATTCTTAGGGGTAAACAGCACCTCGCCGTAAACTCCGGTTTGGATTTGCTTGGCGGAGGTGTTGTTTACACCTCCCTTCCCGGTATAAAGAGTCTGGTAGCTGGCCGCACGGATGTAGTGCGTGTCTGCTCCGGCGAGCAGCAACAGATTCGTGCCGACCGCGTGATGCCAGAGGCCGGCCACTCCCAGCTCATCGGAAGGTTCTTCGGCGCTGGTGGTCAAAGTCTCCGCAGTTCGTGTGGCGTTGATGGAGGTAAATCTCTGCTTATAATGTTCGGCGGTGCCATAGACGCGGATGATGTAGTCGGTCAGATCTGCCCCCCCGACATAACGCCAAAGCCGGGTGCTGTTGTTCTGTATGGGGGTTCCGTTGTGGCGGCCTTCATTGAGTGCATTCCCGCGCAGAAAGAGGCGTTGGCTGTTGCCCAGGTCACGGTCGAACTGCACCAGGGCGTTTTGCGCATGCACGTTCGATGGCTGGTCGATGGGGCCGCGGTAGGCAGGCGCGGTCAGGATGTAGCCATCCGTGGCAACAGCTCCGCCGGTTGCCAGGCCGGACCACTTGCCCAAAGTCAAGCTGCCGAGCAGGGCTCCGTCAACCGTGCTCAGCGATCCTCCGCTGGTGGTGAACTGCAAGGTTGAGTTCTTAGGCCGGACGGGCTCCACGCTGATGACGCCACCGATCGCGCTCGAACCATAGAGATCCGAAGCGCCCCCACGCACTATCTCGACCGATTGAATGTCCAGTTGGGGCAGCTCTTCCCAGTGGATCCACCCTCCGTAGGGATCGTTCAGCGGGACCTCATCGAAGACCACCAGCGAGCGACTGGCTGAGGTTGATCCAAGACCGCGCAGGGAGACACCCTGGCTGGTGGGATTTGCAACCAGCGAACTCGATCTACGGAAGAGCTCAAATCCGGGGACGGTGCGCAGCTTATCATCCAGCGGCAAAGAGGCGGCCTGGCGTAGCGTTTGCGCAGTCAGTACGCGGGTGCTGGCTGGGCTGTCGAGCCCACTTAATGGCGAGCGGTAGGCGCTGACGGTGACGTTCTCAAATGGTTGAATCAGCTGGATGCGAAGCGTCGCATGTCCTGCGACGGTCACCGAGGCGGGAGCAAAATGCACGGCTTCGATGGCCACCGTGCCGGCACCCGCGGAAAGGGTGAATCTGCCGTCGGCATCGGTGGTAGCCAGTAGATCTCCTGAACCGCTGGTGATTTGCGCGCCTGGGATCGGATTTCCGGTGGCATCGACGACCACCCCTGTGACCGTGCCGGAAGTGGCTATGGGAGGCTGCGGTTGCGGAGCGGTTGTTTGTGCGAAACCAGCCGGAGCACACAGGACCAATACTAAGAATAGGACCTTATGGACCATCGAATGCATAGGGGAGTGCGTGGCGTCGAGACTCCGATAGAACCGATTGTTCATAGGTAGGAAGTTTCCTGATTGGCGCTAAACCTCAATGGTAAATGGTCCACGGCGGATGCTATCTACTTCTGGAGGGCGGCATCGAAGCCGCCACCTTATCTGCTGTACCACTTGAGCAGAGGAAGCAGACTGCTGTAGTTGTCAGTCCACAGGCGCAGGTTGGGGCGCAATTGGGTGGGGAAATCGTTATTGAAGACCTCTGGTTGACTCAAGAACGCCTGGTTCGCGGTCACCAGAACCCAATCCGCGAAGTACAGGCCGTTCTGCTCGTCGCCGTGGGAGTGCACAGACATGGCGCGGAGCCCGGCATCCTTGGCCATCGCAGCGACCACCGGTTCCAAATCGACATACTGGTTGGATACGTGGAAGACGAGAATTCCATCGGGCTGCAGATGCCGGCGATAGAGGGCCAACGCCTCCCGGGTTAACAGATGCACGGGGATGGCATCCCCGGAAAAGGCATCGATCACGATCACGTTGAAGCGCTGCGGAGGCTCAACGGCCAGGGACAGGCGGGCATCGCCCAACACCACGCTGGTCTGCGCCGGACTGTCATGGAGAAACGTAAACCAACCCCTGGCCAGCGGTTCCACCAGCGGATTGATCTCGTAAAACCGGATCACGTCACCAGCGTTGCCGTAGGCCGCGACCGTTCCCGTTCCCAAGCCAATCACTCCGACTCGCTTGGGACCGGATCCACAGCACAGGCGCATGGCCAAGCCGAGGCCGGAGTTGGGGGCGTAATAGGTCAAGGGCTGGCCACGAAACTGAGGCGCGAACCACTCCGCCCCGTGCTCGATGGTTCCGTTGAGAAGCTGGCGGTCGGTGTCGGACTGCGGCGGCAAGTGGGTTTCCCTCACCCGCAGGGTGCCGTAAAAGTTACGCACCAGGGCGACTGCATCGTCGTCGTATTGCCGTATCTGCGTACTCAGCACCACGATGGCGGCGGTTGCGCCGGCCACCCAAAGCATGCGCAGCCCCCAACCGTCATGCCAGGTTGCCGCCAAGGCGATCAAGGCCACCACCACCAGGGTGCAGGCGAGATCATAGTTTGCGCGCAGAACCAAGGGAGCGATCACCCCTACCAACAGGGTTCCGGCAGCGCTTCCCGCAGCGGCGACGAGATAAAACCTGGTCATGCCCGAAGTATCGGGACGTCGCGCATAAAGCTCTCCATGGAGAAAGAAGCAGGTGACAAAGAGTGCGATCAGGAACAGGGGCACACTCACCATGATGGGGAACTGAGTGCGAATATCGCGTAGCACGTAAGCCATGGAGGCTACCGCCACCAGCACCAGCCGCAACATGGACTGGCGTATAGGCTGCCAAGCACCCTGAAAGGCGAGGATGAAGGTCAGCAGATATAGACCCAGCGGGGGCAGCCACAAGAGGGGGATAGCGGCGATGTTCTCGCTCATGTGGTGGGTGACCGCTAGCAGCATCATGCCGCCGCCCATGGCGAGCACAAACCAGAAAACTTCTGGGGCGGCATGCGGGAGGTTGCCAACCGGCTCCACGGGGACAGCGGAAAGCGGTCGTCTGCGACCTTGCCAGGCGATCGCTCCGCAGATCACGGCGAAGAGCATAAAGCCGCCACTCCACCAGGCTGTCTGCCGGCTCATGGTCAGCCGCGGCTCGATGAGAAGGGGATAGCTGGCTAGCGCCAACAGAGAAGCAAGGTTGGAAAGAGCGAAGAGCCGGTAGGGCGACTGGCCTCGAAAGCCGGCGGCGTACCAGGAATTCAGCAAAGGCGTGGTGGCAGAGAGCGCAAGGTAGGGCAAACCGATCACCGTAGCCAGGACGCGGAAGACAGTCAGTGCGGGGTGATAGCTAATCGCTGCGGGATTGGGCCTAATGTGAACGCCGAGCATCATCAGCGCAGCAGTCAGCAGCACGATGTGGATCACTGCCTGCCTGGTGGGGGTGAACCTGGATGAAAGCCAATGCGCATAAAGGTAACCGAGCAAGAGCACGAGGGAGAAGAAGACCAGGCAGGTGGTCCAGACGGCCGAGGATCCCCCCAACGTGGGGAGCAGCTGTTTCGCGACCATCGGCTCCACGACAAAGAGCAGAAAGGCACTTAGGAAGATGGTGAGGGCGTATAAGCCGCGAAGAAGCTTCATGGGGGTTCAAGAGCTTTGGCCGCCGGCGCCGGAGCGCCTGCGGGCACCACAAGGATGTATCACACAAACACCATGCCTGCGTGCGAGTGAAAGTAATCTACCCACGGGTCACCGATTTATGTAACCAGCGTGATGTAGCCACCGCGGCAAGCGACCGCTATTGTTCTGTTCGAGGATCAGTTCTGGGGGAGGGCTGCTCTTCAGCGCGCCCGTGAGCCTAACGCTCACGGGCGCTTGCTCTTTGCGGCAAGAAGTCTCCCCGCCAGCGGACGCAATATAGAATTGAACTCCTTCGGCAACGGTTTGCCGAGGGCAGGAGATTTCTATGGCCGAACCGCTGCTGATCGCGCAGAGCAAAGATCCTCTCTACCTGCTGCCGGCCATGTCGAATCGTCACGGCTTGATCGCCGGAGCGACGGGCACGGGCAAGACGGTAACGCTGCAGGTGATGGCCGAGGCCTTCAGCCGCATCGGCGTCCCGGTATTCGCCGCCGACGTGAAGGGCGATCTTTCCGGAATCAGCCAGCCGGGAGTGGAGAGCCCTAAGATCGCCGATCGAGCGAAAAAGCTGAAATTGACGGACTTCTCCTTTGCCGGCTGCCCGGTGACTTTCTGGGACGTTTTCGGCGAGGAGGGACATCCGGTGCGAGCAACGGTGTCGGAGATAGGACCCTTGCTGTTCAGCCGCTTGTTGAACCTGAACGAAACCCAGTCGGGCGTGCTGACGGCGGTGTTCAAGATCGCCGATGACCAGGGACTGCTGCTGCTCGATCTGAAGGACCTGCAGGCGATGCTGCAGTACGCGGCCACGCATGCCAAGGAATTTCAGACGCAGTACGGAAACATTTCGGCGGCCAGTGTCGGAGCCATGCAGCGCGGCCTGCTGGCTTTAGAACAGCAGGGCGGAGACAAGTTCTTAGGCGAACCGGCGCTCAACCTCGATGACCTCATCCAGACAGATGCCCAGGGCCGTGGAGTCGTCAATATCCTGGCGGCGGACAAACTCATCAATTCGCCGAAGCTTTATGCCACCTTCCTGCTGTGGCTGTTGAGCGAGCTTTTTGAGCGGCTACCGGAGGTGGGCGATGCGGACAAGCCCAAGCTGGTGTTCTTTTTCGATGAGGCTCACCTGCTTTTTTCCGACCTGCCTAAAGTGATTGAAGACAAGGTCCACCAGGTGGTTCGCCTGGTGCGGTCCAAAGGAGTAGGCGTTTTCTTTGTCACGCAAAATCCTATCGACGTTCCCGACGGCATCCTGGGCCAGCTTGGCAACCGGGTCCAGCATGCAGTGCGGGCGTTTACTCCGAAGGACCAGAAAGCGGTCAAGGCGGCGGCACAGACGTTTCGCGCCAACCCCGAGGTTCATGTGGAGCAGGTGATTCTGGAGTTGGGGGTGGGCGAAGCGCTGGTCTCTTTTTTAGATGAAAAGGGAACACCGGCGGCGGTGGAACGCGCCCTGGTATGCCCGCCACGCAGCCAGATTGGCCCCATTACGCCGGAACAACGGCAGCAGATCATCCGCGATTCTGTGGTGGCCGGAGTGTATGAGAAGCCGGTGGATCGCGAATCGGCCTATGAGCTGTTGCAGGGCCGTGCTGCGCAAATCGTTTCTGCTCAGCAACCTGCGCCGAAACCCACTACCTGGCTTGGCGAACTTACCTCGCTGGGCAGCGGTTCCTCGAGCGGACGGCGGGGGGACAGCCTGGTGGAGACAGTGGCCAAGAGCGCGGCCCGCACCCTGGGCAGCACGATAGGACGGCAACTGGTGCGCGGCGTGCTCGGTTCGCTGCTGGGCGGTTCGAACCGCCGCTGACCGTCGTTGGCGCCACGCGCGACCTGCTCTCCAAGGCGGTTGCTGCGAACGTGGTATAGCCCACCTACATACAACGTCGGTACCCTCAGCACGGTTACCTACCGGCAACATATTTCCGGAGACCGCGTTTGTACAGAGCGGGCCGGTACTCAGCCGGCAAGGTTCAGCCAGCAAGGAGAAATCGAATGCGTTCTATTCGTGCTATGCGTACCCTGTTTCTCGCACTTTTGGTTTCGATCGTGCCCGCCTCTTCATTTGCAGGCGTGTTTGTTTCCATCAACATCGCCCCGCCTGTGCTGCCGGTGTACGTCCAGCCGGTTTGTCCCGGTGACGGCTATTTGTGGACCCCAGGATATTGGGCCTACGGCGAAGCGGGCTACTTCTGGGTTCCAGGAACATGGGTGCTTGCACCCCGGCCCGGATTCCTTTGGACTCCCGGCTACTGGGGCTTTGGCAGCGGTCTTTATGCCTGGCATGCCGGTTATTGGGGTCCCCACGTTGGCTTTTACGGCGGGGTCAACTACGGCTACGGATACGGCGGCGTGGGCTTCATTGGCGGGCGGTGGGAGGGCGGACACTTCGCCTATAACAGCGCGGTGATGCACGTGAACACGACCATAGTCCACAACACCTACGTCGATAGAACGGTCATTCGCAATACGACGGTGATCAACCGTACCAGCTTCAATGGACCCGGCGGTATCAATGCCAGACCTAGCGGGCAGGAGATGGCGGCCATGCACGACTCCCATGTTCAGGCGACGTCGGAACAGATGTCCCATGAACATTTCGCCAGCACCAACCGGGCCAACTTCGCATCTGTCAATGGCGGAAGGCCTTCCATGGCGGCGGTAAGCCATCCGATGACAAACGCCAACATGGCCACGCACACGGCCTATAACAACAACGCCAACCGGCCGGCGTACAACAATGCCAGTCATCCGGCTTACAACAACAACGCGTATAAGGCCCCGGCCAACAATGGGTATAAGGCGCCGGCCAACAATCAACCGAAATACAACCAGGCGCCACATGAGAATGTGAGCCAGCCGCACAATGAATCCCACCCCAACAACGGCGGGGAACACGAACGGCGTTAGCTCATTCGGAGCAAACAAGGGCGGCCCGCGGCTTTTGCTGCGGGCCGTTCTGTTTGGGCCAGGAGTCTCTACTGTTGGCCTAATTCCTGCAGTAGAAATGCGTAGTCAAGGGCGATCTCCTTTAGATAGTCATAGCGGCCGGAAGCGCCGCCGTGTCCTGCGCTCATGTTGGTCTCGAGCAGCAGGAGATGATCGTCGGACTTCAGCGTCCGCAGCTTGGCCACATACTTGGCCGGCTCCCAGTACATCACCTGGCTGTCATGCAAGGAGGTCTTCACCAGCATCGCCGGGTAAGCCTTGCGCTGCAGGTTGTCGTAGGGCGAGTACTGCAGCATGTAGGCAAAAGCCTCCGGCTGGTTCGGGTCTCCCCATTCTTCGTACTCGGCGATGGTCAGGGGAAGGGTTGGATCGAGCATGGTGTTCATTACGTCTACGAAGGGCACGTGGGATAAAACGGCGCGATAGAGGTCGGGACGCATGTTGGCGACCGCGCCCGTCAACAGGCCGCCGGCACTGCCGCCTTCCATGGCAACGCGGCGGGGATCGCCATAGCCATGGGCGGTGAGGTATTCCGTCACGGCGATGAAATCGGTGAAGGTGTTCATCTTTTGCATCAGCCGCCCGGCATCGTGCCAAGGCTTCCCCATATCGCCGCCGCCGCGGATATGTGCGTACGCCAGGATGAATCCGCGATCGAGCAGGCTGAGGCGGTTGGAGTTGAAACCTACGGGCAGGGCATATCCGTAAGAGCCATAGCCGTAGACGTAGAGCGGGTTTGTACCCTCGCCCTTCCTGTCTTTGCGATAGACGATGGAAACCGGAATGGCGGTTCCGTCTGGAGCAGTGGCGAAGAGACGCTCGGAGCGGTATAACGAGCGATCGAATCCGCCCGGGACTTCCAGCTCTTTAAGCAACTGCGATTGATCCGTCTGCACATCGTACTCATAGACCGAGCTGGGAGAAACCAGTGACTGATACCCATAGCGAAATTTGCCGGTTACAAATTCCCGGTTGACATGCGGATGGGCGCTGTAGGTAGGCTCAGGAAATGCGATCTGGCGCGAAGATGGGGAAAATCCACCCTCAGGGTCGAAGGACAGGACGCGCATTTGGGGCAAGCCGTTGGAGCGCTCGACGAGCACGGCAAAGGACTCAAAGAGCTCAAGATCTTCGAGCATCACGTCTTCACGGTGGGCAATGATCTCGCGCCAGTGCGCGCGGCCCGGGGTGGCGACCGGGGTGGTGACGATGCGGAAGGTTCTGGCAGTGTCGTTGACGCGAATGTACCAAAGACCATCGCGGTGGTCGGTGTAGTACTCGATGTTCTCGCGCCGCGGTTCGATCAGCGTCCAGTGTCCGTCGGGATCGTCGGCGGGCAGGAACTGCTCTTCGCTGGCGGTGTGGCTGGCACTCTCCAGAACGATGTACTTGCCGTCGCGGGTGCGGCCGGCGCCGACGCTGAAGCGCTCGTCGGCTTCTTCGTAGATCAGGGCATCCTCCGCCTGCGGCCTTCCCACGACGTGGCGGAAGAGCTGGTGCTGCCGTTTGGTTTCCTCATCTTCAACGGTGTAGAAGAGGGTGCGGCTATCTCCGGTCCACACGACAGAGCCGACGCGCTCGGCCTGGTCGGCCAGTACTTCGCCTGTTTTCAAATCTTTAAGGTGGAGTGTGTATTGCCGGAAGCCGGTGGTGTCAGTCGAGTAGGCCAGCAGGTTGCCGTCATCGGAAACGGAGACGGCGCCTAATGCCAGGAAGCCTTCGCCGACTGCCATCTGGTTCATATCGAGCATGATCTCTTCGGGCGCCTGAAGGGAACCGCGCTTGCGGCAGTAAATGGGATACTGTGCACCCTGCTCGGTGCGCGAGTAGTAGAAATATTCCTTGTACTGGAAGGGCACCGAGACGTCGGTCTCTTTGATGTGACTGATCATTTCGGCGTAGAGCTTCGCCTGCAGCTCTTCGGTGGGCTTCATGACGGCACGGGTGTAGGCATTCTCCTGTTCCAGGAATGCAATGACTTCGGGGCTGTCTTTCTCGCGAAGCCACGCGTAGTCGTCGGCCAACCGGTGTCCGTGGAGGGTGGTTTCGGTTTCCTGGCGGCGGGCGGTGGGTGGCTGAACAGCAATTGGTTGGGTCGGGGTCATAGATAATTCAAGGATAACTGGTTGTGGGTGGGTCAAAAGCGCCGGACTTCAGGCACCTCGTTTCGCTCCAGGGCATCTCATGAAAAGAGGAGTAAATCCATGAATTCTTCCATTGTCTATGGCAAAAGAACGGTCGCCCTGGCGGGTGCGATGTTGCTCTGCGGCAGCATGGGCTTTGCTCAAATGCACGGCGGGTCCGGTGGGTCTGGCGCGCCCACGGGCCAGGCCCCGGGGAGCCAGACCCCGAGCATGGACCAAATGAATGGTCCGCAGGCGGCCGGACAACCCACGCCTGTGGACAGGATGTTTGTAAGCAAGGCAATGCAGGGGAGCATGGCCGAGATACAGCTGGGACAAATGACACTGCAGAAAAGCAATAATCCGCAGGTGAAGGAGTTTGCCCAACGGATGATCGACGACCACACCAAGCTGAATGAGCAGATGAAGCCAGTTGCCGAGCAGCTCGGAGTAAAGCCGCCGGACCAGGTTTCCAAGGGCGATCGTAAGACTATGGCGAAGCTTCAGGCGCTCTCGGGATCCGCATACGATCAGGCCTATATCAAGGACATGGTCAAGGATCACAAGCAGGATCTGAACGACTTCCAGATGGAAGCTTCTTCCGGGCAGGACCAGATGGTTAAGGATGCGGCCAGCCAGGGAAGCAAGGTCATCGCTCAACATCTACAGTTGGCCCAGCAGATGGCCAAGGACCAGAACGTGACCCATGCCGGGCAGTAAGTAGACTTACCATTGGCTGTCTTCCTGTGCCCGCTGCGCTGACCCTCCTTCTCCCCGCTGGCAGCGGGCATAACTGCGTCTGAGTACAATGAGGCGATGCGTCTACGCCTGCTCGCGGTCTTTCTGCTTGTTCTTGCCGGCTCCAGTGTTTTGCCGGCAGAGCGGGTGCAGGACCTGCCCAAGCCCACAAATTATGTCAGTGATTTTGCCGGCGTATTATCCCCTGAGACCCTGGCTTCTCTGAACGCGTTGTGCGCGCAGGTGGATCGCCAGGCCCACGCGCAGATTGCCGTGGTCACCATCAAGTCACTCGACGGCGAACCGATCGAGAACTTCGCCACTGCACTCGAAGACAAGTGGAAGGTAGGGAAGAAGGGCACGGACCGCGGCCTGCTCTTGATCTTCGCGACGAATGATCGCAAGTACCGCATCGAGGTGGGATATGGCCTGGAAGGTATTCTGCCCGATGGCCGGGTGGGCGATATCGGCCGGCAGATAGTGCCGTATCTCCGTCAGAATAACTTTGACGGGGCGATTACGCTGGCGGTGCAGCAGATTGCAGGGGTGATTGCGGCGGATGCCGGCGTGACACTCACTGCCCAGCCACGTCGTGGACCCCCTGTCCGCCAGGCGCAGCCACTCACTCTGGGCCAAGTGGTGGTGCTGGGTCTTGTCCTGTTGGGGGTGATTTTCCTCCTGGCGCGCTTGGGTGGTTCCGGCCTGCTCGGTTTCCTGATTGGCATGTTCCTGGGCGGCGGCGGTGGCGGTGGCTGGGGTGGCCGCGGAGGTGACGGCGGGTTTGGCGGTGGCGATGGCGGTGGATTTGGTGGATTCGGCGGGGGAAGTTCCGGTGGCGGTGGGGCTTCAGGGAGTTGGTAGGCTTGATAATGAAAAATGCTGGGGCAAGAGAAGGAGAACGATCGGATGAGACGCGGGCTTTGGGTAGGAATCGCGGCGTTGGTAGTGGTATTCCTGGCGGTGCTGCTGGTATTCGGCAGCTATGTAAGCGCGAAGAATCAGATGGTGACCAAGCGGGAGGCGGTCACCGCCTCCTGGGGTGAAGTCAACAATCAGCTGCAGCGGCGCGCCGATCTGATTCCCAACCTGGTGGAGACGGTGAAGGGGTATGCCAAGCAGGAGACGACCGTGTTCGGCGATATCGCGAATGCAAGAGCCGGTCTATTGAATGCGCATGGCGATCCGCACGCCACCATCCAGGCTAACGGGCAGCTCGATGGCGCGCTGGGACGGCTGCTGGCGTTGGTGGAGAATTATCCTGACCTGAAGTCGAATCAGAACTTTCAGCGGCTCTCTGACGAACTGGCGGGGACGGAAAACCGGATCAGCGTGGCCAGAATGCGCTACAACCAGAGCATTCAGGACTACAACACATTTATCGGGCAGTTCCCCAATAGCATATGGGCGGGCATAGGCGGATTCCAACGGAACAACGATTATTTCCAGGCGAGTCCCGGCGCTCAGAACGTGCCTAAGGTCAGCTTCTAGACCCGTGATCAAGCATGACGGGGGGCGCCCATTCTTCGCTGTGCTTGCGAAGCAGGCATCCCCCCGTTATTAGAAATAAAAAGGAAACCGTTCTACGACAATTCTAAGCATTTTTGCTAATACGCTGGTCCGGAGGGATCGGCGATGTGCGGCCATTCTTCGGCGGAATGGCCGCGTCGGGTTCAGTTTCCCGGCTATACCATCAGCAAAAATGCTCTAGGCGCGAGCAAAGGAAGCGACTGCGCTCGCTTCGTCGTCCTTGACGTCGAAAACGGTGTAGAGCTTGGTGATCTGCAGCAGGTCGTGGACCTTTTTGGTGAGATTGAGGAGTTTAAGGTCTCCGCCCTGATTGCGGACGGTGGTAAAGGCACTGACCAGCTCGCCGATACCTGAGCTGTCGATATAGGTGACGTCACCCAGATTGAGCAGGATCTGCTTGGAGCCTTTGGCGAGCAGATCCCGTACGGCGTCGCGCAGCTGCACACTGCCTTCTCCCAGGGTAATACGTCCGCTGCAATCCATTATGGTGATCCCGTCCACCTGACGGGACTTGATTTTCATGCTCACGAAAATTCCTCCTTAAATTGCGGAACGGGCGGTTCCTAAATGTTTGATGAGGGTAAGTTCAGTGCCGGGCTGCAATTGACGAAAGTGTACCTCATCCATGAAAGAGCGGATAAGAAAGATACCCCGTCCTGAGCCGCGCAGCAGATTTTCGGGCGCCAGCGGATCGGGCAATGTGTCCGGGTTCAGCCCTTTTCCCTGGTCGGCGACTCGAATCACCAGGGAATCTGCCGTCTGTTCGAACGAGGCAGTAATAGTCTTCTCAGGGTCGTAGGAGTTGCCATGGAGCACGGCATTGACGGCTGCTTCACGGACCGCCATGGCGACGCGGTAGATCTCCTCTTCTTCCAGGCCGGCCTTCCTGGCCATTTCTTCTGCGGTTTGCTCCACGCGATTGACGCTGTCAAGCGAGGACTCAAGTGTGTAGGTTACCTTGCTAGCCGGTGATCCACCCAATGCCGACCTCTTATGATGCGTTGGGCTTTAGCAACGTAAGCCCCATCTGCGCAAGTTTGCTTGGCCAGCGGCCTCATGTCAAGGCACTTCCGAGATGGGCAGCCCGACGTGAGGGCAGGAGGGATCCCTGCAGAGATCGGAAAATCACTCTAAATCAGCTCGTACCCGGCGAAGAAGTAGCCTATCTCGAAGGCCGCCGTGTCCTCGCCGTCGGAGCCATGGATGGCATTTTCTTCAATGTTTGCGGCGAACTGCTTGCGGATGGTGCCCGCGGCCGCATCGGCCGGATTGGTGGCGCCCATGAGCTGGCGCAAGTCGGCGATCGCATTTTCCTTCTCCAGGACCATGGCAATGATGGAGCCGGAGGACATGAAGCTGGTGAGCGCATCGAAGAAAGGCCGCTTGGCGTGCACGGCGTAGAAGCCCTCGGCCTGCGACTTGGAGAGAAACATCTTTTTGATGGCGACGATTTTGAAGCCCGCCTTTTCGATTTCGGCAAGGATCGCGGCCGAATAGTTCTTGCGGATCGCGTCGGGCTTGATGATGCTAAACGTGCGTTGCATGGATACTCCCAATGGAATACTTATTTCCCGATGACCTGGGCTAATGTTTCGCCGATGGCAGCAGGGGACTGGACCACGTGAATACCGGCTTCTGTGAGCGCTTTCATCTTGTCGGCCGCGGTGCCCTGGCCACCGGAGATGATGGCCCCGGCGTGGCCCATGCGTCGCCCGGGAGGCGCGGTCTGGCCGGCGATGAAGCCCACGACCGGCTTTTTGACGTGGGCCTTGACGTAGGCGGCCGCAGCTTCTTCCGCAGTGCCGCCGATTTCGCCGATCAGGATGATGGACTCGGTCCCGGGATCCTCATTGAGCAGCTTGAGCGCGTCGACGTGCGTGGTGCCGATGATGGGATCCCCGCCGATGCCGATCGCCGTCGACTGCCCGATTCCGCGCTGGGTGAGCTGATAGACGGCTTCGTAGGTGAGGGTGCCGGAGCGGGAGACAATGCCCACGCTGCCCTGCTTGTGGATGCGGCCCGGCATGATGCCGACCTTGGCTTTGCCAGGAGAAATGACGCCGGGGCAGTTGGGCCCGATCAGGCGCGATTTGGACTTGCTGACCACGCTCCACACCTTGACCATGTCGTTGGTGGGGATTCCCTCGGTGATGCAGATAATCAGCGGTAGACCCGCGTCTTCGGCTTCGAGAATGGCGTCGGCGGCAAACGGCGGAGGCACGAAGATGACGGTGACATTGGCGCCGGTCTTTTCGACGGCCTGGGAAACGGTGTCGAAGACCGGCCAGCCCTCATGCACGGTTCCCCCCTTGCCCGGCGTCACCCCGCCCACTACTTTGGTCCCATACTCGGCGCAGCCCTTGGCGTGGAAGGTGCCTTCCTTGCCGGTTATCCCTTGCACGATGAGCCGGGTATTTTCGTCCACTAACACAGACATAGATTGCTCCAGGATTGCTGTTCGAGTGCTGTACTCACTGCCCTAGCTCACTTTTTGGGCGGCGTAGTCTTTGGCGGCCTTGACTGCCTTGGCGGCTGCATCCTGCATGGTCTCGCCAATGATGAAGTTGAGGCCTGACTGTTTGAGGATTTCCCGGCCCTGCTCCACGTTGGTCCCCTCCAGGCGAAGAATCACGGGAACCTTGACATTGGTCTTCTTAGCCGCCTCTACGACGCCCTGCGCCAGGGTGTCGACGCGCAGGATGCCGCCGAAGATGTTGATGAAGACCGCCTGGACGTTCTTGTCGGAGAGCAGGATCTCAAAGGCGTGCTCGATCTGCTGCTGGTTGGCGCCGCCACCTACGTCGAGAAAGTTTGCCGGCGAGCCACCGGCGTACTGGATGATGTCCATGGTCGCCATGGCCAGACCGGCGCCGTTGACCATGCAGGCGATGTTGCCGTCGAGCTTGATGTAATTGAGGGCGTACTTG
Organism: uncultured Acidobacteriaceae bacterium; assembly: GCA_963711525.1. Classification (GTDB taxonomy): domain Bacteria; phylum Acidobacteriota; class Terriglobia; order Terriglobales; family Acidobacteriaceae; genus PALSA-350. Next base: position 137,870 of record CAVQEO010000008.1, on the reverse strand, counting down.
GAGGCTTCCACTTCCAAGGGATCCTCTTCGGCGGTGTCGCGCAGTTCCTTCAGTTCCTTGTGGCGGAAGATGGCATTGTCGTCGAAGTTGATTTTGCAGTCGAGCGCGAGCAGGCGGTCGTCGGTGGTGGTGATGAAGGGATTGATCTCGAGCAGGGAAGCATCGGTATCGAGAAATACTTTGTAGAGGCCGGTCATGAACTTGACCGCGTCGTTAATCTGGGTCGGCTTGAGGCCCAGCGCGAAGGCGAGTTTCCGCGCCTGGTAGGGCTGGAAACCGACCTCGGGGTCGATGTAGGCCTTGAAGATTGCGTCGGGGTCCTTGGCGGCGACTTCCTCGATTTCCATGCCGCCGGCCTGGGAGGCCATGAAGACCAGCTTGGCAGTGGCGCGATCGAGCACGATGCCGAGGTAGAGCTCGCGGGCGATGGGCGACAGCTCTTCAATGAGCACGCGCTGCACCTTCTGGCCCTGGGGGCCCGTCTGGTGGGTCACCAGCTGCATGCCGAGGATCTTCTTGGTGTCCTCCTCTGCATCTGCCAGGGTTTTGGCGAGCTTGACGCCGCCACCCTTGCCCCGGCCCCCGGCGTGGATCTGCGCCTTGACTACGACACCCTTGGCGCCGCCGCTAAAGAGCCGTTTGGCCACATCCAGCGCTTCTTCAAGCGTGTTGGCCACCTCACCCTTGGGGACGGCGACGCCGTAACGCTCCAGGATGTCTTTTGCCTGATACTCGTGAATTTTCATTCGTTTGGTCTTCGGACAGAACTTCCATACTAAAGGGATTGCGCTTGGAGGGCAAAGAGGGTCGCTCTCTCTTACTCGCGTAGGGACGGCTGAAAGTCAGACTTGTCCAAATTGCATGGTGGTAGCCCCCGCATTCATGCGGGGGAGCTCGGCTTTCAAGCCGAGCGGCTCGCGTAGGACTATTCTCCTCCGGCTTTAGCCGCGGTGGTGGGTCACGGGAAGCCGGGGCTAAGAGAATCCGCGTTCTCAGGCAGACTCTAAAAAGCCCAATTGATGGAAGTGGGACTTTTCCGCGACGCTGAAGCGTCGCTCCCGCTGCTGAAGCAGGGGGCTCCCACCGACGCGTCCGGAACCGTTAGGCCGCTCATTTGGACAGCTCTGTACTCTCAGCCGTTCCTACGGGACTCAATCTTGAACCGCCGGTGCGAGGAAAAGCACTGATGATCTAGGATGGGAAAACGATGTCCCAGCTGGCAGCGCTGCTCAAGCATGTGGCCGAAGAGCACGGCACCCTGACGCAACAGCAGGGATCCGCGGCGCTGCGGGAAATGCTCGAAGGGGACGCGACCGATGTCGAGATTGCCTCGCTTTTGACCGCGATCGCCACCCGCGGAACCACGGCTGAGGAGCTATCCGGCTTTGTACAGGCAATGCGGACCATGAGCCGGCCGTTGGGCCTCAGTGAGCAGGAGCGGGAGCAGTTGGTCGACACTTGCGGGACCGGAAGTGATGGGCAGGGAACCTTCAATATCTCGACCGCCGCAGCACTGGTGGCGGCCGCGGCCGGAGCCAAGATAGCTAAGCATGGCAACCGGGGACTCACATCGAAGTGCGGCTCGGCCGATGTGCTGGAGGCGCTGGGCATCCCGGTCGAGTTGGAACCGGAGATGGCTGTCGAGTGCCTGCGCCAGACCGGCTTTATGTTTCTCTACGCTCCCGCGCTGCACCCGGCCATGAAGAGAGTGCAACCGATCCGGCGGGCTCTGGGCTTTCGCACTGTGTTCAATCTTGCCGGGCCGCTCACCAATCCTGCGGGAGCGAGGGCGCAGGTTGTCGGGGTCTTTGCGCCGGGGGCGGTTCAGCTGGTGGCCGAGACGCTGGCTCGGCTGGGCGTGAGGCACGCATTCGTAGTCCACGGGCGAGATGGCCTGGATGAACTCACGCTGAATGGGGTAAGCGACGTGGCGGAAGTGCGGGAGCATACGGTACGCAACTTTACCGTGGAAGCAGGCGATGCCGGCTTGGCGCAGGCGCCGCTCAGCGCTTTAGCGGGCGGCGACGCACGGAAGAACGCATTGCTGATTGCCCGGATCCTCGAGGGCGAGCCGGGGGCGCCGAGGGATGTGGTTTTGTTGAACGCGGCGGCGGCCCTGATCATCGCCGGCCGCGCAGACGATTTTGCCGGCGGTGTGCGCTGCGCCGCCGACGCGATAGACTCAGGTGCCGGTCTGCGGCTGTTGGCACAATTGCGCAAAGCAGCAAGCCTGGCCCGGCTGTAAGGGAGTTTGCACCATGCCCATCCAATTGCAACGCATCGCCGCCGGCTGCGCCGTGCTGATTCTCTGTGCGGTCGCCGTCCGAAGCCACGCCCAGCAGATCGTGGTCAGCAAAGACAATCGCACCATCGCCGTCACCACCAGCGCCGACGCCAACGCGGATGCGGATACGGTGACGGTACAGATCGGCTTTCTGGCCTACGGCGCAGACCAGGACTCGGCGTATGCCCTCGGCTCCAAGACGTCGAATGCCATCGCGGCGGCGCTCAAGGCGGCCGAAATTCCGCGGGATGCCATTCAGAGCGAATCGCAAAGCATTGCCCCGGTTCAGCAGTATGGCAATCAGGAATGGACCGCGGCGGAGAAGGCGGAGCGCAAGTTCCAGGTACAGCAGAGCTGGAACGTGAAGACCGCAGCAGCAAATGGGGCCCGGGTTCTGGATGTAGCGGTGAAGGCAGGCGCCAACCAGAGCGGTCAGATGACCTGGAGCGTCGCCGACCAGGATGCCCTGCAGGCGAAGGCCGCAAAGCTGGCGCTGGATCGCGCCCGGCAGATTGCGCAGCAGATGGCTTCGGGTCTCAACGCCACCCTGGGTCCGCTGGTGTACGCCAGCAATGAGGCTCCTGCGCGGACACCGCAACCGCTCATGCGGGCTCAGGCCATGATGTCAGCCGCCCCAGCGGCGAAAGAGGTCGAGCCGCTGAGCGTCAGCGCGCAAAAGGTTACCGCTTCCGCCACGGTCTATGCGGTATTCAGCATTCAATAGCGGGGCGTCGTATTCTGGAGGAAAGGGCAACCATGCCGAGATATGAGTATCGTGAGCTACGCCCGACGGCCGAGGGCGAAGATGTTTATCGGCGTTGGCTGGCGCATCTGGATGAGGAATTCACGCGCCATAAGGAACCCCGGCTGCGGGGGGAGATGGTGCGCGATGCGCTGCACCAGATCTACCTCGGCCGTCCCCATGGGGGCAAGCTCAACACCACCCTGATCTCCGAGCTGCCGGGCAATGTTCTGCAGCTGACCTTTGACCCGGCCAACGTGACGCTCGAACCGGAGTACTACGGCGATGTGGACGTGGAGAAATATGCCGAGCGCAAGCCGTTGATCTGGTTCTGGCAGATGTTTGACCGGTCGGCGCTGGGGTTGAACCACTGGCTCGGCTTTCGCTTCCGCAAGATGCTGGCCAAACACATCTTTAAGCACGTGGGAAAGAACGTAAAGATCTTCCACGGGGTGGAGTTCAGTTTCGGTTACAACCTGACGGTGGAAGACGACTGCATCATTCACAAGTACGTGATGCTGGATGACCGTGGGGAGCTCATCATCCGCAAGGGGACCTCGATCTCCGACTACGCGGCGGTGTACACCCACTGGCACAAGTCAACGGATTATCTCGATGTGGAGAATCGCACCACCGAGGTCGGGGCCGGTACCCGGCTTACCTATCACTCCTCGGTGATGGCGGGCGTGAAGATGGGCGAAGATGCCATGCTGGGGGCCATGGGTGTAGCCACCCACGATGTGCCGCCGCATGCCATCTGGGGCGGCGTCCCGGCGCACGAGATCAAGCGCAAAGAATAGCCCGAGACCAGTTTAAGACCAGCCCCACCGCGCAGATTGCAAACGTACTTAGGCTTGGGTTGGCGTGCTACCATCAGGCTTCTGATGCAGAGTCCTGAGATCGTTCTGGGGATCTTTCAATTTGTCGTGTTGCTGCTCGCGCTCAGCCTGCACGAGTCGGCACACGGATGGATGGCTTCGCGGCTGGGCGATCAGACGGCACGGATGCTGGGGCGCATTACCCTAAACCCGCTCAAGCATATCGATCCTGTGGGCACGATTATGCTGCCCCTGGTGGCGTTGGTGACCCGCATCCCGCTGATTGGCTGGGCCAAGCCGACCCCGGTCAACACGCGCAACTTCAAGCATTTTGTGCGCGACGATATTCTTACTACGGTGGCTGGGCCGGTAAGCAACGTGATCGGATCTGTGGTCTCGCTGCTGGTGTTGATCGTCATCGACAAGTCGTCGCCGATCGGGACAGCCTGCGTGCGTGCGGTTGCTCTCGGAGGGTATAGCCGGCTCGATCCACAACTTATGGCCTTAAGCCCGGTGGCCTACCCGCTGGCGATACTCTTTTACGTCAGCATGCTGCTGAATCTGTTTCTTGCGGCCTTTAACCTTCTTCCCTTGCCGCCGCTCGATGGAAGCCACATTTTCCGCCACATGCTGCCCTATCGCTGGCTGCCGGTCTATGACCGCCTGGGGATTTTGAGCCTGTTCCTGATGCTGTTCTTTGGCGGCGGGGTCACCATGGCAATGATTAACCCGGTACTCGGCTTCTTCCGCGTTTTGCTGCTCTCGATCTGAGAAGGATTTCCGTACAATCGAGGCAGTGAATCAACCCTCGCTTCAACTCAAACGCGTGCTGAGCGGCATGCGGCCCACCGGCAAACTGCATCTCGGCAACTACATGGGCGCCCTCTACAACTGGGTGCGCCTGCAGCACGAGTACAACTGCTACTTTTTTGTGGCCGACTGGCACGCCCTGACCACCGACTACGCGGACCCCTCCAACATTCGGGAAAATACGATGGACATGGCGCTCGATTGGCTGGCGGCCGGGTTGGATCCGGAACGCTGTGTCCTCTTTGTGCAGTCCCTGGTACCGCAACATGCGGAGTTGCATCTTCTGCTGTCGATGATCATGCCGCTCGGCTGGCTGGAACGCGTACCGACCTACAAAGAGCAACAATTGCAGATGGGCGATGTGGCCGGGGGAGGCAAAGATCTAACTACTTATGGCTTCCTGGGATATCCACTGCTGATGGCAACGGATATCCTGATCTACCAGGCGGACTTTGTGCCCGTAGGCCAAGACCAGGTGGCGCATGTGGAGGTGACCCGGGAGGTGGCTCGGCGATTCAACCATTTTTATCCCGGTCCGGGAGAGCCGATTCTGCCGGAACCACAAGTGCTGTTGACTCCCTCTCCCAAGCTGCCGGGGACAGATGGGCGGAAGATGTCGAAAAGCTATGGCAATACCATCCTGCTCACCGACCCGGAGCCGGTGGTGCGGCAAAAGCTGAAGACCATGGTGACCGATCCGGCGCGGGTACGGCGGAGCGATCCGGGGGATCCGGATGTATGTCCGGTGGGCGATCTGCACAAGGTCTTTTCCACCTCTTCGACGCTGGCCAGAGTCTATGAGGGGTGCCGGTCGGCGGGCATCGGTTGCATCGAGTGCAAGGGCTGGGCCGCGGACGCCATCGTGGCCGAACTCGAACCCATGCAGCAGCGGCGGCGGCAGTATGAGGAGCGGCCTCGCCTGGTGCACGACATTCTGCATAGCGGGTCAGAACAGGCGCGGGCGAGGGCAGAACAGACCATGGAGCAGGTGAGGGACGCCATGCAACTGGTGCGACCCGAGGTTGGAGAGCGCGCGCAATGAGTGATAGAGAAGCGCGAGGAAACCGAGAAACAGGCGCAGAAGCGGGAAGCTGCCGAGAGTGCCTCTCCTTACAGCATTTCTGTGGGGCAGGTGTACGACGGCCCGCTGGACTTGCTGCTGGACCTGATCCGCAAGCAGGACATCGATATCTATGACATTCCCATCGGCAGGATCACGGCCCAGTTTCTGGCCTATGTGGAGGGTTTAAAGCAGACCGAGGTGGATGCGGCGGCGGATTTCATTTATGTGGCTTCGCTGCTGATCCATATCAAGAGCCGCATGCTTCTGCCGCGTACTCCGGCGGAGAGCGGTGACGGGGAGCAGGAAGATCCACGGCGGGAGCTGGTGGAGCGCCTGCTGGAACACGAGCGCTTCAAAAACGCAGCGCAGATGCTGCTGCAGAAGCAGCAGATCGAAGCGGCCACGTGGAGCAATCCGGCGATGCGGCAGTTTGGGATGGAAGAGGGAACGGAGCAGGAGATCGCGGCCGATACCGTCGACCTGGTACGGGTCTTCCGGGAGATTCTGGACCGGGCGCGGCAAAGGCCGGTGCTGGATGTGGATGAGGAGGCAGTGACCGTCTCACAGATGCTCGACTATGTGCGCCGGCGGCTGATCATGGAAGAGCGGCCAGTGTCGTTGAGCAGCCTGCTCAGAAATACGCGCTCCGAACGGGCGCTCATTTGCATGTTTCTGGCGCTGCTGGAGCTGGTGCGTTTGCAGGCGGTGCTGCTGCGCCAGGACAACAACTTCAGCGAGGTTTATATCAAGAAGCACCCATCGTTCGAGTCGGTATTGAACCAGGGGTTGATGCAGGCCAAGGACGACTGGCGATAAACGGTAGGTGGTTTTTGAGTCGCCGTTGGATGCTCCATCCCGCCGCCCCTCCAGTCAAATTCGCAGAACTTTAACATTCACGGGTACCACAATTCATACTGGCTAACGATGCACTTTGGTAGTGTGCGAACACTGCAATCCGGAGTGTGCGCACGTGAAAGAAGCATCATCCGCGGTTTTGACCCCGCCTGGGAAGTCTTCTCTTCTCGATCAAAAGATGAACAAAAAGCAGGGCAAGATCCCAATGATCATATTTGGGCTTGTTCTGGCCGGGGGCATTGGCTGGGCGGCCTCACAGCTGCTCGGTGACCTATTCTCGGTTCCACACTCAGCCTCCGCAATGGCGTATTTTCTGCTGTCTGTCGCCCTGCTGATCGCGCTCGGCTTTGAGTTCGTGAATGGCTTTCACGACACCGCCAATGCGGTGGCTACGGTGATCTACACTCACTCGCTTGAACCCCATATTGCTGTGATGTGGTCCGGCATGTGGAACCTGATCGGGGTGCTGTTGTCCTCGGGGGCGGTGGCATTCGCAGTAGTTTCGCTGTTGCCGGTGGAGCTCATCCTCAAGGTAGGATCGGGCGCTGGATTCGCCATGGTCTTCGCTCTCCTGGTATCGGCCATCCTGTGGAACCTGAGTACGTGGTGGTATGGATTGCCGGCTTCCAGCTCGCACACCCTGATCGGTTCGATCATCGGCGTCGGCGTGGCCAACCAGCTGATGCAAGGCTCGAACGGCACCTCGGGCGTGGATTGGTCGCAGGTGGGCAACGTCTTCCGGTCGCTGCTGGTTTCACCCATCGTCGGCTTCGCCCTATCCGCCCTTCTATTGCTTTTGCTGAAGTTCGTAATCAAGGATCCGCGGCTCTTCGAGGCGCCGAAGGGTGATGCGCCGCCACCGTTTTGGATTCGGTGCCTGCTGGTGCTGACCTGCACTGGCGTGAGCTTCTTCCACGGCTCCAATGACGGGCAAAAGGGCATGGGACTCATCATGCTGATCCTGATCGGCACCGTGCCCACCGCGTATGCCCTGAATCATGCGGTCGGCTATAGCCAGGTGCAGGATTTCGTCGCCGTGTCGGAACAGGCGGCCAAGGTGATGAGCGCGCATGTCGACTCGAATGCAGTCATCGATGATCCGCGTGCGGATCTAACTGAGTACATTCAGACCAAGAAAGAGACACCCACCACGATTTTGGCGGAACGGCAGATGATCCTCGAGATCGAACATGAGGTAAATCAGTACAAAACGCTGAAGGGCGTGCCGTCGGGCCAGCAGGCGAACGTGCGCAACGACATGTATATCTCGAGCGAGGCATTGCGTCTTTTCGCCAAGTCAAAGAAGCCGGAGTTCACCGCGGAAGAAGCTGCGGTGATGGCGAACTACAAGAAGAAGCTCGATCTTTCCACCAAGTTCATCCCGCCGTGGGTCAAGGTGGCGGTGGCGATTGCACTGGGTCTGGGCACCATGGTTGGCTGGAAGCGCATCGTGGTGACGGTAGGCGAGAAGATCGGCAAAACGCACCTGACGTATGGGCAAGGCGCTGCAGCCGAAATCGTGGCCATGTTTACCATTTGGGCAGCGGATAGCTACGGTTTGCCGGTCAGTACTACCCACGTGCTCTCCTCCGGCGTGGCGGGAACCATGATGGCAAACAAGAGCGGATTGCAGTGGTCGACCATCCGCAGCATCGGCGCGGCATGGGTCTTTACCTTACCGGTGGCGGCCCTTATGGCTGCAGGCCTGTTCTGGGTCTTTGTGCAGTTTGCCCCCAAGGGCTAAACAACGGAAATCCGGGTGAGCGAAAAGAGAGGTGCTTCGATACTATGAATCGAGGCGCCTTTTCTTTTTCGGGCGCATTGAGTGGTCATGAGTCTGAAAGCCAAATTAGAAGCCGTCATCTATGCAGCCGAGGAGCCAGTTACCCTGGCCCAGCTTGCCGGTCTTTTTGCCGAAGAAGTTTTGCCGGGGCTGGATGAGGCGGCCCCGCAGGAACCCCCGCGGCTTGCTCCACGACTTGTCGAGCCGGGGGAGGCGGAGGAGATTGGGCCGGCTGAGTTGTCCCCTGATGCGGATTCCACACCTGCCCCGGAAGAGACGCCTGGGGAAGAGGCGCTGGAGACGGAAGCGGCAGTTGCTGGAGAGGGCGACGAAAAGAAGGCTGCGCGGCAGCGCGACCGCCGGGTGCGGCAGGCGCTGCAGGGCGTGCTCGACGAGCTGATCGCGGACTACGCAAACAGCGAGCGGGGCATGGAGATCAGAGAGATCGCCGGCGGCTACCGCATGGCGACCAAACCGGAATATCACGACGCGGTGCGGGGCTTTGTGAAAAGCTTGAAGCCGCCGATGAAGCTCTCTCTGCAGGCCCTGGAGACGCTGGCCGTGATCGCCTACAAGCAGCCGGTGACGGCGCCTGAGGTGAGCGAGATACGGGGAGTGGACTCAGGCGGCGTGCTGGGCGGACTGGTTAGCCGCAAGTTGATCACCACGGCGGGAAGAAAGCCGGTGATCGGACGGCCCATTCTCTACAAGACCACCAAGGAATTTCTGCTGCGCTTCGGGCTGAAGGATGTGAACGATCTGCCCAGCATGGAAGAGTTTGAAAAGATGGCGGGCGAGTTGGCTGAGTCCGAAGCCGAGGGCGAGGTCCAGGATGCGAGCATGCGCTCGTCGGAAGAGCTGCCATCGGTGTCCGCAGCGGAGTCCTCCGAGGAAGCGGCCCTCGAGGCACAGGAATTGGAGCAGCAGGAATTAGCGCCCCAAAGCGGTGAAGGGGAGCCCAGTGCGGTCGCCGAGCCCAGTGCGGTCGCTGAGTCATGACCGGCAATGAAGAGCGCGACGGGGAGCGAAACCCGCAGCGCCTGCAGAAGATTGTGGCGGCCGCCGGCATCGCATCGCGGCGCAAGGCGGAAGAACTGATTGCCTCCGGCCGGGTGCAGGTGAATGGCCAGACAGTGACCGAGCTGGGCTCGAAGGCCGACCCGGAGCGGGATCATATCCGTGTGGACGGCAAGCTGCTCAAGAAACCGCAGCAGTTCCGCTACTTCATGCTGAACAAGCCGAAGGGCGTGGTCACCACAGTCTCCGACCCGGAGGGACGGCCCACGGTGATGAAATTTTTCGGTCGATCGGGAGCGCGGCTCTTTCCCGTTGGCCGGTTGGATTACCAGAGCGAAGGCTTGCTGCTGATGACCAACGATGGCGAACTGGCCAACGTGCTGACCAGTGCGGCTTCTCACGTGGAAAAGACTTACCTGGTGAAGGTGAGCGGTAAACCGCGGGAGGAAGCGCTGGAACAACTCCGCCGGGGAGTGATGATCGAACGCGGCCGCCGCGGGGAGCGGGAAGGCCGGGTTATGACCCAACCGGCCCAGATTACCCTGATCCGCGACACCGACAATCCCTGGTTCGAGGTGGTGCTGACCGAGGGCAAGAATCGGGAGATTCGCAAGATGTTCGAAGAGGTAGGTCATTTTGTCGAGAAAGTCAGGCGGGTTGGCTTTGGGCCGCTGATTCTCGATGTGCCTCCGGGAGAAACGCGCGAGCTGAATGAGGACGAAGTGACGCAATTGAAGCGGGCCGCGCGGAAGAAGGCTGCTCCACTGAAACCCGTGCGGCGCCCGAGATCGGGGCCGGCCACGCTACCTCGGCCAGCCCGCAAGCGAGCCTTGAGCCGAAAGCGCCCTTAGCTTCTTAATGGAGAGGGCCGAATCGCCTTACGATGTCGTGATTGTAGGCGCCGGAGCCGCAGGCCTTTTTTGCGCCATCCACGCGGGCCGCGGCGGGCGTCGTGTTCTGTTGCTCGACCATGCCAACAGGATCGGCAAAAAGATTCTGATTTCCGGCGGCGGGCGCTGCAACTTCACCAACCTGCATACGACCGCGGGAAATTTCCTTTCCGCGAATCCCCACTTCGCCAAGTCCGCGCTTGCCCGGTACACTCCGGCAGATTTTGTGGAACTGGTCGAAAAGCACCAGATTCCCTGGCATGAAAAGACGCTGGGACAGTTATTTTGCGACCGGGCAGCGAGCGATGTTGTATCCATGCTGGAGCAGGAGTGTGCCGCGGTTGGGGTAACGGTGTTGCTCAGCACCCACGTGCGTGAAGTGAGCCGCGACGACGGCTTCTATCTTGAGACGGACCGGGGCGTCTTCATGGGGCGCTCCCTGGTAATTGCCACCGGAGGGTTATCTATTCCCAAATTAGGCGCTACCTCGTTCGGCTACCAGATCGCGCAGCAGTTTGGCTTGCAGCTGCAGAGGTGCCGGCCAGCGCTGGTTCCGCTTACCTGGGATGTGGAAGGCCTCAAACGCTATGCCGACCTGACGGGAGTTTCCACGGAGGTCGTGGCCTCTGCGGGGTCCGGCCGCTTTCGGGAGAAATTGCTGTTCACGCATCGCGGGCTTAGTGGGCCGGCTGTGCTGCAGGTTTCTTCGTACTGGGAGCCGGGTCAAGCTATGGTGGTCGATCTCGCTCCGGACGTGTTGTGGACCGGGGAGCTTCGCTCGCAGCCGGCACAGCGTGATCTAAGCAGCGCCCGAGCGGCAATTCGCGGCGTTCTTCCTCATCGGCTGGCGGACCGTTGGTTGGCACTGCAGCCGCCTTCCTCGTGGACGAACCAAGGTCTCGAAGAGGCGGAAAGTGCGCTTCATCACTGGACTGTCTTTCCTTCCGGGACTGAAGGCTATGAGAAGGCTGAAGTCACAGCAGGCGGAGTGGATACGGCCGAACTGAACGCCCGCACGATGGAAAGCCGCAAAGTTCCGGGGCTTTACTTCATTGGAGAAGTGGTGGATGTAACCGGGCATCTTGGCGGCTTCAATTTTCAATGGGCGTGGGCTTCGGGCGCGGCCGCTGGGCGTGCTCTGGCGGGAGAGGGGTGTATCACTTGAGCAGTTGCGTGCAGGAAAGGCGCACAGCAGGTCCCTCGGCTTCGCTCGGGATGACAATTCCTTTACAAGACCAGAATTTGTCATCTTGCCCTGCGGTCCTGTCAGCCACTAACCAAAAGCACCATGGAAGTGCGGCCCTCCCCATTGTCATCCCGAGCGAAGCCGAGGGACCTGCTGTGCGCCTTTCCTCGCACGCAAATGCCAGTGCTCCGCCCTCCGTTTGTATCTAAGCCGCAACCGGCTTCGGCTCCTTGAACCAGAGGGCGATGGCCCAGCAGAGCAGCATTAATAGATAGACAGAGATGCGGAAGAAGGAGAAGAAGACATAGTCGCTCATCTCCCTACCGATGGTGAAATAGCCGCCGCCCACCAGGAGGGCGGCCGAATAGATGCCGAAGCCGAAGCTGATGGCCGCAACATGGCTGCGCCAGGACAGCCCCAGAGAGCGCAACAGAAAAGCGAGCACAATTGCCCACTCCACCATCAGCACAGAGAGCAGGAAGTGAAGCAGCACCAGGTCCATACGAAGGGAGGTGTAACCTGCCGGGGCCAGGCGCATGACGATGAGGACGCCGCTCCCAACCAGGAGTAGAGGCAGGGTGAAGCGGCGGATGCCCCCGAGGGGCCGGAGTGCGATCCAGGTGAGTTCCGCCAACACCGCGCACTGCAGCAGCACGTCGGTGAGGTCGAGGATCAAGATGGCAAAGCGGTGGGCAGGATGACCGGAAAAATGCAAGGTGGCGGCGAGCCCGACGGAGCGCAGGAAATAAAAGATGATGAGCAGCGTGAACCAGGGAAACCGAGCAACACGCTTGCGCGTGAAAAGCACGGCGAGAAGAAGCATATGTCCGAGGAGCCCAGCGGCCCAGATGAGGTGGTTGGCCATGAATTGTCTACAGTCTAAACTTGCTTTCTAAGGGCCCCGAAACACGAAGGGATAGCTTTCGCATGCAAACCGGGGCCACGCCCACATCCACACCCACGTTTTGGCAGTCTGTGCGGGAAGCCCTGCGGGGCAGCCACCAGGATTACACCGAGGGCAGCCTGAACCGGTCGATCCTGCTGCTCGCCATCCCCATGGTGCTGGAGATGGTGCTGGAATCGCTGTTCGCGGTGGTGGATGTTTTTTGGGTCAGCCGCCTGGGCGCGGACGCGATCGCCACGGTTGGCCTGACAGAGTCGGTACTGACCTTGGTTTTCGCCGTGGGCATCGGGCTGGGCATGTCGACCACCGCGATGGTCGCACGCCGTGTGGGCGAGAAGGACCCGGACGGCGCAGCCATCTCCGCGGTTCAGGCAGTATTCCTCGGGCTCATCGCTTCGGTCGTGCTTGGCGTTCCATTCTTCTTGTTGGCGCCGCGGCTGCTGGGGCTGATGGGCGCAACGCCTGCGATCATTGCCAGTGGCGTGAACTACACCCGGATTGCTCTGGGCGGCTCAGGCGTGGTTCTGCTGCTGTTTCTAAACAATGCCATCTTCCGAGGCGCTGGCGATGCGGCGATCGCCATGCGTCTGCTATGGGTCTCGAACATCCTCAACCTGATTTTCGATCCATGCCTGATCTTTGGCCTGGGGCCTTTCCCCAAACTAGGCGTCACCGGCGCGGCACTCGCTACCTTCTCCGGGCGCGGCATCGGCGTTCTTTACCAGTTCTACCGGCTGGGCAAGGGAACCGAACGCATCCGTATTCTGGGGCGCCACATGCGCGTTCAGGGCACGGTGCTATGGCGGCTGATACGTGTATCCATCACCGGAATTCTGCAGTTCCTGATCAGCCAGGCGAGCTGGATCGGCCTGGTGCGCATCGTCAGCCTGTTCGGCGCGCCCGCCCTGGCCGCTTACACCATCGGTATTCGCATCGTCATCTTCGCAATCTTGCCTTCCTGGGGACTAAGCAACGCCGCCGCCACCCTGGTGGGCCAGAATCTTGGCGCGGGCCACCCTGACCGCGCCCGCAAAGCCGTGTATCGAACCGGCCTATGGAACATGCTCTTTCTTGGCACGGTGGGGATTGTCTTTATCGTCTTTGCACCCTGGATCATCCACCTGTTCACGCAGGATCCCGCCGTGGTTGGCACGGCCATCGATTGCCTGCGCATCTTCAGCTGCGGCAACGTTGCTTTCGCCTACGGCATGGTGATGCTGCAGGCGTTCAATGGGGCCGGCGACACGCTGACCCCTACCTATGTAAATCTCTTCGGCTTTTGGATCCTGGAGATTCCACTTGCCTGGTGGCTGGCAATGCACACGGCGATGCGAGTGAACGGAGTTTTCGTCTCAGTCGTAGTTGCACAATCGGTGATCGTACTCATCAGCCTCGTCCTGTTCCGTCGGGGCCGCTGGGCCAGGCAGCGTATATGAACGTGTAGATGGTTGCTCGAAGTCAGAAAAAATATTCACTTACTCCAGCCAGATAATTCCTCCTGATGGAGGTCTTCCGATACCTCGGATTTGACATCTCACTAAACGATGAATTGCCGGCGGCCCCCTTACGCCTGCATTCAAGGAGGTTCCATGTCTGGGAATCGATTCGGCAGTGAGTCCAAGCATTTCGACGATGAGCCTGTCGTGATTGGCCTTTTCCCTTACGCGAGCGACGCGCGCCGGGCTTTACACTCCCTCCACGAGCACCATTTCACTGCAGACCAGATCATTGCCGCATTCCGCGCGCCAAGCGATGCAGAAGCCAGGTCCGAAGGAGCTGCCGCGCCCGTGCGCGGTAGCGGCAAGTGGTTTGGCCAGTTGCGGGAGATCTACCGGGGAGACGATGGCGGGGTAAATCGCGAAGGAGCTGCTCAGACCGGGCCCAAGGCCAGTACAACCGGCTTCGAAGCCATGCTGGCGCAGATTGATCTCTCTCCGCAGGATGCGGCCATTCTGGATCATGATCTCGATCGCGGCGCCGCCATCGTGACCGTTAAGGCCGGCGGACGCAATCAGGAAGCGCGAGCGCTGCTCGAGGAACGAGGCGCACGGATCGTACACGGTCGCCATGACCGTGAGTTGCCAACGGCCCCAAAGCGGACGGCTGCGAATTTAGAGCCGACGGCTGCAAACATTGTGCATTCCACGCCCTTCAACTCACCCGCGCCGGCTGCGCCGGACCGTATACAACTATTCGGAGAAGCCCTGCGGGTGCGCAAGGAGAAGGTGAGCAGCGGCGACGTGCAGGTCCGCAAGGAAGCAGTTACCCACATGGAAACGGTGCAGGTGCCGGTCACTCGCGAGCACCTGGTGGTGGAGCATACTGACGCCCGTGGCCGCGTAGACGCGGAGAATGCGATTCGCGTTCCCCTGAGTGAGGAACGTGTACACATCGATAAAGACACTGTGCTGCGTGAAGAGTACAAGGTAGGAAAGCGCGAGGTAACGCAGAACGAATCAGTCACTGACACGGTTCGCAGAGAACGTCTATTGATCGACGAGGCTAGCGCCCGGACGAACGAGAAGTTTTGACCCGGATTTTCTTGTACGCTGCACTGAACGTGCCCGCGTGTGCGGTCCGGCCGGGCCCACGGCACGCCGGGGCAGGCGGGACCGCATGAACTTCGACAACACCAACAAGCTCCACAGGAAATCCGGGCCGCGGCGAATCTTTTATCGGTTCGCATGAAATGCGATTGCATCCTACTACTCGTTACTAGCCCTTCGCGGCGACCGGTTTTCCGGTCAGACCACAAACATCATCCATCAAGCAAAAAGGATCTTCTCATGGCATACGAAACAACAAGCAACGCAGGCGGCGTGGGATCGCCCACGCAGGTAGTCGTAGGACTCTTCAAGAATGCAAGCGACGCTCATCGAGCGGTGACACAGCTAAGAGAACAGGGTTTCGGGCCGGGCCAGATCGGCGCAGCCTTCCGCGGTCTAGAACGCGATTCGCATCTCGATCCGAGCGACGCCAGCGCTGTCTCTGGCGGGACGGTTCACCACGAGCGGGAGAATTGGTGGGACAAGCTGAAGGATGCTTTTCATTCCGATGACAGCGTCGAACGGCGAAGAGAATCTCGCGATGCGGCCGCTACCAGCTTCCAACCTGAAACCTATTCGCGCGGCGATTATGAGTACGACCTCACGAACGATGACTTCCAGGGCTCCCTTGCCGGGACCGGGATTCCGTCGGATCGCGCAGCCTACTTAACCGAGAGCCTCAAACCAGGCGGGGCAATCGTCACCGTGCATGATGCGAATCGCACCGTAGAAGCGGAAGGGATTCTCACTGCCAACCATGCCCGGGTCCGCTACGAAGATATCGGACAGGACGAGGCCGTAGGGACGGATGCGGAAGGGGCCGATGCGGCGTATGCGGAACGGATAGACGCAGCGGACTCGACCGGCCGGGAAATTACCGACACAGGCTACGTGGATCGGCGTCCGGTAGATGCGGAAACTCGTGCTGTGGACCGGGTACAGCTCTTTGGGGAAGTCCTGCGCGTGCATAAGGAACGGATCAATCGTGGCGAGGTGAGAGTGCGCAAGGACGTGATTACGGAAAATCAGACGATCGACGTTCCGGTAATGCGCGAGGAGCTGGTGTTGGAACGCGTCGCCGTTTCCGGAAACACGCCGGTGACTTCCGCGAGCATTGGCAGCAGCCACGAAATTCGCATCCCGCTGAGCGAGGAGAAGGTGCGATTGGAGAAGCAGCCCGTGGTGAGGGAAGAAGTAAACGTGGGTAAGCGCGAGGTCGAAGGCGTAGAAACGGTAAACGCCGACGTACGGCGAGAAGAACTGCGCGTCGACCCTGACCCGGAGGCCCCCAAGCGATCACCGACAGGCGAGGAGCTTCCAAGTGATGTTCGCCGTCAAGGATAGGATGCCGTCATGAAAAAAATGTCAACGAGGATAGTGCGGATGCTGGCGATTGGAGGGGTGGCGGCGTGTTTGTCTGCTGCCGCTCCTCTGCCGGCCAACGCAGCCGTACAGTCACAGAACGCGACTGCTGGAGCAGCCCAGCAATCGAACCAATTAAACGATCTCGATATTACGCGGAACATTCGCCGGGCGCTGATTAAGGATAAGTCGCTTTCAGTGAGAGCACACAACGTAACCATAATCACCAAGGGTGGCAAAGTGACTCTCAAGGGCCGGGTAGACTCTGCCGCCGAAAAGCAGACGGTAGAGTCTGCTGCCAGCAATATCGCCGGAGTTGGAAATGTCGACGATCAGTTGACCACGAGTAGTCAGTAGTGCACAGCGACACAGACAAGGAGAGTAGCTATGGCAGGTCATTCGATTTTTGGAATCTACACCAGCCGTCAGGGTGTGGAAGCAGCTGTACAAGCGCTTAGGGATGCGGATTTCCGGGGGTCGGATATTTCAATCCTGGCCCCGGAAAACCTGGGAGATATTCGCGACATCGGCACCGTGAAGACCACTAAGGCACCGGAGGGTGCGACTGCAGGAGGTACCTCCGGAGCGGTAATTGGAGGGGTGCTCGGTTGGCTGGTGGGCATCGGTGCGCTCGCCATCCCCGGAGTGGGGCCCTTTCTTGCCGCCGGCCCGATTATGGCGGCCCTGGCGGGAGTGGGCGTAGGCGCCGCAGTTGGGCGGGATTACGGGCGCGTTGGTCGGATTCGGTGTACCGGAATTTGAAGCCAAGCGCTATGAGACTCGGCTAAGGAAAGGTGGAATACTGCTGTCGGTGCATGCTGATAACCACGACTGGATCGCCCGGGCCAAAGCTATTCTCGAGAAAACGGGCGCCGAGGAAATCTCAAGCGCCAGCGAGAGCCGGGTTGCATAGCGAATAAGACCCGTTGCTGAAGCTACGTCGAAAGTCTGTCGCTCCGACTTCCCCGACTTGGCTGGATCTCCCCTCTTCCATCCAGGATGGGGGTGGTGTCCTGATGATTATTCATCCCTCAGTGCAACCATTGGATCAACGCGCGAGGCGCGACGCGCGGGGATATAGCACGCCAGGATGGCCACGCCGGTAAGCATGAGAGATACAGCGGCGAAGGTTACAGGATCGCTCGTCCGAACTCCGTAGAGCAGGTGCGAGAAACTCGAGAATAATCGGCTAAGAGATAAGGTGGCAACCGCACCGATCGCCAGGCCCGAAACAGCCAGCCGAAGACCCTGCCCAAGTACCATTTGAAAAATTTGCCGCCTCTCTGCGCCGAGCGCCATGCGAATACCAATTTCGTGTACGCGCTGGGTCACGGAATAGGAAATCACGCCGTAGGTTCCGATGGACGCTAACAACAACGCGACGGAAGCGAACGCCGCAAGCAGGATCAGGGGAAAGCGCCGCGACGTCATCGACTCGGAAACAAACTGCTGCATGGTGCGGACCTGATAGACGGGCTCCCCGTATGCTGCCGCTTTGATCGCGGGCATAACCGTCATGGGATTTAGGGTCGTGCGCACCACGGCCGTTAAGTAGGGAAAGTTGTCGGCCACCCACTGGTCAGGATCCTGGTAAAGCGAAACATAGGCTTGATTCTGGATGTAGGCGCTGGAGTCGTCTAGCGCCCATTGCTTTACATGGCCCACTATGCCGACGATCCGGCAAGGACCCATAGGCGCGAAGCCGGCTGACAGCGTCTCATCGAGGGGGTCAGTGTGCGGAAAATACATCTGAGCGAAAACGCTGTCGATAACCATTACGCAGGGAGACTTGGTAGTGTCCTCGGGGGTGAAAAAGCGGCCGCGAAGCAGCGGTATTCCCATAGTTCGAAGATAATCCGGACCGGTGAGGGACCCCACTAACCGGGGTGCTGCCTGAATGGAAGCGGGCTTTTGCGAGCCAATCCAGAAGGGCATGGTCCCGCCCTGACCACCCAGCGGAACGGTGTCGGTAAATTCAGCCGCCTGCACGCCGGGAATCTTCCGAATACGCTCGATCAACTGCTGATAGGTAATTCGAGTAGTCGCGGCCGTCTTGGTCAACGTAGGCGAAACCCCCACCTTGAAAGTGATCACGTGCTGGGAGTCGAAGCCGGGATTTACGTCCCACAATTGACGGATCGTGCGGAGCAATAAGCCGGCACTCACCAGCAGCACCAGCGTCAAGGCGATTTGGACAATCACGAGACTGCTTTGAGCGCGATGATGTGCACTGGTCGAGCCGCGACCTGCTTTCTTCAACCCAGCTTGCAGATCGACGTTCCAACTTTTCAGCGCAGGAGCGAGTCCAAACAGAATCCCAACAGCAATCGATACAGCCAACGTAAAGAGCAGGACCGGAGCATTCACACTGATGTTTTCGCTGCGGGGCAAGATTTTCGGGACCGCCGCCAGCACCGACCTGACTCCTAACACTGCAAGCAGGAGCCCCAGACCAGCGCCAAATAAGGAGAGAAGTACGCTTTCCGTCAGCAACTGCCGCACGACACGGGTGCGATTCGCTCCGAGTGCAAAGCGAATGGCAAACTCTCGCGTGCGCACCGCCGAGCGCGCAAGCAAGAGATTGGCGACGTTTGCACAGGCGATTAGCAAGACCAGACCCACGGCTCCTGAAAGTAACAGCAGCGTTTCGCCGATGTTCCCAACGATTTCCTGTTTGAGGGGCTCGATGTAGATTCCCAGGTCTCGATTGGCATCGGGATAGAGCTGATCCAGATGATTCTGGATCGTGCTCATCTCCGCTTGTGCCTGAGATAAGCTCACCCCGGGTTTCAAGCGCGCGATAGATAGGATCGAATGGCTTCCTCGAACGCTCAGCAGCAATGGGTCCCCCTGTCCCAGGGGGGTATAGACATCGGGGTCGCCTTCGAAATGAAACACCGACGGGGTTATTCCGACAATGGTGTAATCCACTCCGTCCAAGGTTACGGACTTGCCCAGAGCCTGAGGGCTGGCGTTTAATTTAGTTCTCCACAAACGATTGCTGATGATGACTGCGGGCGTTCCCCCGTGCTGGTCCTCATTTTGCGAAAAATCGCGGCCCAGGGCCAGCTTTACGCCCAGGGTGTTGAAGAAGTTTGAGGATATTTCCTGGCCGTCAACGTGCTCAGCGAGGGCCGAGACTGGTCAGATCATATCCCCGCCACGTGAGCGCGGCCATTTGCTCGAATGAGCGAGTCAGGCGCTGCCGATCAAGGAAGTTAAGGTATGAAACCCACACGCGCGGAAAGCGCGGATTGCTCTCCCACACGGTCACCAGGCGATCCGGCTGAAAAAAACGCAGGGGGGCGAGCAAGACGCCCTGCATGACGCTGAACATGGCAGTGTTGGCGCCAATGCCCAGGGCGACCGTAAGTACCGCGAGAATCGTAAATCCCGGATTTTTTCCGAGCGTCCGGGCGCCAAAGCGGATGTCCTGAAGGAACTGCTCAAGCCAAATGGAACTCCACACCTCCCGAGTCTCTTCCTTGGCCCTGGTGACGTTGCCGAACTTGCGCAAGGCAGCATAGCGCGCTTCCTCCGCCGGCATGCCGCGCTCGATATTCTCCTGAGTCTCCATCTCGATGTGGTCGCGGATGTCCTGGTCGAGGTCCTCCATCATGCGCTTGCGGCGCCTCATGATTTGCCCTCCTGCGGCAAAGGCCGGAGAACCCGTGCAATCGCCCCCGCGAGCTTTTCCCACTTGCTGGTTTCGATCGCTAGTTGTCGGCGTCCCTTGGCCGTCAGCCGATAAAATTTTGCGCGGCGATTGTTCTCGGAGGTGCCTTCTTCGGACGAAATCCATCCTCGCTTGATGAGCCTGTGCAGCGCCGGGTACAACGACCCTTGCTCGACCTGCAATACATCGTCGGAGTTGCGTTCGATCGCCTTGGCGATGGCGTGGCCGTGGGTCGGGCCCAGCAGCAGCGTGCGGAGAATCAGCAGGTCCAGGGTGCCCTGGAGCAGTTCGATACGATCGTTCTGTTCTTTGGTAGACATTCTAGGCGACAATAGAGCCAGCTTGGGTAGAATGTCAAGGGGTAGGATTGCCGGTCGTTCAGAACCGCAGGCCCACCGCACTTCTTTGTCATGCGGTGAGCCGGCACCTGCTATGCTTTCGCAGCGGTTGGGTTTCATTTTGGTGTGAGCGCGGAACAATCACACAGTAGGTGTATTGTTTTGAGCCAGTTTGATCTGCCTAATTGGAGTGGTACCTTGCACGTTCCTGGCAACAATCGAAAGCGTGGGTTACTCGAGCCGAAGTATCGTACGCGGGAGTTGGGGATTGTCAGCAGTGTGCGGAAGGAGACGATGGCCTCATCTCTAACATCGTTAGGCCTGCCGGGGCTTGCCCCGTGCCCGGTTGACCTGACACAGCTGAAAGGCCTTGACCTAAGCGCCCGATACCACTCAGACCGCTGCGGGGGCGACTTTTTCGATGGACTCGCGATAGGATCCCGGCTGGTGTTCCTGTTGACGGACATCGCAGGCTCGCGATCGGAGGCCCACGCCATCGCGGCCCAAGCGCAAGTTGCCTTCCGGGAAAGGGCCCGGGAACTTTTTAACGCTGACGGCGCAAATGAATCGGAAGCCATCGCTACATTGGCGCATGATGTCAATCGATCGATGATCGAGGCGGCAAAGGGAGTGCGCTTTGCCCCGACCTTTCTAGGTTGTTTCAACCTTACACTTGGCATTTTGACGTACTGCAACGCCGGCCGCGTACTCGCGGTGTTTCGGGACGCGGAGAGCGCGCATGTTCTGGAACGTGGGGGAGTGCCGCTGGGACTCTTCACACACGTGACCTATGAGCCGGCGGTACTAGCGTTTGAACCGGGAGATAAGCTGCTTCTGGTGACCAAGGGAGTCACCGAGAGCCGGCAGGGAGCCGCCGAGTTTGGGGTGGAGCGGGTGGAGCGGCTGCTCGAATACTCCAACGGAGAGTCCGCGGCTGAACTCTGCGACACCGTGCTGCGGGAGGCCTATGACTTCGGAAATCATCCCTGGGCGCGTGTCTACGATCTGCTGCATGCGCGCAAGCGCAGCCATGAGGACTTGACCGCGGTGGCGCTGGTACGGGGCTAATAACCATGGAGTTTCAAGCCCCGCTCGCAAACACCTCCAAGCACATACTATCTATGGCCGGCCGGCCATGAACAGGTGACCGTGGGCCGCCATTCGATCCCTTATGAACAGGGCAATCAGCGTGGCCAGCGTGACCAAATGGAACAGCGTATGTAGCGTGTCTGGCGCCATTCCGTTGCGCCGGGGCAGGAAGGTGTGGGTGCCGGCGAAGATGATCTGATAGCGGGCGGCCCGCTCCGCATCCGGTAGAACCAGGTAGGGTATCCACCAGGCACGGAGCATGCCCAGGATGAACAAGCCGTAGGTGATCCAGAGGAGCATCTCCAGCCAGTCCGGGTAGGATTGGCCGAAGTGTCTCGCGCTATAAAACAGGCCAATGGCCGCCGGCACAGCAGACAGGAGGGTCACGAAGATGCTTCGCAGGAGTGTGTCCTGGCCTCGGATCGCGGCGAGGTTGTTCAAACGGCCGAGAGGGATCCAGTCGTGAAACAAGAGGAAGGCCACAACCAAGGTCTGCAAGGTTAAGAAGGTTGTGTCGAAGCCGTGGCTGACTGGCTGGAGCATAGGGTCTCCTTATCCGTTCTCCCACTGTAGTTGTCTTTCGCGATGCCTGAGAAGGCGTTCTTCCGACAATTCAGGCTAAGGCCCTTTGCCCTCTTGAATCCCGGGCCGGCCGGGGCTGATGATCCAGTCCTTCCCCTAGTCATGCGAGTGGAGTATATTGTTCTTGCATAGTCATTCGAGTGGAGCGAGGAACGATGACATTCAAAAAGCGGCCTCCGGCCGGCGATATTCTGCAGGGAACGCTAGACATGCTGATTCTGCGCACCCTGGTCATGGGGCCCGCGCATGGCCATACGATCGCGGAGGTGATCGAGCACACGTCGGAAAATGCGCTCGAAGTTGAGCAGGGCTCGCTCTATCCCGCCCTCCATCGCCTCGAAGACCGCGGCCTGCTCTCTTCCGAATGGGGGGTTAGCGAAAACAATCGCAAGGCAAAGTTCTACCGGCTTACTGCGAAGGGGCGCAAAGAGCTTGCTGCCGTAACCAGCCGCTGGCGGCAAATGACCCGCGCCATTGGTTTGATTCTGGGCGAATCTGCCGAGTAGCGAGGAGGAGACGCATTATGAATTTCGGGCGCTTCTTTCAACGTTTCAGAGGTCGCAAGGGGAAAGATGAAGACCTGGCTGAGGAAATCACCGCCCACATCGCGCACCAGCAGGATGCCAATTCTGCGCGCGGTCTTTCACCAGAGGAAGCTCATCGCCAGGCGAAAGTGAAATTCGGGAATCCTTACAGCACCCGCGAACGGGTGTGGCGTTATCGCTCCCTGACTTGGGTGGAAGATACATGGCGCGACCTGCGCTTCGCCGTGCGCTCGCTCAGCAAAACTCCTGGATTTACGGTCATCGCTATTCTGGTGATGGCCGTGGGGATCGGAGTCAATACTGCCGTCTTCTCCGCGATTAACACCATTTTGCTCAAACCGCTTCCCTATCCTGACCCTCAATCGCTCGTACAACTGATGAACACCGGTCCGCATGGGTTGTTTCCCATGGCGAATGTGCCCAAGTTCAATGTCTGGCGGCAACAGAGCGGCATCTTCCAGCAAGTCGCTGGTTATGATTGGGGCGGTGCAGGAAACAACCTTACCGGCGGCGACACTCCTCAGCAGGTACAAGCGATTCATGTCACCGCCGATTACTTCTCTCTCTTTGGGGCGCCGCTGGCCGTTGGACGCACCTTCACTGCGGCGGAAGACAGCCCCAACGGCGGTCACGTTGTGGTGCTCAGCTACGGCCTCTGGCAGAGCCGCTTCGGCGGCAAGCCCGATGTCGTTGGCAGGACGATTCAGATTGACGGCCAACCCTACCTCGTCGTCGGGGTGATCGGTAGAGACTTCGTCACTGATGTGCCGGGAGACCTCTGGCTACCCTATCAGTTCGATCTCACCTCGCGGGATATGGCCCACTACTTCACGGTCGCGGCGCGTCTCAAACCTGGAATCACGCTGCAACAAGCCAACGCGCAGCTGGCGCTTGCGGCCGAACAGTTTCGCCGCACCTACGCTGGGGCGCTCGGCCCGCACGATGGCTTCGGGGTCATTTCCCTGCAGGAATCGATCGTGGGCGATACGCGCTCGTCGTTGCTGGTACTGCTCGGGGCAGTGGGGCTGGTTCTGCTTATCGCCTGTGCCAACGTTGCCAATCTTCTGCTCGTTCGCGCCTCAGCCCGGAGGCGGGAGCTGGCCACGCGCGCCGCGCTGGGCGCCGGCCGCTGGCAGATCGTCCGCCAGTTGCTCAGCGAGAGCCTGGTGCTCTCGCTGGCCGGCGGTCTTCTTGGCCTTATTCTCGGGGCTGTCGGGGTGCGCCTGCTGCTCGGTATCAGCCCTGAGGCCCTTCCGCGGATTGGCGAAGGCGGCTCTGCCGTGACGCTCGACGGGAATGTGTTGTTGTTCACTTTCGGCGTCTCGCTTGTTACCGGCATCCTCTTCGGCCTTTTTCCTGCGATCAGCGCGTCGCGGCCTAACCTTGTCGCCGCGCTCAATGAGAGCAATAGCCGCTCTGGCGTGGGCTTTCGCAGCGGCAGGATCCGTTCCGTTCTGGTCATCAGCGAAATGGCGCTTGCTCTTGTTCTGGTGATTGGAGCGGCGTTGCTGATACGCACCTTTATGAAGCTGCAGGCGGTCGATCCCGGCTTCAACACTCGCCATGTGCTCACCATGTCCATGTCGATCAGCGGCGATCGTTTCCAGAAGACTGGCGCAGTGGCGCAGATCGTAAGGGACGGAACCGAAAGGCTCAAAGCTGTGCCCGGTGTGGCGAGTGTTGCCGCCACGTGCTGTTTGCCGCTGCACAATAGTTTTGGCCAACCCTTCGACATCGTTGGACGCCCTAAAGGCAATTCTCCCTCTACCGGCATGGCGGGCTATAACTCCATATCGTGGGATTATTTCGAGACTTTCAAGATCCCCATTTTGCATGGCCGCAGTTTTACCGAGCAAGATGATGCCTCGGCACCTGGCGTGGTGATGATCAACGAAGCGATGGCCAGACAATACTGGCCCAAAGGGAATCCGCTCCAGGACCGTCTGCAGGCCGGGGTGGGTGGGGGGCCTGCATTCGCCGACCAGCCACGTCAAATCATCGGTATTGTCGGCGACACGCACGATGTCGCACTCAATGTGGATCCCTATCCCACGATGTACATCCCCATTGCCCAGATGCCCGATCTAGAGACCGCGCTCAACTCTCGTGTCGCGCCGCTCTGGTGGGCAATTCGCACCAACGTGGATCCTCATAGGCTGGTGAAACCAGTGTCCACAGCCCTTCGTGAAGCCAGTGGCGGCCTGCCCGTCGCGCACATTCATACCATGGAGGACCTGGTGGTGACCAACACTTCGCGTCAGCGGTTGAACATGCTGCTGTTGAGCATCTTCGGAGCCTCCGCAATGCTGATGGCGGCGATCGGTGTGTATGGCCTTATGGCTTACTCGGTGCAGCAACGCACACAGGAACTGGGTATCCGCATGGCGCTGGGAGCGCAGGCCTCCACCCTGCGCAACATGGTTATCCGGCAGGGGATGGCGCTGGCACTTATCGGTGTGGTCGTCGGTATCGGCGGGGCATTCTGGCTGACGCATTTCCTGGCCAGCTTTCTGTTCGGGGTGAAAGCGCTGGACCCGGCAGCATTCATTCTGACACCGCTGCTTCTCAGCGGGGTCGCTTTGCTTGCCATTTGGATTCCGGCGCGACGAGCCACAAAGGTTGACCCGATCACATCGCTGAGATTTGAATAACTTGTTTACGCTGTGATTGAGGTTCGCTGGTTCCCTCAAGCCGAATGAATGTCCGGCTAGGGCTTTCTCTTGCGATCAATTCTCAACGGGTGGCACCTCTGATCGCGGTTCAATAACCAGCTAGATCCATCGGACAGCCGAGCAGACCGAAGAGACACCTGGATTGACTTAGCACGGTTACTGTAAGCAAAAGAACTGGTGTAGTCCGTTCCCGGAAAGAACAACCCGGTTTCCGTGTGGCAGGCAACACGATGAGCCGCCGAATTGCTTGCCGGCGTGCAATTGAACGCAAGCTCCTGGATAGGGAGTTTACCTTTGTTCCGAAATGATAAGACGATACTATTCTGGTCTGCCTTACCTTCCACCAGATAGACCGGACAAGCGATGGCAGCCCAGGACTGGTGAACTGAGGCGCCGGCCAGGCAGGCAATTAAGATCATTTTCCAACCATTCGCCATGCGCAGGAACGTTTTCGGCATCAGGGGCCCTCGGATTCGCCACCGATTATAGTGACGACAATATTGTGCAGCAGAGTACAAGCTAGGACAATGGCATTTGCGCCACTCTGGTGAGTCATTCGCACCAGAGTGGACCCGCATACGCTGGTCAAGCCGGTAACCGCAGCCCTTCGTGATGCGAGCGGCGGCCTGCCTGTGGCACACGTTCATACCATGGAAGAGCTGGTGTTCAGTAACACTTCATGTCAATGACTGAACATGCTGCTGTTGAGCATCTTCGGCGACTCGGCAATGCTGATGGCCGCTATCGGAGTGTATGGCCTTATGCCTACTCGGTGCAGCAACGCACTCAGGAACTGGGTATCCGCATGGCGCTGGGAGCGCAGGCCTCGACCCTGCGCAACATGGTTCTCGACGGGGAATGGCGCTGGCACTTATCAGTGTGCTCATCGGCATCGGCGGGGCGTTCTGGCTGACGCATTTCCTGGCCAGCTTTCTGTTCGGGGTGAAAGCCCTGGATCCGGCAGCATTCATTCTGACACCGCTGCTTCTCAGCGGGGTCGCTTTGCTTGCCATCTGGATTCCGGGCGCGACGAGCCACAAAGGTTGACCCGATCACATCGCTGAGATTTGAATAACGTTTTTCGCGCGAATTGGCCCGTAAATCCGCTCGTTAGATCACCTGGACTTCTTCGGGGCGCCGGTCCACCAGGGACTGGCGTCCGATGCCGCTTTCTCCGGCTTCGTGCACGCTTATGGTGCGAAGTCCTCGAAAGATTGCTGGATTGCCACCATGTATCTCGGAGGGAGGAATGCTTTTCCAGATGACGCTTCCGATAGCGGCGATGGCATTGCGCCCGATACTGATGCCCGGGCCTAGAGTACAGCGAGACGCCAACCAGGATCCGTCTTCTAAAGTGATTCCTTTCGCAAACATCGAAAAGGCGGGATCGCTCCAGTCATGATTGCCGGTGCACAGATAACATGCCTGCGATAGGCATACATTGCTTCCAAGGGTTACTTCCGCCATGTTATCGATCCAGCAGTCTTCGCCGATCCAGCTGCTATCGCCCACTTGTAATTTCCAGGGATACTTAACACGAACACCAGTTTTGATAACTACGTTCTTACCCAATTTGGCGCCATAGATCCGCAGCAATAACACCCGCCATCTCGAGCCTGGCAGCCAGGAGTTTCTTAGTAGTAGGGATCCGGCGAGCGTCCATAGGAGCTGTACACTCAAGCTCCTGCCGGCGATTGTGCGATTGCTCTTAAACGAGCGAAGGTCGATTTCCATTGGGCGCGCCTCAACGTTCTCCGGATTTAAACATCGCCGCCGGTTTCGGCGCAAGGGAACTAAGGAGATTAGCTCGATTCGATACACCGGTTACCAAAAATCGGAGTGCGGACAGAGTTTTCATTTGACGCAAAGGGTTTGCTCTGCGAAGCTCACAAACGTCCCCCCCAACTTGCATAGTTTTCTAACGGGCATAGGTGCCCGCTACTTATTCACCTATTGAGGGGCGGGGCCAGATATGGAGTATGAATACAGCAGATCGTCGCTTCTTTTGTCCTGGAAGCGAATAGCCCGGCGGCGGAAACCCTCTGCTCTCGTCTTTCTTGTTATGTTTTTGTGGGTAGCATTGTTAGCCTTTGCGCTACCAAATAAGTATCAATCACGGTTCACAATTCTCGTAAAAAATGCCCGGCTGAACCCAATCGTTGGCATGGATCAGCAGACCCAGGGTGTTATCTATGTGGACGATGTCAGCGAGGCTCGCATCAACACGGAGATTGAGCTCCTCACGAGCGGTGATGTCCTGAGAGAAGTAGTGGCCCGCTGCCGTCTCTGGGATTTTGTCAAGTCAGTGGGTCGTTCCAGGCAGACCCGCGATGAGCTTGCACTGCGGCAGCTGCAGAAGGATCTTAGTGTATCCGCAGTCCGTAAATCCGATGTTATAGAAGCGAGTTATCAGTCAACCGATCCACGCCGCGCCGAGGCTGTGATGCAGGCGCTCTCAGACGTTTACTTACAGGTGCATCTGAAGATACACGGCTCGCCCGATTCCTATAAGTTTTTCCGCAATACATCGGAAAACTACGCCAGTCAATTGATTGTCGCGGAATTGAACTTGGCAGATTTCAGGCGGGAACATCATATTATTGCGCTATCCGAGGAGAAATCTCTCGCGCTGCAGCAAGCAACGGAACTGGAAAATTCGCTTGCCGCGAGCTCCGCTGCAACGCAGAGATCTGCTGAGAAAGCCGACCACCTGCAGCATCTGTTAGTTCAGATTCCAGCGAGTGTTGAGACAGAACACCGTTCACTGTCCAACCAGACTGCCATCGAGCAACTGGGTGTTCTGCTGATCACCTTGAAGAATAAGCGTGCGGAGGCGGTTCAACGGTACCTTCCTCAAGATCGTATCGTGCAGGAGCTTGATACCCAGATCGCGCAAACGGAGACGGCTCTTGAAGCGGCCCGGGACAACAAGGCGCAGGAGGTCACGACGGCTACTAATCCCACTCTGCTGCAAGCGCAGAGCGAGCACCTGCAGGCAAGCGCAGACTTTGCAGGCAGCCGCGCGCAAACGCAGGAAATCGCTCAGGAGTTAAAAGCCAACCGGAGCCGGCTGCTCGCGCTGGACGCAGCGACAGTACCCTATCAGGAATTGGAACGGCGCGTGACGCAGCTTCAGGAGCTTACCACCTTTTACAAGAAGAAGAGTGATGAGGCGCTGGTCAACGATCTTCTGGACAAGCAGCATATTTCTAATGTGACCATTGCCGAGCACCCCAGGCAAGCCGAGTTACCGTCCTCGCCCAAACGTGGACTCATTCTCATACTCGGCTTCATTTGGTCTTTGATGGCGGCGGTCGCTACGGCGTTCGTACTTGATCTGCTCAGCGAGCGTATCGTCTCTCCCTACGAGCTCCAGCAGTTGCCGGGCTTGCCGGTACTTGCATCCCTTCCTGCGAGCGCCCTCGCTCCAAGTTTCGGCGGAGCTTTCCCCGCTGTTTATTTGTCGATGCAGAGGCGGATCGGTGATTCGATTGTGAGGCTACCGTGAATTTCCTATTGTCGCCCGAACGTTCGCCGCGGCTTTTCCGTGCAGAGGAAGGCGACCTTACTCTACGGAATGCCTACTTCTCGCAGCTTATCCAATCCATCTTCTTGCGTGATGTCGATGCTGAGTGCAAGCCGGTGATGTTCACCTCGCCCACCTCGGGTGCAGGGGTAACGTTCACCTGCAGCTACATCGTCACGGATCTGGCTAGCCTCGGCCACAAGGTCCTCCTGGCCGATGCTCAGACGATAGTTCGGTTGACGCGCAGGCCAGCCGAGGAGTCCCTCATGAAAGCGGAACGCATCGACATGAGCCGGCTTTGGGTCCTGGGCCAGAGGCAAATGGGAACACGGGTGATGGATGAGCGATTTGCGCCGTCGTCGGTATCCTCTGTGTTGGCAGCCCTGTGCGACGAGTTCACGCACATTGTCATCGATGCACCCGCCCTCTCTGCTTCGGATGACGCGATCACTTTGGCGGCCGCTGTGCACGGGACTATCTTTGTCGCGCATCGGGATCGCACGGGAAAAAAAGAGATCGTGCAAGCTCGCCAACAATTTGTCTCCCTGGGCGGTCGTGTCCTGGGGACGATCTTCAATGCACGATCTACGAATGCTATTGGAGGCCCCGACGCATGAAGCGCAATCTCTATTTCTTGCTGTTATTGAGTATCTGCGCAGCCATCGGTGTGCACGCGCAGAACCTCTCCGAGCATTATCCAGAGTATCGGATTCAACGCAGCGATGTTCTCGATGTGAAGTTTCGCTATACGCCGGAGTTTGATCAAACCCTGACCGTGGGTCCGGACGGCCGCGTTTCCCTGGCTGGATTCGGTACCTTCGTCGCCTCCGGACTTACTGTGAATGAGTTTAGAGATCAGGTCATCAACCTTTCCTCGAAACGGCTGGTTAAACCCGAGGTAACCATCGTCCTCAAAGAGTTTGAGAAGCCTCACATCTTTGTCGAAGGAGAAGTGAATACTCCCGGCCGGGTGGAGTTGCGGAGCGATATTACGATTATTGACGCCATCGCGATGGCCGGCGGGTTCAAGAACTCGGGCAAGCAATCTCAGGTGCTTTTGCTACACCGAATTGATGGAGAAAGGGCAACCACACACGTTGTGGATGTGAAGAAGCTTGTGGCTAGCCGCCAGCTGGAAGAAGCCACAGAACTCCGCCCTGGGGATGTCATCTATGTTCCTCAGAACAACTTGAGCAAAGTGGAACGCCTCGTTCATCTGGGACAATTCGGTGCTATCTACAGCCCCCTCCGCTGACGTCGCCTTCGATCCAGACGAGACTCCTGACCTGAGTTCCGGGCCTGGTCTCGTCTCTGGCTGGTTCCGGTCACACTCCGGCGCCGACGCGGCATCGTTGCGCTCGGTTGAGCGCGATCGCCGGGCGGCTCTGACGGGCCTCACGTCCATCATGGCAAAGTTTGTTGTCCTGGTGACCACAATCGTTTCTGTTCCATTAACGTACCGTTATCTGGGAATGGATCGTTACGGGTTATGGATGACCATGACTTCGTTTGTGCTGTTTCTGGGATTTGCTGATTTTGGGGTAGGCAACGGACTAGCGTCCGCAGTCTCAGAGGCGCATGGCAAAGACGATCCCCAACTTGCGCAGCGTCAGATCTCCTGCGGGTTCTTCCTGCTCTGCTTCCTTGCCCTGGGGATTTTTCTGCTGCTCTCGGTAGTTTATCCATTGGTTCCCTGGGGCCGGTTATACGGTACCAGCAGTGCGCTGGCAGGCCGGGAGGCGGGACCGGCAACGGCGATCCTGATCGCCTGCACCGCACTCAGCATGCCGTTGGGGACAGTGCTTCGCGTGCAGATCGGCTACCAGCAGGGTTTTGTTGCGGACCTGTGGAACGCGGGAGGCAATGCGCTCGCACTAGCGGGCATCATCTTCGTCACGCGTGTCGGTGGGGGATTGCCAACCCTTGTGCTCGCGGTGGCGGGGGCTCCCGTTCTGATAACTGCTCTCAACTGGGTGGTGCAGTTCCTTCGCGTGCGGCCCTGGCTTCGTCCGCAATTTGCTTTCTGCGAACGTGAAGGCGCTTTGAAGCTCGCAGCTGTGGGTGGCCTGTTCTTTGTTCAGCAATGCTTTGGGCTTCTCTATTACGTGAGCGACAACATCGTGATTGCGCGCACGATGGGGTCCGCCAAAGTGGCTCAGTTCGCCGTGATGCAACGCATCTTCTCGATCGGGCTCGTCGCCCAATATTTCATGGTCCCGCTGTGGCCCGCGATTGGCGAGGCCATCGCGCGCCGGGATCTGGCTTGGGCGCACCGAATCATCCGCCAGGCGGTGACCATCAGTCTTGGGCTGGGATCCTTCAGCGCTCTGTGCCTGCTCTTTATCAGCGGTCCCCTGATGAAGCGCTGGGCAGGTGTCGATATGGGGGGCATCGATCTGCTGCGCGTCGGTTTTGCCGTATCGGTGGTGCTTGTTGGCTACATTGCCGCCATGAACGCCATCCTGAACCAGCCTGCTGTCATGGTATGGCACTTGAAACTTTTCGGCGCCGCAACGCTGGTAAGCCTGGCATTGAAGATTGCGTTTGCCCGGCAAGGTTCCTTGTGTGGCGTTGTTTGGGGAACAGTCATCGGCTTCAGCGTCGTCTATGTCGTCCCGGCGACGCGGCTCGCTTTTCGAAGCGTGGCTCTTGCTACGGGAGGAGCCAATGCCAGCTAATAAGCGTTCCACCCCCCACCGCATGCTGCTTCTTTCGCTTGCTGCCATTCCTTCGTTGGACTGCATTCTGAACCAGCTGAATAACGTCTTTCAGATCAGCTTCGGCCCTCTAAGTCTTCTCCAGATCCTCCGCGGCTATTTCGTCGTGCTCTTCGTCGCCATCTCGGGCTGGTTTCTTCTGAAGGAGCGTGACAGTCTGAAAAGGATTCCGTTGGTGGCTGTCGCCGCCTTCCTGCTGATCGCAATGGCAGTTACGAAGGAGCTGGTCACGACGGGGAATCTTTCTATGGGCAGTCTTGGGGCCTATGGACAGATGGCATATTGGGTGTCGTTTTGGATTACGGTTTCGCTGGTATGCCGTAAACCGGAGCAAGCCGAAATCATTCTCTGGGGGCTCGGAGTTGGAGCGACGCTTACCGCTGTATCCGTTGTCGGCGGACTTTTCTTCGGCGGGTTGAACTATTACGAGGACGATGCTGTACGTTCATCGGCGGGATGGTTCGACACTTCGGAATTCATCACGGGTGTTCTGGTGTGTGGTGGCATCACCCTGCTCTATTTGGGCCGCAACCGCAAGGGTTGGCTATGTCCTCTGCTCACCGCGCTTTGTTTTGTGGCCTGTGTGATCACCTATGCCAGAGCGAGCGCCGTCGCGCTTGCCGCCGTTCTGGTCTAGCTCCCGATCTGGTGGATCGCATTCAGACACAGAGGCCAGCGTCAATAGCTGAATCGTTTCTTAGTCCTGCTACTTCTAGCAGGCATGATTGCGCCGCTGGTAGTGAAGACAGACACGCTCTTTGCTCGATGAGTGACTTCGACGATTCAGATAAACCAGCTCTAGCCGCGCAAGCTTCTGGAAGATTGCCGCTGATAGCTACGTGATGCCACTCCCACACAGCAAGCATCAGCAATAGCTTCAACGCTATGTCCGAAATGCTCTTCCTGACAACCGCTCCGACATCAAGCACGCACACAATGACATGCTAGATATGTTGTTAGTGCGTGGAATTGTTAGCGCAGGTAGCTACTGTTCTTCATCAGCACGCTCACCTAGCGAATCCTTCAACATCCCTTTACTCCGTCGAAGAGCAGCAGCACAGCATCCTGCTCGCTTACGTGCTTCATAAGCAATTCACCGAGCAATTGTGGAGTACCGATGCATGAGTTACTACACACTCTCGCTCACATACCTCTACGTCCTAAAGCAACACGCTACCACCGAATCCCACTGAAACCCTACTTAGACAGATACCCCCGCAACCCATCATTGAGCCCAGAGAGCAAGTCATAAATGCTTACAACAAGTAACTAAAACGTTTTGAATACACCATTGAGTTACACCTTAGATCAAGCATGTATCGCGTAATTGCTTTAGCGCAGCTGCTTCAACCCACCTACATATGTTTCGCACCACCCACATGCTAGTAGAGACATCGCGCATGAACATCAACCGTGCTTACACCGAGCAATATAGTCAATCCTGATAAAACACCAGTCGCATAGTGCCTTCACCTGATAAGTCACACAGCAGCCAACTGCGTAAGCACCACACCTCATACCGCTCCTGCTTCAACAGCGAGCGAGAATCTGTCAGTCAGCTTTTATAGCAAGCACCAAAACGCTAAAATTAATAAAAGCTACTCTCAGAAACACTTACCCAAAACTCCATTAGTTATTGCTACTCACCTCCTTTCCGAGCTCTCAATGCAGAAGAGCAGCAAACCATATGCGCCAATCACAGAGTCTAAAGTGAATCTTCTCTTCGTCAATCTGAGCTCTCCAAAACAAAGCGTTAATGCATGAGTTCAGTCCCTCGCTCAATTGTGTATGTCTGAGAGTCAAAGCACCTTTGAGTTTCTATCCGCAGAGAAATCTTAAACCATTTAGTACAACATTAAATCTGACGTAGCTAATACACCTCTGTCAAGAGCCGCGTCGGCTCGCCAAGCGCAATCTTTATTCGCCCGTCTTCGCCGCAATGTTTCTACGCCAGCTGATCCTCAGTCACAAGAGAAAGCAAGATAAACCGCAACACTTACCGCACAAGCTCCGAGAATGAATCACCCTAATAATCCGCAACCGCATTCTTGTAACCAAAGCAAATAAGTTCGTGAACAACACCTTTGCGCTCATCTTGTAGCGATTAACGAAAAGTGACAGCGTGCGTCCAACCTAACGCACCAAACTCAAAGTTCCCAATCAATAACTTCCACATCCTAGTTGTCCCTGAAATAACAACCTATGAACACTAACCTAAACAGCTAGCCATATCTATACAGTCATTCATCTCGCAGCCAAGTTCATATTATGCACTATCGTTCGTCCGATCCCCTAGTGAAATTCCGCAAAGTCAACGTAGCTGCCACAGCGCGCTTACCGAGCAAACCGCTCGTGCAGCGTGCGAGATTCCTCTACGTCAGCTCTATCAAGTGAATAGCTAAACCACTCCCAGTGAAGAGTTTCATGCATAACCTACCCGCTACCATAACCCTTATAACCAATCCAAGTGAGAAGCAAGCAAAACTCTAGAGTCTAGCGCTGCGTCTCATCTATAATAAATCGTCATCCGTCCCACACTTATCTTTATACCTAGAGTGCAAAAACTTCCTCAGCTTAATGCGCTGCATACAGCGTGAGCTACCTCTTCCGCTCAGTAGCGTTCACAATCAGAGAAACCTAATCAGTGTCTACAATCTAATCTATCTTATTGCTAGCGCCATTGAGCATCCTACCACCGCAAAGCAGCATTCCTAGTAAAAACCCAAATCTCTCTACTCTTGAGTTAATCTGTCTTATCACCCAAGCTCTTCACTGCAACCTCTAAATCTTCCTGTCCGAACATCTCTCCTAATCAGCTCAGCGAGACTGCTTAGAAAAAAGCTGTCGTTCAGAAACTGATCAATCTCTCATCGTAAATACAGAAAAAACCGCTGAGCTGTTGCAGTAACGTACCCCCATATCGTTCTATTCCGCTCTAGCCGAGACCTGTGCCTAGTTCCAAACCACCTCCCCCAGTGAGAGAAAACGTTCATAAACCTGATAAATTTTCTGCTCTGTTCCTTGCAGCTTTAACAACCTCCTAATATCTGACGCTAGTATCGTTAACCTTCACACTCTAGCACAAATCATCTACCTCCCCAATCACAAAAGCTCTCACTGCACTCCTACTCCGAGAGTATAGAGTTCTCCTTTGTAGTAATCTTTCTAGTAACAGTGTCTATACTAAGCGCACTCATTTTCTTCAACCACTTGAAACAATTAATCTACTTAGCGAGCTTTATCGCCGTGATCAGCTGCTGAATGATTATGTACACCTATCTATTCTCATCCATCTCGTAACCCAGTTTGCGCTACCACAAACGCAATCTTCTGCTTAATCAATTCCACTATTTTCACCAAGAGCTTAGCAACATAATCCTAAGTCTTAGCGCTGTGCTGCTATTGTTTCTTACACTCATCTATCTCATCAATCTTACCAACTTCATATATAACATCGACAGTTAGCTAGTAGCGAAGCATCACTGTTACCAACCTCTGCTCAGTGCTCTCTATAATAACTCATAGCGTCAACGCAGTATCTCTCCTATACGCTAAACCAGCTGCTTCCGCAGCCAGTTTTCTCCTTTATAATTAATATCCCGCAAAATCTTTATAAGAGATCTGAAAAGTATTTCATCAGCTATTGCTTTAGCGCCTTAACCCTTCTATCTTCTTTGCACCATGATCTCTCTCTTTTTGTTCCACTGATTCTTCTAAGCGTGTTCGTGATCTATGCGAGCGTTACCTTAGCGAAGCGCCTCCTTCGTAGCAGCGCCTATTATGCGCCGCACCGCACCCATGCTTACCAGCACCTTACCCAGCGCTACAGCATAAGCGCACTACTCTTTAAGTGACAACCGTCAACCTGTTCTAGTTAGCGCCTTAAGCAGCCTTAACCTAATAACATCCCACCTATTCGCTGCTCTATCTTACATCCGCGTGAGCGCCTTTGATTGTAGCTGCGCACGTTCTCCGTGCAAGCGATAACCTAAACCCTAAAAGAGCGCGCACTCTACTTCGCAATTACAAGTTCCAAGTTACTTGAAAAAGCGTTCCTGAGCCAACCAGCGCGAGCACCATCACCATGTCTACCAGTTCATAGAGAAGAACAGCTTTGTAGCGAAACACATACTTCTCCTTTTCTTAAACTATGAGTGCGTTTACCTTGCGTTTCTGACGCTCTTTGACAAAGCACTCCCTAGTTTATATATCAAACCCCTCCCAGTCATTGCGCTCCTTTATAGTCTTTGCCAAAATGCGTTCTTCTATTGTTTCTGTTTTCCCTGAGTCACTGGCTGTTCACCTCTGCCGAAGAGATTCCTAACATAGCCGTGTCTCTATACTCTGCTCCATCGCGGGAGCGATTGCCGTCACTCTATGTTTGCATGCGCATGAGTTCCCCCGGCGTTGCCGCCTTCTGTCTACCTTCTCGATGCTCTTTACGCAGTCTCAGCGTTGGCCGTGGTCCGCCTCTGTTCCCGCCTGTTGTATGGAACAGTCCCGTGGCTGGCACGAAACAATCAGCGGATGCGTGTCGATCTATGGGCTGATGGGATCGGCATCAGTGTTCTGTCAGAACTGCGCCGCCAACGTCAGGCCTATCGAGCGATTGGCTTCCTGGATGATCGAGAGGAGATTCGAGGCGAAAGCGTTTCTGGTCTGCCCGTGTTGGGCAATGAAATTGAACTTGCGCGTTGGCGAAGAAGCATCGCATTCAGCAGATTCTCGTTCCGTCACTTCCTCTCTCTGAGGAGAAAAGGCGGTACCTCACAAAAGTCTGCAACGACGAAAACCTGGATCTCCTGATCGTGTCCACCTTGGCAGATGATATTCAAATTCGGCGGCAAAGGGCCATGCCCGATCTCGTGGTGTAAGACCTGCTTGGCCGCCAGCCGATAAAACTTAATACAACAAATATCGCGGCGAATATTGAGGGGCAAGTAGTGATGGTTACCGGCGCGGCCTAGTCCATCTGTTCTGAACTCTGCCGTCAAATTGCCAGGTTCAAGCCCAAAGCGATCATAGGATATGAGATCAGCGAGACTGCATTGTTTTTTATGGAACGGCAGATGCATGAACTCTTCCCCAGCGTCTCGTTTGTGCCCTGCATCGGCAGTGTTCAAAATCGCGCACGCCTGGACGAAGTGCTCCGAACCCATCGTCCACAGTCTACGTATCATGCCGCTGCGTACAAGCATGTGCCGCTCATGGAACAGCACATCTTCGAGGTCATCGAAAATAACATCTTTGGCACTCAGACGCTGCTAAGTGCCTGTCAAGACCATGGCGTCTGCAACTTCGTCATGATCTCTACTGATAAGGCAGCAAGGCCAACGAGCCTGATGGGAGTTAGCAAGCGAGTTGCTGAGATCCTTGTCCGCGCTTCGTGCTCTCCCCATCTCACCTGTGTTTCTACTCGTTTCGGCAATGTGCTTGGCAGCAATGGCAGCGTAATCCCAATCTTCCGTGAGCAAATTGCGAGAGGCGGTCCCGTCACCATCACTCATCCGGCAATGGTGAGATTCTTCATGACTATTCCTGAAGCTGCACAACTCGTGCTCCAGGCGTCTACTCTGTGTTCATCCAACGAGATTTTCGTCCTGGACATGGGGTCCCCAGTCAAGATCGTGGACCTGGCGGAGAGGATGATCAAGCTCGCAGGTCTGATTCCCGGAAAGGACATCCCCATCGAGTTCACAGAGATTCGGCCGGGCGAAAAGCTGTACGAGGAGTTATCCACTTCGGGGAGGAGCTCCTTCCGATCAGTCATGACAGCCTCTCGGTGTTCCGGAGTAGGGCCTCCCTGTCACTCTCTGAACTCGCGCTTGAGATTGATCTATTGAGATCCGCTCTCGAGCAGCGCTCTGTCCGTGATGCACTCGAAGTGCTTGAGCGCATCGTGCCGTACTATACTGCAAGCAGGGAGATCCGAGCCCTTGGAGCCCACTGCAGCGACCAGTTGCCTCCTGTTCTGCACGCGGCTTACTTGTTATGAACCGTAGCGCGGAACCACTCATGATTGCTCCAATGCCAAAAACGGGAACCAAGAAGGTGCTGGTAGTTGCTCCTGCCTCTACTGCTCGAGGGGGGATCGCTTCCGTCCTACGGCTCCACAGGGACATGCCGTTTTGGCGTGCGATGAATTGCGAGCATCTGTCCACCTATGAAGATGGGAGCACACTCCGCAAGGCCCTTGTGGCAATGCAGGCCTACCTGCTTGCGCCATTCAAGATCGCCAAAGCCGATATCGTCCACATTCATCTCGCTGGACAGACGAGTTTGCTGCGAAAGCTGCCGATCGCGTGACCGCTTGTCTGCTCCGTAGGATTTTAGTCGTACACGTTCATGCGTTCAGCCCGGAGTCGCTATTTGAAGCGACTCCGGCTTGGGCCGTCCGCCTCGTGCTCGGCCGAGCTGACAGGATCATTGCGCTATCAGACAGCTGGGCGCGCGTGATTCGGGCCCATATTCCCGACGTGGAAGTTTGCGTTATACCTAACCCGGTTCGGAATCATCCACTTACCCCATTTAATAATCGCCCCCGTGTGGTTCTCTTTGTGGGTAAGGTAGAGCCCCGAAAGGGCTACATGACCTTACTTCAGGCGGCGCCACTCGTTCTGGACAAATATCCTGATGTCCAGTTTTGGTTTGCGGGTCACGGCGAGCTGGAGCAGGCAAGGGATGAAGCCGAACGCCTTGGTATTGCCGCCTCGGTCCGCCTCCTGGGTTGGACGGACTCCGAAACGCTGAACTCCCTTTACCAGGAGTCCTCTGTTTTTTGTCTTCCTAGTTATGGCGAGGGAGTTCCCATGTCTGTGCTCGAGGCTATGAGCCATGGCACTCCTGTTGTCAGTACGCCTGTCGGTGGTCTCCCAGAGATAATCGTAGATGGCGCAAACGGCCTGTTCGTAAACGCGGGTGATGCCGCTTCGGTTGGGAGGGGAATCCTTCGTCTCCTGGAGGACCCAGCATACGCAGAATCGGTGGCTTGTGCGGGCAAACGCACGGTGCAGCAAGCCTGTGGCGTGGAAGCGGTTGAACGCAGACTACTGCAGCTTTTCCAAGGCCTTACCAGCCAACCGGAAAAGAAACTATCCTTATCTTCGGAGATGTCGTTATGACTCGCGGCAGGTGGGTACATCTACGGGGTAGGTTAGCGTGCCTCACTCTTTTTCTCTCCACTGCCTTCGTTCCGGCTCACGGTTGGCAACTCGCCCCTGCGCCGAGCGCACCTGCTTCCAGCTTGCCAGCCGGTGCGCTACCGTGTGCAACTGAAACCTCCAGCAAGTCCGGAGCCTTTCTTCTGCTCGGCCTCACTGACGATGCAACGATTGCTGAATCATTTTTTGTCTACACTAACGATTTGCCGGCTGGATCGACTGTCATCTTTTTCCTGGATGGTAAGCCGCTTCGAAGAGAGACACAGACGCCCTATTGGCTTGGCGGCCAGCATGGTGGAATTCCCCTGGGATATTCCGGAGGATCTCTGCTTAAAGGGGACCATCGACTGTATGCGGTCGCGCAAAGCCCGAGAGGCGAACTCCATACATCAAACGACCTCAGACTGCATGTTGTTGCGTCTATAAATAGCCGGCTCAGCAACGAACTTTCAGTCTATTCAAATCAACTAAGTTCACAAACTAAACCCGTGAGCTCGCTTTTCGAGAGGTCATTCTCGCCCGGAACCAACCTGGATGCAACTGACATTCACACCCGATGTAAGGTGCTTTCCTTGTATAAGAACTGGGGAATCGATCCGACGATCGATCGTGACAACGACACCTCCGCCATTTTGAGGGAGTTACTTCCTGCTCATTGGTCCTTACGAGACCACGGGGGCAAGAATCCACTTAGCCTCCGATTCTCACCCGACGCGCCGTTTTACCAGGAAATCCCTACAGATTGGCCGAGAGTCGCGCTGCCGGCTCACTACATCCAACACGTCCAACTGAGCACGCCATACAAAGGAGACGGCATAGGTTACGGTGAGATCGTGGCTCAGGCCTCCGATCCGGAACTCATGGTGCATAGCCAGTGGTATGACAACGAGCGGACTCGAAAGGTTTTTCCTTATCATGCGCCCTCGGATTGGGCCCGGTACCTGCCTTCGCAACCCAATGGAGACAGGCATTTGATCCTCGTCGACCCGCAGACAAATAGCTTCGTGAGCACATACAAAACCTCGGTCGATCCAGCTACCGGCGGCCCCAAAGCCTTGTTCGCGAGTTCACCTACTCCTCTCTCCTCCCTGGGGGACCATGGAGGGTCAAATGCAGCGGGCGTCGCTGAATTGCCGCTCCTTGTCCAGCCGGGGAAGCTACTGATCCGGAGCATCCGATCCGGCACGCGATAGGTGGCGCTGTCGGCCGAACCTGGGCCGCCCGAGTCTATCCGGCAACCGCATGGGACGCCAACATTCGCACGAACAAAAACCCCTGCGGCCATGGTGGCTTGATGAACACAGGCTTAGTGCCGTATGGTGGCGTGTTGCAGCTGGATCCGGCACTCGATCTAAGCAAAGTAGTCCTGAGTTTGCCGGCTCGTCGCCTGCTCGAAGCTATGCAGACATATGGCTATTACGTGATTGATTTCGGTTGCGCCGACCTTGATATCTATACCGCCGCGCCCGCATCTGAGTTCGAAGCCTATGGGGGAATTTGGGGATATAGCGCCAAAGGGCCTGGTGTTCAGACAGAGATCAATAAAGTTATTGCTGCAAATCTGTTGTATGTTGTAGCTCCCCTGTACAAAAAGCACTAACCGGAGAAGAGCGCAATGAGCACAACCGAACTCGAGGAATCGTATGAGTGTCTTTCCGGAGGACCGGCCATATCAACGGAGTGCGGTGACCTGCCATCAATCCGTGTCCGCTTTGCCGAGTTCCTGATGCGTCTTTCCCAGACCGAACGTCCAACCTGGTCGAACGGCGCCGAACTGAACGAGATTGTTAGACATCCCAGGTTTATTCAGGCTTCCGAAGCTGAACGTACCGGGCTCTTGATGAGGTCGGCCGAAGCTAAGTACGCGTCGGAGAATCGTTACCCTTGGGACCACTATTTTGGAATGGACCTTGCTCCCGAGTTAGCTGGAAAGCACGTGTTGGATCTTGGATGCCTATATGGCGGCCGCTCCGTCGCTTGGGCCGAAAAGTATCGGCTTCGAAAGCTCACCGGAATCGACGTCAACGCCGCATATATCGACGTAGCAAACCGCTTTGCTCAGAGCAAGGACATAGATGGGGACTTTCATCTGGCCTACGGCGAGAGTTTGCCTTTCGAAGCGGAAACCTTCGACGCAGTTGTGTCCTTTGATGTATTCGAGCATGTGCAATCTCCCCGAACCACTTTGGAAGAATGTCGCAGGGTGTTGAAACGCGGCGGACGTCTTTTTCTGGTATTTCCCTCTTACTGGCAGCCCATAGAGCATCACCTTAGCCTCGTCACCCACACCCCGGGACTTCAGTATTTGTTCTCAGGAGACACTCTAGTGAAGGCGTATAACCGTATTCTTGCTTCTCGCGGCGAAGATGCAAACTGGTATACCCGAATCAAACCGGAACTCCAGCCTTGGGAGCGTTGTAACACCATCAATGGCACGACTCTACGGTCATTTCGCAAAATGTTGAACGAGGGCGGTTGGAAAGTGATCAGACACAGCCAACCCCCGATCGGAAGTATTGGCCGCACTACGGTCAGAAATCCGCGTCTGTGGCATCGGGCGCTAGCGGCGGTCGGCAAAGCGTTGGTACGGATGCCGGGATTCGAGGAAGTTTTTCTGCATCGCCTCGTTTTCGTCCTGGAGCGGGAGTAGCTGGCGCCGGCAATGCAAACTGCAGATCCCTCGGCTACCCCGGATTTCCTGTTGGTATTGGTGGCGCTGACGAACTCCATACGGCTTTCCTTAATGAAAGCCGCACACGCGGTGGCGTCCAGTGTAGTGAGGCGGGAAATCCGGGTTCGCTTCGTCGAAAAATCACTTGCAACAGGGTTCGTAGGAGGGGAGAGAGAACTGCAAGTCCTTCCGCTACGCTCGTGATGATAAAGGGGAGGGCGGCGCTCCCCTTAGCAGTCGTTGCCGGGGGACGGACCGAACCATAAGGTATCCGCGATTTTCATATTCTTAGGTGTGCCATCGTAGGCCAGCCGTCGTAGATTACTT
Source organism: uncultured Acidobacteriaceae bacterium (assembly GCA_963711525.1). Classification (GTDB taxonomy): domain Bacteria; phylum Acidobacteriota; class Terriglobia; order Terriglobales; family Acidobacteriaceae; genus PALSA-350. The sequence goes on along the minus strand of CAVQEO010000008.1, from coordinate 96,307 downwards.
CGGTTTCGACGTTCTTGAGACCGGGAGCCCGGTTGAGCAGGACCTTCAGGAGGGTGGCTGATTTCAGGTACTCATGCATGCCCGGTCCATGGACTTCGAACCCGCAATCAGCAAGATCCTGCGGTGTTTTTGGGGATTCGTGGCGTTTGCAGGATCGCGGAGAGCAACACAGTCCACGCCAGAATCCATTTGCTTGCGCGAGGCAGGAACGTTTTCGGCATCAGGGGCCCTCGGATTCGCCACCGATTATAGTGATGACAATATTGTGCAGCAGAGTACAAGCTAAGTACCGTTACCACAATGGCATTTGCGGATCTGGATCTCTCACGACGATTGGAACGAGCCGAAGGGCGATCATGCCTGGAGTTTGCTGAGGCGCGCGGCCGGCTTTATCCGGAGAGCGGCGCCATCTGGATGGAGTGCGCGGGCGCCTACGCCGTCTTCCAAGGAGTGAATTCTCCGGTCACGCAAAGCTTCGGGCTGGGACTCTTTGAGCCGTTAAGCCCAGTTGCACTGGACAGGATCGAGGCTTTTTTTCTGGACCGGGGGGCCCTTGTTGTCCATGAGGTTAGCCCCCTGGCGGGCGTCGCCACGCTTGACTTACTGTGCACCCGCGGTTACCGGCCGATCGAACAGAGCAGCGTGCTCTACCAGTCGGTGGAGCGGCCGGCCACGAAAACCCACCCTGAGGGCGTAATGGTGCGCCTGGCCGGGGTTGAGGAGGCAGCGTCGTGGGCACAGATCAACGCGCGGGGATGGGGGCACGAACATCCGGAGCTATTGGATTTGCTGGGTGAATTCGGTCCAGTGGCGTTTGCCCGCGAACACACGGTGAACTTTATCGCCGAGTTGGATGGCCGCCCCGGAGCAGTAGGCGCTCTCAGTCTCCATGAGGGGGTCGCTCTGTTTGCCGGGGCAACGACTCTTCCGGAGATGCGCCGGCGTGGATTGCAGGCAGCCCTGCTTGAAGCGCGGTTGGGTTATGCCTTCGAACACGGCTATGACCTGGCCATGATGGTGGCCGAGACAGGCAGCCAATCGCAACGCAATGCCGAACGCAAAGGGTTTCGCATTGCATACACCCGGACCAAGTGGCAGCTGTATCAATCCTGATGCAACCAAGATGACCTTGGTCTGTTCGTTCTCGGTTGGGACCGGTACACTGGCCGGGTCGTGATTGTGAGCCCTCATCCACTGCTGCACCCGATCTTCGAGACGCTCGGCTATGCGCTCGCATATGCCGCTTTCCGGCGAAACTGCGCTCGCGCAGGGGACCCGCTCGAGGACGACCAGCGCTGGCTCCTCATCGCCACAGCGGCCATCGGCGCGCTGCTTGGCAGCCGGATCCTGGGCTTGATGGAGCAGGTGTTCCGGCTCCATATCACCTGGCGCACCTTCCTTTTGCCGGGCGGCAGGACGACCGTCGGCGGTCTACTTGGCGGCTGGATTGCCGTGGGGCTGATCAGGCGCCTGCGCGGCATCCGCGCCCGGACGGGCGACCTTTTCGCCGTGCCACTGTGCCTGGGCATCGCCATCGGCCGCATTGGCTGTTTTTTGGCCGGCCCCGCGGACGGCACCTATGGGGCTGCGACCAGCTTGCCCTGGGGGGTTAATTTTGGCGATGGCGTCCTGCGCCACCCCACCCAGCTTTACGAGATCCTCTTCCTCAGCGCTCTCGGCTTCATCCTCTACCGCTATAACGAAAAACCTCATCCCGAGGGTGCGACCTTTCGCATCTTTCTCGTTGCCTATCTCACCTGGCGGCTGCTCATTGACTTCCTCAAGCCCCAGCCACTGCTCTTTGGCCTCAATTTGATCCAGTGGGCCTGCGTAGCGGGAATACTGGCGTTACTGCCCGATCTTATGAGACTCTGCTTTATCGAGCGAACCGCGATCAGGAGCACCCAATGAGTACACCCCCGATGCCGGTACAGCACGCACACAAACCCGTAAACCTGGCTAAGTATGCCACTGTTTTCGCCCTGACCTTCAGCCTCGCTTTCGGGCTGTGCAGTGTAAGCGGCATCAGCATCTCCGGCGGCGGCAGCTATCGGGTGGCCCAGCTTTTGATCGCAACTTCGCTGGTGATCGAAGCGATTTGCGCCGCCGGCCTGATAGTCATTGGGGTCGTCGCATTTCTCAGAAGATCGCAGTCTAAGGTGTAGCACTCGTACGCCAGTCGTTACTCGCCCGTCTGCTGCGGAAATCGGCATATTCCGCTCAAATTGTCTTTGAGAGTCTCTCCCGCCGTGCTGTCCACTCCGCGGTCGAGAAAAGACCGGGTCCTATTTCGATCAGCCGCGGCAGCATCTTGAAGACCGAGACCTGATTCCATAACTTCCCGTCACGGGTGCGAAATCCTTTTTCGTTCAGATCGCTGGCTATACTGGAGAAGGGAAAATCCTGCACTACCAGATCCATCATCTGGGTGAGCACCCGGCGCTCACGAGGATCGAACTCCAGCCGCTGGCAATCGTCAGAGATGCGTAAGCCATAGGGGATTTCTTCGTGGAAGGCGCCTTCACTCGGCGCTTCATCGCCGGGTAGTTCGCGCCGCCACTCGATGGACACTAATTGCCAGCCGGCAGCCATACGCTGCTGCATGATGGATGGACTAAAGGGTCCGGAAACCACATCTCTTATCCGCTCAAAGTGCGCCATGCATACCCCTCCTTAGATTTGTCATCCGTGCTCAGCAATTGATGGATCAGCAATCGATGCGCCAAACGCCGATGCAGGCCGGTACCGGTAGGCAAATTGCTTTTTGAGCAACTTACGCCGGACGGAACTCTGCGGAAATTATGCACTCGTGTTCAAAATCACAAATCGCTGTTCGACTCTGGACATAGAGGCTAGGGCTGGGCCGTGGGAGCAGGCGGGACGGGAAGCACCTTGCGGGAGTCTGGCTGGGTGGGCGCGCTAGTCGTTTCTTCGTCGCCAATCTCGAAGACCGGCGTGCCCTTGGGCAATTTCAAGCGGCCGTCGACCAGGTAAGCCACGGCAACCCCGCCGGTAACCTCGGGCGCGAAAACGACCAGGGGGAGGAGGTATTTCTTGCTCTTGACCAGTGATTCGGCCACACCATCGACCGGGTGGCTGCGGCGAATGCTGCCCGGTACCTGCGGAATGACGAAGGCAGTCATGTTGAGCTCGGGGTGTTTTTTACCGTAACTGACCAACGAGCGGGCTACCTGTTTGGGGGTCATCAGACCGACGTCGGCTATGAAGTTGCGGTGGATAGCATGGGGCATATAGATGTCGAGGACGACGCGGGAGAAGTCGGCGCAGTTGTGGAAGAGGAGGTTGAAGTGGCCGACGTTGCGGCGGTCGTTGTAGATAGCGATGAAACGCTGGTCTTGTGCCGGCGTGCTATCGATCTGGAAGCCGTGGATGGTGCGATCGTAGGAGGCACCTACCAGTTCGGTCCACTCGCCCTTGGGGGTCCGGGCGTGCCGGTTGTCGGGCGCCAGATCGAGCAAGTGCTGCTTGCGGTAGGCGTCGCGCAGGGCTGCCACCTGTTCTTTGTTCACCGTCTTGGGAATGTCGTTCGGCGAATCGACGGCGTAGAGATAGGCGACCAGCGGGATGGCAAGCCAGTCATAGTGGTCGATCTTGTGGTAGCGGCTGATGACGACGCCATACTCGCCGTCGTGGCAAGGGCGCAGCGAGGTGGGGGAATCGGCGCAGATGTGATTGAAATAAACGGCCGCATGACCAGTGGGGTTCACTGCGCCAAAGTCGCCGTAAGGCTCTTCCATGAGAAGCGCGACCGAGGCGTGGGCGCACGTGGCTGCTGCTGCGATGAGGCAGAAAAGTAGACCGGGCCCGCGATGCATCATTGTCCTCAAATTGTTATTCTAGAGGAGTTATGGGTTTTCCTATTAAAGTTTGCGTGGTGTGTTCAGAGGAGTTTGAATTGAAGCCGGATAAGCCCGGTTTCGCCAATCGCTGCCCGGCGTGCAGTGCTGCTGAACAGGAGGATCCTGCAACCAGGCGCCGCATGGACGCCGACGAACGCAAGACTGTAATGGAAGCGAACGAGGCGCGGAGGCAAGCGATGCGCGACCTTCTATACCGCAAGGATAGCTAGCCGTCTCCGCTTTCGAACGCAAGCTTAGTTCTGGATCGTCCGCAACAGCTCCACGAGCTTGGGGGCTGCAATGTGCTGGTAGTCGGGCGATAGCAACCCATAGTCTTCCATTGCATCGTATTTGCGGCCGGCCCCGCTGGATTGTGTGCCGTTGAGAGCCCAGTAACTCCAGGCAAGATCATTCTCTTTCATGTAGCGGATGTACATCACGAACCAATCCGAGTTGGCCCCGCAGTCTAATGTTTGGCAGGTGCCAAACTCACCTACCCATAGGGGAACGCCGCTATGCAGCAGAAATCCGGCGCGTGCGTCATAGGCCTGCTTCAACTCATCGTAGCTCGCGAATCGATGATTGGAAATGTTGTAGGCGTGAGGCGAATAGACCAGCCGGTCAGCGATTTGCAACCTCACCGGAAGTTTGTCGAATCCGACGAAGTTGGTCGAGTAATCCGGGCCCTCCACCATAATCAGCAGCAGGGGATTAGCCGTTAGCACCGCGTTGCCCCCGCGTTCAGCCGCGGCATGCCAGTCAAGCTTGGGATTCGTTCCTCCCCAAGTCGCGTGGCTACGGAGTTCGTTGCGCAGGTCTGCGCCAACGACCCAACGCTCGCTCTTGTAGCGGCGGACGATCGTCTGCCAATCCGCAAGCCACATGGACTCCGGATATTCTGCGTTGTACCAAAGGCCATTGCCATCGGTCTCACTGCAACACCAGTCCGCCCTGCTTACATGGTTATCGAGAATCACCATGATATGGGCGTCAGCCAGCGCATGGACGACCGCGTCCATAACCTCCATGGCGTGTTTGCCTCTCAATTGGGGATTTGCTTTCAGCGCATAATCGGGTACCAGAGGATTGCGCTCCAGCGTCTCATTGGCCCAAGGCAGGCGCACGGAGTTCACGCCCAGATCGACAATCTCTTTCACGATGGTGGCCAAAGGAGCATGGTCGAGGCCTCCAGCAACAAAATCCTGCTGATCGAAGCCGTACCAATTGACTGAAGTCAGCCGCACCCGATGACCCGCCGTATCGAGAATGTCATGGCCGCTGGTGTGAAGAGGCGGCTCAGCTTGACGCAGTTGCGCCGTGGCCACCATAGACGAGAAACCAAGACAGACAGCAGCCAGTGACCGGAAAAGTCCCGTTTCATTCCCCGTTCGATTCATTGACCGAAGCATAACCTACAAACGCGACGCTCGCTGCGGCAACAGTTTATTTTGCGCAATCGACCGAATCAGGTCGCGTTCTCCTGACGGAGAGCAGGCAAACGGCCCGGCTGTGTCACCCTGCTCATCATTTGCCCGGTAACTGGTAAATCTGACAGTTCCCAACTCGCATCGGAGAAGGAAAAGATAGGCGCAGGACACTTGAGGATGGGCTGCAAACCCCGGGAGGTATCGGGGCCTCTGTGGCGCCAACCGGTCGCTGTACTTGGCAGAGAGCACCCTAACAGGTGCCGAGCAAAAGATGAAACGGAGGTTACGAAGAACCCATGAAATGCCGACTTGCTTTGGTCATGATCACCACGCTCCTTTTGACCGGTACGGAGATGTTTGCACAACAAGGTACTTCACCAGCGTCCGCGGATGTTGCCTTTTCAGAATCGCCCACAGATGTCGCTTTCTGGGTTGCGTATTGGGGAAAACCAAGAGTGGTTGTATTTGGTCCCGAAGAGGAAGCCTTCAACCAAAACGCGCACGAAATCATGTTCCCCTGGAATAGTTATGACAGTCCTTTGAACGCGAACATCCTGGATGAGAATGTGCAATGGTTGAAGGATCATGCAAATGACCGCTTTTACATCGAGGGCTACGCCTCCTCAGAAGGCGAACTGGGCTACAATCTCACGCTCGCGAAGCAACGAGCGGATTGGGTCAAACAAGCTCTGATAAGCAAGGGTATTCCGGAGAATCGGATCCTGCTGGCAGTGCCCTGGGGGCAGTTGTATCCAGTTTGTCTTGAACTCGACGATGAATGCCGAAGTAAGAACCGGGTGGTCCGGTTTGTTTACTCTCCAAGTTGAGCGAAACTCGCCAGAATACCAGCCTCATTCTGTTCGCAACGCCTGCAAGGGCTCAATGCGGGAGGCTCGTCGCGCGGGAACGTACGCAGCAACCAACGCGACAGCACAGAGGAGCATACTTACACCCAAGAAGACCGCCGGATTTGCCGGTGTTGTGCCAAATAGCAGGGACTCGATCCACTTACTTAAGACGAAAGAGCTGAGCGTCCCCAGCGCCACCCCGGCGAGAGCGAGTCGCAACGTCCGTGCGAGAACGCCTCGCCGCACAAGCCAGGAACTCGCTCCCAACGCCATCCGTATGCCAATTTCCTTGGTGCGCTGACTCACCGAATAAGAAATCAGTGCGTATATCCCGAGCGATGCAAGCAACAGGGCGAACCCCGCAAAGCCTGACAGCAGCATGACCAGAAAACGCCGCGGCGACACCACTTTGTCGACCAACCCCTGAAGCGTTTGAAAGTCGGTCACCGGGAGATTCGGATCGAGTGGCCGCAGCGCCGTTCGAATACCAGCCGCCAGGCTATCTGGCGGCAGTGCGGTTCGCACCACCAGCCTCATAGCAGCGTAGTCGCCGGTTTGACGCATCGGCAGATACATTTCAGAGCCGCCCAAACTCTCGGGTCCTCCGTGATGGACATCGCCAACCACACCGACGACTCGCCGTCCCCCATCCTGCGTCAGCATCTGTCCGACCGCGTCCTGCCCCGGCCACAGAGTGCGAGCCAAAGTCTCATTCACCATCGCCACAGGTTCACTCGACGCTCGATCGCTCTCGGTGAATGCTCTCCCCGACTTCAAGGGGATTCCCAGGGCCTCGAGGTATCCATCGCTCACCACGCGAATAAATGCCTCTGGGTGATGGTCCTTGTCCCAAACCTGTCCTTGGCCCGAGACTTGCCAGCCCCTGTCCCCGTCGAGCGGCAGCACATCGCTTATACCGGCTGCCGTGATGCCGGGGATTGATCGGGCGCGATGCAACATATCGTCGATAAAGGAGTTCTGCTGCGCGAGACTCGAGAGCGAAACACCGTCGATTCGCAACGCGGCGGCGCGCTCCGGGTGAAACCCCAGATTCACGTCCAGGACGCGCAGAAAGCTTTGCATGAGCAGCGCCGCGCCCACCAGCAGCACGCAGGCGAGGGCGAACTGTGAGACCACCAGTCCGTCGCGGAACCAGCCATGCCGGCGGTTGCCACTCGACTCGCGGCCCCCGTCTTGCAGCCCTTCGCGGAGCTCGTACGCCGGGACCTGCAGCGCGGGCGCCAAGCCAAACAGCACGCCCGAAGCGACCGCCGCCAACAAGGTGAAAGCAAGCGTGCCGCCATCGACCCGAACGCTGGCTAGAAGAGGAAGGTTGAACGTATCGAGATGCGCCAGCCCGCGCGTGCCGGCCACGGCCAGAAGGAGGCCCAGCGCTGCGCCGCAAAAGGAGAGGGTTACGCTCTCGGTGAGCACTTGTCGCAGCAGCCGAAAGCGCCCCGCTCCCAACGCCGCTCGTATCGCCATTTCCCTCTGCCGCGTCCCCATGCGCGCCATTTGCAGGTGCGCAAGATTGGCGCAGACAATCAACATGACCACACCCACGGCGCACATCAGCACCACGAGAGCTGGACGCACTTGCCCGCTCACGTGCTGTTCCAGTGGAACCAGCCTGGGGTGGATCGGATTCCGGTCCGGATGTTGGCCATCGAGTTGTTTCGCCAGGACGGTGAACTCAGCCTGAGCACCACCGACAGTAGCGCCGGGCTTCAGCCTTCCTACGATTTCCATGGTGTTTCCGTGGGGCTTCGTATTGTCGGTTAGCGGCCAGGGAACAAAAAGATCGATCGGAGTGCCCGGGGCAAAGACGCTGGCGAAGTCGAAAGACGCCGGCAGTACGCCGACGACCAGCACTGGCTGATGGTTCAACATCAGCTTCTGTCCCACCACGCTCGGGTCGGAGCGAAACCGCCTGCGCCAAAAGCTGTAACTCAGCAGCGCGGCGGGCGGAGCGGAATACTTGCCTTGGCACTCCTCCCTGGTAAACGATCGTCCGAATGAGGGGATCACTCCCAGCAAAGGGAAAAAGTTTTCGGTAACCGGAACGCTGGTAAGACGCTCCGGCTCGCCGGTCCCTGTCAATTCCTCGTCGCCCGAGGTGTAGGTTCCGGACCATCCCGCCAGATCGGAGAATGACTGATTCTGGTCCCGGAGGTCTGAATAGTGTTCGGCTTGGGTGCTATAGTTTTCCCCGTTGGAAATCCATACCAATTGTCCCGGATCGCGGAAGGGAAGCGGACGTAACAGCAGGGCATTGACCACGCTGAATACTGTCGAAGCGCCGCCGATACCGAGGCCGACAATGAGAATCGCAAATAGAGTGGAACCGGCATTGCGACACATTCCGCGAAATCCGTACTTCAAGTCGCTGGCGAGGGATTCGAGCCAGCTCCAGGACCAGGTTGCATGAGTTTGCTCGCGAATCAGCGTGGGATTGCCAAAAGCGCGCAGAGCCGCATACCGCGCCTCTTCCGATGACAGTCCACGCTCCCGCTGTTCTTCTTCTTCCAATTGAAGATCAGACCGCAGCTCTCGTTCCAGATCCGTATTTCTTTTGGTGATCCGCCACCATCGCATCTCAGCTTTCCTCAGCAGCCGGCCACATCACACGCGCTACAGCTTCGGCCATTTGCTTCCATTGTGATTCTTCGACCACGAGCTGCTTTCTGCCTTTGTCTGTTAGGCGGTAGTACTTGAACTCCCGGTTGCGGTCGGGCGCCGTCTCCCACTTGGAGGTGACCCACCCTCTCTGTTCCAGCCGATGCAAGGCGGGATAAAGAGATCCGTGCTGCATCTGAAGAAAGTCGTTTGTCGTCCGCTGAATGTGCTTGCCGATCTGATGGCCGTGCGCAGGACCATAAAGAAGTGTCCGAAGAACGAGCATATCGAGCGTGCCTTGGAGAAGGTTTGCGCGCTGTGGCGTCTGTTTTGTCATGGAAGACGTTCGACCCTCAATGGAGATTGATGGTAGATACTCGACCATTGATTGTCAAGGGACGCCGCAGACAGGGACGCCGCAGACGATGGATTCGCAAATGATGACTTCAGGCGTGGAACTTCATCTACTGGTAGCTGAATGGATTACGATGCCAAGGCGGGCACCGTCTTCCTTTCATAGCCGGCCCGCTTCTGCGCCAGCGCAACCGAAGGTAGTTCCACGTGGAGATGGAATATTTGCGCCAACACTATGGAGATCGGAATGACAGAGAGGCAGGCAAATATCGGAACCTTTCCGTGGAATAGAACGACGATCGCCATGACCACCGGCACATGGATGAGATAGAGGCTGTACGATTGTTTTCCCAGCCATAGCCAGTAATTCTTTGCCAGCCAGTTTCTGAGGCCGGCGGTGCCGATGATGGCGACGATGAGGGCTGCGGCGCCGATACCGACGATCTGGTCATGGAAATGCGGCCACGGGGCCCAGCAGATCTCCAATCCCAGCGCAAGACAAAGCCAGCCGAACGCGGCGCGATGACGGCCAAACCACTCGGCCATCTTGACCCGGTTCATCGCGATCGACGAGCCAAGCACGAAACAGCTGGTGTAACAGCAGCCATCCGCGAGCACTCGGCCGAAATGGGGATGCGCGCTCAGCAAGTGCTTACCTCCCGGCCCGAGAAGCAGAAGGAACAGATAGAGCCCCGCGGCTCCCTTGTTGCGCCAGCGCGAGATGGGCAGAACGAGGAGTGGGAAGATCATCGCGATCCGGACCTCCCAGGTCAGCGACCACACCGCCTCGTTGATGTACTCGCTGTGCCGATCGCTAAGAACCAGCAGGATGCTGGGCAAGGTGCCCGAATCGGGCTGGTGCGACCAGCCAAGCTGGTTGAAATAGACGCTGGCGTTGGGAAGCACATGACCACCGACAAGAACGCTGGCTAAGGCCGCCAGTGCCATGACGGCTATATAAGGAGGATAGATGCGGCAGAAGCGTCCGAGCAGGAAACGCCCATACGACTGCGGCTTTCCGGCAAGCCACGGCAAACTGAGAACGAAGCCGCTCAGTACGAAGAACATGATGGCACGCTCCTGCCCGGCCCAGACAAGCCGGAGCGGCGTGCGCAGCAGCAGGAACTTGCCCAAGGACATATGGGCCGGCACCGTGCTGTACCATTCGTAGTCTGCGAATGCCGGCAACATCAGCAGCGAATGGTGCAGCAGCACCATGATCGCCGCGACGCCACGCAAGCCGTCAAGAGCAACGATACGGCGGCCACTATGGGCCGCGGCTTTCACTTGATCATGAGTAGTGGAGATAGTTTGTGCTGCAAGTGAGTCCGCCGAATTTAATTGTCCAGGCATTTCGCTCACGGCAAATCCTGCTCTGCCTGCCACGAATCGTGGGTCAGGTAAAGTTCTCTTCCTTGAGAAATGCGCGAAACTCACAGCGTTACATCGCCGCAGCAGCCGCTTCGCTCACCAGCTGGCCCGCCATGGCAACCCACTCCGCAGTTCCAAACGTTATAACTTCTTACCCTGTGGCTAGGGGCTACGAAAGCTTTTCCTAGGCAGTGTTAAAGCAAAAACAGTATTACTGCGCGTATGCGGCAATCGTTATGTAGTCTTTTTCTGCCGCTAGTTGATTATCCCCAACCGTGCGGGATAGCGAACTATCTTTCTGCTGTGGTCCCCATTCGCGAGTAACAGGCATTGCCTGCGCTAGTAACTGTTCAGAGGGGCTTCACAAGCTGTGCAGATATTCGATGGAGGCCAGGAACTGGATGATATTTTTGATCAGGCAGGACTTCGCTCTGATTTCCGGGATATCGCAACAAAGACTGATAGTTTCTAACTAGAACGGATTGCGCACACTCATGCAGTACGTCTTTGGGGCTATAAGTTGGCCAAGGAGGCCTGTTTTCGGTGAACACAAATACGGAGTCGAACACCGCCAAGTTATTTCTGGAGTTTTCTCGCAACAAGCTGTTAGAGCAGTATTGGCCCCGGCTGCGAACCTGTGTTGAATCACTTACGGATGACCAGATATCGTGGCGTCCGAACAATTCGAGCAACAGCATTGCGAATTTAATCCTCCACCTGAACGGCAATGTGGGGCAGTGGCTGATTGCGTCATTCAAGCGCCTGGAAGACACGCGTGATCGTCCCGCAGAATTCAGTCAACGAGGGGTGGTTTCAGGCACTGGGCTTCTCGCACAACTCGGCTCAACCATGACCGAGGCATCAGAGGTCCTTTCTCGCCTGACTGAAGCTGAGTTGCTCGCTCCGTTCGAGATTCAGGGCTACCACGTCAGCGGCCTGGATGCTGTGTACCAGGTCGTGGAGCATTTCGGCTTGCACTACGGGCAAATTCTCTATATCGCCAAGATGATCCAGAGCAAGGATCTGGGCTTCTATCGCCACCTTTAAATGACTCTGGGCGGGTTGTCGGCCGCCCAGAAGTAGTCACATCGATAGGAAGTCAAAGCCGCGAACCATTTGAATAGAGGCTCAAACCATCCTGGACCTCGTTCGGACGTATGTGCGACCGCAGCTTTCGTGAACTTACTGTGGTACCATTTTGCAGTTGCAAGAGGGAATTTCGTCTGCTTGCAGCGCCTGGACGCGAGCGCTCCGTGTACGCTGATCGCGAATTTCCACCCATATTTTTGCATCTACACGTAGCGGGATTGGAGTCATGGCCAACCCGGATCAATCCGCCGAACGGCTCTTTGAAGAAGCTCTTGATTTGCCGCCTGAGAAAAGGTCCGCCTATCTGGACCAAGCCTGCCGCAATGCCCCTGAACTTAGTCGCATGGTGAAAGAACTTTTTTTCGAACATGATCGCCTCGGCAGCTTCCTAAGTGACTCTCCCATTGCGTTTGCCGGCGAATCGTCCGCGCCAGGCCCTTCCACTTCGAAGCTTCCCGCTCTAAAAGCCGGGACAAAACTCGGCCACTATTGCATCGTCGAACCTCTCGGGTTCGGTGGGATGGGCGCGGTGTACCGGGCCCAGGACCTGAGCCTGAACCGCAGTGTTGCGATCAAGATTCTACCCGCCGAATTCTCCAGAGACGACTATTGGCTGCACCGCTTCGAACAAGAAGCAAAGTCCGCGTCAGCCCTCAATCACCCGAACATCGTTACGATTTACGAACGGGGACAGGAAGGTTCAACTCACTACATCGTAATGGAGTTGGTAGAGGGGAAGACGTTGCGCCAGCTGCTTGCCTCCGGCGTATTGCCCATACGACAGGCAATTGGAATCGCGGCGCAAGTTGCGGACGGACTGGCCAAGGCACATGAAGCGGGGATCGTGCACCGTGACCTAAAGCCAGAAAACCTGATGGTCTCTGGCGACGGTTTCGTCAAAATCCTCGACTTTGGGCTGGCGAAGCTCGCGTCGATCCGCGGAGAGAGTCCGGACACAAGCGTGAAGCTCGGATGCGATACCCAGCCGGGGGTGATTCTGGGCACAGTGCGATACATGTCACCGGAGCAGGCCCGCGGCGACGCCTCCCTCGATTTTCATTCAGATCAGTTCTCGTTCGGCTTGGTGCTCTACGAGATGATGGCCGGAAAACCCGCCTTCGAGAGGAACACAGCGGCAGAGACAATGGTGGCTATCCTCCGGGAACAAGCGGAGCCGATCGGAGCTCAAAACCCAGACGTCCCTGCTCCCTTGTGTTGGGCGATCGAGAGGTGTCTGGCCAAAGAACCCAATAAGCGCTATGTGTCCACCCGAGATCTTGCGCGGGAATTTGTAACCATACGAGACCGCTTCTCCGAGAAGTCGCCGCAGCAAACGAGTACCTTACCGACCAATCTTCCGGCCCCACGGACCGGGCTTGTGGGGCGGCAGAGGGAGGCAGCGAACGTCAAGGACCTCCTGCTGCGTAAGGACGTGCGCCTGGTCACGGTGACGGGCCCTGGCGGTATCGGCAAGACCCGCCTCGCGGTGCAGGTGGCAAACGACGTTGTCGAACACTTCCCAGGGGGGGCCTATTTTGTTCCGCTCTACTCGTTGAGCGATCCGAGTTTGATTGCTTCCGAAATTGTGCAGACGTTGGGAATCCGGGGGCCGAAAGCTCAGTCGCCACTCGAGTCGCTTAAGGAGAACCTGCGGGAACCATCGAGCGCGCCAAGGTTGCTCCTGCTCGACAATTTCGAACACCTGATGGCCGCGGCGCCGACCGTGGCGGAGCTGCTGGCCGCGGGTCCCCATCTCAAGATCCTGGTAACCAGTCGCGCAGCTCTGCACTTGTATTCGGAACATGAATTTCCCGTACCGCCTCTCGCCCTGCCGGATTCGCGTTACCTGTCGATTGCGTCCCTTTCGCAGTCCCCGGCGGTGGCGCTGTTCCTGCAACGCGCGGTCGCTGCCAAACCGGATTTCGAACTCACTCGAGAGATCGCAGCCACGGTGATTGAGATTTGCGCGCGATTGGATGGTCTTCCTCTGGCGATCGAGTTGGCAGCCGCGCGAGTCAAGGTTCTCTCTCCGTCTTCTATGCAGGCACGTCTGGCGAGTCGATTGCAGCTATTGACGGGTGGCGCGCGCGACCTGCCGCAACGCCAGCAGACGCTTCGTGCCACCATGGACTGGAGCTACGAACTGCTCCGACCTGCCGAGCAGAGACTTTTTCGAAGATTGTCGGTTTTCGTTGGCGGTTGCAATCTGGAAGGCGCCGAAGCAGTCTGCGATACCAAAGGTGATCTTGATTTGGACATGCTCGACGGTATGGAGTCCATGGTGGACAAAAGTCTGGTGCAACAGATCGAGCACGCCGAGGGCGAATCGCGATTTGTGATGCTGGAGACAATTCGCGAGTACGCTTTGGAAAAATTGGAGGCAAGCGGGGAGAAGGCGCTGACCAAGCGCGGCTATGCCGCTTACTGTTTGGTGCTGGCGGAAGAGGAGGTTACCGAACCGGGTGGGGCGAAGGCCGCGGAATGGCTGCAACGCCTCGCAGTCGAACATGACAACATGCGCGCGGCCGTTGAATGGCTAACGGAAACCGGCCATGCGGAGTGGGGCCTGCGCCTCGGTACGGCCTTGTTTCGCTTCTGGGAGATGAGCGAGTATTTCGCCGAAGGCAGAGACACCCTGGGCCGGTTACTGAAGCTCCCCGGAGCGCTGGAACCAACGAAAGCGCGGGAGCGCGCTCTTTTTGCCGCAGGCGCCCTGGCCGGCATGCAGGGAGATTACGCCTCGGGGGACGCGCTCATCGGGGAAAGTCTCGATATCGCGCGCCAGTTGCATGACCGGCAGGGAGTGGCCATTTATTTGAATGCGCGGGCGATTATCGCTCTGGAGCGGGGTGATGTGGAAGCGGCCCGGTCTTTGTTCGAGGACAGCCTGGTGGTTTGGAGAGAATTGGGCGATCAGAGAGCTGTTGCTCGTTCGCTCAGTAATTTGGCGAAAGTCCTCAATTTGAAGGGTGACTTCGCCGGCGCGGGCTCTTTGCTCGAGGAGAGTCTTTCCATTTTCAGACGGCTGGAGGATCTAACTGGTGCTGCCTGGTCCATGAACTACCAAGGGGACGTGGCTCGGGACCAGGGCGACCCCGCCGCTGCGGCGACATGGTACGAACAGAGCCTGGCAGCCTTTCGAAAACTCGATGATCGATGGGGCATTGCGAGCACTCTCGCGGATCTGGGAAGCTTAGCCAGGGAGAGGTGGAATTATTCCGCCGCGCAATCCCTGTACCGGGAAAGCATAACGGTCTTTCGGGATCTGGGCCATAAACGGGGGATTGCCCGCCTGCTTGAATGTTTCGCTTTCTCGGCGGCGGCTCAATCAGAAGCGGAGCGTTCCCTGCGGCTGGCAGGGGCTGCGGCCGCACTGCGCCTCAACATTGGCTCCCCACTCACACCGGCAGAACAGGCGAAGCTGGAAAATGTTCTGGATCCGCTACGGCAGGCATTATCCAGCGCGGCGGGCGCGACAGCCTGGTTAGAAGGCTGGACTATGCCGGTTGAACAAGCGATTGAGGACGTGCTTAAGCCTGGAGCGGCATCCGTCTCGCGTTAGCCCGGCCAGGACAGACCTATGCTGAAAGCATAGGAAACGCCACATATTCTTCCCGGAAGGTACGTGCTTAGTCGGCAGTTGCTGGGTCGATAAGCCGGCGTACGGCGGAGACGCGATTGGCCGGAATGCCTACGCGCCTGGCGTGCTCCCGGATGGTCGCCTCGTCCACCGCGAAGTAGACGCAGTAAACCTTGTCGCCGGTCACGTAGCTGTGCAACCACTGGATCTGCGTGCCCATTTCCGTCAGAACGGCGACTGACTTTTGAGAAACTTCCCGCAATTGGGTGTCGGTTAGTTCTCCGGCGCCTGGAATTTCGCGTTCGATAACGTACTTAGGCATAGGCGACCCCTGACGTGCAGAGATGCTAGCACGCAGTTGTAGCGGCTTCAAGACGCTTAACCACTTAGGGATTAAGCAGTGTCAGTTGAGTCAGCCGTTCAAGCATGAGCGGTACTCGCCCCTCATCAAGCACAAAGCCAGGAAGTCCATCGAGAAAAACTGACTCGCCTAAAAGGCTCCTTGTTGCTTCGGCGAGATACTTGCGAAGATCGCTTGGGGAATCAGCAATCTCTTCGAGGATCGTGCTTCTGCCGTCGATCACCGCGACAAAGTCCTCCAGATCGTGGCTTGCCTGAAAATCCATCTGGCCGCGTCCCCGAAATGCTTCCATCTTGGTACCCAGGAAGTAAGGCGCCGTGATCAGTCTGATGGATTGGCCGCCAGCTAGGAGAAACGAGGTCGCGTGATGCAGCGCGCTCTCATACCAAAGGTTGGTGTAGCCCAGGACTTCTTTACTGAGCGCCAATACATCCAGTTTCAGCTTGCCATGGAGCCAGCGGCAGGTGAGAGGTTCCTCGCTCATGTCTTCGCTGAACCCTGCTTTGCGAAGGCGCTCGGCAAATGCAATGTAGTCGACGTAGGTAAGAATCTCGGCGATCACGTCCACATCGTTCGTGCTGCGAATAGGAGCGGCGGCCTTATCGGTAATCAGCAATCCCAGGGTCACACCGCCAAGGAAGACGATCTCTGGCAGAAAAGGAGCGAGCTTGGTGGCTGCCTCTTCAAGAAGACGCAGGTTGGGATCAGGCATGCAGTGCCTTGCGCAGCAGATCGACTGCGAGCATTCGTTCCCTGGTTCTTCCACTGCGAATTGCATCGCATAACGCTAGAAGCTCATAAAGCCTGGGATCGAGGAGTGCCGCTTTCGGCGCACTCTTATACAGCGGTGAGAACGATAAGCCGCGGACAGTGCCTTCGGGATAGGGCCAGACCGGGGGTGGTTCGCCATTATCCGCGAAACGGGATTTTAGGGGCTCGGCCGCGGTTGCGGTAGGAACGCCGCGGACGAGCGCCCCCCTCTTGGGGGGAAAGACGTGTCTCATTCCGTAAGCAAGGAAATCCAGCAAGGCGGAACGATTAACCCTCTTTTCCAGGTCTGACCAGTAGAGCAGGCCGGAATCTTTGCATCGATTCAGGGATTTGGAAACCTCCGCAGGAGAGAGGAAAAGCTCATCGGCCAGCTTTTTTGAGAGGATTTTTGGCCCCTCCAGGAGGCAGATCTTAAGCAAGATCGCTATGTCTTGGCCTAGCATCGATACGGCTATTTTGTCAAAAATATTTACAATTTGCAAATTACAAATTGTAAACCGAGAATATACGAGGCGAGATTGTCTCGGCCGCGGGATGTGCAATGGGTTGAACTGGTGCGCCCGGAGAGATTCGAACTCCCGACCTAACGCTCCGGAGGCGTTCGCTCTATCCAGCTGAGCTACGGGCGCGCAGGTTACAGGATACAACAGACCGGGAGCTTGGCACGCTTAGCGCTGCGTCTGACTCTCGCTCTTCAGCCGGAGCTGCTCCATGACGGACTGAATCAGCTCTTTGGCGCCGCCGATTTCGCTCAACACAGCTTCCAGATCGAGCGCGGGCTTGGATGGATTGCGGGTAGAAGCACAGTACACGCCGTGCTGGCCAATCATGATCAAAGCATCAGTGAGCATGTCGAGGGTCACGGCAAGACGGCCTCGCTCCGCTCCCATCATGAACTCGAACCGCTCGAGATCGTCACGCCGTTGCGCAATCGCAGATTCTGGTCCAGGCATCTCTCCTGCTTTCAGGTAGGTCCCTCAGCGGTGGCCCAAAGGCCGTCCCCTTCAAGGGAAACTGGCGAGGGTATCGCTTTACAAGTTCTCCGCCGGCCGGGTGTAGCGCAGCACTGGTTTGCGTGCCGCCATCACCTCGTCGAGACGCGAGATGCGCGTGGCATGTGGCGCATTGAGCACCAGCTCGGGGTTTTCCTCCGCTTCACGCGCAATCTGCCGCATGGCGTCGATAAACAGGTCGAGCTCCTCCTTCGATTCGCTTTCCGTCGGCTCGATCATCAGGGCCCCAGGCACAATCAGCGGAAAGGATGTGGTGTAAGGATGAAAGCCATAGTCGATCAGCCGCTTGGCGATGTCACCGGTCTTGACACCCTTTTGCGTCTGCCGGCGATCGCTGAAAACCACCTCGTGCAAGGTGGGCGTGCGGTAAGGCAGTTCGTACACATCTTCTAGATTCTTACGGATGTAGTTAGCGTTCAGCACCGCGTCTTCGGTGGTCTGCCGCAGGCCGTCGGGGCCATTGGCCATGATGTAAGCCAAGGCGCGAACGAACATGCCGAAGTTTCCGTAGAACATGCGCACCCGCCCCACGGACTGGGGACGGTCGTAGTCCATGCGCAGTGTCCGGCGGCCGTCCTGATCGGGCGCGCCCTCGACCACCACAGGCGTGGGCAAAAAAGGTTCCAGTATTTTTTTCGTAGCCACCGGGCCGGAGCCAGGACCCCCGCCGCCATGCGGGGTAGAGAACGTTTTGTGCAGATTCAAATGCATCACATCCACGCCGAAGTCCCCCGGACGGGTCTTGCCGACCAGGGCGTTCATGTTGGCGCCGTCCATGTACAGCAAGGCGCCTTTAGCGTGAAGAATGTCGGCAATCTTATGAATTTCGCTCTCGAAGACGCCAATGGTGCTGGGGTTGGTCAGCATGAGCGCAGCCGTGTCTTCGGTGACGATCTGCTCCAGTTGGGCGACGTCGACCATGCCCAGCGAGTTCGAGCGAAGGTTCTCCACCTGGTAGCCGCAGATGGCTGCGGTGGCGGGGTTGGTTCCGTGAGCAGAGTCGGGGATGATGATCTTGGTCCGGGGATTCCCCTTGGACTGATGGTAGGCGCGGACCAGCAGGATGCCGGTGAACTCCCCGTGCGCGCCGGCCGCCGGCTGCAGCGTGATCGCATCCATGCCGGTGATGTCGAGGAGGCAGGATTGCAGCAGGCGGATGACCTCGAGCGCCCCCTGGGAGAGCGATTCGGGCTGGTAAGGATGGGCTTCGGCGATGCCTTCGAGGCGGGCGACAAATTCGTTCACCCGCGGGTTGTATTTCATGGTGCAGCTGCCCAGCGGGTACATCCCGAGATCGATGGCGTAGTTCCAGGTAGAGAGCCGGGTGAAGTGGCGAATGATCTCGATCTCGCTCAACTCGGGCATCAGTCCCAGATCCGCGCGGGCCGCATCGCCCAGCAGGGTTACTGGATCCACTTCAGGCACATCGAGGGGCGGCATCTTGTAGCCCTTCTTACCCGGGGAAGACTTTTCAAATACCAGGGCTTCATTCTGAGTAAGGTGCGCACTCACCTTGCGGCGTGTGCCTTCAAACGGCGGGTTGGCAGTATTGCGTGCTTCGCTTTCCGTGGTTGCCATGCGGTTAGCCTTTCAAGCCCGGGTCAAGGCCGCTTCGGAGTCATGCTGCAGCAGCGAGGCGGCGTGGTCGATCTGTTCCCGGGTGTTGAGTTCAGTGGTACACCACAGGCTGGCATTGCCCAGTTCGGGGTACCAGCGGCTCAGGGGCAGGCCGCCAATGACCTTCTGCTTGAGCAGTTGCGCGTTTAATTGCTCCGGCGATTCGGAGGTTTCGAGCACAAACTCATGGAAGCGCGGAGACGCAGCGAAGAGCAGGCGGGCTCCGCCGACCGAAGCAAATTGTTCCGCGGCATAATTGGCCTTAGCCAGGTTATGCAACGCCAACTCATGGATGCCCTCTTTGCCGTAGACGGTGAGGAAGATGGTGGCCATCAACGCGACCAGCGCCTGGTTGGTGCAAATGTTGGAAGTGGCCTTCTCGCGGCGAATATGCTGCTCCCGGGTGGAGAGCGTAAGCACGAAGCCGCGGCGGCCTTCCGTATCCACGGTTTCGCCGACCAGGCGGCCGGGCATCTGCCGGAGGTATTTCTCCTTGGCGGCGATCACCCCGCAGTAGGGGCCTCCATAGCTCAGAGCGACGCCGAAGGATTGCGCTTCGAGCGACACGATATCGGCCTCTGCAGGGGGCCGCACCACGCCCAGCGAAATAGCCTCAGCGATAGAGACAATCAGCAGCGCGCCTTTCTTGTGCACGATGCGAGCGATGGCGGGAATATCTTCAACGACGCCAAAAAAGTTCGGTGACTGTAGCAGAACGCACGCTGTCTCTTCGGTGACGTTTTGTTCGAGCGCCGCCAGGTCGAGCCGCCCATCCTCACCGAAAGGGAGCGCCTGGGCGCCAAGACCCTGGTGCTGGGCATAGGTCTGCATCACCTCGCGATACTCGGGATGCACGGTTCTGGCGACCAGAACTCCGCTGCGGTGGGTAATGCGCACAGCCATGGTTACTGACTCGGCAGCCCCGGTCGACCCGTCGTACATGGAGGCGTTGGCGATCTCCATGCCGGTGAGCTCGCAGATCATGGTCTGGAACTCGAAGATAGCCTGCAGGGTACCCTGGGTAATCTCTGCCTGATAGGGAGTATAAGAGGTGAGGAACTCGCCCCGTTGCACCAGCGAATCGATGATGACGGGGCGGTAGTGACGATAGGCGCCGGCACCGAGAAAACTGGTGTAGCCAGCCGCGCTCTTCTGGGCTGCATTTCGAAAGTAGTCGACGATTTCCGATTCGCCCATCTGCCGGGGGACCTCCAGGTCCCGTTCCAGCCGGTATTCCTGGGGGATGGTGGAGAACAGATCGTCGATGGAGCCGGCGCCGATTTGCTTCAGCATCTCGAGCCGTTCGCCGGGCGATTTAGGCAAGTAGCGCATCGTGAGTCCTCTATCCCAGTACTACGGGTTGGCCGGCGGGCAGCTTGGCAAGGTTGGGCTTCAGTGGGTTTCCTCCTTGACGAACTTCTCGTAGTCCGCTGCATCGAGCAGCTGACCCACTTCGGCGGGGTTGGCGATTTCTACTTTGAGAATCCACGCGCCGTGGGCGTCGGCGTTGATCTTTTCCGGAGCCGTCGCCAACTCCTCATTGACCGCGATCACGGTGCCGGTCACGGGGGAGTAGAGATCGGAAACGGCCTTGACCGACTCGACGCTGCCGAAGACCTTGCCCCGCTCCACCTTGGCGCCGGGCTTGGGCATCTCGACGAAAACAATGTCTCCGAGGGTGTTCTGGGCATAATCGGTGATGCCCACTTTACCGGTCTTGCCTTCTACCTCAATCCACTCGTGCTCCCGCGTGTAGCGGTAGGTTGCTGGATAGGCCATCCGTCTTGCTCTCCTTCGTTATTCTACGGGATCGTGCAATATTCTACGGGATCGTGCAATCCGCAGCGGGTCTCGCGTGGTTTCGCACGCCACCGCAAATTTTAAGCGGGCTTGCCCTCGACTGGCTTCTTGCTGCGGCGGTAGAAGGGGGTGGGCACCACCTTGGCCTTGACCAGGTTCCCGCGTACCTCGACCGCCACTTCCGTTCCCGGCGCGGTGCGGTCTACCGGTACATAGGCGAGAGCGATGTTCTTTTTCAAATACGGGGAAGGAGAGCCGCTGGTCACGTAACCGATCGCTTCGCCTTCCAGGCTAAAGACTTTGTAGCCATCGCGCGCGATGCCGCGATCGATCATCTCCAGGCCAACCAGCTTGCGCTTGGGTGCACCACTCTGCTTCAGCTGCAAAAGTGCCTGGGCGCCGAGAAAGTCGCTTTTGCCGAGCTTCGAGAATCGCTCCAGGCCGGATTCGAGGAGGTTGATTTCTTCCGAGATCTCATGGCCGTAGAGGGCCATTGCGGCCTCCAGGCGAAGGGTGTTTCGTGCTCCCAGCCCGCAGGCCAACAGGCCAAACTCCTTACCCGCCTCTGTCACTTCATCCCATACCCGGGCGCTGGTG
Source organism: uncultured Acidobacteriaceae bacterium (assembly GCA_963711525.1). GTDB lineage: Bacteria > Acidobacteriota > Terriglobia > Terriglobales > Acidobacteriaceae > PALSA-350. Next base: position 75,003 of record CAVQEO010000008.1, on the reverse strand, counting down.
GGCTCGTCGGAGGGAATGTAGATCTCAAAGCCATCCTCCCCGGTGTAGCCGGTGCGTGCGATGAGCACATTGTGAACGCCGCAGACCATGCCCCATGTGAACCAATAATTCTTGATCGCGCTCAGATTCACCTTGGTCAGTTTGGACAGTGTATCCACGGCGCGCGGACCCTGGATGGCGAGCTGTGTGTAGTGGTCGCTGTAGTCGCTGATGTGCACGCCGGCGAACGATCCCACCTGGGAGCGAATCCATTGATAATCTTTCTCCCGGGTGCCGGCGTTGATAACGAGCAGATAGTCGTTGTCGCTGAACTTGTGTACCAGGACGTCGTCGACAAAGGTTCCCTGGGGATAGAGCATCGCGGAGTACTGCGCCTGGCCGACGGCGAGCTTCGATGCATCGTTCATGGAAAGGGCCTGGATAGCAGACTGCGAGCCCGGGCCGCGGAACTGGATGTCTCCCATGTGGCTGACGTCAAACAACCCTACGGCGGTACGGACCGCCATGTGTTCGGCAGTAATGCCGGAGTACTCGACCGGCATATCCCAGCCGCCGAAATCGACCATTTTGGCGCCGAGTTGCCGGTGGACACCATTCAAAGCGGTCTTGCGCAGGGCAGGAGCGACGGGAGAGGACACGGTACATTCCTTGGGGAAGAAGTGACTGACATTCCACGGTAGCACGGACAGGCGGAGGATTTCGCGCTGGTGGTGGTGCCGGTACCGGTGTTCGTTACTCTGTACATCATCAACTACCCATGCCAAGGTGAAGCGCTGTCCTCTCCCTTGTCATCCCGACCGGAGCGTAGCGAAGTGGAGGGACCTGTGGTTTGCGTTGATGGAGAAACGAAACCCACGGGTGACTCACTCGGGCGGGTTCTTGCTGTGCCGGAGACTGAAACCGCAGGTCCCTCCACTTCGCTACGCTCCGGTCGGGATGACAAGGGAGAGGGCAGCGCTTCACCTTGGCATGGGTAGAGATGATGTACAGAGCCCAACACCATGCCCGTTATTCGCCGGTCTGCCTCACATGGGCTCGCCGGAGATTGTTGTGAGGTCCGGTGAGGGGGGCGGGGCCGGCCCAGGCCAGGCCATCTACGCCCGCGCCGGCATCGATCAGCGAAACTACCTTCCATTGCGACAGATCGACCACAGCAATCTGTTTCGCCTTGGAACAGGAGACATAGGCGACCTTGCCATCGGGGCTGGCCAGCACCTTGACCGGATCGTCGGCAACATCGACGGTGCGCACGACCTTAAGACTCGCGAGGTCTAAAACCGCTAACTTGTTGGCTTTGGGAAGCGTGATCAGCAGAAAGCGGCCGTCCCGGGTGGGAAACGTTCCATAGCCCACACCCGGCAAGTCGACCCGGGTCTTGATCTTGTTGGTGGCGGTATCGATCACCGCGAGTTGGGGCTTGGTCTGGTCCGAGGTGAAGACCATTTTGTCGTCATTGGAGATGGCAATGCGCTGGGCTTCGGCCGAGATCGGGATGATGGCAATCGTCTTGCGGCCGGCCATATCCAGCACCGATACCGAACCCGCACCCACATTCGAGGTGTAGCCTCGCTTGCCATCGCGGGAGATGACCAGCATGTGCGATTCTTTTTGCCCGGTGGGGATGGCGCCAACGATCTTCAGCGTCTTCGGATCGATGATGGTCACCGTCTGGTCGAGTTCCGTGGTCACGTAAAGCAAGCCGTTTACCCGGTCGTAAACCGGGCAATGAGGCCGTACCCCGTGGCCAAAGTCAACCTTGCCGATTACCTTCCGGCTGGGAATGTCAATCACTACCATTTCCCGGCCGTCGGTGCCCGGCTTACCGACACCCGAGCTTCCGTAGATGGGCACGTAAGCCATGAGCCCATCCGGAGAGGTGGCTACCTCGTGGCCCGTGATGCCGCCCTCAGGCACGGTGGCCAGCTGCTTGTCGGCCACAGGATCGATGATGCTGAGATCGCGGTCACCCTGGTTGGTGGCCACAAGAAGCGGCTTCACTGGCGTGGCGGTGTTGGCGGAGGCATGGGTCATAAATAGGGTCAACGGCAGTACCAGGCAAAGCGCGCAAAGCATAAGGCACACGGATATCGGTTTATTCATGGCGGGAGAATTATATCCGCGAAGGGCCTTGCCTGGGGGGGAAGCGATAAGCTAGAGGCGAACATGACCCAAGCCCCTGCCAAACCACTGAAGCCGGGCCAGCCTTGGTGGCCGGCGGTGATCGCCGTTTCGTCGATGTGCGCCTTGTATGTGTCCCTGCCGGAATCGCTCACGTTCGGGCCATCCTGGCTTTTGCTGGTGGTGGTTTTCGTACTCATGGTCCCAGCGGTGATCGCCAAGATGCGCGGATCCTTTGCGCTTAACCAGGTACTTGGCTACATGATGCTGGGCGTGGTTACCGCGGCCATGCTTTGGTCGCTTTTCATGCTCGTCCGGTCTCTCCTCTTCCACCGAATCACTCCGCCGGATCTATTGCGCTCGGCAACCGCTCTCTGGGCCACTAACATTTTGGTGTTCGCGACGTGGTACTGGCGTCTGGATGCGGGCGGACCCCATGCGCGCCATCTTCGCGGCAACCACACTGAAGGAGATTTTCTCTTTCCTCAAATGACCCTGGCTCCCAGGACGCAGAAGCCAGTCGAGGAAGGCTGGTCTCCCGGCTTTGTGGATTATCTCTTTCTGGCGTTCAACACCAGCACGGCATTCTCTCCCACCGATTCACCGGTGCTCTCCCGCTGGGCTAAGGTAGCCATGATGGTGCAATCCACCATCTCCTTCGCTACCGTGGCGCTGCTGGCGGCGCGGGCCATAAACATACTCTGATCGTTGTTAGCGCAGCGGCATCTCGCGGTATTCGCCGAAGACCTTGCGCAAGCTCCCGGCGATCTCGCCGACAGTGGCGCAGCTCTCGACCGCGTCCAGGATCACCGGCATCAGGTTGCCGGCGGAGCGGGCTTGCTCGGTGACCCGGTCGAGGGCTGCTTGCCAGCGAAGGGGGTCGCGACGTGCGCGGAGCGCGCGTACCCGCTCGATCTGCCCCCGTTCTGCCGCCTCGTCGACATCCTGATCTGGCGCGCAAGCGGAATCCTGGCGGGGACTGGTAAAGCGGTTGACGCCGACCACGACCGTCTCTCCCGCATCGACGGCTTGCTGGTGGCGGTAGGCGGCATCTTCAATCTCGCGCTGCACCCAGCCCTGTTCGATGGCTGTCACCATGCCGCCCAGCGCATCGATGCGCTCCATATAAGTGCGCGCCTCCTGCTCGATGGACGTGGTCAGCGATTCAAGGTAGTAGGAGCCCGCGAGCGGATCCACTGTCTGGGCCACGCCGGATTCCCGGGCGAGAATCTGCTGCGTACGCAGCGCCAGGAGGGCAGCCTCCTCGCTGGGGAGGCCAAGCGCCTCATCGTAGCCGTTGACGTGCAGCGACTGGGCGCCGCCGAGGATGGCGGAGAGTGCCTGCAGGGCGGTGCGCGCCAGGTTGTTCTCCGCTTGCTGCGCGGTCAGAGTTGAGCCGGAGGTCTGGGCATGAAAGCGCAGCGCTCCTGAGTCCAGGCCGAATTGCTCTTGCAGTAGGCGGGCCCAGAGCCGGCGCGCAGCACGGAACTTGGCCACCTCCTCGAAGAAATCATTGTGGGCAGCAAAAAAGAAGGAGAACCGCGCCGCTGACTGGCCGGGATCGAGGCCGGCATCACGCAGGATCTCCAGGTAAGCGCGTGCGTTGGCCAGGGTGAAGGCGAGCTCCTGCACCGCGGTGGCCCCGGCCTCGCGCATGTGGTAGCCGGAAATGGAGATGGGATTCCACTTAGGCAGGTGTTGGCTGGTCCAGGCGAACAAATCCGACACCAGGCGTAGGGCCGGGGCCAGGGGGTAGATATAAGTCCCGCGGGCGATGTACTCCTTCAGGATGTCATTCTGCACCGTGCCCGAGAGCTGCCCTGCTCCGCCTGCCCCGCCCGTCCCGGCCTGCCGTGGAGCAAGCCGTGGGGCGCGCCGGGCTGTCGCGACATACAGGGCAAGGAGAATATTGGCCGTGGCGTTGATGGTCATGGAGGTGGAAACCGAATCCAGCGGGATGCCGGAAAAGAGACGCTCCATATCTTCGATGGAATCGATCGCCACCCCGGCCTTGCCCACCTCGCCCGCCGCCCACGGGGAATCGGAGTCGTATCCAAGCTGGGTGGGAAGGTCGAAGGCCACGGAAAGGCCGTCACAGCCCTGGGTGAGCAGAAATCGGTAGCGCTGGTTGGATTGCTCTGCGTCCCCCCTCCCGGAATACTGGCGCATGGTCCAGAGGCGGCCCCGGTACATAGCGGGCCGGACGCCTCGGGTGAAGGGGTATTGCCCGGGATAACCCAGCTCGCCCTCGGGGTCGAAGCCGGCCAGGTCCTCTGCCCGGTAGACGGGTCGCTGCATCGCTTAAGGTCGTCCGCGATTGCCCGGCCTAATATTGCCAACCCTGGGTCCCCGCTTGCTCTTACGGTAAGCGCGGGCGAACGAACTGACCGAGAACCAGGCGAAGGCCAAGGCCATGGCGGCGTAGAGCAGCAGGTGGGCGTGCTCCGGTCCATGCCGCCACGCGGTGTGCACGCGATAGACACTTTGCACAAAGAAGAGTGCGAAAAGGGCGAAAAACAGGCCAGTAATCTCCAGCCATAGCATGCTGCCGGCGTGGGTAAAAGGGCCTAAGAGAGCTTGGCCAAAGGCTTTTGCACCCCGCTTGGCGGTCGCGACCCGGCTAGTCATGGGGACGGAGCGGCCTGAATTGGAGGCCGGAGCTGCCGCCGCCGGCTGGCCGTTTCCGGTCCTATTTCCGGTCTGGGAAGTGGCGGCAGACGACGCGGCAGCCCGTTCCACCCGTTCGCGGAGCATGTTCGAGGCCACGCGGACGCCGATGCCGAGCGTACGGCCTACTTTCTTTGGCTCCATTGTAAAAGTTTACCAGTCGACTGATTCAGATTGCTCCTCTTCGCCATCAGAAGTAAGGTAGGTTAAACCGCGCCCGATGGTGGCGATTGGGGGTACTTCTTTGAATCAACGACTTCGTCGTCTAATCCAGCAGCTGGGGGAGGCCATACACGAATCGGTTTCCGAGTCCGAGCAGATCTCTGAGGTTGTGCAGGACATCCGCAAGCAGGGCTTTGATGTGCTGCTAATGTTGGAAGCGACTATTGGATTGAACGAGGTAGAACAGCAGCCGGTCTCGGAGCTGGAAGCCCCTGTGAACGAAAATTTGCAGGGAGATGAGACTTTTAACGCGCAGGATGTACACTTTCTGCGCTCCCTGCGCATCTCGGTCGAGGAGGGCTGAACGCCGGGGACTTTCGAGCAGCACACCTCAGGTATACAGTTGGCAAACGCGCTTGGCGCGGCCTGAGGGCCGTGGCAACGCGCATGGGAACCCCAGGGAAACAATGAAAGACACATTAGGAGTACTGCTAGCAGGAGGAGCGGGTGAGCGGCTTTTCCCCCTGACGCGCGATCGGGCTAAGCCAGCGGTTCCCTTCGGCGGCAACTACCGCATTATCGATATCACCCTATCCAATTGCATCAACTCCGACCTGCGCCGGGTCTACATCCTTACCCAATACAAGGCGCTCTCTCTCAACCGCCATATCCGCGAAGGCTGGACGGGCATTGTGGCCCAGGAGCTGGGCGAGTTCATCGAGATTCTGCCCCCGATGCAGCGGGTCAGCGCGAACTGGTATATGGGGACGGCCGACGCCGTTTACCAGAACATTTACTCGATTGGCGCTGAGCAGCCGAAGCATGTGCTTATCCTTTCCGGCGATCACATCTACAAGATGAACTACGGCCTGATGCTCGATCACCATACGGCAGCCGGCGCCGACGTAACCCTGGCCACGCTTCCTATCGAGCCCGCGGATGTTTCGCGTTTCGGGGTGGTGGAGGTGAGCCGGACGGGCGAGGTGATCGGCTTTCAGGAGAAGCCAAGAACGACCAACCTGCGTTCGCCTTTCAATCCGACCAAAGTGGATGCCTCTATGGGCATCTATCTGTTCAATACCGATGTGCTGCTCCCGGCGCTGATGAAAGACGCCGAGGACCCCAGTTCCAAGCATGACTTCGGGCACAACATCCTGCCTGGCATTTTGGGGCGCTACAAGATCTCCGCTTATAACTTCGTCGATGAGAACAAGCAGAACGCGCTCTACTGGCGCGATGTGGGGACACTGGAGGCATATTTCGACGCCAACATGGATGTGGCGTCGGTCTCTCCGATTTTCAATTTGTATGACAAGGCGTGGCCGATGCGCACGCGGCAGCGGCAATATCCGCCGGCCAAGTTTGTCTTTGGCGAACCGGGACGCACGGGCATGGCCATCAACTCGGTGATCTCGGCCGGCTGCATCGTTTCCGGCGCGGTGGTGCGCAACAGCGTTCTTTCGCAGGACGTGCGTGTGAACTCCTATGCCGAGGTGGAATCGAGCATCATCTTCACTCACGTTGACATCGGGCGACACTGCCGCATACGGCGGGCAATCATCGACCGCGACGTCCACCTGCCCGAGGGCACGGTGATCGGCTACGATCGCGAAGAGGACCGGCGCAATTACTTCGTGACCCAAAGCGGGCTGACGGTAGTGACGCGGGATTATTCGCTCTACGAAAATCCGGTGTCGCCGGACTTCATGCAGCAGTCGTAAGCCGGAACCCCACCGGCGCCTCCTTCCCGCCCGGGAATAACTGGTCGTACACCCTTCTAATGAAACCAGTTAGCTCGTCATCCGGCCTTAATACGCAGGTCAGGATCAATTCCGCGTCTGGCCATTTTGGTTCTGTAATCTTTCGGGCAACCTCGACCCATGAAAAACCGAGGCTGTTTCCTTTTTCTTCCTCTGCTAGCGCTGGCCGGCAACGCCCAGGCCGTTCCCGCTCAGAGGTCCGCACTCCAGGTGCAGGTTTACGACTACACCGGTTTGAACCCCGCGGCTCTCCATGAATTCGTCGCGCGCACCCAGGAAATCCTGGCCGGCTCCGGTGTCTCGCTGGAGGTGGACGCATGCGCGAGCGGTGCGGCGGCGTGCGAGAGCTATTCCGGAAGCTCCAGGCAAATCGTGATCAGGGTGATCGCTGATGCGTGCAAGGGCACGAAGAATATTCGTCTGGAAACATTAGGACAGTCTGTTGCCGACCATGATGGTGGAACCTATGCCACGATTTTTCTAAGGCCGGCAGAGGAGGAAGCGGCGGACGCAAATCTCCCTAGGATCGTGGTGCTCGCCTATGCCGCCGCGCACGAAATCGGGCACCTGCTTCTGGGTGAGGCTCACAGCCCCCAGGGACTGATGAAAGCGGCCTGGGGCGCTAATGACTTCCTGGCAATGTCACAAAACGACTTTCACTTCAGCCCCGGGCAGAGGCTGGAACTGACCAGCCGGTACAGCGCACCACCTCCGGCCGAGGGCGGCCAGGACACGGCGGTTGCGGTTCGCCGTTGAGGGCTGGCTATTGCATCTGAGTGATCCAGGTATCGACTGTGAACCTGGGGCAGGTTAGTGAGGATCTTGTCGCGGGCGACGCTGAGGTCGTTGTCGGACTGGTAGAACACCCAAGCGCGGGAAGTCACAATCGGGGATTGCGACGACCAGTCTCGGATCGCCCGGCAGAGTTGAGGCGATGTAGATTCCTCCGCCATTCCTTGGGGAGTAGAAGACGATGCGCGTGCCGTCGGGAGAGAAATCAGGTGTCCATGCTGGATAAGAATCCGTGGTCACCGGAATCGCTTCGCCTCCCGCGGTCTGTTGCTTAGAACCAGCTCGGCGGCCCACAGCTCTTTCGAGGGGGAGCAATCTTCTTCGCTCGCGTATCCCCCGGATTTCCTGTGAAGCTTTGCGGCGTTGTCGAACCTCATGCGGCTTTCCTCGCTGAAAGCCGCACACGCGGTCGCGTCCAGTGCAGCGTACAGGAAATCCGGGTCGGCTACTTTTGGCTTATCTCCCGCGCCCCCACCATGAGATCGACCACCTTTTCGAACAAACGGTTCCGCGTCTCCAGGCGCACCCCGGCCCGGGTTACATAGCGCACCACGATGTCCACGCCCTCACCCGCATCGGCTGGGCGCATATCGACGGAAGGGGTGGCACGGAATTGCGGTGAACCTTTCTCGTGAGTCACGCGCTTCCACTCCTCCTCGGCCATCTTGGCGTCTGATTCGGTGGCCTTTACGGCTGCTTCGCGGATCTGGTCGATCAAAGGATGAGCCTTCTCTCCTGGGGGGATACTCACCTTGATCTCGTCCCACATCCACTGCCCGGCGGTGGAGAAATTGAAGTACTTACCGCGAATCGCGTAGCCGTTCAGAAAAGGAAACCCGCCGCCCCGTCGGATGGCCATTCGCGGTCCAGTTTCCCGTTTCCAGTAGCCAGGTGCGGAAGAGGCCGACCTCCACCGCCTCACCGCCAACCCCATCAATCTCTACCCAATCGCCCACCCGTATCCCATTTTTTCCCATGAGCACGAACCAACCACAGAACGCCAGGATGAAGTCCTGGAAGACCACGGTCAGCCCCGCAGTGGCCAACCCCAGAATGGTTGGCATCTGCCGGGGAGTGCCGAAGATAACGAGCAACACCAGCAACAAGCCAATCACTTGCGTCCCGAGGTTAAGAACGATGCGCAGCGTCTGCCTCTGCCGCCGGTCCTGCGACAGGCGGTCGAAAGCCACCTGCAAGGCCCAGCCAGCCAGGACGGTGAGCAGAACAATGGTTGCGATCAAGGTCAGCGATCGCAGCATCAAGTGAAACATGATCTTGTGTTGCAGCTCTACCTGGTTGGCCCAGCGAACGTAGAGTGCAGCGAGCTGCTGCTGGGCTGACAATCGGTCGTTGAGGATGCTCAAAATAATCCGTTGGCTAGCCAGGCCTTGCAGTTGCTTGACTCGGGCCGAACTCGACTCCCCGGCGTTTTTGGCCGCGGCCGCACTTGCTTCCGACGTCTGCGCCTCTTTCTGCAGCTCCACATGGTCTGCTGTGAGTGCGGCGACATCGTCGCGTGCCAGCTGCTCCGCCTGCGCGATGAGTTGCTTCCTGCTGAGCTGTGCCCACCACTCCGCAATCTGCCCCGCCAGCGTGGTGTGGTGGCTCGCCGAGACCACCGCGGCCTGTCCCACGCCGCTCGCCGCCTGCAGGTCATACTTTTTTATCTCCGCTTGGCGCGCTGATAACTCCCGCTGAATCTCCCCCCGATGATCTCCACTGGCCCGGGCCAGGTCCTCCATCGCATCCGATAGCTCATCCTGGTCAAGGCTCAGCTGGGCTTTGGCGACGGCGAGATCGTCGGTCGCCGGCCCAACTGCGCCGGCTGAACTGGTGGGTGCGCCAGCAGTGGGGGCGGCCTTCGCCGTCAACGCTGCGACCCGGTCCTGGTCCTCTTGGACTGTTTGCTGTAGTTCCGTGACTCGCTGCTGCAAAGGCAGCGCGTCGCCGGTCAGCTGCCTGGTCTCCGCAGTCGCCTGACGCAGGGATTGAGCGAAATTCTGGTCCACTTCGTGGTCAGCCAGGCGCTCGGCTTCGCGCGCCAGCTGCAGTTCCTCCGCCGACACCGCCAACGCCGTCAGCGTCTTCGCGGTTTGCCAAGGGCGCTGGTCAACGATCCCATCGGGGCGGGGGATGGCGTTCCAACCTGCTTTTTGCCCATGCAGGAAGGGCAGATCCTCCATCACGCCCCGGGTCATGAAGCTGCCCAGCAAACACAAAACCAGCGCCGCCAGCGCCGCCGAAGCCGCTATCTTGTGAGCACGATTCATCCCGGCCTCATTTCGCGCACCTGACTCAGCCTAAACCCAACGTCGCCGTGACCCGTCGTAAGGCATCGTATGCGTCTCCATTTAGCCCGAAGACGTGGAAAAGCCGTCCTCAGGGGTACAACGGGTGCGTGATGATCCACCGGTTCAAGTCCCGAAGGGACGTCTGAGAGTAGCCCAGGACGTGAGTCCTGGGTAGATGAACAAAAAGATCAGTCCCGCTGGGGGACGGCTGAAAATTTCCCAGGATGAAATCCTGGGTGCTCTTAAATACGACGCCAACGCATTTGCGTGGAGAAGTAGTGAGCCCAGGATTTCATCCTGGGCTACTTTCAGCCGTCCCTTCGGGACTGAGTTTGTAAATGGAGATCTGTCGTGTTCTTTCGGAGGCGTTTTCTCCGCCCTGAGAAGGCGGTTCAGCGCAAACAGAAAAATGCCCAGAGCTGGAAGCCCCAAGGCATTTCTGTACTTAACCGGCGCTATAGGGGTTCTAAGTGCGAACGCTGACTACATTGGTCTGGCTCACGACCATAACCGCCCCAGGACCAGAACCGTGGCCGGAGATGTAGCCCTTGCGATGGCCATTCCGGCAGACGAACCACTGCTCGTAAAACCGGTCGGAGTGCTTGGGGACACCGGCGAGGTTTACCGTTTCATAGGCAGCCGGTTGCTCGGTCATCATCTCACCGCACTGTTTGCAACGTTCAGTAGGCATCGTTCCTCCTCCTGCATTACTTATATGAAGGCCGATAGGACTTCGGCTAGAGTCCCGGTACCCTTTTCCGACCTTTGGTAATGACGGCAGCCTTATACGCAGTCCATGCGAGTGGTTTGATAGACTTCCGCGATGAAACAACAAGCCCTTTGTGCCGCCTTCCTGTTTGCTGCCGGCCTATCGCTCTTCGCCGCTGCCCAGACCCCGGCCGCCCCTGCACCCACGGCCCCGGGTCTCGCACCCGCACCCGCGCTCCCACCCTACGTGTCGCCCGAGATCCACTCCGATAATACAGCGACGCTGCGCCTGCGCGCGCCCAACGCGCAGAAAGTCGAGCTGGCGCTCGAAGGTAAAGTCACGCCCATGCAGCAGGATGCGGACGGTCTGTGGACGGCGACCACCCCCGTCCTCGCACCCCAAATCTACGAGTATCGCTTCATGGTCGACGGCACCCCAGTGCTTGACCCCAGGAACACCGATGTACGCGATAACATCCTTACCCTCTCGAACAATCTCACCATTCCCGGCACGCCGCCCGAGCCGTGGGAGCTGCAGTCGATCCCGCACGGCATCGTGGAACACCATTTCTACACCTCGCAGGTGGTCCTGGGCCTGCCCAATAATCAAAGCGACTATTACGTCTACACGCCGCCCGGCTATAACGCGAAATCCCGGGAGAGCTATCCCGTACTCTACCTTCTGCACGGCTACAGCGATGCGGCCGACGGCTGGACCCAGGTGGGGAAGGCAAACTTTATCCTCGACAGCCTCATCGCTTCAGGCAAAGCGAAGCCGATGATTGTGGTGATGACGTTGGGGTATGGCAACATGGCGGTGCTCAAGCCCGGGCGCACCCCGGAGCTCAGTGAGCAAAACTACGACCTTTATCAAAAGGCATTGGTCACCGAAGTGATCCCCCAGATTGAAGCCAACTATCACGTATCGAAGAAGCGCGAGGACCGCGCCATCGCCGGTCTTTCCATGGGTGGCCATGAGAGCCTGTTCGTCGGTCTTACGCACCCGGAACTCTTCGCCTGGATTGGTACGTTCTCCGCCGGCCTCAATGCCACAGCCATCGCGCATCTTCCCCAGACCAACCCGCAGAAGGCAAACCTTCGTCTGCTGTGGATGGCCTGCGGCGTAGACGACGCGCTGCTCAAACCCAACCGGACCGTGATCGCCGCCCTCAAAGCCGAAGGCCTTCCGGTGACTGCTATTGAAACGCCCGGCCACCACCAATGGCCAGTGTGGCGCGACAATCTTATCCATTTTGCTCCGCTACTGTTTCAGAAGTAGCGTGATCTACTCGGTCGAAGAAACCAGGATGCTCAAATTAATCCCTCTGATCATCTTGATTATCTTCATGAAACAAAGGACTTAGCCGCCAAGATGCTCAAATGGAGAGAAGCATTGAGCACGTTCGATACTAAACAGAGTTTTCCGCAGTCTGACAGGCCCTTGCTCTCAAAAACCTACAGGAGTACCGTGGTGGCATTGTACGTATGAACCTGGGGGCAGATATGAAATGCGCCAGCGTCCTCTCGCTCGCCATCCTGCTTACAACCACATGTGCATTCGGACAAGAGACCGTCGTGCCTGCCGACGCAAAGCTCGTATTGGCGACGCCCCCCGTGCATATGGACCGCACCAATTGCCCCGTCGGCCTGCAGGTAAAACATGGACCTGGGCTCACGGCGACCAGAAACGCCGACGGCCCCACCATCAATGGCAAGCCTCTTCGTGGCGGTCAACACCAGCTGCCGGATCAGAATCAGGGCATCCGCCTCACCTTGACCAATCTATCGTTGCAGTCCATCGTGAGCGCGCAACTCGTCGTTCATGGATTTAGTAGCAAGTGGAGATACGTCCCCTTATCGGGAGCGGATCCTGACCTGGCAACGACGGTCCATGTCGCATTGGACGTGAAAGGGAATGGCCAGGCGTCGCGGAGCCTTTCGTTAAGCCACTTCACTGCCATCACCGCCGTGGACGTGAACGCGATTACCTACGCCGACGGCTCCACCTGGCGCACATCTTCACCGGGGACCTGTAGCGTCTCCCCCGACCTTTTAATGCTGGTGAACGTTGAGCGGTAGTCAGTACACCGCAAGCCATGGAGGAATTGTTGCGATGAAGAGGCCATTCAGTTTTCTGCTACTGAGCGCTATCCTGGCCGCAGGCCTGGTGGGTGGCGCTCAAATGTTTGCCCAAGAACCGGGTTCCCCTCCCGAAACCTCCGCGCCACCCCCGACTGGTGGCCATCGCGGGATGATGGATCCGGCGCAGCAATTGGAGGGGATGACCAAGCGCTACAACCTGTCAGCCGATCAGCAAACCCAACTCAAGCCCGTTCTGGCATCCCAACAGCAGCAAATGCAGGCAATGCGCGGGGACTCATCGCTATCGCGTGAAGACCGCATGACCAAGATGCAGAGCATTCGCGCCGACACGAAGACAAAGATCGAAGCCATTTTGAACGATGACCAGAAGAAGCAGTTTGAAGCAGATCAAGAGCGCATGCAGCAGCGGCGGATGCAAGGCGGCGGTGGTCCAGGCGGCGGTGGTCCGTGGCGGTGGTCCAGGTGGCGGTGGTCCAGGTGGCGGTGGTCCTCCACCACAACAGTAGCGCTTAACCGGCTGGAGTCATGGCAGCAGATGGAAACGAATCATCTGCTGCCCAGATTGAGGATGATGATCCCCGAGTTTCCTGTGAAGTTTTGTTGGCGTTGATGAACTCCATGCGGTCCCGCCTGCCCCGGCGTGCCGTGGGGCTGGCCGGGACCGCACACCTAGCCTTGTCCAGTGCAGCGTACAGGAAAGCATGATCGGCAAATTGACGGCTGCGCTACCCATCGTGTTGTTGACCATGACCGGCTTGGTGATGGCCGCCGATAGCGACAACAATCTCCTCAAGAACAATGGTTCTCTTGACCGGCTCTTCCAGCAGGCCGGCGTGTATAACGCATCGAGCACCGGCAAAACGCCGGGTTTTGTGGTCGATCCCGCATGGCCGCAACCGCTGCCGAACAATTGGCTTCTGGGCCAGATAGGCGGGCTCTATGTCGACCCGCATGATCACATCTGGGTATACAACCGGCCCCGCACTATGACCAATGAAGAGGCCGGCCTCGAAGGGCCCGTGCCCGGCGCGGTTAACGCCCAGGGTCAGCCGGTTAACGGACTTGGCCAGGTGCGCGCCTATGGCTCGATCGCTGATTGCTGCAAAGCCGCTCCCTCGGTGCTGGAGTTTGATACCCAGGGAAAGCTGCTGCGTGCCTGGGGTGGTCCGACCGACCCCGGTTTTATTGGTGGTAAATGCAAGGCGGAAGCAGGCTGCATCTGGCCCAGCAGTGAGCACGGAATTTATATCGACCAGAACGACAACGTCTGGCTCTCGGGAAATTCCGCGGCAGCCGACCGGGGAGGATCGCCCTGGGCGACCAACAAGCAGGGCGGCGACGGCTTCCTGCTGAAGTTCGACATGAACGGCAATTTCAAATTGAGAATCGGGGGAACGCCCACCCGGCCGGATAGCAACGATACGCATGGCGGTTGGCATGGCACGCCGCTGCTTTACCAGGCGGCGGACATGGTGGTCGATCCCGCAACCAACCGCCTCTACATTGCGGACGGCTATGGAAATCGCCGGGTCCTGATTGTGGACGCGGACACCGGCAAATACATTGGCCATTTCGGCGCCTATGGAAACAATCCCGTCGACGATGCAGCCGCGAGTGCCGCCGGGACGTGGATCGAGGACTACACCAAAGGCAACAGGAAGCCCGCCTTCTTCCGCAACCCCGTGCACTGCGTGAAGATTGCCAATGATGGCAAGATCTACGTCTGCGACCGCGGCAACGATCGCATTCAAGTGTTTGACTCCCACGATCCGGCGCTGGGCAGGCCCTGCAGCAATCCAAGCGGCGCGGCCGGCCAATGTGGTTTCGTGGCCGAGCAATTTGTCAGCGAGCACACCAACATCATTGGCACCGCTGTTTCCCTGAATTTCTCTAAAGACGAGGCCCAGAGTTGCCTCTACATCGGAGACAACGCCAACATGACCATCCACATCCTGAACCGAAGCAATCTGCAGGAGTTGGGCCGCCTGGGGCGTAGTGGCCGCATGCCGGGAGACTTCCACTGGTTACACCAGGTCAGCCTGGACAGCAAGGGCAACATCTATACCGGCGAGGTCGACACCGGGAAGCGGATCCAGAGGTTTCTCCGCTATGGCAGCACCGGATGCAGCGGAACCGGATCGCCGGTCGTGGGCGGGCCCTTGAATGCGAAGTAGGGAATGCGAGGCAGGGAACCCGGGCCGCTACGCGATCGGCCGGGAACCGAGGATGAGTATCTCTACGAGCCGCTTGGCGCATGCCGCCGCTCGCGATGGCCGGCCCCGGATTGACTGCTAAGTTGGCAAAAGAGTGGATTTTTGCCATCGGTTGGCTTTTAATGAAAGCCGATGGGCCACTTGCCTCAGAGCCTCGAACACCTCTCCGCAGCGGAAAAATTCGAGCTGCTGGACGCGCTATGGGAAAGTCTGGAATCCGATCCCTCTGCCATCACCGCAGAACAGCGCGCGGAGGTAAGGCGTCGCGTGGCGCGATACCGCGAAGACCCGTCTCGCGTCCGGCCGTGGGAGCAAGTCGAAGCGGACCTCCTGAAAAATAGGTGACGCTGCCTGTCGAATGGTCGGCAGAAGCGGAAGCCGAGTTGGTGGAAGCCCTCGCCTACTATGACGATATCCGCTATGAGTTGGGGGGACGGTTTGCCCAAGCCGTTCGTGAAACCATAAAACAGATTGCGGCTGTGCCGCTGCGCTTTGCTATGGTCGATCAGGAAATACGCCGCGCAGGGGTGCCTAAGTTTCCTTACGGCCTGTTCTTTCTCGTGGAAGAAACCCGCGTCATCGTGGTCGCCTGCTTTCACGGCAAGCGCGACCCGAAGCACTGGCAAGAGCGTGAGTCGTAAAGTGGCTGGGGATATCAGGCCATAGTAATTGCGAACCTGCCTTAATATCTCTGTGTGAGCGAAGCAGGGAACCCGGGCCGCTACGCGATCGGCCGGGAACCGAGGATGAGTATCTCTACCAGCCTCTTCGCGCTCTGCGCCCAGTTCGGCGCAGAGGCCACGTTTGAGACACCAATAAGCGCCCGCAGCAGATCGAAGGGATCAATATCCGGACGCATGTCCCCGCTTGCGATGGCCCTTTTCACAAGGCCATTGATCGCGCCCGTGATCTGGGAGGTGGTTGACTCGAAAAGCTTCGAGGGCCCTCCTACCATCGTGTTCAGCGCCGGTGCGATGATCTGCTTGGCCGCGATGTAGTCAACGAAGAGCAGCATCCAGGCGCGCAACGCCTCGATCGGCGCCATCGTCTCAGTGAATTTTCGTTCTGCGGCCGCAAGTTTCCCGACTTCAGTGCGATAAACCGCCTCCAGCAGTGCATCGCGCGTGGGGAAGTGACGGTAAAGCGTTCCCGGACCGACGCCCGCCTGTTTGGCAACATCGTCCAGACTGATGTTCACACCAACCCGGGTGAACGCATCCTTGGCAATCTCCAGAATGCGCTCGCGGTTCCGCTGGGCATCGGCGCGAGGCTTACGAGGTGCCGGTTTTGCGCGCTTGGCCACCATAGAGAACTTTTTGAAACCGGAGACACTCTCCGATTATCTTATATTTCGGAGCTACTCTCCGTTTTATTTTGAGCCGTGACCTTCGGTCAATGGGCTCGCACTTACGAATCGAAGGATGGATAAGAGGAGGAACTGAATGGCGAACGTATTTGGCGCAACCTCAACCACGGAAGATGTTCTCGCCGGCGTCGACCTGCGTGGGAAAAGGATTCTTGTAACGGGTGTATCGGCAGGACTGGGCGTAGAGACGGCTCGAGCCCTGGCGGCCCATGGCGCCCACGTGGTCGGTGCGGCTCGGGATTTATCCAAGGCAGAAAAAGCAACAGCGGAGGTACGCAAGGAGGCCGCAGCCCACGGTGGGAGCCTGGAGTTGGTGGAGCTTGATCTTGCCGACCTGAAGAGCGTTCGCGCCTGCGCGGACAAATTGGTGGCCAAGGGCGAACACTTCGATGTGGTGATCGCCAACGCGGGAGTCATGGCGACACCGCTGGGCCACACCGCGGATGGCTTTGAAACGCAGTTCGGCACCAACCATCTCGGTCACTTCGTCTTCGTGAACCGCATCGCTTCTTTGCTCGGCAAGGGATCGCGGCTGATCAATCTATCTTCCTCCGGCCACCGCTTCTCCAACGTCGATCTCGAAGACCCTAATTTCGAGCACACTGCTTACGAGCCGTTCGTTGCCTATGGCCGTTCGAAGACGGCCAACATCTTATTCGCCGTCGCCTTCGACCAACGGCATCGTGCGCGGGGTGTGCGCGCTGCGGCCGTCCATCCGGGCGGCATCCTGACCGAGTTGGGACGCTACATGGACCCTGGCCATCTCGAAGCCATGGTCAAGCAGATCAATGAAGAGGCAGCCGCGGAAGGCAAAGGTCCCTTTGAGTTCAAGACCGTCCCGCAGGGCTCCGCGACCTCAGTCTGGGCTGGTGTCGTCGCATCGGCCGAAGAGGTGGGAGGACGATACTGCGAAAACTGCCACGTCAGCGCTATCGTTGCGGACGACGCGAAGCTTGGAATGCTCAATGAAGGAGTACGGAGTTATGCGCTCAATCTTAAAAACGCTGAGGCCCTGTGGAAGAAAAGCGAGCAGATGGTAGGTGAAACCTTTTGATTCGGGACTCGGCATTCACTCCGACTTGAGTATCGTCTGCGACTCGATCTTGGCGGGATCGAGTTGCACGTTGAAACCGGGGCCGGCCGGCAGGGCGATGTGGGCGTTGACCGGAACCAGGGGATTGCTTTCGAAGTGGTAGTAGTGCCGCATCTTGTTCACCAGGTACTCTCCCAGAGGAAAGGTCATGGGCGACTGGCTGCAGATGACGTGCACGGCCGCACGCAGGCTATGGCCGTGGGGAATCACGGGCACATCATGCAGCGAAGCGACCGTGCCGATGCGCACCAGCTCTGACGCGCCGCCGCACCACTCCGGATCGGCCTGTACCACCGAAAGCGCGTCCGCCTGCAGGTAACGCTCCACCTCCCATCTGCCGTAGAAGTGCTCCCCGGCAGCGATGGGAATCGTGGTGCTGCGACGCATGGCGGCAAAGCTCTCAATCTTCTCCGGGTGGGTCGCTTCTTCGATCCAGTGGGGGCGGTACTTTTCCACCTGGTGCGCCCATTCCAGGGCGTAGTTCTGATCCCACCCGCTGTAGGCGTCAAACATGATCTCGCTGTCGTCGCCCAGGGTTTCGCGAAGAATGCGGACCAGCTCGACATTCTTCTGCATGCCCTCAGGTCCGGAGCCGGGGCCGTAGCCCATGAACCATTTCTGGTAGCGGAAGCCTTGCTGCTTGATGGCCAGCGCGCGCGTGCGCACCGCCTCCGGCTGGAGCGAGAAACCGAGGCAGCTGGCGTACATCTCCACCGAGGAGCGCGTCGGGCCACCCAGCAGCCGATACACCGGCACGCCATAGTAACGGCCGCGCACATCCCATAACGTGTTATCGACCGCGCTGATCGCCATCATAAAGAATCCATCGCGCGAGTGACGGTTGGAGCGATACATCTCGTCCCACAGCGCTTCCCCGGCAAGCGCGTCCTTGCCCAGGAGGAAGGGACGCAGCTCTTGTTGGACCACTATCGCCGCGCTCTTCTCGATAGGGCCGTATAGACCTTCGATGCCGCCGGCAGTGCGCAGGCGAAGATAGATCGCGCTGGTATGGACCTCTTTCGTGCCGGAGGGTTTGTCGGTGTAGGGCTCGGGGCGCAGATCGTCGTATACATCCAGTGGATTGACTTGCGGCTGCCCGTTGATCCCTGCCTCCTCGGTATACCTGCCATGCAACTCGATCAGCTCCACCGCTTCAATCTTCAGCGGACCGCCGGCATGATCGTTGGCCGGGGCAAAGGCCGCCGCAGTCCGCACGTTCGCAAACGCAGTCGCAGCCGCGCCCATCAGAAAGCGGCGGCGCGTGGGTGCAGAAAAAACAGAAGGATGATTGGAGTCCAGCGAGCGTCTCATCGTTTCCACTTTACCTTGCCGCGAAGCTCGGCCAAACACGATGGCGGCGTTACTTTCTTGAGTGGCAACGGCGCCAAACTACGGCAACTGTTAGCTGACAGTGATGTGCCCAGGATCGGCCGGAGAACCTCCTAGAATCAAGTCATTCTCTTCGGAGGTGTCTCGATGAATTCCTGTACCGATTCGAATCAAGGAATCGGCCTCAACCTCGACTTTCAAAGCATGAGTGACGAAGGACTGATCGCGGCGGCGCAATCCGGCCAGGAGTGGGCTTTCGTCGAACTGTGCACACGCAGCTCAAAACGCGCCTTCAGCACCATCTACGGCGTGACCAAGAATCGTGAAGATGCGGAGGATGCACTGCAGGATTCCATGCTGCGCGCCTTCCAACATTTGCGGCAATTTGACGGAAGGTCCAGCTTCGCCACCTGGTTCACGCGGATCGGCATCAATTCAGCGCTCATGGCTCTGCGCAAGAAGCGTGTCCGCCCCGAAACGTCGATGGACGTCACTGCTGAAGCAGAGTCGTGGCTGCACTGGAAAATTTCGGAGCACTCCACTGACCCTGAGAAACAGTACGCAGTCCGGGAGAGGTCCATGCGTCTGAAACGGGCGATCCGCCAGCTGCCGACCTCGCTCCGGTCGGTGATTGAGCAGGGACAGATAAAGGGGCATTCGACCAAACAGATCGCTGACCAAATGGGAATTTCCGTACCAGCCACTAAGTCCCGCCTGGCACGAGCCAGAGCGGCTCTACGCGAGTCAATGATCTAGTAAGTCAGACCAGCACCGCGCGAGGAAATCCGGGCGGGAAAGTTTCTTCGCGGCCGTTGTCAAGTTGGGCTCCTCACACTGAAGCACTATTGGGTTCCCGGCGATATCTCTTGTAAGGTATGGCATAGATTGGACGCGGATAGTCGGTTCCTGTAGCCGGCCACCCGCATCACACGCAGGCGCACGCGAAAGACAATCGTGCCCGGGACCCGCTCCACGCTGGGGTTGAGGGCTTAGGCAAATCATTGGCTGCCCGCCGGCACGATAAGAACCGGGCGCCGCAACCGAGGGGTGGGATGAATGTCCCGCCACGGTGAATGACTTATGAACCCCGGCGCCGATGAGCTGGATCAATCACAAAAACAGTTACAAGAAGTCTGGCGCGTTTCAAACAAATACAATGCTTCGGCCGGCTGCACCATATGTAGCGGCGTAGTTCAGCACGAGCATTGGTGCGTCATCATTAACAAGGACATGGAGTACGCCTTCCTGCTGGCCGTTGACCCCGTAGTCATCACCGAAGGGGACAAGATAGCGCTGCATTCTTTGGGCGTGCTGTGGCATGCCTGAACTGCGAAGTGCGACTTAGCCGCTACGCCGGTCTCCCTTTCCGGAACTTATTCCGGACCAAGGATCGACGGACCAAAAGGATTGTCGATCAGAATCTTCCATCCTCCGTCCGGCTGCTTGCGAAATACTGTAGTTGCGGTGAAAGTCCGCGCAGCAACGCCGGCTGGAGCGTCCTTGACGTGGAGAGTCCAGCGAGACAAGAAAAGCGCCACGCCGTCAGCTTCGATGACTTGCGTCTTGAGCTGCTTTGCCGAAGCACCCGATTGCATCGCGCGGACGAAAAAACTTGTTAGCTCCTCCGCTCCCCTAGCCGCTTTCCCCGGCTCCGTGATGACGACTGCTGCCTCCTCGTAGAAGCCTAGGACTGCGCCCAGGTCCCCTTGAGCGAACGCTCGATCCAATAGTTCCACTGCGTACTCGGGACTGGTGGCGATCATTTCTGCTTACCTCCTGGAAGTGTGGACAAGTCGAGCAGCAGAGTAAATCCAAGAGTAAAACCAACCCGGGTCAAATAACCGTCCAATCAAACATGGGCGCTGGCTTCCCGAGCCGGGTCAGGCTGCCCAAACGCGCCGATTTCAGAGTAGGATGGCTGTCAATATGAAGCGTCAGTGGGGACGGATCCTTCAGGGTTTGCTGGCCATCCTGGTCGTCCTTTATCTCGGGGACTGGATCACTCTGCGGGTCAGAACCGGCGCTCAAGAATCGAACAGCGTGCAAGTGGAGCAATTTTTGCGCACGCCGCTGAAGGGCCAGAAGGAGGAATTCGACTATATGGGGACCATCGCCCAACCGTGCGTGCCCGCGCTTTTTCCCCATTGGTCGGAGGCGCCATGCTGGTGGCTCGAGCGGCATAAAATTCAGTGGGTGTCGCCTTAAACCGGGATGGTTCGGGTTCGAGGTGGCACTGTGAGAGCTCGCCGTGTTTCTGGAACTCGCTAAATTCGCTTCTTTGCTGCTCAGCATCCTTACCCTCGATGCCGTTTTTCATACTGCCTTTCTGGAGCCCGGAAGCCATCTCGAAGAGCAGTTGTTGCCCGCCCTGCGTATGTTATTGCTGGCCGCCGCTGTTTCCCTGGGGAGCGGATACATCTTTTGCGCGGCGGAGAGAAGAGCACGGCAGAGCTCAGCCACGCACGACGGCAGCGTGGCCGGCTCTTTGCCCATGATGATTTTCTGGTGGGGAAGCGGAGTGATGGCCCTGCTATTTTTCCTCGCCTGGTTGCTCGAGCGCTACGATCGCCTGTGGCGCTGAACCCGGATCTCCTGTACGCAGCTCTAGAAACGTCTGCGTGTGCGGCTTTCTTCACGGAAAGCCGCATGAGGCTCGTTGATTCCAGCAAGCTCCACAGGAAATCCGGGTGAGCGCGGATTTCCTGTGAAGTTTTGGCGTTGACTCCCATCGGTCCCGCCTTTCCGGCTTCCGAAGCCGCACACGTGGTTGTCTCCTGGGCCCGCGTACAGGAAATCCGGGTGAACGCCACGTCTTAAGTTGTTGCTCTGTAAAGACCAGAAGTGCAAAATGCTCTCACGGGGATGGAACCGAAGCCGGGAGCGGCACGTATCAGCATGCATGAGTCTAGCCGGCACGCTCTCTTTGCACATCGCGCCAACAGGAGCGCGCAGTGAGTATTACCAGGCCGGCTCCGGGAGGCCCTATCCTACGAGCCGAGGAACCCCCGCGGTGAATCTGCCTTCGAACACGCCGCCGGACCGGCAGGGTGGTGCGCGCCGGCAATGGCCTGCGGAACGGCGGCCCGACGCGCCGGAGACCGATTGGCCCGCACTGGTCAAACGCTGCCTCGACGGTGATTCCGGCGCCTGGACGGAGTTGGTGGCGGCCCAGCAGCGCCGGGTCTACGCGCTCTGTTACCGCTTCACCGCCTCGGCGCATGACGCGGAAGACCTGACCCAGGATGTCTTCATCAAGGTGTACGGCAACCTGGCCAGCTTCGACGCCGCCAAAGGCAGCTTCCAGACCTGGATCACGACCCTGACCCGGAACCTGCTAGTCGATCATTTCCGCCGTTCCCGCCAGCAGCGGGTGACGGACTCGATGGACGCCGGCTGGGAGCTGGGCTCGGACGCCGCCCGAGTGGAACCCATCGTCGACCCGCGCGCCACGCCCTTGCAGCACGCGGTGCGCAATCAGCTGGAACAGATGGTGCAGAACGCGCTGGCCAAGGTGTCGCCGGAGTTGCGCGAAGCAGTTATTCTGCGCGACCTGCAGGATATGGATTACAAAGAGATTGCGGAAGTACTGGCGATTCCCCAGGGAACCGTCAAGTCTCGTATCAGCCGCGGCCGGGCGGAACTAGCGCGGTTGCTGGAACGTACTAAAGAGCAGGTGATGTAAATGTCTGAGCGCGAGCAAAACAAACCGTCCGGCCGGCCAGGCCGGGTTTTACGGTGCGACGAATGGGAAAACCTGATCGCCGATGCGCTGGATGGAACCCTGACCGCAGCCGATGCGGCAGCCTTTGGCCGCCACCAGGGCGAATGCGCGCTCTGCTCCCAGATGCTCAAAGAGACCCAGCAGGGCAAAGCCTGGATGGAGTACCTGGCGGTGGAGCCGGAGGTCCCGGCGGATCTGCTCAAGAAGATCCTGGCCCGCACCAGCGGGCACTCCGTGGCGGGCGAGGAGCCGGGCGTGGCGCCCGGCGTCCCGCAGCCGGTACACGCAGTGCCGGCCCGGTCGGCGTGGCATCGGGTGTTGCCAGTGGTCCGCCAGGTGGCCCACCAGGCTTTTGAGCCCAGGTTGATGATGACCGCGGCGATGGCCTTCTTCTCCATCGCCCTGACCCTGAACCTTACCGGGATCAAGCTGACCGAACTGCGGGCCGCCGACCTGCGCCCGGCGCGGCTGCGCGCTACTCTTACCCGGCAGTACTACTCCACCAACGAACAGGTGATGAAATATTACGAGAACCTGCGCCTGGTCTATGAGATGGAGGCCCGGGTGCGGGAATTGCGGCGCTCCACGGAGGCGGAACCCTCGTCCCGTCCGTCGCCCCGCCCGGTGCAAGATGAGACCCCTAAGCAGCCCCCGCGCGACGGCAGCCCCAGGTCGACCGCTCCCAGCGGAGGACAGACGTTGCCCGAACCCCAGGGCAGGCGCACGCCCTTGCAGGGAGATAACGCGCTGCCGGCGACGATGGTGAACTTTCGGCGGCAGCGATTCTCCGCACCCAGTTTCGACCGTGATCAAAAAAAAGAAAAAGTGAAGAGAGAGGTTTTCAGGGCTTTGCGGTCAATAACTGAAGACCAAGCGGAGAGGAGCTTGGTATGAACTGCGTCAATCATCCCGATGTTGCGGCTGCTGCCTACTGTCAGAACTGCGGAAAGCCACTTTGTACCGGGTGCATGCGCTCGGTAGGAGGCGTGATCTACTGCGAACCCTGCCTGGCGGCGCGCCTGTCTTCTCCGCCCGCGGGCGGAAACGCTTACCCAGACGCCAACCTGACGGGCTTGCATGCCCATCCGGTATTGGCCGGCCTGCTGGGCTTCATTCCCGGGGTGGGCGCCATGTACAACGGCCAATACATTAAAGCCCTGGCCCATGTGCTCATTTTCGCGGTGTTCGTCAGCCTTTCCGATAAGAGCTTTGTCTTCGCCATGCTGCTGGCTGCATGGATTTTTTATCAGGTCTTTGACGCGGCCCAGACGGCGAAAGCGCGGCGCGACGGATTACCCCTGCCCAATCCCTTCGGCCTGAACGATCTGGGGAGCAGGCTGGGCATGGCGCCTACGCATGTGGGCGCGCCCTACGTGGCCGGCTTTTCCCCCGGCGGCCCAGGGGTTACCCCTGATCCAGGAACGGGTTCCGTGCCCCAGCAGCCTCCCTACACTGCCGCTTACGGCGCGCCTCCTCCTCCTCCTCCGCCGGGCGCACCCTCTGGTTCGGCTTTTCCTGGTTCGGCTTTTACTGATTCGGGGGCTTATAGTCCGCCGGCATATGGTGCGCCGGGACGCATCGAATCTGCGGAACACAAACATCCGGTGGGCGCCGTGGTGCTGATCATCATCGGGATTGTGCTGCTATTGCAGACCCTGGGGGTGTTTGAGGAGGAGTGGATCGGCCGCGCCTGGCCGGTGGTGATTATCGGTGTCGGCGCCTGGCTGCTCTATCGCAGAACGCGGGATACGCCGCGGGGAGGTGCGCAATGAATGCCTGGCTGCTTATCCGGCGCCTGCGCGGGCCCGCTTTCCTTATCCTGCTGGGCATTACCGCCCTGCTCAACCAGTGGGGGGTGCTCAGCTTTACCCGCAGCTGGCCGCTGTACCTGATCCTGGCCGGGGTATTGGGTCTGGCGGAACGGGCAGCCATCGCCGCCGCCCCTCCTGCGCCGCCGCTCTACCCCGGCGCATATCCGGGGGCCTATCCCGGAGCATATCCCGGAACGGGGGGAGGCTTAGCCGCGGTGGACCCGCTCGCCGACCCCAACAGGAGGGTGTGATGGCGACCCTGCCCCCTCCCTATTCCCAGCGGGACGCGGCCCGGGCGCAACGCTACTACCGCCGCTCTCTGCGTCCTCCGTCCATGCTCGGCCCGGTGGTGCTGATCGTCGTGGGAGTGATTGCGCTGCTGGTTGAAACCGACCGGCTGAATGGCTTTCACCTGTGGGAGTGGTACATCCGCTGGTGGCCCTTGCTGCTGATCGGCGTGGGCTTGCTCTCGCTGGGCGAATGGTGGCTGGACGGCCGCCGCGGCCACGGCGGGCACGGGGGCCTGGTCGCGCTGATCATCTGTTTTGCCATCGTAGGCTACGTGGTTAGCAGCAGCCATTTGCACAGCATGCACCTCTTCGGGCATGAAGACGATGTCTTCTCTCACTTGTTCGGTCATGAGCACGATGCCGACCGTAACCTGAACCGGCAGATCCCGGCGGGAGCGTTGGTCGATATCCAGGTTCCTCATGGGGACGTGACCGTGACCCCGTCCGGCGACGATCAGATACACGTGCAGGCGCACCAAGTGGTGTATGCGTCGAACGACCGTGATGCCCGGCGCAACCTGGAAGCGCTGGCGCCGCAGCTGTCGGTCAACGGCAAGAACGTGACTTTGCGCGCCGCCGACGGGAACGATGGCCGCGCCGACCTGACCATTGAGATCCCCAACGGCGCCGTGCCCACGGTCACCGCCGGGCATGGGGACGTGACCATTGAGGGCCTGACCGGGGACGCGAATGTGACTGCGGGGCGAGGGGACGTCAAAGCCGACAATGTCGGCGGCGGCCTCCATGTGCAGATGAGCAAAGGCGAGTTTAGCGCCCACGCCGTCGCAGGAGAATTATCGCTGCAGGGCCGCCTGGACGATGTCTCCATCTCCGATGTGCAGGGCAAGGTGGCGTTAGACGGCGACTTCTTCGGGGATACCGACCTGGCGCATATTGCCGCGCCGGTCCATTTTCACTCCAGCCGCACCGATGTGGAAGTGGCCAGTATTCCCGGAGACCTGGCCATCGATAGTGGGGATCTGCAGCTGAACAATGCCACCGGGCCGGCCCGCATCTCGACCAGCGCCAAGGACGTGGAGTGCACTGGGATTACCGGGGAGCTGCATGTGGAGGATGGAGACGGGGACATTTCGGTGGGCGCGATTGCCCCGCTGGGAGAGTTGCAGATTCACAACCGCAACGGCGACATCCACCTGACCGTACCCCAGGGCGCAGGCTTTCAATTGCAGGCGACGGCCAGGAACGGCAACATCGATTCCAAGCTGGACGTGCCCGTCCGCAGCGCCGGCGAGGGCCAGAGTATTGCCGGCAAGGTGGGCGCCGGCGGTCCCAGGGTTGAGTTGGTGGCCGATCACGGGGACATCGATATAACCGGGATGGAGCCGGTTCCACCAGAGCCCCCCGCACCGCCTGCACCGCCGGAGCCGCCCGCCCCTGGGACCAGGCCGTTGCGCCACCTGCGCCCCTCGAAGAGCCCTAATGGGGAGATAAGTGGGCAGCCAGTCGTTCAGTAGCGGGCAGCAAGCCGTTCAGTAATGATAGCTTCGACCTGTTCCACCACCTCGTCCAGCGAGAGATGGGTGGAATCGATGATCACCGCGTCGGCCGCGGGTTGGAGCGGTGATTCGGCGCGGGTGCGGTCGCGCCGGTCGCGCTCGCGCAGCTCCGCAAGCACGGATTCGGCGGCCACGGGCGCGTTGGGGCCATTCTGCTGATAGCGGCGCTGGCCGCGCACTTCAGCGGCCGCATCGAGAAAAATCTTGACCTCGGCGTTGGGGAAGACCTTGGTGCCGATGTCTCTCCCTTCCATCACCACCCCGCTGTCGGCGCCCAGCTGGCGCTGCATGGAAACCATCCATTGGCGAATACCGGGGTGAACGCTCACGCGCGAGGCGGCGGCGGTCACGTCGGGTTCGCGGATGCGCTTGGTGACCTCGACATCGTCCAGGAAAACGCGATTGCCGAGCGCCGCCGGCAGCAGCCGGATGCGCGTCTTCAATGCCAGCCGGCCCAGCTCTTCCCGATCATCGACGTCGCTATCGGTCTGGATGGCCTTGAGCGCGAAGGCGCGATACATTGCGCCGGTCTCGAGGTTCAGCAACCCGAAGCGAGCGGCAATGCGCGCCGCGACCGTACTCTTGCCGGCGCCTGCCGGACCGTCGATGGCGACCACCAGGGGAGAGCTGTGGCTGTCTGTCATGCTCCGGGTTTTTTCCTATCCGGCTTGCGCCCGCGGAAGCCCGCGGGTGGCTTCCTCGATTTTGCTCCTGATTTCGCTGATGCCCCGCCGGCTCGTGGCCAGGATTTCGCTGGCCGGGCCCCGGGCACAAAAGGCGGCCGCGGTCCGCGGTCGCGCTGGCTTTTGTCTCCTCCGCCGGAGCCAGGCTTTCCCGCCGGCCGGGCAGGTTTCGCATGGGCGCCGCGGTCAGCACCCCCGGGGGAAGACGGCCGAGGCCCTGCGGGGCCTGCCGCTGGCGGGAAGGGCCGTCGTGGCTTATCGAATCTGGGAGCGCCCGACCTTGGAGGGCCAGACCTTGGTCCGTTGGACCTGGGGGCATCGAATCTGGCTGGCCTGGGACCGCTCGGGCGGCCACCGCGAGCAGCAGGACCACTCCGCCTTTCCCCGCTGCGCGGCTGGGCAGAGCGATAAGGAGCGGGCGAACGATTGGCCCCATAGGCGGATGGAGGTCTCGGCGTACGATCCGGAGCACGCTCTTGCGCACGACCGGGAGTCGATCGTACCCAGCTGGGGTCACCGGGCCCGCGCTCGCCCCGAGGGGCGCGCGGCGGGAACGGCGGGGTTCCCGGGTTAGCTGAACCTGTGTTGGGCCGGCTATTGGGCCGGCCGGGGTGCTTTTGCGCGGGGCGGAAGGGGGAATCACGACCGCCGCCGGCGCGCGGAGGTCGGGGAGGGGAGCTGGATTTCCTGCCGGGGAGCGCCCAGGGCTTTGATTGTTCGCGTTTTGCGGTTCCCGTCCATGCGCCGGGTCTGGCATTCGGCCGCGCTCCGCCACGAGTACTCCGGCCTCGTTCGCAGTGCGAGTTTCCGGCGCTCCGGCGCCCGGTCGCACGTAGGGCCGGGTTGCGCTGCGCCCGGGCACGAAGGATGGCCGCGGTCCCGTCGCGGGACGAGGCTTGACTCCGCCCTCATCTTTTCCGCTCCAGCGCGCCCCACCTGCCGGCGGCTTAGCCGCTGGTTTCCACGCCGGCCGGCGCGGTGAGCCCGGCCTGGCTGGTGGCTTCCATCCGGCACTGGCTGCGGGCTGGGCGGCCGCAGGCTTGGGCGCCGGCCGCTGTTCGGGTCTTGGTTCGGATTGGGGCCGGCGGAAGATGGGAGCGGATGCGGAAGGGGGAGCGGCCGCTGCGTCGCGGCGGGTCGTTGCCTGGACCTTTCTTGGCCTTGGCCTCTGCGCCGGCAAGGACTGCGGCGAAGCCTCCGTCTCCGCAGGGGCAGACTCGATCATCGGCCCGGCGAACTCCGGTAAGCCGTTTTCCAGGAAGTAGTAGGTCTGCGCGTCCATGGAGAGGGTATGGATCTGGCGTGTGGCCGACAAGCCGCGTACTGCTTCCCGCACCCGCGAGCGCGAGGCCACGGGGGAAAGAAAAATCTCGACCTCTTCGCTTGTGGCCGCGTACACCGATTGCAGATACATGGAGACCAGCAGCGAGAGCGCGGTTACCTGGGAGGTAGTGCTGCCGGTCTCGAGCGCCGCGCGGTGGCGCACGCGCAGCATCTCCCAGCGTGCCGGCTGGCCCGCTTCCGCAAACACCGGGCTGATGCGCAGGGCTTGCCAAAGCTCGCACAGGGCACGCAGCACCGCGGCTTCCGTAAGCTCGCGGCCCAGTGTCTCCCGCGCCTCCGAGGCGGTGAGCGCGCCCGGGTTGTCCAGAACCTTCCACAGCTCCAGCACCAGGGGAGAGACCTTGTGCCCTGAGGATTTCTGCGGCGCCTGCTTCCAATTCGCATCGGCGCGCAGGGCGAGAACGTAGGGCAGCGCCTCGCGGTGGGCGAGAAAATCCGGTTGCTCGGTCACCGTGCCCAGCAGATTGAGCGGCACCACGGCGCCGGAGGCGATGAGGCGCGTTAATAATTCGTGTGCCTGCTCGATCGCGGCAGCACCGGGCGTGGCTTGCCGGGTTCCCATGCAGGCTTCGACGAAGGAGGGTGCGGGCGCCGGCAACTGCGCCTGCCGGGGCAGATACAGGCACAGAGGATGCTGCGCCAGCCAACTGTCTGCCTCATCGAGAGTAAGGATGGGGCTCTGCTTCTGGCGCCAGTGCGCCGCCCGTGCTGCCTGGAGTTGCTCTGCTATCAAGAAAGTCTCTTTTCGCGCGTGATCATGGCGACCGAACCGCACCCGCGTGTGGCGGCTTGTCTGGAGCGGTTACCCGCGTGAACGCCCTATCGTGAAACCGTGATCGAGGGCTTGCCCGGATTTCCTGTCAAGCTGGTTGGCGTGGTCGCACTTCATGCGGCTTTCCTTAATGAAAGTCGCACACGCGGTCGTGTCCAGCGCAGCGTACAGGAAATCCGGGTTCGAATCTAGATCCGGTGAAATGCCCGCTGAATATCCTTCCAAGCATACCGCAGGACGATGGGACGGCCATGTGGGCAGCTGGTGGGGTGCTCGGTCGAGGCCAGCTCCGCCAGCAGCCATTCCATGCGCGCGGCGATCGAGCGGGGTGTTGACTTTGATGGCCGCGTGACAGGCGATGGAGGCTGCGATCCGGGTGCGCGCGGCTTCCAGATTCTCTGCTTGTTCGAGCGAGCCCGCCTGCTCCAGCACCTCGACCAGCATGCGTTCCAGGGCCGCGCCTTCGAGGCCAACGGGGGCCGCCTTGATGGCGATGGTGCGCGGGCCGAAGGGCTCCGCCTCAAACCCATTGGCTTCCAGCTCGCGGGCGATGGCGGCGAAGGCGACCATCTGCGCCGGCAGCAGGTCGATCAGCATGGGCATCAGCAGGCGCTGACGCGGGACCTGCTGCGCTTGCCGCTGGCGCAGTACGCGCTCGAAGAGCACGCGCTCATGGGCTACGTGCTGATCGATGATCCACAGCCCCTCCTGGTTCACCGCCAGGATGAAGGACTCGCGCAGTTGGCCCAGCGGCCGCAAAGATGCCAGGCCATGCAGCGAGGGACTTGCACCGGTTTCCCCCTCTTCCTCTGGAGCGAGCGCCGAGGAACAGCTGGAGGAGCGTACGCCGTTGGCGGTCGCCATGCGGCTCTCAAATGCCCCGGGCGCGAGCGCCGGCGCGGCGAAGGGCAGCACGCCGGGAGACGGGGAAACGGCCAGGCCGGTCAGGCGGAAACCATCGTCCTGCTCACCATCCTGGGGTGGCTGAGGATCACCATCGGGAAGGGGAGCCGGCGGCGGCCACCCGCCGGAGCTGGGCGTTTGCCACTGGGCAAAATTGGGCCCAAGATCGGGCCAAGATCGGTGACGACGGGCTCAACGGGGAAACCAGCGCCGGCGTGGCGCTGGGATGGGCGGTGAGCGCGTGCAGAAACCCCGCCGCCGGCCGGCCGAGGGTCAGTTGGTTGCGCAGGGTGTCGCGCACAAAGTCGTGTAGCCAGGCGGGCTGGCGGAAACGAACTTCGGTCTTGGCCGGGTGGACATTGACATCCACCTCCTCGGGCGGCATCTCCACAAACAGCAGCACCACGGGAAAAGACGTAGGGGCAAGAATATTGCGATAGGCCTCGCTCACCGCGTGCATGAGCAAGCGGTCCCGCACCAGGCGGCGATTGACGAAGCAGTAGATGGAGTTGCGGTTGAGCTTCTCGAGCTCCGGCTTGGAGGTGAAGCCGGTGATGCGCAGCCATCCCGGCTCCGGCGCCTGGTAGTCCGCGGGCCGTCTCCAGGGCGGAGGTTCCGGCAGTCCGGCGCGCGCCAACTCGATTTCGGCTGCCAGGGGAAGCAGTTGATCCAGAGTGTCCTGGCCGAAGATCTGGAAGATGCGCTCCGCCGCCTGGCGCACCGGGGGCGCGACCAGCAGGGCGTGGGTTGCGGAATGCAGTTCGAAGTGCTTGCCCGGGTGGGCCAGGGCGTAATGCGTAACCAGCGCGGTTACGTGTGCCAGCTCGGTGGTTTCTTGCTTGAGAAATTTGCGCCGTGCCGGAGTATTGAAGAACAGGTCGCGCACGATGAACGTGGTCCCCGGCGGCGCGCCCGCGTCTTCGCACAACAGCAGCTTGCCCCCGGCAATTTCCAGGCGCGTGCCGGAGCTCTCCCCGGCGGCTCGGGTGACCATCTCCACCCGGGCGATGGAGGCGATCGAGGGCAGCGCTTCGCCGCGAAAGCCCAGGGTCGCGATCGAGAGCAGGTCGTCGCTCGAGCGCAGCTTGGAGGTGGCGTGGCGCTCAAAAGCCAGCAGGGCATCGTCGCGCACCATGCCGCTGCCGTCGTCGGCGATGCGGATAAGCTTGCGTCCCCCGCCCTCGACGGTGATGACGATGCGGGTGGCCCCGGCGTCGAGCGAATTCTCCAGCAGCTCCTTGACCACGGAAGCCGGCCGGTCGACGACCTCGCCGGCAGCGATCTGGTTGGCCACCTGGTCGGCCAGTATGTGGATGCGGCCCATAGCAATCCGTACCTTTTGTTACGTTAGCAGGGGCCGGGGCCGTGCGCGCACCGCCAGGCGATACCGAAGGAAACATCGGGAGGGAACGCGAGACATTTCCCAAAACGGAAGAACAAGTTTTTTGCTTTTTAGATCAGTAGTGGCACGACGGAAGTCGTGCCCAGATACGGAGCCAAAGATAGGAAGCCAAAACACAAGAGGCTTTGGAAACTCCATTGCCCGGACGCTTCATCTCGACAAAGCGTCCGGACAATGGACGGCTCAGCGGCCGGAGCGCA
This sequence comes from uncultured Acidobacteriaceae bacterium, assembly GCA_963711525.1. GTDB lineage: Bacteria > Acidobacteriota > Terriglobia > Terriglobales > Acidobacteriaceae > PALSA-350. The sequence goes on along the minus strand of CAVQEO010000008.1, from coordinate 43,758 downwards.
CCCGCCGGGGCAGTGCCTGGTTGGGCCGCTTGCTCTTGGCCAGCCGTTTGCCACGAGGATGCGCCAGCGCATCTTCGCGCGCCGAGGCGGCCTCGGAGAGGCTGTCGCCCAGCACGTGCAGGCGGAGAAAATTGGTTGAGCCCGACTTGGTCCGGGTGCCGGCGACGATGCCCAGAATCTCCCGTGGCTTTACGTGGCCTCCCGCTTCGAGCAGGCGCTCGGCGGTCTCAACCATCTGTTCCGCGGTGGCCAGCTTGTTGCACAGGAGGGGGTGGACACCCCAGAGCAAGGTCATGCGATGGATCACGCACTGCACGCTGCTCAACCCGAAGATGGGCGATTTGGGGCGGTACTTGGAAAGTTGCCGGGCCGTGGTCCCGGTCTCGGTAAAGACAGCGATGGCGCTGATGTCCAGGTCCTCGGCGGCGTGGGCCATCGATTCGCAGATGGTTTCGGCGACCGACAGGCGTACGTGCCTCGGCTGGCCCCGTTCGCTCACCCGGGGAAGATCCTGGGCTTCGGTCTCGAGCACGATCTTGGACATCATCTTGACCGCCTCGACGGGATATTTGCCCGCGGCTGTTTCCGCCGAGAGCATCACGGCATCGGTTCCGTCATAGATGGCGTTGGCCACATCGCTGGCCTCGGCCCGTGTGGGGCGGGGATTTTCAATCATCGACTCCAACATCTGGGTGGCGGTAATCACCGGCTTGCGATAATCGGCGGCCCGGCGAATCACATGCTTCTGAATGGCGGGCACCTTCTCCGGCGGCATTTCGACGCCCAGGTCTCCGCGCGCGACCATGACCCCGTCGGCCGCCTCGAGGATGCTTTCCAGGTGCTGAATCGCCTGCGGCTTTTCGAGCTTGGCGATGATCCAGGTCTCGGCGCCCATGGAGGCTACGCGCTGCCGCACCAGCCGGATGTCTTCCGCGGTGCGCACGAAGGAGACGGCGATGGCGTCCACATCATTGTGGATCGCGAAGTCCAGATCCTCTTCGTCCTTGGCGGTTAAGGACGGCACGCGCACCGGGATGCCGGGCAGATTGATGCCCTTGTGCTCGCCCAGCATGCCGCCGTTGATGACCTCGCACTCCGTGTCCTGCCCGTGAATGGCCAGCACGTGCAGCTCAATCAGCCCGTCGGAGAGCAGAATGCGCGCCCCCGGCTCCAGATTTTCCGCCAGCGTGGGAAAGGTGGTGGCGATGAGGTTGGCGGTGCCGGCGATATCGCGGGGAGTGATGGTGAGCCGCTGTCCCGCCTTAAGCTGCACCGGGATGCGGTTCTTCAGCCGGCCGGTGCGGATCTTGGGTCCCTGCAAATCGCCCAGGATACAAATCGGCTTACCTTCTTCGGTCGAGACCTTACGCACCATCTCGATCAGCTTGAGCTTTTCCGCCTGCGTGCCGTGGGAAAAGTTAAGCCGGGCCACATCGAGCCCGGCGCGCACCAGTTCCCGGAAAACCGGTTCATGGTTACAGGAAGGGCCAAGGGTAGCGACAATCTTGGCCCGGCGGCGTTGGTCCGCGGGCAGGGAATAGCTCGGTTCCATCAGGGTAAAACTCATTCGTCCCCCATACTGCGATCCCGGAGATGCTCGAGAGGTTTTCTGACCAGACACAGTCACGGTGAAATCGCTCTCAGGGCCTCCAGCATGCTCAATTCTACGCGCACTCGGGCGGACGAGGTTTAGAGCCGGTTAACAGCACAGAGCCGAACCCTCGGAGGTACTGCTTTAAAGCAGTAGCCGCACACGTATACCCGGTCCGGCATCGGAGAGGTTGGATTTTTCTTGAGGAAAAATCCAGTCTGACGATCTTTTCGCTGGGGATAGCATTGCTGCTACTGCTTAGCTTCCGTGAGCTTCACCGGCGGCCACCATGGTTTCCTTTCCTGGCGGGGCCTTGTCCTGTTCGGGATGGGCGGATCGCTGCGGCTTGGGAAAGATATGGGCGTTGAACTCGGCGCCGATCAGCACGCTTACGGTCGAGATGTAGAGCCAGACCAAGGTAGCGACCACCGCTCCCAGGGGGCCATAGACCACGGAGTAGTCAGCGAAGCGGGTCAGATAAAAACCAAAGCCCAGGGTGGCCAGAAACCAGATGATGGAGGCGCCGAAGGCCCCGGGCCAAACATATTTCCACGACCGCCGCCGGGGAGTGCCGAACTCGTAGATCACGGCCAGCACCATGATGGTGGTGATCAAGCCGATCGACCAGCGCACCACGCGCCAGATGAAAAGGACGATGGGACCCAGCACGTGATAACTGTTGCTGATGACCCATTCTTCAATCTGGTGGCCAAAAGCAACCGTAACTGTAGCAAAGGCCATGGGCACCAGGCACAAGGGAACGAGGGCGAGCGAAACCAGGCGCTCGACCCAGAAGCTCCACTCCCGGCGGGGCAGATCATAGGCCCGGCGAAAGCCCTCCATCAGCGAATTCATCACGCCCATGGCGGCCAACAGGCTGACCACGATGGCGGAAACGAGCACTTGTTCGCCGCGCACCTTCTGATTGGTGAAGTAAGCGTGCAGCAGGGTCATGGTGTCTTCCGGGAGCACATCGGCGAAGGCAGCGCGCATTTCGCCCCGCAGCGTATCCGATTCCGGGGTGAGGGCGAGCAGGGTGGTGAGCACCAGGATGGCGGGAAAGAGACAGAGAATCGCGGAGTAAGCGGCGGCCTTAGCCGTGCCGAATACGTCGTGCGAGAGCGAAGTCAGCAAGGCGAGGCGGAATTTTTCGAGCCCACGACCCATGCCATCGAAGGTACATGAACGCCACCCCGGGGGCCAAGACGAGTTTCAACCGGTTCCCCGGGTGAATTGGAGGAGCAGAACGAAAACTGCCTTAGCCCTTCCACTGAAGCAGGAAGGCGGTCACCGAAGCCGAATCTAGTCTGTGCATGGGCGCGAACTCGCCGCCCCGTTGGCTGTAGACCAGCTGGCCGCTGGAATCGAGCACGGCCAGCGCAGGCACGCCTCTGCTGACCGGAACGCCGTAGCGGGCGGCGATGGCAAGATTCTCATCGTATTGGCCGATGTTGACGGGAACCAGCACGTAATTGCTCTCGAGCAGGTTGCGGTTGGCGGGGGCGTGGAAATAGATCTCGAGCACCTGGCAGTCGCCGCACCAGTTGCCGCCGAAATCGAGCAGAACGCGCTTCTTTTCCCGGGCTGCCTTGGCCAGGGCGGCGGTAATATCCGCCTCGGCCTGGGCGCCGTCGGGATAAATGACGGCCCGGCCCGGCTCCTCGGCAACGGGCGTTTCCTCGGGAGCCTGGCGGCAGCCCAACCCTGCTCCCAGCAGGAGTACGAGGGTGGCGATGGCGAGCGATCTGGACATGGTGGAAGCGCCTGCTTTCTTAGCATGCCACAACGCGCTGTTGTCAACTCACGCAGACTCGTCAGCCCGTCAGTTGGAGGCCAGTGCGTAAGGGAACGTGAAGCGGCCGAGTTGGATGAGCGGCTTGTCGCCGGGCGGCCAAATGCGAAACGACTCCACCCGGGTGATGGAGAGATTGCGGGTGGCTTCCACTTGTCCTACCGGTTTGCCGCTTTGCGCCAGGTAAAACGTCACCTGCAGTGAGTCCTGTCCCCGCACCCAGCCGAGCAGGTACTGCCCCGGCGGGAGCAGGAAGTCGCCGATTTTGAGCGGCACCTGAGAGACGAAGTAGTGGGAGTACTTGCCGTCGGCGGAGTAGCCGGCGGTAATGAGCACCACGCCGGCGATGCCGTGGCCTTTGCCATCGCTGATGCCCGATGCGGTGCGGAATTCAGTTTCGATGCGTTCGCTGATCACCGGCGCGCGGGCGGGGATCAAAGCCTTCAGTTCCTCTTCGCTGGCGCTGTGCCAGCCTGCCGCCTGCGCCGCGTGGCCGCAGAGGACGAAGGCCGTCACCCACAGCAGAACCCGGAATGCTCTAGTCAAAAATGCGCTAGTAAGTGCACGATTCCCCTCTGCAGCGCGGTGGTCGCGGCCTGGGTGCGATCGGTCACGCCCAGCTTGCTGAGCAGACTGTTGATGTGGGTCTTGACCGTGGCCTCGGAGATGTTGAGCGCGGAGGCAATCTCCTTGTTGCTGTTACCCCCCACGATCAATTGCAATACCTCGGTTTCGCGAGTGGTTAGCGTGGGGGCGCTCATGCGCTCCGCCAGGCGTTCGGCGACCGGAGCCGGAATACGGGATTTGCCGGCATGGACGCTGCGGATGGCATCCATCAATTCTTCGCCGGTCATGCCTTTGAGCAGGTAGCCCCGAGCCCCCGCCTGCAGGGCGCGGTAAATGTCCTCATCGCCATCGAAGGTGGTGAGCACGATGATGCGTGCCTGGGGAAAATCAATGCGGATGCGGCCGATCGCTTCCACCCCATTCATCTGCGGCAGGCGCAGATCCATCAACGTGACGTCCGGCTGGTGGAGGCGAAAGAGCTCAATCGCCTTACGCCCGTCCGAGGCTTCGGCGACGATCGAAAAATCAGGCGCCGTGCGCAGCAGCGCCGCCAGCCCCTGGCGCACGATGGCGTGGTCCTCGACAATCATGATCCGGATGAGATCGCTCATTCTGGCTGCTTTTCTCTACTTTCCTGGCTGCGGCGCTTTTCCTTCGAGCGGCGCTTCGACCGAGACCCGCGTACCCCCGCCGGGAGTGCTTTCGAGCACCAATGCGGCATCGATCTCTCCCGCCCGCTCGTGCATGCCCTTGATGCCGTAGTGGCCTGCCGGCCCGCTCAGGTCCGGCGAAGGCTCGAATCCGCGGCCGTCGTCGGCCACCTGGAGAGAGACCCGCGCCGCCTCGTAGATCAGTTGCACGTCGATGCGTGTGGCCCCGGCGTGGCGGACTGCGTTGGCCACCGCCTCCTGGCCAATGCGCAGCAGTTCCTCTTCGGTCTTGCGCGTCACCGGGCGGTAGGTCCCCTTCACCTGAAGGTACACCTTGGAGGGAGAGCCATTGGCAATCCGGTTGCAGCTCTGCCGCAGCCGCGCGGGCAGGTCATCGGCGCCCGCGGTTTCGGAACGCAGATCCCAGATGGACGTGCGCGCCTCGGCCAGGCTGGCGCGGACCAGCGCCCGCGCCTGATCCAGTTGCTGCAAGGCCGCCTCGCGGGAGCCGGCGAGCAGGCGAGCCACCAGTTCCAGCTGCACCGAGATGCCGACAAAGCCCTGGGCCAGGGTGTCGTGAATCTCTCGCGCCAGACGTCCCCGTTCGGCCAGCACCGCGCCCCACTGTGCCTCCACTTGGAGCACGCGCCATCGATATATCAGGTATCCCAGCAAAAGCCCAGCCAGGGCCAGCGCGGAATAAAACCACCAGGTCTGGTAGAAGTGCGGCAGCAGGCGCAGGGCAAAGGAGGCCCCGGCGGTATTCCAGACTCCATCGTTGTTGGCTGCCATGACCGCAAAGCGATAGTTGCCTGGGGGCAGGTTGGTGTAAAAGGCTGCGCGCCGGCTGCCGGCCTCGATCCAGCCGCGATCGAAGCCCTGCAGCTGGTAGCGGTACTGCACCTTTTGCGGAGCAACGAAGCTGAGGCCGGCGTATTGGAATTCCAACCGGTTCGCGCCCGGCTGGACGGTCAATTCCTGATCCAATCCGCCCCGCACCTGGTCATCCACCAGAACTTTTTCGATGACCACCGGAGGGGGCACGCGATTTTCCGGCATGTGCGCGGGATCAATGACGCTAACCCCGTCCAAGGTGGCGAACCACAGGCTTCCGTCGCCCAGTTTCCAGGCCGCCGGATGGCCGCCTCCGCTGCACTCGCGAATATTCATTCCGTCGGCTGTGCCGTAGGCGTCCACGGTGAGCGCATGGGTGTCGCGGTAGGCATTGAGCTGCGCCAGCGAAACCCGGTAGATACCGGTCTGCGAACTCAGCCAGAGATGACCTCCGGCGGCGTCTTCGAGGATGCCGTAGATGGTGCCCGGGAGGCCCTTCGTACCCCAGGGAAATGCCTCCGGCTGGCTGGCCGGCCCGCGCAGGCGGTTCAGGCCGCCCCCGTTGGTTCCCAGCCAAAGAGTTCCCTGGGCATCCTGGGCGATGGCGGTGACGGTGTTGTTGGAGAGCCCCTGCTGCACGGTGGAGTTGACAAAGGCCCCGTCATGCAGGCGGCTCAAGGCCGCCCGAAGTCCCGATCCAAAGATCTCCCTGCTCGGAGCGCCCAGGGTCACCCTGGTTGGAGCGCCCAGGGTCACCCTGGTCAGATCGAAAGATAGCGCCGATGAAGTCGCTGCCCAAACCGTCCATGCTGGAGTAGCTGGTGACCTTGCCTGCTGCCAGATGGGCCAGCCCGTGCCGGGTGCCGATCCACAAGCTGCCGTCGCGATCAGAGAAGAGGGAGCGGATGAAGTCGTCGGGCAGGCCGTCGGCGGAAGTGAATTTCGTGATCCGCTTGGCGGATTCGCTGGTATGGAGCAGATTCAGTCCGTTGGGGGTGCCGATCCAGAGGTCCCCACCGGCCCCGCCGGCGAGCGAAAGGATGACGTTGCTGGAGAGCCCATCCGCGGTGCTGAGGTGCGCGAAGCCGCTGCTGGTGCGCCGGTTCAATCCCGCCCCGTCGGTGCCGATCCAAAGTTCTCCCTGGGCACTCTCAAAGACACACCGCACCAGGTTGCCGGAGAGTCCGTCGCTGGTCGTGTACGTAGTAAATTTTTGATCCCGGAGCAGGTTGAGGCCGCCGGAGTCGGTGCCCACCCACAGGTCGCCTTCACGGTCTTGGTAGAGCGACAGGATGCGGTTGGCGGCTAAGGTGGAACCGGGGGCGAAGGACTGCAGCTGGTTGCCCCGAAGGCGGAAGAGTCCGCGTTCGGTGGCCAGCCAGAGCACTCCCTGGCGGTCGCGAAAGAGGCGATCCACGCGTTGGCTGCCCTCGTCCCCGCCTGGCCCGTGGTCTAGAAGTGCGAGAGTGGCGCCGTCCCTGCCCAAGTGGACCATGCCGGTGGCCGTTCCTACCCACAGGCTGCCATCGGGGTCGGGTGCGAGGGCGGTCACCTCAGTCTTGCCGGCCGGATGGGCGATAGGGACTGGGGTGAGCCTACCGCCGGCGTAGCGTTCCAGGCCTTCGCTGCCGCCGATCCAAAGAGTATGTTCGAGAGTATGTTCGCTGTCGAACTCGACCGTTTCCACCTCCGTCCCGCTGAGCAGGTGCAACGCCAGGCGCGGCACGGCGGTTCGTGTATCCAAAGCGAAGACCCCGCTGCTGCCCCCTAGCCAGAGCATCCCCTGCGCATCCTCGGCCAGAGCCTGGCGAGTCAGCGGGCCCGCAAGCTGGGTTCCGGCGATGGGCGTGAAGCCCCGACCATCGAAAAAGGCCGGGCCGGCCGAGGTGATGGCCCAGACCCGGTGGCGGTGGTCCTCATAGCTGAACCAAACCGTATCGGCGGGTAAGCCCTGGGCCGTGGTGTAGGCCCCAAAGGCGCCGCTGCGGTAGCTCAGCAGGCCGGTGGCCGTGCTGATCCATAGCGTGCCGGACCCGTCCTGAAGCAGGTCATAAACAGTGTCGCTCTTGAATTGCGGAGTGTTCTCGACGTCGAAGGTGACAAAGTCGATGCCGTCGAAGCGCACCAGGCCTCCGTCAGTGCCCAGCCATAGATAGCCGTCGCGGGTTTGCAGGATGGAGTGGACGGTGTTCTGGGGCAGGCCTGAATCCGTGCGCCAAGCCTGGTGACCGTAGTGGTCGAGGGATCGTTGGGGATCGAGTGCTAGTGCCGCATGACTGAACAACAGCAAAAGCGCGCACAGCCAGGCGGACCGCATCATTGTCCGTCGCATTTCCCCTTGCCGTGCCCCACCGGAGTGCATCTCAAGCGTCTTTTCTTGTGGCTTCAGTATGAACCCGGCGGAAATATTGCCGGGAGCAAAAAGAAGCGCCCTGGGCCCGGATTTCCTGCCTAGCCGCACCAGCCACGTTGCATGAGCTTCGCCAACGTCACCGAGCTTGACAGGAAATTCAGTCAGAGCGCTTGGAGAATCAGTGTGGAACGATGTACTCACACACCATAGGTTCTGAGTCCAAGCCGTGTCTTGGACCCAGGGTACGGATTTGTGCTCAACCTTTGGATGGATAAGGGCGCCAGTAGCGGGCAGCCGGGATCCCCAGCAAGCTGGCTTGCTGGGATGAAAGAAAAGCCGCACTTGGCTGGAGGGAAAGCGCTCTACAGGGTGGCGGGACCAAGAAGTTCGGGCGTCTCGTCGGGCGTGATGGGGGGAACGGTCAAGGGCTTGCTTGCGGGCGCGGTGGGTTGCTTGGAGGCGCCGTTGGAGAGGCGGGCAGCAATGCGGCGAGACCGCAAGCGGTCGGCCATATGCTTGGGTACATCCACTGACTTGATCAAACTCATTTGGGCTCCCTCGTGTGCCGTTACCGGGTAAAGATAGGCTCGTCGGGAGCAAAAACATCAGGCTGTCGGCGAGGTCGATTCCACGTGCACTATTCCTAGTGTACTCCTGGCGACGGGATCACGGGTGAGGCAGGAGGGCGATCCGCGGGGCGGGCCGGCGCGGATGCTTGCTTCTCCCACACCGAGGTGGAGGGGGGGTCACCGGGCGCCCCGCCCACCGCGGTCATGGTTTTCCCGTCGGCGGAGACGGTGTACTCGGACGAGTCCATCAGGCTGCCGTTGAGTTTTTGCACGATGCGAAACTTGTACGGCCCGGTTCGGGTGAGGGAGAGGCGCAGCCCGGTGGGAATGTCCGGCCCCTCGACGGCCACTTCCTTGCCGTCGAAATTGGTGACGGCGGTGGCTTTCATGGCGGCAATTTTCAGGATCAGGCCATCCAGGCCGTCTTCCTGGATGGTCAATTCATTGGGCGAGCTGAGCTTGACCGAAGTGCTTTTCCAGGCGCCCATCAGCCCACTCGTGCCCGCCGTGCGCGCGTACTCTTCCGTGTCGGTGTACAAATCTCCGTTGGCCTTCACCCCGCTGCTGGTGACGGTGAGGTTTTTTTCATCGGTGGAGAGCTTCCAGTTGTCGCTGCTCATCAGCTTGCCGTCGGGCTTGCGATACTCCGTGCTCCAGCTATCGGGGCTGGTCTGTCTCCAGATGGCTACGTTGCCCGTGGGCAGCGCGTAGGGTTTGCCGTCCGCGCGAAAGGAGTAGGTGATTGCCCCTGCGATCAGCTCGATCGCATCGCCTGCCGCCGGACCGAACTTCATGGTGTCGCCGGCCAGCTGGCTCTTTTCCTGATCGAGCTTCCAGGTACCAACAAAGGGGTTCTGCGCCGCCGCCGTGCCGGCGGCAAGCGAGAGAAACAGCCAGACCGTGGCCAATAACCATCGTCCTGATCGCATGGGGGATCTCCTTTGCTCTGCCTGGGGGGTGATTCCATAGCGGGAGAGCACAGCCAAGTGGCGCCTCCGCTCACGGCCCGGACGCGCAGCGCTGTCCATGCCATTAGAGCACTTCCGTGGGTGGGGATTGAAGATCGCCTGGGAGGGGCGTACCAGATCAGGAACAAAAGCTTTCATCAGGATTCGCTGGTGGAGGAACTTGCAGTTTCCTTCACCACTAGCCGGGCTCTCGCCCCACGCGCTAGTCGTCGTCGTCGGGGCGGGGATGACGGCGGGCCGTCAAAGCGTGCAGGTGCAGGGTGCGTTGAATATCCGGGCCGAATTCGTGCACCAGGTTGCCGACCAGGATTTCGCCCATCTGCTCGTGGCCGAACTGGACTCCCTGCACCAGCGGACTGAACTGGTTGTGGGGATACCAATACGTAGAGATCATGCCTGAGCCGTAGGCGCTGGCGATCTGGGGCACATCGAGCGCCAGCTGTCCGTCTTTGCGATAAGTGATGAAGGTCATCTTGAGGGCGTGGGCGCTCCGCTTCATCGTGCCCTGACACTTGCACACCACGTAACGCGGGTCGAGCCCGGTGATGCCGGCTAAGCCGTCATGAATCACATTGCGCGTGGCCAGCTGGCCGTATTCGCTGGCGAAACGCCGGGTGTAACCACTTCCGTCTCCATCCCACTTGGCCGGCGTGTGCCGTAGCTGATCCACCAGTGCGCCTGCGGAAACACCTACGAACGCTCCCGGGTTGGCGTAGGATTCGTTCCAGAACAGGGTCAGCCGGTCCATGCCGGTCAGCGGCTTAGGCTCCGTTTCAGCGGTTACGGGCGTAGCCGGGAGGCCCTGGCTGATGGCCGGAGCCATGGGCAGTCCCTGCAGGAGTGCCTGGTGCTGCGATGCCAGCAACCCAGGAAAAAATTCAACTCCTCCGGGAATGGTTTCGCTGGCCACCATCACCGCGTCGGCGGGCAGCGCATTGCCCGCGGACAGCGCCTGCGCCTTCAGCACCGCTCCCGCGCTCGCGCCGAGCGTCAGCAGGAGAACCCCCTGGCAGATCTTCATACACCCTCCGTACTCGGGCGAAAGAAAGCATGACTGCACTGCGCGAGCCCTGCCCATCGGGCGGGCTTCTTGGAGCAGCATGCAAAGAATGGCAGCGGCGCATGGCCCCTGGCAAGCAAACATCGCACCCCTGCCCTTACGAAAGCGGCCCACTGCGGTGCCTCGTGGTAGCTGGCGGTAACACCTACTGGTCAGGGAAGCCGCTATTCGATCTGAACCACGCGGAAGTTACCCCAACCGGTAATCACCATAAGGGGGATCGACAGGCTGCGGAAGAACTCATGCCAGGTTGGCTGCTGTGGGTGGGAGCCCCCTGCTTCAGCCAGGGGGGAGCGACGCTTCAGCGTCGCGGAAAGAGTCGCACTCCAATCAATCGGGCTTTAGAGGGTGCGGGAAAAGTCGGCAACCGCTTGATAAGCAGCCTGCCACCAGGGCTAAAGAGTCTGCGTGAGAACTCGAAAGCAAACAACAAATCGAAACCAGGCCCGTAGGGCCGGGAGCCAAACGTCAGCCCAGCCCGGAAGGGCTGGGACATCGATCCCCAATATCATTTGAGCGCCAGAGGCGCGGCACCCGCGGACAAAGGTAGTGCCGCACCTCCGGCGCTCCCGGACCTTGGATCCGCCTCCCAGCCCTTCTCCGGATTTCCTGCACGGGGCGCCACCAAAGTCCGCGTGTGCGGCTTTCGTTAAGGAAAGCCGCATGAAGTGCGCCAACGCCAGCAAGGTCCACAGGAAATCCGGATCCGGGCTGGGCTGACGTTTGGCTCCCGGCCCTACGGGCCTGGTTTCGATTTGCTGTTTATTTCCGGTTCTCACGCAGACTGTAAAGCCCCTGAGGTATTGCTTTCCTGCCCATCGCAAAGTCTTTCCGCAGCCTGTAGAGACCGGCTAGGGCGTGACCAGCGCAAACCTGTCTACGTCCACCAGTCCAAAGTCGGTGATCTTCAGGTGGGGAATGACCGGGAGAGGTAGAAAGGCCAAATGCAGGAATGGCTCGGGCAGCAGACAGCCCATGGCCTCGACGGCGGCGCGGAGGGCGTACAAATTCTGGCCCACGGTCTCAAAGGAATCCAGGCTCATGAGGCCGGCGAAGGGCAAGGCGAGCTCGGCCAGTACCCGGCCGGCCTGAACGGCAACAAATCCTCCGCCCAGCGCCAGCAGGCGATTGACAGCAATCGCCATATCCTCGTCTCCGGCGCCCACCACGCAGATGTTGTGGCTGTCATGGCCGACCGAGGAGGCGAGCGCCCCCTGGCGAAAGCCAAAGCCTTTGACGAAACCGCGCCCGATATTGCCGTTACGGCCGTGGCGTTCGAGCACGCAGATCTTGAGCAGATCGTGCTCCGGATCGGCGTGCCGCCTACCTTCGCGATAGGGCAGGTTGGCCTCTAACCGATCGGTCAGGATCTTACCCGGGATGATCCCGATCACCGGGGTTGCCGGGCCGGGCGCGGGGGTGCGAAAGGCCTCCGCGGTGACCGGCTGCAGGTGCATGGTGTTTCCCCCTGGCGGTGCCGGCTGCGCGCGCCCGGCGAAGGTATCCGCAGTCACTCTGCGCCCGGCGCGGAAGACACTATGGATGGCGCAGGCCTCCAGATCGTCGAGCAGCAGGAAGTCGGCCAGATATCCGGGAGCGATCAGCCCCCGGTCCAGCAATCCAAAGCCCCGGGCAGCCGACCAGCTGGCGGTGCGGTAAACGGCGGCCAGCGGCGCGCCCAGCGCGATGGCGCGGCGCACCAGGTGGTCCAGGTGGCCTTCTTCGCGGATATCCAATGGATTGCGGTCATCGGTGCAGAAGCCGAGAAAGGGCGAAGTGAATTCGTTGATGAGCGGAGCCAGCGCCGCCAGATCTTTCGAAACCGATCCCTCCCGGATCAGCACCTGCATGCCTTTGGCCAGCTTTTCCCGCCCCTCCGTCAGATTTGTGGTCTCGTGACAGTTACGAATACCGCAGGATAAGTAAGCATTCAAGGAATGGCCGGAGAGCAGGGGAGCGTGGCCGTCGATATGCTGCCCGGCAAACGCAGCCAGCTTCTCCATGCACTCGGGATCTTTATTTAATACGCCGGGCACGTTCATGAACTCGGCCAGGCCAATCACCTTGGGATGGTGGCGATGGGTTACCAGGTCGGCGGCAGTGAGCCGGGCGCCGGAGGTTTCGAGGTTGGTTGCGGGCACACAGGAGGAGAGCTGCACCCGCAGATCGAGCGCGGTGTGCCCGGCGGCATCGAGGAAATATTGCAATCCCGCGAGGCCCAGAACATTCGAGATTTCGTGCGGGTCACAAATCGCGGTGGTGACGCCGTGGGGAAGCACACAGCGGTCGAACTCGAGCGGAGTTACGAGGGTGCTCTCGCAGTGCACGTGACTGTCGATAAACCCGGGCACGGCGAAGCGCCCCTGGGCATCGATCTCCTCCACGCCGCGGTAGCTGTCCAGGGTGCCCACAATGAGGCGGCCGCACACGGCGATGTCGCCGGATTGCAGTTCGCCGGTGACCAGGTTCAGGATGCGGGCGTTGCGCACCACCAAGTCGGCGGGCAGCCGGCCCAGGGCCTGATCGATTTGCCGTTCCAGCACATTTCTCATGCTCAACCGCCGGGGGCGATTCCGTATTATAGGGTGATCCCTCGGCTTCCCCGGATTTCCATGCGGCTTTCCTTAATGAAAGCCGCACACGTGGCGGCGTCCAGTGGAGCGTGGCAGGAAATCCGGGTTCGCTCCCACGGCACGCCGGGGCAGGCGGGATGACAAGCGGAGAATGCGGTCATGCTGCAATCTTTGACGGCGCGCAAGGAATGGAAGTTCTTCGCAGTTCTGCCTCAAGCGGACCCGGGTCTCGCCGCTGCCTGGTGGACGGTGTTGCTGCTGCGCGGCATCCTGCCGGCCGCCTTCGCCATCGCCATGGGTGTGCTGGTGGGCGCGGTGCAACAAGGCCATCCTCTCGCCGGGCCGCTGACCTTCGTGGGCGCGATTTTTGTGCTCCTGCAGGTGCTCAGTCCGATTCATCAGGCAGTCAGCGCCAACCTGGGCGACCGCACCGCCGCCTGGCTCTACGACCGGCTCACCGAGGCCTGCGTGCGCCCGCCGGGCATTGGGCATCTTGAAGATGCGACGCTGACCAGCGACTTGACCGTGGCTCGCGACTTCGACCTGGGGATGACCGGACCGCCGCTTTCGATCTCCATGGACTTTATCGCCACCGGCCTGGTCGAGATGACCGGTGGGGTGGCATCGGCCGTGATCCTCGCGCGCTACGCCTGGTGGGCGCCGCTGCTGCTTGCGGGCGCGTGGCTCGCGACCCATTGGTTGCTGCGGGAAAGCGCCATCTGGCACGACCGCCAAACCGAGGAGGTGCGCGCCGCCCAGCGCGACGCCGACTACGCCTACCGCCTGGCGGTGGATCCGCCGGCCAGCAAGGAGTTGCGCCTCTTCGGCCTTGCCGGTTGGACGATCGATCGTTTCCTCGCCCGGCGCACGCGCCTGCACGAGCTGCAGTACGCCGCCACCCGTATGCGTGAGCGCCCTGTCCTCTGGAGCCTGCTGCTGGTGACCTCGGCAAATGTGATGGTGTTCTGGCTGCTGGCGAGCGCCGCGGCCCATGGCCGCATTTCGCTCGGGGAAGCGGTGGTCTACTTGCAGAGCGCGATTGGGGTATCGATGATCGCCTTCGGTGGATTGAGCTGGTCACTCGATGGAGCCGCTGCGCCGGTAGCCGCGGTGCTGCGGCTGGAAGCGGCGATGCGTCCTGCCGGCGATCTGCCCACGGGCACGCACCGCGCGCCGCCGGCGGCGCCGGAGATTCGTCTTTGCGATGTCAGCTTCTCCTACCCTGGCGGCGCGCCGATTCTCGAGCACTTTAATCTCACCATCCCCGCCGGGTCGTCGCTCGCCATCGTGGGCCAGAACGGCGCCGGCAAGACCACCATCGCCAAGCTGCTGTGCCGCTTGTACGATCCCCAGTCCGGGACTATCACCATCGATGGCGTCGACCTGCGCGCGTTCGACCTGGCTTCATGGCGCGCCCGGGTCACCGCCGTCTTCCAGGACTTCCTCCGCCTCGAGCTGCCATTGCGCAACAATGTGGCCCCGGCAGGCGCGCCCGATGAGGTGGTGCGCGCCGCGCTCGAGTCGGCGGGAGCGGCTAACCTGGCCTCGCTCGATACCGTGCTGGCTCGCGGATACACCGGGGGCACGGACCTTTCCGGCGGCCAGTGGCAGCGTATTGCGCTGGCCCGGGCGCTCGCCGCCGTCACCGGCGGCGCCGGCGTGGTGCTGCTGGATGAGCCGACGGCGCAACTCGACGTACGCGGCGAAGCGGAGATTTTCGATCGCCTGCTGGCCGCGACCCGGGAATGCACCACCATCCTGATCTCGCATCGCTTCTCCACCGTTCGCCATGCCGACCGTATCTGCGTGCTGGAGCACGGCCGCGTGATTGAGCTGGGCTCGCACGACGAGCTGATGGCGCTGGGCGGCCGCTATCGCACCATGTTCGACCTGCAGGCGCAGCGCTTCCATCTTGGCGACGCGGAGGGCACTGTCTATGAATCCCTCGTCTGAACATCCCTCCCCTGTTTTGGAGCCACTGCCTCCCGCGCTCTCCTCGATGTGGCGGCTGTGCAAGCTGGGATACCGCCACGAGCCGCGCTTAATGGTGGCGTCGTTCGTGTTGTCGCAGCTGGCAGCGTTACCGGATGCGCTGCTCGCCTTGTGGCTGATGCTGCTGGGCAAAGGTTTCCTCGAGCACCGAACCGGATTGATGCAGGGGGCGGCGATTGGCCTCGCCGTGTCGACCACCGCCACCTGGTTTTTGCGCACCGTCAGCACCCGGGTACAGCGGCGTTTCCGCGACAAGGTGACCATTGCGCTCGAGGGCCACGTGGCGCGGCTGCAGGCGACGGTGGCCACTGTGGCCCATCACGAGCGTCCCGAATATCTGGATCGCCTGTCCATGCTGCGCAACCAGGTCTTTGTGCTCGACCACATGTATGTGTCGCTGTTTTCCACGCTGGGGTGGATTCTGCGGCTGGCCGTGACCATGGCGCTGTTGGCGTCGATTCATCCGGCGCTCTTGCTGCTCGCCGTCTTTGCCATTCCAACGATAGGTACGTCGACCTGGCGGCCGGACGTGGAGCGATCCGCGCAGGAGCGTGGGGCCCAGGCCAATCGCCTGGCGCGGCACCTGTTCACCATCGCCACCACTGCGTCGCCGGGCAAGGAAGTGCGCGTGACCGGCATTGGCGAGCGCCTGGTCACCGATCGCCGGGCGGCGTGGGAGCGCTGGTACGGACCGGTGGCGGCGGCCCGCGGGGGTTCGGCATTCTGGCATGCGCTGGCCTGGGCGATCTTCGGGCTGGCGTATGTGGGCGCGGTGGTTTTCGTCTCTGGGTACCTCAGGGCGCCGGCCAGCGCGGTGCTGCTGGTGCTGGCCGCGGGCGCGCGGCTGTCAGGCTACATTGGCGCCACCGTGGGCGAGATTGGATTCCTGCGCGGCTTCTGGATGGATGGTTCGCGGCGGCTGGCATGGCTCGAGGACTACGCCGCGTCGATCGAGGCCAAGGGCGATCTGGCAGTCCCCTCCGTCTTGAGTAAAGGGGTGCGGTTCGATCGCGTCTCCTTCCGCTATCCGGGCACCTCCCGGGTGGTGTTGGAGGATGTATCGCTGTTGCTGCCGGCGGGCGCGGTGGTGGCGATCGTGGGCGAGAACGGCGCCGGCAAGACCACGCTGGTCAAGTTGTTGGCCAAGATGTACGAGCCGTCCTCGGGTTCGATCCTGGTCGACGATGTGCCGCTTGCGCGCATTCCGGCCGGGGAGTGGCGGGCGCGTCTCGCGGGCGCGTTCCAGGATTTCTTCCGTTTTGAGTTCCGCGCCGGGCATACCGTTGGCTTGGGGGATATTCCGCGGATGGACGACCGGCCGTCGGTGGCCGTGGCGGTCGACCGCGCGGGCGCCGGCGACGTGGTGGAAGGGCTGCGGTCAGGGCTCGACACCCAGCTCGGTCCCACCTGGCCGGAGGGAGTCGAGCTATCGTTCGGCCAGTGGCAAAAGCTGGCGTTGGCGCGCGGCTTCATGCGCGAACAGCCACTGTTACTGATTCTGGACGAACCGACCGCCGCGCTCGATGCCGAGACTGAGCACGCGCTGTTCGAGCGCTATGCCGCCGCAGCCCGGGGAGGTGACAACAGGACCGGCGGCCGGATCACCATCCTGGTATCTCACCGCTTCTCGACGGTGCGCATGGCCGATCTCATCGTGGTGCTTGACGGTGCCCGGCTGGTGGAGGTGGGCACCCACGAGGAGCTGATGGCCAAGCGCGGTCCGTACGCGGAGCTGTACGGCATCCAGGCCGCCGCCTATCGCTGACTACTTTTCTTTCTCCAATTCCACCACCATGACTTCAATCGGTTGGCCGCCGGCGTTTACGTCGGCATGCATGGTGTTGGGCGGGTTGCTGGGGAGCCAATAGGCCTTTCCGGTCTCCCACACGTGTTCTTCTGATTTGCCCTGCTGGTCCACGATCTTCATGGTGCCACCGCGCAGGGCAATGATGACCCGCGGATGCTCATGCCGGTGCATGGTCAGGGGCGCGTTGGGCATCACCACCGACTTCCACACCTTTACATCTTCATTCTCGAACTGCGGGAATCGTTGCGTTTGGCTTGGACTCGTTTCTGAATGCATGACCGCGAAGGCTCCCAACAGCAGGGCGGCCGCGGCAAATCTATGGAGCAGGAAAATCTTCATGTTTCCTCCGAGCGTGGTGGGCCCAACATTATTTCGCGATACGTTTGGCAACGATACAGGTGCACGATTGGAAGCGTAAACTCAGGCTCAGCGG
Organism: uncultured Acidobacteriaceae bacterium; assembly: GCA_963711525.1. Taxonomy (GTDB): domain Bacteria; phylum Acidobacteriota; class Terriglobia; order Terriglobales; family Acidobacteriaceae; genus PALSA-350. The sequence goes on along the minus strand of CAVQEO010000008.1, from coordinate 26,569 downwards.
GCTTCCATGACATTCACCCCGGTTGTGCGCAGGTTTCGCTCCTACCAAAGGCGCATTCGTCAGGCACGGATGGTAGCTAGGGCGATCAAGTCCAAACACCATCCAATTCTGGCGCACATCATCCCTATGCGGCGCTGCAATCTCTCCTGCGCCTACTGCAATGAGTACGACAAGGTTTCCGATCCGGTGCCGACCGCCGAGATGCTGCGCCGGATCGAAATCCTGGCCGGCATGGGCACGGGGATCATTACCCTCAGCGGTGGAGAGCCCTTGCTCCATCCTGATCTGGACGAGATCATTCGTGCCATCCGCCGTCACGGAGCGATCGCGACCATCATCACCAACGGTTACCTGCTGACGGAGGAGCGGATTCAGCGGCTGAACCGGGCCGGGCTCGAACATCTACAGATCTCAATCGATAACGTGATGCCGGACGAGGTCTCGAAGAAAAGCCTGAAGGTGCTCGACCGCAAGCTCCAGTGGCTGGCGCAATTTGCGGAATTCGACGTCAACATCAATTCCGTTCTGGGCGGCGGCATGGCGCATCCGGAAGATGCCCTGACGATTACCCGCCGCGCCCTGGAGCTGGGATTTGAGACGACGGTGGGTATTATCCACGACCACGATGGTCAGTTGGATCCGTTGCAGGAGAACGAACGCGCCGTCTACGACCAGATTCTCAAGGAACGAAAGCCGGCATTGTTTGCCTTCGCCTACGACAACCTCTTCCATAAAAACCTGGCATTGGGCCAGCCGAACGACTGGCAGTGCCGCGCGGGAAGCCGCTACCTCTACGTCTGTGAGCAGGGGTTGGTGCACTATTGCTCGCAGCAACGCGGATATCCGGCTATCCCGCTCGAGAAGTACACGCAAGCTGACCTTGGACCGGGAGTACTCGACCAAGAAGCCGTGCGCGCCGTTTTGTACGGTTTCCTGTGTGCACCGGGTGGCGATGCTCGATCTGGTGCGTAACCAACCGCGCGAAGCGCTCACGCGCTTCTTTCCCCCGGCAACGCCCGGCGGCCCGGCGGAGCTGCCGGCCGGAATCAGGGTGCTGACCGCAGTCTTTCTGCCGCCGGCCGACGGTCACCCGCAAAGCCCGGCGCGGAAGATGGTCGCGGGCGCCGCGATGAAAATCTTCGGCGTCAAGTAAGCGCATGGCTGGGCTCTCAGAGTCTGCGGTTTCGCTTTCTACTCAGTCAAAGATACGAATAGCACGCCGCAAAAACGACCACTGCAGTCGCCGCGCCCGCCAGCACGTCCAGAGCATAGTGGTAGCGCCCAATCACCGCGCCGAGCGAAATCCAGACAGAAATAAACAGGAAGATCCACCCCATAATGGGCGCGTAATGCAGCAGCACCAGCGAGACCGCAAAGGTGGAGGCGACATGGGCGCTGGGGAAGGAGATCGCGTGGATACTTCCATGCTTGAGAATCCAGCGGTTAAAGATCCGCGTCTTGCCGGTTTGCGCCGGGGTTAATGAAATGCCGGCCAAGTCCCGGGGCGGATAGGCGGGGACAAACGGGGTCATTGCGTAACACAGATAGGTCGAAACCAGGACCACCAGCCAGAAGCCGGCAACGTGGTTGCGTTGGCCCACGGCGTAGAGGGCAAGCAGTCCCAGCGGGACCAGCGGATAGCAGAAGAGATAGGCGACTTCCAACACCATGCCGAAGCCGCTGCGGGATGTGCCTGAGGTGCGCGCCGCTCGCGGCATCAACCAGCGGTCAAAGTCCATCAGACGCTGCTCGATGCGGTGGTTCGGAGCCTGAAAAAATTGGCCTGTCTGCCAGTAAGGCACCAGGAAGAGCCCTGCCGTAAGCCAGTCGCGCAGCGTGGAGACATAAAGCGGCGCCAGGAAACCCGCGGTGGCGCGGGCCAGGGTCACCGCTACCCAAGGGACCAGCGCGAGCAGCGTGATCGTCCACCGCCGGCGTACCGGCAAGGGATGAGAAAAAAGCGGCTGGATCCAGGCCGCAGCCGCCAGGATGACGGCAAACCCGATCTGGATCCATTCCGAAGTGCGCATCCGCTATTGGCCGGACGCCGCTGTTTTGCCTCCCTTGTAGCTCACGCGCCAGATGGTGTTCGAACCGTCGTCGGAGACCAGCAGGGATCCGTCTTTCGCCACCGCGATGCCGACCGGACGGCCCCACACCTTGCCGCCTGGCAGGACGAAGCCGGTCAGGAAGTCTTCATACGCTCCAGTAGCCTTGCCGTCCTCCATGGGGACGGTGATCACTTCATAGCCGCCCCGCGGATCCCGGTTCCAGGAGCCATGCTCGGCAGCGAAGGCCCGGCCATGGTAAGTGGAAGGGAATTGAGATGCCTCATAGAACTGCATCTCGAGCGAAGCGAAGTGGGGGTTGAGCAGCACGTCAGGAACGATCACTTTGGACTTCAGCTCCGGATGTTTCCCCTGCTGCCGCGGATCCTGAATGCCACCCATGTAGAACCATGGCCAGCCGTAGAAGCCGCCCTCCTGCACGTGGGTAATGTAGTCGGGAACCAGGTTGTTGCCCAGGGCGTCCCGCTCGTTGGTGGAGCACCAGAGCTCGCCTGTAGTGGGTTGGATGGTCTCTCCCACGCAGTTACGGATGCCGGAGGCGTAGACCTTCTCGAACTTACCTTCGGGCGTGAACTCGAGTACATCGGCGCGGTGAAACTCGGCTGGAGTGGTATCCGAATCGTCGTCATTGGAATGCGAGCCCACCGAGACCAGCATGTGCTTTCCATCAGGAGTGAAGACGATGTCGCGGGTGCGATGGCCACCACCCCCGGGCAGAGTGGCCAGGGTCTGCGGCGGCCCGCTCGCCTTGAGGTCGCCGCTCTTGTAAGGGAAGCGGACGACGGATTCGGTGTTGCCCACGTATACCCATTGTGGGTTGGGTCCGCTGGGATAGAAGTTGATCCCGAACGGGGCTTTCAGGTCAGAAGCGAAGACCTCCATCTGGCCGGCCTTACCGTCGGCGCCGATGCCGCGAAAAACCAGGATCTTTCCCGCGCTGCTCTCAGCCACGAAGATGTCGCCATTGGGCGCCATGCGCATCAGGCGTGGATCATTCAGGCCGGTGGCAAACTGCTCCACCTTGAAACCAGCCGGTGCCTGGGGCCACACCCCGTCCGGGCGGGGGAAGATCGCGGGCCCGTTATTGGCCGATGGAGTGGCATACGGTTGGGGAAGGTCGGCGACGGTGAGCTTGCGCCGAACACCGGGATGTTCCTTGGTGTAGTCGGTAAAGGCCGCCTGGCCGGTCAGTGTCTGGGCCACGGCGGGAAACGTGGAAAGCGTGATGGCAGCTAGCAGCGCACCCGTCGTTATGCAGAAGGAACCGAGGGGAGCGGAGAAATGGGTCAACTTCATGGATAAATCCTCCAAGCGCTGTTTCCAGTTTAGAGCGAATTTGCGAGCTTTGCTTCAGGCACGCCTACTGGCACGATAAGCCCTCTTCGAGGTATAGTAGTTAAAATCACTACAATTGTCGCGCGGGAGGCATGACCATGGATAAGGCGGTTTCAGCTGCGGATGCCAATCGGAAGTTCTCTGAGCTATTGCAGAATGTGCGACGGGGCCGCAGCTACGTCGTAACAAGCCACGGGAAACCCATTGCCAAGATCTCTCCAGTTGACGAAGTGGGGAAGATTGAGGCCAGCGCACGAGCGAATTTGCTGACCAGATTGCGCAAGCAATCCGTAACCAAGGCAGTTCGCTGGACGCGAGACGAACTCTACGAGGATCCTCGTTGAGGGTCGCGCTGGATACGAATATCCTGGCCTACGCCGAGGGAGTCAACGGATCTGGGATGAAAAGCACGGCGCTGGAGTTGGTAGACAGCCTGCCCCAAGGCTCGGTCGTCTTGCCGGTGCAAACGCTCGGCGAACTGTTTCAGGTACTAGTCCGGAAGGCGGGTCGATCGACCGCCGGGGCCCGCTCGGCAATTCTCAGTTGGCGCGATGCATTTGCCCTCTTCGAAACCTCGGCCGGAGCCATGCTAGCGGCGACCGACGTGGTGGTGAATCATCAGGTCGGTTTTTGGGATGCCGTCATTTTGTGCGTTGCCGCGGAGGCTGATTGCCATCTGCTCCTGTCAGAAGATATGCAGGACGGATTTATCTGGCAAGGAGTAACGATCGTCAATCCATTTGCGCGTTCGAAGCACCCGTTACTCAAGGCATTGCTCAATGAAGAACCGTGAACGACCCGGCCGCGCGGAGTCATTCCGCCCTTAAGGTCTCGATGGGATCGAGGGCCGATGCCCTGCGTGCCGGGATGATCGTCGCCAGGATACCGCCGGCGATCAACACACAGCTGGCGGCCGCGAACGCCCAGGGATCCGTCTCCCGCACACCATAAAGAATGGTTCGCGCACTTCGTCCAACCAACACCGTGAGCACAATTCCGGGAATGATTCCGCTAAGCAGAATGGTAGCGGTCTGCAGCAGGAACAGCCCGATCACCTGCCCCCGCGTTGCGCCCAGCGCGATCCGTATGCCGATTTCTGCGGTACGGCGTACCACCTGGAAGGAAAGCAGCCCATAGAACCCAATCACCGCCACGGCAAGCGTCAGGCCGGCAAATGCAGCGGTCAGCCGCGCCAGCAATTTTTCCGTAGACAACCCATCCTCGAACTCGGTGGAGAGCGGGACGATCTCGGAAATGGGCAGATCGGGATCGATCGATTGCAGGCTGCGGCGAATATCAGTTGCGATGTTGGCCGGGGATCCTAGAGCACTCACCTCGATCGTGCCCGCTGAATCTGCGCCCTGTTCCAGAGAGAAGTAGGCCACGGGCGGCGCGGGACGACGCAGCCCATCGACCTGCGCATCGCCCACTTCCCCAATCACTTGAAATCCATGATCCCCCGGAGCCGCCTGGTAGCCGACGAAATGCCCGATGGGATCTGAGTTGCCGAAGAGCCTCTCCGCAAATGCCTGGTTGAGGATGGCTACCGGCTGCCCATGCGGCCGATCCGCGTCGCTGAAGACTCTTCCTCGCAGCAGCGGAATGCCCATGGTATGGAAGTAATGGACACTGACGTGGTTTTCTTCCCCATGCATCTGCGCCGGCGAAAGGTCGGGCCGGCCGGAAACGTGGATGGCGGTATTCCATACGCAGTCAGGTACGCGGCACATTTGCATGGCGGCATCGCGCACCGAGGGCAAGGACCTCAGACGTTCCAGAATGCGTTGATTCAGGCCGGTAAGGTCTTGCTTCTCGAGGCCGCCACTCACCAGGTCCAAATGAACCGACAGGATATGCCGGCGATCGAGTCCGGCATCGACTGTGCCCAGGTTGAGCAGCGTCTGGGCAAAGAGCGCGGCCATAGAAAGCAGCAGCAGCGACAAGCTGACCTGCCCGGTAAGCAGCAGCGTGGACCAGCGCAAATCACGCCTCGCCGAGCCGCCTATGTTGCCCACGCTCGACCGCATCGTGGACATAGGGTTACTGCGCGTAATCTGCCAGGCGGGCAAGACGCTGAACCCGATCTGCGCAACCAACAGCAGGACGATGCCCACCAGGAAATATCTCCATCCAAAATGAAGATCGACGGGGATGAGCCGTTCGCGTGGAGAGGCCCAGTGGAGTAAGAGCCCGCTGACGCCCCGGCAGGTGGCAATGGCCAGAAGTCCTCCCATCGCGAGCAATAGAAGGTCCTCGACCACCAACTGGCGAAGCACCCGCCAGCGGCTCGCCCCTAACGCGAGGCGAACCCCTATTTCCCTTTTACGTCCCGAGAGGCGAGCCAGCTGAAGGCTCCCCAGGTTGAGACATCCCACCAGAAAGAACATGGCCGACATGCCCATCAGCAGCGACAAGGGCCGCAGGTATTCTGTGCCTAGCGATCCTTCGCCGCTGGCTGCGGAAACAAGCTGCACTTGCGCGTGCAGAACGTGCTCGCGCTCGCTCGCATCTTTGGTCGCGTTGCCCATCATCTGCAAATCCGGCTGAAGGGCTTGCGTCCAGTGGGCTGCCGCGGTGGCCTTTTCCGCCTCGGGAATGCGGGCCAGGACCCAGAGCCAGAAAACTCCATTCTGGTTCCTATACGGAGCTTCGAGATTGACGTCATATCCCGGCCCAAGAGAGTCAAACCACGTCCCAAAGCGTCCGGAAGATTGGGCCACGAGAGGCAGCCATATATCGGGGGCAGACCCTTGCACCACGCCGGAGAAGCGCTCCGGACCTACGCCAATCACGACAATGGGCACGCGATTGAGAGTGGCTTTCATCCCGATCACAGAGCTCACCGCACCGAATTGGTTGCGGGCAAAATCGTAGCGCAAGATGACAGGCAGCTCGCCCTGTCCGGAGGCGTCGTCAGCCGATGCAAAGAACCTGCCCGCAGCAGGCGATAGGCCTAGAACGGAAAAGAAGTCGGGCGAGACCAGCTGCAAGGTGGCTTCTTCAGTCCAGCCTCTCCTGGCCTGAAGGACCCCGCTGCCTATCCCTGAATGGGCAATTACGGGTGTTGCGTGCCCCGCCGCCTGCCGCAAGCGCTGATACGCCGGGTAGGAGTAGAACCACTGTCCATCGTAGGGAGACTTTACCGAGTGCAGAGCATAGAGTTGCGCTGGGCTGGCGATGGGCAGGGCAGTGAAAAGCACTGCTTGCAGCAGCTGGAATACGGCAAGATTTGCGCCTACGCTGAGAGCTAATGTAACGATGACGGTGAGAGAGAATCCGGGTTTCCTGCGTAGCTGGCGGAGTGCATGACGGACGATCATTCTCGATGATTCCCTCTCAGTGGTGCATTCAGTATCGTGTCCAGCGCAGTGATGCGCAATCCTTGCGGCAAACACAGGGGAAGGAGGTACCTCGCCGGCAACGATGGTTATCGCGGACGGTATCTCACCATTTGCTATAACCTGCAGATAGATTTGGAGAAAGTTTTTCATGCCAACCAAGGTTATTGTCACGACCGACCCCGGACAGGATGAGGCGGCGGCCATCATGATGATGTTGGCCGCGCCCGAGTCCTTCGAGATTCTCGGCTTTGTGGCCACCGCAGGCAACATCGGGCTCGACCATACCGTCATCAACACGCTCAAGATCCTGGAGCTCGCGGGGCGTGCGGATATTCCCGTCTTCGCGGGATGTCCACGGCCGATTTTGAAATCGCTGGTGATTGCCGACCACGTTCACGGGCCTACCGGCCTCGATGGCCACGATCTGCCTGCGCCCAAGACCAAGGTACAGAAGCAACATGGGGTGGAGTTCCTGGTGCAGACGCTTCGCTCCGCGCAGCCGGGCGAGGTGCACATTGTTTCCCTGTCACCAACCACCAATCTCGCGCTGGCCCTGGTGCAGGCGCCCGACATCGCGGCGCGGATCGGCGGCATCGTGATGATGGCGGGCGCTTATTTCGAGTGCGGCAATATCACTCCTTCAGCGGAGTTCAACGTGTATGTCGATCCCGAGGCTGCGGATATCGTGCTCAAGTGCGGCGCGCCGATCACCATGCTGCCGCTCGACGTGACGCACAAGATGCTCAGCACGCGGGAGCGGCTTAACCGCATGCGCTCCGTGGGCACGAAGTGCGCGATAGCCATCGCCGACATGCTGACGTTTTCAGAAGCATTCGATTTGAAGAAATATGGATGGAATGGCGCCCCTTTGCATGGCCCGTGCGTGCCCGCGTATATGTTGCGGCCGGAGCTATTTTCCGGGAGGAAGATCAATGTCACCGTGCAATGTGGAGACGGGTTGACGGCCGGGGCATCCGTAGCTGATTGGTGGCAGATCACGGATCGGCCACGCAACGTCACTTACATTCGAGACGGAAACGCGGACGGCTACTACGACCTGATCTGTGAGTTGTACGCGCGGCTGCCGTAAGGCAGAACGTCTGCTGTTATCTTGAATCTAATAATCTGATTTTATGAAAAAGATATCCATCAGCGTTACGGAAGCCGCTCGACATTTCGCTGACTGCGTTAACCGCGCACACTACCAGGATGTCACCTTCGTGCTTCTCAAGAATGGCGCGCCGGTCGCCCAGCTTTCGCCGAACGTGGACAAGGTCTGCACCGGGCGAGATCTTGCGGCGCTTTTAACCAAAACCAACCTGGAGGACAGCGAATCAAGGGCTTGGCACCGCGATTTGGTGGCCTTACGCAGGGCTTTGAAGGACGCAGACCGCCTTTCATAGGCCGGCTTATTTTTCCGAAGAGGCCTGGAGTTCATAGTCTTGTTGGCCTTCGCCGGAGTCGCGCTGGAGCCGCGCCAACAGCCGCATGGTCAACAAATAGCCGATACCGGTAATCAGGGGCACGATCACTGCGGGCAGAGCGGCAGTCGGCAACAGGTAATAGACTCCGCCCCCGAGGAAGCACCAGACAACCGCGGTTACGTTCACGCCATGCCAGTAGTGATAAATGCCTTTGGGATCAAAGAGCGCGGGGACGTTGATGCGCATCCGCTCGACAAACAGATAATGGAAGAGCAGCACGCCCGCGACTGGTGCGAACAAGTTGCCCAGGGCGGTGGTCAACGGAACAAGGTGTTCAAGAAGCACAGGCAACGCGGATAGTCCGGTACTAACGACGCCAACAAAGAGCGTGTTCCAAAAGCGCCCCGGGCCCTCGAACATGTTGGAGAGGGAAAGGCCGCCGGTGTATAGGTTCATGACATTGATGGTGCTCTCGTCGAGCGCGATGACAATGAGCAGAACAACTATCGTGACCCAATGTGGGTCTACCACGGCGGCGAGCGAAAAGGGATTCGCTTGCCGTCCCAGTGAGGCAGCGGCGCCGTAGGCGCCGAGCGACACTGACAATGCCGTGGCCAGGCCGCCGGCCAGCATGGTGCCCCACCACATGTCTTTGCGGCTGCGGGTGTAGCGGCAGAAATCGGCCGCATCGGTAATCATGGTGAGCCAGGACGCGGTCATGCTGTTCAACCACACCGCGGCCACCAGATAGGCCCAGCCGTTCCGCGCATGAAAATGGAGTACCGCCGTGGGGCGATAATTCGCGCCCGGGCCGTGGGCCAATACAAAGAAAAGATAGACGATGCCGGCAACTTTGACGGGAAGGCTGAAGCGCGAGATCAGCTTCAGCCATTGATAACCAACCAGGGACAGAACCACCTGCACGCTGGCGAGGATAAGTCCCGTGCGCACGACGGAATAACGGCCGCCAGTCCACTGGTGCGCGATGGCGACGAACACCGTCGCGCCAACAATGGTTTGCATGGCGAACCAGTACGCCGAGGCGATGGTGCGCATGATGGAAGGCAGCCACTTCGCTCCCTGGATGCCGAAGACCATTCGGCATGCGACCTGCCCTGTGATGCCGTAGTCGACCCCGACGGTGGCCATGACAATATAAGCGGAAAAAGCGATGAGTATCCCGAGCGTGCTGGTAAGAATGGTGGCCCAGAAAGAAAGGCCGGAAGCCACGGCCAGGCCGCCGATGAGAATCGTCCCAGGATTGACCAGGAAATTGCTGACCAGCAGGAACAGGTCTGGCCAGCGTACCGTCTTAAGCGCCTCGGGAATCGGCTCGATGCCGTAGGCCTCGATGGCGCCCGAGTGGGGAGCAGAAGGGATGGCTTCAGTAGATTCCATTCTGCGTCGCTCCATTCTGTATATCCATACGGATGGTTATCGGCCGCGTTCTACTGAGGGCCTTGTTTGCGCTCAAGATTCACCGTTGAAGATTAGATTCGCATGGCCGCCTTCCTGCCAGGTATATATCTCCCACAAATTATCTTCCGGGTCGGTGAAATAGCAGGCATAGGCGTTCCACGGATACGCTTGTGGTTCGGCCACAAACGGAACACCCCGGGCCGATAGCTCTTGATACATCGCCTGCACCCGGTCGTTGCTTTCTACCTGAACGGCCGCCATGGTGCGCGAGCCGCCCTTCGAGGCAAGCCCCGGCGGCAGATGCAAGTGGCTCTGCATATGATCCACCTGCCACAGGGCCAGCGTGACTCCCGCGGTGAAGAAGTCAGCGAAACCAGGGGCCAGGCGGCGCAGCTTGAAACCTACCCGGTCGCGATAGAACTGGATGGCGCGGTCGAGGTCCTGGACCAGAAAACACAGGTCGCTGATGGCCTCAGCCATGGGTTGGCATGGCGGTGCTCACCCCGGCGCGAATGCCCGTGGGCCAGCGGCCGGTCACTGTCTTGACGTGGGTGTAGAAGCGGACACCTTCCATCCCATGCACGTTATGGTCGCCAAAAAGAGAGCGCTTCCAGCCGCCAAAGCTGTGGAACGCCATGGGCACGGGAATAGGGACGTTGATACCAACCATGCCCACCTTCACCTGGTTGGCAAAGGCGCGCGCGGTGTCTCCGTCGCGGGTAAAGATGCAGACGCCATTGCCGTATTCGTGATCGTTCACCAGGTCGAGAGCCTGCTGAAAGCGGGGAACGCGCAGCACGGAGAGGACGGGACCGAAAATCTCCTCGCGGTAGATGCGCATCTCGGATGTGACGTTATCGAAGAGGCAGGGCGCGACGAAAAAGCCATTGCCCTTCGGCAGCGTCTCCTTGGTGTGCGCATCGACGAAGAGTTCCGCACCTTCTTTCACTCCCAGCTCGATGTAGCCGGCGACCTTGTCCCGGTGCACTCCGGTGATGAGTGGACCCATCTCGGCGCCGGCCTCGGTGCCATCGGCAACCTTGAGCTTGGCGATGCGCTCTCGCATGCGTGTGAGCAGGGCTTCCGCGGTGCCCTCTCCCACGGCAATGGCGACCGAGATCGCCATGCAGCGCTCGCCTGCGGAACCGAAGGCCGCGCCGGTGAGCGCGTCGGCGGCCTGATCCATGTCGGCATCGGGCATCACGACCATGTGGTTTTTCGCCCCGCCCAGCGCCTGCACACGCTTGCCGGCTTGCGTACCGCGCCGGTAAACGTACTCCGCGACTGGAGTGGACCCGACAAAGCTCACCGCCGAAATGCCACGGTGGTCGAGGATGGCATCCACCACTCGCTTGTCGCCGTGGACCACGTTAAACACGCCATCGGGCAACCCGGCTTCCTTGAGCAGTTCAGCCAGGACGAGCGAGGCCGAAGGATCGCGCTCACTGGGCTTGAGGATGAAACAGTTCCCGGTGGCGAGGGCGATGGGCAGCATCCACAGTGGAACCATGGCGGGAAAGTTGAAGGGGGTGATGCCGGCAACCACGCCCAATGGCTGCCGGAAAGACCAGCTATCGATGCCGGTGCCCACCTGCTCGGTAAACTCGCCCTTGAGCAAATGAGGCATCCCGGTGGCGAACTCCACCACTTCGAGGCCACGGGTCACCTCTCCACGGGCATCGTCCATCACCTTGCCGTGCTCTGAGGTGATGACGGCGGCCAAGCGGTCGGTGTTTTTCTCCAGCAATTCGCGAAAACGAAAGAGCACGCGGGCGCGGCGCAGCGGCGGCAGATTTGACCATTCAGGAAATGCCGCCGTAGCGGCCGCGATCGCCTGCTCCAGCTCCACCGTCCCATCCAATGGAACGCGGCGCTTCACCTCACCGGTGGCAGGGTTGAAGACGTCAGCAAAGGACTTCGATTGACCGCCAACGGCCTTGCCGCCAATCCAGTGGGGAACGCTCTCTAATGACTGCGTAGCATCCGTTTTCGGTTCTGTAGTGGCGATCGTAGCCATGAGCGTTTTCCTCTCGCGTGCGCGGAATGAGTCTTCCTGATGATAATCCTGGTTGGGCCCGGCAAGAAAATGCCTTAGCCTCAAATGCAATGAAGCGCGACACCTCCCGAAAGATCCTGATCGACACCGATACCGCCTCCGATGATGCCGTGGCGCTCCTCATGGCGCTCCGCTCGCCGGAAGTGAGCGTGCTTGCGATCACCGTCGTCGCCGGCAACGTTCCCGTCGAGCAGGCAACGCGGAACGCCCTCTACACCGTCGAGCTTTGCGATTCCACCGTTCCTGTCTTCCGCGGGGCAGCGGCGCCCCTGATCCGCCCACTCGAAGATGCCGTCTGGTTCCACGGGCGCGACGGACTGGGCGATCACGGATACGAACCGGCGGCGCGCACCCCCGCAGCGGGTTTTGCCGTGGACGCCATCGTGCGCACGGTTGCCCGCAATCCAGGCATAGAGATCATCACCCTGGGGCCATTGACCAACCTGGCCTTGGCTCTGCGCCAATGGCCGCAACTTACCGCCAACGTGAGCCGGTGCGTGGTGATGGGCGGCGCGCCTTGTTGCGAGGGCAATGTAACCCCGGCGGCCGAATTCAATTTCTGGGTTGATCCCGAGGCGGCGCGGGTGGTGCTTCGCTCGCAACTTCCCATCGAATTGGTGGGCTGGCAGCTATCGCGGGGCGGAGCGGTGGTAAACGCCGCCGAAATGGAAGAGATTCTCGCCCTCGGGACCCGCTTCGCCCACTTCGCCATCCAATCCAACAGTACTGCCGCCACTGCCTACGAGACGCAGACCGGCGAGCAGGGGATCGCCCTCCCCGATCCTGTAGCCATGGCAATCCTGCTCGATCCCGCATTGGCGCTGGTTTGCTCCGGCCATTACATGGATGTGCAGGTCGATAACGGCATCACCCGTGGGATGAGCGTGGTCGATCGGCTGGGCGTGGCCAAGGACGCCAGGAACCGCGCCGTCTGGAACGACGTCACGGCAAAGCACAAAGTCATCTGGGAGATCGACATCCCCGGCTGGAAGCGGGCCCTGCTACGGGCTCTCCGTTGAGATGGCGATGAACGTAATCTTCGACACCGATCCGTCGCCCGATGACGCTGTGGCATTCCTGGCCGCCCTTGCCGCTCCCGATAGCCTCCAGGTGCTTGCAATCACCACGGTAGCTGGAAACGTTCCGCTCGAGCTTACCTCGAAGAACGCGCGCAAAGCTCTGGAGCTCGCGAAGCGGACTGACATTCCTGTCTATGCCGGGGCTGCCGAGCCGCTGGTACGCCCCCTGGTTACAGCAGAGCATGTGCACGGGCGCACCGGTTTCGATGGCTATGACTTCCCCGAACCGGAAACACCGTTGCGGGCTGGATTTGCTCCTGAGGCCATCGTCGAACTGGTCATGTCGCGGCCGGCTCACGACGTGACGCTTTGCTGCCTGGCGCCGTTAACCAATGTGGCCTTAGCCATGGCGCGTGAGCCGCGGCTGGCCACGCACCTGGCGGGCATTGTGCTGATGGGCGGTTCCATGTCTGAGGGCGGCAACATCACCGCGGCTGCGGAGTTCAATTTTTATGCCGACCCGGAAGCAGCGGCGCGGGTCTTCGCCAGCGGCGCGGCGATTACCATGATTCCTTTGGACTGTACCCACCAGGCGCTGATCACCGATCAGCGCCTGGAAATGCTGCGCGCCGCGGGCACACCGGTGGGCACGGCCTTCTATCATCTGTTGGAATGGAACAAGCGCTTCGACCGGGCCAAGTATGGATGGGCCGGCGGTCCGCTGCACGATGCGACCGTAACTGCATATCTTCTGCAACCGCAGTTGTTCGCCGGCCGCAAGGTCCGCGTGGATATCGAATGCGTAAGCCCGCTGACCTTGGGCGCCAGCGTAGTGGATTGGTGGAGCGTGGGCGGAAAACCCGCCAACGCGCTGGTGTTACGGAGTATCGATGCCGAAGGCTACTTCCGGTTGATCTTCGGAAGACTGCTGCGACTGTAACCGAAAAAGGAACATTTGCGGGAATTTATGGATGGCCGAAAAGCATATCAAGGTCGCGCCGGCCGTGCACGACTCGCAGGATAAGCGCGTCCTCGTTTTCAACACAGTAGATGATGACATATTCGCCCACGGTCAGGCTGCGGGATCCAAGGCCAAAATCTTCATCGCGGGAGCGTCCAATATAAGGAAGCCGGCGACAACCAGGAAAAGGTCTGTGATGGTGTCGATGAGGCGATTAGCAATCTCGATGCTGCCGCTTTCCTTGGCGGTGTAAAACCAGATGTCGTCAAGATCGGCTTCGGCACGTGGCGATACACGATGCGCCATTCAGCGAGGCGTGGTATTCAGTTCGGCCAGAAGGCGGGCGCGTCCTCGTTCCTTCACCTCCTGGGCGAGTTGCTGCATCGTTTCCTGCGTGATAACGCGGCCTCCTCTACGAGCAAGCGAAGCCCTGGCGTCATCGAGGGTGAGAAGAAATTCCGTCCGTTGCCGCTCGCGTTCTTCCCACAAGGCAAGCGCCTCCTGCACGGCGTCTTGTTCTGAGTGCAGCCGTCCGCTTTCAATAGCGCGGCGGGCGAAAGCCTTTTGGTCGGGGGTGAGGTATACGTCCATTGGCCTTAGGGTAGGGGAAACCGCCGCCATGAGCAAGTCTGCCGATATCAGTGGAATTGAGCAGGTCGCTCGCGCTTAGGCCGAAACTACCGGCAACTGCCGACCAGCGAGCGGTACGCGAGAGCCGCCGGCCGTGCACGACTCGCAGGATAAGCGCGTCCTCGTTCCTCCGCATCCTTGGCCGGAAAGCGATTTTCAGCGCTATTCCATACGCAGGACCCGCATCGGATCGATCCAAGCAGCTCGCCGCGCGGGGATCAGAGAGGCGACGGTTACAACAGAAAGGAAAATCAAAATAACCGCTCCCAGCATGAGCGGATCACGTAGGTTGCCGTCCGTCCAATGCGACACCAATTTGCCTAAGGCAAGGCTAGCTGCGAGTCCTATGCCGCCTCCGACGGCGGCGGCCATCGCAGACGATTGAATGACGATTCGGATTAAATGAGCACGGCTCGCTCCCAACGCCATGCGAATGCCGAACTCACGCCCTCTTTGCGAAACAACGTACGACACAACACTGTAAAGGCCGACCGAGCCCAGAACCAGGCCCACGAAAGCAAAAGTCACAAAGACTGTCGCAATGAACCTTTCCCGCGATAGGCCTTCCGTCTCGAGCCGTTGTTCTGCTGTCGTCACCTCCCCTATCGTTTGGTTCGCGTCCAGAGTGTGAATTTCCTCACGAATTGTGTGGACGTAATTGAGCGGGTTCCCTCTGGTTCGTATGACCAAGTCAATACCGTCGTCGAGAACCAAGGTGTACGGCACGTACACTGCTGGCGACACAAGATCGCGAACGCCGTTGTTCGGGGTATCGCCGGCGACGCCCACTACCTGGACCCACCCGTCATTTCCAGGGGCTGCCAGCACCCATGCCGTCCGAGGTCGCAGTGCATCAAGATGGACCATCTGGCCGATGGCATCTCCCTTTGGCCAGTAACGATGGGCCATGGCAAGGTTGATGATTGCCACGTGGGCGCCATGAAGCGTCTCGGATTGCGCCCACAAGCGGCCACCGAGCAAGGGTATCCGCAAGGTAGAGAAATATTCAGGACTGACTTGCTGTAACGTCACGGTTTTGCCGCCGTCAGAGTCCCCACGAATTTCCGCCCCGCTTTTGTACATGGAAACCGGAGGAAGGAAGGTTTGCTCGATGGCCGCGGAGAGGATGCCTGGGATGCTCCCGGCCTTTTGGCGAATCTGCTCGTAATAGGCCATACGATGCTCCCATTGTCGATAGGTGCCATCCCGTAAAGGGATCGTGATACACCCGAGGTGGTCAGGGTCGTAGCCAAGGGGAGAGTGCACGAACCGGTACAGAGCCCGAACCGTAGCTCCCGCGGCCGCCATAAGCACGAGGATCAATGCCACCTGGCCGGCCAGCAAAACTCTATGCGTGGCCATCGAGCCACCGCTGCTCGACAGCTTCCGGTTGCTGGCCTGAAGAATGGAACTCAATTCGGGACGGGAAAAGTGAAGAGCGGGCCAAAGGCCGAAAATGATTCCGGTTAGGGTTGCAAGCGATGTAGCGAAGAGCAGCACAGGGAGGTTTACCCGGAATGAGGCTTCGCCGGGAAATGAGTGGCTTGGCAGCAACCGGGCGACTAGTCCTACTCCACCGTATGCCAAAACGGTTCCCAGCGATCCGCCGACAATGGAAAGCGCCACGGATTCTGTCAATAGCTGACGCACAATGCGAGTTCGGCTGGCGCCAATCGCCGCACGCACTGCCAGTTCATGCGTTCGGGCTACGCCACGGGCGAGCAGCAAAATCGAAACATTAACGCATCCGACGACGAGGAGAAGCCCAACTGCCCCGAAAAGTGTGTAGAGTGTTCCAGCAAACGGGCCAACAAAAATGTCATTGAGCCGCACCAGGCGAACGGTAAAGTTTCTGGGAAAGTGTTCTGGTGTTTGTTTCGCTAGTTCGTTAAGAGACGCCTGGAGTGCGGCTTGCGCAGCCGGATAAGTCACGCCCGCCCGGATGCGAACAAATACTATTGCGGTCCTATTCGGATCTGGCGAGAACTTGAGCGGAAAATACACATCGCCGCTGGGCCACCAGGCGAAGCGTTCCGGCAAAACACCGATGATGGTGTAGTTGGTGCGATCAAGTTCCAGGCTTCTACCCACAACATCGGTGCTTCCTCCATAGTGCGTCTTCCAGTACGGATAACTGAGTACGACGATGTTTGCCGGGTGCAAGACGTCCTTTGTATCCATCTCGGAGAATTCGCGCCCGAGTAAGGGAGGGACGCCGAAGACATCGAAAGCGTTGGGCGAGAGATAGGCGGCGCTCACTGATTCGGGAAGATCTGCTCCCGTGGCCGAGACCGTCTCCTTGTCCACCGCGATCGCGCCATCCAATACGCTTATATTTTTGAACTGCTGGAATTGGGCGCTGGAAAGCAGGAGATCGTCCCCGAATGCGCTCTTATCGAAGATATGAACATGGGCCATCCGGTCCGCGCCTTTATACGGGTAAGGATTGATGAGCACGGCATAAATGATGCTGAATACTACGGTAGTAGCGCCGATTCCCAGGGCGAGCGAAAGTACTGCAACCAGGGTGACCATCGGCTCTCTTCGAAACTGACGCAAGCCAAACCGAATGTCCGCCATGAGACTCTCGATGGCGGGCCACCCCCACACTTCACGGCTAATCTCCCCGATCCGGGACGTGTTGCCAAGCCTGCGCTTTGCTGCGTACTCCGCGTCTTTGCGGTTCATGCCACCGGCCATGAGAGCGTCCACGCTCTCCGCGAGGTGTTGCCGAATCTCTTCTTCGAGATCGTTCAAGATTCGTTGCCGCGCAAACAGTCGTCTGAACCATTGCATCGTCGCTCGTTACTCCGGCTTCCGGGAAGAGTCATAGGCAATTTCAGAATATGCCTAGACTAAAATAGTCTAGATTTGTTTTCCATCAAATTCTTCGAAGTGTGGGCACCGTCGGGCACGATTGGTCGAATACAACTGAGGCACGAGCGGCCGAGAGGTGAGAAGTAAACACGCCACTGCTCGATTCGGACAACCGTATTCGAGCTTCGCCCGAGTTCCTATTACCGGGCTGGCGGTGGGTTGGTTTGCGGGGCCGGCTGGGGTAAGGAGCGCAGAGAGTTCGGAGCCGTCATCAATTTTTGCAGCAGGGCGACAGGCAGCGTAGCTGTCACCACCGCGCGGTCGTTCTTGTGCTCGATGTTGGTGGAATTGAGCAGGTCGCGTATGTCGGCATTGGTCATCGCGGAGGGCATATTGTTCTCCGCCGCGCGGCCGATGGCGACCACAGTATTCAAGGCGTCGGATGACACCGTGGCGGCCAGGTCCGTGGGGGCAATTTCTTCGATCCTGAGGTGCAAAGCACCCCCCCAACGCAGAGAGCCGATGAACGTGGTGTTGAGCGCCACGGGAAAATGAAAGCCCATGAGGCTGATGCCATCGCTCTTGAGCGGCACGCTGATTTTTCCAATACCCCAGGCCACAGAGAGCAAAGGGACTTCGGCGTAATGATCGGTGAGCAGGGAAGAGCCGGAAAAGGGCAGCGCCGAGGTGCGATAGCGGTCGAGCATGGAGTGGATCTGCTCCGGCGTGGGTGTATTGGAGGCGGCCACCATGTCATACCCGAGCAGGGCTACGCGCACCGTGCGGCCATTGCTTGGGATGTCGTAGATGGTATGTCCGGCATATTGTTCGGTCTGGGCGGCGATTGATCCCAGGTAAGCACTGAGGCGTTTTCCATCGAGGTGACCGAGAAAGACCTCGGAGTACGCCACAGCTCCATTTGGGCCCAGTGGGTTAGGCATGCGATGGAGGGCAAAGGCCACCTCGTCCAGGTCGCGCTCGAATTCGAAGCCCGTGGCGTCGATAAACGATTGATACTGGGGGTCGTGGGGCACCTGGTTCTTGTCAAAGTGGGTGTAGGCGCGCAGCGGGCGGAGGTTAAAATAGAGAATACAGTCAGATTCCGGAAGCAGCCTTGCGGCCTCGGGCGGGGCCTTTCGGCGCAGGTATGCAGCCAGCGCCACCAGCAGCAGAAGGAGCAAAACAATGATGATGGTCGCCTTGGTGCGCCTGGGCATGCGAGGTACGGTTTACCACCCTCATCGCTCGAGGAATGATAGCATCCGGCCCCCGGCCTTAAGCGGCGGCAAACGGACCATCGGCAAATTGCGGAGCCGTTCCGCCCTGTGGTAACCTTGGCAATTGTGAACCTGCTGCGAGACCGGTTCCAGGGTCTTGTTTTTAGGGCGGGAAACACGGTTGTTTGGGCTGGCGTAGCTCAGCTGGTAGAGCATCTGATTTGTAATCAGACGGTCGGGGGTTCAAGTCCCTTCGCCAGCTCCAGAGTTTCGTTTCGCCGGTAGGTGATCCCGCCGCTATCATTCCACACTGACGGTATATTTCCTTTGAGCTCGTTGCGCGGGAAAGCGTCTGCGGGATGGGGTCGTGTGGATGATCTCCGGCTTCGGGGCGTTTTTTTTGTCAGATCGGGAGCATGTTGGTCCCGATCTGCGATTGTGCACAGGTGGCCGAGCGGTTAATGGCAGCAGACTGTAAATCTGCCGCTCCTTGGAGCTACGGAGGTTCGAATCCTCCCCTGTGCACCATGGGTTGGAACGCTGGGGTGGAAAATTGTCATCCCGCCTGTCCCGGCCTGCCGTGGAACCGGAGCGTAGCGTAGTGGAGGGACCAGGCCAGTGCGCACGGAAATTGGGCCGAGGTCCGCGGGGCGTAAGTGGATTGCGCTCGGGTTGCTCGTAGTCCTCGCAGGTTTGGCGGTGAAAACGATTGACCCGGGCAAGGTGCGCTCGGTGGTATTACTGTTGCTGGGTTTTTTCGCGTTGCGGATTGTGCTCACTGCGGCTGCTTCGCGATAGCATGGGTTAGGTTTAGGGCTGATGTAGCTCAGTCGGTAGAGCACTCCCTTGGTAAGGGAGAGGTCACCGGTTCAATCCCGGTCATCAGCTCCAGGATTTGTTGTAGGTTTGTTGTTGGGGAGGGCAGAAGCTGACCCCAAACGGAGCTTATAAGCATCAGCTCCAGAATTTGTGTGGGTATCTTCGTTCTGGTTTTGTGTCAGGGCACGACTTTAGTCGTGCCGTAATTGCTTGAATATTCCAGGGCTTTAAGCCCCTGAGGGATCCGGGCCTTAAAAGCATCAGCTCCGGAATTGCTAGTGGTTGTGGGGACGCGGGAGTCGCGGGAGTAACTCAGTGGTAGAGTCACAGCCTTCCAAGCTGTTGGTCGCGGGTTCGATTCCCGTCTCCCGCTCCAAACTATTTTTTGTGTGAGAGCCTCCGAAATGTTTGTGCAGACAGTCTTACCGGTTGAGGATGAGGCGCACTTCGCCGCCGTCAAGGAGTCGCTTGAGCCTTTGTTCACCTCCGGGAATGTCGCCGGATTTTTAAAGCGGGTGCAGCGATCCAAGCTGCGGGTGCGGAATTTCGAGGGCTTGCTGCAGCGTGGACTCCTGGGTGCGACCACTGCCGAGGCGTACCATGTGCTGGGCAATTCCGACCGCGGCCAGGCGCGGGAGCTGTACCTTTCATTGGTGGAAAAAGTTGCGCCGGAGCTGCGCAGCAGGTTCTTAAAGGTATATGCCTACTACTGAGCTAGCGATCCCGGTGGCCCGGGAAAGCACGTACATCGTGGTCTGGGAGTTTCAGGTCAAGAAGGAATGCCAGGCGGAGTTTATGTCGGCCTACGGTCCGGACGGGGAGTGGGCCCGTCTTTTCCGCCGCTCCCCCGAGTTCCTGGGAGTGGAACTAGTCGGCAGTGTAGACAATGCCGCCCGGTTCTTCACCCTGGACCACTGGAGTTCGGCCACAGGATTGGAAGTGTTTCTGGCTAACAACGCGACCGCGTATGACGTTCTGGACCGGCGGTTTACCGGTCTTACCGTGTGGGAGCGGCGGATTGGCGGCTTTCCCGGCGCGGCCTAGTCAGCGGTTTGTATCGGGGTACGGCCTGCTTCGTCGCAGCGAGCTTTAGTGAAGGGTACGGGCTTTTTAGCCCGTACATCGGGGCTGCCGGTTCAGAAGTGAGTCCCGGGTTCAGAAGTGAGTCCCGAAGGGACGGCTGAGAGTAGCCCAGGACGTAGTCCTGGGTAGAAATCGAAAACACGATCAGTCCCGAAAGGGACGGCTGAAAATGACCCAGGACGTGAGTCCTGGGGGTTCAGCGCGAAATTCGTAGAAGCTTTGATTTAAGCAGTAAGAGAGGGACGAAATGGCGAAGGAGAAGTTTGACCGGTCCAAGCCGCACGTGAACGTAGGGACGATTGGACACATTGATCACGGCAAGACGACGCTGACGGCGGCGATCACCAAGGTATTGTCGAAGCACAATCCGAAGATCCAGTTTCGTTCGTTTGATTCGATCGACAACGCGCCTGAGGAGCGGGAGCGCGGCATCACGATTGCGACCGCGCACGTAGAGTACGAGACGGCCAACCGTCACTACGCGCACGTGGACTGCCCGGGCCACGCCGACTACATCAAGAACATGATCACCGGGGCGGCGCAAATGGACGGAGCGATCCTGGTAGTGGCGGCGACCGATGGTCCCATGCCGCAGACCAAGGAGCACGTGTTGCTGGCCCGCCAGGTCGGGGTTCCCTACATCGTGGTGTTTCTGAACAAGTGCGATGCGGTGGAAGACGAAGAGCTGACGGATCTGGTGGAAATGGAAGTACGGGAGCTGTTGTCGAAGTACAACTTCCCTGGGGACGATGTGCCGGTGATTCGCGGCTCGGCCTTGGGTGGGTTGAACGGGGAAGCGCAATGGGAAGCCAAGATTGATGAGTTGATGGATGCGGTGGACAAGAATGTACCCTTGCCGGCGCGGGCCATTGACCAGCCCTTCCTGATGCCGATCGAGGACATTTTCTCCATTTCCGGCCGTGGCACGGTGGTAACGGGCAGGATCGAGCGGGGCAAGGTCAAGGTTGGCGAAGAGTCGGAGATTGTCGGTTTCCGGGACACCCGCAAGACGGTGGTGACCGGGGTCGAAATGTTCAAAAAGCAGCTGGATGAAGGACTTGCGGGCGACAACGCAGGTCTGCTGCTGCGCGGCATTGCCAAGGAAGATGTGGAGCGTGGAATGGTCCTGGCCAAGCCTGGCTCGATTACGCCGCACACCAAGTTCAAGGGCGAGATTTACGTGCTGAGCAAGGAAGAGGGCGGCCGTCATACGCCGTTCTTCAATGGCTACCGGCCGCAGTTCTACTTCCGCACCACGGACGTTACCGGGACGGCGAAGCTGCCGGAAGGCACGGAGATGGTAATGCCGGGCGACAATGTGCAGCTGGAGATTGAGCTGCATACCCCGGTGGCCATGGAAAAGGGCTTGCGTTTTGCCATCCGCGAGGGTGGCCGCACGGTAGGCGCCGGCACCATCAGCGAAATCATCAAGTAAGGCAGTGACCGCCGGGTTCCTCGTTCAAGCCGTCCTTGGGCTTGGGGGGAACCCGAATGGGGAAAACGGTCGGTTTTTGAGGGCTGGTAATTTCAGGGGCGTGCATTCGTCCCGGAATCGGTTAGGATAGACTAATGCGTGAAATAATTACTCTACAGTGTCCGGAATGCAAGGAACGCAATTACTCCACGACGAAGAACAAGAAGACGACCACTGGCCGGCTTGAGTTCTCGAAGTTCTGCAATCGCTGCCGCAAGCATACCCCGCACAAAGAGACGAAATAGCTCGGCGTTTGTTGGAAGCAACCACTGATTTTTTTTGCTGCCTCGGCTCCTTGGTACGACTCGCTGTGATACGACATCGGTCAGGACTCCTTCACGACAGTATTCATGTCTGAAGCCGCCTGGTGGCTCGAAAGAGCCCACGAGAGACTCACGAACCGTTGGCGGAGTGTTGCCGTTTTGGCGGGGCAGAGTTGCAGCATTTGAGCAGCTTGTAAATTAGAGGGGCGTAAGCTCAACGGTTAAACTGTCGGTCTCCAAAACCGAACTTGGGGGTTCGAATCCCTCCGCCCCTGCCAGTTCGTGAGTGTTCGTGATTACCCCATGTGGCTGGGCGAGTGAGCCTGGGGAAGAAGGAAGCAATATGGCGAAGTCAACCACAGCAGTTCGCGATGAGAAGCAGAGTCCGCAGCCGGAGAAAGCTCTGACCAAGGCAAAAGTTGCGGACAAGTTGGCGGAACGAGGGCAAGAAGGTCGTGGGCAGGGCAACCAGCTCACGGGAATGTTTACCAGGACTGCGGATTTTCTGAGGGATGTGCGCAGCGAGATGCGCAAGGTGGTCACGCCGTCGCGCGAAGAAGTACGCACCACGACGACCGTGGTGATTGTGACCGTATTTGCCTTCGCTGCCTATTTCTATGTCGTGGATGCGGTACTAAGCCGTGCGATCCAATCGTTGCTGCACTGGTTGGGCGGGGTACAGTAAGTGCTGAAAGAGAAATTAGAGAAATCGATGACGGAAGAGACCAATCCGGAGACCCCGCCCCTCAACCCTGAGGAAGGGCTCACCCCGTCGGCCAACGAGCGTTTCAAGTGGTACATCATTCATGCGTATTCCGGCTTTGAGCGCAAGGTGAAAGAGTCCATCGAGGGCCGGGTAGAGGCCTTCGGCCTGCAAAACAGGATTGGCCGGGTCATGATCCCGACCGAGCCGGTGACCGAGGTTTTCAACGGGAAAAAGCGTACCGTCGAACGGGTATTTCTGCCCGGTTACGTGCTGGTGGAGATGGACCTGGATAACGATCTGTGGCACGTGATGAAGAACACGCCGCGGGTGACAGGCTTTCTGGGCACGGGAGACAAGCCGGTCGCGTTAAGCGAGCAAGAGGTCAGTTCGATCCTCTTCCGCACCGATGTTTCCAAAGACAAGCCGCGGATGAAGATCAAGTTCGAGAAGAACGAATCGGTCCGCATCACCGATGGCCCCTTCGCCAACTTCAATGGCGTGGTCGACGAGGTCAATGAAGACCGCGAGACGCTCAAGGTGATGGTCACGATCTTTGGGCGGTCGACGCCGGTCGAACTCGAGTTTGGCAAAGTCGAAAAAGTGGTTTAGTGAAAGGTTATTAAGAGATGCCTCCAGTTAAGAAAGTACAGACCCAGGTAAAGTTGCAGATTGAAGCGGGCAAGGCGACTCCGGCGCCCCCGGTCGGCCCGGCGTTGGGCCAGGCGCAGGTCAATATCATGGAGTTCTGCAAGCAGTTCAATGCGCGCACCCAGAACAAGGAGATGGTGGGCCTGATCATCCCTGTAGTGATCACGGTTTACGTGGACCGCACCTTCACCTTTATTACCAAGACCCCTCCGGCAGCGGTCCTGCTGAAGAAAGCCGCGAATCTGGCCAAGGGTTCCGGAACCCCGAACAAGGACAAGGTAGGCACGGTAAGCGAGGCCCAGATCATGGAGATTGCCAAGCAGAAGATGCCCGACCTGAATACCGTTTCCGTCGAATCAGCGGTAAAGAGCATCAAGGGCACAGCAAGGTCCATGGGGATCGAAGTCACCGCCTAAGGTTTCCGCCTAAGATTGTGAAAAACGCTGGGTGCCCCATTCAAGCCTTCTGTCGGCTTGAGTGGGATTCAACGAACCCGGACCATAAGCTCCCTGACTCACCCAGGGCTAGTCGGCCTCTCCTCTCGCAAATTTGCCGGGGAAGAAAATTGTGAGATAATCAAAAATGCGTCTTGAGCAGCAGGCAGACGCAGGTCAACGGTCGCGCAAAGTAGCAACAGCGGCCCATACCACGGCGGGACGGCAGCAAGGTCCAGGGCGGTGGAAGACAGAGGAAGCATGGCAAAGAAAATCAGCAAAAACATGGCGAAGGTACGCGCCCAGGTAGAAGACCGGCCGTACTCGCTGCAGGACGCAGTTCCCCTACTCAAAAAAGTTCAGTATGCGAAATTCGACGAGACCGTCGATCTAACCCTGCGTCTCGGCGTAGACCCTAAACACGCCGACCAGATGGTGCGCGGAACGGTCGTGTTGCCGCACGGCTTAGGCAAGACCAAGAAAGTAGCAGTAATCGCCTCCGGCGACCGACTCCGCGAGGCGGAAGCAGCGGGCGCCGACATTGTGGGCGGCGAAGATATGGTGGAGCGGATCCAAAAGGAAAGCTGGACGGATTTCGATGCCCTGATCGCCACCCCGGACATGATGAAGTCCGTCGGCCGGCTGGGTAAGGTGCTTGGCCCTCGTGGCTTGATGCCCAATCCCAAAACCGGCACCGTCACCAACGACGTGGCGGCGGCGATCCGCGAGATCAAGGCCGGTAAGGTCGAGTTTCGGACCGATAAAACAGCCTTGGTGCACGTTCCGGTGGGCAAGCTCTCGTTCCCGCCGCAAAAGCTGATCGATAACGCGACCACGGTCATCAACAGCGTTGTCCGGGCCAAGCCGTCAGCGGCTAAGGGCAAGTACATCAGGGGCATCACGCTGAGCTCGACAATGGGGCCGGGGATTGCGCTCGACGGCGAGGTCGCTGACGCGGCCGCTAAGCCCTAACACCGATTTTTGTAGTTTTACTTGGCGCCGGCATAGCCGCGCAGAAGCCCGCCGCAACGGCGAGGTGGAATAAAGGCTGGTTTTATGGCACTTACGAAGGCAAAAAAGGCAGTACAGATCGATCATCTTGCGCACGAGCTGGAAGGCTCGACCAGCGCTATCGTCGGCACCTTTGCCAAGCTCACCGTCTCCCAGGACTACGAGCTGCGCAAGGTGGTTCGGAGCGCAGGCGGCCGTTACCGGGTGCTCAAGAACAAGCTGGCGGCCCGGGCGTCCAAGGGAACCAAGGTAGAGCAGGCGCTGCAGGGGTTGAAGGGCGTTTCGTCGGTGGCCTATACCAGCGGCGATCCAGTGGCCTTGGCAAAAGCCCTCTCCACTTGGATGCAGGAGAACGCTGAGTTCACCTTCAAGCTGGGCATTGTCGACGGGACCGTCATCACGGTTGAAGAAGTAAAGCAGCTGGCGACGATGCCGTCCAAAGAGGCAATCTTCTCCAAGCTGCTGTTCCTCATTAACGCCCCGGCGCAACGCCTGGCAACCGTCATCAATGCAACGGGCCGCGATATCGCGGTGGTGATCAACCAGGCTGTCGAGCAAGGAAAGTTCACGGCAGCAGAGGCGCCCAGCAAGCCGCCGGTCGCGGAAGCAGCTCCAGCCGAGAAACCAGCCCCTGTTGCGGAGGCAGCCCCTGTAGCAGCGGCGCCCGAGCCGCGAAAGGCCGGCCCGAAAAGGCTCCCGAAGCTCCGGCTCCGGTGCCTGAGACCGTGGCGGCGGAGGCAGAGGCCGCCGGAACGGACGAAGATTCGCAAACGGCAGCCGCGGCCACGGAACCGCCTGTCGAGGGATAAGTTGTTGATTATAGGGCTGCGAAGGGATGCTTGGTCTGGGCATATCGGAAACCTTCGCGGGCTGCAGTAGGCGGAAATTCGATAACGATTTCTGCTAGTAGCTAATGAGTACAGGGACTGTATTACCAAAGTTTTGTTCAGTGGAGAGAAAAATGGCGGATTTGCAGCAGTTGGAAGATCAGATCGTAAGCTTGAGCCTGTTGGACGCGGCGGCTCTGGTGAAGAAGCTTGAAGAGCGGCTTGGTGTCTCGGCGGCAGCCGCAGCCCCGGTGGCCGTAGCTGGTGGTGGAGGCGGCGCTGCCGTCGCTGCGCCGGTTGAAGAGAAGACCGAGTTCACCGTCATCCTCAAGGATGCAGGTGCCAACAAGATCAATACCATCAAGGCAGTGCGGGAAGTCACCTCCCTCGGCCTGAAGGAAGCCAAAGACCTGGTCGATGGCGCCCCTAAGCCGCTGAAGGAGAACGTCAGCAAGGAAGAAGCCGAGACTGTCCGTAAGAAGTTCGAGGGCGTGGCTACCGTCGAAGTCAAGTAAAAAAATCGATTTAATGCGATTAGCAAGTTGCGTGCCAAAGCAGGACGCGCTATCATTATTTTTAGCGCGTCTCTGCCAGGCATATGCTTGTTACCTGACCGAGCGGTTCTTTGCATGCGATTCTCAGTGAGAGATGGCAATCACTCGTATGCGATCTACTATTCCGGTGCATTCTGTGCCGGCACACACCTACGAGATGAGCGGCGGACTTCGTGGTGTGGTGAACGATCTGCTGTAGGGCGGCGCACACGCGGCGTATTGGTATCAGCGGGATTCGAAAATTCTCATCTTGTCAAGTGCACAATTCGGTTGTGACGCTCGTGGGTAGCACTGTCCCCGCGAGCAGTCGGCGTCTCACCGCGCTGCGTACTTGCCTGCCTGGCAAACCCCCGCTGATGTCGATCGCTTTAAGGCCCTCACCTGCCGCCCAAGGGCCACTGGCAATTAAATCTGACGCTCGCTTGTCAGTCAACATTGCCTAGAACCTAATAAGCGCAGTGT
>CAVQEO010000007.1:0-28715 GCA_963711525.1 uncultured Acidobacteriaceae bacterium | reverse complement strand
TTGTAGCCAACATGCTACCGGGTCCACCGTTTAACGGGAACAGCTTCCTGCGATCCCCCATCATTACCGATCCTGATTTTAAGGAGTCTACCGTCCAGCAATATGATCTCGACCTGCAGTATCAACACCAGAGCTACGTTTTCTCAATCGGGTATGCCGGCGCGAAGGGCACCCACCTGGGCGTGGGTCGGAGCAATAATCAGCCTCTCCTCGCCGCTCCTTCCACCCCTGTGAACGGACTCACAACCAACTCCGCGGCCAATGCAGCTGAGCGGGTTCCTTTCGTCGGGTTGTCTCCGTTGCTCTACCGTCTCCAAAGCAGTGGGGATTCAATCTACAACTCACTTGAGGCCACGCTGAAGAAAGACATGAGTCATGGTTTTCAATTACTTGCTGCCTACACGTTTTCTAAATCGATTGACGATGCGGGGGATAGTCTTGGTGCTGCTATCGCTGGCACATTCGGATTGCCGATCACTGGGCAAGTGGTTTACAACGATCAAAACAATGTCGCTGCTCAGCGCGGTGTGTCGGACTTTGATCGAACTCACCGATTGGTTATCAGCGGTACGTGGAGTGTGCCCGGCCCTGGCCACGCGAAAAGCGCATCTGTTCGAAAGCTCGGGAATGGCTGGAGTACCTCAGGTGTCGTAACGCTGCAATCGGGACTACCGTTCAGCATCCTGGACAGTGCCGCCGGCACGCTGTTTGGTCCCGCGACCCTATACACCACAGGAAGCCTGGCTTCCGGTGCGACACTTGCCGATGCTGGCCGAAGTGGCAGCGTCAGCAGCCGTGTCAACGAATTTTTCAACACCAAAGCATTTGTTCCTGCGCCGTATATTCCAGATGGTGGCCTGATTGATGGCAAATATCCGGTTGCCGGTGGAGGGACGATCTTCGGCAACCTCGGAAGGAATATCCTGAGAGGGCCTGATCAACAGGATTTCGATATCGCAGCCATTAAGACCACATCTCTCACCGACCGTGTAAAGCTGATCTTTCGGTGGGAGATCTTCAACGCTCTGAACAGGCCCAATTTCGCGAATCCATCCAACGATGTTTCGACCCCCGGCACCTTTGGCGTGATCAGCGCCTTAACAGTGAACCCCCGAATCATGCAATATGCGCTAAAGGTCGAATTCTAGTGTGCTGCGTCGACTTCTTCGGCTCGCAAACCTGGTTGTTTTTCTGGCAAGGTAGAGTCAGCCTCTGCGATTTGGGCGGCATAGGCCCCGGTCACCATTGGCCTTGACGTCCTCTTAGTCGTTTGTCAGCATTGAATATTCGAGTGTGCAGCCGCGGCGACAAGGATGACCTCCATGACAGAGCCTTCCGGGTACGTGCTGCAGCCTCTCCGGGAAGGCCCGGACTTCACACTTTACCGCGGTTGGATGCACGGCAACACAACGCCGGTCCTCGCGATCGCACTCACCGCGCAACATCCGTCGCCGCTAAGTCTTCGCAGGCTCGAGCATGAGTACTCGCTCGCAGTCGAACTCGATCCCGCATGGGCAGCCAAGCCTCTGACGCTCGCTCGCCACAAAGGACGGACGATCCTCGTACTCAAAGATCCTGGGGGCGAGCCCCTGGATCTGGTTCTTGAGCGGGACCAGGGACGACCTCTCGATCTGACCCGCGTCTTGAACATCGCTATCGGCTTGGCGTCAGCACTCGGCCAAGTCCATCGGCGTGGTCTCATACACAAAGACGTCAAGCCTGCGAACGTGCTCGTCAACGACGCCGGCAACGTCTGGCTCATCGGCTTCGGGATCGCATCCCAGCTGCCGCAGGAACGCCAGGCGCCTGCGCCGCCGGAGATCATTGCCGGCACCCTCGCCTACATGGCGCCTGAACAAACCGGCCGCATGAATCGCTCGATGGATGCGCGCAGCGATCTATACTCCTTGGGCGTCACGCTGTACCAGACGGTTTCAGGCAGGCTGCCGTTTGCTGCCGCGACGGACCCGCTGGAGTGGGTACACTGCCACATCGCGCGTCAACCGGTACGACTTAGCGATTGCGCCGAAGTCCCCGAGCCGCTGTCAGCCATCATCATGAAGCTCCTCGCCAAGAATGCCGAGGAGCGCTACCAGACCGCGTCTGGCCTTGAAGCCGATCTTCGGAAATGCCTGGCGCAGTGGCAATCGGATGGCCGCATCGACGCGTTCCCGCTGGGCGCGAACGATGCGTCGGACCGGTTGCTGATCCCGGAGAAGCTGTACGGGCGGGAGGGCGAGATCGACGCGCTACTCGCAGCCTTCGACCGCGTCGTGACCCGGGGCACACCGGAACTTGTGCTCGTCTCTGGTTATTCCGGGATCGGCAAATCCTCCGTAGTGAATGAGCTGCACAAGGTTCTCGTTTCGCCGCGCGGCCTCTTCGCATCCGGCAAATTCGATCAGTACAAACGCGACATCCCGTATGCGACCCTGGCACAGGCCTTCCAGGCTCTGATCCGTCAGATCCTGGTCAAGAGCGAAGCGGAAGTGGAAAGGTGGCGGGGCTCTCTGCAGGAGGCGTTGGGCCCGAACGGCCAGCTTATCGTCAACCTCATTCCGGAGCTCGAGTTCATTATCGGAAAACAGCCGCCCGTTTCCGAGCTGCCGCCGCAGGACGCGCAGAACCGCTTCCAATTGGTGTTCCGGCGGTTTCTCGGGGCATTCGCTCGGAAAGAGCACCCGCTGGCGCTGTTCCTCGACGATCTGCAATGGATGGACGCGGCAAGTCTTGAGCTTCTTGAGTACCTGGTCACGCAGTCCGGGGTACGGCATCTGCTGCTGGTCGGCGCTTATCGGGACAACGAAGTCGGTTCCGCGCACCCGCTCATGCGGACGCTCGAGGCGATCCGCAAAGCCGGAGCGCGGGTCGAGGAGATCGTGCTCCCGCCTCTCGGACTTGACGACATTGGCGCGCTCGTCTCCGATGCGCTCCATTGCACGCCGAAGCACGCATACTCCTTGGCGCAACTGGTGCACGAGAAGACCGCCGGGAATCCATTCTTCGCGATCCAGTTCCTCACGGCGCTGGCCGAACAAGGGCTGGTCAAGCGCGACCCGGAGGCGGGAGGCTGGGTCTGGGAATTGGCTCGGATTCGCGCGCACGGCTACACCGACAACGTCGTGGATCTCATGTTCGAGAAGCTAAAGCGATTGTCCGGCACGGCGCAGACCGCTCTCCAGCAGCTCGCCTGTCTCGGGAACGAGGCCGAGATCACGACACTGAGTACGGTCTTCGGACTATCCGAAGAGGAGATCCACGCTGCGCTGCTGGATGCCGCCCGGGCCGGGCTGATCTTCCGCCTGGAGGGCTCCTACGCCTTCCTTCACGACCGCATTCAGGAGGCGGCGTACGCCCTCATCCCTGAACGCGATCGCGCGGCGGCACACCTTCGCGTTGGCCGTGTGCTGTTGGCGACCATGTCGGAGGACCAGCTCGACGAGCATCTATTCGATGTGGCGAATCAGCTCAATCGGGGCGCCGGACGGCTGGCAGACCTGAACGAGAAGGCGGAACTCGCGACATTCAACCTGCGTACCGGGCGAAAGGCGAAGGCGTCAGCGGCCTATGCGTCCGCGCGCACGTATTTTGCGTCTGGCATCGCGCTGTTGGATGGGCGGGACTGGAATAGCCAGCATGACTTGAAATTCAGCCTGTCCCTCGAATTCGCGGAGTGCGAGCTTCTCTGCGGTAGCCTGGAAAAGACCTCGCAACTGATTGTGGAACTGCTGCAGCGCGCTGCTTCAGATATCGAGTTCGCGAACGCCTCCTGCCTGAAGATCAATTTTCATGTATTGGCGGGCGAACACTCCCTGGCCGTCGACAGCGCGCTCACGTGCCTGTGTCGATTCGGCATCGACCTGCCGGAACACCCGACCTCGGAGCAGGTCCAAGCCGAATACGAAGCGGTCTGGCAAGCCCTCGATGGGCGTCCGATCGAGAGCCTGATCGACCTGCCGCTGATGACTGATCCGAAAATACAGGCAGCCATGCGGGTGCTCTCAGTCCTCGCTGGCCCAGCCACATTTACCGACTGTCAGTTGTTTTGCCTGTTGGCGTGTCGCATGGTGAACGCCAGCATACAGCACGGGATGAGCGGCGCTTCCGCCTACGCCTACGCTTCTCTCGGGTCTGTCCTTGGGCCGACCTTTCACCGTTACCGCGAAGGCTACCGCCTGGCCACGCTTGCCTGCGAACTGGTCGAGAAGCACGCCTTCACCGCCTACGACATGAAGGTCTACCATGCGATGGGACTAGCTGCCTTCTGGACCGAGCCGCTCACGAGCGTAATAGCACTCCGTCGGGCGGCCACTCACACCGCCACTGAGAGAGGCGATCGGACTTTTGCTTGCTATGGCATGCACCAGTCCCTCACATGTTTGCTTATGCGGAACGATCCGCTCGACGACGTTTGGCGCGAGTCGGAGGTGGCACTGGACTTTGCCCGAGCAGCCAACTTCCGCGATGTCGCGGACCTCATCGTGAGCCAGCAGCGCTTCATCGCGAGCATGCAGGGTCGCGATGCGGCCTTCTCGAGCTTCAACGATGAGCGATTCGACGAAGCTGCGTTCGAAGCGCAACTTGCGGCCGCACGAGTGCCGACCGTGATTTGTTTGTACTGGATTCGCAAACTCAAGGCGCGGTACCTCTCGGGCGACTATGTTGAGGCCCGGGCGGCAGCCGATAGGGCGAAGGCACTCCTCGGCATCTCAAATGTACAGTTGCAGCTTTTCGACTACTTTTACTACACTGCGCTGACCGTTGCGGCGCTCTATGAAGAAGCTTCTACTGACGAACAGTCAGGCTGGCGTGAACTACTCACTTCGCATCGCGAACAACTGCGCGAGTGGGCCGATAACTATCCGCCTACGTTCTCGGACAAGCACGCTCTGGTGTCGGCGGAACTCGCGCGCATCGAAGGTCGGGACGCCGATGCAATGCGTCTCTACGAGCAGGCCATTCAATCCGCTCGCGAACACAGTTTCGTTCAGAACGAGGGCGTCGCCCATGAGGTGGCAGCACGGTTCTACGCAGCGCGCGGCGTGGAGACACTCGCCCACGCCTATCTGCGAGATGCGCGTCGATGCTACTACCAGTGGGGAGCCTTCGGCAAGGTAAAGCAACTCGACGAACGCTACCCGAGTTCGTGCGAGGAGCGCGATCCTGCGTCGACTACCTCCACAATCGGTAAGCCGGTCCGGCAATTGGACGTCGAGACGGTCGTCAAGGCCTCACAAGCGCTCTCGAGCGAGATGATCCTCCCCAAGTTGATCGAGACGCTGATGCGAATCTCGGTTGAGCACGCAGGCGCCCAACGGGGTCTGCTCATCCTTCTCAGTGGCGACGAACCGCGAATCGAGGCGGAGGCCACCATCCATCACGGCATCGTCGAGGTTGTCGTTCGACAGACAGTCATCAACCCGCTTCATTTTCCCAGATCCATCCTTCAGTACGTGATCCGGACACGGGAGCCTGTGGTACTGGATGACGCTTCAGGCAGGAACTTGTACTCGGAGGACGAGTATGTGCGGCAGAAGCGCCCCAGGTCTGTCCTATGCCTGCCCATCCTCAAACAAACGAAGCTTGTCGGCGCATTCTATCTCGAGAACAGTTTGACTCCAGGCGCCTTCACGTCTGATCGGGTGGCCGTGCTGGAGATGCTAGCCTCACAAGCCGCGATTTCGCTCGAGAACGCCAAGCTCTATTCTGATTTGCGACGCAGCGAAGCTTTTCTTGCAGATGGGCAAAGCATAAGCCGCACTGGCAGCTTCGGCTGGAGCGTCCTCAGCGGAGAAATCTACTGGTCGGAGGAAACCTACAACATCTTTCAGTATGATTCAGCCGTTAAGCCGAGGTTGGGCTTGATACTGCGGCGAATTCATCCCGACGACCGGGCTCTTGTGCAGAAGACTATCGATCGCGCGTCTGAGGCAAGGGCAAATCTTGATTTTGAGCATCGCTTGTTGATGCCGGATGGTTCGGTCAAGTACCTCCACGTTTTGGCTCGAGCTTTGGAGGCTTCCTCGGGCAAGCTCGAATATATGGGTGCCGTCCGCGATGTTACCGAACGGACGCTAGCCGAAGAGGCGTTGCGCCAGGCGAAGGCGGATCTCGCACACATTAACCGCGTCACCACCGTGGGAGAGCTGGCCGCCTCCATGGCGCACGAAGTGAATCAACCAATCGGCGCTGCCGTCACCGACGCTAATACGTGCGTGCGATGGCTTGCCCGCGATCAGCCCGATCTGGAAGAGGCGCGCGCGGCTGCCATGAGAGTCGTGAAAGATGCAACGCGAGCATCGGAAATCATCAGCCGGATCCGCCTGCTTTTCAACAAGGGTACTTCGGAGCGGGAGCTGGTTAATGTAAACGAAATTATCGGAGAGATGATCTTTCTCCTGCGCAGCGAGGCGATTCGATACCAGATATCAGTCCGGACGGAACTGGCCCCGGATCTTCCTCAGGTCATGGGGGATCGTGTGCAATTGCAACAAGTGCTGATGAACCTCATGATCAATGGTATCGATGCAATGAAGGAAGTGGATGGGCCTCGCGAACTAGTAATCAAGTCGCAGCCAGCGGAAAACGGGCAACTTCTGGTGTCCGTCAGCGACCTCGGCGTAGGTCTGCCTCCGCAGCAGGCGGACCAGATTTTCAATGCGTTTTTCACCACCAAATCTCACGGCACCGGCATGGGACTTGCGATCAGCCGCTCGATCGTTGAATCGCATGGTGGCCGTCTGTGGGCTCTACCCAACTCTCCGCGCGGCGCCCACTTTTATTTCACGCTATCCGCGAACCTCCAGGTGCATCAATGACGATGGCGGGGCGTTCTGAATATGTTCTGGAGCCCCTACGGGAGGGTGCGGATTTTACGGTTTATCGCGGCCGGCGGCGCGGCAACCCATCGTCCATCCTGGCGATCGCACTCTGCGCAGAACAGCCGTTACCTGAGAGTCTCCGGCGGCTCGAGCACGAATATTCGCTCGCCGCCAAACTCGATCCCGCGTGGGCAGTCAAGCCTCTGGAGCTTACTCATCACGAAGGGCGGACACTCCTCGTACTTGAAGACCCGGGCGGTGAGCCCCTGGATCAGGTTCTTGAGAGGGAACAAGGGCAACCGCTCGACCTGACTCGCTTCCTGCGCACCGCCATTGGCCTGGCGTCCGCAATCGGCCAGGTTCACCGCCGTGGCCTCATTCACAAGGACATCAAGCCTGCAAATGTGCTGATGGACGGCAGCTGTAACGTGTGGCTCACGGGCTTCGGAATCGCGTCCCAGCTTCCCCAGGAACGCCAGGCGCCAGCGCCGCCAGAGATCATTGCCGGCACACTCGCCTATATGGCGCCCGAGCAAACCGGACGCATGAACCGTTCGATGGATGCTCGTAGCGACCTCTACTCTCTGGGCGTCAGCCTGTACCAGATGCTGACGCGCACTCTGCCGTTTGCTGCGGTCGACTCGCTGGAGTGGGTGCACTGTCACATTGCGCGCCGGCCGGCGCCGCCTGTTGAACGCGCCGGTGTTCCTGAGCTGCTTTCGAATCTGATCGTGAAGCTGCTCGCTAAGAACGCTGAGGAGCGCTACCAGACCGCCTCCGGCCTGGAGGCCGATCTTCGGCGGTGCTTGGCGGAGTGGGAGTTGCATGGCCGCGTCGACGCGTTCCCGCTGGGCGCGCACGATGTGTCGGACCGCTTGCTGATCCCCGAGAAGCTCTACGGGCGGGAGGCCGAGATAGACGCGCTGCTCGCGGCCTTCGACCGGGTCGTGACCCGCGGCACACCCGAGCTTGTGCTCGTCTCCGGTTATTCCGGGATTGGCAAATCGTCGGTAGTCAACGAGCTGCACAAGGCGCTCGTTCCGCCGCGCGGCCTCTTCGCCTCCGGCAAGTTCGACCAGTACAAGCGCGATATTCCGTACGCAACCCTGGCACAGGCGTTCCAGGCATTGGTCCGCCAGATTCTGGTGAAAAGCGAAGGGGATGTTGCCGAGTGGCGGCAGGCCATTCTGGAAGCGGTGGGCCCGAACGGCCAGCTTATGGTCAACCTCATTCCGGAGGTTGAGTTCATCATCGGAAAACAGCCGCCGGTTCCCGATTTGCCGCCGCAAGACGCGCAGAACCGTTTCCAGTTGGTGTTGCGGAGATTTCTCGGCACGTTCGCCCGGCCGGAGCATCCGCTTGCGTTGTTCCTCGACGATCTGCAATGGCTGGACGCGGCGACTCTTGAGCTGCTGGAGCACCTGACTAGCGATCGCGATGTGCGGCACCTGATGCTGGTCGGGGCCTACCGTGACAACGAAGTCGATTTGTCTCACCCGCTCATGCGAACGCTAGTGGCGATCCGCGAGGCGGGAGCGCGGATAGAGGAGATCGTGTTGACGCCGCTCACGCTGGAGGACGTCAGCCGGCTCGTTGCCGATGCCATGCACTGCGAGCGGGATACTGCCTATCCGCTGGCGCAGCTATTGCACGAAAAGACCGGCGGGAATCCGTTCTTCGTCATCCAGTTCCTCACCGCGCTGGCCGAGGAAGGGCTGCTCGCGTTCGATTCAGCCACGCGGGCCTGGCGATGGGAGATGAATCGGATCCGCGCCAAGGGCTACACCGACAATGTGGTGGATCTCATGGTCGGGAAGCTGAAGCGATTGTCGAACACGACGCAAGACGCACTCAAGCAACTCGCCTGTCTCGGGAATGTGGTCGAATTCGCCACCCTGACTTTGGTTCACGGGAAATCAGAAGACAAGATCCACACCGCCCTCTGGGAGGCAGCCCGCGCCGGGCTCGTCCTGCGCCGGGACGGCTCCTATGCGTTCCTCCACGACCGTGTTCAGGAAGCGGCCTATGCGCTCATCCCCGAAAACGAGCGCGCGGCGGAACACCTTCGGATCGGTCGTGTGCTCACGTCGCGTACGGCGCCGGACGATATCGAGGAGAAGGTATTTGAGATCGTGAACCAGCTCGACCGCGGAATCGCATTGATCAGTTTGCAGGAGGAACGCGAGCGGGTCGCCGAGCTCAATCTGATTGCGGGCAAGCGGGCCAAGACTTCAACAGCCTACGCGTCGGCGCTGAATTATCTCGTTGCCGGCCGCGCGTTGCTGGCAAATGACAGTTGGGAGCAGCGATACGATCTCACCTTTCAGCTCGAGTACCACCGGGCTGAGTGCGAGTTGCTGACCGCAGACCTGGCGGCTGCGGAAGAGCGGCTTACCGGACTTTCACTCTGCGCCAGGAACCTGGTCGACATTGCCGCCGTTGCGTGTTTGCGCCTGACGCTTTACACAACCCTCGATCGGAGCGACCAAGGTGTAGCGGTGTGCCTCGAATATCAACGCCCGCAGAGGCGTCCACTGGCCGCCGCATCCCACCCATGACGAGGTCAGGCAAGAATACGAGCGGATCTGGCAGCAGCTGGGGAGCCGTTCGATCGAGGAACTGATTGACTTGCCGTTGATGAACGATCCGGAATCTCGCGCGAGCCTCGATGTTCTAACCGAGGTCGTGACGCCGGCATTGTTTACGGACGAGAACCTGCTCGCACTCGTGATTTGCCGGATGGTCAATCTCAGCCTCGAATATGGAAACAGTGACGGATCGTGCTTCGCTTATGTCTGGCTTGGTATGATTCTTGGGCCCCACTTTGCCGACTATGGGGCCGGATTCCGATTCGGCAGGCTCGGCTACGAGCTGGTGGAGAAGCGTGGACTGCGTCGCTATCAGGCTCGCGCCTACATGTCCTTTGGGAATCTTGTCATGCCCTGGACGAGGCACATCCGAACCGGCCGGGAATTGGTGCGTCGCGCCTTCGATGCCGCAACCAAAATCGGCGACCTCACATTTGCGGCCTATAGCTGTAACAACCTGAACACCAATCTCCTTGCGTGCGGAGATCCGCTAGGCGACGTGCAGAGAGAAGCCGAGAACGGGCTCGAATTCGCGCGGAAAGCGCAGTTCGGTCTCGTTATCGACATTATCGCCGCCCAGCTCGGTCTGATCCGGACTTTGCGTGGCCTGACGCCCGAATTCGGCTCCTTCAACGATCAACGCTTCGACGAGAGCCGGTTCGAGCATCATTTGCAGAGTGATCCACGTCTGGCGCTCCCGGAATGCTGGTATTGGATCCGCAAGCTGCAAGCACGTGTCTACGCGAATGATTACGCTAGCGCTCTCGATGCAGCATCGAAGGCGCAAAAGCTTCTCTGGACGTCGCCGTCGTTCTTCGAGATGGCTGAATATCATTTTTATGGCGCGCTCGCGCGGGCAGTACAGCACGACGCGGCGCCTATCAGCGATCGGCATCAGCATTTGGAGGCGCTGTCCGCGCACCACAAGCAGCTCCAGGTGTGGGCGGAGAATTGCCCCGAGAATTTCGCCAACCGTGCAGCGCTGGTAGCCGCCGAGATGGCGCGCATTGAAGGCCGGTCGCTGGATGCGATGCAGCTGTACGAGCAGGCCATTGAGTCGGCCCGTGAGTCGCGGCTTCGTACAGAACGAAGCGCTGGCCGATGAAGCCGCCGCGCGGTTCTACCAGGGGCGGGGCTTCGAGACGATTGCCCACGCATATCTGCGCAACGCGCGGAACTGCTACCAGCGCTGGGGCGCGCTCGGCAAGGTGAAGCAGCTCGATACGCTCCACCCGCACCTCCACCAGGAGCGAACTCCCACCTCCTCCGCGGCCACGACCGGCACGCCGGCTAGGGAGTTGGACGTCGAGACAGTAATCAAGGCCTCGCACGCGCTCTCGAGCGAGATTGTCCTCGCCAAGCTGATCGAGAGACTCATGCGAATCGCGGTTGAGCATGCCGGGGCCGAGCGGGGGCTGCTCATCCTTCTGCGGGGTGACGAGCCGCAGATCGAGGCACAGGCCGCCACCGGCCACGGCAGGGTGGATGTCACCGTTCGCCAAATGGCGGTCACGTCATCGGACCTTCCGCAGTCCGCGCTTCACTATGTGCTCCGGACAGGGGAGCGCGTGGTTCTTGATGATGCGTTGGTCGCAAATTTGTGTTCGGAGGACGAGTATGTGCGGCGGAAGCGACCCAGATCGGTCTTATGCCTGCCCATCGTCCAGCAGGCGAGGCTTGTCGGCGCTCTCTATCTCGAGAATAATCTGACTCCCCACGCCTTCACATCAGACCGAGTGACGGTGCTGGAGCTGCTGGCTTCGCAAGCCGCCATTTCGCTGCAGAATGCCCGCCTCTATTCTGACCTGCAACACAACGAAGATCGACTTCGGGGGGTCATCGACACAATCCCGGCGCATGTCTGGAGCACCACGCCTGACGGCGCCGTAGATTTCATCAACAAACGATCGCTGGAATCTACGGGTCTAACCCTGGAAGACCTGCTACGCCGGGGTTGGGAGTCCATAGTGCATCGCGATGACCGCGCGAAGTTCATTGACGAGCGGCGCGCATCCCTGGCGGCTGGGGAACCGTTGGAGAGCGAAGTACGGGTTCGGATGGCGAATGGGAATTATCGCTGGTTGCTGATCCGTGACGTGCCGCTGCGCGACGAATCGGGCACCATCCTCAAGTGGTATGGAACTGGTATCGAGATCGAAGACCGGAAGCGGGCCGAAGAGCAGCTGCGCCAGGCACAGCTGGACCTGGGGCACGTCAACCGGGTCACCACCATGGGAGAACTGACTGCCTCTCTGGCGCACGAAGTAAAACAGCCGATTGCCGCCGCCGTCACAGACGCCAATACCTGCGTGCGATGGCTTGCCCGCGATCACCCGGATATGGAAGAGGCGCGCGAGGCTGCCCTGCGAGTGGTGAAGGACGCAACGCTTGCGGCGGAAATCATCAGCCGGATCCGCCTGCTC
This sequence comes from uncultured Acidobacteriaceae bacterium, assembly GCA_963711525.1. Classification (GTDB taxonomy): domain Bacteria; phylum Acidobacteriota; class Terriglobia; order Terriglobales; family Acidobacteriaceae; genus PALSA-350. The sequence continues at coordinate 16,883 of CAVQEO010000007.1, read as the reverse complement.
TTCAACAAGGGAACTCCGGAGCGGGAATTGGTTGATGTAAACGAAGTCATCGGAGAGATGGTCGTTCTGCTGCGCAGCGAGGCCATTCGCTACAACATATCGGTCCGGACGGACTTGGCCGCAGATCTTCCGCAAGTCATGGGGGATCGGGTGCAATTGCCACAGGTACTGATGAACCTTATGGTCAATAGCATCGATGCGATGAAGGACGTGGAAGGGAGACGCGAGCTCGCCATCCAGTCGCAGCGAACGGAAACCGATCAGCTTCTGGTGTCAGTCAGCGATACCGGCGTAGGTCTGCCCCCGCAGCGGGCGGACCAGATCTTCAATGCGTTTTTTACCACCAAATCTCACGGCACCGGCATGGGGCTCCGAATCAGCCGCTCGATTGTAGAATCGCATGGTGGCCGCCTGTGGGCTGCCGCTAACTCTCCGCGCGGCGCCCACTTTTATTTCACGCTATCCGCTAACACCCAGGTACATCAATGACGACTACGGATGATCGCGACGGTATTCGTCATTGATGATGACGATTTGGTTCGTGCGGCTATTCAGGGCATGCTGAAGTCGGTGGGCCTGAAGGCCGAAACGTTTGGAACGCCGCAAGAGTTCCTCTGCAGGCAGCGACCGGATGGTCCGAGTTGCCTTATTTTAGACGTGGAACTCCCGGGGACGAGCGGTCTGGATTTCCAAAGGGAGTTGGCGGCTGCCGGCATTCGCATTCCCATCATCTTCATCACCGGTCATGGAGATATTCCGATGACGGTAAAGGCCATGAAATCCGGTGCGCTGGAGTTCCTGACTAAGCCCTTTCAGGACGAAGACCTGATCAATGCGATTCACCAGGCTTTGGATCGCGATCGGGTAGCGCGTCAACAGCAGAGTGAGCTTACGGAGTTGCGCCAGCGTTATCAGTCGCTCACAGCGCGTGAGCGCCAGGTGATGGGTCTTGTGGTTTCAGGCATGCTCAATAAACAAATAGCCTACGAACTCGGGACCAGTGAAATCACGGTGAAGATGCAGCGTGGGCATGTGATGCGGAAGATGCGTGCTGAATCACTAGCGGAACTGGTCCGAATGGCTGCGAAGCTTTAGCTTTGGCTGGGGCCACTCGCGATCCTCCAGTGGAATTTGCCCTTTCAACCTGGAGCCGGACCTAAGGAAAGATCTATTTTGCGCGGGTAGCAGCAGTGACTCCTGCATCGAGGGTTTTCGCAAGATCCAGAATCGTTTCGAGGACCGCCTGCTCGCCGATCGCAGTATTAATCATGGTGTGATAAACGGCGCGGTCAGGCCATTCGACGTGGAAATACTTCTTTATGAAATCGGTGCGTTCCCGATCAACCGTATCTACCAGCTGTTCGGCATCTTTCCGGGTTTTGCCTCGGGCCACCAGCCGCCGCAGTTTGTCTTCTCTGGGAGCATAAAGAAACACCCGCAACGTGTCCGGCCGGTTCCTGAGAAACTGCTGCGAGCCCCTTCCGACGATGACGGAGTTTCCTTTTTTCGCGACGTGCTGAACGACACGTTCTGTGATTTTAAAAATGCTTTCGGAGTCGACCAGGTTGAGCTTGTACGCATTGAGGCTTCCTTCATAACTCCCGCGCAAGAACGATTTCAAGAGCCGGTAGTACAGAGGATCCGTTCGTTCCTCGCGAGATTGGACAACAGCCTTGGGACATTCAGCCAGCCTCGCGATCTCTTCCGTCAGCAATTGATCCCAAAGCCTCCAACCCAGGTGGTTAGAAACGAGTTGAGCGATTTCGCCCCCGCCGCATCCGTATTCGCGTTCGATGGTGACAGTTGTGATCATTGTGGTCGAAGTAACCTTAGGGTACAAACGTTTTACTGCGCTGCGCTTCATTCCACTATCACATGCCCCCCGCCCCCGGGATCATTCTTCCGCAAAACAAAGGCCAGAACAAACATGATTGCCGCCCCCACAGCAAGCACCTTAAAAATATCGACGTATGCCAGGCTTGCCGCCTGCGCTTGCAGGGATTGGTAGATGCGGTCGTAAGCCTGCAGGTGTCCCCGGTAGCTGCCCAAGCCGGCGCTGGCCAAATGCCCACTGAGAGCGTTGGCCGCTTTCACGAAATTCGGGTTGTCGACCCTGGCGTTCTGCACCAGCCTCGCCTGGTGGAATTGCGAGCGCCGGGCAATCATCGTGGTGACTAACGACGTTCCCACACTGCTCCCCATATTGCGCATGAAATTAATGATTCCGGCGACCGCGTTGTTCTTCTCCGCGGGAATTCCGACGTAAGCCACCAGCGTGATGGGCACGAACAGAAATCCCAAGCCGATCACCTGCGCAATGCGCAGCCACACGGCGGCATCGAGGCTGATCAGCAAGTCAATCCGCCGGGTGGAATAGAACATGGCAACGGACAGGGCGAACCAACCGAAAGCGATCAGGTAGCGCGCCTGGAACTTGGTTGTCAGTTGGCCCATGATGGGCATTTCACACAGCAAAACCAGGCCTCCCGCCGATAGAGCAAACCCAGCCAGCTCAGAGGTGTATCCCAAAAGCGTTTGCAGGAACTGCGGCATCAGGACCAGGGCGCTGAACAACAGGATTCCCAGGGTGAACATCATCAGGCTGGAACTGGCGAAGTTAAATGTCTTGAACATCCGCACATCGATCAGCGGGGCCTTTTGAAACCATTCCCAGATAACCAGGGAGATCAGGCACACAGTTGCGACGACGACTAAAGTGGTGATAAATCGCGAGCCGAACCAATCATCTTCCTGGCCCCTGTCGAGCGACACCTGCAACGCGCCGATACCCAGAGTAAGCAGAGCGATGCCGATGTAGTCCAGCTTGACCCCGGCTGCTTTGACGCGACTTAAGTAGGGAGGGTCTTCGACAAAGCGCCGCACCAGAAACCAGGTGACCACGCCGACGGGGAGATTGATGAAGAAAATCCACCGCCAGGAATAGTTGAAGGTGATCCACCCGCCCAGGGTTGGTCCAACGGTAGGCGCCAGGATGGCCGTGATGCCGTACAGGGCGAACGCCAGCCCTCGCTGCTGCGGTGGAAAGCTATCCGCCAGAATGGCTTGAGCCATCGGCTGCAGGCCGCCGCCGCCGCCGCCCTGCAATACCCGGAAGAGCAGGAGAAGTCCGAGATTGGGCGCGATACCGCAAAGCAGGGAACTCAGCGTAAAGATCCCCAAACAGGCCATGAAAAACCGCTTGCGTCCTAAGGCGCCTGCGAGCCAGCCGCTGATGGGCAGGATGATCGCATTCGAGACCAGGTAAGAGGTCAACACCCAGGTACTTTGGTCGTTGCTTGCGCCCAGATTCCCGGCCATATACGGCAGGGCCACATTAGCGATGCTGGTGTCCAGGACCTCCATGAAGGCGGCCAGGGCAACCACCACAGCAATCAGCCAGGGATTGAACTTCGGCCGCCAGACGTCCTGGTCGATGGTGAGGGCAGCGGAACTCATTGCAGGTACACGTCCGGTTCCACGTTCATGCCCGGCCGCAGCCGGCGATCCTGGTCCTCGCCCGGATCGAGAACGATCTTGACCGGGATCCTCTGCACAATCTTGACGTAGTTTCCGGTGGCATTCTCCGGCGGAAGTAAGCTGAAGAGCGGTCCCGTAGCTCCGGCAATGCTGTCCACATGGCCTTTGTATGTCTGGCCGCTCGAATCCACATGGATGTTCGCTTTCTGGCCTACGCGCATGTGCCTGAGTTGCGTCTCTTTAAAGTTGGCAGTGACCCACACTTGATCCAGTGGCACCACGGTGAGGAGTTGCTGCCCGTTCTGCACGTTCATCCCAACGACTACTGTTTTATTAACTTCACCGCTGACCGGGGCAACGATTTTTGTGTATTGAAGATTGAGTTGCGCCTGCTGGAGTAAGGCCCGTTTTTCCTCGACGTCGGCGACGGCCGCCCGCACCCGCGCCCGGGTCGACGATACTTGCTCTGAACCGGTTTGCGCATATTGGTGGTTCGCGTCGGCTTGCGCCAGGCGGCTCCGTGCCTGTTTGACGAATTCGTTCGCGGCAGATTCATTGGCGGCGTCGGATGCCAAGGCCGCGGTGCTGGACCTAGCCGCGGCTAATGCCTGATCGTAGACCTGGTCCGCTACTTCTTTCTTGTCGACCAGTAGCTTGTAGCGGTGGAGATCGTCTTGCGCTTTCACATCGATGGCCTGGGCCGATTCCACTTGGGCATGGGCGGCGGCGACCTGCCTCTCGGCTGCGATGATCCCGGCGTTGGCGTCTTCGATGCCGGAGGCGGTGAACTGTAGTTGGCTCGACGTGTTCACCGAAGTAATGGGTACCGTGATGTGCAGGGATTCGGCCGTGCCTTCCGCGCTCGCGAGATTTGCTTTCGCCTGCGCGACCGCAACCTCATAGTCTGTGGGATCTATCTCCACCAGCACCGTCCCTTTCTCGACCCACTGGTTGTCATCCACGTTGACCCGCACGACGTAGCCGGAAACACGCGCGCTGACCGGATAGAGGTGAACATCCGCCTGCGCATCGTCGGTCGATTCGTAGCTACTGAAGTAGCGCCACGCGACCACGCCGGCAATCACCAAGACCACCACAAGGACGGAGAGAATCGCCAGTTTTCTGCGCCGCCTGGAAGCTCGAGGCACGGGCAGCTCATTCTCCGCTTCGGGGAAGTTCGATGGCTCACCCGGAGATTCCGGGTTTGTGTCAGGCAGCGAAGGAGGTGCATTTTCCGCCATGTTCATTTTCCTTTGAAGTATTCTTTGACGCCCTGTTCCGCAACTCCGAGGGCGCGAGCCAGGGAAATTTTTGCGTAATTGTAGTTGTATAGGCTCGATATATATTGCTCGTGCGCGCTGGCCACTGTCTCTTGCGATTGCACAACCTCGACGGTATCGGTAACTCCCGCGGTGAAGCGATCGCGCGACTGGGTTAGCGTCTCTTCCGACAAATGAATGTTGCTCCGCGCCACGTTCACCAGGTCCGCCGACGACTGCAGGTTGAGCAGTGCGGTGCGCACGTCAGAGTCGATTTGGGCGCGCAGATTGTCCAGGCGCTCGCGGCTTTGCTCAAGTCTCGCATCCGCCTGCAATACGTCACCGTGAACACTACCGCCCTGAAAAATCGGAATCGACAGGGTTCCGCGCAGGTCGAATACCTGGGTTGCATTCGAGGGATGCGCCCCTCCCGCGCCGTAGTCCCCGTTGAAAGAGAGTGACGGGAGATAGCCGGCCAGTGCAGATTTCCGTGAGAATTCGGCGGCGCGCACGTCGCTCATCGCCGCCTGGTAATCGGAGCGCGAAGTATAGGCGCGTTGTAGCGCTTCATCGACGGTGATGTCTTCGAGCGGCTGGTACGGCGACTTGTCTGTCAGTTCGAATTCCTGCCCGGGAGCCAAGCCGATCACGCGGCCCAGGGTCAGCTTTTGGATGGCGAAGTTGTTCCTCGCCTGGATCAACTGTTGCTGCCGGGTCTGGAGCTCAACCTTGGCGCGCAGGGCGTCGATTTGTGGCGAAGTGCCGGCGTTCACCTGGTCTGCCGCCTGATTGTAGAGCGCCTGGCCTGTCTCGACCTGGGCTTCTGCGGTTTCAATGCGGGCTGCGTCAGCGATGGCTCGCAAATAACTATAGCCGACGGCCAGCACAACCAGATCGCGAGCGTCCTTCAAGGTATAGATGGTGGATTTGACACTCTGGCTAGCCGCGCGGGTAGCGTTAATTGACTTCCAATCGAATAGGGTCTGAGTCACCGAGCCACGCGCGTCAAAGTATGAGTAAGGGCCAATGGAGGATGAGATAGCCAAACGGTTTCCCAGGCCGGCGAAACCGATCTCGTCGATATTAATTTCCGACTCGGCGATATAAGGAGCTGCGGTCACGTGTGGCAGCAGAGCGCTTAACTGCACCCACCTTTGTCCTCGGGCTGCGCGAATGTCTGCATTGGAAAGCAGCAGGCCGAGATTCTGTTTCAATCCGCGGTCGATCGAATCCCGCAACGAAAGCGGCAAGATGCCCGGAACGAGCTTCGCCGGCACGCTGGCTGCGAACGGACTCACCCCATTGGTTCCGGGGATGGCTTGACCCGGCGTGCTGAGATCGGCGGTCGTCTCCGTTTGCGGAAACGCTGTGGCCGATCCAGCGATCAAGACTGCTGCCATCAGGAAGATGGAGCGCTCGCAACCGAGCCTCAAGGAAGGGCCTCCTGCCTCGACTGTTCGCGATGCGGCGCCGAGGTGAAATTTCTAAAGCTAGCCGGGCAACTGCTGCAGGTTGGCGCCGCTGATCAATCGAGAGCGTTGACACCATCTGCAGAGCGCAAGAAGCCCAGGGTCCCAAACAACTTGAATCGTACGTACCACGTAACAAGATCGATGTGTCCAACAGTCAGCCGGTCGGTGTCGAGATTTCGACAGACACCTCTAGGGGTCTGTCGCGCACGCCGAAGCGGTGCAAATAACATTTCAGACGCTCCTTGGCAGTGGTGAAGCGCGGTCCAACGTTAGTGCCTCGGCCGACCCCTCAGCCCTCGGGAGGATCGAGGCATTTGAACTGGTTCAGTGCAATTGTTGGGCCATCCCGAGCTCAGTAGATCGCCATTCCACTCTCAGCCCTGACTCAAGCAACTACCCTACACTTTGTCATCCCGCCTGTCCCGGCTTGCCGTGGAACCGGAGCGCACCGGCGGCGGGATCTGCAGTTCTCTCCATCCCAATGGAGTAACCACCGCGGAGCTTACATACCTAAGTATGATTGCGCGGGGGTTGGCTTCACGCTAACGTTCTACCATGCCGATTCAAGGGAAGGCCAAAGTGGTTGCGATTGTCGATGACGATGATTTGATGCGCGCAGCACTGCAGGGTCTGTTGAAGTCGGCGGGCTTGCCAACGCAAGCCTTTGCATCGGCAGAGGAATTCCTGGGGTCGGGCCATCAGCACGACGCAGCTTGCCTGATCACGGATATCCGCATGCCGGGATTATCCGGCCTGGAATTACAGGCGAGACTGAATGGAGACCACTGCAGGATTCCCACCATCTTTATAACCGCACATGGCGACGCGGAGATGCGGATGCAGGCGATCAGAGCAGGAGCAATGGACTTCTTGGCAAAACCGTTTGACGATGAGGTTCTGCTCAAGAGTGTTCGGGCGGCAATGGTGACCTAAACCGCGAAGGAACCGGGATCGTGACAGAGAGGAGATTTCTTCGGAGAGCCCGGGTCCGATGACCAGGTTGCAAGATGATGTCGACGCGTCAACTGAAGTCGAGCAATTGCGGATATTCCCGTGGGGCTTACATATCTAAGTATGATTGCGCAAGGGTTGGCGTCACGCTAACGTCCTCCCATGGCGATTCAAGGGAAAGCCAAAATGGTCGCGATTGTCGACGACGATGATTTGATGCGCACCGCATTGCTGGGCCTGCTGAAGTCAGCTGGCTTGCTGGCGCAAGCGTTTGCGTCGGCAGACGATTTTCTGAGGTCGGGCCATCAGCACGACACGGCTTGCCTGATCACGGATATCCGCATGCCGGGAATGTCTGGTCTGGAACTGCAGGCGCAGCTGAATGCGGACAACTGCAGAATTCCGACCATCTTTATAACCGCCCACGGCGACGCGAAGATGCGGATGCAGGCGATGAGAGCAGGGGCAGTGGAGTTCCTGACAAAACCGTTCGATGATGAGGCTCTCCTCGAGAGTGTTCGCGCGGCGCTGGAGAGCTAAACCCGATAGGGAACTGTGAACGCGACAGACAGGAGATGTACTGTGGAAGCCTTCGGAAGGTCCGGGTGCGGTGACGAGGTACAAGATCGGCGCAGATTTGAACAGATCATAGGTAAGAGTTCTGCGCTGGAAGCGGTGCTTGAACAAGTCGAACGGGTGGCGCCTACGGGTTCCACTGTTCTTATCGAGGGAGAGACAGGCACCGGCAAGGAGTTGATCGCGCGCGCAATTCACAATCTCAGCTCGCGATGCGGGCGTGCGTTCATAAAGTTGAATTGCGCTGCCATCCCGCTCGATCTGCTGGAAAGTGAGCTTTTTGGTCACGAGAGGGGCGCGTTCACCGGAGCCATAGCGCAAAAGATTGGCCGCTTTGAGATGGCCGACAAGGGCACGCTTTTCCTGGACGAGGTCGGCGATATTCCGCCGGCATTGCAGCCCAAACTTTTACGCGTATTGCAGGAACAGGAGTTCGAGCGCCTGGGCAGTACTCGGACTCACAAAGTAGACGTTCGGTTGGTCGCTGCGACTAACCGAGATCTGGCAGAGATGGTAAAGCGAAACGAGTTTCGTAGTGATCTCTACTACCGTCTCAATGTGTTTCCGCTCCTGCTGCCACCTTTACGGGCGCGCCCGGAAGACATCCCTGCGCTGGTGACCCATTTTGTCGAAATTCTCGGCCGCCGCTTGGACAGGCAAATCAAGCACATTGCTCCCGAAACCATGTCTGCACTCAGCTCGTACCATTGGCCGGGCAATATCCGCGAGCTGCAGAACCTGGTCGAACGCGCGGTGATCCTTTCCAACTTTGGGGTACTTCCCAATCCGTTGCCGCCCGTTGTTACTCAGCGTGTAGCTGTTTCTCCGGCGGGCTCTACTCTTAAAGACTCCGAACGCGCCGCGATTCTGCAGACACTTGAAAGAACCGCTTGGGTGATCGGCGGCCCGAACGGTGCAGCGGCTAAACTTGGCCTGAAGCGCACGACGCTGATCTGCAAGATGCAGAAGCTGGGAATTTACAGGCCTGTCCTCCACGGCAGCGCGGAACCGAGGGAACCCGCAGGCGAGGTGCCTGCCCGAGTACCACAATTGCAGTAACACCGATCGACATCCGGCAATCGGTGTAATGGACCATCTCTGGAAAATTCGATGGAGCGCAGTTTTCGCCCTTATCTATTCTTGTCAAGCAGCATGATTAGGAGAATTATTGGCAGGTAGATGATTGAAGCAGTCAGAAGCCGGCGTGCGACAAAGTTCGATTTCTCGAGAATCAGGCGAACTGCCCAATACAGAAAGCCACAATCTAGAAACAAGGCTGCCACCGCATAAGTGAGCCCTGCATACCCAATCAGCGTCGGGATCAAGCTAAGCGGAATCAAGACAACGAGCGCTAGCAGGCTCTGCCAAGCCATGAAACGACTCGCCCCCTTCCCCCGTGGAAGAACTAGGTATCCAGCGCGGTCGTAATCGTCGCGATACATCCACGCGATGGCCATAAAATGCGGGAACTGCCACAGGAAGAGCATCGCGTAGAGTATCCACGCACCCGAACTCAATCCTCCCGAAGCTGCAGCCCAACCAATAAGCGGTGGCGTCGCTCCAGCAAGAGCGCCCACAAGGGTGCAGAGTGGAGTCTTTCGTTTGAGCGGAGTATACAGCACCAAGTAGCAAATCAGCGTGGCAATAGCGATCAGGCTAGCAAGCATATTGACGAGGAAGGCAAGGTAAAGCGCCCCAATACCGGAAAGCAGTATTCCGAAACAGAGAGCATGGTGTGGTTCTACCTTGCCCGCTGCCAGAGGTCTGCGAGCGGTGCGGCGCATCTGAGCATCGAAGTGTCGCTCGATATATTGGTTGAGAGCTCCGGAGCCGCCGGCGACCAGCATGGTCCCCAAGAGCGAGTTGATGAGCAGACCTATGGGAAAGCTTGAAGATGCGGTTGGCCGACCAAGGCAGAAACCCGCGAATACGGTGATCCCAATCAGAAAATTTATGTCTGGCTTAGTAAGTGCCCAATAGCCAGCGAGTACGCTCAATCCCGCTGGAGATCGGGGCAGCACTCCCTCCACTAAATCAGCCCCTGCTTCTATTGTCATCGTTATACTGCCTCTGGCTGTGCTTGACGCCATTGCAAGGTTGCTCCTATACCTAAGTCGCTTGCCGCTTTGAGACCGAAATACTCCTCGTCGAAGAAACCTGCATGATGATCGCCACGACCGTGGCTGGAGAATCAGGACTCGAAGTGGAGAAAATCTCGATAACTGGAAAACCGTTTCTGTGCGTCCGGAGCCCTTCCAACAGTCGCGAGGAGTGGTTTTCTCCCAAGGAAAACCACTCCTCGCGGTCCTTTTGAGACCACAGTAATTACGAAACCGCATGAGAGCGGGGCTCCTCCCTGCGCCGGTTAACTTTCAGGAAGCCTTCGTCAGCAGTCCGTTCGGGTCGAGAACGAACTTCTTGGCGACGCCGGAATCGAAATCAGCATAGCCCTTGGGCGCATCCTTAAGAGGGATCACCGTCGCGTTGACGATTTTCGCAATCGGCAGGCGGTCGTGCAGGATAGCCTGCATGAGCTGCCGGTTGTACTTCAGCACTGGGGTCTGGCCGGTATAGAAGCGGTGCGACTTCGCCCATCCGAGCCCGAAGCGAATCTTCAGGTTACCGGTCTTGCTTGCATCGTCCTTTGCTCCCGGATCTTCTGTGACATAAAGCCCAGGTATGCCGATGGCTCCAGCGGCGCGGACAATCGTCATTAGCGAGTTGAGCACTGTGGCGGGAGCTTCTTCGCCACTCTTGCCCTGTGCTTTGGCTTCGAATCCGACGGCGTCGATTGCGGAGTCAACCTCGGGCTTGCCAACGGCATTCGCTATCAAGTCTCCAAGGTTCTCACTTTGCGTAAGGTCGATAGGCGTAAATCCGACGCTTGCGGCGTGCTTGAGGCGATCGACATTCATATCGCCGATCATGACGACCGCAGCGCCGAGAATTTGTGCCGCGGCCGCAGCCGCAAGACCAACCGGTCCGGCACCGGCAACATACACGACGGAGCCGACGCCAACACCCGCGGTGACGGCGCCATGAAAGCCAGTAGGCAGGATGTCCGACAACATCGTCAGGTCCGTGATTTTGGCCATAGCCTGCTCCTTGTCCGGGAATTTGATCAGATTGAAATCCGCGTAAGGAACAAAGACATATTCAGCCTGGCCGCCGACCCATCCGCCCATGTCGACATAGCCGTAGGCTCCGCCGGCTCGCCCAGGATTGACGTTGAGACAGACTCCGGTTTCCTGTTCCCGGCAGGTGCGGCATCGTCCGCAGGCAACGTTGAAGGGAACCGTAACCAGGTCGCCCTTCTGGATGAATTCGACATCCGCGCCGGATTCGATGACTTCGCCTGTAATCTCATGTCCCAGAACCATTCCGGTAGGAGCTGTGGTCCGGCCGCGAACCATATGTTGATCGGACCCGCAGATGTTGGTCGAGACTACCTTCAGGATTACTCCGTGTTCGACTTTCTTGCCGGCGGGGTTCTGCATCTTTGGGAAATCGATCGACTGCACTTCAACCTTGTTCCGGCCAAGGAAAACTACTCCGTGATTCTCCGCCATAAGCTGTTACCTCTGTTCCTTTCATTGTTTGTATTAGGTTCATATTTCGATCGCCGGTCTGGGGACGGCCGAGGACGAATTAGACCAATCCACTCGAATCTTCGTCCTAAGGTCGTTCCTGCGCCGCGTTAATAACAACTGCAAAACTCGTCATGATCGCTGGGAAAGTTACCCAAGGCATCCTCCCTTGGCTCGTTCAGTGCAACACGCATGCCAAACTCGAACGCGGAGAACGCTTCGCGGGAAGTACTACATTGGTGAGACGTCGCTGGACAGGAAATGCGACCGGTGATCGGTCAGCAACTGTCGGATTTGCAGATCGTCGTCAGCTGAGACCTTTCCGAGACCAACTAACTAAGCGTAGTAGAAACAGTAGCTCGCTAAGAACGGTCAAAGGTGCTTCAGGAAAGAAGGTCGTAGCGAGGGAATGCAGAACCCACCTTGGCTTAGAGCGGATCGCTGATCTTCTCGAGTAATTTCCGTCTGCAGTGACGCCAAGTGGCGGTTCGTAGTTGCTATCGATGCCTTGGCAAAGTTCGAAGATTTCGACACCTGTCGAGAGAAGTGTCAGCATCCCGACACTCTCTTAAAGAACCGCAATCTAACAAAAGCAAAGCCCACCGCTTTCAGCCAGTTGTCGTGGTCTCGGTTAGTGTGTGTCTTTGGCAGGCCGCGTGCAATCTTGTCGGGTGCTGAAGGCAACCGGATATTCCGACACACGATCCGGTCGCGCGGACGGTAGCCCTAAGCGCCATGAGCATCGCGCTGATGGGGCGAACCGAACAGTCCCAGTCCACACGGAGACATTTTGTATCAAGGCCCGACCGGAAGCGGAACTTCCGGCGAACATATGGAGGGAAAATGATCAAGCTTGAAGATGCCCGTAGAGTTATTGCGGCGGCGGAGAAAAAGGCGAAGGAAATCGGCCAACCAATGAATATTGCCGTAGCGGACGAAGGCGCCAACCTTATTTCCCACGTCCGGATGGATGGTGCGTGGCTGGGCAGCATTGATATCTCCATCAAGAAAGCATTTACTTCGCGCGCCTTTGACATTGCGACAAAAGACCTGGCCACTTACTCACAATCCGGTGGGCAATTTTTCGGCATTCACGCCTCCAATAATGGAAAGGTGATGATCTTTGCCGGCGGGATCCCGCTCAAGAAAAACGGCAAGGTGATCGGAGCCATCGGAGTGAGCGGCGGGACGGGGGCGCAAGATCAAACAGTTGCAGAAGCAGGGGCAGCGGCCTTTTAAATTCTAACCGTCAACACCACTGTAAGTTCGCTTCAAATCGCCGCGAGGTTATTGGGAGTCGGTGCTCGATCCGCGCGGCTTATAAAGAGCAGCCCAACCTTAAGACTTAGCTGGGCAGGAGTTAATCTTTCCGATGATCTACTCTGAGCGAAAGTATACGCGCCTCCAGGTGCCAGCAGCAGCTTTGCCTCATCTCGCAAGCGTGCTGCTAGCCGGCACAGTGTTAGCCCTCGCGGCCGGCTGCAGCACGAGCAGGCAAACGCAGTCCTCGGAGGTGCATGCTCCCGCGCAGGAGCAGAACTATAACTCCCCTACATATCACGGCACGCTGGCTCCCGATGACGGGCAGTGGACCCGCGCGGCGAAGGACTTTGCCAGCACGCGCTACACCACTCTCAACCAGATCACGCCAGAAAACGCGCAGAACCTGAAGGTGGCATTCACGTTCTCGTTGGGCACGACGCGGGGAGCAGAAGCCGCACCGATCGTGGTCAATAACACGATGTACATTGTGACGCCGTGGCCAAACTACGTGTACGCACTTGACCTGACGAAGCCGGGAGCACCTCTGAAGTGGAAGTTCGACCCCGAGACCTCGCCAGCGTCCAAAGGCACCGCATGCTGTGACTGGGTGAATCGCGGCGGCGTATATACCGACGGCGAGTTCATCTTCAACACTCTGGATGGCAACACCATCGCCCTGAACGCCGACACCGGCAAGCCGATCTGGCGCAACCATGTCGCCGACATCCAGAGGGGCGAAACCCTGACGATGGCCCCGCTCGTGGTAAAGGACAAAGTCATCGTCGGAAATAGCGGCGGCGAGTTCGGTATCCGCGGTTGGGTGAAGGCGCTCGATACCAAAACCGGCAAGCTGGACTGGACCGCCTATACGACGGGTCCTGACAAGGACGTGCTGATCGGGCCGCGGTTCCACGCGTTTTATCAGAAGGATCAGGGCGCCGATTTAGGCGTGAAGACGTGGCCGCCCGACGCATGGCAGCACAGCGGCGGCGGCATGTGGGGATGGATGTCGTATGACCCGGAAACGAACCTGCTGTTCCATGGCACGGCAAATCCGAGCCCATGGAATGCGGAGGAGCGTCCGGGCGACAACAAATGGACCGCAGGCATCTTCGCCCGCGATGTCGATACCGGCGAAGCTGTGTGGGCGTACCAGTACAACCCGCACGATCTTTACGATTACGACGGCATTAATGAAAATTTGCTGCTGGACCTTCCCATCAACGGTCAACAGCGCAAGGTCCTCGTACACCCGGACCGCAATGGTTACATGTACGTTATGGACCGCAAGACGGGAGAGGTGCTCTCGGCGCATCCCTTTGGCAATATCACCGATTCAACCGGCGTGGACCTGAAGACAGGCGACATCCACTATGTCCCCGCCAAGCACCCGCAGTTCGGAAGCGTGGTGCGCGATATCTGTCCCGCTGCTCCCGGCGCGAAAGACTGGACGCCGATGGCTTTCTCACCGCGCACCGGGCTGCTCTACATTCCCCATAACAATCTATGCATGGATGTCGAAGACGTTTCCGTCGATTACATCGAGGGAACGCCCTATGTCGGCGCGAACGTGAAGATGCATGCCGGGCCCGGTGGCAACGCGGGCTTCTTTACCGCGTTCGATCCGGTCCAGGGCAAGATCGTCTGGCAGACTCCGGATGAATTCCCGGTATGGAGCGGCGCGGTCGCGACGGGCGGGGATGTCGTCTTCTACGGGACGCTGGAAGGCTGGTTCCGGGCGGTGGACGCACACACTGGCAAGCAACTCTGGCAGTTCAAGACAGGCTCCGGCATTATCGGCCAGCCGATTGTGTATCGCGGGCCGGACGGCAAGGAATATGTAGCAATTCTGTCGGGTGTGGGCGGATGGGCCGGCGCGATCGTAGACGGCCAGCTCGACTCCCGCGACCCGACCGCCGCGCTTGGTTTTGTCGGAGCCATGACGGACCTGCCCAACAAGACCACGGCTGGAGGCACTCTGTATGTCTTTTCGCTTTAGGTTCCTGAAAATCGCGGTCATCAAATCCGCGGCCGTAGTTGGAGCATACCTTCTTGCGGGCACGATTTCCTGCCTGGCGCAGCCGCTGCTGGTTTGCGCCGATCCACAGAACGCGCCTTTCTCCGATCGCCAGAAGACTGGCTTCGAGAACAGGATCGCCGAAGTGATCGGTGCGGACCTGCATCGTCCTGTGCGGTTCTACTGGGCCCGCAAAGGCCGCGGCTTCGTCCGCGAAGTGGTGAATAAGGGCAGCTGCGATGTGTTGATCGATATCCCCGTCGGCGTGCATGGTCTTCTGATCAGCAAGCCGCTCTATCGGTCGACCTATGTCTTCGTGACCAGGCGCAGCTCCCCGGCCATCACTTCGCTGGACGATCCGAATCTCCGCAGGATGAAGATCGGGGTGCAGATCCTGGGTGACGGCTATGCTCCACCGGCCCAGGCTCTTGCCCGGCGAGGTCTAAGCAGCAACATTGTCGGTTACCACATGGACAGAGACACCGGCAGCATCGTCTCGGCCGTGAGGCAGGGCAAAGTGGACGCGGCCATTGTGTGGGGACCGATAGCCGGCTACTACAGCAGGCGCGGCTCGAGTCTCCGGCTTTCGCCGGTTACTCCGGCGGTTGATCCTCCAGTGCTCCCGTTCACGTTCGCGATGGCTATCGGAGTTCGCCGAAGCGAGCCCGCCCTTCTTCAGCAAATCAATCAAGCCATCTCCAGGGAGAGCGCGCGAGTTCACCAGATCCTTGAGGCTTACAACATTCCGGTGCTGGCGCTCAACGCCGGAGAAGGGGCGGCACGCAGCCAGTCCCAGACAGGACAATAACTATGAGGCGCTCAGGTCGTCATGCTCTTCGTCTACTCCCGACCTTTGTCGCGAACTTGATGGTTGCTTCGCTCTTGGCAGTAATTAGCGGCTGTTCCAGCGAACAGCGCATCTTTCGCGGTCCGGCTCCCGGGGAAACACCCACCCAGGGCATCACCGTGAGTGGCCTGCATCCGGGCGATCCTACACCAGGGACGACGAACCCCAACACGCCAGACATGAGTTTCTACGACGAGAACGCATACGCCGTTGCCCAGGGCCGAACGCTCTTCAGCGCCTACAACTGCAGCGGATGCCATGCCAACGGCGGCGGCGGCATGGGGGTCGACCTCATGGACGATCAATGGATCTACGGCTCACAGCCGCAGAATATTCACGCCGATATCGTCGAAGGACGCCCTAATGGGATGCCATCGTTTCGTGGCAAGATCCCCGATGCGCAGATTTGGGAAATCGCTGCCTATGTCCGCTCTCTCAGCGGACTGAACAGCAAGGGCGGCGAACCGGGCCGCAGCGACGATATGTATTATGCTCCGGCGCCCGCAAATCGCCCGAAGCTCCAGCCGAAGGGCTCGATGGGACCTGAACCCGGCGACCCCAATTACAGGGTGTCAAAATGAGGCTCCCCGACATCAGCGCGCTCGCGTTCTCCAATCCGCTGAGCGGAAACCAGTCCGCGCTCAACCCCACCGGACCTGACGCGATCCGGGTCGCTCACCTGTGGCTCATTATCCTCATCATCGCCATCGCTGTCTTCGTGCTGGTGTGGATTGCCCTGCTCTACGGGATCGCGCGCCGGCCGGGCGGCGACGCGGATCCCGCAACACCCATCCTCGATACTGCGGCGTCGGATAGAATTTCGACGCGCGTCGTCAGCATTGCAGCCGCTGCCACCGTCGTTACGCTATTTTTGTTCTGATCTCGAGTGTGCTGGCAGGCCGCATCACCAGTGAACCGGTGGGAAACCAGAAGCACATCGCAATCACCGTGATCGGACACCAATGGTGGTGGGAGGTGCAGTACCCCAACACGGAAGCCGACCGCACAGTGATTACGGCGAATGAGATCCACATCCCCGTAGGCGTGCCGATAGAGATCACGACGGCGTCGCGAGATGTGATCCACTCCTTCTGGGTTCCCAACCTCACAGGCAAACACGACCTGATCCCGGGGTACAACACCGCCTTCTGGCTGCGCGCAGACCGTGCGGGAGACTATCGCGGGCAGTGCGCCGAGTTCTGCGGCTGACATGCGGAGATGGGCTTTCATCTGATTGCAGAATCAGAGGAGAAGTTTCAGGCGTGGGAGAACGACCAGTTGCGTCCAGGCGCGACCCCGGTGACCGCACAGGAACAGCGTGGGCAACAGGTGTTTCTGCGCAGCGAGTGCATGATGTGTCACGCCATCGCCGGGACCATCGCAGGTTCGCACCTCGGTCCCGATCTGACGCACCTGGCCAGCCGGCAAACAATC
>CAVQEO010000006.1:0-16437 GCA_963711525.1 uncultured Acidobacteriaceae bacterium | reverse complement strand
CAGAGTCTAGGAGTGTGTCGGTCATAGCGATTCTGGGATGACAGCAGGCCCTGTCGGCCAGCAGCGCGGCCCAGGATCTGTTCGTCGGAGTCGGGCGTCCTCTACGATTCCGTGCCTTTGATCGGTGATTATGGCTTGGATGGCCGGTTTTTCGCCAGTTTTATGCGGTTTCGAGCGTCCATTTGGACCGGAACAGCTTGAGCAGATTGCTGACCGCGCACACCAGTCTCCACTCATTGCCGACATTCTGCTTGCCGCGCAGGCTGAAGCGGCGGAAGCCGCGTCGTTCCTTGATCTGTCCGAAGACCGGTTCAACGATCGCTTTGCGCATCGTATAGACCGCGCGTCCGGCCTCGGTCCTCAGCTTATGGCGCATCCGTGCCCGTGGAGTCGCACCCGCAGGCGCATCGCCGCTGGTCGTCTCGTGGCCATGTTGATCGCGGCCCGTCGCGACGTATAAGTCGATCCCGGTTACAGCCGCATCGGTTACATTCGCTTCGCTGAAGTAGCCTGCGTCGGCGCTGGCTTTCTCGGGCTTCTGTTCAAGATTCATCGCGATCTGCGCCAGTATCGGCACCAGTTGCTTGCTGTCTGTAGACGACTGCGTGACCGCGGCAGCCACGATCACCTGCGCGGCGGAATCAACCGCAATCTGCGCGTTATAGGCCTGCACGAAGCTGCCCTTGTTCGCACCGTCCGGCATGATGCGACTCTCCGGATCGGTGAAGTTGCGCTGTGCCTTGTCGGCAGGTCTGGCCTTGTCCGGATCAGGTGTCTCAGGCTTACGGCCACGCTTCTTCTTACCGGTGCGTTGCTCTTGCTCGGCACGCTCGGCCAGCTTGTTCTCCGCCTCGGCACGTTCGTGCTCAGCCTTTTCGCGGGCCTCGTCCTCAAGTGCCTGCCTGGCTTCGCGGATCTTCTGCAAGCGACTCTCGCGCCGCGATAGCTCATCCGGCAACTCATCGCCACGACGCTTCTTGCCGTACTGCGCGTCCTCGGCCGCATCGGTCTCGTCGGCCTGACGCAGAAGTTCCTTGATCTCCTGTTCCAGACGCGCCTCGGTCTCGGTCATGCGCTTGTAACTCATTGCCTTGTGCTTGCTGGCGTTGGCCTTGATCTTGGTCCCATCGATAGCCACGTGGCCCAGCTTGACCAAGCCGGCCTTGGCGCACAGCAACAGCGCCTGCGTGAACAGTCCGGCCAACGCCCTCAGATGCCGTTTGCGGAACTCGGCCAGCGTGGCGTGATCCGGATGCTGGTCGCCGGCCAGATAGCGAAAGGCCACGTCTTCATAGGTGCGGGTCTCGATCTTGCGCGAACTATAGACGCCGCTCGCGTAACCGTACAACAGAAGGCGAACCATCATCTCCGGCGCGTAGGCCGCTTGGCCGCGACCATCCTTCTCGCGATACGAAGTGTACATCGCGTCCAGATCCAGTGCCGCGACGACATCCACCAGAAACCGCGCCAGATGGCCCTCGGGAAGCCAGTCGTGAAGCGAAGGGGGAAATAAGAGCGTCTGGTTGACTGTGTCCGGCAAAAAGTTCTGGCCCATGTTTCGAATCTAAAACAGACAGCGACATGCCAGCTGTTGAATCTGTCACAAATCTATGCCCGACAGACTCCTAGGAATGCCATTTCGCGTTTTTCGCTGCTTCAACCCACATGGCCGAAAAGTCGTTAGCCTTGATCGGAAATGCCTCGGGGCGAGTCCTCGCAGCCAATCCTTTCCGCCCGCTGCTGCCCCGAGGCATTTCCGATAAGGAGACTAGAAGGAAGGCGGTGGCAGTGGCGGGCGCTGCTATGGAGCTAATTGCCGGATTTTGCCTGCATGGAAAAGGCGAAGAGTCTGGAAGACGCAGGCTGGGTAAGGTGGGAAGGCAGATAGGTCTCCCAGGAACGAGCGATATCGTGAGTTTCCTGCAAGCAGGAGTGGCTCGCTAGGACAGCAACTTCGCAGTGAAGACACAGGTGGCCGGAGACGTGCGTCCACATCTTCGCGAGCCCCTGGCTGGGGCTGGAATCAGGAAGTATCGGGAAGTTTGCATCGAAAAGCCAGTTGTTGTGCAGTGAGGTTGGGCCCGATGAGCATGTTGGCTCCGCAGCGTGGGCAACGCCAAGCAGCTAACGGGGAGTTGGTGAGATGCGAACTTGGTGGAGGCTGGCAAGCAAGCTGCTGGCGAGCGAGCGCGAGGAGAGCGGTCCGGCGTGCGTTGGCGAGATAGCCGAAGTGGCGGATGCGAACGAAGCCTCTGGGCAGCACATGTTGGCAGAATCGGCGCAGGAACTCGCTTGCGGTGAGCGTCATGATGCGCTGCTTGTTGCCGTGTGCGTAGTCTTTCCATCGGAAGCTTACGCGGTGACCGTCGAAGCTGAGCAGGCGCTGGTTGCTGATGGCGACGCGGTGGGTATAGCGGCCGAGATAGCGCAGCACGCGCGCAGGATCACCGAAGGCAGGCTTGGCATAGACCACCCAGTCGTCCTTGAGCAGCGCGCGAACGAGTGTTGAAGGATAGTCGATGCGGCGCTGACGGAGCGCCTGTTGGAGGAGAGCGAGGTACTTGCCGCGGAAGACGCGACTGAGAACCTTGACGGGGAGGAAGAAGGCATACTTGGGATGAACCCAGCGCGAGTAGCTTGGATCGAAACCGCCTGCGGGAACGACGCAGTGGAGGTGAGGATGCAAGCGCAGGTTCTGTCCCCAGGTGTGCAGGATGCTGAGGAAGCCGATCCTGGCTCCGAGATGCCTGGGGTCGGCTGCGACTTCAAGCATGGTCTGGGCGGCGGCGCGGAAAAGCAGATCGTAGAGTAGCCGGGGATATCGCTGACAGAGTGGGTTCAACGCATGAGGCAGAGTAAAGACGACATGGAAGTAGGGCACGGGGAGCAGGTCCTGCTCACGCCGCGCGAGCCAGCGGTGGCGCGCCTGTGCCTGACACTTCGGGCAGTGCCGGTTGCGACACGAGTTATAGGAGATGGCCTGGAGATCACATCGCGAGCAGGAATCCAGATGGCCTCCGAGCGCAGCTGTTCGGCATCTGGTGATGGCCCGCAGCACGCCGAGTTGCTGGTAGCCAAGCCAGGAGCGGTTCTGTTCTCGAAAGCAGTCGCCCTGGACGCGAAGGATGTCGGCCACCTCCACGGGAGGCCGAGTCATTTATCTGTTTTCCGGTGATACTCGCGGGATGCCTGGCTGAGGCTGGAAAGTTGCAAATGCTCCAGCGGATTCGACACTGTCTGCAGGTGTCGCTGCGACAGATGGAGATACCGGGCAGTGGTCTCCAGGTCCACATGGCCGAGCAGGACCTGAATCGTGCGCAGGTCTGTTCCCGCCTCGAGCAAGTGAGTCGCCCAGCTGTGGCGCAGGGTGTGAGGCGTTACATGCTTCTTGATGCGCGCATAGCGGGCGGCTTCTTTACATGCGTACCAGACAATCTTGTCCGAGATGGGTCTTGTCTTGACCGCGTGGCCTGTACTGCTGGGGAAAAGGTAGGTGCGAGGCTTCTTCCAGCGCCAGTACTCGCGCAACGTCTCCAGCAGAGCCGGGCTGAGTGGGATGTCGCGACCGGCGCCGCCCTTGCCACGTTCCACGCGGATCATCATGCGCCGGCTGTCGATGTCGCTCACCTTGAGCAGCGATACTTCTGCTCGCCGCATGCCCGTGCCGTAAAGCGTCATCAGCAGAGCGCGTTGCATGAGGTTGCCGGCGGCATCGATAAGCCGGGCGACCTCGTCCAGGCTGAGCACCGTCGGTAGTCGGCGCCGATCCTTCGGGTCCTTCGGATAAGGCAACTCCTCCCGGAACTCGCGCCGCTTGAGAGTGCGAACGAAGAAGAACCGCAACGCGGCAACACGCGCCCACCACGCTTCCCACCGCCAGCTTGCGCTCCGTGAGCAGATAGGCCTGATAGCTTCTGAGTTCGTCTGGCCCCAGCTTGTCTGGGGATTTTCCAAAGTGTTTAGCGAACTGCTCAACGGCACGTAGATAGCCACGGATCGTGCGCCGGTGAGTAGTTGCGCCGCTGGAGTTCTTCCAGCATCCGCTTGCGTAAGTTGGTCACAAGGATCTCCTTCCTTGTGAATCAACCTACCGCAGCCACTGCCGCTCATAGCTGCACGTCAAGGCAGTGTCCGCCGCGCCAGCGGCTTCGTTCTAGTCGCCTTTCCTGACAGGTGGGCTCCCGGTTTATCCATCGTTGGAATAGCCGAGGAATGAGCCAGTATGCAAGCAATTTGCGATCCGTCAACGGCTTGATCGGCAGAACGCTAAGCCCAGATCAGGTGATCTACCCAGCAAAGTTACTCGAAAGCCGCAGGACCGTGATGCGATGGCAATACGCGAAAGACGAATTGCGAACCCAGACTAGGTTCAGTCCAAGTGATGACATCACAATGTCTGCGGCACAGGACGGTCAGCCGTTGTCATACACTTGAGGAGACGATGACCCAAGCGCTTCAAGCACCGCCTGACTATGCTGCCCTGCTCAAAGACATCAAGGAGCGTGTCCGCACCGCCCATCCCCTTAAGAAGGGGATGGGGTTGTTGATGTTTTTGTAAGCGTACGCCCAGTCCCTGTTGACAGCGGGTAGCGTATGCCATCAGGTTCAATACATGAGTTGGTAAGCCGGCAGCTGGCGTCGGGGTCATTTGCACGAAATGCCGGTTTGCGGCCAAGTGCATTGGATTTGTAAAGACTGGCCGAATTCCCAGTACTCATCGGGGTCAGTGAGTACATTGGGGTTCGGCGTCCAAGACTGAGGGAAAGTACATCCGCGCTTTGGGCCAAATTTACGAGGCTCTCCTTGCGGCGCGCTGTCGCAATCAGGCGGATCGCCTTGTTGCACCACCGCAGCCGCGACCTGAGCGCCAATCCCTCGCGAAGCGCCGGTAACCAACCATACTTTCCCCATACCATAGCCTCCGATCCCTGTACTCTATATCCTGACGCCAAATTACGATAACGTCCAAAAGGCCATTCTCCTCAGCAATTGCAGAACTCACCGGACAGTTGTGCGCGCCAGAAAATCACGCACACTGGTGACAATCTGTTGAAGGTGAGTCTCCAGAGCGAAGTGGCCAGTGGGGAGGAACTCCACTGTAGCCTCCGGATTGTCGCGTTTGAACGCTTCCGCTCCGGGCGGGATGAAGTATGGGTCGAACTTGCCCCATACGGCCAGCATTGGAGGTTTCGCCGTCCGAAAATACTCCTGGAACTTTGGATAGAGCTTCACGTTGTCGGCGTAGTCAAGAAAGAGGTCGAGTTGGATGTCAATGTTGCCGGGGCGGGCTAGCAGAGCTGCGTCCAGGGTGTAGCCCTTCGGGCCTGATGAGGCTTGGATCAGGGATGCCAACGGAGTACTCGTGCCGCAGTCCTTCCAGGTTCAAGCCCCGCGCGGATCGCGTTGCGATGCGCAAGCGTGGGTTCGCGCCAGTAGCGCTGCAATGGCTGCCAGGCGTCGCCCAAACCTTCTTCGTAGGCGTTGCCGTTTTGAGAGATGATGGCGGCGATGCGCTCGGGCCCCATCAGCGCGAGGCGGAAACCGGTGGGTGCGCCGTAGTCGAAGACGTACATGGCATAATGAGTGAGCTTGAGAGCATTGGTGAACGCGAAGATTGTTTTTGCCAGGCTGTCAAATGTGTATTCGTATATGCGCTCGGCGGGCACCTCGGTGAAGCCGAAGCCGGGCAGATCGGGAGCGATCACGTGATAGCGGTCGGCGAGGCACGGAATGAGTTCGCGATATTGGAAGGATGATGTGGGAAAGCCGTGGAGCAGAAGGACGACGGGAGCGTTTGCGGGGCCGGCCTCGCGGTAGAAAACGTTGACTCCATCGGCTTCGACATAATGATGGGACGTAAGTGGAATGTTCGGAACGTCAGACATGGAGTTCTCCTTCTGAGGGTTGGCCGGCTCGCATTAAGCAAACATCCGTCCGGGCGAATTGCGCTGAGCGTTACGAAACATGAGCGACAACGGGGACACAATCACTTGCTGGCTAGCGAAGTTCAAGAACCACCTTCCCTCGACTGCCTTTGGCCACCGCTTCGTAGGCAGCCGCGATATCCTGACCAAAGTCTTGTTCTGTGAGCAGCGGCTTGAGTTGCTTCTTCTCTGCGAGCTTCGCTGCTTCACGAAGAATATGTCCGTGATTGGCGCGACCTGAACCGGATAAAAGGGGCAGCAGCGTGAACACGCCGGAGTAGGTGGCTGCTCGAAAGGAGAGCGGCGCAAGCGCGTGCGTGCCCCAGCCGAGACAACTGACAACGCGTCCGGTGTAACGTTTGACGGCGAGGAAAGAGGCGTCGAGGATGACGCCGCCGAGTGTGTCGTACACGATGTCGAAGCCTTCCCCACCGGTATGTTCGGCAACGTAGTCGTTTACAGGCGTGTTTCTATCGATCGCGATCGCACCGAGAGCTTCGACGATGGATCGCTTGTCCTCTGAGACGGTGGTAAACACGTTTGCGCCGCGCGCGACAGCGATCTGCGCCGCGGCGTACCCAACGCCGCCTGCACCGGCATGTACGAGTACGGTTTGCCCGGCGTGTACGTTGGCCCGATCGACGAGGCCCTCCCATGCAGTGATGGTGACGAGCGGCATGGCGGCAGACTGGCGGAAGGTGAGTGCCCTGGGTTTGAGTGCGAGCAGTGCTGCATCGGCGACGATGAACTCTGCGAGTGTTCCCTGCAGGCCCCCTACACCACCTACCATGCCGAAGACTTCGTCTCCTGGCTTAACGGTGGTTACGTCATCGCCGACCTGGACAACGACGCCAGCCATGTCCAGCCCGAGCACAGCGGGCAGCGGTTGTTTTGCGTGGCCGCCTTGCCCTGCGCGGATCTTGGTGTCGAGCGGATTGACGCCGCTGGCAGAGATCCTGACCAGCGCCTGACCCCTCCCCGGCTCTGCCGTAGCTGCTTCCACGGCGCGGAAGGGGCCGTTCGCAACTTCCACAACGTATGTCTTCATATGAGTTCCTTCTGCGCGGATTGGCAGGCGCGGAACGTTATCTCTCGCCGTCAGGTTCTTCGTAGGGTGTCTATAAAGGCCGGTAACGACGACAGGTCACGACCGGTGGCATCCGCAGACGCTCCAAGTTGTTCCACCGGCGCCCCGAGTCGATTGACCCAGTACGTCGGATAACCAAACGTCTTCGCGCCAGCGGCGTCCCAGCCGCCAAACGCGACGAAAGCAATTTGATCTTTTTCCATACGAAAGGTTTCAGGCGCCATCCGGTACGCCGCGGGATCGGGTTTGAATGCCTTGACGCGATCGGTGCTGAGCTCAACCTCGAACACCGCCTGAAGGCCGGAAGTCTTCACGCAGGATTGCATCATCATCGAGGTCATGTTCGACAGAAGCGCCAAACGAAAGCCCCGTTTCTGAAGCGACTCGAGCACGGCAGGAGCATCTGGCCATGGCTTCAAATGCAGGAACGCCGCCATCAGTTGTTCATTCTGCGTCGGTTCGAGCTGCACCCCGATTTGTTTCGCTGCGTAGTTCAGGGCGTCCTGCGTCACGTGCCAGAAATCTGCATACTGATGCATCGAATTGCGCAGCCAAGTGTACTCAAATTGCCGTGTGCGCCACGCGTTGCTTAGGTCCACGCCACGCCCGGGAAGAAGCTGCTCCGCCAGATGGAAGACGGAGCGCGAATCGAAGATTGCGAAGGCATCGAAAGCTACCGCCTTGATTCTGGATGAGCGTGCCTGTGCTGTAACGGAACCTGACTCTAGAGCTGCGGCCGTGATCACTGCTGTGGCCGTGCCAAGAAATTGGCGCCGGCTCGTTGGGTCTCGGTTGGTTGAGGTATCGCTTTCCATTTGAACCTTTCGCCTGAGATATTTATTGCAGCGGGCTGGCTAGTTCGCTGCGATCGACACCGGCGCAGACGAGAACAGAACGACGAGGCCTTCCATCAATGTGGGGTGCGTCAGAATGGCTTCACGCAGCGATGTATACGGCAGGCGACCGATGATCGCGATCTGAACGGCGGACATGATCTCTCCACCGTCTACCCCGAAGACGGTGAAGCCGAGAATGCTGTCGTCTTCGGCCACCAGGGCTTTCATGAACCCGCGTGTTTCCGAGAGCGTGCGGGTGCGGAGGTCCGCGGCCATGGGGATTTTGAATAGCCGATACGCGATGTTGTTCTTCCTGGCTTCCGTTTCGCTCAGGCCGATGTGGGCAACCTCAGGGTCAGTGAACAGGGCGAAGGGAACCTGTCTGCCTGTAGTTACGCGGTTGCCACCGGCGAAGTTATCGCGGAGGATGCGGAAATCGTCGAACGCGATGTGCGTGAACTGCGGGCTCCCAGCGACTTCGCCGTTGGCCCAAACGCCGGGTGCTGTGGTCTCGAGCTTCTCGTTCACTTTGATGAAGCCGCTCGCGGTTAGTTCGACACCTGCAATGCCGAGCCCGAGACCGTCGGTGTTGGGCGTGCGCCCGGTGGCTACAAGAATGTGCGTTCCTTCGGTGGTCCTCTTCTGACCGTTCTGCATGTAGGTGATGGTTACGGATTCGCCCGATACGCCGGAAACTTGTTCGACGGTCGCATTGAGTATGACGTCGATACCTTCATCATGAAAGAGCGTCTCGATTCCGGCGCTTACGTCGGGATCTTCACGATGCAGGAGGTTGGCGTTGCGTTCGAGCACGGAGACTCTGCTGCCAAGCCGGCGCATTGCCTGAGCGAACTCGAGGCCGATGTATCCGCCGCCGAGGACGAGCAGGTGCTCGGGAAGCGTGTCCAGTTCCAACGCTTCGACGTGTGTGAGTGGTCTGGCTGCGGCAAGGCCTGGAATTTTGTCTACAGACGCTCGTGTGCCGGTGCCGATGACAACCTTCTTCCCGCGCACCTGGCGCGTGCTGCCGTCCAGCATATCGATCTGCAGTAGTCGGGGGCCGATGAAGTGGCCCTGGCCAAGGATGAGGTCAACGCCGGCGCTGTCGTAGTTGCGGATGTGAATATCGACGAGCTCCTTAACCATCTTGCGTTTGCGTCCCGTAACCGCGGCCATGTCGATGCTATAGCCTCGGCTCTCGATGCCGAACTCCGCAGCACGCGCGAAGTATGAGGCGACCTTGGCGCTGTGGATGATGTTCTTGCTGGGCAGACAGGCGATGTTGGGGCAAGAGCCCCCGATCCATTTGCGCTCGACCATGGCTACACGTTGGCCTTGCCTGGCAAGCGTCCATGCGAGAAACTTCGATCCTTCGCCGCTGCCGATGATCACCAGGTCGTACTCTTGCGGCGTGATGTTCAATTCAGCCGGTGCAGCGGTCATATCGCCTCTTTTCGTTACCATTCGTTGCTTGTCTTTGCGAGATCCATATAAGGTCTGGTCCAGAGTGCGATCTGCATCTGTAGGGATCGCGTCCAGGCCAGGTGCATTCCTGCTACGTCGCGATCGCTGTGACCTCTGCTGGAGAGATAAGGCTTGATGGTGTCGTTCAGAACTGCGGTAAACGCGACGACGTCTCGAAAGGGAACATACGGCGTGGATTGGACGCCGTCGGCCTGGTTCTTCTTGACGCTGGTGTGGCGCAGCGCAATCTCCTGCTGATAATTCAGCCAGTCCTGGTCGTAGGGACGAAGGCAGGTGTCCAGAATCCACTGCTCAAAGCGGAGATTGCTTTTGGCGAGGTACTCCGGGTTGGGCTCTCCCTCCGGCGTGCGCGAGTGCCTCGCGAGGTTCGGAATGCTGGCTATAATGCCACTGCGCCAGTGGGCGACGATCTGCTTTGTCTGCCCGTCGAGCACCTCGCCGGCCATGCGCAGGAAGCGTTCGTCCTCGCCCGTAAAGCCAACGGACACTTTGAGCGCCTGCAACTCGTCAAGTGAGACCGGAGAGGTGTCTACGGCAGGCGTTCCGTAGGTGTAAGCAGGAATTTCATCGGCAACCTTCTTCATGGTAGCTCCCTGGGTCGATCACGAGCGTATTCTCTAGACTCGAAGTCACTCAGAGTATCGAAAGGCGCCTTGAAGTATCGATAATGAGGTCGATACGGAGAAGCTGTCCCCATTTCTATCACGCTTCTCATTGAGAGCACTGGTTTTTTCTCGCCGGCCGCAATTGCGGAACTACATCTGCAGCAGCGGTCGAACCCGCAAGTGAGATTCAAGCGGCACAAACGCGATGTGCTGGGTTCGCACTGGTCTGGAGAAGGAAAACGATGAGAAAGCTAGCCAAATTGGTCGCTGGCGGGATCGCCGCTTTTGGGTTGATGCAACTTGTACGCCCCGGCATTCCGGCCAAGCCGGCTGCAGCGGAACTGCAGGCGCCTCCCGAAGTGCGGCACATCCTGGAGAAAGACTGCTATAGCTGTCACTCAGACCAGCGACGCCTCGCATGGTTCGACGAGGTAGTACCGGCATATTGGCTGGTGCGCCATGACGTTCTTACGGCTCGCCACCATCTCGACTTCTCGACGCTCGGTGCCAAGCCGCTCGCCGCGCAGAGAGCCACGCTCTTTGAGGCTGTGAATATGATCCAACTCGGAGCGATGCCTCTGCCAAGCTTCACGAAGCTGCATCCCGAGGCAAACGTCACCCCCGAAGAATTAACGGTACTCAAGGCGTACCTCGCACCGTGGAAAGCGGCGTCAGGCCTGCCGAGCAGCGCCATCCGATCTGCCGGTACCAAGGCAACGGAATCGGCATCGATCTTTGCTCCGGAAGCCGTCGCGCCCCTAACGTCGAAGGCGATACAGCCAGAGTTCAACGGATTCCCGTTTGACGCCACCTTTGAAACATGGAAACCAATCAGCACGACAGATCGCGGCGACAATAATACATTCCGATTCATTCTTGGCAATGACGTTGCCGTGAACGCAGTGCGGTCAGGAAACATCTCTCCATGGCCGGACGGAGCGCGGTTGGCCAAGATCGCCTGGCAACAGGAACCTGGCGCCGACGGATTGATTCATCCGGGCAAGTTCGTGCAAGTCGAACTGATGGTCAAGAACGCCCGCATGTTCAAGGACACCGAAGGCTGGGGCTGGGGCCGCTGGAGAGGACTGGACCTCAAGCCCTATGGCAAAGACGCCCGCTTCGTGAGTGAGTGCACGAGTTGCCACCTACCCGTGCACGGGAACGACTATGTTTTCACGCTACCGATCACAACGGCGAAACTCAATCGAGAAGAGATCGTCAACAATCGAGCCGCTGCGCTTCCGTCGAACCTGCCTTATCAGCCGCTCGGCTGGAGCGCGATCACGATGTACGTCGATCCCAGGACGCGCACCACGGCAACACTCTACGGAAACGATAGCGCCACAAGGGCGATACAGTCGCTTCGATCCGCGCCGGGCGTCGGAGGCGAACCTGCTTACATAAACGGCGCGGTGCTGGCGCTCGTTACCTGGGCTCAGCGCGACGATCCCCACTGGTTTGGCGCACGTATTCCTGACCAGCTTCAAACCGTTGAGTTTGTCCGCGTAGGCGCTGCCGGAGTGAAGACCTATTCGCGCTATGACGCCGCGGGGCAACAAATCCAGCACTTTACCGATACGACGACAGCATCGCAACGAACTGACTTCATGCTTGGTCTTGCTCCTGCACAATTTCCATAATTGCGAACGGCATATCAACGGTGCGTTCCTGGCCGCTAATCACCATGTCAACCGGATGAGCGCAAGGGAATGCCGGGAGGTACGCTCATGAATACGAGCATCATGGTCTTAGACTTCGCAGGAGCTGACCGCGAATGAACGGAGGGTCCGCTGCGTTGTGAGCGCCATCAACGAAAACAATCCAACTGAAAGAAAATATTAACTTCTTACTGCAACCCACGAGTCACGTGGCCCAGCTTATCGGCCGCTTATCTCCGCCGAGTCACTCACCGACAACGAAATGCGAGCCACCTGGCCGAAAAGTCGGCTTAGGTGGGACACTGCTAGCTTGCCCGCTCCTGAATGGAGCCGTAGTTAGAGCATGAGCTTCCTCGCCATAGGGCGGATGCACTGCCGGCAAGCACCTGCCGCAGCATGCGGCGAGCTCGATGCAAACGAGTCTTGATCGAAGATGTGCTGGCGCCCAGCAGCCTGGCGGTTTCGCTCGTCGACAGTTGGTCAAGGTAACGAAGCTGGAGCACTTCACGATAGAGCGTCGGGAGTTCCTGCGCAGCCAGTTCGATAAGCTTACGCGTCTGCTTCCGTCCCATCCCTTCCAACGCCGAAATACTTGTATCAGCGAGCGAGGGAAGTGAGTCGATGTCAATTGAGTCGGAGTCGTCGAGCGAGACAAATGCGACGCGCCTCTGTTGCCGCAGGCGGAGCCGAGCTTCATTCAGTGCAATACTGCAGAGCCAGGTTCTAAATTGCGAATCCGATCGGAAACCTTCGAGACTGCGAAATGCGTTTAGGAGAGCCTGCTGGACTGCGTCCTCGGCTTCAGCTTCATTCTTGAGTACGGCGAGCACCATGTGGTAGATGAGACGCTGGTATGGCTGGATAAGTTCGTAGAATTGGCTCAGATCTCCTGCACAAATGCACAAGATCATCTGAGCTTCGTCGCGATAGACCGTCGTGTTGTTCGCCGTCGATAGATACATGCTTCGTCACCTGTTCCTGCTGGTTACCATGGCCTGCTCGCGACCCAGCCCTCATCCGGGATGCTTGGCCATGAACTGGAGGATCAGGTCCGCAATCTCGTCCGTCTTTTCGTCCAGTGCGAAATGCCCAGCGTCGAGCAGGTGGATTTCCGCATTCGGAAGATCCTGCTTGAAGGCTTCCGCACCCGGCGCAATGAAGGAGGGGTCGTTCTCGCCCCAGACCACGAGGGTCGGGGGCTGGTGGTCGCGGAGCCAGGCCTGCCATTTCGGGTAGGACGCGACGTTGGTCCGGTAGTCGTAGAGCAGGTCCGCTTGGATCTCGCGCTGACCGGGCCGCGAAAGATCGGCATACTCGCTGATCCAGGTATCCGGATCGTAGCGATCCGGATGGGACGTGCCGGCGAGGTGCCGCTCCTTGGTGGCCTCGAACGAAAGAAAGGCGTTCAGCACCTCAGGATGAGCCTTTGGATCCGCCCAGTATTCCGCGATCTTGGTCCATTTGGCTCCAAGGCCCGCTTTGTAGATGTTGCCGTTTTGAATGATGAGCGCATGCAGTTGATCGGGGTGCGCCAGAATGATGCGGAAGCCGATCGGCGCGCCGTAATCGTGAAGGTACATGGTGTAATGCGTGACCTTCAGCTTCTCCAGAAAATCACTCATCGTCTGGGCAAGATGATCGAACGTGTAAGTGTAGGCGGTCGGCGAGGGCGCGTCGCTCAGACCGAATCCGGGATAATCCGGAGCGATCAGATGATATTTTGTCGCGAGCAAGGGAATGAGTGTGTCAAATTCACGCGAAGACGACGGGAAGCCATGCAAGAGCACAATGGTTGGGGCGTTCTCAGGGCCGGCCTCTCGGTAGAAAATCCCGACCCCGTCGACCAGCACGCGATGATAGGTCGTCGTAGCGTTAGTCGAAGGGAGTGGCGCGGCTTGTGCCGTGCCTGCAAAAAGGGCCGTGGCAAGAACGTAATTTGCTATGCGGTTCACTACGATGTTCCTTCTGCGAACACTTCTTGCCGGAAGCATCCAGTAAGAGAAGCGTGGTGCGTCATGAAGATGCACTGGCAGCGCTAGGGGCGTCTAACTTGTTCGAGCGCCAAGGTATCGATGTATTGACGATGGCGTTCGATTTTCCCGTCCTGGATATCCCATACATGCGCGTATGCAAGATCGGCGCGTTTGTGCGTTGCACGGTGTACGCAAGCGAAGCGGCCCAATGACACCACCGTCGAGCCATCGACAAGAAATTCCGAAGGAGCTGGTGAGAAGCTCTCCCACTCCTGCATGAGTGGAACGAACACTTTTTTCATAACCTCCTCCGGACCTCTGTCCTGAATGTTGAAATCAACCACTGAGATCCACTCGATGTCGGGAGCCATCAGGCCAACCATCTTCCCGGTGTCACCAGCTGCTATTGCCGCATAGAAATCGCGTACTGTATCGACTGGTGTTGTCATTGCATTCTCCTTTGCCATGACTTCATCTGCCATGGCGCGACGGTAGTCAGCCGCCCCTTCCAGGAGCAAGCTCCGATCAAGCGAGCTTGTTACTCCTGCGTATAGTCTCTTCAGGGTAAGGTCCCATAAGCGAGAAGAATAGTTCTAAATTCTCGTCACATACTTAAGCAAAGCTGAAGTATTGCCGACTGCTGCTAAGGCTGCTGTGTCATGATCGGCTCATCTGAAGTCGCGCATGGGTTAGACATGGTTTGCAGAAGCCAGAAGACGACTCGCTGGCAACTGTCAGTTAGCTTTCGCCTGTTCTGGGAAGTCGAGGCGTCTCTGAGCTAAATACCGATGGATATTCGATATGACCACCGAACCCTCACCAACCGCAGATGCAACACGTTTCACAGATTCGGCCCTCACGTCGCCGACTGCGTAGACACCGGGAACACTCGTCGCGTACGGTGTGGCTTCAAATCCCCATTCACCACCGGTGAGAACAAATCCCTTGTCATCGAGCTTGACGGTGCCGTACGCCCAACCGGAGTTTGGCTCCGCGCCGATCATGACGAAGACACTGGAAATTGGTTTTCGTACGGATGCGCCAGTTCTCCGATTCGTCCATGTGACGAACTCAAGAGCCGCTTTACCTTCGAGCCCGGTGATTTCGGTATCTGTGTGGAGAGTGATGTGCGGAGAGCGTTCGATTCGTGAAATTAGATAGTGCGACATACTGTTTTCCAAAGAAGCAGCACGAATGATGTGATGCACATGTCTCGCAACCCCCGAGAGGAAGATTGAGGCTTGTCCAGCAGAATTCCCCCCTCCTACGACGATGATGTCTCGTTCGCGGCATAACAGAGATTCCATCGCAGTCGCGGCATAGTAGAATCCCCTATTTTCGAAATCCTCGTGGTTCTTCACGTTGAGTCGTCTGTACCGGGCCCCGCTCGCGATCACGACAGAGCGTGCGCAAACAGCCAGACCGCCAGCAAGGCTCAGCCGGTGCAAGCCATCCACTTGCGCTGTGCTTACAACGTCACGCGAGATGGCGAAGCGAACCCCGAACTTGAGCGCCTGGAGATGGCCGCGGCTCGCCAGTTGTGCCCCCGAAACGCCAGTCGGAAATCCGAGGTAGTTCTCAATTTTCGAGCTGGTCCCGGCCTGCCCTCCAGGGGCATTTCCTTCGATCACAATCGTGGATAGGCCCTCAGAAGCTGCGTACACCGCGGCGGCAAGACCTGCAGGGCCTGCTCCGACAACAGCAACGTCATAGATCGTATGAGGCTCAGGAACTTCGGTAATGCCTAGTTCGTCCGCGAGATCGCAGATGGCAGGCCGAACCAGGACGCGACCATCCAGCAGCTCAACTTCTGGCATCTTCGTAGCAGCAAGGCCGTTGCCAGGTTCATCGTTTGTTGGCAACTCCTCTATCCGGTGCGGATAGTAATTGCGAACCAAAAAGCGACGGAGGCTGAGTAGATCCGGATCGCCTTTGCATCCTCGAAGTACGACTCCCGTAGATGGATCGCTGATCATGGCGATGCGACGCCATATGCAAGCGGAAACGATAATGTTCGCGAGATCGCCCTCAGCACGCATCAACGTGCGCAAGTTCATTCGAGAGACTCGCAACAGCCGGCTCGTCGATGCCGTTCGTGCTTCGGCAACGGATCTCTGCGTGTTCAAGACGTTTAGCTCGCCCGTAAATTCCCCCGCACGCAAAGAGCGGAAACGTTTTGAGCCTCCTCCTTTCACTGGAACCCGGCTTTCAATCTCCCCTGTGAGGACCACAAACATGTCTGTGTCCCGATCGCCATACATATACAGACAAGTGTCTTTCGGGACGGTCTCTTCCTGTCCGTAGGAGCCGAGTCTTTCAAGCATTTCCTCGCTCAATCTGGGAAAGGCCAGATCAAGACGAAGCTCGACATCCGGGGTCGACGAAGGAGCAGGTTGAGGCGATACAGCCTGGGCTGCTGCAGTCAGTTCCTCGCGCGTCTCGCTCATCTTCCCCATCCTCCGCAGATCAACCGATGCCAACACACGACTGGCATCGGGGAATCCTGCGCTTCAAACGCCCTTGTTCTGCCCACCATCGACGTCGATGATGGCTCCGTGAATCCATCTCGCTTCTTCTGTTGCGAGAAAGGCGACGGCTTCCGCAACGTCGGCTGGTTCGCCAAGACGAGAAATCTTCAAGCGCCCTGCCGCTTCAAGAAGATACTCGGCATACTCGATGCCTTCCTGTGCTGCAAGCTTCTCCATCATTTTCCTGCGGCGTGAAGTCTGGATCGTGCCCGGCTGGACCAGGTTGACATGAATGCAATCCTGGAGTCCTTGCTCGGCAACCGACTTTGATAATGCCGCTATGCCGCCGTTCACAGCCGACACCAGTGAGAGATGGCGCTCTGGCGTTCGCGCCGTGCCCC
>CAVQEO010000005.1:0-301385 GCA_963711525.1 uncultured Acidobacteriaceae bacterium | reverse complement strand
CAAGTTCCAGTCGGCCGATCCGCAGGACTGGGGGCTCAACATCGTCCGCGAGGTGCAGCACTCGGGGCACCAGGACACCTGGTGCCGACGCGCCTGATCGGCGGCCTCTCGTTCCTCGCGCAGGCCGGGACGCTGGCGGGTCTCACGGGTCTCGAGCGCGGCCTGGTGCTCGACCTCAATCCGTTCGTGACGGAGAAAGTCGATCGGCTATCCAGCGCCTCGGCCCGCCGTCAGGATGGGGCTACGACGCCGAGCGGCCGCAGTTCGGCGGGAACGTCCGGTGGGGGATCACCAACAACCTGACGTTCAACGGGACGTACCGGCCGGACTTCGCCGAAGTCGAATCGGACGCGACCCAGCTCCAGTTCGACCCGCGGAACGCGATCTAGTATCCCGAGAAGCGGCCGTTCTTCCTCGATGGGCTCGAGCAGTTCAACACGCCCAATACACTTGATCTACACGCGGCAGATCGATGCGCCGCATCGACGCCGTGAAGCTGACGGGCAAGGTCGGCGACGTCAAGGTCGCCTATCTGGGCGCGCAGGACGACGAGGGCACGCCGCTCAGCGGGCGGCGGCGGGCATCCCCTCTTCAACATCCTGCGCGCTGCTGCAGCCGACGTGGGCGAGGCGTCGCAGATCGGTTCGTGCGCGACCGACAAGGAGGACGGCGGGTGCGTTCAACCGCGTGGCGGCGTCGACGCGCGATTCGCCTTTGCGAACTCTACTCGCTCGCGCGGCAGGGCGCGGGAGCAGCACGCGAGGCGTCGGCCTGCGACGAATGGTATCGCCACGGACGGCGTTCAGGGCCCGACTCTGGGAGACGCATTTCATGCGCGCGGGGCACACCTTTGGGATTGGACTACAACTTCACCGGGATCGATCCGCAATTCGTCGCGGGCAGCGGGTTCATCTCCCGCGGACAGGCGTCGTGAACGATGACATCTCGATCACCAGGTCACGCTCTACGGACGCGCCCGGAAGTTTCTTCCAGACGTTCACGGCGGCGATTTCTCGGATCATCGACACGTGGGGCTATCGGCACCTCACCGCGGGCCGAGTCGCCCGAGGACCGCGCGTACCATTTCACCGACGGCTCACTTCCACGGCGGCTGGCAGCATCGGCGGGCGATCTACCTCGAGACGTACGGGTACGACCCGTCCCTGTATGGCGACTACTATCTCGGCCACCCGCGGCCGTCCGACCTGACGTACAGCCCCGTTCGCGGGACCAGAGCGTCATCCCCAACACGGACTACGTTTTCAACCTCACGACCCCGCAGTTCTCCGCGCTGTCCGCGGCAGCTCCTCTGCGTCTCCGGGCCGGGACGAGAACTTCTACGAGTGGGCGGCGGCGGACATCTGTCGCCACCGTCGCTGACGATCAACTGGCGCCCACGCGACAAGCTGCGCTGGGGCGTGATGTACACTCGCGAATCTGTACCATCGGCATCGGATGGCACGCTGGTCGAGAGCGCAGTTCATTCCGCGGCTCGACGCTGAGTACCAGCTGTCGCGGCCGATCTTCTTCCGGATCATCGGGCAATACAACGCCGTCTATCAGGACAGTCTGCGGGACGACTCGCGGACGAATCTGCCGATCTCGATCCGGGATCCGGCGACGCACGTACAGCCGCGCGGCGGCGGTGAACAGCAACGTGTTCCAGCTCGGTGCTGTTCTCGTATCAGCCGGTGCCGGGGACGGTGGCGTTCTTCGGGTATGGGAACAATTTGAACGAGCCGCAGGCGTTGCATTTCACCGGGTTGACCCGGCAGGCGGACAGCTTCTTCGTGAAACTCAGTTATCTGTTCCGATTGTAGTTGGCTAGGGTTCGCGACCGGGAGGTCGTGGTCCCAGTGCAACGCGTGGTACTTCTCCAGGATCGCCAGCGTCTTGTCGATTGGGAGCGCTTCGACGGTGTGACCGCGGTAGGTCACGGAGGTGGCGCGGAACATCGAGTTGATCAACGCCTCCTCGGTCGCTTCGACTGTCGCTTCGAAGAGCGGGGCCAGGTCGTCGTGGTTCAACTCCTGGAGCTGATAGGGTGTCGCCGGTGTCATTGCCGCCCGGCGACGGCGGACCGCGCTCGCGGTCGAGAACGCGATCACGTAGTCGCCGGAGCCTGGACTCGCTGACGAGCCCGGTGCGGGCGAGCGCGAGCGCGGCGCGTTTCGCGACGCGCTCCAGATCCGCGATGACAGTGGCGCGTCGGTCGCCACGACGATCATGCACGATCCGTGGCCCGGGGGCGCGCCGTCCCGTGCGCGGGTGGCGAATGGGTTCTGGCCCAACTCACGGCCGACCGGCGCGCCGTTGATCGTCAGCAGCCCGCCGTAGTTCGATTGCACCAGCACGCCGACCGTGTAGCGGCCATCGCGGCCGGCAAGCGGCGCGAGCTGGTGCCGATCCCGCCTTTCCACCCGAAGGCCACGGTGCCAGCGCCGGCACCCACCGTGCCCTCCTGGACCGGGCCCCCCGACGCCGATTGCAGCGCCTGCCGCACGTGCGCCTCCGTGATCGGGCGGAGGCGAATGTCGCTCAAGCCGCCGTCGTTCGTCTCACCGACGACCGGGTTGATCGACAGGACGGACGCCATGCCGGGTTGCTCGAGCAGATAGCCCACCATGGCGTCCGCGGCCTTCCAGACGCAGAGCGTGCAGGTGAGGAGAATCGGCGACTCCAACTCGCCGTGCTCCTGGAGCTGCGTGACCCCGACCAGTTTGCCGAATCCGTTCAGCACGAAGAGCGCGGCGGGCACGCGTTCCTGGAAGATGTTGCCGCCGTGGGGAAGGATCGCCGTGACGCCCGTGTGGATCGTGTCGCCGGCATTCACGGTGGTCTGTCCTACCCGCACGCCATCGACATCGGTAATCGCGTTGATCGGGCCGGGCTGGAACACGCCAATGATCACACCGGCATCGCGGGCGCGTGGCCTCGGTGGTTGTTGGCCGGGCATGGGCTCAGGGGGAAAGAGAAGCATTACCGCCGCGGCGGCCGCTATGGCGTGTGTCGTCCGCATACACTCGGCCTCACTGATTTACTGCGTTGTTATTGCGTGCGCAGCCAGCACACCCAGTTCGACATGTCCGTCCCACCACTCTGCCGCCGCACGTAGCGGCCAGCCGGGGAGTCCAGGTCCAGCCGGTCGCCGTCGCGTATCGCGGTGACGTCGGGCATGTTGTTGCAGGCGACCGAGGCGACACAATTCGTCGCGAATTCGTGGATCTCGTACGAATGCGCCGCCGGACGATACGCCCGGCACATGATGTAGCGCCGCTGTGTCGCCTGCGCGCTGGGCTGCGCCAGCGTCCGGAGTTTGAGGATCCGAGTCGTCGTCGCCTGCAACTCTCGCGGGATGTGCGACGGATCCCGCCACGCGAACATCTTCGATCCGTCCACGACTACACCACGATCGGTCACCGCATATGCTGCGCGCCCGGAAATTCCACCACGGCGCCTCGGCACAGTGGAGCGTCTCGTCCAGCCGGCAGATCATGTAGCCGTACCCGCGCATCAACTGCCCGCATTTCGCGACCATCTGGAATGACAGGTCGCCGCTGCTCCCGATCACGTACCGGGCTTGACCGGTATAGACACAGGGACCGCCTACGTCGCCGGTGGGGAAGTGGATGATGTAGCTGTCGCCGGTCGCTGTGCCGGCGACCATCGTACCGGCAAAGGCGGGCTCCGGCGCACTGGCGTCCACCGTGATCGGGCGTCCGGTCTTGTCGATCGTCGTGACCGGGCGAATGACCGGCGTGAAGATCCCGTCACCGGCCCGAGGCTTCGGCTGCGATGACGGTGCGTGCGCCACCCACGCGATACCGGCCGACATCGCAACCCACGACATGGCGGCCAGATGCAGCGCGGACCTCATGTCATCGCCTTGCCGTGGCGCGCCACCTTCAGTGGGGTCGCGTCAGGAAGTTCACGAGCGCCTCCACGAAACGCGGGCGCGCGCTTTCGAGAAATGCCGCGTGGTCCACGCCGGGCAGCACCACGAACTCGCTGTCTGCCGTCGCCAACCGGCCGAAGAATGCGGCTTCGCCGCCGGGACTCTGCGTCGAGACCGGGTCGCGCTCCCCCATAATTTCGAGCGTCGGCACATGTACGGCCGAGGGGTCGAGCGCATTCCATTGGCCGATGTGGTTCCAGTCGGCTCGCACGGGATCCGCGGCCAGCGCCGCGCGCACGTATTCGCGGATACGGCCGAGTCGGTCGCGGCGGGCGTGATGAAATCCTCGGCAGCCGCCTTGGCGGTCGTCGGTTCCCGCGGCGGCGGTCCCGCCGGCTCGGGCGGCGGTGGGGGAAAGCTGAAGTGCCCGAAGAGCACGAGCGCCGAGATGTCGTCTGGTGCGCGCTGGGCCGCCAGTTGCGCCGTGACCGACCCGTAGGACCAGCCAAAGAGT
Organism: uncultured Acidobacteriaceae bacterium; assembly: GCA_963711525.1. Taxonomy (GTDB): domain Bacteria; phylum Acidobacteriota; class Terriglobia; order Terriglobales; family Acidobacteriaceae; genus PALSA-350. The sequence continues at coordinate 296,976 of CAVQEO010000005.1, read as the reverse complement.
GCCGGCTTGCCGGCGACGCCGGAGTGCGCGGCGACCCATTTGACCACAGTGATCACGTCCTTGGCCGCGCGGTCCGGCGTCAGCCACCCCGACGAATCGCGCGCGGTGCCGCCATAGCCGCGCGCGTCGAGTGCGTAGACGTCAAATCCGTGCTCAGCCAGCGCGTCCATCAGCGACACGGGGTGACCGGGTACCTGCAGATCGAAATCTGGAATCGCGCTCCACGTGCGGCCGTGCAGGAGCACGATCGTGTGGCGGGGCGATTTGCCACGCTTCTCCCAGACCGCGAGCGGATGGCCGTCATCCGCGGTGATGACGTGGCGCGTGGGCGCCTGTGCAGCGGCCAACGTCGCCGTGGTGGCCATGCAGCAGGCAGCGACGAGCAGGCCTGGAATCGCAGACAAACGGGGAGTGCCGGTCATGGGAGGCCCCATTTTGTGGGTCCGCGGGTCGTGTGCTCGATGGACCGAATATAGGCAGAAGTTTGCTCGGGCTCCGATCTGGCTTGACAGTCATGCCGCACGCGGTGCATTTGGCGGTGGCTCATTCGACGACCCGATACCTGATGCATCGTCCACGGCTGGCCATCATCCGAAGGTCCCGGGTCCACCGCGCGCTTGGACCTGTGTTCGTCGCGTACGGGCTCGCCGGAGTGTTCCTGCCCTCGAGCGCCGCCGCACAATCGGCGGCTGCCGCGGGCGCGCCGTTGAGGTGCCTCCGTGGGCGTACACGGTGCCACCCGTCCGGGCGTCCACATCGGCACCGCCGATGGACAGCGCGACGGTATTCCATGTGCCGAACAGCACTGCCGGCATCACGTGGGGGCGCATGTTGAGTGCGTTCAACGTTCCCGACTGGCACCCCGACGGACATCCCACAATGCCGGCGGTGGTCGGGCAGGGGCGTCGGCCGGTGATGATCCCCTGTGGCTTCTGTCATCTCCCGGACGGTGCGGGCCGTCCAGAGAACGCGACGCTGGCCGGCCTCCCCGCTGCGTACATCGTGCAGCAGGTGCGGGACATGAAGTCTCGGGCCCGCCAATCCGCCTGGACTGGTCCGTACGTTCCGACCGATTTCATGCAGACGATCGCCGACAGCGCGGCCGACGCCGAGGTGGCCGAGGCGGCGGATTACTTCTCCAAGCTGCCGGCACGGGTGCGGACGCGCGTCGTCGAGGCGACAACCATTCCCAAGGCGAGGCCCAGCCTTGGTCTGTACTTTCGCACTCCGGGGGGCGGCACGGAGCCGCTTGGGAAACGGGTGGTCACGATGCCCGAGGATACCCTGCGGCACGAACTGCGCGATCCCGCGATGCTGTACGTGACCTACGTACCGCCCGGCAGCCTCGCACGCGGCAAAGCGCTGGCCACGACCTGGCGCGACGACGGCGCAGCGCCGTGTACGAGCTGCCATGGAGACCAACTCCACGGCGTCGGGCCGATCCCGCCGACCGCTGGCCGATTCCCAGTGTACATCGTGCGGCAGCTCATGGCATTCAGGACCGGGCGGCGCTCGACGCCCGCGAGCCTGCCGATGCGGGATGTCGCGTCCAAGCTCTCGCTCGATGACATGATCGCCGTCGCGGCCTACGAGGGCTCGCTCACGCCGTGACGACCGCGGCGATGACAGGGGTGCGGGTCAAGCTGTCGGCCCTGCATGTTCCTCCAGTACTTGGTGTGGGGTGCATGGTACGTGACGATGGGCACGTACCTGGGCCACGCGCTCAGGTTCTCCGGGACGGAGATCGGTCTCGCGTACGGGGCCACGGCGATCGCGGCGATCGATCTCGCCGTTCTTCGTGGGGATGGTGGCGGACCGGTTCTTCGCCACGGAGCGGGTGCTCGCGGTCCTGCACATCGCGGGCGCCAGTCTCCTCTACGCCGCGTCCCGGGCGACATTGTTCAGTCTTTTCTACGCGGTGCTGGTCGCCTATGCGCTCTGCTTCATGCCCACGCTCGCGCTCAGCAACTCGCTGTCCTTCGACCATTTGCGCGATCCGCACGACAGTTCCCGCCGGTGCGGGTGCTCGGCACCATTGGCTGGATCGTGGCTGGTCTCATCGTCGGGCGGCTCCGGCTCGAGCCGACGGCCGTCCCGCTCCGGCTTGCGGCAGGCGCGTCACTCGTGCTGGGCGTCTTCTCGCTCATGCTGCCGCATACGCCGCCGCACGCCGCGGGCAAGCCACTCCGCGTGCGCGATGTGCTCGGACTCGACGCCCTCTCGCTCCTCCGCGACCGCTCGTTCGCGACATTCATGGCAGGATCGTTCCTGCTCTGCATCCCCCTCCAGTTCTACTACGCGTTCACGAACCTCTACCTCAACGAGATCGGGTTCGCTGAGCCCGCGAGCAAGATGACCCTGGGCCAGGTGTCGGAGCTGGGATTCATGATCCTGCTCCCGTGGTTTCTGGTGCGCGTTGGGGTCAAACGCATCCTGCTCGTCGGCATGGCGGCGTGGACCGTTCGGTATCTGTTCTTCGCGGCGGGCAATACCGGCGGCCTGGCGTGGATGCTATACGCGGGCATCCTGCTGCACGGCGTCTGCTACGACTTCTTCTTCGTCACCGGGCAGATCTACGTCGACCAGCAGGCCAGCGTGCGCATCCGGGCGGCGGCGCAGGGGTTGCTCGCCTTCACCACGCTGGGCGCGGGGCTCCTGATCGGGGCATGGCTTTCCGGGCGGGTCGTGCAGGCGTACAGAATCGGGGGCGGCGGCCATGACTGGCGCTCCATCTGGTTCGTGCCCGCGGGCTTCGCGCTGGTGGTCCTGCTGGTCTTCGCGGTGTTATTCCGGCCAGCGGCAGACGGCAAGGACCTGGCGCCCGCGCGCCTATAGCCGGCGCGGCTAAGCGTGCTTGTCGTCCCGCGGCGTGTCGAACAGCCCGGGATCGATCCGGTCATCCTCGATGCCGACGAGCATTTCGGCGGCGACTATCTGAACGAAGAAACCTTGCTGAAAATGGCGCGCGCCAAGGGCTACAGCACCGCGGCGATCGGCAAGCTCGGCCCCACCCTGATTTTCGACCATACCGACAAGATCGGCGCCGACGGCCTGCATTCGATCGTCATCGACGATTCCACCGGCAGCAAGGGCGGCGTTCCGCTCTCGCAGGAGATGCAGTCGGCGTTGACCAAGGCCACCCTTCCGCTGGCCACGCCCTCGCGCGGCGATAACGCCAAGGTCGGCGACGCCAAGACGCCGGGCACGCTGGTGCCGAATACCGCGCAGCAGGCCTATTTCGCCGATGTCGCCACCAAGGTGGTGCTGCCGATGTTCAAGGCGCGCAACAAGCCATTCGTGCTGGTGTTCTGGTCGCGCGATCCCGACGGCAGCCAGCACAACAATGGCGACAGCCTCAACACCGTCACCCCCGGCATCAACGGCCCCACCTCGATGGCCGGCATCAAGAACGCCGACGACAATCTGGCGCAGTTGCGCAAGGCCCTCGACGATCTCGGCCTCACCGCCTCCACCAACATCATCATCTCCTCCGACCACGGCTTCTCGACGATCTCGAAGGAGAGCAAGACCAGCCCCTCGGCGAAGGCCAGCTACGACGACACGCCGAAGGATTTCCTGCCGATGGGCTTTCTCGCCATCGATCTGGCCAAGGCGCTTGACCTGCCGCTGTTCGATCCGAACGACAAGAACGCGCGCGTGGCCGATAACGCCCATCCCAAGGCCGGCAACGGCCTGCTCGGCAACGATCCCGCAAAGCCCGATCTGGTGGTCGCCACCAATGGCGGATCGGACCTGATCTATCTGCCGAACAAGGACAAGAAACTGGCGGCGCGCACGGTCAAGGCGCTGCTCGACCAGGATTACGTCAGCGGCATCTTTGTCGACGACAATCTCGGACGTTTCCCCGGCACGCTGCAGATGTCGCAGCTCAACCTCAAGGGCAAGGCGGTGACGCCACACCCCTCGATCGTGGTCAATTTCCGCTCCTATGACGACCGGCTGCGACGAGCCGACCAATTGCTCGGTTGAAGTCGCCGATACCGTGCTGCGGCAAGGCCAGGGCATGCATGGCAGTTTCGGCCGCGGCGACACCATGAATTTCACCGCGGCGATCGGACCGGACTTCAAGGCCGGCTATGTCGATCCGCTGCCGGTCAGCAACGCCGACGTCGGCATCACCGCCGCGCAGCTGCTGGGCTTGCATGCCGCCGCCGAATGGCGGGCTGACGGGCCGGGTCATGTCCGAAGCCCTGCCCAATGGCATTATCCCGAAGACATCTGACGGCACCATCGTCTCCAAGCCGGCAGCGAACGGCCTGCAGACGATCCTGAAGTTCCAGCGCGTGCTGTCGCAACGCTATTTCGACGTGGCGGGATTTCCGGGCGCACGGTCGGCCTGGATGCCGAAGGCGACAAGCCGATAACGGCGGGAAAGAGTTCACCCCGCCGGCAAACAAAAAACGGCGGGGAAGTAATCCCCGCCGTCGTGATCTCGCCGCTTCGGGCTGAATTTACATCCCGATGTCGAACACGTTCGGCAGATGCGCCAGCGGCAACGCCGCGGCGCCGACGATGGTGGCGACCAGCGTCATCAGGGTACGGTTGCTGCGGCGCTTGCCGCGCATCTGGCTGGCGATCCATTCCAGCACTTCGGTGTCGACGCCGACCGCCCGGTGGGCGCCCAGCTCTCGATCGCGGTATCCGGCGACAGCGCCACGGTGCGCGGCGGCACCGGCAGGCCGGACGCGGAGGCCGCGTGGTGCACGACCGCCTTCGCCAGCAGGTCGTCGAAAACGCCATCGTCGCTGCGCTCGGCGGCGGCATCGTTGATCTCAAACAGCGCTTCGGCTTCGGCCCGGCTGACCGGCTGATGCTCGACCGCGGTCGCGGTCAGGATGCGCGCGCACCAGGCGGCGTCATCGGCGTCCAGCGCGCGGGAAAAATGAACGCGGCCCCTTGTGGTCGGGCCTTCGCCGGTGATCACGCCATCGCGCACGATGGTCAGTGCTTGCGGCGGCGGTATTCCGGCAGGAAATCTTGGGGTTTCGATGGCGGCGATCGGTTCGGCGACGTACGTTAGCAACAGAGGCAGACATTGGTACTCTTCTCATTTTCTTGTTCTGGTTCAGCATTTCCATGCGGGCGTAAACGAGTGGTTAACGATTCGAAACTTGCGATCGCGTCTTTTTTAGATGGTTGCCGATTGGTCGCTGTGACGTCCGTCACGGTTCATGGGGATCGCAACCTGGTCCGGCAGGGATGCGGCGCGCAAGCGGCAATATCGGGGCATTTGGGTTTCTGAAGCCGCTGTGGTTTTTCCACTGCAGGGAGCACGGATCAAAAGAAGTGCTAGGAATTCATGCGCCTGAGAAGGATTTTATCCTTTTTGCGGAAGCCGTTCCGTTCAGGCCGCTCCCCCCCCTATGATCAGACGACGAATTCATCCTGTAACTTGAACGACATGAGGTCGTAACATGGCTCTTCAGATTGGCGCTGTGGCCCCGGATTTCGAGGCCGAAACCACCGACGGCAAGATCAAATTCCATGACTGGATCGGCAACAGCTGGGCGCTGTTGTTCTCGCATCCGAAGGATTTCACCCCGGTCTGCACCACCGAACTCGGCGCGCTGGCAAAGCTGAAGCCGGAATTCGACAAGCGCGGCGTCAAACTGATCGGGCTCAGCGTCGATCCCGTCGACAGGCACGCCAAATGGTCCGAGGACATCAAGGAGACCCAGGGCGCGGCGCCGAATTTTCCGATGATCGGCGACACCGACTTGAAGGTCTCGAAGCTCTACGACATGCTGCCGGCCGCGACCTCCGGCGACGCCAACAACCGCACCGCCGCCGACAACCAGACCGTCCGCAACGTCTTCATCATCGGGCCGGACAAGAAGATCAAGCTGGTGCTGGTCTATCCGATGACCACCGGACGCAATTTCCAGGAAATCCTGCGCGTGATCGATTCGCTGCAGATGACCGCCAAGCACCGCGTCGCGACGCCGGCCGACTGGAAACAGGGCGAAGACGTCATCATTGCCGGTTCGGTCACCGACGACGAGGCCAAGACGATCTATCCGCAGGGCTGGAAATCGCCGAAGCCCTACATCCGGATCGTGCCGCAGCCGAAGTAACGTGCTCGTATCGGCATCGCGAGCATGAGCCGAAATGCGTCGCGTTCCGGGCTCGATGCCTTCGCACCGATCCCGGAATGAGCGGAGCTTCAGATCTTCGGCGCGATCCAGTTGGCGATCAGCAGCCCGAGCGTCGACGACACCGCCGTCACGAACGTTCCCCAGCACACATCGACCACGACCACCGGCCAGGTCCAGTGCTTGAACAGCGACAGCGAGGTCAGTTCGAACGTCGCATAGCAAAACAAGCCGAACAGCGCGCCATACAGCAGCGTCGACTGCCAGGTCGCGCTGGCCGGCCCACTGACGAAGATCAGGATGCCCACGACGTAAAGCAGATAGAACAGGATCGCGGGCGCGAGCCTGATCTCACCCAGCATGTCGCCGACCTGCGAGGTGAAAAAGCCCTTGGCGATGGTGCCCGAGAAACAGAAAATCGATCGGGATCAATGACGATCAACGTCGCCAGATAAAGAACGACATATCGCTTCACTGTAGCTCTCCGCGCTTTTCCGCGTATCCCATCATGTAGTACGCATCAGAGCGCGGCAAGGTTGCAATATCTTGCCGTGCGGACCTAACGCGCCGACTTCCGAGTTGACCGCCTGATGGCCGACCAATCCGACCCTCCCTGCATCGTCTGGTTTCGCGACGATCTTCGCCTTTCCGATCATCCCGCCTTGCATGCCGCCGTCGAAGACCGGCGCGCCGGTGATCTGTCTCTATGTGTTCGACGAAGCACCCGCGCGCGCCGCGACGCGCGTCCGCTCGGCGGCGCCGCGCGCTGGTGGCTGGCGCAGTCGCTGCGGGCCTTGCAGAAAAGCCTCGCGCGCGATCGGCGCGCCGCTGCTGCTGCGCAAGGGACCCGCGGCCAGGATCATCGCCGAACTGGCGCGCGAGACCGGCGCCGGCGACGGTGTTCTGGAACGAGATCGCGCAGGCGCCGCATCAGGCCGTCGCCGATCAGGTCGCCGCGGCGCTGCAGGAAATCGGCGTCGCCTCGCACAGCTTTCCCGGCGATCTCCTGGCCGCGCCCGCGCAGCATCCGCAACAAGGAAGGCCGGGGATTGCGGGTATTCACGCCGTTCTGGCGGCGGGTGCAGGCGCTGGGCGATCCGCCAGACCCGCTGCCCGCGCCGAAGACGTCTGCGCCCCGGACCGGACCTTGCGAGCGACAGCTCGAAAGCTGGCGTCTCGAGCCGACGCATCCGGATTGGGCCGGCGGCCTGCGCGAAACCTGGACGCCGGGCGAAGCGTCGGCGCAGACAGCGGCTCGACGCATTTCTTGAAAGCGGCGTGGCCGGCTATGCCAGCGACCGCGACCGGCCCGATCGCGACGGCACCTCCGGCCTCTCGCCGCATCTGCGCTTTGGCGAGATCAGCCCGCGCCAGGTCTGGCACGCCGCGCGTTTTGCCGCCGCCGAGCGCCCTGCGCTTGCCGGCGACATCGACAAATTCCTGAGCGAACTCGGCTGGCGCGAATTCTGCCGCCATCTGCTGTTCGACGTGCCCGATCTCGCGACCCGCAACCTGCAGCCCTCGTTCGACGCCTTTCCGTGGCGGCACGACGACGACGGCGCTGCAGGCCTGGCAGCGCGGTCAAACCGGCTATCCCATCGTCGATGCCGGCATGCGCGAGCTCTGGCACACCGGCGTCATGCACAACCGCGTGCGGATGGTGGTGGCGTCGTTCCTGGTCAAGCATCTCCTGATCGACTGGCGCGAGGGCGAAAAATGGTTCTGGGACACGCTGGTCGATGCCGACGCCGGCAGCAATCCGGCCAACTGGCAATGGGTCGCCGGCTGCGGCGCCGATGCCGCGCCCTATTTCCGCGTGTTCAATCCGGTGCTGCAGGGCGAGAAGTTCGATCCCGACGGCGCCTATGTCAGGCGCTGGGTGCCGGAGCTGGCGCAGACTTGCCGACCGAACCTGATCCACCAGCCATGGAGCGCGACGCCGCTCGAACTCGCAGGCGCAGGCGTCGAGCTTGGCAAGACCTATCCGCGAGCCGATCGTCGATCACAAGAAGGGCCGCGAACGCGCGCTCGCCGCCTATGCGAAGGTCCGCAGCGCGTAAACGCGCCTCGCTTGCAACGCGCAATGCTCGTTCGAACCGGTCAGACCCGCGCGCGCCGGTTGACCAGAAAAACCGCGGCGGCGCAGGCGACCATGCCGGCTATCGCGACCCCATCGAGCCGTTCGCCGAACAGGACATAGGCCATCAGCGCGGTCACCGCAGGCACCAGATAGAACAGGCTCGCCACCGACGTCGCCGCCGAGCGCCGGATCAGCCAGTACAACAACCCGATCGATCCGATCGACAGCACCACCGCGAGCCAGACCACCGCCAGCACGAACTCGCCGGTCCAGTGCACCACGTTGTTCTCGAACAGCCACGCGCCGGCGCGCGAAGAAAATCGTGACCGCGATGTACTGAACGAGATTGCCGGCGCGCCAGTCGATCTCGCCGCAATAGCGTCGCTGGTAAAGCGTGCCCAGGGTGATGCTGACCAGCGACACGCCGGAGGCCAGCCAGCCCCAGCCCGCCTCGCCGCTCATCGGGCGATCGTGCAGGATCAGCACCACGCCGGCGAGCCCGAGCAGCAGCCCGGCTCCATTGCAGCGGCGTGACGCGTTCGCCTAGCCAGCGGTTCGCCAGCGTCGAGGTCAGGATCGGCTGCAGGCCCGGAATCAGCGCCGAGAGCCCGGCCGGAATCGAATGCGAGATCGCGATCGCGGTGCCGCCCAGATAAAATCCATGCACCAGAATGCCCGCGACGACGCTGTGGGCGACGCCGATGCGATCCGGCCATCGCGGCCGCGCGATCGCGACAATGATCGCCATCAACCCCACCACCAGCAGCCATGCGGATCGCGAGATAGGTCAGCGGCTCGGCGCTGTGCAGCACGTATTTGGTGGCGATAAAGCCGGTGCTCCAGAGCACGACAAAAATCGCCGGCGCCGCGCGCGCGGCAAAGTCTTCAAAGTCTTTTTTCATTTGCGGGCCTGATTGCCTGAACACATGCGATCAGGCAATCGCGAAACGCGAGGGGTCGCCTGCCCGGTATCACATGGCGGCCGGCGCGGGGCACGCTCCAAAACTAAAATATCGAAAACAACCCCATGCAAAGTAACATTATCGGCGCCTCGGGCTCTGAACGTGCCGCGAAAACATTTTGACACTTCGGGCAAATCACCGGTAAATTCCATCATCCCGCCTTCGTCGACGTCAGCATCGGCGCGGCGGCCGAGCGGCCGGTCTCAAAACTTCAGCACTGTCCTCAGCCCGAACACCGCGGCGTCCTTTAGCAATTTTCCGGGATTGCTGCCGAGCGGATCGGTCGCGCCGCCGCCGGGATGGACGATGTACTGAAAGTTCGGCTGCAGCGTCCAGCCGGCCCGGACCTCGTATTGATAGACCGCGGTGACAGCCATTCGAAACTGCGCGCCGGCCAGCCCGGGCCCATCAATTGCTGGAAATCGGCGTCGAGCGCCTGCGCGCGCGACGAAACATGCGCATAGCCGACGGCGATGCCGAACTTGTCCTTCGGCCGCTGGTCGCTCAGTCCAACGAATTCGATGCCGCCATCGGCATAGAGATCGATCAGGTTGCGATCCGACGGACTGAAGGAAACGCGCGCGAATATTCCGATGCCGCGGTCGGGATCCTTGCCGACGCGATAGAGCTTCTGCTCGAACACCGAATAGACGCCGAAATCTCCGGACAGGTTGGCCGGCATTCCGCCGGACGGCCGGATTGGCCAGCGAGACGCCCTGAGCGGTGAAGCGCTGGTCGGAAAATTCGCCGAAATGCCGCCAGCCGCCGATCTTGAATTTTCCGGCGAGGCCCGGATCGCCCTTCTTCGCCGTTCCAGATGAACTGCGCCTCGCCGAGCACCAGCGGCGGATCGTTGATGCGGAAATTGAGGCCGTATCGATCGCGCAATTGCGGATCGTCCGGCCCCGGTCCGGCGGCGTCGCCGTCGAAGACCGCCGCCGACCAGAGTCAGATTGTCGGTCACGTTGGCGCGCAGCCGCGCGCCGAGCGCCGCCAGCGGCGGCGACGGCCCGCCGCTCGGCATATCGAGCGAAGTGATCGCCGGCCAGCCCAGCGAGGCGTTGGTGAAGACGTCGGTATATTTGGCGTTGATGAATTCGGTGTCGGCGGCGAGCTGCCCGGCGCGCAGAGCGAACTTGTCTGTCGCCCCACTTCTGCTCGAACCACATTTCGTACAGCCGCGTCGACGGCAGCGCCTCGATGCCGCTGACGACCAGATAATTATGCAGATAGCCGCGCGACAGCCCGTCGCCGTGGATCTGGAACATGTTGGCGTGGAAGGTCAGCCCCTGCAGCCCGGCCAGCTTTTGCAGATCGACGTCGACGGCGAAGTTGAGCCGGTCCTCATAGACGGCGCCCTGCTTCGATCCGCCGGAAGCATTGCCCAGGACTTCGCCGATATAGGTCGCCGCGAACTTGATGCCGTATTTCTGGAACGGATTCGGCAACAGGCCGAGCGTCGATTCCTCGACGGTGCTTTCGCCCGTATCGGGATCGGCGGGCTTCAGGTCGTCGGTCTTCTTGTCTTCCTGCGCGAAAGCCATGCCTGCGGACGCGGCAAGCAGAACCACGGCGATGAACCAGGTGATTTTCAAGACGTGGCCCGGAACCGATCGTGAAACGCGATCACGTCATCAAACGATCCGGATCACATCATCCACGCGACATGCCGATGCAACGCGCGATTACGCGGAACTCACCGGCGGTCACGACATGGAACTTTGGAGGATTGGAGCGAACTGCGATGCCGCTCACCGCGGGAAGCACAATACCGGGCTAAAACTCTTCCGGACAGGGATCGACGATCTTCCAGAGATCTTCGCCGTTCTTGATCTTCTTCATCTCGGTGGTCAGCCCGCCATTGCGGCGGATCCAGTCCTTTACCGTGTCGCGGATAATAGGACATCAGGTCCGACGTCCCCTCGGCGCTGGTGACCTTGATGCCGAAGGTGAACGCCTTGTCGTAATAGGCCTGGTGAAAGCCGAGGCTGGCGCGCGGCGTCACGCAGATCTTGTTCAGCGGCACGATGCCGAACACCAGCGTGCAGGCCGAATTGCAGATGCCGTCGATGATGACGCGCTCGTGGCGGTCGCGGATGCGCGCGTACTTCGCCTTGTATTCCTCGACATAGCCGCCGTGGTCGCTGGTGATGCGCATATCGGCCCGCGCCGGCGACGCGGCCAGCAGCGAGAGCAACAGCAAGGCGAGAGGCGTGATGCGCATGGATCGATCGGGAACCGGATGAGCCTGTCGGGACGCGGAAAATGCCGGTCCGTGACGGAACCAGACGACACAACTCTGGCCTTACTGTGTTGGAATTTCGTTAAGCGGCCGGATGGGCGAAAATCCGGCTCCGGCCGGTTTTACCCCTTGCCCAGGCGTTCCCGCGTCCGCGCAGCCGTAGAACTGCCCGGCCAACTCTGATATCCGGGCCTTCCACGCGCTCGTAGCTCAGCTGGATAGAGCATCGGATTTCGATTCCGAGGGTCGGGAGTTCGAATCTCTCCGAGCGCGCCAGCGATCTAACTGATAACTAAGCACTTTTCTCGAACCTCTGCTTTCATTCTGAACGCCGTCCGAAGGTCTCATTCTGAACGGATGTCGCCGTTTCGTTCGCGAGCCTTGAGCGTGTCGCCTTTTCCGAAGTCGCCGACAGCATCCGCGCGGCGGTGCGCTTTGCGTAGCCCTCGTAGGACTGCTGGGTCTTGTGGGTCGACGGCGCCCTGCCCTGACCGTCGGTGAGTTCGGCCTCCTCCAGCTCGGTCATGCCGCCGTGCCGGCAGGCGTCCAGCGTGAAGTGCGACGGCACACCTTCGATCTTCTTTCTGAGCCGCGCCACGACATGGTTGATCGAGCTGTAGCGCCACTTCTGGGCTTTGCGGTCGCCGAGGTCGCGCAAATCATTGGCACGCCAATCCTCGGTAGTTTGGCCAACACCTCCTCGGCGTCGGCGTAGAAGCGGACCATGCCGACGTCAGTCATCTCTTCAAGCGGATCGGGGGGCGACAGTGCCCGTCTTATCGTGCTCCACCCGGATGATCGCGGCGCCGACGGGGCCCGATAGTCGCCCGGTCAGGAAGCCGTTGACGACGTTCTCAGGGCGCTGGAGCCACTCAAAACATACTGACCGCTGTGACGGCCGCTTCCGGATAATCCGCTGCGATATGGTAGCAAAAAAATACCAGAAGTCATCGGGCGCGCGCTGGGCAGCTGCTCCGCGGAATAAAGTCCCAACGGCGGCCCTCCAATTTCCGGTGGTCGGTGGCACAAAGGTTCCGGTGGGACTTGTTTGCCTGCTCGTGCAGGATTTCCTGAGCAGGATTTGCTGCTTTGGAAGGAGGCGCACCGTGCGAACGGCGCGCCCCGATTAGGCTATGCAAAAGATGTTCAATGGAAGGATTGCAGTGCAGCCAGAATAGCGATGCCTACCCCAATTAGGCTACAAAGGCGGAGCACCAGCGACAGCTTGGTTATCCTAATCTCTGATTTGAGAGTCCCCAACAGCTTCGGACAGGTCGGTCTTGGTGGCAAGTTCGGTCATGATGAAGTCTCGTAATGGCTCGGTGTGGGCTCGATAATGTCTGATTTAGTCCGTATGGTGGGCAAAAAGCACGGGCAAAGTCATTGAGCGGCTTCATTTCTTTTCGTCCTCCAGCGCTACTAGAACGACGCCCCCCGATGTCGCATGTTGGCCTTTTCGGGCGTTGCCTTTTCGGCGAATGACCGCTTCGCGCCAGGAGCGGTCGTCGAAGGCTTACGTACTGACGGCCTTTTCCAGCGCCGCCGCCAGATCCTTCGAAGTGTAGGGCTTGGACAAATGGCCGAATTCAATCGATCGGTCCGCCGGCAATTCGGCGTATCCCGTCGCCAGGACGATCGGAAGCCGTGGATGGCCGGCTTTAATTCGTTGCGCGAGTTCAAATCCATTCATTCCCGGCATGGCATAGTCGGTCACCACGACGTCGAACGGCCCATCGGATTCCAATAGCTTCAAGGCGTGGGCTCCGGATTGCGCCTCCGTCACGCTGTGACCGAGATCGAGCAACATATCAGCGGCGCCCATGCTCACCAGAATGTCGTCATCGACCAGCAACACGCGCAAACTTCTCGCCTCGGTCGATTGAGCAGGCTGAGTCTCCACTTTAGCCGCCGCGGAACCTTCCTTTGCGCGCGGCAACCACAGCGTGACCTTGGTGCCTTTGCCTGGCTCGCTTCTAATCCGCATGGCACCGCCGGATTGCGCGGTAAATCCCTGCACCATCGAAAGACCGAGGCCAGTGCCCTTGCCGACACCCTTTGTGGTGAAGAAGGGTTCCTGAGCACGTGCCAGCGTCGCCGCACTCATGCCCTCACCGGTGTCGGTATGGTGATGCAGACGAATGGATCCCGCGGCAGCCCGACCTTCTTGCCGTGGTCCTCGTTGTGACAGGCAATCGTCAGCGTCCCGCCTTGCGGCATCGCGTCGCGCGCATTCACCGCGAGATTGATGAGAGCCAGTTCAAGCTGATTTGCATCGACCTCGACCGCGCATACTTCCGGCGAGATTTCGACATGAATCGACGACATTCGGGCCGACCGAGTGACGCAGGAAATCGAGCATTTCGGGAATCAGCTTCTGCAGGGCGACGAACTCGACCTTCAATTCCTGCCGCCGCGCAAAGGCGAGAAGCCGCGTCGTCAACGTCGCGCCACGCTCGGCGCCCAGGATCGCGCGATCCAGCAATCTGGAAACCCGTGGATCGTCAGGAACCGCCTTTTTCAACAGGCTCAGGCTGCCGAGTATGACCGCCAGCAAGTTATTGAAGTCGTGCGCCACGCCGCCGGTCAACTGGCCGATGCTCTCCATCTTCTGGGATTCGTGCAGCTGCTGGAGCGCGATCTCACGCTCTCGCGTGCGCTCTTCCACGCGGCTTTCCAGCTCTTCGTTGCTTTTCTGAAGCGCGTCCCGGGCGTCGCGCAAGGCGGCATCGGCCTCCATCCGCTCCGTCACGTCGCGCCAGATCGTCGTCACAAAATTCCGCTGATCGGCCCGCCAGTGCCCCAGCGAAACATCAAAATAACCTGACTTTCCGTTCTTGTGTCGGCCCACAACCGATATCGCGTTGTCGGCCTTGCTGTTGACCGAGGTCTGCGCAAGCGCCTGCAGCAGCGGATTGTCCGGGTCGAGCAGGATATCGAGCTTCTGCCCCAGCAACTCGGCATGGCTATAGCCCAAGACGTGGTCGACCGCGCCATTCACCCACTGGATATTGCGATTGTCATCGATCGTCACGATCGCGTCCGGAGCGGAATCGACGATCGCGTGATAACGCGCGTTCTGTCGCTCCCGCAAAACACGCTCGCGCGTTACCGCCACCGTGACGTCGGTGATCTGCAGAAGGCAGTAATTCGCGTGCGCGGACGATACCGGACGCACGACGATATTGTGCAGCAGCGGCTCTCCGCTTTCGCCCTGCAGCGGCAGCAATGCATTCAGGGTGTGGGTCAGGATGCTCGAACTGCCGGCATGAAACGAATTGTCGATGACATCAGGCAAGCGGGTCTGGCGCACCTCGGGGAACACTTCCAGGAAGGCTTTGCCAAGCACGTCGCGGGCCGGGCGGCGCGAAACGCGGGCCATCCATTCATTCCAGCCGACGATACAGCCCTGGCTATCGAGCACGACGAGGCCGATGTCGACAGTGTCAAACACCGGGCCGAACACGAGATCGGATGCGTTATCCAACATGACCGGAGGGTTGCTTTTCGATACCACTGACGAAATCGTTCACAATGTCCTTGAGGGCGGCGATCGATGGCAGATCCATCAGTAGCGCAATGAAACCATGAACGTTGCGTTTCTTGATATTGAAATCGATATACAGGAACAGGACAAACTGCCCTCCCGACGCCCGCCTCATTGACCTCAAACAGCTTGGCTCCATCGCCTCGAACGATGGAAGGCAGCGACATTCGCATGGTCCGGTGCAGAACATTCGCGATCGTCGCCAGACAGCCGTTCAGGATGATGTTGCCGGTTTCAGCCAGCGCTTCCTGCTCCAGGTCGATGACATCTTCCAAAGAATGTTCGTCGCCGACAATCGCGCGAACCAGTTCCAGGCTTTGGGCTTCCGGAAAGATCAGCAGCGCCCGGCCCGCGAATGGCCCTTCAAAGGACTGCTGCACGGCGACAAGCTTTTTCGCGTTATTGCGCTCCACCAGCTTCGACGCGGCCTCGCGCGTGACAATCTTGACCGCGGGCACCGACAGCAGCACTTCCTCGCCGACCATCTGTCGCAGGCTGTTGGCCGCGCGGCTGACCCCCATATTGGCGATTTCCGCGAGCGCATCCTGCTCGATGTCGGTGAGTTGGTCCGCATCCTGTGGTCATGGTCGCCGCTTTCTTCAGGCGAAGCGTGGCGCCTGAAAGAAACGCGGCAAGGGCCTCATCCGTCAAAGGCTTGGGGATAAACCCGGCGTTCAGCTCCCGGGCGCGCCCGATAATCTCGTCCTGGATGTTCGCGGAGACCACGGCGACGGGCATGCCCGGATGGCTCTGGCGTATTCTCGCGACCAGTTCCAGACCATCGGTCCCCGGCATATTGAAATCGATCAGCGCGATGTCGACCGTGCCCACGGCGGCGAGCGCCTCGTCGGCATTGGCGGTTTCGACCAAGCTCCATTCCGGTCGGATCCGCCGGAACGCGCTCGCCATCACCATCCGGGCAAGCTTGCTGTCGTCGACGACCAGAACTTTGTAGGACATGTCGGAGTTTCTCGTGGCTGAACGGCAGTCCGCTTGCGGCGGGCTGCGGGTTTGAACGGCTTAGCAGCTTAGCTCTAACGCCTTGTCAGCAAGAGGGTAAATGGCCGTCTGCCGGACTTGTTCCATTCGCGCAGGCCCGCATTGTCCGACTCATCCGCCGCCCCGTTTTGGGGCAGTTTCGGTCCCAGCCATTGCGCTACCCAGGCGTCTCCACACGGCCCGACCGGGGCCCTGCCCGACGCCAGGACAAGCTGGAGCACTGCGGTATGGAGCTGCCGGCATGGCCTCCAATCGACCTCCGCCGCCGGCATGGCTTGCAGCATCTGCAACAGCGGCTCGGCATCCTCGACCGGGCATACCCCCTCGAGCACGATCGCGCCGTCGTCGCCGCGACGAACCGTCATGGCAATATCTCCTTTACGTCCAGCACCAGCAGGATCTGCCCGTCGCCCAGCAAGGTCGTCCCGGCATAGCCGCGGGCGTTCTCGAGCAGCCCCTGCATCGGCTTGAGGACGACATCGAGGCGGTCCCGGATGGCGTCGACTTCGACCGCCGCAATCCTGCCGGCAGCTTCGATGACGACGAAAAGTCTCGCCGCAGCGGCCTCCTTCGCCGGCTCCGGCAGTTTCATGAGTTCGGCCAATGAGACGATCGGCACGATGCGCTCGCGCAGCACGAAGCCAAGGTTGTTCTTGATCTGGCTGATCCGATCGGGCGTAACACGCACCGTCTCGGACACCGCATCCATCGAGATGCCGAACAACTGGCCCCCCGCCTCCACCACCATGATGCGCGACATCGCGATGGTCATCGGCAGATCGAGCCGCACCGTGGTGCCCGTTCCCATCCGGCTTGCCAGCGAGACCCGGCCGCCGATCTGCTCGATCACCGTGCGCACGACGTCCATTCCGATGCCGCGGCCGGAAATATCCGAGACCTCGGCAGCGGTCGAAAAGCCCGGCGCAAACACCAGATCGACGACCTGCTCGTGATTTCCTCAGAAATTGCCGGCCAGTCGCGCAGAGGGCCGCCGAATTTCACAGTTCTCAAACTCCGAGGCTTGAAGAAGATCAATGACCGCTGCTGTTGAAGTTCCCAAGCGCCGCGCACTTGGCAAGGGTCTCGAATCCCTGCTTCCAGGACGATCTGGATTTACCTCTGCTCCCACGCCTGCCGCGCCACCTCCTCCTGATGAGGGCAAGCCGAGGGAAATACCCATCGACCAGATCGAACGAAATCCGTTCCAGACGCGCGGAACCATTGATGAAAACGCTCTCAAAGAACTCGCTGCCTCGATTGCGGCGACTGGCGTGGTGCAGCCGGTGCTGGTGCGGCCGCTAGCCGACAATCGCTTCCAACTGATCGCCGGTGAACGCCGCTGGCGCGCCTCCAAGTTGGCAGGCAAGGCCACTGTGCCCGCCATCCTGCGCCACGTCTCCGATGAGCAGGCCATGGAGATGACGATCGTTGAGAACCTGCAGCGCACCGACCTGAACCCGATGGAACAGGCCCGTGCCTATGATCGCCTAGGCCAGCAATTCAAAATGACACAAGAACAAATGGCCCAGCGCACGGGCAAAGATCGGGCCTCCGTCGCCAATTTTCTCCGGCTACTTCGCCTGCCGATCGAAGTGCAGCAAAAAGTGGAACGTGGCGACCTTAGCTTCGGCCATGCGCGCACGCTACTGTCCCTCGAGTCGCCCGATGCAATCCTGAAGGCCGCGCAAAAAGTGAGTGCGCTCTCCATGTCGGTTCGCCAAACGGAGAGTTACGTGCAAGGATTGCTAAATCCAGAGAAAAAACCAAAGAGTGAAGAAAAAGAGAAAGCTCCGCTTGACCCCAACGTTCGCGAGGCGCGCGATTTGCTGCAGCGCGCTCTTGGCCTGAAGGTTTCGATTGAAGACAAGAACGGCCGCGGGCGCGTGATCATCGAATATTCCCGCCTGGAAGACTTCGATGCCCTGCTGGAAACGATCGCCGGTAAATAGCCGAGTTTCATTGATAAACAGGGTATCCACGGCAATGAAGGGTACGGGCTTTAAGCCCGTACGGAAATCAAGCAATGATCGAGGGCTTTAGCCTCTGAGGAAATTGTCTCTGTTTTTTTGAGGAACTCCCTCAGCCGCTAAAGCCGGTACATTTTGTTCTCTTAACGGACAGGCTAAAGCCCGTCCCCTTCAACAGGCTTGGCCAGCTACCTGACGCGAGTTCCCGATATGGCACCATTACAGTTACATTTAATATATCCACAAGCGGCGAAGGCCGGCGGGCGGCGCCTATGAATGCGGCGGCGCTGCCGTTTCGCTTCCGTGTCGTCATCTTCCTGTTGCTCTACTTGATTGGGTTTCTACCGCCCTGGGGAGCTATAGTTCGCGGTGGGAGTGATGGCACGCTTTGGCTCGCAGCATCCACGCTCACCGCGCGCACCGGCTGGATTGGCTTGGCAGCCGCAACTGTAACCGTTACGCTCATTGCCCTGGTCTGTCTCGCGATGGGGGCTGTCCTGCGTGTGTGGGGCACCGCCTACCTCGGTTCCGGCGTCATGCGGGGCGTCGTGATGCAGGGTGACCGATTGGTGGGCGAGGGTCCTTATCGCTATCTTCGCAATCCGCTCTATCTGGGGTCGTGGCTGATGGGGTTTGCTACTTCCCTGCTTATGCCACCCAGCGGAGCCGCATTCTTTCTGGCTGCCTTCACACTCTTCGTACTATTTCTCATCTCCGCGGAAGAGCGCTTTCTCACCGCCGAGTTGGGCGATGTCTATCAGCAGTACTGTCGCCGTGTTCCCCGCTTGTGGCCTGGTACAGGCGCCGGCGATGCCATCCCATCCACGGGTCCCCATTGGTTACAAGCTCTACTTGCCGAAACCTATCCAATCACCTTTACGCTTTGCTTCGCGATCTTCGCCTGGAGCTACAACGCGCGCATCCTGATCCGCTGCCTGCTGATCTGCTACGGCCTCTCACTGATCATCCGCGCACTTACAAAGCGACCCGTACCCGGGATTTCTTCTTGAGCTTGTTAATTCGGAGGGATCGACAATGTGCGTGGCGATGTGGTTTCCCACCCTTGGTAGAACAGCCGTCAAGGACAGGACGCTGAATTTCTGCTGTGACATCCAGCAAACACGAAGCGGTCCGCAAGACCCAGGTACAGAGGGCGCGGCTTGTCGCCTGGCCCTCTTCGCGTGCCTCTTCGTTCACCCTGGGACTTACGTTGATGGCTGCCCATCCGGCCTAAGCTTGGCAACTTAGGCCGGCATCATCTGGTCCAACGGTCTAGGTCACCGCCACCAATCAGCCTATTGCTACTTTCTTGGCGGCGCGATGGTATCTTTAGCAGCCTTGGCCACGCGGAACTTGACCACGGTCTTGGCTTTGATCTTGATGGTTTCGCCAGTCTGGGGATTGCGACCCAAACGAGCCTTGCGCTCAGCCTTCACCAACCGGCCAAGACCGGGGATGACGAAAACGCCATTCTTTTTTGTTTCCTTCACCGCCGTCTCTGCGAGCAGGTCAAGAAATGCTGCCGATTGCTTGTTGGTCAACTCAAGCTTTTCTGCCAGTGTGCGAACCAGTGCTGTCTTGGTCATGCCTGTTGCCATATTGTGTCCTTCTTTCTCCTGTTATTTCATGGGCCCATGGTGGCGTTGTTTTCGCACCTGGAAAACCCATGTCTTGCTTGACTCTTCGCCTGAGTACCATCGCTTGCATCGATCGTCAGGAAACCCAGTGTTTATGCGGGTAAAAACGAACCCACCGCCGTTTACGATGCGGCTTTGTCCCGCGTTTGTCAATCGAAAAACCGATATTTGTTCTGTTTTTGGCTTGTTTTTCCAAGATTTCCCCTTATTTCATGGGTTTTCCCTTGATTTAAGCCCTTTTTCCTATAAACCAAACAAGGGCCGCCGCTTCTTTTCGATACCCGCGAGCAGAGGAGTGTTGAGCGCATTCACCAGCGGAGTGGCGAGACGGAAGCGCCGGATCACTTGAGTTGCGAAGTCATTCTGCAGAGCTGCATTGGGCGCGAGGGTAGCCTCCACGCCCCACTGCCGGCACAAGAGCAGATCCATCGCCGGGTGGTCTTTGGGAAAGCCCTTTGGGGCGCGAGTAAGCGGCACGCCGGTGAAAGACTCCATGATGCGCCGCAGCTTCCGCTCTGTGAGCAGCCGCCGCACTTCCGCATGATGCACGGCAAGATATCGCCTTATCGCCAGCAGCTGCTCTCGCTCTGGCATATACACGCCGGCAGCGATCATCACTTCGTCCGGGGAGATATGCATGTAGTAACCGCCCCCTGAGGTTTTTTCCAGGCCCGCACGCGACCACCACGCGGAGACATGGCTCTTGTACGGTCGCTTGTCAGAAGAAAATCGTATGTCGCGATAAATGCGCATCATGATCTTTTGCGGCGGCCGCACGTGCGCGGGGGCAAAGTCTTCCATGGCGCCGTTCACCGCTTCAATCAAAGCCAGCATCGGCTGCTTGCAGTCACGCTCGAACTCCTGCTTGTGGGCTTCGAACCATTCCCGCCGGTTATTGCGCCGCAGGCTGCGTAAAAATTTGAGGCCGACTTCACAGAAGTACGGTTCCCCGGATTTCCTGTTGGTGCTGGTGGCGCGGTCTGGCTTCATGCGGCTTTCCTTAATGAAAGCCGCACACGCGGGGCTCTCCAGTTTTGCGAGGCAGGAAATCCGGGTTCCCCAGCAATGTGTCCAAATTGAGAGGTCATGATTGGATAGATAGAGTAAGTGGAAGCTGCAATTCGCGGTTCACGTAAGCATATCTCTGCACTGGCTGCAGAGGCGGTAACCTCGAAGGTACTCGGAATCCTCTTTTGCAGTACAAAAGTAATGGGCGTGTCTCGCTGCGCTCGATCGCGTTTATATTGATCTGCAATAGACTTTGCTTGCCTCCCTCAATCTGACAAGGCTGTCCGGCTGCTCACATACATGAGACAACTTGCCTTTTTTTTCTTTTTTCTAGCCACATCTACGCTGTACGCGCGTGCGCGTGTACATGAGATGGAGTTTGACCAGGCTCGCCAGGTCGCCCTCATCGTTGCCCGTTTCGACAACATCACGGTGGATGATCGCACGATCGTGATGAACTCGATGGACACCCGGACGGATGCCGGTTTTATCCCCGGCTACTATAGCTTCTCCATCATTCGAGAGAGCGACTCGCCCGCGCGCCCGGATGAAACCATTCGCATGTATGTAGTTTCCAAGAAGACAGCAGACACTTGGGAACTGAATCTTTGCACCCACTACTCGTTCCCTGAACTGCAGAAGTTCCAGCAAGACCTCACGCATAAGACCGGAGCCAATGCCGCTAACGATCCTGACATGCCCAAGGCAATCGGCTGTGCCACTCAAGCACAGATGAAGCCGGCGCCAGAATAAGCGCACTGCAAAAGAAGATGCCCACACCTCCCTGGCATGGGCATCTTCTCCGCGGCATTACCGAAGCAAGCCGCAAACATAGGGACCGCCGTGCGACGTTCTCCAACGGCGTTGTCCTGCTTCTTCCCAGTGCATGTTGTGTGCCAAACCGGGAGGCAGAAGTAGTGTATTCAATTCAGTGGTTTATCTCGCAGGCCGTGGAAATCGCAAAGGCAAAGTTGTCTCAATCTACTCTTTGTTGGGAAAAAACTACTCGCTCAGGTGAGGCACCCAGGAGGCAATTTAATTGCGCATTCCAGCCAGAGCGGCGCGGAATAGAGCCTCGAAGCTTTCGCCTACGGCCTTGTCCTTAGCTACTGCGGCAGCGATTGCCTTTTGCGCCAGCGGGCGCTGATAGCCCAGATTGACAAGAGCTGAAAGCACGTCCTCGGTCGAAGGGCCAGTCTCAACCGGATGCGGAGCGGCAGCCATGTCCTCGAGCTTGTCTTTGAGATCGACCACCAGGCGCTCGGCCAAACGTTTGCCGATGCCGGGAATCTGGGAAAGAGTGGCGTGGTCCTGGCCGCGGATCGCGCCCACTAAGCGCTCTGTGCTCAGACCACTCTGAATGGTGACGGCAAGCTTCGGGCCTACTCCGCTTACGGTGATCAATCGCTCGAAAATCCGCTTGGCTTCGCGAGTGAGAAAGCCGTACAGCGCAAGGGTATCTTCGCGCACGTGGGTATGGATAAAGAGAGCCACTTCGGCACCCTCGGGCGGCAGCTCACTAAACGTCGGCACGCTGATCACTACGTCGTAACCAACTCCGCCGGCCTCGATGATCGCCTGCTGTGGATGTTTTGCCAGGAGTCGTCCGCGCAGGTGCGCAATCATGCGCTGATTGTACAGAGTGGCACGCTTTGGTTCCCTCGCGGCGGCTGGGTGCCCCATTCAAGCCGTGTTTTGGCTTGAGTGGGATACATCCGCGCTACACCGGAAAACCTCCAGAGGAAGGTTCGATCTTCCCACTCAAGCCAAAATACGGCTTGACCCCGATTTCCTGCCACTCTGCGCCAGAGAGGTCCGCGTGTGCGCCTTTCATTAAGGAAAGGCGCATGAAGTGTATCAACGCCACAAGCCTCCGCAGGAAATAGGGGCAAATGGGGCACCCGGCCTTGGTACGGGAACCTGGAATCTTCTAGGAATCTTCTAAAACTTGTGGCGATAAGAGATTTGAAAGTCGTAGCCGGGGTTAGGAGGAAAGAGCGCGGCTACGTGGCGCAAACGCTCGGCCAACGCGGGTGCAGCCAGCAGCGGATACTCGCGCTCGCGCAGATCGGTGTAGTTGAAGTCGAGAGTGAGGGAGAGCATGTAGATGGCGAGAGCATCGGAAAAGGCCGACTCGAAAAAGCTGGTCTTTGCCTTTTCGTCGATCCGCCCCTTGTCCACCACGCGGCCCACACCCAGCTGGTCCACGCGAGAGAACGTTCTCTCTGCCATGCGCGCACCAGGGCCTTCGTTGCGTCCCCGGTCCAGTGCCCGGCGCCGGCTTTCATAGCTATCCTGGCTGGTCTCGCCGCGCACGTCGGCCAGGGCCTGGGACCACGCCAGATCGCAA
Source organism: uncultured Acidobacteriaceae bacterium (assembly GCA_963711525.1). Classification (GTDB taxonomy): domain Bacteria; phylum Acidobacteriota; class Terriglobia; order Terriglobales; family Acidobacteriaceae; genus PALSA-350. Next base: position 274,074 of record CAVQEO010000005.1, on the reverse strand, counting down.
AAACTCTGTGGCACCCCAGCGGCTTCGACAAAGTGGTGGCCGACATTGATGAAGAATTCGAAGGCCAACGCAAACCTGTCCTGCATCAACCGGGTGGAGATGAAGATGCAATCGGCGCCTTCAAATTGCACATTGCGGTGACACATGGCGCGATCGCCCAGATCGATGGTGTACCCGGGAGCAACCATCGTTTCCTCAGTCTCACCAATAGTGAGGGGTACAAAGTAGTAGGCATGCCGGGTGAGCGCGGCCGCCACTGCATTCGGCACTGCCTGCACAATCGGTTCGAGTTCCTGGGCGGTGATGTGCGTATCGGCAAAGATCGCGTAGCACAAGCGGTTTTCGGACTGTCGCACGGGGGTTTGCTGGGCCACGAGCGATGCCGGTAACAACTCCATTTGGGCGACTTCAGCCATAACCTAGTATTCTAGCTGAGTGGGAGGGTGTGCACCCTCCCCATTCTGAGGCCGAATCATGAATGCGCAGCAGCAAAACCTGCACCAAGGGGCGAATCCGCGAGCGGAGGGAAAGTTCTTCGGCGTTCCCCTGGGGGATTTAGGGTTCTTTACCAGTCTTCTGATGGCCAGTGCTGTGGGTTTCCTGAGCTTCTTCCTGTTCACCTTCCTGGCCATCGTCGGCATCATGATCTACAACGGCATGGGCCACCAGGTCGACCTCGCCGACAGCTACAAGTACATCTCCTTCCCGGCCGGCTGTGTCGTTCTGGCGATGAGTCTCCTCTTTTTTGGCACGCTGTGGCTGCGCCGCAAGCTTTCGAAGGGCTAGGAACTCTGCTCTCATGGCCCTGATCACCATCCCTCCCGAGTCACTGCAACCGGAGAAGAATGCACCATCGCCGGAGCAAGCACGGGCATGGTGCCAGCGATTGGAAGCCGGCGACATTCTTTACTTTCCACAAACGCCCATTTCGTTTCGGCCCCAGGACCTCTCTTTCCTGCTAGGCCAGCAGCAGACGGGCAGCACTCTGCACAAGAACATTGCTTACAAGCCGAAACTTGATAGCGTGAGCGGCCTTGATGCCAGCACCACCGGCGCCGCGGCGCTGGAGCAACTGCAGGCGATCATGCGCCAGTACTCTCAGGATGTGACCCGCTTTCTCACCGGCTTTCTGTCGCCCTACCATGGACGCTGGCAGCTGGACTACGCCAGCTTCCGGCCGCAGGAGGAGGAAGGCCGCGACTTGCCGCTGCGCCGCCGCAACGACCTGCTGCACACCGATGCTTTCCCTACACGTCCTACGCGGGGAGCACGCATTCTGCGCTTCTTCAACAATATTCACCCATCGCGCACGCGCGACTGGGTGGTCAGCGATCCATTTCCCGTGCTCGCGCCCCGGTATGCGCCCCAGCAGATCGCGCTCCCCGCGGCCGGCAACTCCGCCACCCGGGCGATGCGTTCGTTGGCCAATGCAGCGGGCCTCGGGTAATGCGGTCCCCAGTCTTAAGCGATCGCCTTATGACGACTTCATGATGCGTTTTCACAACTTCCTTAAGGAGAACACCTCGTTCCAGGCGGACTGCCGAAAGGAGTATCTGCAATTTCCCGCCGGCTCCAGTTGGATGGTCTATACCGATATGGTTCCGCATGCGGTGCTCTCGGGCCAATATGCGCTGGAGCAAACCTTCCTGGTTGAGCACCAGGCGATGGTTTCTCCAGAGTCATCGCCTCTCTCCGTGTTGGAGGCCATGACCCACTCGGCTCTGGTGTAGGCGTCTCCTGGGGAGACTTAGTGCGCACACTTTTTTCCGCGGCCTGCGCCGTTCTCCTCGCCCGCTCGACGAATGAGGGTACGGACACATATCCTTAAGTCTTAACTTCCCAGGAAAATGACAGCGATCGCAGACTCGATAAAGGTTCATCTCCCCGACGGCTCCATCAAAGAATTTCCCGCCGGCACCACTCCCCACGACGTGGCCCAGAGTATCTCGCCGCGGCTGGCCGCCGCGTCGGTGGTGGCGCGCATTCGACCGATGGCTGCCGCCCACCTTCAGCCAGCCACGGATACCGCATCTGAGGTCGGCGAGGAGGCGCCCGAGGCCAGCATGTATAGCGCCGAGGAGGAGAGCGCCGAACACCTGGTGGACCTGAGCACTCCCCTTACCGAAGACGTATCGTTACAGCTGCTTACCGAGAAGGATCCTGACGCTCTCAAGGTGGTCCGCCACTCCGCCGCGCATGTGATGGCGACTGCGGTGCTCGAGCTGTATCCCGAGACCAAGCTCGGCCATGGGCCTGCGACGGATGCCGGCTTCTTTTACGATTTCTACCGGCCCACGCCCTTTACTCCAGAAGACCTTAAGGCCATCGAAGCCAGGATGGCGGAAGTGGTCGCGCGCAATGAGCCTTTCGTTCGGGAATGGGAGCCGCGCGATCGGAGCCTGGAGCGCTTCAAGGCCAGCGACGATTTTATGAAGGCCCACTTCGTTGAACGCTTCACCAAACCGGGTGAGGAAATATCGTTCTACCGCAATGGCGCCTTTGAGGATTTTTGCCGCGGGCCGCACGTGCCCTCGACTGGCAGGGTCAAGTCTTTCAAGGTGACGAACCTTGCCGGTGCTTACTGGCTGGGGGACGAAGAGAATCCCCAGCTGCAGCGGATTTACGGCACAGCATTTTTTTCCAGCAAAGAAATGGACCAGCACTTTGCCCGGCTGGAGGAGGCGCAACGCCGGGACCATCGCGTGCTGGGCAAGCAACTAGACCTTTTTTCCATTCAGGAGGTGGCCGGCGCTGGACTGATCTTCTGGCACCCCAAAGGCGCAATGGTGCGCAAGATCATGGAAGAGTGGATGCGCGACGAGTGCCTCAGGCGAGGCTACTCGCTGGTCTACACCCCGCATGTCGCGCGCGTGCATCTGTGGCAGATCAGCGGCCATGAGGGCTTTTACGCGCAAAACATGTTTACCCCCATGGAGCTGGACGATGCAGATTACCGGATGAAGCCGATGAACTGCCCGTTCCACGTTCTGATCTACAAGAATTCGCCCAAGAGCTATCGCGATCTACCGGTGCGCTATGCCGAGCTGGGAAACGTGTATCGCTACGAGCGATCTGGGACCATGCATGGATTGTTGCGCGTGCGTGGCTTCACCCAGGATGACGCCCACATCTTCTGCGAACCGGCGCAGATTGAAGACGAGATCGTGGGCTGCATCGAGTTTGCGCAGGTCGTGCTCAACACCTTCGGGTTCACGGAATTCAAGGTGGAGCTTTCCACCTGGGATCCTAAAGACCGCAAGAATTATGCCGGGTCGGACGAGAACTGGAAACTGGCAGTCCACTCGCTGGAGAATGCTTTGGCGCGGAAGGCGATTCCCTATAAGACCATCCGCGGGGAAGCTGCTTTCTATGGGCCCAAGATCGACATCAAGCTGGTCGATGTGCTTGGCCGCTTATGGCAGCTGTCGACGGTGCAGTTCGACTTCAACATGCCGGCGCGCTTTGAGATGGAGTACGTGGGCGAAGATGGCGAGCGTCATCAACCCGTAATGGTCCACCGGGCTCTCTATGGCTCAGTAGAGCGCTTTTTCGGGGTGCTGATTGAGCACTATGCCGGCGCCTTTCCCCTGTGGCTTGCGCCGGTGCAGGCCGGCATCGTGCCCATTAGCGAACGCCATTTGGCTTACGCGGAAAAGATACAGACAGCGTTACAGAATGTTGGCCTGCGCGTAGAAGTGGATCAACGCAATGAGAAGATGGGGGCAAAGATTCGCGATTTCACGATGCAGAAGCTGCCTTACATCCTGGTTGTGGGCGACAAAGAAGCCGAGACGGGCGGGATTAGTCTACGCGTCCGCGGCCAGGGCGATCAGGGCGGAATGCCGCTGGAAGATTTCGTTACCCGGGCACGCTCGCTGGTTGAGAGTAAGTCCACCAGCTTGTGACGAATTGAGCTGCGATCGGTCGCACGAAACTACTGCTGTGGCTGGTAAATCAGGTCGCAATCCCACTCTAAAATCTCTCGGCCTGGCCGCACGAGGCCGCCGCAAAAAGTGTGGGTATTACGATACCCCAGACCGGTTAACTGTTGCGCGAGCGGCAGAGCGGTGATGGTTTCCCCCGTAGGGTAATCGCGAAATCTCCATTCGAGCAGGACGATCTCCGGGCGCTCCGCCAGCAGTTCTTTGTAGCGCAACTTCGAGGGATTGAGCGTGCTCCACCAGTAAAACGCGAAAGGTTCATTGAGAAAAACTTTGCTGTTGAAATAGGGCTGTACCCCAGTGGAAAGAGAATCATTGCCGATGGCCAGTATCCGCGCATTCGATACCACATAGGGCTTGAGAAAGGCGGCCGTCTGGCGTGCTGACGAATAGTCGTGTACCTCATCGAAGCGAAAGGCGAATTCAGCCCAGCTGATTTGTACCAGGGCGACAACAAGAAGCAACAGTAAAGGCAATTGCTCATAGAGCGGCAGTTTTCGGAACGGCAGTTTTCGAAACGATTCACCGGCCGGCCAAGTCATCCACATCAGGGCAATGACGCACGGCAGCATCAGGCCTGCATGCCAGAAAAACGCGTAGACATGACAGAAGGCGACGAACAAGATTGCCGGAATCAGGTAATGGAGTCGCCGGGCGAGAAAAAGCTTCCAGGACAGCAGTACCCAAAAGAGGCAGCCTAACCAGAACGGGGAAATGAGGCCTTCCGTCAGCCCTGCCGTGAGCCCTTTTTCCAGCTCCCATGCCACCCATCGGAGCGATCGCCTGTTCTCCGGCTGTGGAGGAGGATAGCGAGGCGGCAACAACGACTGTTGCGACTCGAGGGCTTGGCCCGTCTCCCCGGCAAGGTGGGTCACGAACCCAGGACCACCGACAGTCTTCGCCGGCCATGCTGTCCATATGCTCACTGCGTAAAGTGCCAGCAGCAGAAAGACCGCGGCAGAGAGCTTGCTTGCTGCCAGGGTTGAGTTGCCCGCTCGCCGATCCAACCAAAGGTCGATGAGATAGACGATGGCCAAGCCACCGGAGATCACGGCAGCATGCAAGGCGACATTGGCAAGAAGACCCAGGCACAAGGCGACGGCTAAAGGCCTCCGCGGACGCTGCGTCCAAAAATAAGCACATAGGAAAAGCAAAAGCGGCACAAGCACGTAGCTGCGGGCTACGATCGCATATTGAAACGCCAGATAAAACGAAAACGGCAACAGCAGCTTGACGAAGCGCGGAAAAGGCGAGGTGGACACCAGGACGGTTATGCCCGCAAAAGCAATCACGGCAGCCACGCAACGCATTCCGGTATAGCTCACGTGCAGGCGTGACAGGGGCCAAAGAAGCAGGTACCAAAGCCCAGGATGGCCCTCATAAGAGAGCAAATGAAACATCTGCGCGAAGGGGAGCGTCCGGGCAAGCTGCCACGCTTGCGCCTCATCTGCCCATGGTTCATGGTGGGGAAATGCCCAGATCAGCAGCCCTGCATAAAGACCCAGCGTCACGATCTCCGCCGCACCAAGATGAAGGCGCGCCAGTTTCATAGGAGACAGAACGAACTGGAGCCGTAGGACTCAAGAGATTCCGTAGAGGGAAAACTAAGTGGCAACAGCCTTCGTATCACGACGGAGTGTGGGTATAGGACTCGTCAACTACTCTCCATCGATTTAGTAACACTTTATTCTAATTCGCGCTGTCTGATATTCAGGTCAGCCAGTTTCAATTTGAAAATCAGGCGCATTGTCATTGCTGGCGTCGAGGGTGCCTCCACATTCTGTATCAACGGAGCGGAAGTCGTTGCGATTGCGCGATCCTGGCTTTAGCATGCCATTTGACCCGGCGACAGCGGCTCCGCGAGGGGTCCAATCAGCTCCTACTGGATTTGCCGTATCATCGGGGGGCTTCTGGGGGGGGCGCATACGATGAATGGCCTCTCGATCAGCTAGTGGAAGCGGTTCGCCATCAACATGTGAAATAGTGGCACTGTAACCCAGGTGGCGGGAAGTTTACGAACGAGCTCATAAATGATTTTGGCCAATGGGTGGTAGAGATAGAGCGCGTCAAGAAAGGAGCGCCGGAAAACTCGATCACCAGCTACCGCTGCTGCATCAAAGGATCGTTTCTTCAACAAACAAAAGCTTACCCACCAAGCGAAATAAGCGACGAAATTATAGTAGTGTAATCGATCGAGCGTAAACCCAGCCTCCTCTAGTTTCCTTCGCAGTTCAGGCCGAGTGTACCGCCGAAAGTGACCGAAGTCCCTGTCAATAGGAGCGTAAATCTCTGGTCGGGCCGGAACAAACAAACACAAAGTACCCCTCATTGGTTGCAACAAACGGCGATAAGCCTCTAACTCCTCCCCATCACTTTCAATGTGCTCCAAGACATTGATGCTCAAGATCGCATTCCATTCTCTTTCTGATTGCAGATCGCTGACAGTTCCCTGAATTAAGTTCTGCTGAGGAAATCGCTCGCGCAATCGGGCGCAAAACACCGCATCCGGTTCAATTGATGTCAGATTCGTTATTTCTGGTATTGTCCGGAGTTCGGACGTAATCTGCCCAATACCAGCACCAACCTCGAGTACATTTCCGTACAAATGAGCTCTAAAATCACGGAGCAAGGCGACGCGATAATTCCTCGCCTCATTAAGCGCGGCGAATTCAAAATCGCCTGTCTGGGCCATTGCGTTGGGCCGACTATTCACTTGTGCCAAAAGTTAAATTTGAATATACACCACAACGCACGAAAACCATCTCGCCAACCGATTTTCTTCCCCTCTTCGTAAGTACGACCTGAGTAAGATATGCCGACCTCGTAGATTCGCACCCTCGCTTTGGCGAGTTTTGCAGTGATTTCCGGTTCAAACCCGAATCTATTCTCCTCGATCCGGATCTTCTGGATTAGGTCGCGGCGAAACATTTTATAGCATGTTTCCATATCCGTGAGGTTTAAATCCGTGGCCATGTTCGAGCACATCGTTAGAAGGGTGTTCCCAACAGAATGCCAGAAAAATAAAACCCGGCGCGCGTCAGCGCCCGATTTAAAACGCGAACCGTACACAACGTCCGCACGGCCGGACAGAATTGGCGCGATCAACCGACAATATTCGGCCGGGTTATATTCCAGATCCGCATCCTGAATGACGACGAGGTCAGAAGCCGCATGCGCAATGCCGGTGCGGAACGCAGCGCCCTTGCCTTGGTTCACCTCATGCCGAACAAGCTGGATGCGCGAATCAATCTCCGCAAGCTGCTGGAGTTGACTACCAAGTGTCATCCTGCGAGCAATCATCCACTATTACAAGTTGCTGCACTGGGTGCTGCGCCAACACCGCATTGACAATTTCTACCACTGTGGCGCCCTCGTTATAGACCGGCATCTACCACCGTGAGGCATGGCTCGATATCTTCGTTAGATATAAACAATCTAACATTTTAACCGCTCATTAGTGGCCTGCTACGAGATCACAAACTTGAAATGCAGTTCAAGCTAGCCCGTCGGCTAGTTGTGGCAGCCTGGAGATGTCGTGACCTCGCCGACCAACGAAATCATCGCCTTGGGCGCGACGGTTACAGGACCCGAACGGACGCAGGAGCGCGAGCACGGGCAGCCCGATCGGACCGAGCGGTAAAAGCCGCCGCAGGCCACCGCTGCTTTAATGCAAGAATCTGGTTTCGGGGCAGCGATAGAGCGACGCTCTCCTGAATCTCCTACCCCGCCGGTAAGCCCAGGTCCAATCCATACCCATCCTTCTCCGGCGGATCTTCTTGAACAACTGAACGCGCAACTTGCTAAGTCGTTGTTTGCGACCGTCAGCGGTGCGATTGCCAAGTATGAAATGCAATAGGCTACGACGTCGAAGTAGTTGGATACAACGTCGAACGAGCTTCAATTCGCCAAGCTGAAGATCCACGTTCTTGAAGAGAGGCTGCGCCTTCAGCGGATCGCCCACTACGGTCTTGGCAGCGAGAAGCTGAGCAGTCTGCAGCTGCAGCTCTGAAATGGAACAGATTCTTGCGGTTTACACTCGATTCGATCAACTATTTCTGCGCCCTTCGAGTCAAAGCTGCGTAGCTCAAGGTAACCTTGCTCACTTGGTTCACGTTCCGGACGAAGCCCTGAGGGGGGTTCCTGATCTGTCAACCGGAAAGGTTGATGGGTTTGCATCATGGATAAAGATCGTCGCATGTGGAACGACTCCCTGTGCAATTGTTGCGCTTTTGGTCTCGTTTTCAACATCCCAGTGTTCAAACCGAATTTTCAAAGCTCTCAATCTCGCCAAGGCCCACAGCGAATACTCCCATTGGTCTTCCGCAAACTCAAGGCCCACTGCGACGAGAATTCTCGAAAGAATCTCAATCGCAGCAGCATAGCAAGATCGCAATTCCGGACTAGCCACGAAGTATAGGTCTGACCTCGGTCCGGTATAAAGCTAGAAGTCACAACTGGACGCATAGCGTTTCTAAGCAAAGGGAACAAAGACATAGCCATCAGGGCCGCAATTACCGCGACAGGCAGAAAGGAAAACGGCGGCAAAGCTCATTGAGAAAAACCGCGATTGGCACGCTGGCCAAAACGAGGAAGAGAGATGTGCGGAGAGGGAGCTCGCCGCGAAATGCTTGTAGCGGGTTTCTAGATCGGTCATATTCACATTTGTGCATAGGTTGCAAAGAAATGTGAGCCCCTTGTTGGCGAGGTAGTGGTAGAAATACAGTGCGCGTGACACCTCCACGCACGGGCGCGGGCGCGGGCGCGGGCGCGGGCGCGGGCGCGGGCGCGGGCGCGGGCGCGGGCGCGGGCGGGCGCGGGCGCGGGCGCGGGCGCGGGCGCGGGCGCGGGCGGGCGCGGGCGGGCGGGCGCGGGCGCGGGCGCGGGCGGGCGCGCGAAGCAGTGGCCAGAGCCGTAAACCACGTCCGCATGGCCTTCTACGATAGGTGCAATTACGTCGGCGATCTCCGCCGGATCGTATTCTAAATCGGCGTCCTGCACGATAACTATCTGGCCCGTGGTCAACGCAAAACCCGTCTTTAGCGCTTCCGTCTTTCCTGCGTTCACCGAGTGGCGGGCGACTTTGATCCTTGGGTGCTCTGCCGCCAACCGATCAGTGATCCCTCGTGTGCCGTCGGTAGAGCAATCATCGACGATGACGAGTTCGTCAGCCTCCTCGACCGCGAGTAGACGTGCTATGATCTCGGACAGAATGGCTTCTTCGCTGTAGGCCGGAACAACGACAGAGGGGAGTAGCTGGCCGGTGGTCTGTTTATTCGTCTGACGATCCTCATTTTACGACCTTCCAGGTTGCAAATTTATCGACGTTCGCACTTGATGGCGCATCATGAAGAACCGTTTTCCTCAACGGACGACAGCCACTCCGAGAGCTTAGCGCATGAGGTTCCCGCAGTCCGGTCCCTCTCTGTGATGTTGAGTCCGCCTGGTTTGGCCGATAAATCAAGTCGCAATCCCGTTTGAGCATTCCATTGGGTAGGGGTTAAAGTCTACTCTTGAGATCAAGATGCTTTTATTTGTAGAGACATTCCTGCTCGTGCTGTGCGCAGCGATCGCTGCTGTCGGCTATGGTTCCGGTCTCAGCCCCATCTTGCGAATCGAATCAAATCTTGGTGACCGAGGAATCCTGGGGCTGTTGAGCTTTGGATTCCTGGGGTGCCTGCTTCACTTCGTGATTCCGCTTACGCCGGCAGTCCATCTCGCGATTCTCGCGGGGGGAGTTAGTGTTGCGGTAGTCAGTAGAACTGGCCTTCGAAATCCAATAGTCGTATGGGCCGCGGCCGCGATTATTTCTATCTATGTTCTATCGCATCAACAGTCCTATCTCAACTTTGACGGCGGCCTGTACTACCTTCAGACGATGCGGTGGATCACGGAACACAAGATCGTTACAGGACTCGGTAACCTGCACGGGCGTTTAGCATTCAACTCCATGATCTTCCTGATTGCCGGGGTCGCCGATCATAGCGGCATCGGCTGGATCTCGAATCTCCTCGTGGTTCTGTTCGTGCTCATATCTTTATTCATAAGACTTCGGAACATCACCACCGAAGGCCGTGGCTCTGGGATTGAGTTTTGGGTTATTGTGCTTTCGATTTTGATTCTTTCTTCAGAGAATCACTACATTGCAGGCTGGTACGGGGTGCTGACCGCCGATACATTTACTGCCATTCTGATTATCTATTGGACTTGTGTGGCACTTCGATTATCTGTATCCCCACATCGAGATCTAAAAACTGATCTTACAATGCTTGTGCTCTCCGCTGTTTTAGCGGTCGCTGTCAAAGTATCGGCAGCGCCGTTGCTATTGCCGACGGTTGCTCTCGCTTGGATTCATCGAAAGCGCTTGCCCGCCGCCTCTACTTGGCGAGTTGCCTTGGCCGCCAGCTTAGTACTAGGGCTTTGGATGCTGCGTAGCATCACGCTCTCCGGCTGTGCAATATATCCCGTGTCTCAAACATGTATTTCCGCATTGCCATGGGCTGAATCGCAGCAGCAGGTCAACTCCGAGTCACTTTGGATAAGGTCCTGGGCACGACAAAAGCACGAACTCCCTGCTCAGGTGCTCAAAGATCGAGCGTGGCTTCCTCAGTGGTTTAGCGGAGCGAAGCACGACCACTCGATTAGACTGCTCGTCATTTTCGCTCCGCTTGGCCTGCTCGCAGCACTGCTTCGGAGAAACTTTCACGGAAAACCAGCACACTGTCTACTTGTGGTTACAAGCGGACTGATTGGATGCTTGATCTTCTGGTTCGTAACTGCGCCTGACCCGAGATTCGGGGAAGGCTTTATCTTGGCCGCTGCACTGTTGGGCGGGAGCATTGCCTTTGCGGCGTGCTTCGATCAACCTCGATTTGCAGTCTATGTGCCTGCCCTGGTTATCGCCAGCATGGCCGTCGTGAGCATCCGCGGGTTGTGGCGAGTGAAAAGCGACTATTTTTATGCGGTTTCAGAAGCGCCCACGTATCAGTTGAGGGGGCCTAATGGAACCCGAATTTTTGTCCCCAAGGAGGATACGGACCAGTGCTGGGATCATCAACTCCCCTGCACCCCATACTTCGATCCTGCCGCGTTGGCAAGAATTGCGTGGCCAGCGAACTGGCCGGTTCCCCCTCCCGGATGGTCTCCGGACGACGCGCTAAGGGTCGTTAGTAGAGATATAAACGCTTCCGGAGAGCGCGATGCCAAGCAGCATCCAAAGCCCTAGCTAGTACTAAGCGATTGACTCTAGACAAACCGATTCTTCGCGACGCCAGCAACACCATCCGGAGCAGCAACAACCCATGCTTCCAGCGCTGGATATTTGTTTCGCCGTACTTCCGTTCACGATAACGAATGGGAAGGCCTAGAATTTTCAGATTGTAGCGGGCGGCGCCGAAGAGGAGGTCGAAATCCCCAAAAGGATCAATCTCACCGAAATAGGCTCTGTTGGCTGCAATCGTCTCGTAATGCGACCTGCTAAGCACCTTGGTTCCGCAGAGGCTATCTTTTACGCTTTGACTCAAAAGCCAGGTGAACGCAACGCTAAAGAACTTGTTTCCCAGAAGATTTAAGAAGCGCATTGCCTTGTCTTCCATGGGATACACAAGCCTGACCCCATTGATAAAATCGCCTCGGCCGAGGTACCAGGCGTCATAGAATCGCGGCAGATCTTCCGGGGGTACGGTGAGATCGGCATCGAGGATCATGAGGAGTTCGCCGGAAGACTGTTCAAATCCCAATCGAACGGCATCCCCTTTTCCCTTGCCAGTCTGCTTGTATAACTTGGCGGTGCAGCCGGGCCGGGCTGCTATCTCATGCTGGATGCGCTCATAGGTCCCGTCGCTTGAGTTGCCTTCCACGAAAATCAGCTCCGTGCCTGCACCCATCTCAGGTAGCCGGTCGAGAATGGCCGGGATGTTACCAGCCTCATTCCGGGCTGGAACCACCACAGTGACAATCGGTTTCGGAGGCGAATCAACTTTTGGCAGGGGACGAGCTACGATGAAGTTGGTAATGCCCAGGAATCGAAAAGGCCAAACCTTCACCAGGTAGCGGTTACACAGGGCGTCTAATAGCGGAAAGCGAACTGGGCACATGATCTCCGCGGATGAACGAATCGTCTCGAACCCTGAGAGGGTCAGCAGGTTCGATATATCCTCAACCGTCAGCCAATTTTGGCTCAGCTGCGGCTTCGCCAGTCCTAGTTTCTCTGCCAGGCGCCGAGGACCCTCCCACAAGCGGCTGTAGCAATTTATCAGCACGCGTGTACGTGGATGACAGTGGCCGCTAATTTTGTCCGAAGACACTTTGAACGTCCCACAGGTCGTTGAGCAGGTCAGAACAAATGATGAAATCAAATTCGCCTTCGATGTGCAGGTTACCGGCGTCTTCCACTTCAAAGTGCAAACCGGGATACTTGCTCCTGGCCTTTTCGATTAGTCCCGATGAGAGATCGATGCCGAAGCCGTACGCTGGATCCAATTTCGCGAGAAGTCCTCCATCACCGCAGCCAAGTTCAAGCACGCGCATGCCGGGAGGAACGGAGAGTCTATAGATCTCAGCCAGTCGAGCCTGATAGTAGCTGCGAAGTCCTGACCATTTGGAACGCGGTTCGCGCATAGTCTTCCCAATACCGTCTGCGCTCAAGGGTATAGAGTTCCGATTGCTCCCACGGTGTTACGAACGTTGACTCTACCGGGTGCATCTGGGAAGATGACATGAAATAACGCTATCATCCACGCATACTGCGTCAAGCGGTTTTTCGGGCTGGGGAACTAGCAGGATAATGGCGTTAGGCTCCCACCGCGGCGCACCGCAGCAAAAACGAACTTGGGCAACGCGCTCTGACGAGAGACAATCCCATCAGGGATTGTGGAAGAGCCAACGTCTGAACATCCAGGAAAAGTACCCCGTGACGGTTCCCGACTCTGAGGCAGCTAACACTACCGAAGCGTCTATCCTCAAAAGCATTCGGCTCTACCTGTCAATTTTCCTTGTTCTGACGGCGATAGCCTGGTGTGTTGTGGGGGTCCGGGGCTCCGTTTTTCACCAGGGCTACCCCCGTAATTCCTTATTTGTTCAGCCAGAGGTTCGCTTCAGCGACTTTACCCTCCTCGGCGAACGAGTCGCTCACTTCGGCGAGAGGAACATGCTCACCCGTACCGACGTGACTCCCTATCCATACCCGGTCCCTTCCATCTACGCTTTTCTTTTTTTCATACGCCTCTTTCCTAATGCATTAGCCGCTTACCTGATATTTGCTGTGCTGTCGTTCGTCTTCGCAACCTGTATCTTCTCGCTCCGCCTCTATCAGCTAACTCCTGCAAGGCTCCCGCAAATCGCCCTCTGGCTCACACTCCTCATGGGGTTTCCGCTTCTGTTCCTGCTCGATCGAGCCAACATTGAAGCAGTCATCTGGGCGCTCATTTTATTGAGTATCGTGGCCTATACACGAAATCACATGTTGATCGCGGCATTGCTGCTGGGTCTGGCAACCTCGATGAAGATTTTTCCAGGGCTGCTTTTCCTTTTATTCCTGGCGAAGCGAAAGTACGGAGCCTTTGCGCTTGCCATCGCGGCGACCGCGATGTTTTCGATTGCCGCGCTTGCCGGGATCGGGCCATCTATTCGACAGGCGGCCGCAGATAGCTCACAAAGCGCACAATTTCTCAAAGATAACTACATTAATGTCCGCTCGGTCATGCAGTTTGATCACTCTGTTTTTGGCGCGGTCAAGCAGGCGATGTATATATTTAATCACCGGGATCTATCACAACTCACAGCAACAATTGCAAAGACCCTTCCGTTCTATAGTGTTCTGATTCCACTTGGTGCGGTGTTACTTTACCTTTTTCGCATACGCCACCTGCCGGTTCTCAATCAATTGGCCAGTTATCTCGTCCTATGCGTATCACTGCCTTACGTGTCTTACGAATACACGCTGGTCTACATTTATCTGGTTTGGGCGGCTTTTCTATTGTTTCTGTTCACCGACGTGGTGAGTGGCCGAGTTCAAATTCCGGCCAAGGCGGTCAACGCAATCATGGTCTCGTGCGCGATCATCTTCGCTCCTCTCAGTTACATTGTCTTCGGGCGAAGCTTTGGGCTTGGAGGTCAAATCAAGACCGTGTGCTTGATAGTCGTGCTTTGGACGGTGTTGAAGGTACCGATGCCCAGCTCTGTTTTTGGCGAGTTGGAAAACCCCGGAAACCAGTCGAGAGCATAGGACGCTACAGCAGAAACGCACACGCTACTTCAGTTTTGTCCGCGAGAAGACAAGATCGACATAACCATGCTCGTCAAGATCGGGACCCATCCCTAAGGTCAGGTCGCCTTTGCTCCCCAGGGAGTACATAATGAAATTTCTTTCTGCGAACCAATCGAGCAAAGCAGCCGGATCGTGGCCCAGATCAGCCATCGCCTCGGGCATGTATTCGAGCGCAACCGTAGCATTTAGCTGCTCTGCAATGGTGCCGCCCATCCCACGGCAAACGGCTAATTCGTAGCCCTGCACGTCGATCTTGATCAGGCATATCGGCCTGGCGTGGCCCTAGACTGACAAGAAATTCATCGATGCTTGTGATCGGCACCGTAAGATAGCCGTCACCCGGGTTTTTCGCTTGCATCTTTTCAGTCGCGATGCGGTGGTCAGCATGATGGTGGTCGTTGATCCATAGCTTGATCTCACCCCTCTGCTCTCCCACAGCCGAATGAACCGGTGTCACCTTTTCCTTGATCCCGTGGGTCTGAATGGTAGTTTTCAGTAGCCGGAAATTAAACGGTTCCGGTTCAAAGGCGTACACCCTGGCGTCGTGATCGCTGGCGGCAGCGAAAAGCGAAGCGGTATAGCCAATATTTGCGCCAATGTCGAGGATGTCGCCGCCGCGAAATATGCCCGGGTGACTTTTCGCGAGGCCCGCAAATGGATCCTCCAGGTAACGCTTATACAGAAAGTAGGACGCGGTGAAAAGCCGTTCGCCAGGTCTGGTTTCCAGCAAGCCAGATCTGCGGGTTAAGGCATATAGCCCTGTTATCGCGCGAGCTTGAAAAGAAGAAATGGGCATTTTTACTCTAAAATTCCAGTGTCCCGGGAGCCGTGGAATCATCATTCAGCGTGGTGAGCGGCATCCTGGATTGCATGTTCGACCTTTTCGCCACCCTCTTGTACCTGATCGGTGGCCACCCATTGACTATAATCAGCTCATCGAAAGTCCGGATTTCCTGTGAAGCTTGTTGGCGTTGGCGCACTTCATGCGAACTTTCCTTAGTGAAAGCCGCACAGGCGACCGTTCCCAACGCAGCCTACAGGAAATCCGGGAAATCAGGCCCAACCCATGCTTCGTTCACTACTCGCGCATCCAGTAACGCGTGGCAGGTCGATCGACGACCCCGTGACGACTGACCTTCGACGCTCCATCATTGCCTCGAAACCGTTCCTGCGCGGGATTTATGAGGATTGGTACCGTGCAATCCTAAAGCAAATTCCCACCGGGGAGGGTTCGGTGCTGGAACTCGGTTCTGGGGCTGGATTCTTCGAAGAATATTCTGCCTGGGGTAATCACCTCAGAAGTGTTTGAGTGTCCCACGGTTCAGCTAGTGGCAGATGCCCAAAATCTGCCCTTTTCTGCAGGCGCCCTTCGGGCCATTGTGATGACTGATGTCCTCCACCATATCCCTAATGTGGAGGGCTTCTTCAATGAAGCAACGCGGTGCCTGCGATCTGGAGGCAGTGTCGTCATGGTCGAACCTTGGGTATCCTCGTGGTCGCGACTCGTCTACAGACATTTGCATCACGAACCATTTGAACCGGAAGTGCAGCGTTGGGACTTCCCCGGGAAAGGCCCGTTGTCGGATGCGAATGGCGCATTGCCGTGGGTCGTCTTCGAACGAGATCGAAAGCGCTTCGAAAGTGAGTTCCCAAACCTCCGCATACAAGAAATCAAGCCTATGATGCCGTTCAGATATCTCGTCTCCGGCGGCGTTTCCATGCGGGCCCTCATGCCAAATTTCACCACGCCCGGGTGGAGAGCCATTGAAAGGGCCTGCCAGCCGCTCATGGATAAGCTCGCGATGTTCTCGCTGATCTCTCTCCAGCGCATCTGACAGGGAACCCGCGTTTGCCATCACTTGATGCTGTGTGCGTGCTCCTCCCCTACCAGGCGCTCTGCGCGTAGACCCGGATTGTGCAAGCCCCGCTTGCTGAACTCCTGCTTCATTTTCACGATGCCCGCGGCCTGTTCGAAGCAGATGAGGAAAAGCTTGGACATATAAAAGATGGTGGTGCTGCCGATCTTGCGTGCATAGTGACGAACCGGAACCTGCTTAATACGATATCCAGCGTAGTGAGCCCGAATGACAAACTCGGCAGTGAAGAAGGACATATGCCGTATTTCCGGAGCAATTTCTTCCGCGATGGTTCTTCGAAAGAGGCGAAAGCCGGTATCCATATCGTCATAAGGCACGCGAAAAGCCGCTTTCATGAGCCGGTTATAGCCCCAGGAAAGAAAGACCCGATACATGGGATCTTTGCGGGGCGACTTGATGCCAAGAATCACGTCGTGCGTGCGGCGGTAAGGTTCCAGAGCCCAGAAGTCGATCGCAGCAAACTGATAATCAGAGTCCACGACGAATATCCAGGGCTTGGTAGCATGCGCGATGGCGTCGATGACCGCTTGCTGATAGCCCTTTCTTTCTTCGCTCATGAACAGACGAATCGGCAACTCACGAGCGAGTCGCTCAAGTACCACCTTGGTGTCGTCGGTACTACCGTCCTCGGCAACTACGACTTCGAAATCCTCGACCCGGCCTTGCAATTCAGCAATGTAGTTGCGCAGCGTCTGCTCGATGATGAAGGACTCGTTGTAGACGGGGAAGACTAGCGAAATACCGCCGAGTTCGGGAGATGCCGGGCCCCTTTGATAAGGTCCACCGGGGGCTGCTCGTCTGATCGCCATAATCTAGTCTACAGTCCTGGGGGAATAGTCACTAAGTACAAGCTTGAGTCTTTATATGGACCTGGAAAGGTCCCTAACTGCGTCAGCTGTGCGCCGTCAGCATGCAATTTGGGCAGGAGCCAATCTTCTGGATAGTCCTCGGTTGCAAAGACAAGAAATTGATGGTGCCGGCCGACGAAAGCGCGGTAGTTATCGACATTCGCTGTGATCGGGAAGAGGGGCCGCATGAGATCGGGTGGCTCAAAGTCCTCGAACATAGTCGCATGAGCGAACTTCACCGCCGCTGCTCTGTCCCGCAGGTAATAAAGCCGGGAAAGCAGGCTCGGACTTTCGTAATGATTCATTTCAAAGAAGGTCAGTTCGCTGGCATCGACCAACGGAAGGTCGGGCCGGATCAGCGTCAGGGCTGCTTCACTCGAGGCGCCGGGACGCTTGCCAGCTCTGACCAGGTCGTGACTCACAAATACGAACAACATCAGGATCGTCATGGTGTAAGCCACACGACGGCTCAGGAAAAAGCGATTTCCTAAGAAAATGGCTAAGGCTGCGCAGATTGCCACCTGGGTAGTAATGCCGTAGCGGTACCAAAAGGCTCCCTCTCTGCGCATAAGCACGAGCGTCAGCAGCACAGGGCTGAGCAGGAAGCCCGCGAGTAAGGCGAGATCTTCGAGCCGCGGCACGGGTCTTTTGACCAATAGAGCTCGGGAGGGAAAAACCAGGAGCGCAGCCAGCAACGCAACCATCAACATCCCGCTAAAGCCTTCGATGGAGTTTCGATAGAACGCCACCAGTGAACTCGGGGAGGCTTGAAATGCCTGGGGAAAAAGGATGAGTTTGTATGTCTGAAATAGAGGGATGTAGAAGATCATCGCGAAGGTTGGGAGCAGAAGTGCAGCCCACATCTGATAATCCGGCCTACCCCGGCGCGCCCAGCGGACCGCCTCCGCCACGAGAAAAGGAAAAAGGGAGAACGGTGCAAAGGCGTGAGCAGAGAACATTCCCAGCGTAGAAAGAGCAACTGCCCAAAGCGCAAGCTTGCGATTTCCCTGTACGCTGCTTGCCCTGTCCCATGCGAGCAGCAGGAACCCGCAAAACATGAACAATAGCGCGTAGGGACGCGCTTCGACCGCATAAAAAAACGCGCCGCTCGTCCATAAGAAAATGGTGGAAAGGGCCGCGAATGGAGCTCCAACCTTGCGACGAACATAAGCGAAAATGGCGGCGCTGCCGAGATAGAACTCCACCATGGATGGCAAGCGCAGGCCCCAGGAATTTTGGCCCAGAACCGCCATGGAAGCGCGGCTGAGCAGATAGCTGGTGGGGGGATTGCAGTCAAATCGTTTGATCATCTCCCAGAGGCGGGAAAGCGTAGCGGCCCGGGCGATGTCAAAAGTGAATAATTCATCGAACCAGACAAAGCGCCGGCACCCGATGACGATCGCAAGCACGTAAAAAGCTGTCAGAGCCGCGAAAAGCAGCCAGAGCTCTCCATCGATATTCGGCCGCATTTTCCGATCGGATGGGCGAAGGGTGGGATGCACTTCACCTGCCAGGGAACTCATCGTTCGCTACCTCGGGGTTGTAGCTGATGGCGGCACTGGTCAATCAGCACTGTGATCCCACAATGATGGACGATCCGTCTATGAAAGGAAAGCCAATTGCACCTGCCCGTGGTGCCTCACGTGATCCCGCCTGAGCGTAATCTTTGACATAGCCGGGCAAGCGGTCAGCGTGAGGGATCCGCCTGGGTACGTGGTCTGAACTCCAGCACTTTGACTCCGTCAAATTGTCCTATCGGGTGGACGTCGTAATTTGCCGCGGTCTTCTTCAGCCAATCGAGAGTGCCGTACGACTGCGCAAAGGCCATGGCCAGAAAACGCTCATGGCGCTGGGCTGCCTGTTGCAAGAACTGCGAACCATCCCGCATCGCCTCATCGTTTAGTGCCCGTGGCAGCGGCGTCACCGGTACGCTGAGTGGGTAGTAACTAAGTGGTGGCAAAATGCCGCTTTCCAGGATCGCCGGCCCGACGGGCATCGCCATGTGGTCCGACTCCGGAATATCGCTGCAGATCAGCACCGGAGCATTGTCCACCCGAGCGTTCTTCTCCACGAGGTCCAGGGCATATTTCCATGAGTACTGATGCTGTCTTAATAAAGGGGTAGTGAGGTGGATGATCGCGGTCGCCGCCATGATGGTTGCGCAGGCCAGTAATCGCAGAGCACGCGAATCAATCCAGCTAGCGACCAAGGCCCAGCAGAGGGCAATCCCTGGAATCGCGACCAGCCGATAGCGGGGCACAAAGACGTGGATCGAGGTTCCCACGCTTAAGGCGTAGAGAAGCAGGATTGGGACCAGCGCCAAAGATGTGCAGAGCAGAATCGGCCAGCGCTCCAGACCGCTGCGCAGATCAAGCCGCCGCGTCGCCGTCGCGACAAGAACGCCAACAACGAGGATCCCCGCCAGCCCTTTTAGCGTGAGCGTCGAGCCTAGCTCAAGCAGATTGGGAGCCGGGGAGAAAACATGCGTGCCGCTGGTGTGAACCATGTACTGCAACCTGGGAATCACCGGCAGAAACGCCAACACAAAGGCCACCAACGCCACGCCAAGCTGTCGCCAAAAGATCTTCCGATCGCCAATCTTGAGCACAACAAAGCAAACGGCAAGCGCCGGCACGATGACCGCGAAGAGCAGTTGGAATTGAACGATGCATGCTGCCGAGAGGCCAAAGAGGGCGGCCAGCCAGTTGGAGTTGTTGTGCCGCAAGTGAACCAGGGCAAGAATGGACGAGTTGATTGCCAGAGCTGCGAACGCGTAGGGCCGAATATCAATCGACGCGAAAATGATAATGGGGTGAAGGCAGAAAATAATCGCCGCGATCAGGCCAACTTCCCGGTCAAACAGTTCGCGGGCCGCCCGATAGAGTAGGTAGACCGCTCCCAGCATGGGAAGAATGGAAGAGATCCGGAGTGCGATCTCGCCCATACCCATCGCTTTGGTCCACAGCCACAGCAGGCACGAATACGTCGGTGCATCGGGCCACACGTGGCGAGACATGATCCCCGCGAAACCACCCTGGATCAGGTAGATGGAGACGGTCTCATCCAGCCAAAGCGGGGCGCGGATGGGAATGAACCAGATAGAAATAGAGCCGGCAAGAACCAGGGCGTAGAGCGTGTACTGCACTCGGCTTGGAATCGACCGGAGTCTTTGGGCCTGCAGCCCGCAGTGCATCCATCGGAGCGCTTGAAACAGTGTTGGAAGCTTGCAATCGATTGCTCCTAAGCAGATCAGCCGAGGCTAATCGACTGCGAATGGGCCCCCGTAGCGTCGCTCAGCAGCCGCTCATAAGGCACATCTGCGAGGAACGCGGGCTTGGCCAGACCCCAGCGCTTCAACCGCAGACTCATCGCAGTGCCGAGCACGCCAAACCCATAGGTGACGCTGCGCTGGAAGTTGATGGAGGAGGCTTCTTCGAAGTACTTGGTTGGACAGGAAATCTCGCCAAGGCGAAAGCCGAAGTAAACGGCCTGTACGACCATCTGATTATCAAAGACGAAATCGTCGGAGCAACTAAGCAGCGGCAGGCGCTCAAGCAACTCGCGGCTCCATGCGCGATAGCCGGTGTGATACTCCGACATCTTTTCCCAAATCAGAATGTTCTCGATAAACGTCAGGGCGCGGTTGGCAATGTACTTATAGAGGGGCATACCGCCCTTGAGCGCACCTCGGCCGAGAATCCGCGAAGCCAACACGCCGTCGTATTCCCCGTAAGCGATCATCGAGGCCATGGCAGAAACCAGCTTAGGCGTGTATTGGTAGTCGGGGTGTAGCATCACCACGATATCCGCGCCCCGCCCGAGCGCAGCCCGGTAGCAGGTTTTCTGGTTCCCACCATATCCCCGGTTGTGGTCGTGCCGGATGGTGATCAGGCCCAGTTCCTGGGCCAGGTCGGAGGTGTTGTCGCGGCTGGCATCATCCGTGAGGATCACTTCGTCGACAATCTCGCGGGGAATCTCCTCGACGGTGCGGCGCAACGTCCGAGCCGCATTGTAGGCCGGCAACACCACGACGACTTTCTTGTTATTCAGCATCGGCTCTACTCCAGCTGGGAGCAACTCTGATTATAAGGATAGGGCGCTGATGGGATAGTTCGGCGAGATTTACCGAGCCGCTTCACTGCCACGTTTACCACTCGGGCACCCTGAACCTGGTCCACCTTCCCCCGGATTTCCTGTGGAGCTCCTTGCCGGTGCGAGCAAAAGCAATGTTCCTCATTGGCGCGCGTAGACGTCGCACATCCAGGTCCAGTTGCGCCGCATAAGGGGATGGCCAAAGAGCGCGACGCGGACCGCATCCTCGCCACCGTCGATAAGGCGCCACTTCTTTGCTTCGAGCGCTGACTCCCAGGGGAGCTGCGCTCGGGAGAAAGCCCGTGATCCGGAGTAGCAAAGAACCAGGCCTGCATATTGGTCAGTCGCATCGCCAGGTTCGAGGTAGTTTCGATTGTAGAGATTAGGAAAGAAAGGCTTATAGACGAAGTAGTGTCCTGAGTCCACAAGCAACGCGGGACTAGCGATGCCGCGTTGCTCGAAGAATGCACGTACGCGCCTGGCTTGGCCCTGCTCGGCGTAATAGGAGTCACGAGCGCCTACCGTTTGCAAGATATCTAATCCAACCCAGGGAATGGTGCAAACGAAGACAACCAGGATGAGAGAGAGCGGCGCCATGGACCTGCGCAATGCAGTGGCCAGCGGAAATCCTCCGATGAAAACCACGACCAGCAAAAGCGCGCGAGAGAGTCCAAGGTAGTTTGTCTGGGCGGGAAAAACGGCGAGGGGAAAGATCAGCAGCACGGATAGCAGAAGTGCACACTGGAGCAGGAGACGCGGTCGTTCTGGTCCGCGAAAGGCGCAGGCAGTGACGACAAGGCCCGAGACAAGCAGGCTGATGGCGATTGCCGCCGAAGCTGGGAAGGCTGGGTTGAAGAGCTGGCGAAACGCAACAGCGTATCCGTTGTGTGCGCCTGACCCGGATTCCGAATCGGCTGTTTTAGCGCCATGCAGCACAACTCCCGCTCCCGTGCCCCGGCCGGCAGCATGCTCAAGAAAGCGATGAAGCGAGGTATGATCCTGGGACCACATCGATAGCACCCAGACAGCAACGATCAGGGCACAGAGTGCGCTCCCCGCAACAACCACTTGAAGCCGCCCGGTCCGCGAGTGAGCTTCTACTGTGCGCTCGTCGAAGAGGAGCAGAAACGCCAGCAACAGCCAGCCGGTGATTCCGGCGAACGGATGAATCAGAAACACGATACCGTTACCAGCGAAGAGCAAAGACCTGGTGGCGACGGACGACGTCCGGCGCCACAGGAGAAGGATTGCGGCCAGTAAGCAGAACGCCGGCATCTCCGGCCGATCGGAGTCGAACGCAACCATCCCGGTGGGCAACACCGTTCCGAGCAGCAGCGCAGCGCAAATTCGCTGCCGGCCACTGGTGACCGCGAGGCTGAAGCAGCGATAGAGCAGGAAGACAGCAGCAGCCGCGAACGCCAAATTATAAAAAGTGTCCACCGAAGCGGAGCACCCTAAGAGCGAAGCAGCAAGGCCGAAGAGTAAAACGGCTCCGGGGGTGTAGCTGGCGTACAGCAGCGGAGTAGCCGTGTTTCCAGTAGGTACGGATGCGGCCACCAGACCGAGCCTGTGTGCCCAGTTGCAGCCCGCGTCGCGAAAGACAAAGACGTCGGGGCCAGCCGGCTGCGGCGACACCAGAGCGAAAAAGCTAACCCAGAATACAGTGAAGATTCCGAGGATTAACCACGGAACGTTGCCTTTGCGGAACCACCACTCTCCGATCGTCCGAACGCTCTTCGGTTTCATCCGCTCATGGGACAAGCAGCTCAGCTCCGTGATCAGAATATAGCGGCTAAGCTTAAAGTCTAATCGCTGGTTTAGATTTTCCCGAGGTTGTCCGAGTGTGGGCGGCCATCAAAGACCACGAGATGCGCCGACCAGACAGGCCTGATGCGAAAATTGCATCGGCCCCCTATACAGGCGACACGATGCAATGGGGTAATCCTGCAAATCATTGATTTTGATGGTCGGGACGGGCAGATTTGAACTGCCGACCCCTCGCACCCCAAGCGAGTGCTCTACCAGGCTGAGCCACGTCCCGACGGGAAAAACAACCTCTTGAGTGTACACGACCGGGTGTTGCGCCGGCGGCCCTGCTTCCTCAGTGAGCGGGTGGGACATATTCCTTGGGGAGGGCCGATCCCTCGCCAAAAAAGTACTCTTGCATCTGCTCCACCAGAAACTCCTGCGCTTCCCGCGTCCAGGGCTGCAGGCGGTACTCATTGAGCAGCATCTTCTGCCGCTCGAGCCACTCCGACCAGGCCTTCTTCGAGACCTGGTTGTAAATCTTCTGGCCAAATTCACTGTCGAAGGGGGGCTCGTCGAGGCCCTCCATCTCTTGCTTGTATTTCGCACAAACGACCATGTGTGGCATGGGATCTCTCCAAAATAGATAGCTTCCTCTATTGTAAATTGCTGCCTGCCCTGAATGCTGTACTGGGAGATTGGCTTGCCCGTGGAGCATTGCTCTCTAGCCGCGCTTCTTGCCCGGGCGCTTGTTTTTTGCTTTCTGCTTGCCCTTGCGCAGCACCTTGTTCTTCGGGGGAATGTAGGGATGGGATTTGCCGCTGCTGGACTTGACCTTCGCCTTGGCCTTGGCGGGACGCCCCAGGCGGACCGGCGCCACGTCTTCCAGGATGGAAAACTGTAACCGCCGCTGAACGGAATCCACGCGGTCGAGAACCACCCGTACCCGGTCGCCCATGGAATAACGCCGCCCGGAGTGCTCTCCAATAATCTGGCGCGTATTTTCGCGGAAGGTGTAGTGGTCGCCCTGAAGACTCATGATCGGCACCAGGCCCTCGATGAAGAGGTTGTCGAGCTCGACAAAGCAGCCGTACTTGGTCACGCTGAGGATCATGGCGTCAAAGTCGTCGCCGATGCGACCCTCCATGAACTTAACCTTCTTCCACTCCATCAGCTCGCGCTCGGCATCTTCAGCGCGGCGCTCCGCCTGGCTTGATTCATAGGCAATTCCGGCCAACTCCGCCTCGCTGATCGGGCCCTCATGACCAATTTCCCCGCTGTGCCGCGAAGTCTTCCCGGTCTGCTTGGCCAGGACTCCCATTCCGCTCGCGCCGGAGGCCAGGACCGCCTTGGCAATGCGGTGAACAATGAGGTCAGGGTAGCGGCGGATGGGCGAAGTGAAGTGGGTGTAACAAGGCGCGGCCAGGGCGAAGTGGCCCTCATTTTTTTCGCTATAACGCGCCTGGCGCAGGGAACGGAGCATGAGATGGGCGAGGATGCGCTCCTCCGGCTTGCCCGCGATCTTGAGCGCCAGCTGCTGATACATGCGCGGGGTCACGGGGATATCCTCCGGCACCTCGTATTGGCGAGGCTGGCGGCTTTGGCCGGTCCCGCGGCCTGCCCCACGGCTTCTTAATTCGCGCCGTTCCGACTTCATGGTCATGCGCTTCACCGGCAGCGGACCCAGGCCAAGCGAGTAGCCAAAACCGGCGGCGATGCTCTCAAATTCCACCACGCGGCGAGCCTCCGGTTTTTCGTGAATGCGATACAGCGAGGGTACGTCGAGGTTCTGCAGCCATGAGGCCACGCACTCATTGGCGGAGAGCATGAATTCTTCAATCAGGCGGTTGGCCCAACTCCGCTCGGAGCGAACAATGCTCTGCATGGCGCCCAGGGAATCGAACTCGATGACCGGCTCGGGCAGATCGAAGTCAATCGAACCGCGGCGCTGGCGCTTCTTATGAAGCAGGCGCGCCAACTCGTACATGCGTTCGAATTCCGCAAGCAGAGGAGCGAATTGCTCCCGTGTTTCCTGGTCGCCGCTGATCACCGCGTGCACCTGGGTATAGGTCATGCGCCGCACCGAACGAATCACGCCAGGGGTCACCTCGTAGCTGCGAATCTCGCCGTCCGGATCGATCATCATGATGCAGGAAAGCACCAGGCGGTCTTCCCCCGGACGCAGGCTGCAGATATCGCTCGAAAGCTCCTGGGGAAGCATGGGAACGGCACGATCGGGAAAGTAAACCGAGGTGCCGCGCAAGCGTGCTTCGAGATCAAGCGCTGTACCTGGAGTCACATACTGCGCTACATCCGCAATGTGGACTTGCAACTCCCAAGTCCCATCCGCGCCGCCGTGCTGCCGGACAAAGACGGCATCGTCGAAGTCCTTGGCCGTCTCGCCGTCGATGGTAACGATGGGCAGGTCGCGAAAATCGCGGCGGTCGGCAGCTTCCTGCTTGTCCAGGTGAGCGACCGCACGCGCCTCCTCGAGAACATTGGGAGGGAAAACATGAGGCAGATGGTGCTTGCGGATGACGATTTCGACGTCGACACCAAAGTCATCTTCCCGGCCCAGGACCTCGATCACCCGGCCTCGGGCGGCGCGCGAGGGCGTCGGCCAGTCGGTGATCTCCACGTCGACCACCATACCCTCCAACCCGGAAGGGGTTTCGCCGGCGATCCCGGTTTCCGGACCTTTTTTCTCGCTGACCACGCGGTGCGGCGTTCCGCCAACCGTTGCCGGCGCCCGCTCCAGACCGAAGGGGATAAGGATGGGCTGGGTCACCCGCTCATCGAGGGGGGTCACCGTATTGCCCTGCGCATGATCGTGAAGCGCATAATGGAAGACGCCCACCACGGTTGGGTTGCGCCGGCTGAGCACTCTGGCGATGCGCCCGCTGTGTCGGCCGTCGGCTCGGGGCGGAGCCAGTTCCACTAGTACCTGGTCGCCTTGCATGGCGCCGTTCATCTCATTCGGAGGAATGAAGATATCGTCATCTCCGCCGGCCTGGCGAGTTTCCGGCCGAACGAAACCAAAGCCGTCTCGATGCACATCCAAACGGCCGGCGACGAGGTTGTTGCGGGAGGCGGCCTGGGGCAGGGCCCAATGATCGCGGTCAGATTTAACCAGTTCGCCCCGCGCGGTCATGCGGTCGAGCTGTTCGAGCAACATACGGCGTTCTCGCCCGCCACCGAGGCCTAGTTCGCGAACCAGTTGCTTGTACCCGGCCCGATGGCCGGCAGAACGCTCGATACGGTGGAGGAGTTCGCGGTCGGTCATTCCAGGGACAGGTTGGCAAATTGAGCGGCGAAGGCCATGTCTTTGTTGATACTAATGGGTCAGCCCCCCCGGAACCCTGAAAGATTCGGAATGGGGGATTTCAATTTTGCGCCAAGCGTGGTTAAGATGCAGAGAAGCGCAAGGATTTCGCGGCTTGCACGGATTTTGACCGAGCAGGCAAAGTGTGAAGGAAACGAACAGCTCCACCTGATTTGCCCTTAAATGCGGGAAACGAATTCCGCGGGGTTGTTTCGGGGGCCTGTATCCAAGAAGTAAACGAAAGGAAGTACAAGAGAGATGTGGAAACCGAACCAGCCGGGAAGTCCTTCGATGTCCCCTAGCACGGAGCCGACGCGTCCGTCCGTACCTGCGGGCACAAGCCACGAATCAACCACCACCCGCACCTCCAGCACTTCCCCCGCATCGCCGGCAGCCGCCGATCAGGCCACGATTGGCAAGAGCCTGGTAGTGAAGGGCGAAGTGACCGGATCCGAGTCGTTGTACATCGACGGCAAGGTCGAGGGCGCCATCAACCTACCTGGCAACCGGGTCACGGTTGGCCGCAATGGACAGGTGTCCGCGAATATCTCTGCCCGTGAAGTCGTGGTTCTGGGCAAGGTGCGCGGCAACATCAATGCCAGCGACCGGGTCGACATCCGCAGCGAAGGTTCCTTGACTGGTGATGTGATTGCACAACGCATCAGCATTGAGGATGGAGCCTTCTTCAAGGGCGGCATCGATATCCGCAAGCCAGGCCAGGGAAAAGAGGGCGTGCCGGCCGCGGCGGTCTCCAACTCCGAGAAGGCCGTCGCCGTTCAGGCGTAGGCAAACGCTCTTGCACGCACGGGCAGCGCCGGTCACGCGCCGGTGCTACCCGTTTTGTGTCTGCGACCAGAACCCATTCCCAAAACCGGCTTTCACTGGATGCCACGATCGTGAAACTCGGTGAAACGCTACGGCACTGACCACGGACCCTGGTCCGGTTCTTCGTTGATTCGAACCAAAAACCCTTCATAAGAAGCATCCGGTTAGAATTGGATCAGGCATGATCCTCCCCTTCGTCCGCGAGTTGCTCACGGACCTGGAACACTGTGAACCGTTCGAGCGCGTACGAAGGCACTTTGCCCTCGCTGCGGGGCGCAAACGTGTCTCCGGCCTCACCGCCACCGCGCGCGCCCTCTATCTGCCGTACTTCGCCCGGGCTGCCCAGTCACCGGTGGTGGTGATCGTGGCCGACAACAAGGCCGCCGACACGCTCCAGCTCACCTTGCGCGCCGCCTGCGAACTTAGCGGGGCGATCGAGGCGGAGCGCGTGCTTCGATTTCCGGCACACGACGTTTTGCCCTTTGAAAATATGTCGCCTCACCCGGACGTTCAGGAGCAGCGCGCTTCCGTGCTGTGGAAGATCGCGACCGGCGCCGCTTCGATCGTCATCGTTCCGGTAGAGGCCGCGTGCATGCGCGTCTTCCCCGCGGACTACTATGCGCAGCTGGGGCGGGTCCTGCGCCGTGAAGAAGAGATCGACATGGAGGAGCTCACCACCCACCTGGCGAGCGTCGGCTACAGCTCCATGGATATTGTCGAAATGCCGGGCCAGTTTACCCGCCGCGGCGGCATCTTCGATGTCTACTCCCCGGAAGCCGACCGCCCGGTGCGCATGGAGCTCTTCGGGGACGAAATCGAATCGCTGCGCAAGTTCGAGCCGGACTCGCAACGCTCGTCCACTGCCATCGACGAGACTTGGCTGTTGCCCCTGACCGAGACGCCGATCTCGGAGGATCTGCTGGCCGCCGTGCACCAGCGCCTGAGTGGGAGCCGTCTCGATGCCGGAGATGACCAGGAGCTGCTGAGCCGGGCGCTGGTCGCCGGCGGCGTAAGCGTCTTTCCCGGATGGGAGTTTTTCGCCCCCGTGGCCGGTGCGGATCGTACCGTCTTCGATCTATTTCCCAAGGTGCATGTCTTTCAAGAAGAGCCGGCCATGATCCGCAACCAGGCAGACCGGTGGTGGAACAAAGTCGAGCAGCGGCATGAGCGGAGCGGTATCGGTTCGCTCATCACACCCGATGACATCTATCTTTCGCCGCCTGAACTTCTGGCCAGGATCGCGGCTTTGCCCGGCCTGGACATGGATCAGCTGGGCGCTGTAGATGTTCTGGACGAAGACATCAACCCCATGGACGAGGTCACTTTCTCTTCCCGTCCAACCTTGCGCTTTCATGGTTCGATTCCGGCGTTTCTGCAGCAGATCAAGTCCCTGGCGGAACAGCAAACACGCATGCTGCTGGTGGCGCCGAACCATGGAGAAGTGGAGCGGTTAGCCGGGTTGCTGCGGGAGTACGGCCAGCCCTACCGGCTGGGCAGCCGCGCCCAGGCCCCGGGCAGTGAGCAGGCCTACGACGAATCCAGCCACCTGGCGGGTGATTTCCGCACCCCTGTTCTGGTGCAAAGCGCGATTTCGAGCGGCGTCAGCCTGCCGGAGAGCAACCTGGTGCTGTTCGGGGCCAACGACTTCTCTGATGAAGCCGACGTGGCCGCGCGCCCCGTGGTCCGCAAGGCTAAGTCAAAGACCGCGGCCTTCGTCTCCGATTTTCGTGATCTGACGGTAGGCGATTATGTAGTGCACGTGGAGCATGGCATCGCGCGCTACATGGGCCTCAGGGAGATTGAGCAGGACGGCATCAAGGTGGAATTCATGGTGCTGGAGTTCGCCGAACAGGCGCGGCTCTACGTCCCCCTCACCCGGCTCGACCTGATCCAGAAATACCGCTCCACCGATGCCGGTCCGGCCCCAGTGCTCAATCGCCTGGGCAGCCAGCAATGGGCCAAGACCAAGGCGCGGGTGCGCAAGGCCATGCAGGACATGGCCGATGAGCTGCTCAAGCTCTATGCCCAGCGCAAGGCGGCCCACGGCCATGCCTTTCCGGTGGATAACGACTTCCAACGCGAGTTCGAAGACGCCTTCGATTACAACGAGACCGAAGACCAGACTTCAGCCATCGCCGACATCAAGCGCGACATGGAATCGACCCTGCCCATGGACCGCCTGCTGGTCGGCGACGTGGGCTACGGCAAGACCGAAGTGGCCATGCGCGCCGCCTTCAAGGCCGTGCAGGATGGCCGCCAGGTAGCGGTGCTGACGCCGACCACGGTACTCAGCTTCCAGCATTTCGAGACCTTCAAAAGCCGCTTCAGCAAATTTCCCATCACCGTGGAGATGATTTCGCGCTTCCGCTCCCCCAAGGAACAGAAGGTGATCCTCGAACGCGTGGAAGCGGGCAAGGTCGATATCCTCATCGGCACCCACCGCCTGTTGTCAAAGGATTTGCACTTCCACAACCTTGGCTTGCTGGTGGTGGACGAAGAGCAGCGCTTCGGCGTGCGCCACAAAGAGCGCCTGAAGCAGATGCGCCGCGAAATCGATGTCCTGGCTATGTCGGCTACGCCCATTCCACGCACCCTGCATATGTCCCTGGTGGGGTTGCGCGATATGAGCGTCATTGAAACGCCACCCAAGGATCGCATGGCGATTCAGACGGTGGTGGCCAGGTTTGACGAGAAGCTGATTCGCTCTGCCCTGGAGCTCGAATTGGAGCGAGGCGGCCAGGTCTACTTTGTCCACAACCGGGTAGAGACCATTTACGAAATCGCCGCCAAGATTCACGAGCTGGTGCCCCAGGCCCGGGTCGCTGTCGGCCATGGCCAGATGGGCGAAACCGAACTGGAGCGGGTGATGCTGGCCTTCATGCACGGGGAATACGACGTGCTGGTGGCGACAACGATCATCGAGAACGGCCTCGACATTCCGCTGGCGAACACCATCCTCATCAGCCGGGCCGACCGTCATGGGCTCTCTGAGCTATACCAGCTGCGGGGCAGGGTCGGGCGGTCCAACCGCCGCGCCTATGCCTACCTGCTGATTCCTCCCGAGCAGGAGCTGACTGACATCGCCCGCCGGCGGCTGGCCGCGTTGAAGGAGTTTTCCGACCTCGGTGCTGGCTTCAAAATCGCTGCGCTCGATCTCGAGTTGCGTGGCGCAGGCAACATGCTGGGCGGGGAGCAGAGTGGCCATATCGAGGCCGTGGGTTTCGAAATGTACACCAGTATGCTGGAGCACGCGGTCAATGAGCTGAAAGGTGAGGAGCACCCGCAACGGGCGAGTGTGCAGCTCAACCTTGGCATCAGCCTGCGCATCGACGAAAGCTACATCGAAGAAGAAAACCAGCGGCTGCGCATCTATAAGAAAATCGCCGGCGCACAGGACGACGGTAACCTGAGCGAGGTCCGTGCCGAGCTGGAAGACCGCTACGGCGAACTACCGGCCAGCGTGCACCATCTTATGGATGCGGCCAGCCTTCGTTTGCTCTGTGAGCGGACGGGGGTAGCCCAGGTGGACCGCAAGCGCGACCAGATCCACATCCGCTTCAACGGCCAGGCCAGCATCGATCCCGGCCGGCTGATGAAGATGGTGGCGCAAAACGCCAAGAAGGGTGCGCAGTTCACGCCCCAGGGAGTGCTTCGTTTTCCGCTCAAGGCCACCGAGCCACGCGATGTATTGAATGAGATACGGGCTCTGCTGGAAGAGTTGACGGCAGGCGAAGTCGCCGAGGCGGCGGTCCCACACCAACGCCGTTAGGCGCGACGGAAAAACAGATCAGTCCCGTAGGGACGGCTGAGAGTAGCCCAGGACGTGAGTCCTGGGTAGATTTGAAAGGACGAACCCAGTCCCGTAGGGACGGCTGAAAATGCCCCAGGACGTGAGTCCTGGGAACCTCATCCTGCAAAGTCAGGCAAACCCAGGACTGGCGTCCTGGGACATTCTCAGCCGTCCCTACGGGACTGATCTGTTTTCCGTGGCCTACCCAGGACTCACGTCCTGGGCTATTCTCAGCCGTCCCTGCGGGACTGAGCTCGTAAATGGTGATTGTGGGCACCCATCGATTTGTAGTTGGGACAGAGTTTGGAGAAACCATCGCTTGCGTTTGAAACGGATTGCAACAGTACTGATAGGCATCGCAGCAAGCGCCGGCTCGGGCTGTTCCAACAGGGCAGCTGAACCAGCCCCTGAACCAGGCGCTGCCCAGCCACCCGCAGCCGCCGCAGCGCTTCGCCAGCTCGCCGATCGATACTTCGACCAGGTCTATTTCCATTACGCCCCCTCGGCCGGCACGGAGGCAGGCCTGCACCAGTACGACGCGCAGCTTGAGGATTATTCGCGCGACGGGGTCGATCGCGAGACGGCTGATCTCCAGCGGTTCGAAGCCAAATTTGCCGCCGTTCCAGCTGCCCAGCTCGATCTGACCAGCCAGGGCGATCTGGAGTTGCTGCTGGCGGATACTCACAGCGAGCTGCTCTCGCTCAACACCATTCGCCTGTGGGAGAAGGATCCCGACCAGTATTCGAGCGGAATTTCCAATAGCGCCTTCGTACTGATGGAACGTACCTTCGCCTCGCCCGATGACCGGTTGCGTTCGCTGATTGCCCGGGAAAAACTGATGCCGGCCGCGCTTGAGGCCGCCCATCAAAATCTCAAAAATCCGCCCCACATTTATACCGAAATTGCCCTTGAACAACTCCCCGACATCATCACTTTTTTCCAGTCGGACGTACCCGGAGCCTTTAAACAGGCGCAGAATCAAGAGCTCAAGCAAGAGTTTTCTCAGGCGAACGGAGCCGTCATCACAGCTCTCCAGGGCTATCAGGCCTGGCTCAAGAAGGATGTTCTTCCCCGCTCCCACGGCGACTTCAGGTATGGTGCGGACACCTTTTCAAAAATACTGCTGTACAACGAGATGGTCGACACGCCGCTACCCAGGCTGCTCGAGATCGGCTATGCGGACCTGCACAAGAACCAGGCGGAGTTCAACCGCATCGCCCACGAAATTGACCCCAACCGCCCACCTCGCGAGATCCTGGCGGAGTTGGGCCGGGACCATCCTGCGCCAGATCATCTGCTACAGAGTTTTCGCGACACCTTCCAGGGTTTGATCCAGTTCATTCAAGCCCGGCATATCGTCGATATTCCCTCCCAGGTGCGCCCCATAGTGGAGGAGACGCCGCCGTTTATGCGCGCGACCACCACGGCCTCGATGGACACCCCCGGCCCCTTTGAGAAAGTCGCGACCCAAGCCTACTTCAACGTGACCCTGCCCGGGGCGCACGATACGCCACAGCAGATAGAAGAGCGCATGGCGGAATTCAACCGGGGAACCATCATTAGCACCGCGGTTCACGAAGCTTATCCGGGACACTACGTACAATTCCTGTGGCTACCGCAGGCGCCAAGCAAGGTGCGCAAGATCTTGGGAGCCAGCTCCAATGCCGAAGGCTGGGCACATTATTGCGAGCAGATGATGCTCGACGAGGGTTACGGCCAGCCGGGAACGGGGGCACGCGACGCCCGGGACGCCAAAATGATTCGCCTGGGCCAATTGCAGGATGCGCTGCTGCGCGATGCCCGTTTTGTTGTAGGCATTAAAATGCACACCGGACAAATGACGTTCGATCAGGCGGTAGACTTTTTTGTAACAGAGGGGTATCAAACGCACGAGGGCGGCCTGATCGAAACCAAGCGCGGGACAACCGATGCAACCTATCTCTATTACACCTTGGGTAAGCTCCAGATTATGAAACTGCGCGCCGATATGGAGAAAAAGGAAGGCACTCAGTTTTCGCTGGAGCGGTTCCACGACGACTTTCTCAAGCAGGGGTTCCCCCCATAAAAATAGTCCGCCGGGCACTTCTCGGCGACGCATCGCCTACACTCTAATTATTCCTGCATCCTAAGTACGCTGAGGGTGCACCACGGGCCATTCACGATAAAAATCTCACAACCCACACCCCAACGGGCGTGAAGGATCGCAACAGATGAAGGACAAAGTGCGCAAAGCAGTTTTTCCGGCGGCTGGCCTCGGCACACGCTTTTTGCCGGCGACCAAAGCGCTGCCTAAGGAGATGTTGGCGCTCGTAGACAAGCCGCTGATCCAATACGGCGTGGAAGAGGCCATTGCGGCAGGTTGCGAACAAATCATCATTGTTACCGGCAGAAACAAGGCGGAGATCGAAGACCATTTCGACATCAGCTTTGAGCTGGAGCAACTGCTGGAGAAGCGAGGCAAGACCGAGCTGCTCGCTATGACGCGACAAATATCGCATATGGCGCGCATCGCGTACGTTCGCCAGAAGGAGGCCATGGGCCTGGGACACGCCGTTCTCATGGCCCGCGATCTGGTAGGCGACGAGCCCTTTGCGGTGATTCTGCCCGACGACATCATCGAAGCCAAAGTGCCGTGCCTGCGGCAAATGATAGAAGTCTTCGAACAGACGCAGTCCACCATTCTGGCCACGCAGGTCGTAGACGGCCCTTCCATCTCATCCTACGGCGTGCTCGATTGCACCGAACATGAAGGAAGCGACCGCATCTTCGACGTGAAGGGTTTGGTGGAAAAGCCGAAAGAGCAGGAGGCGCCCTCACGACACGCGATCATCGGACGTTACATTCTCACCCCCAGGATCTTTGATGTCCTGGAAAAGACGCCGCTAGGCGCCGGCGGGGAACTGCAATTGACAGATGGCATCCGAGGCCTGCTGCAGCACGAAAAAGTCTACGGGTACAGTTTCGAGGGACTGCGCTTCGATGCCGGCGACAAGCTGGGCATGCTCAAAGCGACGGTGGAGTTTGCCCTGAACCACGATGAGCTGGGGACAGTTTTTCGCGAGTATCTAAAATCGATACAGCTTTGACCGGACAAAGCTTGGACTATCCCAAAACCCGCAAAGCTGACCAGATCGATGACTACCATGGCGTCAAGGTCGCCGATCCCTATCGCTGGCTCGAAGATGACAACTCGGCCGAGACCCTGGCGTGGGTGAAGCAGCAAAACCAGGTAACCTTCGAGTACCTGGAAAGGATCCCCTACCGGTCCCAGCTTAAGCAGCGCCTGGAAGAGCTTTACAACTACCCCAAGTACGGTATTCCGAGCCGGAGCGGAGCCTGGTACCTTTTCTCAAAAAATGACGGACTACAAAATCAGAGCGTGCTCTATGTGCAGAAGGGGCTGGAGGGTACGCCCCGCGTTCTGATTGACCCCAACCAACTCTCCACCGACGGTACCGTACGACTTATGGCCGGGGAGGCTTCGCGGGATGGGCGCTACTTTGCCTACTACCTCTCCAGCGGCGGCTCAGATTGGATGGAGGGTCACGTCCTGGAAATAGAAACCGGAACTGTGCTAAAAGACGACCTCCGATGGCTGAAAGTGACTGGCCTCGACTGGTTTGGCGATGGTTTCTTTTACAGCCGCTACGACGCGCCCGAGGGAGGGCACGATTTTTCTTCCCGCAACGAAGGACACAAGGTCTACTACCATCGCCTGGGCACGCCGCAAGCAGACGACCCGCTCATCTACGAGGACAAGGCGCATCCGCAGCGTTTCCATATCGTCCAGACGACGGAGGACGAAAGGTTCGCAATCCTCACCGTTTCGGAGCGCGGCCAAGGCAAGGATGGCAACGCGGTCTTCTTTTGTGACCTTTCCAAATTCGTCCCGGGGCATGAAACGGCTTTCACTCCGATTGTTGGTGATGTGACCAATGACCGCTTTCACGTGGTCGATAATGTTGGCGGCCGCTTCCTGATCCTGACCAACAAGAACGCTCCCAATGGACGAGTCGCACTCTACGATCCAGCCCTCAAACTAACGCACGAACACCTTGAGTCCGCCTGGAAAGACGTAGTTCCGGAAACGACGGAAACGTTGAGCAGTGCGTCTACCCAAGGCGGCAAGCTTTTTGTCACGTATACGCGGGATGTCACCTCGCAGCCTTACGTCTATTCGCTCGATGGCAAGATGGAGAACCCGATAACCCTGCCGGGACCAGGAACATCGAGCGGCTTTGGAGGCAGACGCGAGGATGCGGATGCCTTTTACGCTTATTCTTCCTTCAACTATCCCAGCACAATTTTTCGTTACGACATTGCGACCGGGAAATCTACCCTGTTCCGCGAGTCTGCGATCAAAGGCTTCAAGGCGGAAGACTATGAGACGAAGCAGGTCTTCTACACCAGCAAAGACGGCACCCGGGTGCCCATGTTTCTGGTTTTCAAGCGAGGATTGAAGCTGGACGGAAACAATCCTACATTGCTCTATGCCTATGGCGGCTTCAACATCACGGTCCCTCCCGAATTCAACCCTTTGCGTCTGGCCTTGCTGGAGCAGGGTTTTGTCTACGCCTCGGCGAACATACGCGGAGGCGGCGAGTATGGCGAAAAGTGGCACCAGGCGGGGATGAAGCTTCAGAAACAGAATGTCTTCGATGACTTTATCGCCGCGGCAGAATGGTTGATCGCCAACAAGTACACTTCACCGGCCAAACTCGCCATCTCCGGAGGATCCAATGGCGGCCTCCTGGTGGGAGCGGTGATCAACCAGCGGCCGGAACTCTTTCGCGCGGCCGTGCCCCAGGTGGCAGTCATGGACATGCTTCGATTTCAGAAGTTCACGATCGGGTGGAACTGGATTGCCGATTATGGCTCGAGCGACAGCCCGGAAGAGTTTCAGGCACTGTATCGATATTCACCCTTGCACAATATTCGCCAGGGCGTGAAGTATCCTGTAACGCTCATCACAACTGCGGATCACGATGATCGGGTGGTACCGGCACATTCCTTCAAATACGCCGCCGCCCTGCAGGAGAAGGCGAGTCACGCCAACCCGGTGTTGATCCGCATCGACACACAATCCGGCCATGGAGCCAGCAACACTAGCAAAGCGTTGGATACAGCAGCCGACATTTATTCGTTCCTCATGTATAACCTTGGAGTGACGCCACGGTTACCTTAGGGCCAAAATGTTGATTTTTCACCCGGGAACCAATCATTCCTTAACGCTTCCCGTCTATTACTTGTGTCGTACTGGCGGAAATGGCATCTCGCGACCGGGTGAGCGAATCTACTAATAAGAATAATAAGAAGTTGGGGTGGCGATGAAAACCATGGTCGAGCGCAAGAGCGCGGTTTTGCTCAAAATGCAGTCGCTGGGAACACTGGTCGGCGAGTCTGCGTTCAGGCCGATGACCGGAGAATCGAAGAAGCCCATCCTGGTGTCGCCGGAAGAGCTGGGCATCACCTTCATTGGCCACTCATCGTTCCTGGTTCAGATCGGTGGGCGCAAGCTGCTCCTTGACCCGGTATTCGCCGAACGGCTCATCGCGCTGCGGCGCTTGCGGCGCCCCGGAGTCGGGGTCAAAGAACTGCCTGCCATCGACATGGTGTTGCTCTCCCATGCGCACATGGACCACCTCAATCGGCCCTCTTTGCGCCGCATCGTTGCCCACACCAGGAGGATGACGGGGCGAGCGCCCATCGCCGTGGTGCCGTGGGGAGTTGAGGACCTGGTCAGCGATCTGGGTTTTGCCCGGGTGGTCACGCTCGAGTGGTGGCAGACCAAGTCGATCAGCGGCCTGGAGATTACCATGACGCCCTGCAAGCACTGGGGAGCGCGCTTATTCAAGGACACGCATCGCGGCTTTGGCGGCTACGTAATCCGGGGCGGCGGTCACACCCTCTACCACTCCGGCGACACCGCGTATTTTGACGGTTTTTCCAAGATCGGCCAACGGCTGAAGCCGGAGATCGCATTATTGCCCATCGGGGCCTACAGCCCGGATAGCTATCGCGGCGTGCACACCTGCCCCGAGGAGGCGCTGCAGGCGTTTCTCGACCTGGGCGCGCGCCGGATGATCCCGATGCACTATGGGACCTTCCGGCTTTCTCAGGAACCGATGGATGAGCCGGTCGAGCGCTTGATGGCGGCTGCCAGACGCGCCGGGGTTGCCGGATCCGTTCGCGTGCTCCCGGAAGGAGATACCGACGTGATTCGACCGGTACCTCTCCCAGCGCACACCCGCCGCGCCGCTCAAGCCTAAGATCCGGCAGAGCTGCCGTTCAGCTGCGCCGGAGCCGGCCTCAATTTCCACCACATCTCGCGTAGGGCCTTCACAACCCATCGCATCATCAACACGGTGATCAGCAGCAGTACCAGCGTAATGCTGGCCGCGGCCCAGGGATGCTGCGTGGCCAGCCAGGTGATGCCTACCGCGGCCACATCTTCGCTGCTGCTCAGGGCAATGTTGGACACCGGCTCCGGACTGGGAGTGACCAGCGCCCGCGCCGCCGTCTTGGAGCCATGTGCGGCCAAAGCGATCGCAGCGCCCACTCCGGTGGCCAGCAGCTGCATACCGGGGGTCAGCTGAGTCGTGGCCCGGTAAGCCAGCAGGGCGGCAATCGGGACGCGGATAAAGGTATGCAGCCCATTCCACAGCAAATCGAACCCGGGAATTTTATCGGCGACGAACTCTGCGGCAAAGAGGGTCGCGCTCACGCCGATAATCCACCAATTGGATAGCCCTTCAAGACCGGGCGGCAAAACTACCCAATGGGCATGAGCCAGCAGGCCAAGCGTCAGGACGGTAGCGTACACATTGAGCCCGGCGGCGAAACTCGCGGCGATGACCAGGGCGGCAATGGTGCTCGGGGTAAAAGGCATGATCGGGAGAATTCTAGTCCCATTTTGTTTTGCGAGCCTACCAAGGACTGCCGTCCTGGGCTACTCTCAGCCATACTTGTCCAAATGGGCGGTGGCAGCCCCCGCATTCATGCGGGGGAGCTCGGCTTTGAAGCCGAGCGGCTCGCGTAGGACTATTCTCCTTCGGCTTTAGCCCGCGGGGGTTCGGCCACGGGAAGTCGAGGGTAAAGCCTGATTGATGGAAGTGGGACTTCTGGCTATCCCGCTGAGGGAAATTGCAAGCCCAGATCTAAAGCCAGCCAAACCTTTTGAGCATCCAGAGCACCATCCCGGTGGAAGCGAACATCGCCCCCACCACGATCTCCGTTCCGTGATCAGACTCGAGGAAGGGTAGACCCTTCAGGTTCATTCCGTAGATACCGGAGATTACCAGCGCTGGAAGAGCGATGGTGCTCAGCACCGTCAGCACTTTCATTACCTGGTTGGTCCGATTGGCAACGCTCGACAAGTACACGTCAAAGGTGTTGTTGAGCAGATCGCGCAGCGTCTCCACCATATCCAGCAGGCGCAGCGAGTGATCGTAGACATCGCGGAAAAACGGATAAAGCTCGGGGTTTAGGATGGAGCCGGATTCACGCTGCAGAGACATGCAGGCGTCGCGAAGATTGACTAGGACTCGGCGCAGCTCGATCAGTTTGCGCTTCTGCTCGAAAAGATTTTCCAGGATCTCAGGCGAAGGAGTGTGGAGAACCTTGTCCTGCAGGTCATCGATGCGGTCATCGCTGTGGTCGATCGAGACAAAGTAGGAGTCGACAATGCTATCCATGATCAGGTAAAGAAGCTTCGCTGGTTTCTCTTCTTTTCCCGCCTTGAGGGCTCGCTGCAAAATCTCGTCGCTGGTACAGGAGGGATCGCGAACGGTGATGAGGTAGTCGCGGCCTACGAAAAGGCAGATATTCCCAAAGCTGAGGTCCCCGTCCTGCACCGACTGAATATATTTGAGGATCAGGAAGAGATATTGGTCCGTTCCCTCCGCCTTGAGTCGCTCATTGTTGCTGCGGCAATCCTCAATGTGCAGTGGATGAAGCTGGAACTGCCTGGCCAGATCGTCAAGCTGCGGGTCATTGGGATCATCGAGGGCGTACCAGGACAAGAAAACCTCCTGCGATCGTGGGAATATTCGCCATATCGAGGAGAACACGCTTAGGCAAGGTTCTGGTTAAGAAAAGCTGGGCACTTTCGGTCCCTACCACCAATGACGCGGACAAAAAGTGCGGCTGGCCGTGAAGGCCAGCCGCACCGGACTATAACGTTTCAAGGTGAAGCTTATCGAGCGGCTACAGCTTCGCCGGCGCCCATTTTTGCCAGACGGTCGGCCAATAGCTTTTCCAGCTTCACTAGCGCCTCAGTAAAGCCTTCAATGCCTTCCTTCAGCTTGTCGTGAGCCATGCGATCGGCAGCGTGCATTTTTTCAAAGGTGGCCTCATCGATCGAGATCTTCTCAATCTGCAAGGTCTGGGCATTCTTCGGATCAAGCTTGCGGGGCAGATCACCCTCTGTCGCTTGAAGCTCTTCCAGCAGCTTGGGAGCAATGGTGAGCAAATCGCAGCCCGCCAGTTCGCGGATCTCCCCGATATTGCGGAAGCTCGCCCCCATCACCACCGTTTTGTACCCAAACTTCTTGAAGTAGTTATAGATCCTGGTTACCGACTGCACACCCGGATCGTCCGCGCCCTGGTAGTCCTTGCCCGTGTCCTTCTTGTACCAGTCGAGGATGCGGCCCACGAAGGGTGAGATCAACGTTACCTTAGCCTCGGCGCATGCGATAGCCTGATGCACGCCGAACAGCAGGGTCAGGTTGCAGTGAATGCCTTCCTTCTCCAGCTGCTCCGCAGCTTTGATGCCCGGCCAGGTGGAGGCGATCTTGATCAGCACGCGCTCCCGCGAAATGCCCGCCTCGTCATACTGCTTGATGATTTCACGCGCTTGCTTCATGGTGGCTGCGGTGTCATAGGACAACCGTGCGTCGACTTCGGTCGAAACTCGACCGGGAACGATTGCCAGAATTTTCTTTCCGAAGGCCACGGCCAAGTGCCGGAAAGCGAGATTGGCTACATCGCCATCCTTGGCTTGGGGACCGGCCTGTTTCCTGGCCGCGAGGAGCACTTCATCCACAAGGGGCTGATACTGGGGCATGGAAGCGGCAGCGGCGAGAAGGGAGGGATTAGTCGTGGAGTCCTGGGGCTTGAATTTTTCGATGGTTTCAAAATCCCCGGTATCGGCGACGACCACGGTCACTTCTTTAAGCTGGTCGAGCAGTGTTTTGGACATGCGATATCTCTCCTTCGTACACCTTGAGTGTAAGGCTTCTCACTGTTGAGATTCTTAAAATCGCGATAGGTTTCATCCGGCATTACGAATTGCTGCCCCTTCAGACGATTGGATTACTCAGCGTTCCAATCCCCTCCACGGTAATGGCCACCCGGTCGCCGGGCTGCATGGGAGCCACTCCAGCCGGGGTCCCGGTAAGGATCAAGTCCCCTGGAAACAATGTCATCGCCGCAGTGATGTAGCGCAGCAAATAGTCGATCGAAAAGATCAGGTCGCGCGTATTGCCGTCCTGGCGCAGCTCCCCATTCAGGCGGGTGGTGATGCCGATGCCCAGGGCGGGGTCCACTTCGTCGGTAACCAGCGGTCCGACGGGACAGAAAGTGTCGAAGCCCTTGGCGCGGGACCACTGACCATCTTTCTTCTGCAGGTCTCTGGCTGTCACGTCGTTGGCCACGGTGTATCCGCGAATATAGTCGCTCGGGTCCTCGCCGGGGCCGATCTTGCTGCAGCGGTGGCCGATCACCACCGCGATTTCACCTTCGAAATCGACCCGCTTGGAGAGCTCCGGGATGCGAATCGCCTCACCCGGGGAGAGGATCGCGGAGGGCGGCTTGAGGAATAGCAGCGGTTCGACCGGAACCTCATTGCCCAGCTCGGCCGCGTGCTCACGATAATTGCGTCCCACGCAGACGATCTTTGACGGCACGACGGGGGCAACCATGCGCGCCTGGTCAAGCGGCAGCGGATCAAAAGGATCGTCGACGAAATCACTGGCCGGGCCTTCTTCGAAGGGCGGAATCAAGCGCTCGATCCACATCCGGCCATCGCGGTCGACGACCTCGCCGTATTGCGCTCCATACTTCGTTTGCAGGCGGCAATATTTCATGAATTCCTCGGTCTGACTTGATATGTGGATTGCTTACCGGCTGGGTAAAGTCTCCTCTACCTCAGGGGAACGTTTGCTCTCATTCCCACTTTGATCGACGGCCGACACGGAGTAAGCATACGTGTGTTCGGGTTGTACTCCCGCATCCCGGTATGAGGTCTCAACCCCCACGGAAGCGATGCGCTGGGCCGGCACGTCTCCATGCGTATCGCGGCGGTAGACATGGTAAGCCGCCAGATCGCTATCGCTGTCCGGCGACCAGGAGAGATCGATGGCGCCGGAAGCCGCATCGGCCACAGCCACCAGCCCCTGGGGAACCGCAGGAGGGAAAACGTCGGTCGTGGCAACCACGACAGCGTCGCTGGGCAGACCCTGTACCTCCACGGATTGTCCGGAGACAGCCAGGGTCGCGACCCGTTCAAGCACGTAGCGATATCGCTGGTTGAACAGCGCGGAGGTATCGATCGCGTGACCCGGATCTTGGCCGTCCTTGCCACGGACCACGAGCGTCTGTGCCGCAGCCGGTACAGCAGGCGCGAGGGGAGATTTGGGCGCGTCATTGGAGGCGGGACCGGTCAGTTGCAGGCGTTCGATTCGATAGGTTAGCGACCTCTCAGGTTCTGCGGCCGGCTGCCAGCTTAGCAGGACACCGTCCCCTCGTACTTGCCCCGTCAGTCCGGCGACGGCGGGTGGGCCGACCCCTGCGGCGCTATAAGCGATATTCGAGGGGCCTGCGGATTTTCCTGCGTGGTTATTCAAGACGACCTCATAACGCAGCAGGCGGTCTAATCCCTGCGTAAGATTGGCAGGCAGTTCGTCTGTGTAGGCCCCTTCCTTACCCGGCGCAAGCAATAGGCTGGCGAGGTTGGCACAAGGGCCGTTTTCGAGCGCCCGGCAGACCTGAACTTTGACTGGGTGCTGCAGGGTGACGTGGTCCGTGGTGCGCGTCGGCATGAGCCAAGCCAGGTGAACGGAGTTGCCAATCCGAACCGCGGAGAGATTTAAGACCGGTGCCGGCAGGTTGAGGCTTGGAGGCTGTGGCGCTCCCGGCGCTCCGCACCCGATAGACAAGCAGGCGGCTAAAATCGCAAGCAAGACAGCGATGGCTGGGCGGTTGGTGCGGGGAGCCAAAACCAGGAGCACGCGATTCATGCTCTCCCAACGTAAATCATTCTCCCCCAAATTAGCTTTTGACGGCGGAATTGCGGGTTCTGATCGCCTGCCCTGAGCGAAGTCGAAGGGGACCTGCAGTATCCCCTTCCCCTCTACAGAACCTCTTTGGCCGCCGCCGCTAAGCCGCTAATCTTCAAAACGACCCAAAAATATCGAATTTTAAAAATAACTGCCGGCTAACCGCCTCGCGCACGGCGTCCTGACCAAGGTGCGAGTAAGCCTTGACCTGTTCAACATCTGACTCCAATCCGCTTTCGTGCAGAACACGTTCTAAAAGAAGTACGGCAAAGTCCCGATGATCCAGTCAACAAAATTGGACCCGCCGTCATCTCACCTGCACTTGGTTTTGAGACAATATTCATAACAGAGAAAACTATTTTCCCCATAGCAACATTATGGGTACAAATGACATCACAAGTGCTAGTCCAGACGAAACAAGGAGCCCGCGCCGTGGAAGCCAAAGAGCCAGTGACGAATTCGCAGATTGACCCCGCCAGCGCAGAATCGTTTATCGCAGAGAAGCACATCGGCGAACGCATCAAGCGGCTGCGGCTGAAGAAGTCCATGGGCCTGGTCGAACTGGGCCGGCATACCGGCTTGTCTGCCAGCTTCCTGTCACAGCTCGAGACCGGCCGCGTGGTGCCGACTCTACGCAACCTTGCCCGGGTGGCGATGGTTTTCAGTAAAGACCTTTCCTACTTCTTTGAAACCGAACCGCACACCCTCTTCCGTATTCATCGGA
Organism: uncultured Acidobacteriaceae bacterium; assembly: GCA_963711525.1. GTDB lineage: Bacteria > Acidobacteriota > Terriglobia > Terriglobales > Acidobacteriaceae > PALSA-350. Next base: position 231,369 of record CAVQEO010000005.1, on the reverse strand, counting down.
AAAAAGAGCGCGTTCGCCTGCCACAGACTGGGGTGGACGACCCAACCTACTATTTCGAGAGTCTGGGCTACATGGTTCCCGATCGGCAATTGGATCCCTACTACGCAGAGTTCGTTCCGCTGAAGAAGAACGTTGAGGTCCGGCCACACGTCCACCCGGGATATGAGTTCCTCTACATCCTGGAGGGTGAACTGGAAATCCGGCATTCCGACAAGGTGCATGTCCTTACCCCGGGCGATGGAGTGTACTTCGATGCCAGCACGCCGCACGGGTATCGTTGTGCGGGCAAGGTGGCGGCCCACGCAATCATCGTGACCATGCACCAACTACAGTCGCCCCAACCGGCCATGAGCCTGCGGCCTCTGGGTGCGGCAATGGGCGCGAAGAACTCTGCCCTGAACGTGCCTTCGGGGAGGCCGGCGCCCACTACGATTCCCACCCCAACCCGCACCAAAGAAAGCCTCCAGGCGGAGCCTTAAGGCAGCTTAGGCTCTGCCCACAGGCAGAAAGAACTCCTCAATCTCTCGCCAACCGGCAACCCTGCGAAAGCCGGTGATTGCAGCGTTATGCGGCGCGGAGAAGAGAATTCCCTGGCCTTTGAATCGTTTAAAGTGACGGAAGGTGTCATCAATCAGGTAGTCGGCGAGCAGAATGCTCTTATCTCCGCAAAAAACGAAGTGGGTCGGCGGGATGAAAGGGAAGTGCCGCAGTAACCACCGGTATTTGGAGCCGAAAGAATTCGGGAACTCCATGGCCGCGGTGGCGATAAAAATTTCGTAGTGTTTGCTGAGCTTGGCCAGAACTTCCTGACTGTCCTCGACAACCGGGAGATCCTCGAAAAAGTCATCACTGCGGAGGTAAGCCTCCAATCGCTCGTGCCGGTCGGCGGAGACGACATCCCACAGCCATTTACCGTGCAGATGGCTTTTGGTGATGGCCTCGCCGTGGTCACGGTTGTAGCGCGCAAGGTGTTCGCTCAGGGCATCTGCCAGCACCTCGTCCATGTCGACAGCAATTCGTTTCATTCCTAAATGTTAAGCCCTGTAACTCTTTGCCGATGAGTCCCGCTGTCATAGGAGAGCCCCGGCGAATCAGGAGGCTTGGGTCGTAACCTGAGCGGGATCAAAATAAAGCAATCGCCCACAGCTCTCGCAATTCAGCAGCGTGCCTTCTCGCACCTGGTTCCAAAATTGCGGACGCAATTGCATTTGGCAAGAAAGGCAGCGCTGTCCCGCAGCGCGCGCCAGCGCGGTCTTGCGAGAAGAAGAAGCGATGCGGTCGTACTGGGAAAGCAGGCCCTCGTCCACCTTTTTACGTAGGGCCGCCCGCTCGTTCTGGATCGAAGCGAGCTCCTCCTGATAGCCCAGCGAGGCAATGCGAGCCTGCTCTTTTTCTTCATCGAGCACCTTCGCCTGCTGGGCTAATGTCTTTCGCGCGTCGAAGCGTTGGCTCTCCAGCGACTCGCTCTTGATCATGCTCGTAAGTTCCTCGTCTTCAATGCGGCGAATCTCCGCCTCAACGAATCCGGTCTCATGTTGCAGGGCATGGAATTGCTCGTTGGTCTTGACGCTGCTCGACTGGTCGCGGTACTTAACCAGTTTCTGCTGCTGATCTTTGCGATCGCTTTCCAGTCGTCTGCGCCGCGCCTCTTCCACCGGCACGGCCTTGTCTGCCTGCTCCACCGCCAGCTTGAGCTGCCGAAGCTTTTCTTCGATGGATTGCAAATGCCGGGGAACGGCAGCAATGGTTTCCTGCAGTTGGGCCGTCTTGATATCGACCTGCTGTAAACGGATAAGCGACTGCAGTTGAACATCCATGCGTTGGTCTGGAGTCTACAGCATTTTCACTGCTGCATACAAAGCGGCCAGTCCCGGCGTGCGATACACTTCAGGCTCAGAGATCCCCCAAGGTGGAACGCCGCCCTCGCGTTTGTCATCCCGACCGGAGCGTACCCGGATTTCCTGTTACGCTGCACTCGCAGGGTCCGCGTGTGCGGCTTTCGGTAAGGAAAGCCGCATAAAGTTCGCCGAAGCCGCCAGGGTTGACAGGAAATCCGGGGTAGCGGAGCGGAGGGACCTGCTGGAGCCCTCCGTTGACACGGATTCGATTCGCCCTGGTGCTTGCGTTATTCGGTCGCATGTCCCTCCTGGCGGCCGACACTAAACCGGTGACGGTCGACCAGATCTACAGCCAGGAGCAAGCGACCCAACCGCCACAAGGCATCGCCTGGAGTCCTGACGGCACCCGGCTCAGCTATATCGCCGACAATGGCGACTTGCTGGCTGTCGAAGGTGGAACGGGAACGACGAAAGTGCTGGTCGACCACGTTCGGATGCAGGCCCTCAATCCGCCCATCACTTCAGAGCATGACCTCAACAATCGCACCCGCTATAAGCAAGCCAGTTACAGCTGGGTACCCGACTCGAAACACCTGCTCTTCGATTCCAATGGGCAGCTGTGGTTCTTCGATCTGGCCACCAAGACCGGCCTGCAGATTGCCTCGACCGGCGCGGGCAGTGGAGATGATCCCAAGTTTTCTCCCGATGGTGCCTACCTCTCCTACGTTCGAGGTCACAATCTCTATGCAAGTAAATTGAAAGACAATAGTCCGCCGGCGCGGCTGACAGACTCGCAGGCAGACACCATGCTCGATGGCGAGGTGGACTGGGTCTACGAGGAAGAGCTCGACGTGCGCAGTAATTATTTCTGGTCGCCAGACTCGCGACGGATTGCCTACCTGCAGATGAACGAAACCCCGGTTCCCGAATACCCTATCGAAGACTGGATCCCGACGCATGCGACCGTAGACCAACAACGCTATCCGCAACCTGGTGATCCGAATCCGGTGGTGCGTGTAGGAGTAGTGGGCGCAAACGGCGGACGGACCAAGTGGATCAACCTGCCCATCGATAACGGAAGCGATTACATCCCGCGCTTTGGATGGCTCAATGCCAAGACTTTGTGGATTGAGATCTTGAAGCGTGATCACAAGACGATGACGCTCTATTTCGCCAATCTGTCGATGGACGAATTAAAGCCGGTGCTTACCATGACCGACAACAAGTTTCTGGACGCGTCCTATGACTTGATCTTCTTCGCTTCCAACTTCCTGCTTACCAGCTGGCGGGACGGGCACAACCATATCTACCTCTACAGCTTCGATGGAGCAAACCCATTGGCCGCCCCAGCCAGCCTCGTCAAGCAACTGACCAGCGGCAATTGGGAAGTGGCGGATATTGTGGGCGTGAACGAAGTCAACCGCAGAGTCTACTATCTCTCCAACGAGGGGGACCCACGTCAACAGCAGATCTGGGTGATCGGGTTGGACGGACAAGGCAAGCACCAGGTGAGCCGCTACGGAGAATGGCACGAGCCGGTCTTTTCGCCCAACACGAATTTCTTTGCCGATACCATTTCTTCCTCCACCACGCCGCCGGTGGTGGATCTCTGCCGGCACGATCGCGACTGCCAGACGATTTGGAAAGCGCCGGCGCCCGATGCGGTATTAACGCCGCCGCTCGCCGTCGAATGCAAGGCTGCCGATGGCGCTACCACGCTCTATGGCCAACTGGTGTTGCCCGCAGGCAAGACGGAGGCGGCGAGCGTGCCTCTGATTGTGAATCCGTATGGAGGCCCGCACGCGCAGATAGTCAACGGAAGATGGTCGGCCCACGAGCGTCTGTTTGATCAGCTGCTGGTGCAGAGTGGTTTCGCCGTTCTGCACGTGGACAACCGTGGAATGGGGGGCAGGGGCCGCGATTTCGCCCAGGCGGCCTATCATGACTTTGGACCGGTGCAACTGGGCGACCAGATCGCGGCGCTTGACCAGACGCTTCGTGCGTATCCCCAACTTGACCCCAAGCGGCTCGGCTGGTGGGGCTGGAGTTGGGGCGGTACGTTCACCCTCTATGCCATGACTCATAGTGACCGGTTTCGCGCCGGGGTTGCCGGAGCTCCGGTCACCGACTGGCAGAACTACGACTCCATCTACACCGAGCGCTATCTTGGATCGCCGGCATCGAACGAAGATGTATATCGCGACGACTCAGTGCTAAAAAGTGCGCCAAACCTCAAGGGACGGCTGCTGCTGGTTCAGGGCACGGGGGATGACAATGTACACCTTGAGAATTCGATCCAGTTCATTCAGCAACTGATCGATGCTGATCTGCCTTACGATTTGCAGCTCTATCCGCGTAAGACCCATGGCATCGACGGCGCCGAAGCCACCACTCACTTGCTTGGCCGCATTCAGGAGCATTTTGAGCGTTATCTCATGACCCCGGAGTTGCCGTGATTCATCCTGCGGAAACTGCCACCACCCGCGACCTGGTGCGCGGCCGCACGACGCTCGGCGACCTGGACCTGACTATCCTGACCGATGGGACGTACCTGCTGGATGGGGGCGCGATGTTCGGTGTAGTGCCGAAAACATTGTGGGAGAAGCGCACCCCGGCCAATGAGCGAAACCAGATTCTACTGGGAACCAACACGGTCGTTGTACGCACCGGCAAACACACGGTGGTGATCGAGACCGGCATCGGCAACAAGCTGCCGGAAAAACTGCGCGCCATCTTCGATGCCAGGCAGCTCTTGCTGCGGAGCTTTGCAGCGGCTCACATCCAACCGGAGGAAGTGGACATCGTGATCAATACTCACCTGCACTTCGATCACTGCGGATGGAATACGACGCAAAAGGAAGACGGCAGCATCGTGCCGACATTTCCCAATGCCCGCTACTTCGCGCATCGCGGAGAAGTGGAACATGGCCATCTGCAGCTGGAGCGCGACGCCGTCAGCTATATCAGCGAGAATTACGATCCCCTCGTCGCCAGCGGACAAATGACTCTGCTTGACCCTCCTGCCGGGATCCAGACAGAGATTGTTCCCGGAGTGAGTGTCGAGGTTTTTCCTGGGCATACGGCGCAGATGATGGCGGTGATGCTCGATTCAGGCGGAAGAAGGGCTTGCTACGTCTCTGATCTGATGCCCACCAGCGCGCACCTGGACGCGACCTGGGTGATGGGTTATGACCTCGACCCGCTTACCTGCATAGAGCAGCGCAAGCGCTTCCTCAGCCGCGCCATCCCCGAACGGTGGCTGGTTCTATTTACTCACGATCATCATCATCCGATGGGATACGTGGAATGGAGCGCAAAAGGCAAGCCGGAGTTCGTGAAACCGGAACGCGGATCACGCTGAAGATTTCTTGACAGTACGAGCTACATGGCCGCATCGAGCGTCAGACCGTGAACGGTACGGGCCTCAAGTTGCAGTGTGCGGGCTGCCTCGCCGCAGCGAGCTTTACAGGCTGCGGAAAAACCCTGTTTCTTGAAGGGTACGGGCTGGAAAGGCTGGACCGACTGAAGACAAAGAGACACCTACAAGCCCGACGGCAAACACAGGGGCGCAACGCCTCTAGAACACGGAGCCCTAGAACACTTGGCGATGAAAGACCTCGTCCTTCTCCTTACAAGGCGAGCAAGCTGCCCCGATACCACAGGCCATTAGCAAGGCCGCGCCGATGGTGACGAGAATTGCCGGACCGTACGACTCAAACTGGAAAAACCAGCGTGCGAAGGTGTGTAAATGGAGAGCATGCATCTTAGTAACTCCACACTTTATGAAACCATAAACCCAGGGGATGGTTTTCTACGATGCGAATATTTTTCGAGGAGTGGCTTCCCTTTATGGGGCCAGCTTCGTCCACTTTCCCGAAAAGTATCGATGGCACAAAGATTAGCATCGCAATAGAAAATCCGATATGGCCAAAACTGGTGTGCCATGACCGACGCGAGAACTATTACGTTCCCAATGGGGGATCCGCGGCTGCGGTGGCTGTTTCTAGATCTTAACTCCTACTTCGCGTCTGTGGAGCAGGAGTTACGCCCCGAATTACGCGACCGGCCCCTGGCCGTGGTGCCGCTGTTGGCGGATACCACCTGCTGTATCGCCGCCAGCTATGAGGCCAAGCGATATGGCGTGCGTACCGGCACCCAGGTCGGCGAAGCCAAGCGGCTCTGCCCCAGCATTGTGCTGGTGGAGGCGCGCCATGAGTTATACGTCGACTACCACCACCGGGTCGTAGAAGCTGTCGAATCCTGCCTTCCGGTCACTTCTGTCATGTCGATCGACGAGATGGCTTGCCGGCTCTTAGGCAGGGAGCAGCCATTGCTGGCCGCGCTGGAGCTGGCGCGCGAGGTCAAAGCCGCGGTTCGCCGCAAGGCTGGGGCGACCCTCCGCTGCTCAGTTGGGCTGGCGACCAACCGCTACCTCTCCAAAGTGGCCTCCGATATGGAGAAACCGGACGGCCTGGTGGCCCTGACGCCCGATCTGCTGCATGACGCCTTGTCCGCGTTGACGCCGCGCGACTTGCCGGGCGTGGGCGCGCGGATGGAAAAGCGGCTGCAGCAAGCTGGCATCCGCACCATGGAGCAACTGCTGGCGCTCGATCGCGAGCAGTTGCACACCGCTTGGGGCGGCGTAGGCGGCGAAAAGCTGTGGCACTGGCTCCGGGGAGAGGATTTTGGCGACGGCGAGCTGGAGCACGCAAAGTCGATCGGCCACTCCCACGTTCTGTCGCCGGATCTGCGTACCCCGGAGGGTGCCTACGCGGTGGCCAACAAGCTTCTGCACAAAGCTGCGATGCGGCTGCGGAAAGCCCGGCTTTGGGCCTCGCATATGACCCTGACGGTTCGTTTCGCGGTGACCAGCGCGGCCGCTTCTTCCAAACATTCTTCCGGCATTCACCAGCAGCCATGGGCGCAAAGTTGCCCGCTGCTCGAATGCCAGGACAACCAGACGCTTCTGGAGGGGTTGCAGCGGTTATGGAGTCAAATTCCGGCCGGCCAAGCCCATCAAAAACCGTTTTTCGTGGGCGTTTCCCTGGGTAACCTGGTTCCCGACCATCTGCACACGCTCAGTCTCTTCTCCGGGCTTGAAGAAGAGGGAAAGCGGACTCGGCTGTCGAGCACGATGGATAGAGTGAACTACAAGTACGGAACCAATACGCTGTGTTTTGCCAGCATGTTGCTGGCGGGTGCGGCGGCGCCTACGCGCATCGCCTTTTCCAGCATTCCAGATCTGTTTTGAAGCTGATGAGGTATGTGTGAGGACGGGAAATCCCAAGTGAGTTCCCCTACCTATCGGGGCCGGTTGGCTCCCTCGCCCACCGGCTTCCTGCACCTGGGCCACGCGCGCACCTTCTGGATCGCACAGCAGCGCGCGCTCGCAGCCCGAGGCACGCTCATCCTGCGTGATGAGGATCTGGACCGTGACCGCTCGCAGCCGCATTTCCGCCGCGCCATGATGGAAGACCTTCGTTGGCTTGGCCTGCTATGGCAGGAGGGACCCGACGTCGGCGGTCCCTTCGGGCCATACACGCAAAGCCAACGGCACGGCCTCTACCGCGACGCTTGGCGTCGGCTACTGACCGGGGGATGGCTCTACCCCTGTCGTTGTTCCCGCAAGGACTTGGCCCAGGCAATGCAAGCTCCCCACGATGACGAAGGCATTTATCCCGGAACCTGTCGCCCGGTCACAGCCATTACCGGAGGGGTCGACTCGCCAACCGGCGCCAATTGGCGCTTTCGCGTGCCCGATGGAGAAGCGGTGGTCTTCGAGGATGGGCACTTTGGTCCGCAGCGGTTCGTCGCGGGAAAGGACTTTGGCGACTTTCTGGTTTGGCGCCGCGACGATCTTGCCGCTTATCAGCTGGCCGTTGTGGTCGATGATGCAGCCATGGGGATCACCGAAGTAGTTCGCGGTGCGGACCTGCTGAAGTCGACAGCACGCCAGATACTTCTGGCGCGGGCGCTGGGCCTCTCCTCGCCGTCCTGGTACCACTGCGATCTGCTGGTCGATGAACAAGGGCAGAGGCTCGCCAAACGGCATGACGCGTTGAGCCTGCGCCACCTGCGGGAGCAGGGGAAGCAGCCGGAGGAGCTGTTATCGGCGTTGCGGAAAAACTCAAGTTTTGTATCAGGGCACGACTTTAGTCGGGCCGTAAACGATTGAGAATACGTCGGGCTACCTCGCCGCAGCGAGCATTAGCCCCTGAGGCATTGCTTTCCTGCCCGCGCAGCGTTTTTCCGCAGCCTCTTTAAGCCCGGAAAAGAGTCGGAACAAAGGGAGATCAATGCGGAGAGGTAACGTAACAGCCCCGCAAGGGGCGGCTGATAGTAGCCCAGGATGTAATCCTGGGTAGGATCAACAAAACGATCTAGTCCCGAAGGGACGGCTGAGGATTTCCCAGGATGTAATCCTGGGTGCACTCTCCTGCACGCAAATGTCTTGGCGCCAACCAACCAAACAGTTTCGAGTGTGCGGCTTTCAGTAAGGAAAGCCGCATGCAGTTCGCCAACGCCACCTAGCTCGACAGGAAATCCGGGGTAAGGGAGCGAATCTCCCCTTCCGGGAGTTTTTCCGCAGCCTGTTTAGCCCCTGAGGTATTGCTTTCTCCCAACTACAGAATTTTTCGCAGCCTCTTATCGGACTTCCACACAAGCGGGGGATTTTCCGCCGCTCTTGATGTACGACAATAAAGTGTGTCTTCAGACTTCGCCCAACTCGTAAAGCAGCAGGCGGACATCGTTCGGATCATCGGCGACTACATCACGCTGAAAAAATCCGGAGCTGGCACCATGAAGGGTCTTTGCCCGTTTCACGGGGAAAAGACGGCATCATTCTCGGTGCATGCGGTACGACAGTTCTACCATTGCTTTGGCTGCAACGAGTCGGGTGACGTTTTCTCCTTCGTGCAAAAAATCGAGAATGTCGGCTTCCCCGAAGCCGTTAAACTCGTTGCGCAAAAGTGCGGCATCGCTCTGCCCAAACGGGAGTTTTCCTCGCCTGAGGAAGCGCAGGAGAGCCGCCAGCGCGGCAAGCTGCTCGATTTGCATGAGTTGGCTACCAGCTGGTTTGAGGAGCAATTGCGCTCGGCGGAAGGCGCCCGGGCGCGGGAGTACCTTACCAATCGCGGCCTGACGGCGGAGGCCGTTGCCAAATTCCGAATTGGCTATGCTCCGGAGTCGTTCAATGCGCTGCGCGACCGCCTGCAGGGAACAGCCCCTCCCGATCTTTTACGGCTGTCCGGCCTGTTTTCTTCGAAAGAGCAGCCGGATGGCTCTGCGGGACCACTGTATGCGCGTTTTCGCAAGCGCATCACTTTCCCCATTCACAACGAGTCAGGACGAGTCATTGCCTTTACCGCCCGCGCTCTCGATAGCGAGGAGAAGTCCGGTCCGAAGTACATGAACTCGCCGGAGACGCCGCTCTACTCCAAGGGGCAGGTGCTCTTTAACCTCGATAAAGCGCGGCAGGCCATCCGGGAGCGCACCTTTGCCCTCCTGGTGGAAGGCCAGATGGATTGCATCACAGCCTATATGGCGGGATTTCACAATGTGTTGGCCACCAGCGGAACGGCATTTACCGAGATGCAGGTCCGGTTGCTCAGCCGCTACACCAAACGTCTCTTCGTCAACTTCGATCCGGATACCGCCGGCGCCAACGCCGCGGAAAAGTCCATTGCCTTGCTCACTGAGGAGGATTTTGAGGTGATGGTCGTCACCCTTGAGGGTGGGCTCGATCCCGACCGCTTTATCCGCGAGCGAGGCATCAAGGCCTATGTGGGCGCCGTGGAGGCCGCGAAACGCCATTCGGACTACCTGATCGACCGCGCGATGCAGCTTTTCCCTTCCCGCACAGCCGATGGTAAGACCAAGGCCCTCAACTACCTGCTGCCACACATCCGGCGCATGCCCAACCGCATCGCCCGCGACGAGTTCGCGTCCGACACCGCCCAGAAGCTGGGCATTGACTCCGCCCTGCTGAGGGAAGAACTGCATCAGGCGGCACGCAAGCGCCGGGACCAGGTGAATCCGTCCAATCTGGATAGCCTCAACGAGGCGGAGAGGGTGCTGCTGCGGGCCATGGCAGCCGCTCCCCAAAGCCGCATCTGCCTTCGCGTTTGCCAAGCCTTGCACAGCCAACCTCAGTCGTTCGAAGGGCTTGCCGTCACCCCGATGCTGGCGCTCTTGCGCGATCGCGGTTCGCTCGAACCCTTGGCAGCGCTGCCCGATCCCGCCCAGCGCGCGCTGTTGGCCCAGGCTTTGCTCCGGGAATCCGCGGAGGTGGAGATGGAGCAGCTGGAAGCCGCCCTGGAGTCGCTGAAATATCGCCACCTGGAGGCCCTACAGCGCCGGGTGCGAGCGGACATTGCCGAGGCGGAGCGGCGCGGCGATTGGGCTCAATTGGCCGTTTTTATGGCTGAAAAACTCAAGGTTGACCGGGAGATGCGAGATGTTGGCGGTTAGTTCAAAAGATGTACGTTATGCCACCAGCGCGGTAGAAACCAATTGGCCAGTTTTCCATCTAACTAAGTAAGGATCTGGCGGGGGTGTCGTTCTGGGAGCAGCGGAGGAGCACACTCCATTCCATGATATTCTATAACTCTTTGAAGGACGTGCGTCTACTTGCCCAAACGGTTCATCAACCGTCCGGAATATGCCCTTAGCGGCTCGCATAGCACCCTGTCCTTTCTGAGCACGGACCGATCCGAAAAATAAGGCACGGGATAGGATTTGCTTGGCGATTGAAGACAAGTACGAAGAAGACATCCAGAAACTGATTGATGCGGGTAAGGAGAAAGGTTATTTGACCTATAACGAGGTCAACGACCTGATCCCTGGCGACCTGCATTCACCGGACGATCTCGACGATCTGCTGACCACCATCGGGACCCAGGGCATTGATGTGCTCGAAGGTGGTCCTAAGTTTGGTGCAGATAAGTTCGAGAGCGAGGGTGAGGAGGGCGAGGACGTTGAACTCGACCTGACACCGGGCACACTCGAGAAAACTAATGACCCCGTTCGCATGTACCTGCGCGAAATGGGCACTGTTCCACTGTTGACCAGAGAAGGCGAAGTTGAGATTGCCAAGCGCATTGAGCGCGGGCAGTTGCGGGTACTCAAGGCCATTTCGCGTTCACCCATCGTCATTCGCGAGATCGTCGCCCTGGGCGAAGACCTCAAGCGTGGCGTGCGCAACATCAAGGAAGTGGTGATCTTCGACGAAGAAGAGATCACCGAAGAAATTCTGCAAGCGCGCATCCGGGTAACTATCGGCCGCGTGGACACTCTGCTCAAGCACCAGAAGAAAGCATCTCTGCTTCTGGAGAAGCTCGAGACCATCAATCCCAAGGCGAAGGCCCGGGAACATCGCAAGACGCGATGGATGATGAACCGCGAGCGGGTAGAAGTCTCGCGCATCGTTCGTGAGCTGAAGTACACCAACGCAGAACGCAAGCGGCTGCTGGACAAGGTCAACAAGACTGTCGATGCCATGCGTATGCTCGAGCGGCAGGTCAAGTCGCTCGAACAGAAGCACGACCAGTCGAAGAGCGAAGAACTGCGCAAGGAGTATCGCCGCCAGCAGAAGAACTGCAAGACCGACCTGGAGAAGCTGGAGCAGGAGGCCGGTGTTTCCATCGCCGAACTCAAGCGCACCCAGCGCGAGATGATCCAGGGCGACATGGACGCCGAGCAGGCCAAGCGCGAGCTAATCGAGGCTAACCTGCGGCTGGTGGTGTCTATTGCCAAGAAGTACACCAACCGCGGCTTGCAATTCCTCGATCTGATCCAGGAAGGCAACATCGGTTTGATGAAGGCGGTTGATAAGTTCGAATACCGGCGTGGTTATAAGTTCTCCACTTATGCCACGTGGTGGATTCGTCAGGCGATTACGCGCGCCATTGCCGATCAGGCGCGCACCATTCGCATTCCGGTACACATGATCGAGACCATCAACAAGCTGATTCGCACTTCGCGGCAGTTGGTGCAGGAGCTGGGCCGCGAGCCCACTTCCGAGGAGATCGCACGCCGGATGGACATTCCGGTAGCCAAGGTTCGCAAGGTGCTCAAGATCGCACAGGAACCGATCTCGCTCGAAACTCCTATCGGAGAAGAAGAAGATTCTCACCTTGGCGACTTCATCGAAGATCGCCAGGCGGTTTCTCCTTCCGAAGCCGTGATCAGCGTAAACCTGAAGGAATATACCTCGCAGGTGCTGCGTACCTTGACTCCCCGCGAAGAGCGTGTGATCAAGATGCGCTTCGGCCTGGAGGATGGGTCCGAGCATACTCTGGAAGAAGTGGGTCAGAGCTTCCAGGTAACCCGGGAACGTATCCGGCAAATCGAAGCCAAGGCGCTGCGCAAGTTGCGCCATCCTTCACGTTCGCGCAAGCTGAAGGCCTTCGTCGAAGGCGTCCGCGAATAGAACTCCTGGCGCCTGCCCCATCGGGGCAGGCGCTTTTTCTTTGACTTCCCGCTTTATTGCAACGTTGCCCTGTGTAACCCATCCAAACATTTGAAGCAACAACCCCACACAGGAGTGACCCGTGCCCTCGACCTCACCCGAAACCATAGAAAAGCTTAAGCATGCGCCCGATGTACACGGCGTTAAGGATTTGATCCGCGAGCGCTGGAGTCCCCGCGCCTATGCCGACAAGGATGTACCGGCCGCGGAGCTCAAGAAGCTGTTTGAAGCGGCTCGCTGGGCTGCCTCCTCTTCTAACGAGCAGCCCTGGCGGTTCCTGGTGGGCCGGCGAGGCGACGAAACCTATCAGAAGATCTTCAACGCGCTGGTTGAGGGCAACCAGTCATGGGCCAGGAGCGCTCCCGTGTTGGTACTCTCCGTGGCCAAGAAAACCTTCACTCAAAAGGGCTCACCCAATCGCCATGCCTTGCACGACACAGGCGCGGCAACGGCGACTTTGGCCCTGCAGGCGACCGCCAACGGGCTGCACACACACTCGATGGCGGGCTTCGATCAGGAACAAGCGCGGGCATCGTTTGCGATACCCTCTGACTATGAGATCGGCGCGGTCACGGCAATCGGGTATTTCGGCGACCCAGACGGCTTGCCCGAGCACCTGCAAAAGATGGAAGTATCTCCGCGGCAACGGAAACCGCTTGAGGAGCTCGTATTCTCCGCCTGGGAGAAGCCGGCGCAATTCTGAAGCGCCATGAGAAAGATCCTGCTCTTCGTTAACCCGGTGCTGCAGCAAACAGGAGCAAGGCGCAGAGACATCGATCGCGTTCACAGTACGCTCCGCGAGGGCGGCGCCGCGGTCGATATTCTGGAGACAGGCGAAAACCGAGCCGCCGGACCCAAGGCAGCGCGGGCAGTAGCAGAAGGCTACGATGCGATCGTTGTTTGCGGCGGCGATGGCACCATCTTTGACGTAATTCAGGGGATTGCCGGCTCGAGCGTGCCCCTTGGCATCATTCCCTTCGGCACAGGAAACGTGCTGGCGCAAAATCTCAAAGTGCCCAAAGATCCGGTTGCTGCCGCACGTTGGATTCTACGCAGCCGTCCCTCTCCGGTTTCCTTGGGCAGGATTACCTGTTGCCTTCCTGACTGCGGTCCTAGCGGGCGGCAAAGCTGGCTGTTCGCCATGGCCGCCGGTATGGGGATGCATGCGGCCCTGATGTCGGAGGCGCGGCGTTCAGGTAAGAGCAGGGTGGGGCGAGCTGCCTATTTCGCCGCCGGGGGTAGGCTGCTGCTCAACTATCCAGTGCAACCCTTCGACATCGCCATCACCACCATCAGCGGGTCGGTCATTCACCAACAAGTAAGCGAAGCGATCGCACTGCGGGTGGCGGAGTTGAACCGTTGGCGTCCAGGCGGCGGCCTGGCCTTTCCTTTCCTCCGCCTGGCGACGGTTGCGGGTTACTCGCGCTCCCGCCTGGTGCGTGCCACCTACGAGGCCCTCTTTCGTGCCGGCGGCGCGCGCGATCGTTTGCAGGAAGAAGACGCCGCGGCTTACTACCAGGATGTGACGCGAGTGGTCTGCCGCCCCACTCCCAATCACGATTACAAACAGGCAATCGCGGTCGAAGCAGACGGAGAGATACTCGGCGCCTCCTGCGCAGAGATTGAAATGGCCGGCCTGAGTGTGCTCCTGCTCTCAGCAGGCGAGCCCGAAACTATATAGCACAGTGTCTGTGCTACTTATGCTGTTGACGTTATCCCTTGCGGAATCGATAGCCAATGTGCGTTTCCGTCACGATATAAGTCGGATGAGCCGGATCGTCCTCGATCTTCTTGCGTAGCTGGTTGATGATTACCCGCAAATACTCACGCTCGTTGCCATAGAGCGGTCCCCATACCGAGGCTAGCAAGCGTTCGTGAGGCACTGGGCGGCCTGCATGCTCCATCAAATAACACAACGTTTCGAATTGTTTCGGCGCGAGGTGAATATCCTCTCCCCGTTTTTGCACCTGGCGGCGTTCGCTATCCAGAGTGATGTCACCCACTGCGCTGACCACCTTTGACTGAGTCAAGGCATTGTAACGACGGATGACCGCACGCAGCCTTGCGGCCAGCTCGTGGATCTGAAAGGGCTTGGTTACATAGTCATACGCGCCTGCATCGAGTGCTTCCACTTTGTCACTCTCATCATCCCGCACCGTCAGCATGATGATCGGGAGACGAGGATAGCCCTGGCAGATTCTGCGGCATGTTTCCTTGCCGCCCATCCCCGGCATATTGATGTCGAGCAATACTGCATCGTAGTCGACCATGCGGAGCCGGAGGAGCGCCTCCTCTCCATTGCATGCCTCCCCGATCGCGAAGCCTAATACGCCCAGGGTCTCGAAGAGGCTCTGACGAATCCCCGCATCATCCTCCACGACCAGCACTTTGCTCTTCTGTTCCATGCCTCACTTCTCCTTTGCCGCTCTGGGCAGCGTTAGAACGAATGTGGTTCCTTTCTCAGGGTCGCTCGTTACCCAGGTCCGCCCTTGATGCGCCTCTGTGATGCGTCGAACCACAGAGAGGCCGATTCCGGTACCGGCTGCCCTGTGCTCTGACCCTGGGCTGCGATGGAAGCGCTGAAACACTCTGTCCAGTTCCTCGGGCGGGATGAAGGAACCTTCGTTGCGGACACTGATGAGCATCTCCGCGGGCTCCTCCTGAACGTCCACTACGATGCAGGAACCCGGCTTGCTATATTTAGCCGCGTTGTCGAGTAGCTGAAAGAGCGCCATCTGCAACAGTTGTTGATCCGCCCATACCAGGCCGCCCCGCACGGCCGTCCGGACATCGACAGGATGTTCGCCTAACTCATGGGAAGATGCTTCGACGCTGCATTCGACGAGCCGGGTCAGATCAATTCGTTCCCGTCTCAGTTTGAGTTCACCGCTATCAAGCCTCGCCGTGCGCAGCAGACGCGTACTGAGTTCACTGAGCTGGGCAGCATGTTGATCGATCAGGACAACCAGGCGATTTTCCGCGCCCGATAGGGTATTCATTGCCAGCAAGCCAGAGCTTGCGCTCCGAATCGTGGTCAACGGACTCTTGAAGGCATGGGCAAGGCCATCGAGAACGGCGGAACGGAGTTGTTCGCTTTGCCGCGCGGCCTCCGCGTTGGCTTCCATGGCGAAGGAGCGCGCCCTCTCAATCGCCACGGCGACGAGTGATGCAGCTGCATTGATCGTGGCCGCATCCAGCGAATGTCCGCAGATAGCGAGCGATCCGATGGGCCGTACACCCGAGCGCAGGACTCGCATAGAGGTACGGCTTGCGGAGCCGTCTCCACTGCTGTCCAAGGAGATGGAGCGCACCTCGTCGTCTGTGACATCACACTCGCCACTCCGGCACAGATCGAGCTCGTACGCGTTCCACAGGACCACACCTTCTACACGAAGGGTGGTGTGCAGAAGACTTGCGAGCTGCGGCTCCAGCGGCTTCTGCCGGTCGAGAAACAGGATACTCTGACTCAGCTCATACAATTTCTGTAGCTGCGATCGGTGCAACTCTGACTCACGAGCATGGCGCCTGACCTGGTTGGAGAGCCTGCTGACCACCAGAGCCACGCTTTCGAAGGCGCCCAAAGCGACCCAGTCCCGTCGGTCCGCCATGTAGAACCTCAGCAGAGGTTCGGTGAAAAAGTAATCGAGGCAAGCAACAGAGAACAGTGAGACGATGCCTGCTTCAAGAAAGCCCCAGCGGAGCGCAATTACTGTAACCAGAAACAGTTGAACCGAGGTCACCGCTGCGAGATTGGAATGAAAACGGTACGCGACGCAGGTGATCAGCAATGACCCGGCGGCTCCTGCCCCGATCCTACCGAAAACACCCCCGCCGCCAACACCACGGATAGTCTTCCTGATCATCCTGGCTTGACCTTTAGCAACTTAACTATATCGCCGGGTACATAAGGAAACCGTTAAGAAGAAGCTTATGCATTACCAATGGCTTTCGCGATTCACTGAATATGCCGGTCATGTTCCGGCGTAAGAGGTGAGGCAATGAGATTTCTTAGAGGGTTTCGTCATTCCGATTCAAAAAGCATTCATCCTTCATGTACCCGCGGCCAAAAGCCCACCGCGCTGAATGCTCCTAAAACTGTTCGCGTCCAAGAGAAGAGCCAGCTCCTCTCTTGGACGTTTTATCACCGATTCTTTCCGCTTCTCGTCTGCTGTCTGCTTCTCAGCAGCGCATCGCTCGCGCTGGGGCAGTCCACGTTCGGCAGCGTGAGAGGCGTGGTGCAGGATGCCAGCGGCGCGGTGATCTCCGGCACGGAAATCGTACTGCACAGTACGGACGAGAACACAGAACGCACCGTCATCGCAGATGCATCGGGCGATTTCGTCCTGGAAAACGTGAAGGCCGGCAAATACAGCCTGCACGCGCACCACAACGGTTTTGCCGACACCGTCATCTCGGGAATTTCCGTCGAAGCACGCCAGGACTTGAGGCTCACAGTCGCGCTCAACATAGCGGAACAATCAACCACGGTTCAAGTGACCTCGGCCGCCGATCAGATCAACACAGAAAATGCCACGCTTGGCGACTCGAAGACGAACAGGGAGATGACACAGCTCCCCCTGAATAATCGCGCCACCACCACCAGCCCGCTGGGTGCGCTCAGCCTGTCTCCCAATGTGCAGACGGACAGTGCAGGCGACATAGCTCTGGGTGGAGCGAGTTCGTCGATGGTCAACTTTTCGGTGGACGGTATCTCGACCGCAAATGTCAGGCAGAATGGTGCATTGCAGGATGCCTACCCGTCGCAGGAAGGAATCGCAGCGGTCAAGATCACCTCCTTCAACAACAGCGCGGAGTTCTCGCAAATCGGCGACGTCACTTTCACCACCAAGAACGGAACCAATCAATTTCACGGTAGCCTGTTCGAGTACTTGCAGAATCAGGCGCTCGACGCCGATCCCTATGGCTTCAGCGGCAAGGCGCCAAAAAAGTTCAACACCTTCGGTTTTTCACTGGGCGGACCGGTCATCATCCCGCACCTTTACAACGGGCATGACAAGACGTTTTTCTTCGCCGACTACGAAGGCAACCGGCGCACCACCGCTGTGGCTCAGCAGCTGGAAGTACCGACGGCTGCGGAGCGGAGCGGCGACCTGAGCGGATTCAATACCCCCGGTCAAGCGCCGCTGGCTCCTATTCCATCCGCGAGCATCAGCCCCACTGCCAAGGCCTTGTTGGCCTATATCCCACTGCCCAATGTGACCGGCCAGTCCGGATATAACTACGAGAATTTCCAATCCACTCCGGCGCGCACGGATGGCGCCGATCTGCGCCTGGATCAGACGATCAGCGCCAAGCAGTCCGCCTATGCCCGCTTCAGCCGGAAGAACATCACCGAGGACTCTGCCAATCCCTTTCTTCCCAATGACAGCGATTCCGTTCACAACAGGAGCCTGCTGGTCTCCGACACTTACACCATCACTCCAACGCTCTTGAACGAGTTTCGCTATGGCTTTACCAATGTCACCACCAGCGTCGACTTTCCCATTCAGGGATCGACCGCGTTGGCACAGCTTGATCTCGCCGGCGTGAATATCAGTCAGCATCCGACAACACATGCCTTTCCTACGTTCAACTTCAGCGCCGGTACCGGGCTGACGCCCATAGGCCGGGACAAAGCTGGTATCACGCAGTCCAAGACAACCCAGTTCAGCGACAATCTCACTTACACGCGCGGCAAGCATACGATGAAGGGCGGCCTCGATGTCCGCCGCGTGCGGTACTTCGATCTGGAAAGCTTCGCTCCGGAGTTCGCTTCCGATGATTTTGGCGACTTCATCTTTCAACCTAACTTCACCGGTAATGCATTCGGTGACTTTCTCGAAGGAGCGCCCACTACGCTCAACTTCGCTGTCTCCAGTCCGGACGTCGGCGGAACGGCGACCGAGTTTAGCCTCTTCGCACAGGATGAATATCAGATCAATAGCCGGTTGACGCTTAGCTACGGCTTACGCTGGCAGATTCTTCCCGGTTTCCAGGAGGATGGCGGCAACTTGGCTAATTTCGATCAGCGAAACAACTCAATCGTGGTTCCGAATGCGCTGGCTGGGTACTTGGCGCGGCAAAATATTACCGCGTCCAACGTTGCCTTCCAAGAGTCGTTTAACGCCTGCAACCTGGGCGATACCGCTCTGCCCTGCACAAACTATGTAACCGCCGGCCAGGATGGCTTGCCGCAGAGCCTGCGCAATACTTACAAGGGCAACTTCCAGCCGCGCGTGGCTTTCGCGTACCGTCCGTTCAACGACACCAAAACGGTGATTCGCGGAGGTTTCGGCATCTATACGATGACCAATCTGGGGCCGCTCTCGTTCAACAACAGCGGCAATCCTACGTCGAGTCTGCACAGCTACGCCAATGCGAACACGGCAGGACCAAACACGCCACAGATACGGTTTCCGAATACGGCCCCTGCGACCAGCAGCGTACAGATCGGGGGAGGAAGCCTGGACCAGGGAGTGAATCCGAATTTCCGCGATCCGCAGGCCAACCAGTGGAACCTGACCGTGGAACGTGAAATCACCAGCAGCACGGCATTGCGCGTGAGCTATGTGGGAATGCACTCGTACCGCCTGAACATCACCGAGGATCTCAACCAGATTCCCGCGGGTACAACACCTTTCACCACGACGGCCGCGAGCCCGTATGTCGATCCCCGTTCTCCTTACATCAACTGGACCGAGCTTTACAGCACATTCAACGCGGGCGAGGGTAACTATCGCGCATTTGTCGTCGACGCTACCCATCGCATGCAGCATGGACTTTACTTCGATGCCAACTACACCCTGGCATCTAACAAGGCGGACAACCAGGGGGATGCCCCGACCGCGTTCGCCGGCGAAGTCAACTATGGTCTTCCCATCGCAGACCGTTTCCACATCGAGCGGGATTTAGGCAACGTGGAAGGTACGCGCCGGGATCGGATGCTGCTGACAGGGATCTATCAGCTTCCCTTTGGCCGCGGCCGGAACTTTATGAATGGCGGCGGCGTTAAAGATGCATTCCTGGGCGGTTGGGACCTGACGACTGTGACGTTGCTGGAAACGGGGCCGTGGCTTACACCGAGCATCAGCAGTTCGGCGGACCAGTCGAATACCAATGTTGAGAATCGCGGTGCTATTGCGCGCCCGGATGTGGTGTCGAACCACTTCTATGCCGGCCAATCCCGGGCTCGGTACTTCAACTTGTCCGCATTTTCCCCCACGCCCGCGGGCGCAGGGCGATTCGGAAACGCCGGCGTTGGTATTCTGGAGGGACCTGGAACCTCTGCGGTCTCGCTTGGTGTGGCTAAGCAATTTCGCATCACGGAGAAACTTCATGCGCGCTTCGAAACGACCTTTACCAACGTCCTCAACCACACCAACTTTGCCCCTCCCGTCACCGCTATCGACAGTTCGACCTTCGGAGCGTTGACAGGTCCGCAAACTGCCGAGAACGCTGGAAACCGCACCGGACAGGCGGCCCTAAGGCTGGACTTTTAGCTTTGCCGTGCCAACGGATCCCTGGACACCGGGGTCCGTTGGTCAGGACAGAGATATGGGTCCGGGTATCAAAAGCCCCCCAATCCAGGTACGAAATATAGGGCTCAATCTTGTTGAGAAGGATCGCAATATAGGACAAAATAGGGTCATGGACAAGCCCCACGTCATCTCGAAGCTGCGCGAACACAGGGACGAACTTACCGCCGCCGGGATTGTCCATCTGCGGCTGTTCGGTTCTGTGGCCCGAGGAGAAGCGCACGATTCATCCGATGTCGATCTGATCGCAGAATTTGATAACCAAAAAAAATTGACGTTGCTGGATATGGTTGGTCTTGAGAATCGCCTGTCCGAACTTCTTCAGGTCAAGGTGGACCTCACACCCGTCGAGACAATGAAGCAGCATGTTCGCGCAACAGCCGACAAAGAGGCTGTGCTTGCCTTTTAGAGATCCTCCCTTATCTCTGCGTGACATTTACGAGGCGATAGAGTCAATCGAGCGGTTCGTCGAAGGTATGGATTTCTCCATATTCCGGCAGACGAGAAGACGAATGCCACCGTGGAACGAAAGCTCCTGCTCTTGAGCGAAGCGGCCCGCAGGCTCGGCGATCATGCCGAGAAGCTTTGTCCGAGCATTCCGTGGAACAACATTCGGGGCATCGGAAATTGGCTGCGGCATCAATACGACCGCGTAGACCCATCGCTGATCTGGCTGACAGTCGAGCGGGATCTGCCTCCTCTGAAGCTCGCCGTTGGGAAGACGTTGGCTTCTCCTGAGAGGCCTGCTCCAGCCTCTTCCAATGCCCCGAATGAACCATCGCTGAGTTAGCCCAGGTGGAACAGGGTCCGACGACTCGCCGAAGAAATTCAACCCTCGCCTAGAAGTTGAAGAGCGCCTGAAAATTGAAGTCCCGCACTGCGGACCCGTGGGAGAAAAAGCCGGTCGCCAGCTGATTGGCCTTGCCGAAAAAGGGAGAATCGGTGGTTCCGTCCGGTGGCCCACCAAGGGTTCCGTTGGGCGGCGCAAGGTTCACCACGTTGAAGATATTGTGGGCAAAGGCGCTCAACGTGATGCTATAACGCCGGTCCACGCGGTTGTTCGGGCCACCTGGATTGGGCCCATTGCCGCCCAGCCCCATTCCCGGCATGCGCCCTCCGCCGCCCCCCCGTCCGCCACCACCAGCACTAGCTCCCTTGCCTTCTTCCACCCGCGGGCCAACGCCAAAGCTCTTGGCTACGCGCATATTCATGGCGAATTGAACCGACGCGTTGCCGTAGTTGACGGGGATGATGTTCGACCCGGGGGGAGGAGTAGCGCTGATATCAAAATTCCCATACTTGGTCGTATCGACATCGGCTGGATTCGAAGCCTCTGTGGCGAAGACCGGCCGGTCATTGAAGAACGAATCTCCGTTAGTATCCTGGCTGAGCTGGACGTTGAACGGTGCACCCGAAGACGCGCTGAGGAAGGGGCTGATCCTGAAACCCCACGGAGCCGAGTAATTGGCGAAGGCAAAGACACGATTGCGCACATCGAAAAACTGGCGGCCGTAGTCCTGCATGATGTCGTACTGATTGGATGGGTGGTAGCCGGTGCCGCCGGTATCGCTGTTGGCCTTGCTGTAGATGTAAAAGCCGGTAAATGTAAGCCTCCGCCCGTAGCGCACATTCAGGTTCAGGAAGATCTGGTTCTCCTTGAAGACGGCCAGCGAATCGTACTCATAGATGTTGCATGGCGTACCCGGCGCCGCCCCGATCGGGTTGGCGGGGCATAAATTCAACGCCGGCCGGGTACCGTCGGGCAGCGGGGCATCAATGTTGCGCGAGAGCAATTGATGTATGCCGCGGGAATAGAGATACGTCGCCGACACACTTACGCTTTTATTCACCTGGTGCTCAATGCCAGTTCCAGTTTCTATGAGGGCGGGAGCATTCAGGCCGGGCTGTGTCCGATAGTAGGTCGGCAGCGCAAGAGACTCGCCTGTCGTGCTGTCCGGAGGGGTTCCATTGGGGTTAGGCTGAATGCTCTGCACCTGGCCCTGTTGATTGAGGTTGTAGCGGTCCACATTCAGCAGCAGGTCGTACGTGTATCGATTGAAGAAAATCCCATAACCAGCGCGCAAGACTGTCGTCGGAGCCTTGCCTCCGCCCCCAAGTCCGTAGGAAAGCGCAACGCGAGGAGCAAAATCGGCTTTGTTCGGAATGTGGTTCTGGGTTTCGAAGCGCAGTCCATAGCTGAGCGTGAAGTTGGGCCGCACCTTCCAGTCGTCCTCAGCGTAAAGGCCCAAATCGATTACGCCCGCGCTCTGGGTCGGAGTTCCAGTGGTGATGGAAAACTGGCTGGGCTTGTTTGCCATGTAGCCATTCAGATCGGAATAGGTATAGGTGCCCTCAAAGTTCGCATTGGAATAATTTGTGTCGTGCGCATCGCGCAGCCGGCCGCCGAAGCGAAGGTAGTGTTTGGTAAGCGCATAGGAAGCGTAATTCTGCACCTCGTAGCGAGTCAGGGTATCGCGGCTGGTGCCCAGGGGACTCCCGCCCCCTTCAAAATTCTGCAGAACGTCGATGGCGGGAGCAACCAGCTGCGGAGTCTGGTTGGTTTGATCGCGAACGTACTGAAAACGAGTGTTGTTGACGAACTTCGCGCCAAACACCTGGCTATCGCTGACCTGGATCCTGTTTTCTATTTCGTTGGTGTTGTAGCCCTGGCTAGGCAGCACAAAGCTACCTACTCCGCTGTTGGTCCGCGTGTCCTGGTAGTAGCTATAGCGAACGGTTAAGGTCTGGTTGGGCGTCATCTGATAGTCGATGCGCGGGCTAAAGTTGGTGCGCGTCTGCGGGTAAGGGAGCGCCAGAGAGCACAGCGTGCCGCTGTTTTCTACCACCGCACCGCTTGCTGGACCGCAGGTAGCAGGGTCGGGCACGTATGGCACATTGGCATTGACGATGCTGTTGGACTGAATATTTCTCCGATCGAAGTTGAAGAAGTAAGAAGCCTTCTTGCCCAGAGGGCCGCTTACGTAGCCGTCCCATTGCAAGGTATGGTAGGGCGGTTGATTCTGCGCGAAGGGATTGGAGGTGTTAAAAGCTGATGCACTGGCGTTCATGAACAGCTGACCGTGCAGTTTGTCTGTGCCCGGTTTGGTCAATATCTCAATACGCCCGTAACCCGGAGCGTCATATTGGGCGGAGAAGGGATTCTGGTTGATGATGATGGCACGTATCGCCGACTTCGGCGGCAGCTGCCCTCCGGTAAACCCATCGATAAAGATCTGGCCGCCGCTGGGACCCGCGGCAGGGCCCGCCAACGCGGTAAGCTCATTCGATAATTCATCCGGATCATCGGAAAGGGCATCGAGGTCCTTACCCGTCAGCACCACGGCGCTCACATTGTTGTCTGGATCCACGCTTACGCCTGGGGTATTGGCAGAAACCTGTACCTGTTGCTGTTCCATTTGAATCGTAAGCGAAACATTCAGGTGCTGGGTTTGCCCAGCCGCAATGCGCACGGGTGGAGAAGTGAACGGGGAGAATCCGGTGGCTTGCACGCGTGACCGTGTATTGGCCGGCAGGCAGGCCTGGGATCGCGTATTGGCCCGTAGCATCCGACGTGCCCGTGCGGCTCACCCCGGCAGCCGACGTCACGGTGAGCGAGGCTTGGGGAATGACGGCTCCGCTGGGGTCCGCTACCTGGCCGCGCAGGGTTCCGGTTACTGCTACCGTTGCTGTTTGCGCCAAAGCATGTGGTAAGAGAGTTATCCCGGCAAAAAAGAACAGGGTCGTCAGGCAGAGAGCGAGGAATCGGTTCAACACTTCTCCTCAAAAATGCAGAGTTAGGCCAAATGCATGGTTGGCTGTTCGGTTGTATTGCTTTCATCGCTTAGTAAGCGAGCGCGCCTTGGACACGCATTCTTTCTGCGGCACTTACATCGAGTGCTCTATTGCGCTACTGTGGTCCTTCCCCACCGCCGCCGCCCTCGCCGCCACCGCCTAGACTCCAGGCGGAGGAAAGCATGGCTTGACTGGCGCTGGTGGAGGCCTGCAGCATGGGCTCGACGCCGGCGACCACGGTGATGGCGGTCGCGGTGTTCGGAGCCTGGCCCTCAGTTGCTACGACGATGACCATGCTGCCTTTGGAGAGATCCTTCAAGGTCACCGACGGCGAGCGCGCCAGCAGTTGTTGAAAATCGGCCCCGTTTCCAGACCCACGGCCTTGGCCACCGGCCGGCCGATCCGCCCCGGAGGCTCCTGGAGATGGTCCACCGGCAGCGGGGCCTTGCGAGGAACCGGCTGCGGCGGCTTGAGACCCATCCGGCCGCCTCGCTCCCCCGCCATTCATGCGCGCGGCCAGCCGCTGCGCCACGGCGGGGTCCAGTTTTTTCACTTCACTGTCAGGCGTAACGGAAATGACGACTGGCTTCTTAGTCGCCGTATCGTTCACCGTAATCGTAGACGCAGCCGCGTTCACCGCCTGAATAGGGCCGGCAAGATTGCGAAAACTTCCGCTGACCACTTCCTCCGCCTCCAGCGTAGCGCCGTCCTCACTTCTGGGACCACGGGCGCGGAGCTGATCGCCAGGTTTGATTTGGTCGAGGGAACTCTTGATTGCCTGGTCGAACCGGACCGACCCCGGAGCATAGCGGCGAACAATGGTAGTGGGCGAGATGTGAATGACCAGCATCCGGGCGCCGCTGGAGATGGTCACAGTGGATGCTGCCGCATCGACTGCCTTTACCAGGCCCCCCGTGCCGTGCTTCTGCCAGTCCTCTTGTTCCTGTTGCTGCTTCTGCGCGATGTCGGCGCCTTTAATGGCCACCAGCAGGCCGGCTGCCAGTGACTTGCCATCCGCGCCGGCAGAACCGCGCGCCATGACTCGATCACCCGCCTGCAGATCGGTCAGGCTGAAGGGACTGGCCCCGGCGAGACTCTTCTGTCCCGGTTCAATGCGCAGCAGACGGGCGTTCTCCTCAACCGTGACCTGCATGGTCGCGCCGGCATCGCTCTTGACGGTAAGAGTGTTACCGTTCAGCGTCTGGACGGTGCCCAGGAAAGTCACCGGCTTGGCGGCCGGCGCAGCCGCATCTTGTGCCGTCGCTGCTGTCGGCAGCAAGCCTGCAACGGCGAGTATCACTCCACCAAGAATGATGCTTAGCTTTCGCGTCCTTATTCCTGGCATCGTTCGCCTCGCCTAACCATCTTTCCGTTGCTTTATTTTATTCGCTGCCTTGGTAGAACCAGGAGCCCACTGCCGAGTGAATCAACCCCCTTACTGGGGCCCCTTCGCGAGGCCAACTGGAACTCGCGATGGAAACTCCAGGGAGGTGTTTGGCTGGCTGGTTTTCACCCGGATCGCCTGCAGTCCGGGCTTTGCTGTAGAGACGAAGCTCAACTCATATTGGTTCTGCAGTTTGCGCTGAATATCAGAGAGAAAAGGCGCGAAGGATACCGGGTTGCCAAAGCCCTCCAGGTAGACCTTGCCGCCGGTCGAGCCTGAAACCTGGGTTAGGTAGTTCTGCCCTACATCCGTCGCCAGCCCGCTCCGGTCGAAGCGTCCCGCGCCCCGAAAGTAAATGGAATAGACAATCACGCCGGCTTTTTGTGCGTCGCTGGTTGCCGCCTGCACGTAGGGATTCTCGGGGTCGAAGCGTCGGCCGGAGTAGCGGTCGACGCCATCGGTAACCATGATCACTTCGCGGCGAACGTTGCTATCCCCGCCCGGCCAGTGCTTGGCCAGATCTGAGAGACAAAAATAAGGGCTTCCATTAATACCCGCTTGCCCCGAGGGCAGGCGCAGAGACTTGACTGCTTGCGCGTGATCGCTGGTAAAGTTTTGCACCAGATTCGGGGCCCCATTGCGCATATAGCCAATCGCTACCTGCGTGGTGGGAGGCAGCTCGGTGACAAAGGTGCGAATGTCGTTCAATTGCAGACCCAGGTTGCCGCGGGAAGAATCATCCAACAGCACCACCAGTTGCAAGCCCGAGCGCTCGCCCCGCAGGGGAACCCACCCGGCCACTTCCTGAAGCTTGCGATTCTCATAAACGCTGATGGTCTGCCGGGGAACAGGGGTCGCGTCTTCGGTCGATTTTGAGTTCACCGTGACAATGGCACGACCAGTGGAGGTCTCCTGGGCCCATACGGGCAGCTGAGAAAGCAAAGAGAAGCAAACTCCCACCGCCATCAAAAACTTGCAAGTACCTGTCTTCATCATCCTTTAACCCTGGTTTCTGCTCATTCCTGAGGCTTGCCGAGCACGCACCTATATGACGGCTGCCGGGTAGGAAAGGTTCGACCAGCGTTCGAGAAAACCTCGCAAGGGGACGTCACCACATAAGATCTTTTGCAAAGAGCGCTCTGTTATCCTCAACACAAAGTTACAAGAGTACTTCGGTCATGCCACTGCTGACGTAACTTGTTGATACATTGGGATTAGCAACCGGAGAAATGCGCGCGATGACCGACCGAAAGGTAATGCAGCCTCCAGTCGCCGTGCAGGTGGAGTGTCCGCTTTGTGTCGACCTGGACGGGACGCTGGTCAAGTCGGACACTTTCGTCGACTCGCTGATGGTTCTCGCCCGCCGCCGCCCCCTGGCACTTTTGCGCGCACCGTCATGGGCCATCCAGGGAAAGGCACATTTCAAATCGCAGGTGGCCTCCCAGGTCGCGCTCGATGTCGCCCACCTGCCGTACAACCGTCCGCTGCTGGACTATCTAAGAGAGGAGCATGCGGCTGGCCGCAAGCTCTACCTCGCCACCGGAGCCGACCGCGTCCTGGCGCAGAGAGTCGCCGCGCACCTGGGCGTCTTTGATGATGTAATGGCCAGCGATGGCGCAGTGAACCTCACCGGAAACAACAAACTGCAGCATCTGGAGCAACGCTTTGCGTCCGACGGCTTCGACTACATCGGCAATGCCCTTCCCGATTTGCCGCTGCTCAAAAGCGCCCAGCGGGCTATGCTCGCCAATCCTGACCTCCGCTTGAACAGTGCTCTGAAGAGCGGAAATATCAAAGTGAGCAGGAAGTTCCTCGACCGCTCGCCCATGCCCGTTGCCCTGGCAAAGGCCCTCAGGTTGCATCAATGGGCAAAGAATCTGCTCGTCTTCCTGCCTCTGCTGCTGGCCCACCACATCCGCCCGGCGTCTGTATTGATCGCGGTAACTGCCTTCTTCTGCTTCAGCTTTATCGCTTCGGCAACCTACATTTTCAATGACTTGCTTGATTTGGAGGCAGACCGGGTACACCTCAACAAGCGCAAGCGAGCCTTTGCCGCCGGGGATCTCTCCGTGACCGCGGGCGTTGCCATCTCATTTCTGCTCGCGGCGCTCTCCCTGATCATGGCTGCTTACCTGCCACGAAAGTTCCTGATCTTTTTGCTGCTTTACCTTGTGACTACGTTGGCTTACTCCCTGGTGCTTAAGCGCATCGTTCTGGTCGACGTTGTCATCCTTTCGGGCCTCTACACCGTGCGCATGGTGGCCGGCGCCGCGGCCACAGACACGGTCATTTCGCCTTGGCTTGCCGCTTTTTCGATTTTCTTTTTTCTCAGCCTGGCGATGGTCAAGCGGTTCAGCGAATTGCAGAACCTGCATGCGCGCGGTGTGAACCCGACCTCCGCAAGAGGCTACCTCCTAAGCGACATCGAGCAGCTGCGCAGTTTCGGTACTGCCAGCGCCTATGCCTCAATCGTCATCTTCGCGCTCTATATAAATGGGCGTGACGTGACGGCGCTCTATCACCACCCCAGCCGCATGTGGTTGATCACACCGCTCATGATCTTGTGGGTCAGCCGGGTTTGGCTGCTGGCCTCGCGCGGCTTGCTGAATGAAGATCCGGTGGTCTTTGCTCTCGAAGACCGAATGAGTTTGCTGCTCGGCTTAGGGGTAATGCTCATCGCCTACTCTGCGCTGTAGGCTCCTCCGGGTATACCGGAGGAGAGCGTAGCTTATTTTACAAAACTGCTCGAGAAAGATAACTGACTTATGTCCCCTCGCCAGGACCGGCCGCAGTTTGAATCCTGGGGGCGCTATCCAAGGCTCTCCGCTGAAGTTCGCCCGCTCTTCTGGAAAGAGGATTTTCCTCCCCCCCAAGTCTCCAGCGCCAAAATGCTGGCGGTGGGCATGGGACGCAGTTACGGCGACGTTTGCCTGCTCCAGAATGGAACGCTGCTGCGTACGCCGAACCTTGATCGCCTGATCTCGTTCGATGCCCAAACCGGCCTATTGCGCTGCGAAGCCGGAGTGACGCTGGCGGAGATTCTCGATTTCGCTGTGCCGCGCGGCTGGTTCTTGCCGGTGAGCCCGGGCACCAAATACGTAACCGTCGGCGGAGCCATTGCCAACGACATTCACGGCAAGAACCACCATGTCGCGGGCACCTTCGGCCTGCACACTCCATGCTTCGAGCTGATACGGTCGGATGGGACGCAGATGGTCTGCAGCGCAACCGAAAATGCTGAGTGGTATGCCGCTACCATCGGTGGCATGGGATTGACCGGCCTGATCAGTTGGGCTGAAGTGCAGATGCGCCCGATCGTTTCCCGGCGCATCCGGTATCAATCCACCAAATTCGTCGGGCTGGACGAATTTGTAGCACTCTCCAGTGCGAGTACATCGGAGTACTCCGTGGCATGGATCGATTGTGTCGCCCAGGGTCACAACTTTGCCCGGGGGATTTTCATGCACGGTGAACACGACGAAAATCCAGGACCATTGACACCTTTAGCCAAGCCAAATTTAACCCTGCCCTTCGATATGCCGGCCTTTGCCCTCAACCGCACTTCCGTGGGCGCATTCAACACCCTCTACTACCACAAGCAAATCGCCAAACAACGCTTGGCGCTGACCGATTACGAGCCATTTTTTTACCCCTTGGATCGCATCCTGCAATGGAATCGGCTGTATGGCCAGCAGGGTCTGCTGCAGTTCCAATGCGTTCTGCCCTGGGCCAGCGATTCCATGGGAATGGTCCAGCTATTGAAGGCAATTACCGCGTCAGGGCTGGGTTCTTTTCTCGCCGTAATCAAGGTCTTCGGGGATGTGGTTTCACCCGGCATGATGTCTTTTCCCATGCCCGGTATCACCCTGGCGCTGGATTTTCCCATTCGCCGCGAGGTGAGCTTCGGCCTGCTGGATAGGCTGGCCGCCATCACGGCCGACTTCGGCGGCCGAATGTATCCAGCCAAGGATGCGTGCATGAGTGCGGCGCACTTCCAGCAGTTCTATCCCCAGTGGGAGCAATGGGCGGTCTACATCGATCCCTCGTTCAGCTCCAGCTTCTGGCAACGGGTAGCCGGCCTTGACTAAAAGCGATCCGGGTTTCCCCTTGAGGGTATTGGTGTTAGGCGCGACCTCGAGCATCGCCATCGCAACCATGCGCCGGCTCGCGGCCCGGAATACGCGTTTCATGCTGGTCGCCAGGAACCGCGATCGGCTGACAGCGGTAGCCCAGGACCTGTTGACCCGCGGCGCGGCCACCGTAGATACCTGGGCCATGGATCTGGATGACACCGCGGCCCACAAGGAGATGCTGGCGATCGCAGCGGAGCGGCTGGGCACGATCGATCTGGCCCTGATCGCACACGGCGTGTTGGGCGACCAGCAGGCTGCGGAAGCGGATTTCGAGATCGCCGCAGCCGTTCTGCATACCAACTTCATCTCCACGGTTTCCCTGCTGACCTGGTTGGGAAATTACTTTCAGGCCCAGCAGGGGGGCACGTTAGCGGTCGTATCCTCGGTGGCCGGCGACCGCGGCCGCAAGAGCAATTATGTCTACGGTGCTTCCAAAGGCGCGCTCAACATCTTTCTGGAAGGAATGCGCAATCGCATTGACCGCGATGGGGTGCAGGTGCTGACCATCAAGCCGGGATTCGTGGCCACGCCAATGACCGCGCATGTGCCGCACAACGCGCTTTTTGCCACGCCGGACCAGGTCGCCCTCGGCATACTGAAAGCTGTCGAGCAGCGGCGCGACGTTGTTTACGTGCCCTGGTTCTGGGCCTGGATCATGCTGCTGGTGCGCGCCGTCCCTGGTTCTCGCTTCAAGAAGATGAACATGTAGCACCACCATCCGGCCTTTTGCATCCTCGAAACGAATCTGTGAATCGTAAACACCAGTCGCAACGCGGCTGGGGAGATGTTGCCATGGATTTGCAACTCGAAGGAAAGACCGCCTTGGTCAGTGGATCAACTGCCGGTATCGGCCTGGCTATCGCCGCCGGACTCGCGCAGGAGGGCGCAACGGTTTATGTGAATGGCCGTACTGAAGCAAGGGTATTGCAGGCCATGGAGCAGGTGCGAGCGTTGAAGGCTCAGGCGAAACAATCGCAGGGCACGGTCGAGGGGATCACTGCCGACCTGGGAAACGCTGACGGCTGCGTGGAGCTCTTTAGCCAGCTACCCCACGTGGACATTCTGGTCAATAATCTCGGCATCTTCGAAGCTAAGCTTTTTGCCCAGATCTCGGATGACGACTGGCGCCGCTTCTTCGAGGTAAACGTGCTCAGCGGCGTGCGCTTGTCGCGCCAGTACCTTCCCGGCATGCTGAAGAATAATTGGGGCCGCATCTTGTTTATCTCCAGCGAGTCTGCAGTTCAAATCCCAGTGGAGATGATCCACTACGGCATGACCAAGACGGCCCAGCTTGCGATAGCCCGCGGTCTGGCTGAGTCAGTCGCGGGGAGCAAGGTCACGGTCAACAGCATTCTGGCCGGCCCGACTCGGTCGGAGGGCGTTTCCGGCTTTGTCGGCGGTATGGCCGCGCAGAAGGGTGTCAGCGAAGCTCAGGTGGAGAAGGAATTTTTTGAGACCATACGGCCCTCTTCCTTAATCAGGCGTTTTGCCACCACGGAAGAGGTAGCGTCGCTGGTGGTCTACATGGCCGGCGAGCGATCCTCGGCTACTACCGGCGCCGCGCTTCGGGTGGATGGTGGCGTCGTGCGATCCATCCTCTAGCCCTGTCCGTGCCAACAATCGGTCGGAAATTCTTAAACGATGGCGTTGAACACCAGGGATGCCGAGTTGATGCAATAGCGTAGACCCGTCGGCGGCGGCCCATCAGTAAAAACGTGGCCCAGGTGCGCATCACATCGCATGCAGGCTACCGCGGTACGCTCGCCCCAGCTGTTGTCTTCTGTTTCCTCGATGTTCTCTTTGGCAACGGGCTGCCAGAAGCTCGGCCAGCCGGTACCGGAATCGAATTTCGTCTCCGACGAAAACAGGGCCGTGTTACAGCAGATGCAGCGAAAAATTCCTCGCTGGTGCAGGTTCCAGTACGCGCCGGTATAGGCCATCTCGGTATCGGCCTTGCGGGCGATGTCAAAGGCGTTGGCCGAAAGCTGTCGTTTCCACTCCGCGTTACTCTTTACGATCTTCGGCAACCGGACCGTACCCGTCGCCACGCCGGACGAAGAAAACCCGGCAATTGGCACTTCGGGTGCAGGACCGCTTTGCGGTAAGGCTGCCGGCGGTGATGGCACAGGATGCAGAGACCACGCGGCAATGGCGGCGGCTGCCATACTTCCGGTTACCAGGAAGGCGCGACGGGTGACTTTTTGCCGGGTCTCATCAAAGTTGAGGTTTGAGTCAAACATCAGTTCCCCCCAACGTTGGACTCAGGGCAAGCGGGGAAGTTACAGCCCTTAGGCGTTCAGCTGCTTGGTTACCAATTCGTTCAGCAGCGCCGGGTTGGCCTGCCCTTTGGACAAGCGCATCACCTGGCCCACGAAGAAAGCGGCGACCGTCTTCTTGCCCGCGCGGTACTGTTCCAGCTGCTTGGGATTGGCAGCAATCACTTCCTGAATCAGCTTTCCCAGAGCCGCGGGGTCGCTGATCTGCTGCGGCTTCTCGCGCTCGTACACGGCGCCAAAATCTTCTCGATTCTCAAATGCGGTGTCGAAGAGCCCCTTCAGCTGCTTGCTGGAAAGCTCTCCACCCTCGGTCAGATCCGCCGCCTGTACTAATCCCTGCATAGTGACCGGAGACTGTTCCAAATCCAGGCCCTTGGCCTTGAGACGGCCCATCAATTCGCTCTGGATCAGGTTGGCAACACGCCTGGGACTCTTCGCCTGCCTGGCCGCCGTCTCGAACTGGTCGGCAAAGGCGCGTGTGGACGTAAGTGTATGGGCATCCTGCAGGGTGATCTCGTATTCCGCGATCATGCGCTTGCGGCGCGCCTCCGGTAGCTCGGGCATGCGGCTGACAAGGATTTCCTTCCACTCCCCGGAAACCAGCAACGGCGGCAAATCCGGCTCGGGAAAATAGCGGTAGTCGTGCGCCTGCTCCTTTGACCGCATAGAGTAGGTGCGCCCCTCGCTCGCGTTCCACAGCCGCGTCTCCTGAGTCACCCGGCCGCCGCTTTCGATCACTTCCACCTGGCGCTCGATCTCATACTCCAGCGCAGAGCGAATAAAGCGGAAGCTGTTCACGTTCTTGACCTCCGCCTTGGTCCCGAATTGCTTCTGCCCGCGCGGCCTTACGCTCACATTGGCATCGCAGCGTAGCGACCCCTCTTCCATGTTGCAATCGCTTACACCGGTGTAGAGCAGGATCTCTTTGAGGCGGGTCAAATATTCATAAGCCTCATCGGGCGTTCGCAGATCAGGCTCACTCACAATTTCAATCAGCGGCGTTCCGCATCGGTTCAGGTCCACGTAGGTCTTGGTCGCGGAGTCGGAAAAGCCGTCGTGCATGCTCTTGCCTGCATCCTCTTCCATGTGCAGCCGCGTTATGCCAATGCGTTTGGTGACAGTGTGGCCGGAGCCATCAAGCGCCGGAACATCGATCCATCCGCGTTCCGCCAACGGCTTGTCGAATTGCGAAATCTGGTAACCCTTGGGCAAGTCAGGATAAAAGTAGTTCTTGCGGGCGAACACCGACTGCTCGCGCACTTCACAGTTGATCGCAGTCGCGGCCAGCACAGCATACTCCACTGCGCGCTGGTTCAGCACCGGCAGTGCGCCAGGCAAGCCGAGGCAGGTGGGGCAAATATGAGTATTCGGCTCACCGCCAAACTTATTTGCGCAGCCGCAGAAGGCCTTGGTATTGGTTAGCAGCTGTACATGGACCTCGAGTCCGATGACCGGCTCATACCGTGACAGCACTTCAGGCGCGACACTCTTCGCAATGACCGTCATTACTTTCGATTCTAGCAACGACGGCGACGCAAATGGCAGGGTTTTGCTCACCTGATTTTTGTCTCCAGCCGCCACTCGCCCGGGTAGTAAGATTTTCCAGGCAGTCCTGTGCCTGGAGAATCCGCTGGTGATGGACATTCGTCAGGAAGTAACCGCGGTCGTTGAGGCCACCGTCCTGGTCGTGGCCACGCTCTTCCCAATTGTCAATCCTTTAGGAAGCGCCGCCATTTTCGTCAATTTAGTAGGGCCGATCACGTTCAGCACGCAACGCTTACTGGCGCAGAAGATCGCCATTTACAGTTTCTTTCTGCTGCTCTGCTCCCTGCTGTGGGGCGTGCATGTGCTCACGTTCTTCGGTATTCAAATCTATGCGGTACAAATAGGCGGAGGCCTGGTGGTCGCCGCTACCGGATGGTCTCTTCTGAACCAGGACACTGGGCGCGCAAAAACCCCGGCTACCCCGGAAGACCAAATTCTTGAAAACGCATTCTATCCTTTTACGCTCCCTATCACGGTGGGGCCGGGCTCTATCTCTGTTGCCATCACTTTAGGAGCCCATCTGCCTCCCGAGCTGCACGAAACTTCCTTGTTCTCACCCCGGGTCCTGATCGCCGCCATCACGGGCATCACGTTGATCTGCGTGATTATCTACACCTGTTATCTCTACGCGCGGAAAGCGGAGCAGCTTCTCGGCAGATCTGGAACCTCGATGGTGATGCGTCTTTCCTCATTCATCCTACTCTGCATCGGCGTACAGATTATCTCTACCGGCCTTAAGGCATACCTTCAAACAATAGGTAAATTCTAAGCAGTCTTGTGTAGAAATTACGGGCGCCCACCCCTGCACACCTCCTGGTGCAACCGCTGCCCTGTCCATCAACCACCACCCGTGCTAAAGGTGCAGCGCAACCCTCTCCCTTGCCATCCCGCTTGCTCCGGCTTGCCGGGGGTTTGCCGTGGAACCGAAGCGAACCCGGATTTCCTGCACGCTGCAGTGGATAGAGGCGCGTGAAGTCGGACAATGCCATCGCGAAGCTTTGCCTGGCGCCTCACCACCAATTCCAGCCCGCAGGCACTCAAAAGGAACGACAAACTGTCGATTTTCGACCGAATTGAAAAGGTAGTTAACTGTGTCAAGTTCCCCTTAACAGCGCTCGACCGGGTGGCAGCGCTGGTACCCGTCCAAACATTAACTTAGGTTCACTTGCATAAGTCACTTCTCCATGTCTAGAATGGCGGCGCACCCCAGCAGGTAGTATTCAACACCGAGAGAAATACGCCTGCGCAAAGAAGTATGTCTTCGGGACAGCGCCATGATGCACCGCATTGCAAGTATTTGCTCTTTACTGCTTGGTTTCTCCGCCGCCGCGACCTTTATTGGTTGTGGTTACACCAGTTCTATTCCTAGCTCTGAAGTAGCGAACGCTTCTTCGCAAGCTAACATCCAGCACATCGTGGTGATCTTTCAGGAAAATGTCTCCTTCGATCACTATTTTGGTACTTATCCGAACGCGCTGAATCTGGCTGGCGAACCACCCTTTACTGCGCTAGCGGGAACCCCGGTTGTTGACGGCCTCTCCCCAGCCCTCTTGCTGAATAACCCTAACGCAAGCAATAACGGAAATGGCGCCGGGGCGACGAACCCGTTCCGGTTAGCACCTATAAGTGCAGCTACCGCCGACCAGGACCACGGCTATAACGCAGAACAGTTAGCGTTCGATGGTGGCGCAATGGACTTATTCCCACGCTCTGTGGGTGCTGCCGACACAAAGAGCCTCGGAAGCGGTATTGCCGCCACGACCGGCCTGACCATGGCCTATTACGACGGCAATACGGTGACCGCGATGTGGAATTATGCGCAGCATTATGCGATGAGCGATCGCTTCTTCGGTACTACTTTCGGACCCTCGACGCTAGGGGCCATCAATCTTATCTCCGGGCAGACCAACGGCGTCGTAAACGATGGCAATGCCGAGGGCAGCATCGTCTCGGATGGAAACGGCGGATACACGCTTTTCAGAAACGCAAACCCGGTCAACGATCTGTGCTCAGCTACCAGCGCCGCAACCGTGCATATGACAGGAAGAAATGTCGGCGACTTACTGAACCAGGCAAGCCTAACATGGGGTTTCTTCCACGAGGGTTTCGATATCTCGGTAGTCAACAGCAATGGCACCACGGGTTGCCGGCGAACCAACTTATCCAATGTTACCGGGCAGGTATCGTTCGACTATAATCCGGTGGTCAATCCGTTTCAGTACTACGCCTCCACCGCGAACCCACTTCACGTCCGTCCCACTTCCTCACAGACGATCGGGTACGCAAACGACGGTGATACGAACCACCAATATGACATCCACGACTTTTTCGATGCGGTAAAGGCCGGTAACTTTCCCGCAGTCAGCTTCCTTAAGTCCGCTGCTTATCGCGACGGCCACGCTGGGTACTCCGATCCGCTGGATGAAGAAGCGTTCCTTGTCCACGCGATCAATCTCATCGAGCAGACTCCACAGTGGAGCAACACCGTCATCATTGTTACGTATGACGATTCCGATGGTTGGTATGACCACGTGCATAACGTCGTCAACGGCAGCGCTACGCCGAAGGATGGTTTCTCCGCGCCGGGAAACTGTGGCGATGGAGCGAGCGCACTATCAGGCGTGGACCCGAGCAATTTACATGCCCAGGGCAGATGCGGTTATGGCCCACGCCTGCCGTTGCTGGTCATCTCACCGTGGGCCAAGCCAAACTACGTTTCCCATACGGTGACCGACCAGAGCTCAATTCTGCGCTTCATTGAAGATACTTTTTTGAACCAGCAGCGAATCGGCCAGGGTTCGTATGATGCGATTGCCGGCTCCATTATTGACATGCTTGACTTGAGTGGGACCACGCCACAGAATGGCGCGGTGGTCGTGCTGGATGAAGCCACCGGCCAAATCAAGAGCCATTAGGTGTTGAGCAGATTGTTAAACCGCCGCGATCTTCTGAAACAAGCGGCGCTCTCCACCCTGTCTTTCCGAACCGGTCATTCGATCGCTCAGCTCGCGGTCTCCGCCTCTTCTCCCCTCTCTTCTCCTAAGACGACGCGCGCCATCAACGCCCTCCAACTCGAGCCCTTCGTCGACCCGCTGCCGCTTCCGCAGTCGTTACCCAGCGCGGGCCATCGAGATGTGACGAAGGTGCCGCTTTTCAGCATCACCATGCGCGAGATTCGCGTAAAGATGCATCGTGACCTTGCACCGACGCGGCTATGGAGCTACGGCCCGGAAGCAATTGGTCCGCTAATCGAGGCCCGCAAAGGCGAAGCCTTGGCCGTAGAGTGGCACAATCAGTTGCCGCCGCGACATTTTCTCCCCATCGACTACAGCCTGCATGGTTCTAGCCGCGAGCTTCCTGAATCGCGTGCGGTAGTCCACCTGCACGGTGGCCGCACGCCGGCAGCACACGACGGCTACCCGACCCACTGGTATCCATCCGGCAAATCACGTGTCGGGCTCTACCCAAACCGGCAGGACGCAGCCATGCTCTGGTATCACGACCACGCCATGGGCACCAGCCGGTTGAATCTATACGCCGGCATGATGGGCGTGTATCTGCTTCGGGATGCCTACGAGGACGGCCTCAACCTGCCCGTGGGTAGCTATGAGTTGCCGCTGATCCTGTACGACCGCATCTTCGATCAGGATGGTCAGTTGTTCTATCCCATTTCTCCCATTCCAGAGCATCCCTGGATGGACGAAGTCGCCGGCGATGCCATGGTCGTGAACGGCCGGGTACAGCCCTTTCACGAGGTCGAGCCGCGCCGTTATCGGCTGCGCGTGCTGAACGCGGCGAACGGGCGTTTCTTCCGGCTGGGACTGTCCAATGGCGCCGCCTTCCTGCAGATCGGGGCGGATCAGGGGCTACTTCCCGCCCCGGTGAGGCTGGCCACCCTTCTCCTCGCACCCGGGGAGCGGGCTGATCTCATTGTCGACTTCTCCGCAATGCGCGGGCAGCGCGTCACATTGACCAATGGAGCCTTTCGCATGATGCAGTTTCGCGTCGCCTCTGCCCCTGCCGCCTCTGCTCCTGCCTTAGACAGGAGCCGGATACCCGAAGCCCTCCTGCCTGTGACCCGCCTGCCCGAGACTTCTGCTGCGCGCACCCGCGAACTAACGCTGAATGAGTTCAAGGATCCTGCCGGCAACGCGATGGTCATGCTGCTTAATCGGACGCCCTGGCACATGCCGGTGACGGAGAGTGCGAAGCTCGGCTCGACCGAGGTTTGGTCCCTGGTCAATTTGACCGACGATACCCATCCGATCCATCTTCATCATGTTCGCTTCCAGGTGATCGATCGCCGTGGATTTGACCGCGACCTCTACCTTCTGCAAAACGCCACCATGCGCTTCACCGGTGCAGCACTCCCGCCCAACCCAAATGAGAGCGGATGGAAGGATGTGGTGCAATGCCCGCCCAACATGGTCACGCGGATCCATATTTCTTTTGACGGCTATCCCGGGCGCTACCTCTGGCATTGCCACGTCCAGGAACACGAGGCCAACGACATGATGCGCCCCTACGACATCGTGGCTTAATCCCAACGCTATAATTATGGAGAGTTGAGAGTACTCACTCTACATAACGTTCTGCTCGCCGGGTTGCTGGTCCTTTGCGTTGGATGTAGAAACTCTGGTAATGACAGGCCGATCGGCAAGGTTGTCGATCTCCGGGCTCCGTTGGGGCTGCCTCCGGTCCCTATTCCGCCAGACAACCCGCCCACCGCCGAGACGATAGCGCTGGGCCGCAAGCTCTTCTATGACACGACGCTGTCCAAAAACAATTCCGTGTCATGCGCCTCCTGCCATAATCCAAACCTCGCGTTCACTGATGGACGCCCCTTGGCCAGGGGCGTGGGCGGAATGATTGGCGTCCGCAATGCTCCCACTTTGTTGAATGCGGCGTACTCGCCGCTGCAGTTTTGGGATGGTCGAGCGAAGAGTCTCGAGGAGCAGTCCGCCGCTCCGATGGAGAACCCGGTGGAGATGGATCAGAAACACGAGGTCTCGGTCTCGAAGATTGGCGAAGACCCGGTATACCAGGCTGAGTTTGCAAAGGCCTTTGGGCCAGGAACAGTCACCCTCGAGAAGATTCAGAAGTCGCTGGCCAGTTTCGAGAGGACGCTGCTCAGCGGGAACTCTCCGTTTGATCAATACCAATATGGGGGCAACAAAAAGGCGCTCTCACCCGCCGCAATCCACGGTCTTGCCCTCTTTGAGGACCCGCAAAAAGGCAATTGCGCTGTCTGTCACACCATCCATCAAAATTACGCGCTGTTCACCGATGGCCAATTCCATAACACCGGGGTGGGCGTGAATGGAGCGGGCGACTTCACTGACCTTGGGCGATTCGACTCAACAAAAGTAGTGACCGCCAAGGGCGAATTCAAAACGCCGACGCTACGCGATGTCGCGCTCAGCGCACCTTACATGCATGATGGCAGCCTTAAGACGCTCAAAGACGTGGTGGCTTTCTACGCCGGAGGCGGCAACTCGAATCCATATCTCGATAAGCAGATGAAACCGCTCCACCTCTCCGCTCAGGACCGCGCGGATCTGGTCACCTTCCTCGAGTCCTTGACTGGCGACATGCCCACCACCGCTGGACCGCCAGGGAAAGAATCAAGATGAGACTTCATCACTTTTTCCATCTCTTTTGCGCGACCGTGCTGCTTGCCGGTTGCTCGGGGAAGGTCAACACTGAACAACCCAGCGTCGCGAAGAGCGCGCCGGCGCCGGTGTACTTCAAGGTAGATCCCGCTACCGCCGGATCTGTCACTGGAACCATCCGCTATAAGGGAAGAAGGCCGGCGCCCAAAGTGATCGATATGAGTGAGGAACCTGCCTGCGTGGAGGCCCATCACGGAAAAGCTTATGACGAATCCCTGGTCGTAAGTAAGAGAGGCGGACTGGCCAATGCATTCATATACGTCAAGAGTGGCCTCGAAGGAAAGACCTTCGCCATTCCTCCAACCCCGGTCACCATTGACCAGCGTGGCTGCTGGTTTCGCCCGCGGGTAATGGGCATTCAAACCGGGCAGACCTTGCAGGTCATCAACTCAGACCCGGTGACGCACAATATCCACCCCATGGCAGAAGTGAACCGGGAATGGAATCACAGCCAAGGTGCGGGAGATCCGCCGATCGCGCGCAGATTCATCAAGCCGGAGGTCATGATCCCGGTTAAATGCAATATTCACAGTTGGATGCACGCGTTTATCGGCGTGCTAAATCATCCCTATTTTGCGGTTTCGAAGGATGACGGATCGTTCGATATCAAGGACCTTCCGCCAGGTACGTATACCATTGCAGTCTGGCAGGAAAAACTTGGGACCCAAGAGCAGCAAGTGACCGTTTCTCCGCACGGTACTGCTGAGGCCAACTTCACGTTTAGGGAAAAATAATATGCGCAATCGCAATATCGGATATTTCCTTTTTGCCGTTGGTCTGACTCTGTTGTCAACGGGCTGCAACCATGCCAAGGCTCCGGAGCAGGCTGCGCAAACCAAACCAGTGGAGACCTCAGAGCCACGGATTTACGTAACCAACGAAGTCGGCGGAGACCTCACCGTGATCGACTCCGGCAACTACAACGTGCTTGCCACCATTCCGCTGGGCAAGCGTCCCCGCGGCATCCATGCGAGCCCTGACAATAAGACGATCTACGTCGCGCTCAGTGGCTCGCCCATTGCTGGACCAGACGTCGATGAGAGCACCCTTCCGCCACCCGACAAGACGGCTGATGGAATCGGGGTCTTCGATGTTGCACAGAACAAAGTTGTCCGCATTATTCATGGGGGCTCTGATCCGGAAAACTTCGACGTCAGCAAGGATGGCACCCAGCTTTACATATCCAACGAAGACGCCTCCGCCGTCAGCATCGTCGACATTGCCTCCGGCAACGTGGTCAAAACCCTTGCGCTGGGAGCACAACCTGAAGGCGTCAAGGTAACTCCGGATGGCAAGCTCGTCTGGGTCACTTCTGAAGAGACTGGAACCATTTCCGTACTCGATCCTGTGGCGGGCAAGATCATCAAGACATTCAAGGTAGGTCATCGTCCTCGCAACGTCGCTTTCCTGGCCGACGGCTCGCGCGCCTACATTAACGCTGAGAATGATGGAACGGTAGTGCTGGTGGATGCCAAAAAGTACAAAATGATCAAGGCCATCCAACTGGGCAAGCCGGGGATAATCAAGCCCATGAACGTTGTGCTCTCGCCGGACGAGAAGAGACTCTACGTCAGCACAGGCAGAGGGCACATGATATTCACAGTCGACACAACGACAAATAAGGTCCTGAGTTCGGTCGAAGTCGGAGCACGGCCCTGGGGCATAGCCCTCTCGCTCGACGGAAAGACGTTATATACGGCCAACGGGCCTTCGAATGATGTGTCGGTAGTGGATCTGGCGACCAACACCGTGACCAAGAAAATAAAAGCCGGCAAAGGACCGTGGGGCGTCCTTGTCTTACCGCGACAATAGAGTTTTTGCGTGAGGACAGGGCTTTGGCTTTGTATCAGGGCACGACTAAAGTCGTGCCCTGATACAACAAAACATGAGTTTTTCCGCAGACTCTTTAGCCCCTGCGGCTCTTGTTTTGAGCCAAAATACCCGGATGAACATTGCTTCTGAACTCGGCATTCCGTGCGGTTTTTTGCTATAGCAGGGGCTAAAGAGTCTGCGTGAGAACTCGCAATAAACAGCAAATCAGAACCAGGCCCATAGGGCCGGGAGCCAAACGTCAGCCCAGCCCGGGAGGGCTGGGAGGGGGATATGAAGGTTGGGGAGCGCCGGAGGCGCGGCACTACACTACACTCATCCGCTGGTGCCGCGCCCCTGGCGCTCAAGATCGGGGGATCGACGTCCCAGCCCTCTCCCCACTGAATAGGAATCCGGGCTGGGCTGACGTTTGGCTTCCGGCCCTACGGGCCTGGTTCTGATTTGCGATTTGCTTTCGTGTTCTCACGCAGACTCTAAAGCCCTGATTATTCCAGGCCTGTGACGGCACGACTAAAGTCGTGCCCTGAGACAAAACGTCTGGCTGGGTTCTGCTATGGGCCTAGCTTACCGCCAGTTGCCGCAACACATACTGCAGGATGCCACCGTTCTCGTAATAGAGAATTTCCTGCGGCGTGTCGATGCGCACCGTTGCCTTAAAATCCCGCGCCACCCCCGCCCCGTCCGTCGCCTTGACCGTCAGGGTGCGGCCCTGGGCAAATTTCTGTTCCAGCATCCGGCGAATCCCCTCCAGGTCGAAGACCTCTTCGCCGGTGAGTCCCAGCGACTCCGCACTTTGACCGCTCTCAAACTGCAACGGCAGAATGCCCATGCCCACCAGGTTCGATCGGTGGATGCGCTCGTAACTCTGTGCGATCACCGCCCGCACACCCAGCAGCCTCGGCCCCTTGGCTGCCCAGTCACGCGAGGATCCGGAGCCGTATTCCTTGCCGGCAAGAATTACCAGCGGTGTACCGCGCTCAGCATATTTCACCGAGGCGTCGAAGATGCTCATCC
Source organism: uncultured Acidobacteriaceae bacterium (assembly GCA_963711525.1). GTDB lineage: Bacteria > Acidobacteriota > Terriglobia > Terriglobales > Acidobacteriaceae > PALSA-350. The sequence goes on along the minus strand of CAVQEO010000005.1, from coordinate 189,879 downwards.
CTTCGCCCTCGGGCAGCAGGCGAGTCACACCACCTTCTGTACCCGGAGCTAGCTTATTGCGCAGCCGGACATTGGCAAAGGTGCCGCGCACCATCACCTCGTGATTGCCGCGCCGTGATCCGTAGGAATTGAAGTCGACCGGCTTCACTCCATGCTCAACCAGGTATTTACCCGCAGGTCCATCCCGCTTGATAGAGCCGGCAGGCGAAATGTGGTCCGTAGTGACACTGTCTCCCAGAACCGCCAGCACCCGGGCGCCTTTAATCTCCTCTACCGGCGCAGGCTTGGCGGGCATGCTGTCAAAATAAGGCGCCTTGCGGATATAGGTGGAGTCAAGCTCCCACTGATAAGTGTCGCCGGTGGGAAACTTGAGGTTCTGCCAGTTCTTATCACCATCCGTAACAGTTGCGTATTCTTTGGTGAAGATCTCCGAGTCGATCGCCGACGCGATGGTGCTGTTTACTTCGTCCTGAGTGGGCCAGATTTCCTTGAGGTACACCGGCGCGCCGTTCGTACCCTTACCGATCGGGTCCGTGTCGAAGTTGTGGTCGATGTTGCCCACCAGCGCGTAGGCAACCACCAGCGGCGGTGACATCAGGTAGTTGGCCCGCACTTCGGAGTTGATGCGGCCCTCGAAGTTTCGATTGCCGCTCAGCACGGAAACCGCGACCAGGCCATGGTCATCGATAGCCTTCGAAACGTCCGTCGGCAGTGGGCCCGAGTTGCCGATGCAAGTGGTGCAGCCATAGCCGACGACCTGAAAACGCAGCTTATCCAGGAATTCGAGCAAACCTGCCCGCTGGTAGTAGTCCGTAACCACGCGCGAACCCGGCGCCAGAGAAGTCTTGACCCACGGCGGCACGCTCAATCCCTTTTCCACCGCCTTTTTCGCCAGCAGCCCGGCAGCAACCATGACCGACGGATTTGAGGTGTTGGTGCAACTGGTGATGGCCGCGATCACGATGGACCCATGATCCAGGTAGGGATCGACGTCCACCCCGAAGCGCTCCTTGACCGTGGTCGCCGGACCCGTCTCTGGCGTTGACTTTTCACTGCCATTTGGCCAAGTGTGCCCGCCTTCACCCTCCCAGCGGATGGTTTGGCGCTCCTTGCGGCCTGCGGCGCTCGGCCCCAACAAGCTCGGTAATTGCTCCTGGAAGCTGGTGCCGGCCTGGGAGAGCAATACCCGGTCCTGGGGACGGCGGGGGCCCGCCACACTGGGTTCAACCGTCGAAAGATCGAGCGCGGTGGTCTGCGTGTATTCGGCTTCAGGCGAATCAGGAGTATGGAACCATCCCTGCTCTTTGGAATATGCCTCCACCAGGTTGATCTGTTCGGAGCTTCGCCCCGTCAGTCGCAGATACCGGAGGGTCTCCGCGTCAACGGGGAAAATTCCGCAGGTTGCGCCATACTCCGGCGCCATGTTGCCGATCGTAGCCCGGTCCGCCAAGCTCAATTCGCTAACGCCGGAGCCGTAAAACTCAACGAACTTTCCCACCACGCCCAGCTTCCGCAGCATTTCGGTCACGGTCAGCACCAAGTCGGTAGCCGTAGCGCCCTCGCGCAGCTTGCCCGTCAGCTTAAATCCGACCACTTGTGGCACCAGCATCGAGACCGGTTGGCCCAACATGGCAGCCTCGGCTTCGATCCCGCCGACGCCCCACCCCAGCACCCCCAACCCGTTAATCATCGTCGTATGTGAGTCGGTGCCGACCAGGGTGTCAGGGTACGCTCGCACCCGGCCGCCGTTGGGCGTGGTGGTAAAGACCACGCGGGCCAGGTACTCCAGGTTGACCTGGTGGCAGATCCCCATACCTGGGGGCACGGCGGAGAAGTTACGGAACGCGGTCTGGCCCCATTTGAGGAACGCGTAGCGTTCCCGGTTACGCTGAAACTCAAGCGCGGCGTTGATGGAATACGCATTCGAAGTGCCGAATTCGTCCACCTGAACCGAGTGGTCGATCACCAGCTCCGCGGGTTGCAGGGGATTGATCTTCTCCGGGTTGCCGCCGAGCTGCTTCATAGCATCGCGCATAGCTGCCAGATCTACGATGGCGGGCACTCCGGTAAAGTCCTGCATGAGCACGCGCGCCGGCATGAACGCGATCTCCCGCGCCGGCTCGGCACTTGCCTGCCACTTGGCCAGGAATTCAATGTCGTTTGCCGTCACGCTCTTGCCGTCTTCCTGCCGCAGCAGGTTTTCGAGCAAAACGCGCAGACTATAGGGGAGACGATGGAGGGCGAGGCCCTTGGCCTCAAGTGCCTGGAGACGGAAGATTTCGTAACTCTTGTTGCCGACCTTCAGGGTGGATTGGCTGCCGAAGCTGTTCATTGGTATTCCTCTCTAAATGGCACGTCATCGTTGCGCAAGATTGCGCACGCGCGCGCCTGATCAAAGTTGGTTGTCAAGGTCTGGTCTGACGAGAAGTTAGGAGGAGTGGCTCCGTCCACGGTCAGGCTTGCCGTGACGGAAACGCTTGTGCAGGAAGTCTCGAAGTCTGCTCCGGGCGTTCATGGTCCACTAAAGATTCTAAAGCATTTTCGGCCAAGGTGTGGGGGGGCCGGAATCAGGAGGTAACGCTCAGTCCCAATAGCACCACGTTCAGGACAATAATGATCGAGACCGTCAGCCAGCCGAGAAACGCAGTCGTATTCCCGTTGGTGAACTCTCGCATCACGTTCCGCCGGCTGCAGAGAATGAGCAGCGGGATCAAAGCAAAGGGCAAGGTAAAGCTGAGCACCACCTGGGAGAGAACCAGGATGCGGATCGGGTCCAGGCCGAGGCCGATCACGACCATTGCGGGAAGCAGGGTGAGAAGCCGGCGCAGAAAGATGCTGAAGCGAACATTCAGGAAGCCCTCCAGAATCATCTGCCCGGCCAGGGTTCCCACGGTAGAGGAGGAGAGGCCGGAGCACAAAAGCGCGACGGCAAAAATAGTTGCCGAGGCGGGACCCAGCAAAGGACCCAGCGTGCGATGAGCTTCCTCGATCGACATGTCGGTCCGTCCGGTCCCGGCAAATGCCGCGGCTGCCACGATGATCATGGCAGAGTTCACCAGCCACGCCCCGTTCATGGCCGCAAATACGTCCAGAGCCTCCAGCCTCAAGTGGCGCAGCCGGGAGAGATACCGAACCTCGGGCATATGTTCGCTCCGTTCTTCCCGGGCGAGCCGCGGCTGCACCAGGCCGGAATGCAGGTAAACCACGTGCGGCATCACCGTGGCGCCCAGCATGCCGACCGCGATGTAGATGCTCTTCCGGTCCATCATCGGAACCACCGTGTGGTAAGCGATCTGCCGCCAGTCCGGGTGTACCAGAAAGATCTCGATCAGGTAACAAACCCCGATCATCAAAACAAAGACCATGATGCCGACTTCGAGGCTCCGGAAACCCCGCAGCTCCAGCGCCAGGATGGCGAAAACGCAGACCGCCGAGACGATGGCGGCAATAAACATCACTGTGGTCCGGGTAAGACCCAGATGAAGAAAATAGCCGCCGAAAAGCAGGTAGAAACCCAGCGCCGCCCCCAAAAATTCGGCCAGGTCGGTGGCCAGGGCCGATAACTCGGCCGCTACCCAAAGGGCAATCGCCGTACGCCGCGAGAAGTGGTCGCGGCAATTCTGCGGCAACGTACGTCCGGTCGCGATACCCAGCTTGGCGGAAAGGTATTGAATGAGGATGGCCATCAGATTCGACCAAAGCAACACCCAGAGCAGCTTGTAACCGAAACTTGTTCCGCCGGCGAAGTTGGTAGCAAAATTCCCCGGATCGATATAGGCGATGCTGGCTACAAAGGCCGGCCCAAACCAATAAAGGGCCTGGCGGCTCTTCAAATTGGAAAGCAGCGCTGCGGGGGACGAAACCGGAAGCGAGGGCGGAGAAGCAGGCGGCATGGCACAATCCTCGTTTTCAGCTGCTGCGAACTCAGTATAGCCTGCATTTCCGTTTTTTTGTTAACTATAGTTAACGACTCTTCGCAGTCCGCCCCCGCTGCGGTAGTCTTGCCACAGTTCCCGAACCACGGGATTGGTTCACTAAAGAGGGGTTGGATCGAGCGGATGAAAGTGCTGGTAATTGGTGCGGGTGGCCGGGAACACGCCTTGGTGTGGTCCATCAGCCGGTCCCGGCGGGTCTCAGAAGTCGTTTGCGCGCCGGGCAATGCGGGCATAGCCCAATTGGCACGCTGTATTCCCGTCAGCCAGAAGGACCTCGACGACCTGTTACGGGTCACCGCCTCCGAACGTCCCGACCTGGTGGTGGTTGGGCCTGAGCTCCCCCTGTCGTTGGGGCTGGTGGACGAGTTGCAGCGGCGCAGCATCCCGGTCTTTGGGCCGGCGCAGAAAGCGGCGCAACTGGAAAGCAGCAAAGCCTTTGCCAAGCGCTTTATGCAGCGCCACAAAATCCCCACGGCAGCCTATGCCGTCGCCACCAGCGAGCAACAAGCCCTGGAATCGATCGATCTCTTCCATCTTCCGCTAGTGATCAAGGCGGATGGTTTGGCCTCGGGCAAGGGTGTGCTCATATGCGAGACGCGCCGCGAAGCCACCGAAGCCATCTCCGGGCTGATGGCGGGAAAACTGCTTGGCTCGGTGCAGTCTTCGATCGTGATTGAGGAGTTTCTCACCGGCGAAGAGATCTCGTTCCTCACCCTGACCGACGGAAAGCATGTAGTGCCGTTAGCTCCGGCGCAGGATCACAAGCGCATAGGTGAGGGGGACAAGGGGCTGAACACGGGAGGTATGGGCGCATACTCCACCGATGGCATGGTGGATGACCAGATGCGGGAATGGATACTGCACCATATCGCGGGCCCCACGGTGAGCGGTATGGCCGCGGAAGACTCGGCCTTCGTGGGGGTTCTGTACTGCGGGTTGATGATGACGGCGCGGGGTCCCATGGTGCTGGAGTTCAATGCCCGCTTTGGCGATCCTGAGACCCAGGCCATTCTCTCCCGGCTGGACTGCGACCTGTTAGCGACGCTCGAAGCCTGCGTCGAGGGCCGCCTGAGCGACACCGAGCTGGGATGGAAGCCAGGGGCCTCCGCGTGTGTCATTGCGGCCTCGGCCGGCTACCCCGGCAGCTACGTAACCGGGCGCAGGATCAGTGGACTGGAAGAGGCGGCCAGCGTCCCGGGAGTAGAGATCTTTCATTCCGGCACCGCCCTGGTGGACGGGCATTACGTTACCGAAGGCGGAAGGGTGCTCGGCGTGACCGCCGCGGCTGCGACCCTGGACCGCTCGCTTTCCCTCGCCTATGAAGCGCTCGGCCGAATCCAATTCGAGGGAATGTACTACCGCCGGGACATAGGGCGCCGGGCGCTAAAGAGCGTCTAGCCATGCGCCTGAATCCCACGCGCCTGAATCTTAAGAGCCGCTCAGGGGTCTAACTAAGGGGTAGGTGGGAGCATGGCAAACGTAGATTTGGCCGAGGTCGACCCGGTATGCGGAATGAAGGTGCAGCCGCAAGAGGCTACGGCTTCGGTCGAGCACGCGGGACGCACCTGGTATTTCTGCTGCGCTGGATGCCGCACAAAGTTCGAGGCCACTCCAAGCAGGTATGACGGCTCGCAGGCGGCCGGTTTGGTCTCTTTGGCTCCGAGCAAGAAGGCACCGACGCCCGGTCAGTACACCTGCCCCATGCATCCTGAGGTGCTCTCCGCGAAGCCGGGCGCTTGCCCCAAATGCGGCATGGCGCTTGAGGCTACCGAACCCGCCGCCCGGGCGGAGCGCACCGAATATACCTGCCCGATGCATCCGCAAATCGTGCGCGATGGTCCCGGCGCTTGTCCTATTTGTGGCATGGCCCTTGAGCCCCGGACTGTTACCGTGAACGCGGCCAATCCTGAACTGGTCAGCATGACGCGTCGCCTATGGGTGGGGGCTGTGCTGACCCTTCCTTTGCTCGCGATCATGGTCTCCGATCTTCTTCCCGGCCGCCCTCTGCAGCATCTGTTGCAAGGCGGGACGTTGGGATGGGTTGAGTTTGCCCTGGCAACGCCGGTGGTCCTGTGGGGCGGATGGCCTTTCTTTGAGCGTGGGTGGGCTTCGATTGTTCATCGCAGCCTGAATATGTTCACGCTCATCGCCATGGGCAGTGGCGCCGCCTACCTGTACAGCCTGGCTGCCGTGGCCGCGCCAAGTCTCTTTCCTCCCACGTTTCGCGATGCCTCCGGGCATATCGGCCTTTACTTCGAAGCAGCTGCCGTTATCACGGTCCTGGTCTTGCTGGGCCAGGTGTTGGAGCTGAGGGCTCGCAGCCAGACCAGCGGCGCGATCCAGGCGCTGCTCGGCCTGGCCCCTAAAACCGCGCGCCGCATCTCTCCTGATGGAAGCGAGGCCGATGTCGCTCTGAGCGAGGTCACGATAGGCGACTTGCTGCGCGTGCGCCCGGGTGAGAAAGTACCGGTCGATGGCTCGGTGGTCGAGGGGCACAGTTCGGTGGACGAATCGATGGTGACTGGCGAGCCCATCCCGGTAGAGAAAGCAGCGGGAGCAAAGGTAGTGGGCGGAACGATGAACTCGACCGGCAGTTTCGTGGTGCGCGCCGAGCGCGTCGGGGCGACCACGCTGCTGGCACAAATTGTAAAGATGGTGAGCGAGGCACAAAGAACCCGCGCTCCTATCCAGCGCCTTGCCGACCGGGTTGCCTCGTACTTCGTCCCGGCGGTCCTGGCCGCAGCCTTCATCACGTTTGTTTGCTGGGCAGTCTTCGGGCCGCAGCCGCGGTACGCTCATGCCCTGGTGAACGCCGTGGCCGTGCTCATCATTGCCTGCCCTTGTGCACTCGGCCTGGCGACCCCGATGTCCATCATGGTGGGCACTGGCCGCGGCGCCGGCGAGGGCATCCTGGTGCGCAATGCGGAAGCCCTGGAGACGCTGGAAAAAGTGAACACGCTGGTGGTGGACAAGACAGGAACCCTCACCGAAGGCAAGCCTCGACTGAGCACCGTGATCGCCGCCGAGGGCATGAACGAAACCCAGCTTCTGCAAATGATGGCCAGCCTTGAAAAGGCAAGCGAACATCCCCTCGCCGCAGCTGTTCTTGCCGCGGCGCAGGAGAAGAAGATCCCATTGCTGCCAGTCGAGAACTTTGCGTCGCTCACCGGAAGAGGTGTATCCGGCACCGTGCAGGGGAAGAAAGTGGCAGCCGGCAATGCCTCGCTCATGCACGACCTCGGCGCTTCTTTGGAAACGCCGGTTGCACGCACCATAGCTCAGCGGGCCGAAGCCTTGCGCCGCGAGGGGCAAACCGTCATGTTCCTTGCCTCGGACGGTCATTTGGCTGGCCTGGTTGCGGTCGCGGATCCTATCAGGGAATCGACGCTCGAAGCCATTCAGGAGTTAAAGCAGGAAGGCATCAAGGTGGTGATGGTGACCGGTGATAACCGCACCACGGCAGCGGCCCTGGCGCACAAGTTAGGCATCGATTTCGAGGCGGAGGTCTTGCCCGCCCAGAAGGCCGAAGCAGTCAAGCGGTTGCAGTCGCAGGGGGCGATCGTGGCCATGGCGGGCGATGGGGTCAACGACGCGCCCGCACTGGCACAAGCACAAGTAGGAATCGCCATGGGTACAGGAACCGACGTGGCGATGGAGTCCGGCGGCATCATCCTGGTCAAGGGAGACCTGCGCGGCATTCTTAAGGCGCGTCGCTTGAGCCAGCGAACCATGGGCAACATCCGCCAGAATCTCTTCTTTGCTTTCATCTACAACGCCCTCGGCGTGCCGCTTGCCGCGGGTGTGCTGTACCCCGTCTTCGGACTGCTGCTCAACCCCATGATCGCCGCCGCCGCAATGAGCTTCAGTTCCGTCTCCGTCATCACCAACGCATTGCGCCTGCGGAAGGCCTCGCTTTAGCGAGATGATAAGTGGGCAGTCTGCGCAGGTGTGGGTATGCGGTCGTTGTCTCGTCCATCCACCTCCACCCATGCCAAGGTGAAATGCCACCCTCCACTTTGTCATCCCGACCGAGGCGAAGCGACCTGCTGTCTACGTTGGTGGAGAAACGGAGCCCGGCGGTGATTGGCCCAAAGCACAGTTTCGTTGTGCCCGAAGGTGAAACCGCAGGTCCCTCCACTACGCTTCGCTTCGGTCGGGATGACAAAGTGGGGGGTGGCGTTTCACCTTGGCATGGGTGAAGGTGGATGGTTAGAGCCCAGCACGTCGCGAGCCTACTCCTTCATATCCATTTGAGCGCGGCGAAATGCATAGTCACTCACATGCACCGAGCCCTGGAAGGGCCGATTGATATCGGCAATTGCTACCAGCACCAGCGCGATCAGCAAGGTAAAGGCGCCCACCTGGATGGCGTGCAAGGCGCCGTTTGAAGCACCGAACATGCAGGTGGATGCAACCGTGACTGTTCCTCCCACCAGCAGCACCCACCACAACACGCCGGGAAGGCGTGCTGCGCTCTGCACCAGGCGAGTGCGGCGATGTCCTGCTAATGCGCTGAGTTCGTACAGGGCATGATCTTCCGCTGTGATCTCAGTAGGAGAGAATCCTTTTGATTCCATGAGAGTCTGCCACATCTGCCGCGTTAGGTCCCGGCTTTCCCCAGGCATGACGTCGCGCTCCATCTCATTCCATTCTTGATCGGCAACCGCATCGCCATAGGCCCGCGCCAATGCCTTGATCTTCATCCCTTGTTGGGGTGGCAGCCCGTCTGCCAGACGATAGAGATTGACTACCGAATTAGCCTCCGCATCCGCATTCAACTCAGCGGATCCGAAGTCGATCCAAACCGTGTACAGCATGAAGCCGATGATGACCGCATACGTGGTGCCCAGAACGGAAAGCTGCCAGCCAATCAGATCGTTGTGCGCACGTCGCTTTTCTGCAGGCCAGTAATAGTTCACAGCTGCCATCAAGAAGAAGGCGCAAACGAGGGAGATAATGACGATGAAAACGTTTTGTGAGGTACCCAGCATTTTCTGTCTGCCTGTAGAAATTTGCCCCACCAGTGTATCCCGGTAAACTTTCGCAAAGGCGTTTCATCTCTCCGTGGAGGCGAAAATGCGGGTAACGATCATTGGTGGAACCGGGCATATCGGCAGCTTTCTCACCCCTCGGCTGGTCGAGGCCGGTCACGCAGTTACCTGCATCAGCCGCGGCTTGAAGGAGCCTTACCAACAGCACGCGGCTTGGCAATTGATCGAACGGGTGCAGATGGATAGAGCGGCGGAGGAGCAGGCCGGACGCTTCGGCGAGCGTGTCGCCGGCCTGGATGCGGACGTGGTGATCGACCTCACCTGCTACCAGTTGCAAAGTGCAGAGCAGCTGGTTGAGGCGCTCCGCGGAAAAATCGGACACCTTCTGCACTGCGGCACTATCTGGGTGCATGGACCGAGTGTCGAAGTGCCGACAACCGAGGTTGAGCCGCGCACAGCATTCGGCGATTACGGCGAGAGAAAGGTCGCGATCGAGGCCTATCTTCTCCGCGAGGCCCACCGGTCAGCACTGCCGGTAACGATCCTGCATCCCGGGCACCTGGTAGGGCCTGGTTGGGCTCCGGTCAATCCCGCAGGCAACTTCAACCCCGAGGTCTTCTCCAAGCTTCTGCAGGGCAGCCCGCTCCAGCTCCCGAACATAGGGATGGAGACGCTGCATCACGTTCATGCGGACGATGTGGCGCAGTGTTTTCAACGAGCGATCGAGCGCAGGAGCGTTGCTATCGGTGAGAGCTTTCACGTGGTATCACCCGCGGCGTTGACCCTGCGCGGATATGCAGAGCGCGTCGCTGCATGGTTTGGGCGTGCGGCGCAGCTGGAGTGGGTCCCCTGGGAAGAGTGGCGGCAGAGAGCGACGGCGAGGGATGCAGCAGTGACCTGGGACCACATCGCGCATTCGCCGAACTGCAGCATTGCCAAGGCCCGCGCGCTATTGGGATATGAGCCGCGCTATAGCTCGCTCGAAGCCGTGCGCGAGTCGCTCGATTGGTTAATCAATCAGGGAATCGTCCACGCAACAGCCTAGGTTTCGCGCCAGTGCACCATCGGCAGGCCCGGCGCGGGCGCGCGGAAGTAGGGAATTCGTTTCCCCTTCAGCGAACCGATATAGACGGTCTGCAGATCGGGGCCGCCGAACGTCACGCTCGCCATCCACGGAGCGATGCCCTGCCCGGTGGCGAAGAGCACCTGTTCATTTACCTGGTTCGCAAAAAAAGCCCGCTCCAGATCCTCAACTTTCTGCGCATCGCCCTCGTCGAGCAGCAGGCGAAAATCACCTTGAGGGGTCAGCACAAAGAGCTTATCGGAGTAGACCATCGTGCCCCACAAATTCCCCAGGCTATCGAAGGCAATACCGTCGGGCCACGCTCCCTTTCCCAAGCTCGATGGTCCAAAAACCTCGCGGTTGCTCAGGCTGCCGTCTTTCCCAACCCGCAATCTGCTGACACAGCCGCCGGTCGTTTCCACCACATACATAAGTTCTTCCCGCGCATCCATGCGGATTTCGTTGGTGAAATGAAAGCCGTCGGCGACGATGCGGAATTTTCCGTCGATGTATCTGGCTATGTAGCCGTCGGGCAGATCTCTGCGCAGGGCGTGCATCCAGTTCTTAACGCGCGTGGAGACGGTGATCCAGATACGATCCTGCGAGTCGCGCAAAACAAAGTTCACTTTACCGATGGGCTCGCCGTCAATGGTGTCGGCAAGAACCGTGGTTGCGCCGTCGCGGGTCATCACCTCAAGGCAGTCCGTGCCAAAGTTCGAAATCAAAATATCGCCATTGCGCGCAAAGGCCAGACCGTTGGGTAGCGTCCCCTCTAAATACCGGCTGGCTTCGCTGCCCACACCCTGAAAATGACCGGACCGCTGCTGGGTAATGATTTGTTGCTTTCCATCAGGGGTGATCCTGGCGACTCCGCCGCGCGCATCCGCAGACCAGAGGGTGCCGTCCGGTTCCGCCAAAATACATTCCGGACGCTGCAGATCGCGCCCAATGTACTGGATCGCAGACTTCTCAACCCCAAAATCCAGGACCGGATTCTCTGTCAAGGTATTTTCTCAGACGGAATTATGCGAATTCAGCCACTGCCTTTTCCGACTCCCCATCGGAACTTTGGTCAGCATTGCTCAGCAATTGCCCAATCGTTTCCGCTACCTTGCATACTTGCCCTGCAGCGATGCGATGGCGCTCTTTGGAGAAACGCGACATGGGCGCTGAAACACCAATCGACCCCACAATCACATCATTATCGACGCGAATCGGGGCCGCGACACAGCGCAGACCTTCCGCAAATTCCGCCTCGTCGCTGGCAAAGCCTCTCTTCTTGATCAGGGCGCAATCTTTGCTCAGCTCCTGGATCGAGGTCATCGTGTTCTTGGTATATCTGCGCAGTTGACCCGCTCCGATAAGGGCCCGCAACTCCCGTTCATCCGCATCCGCCAACAAAGCCTTGCCGTGCGCGGTGCAGTAGAGTGGCACCAGCTCGCCAACCTGCCCCGCCACCGCGATTACGTTGGTGGCCGCCGCGTGGTCGATGAAAAGAGCATATTTCCCCTCGCGGATAGCAAGATGTGCGGTTTCGTTGATCTGGGTGGCCAGCAGTTTTAGTTGCTTATTGGCGATCCGGATCAACATATTGCCCCAGTCGTAACGGTGCGAGAGACGCCACATGGAAGAGCCGAGGATGTAATCCTTCCTCCCCGCCGGGCAGGCAAGAAACCCGCGGCGCCTGAGCGTATTCGCAAGCCGGAAGGCGCTGCTGCGATCGATCCCCAACAGCTCGGTAAGTTCTCCGAGCGAGACTGGTTGCTTGGAAAGAGCGACCGCCTGCAGAATCGTAAGGCCGCGATCAAGGCTTTGGATGAATGGGATCTGGCGAACTTTGTCCTCGGGCATAGAGAAGGTCCCTACTAAACTCGCAACGATACTCCCAGCGTCTCCAGGCAGACTTTGCTGGTCTTACCCAAGTCAACGGGGGGCAATGGGTGATGGTTTTTTGGGGTCGCCGTCGATTGCACCCATAACCATACCATGAATTTTTTGCCCTGCCATGAGTGCACAACCCCTCGGCAAAGACCTTATTTCAACCCGCTACGAGAGTACCGATGCGAGACGCGATTGTCCAGGGAGAGCTGCCCGTTTGCGTAATACGCAAGTTTGCCGTCATCCAATCCGCTTCGCCGGCGTCGGGGCGAGGCTGGGCATGGTTTATGATTTTGATAATGGGCGGCCCAAAGGCGGCCGAAAACCTACTGGAGGCATCAGGAAAATGGCAAGTGCTCGTGGGCTTTTGTGGGGTGTAGGTACTCTGGTTACTGCCGGTGCGATCATGGCCACCAATCTGATTGGTTTTGCCGGCACGGCTACCGCCCCCGTCATGAATGCCAAGGCCAAGCGCGGTGCTGCCGTCTTCCAGCAGAATTGCGTGAGCTGCCACAACAAGCAGCCCGGTGACACCGCTCCTTTCGGCCCTCCAAACCTGCACGGCATCTTCAGCAGCAAGCCCCTGGTGAATCCGCCAGTCACGCCGGCGCAAGCAACAGATATCATTAAGAAGGGCAAGGCGCCCATGCCTGCCTTTAGCGGCATCCTGACCGAAGCCCAAATCAGCGACCTGATCGCTTACTTGAAGGCGCAATAAGAAGAAGGCACTGGACTGAGGACCTTTGTCATCCCGCCTGCCCCGGCAAGGCGTGGGACGTGCAGTGGGAGCGCACTCGGATTTCCTGCCTCGCTACACTGGACACACCCGCGTGTGCGGCTTTCGAATGACAGCGTCAGGGGCTAAAAGAGTCTGCGTGAGAACTCGAAAGCAAATCGCAAATCAGAGCCAGGCCCATAGGGCCGGGAGCCAGACGTCGGCCCAGCCCGGATCCGGATTTCCTGTGGAGCTTGCTGGCGTTGGCGCACTTCATGCGGCTTTCCTTAACGAAAGCCGCACACGCGGTCGTGTCCAGCGCAGCGTGCAGGAAATCCGGAAGAAGGGCTGGGACATCGATCCCTATATCGTTTGAGCGCCAGAGGCGCGGCACCCGCAGATGAAGTAGTGCCGCACCTCCGGCGCTCCGCAACCTTGGATCGGCCTCCCAGCCCTTCCGGGCTGGGCTGACGTTTGGCTCCCGGCCCTATGGGCCTGGTTCCGATTTGCTGTTTATTCCGAGTTCTCACGCTGGCTCTATAAGCCCAACGCAGATTAGCTAGCGTGGCATTGTCTTCGCCCACCACGTACATGACGCCGTTCGCTCTGCAAGGCTTTCCCCAAAAGATCTACATAAAACCCCGAAGTGGCATAGGCGCATCCTTATGATGGTTAGCGGTTCCTCGCTTCACAATATGCAACGGAGCTTTCGATAGTCCGCCGGAAACTATCATGCGCGTCAAAACAGAGTCATCTTGGCCGGGGTCACAATGGGCGGCAGCGGTTACAGGATCAGGTCAACCAGCAGATTAGATAAGAAGCGTTGGAGCAGCCTCATGCGTTCCATCATTGGCATCGCAAGAACCAGCAGGAGAACTTAATGAGAAGAGCGTGCGATCGAAGTTTCTTTGCCGAATGCTTCGCCGGCCTGGTTGCCATGGCATTGCTCGGTTCCTCTTGCACTACGCAAGGCCAAGCCCTGAAGCTCAGATATAAAACAGCATACGAACACGGGTTTGTCATCTTGCGTGATCCCGCCGGGGCAATCCTCGCCTCTGGCGAAATGACGCAGGTTCCCTCCAAGCATCAGATCGCGCTCCACGTGGTGTTCCATTTTCGCGATGGATCGATCGATGACGAGACAACGCTCTACTCACAAGGAGAAACCATTCACCTGATCAGTGATCGACATATACAAAGCGGTAAGTCGTTTCCGCACCCCAGCGATGTAATGATCGATGTGCCCAGGCAGCAGGTGAGTGTTCGTGACTTATCAAAAAGCAAGGATGAGGCAAAGACGGAGCACATGGATCTGCCGCCGGATCTTTTCAACGGCCTTCTAATGCCTCTGATTCAGAACATGCAAGCCAACACTCCCGTCGAGGTCTCGTATGTTGCCCTCGCACCGAAGCCGCGATTGGTGAAGCTGGCCATTGCTAAAGGGGGCGATGATCAGTTCACGGTCGGCGGGCGTTCCTACAAGGCGGCGAAATACGACGTCAAAGTCCATATCGGGGGGGTTGCTGGCGTAGTGGCTCCTATTATCGGTAAGCAGCCTCCGGATACCCACGCGTGGGTAACCGAAAGCAAGGTGCCGGCCGTCGTTCGGATAGATTCTGCTCTGTATACCGACGGCCCTATCTGGAGCGTACAATTCGCCAGCCCGGTCTGGTGAATGAGTACGAAAACTCCCTTGGCTATGGGTGATGGGAGTGCTGGGATCGGGCGCAATCAACCACCTCCCGTAGCAATGCGGCGTAGCCATTGCCATGGCGATGGATTGGCAATGGAACGGTAAGCAATCGCCGTAGGAACACGCACTTCTACTTCCGTGCCTACGCCGGGGCGGCTCCAAACTTCAAGATGCGCGCCGATTTTACGCGTGGCCGCAAACATTCCCTGCAACCCCCAACGTCCAGCGCGGCGCCCAGACTCAAGAATCGTCTCCTCGACACCGCAACCATCATCATTCGTTGGCCTCGGGGGAAATGATTCCTAACTCAAGAAGCCGTTCCCGCCCTTCGGCCAGCACCTCATCGGATTGCTTGAGTGCTTCTTCCAACATCTGACGTGTAGGGTCATCCTGCGGGATGCGCTCGGCTGCCGTCTGGAAACGCAGTATCAAGCCCCCCACATCCTGCAGCAAAGTGTCATGCAGTTCGCGGGCAATTCTCTCCCGCTCTGCAAGCCGTTTGGCCAGCCGCGCCTGAAGCTGGTGGGTGCGCAGCCGCAGCCGGAGGGCAAAAAGAAGCCATATCACTCCGCTGGCCGCAATCACGCACAGCGACATAAACCAAACCGTCTGGAAAAAAGCAGTTGGTGACAGGATCAATAGGGCCGAGACGGTGTGATAGAACTGGCTCATCGTGCGATCGCGATCGAGAGCAAACGCGTGCCTGCACAGCAAGCCAGCCAAAGGCAGCCCCTTGATCACTCCGCGATGAATCGCCCAAACCATAAGCGTTTCCGTCCTTCACCGGGGGAGTTGGCCATTTTGCCTTCGAGCCACATCCTAAGAGACAGCTCTTTTGCGTCAAGCAACATTCGGTTTTAGATTCCATCGGCGCCCGTTTGGACTGCTTTTAAAAAGTCCCCGGCACGGGCGGGTTAGGTAAGTCATGAAGAAAGACGGCTTCGTTCAAGTCCGGGGCGCACGGGAACACAATCTCAAGAATGTAGAGGTTTCCATCCCTCGCGATGCCCTGGTTGTCTTTACCGGAGTTTCAGGTTCGGGCAAATCTTCTCTGGCATTCGGGACCCTCTACGCGGAAGCGCAGCGGCGGTATCTCGAATCGGTTTCCCCCTACGCCCGCCGCCTGTTTCATCAGATGGCAGTGCCTGAAGTGGATGCCATCGATGGCTTGCCACCCGCCGTCGCGCTGCAGCAACAGCGCGGATCTCCCACCACGCGCTCGTCGGTGGGCAGCGTCACCACGCTATCGAATCTCTTTCGCATGCTCTATTCAAGAGCTGGAGATTATCCGCCCAACCAACCGCTCCTCTACGCCGAATCCTTTTCTACCAACACGCCCCAGGGAGCTTGTCCGAAGTGCCATGGGCTGGGCAGGATCTACGAAGTGACGGAACGCTCCATGGTGCCGGATGATTCGCTCACCATTCGCCAGCGGGCCATCGCGGCGTGGCCGACTGCGTGGCAGGGCCAAAATCAGCGCGACATACTAACCTCCCTGGGCTATGACGTCGATCGCCCATGGCGCGACCTGCCCAAGAAAGATCGGGACTGGATTCTCTTCACCGATGAGCAGCCGGTCGTGCCGGTTTACGCAGGCTTCACCCCAAAGGAGACGCGCCAGGCACTCAGACGCAAAGTGGAGCCCAGCTACCAGGGCACCTTTACCAGCGCGAAACGTCACGTGCTGCACACCTTCGCTACCACGCAGAGCCCGCTGATGAAGAAGCGAGTCTCGCAGTACATGCTGAGCACCGAGTGTCCGCTGTGTCATGGGAAGCGGCTGCGTCTGGAGTCGCTGTCGGTAAAGTTCGCCGGCTTTGATATTGCCGAAATCTCGAGACTGCCCCTAAAGCGCCTGGCAGGCATTTTGCGCCCCTTTGCCGAAGGAACTGCGCCACGCAACACCACCACTGAAGCAGAGCACCCGGAAAAACTGATCGTCACTCAGCGGATCGCGGAGGATCTTGTGGCCCGGCTCGCGGTGCTGCTCGATCTTGGGCTCGGGTATCTGACTTTGGAGCGCAGCACGCCGACGCTCTCGCCCGGTGAACTCCAGCGTCTACGGCTTGCCACCCAGATACGCTCCAATCTTTTTGGCGTGGTCTATGTGCTCGATGAACCGTCTGCTGGATTGCATCCGGTTGATATCCAGGCGCTCCTGGTGGCCTTTGAGCGCCTGCGGTCTGCAGGAAATTCCTTGTTCGTGGTGGAACACGATCTCGATGTGATCTGCCACGCCGACTGGCTGGTCGATGTCGGACCGGGCGCCGGAGAGCAGGGCGGCTATGTGCTCTACAGTGGTCCACCCAAAGGCCTGGAGGCGATCGAGAAATCGCAAACCCGGCGATATCTTTTTGGCAGCCAGAAACTCCCCAGCCGCACCGCCCGCACGCCTCAAGGGTGGCTAAAGCTAAAAGGGGTCACACGCAATAACCTCAATCACCTCGATGTCGCCTTTCCCCTGGGGGTCTTTACGTCGGTCACCGGAGTTTCCGGCTCGGGCAAGTCGAGCCTGGTCAGCCAGGCGTTGGTCGAACTGGTGGCAGAGCAACTCGGCCATCCCCTTCCCGTTGGGGAGGAGGCTCAAGAAGAGTTGGAAACTGCGCCGCCGGTCGCTACCGGTGGCGAGATTGCCGGTGGATTGGAAAGCATCCACCGTTTGGTGCGGGTTGACCAGACCCCCATTGGCCGCACACCGCGTTCCAATCTCGCTACGTACACCGGCTTGTTCGATCACGTTCGCAAACTATTCGCCGCCACCAGGATGGCGCGCGCCCGCCACTATGACGCGGGGCGTTTTTCCTTCAACGTTGCCAAAGGCCGATGCGAAACCTGCCAGGGCGAGGGCTTCGTATCCGTCGAGTTGCTCTTCTTGCCCAGTGTGTATGCGCCCTGTCCCACGTGTCATGGAGCTCGGTATAACGCCAAGACCCTGGAAGTAAAATACCGCGATAAAACCATCGCCGATGTGTTAGGGCTAACTGTGGATGCAGCTTGGGAGTTCTTTTCCGCGGAGCCGCCGCTGCTCCGCTCCCTCGAAGTTCTGCGGGAAGTTGGCTTGGGCTACCTGCGACTCGGTCAACCGGCCACCGAGCTTTCCGGCGGTGAGGCCCAGCGCATCAAGCTTGCGACCGAGCTACAGCGGCCCCAGCGCGGCTCCACTCTCTATATCCTCGATGAGCCAACCACCGGACTGCATGCCGCAGACGTGGATAAGCTCATGGCGCAGCTCGATGCGCTGGTCCGGTCGGGCAACACCGTCATCGTGGTGGAGCATGACATGCGCGTGGTAGCGGCCAGTGACTGGGTGATGGATGTTGGTCCGGGTGCGGGCGAAGAGGGCGGTTATGTGGTTGCGTCGGGGACGCCTGCCGAGGTCTCCCGATCGCCAGCAAGCCGAACCGCCCCTCATTTGAAGAAGTTGCTGGCGTGATTGTCTTGCGGAGTAGCCACAGCCTCGGCATAATAGGTAACCCCACTACGCACTAATCAAGCTAACCCGAATCCCCGGGGCCGGCGCAGGAGCATCGATCATGGCCAAATTTTGCGGCACTTGCGGGAACCCCTTGCAGGAGGCGTCAGCATTCTGTGG
The DNA here is from genome assembly GCA_963711525.1 of uncultured Acidobacteriaceae bacterium. Taxonomy (GTDB): domain Bacteria; phylum Acidobacteriota; class Terriglobia; order Terriglobales; family Acidobacteriaceae; genus PALSA-350. The sequence continues at coordinate 172,012 of CAVQEO010000005.1, read as the reverse complement.
TGCTTGCGGCGCGCGAGTGCCGCAAGCAGCTGTTCCGCTCGCGGCGTCGCCGGTCTCTCCGGTCCCACCTGTCTCTCCGCTGCCACCGATAAAGAGCGGATCCAGTCCCGTGGTCAAGATCATCCTCGTGGTAGTCCTCTTGCTGGTAGTTGTGGGAGCCATCTCTGTGGCCGGCATCTTCTATGCGCTGCACCTCGCAAGCCGCAAGGCTCACGAGTTTTCGAGGCAGGTTCGGGATACCGGACTCCTCTCCTCCCTCCCGGCCGACAGCGGCACGGCAAGTGGATCAGGTGGCTCCGTCGCGACACTCGGGCCGGGTGCCTGCCGCTTCCTGAGCAAGGAGGACGTTGGCCGGGCGATTGGTGTCGCCATCGTGGCTACGAAGGCGACCGTGGGCGGTTGCGAATATCTCGCCCAGGGCACGCCCGGCGATATGACGGCAAGGCATATCACCGCGATGATGGCGAGCAAGGGCGCCACTGCCCAGCAGCAGCAGGCATTTCAGAGCCTCACCCGCGGCCTCTTGGGAAGCGCACAAAGGCAGGCCGACGGAAGTAGCCCGCCTATCAACACCGTGGTGATGGCTTTTACCATCGATCCCAACGCCGCCAAAACCCAGATGAGCATGGATGAGAACGTGGGCCCGGGTGCAAAGCGCCTGAGCGGGATCGGCGATGAAGCATTGGACGCTTCTGGTTCTGTCCTCATGGTGCGCAAAGGCAACGAGCTCATTCGCATTACCTACTCCACCTGCCCCTGCACCATCGACGCGATCACACCTCTGGCGCAAAGGCTCGCAGCTTCGCTCTAATGGGTGAACGATATGTCCGACAATGTCGAACTCTATAACGGCGCTTACGGCAACTACGATTCAGACGTCTATCGACAAGTAAGAATCGAGACCTACGGGGAAGATTTCGGCCAGACCAGCTGGGTCACCACCCAGGAGTCCGAAGAGATTCCACGATCGCTTGCGCTCACGGGCGATTCATCCGTGTTGGAAATCGGCTGCGGATCTGGCGCCTACGCCTTGCATATCGCGCAGAAATTTGGCTGTCACATCATTGGTCTGGATATCAATGAGCTGGGAATTCGTACTGCGAACCAGTTGGCCTTGAGCACAAGCTTGGCGCAAAAGGTGCGCTTTGAAGTATGCGACGTTTCGCAAACACTGCCCTTTGCAGACGCGACCTTCGACGCGGTCTTCGCCAACGACGTTTTGTGTCACATCCCCGGGAGGCCGTCTCTTCTCTGTGAAATCTACCGGATCCTGAAGCCGGGCGTAGGGCGGATGCTATTCAGTGATGCCCTGGTAATCGGAGGGCTGATTTCGCACGACGAAGTCGCTACCCGGAGCTCGATCGGGTTCTACATATTCAGTCCCCCTGGAGAGAATGAACGATGGATCCGGAACGCTGGCTTTTCAGATGTCAATGTATTGGATACGACAGAGAGCGCAGCCCAGATCGCAGCCAGGTGGCACGATGCCAGGCAGAAACACCGGGAAAGGCTGGTCGCCGCAGAAGGCGTGGACAAGTGGGAAGGATTGCAGCGATTCCTCTCCTGCGTGCAGGCACTGACGCAAGAAAGGCGTCTCCTTCGGCTTCTGTACCAGGCGCAAAAGGCCTGAAGAGTCTGCAGTTCCCTAGTGGCCTGTAACAGCTGATTCAGGAGTGGAACCAAATCTGCGAAAAGGCGCGAACCCTTCTAGCGGTCGCGGCTACCATGCTTTGTATCAGGCCCGACTTTTGTCGGGCCGCAAAGGGCTGAGAAAGAATTGGGCTTTAAAGTCTGCGTGAGAACTACCCAAATCGAGTCCCGCAGGGACGGCTGAGAGTAGCCCAGGACGTGAGTCCTGGGTTGGGTGGAGAAATGTGACTAGTCCCGAAGGGACGGCTGAGAATGTCCCAGTACGCAGTGCTGGGTAGGCTCTTTCCTAACCGGGGAATTTTCGATTTGAGTCGAGATCACCCAGGATTCCATCCTGGGGAATTTTCAGCCGTCCCTGCGGGACTCGGTTTGGGTAGTTCTCACGCAGATTCTTTAGCCCTGCGGCTCTATCAAATCAGCTGTTACAGTCCCCTAGTGCTCAAAGATCAGCATCACATAAGCGAGAAAGAGCAACAAGTGGACTGCCCCCAGGAGAACGTTAGTTCGATTGCTGGTGAAGGTGAGAGCGCTAATCGCCAGAGTTAAAACCAGCAAAAGCGAATCTGCCGGACTAAGCCCCATGACTATGGTCTTGCCGGTCACTAAGCCGATCGTCAGCACAGCCGGGATGGTCAGCCCAATCGACGCCAGCACGGAACCCAGCAGAATGTTGATGGAACGCTGCAGATCGTTGGCCAGCGCCGCGCGCGTGGCGCTAAGCGACTCGGGAGACAAAATCAACGCGGCCACCAGGAACCCCCCCAGCGCCAACGGCGCATGGAGGACCTCAATGCCATGATCGATAGGCAGGGCAATCTCCTCCGCCAACACCACGACAGGCAGCAGATACATCACCAGAAAGAGGGCATGATATGTAATTGAGTTGGTTGCGTGTCCGTGAGCACTCGTCTCAAGCGGATGCCCGATGCCTTTGGCCGGCTGCACGAAGTATTCGCGGTGTCTCCAGTTCTGAATGACCAGGAAGAGACTATATATTCCGAGCGACATAATCGCGAGAAAGACGGATTGAAAGACCGACAGCGTAGGGCCCGAAGAAGCGCTGGTGAAGTTCGGCAGCACCAAGCCAAGCACTGTCAAGGGCACGATCAGGGACAAATAGGAGGTCGCCCCCTGCAGGTTGTATTCCTGCTCGTGGTGACGTAAACCGCCTAGCAGCAATGCGATCCCAACCATGCCGTTGAGCACGATCATTACGATGCCGAACATCGTGTCGCGAGCCAACGCGGGTTTGCCCTCGCCGGTGAGCATGACTGCGGAGATCATCATCACTTCGATGCCAATGACGGAAAGCGTCAGCACCAACGTTCCCAAAGGCTCTCCGACCCGCACCGCCAGGCTCTCCGCGTGGTGCACGACGGCAAAGGCCGAACTCATGATGATGGCAAAGAGCCAAACCAGCATCAGGCCGAACCAGAACGGATTGGATAGATCGGCAAGCCAGCCTTTGCCAAACAACAGAAACAACGCCGTCGTGGCATAGGCCGCTCCCAGAAGCCACTCCCGCTGCAGAGTGGAAAAGTAGCCGGCTTTTGCAAGTGTTGCCTCTGAACTCATGCAGTAGTCATATCAGAAATTGCAGCTACAGCAGAAACAGGATTGCCGTATTCTGCGTAGCTGCCCGCAAGGAAAAGGCCACGAGTCGTGGTCCAGCTTAGCCTTTCGTGCCTCCTGCCACTCGCGGTGTGTAGCTTTCGAGTAGCTGGTCAAGGTCCTGAGGACGCAATGGTTTCGTGAGATAACCATCCATGCCTGCTTCCAGGCATCGCTCACGGTCCCCGACCATGGCATGCGCAGTCAGGGCGATGATCCGTTGATGGAACCCGGTCCCCAGTTCCAAACCCCGGATCAGCCGGGTGGCCTCAAGGCCGTCCATCTCCGGCATCTGCACATCCATTAAAACAAGATCGTAGGTATCCTTCTGGAGCGCGGCAAGAGCCTCCTTGCCGTTCAAGGTGACGACCACCTGGTGCCCTCGCTTCTCAAGCATTCTCGTCGCCACCTTGCGGTTGACCGCGTTGTCTTCTACCAGCAGCACGCGCAAAGATTCGGCGGGCTCGCGGGTCAATTCAAGAGGTCGCGTGATCGGACCTGCTTCATCCGTTCGTCCGCCGAACACGCGGCTGATGGCGTCACGCAACGCCAATGGACGAACCGGTTTCAGCACGTGCGCCGATACGCCTGACTCGGCGCATCGCGCAGCCTCTCCACGCTGGCTTCCAGCGCTGAGCATCATAATCGTCGCCGGAGCGGTGCCCGGCAGTCTCTGCATACGGTCGATCAGGGCAAACCCATCCATTCCCGGCATCTGCGAGTCAATGAGCGCGAGTCTGTAAGGATCTCCGCTTGCGTGTGCCGTCCGCAGCTGCAAAAGCGCCTCTTCTCCGCTCGGCGACGAGGTTGGCTTCATCCCCCACTGAGTCAGCAGACTCCTGAGAATACCGCGGTGGGTGCAGTTGTCATCGACGATGAGCACCTTGGCCGCGGCCGACCCATCCGGCGCAGCTAAAGGATAGATGACGGCCGGTCCGTTTTCGCCCGCACCCAGTCGCGCCGTGAAGTGAAATGCGGAGCCGCGGCCACGCTTGCTATCCACCCAGATTTCGCCATCCATCATCTTGACCAGGCGAGCTGATATCGCAAGACCCAATCCCGTCCCTCCATGCATTCGTGTCGTCGAGCTGTCCGCCTGGGTGAAAGGCTCGAAGATCATCTTGAGCACATCGGGAACGATCCCTACTCCAGTATCTGAAACGGAGAAATGCAAAAGGCATCCCTGGGCATCTACCTGCTCCGCTTGCACGCGCAACGCAACCTCTCCTACGTCGGTGAACTTGATCGCATTGCCCAGCAGGTTGACCAGGATCTGGCGTAACCGGAATGGATCGCCTCGCACCCTCTCCGGCGCCTGCGGGTCCACCGCACACAACAGCTCCAGCTGCTTTTCAGAGGCTCGTAAAGCGAAGGTCCTCAGGAGGGTCTCCAGGCTATCGCGCAGATTAAAGTCACTGGCTTCCAGTTCGGTCTTGCCGGCTTCAATCTTGGAGAAGTCCAGAACGTCGTTGATCACGTTGAGCAGCGCGTCACTCGACAACTTGACTGTCTGTAGATATTCGCGCTGCTCCGGTGTCAGGTCGGTTCCCAATGCCAGTTCGGTCATTCCGATGACGCCGTTCAAGGGGGTGCGAATCTCATGGCTCATGTTGGCAAGAAATTCGCTTTTGGTACGGCTACCTGCCTCAGCCGCTTCCTTGGCGTTGCGCATCGTCTCCTGCGCCTGCTTGCGCACGGTGACATCGACGAACGTTACCACCATGCCGATGACCCGATTGTTGCGATGTAGCACACGCGACCAGTATTCGGCCGGAAAGCTGGTCCCGTTCTTGCGCCAGAACACTTCGTCGTCTCCGTGCGCATCCAGCCCCATTGAGAACGCCTGGTAGACGGCGCACTCTTCGACCGGGTAGGGGGCTCCGTCGGGGCGCAAATAATGGATGACTTCATGCATATTCCTGCCCAGCAGTTCAGAGTTCTCCTCATGGCCGGTGAGGCGCAGGCAAGCCGTATTACAGAACGTGCAGTTACCCTCCAGATCAATGCCGTAGATGGCTTCGGGCGCAGACTCGAGCAGGAGCATGACCAGTTCGCTGCTCTCGCGCAACGCCGCCTGGGCGCGCTCGCGCTCCGCCATTTCTGTGGCTAGTCCCGCATTGGTTCGAGAAAGCATCTCGGTTCTCTCATGCACTCGCGCTTCCAACGTCTCCCGCTGATCGCGAACTTCGCCGGCCATGCTGTTGAAGGTGCGCGTCAAAACGCCCAGCTCATCGCCGGATTGCACCGGCAGCGGACGAAAGGTTTCGCCTGCGTTTCCCGGGAGCGCCTGGGCCGCCTGCGTCAGGGAGCGAACCGGAGCGATGATGCGCCCGGTCACGGCGGCGAATAGGAACGTCACAATCACCATGACAAGAATGATTCGGGAAAGGATCGTGCGTTCCATACTACGAATCGACGACAGCAAGTTCACCTGGTTGAATCCGACCCAAACCGTACCCACGATGCCGTTCAGCACTTTTCTCCGGATCACCAGCGTGGGGACGCCTTCGCCGGCCAGGCGGATCCAGGCATAGTCCTTCACCGCCGCCAGGCTCCGCTTCAGCTGGTCGGGAAATTGCGGCACAAAGGTATCGGCCAACACTTCGCCGTCGGGAGCTGTCAGGTAAGCCCACTTCACATCCGGGACGCTCAGCACCCGGTCGATGGCGGCCTGCGCGGAGGTAATATCCCGTGCAACCAGGGACGATTCCACCGATGACGCCAGTCCTTCGGTGACCACCTCAGAGCGAGCCACGAAGCTCTTTGTGAGTTGCGGCAATAACTGCCGGTCCATGGAAGCGTAAAGGATCACCCCGACCAGGGAGGCGCAGACCAGCTGCAGGAGTGCGAACTTGGAGGAGATGCTGCTCATGGCGCCGGAACCGGCTGCCATCGCCCATGGACGGTGTGATTCAGCCAGACCTTGTGCAAGCCCTGGTGGCTGGTAGAGGAAAACTCCAGCTTGACCCCCAGCCCCGGGTCGAAGTCATGCAGCGACTCCATCGCGTGGATAAAATCGTCGCGCGATGGGTTTGGCCCAGTCCGCCGAAGCGCCTCGGTTACCACCACGGCATTCAGCCATCCTTCTAAAGCCACTCCAGCGGAGCGGTCCGGTGAATTGTGAGCGCGATAATCGGCCACCAGGGGATAGCGGATATCGTCGATCGAAGGAACCACCTGGCTGTTAATGAGGTTAGCGGTCAAGTCCACGCCCAACTCCTGCGACAACTGGCCCAATTTCTCCAGCATGACCGTCGAGCCGGCAAAGCTGACATTCGCAATCGGAATATTCCAGCCGTCCCGGCGAGCGTCACGGACAAAAGCGGCATAGGGGCCATACACTCCCACCGCGACGACAGCTTCGGCGCCCGACGCGCGCAGTAGGTTCACCTGCGCGGTCATCGGTGCTTCAACATCCTGGTTGCGCGGGTAGGCCACACTGCTCACGATCTTCAGGCCATATTCCTCGAGAGCGGCGTTCATTCCGATTTCGACAGTCTTGCCGGATGCATCGGCTTGGCCAAGAAACCCGATGCGACGGTAACCCTGGTGGTAAAGATAGCCAACCAGGGCGCGCGTCTCCTCGCGATACGAAGCCCGTATGTTAAAGACAAACTTGTCATAGGGAGGGGTACGCTGCGGATCGGCGCCGCTGAAGGGCGCGACGTTCACGATCCCATTCTTCTCGTAGTACTGCAACAGCGGAAGCACCCGGGTAAGGGTGGGTGTGCCGACATAATCGAAGAGGAAGAGCACTCTATCCTGTTCGATCAGTTCATTGGTATTCTGGACCGCCGGATCCGGTTGATACTTGTCATCCTTGAGGATGATTTCTATTTTCCGGCCGCGAATACCGCCATGCTGATTAACCAGGTTGAAATATGCCTTAGATCCAAGAAGCAGGGTCTGGCCGAGTATGCTCGCGGGGCCTGATTGTGGGTTCGAAACCCCGATCACGATGGGAGACAACTCCGCCGCCGGGCTGGATGGCGCGGTGCAGCAGAAATTCTCAATGAGAACCGCAAAAAAAGCAGCGCCCGCCAAACGGCGGCCCCAACCTGCGAATTTCCCGCGTGCCCGATCCCTGCTTCTTTGCAACCTAAAACCTCAGGCCCGTCGAGAGATGGTTCACCTGTGAGCACCGCAACGGGCTCCTGATCGGCGCTGTGCCTGCTCCGTCAATCGGCGAATTCGAGGATTTGTTTAGCGCGTGGCTTGATCCGGGTTCCCAATCTGTTCCCCATGGGGACACCACTGCCGCGACAAGCGGAAGTAAACTATCCTTGTGGCGTCTTCATGAATTGGCTCGTATGGGCCGTCCTCTCAGCTCTTTTCGCAGCGGCAACGGCTTTGCTCGCCAAGGTCGGCGTCGCCCATGTCGATCCCAACCTGGCCACCGCGATTCGAACCTCGGTGGTCTTAGTCTTTGCCTGGACGATCGCTCTTAGTCTCGGCGCCCACGGCGGTCTTGCGCACGTCGGCCGCCGCAGTTGGCTGTTCTTAATTGCTTCGGGCCTGGCAACCGGTTTGTCGTGGATTTGCTACTTTCGCGCCCTCTCCATGGGCGAGGCGTCTAAGGTAGCTCCCATCGACAAGCTGAGTGTGGTCTTTGTCGCACTGCTGGCGTGGCCACTTCTCGGCGAGACGATTACATTGCCCAAGGCAGCCGGGGTGGTCTTGATCGCCGGCGGGGCAATTCTTATGGCATGGGCCTAAACCCTCACTCGGTTCGTAGCGCTCGCATCGGTTCCAATCCGGCCGCTATGCGTGCGGGCACGAGTGCGGCGAGAAAAGCCGCCGTACACAACACCAACAGGGTAATCGATAGTACGACAGGGTCATAGGGCTTTACCCCGAACAACTGGCTTGCCATCGTGTGACCGCCCAGGATCGCCACCGGGATGCCGATTGCCAGGCCAATGCCCACTTGCAGAAAGGCGCCGCGCAGCACCAGCCGCAGCACACTCATGCGATCAGCGCCCAGCGCCATGCGGATACCAATCTCGCTCGTCCGCCGTTCCACCGAGTACGCGGTCACGCCATAGAGTCCGATCGAGGCCAAAACCAGCGCCAGGATACCGAAGAACGAGGTCAATTTGGCAATCATGCCCTGCTGCGTGAAGTTCGCCTTGACCTGTTCGGCAAAGCTTTGGAAATTGATCACCGCGAGATCAGGATTGACCTGGGAAATTGCATGCCGCACCTGCATCTCGAGTCCAGACAGGTCGCCCGCGGTTTCTATCTCAATAGCATTCAGATATTCCGACCGGTCCTGAAAATGCTCATAGCGGGGATCGTCACTGTGAACCCTCTGCCCTTGGGCAAGAAAGTACATCGCACGCATCTTATCGGATGGTCCCCAATAGTTCGTGTCTTCAGTGACGCCTACGATCTCGAAATATCCGGGGTGCTTCACATCATTGCTGAAGTGCTTTCCGATGGCGTGGCCGTCTTTGAAATATTTCTTCTCAAAGAACCGGTTCACGACCGCGATGTTGCGTGTGTTGGCCGTGTCCTGCTCGTTATTGGCGCGGCCTTCGACAATCTTTGTCCCGATGGCTTCGAAATAATGGGGGCTCGCCCGCACCCACGAGGCTCCGTGATTGGGTGTTCCCGGAGCCGGCGGGGGCTCGCCCTCGATGAAGACGCCTTCGCCCCAGTTATCGCCTTCCATGGGACTGTACATCGAGAAACTCACCTGCTTCACGCCGGGAATTTCAGCCAGGTTGGTGTGCAATTGTCGATAAAGCGCTTCCAGCTGCCCTGGATTGTAGCCTGCCATCTGTGGATCGATGTGGGCGATGAAGCGATGGGTGGTGACAAAGCCAAAGTCCTGGTGCTGCATATTGCTCAGGCTTCGCGAGAGTAATCCAGCGGCGCAAAGCAGCACCAGGGAGAGAGCCGCCTGCACCACCACCAGCGATTTCTGTGCCCATCCGCCATGATCCGCCGTGGAGCGATTCGCCCCCCGCAAGGCATCCACAGGGTTCGACCTGACCGTCAACCATGCCGGGGCAACTCCGAACAGAATCCCCGTCAGCAATGAGACGGCGAGGGCAAAGCCCAGTACGGGCAGCGAGGGGATCGCCTTGATAGGCACCGGGTCATGCTGGAAAGCGAGAAACAGAATCACCCGTGTGCCGGCGAACGCCACCACAACGCCGGCGATCCCACCCAACACACCCAGCACCATGCTTTCCGTCAGGGTTTGCCGGACCAATGTCATACGGGGCGCTCCCAGCGCCGACCGCACCGATGTCTGTTGCTGGCGGTTCGCCGACCGCACCAGCAGCAGGTTGGCAAGGTTGGCGCAGGCAATTAGCAGTACGAAGCCGGAAACCCACATCAAGAGATGCAAACCTTGTTGGTACTGGTCCCGCATCATCTGCACGCCATTGCCACCATGGGAGAAGTGCAGCGTCTGCTTGGCCACAAGGGGCTTATCGCGCGGCTCTACTTTGCTCAACGGGCTCAGCAGAAATTGCCGTAACTGCACCTGCATCTGCGCTTCCATGGTGGTTGTGTGGGCGCCAGGATGAATGCGGCCGATCAGATCCAGCCAATCGAGTGAGGCGTCTTCCAGCAGTGTGCCGGTAGGCGTGATTAGCGGTTCGTCATGCAGGGGAATGAAGAAGGACTGCGGCGTGCTTTGCACCCGGTCGCCGAAGAAACCTGGCGGCGTAATCCCGATAACAGTAAAGGGTTGACCGTTAATCACGAACCCCGCTCCGACCACCGACGGGTCTTTGCCGAACTTTTCCTGCCACGCCCTGAAGCTCAGCACGGCCACGGCGGGAGCGCCCTTGCGGTCGTCGTTGGGCGTAATCGTCCGCCCCATGTAGGGAAGAATGCCGAAGGTCTGGAAGTAATTGCCGGAGACGTATTCGCTCTTGTAGGATTCGGCCGGCTTGTTGCTGCCATTGCGGCGCACACCGATCAGGCTTTGCCCCGCTTCAAAGGCGGCCAGCTCCGCGAAGCCGGTGGCTTGATCGCGAAACTGCTTGTATTGCTCGTAGGAGAAGAGCGTCCAATTGTCCTGCATGCCACCGTTGACGCAGCAGTTCTCTTCATTGCCCACACGATACAAGTCTTCAGGATTCACCACCGGCAGCGACTTCAATAGCACCGCGTACACCAGTGTGAAAATCGCCGTAGTAGCCCCGATGCCAAGGGCCAGGGTAAGAATCGCAGTCGCCGTAAACCCTGGCGCCTTGGCGAATTGACGTAACGCGTACCGGACATCTGCCACAATCTGCATCCAACCCTCCGCAAAGGTAGTTACGAATGGTCAGAGCTTCCGGTTCGATTTATTTTTGCTGGAACCGGCGTCTATTCGGGGGCTGCCCGCCGGCGGCGCCCGCTCAACAGGTATATTGCGGCACGCAGCTCCAACAGGGGATCATCGGAAGGATCGATGCCATCCACCCGGGGAATGGGATCGAAAATAATGTTCTTCTGTTCATGAGTTTCGTTGGCTACCAGCTCGGTGAACGAGAGCTGCCCCAACTCAAGCAGCTTGCGATTCTCTGGCCATTGGACGGTCACATCGTTCACTTCATCCCCATCCTCAGCCAATTGAACAACCACCTTGAGCTTGACTGGCTCCTTGGCGATCCGAGCCTCAATTTCCTCGAAGAGGTAATTTGGTCCCTTGGCCGCGGCAGCCGCCGCCTCCAGGTAATCGTTGCCAGCCTCGGGAAGAATGCGGAAGCGTCCGGGACGGTTAGCACCATCTTTATTGATAAAGCGCATCGCAGTCAGACCGAAGTACGATTCGCGCGCGAAGCTCGAGGGTGGCGGCTTCGGAACCTGCACGAAGGCGAGCGCAGGGGGATGGGTCCCAAGGTATTTTTCCAGCGGCGAGCCGGGAATGTGTGTCAGGTCGGTGCCGGCAATGGCGCTCAGGAATTCCAGAAAGTCCTGACCCGTTCTTGCCGGGAAGGCATTTGTCGAATGGGCCACGATGTCGGTGTGCACCCGCTCGGCGAGATGAAACCGGATGGCGCAGCCGCGGGGATCGGCATTAGGATCATTGTCCGGGATCACCGGAATGCCCGTTGAGTTCGAGAAGCGCACGCTGGCTGGGGTCGAGGGCCTGTTCAAGTGAGGGGCCCTGCTGAGCCCGGCCGCTTCCGCCGTGGGCGTGAAGGTGCCATGCAGCATGATGCCTTTCGCGTGAGCCGGTCGAAAGCCGGGGTGTAATCCGAAGATCAAGTCGAATTTCTTCAGCAGTTCTTGACTCAAAGCAACAATCTTTTCGTCTGCGGGCAATGGCATGAGTTAGGTCCTCAATGAGTAGGTAGGGATGGATGCTTCCTCGGCAGCCGAGGCCCAGGAAACCCGAGTACAGATAACAAAGTACGGCTTCACGCGTAACGATGCTGCCCTGAAGGGAATAGTCGCTCGAAATCAACCATAGTCGGTGTTTGTTAAGGACTCGGAGGCGGGGGAAAAATAATTGTGAAAGCCGTGGCCCTTCTGCCGGGCCGGTTCCGCCTTAGTAAGTGAGGGCGATGAGTGACGCGCCTTCCAAGGAGAACTGCCATGACCACACTTTCGATTTCGAAGTTCCGCGCAGGCCTTTTCGCCGCCGTCCTTGCTGTCGCTCCCTTGTCCCCAGCATTGCACGGTCAAGATATAGGAATGATAGGCAAGATAAACGTGCCCTTTGCCTTTGAGACCGCATCCGGTCACCACTTCGCACCCGGCGTCTACTCCGTACGCATGGAGAGCCTTCACACCCTGCTCATCAGGGGAAACTCGGACTCTGCATTTGCAACGACGACTTTAGAGGACCACGCCCAGCAGGTAAAGACCGGCAAGGCTACCTTCCGTAGATACGGTAACCAATACTTCCTCAGCGAGATCACGGTCGCGGGAACAAACTGCGAGGTTCACTTGGCCAAGTCGAAGGCGGAGAATCGGGCGCAGGTTGCCGCAGAGAAAACTCCACCCACCGAAGTGGAACTGGCTCTGCTGGAAACAACCCGTTAGAGCTCTAACCAAGCATGCTGCGGAAAAAGGCAACATCGGCAACGATGCTGTGGTGCCCCACTCAAGCCCAAAAGCGGGCTTGAGTGGGGCACCACAGCACTCAACCCACCCTGGTCGCATAGCGTTCGCTCAAGGCGCTAACTTTCTCTGCAGTGCCTAACTAAGCACCAAAGAATTTTCCCGCCGATGTCCTGCCTTCAAAGCCCCCTTCACAAGCCCCTTTCGCGTTGACCAGATATACCATAGGTTCTGCGGGAGGCAGCCATGGATAACGACGACGGGCAGGTGACACAACTCCTGAAGGCGATGCATGCCGGAGACGCGCAAGCCGCGGAGAGTCTGCTGCCGCTGGTCTATGCAGAATTGCATCGTCTGGCCAAAGGGTACATGCGGCGGGAGCGTCCGGAGCATACGTTACAAGCAACGGCGTTGATCAACGAAGCCTACCTGCGGTTGGTGGGAGAGGACATCGATTGGAACAGCCGCGCTCATTTCATTGGGTTAGCGGCGAACGTGATGCGGCGGGTACTGGTCGACTATGCGCGGACCCATAACGCGGAACAAAGAGGCGGCGGGTTGCAGCGGGTGGAAATGCAGGACGAGCTTGCCATCTCGGCCGAGCAGCTTGACGAAGTGGAACATCTGGACGGGGCCCTCAAAAAACTGGAGAAGGAAAACCCGCGACAGGCGCGCGTAGTCGAGTTGCGCTACTTCGGAGGGCTTTCGGTGGAGCAGATTGGCGCCTTGCTGCAGATTGCGCCGCGATCCGTCAAGCGGGATTGGGCGTTGGCCAGGATCTGGCTGTTTCGTGAGCTCCGGCCAGGGGCAAAGGATCCGGAGGCAGAGGAAAAATAATTTGCGCGTGGTGGCCCCTTTTGCAGGACGGTTGCGCCTTAGTGAGTGAAGGCGGCTGTTGAGATGCCTTCCAAAAAAGGAGAACCGCCATGAGCACACCTCGGAAATTTCGCGCAGCCGTTTTCACCGCCGTCCTGGCCGTCGCTTCATTGGCGCCGGCGTTACAGGCGCAAGACCACATAGCCGGTGCCAGGGTCAACGTGCCCTTCGCCTTCGATACCGGCCGCCAACACTTCGCGCCCGGTATGTACACCATCTCCATGGAAACACCTGACACGCTGATCATCAAGGGAGCATCCGGCTCCGCCTTTGTCATGATGCACCCTGGTGGCGACCGCCGGCCGGCGCTCAAGAGCAAGGTCGTTTTCCGGAGGAGCGGCGATCGCTATTTTCTAGCCGAGCTCTGGATCGCAGACAGAAGCGGCCACCTGGACGTTATGAAATCGAAGGCGGAGCGCAAGCTGGATGTCGCTGGACAAAAAGCCGCACCGGCCGGCGGCGTTGAACTCGCCCTGCTGGAGCCAGCGCGCTAACAGCCCGGCGAGCAGCTTTTCGATACTGCTTGGAGTGCGACATAAGTGACATAAGCCCTTGGTTTGGTAACTTATGTCGCATGTCGCACTCACTAGCAGGTTTGCCACTCGATTGGAATTGGTCTGTATCTTAGGCTGCCGCCAGAGGTGCAATCTTCTTCCGTCTCTGCTGAGAGACCTGCCACAGATCAAACTGAGTTTGCATGTTCAGCCACAGCTCGGGTGAAGTCCCCAATGCTTCAGACAGTTTGAGCGCCATTTCTGCGGAGACGCCGGAGTTACCATTTAAGAGACGGGAGAGCGTAACTCGGGACACGCCCAAGTGAGCCGCAAGTTTGCTCACCGGCATCTCTCCTATGTGCTCTCGCAGAAATCTCTCCGGGGTGCGCTGGGTTGTGCATCCTCATTGTTCCTCCTACCTGCTAGTGATGTCCATGGTGTTGTCATCCCCATTGCGATCGATGAGCTTGTTATATGGATCAATTCCGGCACGTGTGGGCTGCTCCTTGACGATGAACTCGAAGCTCTGACGCGCCCCAGTGATCCATTCCTTGCGCACAGCGAGCGGCTTTTCCTCGTCCTTCTTGCCACTGAAAACACCTACGTCGATCAAATCGTGGAGCGGCGCAGGTGATTCGACGCCGTTGCCGTCGGCATAGACCTTCCTGCCCTCGACGGTGAGTGTCACCTTGTATGTGCCATCGGGCATCTTCTGCGAGGTCGCTTCCACAGCCTTGTTGTCATAGAGTGTGATCTTCTCGAAGCTGTCGTTAAGGAAGTACTGAAGATCCGAGGGCGTTTGCGCACGGAGAGCGTCTTCCAGCAGGCGCGTGTCGGGGTAGGGCCCGGACTGCGCATCGCTGGCATTGGCATAGCGGTACTGCATCAGGAAGTTGTGCAGGGCTAGGTTGAGCTTGGCTTCCCCGATGTAATCGGCGAGCGCGTAAAACACCAGGCTGCCCTTCTGGTACCAGACGTACGACTCGCGCTGTACCTGGCCGAGCGGCGGCTCCCTGCGTGTTTCGTTGGACCGTCCGCGCAGGTAACCGTCAAGTTCGTGCGCCAGGAACTTATGCATCTGGGCGTCGCCGTACTTCTTCTGGGCGACCCGCAGGGCGGAGTATTCGGCCAGCGCCTCCGACATCATGTTTGACCCTGCTACATGGCCTCCAATCAACTGATGGGCCCACCACTGGTGAGCCAGTTCGTGCGCGGTGACGAAGTAAGTAAAGTCAATATCCCTATTAGGATTGAGGACGCGCGTGATCCAGAAGGTTTCAGTGAAGGGACTGGTGTTGGAAAAGGACTGCGCAAACCCGCGGTAACGCGGAAATTCAAGGATACGGAACTGCTTGAACTGATACGGGCTGTAGTTGGCCTGGTAGTAGTCGAGACCGGCTTTGACTCCTTGAATCATGTCATCGACATCGAACCCGTGTTGTGGTGCGTGATAGATCTCGATATTCACGCCCTTGTAGTTCTCGCGCTTCACGTCGTAGCGGCCTGAGACGTAAGCGTAGAAGTCGAGAATCTTCACCTCACCCATGTCGTAGGCATAGTAGTGGCGGCCGTTTTGATGCCAATCGCGCTGCAAGTAACCGGGGGCGAAGGCAATCTGGTCGTCCGGCGTGCTGACCACCGTGCGATAGCTGATCCAGTCGGAGTCCGGCGTAAAGAGATTAGTGACGCTCCCCCAGGGGTCTCCACGCGGCGGTAGATCAGTGAGCGGGCCCAGCTTTTCTTCGCGGCGGCGGCGCGGGTCATCCAGTTCGATGCCGGAGTTGTAGCCGATATAGGGAAAGTAGTCGGAGTCGAAGAACATGCCGTTGTAGGCCAGCTCCGGCCGCTCGTTGCCGTCGCGGAAGCCGTGGGTCTGGTAGCCGACCTTGAAGGTCATGTTCAGCTTATCGCCGGGCGCGAGTGGGGTTTCCAGTTGATAAATCGAGTAGAGATCGCGCGGAGCTCTGCTCACAAGATGGAAGGGCCGGTCGAATTGCACGTCAGAGAGGGACTGCTTCTGGTCGGTAATGTGTACCTGCTGAATGGGCTGCGGCGTCTTGTTCTGTAATACGAAGTGGCCGCTCCCAGAGAACGAGCGATGATTGGGGTCGAGGTCGACATCGGCGTCGACGGCGATCACTTTCGGTTGCGGAAAACGTTCGTAGCGCTTGAAGTCGCGCTCGTAAGCTGCCTGGATTTTCCGCTGCTGCTTGGTGGTGAGGAATTCGTTGAGGACGTGCGCGTTGTAATAGAACCATGCGCCGCTGCCGATAGCGATGAGCGCGAAGAGTACGAGTGCTGGTGTCACGCGCGGCAGCCGCTCGCGGGCCTGCCGCAGCCGGGGATGCCAGCCATCCTCGGCGCCACGCCGGGCCACCGCGATCGAGAGGCACGCCAGCACGGCAAAGATCGCAGTCCAATACACGAGCGACCACAAGAGCGCGGGCACGAAGTGGCCGTAGCCGTTCATGTCCGAATAAGTGTAGGGCGTGTTCTGGCCGGGCAGAAGCAGCGTGTTCTCGATGCCGAAGCGGAACATGATCGGATCTAGAACAAAGATGCCGATCACGATCGCATGGCCCATGAACTTGTTGGAGACGATGGTCTGCACAAAGAAGGCCAACAGGGTGAAGCCGATCACCAGCGGGAAGGTGATGAGGTAGAGCTCTTTGAAATACTGCAGCAGGTCGTAGTGATAGTAACCCGACGCAGTCTGCATGATGACGCCGCATAACAGAATCACCGCGAGCAGAATGCCTTCGACCACGGTCAGGGCGATGAACTTCGAAAGCCAGTCAGTCGTCTCGCCCACGGGAAGCGCATCGTGAATGCCTGAGAAGCTCGTGTCGCGTTCGCGCCAAACCAGTTCGCCGGCGTAGAGCGTCGCGATGATAAACAGAAACAGCGTCGCATTGCCTTCAACCGCCTGCACCATCAGGAAGGTGACAGGATAAACATTCTGGTCGTTCACTTTTCCGGCGAAATAGCCGCTGATGAGTGCGAAGACAGTCAGCAAAACAGTGATCGCCAGAAAAGGCAGCTCGCGCATGATGTTGGTAAGACGCACCCGGGTCAGGGAGACGAATTGGGCGAACCCAGCCCTGCCGCCGAAGTACTGGTGCACGAGTGGCAGGGGCGCTGCCACCAGCGACCGGCGTGGCTCCGTCTCTGCCGCTTCCTGCCGCTTGGCCCGGGCTGCGCGACGGCCCTGGGTGCTAGCCGTCAGTGCTTCGACAGACATGGGAAAGAATCGATAGACGACTGCCAGGGAGATGAACCCAACGGCTGACCAGAGCAGGCGGTTGTAGAGAAACACGCCCTGGCTTACGTGTGGCGACCAGGAAAAGAGCAAGGTGTTTTTCTCTGCGACCGTCCAGTAGCGCGCGAGCACGTCGGCCAACTGCAGGCCGACCGGGTCCAGGATGCCGGACCAAAAGTGTTCCAGGGAGCGAGTTGCGGCGAAGATCGCGTTGGCGATCAGATAGAGCATGAAGACGGCGACGCCCTGCAGATACACGATGAAAATCTTGCGAGATAGCGCCGCGACCATAAAGAACAACGAGCCCAGAAAGAAGATCTGGATGACCACGATGAACAGGAACGGCTGCCAATACCACCAGGTGTGACCGCTGGCGATGCGGGTGTGATCCGCCCAGGGGGCAAGCGTCCCGGCCATTTCGCCGAAGACCATTCCAGAGAAGGCAAAGACGCAGGTGACGAACGATCCTGCCCAGCGGCCTCCGAGATAAGCAAACTTGGTAATGGGCTTGGTAAAAATCAGCTGGAAGGTGTCGCGTTGGAAGTCGCGCAGTATCGAGGTGCCGAAGATGGCGGCAATGATGATGGTTCCGAACAGGGTGAAGAAGGTATAGAGAATAGTGGTGGAGAATGGGCCATTCAGCAGCTGCTTGCCGTTGCCCGTGTTGATGAAGTCTTCCGCTGCTATGGCAAGAAAGCTGAGCAGGAACCACAGCAAAAAGTACACGTAGGTGGATAAGCTCTTTAACCGGAACTTGAGCTCGAATACGAAGAACTCCCAAAAGAGGGCCATGCGCAGATCTCCTTGGGACTAGTGGACCGGTTGAGGTACGGACGGGCTGGAAAGGTTAAGGAAGTAAACATCCTCCAGCCCTGCGTCGACGGGACGGAAACCATCGCCTGGAGAGCCTTCGGCGTACACACGAATCTCGTGCTGGCCGGCGATCAAATGGCTGGAGACAACGCGTAGTTGCGTCTCCAGCGCGCGCAGTTCGTCATCGGTGGTGACCACCTTCGACCATATCTTGCCCTGCAGAGCCTGAAGAGTTTCCTCCGGAGCGCCTTCGAGCAGCAACTCGCCGGCCGAGATGATGGCCATGCGTGGGCAAAGCTCGCGCACGTCTTCAACGATATGCGTGGAGAGGATCACTGTGATGTCGCGGCCTATCGAGGAGAGCAGATTCAGAAAGCGATTGCGTTCGGCCGGGTCGAGGCCGGCGGTGGGCTCGTCGACGATGATCAGGCGTGGCTTGCCCAGCAGAGCCTGCGCGATGCCAAAGCGCTGCTTCATGCCGCCGGAATAGGTGCTGAGCGCCTTCTTGCGAAAGGCCCAAAGGTTGGTCTGGTGCAGCAGCGCTTCGACCATCTCTTTGCGCTCGCCCGCCTGGGTGATGCCTTTCATCACGGCAAGGTGGGAGAGCATATCGACGGCCGAGAGCTTGGGATAAACACCAAACTCCTGGGGCAGGTAGCCGAGCGTCTGGCGTACCGCATTCTTTTCTTTGAGGACGTCGATTCCATCCAGAAAGATCGTTCCGCTGTCGGGTTCCTGCAGGGTCGCGATGGTGCGCATCAGCGTGCTCTTGCCGGCGCCGTTAGGCCCCAGCAGGCCGAACATGTTATTGCCGATGGTGAGCGAAATATTTTTAAGCGCTTGCACCCCGTTGGGATAGGTCTTCGAGAGGCCTGTAATCGTGAGCGACATGCAGGAAATCTCCTAAGATGGTGTTCCACCTGTTTGCGGCTATCAGCCAATATACCTGCAGCCTGCTCGGCGGCTCCAGAGGCGCCTTATTTTCTCTTCAGACCCCGGGGATGCCTCGGTGGCCGGCCAGCGAGTTGAGATTACTTACTTCCCAATACAGAAAGTGGAGAAGATCAGGTTCAGAATATCGTCGCTGGTGGTCTCCCCGGTGAGCGAGTCAAGATCCCGGAGCCCACTGTACAGATCCAACAGCACCATCTCGTGGGGAATGTTTTCTCCGGCCGCCACACGCGCAGCCCCCAGCGATTCCAGCGTCGCCGTTACCGCCTGGTATTGGCGCAGGCTGGTCAGCATTCCGTTCTCCGTCTCCACTGTTCGGTCGCCTACCATTGCCAGCATCTTCTGCTTCAGCTCACTCACTCCTTCGCCGCTGAGAGCGGAGGTGTGTACAACTGGCAAGCCGAGCGAGCCCAGCGCCTCTTCCATGGCAGCCGGCGGGTGCGCCAAGTCACTCTTGTTAACCACCACCAGCGCCCGGCGCTGCGCCAGGGTTGCCAGCAGCTCCAACTCTTCCTGGGCCGGCAACGCCATAGCATCCAGCACCAGCAGCACCATGTCCGCATCCGCCAACGCCTCGCGCGATTTGCGAACGCCAATCTGCTCCGCCTCGTCGCTGGCCTCACGCATGCCCGCGGTATCCACCAGCTCAACCGGAATTCCACCCAGCGAAACACGCTCCGTAACCAGATCGCGCGTCGTCCCCGGAGTCGCGGTAACAATCGCGCGCTCCCGCTGCACGATGCGGTTGAAGAGAGAAGATTTTCCCACGTTCGGCCGCCCCACAATGGCCAGCGTCAACCCCGCGTGCACAATACGCCCGCGCGCGAAACTGCCCGCAACCGGCTGCAGCAGACCGCAAATCTCCTCGATCCTGTTCCGGATCTCGGCGCCGGGCAGCACATCCACATCATCTTCCGCAAAATCGATACCGGCTTCGAGCAGAGCAATCAGCGCCACCAGCCCTTCTTTGATGGGCTTGATGCGCCGCGAAAGCGCGCCATGCAGTTGTTGCGCAGCCACCCGTGCCTGGTAAAGCGTCTGCGCTTCAATCAGGTCGTGCACCGCTTCGGCCTGGGTCAGATCGATGCGGCCACCCAAAAATGCCCGCTGCGTAAATTCGCCCGGAGCCGCCAGGCGTGCCCCCGCCTCGAGTGCCTGACGTACCAGCGTCTCCAGAACCACCGGTGAACCGTGCGCCGCAATTTCCAGCACATCTTCGCCGGTATAAGAATGGGGCGCGGCAAAAAATGTCACTACCGCCTCGTCCAGCTTTTCCTGGGTCTCGAGGTCCAGCAGATCCGCAAAGCGAGCTTGCGCGTGGACCAGGGGGTTGCGCAACCGCAGCATCGGGTCGGCAATCCGGCTCGCCTCAGGCCCAGAGAGCCGTACGATGCCGATACCGCCGCGACCGGGTGGCGTCGCGATAGCAACGATGGTTTCGTTCTGGTAAACCACATGGGGATCGGGCTGCATGGAGCCTCACGATCCTTTTAGACCGGCGAGTTGCGCCGCGACGGACGTGCCCCAGTGTTGCCAAACTCAGGAGCTCGCGGCCGGGAACGTGGACGCTCCGCACCCTTGGGATAGACCACCACGAACCGCCGCAAGCCTTCGCCACTGCTCTCGGTTTCAAGATCGGCGAAATCGCGGAAGGCCAGGTGCAGCATGCGGCGTTCCCGCGAACTCATGGGGGCAAAGCTGTAAGGCTGGGATGTGCTGCGGACCCGCTCCGCCGCCGTCTCCGCAGACAGCTTAAGCTCCCGCGCGCGCAGCGCCTTGAAGGAATTGGCGTCGAAGGAAATGGTGTCGTGTTCTTCCGCTTCCAGACGCACGATCTTGGCCGCGATGTGTTCCAACGCCCGCAGCAGCTCGCCTCCGCGCTGAGTCAGGAGGACGGCGTCCGGCCCGGACATCTCCACGTAAATCTCGCGGGCTTCGAGGCCGTCAGGATCACGGGCTCCCGCTCCCGCGATGATCCGGTACTTCAATCGCAGGGCGCCGGTGGTGGTAAGGGTCTTGAGGAATGCTGCAATCTTCTGAGCTGCAGCCGCGTGGTCGACAATCGGCATCGGTTTAGTATCGCACTTGCGTGCAGGGAAGTCAGCCTCGCGGGCGCTGAACCCTGTCGCAAGTAACTCCGCCCGCTTTGAGTCCGGGCTCTATACCAGCAGCCAACAGATGGTGGTCCCAAACCGCGGTCGTTTTGTCTGGACGGGTGCCCCTCAACGTTCGCACCGCCTGTCCCGGCGTGCCGTGGAGCGGACCTGGGCCAGAAAAGACGGGCGACCCGGATTTCCTGCTAAGCGGCACTCACCAACGACCACAGTGTGCGGCTTTCAGTAAGGAAAGCCGCATGGAGTTCGCAGACGCCACCAAATCAACAGAAAATCCGGGGGAAGCCCCAGCAAAGTTTCTACCGGCGGACCATCTGCCGGCCGCTGCCGCCGCTCTTTTTAGCCGCTCGCTTGGCAGCGATGTCGCGCATCTGCTTGCCCATACCGGTGCGGTTCATGATCGCCTGCTGGATCACGTTGATCACGTTGCCGAAGGCCCAGTAAAGCGCCAGACCCGAGCTCAGATTCCAGGTCATGAAACCGAAAAAGACAGGCATCGTAAAAGCCATCATCTTCTGCTGCGTAGGGTCCATCCCCGGCGATGGGGTCAGATACTGCACCAGGAACATGGTCACGATGAAAAATATGGGCAGGATGTGCAGCGGGTCGGGAGCGGCCAGGTTGTGAATCCACAACCAGGGCGCCTGGCGCAGCTCGATCGTATGCAGCAACATGCGATAGAACGCGAAGAGCAACGGCCACTGCACCAGCATGGGCAAGCAGCCGCCAAACATGTTTACGCCCTCGCGCTTCTGCAAGTCGAACATCTCTTTGTTCATATCCGCGCGGCGAGGGTCGGTAGCCTTGTACTTTTTGAACTTCTCCTTGATTGCGTTCATCTCCGGCTGGATGCGCTGCATCTTCAGCGCGGACTTCATCATCTGGATGCGCGTCGGCAGCATGGCCAGGTTGATCACCAGGGTAAGAACCAGGATGGCCCAGCCCCAGTTGGAGACAATATGTTCATGCACCCAGCGCAAAGCCAGGAACAACGGCTTGGCGATGATGCCTGAGTAACCGAAGTCCACCACTGGTTCGAGACTGGGCCCAGTCTGCCCGCCATTGGCCGTAGCGCGTACAGAGGCCAGCACATCAAGCACCTTGGGACCAGCGAAGAGGCGCATGCTGGTGTGCCCGGAGTTCGCCCCCATCGCGGCCCCGAGCACCGGCGCGGAGTCCGTCTGATCGGCTTTGCCATGGCGCGGGATATCGATCGAATCGTGCAGACCAACCAGCAAGGTTTGCGATGGGTCGTCGGGAAGGAAAATCGCCGCGAAGGAGAGGTCGCTGACTCCAGCCCACTCGAAAGGCCCAGGGATGGTGCCCCCACCCGAAATCTTTTTTGCCGCTTGATTCTCGTTCTTGCCGCCCTGCATGGTGTCGAACTGCGACTGTGCATAGTCGGGCAGTGTCTCCTGATCGCCCAATCCGCCCGGCCATGCCACCAGCGCGGCGACCGGGCTCCCATGATCGGTGGCTGTCACATCCACATGCAGTACGTAGGTGGAATCGAAGGTGAAGACCTTTTTCACCTCGAGGCCGTTGTTGGAGTAGGTAAAAGTAAGCGTGGCGGGAGCATTCAACGTGCCCACAGCCGACGGCACATACAACGCCTGCGTTAGCTGGTTGCGCAAGCTTGCATCGTAAGTCCACAGCGAGAGGGGATACCCAACCTTGGCCGCTGCCTTTGGGTTGACCAGGTCCAGAGGCTTACCCGCGTCGTCTTTGTACTTCTTCAGAATCCAGGAGACGGCTTGGCCGCCGCGATTGGAAAACGTAATCCGGTACAGCTCGTTCTCCACCACCGTGGTGGTTTCGGCGGCGGCAACCACCGCGTCGGCGGTCGCCTTGGCCGACCCAGCGCCCCGGGCGGTCATAGCGGTCATAGCGGTCATGGCGGAGCCAGGGGTCACTGCGGGGGCCGGAGGAAGCGGCGCCTTGGACGCGGAAGTCGAAGCCACCTGAGCCGGAGTCTCCGGTTGCGTCTTTTTCTTCGGCCCAAAGTATTGCAGGCCGAGAAAGATCAAAACAAAGACTATGGAGAAGATGAGGAGAGTGCGTGAGTCCTGCCCACCGCCACCCGGCTGATTAGGATTGCGTATTTCGGCCAAAGAAAGTTCCTGTCGATCGGACGATCTTGCGGCATCCCGCGACAAACACGCCTGGAGCCACAGTCTTATGGTAAATGGCGGGGGTCATCTGTGCGGAAGCGGCTGGGGTTGGGCCTGTGGCGGGGCTACGGGATAAGTGCCCGGAACCGGATCAAAGCCTCCCCGGCCGAAAGGATTGCAGCGCAGCACTCGCCACACTGCGAGCACCGCACCCCGCAGCATTCCATGGTGGGCGACAGCAGTCATGGCATATTCAGAGCATGTCGGCTGAAAGCGGCACGCACCCGAAACGCCGCTGACGGAGTGGAGCAGCGGTGAGACCCAGCGGCCATAGACTTCAGGAACGCCCATCCCGCTTCTCCCCGGCTTTCTCCACCACGGCAAAGATCCTCGATACTTCGCTTTGCAAGCCGGCGAATTCCGCGGTCAAAACCGTTCGCCGGGGATGCAGTACTACGTCGACGTCTCGCGTCAGCAAGCGCAGGTTTAACCGCACCGCTGCGCGCATGCGCCGCTTGATCCGGTTGCGCTCCACGGCCTTGCCGAGAACCCGGCCGGCAGTCAGCCCGACGCGCGGACCAACGGGCGGAGTCGATGTCCGCGCCGCGAAAAAATATGTCATGGAGTGCGAGAAGTGCTTGCGGCTCCGCTGGTACACGCGTTGATAGTCAGCGTGCTTTCGCAGCCGAGCGTCGTTTTGGGTTAGAAGGCTCACCCGATCACCCAGATTTTCCGGTCAAGATTGTTGGCGTTGGCGAACTTCATGCGGCTTTCCCTAAAGAAAGTCGCACACCCGAACTTGTTTGGAGCCTCGTACAGGAAATCCAGGCTACTGCTGAGCTGGCTAGTCGCGGTACCCGGCACTCACTGAAACGCGCTTGCGCCCCTTGGCGCGGCGGCGAGAAAGCACCGCTGCTCCCGCTTTGGTCTTCATGCGCGTCAAAAAGCCGTGTGTCTTCGCCCGATGGCGGCGGTTCGGTTGGAATGTGCGCTTGGGCATAACACTGCGCTCCTGATCTCACTAAAATTTCTGCCTGAAGGCAAGCTTTAAGTATAACGGATTCATGCCAAAGAGCAAAGCGCGACAATCCTGCAGATGCCCAAAAGCGATCGCTTTCACTGCTCCTTTCACTGCTCATGGTGCAACTCCGGAAAGAAAGAAATTTTTGCCCGGAATGAGGGGTTGCACGGCCTTGTAACTGTGCTAGTATCGGCTCCGATCAAGATTGATTTTCTGCACGTCCACACTACCTGATCTTTCGATCTGGATACTTTCGCGAAGGGGCTTATATCCCCCAAAGCAGTTCCTAAGCACAGGAGCAGCAACAGCACGCACAGCTGGTATCGGTGTGAATTTGCTGCTTTGCACTTTGCTGAAGGTATCAGGCAGTCGGCGTTGAACGAAGGAAGCGTATGTCTTTTGTCGCCACCGCCCCCGCCGTACCCAACCCATGGGCACGGATACTGGGTGCACTCGAAAAAAAGGTCAACCGGCAATCCTTTGATACTTGGCTCAAGCCCACGCGCTTCAGCCACATCACCGGCCGGATGCTTTTTGTGCGGGTTCCCACACCCGAGTTCCAGCACATAGGCGACCGCTATGGCGACCTCATTCAGGAAGCCATTGACGCTTTCCACCTGGAGTTCGATGACGTCTCCTTTGTCATCCCCCAGGAGGATCCAGCCGCCGTCAGGGTGCGTCAGGATGGAGGGTTCGCACCGGTCCCTTCCCACTCCGCCGGCGCGCAACGCGCAGGCAATCGCGGAGCGCCCATGCCGGCGCCCCAGCAGGCCAAGTTTGACTGGACCACAGCCGCGCAGCTCAACCCGCGCTATACCTTCGAGGCCTTCGTCATCGGCAATGGCAACCAGTTTGCCCGCGCGGCCTCCGAGGCGGTTGCCGAACGCCCGTCGAAAGCCTACAACCCGCTCTTCATCTATGGCGGTGTCGGCATGGGCAAGACCCATTTGATGCACGCCATCGGCCACGAGGTTAAGAAGCGCCAGCCGCAATGCTCCGTCTGCTATGTCTCCAGCGAGAAATTCACTAACGAAATGATCAACTCGCTCCGCTATGACAAAATGACGAGCTTTCGCGACAAGTTTCGCTCCGTCGATCTGTTGCTCATTGACGACATCCAATTCCTGGCCCAAAAGGAGCGCACCCAGGAAGAGTTCTTCCACACTTTCAACGCCTTGCACGAGAGCATGAAGCAGATTGTCATCGCCTCCGATCGCCCTCCAAAGGAACTACCGGAGATCGAGGACCGGCTGCGCAGCCGCTTTGAGTGGGGATTGATTGCCGATATTCAGCCCCCGGACCTGGAGACCAAGGTTGCCATTCTGCAGAAGAAGGCGGAGAGTGAGCACGTTTTGCTGCCCACCGATATCGCCCTCTTCATTGCTTCCAATGTGCGCACCAATGTGCGCGAGCTCGAGGGCGCGCTGGTGCGGCTGTTGGCCTGGTGCCGCCTCAACGGCGCCGAGCTTACCCTGCCCACCACCCAACTGTGCCTCAAGCAGTTCATCGATACCCAGGTGCGCAAGATCACGATCGAAGCGATTCAGCGTGCCGTCTCCGAGCAGTTCGGCATGCGCGTAGCCGAGCTGAAGCAGAAAAATAATTCCCGCTCCGTAGTCGTTCCCCGTCAGATTGCCATGTATCTGGCCAAGCAGATGACCGAGGCCTCGCTCCCCGAGATTGGACGGCAGTTCGGCGGCAAGCACCACACCACCGTCATGCATTCCATCGCCAAGATCGATGAGCAGCGTCGCGCAGACAAAGATCTCAACCGCACCATCAACAAGCTCCTGGAAACCCTCAACGGTTAAGCCTGTATCGGCAACATAGGACCGGGTGCCCCATTCAAGCCTCGTTTTGGCTTGAGTGGGATAACACAACCATCAACCCGCCCTTTTTCATTACTCCTGCCTCACCTCTCCCTCCAAACCGTGAGGAGTTGCCTTCCCTGGTTTGGGCGCTCCCGGTATGCTCATGTTGTCTATGTTTTGTTTCGGCTCACCGCGCCGCGTGGCTCGTTTGGCAGCCTATTTGTTCATAGGATTGCTCCTCGGCACGGTCCCGCCGTTGGGTTCGCCCGCCTACGCCCGCCAGCAGGACACCGGATTTCTCAACCGGAGCATTACCGTCAATGGCACCGTCTATCACTATGTGGTTTACCTTCCGATGGACTGGACCCCCAAACAGAAGTGGCCGGTCATCCTGTTTCTGCACGGCTCCGGGGAGCGCGGCTCCGATGGCCTTGACGAGACCCAGGTAGGCCTGCCCAACGCGCTGCGTTCCCACTATGAACGCTGGCCGTTTGTGGTGGTGATGCCCCAGGTCCCCTACAACCATCATCACTGGACTGATCCCGACATCATGACGATGGCCATGGGTGCGCTGAATGCTGAGGTAAAAGAGTTCCACGGCGATCCCCAGCGTCTCTATCTCACCGGCCTGTCACTGGGCGGCTATGGGGTGTGGGAGATTGCCAAGGATTATCCCGGCCGCTTTGCCGCCATAGCTCCGGTCTCCGGAGGCATCTACTGGTCCTACGCCCCCGGCCGCTGGCACCAGCCTGAACTTGTCCCGGAATACGTCAAAGCCATCGGCCGCACGCCCGTGTGGATCTTTCATGGCGCGGATGATCCCGTGGTCTCTCCGGCTCAATCACAGATCATGTATACAGCCCTCAGCGCCGCGGGCGGAAACGTCCGCTTTTGGGAATACGCGAACTACCATCACAACGCCTGGGATCGGGCCTACTTTGACCCGCAACTGCCGCTGTGGTTTCTCGCTCATCGGCTTTCCGATATCGCCACCACCAAGCCGTATGCCGAGAAGCGAATCATCCCCATCCATCCTCTGCCGATTCACGTCGATCTCAGTCTCTATAACGCTTACCAGGGGGAATATGTCGATGCCGGCGTGACCCAGTTGACTGTTTTCCGGCAAGGCAACAAGTTAATGGCCCGGAACCGAACGGGCGACCAGACGGAACTATTGCCTGAGCTTCCCAACCGGTTTTTTTATCCCAGCGGAAGCACCACGCGCATCACATTTGAGAAGGGTCCTGACGGCAGCGTCACCGGGCTCACCTTCTCCGACGACCGCCATCAGGAGGTCTGGGTGAAAGCGCCCTCAGGCAATCCTCAAGAGGTCAATCCCAAATGAGACCCCTTCCGTGAATGCACCACTATGGATGCCTTGTGCAAACCCAGGTTCTTCGCCACCCGCACCGGGACTGCATTTGACCGCGCTTTGCACTCGCGGCAGCCGCTTTCCACAGCCTCCAGCGCCGACGCTGTGCACACCGTGGGGAAGGCGGGACGCAACTCGAACATATTCACCGGTCTTCCTGCTTTTCATTTTGCGAGCGTCCAGTTTTCTAAAACCGGGCGGGTCTTCATCCACGCCATCCGCTTGGTTTCCGGCCTTCTTTCCACTTTTCCGGCGTCAACGGTTACTACTACTAACAAGGAATATATTTTTAAGGCTTTTTATAGTAGTCGCGATCTTTGCCGTCCCCGTTGTTTCTATTTCAGACCGGGAATCCACAGGAACAACGCGCTTAAGATTTTCATGAGGCTTGGGGGTGGTGTAGAGTGAGTCAAACCGACAAGGGGGCAAATATCATGCTTAGCGCGGGCGTTGAGCAGGAGAGACCGGTTGCACAGGGAGCAGCAACGATGGAGATCACCGTGAGCCGCCAGGACCTGCTGCGTGAGCTAAGTGCAACGCAGAGCGTCGTTGAGCGGAAGACGACGATCCCTATCCTCTCCAATTTTCTGCTTGAGGCCGGGTCGGGCGACGGCGATGCGAGCCGCGCCGACCGCCTCACCATCACGGCCACTGACCTGGATCAGAGCATCAGGACCTCCTGCGCGGCGAAAGTAAAAAAGCCTGGTGCTTGCACCATTCCCGCGCGCAAACTTTTCGACTACGTCAAACTGCTGCCCGATGGCGATATCTCCATCAAGCTTATGGAGAACCACTGGGTGCAGATTCGCTCCGGCCGCTCCAACACCAAGATGGTGGGCATGGCGCGCGCCAATTTTCCCCAGGTACCAGAGTTTCCTGAGGCGGGCTTGACGCAATTGGCTGCCGCCTCCATCAAAGGCATGATCTCCAAGACCATCTTCGCTATCTCCAACGAGGAATCGCGCTATACCCTCAACGGCGCGCTGCTGATTTTGAAGGCGGAGTCTCTGTCCATGGTGGCAACCGATGGTCACCGCCTGGCGCACATCGAAAAGACGGGCGAAACGCTACAAAATATCAGCGGAGAAAAGAAGACCTTGATTCCGCGCAAGGCGTTGGCTGAGTTGCAGTCGCTACTCGCCGATACCGACGGTGAGTTCCTGGACTTTTTCGACGACGAGCATACTCTGTTCTTCCGTCTCGGCCACCGCGTGCTCACCACACGCAAGCTAACCGGTCAATTTCCCAACTACGAAGCAGTGCTGCCGCGGGATAACAATAAATTTGTGGTAGTCCGCAGCGAAGAGTTGATGGGTTCTATCCAGCGTGTCGCGCAGTTCGCCGATGAACGATCCGGCGCCATCAAGATCCGGTTGGAACAGAACGAGATGAAGATCTCCTCCTCTTCGACTGAATCCGGCGAATCGGAAGACACCATCGAAACTCCCTATAGCTTCGACCCCATCGTGGTCGGCTTCAACTCGACCTACCTGATTGATTTTCTCAAAGCGGTTGGATCGAGCGGCGAAGTCCGGCTGGAATTCAAAGACGCCCAATCGGCCGGCCAGGTGCGGCCGGAAGATGCGTCTGATGACTTCAAGTACCGTTACGTGATCATGCCGATGCGTATTTGAAACAGGTGTCTATTCAGGCCGTTTGGCCGCTTTCCTTACCGCGGATTTGCGGCCTGCAGTGGTCTTCTTTGCCGCGGTTTTTTTGACAGCCACCGCTTTTTTCGCCGGCTTGTTGCGCGCCACCGCTGTCTTTTC
The DNA here is from genome assembly GCA_963711525.1 of uncultured Acidobacteriaceae bacterium. Taxonomy (GTDB): domain Bacteria; phylum Acidobacteriota; class Terriglobia; order Terriglobales; family Acidobacteriaceae; genus PALSA-350. The sequence goes on along the minus strand of CAVQEO010000005.1, from coordinate 143,148 downwards.
CACCAGCATGGCTTTCAATTGCTCAAGGTCAACGGTTTGCGCCGACTTTCTTAGCCGCTCAATGTCGTAGTATGTTCGCTTCTCTGTGAGGAAGATGTGGACAACGAAATCGACATAGTCCATCAAAATCCATTCGCCCTGCCGCCGTCCCTCTACGGAGTTGGGGTAGGTCTGAAAATCCCGCTTTAGACGCGTTTCAATCTCTTCGGCGATTGCCTGCGTCTGGCGTTCGTTCGATCCGCTCGAGATCAGAAAAAAGTCGGTGAAGCCGGAGTCCACGGCGTCGAGCTCGAGAATACGGGTATCCTCAGCCTTCTTGTCTTCGCAAGCCTCCGCGGCGGCCAAAACCATGCGGCGCGTTTCCGTCGTTGCCATTCGGTCGGGTCAAATCTCCTTGCTCTTGCCGATATTGTCAGCAGCCTCTATGGTATCCCGGGCGGTATCGGGCCGATAGAGTGCGTGGGAACGAATGTATTCGGCCACCGTGGGCGCGAGTACCGTTTCGAGCTCAGAGCCTTCAGCCAGGGCGGCGCGAATTTCCGTGGCGGAGATGTCCTGGTCCAGGTCGGCCAACAAAAACAGCTCCGCGCTCTGGCCCGAAGGTCCTGCGAGGGTAAAGCGGGTGAACCCGGCTTCGCGAACCTCGCCCGTGTTTTGCACGCCTTTGGGCAGCGCGGCGTTTATTTGTTCAAGAGAAAATCCGGGTCTGCCGGCCACAATGAAATCGCAAAAGAGCAGCAGCTCGGCGCAGTGGTGCCAACGCCTCAAAGTAAGTAAGGAATCGGCGCCCAGCAGGCAAAATAGTTCATCTGTAGGCTGCAGTTGATTCCGTAACCGCTGCAGCGTCTCAAAGGTGTAGTTTGGCCGGCCGCCGGGCAGACGAGCGTCCACATCGCTTGCGATGAGCCCTGGCTCGCCCGCCACTGCCAGCCGGACCATGGCTAACCGGTCCGCAAAGCTGGAGTGGCCCCCGCCGCCTTTCAGCGGCTGGGTAGCGACGGGCGCGACCAGCACTTGGTCAAGCGCCAGCCGCTTGATCGCCGCCCGGGCGATTGCGATGTGGCCGCGATGCGGCGGATCGAAGGTGCCCCCAAAGAAGGCAATGCGCATAGGGGCATCCTACCGCGACCTGCGATCTCGAGCTGTATTCTAGGGCCACTTCGATGCCTACGGCTTACATTGCGCTCGGCTCCAATTTAGGCAACCGCGAGCAGGCGCTGTCCTCCGCCGTCGATCATCTGCGCAGCCTTGGACGGGTGCTGGCGCTGTCTTCGCTCTACGAAACAGAGCCCGTTGGTTACCACGATCAGCCTGCGTTCCTGAATGCGGCGGTGGCGCTGGAGACGCAATTGGAGCCGCTGCCGTTATTGCGGGAATTACTGGCCATCGAACGGGAGCTGGGCCGCGATCGCGGCCGTGGTCCGTTGAAGGGTCCACGCACGCTGGATCTTGATCTGCTGTTGTTGGGGGACTGCATCGTGGCCACTGACGAGCTGTCCTTACCGCACCCGGAGCTGGGTCAGCGCCGCTTCGTGCTGGCGCCCCTAGTCGAAATCGCTCCCCAGCTTCGCCACCCGCAGCGCAACCAAACCATGGCCGAGCTAATGGCCCTGCTGCCGGACGAAGGCGAGAATCGCCTCTCCGCCGTGCGCAAGTTGGCTGCCAACTCCAGCTGGGGGAAATCAATTGACACAGTCTCGTCAGGTTCCTAACCTCGAAGCATGGAAATCGATCGTGCACTCGCTGAATATTTGGCATGGGAATGCCAAGACCATCAGGAAGCGGTAGAAGGTATTCGGCGCGGATACGAGGACCTCAAAGCGGGTCGTGTGCGGCCCATCGGAGCCTTTGAGAAACTACGCGAAAGCATAGCCTTCTGCTTTAGCAGAGGGAAGCAACGCTTCAGCGTTGGCGGGAAAGAGTTTGAAAATGATCATGCGCTTTAGCGCCGGCAATCCCAGGGGCTTTTAAAGCCCGGACCTACAAAATCGCTTGAAGATAGAATCACTCCTGTGTCTCTCGCTTTTCAGATAGAAGCCGCCAGTGGGCAGGCGAGGCGGGCGACCATGACGCTGCCTCATGGGCAGGTCCAGACTCCGGCGTTCATGCCCGTAGGCACCGCCGGGTCAGTCAAGGCGATCCCCCAGCATCTGCTCGAAGAGCTAGATGCGCAGATCATTCTCGCCAACACCTATCACCTGTACCTGCGGCCGGGTCATGAGCTGGTCCGCCGGCTGGGTGGGCTGCACCGCTTCATCGCCTGGCCGCGTCCCATGCTTACCGATTCCGGGGGATTCCAGGTCTTCAGCCTCAATCAGCTGCGGAAGATCAGCGAAGAAGGCGTGCAATTCCGCTCCCACCTCGATGGATCTTCCCATTTCTTCTCCCCCGAGCACTCGATGGACGTGCAAATGGCCCTGGGCGCCGATATCGTAATGGCCTTCGACGAGTGCACCGAGTATCCGGCGGAGCGCGCCCGCGCCCGGCAATCGCTCGAACTAACCCTGCGCTGGGCCCGGCGCAGCCGGCAGCACTTCAACCAGCATGCAAATGCCGGCCAATCTCTCTTTGGCATCGTGCAGGGCGGCATGTATCCGGATCTGCGCCGCGACTGCGCCGAGCAACTGGTCGCCATGGATTTCCCCGGCTATGCTATCGGCGGCCTGAGCGTGGGCGAGCCCCGGCCGCTGACTCGGGAGATCATCGAAAGCACGCTGCCTCTATTGCCGGCGGACAAGCCGAGATATGTCATGGGCGTTGGCTACCCGGATGAAATCGTGGAGTACGCTGCGCTGGGGGTGGACATGATGGACTGCACCATACCCACCCGCGCTGCCCGGCACGGCCTGCTGTTCACCTCCGGGGGCCGGCTCAACATAAAAAACCGCCGCTTTGCCGAGGATCCGGAACCACCCGATCCACAGTGCGGCTGCATGGTCTGCCGCCGCTACAGCCGGGCCTATCTGCGCCACCTGATGGCGGCCCAGGAACCGCTCGCCGGAGTGCTTAACACCCTGCACAATCTGGCCTTCTACCTTGATACAATGCGATCGGTACGAAATGCTATTGCGACGGATACCCTTCCCGCGCTGCTGGCCTGCGTGCGTGGGCGCCCCGAGCGTGTTGTCTGAGCCCGGATTTCCTGTGGAAGTTTGTGTCCGGCGCAGCGTACAGGAAATCCGGGAAGCGGCCCCTCCGGCGTCCTCACCCTCTTCATCCAGTAGACAAACTGAGCCAGATAGGCTGTAGTAGAAGGCTGAATAGAAATAATTAGAGGATGGTACGTTGACCTTCACCCCCTTGTTACTGGCTCCCGTCATTCCCCCCGGCCTGGTGACCTTTCTCCCCTTCGTCTTGATCATTGCCGTCTTTTACCTGATGCTGGTGCGCCCTAACCAGAAGAAGCAGAAGCAATGGCAAGAGATGCTGGGGGCGCTGAAGTCTGGGGATCGCATCACCACCACCGGCGGTATGCGCGGAACCGTCCTCTCGATCAAGGAGGACGCGGTGCAACTGCGCGTCCCACCGGACGGCATCAAGATCGAAGTCATCAAGAGTGCTATCGCTTCCGTGACGACTAACCAAGAGGAAGCTAAATAACCGTATTTCGCGGGCAGACGGTAAGCCCGGCGGAAAACCTGATTGCGACTCCCATGCGTAAAACCCTCCTGATCGTTGCCGTTCTTCTCGTGTTCGTCTTTGGTATCTTCGGTATTCCGAAGGGCATAGGCCCGTCTGCCTGGAAGACGGCGTTGACCGACCGTATCCACCTTGGTCTTGACCTCAAAGGCGGCATCCACCTGGTATTGCAGGTGATGGTGAATGAAGCGGTGAGCGCGGAGACGGATAACGCGGTCGCCCGCATCCAGGCCGATTTGCAGCAGGGCGGCTTCCCCGCCCGCTCGGTGCTAAAACCCGATCCCAAGCGGCCGGAGGTGATCGAGATTCAGGGAACGCCTGCGGACAAAGCTAGTGATGTGCGCAACCTGTTGGATTCCCGCTACGGAGCGCAGTACACCGTGGCATCGGAGGCCAACAACGGCTGGACGCTCACCCTGAAGCCGACCGAGGTGCAGTCGATCGAGGAGCGTGCTGTGCAGCAGTCGATCGACACCATCCGCACCCGCATCAACGCCTTGGGAGTCACCGAGCCCACCATCCAGGAATACAACTTGGGCACCAACCAGATCCTGGTCGAGTTGCCGGGCGTAGACGACCTGAGCCGGGTGCGCGACATTATCCAGTCGACCGCCCGCCTTGAGATCCACCTGGTGGTGGGCGGCCCGTTCCCCACCGAAGAGGCTGCGGTGCAGAGCGTGAACGGAACGGTGCCTCCCGACGATATCGTCATGGCCTACGGTGGCACAGAACCGGAGTTGCAGGGTCAGTACTACCTGTTGCAGAGAGTTCCCATCGTGGCCGGCGACGACTTCCGCGATGCCCAGCCCTCAGTCGATGAAAATGGCCGGCCGGATGCGACGTTCATTCTGAGCCGCAACGCCGGCGACCGCTTCTACCAGTTCACCAGCAACAACATCGGCAAACAGCTGGCTGTCGTGCTCGACAACCGGGTTCAGGAAGCAGCCAACATCCAGCAGGCCATCCGCGACCAGGGCCGGATCACCGGCCTGGGCAAAGAAAAGGCGGAGAATCTCTCTCTCATGCTGCGCACCGGCGCGCTGCCGGCCTCGATCCACTACCTGCAGGAGAGCGTGGTCGGGCCGTCGCTGGGCGCGGATTCCATTCGCAGGGGCGTGCTTGCATCGGTCGTGGGCATGCTGGCGGTCATGATCTTCATGCTTATCTACTATCACGCAGCCGGAATCAACGCCGACTTGGCCCTGATGCTGAACCTGGTGATCCTGCTGGGCTTCATGGGCTATGCCCAAGCGACGCTGACGTTGCCGGGCATCGCCGGGGTCATCCTCACCATCGGTATGGGCGTGGATTCAAACGTGCTGATCTTTGAGCGCATTCGGGAAGAACTGCGCGCCGGCAAGGCCCCTGCGGCGGCGGTCGACCAGGGGTTTGCCCATGCCTGGACGACGATTCTCGATACTCACGTGACCACCATCGTTTCGGCCCTCATCCTGTTTCTTTTCGGCACCGGCCCGGTGAAGGGTTTTGCCGTCACGCTGAGTTTTGGCTTGTTCGCAAACCTGTTCACTGCGGTCTTTGTCTCGCGCCACATCTTCGATGAGATCCTCAAGCGTAAGCCGCGCGGAGAGGCACTTTCCATCGGCTAGTAGTTGCGTATCAGTAAGGCGGAGTTTTCAAGTGGAATTATTTCGTGGCGTTAACGTTGATTGGCTGGGAAAAAAGTGGTACTTCCTCGCCTTTTCGCTGGTCTTCAGTGTTGCGGGAGTCCTGTCGATCCTTTTCTGGCATGGCATCAAGTTGGGGATCGACTTTCGCGGTGGCACGCTGGTCTACGTGCAATTCAATCAGACGCCGGACCCCGACCGGATCCGCCAGGCGATGGACCGCGCCGGCATCCATGACAGCCGTATACAGCCCTACGGAACGGCGTCGCAGAAGCAGGTAGCTATTTCGCTGGCGTTAAACGAAACCCGGGAATCGGCCCTCGATATCGGAAGACAGACCATAGTGCAAGCGCTGAACGCAAACTACTCCGGCGCCGGGGCGGCCAACCAGGGAAAGCTGGATCTGGACAATGCGAGCCAGGGAGCGCTGGCCCAGTATCTGCAGCAGACCGACCCTGAACACCTGGGGGCGGCGCCCGGCTCCGCGGAAAAATATGCCCAGCAGGCAGCGGCCATTCTGAATCACCGCGACCACGACCTTGGGGGCATCTTTACCAGCATCGACCAGTTGAACGGGACGGCTGATCCGGCGGTGGTTGGCCAGTTGAAGCAGGGCGCCTATCTCTCCGGCTTCCATGTCTTCGCGGCAGACATTATCGGACCTCAGGTGGGCGCATTGTTGCGCAGACAGGCTTTGCTGGCGACGCTATACTCCCTGCTTGGCATGCTGGTCTATCTATGGTTCCGTTTCGAGCTCATTTACGGTGTGGCCGCCGTGGTAGCGGTTTTCCACGACACCTTGATCACCGTGGGCGCCTTTAGCCTAACCGACCAGGAAATCACCCTGACAGTCATCGCCGCCATTCTGACCCTGATCGGCTACTCGATGAACGATACGATCGTGGTTTTCGACCGTATAAGAGAGAATCTGCGCCTTTCCCGTCGCGAGACCCTGACCACGGTGGTGAATCGCAGCATAAACCAGACCCTGAGCCGGACAGTTTTGACCTCAGGTCTGACTTTCCTCACCGTTTTATCGCTTTACCTCTTTGGCGGGGAAGTCTTGCACGGCTTTTCCTTTGCCCTGGTGATCGGGATCCTTATCGGCACCTATTCCTCGATTGCCGTGGCGGCGCCCATGCTGGTGGCCTACCAGGAGTGGCGGGGCAAGCGCGGCAAAGGTGGCAAGGGCGCGGCCCTGCCTTCGGCTAAGCGCGCCAAAGCTTGAGCTGACTGCGAGAAATCGCTAGAAGGGTACGGGCCTGATTCTGATTTGCCGTTTATTTCGAGTTCTCACGCAGACTCTTCAGCCCGTACGTAATTCGCTGTGACAGATGCGGCTTTCCTTAAAACTCCATCGCGTATCAGCGCCCACTTGGGTCAAGGCCGTAGAGGACCGATATGGAACTGGCTTTCAACCCCTGCTCCCAGCCTGCGTCACACTCGGACATCTATCAGACGGACGAAGCCATCTAGACATGGGTGAGGCTTTGCTCCTGGTTCTGAAAGTCCCCAGACTTTTTGGGTATCACAGAGTAGCGACGAAAGTTTCCACACCTTGCACAGCTACCCCACGCATGCCAATAGCCCTTCGGGATCAAAAGAACAGCCTCTGGTGTCTAAGTTGGTACAAGTTCGAATATCCGAGGTAAGGCGATGTTTGAAGATTCTTTAATGGAGTCTGGTGGCAAGCTCAAAACCAAGAGTAAGTATTGGTCGATTGCTACCTTTGCGGTCAACGCCTTGATCCTGGCTGTACTGATCATCTGGCCGCTATTGCATCCAGAGGCGCTGCCCACGCAGATGATGGCCACGCTGCTAGTTGCCCCACCACCTCCCCCGCCACCTCCACCTCCACCTCCACCTCAGGCTCCGGTCCAGGTCAAGATCAAGTCTGAGATGCTCGACAATCAATTGCAGGCGCCAAGCAAGATCCCGAAAGAGATCAAGCAAATCAAGGAGTCGGCAGCTCCCCCGTCGATGGCTGGTGTTTCCGGCATGGAAGGCATGGGCGGCGGAACTCCTGGCGGTGTCATGGGCGGCATCCTCGGTGGTATCGGATCCGGGCCGACGGTCAAGGCCGCCGCTCCCAAGAAGTTGAGCATCTCATCCGGCGTAATGGCTGGTAACCTGCTCGACAAGGTCACGCCCCAGTATCCGGCCATCGCAAAAGCGGCCCGCATTCAGGGAACCGTTGTCTTGCAGGCCACGATTTCCAAGAGCGGCTCGATCCAGAACCTCAGAGTCGTCAGCGGTCCTCCGATGCTGCAACAAGCAGCCCTGGACGCCGTCCGCTCCTGGCGCTACAAGCCTTATCTCTTGAATGGAGACCCCGTCGAAGTTGAGACTACGGTCAACGTCGTCTTCAATCTCGGTGGATAGTCCGATGTGCCGGCACCCCTTCCACCAAAGGTGGTAGCCGGCAATTCCCCTTGTGGCCACTTCGGGTCATTTCGTACCGAAGTTGCACGGTGCTAGCATCTGGTTGTTTCAGAGCTATAACGAAGTATTTCCGTAGGAGGAAAGATTCAGTGATTCTCGCTCACCTCTCCCAACTCGCCGCCCATCAGGCCGCTCTCGGTATGTACCTGTTTCAGGATTCAGGGCAGACCGTCGGCTTCTCCCCAATGGACCTCTGGCACAATATGGGCGCTGCGGCTAAGGCCGTTGTCGGAGTGCTCTTCATCATGTCTATCTGGTCGCTGGCTGTGATCATCGACCGCGCACTCTACTTCAGCGCGGCTCGCAAGCAGTCGCGTGAGTTTGCCCCCCGGGTTGCCGGCGCTCTCAAGGAAGGCAAGCTGGACGAAGCAGTGAAGGTTGCTGACCGCAATAAGAAGTCCCATCTGGCCGAGGTAGTTACGGCCGGCCTGCAGGAGTTCCGCAACTATGGTAGTGGCGGCACGATCACTGAAGAGCAGATCGAATCCAGCAAGCGCGCACTCGAGCGCTCTGAAGCCATCGTCCACGCCAAGCTCAAGAGGGGCCTGGGAGGCCTGGCAACCATCGGCTCCACCGCCCCCTTTATCGGGCTGTTCGGAACCGTGGTTGGTATCTTGAACGCCTTCCAACAGATCGCGACCCAGAAGACCTCAGGCATCGGTGCAGTCGCCGGCGGTATCTCTGAGGCCCTGGTAACCACCGCCTTCGGGTTGCTCGTGGCCATCCCCGCGGTTATGACCTTCAACTACTTCACCGGCAAGGTGGAAGCCTTCGACGTGGAGATGGACAATTCCTCCAGCGAGTTGATCGACTACTTCATCAAGCAGAGCCACCGCCGCTAACTTAAACGGGCGTACTCCAATCACTCCACAGCGGGAATCCTGCACCGGTTGGAACGGAAGAGTAAAATCCGTTCCAACCTGGTGGTTTTCACCGGCCTCACACAGAAAGAAGGTGGGCAGCCTGGAGCGTTTTCACAGTCGGTGCGGGCAGGCAGCTACACTTACTCTGAAAACGCTATAGCAGCTCGACCCACGGAGCAAAGACATGGCAATCTCAGTCAGAAACGAAGGCGCCAAAGTTAATTCGAACATCAACGTCACGCCCATGGTGGACGTGATGCTGGTGCTGCTTATCGTTTTCATGGTCATCACCCCGATGCTGCAAAATAAAGTGAATATCGAGCTGGCGAAAGTAACCGACCCGACCTCGATGCCCGACGCCGACAAAGAAGACTCGGTTGTCGTGGCCATCACCAGGGATAATAAGGTGTACTTGGGACAAAACCAGATCTCCATGGCAGACCTCGGCGCCAAGGTCGCCGATATGCTGCAGAACAAGACCGACAAGCAGATTTTTATGCGTGCGGATGCCCGGGCGCAGTACGGCACGGTCATGGATGCAATTGACGATGTGCGTACGGCCGGTGTGGACCAGGTAGGTCTGTTGACCGATCGCCGGCAAGAAACGACTACGCCGCCACCCGCTACGCCACCAGCCGGACAGTAAAAGCGGCGCGACTAAACAGGTTCCACGATGGGTGTAACCGGTGAAGATGATTCAGACGGGGCTTTTCCCAAAGAAAAGACCCACCTCGCTGAGCCCGGATGGGGCACAGTAATCGTAGAACCGCTCTAAACAACGAGAGACCGGCCGAAAGACCAGGCCAGGTGAAACGAGGAACGAAATGGCATTCGATACAGGTGGTGGTGGCGGGCTCAATGCCAGCATCAACGTGACCCCGATGATTGATGTTTTGCTGGTGCTGCTGATTGTGTTCATGGTCATTACGCCGGTCACCCCGAGGGGACTCGATGCGCTGGTGCCGCAGCCGCCGAAAAACCCGCAAAAGGAACAGGACAATGACCGCACCATTGTGGTCCAGATCACGCATCGTGCAGGTGGTGGCGTGCCCGGTTACAAGATCAATGAGCTGGACATTTCCCACGGGGACCTATTGAATAAACTGGAAGGCATTTTCGCTACCCGAGCGGAGAAGGTAATGTTCGTCAAGGGGGATCCGGAACTGGATTTCTCGGCCGTGGCGGACGTGCTCGATATCGGCCACGAGGCAGGGGTGGACCACATTGGTCTCATCACGCCAAAGGTAGCAGCCGGGCAGTAAACCCGCTGTGTTGTTGCAGGTCGGGCCCCTGTGAGCAAGCTGCTGATATCAGCATGCTGGCATTGAAGGAAAGGTTGCCCGACCCCTGCTGCATGAGCCTCACGAAAGAAAACGCACGATCCACCCAAGCGATCTTTACTGAACGGTTCGCGGTTGCCCCCTGGGCAAGCGCGGACCTTGTTTTTTATGTGGGACTTGCCAGTAGGCCGAAACCAATTACAATCACAGCGCGGAGTTTTTTCCTCTCGAGTTGCAGGCCCGCGTAGAGTCGTACAAGATCAGGCGGAGCCTGGCGGTCATAAGGAGATTTGAACCAGAATGAAGCGAAGCGCATATATTCCGGTGCTGGCGGTCGCCATCCTGCCGCTGCTGACCATGGTTACCGGGTGCAGCAAGCTGCAGGCTCGTGATCAGTTGATCAAGGGTGTTCAGGCATATAAAAATGCCAAGTTCGAAGAGGCGATCGACCACTTCCAGAATGCGGAACGGCTTGACCCGACGCTGGAAAACGCTCCTTTGTATCTTGCCACTGCGTATGCTCAGCAGGTGGTTCCGGACGCAAACACTCCTGAGAATCTAAAGAATGCGCAGCTGGCGGTGAATGCTTACCAGTCGGTGCTGGCCAAGGATCCCAAAGACCTCAACGCCTTGAAGGGAATCGCCGCGGTCTACTTGAATACCGGCAAGACCGATGAAGCCAAGCAGTGGCAGAGGAAGGTGACAGAGGTCGATCCGAATGACCCAGTCGCTCACTACACCATCGGTGTCGTCGATTGGCGCGTCGCCTACAGGAATGCGATCCAGACTCGTAACAGTCTCGGGATGCAGGACAACGGCGACATGATCAAGGACAAGGCCGCCTGCCAGAAGCTGGCCGAACAAAACGGACCCGTCGTCGACGAGGGCATCAAGGAGTTGCAGCAGGCGATCAACCTGCGTCCCGGGTATGATGACGCCATGTCGTATCTGAGCTTGCTCTACCGGCGCAAGGCCGACCTGGATTGCGGTGACCAAGCCGCACACAAGGCGGACATGGATCTGTTCGATCAGTGGCGTGACAAGACCATGGCAACACGCAAGGCGAACGAAGAGAAGAAGAACCAGCAAACGCCTGGCGGCATTACTATGCCGGACAACTCGGGCAAGTAGCCCCGATCAAGAACCAGAAACAAGCCCCCGGCTCCGGCCGGGGGCTTGTTTCTGCAACCATCACCGCTACAGCAGAAACGGTCTGGACCGCATAAGGGTTGGACTTTACAGGCTGCAGAAAAAGGCTGGATCGCTTCTTCTCGTGCGCCAGCTAAGGCTGGGTGCCCCATTCAAGCCCGGTTTTGGCTTGAGTGGGATACCACAGCACTCAACGCGCCTTTTTCTTCGCGGTGATTAGCTTCTATATAGAGTAGCTGCGGCTGCGAACAGTCCCGTAGAGCCTGCCCTGAGCTTGTCGAACGGGGACGGCTGAAAATATCCCAGAGCGCAGTCCTGGGCAACGAATTTGGTCGCGCCGCTGGTTCGAAGCGAATGATGTTTCGAGTCGAAAACGTCTTTGGTTTTGTGTTTTTGCTTTGTATCAGGGCACGACTTGAGTTGTACCGTAAAGGTCCCGACTAATGTTGGGGCTTGAATCAAGCCCTTCTCACTGAGCCCCATTCTTGAAGATCTGTTCCGCCAGGTGATTCTCTACGTGAGCCTGGTCGCGCATGATTTCGTAGTAGGCGGCTCGCAGTAGCTGGGAGCGGCTGTCGCGCAGTTGCTGCCGAATCTCCTGCTGCACCCGGGGGTCGTTCAGCTCGCGCTGGCCGGCTGGCTCCTTCTCGATGAGCTTATAGATTGCGTAACCCGCGGGAGACTTGGCGCCCGGCTGCATCAAGGGAATGACTTCCGTCATCTGGCCCGGCTGCAGCCGGGAGATCGCGGCAAAGACGGCCGCTTGGCTGCGCAGGCTCGATTCCGGGATGAAGCCCATGTTTCCGCCGTTGTTGGCATCGCTGGTATCTTCCGAGTAGTTATTGGCCACCGTGGCGAAGTCTTCTCCGCTTTCCAGGCGGTTGTGAATCATTTCGATCTTTCTGCGCGCCTCGACGTCATTGCCCGCTTTGCTGTTTTGCAGATTGCCTCCCTGCTGCATCGGGGTGGGCTGCGAAGTCACAACAATGTCGGCGATGTTGTACTTGGGCTCGATGAAGTCGAACTGAGCCTTGTTGGCGTGGTAGAAGTTTGAGATATCCGCATCGGTGATGTTGATCCGCGAGGTCACTTCCTTGTTCATCAGTTTTTCTGAAGTGAGATACCGCCGGATCTGGCGGCGCAGATCGTCCAACGACATGCTCGAGGCCTGCAGGCGCTTGTCGAACTCTTCCTGGGTGTAAGGCGCCTTCATTTCAGCCAGTCTCGCGTCGACCTCTTCATCGCTGGCCACCAGGTTCATCTTCTTTGCTGCCTGCTGCAGAATTTCGTCGTCGATCAATTGCTTCAGGATACCCAGCCGCGTGGCGTCGGCTTGTTCCTTGGTAGGTTGCTCTTTGTTGTTGCCCAGGTTATCGCGGTAGTCCTTCTCCACTTCCGAGCGCTGGATCGGCTGCCCGTTCACGGTGGCCACTACATCCGTTCCGTAGCTATGCTTGCAGCCGGTGGCCAATCCACCACTCAATAGGGCGATGCTGATCAAAGCGCAAGCAGTGGCGGGCTTATAAGAGAGTGCGATTGGTTCCAACGTTCCGTATCCTCGTGATCCAAATCTTTACTTGGCGGGTGGCGGCGGCACTGCCGGTTTCTTCGCCGCTTCCGCTACCGGGGCGGGGGGCTGCACGCCCGCCTCTCGCAGGGCCCGGTCGATGGCAGTGTGAAGCTCCGCGTCCGGCAGCACCCCAGAGATGCGCTCGCCATTGATAAACAACGTAGGCGTGCCGCTTACTCCCAGGCCGTCTCCCTGTTTCATGGACGCACGAACAACGGATTCGTCCTGCTTGGCGATGCACGAATCGAGCTTTGCCAAATCCAGCTTGGAGCGCTCGCCCTCGTCATGCGCCATCTTATCCAGCGTTTTTCCGGCCTCATGGACATCGTGCGCGGCGCCCGTGACCTCGGCCGTGTGCCCATGGATATAATCGACAAACCGCCAGTAGGCGTCGCCGTTCTGATCCGCCAGGCAGTCCGCGTCCACCGCCGCGTGCATTGCCCAGGGGTGGATTTCCACCAGGGGGAAGTCCTTGTAGATGAACTTGACCAGGCCCTTGTAGTGGTCCTGTATGCCCGGGAAAAGCTGCTGGTGCATGCGGGCGCAGTAGGGGCACTCGAGGTCATCAAAATTGACAATCGTGACCTTGGCGTCGGGCGTCCCCCGCAAGGGGCGGTTTTGGATGGAAATCGTGTCTGCGGGGTTATGGCTGATGTCGAACCTTTCCAGGCGCGCCACCGTGTTGCCATCGCTAGACAAAAGAAAATTCACCACCGACTGCTTGCCGTCCTTGGAAAAAGTGATGGGCAGGTTAGCAAATCCTGGAAAATCGCTCTTGCTGGTCGCCCCGATCGTGACTTCGACATTCGGAGGCACGTCAAACTGCGAGCGCACCAACACTTCGATTCTCCGGTTGAGCTGAGAAGTGGGGACGGGAGAAGCACTAGCCGATGCGGTGCTGGAGGGACTCTGAGCCTTGCAGCCTGCGGCCAGAGAAACGAGCAGGCACCAAACCAGGGTACGGCGTACAAACAAGACAACCACCTTTCCATACCATAGTCCCATTAGAGCATTTCTCCTCTTGCCGTGCGCTTTTGGGGGAAGCCACAGGTAGCTTTTGTCCAGCTTTTCTTCACCGCAAAGTTGCCCTCGCATCGTCTTTCCGGGCCGGACCGGAATCAGAAAATGCGTTCCGAATGAGTCAGATTTCCGGCGGCGCCCACTCCAGCCAGGGTGAAGCTGAAGCTGTACTGGTTTTCGTTCCGTACCGCGCCCAGGGCCAGCCGCCGGTATTCGACAACCAGGCCACAACAATCCAGGTTGTAGGATGTCTCGACCCCGCCATACTGCAGGGCATCCTGAGTGAGGTCGTAGCCGGCATTAGCCGCGATGCTCAGCCCGCGCCTGGTCGGGGCTCCGAAGCCCAGCAGTAGCCGTAGCAGGTTGTACTTGGTCACTTGACTGGCCAGGTTGGCCGTGAAAGTGGCATTCAGCGCCTGCAGGGTGGAATATCCCACGCTGCCGAAGACGTTATCCCGGCGGTAGTCGGCGAAGATATTGCTGGCGTCCAGCCGTTTGCTCTTGAAGTCGTAGTCCGCATCCCATTCCAGGTCCATGTGTTCGCTGGTGCGGACCTTGAATCGTGAAATGAGAGGGGACGTATTACGCGGCCCATTCAGAAAACCCACACCCGTGAGGTCGAGCGTCGTAGTGAGCACGTTGCGCCGCAAGGGACTCACGGCGCCCCCGAAATAGGGCTCGAAGAAATACTTTGCGGCTAACTTCCAGGTAATCCACTCACTGGTGTCGCCGCCGCATTCGGTGTAGGCCCACGGCACATAAATGACCCCATTGACGGGCGGGGGCAGATCACCGCTCTTGCAGGGCTTGGGGTGCAGATGCTTGAACAAGAGCCTCTGCGTCAACGAGTATTCCACTTCATTGGTATCGCTTGCGATATCCACCGGGTCGAAGCGCGGGATGGAAGAGAAGTGGTTGATTCCGCCAACGAAATGGTACTGCAATTCGGGCTCAATCGTGTGCCGCACGTCGCTGCCGAAAAGTTTCTCCAGCGCCGGCGCCTTGAAATCCCGCACCAGTGCCGGCGGCCTCAGTTCAAAGCTCGCTTCCAGATCGGAGCGATTCACCGTAGCGTTCTCCGGTAGCGGTGTAGTGCTGGTGGGAATCTGGCTTTGGTTATAGAAGGTCTCGCGAGCGCCAACTTCGGGCCGTAGGGTCCATCCGTCCAGATGCAGCGGGAGCGAGAGGTGAGGGTAAAGATCGAAACGCCCAACCGTGCCGCTCTCGTACCCTGGCTCACTGCGGCTCAGTCCGGCGGCCGAACCATCTACGCTCCATCGCAACGGCGTGTCCTCTAGCCGCCGCTCAACCGTGTCCAAATCGAGGCTGGGCAGGTGCAGAATGCGGATCTGTGGTGTCAAGTAAGTGTTGCCAACCTGTGTGATCCCTTCGAAGTTTTGATAACGGTCGAAGTGAATGCTCGCCGAAAGGCCGTCGTCATTGTGGGTGATGAACGCCGAAGATGTTACCTGGGAGGCGACGGCAAGGGCGAAGGATTCAGCGAACGCCTCGCGATAAACATACGAGCTCAAATACTCTCCGGTGACCACGGCACGGGTGCGCTCTTCCGGGTCAAAGTCGCGCCGGCCGTTGAACAGGATGTCCTGGCCGCCCTGGTTGATATACATGGGAGCCAACCCTCGGTCGAAGAGAGCCGTAACGCGGGCAGAAACAAAATCCTCCCCCCGGCCACGATAGCGGAATTCGCCACTGGGTGACCAGCCGCGGAGGGAGAAGTATTGCGTCCCGAAGGTGACATCTGCGCTGCGGTTGAGAACCAGGTAAACCGAGTCGCCGATCACCGTCCCCTTGGTGGAGGACGTACCGAACGTGGGTATCAGCAACCCGGTTTCTCGCGTCTCCGTGCTTACCGGGTGAGTGACGAAGGGCAGGTAGAGAATGGGTACGCCAAGCAGTGTGAAGTAACTGTTCTTTGCTCGTGCCTGCCCATAATTTACACGGATCACGGCGGAATGGATCCGCCAGTCCGGATCAGGCAGGAGGCATGAAGTCATCGTGCCCTCGATGATCTGGTAGCGCTCTGGTCCTTCCTTGATGAGCAACTTGCCGGTAAAGAGAAACGGATTGGCCGTGGTGTATATCAGCTTGCGCTTGCTCGCAGAGGGCTGGCGGCCAACGCTTCCAGTCACGTTTTCGAAACGGCCGGTCTCCAAATCAAAGTTGAGCGTCCCGTGATCCGCAAGGATGAGTTCGTTGTTCCGTTTGCCCTCGAGCCGCACATGTCCGTCGGCCTCGGCGTCGCTGGTCAGCCGATTGAAGGAAACTTTGTCCGCGGTGAGAATGTAGTCCTTGTAGTCGATCCGCACTTCCCCGGTCAGGGTAAAAACATCTCCATGTTTCTCCTGCTGGTCGGCTCGAATGACAACGGGGACACCCGCGGGTGGTGTCTCCACCACTTCAGCGATCGGGTAGCCAGGCGCATCGGGGAGAGACGCATCGGAAGGAGACGCTGCAGGCGCCTGCGGACCTTGCGTCGCCCCTACGCTGTTCACCGCAAGGCTTGGCTCCGCTCTCCCAGAGGCAGCGCTCCCGGGAGCTGCCGAGGGAAACTGCTTGGTCAACGTCTGCGGCCAAAGCTGAGGATGACACAGCATTAACGCTGTGATAAACAAAAAGGTGCGGGCTCTCATTACCAGGGGCGAAGCTAGGATAGCAAATAGCTTTCGCTCATAGCATTTGACGGTTCGCTGCTCTGGTTTATCACAGGTTCGTTCTCTCGCCTTCATTGCGCTTGCCAATGAAGAAAGAAGAGTGTTTTCTGTCGCCTCCGCACAACCCGGATTTCCTGTCAGGCCTGATGGGATCAGCAAACTTCATATGGTTTCTACTGGCCGCGACCGGACACGCGGCTAATTATGTCGCCGCGTCTGAGGATTCCGGGTGCATTGCCGGCTAAACGGATACAACCCTGTTGCGTGTATCCGCCTCTTTACTTCGTACCACGGGCCACGAACACGCATCATGCAAGAGGAGAACAGAATTGAGTCCTTCTTCGTCGAATGTCGGAGAGAATCTTTTCCAAGCGGACACCGAAGTCGTGCCGGCGTGGAAACAGGAACTGAACGAGCGCCTTGCTGCAACGCGCTCACGCCGCTTGAGCGTCCAAGGAGAGCATATCCGGGGGCAACAGGTACCGCTCCCCGGCCTGGAGCACTTGGAGCGCAAAGTTGAGTCGCGCGCCTCACGGCTTGCCGCGAAGGTAGCTCAGCGCTATGCAAATGCTCCGTCTTACAGCGACGTCTTTGCCGCCAAGACTCGAGTCGCGGCAGAGACGGCGCCACCCGCGCTAGACGCCGGTGATATTGCTGACATATTGCCGGAACCCGCTCTCGAGAGCTGGAGCGGTTCTCTGGACACTGAGCTGATCAGCGGGAAACCGGGTCTTGGCGCAGCCGTAGATACTGACCACGTCGCGCCGGCGTTTGTGCCCGATGGGGAGACGGAAGAAGCGGCGGTGGAACCGCTGGCAGTAAACTTGATTGATTTTCCTCGCGAGCTGGTGGCAGCCCGTAAAGTCCGTCCCCGGCTCGCGGAAGGTCCGCTGCGTGAGAGCTCGCAGCCAACAGGACACGATCAGCTCAAGATTTTCGAAGTGGCGTCGGAGAGCATCTCCCAGACGATAAGGGTCGGAGCTGCTGGCGCGGAGTGGTCTCCCATACGGCTGGATATGAATCCCCTTTCCCCCCTTTCTGGCGACCGGCAGTCGCCCACGCATGAGGTCCCGCTCAAGGCAGCGCCATTGGAAGACCGGCTGATGGCGGGGATCTTCGACTTGGCGCTGGTCGTAGCCGCGTTCGCTCTCTTCGTACTGGTCTTTGTTGCCTGTACGGCGCATCCGCCCACGGGCAAGCCGGCGCTGCTCGCGGCCGCTGTGGTGCTCGGAGGATTTTTCCTCCTATACCAATACCTCTTCTTCAAGTATGCCGAGGGCACTCCGGGAATGCGCTACGCCAAGATTGCGCTATGCACCTTCGAGGACGAGAACCCAACTCGCAAGGCCATGTGCCGGCGAGTGCTTTTCACGTTGCTTGCGGCAGCGCCGTTGGGGCTGGGCTTTGCCTGGGCATGGTTCGACCCCGATCGCCTGGGATGGCATGACCGTCTCTCGCGCATCTACCAGCGCAGCTATTCTTAACCCAGGAAGGCGACAGTAGTGGGCAACTCGCCCATTTACAAACTCAGTCCCGCAGAGCCTGCCCTGAGCCTGTCGAATGGGGACGGCTGAAAGTAGCCCAGGACGCTAGTCCTGGGCTTTACGTAACCGGCGCCAGAAGGGCAGAAGCCGCCGCGCCAATCACCGCGACCTCGCTGCTCTCCGGCACGATCTCTAACGCGTAGCTCTGCAGCGGGCTCATCTTGACCATTTGCCACAAATACTCTTTGAGCAAATTCAGATCGAGGAAGCGCACGTTGATGCCCGTGAAATAGAACCGCCCAGGGCCGCCCAAATGGATCGACGTAGCGGTGGCAGCCGCTAGACCGCGATGCCACAGGCGCACAAACTCCGTGCAACGCGTGTCGCCTTTCTTCGCCGCGGCAAACACCTCTTCCGGTTCCATGTCGAGGAAGCGCAGGCGCATCGCTCGATATCCCATGATCCCTTCCAAGTGTCCCCGCCCACCGCATCCGCAGTAGGTTTCCTTGGGATCGAGCGTCACCACCATGTGACCGCCCTCCCATACTCCCGGCGCATAGGGATAACGCCCGAATCCGATCCCGTTGCCGATGGTCCAAACCCGTACCAGCCGATCCATGCGCCCTTGGGTCACGGCCAGCCCAGCTGCAACCGCGTCGGCATCATTCATCGTCTTCAATGGGGCAACGACCCCCTTGGACTGAAACTTGCCGGCGAGTGATTCAGCAATATTCCCACCCTTCAGTTGGGCAAGGTTAGGAGAGTCCTCCACAATACCGCCGCGAATAATTCCGGGAAGGGCGACACCGATGGCATCGATCTGTCCCTTCGGATGCAGCGCCACCACCTGGTCGGTGACCAAATCGCAAAGGCTTTCGAAGGGATGTTCCAGCAGAGCTTCGTGGTCCTCTGGATTTTCCGGAAAGCGGCTTAGCTCTCCCACCAGTTTGTGATCTTCCATGAACCCCGCGACAATCCGCGAGGACATGACAATGCCAATGGTCCTGCTCATCCGCTCTTCCTTCAGTCCGCCGCCCGGGCCAGCCGGTTGATGCCGTTGAACGCGGCAGCCTTATAGCACTCGGCAAGGGTGGGGTAATTGAACACCGTATCGATGAAGTAGTCCAGTGTGCCGCCGAGCGACATAACCGCCTGCCCGATGTGCAGCAGTTCGCTGGCGCCCTCGCCGATGATGTGCACGCCCAGCAGATGCCGGGTTTCGCGGTGAAAGACGATCTTCAGCCGTCCCGTCGTATCGCCTCGTATCTGTCCCCGGGCGATCTCGCGATAGTAGGCCACGCCTACTTCGTAAGGCACATCTTCATCGGTGAGTTGCTCCTCGGTCTTGCCGATGAACGAGATCTCCGGGATCGTATAAATGCCATAGGGGTAGTAGCTGGGATTGGACACCAGGCTCTCATTGCCGAAGGCCCGCGCCACTGCGATGCGGCCCTGCTCCATCGAAACCGAGGCCAGGCTGGGAAAGCCGATTACGTCTCCCACCGCGAAGATGGTCGGCACCTTGGTGCGGAAGTCCTTGTCCACAGGGATGCGGCCCCGAGCATCCGGCTCGATGCCAACCGCCGCCAAATTGAGTTCGGAGACGTTCCCGGAGCGGCCGACCGCATAGAGCAAAGCGCCGCCGGACATTCTCTTCTTGCTCTCCAGGTTGGCGACCACAGTGCAGTCGGGCAGCTCTTCCACGCTTTCCACTTCTTCGTTCAGACGCATGGTCACTCGGCTGTCGCGCAGGTGATAGCTCAGCGCTTCCACGATTTCCTGGTCGGCAAATTCCAGCAGCTTAGGCCGCTTTTCAATCAGGGTGACGCGCACCCCGAGCGCGGCGAACATGCACGTGTACTCCACGCCGATCACCCCGCCGCCCACCACGATCAGCGAGTAGGGCAGGGCGGGCAGGTCGAGAATCTGATCGCTGTTTACGATCGAGCGTCCATTGATAGGCACCCTGGGGGAGTCGGCCGGCTTGGTGCCGGTGGCGATGATGATGTTCTTCGCCGCATACGTCTGCGTGCCGCCCTCATTGGTCACCTTCACGTGGGTGGCGTCTTCAAAGCTGGCTATTCCCGGGAGCACATCGATCCCATTCCGCGAAAGCTGCGCTTCGGTCACATCGATCTCGGTCTTGATCACGTGCTGCACGCGGAAGGCAAGGTCTGCCATCGTGATCTTTTCCTTGACCTTGTAGTTCATGCCGTAGATCGAACGATAGTTATAGCCGGAGAGATGCAGAACGGCTTCGCGCATTGTTTTGCTGGGGATAGTGCCGGTATTTACCGAGACCCCACCGACCGTCCGCATTCGCTCCACCACCGCGGCCCGCTTGCCCAGTTTATTGGCGTAGATGGCGGCGCGCTGGCCCGCTGGGCCGGAACCAATGATGAGTAGGTCGTAGCTAATCATGCTTTGTTGGAAGGGTACCGGAAGAACGAATCGAAGAGATTAATTTCCCATTTCTGTGAGCGTCACGAGAAACCTGAGGGCAAACAGCATGACCATTTATCTAGCATACTCGGGGCTTGTGAGAAATGCAGAATACACTCCACTCCATGCGACTCTGTGCCATTTCGGACCGCAGGCTACTCTCGGCGGCAACTGAGTCCGAAGCGGTTCTTCGCCGGCGCCTCCTTGGTCTGGTGGAGGGCTGGGCAGCCGGGGGCGTACATTTCATCCAACTGCGGGAGAAAGATCTGGCTGCCTCTGAGCTTCCATCCCTCGCCCGGGAGATGGCGCAGAAGATCGACGGCCGTTCCCAGCTGCTGGTGAATGTCTCCGCCGCAGAATCGGCTGCGCTGGCCGTGTCCGCCGGTGCCGATGGAGTGCATCTTGCCGGCAAACCCGCGCCCGGTGCGGCCCTGCGCGCGCGACAGCTATTCCGCGCTGTTGGCCGAGACGCAATCGTTAGCGTACCTTGCCATGGTCTGGACGACATTCATGTAGCTCGGAAAGAACAGGTGGACCTGATCCTCTTCTCGCCGGTTTTCGAGAAGCTTCGAAACCCCCAAGCCGCGCCCCAAGGCCTCCAAGCTCTCCGCCGGGCTTCTGCGGCGGCCGAAGGCATACCCGTCTTTGCCCTGGGCGGCGTGACCAGCAGCAATGCCCAGGATTGCCTGGCTGCGGGCGCCGCTGGAGTCGCCGGCATTCGCCTCTTCGCGGCCGATGATTGGCGTCGGCTGCTACCGGCAAGCTGAGGCTATGGAACGATATATAGTGAGATAAGACTGAACATGCAGAGTGTCCGTTTGAAAAAGTCGTTGACCTTGCCTCGCTTGGCCCCCAGATCGACATGGACCCGGCAGTTTCCCTCCCTCCTAAGCGCCCTTTTGATCGCGGTGGGGATGGTCCCCTGGGCTGTTCCCGCACGAGCTCAAGTCACGGGAGCCCCCGCACCAGCCCCAGACACCCAAACCAAGGACACGCAAGCCCTGCCTTCGGCGCCCGAAGCCAGAGAGAGGTTCGATGTTGGGGCGGGCGGCTACTACCAGGTGACCGGCGCCTCCAACGGCAACTTCCTGCGCGAGGATACGACGGAATCCGGAGGATTTCTCGGCAGTTTTCGCCAACCCTGGCGTCCCTGGATGGGTTATGAAGCGAACATCGGGTACACCAAGTTCTACGAGGCTTACAACAAGGGCGTGGTCAAGGTTGAGGACAACGTAACCGACGTCAGTTTCTCCTATTTGCTTCAGTCGCCGCTCGTTTACGGGTTTCAGCCATACTTCACCATCGGTGGCGGGATTATCGTTTTCTCCCCCGTATCGGGAACGCTCACCGACCTGACCGGAACCCTTCCCAAAAGCCTGCCGTCTCAACTGCTGCCGGAGTTCACCTACTCGCTGGGGATCAACTACCCGATATTTTCGCGCCTCGGGGTAAGCGGGGGGCTTCGCGGCCTGAAATACAAGACTCCCAGTTTTCATCAGGATTCGCTTGATACCCACACCTTGCGGAATACCCTGGAACCGAACCTGAGCGTCTATTATCGATTTTGAGCCGGAGACGACTGCAGCCGCCCGTGTTTGACCGGCGGTCCATCGACCAGTCACTGTGAGAACGCCATGGCCATACTGATTACCGTGCTCGATCTGGAACGGGAGCCGCTTGAATTCAGCGAAAGCGTTCCCCCCGGCGCCATCGATTACGGCTCCGGCATCCGGCAATTGGACGACATGCCGGTGAGCGGCCGCGCCGACCTGCTCACCGAGCATCGTGGGGCCCACGACCATATCCACGACATCCGTCTGCGCGCGGCCTACCAGGGTAACTTCGAAATGCCGTGCGCCCGCTGCCTCGATCCGGTCGCGCATCGGCTGGAAGAACAATTCGACCTGCTTTTCCGCCCCACCGGGGTGGACACAGACGCCGCGGAGCACGCTATCTCGACCTCCGATACCGAAATCGGGTACTATGAAGGAGGCCGTCTTGCGGTTGAGGACGTATTGCGCGAGCAGGTGTTGCTCTCCCTGCCGGCGAGAGCGCTCTGCCAGCAGGACTGCAAGGGACTCTGCCCTCGCTGTGGACGGAATCGGAATACCGAGGTCTGTACTTGCGATGCGGGTCAGAGCGATGCGCGGTGGGCAGCGCTGGCCGATCTCCGCAGCAGGATGAAAACGTAAAGTTGAAAAGCGATCGCAGGCTGCAGCCGTTTTGCGGCATTCCGGCAAACGCCGGCTGTCTGGGAGAACGCCTGAAAGGAATCTGCAATGCCGAATCCAAAGCGGCGCCACTCCAAGGCCCGCACCTCCAAGCGCCGTTCGCACGACGCCCTCACTCCCATTACTACCTCGGAATGTCCTAACTGCCACGAGCGCAAACTACCTCACAGGGCTTGCCCCAAATGCGGCATCTACAAGGGTCGCGAAGTGCTCGAGGCCAAGGAAGCCTAACCGGATCTGTGCCCACGCTAACAGATATTGCGCTCGACGCCATGGGCTCGGACAAGGCTCCGGATCCCGAGATAAAGGGCGCAATCCTGGCCTGTCGTCAGCTTCCGATCCGCGTCCATCTGGTTGGGCCTGAGGACCGTCTGCGTACCGCCCTCGCGGATGCAACCCGCGGCGAAGAGCTGCCCATTGTGATCGTTCCCGCAGCGGAATGGATCACTATGGATGAGAAGGCGGCAACCGCTATCCGCAAGAAGCCCGGGAGCAGTATGCGGGTAGGGCTCCGCCTGGTCAAAGAACAGCGGGTCGCAGGTTTCCTCACCGCAGGCAACACCGGTGCCGCAATGGCCCTGGCCAAGATGGTGCTCGGAGCATTGCCGGGGGTGGATCGTCCTTCGCTGAGCCAGATGTTTCCCACCTCGACAGGCTCGCGTTGCGTGCTGCTCGATGTGGGCGCCAATGTCGACTGCAAACCGCATAATCTGGAGCAGTTCGCCGTGATGGGCGAAATGTACGCGCGTACCGTGCTCAAAATTCCGCGTCCCCGCGTCGGCTTGCTCTCGATCGGCGAAGAAGAAGGCAAGGGCAACGATCTCACCCGCGAGGCTTTTCCTCTGCTCAAGCAGCTCTCCCTCAACTTCATCGGCAACGTCGAGGGTCGCGACATTTACAACGGCAACGCCGATGTGGTGGTCTGCGACGGTTTTGTCGGCAACGTGGCGCTAAAAACGTCAGAGGGGCTGGCCCGCCTGGTGCGTGACCTGCTGCGCCAGTCGCTGAATTCCACCGTCACCGCGCAAGTGGGCGCGCTGCTTTCGCGTAAAGCATTCAACGACTTTAAAAAGCGCCTGGACCATTCCGAATACGGCGGCGCGCCGCTGCTCGGAATTCGCGGAGTTTGCATCGTGAATCATGGCTCTTCCAATGACCGCGCCATCTATAACGGTATCCGAGTGACGGCCGAGTTCGCCCAGGCCGGCATCAACCAGCGGCTGGAGAAGGAGTTTGCCTGCCGCCGGCCGGCAGATGCTGAAACCGAGCCCGATTTAGGCCTGCCCATCCAGCCATTGCACTAATGAGCCAGACAGCCTTTCTATTCCCTGGTCAAGGTTCACAAAGCGTCGGCATGGGCCGTGACCTCGCCGCCGCCTTCCCCATCGCCCGCCAGACCTTTGAGGAAGCAAATGAAGCCTTAGGTTTCGATTTGGCGGAGCTCTGCTTTAGCGGCCCCGAAGAGCAGCTTCGCCTGACGGAGTTCACCCAGCCGGCGATCTTTACCGTATCCGTGGCAGCGCTACGGGTTCTCGCCGCGGCCGGAGCAACCGCTGATTATTTTGCCGGGCATTCGCTGGGAGAGTACTCCGCCAACGTGGCTGCCGGGACGATCGAGTTTGCCGCCGCGGCCCGCACCGTGCACCGCCGCGGACAGTTGATGCAGCAAGCTGTGCCTGCGGGTCAGGGAGCCATGGCCGCCATCCTTGGCATGCCTGTTGATTCGGTAATTACCGTATGCCAGGATGCGTCGAGGGAGGTGGGAGCGCCGGTCGAGCCGGCCAACCTGAACACTCCCGAACAAACGGTCATCTCTGGAGCCTCCGCTGCGGTCGAGCGGGCCATCGCGCTGGCCAAGGAACGTGGCGCCCGCCGGGCCGTCCTGTTGCCGGTCTCCGCGCCTTTCCATTGCAGCCTGATGCAGGCCGCCCAGGATGCCCTCGCTCCGGTACTGGAAGGCCTCCGTTTCTTACCTGCCGCGGTTCCGGTGGTGGTCAATGTGGATGCTGCGCTCGAGACCGATGCGGAAGCGCTGCGCTATGCGCTGGTGCGCCAGGTCACCGGTGCCGTTCGTTGGACGGAGTCCATGCAGCTGCTCATTGCCCAGGGCGTAACCAACTTTGTTGAGGTCGGTCCGGGCAAGGTGCTTAGCGGGCTGTTACGGCAAATTGACCGCACCCAGAAGTGCGGCCAGGCGGAAGACCCGGCAAGTATTGAAAAGCTGCTGACTGCTCTCAGCTAGTCTGTCGAAAGCTGGACGGGGGAGAAGCCAAGCGTCTTCGCCTTGCGCTCGACCCAAAGGAAGACGGGCGTCTTTTGTCCGTTGACGTCGATCCCGACCACCACGCCGGAACCTACTGTTTTCGACATCACAATCTTATGCGTCTTGATGTCGCCCCAATCGCTCGAATGGCCCCAATCCACTTCGAAGCGGCCGTAGGGATATTGCGCATATTGTTGCGGGTGCTGCTGCCAGTCCGGATCGTGGTTCCAGATGGCGAAGGCCTTCGGCATGTCCTTGGCTTCGACGGCCGCAAAGAACTGATTTACGCGATGTTCCTGCGGCCAATTCCAGAAATACCAAAGAAAGCCCGCGAGCACGAGTAGGGCGACGAAGCTCGCGATCAGAATATTTTTGCGCGCGCGCGCCTTGGCAGGATCGTAGGTTGGGGCATCGAGCAGGGTCATGGCGTTGGAGCGCTCCTAGCCTCTCCCGCAAAGTTTACTCTGATCGCCTCCCGCAAGGCGAGCCACCGTCAGTGTTTTTGCTTTCTATCAGGGCACGCCTTCACTCGTGCCATCACTGGCGAAAAATGAGGGGCTAAAGAGTCTGCGTGAGAACTCGAAATAAACAGCAAATCAGAACCAGGCCAGTAGGGCCGGTAGCCAAACGTCAGCCCAGCCCGGATCCGGATTTCCTGTGGAACTTGCCGGCGTTGGCACACTTCATGCGGCTTTCCTTAACGAAAGCCGCACACGCGGATTTGGTCGGCGCAGCGTGCAGGAAATCCGGAGAAGGGCTGGGACATCGATCCCCAATATCGTTTGAGCGCCAGAGGCGCGGCACCCGCGGATGAAGGTAGTGCCGCACCTCCGGCGCTCCGCAACCTTGGATCCACCTCCCAGCCCTTCTCCGGATTTCCTGCACGCTGCGCTGGACACGACCGCGTGTGCGGCTTTCGTTAAGGAAAGCCGCATGAAGTGCGCCAACGCCAGCAAGCTCCACAGGAAATCCGGATCCGGGCTGGGCTGACGTCTGGCTACCGGCCCTACCGGCCCTACTGGCCTGGTTCTGATTTGCGATTTGCTTTCGTGTTCTCACGCAGACTTTTTTAGCCCCTGTCAGGGCGAAACCCGCACGGAATGCCAGTTCAGAAGCAATGTTCAGAGCGCGCGGAGCAATCAACGAGCCGGCTACCGCGAGTACGAGATCTGTTCCTGCTCCATCTTGCGTTCCAGTGCCAGCTCAATCAGCCGCGAGATCAGATCGCGATACTTCACCCCTGACGCCTCCCACAATTTGGGATACATGCTGATCGAGGTAAACCCCGGCATGGTATTGATCTCGTTAAGGTAGAGCCGTCCCGAATCGCCCGCCTCGAGGAGAAAGTCCACTCGCGCCAAACCCGCGCAGTCACAGGCGCGGAAGGCGTCGAGCGCCATGGCCTGCACTTGCTTGCTCTGTTGTTTTGACAGCTTGGCGGGAATGATGGCCTGTGACCCTTCGCTGAGGTACTTCGCCTCATAGTCATAGAACTCTTTGCCGGGGACGATCTCACCCACAACGGAAGCGATGGGCTCATCGTTGCCCAGCACCGCGACTTCGAGTTCGCGCGCCTTGCCCATGGTGCTCCGGTTGCCGCGGCCGCCGACCGCCTGTTCGACCACAATCTTGCGATCGAAACCAGCGGCTAGTTTGATGGCTGGGCCAAGCTCCTTGCGATCGTGCGCCTTGCTGATACCGACCGACGATCCCAGGTTCGCGGGTTTAACAAAGAGCGGATACTTCAGTGAAGACTCGAGTCTGGTGATGATTTTCCTAGGGGTCTTTTCCCACTCCCGCCGCAGGAACGTAACGTGCTTGGTGATGGGCAACCCGGCCGCCAGAAAAAGCCGCTTCATCACCTCTTTGTCCATGCCGGTTGCCGACCCCAGAACCCCCGAGCCGACATAGGCCAGCCCAGCGAGTTCGAACAGCCCCTGCATGGTGCCATCTTCGCCAAAGGTTCCGTGCAGCACAGGAAAGACGACGTCTAACTGCAGTACGTCCTGGGCTGGAGAGATCGAGGATGCCTCTTGTTCGAAGGGCACCAGCGCGCCACCCCGCCCACCGCCCGCGCCCGGCATCGGGGGCACGATCACCCCTTGTCCCTTGGCCAGCAGTGCTGCCGGAGCGGTGTGTTGCGGATCGCCTGCGCGCAGCGTCCCGGTATCCGGAAAGTCGCCAGTCAGGAGCCGCTCGGCGTCCCCGGAGACCACCCAGCGACCCTCCTTGGTAATGCCGATCGGCACCACCTCATAATGGTTGCGGTCGATTGCCTGGAGCACCGAGGCAGCCGAGAGCAGGGACACTTCATGCTCGCCGCTACGTCCGCCAAAAACTACGCCAACCCGAAGTCTCTTCTTCATGCCGTTCTGATTCTATGGTTCTTCGTTGGCTCTGGTAGACAACCTAAGTTGCATCTTGAGATGCGGGCACTTTCTTTATCACGGTCTAGGTTCTAGACGGGTGGGCGCAGCCCTTCGAACGCTTTGGCACGAAGTCCTAAACAGAAGCCATCTGACATTTTTCCGCAGAGTCATTCTCGCCGCGCTCCACGCGCAACGCGATCAACGCAACCAGGAGCGCCACGCTAGCGACCGCCGCGCTGCCCAGGGAGAGATATCGGTACCCGATGCCTTCGGTCAGCATGATGCCGCCGAGGCTGGCGCCAAGGGCGTTTCCCAGGTTGAACGCGCCCTGATTCAACGTCGAGGCCAGGTTCGGAGCGCTCCTCGCCTGGTCAACGATCCGCGACTGCAACGGAGCCCCGGCTGTGAAGTGAATGAACCCCCACACAAAAACCATGATCACTGCCGGCACTACGCTGGGCTCAAACAGGGGCATGCCCAGGAAGACCACGATTAACAGCACGATCCCGCCGATGATCACCGGCATCTGTTTCCAGTCCGCGAGCCGGCCGCCGAGCAGGTTTCCCAGCGTAATCCCCACGCCGAAGACCACAAGCACCCAGCTCACCGCACCCGGCGAGAGGTGTGTCACCTGTTCGAGAATCGGGGCGATGTAGGTGAAGACACAAAACAAAGAAACCGAGGAGAGCGTGCTGAGCCCAAGTACCAGCTGTACCTGGGGACGCAGCACGGCGTGGAGCTCATGTTTGAGGTGAATCTTTTCTGCCGGTTGTGAAGGCACCATGCGCAGCAGGCCCAGACCGGCGATCAAGCCAATCGGAATCAGCGCCCAGAAGGCGAAGCGCCATCCAAACGCCTGGCCCAAAGCGGTTCCGGCAGGGACCCCAAGCACATTCGCCAGGGTGAGCCCGCTGAACATAATCGCAATAGCCTGCGCCCGCTCGGCGCGTGGCACCAGGTGAGAAGCAACGATGCTGCCGATACCGAAGAACGCTCCGTGGCAAAGCGCGGTGAGGATGCGGGCATACAGAAGAAGCAGGAAGGTTGGAGCCAAAGCGCACAGAGCGTTGCCGCCGAGGAACATCCCCATCAGAATCAGCAGCGCCCGTTTACGGTCCATGTGTGACAAGGCTAGCGCCACCAGCGGCGAGCCCAGGGTTACGCTGAGCGCATATCCAGAGACCAGAATCCCTGTCTTCGGAATGCTAACCCGGAAACTGTGGGCGAGATCCGGCAGCAGCCCCATAATGATGAACTCCGAGGTGCCGATGCCGAAGGCTGAAACGGCCAGTGCAAGTAGGGGCTTTCGCATAGGTCATTTCTATTGTCCCCGATCTTGCGTCGTAGGTGCATCTTCAATCAGAGTGGCATCTCCATAAACACATTGGCGCGTGAATAGGGCATCGGTGGGATCTTCTCGGGTGGCACATGGCGAAAACCGACCGACTCATAGAGATGCACAGCGTTTGCCAGCTTTGCGTTGCTGCCCAGGAACAATGACTTGGCCCCGATCCGCTTCGCCTGTGTGATTGCATGCTGCAGCAATCTGCGGCCAATTCCCAAACCACGCAGCTCGGGGGACACCGCCATCTTCGACAGTTCATACACCAGGTCACCGATAGGTATCAATGCCACGCAGCCCACCGCTTGATCTCCGGCATAGGCCATGAAGATATATCCGCCTTTCTCCAGGATCTTCTTCTCCGGGTCGCCGAGTGTTTCCCGATCCATCTTCTCCAGCGTGAAATAGCGAGTGATCCACTCTTCGTTCAAGGTCCTGAACGCAGTTGCGTCTTCTCCTTTTTCGAGCGAACGAATCTCAATCTCCGGCAGGTTAGCCCGCCTCCTCACTCACCGTTTCCCTCTCTTCTTCGCGTATCGCCATCGCGGTCAGCTCCTTATCTGCAGTCTGCCTCTTCAGATCAATTACGTCCAATATCTTGTTTGTGAGTATTAATATGTTCAACATATGGATCGCGATATAGAACTGCGGCACTTACGTTACTTCGTAGCGGTTGCCGAAGAGCTGCACTTCGGGCGCGCAGCGGCCCGCCTGCACCTGGCCCAACCGCCCCTGTCGCAGCAGATTCGCAAGCTCGAGGAGTTGTTGGGATATCCACTCTTCACCCGCACTTCCCGCTCAGTCACCCTTACCAGTGCCGGCGAGGCCTTACTGCAGCGCGCACAGAGGACTCTCCGTAATGTGCAGCGCGACATCGACGAGACCCGGAGCATAGGCCGCGGAGACGTCGGCTCTCTTCATATCGGCTTTATCGGATCGGCCATGCTCTCAACGTTGCCTGGCATCTTCCGCTCCTACCGTGAGGCTTACCCGCGGGTACGGCTGCACCTGCACGAGTCATTCACTGCGCTAGTGATGGAGGGTCTGGAGAACGGCACCCTCGATGCTGGGATTCTGCGCGACGGCGACCCGGTGGAAGGCGTGCAGGTGACCACCATACTGTCCGAACCTTTCGTTGCCGTGCTGCCGGCGACACACCCCTGCGCCAGGCAGAAGAGCATCTCTCCCGCAGTGCTGCGAGGTGAACCCTTCATCTACTATCCTCGAAGCGCGGGTGCCCGTGCCTATGAGAAGCCGTTGACTCTTTGTGAAGAGCACGGCTTTCGTCCGCATATTGTTCAGGAGGCTCAGCACTGGCTCAGCATCCTGCGCTTGATCGGCGCCGGGCTTGGGGTTTCGATCGCTCCAGCATGTGTCCGCCGCATTGCCTCGGCCGAGGTAGTTTGCCTTCCACTTCGCGGCGCAAAAGCAGTCAGCAACATCGAGCTGGCGTGGCTCGCCGGAGATGCGCGCCCCATCGTCGAGGGCTTCAAACAAATCGCTGAAAGCACTCGAGGCACGCAGTGACTGGATCTCGCGCTTACTTTTTGACGACAGAGCGTCTCGGCTTCGGCCATTGGAACGGAGATGACCTGGTTTTGGCTATGACGCTCTGGGGTGATCCGAGGGTGTCAGCGTGGATCGGCGGCCCTTTCACAGCGGAACAGGTCAAAACACGGCTCGATCGCGAGATCGAAATGTTACTCACCAGCAAGGTTCAATACTGGCCTGTGTTCCTGCGAAAGGATGGAGAGCTTGCCGGATGTGCCGGGTTGCGGCCTTATGGAAACGATGAGCATGTTCTGGAGCTGGGATTCCACTTTCTCCCCCAGTGCTGGGGCCACGGCCTCGCTCAGGAGGCGGCACGGGCTGTGATCGCATTCGCCTTTGAAACCCTTGGAGTCAAGGCCCTCTTTGCGGGACATTACCCGGAAAATGCAGCGTCGGAGCGCCTGCTCGGGAGACTCGGGTTCCGCTATACCCACCAGGAAATCTATCTCCCGACAGGTGTGCTTAATCCCTCGTATCTATTAAAGAATCCCGAGGCGCCCTGACCTCGCCCCGGCAAAAAGGCTGGGTGCCCCAGTAGCCCAGGACGAAGTCCTGAGTAGGCCCTCTAACTCTCAGTGGATTCAAAGCCGGCCAGGATGGTGACAATCTGCCCGTAGGGGACGAAGAAAGCAAGACTCGACGCGGAAGGCTTCTTTTGCAGTCTGCCGATGACCCTGTCGACCGCCTCCTGGCTCTCGATCCAGATGCCCGCCTCTTCCACTGCCAGAAGCTTAACGCTCTCCAGCTTATCGTTGTCGATAAAGTTGGGGCCCATCACGATAACCTGGTGACCGATCAACCTACTCAGTTCTATTGCCATGGCTACCTAGACGCATGCTGGTGCAGCGGGGTTGCAACCCCAGGTCGAGGCGCTACAGCTCAGAGAATCTTTTTTCCGAAGGCGGAGCAGATCAACTCCACCGCCAGCTCGGCGGTTCGATTGTGCTCATCAATAACCGGGTTCACCTCGACCACCTCAAAGCTCAGCAATCGTCCATGATCGGCCAGGATCTCCATCGCCAGGTGTGCTTCGCGATAGGTGGCCCCGCCGCGCACGGGCGTGCCCACGCCGGGCGCGTCTTCCGGATCGATCCAGTCCATATCCAGCGAGACGTGGTATCCCGCCGTGCCCCGGCCGGCTACGCGCAAGGCCTCTTCCATCACCGTGCGCATGCCGCGCTCGTCGATATCGCGCATGGTGTAGACCTCGGAGATGCCTGCGCGGCGGATGTTTTCCTTCTCTGTAGCGTCTATGTCGCGCACGCCGATCAGGACCGTGTTTTGCGGGTCGATCTTCGGCTGCCAGTCGAAGATATCCGACAGCGGCTCCGGTCCCAAGCCGAGCAGCGCGGCCAGGGGCATGCCATGCACGTTGCCGCTGGGCGAAGTTTCAGGGGTATTGATGTCGGAGTGGGCGTCGATCCATATCAGGCCAACCTTCTGGTTACGGCGGCGGTAAAACTCGGCCAATCCGGAGACCGAGCCCGCGGCAACGGAATGATCGCCTCCCAGCAGCAGAGGGGTGATGCCTTCCTCCAGCGTCTGCAGCACGATGCCGGCCACTCGTTCGCAGGTTTCGCTGATCTCCTTGACGTATTTTGCGTTTGCTTCGCCGGCGGCCCGGGTTTCAGCAATCGCTACGGGCACATTTCCTCCGTCGGTGACCACGTGGCCCAGAGATTCGAGCCTGGCTTCGAGTCCGGCTACCCGGACTGCGGAAGGCCCCATGTCAACCCCGCGGCGCGATTGGCCCAGATCGAGAGGGACGCCGAGGATGCGGATGTGGCGCGGCGGAAGTGACTGGACCCCGCCGTGCAATGAGCCAGCCGCGCGCGGCCGATCGGTCGAGATCAGATTCCCGTCCTTCGCCATGTTCTTAGGGATAGATCCGGTTGAGCGTCCGCGCAAAAGGAATGGTCTCCCGCACGTGCTCCAGGCTGCAGATCCAAGCCACCACACGCTCGATGCCCATGCCGAAGCCGGCGTGAGGAACCGATCCGTAGCGGCGCAAATCCAGATACCAGGAAAAGGCCTCGAGTGGCAACTGGTGCTCCTCGATCCGCTTCTTCAGCAACTCGTAAGATGCGACACGCTGCGAGCCGCCGATCACTTCACCATAGCCCTCCGGCGCCAGCACGTCGACGCACAGCGCAAGGCTGGGGTTTTCCGGGTCAGGCTCCATGTAGAACGCCTTCACTGCGGCGGGATAGCGGTGCACCATCACCGGCCGATCGAACTGGGAGGAGAGGTAGGTCTCGTCGGGCGATCCAAAGTCGTTTCCGTAGACAAACTTCGACTCGATCAGGCCGCGCGCAAAGGCATCGTCAAGCATGCCCACGGCCTGATCGTAGCTGATTCGTGGAAAGGGTGGCCGCACCGACTCCAGCTTAGCGATATCGCGTCCCAACACCTTCAAGTCCAGGGCCCGCCGGCTCAGCACACGCTCTATCAAAAAGCTGAGAAACTCCTCCGCTAATACCATCAGATCGTCCAACGTGGCGAAAGCCATCTCGGGTTCCACCATCCAGAACTCCGTCAGGTGGCGTCGGGTCTTCGACTTCTCAGCGCGAAAGGTAGGCCCGAAGGAATAGACCTTACCCAACGCCATGGCCGTGCTTTCGATATAGAGTTGGCCGCTTTGCGTGAGATACGCTTCATCACCGAAGTACTCCACGGGAAACAGCGTGCTGGTGCCTTCGCAGGCCGCCGGAGTGAGAATCGGCGGGTCGGTCAGGACAAAGCCGTGATCGTCGAGATAGTCGCGCGCGGCTTTGATGATTTCCGCGCGAATGCGCAAAATTGCCGACTGACGCGGAGTGCGAATCCACAGATGGCGGTGTTCCATCAAAAACTCAACCCCGTGCTCCTTGAGCGTGATGGGGAACGGTTCCTCTTCGCTCACGCGCTGCACCACTTCAACGTTCTCCACGTCCAGTTCGTAGCCGCCCGGGGCGCGCGCATCTGCCCTCACTTTGCCGGTCACGATCACGCTCGATTCCTGGGTCAGGCCGCGCACTCGCTCAAAGACCTCCGGCGAAACCGCGGCTTTGGGCACAATGCCCTGCACTGTGCCCGTGCCATCGCGGAAAATGGGGAAGAGAAGCTTCCCGCTGGCGCGCAGGTTGTAGAGCCATCCGCGCAGCGTTACTGCTTGCCCCTCGTGCTGGTTCAGGGTTGCGATGGTGGCCATTGGGGGCAATCGTTCGTCTCTCAGTTCTTCTGCCATTTCTGATCTCGATGGGTTTACACCATTGGTCATTTAACGCTTTGAAGGGTACGGGCTTTCAGCCCGTGCATAGTCAGCAAATCAATGAGGCTTTTCGCCCTTGAGGTGTTGCTTTCCTGCCCGCAAGACCTTTTCCTCGCACCGGCAACGAAGGCTGGGTGCCCCATTCCCCCCGGATTTCGTGTGAAGTTTGTTGGCGTTGATGCACTTCATGCGGCTTTCCTCAATGAAAGCCGCACACGCGGCCTTTGCTTGATGCGCGTCCAGGAAATCCGGGTCAAGCCCCGGTTTTGGCTTGAGTGGGATACCACAGCACTCAACGCGCTTTCACTACGCCCGCCCCGGGTTGCCGTGGAAGCGCAGCCGAGGCATCTGCAGTTCTTTCCAGCACACGGACACCTCTACAACTCGAGCATCTTGAACGTTTCCGCAGCCCGGCTGGCCACGTGCTCCGGCGAATCCTCGGGCAGGTAATTGATTTCCAGCACGGCGGCTGCCAACTGCGGAGCTGTTTGCAGTTCCTTGATCGTCTCCGCCCAGGCGATGGATCCGTCCCCAGGCCATAGATGCTCGTCTTTCTGGCCATGATTGTCATGGATATGGGTCGTTCGGATCAGCCCCTTCAACTCGGCGATGGCCGCGGCAACGCCCCCGCCGATATGTGCGTGCCCCGTGTCCAAACAGATCCCCACGTCTTTGAAGTGGCCGATGCGCAAGATCTCCATCAGGTTGGGCGCTTCGGTCACCTCGTTGGTCAGGTTTTCGAGCAGCAGCTTTACCCCCAACGGCCGGGAAAAGGCCTGCAGGTGCTCGATAGCCGTCATCGCATGCTCCAGCGTCCGCGGGCTCCAGCCGTCCTCGCGTTCTCCCAGGTGCAGAACCATGTAGCGTAGCGGCATCTCTTCGGCCGCCTCAAGCGCTCGTTTTACCTCGTCCATGGCATCGATCCGTCGTGACTTTTCCGGATGCACTACGTTGACTGCAGGGGCGCCGCTGCGGCCCATCTCCGCGTCTCCAAACAGCGGCATGTGCATGGAAAAAGGTTCCACAGGATTGGCTGCGAACCACAGCGCAATTTCCTTCACATGAGGCTTGCTGGTGTAGTCGAAATGGTGGCGCGCAGCAAAAATCTCGATGGCCTGCGCGCCTCCTTTGGCCAGCGCTTCCAGCAAACCCGGATGCAGTCTCTGGCGCAGAAATACATGGGTGGAAATGGTTCTCAGCATCGTGCCGTTTCCACGAAACTCATCGACTCCATACGTTGGTTTTCCTTAGCCGGCGCTTGCCCGGTCGGTCGCGCAAGTGTTCTCTATTATCTTCTCACCGCGCAGCAGCACGTGAACTCTCTAGAGCCTCTGTTGGCCGGCTCACGCATCAGGAGCAATACTGGATTCGGAGATTGGGTGAAGCAGGGTGAACTCGCTACTGGGAGTAATGGTCGCTAAGGATGGAGATAGGGTCCATCTCGTCCTGCAGCGAATAATACGGAACCGAATGCCATTGCAGCAGGCAGTCAACTACAGCCTCGGAGTCATATGCGATATCGGCGACCACGAGTTCCTTGCCTCCCACTCCATGGATCACGACCCCGCGGTCACACCGAACGCGGTATTCGCGCACATGTTCGAGTTCTTGCCAGCGGATGCGGGTGGAGGCACAGCCACGCTCGATCAGACCTTGGCCGTCCAGGATCAGGGGTTCCGGCCAGTCGCCCAGCGCTACGGGAACCAGGAAGAAGCCGAAGCCAAAGCAAACCCAGCCAATCCAGTTGGAAGTGCCGGAAGCCAGCAACTGGGCGGCCCCGAAAGCCACCGCGCCGATCCCGCCAATCAACGCCAGATAGTAAAGGAGAAGGCAGGTTGGTTTCACCGGGAAGCGCCAACCACCCATAGTGGGCTTCGGCTTTAAGCCGAAGTTAGGGGCGATCAGGATCAACAAGCCAACCGCACCGGCCACGATCATGCCGATCTCTATCATCTTCTCGGGGGAGGGCTGCACGAGAAGAGTGTCTCTTCTGTGCCCCGGATTGGCAATAGCCGAATGTTTTAAGCAACGGCTAAAAGTACCGTGCCTGCCGGGTCCGCGAGAGAACAGGAAACAAACAGCAAATCAGAACCAGGCCCGTAGGGCCGGAAGCCAAACGTCAGCCCAGCCCGGAAGGGCTGGGACATCGACCAATATCGTTTGAGCGCCGGAGGCGCGGCACCAGCGAATGAATGTAGTGCCGCACCTCCGGCGCTCCCCAACCCTTGATATCCGGTCCCAGCCCTTACGGGCTGGGCTGACGTTTGGCTTCCGGCCCTACGGGCCTGGTTCTGATTATTTCGTGTTCTCTCGCAACTCTGTGGCCGGCGGCGAAGACCGGCATGCGGAATAGAATCGGAGGGATGCCCACCAGCGTTCGCTCGCACACCAAGATCAATTTGGGCCTGGCTATCGGCCCCCTGCGTCCGGATGGGTTCCATCAGCTCACCACCGTGTATCAAACTCTGGCGCTCCATGAGTGGGTGACGGTGGAGGCACGCAGGACCGCGGCCACCCGCATCACGCTTAGCAGCGATCATCCCAGCGTGCCCACCGATGGGCGCAATACCGCGTGGCGGATGGTCGAGCGTTGCCTCGACCTGCTCGATCTCCGGGCCGACGTGCACATCCACATCGATAAGCAGCTGCCGCTGCAAGGAGGCTTGGGCGCCGGCTCAGCCAATGCCGCCGCCGCGCTCATTGGACTGGAGCACGAGCTCGACTGCCGGCTATCGCCTCCCGAGCGCCTGCGAGTGGCCGCAGAGATCGGCTCCGACGTACCTCTCTTTCTCCTCGGTGGGGCAGTCGTTGGCGTCGGACGCGGAGAAGAGGTCTATCCTCTTCCGGACACTGCCGGCCTGCCTTGCGTGATCGCATTGCCTGCGGTCGGGGTTTCCACCCCCCAGGCCTTCCGCGACTGGGACTCTCGCCATTCGTTGACCGCGATGCCCCCCTCAGCTACAATCGGAGAGTTGAGTCGGTCGATCGCTGTTGCATTTGGCGAACCGCACTCCTCCGGTGTCTTCTCCGAAGTAGTTAATCCGAGAGAAGACCGGGCCGAGGATCCACTTCTCGCGCTTGTCCGAACCGGGATCGAAAACGACTTCGAACAGGTCGTCTTTCCTCAGCATCCCTTTCTCGGTGAAATCAAGCGCATTCTTGTGGGCAGCCCCAGCACGGAGGACGCGGCTCTCTATGCAGGCCTTTCCGGGTCCGGGTCAGCCCTTTTTGGGCTCTACCCTACCTCTGGAGCGGCGCAGGCGGCTTTCCAGAGGCTGGAGCGGCATGCCGTAACCGGCTTGGTCACCAGGACGTTGCCCCGGGGCGATTACTGGCGCACTATGATGGTGGCAGACGGGCAGTAGCGTGCATTCGCCCGTCGCATCCAGTTGGGCGATCGACTAATGGTAGGTCAAGTGCCTTTGGAGCACTTTGTCTAGGTTCGACTCCTAGTCGCCCAGCCAGCTTTCTCGTAGTAGGGAGTTACTGTCACGGCTAGGCACTCCGTGGCCCGACAATCAGGCGGAACAACCAAAGCAAACCAGCTTGGGAGGTTCGTGTGAAGGGTGAATCTACTGTTTTGACGGTTCCCACCCCGCAACAAGAGGTTGGGAGCGCAACCCAGGAGTTGCTAGCACCGGGCAAGCCGAAACCGGAGCGCAAGCGCCCGGGGCGTTTGAGCGAAGACAAGCGGTTCAAGATCTTCGCCGGTTCAGCTAACCGCAAATTGGCTGAGGATATTTGTACCCACGTCGGCGTGCAGCTGGGAGAGAGCAAGCTGCAGCGGTTTGCCGATGGAGAGATCTACTTTCAGCTGCTCGAGAACGTCCGCGGCGTGGATGTTTTCATTGTGCAGCCAACTTGTTTTCCGGTAGATCAGCACCTGGTGGAGTTGCTGATCATGATTGACGCGCTCAAGCGCGCTTCGGCCGGGCGGATCACCGTAGTGGTGCCGTATTACGGCTATGCCCGGCAGGACCGCAAAGATCGGCCGCGGGTGGCGATCTCCTCCAAGCTGGTGGCGGATCTTTTAACCACTGCGGGAGCCAACCGGGCCTTATTTATGGATCTGCATGCGGCGCAGATTCAGGGGTTTTTTAACATCCCGGTCGATCACATGTTCGCCAGTCCGGTGATGGTGAGCTACTTCCGGGAGCTGAACCTTCCCGCTCTTACGGTGGTTTCGCCGGATGCGGGCGGTGTAGAACGGGCGCGGTTTTTCGCCACCAAGATGCAGGCTCCGCTGGCCATTGTGGACAAGCGGCGCACGGACTTGAACGTAACCGAAGTGATGAACGTGATCGGCGATGTGCAGGGAAGAACCTGCCTGATTATCGACGACATCATCGACACCGCGGGGACGCTGGTCAAAACAGTGCAGGCGCTACTTGAGGCAGGAGCGGTCAAAGTATATGCGGCCGCGTCGCATGCAGTGCTTTCAGGGCCGGCCATCGAGCGCATATCCAGCTCGCGGCTGCAAGAAGTAATTGTCACTGACTCGATTCCGCTGCGCGAAGAGGCGCAGAAACTGGAGCGGCAGGGAAAGATCAAAGTGCTTTCTGTCGCGGGCCTGTTAGCGGCCACGATCGAGAGTATTCACATGGAGACCAGCGTCAGCTCCTTGTTTAGTTAGCGAGCGCAGGTCAGGAGAGAAAAGTATGGCTGAGCAGGAAGTAGTTCGAGCGAAGCCCCGCGAGGGCAAGTTCAATAAGAATGCGGCCCGCAGGGTACGAGTCGCCGGCATGATTCCAGGCGTCCTCTATGGAGCCAAGGAACCCGCGATTGCGGTGGAACTCGATCCCAAGCAGATTACCCGCATTCTGCATTCGGATTCCGGGCACAATACAATTTTTGACCTCGAGGTCGGCCCCGGCAAGACCAAGGCCATGATTGTCGATTGGCAATACGAGCCCATCAAGGGCAAGCTCATGCACATCGACCTCAAACGCATCGCTATGGACAAAGCGATGCGGGTCAAGGTGCCGATATTGCTGGAGGGAATTCCGGTCGGTGTCAAAATGCAAGGCGGTATTCTCGACCAGGTGTTGCGCGAGGTTGAGATCGAGTGCCTGCCTGGCGACATCCCCAGTCATATTGATTTGAATGTCAGTGGTCTTGGATTGAATAATTCCATCCGCGTGGCCGATTTGCCTCACGGCAAGTTCAAGTTCATCACCGACGAGGGCGCAACCGTGGCTCACGTGGTGGCGATCAAGGAAGAAGTTGCGCCGACGGTTGATGCGGTTGTTGCTGCGGCTCCGGCGGAACCCGAAGTGGCCAAGAAGGGCAAGACGGACGCTCCGGAGGCGGCCCCCGAAAAGGGCGCCAAGAAGTAGCGTTCTGAGCTTGACTGCGGGCGAAAAGGGTCCGGCCCTGGTAGTTGGCTTAGGCAACCCGGGCATCGAGTACCAGTTCACACCGCACAATGCTGGATTTCTGGCGATTGACCGGCTGGCGGAACAGGGTGGCGTGGGGGTGACCAACCGGCGCTGCCGGGCATTGACGGCCACTACCCGCATCGCCGGCAGAGAAGTGGTTTTGGCCAAGCCGGAGACCTACATGAACCTGAGCGGCATCTCGGTTCAGGCGTTGGTGACGGAGTTCGATGCCGACGCCACGCGCGATCTGATCGTGATCTATGACGAGATCGCTCTTCCCCTGGGCTCGCTGCGCATTCGGGAACGAGGCAGTTCCGGTGGGCACAACGGAGTCAAGTCGATTTCCGGCGCCCTGGGAAGCGAGGAGTGGCTGCGCATTCGCATCGGGGTAGCTCCCCCGGGGGATGGGGCGGCGGAGAGAGCGCGGCGGGGGCGTAAGGATTATGTGCTCACTCCCATGCGCAAGGCGCAGTTGACGATCCTCGACGAAGTGCTGGATCGCACCGCGCAGGCAGTGGAAATGGTGCTGGCCAAGGGGGCCGGCCCGGCAATGAACGAGTTCAATCGCCGCGAAACCGGCGACGAGTAGGAAGAATTGGAGAACAGCTATGCAACGCACGTACGAAGTTATGTTTATCGTTCGTCCTGACATTCTGGACGAGGACCTCGACAAGCTCATCGCCGGGCTGGAGGCGAACATCACCCACGGTGGCGGCAGCATCAAGTCGTTGGAGAAGCTTGGCCGCCGCAAGCTTGCCTACACGGTCAAGAAGTTCAACGACGGCAACTATGTGTTGCTGACGATTCTTGCTGACGGTTCGTTGGTGGGTGAGATCGAGCGCCGGCTGCGCGTCTCCGAGCCGGTAATCAAGTTCATCTCCGTCCGCATGGACGAAGAGGAGAAGCGAGTGGCCAAGATCAAAGCCATCCGCGCCACGCGCAAGAAGCTCAGCGCTCAGCCGGCGGCGGCGCCTCCGGCTCCTGTTGAAGCTGCGCCCGCGCCGGCGCCGGCAGCAGAAGCGGCCACCGCCTAAGAAATTTTTAACCAAGAAGGAATAGGAAAAATTATGGCTGACGAAATTAGCACGCCCAGCGCACCAAGCACGTCGCGGCCCGAGGGTTCGGGGCCTGGGTCTTCCGGTCCTGGCGGACGCCCGCCTGGCGGCCGTCCCAGCGGCCCTGGCGGTGGTGGACGCAAGTTCTTTCGCCGCAAGAAGGTCTGCAAATTCTGCGTAGAGAAGATTGACGCCATCCACTATCGCGATGTGCGTCTGTTGCAGCAGTTTGTCGCTGAGCGGGGCAAGATTGTCCCTCGCCGCCTCACCGGCGTTTGCACCACCCATCAGCGCGGGCTGGCGCGTGCCATCAAGCAGGCGCGCAACATCGCGTTGCTGCCCTTTGCCGCCCGCTATTAGCTAGGAGATCGAGTCATGGAAGTCATTCTGAAAGAAGATGTCAACAAGCTTGGCCACCGCGGTGATGTGGTGAAGGTAGCTGAAGGCTACGGCCGCAATTTTCTGTTGCCCAAGAAGCTTGCGATGGAAGCGACGCCTGCCAACAAAGTCGTGATCGAGCAGATGAAGCAGGCTTCTGTCCGTCGTTCGGCAAAGGAGAAGTCTGAGGCGGAGTTACTGGTGAACCAACTCAACCAGGTCGAGCTGGTCTTCGAGCGCAAGGTAGGCGAGAACGATCATCTCTTCGGCTCCGTCACTTCAGGCGAGATTGCGCAGCAACTCGAGCACAAGGGCTTCACCATCGACCGCCGCAAGCTGCAGCTGGAAGAGCCTTTGCGTCAGCTAGGCGAGTTTCACGTTCCGGTCAAGTTACATCGCGAAGTGACGGCCCACATAAAGGTCACCGTAAAGCCAGAAGACGCCGAAGCCTAGCTCGTTTGCTCCAGGTTGAGCACGGACGCGGCCCTCCGGGACTGCGCTATCGCTAAATCAGGTTGACAATCGTTGTGCTGGAACCTCTTCCCATTATCTCCACCATGCTAAGTAAAGCGCCAGCTCCCGTCATCCCGAGCGTAGCCGTAGTGGAGGGACCTGCTGTCTCACTTCTGGCGCAGGTACGTCGAGGTCCGCCTATCGTCCGAAGCTAAGGCGCATGGCCAACTGGTCCGGAAGCCCAGCCCGCATAATCCGCATCTGCGCCAGTCGAAAATCATAAGGCACGCGGCGGAATTCCACCATCATCCGCTCATCGTCATAAACCGCGTACGCCGCGCGGCGATCATTATCCCGGGGTTGGCCCACCGAACCGGGATTGATCAGATACCGCGCCCCCGGCATCAGCACCAGATCCGACACGTCCGCTTCCTCATCATTCGAATACACCGGGTCGAGCTTGAACCAATCCTCACCGTTGGTCGCGAAACCACCCTGCAGGTGTGTATGACCAAAGAAGTTGATGCGCGTCTCCGCCTGCTTCAACGGCAGTCTCGCATCGCGCACGGAGAGCAGGTATTCATCTTCGTCGAGATACGATCCGTGCATGCAGCTCACCTGCGGACCATCCGGCGTAACCGGTCCACGAGCCATATGCTGTAGCCAGTCCACGTGTTCCGGAGTGAGCACCTGCCGGGTCCACCGGGCGGCTCGGCTGGCCACCGGGTTGAAATCCTCGAGCGATAGTTGGCCGCTGCAAGCGCGGTCGTGATTGCCTCGAACAAAGGTCTTGCCCAGTCCGCGCACTCGCTCAATGACTTCGTTCGGCGCCGCTCCATAGCCTACGACATCACCCAGATTCCACACCACGTCGTGCTTCGGCGCAGCGTCGAGCACTGCCTCCAGGGCATCGATGTTGGCGTGGATATCGGAAATGAGTCAGAGCGCGCATGGCGGGGTTTCGCGGCGCGCGTTCAGGGGCTTTTCGCTCCCCGAAGTAAGCCGCAAACAATCAGAATATCAGACAGTTTGGATGCAGCGTACCCAGTGGCCGGGGGCCTCTTCGACCAAAGTTCCTGGCGCGCTGTCGGCCGTTGCGGCCAGGGTGGCCAGCGGCTGATCCCGGTTGGTGGTGAGGGTTGGCACCGCCCCCAGCAAGCTTTTCGTGTAGGCATGCCTGGGATCAAGAAACACCTGGTCGCGCGTGCCGGTCTCGAGCAGCATGCCTTGGCGCATCACCGCCACCCGGTCGGCGATTTGCGCCACCACAGCCAGGTCGTGGGAAATGAAAAGCATACCCAGGCCGTTCCGTTGTTGCAGCGCTTTGAGCAGAAGTAAGATCTGCGCCTGCACTGTGACGTCGAGGGCGGTGGTGGGTTCATCGGCGATCAGCAGCAGCGGATGGTTCACCAACGCCATCGCGATCAGCAGGCGCTGCCGCTGGCCCCCGGAAAACTGGTGGGGATAATCGCGCAAGCGCTTCTCCGGCTCGGCAATGGCTACCGCCGACATCGCCTCCACCACCGCTTTGAGTACCTGCTTGCGCCCCAGTTTCCGGCTGATGGGTCTCGATAGCTTCGGCAATCTGGCGTCCTACCGGCATCACTGGATTGAGCGCCGTCATCGGCTCCTGGAAGATCATGGCGATCTTGCGGCCGCGATAGTGACGCATCTGCTCCGGCTTCAGCGCCAACAAGTCTGTGCCCTCGAAGCGAATCCTGCCTTCCACCCGTGCCGCGCCATCCAGCAGCCGCAGGATCGACAACGAGGTGAGCGACTTGCCTGACCCTGACTCGCCGACCAGTCCCAGCACTTCGCCTTGCCCAACCGAGAAACTCAGGTCGCGGACCACCGCCTGGTCGCGAAAATAAATAGAGAGATGGTCAACCTCGAGCAGTGGGGCCACGGGCCAAGATTACAACATGGGGTGTTGGCGGCGTCCGATCAGAAAAGCGGAGTTTGTTTACGCGGCAATGGTATACCGAAATGTTCATAGGCCAGCCGCGTGGCCACGCGGCCTCGCGGAGTGCGGTCGAGAAAACCGATTTGAATGAGGAATGGCTCATAGACCTCTTCCAAAGCGTCCTCTTCCTCCGCCAGGCTGGCTGCGAGGGTATTCAGTCCAACCGGGCCTCCGTCGTATTTCTCGATGATGGTCAACAGCAGGCGCCGGTCGAGCTCGTCAAAACCGTGGGCATCGACTCCGTGCAGCTTCAAGGCCGCCTCGGCCGTTGCCCGGTCGATGCTCCCCGTGCCCCGCACCTGGGCATAATCACGCACCCGGCGCAGCAGCCGGTTGGCGATGCGCGGTGTTCCCCGGGAGCGTGAGGAGATCTCGGCGGCTCCCTCCCGATCGATGGGCACATGCAGCACCTCCGCCGAACGTTCCACGATGAAGCGCAACTCATCTTCGGTATAAAACTCGAGGCGCAACAGGATGCCGAAGCGTGCGCGCAAAGGGGACGAGAGCAGTCCCGGCCGCGTGGTGGCGGCAATGAAGGTAAACGGCTTGATCTCCATCACGTGGGTCCGGGCCGCCGGCCCTTGCCCGATGATGATGTCCAGCTTGTAGTCTTCGAGTGCCGTGTAGAGCTTTTCTTGAAGCACCGGCTGCAACCGGTGAATCTCGTCGAGGAAGAGCACCTGCCGGTCCCGCAGGTTGGTCAGGATCGCAGTCAGATCCCCCTGGATTTGCAATGCCGGGCCGGAGGTCTGCTGAAAGCCGACATCCATTTCGTTGGCGATGATGGTGGCCAGGGTTGTCTTACCCAAGCCAGGCGGCCCGAACAGCAGCACGTGGTCCAGGGCCTCGCCGCGCGACTTCGCCGCGGTCAGGGCGATGCCCAGCTGCTCCTTGGCCTTCTCCTGGCCAATGAACTCGCCCAGCCATTTAGGCCGCAACTTCAGTTCGAACGAGTTGTCGTCTTCGCCACGGTCGGCGGATACCAGCCGCTCCGAATCACTTCTACCCACAGACATTGGCATCAGAGTAGCAGCAAGTGAGCGAACCGGGGAAAGCCGGCCCATTTCCGATAGACGTGTTGCACTTCATGCGGCTTTCCTCAATGGAAGCCGCATCGGTCCTGTTGCTTGGTGCCGCGTACAGGAAATCCGGGTATCTCGCTCGTTTTTCGCGAGATGTGGGATTCCACTGCTCTTTCCCTCTAACTCTCGATCCATCCGATGCACTCCCCAGAGACTCGCTAAAATCAGTTCATCTATGGTTTCAACAGCAGCGCAGGGACGTCTTCGGCTCGCACGCATCTTAGGCATTGTGTTGGCGACTGCGATCGCCTGTGTACTCATCCTCTACTTCTCCATTCCCATGAGCGACACCCAACAGCGCCAATTCGATGTGATTCTGGTGTTGGGCAATCCGGCGAATCCAGATGGGTCCATCTCACCCATCGCCCGATCGCGCGTGGAGGAAGGGATCCGGCAGTATCAGGCCGGTGTTGCACCGCGTCTGTTGGTGACTGGAGGCGCAGTGCTCAACCAGTTTGTCGAGGCCCAGGTAATGCAGCAGTTTGCCCGGTCCCAGGGTGTGCCCGCCTCCGCAATTTTTGCCGAAGGCCAAGCGCGCAACACCATTCAGAACGCTTATTACTCGTACCAAATCATGCGGGCTCACGGCTGGAGCTCAGCGCTGGTGGTCACCTCGCCCAGCCATGTGCGCCGCGCCAGCCTCATCTTTAGCCACTATCCTCTTGCCTGGCAACTGCATGTGGCGCCCTGGCCGCCCCATTACCCTATGTGGAAGCTGGCCTGGTTCTGGTGCAGCGAGAGCGGCTACACCAGCTACGGGCGTCTCTTCGGCTTTCCCAATGCAGGAAAATATCTGCCCCATACTCAGTTCACATTGCCCAAGCTGTAAAAGAAACCACCATTCATGCCCAAGCCCTCCGGCTTCCAATTCAAGCGTCCGCAACAACTCGCAGCCTTGCTGTTACTGCTGCTGGTGGCGCAGTGCCTCTGGGTATTTCATCGCCAAACGCTCACCTCGCGGGACTACGACTTTGCGCGCTGTGGACGCGAGATGTGGGAAAAACCAAATCCCTTGGCGGGCTACTTCACTTCTTGCGGCAATATCGCCGATGGCACGCTGGGATACCGTGTCGCCGGGCTGCCACTCACCCTGCAGCGCATAGTAGCCGGCCAGAGCCAGGACACTTCCACCTGGGAGATGCGCCACGAACTCGGTTACGTCCTGGTGCTGCTCCATAGCGGCTTCCTGCTCACGGGAGTCTTGTTGGGGGGCGCCCTCTGGTGGGTAACGCGGCGCCTGTATGGCAATCCGGGCGGCTTTATCGCGCTGGCCTTTTATTGTTTTTGTCCTGCGGTCATTCACGCCTGTACTTATCCCAACAACGAAATTCTCACTGCATTTGGACTGTTCGCGTCGCTTTATACAGCGATGGGGGTAGCGCATGCCTTGCAGGGCCCGCCAAAAAAATGGCGTTCGCGCATCGTGCTGCTCACGCTGACCCTCGCCTTTACGGCGGCCTCGCACGTGGCTGCCTTT
The DNA here is from genome assembly GCA_963711525.1 of uncultured Acidobacteriaceae bacterium. GTDB lineage: Bacteria > Acidobacteriota > Terriglobia > Terriglobales > Acidobacteriaceae > PALSA-350. The sequence goes on along the minus strand of CAVQEO010000005.1, from coordinate 98,170 downwards.
TTACTCGCGCTGTTGCTGGCGATCGGCCTCATGGTCTACCTGGCTGTCGGCCGCCGCGCCTATATCGTTCCCATCATGATGGCGGCCATCCTCGGGACCTTGCTGCTGCTGTTCGCTTCCTACGATTTCAGTCCCGACGCGTTCAGTTATTTCTTTCGCAGCGGCGCTGGGCGCATCTGGTTTTCTTTCGAGCCGGGCCGCCATTGGCTGCTGAGTCTGCCTAATTCCGCTGTAACCCTGGCCGCGGCCACCGCCCTGCTGCTTTATCTGCCCACACGCAGATCCCGTTACTTTGGCAACACCGCCCCGCTGCTTCTGGCCCTGCTCTTCTTTACCCTCATCACCCCTGGCATTGCCAGCGAGCCCACGCTTTGGGCGCTCCCCTTTCTGTTCACTTTCATCGCCGGGGTCTTCGCAGATTTTCTTGAGACTCGCTATCGCCCCGTCTTCCTGGTAGTGACCGGTTCGTTGCTGATACTCGAAGCCGCTCTGAGTATTTTTTCGCTCCCTTAAGGGGCTAAATTGGGTTCCCCTATTCCCATGCCCAAATTATTAAAATAAAAAGACTTAGAGCAGCCTCCGCAGCTTGCTGGGCGGCCCCGAAAGACGTATCATTAAGTTAGCCCTTGGCCGCAGATTGCGCGAACCCCGCAAACGTTCTCCGCAGGCGATTCCGCCGTTCGGACAGCTAATCCCCGTCTAAGGCCCACCTCTTATGGCAGATGAACAGAATCCTCTCCTCCCTCTAGGTTCTAACGGCAGCGACGGCAACCCGCCCGAAGGCCCGGGTACTCGCCTCATCCCCATCAACATTGAAGATGAGATGAAGCGGTCCTATCTCGACTACTCCATGTCGGTCATCATCGGGCGTGCCCTCCCCGACATTCGAGACGGCTTCAAGCCGGTGCATCGCAGAATCCTTTACACCCTCCATGGAATGGGTTTGGAGTTCAACAAGAAATACGCCAAGTGCGCCAAGGTTGTAGGTCAGGCCATGGGCGTCTATCACCCCCACGGCGACTCGGCTATCTACGACACCATGGTGCGGCTGGCGCAGCCCTTCAGCATGCGCTACCCCATGATTGATGGCCAGGGTAACTTCGGCTCCGTCGACGGCGATCCGCCCGCGGCCATGCGCTACACCGAGTGCCGCATGACCCGCATCGCCGGCCAGATGCTGGCCGATATCGATCAGGACACGGTTGACTTTGTCCCTAACTACGACGAAAGCACGACCGAACCCACTGTGCTGCCGACCCGCGTCCCCAACCTGATCGTGAATGGCTCGAATGGCATTGCCGTCGGCATGGCGACCAATATTCCCCCGCACAACCTGAACGAAGTGATCAGCGCCACCATCGAGCTCGTTAAAAATCCCCAGGCTGGCTTGGCCGAGGTCTTGCAGCATGTGCAAGGGCCGGACTTCCCCACCGGCGGCTTTATCTATGGCCGCGGAGGTATTGCCCAGGCCTACAAAACCGGCCGCGGGCGCTTCCTGATGCGCGCCAAGGCAGCCATCGAGCAGTTAAAGGGCGGCCGCCAGGCCATCATCGTCACCGAAATCCCTTACCAGGTCAACAAATCCAAATTGATCGAGCGCATTGCCGAGCTGGTCAACGACAAAGTAATCACCGACATTGCGGAAGATGACTTCCGCGACGAGAGCGACCGCGACGGAATGCGCATCGTCATCGGCCTCAAACGCGGTGCGGAAGCGCAAATCGTCCTCAATCAGCTCTACAAGCACACCCAGATGCAAGAGAGCTTCTCCATGATCTTTCTCGCGGTGGTCAATGGCCAGCCCCGCGAACTCGCATTGCATGACGCCATCCGCCACTTTATCAATCACCGCGTCGACGTGGTTCGCCGCCGCACCTCTTTCCTGCTCAAAAAAGCCCGCGAGCGCGAACACATCCTCGAAGGTTACAAAATTGCCCTGGACAACATCGACCAGGTGATCCGTATCATCCGTGGCTCAGGGTCGCGCGCAGAAGCGCGGGAAAATCTGCGCCGCTTCTCCCTGTCCAAAGACATCGTGATCAAGCTCGATCAAATGCCGGGCTCGCTTGCCGGGGTGGAAGGCGCCGTAACCGGGCCGGAACGAGAGCCGGGCCTGACCTACCGCCAGATCGATGCCATCCTCGAATTGCAGCTCTACCGTCTTACCCAGCTTTCCACCGACGAGATCCTCAAAGAACTCATTGAAGTGCGTGAGCGCATTGCAGAGTATGAAGCCATTCTGGCCTCTGAAGCCAAGCTGCGCGCCGTCATCATCAAAGAGCTCGAAGCTGCGCGCAAGGACTTTGGCGACGAGCGCCGTACTCAGATTCTCGATGAGACGGCCGAGCTGCAGCTGGAAGACCTGATCGCAGATGAACAGGTCGCTGTCACTGTATCTCATTCCGGTTATCTCAAGCGCACGCCGATTTCCATTTATCGCCAGCAGCGGCGTGGCGGCACTGGCCGGCTGGGCATGAAGACGCGCGAGGAAGATTTCGTCTCCCAGCTCATTGTCGACTCCACCCATTCGTATTTGCTCTGCTTCACCAACACCGGCCGCGTCTACTGGCTTAAGGTATATGAGGTCCCGGACGTTGGCGCTGCGGGCAAAGGCAAGTCTATGGCCAGCCTGCTCAATCTGCAGCCGGGCGAAAACGTCCGCAACATCCTGCCTGTGCGCAACCTCGAAGAGGACGGCAAATTCATCTTCTTCGCTACCCGCAAGGGCACCGTCAAAAAGACTCCGCTCAAGGACTTCTCCAATGTGATGGCCCGCGGCATTATCGCCATAGGCATCGACGATGATGACGAGCTGATCGGGGCTTGCAGCACCGATGGCAATCAAATCATCTTCCTGGCAACGCACGGCGGAATGGCCATACGCTTCGGCGAGAACGATGTCCGCTCCATGGGCCGCCCAGCTTATGGTGTTCGCGGCATCGATTTGACGAAGGGCGATTACGTGGTCGGTCTTGCCGCCACACCGCTCGAACGGAAGAAGAATGGCAATGGAGGGCACTCGCCCTCGCTCATTCTTTCCATTACCCAGCAGGGTTACGGCAAACGCACCGACGTTGACGAGTATCGGCTGCAGACCCGCGGCGGCCGCGGCGTCATCAACGTGAAAACGACTGCCCGCAATGGCAAGGTGAGCGCCATCCTACTGGTCGATGACAGTTCGGAACTCATGGTCATCAGCCAATACGGCAAGATCATCCGCATTGACACCAAGACCATCCGCGCCGCCGGCCGTTCGACCCAGGGTGTCAGGCTGCTGCATCTCGAGGAAGAAGACAAGGTTGCGGCCGCGGTCGTCATTCCACCGGAAGAAGCCAAGATTGAACCCGAAAACGGCACCCTGCTGCAATAGTTCGGGAAAAATAGAAGGGGTACCGCGAGAGCGATACCCCTTTCCAAGGCAGACTTAAAAGTTCAGCAAATTCAGAAACCCCTGGTGGCAGTCAGTTTCGGCTTGCTCGATGCAGACTCGCTTCCGCTGGTCTGGTGCGAATTGCCACAGTTGTCGACCTCATTCCGGCCATACTGGGGCTGCAGATACAGTACGTATTGCTGGCCCACGTACATGGCGAAGAAGCGAGGGCTATTCTCACTGAAAACCGTGACCTCGGTATTGGGCTGAACCTTGCCGCGGATTTTGGAGTCGACGCGCACCGTATAGTTCACTCCATCCAGAAAGTCCCACGCTTCCGGTACTGGTTGCGCTGCAGTCACCGTACCCACAACCACGGCAGATGACATATGCATCTCCTTGCGGGCGTCGACACGATCAGTCTTGCACTGGGAAAACCCGTTGGCGGCACTCAGGCAGAGAAACAATGCAATAGCAAGCTTTTTCACAAACCCTCCTAGGGTCAAAAACCAAGTTTGGCGTTACGACTTAAGTTGTATGTGTACTGCTTAAGTGGTAGATTGCCGTGTCGAACGGGGGATGGCAATTGTATTTTTTTGAAACGCCCTTACTTCCGAGGAGGCATGCGGGGCGATGGTAATGGGAGGGCGAACGCCGGACGGGTAAGCCTCTTATTTGCAATATCTGCCACTAACAACGTGGCAGATATTACGTGCGCGAGGATTCTATGGATGGTGTGGCGGAAGAGAGCAGGGCATTACTATCGGTTGCACTGGAGTACCAGCCGTCTGCCGTTAAGAAGCAGTCACGGTGTCAATGAAGCCCGGCGGCGACTTTGCTTTGTATGTTTTGCTTTGTTTCAGACCTCAAGCAGAGCTGGGCCTCACAGGCTGCTGTAAAAACTCAATGTTTTTGAAGGGTACGGGCCGAACAAAGGGAGATCAATCCTCAGACGTAACGTAACAGCCCCGCAGAGCCTGCCCTGAGCATGTCGAACGGGGGCGGCCGATAGTCACACTTGTCCAAATTAGCCCGTTCTGCTCAGTGTGCTGCTTGAAAGCAAAGTTGCCGAAGGGACAGGCCATAGCTGCCTGGGCCACCTCAGGCAGCAGCGCTGGCGGTGGTGGAAGTAACGGGAACAGTCCCGATAGGGACGGCCGAGAGTAGCCCAGGATGAAATCCTGGGTATACCCGTACCACCGAGAACAGTCCCGTAGGGACGGCTGAGAATTTCCCAGGATGTAATCCTGGGTGCACTCCTCTTGCACGCAAATGTCTTGGCGCCGCAGCCTGTTTAGCCCCTGCGCTTTTTTCTGACCGAAATAAGATGTTGGGCTGTTGTAAAAAGCCAGCCGGCTTAGTTACCCGCGGCGCGGACCATCTGCTTGATCACCTGGCTCTTCTCATCCAGGAGGCCGGAGTTCCCGCACTTATTAACCACCCAGTGTTGGTAGTTGTTGGTGAGAAAAAGCAGGTACTGTTTGCCGGTCTCCAGGTTGAAGCCGTCTTCGCTATGCTCGCTGAAGATAGTAATCTCGCCTGTTTGCTTGCCCTTGACCTTTTGGTCGATGTGCACGACATAGTCGGTGCCATCCAAGCTGTCCCAGGACTGCGGCACCTGGCGCGACGACATCACGGTGCCGATCACAACCACCTGTGATCCCTTCATCTCCTGGGAGACCGGCATGGCGTCCGTGCAAGCCGCGAACGAAGCTGTGCCGAAAAAAACGCAAGCTAACCCTGTGGCGACTCGCTTCAATATGCCTCGCTTCCCTCGCTCTCTACAGCTTATGATCCCACGATTGAAGAGCCATTCCCTGCTTATAAACCGCTACGAACCAAGAGATTCATCCCGCATTCCACTAAAGTGGTAGTGCCCCATGCAGTGCTCGACGGGGACGCTCGCGGTCTTGATTACTTCGGTGATCCTGGGAAAAGAGCCGGGGTCTTATTCCCGCCAGCGGCGGAAGATAAGGGCGCCATTGGTCCCGCCGAAGCCGAAGGAGTTGGAAAGAGCCACCTCTACCTTGGCGGCCTCCGGCTTATTGGCGACGTAGTTGAGGTCGCAGGCCGGATCGGGATCGTCGAGATTCGTGGTTGGAGGGACGACCTGGCGTTGCAGGGCCATGATCGTGATGCCGGCCTCCAACCCGCCCGCCCCGCCCAGCAGATGGCCGGTCATGGACTTGGTCGAGCTCACCAGTAATTTCCCGCTGGTCGCATGTTCAGCGAAAAGAGACTTGATGGCTGCGGTCTCCAGGGCGTCGCCCAGCGGGGTAGAAGTGGCATGGGCATTTACATAGTCCACGGCGGAGGGTTCGATCTTGGCGCTGCGCAGGGCATTTTTCATGGCCCGCAAGCATCCTTCTCCCTGGGGCGCCATGCTTGTGATGTGGTACGCGTCCGCGCTCATGCCGTAACCGATAATCTCGGCCAGGATCTTGGCTTCGCGGGCGCGGGCATGCTCCAACTCCTCCAGGATGAGGATGCCGGCGCCTTCACCCACCACGAACCCGTCCCGGTCTTTGTCAAACGGGCGACAGGCATGTTCGGGGTCAGCGTTGCGCGTGGAGAGGGCGCGCATAGCGGCAAAGCCGCCCACACCCATGGGGGTAATGGCAGCCTCCGCACCTCCCGCGATCATCACGTCCGCGTCGTCGCGTTCAATGGTGCGAAAGGCGTTGCCCACGGAATGTGCGCTGGTGGTGCAAGCCGTCGACGTCGCCTCGTTCGGCCCCAGCGCTCCGTAGCGGATGCTCACCTGGCCGGCCGCCAGGTTCACAATCGTCCCGGGAATAAAAAATGGGGAAATCTTGCGCGGGCCGCCGTGCAGCATGGCGCTGTGTTCCCGCTCAATCACGTCGAATCCGCCGATACCGGAACCGATGTGCACACCCACTCGCTCGGCGTTTTCCGGCCCGATCTTCAATCCGGAGTGGGTCATCGCTTCCTGGGTAGCGGCAAGCGCGAAATGGATAAAGCGCCCCATCTTGCGCGCTTCCTTCTTATCCATGAAATCCAGTGGATTGAATTTCTTCACCTCAGCCGCGAAGGTAACGGGAAAACCCGTCGTATCGAAGCTGGTGATGGGAGCCATTCCGCTCTTGCCGTCCAGCAGGTTATCCCAGACTTCGGGCGCGGTATTGCCTATTCCGCATAACAACCCAATGCCTGTAACGACGACCCTTCTTGCCAAATCACTTACTGCCTTTCGCGTTCTTCTCGATGTATTCGGTAGCGTCTTTCACCGTCTTGATCTTTTCTGCATCTTCGTCCGGTATTTCCAGGTCAAAGGCTTCCTCAAACTGCATTACCAGTTCGACCACGTCGAGCGAGTCTGCGCCTAGATCTTCTTGAAACGATGCGCTGGGAGTCACTTCAGCCTCATCCACCTGAAGTTGCTCGACGATAATCTGCTTTACCTTCTCTTCTACTGCTGCTGCCATGCCGTTCTCCTGTCTATAGAAACTCGCTCGTTAGAGGGCTAACGCCCTGCAGGGTTGGATGAACGGTCCGGGAAGGCGGTGCGGCAGGCGTTCCGGTTTTCCTCCAGGTGCCCGCCTGCCGAAAAGGACTTGGCTGCGCAGAAGGTCTCGAGCGGAGACCGGCTGTGCCGGAAGCCAATGCCTGGCAGGAGACATCAACAGGAAAAACGGCCTAACCCGCAACCCGCGCAGTTCACGGCCCCAAAGTTTTTAGTCTACTGAGCGGTCCAAGTGGTGTAAAGCGCGGCACTCCACAGGTTTCCCCCAGCAACTTCTGCTTCAGGGCGAGTAAAGTCAAAAAAGAAGATGGCGATGTTTCCCGGTATGCTCACCCTCGTTCTTGCCGCCGTCGGCGCCTTTGTCGCCGGCATGGTGTTGGCCACCTATTTTGAGCGCACCCGCAGCAATGCGGAGCGCGCCGGTTTGGAAAAATCCTCCAAAACCCTGCTCGACCAGTTGGCCGAAACCCGTGCCCAGCTGGACCAGGCACGCTCCGAGGGTGCCACCCAGACGGCTACCATAGCGCGGCTTGAGGAGCGTAATGCGGCCACAGAACGTGTGCTGGAGCAGATGCGGGTCGACCTGCCGGAGACCTTCAAGTCGCTCGCCAGCCAGGTTCTGGAAGAAAAATCCAGCCGTTTTGCCGAGCAAAACCGTGCCGGACTGGGCCAGGTTCTCGAGCCTCTCAAGGCCAGGCTGCAAGACTTTCAGAACAGGGTTGAAGCCGCGCGCATCGAGCAGCTGAAGGGGGGCGAGCAACTGAGCGCCCAGATCAACAAGCTCTTCGAGTCGAATACTCGCTTCGCCGATCAAGCCAACAACCTGGCCAGCGCCCTGCGCGGGTCCAGTAAGGCGCAGGGCGCCTGGGGAGAACTAATCCTGGAACGGATTTTGCAAGCCGCCGGCCTGCGTTCGGGACACGAATACCACGCCCAGGAAAATTATGCCGGGGAGAACGGTAAGCGAGCCCAGCCGGATGTGGTCATCCATCTGCCGGGCGACCGGCACCTGGTCATCGACTCCAAGGTCTCCCTGATTCACTACGAAGCTCACAGTATTGCCGAGAACGATGCCGCGCGATCGGTGGCTGCGGAAAGTCACACCAGCTCCGTGCGGGCCCATATCCGCGGCTTGGCAGAAAAGAATTATCAGACACTCTACGGTCTCAATTCGCTTGATTTCGTGATCATGTTTCTTCCCATTGAGCCGGCCTTCATGCTGGCTATCTCCCGGGATGACAAGCTCTGGGAGCAGGCTTGGCAGCGAAACGTCTTGCTGGTCAGTCCCAGCACGCTGCTTTTTGTCTTGCGGACGGTCGCTTCCCTCTGGCGGCAGGAGCAGCAGAAGCAGAATGTGGAGGAGATTGCCCGCAAGGGCGCGGATCTCTACAACAAGCTGGCCAGCTTTGTCGCTGACTTCAGCGAGGTGGGAACCCGGCTCGACAGTGCACAGCGAAGCTACGCCGATGCCATGTCAAAGCTGCACAGCGGAAAGGGCAATGTGATCCGTCAGGCGGAAATGTTGAAGGCGCTCGGCGTCAAGCCCACCAAGCAGCTCCCGCAGGGGCTAGTCGAGTTGGCACAGCAGGAGACCCTGGAGCTGGAGGAGACGGAGCTTCCCGCCGAAACTCTCCCCTGATCTTTGCGTTTTCACTGCTAAATCCGGCCAAACCCCTCCCTTAACCTTTGCCAGGTCGCTTCCAGCATCTCCGGCAGCACGCGGGTCTCCGCAATCACGGTCATGAAGTTGGAATCGCCCAGCCACCGCGGAAGTACATGCATGTGCAGGTGGCCGGCCACCCCGGCGCCGGCAGCCTTGCCTAGGTTCAGCCCCAGATTGATCCCGTCCGGCGTGTACACCTCGCGCAGAACGGCGTCGGTACGTTGTGCGAGAGTCATGATTTCGTGCGCCGTCGACCGCTCCAGTCCGGCCAGAGTCTCCTGGTGGGCATACGGCACAATCATCACGTGACCGGAAGAGTAAGGGAAGGCGTTGAGAACGATGAAGCTATGCTCTCCCCGCAACACAATATTGGCCGCGCGATCGGCGTCCATAGCCGATCCGCCCTGCTCCACTGCGAACCGTGTGGCCGCGATCAGGTTACAAAAGACGCAGTGACAGTCACCGGTCCAGGCAGCCAACACCTCGGGCACCCCCTTGCGCCCGCCAGGATCGGGATCGACCAGGTAAGGGTAGCGCCAGGGCGTCCACAAATAGTCCATGTGGTTCAAGTATACGGAGCGTAGAAGCACGCCATCACGGCGCCGGCGCCGGAGCATTACAAATCAATAAAAATAGGCATTTCCACTGCTTTCGCGCTGCTTGAATCGACCACGAGTTCGTTGACATGCTTTCCCGGCGGTTGCTATAGTTGTGTATGAAGGGTCTACGTAGAGGATTCGGCGTAGACGTCCATCGCCGCTCTTGCTTTACCCCCCTACCGGATGCTCCTACCGGAGACTGATTAAAGTGCCAAGCCATTCTGTCCGGCTACACTAACAGTCTCCCTCCGAACGTTTGCTGGTGGATGGGATAAGCTCTACGGTGCCCCTGCTTCACAGACCATGCCTGCAAAAAATAGTCTGGCGAAGTAACTGCGGGAATGAATCTCGGGGAGCCTTGGTGAAGTCTATTAACACCAGGACACCGCGATTCAACGAAGGACCGTAGTGGTGGACGGGTCGGGAGTTACCGGCCGAGAATCCGGAGCTGGCATTCATGGCAGACGTCCTAAATCCTGAACGAACCGAGAGCACACCCCTGAACACCGAACTGCAAACCCCAACGCTTGATGCACCGGCGGATCATTTTGACCCGTCCGAGGAGTTAACCCACAACCCGCAAGCTGACGCCCCCAGCGTGCCGCACCGCGTCGTCGATCCCAAGCCAGTCGTAACCCACCCCGCTGGGGAAGAGTCCGAAATGACCGGCATGGAGGACTTCGCCGCCGCGCTCGAATCATTTGACCGCGAACAAGCTGCGGAAGCCGCCGCACAGGCCTATGACGACAACGTCGTCACCGGTACTGTCATCAAGCTGACTGACAAGCACGTGGTGGTCGATGTCGGGCTCAAATCCGAAGGTCTCATTCCCCTGGAGCAGGTGCTGGATCATAATGGCCAGCCCAAGCTCAAGGCGGGTGACACCGTCGAAGTGGTGGTGGAGCGCGAAGAAGCCGAAGGCGGCTTCCTGCTCAGCTACGACAAGGCGCAACGGCACCGGGTTTGGGATGCAATCGAACGTGCCGCCAACGACAAGACTCCAGTGGTGGGTACAGTATTAGGACGCGTCAAGGGCGGTCTCACCGTCGACATCGGCATCAAGGCCTTTCTGCCCGGCTCCCAGCTGGAAATTCGCCCGGTGCGCAATCTGGACGGCTACATCGGCCAGCAGATTGAAGTGCGCGTCATCAAGCTGAACAAGAAGCGCGGCAACGTGGTGGTCTCGCGCAAGGAACTGCTGGAAGAGGAGCAGACCAGCAAGCGCACCCTGACCCTCGAGCATCTTGAAGAAGGCGCGGTCCTTACCGGTACGGTCAAGAACCTGACCGACTACGGCGCTTTTGTAGATCTGGGCGGAATCGATGGATTGTTACATATAACCGATATGTCCTGGGGACGGCTGACCCATCCCCGCGACCTGGTAAACGTCGGCGACGAGATCCAGGTCAAGGTGCTCAAGTTCGATCGCGAAAAGCAGCGCGTTTCGCTCGGCTTCAAGCAGCTCACCCCTGATCCCTGGCTCGATGCCGTGGAACGCTATCCCATCGGCGCCCGCGTACGCGGCCGCGTGCTTAGCGTGACCGACTACGGCTCCTTTGTCGAGCTGGAGCAGGGCATTGAGGGGCTGGTGCATGTCTCCGAGATGACCTGGTCCAAGCGCATGAAGCATCCCTCCAAGCTGGTCAAGCCGGGAGACGAGGTAGAGACGGTAGTGCTCAGCGTCAATCCCAACGACCGTCGCATTTCGTTAGGCATGAAACAGCTGCTTGAGAACCCCTGGGAGCATCTCTCGGAGCGTTATCCTGCGGGCACCATCGTGGAAGGCCGGGTGCGCAATCTTACCGACTTTGGCGCCTTCATTGAAATTGAAGACGGCATCGACGGTCTGGTACACGTGAGCAATCTGAGCTGGACCAAACGCGTAAAGCATCCTTCAGAGATTCTCAAGAAGGGCGAGAAAGTCCGTGCCGTGGTACTTGGCGTGGAAGCAGAGAATCGCCGTCTATCGCTCGGTATCAAGCAACTGCAGCCGGACGTCTGGGAGACCTTCTTTGCCCAGCATCGCGTCGGCGATGTAGTTAAGGGCAAGGTACTGCGCACGGCGCAATTCGGAGCATTCATCGAAATCGCCGAGGGCGTCGAAGGGCTGTGCCACGTTTCCGAAGCTGCTGACACCACGGGCCAGCCGATCAAGCTGGAAGCTGGGCAGGAGCATGACTTCAAGATCATCAAGATGAATCAGGATGAGAAGAAGGTCGGCCTCAGCTTGCGCGCGGTAGGCGAAGAAGCCAGCCGGGCCGATGTGGAAGCCTACAAGCAGCCCGTTTCCAGCTCCACTACCACGCTGGGAGACCTGGTCAACTGGAAGCGCCTGGAACACGAGTAAAGGGCGCGCCTTGCCGACCCGCCAACGGGTCTCGTTAGGACACACGAAAAGGGAACACCGTAAGGCGTTCCCTTTTCTATTCCTATCTATCTACTTGGCTGTGTCGATTTTCAGATCGAACATAAATTGCTTCTTGCTATCGAAGGAGCTGATGGACCTGGTCTTCGACTTGTGTCCTTTGTACTCCGCCCAGAGCTGATAATCCACGTCTGAGCTCAGCTGCCCAAAGCGATAGTGTCCATCCGCCTCGGTGATATACGTCCTGACCTCCATACTCTTCTGATCCTGCAGGTAGACCACAGCGTTCGCTTGCGGCTGGTTGCTCGAGTCCCGCGCAACCCCTTGTACTACCCGCACCGTTTGCGCAATGTTTTGGGCAAAACCTTGCGCCCCGCCTGCCGCCCACGCGAATAGCAGCAGCAGCAACAGCCACGGCCCCCGGGTACCCCTACGAAACACGAGTCTCATTCCTCTTCCTCATCTGCCACTTCTTCGTCGTCATCCTCGTAGCCTTCTTCGTCCACTTGCGAGAGTTCGAGAGGTTCGGTGGCGACAACTTCGAACTCAGTGCCGCATTCATCGCAGACCACGATGTCACCTTCTTCCACTTCGTCGGGGTCGAAATCGAGAACGCTCTCGCATTCCTGACAGACTGGCATACAGCTCTCCTTTCACGGAGCATTAAGAGATTGGTGATGACCGCCGTTAAGATGCGGCTTCGCTAGTTTCCGGGAGAACACCCCGCACGTCAAGGAACTCCACCCGAGACAACAAATCGTACCGCGAACGGAGACCAAGGGCTGAAAAAGAATACGAGGGTTCCTTGGTGCACCAAAGAATGTGCTACTGCCGATTGCGTCATTCGACACGCCCGCGGTGAAAACGCGTTAGTCTTAAAGAAGAAGTCCTACAGAAGAACTGATGGCACGCTTTCCCCGCAGCGGTCTCTCCGCGCTTTCATTTCCGAGCTTTCGTGGCGTCACCAGCCAATTGGTGTTGGCGAACGTCGCGGTCTTCTTTTTATTGCTCATCCTCGAATTCGCCGCGCCGCGCATGGCGCTGCTGATTATCACCTATTTTTCGCTCACTCCAGCGGCGCTCCTGCACGGATGGCTTTGGCAGCTGGCGACGTACAGCTTCTTGAATGCGGGGGTGCTGCACGTCGCATTCAACATGCTTACGTTGTGGTTTATCGGGTCCTTTCTGGAGACATCCAAGGGAAGCCGTTGGCTGCTGGAAATTTACTTTTCGTGCGCGGTTGGCGGGGCCCTCATTGGCAGCGCGCTAAGTTTCACGCACGTTTTTAATTCCAGTCCTTTGTCCACCACCAGCAGCTCCGACGGTGCGCTGTTCGGCTTGCTTGCCGCCTTCGGGGCTCTTTTTGGGGACATGGAAATTTACATGTTTCCGTTGCCGGTGACCATCCGGGCGAAATATCTGGTCATCGTCTACATGCTCATCGAGGTTGCCCTATTGCTTTCCGGAGGGCCTCCGCTCGCCTACTTTGTTATTCTAAGCGGCGCAGTGATCGGCTTCTTTTTCGCCCGCCGCGCTCCCCGGCGCGGAGTGAGCACGGGTTTTAGCGAAGCCCTCTTCGGCCTACGCAACGATTACTATCGTTGGAAGCGGCGCCGCGCCTCGCGCAAGTTCGAGGTGTACATGCGTAAGCAGAACCGCGACGTCCGCTTCGACAGCGAAGGCCGCTACATCGACCCCGACGAAAAGCGCGACCCCAACGACCGCAAGTGGATGAACTAACCACCTTCAGCTAGTAGTCCGGATGTGCAATTCCCGAAGCTGCTGCGGGCTTACCGGCGTGGGCGCATCGACCATTAAATCAATGGCCTTGGCCGTCTTGGGAAAGGCGATAACCTCGCGCAGGCTTTGCGCTCCGGCCAGGATCATCGCAATGCGGTCCAGCCCCAGAGCAATGCCCCCGTGGGGCGGTGTTCCGTAGGTGAGTGCTTCCAGGAAGAATCCGAAGCGCGACCGCGCCTCCTCCTCACTCATGCCCAGGGCGCGAAATATCTCCTGCTGTACATCCTGGCGGTGAATACGAATGGACCCCGACCCCAGCTCCAGTCCGTTCATCGCCAGGTCGTAGTAGCGCGCGCGTACTGACGCTGGGTCAGACACCAGTCTCTCCATGTCTTCCTCGTGCGGCGAAGTGAACGGGTGATGGGCTGGGAGCCAGCGTTGCGACTCCTTATCAAATTCAAACATGGGAAAATCCGTCACCCAAATGGGCCGGAAGGCTTTGTCTCCGGCTATCTGCTGGCCCAGTAGACGCTCCGGTGACTCGACCACCTGATCAGTAATGGCAGATGTTTTATGCCGGTCGGCATATCGCCGTGCCAACTCTACGCGCAGATTCCCCGCCGCCGCATATACGCTGATCTCGCGTTCGGAAAGGTGGCCTTGCGTCTTAGTGTCGCTGGCCTGCACATGGGTGGTGGCATCGCCGGCCACCAGAACCAACAGGTCCAGCAGGTCCTCTGCTTCGCCCTCCGTGCGTGAGGGCGCCAGTTCGCGTATCTTCCTCACTGCTTCCGGAAAGCTCTTTTCCAGCCGCTTCCAGTCATCGATCAGCTTCGCGCCTTTGCTGCCGTCGAAAAGCGGCCGGTTGTCGTCCCGCTCCTTGCGCGAAAGCTCTCCCACCTGGGGGATGCACACCACCACCACCGGCAGTGTGGGATCGATCGCCAGTGTCTGCAAATCTTCGTCGCGGAACGCGGACCGAACGTCAATCAACTCGGGCATCCGCAGGTCCGGCTTGTCAATGCCGTAGCGGCGCATGGCCTCGTCGTAGGTAATCCGGGGAAATGGAGTAGGCAGCACCACGCCCACCGCGGCGAAAGCCTCCCGCAAAAAGTTCTCCACCACCAGAAACACGTCTTCCTGGCGTACGAACGACATCTCCAGATCGACCTGGGTAAACTCCGGTTGCCGGTCGGCGCGCAAATCCTCATCGCGGAAGCAGCGGACAATCTGGAAATAGCGATCGAAGCCGGAGATCATGAGGATCTGCTTGAATAACTGGGGCGATTGGGGCAAGGCGTAGAAGTGGCCCCCATGCACCCGGCTGGGGACCAGGTAATCCCTTGCCCCTTCCGGGGTAGAGCGCGTCATGAACGGCGTCTCGATCTCCAGGAAACCCTGGTTCGACAGGCTCTCCCGCACGGCGCGGGTGATCTTGTGGCGCAGCTCGAAATTCTGCTGCATCTGTTGCCGGCGCAGATCGATGTAGCGATATTTGAGGCGCAACTCTTCGTTGGCGATGGCCTCTTCGGCGGGCGAGAACGGAGGCACCCTGGAGTCGTTCAACACCAGCAGCTGCTCCGCCGCCACCTCCACTTCACCGGTTGCCATTTTGGGATTGATAACGTCCCGGCCGCGCAGCCGCACCTTGCCCACAACCGCCACCACATATTCCGGCCGCACCTGTTCGGCTTTGGCGTGGCCCTCCGGCGTCCGATCCTTGTCCAGGACGATTTGCGTGATCCCGGTACGGTCCCGCAAATCCAGAAAGATCAGGTTGCCATGGTCGCGGCGGCGGTTCACCCACCCCATGAGGATGACCTGTTCCCCTGCCTGTTGTGCGCGGAGCTGTCCACAAGTGTGCGTTCGTTGAAGAGTGCCTAGAAAGTCGAGCAATGCGGATGTCCTAGTTTGAAGTTGGAGGGGCGAGAAGCGAGGCCAGCTTCTGGCCGAGTTGGGCGCGAGGAACCTTGAACTGCTCACCGCTGGCGAAGTGCTTTACCGTCAAGATACCGGAGGCAACCTCGTCCTCACCAAGAATCACGATCGCGTGCGCCAGTTTGTTTGCGGCCTCGAACGATTTCTTCAGTCGAAACGATCCATCGCCCAGTTCGGCCCGTAAGCCGGTGGCGCGCAGTTCCCTGGCTAAAGCCAGCGCGGGGGGGTTCATGCGATCGCCCAGCGGAGCGATATAGGCTGCTGCCAGCTGAGGCGTATGTTTGCCCTGTGCCTCGAGCACCAGCACCAGGCGGTCTTCGCCAATCGCGAACCCAATGCCCGGCGCCTTGGGGCCGCCGATCGCTTCTGAAAGCCCGTCGTAGCGTCCACCCCCGAGCAGGGCGTTCTGTGATCCAAGGCCGCCTTCGCCCGGTTCGTCGTAAACGAACTCGAACGTCGTCCGGGTGTAATAATCCAGGCCGCGCACCAGGCGATGGTCGTGCTCGTAGGGCACTCCGCAGGCGTCGAGAGCGGTGCAAACGGCGGCAAAATGTTCCTTGGAGCCCTCATCGAGTGAGTCCCAGATACGGGGCAGCGTGGCGATGATCGGCTGATCTTTCGGATGCTTGCAATCGAGCACGCGTAGAGGGTTGGTCACGGCCCGTCGCTGGCAATCCTCGCACATGCTCGAGACCACAGGTTGCAGGGCCGCTCGCAGGGTCTGCACGTACTGCGGCCGGTCGCTCGCCGAGCCGACGGAGTTGAGCAGTAGCCTCCACCCCGTAATCCCCAGCTCGCCCAGCAATGTGGCCAGCATTTCCAGCACTTCGGCGTCGCGCAGCGGCGACTCGCTGCCTGCGCTGGGCGGTCCGATGACCTCGGCGCCAATCTGAAAGAACTGGCGGTAGCGGCCCTTTTGCGGCCGTTCGCGGCGAAACTGGGGCCCGATGTAGAAAAGCTTCTGCAGTTGGCCGGTCTCGCCCATCTGGTGTTCAATGTAGGCGCGTACTACGCCGGCGGTATTCTCCGGGCGCAGGGTCAGCGACTGCGTCGATTCGCCCTGAATGCGCGCTTCCGGGGTAAAGGTATACATTTCCTTGGAAACGATATCGGTTTCCTCTCCCACCCCTCGGGAGAAGAGCTGTGTGTCTTCCAGAATGGGCGTACGGATCTCGCCGAAGGAATATCGTTCGAAGACCTGCCGCGCTATGGTCTCGATATGGTTCCAAAGTTCGGTTTCCGGAGGCAGCAAATCCCGGGTACCCCGGACGGCGTGCAAAATGCTCATAAGTGCTGAAGTATCCAACTCTTTCCAGAATACAGGCCTCCACTCCTGACTTCCACTCAGGGAGGTGGGAGCCCCCGCATTCATGCGGGGGAAGGAGCGCTTTAGCGCTCCGTGAAAAGTCTCGACTCTCATCACGCGCTTTAGCGCTGGCAATGCCCAATTGCGCCTACCACTTCTCCCGTTCCTTAAGATAAGTCGCCGTGTACTCCACATAATTCCGCGCGTACTGCAGGATAGCCTCACGATCATTGGGGTCGAGACGCCGCCGTTCTTTGGCCGGGACACCCGCCCACAGCGTATTTGCCGGCACGACCGTGTTCTCCGTAATCAAAGCTCCGGCGGCAATGATGGAACCCTCTTCGATTCTCACGTTATTGAGGATCGTCGCGCCCATGCCGATCAGGCACGCATCTTCGATCACGCACCCGTGGACCGTCGCATTATGTCCGATGGTGACCCAATCGCCGACTTCGACCGGGTGTTTGTCGCGCATGCCGTGCAGCACTGCGCAGTCCTGTACGTTGCTGTAGGCGCCCAGGCGTATGGAGTGCACATCGCCGCGCAAAACTGCATTCATCCACACGCTGGCGTGCTCGCCTAGCTCCACTTGCCCCACAATCTGGGCAGAAAAATCAACGTAGCATGAACTGGGAATGACAGGCTGATGACCGAGATACGACCGCACCATGACGAATTCCTTCCTGTGAGGCAGGGAAAATCCTGCCCAGGATGCTGATTAAGCTTGACTCCACACCTCAAAGGTAACGTAAGCTTATATAACCCAAATTGGGATGTTTGGAGGTGTGGTTCATTTGGCGGAGGTTCGCGTGCAAGAAGGCGAGCCGCTTGAAAATGCATTGCGCCGTTTTAAGCGCAAGGTCCAGCAGGAAGACATTATCAAGGAAGTGAAGCGTCACTCCTTCTACCTGAAGCCTGGCGAGCGCCGACGCGTAAAAGAAGCGCTGGCGCGCAAGCGGAATCGTAAAAAAGCAAGAAAAGAGCAGGACTAACCCTGCAATGCCGGCCTACTGATTTGCTAAGCGGTAAGCCGGCAATCCCGCAGTCTTTCAAAGAATTTTTCGAAAAGAGGTTGTAAGGAACCATTTCCCCTCTCATTCCCGTGTTTGGCGAGTGCGAGGACAGTTGTCGAATGGACAGACGAATCAGCTGGTTGGTGACACGACGCCAATTGAGCGCTTCGTCGACGGAATACTTAAAATTCCAAGGCATGCTCGGGGGGACGCGTAATGGATTTCATCGACAAGATACTCAAGTGTTCTGATTGTGGTAATGACTTTGTCTTTACCGCTGGCGAACAACTCTTCTTTCACGACAAGCAATTCAAGAACGACCCAAAGCGCTGCAAACAGTGCAAAATTAAGCGCGTGGCCGGAACCGGCAATGGCGTGCGCACAGAAACCCGGACCGTTTGTTCGGAGTGTGCCACCGAAACCACCGTTCCCTTTAAGCCTACGCAAGGTCGCCCTGTGCTCTGCAGGTCTTGTTTCCAGCAGCGGCGGCCACCGGTTCCATCCACAGTAGCGGCCAGCGCCGCTTCCTGAAGTATCTCTCCTCCAGCCGGGAGAAAAGCTGCGACTGGCAAAGCCGCACGCGCGGCCGTTGCTTGGTGCCGCGTACAGGAAATCCGGGATTGGGGGAGAGGTGCGTGCTTTCTCCCAATCCTGCCTCTTGCTTAGGCGATTAGGCAGTTTCGCAATTGGTGTAGACCGAAGCTACAGGCCTTTTCGTGGTTTTCTTCCAAGGAAAACCACACCTCGCGATCTTTATCAGGCCAAAGTAATTGCGAAACTGCCTTAGTTTGCTGCCGCGGGCTTCCGTGAGGTTGTTCGTCCGGCCGCCTTGGCGGGCGGGGCGACTTTGCCGGCCAGCGCCTTCTGCTTCTTGTCTTCGTGGGTGACCAGCAGAGCCTCTATTTGCCGCAACAGGTTCATGATGTTCATCGGCTTGACCAGCATCTCGTCCATGCCCTCATCTCGCCACTCGGAGCCTGGAACCGGGAACGCCGTCAGCATGGCTACGGCCGGCTGATACGGGGCTTGCTTTGCCGCCCGCACCACCTCGAGTCCCGCAGACTCATTTTCCATGCGCATGTCCGTGATCACCATGTGAAAGGTGCCGGCCTTTAACTTCGACCGCGCCTCGCGGGCGGAAGCCGCCGTTTCCACCTCGAAGTCGTTCATTTCGAGGACCGCCTTCAGGGTCAACAGAATTGCGAGTTCGTCATCTACCAAAAGAATGCGACGTTTCATGGGCAAAAACTCCAGAGTACGGTAGCTGTAGGTCCGGGGGGGAGATAGTTGTCCGCCTGTTCGGATCCTACCTGAATGGCGTTGCCTTGTTTAGACTGACAACGTGGCAGAATACCACGTTGAGAACTTCGGCTGCCGTGCCAGCCAGGCGGACGGCGAGATCATAAGCGCCGAACTGCGGCATCGCGGCCTGACCCCGGCTCTGAGCCCCGCCCGGGCCGATGTGATTGTTGCCAATACCTGCAGCGTGACCGCACAGGCGGACCGCACCGCCCGGGCCTTCCTGCGCCGCGTGCGGCGGCAGAACCCCACCGCCCGCATTCTGGTCACCGGATGCTATGCCCAGCGGGCGCCGCAGGAAGTAGCCGCCCTGCCCGGCGTCCACGCCGTTGTTGGCAACAGCCACAAGTCTCTGGTAGCCGAGATTACCCAGCAGGCGGTGGCCTTTGTCCCGCTGGCCGCATTGCGCCCGGCCCCCGCCCTCTACGTAGACGACACCTTTGCCCACTCCGACCTGGCCTTGCCAGAATCAGGGCCGGAAGCAGGCTGGTGGGCGGGCACCCAGACGCGCCCCAATCTCAAGGTGCAGGATGGTTGTGGCAACCGATGCTCCTTCTGCGTTATTCCCGCGACTCGAGGCCATAGCCGTTCCCTTTCGCTCGAAGCTTGCCTGCGCAAGGTACAGGGCTTCGCCGCGGGCGGTGGCACTGAGTTGGTGCTTTCCGGCATCAACCTGGGGCGTTGGGGTCGAGATCTCACGCCGCAACGCACTCTGGAAGAACTGGTCAGCGCCATTTTGCTGCACACTGCGCTGCCCCGCCTACGTCTCAGCTCCATCGAGCCCATGGACTGGACCCCCGGCCTGCTGGCGCTCTTTCGTGCTCACTCACCGGCTGCTCGGCTAGCGCGCCATGCCCATCTTCCGCTGCAATCCGGGTCCGACGCCATTCTTCGTGCCATGCATCGCCGCTATCGTCCTTGGCACTACGCGGAGAAACTCCGCCTGATTCGCGAGATCATGCCGCAGGCGGCGATTGGCGCCGACGTGATGGTGGGTTTTCCGGGCGAGAGCGAAGCTCTCTTTGAAGAAGGCTTCGACTTTATCGCCGCCCAGCCCTTCACGTACCTGCACCTGTTTCCTTTTTCCCCCCGCCCCCATACCCGCGCGTGGCAGCTTGCCCAGCAATATCCGGTGCCCTCGCAGGCGGTCGCGGAGCGCATGGCACGCCTGCGTGCACTCATTGCCGGCAAAAATTGTCTCTTTCGCCAGAGCTTTTTGGGCCGTGAGCTGCCCGCCGTCACCTTGCACACGCCGCCGGGCGAAACTACGCCGGCGCTCGCCGACAACTTTCTGAAATTGCGGATCGAAGCCCAAATGCCGCCCAACCAGAGTGTTAGCGTGCTGGTCACTGGGCTCAATGAAACGGGCCTGACGGGCCAATTGGCGACATAACCGAAGAGTTCTTCCGGTCGGTGTCTCGAAATGCTATGCTTTATTCGAGGGGCCTAGCGTCTCTCGTTCCCGGAGGAAACCATCGATAAGCGTTCGGCCAAGTCATTTATCCGCATTAACGACAGAATTCGCGCGCGTGAAATCCGCGTCATTGACGAAAACGGTGAACAGCTCGGAATTCTGCCTCCCTTTGAAGCCTTGAAGATAGCCCGCGAGCGTGGCCTGGACCTGGTGGAAGTTTCGCCGACGGCCCAGCCGCCGGTCTGCCGCATTCAGGATTATGGAAAATTCCTTTACGAGAAGGACAAGAGCGACCGTGCGGCGCGCAAGAAGCAAAAAGTCATTGTGGTCAAAGAAGTCAAGTTCTCTGTGACTGTGGATGAGCACGACTACCAGACCAAGAAGAACCAAGCCGTCCGCTTCCTGGGCGAAGGCGACAAGGTAAAGGCGTCCTTGCGTTTCAAGGGCCGTCAGATGGCGCACCGCGAGCTAGGTTATGCCATCATCAACCGGCTGATACAGGATATGGGCGACGCTGGCATTGTAGAGTTCATGCCGCGCATGGAAGGCACCACGCTGCACGCCATTCTGGCCCCCGGCAAAAAGGCCGAGCCACCCAAGAAGCCAGCCGCGCCCAAGCCGCCTGCGCCCGGCCTGGTAGGCCAGCAGCAGCCCCAATCCGCCCAGTCGTAAGTGCAGAACAGACAGCAGTGGAGCGACCTGCTGTTCCGCGTAAACCGCAAGCCAATGCTGCCTTGTGCGATTCTTTCAGCCACTAGCTTATTCCCGAGGGAAGAGCCCTCCACCTCTTGTCATCCCGCCTGCCCCGGCGTGCCGCGGGAGCGAAGCCGAGGGACCTGCTGTGCGCCTTTCCTCAACGCAACTGCCCAGCTGCGACTCTCTCCGTCCCTCACCAACTGCTGTTGAGGTGAGAGCCCCCCACCCCTTGTCATCCCGCCTGCCCCGGCGTGCCGTGGGAGCGAAGCCGAGGGACCTGCGGTTTCCCTACACCTCGAACCAAACCCCAGGAGTAGCGCCAGCCGCCGCTCTCCCGTATAATCTCTAACAAGTAGAAACAGCAAACTTAGCAGGAAAACCATGCCCAAATTGAAGACCCATAAGGGCGCGGCCAAGCGCTTTAAGAAGACCGGAACGGGGAAAATCCTCCGTGGTCAAACCAAGAAGCGCCACATTCTGACCTCCAAGACCAAAAAGGTTAAGAAGAAGTTGAGTGGCACAGTCCTGGTTTCTGATGGTGACAAGCGCAAGGTAGCGCGAATGATTCCCTACGCCTGATCGGCCCTCGCGGGTTTGGGCCATTGGCCCCTGTCTTTTAGACAAGACGATCAGCTTTAACAGCGAGTGAAGAGGTATTTCCTACCTCCAGCCGCACAACGCAGTACCCAAAGGAGAACTCCCCATGCCCCGCGTAAAACGTGGCACAAAGCGCAATGACCGCCGCAAGAAGATCCTCAAGCGAGCCAGCGGCTACTTCCTAACCAAGTCCAAGCTTTACCAGGCAGCGCAGGAAGCTGTTGAGCGCGGTCTCAAATTCGCCTACATCGGCCGCAAGCAAAAGAAGCGTCAATTCCGCTCGCTTTGGATCGTCCGCATCGGCGCCGCCGCCAAGCTCAACGGAATAAGCTACTCGCAGCTCATTCACGGTCTCAAGCTGGCCGGTATTGAACTCGACCGCAAGATTCTTGCAGAACTCGCCGTCAACGATCCAGCTGGATTTACTGCGCTCACCGATCAGGCCAAGAGCGCACTCACCAAGACCGCCGCCTAGAGCGATCCACGATCGGTGCTATCGAAGAATATGCTTCATACGGGGCTTTTCACCAGGGAAAGCCCCACCTCTCTGAAGCCGGATCGAGCACATTAATCGTGAATCGCTCCCTTTCCGACAGTCCAAAGAGTTTCGCTCCAGCCCGATCGCATGTGTGATCGGGCTCGAGCGTTTGTGCCAGGAACCTATGCCGCCCACTGAAATTCCTGAACTTCACGACTATTCGCCCCCCTCGCTGGATCACTTCTTCAGAGTCATCCGGGAGCAGTTCCATCGTGATGAGGTCACGGCCGATACCGCCGAGGCAGTCGAGCAGCTGCGGATTCGCTGGATTGGCCGCAAGCAAGGACTCCTGACCCGCGTCGGCGAGGTATTGAAGGATGCCCCTCTGGAGGCGCGTCGCGAAGTTGGGAAACAGTTCAACGCGCTCAAATCCGACATCGAGGCTCATCTTAATCTTGACCTGGTGCTGGCCCCAGTCACGGATGACGCCATCGACATCACCCTGCCCGGCACGCGTCGAGCGCTCGGCGCAGAGCACCCGCTCATCCGCACCATGAACGAGATCGTCAGTGTCTTTGCGGCCATGGGATACTCCGTTGGACTGGGGCCGGAGGTCGAGACTGACTACTACAACTTCGAATCCCTGAACTTCCCTCCCGGCCATCCCGCGCGCGACACCCAGGACACACTGGTGATCGTCAACCAGGATCGCAAGCCGTTGCGCGAGCGCCTGTTGATGCGTACCCATACCTCGCCGGTACAGATCCACACCATGGAACAGCAACCGCCGCCGTTGCGTATTGTCATCCCCGGCAAGGTGCACCGCAACGATGCCGCCGACGCTACCCACTCGCCCATCTTTCACCAGGTCGAGGGGCTCTGTGTCGATACCAACATTACCTTCTCCGATCTAAAAGGCACGCTCGACCACGCCATGAAGGCGTTCTTCGGAGCCAGCGTCAAAACCCGATTTTTCCCTTCCTTCTTTCCCTTTACGGAGCCATCGGCCGACGTGCAGATCAGTTGCATTTTTTGTGGCGGCCGAGGCTGCCGCAAGTGCAAGCAATCCGGCTGGATCGAGTTGCTGGGCTGCGGCATGGTCGATCCCGCGGTGTTCGCTTTCGCCGCCCGGCACCAACCTGCCTATGATTCGAAAAAGATCAGCGGCTTCGCCTTCGGCATGGGCGTAGAGCGCATTGCCATGATGAAGTACGGTATCGGAGAAATAGGCCAGCTCTACTCCGGGGATATGCGATTTCTGGAGCAATTCAGCTGAGTCGCAAACCTTATGAATATTCTTTCTCAGTGGATTCGTTCTTACGTCCCCGGCCTCACCTTGGCCGATCGCGAGCTCGCCGAGGCGCTGACCCTGCGCGGCATCGCTGTCGAGGGCATCTTCGATCTTGGTCCAGGCCGCGGTTCGCTCTTCGAGATGGATATCACCACCAATCGTGTCGATGCGATGAATCACTACGGCATCGCGCGTGAGGCGGCAGCCATCGCGGGTCATCCACTTTCGCCGCTTGACGTGACCCTGCCCGCGCCGCAGCCACTCACGGTTCCGATTGAGGTTTCGATCGAAGCTCCCGAGCTCTGCGGCCGCTTCACCGCACGGGCTCTCAGCCAGGTACGCATCCAGCCCTCGCAAGGCATAGTCGCCGAGCGCTTCGCATTACTCCAGCAAAAGCTCATCTCTAATGCCGTGGACGCGACCAACTACGTGACCCTCGCCATGGGTCAACCCACCCACGTCTTCGATCGTGACAAGCTCGAAGGCGGCATCATTCTGCGCCGCGCCCGCAAGGGCGAAAAACTCAAAACGCTAGACGGAATCGAACGTCTGCTGGATGCCGAAGACCTCGTCGTGGCCGATGAGAAGAAGGCCCTCGCCTTGGCCGGCGTCATGGGTGGCTGGGATACGATGATCACCGCCGAAACCAAAAATATTCTCGTGGAAGCCGCCTGGTTCGATCAGGCGTCGGTCCGCCGCAGCAGCAAGCGCCACGGCCTGCACACCGATGCCTCGCATCGCTTCGAGCGCGGAGCGGACTTTAACGCCCCGCCCGTGGCCTCCGCGCTGGTTAGCCAACTCATCCTTCAAGCCGGCGGCCGCCTGGATGGGGAGTTGATCGACGTGGTCTGTTCCCCAAGCCCAGGCGCGGACCGCGCGCCGTCCCAGCATCGCGCTTAGCCATTCCGAAGTTCGCCGCATTCTGGGCGCGACCGAAGATGGCCTGGGCGTACTGCAGGAAACCACCGAGACCGTACTGCACTCTCTGGGCTGTGCATTGCAGAAAGTCGCAGAAGGCAGCTACCAGGTGACTTTGCCCAGCTGGCGCCTCGACCTCGAACGCGAGATCGACCTGATCGAAGAGATCGCCCGCGTCTACGGCTACAACCGCTTCGCCAATACGCTTCCTGCGTTCTCCGGCATCGTACGCGA
Organism: uncultured Acidobacteriaceae bacterium; assembly: GCA_963711525.1. Lineage (GTDB taxonomy): Bacteria > Acidobacteriota > Terriglobia > Terriglobales > Acidobacteriaceae > PALSA-350. The sequence goes on along the minus strand of CAVQEO010000005.1, from coordinate 73,765 downwards.
ACTTCCCCACGGCGCCAAAGAGGCGGTCATTCGCCGGACTCTGCTCGCCCTCGGTTGGAACGAGGCTCTATCCAGCACCTTCTGTTCTGTTACTGAAGCGGTTACCTTTGCGCCCCAGCCGGGCCTGGCAGTACCTATGGGTAATCCGCTGAACGAAGAAGCCGGCATGTTACGACCCTCACTGCTGCCCGGCATGCTTACCATGCTGGCGAATAACCTCAACCGCAACGTCAGCGATGTTCAGCTCTTCGAGCAGGGTACTGTTTTCAGTGGCAGTGCGGAGCGCGTCGACGAGCGTCCCGCTCTCGCATTGGGCGCGTCCGGATCTCTCTGGAGCGGGCCGGAGCAGCCTGCGCATGCCATCGACTTCTTTGATCTCAAGGGAACGATCGAAGAAATTCTGGAAAAGTTTGCTCCACGCTCCTTCTACTTCGATACCTTTCCCGCTGGCGTAGGAATCATTCCCGAGTGGCTTCACCCCGGGCGTTCGGCGCGCGCCGTAGCCGATGGCTTGACCATTGCCTGGTTAGGTCAACTCCACGCGGCTCAGGCGCAACAGCGGAAGCTCAGGCAAAGCGTTTATGTCGGCGAGATCTATCTCGATCGGCTCTACCGCTTGCCTCTGCGTCAGCCCATTGCCCAGGAGCTCTCCCGCTTCCAGCCCGTCGAACGCGACTTCTCTTTCATCTTCCCGGATGCGGTGCACTGGCAGGCGATCGCTGAGGGGTTGGGCAATCTGCACATCGCTGAGCTCACGCGCTTCTCGCCGCGCGAGATCTTTCGCGAGCAAAAAGGGCAAGCCTTGCCCGCCGGGCATTATTCCATTCTCATTCGCGTCACCTTCCAGGCGCTGGAACGCACTCTCCGTGACGAAGAACTGCAAAGTTATTCACAAGCGGTGACTTCAGTACTCCAGTCGCTCGGCGGACGGCAACGCGCGTAAAGCTTTCACCATCTATCCAAGCTGGATGTCGTGTCCGGCGCAGCGTGCAGGAAATCCGGGTGGAACATTCAAAGACAATGCGAGTTCGTCTTTTCTTGTGAATCGCGCGCAGAGTTTGCAAGCTATACTTTCACTAGCACGCAATCCCGCATTTGTGTCACGAGGTTTTCGATGTCCACACTCGCAGAGCACCCTCCAGAAATGGCGATGACCGCAGACGATTTTCAGGCACTGGAAGAACGCGTGCTTCGTACCATAGAATTGCTTAAGGGCGAGCGCGAACTCCGTTTTTCCGTAGAACAACACGCTTCGCATCTTTCTCATCGCGTGGAAGAACAAGCCGCGCACGTTGCTCAATTAGAGGAGCAACTCGCCGGCCTGCAAAAGGAGCGGGAAGCGGTGCGTATGCGCATCGAGCGTCTGCTCAAGCAAATCGACGAACTGGGCGAGTGATCAAATCGCATAGATTGATCAGTGAAACGGTCGGTGGGGTGACACATGGCAGATGACCTGGAAGTTCGGCGCACCAGCACCTCGGTCAGCGTAGACATTTACGACCAGACGTATCATCTGCGGGCCCCCGATCCGGAATATATTCAAAAGCTGGCCAACACCGTGGACGCCAAGATGCGCGCCGTCTCTGCAAACGGCAGTACCGTTGACTCCTTGCGCGTCGCGGTGCTGGCAGCTCTGAACATCGCCGATGAGCTCATCCGGCTGCAAGAGCATTGCCGTCTGCTTCGCGGCACCATGAGCGAGACGCAGACCGTATTGCGTACCCGTGCCAACAGCCTCTCCGGCCTGCTGGACTCGGTGCTCGACGACGGTCGCCACTACCATGAATCGGTTCCTGTCTCCGCCGGCCGTTAGCATTCTTACCGTATCGTCACTTGCCAACCAGCGTCGCTGACGTTAGCATCCATTCAGAGACCGGCCTGCAAAGCAGGTATGGCAGTTAACGCTGGTTGAACCAACATTCATCGAACCGGGACTCGACTCGAACAATCGGCTCCGTGTGCAGTGTCCGCCAGTCCGGAATGCCTAAAGAGCTGCGGAGAGTCCCAACGTCTTAGGACGGGTTCACCGGCGCACTGCTGCACGGCCCCGCGGGTCGGTTTCGTCTTCTCCTCTGCCGGCGAATTTCCTATGGGCCAACGACTGAAACCGCCGAGATCGACGCGGCTTTTCCGTCAAGAAAAGACGCTCATAACCGCTCTTGTTGGGGCGTCGAAATAGGAAATTCGCCTGCGTGCACCCGCATCTCTTCCAGTTCGGCCGCCTTGTCCTGCCGACCTATGGATTTCTGGTTGCCTTGGGCACCATCCTTTCCCTGCTGCTCTGCCTGCGCAACGCCCGCCTGCTTTCGCTCGACGCCGACAAAGTCTGGACCTTGGCTCTGGTGGCCATTGTCACTGGCCTTGTGGGCAGCAGGATTCTCCTGATCCTGTTGAACTGGCCCCGCTATGGCGTGCGGGCCCTGACCATGACTATGAGCGGAACACACGGCCCCGGATTGGCTGCCACGGCGGTCGCGGTCGCGACCGCCGTGGTCTATGCTTTGCGCCGCGGCCTTCCCCTCCGCAGAACAGCCGATGCCATTGCGCCCAGCCTGGCGCTGGGTAGTTCCGTCGTTTCGGTGGGCTGTCTGGAAGCGGGATGCGACTACGGAACGCCGACCCACCTGCCCTGGGCTGTGATCTTCACCAGTCCGGCTGCGATGCCTGGAACCCCCCTGGGGGTCCCGCTGCACCCCACCCAGATCTACGCGAGCCTGGTGGAGTGGATGCTGTTCATCCTGCTGCTATGGCTCCTGCATCGTCCTCATCACGATGGAGAAATCTTCGGTGCGTGGCTCTTCCTGGCAGGTCTCTCCAGCTTCCTGCTTGCCTTCCTTCGCGGCGACGGCCGCTGGTGGCTTTCGGGTCTTATCACGGTGACGCAGCTGGTGGCCGTGGCCATGGTGCTCGCGGGTGCCTTCTTGTGGTGGCATCGCCCGCAAGCTGCTCAGGTCTACCACGGTGGATGACGAGCCCAGGTTGCGGCAGCTAAGCGTCCCCCAAGAGGCCGACGGACAGCGCCTGGATCTTTTTCTGGCCCGGCAACTGAACGATGTTAGCCGTTCCCGGGTGCAGTTGCTGCTCGAGCAGGGCAGCGTGCTGATTGCCGGCAAGCTGGCCAAAGCATCGCGCAAAGTACACGTCGGCGAGAGTATTTCCATCCTGGGGGACCCACAGCCACCGCCCCTGCGCGCCATGGCGGAAGCGATTCCGCTGGAGATTATTTATGAAGACGGCGACCTTGCGGTGGTGAACAAGCCTGCCGGCATGATGGTCCACGCCGGCTCCGGCGCTACCGAGGATGCACGCAATCGCGGTACTCTGGTCAACGCCCTCTTGCACCACATGCGCGAGCTCTCCTCATCCGGCGGTCCGCTGCGCCCGGGCATCGTGCACCGTCTCGACAAGCAGACCAGCGGGCTCATCGTGGTGGCCAAGAATGACCTCGCGCATACCCGGTTGGCATCCATGTTCTCCCGCCGCCAGGTGCGAAAACTCTATCTCACGCTCGTGCAAGGCGAGCTGCCGCAGGAGAGCGGAACGGTGAATGCCTCTATCAGCCGCGACACCATCCGCCGCACGCGCATGACCACACGCCACCAGGCGGGCCGCTCCGCTGTCTCCCACTGGCAGGTGTTGCGGCGCATTCACGGTCCTTACGGCAGCTTCACCTTGGTCTCGGTTCGTATTGAGACCGGGCGCACCCATCAGATTCGCGTCCACATGGCTTCGCTGGGGCATCCCGTGGTGGGGGACACGCTCTACGGCGCCGCCAACGCGATCGTGCCCCGGCCGGAATTCGCCCGCCTCCCGCGCCTCGCCCTGGAACGCAACTTCCTGCATGCGGCGGAGTTGGAGTTCGCCCACCCTGTCAGCGGTGAGCGCATTACCTCGGTTTCCAACCTTCCCCCGGATCTCAAGGATTTCATGGCGCAGCTCTCCTCGCCCCCGCCAGCCGGGTCAAAGAGTATGGAAGGGATGCACATCGACAAATGATGCTCGAGGCAGGAAATCCGGGACAGATCGGAATGCTCTAGAATAAAAAGGGCCTCTATGACCAAAATTAAAGCTTGCTGGCGTTTGGCTGCCTCGGTGCTTGGATTAGCGTTGCTAGTGACTCCGGTCGCCCCTACGCAAACTGCGCCTGCCGCCTCACCAAACCATAATCAAACCCCGGTTAACCAGACCCCAGTGAATCAGGCCCCCGTTCCCGGGACGCTCAGTGCCGTTCCCCAGGCCCAAAGCAGCGACGCGCAGAATAATGGCAATTTCACCATTAAGACCAACGTCAACGAGGTGAATCTCATCTTCACCGTCACCGACAAGCACGGTCGCTTCATCCCAAATCTGCAGCAGAGAGACTTTGCCCTGCTGGACGATCAGAAAGCTCCCGCGCAGGTTTTCAATTTTACCCAGCAGACCGACTTGCCCTTGCGGGTGGGCATCATGATCGATGCCAGCACCTCGATCCGGCAGCGCTTCGAGTTTGAGCAGAGCGCCGCGATCCAATTTCTGCAGCAGGTAATCCGGCCGCAGGCGGACCTGGCCTTCGTCATGGGCTTTGACGTTACGCCCTACGTTACCCAGAACTACACCAACGATCAGGACAAGCTTGAGGCTGGCATCACCAAGCTGCGCCCGGGCGGTGGCACCGCCCTATTTGACGCCGTATACACGGCCTGTCGGGATCAGTTGATAAAAGTGCCGCCTTCGCAAAGGGGTTCGGTGCGCAAGGCGCTCGTCGTGATCTCTGACGGGGACGACAACCAGAGCCGTGCTTATCCCGATGATGCGATTAAGATGTGCCAGCGCGCCGAGACCATCATTTATACGATCAGCACCAATGTCAGTCCCAGCCGCGACCGGGGCGATGACGTTCTAAAGAAGATGGCTGAGGCTACTGGGGGCCTCCCCTTCTTCCCCAAGCGCATTGAAGACATGTCAGGCAGCTTTCATGACATCGAGGAAGAGCTGCGCAGCCAATATTCGCTAGCCTACCGTCCTGCCGATTTCAAGCTGGACGGCTCCTTTCGTTCCATCTACCTGGTAGCGCTGAACCCCCGTTACCTGGTGCGTGCCAAGAAGGGCTACTTCGCCCCGCCCAAATCTTAGCTAGTAAGCACGCGCCGAACGAAATCGGTGTTGCCGTGGTGGTGGGCTCTATCCATCCACCTCCGCCCAAGCTAAGGTGAAGCGCACCCCCTCCTTTTGTCATCCCGCCAGCCCCGCCTAGCCGTGGGGCGTGCCGTGGAGGGATCTGCAGTTTCCGTTGGTGGCGAAACGGAACCCGGGGTAATTCGGGGTCTCTGGTTTGTGCTTTTGCTTTGTGTCAAAGCACGACTTGTAGTCGTGCCGTAAAAGCCTAAAAAGACTCGGGCTTTTAGCCCCTGCTAACTCTCATTTGGCCAGAAAAAGCACAGAGGCTAAACAGGCTGCGGAAAAACTCTGATGCCGGGTGGGAGCCCCGGACTTTAGTCCGGGGAAGCGGGTTTTCAAACCCGCTTAAAACGCTCGGGCAACAAAATTCGGGGCTTTAGCCCTGGTGGCTGGTTGCTTATCAAGCGGTTCGCGAGTTTTTCCGCAGCCTGTAAAACCAGACGTCTTTAGGCTGCAGAAAGCCCCGTGAGCACTTTGACGACGCTACCTGCTCCCGCCGGCAACCGGCGCGGTCCCGTACTTGCGCACTGCCCGATCGACGATTGCATACAGTAACTGATCGTGATCCGCCTTCGCCTGCGTCTTGATGTATTCCCCGAACTCACGGCCGACCGTCTCTTTATCCGGCAAAACAAGGCCTCGCTTTTGCGCGGAAAGCTCCGCCAGGGCTTTCACAATGGCGAAGAATCCCGGCTCGGTCTTCCCACCCAGCTCCCAGGCGTCGTGGACGGAGCATGTCACCGCCTGATCGATCGTCCAGGTGGGCGCGGGTTCGGTAGCCGAAGACGCCTGTTGCCCAACGGCCGAAATGGCGACGAAGGGCAGCATCGTGGCAACCCATAGAACGGCGGCATATCTGTTTTTCATACCGATTCTCCTGTAGCGGATCTAAGGCCGGATGAGGCGCTGTAATCGTGCAATCCGCTTAATGGCGGTAGTAGTTGTTTTGTCGATTGTCCTGCGCAGATTTCCCGATAATTGCGCCAATACCTGCGCCCGCGGCACCGGTAATTAACGTACCCTTGACACCACCACCGAACGCCGCACCCAGCACCGCCCCAGCTGCTCCCCCGATCAGTGCACCCTTACCCGGGCCGATGCCCCCTTGGTTGCGGTTGTCGTAGTGGTTATCGTGGTAGTGCCCTCCACCGTAGTTTCCCCCCTGACCTCCGCGTCGTGCTCCATTGTAGAAATTGCTATTGTTATTCCCTCGATTTTGCGCGGGCGCCACGAATCCAGAGCCCAGGATCGAGCAGGAAAGAAGCACCGCGGCTGGCAAAGAAGCAAATCGCATGGTTTTCTCCGTCGCGCAATTATATGCGCCGCCTGTTCGGCATCTCATCCCAGCATTTCCAGGAGTTTTGCCTGATCGATCACCGGCACCTTCAATTCCTTGGCTTTATCCAGCTTCGATCCGGCGTCTTCTCCAGCCACCAGGTAGTTGGTCTTTTTGCTGACCGAGCCGGATACGCGGCCACCGGCCGCTTCAATCCGAGACTTCGCTTCTTCCCGCGATACATCGGCCATGGTGCCGGTAAGCACGAACGTCAGGCCCTCAAGCTTTGCCGACTTCTTTTTCTTCTCTGCCGTGAAGGTCAGGCCTGCCTGGCGCAGCTTTTCTATCAGCTGACGATTCTTCTCCTCGGCAAAAAACTCCTGGATCGCCTGGGCCACACGCGGGCCCACCTCGTTGACCGACTCCAGTTCTTCCACGCTTGCCGCCATCAGTGCGTCCATGGATCCGAACGCCTCGGCAAGCAATTGCGCGGTGCGCTCGCCCACGAAGCGAATACCCAAGGCAAACAACACCCGGTTCAACGGTAATTTCTTTGAATTTTCAATCTCCGCCAGCAGCGACTGCGCCGTTTTCTTCCCGATTCGTTCCAGCCCCAACAGCTGTTCTTCGTTCAGCGAATAGATTCCAGCGACGCTGGCCAACATTTGTCGCTGTAACAGTTGCTCAACCAGCGCGTCGCCCAGTCCCTCGATATTCATTACCTTACGTGAAGCAAAGTGCAGGACGCTCTCTTTCAGGCGGGCAGGGCAATCCACATTAATGCACCGGTAATCCGCCTCGCCCTCTTCGCGCACCACCTCACTGCCGCAAACCGGGCAGGCAGCGGGAAAAACGAAGCTCTTCTTCCCCCGTGGGTGCTGCGCATCGTCAACTACGGCCACGATCTTGGGAATCACATCGCCGCCGCGCTCCACTGTAACGTAGTCCCCGATCTTCACCCCCAGCCGCTCGATTTCGTCCGCATTATGCAAGGTCGCCCGGCTTACCGTTGTGCCGCCAATAAACACCGGATGCAGCAGAGCGACCGGCGTCAGCTTGCCCGTGCGTCCCACCTGTACCGCGATGTCGTCGATCTGGGTAACGCCGGAGCGGGCGGCGAACTTGTAAGCCACGGCCCATCGTGGTGCGCGCCCGGTATAGCCGAGGCGCCGCTGCAGCGCCGTCTCATTGACCTTGATCACGACGCCGTCAATCTCGTAGCCCAAAGCGTGGCGTTGCCCCTCCGCCCAGGCGACAAAGGCCAGCAGCTCGTCCATATTCCGCAAGTGTTTACTCTGACGGTTGACGCGAAAGCCTGCGCTGCTTAATGCCTCCAGGGCCGTCCACTGCTCCGCAAAAGCACTCTCTCCCTTTTCCAGTGCAAAGTAAGCGTAGAAGTCTAATCTCCGCTGAGCCACGATATTCGGTTCGAGCGTTCGGATCGTTCCTGCAGCAGCATTCCGAGGGTTCACTGCGGGTGGGAGCCCATGGTCCTCACGTTCCCGGTTCAATTTCAAAAAGGCGTCGTCCGGAAGAATCACTTCGCCGCGCACCTCAAAGCCCTGCGGCAGCCGGGCGCGTTGCAACCGCCCGGCAGAAACCGAAAGCGGCACCGATCGTATGGTGCGCACGTTGCTGGTCACGTCCTCGCCTGTGACCCCATCTCCGCGCGTCAGGGCGGTCTGCAACAACGCATCGCCTGCGGGGCCGGGCCCATATTGCAGCGCCAGCGAAACCCCATCCATCTTCAACTCGCATACGTAGCTCACTTCGGCGCTGCCGATGATCGACCGCACGCGCCGTTCCCAATCGGCCAGCTCCTGTTCGCTGTTCACGTTATCCAGCGAAAGCATGGGTCGCGAGTGATCTACCTTGGCGAAACCCTCCTTGGGTTTGCCGCCCACGCGCTGGCTGGGCGAGTCGAGTGTGATCAACTCTGGATAACGGCTCTCCAGTGTGCGCAGCTCCCGCATCAGAGCGTCGTACTCTGCGTCCGAGATCTCCGGAGAATCCAGCACGTGATATTGATATTCGTGGTGCCGGAGCTCGTCGCGCAGCTTGTCGATTCGCTTTCCGGCTTCCACCTCGCTTGCTGCGCTGCTGGATCGGGTTTCGGGCATAGCGTGCATTATAGAAACGAAACCACGGGGAAACGTCAGCGAGGATCACACTCTCTTATGGAACCGGTCACGCATTTCCTTACCGGCGCATGCCTAGGCCGCTCCGGCTTCAATCGCAGCACGGCCTATGCCACGCTGGCCATGACTCTGGCCGCCGAGGCGCCCGACATGGATATTCTCTGGGGTCTCCGCGGCCCGGTTGCCGGCTTTCAACATCACCGCGGTATTACCCATACTTTTCTCGGGGCCCCATTCGTCGCACTCGCAGTGACCGGTGTGGTTTGGCTCTGGCATCGCACTCGTCGCCAGCCGCCAGTCATCCCGCCACGCTGGGCCCTGCTGTGGCTGTTTTCCTGCCTGGCGGTCTTGAGCCACATCTTTCTTGACTGGACCAACAACTACGGCGTCCGCCCCTTTTTTCCCTTCAACCCGCGCTGGTATGCGCTCGACATCGCCTTCATTATCGAGCCCGTTATCTTTGCGGCTTTGCTGCTTGGCTTGGTGATCCCGGCCATACTCGGACTGGCGGACCGCGAGATCGGTGCGGGTAAGCCCTTGTTTCGCGGCCGAGGCTGGGCTATTGCCGCGCTGGTGCTGGTGGGAATCGATTTACAGGTGCGTGCGGTGGAGCATCATCGGGCCCTCCACTTGATCAGCGATACTCGCTTCGGCGATCAGCCCATGCTGCGCGCTGCTGCCGAGCCGTATCCCGTGAATCCCTTCCACTGGGCCGCGTTGGTCGAAACTCCCGGCTACTACCAGACGGGCTCGGTCAACACGTGGGCCGATACGGTCGACACCAGCGACCAGGACGATGTCATCTTCAAACCGCCGGTGACCCCCGCCGTAATGGCCGCGAAGCGCTCCTGGTTAGGCCGTGTCTACCTGGACTGGGCGAGGTTTCCCCTGGTAGAGGACCGGGGACACGCCAACCTGGTCGCTTCCGACGAACTCGCCCCCCAGCCTTTGGACACGGCGGTAGAGTTCAGCGATCTAAGGTTTGCTTACGGTGTCCTTTCCCGCGGCAGAAGTGGGGCCACGAGCGCACTTTCCGCCTGGGCCTACGTCGCTCCTGACGGGGCCATCGACGCCATGGTCATGAACAATCGCGTGCAGAAGTAGCAGATCTACTTGGGAAGCCTGGCCAGCTCCGCATCTGCCCCGCGGTTGTCCTTCTTGTCCCGTCGTTTCCACACCGTCCGCCAGACCCAGTAACCCAGCGCGGCGAGCAGCAGGGTGAGACCGGCCACCAGGGCAACCTGATGCCGGGTCGCCAATCGTCCGGCGATGTTCACGATCTCTGGCCCATACTCGATGGTCAGGATGGCGATGATCATATCGCGAATCACCCGGCCTGCGAAGACTGACAGCAGGAAGTTCCCCACCTTCATCTCGAACACCCCGGCCGCGAAGACAAAAAGTTTCCAGGGTGTGGGCGGGGGCAGGATCGAAGGGATCATCATGGCCAGGAATTCCTGCTTTTCGAAGCGGTCGCGCAGTTGCTCATAACGATCGCGGTCGATCCGTTTCATGAGGAAGAGCTCACCGCCTGCCCGTCCCAGCAGGAAAGGAACCAGCCCACCCACCGCCGATCCGGCCGCTGCCACCACGACGTAGAAATAAAAATGATCCTTGTTGGCCCAGACGTAGCCGGCAAGGATCAGGTCCATCGGCACCGGGAATGCCGCAGCGTCGAGCAGGGCAATGGCGCCTGCGCCCCAGAAGCCGAGAGGCTTCAACAGCGCTAGCAGCCAGATCTTGTATTTAGCAAATAAATGGAGGATTTTCTTCAAAATGGATCCCGATCGTCATGGCCCTGTATTCGTGCCGCTAGAGTTCAGGTCCCGTAGGGACGGCTGAAAATCACACTTGTGCCCGGAGACCGAGTCTGAACAAAGCGAAACCAATCCTGGAGACTGCAACGTATCAGCCCCGAAGGGGCGGCTGATAGTAGCCCAGGACGTCAGTCCTGGGTAGGGTTTCACCCAACCGATCAAGTCCCGAAGGGACGGCTGAGAATGTCCCAGGACGTCAGTCCTGGGCTTGCCCGGATTTGTTAGAAAAAATACTCCCCCGTCGTTCACGCTGGAGTTCCCGGAACCTTCTCCACCGCCCCGTGGTTTTCGTGGTCTTGGGTGACTGTTCCGTCAAGTATGGCCAACGCATGCGGAATCAAGAAAATAACTGCTTCGAGGGAAGCCTTGGCGCCGCCCGGGCTGCCCGGCAGACTCACAATCAGAGATCGCCCGCGCGTGCCCGAAACTGAGCGGCTCAGGGGGGCAAATTGCGTTTGTTTCCTGCCCTCGGCGCGCATCACCTCCGCGAATCCGTCCAGGATCCGGTCGCAGACGGCCCTCGTCGCCTCAGGGGTCACGTCCCGAAGCGATATACCGGTGCCGCCCGTCGTCACCACCAGGCTCGCCACCTCGCATTGCTGGCGCAGCGCATCCTCAATTTCCCCTTGCTCGTCGGGCACCACCAGGCGGCTGACCACGTGGAAAGTGTGCGCCTGAAGCAGGTCGGCCACCACCCGCCCGGAAACATCCACCCGTTGTCCCAGGAAGCAGGAATCGCTCACGGTAATAACAGCAGCACGCATCATAAGCGGATAGTGGCGCTGTGCCGGACACACATTAACTCGGCGGTTGCGCTCCAAACGATTGTAAGGGTTCTTTGTGAAACCCTGATCTCGGCGCCATTCGAAACAATGAGAGAATGATAAGATCTGCGGGATCCATCACCGGTCGTTTGTTTCCGGCCTGGATTGCAGCCCCTACTGCCGGCCGATGCCTTCAACTGAAGTTCCAACCAGCCCCCCCGGTCGACCGCCGGAGCCGTTCTTCAAGCGTAGGCGCGTGCGCTACGAGGAGCTGGACCCTGACGAACTCCTGCACCTGATCGACAGGCTGGAAGACGAGCGTTCGCGCGCTTTGCGCCGTGAAGGCATTTGGATTTCCTTCATCGCTCACCTGCTTCTCTTCTGGTTCCTCTTCTACGGTCCGAAGTTCCGTACCCATCAGCCCCATGTGGTCAACCCCAACGACAACAAGAAAGACCTGACCTACCTTAACCTTCCGCCCGATGCGGAGAAGCAGGTCAAGCCCAAGCCGCAGGCCCCACTTTCCGACAAGAACCGCGTCGCGAAATCCTCCCATCCGACGCTCGATCGCAAGACCCTGCGACAACTTGAGGCCATGCGCCGGGCCGGTCCGCCGCAGCCCGCTGCCCCCCAACCGGCTCCCCCGCAGCCGGCTCCGCCGACTCCTGCACCCCAGCAGCAGGCGCAGTCCCGGCCGGCAGCTCCTCCTCCTCCGCCCTCACAGCAACCGCTGCTCAATGAGCCTAAGCCTGCGCCCACTCCACCCGCACGACCCAGCTTTGACACCGGCCAGCAAAACGCCGGAGAGGCTATCCGCCAGGCGGAACGGAATGCTGCTCGGAGTCCTGGGGGCGGTTCTTCGGGCGACTACGGACAAAATGCCCCCTCCCAGCATCCGGCCATGGGTGCCGGCGCCGACATCCTCAGTGACACCATGGGGGTCGATTTCGGTCCTTACATGAAGAGGGTGATCGCCGATACCTATCGCAGCTGGATCCCCATCATCCCCGAATCCGCGCGGCCGCCCCTCGACAAGCAGGGCCGCGTAGGTGTCCGTTTCAAGATCTATCCCGACGGCAGCGTCAAGGAGATGATCCTCGAATTCCCCTCCGGAGACGTCTCTCTGGACCGCGCGGCCTGGGGCGGTATCACCGGCGCGGGGTATCCGCCGCTACCAAAAGACTTTAAAGGGCCATTCCTGGAGCTGCGCTTCGGCTTCTACTACAACCTGGACCCGGACAAGCTTCATTAGAGGAAAAGAGCCTCGCTGTGCCAGTCGATCCTGAATTCCGCAAACGCCAGATCTACGGCCTCTTGGTGGCAGCGGTCATTCTTCTGCTCGCCGGTCTGGGCCGTTCCTCCTGGCCTGATCTCTTTCCGCCGGGATGGTGGAGAGTTTGGTAGAGGAGGCGGCAGAGCCGTTACTGGTCGTCATTCTGGGCCCAACCGGTAGCGGTAAAACCTCTCTCTCCGTCGCCCTTGGCCGGCGCTTCGACGGTGAGATTGTCAGTTGTGACTCCGTGGCCGTATATCGTGGCCTGGAGATCGGTTCCGCCAAGCCTTCAGCCGAGCAACGGAAGCTGGTACCGCATCACCTGCTCGATGTGGTGGATCCAGATGCCTTCTACACTGCCGGAGACTACGGGCGAGCGGCTCGTGAAGCCATCGCCGGCATCGTCGGGCGAGGCAGGCTGCCCATAGTCACCGGTGGCACCGGGCTTTATCTTCGCGCTCTGTTGCAAGGTTTGTTTCCCGGCCCTCAACGGTCCGCGGCCTTGCGGGATCGCTTGCTGCGCAAGGTGGAAACCCGGGGCCCGCTCACCTTACACCGCATCCTCAAGCGCCTCGACCCAGTGTCGGCTGCCCGCATTCATGGCAACGATACCGCCAAGGTCATACGAGCCATCGAGGTTACCCTGGCCGCTTCCCGCCCCATGTCCGAGGCCTGGAAGGAAGGGCGGGAAGCATTGACTGGCTACCGCGTCCTGCGCCTCGGCCTTGACCCCCTACGCCCGCAACTCTATGAGCGCATCAACGCCCGTGCGCGCGCCATGTTTGCTCAAGGCTTGATGGAAGAGACGCGGGAGTTGATTGCCCGTTATGGCCGCATGCCCGTGCTTGACTCATTGGGCTACCGCCAGGCAGCGCAGCATCTTGCCGGCGAGCTTACCCTCGAGCAGGCCATCGACGCCGCCTGCCAGGGTCACCGCAACTATGCCAAGCGCCAGCTCACCTGGTTTCGCCGTGAGCCTGAAGTTTGCTGGCTGAAGGGATTTGGCGACGATCCTTCCCTGCGCGCGGAGGCAGAGAGCCTCGTCGACCAACACCGAGCCCGGTGAGCCGATGGGTGAAACACCAACGCAATGTGCGTTCCCCAGATACAATGAGTCTTTAGTCAACAGCATCTGGAACAAAATAAAGCGCGCAAAGTCAAAGTAAAGAGAGCAGAGATCCGAAGGATGAATGTGCGTTTGAGCGTGGGCAGGGTGGGTAACACAGCAAAAGGGATGCGCACCGCCGGCTGGTGCATGGTGTTTCTGGGCATGGTAGCCGCCTTCACCGGCTCCGCGGTAGCAGCAGAAAACACGGCAGCGACCCAAACCGCACTATCGGTTGCCACAAACGATGCCGGTCCACGCACCAAGGTGACACTGACGGCCCACGTCAGCGCGGATGCGGGCAGCGCGCCCTCCGGAGTGGTGAACTTTCGCGCCGGGAAAATGGATCTCGGATCCGCGTTGGTGAATAGCGAAGGCAACGCCGCCGTGGAGACCGACACCCTTCCGGCGGGCAACAACCAGGTGCTCGCCGTCTATCAGGGCGGGACTGGTTATGTGGGCTCGCTCTCCCAGCCTCAGCAGGTGCATGCCAACGTATCGACGGTGGCAGGATTCACCGTGGCGGCTACGCCCACGGCGTTATCCACGGCGGTGGGTGGTTTTGTTAGCAGTGTGGTGACTATAACCCCGGTCAACGGCTTCAACGCCTATGTCAGCCTTTCGTGTTCGAAGCTGCCGATCAACACCACCTGCACCTTCACCCCGGTGAATGTCCAGGCGAGTTGTACCACCAGCGCCGCAGGCGCCCAGACCTGCACTCCCGGAACCAGCGTGATGCAGATCCAGACTCTTGCGCCCTCACCCGGCCCCAGAACAGCCGCCAACGGTGGTGAAGCGGGGATTGAGCGTTATGCTTTTGTCTTTCCCGCATTGTTTGGCCTCGTAGGCCTGCGTGCCTGCAAACGCCGGGCTTGGCGCAATCTGGTCCTGGGAATGCTGGCATTTGCAGCAGCCTTGAGCATTACGGCCTGCGCAGAGCGATACAACTATCTGAATCACGGGCCGCCGGGAAACACCGGAACCCCAGTCGGCAGCTACCCTGTCACGGTGGAAGCGCAATCCTCTACCGGCTCGCTGACCATCACTCCTCCAACCGAGCCGCAGTTAACGCTCACCGTCACGAACTAAACTCTGGGCGCTTACAAACTTCTTAATTTGGACTAGCATGGTCTTGCAGGTGCGCCGGGCGGTCGCTGCTGAAGCGCTCGCGTGCTTCGGGAGAGGAAAGTCCGAACTCCGCAGGGCAGTGTGCCGGATAACGTCCGGGATTTGAGCGTCAAGGCTCAAAGACGGCCAGTGCCACAGAGAAGATACCGCCGCGGGCTTCATCGCCCGGGGTAAGGGTGAAAAGGTGCGGTAAGAGCGCACCGCGCCGTCTGTAAAGGCGGTGGCAGGGTAAACCCCACACGGAGCAAGACCAAATAGGGAGGGAATCCGCCGGCCAGACCCGGGCCGCGGATGCGTGCTGGCCCGGCGCGCTAACTCGGGTTCCGATCCCGGCTTGCCGGGACGGCGGGAAACCTCCGGGTAGGTCGCTTGAGCGGCGCAGCAATGCGTCGCCTAGAGGAATGATCGTCCTCGACAGAATTCGGCTTACAGGCCACTTGCAAACGCGGCCCCGCACCTCGCAAAGAGATGCGGGGCCTCCGCTTTTAAGCGGGTTACATCAGTAACAAAAAGTAACTTATACCGCTTATCGCTCTTATTTGCTCTTTTTTTCCCGGCCGGCAACGAGGACTGGGTGCCCCATTCCCCCGGATTTCCTGTGAAGTTTGTTGGCGTTGATGCACTTCATGCGGCTTTCCACAATGAAAGCCGCACACGCGGCCGTTGCTTGGTGCCACGTACAGGAAATCCGGGTCAAGCCGTTCTTCGGCTTGAGTGGGATACCACAGCACTCAACGCGTCGTGCGAAACCCCCAAGCGGGAACCGGGAAAGCGTCTACACTCGTATCAAAGCGTGACCTGCCATGGAACTTACCGAAGCGGTCAAAATCGCGCTCCAATCCCTATGGGCGAACAAGCTGCGCTCGATTCTCACCCTGATGGGGGTGATGATCGGCGTGGCCGCTGTCATCATGGTGATCACGCTGGTCAACGGCGCGAACAAATTTGTCGCCACCAAAGTCTACGGCTACGGTGCGGATGTCTTTACCGCCTCCAAACAGCCGTCCGTGGTTTTCACCGACGCGGAGTGGAATAAATACCAAAAGCGCAAAGATTTAAAGCTCGATGACTACCGCGAAGTAGCCGCCAGGTGTAAGGACTGTGCCAGCACCGGGGCCATGGCCAGCGTTACCGGCAAGGTGGTTTACAACAGCCATTCCAGCACCGACACCAGTGTTCGCGGGTGGACCTGGACCATGCCCCCCATCTACGACATGAACATCGATCGCGGCCGGGGTTTTGTTCCGATCGATGAGCAGCACAACAGCAGGGTGGCCATCATCGGACCTGACATTGTGGACAATCAGATGGGATCGATCGATCCCATCGGCAAAGAGATCCGGGTCGACGGCGGTCAATACACGGTGATCGGCGTCGGAGAGCGCAAGGGCAAGACGCTGGGCCAGAGCGAGGATGACTGGGTGGCAATCCCGTTGACCACTTTTCTCAATGCTTATGGATCGAATCGCAGCCTGACCATCTATGCGCGCGCCCACGGAGTGGGCGATCCGCTGGAGCTGGCCGTGGGCGAAGTGCGCACCATTCTCCGTTCCCACCGCCACGATCTGCCTGGTGCGGAGGACAGTTTCTCTACCGATACAAACGGTACGTTCATCGGCATCTGGCAGAGCATCAGCTCCAGTTTCTCCGCGGTCTTTGTTTCTCTGGCAGCCATTTCGCTGGTGGTTGGCGGCATCGTCATCATGAACATCATGCTGGTGAGCGTCACCGAGCGGACGCGGGAGATTGGCGTGCGTAAGGCGCTGGGCGCGCGGCGTGGCGACGTCATGCTGCAATTCCTGATCGAATCGGCAACCATGTCGCTGGTCGGCGGCCTGATCGGCGTCATTGCCGGGGTGGTCTTTGCCAAAGCCATCACCCTGGTGATCGGCTTTCCCTCTGAGATTGAGTTATGGTCGGTGGCCCTGGGTCTCTTTGTGGCCACTGCTGTTGGTATTTTTTTCGGGGTCTATCCTGCGCGCAAGGCCTCGCTGCTCGACCCCATCGTAGCCCTGCGCTCGGAGCTATAGAATGAGCCTCGCCGACACCAGCGAAGCTATCAAGATGGCGATGGACACGCTGCGCACCAACAAGCTGCGCTCCGGCCTCACCATGCTTGGCATCATGATCGGGGTCACCACCGTCATTCTCATCTCCTCCGTCATCAATGGGCTTTCGGGCAACGTCAACGGCTTGATCAAGTCGCTGGGATCCAATGTGTATTGGGTTTTTCGTTTTCCCGTCTTCGGTGCACGGCCCACGTCGGAGATGCTGGCCAGAAAGCAATTGACCTATGAGGATGGTGAGGCCATGAAAGTGTTGCCTCACGTCGTCGCGGTCGACGCATCGCAGCAATACCGCTCGCCCACGGGATCTCAGGGTAGTTTCTCAGTCAAGTATGGGAGCCATAAGATTCAAAACACTACCCTGAATGGTGAGTCGGAGGACCAACCGAACGTCTACGACCTCAGCTTCTCCCAGGGCCGCTTTTTCAGCCCTCAGGAGGCGAGGCGAGGTGCTAACGTCGTGGTTCTCGGCTCAGATACAGCCCAGGAACTTTTTGGCAACGATCCAGCCGTAGGCAAGGAGGTCCAGATCGAAGGGGATTTGTTTACCGTGGTGGGGGTATTTGCGCCTCAAAAGCAAATTTTCGGCGGTGGCAAAAATCCCAATGACAACTCCGCCCATTTTCCGACTCTAACCTTCCACAAGATCCACCCCGAGATCCTCGACCACTGGATCAGCGTCAAGTACGACGACGTCAAAAATAAAATCGCGGTCGAAGACGAGATCCGCGAACTGCTTCGCCGCCGGCGTAAAGTCCATAATGACCAACCTGACAATTTCGCCATCTTCAGCTCCGACACCCTGCTGGTGTTATGGAACCAGCTCACTGGTGGCCTGTTCATCTTTCTTGTCGGGGTTGCGAGTGTAGGTCTGATGGTCGGTGGCGTCGGAGTCATGAACATCATGCTGGTGAGCGTTACCGAGCGAACGCGGGAGATTGGCGTCCGTAAGGCGCTAGGCGCGACACGAAAGAACATCATGTTTCAATTCACGCTGGAGGCGGTCACCCTGTGCGCGCTAGGCGGTGTGATCGGCATCTTCGTGGGTGGTCTGCTTACCCTTGCGCTCAAGCTGATCCTTGGCACGGTACTACCGGCCGAAATGTCGGTGGCTTGGTCGACCACCGCCTTTGTCGTTTCCTGCGCCATTGGTCTTCTCTTCGGTATCTATCCTGCCTGGAAGGCAGCGTCCCTCGATCCCATTGTTGCCCTGCGCTATGAGTAAAGGGTGCCTCGGCGCCACGCTCGTCTAAACTAAGTGCGTTCTTATGCTGCCGATCGTTGTCGCTGCCATCACGACCATTCTCAGCCTCGCCGGCCTGGGTTATTACCTGCTTGCGCTGTGGAGCGCGCGTGCCTTCCAGCACCAGTTGCGTCGGTCCTTACCCGATTTTCAGCCGGGAGTCAGCATCCTCAAACCGGTGAAGGGGCTTGACCCGGAGATGTATGCCAGCTTTGCCAGCCACTGTCAGCAGCAGTATTCGGGTCCCTACGAGATTCTATTTGGGGTGAGCAGCATGGCCGATCCGGCTGTGACGGCCATCGAAAGGCTTACGGCGGAGTTTCCCCAGCGGACGATCCGTTTGGTGCTGTGCCCGCAATTGCTGGGCGCCAATGGCAAGGTGAGTAATCTGGTGCAGATGGTGGGCAGCGCGCAGTACGACCATATTTTGATCAACGACAGTGACATCAAGGTTTCTCCCCACTACCTGCGCCGCATCATGGCCTGCTTCCATCTCCCTAAGCGGCGCGGCGGCCGCGTCGGCCTGGTGACGGCGCTCTATCGCGGCAAGGCGCACAGCACCATTGGCTCCCGCATGGAAGCCTTGGGTATTGCTACAGACTTTATCGCGGGCGTGCTGACTGCCCGGCAGATCGAAGACGGAATTCGCTTTGGTCTGGGTTCGACCCTGGCCGTCTCGCGTGAGGCCTTGCAGGCCATCGGCGGTTTGGAGCCGCTTGTCGACTACCTGGCGGACGATTACGAGCTGGGGGCGCGTGTCTGGCGGAAGGGTTTCGAAGTGGTCTTAAGCGGTGAGGTGGTTGAGACCTTCTTGCCCGCTTATCGCTTTCCGCAGTTTCTGGCCCACCAGATTCGCTGGAGCCGCAGCACCCGTTTTTCCAGAAAGCTGGGTTACGCGGGTATGGTCTTCACCTACGGATTGCCCTGGGCCTTATGCAACCTGATCGCCTCGGGCGCCAGTCTTAGCAGTATTGCGCTCCTCAGCCTGACGCTGTTGGCTCGGGTGGCACTAGCCTTGGCGGTCGGTGTGGGCGTATTGGGTGATCGCCAGGTACTGCGCGATCTATGGCTACTGGCGCCGCGCGACGTGGTGGCGCTGGCTATCTGGGTCTGGAGCTTCGCCGGAAACACCGTAGCCTGGCGTGGCCAGCATTTCTCCTTGAAAGACGGCAAGATGAGCCGCCTCACCGCCGTCTAGCGCCCCTGCAACGAAAGGCTGGGTGCCCCATTCAAGCCGCGTTTTGGCTTGAGTGGGATACGACGTCTCGGGACCTGCAACCCTTTCAGCCGCTAGCCGATTCCCCATGGAAGCGCCACCCTCCCCCTTGTCATCCCGCGAAGCCTCCCCCCTTGTCATCCCGAGCGAACCCGGATTTCCTGCCCAGACAGAGCCACGTGTGCGCCTTTCCGTGAAGAAAGGCGCATGAAGTTCGCCAACGCCACTGTCCTCTACAGGAAATCCGGGGAAGCCGAGGGGCCTGCTGTGCGCCCTTCCCGAACGCAACTGCCTAAGAGAATCGCCAACAAATCTCTCGCAATCCAACAGATTTTCGACCCTAACATCTACGGCTGATTGCTAAGCACCTCTTTCCCCCCACTCTTCGCGATCGCGTAAGCCGGTCCGGGCAACGTGGGAACCTGGTCCATCGGGGTCCAAAGAAAAATCCGTCGCGGCCCACGCCAGAGCCGCTGAAACGATGCATCGTCGTCGAAGAGCTGTGGAGCACCGCGGAAGAACGATCCGTACCAGAGATCGGAAGACCGGCCATCGAGAATACGGACCTGCTGCCGAAGATAGAAGCCCAGGGTTGACCCCGCTTCGTATTCGCCATGGATCTCCACCACGTCCCCAGCCTGTAATCGAGGACGAATCGCGTCAGCCAGAGCTTTCGAGGAGAGCACCGGAGAGAAGGTGACCAACGCCATGTGCGCGGCGGCCAGGAATAAAACCATCATGGCGACAAGCGCGTAGTTTGCCATCCGGACCCTGTTGTTGAAGCGCAGCATCAGGTTGGCCAGCGTTCCTGCCACCAGCGCGATAGCAGTCAGAATAAGGGGCAGGCGGAAGACGCTCATGGTCCGCGTGCTCAGGTCGAGAAAATGACCCAGGGAGAGCGCATAATCTCCAGGGTTCTGCGTGAGCAGAGTGGATATGTCGACGCCGGGTGTCGGGGGCTGAGCGCGTATTGCGAAATATCCGGCAAGGAGCCCACCAGCCGCCCCGAGCAGAAAAAGAACGATGGCGATGCGGCGTCCGGCGATACGCAGTGGGTCGCCGGCAGAACATTTCTCCTCTCGGTCCATCCAGCCGCCGATCATCAGGGCGAGCGGCGGCAACGCGGGCAGGGCATAGTATTCCTGGCGCGTAGAAAAGCTGAAAAAGACCATCACCACCGCGGCCCATACCCCAAGAAGTTTCCAGGCCTGATCGGTGCGCACCGGGACCATCGCCTTGAACACGAACGCGATCCATGGCATCAGCCACACAGCAAGCAAGCCCCAGAACAGCAGCAGCGGGACGGTATCGTAGTCCCGTGGAACCCTCCGGTTGAGGTAGCGCAGCACTTGTTCGTTAATGAAATAAAACCAGAAGAACCCATGCACATTCCCCGTTACCGGCATGATGCCGTTGGGATTTCCCTGCGATGGATTGGCGATACCTGCTGCGAGATGCCAGGGCGCCGCAATCACCAGGAAGACCAGCAAGCTCGAAACAGGGTGCCATCGTCGCAGGTGCCCCATATTCCGGTTGAGCAACAGAAAGATGATGACAATCGCGAGCGGGAAAACAATGCCAATGAGCCCCTTGGTAAGCACGTTGAGGGCACATGCTACAGCAAAGCCCCAAGCGGTCCAGCGCGAAGGCTGTGGTTGCTCAAGAGAGATCCAGAACATCAGCATGGCCAGCGACAGCCACAGGCAGACGATCACATCGGGAATGATAATGCGCGTGTAAATGAAAACGCCGAATGAGGTTAGCAGTATCAGCGCTGCATAGAAACCGGCGCTATCGGAAGCGAACAAGCGCCGACCGATCTCGTATACAACAAGAAACAGGGCCAGTGTGGCGATAGCCAGTGGCAGCCGGGCCGCCCAATCCTGAGGCCCAAAGACAGTGAAGCTGGCAGCCATGCTCCAGTACATGAGCGGAGCCTTTTCGAGATAGCGGATGCCATTGGCGTAGAGGGTAATCCCGTCATGGCGCGCGACCATTTCCCGGGCAACTTCGGCGTGTACTGAATCGGCATCATCCAGCAGAGGCGGGCTGAAGAGCGTAAAGCTTGCGTAGAGCAGGAGCCAGAGGCCGGCAAGCGTGAGGATTGGCAGCCGCTTGCGCTTTCCATCCCGCGTAAAAGACAGCCCAGGTCGGAACATATTTACACTTTGTCATCCCGAGAGTCTGTAACTTTATTAGTTTTCTCAAAAATTCCGCGATGAAAACAAAAGGTTTAAGCGTGTCCAAAACGCGAAAAAGCCAATAAAGTCACAGGCTCCGACCGGAGCGTAGCGTAGCGGAGGGACCTGCGGTTTCAGCTACGCTTGAGGGAAAGGACACACTTGCCGGCGCATCAGTCCCAAGCAGGCGGATTCCACGGCTTGCGATTGCGAATGATCTCCTCAACATCGGCGGCGAAGTCAGGGTCGAGCACCGGAGCCTCGCCGCTCTCTTCTTCATGTTTTTTCGCCAGAGCGATGCCTTCGGATAGCGTTCGGTCTGGTGTAACGGCCATCCTCGGATGATACCCTCATTCGATTCTCTTTAGCGGCCTGATGCAGCGGTTAGCAATAAAGAAACCCCAGCCCGTAGCGCTATAGTAAAAGCACGTCTTTTGAGATCGCGAGCCATGGCACTTGACGCAGCAGCGGGAAGAGGACCGGCGATTTTCCCAGCCAGCGACTTGCTGGGACCAGATACCTCCCTCATCTACAACGACTGGTACCCGGCCATGCGAAGCGGCGCGCTCCGAGGGCGCAAGATGGCCACCGCTATGCTCTTGGGCATCCCACTGGTGCTGGGCCGCAAAGAGGACGGCGGCATCTTTGCCATGCGCGACAGTTGCCCCCATCGCGGCATTCCGCTCTCCTGCGGATGGTTCGATGGCAGCGCGGTCACCTGCAAGTATCACGGCTGGGTCTTCGAGCCGGAGTCCGGGCAGTGCATGGAGATCCCTTCGCTCACCAGCCAGGACTCCTACCCCCGGCGCATCTACGCCACCGCATTTCCCTGCCAGGAGAGAGATGGATACGCCTGGGTCTACGTGCCCCGGCCGGGCAGTGGACGGGTCCGCATGGAGGTCAGGGACGCGCTGCTCCCTGTGCCGCAACTCCCAACCTTTAGCGAACCGCACCGCAGCGCGCATCTGACGGCGGAATTGCCCTGCAACGTGGACCACGGCATCATCGGGCTGATGGACCCGGCACACGGGCCGTTTGTGCATCAGGCGTGGTGGTGGCGGTCCCGGCAAAGCATCCACGAAAAAGAGAAGCACTTCGAGCCAATTCCACAGGGCTTTCGCATGTCGGCCCATACACCCTCGGCCAACAGCGCGCCCTACAAATTGCTTGGCGTATACGGCGAGCCGATCGAGACCACCATCGATTTCGTGCTGCCCAACCGCCGCTATGAGACCATTCGCTGTGGACCCAAGTGGTTCGCCAGTCTCACCACGGTGACGCCCACAACTCCCGGCAATTCCCGCATCGACGTCTACGGTGCTTGGAACGTTTTCTACAGAGTGCCCTTCGTGACCGCGATCGCCAAGTTCTTCGGCGAGCGCTTTGTCCGTCAGGACCAGCTCACCATGGTGCAGCAGGCTGAGGGACTCAAGTTCAATCCCGGCCTGATGCTCATCGATGATGCCGATCGTCCGGCGAAGTGGTATTTCGCGTTGAAACGGGCGCGGATCGAAGCCGATGAGACCGGCCGGCCGATGCAGCACCCAATGGACGGTCCAGTCACCCTCCGCTGGCGAAGCTAGTCTGTTCAGATATTGGGGCCCCACCACCGGGGGCGGAAAGGGGAGGTGTGGCCTTCAGTGCCAAGGCCGCCGGTTCCTCAGAGATCGGCATGCCGCGTGCGGCCAGCGACCCTTCCTCCACCACTAATTGCTCTACCGCGATCGAGAGCTGACGGCCCAATTCGAGGAAATTCGCTCTCCATGCCTCGGCGGCTGCGGGCTCCAAACCCATCAGGAAGCGGCTGGACTTGGTCAGCGTGTCATACCAGATGTTTTGCGCCTGCCACAGGTTCAGCTCGAACGGCAGCTCGCGCAGGGTGCGAGCCAGGGTGACCGCATGATCCAGCAGCTCGGGCTCCACCGGTTTGGCATGCAGATGCACCATCGCCCGCTTCATGTGTTGATCGGTCAGGTAGCGGAGCGCGTGGTTTTCCAGTACGACCCCGTCGGATTTCGCCAGAGAAATCAGCGATCGCACGCGCGCCAGGTCGATGGGCTCGTCTTCGAGCGCTCGCCGCAGACCCGCATTGATCGCGAAACCGGCGGCCATGGTGAGGGCCGGCGGTTTGGGAAGTCCGGAAGCGTTCAAAAAGTGCAGCAGCGAGGCGTGCTCCTCGTAGATCTTCACCAGGCTGTCTTCCACTTCGCTCAGCGTGGCATTGAGAATGAAGCGCAGAATGCGCCGCTGGTCGTCCTTGAAAAGGGAGGCAAGTGAGTACGGACTCCCTCCGAAGAAGCTATCGATCAGGCGAACCACTTCGGGCAAATTCGCCTGGGTCACGGCGGCGCTGCATTTCTGTTTGAGGTCGTTGAAGGCGGAGAGATCTTGCGGCGTCGAACGTTCGACTGCGGCGGTTACGTTATGATCGCCGAAATGAAGCGCAGCAAAGGAAATCTCCTCCGTCTCTTCGGTCAGGTTGGAGGTGATCTGGCAACGCCCAATGGCGAGGCGTGCGCGGCCCGAGGTTACATTTTCATAGTCCAGGCGGCGGACGGTGTAGCAAAAAAGCACCGTCTCTTCGGGATAGCTGTTAAAGACCGAGGAAATGGCATAGTGCGCCGCCACCTGCTCCAGGTTCACCTCCATCGGTTTGACCAGATGCCTGTAGATATCGCCGCCGTCTTTCCATGGCGGACTGTTGCTCTTGGCATGGCGCAGCTGCTCCACAAATTGCCATTCGAGTAAAGCGCAGTTGAGGCCGAAGATGTCGGCGGCCAGCCGCAAGGCGCGCGCTGCGTAAGCCATGATCTGAACTGTCTCGATGCCTGAGATGTCGTCAAAGAACCAGCCACAGCTGGTGTACATCAACTGTGTGTGGCGTTGCATCTCCATCAGTTTGAGGATGAGCGTTCGTTCCTCGGCCGACAGAACGCGTTGCTCGTGGGCAGCGAAGAACTGGTCGATCGCCTCCTCCGCCCCAGCCGTCTTCGCGGCGAGTATGACCAGGATGTAAGCGTCGCGAGCGCTCCACACATCCTTCAGCAGTCCGTGGGCGGTTGTCTCGGTAAGCGGGGTGACTGTATCCCGCAGCCAGTCGAGCGCTGCGCGCAGCGGCGCGCGCCATCGTTGATTCCACCCGTGGCGCCCGCCGTTGCAGCCGCAGTCGGAACGCCATCGTTCCACGCCGTGGGCACAACTCCACGAAGTATCCTCAACGATTTCCGCCTCCCACTTGGGCGGGAACTCGGCCAGGAACTGGCCGTAATTCGTCAATTTCGCCAGCTTCTTGTCCTCGATGTACCGCAAGGCGTAGCTGAGCGCCATCTCTCCGTGGCGATGATGGTGGCCATAACTTTCTCCGTCGGTGGCCACATGAATCACCTGCGGTTCGGGCATGCCGGGGTCAAGGCCGCGAGCCAGCCGCCAGGCAAACGTCTCGCCGTTGTTGAGCATCCCTTCGAATGCGATGGCGCGCGATACCGGGCCGTTGTAGAAGAAGACAGTGATGCTGCGTCCCTCCTTCAGCCGCACCAGGTAAGGATGATTGGGATGGACCGAAGCGTTGGGCGTCTCTATCCAGCGAAAGCCGGCGCCGTCGAGTCTAGGCAGAACGGGCTGCAGGGTACTCTCCGCGCGCTCCCGCACTCGGGCGCACTGGTGCGGCGCAAGAATGGTGAACAGTATGCCATTTTGCGCCAGCAGATCCAGGGTTTCGGTATCCGCCGCGGTTTCCGAAAGCCACATGCCTTCGGGGGCGCGCCCAAAGCGATACTGAAAGTCGGCGATGCCCCAGCGGATCTGGGTGATACGGTCCCGGGTAATGGCCAGGGGCATAATGACGTGGTTGTAGACCTGCGCCAGCGCCGACCCGTGTCCATCGTAGCGCAGCATACTTTGCCGGTCGGCATCGCGGATCATGCGATACGTACGCGGCGCATTTTCTTCCAGCCAGGAGAGCAGCGTAGGCCCGAAGTTGAAGCTGATGCGCGAATAGTTGTTCAAGATGCGAATGATCTGGTTCTCGCCGTTGACAATGCGCGAAGCCCCGTTGGGCGCATAGCATTCGGCGGTGATCCGTTCATTCCAATCGTGGTAGGGCGCGGCCGAATCCTCGGTCTCGACGGTTTCGAGCCAGGGGTTTTCTCGCGGCGGCTGATAAAAATGGCCGTGAATGCAGATGTAGCGTTCCGCCGGTGCCGCATGGTCTGACATGCAGTTATGATAGCCGGATTTGCCCCGCGGGTCGCTGCGGCGGCAACTCGCAGGCCCGCCAGAGGTACCAGCTGGCCACCGAGCGCCATGGCTTCCAGCGCGCCGCCCGCGCTTGCATCTGTTCCGGCTTGGGCAGCATATCGGCGGTGATTGGCTTGCCCGTCTTGGTCCTGCCGAAGGTCAGCAGATAACCCTTGCGGATTCCATAATCGGTCGCCGGAAAAACATCCGCCCGCCCGAGGCGAAAGATGAGCAGCATCTCCGCGGTCCAGGTCCCAATGCCGCGCACTTGGCCGAGCCGCTCGATGATCTCTTCGTCTGACAAGCGCCGGATAGCGGTCAGCGAGGGGACCGTGCCATCCAGGGTCTTGGCCGCGAGATCGCGCAGCGAGAGCAGCTTTGAACGCGAGAGGCCGGCCGCGCGCAGCATCTCCTCCGGGGCGGAAAGCAGTTGTTTAGGCTGCGGATGCAGATCGCCGAATCCAGCCAACAAGCGCCCCAGAATAGCCTTGGCTGCATTGGCGTGCAGTTGCTGGTGCAGAATGGATTCGAGCAGCGCTTCAAAAGGGGAATGTGTGCTTTTCACCCGCAGCGCAAAGGGGCCGACACGTGCGATCAGAGCGCCCAGCTTAGCGTCGGCGTTGGCCAGATGTTCCAGCGCAAGCACTGTGTCGTAGCGAACCGGGCGCAGGCCATCGTCCATTTTTGTCATCCCGTGTTGAATGGGCGAGGGATCTGCGTGTGCGCCCTGCCTTCAATAACTACCAGATGGGGACTCCCTATGCGCGCTGTTTTGGTCGTCCATGCCGTACGCCAAATTACGCCTGCACTGTACCGAAGATGTAAACAGTTCGCAATTGCGCTGGGCTTCTTTTCTGCATTGCTGCTTGCGTTGCGGTCATAAATTCCCTTTACTCGCGCGAGGGGGTTGCCTACCCCCCGAGGTTTGCTGCTATATTCAACTTTCCAGGCATGATCCCGGGAGGTGTTCCCACGGGTATCCTGGATCCAGTCGCAGACCAGAGTTCGTAGCGGAACCTTCTCAACAACACGCAATCTCAGGAAGCAGGGACCGATTCAATGGCGCAGATTTTTGACCGGAGTGCCAACGCGCTTGCTCGCGCGAGCCTGGTCCTGACAGGGTTGATTGTCATCGCTTTGGGAGTCACCCTCGATCAGTTGCAGTACTCACCATGGGTGACCAGGCAGGGGCAGCGCGCCGAACAGCCGGTGCCGTTCAGTCATAAGCATCACGTCATGGGGCTGGGGCTCCAGTGCCAGTACTGTCACACTTCGGTCGAGAAGTCGAGCTACGCGGGTATTCCACCCACCAAAACATGCATGAATTGCCATGCGCAAATCTGGACCAATGCCGGCCTGCTACAGCCGGTACGAACCAGCTGGGCTACAGGCGAATCCATACCTTGGATCAAGATCCACGATCTGCCTGATTTTGTGTACTTCAATCATGAAATTCACGTGAACAAGGGCATCGGGTGTTCCTCCTGTCATGGGCGTGTCGACCTGATGCCGTTGATGTATCAGGAGAACACGCTGCAGATGGAGTGGTGCCTGAACTGTCATCGCAACCCGGCCAAGAACCTCCGCCCCACCGCTGAGATTTACAACATGGCGTGGGAAGGGCCCAGCAGCCAGAAGCCGATGTGGTGCGGCAGCACCGGCCCGAAGGAGGGTGTTCCGACGGCGCAGACGGTAAGCTGCACCACCGTCGACCCCAGCCAGGCCGGCGCCCAGGTCGCCTCGCTCAACATGCTGCCGGATGGGTTCCATGGGCAAGCCACCAGCGACACGCCGGGCCTGGTGATTCCGGCGACCTTGCATTACGTGAAACTGACCGACCAGGAATCGCTGGGCAAGTACCTGGTTCAGCAATATCACATCCGCACGCCCCAGGAATTGAGCAGTTGCGAGACATGCCATCGATGAGCGAGATAAATGTTAAAAAGCAGGAATTGACGCTCGAAGCCGCCAGGGCGAAACTTGCCGGTAAGACGGGGAAGACTTACTGGCGGAGCGTGGACGAGTTGGCGGATACGCCGGCGTTCCGGGAGGCGGTGCAGCGGGAGTTTCCCGCGCAGGCGGCGGAGTGGGTCGATCCGGTATCGCGGCGCGGCTTCCTTAAGGTCATGGGTGCGTCGTTAGCACTGGCGGGGCTTTCCGGCTGTACCAAGCAACCCGATGAGGTGATCTATCCCTACATCAAGCAACCGGAAGACCTGGTGCTGGGCCGCCCGGTGTATTTTGCCACTGCCATGCCCTTCAACACCGGGGCGGTGCCACTGCTGGTCAAAAGCGACGCCTACCGGCCGATCAAAGTGGACGGTAATCCGGACCACCCGTTCAATCGCGGCACTTCCGATCCCTTGACCCAGGGTTCTTTACTCGATCTTTACGATCCCGATCGCTCGCAGAGGGTGGTCTGCCGCGGTGAAACGCGGCAGTTTGCGGCTTTTCTTGCCGTGTTTCGCGCCATGCTCGCCGACAAGAAGGCCGGCGGGGGCGCAGGGCTGTACATCCTGAGCGACACCGTGACCTCGCCCACGCTGGCGGCGCAGTGGAAGACGGCGCAGCAGACTTATCCCAATGCCAAGTGGTTGCAATGGGACCCGGTCAACCGCGATTCCGCCTATTCAGCGTCGAAGGTTGCTTTCGGCGACTACTACGATGCCCAGTACCGGCTGCAGGATGCGGACGTCATCCTGTCCCTCGACGCGGATTTTCTTTCCGGCATTACCCATCCCGGATTTCTTCGCCTGGCGGCGGACTACGCCGGCCGGCGCAAGCTGCTGGACCAAAGTGCGCCTATGAACCGGCTGTACGCGGTCGAGAGCGCTCCCAGTACAACCGGCTTCAAGGCCGAGCATCGGCTGGCGCTCAGGGCCGGTGAGGTGGCTCCCTTTGCTGCTGCCTTAGCGGCTGCAGTCGGAGCGGGTGGGTCGGGAGCACAACCACCCGCTGGCCCCGCGGGTAAGTTCCTCTCCGCGTTAGCCGCTGATCTCAAGGCCAACGCAGGCAAATGCGTGGTCATCCCCGGCGAGCAGCAGGCGCCGGCCGTCCATCTGGCCGCGATCGCCATCAACCAGGCGCTGGGCAACGTGGGCAAGACGGTGGTTTACACCGAGACGGTGAATCCTATGCCATCGATCCAGGGGCAGGATATTGTCACCCTGGTCAATGACATGAAGGCGGGTAAGGTCGACTGGTTGCTGATTCTGAATGCCAACCCTGTCTATACGGCGCCCGTGGACCTGCATTTTGAGCAAGCGCTAAGCAACGTAAAGATGACGGCGCACCTCGGTTCCCACTTCAATGAAACCGCGGTGGTTACGGAATGGCATATCAATGGGACTCATTATCTGGAGAACTGGTCTGACACTCGTGCCTACGACGGAACCGCATCCGTAATCCAGCCCATGATCGACCCGCTATATGGCGGCAAGTCGGCGCACGATGTGATCCAGTCCATGCTGGATAATCCCGACTTATCCCCTTACCAGGCGGTGAGCAAGACGTGGCAGGCAAGCCTGGGAACAGGCGACCAGGAACATGCCTGGCGCAAGGTGCTGCACGACGGGATGGTGCAAGGAACCGCGTTTCAACCGAAGACGGTTTCCGCCAAGGGCGGCGACCTGGGTGTCACCCCGGCCAGCGAACAGGATGGAACGGTCGAGGTCATCTTCCGCCCCGACCCCAACATCTACGACGGACGCTTTGCAAATGTTGGCTGGCTGCAGGAGGTGCCGAAGCCCATCACCAGCATGTCATGGGACAATGCAGCGCTGATGAGCTACCGCACCCTGGCAAAATTCGGCTTGGCGGAACAGGACGTAGTGGCGATCGAGTCCAACGGCAACACCGTCATGGCTCCGGTGATGGCGGTTCCCGGTCACCCCGATGGCGCGGTCACGGTGTACCTGGGCTATGCCCGGCGCAACGGCGGCCGGGTCGCCGGGGGCCTTGGCTTCAACGCGTACGCCATCCGTACTTCGAGCGCCTTGCTGTTTGCTCCCGGCGCCACCATGAAGAAGACGGGCCAGACTTATGAATTCGCAGTGACCAAGAGCCACTACACCGACCATCGATCCGTTCTCGCCGGGGGAGACGGGCTGGGCGACCATTCGCTCGAAGGCGACGAGGCCATGACCCGCGGCATCGTTCGCTATGCCACGCTCGATGAGTTCAAGCAAAATCCCAACTTCGCCCACGAAGAGGAACAGGTTCCCGACGATCCGGAAGCAGACGAGAGCATGTTCAGCAACTGGCGCTACGACAAGAACGCCTGGGGCATGGCCATCGATATGAACTCCTGTGTGGGGTGCAATGCCTGCATCGTGAGTTGCTATGCGGAGAACAATATTGCCGTGGTGGGCAAGCACAACACCCAGACCGGCCGCATCATGCAGTGGATTCGCATCGATACTTACTTCGAAGGTGATTTGGATGCCCCTAAGGCGCACTTCCAGCCCATGACCTGCCAGCAATGCGAGAACGCGCCCTGTGAGCAGGTTTGTCCGGTGGGGGCCACGGTGCACTCTCCGGAAGGCCTCAACATCATGATCTACAACCGCTGCGTCGGGGTCCGCTACTGCTCGAATAACTGCCCCTACAAGGTACGCCGTTTCAACTTCCTGCTGTACTCCGATTTCGAGACAGAAAGCTTAAAACTGATGCGTAACCCGGATGTGACGGTACGCAGCCGCGGCGTGATGGAGAAGTGCAGCTACTGCACGCAGAGGATTGTGGCGGCCAAGATTGCGGCGGACAAGGAAAATCGCGAGATCCGCGACGGTGAAGTGATCACCGCCTGCCAGCAGGCTTGCCCGACCGGTGCCATTGTGTTCGGCAATGTCAACGACCGGGCCAGCAAGGTGCGAAAGCTGAAGTTGCAGCAGCGCAACTATGGAGTGTTGGCGGACCTCAACATACGTCCCCGCACCACGTATATTGCGGAAGTTTTCAACCCTAATCCGGATTTGGCCGAGGCGCGCACCGAGCACGCGCCCGAAAAAAGTTGAAAGGTTAGCGCAGCATGGCGACCAAACCAGATCTACCGGTGAGCGATCCGCAGCTGGATCCGAAAACAGGGGAATTCCGGGTCATCGCACCCGGTTACACCTTCAAATCGGTCACCAACGTCATTTCGCGCATCGTGCTCACGCCGCACACGCCCATGGGCTGGTTCTTCGGCTTTATGGTGGCGGGCAGCATCTGCGTAATGCTGTTTACGGCCGTGACCTGGCTGTTCCTCAAGGGCGTCGGCATCTGGGGCCTGGATATACCCGTGGGCTGGGGATTCGCCATCATCAATTTTGTGTGGTGGATCGGCATCGGCCACGCGGGGACGTTGATCTCGGCCATCCTTCTGCTCTTCAAGCAACAGTGGCGGAATTCGATCAATCGTTTCGCCGAGGCCATGACCATCTTTGCCGTGGTCTGCGCCGGCATGTTCCCGCTCATCCACGTCGGCCGCCCGTGGCTGGGATACTGGCTGTTTCCTTACCCCAACAGCATGAACGTGTGGCCCCAGTTCCGCTCACCGTTGTTGTGGGACGTGTTTGCCGTATCCACCTATGCCACCATCTCGGTGGTCTTCTGGTACATTGGGTTGGTTCCCGACCTGGGAACTATGCGCGACAACGCCAAGTCCAAGCTGGCCCAGTACATTTACGGCATCCTTTCCCTTGGCTGGCGGGGTTCGGCTCGGCACTGGATGCGCTACGAAACGGCTTCCCTCCTTCTGGCTGGATTAGCCACCCCACTGGTCTTGTCGGTACATACCGTCATCAGCTTCGATTTTGCGGTTGCCATTCTACCCGGTTGGCACACCACGATTTTCCCGCCCTATTTTGTCGCCGGCGCCATCTATTCGGGTTTCGCCATGGTCATCACGCTGGCCATTCCGATCCGCAAGTTCTACCACCTCGAAGGCCTGATCACCATTCGCCATATCGACAATATGGGCAAGGTGATGCTGGCTACCGGCCTGATTGTCGCCTACGGTTACGGCACCGAAGTCTTCATGGCCTGGTATTCCGCCAGCCACTGGGAATACTTCATGATGTGGAACCGCATGTTCGGTCCCATGGGCTGGGCCTACTGGGTGCTGATCACCTGCAACATCGCCCTGCCGCAATTGTTGTGGCTGCGCAGCACGCGCAAGAGCCCGGGCAAGATGTTCATCATGTCGCTGATCGTCAATAGCGGCATGTGGTTCGAACGCTTCGTCATCATTGTGACCAGCCTTTATCGCGACTTTCTGCCCTCTTCCTGGGGAACCTACAGGGCAACCCGGTGGGACTATGCCACCTTCGTGGGTACTTTGGGGCTGTTCACAGCCCTGTTCTTTCTTTTCATCCGGGCGTTGCCCATGATTCCCATGTCGGAGATCAGGATGATGCTGCCTCAGGCAAAGGTGAGTCCGGAAGCAGAAGCGATGGAGGCGGGTGACTGATGCCTATACGCGAAGGGATCTACGGACTGTTAGCGGAATTCGACACGCCGCGCGAACTGGTGGCTGCGGCGAAGACTGCGTATGACTCCGGATGGCGACGGTTGGACTGTTATACCCCTTATCCCGTAGAAGAGGCGGCGGAAGCGATCGGCTTCCATCGCAACTATGTGCCCCTCATTTGCCTGGTGGGCGGCCTGATGGGGTTGGCTGCCATGTTCCTGATGGAAACCTGGGTCGCGGTCTTTGCCTATCCATTGAACGTGGCCGGCCGGCCGCTTTTCTCCTGGGTGGCCTTCGTTATCCCGGCTTATGAGTGGACCATCCTGTGGGCCGGGCTCTCCGCCGCTTTCGGTATGTTGGCCATGTGTGGCTTGCCGACCCTTTATCACCCGCTGTTCAACGCTCCGAATTTCCGCAGCGGGGCAACCACGGACAAGTTCTTCCTCTGCCTGGAAGCGAACGATCCCAAGTTTGATGTGGTCGAAGCGCGCAGCTTTCTGGAAGGCTTTGAGCCCGTTTCGGTGGTGGAGGTGGAGTATTAATCCGTTCAAGCGCCCCCTCCCTGTTCCGCAGTTGTTGTGCGCCGGCCTGGTTGTGCTGGCCTGCGCCGGCTGCCGCCAGGACATGCAAAACCAGCCCAAATTCGTTCCTCAGCGCAGCACCACCTTCTTTGCCGATGGTCGCTCGGTTCGACCCCAGGTCGCGCACACCGTGGCTCGCGGCCAGTTGGACGAAGACAGCTTTTTCTATACCGGCCTGATCGAAGGCAAGGAGGCCGACGCGCTTCCCTTTCCGGTTTCCATGCAAGTGCTGGAGCGGGGCCAGGAGCGCTTCAACATCTACTGCACGCCCTGCCACTCCCGGGTGGGCAACGGCGCCGGAATGATTGTGCAGCGCGGCTACAAGCCTGCCGGCAACTTCCACTCTGCGCGCATTCTGGCTGAGCCACTGGGCCACTACTTCTACGTGATGACCAACGGATACGGCGCCATGCCGGACTACTCTGCTCAGATCACGCCGGCCGACCGCTGGTCCGTGGCGGCGTATATCCGGGCGCTGCAGATCAGCCAAAGTGCAAACGAGTCTGAGGTTCCTGCGGGCGTCCAGGTACAGAACCTCAAGGACATCGCGGAGCGGGAGGGATTTCCTGACTCCTTTGCTCAGCCGTGGTCGCTGCCCGCGACCGCGGTCTCCGCTGAACCGCCCGATGCCAGCCAGGGAACCCCGGGAATGGCTCCAGCGACGGGAGACAGCGCGATCCCTGCGATGACCCAGCCCGGCGGCGGCGCGGCCACAAACGGTAATGCAGTCAAGCCCCAGGCATTGAAACCGGTAGTCAGGTAAAACACATGGCTCACGAACACCACGCAAATTCGCTACCCTCCGAGCTGAATGCACCGCTGCTGCTCAATCAATGGCGGCGCCGGGCGATGGTCGTCGGCGCCATCTTTGCTGTCTTGTCGATCGTGCTGGCACTCCTGGCGGCGTTCATCAATCATGACGGAATCGATCACCTGCTGCGCTCCTATCTGCTCGGGTATATCTTCTGCTGGAGCTTGACCGTGGGCGGCCTTGCTCTCCTCATGGTGCAGTACGTCAGCGGCGGCAAGTGGGGCCTGTTGCTGCGCCGTCCGCTGGAGGCGATGTCGCGCTGTCTGCCTCTGGTCGCGGTCTTGTTCTTGCCCATCGGCTTCTTCATGAAAAAGCTGTACCTGTGGGCCAAGTACAGCGACGCCGCGGAAGCTTACCGGCAGCACCTGATCACTCACGAGCAGGCGCACGCGATTGCCTATAAGCACCCCATGCTCAGCGTTCCCAGCGTATGGATACAGTCCGCGGTCTGCTTCGCGATCTGGTTCATATTCATGTACCTGCTCAACAAATGGGGGCTCGAACGCGATGCCGACTCCCGTCCGAACGTGCGCTTCTGGCAGGTGAGGCTTGAAAATCTGAGCGGCTTCGGCATCCTGGTCTATTCCATCACCATGAGTGTGGGCGCCATTGACTGGGTCATGTCGCTCGACCCAACCTGGTATTCGTCGATCTACGGGCTCATGTTTCTGGTCGCCCAGGGCTACGCGGTTCTTGCCCTCGGCATCATCATCGTGCTTCGCCTTTCCAAGGCGGAGCCGATGCATACCTTACTGCGCACGACCGAGCAGCACGACTTGGGCAAATTGGCTTTCGCCTTTGTCATGCTGAATATCTATCTTGCTTTTTCGCAGTTCCTTATCATCTGGTCGGGCAACCTGCCGGAGGAGATTCCCTGGTATCTCGACCGTATTCGCGGCGGCTGGGGCGTGATCGCTTCGCTCGATTTCGTATTCCACTGGCTCATCCCCTTTACCCTGCTGCTCTCGCGCGATCTGAAGCGCAACAAGGAGCGGCTGATCCTGGTGTGCAAGATCATGCTCTTCGCCCGCGCCTGGGACTTGTTCTGGCTGATCGAGCCGAACTTCCCCGATGCCCGCCGGAACCTGCACTTCAGCTTCGGCATCCTGGAATACATCACCGTACCCGTGGTCGTGTTCTCGCTGTGGTTGTGGTACTTCTTCCGCGAGATGGAGAAACGGCCGCTGATCCAGACCAACGATCCTCACCTGGAAGAGATTTTGGAGGCCGACCATGCCCACGCATGATCCTCACGACCCTAACGATACTCACGAACCCCATCATGACCCGCAAGCAACGTTCAGTGAGTCGGCCGGCTATGAGGTCACGGACGTCAATGTCAACGGCATCGTCGTTTTTCTTGCATCGCTGGCTGCCTTTGTCGGGGTCTTCTTCATTTTCTGCTTCGGCATGGGCAAGGTAATCAACACCGCGATCATTAAGAGTGACGGGCCGCCCAACAAATGGAATCAGATTGGTTCTCAGCCCAGGGGCAAACGTGAGGATCTGACCTCGAATGCGGTCATGGAGCAGAACCAGTTGAATCAAATGGTGCAGCGCTTCCCCACCCCACGCCTGCAGACTGACGATGGCAACCAAGAGATCGCGGAAATGCACGCCCGGGAAGATCTATTGCTCGACTACTACAGCTGGATCGATCGCTCCAGCGGTAAGGTGCGCATCCCGATCGCCCGCGCCATGCAGTTGATTGTCCAGCATGGCCTTCCGGTAGCCGAACCGGAGCAGAACGAAACACTCCTGGCGGGCGATAAGGCGCCTAAGGTAACCGTGCCCCTCACCGACGGATTCGCCCGGACAGGCTACGAACAGCAATATATGGAAACTATGGAGCAGCAGCGGATGCGGGGTGAAAAACCGGGAGACCAGGCAGCTCTCGCGGCCGGCGCCGCCCAAAAATAACGGTTGAGCCGGGGCGACGATACCATAAGGGTAGAAGGGCATTTGGGTGTTGGTATGCGGATAAGAGACGCAATTCGATCGAATCGATTGACTCGATCAATCGCAGCAGGCGGCTGCTTCGCCTTGGCGGCGTCGTTGCTCTTGGCTGCCGCAACTCCCGCGTTGGCCCAGGTAGCTCCCTACGGCGAAAAAAGTATGGGCGATCCCGCCCAGGATCATCTGCCTGACATCCTCAACACGGTTAAGATCGAGCAGCGGCTGGGCAAGCCATTGCCCCTGGACGCTCCGTTTCGCGACGAGACCGGCAAGCCGGTCAAGCTGGGAGACTACTTCGGCAAGAAACCCGTGATCCTCTCCCTGGTCTACTACCAGTGCCAGATCCTCTGCGCCGAAGATCTGAATGGCTTGGTGGCCGCGCTCGAAATGGTGCACCTGATTCCGGGCAAAGATTTCCAGATCGTCATCGTGAGTATCGATCCAGCCGAAACCCCTGCCTTGGCGGCGGCCAAGAAGGCCAAGTACGTGAAACGCTACGGCCGCATGGACACCGCGGACGGGTGGCATTTCCTGACCGGCGAACAGCCGGCGATCCACGCCCTGGCGCAGGCCGTCGGCTTTGGCTACGTACGTCTGCCCCAGCCCGCCGGCAAGCCGCCGATGTTTGCCCACGCCAGCTCGATCGAGGTGGTCACGCCCGAAGGGCGGATGGCGCAGTACTACCTGGGGGTCGAGTATTCGCCCAAGGATCTGCTGCTAGGCCTGGTCGAAGCGTCACACAACACCATCGGCACCCCGGTCGACAATATCCTGACCTACTGCTACCGCTACGATCCGAAATTGAACCGGCACAGCATGGTAGTGGCCCGGATCGTACAGCTGGGCTGCCTGCTTACCTTCCTGAGCCTGGGCAGCTTCATGGTGGTGAATTTCCGCCGGGATTTCAAGCAAGCAGCGGAGCAGAAAACGCTACCAACGCGAATAAGTAAAGGGTAACGATGCATATAAGTCCAGTGCTGTGGCAGTTTCTCATAAGGTGGCTGACGAACTCTGCCCTTTTTCCGCCAGAAGCCTCGGCGATCTCGCCCCAAATGGACGCGTTCTACTTCTTTCTGATAGCGATCTCGGCCGTCGGCATGGGCGCGGTCATCATCCTGGTCTTCGGCTTCTCCATCTTGTATCGCAAGGAGAAGAACCCCGTCGCCACCCAGATCGAAGGCTCCACTCTGCTTGAGGCTACCTGGACAATTATTCCACTGGCCCTGTTCATGATCTGCTTTGTCTGGGGAGCGCTGCTCTATTTCCGCATCTACGATCCGCCCACCAACGCGATGAATATTTATATCGTGGGCAAGCAGTGGATGTGGAAGGCCGAACATCCAGGCGGACAGCACGAGATCGATTCCCTGCATATCCCCATCAACCGGCAAGTGCAGTTGACCATGATCTCGCAGGATGTGTTTCACAGCTTTTCCATCCCCGCCTTCCGCGTGAAGCGCGAAGTCATCCCCGGCCGCTATTCCACCGTGTGGTTTGAAGCCACCGCGACCGGAACCTACCATCTTTTCTGCACTCAATACTGCGGCACGAATCACTCCGCGATGATTGGAGAAGTCGTCGCTATGACTCCTGATGATTATCAGAAGTGGGCTGCGGGCAGCACCAGCGGCGCATCGCTGGCGCAAAACGGGGAGCGTCTCTTCGCCAGCCTGGGCTGCAATTCCTGCCACTCTGGCGAGGCCACCGCGCGCGGCCCCAACCTGGCCCAGGTTTACGGCTCCAGGCTGCAGCTGACGGACGGATCGTATGTCACTGCCAATGATGCCTATCTTCGGGAATCGATTCTCAACCCGTCCACGCGCGTAACCGCGGGCTATGCGCCCATCATGCCTACCTATCAGGGGCAGGTCAGCGAAGAGGGTCTCATCGATCTGGTGGAATACATCAAGAACCTCAATTCGAACTATCGTGTTCAGCAAACGTTGACAGCGAGTCAACTCTCCACCGGGCAAGCGGGCGCGTCCAGTTCTGGCCCCAGCTCTGCCCCAATGAACTACCGCACCCAGGAGACGCTGGGCGCTGGTCATGCCGGCCCGGCAAAGTCGGGTACGGCGGCACCTAGGGTGCCCGGGACGGTGAACCAATGAGCAGCACCATTATCTCGCTTCCAAATCAGCAGGACGCGCAACTGCCCAAGTTAAGCTACCTCAACAGCGAGTATGGGCTGAAGAGTTGGCTGCTCACCGGCGATCACAAGCGCATCGCCATGCTGTATCTCTTCTCGATCACGTTCTTCTTCTTTCTTGGCGGAGCCTTTGCCGGGTTGATCCGCCTGGAGCTGTTGACTCCGCTGCCGGACCTGGTTGCGTCCGACACCTACAACAAGCTCTTTACCATGCATGGCGTGATCATGATCTTCCTCTTCCTGGTGCCGTCGGTTCCGGCAACTGTGGGCAATTTCGTCATCCCCATCATGGTCGGGGCCAAGGATCTCGCCTTTCCCAAGATCAACCTGCTGAGCTGGTATCTGTATGTCGCCGGAGCATGCTTTTTGGTCTATACGCTGCTCAACGGCGGCGTCGACACCGGCTGGACCTTTACCACTCCGCTCAGCACCCACTATGTGAATACCCATGTGATCACGGCCGCCATGGGCGTCTTCATCGCCGGGTTCAGTTCCATCTTCACCGGCCTGAACTTTATTGTGACCATCCACCGCATGCGCTGCCCGGGTATGACCTGGTTCCGCCTGCCCTTGTTCTGCTGGTCGAACTACGCGGCCTCAATCCTGATGGTTCTGGGCACGCCAGTATTGGCCATCACACTGGTTCTGGTCATGCTCGAGCGCACTGTCGGCATTGGCGTCTTCGATCCCACCAAGGGTGGTGATCCGCTGCTCTTCCAACACCTCTTCTGGTTCTATTCCCATCCCGCCGTGTACATCATGATTCTGCCCGGCATGGGAGTGATCTCCGAGGTGATCAGCACCTTCTCCCGCAAGCGCGTATTCGGCTACACCGCAGTGGCCTTCTCTTCGGTGGCCATCGCCGTCTTTGGATTTTTTGTCTGGGCCCATCACATGTTCATCATGGGCGTATCGAATTATTCAGCGCTGGTCTTTTCGTTGCTTACCATGTTGGTCGCCGTGCCTTCCGCGATCAAGATCTTCAACTGGTCGGCGACTCTCTATAAGGGATCCATCACCTTCGAGACCCCGATGCTCTATGCCTTCGGGTTTATGGGCCTGTTCACCATTGGCGGTCTCACCGGCGTTTTCCTGGGCTCGCTGGGGATGGACATCCACCTCACTGAGACCTACTTCATCGTCGCCCATTTCCATTTCGTGATGGTCGGCGGCATGTTGATGGCTTACCTCTCGGGCGTCCACTTCTGGTGGCCCAAGATGACGGGCAGGATGTATCCCGAATCCATGTCGCAGCTGAGTGCGGTCACCACCTTCATCGGATTCATCCTCACTTTCTTCCCCCAGTTCATCGTCGGCTACCTGGGGATGCCGCGCCGCTACCATGCTTATCCGCCAGAGTTCCAGGTGCTGAATGTCTTGTCGACAGCGGGCGCCTCGGTTCTCGGCATTGGTTATCTGCTACCAATGCTCTATATGCCTTGGTCGCTTAAGTACGGTAAGATCGCGGGCAGTAACCCCTGGCAAGCGACTGGCCTGGAATGGCAGATTCAGTCTCCGCCGCTAACAGAAAACTTTATTGACATACCAATCATGGATCACGAGGCGTACGACTATGACTGGTTGGCGCACAAGACTGAACACGAGGTAACGACCGTTGGATAGTCAAGCGATCGCAACCGGGCACGCAGATCCCCACGAAGAGCATGACGAAGCGCATCCAGCTTATCTGCGCCACCATTTCGTCACTGTGGACCAGCAGCGTGAGACTGCAAGCTTCGGCATGTGGCTCTTTCTGCTCACCGAAATCATGTTCTTCGGTGGGCTGTTCATGGCTTACCTGCTCTACCGCAACTGGTATTACGACGCCTTTGTGGCCGGCAGCAATACACTGAGCATCGCCCTCGGCACCACCAATACGGCGGTGCTGATCCTATCCAGCTTCACTATGGCCATGGGTGTCTATTCGGCAGAGATACGCAACCGCAAGGCCTTGATTACTT
Organism: uncultured Acidobacteriaceae bacterium; assembly: GCA_963711525.1. Classification (GTDB taxonomy): domain Bacteria; phylum Acidobacteriota; class Terriglobia; order Terriglobales; family Acidobacteriaceae; genus PALSA-350. The sequence goes on along the minus strand of CAVQEO010000005.1, from coordinate 34,260 downwards.
GTCTAAGCCTTACCATTTTTTTGGGATTGGTTTTTCTTGGCATCAAGAGCATCGAGTATCACGACAAATACGTCGAACACCACATCCCTGGGGCAAGCTTCAGTGTGGAAGACTTTGTCCATCCTGCCGACAAGAGGGATGTTCCCTTGGCGCCTGACATGGCTCAACACGCACAGCTTTTTTTCTTCCTCTACTTTGCCATGACTGGCATGCACGCCCTGCACATGATCATCGGAGTCAGCATATTGTTCTTTCTGCTCTACCATGCCTGGCACGGCGCGTACACTGACGGGCATACCTCAACCATCGATAACTTCGGCCTGTATTGGCATTTCGTCGATATTGTCTGGATCTTCCTTTTTCCGCTGCTGTACCTCATCAGCCGCCATCCTTTGAAGTAGGTGTAGAGGAGAGTAATCATGTCGACTCCCGTTCAGCACGAACACCACATTGTCGGGCCCAAGACCTATTTGCTGATTCTGCTCGCGCTGTTGGTGCTGACCGCCACCACGACCGGTGTCGCCTTCATCGATATGGGCGTCTTTAACCCCATCGCGGCGCTGGGCATTGCCTGCATCAAAGCTGTTCTGGTTATTCTCTTTTTTATGCATATCCGCTACAGCTCGAAGGTGATGATGCTCACCGTCGGCGCCGGCTTCTTCACCTTCCTGGTATTGATCACGATGACGCTGTCGGACTACATCAGCCGCAACTGGGGCCTCTGGTAGCTTCCGTCTGTGCAGACGAACCGGAAGTGAGAACCGCAGGTCCCTCCCAGGCAACAGACCGTGATTTGCCCGAGGCGCTGCGCAAGATCGCTGACAACCCCAGAGTTCTTGTTCGCCGCGCCGGGCCGCTGGCGCCGGATGCGAAATGCGTCGTCTACTGGATGCAGCGAGCGGAAAGAGCGCTCGACAATCCCGCCCTCGACATCGCCGTGGAAGTGGGCAACGCTCTCGATCTCCCAGTTCTGGCCTACTTCTCCGCCATCTCCAATTTTCCCCACGCCAACTGGCGCCACTACGCCTTCTTGAATCAAGGCCTGGCAGACATCGAAGAAGATCTGCAACAGCGGCAGATCGGGTTTATCGTGCGCCGGCCGCCGAAAAACTCGCTCGAAGCGCTGCTGGCAGAAGTCAATGCGGCCATGGTCATCGGTGATGAGAATCCCTGCCGCGAGCCGGAGCGCTGGCGCAGAGTATTGGCCGGCCGGTTACGCATCCCGTATTGGACCGTGGACGCCGACGTGGTCGTCCCCTCCAACTTATTCGAAAAGCGGATGTACGCCCTGCATATCTTCAAGCCGAAGCTCTACGCTGAGCTGCCGAAGTTTCTGGTCCACCAGCCCGTCGTCAAACCGCACCGGGAATGGAAACCTTCGCACACTCTGGAATCGTTTCCCGTGCGGGAAGATGTAACAGAAGGCTGGAAGAATCTGAACCGTTCCGTTCCACCAGTCGAGAGCTTCACCGGGGGCACCCATGCAGCGCTTAAGCGGCTGCACGACTTTGTGCACAAAGACCTGGCCGCTTACGACCAGGCGCGCAACCATCCCGAGGTGGATGGCACCAGCCGCCTATCGCCTTACCTGCACTTCGGTCATATCGGCCCCATTACCATCGCCCTTGCGGTCGATAAAGCCTTCAAGGAGGGCAAAGTTCCCCAGCCCGCGCGCGATTCGTATATCAGCGAGTTGATTGGCTGGCGGGAACTGGCAGTGAACTTCGTCAAATTCACTGACAACTACGATTCGTTTGACTGCGCCGAACCCTGGGCCCGCAAGACGCTCATGGAGCATGCGCGCGACCGCCGGGAGTATCTCTACTCGATCGAGCAGCTGGAACGCTCCGAAACCCACGACGAGCTGTGGAATGCGGCCCAGAACCAGATGGTGAAGTTCGGCTGGATGCACAACTACATGCGTATGTACTGGGCGAAGAAGATCCTGGAGTGGTCTCCTGACCCGGCGAAGGCATTCGATACCTGCGTCACCCTCAATGACCGCTACTTTCTGGATGGCAGAGACCCCAACGGATACGCCGGGATCGCATGGTCGATTGTGGGCAAGTTTGACCGGCCATGGTTCGAGCGCCCAATCTTTGGCACCGTCCGCTATATGTCGGGTGCCTCCACCGGCAAAAAGTTCAATTCCAGGAAGTACATACAGAAGATGTCAGAGGATTTTACGCAAACGCCCTTTTGGCCCCAGGACTAGGCGTATTTCCTATTTTCACTCCCCAGCGATGCCGGATTGGGCCGGTGTGCTATTTTCAAAGGTGGTTTCTGACGGTCCAACTCCCCCCGAGTCCATGCCGCGAAATGCGCTGAGCTGCGGTACTCGTTTGGCGCAGGAATCTCTTTTCAAAAGGGTTGGCCCAGAAGATAGTAGCCCCCTGGTGATTACGGCAATGGGGAATGCGAAGGCATGGCGAAATATCTGATCACGGGAATAGCGGGCTTCATCGGATCATCTCTGGCCAGAGCCCTGTTAGAACGCAGGGAGCAAGTCCGTGGAGTGGACAACTTCTTGACCGGGAAGCCGGCGAACCTTGCCGGTCTTGAGGGCCAGATCGACTTCAGGGAGGCGGACCTGCGCGATGCTGCTGCGATGCGCGCCGCCTGTGAAGGAATCGACTACATCCTGCATATCGGAGCGCTGCCGTCTGTTCCGCTCTCGGTGAAGAATCCTGAACCAAGCCATCGATGTAATGTGGACGGAACATTTCACGTGCTCGAGGGTGCTCGGGCAGCGGGCGTCAAGCGAATCCTCTACGCCGCGTCCTCCTCTGCGTACGGAGATCAACCGGTCCTTCCCAGCAAAGAATCGATGCGCCCCATGCCCATTTCGCCCTACGCGGTGCAAAAACTTGCCGGCGAGCACTACATGAGCAGCTATTGGCAGGTGTATGGGCTGGAGACTGTGAGCTTGCGCTACTTCAACGTCTTTGGGCCGCGCCAGGGAGCCGATTCCCCGTATAGCGGGGTGCTGGCAAAATTCATCCAGCAGATGCTCGAGGGGACGCGCCCGACCATCTTCGGCAATGGCGAGCAGGGGCGCGATTTCACCTATATCGACAATATTGTTTCCGCCAACATGCTGGCCTGCGCGGCCCCGGCAGCCCAGGTAGCGGGCAAGGTCTTCAATATTGCCTGCGGCCAGCAACACAACCTCAAAGAGATATACCAGCTGTTGGCACAACTGATCGGGTTCGACCGCCCGCCGCTGTACGCTCCCTCACGAATGGGAGACATACGGCATTCGCAAGCCGACATTTCCGCAGCCGCCGAGGCCTTTGGATATCGCCCCTTGATTGGAGTGAAAGAGGGTTTAGAACGCACCGTTGCGTGGTACCGCGAGACGCTGAAGCTGCCGGTCGCCTCAAGGTAAACACGTAAATCCCAGAAGAAACATGCTAGGAGAAACATGTTGGTCGACCAGCAAAGTCTGGCACAGTGGTTGTCGCTGGTTGAGAAGCGCGAGCTGCGCGTAGGCGTCATCGGCCTTGGTTACGTGGGGCTCCCACTCGTTCTGCTCTTCAGCCAGGAGGGATTTCGCGTCACCGGTTTTGATATCGATGTAGGCAAGGTGGACCGCCTGAACGCGGGCGAGTCTTACATCCATCGCATCGATCCCCAACAGATCAAGGGTGCCCAGGGTAAGGGCTTTCGAGCCACCGCAAATTTCGCCGAGATAGGGGAAGTCGATGCAATCTTGATTTGTGTTCCGACGCCGCTTAGCGATCATCACACGCCGGACATGAGTTACATCGTGGCCACCATGGATTCGATCGTTGACCATCTACGCCCCGGCCAACTGGTAGTCCTCGAGAGCACCACCTATCCCGGCACGACAGAAGAATTGATCGCACCAGCAATCGAGCGTGCGGGCAGGGTCAGGGTAATGCGCGAGGCGATGCTCATCGATGGCGTTCTGGTGGCTTATTCTCCCGAGCGTGAAGACCCCGGTAATACCAGCATTGATCGGCGCGACATTCCCAAAGTCGTGGGCGGATTAGGGCAGTTGGCGGCCGAGGCCGCCGCCGCCCTATATAACACCGCGTTCCATCGCGTGATTCGCGTCTCCACCCCGGCAGCAGCGGAGATGACCAAGCTGCTCGAGAACATCTATCGCTGCGTGAACATCGCGCTGGTGAACGAGCTCAAGCTGCTCTGCCTGCGCATGGGCATCGACATCTGGGAGGTGATCGGTGCGGCTGCGACCAAACCTTTCGGCTTCCAACCCTTCTATCCCGGCCCGGGACTGGGTGGCCATTGCATCCCCATCGATCCTTTTTACTTAAGCTGGAAGGCAAAGGAGTTCGACTTCAGCACGCGCTTTATTGAGCTTGCCGGCGAAGTGAACGAAGCCATGCCATATCACGTGGTGGCGGCGGTCTCCTCCGCGCTCAATCAGCGCAGCAAGCCGCTCAAGGGATCGCGGATCCTGGTGCTGGGCCTGGCTTACAAGCGAGACGTGGATGATCTGCGTGAATCTCCATCGCTCGCGATCATCGAGATGCTGCAGCAGGAGGGCGTCGAGGTCAGCTACAACGACCCCTTCTTTCCCTCCGTGGGGCGGGGGCGCAAATACAATCTGAACATGCGGTCGCAGCCGCTTGAGAACCTTGGCGGTTACGATTGTGTGCTGATCGTAACCGATCATACCTCCTACGATTACGCAGGCATTGTCAAAGAAGCGCAGCTCGTAGTCGACTCGCGCAATGCCACCCGCGGCCTGGTCTCAGAAAAAATCGTACGCTGTTGAGACAATCTACCGCTGGCGCAGGAACACCGAACCATCGCCAGTCCCAGGAGTGCCCGGAGTCCCGTTTGTGCAATAGGCATTCTTCTGGTAGACCGCGTTCCTTGAAATCCAGGTGCGCGTCGCATGAACCATATTGACGAAGCAGTTTTTAGCGCCGATCGAAGCGACCAGTTCGCTGTTGCCCTCAACAATCGCGCTATCCGTATTTTGCAGTTCGATATTGTACGGAGTGCCGGCCGTCGTCGTGAAGTAGTTATCGCGCACCACCGGGCCGTACGCGCGGTAACCGCTGGTCCCTTCAGGAATGCCAAGCACTACCTGGCGGGGTGACCCCTCGAAATAGTTGGCTTCGATGACGGTTCCCCGGGATCGGGTTAGATAAATACCCCCTCCGTTTTCTTCCAGGTCGTTGCCCATATAAAGATTGTTAAGCGACTCGGTAAGGCCGCGCCCCACCACGATCGCGTCCTCAATAATCGCCCATTGCTTATTGTTCGTGATCTGGTTATCGGTGACGTGGATAGCATTCGCGGCATAAGGAGGTCCATTCACCGATGTTCCACATTGCACCGGCTGGCCGCCGCAAAATGAGGGGATCAGCCGGATCCCATTCTTGTTACCGGTGATCATGTTGTCGTAGATATTGGAGCTGTTGGTTCCTTCGACGAGAATGCCGTCGCCGCCGGAAAATTCGGTGATCACCATGTTGCGAATGCTGATCCGATTGGTGGGCAGCATGTGAATACCCGAGACCGCATGCGGATTTCCCTTGAGCTGGAAACCTTCGATCAGCAATTGGGAGTATCCAGGTTGATCGCCGATCGAAGTCGTGATCGCGTCGCCCTTGCCGGTGTAGGTCAGGATTGCCCCCGGATCACCGCTCAGCTTATACCTGCCATAGGTATTCAGGTGCAGATTGATGCTGACGGAAAATGAGTAATTGCCGGCAGGGATATACACGGTACATTGCAGTGCGCATTGTTTCAGCGCATGGTTGACGCGGTCCCCAATGTCGCTGCCGGGGACGCTGGTTGCTGCCAGAGGCGCCTGGGGCAAAGACACCACGCGCTGCGCCTGCAGGATGCCCACCTGCAGACTCGCTGCAACAAGAAGTGCAATCAGCTTGGTTATGCGCACGAATACCTCCTGAACATGTTGCAGGCTCCACCATATACTGCACGACAAGCGTCCATCCCGCCGTTGCTGTGCTTGCAGCAGTGTTGATGGGGAGCGATGTGGGAACGGCGGGCGTACGAGAGGGTACTAGCGGCGCCAGCTTAGTTTGGGAAAATATGTCAGCTGGATCGATCCCGTGAAATCATGCTGTTGGCCTGAGGCCAGCACGGGCACCTTCCACCACTCGGCCTGCCCGAAAGCATTCAGTTCCAAATCATCTTTAAGCCGCAGCACAGCCTTGATGTTGAAGTCGTTCTGTGTAGTGCCACCGGGAACGAAGGTCTTGGAGACCTTTGCATTGCGATACCCCAGTTGAATGTACTCCTTGGGGCTCAACCAATCGGTTAGCCAAACCTGGCCGCCTTTGCCTTCCCGCCCCATCCAACTTCCTAACAGGTTGCCTTTGTTCGTGTAGCCATCCTTATACTCGTACTCGTAATAAAGGAACTGGCCTCCCTGAGAACTGGCCGGCGGATCGGTCGATACCGCCTCGCCACGCAGATCTACATGTGGCAGTTTGGGGATGTGCGACAGATAGAGGCCTGGATTCACGGCCGCGCGACGCGGAGCGGAAAGGGGGCTCGTGTCATCGTGAACGATAGAATCGGAGTAGAGGGTCAGCCATTTCTCTACCCAGGGAAGCCTCCATGTAAAGTCGAAGCTGGAACTCCGGAAGCCGGGGTCATTTCTGCTCTCTTTCTCCGCCAGGTCGACATCGCTGAAGCTAGTGAAACTGTGCCAGAACGAGCCGAAAGTGAGCGGTACATGGTCCTTTCCGGCGAAGATGACCACCCGGGAAAAACCGAATTCCAGGTTCCTGGTTGGCTTGAAGCTGAATTTTTCAGCGTGGATCCACGGCGCATTGGGGTAACGATGCCCCTTCAGCGAGCCAAACAATCCTTCGTAGCGAAACGGTCCTACAAAATCAGAGAGCAATGGAATGTGCAGCGGCACCACGCGATTGATGCGCAAGGCATAAATAGGCTCCGCATTGTTGCTGAGCGCCATACTCCCGGTTTGCGTCGGGCCCCACCAGTCATCCGCCTTGCCCACGGATATCTCATTGTTGGCTAGGGACGTCGCAAAGTTGGCATTGATCAAACGAAAAACGTTGGTCTGTGGTACGGGCTGCGGTGGCAGTTGCGGTGTGGTGTCAATCTGCGCGATCACGGCTTGCACGGATTCGGGATAGGACGCGCGTCCGGGCGCGTGCTGATACTCCCCGCGAACGTCGAGCGAGAAATGGTAGCCCTCGGCCCTGGCCGAGAAGCCGTCAAGTGCATTAAAGCCCTGCTGATAAGGCCGTCCGTAGTCGTTGATGAGGGTCTGCCCAAAATGGAAAGAGTCATTGATGGGAGGTCCCTTGATGTACATATTCCGCGTGTACACATTGTGAAGCTCAGCCTCGGGCGTGGCGAGGCCTGCGTTCTCTCCAAATTCTGTGGCGAGGGCAAGAAAGATGGTCCAGGCTTCGTGGTCCTGCGGCGCATACTCCAGCTTGGGGTATGTCTCCTGAAGAATCTGCAGGCAGCTGGTGCGTGTCCACGGGCGCATGCCCAGGTACGCGGAGTCGGCATAACCGAGCGAAAACAGGCGCTCAAAGGCCGGATAGATCCAGCTATCGAGGGGAACATAGACCAATCCGTAGTCGCTGGTTTGGACAGGCTCAGAATCGGAGAAGACCGGATCCAACGCCTGTGGCAATGCCGGGCTGGGAGCAGTTTGCTGGCATACCAACGGCAGCCATGATACTGCGGTCAACATAAAAATCACAGCAAATCGAACCAACCCGACCGGCATCAGTGTCTGTTGCCCCATGCCTTGGCCGAACTTCTTCGCAGATTCAAAACGCTCTCCAGATCGCCTGAATTGAGCATAACGCAGGGAGCAGCAAATATGAATTCGCCCCTGAGCGACAGCGCTGCGTCCATGGCTGGCCAAACGCAGGGTGTTTTCTCCCTTCCACGAAATATGGGAGAATGTGAGGCCTGGTCATTGTGGTCATTGTTCAGGTCGAACTGCTTAGCCTGGCGGTTGTGGCTCGGACCAGTCAACCGCACGGTGGCTTGGGGGGGGTGTGGGTGGAGCTACACAAATACGACCTGAGTTTCTATCCTGAGATTGAGTTCGGTGGCATTCCGCGCTTCGATGGCCTTATTGAGTTCTATAGTCGGCTGAACTCTATGATCACGCCCGAGTCGGTCGTTGTGGATTTCGGTTGTGGTCGAGGCGAACTTAATGAAGACCCGGTCGAGTTCCGCCGCAACCTACGCTGCCTCAGAGGTAAGGTGGCCAAGGTTATCGGGTTGGACGTTGACATTGCCGGCAGTTCGAATCCCACTATCGATGAGTTTCGCAGCCTCACCCCTGGACACGAATGGCCGATCGAAGACCAATCGGTAGACCTGGTCCTATCTCACTCCGTCCTTGAGCATTTGCCGGAGCCGGATTACCTGTTTCGCGAGGCTCGGAGAGTATTGATTCCCGGCGGTTATTTGTGCGTTTTCACGACCAACTTGTTGAGCTATGTCGGGCTGGCCGCGAAGCTGATACCAAACGACTTTCACGCCACGATACTTTCCCGCGCACAATCCGAGCGGCAGGAAAAGGATATATTTCCAACCCTATACCGATGCAACACAGTATTCGCACTGCGTCGAAAGATGTCTCGTAATGGTTTTTTTGCAGCCGTCTTCGGATATGATGGGGGGCCGGGCTACCTGAAGTTTTCTAAAGCAGCGTATGCAATGGGCTTCCTGCATCAAACCTTGTCCCCGTCCTTCATTAGGCCGATCCTCATGGCGTTTGGTAAGAAATTGCGGTAGCCATACGTTAACGGCGATACGCGTAGAAAGTGAAAACGCGCATGTACGTTCGATGGCAAGCTTTCGCCTCATTGTCTGGACTTTCCGGGGGGCCAAAGGCCGTTGAAGTATAGGGGGGTTCATGGGCTACGGACGACCCTCTGCTTGTGTGTGGTTTATCGGGATAGAAGAAGGGCTCGGGAACACGGATTCCGATGACGCTTTTGAAGAATCCAAAGGCGCGCGCTGGGTTCAATAGCGTCATGGACCTCTATCATGCCCATCTTAAGCGGTGGGAAAGAGGTACACCGAAGCGGGGACGCTTAGATCCTACGACTGACCAAAACATGATGGCCTACACCTGCGGCCGCTTCATATGCGAGGGAGTTTCGGGTTGGGGGTAGAGTCCGGGGGCGCTCCCACCGAGCCGGGAGCGGGCTGGGGGACGAGAGAGGCGGGCGAATCTTCTTGCTGGTTTTCTTGGTGGCCGGGGCTGGGGCTTGGCTGGGGTTCCGTGGTTGTGGCCTTCCGGCGCCAAGCGGAGGCATAGATTTGCACGGTGGGTGCATGGGCGGATTCCTTTTCTGAGGAGACGGCGTGACGGACGGGGATGAAGTTCTCCATGGCGACGATTATGGAGAGGGCCTTGACCTGTCCAGTAATGCTGCCCTGGGTCATTTCGGGGGCGAGGTTGGCGATTTCCCAGAGGCGGTCCAGCACTTGTTCGCGGTCCAGGCTCAGGGGGTAGAGTCCGTCCACGGCACGCCGGGACAGGTCGGCCTCTTTCTGGAGGTGCTGCACGCCGGCACGATGCTCGAGCAAGTAGGCGCGGACACGGGGTTTGGAGTAGGCGGCGGAGTCGGGGTTGAGGCCGGCAGCTTCGGCGGCCTGATGGTCGGTCATGGTTCCGGAGAGGACCAGGTGAGCAAAGGCTATTTCCTGATCGGTAATGGGATTGCTGACTTTAGATTGATCGCGTGACACAGTGTTTGTGGCGCGGAGCCGAAGGACCTAGGCGGTGCTTATCTTACCCATGCTGGTCGGAGCTTTCGACCACCGAAGTCGGGTTCCTGCTTCCCTGCGCAGCAGAAACCTCTATCCATAGCTTCTCTCAAATTACCGATTCAAATTTCAGGAGCGCACTATGCCCAAAATCTGTGGGGCGCGCCGCTCAGGATGACGAGTCTCTGGCATTTGACGAAAGACATCCTAAAGAAAGGGCGCAATAAGGCATCCCGCTGGGGCGGGATGCTTTATTGTCTAATTTGTGACAGGGATTGGCTGTGGCACCGGACAGCGTCAAAACTGTCCTTCGTTCGCGCTTAGGCCGAAACTACCGGCAACCGCCGACCTAGAGGTTTCGGGAATATCTGTGGCGCTGTCCAAGTGCATGCCGGAGCAACTAGACGCATGGCGGCGATCTATAATTACCCCGGGCACTATGGGACACATGGCTCTTTATTCAAACGGGAATGAACGTATCCGTCCCTGGGTGAGCCTGTCAAAAGTTGCTTAGTTTAGGGTAGGGTCGAAAAGTATGGAATGTAAACACTCTGCCCGTATACCCACATCTGAACGTAACCGCTGGACGTAGACGGGATCGTAGAGCCAGGATTGGGGTTAAAAGGGAGAAGCCCGTACGTTCCAGGCCCGCTGACGGTTCCTGTCAAACCGGCAGACACACCGAAAATCGTGTCGTTGCCGGCGATGCCCGACAGGTAAGTGTTTGAAGCACAACCTGTTGAGCATGTAGAGTGAGTAATCAGATTGTAGAAACCGTTATAACCCGAATTGTCGTAGACATCGGGCCCCGTAGAGCTGCCCGTACCATTGCCTTCGAGATCATTGCTCAGAAACAGATTGTTTTTATTCGCACCTGCCACTGTGTCAACGGTGGGCCGGGCTATCTAAAGTTTTCTAAAGCAGCTTATGCAATGGGTTTCCTGCATCAAACCGTGTCTCCGTCCTTCATAAGGAGGATCCGCATGGCATTTGGTAAGAAAGTGCCGTAGGAACCGAGTCGCCTGCTCCCGAAGTGGTTTGGAGATATGCTCCCAGCGGTTCCAAGGGAAAAGAATTGGCACTTCCAGCCGTAGGCCCTAAACTAAATTAGGAATTGGACAAATTCGCCCCCTTTGGACGGGGCTGCGCCGATGGTAAAGGAGTAAATCTTGGCAGGAATCACCGGCTACTCGCCGGGCGAGTTTCTGCTTTCACAAATTATGGGTAAGCGTTCAGGTCTTTTCTTCGCGATTCTGCTCATCGCGAGCGTTGCGCAGGTCGAACTGCCGGTTGCTACTGCTCAGTCTCAGTCTGCTGGTTCCGATACATTCGATTGCCCCTCAGGCGTCATCTCCTCCGTGGATGGGAGTTGCGTGAGTGACGAAGAAGCTCCCACCCAGGGTCTCGGCCAGTTGGGCTTGGGTCTTGGCCAAGGCAATGCAACCTCCGGCGCCTATGGGTCTGCTGGTGTTTCAGCCGGCCAACTAGGGTCACAATACCCGGGGCTGCAATCTTCGGGTTTGAATGGCAGGATCCCAAACATCCTCGACCAGGGTGGCCTTGGCGGTAACGCGCAATCCCAATTCGAAGCGCTCGAAGAATCTCGCCTGCTGGCAATCCGTGCTCCCTCCGCACCTACCGATTTCCAATTGTTGGTCCGCGGATCCCTGGGCACTCTGCTTCCGGTCTACGGGGACTCCCTTTTTCGTCAAGTGCCTTCGACCTTTGCCCCGCTGCGCGAGGTGAATGTCACCCCCGACTACGTCCTCGGCCCAGGCGACCAGCTGGTGATTCGTATCTGGGGACAGGTGAATTTCAACGCGCAACTCACCGTGGACCGTTCCGGTTCGATCTACCTTCCCCAGGTCGGCGAGGTCCATGTTGCCGGTCTACCCTATGCACAAGTTAAGGAGCATCTTCATGACGCTCTCGCCCATATCTATAAAAGCTTCGATCTAGATGTGCAAATGGGCCAACTGCGGTCGATTCAGGTGTTCGTCGTGGGCCAGGCTCGTCGTCCGGGTACCTACACCCTGGGCTCGCTGAGCACGCTGGTTACCGCGCTGTTTGCCACCGGCGGCCCCTCCGTCCAGGGCTCTCTTCGCAACATTCAGCTGCGGCGCAATGGGCAAACTATTACCACCTTCGATCTATACGACCTTCTCATCCTCGGCGACATGAGCAAGGACGCTCCGCTACTCCCGGGCGATGTCATTTACATCCCTCCGGTTGGGCCACAGGTGGCCGTTGCCGGCGACGTCCACGTCCCGGCCATCTACGAGCTCAAAGGCTCCACGACCGTGGACCAGGCGCTTCACTTCGCCGGAGGTCTGTCTTCCACGGCTTCGTTGACGCGGGCTTCCCTGGAACGCCTGGAGACCAATAAGAACCGCACCGTTCTGGATATTTCGCTGGAGGGCGCTGGATTGTCGACTCCATTGCAGCCGGCCGATATCCTGCGCGTGCTCCCCATCTCTCCCCAGTTCCAGAACACCGTCACCCTGCGCGGCAACGTTGCCCAGACAGGACGGTTCTCCTGGCATCCAGGCATGCGATTGAGCGACATTATCCCGGACAGTCAATCGCTGATCACTCGGGATTACTGGGAGCGAAGGAACCAATTGGGAATCCCGGGCCCGGAGTTCAAGCCGGAATATACGAGCAATCCCGATTTCTACCCTCGTGATATCAACGGCTATCAGACTGGCTCCGCGCAATACGACAGCAACGGGGTCCCCATCTATAACGGGCAGCGCTCCGCGAATGCGAGCCAAACCCAACAATCCAATGGATCGCAGGGTTATAATCCCTACTCCACGCAGAACAACAAATCAGAACTCGTCTCAATCTTCGGCGCAGAACAACGATCAGAACTGCATTCCCAACGCCGGCACGAACCCGCAACAAAATCAGTTCGGGCAGTACACCGGATCGGTCGCAACCAACCCAACAAACAATGGCCAGAATGGCCAACCCTGCGGTAGCCCAACCAGCAGCTCGCTGGCCGAGGAGGAGCAGGCGTCGGCTGGTAACCTTCCGCGGCCATCTCTATCGCTCGGTCTGCCCGTGCCGGAAATCGATTGGTCCTACGCGGTCATTGAACGGATGAACCCGCAAACGCTCACCACTTCGCTGGTGCCCTTCAACCCTGGGCAGCTTGTCCTCGACCACGACGCTGCGCAGAATTTGGCGCTCGACCCCGGAGATGTGGTCACCATCTTCTCCCAGGCGGATATCAAGGTTCCGCAGGCCCAGCGCACCAAGTTTGTCCGCCTTGAAGGTGAGTTCAAGCAGGCGGGCATATACACCGCGCTTCCGGGTGAGACGTTGCCCCAGCTAGTGGCTCGTGCTGGAGGGTTCACCCCAGAGGCCTATCTCTTCGGGTCGAATTTTACCCGGGAGTCGACCCGCATCCTGCAGCAATTGCGTTTGAATGACTACCTGCAGAACCTTGAACTGGAGATTGACCGGCTCCACCATCGCTGCCTCCGCCAGCATCGGTACCGTTGACCCGGCTGCGACCGCCGCTTCCAGAAGTCTCGTGGCCAGGTTCCGCACCATCCGCGCCACCGGCCGCGTCGTCCTGGACATTAAAAGGGATGCGACGGGAATCGCCAGTTTGCCGAACATACAACTGGAAGACGGCGATCGCTTCGTAGTTCCTTCTAAACCCAGCACCGTGAATGTGGTGGGCGCCGTCTATGACCAGAATTCTTTCCTCTTCAGAAACACCCAGCCGGTGGGTAGTTACCTGCGGTTGGCCGGGGGACCGACGAAGAGCGCCGATGGCGGAGATTCCTTCGTCATCCGGGCCGATGGCTCGGTGGTGAGCCGGAAGTCACAGAATGGCATTTTCGGCAACGGCTTTGCCTCCATGCGCTTGAATGCAGGCGATACTCTGGTAGTCCCGGAAAAGGTGCCAAGGCCTTCAGGCCTGAGGAACTTTATCAATTACACACAGATTTTCTCCCAACTTGCCCTGGGCGCGGCAGCGATCGCCGTGCTGCAGTAACATTGAGGGATCGGTATGTGGAACGGGTATAAGATTGGCCGTGAGTCTCGGTTGAGGGGGAGTGTACTCGCGAGCCCGGATTTCCTGTACGCTGCGCTGGACACGACCGCCTGTACGGTCCCCGGCTCCGTGGCCAGCCGGGACCGCATGAACTTCGCCAACGCCAACCAGCTCCACAGGAAATCCGGGGGGCGCGGCTTGATTGTGCGGGGTAATCCATGGCCATAATGCCGCCCACCAGAGAATACAGCCCTCCGTTGGAGGCCGCTGCGCCGTCCGGCATCGAGTTTGACCTTCTGGACCTGCTGCTGGTCATAGTGCAACGGAAGAAGGCCATCATCCTGGCGACGGTGATTGGTCTGCTCGTGGCTTTTGGGGTGGCGACGCTCGTGCACCCAACTTTTACGGCAAAGGTAGCCATCATGCCGCCCCAGCAGGGGCAGTCCAGCGCCGCCCTGATCAGCCAGTTGGGCAGCCTGGCATCCTTGACAGGATTAGGAACCGGCGGAATGAAGGATCCTAACGATCTATACCTGGCAATTCTGCAGAGCAACAGGATCGCCGACGCCCTGATCAAGCGCCTCGACCTGAAGACCGTCTATCATGTGCGAAAGGAGAGCGAGGCGCGTTTAAAGCTTGCTGCCAATTCCAAATTCCTGAGCGATAAGGGCGGCTTGATCAACATTACCGTAAAGGATGAGGATCCCCGTCGCGCTGCCGAGATCGCCAACGCCTACGTCGACGAGCTGCACGCCATCAACAACCATCTCATTATCGGCGAAGCTTCTGTGAGAAGGGTCTTCTTCTCGCAGCAATTGGCGCTCGAGAAGGACCGCTTGACGGACGCTGAGATTGCCCTCAAGGAGACGGAAGAGTCCACCGGCGCAGTCTCACCCTCAGGTCAGACGAGCATCGCTATCGGGCAGATGGCGCAACTGCAGGCGCAGATCATCTCTCATGAGGTGCAGCTTGACGCGATGCGTAATTCGGCCACGGATCAAAATCCCGATGTGGTCCGCTTGAACAACGAGCTCGAGAGCCTACGGGACCAGCTACGCCAGATGGAGAGCGCCAAGAAAGGGCGAACTCCCGGGGATATTTTGCTTACCCCCAGCGTTCTCCCCGCGGATCAGCTGGCGTATCTTCGCAAGCAAAGAGACGTACAGTACCACACACTTATCTTCGATCTCATCGCGCGCCAATTTGAAGCGGCCAGATTAGATGAGGCGAAAGCCGCTCCAGTGATCCAGGTTTTAGATCCGGCCGAGCCGCCAGATAGGAAGTCGGGTCCGTACCGGGCGCTCTGGACGTTGATCGGCGGTATTCTAGGCTTCCTTTACGGGTGTGGGCGGGCTGTTGGATCCTACGTTTATGGTCGCGTGGTAGCGGACGATATGTATGCCCAGAGACTGAGTCAATTTCGACGGGCGGCTCGATTTCGTTCCACTTAAGGGACAATGGCTGCACTGGTCACGGGTTAGTCCGCCCGCACCGCGTTCCCGCATCGATCCCTGGTCTCAAAGTTCCTTGTGTCACGGTTGCTTATGTCACGTTGCTTGTGTCGCGACCTCCCCACTACCTGCTTCATAGAAGAATTTTTAATGCAGATCCTCGCCGTCGTCGTGCTTTATAAACAATCGCCGGAGCAGTCGGAGACAATCCAGAGTCTGATTCGGGTATTCGAACGCGACCCCGGCCTGAAATCCTCCGTTCGTGTGCTTCTGTGGGATAACAGTCCCACCCCGGCGACCGGCGTGTCTCTTCCCTTTCCCGTCGATCTGCGTCATGCCGGGGGAAACGTAGGCACCTCAGGGGCCTACAACCAAGCCATGAAGTTTGCCGAGTCTGTCGGTTGCTCCTGGCTGCTTCTTCTCGATCAAGACACAACTGTCTCCGATGAGCTACTGCGAGGAATGATCGCCTATAGCGAAAAGTTCAAGGATTCGCCTGAAATCGCGGCTGTTGTTCCGTTTGTCTCTTCGCACGGCACGCTGGTCTCTCCGCGGCGGCTGCTGAGCTTCAACCGGCTGCAGCAAATTCCGAATACCTTCAGCGGTCTATGTAAAGACAAGGCCTATGCCGTGAATAGCGCAACGCTGATGCGCGTGGCCGCCCTGCGCGAGGTTGGCGGATACAGCGAGGAATTCTGGCTCGACCTCTCCGATGTCTATGTATTTCAGGGTCTCCACCGAAAAGGCAAGTACATGTATATCGCGGAAGACCTACTCGTGGAGCACTCCATCGCGAGCATGGATTACGACCGCGAGATGAGCCCCCAGCGCTACAAGAACTTCATGGCGGCAGAGAGCGCTTATGTCGATCTGTTCCTGCCTCCGCTGGAGCGGTCGTCCCAGCTTCTGCGGCTCTCCGTACGCACGGTGCGGCAATACCGTCGCTACGACAACAAAATCTTTTCCAGAATAACGTGGCAGTATCTCTTGCAAAGATTGTTCCTCACTCGCGCTGGCCGCCTGGATCGCTGGCGGCAACAACTCAGAGAACGGGACATCCCAGCCATCGTGGACGGCCGGACGATCGGCTAAGCAGTTTCGCAATGGGTTTAAACCGAACCCGGATTTCCACAGGAAATCCGGGCACATCGCGATCTTTATCAGGCCACAGTCATTGCGAAACTGCGTTAAGCCATCGCTTCAACCGGTGAACTTACCGCGGCCCGATCTTCCACTTTTTTGTACCGGGCTAACTCCACACAGAGCAGGACGTAGACAAAATAGTTATATCGAGGCTGAACAAACGGAGTCACCGCGGTGACGATCATATAAGTGATGATTAACAAGGCGATCGGGCGCTTGGGATTCAGCAAGCCTCTCCGATACGCCATCACCAGCAGTGTGATCAGGGCGATCGAGAAAAGCGGAATGATATAGATGGAGTGAATGTCAGCCCAGCCAAGGATGGTATATTCCCTCACAAACGTGAGTGGCCGCAGTAATTCGCCGAAGACATACATGATCATTTTCGGCACCACAACCAGTGGAAAGCCGAAATTGGTCTGGATGGTATTGAGCTTGGCAATTGTGTTTGCGCCCTTTGCATATTGCGTGAACGCTCCGATGGCAGAGCCGGGTAGCCTCGCGATCACCGGGTAGAGCACAGTGAGGATGCCAATCACGGTGCCCACTGCAAGCCAGGGCTTTCGCTCGAAAACGGAACCTCTTCTGCGCAGGAAGAGATAGAGCAGAAGAATTGCGATTTGTTCCCAACGGGCAAACACCGAGACGGCAAACACCACTGCCAAGAGAAATAGGGAGCGTCTCTTGGAGGTAATGTATTTTGCGAACAGCAACGCCGAAACCAGCACCATGATCTCCTTGTTCAGTGTGACCAAGGCGGGTGCTGTCTCCGAACAGATAGCCAGAAGAAAGAGAAGGCGGTATCTGTTCACCCCGGGAATCGTGCAGGCAACCTCCACTGCGAGAAAGAAGAGCAGGACATTGAAGAACGCAACCCCAAGTCCGGTTCGGAATAACATCCCAATCAGGACTGGTCCCAGCAGGTTTCCAGTGAAAGAAATCAGAACGCCCTGGGTTTGTGTGTGTTGGGTCCGATACTCCACGGCATCCCAATAGGTGGGCGAATCCGCTCCAAACCTTATAAAGGTATCGTGGTTAAGCCGTGGCTGTTCGAAGTAAAAGAAGCAAAAAAAGCAGAAGGCCAGGTAAAGGCAGAAGCCCCAGATGAAAAACCACTTCTTCAGCGGGCGGGGCTCCAGGAGAAGGGAAAGAAAGGGAACCCGAACATGTGGGATTTCGCGCGATATTGAGAACGAAGGTACTTGCGGAAGGTGTATAGACGGAATGGAGAGGTTTGCCTTCACCGGGAAAGACCATTATATGGTCCGCGGCTATCGGTTCAAAGGAATGACCAGGGAAGGTGCAGTTTTCCACTAACCGGGCAGCTCTGCAGCGTGAGGCTTTAACCCCCTGCGCTCCGTTCTGGCTATAGGGTGCGCCAAGTCGTAGCTGTCCAGCTTGCGTTGTGGGGACGCCCTCAAGGCGAAGCGCTAACCGAGCCGGCCGCAGGGGAGGTTGCTCGGGCCAGACTGCCTCCCTGATTCTCGTTGAGAAGAATCTGGAACAACTCAGTCCAATCCGCGGCGAACGGCGGAGGGATTGATGGAGCGGAGATCTCGCTAAATGCAAGACGGCCCTGGATGAAACTTTTCATGGCATCCGCAAGAATCTGAGGGTTGCCTGGCGGAAAAAAACTGACAGCGGGATAGGTGCTGACGGTCTCGCGTGCGTAGGGAAGATCGATGACGAGCATTGGCTTGCCTGTTTGCTGAAATTCTGAGATGGGCATGCCCCAGGTCTCTAGCTTGGAAGGAAACAAGAGACAGTCGGCTTTCGCGTAGAGCATGAGGATGCGGTCACGAGGCATGATGCCGAGCCAGGAGACAGAGCGCAGGCCGCCATACTCAGAGCGGAGTTTCGCCGCGTACCGATTCTCGCTGCCATCGATGGTGAGCCATACACTGAAGCCATCCGCCCCACCTCGCTCGAGCCCACCTTGCTCGAGGATTCGAGCGGCTTGCAGCAAAAGCTCGATGTTTTTGAAAGAGCGTGGATACGCAGGATAAAAGAATCGCGCACCCCCTCCCTGAGCCTGCTCTTCCTCGGGGAGTGCGGGGATCACAAGACTGGGGATTCGTGGGTGTGCCACTACGATGTTCTCTGCGCGGTATCTGCGGCGAAATTCGCGCCGCAACCATTCCTGCTGCACAATAATCAGGTCATTGCGGCGCAGGTTGATGGCATAGAGATAACGATAGAAAAAGGTGAAGAGCGAAAACTTCCAGTCTGTGAGGACCTCTCCCGCGCCGAGCCGGTAAAAGGGAGAGGGATTGTGGCAGTAGACGGCACGCACCTCAGCCGTCACATTCGGAGTCATATCGTGCATCGAAAGCCAAAGATATGGCTGAAGTCGTCGACTGAGAGCCCGCAAACTCCAATACTCAAAGTGGAAGCGCCTAAGCCAGGAGGACTTGATGTGCGGGAATTCGATGTAGGTGACATTGTCTATGTCAAACAAGGTCCGGCGATGAACCAGGGCCACAATCTCATATCGATTGGCGTAATGGTCTGCCAGTTCCTGAAGAGCATCTTTAAACACGGAGAGTGGGCCACCCTCAATGAAGTTCACGCCCGACAGTACAATCCGGCGTCTCACAAGCGCTCCCAGGCCGATCATATCGCACCATCTTGAACCGGCGACCCTGCCGGCCCGCAATCGCCAACTAAGCGGATAGTTCCGGGCGACATTGATACCAAACAGGTTAAGATCGGAGGATGCGCGGAAAGGTCCTTATCACCGGGGGACTCGGCTTTATCGGGCTGACGCTTGCCCGGACGTTGATCGGGCGCGGCACGACGGTGCGTCTCCTCGACAATCTGAGTCCGCAGATCCATGGCCCAATTCCCCAGCCTGAATTGGGGACCCTGCTCGGGGAGCAAGGGGTCGAGGTGATGCGCGGCGACGTCTGCCGGCGCCAGGATTGGGTCTCAGCCCTCGGCGATGTCACTTCTGTCGTTCATCTCGCTGCGGAAACGGGAACAGGCCAATCGATGTACCGGATTGGCGACTACACCAACACAAATGTCCTGGGTACGGCCCTGCTGCTCGACGTTCTGGCCAACGACCCCCACCAGGTCACAAAACTCGTGCTGGCATCGTCCCGCTCCGTCTATGGTGAAGGCGCCTATCGCTGCGCGGGCTGCGGTTTGGTCTATCCTCCCATACGCAGCCTGGATAGCCTGCAAGCCGGCCAGTGGGACCCCCTTTGCCCCAGTTGTTGCGGCCCCATCCATCCCGTAGCCACACCAGAAAGCGCCAGAACCAGCCTCGCATCGGTCTACGCCGCCACCAAGCTGGCCCAGGAAGATCTGGTCCGGATCGCCGCCGGCGCGCTCGGCATTCCCTTCCTGATTTTCCGCCTGCAAAATGTTTATGGAGAAGGCCAGTCGCTCAACAACCCTTACACCGGCATCTTGTCGATCTTCTCCAATCGGATTCGCCAGGGCAAGGCGATCGCTTTGTTCGAGGATGGTCAGGAAAGCCGTGACTTTGTGCACGTATCAGATGTGGCTGAGGCGATGACCCTCGGACTCGAGTCGGACGGCGGAGACGGATTGACGATGAATGTTGGATCGGGCGTCCAGGTGAGCGTCGATACTGTCGCGCGAAGCCTACTGCGGCAATTCGCTGAACCCAGCACATTGGTGGTTTCGGGACAGTATCGCTTGGGCGATATCCGGCACAATTTTGGAGATGTTTCAGCCATCGGGCAAGCACTGGGCTTTTCGCCCAAGGTGTCAATGGAGGAAGGCATGGCGCGTTTTGCGCGCTGGGTAAGGACGCAACCCATCGCCGAAGATGGCCCGGAAGACGGCCTGGAGCGCGCCAATAGGGAGTTGATCGAGCGCGGCCTGATGAAGGCCTGACCAGATGCTGAAGGAACTGCTCTACGCAGATCTTGAACGTCAGTTGCGCTTAAGTGGCGGAACTGACGAGAAAGCCTCCCTGCTCCGTATCTTGTGCAGATTGCCTCACCCCAGGTTTTTGCCGATCGTCCTGTGCCGCTCCAGCCGTTCGGCATTACTTAACGGCCTGCCAGCCATAGCACACGTATTGTCCTACTTGAATCAAATTCTTTTTGGCATAGAGATCTCTCCCCGGTGCGCCATTGGTCCCGGTATATTCTTTCCCCATACCTCGGGAACGGTCATTGGTGCATCAAAAATTGGGAGGAATGTGACCATCTTCCAGGGCGTGACCCTGGGGGCCAGGCAGATCGACATGAATTATGACTTGGCTCTCCGGCCAGAAGTTGGGGACTTTGTAGTGGTTGGCGCTGGCGCCAAGGTTCTCGGCGGAATATCTTTAGGCGATAATGTGAGAGTGGGTGCGAATTCTGTCTTGCTGCAATCCGTTCCTGCCAACGCAACCGTCGCCGGCGTTCCTGCGCGCGAAGTCCACTCATCCGAATAGAAGTGCCTGAGGTTTTGAAAGATTGATGAATCTCTTGCCCGACCTGACTATCATCATCCCCAACTACAATACCAAAGCATTGCTGCAGCAGTGTTTAGCGTCGATTTACCACTGCACCCGCGGGATCCGGTTCGAGGTTATCTGCGTTGATGACGGTTCGACCGATGGCAGCGCAGAGATGGTCGAATCGGCCTTTCCAGAAGTCATCCTGGTGCGCAACAAGGTCGCGCTACTCTACTCCAAGAACAACAATCTGGGCATGAAGATGTCGCGCGCCCGCTATGCCTGCCTCTTGAACAGCGACACCAAGGTGCTGGGCAACGTCTTCAAAGTGCTCGTAGACTTCATGGATGCCCACCCGGAGGCTGCTGCGTGCGGTCCGCGGTTGCTCAATCCCGATGGCACCACCCAGTCGTGCGTTCGTAGCTTTGCCGGCCTCGGGACCATGATTCTCCAGGGGCTCAATTGGCATAAGTTCTTTCCCCATGGCCAGGTTTCGAGGGAATACTATGCCTGCTCCTTCGATTATTCGCGCGAACAGCAGGTGGAAAGCCTGGGGACCACGGCGTACGTGCTGCGTCGCGAAACCTGGGAGACCTTCGGTATGCTCGATGAGCGCCTGCCCCATTTCCAGGTCGATTTAGCCTACAACCTGATGCTCAAGCGAAACGGTTGCAAGATCTACTACACGCCCACCGCCGAGGTCATTCATTACGGGAGCCAAAGCATCAACCAGATGCCCAGGAAAAAAATCATAGAGCAGCATCGGGCGATGGTTGATTTCAATGAGCATTACGATTATTTTGGCAAGAGCCGGATACTCAAACTGATGGTTCGTGCGGCAGTCGCCGCCCGCTGCCTGCTAAAAATCGTGGAATTCCATCTGAGTCGCGATAAGCGGGTAATTAAGGGACCGGGAGCGCCCAGGCTGAATGCGATCGACAGGACTGTCATGCAACGGGAGGACTTGCGGACCGGCGCCGACTAGCAGAGAGGAATGAACATGATCCAGATGCACCTCCCCCTCATCTCAGGACAACCTTTTCCTCTTGATCGTCGTCAAGTCTGGCAGGTCGAGGGCAAATCGCTGTGTAAATCTGCTCCCGCATTGTAAACCTTTGAACAAGTGAGCATCGTTCGCGCACCGCGCAGGCCAAGAACCTTGACTGTTATGAGCAGTGGGGTACCCTAAGAATGGAAATGCTGTTATTTTGGTTAAAGGGTTGAATCGGGAAAAGTTCTGCCCCGGCGCAACATCCTTTTTGGGCACGGGTTCATCCGTGTACATAGCGGGAATCGAGACCTTCGGAACCAGCCGCGAAGATGCTCTCGAGGTAGTGAATTACCCAGTGGTTCGGTAGCGGCTCACATAGCCGTCACCTCAGGCGATCAAGCGAGTGTCTAGCAAATATATATATGGACCGTGGACTTAGCAGAGAACTTGATTGACAAGACCCTGAACGAGAATTCAGCAAGCGCTCCAAAATTTTAGAACAGGTCTTAAAAACGCATGGACACAAGCTTTGCTCCTCCGCAGCCCAGTGCGGCCCTGCTTTGGAATGATGTCGTCTCTGAGGTCAGCCACCATTCGACGACTTCATTTCCGCCCTTTTGCGCTATACCGCAGGACCCAGCCGCCTACTATGCCGAGCCGAGCGCGTGGAGCGTGTCGGCCACCAAGCGCTGCATTGACTTCGTCTTTGCCGCGGTGGCGCTTCTGCTTTTCTGGCCCTTGCTGCTGCTCGCTGCCGTTTTAGTCCGCTACAAATCCCCCGGCCCGGTGATCTTCCGCCAAAAGCGCGTAGGACGGAATGGGGTCCTCTTCACCGTATTCAAGTTCAGGACCATGGCGATCGACGCTCAGGCAGACGGGCCCTCGCTGACCAAGCGAGGCGACCCGCGGGTGACCAGATTCGGCGGATTCCTGCGCAAGTACAAGCTGGATGAGCTGCCCCAGCTGGTTAACGTGTTGCGTGGCGACATGGGTTTGGTTGGGCCGCGGCCTAAGCTGCCTCATCTGGAAGTGATGCATATGCCGTTTCGGCCAGGCCTGACGGGAGCGGCCACCCTCGCCTTCCGCTGCGAAGAAGAGATGCTGCAAGATATTCCCGATGAAGAGCTAGAGGCTTACTACTGCCGCATGATCAAGCCTTTGAAGGCGAAAATCGATTGGGATTACATGCGCGAGGCCAGCCTGGCAACCGATTTCTCTCTCCTCTACGAGACGGTCTTCTGCTGTGTCTCCAGTCGCGCCAACTCCTGGGCGGTCGACTTCTCCAAGTCCTCCTAGAGTCCGTAGACCACGGAGAACCTATGGCCGTTTCCGAACAGGACGTTGACCGTGTCGCCGAACTGGCCAACCTCGAATTGACGAGTGGCGAGAAGGCCATCATGCTGCGTGATCTGAACTCCGTCCTCGGCTACTTTGCCCAACTCAACGAGTTGGACACGACCTCCATACCGCCCATGGCGCAGGTTGCCGACCTCCTGCCGGACGGCAGAAAGCCCGAGGCTGCGGCTCAGCATTTGCGCGCGGACGAAATTGCTCCATCCCTGAGCCGGGAGCGGGTGCTTGCTTGTGCTCCCGATACGGACGGCATCTTCTTTAAAGTGCCCAAAGTGATTGACCGCTAAAGCCCCCGCTTTTCCCTCGATGACATCTTGATTTCATCCATTTAAATTTGGGACACGTTGGCGCGCCCCGCCGAGTGGATGCAACGGATGCCTTCCGGAACCAACTAAAGAGATAATGGAATAACGATGAATTGGAAGCAGAGCTCCATTTCCGACATTCAAGCCGCAGTGCGCTCTCGAAAGCCGAGCGCGACGCAGTTAGCAGAGCGTTGTTTTGAGGAGATTGAAGCACGCAATCCGGCCATCAATGCTTATCTGGCGGTAAGTCCGGAGCGCGCGCTGCGCACAGCCGCGGCCATCGATCAACTGGCGGCACAGGGCGGTCCGCTGCCTCCCTTGGCCGGAGTTCCCATCGGTATCAAGGATGTGCTGGTCATGAAGGGTTCCCCGGCAACGGCAGGCTCGCGGATCCTCGAAGGGTACAGTCCACCGTACGATGCCACGGTGGTCAAGCGGCTGGAAGCTGCGGGTGCGGTTTTGGTGGGGAAGCTGAATTGCGATGAGTTTGCCATGGGCTCATCGACGGAGAATTCCGGTTACGGTCCGGTGCACAATCCAGTGGCGTTGGATCGTGTACCTGGCGGCTCAAGCGGTGGGTCGGCTGCAGCCGTGGCAGCAGGCATGGCGGTCGCCACTCTCGGCACCGACACGGGCGGGTCGATTCGCCAGCCCGCATCTTTCTGTGGGGTGGTCGGCCTGCTTCCCACGTACGGACGGGTGTCACGCTACGGCCTGATTGCCTTCGCCTCGTCCCTGGATCGCGTTGGTCCGCTCACCCGCACGGTGCGGGACGCAGCCGTTGTGCTGGGGGTGATCGCGGGACACGATCCACTGGATGCTACCTCCGCCACCTTGGCAGTACCGGACTATGTAAAGGCCCTCGAGCAGCCGGTAAACGGCCTGCGCGTCGGGGTTCCGGCTGAATATTTTAGCGACGGCCTCGATGCCGAGGTGCGCATGGCGGTAGAGTCCGCTATCGAACGCCTGCGTGAGGCAGGATGCGCCATCCGCCCTGTATCGCTGCCGCACACCCGTTACGCGATCCCGACCTATTATCTGCTGGCGACCGCCGAGGCCAGCGCAAACCTAGCCAGGTTTGACGGCGTGCGCTACGGTTTTCGGGCCAAGAATGCGAATACTCTGGCAGCGATGTATCGCGAGTCGCGGGACATCGGTTTTGGGGCCGAAGTAAAGCGGCGCATTCTGCTAGGCACCTATGCCCTCAGCGCCGGGTACTATGACGCCTACTACAAGAAGGCGCAGCAGGTGCGCACGCTGCTCACCCGCGACTTTCTTAGGGCTTTTGAGCAGGTCGATGTGTTAGTGACGCCGACGGCGCCCACCCCGGCGTTCAAGCTGGGCGAGAAAACCGACGATCCGCTTTCCATGTACCTTGCCGACATCTACACTGTGACCGCAAGCTTGGCGGGAATTTGCGGCATATCTGTGCCTTGCGGGCAATCCTCGCAGGGACTGCCCATCGGGGCGCAAATTCTGGGAAAGCATTTTGATGAGTCGTCTGTTTTGCGCGCCGCGCAAGCGGTCGAGAGCGCAGCGAGCCGGGGTTAAGCAGCCTGCGCAAGAACCCTGATGTTTCTGAAAAGAAAACGCCTTTGGTTCAGACTGCCTAAGAACCCCAATTGCAAACTCAGTCCCGCAGAGAAGGCTGAAAGCCACACTTGTCCAAAAGCTAATTTGGACAAGTGTGACTGAAAGTAGCCCAGGACGCCAGTCCTGGGTCTCCTCTGGGGCGACAGGATCTGACTGAAGCGAATTGGCTTTGTATCAGGGCACGACTTCAGTCGTGCCAACACCAGGGTACGGACCGGGCAAGTAGGTAACACAAAGGACCGGGCAAGTGGGTAACACTTTTCGTCCAGAGCGTAGGGCAGGTACAAGAGAGCATGCCCTGGAAAGTGATGGATGTGGTGGACGAGAGGACGCGGTTTGTCTTGGAGTACGACAGCGGAAGTTTCACGATGGCGGAGCTATGCCGGATCTACGGCATAGCACGCAAGACCGGCTACGTTTGGGTAGATCGCTATGAGGGGGAGGGATTAGCTGGATTGAAGGACCGCCGCTATGGAGCTGGTAATCATCCCAACCAGACCGATTGTGGGATCGAGGAGCAGGTTTTGCGACTGAAGCAGGCGCATCCGAGTTGGGGAGCCAAGAAGCTACGGGCCCGTCTTATGGCGACGAAAAGCGGTGTCCATTGGCCAGTGGTGAGCACTTTTGGAGAGATCTTGCGGCGGGCAGGTTTGAGCACACCCCAGCGCAAACGGTTGCGGATTCCTTTGTATACCAAGCCGTTTGAGGAGGTCGAAAAGGCCAACCAGATATGGTGTGCAGACTTCAAGGGCTGGTTTCGGACGGGCAAGGGAGAGCGGATTGATCCGTTGACGATGACGGATGCGCACAGCCGCTATTTGCTGCGCTGTCAAAGCGTGGAGAAGACCAATACCGAGCAGGTGCAAGCCATCTTTGCGGCAGCCTTTCGAGAATACGGCCTGCCGCAGAGGATCAGAACCGATAACGGCGCTCCGTTTGCCTCCCGAGCCATCGCTGGCATTTCGCGTTTATCGATCTCCTGGATGAAGCTGGGCATCGCGCCGGAGCGGATCAAGCCAGGTCATCCGGAGCAGAATGGTCGTCACGAGCGCATGCATCGGACGTTGAAGGCGGAGACGGCGAAACCGCCGGCGGCCGACCGCAGAGCGCAACAAAAGGCTTTTGATCGGTTCCGTCAACAATTCAACCAGGAACGTCCACACGAGGCGCTCGAGCTGAAGACACCGGCCTCTTGCTACCAGAGTTCGTCGCGTATCTACCCGGATCGAATTCCTGAACCGGAATACGACAGCAACATCAAGCCCAAGCGGGTTTATCCGGATGGAACCTTCTTCTGGAAAGGCACACAGATCTTTATCAGCAAGTCCCTAGGCGGAGAATCCATTGGCATGGAGCCGATCGACGATCGCTACTGGGACGTTCAATTTGCAACCTTCCCCTTGGCGCGATTCGATAGCCATAAGCTCGTTTTGCAAACGATGCCGGCCATAGAGGAAGTGAACAGCTGTGGAAATGCCGGCGCTATGGAAAGAGAGGAAAAGTAAAAAGCCCTTTCCCTCTCTTCCCACACCGCCTTGGAAAGCTCGCAAACAACCGCGAGCTTCCCACATTCCCACAGCTTCGGCGGCGACTTGGATTTCCTTTTTTCTCCAAGCTCGTTTAACTTCAACTTCGACGAAAGTGTTACCTACATGCCCGGTACCTTCTGTTACCGACATCCCCGGCCGCACAAGTTTTTACATTTGAAACATGAAAATGCTGAATATATGTTTTTTTGCGGCACTCGCGGCGTTTTCGGCTTTGTGTCAGGGCGCGACTTTAGTCGTGCCGTAAAGGCCTAAAAGACGTCGGGCTTTACAGGCTGCGGAAAAACGCTGCGCCCGTCAGGAAAGCAATGCCTCAGGGGCTTTAAGCCCGACGTATTCTCAATCGTTTACGGCCCGACTAAAGTCGTGCCCTGACACAAAACATGAGTTTTTCTGCAGCCTGTTTAGCCCCTGTGCTTTTTCTGGCCAAGTGAGAGTTAGCAGGGGCCAAAAGAGTCTGCGTGAGAACTCGAAATAAACAGCAAATCGAAACCAGGCCCGTAGGGCCGGGAGCCAAACGTCAGCCCAGCCCGGAAGGGCTGGGAGGCGGATCCAAGGTCGGGAGCGCCGGAGGTGCGGCACTACCTTCATCCGCGGGTGCCGCGCCTCTGGCGCTCAAACGATATTGATGATCGATGTCCCAGCCCTTCTCCGGATTTCCTGCACGCTGCGCTGGACACGACCGCGTGTGCGGCTTTCGTTAAGGAAAGCCGCGTGAAGTGGGCCAACGCCAGCAAGCTCCACAGGAAATCCGGATCCGGACTGGGTTGACGTTTGGCTCCCGGCCCTACGGGGCCTGGTTCTGATTTGCGATTTGCTTTTGTGTTCTCACTCAGACTCTTTAGCCCCCGGGCTGTTGCTTTCCTTGGCTGCCGCGTTTTTCCTAAAGCCAACTACGAGACAATCAGCCGCGGAACCCGCGCCGAGATCGCGCACAGCACCTCCCACGGTATGCTGCCGGTAAGATCCGCGACATCCCACGCGTCGATCGATCGCGCGCCCTGGCTTCCCAGCAACACCACCTCGTCGCCGATAGCCACCCCGGGAATGCCGCTTACATCGACCATGGTTTGATCCATCGAGATCCGGCCGGCGATGGGCGCTTCCTGCCCCCGGATAAGCACATATCCCCGGTTGGAAAGCAGGCGATTGAGCCCATCGGCATACCCGGCCGACAACAGCGCAATGCGCGTCTCCCCGTCGGCGGTGAAGGTATGGCCATAACCGGCGCTCTCGCCCTGGTGCAGAGTGCGCAACGATGTAACCTGCGTCTTCCATGCGAGCACGGGGGCCAAGCCCGGGTCCTCACCGCCCCATGAGAGCCCGTCCAGGGTAAGGCGGTCGAGGTAGCCATAGAGGGCCAACCCGGGACGCAGC
Source organism: uncultured Acidobacteriaceae bacterium (assembly GCA_963711525.1). Taxonomy (GTDB): domain Bacteria; phylum Acidobacteriota; class Terriglobia; order Terriglobales; family Acidobacteriaceae; genus PALSA-350. The sequence continues at coordinate 6,324 of CAVQEO010000005.1, read as the reverse complement.
ATCAGCCGCACTCCGTTGTTCGAAGCCATCTCCATCAGTGCCTGCCGGTCAGACCCGGCGACGATGCTCGACGAGTTGCCCGCATGCAGCCACTGCGGGCGCAAGCCCTGAGAAATAATGAATTCGAGCGCCGCCGCCAGGCTTGCCAACTGGGGATTCGGGCGTCGGGACGACATCGTTTCCGGCGCACAAAAATGCGTTAAGACCGCTTCCAGCCGGAGGCAGGAGCCGGCATGGAAGCGCCGCAACAGGGCAGCGGCTTCCGCCGAGATTTCCCCTCCGACCATCCGCACGCCCTGCCGCGACATGCCCGTATCGATCTCCAGGTGAACCGCGAGACTCGCGGGCGGCATCTCGCGCGCAGTGGCAGCTGCCTCCAGCAAGTCAAGCTGCCAAGGCTCCCAAACCACCGGGGTCAGCCCCTGGTCAATCACCGTCTCTGCTTCCCCGGGAAAAATTCCAGACATCAGCAGAATGCGCGGTTGGGGGCAAACGGCGCGCACCGCCGTTCCCTCCTCGGCTCCGGTTACCCCCAGCCATTGCGCTCCTGCACCCGTCAGCAATGGAGCGCAGGCCAGCACGTTATGACCGTAGGCATTGGCCTTCACCACTGCCATCAAATCAGCCCGTGGGCCCGCCGCGTGTCGCAGCTTCTCAAAGTTGGCCAGCAGCCGGTGGCGGGAGACTTCAGCCCAAAGGGGTCGGGTGAACATTAGTATTCGCCGGGCGCTTCCCCAAAGGCCATGTTTTCAAATCGGGTGCAATCAGCCCGATAGGCGAGATGCACAGAGCCGGTAGGTCCGTTGCGCTGCTTGGCGATGATGATCTCCGCTTTGTTCTTCGAGTCGGGATCTTCTTCCCCGTTCTCATCCTTGTTGTAGTAGCTATCCCGATGGATAAAGGCCACTACATCGGCATCCTGCTCGATCGAGCCTGATTCGCGCAGATCCGAGAGCATCGGCTTTTTATCCCCGCCACGCTGCTCCGAGGCGCGGCTCAGCTGCGAGAGCGCAACCACCGGAACCCGCAACTCCTTGGCTAACGCCTTCAGGCCGCGCGAGATGGCGGAGACCTCCTGGGTACGGTTCTCATAACGCCGGGCTCCCGCCCCGAAGGTGGAGGCGGTCATCAGTTGTAGATAGTCGATCACGATCAGGTCCAGCACCCCCTGCTGCCGCTGCAGTCGCCGCGCCTTGGCCCGCATCTCGGAGAGCGCGATCGCCGGCGTGTCATCGATAAATATCTTCGCCTCCGCCAGCCGCTCCAGAGCCTCCATCAATTTGCTCCGATCCTGCTTGGGAATGAAGCCGGTTTGGATCTTCTGCATGGAAACCAGGGCCTGCGAGGCGAGCATGCGGCGCAGCAGCGACTCTTTTGACATTTCGAGCGAGAACACCGCCACCACTTTGCCGTCTCTCACCGCGGCGTTCTCCGCAATGTTGATGGCCCATGCCGTCTTGCCCATGCTGGGACGGGCGGCAATGATGATCAGGTCAGAAGCCTGCAGGCCGCTGGTCATCTTATCGAATTGCGTGTAGTGGGTGGCCAGCCCGGTGACCTCCTTCTGTTGCGCGTACAGGTTGTCAATCGTCCCGAAGGAGTCGCGGATTATTTCGGGGATGCCAACAAATCCGCGGGTAATGCCCCGCTCGGAAACCTCCAGCAGACCCGATTCGGCGGAGTCGAGCACCACCAGCGCTTCATCGCTCTGATCCGCCGCCCGCGTGATGGCCGTATTGCAGATGACGATCAGCTGCCGGGCGAGCGATTTATCTTTCACAATCCGGACGTACTCTTCGATACTGGGCCGGCGCGGCAGGCCTTCCGTGAGTGAGGCGAGATAGGCCACACCACCGACCGCCTCCACCTCCTTGCGCCGCGCCAATTCCTCCGCCAGGGTCACGATATCCACTGCGCGATGAGCGTCGATCAACTCCGCCATGCGGCTGTAGATGCGCCGGTGCGAGTCCAGGGAAAAGTCTTCTGCGCTAAGCTTTTCCGCTGCCTCGTTATAGGAGTGATTGTCGAGCAGGATCGCGCCCAGGATCGAACGCTCTGCCTCCACGCTGGCGGGCAAGCCGCGGTCCAACGATACATCAGAAAAGGTGGCCAAAGGGGGAAACTCCAAGCTCAGTTTAGCCGCAGCGAATCATTGCGGCAGCTAACCATCCAGGTGCAAAAGTGGACAAACGGTATCATTAGCCAAAGATGCGTTCCTCATTCATCACGATCTGCCTCTTAATGGCGGGACTGGTCTCCGGTGCCCAGCAAGCAACGAAAACAAGCGCCGCGCCGCCGGAATTTCGCGAAATGCAGCAGGTGGAAGACCACTGGAACAACGCGGTCACCAAGCGCGATCAATATGCTTTGGAGCTGGTTCTTGCGCCACAATTTATCGGGATATCCGCCACCGGCGACGTGACCACGCGCAACCAGCAGATCGCCCGGCTCTTCGTGAAGGGTGCGGAGCCCGACTCGCTGTCACAAAAAGTGGTGAGCGTGCGTTTCGTAGGAGACATAGCGATCGTGAATGGGACCTACGTGATGAGCTGGAAAACGGACAAAGGGCCGGTGCTGGAGAAGGGCATCTTTTCCCACGTCTTTGAGCACGTGCGCACCAACTGGCTCTGTCTCAACTCGCAACGCACGGTAGTGGCAGAAGACAGCAAACGGGCCGCTGCTCAGGAGAAGCCAAAATCGAAGTCCAGCAATGCCGCGCTGCCCTTTCATATCCCTCTCGTCTACAAGGGCCCAAACAGCACCCAGCCTCCGCCTGCACCGGGCACCGACCAGCCTGCTCCGTAACGACGCAAAAAGCTGGGTGCGAACAAAAGTTGGGTGCCCCATTCAAGCCCGCAGTTGGCTTGAGTGGGATCCGCGAACCTCGACCGGCGAAGGCCAGCCAGACATACGAAATAGACCCGGCAGAAAAAGTCAAACCGCTCTTCCGGGCAGCGATTCTCAGCCGGGACGCGCGCTGACACAATAGTCCTTGTGCTCCAGTCCAGGGGAACCGTAGTATGGGGGGCTCGGCCCCCAAAAAATCACTCGACTACCTCAACTGGAGCGCATATGAAGACACTGATTCGTTCGCTGCTGGCCGTGACCGCGCTGGCTGTAACCGCAATGCTCGTTTCGCAGCCGGGCGTAGCACAGGCACCATCAGGGGCCCCTCCTCGTGCTACTGGGCTATGTAATGACGGGTCCTACTGGACCGGCGTAAGCAAGAGCGGTGCGTGCCGCGGCCACAAAGGGGTGAAGACCTGGTACGCGGGAGCCAGTGGTACGCCCGCCCCCGCTGCGCCTACCGCAGCTCCTGCAGCTCCCGCAGCGGCCAACGCTGCTCCGGCCGCCGCTCCATCACCCAAGACCAAGACGTCGGCGTCGGCGTCGGGAACTCCGGCTCCTGGTGGTGGTCCGGGTCTGGTCTGGTTGAATTCGTCCACCAAGGTCTATCACTGCCAGGGGACGAAGTACTACGGCACGACCAAAGCCGGCGCATACATGACTGAAGCCGCGGCCAAGGCCAAGGGCGCCCATCCAGATGCGGGCAAGCCCTGCAGCTGATGCTGAAGATCCTGTAGTTGTTCGGGCGGCGGTTTGTCTTGGACCACCGCCCGGTTCTTTGCTGGTGACATCGGGTTGCTGCCGTTGTGCCGGGCTCTGTCCATCCACCTCCACCCATGCCCAGGCGAAGCGCCCGCTCCCCTCTGTTTAGACCCACTCCAACTGGTCTCCAATCTTCATCTGGCAATTGCTGATTTGTCCCGCCGGTAGTTCCAGCATGCTATCTATTTTCAGATGGATGCTGGTAACCCTGAACGGGGCCAGGCGATGCCAAAGCCTGAGCACCCGTAGATCCCTGCTGAGCGCGACCACATCGATCGCAAACAACATGCCAAAGGTGTGAATTCCGGACGAAGGCCTGATCAGCAGTCCGCATCCGGAGTCAAGCCGTCTCTTGCCCACCAAACCAATCAGGCGGGTGAGAGACGTGTCGGCTACGGTAATCCGCGTGCCGACCGTGGTGGCCCTCGTTATGTTTCTGAGGTTCCTTGTCATGGTGTCGAAGGCCAATCACGGTCCATCACGCTACGCCTTCGCGTGCTTTCTGCGATATATCACGAATGCAAGCACGACCACCGCCAAAATACCCGCCACGATCCTAACAATTGTCGTCGTATCCATCGGATGTTTCCTCCTTTCTTTCCGTCTCCTATAGCCTTTTCAACCTGGAATCACTCGTAAACTCTTATAAGCAACAATTTCTATTACTTATGCGCAGATGGTCGATAACCATGCCCTACTTGAACGACTGCATATTCTTGGCAATGTTCAGGACTGCGGGCGCAAGCAAGACAATGAAAATGCATGGAAATATAAACAGCACCAGGGGAAAGAGTATTTTGACTTTTGTCTTCGCGGCCATCTCCTCGGCCCGTTGCCGTCTTTTCAGACGGATCTCGTCACCAAACCTGCTTAACGCTCTGACAATCGGAGTCCGAACCGGTCAGCTTGCGTCAACATGCTCACAAACAGTGAGAACTCCGGAATTTTTGTACGCTCCGCCGCGCTCTTCCATGCCTCCAGCCGCGGCTTGCCGGCCAGTTGCTCAAAATTCACTTGCATGAACTCCTGGTGAATATCAGGGTGGCTGATGACCATCTCTTGTCCCACGCGCAGCATGGCCTGATCCAACCCCAGTCCTGCTTCCACGCAGATAACCAGCAGGTCGAGCGCGTCGGGAAGGCTCTTCCTGATTCGTTCTCTCCGCTTCTTGATCTTGATTTTCAGCCACATGTCCGGTACCAGATAGAAGACCGCGGCCAGAGACAAAGCCCAGAAAACGGTGTTGGTGTGAATCAGGCTTCCGCAGACCAGGCCTAACAGAGGACCAAGAATGCGGCTGGCAAAGTATGCGTTCATGCTTCCACTGCTCTTGAGTCCCGCGCTCAAAAGCTGTTGTTTCACCTTTTCATCCTCGGCCAGCCCAAACCGGACTCGCAGAGTTCTTGCCATGGAAAGAATCGTTTCCTGTATTCGCTCTTTGGTGCCCACCTTCCTTACGTCCGGGCGATTGCTCTGCACCATCTCCATGATTCGCCTCGCAGCCTGAGAAGGCTTTAGGATGACCGGAGCCAGCAGCAGCGCAAAAACCAGAAAGACCGTGAACGTGAGGGCGACATAAAAAACCAATCCCATACCTTGCTAAACCTCAATTCCATTAACGATGCGGCGAATGATAAAAGCGCCCAACGCGAGCATACCCATGCTGAAGTACATCAGCTTGCGGCCCAATGGATCGTGAAAGAGGATATTGGAGTAGCCGGGATTCACCAGGTTGAGCATCACCATCATCACGATCGGAAGCGCGCTCAGAATCCATCCGGTAATTCTTCCCTGGGCGGTTTGCACTTGAATCTCCCCCTGAATCCGCAGCCGTTCGCGAATGACGAAGACCGTGCGATCCAGGATTTCCGCGAGGTTGCCGCCGGTATCCTTCTGCACCAGGATTGCCGTCACCAGGACCCGCAGGTCGGACGAAGGAACGCGCTCCAGAAGCTGCAGCAGCCCGTCACGCATAGGCAAGCCCAGGTTCATCTGTTTGAAAATCTCCCCGAATTCTGACGCCGCCGGTTCCTGTGTATTCCCAGCCAGCATTTCAATGCCGCCTACCACGGAATGGCCGGCGCGCAGAGCGCGGGCCAGCATGTCGATGGACTCCGCCAGCACCGCGTTGAAGGCCTTGATCCTCCGCGAACGCTTGAAGGAAAGAATCCCGTAAGGCAGCAAACCAAGGGCCAGCCCGCCGGCTACATCGATCAGCACCACCGACGCGAACAGCCACGTGATGAAATATCCGGCCATGAACAAGCCCACACTGGTCAGGATCAGATTGGCCACCGTGGTTGAGCTATTCGCCTGCAGAATGCGTAGTTGCACCCTCTGCGCGAATGGGTAGGGCTGCAGGATTTCGTCCAGCCAGCTAAACGTGCCCTTTCGCGTCGCCTTGAACAACTGCGTTGTATCCGCGCTGCCGCCATCCTCTCTCTTCGCCGATAGGGGGATCAATGCCATCCGCTGCGCAATGGTCTGATCCTTCGGTGACCGCCGTGTCATCGCGACGACCACCACAAACGTGGCCAGCAGAATCGTGATAAACCCGAGAATCAGGAGAGCCATCTCTATCGCTCCTACACTTCCACCGAGTACTCGAGTAGACCTGTTGGCAGTGGGAATCCCGCAGCCTTCAATTTGTCAGCGAATTTCGGGACGATTCCCGTCGCGCGAAAGTGGCCCTTTACCTTCCCATTGGGTCCTAGT
>CAVQEO010000004.1:0-112287 GCA_963711525.1 uncultured Acidobacteriaceae bacterium | reverse complement strand
CGGAGAACTTCTAACTTTGCTTATAAGCGGTTGAATTAACAAGCTTCTCATTGATTGGCATGGTAAGAGGGGCACTCTGAGGTACAAGTCGAGAGGGTCGCTCACGGTTGCTTACCCGGGGACAAACGGGTCGTTCCTATGCTGCCGGCTGGCGCTTGCGGAACCCCCCCGACAGTCTGGCCATCACTTTCCGGTCTGGCCCCAACTCCGGAGATGTCGCCGCGCCGCAATAACTGACGCGATGTGCCAAGAGCTACATTGGCGTTTGTCCTTCTGGGCGCGAAGCGGCCGTTCAGGGTGACCGGTGTCGTATGAGCGAAAATGGATTCAGCTCGATAGCTGATGAGAAACGGCAAAAATCGAGTTCAGCGCGCCGACTGATAAGGTGTTCATGTATTGCTTGTCCCCGGTCTGGCATTTTCGTCCTGCGTGAGGGATTCGACAAAGCCCGGCGATGAGGGACCGCAATTCATCGATGGACGGAATGTCCATCAGTAGCGCGACGTAACCGCCAATTTGCTTTTGATGAATCTCGAACTTGATATGCAAAAACAGCACGAGGGTTGAGGTTGCGCTCTCGAACATGCGTTTCCCGTCGCCGCGAATGACGATTGGAAGCGACATTTTCAACGCGCTCTTCAGAAGGTTTGCGATTGTCGCGACCCAGCTGTTGAGAATGATATTGCCGGTTTCCGCCAGCGCCTCATCTTCCAGATCCACGATGTCTTCGAGCGCGAGTTGTCGACCCACCACCGCGCGCACCAGTTCGAGACTGTTCGTTTCCGGAAAGATCAGTAGTGCCCGGCCGGAGAACGGACCGGCAAAATCCTGGCGCACCGCGACCAGCTTGGGGTTGTCGGGTTTCGCCACCAGATTTGCAGCCGCCGTGGCTGGTGAGAATATCAACCGAAGGCACCGCCAGTAGAACCTCGTGCTGGATCATCTTGCGCAGGCTGTTGGCAGCCTTGGCCATCGCAATATTCGACAGTTCGGCGAGGGCGTCACGCTCAAGCTCGGTCAAAGGCACAAAGCGTTCGGATGTCATTGGACTTCTGGTCTCTCTTGGAGTCTGCCGGCGCTCCGCTGGCTGTGTCGGTTGGACGACATTCGTCGCGAAGTGGTCACGGCGGGTCGGTCCCTTCACTCTGATACAAGAGAGGTTCGATGGGAACCTTTGTTTCGCTTGTATCGGCTTGCGCAGACCGCGTAGTTTGAGGCCAAATACGTCTTCCACCCGCCGAACTTACTGGCAATCTTTGAGAATACGGATTTTGCGATGCGGAAAAAGCCCGGCACGACTGATCGACCCACGCCAAACCCCCGGCGACCGAGCACGGCGGGGAAGCCGCCGGTCATCAGCCCGAACGGCCCTAATGGCGCCGGCTCCGCCCCTTCGAAAATGCTCGCCGCGAGCGGTCCGAAATCCCTGATGAAAACCTCTGCGCTCGGCGCCGGGCGGGCGGCTGAGCGCCGGTCCGCCATTCAGCCCGCGCCGGGTTCCGCTTCCATTCCGACCCAGCGCCGCAAACCTGCGCCGGGCAATATTTCGGGCTCCCGCCAGCAGAAAATCGAGGAACGGATTGCGGCGGCGACCGAGGAGCTTTCGGCGGGAATCACCGAGGCGGCATCGGCTGCCGAGGAACTTCGCCGTTCGATGGAGCAGATCGCCAGCGGCGCCGAGGAAGCTGCCAGCGCCGCTCAGGAGACGCTCGGGGTCGCCACCTCCACCGCGGCAACGCTGGTGCAGGCGCGCGACCGATCCGAGGGCGCGCGGCGCCGGACCGACGCGCTGGAAACGCTGCTGATCGAAACCTCGAATCAGATCGGGCCTGTGGGCCAGCAATATCAAGCACAATGGCGACCGGCAGGCCGGGACCGTCGAAATCATGGCGCAGTTGAGCCAGCAGGCGGCCAGCATCGGCGATGTCACCAAGACCGTCAGCCATGTCTCGGACCAGACCAATCTGCTTGCGCTCAACGCGGCGATCGAGGCGGCGCGCGCCGGCGACCACGGACGTGGCTTTGCGGTCGTTGCCGATGAGGTAAGAGCGCTGGCCGAGACATCGGACAAGAGTGCGCGCGACGTGCAGAATCTCGCCGCGCAGATCGAGAACCAGGTCGGCTCGGTGTCTTCCATCATCAGGACGGCGGCCGAGACGGCCGCGGGCGAGGCTGAGAAGAGCCAGACCGTCGTTCTCGCGCTAGGCGAATTGCGCAAGGAAGTTGGCGTCCTGGCGGAGGGCAGCCAGTCGATCGCGGTAGCGACGCTGGAAGCCGAATTCGGCCGCGCGCGAGGCGCAGAAGGGCGCCGAGATCATTTCCTCCGCGGCCGAGGAACAGGCCGCGGCCGCCGCCGAGGCGCTGCGCAGCGTCGAACAGCAGGCCAGTGTACTGGACGAAAGTCAGGCGGCATCCCGATCCCTGTCCGTGCTCGCCACGGACTTTCAGTCGAGTTCGACCAGCGATGCCAGCGCCGATCAACTCGCCTCAGCCGCCGAGCAGCTTTCAACGGCCGTTCAGGAGATGTCGGGCTCGGCCGCGCAGATCATGAGTGCGGTGGATCAGATCAGCCGTGGCGCCCAGCAGCAGGCTGCCGCGACGCAGGAAGCCAGCGCGGCGATGAATCAGGTCGAGAAGACCGCGCAATCGTTTCGGGAAAGCGCTGCCGAATCCCTGGAACGAACCAGGCGGATGGACGCGATGCTTGGCGAATGCCGGTTGCAGATCGCCGGCCTGTCGCAAGGCGTGACGCGGTCGATCGAGACGACGCGTCAGAGTCTGGATCTGATCGCCGGCCTTGAAAACATCAGCCGCAACATCGACAAGATCGTCGACAGTATCGGAATTGTGTCGATTCAGACCAATATGCTGGCGGTGAACGGCTCGGTAGAGGCCGCGCGCGCCGGTGAGTTCGGCAAAGGTTTCGCCGTCGTCTCCAAGGATATCCGCAGCCTTGCCCGCGATTCCGGGGAGAACGCCGCGCGCATCAAGGACACGGTGCTCGCGATCCAGAGTCAGATCGCGGCGGTCCGCCGCGAGCTCGAGCGCGTGATCGCCGGTGCGGAGGCCGAAAACCAGAAGACCGATGCGGTGCTGGCAAGCTTCGATGTCGTGCAAAAGGACGTGGCCCAGATCGCCGCCGTCAATGATCAGATCGGCGTCAGCGCGCAAGCCATTCTGGCCTCGATGAAGGACGTCGCTGAGAGCGCCAGGCAGGTCGCTTCGGTCGCCGAGGAAGCCGCCGGCGCATCGGCGCAGGCCGCGGCGGCGGCCAAGCAGCAGGCGAGGGGCGCCGAGGATCTCGCGGCGGCGATCGAGGAAATCGCCTCGCTCGCGGAAACCATTCAGCGTCGCGATGGCCAGTAGACGTCAGCAGCCCCGCAAAACGGCCGATCTTGCGGCGGCCGCTGACCCGCTTGTTGCGGGAGGGGAAGATGCCGCCTCCGAGAATCTGCTGATTTTCCAGCTTGCGGGAGAATTGTTCGCGTTGCGGCTTGCCTCGATCGCCGAAATCATCCGGCTGCCGGATCTGGCCCATATGCCGCTGGTGCCGCCGAGCCTGCTCGGGCTCGCCAATTTGCGCGGGATCGTCTTGCCGGTCATCAGCCTGCGAGCGCTGCTGCAACTGCCGGGCGTTGAAACCAATGAGCAGACGCGTGTGATCGTCATGCGCGGCGACGCCGCGGTCGGCTTTGTCGTCGATCGGGTCGACCGCCTGTTGGCGCTTGCCGCGCACCAGCTCGAACATGACGATGCCGGCGCCGGCACCACCGATCCGGCGCTGCTGGATGGCACCATCAAGGGCTCGGAAGGCCAGAGCACGATCAAGCTATTGAATCCATCGCGGCTGTTGAGCGGGCAATTCGGCCGGCTCGGCGTCTCCACGACGCACGCCGCGACTAGGTCGGCGGTCGCCATCGGCAGCGCGGCTGCGGCGCCGGCCCAGACGCTGATTTCGCTGCTGAGCTTCCGCCTTGGCGAGCAGGAGTATGCGCTTCCGCTCGATCGCGTGCGGGAGATCGTTCCATTGCCGGGCCATGTCTCGAATTTGCCTCGACCGGAAACCGCTGTCTTGGGCGTTATCACGCTACGGGACCGGTTGCTGCCACTGGTGTCGCTCCGCGCGTTGCTTGGGATGGCGGCCGACAGCGGGCTCGGACCGCGCGGCAAGGTCGTGGTGGTGTCATTGGGCGATGGCGCAGTCGGCGTGGTCGTGGACGCAACCCGGGAGATCCTCCGGGTCGATCCCGAGCATGATCGAACCGGCGCCGGCCCTGCTCACCCGCGGCGATGGGGATGCCGAAATCACTTCCATCTGCCGGCTTGAAGACGGCCAACGGTTGGTCGCGCTGCTGTCGCCGGACCGGCTTTTCCGGTCGGAACTGGTTCGTCGCATTCTTGCCGAGCAGGCCAGTGCGGGCGAAACTGAACCGCAATCGGAAGCGAACCTCATGGCAGACGAGCAGTTCATCATTTTTCGCATGGGCGATCAGGATTACGGTATCCCCATCGCTGCGGTCAGCGAGATTGCGCGGCGTCCAGATCACATCACGCGGCTGCCGAAGGCGCCCGCCTTCGTCGACGGTGTGATGAATCTTCGCGGCAGCGTGGTGCCGATCGTCGATCTGCGCCGCCGGTTTGATGATCTGAGCACGACGGAACATGCGGGGTCGCAGCGTATTCTCATGGTAACGATTGGCGCGGTCATCGCGGGTTTCCTCGTCGACAGCGTATCCGAGATCATGAAAGTGCAGACCGATGCCATCCAGCCAGCGCCCGAATTGTCGGCGGATCAGATGCGCCTGATCTCCCGGGTCATCAATCTGGAAGCCAGGGATTCGAGAAACAAGGGACGAATGGTGCTGCTGGTCGATCCGGCGCAATTGCTCGACCAGGTCGAAGCCGACGTTCTCGCCAAATTCAGGCCCTCCGAACGCGACGTGCCCGTGACCGTCCCGTGATCAAGCTTTTGATCGCCGACGATTCGGCCCTGATGCGCAAATTGCTCCAAGACATTTTTCTCGATGAGGGCGACTTCGAGATCCGTCTCGCCCGCAACGGCAACGAGGCGCTCGAACTGGTGCGATCGTTCGATCCGCAGGTGGTCACGCTCGATATCCAGATGCCCGGCATGGATGGGCTGGCCTGCCTTGGCCAGATCATGATCGAGGCGCCGCGTCCGGTGGTGATGATCTCTTCGCTGACCGCGGAGGGCGCGGAGGCGACGTTGGAGGCGATTGAACTCGGCGCTGTCGATTTCGTCGCCAAGCCGAGCGGCACGGTCTCGCTGGAGATCGATCGGTTGCGGCCCATGCTGGTGGAAAAGGTTCGGGCCGCGGCCAATGCCCGCATCCGACGCACGTTGCGATTGACCGAGCGCGTCCGCCATCAGATTCGCGGCGCCGGGCTGACGACGCGAGCCCGGACGGGCGGCGCAGCGGTCATCAAGCAGGCCAAGGTCGGCGCCGGCGCGGTCAAGGGCATGAATAGCGCCTTGCCGGGTCTGGTGCTGATCGGCACCTCGACCGGCGGCCCGGCCGCGCTCGACGTCGTGCTGCCGCAGCTGCCGCCGGACTTTCCGTGGCCGGTACTGGTCGCCCAGCACCTGCCGGCGAGTTTCACCGGCGCGTTTGCCAAACGGCTTGACCGGGAATGCCACCTGAATGTGGTCGAAGTGGACCAGCCGATGCCGCTGAAGCCCGGCACCGTCTATATCGGCAAGGGCGACGCCGACGTCATGGTGGCGCCGCGGGCGACTGGCCTGATCGCGATGCCGGTGCCGGCAAAGGCCCAGTATTTGTGGCATCCGAGCGTGGAACGCATGGTGGCCAGCGCACTTGAACATTTCGGTGCCCCCAAGATGATTGGCGTGATGATGACCGGAATGGGAAACGATGGCGCGGAGGCGATGAAGCGGCTGCGAGAAGGCGGCGGCCGCACCATTGCCGAGGCGGAATCGACCGCGATCGTCTGGGGCATGCCGGGCGAACTGGTGAAGAATGGCGGCGCCGAAATGGTGCGGCCGCTGGAGGATATCGCCGCAACGATCATCGACATGGTCAACTCCCATGCCGCTGGTTAAGGGCGGCGCGAGAGGCTCGGGCGCCAGCGGTGATCCGACGCCGCAACGGCCCACGCTCGACAGTTCCGATGCCGAAAGCCGATGGACCGCGGCCCGCGCGCTTGCCGGTCACGCCGAAGCCGTGCCTGAGCTGGCCGCAGCGCTGGGCCGCGAGACAGTGCCGCGGGTGCGCGAAGCCATCATGACGGCACTGATGCGCATTGGCGATACCGCCAGCGTGGAGGCGATACTGCCTTGTCTGCGCTCGCAGGACGCGGGCCTTCGCGCCGCCGCAATCGAATCCTTGCAGGCGCTGCCGGAGGCGATCGCGCCCTTCATGACGCCGCTGTTCGGCGACCGCGACTCGGACGTGCGCCTGCTTGCGACTGAACTGGCGCGCAACATGAAGGCGTCGGAAGCCTCCCGCCTGCTGTGTGACCTGATCGAGCGGGAGCAGCACCCCAATGTCTGCGCCGCCGCGATCGATGTGCTGATGGAGGTCGGAACGCCGGAGGCCATTCCAGCGCTGGAAAAATGCGCGGCCGCGATTTGCGGGAACGCCGTTCCTGCCGTTCGCCGTCTCGGCCGCAATTGCGCGCATTTCGGGCGCCGAAGGCTAACCGAAATGAGCGGCTCAGAAGGCTCGGAGTCGCGATCTGTCCATATCAAGCCGGAGGAAGTCGAGCGATTCTGCGAATTTCTCTACCGCCGCACCGGCATGTCGTTCACGCAGGGCAAGCGATATTTCATCGATCGCCGTCTCGAAGACCGCATCGCTGCGACCGGCTCGTCATCGTTCCAGGCGTATTTTTCGCTGCTGCGCGCCGATGCCGACCATGAAATCGAGCATCTGATCAATTCGTTCACCGTCAACGAGACCTATTTCTATCGGGAGGACCACCAGCTCCGCTGCATGACCTCCAGCATGCTCGCCGCCATCGCCGCTCTCAAGCCGCCGGGAAGCACCGTCCGCATCTGGTCGATACCGTGCTCGACGGGAGAAGAACCCTATTCCATCGCACTTTGGCTGATGGAAAATTGGCCCCAGGTCGACAACTACAATATCGAGATTGTCGGATCGGATATCGATACAAGGGCGCTCAAGGCCGCCGCCGAGGGCATCTATGGCGACCGTGCGCTGATGCGGCTGTCGCGCGACATCGTCACCCGCTATTTCAAGCCCCTCGGCGACGGCAATCATCAGATCGACGAAGGACTTAGGGGCTCCATCGAATTCACCCGCGCCAACCTGATCGATGCCCAGGACATGGGGCGGTACCGCGATTTCGACCTGATCTTCTGCCGCAACGTACTGATATATTTCGACGATGCCTCCCGTCGCCAGGCGGCGGAAAATCTCTATGACTGTCTGCGGCCCGGCGGTTACATATGCCTTGGGCACTCGGAGAGCATGAGTCGGATATCGCCGCTGTTCGGCGTATGTCGGTTTCCCGACGCGATCGTCTATCAAAGGCCGGAGGCGGATCATGGTTGATGTCGGCGCATCCCCCAAAGCGCGGGTGCTGGTCGTCGACGATTCGTCGCTGGTGCGGCTCTATTACCGTTCGGCACTGGAGAAGGCCGGTTTCGAGGTCGAGCAGGCGATCAATGGCATCGAGGCGATGGAAAGAGCGCTGTCACAACCATTCGATCTGGTGATCGTCGACATCAACATGCCGCGAATGGACGGCTTCAGCTTTTGTGCGCGCGCTTCGCCGCTGCGCGGCCGATGTCGCGACGCTGCCGGCGCTGATGATTTCCACCGAAGCGGAAATCGCAGGATGTCGCCGCCGCCAGGGCGGCCGGCGCCAATTTCTATCTGGTCAAGCCGGTCGCGGAAGCCGAACTGGTTCGACATGTCTGCGTCCTCACGGGAGTCGCATCGTGAGCGCCCTGCAGGAGCAATTCGTCACCGAGGCCCGCGAACTGATCCGTCAGGCCACGGACGACCTTATTGTACTGGAGCGCGACGGCGCTTCGCCTGAGCGGGTCGACCGGGTATTCCGCGCCTTTCATACGCTCAAGGGCTCCGCGGGCGTTGTCGAACTGCCGGCCATGAGCATCATGCTGCATGCCGCGGAAGATCTGCTCGCCAGCGTTCGGCAGGGAGCACTCGGCAGTGGCCCCGATATCATCGATGCGGCATTGGCTTGTCTCGATCAGGTGTCGCGCTGGGTCGACGACTTCGAGGCCACCGGTGCATTGCCCGCGCAAGCGGGCGAGGATGGCCGCGTGCTGGCGGAACGGCTGCGATCGTTTCTGCCGGTCGGGGCGGGCCAGCAGCAGCCGGAATCGGCCGCGCCGAAATCCACGGCGGGTATCGAGGCTGGGTTGCCGGCATGGGCCGCGCGCATGATCGCGGCCGAGCGCGACGCAATGGCGTCGCGGATGCCAAAGCATGCATCAGCCGTGTCGGCGATTTCCTACCAGCCGATCGCCGGCTGCTTCTACAACGGCGATGATCCCCTGCAGTTGATGCGGCAGGTGCCGGACCTGCTGGCATTTCACATCGAGCCGGTTGAGCCCTTTGCGCCGCTGTCCGATATCGATCCCTATGCCTGCAATCTGCGCCTGCAGGCGATTTCCGCCGGTGACCGCGACGAAATTGCCAGGATTTTCCGGCTGGTGCCGGATCAGGTGCAGATCACCGGCATTCCGCCGGATGCGCTTCGGGCCACCCCGCCGGTGGCTGGCGATGCCGACCAAACCTTGATCCGGACGGTGATCGAAGCACAGTGCGAACTGCTGCGGATTTCCGACAGGAACGACGATTTCGCCGGTTGCGCCGGCGCTGCGGCACGTGTCGCAACCAATGCTCTGCGTCACGCCGATCATCCGCAATTGGCGGATACCGTGCGGCGCGCCGGCACTATGACATTGGCGCAGCAGCGACGTCGGGCCGTTACTGACGGCGCTCGAACAGGCACTCGTTGCACTTGCCGACACGCCATCACCGGCGACTCGCCGAGGATTTCAGACGGGTCGAGCACCGGAGCGCCCAGCGCAACCGAACGACCGGCCGAGCGTGTGCTTCGCGTCAGCGAGGCGAAAATCGAGGCGCTCGTCAATTTGGCGGCCGAACTCGTCGTTGCGAAAAATGCGCTGGCGCATTCGGCAAAACGCGTCGAACAGGATTTTGGCGGACAAGAGGTCGGCAAGGTCGATCCGGCGCGACCACGATGCCATCGATCGCCTCGTCGTCGAACTACACGGCACCATCCTGCAGTTGCGGATGGTGCCGGTAGCGCAAGTGTTCCGGTCGCTCCACCGCCTGGTTCGCGATGTGTCGCGCCAGCTCGGAAAGAATGTTGGGCTGATGACATCAGGTGAAGCCGCGGAAGCCGACAAGACCATCGTGGATCGCCTGTTCGAACCATTGGTGCATCTGGTGCGCAATGCCGTGGATCACGGTATCGAAAGCCCCGCGCAGCGCCGAGGAGGCCGGAAAACCCGAGACCGCGACGATCTCAATCGAGGCATCACGGATCGGCGACAGGTTCCTGATCGAGGTTACCGATGACGGCCGCGGCATCGACCCGGCAGTGGTGCGGCGGAAGGCTTCCGAGAAAAGTTTGGTGCCGGCCGATGAGCTCGCCGCGCTGACCGACGAACAGGTTGTCGATCTGGTCTTTGCGCCCGGATTTTCGACCGCGGCCGAAGTCTCGGATATTTCGCATAGGGCCAGAAACGTACTTTCGTCTCCTGTCGCGACTGCGCTTGCAAAGCAGCCTTTCGCTCCAGAGCCTTGGGGCTATCGATGCGATTGCGAGCCAGGATTTCCGCGGCCAGTTCGCGATAGCTCTCGGCGCCCCGGGATCGCGGATCGTAAAGAGCTACCGGTTTGCCATAGCTCGGGGCTTCGGCCAAACGAATGTTCCGAGGGATCGCTGTCTTGAGAAGCTTGGCTCCGAAAAACTTGCGCAGGTTTTCTGTGACCTGCTGAGCCAGATTCGTACGCTCGTCATACATCGTGAGAATGACACCCTCGATGTCGAGCGTTGGATTGAACGCGGCCTGGATGCGCCCCAGGGTGGTGAGCAATTCAGAGATACCCTCGAGCGCAAAGTATTCGGCTTGCATGGGGACGAGCAGCCGGTCGGCCGCGACTAATGCGTTCAAGGTAAGCAGATCAAGGGCCGGGGGGCAATCCAGAATAATGAAGTTGTACTGGTTGCGTACGGGTTCGAGAGCTTGGCGGAGGCGGTATTCGCGACGTTCGGCTTGGATTAACTCGACGGTGGCGCCAATAAGATGATTGCTGCCAGGAACTATCTTTAAAGTATCGATTTCCGTAGGGAGCGTTGCCTCGGCGACGGTCGCGTGTCCCATGAGAATGTCGTAAGTGGAGTTGCGATTTTCATCCCGCCCTATGCCAAATCCCCCGGAGGAGTTCGCTTGTGGGTCGCAATCGACGAGTAGACAGGTGAGGCCCTCAAGAGCCAATGCCGCAGAGAGATTGATTGCGGTAGTGGTTTTGCCAACCCCGCCCTTCTGATTCACGACCGCTATTACTTTACCCATGCTTAATGGAAGAGTATCGGGGGAACGCGGCGAGAGCAAGAAAGGGGCGATGTGCAGAAGTGGGCGTCAATTGTGGAGAACCCCAAATCAGGCCCGCCCGGCGCATCTCCAAGTGGTGGATTTAGAAGGAGATAGAGGGGCCGACGCTGGGAGAGGGTAAATGTGAATCGGGGATTAAGCCGGTGGAAAACGTGATGTTCCACGTGGAACAAACGGGGGAGGAACATCCCAAAACCCGGGCTAGGAACCAAGGTGGATAGCCGGCATTGTTCCACGTGGAACAGTTCGCAGAGATGATTAGTTTGATGATTCCCGTCGCCGCTTTCCCATAGCCAGGATCATTTGATCGGCGTTCGGGAGAGGAATCGAATCCATCCACTCGAGTTCCGGGGTAAGTTGCCGGTAAGCGGGGACGGTTCGCTCCGTGGTGAGCAGGACTAGATAGCGCTCGGCCAGGCGAAGGGCAACCGGTATGGCTAACTCCATCTTCTCCACCGCCCGCATGGAAACGGCATGGAAGAGGCGCCCTTGCGGCATTGTCTCCACGCGCCCGTCGTAGACTTCTGATTCCGTCCCGACTGTCCGGACCACCTCCCGCAAGAAGGACGCCTTTTTTCCCTGGGCCTCGGCCAAAGTCACGCGAATTTCCGGGCGGCAGATTGCGAAGGGAATTCCAGGCAGCCCGGCCCCAGAGCCATAGTCCAAGAGGCTCTCTATCCCCCCGGGGAGACGCTGGGCTGCAAAGGCGCACTCCACAAAATGGCGGCGGATGATTTGTGCCGGTTCCCGGATGGCGGTCAGGCTCAAGCGCGCATTCCAACGGAGGAGAAGGCCAAGATAAGCAGAGAACTGCTCAAAGCACCTGGAGGGCATTCCGCCGATACCGGCCTCGGCAAAGGCATCTTCTATCTCTCGCACCGTTTCATCGGTCACGGCTAGCTGGCGCCGTTCGATGCCGCCCAGGTGCGAGCCGCTTCCAGGAACGCCGCAAAGAGAGAGCGCGATGCCTCGCTAGTCTCGTAGGTTCGCTCCGGGTGCCACTGCACCGCGACTACGAATTGTCCCGGGTCTGTGCCCTCCAATGCTTCGATCACCCCATCGACGGGGCTAACGGCGGCAACCAGGAGTTGCTCCCCTGGGCGATCGATAGCCTGATGATGGCTCGAGTTCACGGAGAGTTTCAAATCGGGGTTGCGGGCAAGGCGGGAGAGGCGGGACCCGGGCGCGACCAGGACCGGATGGGCATCCTGCACCTCCCGTCCGGGTCGATGGTTGACGAGGGGCGTGGCAGCGGGAGCGACGCCCTCCGGGGTGTGAGGCAAGTCTTGTATGAGACTTCCCCGGTGGAACACGTTTAACGATTGCAATCCATAGCAAATGCCGAGGATCGGCTTTGCGTGAGCGAATGCATCCCGCAAAAGAAGATCGTCCGCGGCTTCGCGGGCCACATCCTTCTCTGCACACGCCTTCACTGCCTGCTGCCCGTATCGCGTGGGATCCACGTCCGCCGGGCTGCCGGGTAGCAGGATGGCTGAGCACGAGGCCAGCTTGTCTGCCTGTGAGGCGGGAGACTCATGGAGAGGAATCGGAATCGCGATCCCTCCCGCCGCTTCTATCGCGTGGATGTACTGCGGCAAGCTGCGCTGGTTGTAGGCTGCGTCCGTAGACGTGGGTTCGGGGATGGCAATGCGGGGGATGGGGGAATTCATGGAGCCTCACTAGATACCGCGTCCAGCAAGTTCGGGTCAAGGTCACCCGACCCAGCGTGGCTGGCATAAAGCTGTTGGATCTCGCTGTGTAGCCTGGCGGTAAGCTCGTCCGCTTGGCGGATGGTATATTCCGACGGATCAATGGGTTTGCCAATCACCAGTTTGACCGGCCGGGGACGGAAGTGGTGGGTGTGAATCGGCAACAGCTCATACGTGCCGATGAGCGCCATGGGCACCAGCGGAACTCGCGCCCGTATGGATATATAGGCCGGTCCCCGCATGAAGGGCCGCATTCTGCCGTCCTGGGTTCGACCGCCTTCAGGGAAGATGAAGAGTGGCAAGCCTGCTTTAAGCGCCCGGATAGCACGATTGAGCCCGGCAATCGAGCCGCTGCCGCCGCTCTCCTCGTCCACCGGTATTTGGCCGGAGCGATGCAGATGCCAACCGATGAAAGGCCACTTCCACAAGCTCTGCTTGGCCAGGATTCGGAACTGGAAAGGGAGGCTGCTGAAGACCACGGGCGTATCCATGAACGACGTGTGGTTGGAGGTGTAAATGGCGAGGGGCAAAAAATTCTCACGTCCGATAACGGTGACGGGAGCGCCCGCGACTCGCAACGACGTCCGCGCCCATTGCCGGGCGATGTTGTGCTGCATCCGGCCGTCCTCTTCCACGCAGGAGGCGGCCAGCGAGATGCAGCCAAAAAATCCGGTGAAGAAAAGGAATAAGGGACCCCGCACCAGGTTGGAGCCCAACCGGCCCGTTAGCGAAAGCGCTGCCGGGGTACCAGGCACGGTGCTCATACCTCGAGCGGCGCCGGCCGGGCAGCCATCAGCAGTGGACGCACTTGTCCAACCAGGTAAAGCGAGCCGGTAACGACCACCAAACCGTTTGCTGGAGTGAAACGGAGCGCGCTCTCCAAGGCGCTTACGGCGCCCGGCGCTGCCTCTACCTCACTGCCGGTCGTGCGCGCGGCCGCCAGCAGATCTTCAAGCGATGCACTGCGCGGCGAGTCAACCGCTGTCACCACCACGCGGCCGAAAAGAGGAAAAAGAATCTGGGCCAGCTCCGCGACTGGCTTGTCTTTGAGGCAGCCAAAAACCAGTGTCAGAGGCTGGCCTTTATCCAGTTGAGAGACTGCGGCCCGCAGTGCCCAGGCCCCGGCGGGATTGTGACCCACGTCCAGCAGCACATCGGCCCGGCTGCCGTGGCCCGCGATATGCTCCAGGCGCGCCGGCCAGACCGTTTCGCGAATGCCGGTCTGTATATCGATGGGAGTGATATTGTAACCGTGATTGTTTCTTAGCTCCACGGCCGTGGCAATGGCCAGCGCCAGGTTGCGCTGTTGATGCGCGCCTGCCAGGGGTGAGTCGATGCCGATCAACTCACCCATCACGGAAAGCGGATAGCGATTCCGCGTGTAGTGCTCGGGATGGTTGTGCACCGGCACGTAGCTGGCCGCGCTTACTCCGCGCACCTGCAGTCCAACTGCGACCTCTCCCAATGCCTGGTTAGCCTCGGGGTGTTGCGGCAGCGTGATCATGACGCCATCGTGGCGCAGGATTCCGGCCTTTTCCCGCGCTATCAGGTCGACAGTCGAGCCCAGCCACTCGGTGTGATCAAGCGAGATATCGGTAATCACCGATACCACTGGCTCCACAATATTGGTCGCATCCAGCCGGCCGCCCATGCCCACTTCCACAACCGCCGTATGCACCTCGCGGGAAGCAAAATACAGAAAGCCCATGGCCGTTAGGGTCTCGAAAAAACTCGGCAGCGCAGGCAGCCGGCCATCCTGTACCAACGTTGCGGCGATTTCCTCGACATGGAAGAAGATGGCTGCCAAATCGTCGTCGCCGATCATGGCGCCGTCCACCTGGATGCGCTCATTGACGCTGCTCAGGTGAGGCGAGGTGTAAAGGCCGGTCCTATAGCCGGCCCGGGCAAGAATGCTGGCCAATGTCGAAGCGGTTGATCCTTTGCCGTTGGTGCCGGCAACCAGGACCGAGGTGAAGCGGCGCTCGGCGTTGCCCAGCGCCGCCATAAGGGTGCGCATATGCGCCAGTTCAAACTTCCGGCGAGGCGTGCCGGGTGCGGTGTGCAATTCCTGACCCAGAGCGTAGAGGCGGTCAAGGGCCGAAGCGTAAGACATGTACCTATTCTAGAGTGAATTCAGGCCGTCGATCCTGCGCCAACGAGTGCAACCGTCAATGTACGCCAACGCCAAATGCGCCCAAGGCTGTTGGAAGACCCTAGCTTGCCGCAGGGCACATAAAGTCGAGAGCGCGAACCAGGTAGGCCTTGAGGTCGCGGCGGGCCACGATCGCGTCCAGCATGCCGTGTTCGAGCAGGAACTCCGACCGCTGGAATCCCTCGGGAAGCTTCTGTCGAATCGTCTGCTCGATGACTCGTGGCCCGGCGAAGCCGATCAAGGCGCCCGGCTCGGCAATGTTGAGGTCGCCCAGCATGCCGAAGCTGGCGGTCACGCCGCCCGTGGTGGGGTTGGTAAGCACCGAAATATAGGGCAGCCCCGCATCATCCACCTGCGCCAGCCCGGCCGAGACTTTAGCCAATTGCATCAAGCTGGCTACTCCCTCCATCATGCGCGCGCCGCCGGACGCGGCAACGATGACCAGCGGCCGCTTGGCGGCCAGAGACCGGTCAATGGCGCGCGCGATGGTTTCTCCCACCACGCACCCCATGCTTCCACCGATAAAGGCGAATTCCATGACACTCAGAACGATGCTGTGCGGTCCCACGTTACCCACGGCATTCATCACCGCGTCGTTGAGGCCGGTCTCACGGCGAGCCTTTTCCAGCCGGTCCCGATACGGTTTGATGTCGACGAACTCGAGCGGGTCGGTGGATACGAGTTCCAGATCAACCAGCTCGTATCCAGGCTCGAGCAGGCTGGCGATGCGGCTTCGCGCATCCAGGCGGAGATGGTGTCCACACTTTGGGCAGACCTGCAGGTTGGCTTCGAAATCTGCTTTAAAGACGTATTGGGCGCAACCCTCGCACTTCTGCCACAATCCCTCGGTGCGCACGCTCTTCTCTGCCGTATTCGCTTCAATCTCTTTTTCCTGCCGCTTAAACCAGGACATGTATTCCCTTTCGCCACGCGGGCGACGTGGCTCCCATCGTCGCTGCTCCAGCAGCATTCTTACAGAAGACATGATCTTTCTGCCTCAGATCTTGTGCAGCTTTTCTTGCCGGAGAAGCTGCGTGAATACTCTTTCTCCGGCTCGCAGTAACCAGGAGAGATGTTCTTGTCCGATGTGCCGGCCCGAACCTGCCAAGCCGCCGGCGGCGGCTCGCATCAGTGGCCGATGTGGTACGGATGCCCAGCAAGTATTGTAAATGCCCGGTAGAGCTGTTCGGTCAGCACCAGGCGGGCGAGCTCGTGGGGCAGCGTCATTGGACCCAAAGACAGCACCGTCTGCGCCTGCCGCCGCACTGACCAGCCATTCGCCGGACCAATGGCGAATACAATCATCTGCTGGCCTGCATCCCGGCGTGCCCCTAGCCACTTGGCCAGCTGCTCTGAAGAGAGAGCTTCGCCTCGGCTGTCAAGCAGCACCAGCCACGCCGCTGTGCGCGCTCGTTGCCGGGCTACAAAATCGAACAGCGCCTCCTCGCTACGGAAAGCAACCGCTTCGATGGCAGCGTAGGGGCTTATGCGATCCAGGTACAGGTTTGTGGCCGGCCCGAGCAGATCGCTCCGGCTTCGTTGGGCAACAAAGGCGAGGGTAAGGTTCAGCGGGGCGCCCCCAATGCTACCTGCTGCCCGCCGCTACCTGCTGCCGGACCGCGGCCATCCCCGCACCGTCAATGACCGCTTCGATCATGGCGTCGCAGCCCATGCATGAGTTGATCATCATGTGGTACAGCCGCCGGTCGGCCCAGTCTCGATCGTAGTACCGGCGAACGTACTCCTCTCGCCGGCCGTCGGTGGCCTCAATCTCGGCCCGGGCGCGTCCTGCTTGCTCCGGGAAGTGTTGTTCGAACCAACGAACCTTCCTGGTCATCGATGCGTAGACGAAGATGTTGAACACTCCCGGGAGGGAAGCCAACGCGCAGGCCGCCCCGCGGCCAACAATTACGCAGTGGCCGTCAGCCAGGCACTGTTTCAGGTAGTTGCGCACAAACTCCACCATGCGTTCGCTGTCAAAAACCTGATCTTTGGGAGGCGCCGGAAGCCGGTCCACGCTGCCATGCCAGAAGGACTTGCCCATCCGGTAGTACCAGGGGTCAAGACGCTCATCGCATTGCTCCGCCATGCTTTTTGGAACACCCGCCTTATGGGCGACTTCATCGATCAGGCAACGATCAATGAGTTTCCAATGCAGCCTGTCGGCCAGGCGGTGCGCGAATTCCGCTCCCTGGCTGCCGTACTCCCGTTCAATGGTGATGACCCTGACCATGGAGTGTTTCTCTCGCGAAATCTATGCCGGACATGCCGGTGGCGTGATGCTAGCACCGGCACACCGAATAATCCAGACTGAGTGCAGCTGGTTAGCCACCGTTGGCTTTAGGGCGGTCTCACGCAGACTCATTAGCACCCGTCCTTGATGACGGAACGAGAGTACTCGTGGTTGCTCAACTAAGGTTCGGCGCGAACGGGGTTGCGCAAACTGCCCACCCCGGCAAGCTCCACTACCACATCGTCGCCTGGCTTGAGCCAGCGCTGCGGGGTCCGGCCCATGCCCACGCCTGCCGGCGTACCGGTGCTGATAATGTCGCCCGGCACCAGGGGCATCATGGTCGAAATATAGGAGATGAGGCGTGGCAGCTTGAAGATGAGTTCGCGCGTGTTGGACTTCTGCAGGGTTTCCCCATTGATGGATAGCGAGATGTCCAACTGATGAGGATCGGGCACTTCATCCTTGGAAACGATCCACGGTCCCATCGGCCCGAAGGTGGGGAAGTTCTTGCCCAGCGTCCACTGTGAAGTGGCCAACTGCACGTCGCGAGCGCTTACATCGTTGAGGATGGTATAGCCGAAGACGTGGTCCTCCCACTCTGCCTCCGGTATATTGCGGCCACCCTGACCGATCACAACCGCCAGCTCCGCTTCATAGTCAGGTTGCTGGCTGGCACGGGGCAGCAGAATGGGCTGTCCGTTACCGATCAGGGTCAGCGGGTACTTGGTGAAAACAGTCGGAAACTTGGGTGGTTCCATCTTCGATTCCACGGCGTGGTCGCGGTAATTCAGGCCGATACAGAGAATCTTGGAAGGCCGCACCAGGGGAGCCTCCAGGATGACGGAAGACAAGGGCGCAAGCAGATTCAGACCGGTCTCATCCAATTGAAGGTTGACATCGGCCCACCTCTTAGGTCCCGCGGCGATGAAGGCCACTGCGTCCGGGTATCCGAGCGGAGTGAGAGGGAAGACATGGCCGTCCTTGAGGAGTGCCGGGGCAGAGCTTGAATCGCGACGATAGGTGATTAGGCGCATCCATCGATTGTCCATCGGCAGGCAAAGGAATGGGTAAAAAATTGTGGAATTGCCGTTCTCGAATCATGAGCCGGCAGCCCCCGGCAGGTTCCAGTGGCGATAAACAGCCAACATCCGCAGCACGAAGCAGCCAAGGATGCCGCAGCTGCTGGCGGCCACCGCGTTGACCTTTAGCTTCAGACAGAGAATCGTGATGGCAGCCCCGAAAAGTGCGGCCGCTGCATATACGTCTGAGCGCAGCACCTTGGGCACTTGGCCGATCAGCAGATCACGAATCGTACCCCCGCCTACGCCTGTGATGCCGCCCATCATCGTGGCCAAAAGCGGATTCAATTTGAAATCCAAAGCCTTGGTCGCTCCCGCGACCGCAAAGAGGCTCAGGCCCGCTGCATCCAGAGTGGTCACCAGCCAATGGTTGACTCCCGAGGTAGAGGCCCGCAGTAGGAAGACTGCTGCCCCGCTGGCCAGCGCCACGGCGGCATAGTTCCAGTTGCGGATGGCGCCCGGTGGGACATCGCCAATCAGCAGATCGCGCACGATGCCGCCTCCGAGCGCGGTAACGAATGCCAGCACCAGCATCCCCAACAAATCGAGCCGGGCTTGCACAGCCGTCGACGCGCCTTCCGCAGCGAACAGAGCGGTTCCCACCAGGTCGAGTGCCAGCAAGAGATGGACGGCGCGCGGCCGGACGGTAAATTTCATCTCTCGACTATAGAAGCAAAGCCTGGCTTTGCGGTCAGCTCAAGGCGGTCGGAACCCGACCGCAGAAAACTGCATCTGCCTACAATGGAGCTATGGGGGTGTAATGGCGAAGCCGAACGAGGGACGAAGCCGGGTGGTAATTGAGAACGTACAACCTGAATTGGATTGTGGGCGCTTTCCCATCAAGCGGATCGTCGCCGACTCCGTCCGCGTAGAAGCGGACGTTTTTGGCGACGGGCATGATGAGGTGCGGGCGCGGCTTCTGTGGAAGCAGGAAGCGGATCCCGACTGGCAGATGACGGAAATGCGGCCGCTGGGAAACGACCGTTGGCAGGGAGAATTTACCGTCGAAAAGATGGGGTGCTACCGCTACACCATCGTAGGCGAAGTCGATCATTTCGGAACCTGGCGTCATGACCTCACCAAGCGCATAGCCGCGCAACAGGATCTCAAATTGCCGTTTGCCACCGGTGCGATCCTTCTCGAACAGGTGCAGGCCCGGGCATCGAAGCAAGACAGCGCAAAGCTGGCAGCCTGGGCCAAATTGCTCAGAACCGGGAGTGACGACTCCAAGACTGCAGAACTGGCATTGCGGGACGAGCTCGCGGAAGTAGTCAATCGCTATCCGAATACGCCCCTCGAGACCCGCTACGATCGCGAACTGGAGATTGTCGTAGACCGGGAAAGGGCACGCTTTTCCAGCTGGTATGAGCTCTTCCCGCGATCGTGGTCAACCGTCCCCGGCAAACATGGAACGCTTCGCGACGTGACCGCTCGGATGGACTACGTGGCGGAAATGGGTTTTGACGTCCTCTACCTGCCTCCTATCTCCCCCATCGGGAAAAGTTTTCGCAAGGGCAAGAACAACGCAGTGGAAGCGGCGCCGGGAGATGAAGGCAGCCCCTGGGCGATCGGCTCGGCGGAGGGAGGCCACACGGCCATCCACCCCGCCCTGGGCACTATGGCCGACTTCCAGGCCCTGGTAAAGCGGGCCGACCAACTGAAAATGGAAGTAGCCCTGGATATTGCGTTCCAATGCGCGCCGGATCATCCCTGGGTGACCGAACATCCTGAATTCTTCAAAAAGCGTCCTGATGGATCGATTCAGTATGCGGAGAACCCACCCAAGAAGTATCAGGACATCTATCCGCTGGACTTTGAATCTTCCAACTGGCAGGGATTGTGGGATGCCCTCAAGGGAGTCTTCACCTTTTGGATGGATAAAGGTGTGCGCATCTTCCGCGTAGACAACCCGCATACCAAGGCATTCCCCTTCTGGGAGTGGGTCATCCCTGAATTGAAAGCAAAAGGCCCCGATGTTTTGTTCCTGGCCGAGGCCTTCACCCGGCCACGGGTGATGGAGCGCCTGGCTAAGCTGGGCTTTTCCCAGTCCTACACCTACTTCACCTGGCGCGATACCAAGGAAGAGCTCACTCAGTATTTACTTGAGCTCACCACTACCCCCGTACGGGAATATTTTCGTCCCAACTTCTGGCCGAACACTCCCGATATCCTGGCAAAAAGCCTGCAGAGCGGAGGTTTGCCGGCCTTTCGCAGCCGCTTGGTACTGGCGGCTACCATGGATAGCAATTACGGGATTTATGGACCAGCTTTCGAGTTAGGAGAAAGCACCCCCTTCAAGCCGGGCAGCGAAGAGTACCTGCACTCAGAGAAATACGAGATTAAGATCTGGGATCTCGAAAAACCCACCAGCCTGAAGCCGCTGATCACCAGGGTGAACCAGATCCGGCGGCAGAACAAGGCGCTGCAGAGCAATGAGC
Source organism: uncultured Acidobacteriaceae bacterium (assembly GCA_963711525.1). Taxonomy (GTDB): domain Bacteria; phylum Acidobacteriota; class Terriglobia; order Terriglobales; family Acidobacteriaceae; genus PALSA-350. The sequence goes on along the minus strand of CAVQEO010000004.1, from coordinate 92,055 downwards.
GGGTGCATTTCCACGCTACGGACAATCCATCGCTCATCTGCTACTCCAAACGCACGGCAGATGGCGGCAATACTATTCTCACGGTTGTCAATCTCGATCCTTTTTGGGTTCAGACGGGCTGGGTTTCCCTGGATTTAGGGGTACTCGGGCTCACTCCTGCAGATACATTTGAAGTTTACGATCTGCTGGCGGATCATTCCTACCGCTGGCAGGGGTCGAAAAACTACGTTGCCTTGCGGCCGGCGGAAAAGCCGGCGCACGTGTTCAGCGTGCGGCCCACGTAGACGGCGGTGGCCGTAATGAACCTGTGATGGTTACGATTTACCCAGAAACCAAGCCGGGGAGGCATGATTGAAGCAACCGGGAAGTGCGGCGGACCCGCTCTGGTACAAGGACGCGATCATTTACGAGTTGCACGTCAAGGCATTCATGGACGGCAACAACGATGGTATTGGCGACTTCCAGGGATTACTCAGCAAGCTCGATTACGTGCAGGACCTCGGCGTCACTTGCCTGTGGCTGCTTCCCTTCTTCCCGTCGCCTTTGCGCGATGACGGCTACGATATCTCCGACTACCTCAGCGTCCACCCAAACTATGGCACCATGGAGGACTTCCGGGAATTCCTGGTCCAGGCGCATAACCGCGGCCTCCAGGTGATGATTGAGCTGGTCATCAATCACACTTCGGACCAGCATCCCTGGTTCCAGCGCGCGCGCTTGGCCCCAAAGGGTTCGCCCGAGCGCGACTTCTACGTGTGGAGTGACACCGATCAGAAATATACCGGCGCCCGCATCATCTTTACCGACACAGAAAAATCCAACTGGACCTGGGATCCCGATGCCCAACAGTATTATTGGCATCGCTTTTTCTCCCATCAGCCAGACTTGAACTATGACAATCCTGCGGTGATCGAAGAGGTGTTAAAGGTCATGCGCTACTGGCTCGACATGGGCGTGGATGGGCTGCGCGTCGACGCCATTCCCTACCTGGTGGAGCGCGAAGGCACCAACTGCGAGAATCTTCTCGAAACCCACCTGGTGATGAAGCGTATTCGCGCCGAGATCGATAAGGATTACGCCGCCAGGACCATCCTGGCGGAAGCGAACCAATGGCCGGATGATGTCCGTATCTACTACGGCGACGGAGATGAGTGCCACATGGCATTCCATTTTCCTCTTATGCCCCGCATGTATATGGCGCTGCGCCAGGAAGATCGCTTGCCTATCACCGACATCATGGCGCAGACGCCGGAGATTCCCCACAACTGCCAATGGGGGTTGTTTCTGCGCAATCATGATGAGCTGACGCTGGAGATGGTCAGCGATGAAGAGCGCGACTACATGTACCTGGCGTACAGCGCAGATCCGCGCATGCGCATCAACGTCGGCATTCGCCGGCGTCTGGCCCCTCTGGTGGATAACAACCGTCGCCGCATCGAGCTGCTGAACAGCCTGCTCTTCTCCTTTCCCGGTACGCCGATCGTTTACTACGGCGATGAGATCGGCATGGGCGATAACATTTACCTCGGCGACCGCAACGGAGTGCGCACCCCGATGCAGTGGAGCGGAGATCGCAATGCCGGCTTTTCCCGATCCGTGCCTGCGAAGCTATACAGCCCGGTAGTGATGGATCCGGTTTGGGGCTACGAGGCCATCAACGTGGAGGCGCAGCAGAGCGACCCATCCTCGCTCCTGAGCTGGATGCGCAACATGATCGCGCTGCGCAAGCTCTTCCAGGTCTTTGGCCGCGGTACCTTGACTTTCCTCAACCCCACCAATCGCAAGATTCTCGCCTACATCCGCGAGTATCAAAACGAACGAGTCCTCTGCGTGGCCAACCTCTCCCGTTTCGCGCAGCCGGTGGAGCTGGATTTGGCCGCCTACGCCGGCATGGTGCCGGTCGAGATGCTGGGCTATGTCGAGTTTCCCCGCATCCGCACTGCCGCCTACCCCCTGACGGTTGGCCCCTACGGCTTTCTGTGGCTGGAGTTGCAGCCCTCGCCGGAGCCCGTGGCACAGCTCGACAACGACGGGGAGCCGGAGCTCGCGATCAACGGAACGTCGGACTGGATGAGCATTCTTGAGGGCAACGGCCGCAGGGAACTGGAGGAATCGGTACTGCGCGGTTATCTGAGCCGCCAACGTTGGTTTGGCGGTAAGTCACGCCCCATCACCGGCACCAGAATTGAAGACTGGGCGGTCTTCAATAACGGCGTCAGCGCGCTGGTTGTGGTCGAGGTCCAATACGCTGAAGGAGAGTCCGACACCTACCTGGTTACCCTGGGACTGCTCTTTGACAAGGCCGCGGATGCGCTGCGGGAAGACTCGCCCAACGCCCTGCTGGCGCGGGTGGTTTCCGCTGCAGACGAGGGCGTGCTCCACGAAGCAGTCTTTAACGACAGCGCCAGCGAAGCACTCCTGGAGCTGATCACGGGGGCTAACCAGATCTCCTCGCGCGAGGCCATCATCCAGGGCGTGCCCAGCAGGGCGCTGACTCAATTGAAGGGCTCATCCAAAGAGGCGCCGCGGCGCGGCTCCGCGGAGCAAAGCAACACCTCGATTATTTTCGGCGACAAGCTGATTATGAAGTTGTTCCGCAGGCAACAGTCAGGTCCCAATCCTGACACTGAGATTGGGAGCTACCTCACCGAGTCGACCAGTTTCACCCATATAGCGCCCTTTGGCGGTTCTATCCAATACATACGCGAAGGGCATGAGGCGTCGACCCTCGCCATGTTGCAAGGCCTGGTTACGAACGAAGGCGACGGGTGGAGCTGGACCCTGGAAGAGCTGGACCGCTATTACGAGGCCAGCGCGGCGCAGAGTTTTGCCCAGGGTGGAATCATGGATGGGCCAACCAGCCTCGGCCAATTGAGCGAAGCTCCGGAAAACAAGCTTGCGCGCGAGCATGTCGGCCCGTATCTCGACGCGGCTGCACTGCTGGGCAGGCGAACGGCGGAGTTGCATTTGGCGCTGGCCCAACCCACCGAAAAACTCGCGTTTACGCCCGAACCGTTCACTTCCCAGGATATCGACCGGTTGCGCGAAGACCTGCTGCAGCACGCCGGCAGCGCGTTCGATGCGCTCAAGGAAAATGTAGCCCGTTTGCCCGATAGCGTGCTGGAAAGGGCCGGCCTGGTGCTCAGCCGCAGGACCCTGGTGCTCGATCGCTTTCGCCAATTGAACGCAAGACAGATCGACGCGCTGCGCACCCGCATCCATGGGGACTATCATTTGGGACAGGTACTGCGATCCAAAGGCGACTTCGTGATTTTGGACTTCGAGGGCGAGCCGGCGCGGTCGCTTGCTGAGCGCAGAACCAAGCAGTCCCCGCTCAAAGACGTCGCGGGCATGCTGCGTTCCTTCAGCTACGCCGCCTTTTCGGCCCTGATGAAGTACACCACTCGCCGGCCGGAAGATTTTAGTCGTCTAGAGCCGTGGGCGCGGCTGTGGGAGCAATCGGTCTCCTCGGCTTTCCTGCGCACCTACTGCGAGTGTGTCAAGGGAGCTGGGGTGATTCCATCGGACCCGCGGCTCTTCCAGCAACTACTGGAAGCCTATGTAATCGACAAAGCGCTCTATGAGCTGGCCTACGAGTTGAATAATCGGCCGAATTGGGTATTAATCCCGTTGACGGGGATATTGGAATTGCCGCTGTAGCGATTATGCCCGGCGGAGCGTTGCGCGTGAGTTACCGGTAAGATCCGAGAGGGGAGCCGAAGGTACAAGCATGGCGAAGTTAGAGCTTTCGGAAGAGACAAAAACAGGAATGGAAGCGGTAGGGGCCGCCGATCTGCTCATCGCGGTCGCGGGACAGGTGGACGCCGATCAACTCCGGACCGCAGCCACGCAAAGCGTGCTGGGCCTAAGCTTGATGGGCCCTGACGCGGCCGATCATAGCTCTCTGCGCACGGTTGTGGCATTTCCGGGCGTAAGCAATGTGGAGTCCGGGGTCAAAGACGAGATCGAGCGCGACCCGGCGGCTACGGGTGGAAACTTGCGCTTCCTGCCCTATTCGCTTCCCCCTGGCGCTGCCTCGATGATTCCCTGGATCGCCCCGGCAAGCACCTATCAGACGGTTTTTGCCATGGCGCGGGAGCTGGGGGTGAGCGCATGCGCCGTAATCAGCTTCGATCTTGCGGCGCTCCAGACTAATTTTCTGGGGTCGATGCTGGCGCCGGTGTTGGAGAAGCGCTACGAACTCGCCATGCCGCTCTATGCGTTGGGAAAGTTCGACGGCCTGCTGAACTCCAGTATCCTGGCTCCACTTACCCGCGCCCTTTATGGCAAGCGGGTACGCTTCCCTTTGGCCTCCGATTTCTGCCTCTCGGCCAAGATGCTGCCCGAGCTTGAAGTGGCCTTGCAGCGAACCACCGCGCAGGGACAGGATCTATTTTGGCCGGCCAGCGAGGCAGCCATGCACGACAACCGCATATGTCAGGTGCATGTGGATATCAAACACTTGCCACCCGCCGAGGGCGTAGACCTGAGCACTATATTGGCCCAGACGGTTGGCCCGTTGTTTGCGGAGATGGCGACCAATGCTCCTCTGTGGCAGCGGGTGCGAGGTTCCCAGCCGGTGGACACCCTGGGTACTCCTGTGGCCCCGCCCGCCGACGGACATCCTGCGGATACAAGTCCAATGCTCGAGACATTCCAGCTCGGCTTCCGCAATCTGCAGGAGGTTTGGTCTCTGGTGCTGCCACCGGTCACCCTCCTGGAGCTTAAGCGGCTCACCCGGGTGAGCGTCGACCGCTTCCACATGCCCGACGACCTCTGGGTTCGCATTGTCTGCGACTTCGCCTTGGCCCACCGGCTGCGTACGCTCAGCCGCACCCATTTGTTAGGGGCGCTCACTCCGTTGTACCTGGGATGGGTAGCCTCCTATGCGCTGGAAGTAGGCAGCGCCAGCCCCGTGGAGACAGAACAACGGTTGGAAAAGCTGGCTCGCGCTTATGAAGAGGGCAAGCCCTACTTATTATCGCGGTGGCGTTGGCCAGACCGCTTCAACCCATAGGGCAGAAGGAGAAGATTATGTGGACTCAGGTGTCACAGTCACTGCACGAATCGATGGCTCGGGTCATCAGCCGCGTCGCCACGCTGCTTCCGGGCATTCTGGCCCTTATCGTCGCTGTCCTGTTTTTTGCCGGGATCGCCTGGCTGCTGGCCTGGTTGGTGCGCACGTTGTTGACTGCGATCCGCATCGACGATCGCCTGGCGCGCGGTACCAATACCATCGCCGAATGGTCGCCCACCTATACACCCACGACGCTGATCACCCGTATCGTTTTCTGGTGCGTGGTCCTGGTAGGTTTCCTGGTTGGGCTCGAAGCCTTTGGCGCGTCCTCAGACAACGTGCTCACCGCACGGCTGCTGGGTTACATTCCCAACGTGGTGGGCGCGGTGGTGCTGCTGCTCCTGGGCAACGTGATTGCGCGCTTTCTTTCCCGCAGTGTGCTGATTGGCGCAGTGAACATGAATCTGCATTATGCGCGGTTGTTGAGCCTGGGCACCAAGTGGCTGGTCCTGGTGCTTACCGCAGCGATGGTGCTCGATCACCTGTCGATCGGGGCTGCGATTGTGGATCTGGCATTCGGCATTCTCTTCGGCGGCATCGTTCTGGCATTGGCGCTGGCGGTGGGCCTGGGATCGCGTGACCTGGTAAGCCGCTCGCTTGAACGGGAAGCGGCCCGTCCTGCACCAGACACCATGCCCGAAGAGCAGTTTCGTCACTTCTAGCTCTCTCCCTATCTGTGAGACAGTTTCGATATGGATAGAAAGAGCGTAGGAGCAGGGGTGCCCGTGAAGGTCGCCATTTTGGGTTTTGGCACCGTGGGCACGTCCGCGGCTCGTATTTTGTGTGAGCACCCGCCACCGGGCGTAGTGCTTGGTTGTATCTTCAATCGGGGAATCGAGCGGAAACGGGTCCCCTGGATCCCCTCTTCCGTGCTCTGGACAGAGAACTTCGACGAGGTTCTCGCCTGCAATCCCGACATCGTCGTGGAGTTGGCAGGGGGGCTGAATCCCGCCGGCGACTGGGTGCGGCGATCGCTGGCGGCGGGCAAGTCGGTGGTCACGGCCAACAAGAAATTGATTGCCGAGCAGGGTCCTGCACTCGAAGAATTGGCCCGGCGGCACGGCTGTCAGCTGCTTTACGGCGCCGCAGTGGCGGGCGGTGTTCCCGTCATCCCTGCGGTGCAACAGGGGCTTGCCGGCGACCGCATCCATCGCTTCCACGGCATTTTGAACGGCACCTGCAATTTCATTCTCAGTAACATGGAGGATGGGGCCGAGTTTGATCCCACCTTGCGCGAGGCGCAGGAGCGCGGTTACGCCGAGGCCAATCCGACGGAAGATGTCGATGGTTTTGATGCCCGCGCCAAGCTGGTGATCCTCTCCCGCCTGGGATTGCGCGTGGAGGTCCTGCCGGAGGAAGTTGCCTGTCGCACCATCCGCGATGTTTCCGCTATCGACTTCGCCTATGCCAAGGAATTGAACTGCACCATCAGGCAGATTGCGCGTGCGGAGGTCAGGAACCAGGAGCTGTTAGCCACGGTTGGGCCCATGCTGGTTCCGCGCAGCTCACCCTTGTCATGGTCGAGGGGCACGGAGAACATGGTTATTTCCGGTGGCCAGTACGGCGGCGAAACTGTCTTTTCCGGCCACGGGGCCGGAGGCCATCCCACGGCGGTTGCCGTCATCTCGGATGTGCTGGCGATCGCGCATGGCGGTTGCGCCGTGACCATTGCCAGTACCAGAGCCCGGGTCGACGGCGATTTTGTCGTGCCTCACTACATCCGGTTCGTGGTCGATGACCGGCCCGGCATCGTGGCAGCGATTGCGGGCGATCTTGCCGGGCAGCACATCAATATCAACGCCATCCTGCAAAAGCCAGGCTATCCGAAGGATCGTCTGCCCTTTGTGGTGACTGTCGAACCCTGCAAGCAGTTCCGCCTTGAAAGCGGCGCTGAACAAAATCGCCCAGATGGACTGCATGCAGGCACCGCCCTTCGATCTACAGAGGCTGGAAGAAACCATCGCTTAGTGCCAAGACATTTGCGTGCAAGAGGAGTGCACCCAGGACTACATCCTGGGACATTCTCAGCCGTCCCTTCGGGACTAGATCGTTTTGTTGATCCTACCCAGGATTTCATCCTGGGCTACTATCAGCCGCCCCTGCGGGGCTGTTCCGTTACCACTTGAGGACTGATCTCCCTTTGCTCCGATTCCGTTTTCGGACTTAGGGCCCCACAGATTTTTCCGTGGAAAACCGGACAGTTGTGTTGCTTCAACGGGGGACGCGACGCTTCGCCGTCGCGGAAAGAGTTGCACTTCGATCAATAGGGCGGCTTTGAAGCCTGGAAACCGAGTCTCAGACGTAAAGGAACAGCCCCGCAGGGGCGGCTGATAGTAGCCCAGGATGAAATCCTGGGTAGGATCAACAAAACAATCTAGTCCCGAAGGGACGGCTGATAGTAGCCCAGGATGAAATCCTGGGTAGGATCAACAAAACGATCTAGTCCCGAAGGGACGGCTGAGAATGTCCCAGGATGCAGTCCTGGGTGCACTCCTCTTGCATGCAAATGTCTTGGCGCCGACCGCTTTCAGAAGCCTAAAACAGGATGTGGCTCATAAGGCTCCTCGAGCGCCTTCATCTCGTTCTCGTCCAGGTGGATGTTCAGTGCCTCGATCGCCTGATCCAGATGAGCCATCTTGCTCGCACCGATGATAGGTGCGCTCACCCCGGGCTTTGCCAAAATCCATGCCAATGCTACCTGCGAATTCTGCACTCCCCGCTTGGTCGCAATTTCGGTCAGCCGGTCCACGACCGTGAAGTCTGACGGACGGTAATAAAGCTTCTGCGCAAAATCATCAGTCTTCGCCCGAATCGTTTCCCCGCGGCTTTCAGGATTCCGGTTCCCGGCCAGAAAACCACGCGCCAAAGGGCTCCAGGGGATAAGCCCCACGCCCTCCTCCAGGCAAAGCGGAATCATCTCCCGCTCCTCTTCCCGGTAGACCAGGTTGTAGTGGTTCTGCATGGTCACAAAGCGCGCCAGCCCCATCATGTCTGAAGTCTGAAGCATTTTGAGGAACTGCCATGCATACATAGACGACGCGCCGATGTAGAGCGCCTTGCCCGACCGCACCACTTGGTCCAATGCCTCGAGCGTCTCCTCAATGGGCGTATGCGGATCGAAACGGTGGATCTGGTAGAGATCGACATAGTCGGTCTGCAGTCGCCGCAGACTATCGTCGATGGCGTGCATAATATGCTTGCGCGAAAGACCCTGTTGGTTCGGATCGTCTCCCATCGCGTTGAAAACCTTGGTCGCGATGACCAGCTTGTCTCGCGAGGGCCCATACTCTTTCAGCGCTCTCCCGGTAATCTCTTCGCTGACTCCCAGCGAATACACGTCCGCGGTATCAAAAAAATTGATGCCGGCTTCGATCGCGCGGCGGTAGAAGGGCCGCGACTCCTGATCCTCAAGCACCCACTCGCGCCACTTCTTCGAGCCATAGGTCATAGTTCCGAGGCAAATCCGGGAAACCTTTAGTCCGGTCGAACCTAGGTTGACGTATTCCATTGCACCTCCAAAATCGATTATGCACTGTTCGCATCTCAATCAAGTCAACGCCGAAAGAGTCGGGTTTTAACGTGTGCGTGAGAACGGGAAAGCAAACCGCAAATCAGAACCAGGCCCGTAGGGCCGGGGGCCGAACGTACCTGGTTCTGATTTGCGGTTTGCTTTCGTCGTTCCACCGAGACTCTAAAGCCCCAGCGCGAACGCGACTAAGAAGAACTACCCCTTGTGCGCACTGTCCAACTTCACCTGTGCCTCGTGCATCACCTCGTTTGCCTCTTTATATTTATCTGGATCCTCGCCGGCTTCATTCCACATCTTCTCGCCAGTTTCCAGCTCGTGCCGCGCCTCGCCGGTATCGATCTCCTCGGGTTTGATCGCGTTCTGCGCCAGGATAGTCACCCGATCCGGCAGAACCTCGACAAAACCCCACACCACGAAATAAGTTTGATCGCCGCCGCTTCCGCCATGCAGCCTCACTTCGCCAACACCCAATTCGGCCAGCAACGGAGCATGCCCGTAGAGCACCTCCATGTAGCCGGACTTCGACGGTAGCTCGACGGCGTCTGCACCCTCGTCGATCAGTATTTTCTCCGGCGTCACCAGCCGGACATGCAGTTTGTTATCTGTATCCGCCATGGTTACTTGCTCTGCATGCTCTTGGCTGCGTCGAGCACTTCCTCGATTGTGCCTTTCATGTAAAAGGCCTGCTCTGGAATGTTGTCGTGCTTGCCCTCGATGATCTCTTTGAAGCTGCGCACCGTATCCTCGACCTTGACGTACTTTCCGGGAGCGCCGGTAAATACCTCCGCCACATGGAAAGGTTGAGAGAGGAAGCGTTGCACTTTCCGCGCGCGGTTTACGGTGAGCTTGTCCTCGTCGGAAAGCTCATCGATTCCCAGAATCGCAATGATGTCCTGCAGATCTTTGTAACGTTGCAAGAGCCGTTTCACGCCCTCTGCAACCGCGTAGTGTTCCTCACCCACCACTCGCGGCGAAAGAATCCGCGAAGACGAGGCCAGCGGGTCCACTGCCGGATAAATACCGATCTCCGTCAGCGCGCGCGAAAGCACCGTGGTCGCATCCAGGTGGGCAAATGTGGTTGCCGGCGCCGGGTCCGTCAGGTCATCCGCAGGCACATAAATCGCCTGTACCGAGGTCACGGAGCCCTTTTTGGTGGAGGTGATTCTCTCCTGCAGTTCACCCATCTCCGTGGCCAGGTTGGGCTGATACCCTACCGCCGATGGCATGCGGCCAAGCAAGGTCGAAACTTCGGAGCCAGCCTGGGTGAAGCGGAAGATGTTGTCGATAAACAGCAGCGTGTCGCCGCCTTGTTCGTCGCGGAAGTATTCGGCAATGGTCAGAGCGCTGAGCGCGACCCGCAGGCGGGCTCCGGGCGGCTCCGTCATCTGGCCATAAACCAGCGCCGCTTTCGACTTCTCGCGGTCTTTCGAATTAATAACGCCCGATTCTTCGAACTCATTCCAAAGGTCGGTTCCCTCGCGCGTACGTTCGCCCACGCCGGCGAACACCGAAACGCCGCCATGCTTGCTGGCCACGTTGTTGATCAATTCCTGAATGATGACCGTCTTACCCACGCCGGCCCCACCGAAGAGCCCAATCTTTCCGCCTTTCAAGAACGGCTGGATCAGATCGATGACCTTCACTCCGGTCTCGAACATCTCTTCGCCGGTCGCCTGCTCCTCGAACGAGGGAGCGGCGCGGTGGATCGGCCATCTTTCCTTTGCGTTGACCGGGCCTAACTCATCCACCGGCTCGCCGATCACGTTAAGGATGCGGCCGAGCGTCGCAACACCTACTGGGACCGTAATCTGGGAACCGGTATCGATGCACTTCATGCCCCGGACCATGCCTTCGGTCGATTCCATGGCCACGCAGCGGACTCGGCCTTCGCCAATGTGCTGCTCAACTTCCAAAATCACGTTGACCGGCTGCGGGACAGTGAAGCCTTCGCTGGTCACACGCAGTGCCTGGTAGATCGAGGGCATGGTTGCCTCTTCGAACTGCACATCAACCGCCGGTCCGGATACCTTAATAACCTTGCCTATGCTTTCTGCCATAAATTTCTTTCCTATCGCGCTGTGCTCAAAGAGCTGCCGCACCGCTGACAATCTCGATAATCTCTTTAGTGATCGCCGCCTGACGGACCCGGTTCATGGTGAGGGTCAGCGAATCGATCATCTCCGAGGCGTTATTCGTAGCCGCATCCATGGCCGTCATGCGCGCGGCCTGCTCCGCGGCGGTGGACTCGATCACCGCGTGATAGATCTGGGTGGTGACATACTGCCGCAGCAGGCCATCCAGCAACTCCCGCGGTGGCTGCTCGTAGATGTAGTCTACTTCCGCAGTCCCGAAAGTCTTCGCTTCCCGGTCAGCTTCCTCGGTGTCCGCCTCTTTGAGGCTTATGCCCGCGGATGCCGCTGCCATTGCCGCCTGCTCGCGCTCCTCCTGGGTCATCTCTACCGCCTGCTCGACGTTCTGCTCTCCCACTTTCATGATGGGCAGAATGCGCTCCACCACCACCCGCTGGGCAATCACGGATTTAAATTCGTTGTAGACCACGTAGGCAGCGTCGATCTCCTGCTCTATGTAACGGTGGACAATCTCGCGCCCTAACTCGGCTGCACGGTCGAAGCTGGGCTTATCCAACATGCCGGGATAGTCTCCCGCTACCTCGATCCGATCCTTGCGTTCCCCGCGGCGCTTGATGTCGGGCGGTTCGCTCGTGGCGCCGGCCATGCGCTTCTCACGATCGGCATCGTTGGGCTCGGCTCCTTCCTCTATGAATGTCGCGCTGCCATAGCGGCGTCGAAAAAGATCCCGGCCTTTGCGGCCGATCGCGGCTATGTCGATCTCTCCATCCGCGGTGTCGGCGATAAAACGGAACGTAGCCTTGGCGATATTGCCGTTGAACGCTCCGGCGAACCCTTTATCTCCAGAAACCACGACCAGCAATACCCGGTTCTCTTCGCGCTCCAGCAGCAGTGGATGCCGCACCTCGCCAGTCGACGGATCATACAGATCGATATGCCGCATCAACGAACCGATGACGCTGGCCAGCATCTGAGCGTAGGGACGCGCAGAAATCGCGCGCTCCTGTGCACGGCGCAGCTTGGCTGCGGCAATCATCTTCATTGCCTTGGTGATCTGGCGCGTGCTTTTTACACTGCGAATGCGCCGCCGTAAATCGAGGACGTTGGCCATGGTTTATGCGGTTTTCTTTTCTGCTGCTTTCTTCTTCTCGTCTTCTGAGAGCGGTTTCACTGAAGACTCTTTCAGCTTCGCATCCCCATGCCCGGCAAAAAAATTCGCTTTGTATTCTTCCAGGGCTGCTTTGATGCGGTTCTTTAGATCATCGTCGAGCGACTTTTTAGACACAATATCCTTCAGTAACTCAGACTGTGCCGAATCCAGATAAGGATAGAGTCCCAACTCAAAGCTGTGGATCTCTTCAATCTTCAGGTCGTCGAGAAAGCCATTGGTGCCGGCGTAGATGATGATGATCTGCTTCTCCGTGGGCAGGGGAGAAAACTGCGGCTGCTTCAAAATCTCGGTAAGCCGCTGGCCGCGGTTGAGCTGGTTCTGCGTGACCTTGTCCAGGTCGCTGCCGAATTGCGCGAACGCGGCCAGCTCTCTGAACTGCGCCAGGTCAAGCTTCAAGGTTCCCGCCACCTGGCGCATGGCCTTGATCTGGGCGCTGCCACCGACACGGCTGACAGAAAGGCCCACATTCACCGCCGGGCGAACGCCGGAGTTGAACAGATCCGTCTCGAGATAAATCTGCCCATCGGTGATCGAGATGACGTTTGTCGGAATGTATGCGGAGACGTCGCCCGCCTGAGTCTCGATGATGGGTAGCGCGGTCAGCGAGCCTCCACCCTTCGCGTCGCTCATCTTGGCCGAACGCTCCAGCAGGCGCGAGTGAAGGTAGAACACATCGCCGGGATAGGCTTCGCGTCCCGGAGGACGACGCAGCAGCAGCGAAATCTCACGATAGGCCACGGCGTGCTTGGAGAGGTCGTCGTAAATGATGAGCGCGTGGCGGCCGTTATCCCGGAAGAACTCGCCCATGCTGGTGGCGGCATACGGGGCCAGGTACTGCATCGGCGCAGGCTCTGAAGCCGAGGCAGAAACCACGATGGTGTAGTCCATTGCCCCATGCTCGGCCAGCGTTTGCACCACCTGGGCGACCGAGGATCGCTTCTGCCCAATCGCGCAGTAGATACAGATCAGGTTGTTCTTGGCGCTGTTGATAATGGTATCGAGCGCTACCGCGGTCTTTCCCGTCTGCCTGTCGCCGATGATCAGTTCGCGCTGCCCGCGGCCAATAGGGATCATGCTGTCGATGGCCTTGAGACCGGTCGACATGGGCTCCCGCACTCCCTGCCGGTCCACCACCCCTGGAGCGATCCGCTCGATGGGCGCCAGCTCTGTTCCCGCAATGGGCCCCCGGTTGTCGATCGGCTGGCCGAGCGCGTTGACCACACGGCCAATGAGCCCGTTGCCCACGGGAACACTCATGATCTCGCCGCTGCGCTTGACCTCGTCTCCCTCGCGCAGAATGGTGTAATCGCCCAGGATGACGCAGCCGACCTGATCCTCGTCGAGGTTCATCGCCAGGCCTTCGACTCCGTGGGGAAATTTCAACATCTCTCCCGCCATGGCCTTGTCCAGCCCATGGAGACGGGCGATTCCGTCGCCCAGGGAAATGATGGTTCCTACTTCGTCGACGCTGATCTCTGCGTCGTAGTTTTGAATCTGCTCCTTCAGGAGCTGCGTGATCTCGTCTGCGTTGATCTGAGCCATACCGTTCTTCCGTCAATTCTCAATTGCGTGTGATTGCCCCGTTCTGCTCGACCGGCGCGTTGATTATCGGCGTTAGCTGGAAACCAGCCGCTCTTTCAAGCGTTCTAAACGGCCCCGCACCGAGCCGTCATAGATGGTGCTTCCGATGCGCACAATCGCTCCGCCGATCAGCGATTTGTCCTCGCGGAAAGTTGCGATGACCCGGTTGCCGGCCAGCGCTGTGACCTGCCCCTCCAGCTTTACCCGCTCCTGATCTGCGAGTGGGCGCGCCGTTACCACCTCGGCATCGGAGATCGACAAACGCCGGTTCATCTCCTGCCGGTACTCCTCAAGAATTTCGTCCAACGCGCCAAGCCGTTCGTGCCTGATCAGAACCGCCAGAAAATTTCGCACCTTGGGCCCGCAGCCGACCCGGCCGTTGATCTTGTCAAGGATCGCCACCCTCTTCTTGGCGGAGATGGAAGGATTCAGCAATAACTCTCTAAGATCCTTGCTGCCGGCGAACGTGGCCGCAAAATCTTTGAGCTGCTGCTCAACCTCGGCCGTGTTCAATTTCGCGTCCAACACCACATCGGCCAAAGCACGGGCATAACGCGCGGCGAAAACTGACATCAGCTTTCCCCTCTGCCTTGGGCGTGTTGCGCCAGGCTTTGGGCAAACTCCTGCAGCAGTCCGCGATCATCGTCTTCTGTCAGCACGATTCTCTGGGCCGCACGATCCACGGCTAACCCCGCGGCAAACCGCTTGAGATCCCTCTGGGCCGCGCTGGCCGCTGCGGCAATATCTTTGCTGGCGGCGTCGACGATCCGCCGCCGTTCTTCTTCGATTGTGGCCTTGATGCGCGCTTCGTCCCCCACGCTATCCTTCTCCGCCTGCTTGCTGATGGCCGCGATCTCCTCATCCAAACGCCCGAGTCTCTGCTCAATGGCAGCCAGACGCTCATGGGCCTCTTCGGTCGCCGTCCGCGCATCCAGCAGCCGTTGCTGGATGTTTTTCCGGTTTTCCCGAAAGGTCTTGGGCAGGTATTTCGACAGCCCATACAAAATCGCGCCGGCCAGGATGGCGAAGTTCAAGTATTCGAACAGGCGCGCCGCAGACTCCTTATCCAGGTGTAACCAACGCCCGAGCCACTCTACTGAGGCCGAGTGGCGATAAACATCATTGCCTGTTTCCTGGTCTGATTCCTGTTTTGGGTTGTCGGCACCCGGAGTGCTTGCCTGCTGTTTGTCGGGTTGAGAGGCCCCCACGGCCGGGGAAACAGCCTGCAAGGCCCATGAAGCCGTTGCGGGTAGGCAGAGTGCGCCACCTAAGCACAGCAGGAAAAGCAAAAAGAAGGGGGAGCGGGAGAAGTTCAACGGGCTCTCCCCGCTGCCGCACTGCTTTTCGGGAGCACGGCCGCAAGAATCTCACCGGCAAGCTCGTCGATCGAGTCTTCGAGGGTGTGATGGCTGGCGTTAGCTTGTGCCCGCAAGGCTGATTTGGCCTCTTCCACGTGCCGTTGGGCCGCTGCGTGGGCATCTGCAACCGCGCTGTCTCGTTGGCGAGTCCATTGCTGCAGCTTCAGTTGCCGCGCCTGGAAGATCCGGGAACGCGCAGCCCGCAGTTGCGCCTCGTACTCCTGGGTCTTGGCGGCGGCAGCCGCCATCGCCGTATTCGCCTGTTCGATCGCCCCTTCGGTACGCTCCCGCCGCTCGTTCAGCACTCGCGTCAAGGGGCCGTAAACCAATAACCGGTAAAGGATAACGAGCAAAAGGAATAGAAAGATGGTCGGTACAGAGCCGAGCAGTAGTCCTTCGAGTTGATGTAAGGTCTCGTCCATGCCAAATGTTCAGTATATGTGTAGATTGTGAGCGGAGAGCCGGTAGTGACAGCCGGGATGCTTGTTTTTAACAGAGGCGAAATTTGCCTGTCAAACCTCAGCCATCATGGCCCCGGCCTGCCTGCCGCCTGGCGAGCCAAGGCAGAGCTAACCGGGCTCAGGTTGCGACTGCATCGAAAAAAAGACCAAAAGCGACCCAAGGTGCCAAATGAGGCGTGCTTGTAACCCCGGAAATGTGGCTTTTGCAGCCAAAAGGTCAACGTCTTCCGGTACGATTTCTTCTTTGTGACGCGTCCCACTAAAGCGTATACTTTGGTTACTTCCTCGACCCAGATCAGGGTCAGACGGGGCCGGTCTCGTGGGAAATCGCTCCGCTCCCACTTCCCCGGCCCGTCCCTGCTTTAGGCGCTATTTGCGAGTGCCTGTACTGCCGATAGCGCGCCAGCAACGATGCTGGGCCGGCAACTGCCAGGTCAACCAGATCGCCTGAAAACTTCCGCTTGAAGATCAAGGCTCCCGCATCGAGCGCCGCCAGCACTGCCCCCTCCCGCTGTGGAACCAGGAACTCCTCCTCGACAATAGGGTCCGCCGTAAGGGCTCGATCCATGAGCTCAAGCAAGTGAGAAATTCCTTCCCCCGTTTGTGCTGAGACCCCCGCCGTCCACTCGCCGGTTATGCATGCCGAGCGTTCTGCCGGCGGCAATCGATCGATCTTGTTCAGAACCGAAATAATCGGCTTGCCCATCGAGCCCAACTCGGCCAGCACCTTTTCCACTTCCTCTTTCTGTTGTTCGCGCTCAGGGCTCGAACAATCCTGCACGTGAAGCAGCACTTCTGCCTTCTCTACCTCTTCCAAAGTGGCTCGGAACGAAGTAATGAGGGTGTGCGGCAGATTGCGAATGAAGCCGACCGTGTCCGACAAGAGAACTTTTCTTCGCGAGGGCAACACCAGGGCGCGCAGCTTGGGGTCGAGGGTGGAAAACATTCGCGATGAAGCCAGCACACCGGCGTCGGTGAGCCGGTTAAAGAGAGTGCTCTTGCCCGCATTGGTATAGCCGACCAAGGCAATGGTAGGCACGGGCACCGCGGCGCGACGGTGGCGCTGCTGTGTGCGCACCCGGCGCACGTCCTCCAGCTCCCGCTTAAGCTGCAGCAGCCGGCGTTGGATCTTGCGCCGGTCGGTCTCGAGTTGCGTTTCGCCGGGCCCCCGGCTCCCGATCCCGCCGCCCAGCTGGGACATCGCAGCCCCCCGTCCGGTGAGCCTGGGTAACATGTACTCCAACTGCGCCAGCTCTACCTGAAGCTGACCCTCCCGGCTGCGCGCGTGGCGGGCGAAAATGTCCAGGATAAGCTGGGTACGATCCACCACACGGACGGGGAGTGCGCGTTCAAGATTCCTGAGTTGGGTGGGCGTGAGGTCGTGATCGAAGAGGATCAGGGTGGCCCCTGCCGACTCCGCAACAGCGGTGATCTCTTTCACCTTACCCTTGCCAACCAGCGTGGCCGGATCGGGCCTGGGCCTTCGCTGGAATACTTCCGCGACCACTTCTGCCCCAGCTCCGGCTACCAGGCAGCGAAATTCTGCGAAGGCCGCATTGCCGTCCGCAGAGTGATGCGCCGTTGCCTCCGCGTCGGCCGCGGTGCTGGCAAGCTTGGCTGCTTCCCGTGCCAAGGCAGCGGAGCGCGGTAATGCCTGTGGCCGGGAGATGAATTCGACTCCGACCAGGAGCGCTCGATCCGCCTGAACGCCGGTGTTTTTCAGAAGATCCTCATTCGTGAGGTACAGTCCAAGGCGCGAACCCACACGACATCGCGAGGCGGCGCACACTTCCCCTTAAGCCGCGCAGCTTGGAAACCGCGGAACTTTGAAGCCGTGAAACCGGACCGCAGCGGATGCTTCTAACCGCATTTCCGGTCTGGCAGGCCGCTAGCCTTCTGCCACCGCGCTCTCCGGGCGCACCGATAAACCGCCGGGGCCAGGAGCGCTCGTAGGAGGATGACCTACGCCAGTAACCGGACGATGATCGCTGTGCAGCACAGACCGCGTGCTCACCACCGTTGAGATGGCATGCTTGAAAATCAATTGTTCTTGACTGTTGTTTTCAAGCAACACGGAGTACTTGTCGAACGAGCGTATTTTGCCTGTGAGTTTGACTCCGCTGACCAGGTATATCGTGATCGGAGTTTTATCTTTCCGGACCGTATTCAGAAACGTGTCCTGGATGTTCTGTGCCGGCTTATTGTCCATGTGCCGATCTCCAATTCCTGCGATGTCGAATTGCGTTATGGAAAATGGTCAAGCTCTTGCAACTACTGCAAAGTTGGGCTCTGAGCCGGAAGCGCTCAAATCCTGCTACTCGAAGTTTACACGCCTTGCCGGGCTGCGCCCGAACCCAACAAGGCCGAAGGGGTTAAAAAGCATCAGCGCGGCCATCTGGCCCGCGGCAACCTTCCCTTAGATGCAAGTTGGCTGTCCGTGGTTTATGGATTTGGGCGCTGCTAACATTACCTACGTGGGAGACACGAAGGAAACTGCCCCGTACGGGGCTGCCGGCAACGCAGGTGCGGCCAATCTCCCTGCTGGCGGTTCCGCGCTGAGATTGCCGGTCCCGGCGTCGAATGTCGTCCCGATGCTTGTCCCGATTCTCGACCTTTCGCGAGAATATCGCCTCCTCGGTCCTTTGCTGCTCAAGGCCGTGGAGGCCGTTCTGTCTTCGCAGAAATTCATTTTGGGCCCCCAGGTAGCGGAATTTGAGCGCGCTGCCGCGGAAAAATGTGGCGTGGCCCATGCCATCGGCTGCTCTTCCGGCACAGATGCCCTGTGGTTAGCGCTCGAAGGGGCGGGCGTCGGCGCCGGCGATGCGGTCATCACGACCAGCTTCAGCTTCTTCTCGACCGTCAGCGCGATTCTGCGTTCCGGGGCTCAGCCCCTGCTCGTGGATATTGATCCGGAGACGTTCAACCTCGATCCCGCTGCCACCAGGGCATGCCTGGAATCAGCCACCGGCCCTGCCGTTCGTGCGCTTCTGCCCGTTCACCTCTACGGCCAGACCGTCGACTGGGACTGCTTCGCTCGACTGAAGCAGGAATACGACGTGTTGCTGGTTGAAGATGCTGCCCAGGCATTCGGAGCCTCCTGGGATGGGCGCATGGCAGGCGCATTGGGAGACGCGGCCGCCTTCAGCTTCTACCCTACCAAGAACCTCAGCGCCAGCGGCGACGCCGGCATGGTCACCACGGCGGCAGAGTCCATTGCCCAGCGCGCCCGCCTCTTGCGGTCCCACGGCATGCGCCAGCGCTACCGGCACGATGAAGTTGGTTGGAACAGCCGCATGGATACACTGCAGGCCGCGGTCTTGCTGGTGAAGCTCGGTTTTATCGACCAATGGAACGCGGAGCGTCGCGCCTTAGCCGAAAACTATCGGGTGCTTTTCGAGCAGGCGGGTTTGGTTGAGCCTGGGCCTTATCCGCAAAAAGGCGTGGTCCTTCCCAAGACCAGATCCAAGGCCACGCACGTCTTCCACCAATACGTCATCCGCGTTCGCCGGCGCGACGAGCTGAAGGACTTTCTCCGTGGCAAGGGAGTGGAATCAGAGGTTTACTACCCCCTGGCGCTACATCAGCAGCCGGCCTTGCGTAGCCTGGGATACCCCGCCGGGGCCTTTCCCGAGAGTGAGCGCGCCGCAGCCGAAGTATTGGCGGTGCCCATCTTTCCCCAACTCACCTTTGAGGAACAAGAAATCGTCGTTGCCGCCATTGCGGATTTCTTCAGCTGAATGGAGACTCCCCGCTTAGAGAACAAGCCAGGCAGCCTACCCCCCGCCGCCTTTTTTCTTGGCGTGATGGCTATGCGCGTGTACCTGGGCTGCCTGTGGCTTGACGGCGATTGGAGCCGATCCCGGCGGCCCACTGGGCGTTAGCCGCTTCACCATGCCCGATTCCAATTGATAGCTCAAGGTGCTGGTGTCGACCGGCCGAGCCGCTCCGGTGAGCGGATCCACTTTGACGGCGTCACTAGTCGCGACCGTGATCGAGAACATCGGAACCGGCTGGCCCTGGCTAGTCTTGCCCTGGCTGATCGTGACTGGAAGATAGCCCTCGATGTTGCGCTGCCGGTAGGCTGTCTCGTAGCGATGCTTTTTCACGTTCCAGGTAAAAACCCTCACCTGGTCAAAGTCGTATGCAAGACCGTCCTTGTAGGCATTCGTCACCGAAACGTATTCAGGTACCAGCTTGTCGGGCAGCGAGGAGTCAGGGTCGTAAACCTTGGTCAGCATATAGGCGCCGACAATCTTCTGCCCTTCGGAATATCCGGCAATCTCGTCGGGAACATCCACATCCAGACGGCGCGCGAGCAACCAGCCTACCTGGCCGCCGCTGTCTCGCACCAACCACCAATCCTCCATCGGAACAGCGGGTTCTCCCGCCGGGGTGGCCTTTGCGGCCGCCTGCTTCCCTTTAGCCGTTGCTGCCGGCCGGGGTGCGGCCAGAAAGCCTTGAGGCGGTACCGGCTTGGGCACGGAAGCACGTATCAACAACTGTAGCTTTTGATTTTCCGGCAGCAAATAAAATCGGTCGGTGTCGCGGCCTGGTTTCACGTGCAGGTAAAGATCGTCGCGCAGAACAGCAGTAGCCACCACAGGATCATGCGCGTGCTGTTGCTGAAGCGCGGCAAACTGGCTATAGATCGCCTGGTCGATGACCATGTGGTCTTCGATCCAGCCTACCTCACCCTTGCTGGTCTTGGTCCTCAGGAATCGGCGCCCGTGCTCGACTACCTCGAGCGGCTCTCCATTCGTAACCAGAGCGACGCGATTCGACACGGCGGCAACCCGGTCTCTTAGATAGGTCTGCTTGGCCACTACGTAGACCATCTCCGGCTTGGAGCGCTCGCGCAAACGATTGCAACCAGCCAGAGCGGTAATC
This sequence comes from uncultured Acidobacteriaceae bacterium, assembly GCA_963711525.1. GTDB lineage: Bacteria > Acidobacteriota > Terriglobia > Terriglobales > Acidobacteriaceae > PALSA-350. The sequence continues at coordinate 71,901 of CAVQEO010000004.1, read as the reverse complement.
AAAGCGACGCATATTGCGGAGCCAAACAGGAAACGCAGGCCGGCGCGGCGAAGGAGCGACAAAGCAGCAAACATATGAGAGGCAGGGTCTCCCTGTCACCATTAGACCGGATTTCCTATTGCGATGCATCCCCGAGTTCACCCGGGAGCGGCTTTTTTTGATGAAAAGACTGCTTTCGCATACGCGCAAAATCCTATTTCTATCCTCAACAGTCACGACATTAACGGGAAATAGCCCTGGGGTTGTACGTTCCCAAAAATCAACTAGCTCCGCAATTCTCAAAATGGCCTCTGTCTGTGTTGTTCGCTCCGGGAAGGAAGAGTAGCCATCGAACCAATATGACACTTTCGTTGTAGCGGAACATTCTCCCCAAAAAAGCCAATCCAGCAATCCGATAGGGAATCCGCTGCGTTATTAAATCAGCGAGGGAGCAGCCCGATTGGGCTGGTGTCCTTGATTTCAGGTAGGAAAGGTCTCTAGTGGATAAAAAATTGACTGAGCTCATCGATAAGGCTATGTCTCGTCGAAGTTTCATGGCCCGTTCAGGAGCTGCTGCCGCGGTCGCGGTAGTTGCCGGGTGCGGCGGCAATTCGACCCCGGCTCCAACCCCCACACCAACACCTACCCCAGCCCCGGTTGTTCTCGGCGACAGCGATTATTTGAATTTTGCCCTGAACCTCGAGTATCTGGAAGCTGAATACTATCTTCGTGCGTCGACCGGCAATGGACTTTCGGCCACTGATACGGGCAACGCCACAACCACCGTTGTTGTTCCTTCCACAACCGTGGTTCCAAATTTGACCCCGGCGCAGCAGCAATATATCTACGAGATTGCACAGAATGAGCTCGACCACGTCCGCTTCCTTCGCTCGGCGCTTAGCTCGGATGCTGTCACTCGGCCGGATATCGACCTGATGAACAGCTTCAATGCCGCCGCCTCAGCGGCCGGCATTGGCTCGAGCTTCAATCCGTTCGTAAGCTACGAGGCTTTTCTAGTGGGCGCCTTCGTTTTTGAGGACGTCGGCGTTACCGCATATCATGGTGCAGCCGGACTTCTCAGCAACACAACTACGGGTAAAACCTACCTTGCCGCCGCAGCGTCTATCCTCGCTGTGGAGGCCTACCATGCCGCCGAAATACGTACCCTGTTGATCGCCGACTCAATTGCGAGCGCGACCACAACATCCTCGCTGGTCACGCCGAACAACATGTACGTGACCTACGCACAGCAGATAAGCAAGCTACGCGCGAGTTTGGGCGGCGGAAATGAGACCGCTCCCACTCCGCTTCCACCCTATGCGGTTCCCTTTGTTCCCACCGCTTATATGCCGGCAAGCAGTATCGTCGCCTGCGATTCGACGAACTCGATCGCGTACTCACGCACCACAGACCAGGTTCTCCATATCGTCTATGCCGCACCTCCAGGCGCGGGCGTCAAGGGGGGCGGCTTCTTCCCCAGTGGAATGACCGGCAACATCAGCGTAACCGCTAGCTAAGGATGGAGAACCATGGCAACCTTTGAAACACAGCAGTTAGATGAAGTGATCGTCAACAGTCGCCGGAAGATGCTCGCCCTTAGTGGGGCTGCTCTCGCCGGCCTTGCCTTTGCGGGTGTCAAACTGGCAGAAGCTCAGTCCGCTCCCGCCTATACCGATTCCGACATCCTCAACTTCGCGCTCAATCTGGAGTATCTCGAGTCACAGTTCTATACGCTGGCAACGACGGGCAAGACAATCGATCAGGTTGGGCTCGGAATTGGCGCGGGCACAGCAACCACGGGGGGCGGCAGGGTGGTCACCAAGAGCGGCGGCCCAACCGCCTGTCTCGTTCCCTGGACGCTTCCTGCCATTCAGGCGTATGCCACCGAAACTGCTCAGGAGGAGCGCAACCACGTAACCTTCCTGCGCGGTGCGCTGGGAAGCTCTGCCGTGGCCCAGCCAAATCTCGACCTTTACAACAGCTTCAACACCTTGGCAACTGCGGCCGGCATCGGCGCCAGCTTCGATCCCTTCGCTAACGATCTGGACTTCCTGATTGGCGCATATATCTTCGAGGATGTTGGCGTCACTGCATACAGCGGTGCTGCCCCTCTGCTAACAGTGCCGGCCAACCTGGCGGCGGCAGCGGGCATCCTTGGCGTTGAGGCGTATCATGCTGGGCTGGTCCGCACCTCAATCTTCATTGCGGATCCAACCGGAAAAGTTGGACTCCAGGGTTATACCCAGCAGATCTCTGCTGTCCGCATGAAGCTGGATGGAAGCAGTACCGTGGATGACATCGGTGTCGGTCTTCAGACCGTCTTTGTCCAGCCTTTCGCCGAGACGGGTTCTACGATCGTCGACGCGCAGACCAGTTCACCCAACTACTCCAAGACTTACAGCCGCAGCACAACGCAAGTCCTCAACATCGTTACCGGTGATGTGAATATTCCCGCATCCGGCGCCAAATACACCGGGGTCTTCTTTCCCAATGGTCTCAACGGACTCTTCAGTTAGAAGCCAAGTCGTTCTCAATCTGCAAAGCCGCTCGCCTCCCGTCGTTGATTCGCTTCGTGGTTTCGCTCCGCGACCTACTACACTAGAACGTGGCTGCGATGGCGGTAGGATAGGTTGGATCAGTGCCTGTGGTCGCGGTAGAAACCGGGTCCAGCTTGCCATCTGTCGTGGTGTCGAATTTAAAAAGCTGCAGGTCGATATTGCCCGAGGTAGCGCTAGTGCCGTAATTGATCACGGCCAGAAATAGCTTCTGATTTTCATTAACCATAGCGAGGGGCAGCTGCCCACCCGAACTGAAAGGGGAGCCTGAAATCGCGGCCAGCTTACCCGAGGCCGCAGTGAGCGAGAACGCGCTGATGTTGTTGCTTCCCTTGTTGGCGACGTAAACGTAGCTTCCCGTCGTGTCCAGCGTGACTCCGTTTGGTCCCGTGCCGGTGGCGTAGGGCGAACCGGAGATTTCATTGAGCGTGCCATTGGTGCCAATACTAAAGACCCGCAGTCCCGTATTGTATTCGGCCACAAATAGAAATTTGGAATTGGGATCACTGGCCAACCCATAATCTTGCGGCCCGGTGGAGGTGCTTAGGGGCGGCAGAAACGTGGCTGTGTTGCCGGTGCTGAGACCACCCCCGGTACCGAGCGTCAGCACCTGTACTCCCAGCGCCTGGAGCGAGACGTAGACGTACGAATTGTTGGGGGTGATCAGCATTCCTGTAGGTGTCACCACGGTCGCAGTGCTGGCGTTACCGGTGTAGAGGGCCAGAGGAGAACCGGTGAGCGCCGTCAACACGCCGGTCGAGGTGTTGATCTGGTAAATACCAATCGCCTGGGCCCCAAGCGAAATTCCAATGCCGGCTGCGAGCAGGTAGTTTCCGGTGCTGTCCACCTGCATCGCCGTGGCCACCACATCCTGCGCCACGGGACTGCCGTTATTCCCAACGGTAATTGACCCATCGCTGTTGATCAGGTAGGCGTAGATGCCATTGGTGGTTGATGCGTATAGCCAGGTATTGGTGGGCGTGATTGCCAGAGATTGCGCAGCGATCCCGTTGTTGTAGGGTGAGCCGTTGAGAACCGAAAGCGCTCCAGTGGTACCGACGCCGAATCCGGCAATGAACGTGTTGGCTGCATTGGCGACGTAAAGATAGTCGCCCGTGGTAGTGCAGTTGGTGCAAGGGTTGTTCTGAGAAGTGAAAAAATCACACCCGCTCGTCAGGCCAAGGAGCAACAAACAAAACAACAAAGCCGGAATTCGGCGCATGCAATTTCCCTTACCCGCAAAGTGACGGGGGTTGTTTCCAAGCACCAGACGATCTGGTGCTGGCATCCGCTCAGGGCACGAGTACCTGGAAGAGCTCCATTATACTTTCCCCATGGGTTCGTTATCCCGTGCGGTTCTGTGTGCCACGTTGCTCGGCGTAACCGCATGCCATGGCCAGAGGGTGAAGCCGCCTCATGCAGAGCTCTGCATCCCTTGCATCCGGGGAGACATGAGCTTCCTTGCTTCCGACGAACTTCAGGGACGAGGCAGTGCCACCCGCGACGAGCATTTAGCCGCCCTCTATGCCGCGTCGCTGTTCGCGGGTTTTGGCTTGGAACCGGGCGGCGATAATGGCACCTTCATCGAAAAGGCGCCCCTCCCCAATCCTCTACCGCCCAATGTCGCCCGCAGCCTGCAGGGGTTTGCGCCCGGGCCGAGAACCGAGACCTGGAACGTGGTGGGCATCCTGCGCGGCTCCGGTCCGGTTGCCGGCAAAGACGTCATCCTGCTGACCGCGCATCTTGATCACCTCGGGATTGGGCCCAGCATCAGCGGCGACCGGATTTATAACGGGGCCGATGACGATGCTTCTGGAACCACCGCGGTGATCGAACTGGCGCGCGCGTTTGCCGCAGCTCCCCGCCCCCCGCGCACCATCCTCTTCGTCCTCTTTGGCTCAGAAGAGATCGGAGGTTATGGCAATCGATACTTTCTTGACCATCCGCCTCTGCCGCTCGGCCGAATCGTTGCCAATCTGGAATTTGAAATGATCGGCCGCCGTGACCCGGCCTTGCCCCGGGACGGTCTATGGCTCACCGGTTTCAACCGCAGCGACCTGGGCCCGGAGCTGGTGCGCCACGGCGCCCCTTTGGTACCCGATCCCCATCCCGCGCAAAACTTCTTTCGCCGCTCCGACAACTACAGTCTTGCCCGCCGGGGCATCATTGCCCACACCATCTCCAGCTTCGGCCTGCATGCCGACTACCACAAGCCCAGCGACGAAATCGGCCGCATCGACTTTCCTCATTTGACGCGAGCCATCGCAGCGATGATCGAACCGATTGAGTGGCTTGCCCAGACCACCTGGAAGCCGCAATGGCTTCCCCACGGAAGGCCCTGAGTCGTTAGCTCTTGGTCTGGCAAGCACTGCAGCGGCCGAGGATGTCGATCGAGAATCGCTCAGCCAGGAAACCACCCGGGCAATTCACCCGATTTCTGCACCAGCGCGCGTCCGCCTCAAGCAACCGGTACGGCTACAATCTGCCGCATCCAGCTTACTTGCGCATTTTGCTCAGTCGATACAGAACGCCCACGGAGATGGCAAATTCGTTCTGCGATACTCCCCCAAAGCGTGTTAGCAGGTAATCCGGAGAGAGTCTCAGGGATAGCTTCGGCGAGCGGTTCAGGTCAAGCGATCCACCCAGTGCCGTGGCCAGCGTGAAGCCGTTGTTGAAGAGCCCCAGGTTGGGTCCAGTGAGCCCGGAGTTTATGGCGGAGTTAAAGACGCCATAGGAGCCTCCCGCCAGGGCATGGAAAGTCAAGGCGGCGTGTTCGTTCTTGGGACCGCGGAACGAAGCTCCACCCATGAACATGTGCTCGTAAACGAACGGACCGTGGATGTTGTACGGGTTGGGAACCACTCCTGAAGTTCCGTAGTAGCCACGAATATTGGCGGTTATGCCTATCCGCATCTTCGGCCACATCGTGCCCTGAATATCGAAGCCGCCCAGATTTGCCCCGGGGATCAGGGCCGGCCCAGCGTTGAAATGGGAAAAGGCAACGCCGCCATAAAGATCGTACTTATTCCGATAATCCAGAGGTTTCAGGGTCTCATTCTGGAGGGAGGGTGCTTCAGGGATCGTTTGCGCAGGGGGAACGACCTGTGCGTCGGCGATCCTGCCCATACTCAAGAAACCTACACTCAAAAGGACGGCCGCGGTTCCCCACTTCCGTGCAGCGATACCAATTACCTTCAACCAAACCTCCGCAGATCCCGCATCATGGGCTAATCCTTAAGATACATTGCACTTCACTTCCTGTCAGACGGCTCGCAGTGGGATTGCGCAGGCTAAAGAATCTGCGTGAGAACTCCATTTACAAACTCAGTCCCGCCGGGACGGCTGAAAGTAGCGCAGGACGTGAGTCCTGGGTAGGATTTGAAAGGAAGGACCAGTCCCGCAGAGCCTGCCCTGAGCCTGTCGAACGGGGACGGCTGAAAATGTCCCAGGACGGACCCGGATTTCCTGTGGGGCTTGTTGGAGTCAATGAGGCAGACCTGTCTAGAGCAGCGTACAGGAAATCCGGGGTAGCCCTGGGCTTGCGAGTTTGCCGGGGTAGAACAAAAGCTCGCTAAGCTTGCCTGCGTATCGGAGAACCGAAAATGCATAAAACGAACCTGGCCGAGAGCAACTTCGCATCCCTCGCTGCGATGATGAGTTCTTATGCAGAGGAGGCCATTCGCGTCGCGTGGAACGACCATCGCCGTCGCCTCGACCTGAGTGAGGCCTCGGTCGATCTCCTGGAGCAGATCCTGGACGGCCAGTCGGCCGAAGATCTGGATTCCCAGACGCGTTTGTGGGGCAGCTACTTTGGTGAGGTGATCCGCAGACGTTTTGCCGGCGAATGGGAGTTTTCGCAGTATCCCGGAGGCAGTGTTGCCGCGGTTCCCACCCTCCTGATCCGAGGCTCCCGGCTTTATCCGCTCATGAAGGTCTACCGCCGTCTGACCCTGGGCGAAGGTGAAAATCTCTCCGTTTTTTACAGGATGGTCGCTGCCCGTCTGGCCGAGCCGAAAGGCGAGCCCGATGCCGAGCCGAAAGGCGAGCCCTAAGTCGCCCCGTCTCCTGCTCACTGAAGTCCGGCGGCATGACCCAGCCACCCATCCGAAGAGCGGAGTGAAGGCGTACTATAAGTGGGCACGCTACGCGCGGACCACGTGCCTGCTGTGCGACAATAAATATAACCGGACGAGATTCCGGGGCGTGCTGATTGGAGCAGCGATCGGCAGCGCCAGGAGAAATTCCATGGGCGAACTACTTACACCGACTCATCTCATTGTTGTTTTAGTGATCGCACTCTTGCTCTTCGGCCCGCGCAAGCTCCCTGAGCTTGGCAAGGGCTTAGGCGAGGGCCTGCGGGGCTTCAAAGACGCGATCAAGGGCACGCCGGATCCAGTCAAGCAGGACGCTCCTGCACCGAAGCCGGAGATTACAAGCGAAGTCAAGTAGGGCCCATCCCCGTCGACCCTATATGGAAACGAGCACAACGGCACCTAATGCCAACGCCATTCCCAGGGTCTGACTCGACGTCCTCCGCTCCTTCAAGAACCAAGCCGCTAAAACAATCGTGACCACGGGGTAGAGTGAGGCCAGCACCGCCGCCACATCCAGGCGGCCTTCGCGCGCGGCGCGCATATAGAGCAAGCTCCCTGTGGCCTCCAGCACACCGGCAGATCCAGCAATCCACAAAAAGCGATTCTCCCTGGCCTGTTCTCTTGAGAACCCTCCATGTGCACCCGGGCGCAGCAGCATCCCGATCGCTATCCCTCCCGCCAGCGTAGCGCTGGCCACGCGGGAATAAATCAGCTGCCATAACAGGCTATGCGCGCTGCCAACTTTCAAAACCACCAAAAACACGCCAAAAGCAAGACCAGCGATGCTCGCGAGGACAAGGGCCAAGGGACGAGGCAGACCTGCCGGCGCGTAGGCAATGAGCGCAATCGCGCCCGCCGCGAGCACGAAGCCTGCAATTTGCGTGGATTTGGGCGAGCCCTGCGTGATGCACGAATAGACCACCGGGACCAGAGCCGTGAGCAGCCCAGTCAGCGCGGTAACGATCCCCATCTCGCCTAGCGACAAGGCTTTGTAATAGAGAATGAGAGCCACCCCTCCGAAGGCTCCTGCACAAAGGCCTAAGAGCGCGAAGCGCTGCGGCGGTAGCGGAGAATGGGTGGCCAACGCGGCCAATAGAAGTAGCCCCAGGCTGAGACTGTGGGCCAAAGCGACCACGCCCACCACGTGGGCTTTGCGGGTGGCGAGCCCGCCGAGAAAATCGCTGGCGCCCCAGAAAGCCGCTGCCGCCAGCCCCAGGCCAATGAAACTCAGCCCCGGGTTCACGGCTGCTACCGTCATCGCGACATGTTTGTAGCCGTAGGGTAATACCCTCTCGGGGCCACGACATCGACATTTGGCCGCAGCACGCGAACCTCAAGAACGCGGAATTTCGCATCCAGTGGCGAAAGGTGAGTGTAGTAGCCGAGGGTGTACTGGGTACGCGCCAACGCCGCCAGTTCGGCGAAGCTGCGCTGAATTCCATTTTCCGAGAACTCGGAGTAGAGGTGGCCGCCAGTCGCATCTGTGTACCGGGGCAGGATGTTATCGGGCGAAAGCGGCAGCAGCGGTATTTTGAACCTGTCCAGGTAGCCCAGGCCCCAAGTGGCAGAATCGCCTACCAGGGTTCCGTACACCGCGATCTTGTTGCTTTCCAGGTAACGCGTTACTTCGCGGAAGGTGGCTTTGCTGCGCGATTCCTTGCCGTCGCTGATCACGTAAATAATGCGGCGGCTACCCTTAGGCCGGGTGGAGAGACCTTTGCCGGCGGCCAGGATGGCATCGTTCAGAGTGTGGATTTCCTTGGGAACGACGCCAAACCCGGAATTCCCCCGTTGCGGATCAAGATTCGGGTCCACGGATCGACCGTTGATGGTGGGTCCACCGTAGAGTGGACCGCCATTGATGGGAACACCCATATAGTCGCCCGCCTTCTTGGACTGCGCCAGCACGGCCGGCACTCGCGCGCCCAGCGCGGCGGTGAAATCGGTAGGGTTGTTCACTCCATCCGCGTAGGTGTACACGGCAATCTCGTCGGCTGCGGTAAAGGCGCCCTGGATCGCAGCCAGGCTGTCGTTCACCTTCTTCATGGTGTCCTGAGGCAGGCTCTGATCAATCACCAAGGCAACGGAGAGGGGAACCTGGTCGCCGGGACTAAAAAATGCGATTCGCTGGCGTACGTTGTTCTCGTAGATTTGAAAGTCTCGCCAAGTCAGTCCCGCGACTTGCTGATGCTTCTTGTCCAGCACCGTTACCGGCACGGTTACGTAGTCGACTCGAGTGCTGAAGGTGGGAATGTCTTTGTTGCGTAGCCCAGGCTCCTCAACGACGGGCGGTTGCTGCTGCACCTGGTCTGAGCCGGATGACTGGGTTCCCGTGGCGGGTGGGACCTGGGTAGTATTGGTTCCCGCGTCTTGCGGGGTCTCTTCCGATCCTTTGCCGGGCGTCACGCCCTGGGTGAGCGTGCCCAAACTGTCAGGCTGCTGCGGTGTCGGAGCATCCGGCACGCTCTGCTGCTGCCCGGCGAGCAGGCAAGGCAAAAACAGCACGATTCCCAAGACACCCTGCCTCACCAAAAGATCCCCCAGGCGGACGACTCGGTTCATGGCCATCCTCAGTCGTACTTACTCGTCGTGACTTAGTATTAAAACTAGATCTCTCAGGCAGTCACTAGGCATAAGATTACCAGACGTGCTGCCGGCGTTGTAAGGCTTGGTCCTGTTTCCGTTCCGAGGTGTCGTTCGCCATGTTCCTCCGTCTAATCTCCATGAATTTGCGTCGTCTCCCTTGGGCGTCTCGCTGCTCGTCCCGTCGCGTGTCTTGGTTATTGGCGGTCTTGCTTTGCGTAGCGGTCATGAACGCCGGGGCGCAGGTTGCGCCGTCTCCCGACGCACCACCCCAAGGACCGGCAGGTGACCCCAATCAGGACGACCAGTCGCAGCCGCTAGAGACCCTGAAGGTCAACGTCAACCTGGTGAGCCTGTACTTTACCGTGCACGATAAGCACGGCGCGCTCATCCCTCATCTCACCAAGGATGACTTCAACATCCTGGAAGATAAGGCTCCGCAAAAGATCAAGAACTTCACCGCCGAGACCGACCAGCCCCTCACCTTGGGAATCCTGCTCGACACCAGCGGGAGCCAGCAGAATGTTCTCCCCCTGGAGCAGCAAGCCGGTGCCGCCTTTCTTAGCCGCGTTCTGCGGTCGAAAGATGAAGCTTTCTTAATCTCCTTCGATGTGAATCTCGATCTTCTCTCGGACTACACCAGCAACGCACATGCGCTGGCTCACGCAATGGATCAGGCGCAGATTAATGTGGGAACTGGTGGCATGGGCGGCATGCCTTCGGGCGCGCCTAAGGGCACACTGCTCTATGATGCCGTTTACAGTGCCACGCACGAGAAGTTGCAACAGGAGACCGGCCGGAAGGCCATCATCATCCTGACCGATGGCGAAGATCAGGGCAGCGTTCAGAGGCTTGAGGGCGCCGTCGAAGCCGCGCAGAAGGCAAATACCATCGTCTATGTGCTGCTCTGTGCTGATCGCGGATTCTATGGCCGAGGCATGTATACCATGGGCTACAGCGGCGACATGGCCATGAAGAAAATGGCGGAAGAGACCGGCGGGCGGGTTATTGATGTAGGCAACAACGGCAAGAAGATGGAAGATGCTTTCGCCCAGATCGAGGAAGAACTGCGCACCCAGTATGTAGCCAGCTACACGCCAACCAACGCCAAGCTCGACGGGACGTACCGCAAAATCGACATCAACGTAAAGGGAGATGGCCTTAAGGCGCTATCGCGCAAGGGCTACTATGCCATCGCACCCGCTGATTGACGCTATTCAGTGCTATTCAGTCTTGAGAATGCTCTAAGATCGTCGTGTGAATCCTGAAGCTGCAGAGCTCGCGCTGCTTCGCTACCCCATCGGTGGCCCCAGGCGAGCTGAATCTTATACCGCACAGGAGCGAAGCGCCGCCATCGAAGGTATACGGCGGCTGCCCCAGAGTTTGCGCTCCGCGGTCGCGGCCTTCTCCGAAGAACAGCTGGAGACTCTCTATCGTCCGGGCGGATGGACCGTGCGGCAATTGGTCCACCATGTTGCGGACAGCCACATGAACGCCTACGTCCGGGTACGCCTCGCCTTGACAGAAAACTGGCCAACGATCATTCCTTATCAGGAGACTCGCTGGGCCGAACTCGATGACGCCCGCGCGGCGGCGGTGTCTACCTCACTTGATCTGTTGCAGGCGCTCCATGCTCGCTGGGTGCAGCTCTTCGCTTCGCTCCATGAGGAGGACTGGAAACGCGGCTATGTGCATCCTGAAAATGGCCCGGAAACTCTCGAGCGGGTGCTCGTTCTTTATGATTGGCACGGCCGCCACCACACCGCACACGTCACCCGCTTGTCTGCCCGCATGGGCTGGTAGTCACGCCAAGTGGAAATCCGCCATAAACCTGAATTTTCCCCTATTGAACTAGCCCGTTCGCTCGAGCAATTTTTCCTGGACCATCCCCGGGCCGCACTGCTTGAGGATGGCCGTGTGCTCTTCGAGATGGCGGCAGCCCACTACTCGATCTCAGCCGAGCATGGCCGCTGCGTTCTGCATCTCTGGTCGGAAGAACGGAATATGGTTCGCACCGTGGTGGGTTTGGAAGCGCGCAAAGAGACGCTGCGCATCCGCGTGCGGCGCCTTGGCACACAGCGCCCGCAATCTCTGGAGGTGTTAAGGGATCGCGATCAGAGGACGCCCGCAACCCGCGCCCTCAGCAGGACCAGGTATCTGCTTTTGCTGGAGCGGCTGCTCACCCGCCACTTCAATGAATACAAAGTAGAGAGCCTGCGCTCGGCGATGGACTTGGAGCACAGCTTTGGCCCTGCGTACGCCCGCGGCTTGCTTGTACGCGGGCAACAATGCTGGGCGCTCATCGGCGTCAATGCCGAGGAGAGCCCGGCGACCATCGATGGCGTGCTTACCCTGGGAATTCTCTGGCTCGCCTATTGCCGGGAGCACGTTGCCGGCAAAAGAGTCTGCCAGGGACTCAAGGTTCTTTTGCCTGCCGGATGCGCCACCGCCACGCGGGCGCGCATGGCTTGGCTCGATCGCGAGCTGGCGCAGTGGGAGCTCTACGAGTTGGGCGCGGATGAAGACTTGGTAGCCATCGATACAGCAGACCAAGGCAACCTGAAAATGCGCCTGGTGCATGCTTTCAACCCTGAGGCAGCGATTGAGCGAGCCCAGGATGGCTTGGCCCACGTCTTGCGCTTGTTGCCCTCTGGCATGCGAAGCCGCGTAACCATTGAAGCGCGAAGCCCCCACGAAGTAACGCTTTCCCTCTACGGCCTGGAATTCGCGCGCGTGCGCCAGGGCTTTGTCTCCGACTCTTTCGCTCGCCAGAGCAACCTGACCTTCGGCGCCGGCGCCAATGAAACGCCCTTGCAGGAAGACACGGAAGCCCTTTTCACGGATCTGATGCAGCGGCTCTTTGCCAGTCGATATCCGCATGGCAGCGCGCGTGATCCGCTGTTTCGCTTGCAGCCGGAAGCGTGGCTGCAGTCGACCTTAGGCGGCGACCTTACGGAGATCGATGACGGCCTGGGTGCGCACACGCTTTACCAACAGGTGCCGGCCTTTGCGGCGGCGGATCGCGCCATGCTCGATCTGCTCACGGTTACGCGCCATAGACGGCTGGCAATTCTGGAGTTGAAAGCGGACGAGGATCTGCATTTTCCTCTCCAGGGATTGGACTATTGGATCCGTGTCCACTGGCTGCAGCAGCAGCGCAATTCCAGCGGACAGGGGGAGCTGGAGCAGAACGGATATTTCCCCGGTATCCCGCTGCAGCTCCGCCCGCCGCTTTTGTATTACATCGTACCTGCGCTGCGGGTCCATCCTTCGATGGACACTGTGCTGCGACACCTCTCGCCCACCATTCCCTGGACGCTGATAGCTCTAAACGAAGGCTGGCGTAGCGAGCGAAAAGTCATCTTCCGCAAGCGCGGCGGGTCGCCATAATCGACGAACCGATGCACTACGCTAGCGTTCCTAATGACAAACGGGTTGGGGAGAAACTCCTAGCCCACTCAAGCCAAAGTACGGCTTGAATGGGGCACCCAAAGCTTTTGTTACCGGTGTAATTGCTTTCTTAACTCGCCTCCGCAACGAAGGTTGCGGTGCCCCATTCAAGCCCGGTTTTGGCTTGAGTGGGATACCACAGCACTCGACGCGCTTTTTTTGTCATTAAGAGGCGGCGACTTGCCTGTGGCAAGCTAAGGGAGGAAATGACACTGCAAAATCACCATCGAAGCGAGGCCCGGAGGGCTGGGGATCAATTCTTTCTTTCGCCCCGACTTTAGACCCCAGCGCCGACCAGTTGTTCGGTCTCAGCAGCAAAGAACGCATCGACAGCGGCCAGCACCGCCTCGCCGCTCTTGGCCTCATAGATGCTCTTGCGCAAAATCGCCCCCCCGGGCACACCATGAGTGAACCACGAGGCGAATTGCTTCATCCTGCCGCTGATCGCTGCCGGCTCATCCTCCTCCATCAGCATGAGGAAGTAATCCCGAATCATGTGGTATCGGTCCATCGGGGTTGGCTGGTCGTAACTGCCGAAGGCTGTGTATTGGGCGATCTGGCGAAAGATCCACGGATTAGCCGGCGCCGCGCGGCCGATCATCACCGCATCGCATCCCGTCTCCGCGACCATGGTGCAGGCATCTTCCGGGGAGCGGATATCTCCGTTGCCGATCACCGGGATGTCGACGGCGTCTTTCACCGCAGCGATATATTCCCACCGCGCCTGGCCGGAATAACCCTGCTCCCGTGTGCGCGCGTGCAATGCGACTGCATTCAAACCGCTCTCCTGGGCCAGACGAGCCAGCTCGACGCAAACAATGTGCTGGTCACTCCAACCCATGCGGAACTTCACCGTGAAGGGAATCCGCACTGCCGAGCGCACACGCGCAAAGATGGTCGCAATGTGGGGCAGGTCGCGCAACAGGCCGCTGCCGCCATTACAGCTGACCACGCGCTTGGCGGGGCACCCGAGATTGAGGTCGACCATATCAAAGCCCGCATCTTCAACGATTCTGCCTGCCTCTGCCAGGGTGTTGGGATCGGAGCCGAACAGCTGGGCAGAGATCGGGTGCTCGTCCTCGTCGTAAGAGAGATACCGCTTGCGCTTCGATTCGCGCATGCGCGACAGGCCGTCAGCCGAAGTGAACTCGGTCATGATCAACCCGCAGCCAGACTGCTGATTGCTGATCGGCGTCTCCACCAGGTGTCTCACGGCGGCCGCTTGATCTTCGCCTTTGCTGTGCCCAGTGAAGACGCTGGCATTGCGGATAAAACGGCGGAACACCGTGTCCGTGACCCCGGCCATCGGTGCCAGCACAGTGGCCGGAGCAACCGGCACATTGCCGATTACCACCGACGCCGGCACTCGAGCCGAGGCCGGCATGCTGTTCTCCCGCGGGTTATCCCAGTTTTTCTTCATGGACACTTTTTTCATCGGCTGCCTACGCGAAAAAGGCCTCCGCGCACGGAGGCCTCTCCTGGAACCAGAGCCTCTACCGGGCTGCCGGAGCCTTGGCCGCGTCCGACTTACCCGCATCGGACTTGGCATACTTGCGGCGGAACCGCTCTACACGTCCAGCCGTATCGACCAGCTTCTGCTTGCCGGTGAAGAAGGGGTGGCATGCGGAGCAAATTTCCACGTGGATATCGCCTTTGTGGGTGGAACGTGTTTCAAAGGCTGTGCCGCACGCGCACTGCACCCGGATCTGCTTGTAATTTGGATGTATTCCCTGTTTTGGCATCAAAAAACCTTTCCTGCAAGCCCACAACACAAGGCTCGAATCTTCATTTTAAGTCATTTCTCGCTTTCTTTCCACAGAACGCCCGTCGTTCCACACCCCGCTGCTCTGGCGAGGGGACCTTGCCTTAGCGTATTTTTGCCATAGCCCCCATGAGCGATATTTGTCCCATTTGTGAAGATTCCGGCCTGCGTCTGATTATCCAACCTGATGGGGAGCGCTATGCCCAGCCGTGTGAATGCCGGTTGCAGCTGCAAGCGTCCCGGCTGCTTAAACGGGCTGCGATCCCAAAGCGATACGAGCACTGCACCCTGGATACGTTTGAACCCGGCTATGGACAGGCGGATCAATCGCTGGCCGCGGCCTACATGATGGCGCGTCAGTTCGTTGCCGGATATCCGGTCACCACCGAAGGGCGCGGACTCCTGCTGACGGGAGATGTGGGCATCGGGAAGACACACTTGGCGGTCGGCATTGTCCAGGCGTTGATTTTGGACAAAGGGGTCCGTGGCCTCTTCTGCGATTACCGCGAGCTGCTCAAGCGCATTCAGGAGTCCTACAATCCCCTGGTAGCAACCACCGAACTGCAGATCCTGGCCCCTATATTTGAGGCAGAGGTGCTGATTCTGGATGAATTGGGTGCGCAAAAGCCCACAGACTGGGTCTGGGACACGGTGGCGCTCATCCTGAACACGCGCTACAACGACAAACGAACCACCTTGATCACTACCAACTACCCCAATGCGCCTGCAGCCTTAGCTCAGCAGCGCAGCGCCATGCAGGGCGAGACCCTCGGAGATCGCATTGGTGAGCGCATGCGTTCGCGCCTGGCAGAAATGTGCGTGGAAATCGAGATGCGCGGCAACGACCTGCGCCAATCAGTCAAAAAAGCCCGATTCGGCTGACCCAGTCTGCTCCAAGCTGTGCCCACAGGCAGGTACAATCTCCGTGATGCCGGCGCCAGAACAAAGAGACCCACCCAGCCCGAAATCTGAAGACGAGCCGGGCTTTCTTGTTTCCCATCAAACCCGCGAAGCCACCTCGAAGCTACCGTGGGTGATTGCCGCCGCGGTGGCCATTGTGAGCGTTGGGGTCTGGATCCTGGTTGGCGGGCGTGTAAACCCGGACCTTCCTTCCACCGGCACCGGCATGGCTCCTGCCGACCCCTACGCCGCGAGCTTGCCCATCAGCGGTCTCCAAATGAGCGAAGCCAATAGCTTTTCAGGAGCGAAAGTAACGTATATCGACGGCCAAGTTACCAACACCGGTAATCGAACGGTCACTGCCATCACCGTTCAGGTCGGATTTCATAGTGATGTTGGCCAATATGCTCAAAGGTTGGCAGTGCCTCTCAGCCTTATCCGCACTCGCGACCCCTATGTTGATATCGAGCCAGTCTCAGCCGCTCCCATCGAGCCGAGGCAGCAACGCGATTTTCGACTGATTTTTGACACCGTCCCTGTGGAATGGAACCAGCAGTATCCCGAGATTCGTGTAATCAGCGTGCACAGCAAATAAGGGATGTCGGGTACCTGGGTAACTAAGCTGGATAGCTGTCGAGCATTTTTTTCGTACTGACTAGAGAAAAGTGCACGTTTTACGCTGCTATGGCAGGCCACAAAAATATCCAAGACACACCCGGTTAACCATACTAAGTTATTTAAAATGAATGACATGATAATATTATTTCGGATCGGCGACCGTTTGGCCAGCCAGTTGCAATAGTCGGAAGCAAGTGCAGAAGAGAGCGGTGTGTGTAGTCTTGTGCGCTGTGCTTCAAAGGGCCGAAAAGGGACAAGCGTGAACAAAGGTATGGCAACCCCGGGATCTATCGCAGCAATATTGCTGGCCGCCAGTTTGGGCGTGCCGGGAATGGCGCAGACAGCCCCGGCGGCGGCGAACGGCGCTCCGCAGACCAGCGCCCCCACCGCAGCGCCTGCTTCTGCGAGTACTTCTGGTAGCGCCAGTGATTCCTCTACTTACGCCACCGGTCAGCCCTTGCCCACCAAGTCGAACGAAGGCTTCTGGGGCAAGATGAATCCATTGGCTCGTAAGAAGTGGGTCAATCGCCAAGTTTCGCCAGTTAAAGATAGGTTGAATGAGCTCGATCAGCTCAGCGCCAAGAACGCTAACGATATCAAAGATGTAGATGCCCGTGCGCAAGCTGGTATCCATCAGGCGCAGAGCACGGCAGACAGCGCAAATCAGCAAGCTTTGCAGGCTTCTACCCAAGCTGGACAAGCGCAGCAATTGGCCCAACAGGCCAGCACGCAGACGACTCAGCTGAATTCAACGGTCAGCAATCTCGACCAGTATCAGCAGATTACCGACACTGAACTTCACTTTCGCTCGACGCAGTCCGCGCTAAATGCGAAAGCCAAAGAAGCTCTGGATCAGGTGGCAACGCAGTTACAAGGGCAAAAAGGCTACATCGTTGAAGTGCAGGGATACTCCCATGCGCGAGGCGAGGCAGGAATACAGAAATCTCAAGTTATGGCAGATGCGGTCGTCCGCTACTTGGTAGTCGACCATCATGTGCCGGTGTACAGAATTTATCGCCTTGCGATGGGCAATGCTCCGCGCGAGGAACCAACAGAATCGGGCAACAACGGTACGGTGGTCCACGTAACGCTGATGCACAACAGTCTTGCGGCTTTGAACACGCCAACTGGCGGTTCTCCAATAGGCGCGACGCAGCAGTCGAACCCGCAGCCCTCCCCCCGGAATGCTGCGTCGCAGCCCCAAAACTAAAAAGCCGCATCAAAGCTCTCACACAACGAGAGAACCAAGGCAGATTGGCCCCTCACCCGAGGGGCCCTTTTTTTGCTATCAGAAGAAATACCCACCCTCGCCTAGAGCATTTTTGCTAATGGTGTAGACCAGGAAACTGAACCCGACGCGCCATTCCGCCAAAGAATGGCGCACATAACTGGATCCCACCGGACCACAGTATTAGCAAAAATGCCTTAAGACCGGCAACCAAGGTTTTGGGTGCCCCATTCAAGCCTTCTGTTGGCTTGAGTGGGCTACGATGCCCCACAACCCTTTTGTCTTAGGAGAGCCCACGGCAAGTCCCGCCCAAGCAGCGCAGGCCATGTTGCGCCCCCGCGAAATTCGACGCTGCTTCCTACAGCCTCTTGTGGGCGGCCGCGTGGATGGCTAGCAAGCTCTCCAGCAGGAGCGGAAGGTCTTTGAGATTAAGTGCATTGGCGCCATCAGATTTGGCATTGGCGGGATCGTTATGAACCTCCAGGAAGATCCCGTCCACCCCGGCCGCAACCGCCGCTCGGGCCAATACCGGAATGAATTCCGGTTGCCCGCCTGACTGACCACCCGCTGAGGACGGGGTCTGCACCGAATGTGTCCCATCGAAGACCACTGGAGCAATCTTGCGCATGATGGCCAACGAGCGCATGTCCACCACCAGGTTGTTGTAGCCGAAGCAGAAGCCGCGTTCGGTGAGCAAAACACGCGGATTGCCCGCCCCCGTGACTTTTTCGACCGCGTAGCTCATATCCCAGGGGGCAACGAACTGGCCTTTCTTTATATTGACCGCGCGTCCGGTTCTGGCGGCCGCCAGCAGCAGGTCGGTTTGCCGGCAAAGGAACGCGGGAATCTGCAACACGTCCACCGCCTCGGCCACCCGCTCGCAATCGCCCGCCTGGTGCACGTCGGTGATCACGGGTAGGCCGGTCGATTCTGCGATCTGGCGCAGGATACGCACGCCCTGCTCTAATCCTGGCCCGCGAAAGCCCGAGGCCGAAGTGCGATTCGCTTTGTCATACGAGGCTTTGAAGATGTAGGGAACGTTCAGATCGCTGGTGATTCGCTGGATAGACTCCGCCATAAAGCGCGCGTGGGTCTCGCTTTCGATCACGCAGGGGCCTGCGATCAGGAATAGCGAGGGCGGCCCGACCCGCACCGCGCCGATTTCAAAGTCGTTCATGGCAGTATCTGCGTCAGATGACCTTCCTGCTTCACCGGCTCGGAACGAGCGTGCGACTGCAGCCGGTTCTGGTAAGAAGCCGCGATAAACGCGCGAAACAGCGGGTGCGGCTCCAGCGGCTTGGACTTGAACTCAGGGTGGAACTGGCAGCCCAGGAAGAAGGGGTGGCCGGGGATCTCGACAATCTCCACGTAGGTCGCATCCGGCGTGGTGCCGGTGATGCGCAGGCCGGCACCGGTGAGCAGAGCCTCATATTCCCGGTTGAACTCGTAACGATGACGGTGCCGTTCACTGATCTGGGTGGCCTCATAAGAATTAGCCGCGATCGAACCCTCCGCCAGCACGCACGGCCATGCGCCCAGGCGCATGGTGCCGCCCATCTCTTCAACTCCGGTAAGTTCACGGAGCTTGAAGATCACGCGGTGGGGAGTGGCCGGGTCGAACTCGCTGGAGCTGGCCCCCGCCAGCCCGCATACGTTGCGGGCAAACTCGATGCAAGCCGTCTGCATACCCAGGCAGATGCCAAAGTAGGGAACGTCATTCTCCCGCGCGTACCGGATAGCGTTGAGCATGCCTTCAATGCCCCGCTTCCCGAAGCCGCCAGGCACCAGTATGCCGTCAAAACCTGCCAGCTGCTCCTCGTACTGCCGGTCGCCGGGATGCTTGCTCTCCAGGCCCTCGGCCTCGATCCAGGTAACCCGCAGCTTCAGGTCAAAGGCCAGGGCGCCGTGCACCAGCGCCTCTTTCAGCGATTTGTAACTGTCTTCGTACTCGACATATTTGCCTACGATTCCTATCGAGACCTCGTCGCGGGGATGGTAGCAACGGTCCACCAGCTGCTTCCAGCGCGCCAGGTCTGGTTCCCTGGCCTCGATATGGAGATACTTCAGCGCCAGCTTGTCCACGCCCTCCTGGGCGAAGGTCAGGGGAACCTCGTAGATGGAGGCAACGTCTTTGGCGGCAATGACGGCCCGCTCCTCGAGATTGCAGAAGAGCGCGATCTTACTTTTGATCTCGTGGGAGAGGAAGCGATCGGTCCGGCACAGCAGGATATCCGGCTGGATTCCGATGGAGAGCAGTTCTTTGACCGAGTGTTGCGTAGGCTTGGTCTTTAGTTCCTGGGCGGCGCCGATCCACGGCACCAGGGTGACGTGCACAAAGACCGTGTCATCCCGTCCATACTCCTGGCGCATCTGGCGGATCGCTTCCAGAAAGGGAAGGGACTCGATGTCGCCTACCGTTCCCCCGATCTCGACAATGGTCACGTCAGCATCGGTAGCCACTTTGCGCATGGCATTCTTGATTTCATTGGTCACGTGGGGAATGACCTGCACCGTCTTGCCCAGGTAGTCGCCCCGGCGCTCCTTGGTGATGATCTGCTCGTAGATCCGGCCGGTGGTCAAATTGTTGTCTCGGCTCAGCCGGGCATGGGTGAAACGCTCATAATGGCCCAGATCGAGATCGGTTTCCGCCCCGTCGTCGGTTACGAACACCTCGCCGTGCTGGAAAGGGGAAAGCGTACCAGGGTCGACGTTGAGATAGGGGTCGAACTTCATCAGGTTAACGCGTAAGCCGCGGCTTTCCAGCAGGCAGCCGATCGAGGCTGCGGCCAGGCCCTTCCCCAGGCTGGACACGACTCCGCCCGTCACAAAGATGTACTTTGCTGACATTGCTTCTTCACCTTTTTATTGTGGTTGGAATTGGCGCACCGGGTGGGCACATACAAGTATCGCAGGAAGTGAAAACGAAGGGAAGACAGAAATGTAACCTGGGGCGTAGCCCCTGGAACGCTTCTACTGCCCGGGCAAATCCTCTCCATCCAGTTTGGACACTCCGCGTGCGATCGCTCACCCGGACCATCAAGGCAACGTCATCCTCGTAGTTTCGTCTAAAGTATTCACACGGCCATGTCGCCCACGCGCATCCTCCTTCTTTTCGTGCTCCTGTTGTCGAGTCTGGCCACCGGCCTTCCAGGCATGGCGCAGACGCCGAACCAGCGCCTGGTCCTCAAGGATGGGTCCTACCAGGTAGTGACCAAGTACCAGAAAGTAGGCGACCGGGTGCGCTACTTCAGCGCCGAGCGGGGGCAATGGGAAGAACTGCCAGCCAACCTGGTCGATTGGGCGGCAACCGAGCAATGGGCTAAAGACCATGCGCCGGGCGCGCAGGCCGCCCCGCCGCCGCCTGTCTCGCCGGCGATTCCTGAAGCCGCCGAAATTGATAAAGAAGAGCAGCATGCGCGGGCCCGCACTCCGGACGTATCCCCTGGCTTAAGGCTGCCCGATCAGGATGGAATATGGGCCCTGGATACTTTTCATGACCAGCCGGAATTGGTCGCGCTAGCCCAGAATTCAGGCAGTGTGGATCGCCAGACGAGCCACAACGTGTTGCGGGGTGCGCTCAACCCCCTCGGTGGCATCCAGCAGAGCGTTCAGATTCCCGGTTGGGAGTCCAAAGTCAAGCTGCACGTCAACGACCCCGCGTTCTATGTGAGCATTGTCGGGGCGGACGACAACGAGGCTGATTCTTCGGCGGTCACGGTGGACACACGCGGATTGGGATCGGCTAAGGATAAGAATTCCTCCGTAAACAGTCAGTACGCCATCGTGCGGGTGCGCAGCAATTTCAAGAAGGATTATCGCGTCGTGAGCGGCATCAAGATTGGCGTAGCCGGCAAGGTGACGCAGACGGAGGACGTAATTCCGACCAAGGTTCAGGCGCTGCCAGGAAATCGCTGGATCAGGTTGACGGCGGTGCAGCCGCTGACGATTGGCGACTACGCGCTGATGGAACTGCTGGGGCCGGGCGAAGTAAACCTCTCCGTGTGGGACTTCCGCATCGATCCCCAAGGACCGGACAACAAGAACGCCATCATGCCCCTGCAACGGTCGGGCGGACCCTAGGAGCAAGCGCGACAGGGTAGTGGGTCAGTTTGAATCCACAGGCTCCGATAACGAAAGAGGCGCGAAATGAACGCCGCCATAAATACACACGCAACAATGATGCTTTTTCCGAGCTGTCTTCCAAATTGGAATTCGCTTGACTCGGTTAGACGCGCCCACAATGAGCTAGAAGGTGCCGCATTGGTGTTTTTTGCGCTGCTCGTGGTCGCTGAAGCTATAGCCCACTTGACCGAAAGCAAGAAGCGCGAAAAGGCGTTCGATAAGCTCGGTATTATCTTTTTTGCTATCGCCGTTCTCGCTGAGATAGCGGCATATCCATATGGGCAGAGAAACGACACTCTATCCGGAAAAGTCATCGACTCTTTGGACACCAAGGCGGGTAACGCTGTTGTTTCTGCCGTAAGAGCGGGTTCAGCAGCATCCGCCGCACAAACAGCTTCAGGTGAAGCTGTTACGAGAGCGACCGAAGCCAAGATAAAGGCAGCTTTTATCGATAAGCAGCTTAACGCTGCAAGCGAAAGGCTACGACATCTCCAAGAGTTTTTGACTCCCCGCTCCCTTAACCAAAAAGAGCAGAACGACCTTGCCGTTGAACTGCGCCCCCTTGCTGACCCAGCGGCAAGGATAATCGTGATTGGTTCGCGGGAATCGGGCCTCGGCGACGCAGTTGTGAGCATTCTCAAAAATGCCGGTTTCGCAAATACTGAGATAGTTTTTGAAGACGTTGTTCCATTTGGAATGGCTGCGTCTGCCTCCCGGAAGTACCAGTACTTGGCGGGGAAAATTGCTGGAGCCTTACTAAATAAAGGCATCGGTCCAATGCTGGGTGCCGTACAGTTGGTCGGCGACGGCGAGCCCATCCGTTTTCTGATCGGCGATATAAGAACAGCGCCACTACCCCCTCTAATGTAGAGGGACGCATGCATTACCTGAAGCAAAAGCAGCAATTCTTCCAGTAGACGCGCCACTACCCATTGCCCCTCCCGGTGGATCGAAACTGGCCCACTTCCATGCAACGCTATGACTTGCGCCCGGCTTATGTTATTCTTAATCTGCGCTTAATTGTTTGGTCATCAGCCTTTTAGCCGTCACAAGCCAGGCTGCCCTCAATAGACCTCTTCCTTTTCGCCGATGGGCGGGGAGCAAGCCGGTCGGATCCCGCCCAAGCCCTTCAGCGTAGTCGCCACGGAATTTCGCGGCGACGATAGGAAGCACGCGCTTCCCTGGCATGGTGCGGTGTATGAGCAATGCTTGGCATGAACGCCAAGACCCCCCTCTACAGCGCGACGAAGTCAACAATGTCAGCTTTAGTTTCTGCAGCCTCAAGGCCGAGGCCGACGGTGATCTTCGTGTCGGTGCACGGGTCGAGAACTAGTTCAGCGACCGGGCGAGCCAATCGGGCTATTTATCGTATCGCCGGACGGACGAAGCCGTGAGGCGATGAAAGCACTCCAGGTCTCACAACAGACCGGAAATAAGGGACTTATTTTGAACGAATTTTCAGCATTACCTATTTCGGCGGCGCTCAAGCAGCGCTTGGCCAAGGCAAATTTTGTTACTCTCACCCCGGTACAGGTGGGAGCGATTCCTCCGGCGCTTGAGGGCCGGGATGTACTGGCAACGGCGCAGACTGGCACCGGCAAGACCCTCAGTTTTCTTATCCCCATCATCGAGCAACTCCAGAAAACTCAAGCCAAAGTTGCCGGTGCGCTGATCCTGCTGCCCACGCGTGAGCTCGCGATGCAGGTACAACAGGCATGCGCCCAACTGGTCGGACTTCCCACTGCGCTGGTAGTCGGCGGCATGGCCGAGGGTCCGCAACTGGAGAGTATCCGCCGCGGCGCGCGGCTGATCGTGGCCACACCCGGCCGTCTGGAAGATTTTATTAACCGAAAGCTGGTCAAGCTGAACCAGGTGGAGATTCTGGTGTTGGACGAGGTCGATCGCATGCTCGACATGGGCTTCAAACCAGCCATTCGCCGCATCGTGACAACCATCCCGCCGGTGCATCAGACGCTTTGCTACTCAGCGACCCTTGAGGGTGCGGTACGCGAAGTGGCCGGCGACTACCTTAAGAATCCCGTACGGATTGAAATCGGCTCAGTACTCAAGCCGGCGGAAAACGTCAAGCTGCAAACCTTTGAAGTCAGCGCGGATCGCAAGATGCCGTTACTGGAACACCTGCTGCGTTCTGAAGCTGGAAGCTTTCTGGTCTTTGTCCGTACCAAGCATGGCGCGGAGCGTGTGGCCAAAAAGCTCGCGCATGCCGGTTGGAAGGCGACCAGCATCCATGGCGACCGTAGTCAGTCCCAGCGCAATGCCGCCCTGCGCAGCTTTGCCCAGGGTGGTCATCGGGTCCTGGTAGCTACCGATGTGGCTGCCCGCGGAATCGACGTAGACCATGTTGCGCACGTGGTGAACTACGATATGCCCAAGGTTGCGGAAGACTTTGTGCACCGCGTCGGCCGCACGGGTCGCGCTTCTCGCAGTGGCGTAGCCTCGACCTTTGCCTCTCCGGAAGAGAAGAGCGATCTGCGCAAGATTGAGCGCGCGCTGCGCATCAACATGCAGCGTTTCCGGGTGAAGGAAGCTCTACCGCAAGCTGTTTAAGCGAACGCGAAAAGGGGGAGCCCGCCGGGCTCCCCCTTTTTTTCGTCTAAGGACCCTTCTATTTCTTCGGTTGGGTAGCGATGATTTTGTCCCGAATCTTGGTGTAGGTCGCTGATGGAATGATCTTCTTGTTTACCAGATCCGTCTTGGCTTTATAAGGCCTGCCGTCGATGATCTTCTGGGAATAGACGTCGCCGATCCCCGGCAGCGCACTCAGATCCGCTTTACTGGCTGAATTAATATCGACCAGGGTGGCCGCCGCCGGCGCCATCATGGCGTGCACGCTGGATCGCTTGGCGCCCAATTGCGCCGCGGCAACCCCGGCCACTAGACCGAGGCCCAGCAAAACCGTCAGACTCTTTTGTAATAGGCCCCTGAAATTTGTTGTCAGCATCGTCGTTCTCCTTCTCTTTCTCTGATCTTCACGGCCGCGCAAAACATGCATTTGCGCGGTGGCCCATGCTACACCAGACCCGGATTTCCTGTAGAACTGGGTGGCGTTGGCACGCCGCTCTGTCCAGTGCAGTGTGGCAGCAAATCCCGGGAGCGTATCGTTCGCACCCGGAAGGTTTACATGATTTGTGTTGCCGGCCCCGAGTCCCAGGATCGCGGCGGAGAGATTGCCTTGCGCCGGTCGAGTTCCCCACGCACCATGTTCAGCCCATAGATGCAAGCCTCGAAGGAACCCGAGAGGCGGCCGAAAAATGGAGCCTCCTGCGCGTACTCAAAGAGGTCGAATTGGGAAACGATGTAGTAGCTCTCTTTGCCCGCCTGCACCATCTCGAAAAAGCTGTCGCGCTGCAGCTCTCCCCACCGATGGGTCGACTCCGGATACATACCGGCGAAGAACAGGGTGTAGTCGCCGATATGTTTCCGGCGCTCCCGCTCCTCTACGAAGGAGGACGCTGTACCGTGAACAGGATCGGAAGCAAGCAGCATCTCTCCCACTTCGCGCACAGGATTGCCCGCGGCATCGCGGATACGGTAGATGTTCTCGGCCCGGCAAAATTCCGTAAGCAGGTCGGCGACGTAACTGGATATCTCCGCGTCCCGCAAACCCAGGCGCGAGTCGTAGCACTCGGAGACAACTTCGTGGAACAGCTGGCGTAAGGAATGCTCTAGCGGGATCAAGTCCACCTCCAGGGAAGGTTGGGCGTTGGTTCCTTGCTAAGCTGAGGAGCTAGCTCGCTGGCACGCTCCGCAACCGCGTCTATTACTTACGTATGACACGAAGACTAAGCGATATGTTGCAGATTACAAATAGATGAATGTGGTGTTACAGAAAATATTTGGCACTCTTCGTCCGGAAGTGCGAAGAAGAACCACCTCGGGTAACCCCCATAGGTGTTACCCGAGGTGAAAACTCACCCGTAATGACGGACAGAGTTCCGTTCCGGCACCGGCTTCTTCACGCAAAGCAATGTCATGCCGAGAGCAGCCCGAGAACATCAGCGTTCACGTGTGCAGGCTCTGTTTACTCCGCCAGGATGTCCTTTTCAAAGCCGAGGCGATCGAATTTTATCCTGCCTATCCAGCTGCGATACCGCAACCGATGGCTTCGGTCGATATCCTAAAGTCCCTGATCGCGCTTCAGGAACGTGTGATCGTGCCTATGCCTGTGAATGAGGTCGTACCCGCGAGACTCTAAAGCACGGATCATTTCCTTCGTCTTCGTCCGCGAAATTTCCGGGAAGAAATCGTGGAACTCCACACAAATCTGTTTGATGGGGATACGGTCCTCAATGCAGCGCTCCAGCACCTCGTACTCGAAACCCTCAATGTCCACCTTCAATAAATCGATGTAATCATGTCCATTCGCCTCCATCTCGCGGGCGAGCGTCGTACAGGGTAAGGCATCGTCTCCGCCGGCCTTCAACCAGGTGCTGTTGCCTTCGCCCCCGCCAATGGTGAACCTCGCGCTCCCGGATGCAGAAAGTCCCACGGGCCTAAAGAGAAGGCGGTCACAATGCGCAAATGCAACCGTAGTCGCGGCCACCGGGGATGGGTCGAAGATGTGGATCTCGACCCCAAATCTTCGAATCAGCTCCTGCTCGAAAGTGATGTCCTCACCCACCCCACCGCTGTAAACCACTGCTTGGGGGTGCATATCACGTGTGACGATCGTCCACTGCGACAGGGCCCCGATGGTCTCTTTGTCGGCGAATGGTTTTGAGTACAAAGAGTCAAAAGCCCGTCTCAGCCAAGAGCGGAGGGACCACGGAAGTAACTGTGAAACGATCCTCATCTTCAAACCTCACGGCGACGGAACCCGAACGATCAACCCGATGGCGACGGCCGTATAGCTGATTAACTCGGAAATATTCTTATCTCGATTATTACTCCGGCCATCATCATGATCGCAAATCATGCGTGACCAGGCGGCCGCGCACTTGAAAATTCAAACCCGGAACCCAGAGCCACACCGGCATATCGAGCAACCGGATCAACAATCGTTCGATGCTCGATTCGCGTATGTAATATAAGGATGGAGCGCTCCTGATGTTGCCGTAACGGATTGCGCATAGACTAACCCATTTGACCTTTACTAGTGCAGGTATAACAAAGCTCACCCCATCCGGTGATCCGCCGCAGGTGGCCACGCCTATGGTCAAGTAGCCGGCATGGAGATCAGCAATAAAGCCCGCAACATCCCATCGTTGGATGGCATGCGCGCCATTTCGATTCTTCTAGTCATCGTGGCCCACTCCAGTCAGAATTTCTCGCGCTGGATCAGGATTCCGCTGAGCTCCTATTTGCTTTTTGCCCACACCGGCGTCTCGGTCTTCTTCGTCATCAGCGGCTTCCTCATTACCAGCCTGCTGCTCAAGGAGTTGAACGCGACGGGTACCATCACGCTCAAACGCTTTTATCTACGCCGCGCATTCAGAATTTTCCCGCCCTTCTATCTCTACCTGGGCATCATCTTCGTACTCGCACTGGTGGGCGTATTCCATACGCCTCTCCGCGCCTTCTTTTTCGCCGCGATCTATACCTCGGACTACTACCTAGGCCCAGGCTCAGGGTTCGGAGGGCTGCAGCACCTCTGGACTCTCAGTGTTGAAGAGCAGTTCTATCTTCTTTGGCCGGCCGTGCTGCTTTTGCTCGGAAAACGAAGAGCCATTTCCCTGGCGTGCTTCCTCGTCCTGGTTTCACCCCTGTCGCGTGCGGTCACCTATTTTGTCCTTGCGCCGCCGCACCGCGCAATGGTGGGTCGCATGTTCCACTCGAGCATCGACACCATTATGTTTGGGTGCCTGCTCGCACTTCTCTGGGACAATGAGCGCTTCAATGACCGCTTCAATCGCCTGCAGCGGGCTGCGGTGGGGGGATGGTCCGTCGCGGGCGCCCTCTTCTTTCTCTTGCTCATCGACCCGCTGCTCCAAGCGCGTTTTAATGCCGCCTATAGCCTGCTTGTCGGAATGACGTTGGATGGGTTCAGCATTTGCTTGATCACTCTTTACGTGGTCAAGCGACCCGAAACGCTTCCCGGCAGAATATTGAACACCCCAGTCCTGCGCCACATCGGTGTTATCTCTTACAGCCTCTACTTGTGGCAGAGCATCTTTACCGTAGAAGCCGGGCAGTTTTTTCCTCTGGACCTGCTGGCTATCCTTGCTTGCGCCGAGCTCTCTTACTGGGCGGTCGAGCGGCCTTCACTCCGGCTCCGTGACCGCTTAGTGCAGAGCCGGTCTCCGATGGTGATAAAGAATTAGCGCCGGCGAAACTCCGGATTTCCTGTGGAACGTGTTTTGCGTTGGCGAACTTAATGAAAGCCGCAGACGTGGATGTTGGCGGCGCCCCGTGCTGGAAGTCCGGAGAAATGGGAGGCAATGGCCAAGCGTGCGAACATTCCAGCTCACTATGCAGGTCCTATGCCGGCCATTATGCTATTGCCATGCCACGATCCAATAGGGTCGCAGAAGCCATCAGGTTGACCAAGCCGGACCTGCACCTGCTGGTGCTCTGTATAGCCGCCATCGTGTTTTTTGTGGTTGGTGCAGGCAGAGCTTTCCGTGCTTCTAATGACTTGGTTCCCGTTTATACCGGGGCGCGCTGCCTGATCCATGGCTGCAACCCCTACGACACGAAGCAACTGGAGCAGCAGTTTTTTCAGGGAGGCGGCCGCCCGACGGAACTGCCTTCATGGGAGATCGACGTACCCGTCTACCCGCCTTCGACCTTCCTGGTGCTTTCCCCGCTGGCCTTGCTCCGGTTTCCTACGGCCCGGTTGCTCTGGTTCCTACTCAATGGCTGCCTATTCGTCACTTCTGTGGGACTTATTCTGTCCCTATGTCCAGGGACGCAACGGTGGCTTGCTACCGCACTGGGATGTTTCATTCTGGCTACCAGCGGAATTCTCCTTGTGCTGGGTCAGCCGGCGGCATTCGCCATTTCGCTGGTGATCATCGGCTGTTATTTTTTCCTTCGTAGCCGCTTCCTGCCCCTAGGGGCCGTCCTGTTTATGCTTAGCCTTGCTGTCAAGCCCCAGATCGGGGGGTTGATCGTACTTTATCTTCTTGTCCAGAGAATCCATTGGCGCTATGCGGCTGTGGCTTTGACAGGCGCTCTATTGGTTCTTCTCTCTGCGGGTCTGATCCTTAAGCTGCATCCCCGCAGCGCCGGCTGCACCTCAACTCTCCGAGCGAACCTCTCCGCCACCTTGAGTCCCGGCGGCAGCGCTGACCCCAGACCTGCCAACGTACAAGCCGTTGGTGATCTAAACGTGCAGACACTTACCAGTATTTTCTTCCCTGATGCGCGGACCTTCAACGTTGTCGCGTATGCCATTTTCGTGATTCTTCTCGTAGGGTTGATGCTGGTTGTCCTACGGGCGAATGCCGGTCCGGAATTGCATTTTCTTGCGCTCGCAGCTGTCTCCGTACTCTCGCTGACTCCCGTCTATCATCGCTTTTACGACGCCCGGCTGCTCCTCCTCACGATTCCAGCGGTTCTGATCGTTTTTCAAAGGCGACGTTTATTGGGATCAATGATCGCCGTTCTTACCATCCTCGCAGTCATCTCCGTGCAGTACCGGGTGCAAGTATTTCTCCTGCAACACGCACTTTGGCAAGGCGTGGTGCAGAACAAGATCCTCCTCATCCTGCTGCTGCGGCAGCAAAATCTCGAATTGCTGATTCTCTTCTTTCTATACCTGTTTGCAATTCGCTCCATTCGGCTTTCGAGTGCACCGGAGATCGAGAAATCCGGTGGTAACAAATCTTCCCAGCTAGAACCCATATTCTCGCTCCGCGACGGCGCTGAATAATCTGGTTCCCCTCAACCCGATTTATCGAAATAGCAGATTCTCTCTGCGCGGATGGCAGGAACCAACTCTTATAATTCTTTGAGCAATCTGTGGAAACGCCGTCGCACGCCGTGTCGGTAACCAAGGGTTCAAATGCAAAACAGGGGCAATGGCGGAACGGGGCAGTTGATTGAGGTGCTCGACGAAGTCCCTTTTGCGGGGGTTCATCGCAAGCGCCGCTTTTATCAACCCGAACTTGATGGGCTAAGGTTTTACGCTTTTCTGGGCGTGTTTGTTTGTCACGCTTTGCCGATTGAGGAAACGTCCTATCGCGGGCTGCATGTGCCCTTGCCGTGGCTATGGGGGGTGATCATTCAGTCGGGTTCGGCGGGGGTCGATTTGTTCTTCGCGCTGAGCGCATTCTTGATCACTTCGCTCCTCTTGAGGGAACGGCAAGAAACCGGCGGTATCTCGCTCCGGCTGTTTTATATCAGACGCATCCTGCGCATCTGGCCGCTCTACTTTCTTGTCGTTGTCTTGGGCATCGTGATCGCGCATGCAATGCCCAGGCAAAGCCATTTTTGGTATTACACGCAGAGTCTTCCCTGGTATTACATTGTGGGCTACGCGCTGTTCATGAGCAATTGGGTCTACGCTGTCTTCGGAGCGCCCCAGTCGATCTGCGCTCCATTGTGGACAGTCTCCATCGAGGAGCAGTTTTACCTTATATGGCCGGTGGTCGCGAAGATGCTTAGCCGCCGGGGCATGATGATTGCTGCAATCGTTACCTTCCTATTTGCGGTTGCGAGCCAAATCGGCATCGTCCTGAGCGGTGTGAGAGGCAACTTCACCTATTTTGGCAGCGCATCACGCTGTGACTCATTGGCGTTAGGTATCGTTTTGGCGCTCGGTGTGGAACGCCTGCCAAAACTTACCCGCGGTTTACGGTTGCTGCTGGTAGCGGGTGGCCTAATCGGATTACTAGGCTCGTCCTGGCTTATGAATCAGCCCTACTCCGCGATTATTCGTGTGGTGCCCGGGCGCCTTATGATCTCGCTTGGATCTGCTGCGATTCTGTATGGGTGCATGTACAGCAGCAATAAGCTTTTAACCTCTGGCTGGATAGTCCAGCTTGGTAAGATCAGTTATGGTCTCTATGCGCTGCACTTCACGGGCATTTTTATTATCCTGAGCCTGCTTCGTCCGGCCCACGGATTGAACCTTCTCCTAGGTAAGGCGCTGGGGCTTGCTATGACCGTATTTCTTGCGTCCGTGTCCTATCGCTGGTTTGAATCGCCCTTCTTACGGCTGAAGAGCCGCTTCGCTACCGTCCCTAGCCGGCCAATCTGACGGGCAAAGAGAAACGGATTGTCCTCCCGCATTTGTTTGGAGATGGCTTGGACGCTCACCGCCACATAGATGAACTACAGTCTCTTCGGGGCGTGGCCGCCTTGATCGTGGCTGTCTCTCACATGAGCTCGTTCTATATGCTTCCGCCTGGGGCGCGGATTGGGATTGATGCCGTTTGCAATGCCCACGCATCCATCATCGTGTTCTTTGTCTTGAGCGGCTATGTTTTGACCGGTTCGCTCCTCCGGCGTGGTCTCTCGTGGCCGAGTGTAAAAGGTTTTTATGTCACTCGGTTATTCCGGCTATTTCCCGCTCTTTGGGTCGCCAGCGCTATCTCGGCTTTGTTTCTTCTCTCGTACCCAGAGCGGACGATTCACCCGGCGATCAGCCACTGGTTTGCTCTTTATCTCACCCCATTCCCTCCTGCATCCGCCCTCATATTAGCCGCCCTGGCAATTGACAGATCGTTCATCATGCCCGTCTGGACTATCTTCATCGAGCTCATGGGTTCAGCAATCATGCCTCTCCTGGTGGCCATATCGTTGGTTAAGACTCGGCTCTATGGCTGGATCCTCTTGGGAATGGGACTGGCAGCGTACACTCTGGTTTATGCTCCACACCGTCTTAACTCTCTTGTCTACATGTTTGATTTTGCGCTTGGGGCATGGTTGGCTTCTCGAGATTGGAAACTGTTTTCTGTTAAATCACTGCCTATAATTTTCGCTGCCGCGCTTACCCTGATATTTTTTCGTTTTGTGTGGTTCGCGATCCTCACCGGCCACGCTATGCCACTGTATTTTGGATACGCTGATCCCGTGCCTATGTTGGTCGAGGGGATAGCAGCCTTCTTCCTGATTGGCGCACTTGCCTCGGAGCATGGGCGTGTTCGACTGCTCCGTAGCCCCTGGGCTATCTGGCTGGGCGATATTTCCTACAGTCTCTACCTGATCCACTTCCCGGTGGCGATCCTGGTCGCGAAGATTCTCAGCCGGGTATTCTCCGATGGAACAAGCGCTGCCACCGCCACTGCGGTATTGATAACGTCAGGCTTGGCGATTTCCTTCAGCCTTGCGTTCCTCATTCACCGCTTCATCGAGATACCTTCGATCGCTTTCGGAAAACGAGTCTCAAAGCGGTTCATGCCCGCCAGTGCTCCCGCGAAAGTCTACGCCGCGGGGCCACGGTAAGGTCGCCCGCCAAACTGATTCATGAAGTTGGGATTCCTCGGATTTCCTGTCGGCTTCCGCGTCAGCGGAGAGCTTCATGCTCACGCCGCTCGCGACGGATCCGGCTGGCCTGCAAGAGCACCAAGGCCAAGCCCAAACCAGCGTAAGCGCGACGGTGGCAATTTCGGCAGCGCACTGGATATTGCAGCAGTAACAGACGCTCCACGTCTTTCAGGCGAAAGCGTGACAAACGAAAACTGGAGGAAGAGCATTCGGGGCAAGTCACTGGAATTCACCGGCTTCCATTACTAAAGGCTAAAGCGGTTACCAAGTAAGGGAAACCGCACTATAATTTATCCGGTCCGTGCTTAAGGCTACTCTAGCACGATTGCAGGCGCGTTCAGGTCTTCTTCTGACCTCGGGCTTGAGAGGAAATCCTCTATGCGGTCTTCCATAAGGATGAGGTAAACAATGGTTTGGGATGTCTCGTTCACATGCGACATTTGCGGTAGAAAAAAACTGGAATCGAATCACTGGTGGATGCTGGTCCTGGGAGACGTTCCCTGCTTCGAGGAAGGGCAACCGCGTCAGCGCTTTACGCTCATGCCGTGGAACAAGGCGGAGAGCGGTAATGCGGAGTTCTATCACCTCTGTGGGCAGGGCTGCGCTATGCAGGCAATGGAACGGTTCATGAACCACGGCAGTATCGTCGCCGATAGCATGCTGCACGGGACCGGTGAGCTCCCGGCCGGTAAATCGGTCTAACTGCGGAGTAACAGCCCGTCTCTCTGCTGTTCCCCGTGGCTCTACAGTTCGAAGAGCCCGGGTTTCGCTGCTGGGGTGGGGATAGGCCGCTCTTTGATCTGGATTTGCGCTTGCGGTTCCGGCCCGGAAAGCAGTCCTAGAATCTCTCGCAATTCCTTACGCACTTTGTGCAGGCGCGCTTCCGCCCGCTGCACAGTTTGTTGTTGTTGCGGCAAGGGGAGTTCCGGCTGACCACCGCTTCGTTTGCTTCGCGTCTCCGCTTGAATCGCCTGGCGGGCGCCGGCGATGGTGTAACCCTCGTCATACAGCAGCCGCTTTACCCGCAACGCCATCTCTACATCGCGCCGCCGATACAGTCGCTGTCCTGTGCCGCTCTTGTTCGGTTTGAGCTGGGTAAACTCACTCTCCCAAAAGCGCAGAACATAAGGCGCAACCGAGCACAGGCGAGCCACCTCGCCGATGCGAAAGTAAAGCTTGTCGGGAATCTCCGTTTTTTGCGGTGCGCGTTGTTGAGGAAGGTGGGTTGCCATGCTAGTTATCAGGCGGCAAAGTTACGCCCTTACTGCTGAGAAGTATAGGCCAGCTCGCGTTCCCGTCGAAGTTTTTCTTGAAAATTGAAGGGGAATTTTTAACGCAACATACCAACTCTGTTACGTCCTCAAGAAAGTTTCATGTCCCAACCCGAATTTAGAAAAATACGTTCTAGAAAGTAGCTGCCTCCGGAATGGCGGAAGAATCGAGCGGCTCGCGCTCCCGGCTGCCTGGCGGCGCCGCACGTAAGTACTGTGCCGGCCAACTGGCGGTGTCTCCCAGCTCTCTGGCTGCCTGCAGCGGCCAGTAAGGATCCCGCAACAATTCTCGCGCCAGCAGCACCACGTCCGCCTGACCGGTGCGCAGAATGTGCTCTGCCTGAGCAGCCCCGGTGATCATGCCCACAGCACCGGTCGGAATTTGCGCCTCTCGCCGGATGCGCTCCGCAAAAGATGTCTGGTAGCCCGGTCCAAACGGAATCACCTGCTGCGGCGTCATCCCGCCGGACGAGACGTCGATCAAATCCACCTTGTGCTCTTTCAGCACTTTGGCCAAGCCTACGGCCTGGTCGATGTCCCAACCTCCTTCCGCCCAGTCCGTGGCTGAGATCCTCACCAGCAGCGGCAGTTCGGCCGGCCACACGGCGCGCACGGCGTCCACCACCTCCACCAACAGGCGGATACGATTTTCGAACGAACCGCCATATTGATCGCTGCGCCGGTTACTTAAAGGAGAGAGAAATTCGTGCAGCAAGTAACCGTGGGCCGCGTGCAGCTCCACCAGGTCAAATCCCGCTTCCAACGCCCGCTCGGCAGCCCGGACGAATGCCCTGGTAATGGTTTGTATACCGGCCAGGTCCAGCGCAATCGGCTGGGAGTACTCGTCGGCAAAACGCACGGCGCTGGGAGCCACCACGTTCTTCCACCCGCCTTCGCTTGGGGTCAGCGACCGCAGCTCCGGCGCCCAGGGACGGGCCATACTGGCTTTGCGCCCGGCATGTGCCAGTTGCACCCCGGCGCGTGCACCCTGCCCGTGGAGAAATTCGACGATTCGCTTCAGGCCGGCGATGTGCTCGTCCTTCCACAGCCCCAGGTCCTGTGGGGTAATGCGGCCTTCCGCCAGCACCGCGGCCGCCTCGGTCATAACCAGCCCCGCTCCACCCACGGCCCGGCTTCCTAAATGCACCAGGTGCCAGTCATTGCTGAATCCGTCCTCGCTCGAGTATTGGCACATGGGAGAAACAAACACGCGGTTGGGGAAAGTGAGGCCGGCCAATTGGATAGGCGAAAACAAGCGCGATGAATGTGCGGACACAGGAATCCTCGTTCGGGACTGACGCCATCCCGCGCCTCGGGGGAACATTCCCGGGCTTTGCGGCTTTGACGCTCGGCCTACAAGATGCACCCGGCGGTCCGGAAGTCGCAGCTTTGTGCATTTCCCACCCCACGCACGCTTTTGCGGAACACACAGTGGTCGGCTCGCGTACAAGCATAAGGGAGAACAAACATGAGAGATACCGCTTTAAGGCTCTCTTTGCTCGCCGTGTTGCTGTCTGGCGCGATCGGCTGCCAGGTACGGGTGGACAAGTCGAGCGACGGCGGTGGGGACAATGTAAAGATCGCTACCCCGTTTGGAGGTCTCTCGGTCAACAAGGACCAGACCTCACCGGCCGAGCTTGGTCTCCCTGCCTACCCCGGGTCGGTCGCGGAAACCGCAGGAGACGGAAACCGGTCGGCCAAAGTCGACCTGGGGTTTGGCTCCTGGAAGCTACGGGTGAAAGCGGCCCACTTCTCCACTACAGACACCCGCGACCAGGTGCTCAATTTTTACCGCAAGGCCTTGAGCGAATACGGTGGTGTGATCGAGTGCGCGGGGGATAAGCCAGTGGGCATGCCGGTCACCACCGGCGAAGGCCTCAGCTGCGACCACGCTGACGGCCCTCACGGTTCTCTGCCCGGCAACTTCAACTCCGGTGATCTGGAGTTGAAGGCTGGTTCTCCCCGCCATCAACACCTTGTGGTCTTGCACGGCGGGAGCACCTCGGCAACCCACTTCAGCCTGATCGCGTTGGATCTTCCCCACGGCTTTGACAATGACCAGCAGGGTACGAACTGAGAGCAGCGAAAACTCACACGCAACGGATTGCGCTCCGCTCGCCCCTGAGATAGCTTCAAGTAGAATGAACTCCGTGTGCCATCGATGTGGCGCGACCCTCAGCGCATCCGAGCTCTTCTGTCCCAACTGCGGTTCCCCGCAACTCAAGTTCGCCCAGCAGGAAGAGGGCGAGACCGGATATGGAGGCAGCCGGCCCCCAGGGAAGCCGGCGCGGACCCAGGGAATCTCCTGGAAGGACGCCATTCTGGCTGCGCTTCTCGTTGCTGTGCCTGCAGGACTGTTGAGTGCCGTTTCCGTGCTTTCCTGGGGCTGCTGTCTGTGGGTGGTGGGGGGGGCGGTGCTGGCCATCGTCGTCTACCACCGGCGGGCTCCCGCATTTCTCCTGGAAACCCGCTCCGGCATTCGCATCGGCGCCGTCGCAGGGCTCATCGCCGCTTACAGCTCCGTCATCGCCACCGCCATCTGGCGAGTGTTTTCGCGCTATGTTCTGCACCAGGGCTACGCCATCGATCAGTTCTATGACTCGGTCATCCGGCAATCCACGGCGCTGGTGCAAGGCAACCCGGACGCCCAGGCGCAGTGGCACTCCTATGTTCACTTCCTGCTCTCCCCCGATGGCAGGGCGGCCTACACGCTGATGAACGCCGCCACCACTTCGCTGGGGATTATTCTCTTTTCCGCCATTGGGGGCGCGCTGGGTGTCCGCCTGCTCGCGCCCCGCAAGCCCACCCTGGGCAACGGATAACACCACCGTAATGGCAAAAATGCTCCAACCCTCGTATCATCCGGCCAGAGCATCTATGAGCAAAGCAAAGGTCAGTGCAATGCCGGGGCTGCGGGAGAAGACCCGCCTCATGTCGGCATCGGAAATCGAGCGCACGCTGATTCGGCTGGCGCACCAGATCATCGAGAAAAATAATGGCGGTCACAATCTGGGGCTGGTCGGCATCAAGCGCCGCGGAGTGCCCCTGGCCGTCCGCTTAGGGAATCTGATTGCGGGAATCGAGAAGAAGCCGGTCGATACCGGAGTTCTCGATATCAACTTCTACCGCGACGACCTCACGACGCGCGATGTTCGCCCGGTGGTAGTCCCCGGAGCCATCGGATTCGATATCGCCGGCCGCGACATCATTCTCATCGACGACGTTCTCTACACTGGCCGAACCATCCGGGCGGCGCTGGACGCGCTCTTCGATCATGGCCGGCCGGGGCGCGTACAGCTGCTGGTGCTGATCGACCGCGGCCATCGCGAGCTGCCCATTGAGGCCAGCTTCGTGGGCCGGCACGTGCAAACCACCGTCCGCGAGATCGTCGAGGTCAAGCTACAGGAAATTGATGGCGACGAACAGGTGATCCTGGTCGAACGCACAGACTAGCCATTAGCCTAGCCCAACCGGAGCCATCAGCCAGGCCAGTTGGAGCCATCAGCCAGGCCAATTACGCATGACAGCAAAGAAAGCCAGACCGGAGCCAACCGTCGCGCTTCCCAGTGCAGCTGTGCCCACCTCACCCGTGGGCTCGCGGTCGTTGCTTTCCGTTACCTCGCTCGGGGTGGAAGACGTCTCCGCCATCCTGCGGCTGGCCACCTTGCTCGAAGCCGAAGACCCCGCGGCTCGCGCCCTGCGCTTGGCCCATCGCCGGGTCGCACTTCTGTTTTACGAATCCAGCACCCGCACCCGAACCTCGTTCGAGCTGGCGGCCAAGGGCCTGGGGGCGGACACAGCCCTGATCAGCTCCCAATCTTCTTCTATTGAAAAAGGGGAATCGCTCAAAGACACCGGCATCACCCTGCGCGCGCTGGGGGCGGAGTGCATCATCCTTCGCCATCTTTCCTCCGGAGCCCCCTACCTTCTGGCGCAGGCCACAGGTTTGCCGGTGCTGAACGCCGGGGACGGCACCCACGAGCATCCCTCCCAAGCTTTGCTCGACCTGAGAACCATGCTCCTCGCCCTGGGGCGGTCGCAGGAGGCGCCGGCCGCGACTCTTCTTCAGGGTGTCACGGTGACGATAGCCGGCGATATACTTCATTCCCGGGTAGCTCGCTCCAATGCGCTCCTGCTGCCCCGGTTGGGCGCCCGTGTCGTCCTCTGTGGACCGCCAGCGCTGCTGCCTGAGGTGGCCCAGGAACTAGGCCCCGGCATCTCCATCGAAAGGGACTTCGATCGCGCCCTTGAACAGGCGGAGATTGTGATGATGCTGCGCATCCAGAAGGAGCGGTTGACCGGCGTGCACATTGACCTTGATGAGTACATCGTCCGCTATCAGTTGCACCGGGAGCGGCTGCTCGCCCACGGGCCGCAGGCCATCGTGATGCATCCCGGACCGATGATTCGCGGGCTTGAGATCACCAGCGACGTTGCCGACGGGCCGCAGTCGGTGATTGCCGAGCAGGTTCGCAACGGCGTTGCCATTCGCATGGCGTTGATCCATCGCGCCCTGGCGCCTGGGCAGCCCAAGTCCCTGCGCCCGGCGTCAAAGCCCATACCCAAACGGTCTTCTACCTCTGTCAGGAAAAGAGGCGGTTCTTGAGCGCCATGCTCATTCGCGGTGGCCACGTCGTCGATCCTTCCGCCGGGGTAGATGCGCGCCGCGACCTGTTGCTGAAGGACGGCCGGGTCGCTGCCCTGGAGGCGCCGGGCAAATTGTCTGCTGCTGCCAAGCAGGCGGATGCCGAGATTGTGGAGGCCGGGGGCATGGTGGTTGCGCCCGGACTGGTCGATATCCACGTTCATCTGCGCGAGCCGGGACAGGGCTATAAGGAGACCATCGCCACCGGTACTGCGGCCGCGGCGGCGGGTGGATTTACCACCGTCTGCGCCATGCCCAATACCATTCCCGTGAACGATTCGGTGGAGACCACGCGCTGGATGCAGAGTGCGGAGCGCAACCCCAGTGCGCGCGTCTTTCCCATCGCCGCCGCCACCCGCGGCAGCATGGGTGAGGCGCTTACCGAATATGGATCCCTGAAAGCCGCGGGCGCGGTCGCAGTAAGCGACGACGGCAAGCCCATTCTCGGCGAAGCGATCATGCACCAGGCGCTGGCGGCGGCGGCGCGTGCCGGGCTGCCGGTGATCCAGCACGCCGAAGACACGCGCATGACCGCGGGATGCTCCATGAACGCCGGCGCGCTGGCGTTCCGGCTCGGCCTGCGCGGCATGCCCGTGGCCGCTGAGGCTGGCCTGGTGGAGCGCGATCTTCGCCTGCTCGCCGAGCTCAAGGGCGGTCGCGCCCACCTGCACATCGCCCATCTATCTACCGCCGCCGCGTTGGACGCGGTGCGCCGCGCCCGGCGCAATGGCCTGCATGTCACTTGCGAGGTGGCGCCCCACCATTTTGTGCTGACGGAAAGCGCGGTGGGCGAATACAACACCAACGCCAAGATGAATCCGCCCTTGCGGGCAGAAAGCGACCGCCGGGCGATGCTTGAGGGGTTGCTCGACGGCTCCATCGACTGCATCGCCACCGATCATGCTCCCCATGCGACCCATGAGAAGGAGCAGGAATTCGAGCGTGCGCCCAACGGCATCACCGGCCTCGAGTCGGCGCTGGGCCTGACGCTGGAACTGCTGCATCGCAAACATAAGGTCTCGCTCAGCCGGCTGATCACGCTGCTGAGCACCCAGCCGGCGAATCTCTTGAACCTGCGCGGCCGCGGGAGTCTGGTTGCGGGAGCCTTCGCTGACGTGGTCATCTTCGACCCCGGGGCGGAATGGACCTTTCGCGCGGCCACTACCCGCTCCAAGTCCAGCAACACCCCTTTTGACGGCTGGACCATGCTGGGCCGGGTGCGCATGACCATCAGCGAAGGCCGCGTAGTCTACCGCGCAGACTAGTTCACCTTCTAGTTTTGTAACCAGGCGACGGGATACAACGGCACTTCGCCAACCGTCAGTTGTGTAACAAATCGACGGGTGGGCGGATACCACAGCACCCCCCTCACGCTGCACCGGCAACAAAGGCTGGGTGCCCCATTCAAGCCCGGTTTTGGCTTGAGTGGGATAACCGGCACTCCATCGACCGTCTTTCTAGCTGGATGGCTCTTCCTGGGCAGAGACACTTACCCGCGACAGGCTCAGCGGAGAAAGCAGCACCGCTCCGGCTCCCGCTCCCAGCAGCACACCTAAGAAAAACCGCGGCAGGGGCAAATTGCCATGCCAAAGAAGCATCGCCGTGGCGACATCGAGCAGATTGAGCAGCAGCGCGATGCCCAGCAATCGCCTGGCGCCCAACATTCCCATCCCCAGCAAGGTAGCCAGCGCCGCCCCGCAATAGATGCCCAGGCAGCGCACGCAGACAGCAACCGGGGAACCTTCAACCATAAAACTCCGGCTAGGATCCTGGTGGCACAGTCGGGAAAAGAAACTGCGGATGAGCAACGCGATCAACGGGTGGCTGGGGGCCAGTAGCGGCGCCGCCAGAGGGGTCAGACTCAGGGCAAACAGGACAAAAGAAAGCTTTATTTTCAATCTGATATCGCCTCCTGAGTCCCTCTGATTCTAGTCTCATGCGGCCCCTGCCCGGATTTCCTGCTTCGCTACACTGGACACCGCCGCGCTCGCCAACGCCACCAATACCAACAGGAAATCCGGGGTGCCTTCCACCAAAGTGGTGCATCGCGAGCCGCCCGTTCGGGGTAGCTTTACGGTGAGGCGCTGCCCCCAATGAATGCTTCCCCCAAACGCCGGCCGGCAATCGCCGCTTTCATTATCCTTGCCTCCGCAGTGTCCGCCATGCTCGCTGGGTGCACCAGCAAGACCACCGCCCTCCCACCCGCCCAAGCCCCGCCCGCCGCTGCAGCACCCGGTGCTGCCCAGAATGTACAATCGGCGCCCGCTCCTGAGCCCGCGCTCATCCTTCCCCGCGGGACCCGGTTGGAGGTTCGCTTGAACCAGACCATCGACGTCAAGCATGCGTATCCCGGCGAAATGTTTAACGGGAGTCTGGTCGAGTCGGTCATGGCTGGCAACAGCGTTGCGGTGCCCGCTGGTTCCGCCGCTACCGGCGAGATTCTGGTCGCCCACCGGCGTGGGCTGTTCAAAGGAAAATCGGTAATGGCTTTGAAGCTGACACGGTTGGAGATAAACGGTGCCCAATACCGCATCGATACCGGAACCCTCTCTGAGAGCAAGAAGGGCAAAGGACGGCGCAGCGCGGCCTTCATCGGTGGCGGAGCGGGTATGGGCATGTTAATTGGAGGCGTGGCCACCGGTGGGGTTGGCCTGCTGGTCGGTGGCTTGGCCGGCGGTGGAGCAGGAGCTCTAGGCGCAGCATTTACCGGAAACCGTGACCTGTCGATTCCGGCGGAAACCGTGGTCAACTTCCGCCTGCAAAGTGAACTCACTCTAACCCCGGAAACCCAGGGAACACTAGCCCAGGTTCACTAGAGCGAATTGACATCCGTTGCTGCTCCAGCCATGGTGGATTCATGGACATGAGCGCAGCAATCGTGGAAAGTTTTGACGCCATCATCATCGGCTCCGGTCAGGGCGGCAATCCCCTGGCCGAGGCTCTCATCGCAGCGGGCAAGAAGACGGCGATGGTTGAGCGCCAGGATGTTGGCGGTACTTGTATCAATCGCGGTTGCACTCCCACGAAGACCATGGTGGCCAGCGCGCGCGTGGCTTACCTGGCGCGTCGCGGTTGCGATTACGGCGTCGATGTGGGCCCCGTTGTTGTCGATATGGGCCGGGTTCGGAAGAGAAAACGCGACATCGTCAGCACCCAGCGCCAGAGCCGTGAAAAAAGACTGGCCAAAGCACAGGTGGAATTGATTCGCGGTGAAGCATCGTTCACTGCTCCACGGCAGCTTCGCGTGGCGCTTCATGGCGGCGGAGAGCGTCAGCTGAGTGCTGCGCAAATCTTTATCGACACTGGCACCCGCAGCGCTGTGCCGGCAATCGAGGCTCTTGATACCGTCCCCTATCTCGACAACGAAAGCATCATGGAGCTGGACCGTGTGCCGGAGCACTTGCTGATTGTGGGCGGCGGCTACATCGGGGTGGAGTTCTCCCAGATGTTTCGCCGCTTCGGCAGCAAGGTGACGGTAATTCAATCCGGATCGCAGCTGCTGCATGAAGAAGACCAGGATGTCGCTGCCGAGGTACTGAAGATCCTGCGCCAGGACGGCATAGAAGTCCTCCTCCATGCGCGCACACAATCCGTCGCGCGCGCCAACGGTGTTCTCAGTTTGACGGTCGCAGCCGAAGGCCATCAACAGACCATCGAAGGAACCGATCTGCTGGTGGCCACCGGCCGGGTGCCCAACACCGGCGCACTCAAACCAGGC
The DNA here is from genome assembly GCA_963711525.1 of uncultured Acidobacteriaceae bacterium. Taxonomy (GTDB): domain Bacteria; phylum Acidobacteriota; class Terriglobia; order Terriglobales; family Acidobacteriaceae; genus PALSA-350. The sequence goes on along the minus strand of CAVQEO010000004.1, from coordinate 30,584 downwards.
GCTGCGGGCATCGAGACCGATGAACATGGCTTTATCCGTGCCAACGAGCGGCTGGAGACCTCGGCCCCTGGTGTTTACGTCATAGGCGATGTAAAGGGTGGTCCCCAGTTCACCCACATCGCTTACGACGATTACCGCATTCTGAAGGCGAACCTGCTTGATGGTGGTAATCGCACGGTGCGCGACCGCATGGTGCCTTTCACGGTCTTCATGGATCCGCAGCTCGGCCGGGTCGGCATGACGGAAACGGAAGCGCAAAAAAGCGGAAGAAAGATCCGTGTAGCCAGAATGCCGATGACGTCGGTTGCGCGGGCGCTCGAGGTAGACGAATCCCGTGGGCTGATGAAGGCCGTAGTCGACGCTGAAAGCGAAGAAATACTAGGCGCCACGGTGTTGGGCATTGAGGGCGGCGAGGTGATGTCGGTCTTCCAGATGGCGATGATGGGCCGCTTGAAATACAGGGTGCTTCAGCAAGCAGTCTTCGCCCACCCGACGCTGGCGGAGTCGCTCAACAATCTCTTTTTGCACTTCGACGACGGCAAGCAGTAACTAGATTCTCTACTGTCGCAAATCGACGACCGTAGCCCCAGCCCCGCCTTCGCCGGGGCTGGCCTCGGCGACCAGGGCGACGTGGGGATGCCGCTCCAACATCGCCCGCAGCGACTTACGCAAAATTCCCATGCCCATGCCGTGTACGATGCGGACCCGCGGCAGCCCGGCCAGGAAGGCGCGATCGAGATACTGCTCCACCTCGCCGGTGGCTTCCTCCACTGTGCGCCCAATGACGTTGAGCTCAGAGCGAACCGTTTCCTCTGGGTGAGCGACGGAAACCGTGACCCCGCGTCCGCGTGCTGCTTCGAGCGGGCTCACCGCCCTGGGCTCGCGAGCGGCGACAACTTCCGCGATATCCTCTCGCGCTACGCGCATTTTCATCGGCCCGATGGCTACCTCGAAGGCGTTGCCGTCCACCTGCCTCTGCACTACGCCGGTCTTGCCCAGCGACTTCAGCTTCACCGTGTCTCCCACCGAGACGTGCCGCACCAGGTGGGGCTGCGCGTTGCTGTCCCCCCGATCGGCCCCGCTATGCTGGGCCACCACCACAGAGTTGAATTGTTCGCTGAACTCCCGCCGCAACTTCGCCATCCGGCGCTCGGCTTCCTTGGATAGCTTTTGCTGCGCTGCCCGGTCATCAATCGCCCGCACCGTCTCGCGTATCTGGTAGGTGAAGTCCTTTAGTAACGATTGCAGTTGCGATTCCAGGTCCCGCACCTTGGCCCGCCACTCTTTGAGCCCTTCGCTCTCCAGGCGGCTCTTCTCTCGCGCCACCTCCTGCTCGCGGCGCCGCAGCTCCTCGCGCTCCCGTGCCACGGCGTCAAGCTGGCTGTGCAGCTGGTCCAGGAAGTGGGCAATATCCTGCGTCTGGGTGTTTTGTTGGGCCCGGGCGTCTGCGATGATCCTGGAGTCGAGACCCAGCCGTTGGGCGATATTGATGCCCGCCGACGCACCCGGAACGCCCAGCCGGAGCTCAAAGGTCGGCGCCAGTGTATGCACGTTGAAGCCTACCGAGGCATTGAGCACGCCCGGCCTTTTGGCCGCGTAGAGCTTGAGTGCGGTGTGGTGGGTGGAGATCAGGCACCAGGCGTGGCGCTCCAGGAAATACCCTGCGATTGCCACCGCCAGGGCCGCGCCTTCCTCCGGGTCGGTGGCCGAGCCCAGCTCATCGAGCAGCACCAGGGAGGAGGAGTCCGCCAGCTGCGAGATACGCTCGAGGTTAGTGATGTGAGCGGAGAAAGTAGAGAGGTTCTGCTCAATCGACTGCGCGTCGCCGATGTCGGCCAGGAATCCGCTGCACAGCGGGAAAATCGCCTCCGTGGCGGGCACCGGGATCCCCGCCTGGGCCATCATGCCCAGTAAGCCGGTGGTCTTGAGCGCGACCGTTTTGCCGCCGGTATTGGGGCCGCTGATGATGAGCTGGCGCTGGCTGTCATTCAGCGCCAGGCTCAGCGGCACGACGGTTGCTTGCCGGCTGCGCAGTCGCTTTTCGAGCAGAGGGTGGCGTGCCTGCTTCAGTTCCAGCAACGGTTCGGCAGGGTCGGCGAAGCGAGGGCGGATGCAATCAAACTCGGCCGCGAAGCGTGCCCGCGCCTGTAGCCCATCGAGCTGCGCCAGGATGGCCGCGCCTTTCGCGATGGCGTAACCTTGCAGCCCGATCTCCGCAGTCATGGCCAGGAAAATGCGCCTGGTTTCGGCCTGTTCGTCCTCGATCAACCGCACCAGCTCGTTGTTTTGCTCGATGGTCTCGAGCGGTTCCAGGTACACGGTTTGACCGCTCGAGCTGGCACCATGGACCACACCGGGAATGCGCCGCTTGAACTCTGACTTCACGGGAATGACGAAACGTTCCCCCCGTATGGTGATCAGGTCTTCCTGCGTGCTGCCGCCCTCCGCGAGACGCCGCAAGGTGCTGCGCAGGCTCTCTTCGATCACCCGTTGCTGGCGCTCGATCTCCCGCCGGACCCGGCGCAGCTCGGGCGACGCATCGTCGCTGAGCGAGCCATCGGGATTCAGCCGGGTACGAAGAGAGCGCGCCAGGTGGGCCAGCTCAGCACCCGCGGCCAAATGGCTCAGCGCCTGCAACCCCGGCAATTGCGCGGCTACCGTTTCGGGAGGGCGCTCGATCAGGGCCAGCCAGGTAGTGATGTTGTCTACCAGAAAGAGCAGGTCGCGAATCTCTTCCGGCTCGAGCAAGGCTCCCTGGATGCGCGCCTTATCGGTAAGCCGGATGGGATCGAACAATCCCCCAAGAGAGGGCGAAACACCCTGCGCCAGCAGTAGCCGCATCTCGCCTACCAAACCGTGCTGTTGGTCAATCCAGGAAGGATCCCGCGACGGCTTCATCGCCAGCAGCCACTCGCGGCTCACTCGGGAGTGGACGAAGGTCGCCACCAGCTCCAGCAGGCGCCCCCATTCGAGCGCCTCACAGCTGCATTCCTCGACCATCCCCGGAACTGGCTCTAATAGGCTCACCTGATCATGCTAGTGCATAGTGGGTGTCTCAATTCTGGTCGGGCCCTTGACCCAACCAGAAAGAGTTGGTGGGTCCTAGAAAACAGGCTGTATTCTAGTGCTATGCGGGGGCCGATGCATTTCTCCGACCTTATCCAGAGTTATCGGATCAAGTTGTATCGGTTCTGGAGTCGCTCTATCCCGCGAAAGGCATGCCAACGTGATCCGCTTTTAGCTCTCTGCGGGTCGGGAAAGAAGATTTGGTCCGACGAGCATGCCGACGAATACGTTGCCCGATTACGTGCGGGTTGGGAATAGAAATCTATCCCATGCCAGGATTAGGCCATGATCACTGTGACAGCTGCTTTGTTCGGCCTCGCTATCTACTTCTCCGCCCTCTTTCTCTTCGGCTTGCTTTGGAGACGGCGGGAAGATATTCAGAAGCTCAAAAAAGAGAAACTGCTGGGTGAGCAACAATTCCCGTCTCAATCCACTCGAGCCGGCGAGTATGCCCATCTAGGCTAGTGGCAAGAGCTAGGTATAGCCGCACGCCACCAAGTCTTCCCACCCCTTAGAATCAAGAAATGGAATTCCCTGTCACCCGCCTCCGGCGTTTACGGCGCACCGAAGCGATGCGTTCGCTGGTCCGCGAAGTTCATCTGCACCCTGAAGCGTTGATCTACCCCCTCTTCATTTGCCCTGGCGAGGGCATCCGGCGAGAAATCAGCTCCATGCCCGGGGTCTACAACCTCTCCATCGACGAAGCGATGAAAGAGGTGGAAGAGGCGGCGCAACTCGGCTTGGCCGGACTTCTCCTCTTCGGGCTTCCCGCGGTGAAGGACGAAGAGGGCAGCGGCGCATGGGCGGAAGACGGCATCGTGCAGCAGGCCCTCCGCGCCTTCCGGCCGGCGGCCAAAAAGCTCCTCCTGGTGGCCGATGTTTGTCTCTGCGAATACACCTCGCACGGGCACTGCGGAATCGTCAGCAAGAACGGCGATGCCTATGAAGTGGAGAACGACACCAGCTTGAGTCTGATTGCCCGCACCGCGGTTTCGTTAGCCAAGGCCGGAGCGGATATCGTGGCCCCTTCGGACATGATGGACGGCCGGGTAGGCGCCATCCGCGACCATCTGGACGATGCCGGCCTGGAACAGATACCGATCCTCTCCTACGCCGCCAAGGTCGCGTCTGCCTTCTATGGACCCTTTCGCGAAGCAGCCGACTCGGCGCCGCAGTTCGGCGACCGGCGGACCTATCAAATGGACGGCGCCAACCTGCGCGAAGCCATGCGCGAGATCGACCAGGACATCGCGGAAGGTGCGGACATGATCCTGATGAAGCCGGCTATGCCCTACCTGGATGTGATCCGGGCTGCGCGGGAGCGCCTGGATGTGCCCATCGGGGCGTACCAGGTTTCCGGCGAGTACGCCATGCTGCAGGCCGCCTTCGCCAAGGGCTGGTTGGATCGGGAGCGGGCCATCATGGAATCGCTCATCTCCATTCGCCGCGCCGGCGCGGATTTCACGGTGACTTACTTCGCCAAAGAGGCTGCGCGCCTACTGGGGTGACCTGCGGTTTGCTTGACGATTATCGACGCTCTGCACTTGCAAGCGCAGCCACACTCACCTGCAAACGACGCGCGAACGCGTGCGGTTCTTCCCCAGGCTCGATGGTCAACGCAGTACCCAGGCGCACTACCACTTGACCGCGCCTCGGCAATCTCTCTCCCTTGAGCCGCTTCAAACCCTCCACCAGGATAGGTTGCACCGGAACCCCCGATTCCTGCGCCAGCAAGCCGATGCCCGGCTCGAACGGCTTTAACCGTCCGTCAGCGGAGCGGCCGCCCTCGGGAAAAACCAGCACGTGGTAGCCATGGTCGAGCGCCTCCCCGGCGTGGGCGAAGCTTTGCCGCAACCCCCCACCTCGGGGCAGAGGAAAGACGTTGAAGAGCGCGGTGACCAACCAATAAGCAACCGGGGTCAGCGCGGCCACGATGCGATGGCGTTGCGCCTTGCCCCGGCGCCAGCCGGTCAGCAGTTCCCCCGACATGGCCACTGCCACATGGTCACGATCCGCTGGGCGCAGGGCGTACAGAATCACCGGAACATCGAAGGCGGTGAGATGGTTGGCGACGAGTAGCGAAGGTTGGGCAAGCTTGACTGGTAGTCCGGTGCGCGGCCCGAGCACCAGCCAGATCAACGGACGCGCGACCAGCTCCAGGAAGCCGATACGCATCCAGCGAACCACCAGCCACCACGGCCAGCGGGGAAAGACCACCGCCGTTCTTTGGCTGGGAACAGCGGGAAGCGGTTTGCTCGATGTCTCGGGAACCACCTCAACAGGAGCCGCCCCGGGTTGATAGCGGGAAAGCAACCCGCGCAGATCGCCAACCGTCCTCACCTGTTCCCAAACGGCATCCTCGAGCTCGATCCCGAAGCGAGTCTCCAGGGTCGACTGCAGTTGCACCATGGCCAGGCTATCCAGGTGCAGGTCCTCGATCAAACGGTCGCTGGACGTGATCTCCTGCTTGCTGGCTCCGAGTTGCTGCAGCACCACCAGCAGCGGGTCAGAGGGATCCTCGATTGCAGCCCCGCCAGCCGCCAGCGACTGCTGCGCCCAGCTCTGCACTACCCGGCGCAGCACCTTGCCGGTCGAGGTCCGGGGGAACTCCGGCTGCGGCCAGCGCAACCAGTAACGAATTTGCTGGAACGGCGCAAGCTCGCCATTCGCAGCATCCACCGCGCCCTTCAGCAGGTCGTCACCACCGTCTGCGCCGGCAATGAGGACAGCGGCCGGCGTGGGGCCGGCGGCCGAATCGTAGGCTACGATCAGGGAATCACGCAGCCCCGGCTGCCTGCGCAGCACCGCCTCCAGATCTTGTGGATGGATGTTTAGTCCCGCGGAGGTGACGATGACGTCGCTCTTGCGCCCCGCAAAAATCAATTCTCCGGACGCATTCTGAGTCGCCATATCCCCTGTGGCCAGCCAGTCTTCGCCGCGCGGCTGCAGCTGGCCATTCCGCCATACCTGGGCGGCGATCGACGCCCCCCGCACCAGGATCTCGCCATCGGCTCCGATTCTCACCTCCCGCCCGGCCAGCGGCTTGCCGATGCTGCCGCGGGCGATCTTGAAGGGGTGATTCAACGTCACCAGGGCCGTGGTCTCGGTCATCCCGTAGCCTTGGATCAGAGCAAAGCCAGCCGTGGTCCAGAAGCTCTCCAGGTCAGCCGGCAAGGTTGCTCCTCCCGACACGAAGGCCCAAAACTTGAAGCCCAGCCGTCGATGCACGGCGCGGAAACGCCACCACCGTTTGGCAATGGATTCGCCCTGGGCTGCCGCCATACTTTGAGCGAGCGCGGGAAACTCCGCCTCCATATACGCCCGCAGCAGATCGAGCACCCGGGGGACGGCAGCCAGCACCGAGATGCGTTCCTCGCGCATAAGCGTCGCCAGCCGCGCCGCTTGCAGCCGGTCTTCGTAATGCACTTCCGCCGCCAGCAACGGCGGCACCCACAAACCCATGAACTGGCCAAAGACGTGACTCAGGGGCAGTGTGTGCAGAATGCGCAGGGGATGAAAGAAGCGCTCGTAGCGCAGATACTTGCCGATCTCCTGCTCCAGGGGATCGAGCGAGGCCAACACATTCCCCTGGGTGTGCACGATACCCTTGGGCTCGGCGGTGGTGCCGGAGGTGAAGATGATCTGCAGCGGCGTATCCCGCGACAGTTCAGGCAGGGGAAGATAGTCCGGCGCCGGCAGAGACGAGGCCCAGCCGGCAAATCCGAGCGTGGGGATGTCCGCATCGAGCTGCTGCAACAACGCCAGGTCGCCCACCAGGAGCCGGGGCTGAACCTCGGCCACCACCCGCCGGGCCAACTCCAGGCTGCCGGCGGCATCGAGCGGAACTGCAACGATTCCCCGCAGGATGCATCCAAAGAATGCCGCCATCCACTCCACGGAGTTATTGCCCCAAAGCAAAACCCGGTCTCCCGGCCTCAGGCCGGCCTGGTCGTAGGCGTGGGCGCAACGCGCGCTCAGCTCGGCCAGTTGGGCGTAGGTGGAGGAAAAGCGGCGGTTCCCGCGATGGGTGACGACCGCGATCTGCTCCCCATAACGGCGGAAGTCGGCGACGAGCGTAGCAAGGTGCGGTCGCACCCGTTCAGTGTGGCACAAGACGGCGCTTGGCGCGGAGAGGAGAGCCGTCGCGTAAAATAAGCGTTTTGTATTGAGGGAGCTTGCTGTGGCAGAAACAATGTACGACATGGTCATCATCGGCGGCGGTCCGGGCGGATATACCACCGCCATCCGCGCCGGGCAGTATGGGTTGAAGGTCGCGCTGATCGAGCGGGAAAAAAAACTGGGAGGCACCTGCCTGCACGTGGGCTGCATTCCCACCAAGTCCCTGCTCTTTGACGCCGAGGTCTATGACCACCTCAAAAACGCCACCGAACACGGTATCGAAGGCGTGGGCGAGGTCACCATCAACTGGAAGACCATCCTGGACCGCAAGAACGGGATCATCACCAAGCATGTGAAGGGTCTCGACTTTCTGATGCGCAAAAACAAAGTCACCACCATCGAGGGCTATGGCAAGCTCACCGGCCCGGCGAAAGGGGGAATTCATTCCATCTCGGTCGAGACAGCCAGCGGGGAGAAGAAAGTCGTCCAGGCGAAGAATGTGGTGATCGCCACCGGCTCCGACGCCCGCATGTTGCCTGGCGTCGAATCGGACGCGAACCGGCATCCTGACCAATATTGAGATCCTCGCCCTGCCCCAGATACCCAAGTCCATGGTGGTGATCGGCGCCGGCGCCGTGGGGGTCGAGTTTGGCTCCATCTTCAAGAGCTTTGGCAGCGAGATCACCATCGTCGAGTACCTGCCGCGCATGGTCCCCAACGAAGATGAGGACGTCAGCAAGGAGCTGTCCCGGGTCTTTCGCAAGCGAGGCATCGACACCTACACCGGGGCCAAAGTAGACAAGGTGGAGAAGACCAAGGACGGCGTGAAGGTGACCTTCACGGGCACGGACGGCAAGCAGGTGGCGAAGGAGGCGGAGACGGTGCTGGTAGCCGTCGGCCGCGCCCCACGCACCGCAAATCTTGGCCTCGAGAGCACCAAAGTCGAGGTGGAGCGCGGTTTCATCCGGGTCGACGAGTGGATGCAGACCGGGGAACCCGGCATCTTCGCCATCGGCGACGTGGTGGCCGGCCTGCCCCAGCTGGCCCACGTGGCCGCGATGGCGGGCATGGTGGTCGCGGCCAAGGTAGCCGGCAAGCCGGCTCGGCCGGTGCGCCGCGACCGCATCCCTGCCTGCACCTACTGCGAGCCGCAGATTGGCAGCGTGGGCCTGACCGAGGCCCAAGCCAAGGCCGCTGGCCACGAGGTCAAGGTGGGCAAGTTTCCCTTCTCCGCCAACTCCAAGGCTTCGATCGTCGGCTCCCACGAGGGCTTCGTGAAGGTGGTCGCCGATGCCAAACATGGGGAGCTGCTGGGAGTGCACATCATCGGGCCGCAGGCAACGGAGATGATCGCCGAAGCGGTGGTCGCGCTGGAGCTGGAAGCGACCATCGAAGAGCTGATGTTCACCATCCACGCTCACCCCACGTTGGCGGAGGCGATGCTGGATGGCTTTGGCGCCGTGGAAAACATGGCCATCAATGTTTGAGCCGGCTCTTCTCTAATCATGGTTGTGTCCCTGGTCAATCTCGGCCGCATGGATTACGCCCCGGCGCTGGCCCTGCAGCAGCAGCTGTGCGCGTTGCGCCAGCAGGAGCGTATCGGTGACGTGCTGCTGCTGGTCGAACATCCCCCGGTGCTCACCCTGGGCAGGAATGCCCACCGTGAGCACGTCGTCGCCGGCGACGAGTTGTTAGCCCGCCGCGGCATCGCGCTGTTCGAGACCAACCGGGGAGGAGACGTCACCTACCACGGCCCGGGCCAGTTGGTCGGTTATCCCATCCTCAATCTGCGCGGCTTCACCCCGCCACTAGGCATTGTGGAGTATCTCCGCCGCCTGGAGGAGGTGCTCATTCGCGCCTGTGCGGATTTTGGCGTGCTTACCCAGCGCGCCCCCGGGCGCGCCGGCGTCTGGACCATGCCCGGAGGCGATATCGCGGAGAAGAAGATCGCCGCTCTCGGCGTGCACGTCGCCCGCGGAGTCACCACCCATGGCTTCGCCCTGAACGTCACCACGGATCTCGATGACTTCGCATTAATTGTGCCCTGTGGGATCCGCGACCGCGGCGTCACCAGCATCGAAGCTGAAGTAGATCCCTCGCCCTCGATCCAGCAGGTGGCAAACTCCGTATCCCGCCACTTTGGCCGGGTCTTCGGGCGGCCAGTGGTTTGGATCGAAAGCCTGGACGATCTGCTACCCGGCGGCCTGCCGCTCTGTGACCACACGGCAAGGGTTGGATTGCTCTAGGCCAGTTCGCAATTGGTGTAGACCGAAGCGATAGGCCTCTTCGTGGTTTTCTCTCAAGGAAAACCACTCCTCGCGATCCCTATCACGCCACGGTGATTGCGAATCTGCCTTAGAATAGGGAGTTCGCGTCAGGCCCGAAGGCCTGCGGCTAATTGGGAAAGGGAGTCCATGCCGACCGATGTAATCATGCCCCAGATGGGCGAGTCGATTTTTGAGGGCACCATCACCAAGTGGCTGAAGAAGCCGGGTGACACGGTGCAGCGCGACGAGCCCCTTTTTGAGATCTCCACCGACAAGGTGGATGCCGAAATTCCCTCGCCGGCCAGCGGAGTGCTCAGCGAAGTCAAAATCGCCGAAGGGAACACGGTCCAGATCAACACCGTGGTGGGTGTGATCGCCGACGCGGACGGTCAGCCCGCGCCGGCCTCGGCGGCTAAAGAACCGCCCAGCGCGGCGACCTCCACGGCTCCCGCAGCCTCATCCCCTGCGGCGGCGCCGACTGGAACGGCTGCGCCGGCCCTCACCGACGTGATCATGCCCCAGATGGGCGAGTCGATTTTTGAAGGCACCATCACCAAGTGGTTGAAGAAGCCGGGCGATGCGGTGCAACAGGATGAGCCTCTCTTCGAGATCTCGACCGACAAGGTGGATGCTGAGATTCCATCGCCGGCAGCGGGCGTGCTGGCGGAAATCAAAGTGCAGGCCGGCACCACGGTGCAGATCAACACCGTAGTTGCGACTATCAGCGTGCCCGGTGCGGCCGTTGGAACAGCTGCTGCTCCCGCACCCACGGCTCAACCTACGCCTGCGGCGGCCGCGCCTGCTACTACCGAAGCGGACGGTGAGACCAGCGAGACAGAGACGGGGGAACGGGTTCGCTCCTCGCCCCTGGTGCGCAAGATTGCCAAAGAAAACAACCTGGACCTGAGCAGGGTTCCGGGCACCGGCTCAGCGGGCAGAATTACCAAGGAAGACATTCTCGGCTACCTGGCCAAGGGTGGTGCAGCCGCGCCGGCCAAACCCGCTCCACCAATATCCGGCCCCGCCCCTGTATCAACGCCGGCAGCACCCGCGGCGGCCAAGCCCCCAGCTCCTCCGCCTGCTCCGGTGGTCACGGCCGGGGATGAGCTGGTGCCCTTGACGCGCATGCGCGCCATCATTGCCCAGCGCATGGTCGACTCCAAGCGCACCAGCGCCCATGTGCATACGGTCTTCAAGATCGACATGAGCCGCATCGTGCGTATTCGCGAGAAAGAGAAATCCAAGTACGAGCAGCGCAACGGGGTCAAGCTCACCTACATGCCGTTCATCTCCCGCGCCGTCATCGCCACGCTTCGCAAGATGCCCATTGTGAACGCGTCGATGGAGTCCGACGCCATTCGCTACCACAAGAACATCAATCTGGGCATTGCCGTCGCCCTGGAATGGGGGTTGATTGTGCCCGTCATCCGCCAGGCGGAGGACAAGAGCTTCCTGGGCATTGCGCGGGCGATCGTCGATTTGGCGGAAAGAGCGCGGGCCAAGAAGCTGAAGCCGGAAGAGGTGGCTTCTGGCACGTTCACAATTACGAATCCCGGTATCTTCGGCGAGCAATTCGGGACTCCGGTCATCAATCAACCGGAATCGGCGATTCTGGGTGTAGGCGGGCTGTTTAAAGAACCTACTGTAGTTACCGATGAGAACGGCTCTGATTCGATCGCCATCCGCAGCATCATCCGTCTCACCCTGGGCTTCGATCACCGCATCATCGACGGAGCAGACGCGGGCAGGTTCATGGCCGAGCTGAAGAAATACCTGGAGAACTGGAACGAAGACATCGGCTAAACCGGCGATGGAAAGCTTTGTTTTGTATCCGGGCACGACTCCAGTAGTGCCCGGATACGATTGAGAATACGTCGGGCTACCTCGCCGCAGCGAGGATTAGCCCCTGAAGTGTTGCTTTCCTCGATGTTGCAACCAAAGGCTGGGTGCCCCATTCAAGCCCGCTTTTGGCTTGAGTGGGATTCCGCGCCACCTCACAGCCGGCTCTTGGCTTCCATCACTCGCGCCACCGCCTCTTCCGGGGTATCCGCAGTCGCCGACAAGTGGCCCATCTTTCTCCCCGCGCGTGCGGTGTGTTTCTCGTACAGATGCAAACTGACCTCAGGAACCGCCAGCGCCCGCGCGAAGTGCGGTTCTCCGTGGTTCTTAAGCCAAAGGTCGCCCAGCAGGTTGGCAATGGCTCCCGGCCGCATAATTCTCACATCACCCAGAGGCAGGTCGCACACCGCGCGCACCGCCTGCTCGAACTGGCTGGTAACGCAGCATTGCTGACTGGCGTGATAGCTGTTGTGCGGACGCGGCGCCAATTCATTCACGTACAGCCCGTTCCCGGAGGTAACAAACATCTCCACCGCCAGCAGGCCCTCCAGCTTGAGCTGGCACGCCATGGTAGTAGCAATTTCCTGGGCCCGATGCTCCAATATGGCCGGCATGGAGGAGGGAAGCGCGCTCCAAACCAGGATCTGCTGTTCATGATGATTGGTCGCGGCCGGGTAAACCACCACCTGGCCGCTGGGATTGCGCGCCACCATGACCGAGACCTCGGATTCGAGATCAAACGCCTGCTCGGCCACGCACGGCTGTTCCCCCAGAGCCCGCCAGGCAGCTGCTGTACTCTCCGCCTGCGAACCCTGAAGCTTAACCTGGCCCCGGCCGTCGTAGCCGCCGCGGGCCCGCTTAAGGTAAATCCGCGGCCCCAGTTCCTCGACCGCCTGCACCAGATCCTTTTCTGAATAAATGGCCCGGTAGGGTCCCACTGGGTAGCCCTGGTCCCGCAGCCAGTCTTTTTGCTGGATCCGGTCCTGCACCATGGCCAGGATCTCCTTGCCCGGGCGCACCGGAGCATGGCGGCCCGCAGCCTCCAGCGAGGCGATGGAAATCTGCTCGATCTCCAGCGTGATCACGTCACAACCCCGAGCCAGATCGGCGGCCGCGCGGGCGTCGTCCCAGGAGCCCACAAAACATGCATCCACCACAAAGCGGGCGGGGCAGGAAGGATCGGGATCCATCACCTGTACCCGGTAGCCGAGGGAACGGGCGGCCATGGCGGTCATGCGGCCCAGCTGACCACCCCCCAGAATGCCAATGGTCGAACCCTGAACGATGGCACTCAACCCGGCAACTCCGCTTGCAGCACTTCCTGGGTGCGCGCCTGGCGCCAGGAGCGCAGCCGATTGCCCAGTTCCGGGTCATGACCGGCCAGGATCGCCACCGCCAGCAACGCAGCATTGGCGGCGCCCGGTTTGCCGATAGCCAGCGTGGCAACCGGAACCCCCTTCGGCATCTGCACAATGGAGAGCAAAGAATCCATGCCCTGCAGGCAGGTGGACGGCACGGGCACCGCCAGCACGGGCAGGATGGTCTTGGCGGCGATCATTCCCGGCAGATGCGCCGCCCCGCCGGCGGCGGCAATGATGATCTTCAGCCCCCGCGGCTCGGCCTGCTCGGCATATTGAAAAAGCCAGTCGGGTGTGCGATGCGCAGAAACGATGCGCGCTTCGTAGGGGATGGCGAACTCCCGCAACAGGTCAAAGCAAGGAAGAAGCACTTCATAATCGCTTTTGCTTCCCATGACCACGCCAACAGTAGGAGAGGCGTTCATCCCGACGGTAGGAGAGCTGTTCATTTGGTTCGATTATCCCACCCAGTCGGGTCTTGGCGTGAGATGGCTTAGACGCGAAGTTCCCTGCGCGCAGTCTGCGCGATCTGCGGCAGATCGGACGCTGTCATCACCCGGATCCTATGTTCCTCTAAGGTCTCGAGGGCGTACTGATAGCGCACGCTGCGCTCTTCGCTGGGCTCGTTGTCGCCCTCCGGCCAGCCAATTGGCTCCACGATCGCGGTCAGCTCAAGCATCGCGTCTTCCACCCTCTTCACCCCAGCCGCCAGGCTATCGGCGCTGAAGGCCAGCAGCTTGGCATCGTCGGCATCGTTTTCGAGCGAAATGGCCTGGAACATCTTCACCACCCCGTTGGGGCGATAGCCGCAATCGATACGCAACGGATCGCCCGGCTTGGTGTAGTTGGCGGCAGCGATCTGCTTGCGCATGAGGGTCCACACTCCGGCCTCCTCGAAGCGCATACGCATGGCCGCGTGCAACGCCGCGCGGCCGCCGCGCCGCTGGCTTCGTTCCCGTCGTGGTGTATCGACATACAACCGCATCAGCTCTTCCAGGCCGGCCAGGAAGCTCTCCGGCAGGTAAGCCTTAGCCTCGGTGATCTGTATGCCGTTCGAAAGCGACTCTTCGAGCAGGGTCATGATGGGTTTTCGCTGGTCCGACGGCTGGGCCCGCAAGCGATGTCCGATTTCGATCTCCAGGGCCTCCAGCGTTCGCGTGTCCGCATCGGGATCGAGACAGCGGACCCGGACCCAGTCCCGGGTAAAGCGCAGCACGCTTTGCTCTCCCCCGGAGGTCCGCAGCAGCACCCCGATGTTGACGAACTCGTTCTTCACCGGATCCGGTACATAGCGGATGAGTTGAAACTCGCACTGCTTTCTTTCCGCCATGCCCCTCCTCTCCCCGCTTCTGCGGTTGGCACACTATCCCAAGCCGACCAGCATTCAGCCCAAGCATGAACAACATCTATTTTGGCAAATTCCCCCTACCGGGAACAGGCGACGCGGCGCTGCCGCCCAGAGAAACTCGCAGTCCGCCGCCAAGGGCCACCGCTTCACGCCAGCCCCTCACTATCTTGCATCGACCATCCTTTCCCCCCAAACCGTCTCCGCAACACGTCTTCTCCCTCCCCTCCCCAATTCGGAAAAGGTCGTCTCCCCGATTCCCTGAATGCCACAATCAACTCCCGCACTCTTGCCCGGCGCACCAGCAGCCGTTCCAGCAGTACCTCCAGGGCGCTTAAATCCCCCCCATACCATTCCGGCGGAATGATCTCCGCAATCGCCCACGCTGTTTCCGCGTCCAGATTCTCGATGCGGCTTAGCCAGGGTTCGAAGCTCTGCCAGCCGGTGACTCCGCGGTAGACGGTGTTTTCGGCAAACACCCCGCCCAGGCTGGCATCGATAAACTTCCAGTCCCCGGCGTGAAAGCAGTACCCCTGGTCGATAAACGTAGCGGAGTAGCGGCGCTCCCGCCGGCTCTTCTGAAACACCGCCTGTCTGCCGTTGATGTTGCCGGTCCATTTGTCCAGCGCCAGAATGCCCGCGAACTCGCTAAGATTGCGCACTTCGAGCAGCTGTTCCTCAGGCAGATAGTCGACCACCTGTCCGGGCATCAGGCCCCCCATCCAGCGCGATGCGAATTGCAGTCCGGCCTGGCATGGCCGCTGGCCTCCCCGGAACTCCATATGCAGATCGGGGGTGTTGCGAATCAGCCAGTCCGACACCTCGATCACTTCCGAGTGGGGCACAGAAAGCCCGACCGCGGCGCCCAGCCGGGTAGCCAGCAGCTCATTGGCCAGCACCCGTTCATGCTGCGGATTATTGCGAAACTTGACCACGTAAAGATTGCTGTCAGAGGCCAGCATGAGGTGGCTCTGCGCTCCGCCCCGCATCCGTCGAATCTGCTGGATCGCAATCACTGCCACGGAGATCCCCTTTGCCGGCCAGTCGCTGCAAGTAGCAGCATACTCGACCGCGCTTCTGGTAGCATCGCCACGGAGGAAGCACATGGAACAGGCTGTAACCACCCCGAATGGCTCGCGCCGCAATGAAGATATCGCCTTGGATCTGTTGAAGTTTGTCGCTGCATCGGCGGGCCTGGGAAGGGGCACGGCCCCGGCCGCGGGCTTTGTCGCCGCCACCGGTGCGAAAGCCGAAGATCAGGTCACCCAATTACTCACCCTCTATTCGAAATGCCTGGGCGCGGTGCAAGGAAAGTGATTCAAGACGTTCCCCTGGCTCCCCTGTGACGAGTAGCTCCCTGTGAAGGCTAGTCCTGTGACCGATGGCAGACACCCATAGACGTCTCAGCGTCGCCGTCTTCGGCGCTGGCGCCTTTGGCTGCAATCATCTCCGCGTCTATCGCCAGCTGGAGCAGTCCGGCTTCGGGGTGCACCTGGCCGCGGTTGCGGACACCAACCCGGCCGCAACCGAGGTGCTGCACCGCCCGGGAGATCTCACCGTCTTTTCCTCGCCCGAAGCCTGCCTGGAAGCATGCCGCGCGGGAAAACTCCACCTGGACGCGGTCTCCATCTGCGTGCCCACGTCTGCCCATTATTCCGTGGCCACCCAGGCGCTGGCCCAGGGACTCGATGTCCTGGTGGAAAAGCCCATCGCAGTCACGCTGGCCGAGGCCGATGCCCTGGTCGAGCAAGCGGCTGCCGGCGGGCAGATCCTGCAGGTAGGCCTGCTGGAGCGCTTTAATCCCGCGGTGACTGCGGCAGAGGCGTTGCTCAACGGGCCGATGTTTTTCGAAGCCCACCGGCTCAGCGTCTTCCACCGCCGCGCCCTGGACGTGGACGTGGTGCTGGACCTGATGATCCACGATCTGGACATCGTGCTCAGCTTTGTTCGCTCCCCGGTTAGCCAGCTGCACGCCGTGGGCCTGAGGATTTTGTCGCCCCAGGTCGACATCGCCAATGTTCGCCTGGAGTTCGCTTCCGGCTGTGTCGCCAACTTCACTGCCAGCCGCGTGAGCACGGAAACCGTGCGCAAGCTGCGTTTCTTCCAACCCCATCAGTACCTGTCGATTGACTATGCCCGCCAGGATCTGCTCATCATCAATCTGGCCTCTGGCCCTGCGCCACCCCAACCCGGCGCAAGCCAAAGTCCCCAAGGGTTAGGTCCAGCGCTCGTTCCCAGCAAGCCGCCCATTCAGGGCGGGGAGCCACTGTTGTTGGAGATCCAGTCGTTCCTGGAGTCGGTGCGCATCCGCCGCCCGCCCCGAGTAAAACCCGATCAGGCGCGCGATGCCTTGGCCTTGGCGCTCCAGATCAACCAGGCTATTCAGGACCACGCCATCCGCGCCGGCCTGCTCTAGCAATAGGGCCTAGTGTAGCCTCTGCAATTTGTAGTCCGCAGGCACTTTCACCTCAAACTGGTCGTCCGCCAGCGGTTGATTCAACTCCAGCTTCTCCACCGTGAGCGTAATGCGGAATTCGTCCAGCAACCGGTTAATGGTGATGGTGCCGGGGAATTGGGTTCCGTTGAAATCCTGATAGGGCCCGTACGTCACCTGGGTCTCCAGATCGCCGTCAGCGTTGTAGACGTCCTGTCCGATGGGCATCAGGTTAATCCGGTTAAAGTGGATGACGCGCAGCGGCGTGCCCAGTTGCGGCAGCCCGGGTGACGAGCTTCGCTCCCCTGGCTTCAATACCGTCAGATCGTATTGCGGCTGCTCGATCAGCTGCTTGGTTTTCGGATCCAACTTGGTCTGGCTGGAGTTGGTGAGAGAAACGATCGAGTCGGCCGAGATGCTGCGAATCAGGATCGAATCAAAGAAAACGTTTGGCCGCAAATTCTCCATCGGATTTGCCGCCGGGGTGGTCACCGAATTGCTGCCTTCAATGGCGCGGCTCTTGGGCGGGATCAGCATGGTGAAGGTTTTGCCGTCGCTGGCCAGGTCAAAGGCCCGCAGGCGCACTACCGGCAGATAGCCCAACACTCGCAGCATCTGCGGCTTGCGCAGGCGAATGTAGCCGTGAATCGAGGTGTAGTCGGTCTGTTTGCCTTTATGGGCGCCTCCCACTGAAGCGGCAAAATCCACCGTCGCGCTCAGTGAGTTCACTTGGTCATAGCGGCGATTGACGGCCTCTACCAACTGCACCGCGTCCGCGTCGAGGGCTGTCCCAGCCAGCTTGGGTTGCTGCAGCTTGCGGGTGTGGCTCAGGCATCCGGTCAAGACCGGTAACAGCAGCGCCAAAACCTTCAACCAGTCTCTCCGCATTCATTCAACTCAGGAAATGCGAGTATAGAGCAATCGCAACATCAGAAGGTGGGGGCCAGGCAGGCGCCGGAATCTCTTCAATGGGTTCCCTGCGCTTCTTTGAGACCCCGCCGGTACGCGCTTACATTGCGCTCGTGCTCTTCGAGTGAAGTGGCAAACCGGGAGTGGCCAGAGCCGCCCGCATCCGCAACAAAATAGAGGAATTTGCTGGTTGCAGGATGCATCGCCGCCTGCAGGGAGGCGATGCCCGGGCTGCAGATCGGTCCCGGCGGCAGGCCGGCATGGCGGTAGGTGTTGTAGGCCGAGTCCCGCTTCAGGTCGGACTGATAGATCGCCCCCCGGTATTGCTTCTCCAGCAGCGCGGCGTAGATGACCGTGGGGTCCGTCATCAGGGGCATGTCCTGGGCCAGGCGGTTCTCGAGCACGCTGGCCACTAAGGGCCGGTCTTCTGCCACTGGGGTCTCTTTTTCTACCAGCGATGCCAAGGTCACGATGCGGTGATAGCCGCCGCCCTGGAGGCCTATCGAGGCGCTGCTCTGGCGGAAGCGCCTCACCATGGCAGCCAGCAACTGGCTGGGTGGCTGGTGCCGCTGAAAGCGGTAGGTATCGGGGAAGAGATAGCCTTCCAGGTTCTTTGCTCCCGGGTCGATATCGGCAATCAGGGCTACGTTTTGGGTCGCTGCGGCCAGAAAGCTCTCCCTCGATCCCAGTTGCGCATCCTGAACGGCCTGGGCAATGTCGAAAAGATTGAAGCCCTCGGGAATGGTCACCGTCCGGGTGTACACATCCCCGCGCACCAGGCGGTTGTAAACCGCCGCCAGCGTCGCCGGTTGGTCGAAGCGGTATTCTCCCGCCTTCAGTGTGCCTCCGCGCAGCACATGCCAAAGATCGAAGGCGTAGCGGCTGCGGATAATTCCGTGCCCCGCGAGCGATGACGCAATGGCCCGGGAACCCATGCCCGGAGTCACTTCGACGAACGTCTCCGCCGCCGGGCCGGCCGGCAAAAGCATCTCCCGGGCTCCGAGTGAGATTGCGAGCAGGGTCAGGAGCAGAAAAACAACAACCAGAAAACGTCGCACAGGCGGGACCTTGGTGGATTGGATTCTCCTTCTGGATTTTATGATGCGATTCCTGCTGCACTTCTGGCGGTAACCTGTGCACAGGGGAGCTGTTGCATCGGATGGAGCCTATCGACCCACAGACCGGGGACCAGGCCCGCAGCCAAGGTCGCATTTTGGGTCTGGATGTCGGAGACCGGCGCATCGGGGTGGCGGTCTCCGACGAACTGGGCTTCACTGCGCAACCGGTGCTGACCTTGGTGCGCAAGAATCGCCGCCACGATCTTAGTTCCCTGGCTCGGCTGGTGCGCAAGTATGGCTGTGCCCAGGTGGTGGTCGGCAATCCGTTGTACATGTCGGGTGACGTCAGCCCGCAGGCGCTCAAGGCGCAGGCTCTCGCCAAAGCCCTGCAGCTCGAGACCGGGGCCACGGTTACGCTCTGGGACGAACGGCTCTCGACCACCGAGGCGCATCGTCATCTGGACGCCGCCGGCCGCCTCCCAGCAGATCGCCGTTCGGTCATTGATCAGGTAGCCGCGGTGCTCATTCTGCAGAGCTTCCTCGACTCCAAGCGATGACCAAGGCGATGATTCCCCGCGCCTGGGCCGAAGCCGGGAAAAGATCTTGAGAGTCCCCCGCAAGCCAGAACGGCGGTCATAGTCGTCGTATAATCGTGTTTTGCACGTGATGGGTCATACCTGTTCTGTGCCCGTCGGCCTCGCTGGGATCATTACCAAATGCCTGAACACATAAAGAAAAAGCTGGAAGAGCAAATCCGCGAGCTGGAGCACGAGCTCACCCACGACCTGCCCATCGAGATCAAGAAGGCAGCTTCGCTGGGGGATCTGAGCGAGAATGCCGAGTATCACATGGCGAAGCAGCGCCAGGTCTTCGTAAATGCCCGTCTGGGGCAGCTCAAAAAGCGCATGGCGGAGCTCTCCCTGGTCAACCTGACCAATATTCCCAGGGACAGGATTGCCTTTGGCTCTACGGTCGTGGTCTTCGACACCACTAAAAACGAAGAGATTACCTACAAACTGGTCACCAGCGAAGAATCCGATGTGAACCATGGCCTGATCTCGACCACTTCTCCGATTGGCCGGGGACTGGTGGGCAAACAGGTTGGAGACATTGCGGCGATTGTGACCCCGAACGGCAAGCGCGAGCTGGAGATTCTCAAGCTCACCACCATTCACGACGAGGCATCATGACCTCGACCGGGGAGGCGACATGACCTCGACTGGGAAGTCGACATGGACTTGGACCAGCGCCTTCGGTAAGGGCTGCGGCGTAATCCTGCAGTACATCGTCGATGGGCTGGCGCTCACCCGCATCTCGCCCAATGTGCTCACCTTCCTGGGCCTGTTGATCAACACTGTCGCGGCCATTCTCTTTGGCTTGGCCAACGAGCACAATTACGTCCGCATGTTCGTCTACGCGGGGCTGGTCATCATCGGGGCCGGTATCTTCGACATGGTGGACGGCCGGGTGGCGCGGCAGACGGACCAGGTCACCGTCTTCGGGGCGTTCTTTGATTCCGTGATCGATCGTTACAGCGACGTCGTTCTGTTCTTCGGCCTGCTCGTGTTTTATGCCCGCGGGAATCGATTCTTCTACGTCGTTCTGGCCGCGTTTGTCATGGTTACGTCGCTCATGGTCAGCTACACCCGGGCCCGCGCCGAAGCGCTGATCGGTTCCTGTAAGGTGGGCTTCATGGAGCGGCCGGAACGTGTGGTTCTCATCATTCTCGGGGCGCTCTTCAACCACTGGGGAGTGATGGCGCCGGTCCTCTGGGTGCTGGCCGTCTTGTCCACCGTAACCGTCATCCATCGCATCAGCTATACCTATCAACGAACTAAGACGTCCCCCGCCAAGGTCAGCAGCCAGGCCCAGAGTCCTGCCACGGCGGCGCGCAGCAGCACCGGCGATCTTCGTCCCGCCCCCCGCGCCTGATGAGGACGGCAGGTCGAAACCCCGTGTTGCTGGTCCACGGCGGCGCCTGGGACATTCCCGAGGATCAACTTGAAGCTCATCGTCGCGGCGTCATGCGCGCCGTCAAGGCTGGCTACGCGCTGCTGAGGGAGGGTGGCTCCTCCCTGGACGCGGTCGAGGCTGCAGTCACGCTGCTCGAAGATGATGAGACCTTCGATGCCGGCCGGGGCAGCTTTCTCACCCGCGATGGCCGGGTACAGCTCGATGCGCTGTTGATGGACGGAGCAACGCTCCGGGTCGGCGCGGTGGCCTGCGTGGAGAGGCTAAGGAACCCTATCCAGGCGGCGCGCCTGGTGCTGGAACGGAGTCCGCACGTCTATTTTGTTGGGCAGGGTGCGGAAGAGTTCGCCCGTGAGCATGGCATCACCCTGATCGAGAACGAGGAGCTGGTGCTGGACCGCGAACGCCTGCGCTTGGCTGAGGCCCAGGCGCGGGAGCGGGAAGGTATTCCGGACCAGACCTTCGCCGGATCCCAGCCCCCAGCGGACTCGCATGACACCGTGGGCGCAGTCGCGCTCGACGCCGGCGGGAATCTGGCCGCCGCCACCTCCACCGGAGGTACGCTCAATAAAACGCCTGGCCGGGTGGGCGACTCGTCTGTCATCGGTTGCGGTGGCTACGCTGACAATCGCAGCGCGGCTGCGTCGCTTACCGGGTGGGGCGAACCCATCATGAAGCTGGTGTTGGGCAAATGGGCCGTCGACCGGGTACCGCAACTGGGGCCGGAACAAGCCGCCCAGGACGCCATCACGTATCTCTATGCGCGTCTTCAGAGCCATGGCGGCTTGATCCTGCTAGGACCGGATGGCCGCTTCGGCATCGCCCACAATACACCGCGCATGGCTTGGGCTGTATGCGATCGGAAGGGTGTCCGCGCGGGCACCAGCCTGAGCGAACTTTAGCAACTCCGATGGACCATGATTCCATGATGCCTAAGCTCATCCTTGCTTCCGCCTCGCCGCGCCGGCGGGAGCTGCTGGCCCAGGCGGGCTACCGTTTTGAGGTCCAGGCATCCGCTGTCCCCGAGTCGCGCCGTCCGGGAGAGGATGCTATCCGATTCGCCACCAGGCTCGCCCGGGAGAAGGCCGAGGAGGTCTTCGCCCGGCGCCAGCCAATGGTAGAACCGGTCATTGTCCTGGGTGCCGATACGGTCGTGGTTTGCGACGGGGAGGTAATGGGCAAGCCGGCTGATCCAGCGGATGCCGAGCGCATGCTTCTGCTGCTCTCCGGGCGCACCCACCACGTGGTCACCGGGGTGGCAGTGGTTTGGGGAACGAGCTCGCGGTCGGCGGTCGAGGTAGCCGCGGAGCTGACCCAAGTTACGATGCGGACGCTCTCGCTTGAGGAAGT
Source organism: uncultured Acidobacteriaceae bacterium (assembly GCA_963711525.1). Taxonomy (GTDB): domain Bacteria; phylum Acidobacteriota; class Terriglobia; order Terriglobales; family Acidobacteriaceae; genus PALSA-350. Next base: position 8,868 of record CAVQEO010000004.1, on the reverse strand, counting down.
CTCCCGCTACGTAGCCAGTGGTGAGCCCATGGATAAGGCGGGCGCTTATGCCATCCAGGGATATGCAGGACGCTGGATTCCGAGAATCAGCGGCTGCTATTTCAACGTTGTCGGACTGCCATTAGCTCTCGTCTCGAGCCTGCTCGAAGCAGCCGAGGAACGCCAACTAAGCCGCTGAGACCCAAACAAGGCCGAGCAGAGAACGAAGACGGTCAGCAGGGTGAGATCGACTACAGCCAACATGGTGTCCCCCTTTCCGGCCTATTCCAACTCCAGGCCGCCGATCATTGCTGCAACAGTGCTGTTCTGGGAACGAGCGCATCGAGCAGAATAGATTCTTTATCGGCATGTGCGCCTTCGCCCACCGCTCCCATTCCATCCAGCGTCGGGATTCCCAGGGCCGAGGTGAAATTCCCGTCCGAACCCCCGCCCGTTGCTGCTTCCTGTAACTGGAAACCCAGTCCCGCCGCAATGGTTGCTGCGCGGCGAAAAAGCGCGACCGTCCCCGGAGTTCGTTCCATCGGCGGCCGATTCAACCCCCCCGCCACCTCCAGCGTGCAGCGTCGATCCACCGCGCGCAGCGACCGGAAGCGGCGATCCATGCGCGGCCCATCGACGGCCTTGGCAATGCGAACGTCGAACTCCGCCCACGCTTCGGCGGCCACCACATTCGACCGCGTGCCGCCGCCAATCACCCCGGCATTCACAGTGATCCCTCGCGCCGCATCGGTGAAGGCGCTGGCGCGCTCGATCTGGCGCCCAAGTTCCAGCACCGCACTGTGTCCCTGGCTGAAGTCCACGCCACTGTGCGCGGCGATGCCGTGTATCTGCAGGCGGTAGTGGCCCACTCCCTTTCTGGCCGTCTTGTAGGCCCCGGCCAAGCCCTGGGCGGGCTCGAGAACAAAGACCGAGGCGCATCTTCTGGCCAGTGACTCGGTCAGGGCCCGGGAATATTCGCTCCCCGTCTCCTCGTCGCTATTGAGCAAGAAGATGACCGGTCTGGCCAGTTCTGCCTCGGCCAACAACCGCAGCGCGGTAACCGCCATCACCACTCCGGCCTTCATGTCCAGCACGCCTGGACCCCACGCCCGGCCTCCGCGCAGCCGAAAGGGCATCTTTTTGAGCGTGCCCAACGGCCAGACGGTGTCCAGGTGGCCGAGCAGCATCAGTGGCTTGGCCTTTCCCTGCGGCCCAAAGCGGCCCACAACCAAGTCCCCGGCCGTCCGCTGCTGGTTGCGCTTGCTCTTGCCCCCGGCGGACTGTATCCACTTCTCCAGCAAGACTACGCAGCGGTTGACCGCCGTCCGGTCTTCAGTGGGGGATTCGATACCCACCAGCTCGGCGATCATTTCCAGCATCTCTGGACGTCGCTTGGCCACAGCCCGCGTCAGCTCACGGTAGGTTCTCATTTGCTCCTATCACACCGTTGTGGTATGCCCTTCTGCCCCGATCAGTTTGTGGCGTTTTTGACACGGTAAACCTTTTTTCATCCTATGTAGTCTATGACTTTGCGACTATCTGCAAGCAGGAATATCCATTTGGTCGAATTAGATCATTTAGAAAAGACCATCGCGTCGGTGATTGAATTCTCAGGAGTCGGTCTCCACAGCGGGGCGCCGGTGAACATGCGATTAATGCCCGCGCCTGCCGGTTCCGGGGTGGTCTTCCGCCGCACCGATCTGGACAACTACGAAATTGCGGCCACGGGCAGAAATGTCGCCAAGGTCAGCTACGCCACCAGCATCATGCGCCAGGGAGTGCTCATCTCCACCACTGAGCACCTTCTTTCCGCCCTGATCGGCATGGGCGTCGACAACGTCATCATCGAGCTGGACAACCTCGAGTTGCCCATCCTTGACGGGAGCGCCCTGCCCTACGTGGAAGCTTTTGCCCAGGTGGGCATCAGGAGCCAACGGCGCCGGCGCCAGTATCTGCGCATATTGAAGAGAGTGGAAGTTCGGGAGAACGGGAAGTTCATCGCTGTTTATCCCGGAGAAGGCTACAGCATCACCTACGACATCCATTTCCCTGACCCCATCGGCCGCCAGGCGTTCACCGTCGACTTGGCCGCCGGATCGTACGGTGCCGAGATTGCCGCAGCCCGTACCTTCGGGTTTCGCGAAGATGAGAAGATGCTGCGGGACATGGGCCTGATCCGGGGCGCGTCGGAAGAGAACGCGATCATTCTCTGCGGAGGCGCGGTGCAAAATGGACCGCTGCGCTTTGACGACGAGTTCGTCCGCCATAAAGTGCTCGACTTGATCGGTGATCTGGCTTTGGCCGGGCATCGCATCCTGGGGCGGGTGGTGGCCCAGCGGGCCGGGCACGCCATGCACACCGCCCTGGTCTCTCGCTTGCTGCGCGATCGATCGGCCTGGGAGCTGGTCCAATTTCCCGCTCCGCGGCGTCCCCTGGTCGCGGTGGCCGCAGCCCGTTTAGTTCCTGCCTAACGCTTTAATATTCCGCCAGAATTGGGGGCGCCGCCACGGGAGCGATCTCCGCTTCGCGGGATGCGCGCACCCGCTCGCCCAAGGCGTACTTCAGCTCCGCAATGCCTGCCCCGCTCACAGCAGAGATAGCAAAGAACGGTAGCTTGCGCCGCTTGGCCATGGCGCGCAGCTTCTTGAGCTTCTCCGGGTTGGCCACGTCGGCCTTGGATGCCATCACCAGCATCGGCTTTTCGTCCAGGCCATGGCCGAAGCTCTTCAGTTCGTCCATGATCACGCGGAAGTCTTCCACCGGGTCGGGTCGCCCGCTGGCATCCGAGACGTCGACCAGGTGTACCAGCACCCGAGTGCGCTCGATATGGCGCAGGAACTGCATTCCCAGTCCAGCGCCGAGGTGGGCGCCCTCGATGAGACCGGGGATGTCGGCCACCACGAAGCTGTCTTCATGCGGCGGGTCTCCCACCGACACCACTCCCAAGTTGGGCTCCAGGGTGGTGAAGGGATAGTCGGCAATCTTGGGCTTGGCGGCGGAGATCCTGGAGATCAGCGTCGACTTGCCGGCGTTGGGATAGCCCACGAGCCCGACGTCGGCCAGCAGTTTCAACTGGAGCCGATAGATGCGTTCTTCCCCCTCCCGGCCCGCTTCCGATTCCCGTGGCGCCTGATGAACAGCGGTCGCAAAATGCTGGTTTCCTCGTCCCCCTCGTCCGCCTTTGGCGGCAGTGATGCGCTCATCGGGGCGGGAGAAGTCATGCACCAGCGCGCCCGTCTCGTCGTCATATACGACGGTACCCACCGGCACCTTCAAAATCGCATCGTCGCCTTCTTTGCCGCTGCAGTTGGAGCCCTCGCCGTGCCGTCCGCGTTGCGCCTTATGTTCGGGATTGAAGCGGAAGTGAACCAGGGTGTTGTGCCGCTCGCTTGATTCCATGATGACGTCGCCGCCGCGTCCGCCGTCTCCGCCGGAGGGGCCGCCGCGGGGAACAAATTTCTCCCGCCGGAAGGCCACACAGCCATTGCCGCCATCCCCAGCCTTTACCCGAATGCGAGCCTCATCGATGAACATAAATTCCAGTGTAGCGCCCTACCGCCACCCATGGGTGCCTAGCTGACCGCGGAAAACTCAACATCGCTTTTCCTTGCACCGGCAACGAAGACTGGGGTGCCCTATTCCCGTTGGCGTTGATGCACTTCATGCGGCTTTCCTCACTGAAAGCCGCACACGCTGCTGAAAACCCCGTTTGTGTCAGGGCACGACTTTTAGTCGTGCCGCTAGAGTTTCTACATTTGAAACATGAAAATCCGCTGAATATATATGTTTTTAGTGGTACTCACAGGCGTTTTCGGCTTTGTGTCAGGGCACGACTTTAGTCGTGCCGTAAAGGCCTAAAAGACGTCGGGCTTTACAGGCTGCGGAAAAACTCATGTTTTGTGTTAGGGCACGACTTCAGTCGTGCCGTAAGGCATTGAAAATACGTTGGGCTTTAGCCCCTGAGGTACGGCTTTTCCACTCAACAGCGAGTTTTTCCGCAGCCTGTTTAGCCCCTGTGTTTTTTCTGGCCAAGTGAGAGGTAGCAGGGGCCAAAAGAGTCTGCGTGAGAACTCGAAATAAACAGCAAATCGAAACCAGGCCCGTAGGGCCGGGAGCCAAACGTCAGCCCAGCCCGGAAGGGCTGGGAGGCGGATCCAAGGTCGGGAGCGCCGGAGGTGCGGCACTACCTTCATCCGCGGGTGCCGCGCCTCTGGCGCTCAAACGATATTGATGATCGATGTCCCAGCCCTTCTCCGGATTTCCTGCACGCTGCGCTGGACACGACCGCGTGTGCGGCTTTCGTTAAGGAAAGCCGCGTGAAGTGGGCCAACGCCAGCAAGCTCCACAGGAAATCCGGATCCGGACTGGGCTGACGTTTGGCTCCCGGCCTCCTGGTTCTGATTTGCGATTTGCTTTTGTGTTCTCACGCAGACTCTTTAGCCCCCGGGCTGTTGCTTTCCTTGGCTGCCGCGTTTTTCCTAAAGCCAACTACGAGACAATCAGCCGCGGAACCCGCGGGCCGATCGCGCACAGCACCTCCCACGGTATGCTGCCGGTAAGATCCGCGACATCCCACGCGTCGATCGATCGCGCGCCCTGGCTTCCCAGCAACACCACCTCATCGCCGATAGCCACCCCGGGAATGCCGCTTACATCGACCATGGTTTGATCCATCGAGATCCGGCCGGCGATGGGCGCTTCCTGCCCCCGGATAAGCACATATCCCCGGTTGGACAGCAGGCGATTGAGCCCGTCGGCATACCCGGCCGGCAACAGCGCGATCCGCGTCTCCCCGTCGGCGGTGAAGGTATGGCCATAACCGGCGCTCTCGCCCTGGTGCAGAGTGCGCAACGATGTAACCTGCGTCTTCCATGCGAGCACGGGGGCCAAGCCCGGGTCCTCACCGCCCCATGAGAGCCCGTCCAGAGTAAGGCGGTCGAGGTAGCCATAGAGGGCCAACCCGGGACGCAGCATCAGCCGCACTCCGTTGTTCGAAGCCATCTCCATCAATGCCTGCCGGTCAGACCCGGCGACGATGCTCGACGAGTTGCCCGCATGCAGCCACTGCGGGCGCAAGCCCTGAGAAATAATGAATTCCAGCGCCGCCGCCAGGCTTGCCAACTGAGGATTCGGGCGTCGGGACGACATCGTTTCCGGCGCGCAAAAATGCGTTATCACCGCTTCCAGCCGGAGGCAGGAGCCCGCATGAAAGCGCCGCAACAGGGCAGCGGCTTCCGCCGAGATTTCCCCTCCGACCACCCGCACGCCCTGCCGCGACATGCCCGTATCGATCTCCAGGTGAACCGCGAGACTCGCGGGCGGCATCTCGCGCGCAGTGGCAGCTGCCTCCAGCAAGTCAAGCTGCCAAGGCTCCCAAACCACCGGGGTCAGCCCCTGGTCAATCACCGTCTCTGCTTCCCCGGGAAAAATTCCAGACATCAGCAGAATGCGCGGTTGGGGGCAAACGGCGCGCACCGCCGCTCCCTCCTCGGCTCCGGTTACCCCTAGCCATTGCGCTCCTGCACCCGCCAGCAACGGGGCGCAGGCCAGCACATCATGGCCGTAGGCATTGGCCTTGACCACTGCCATCAAATCAGCCCGCGGGCCCGCCGCGTGTCGCAGCTTCTCAAAGTTGGCCAGCAGCCGCTGGCGGGAGACTTCAGCCCAAAGGGGTCGGGTGAACATTAGTATTCGCCGGGCGCTTCCCCAAAGGCCATGTTTTCAAATCGCGTGCAATCAGCCCGGTAGGCGAGATGCACAGAGCCGGTAGGTCCGTTGCGCTGCTTGGCGATGATGATCTCCGCCTTGTTCTTCGAGTCGGGATCCTCTTCCCCGTTCTCATCCTTGTTGTAGTAGCTATCCCGATGGATAAACGCCACCACATCGGCATCCTGCTCGATCGAGCCCGATTCGCGCAGATCCGAGAGCATCGGCTTCTTATCCCCGCCGCGCTGTTCCGAGGCGCGGCTCAGCTGCGAGAGCGCAACCACCGGAACCCGCAGCTCCTTGGCCAACGCCTTCAGGCCGCGCGAGATGGCGGAGACCTCCTGGGTACGGTTCTCATAGCGCCGGGCTCCCACCCCGAAGGTGGAGGCGGTCATCAGTTGCAGATAGTCGATCACGATCAGGTCCAGCACCCCCTGCTGCCGCTGCAGTCGCCGCGCCTTGGCCCGCATCTCGGAGAGCGCGATCGCCGGCGTGTCGTCGATAAATATCTTCGCCTCCGCCAGCCGCTCCAGAGCCTCCATCAATTTGCCCCGATCCGCTTGGGAATGAAGCCGGTTTGGATCTTCTGCATGGAAACCAGGGCCTGCGAAGCGAGCATGCGGCGCAGCAGCGACTCCTTTGACATTTCGAGCGAGAACACCGCCACCACTTTGCCGTCTCTCACCGCGGCGTTCTCCGCAATGTTGATGGCCCATGCCGTCTTGCCCATGCTGGGACGGGCGGCAATGATGATCAGGTCAGAAGCCTGCAGGCCGCTGGTCATCTTGTCGAATTGCGTGTAGTGGGTGGCCAGCCCGGTGACCTCTTTCTGCTGCGCGTACAGGTTGTCGATCGTCCCGAAGGAGTCGCGGATAATCTCGGGGATGCCGGCAAATCCGCGCGTAATGCCCCGCTCGGAAACTTCGAGCAGACCCGATTCGGCGGAGTCGAGCACCACCAGCGCTTCATCGCTCTGGTCCGCCGCCCGCGTGATCGCCGTATTGCAGATGACGATCAGCTGCCGGGCGAGCGATTTGTCCTTCACGATGCGGACGTACTCTTCGATACTGGGCCGCCGCGGCAGACCTTCCGTGAGGGACGCGAGATAGGCCACACCACCGACCGCCTCCACCTCCTTGCGCCGCGCCAGTTCCTCCGCCAGGGTCACGATATCGACCGCGCGATGGGCGTCGATCAACTCCGCCATGCGGCTGTAGATGCGGCGGTGCGAGTCCAGCGAAAAGTCTTCCGCGCGAAGCTTTTCCGCCGCCTCGTTATAGGAGTGATTGTCGAGCAGGATCGCGCCCAGGATCGAACGCTCTGCCTCCACGCTGGCGGGCAAGCCGCGGTCCAACGATACATCAGAAAAGGTGGCCAAAGGGGGAAACTCCAACCTCAGTTTAGGTCACAACCGCAGCCGCCGCCCTGAGGGAATCAAGGTACAAATCTGGACAAACGGTATGATTAGCGAAAGATGCGTTCCTCATTCATCACGATCTGCCTCTTAATGCCGGGACTGGTCTCCGGTGCCCAGCAAGCAACGAAAACAAGCGCCGCGCCGCCGGAATTTCGCGAAATGCAGCAGGTGGAAGACCACTGGACCAACGCGGTCACCAAGCGCGATCAATATGCTTTGGAGCTGGTCCTTGCGCCACAGTTTATCGGCATATCCGCCACCGGCGACGTGACCACGCGCAACCAGCAGATCGCCCGGCTCTTCGTGAAGGGCGCGGAGCCCGACTCGCTGTCACAAAAAGTGGTGAGCGTGCGTTTCGTAGGCGACATAGCGATCGTGAATGGCACCTACGTGATGAGCTGGAAAGACGACAAAGGGCCGGTGCTGGAGAAGGGCATCTTTTCCCACGTCTTTGAGCACGTGCGCACGAACTGGCTCTGTCTCAACTCGCAACGCACGGTAGTGGCAGAAGACAGCAAACGGGCCGCGCTCAGGACAAGCCCAAAGCCAAGCGCAGCAATGCCGCGCTGCCCTTTCATATCCCCCTGGTCTACAAGGGACCAAACAGCACCCAGCCTCCGCCTGCACCGGGCACCGACCAGCCTGCTCCGTAACGACGCAAAAAGCTGGGTGCGAACAAAAGTTGGGTGCCCCATTCAAGCCCGCAGTTGGCTTGAGTGGGATCCGCGAACCTCGACCGGCGAAGGCCAGCCAGACATACGAAATAGACCCGGCAGAAAAAGTCAAACCGCTCTTCCGGGCAGCGATTCTCAGCCGGGACGCGCGCTGACACAATAGTCCTTGTGCTCCAGTCCAGGGGAACCGTAGTATGGGGGGCTCGGCCCCCAAAAAATCACTCGACTACCTCAACTGGAGCGCATATGAAGACACTGATTCGTTCGCTGCTGGCCGTGACCGCGCTGGCTGTAACCGCAATGCTCGTTTTGCAGCCGGGCGTAGCACAGGCACCATCAGGGGCCCCTCCTCGTGCTACTGGGCTATGTAATGACGGGTCCTACTGGACCGGCGTAAGCAAGAGCGGTGCGTGCCGCGGCCACAAAGGGGTGAAGACCTGGTACGCGGGAGCCAGTGGTACGCCCGCCCCCGCTGCGCCTACCGCAGCTCCTGCAGCTCCCGCAGCGGCCAACGCTGCTCCGACCGCCGCTCCATCACCCAAGACCAAGACGTCGGCGTCGGCGTCGGGAACTCCGGCTCCTGGTGGTGGTCCGGGTCTGGTCTGGTTGAATTCGTCCACCAAGGTCTATCACTGCCAGGGGACGAAGTACTACGGACCACCAAAGCCGGCGCATACATGACTGAAGCCGCGGCCAAGGCCAAGGGCGCCCATCCGGATGCGGGCAAGCCCTGCAGCTGATGCTGAAGATCCTGTAGTTGTTCGGGCGGCGGTTTGTCACTTGGACCGCCGCCCGGTTCTTTGCTGGTGACATCGGGTTGCTGCCGTTGTGCCGGGCTCTGTCCATCCACCCTGCCCCCATGCCCAGGCGAAGCGCCCGCTCCCCTCTTGTTTAGACCCACTCCAACTGGTCTCCAATCTTCATCTGGCAATTGCTGATTTGTCCCGCCGGTAGTTCCAGCATGCTATCTATTTTCAGATGGATGCTGGTAACCCTGAACGGGGCCAGGCGATGCCAAAGCCTGAGCACCCGTAGATCCCTGCTGAGCGCGACCACATCGATCGCAAACAACATGCCAAAGGTGTGAATTCC
>CAVQEO010000003.1:0-84168 GCA_963711525.1 uncultured Acidobacteriaceae bacterium | reverse complement strand
GTAAAAGAACTCACCGGGAATCAGACAGCGGCGTTGCTGGAACGGCTTGATCCATGCCCCGCTGCTGGTGAGTTTGTCATCACGGGCGCAGTTCCACATTATTTTGTGCATGTTCGACCAGTACGGAACCAGTCCCCACTCCATCAGCACCATTTCGCGCTCACTCGTTTCTTCGTCGAGGCGCACAACCGGTTGAAACGTGCCAGGGGTGATGTTGTAACCGGGAGGCATGGGCGGCAGGTCACCCACCTTACGGCCCATGGCGTAGTGCTCCGCGATATATTGCTTGTCACTTCGCCGTCCGTATCGTCCGCACATTGAGTTTCCGCCTTGATCCGTCGCCGAGGCGACAAACTCGCACATTTCGAACAGAATATCAGCGCACCACTTTGTCGAGGATCGCTTTCGCCAAGCCGACTGAGTCTGCGATGACCGTGGCTAAGCGGGGGGAGGGCCGACTGATGTTCTCATCCCGCGCGAGTCTAATCCCGGCGATGATCGATGCCGCGATTACAAGTGTCGAAGAAAACCTGTCTCTGATCCGTTGTTCCTCCTCGTATCTCGTCGCTTGTTCTCGCGCGATTGCCCGCTTCATCTCCCCCATGAGTGCACCTCCGCCGACGCACCGGCTTTCGAGTCAACTTCATAGACAGTTTGCCTCGATAAATGTCCGGAGGCACGTACTTATTCTTCTCATTGCATAGGGGACATTGCGCAATGATCCAGGACGATGGCATCGTCTCGACCGGCGCGGGGACACATTCGCCGCACCCCTTACAGGTGACGGCAAAGTCACAAAATCGAGCTGGCGATTCTCCGACATAAAGCCAAGTATAGGCGAAGAAACGGCGAAACGTCTAGCTATCTCGAAGTGCTTTCAGGACTGGGCAGGAGGACACCAGTCCCGGTTTGCAACTATCTACGAAGTCATGAATTTTGCCACTTAGGACGGCGATTAAAGATACATAAACTCAGTTTCAGCACGCGGAGATCGACTTGACATTTTTGATCAACAGAATAACTCAACACTAATGATTGATATCTAGTATATTAAACGTGTGGAGGGTTGTTTTTATGGCGGAGGAAGCGTACGAGACTGCTCTCAGGCAGGCTCAGAAGAGGGGCCCTGGCAGAGGTTGACAGGCAGGCGGAAGAGATTGAGCGCAAGCGCGCAAAGCTGCGTCAAGGCGTAGCGGTCTTGCAGACGCTCACTGGCGATCAGCGCGACCAGGACCAATCTGTCACCAGTTCGATTCTCACAGTCCTGAATGCCAGTCCTGGCACCGTTGCCCACAGCGCAAATATTCAAAGACTGCAGTCGATGGGCTACACAACACAACCAACCAGCGTCGCCACGCTGCTATCCAGGTTGGCGAAGGATGGGAAAATCATGAAGGCGGATGACGGATACCGAATGACGACCGGTTCAACGGAACTGTTTTACGACACGATGAAGAAGCTAGAAGCGACAAGAGAAGAGTTGGCGAGAGGGATCACCAAGAGTGACCATGATGCCGCCAAGATTATCTTCGAGGACATGTGCACTGCTAACTTGCCCCACACGCGGAAAGCCGAGACCATTCACCATCTGGCGATGGCATCTGTTCTGTACGCGCAGGGCGTTTTGCGTCTTGATATGGGCGCTCAGACCGGTGTCAGTGTCGAGAGCGACCAGACGCTGACTGAAGCGATCCTGTTGATCGTCAAAGGATCACCCGGCGCAGTGACTGCCACCGAAGTGATGGACAAGCTCTTCATGCTGGGACTCCAAGCGCAAACCACGTCAGTGGCATCGATCCTGAGCAGGCTCGCGGAGAACCGGAAGATCATGTGCCTGAGACCACCGACGTGGCAGCAGCCTTCTTGGATATGAGTGGGAAGACGCCCCGAACAAAATCGGAAATGCTGGCTGCCAACAAGGCTGCGGCAGAGTTGAGCAGGAGAGGCAAGCAATAGGCGGCATATTCGTTCGCGATCGTCTCCGTCGTGGACAGTCGTGGCACCTGCTGCACATCCCCAGAAGCTAACGCGTTTCCGGGGACCAATCCTCGGACACTACACAACTCTAAGTCAATGGAGCGTCTCGGCCCATTTGCGACAGCCGGATAAGGTTTGAACACAGTTCTTATCATGTCAATTCGGACCGCCAAAAACTCAGCGGAGGTAGAAATGAAGAATTTCGATTCCAGGACCTACAGCATCAACGATTTCCTGGAGTGGCACGATAACGGCCAGCTTGAATTATCGCCGCGATTCCAGCGGCGATCAGTATGGACAGATCAAGCACGCTCGTACCTGATGGATACGATCATTCGAGGTAAGCCAATACCCAAAGTCTTCATCCGGCAAAAGATCAATCCACTCACAAAGGGCTCCGTGCGAGATGTCGTAGACGGGCAGCAGCGCCTGCGGACGATATTGTCGTACCTTAAGGACGGGTTCCAGATCAGCAAGCGGCACAATCCGCAATATGGCGGCCTATATTACAGTCAGCTAAGTTCGGTTGATGATCAAATCCAGGCCAGCATCCTGACATATGAGATTTCAGTCGATCTCCTCATCAACATGCCAGACGCCGAAGTTCTCGACGTCTTCGGCCGCCTGAATTCTTATGCGGTTATTCTGAACACTCAAGAGAAGATCAACGCCGATCATTTCGGCCCGTTCAAGTTGCTCGCAGACAAACTTGCGCGTGAACACTTGGACTTTTGGACAATTAACAGAATTCTCTCCGAGGCACAGATCGCAAGAATGGCGGACGTGACGCTGACAGCAGACATTCTGGTCGCCATGATTGAAGGCATAAAGAGCAAGAAGCAGCTAAAGAACTACTATGACAAATACGAGAAGACGTTCGCGGAAGACGTCGAGGTTCTCGAGTCTCGATTCAAGAAGACAATGGACGACTTCGCAAAAATCTTCCAGTCAAACCTGCAGACGAGTGAGTTTCGTCGTGTCCCTCTCTTCTATTCCCTGTTCACGTCGCTTCAGCACTTGCGGTATGGGATCCCATCGTTGGAGCTCCCGATGATTGGGGACACTGAATGGAACTACTCGCGAATCGAATCAGCACTGGAATCGGTTGAAGAGGTGATCCTGTCTGAGGATAAGCGAGCCTTGACCAGAACAGGCCAAATTCCTTGAAAGCACGCGCCTTGCCACCACCGATGCAGCCGTGCGACTTCGGCGCGCAACTTACATCTTGCGCAGATCACACCACAGCAATGAGATGATGCGATGCTGCCCTTATTGATCGAATTTCGTGATGCAATAACCGTGTCCCGTCGGTTGATCGCTGCGGCGCATCAGAAGGACGCGACGGGAGCATACACTTGGGGCAGAGGCTCATCGTTCCACTGTTGTCGAAGCTGCGTTTCTAAAGGTTTTCATCGCGTGGGAGACAATCGAGGAAAGGTCTTTTATTGAATATTTGGTGGGGGCCCCATCAGCAACAGGAAACGTCATACCATGCTTTGTGCAACCGAGGGACAGGGCACATGCGGCCAAGCTGCTGATCGGGGTAGGACGATTCGTTGATTGGTCGACTCCTGATCCCGTGAGGAAACTTGCCAGCAACTTCTTGGCAAATGGTGAACCTTTCGAAAGAGACCGGCATCCATCCAAAGCGATTTAATTGATCTCAAGACAATCAGAAATGCAGCCGCGCACTTATCGACCACAACAGCCCATCTGCTAGACGCTCTGGCATCCAGAAAGCTCCAACGAAATGTGTCTGGTATGTCTGCTGCGACGTTCTTGTTGTCTATCGATCCCACATCAACAACAGGACTAACCGTCTTCGATGGTTACACATCAGTACTGGACGCGGCAGCATACAGCATTACTCACGTGTGATGGGTGAGCCAGAAATATCCAGGAACGAACCCCGGCTGCTGGGCGGATGCTGATCTTTTCGATCTCAGGCAATTCGCGAACGCACTCGTTTACGGCAGATTAGTACCGAGATGTCTTAGTGCTGTATCTGGAGCGCCCGCCACGCAACAGTGCGCAGTTGCATAGTTTTCAAGGGGCGCTTCTGATACAGCGACTTGAAGGAAGCCGCCCTCATGGAAGGCTATGTACTTTGAATGGGCCTGATCGGATGCAGAGGCTCAAGCAAGGCGAGTGTGAGGGTAGGATGTCCGTGCTCTGAGGGCGGATGGAGCGGCGAAGCGGCGCGACGAGACGTCATGTCGAGGGCTGAAGAGACTGGCATGACAAGAGGCTCCGAGCCAGATGAGACAAGGAATCCGCGTGCGCGCCGAAGCACGAGCAATAGGCCGAAGATGCAGATAGAGCTTCATGCTGCGCACCGGTCTGGTTGAGGTGGAGAGCGAAGCAGGAGTTGCGCAGCGGAGAGCCGTTCGACGACGCGCATGGTGCCGCCGCAGACTGGGCAGTTCCAGAGTGAATGAGTCTGATCGGTGGACGGTGATGCCGGCGAAGCAGTGTTCTTCTCTGACCGCTGAGCAGTTGGAAGCATAGCGGCAAGAGTGAAGCGCGGTTGCGGTTGGCGAGGAATCCGAAGTTGCGGATGCGCACGAAGCCGGGCGGCAGCAGATGGAGCAGGAAGCGGCGCAGGAACTCATCGACAGCCAGAGTCATGAGCCGTTTCTTGTTGCCGTGCGCGGAATCGCGCCAGCGGAAGGTGACGTTGCCATCGGAGAGAGCGACCAGCCTGGAGTTGGAGATGGCGACGCGATGGGTGTAGGCGCCGAGATAGCGCAGCACATGTTCCGGTCCGCCGAAGGGCTGCTTGGAGTAGACGACCCAGTCGTGGCGGAACAGTACCCGCAGCCATGCAGCGAAGGCGCGTGGCTGGGCAAGAGGCAGCAGGCTGCCGTGGAACTGGAGCTCACCACGATGGAAGGCGTTGCGGAGTCCGGCGACGAACTTGCCGCGGAAGACGCGGCTGAGCACGCCGATGGGAAGGAAGAAGGAACGCCGGGCGGAGATCCAGCTGGAATGATCCGGAGCGAGACCGCCGGCGGCAATGACGCAGTGGATATGCGGATGAAACTGCAGGCGCTGATTCCAGCTGTGGAGCACGCTGAAGAAACCGATCTCGGCACCGAGATGCCGTGGATCACGAGCGACTTCAAGCAGGGTCTCAGCGCTGGCGTGGAAGAGCAGGTTGTAGATGAGCCGCTTGTTCTGCAATGCGAGCGGAGCCAGTTCGCGCGGCAGAGTGAAGACGGCATGGACGTAGCGAGTGGGCAGCAGTTCCCGTTCGCGCGCCTGGAGCCAGCGTCGGCGCGCGTTGCCCTGGCATCGTGGGCAATGCCTGTTTCGGCACGAGTTGTAGGAGATGGTGGTCGTATGTCCGCAGCCGGTGCAGCGGTCGCGATGTCCACCCAGCGCGGCGGTGCGGCAGCGCACGATGGCCAGCAGCACCTTCCGGTGTTGCCAGTTGATCCACCTGCGGCTGTGTTCCACAAATGCCTGTCCAGCACAGCGAACAATGTCGGCCATCTCCACGAGAGGCCGGTTGTTCAACTGTGCTTGTGTCCTCCCTGGGAAGAGAGCGTGAGCGCATCGAGCGGGCTGGCGGTCGCGCTGAGATGCCGTTGGGACAGATGCAGGTAGACGGTCGTTACTTCGAGGTCGCGATGACCGAGCAGGATCTGGATGGTGCGCAGGTCGGCGCCGGCTTCAAGAAGGTGGGTCGCGAAACAATGGCGCAACGTGTGGGGATGGATGCGCCTGTTGTCGAGGCCAGCGCGTTCGGCGGCGATCTGGCAGGCAGTCCATAGGACCTTGGTGGTCACAGGATGGCTCGATGTGTGCCAGCGGTTGCCGGGAAACAACCACTCCTTCGGCTTGCGCCGGAGGCCGCGCCAGTAGGCGCGCAGTTCTTCGAGCAGCTTCGGGCTGAGCATGACATCGCGGTCCTTGCCGCCCTTGCCCTCGCGGATATGAACCACCATCCGCTTGCTGTCGATGTCGCTGACCTTGAGGTGGGCCGCTTCTGCGCGGCGTGCGCCGGTGGCATACATCGTCATCAGCAGGATGCGATGAAAGGGTGTATCCGCGGCGTCGATCAGTCGCGCAACTTCTTCCTGACTGAGCACCCCTGGAAGGTGACGCACCTTCTTCGGATAGGGCGTCTCGGCGATGCTCCAGTTGCGCTTCAACACGTGAATGTAGAAGAACCGCAGAGACGCCAGCCGCAGGATGACGGTGTTCGGGCTGAACTTCAACTTGGTGAACAGCATCGCCTGATACTTGCGAATGTCTTCAGGGCCAAGCTGATCGGGCGGACGGCGAAAGTACCGGCTGAAGTGCTCAACACCGTGCAGGTAGGTGCGGATGGTGGTAGCGGCGAAGTTGCGGCGATGCAACTCCTCAAGCATGAGCTGACGTAGTTGGTTCACAGAGAATCCTCCTTCTCTGCGAACCAAACTACCCCGGCAGCCACAAAAGCCGGCTCAGCCGCACGCGGAAGCGTCCGCCGCCGCAGCGGCTTCGTTCAAGTCGGCCATTGTTCATCGATCCGGTAAGGGCCGCGTTTTTGATGGCGAGTTCGTAGCCTACCCCCAACTCCGGAGCACTTTCCTGAGAACCCGCAGGATCACAGCAAAGGTCCCTCCCACGATCACCGTAAATAGGTATGCAAGCCAAAACATACATCTCCCCTTCTAACCTTTGATGCCGTTCACCAATTTACCAATGTCTGCCTAGCCAGAATCCGCCCACAAGAAGGAGGGCGCCGGCCAGGACCCCGCCGCCGATGCAGCCCCAGAGTAGCTGTCCCCATGCCCCTCCCAGCTTGACTCGAAAGTCCGTCGTCACCGACGCCAAGGACTTCTGAGCGTCACGAATGGAGTTGTCCAGCGTCCCCTTCATCCACTCGTCCATGCGCTGTTGTGAAAGCGTGAGCGCCCTTACGAGGGTGTCCTCAATAATTTCCTTTATAACGGAGGCGAATTGCTGCCTTGTTTCATCGGTGTAGCTCTTGAGTATGGCTTCGCCTGAGATCGCATCATGAAGGCTGAGCTGCACATCCTCCAACAGTTGCCGAGTCTGTGAAGCAGCGCTTTCGATTGTCCCCCTGATCTGAGTCGATGCAAAGTCCGCCATCTCACGAGTGACGCCACGGAGCCTCGCTTGCTCTGTGGCAGCTTCGTTCAGCGCCCGCGCCATGTTCTCCATCGCTCTGCACTCTACGACGTTCAGTTTGTAGCGCAACCATTCAGGGTCTTCCGGGTCCATCTTCGAGAACTGCTTGACCAGATCGAATAGAACGCGTTCTCTCGCCTCACCCTCTGGGAAGGCGAGATACACGAGGTCACGAATCCAGGCGGAATTGTCGATTGCTGTCACAGGCACAGTGCTCATGGGAGAAGCACCTTTCTCGCTTCCGTGAATTGGCTGAAAGCGCGAAAGCGGTACGTTCTTGCCCGCAGGGTCATGTCCGGCGCTCTCAACTCCGGAACGTTGGTTTTGCGGTCGCCCACGTCGCCAAGGGTGACGTTCATCGTCCGCATCATGCGCTGCAAGTCAGGCCGTCTGGCATCCATCCGTATCTCGACAGGCGAGAATGCCTCCCGAAAGGCCGTCACATCCGGCTCCAGCTTCGGGTTCTCCCAGGACGAAGCGACACCATCCTGAAAATGATTGTGAACAATGACGTAGTCCACGGTGTTCTGCAACTCGCCGCCCCACTCGATCACCGACCGTGCGGAGGCAATGTCAGCATCCACGACGCCCAGAGCCGTCCATCGAAGATCAAGACCGGAGTCCTGCATCACCTTATAGAAGTCTCGAAACCACGGAATCATTCGATGGCCCTGTGCCGCGCCCAAATCAGCGAGAATCACGTCGGCGCTCGATTCCAGCGAGATTCCCAACAGCTTGTCGTATGTCCAGCTCTCCAGCGCCGGAAGTTTGTGCGCTTTGGCAAACAGTGCCTTGAAGCACCCCTCCGCTTTATTGTCGGGGTCCATATCAAACAGGTCAGCGGTGTAGGCAGTGCTCGCGTACCACTCCGCCAGTGTGGCCATGACGGTCGTCTTCCCCACGCCGCCCTTGCCGGCGATCGGAAAGACGACACGCTTGGGTTTCAATTCCAGGGCCGCGCTCAATCCTCGCTCCTCCCCACAAAGACGCTCGGCTTGAAGACCTTCGTCGGTTGCAATCGCGACTCTCTCTGGCGATTCACTTCCGCTTCGCGATCCAGCCTCGCCATTTCCTCTTCTCTCCGTACTTGCCATGCCGGTTTCTCCTTTTTCTCTGTGTTCTCGCTGCTCAGACCGCTCGCGCGGACCGTCTGTTGACGAACCTCTCTTTCCACCGGCAGGGGGCGGGAGGTTCTCGCCATTACCTGCGGTAGGCGAACGGGCGCCTTCAATGACTCGGTTCGCCGCCTTACAAAACTGCTGGTATCCGCCGGGATACCCTTCATCTCGGAGCGTTCCCCAGATGACGCGCCAGGTCAATCCGCTGTCTTTTGCAGCTTGCAACTCGGAGCGCACTGCCTTGAGAAGCCTAGCTTTGAGTTGAAATACGCTCCTGCGAAGCGTCAGTGCTTCAACCAACGCGACCAGTTCGGGGGGTCGTTCATGTATGTGAAATGCACATTGCAGTAGCAGAATGCCAGACCCACAGACAAGATTGCAAGCGCACAAGAACGATTCCGTGAGAGTAAAGGCGAACAACCACGACAAAGGACGAATTGCCACGAATAAAGCCGAACCACGGATCGGAGGCGCATCGATCGTGGATAGTCTGCCTTGTTCGTCTTTGTTCGTGCTTTTGTTGCAGCCGAAGGCTGCGCTTTCGGGGTCGCAGACCCACGGAGGTAGGCTGCGAAAAGCAGCCGTCTTTCTACGAAAGTGCAGTAGTGGAACATAAAGCGCAGACGCACTTTGAAGGTTTGCTCTTTCTATCTGATTTGCGTTGTGCGTTTTAGGTTGACGCACCCATGTACTTTTAGAAGGCCCGTGTGCGTCACGTTGCTATAGAAATGTACATTGCGGTATAGTGCATCCATGCCGCGACCGAAACCGCCCAACGTCGTTCGGTACACAGTTCGCCTCAGCCGCGCTCAGGGAGAGCGCGTGGCTGCGCTCAAAAAGCAGCTTCATGCTTCCAGCGACAACGAGGTATTCGACTACCTAGTCACTGTCGGGACCAACCAGCGGGACGACCTTGAGCAACTTGTCTACTCCCTGTTTGGCAACCTGGCCGACTCCCTGGCTCACAGATTCCAGAGCTTGGAGACTGTCAGCCAGCTCCATCTCGCGTTAACTGACACGTACATCAAGTACGCCCTCACCGCCCTCCCAGAGGTTCCCGGCTCCTTGCTTGCCGCGGCGCGCATTCGTGCGACGAGGATCTACGAACAGGTCAATCTCACGGCTGCGCGGGAATTCCAACGTCGCCGCCAGTCGGATGCCTACAACCCTGCCCAACTTGGGATTGAAGACGAGCCCAGCTATTCACCCACACCGTCAGATGAGGTCTAAAGTCAGCCATGCCATCCTCTGCGCGACAGCGACGAAATACTGGCGAAGAACGCGAGCGCTCGACAAAGGTTCGTCCTGGCCGGGTCCGACCCACAAATACATCTCCGCGCCGGGTGACAGGCACGGCAAAGAATCTCCTGCGGCTTGCGCGCCTAGTCAGTAGGTCATCCTCGCGATCGAACCGGGCCGGTAACGCCAAGGGTTCGGGAAGCGGTTCCTCGAAGACATCTCCGTTCCAGCGCCGGGCTATTGTGAATGTTCGGTATTCCAACGCAAAGACCCCCGGAGGGTGGAAGGCTCACGGGACCTATGTCGAGCGCGAGAGCGCAAAGGGCCGGGACGTGATCGACGGCAAGCAGTATGGCGTCAACAACGAGGTACAAACACCCAGCCCGGACCGTTTGGGTTTAGCCCAGGAGCACTCGCTGGATTCTCTGGCCGGCCAATGGCAGAAAGCCGGGGACGAGCGCATTTTCAAAATCATCATTTCCCCGGAAGATCCGACCGTCAATTTTCAGCGCACGGCAAGCGACATGATCGCTCGGATCGAGCAACACACCGGCGCTCCGGTCGAGTGGGCAGGAGTCGTCCATCGGAACACGGATCACCCGCATGCCCATTTAATCGTGCGAGGCAAGCTCCCGTCAGGAGAAGCCCTGAAACTCCCACCCATGCTCATCCGCAAGGGCCTTCGTGAAGCTGTCCAAACGTCTCTCACGCAGCAGCTCGGCCCTCGCACGATGGAAGACATTCAACGCCAGAAACAAATTGAACTCACCGCCAATCGAGTTACGCCACTGGATCGGCGAATTGCCGGACGCGCAAAGTTTCATTCCAACGACCAGGGGTACAGTGACGCCGGAATCGCAGCCAACCCCGGTGAGCTGGCTCGCTTTCGACACTTAAAGGAGCTGGGACTCGCGAAACGACACACAGCAGACAGTTGGCTCGTTCGCTCCGACTTCATCGGCCAGCTCCAGCAAATGAAGGACGTGCAGGACCGCGCAAGAACACTTTTCCGCAGCGGCGTTGCCATCAGCGACCCTCATGCGCCGATGGAGTTTTCTACCAGCTCCAAGAAGCTGATTGGGCGTGTGTTGCTCAATAGCGAAGACGAACGCACCGGCGCTCTGCAAACCATATTCGAGACGACCGAAGGGAAAATCGAGGTCATCCGACACGATGGAACCCTGCGGGCGGCTTGGCGGCGCGGAGACCTGGAGCCAGGCAACGTAGTGACCATCGACAGCCTGAGAAGCGATCCAAGCAAGCTCTATGCGGCGTCCGTAGGCGCGGACAAAGACATCCTTGCGAATAAGCAGGCTCTTGATTCGGTGGCGCGGCGGATGCGAACAATGGGCCTCGTTTCCAGTGAGAGCGACAAAGGTTGGATGGGGCAATTCAACAACGCGCTCAGAGCCCGCATCGCAGAGCGGACCCACGAGCGAGGGCACTGATTTTCTTTCATCATTAGTGCAATGTACAGTTCACTAACGCAAGGAGGTCACGAATGAATAACGGAACCACCGCACCCCCCGGATACGTTCTCCCCTCGCGCCCTCGCTGGCAGGGCGGGTGGAACGTTCGGGCTCTGTTGGGCGCTGTCGTCGCCTTCGTCATGGCAGCCAGCGCCGCGAGCCAATGGCTTGCAGCACAGCTCAACAATCCAGTCGAGATGGGCGACCCGATTGTGTGGTTTCATGGCGTTGCTGTGTTCCAACCATTTGCGGGCCTTGTGCTGTGGAAGCACTTTGCGGGCAGTCGCCTCATCAGTTCCGCCGTGCGGAAAGAGATCTGGATTGCGTTCGGCGCGACGATTCTGGGTGGACTCTTTCTCGCCTATCTTGCCTATTGGTTCCTCTCCCTCATACGCGATCGCAAGAGCACAGATAGTTTAATGAACCTTCACGGCTCCGCAACGTGGGCCAAACGAGATGACATTCAGAAGCTCGGTTTATTCGATGCGAACGATGGCGTCTATGTCGGCGGCTGGCGTGATCCAGATACGCAGGAGATTCACTACCTGCTCCACTCTGGCTCTGAGCCCGTTTTGCTATTTGCTCCCAGCCGAAGCGGTAAGGGCGTATCGGCGATCATCCCCACCCTGTGCCAGTGGCGGCAAAGCGCCTTCGTCTATGACCTGAAGGGTGAGAATTGGGACCGCACCGCCGGTTTCCGGCACGCTATCGGCCAGCGCGTTCTGAAGTTCGCTCCAACGCTGCCATTCGAGAGTTGCTGCTACAACCCGCTCTCAGAGATTCGGTGGGAAACCGACTACGAGGTCGCCGACGCACAGACCATCGCGAATGCAGTGATTCGCCACGGGAACGACGACAGTCTCTATAAGCACTTTGAGGATGCCGCAGTTGATCTCGTATCCGCTGGCATCATCCACTTGGGGTACGTTTTCAGGAACTTGGACGCCCCGCGCGAGCCAACGCTCCCCGATGTGCTCGCACTTTACTCCTCGCCGGGCATGGATTTCCAGGACGTGCTCAAAGAGATCCAGAACACAGTACACATGCCAGGCGGCAAATCGAATCCTCGCCTTGAGTGGTTCGACATCAACGGCAAGCCTACCTTTACCCATCCTTTCGTCAGCAAAGCCGTCCAGAGACAGCTCAATAGGGCCGACCGCGAGGCTTCAAGCATTCAGTCCAGCATCGTCACTCCGATGACAGTCTACGACGACCCGATAGTTCAGAGGACCGTTTCCCGCTCCGATTTCGTTGTCCGAGATCTGGTTTACGGAGAGGAGCCCATGAGCTTGTATTTCAAGGTCCCGCAGCCGGATCGAGAACGCCTGAGACCTCTGGTAAGGCTCATGCTCCAGCTCATCTTCAATCGGCTCATGGAACGGCTCGACCCCAGCCGTCACCATCTGCTGCTCATGCTGGATGAGTTCCCAGAATTGAAGAAGATCCCGAACCTCGCAGGCGCGATGAGCCTGATGGCCGGGTACAAAATCAAGCCTTACCTCATCGCTCAGACGCTTACCCAGATCATCGAGGAGTATGGCCCGAACGAATCAATTACCGACAACTGCTACATCAAAGCAGCCTTTCAGACCGACAATCTCCAGACGTGCAAGAACCTTTCCGAACTCAGCGGCAACATGACCGTAGAGAAAGAGACCGTCAACTATAGCGGGCAGCGTACGGATTTCTACCTCAAGCACATCTTCCGCAGTGTTGAACAGGTCCAACGGCCTCTCATCACCGTCGATGAAATTCGACGCATCAAGCCGCCGACGAAGGCCAGCAACGACCCCGACAGCAAGATCACTGCGCCCGGCGACATGCTCATCTTCATCAATGGCGTAGCTCCGATCTACGGCGTCCAAAGCCTCTACTTCCTCAATGACGCTTTGCTAGCGAGAACCAAACTCAAACCTCCCGCTTTCAAAACGGCTGCCCAGCCACACGCACAGCCCGCGCCAGCCCGACAGGCGGCGCTCGACATCACCTCAATCGCCGCTGCCGCGATTGATCAACAGGCAATCGAGGAGAAGCTGAATGGAAATTCTTAATCAAGTGACCCTCGCCGGAAACCTGACCGACAAACCTTCGGTCGATGACGCCGGCGGCCGCGTCTTCGTGCGCGCCCGTCTCGCGCAGAACTGGTTCTACGACACCCACGGCAAGACCGTAGAGCACCGGCAGTTTCTCCCTCTCACCTTCCTCGGAGAAAGTGCCTCAGTGGCGAAGAGCTTCGAAAAAGGCGACAACATCCACGTTACCGGCCAGCTCATTCGACGTGACCCCAGAGCCCGCTCTGAGGACGCATCGCGGCCCCGCGAAACAGGAAGCATTTTCGAGATCCACGTCATTCGAGCATTCCGCATCGCAAGCATCTCCAAATCCGACACCGCCGCGATCCACCAAAACGAAATTCGGCGCACCAACGATGCGAAACAGGTTCCCGCATTTATTCAGGAGGGCATTCATGATTGGCCTGTCTAATCCGAAGCTCCGTAATCGGCTCGCCCGTCTCTCCCGCCTGAGCTACATCGTGGTCGCGTTCGCCGTTGCGTTCGTCGGGCTCACTCTGGCTGGCGTTGGCTTCGGCTTTGTCTTCAACTTTACGCACTCGGCACCCTTCGGCCTCTACAAAGAGATTTCCGATCCAGCGAAAGCGCCTCACACTCCCGCCCCCTACGTCTTCTTTTGCCCCGATGTTCGCTGGCCTGGCATGAAAGGGGAGCCGAACTATCGAAAGCCCATGCGAACCTGTCCGGACGGATTCGCGCCCCTCATCAAGCCTGTTGTGGCATGGCCCGGTGATACCGTCGAGACCTCGGCCCAAGGTGTCACCGTCAACGGGCAATTACTCGCCAATACACTCACGATTGACCACGATTCAACAGGTCATCCGATCCGCCCCTATGCATACGGCACCTATCACGTTCAGCCAGGACAACTCTGGGTCGTCAGCTCTTTCAGTCCCAAGAGTTTCGATTCCCGTTACTTCGGCCCAATACCAGCCCGGTCAGTACGGCACTGGGTCCAACCTTTCCTAGTCGAGAAGCAATACCACCCTGAAACAAATACGAAGTAGGCGGAGTTTGGGCGACTCGTACCGAATGGAGTCCAGGGGCTATGAAAATCGCGGAGTCTATAGAGCCATCACGAGGGAAGATGACAACTCATCTTCTCTCCTCCATTCCTTTTTTTCTTCCTCCTCAATTTCCCGAACCTCCGAACGGCGCTGCTTTTCGCCGCCGCCTTCGCCTTTGGAGCCGCCGGATGGAGCGGCAAGCCGTCTCTGAACTTCCTGGCCCTGCTATATCCATTCGTGTACTTACAGTCACGGCGTCGACTGGACGCCCTCAGCTCTGCGCTCTACTATGCGGGGGCCACATGGAGCGTCATTCCAGGTTCAGAGAGCTTCTTCGGCACCGGGGGCAACCTCCTCCTGCCTCTGCTCATCTGGGTCGCTCTTCTAGCCTTGAGTGCGGCGCCGTGGATTGCTTTGTACAATCGTAGCGTTTCTTCCCGTGGCAACCGTTGCTGCCATCATCGCTACTGAGCCTCCCGCCGTTCAGCCTCGTCACGGTTGCACATCCGCTGATCTCTGTGGGTGCAGTGGTTTCCTGGAACTCGATGGTTCGGGCTCTGTCTACCACTAATCCTGATATTGGCCTACCGTCGTCTCGGTACCCCTTTTACTCTGGCGGTGCTCGTAGGTGCGTCGCTCGCGGCACATGCTCGTTTTCATCGCCCACCGCAAGATCCGCGCATCGTTGCTGTGAACACTCGTTTTGGAGGTCCAGCGACACGAGACATCCTCGGCTCAACATTGCAAGGCCAGGAAACGGCAATGCAGCGAATAGCTCTTACGCACCCGGATACGCTCATCCTCTTTCCGGAGTCAATCATCCCAACGTGGACTCCGACGCATGACGAACGCTGGGCCGCAACCTTTGCTCAACTGCAGGCCCGGCATACCGGACTGCTCATCGGCACGACAATTCCTGTTGCAAACACCCAGGCGAATCGCAATGTTCTCCTCTCCCGTGGCTACACGGAGCGCCTGTCATATGTGCAGCGCGTTCCCGTGCCTCTCGGCATGTGGCGCTTTGGCGACGAGCGCAACGGCTTCCCGTTGATGCTCCGCTACCCCGCCACAATCCGCATCTGGGATCGACGCGCCGGGGTCCTCATCTGCTACGAACAGCTCCTTGTTTGGCCCGCTCTCCAAACGCTATCGCGAAATCCTGACATGCTTCTTGCCCCCTCAAACTTGTACTGGGCATCCGGCACGATCATTCCATCTGTCCAGCACGTCTCCGCTCAAGACTGGGCAGACCTTTGGGCAATTCCTTTATATGAGGCCAGCAACCGATGAAGACTTTCCTGGTCATGACCCTATTGCTTCTTCCGCCCGCAGCGCTAGGGCAGAACACGGACATCACCAGGCTGCAATCGACCTGTCTCCCAACTGCTCCGCTGAGTACGCTTCGCGCCGTCGTTCAGGTTGAATCAGGCGGCAATCCAAACGCTATGCAGATTGACTTTCCGAAGGCGCTACTCAAGCGTTGGAGGCTCGCCGAGGGAACATTACGCCTCAAGCGCCAGCCCACCAACCAACGCGAAGCGTTGGATTGGCTGGCATACTTCCAGAGCTACGACATCTTTGTGGACCTTGGGCTGATGCAGGTCAGCACCGCCGAAGCTAAACGACGGGGTATATCACCTGAGTCTCTGCTGGAGCCCTGCACGAATCTCCGGGTAGGCTGGCAGATTCTTGAGGACGCTTATCAGATTGAGAAAAAGACCTATGGACCAGGCCAGGAAGCCTTACAGCACGCAATTTCACGTTACAACACTGGAGATCCGCAGCAAGGCATTGCCAACGGCTATTTAGCCCGCGTCCTTGCAGCAGTCCGCAGACTGCCAGCCGAGCCACCAACGGAGAAGCGATGAGTGTTCTATCTTCCGAACGTCCACATGACCAGGGCGTTGAACACAGCATGGCAAACAATCGCTGGAATGACGCTCCCGCTCTTCAAGCGACACAGACCATAGACAACGCCAGCAACGGTCGTCAATGTCAGATAAATTCCGCTGCGAGCGTGAGCGACTGCAAATACGGACGCCACGAAGAGCATGACGAAAGTCTCAAATGCCCGTTTCGAGCGCAGCTTTCGTCCTACAAAGAGAAAGCCGTTATACATCAGGCCGCGAAAGAAGAGCTCTTCTGTTATTGGAGAGATGAGTACCGACCACAGCACTTTTCCTGCGGGTACCTTTCCATAGACAGGCAGATTCCCCTTCTTCACACAGACCCAGAACAGCGAGAAGAGGGTGATCGCCGCAAACGTCGCCCATTGAATAGCCCTGCTGTTCACACGCTCCAGCGACAGGATCGGAGCCTTGTCCGTGCCGCTCATCTGCCAAGTGAGTTCCCAAAATGCAATTGCAAGCAGCCCTATGACCCACCAATGCTAGCAACATCCTATGACCCACCAATAGGGAACAGCCACACTCATCACTGCGAGGCCCCACGTCGCCAGCCACGCAATTGGCAGCCACTTCCGCCGCCATTCCACTCCGAGAGATTGAGAAATGACTACTTCTGACAAGGAACGCATCCTCCGGCTAAAAGCGGTGCAGTCCGCGCTCGCCTCGGTGCAACTCGCTGGCCTGCAACCATCGCAACATCTCGAAAGCCTCTTCGCTTCTTGGATTGACGGTAAATCGACACTCGACCAGGTCTACGACTCTCTCTTAGCAAAGGTGAGAACAACCAATGATTGAGCACACTGACATAACAATACTCGGCACTACAACTCTAAAAAACAAACTTGGCATCACTGACCCGCAGCAGCTCGCGACAGCAGAGGCCGACCTCACCGCGTTTCGACTCGCTGAGCTTCGAATCGCTCCTATCCCAGGCGGCTTCGACTCCGTACACCTTCAGGAGATCCATCACCATGTTTACCAGGACCTCTACGATTGGGCCGGAGAGCTGCGCCGCGTGGACGCCGGCAACCGACCCGCGTCCGATGTTGCCACGTCGCTAAACGCCGTCTTCGACCGGCTGGGACGTGAGAATCACTTGAAGGGTCGTAGCCCCGAAGAATGGTCGCATAGCGTCTCTACGTACATTTATGAACTTGGAACAATCCAGCCGTTTCTCACTGGCAATGAAGTCGCACTGCGTGAGTTTGCCGATGAGCTGGCACGTAAGAATAATCTCAGTCTCCAATGGGACACCGCCCCAGAGATCGGCACGAACGACGTAATGAGACACCTCGATCAGTTGGAACAATCTGCAAACATTCGACGCATGGTCATGTTGGCAATGGATACAGATCCCGGTTCATTGCGGCCAAGTCGCGGCACGGTAGTGGAGCGTGGAATTGAACGACTCTTCTCAGCAGGTATTCCACTCCCCTAGAGCAAACCGCGCTCTCCAGCTAAACTTGAGCTGAGCTGTTACCGAACGATACATTTCATTTTCGTGAGACGGACATACATGCGCCTCCCCCGCATTGTAAGGAAAATCTTCGCGACTTTAGGAATCACGCTTCTAGTCGCAGGCTGCGCGTATTATTACGCGATCACCCCGCATCACAGCTCGGCCCCGCCTGAATCAGCAGAGGGCTTGCTCGACAGGGCAGACACCCTTGCGTGGGGTAATCGTTGGGCCGACGCGTTACCTCTCTACCAGAAGGCCCAGCAGCTCTACACCAAACAGCATGAGCCTTCCAAAGCTCTGTATGCTCAGGTCAGTCAAATTCCTCCGAATGAATCCGTGAGCATTCCGGCGACTCTTTGGGCGTTGACGCAAGACTTGGCCCGGCCCGAAGCCGCCGACCCTGAGACCAGGCTGAGAATCCTCACGATTCGAGGGATGCTCGAAACCAACTACGACGCGTCGGAGGCACGATCGACCTGGCAAGACGTGGCCGCGCTCGCGATTAAATTGCATCACTACGAGCTGGCGACTCGCGCCACGGGCGAGCAAGGCATAGCTGCGTTCATCCTCGGCGACACCGAAACAGCGAAAAGGCAGGTCATAAGAGCTTGGGGACTCTCAAAAGTTGAGAATGATCCAGCGGCAACCGTTCGCTATGCCAGCGTTTTTGGTGCCGGCCTAGTGCAGATTCATCGCTATAAGGAAGCTCTGACCCCCTTGAATCAGGCGATCAAGATTGCTCAAACGAATCCTGAAATCGCCTATCCAACAATTGCCAGTTTACGCGAAGATAGACGCCTTGACCGGCCTTCATCAATACGAAGAGGCCATTGCTCTCGCGAACGCATCACTTGCACGGCTGCAAGGCACACCCTATGACGCCCACAAGTCTCAGGTCTACCTTTCGCGGGGAACAATCAATAAAGAGCGCGGGGATTGGAACGCAGCAATCGCCGACTACCAGCAATCGGTCGACTTCTCCAGCAAGATCAGCAACTACCGCGGAGTTACCGACGCAGGCGGACTTCTCGCCCAGGCGTATCAACATAATGGCAACCTCCCCGACGCGCTTGCGGCGATAAACCGCGCCATTGACGCGAACACCAAAATTCCCGACGAGCTTTACCTCGTTCCGCGCAATCTCGCTATTAAGGCAGAAATCATCGAGAAGATGGGCCATGCCAAGGAGGCGGATGGGCTCTATCAAAAGAGCATCGCGCTTGTGGATGGCATGATTCAGCACGCCGCCACGACCAACATCCAGCGGCAACTCCTCGCGGAGATGAGCGATGTCTATTCGGATTATTTCGCATCGTTGTGTGCGCAAAAGCGCTACGATGATGCCCTCCAAGCCCTTGAAAGGGTTCGGGGCCGTGTCGAAACAGAGGCACTAGAGCACCACGCCAGTCAGCCAGTTCATGCGCCGACGCCGGATGAGCAAGAGCTGACCCGGCTCAATCTCGCCCTTATAAACACTGACGATCCAGCCACCAGAGCCTCTTTGACCAGCGAAATTGATAACACTGAGCTGAAAATCAGCCCTAGTGCGCTGGCACAGGAAACCACGATTCACCCCGTCCATCTAGCCGAGGTGCAACGCACGCTTTCGCCCAGCGCGCTTCTGATCGAATACGTTCTCGCCGAACGCAACTCGTATGCATTCGCCATCACTCACACCTCGGTCACACCCTACCGTCTACCTCCGAAGGCTCAAATCGAATCGGACTCGAATCTTTACAGGAAGGAGATCCGTGCTCAGAAGGTGGACGTGGCGCTCGCCCAGCGCCTCTTCAGCGAATTGCTGGGGCCAATCAAGGAGTACCGCCAGAAGACGGATCTCATCATAGTTCCCGACAGTTCTCTCCATCTGTTGCCCTTCGCCGCGCTCGCAGACAAAGGCTCCTATGTCCTGAAAACCCACACAGTAGACGTTGCTCCCTCATCTACCGTATTCGACCTGCTTCACAAACGTCTCGCCCAAGAAGCATCCGCTGCAATGCCATACATCGGCGTCGCCGCGTGGACACAGCCTGCGGATACACGAAATCCCATTGTTCGAGCCATATCTGGACCGGAGCGGAGCCAGCTTGCTCCGCTGCCGGACAGCAAGCTAGAAGTGGAGACTATCGCCACAGATTTGCCGCGACCGAGCACGATTCTCCTGGGTGCGGATGCCACTGAAACTCACTTCAAACATCTTTCACTCAACAGCACAGAGGTCATTCATCTCGCTCTGCACGGCTATGCCGACCTGGACTATCCAGACCGTTCCGCTTTGATCTTCGCGCCGGATCCTTCGGGAACTGAAGATGGACTGCTGCAGGTTCGCGAGATTCGCGGCTTGCATCTGAAGGCAAAGCTCGTCACGCTCTCAGCTTGCAATACTGGCGTCGGCCCGGTGGGCGAGGCTGGCGTTGCGAATCTGGTTAATGCCTTCATCGAAGCGGGCGCTGATTCTGTTGTGTCCACGCTCTGGGAGCTAGAGGATCACACCACCGAGCGTCTGATGACCATGTTCTATTCACAACTCGCGCGACATGACCGCAAAGTTGACGCTCTCCGTGTCGCCCAGTTAGACCTCCTCAATCAAGGTCTTCCGCCGTACTTCTGGGCAAGTGTTCAGATCGTTGGAGATCCCGACGGCACTTTGTGACATCTCGGGTGTTTCTCGTGCGATCCCATCGTATGGACGAGTCACGGAGCGGTCGCTGAGCGCAATGTAGATTTCGCGCAAACGATCAGTTGGCCGTGAGGTTAGGGGTCCGACATTTTTGTCGCCGGGGCCGCCCAGAACGGACCGGGGGCTGCAACGACAATCTTCTTCACGCCGTCGGGCGTTGCCTTCTCTTGAAGAGGACCCACGGTGATCGAAAATCTCGTGTCCTTCGTTATCGGAGTGGTTCGTGTTGTAATGGTTGCGAATCCACCGAAGGCGGAAGATCAGCAGTGACCACGAAAAATCAACATAAGGTCAAGAATGTCTTGCCGACGAACCTGGAAGGCGTGTCAGATGTTAACGACTTGGTTGAAGCATTTCTTGCCGCCCTCAACCCCCTAGAAGCCAGCGACTTAGTGCATGTCTTCGTCGACGCTAAGACAAAGGCGCACTACTGCGAATGCCACATTCTTGCAAGCAAGCTCGTAAAGCTGTCGACGACCGATGTTCCGCTCGACCCTGAAGATCAGCCCGAATACAGGGCCAATCGGGAGATCGTCACAAATCACTACGCGTTTGAACGCATGCAACAGGATGCCAAGGAGCGCCGAAGCTTCAGCAACCTAGTTGCAGAGTTTACGATCGAGTACAACCCCGACGTTCCTCTGAAGATCTTTGGGGGGCAACACCTTTTCCGAGCGATCAAGAACGATGGTAAGGGGGCGTAGCCGAGTATGAAGGTGTTAAAGTTTATTTTGGCTTGGATTCGGAGCTGCTGCTGGATGTTCAGTTGATATCGAATACGGTTATCGCCGTGTCAGCCGATCTGTACGACCGAATGCAAGAAACAGTGCGCGGCCCTGAACTTCGGAATTGGTGCCAGAAAGTCGGGCTAATTTCAGCCGGCCATAGCTTTCGGGTCATAGCCTCTGCTTGGCGCCGCGATCACCGTGAGGGCTGCCCGCACATTCATTATGAATTTCTACGCCGGCGTGGACTCGGCCGACGCAGATTTCGCCAAAACTGACACGACACCCACGATTGCCAAATCCGGTGAAGAAGACATGCTCTGGGAAGCCGTGCGGAACAGGAAGCCCAGCATCTGGAAAGATCCGAAATAAGAAAAGGCAGGCGTGGAGTGAAGCGCATTGATCATATGCCGAGCGGCACACGTTCAAAGGGAGCAAAGGTAACGTGGATTTCCAAGAAAAAGCAACGAACTACGCGGTGTTGTCCGCATGGGCTTATGTGGCAGGCCTATTGAGCGGCAACGAAAAGCGGCTAAAGCGACATTACGAGCTAAAGACGACAAAGAACAAAGATCCACTCAATGCAGCTGCGCTCGCGAAAGGCAAACACAAGACAGACGGCGAGAACTATCGAGGCCTTGGTTATCGAACGGATGCAAAAGAGCGCGGTCGCTTTGTTGAGCTTTCCATCAACAAGCCGAAAAAGGTGAAGGGGTAAATAAAACGCTAATCGACGTCACGCTTGCGAAATATCATGCCAATCAGGCCGAACTGGACGTACACGAAAGCCGAAAAGGCTGGGGGGATGGCGGTGGCGGAAATTGACTCGTTCGCGCGACAGCTGTGGGAGGAGGCGAAAGCGTTCTTTGACATGCTGAGGACGTCACGTTTGCCGACGGAAAACAGGCCTTTCTCCATGCCGCATTGAATCTGGGGTTCTGCGCGTCGACCGCACACATATTGGGATTCGCTGATGACTTGTATTACATTGCCAGACCTGACGCCTCACGAGAGGTCGATTCGAGCTGAACGAAAGGTCGCATTGTAGAGGATGGTACGCTGGCGAGCCCGTATTCGAATGGAGATGTACAGGCCGGTAGATGGATCACGTCTTTCGATGCGTAGATTGTGTCTAAAACGGCAGCCAATGGATAGAAAGGCATAATTTATGGCTATTCAAAGGAGACGCTCTGACGCACAGAGATAGCCTCGACACACCCGTGCGAGACGCCGCCCACGAAAGTCAACCGAATGCGGCAGTGGAGGGTGACTTCAAGTCGATGCTACAGTTGCTCCGCCGTAATCTGCCTAAGCGCATCTCCGGCAAGAAGTACCCGGCCCGTCAAAAAGGACTGCATTCCAACCTGACAATATATGCTGGAGCGAGCCGGACAGCGGCCCTTAAATCTACACTTCTGCTGCTTACGGTCTTCAGTGCCGTATCGAACTGCCGATCATTGCCGCGTCTTCTGTCCTGCCAATCGAATTCGATGATCACATCAGGTTCAATCGGGCTGCCCTCAAGAGCAGTGCCTCTCCATGTGTAATAAGCCCCCGTCGGGAGCGCGAGCCGAAAGCCATGTCCAACTTTCACCGAAGTCGCAGACAAGAGCCGTCCGGCAGTCTTTTCACCAACAATTGTCGCGAGCTTATTTTCCTTCGCAAAAACGGTGACCATCTCAGCAGCGCTCGCCGTGTGGCGATCCACGAGCAGGACAATGTTGCCGTCGTAAGGCCTCGGACCTAAACCCTCAGACTCCAAAACAATTGGAGATTTGGTCTTTTAAAAAAAAAAAAAAAAAAAAAAAAAACCCCCCCCCGGCTGCCGGTCATTGCCGCGTCTTCTTTCCTGCCAATCGAATTCGATAACCACATCAGGTTCAATCGGGCTGCCCTCAAGAGCAGTGCCGTTCCACGTGTAGTAAGCACCCGTCGGGAGCGCGAGTCGAAAGCCGTGCCCGACTTTCACGGAAGTCGCAGATAGGAGTCTCCCCGCGGTTTTTTCTCCTACGATAGTTGCCAACTTGTTTTCTTTCGCAAAAATGGTGACCATTTCGGCCGCGCTGGCAGTATGGCGATCAACTAGGAGCACGACGTTCCCTTGATACGATTGCGGACCATGCCCCTCAGACTCCAACACGATCGGAGATTTTGTGATGAGGGATGGCAGGTAGCGCAAGGCGAGCAACCAAAGAGCCTTCTTGGATGACGGGATGCTTCCGAAGCGTGGAAATGCTAGTTTCTCTCTTGTCGAGATCCCGCCCCGCCCAACGCTTTCCAGGCGCAAACCCAACCGGTATTTTCTCTGGGGTCAATAAACTCATGAGACGGAGTGCGCCCGCTCCGCCACCTGTATTTCCACGCAAGTCGATAATTAGCCCTCTAATCTTACCGAGGCCGACTACTGCCTTGGAGATTTCGTTCGCAACGTCAACCCCGATCATCCCAGGAAACATCGCCACCTTCAGGTATCCAATCCCATCACCGACAATCTTCGACTGGACGAGTGTAGGCTCCACAAAATGCAGCTTCTTTCCCTTCGGCTTCGAGACATCGACTGTTACTGTTCGCTCGCTATCATCGCTCGCAACAATATTGAGCTTAGAAGTCGTTCCCATCGGGAAAACCGGATGCTCAGGCGGAATGATCTCTTTGTCATCGAGCCTCAGCAAGATATCGCCAGGTTGAATCCCAGCGAGTGCCGCTGCACCGCCATCATGAACATCTTGGAAGATCCACCGAGGTCCGTGGGCGGTTTCATCCGCGAGATAGGTTGCGCTGAGCGCCGCACGGCTTGAAGCTCTCCGCGCGCTTTGATGAAAAAAGCCAACGTGAGAGGTCTTGAGATTCTGGAGAAGGGCGGTAACAGCCTGCTCAAATTCCTCCAGCGTGGGTGCGCCTTCGATAATCGGGCGATGATTCGCAACGGCTTCATGCCACCCGTTTTCAAGAAGCTCTGGTTTATAGAACTTCTTGGCTAAGGCGGAGAGAACGCCCTCGAAGACTTCATGCTTGGCTTTCGAGGTCAGGCCGTTATTCAGTTCTGGGGAGGGGGAATTCGGCATCTTTTCAAGGCGCTCCATGTGAGATTTGAACGGGGTAGTAGTACATGCCATTGTCAGAGCCCCTAACTGTCGCCAGAAAGTAAGCCCCAGGTTTGGCGGCGCGGAGATCGAGCGTCACACCCACAATCACTTTGCCGGCATTAGCGACCGCATCCCCCGAGCCCTTCGCGACAACCTCATTTCCGGATTTGTCTCTCGACACAAGCACTTCGTAGCGTCCAGATTCGCTGAATCGAGGCAACGTCACTGAAAGCTGCACGATCGCAGCCGGCAAAGACACCTGCTTGAGAGCGTTCGCATCATCGTCTTCTCCCCTTACCGTTCCGGCATTGAAGAGATCGACATTCGCGTTCACAGGCTTCGTGGAGGCCAGTTGGACAGCTGCTATCTGTGCAGCGCGCGAATGCTGGTATTCCCAAATCCCGATACCACTCGCGACGATCAAAGAGGCGGCGACTGCCCAGCCGATGATTCGGCGGCGCTCTTTGCGCCTTTGCTCCCAATCCCCTCTGAAACCTCGGAATTCGGCGAAGCACTCGGAGCACGAAGCCAAATGAAGACGCGCCGGATGCGAAGCTGGCAAACGATCTTCGGCAAGCGCACGGAGGGTTCGCTCTTCGGGACACCCGATCCGCTCAGGATTTGGGTTCGCCTCTAGGAAAAAATCCTTCATCAAATCCAAGCGTTAGCCTCCGCTTTCCGATTCGCAAAGATGTGGTGACGTTTGAGCCTGCTCTTCAGTTGGGTCACCTACCAATATTGTAGAAATCCTCTCTTTGACCCGCTGTATCGCCTTTGCCGCTGCTGCATAACTGACACCCAAGGCTGCGGCCACACTCGCCGGGCTCGTTATGTCCTGTTGAAGCAAGACGAGAATATGCCTGTCGCGCTCGCTCAATTTTGTCTTCAATTGGTCAAACAGGACGGCTCGGTAAATGACCCGTTGTGTTGAGCGATCAATGCCCGCCCACCGCTCCAACTCGCTTCCTATTCCAACCGGAATCTCCTTGGAAGCATTGCTTCGGAACCACTCCCTGACCTTTCCATGCAAGGCAGCAAAGGCGTAGCGATAGGGAGACCGAATGTCATCGAGGCGGCCGCCCATTGCCTTACCAACGTCTTCTGCCCATCCAGCAACTACAGCTGCGTCCAAATGGGGATACTCCCGTCTGACCCAACGGTGCGCGGCTTCCACTGCTAGACGGATAGCCACCGGGAGAGTCTCACCTCGCCGGTCCACGAGATGCAGAAGCGTCTGGCCCATAGTCCCCATTTGCAGAACCCAAAAAACTTTCTGGGATGTGTCAAAAAAGGCGGTCTCATCCCAGCTTAGGTAGTAGATGCACTTCAGCCGTGCAATCGTTTCTGGCGCTGGCTCAACTCAACGTGTCGCTCACTCCGCAGGGCGATTCAAGGGATCGTATGCGGCCATACAAGCAATTGCTTGTAGATTCTACTACAGGAGAAGACTGCTCATGGGAGTCTTGCTGGAGCGCAAAACGCAGGTAATCTTTGTCACCGCGTCTTCGGTGGAACAGAATGGTAAGGCACGTGAGGTTATCGTTGAGAGTCGCCCACTATATGCCGTCGTTCAGCTCAATGGGTCCAAGGAGAAATATCCAGTCGCCTGGGAAATGATCTACAAGCTTGCAAAAGAGCGGCACGCAGAGAATCTCCGCCTGGAAGCTCAATCTCAGAGCAAACGTGGACGGATTCGGCACAAGAAAATTCTGAAATGAATAGGGCTGCGCTATTTGTTCTTGGGCGATTTCTTTGCGGCGCGCTTTGAAGGCTTTGCGGAGGAAGTTGTCGTAGAGACAACCACTGCTGCTTTCTTCTTGGCCCAACGCGCTCCTACAATCTTGCGCGCCTGGGCGCTCCGCTCCTCGGGGGTAAGCTTCGCCCAGCGGGCCTTACCTCCGTCTGATTGGATCGTCTTTAGGTGTTCTCGAACCGTCAGGTCTTTCTTGAGCATTTCTCTTTACCGCAGGCAGGGAGTGTCGCAAATATACCGGAGCCCACCGTTAATCATCGAGGCAATATAAGTCTGGAAGCTGAAAATGCCAATCCGGGACGCAGGCCCATTCCATCCGGCGGTATGTTGCCCTTGGGCCGTGTTGTGGATGGTGCAGGCGAGGTAAGGTTGATGGCGAAATCTGCAAGCGACGAGGTGAGCATAGAGCGTCTACTTGGAGCCCAATTGCAAATGCAAGCTGTCCGTTTTGGAGCCGAAGGCGCCGCCCGATGTCGCCCATTCCGTACCACCAAAATGCTGCGGCCTGAAGCTCGCGACCAATACACGACCATCGTACGGTCGAAACCATCCCAAATGGTCCTAAAGCATCCTAAATCGAGGAGGCCACAACACTAATCATCTCAATGATATCCGCTGATTCCAGACCACTTAGTTTGCTTGCTAGGCGGCCCTGAAAAGGCCGGCGTCGGCGGTTCGATCCCGTCTCTGGCCACCACTTTATTTACTTATAAGTCATAGACTTGCGGACGGTGCAGGCGAACTGTACCAACTTTGTACCGCCACCAGAGTTAACCTTCTTATGGGAGGTTGATTCCGATGCTCCATATCTATACCCGTCACGCCGCCGATTGCGGCCACGCAGACGACACTCAATGGCGGCGTTGCCGCTGCCCCAAATGGCTGCGGGGCGTCCTGCCCAATGGAGAAGCCATCCGCGAGTCTGCCGGCACTCGAAGCTGGGAGCAAGCGGAACGAAACGCCCGCAAGAAGGAAGCTGAGGCCGATCCCACTCGCGTGGATCAGGCGCAGCCCCGTCGTGCAACTGTTAAGGATGCTATTCGTATGTTCCTTGAAGACGAAGAAGCTCGTGGCCTGGAGCACTCGTCCCGCAAGAAGTCGCGGACTCTTTTCGAGCGCCAGTTCCTTCCCTTCTGTGAAGCTCGCAAGTTCGTCCATATCGATCAGATTGTGCCCGTCGATCTGACTGAGTTCCGCTCCACATGGAACAACGGCGACGTGACCACGCACCGCAAGCATGAGCGGATGCATTCCTTCTTCGCCTTCTGCGTGGCGAACGATCTGCGGCGCAAGAATCCGATGGATGCACTCAAGAAGCCGAAGACGCCGGATGTCGTGCCTACCGATTACTTCCTACCTAAAGAATTCGAGAAGATCGTCGCTGCCACAGAGAAATACGAATACGGGGGTGGCAACGACAATCAGCATCGCGGTCAGCGACTCCGCGCGCTGACGCTGCTGATGCGCTGGTCGGGACTCGCTATCCTCGATGCCACATCGCTGGAACTGGAGCGGCTCTCGAAGAGTGAGAATGGCGACGATCAGATCTTCCTCTATCGCGCCAAGACCGGCGTGCCTGTCAACGTCGTCATCCCGAACGAAGTCGGCGATGCTCTGCGGGCCTTACCTAACTCGCATCCCAGTTACTTCTTCTGGTCGGGCAATGGCGATCCGCGCAGTGCAGCGAAAGCGTTTCAGCGGTCCTATTGGAAGCTCTTCAAGCTGGCGAAGATTCAGAAACCAGATGGAACTGCAAAGCGCTGCCATCCCCATATGTTCCGCGACACCTTTGCAATCGAGTTACTGTTGGCTGGCGTTCCTCTCGATCAGGTATCTCTGCTGTTGGGTCACTCCAGCGTGAAGATTACCGAGCGACACTATGCTCCCTTCTGCAAGGCAAGACAGGAGCAGCTCGCGGCCTCGGTCAAGCTGGCATGGAAGAAGTCGTCCCAATCCATCAAGGAGAAGAGTCGCGCGTCGACGAATAAGCCTGTCGCACGGCAGAATCTGGCGAGTGCCAAGAAAATGGCTTGAGCGCAATACTCTCGACAAATTCGTATGGTTGCGCGGGCCCTCGCCTTTCAATCGTCCACAACGATCCAATGAGCGCTAAGCCGTGTTGTCGACAGTTGGCCTTTCGGGGCCAATGAGAGTTCGCTGGACACTGTGTATGGTCCGCCGCATGAATGCAAGGGGACATTGAGGACGAGGGGAGCAGTCTGCGTCTATGTATTCGGCCTTCAGATGGAGATTATTCTCCTGGCCACGATGAGTTCCGCGCGTGCCTGTTCTAACTAGCCGAACGGTCGTGAAGACCACAGTGTCGCATCAGAATTCAGGCACGCCGTTTTGACTGTTCGTTCGTCTTCGCTGTTCCTGTGCAGACCTCGGTGGGTAAATTCAATCCGTCGTCGTAGTGCGGGAAAGTGGGAGCGCGTCAGCGCTTCCAAGCCGCAGGCGTCTTTTCCGCACTATTTCATGCGGCAACAGTATTCCCCATTGGCCGGTAGTCTTCTCCGCTCGACAGCACAGCCCAGGCGATCCGCGCGAGCTTGTTTGCCATCGCGACCACAACAACATTTTTGGGAGCTCTGGCATCGAGTGCGTCGAGCCAGGGTCCGATCGGTGCTCGGTCGCGCTTGATGCGCAGCACGGCAGCTCGTGCGCCGTGAATCAGAATCTTCCGCAGGTAGACGTTGCCGCGCTTGCTGATGCCGAGCAGCTTCGCTTTACCTCCAGTCGAGTACTGGCGTGGCACGATACCCAGCCACGCAGCGAAGTCCCGGCCTTTGTGGAAGGCGGCGCCGTTGCCAATGGCAGCAACGATGGCAGTGGCGACAACTGGTCCGATCCCCGGGATCTGACGTATCCGCGTGCATCCGGCATCCGCGGCCGAGATCCGTTCCAGTTCCAGGTCGAGTTTTTTGATCTGCTCTTCAACGAGCTTCCACTCATCCCAGAGCATGTTGATCAGGTTTCGCATCTGCGGCGTCAAGTCCGCCTCGGCGTTCTCCAGAATGTCCGCCATGGCAGCCTTGAGATTCGCTGGCCTGTGTGCAAAAACCATCCCGCGCTCGAGCAGAAATGCCCGAAGCTGATTGATCACCGCCGTACGCCGGCAGATCAGGCGATCACGGACCCGCTGGATACCCTGCAGGTCCAGCTGATCATCGGTCTTGATCGGGACAAAACGCATGTTCTTCCGCTCGACGGCCTCCGCGATCGCCTCTGCATCGATGAAGTCGTTCTTGTTCGACTTCACGAATGGCTTTACAAACTGAGCTGGGATAAGTCGGACATCATGACCTTGCTGGCGCAGCGCGCGCCCGAGAAAGTGAGCCCCAGAGCAGGCCTCAAGTCCAATCAGAGATGCCGGGACGTTCGCGGTATAGACCAGAAGCTGCTTCCGGCTGAACTTCTTCCGCACAATCACCTTGCCTGCAGCTCCGAGTGCTACGAGATGAAAGGTTGTCTTGCCTAGATCGATGCCAACCGAGTGTATCTGCATGTCGATAATCCTCCTTCTTAAATGCTGCCACTTCGGTCGCCCGCTCCCGCGAGTGAATCAAGCGGCGGACCATCTCATTAGCCGACTGGAAACGAAACCGCAGGCGCCGCGGACGCTGCGTCATCGACCTCCTAGTAGTCTCTCTGCCGGTATAGGTGTGGGTCACAAGGAAATCCTTGTGACCCATTTACGCAGGAAAACAGTCTCCATTACCTCCAAATGGTTCGGCGACAGTAACCCTGCCCTCAGCGATCAACCCCCGCCATGATTTTCTCGTTGTAGCGCGATCCGGACACGGCTTCAGGGCGTAATGCGGCTTCCAGGCTAGCCACGTCGTCGTCGCTGAGTTTGAGATCCACGGCGCCGGTATTCTCCTCAAGGTAGACGCGGCGTTTCGTACCGGGAATCGGCACGATGAAATCGCCTTTGCCCAACAGCCATGCGAGGGCCACCTGGCTTGGCTTGGCGCCGATGGCCTCGGCGATGTTCCGCACGATCTCAACCGCTTTCCGATTGGCCTCGAAATTCTCGCCATGGAAACGGGGATCGAATTGGCGGTGGTCCTTCGCTGTATATTTCTCCGCACGCCTGACACTACCCGTCAAGAACCCCCGGCCAAGCGGGCAGAAGGGAACAAGACCGATCCCGAGTTCCTGTAACACGGGAATTATCTCGCTCTCCAGATCGCGCTCCCACAGCGAATATTCGCTCTGCAGCGCACTGACGGGATGGACGGCATGGGCTCGGCGAATGTTTTCAACGCTCGCTTCGGACAGACCGAAGAAGCGTACTTTGCCTTCACGCACGAGATCGCCGACGGTCCCGGCGACATCCTCCATCGGCACGGCCCGGTCTACCCGATGCTGGTAGAACAGATCGATGTGATCGATGCCGAGCCGCAGAAGCGATGCGTCGGCGACCTCACGGATGTGTTCGGGCCGACTATTGGTTCCGCCGGCCGCGGCCCTCGAAAGATCTATACCAAATTTCGTCGCGACAATGGCATTGTCCCGGCGCCCTTTGAGCGCCAGACCGAGGAGTTCCTCGTTGACGTAAGGGCCGTATACCTCCGCGGTGTCGAAGAAGTTGATACCGAGATCAAGTGCGCGGTGGATCGTGGCGATCGATTCCGCCTCATTCGCCGCTTCGCCGTAATACTCGCTCATTCCCATGCAGCCGAGGCCGAGAGCCGAAACTTCCAGGCCGCTATTTCCAAGTTTGCGCTTCTGCATTGTTTCTCCTTTGGGGTGTTTCTCTCATCTCCAAGGCTAAGGTCGAGCGTCGTGGAACCGGTATCCTGATCCTTCCGATTCATTGCCTATTCCTGTCGCTGCATACGATTTCGTGCAGATCTAGTCATCATTCAGCGCTATTCTTGATTCACAAAGGAGCACTTCGTGGTACGTGCGGGAAATCAGAAGATTACAAGCAAAGAGCAGTCTCCACGCCTAGCTGAGTTGAGGGAAGAACTCCGTCTCAAGATTGCCGCCCACACTCTGAAGGTAGGAGCCCATGCAACTGCGATATTAGGTCTCACCCTGTACCGCCGAACTGCACCGAGTCCTTGCTATCCCGCAATGTGTGAGCCCAGCCTCAGCGTCTTCGTTCAAGGGCGAAAGCGCATAACCCTTGCAGGAACGACTTACCGATGCGACGAATCTACATTCGTCCTGAGCTCCGTCGATGTGCCAGTCATCAGCCAAATCGTGGCAGCAAGCCAGGACGCGCCCTTGCGCTCGTTGCTGCTAAAACTCGATATGGCAGTAGTCCGGGAAATTCTCAGCCAGGAGGAGTTCCATGCACCTGACGGTTCATCCCCAGCTCGTGGCATCACGATTGGGAAAACGACCGTCGATCTGCTGAAGCCCTTTTGTCGGCTTATGGACCTTCTTGACGCTCCAGAAGACATACCGTTCCTTAGCAACCTGATCCAGCGTGAGATCGTGTATCGCTTACTTCGAGGACCTCACGGAGAGCGGCTGCGCGCGATCGCCACGCTGGGCGATCAGAGTCACAGAACGGCGAGGGCGATCGCTTGGCTTAGGGCCAATTACACGAAACCTTTGCGCGTAGACAAACTCGCGGAAGTTGCACGCATGGGAGTGTCAACCCTGCATCATCATTTTCGCGCGTTGACGGCGATGACCCCACTTCAATACCAGAAACAGCTTCGATTGGTTGCCGCGCGAGAACGAATGCTCGTTGAAGGGATCGATGCCGCGAGCGCGGCGTTCGAAGTCGGCTATGAGAGCGCGAGTCAGTTCAACCGCGAGTACAAGCGCTTCTTTGGTCAACCGCCGATGCGGGACGTCAAAGTGCGTCGACTCGCCGGCTCCGCAATGGTCAGCGACTAACCACCGTGCAGACCATTTCCTTCTATGAGGTGTCCCTCTAAAGATTCTGGCGGATCCCCTTGTCCGACGCCTTCTTTTCTTTAGTCAAGCGAGTCAAGCAATGGTTCAATCTCGACGAGTGCCAAATCTCTAGAGATTTGTCATGAATTGAGGTTGAGCTGAGTTATTTACGGATTGCCGGCATCCGGCCGACTACTCAAGCGGTCTTAGCAATCTGCAACGGATCACCAAAGTAGACCTCGAGCCGCCTGAACTGAATGCGCCAGCCTTTGGGTGGGCGGGGCAACGCCCCAAGTAGCACCGCGTTCAGAGTGACGATTCGGGTGCATACCGTGCTCTGCTGTGATCCGGCGATTCAAAAATGAATAAGCCGACCTATGATTGCGTGAGGGGAGTTCGAAGATGGCCGGAAGCGACGCGAAAGCCAAGATAATACAAGCTGCATTCCAACTCTTCCACGAGGCCGGGTACAACGGCTCCAGCATTCAGGATATTGTGAACGCTGCCGGCCTTCCGAAGGGAACGTTCTATAACCACTTCAAGAGCAAGGAACTCCTCGCTCTTGAGATTCTGAAGCAGTACAGCGACCTAATTCACTCGACGCTTTCTGTCGACTCGAAAGTCTCTCCGCTCAAGCGACTCAGAGAACACTTCGAGTGTATTGCGGGTGCTTATCGGAGCGCGAAGTTCGAAAAGGGTTGCATGTTTGGAAATCTGACCGCAGAGATGGCGGCAACTTCAGTGATTCGCAAGGCCCTCCTAACTCACACCCGTCGATGGTCCGAGGACATCGCTACCCTTCTGGAGGAGGCAGTACGTTGGAAGGAACTCCCCAAGACAACTGACGCCAGACAGCAGGCGAAATATCTCCTCGACTTCTTCCAGGGAGCAACGTTACGTTCCAAACTTGAACGCAGCGGTGAACCGATCGACACCTTCCTAAGTGTGGCGTTCTCCAGCATACTCGTTCAGCGCTAGTCCCTGGCGGACATCGCAGCTGCGTTCTGGTCGCTAGCGAATTGGGCTTGTGCCTACCGCAGCCGAGAATACACAAAAGGCTCTCTCTTCATCGCGATCTACACCCCATCGTCGGCTCCATAGCAGGTACGTCCTTTGTGCGGGGAACCGGAGGAGTAGATGACAGAGTTATACTATGACCGGTCGTCTTGACGCCACCTCTCGTACGGGATCCAATATGAAAAGCACCGATCAGATAGGCATGTACGGACCGGAACTCATCTCCCGTTTTCGAGTGGCGGCAGGCGGGTGTCTGACGCTGGATTGGCCGGAGAAGTCGACCTTTGCGATCACTCGTATAAGTTCCGACATTGGGCTCTCAGATTTCACGGAGACTGTCCCGCCAGGCCCCGCTGTGCTTATGGCGGTAGCGATCAAACCGATTGCCGCGAAAGATTTTCAGCATCGTTTCAACGGCAAGGCTGTGAAGACACCGTCGCTTCCAGCCTTCGCAACCAGCGTTCTAGACGCACGCGGAAACCCCATGTGCTTTGTCGGTTCGGGATTTGATTTCCTCCATTTTCACATCCCACGCGCGGGTCTGGATGACATCGCACAGGATCACAAAATGGCGCCCATCGACACGTATCGCTTCGTACTCGGCGAAATGGACCTTACCATGTCGCAGTTCGCGAAAAACGTACTGCCCCATATCCGTCCCAATGGCTCTACTTCCCCTATGGCCTTGGACTGTCTGAGTCTGTTGCTGGGAGCACATCTGCTAGATCGTTACGCGGGAATCAAGAGACTATCAGCTGTCCCTGTTGGGGGTCTTGCACCGTGGCAGATGCGTCAAGCTCAAGAGACGCTTCGAGGGCACCTCCACGGCAATATTCGGGTGCAACAAGTTGCAAAGGAATGTGAACTTTCCACGAGCCATTTTGCTCGCTCATTCAAGGTGAGCTTTGGAGTGTCCCCGATTCAATGGGTCATAGGGCAACGCATCTCATTCGCGAAACAGCTGCTAATTCAACGGAAGATCTCGCTCAGTGATGTTGCGACACAGTCGGGATTCGCGGATCAGTCGGCAATGACGCGAACATTTGTCAACTGTGTTGGGGCCACTCCAGGGCGTTGGAGACGTGAGCAGCTGGGAAATACCAGGCTTGTTTCGTCATCTGCTGCAAATGGAGTGGCTCCCGTCCAATCCTGATCCGATTATGAGGAGCGGGGTCAGAAAGTAAAACCAGAGCGACGGAGTCACTTCTTCCTGCGTAGCCGCATTGATACGACGGTAGGCAGCCACACGAACGACACAGCAGACTACGCCTAAAACGGCAGAATCATTCAAGAACGGAGGCAGGCGAAGATTCTATGGTCTAAGCCGAGGGTCAGGAACGACGCTGAAAGAAATCTATCAATTTGAGGTAGATGTCCAATGGCTAACGGAGTGACGGAACACAGTAATCGAGAAGCGATCTCAATGATTCTTACCCACCAGACCGCGCCGTCACAGTTCGTAGAGGCTAACGGAATCCGCTTCGCCTATCGCCGATTCGGCAAGCCGGGCACGATCCCGTTGCTCCTTCTGGGGTACTTCAACTCCAACATGGACGGCTGGGATCCGGACGTAACCAACAGTCTTGCCACAGATCATGAGGTGATCCTCTTTGACAATGCGGGTGTTGGCGCTTCCGGAGGAAAAACTCCGAACATAGTCGCGGAGATGACGGAACCTTGCGTCGCTTTCTGCCGAGCTCTCGGCCTGAAGCAGATTCACGTCGTGGGCTTCTCGCTGGGCGGCATGATTGCGCAGCAGTTAGCGCTTGAGCATCCTGAACTCGTCGGGCGGCTGATTCTCTTGGGGACAGGTCCGCGTGGCGGAGAGGACATGACCTTCACCGAACTATCTCCGGACGAGCAAGCGGATCCCGTCGCCTTTTTGTTGGCTGCATTCTTTTCTCCCTCTGAAGCCAGCCAGGCTGCTGGACACGAATACTTGAAGCGACTCGAGTCTCGCAAAAATGATCTCGACCTCCCTGTGTCTAGGAACTCGGCCGTCGCCCAGCTCGCCGCGATCAGGGAATGGGGAACGATACCAGCGACCGGACGTTACGCCACCTTGGAAAGGATCACACATCCGACGCTCATTGTTCACGGCAACAAAGACATCGTAGTGACACCGATCAACGCTTTCATACTGACGGAACATCTGCCAAACGCTCAGCTCATCATGTACCCGGATGCGAACCACGCTGCATATTCGCAGTATGCCGTGAACTTCTTGGAAAATGCGAGACCGTTTCTCGATGGGTAAGGCGCGCGGCGTGGCGGATTGCAGTTCAGGCGATGGGGTCACCTCTTCATCGCTCACTTTCTGTCACGAAAATCCGTCGTGCGAATGTGGCCCAAATGAGCAGGGCTTCGTCGTCGACGCATTCAACACCAGACGTTGTCGCTCGCCCAGAGGCGCTGCCCCCTAAGCAGTTCTGAGCCTAACTTGCAGATGCAATAACCATCAAAGGAGAAAACAATGTCGAACGTTAATCTCAACGAAACCGCGCCGACCCAATTCCAGGATATCGGCGATGTGAGCCTCGCCTACCGGCGCTTCGGCAAAGAAGGCGCCCCGCCGGTGGTGTGCTTTCAGCATTTCACCGGCACGATGAACAATTTC
This sequence comes from uncultured Acidobacteriaceae bacterium, assembly GCA_963711525.1. Taxonomy (GTDB): domain Bacteria; phylum Acidobacteriota; class Terriglobia; order Terriglobales; family Acidobacteriaceae; genus PALSA-350. The sequence continues at coordinate 49,038 of CAVQEO010000003.1, read as the reverse complement.
GATCCGATCCACACCAACCGCTTGGCGCAAGACCGCCCGGTGATTTTGGTCGATTATCGCGGTGTCGGTCGTTCGGGTGGCGAGATGCCGGACTCGATCCCTGCGACCGCAGCCGACCTCATCGCCTTCGTCAAGGCGCTCGGCCTGAAGGAGATCGATCTGTTCGCTTTCTCGATCGGGGGCATGATCGCGCAGCAGTTCGTGCTTGACGCGCCCGCGCTGGTGCGGCGCATCCTCCTTGTGGGCACCGGCCCTTCGGGCGGCGAAGGCATGCAGGAATTTTCGGCCGAGGTGATGGACATTGTCAATCGTCCGAACAGCACGATTCAGGAACGCTGCCTGGACCTGTTCTTTTCGAAGAGCCCGACGAGCCGCGCGGCGGGCGAGGCTTGGCTCGAGCGAATCGCCGCAAGAAAGGTGGACCGCGAACCAGAGTCCAAACCCCAGGTCGCTCAGGCCCAGCTCGTCGCTCTTGCTAAATGGGGTGTGATCCCCGCAACGGACCGCTATGGTGATTTGAAGAAGATCAAGCAGCGCACGCTCGTCGTCAACGGCAAGAACGACATCATGGTGCCGACGATCAATTCCTACATTCTTCAGCAGCATCTACCGGATGCCCGGTTGATCCTCAACCCGGATTCCGGGCACGGCTCGCACTTCCAGTTTAATAAAGAGTTCGCCGAAGAGGCCGCACGCTTCTTCGCCGCAGATTGAATCCAAGGGGGTGGCCGTCAGCGCGGCCGCCCCCACAATCCAAGCACGTCAGTCCGAACGAGAGTGAGGAAATCGCATGACGGCAGACGAGATATTGAGCATCCACACGGACATTTTCAATCGCGCACTTAAGGAGCAGAACTACGCTGCTCTTGAAGGGCTGTACGCGAGTGACTACATGCTGGTCCGACCCGACGGTTCCGTGCTGAACAAGCTGGAGGTGTTGCAAGACCTGCGGAGTGGTGGGTTGCGGTTTGATTCGATCGAACTTGGTCAGACTGAGGTGCGGATGTACGGGTCAACCGCTGTATTGACGGCCGAAAGCAAAGCGGTCAGCTCACGTAATGGAGTGGAGAGTCGTTCGCACTTTCGATTGATTGCGGTGTATGCGCAGCAAGGGCAGTCAATCAAGCTTGTCCACTTTCAGAGTACCTCCCTTGGGTAAGCGCATTTAGCGAAACATCAAAATCTACTGGCAATCCCAGGGGGAGTGGATGTTCCGGGAACGACCTCGGCCAAAAGCACGTACCAATAAACGTAAGAAGTGACAGGTTCCTTTGGGGATGAAGATGGCGAGCACGTATACGGCAGCGGAATTGTCAACACCGGGCGTACTTCGTGTCGTCGAGCGGCTGATTTCGAAGCCGGCCAGTGTACCGGAATCACATGGACGACCTCCCAGTTTAGAAAATCGGACCCTACGGCATTTGGCAGGACCAATCAGAATCTAACTAAATCGTGCGACGGCACCGGTCCACTGGAATGAAGCATGACAAATAGTCCTAAGAAAGTTTTCTACACAAATACACCAGCGAAAACCAACTTCGCCACGTTCAAACCGGATCAAGAAGTACATCAAAGATCCTAAAAAGAAGTGCACGGAGTTTGTCGCTCGCGAGATGCTTCGGTTCAAAAAAGGTCTCCAATGTCAGTGCCGACAGGACAGGCGCAATAGCCGCGACTCCAGTGTTCAATCTTTGGCGACGATCCTTTGGCAGACCTCCGAATAGCTTCTCGTGCAAGAACTCTCGTTCAGCGAGCCGGATCATGTTGTAGGACTGAACCCAGCGTTCGCGTGATTCCGGATGTCGTATCGAATAGAGCTTGAACTCTAGCGTCAACAGAAACCACGTCTTATCCTTACTGAGGTCCACCAGTAACTTTTTGAAACGCGACAGACTTTCTTCCCGAGATTGACAGGTGCTGATGACCTTAAAGATTCGGTCAATCTCGCGACGAGTGCGACTTTCATAAAGGGCGAGGAAAAGATCATCCTTGCTGCGAAAGTGTGAATACACGGAACCCTTGGTTCGATTGGCTGCCCTGGCGATCGTTTCTAGCTGAGCGGCCTCAAAACCATCACGAGCAAAGATTTCTTCGGCAGCGGCTAAAAGCTTAGCTTTCGTTGCATCAGTACGAGCCTTATGTCCGTTCACAATCTGATCTGTCATATTCACTATTATGCAGAGTTCCAGTAGGCGACATTAGGTAAATCTGCTGAACATGATACGAGTCGGTCAGAACTCGTTGGTGGTCCTCCATGTTGGTGCGATAGGATTTGTCCTCTGCATCAGTCTTTGGTATGCGGGCCTTCGCTTCCACACCCCCGTCATCTCGGCGACTGCAGCACGTTCGACATCGACACTTTCTTTAACGTGGATTTAGCTGCGCTGTCTGCTAAATCCAAGCTTTCGCTGTCTCCTCGTATCGAGGATTTAATGTTTAGCTCAAACACTGCTTCGCCCTTGTTGTTGATTAGGCGAACATTTAGCTCTAGGCTGGTTACACCCGCGAAAAGACCGACAAGTCCGCTGGCCGCACGCACTACGCCGCTACCTTTTTTGAATGAGGTTAATATGATTTTTAGAGTGAACTCCGGACATATTGCGTTGGCATCCTGCTCACCGCCTCGGTATATAGCGTACGACGACCCGTCTTTATGAAGCCGCCGCAGCAATTGCTCATACAACAACACTCTATACTCCGCCGGCACGGGGATTCCTGAAGCATCGACCGGAAGTACCGTGATTGTATGCGGCGTAGGCACTCGCGAATCGCAAACCCAGGATCCATGTGGATCTCCTTGCAGAGACGGCGATAATGAGTTGAGGGCTTGTTGCCATCGAGCGGCCGCGTCGAACGGCAGCATAAAGACCGCTCCATGATAGGCGTGATGCTCATCGCGGAACTCGACCGTGAGCAGTCCGACCTTTGATTGGCTCACGAGAGCCATGGCTCCCCCGCCCCCGTAGGGGATCAATATTCTGCCGATCTTGCCAGCTCCCCCGCCAAGCTCCCTTCTTTCATCATCGGTAGAGACAGACGTGATATTTGCAAGTTCGATGAAAGCGCTACCTTCAGACGAGGTGAAAACCAGTGTTCGATCCCTAAGAGTCAGTACTCCGTTCAGTTTTGCTTTTAAGTCCGGCAAGCCGATAAGGTGAGTCGCCTTGGTAGTGAGCACAGAAGGCTCGTCTCCAATTTGGCGAGAAGCCAGCGGGACTGTTTCTCCTCCCGCAACGGCCAGATTGAGGACGGTGAGGGCAAGGAACGCTGCTGAAAAAGAAGCAAATCTGATGCTTCTAACGGTTGAGCAAGTACGGACAGAACGCATTGGCAATTCACCCCAGTAGAAGTTCGATGAGCGATCAAGCACAGATGTCGGAAGGTTGCACATCAACCTCCAAAGAGCGAGTCGTCCCTTCGTGCATCCCAAGTGTATACTATTACTGACCGGTTAGTATTACTTCGGGAAGGCGTAAAGTGCATTTTCCCGCGCAGCACTTGCTAGCGCCAGCCATTAGAAAGCAACTAGCCGAATTCTGGGCGTCGGGGGTGCCATTCAGATGGGCGCGATCCTCGTCAACAAGGATGTTTCTGAGGATGACTCTTCAGCTGCCGTTCGGGACCATTCCGCTCTCCGCCAGGTTCTGAAACCGCTTATAGCTTCGTGCCATACGCGTTCCGTATCCTGTGAGTGGATCCTTCTGTGCCAGTCAGTATTGAGATGCCTCCTCTGCGGGAACGAAGAGAAGATATCCCGATGCTGGTCGAGTACTTCATTGATCGTTTTGCACGAAAGGCGGGAAAGAAGTTTCAGGCTGTGGACAAGAAGAGCCTCGAATTGCTTCGGTCATACCCGTGGCCGGGTAATATTCGCGAATTGCAAAACGTGATTGAGCGATCTGTCATCGTTTGCGAAACGGAGACGTTCTCAGTTGATGAAAGCTGGCTCTCCAAAAAACCTCTCGCAACAGCCCCTAAAGCAAAGGCCGAACTCTCTGAGATGCTTGCCGCCCAGGAAAAGGAGATGATCGAGGCTGCCCTGCGCGACAGCGGGGGACGGGTGTCCGGACCATCAGGCGCGGCTGCCAAACTGGGTATTCACCGATCAACGTTAGACTCGAAAATTGTTTCGCTGAAGATCAATAAGCATCGCTTGTGCCGTTATTGCTAGTGTGCGTACTGGCCCACTCTCTCGGCTCCGAGAAGAACCGCTAGCCGCAGCTCTAACTATTCGCATCCACTCTAGAACATGCTGTAGGCAAATTCCGCAATTCCCGAAATTTCCGACATTCCCATTTCAGCTAAGGCTTTTGGTTTAAGCACCTTACGATTGGCACTTCGATTGCCATTGTAAGAGCGTGCGGCATCCCTCAGGCCGTCAACAGCGGCCCGAGTAAATGATCGGTTTGACTGCGCGCTATCCGGTCACGGTCACTCACGGACACCACCACCCATTGTCGCGACAGCGTCACGACATTCGTCAACCGAGCCGACACGGTGACGTCCCCACAGATGCAACGACCACATCTGGAACCAAACCCGAGCACATGGCATACTCGATATCATTGACGCACAGACTTCCTCAAGTCCCGGGCTCGTCGGAGTGGTGAGGAATGCGGGAACAATACGGGAACATCCTGGGGAGGCAAACAGCCCAGATGATCCCAAATGATCCTAAATCGGCACTGCGCTAAGAGCTTTAGTTTCAATCGGGTCCACTGATTCTAGGCCACTTAGGTCCGTTGGCAGGAAGCCCTGAAAAGGCCGGCGTCGGCGGTTCGATCCCGTCTCTGGCCACCATTCAGAATCAATGTCTTACGAAGTACAAAGATGAGCCTCCCCTGACGGGAGGTTTTCGCGCGTTTTGGCTAAATGACCTGTTATGAATAACATGACACTCTTTCGGAGCGGTCGTGTATTGGTCGTGCGCTGCCCTTGCCGATAAAGGCGCCCTTCCAAGTCTATGGGAATGTGGTGGATGTGCATATATGAACGGTCGACGCCAGCCTATTCCAAGATCGCTCCCCTTATTCATCGACGGCTTCAACCGAGGTGGAGAAGAGAGCATCGTCTGTCTGCTCCGCAATGACGGACATTTTCAAAAAGCGCAGCAGCAGGTCAACCCAGACCCATGGGGTGCGAGCCCGTATCGCTAACAGTGAAGTAAATTCGCCGAAATGAATAGCAGTCGGCTTCCTGGGGGGGTCACTTGTCCGATTTGCCAACTATTCGGCAACTTGCCTTGATTTTCACTTGTCGATGAGCGACTCAGCAATTATGGGCTCCTCGAGATCCTCCACGAGCCAGAAGCGGTCATTGGCGTCTGCTCTTTCGGAACCATAACCAGGAAGTGGAAGACCCGGCCGCTGCGCGCCGAGCACACGCATACCCGATGACGAATTCGTTGCGCCAACCATGGGAGAGAGGAATTCCCGCTGCCTTGCCCGCCCGATGCGCTGTTCTGATCAGATGCTCTGCTTGTGCAGGGATCGCATCAAACCAGTTTCTTCCGTCGTTGAGGTGAACGGCGTGCGCGTGCCGGAGATCTCTTCTGTTTGCCGATATTTGTTGATAGCATGCCGTCCCAGGCCGCCGCAATAAACGTCGTCAGCATCGTAGCGACGTGCGAAGTATCCGAAGTCTGACATTTTCCAGACGACAGCCTTTCGACCCGTCCAGTGTTGGCATTATTGATTGTCAGCGATCCCGAGGCGAAGTAGAAGGCCCAGCATATCTGTTCGTAGTCGACATGCGGTGCCACCCTCTCAAGCAGTTCGAGCGCAGCAAAAGCAACTGGATCCAGATACTCGGCGACAATGCCACGCTCCGATTCCATCGGGTCGCAGATCTCCCGCGCAATCAGCCTCGTAAAATCGAGACCGCTAGGTAAGGATCGGACGTTGATCAGCGGGTCGACGATCGCCGCGGCGATCTGACGGACATCGGCCTCGCGGTCCCCTGTGATCTGAACCTCGTGGAGGCGCTGGAGTCGCTGAGTGGTGAGCAAGTCCTTGCGACGCCGAAACAGCGCCTGGTAGAGGCCCAGCTTCGACTGAAAGTGATAAGTGATAAGGGCGAATGGCACCTCGGCGGCGCGGCCGATATCTCTCATCGAGACACCGTCGAAGCCACTCTTTGCGAAAAGCTGCTCAGCAGCCGAAAGGATTCGCTCTTTCGTCTGATCTCCAGCTTCGGTAGGCACTACTCTCCGTCCAGCCATATCACCCAAGTACTTGCCCCCCTTTCAGTTTCCAGTCCTTGTCGGCGGTCTTTCGAGCCGATCGAGCATGAGGCCCGGATAAATTTTCACAGAAAAGCTGCAACCGCAGCGCTAGCCCGCTCATCTGATTGTACGTATGATCAAGTTGATTGTACGTGCAATCAACTTGATGCGTGACCGTCGAACGGTCCGCCCAGGAGGAAAACAATGTCGACCGCTACAACAGCCCCCAGGCTAAGCCTTATCAACCCGGAAACCGCTTCGAAACCCATCCAAGACGCACTCGCTCTGTTGCCTGTGATCAACGTCTTCCGTGCGTTGGCGAACGCAGAATCCCTTTACCCATATTTCAGCAATTACATGCTGCAGTTGTTCCGGCCGATGGAACTCGATAAGGCGCTCGAACGGATGATCGTCCTTCACGTGGCGAAACGCTCCGGCTGTATCTACGCCTGGCGCCAGAACGTGGTTGTCGGACATAGTGTCGGCGTCACCGATGAGCAGATCGCAGCCCTCGAGAAAGGCGAAATCAAGGCGAGTTGCTTCAGTGAAGCCGAGCAGGCTGCCTTTGCCTTCACGAATGAAGTGATGGACCTCATCGAGGCGACAGATCGCACCTATGACGCCGTGAAAAAGCATTTCTCTGACCGCGCCATCACCGAGATGTTTTATGTGATCGGCACCTACATGATGCTTGCCCGCGTACTGCGGACAGGACGCATTCCCCTCGACGACGAACCTGCGGACTCGCCGCAGTAGCTCTTCTCAACACGAACAGAAACCTACTTTGCAGAAACAAGAGGAACACCATGTCAGAACATTCAACATTCGGAACCTTCGGTCGCTACACAGAGATTCCCGTCGATCAGATGACCCTCGAACAAAGAAAGGGTTATGACCTCGTAATACAGGAACGTGGCGAAGCTCCTGGCCCTTACAAGATCTTCATTCAAAATCCGCACTTACTGCAGGTAATGGTTCCTGTCGGGAAGTACTTTCAACGAAGCCATTCCTCGCTGTCCGACGCGGAACGGGAAATTGTGGTGAATCTGATCAATGCGAAATGGCACGCGGCCTATTCGAACTATGAACACGAGATGATCGGGGAAAGAGCCGGCCTGCCGCCAGAGAAAGTGCAAGCATTGATCGCAGGCCTGCACACATCTTTTGACGATACACGACAGCAGGTGGTCTACGACATGACATGTACGCTGATCAACCCGCGCATCGTTCCTCAGGGACTCTATGAGAGTGCCGTGAAACTACTAGGCGATGCGGGTCTCACGGACCTCACCGTACTCATCGGGTACTTCACCTCTATATCTATGACACTCGCGGCGTATGACGTTCCGTCCAATGCTGTTGGATTGAAGCGATAGCCTCCGCGAATGCACTTTCGATTCACTTGTTTTGAAACTCTCCCGCCTCTACGGCGCGGACAAATTACACCATGGAGTTGATTATGCTAACGGACAATGTGTTGCAAGCCAAGCTGACGACGGTCGCCACCTTCCCGAAGAATTATTTTCTGGAGAATCTGGCGGTGCGGTCAGATAACTCGATCCTCATAACGGCCTTGAACCACAAGGAGCTATGGTATGTTCCGCCTTCGAGGCATGATTCGTCGGTAGAGGCCCTGCTCTTATTCACGTTTTCTCAACTAGCAATGGGGATTGTTGAGGCCGAACCGAATGTTTTCTACATTTCGACTTCTGACATATACACATCGCACGAGTCATATCTTCATCGCTTGGACCTGCGCGGTTGGGTGCCAGGTATGGCGGTCGCCCCCGAAGCGGTTCTTCGCTTTCCGGAGCCCGTCCGCGCTCTCAATGGAAGCTGTGTAGTCGCGCCGGGCATCATTCTAATCGCAGACTGCTTTTCAAGCTTGATCTGGCGTGTCGACCTGAACGCGGACGATGGCATGCCAACGGCTCGTGTGTGGCTCAAACATGACAGTATGGGCTACTTTCCCGGTCAGATGAAGCCCGAACAGCCAGGAGTAAATGGCGTGAAGTATGCTCCAAAGTTGAACTATCTCTATTACACCAACACTGCCAAACAACTTTTTATGCGGGTTAAAATCGACCCGCATGCCTTTAATCCAATTAGCGAACCTGAGTTCGTTGGGGGTGGGGGGATGTTCGACGACTTCTGCATCGATCAGGACAGTGGGTCTGCCTATCTGACGACTCACCGACAAAATACGATCGACCGTCTCTCACTGGAGCCAGACCAAAATACAGACGGAAGGTGCAGTGTGGCAGGCGATCCTTTCACGGAAGGATTAATTGGCCCGTCGGCGGGTGCCTGGGGAAGGGCGCCCGACGAGTATGGGCGAGTAGCCTACTTCACAACCGATGGTGGTACCGCTTCACCACCAGCAGGCGGAGCTCGATCAGCGCAGCTCGTGAGGGTTGAACTCCCGCGCTAGCCATCAAGTGTACTCAACAGTCTTTGGCAAAAAGGAGAAATGCTATGGCTATGAAAGTACGACGCATCGTGACTGGTCACAACGCCGCCGGAAAAGCAGTTGTTAAGACCGACGAGCAGATCACCGCAGTTCCGCGGATAGCGCGGGTATCTCAGGCTGCGAGATCTGGTCGACTGATCAAATGCCTATCGACAACTCGGCTGCTGCTGAATCCTCCCAACGAGCCGGTTTCGTTAAGCGCACCAATTTTGTGGGCGACGGTGGCGTCAAGGTATCGCTAAAGTACCTTATAGGTTTCACTAGAGTATCCCGCAGGATATGAACTAAGCAACTCTACCATTTCAGGATTTCCAGCAATACACGCAGAATCATTCACGGTCTCGAAATCCCGGAGTTCCAAGTCCGTTCTTCGTAGCGCTGTTCATCCAATTCGAATTGGGACAGCATCGGTACCTTAGCGCAAGAAAGTTACCAGCCCTTAGATTGCGCGTTACGCGGGTCGCATTTTTAAGTGCATTCTATGGATTCAAGTTCAGCATTGGAGTATTTCTCTCGAGACAGTGCCAGGGGCTGGGATGGAATTTCGTGTGATTTGGGAGATTGACATCGATGCTGACAACCCAAAGGCCGCTGCTCAAGAAGCACGCGCATTGCAACTAAAAGTGAACACCTCAGCTACCGTCTTTGACATTTGGGAGCCCGCGGCAGGAAAGATGCACCGCATCGACTTGGCAGAGGATAGCGACAAGCTGGAACACGCCGAACTGCGTGCGGTGAGGGCGGCCTTGCGATCGCTCCAATGCGAGCCGGACGTTCGGCCAAGCGTTCAGGATGTCGCCACGACTATGCTTATCTTCCTGGACAGAGAAGAAATGATGTTTAGAAGATAAGGATCGCTGCGCAGCTGACCTGATCGGCCGCAGGGTGCAGGGCTACGGAAGCGGACATGCGATTTGAGCGAACTGGCAAAATTGGACGAGTACCCGCCTGCGACTGAGAAATTCCACGTCGAAAGATAAGATTCCCAGTCTGGGAATCTTGTTACTTGTCCGAATTCAAACAATTAATTCTTAAAGTCTCTCCACATACCATCGATTAAAAGACTGTCCTCAGCATGTGCTTTCTTGTTTGGTGACTCATTCTGAGATGTCTTGGGATCGATTCTCGCGGTTGTTTCTCGAGAGCAATGTTCCCGGAGGGAGCATTGCCTTGAAGCGTTTCTCGATCGACTGCCTGCTTGCCCTTTGCGTGGCCACGGTTCTCTTTGGCTCCACTGCCTATGCAACCGAGGTTGCGCTTACCGGCGACGCGCACGTCAATCTCTCGCGCTCCTCGACTAATTTCGGCACATTGGCCAACCTGTACGTTGGCAATGGGAACACGGCCCTGCTGCAGTTCAATCTCAGCACGCTGCCATCCGGCCTCACCGCCGGTCAGATCTCCCGAGCCACGCTTACGCTCTTCGTCAACCGCGTCAACAATGGCGGTGCAGTCAACCTCTCGCCCGTCAGCTCGGCATGGAGCGAGTCGACTGTCACCTACGCGACCCTTCCGGCGATCGGCGCGGCCGTCAACAGCTTCACCGCGGCCGCCGCCGGCCAATACGTCACAGTCGATGTCACCTCGCTGGTGCAGGGCTGGGTTACGACGCCTGCCAGCAACAACGGTTTCGCGCTGACGTCCTCGGTCGCGAATGTCCTGCTCGACAGCAAGGAGAATGACGAAACCGGTCACGCGGCCGAACTCGACATCACCATCAACTCCACTGGCGCCACCGGCCCGCAAGGCCCTGCCGGCCTTCAAGGCATTCAAGGCGTTCCCGGCGTCATCGGCCCAGTTGGCCCCGCCGGAGCAAGCGGAGCAACAGGTGCCACCGGTGCTACCGGATATCTCTCTCAGGTAACGACCTACAACGCGGGCACCAACTATGCTCAAGGCAACATAGTCTTCTATGCAGGTTCTACCTACCAAAGCAGTATCAACAGCAACACCGGCAATGTTCCCAGCGCCGGTACACCCTGGACGCTGATCGCCGAAGCCGGAGCCACAGGAGCAGTGGGCCTTCAAGGCCTACAAGGAATTCAAGGTCTCACCGGCCCACAAGGGCCTCAAGGCGCTACCGGCGCAACGGGTAACACAGGCCCTACCGGACTAGCGGGGCCTCAGGGATCAATAGGCCTCACCGGCCCGCAAGGACCTCAAGGCACTACCGGCGCCGCAGGAGCCACGGGCACATTCAGCGAAGCGGGTAACTGGTCGTCAGCAGCAACCTACCAGATCGGACAGGTCGTCTACTGCGCCGCCTGCAGCACCAACGGCTCCGGCTACATCGCCCTCGCCAACAACACCAACGTGGATCCCCCAACACAACCCACCGTCTGGGGCTTGGTCGCACAAGCAGGCGCGACCGGGGCGGCTGGCTCTACTGGCTTAACTGGCTCGCAAGGTCCACAAGGTCCACAAGGCGAACAAGGCCCGGCAGGCACCGGCTCGGTCACTTCAGTCACGGTCGGCACGGTCGAAAACACTGCCGCCGCTGGCGCCGGAACGCTCACTATCAGCAACACCACAACCACACCAACCATCAGCATCAACTTCCCCACCAGCAGCAGCACCGGCTTCACCTGGTCCGGCAACATTCAGAATCAAGGAGCAGGAACCCAGTTCGTGTCTCCCAACACCACCAGTGGCCTTGAATTTCCAGCCTCTCAGATAGCCTTCCTCGCAGCACCGGCCGCATGCACGGTTCGCAGCCTGACGGTCAATGCGATCACAACCGATGTGGTCGATCCAATTGAGGCGGACACCACTGCCTTTACCGTCTTCCATAACGATAGCCCCACGACAATGACTTGCACGATCGCGAGTGGAACAACCAACAACCGAACCTATTCCTGTTCGGACTCAACCCATACCTTCTCCGTGTCTAGCGGAGACCGGATCAGTCTGCAGTTTGCCGAATCACTCGAAGACGGTAATTTCGAAATAGTTAACTACGGCACAACGCTTGTCTGTAGTTGAGGTCTGGCGCAAAAAAGCAGAGCGGAAAACAGCAGGCAATAGGGAGCAGCAGCAGTGATCCATCGATCCTCATCGTCGACGCGCACGAAGGCCATCATTGGCGGTTTCGGCCTGCTGGCGTTCGTTGGCGCTTTGGCGCAGGCGCCACAGACTGAAGTCGCGTCATTGGCCGTTCCACTTGCGCAGCCGGTGCCGCTGGTTTCCGGCACGTGCACAGCCGTGCGTCAAGGCGGTGTCCTCTCACTCGACTGGAACCCCGGCTTCGACCCCTCCTGGCCAGTGACTGGCCTGAAGTCCTTCAGGCTGATCTTCCATCACGTCCTGCAAGACGGTGTCAACCTCAACCCCGCGTCGAGGCTTGTGTTAGACATCAGCCCTCGTGGAAGAATGACCGCTATCGGAAACGGCTACTTCCATCTCGAGGCGCGTCTTCCGTCTTCTACGAACCTCGGCACTTACCATCTGGTTGCGGCTCACAGTTCTCCTGAACTCCTGCCGGACTACCAGGGAGAAGCCCCTGAGATGACCATCTCCCCGGCGCGCGAATACTTCTGCATCACCGTAGTTCCTGCTCCCCGAGCCTCTCCGTCACCTCCGCCTAAGTAGGTAACTGAGCGTCACGGCACTCGAGCGAAAAGCAGTCAGCAGAAGAGTATCGCAAACAGAACTAGGGAGCAGGATTGAACCAGGCAACCCCAACCTTGAAGCAACAGCCGAAGAGGTTGTCGCAGCTCTCTTTGCAGGCTTTGGCGGCAGCACTGCTCTTTGCCGTCCCGGTCTTGCTCCACGCCCAGGGCATCCTGGCGGTCACGCCCAGCTCCAGCGTCATCACCTCGGCGGGCACCGGCGCGGTCGGCAACACCGGCGACGGCGGGCAGGCAACCTTCGCCAAGCTAGCCGGCCCCAGCGCTGTGGCCTACGATGCCAACGGCAACCTGTACCTCGCCGACGCCCAGAACGACGTCATCCGCGAAGTCTCCAAGGCCGGGGTCATCACCACGGTCGCCGGCATCCAGGACCAGGAAAGCTACGGCGGCGACGGCGGCCCAGCCACCTTCGCCTACCTCGACACACCCACCGGCGTCGCGGTCGACGGGAGCGGCAACGTCTATATCGCGGACTCGCACAACCAGCGCATCCGCAAGGTCAGTGGCGGCACAATCACCACCATTGCCGGCAACGGCACTCCCGGCTTCTCCGGAGACGCCGGCCTGGCCACTGCCGCACAGCTTTGGCTTCCCAGCGCGGTGGCAGTCGATGCAACCGGCAGCATCTACATCGCAGACACCAACAACCAGCGCATCCGCGAGATCACCGGCACCACTATCCATACGATCGCGGGCAACGGCGAGGAGCTGTTCGCTGGTGATGGCGCAACGGCAACCGCTGCGGTGCTGGATTCTCCGACCGGCATCGCGGTCGACGCCGTCGGCAACATCTACATCGCCGACCGCCACAACCAGCGCATCCGCATGGTCACACCGGCGGGTACGATCTCCACCCTCGCCGGCAGCGGGACGGCCAGCTTCTCTGGCGCATTTGCAGGCGACGGGGCAAGCGCCACTGCATCCGCATTGGCCAAACCCAGTGGCGTCGCGTCGACGCCGTCGGCAACATCTACATCGCCGATACCGGCAACCAGCGCATCCGCCAAGTCAGCGGCGGCACAGTGGCCACGGTGGTGGGCAGTGGCTTGCAAGGCTTTGGCGGCGACAGCGGCCCGGTGACAGGCGCAATCCTCGACTCGCCCAAGGCAGTCATCCCAGACGCCTCCGGCAATCTGGCCATCGCGGACAAACTTAACCAGCGGCTACGCGTCGCAGCGCTGCCCACGCTGACCTTTACCAATAGCGGTGTCGGTATCGTGAGTGCAAGCCAGAGCGTGACACTGGCGAACACCGGCTCGGCCTCGATCACGGTCGCCTCCATCGCCTTCACCGGCTCCTTCACGGCCGCGACGGGCGGCTCCTGCAACGCAACGCCGGTCACGCTGGTCCCAGGCGCGAACTGCACGCAGAACGTGGCCTTCCTCCCCACCTCACTCGGAGCAGCCACTGGCTCGGTCGTCTTCGGCGGAACCGGCGTCGTCCCGCAGACCATCCTGCTGAGTGGCATTGGGATCCAGACCGCCGACACCGTTACCCTGAGCTCGAACATTGCTACGCCGTTAGTTGGTCAGCCCATCACGCTGACCGCTACTGTGAAACCAACGGGCTTGGGAACGGCGACCGGCACGGTATCGTTCTACGATGGTGCTACCCTGCTTGGCGCCTCAACGCTTACCTCGGGCTCGGCCTCGTTCTCGACCGCGCTGACAGCAGGCACGCAGACCCTCACTGCCGTCTATGCCGGCGATACCAACTTCACGGGCAACACCTCGCCCACGCTAGCTGAGATCGTGACGGACTTCAACTTCACGCTCGCCTCGTCGACGACAGGAAGCCAAACCGTCGAACCCGGCCAGATCGCCAGCTATGCCTTCAGCGTCCAGCCGATTGCCGGTTCCTTTACCTTCCCGATAACGCTCTCGGCCACGGGGCTTCCGCCTGGTGCGACTGTCACCTTTACGCCGCAGACCATTACGCTTGGTACCTCCGCGACCAGCTTCACGATGGCAATCCAGACGGCGGCAACAGGCGCATTGCTCACCCCGCACAGTCTCTTCGGCAATGGTGCGATCGCGCTCAGCCTCATTCTGCTGCCGTTCTCCGGCTGGACGCGCCGCCGGCTCCGCGGCACGAAACCGTTGATGCTGTGCGTGGCCCTGCTATTGAGCCTCGCGGCCAGTATCGGTGGCCTGGCGGGTTGCGGCAGCGGTAGCGGCTACTTCCGTCCTCCCGCGCAGAGCTACGCCATCAACATTATTGGCACGGCAACCGGCGTCGGCGGGGCAACGCTGCAACATTCGTGGACGGTCACACTGATGGTGCAGTAACTGATGATGCCTCAGCGTTAGCGTGTTTGCGACCTGGGTCGTCTAAGCCGTCTGCAGAAAGGCGGCCTTTTAGGCGGAGGCAGCTGAGTGATCAGGCCGCAGTGTACAGGGCTACGGAAGCGGACATACGATTTGAGCGGACTGGCAATATTGGTCGAGTATGCGCCTGCGCTTGAGATTCCCGGGAGTCTGCCGAACTGCGAAGAGCTCGAGTTCTACCGCTCTTTGCGCCTGTTGAAGCTGCATGAATGCGGCCGCCTGTTCTTCAGCGAGCTCGGCGCGGAACTCGCCTGCCGCAGGTGTCTCGCCGGCCCCACCGGCGTTTTTTTCCGCGGCCTGGGCGAGCAAATGCAATGCCTGCTGCGGCTGCTGTTCGATCAGATAAATCCTCGCGATCAACAGATAACGATCAGAGACCTGATGGGAAAGACGGGCGGAGTTCCGCAGGGCTTCCGCCGCCTCAGGGAAACGGCGCTCAGCAATATAGAGCAGCCCCAGGTTGTACCATCCGGCGTCCGTCTGCTTTATCGCGAGGGCCTTGCGAAGCTCTTGTTCTGCCTCCTCGGGTTGCCGTTCATTGGTTGCAATCTGCGCTCTGATGAAATGAAGTGTCATGTCCTGGGAGTAAATATCCTGCGCGCGATCCGCCGCTTCCCTCGCTTCGGAGAGACGCCCTAACAGCCCGTAGATTGCACTGGCGTTGGCAAGTTTCTGATATTGCTCCGCCCGTAGACGGCTGCTATTGAGGGAAAGCTTCTCCGGCGGAAGCAGATTCTGCGTGTGGCAGTCGATGCCTGATTTGCCTGCCATGGTTGCGGCGTCTTTCCTTTGAAAAATGATGGCGGAGGCATCCATGTAGACCGGCGTCCAACGTGCACTCTCGCAGTCTGCCAAAAGTGGAAACTCGCCCAGGGCGAAGATCCGGGAGAGCGGGAAGATGATGGTATTGAGGTGATAAGTGGCGGCGGCTTGCGTCCACTCCGTGGAATCCAGGGGGAGGCTGGTCAGCGTGCGCTGCTGATCGAAGAGCCGTGGTCCGAAAGGGATATACCGGCCGTCGGCGAAATCAGGATATTGATCGCCTAGCCTCCACACAAGATAGCTGCTGAGATCGAAGTTGGAAAAGACATTCGCCGGCAGGCGATTTTGTAGAAGGAAGTCCGTTGCCCTTTGCGGCAGCCACCAGGAGGGACCAGCGCCGAATAGGGTGATATCTCCTGAAGAGAGATAGCTTCGGTTGGTGACCAAGTCGAAGCAGCGAACGGCAACGAAAACCAGAAGCAGCGAGAGCATTGCGAACGCGAAGCTCGCTTTGTGCCAGGGAAACCGGTTGTGGGCAGCTACGTTCGTAAGCACCGACCCGCCAATGAGGCATATGAGGATGATGCATGGCCCTTCCATCCGCTGATGCCTGAGAAAGGCGAAGGCCGCCACTAAGAGCACCAGGGCTGGGCCGATACGACGGCGCCATAAGCATAGGGCCGCCAGGATGATTCCAAAGCCAAGCAGCCACCAGCGGGCGCTGTCGGGCGTTCTCCAGCCGAGCTCCTGAAGCGCACTGGCTGCCTGTACAGGCTCCCACTCTTCAAGCGAAGCGCTCTGCCAACGAATCACCGACTGCTGCCTGCTGACTGCGGCAAAGATGCGAATACCCCAGGGATTGAGAACTGTAACCAACACGGCGCCAATCAACCACGGAAGCGCCCGTTTGAGCCGGGAGATGGCCGCGCTGCGTCGTGAGGGAAACGGGATTTCAAGAGCCTCTACAGCCAGGTAGGCGCCGGCCAAAGCGCATCCGGCAACAAATCCGGTGTGTAGATTGACCCAGAACAGCATGAGCAGCGGCAGCAGCCAAAGCGGGGATGGGCGCCCGTCGAAGTGATCCACCAATATGCGAGCGAAGCAGGTGAAGAGAATGATGGTGAAGAGGCTCGCTCGCGGCATGATCTCCGAGGCGAGAACAGGCACTGCCAGCAGCGCCAGAACAACCGCCCAAAGATTGCGCTTATAGATCAGAACCGCAGCAACGGCAAGGCAAGCCAAAGCACAGAACCAGGAGATCGCTGCATAGCCTCCCACTTGATACAGAAGGTAAAAGACGAGGCCGGACAGAACCGGATAGATCCATTCGACACCATGGGCGGTGTAGGAAAAAAGCTCCGTACGCGGGATGGCGTGATGGGCGACAATATAACGGCCGGTCGCCATCTGCCAGCCGAGATCGAAGTCGACGACGGTCTTTAATCCCGCCAAAAGCGCATAGGTCAGTGTCAGGAGAACGAGGCCGGCATATATGCTGCCCATCACCCGCGCATCGCGTCCACTCAGCACTCGATCACGTTCAGCGCGAGGCCGGCCAACGAAGTTTCCTTGTAGCGCGCCTGCATATCGAGCCCCGTTTGGTACATCGTCTTGATGACCTGATCGAGAGAGACTTTGTGGCCTTCTGACTCGTTCATGGCCATGCGGCTGGCATTGACCGCCTTGATGGCTCCCACCGCATTGCGCTCAATGCATGGAACCTGTACCAGTCCGCCGATCGGATCACAGGTCATGCCAAGATGATGTTCCATGCCGATCTCCGCGGCGTGTTCGATACGCTCATTGATTTCCGCGGGGATAAGCGAAGTTTCCCCAGGCGCGTTGATGGCCGCGACCAGACCGGCTGCGGCCATGGAGCAAGCCACACCCACTTCGCCCTGGCAGCCGACTTCCGCTCCGGAGATAGAAGCATTTTCCTTGTAGAGAATGCCAATCGCCGCTGCGGTCAGGAAATAGCGAAGAATCCCTTCCTCGTTCGCCCCGTCGACAAACTCCAGGTAGTAGTGGGCAACCGCGGGTACCACCCCGGCGGCCCCATTGGTAGGAGCCGTGACTACGCGCCCCCCTGCGGCATTCTCTTCATTGACGGCCATGGCATACACCGTAATCCAATCCAGCTGAGAGAGTGGGTCTTTCAACCCAGCACGCACCCCGGCGCGCAGCCGGGCCGCAAGCTTCGCAGCGCGGCGGCGCACTTTGAGACCCCCCGGCAGGATGCCCTCGGATTCGATGCCGCGCTGCGTGCACTCCCGCATCACTTGCCAGATGCGCAAAATGCCCTTGCGCACCTCTTCCTCAGCCGTGATGCCTCCGCGCCCGGTCTGTACTAGAGCACATTCGTTGGCCAACATGAGCTGCGAGATGGTGATGTTGGCGGCCGCGGCTCTCTCGAGGAGTTCTTGCGCGCTGTGAAAAGGGTAGGGAACGCCTCTCGCATCGCCGTCCACTGCGGTCTGCGCGGTGCCAAACTCGCCGGCAGAGACAATGAAGCCACCACCAATGGAAAAGAAGATCCGCTCCAACAGCAAACCTCCGCCGCTATCGAATGCGGAAAAGCGCATACCGTTGGGGTGCGAAATAACCCCGGCAACGGGATACATCTGATCGCGATGAAAGAGCAGATGCTTGGCCTCGTCGAAGGCGATGGTGCGATGACCGGGCAATTGCAATGCTCGTTCGGCACGAATTGCCGATAGTTTGGCTTCGATCTCAGCCGGATCGATCCCTTCCGGAGTCTGCCCTGAGAGTCCAAGCAGAATGGCGCGGTCAGTGCCATGGCCGTGACCGGTGAGTGCGAGTGAGCCGTAAAGGCCGACCTGGATGGATGCGGTCCGAGAACTGAGTCCAGCCGCCTCCAGTTCCCTGGCGAAACGAAGTGCGGCCCGCATCGGTCCCATGGTGTGTGAGCTGGACGGCCCAATGCCGATCTTGAATAGCTCAAAGAGACTATGCTGCACCGCATCGTCCTCTAGATACCCCGGATTTCCTGTGAAGTTTATTGGCGTTGATGAACTCCATGCGGCTTTCCTCGATGAAAGCCGCACACGTGGCCGTCTCTTATGCCGCGAAACAGGAACTCCGGGCCGCTCTCACTGATTGCATTCTATTCTGTATTTGCGGGCTCCGGACCCGCTGCCGGCATGCGAAGCTGGCATAGGAGCGAAAGCGAATTGTCCTTTCTTTTACTGAACCGTGTCGCCCGTTATCTTCGATGCTCAGGCCTGTTGTGGCTTGGATTTATGTCAGCGACTGCCGCCCTGGCCCAGGAAGCGTCATCCACCATTCACCTGGACGTGGACGCAACCACCATCTCCAGAAAGATCCTTTCCGCGCATGAATTGTTTCCCGTAGCTTCGCCGTCGGCACACACCATCGATCTGGTATACCCCAAATGGATTCCTGGAGACCATGCGCCCATCGGACCCATCGCCGACCTGGTGAACCTGCGCTTTAGTGCAGACGGCAAGATACTTATCTGGGCTCGCGACCCGGTGGACATGTATCGCTTCCATATATCCGTGCCTGCCGGAACCAATTCTCTGGTAGCGGATTTCAGCCTTGTGGGGGAGTACGTAGCGGGAAACGATTTCGCTCCGGGCAACACGTCCACTCCTGTTCAAGGCGATGTGAACTGGGACATGCTGGTCTTATATCCGGCGGACACGACTGCCGACAGTGTGACGGTCGCGGCCTCAATCAAGCTTCCCGCAGGATGGTCTTACGCTACCGCGTTGCCGCATCCTTCGCTGCAAGGGTCCGCGATTCACTTCGATCCTGTGTCGCTCACCACGCTGGTCGATTCACCGCTGATGTGCGGATCCATCATGCGCGAGTTCGATATCACGCCGAAAGGCGTCTCGCAACGCCACCTGTTGGACCTGTTTGAGAAATCGCCGGAAGGTCTCAATGTGCCGCCGGAGCGAATCGCCGCTTATCGCAATCTGGTATCCGAAGCCGGAGCCTTGTTCCACTCCCACCACTATGCGAGCTA
This sequence comes from uncultured Acidobacteriaceae bacterium, assembly GCA_963711525.1. Lineage (GTDB taxonomy): Bacteria > Acidobacteriota > Terriglobia > Terriglobales > Acidobacteriaceae > PALSA-350. The sequence continues at coordinate 29,615 of CAVQEO010000003.1, read as the reverse complement.
TCACTTTCTGGTGGAAGCGCAGAGCGAAAGCAGCGACGGATTGGAGCATCATCAGTCCAGTGATGACCAGATGCCGGAACTCGGCATGGTGAGCCCGTCGTTCTCCGCCGAAGCAGGCAATCTGCTGGCCCACGAGATGATCCACTCCTGGAACGGGAAATTCCGACGGCCGGCCGGACTGGCGACCCCTGACTACCAACAACCTATGGTTGGCGACCTGCTGTGGGTCTATGAGGGCCTTACCAGCTACTGGGCAGAGATTCTGGCCACGCGTGCCGGCCTCGAAACGAATGCCCAGATGAAAGACCGGATGGCGCTTTACCAGGCAGAGATGGACGCCCGCTCCGGGCGAGGCTGGCGCAACCTGCAGGAGGTCTCGCGATCGGCACAGCTGCTCTACTCCGCCGGGCAGCAGTGGACTAATCTTCGCCGTTCCACCGACTACTATCCGGAAGGGCCTCTGCTGTGGTTACAAGTGGATAGTCTGCTTAGGGAAAAAAGCCATGGAGCGCGCAGTCTGGACACCTTTGCCGCCGATTTCTTTGGACCGCCCGATGGAGCAGTAGCAGTCAAGCCCTACATCTACGAGGAACTGATCGCCGCGTTGAATCACGTGGTTGCCTTTGATTGGAATGGTCTGCTCCAGGGCAATCTGCTGGCCACGCGGCCCACTCCGGTTTCACCCGGTCTGGAGGCAGCGGGATGGACCGTTGTCTATACAGACGAGCCGAACGGGGCCGCGGTCGATTTGGAAACCCTATCCCAGCAGGCCGACTTATCGACCTCGATCGGCTTGGTCATCGATCAGGATGGAACCATCATCGATCTCGTTCCCGACTCAGCCGCTGGCCGCGCCGGGCTGGCTCCGGCTGTGAAATTGATGGGAGTAAACCATCGCGTTTATTCGGCTGACTTACTCCGCCAGGCGATTGTGAACGCGGAAACAAGCCAGCAGCCCATCGATCTGCTTACCCTGAACGATGGCTTTTATGCCGAGTTCCAGGTCGATTATCACCAGGGCCTACGCTCGCCGCACCTCGCCCGAATCGCGGGGAAGCCGGATCTGCTGAGCACAATCGTGCAACCGCGGAGAAACGAGTAAGCATGGTCCGGGTGCTAGAATTCTTTGATCCTTCCGCTGGCTGGATCGGGGAATAAGGGGCATGGTTGATTCAGCACGCGGTTCTCGGGCATCCAGACGCAAGACACCAACCATTTACGACGTAGCACGCGAAGCACGGGTTTCCGTCTTCACGGTATCGGCGGTCATCAACAAGAAGAGTCATGTTGGCGCCCCGCTTAAAAAGCGCGTGGATGCCGCCATCCTCAAGCTCAATTACCGGCCCAATTCCCTCGCCCAAAGCCTGGCCAACGAACGTACACGCACGCTCGGTGTGATCGTCCCCGATATCTCCAACCCATTTTTCCCTATGCTGGTTCGTGGGGCCGAGGATACGGCGCAGAAGCGCGGCTACAGTATTTTGCTGTGTAACAGCGACGGGCTTCTGGAGAAAGAGGAGCTTTACCTGGACTTGCTGGTGGCCAAGCGAGTGGACGGCATCCTGCTTACCAAATCGCCGGGCGAGATGAGCCCCCAAACCATGAGCCTGCTTTCCAGCATGAATGTTCCCATCGTGCTGATGATGCGCACCTATCCCGAACTGACGGGCGAGCGCGGTGATTACCGACGATCTCCAGGGCAGCTTTGAAGCGGTCTCGCACCTGGCGAGGATAGGGCATCAAACCATCGCCATGGTGGGCGGTCCGCTCAGCGTAAGCAACGGAAGAGCGCGGCTTCAAGGGTTCAAGAAAGCGCTCAAAGCCAGCGGCCTGCGCTTCAACCCAAAGCTGGTGTACGAAGGCGACTACCGCATCGACTCCGGCCACCGCGCCGGCCTGTCTTTGTTACCGCACCGTCCCGACGCGGTTTTTGTGGCGAATTTCCTGATGACGGTCGGCTTTCTGCAGGCAGCCCAGGAGATGGGCATGCGGTGCCCGGAGGATTTCGGCCTCATCACCCTGGATGATTATCCCTGGCTCCGGTTGTTTGATCCGCCTCTGACGGCCATGGAACTGCCTAAGTATGAAGTTGGCTGCCTTGCGACCGAACTGCTTCTCGACCGCATCGATGGAAAAAGCACGCCGGCCGTGATTCACCGGATTGCTCCACATCTCTGTGTGCGGGAGTCGTGCGGGTTCGGGTTGCGGAACGATTCGTCCAGTGTGAATGCCGCGCCGGGTCTTCCTGCCCTGGTGAGCAGGCCGCGCCGGAGGCCGCGCTGAGACCAACTATTCCTCCGATGCACACGAAGGGCACCGGGATTGCGCGTGGAGGTTCACTCTCACACTGCAGGACCAGCATTTTCCAACGACCGCGTTACTTCGGGCATTAAAGGTGCACCCGATGCCAAGCTGGCCTGCAGAATAGTTTGAGCCAGCGTAGTGCACACCAATTTCTGTTCACCTCCGCTGATCTCCGTCGCGGCTTTGACCGGGTCTTCCAGATAATTCCACAATCCAATAATGATGTTTAGCCTTGGTTGCTGCGCCCGCAGTCTTCTATATATACCCCGCGCATGTGAGATGGCATACGGCGGCAAAGCAGAGAGGCAAACGATTTCCGGCTCTGCGTTCACAGCTTCTGCCAACATTCCATCCACACTTCCAATCGGGATCGCTGTCGCGGAGTAACCAGCTCGATCCAGCAATTGGGCCAACATGACACCGACGATCTCATCGGCGTCATCGCGGACTGGAAGGCAGACAATCTTCCTGGAAAGTACGTCCGCGATCCTGATGGTCCCGGCTTCGTCTTCTCTTAGGCTAAATTCTTCTACCAGGTCTTTCGTAATTTGAGTAATGAACTCGACGGTTGAATCGTCGAGGGCATTACGATGACGATCCTGTTCGGCCAGGTTCAGCGCGGGAATTAACACCGTGTCATAAAGGTCTTCGAGTGAGCTTTCTTTCAGATGCGTTTCAAGTACCTGGCTGGCTTCGCGTTGGTCGTTCGCCAGCAACCGCTGGTAGTATTGAGCACCCGGTTGCATGACCGGTTGGTCTCCAAGAAGGACGGTTAGAAATTGGAGACTGGGCACATACGCGCCCAGCACCACCAGGCAGACTGTAAGGGGTACGGATAGGATCAGGCCGATCGGTCCCCATATGAGAGCCCAGAAAATCGCGGCGACCAGAATCGCCAGCGAGGAGAGCCCGGTGTGCTTGCCGTAAACCTGTGGTTCGAGGAAATTCGCGGTGACTAACTCCAGACAAAAGAAGATAGCCATGATGAGCAGGGTATTCGTCCAGCCGTTAAAGACCGCCAATGACAACGCAGTGGGAAGCAGAGCCCCGATGGGCGCACCGATATAAGGAATAAATCGCAGTAGCCCGGCTAGCGCTCCCCACAACAGCGCGTGCGGCAACTGGATGAAGTGCAGAGCAACAAAGACGATCAGACCAAACCCCGTATTCACCAGCGACTGCAACGATAGATATCGGCTGACACGATGGCTGGTGTCATCCATTGCCTGCGTCATAAGCTGCAGATGTCCCTGTCCGCTCAACCGAATGAAGCGATTGCGCAAATCCTCCCTCTTTAACAGCATAAAAAAGGTGAAAACTACGACCAAAATGACAGAAACGATCACCCCCAGCACACCGCTGAGTGCCTCTAGCCGGCCATGACTGCCCCCGACCTCCCGCACAGAGACAGGTCGGGTGCTTGACCCAGGTTCTACTGCACCCCCAGGCCCTTGATCGCTGGTAAATTCCAAGCTCAGATCGCCCATCTGTTTGCTTAGATTGTCCAGCTCCCTTTGCGCCCGGGTTAAACTCCCCGTCTTCGACTGTTGGAACGATTGGATCTTATCCTGGATGTTTGTCGTATACGCCGGTAGGGCGTTGGTCACTTCAACCAACTGCACGAAAACCGTCCAGCTGAAAGAGCCCAAAACCACGCCCGCCCCACACAGGACAAGGGGAATGGCCACCATCCTGGGCAACCGGATTCGTTCCAACGATGTGACGAGGGGAGCCAGCACAAAAGTCAAAAGCATAGCCAGGGCTAGCGGCAGAACGACTGTCTTCGCAAGGTAGAGCACGGTGATCAGGACCACTGTCACGATCACAGCCAGCAGCTGCGAGAGTACTCGCGATGAGTTCGAACGGACCATGACCAACCTGACTATGGAAACATGCTAATCCGGAGACCGGTTCAAGAGATGCAATTCCCACGGCTGGTGTTGCCAATCGAGCAAAGTACTTCTCCCGCTCGGCCAAGGAAGAAAAGTACGGTCGGTTTGTGCTCGGGCGAGCCTTCTCGCATCTATGAAAACGGAAGGCAGAATGTATCGCCTGGGGGGCAACACATGAGTGTAGAGAGTTTGGAAGAGCTGTTCCTTGATGAACTAAAGGATCTCTATTCGGCGGAAAAGCAGATTACCAAGGCATTGCCAAAGATGGTGAAAGCGGCAACAGCGCCAAAATTAAAGAATGCCTTTCAGAGCCACCTGGAAGAAACCAACGGTCAGGTCGAACGCCTGGAGACGATCTTCGAAATGCTGAAGAAAAGGGGCACGGGGAAGACCTGCGAGGGCATGAAAGGCGTTCTCTCCGAGGGCGCCGAGGTTCTGCAAGAGACCAAAAAGGGAGATCTTCGACTCCGGTCTGATAACCGCGGCTCAACGAGTGGAGCACTACGAGATGGCCGGATACGGTGGTGTTCGTGAATACGCTAAGCTGCTTGGCCAAAAGGAGATTATGGCTCTCCTGGACGCCACGTTGAAAGAAGAAGAGGCTGCTGACAAGAAGCTCACGCAAATTGCGAAAGAAGTAAACGTCGCTGCCTTGAACGGCTCGCCGATGGAGAAAGAGTAGTAGGTCAAGCAAGACAAGGTAACGTAAGGAGAAACCATCATGGCAGCAGGCAACGCTGCGGTCTTCGCAATTTTCGCGATAAGGACGGGCGCGGAGGCAGCCATCGATCGGCTGACAGCCGCCGGGTTCTCGAGTCAGGCTATCTCCGTCTTGATGTCCGACAAAGAAGGATCTAAAGATTTCGCGACGAAAACGAACACGAACGCTTCGGAAGATGTGATAGCCGGGGCGGAAGTGGGAGCGGTCGTCGGAGGAACTTTGGCCATTCTGGCGGGCCTTAATGCTTTGGCGATGCCAGGTGTGGGATCGCTCATCGCTGCCGGTCCCCTTCTGGCGAGTCTCGTCGGTTTAGGCGCAGGTGCAGCAGTGGGTGGCTTAGTTGGCGCGCTTGTGGGCTTGGGCATCCCCGAGTATGAAGCGAAACTCTATGATGGCCGGGTAAAGGATGGGGGTGTCTTACTGTCGGTCCACTGCGTCAGCAATGAGGAGATCTCAAGAGCAAGAGATCTCCTCACTGCGGCTGGAGCGGAAGATATAGCCGCTTCTGGGGAAGAAACCATCGACGTTGAGGACGAAGAACCCGGTCTGGACTCTTCGCAAAGCGTGACTAACTCAACGCCAGGTTTACCGGATGAAGTAGGAGCATTTCAATGAGGCAAGGCACGCGCCCAAACGAAATCAGGTCGCTGGGCTCTGTCCATCCATCTCCACACATGCCAAGGTGAAGCGCCGCCCTCCCCCTTGTCATCCCAAGCGCTTTGTCATCCAGTTGTTCCCACGAGCTTTGCGGCTACGTAAAGTGCTCGCGTAAGACTCGCCCGGTTTGCCGGGGTTTTTTCCGCAGGCCGCAAGTCCATCCTCGCCACTTGGCATGCGCGCGTCTAACACATTTCTGAGTCCATAGGAGGTACTACCTCACCTCCGACTACTTCTAGAAACCTCCCTGGAAGTGTCATGTCCTAAAACAACTTCCTATTGGTAGCTTTGAGAAGCCGTACTGCGGCGACCGTCGTATACCTCGAACGTCGACACTCACTAAAGCTTGCTGGTTGTTTGTTGAGGAATTCTTCATGTCAGGTACCATGCGTTTGTTCTCCCCCCGGGGGAGGACCGCTCTTGTTGCGTCCGGTCTGTTCTTTATTCTTCCCGCGGTCGAAGCCCAAGTCACAGCGACTCCAAACGTCGTGGTAGATGCCCAGCTCGGATTTGCATCGACGGCGTCGGACTCGCCAATCAGCCTTTCGAATCCGGCCGGAGTTGCCATCGCGCCCGACGGAACAATCTATGTGGCAGATTCGTCAAACAGCCGCATTGTGAAGCTATCGACTCAAGGCGCAATCGATGAAAGCCCGGCGACGAACCCAGCGAAGATCGGGGCATCTGCGACATTTCTCGTCCCCTCCGCTGGTCTCAGCGAACCCAATGCGGTAGCGGTCGGTTCCGATGGCACGCTCTATTTCTCCGACGCGGTAAAAAGGGTTCTCTACCGGGTCACCAACCCGGAATCCAGTTCACCCGTCTATACCCAGCTGACCTACGCTCCCAGCCAGTCGGCGAGTGCGCTTGCGGTCGATCCAAGCGGAGATCTTTGGGTTGCGGATGGGGGACTGCAGGAGATCATCGAGTTCGCTCCCGGCGCGACCACGGCTACTGGGAGGGCAAGCGTCAGGCCCCTGGTTCCCACCGGTATTGCGGTCTCCGCTTCATCTGTCTATTTCACCGACAGCACCACCAATGCCGTATATGGGCAGGGGAGCGAAGCCCCGCTTCTGGCCGGCTTCTCCGGTATGAACTTCAACTTTGCTGCGGATCACGCGGCCGCCAGGCCAACAGGCCTGGGTCTTGATAGCGCGGGAAATCTCTATGTACTCGATGCATCCAATAAGCGGCTGGTGGAGTTCAATCCAAGTAAACCTTCATCCGCCTATCTGGTCCCCTTTTCGGGGCTGAACTCTCCCTCCAGCTTGGCTGTTGGGCCTTCCGGCAATCTCTACATCACAGATCACTCGCAGCAGGATTTAAATGAACTGATTTATAACGGAAACGCCATCAACTTCGGCACTGTCGCCGCAAACACCAGCAGTTCGACCGTTATTTTGAACTACTCTTTCAACGCCGTGGCTTCGGCAACCCGTTTCTTTCAGCGGTTGAAGGGCGACCGCACCAGCAAGTTTGCGTTTGACAACAACGCATGTATCGAAGCCGCCATCAGACCCGGTTATACCTGCCAACAGCAATTTCATGTCGACTACAAAGCGGATTCTCCAGGACTCCATAAAGGCGTGGTCGCGCTCTCCAATGATAATGACGAAGTTCTTGGGCCTATGGCAAGCTACGGTGTCTCTCAGGCGGCGATCGTTGCTTTCTATCCGGGAACCATAAGCACGCTCTCTCAGTCGTCTCCGAACCCCCAGCTCCTTGAGCCGCAAGCGGCCGTGGTCAGCGGCACCGGCAGCGATTTGTTTGTCGCCGACGAAGGCGGCACACTCACGGGGAATACATACGCCTACGCCGGTAAGGTCTGGGATTACCCGCAAGCTGGAGGCGCACCCAAGCAAGTGGGTGGGTCAGCTTTGGTCGCTCCTAGCGCGCTTGCACTCGACGCGGCCGGCGACCTCTATATAGCCGACTACAGCCAGGGCGCCATCTATATCGCTCCTGCGGCGAACCGGTCTAGCGCAACCAGGATGACGATTCCCGGCAGCGTAAACCTTTACCACCCCATAGCCCTGACGTTTGATCCGAATGGGAATCTTTACATCGGAGATACAGGTCCGTCCGGCGCCACTGCTTCGGCGTCGAGCCCAGGTTTCGTGGTCAAAGTTCCCGTAGGCGGCGGCCCCGCAACCAAGCTGACTTATTCGGTCGCGGGAGCGCCGGTAATCTTTCCCCAGGCTTTGGCGACGGATACTGCAGGCAATCTATATATCGCGGACGCCGGCGATGGACAAACCTCGCTCGGGGACCTGGTTTTAGTTCCCGCTAATACCGGGGTCGCCACTAACATCGCGACTCCCGGATACACACTAAGCGAGCCGGCAGGTCTCGGCTTCGATGGCGCATTGAACCTCTACGTCCTCGATGGATACAACGCCCGCATCCTGATACTGCCGGTCACGTTGGCTGAAAATGGAACGCCAACGGTAGGCGCACCCGCCCTGCTTCCGCAAACCATGCCTATTGCGACGGGCAGCAGTATGGCCATATGGCCGGGTGGGCAAGAGATCACCGTCACCGATATCGGATATTACGCCAGCACGCCGGTTACCCAGGTGCTGAGCTTGCAAACCAAGGCAGCAAGTCTCTCCTTTGGCCCCATTCCGTTGGGGTCCAGCCAGAGCTCACCGGTCACCGCCATGAACGTTGGCAACACTGTAGCCACGTTCACCCCCACGTTCACCGAAACGGGAGATACGGCAGGGTTCGCGGCGGCCTCGCCGATATGTGCCGGCGGCATTGCGGTGCAACAGCAATGCAGCATCAACTTCACCTATCAACCTGATCAGCTCGGGACCACAATGGCGCTGTTCAACTTCAGCGTAAACGGCACTGCGAGTAATACCGTCAACGTGACCGGCACCAGCTCGAAAGCGCAGGTGACGGTAACCTTGCTCGACGTGACCAAGAATCTTGTCTGGCCTGCCGGCACAGAGGCTGATGTCTCGGTCTCCGGCAACTTCGGAGTGGCGACAGGCACCGTCGAGATTTTCGATGGAACCACCCTGGTGGCGACGCTTACCCTGCAGGGAAATGGCGAGGCTTATTACTACATACCCTATGGTGGAACATTGCCCGTAGGTTCTGACGTGTTGACGGCGGTTTACCTCGGAAACAACGAATACGCGACCGCCACTTCGGCGCCGGTCATCGTGACCGTTGCTCCGGCGCCTACCACCATGACCGGCAATTGTTATAGCAGCGGCGCAAACGAAGTTTGCGCCGCATACCTATCCGCTCCCACGTCTACGCCGCCCACCGGCAATGTGGTCTTCACCATCAACGGCGTACCCACCACGGTGCCGGTAGTCAACGGGCAAGCCATCTTGACGATACCTCACCCGGCGCGGGGTACCTATACGGTCGTTGTGAGTTACGCGCAGCAGGGTAACTTCGCGGCCGCGACTTCTTTACACGAGAGCTTCACCATCCAATGAGGGCAGCTCAATCATGGTGACCGGGAATGCAGGAGCGGCCTCCGGTTCGGGTATCTCGGATTAATTCAGATTTTCCTGGTCCAGCAGGTGTTGAAACTCCGGCGTGGTTCGAAGGGTGGCGAAATCCTTGTCTTCAATGAGCCGTTTACGGTCGTTGAAGCCCTCATCCATTGCCTTACGCAGGTAGGTGAGTGCCTGTTCCTGCTTGCCTGCCCTGGCGAAGGTCGATGCGACGAAGTAATTCATGGCAATCCTTTGTTCACGGGAGCTGCCGGCTTCTATCATCGCGGCCTGATCCGGAGCGAACACCTGTTCATCGATTTCGAAGGCCTTGCGATAGGCCTTCATGCCTTGCTTGTATTTCGCCTCGGCAAAATAGGCGGTACCAAGATTGCAGAAAATGACCGCACTTTCCGAGGTATGTTTTAGCGCTCGTTTATAAAAGTGCTCGGCATCGCGAAAATCGTGTTGCCCGTAATACACGGCGGCAAGGTTGTTGGAAGCAGGAGCGAAGCGAGGATTGATAGCCAGCGCCCTCTCGTACGCCCTGCGTGCTTCCTCCAATGCGAACATATGGTGGTAGGCCATGCCTATGCTGTTCCATGTGGTAGCGGATTTTAAATTGCCTGTCTGATACGCGGCGATCGCTGCAGCGTACTCTCCGCGGGCCATCAAAATATCCGCCTTCATCTCAGCGGGCAGCGGGTTGAGAGAGAGGACCTTGCGCTGTGAATCAGAATCAGACGCTCGTTGCGGAGCGCCGGCCGTCGCTTGGCCTGAAGGTGTTTGGGACACTTCTCCGAGCAGGCGAACACTGGCTGACGCAAGAATGGCAACTGCAAACCAGAGTTTCACGCGGAAGAACGGAAGACTGGGAATCTCACCCATCGCTCGCCTCCTATAAGCAACACTTCTCTGATTGCGGCGATGCACTCAGGAACTTGCGTGTTTTATTCTCCTCCCAACCAAAGCGGAGAGCAATATCCACTCGTAAAGAAATGTCGATAGCCAGTCCGCACTTGAGTACACCCCGGGCAGGCAGACATAGGAGGGCTTAACTGATTGAAAAGCATAGGCTTGTGTCTATGCCAACCGCGATCCTCCTCGTTCCACTTCATAAGATTTCTTCCCCCCGAAAGAATCTATGAAGCGGTTCATGGAGAATCGCGGCCGGCAGGATAGAACCGGAGCGCCCGGCAAGCATTGCAGACGTTTCCCGGCCGTCGGGATCCAGCCCTATCTATCAAACATCGACATAGTGGCAGCGCTACTCCCAACGTTACAAACGTTGGCATGGAAATCGTTGCGACAGGGGGCTTGTACCCACCACCTGGAAGTTTCATCGCAGGGCAGTGCCTAACTCGCTAAGGGCAGGGAGCCCGTGATGCTCAAACTGTTATATGCCTGTAACAGGATTGCTATATCTCCTTCTTCATGGCCATCTAGCGCCGGCGAACCTGGGAAGGACACGGAATGCAAAGTTTTCTCGAAGCTCTGCGAATCCAACGGTGGGACGACCACCGCTACTATCATCACAGCCGCATTAATCAGTCCCTCCACCTGCTGAGCGCGCTCAGCTTTCTGACCGCATACGGCCTGATCTTCAAGAGTCCGGCGGCTGCAGCGCTCATTGGCTGGCTGGTGGCGATGGTCAGCCGGCAAGCCGGACACTTCTTCTTCGAGCCCAGGGGTTACGACCAGATCAACCACGCCACCCATGAGCACAAGGAGGAAATCAAGGTTGGTTACAATCTCCGGCGCAAGATCGTCCTGCTGGCGATCTGGACGCTGTCTCCTGCGCTGTTGTGGCTAAGTCCGACTTTGTTCGGGATTTTTCCGGCGCACGCCGATCGCGCCGGTTTTATCCAGCACGTCGGCCAGATCTGGCTGATTGTCGGCTTTGGCGCTCTACTGTTCCGCACCGTGCAACTGTTCTTCATCAGGGACGTGCAAACCGGCCTGGTCTGGATGACGAAAATCCTGACTGATCCGTTTCACGATTTCATGCTCTACTATCGAGCGCCGTTTCACCTGCTGGCGGGCCAGCTGATTGATCCGATGGAGGATGTAGGCGAGCCCGAAGCATTTCTAGCAGTACGCGACGCCTAATGGCTTTGGTGGTGAGCGCTTCGTTTGCCCACCACCAGCCATCCTGCTGCATCTGCAGCGCTGCCGCTACGAAGCGATCGACCACTGCGGCGAAGTCTTCGTCCGTGTAATCCAGGCTGAAGATAAGCCGGCCTGTTCCCACCCAGCTCAGTGCCAGGTTTTCGGCGCGCAGATAATACTGAAACATCCAGTGGTAGCGCGACGGCTGCAGATAGCAGACCGTCCATACCGAGGAGAGATTGGCCACTCGCACCTGGACCGCTGCTTCGCCCAGACGCTCATTGAGCCGGGCTGCCCGGCCATCCCATACCGCATCGAGCTCGTGATAGCAGGCCAGGATCTCCGGCGTGTCCAGCCGCTCAAGGAACTCCGACATCGCCCCCATGACATACGGATGGGAGTTGAAGGTCCCGCGCGCGAAGCAGATATCGGCGGGCCTATCCTCCCGAAACCGCTTCATCAGGTCGGCGCGCCCGCACACCACGCCGATCGGCAGGCCGCCGGCTACTGTTTTGCCATAGGTCACCATGTCGGCGCGGACGCCGAAATACTCCTGGGCGCCCCCGCGGGCCAGGCGAAAGCCAAGAAACACCTCATCGAAAATCAGCACGATGCCGCGGTCCGAACACACCTGGCGCAACCGTTGCAGCCATGCGGTGTAGGCTCCGCGGTCACAACTGGTGTGGGGTCCACTGTCCGCCAGCGTCGAATCCGCTGCCGCGCCCGCGTTGGGGTGCAGCGCCTGCACTGGGTTGACGAGCACGCATGCGATGTCACGCCGGCTTTGCAGCACGCGCAGACTCCGCTCGTCCATATCCTTGAGCGTGAGCGTATCGCGTTCGCTCACCGGGTTGCCGACCCCCGGTTGCACCTCGCCCCACCAACCGTGGTAGGCGCCGCAAAAGCGGACAAGGTAGCGGCGCCTGGTGTGGTACCGGGCCAGGCGCACGGCCTGCATCACGGCTTCGGTGCCGGACATGTGGAACGAGATTTCGTCGAGCCCGGAGAGAGCGCGCAGGCGGTGCACGTTGTTCGTGGTCACCGGGTGGTAGGCGCCCAGCACCGGCCCCAGGTCCCTCACCCGTGCGCTGCCCCGTTCAATGCATTCCTTGTAGAAGTCGTAGCCAAACACGTTGACGCCGTATGAGCCGCTCAGGTCATAGCGCCGGTTGCCGTCAAGATCGGTCGTGGTCGGGCCGCTGGAGGAGACGACGAATGATCCGCTATTCAGGTGTTGGCGGACCAGGCGGCTGAACTGGAAGGGTACGCGGTAGCGCGCCGTGAATTGTAGATCGGAGATCTCGCCTTGGACTTCATTGGTCTGCCGCACAGTATTGGCGAACCGTTGCGCGTAGAGTTCGGCTAGGCGCCGGAAGGCCGCCCGGCGCTGTTCGCCGATGTGTTCCGGGGCATCGTCGGCCCGAAAGAACTGCGCCTCGTCATATTCGTAGTAGGGTACGAAACGGGCCAGCAGGCGTCCGAGCCGCGCGTGGCCGGCAAGTGAGCGGTGCTTGGCGCGAGACAGTTGCAGGCGCAGCCGCAACCGGAGGCCAATAAATAGCAATACGCTGAGTCCGAGAAGCCACTCGAAGATGGTTATCGTCATTCGAACCCTCTGTGGCAACGGTAGCGCAGGCGAATGAAATTAAGATGACGTTTGCGGGTCGCATGAGCAAAGGTGAACCTGCGCAAAACAGAAGTTTCCAGGTTCGCCTCAAGGTCCAGGTTGAAGCTGGCTCATGGTCGCGGCAGATCCAGCAGCACTACGTCGGAGCGCTCCTGGCCTCGTTCGAGGACAACTTCGTGGCCATCCGGGGATATGTCGAAGTCTTGAATGTCAAATCCAGCAGGGAGGTAGGTTAGTTGGCGCTCAGCGCCCGTGTCCAGGTCGATTAGCCATAGATTCTTGTGTTGAATCTCTCCTCGCAGCACAACGAGCGTCCCTCTTCGAGGCAGGAAGCCCAGGTGTCGAGCACCTCGAGTCAGGGTCAAGGTGGGCAGGGGATGAGGCGCGCCCTCGGCGGTGACGGCTTTTACGGAAAAAGTCGTACCGATGTCCGGTCCAGAGTAAACAGCGAAGCGTCCGCCCGGGGCCCATGCAGGATCGACCGCATAGTCCCGGACAAAGAGAGCGGGCGATCGACCATCGATCGGTATGCGATAGAGCACTGGGACCCCGTGATCAACCACGGCAGAGGTGATCGATTTCCCGTCAGGCGTCCATCCTGGAGAACCCTGCAGTTCGAGGGATTCCGAAACGATGTGGGCGTTCGTCCCGTCAGCTTGCATTACATATAAGGAGCTATGCCCATGTTGGCTGACCGAGAATGCGACAGACCGTCCATCGGGGGAGATCGCCGGGCCGCCAAAGACGTGCGCTTGCCCGCTCCACAACTCAGTGCTGGTTCCTTTGACCAATCTCCAGATACTCTCGTCTGTGCCGTTCTCTGAAACATAAAGAAGATAATCAGGGCCTAGTCGTGGATTGGAGCCGTTGCTGGTTGTCAGCGAGACTGGAGCCGGCGCGGACATCCCGGTGGATGAATCCCCCGCGACTGAATCCCCCGTGACAGAATCATTGATCGGCAACCGCCATAGTGTTCTCTTCAGGCTCGCGAGGGTGGCAACCAGGCGGCGACCGTCAGCACTGGCGGCAAGCGACGTGTACCGGTCGAGGCCAGAGGAAAGCCGGTGCGGAATTCGGCGCTCGACGTCCATGCTATAGAGCCACGGCCCGGAGCCGTCAGAATCGGTGGCGAGATACATCAACGTCCGCTTATCCAGCAGGACCGGATAGCCTACCCGTGCATTGTGCGACGTGATGCGTTCAGGAGTTCCGCCGATGGAGGGGATCCGCCAGATATCCAATTTGTCTGGGGGAGCACCCTGGACGAAGTAGATGAATGCCCCATCGGGCGACCACGAGGGAAAGTGAGAGTGAAGCCCGGCGGGCGCCTTGAAGATGGGCGGCTCCCCCGATCGAAGGCTGCCGTCTGATACGAACAGTGGATCTCCAGGTGCGGGCGTATGGTACGCGAGCCGTGAGCCGTCATGCGACCAGTCAAACTCCGCCACGCCTTGCAGGTAGGGCCTCGGCTCCCCACCAAGGGTTGGCACGGCCCAGACGCTGATGTCGCCGGCGCTCGAGCCATCTTGCCTGCGAACCCAATAGGTGACGTTAGAACCATCAGGAGAAAAACCCAGAGTGCGGATGGATGGGTTGACGATCTCGGGCGCGCTCCCGTGGGTCAAATTGTGGAACAGTCCCGAACCCACTTGCGTGACCCAGACGTCCATCCGTCCGTCCCGGTCTGAAATAAACGCCGCAAAATGACCGTCACGTGACACTGCGGCAGCCTCGTCCACTTCACCCAGGTCCGTGACCGTCTGGAATTTTGCATTGGTGATGGGACTTTTCCAAAAGTATTCCGTCGTCCGCAACCAAAGGCCCACGACGATCGCCAGCGAGGCTCCCGCCGCTGCCGCCAGCGAGACAACTTTCCATCGTCTGCTTCGTGCGGCCGGAATGGCCGGGAGTGGTGAAGGGGGATCGGATGGTGGGCCGTCCTTTCCGTTTTCCTGTCCTCTGCGAAGATTCCGGCCGCGCACCCACTGTTCCAACTCTGCGCGAGAAGCATAGACGGAGCCCATCTTGTCATGCTGGTGGCGGTGAACGGGCATCGCCTCCCGTTTCTCCCAGCGCTGAGCTGTCGTCACATCGCGGTTGAGATAGACCGCGATTTCCTTCCATGAATCCAGGCGGTCTTCAGGCGGTCTTTCGGTCGGCGGCGTGCCAAGGGATGGTTCGCCCATCGCGCTCTCCTGCTTGATCCGCGTGGTAACTACTCAGGGAATCCAAATTGTAGCCTTCCTGCCCGTCAAAGGCACGGCAAAGTACTGCATTTGACCGCAAGTCATGGTAAAGCCGGCAATTCCGTGCCTTACCGCTTGAGGGTGCCCCTGATGTATTCCATTGTGTCGGTGCGGTTTAAGTGAGTAGCAAATAGGAGATGTCTTATGAAAAGCAAAATGCTGACTTCGGCAGTTCTCTCGCTCCTCTTGTTGTGTGCAGGCAGCTGTGCTTTGGCTCAGGAAAGGCCAACGCATTTCAGGGGCCTGATCAACGACTATTCACCCTTGAGCCCAACTGTCAAAGGGAGCCCATGGGAGATGCATGGTCAATGGTCAATGGACATCCACCCCGACTGGGACAGCGCTGACTTCTCTGCGGATATGACCATGTCCGGCTATGGGACAACCGATACCGGTGCCGTCGATCCGACCAAGCCTCTTGTGAACCCCCACACACACCACATCAGGTTGACGAACGTCAAAATCACCTGGGACATTACTAACTGCCCCATATATGCACCCCCCGCCACCACCACGGGCTTTCAATTGAACGGCCCGGTCAGCCTGTTGACTGGGAATGGAACCAACGCCCCGTTCGAAACGAATCCGCCTTCATCAATGCTGCAGGTCTGCGTTAGCGGAGGGAGCGAGATTGCCTACTCAATCCAGAATTCGAACATTACGATGGTGTTCGCGGGGCCTGCGACTACACATTTCGGGCCGCAGGCTATTCATGGCGTGGTGCGTAAACCGGTAGCCGATTCGACTGGGAAGGATCGATAAGACCACGGGAGCGAACTTGAGTGGTGGGCGAGGCGGGGCTTGAACCCACAACCCCCGGCTTAGAAGGCCGGTGCTCTATCCAATTGAGCTACTCGCCCGTTTCTGCCATTGTATCGTCAGTCGAAGCTACTCCAGGGGAACGTCCATGATAGCCGCGAGCGCGGCATCCAGCGCCTGTCCCCATCCCTGGTCGGCGCGCTGCGCACTCGCCCCGCAGCCCTCGACGTACCAAGTCACTCCGTAGCCCGGAACAGCATCTACCTGCGCGCGGCGCACCACAAGTTCCACCCGCGCCGCCCTCGCGGGTATCGCGCGCAGCCTTTCGGTCACCGCGCGCAGCCAACGCTCCTGGGCGCCGAAGCACCAGTGAGTTTCGAAATCGCGCGCCAGCAAGTCGATATACGAGCCGGCGCCAAAAGCTGTTTCTCCGGGTTCGGCATCCATCTCGTAGGGATCGAATGGATCGTCCCCTTGCTCGGGGCTGCTGCTCCACGCATCGCACTTGGCTGTCCAGAGTTGCGAACCGGCGCCGTTCAGCAAAAGCAATGCAGACCGCAACGCCGGTCTCCCCTGAGCTTCTTCAATTTCGTCAATCAAGTGGGTTCCCAGGCGCAAATCGACGAATCTAAAACTCGATCCGGAGTCACCGTAAGCGGCCCAGGGAACGGTGATCACCGGATCCGGCGCGGCAAGCTCAACCGACCAATCGGCCTCCATCAGGGTTCCGTCACCGGCAGCAGAAAATCCAGCAGCAACTTCTCCGCCCAATAGCCGTCGTAATCGACCGCCGGCGCCAGGAAGGCGCAATGCCCTCCATGCGCTGTCTCCACCAGCCGAACCCGGGGATTGGCCAGCAAAGCAGCGCGGGTCGCCGGCAGCATCCTGATAAAGGGATCGTCGAGAGAATGCAGAATCAGCGTCGGCACGGCAATTTGCGGCGCCCCATGAGAACTGGACGCGCGGTCATAATAGTCGTCCGCACCGCTGAACCCGGAATAGCGCGCAGTGATCCTATCGTCAAACTGGCGCAAGCTCGAAATTCTCTCCAGGCCCTCAGTGGAATAGATGCCGGGGAACAGGGCCGCTTTGCGCCGAAACCGCCGCCGCAAGCCAACCAGAAACTTCCACTCGTAAACACGGTTTGACACGTTATGCAACGTATCTGCGGAGACCGCAAGATCCATCACCGGCGAAACCCCAACCACGGCTTTCAGATATTGCGGCACGCCTGCGCCCAGCTCACCTGCCAGCTTCAACACCAGGTTTCCGCCCATGGAGTAGCCGATCAACCCAAAGGCGCGCAGGCCTTTTTCGGCGGCGAGTGTACGCATGACGATGGCCACATCACCCGAAAGACCAGAATGATACAGCGTTGGTGACAAATCCTCGGTTCCCCCGCAGGTACGCATATTCATGCGAATCACATTGCACCCTGCGGCCCACGCCCGCGCCGAGTTCCCCAACATATATTGCGAGCGCGTGGATCCTTCCAGGCCGTGCACCAGCAGCACGGTCGGCCTCAGGCTGGCGTTTGCCTGCCAATGGCAATGGCAGAGCACATAGCTTGCACCGCGCGAGCGGGCATCCCTGCGCGCTTGCGTGAGCCTGTTTGCCGCCCCTGAATCCCCGTACGCTGGGTCGGCTTCTCCTGCCTCCACTTGAATAAGGTGCGCCTCGGGCTCAGGTAGCACATATTGGCGGGGCAGAAAGTTGCCTACCAATGTTTGCAGGTGGCCGTTGCGCAGAAATCGCCGCGGAAGGAACTCCGCCGCGAAGTTGCTTGCGGTTTCAGCAATAAGTTCGCTCGTATCTTTCACTGCGCTTTCAATCTCGCCAGCAGGAAGGCTGCCTGCAACGCGCCTTTGGGCGTGTCCTCGTGCTTGATATAGGCGAAAACATCTCCCTGTGCGGCCCTGTCTGCGAGCTGCTTTTCGATCTGCTGCAAGTCAGCGGGCCCGTAGTCGCTTTTGCGCAGCCGGTAGCAGCAGAATGGGGCGGTGACCACGTCCGGTGTTTGCAACTCGTCGCTCTCGGCTACGCAAAGCGCGGCGTGATGCTGCCGGAGCAGATCGAAGATCTCGCTCGAAAACCACGAAGCGTGGCGGAATTCAAAAGCGACGCGCAGTGTGGCCGTGCTCTCGGGCGCGGCTTCTTTGAGGAAGTTCGCAAGCCTTGCGGGGTCTGCTTTGAGATTCGGAGGCAACTGGAACAGAACCACGCCCATGCGTCCGGCGCGGATGACGGGTAGCAGCGCTGAGTAAAAGGCAGTGAGCGCGTCGCTGCACTCCTTCAGCCGCTTAATATGCGTGATGCGTTGCGGCGCTTTGAACGAGAAGCGAAAATCCGCCCCGGTCTGCGCCAACCACCCCTCGACGGTGGCTAAAGAGGGCAAATGGCGGAACGTGTAGTTCACTTCGACGGAGTTAAGCACCGTCGCGTAGAACGCCAGCATTTTCTTAGCTGTCGTTTTTGCCGGGTAGAATTCCGGTTTCCAGGTCGGATACGCCCAGCCGGAGCAGCCGAGCCAGACAGGGGGTGTGGAAGAAGAGGGTTGGGTGTTTTCCACCTGGGACTTATCTCCGCCTGATGGCTGCCATTGGGGCGGCTAGTGGGGGTCGAATTTGCTGATCAACGGATTTTAAACCACTTAGCGTCATCGGGCGGCACCCAAAAGACTGGCCAGAATCCAAAGTTTCTGCAAGTTGACCCTTAACTGACCCCAAGATTCCGGGCCAAAACCATTTTAGCAAGCCTCACCCGAGGGGCGTAGACCCAGCAAGCGGCTCCAGCGGAATGAAATTCAAATCTCGGGGCTCCTGCCCGGCGTTCCCGGGCTTCTTCAGCCGACGGTTTAACGGGCGCCCCTGCGGATCCCCGCAACGCATGAGACCAAGGATGTCGACGCGGCGCGCGCGCATTCAACCGGGGTGCTCATGACGACGTTGGTGGAGTGAAAATACAATCTTCACGGCGAGAATTGCCACTTCGATACTGCGG
This sequence comes from uncultured Acidobacteriaceae bacterium, assembly GCA_963711525.1. Classification (GTDB taxonomy): domain Bacteria; phylum Acidobacteriota; class Terriglobia; order Terriglobales; family Acidobacteriaceae; genus PALSA-350. Next base: position 10,842 of record CAVQEO010000003.1, on the reverse strand, counting down.
TTGGCGCGCGAACGGCTAGCGACGGGATGAATCCCGGGCAGAATGTCGATCTCCGAGATGCATTTACCATTTCTCGTCCATCGCAAATTGAGCCAGGCGCGCCGTTCCAGCAATGGATTTCGCTGCAGCCGGCGCACATCAAGTTGTGGATTGCTTCAAGTGGTGCCTGCCGCTACCGTATCCGCCCATGGTGTCCCTCCAGATTTATCGAAATCATCAAGCAAATCTAGAGTTTTAGTAAGTGACTTCCTCAAATTTGTCGCTAGCTCTCGCGCGGGTGCGCCTCTGCGCGTATTGGCGCAAAAATCGGATCGGACCCGATTTTGCGTGCTACACTTGGGCCCCGATTTCAAACGTATTCTTGCTCGGAGTGTACGATATGAATCGCTTCGCGGTGTTCCTAGCGACACTTTTAGCATTGTTCAGTTCACAATGCTCCCAAAACCATAAAAATCCATGCCGAATTAGGTGGCGGCCAATTTAGCTCCTCCCTTTTCAACATTTATTGGAACCAAACGGATTTCGAACAGGGTGTTTCATACGACGGCTTACAAATCGCAACTGCAAATCTCCAACAACTGACTTGCGACGTAATGTCTGTGGATTTGAATTGGAACGACGGCTCGCCGGTCGCCCACTCGATACAGCGTGCTCCGTTCCCAACTCCGCCTGGCAACTACCCTCTTGTCTACGGACCTCCCGGGCACACATTTGCAACCGTCGGGCCATTTCGGACTAATATGCATGCGTCTCTCCATGCTAAGAACCAACCTGCTGGAAATACCCCAATGGATTTTCCGCAGCAGATTACTGTTCACGCCAGAATTCCCATTGATCATATTGTTGTTCCCAGCAGCGTCGTTGGAGGGAAATCTTTCGACATATTTGTTTTCATAACCGACAAATCACCTAGCTATCTCTCTCGTATCGACCTCAAATGGACAGATCCCAAGGGCCTAATCGTCCCTGACAATCTACCGGTGAATGTTCCGAGAGATATGTATGAGGCGAAGATTACGGTACAAACCAAGCCCACTCGTCAGAACGAGAAGGTGCAAGTTACTATCTCGACGGCACCAGACAACCCGATTACGAAAAATATAAAAATCACGTCACATTAGACAGAGCTAGATCGCTGCCGGCACAACTCTTGTTTGTTCTGCGCGACGGTCGCGAAGCATCGAAATGAACCCCTCTCGCTGACGAGGTGGACTATTTCTCAGCCCTGACTTCCGGTTACTTATTCAATCAACCAGCTTCATGCCGACGAAGCCACCGGACTGCGTTTGGAAGCCAGCCATCTTCATCGAAGCAAGCCAGACCTTACGGGGCAGCGGAGACAATTTGCGACCGCGGCAGAAGGCCGCGTAGTCGTTGAACAGTTCATCGATGACCATGGGTTCACCGCGTGCCCTTATCAGCCTGGTGGATGCCAATTCAGTCACGGAGCATCGTGGGAATTCAGGATGCAACTCGATCCGAGAGCAATTCAAATCCGAACGGACGGATCTTGTTACCGCGATAGGCGACTCAACTCAGGGTGTGCGGCAATTGTCGAGTATCCGGAACACCTGCGACGCGAGCCGGAACAGATTGTCGACTTCGGTTGTGCAGAGAGCAGCATCAACCGCATGGAGTTGCTTGGTTGCTTGCTGTTATTCGATCACTTCGATGGATTCAGAAGAATCACCCTTGGCCAGACGTAGCCAGGATCCAGATCATCAGCGATTCGCAATATGTCATTGAAAACATTCCCAGAGCGGCGGGATGGCGGCAAAACCAATGGCGCAATCAACACGACGAACCCCGGGAGAGCAGCGATCTTGGAAGGAATTTTTGTCCGCGCGTTCTAGGGTCGGGATGGCGGTCCATTTTGTATGGACGCCAGGGAAAAAATCGCCAGCGCTCAAACAGATCGACAGGGCGGCCAAGAATGCAGCTCTCCGCGGCGGACCAGAAAAGGACCGTGGCTACTCCCGCGGCAGTATTTCAAGATCAATGGTCAACGAAACTGCGATTCCCTTTCCTGCAAAGGGTCAGATTGCAGTAATACGGCCCTACCAGAAAGAACGTGTTTGCCCGAGCAACGGGAGAGAACAAAGTCCGTTTTGATGTTTATTCGGAACAGAGTCAGAAGTACATTCAGAGTTGCCATGCTTTTGCTTCGCCGGCGCTAGCGTTTGATCTCCATCGACAACATCACCACCGCGTTCGTTTCAATGCGAATCTCAAATATCCGCGGATCGAAGAGATAATCGAAACCTTGAGCAAGCCGAAGGTTTAAAGCAGGCCGAGGCTGTTCCACCAGCATAAGAGTGTGGCTGCCTGGCTTCATCGAGTCTCAAAACCCCTCTGAACGACAGCCACCCGCTACAGTTTCCGCTACATAAGATTTTGATGGCGAATAGCAGGCGAGTTAAGTTGCTGATTTAATGGTCGGGGCGGAGGGATTCGAACCCCCGACCCTCTGCTCCCAAATTTGATTATTAACGTAATTTCAACAACTTAGCGGGAGCGGTTGGCGCCATGAGACCCGCAAGGAAAGCGGAAGGAATTCTTACTGTGGGGCTAAAGTGGGGTTTTCTGTGGGTCTCAAATCAATCGTTGTTGATTAGCGACGAGTAATTACGCGCAGATTCTGTTCAATAAACTAGGCATGTTCATGAAGCATGAACGGTGCTATATTCTGGACACGGGCAGAATTCCATATGCGCACGCCAATGGCAATCCGCGAAACCGAGATTCTGGAAAAAGCCCTGGCTGCCCTCCCTCGGACGGCTGGCCTTCATGGGCGGATCACTGAAGCTGAACCTCATCATCCCGCCTGTGGCGATGCGCTGATCGAGATCAAAACAGCAAACCGGGCATATCCGTTCGTCGCTGAGGTCAAGAACGTACGTCATTTCGCCACAATTAGCCTGGTCAAAGATCAGCTTGCCTGCGCCAAACGGGGAGTCCAACCTCTTCTCGTCGCTCCTTACATCACTCGTGCTCTGGCAGAGCATTGTCGGGCATTGCACCTCCCCTTCCTTGATACGGCAGGAAATGCATACCTCGAAGCTCCGGGCCTGACGATCTACGTAACAGGTGAGCCACGCCCGGCGGATGTTCAGGACGATATCCGATATAGGGCCTTCACCCCTGCCGGCATGAAGGTCGTTTTTGTGATGCTCTGCCAACCAGCACTGGCCGAAGCAACCTACCGTGACCTAGCCCGGGCTGCCGGTGTTGCTCTCGGAGCTGTGGGACCGGTCGTGGGCGACCTCCAGGCGCGTGGCTTTCTCGTGCAAAGAGATAACAAGACGCTAACGAACACACAAAAGCTCATAGAGGAATGGGTAACGCGTTTTCCTGACACTCTCCGTCCAAAATTGCTCCGCGGTCGATATCAGGCCGACAGGGAGCGTCTGCTGGCTCTCGACCTCCGAGTTCATCATGGCTACTGGGGTGGAGAAGTCGCCGGCCAACGCCTGACTGACTACCTCAAACCCGAGCGCTTTACGGTCTACCTTGAGGGAGAGCAGAAAGCTCTTCTCACGCAAGCCAGAATGCGGCTGGATCCGAACGGAAATACTGAGGTGTTGCAGGCATTCTGGAATCTTCCTGCTGACGAGAAGCATGCGGACGTTGTCCCACCCCTCTTGGCCTATGCGGACCTGATGGCCACTGAAGACGGACGCAATCTTGAAACAGCACGCCTGATCTATGAACAATTTCTTGAACCCATACACGGTCGATAAGAGTCGGCCGGTTGATCCGGTGACGATCCACATTCTTTTCGTCGTGAACCGTGTGGCTGCCGAACTGGGGCTTCCTTACATCGTCGTGGGCGCGACGGCCCGTGATCTGCTTCTCTTTCATGTCTTCGGGATTCCGGTCACCCGTGCGACGGCGGATGTCGATTTCGCCGTGGCAATGGATTCGTGGGACAGATTTCGCGAGCTACGGGCGGCGCTGCTTGCAAGCGGCCACTTTAGAGAAGGAAAGATGGAGCATCGCGTCTATCTAAAGGGACTCTCGGTGAAGGATGAAATTCCCGTTGACCTGATCCCCTTTGGCGGCCTTGCCGAAGCCGACGTAATTCATTGGCCGCCGGACAGAGAAACGGCGATGGCAGTCATCGGATTTAAGGATGCCATTGCGGCAGCAGTTCACGTGCAAGTGGATGCCGATCTCACCATTCCTGTCGCATCGCTCGCCGGGATTGCTGTGCTGAAGCTCTTTGCCTGGCGCGACCGGCAAACGAATGACAAAGACGCTCTCGATCTATACCGCGTCATCTCCAGGTATGCGGGACGCAGGAAACTTCGACCGGCTATACGACGAGGAGTTTCAGTTCTTGGAGCGGGCTGACTACGATATAGAGTTTGCTGGAGCCGCTCTTCTCGGCTTCGATGCGCGTCAACTCTGTAGCCCTGACACGCTCGCGAAAGTTCGTGATCTCCTCACTTCGCCGAATTTCGTGGAAATGCTAGCCGGACAGTTCGGCTCTCAAATGGCCCTTGCAGCCCGAACAACTGCCACGAATTCTCTCAGTCCTGCTCAACTTCACAGATCACCTTACTGGGTGAAAGCGTACACTAGACATCGTCAAAACATTAAGCCCACATTATTCGAAAACAACACTCAAGTCCCTGAGTCAAACGTTGTTGACCCAACTGACTGAGAACGGCCAAGCGCTGAAGAGTTGACCTGCGCCTGCAGGACATCCTGCTGCATCCCCTGGCCTACCCGATAATGGGCGCATCGGGGACCATGCAGGCCATTGCCGGAGCCAAGCACGAGATCAGCAGTAGAACCAGAACACCGAATTGGTGAAGAACACACATCCCTCACATAAGACTACGTCTCAATGGGCAATGAGAGCAACCCGCAACTCTTTTCGGTTGTGCCTCAGTTTGCATCCGGTGGTCTCACTGTTGCGAGTTCTCTCTCCATCTCCTCGCGGCTGGGCCATTCTGCGGATTTTGGACAAGCGTGTCCGGGGGCGGCCCCATTGATTGGCGCGAAGCAGATAGCGGTATAGGGATGTGAGCCTGTGAAGCTGATTTCCCAATGAGGATGGGCTGGGCAAAAGAGACGGTGTCCGTCGAATTCTAGCTCTTGGATCCGGTGCGCCATACCGTTGATTATAAGTTCGGACTGTCCGCCAGTTCCGCGATTTCCTCGAAGCTCCAGACATGATTCGCAAGGCCAGCTTCGATGGCCGGGGTGGCGCGTAGTGTTTTATCTATGCGCCCGAAGTTGTAGTAGAGGAAGTGTAGCGCCACCATGGAAGCGTGGTTCTCAAGTTTCTTACTGATGCCATTGGTGAGCCGAGTGAAGCGCCGCATCCCCATCCGCGTCGTAAGGTTCTGTCGCTCCACAAAGCTGATGCCTACATGCTTTGGGTCGGGGTTTCCAATCACCGTCTTCATGTCGCAGCCAATGCACTGCGCTGGCGAGTAACGGCGAGCTTCCGATTCGCTGGGTGCTCCGTAAATCTTATGTAGCACCGCGGAGTCTATGTCCATCCCAAATCCGCCCTCAGCGGCCTCCAGGTACGCCTTGTGGCCATCGATCGTGAGCTGGACACGGCCCCGGACTCGGCTAGCACAATCCTCCATGAAGTCCCGCGCCCATCCTCCATCGCGTCCCCCCACTAGATAACTCAAGCAGAGTTTTGTATTCGCGTCGATCGCCGTCCAAGTCCACACGTCGCCCCATCCCATCGCTTTCTGCTCTCTCGTGACGTTCTTTGCTTTCGCTCCGACAAAGCACCAGATTTGATCGCATTGCAGCCTGCGAACGCGCACGTCGCGAACGACTGTATCGTGGTATTCAGCCGCCGCTACGCCCACGTCAACCAGCAATTTTGTAATTGTGTTTATTGAGACATCGCCCAGGCGGCTGGTTGCGCGAAGGCTATTTCCTTCAACTAGCATCTGGATGATCTGCGCCCGCTTCCCGATTGGTAGCCGATTCATGAAGTAAGACGAGCGATTTACAAGACAGTTGTCAAGCATAAAAATCAGTTTGCGTGAATGTGAGAATTGCACATTTCAATTGAATTTACCGTGGTAGACTCAAGACATGATTCGGGCTGAATGTCGAACTCCCGCACAGTTAATCCAAGCACACCTTCAAGAACGGGGTTGGACCCAACGCGTCCTAGCACTAATTCTGGGCATCAATGAACAAGTTGTCAGTCGCATCCTTAATGGCAGCAAGTCGGTCGATGCCGAGTTGGCCCTCAAGCTACAGGCGATCTTGGGGATCGATCCCCAACGGCTCCTTCAGTTGCAGCAGGAATACGAACTTGCAAAGGCACAAATCGAATTACGCTTTGATCCGGGGATGTCGGCCCGCGCTACGCTGTTCGGGGAATTGCCCATAACCGACATGATTAAGCGTGGATGGCTAGAGGGATCACCGATGTTCGGGACGAAGGCATTGAGGCCGCCATCTGTCAGTTCTTTGGTGAAAAATCGGTTGAAGATATTGAATATTTCCGCACGCCGCAAAGAAAACCAGCGTATTTGGGGATGTGACACCGACGCAACTCGCGTGGCTTTACCGGGTGCGGCAACTAGCCTCAGACCTTCCTGCGTCCAAATATTCTCACTCCTCAATGCAGGCTGCACTTGGAAAACTCAAGACACTCCTGCATCCCCGGAAGGAGCACGTAAGGTTCCCCGGATCATGATGGAGGCCGGGGTAAGGTTTGTCATTGTTGAAGCGTTGCCGTCTTCGAAAATCGACGGCGTTTGCTTCTGGCTAGATAACCGATCTCCCGTTATTGGGTTGTCCATGCGATTTGACCGTGTCGACAATTTTTGGTTCGTCCTGCGCCATGAAATTGAACATGCGTTGCGCGAGCACGGCCTGAGCCAAGCAATGCTGGACGCCGAACTGGAAGGAGAGCGAGCGGGAGTCGGTGCCAGCGTGCCAGATGAGGAGCGCGTAGCTAATGAAGCTGCTTCCAATTTCTGCGTACCGCGGGCAAAGCTGACCAGCTTCATTGCGCGCAAGTCCCCGATGTTTGCTGAGCGCGACATTCGAGGGTTTGCAGCGACATTAGAGGTTCATCCTGGAATTATCGCGGGCCAATTGCAGCACGAGACTGGAAGGTACGACCTGTTTCGTAACCACCTGGCGAAGGTCAGATCAATCGTTACACCAAACGCATTCGTTGATGGTTGGGGAGATGTAGCTCCGATTGGAGCATAAAGGAAACTTATTTATGTCTACGGCAGTTGAAAGACGGCAGAAGTTCATCCGCTACTTCAGGGAGCAGACTGGAGTGCGGGAAGTAAATATGCACGATGTTGCTGCGATGGCAGCAAAAATGGGTTGGTCTCTCCCGAAACCAGCAAATCCAATGGATTTACTCTCGAAGCAGTTTTCAGACGCAGCCCGGGAAGAACTTCGGGAGGATAAAGAAACCAAACAGTCCTACAAAGCTAACCTCGCTTACACGAAGCGCCTTCCCGGTGGCGCACAGTTGTGGCTTTGGTTTGATGTGGATGAAGCGACCCGCCCACAGATGGTCAAGGGGCTGCATCTCTACCGGGAGCAGATGGTTGGTGAAGCCGTGATTGGCGTAAATACCGCCGATCATTGGAATCGACGCAATCCAGATCAGGCCAGTTTGCCCTTCATCACTGACTTGACCGACGATGTCCTTGAGCGGGCTAAGGCCGGTGCGGCGGTGTTAAGGGCGAACGTAAAGCGGTAGCTAACTCTTTTTCCACCGGGCTTTTGCGGCGGCGCGCGCAATGTCGGCCCGCGCATCGGGCGTTAGTTTCTTAGCGCGAGCGGCCCCACCCTGCACCCCGCCGGTTCTTTTTGGGGACGGGTTGCGCTTAGCTTCGCTTGCCGAATCCTCAGCCTCGCCTGTGGCGATATCCACAATGAATTTCGCCAACTGGTTCGGATCGCGTGGGCGCTTTGCCATGATTCCAGTATGCGGTTTGGCTCTTGTGCCGCGCTAGGGCTGTGGATTTCAAACTGAGACACTACCCTCTTTTCGACGACCACATCCATGGCGGGAAGGGAGCCTGTACTCGCTAGGTTTCCCTAACCACCTTAGATGGATCTTTGTCGTCCCTGAGTCCAACGAACTTCGTATGTCTCAAGTGGTCAGCCCCGGTCCACTCCAAGAACTGGATCTGCGCGACTACCTCTGGACGCAGCCAAACACATTCCGGACCCTCGGGCAGTCGGGACACAGGAAGACAATCCATAGTGTCGATAAAACCTGCTGCTTGCATGTGCAAAGCCTGTTTCTTTGGCATGAGGGGGCTAGTCTAATCCACGGGGCCGGAGCCAGGTGCTGTCTAGACTGGCAGTGGCAAAGCGGGGATCCTCTCTGCGTCTCATGCTGGGCGCTCAGAACGTGCTCATTAGTTTCCTATTGCTCATCTCGTCGAAGGCACCGCCACACTTTGGGCACTTGATTACATGTGAGGCGAGACGCACCAGTTCGTTGGGCTGAATTTTGTACGCGCACAGTGGACAGAGTTGAGAAAGGTAGAAGTTGGGCTTTCCCTTGAACCGAGGTGTCATCACCCCACTCGCCCATCTGCCGTACGAACTGGCTTCCGGATCATCAAGTGGGACAGCCGGCCCAGGAACACCTCCGATGGTAGGTAGCGTCTGTGCGCGCCGCAAAGCGGACACTTGGCAGCGATCGGCTGGGCTGGCACAGACTCTACGGGCGCCGGGATGTTTTCTCGACAGCCCTTGCACTGGACCACGACGCGCTTCGAGCTTTCGGGTCCGGGGAACATGGACAACAGCATAGGCGAATATAAGGCGAAAGTCATCCACAACCCATAACCGCGGAATTTGGTAGATTTCCACGCATATAGAGGGTACGGATACACGCATAAGCGGGGTATCGAAGCCGATCAAACACGCATAACGGGGGTATCACTTACGCATAATTTGGGTAGATTTTTGCCGCAATTCCTTACCCTTCAGCGATTTACGGCATCTCCTGTATCCCTGTATTACTCCTATAATTACTAACCTTTAGTAGCTGATGGCCACCAGTGGAATTCCCGCTCAGGTGTCAACGGTTTCAGCGAACGCCGCCGGATTCCAAGAACCTTGCCCCCAGATGGGGAAAGGTGAACCGCTATACCTACGCGAGGGGCGCTTTAGGAACGTGAGTCACGGACGGGTAAAGCAAGACTCCATCTCTCTGAATCTCGATTTTCAATTGCGGATAAACAACTTTCACTCGACCTAGTGCTTCAATTGCGTTTCCCCGGAAGCGAGACCTTCCTTGAGGTGTCCCAGCGTAGTCAGCTCCGAAACTCAACTGGAAAGATGCCCATGAAATACTCAGCGGCCTTTTCAAATAGCTGACGCGCCGGGTGGCCCAGGCGTACAGATCCAGTGACAAGGGCGACCTCTTTAGAGCTTTGATCGCCCTCAAGTCGAGTGGAACGGGAGCCTCGACAAGCTGTTTAAAGAATCTCTGTGAGAGCGTGACGCTCGACTGCGCAGGACCTGCTTGCGGCAGTTTTTGCGGAGTCCACCAGAGCTCGAACTCCTCTGCCAACAGGAGATTGGCCCCTTCCACGTGGCCTTGACCGCCTTGATCCCGTCTCCATCGTGTGGAGATCGCAGCACCAAACAGCCGTTCCATTTGCCCTCTAAACCGCGGAATTGTTCCCCAGTGACCACCCGTACACTGCAACCCAAGTTGCCCCATAAAGGTGGACAGTGAACGTCCGAGCTCCAGCTTGCGTTCGCCGGTTCGTAGAGCTTCGGTCGTCATCCAAACGAGAATAAGGCGAGGATAGTCGCTCAAAAGGTGCCTGGTTCGGGGCCTTTCAGTCCAGCGAGGTCACGATATTGTCAAAGATCCTCTTGTGCTGTGCGACTTCTGCAACTCCAAGGCAACAGATATGAAGGAGTTGAACAGTGAGCTCCATTTCCGTTTATCGTTTTGAACTCGTCCGCAGCCATATGTAACGAGAAACGTTTGTGTTCACTTATTTTCCAGTGGGGAACCTTCCGGACACGTGGCTTTTCGCCGTGAACCGACGATAACAGGCCTAATGTGCTCAATGAAATTTCGGCGAGCCAGCCGGTCAAGGGCGATTACATCGATATTCCAGTGCTTACAGTCTTCAGTGCTGTAGCGAGCTGCCGGTCAGGGCCGCGTCTTCTGTCCTGCCAATCGAATTCGCTGACTACATCAGGTTCAATCGGGCTGCCCTCAAGAGCAGTGCCCTTCCACGTGTAATAAGCACCCGTCGGGAGCGCAAGCCGAAAGCCGTGTCCGACTTTCACTGAAGTCGCAGACAAGAGCCTTCCGGCAGTCTTTTCTCCTACGATGGTTGCCAGCATATTTTCTTTCGCAAAAATGGTGACCATCTCCGCCGCACTGGCGGTGTGTCGATCAACTAGGAGAACGACATTTCCTTGATACGGTTCAGGACCGTACCCTTCAGACTCCAACACAATCGGAGACTTTGTGATGAGGGATGGCAGGTAGCGTAAGGCGAGCAGCCAGAGGGTCTTCTTTGATGCCGGGATGTTTCCGAAGCGAGGAAATGAAATTTTCTCTTTGGCAAGATCTCGCCCGGCCCACCGCTTTCCAGGCGCGAACCCAACCGGCACCTTCTCCGGCGTCAATAAACTCATGAGACGGAGTGCGCCCGCCCCGCCACCTGTATTTCCCCGTAGGTCGATAATCAGCCCTCTAATCTTACCGAGACTCACCACTGCCTTGGAAATTTCGTTTGCAACGTCAACCCCGATCATCCCGGGAAACATTGCCACCTTCAGGTACGCGTTTGCTCACATTCCCCTTTAAAACCTCGGAACTCTGCGAAGCACTCGGAG
>CAVQEO010000002.1:0-545340 GCA_963711525.1 uncultured Acidobacteriaceae bacterium | reverse complement strand
GATCCGATGTCGTGGTACCACCTGACCAGATAGCCGCTGGCGCGAGCATAGACGGGAGAGTTGATGTAAGGCTGAGTGGCTCCGGGCAGCACGACCTCATCGATTGACTGATTCTGCTTTGGGTGGATGATCATTACCTCTTGAACGGCAGCCTCGTTCGTGTTTTGCCGCAATTTCGACTCGGCTCGTTCGCGGGCACGGATACCCACAAGGATCACGATCACGAGCAGGATGAACATGGTGACCCCAGCGACGGCCAGCAACCGCATGGTGCGCCGCCGCCCGCGAACCTCGCCCGGCGGACAGCCGGGAATCTCAGTGTTTGTTATCTCCTTGTCATCCATTCTGAGCTCCGTTCTGAGCATTGTTGCTAGACCGATTCAGGCGATGGTTGTGCAAAAGCGCGAATACAGTCGGCACGAAAACGAGGGTGGCCACTGTTGCGCAGAGCAAACCTCCGATCACGGCGCGACCGAGAGGCGCGTTTTGTTCGCCTCCGTCGCCCGCGCCTATTGCCATTGGGACCATGCCAATGATCATGGCGAGGGCCGTCATCAGAACAGGTCGAAAGCGGGTGAAGCCGGCCTCTGCCGCGGCCTCCAGGGCATCGCCGTTTTCAGCCAGCCGCTCCTTGGCAAAGGCGATCACAAGAATGCTGTTCGCCGTCGCAACCCCCATGCACATGATGGCGCCCATCAAAGCGGGCACACTGAGGGGCGTGTGAGTAAGGAACAGGAAGACGATAATGCCGGCCAGAGCCGCAGGTAGAGCGGTGATGATGATGAACGGATCCAGCCAGGATTGAAAATTGACGACGATCAGCAGATAAACGAGAACGATGGCAGCAGCCAGGCCTGCCAGCAATCCTGCATAGGAGGTTCGCATCGTTTCAAGTTGGCCGCGTATGCGAAAGAAACTGCCGCGCGGGAGGAGTTTCTGATCGTTGTCGATGATGCGATTGATGTCCCGTCCGACAGACGCGAGATCGCGATCCTGGACAGAGCCAAAGATATCAATAACGCGGCGGATGTTATAGTGATCGATCGCTTCCATCTCATGGCCGCGGCGCAACGAGGCAACCTCCGACAGGATTTCAGGGCGCGCCATAGCCGTCGAAGTGAGGGGAATGTTCCCAACGCCCTGTAAGGACTGAATGCGATATTGCGGAGTTTGAGAGATCAGTTCATATTGCACGCCGTTGTTCCAATTCAGGAAGAAACTTGGCTCGGTCTGGAAGCTACCGCTCAGAGCGACAAGCATGCTGTTGGTGACGTCGCGATCGGTGTAGCCGCCTATAGCTGCCTTGGTTCGATCGACATTGATGTTGAACATCGGGTAGTCGAGCGGCTGTTGAATCCGTAAGTCAGTGAGGCCGGGAACGTGACGGAGTTCGCCCAACACACGAGTAGCCAATTCATGATTCCTCACCTGGTCCTGACCTTCTATCTGGAGATCCACCGGCGCAGGCAATCCAAAGTTCAGGATTTGCGTAACCATGTCTGCCGGCAGGAAATAGAACGTTGTGCCAGGGAATTGGCGGGGCAAGCTCATACGAAGCGTTCGGACGTAATCGGCCGTCGGGTGATGCTTGGCGTTTAGCGACACGAGTACGTCGGCATCAGAGGCACCGATCACGCCTGAAGTGCTGTACATGAAGTTCATCTGGCTGTAAGGCAGGCCGATGTCGTCAACGATGTCTCCCATTTCTTGCTTGGGTATCTGCCGGCGGATCGTGTTTTCGATCTGGTCGGCCAGCATGGCTGTATCTTCGATACGGGTTCCGGTTTTGGCCCGGAAATGGAGCATGAACTGGCCGCTGTCCGTGCCCGGGAAGAAATCCCGGCCGAGCCAGGGAAGGAGAGCCGCAGCGAAGACGCACACCAGAAGAAAAGCCGGAATGAAAATGAATCGTCTGCGTATGAGTGTCCTCAGTAACGCGAGGTAAGTGTTCCGGACCCGTTCGAATCCCCGGTCAAAGGCTTTCTGCATCCGTGCCAGCGGATTGCGCGATGGCGAAGCATTATGATTGGGCGCCTTCAGGAGATACATCCCCATGGTAGGCACTAGCGTTCGCGACAGGATATAAGAGGCCAGCATGGCGAAGATGATCGCCTCTGCAAGAGGCGGAAACAGATAATGTGATACGCCCTGTAAGGCAAACAGAGGCAGAAAAGCGATGCAGATGCAGGTTGTGGAGACGAAGGCCGGGGTGGCGATCTGCGCCGCCCCGTGCAAAATGCCCTCATAGAGAGATTGGCCTTCTTCCAGATGGCGCGTGATGTTCTCGATGGTGACGGTAGCGTCATCCACCAGGATGCCTACCGCCAGCGCTAATCCTCCAAGCGTCATTGTGTTGATGGTCTCCCCGAGGGCGCTCAGGACGATGACTGAAGTAAGAATCGCCAGCGGAATAGAAACGGCGATGATAACCGTGCTGCGCCAGCTGCCGAGAAACAGCAGGATCATAAGCGCCGTCAGACCGGCAGCAATGGTGGCTTCGCGAACGACGCCTTCAATGGCTCCGCGAACGAACAGGGATTGATCGCCGAGCGGTTGAATGTGCAGTTGCGACGGAAGGGTCAGCTCGACGCGCGGGAGCAAACGGCGAATTCCATTGACCACGCTGAGCGTAGAGGCGTTTCCAGCCTTGATGATGGTGACCAGAACACCACGGCGGCCGTTGTGACGAACGATATTGGTTTGAGGGATGAAACCGTTGGCAACCTGCGAAACATCTTTCAGATAGATGGTTGAGTTACCCACGACCTTTACGGGAAGATGGTTGAGTTCGTCCATCGTCCTGGGCGCCGAGTTGGTAGGAAAGTCATATTCGAATCGGCCGATCTTGGCGGTGCCCGACGGCGCAATCACGTTCTGTGCGCTGAGCGCATTCACAACATCCTGGGGTGAAATTCCTTTCGACTGGAGAAGCGTGTCCTGAAGATTCACCATGATCTCGCGCTGTTTCCCGCCGTAGGGGTACGGCACAACGGCCCCGGGAATCGTAACCAGCTGGGGCCGAAGAAAGTTCAAGGCCAGATCATTCAGGTCGGCTTCACTCAGTCCAGGGCCGGACAGCGCGAGTTGCAACACAGGCACGTTCGAAGCCGTGTAGTTGACGATCTCGGGAGGCAGTGTACCGGGCGGCAACTGGCGCAGGATGCTCTGTGAAGCAGCAGTAACCTGCGCGTTCGCCCGGTCTACGCTGGCGTTCGGTTGCAGAAAGATTTTTACTCTGACCAGGCCGTCAATGCCGACGGTTGTGGATTCAATGTGCTCGATGTTGTCGACCAGCGCTGTCAGAACTTTTTCGTACACTGTCGTGAGCCGGCCTTCCAGCTCTTCCGCGTTCATGCCGGTGTAAATCCAGGAAACGGCGACCACGGGCAGATTAACGGTGGGGAAGATGTCCGTGGGCGTACTCAGAATGACAAGCGGGCTGATTAGCAGTATCAGCAGAGCGAGGACGACGAACGTGTAAGGGCGATCGAGCGCGAGCTTAACAATCCACATGGCTGAAGAATTGTTCTAGCGTGTTCCGTGGGCGGTGACAGACGCGGCAAGATCTTTGAAGTACCTTTGAACCGCGGCATCTGCGTGGTCTAACCAGAGCATCGTTCCAGTCCATAAACTGCACTTCCGGTGCCAAACTCCATCAGGTCCTGCAAGAGGATCTGGCAGTTCTCGGCAAAAATCGGCAATCTAGCCGTTCGCGCTCTGACCGATGACAAACGGCGTTATCGCAGCCAAATCCAGATCTCCACTTGCGGAGATATTGGAGGCAAGTACGGATTGGGCGGCAGTCGCCGCAGGCAAGACAGCACCCGAGCTCCTGGCGGCATTCATGGCCAGGTCCATGTCTTTGCTCATCAGCCGCAACGGGAATTCCGGAGAGTAGTCGCCGCTCTTTATTTTCGGGAATTTCCCGACAAACGCTGGCGGTATCACCGCTGTCTTGGATAGGACGTCGAGCAAAACGTTGCGATCGATCTTGAGGTGCTCTCCCAACGAAACTGCTTCCGCGATCGCCTGCATATCCAGAGCCAGGAGAAGGTTGACGACCAACTTCATTTGAACGCCTGAAGAACCAGGTCCCATCAGAAACCACTGTTTAGCGATTGACTCATAGATGGGGCCGCATTGCTCGAAGGTCTTCTGGTCGCCACCAGCGAGCAGTGTGATTGATCCTGCCTCGACCGCCGGCGTTGATCCGGAGACGGCCAGATCGAGGAAGCTGATGCCGAGGGCGCACGCCTGCCGATGTAGCAGGCGCGATAGTTCCGGCGAGATGGTGCTCATTTCAAGAATGATGGTTCCTCGCTTTGCCGCAGAAAAGACACCACCCTCAGCGAAATACACTGCGTAGACTGCCTCATCATTGGCCAAGGACGATAGAACCACATCCGAGCCAACGACGAGCTCGGCCACGGATGAGGCGATCACTACACCCTCTCGCCTAAGCACATCTGCCGGCCCGCGACTACGGTTC
This sequence comes from uncultured Acidobacteriaceae bacterium, assembly GCA_963711525.1. Lineage (GTDB taxonomy): Bacteria > Acidobacteriota > Terriglobia > Terriglobales > Acidobacteriaceae > PALSA-350. The sequence continues at coordinate 540,851 of CAVQEO010000002.1, read as the reverse complement.
CATGCGTGAACGTTCCAGCCTGCTGAATGCAAACGCTGCGTAAGCCGGCTTCCCATAAGTCCGAGACCGATGAATCCAAGTTGGACAGTGCCTTTATCGAGTAGCTTTCCCGGCATGGTCATTACCTTATCTCCTCGTCGCTTGTTAGTTGTTGGCTGCAATCGCTAATCGTAAGAAAGCATTTGCAATGCCAGACCTGGTGCAGATAGGAATCTTGTGATGTATTTGAATCCCGGGATGTTAGTCGAACCGTGTGGGCTTGTGCCCAAAGACCGCAGAAGTGTCAGTCGCCATTTCGACATGGGTACGGCGGATTATCGACACGTTGATTTTTCGCTATGAGTAGTTTGACAGGTGGCGATCACCTACCTGCAGTATGCAACGTTGCGAGTGACATGTCTTGCTAGAAGAGATACGACGATATGCAACCTGAGTACAGATCGGGCCTGTGGAATCACCAACCGTCAGCACTGTTCCTCGGCGAGAGCATCCGTACTCGAGTGACGCTTAACCGCCAGGAGCCGGGCCATCATGACATCGCGGCGCGAGCAGCTCAAAAGGAACGCGCATTCTTCATCGGACTGCTCTTCCAGAATCGACATGACGAAGACAAAGCGCTCGAAGGCATCCAGTAAAAGGATTGCGGCAAAGGGGTCGTCTTCTGCCCGCGTAGCCGATCTCCTGACAGTAATGAATGATACGCGGTCCGTGTGCTCCGGCGCGGGTTTGATCATCTGGATCGCGTGTTTGAGAACCGCGTCCCGAGTCCATGAACGCGCCCAATGCATGAAAACACCAACCCGCTCCATACATTCTCCCATCGCGGAAACAAGACATTGCTCGGCCTTATCATGGTCTGCGGTTAGCAGGAACGAGAGCAAGTAAAGACTGTGCATCTCTTCATTAAAGGTCCTGAGGAAGTCGGTCACAGTCGGATATGGTTGTGCGCCGTCTTCGACGAAATGCATTGGCTGCAACATATTTCACCTCTTGGTTTCACGCCACGGATTGCTCTAGATCGTCATAAGCCGAACGGGGCTCCCCTTGCGCGGCGTGGGGGAAGCACTGCAGGTTGCCGGCATTGGACACGCCCGCCAATGGGTTGACTTGCGTGAAGCGCTCAAATACTTCGTTTGCTGTGTCCTCCATGCGGGAATTTGGCCGGTGGAAACTGCGGATTGCCTTGGAGGCAAGCCGGGTAAGCAGGAAGCGATTTGAAACGTATGTCATGGCGCCAAAGATAAGGTCAGAACGCATCGAGTCCTCCGAAAGAAGCAAAGATTTGAATTAGATCCTCAATAGCCTTGATAGCTTCTACTCCTTGATATTGCTTTTGCCACCATCGTATTAGTGACGCAGCTTGGACAGAATTTTCTGTCCCGTCCACGCGGCACCTAGAGCATGCAAGATGAGGTGATCCCCCGGGTTCAATTGACCGGTGCCTGAGACCGCCTGATATGCATACTGAACGGTGGCGTTCTGAGTTATGCACCAGGGTTCGTGACGACTGATCCCGTCACAGTGCCCACAGACGGAATCCGCGCTGTATTGGTTGCTGTAGCTCGACGGGAGGTGGTCCTGTACTGCCATTGGTTTACTCCTGCGGCCATGGTTGATAACCGGATGCGAGACTTTGTTACCGCTCGTACTACTGCGAGAGGTCCTCATCTTTCATCAGCCTTGCCGCCCGATCCACCATCGGTTCTGACATACCTGAAAGCACTTTTAGGGCCAATCTGAACCTATGAAACCATGAGAGGCTTTCTTCCTCTGGTTTCCCTGTCCGATCGACGGGGATATCCGGACAACTTCCATTTGCCGTGAAGGAGGAAGCTCATAGCAGACTTTTTCCGGGAAACATTGGGCAGCTGGAAACAGGGTGAACGCTCGTCTTCGACTCCGATCGCCCGAATGAAAAAGCCGACCCGCGACGAGTGTCGAACTTTCGACACCTGTCGACATTTCCAGAGACAGTTTTAGCTTTCCGCAGGGGCGATGGCTCGTGTCCGCCATTGTTGGGCCACTCGCTACTTGCTGCCCCCCGCCAGGCGGGAAATGGAAAATGGGAAAATGAGCAGATGGGCGGTTGGAGGTACTGATCCGCGGTTTTGAAAATCAGTAAGAGGGATTTCTCGTGAAAGGCAACCGCTTTCCAATAATACTCAGCGATCGGGGTGAAAGGGCATGCCGGGATGCCCCGCGCTGGCGGGTTCTGGAGTGCTCAGATCTAAGTTGACAACGATCGGCTCCTGTCCGTCCCTCACAACTACAGCTTCGCAAATCTGATCTGGGCTTGCATTGATCTCCTGGTGCGGCACGTACGGTGGAACGTAAATAAAGTCGCCCGGTCTAGCTTCCTCGCTAAATTCCAGTTGGTCGCCCCAGCGCATACGAACGCGGCCCTTGACGATGTAGAGAACCGTCTCCAGTTCTCCATGGTGATGCGGACCGGTCTTGGCATCGGGCTGAACCAGCATCGTACCGGCCCACAATTTGTTCGCTCCAGCTCTCGCATTGGTGATGGCGGCGGCGCGTGTCATGCCCGATGTCTGTGGCGTATTCAAGTCAAGTTCATCCGAATGAATGACTTTCACTCCATTTTTTGCCCAATCCATTTATTAACCTCATTTCGAACGCCGCAGGCGAGTCACGGTCCGGAGTTCCCTGCCGGATCGGCTTTGTCACGCCCCCTAACTGACTTGCACGTCATCTTCCAATTGAAATGGACTCTCAAATTCGTTTTGCTCGATATTGCTGGACCAAGCCGGATCCAATGTTGGAACCCGTGTCTGCCGATTGACTGCGTGACCCTATTTCGACAGGCCTCACCAGGATCCAGGACACAGCCCCCGTGGACTTTGTATGTGGATTGCCTTTTCAGGAATCGCTCAGCCCTAGTTTTCCTTGGTCGCTGAGAGAACGAAGTATCCGGGGTAAACCACGCTCAAATCGCTCAGAAGTTGCCGTTCGACGGTGGCAGTGGAACCTTACTGAGGAGAGCATCCAGAAGGTCTGCACTCTTTTCAAATAGCCCATTTGATGCCTTCGTGTTTCCTAGCCGCGCCATTATCTGGGCCTTGACCGACGATGCGCAAGACGAAGCGAGCAAATACATAGAATCGCCTTTCAAACTCGAATCGAAATGAGTGGACTGGCGAGGTCGAGGCCTACCCGGTGCTCAGCTCGGGCTCGAACCCGCGACCTCTGCCGAAGCAAGGAAGCGTAGTGAATTGCTAACTTGTTTATTCACAATGGGTTACCAACATCATTGTGTAGTTTTGTAAAACAGATTTCAATGTTGATGCCCACATGAAGACTCTGGGTGTCGGAGTCTAGCAGTCTTTGTTTAGGGGAGCGGTTCACCGTGAATCGTCTCCAGTGCCGCTATTACTCGACCTTTTTGTTCCTTGAACCAGTCCTCATCTAGCAGGCTGTTGAAGGTGACCTGTACGGTTGTCTTGTGCGGTTTCAGCGGCTTTGAATATTTGATCAAGCGCGTGGGTTTACCTGGCGTGAGTGCCGCTATTCTGCCGTGTGCCAATGCATCGCGAATGTCTACTAAGGCCGGATCAAGCTTCGGTCGGTTCTCGGCTTCGGCTCTGGCGTTGTACTTCCCGATGAGCTCGCCTAGCGTATCCCAATTCGTCAACGGGCTTAGGTTGACGACGCTACCCACAAGGGGCGAGTAGATGTGTTCGCCCGGTGCAAGTCCTAAAAGCTCAGCATCAAGCCGAGCTTGCAAAAATGCTCGAAGGTAAAATTCTAAGCCTTGAAGATTGATGACAAGCGACCCAATTTGAAAAGCGTACTCTTTTAGATATTCCCCGTACGTTGGTTTTTCATTTTGCACGATGTGGGTCACTCCCCTTAGCAGTATGCCCACATTCTAGACCTGGCGGTCCACCTGGATCCGGCCTACCCTATGTGGCAATATGCGGAAACCGCTGTCGTACCACGGCAAATAACTCGAATCCTGACATCCTCGGCATGCGTAAATCCGAAACAATCAGGTCCGGCAATGATCGCTTCAGCTTCATCAACGCATCAAGACCATCAACGGCGGTGTCAACTATATAACTGTTGCATGTGAGCACGGCACGGAGGCATGCCAGACATGCGGGTTGGTCATCGACTAACAGGATACGAACGGGTCTCTGAGAATGAACTTTCTTCGACTCTGTCATCTGCGTAACTGTCATCGTATATTTCGGAGGAGCCGACTTCCCTTCCGCGGCAAACTTAACTTTACCCACACAAGCGCGTGTCCTACGGCAGGTCGTATCGCTTTCGAATACGTCGCGCGACTCTCCTGCCTGGAGTTTAAATACTCCATTACCTATAGATTGCCCTGCCGGCGACAGGTAACCATTGCACGACAGTTCTCGACAAAACATCTCCCCTTGATCATAGGCAAGAGACGACAATGAAGGGGTGGCAAGCCTCTTTCAGTTCAATGCCCTCCAGCAGCACAAGCAGAGCTACGATTGCGCGGAGCCGGCGGCCCAGGCGGTCCACAAGTCGCGGGTTCCAGCCGCCTTGGGCCTAGTCTCATCGATATGTCGAGAAGCGTCGGGCAGTCAGTTCATTAGACAGACTTAGGGGTCTATATCGGCAGGAGTCTTAAATGTTCATCTTGCCGATCCGGTCGATTGATGGTCAAAAGTGGTCCTGGAACTTTATTAATTCGGGAATCCCCACCGACGCCCGTTCAGAGCGTGGGACGCGCGAGAATTGGCGAGCTGCTCGAGCGATACTGGCCATCGCTACAGACCTTTTGGCAAGACTTCTCCCAACGATCGCATACCTGACGCCGACGTATGAGCCGATGGTCAGGGCCCTGATGGTCGGCTGTACCGCATTGGCAGTGAGAGTTCCTTCGGGATCGCACAATGACTAGCACAAATGCTGTGACCGAAGAATGTGTGACGCTGGCGACACTTTGGCCGATGACGTCGTGGGACCAACCAGAGAGCGCGAACTTCTGAGACTGGATCTGTCTACCGTCGCATGCGCGATCCGCTGTTGCTTCCGGTTGGATGATTCCTTCCGGATTGCGCAATCTTGACTACTCGATTGTTGCCGGTGTCGGCGATGTAGACGTTACCCATCGCATCGAGTGCGACCCCTCTGGGCCCAACCAATCCGGCGCCAACCTCCGTTTGGGTGCCATAGGCGCGGGAAGACGGATTCCACGGAAGTAGGATCAGCCGGTTGTTTCCGTTGTCGACGATGTAGAGGTTGCCGCTTGGGCCCACCGCCGCACCTACCGGGTTGGCCAGGCCATTCGTCTCCTGACTGGCCACAGTTGTTTGGCTGGTACACGACGTAGCCGCGCTGCAGGCTGCGGGAACTTCAATGACACTACTGTTCCCAACGTTCGCAATGTAGACCTTGCCCCCTGACCCAACCGCCACGGCTTCGGGGCTAGGCACAATGGTGCCGACGGTTGCCTGCGCCCCATAGGTGTCCTTGGAGCGATCCCACGGAACCTCGACGACGCGATTGTTGCCCGTGTCTGCAATGTAGAGGTCTCCGTTGGCTGCAACCGCCACGCCATGGGGACTATTCAAACCGCTACCAATCTCCGTCGCCGGTCCGTAGATTCCGGAAGCAGGAACCCAGGGAATTTCGACCACCCGGTTGTTCCCTGTATCTGCAACGAAGACGTTACCGCTTGTGCTGACCGCCACGCCATCGGGGCTGTATAGATTGCCGATCAGTACCGTCTGGGCGCCGTAGGCTTTCGTGCTGCTGTTCCATGGCTCCTCCACAACGCGGTTGTTGCCGGTATCGACTATGAAAATACTGTCGTCTCTCTCCACGGCCACACCGCCGGGGGAATTCAAGCCGTTACTACTCGAATCAGCGATCACCGTCTGAGATGCATTAGACGTGCTGCTCTGTCCGCAAACCAAAGGAGTGGCCAACGGCAGGACACCGAACATCAGCAGAATCTCAGCATAGAAACGAGCGGAGGAGTAGCGGTCGAATGGCATAAAAGGTTCCCGTGAACACGAAGATCGGCGCTGAGGACGTGCAGCCCAATGCTTCATTAGACACTGAGTTCCGATGCTCCGCGCAGTAGTCGACACTTCTCGACAAATATGTGGGCTTTGAGAGCAGTCTGTCGAGAAATGTTGAGTAGCACATCTCCGAAGCCGCCTTGGCGTCTATTCCTACCAGCACGGAATGCAGATTTCCGCCCCTCAGCCTGGTGGCTAGTCGAAATAGAGTGCCGATGGCTTGAGGGATTCCGACCCACATCGGATCGAGTCACGAACATTGTGGATGGTTGATTATGTTTCGTTATTTATCTCTCTTATTGGTGTTACTCTTTTGCACGCCGGGTTCGTCGCTATTGGCACAAACCCGGAGCGCTACGCTTCATGGCACCGTCACAGACCCAACAGGGGCAGTCATTCCTGGTGCCTCGATAAGCATGATTACGCCTGGCGGTCAAACAATTGTGAGCATAGTTACGGATTCTTTGGGAGCCTACCAAAGCCGAAGCCTCGCACCCGGTACTTACATCGTCGTGGTCAGCGCCCAAGGCTTTGCATCATCCCCATCTCACGCTGTCACTCTTGCTCCTGGACGGAGCGTACAGTACAGTGTTGCGCTAAAGATTCAGGTTGAGCAGCAAGACATACAGGTAGACGCAGATGCCCCTACAGTAGATACCGAACCTGACAAGAATGCGAACGCGATCGTTCTCAAGGGCAAGGACCTCGATGCACTGTCGGACGACCCCGACGAATTGCAGAGTGAGCTGCAGGCCTTGGCAGGCCCGTCAGCAGGCCCAAATGGCGGCCAACTTTATATAGACGGTTTTAGCGGCGGACAGATTCCCCCGAAGTCTTCAATTCGCGAAATCCGTATCAATCAGAATCCATTTTCCGCGCAGTTTGACCGGCTGGGTTATGGGCGGATTGAAATCTTCACCAAACCAGGTACGGACAAACCGCATGGCGAGATCGAATCTCGCGGCAACGAGTCGATCTTCAACTCGCAAAATCCGATTCTGAATGCGAACCTGAAACCGGGAGAACCGGCGATTCAACAGCCCAGCTACTATTCCTACAATGTGAATGCGAGCATAGGCGGCCCGATTAGCAAGAGCAGTTCCTACTTCCTCGGTCTCTTTGCACGCGACAATCAAAACGAAGCAATCGTCGATGCGACGAATCCAGAAAATACAGCGGAGACGCTGAATGAAGCGATAAGCAATCCCAGTACCCGGATTGATCTAAGCCCACGCATCGATCTGCAGCTCGGGAAAGCGAATACGCTCACGGTACGAGATGAGTTCTATCGGGCTTTCCAATCAAATGACGGCCTAAGCGCGCTCACCCTGCCAACACAAGCGTACAACACTACCAGTTTGGAGAATACGATCCAGGTAAGCGATAGTCTGGTGTTAAACAAGAATCTGGTCGACGATATCCGGTTCCAGTATCGGCGTATTCGCAACCAGCAAGTACCCGTGTCAGATCTGCCCAGTGTTTCACTGCAGGGCGCCTTTACCATTGGAGGAAGCAACTCCGGCACGGTCGAGGATCACCAGGACGATTTCGAATTCCAGGATTATTTTGCGGCAGCTGAAGGGCGCCATTCGCTGAATTTTGGTACCCGCCTGCGCGCCTATCGCGACGCTAACTATACGAGCGCTGGTTCGAACAGCTCTTACACGTTCGATACAGTCGCTGACTATCTGGCCGGTACCCCGCAACAATACAAGGTGACGATCATCAACAACTACATCGCCCGCGCGACACTTTTTGACGCAGCACTTTTTTATCAGGATGACTGGAAGGTGAAACCAAATTTCACTTTCAGCTATGGTCTACGCTGGGAATCTCAAAACCGGATTCATGATAAGAACGACTGGGCGCCACGTTTGTCGCTGGCGTATGCGTTGGGCAGCAAGAATCAGCGGAGGCCAAAGACCGTACTGCGAGCTGGGTATGGTTGGTTCTACCAAAGGTTTACCGTGCCCAACAGCTTGTCATTGACACAGGGGACGCCGTACATCATCCAGGCGATACACAACAACTTTGTTCCCCTGGGCTCGTCAGAGATTCCGAATCAGCAAGGCTTTACCATCGACAATCCTGACTTCTATAACCCCAATCAGCCTGTGACCGACTTCTCCGGGTCCATCAGTACGGTAGCCCCCACGGGGTTTTCTGTCGATCCCCATTTTCACGCGGCCAATGACATGCAGGGCGCGGTTGGAATCGATCAGCAACTCAGCAAGTACATGACCGGCAACGTCACCTATCTCTATAGCCGGGGGGTTCACATGTATCTCACGAACAATGTCAGCGCGGTTGGCAACTTCCCCGCAAGCAATATCCTCGAAGGGACTTACCCGGCCACCCCTATTGCTCTGCCTGCGGAAAACAATATGCAGTACCAATCAGGCGGCGTATATCGCCAGAACCAGATTATCGCTTCACTTACAGCTCGTTATTCTCGTTTCAGCCTGACAAGCTTTTATACTTTCAACAGCGCCAAGGCAGACACGAGTGCGGTTACCTACACTCCGTCCATAGCGGCTGATCCTGGCTTCGATTATGGCCGGGCTGGGTTCGATATACACAACCGCTTTGTGCTTTTGGGCAACATTACGGCGCCTTGGCAGCTGTCGTTTGCGCCGTTTCTCTCCGCCAATTCCGGAACTCCCTACAACATCACGACCGGGTCCGATCTAACCGGGAATAACCAATTCAATGCGCGTCCAACGTTCGCCGCCAGCTGCGGCCAACCAGGGGCAGTCTCCACGCCGTATGGTTGTCTCGATCCGGACCCGCTCTCCAGCCCGTCGGGCGCGAGCGAAAAGATCGTTCCGCACAACCTCGGGACCGGACCCAGGAACGTCAGCCTTAATTTGCGCATCAGCAAGACAATCGGATTTGGCCCCCGTACTGGAGGCGAAGAAGGATCTCCTGGAACTGCGCAAGGCCGGGGCCGGAGTGGCGGATTTGGCGGCGGCCTTGGCGGGCAGGGATTGAGCGGCAGTCAGAGCGGCCCCCCGCGCCTCGGCGAGATTTCTTCACACAAATATAGCCTCACCTTCAGCGCCTACGGTCAAAATATCTTCAATCATGAAAACCTTGGCGCACCCAACGGCACCTTGAGTTCTCCGCTTTTCGGCAAATCACAATCGCTGGCTGGAGGTTTCTTCGGACCTTCTACAGCCGGCAACCGAAGCATCTTCTTCGCGACTGATTTCCATTTTTAGACCCATAGGTTCCTTCGAGAACTACGGGGCTCGCCGCTTTGCATCACTTTCCCGAACCAGCGAAGGGTGCCGGGTTTGTCGAGAAATGTCGACTCCCGTTCCTCTTCTCGCTGCGGGATCGTCTAGTCAATTGAGAGCATGCGGTTCAGTGAATACAGCCATGCCCGCTTTTTACACAGGAGAAGTCTAATGAACAAAAGAATTCTGATGATAGTTTGCCTATTCTTCATCGCGGGCACTGGTGGCTACGCCGTCGCACAGAGAGGCGGCGGCGGCGGGCGACAGTCTCCGATGGGGAAATTGATGAACGACCTACAACAGGCTACGCCGCGAGCCACACTGAGTGACGATCAAAACAATAAGCTTCAGGCAGATGTCGCCACACTCAAAGATGCACAACAAGCTAGACGCCAAGGGCAATCGGTTGATCAAGACAAGGTGCAAACAGCCATCACTGACATCCATGACATTGTGGATAGCGGCGCATTCCAACAAGCAGATCAGAAGCAGTTAGACCAAGACTTGACTGCGATTCAACCACCTCAGCAGTAATACCCCTTCGTCCTATTCCTTGTGAAATATCACTAGAGGCGGGAGAAGAAATGAGGAAGAAGTCGCTGCTTGTTTCTTCAGGCATCTCGACCTGGATCTTGTCCGGAATACTGTGTCAGTATTGCGTTGCTTCTCCCGGACGAATCGATCCGCAAGCTGCGAGTGATTCGTCGCCCACTCTGCCCGATGCGCCGAGCGTGCTTCTAGCGCAATCCGATCAAACTGCGCAGCTTGCGGCGGGAAACCAGATGGCCCAGGGCGGCATGCAGACCAAGCGCATTCTAGGCATCGTGCCGAATTTTGAGGCGGTCTCGGCCAACAGAAAGTTGCCTCGACAATCGGCAAAAGAGAAGTTCATGGTCGCTACCGACGATAGCTTTGATTATTCCTCGTTTGTCTTCGTTGGAGGCTTGGCCGGAGTCGGCCAAGCCTCCAACTCGATTCCCGAGTTTCATGGAGGCGCAGCCGGCTATGCGCGATACTATTGGCATACTCTTGCGGATCAGACAGACGAGAACTACCTGGTGGAATTTGCTTTTCCTGTTGCGTTACAGCAGGACGGACGTTACTACACACTGGGTCACGGCGGGGTTCTCAAACGTACTGCCTATTCCCTTTCCCGGATCTTGATCACCCGCACTGACTCCGGCAACGAAACATTCAATGCGTCGGAGATCATCGGGGCAGGTGCAGCTTCAGGCATCTCCGATTTCTACTATCCCGGACAGGAGCGCACCTGGACGAAGACCGGCCAGCGCTGGCTGACAAACGTCAGCCTGGACGGAGCGACATTCGTGCTCCGGGAGTTCTGGCCCGATATCAACAACGCTCTCTTCCACAATAAACAATGAATGGCGCCGCACATCATCTGCTACCTGACTGAGTGGGCCCGGCCTATCTTTCGAGCAACTTAAGCCGGTTCGCCCGAATACGCAGTCAAGAGGGAGAAGAAGATGGTTCCGGAGAGGCTACCGCAGGCGGAGTGGATCGCCTGTTTTCTCCACCATTATGCTCGCGTTGCAGCATCGCCTTTTCCAATTCCTTCTGGTGATCGGTAAGCAATGCATGAATCTTGTTGTGCGTTTCGTCGCTGATTGCATGAATCTCGGGACCAAGCTGCTGCCGCGAAGCTGTCGGATTCTTATCGAGCAGCGCCTGAATCTTGTCGTGGTGCTCCTCGAGCAGAGGCCGGACTTGCTGCTGCTGTTGCGAAGTCAACTCCAGGTCTTTTGTAAGGTGAGCAAGCTCCTGGTCGATCGATTGCGGTGTATGGATATTTTGAAGCTGCTGGCGTGCAGAGGGCTGTTGTGCCCCGTTGTCCTGAGCTAGGGCCGGGCCGGCGATTCCGAGCATGAGCATAACCCCATATGTAAGCGTAGAAGGTCGATCTCGCATGGAAGAGCAAACTCCTTCAGAGCCTCGACATAGTACCAGCCGAGCTCTCACCCGAATAGACGGGCAAACTCACAACTAGTTGCATTCCTATCGGCGCGATCGGATCGGTTTTCGTATCGCATATAAGGATCCCGCTTTCTGCGCTGTGTCATCCTTAACTCATCGAAGCCGCGGCTGAGGGAGCAAAAGGGACATATTCCAAAAACGGTGGACCCACATCCCTCCTAAAGAGATGTGGGCCTGCGTACATCGTGCCCTTATCGGTACCTACTGAATGGTCACAGTGAAGTTCGCCGAAGTGGTTATGGCGGTATTGCTGCTATCCGTCGCAGTAACGGTGACCGTATAGGTCCCGGCCGGTGCCGCTCCCCCGGAACCACCTCCGCAACCCATCATCGTTCCCAGCACCCCCAGCAACAGCAGACTGGTCACCAGCGGCCACCGTCTCCTGCGGAACCCAGGAAGCGCGAGCAGGAAGATGGCGGCGACTCCCATTCCAGCTATGCGGATCAGGCCGTTTGTCGTGCCCTGAGAATTCCCCTGCGCCCCTTTCTGCAATGAGGCGGCAATGGTCTCGATAGTGATCGTTGTACTCGCGGACCCGTTGCTGGCAACCGCCAACGAGTTTGCCGCCAAGGCATAGTTTGCGTTCAGCGACGGCGCGTTTGCTGTCAGGCTTACCGTACCCGAGTACCCCTGGGTGGATGTGATGGTGATGGTCGAGGTACCGCTAGCACCCGGCGAAGCGGAGGAAATCGTCATGTTCCCGACGGTCATCGTTATTCCTGGATTGGTCACCGTAATGGCTGCAGTCCCGGAAGAGGCATTATAGAGAGAATCGCCACCATAAGCAGCGGTAATGGTATCGCTGCCCGCGGTAAAGCCAAGCGTAGGTGTCGCTGAGCTTACCGCGAGCGTGGCTGTACCAACACCGCTGGCTCCGGCGGTCACCGAGGCTGAGCCGACCGTGGCGCCGCCGATGGTGAACGTCACGGTTCCGGCGAGCGTGCCGGCAGTCGAAGACTGCACCGTTGCTGTGAGCGTCACCGCCCCATAGAGGGCGACCGTGGTCGGATTGGCGGCCACTGTCGTCGTCGTGGCCGCGGCACCAGAAGCGCCAACGTTAATCGTGGTTGTAGCGCTGGTGAAGGCATAGTAGTTCGTATCGCCCGAATACGCAGCTATGATGGTATGCGCCCCTCCGGTCGAAAAACTGGTCGTTATGGTTGCCGCACCGTTCGCTAACGCGACTGGACTTTCGGCCGTCCCGTCGATAGTAAATGTCACCGTTCCTGTCGGTGCCGCCGTCCCGGTAGTGTGCGTGACCGTCGCAGTCAGTGTGACCGTAACCCCGGTTGCCGGGCTGGACGGGGAAGCAGCGACGGTCGTCGTCGTTCCGGCCTTGGCGGCAACGGAAGTGAAGGCAGTCGCCAGGCTGGACGCATTGACCGATCCCAATCCCGTTGCCTGGTCATACCCGGTTTCCGCCGAGTAACCCATCTCTCCGCTGCTTGGGCAGTCCGGGGACCCGGCCGTACACGGAACGATATTGTTCCCTGTCGTTATATCGTGAAACGCCGAGGCGTAGGTGGTCGAGTTAGCCGCCAGCGTATAGAGCGTAGGATTGATGTTGCCCAAACCCGCGGGTACTCCAAGCTGCTGCTCGATCAACGCCAATAGACCGGCAAAGCTGGGCGCGTCTGCCGATGTCCCTCCGAAGGCGACCAGGCCCTGGTTGTCATCTTGGCCAGGGTCTGAAATACGAAAGCCGTTGGTGCAACTGGACGTGTAGGTGGTCGGATTCGAGTCCAAGGTGATCTGCGTGCAGACCAAGTACGGATCGTGGTCGGGAGAGGCGTTCAGGGAGAGATCGGGCACATCACGGGCGCTGTCGCTAGGGATTCCGGTCACTCCCGTCTGCCAACTCGGCTTCGGCCACAGCAGACTCTTGCCGCCTCCTCCCGCGGAGAGTCCCCCACCATTCTCAATTTCAAACGCGGTGTCGTTCCACGCCATCTCCGGAATGTAAGACAAAGCGGAGGTAAGCACGTCATTGGATCCGTTCGCGCTCCAATACTGGTCGGCCCCTGTCGAAGGACTGGCGGCAGTTCCGTCGCCCGTAAATTCACTACCACCCATCCCGGTTACATAGGCACTGCTCGCCGGATAGTCTACCTGCAAACCCTGGGTCGCTGAAATAATGGGGGGCCCGTTGGGGTTTGTCTGTTCGTCGCAGTCGGCCGCTCCATTGTCTCCGGCGGCGGAGAGCACCGTCTGCCCTTGCGCATTTGCCTGTTGAAACGACGCTTCCAGACTGCTGAGATCTTCCGAGGTCCAACTAGGTTCGCAACCTCCATAACTAATACTAAGAATCGGGATCTGAAGGCCGTTAATCTTGTTCTCGATGGCGTACTGCATCGAATCCATTACATCAGTTGAGTTGACGAAGACAATGGATGCATTCTTAGCCACGCCGCCGGACCACTCCAGGTCAAGGTCAGCCTCATTGATGTCACCGGATGCATCGCCGATTCCCGGGTCGGCGGAACCGGGAATCAGAAATACGGTGGGGTTGTTCGCAGGCAACCCCGCCGCAGTGCGAAAATCTGTGATGTCGGCCATGACTATATCTGTCTGCCCCATGATCCCGATAGTCTGGCCGCTCCCGGTGTAGCCCGCGGTATAGAGCGGATTTACGTTATAGATGACCGCAAAATCTCCCGGCGCAAGAAAGTGGTCCCCCGAGATACCTGAGGTGAAGTGTGGTTGCGTACTATCCGTCTTTGTGCCTGCCGGTCGTACCAAACGCGGTTGCGGCTTGAAGTCATGGAGGCCGCCTACCCGGCTCACCGTTGACGCAAAAGCGCTTGGCAGCGAAATTTGCGTGGCATTGGCAAAGTGAGTCTGCCCATTCACGATGTACTTATGGATCTGAGTCTGGAAGGCTTGTTCCGCAATGCCGGCGGTTCCACTGAACCGGATAGACGTGCGGCTCTCCGCCACATTGTCCACGGTGAAACCCTGGGATTGGAGCCACGCGGTAACTTGGTCGAGGTCCTGCTGGCTCATGCCAAATTGCTCTCCAAACAGCGCGGCAGTGAGCCATTGATGGTAGCTGGAAGACGAAGGACTCTGTTGCGCCGTCAGCAAAGCATTCAGGCTCGCCTGTTGCGCCGCAGACCGGTTGAAGTTCATGGTCATACCCTGCAATTGCATGGAACTGGCAACCGGACCCTGATCATATTGCGGCCGGGCCAGCGGATGGATAGTACCTGGCAGCGGCGATACCTTACCCGCCACGATCTGTTGTACGATCCGGTTTTGTGCGACAGTTTTTGCATAGCCGGATTGGCCGGCGATAACGATGGACAACGAGAACAGACAAATTCCTACAAGACGATTGGAAATCCCCTGCATCACCCTAACCTCGACGAATGCGATATCGATTACTTATGACGTGGGCTTTCCGTGATCGACCGCAGAAAAAATAGTAGATTGTTGAGCTGGAGAGATGCCGGCGCTACAACTGTTGCCGGCGTCGCACCGCGTGATCTGCATAGCGCACTGCATTTTCCCGAAGCTCGATCGACGAAATTTGTGCGACTTTGGACGTGACAGAAAGCCGGGTGCCCGAAGAACGCTGCCACCGCCGAGACGGCACCGGGCCAGGCAGGGTTATTCTCATGGCCTTGTCCATTCTCTTGCAGATGTTTTTGCGATGCTACGCGTTACGTTCAGGGTGTCGTGTTCCCGGCCATTGCTCTTCTCGAGCTGCGCACCCGAGGCGACCCACATTTTTCTAAAGCGGTCACCGGCGTCATGCAAGATAGTCTGACCGTGCCCAAAACAGGCCACTCTAAAATCTAACTGCGCCAGTTTTTCGAGAGTCCGTTGGCCTTCTTCAAAATCTTCGTATCCCATGGTCCAGCCCAGTCCCATGAGGTTCATACATGTATCGGCCGCAAAGAGCACTCCTCCGTGTCTTGGCCAAAAGAAAGCCAGCTGTCCCGCGCTGTGTCCTGGAACGTGAATGGCCGTGAGGCCACCGGCAATGGACAGGAGTTCTCCGGTCTGTACCTGATGCTCAATCGTCGAGGGCTCCACTGTCTCTACCGGCCGCACAAACATCTGAAACATCATGGCGGGGAATAGGCCCGGTGCGGGACTCATAGGGCGAAACCCTGCCCCGTTTGAAGCGATGTCGGCATCCAGCGGATGAATATAAGCCTCAGCACGCGTAATTTTTTTTAGAGGCGCAAGGCTGCCTATGTGATCGGGATGAGCGTGGGTCAAGATAATATGGCGGACGTCTTTCGGTTGCTTGCCCAACGCCTGTAGGGCCCGCAGGACGGCACCTACACTGCCCGAGACTCCAGTGTCAATCAGAGCGCAACCATCGGGCGAATCCAGGAGAAAGGTATTGACCGGCCCGACCGGAATGACATAGAGTCCATCCGCAATCTTTGCTACCTCTAGTCTGCTCATGAAGACCCCGCGGAAGAGATGCGCAAGCTATTACCTCCACCCTCATTACCCAACCCGGCAACAAAGGATCGTGGACTACCGGGCGATTGGAACCGAAAAACCGCCCCGTCGAGAATGCCGGCGTCAAGAAGGGTTGCTGCCAGAAACCGCAAAAACCTTCGCGCTTGGCCTACGGCGTATAGATTCTGCCGCCATCGCCCTCTGCCCCAGCCGTGGCGCACGCGAAGATTGGCCGCCTTTCCCCATCGCTGCGCGGACGGTGCGAAGGGTACGATAAAGAAGGCTTTTGACCGTGCTCAGGTTGAGTCCTGTGGTCTCGGCTATCTCCGATACCTGCATCTCTTCCACAAAACGAAGCATGAAGATGGTTCTTTGCCTCCCCGGTAACCCCTCCACCGTCGCCCAAATCTGGCGCAAATTTTCGCGCGCAAGAATCTCAGCCTCCGCGGTTTGCCGCCGGCAGGGTAGAAGGTTTTCCATTGCGCACACGTCCACAGCCGACAAGCGCACTTGTCTCCAGAATCGAAAGCGATCGGTTCGCGTACGGTCACGGACCAGGTTTGTGGCTATCGCCACTAGCCAGGTGCGCACACTGCATTGCCCGCGATAGAGGCCGCGGGATTTAAAGGCGCGCATAAAGCAGTCCTGCGTGACTGTCTCCGCAAGATCTTTATCTTTCAGCAGCCACCATGCGTGCCGCAAAATGCTTGGTCTGTGGACCCGCACCAGCTCCTCGATATCCTCTAGATCAGAGACCCTCGCCTCGAACCGCGCGCTCTCTGGAAGTAACCTCTGCAGGTCATTTAGCATGTAAAAGACACCTTTCGTCGAAGTAGGACCTTCCGCTATTCACTAGATGGTCCTGGCGCCGATAGGCTGTCATTGCATAACACTTCTCGACAAAAGTATTTGCCTCCACTCCTTGATGAGGAATGACAATGAGAAAGATGGCAGACCCCTTTCCAGCCCAGCGCACTCCGGCACAAGTACAGCTTCTGCTGGTCGACGACGACGTTGCTCTTGGTGAGTTGGTTTGTGAGTATGCAGCTTACGAAGGTTATGCCGTCACGACCGCCAATACGGGAGAGCTGGGTCTCCGCACCATTGCTCGAAAGTCCTGTGCGTTGGTCATCCTCGACGTAATGCTTCCGGGCATTGATGGCTTCGAAGTGCTCGAGCGGCTGCGCCATTTTTCAGACGTCCCGGTGTTAATGTTGACCACCCGCGGTGCGGCGTCCGATCGTATCCATGGCTTAAAATTAGGCGCCGACGACTATCTGCCCAAGCCTTTCGAGCCTGACGAGTTGCTGGCCAGGGTGAAGTCGATTCTTCGCCGTATTCGTCCCTCCACGAAGGGACTCAGTTTCATGTCTATAGGCGACATCGAGTTGGATGAGCGATTTCGCCGGGTCACGCGCGGAGGCACCGCCGTCGAGCTCACCGGCGCTGAATTTTCTCTCCTTCAACTGCTGATTTCCCGTCCCGGAACTACCCTCTCCAGACAGGAGTTGATCCCCCGCGTATTAAGCCGGCAGGAAACTGGAATCGACCGTAGCATCGATAGTCTGGTCAGCAATTTGCGAAAGAAGCTAGGACCGTTTTCCGATGGGAGCGAGCGCATCCGGAGCGTTCGAGGCGTCGGATACGTCTACGTGATCGCGGAACAGGAGTCAACGTGACGATCTTCCTGAGAAGTTTTCTGACATTCTGGATCGCAACGGTGCTGATCATCTCGATATCCTTCGGCGTGGTCCTGATGACGCATCATTTCAACCGGGTACCACCTGTCTCCGTGCCCCTACCAGAACTCCAGGCTTGTCTGCAAACGACTATCCAAGCGCGAAGTACCGGCAGATTTAGACAGACAGCGAAGCAATGCCGGCTCGTGTACATCCTGGACCCATCCGGGACTGAACTGCTCTCATCTGATGATTCCCTAGCCCCCCGTTCTCTGGCCGCGGAAGTCACGCCCAGCGGTCCACTAAGGCTGGAAGCCTTTCGTAACGAGGTAATGGTCGCCTTTGACGCCCCTGTTAACAATGCACACTTCGTTGCGGTCGCCATCTTACGCGGTAAGGCGAACGGACCCCCGCCAATTCTCTGGTGGCAATTCGCTGTGGCCGCAGTTGTATCTGCTGTCACATGTCTCCTGCTCACCCGTTACTTTATCGACCCCATCCGGAAGCTACAACGCTCAACGGAATCATTTGGCCGCGGAGATCTTGGTTCGCGGCCTGATGCCTCGCTTCTAGGAAGAAAAGACGAGCTGGGAGATCTGAGTAGGACCGTTAGCCAGATGTCAAGCCGCATTGGCACTCTTCTGTCTTCTCAAAAGAACTTTCTCATTCAAGTCTCCCATGAGCTTGGCTCTCCACTAAGCCGGATGAATGTCGCACTCGCATTGGTACGGCGTAAGGCGAACCCCGCGCTCCTTCCAGAGCTGAATCGTATTCAAGGCGATACTTCCGAATTGAATTCAATGATCCAACAACTCCTTCGTCTCGCTCGTTTGGAGAGCGGCCTGGAGGAGGAGGAGGAAGAAGGATATTCTCTCAACGAGTTGTTACGGCAGGTTTGCCTCGACAATCAATTCACGGCGGAGCAGAGCAGCAAACAGGTGGACCTACTATCCTCTCCACAAATCAATCTGCGGGGTTACCGGGAACTACTGAAAAGAGCTCTAGACAATATCCTGCGTAACGCGATTCGGTTTACCCCGGAGGGTGGTCGTGTAGAGGTTGACGTTCTGTCCCGCCCCAATGGCCTAGTCGTGATTCAAGTGAAGGACAGTGGGATCGGTGTGCAAGACGACAAGCTTGAGGCCATTTTTGAACCCTTTGTTCGTGCGTCCTCTGATCGATCGGGTGCGGGGTTGGGTCTTGCGATTGCGAGGCAGGCTGTTCACGCGAATAGAGGCACAATCCGGGCGCTTAATCGCGTAGAGGGCGGCTTACTCATCGAGGTCAGCTTACCCTATGTCCCGAGCAGTCTGACGGAATCGGCTCTTCGATCATCGAGCACTTAAGTCGACATTTAAGACCGAATCGACCAAAGGGGCGCGCGCTGGACCAGCGTGTCGACGTCAAACTCATCGTGAACAGAGGCCTGAGCGGGATGTAGTTTGCTCTCAGCCTTGCCAGCGCTGCGATGCTTTCGCTAGCTCTCGATCATCCTACGTGCGTGTATTGATGTTGGGTATACAGCACAGCGGCAGATCAGAACGAAGGACCACGGACGACTTGGACGAAGTCGTCAGGACGTATCCGTTTGGCAAATGCCGCCCTGATTTCGCCGGCATTTACATGCAAATATTTTCCAATCTCCCGGATAGGTTCATCGAGCGGTAATCCGGTTTCTGCGCGATCGAGAAGATCTTCGGCAACCTGCTCTTCACTCGATTCGCTCAAGGGTATCTGTCGCAGAAGAAACGCTTTCGCCTGATGTAGTTCTTCGGCAGACACTTCATCCGTGCGCATTTGATCGATATCTCGCTGAATCAACGCTCTTGCCTTCCGCGTATTTTCCGGGGCGGACCCGTAGCGGATCGAGTAGACAGCTCGTGTTTGCGAAGCGTCCAGATCGAGGTCGACGTTATAAACATAACCTGATACCTGTCGTAAGTCATGATTGAGACGTGTCCCCTCGGAATTGCCGCCCAGGATGGTATTGCCCAGTTGGAGCGGATAGTAATCCGGATCGAAGCGGTTGAGATCCAACTGCTCGGCAATGATCACTGAATCCTGGGTTGCACCAGGGTCAGGAACGTGAACCGACGACGCCTTATTGATGGGTACAGAAGGCAGGATTGTATTTGGAGTAGGGCCGACCGCTTTCCACCCCCCGAACCATTTCTCGATCACCGTTCTGGCTTCGTCGGGGGAGACGTCGCCTACGACGACAATGGTCGTCAAATCCGGCCGTATGGTCGCTTCCTGAAATTGGCGAACCGCGTCAAGGTTAACTTTCTTAAACGGCTTCGGCTTGAGTTCTTGCAGTTCTGGATCGCTCGCCGGCAACAATGCCGCTGTGAGTGCCTCGGATGTACGATAGCTGGGACTCTTAAGCGTGCCCGCAACGAAGCGCGAAGTCTGCCGCTTGACCATCTTGAAGTCCCCAGCTCGTAGCGCGGGATGCAATTCATTGTCCGCCAGCAGTTCAAGACCCCGGGAGAAATGTTCTTTTAAGACATCGAGACCGAAGCTGTATCCAGCAGTCTCACCGGCGCCGATGTCATCGAGAGCCTTGTCAAAAGCGAGACGATCCATGTCTTGCGGCCCGCCCGCGTAAAGTCCCTTTAAAATTTCCGCCACGGCACCATCATGAACATCTGAGCGAGAATCGATAGAATGCTTGACGGAACCGCGTACCAAAACGGTTGGACTGGTCGAATCCGTTTGTACAATCAAGCGCAAGCCGTTCTCCAAAATCATGTCAGAGGGAAGGGGATGCGCTGCGGGTATCTTGAGTTGTTCCAAGGCGCCGGCAGCCCAGGACGGAAGCTGGCCATGCCGTACGACAGGAGAAGTAACTTTTTCGAAGCCGCCACTCTTCTTTTCGTGAGCCGTCGGTTTATCAGAGGTCGGATGTCGCGTGGGCGATGGCATCAAGGCGCCGACGACCATGTTCGAGTTATCCAGGTATCGCTGAGCCACCCGGTTCACATCCAGCGTTGTGACCTTCCTAACGGCCTCTACGTCCTCATCCGGGGAGTTTCGACCCTCTCCTGCCAAAGCGTCTGACCAAACAGCCGCCAGTCCCGAAATCGAGTTTCGCTGGAATTCGACCGACGCCAATTCGCCGCGTTTTGCTGCCTCAACCAAGTCTTCCGGTACCCCCTCTCTTGCATATCCAGTCAGGATTCTTTGCATGTTGCGTATGGTTCGCGTGGTATTCGCTCCGCACGGTAACTCGAGCAGTCCATAACCAATGCTAGCCTTGGGATATGTCTCCGCGAAATCAAAGTCAACATCCAAAATCTTGCCTGATGATTCCATGCGGTAGAGATTGCTACGCTCGCTGGCAAGAACATCGATCAGGACTCGCGTAGCGGCATAATCAGGAGAATCAGTGCCGGGAAAGCGAAAAGCGAGTATGCCGACGGTATTCGGCAAATCACTCTTCAGTGTGAACGTTTCGGGATGTACAGCCTTTAGAACTACAGGTGTCCGGGCGGGAATGTCATGACTCGGTGTTCCGCCAAAGAGTTCTTTTGTTCTTGCCAGCGTGACTACCGGATCTACGTCGCCCGCGATCACCAGGATCATGTTGTTTGGCGCGTACCAGTTTTTGTGAAACTGTGCGAGCATCTTCCCGGTTGTGGCGTCGAAGGAACTCTTAGTACCTAATGGATCCTGCATATATGACGTTCCAGAAAACATATCCTGCTTGACCCGCTGGATGAGCCGGTACCACGGATCCGATAAGTCTTCCGCCACCTCCTGTTCGATTGCCCCGCGTTCCTGAGACCACTCCTCCTGCGAGTCGTCGATTCCGCGCATACAGGCCGCCTGAGTCTGCAAGGCAATGTCAAGATCGGGAAGCGGAACAGTCACGTAATAGTGAGTGACCGTTTGTTCTGTATAGGCGTTATCTTGTCCTCCGAGCGCGGAATAGATCGCTGTAGCCTGATCGGAAGTCATTCCTGTGCAGCCACGAAAGGCCATGTGCTCTTGCGCGTGTGCCATGCCGGGAAATTCTGGAGGAGACTCGTTGCCTCCCGCCAGCACGCTTATTTCTATCGTGACTACGGGAGCCAGGGAGTCCTGGACGATCACTACGCGCAGGCCATTCGACAGTGTCGCCCGTTCTACAAGATCCCTCTCATTGAGATCTGAAGCAGCATGAATGGCGGAAGCAAATCCATTTACCAGCAGCAATCCAAGAATAAAAATCTTTGAGCTCAATCTGTGCTCTCCTGCACATTGTCGCCGTTCATCGCGCCGCAGGTAGCAGAGCCGGGAAAATGCCACAGGCACCTAAGTCACGTAGATTTGTTACTTTACGACGTCCGGAGAATCCAAATCCGGCTGGTTTGCTGCAGAATGAATCACGTCCTCCCATAGAACAGACGGTCGGACCGGCTGTAGAACTACATCGAACGACATTTTTCGACAAAAGTCCGGACAGATGCGGGGGAATGTAGCCTATCCGGTTGCTTGGCGGCTTGGATCTGTCCGCATCACAAAAGCGGCAGGAGCGCTCCAACAAGGATTGCTCCCACCCGATTGCGCCCCCTTAGACTTCAACCTAGGCTCCTCAGTCTACTTTTGAAGTGCCTCTGTCGTTGTCCTAGCGGGGCGGCTCCAATGCAGCTACCACCACGTCTGTGGGGGCGGTCCTGTTGGCTGACATTTCAAGCTTTTCTGCCTTTGAAGGCAGAAAATAGGTGTGAGTAGTCTCTCCCGCTATCCAGATCTGCTCGAGGAAATATTGGTCGCCGTATTTGTGGAACACCACTTTGGTTGTCTGCGACGGTTCAGGTTCTTCATCAAACCCTGTCGTGGCAAAACCGGCACTTGATTCACCTCGAATGGTCGTGATGTTTCGGTAGTCCATGCTTATGGTGTATAGGCCAGGACTGAAGTGCTGAGATCCGTCCTCAAAAGCAAATGGCACCTTGACTACGACTTTGCCTTCCAGGTCTTGTGCGTGTGACGCCGGCGACAATGACGCTCCGGCGAAGATGATGGCGAGAAGGGTTGCGCGAACCTTCGATATTTGCAGTGTGCTCATACTATTTCTCCATGTGGGGGAGGCGTCCAAGCGACCGCCCTCATTCCAGTAGACGTGAATGTCATACAGGAGCACGGGCCGCTTGACACTTCTCGACACACGATTTCGCAGAGCAGTAGGGGACGGGTCACGCACTTGGAAAGAGAACTGTGATCACGCTTGTCGACGACGGATAGGCCGCTTGCGGTGGTGCTCTGCCTGCGCGTAGGCATTGCCAACTAGAGCAGGCTCATCCGGCCTTATGCGTTCGATATCGGCACTGTCTGACTCAGCGTGTTCCTGTCGTTCCCGCGCTCGGTGCCTTTAGCCACTCGTTTAGTCTGCCGGTCTGGCGGAGGAGGGAAATCTGCGCTTCTTGTAATTGAAGCTCGGCGTCGAGAACATCGAGGTATCGTTGGCGCTCTTGAATATGAGCATTCTGCTCGTCCTTGAGAGTCAACGGTGGCACCACCGAGTTTCCCCCGTTCGTGCTGAGTTGGATCGTTATTGTATTGAGCTGGTCCTGCGCAATTTCCTCATCTAACTCGGCGGTCCAGCCTTGTTTTCAATGCGCTGTCGAGTTTGTAATCCGCGGCGGCCAGGGTGTCAGTCAGTTGCTCGACGCGGCTTGCGCCAAGAATGACTGAAGTAATGGCAGGATTCGCCAGTATCCAAGCGACTGATAAGGTCGTGATTGGCGTTCCATGCTGCTTGGCGATTTCCTGAACCGTGGTGACCGTTTCAAACTCGCGCTCGTGCCAATACCGGGCGTGATACATTTGCCCGAACCCGCCGAATTCCGCCGAAAAGCGGCCCTTCTCAGGCGTATCGCCGTGCTTGTATTAGCCGCTCAGAAGACCACCGGCAAGAGGATTGAACGAAATCACCGCGAGACCTTCTTCCTGCGCCAGCGGGAAAAGCTCTCGTTCAACTTCACGGAACAGCAAGTTGTAACGTGGCTGGGCCGAAACGAAACGCGTCAGTTTTAGTATGTCCTGCCGCCCAAGCGCTTTTGCCAGACGGTAGGCGAGGATAGTTGGACACACACATCCCGATGAGCTACGTCGAGACGATCAAGTCGAAGCAGCCGTCGGTCGAGGTCTACACCTATAACGCTGATCACGGCTTCCAGTGCGACGAACGCGATAGCTTTGCCCCCGAAGCAGCTCAAATCGCTTGGGGCCGCACCCTGCGCTTCATCGACAGCCACATGTAAGACGATCGTCAGCACGGCAATATCCTGGTTGCGAGCGGCTTTTCCGTCGTGAGCTACACGTTCAGCGCTCAGGAATGACATGTTGCTCCTCGAAGCAGGACTCTAGATTCTTAAGGTCTACCGGAACCCGCGCTTGCGAGCCCTCCGGAGCAGCTCTCAAATATTGCACAGGCCACGAAGTTGCTTGCCCTAACAGCCGTCATCATCCCGGCAGTTAGGGTAAGCATGACCATCGCGTTGATTCTTTTGTTAGAACCCATAGTGTCTGTACGCTGACTTCAAGGCTAAGCTGCGGTTCGTATGCCCGTAAGCTGTTCACAAGCA
The DNA here is from genome assembly GCA_963711525.1 of uncultured Acidobacteriaceae bacterium. Classification (GTDB taxonomy): domain Bacteria; phylum Acidobacteriota; class Terriglobia; order Terriglobales; family Acidobacteriaceae; genus PALSA-350. The sequence continues at coordinate 516,924 of CAVQEO010000002.1, read as the reverse complement.
GCGACGAAGCGATCTTGCAGACTTCCATCCAATGCGGCTGCTAGAGGATCTTCGGCTTTGAGGTGATAGAAGTATTTTCCAGAGACCTGACTGGCAGGGTCATCGCTTGCCGCGAGCCATGCCTGCGTACGATGTGCCTGGTCGAGATCATCATTGGCGCCGGGGCCGCCCATCTTCGTTTGCACCCAGCCGGGTGTCATCGCATTACACGATACGCCGGGTACCCGCAAGCGGTGAACTCGAACAAGCGAGCCGCACAGAGCAAGGTTGTAAAGATGATGGTCTCAAATGAAGGCACTAAAGCTGCGATTGTGGGCACAACTGATTCTAGAAAACAGGCTCAAAATGCAGGTTAAGAAGCTTATTGTGCCCATATTGTGCACAGATTTCGTTATCACTTTAGGTCCATACGCTCCGTAACTCTTTTGGAATGTATGGCGGGAACGACGGGGCTCGAACCCGCGACCTCTGCCGTGACAGTCAACGACTTAGAAACCCGTGGGGAACGCCTAAGACCACCGAAGTCGGGTAAGACCGCGCATTTTGTGGATTGGATTGTGGATCAGGAATTAAAGGCATGCTCATCCGACCTTCGCGTCAAAAGTCCGATAGTGGCGCGGATAAAGCAAAAGGGCGTTTGACGGTCCGGGAGTGCTGGGGGCAACGACTACGCCCGGTCACAACTCATCGCTTCTACAGCCTGTCCCATTGACCTACTGAGCTTTCTTCGCGCGCTGTAGCCCTTCTCGCGCCTCTGGATTCCCTGGGTCACAATCGAGGACTTCATTGAATTGAATCATCGCGCGAGCAGGATTACCGTTGTTCAGACTACTCTTCGCCAAATTGAGATACTCGGGTACAAGATTCTTACCGATCACACATTCGTGGTGGCGCGTCGTTGATGAAGGATTCGGGCGCGGAGGTGCCGTAGCGGGTACTGGGGCGGGCGGAGTGACCGGTTGCGGTGGCGGAGAGATAACCTGGTCGGTCGGTTGCGGTGGCGGAGTGGTCGAAGGGGGCGGCTGGCTTGGCGGCGCCGGCGCGCTACCTTTCGGAAAATAGGCCAATACACTTTCCTTCAGGCGGCTAACCAGGTGGGGGTTTGTAATCCCTAAATAGCCGAGGACGATAAGACTTACGGCTGCACAGGCGATGGCGACGAGAATTTTACGATGTGGCCGTTGCCGGGATTTTCGATCGTCTATTGCGGGTTCGTCCCGGAGCGCTGGCGGCAGAGTTTCGTCTGCTGGGTGGTCCTCCATGTCCATGAAAAACGTCTCGCCGTTGATGTTGTTTACGGGAGGCGGGGACGGCCGCGCCGGAATCACCAGGGTGGGCATGAATTCGTCCTGGTTCTGGAGCTCGGCCAGCCGCTCCTCACTTGTCCAGAGGAATTCATAGACGCCGGAGCGTTTGGGAAAGGATCGCAGAGCTACCGGTTGTTGATGCTGGAGCTTGTTGTAAAACGCCTGCGTGACCAGCACCTGAAACGGCTTGGCCGTAGCAAGCAGATCTTTCTGCTCGACCGAAGGGCCGGGATCGACGAAGAATGCATCGTCGGGCGCGGACGAGTCGAGAACCATGGAGACGTTCGCCCCGTTCGGAACGGCGCTGCAGAAGCCTTCAAAGGCAAGCTGTAAGGCTCGGCTGGCACCCAGCGCCTTTCCCAGATCGCAAAACCCATGAATGTGCACATATTCTTGTGCAGTTACGGTAGCGTCGACCTCCAGCCTACTCATCAACAGGTCCTTAACAACCGCCTGCGCTCTCAAACGCAAAGCCGTAGCGCTGTCTGATGGCTGGCTGCTTCTGGACTGCTGGAGGCGCAAGACTAACTCAAACGGTTCCTGACCGACCCGGCTCTCTTGAGTGATAGTTGCCATAGGTATCTCGACTTAGCAAGGTTCCCTGTCGTCGATGACAAGCAAGTTGACTATCAGCGACAACTTTGGTTGCAACGAAATGGGGGAAGTGATAGCTTCGGAATCGGCTCCCCCGTTAGCCACAAAAGTACCCCCCTTTGGGTCGCAGCCTCCTCATGTAGTAAGCAAATCTATGCCGAGGATGTATGGCGTCGTCAAGGTATTTCGTTTTTCAGGCATTATTTTGCCGCACTACCGTCCCTGTTGTGCTCCTTGGTCTCTTGTCAGTGCCGGTTTTCGCAAAAGAGCCGGAGTTGTCAGCGATCGAGGTGTATCCGAACGGTGATTCGCAGGCCTACGTTCAGATTGAGGGGTTCGTTCTCAACTCGAAGAACGAGGTGCACCTGTGCGAAGGCGCGCAAAGCATCAACAAGAATAGCTACAGCAAACTTTCGAAAGTACCCCTGGCGGCGGGCATGTCGCTCGAACGCGCACAAGATGGGGTGCTGTTCCTTACCCGTGTGGGGGGCCAGCCGGAGTGTGTGGTCCCAGCCAATTTGAAGGATCTTGAGAAAGCCGGGGGAGAAACGCCAGCGGAACTAGCGGAAAAGACTGATTTGCAGGGGCAAATTGTGTCGAAATCAATCAGCTCCACCGAAAGCATTCCGCGGCTCGCCCCGGGAGTCAAGATCGTGCTGCTGGCAAAATTAGACCCCGAGTTGGCTGAATTCCTGCTTGCCCAGAGGTCCAACAAGATTGCGGCCTGGACTTCTTACCTGGCGAAATATCCCTCCGGCCCACACCCTGACGCGAAAGGCGTGCTGGCAGGCCTTTATGTACAGGATGGACAAGCGGCTTTGGCTGCCTATCAAGCTTCTCTGAAGGATCCCCAGCCAAGCTACGGAAAACTGCAGGCAGCGAAGTCGGCATTAATTTCGGCTGTGGCCCTCGTGCCGCCTAACCCCGGAACCGCGGATTTGGCCGCGGGAATCCACCAGCAAGCCCAATCTCTGAATGGCAAGGCCATGGGCGAAATCGCTCTGTATCAGGAAGCATTGGCAAAACAGACGAGCGGCTATGACCACCTGGATTCTGCTGAAGCGATTTTAAAGATCACATCACGCCTGGATCCGGACTCGCGAGAAACGATTGCCCTCAACAAGGCTGACACGCGAGAAAGAACTATTCTGGATGGCCGCTTTGTCGAATTTGACAACAATATCAGCAAAGACCACCCGGATGAGGCTTACGAAGCAATCAAACCGTTGCGCCCCTTCGCACAAGAGAATCCCAAAGTTCAGGATCGCCTCGACCGCCTCTACTCCTATTATGTCGACGCGGGCAAGAAAGACGAGGTCAAGAGTGACCCTCAAGACCAGGTAACGGAATATCAAAAGGCGTTTCAAGTCGAGCCAAGGCCCGAGATGGTGGAGATGCTGAAAGCTGCCGAGCAGCACGCCCGGGAAAGCACCGATAATGCGGCGATCACGACAGCTTTGCACATGAGCTCGGGGGCGGAAGAAGATAAGGACTATGTCACGGCTTACGAAGTTCTGCTCAACCTGACGCCGGCACAACAGAAACAGGGGCAGGTACCGGATCAACTCGCCGCCTTAAAGGATATCTACCTTCAAAAAGCTCCGCCTGTGGCGCGGGACCTGCAAAAAAGCAATACGCCGCCCAAGGCGCTGCCCAACGAGATCGGGCTGCAACGGGCCTACTCGATCATGGACCATTGCTTTGGGCTGAATAGCGACCCTGACTTCGATGATAGGGTGCTGACCCTCGGACATAGCTTGAGCGACTATTATCTGGAGCGAGCGAAATATTACTTAAATCGCGGGAACGAACCGGGCGCCTACCTTGGATGGACCTACCTGGACGAGGCTTCGCGATATAAAGTACCGGATGCGAATGCGGTACGGGACGAAGTAAAAGTCATCGCGGATGCGCATCAACCCAGACCAAGGCCTTCGATCAGCATTAAGTTCAGTGACCCGACCTCGACGCCGGACGGGCGGGATTTCCCTGCGCGGCTCAATCGCTCTCTGGCCGCGGCCCTCGCACCTTCCAATCCCAAGGTCAAGTTTTACGGCGGGAACGAAGCGGGCGTACCAACCTTCGCAATGGTCGGCGAGGTGCGCATTGCGACGCCGTCGAAGGTTGAATCAATTACAAAGACGTCACAGTTCAGTTCCGCTGATCCTGTGACCAACGAAGATTGGACGAAGGCGAATAATGAGTTAACGATCGCCCAGGAAGCTTTCGATACTGAGAGGGACGCACTGAGGGGCGCGGAAGCTCACGGGAAGAAGAAGGCGATTGAGGAGGAAAGAATCCGAGTGAATGGGGCCCAGCAGAAGGTAGACGCCGCGCGCGCCAAGCTCAGCTCGATTCCGAAAAATCGAGTGGACGCCACGGTGCGCCCCTACGATTACACAGAGCAGATCAACCATTTGACCATCATCGTTGAGATACATTTCAGCATCCAGGACGCCACTGGAAAGGCCATCGCTACGCCGGCGCCTATATCCGTATCCAAGCAGCAAGACATCATTACCCTGGTTGGCGTCAACCATGGAGACACTTCGGTCGAACCGGCAGGCGGCGGAGTTTTGACCGAAGCCCAGTTCCTCGATCAAGTCGAAGCTGAGGCGAGTGAGGCTTTGCTTAAGCAAGCCGAGGAATGCGTCGCCGGTCTGCCGAAACTTATTCTTCAGTCGGCGGATCAAAAGGCAAGTGCAGCCGACATCGATGGAGCCGCGGAGTTGTACATGCTCTACCTGGATTCAACTGAGAGACAAGCTACGCCGGACTGGAAAAGGGCGCAGAAATTTCTTTTTGATAACTATAACTTCCGAGCTTACGGTGACACACCGCAAGCCTGATACGAAACCGCCACTCCGCGAGGATGGACAACGCCATATGCGTGCTGAGTATGGAAAGACCCTTGAACACACCTAAGCCGGAGAAGATCGGCAAATACGAGATCCTCGACGTTCTCGGACGCGGCGGGATGGGGGTCGTCTATCGGGCGCGTGACTCGAGGTTAGGGCGCATTGTTGCCATTAAGCAGTTGACCGCGGGGTTCAGCGGTACTCCAGACATGTTACGGCGGTTTTACGAAGAGGCAAAGAAGCAGGCTTCCCTTCACCACAACAACATCGTGATTGTTTTTGATGCCGGCGATCAGGATGGCGAGCCCTACATCGTAATGGAATATGTTGAGGGTGAAGCCTTGGACAAAACCATCAAGGAGCAGAAGCGTATCGAACTCGAGCTTGCCTTAAATACCGTTGAGCAGGTATGCCTGGCGCTCGCGTACGCTCACCGCAAGGGGGTCATCCATCGAGACGTAAAGCCGGCGAATGTCATTGTGCAACGTGACGGGACGGCCAAGTTATTCGACTTTGGGATCGCCCGCGACGAGAGCCGCCTGGACAAGACCAGTACCAGTACCGGGATCATGGTTGGTACCCCGCCCTACATGGCCCCCGAGAGGTTCCGGGGTGCGGCGGTCGATGGCCGGTCCGATATCTTCTCAGTGGGTGTGCTTCTCTATGAGCTGGTGACCGGAAGGCGGCCTTTTGACGCGACGGAGGTGCCCGCGGTGATTGATCAGATCCTGAACTCGAACCCGCCTGCTCCGTCGGCGTTGGTATCGGATTGCCCAGCCTCTCTGGATGTCATCCTTGCTCGTGCGCTGGCCAAGTCTCCGTTTGAGCGGTATGCGAATGCGGATGATATGGCAATGGATTTACGCGAGGTTTCAAAAGACATCACGCATGCTCACATCGCCGAACTTATGGCCCGGGCTGAAAAGCTCTTCGGCGAACGCGAATTTATCGCTGCCCAAAGTGTTTTGCGCCAACTACTCACTCTGGATAGCCAGCACATTGCAGGGAAACGCCTGTTGTCACTCCTCGATCAACATGTGACTCAACAGGAGCGGGAGCGCAAAGCCAAGGATTTAACGCGGATGGTGCATCAGGCCTCCGCTGAAAGGGAATGGGAACGGGCGCTTGCGTTATGCGACGAAGCGTTGGCACTGGCCCCAGCAAGTAACACTCTAGTCGCACTACGAAAGTCAGTGGTTGAAGGCAAGCAGACTCAGGAGAAGGTTGCTCAGCTGCTGTTCGAGAGTGCCAATGCCCGCAAAATCGGGGAACTTGATCGCGCAAGAAGCCGTGCCAGCTCTGCGTATCAGCTTGACCCGAACAATTCTCAGGTGCTGGCGCTTTGCCGGGAGCTGGAGCAGGAAATCGAGGAGAAGCAGCTGAGAGAGGAACTTCGTACGGTATTGGCTTCCTTTCAGGAACGCCTGGCCGCGCGTGAGTTTGAAGATGCGGCTCTTTTGTTCGATCGAGCGAAGACACTTTCTCCGGATAATTCGGAAGTGCTTCGGGCGAAAAATGATCTCGCTATTGCTTTGGCAGAAGAAAAGCGCAAAGGCCTTGTTCGGCGTCTCGAGGACAAGGCTGCGCTCACCACTACCCTTGATAAATTGCGGAGCGTGAATTCGGAGTTAGCGGAAGCTCTTACCGAATTTCCGAACGACCCTTCTCTGATTCGCCTCAGGTTCACACTTGAACCTCGCATCCGGCATTTGGAAAACGAGATGCTGGTACGAGACGTTTGTAAGCGTGCAGCGGAGCTACCTCCGGAGCAAGCGGTCGTGGTGGTTCGCGAGGCTCTGGTGCGTGTGCCGGGGAATGAGGAGCTGTTCAATCTGGAGGCCACGCTCTCTGGTCTTGCTACGCGGCAAACGCGGGAGCGACTGCTGACGCAACGGCTCGGGCAGGCTCGTCAGGCCATCGACGATGGCCTCTACCTCGAAGCGGTGAAGATTCTAGAGCGTTGCAAGGCAGAGGGTTACTCCTCTTATGAGGTTGACGGGCTGCTGGAGATTGCAAAGTCCGCGGGTAAAGAGCGTCGATCCCAGGAACTTCTGGAGCGCACTTACGGTCAAGCGAAACGGTTGATCGATGAAGAAGCCTACGGCAGTGCAACACAAATGCTGCAGCGAGCACAGCGCGAAGTGGATGAGCCAGTTCTGCGCCGGCTACTCGGGGAAGCCTCGCAAAAGGAAGCAGCCACAGCCCAAGCGGCCGCCCGCGCGTTGGAAGACGCCGGGAATTTGATGCGCATCGAATTGTTCGCCGAGGCTGTGCTGCTACTGGAAGAGCAGCCGCGCGGCGTGAAGCGACTGCCGCCGGTAGACGAGGAGTTGCGCCGCGCCAAGAGGCTGCAGGAAGCGGAAGCTAGTTTTTCCCGTCTCATTGGCCGGTGTTATGCGCAGCTGGGAAGCGCGGCCGGCATTGAGGACATTAAGAAGGCCCTTAACACCGCGGCGATAACAGATACTCCGAGGTCACAGGAGACGATGAAAAAACGGTTACGCCAACGTTGTGAGGAGATCTTTGGGGAAAAGGCGTCCTCTGCGATTGCTTTAGCCAGGAAATTCCTCCAAGAGGACGACAGCCAGGGCAGCGAAGAGGTACTGCGAGAGACGCGGCCATGGCTTGAACTTGCCCCTTCGCAAGCACAAAACGACCTGCGCGCTCTTGAGGCGGACGTCGCTGCGGCAAAAAAGGTTCTACGTTTCCGTAGAGGTGCGTGGCGTTAACCCTTTAATCGGACAGAACCATCATCAAGGGGGCTGTGTGATGAAGGTAGGCGACCAAATATCGGTGTCAGGATTTATCACTAAAGAAAAGTTTATCGCCGGCCGCACACTGGCCGAAGCGGAAAAAATTCTTGGCTTCCACGCCGGTCGCTTCTCTCAGGGTGTGGCAATAGCTGTTCTGATGGAACTGCCGGACATGCAACACTTCAAACTCGCGGCCTACTCCAACGTTGCGGCGCAGAACTATCAAACTCCGTCGGGATTAGACCTGGATAAACTCAAGGCGACCGCCAGGGCAACCTGGGCAACGACAGGTTTTGAGCGTCTCGTCAAAGTGGTTCCAGTGTTGGGACACGACCACAATATGAAACCGGATATCCAATACCCTCCAGGCCAGGGAGCACCTCAGTGGGTAGTGGATAGTAAAATCCCTCTGCGTGCCTGGATTGGAGCGGTGGTGAGCGACTATCCGAACGGCCGGTGCGTAGCGGCACCCAGCTTTGGCGGCTATCGTTGAGCTGCACTACCTCTGGCGACCAACGGACTGGACGCTACTTGACGCTTTCCTCTAGTGTCACATTCTGTTTAGCTTCTCGAACAGCGAGCGGATTGTCGAAATCAAATCCGAAGAGTCTGGGATTTTCTCCGATGACTGCGGCCGAGGCGATGTAGAAAACGTAGTCGTAGGTTTCCCGGGGTATTTTGTCGCGGTGCTTTGAGAGTAACTTCCAAAAGTTACGCTCTTTGGGATTCGCCGGCATGCTTTGGATCAATGGCAGGATTTGGTTCTCCCCCCAGTTGTAGCAAGCCATCACGAGAAATCCTGAAGCCTGCGCGTCTGTGCCATACAGGTCTTGAAGATAGAGGGCTGCTGCTTTGGTTTCCTTAGCATAGTTGTGGCGATCGTCGGCGGGGTCGGGTCGCGGCTGGTCGACCAAAGGACCAAGGTGCAAGCTGTACTTGACGGCGGTCTCGGGGATGAATTGCCACATCCCCTTTGCGTAGCCCTTTCGCGTGATAGGGCCAACCGCGTAGGGATTGAAGGAGCTCTCTTGCAGAGCCAGGTAAAAGAATTGAGGGGGCAGACCTCGGGCGAGCAGCTCACGAGAAATGGTCTCGGTATATCCGTTCTGCTGGGCGGTAACGATGGCCTTCTTGAGCTTGTCAGACGATCTCCATCGCTCGATGTACCGGTTTATTTCGGCCTCGAAGTCAGGGGGCATGTCCAGTTCGCACTCGCCGAAGATGCGGGCCACTCGTAATACGAGCCGCTGCCGTTCGGTCATTTTTGGGTTGTAGATGTGTAGTGTGGCGAGGTAGCTATCGTAGCTTTTTTCCATTTCCTGCCGACGCTCGCGAACCCGGTTGAGTTCTTCGGCTCCTGCGTGGCCGTTCATGTCGGCAAGCGCGCGATCAAGTTTGGCAAGATCGATGTCTTGAGCCTTAATGGTGTAGAACAATTCTTCCGCAGCAGCTCTTTGCTGTAGAACCTGCCTATGCTCGTGGTAAGCCACCAAGCTAGCCCCCAGGATGACTGCCACCAAGGCAGCGATCACAATATTGAAATTCCTCTTTCGGGTCGTCTCTATCTGGGCGTAGGCCTGGCGGATGAACATTGTGTGTTCCCCTGCAGGTTGACCGGCGGCAGAGGTTGAGAAATAGTGATCGATATAGCGGGCAACGTTTTTGTCTTTTGCGTGGAGTGTCTTTGGGGCTTCCGGCTCTGGCAGAGGTTTCTCCACTTCGAACTTAAGTTTCGGACCCTCAGCCCCGAGCCTTACCGTTGTCAACCCGGCTATTGGAACCATCGGAACCCGTTCGCCGCGGACGAAGAGTCCATTGGCGCTCCCCAGATCGCGGACAGACCAGCGGCCGTCTTCAAAGAGAACCTCCGCGTGGGCTCGGCTGACGGAAGAATTGTCGATGGAAATTTCGCAGTCTTTCAGACGCCCGATTTTGAAGGGTTTATCAAATCGATAGTTACACCATGAGCCTGTACTGACCTCCGCACTGACCTTCAACACTGACGGAGCGCCCTTGTTTGCCTGGGTCATGGTGCCAAATAGGGTACTATACGCAGCGAAATTCTCCTCGGTTTTGCTCCATGCGCGCCAAAGGATCAGCCCTTCTTCGCTTCACGCGTCAGAAGAAGATTTAAAGAGCATGCCATACTAATTGGAGTTAAGCTATTTCCTGTTGCCTGGGCCGCCAAACAGGTGAACGATGGACAAGCTGCTTTACGAGGTAGCGGCTCTTTCTGACGTCGGCGTGGTCCGCCTGAATAACGAGGATGCTCTTTTCTCTGACTGCAGGCGAGGATTATTCCTCGTCTGCGATGGCATGGGAGGCGAGCAGGCGGGCGAGGTCGCCAGCGGGCTCGCAGTGGCAACCATCTCCGAAATTGTTTGCAGCAACCCGCCTCGCCGCCTGGACGAGGTGGACCAGCTTTTCTCCCCTGTCGAGAAGCAGCCAGCACCTCATACACATTTGATCCGATCCAACGTGACGGATGCTGCGAGTCTTTCGCCGGAAAGCCAGCTGATGAAAATGGCCATTGAGGCGGCAAATGACAAGATCCACGTCGCCTCGGAGAGGGTGGAGGTTCAGCGGGGCATGGGAACCACGGTTGCGGCGGTTCTCATCGAGTCCCCTATGGCCACCGTTGCACACGTCGGAGATAGCCGCGTCTACTTGTTACGCGACAACTCCTTGAAATCGCTCACAGAAGACCACTCTGTGGGGGCCGAGCAACTGCGTGCGGGCCTGAGCGAGGAAGCTGTACGCGAGCTTCCCTACAAGAATTTTTTAACCCGTGCGTTGGGGCCTCACGCCTTGGTCGAGCCGGAGATCACGGAACTCTGTGTCCACGATGGCGACTCGTTTCTTCTGGCAACGGATGGCTTGATCGGGCCGGTTTCCGAAGGGGAGATACTTCGGATTCTGGAGATGTGCCCTTCCCATGAGGACGCTTGTCAGCATCTGATTGAGGCCGCAAAGAATAACGGCAGTAGCGACAACATTACCTGTGTGCTGGTAAAGGTACAGACAGCTGCGGAGCCGGCTGAAGTCGCGTCAGGTTTAGTGGACCTCTGGCAGGACTGAAGTAGGACGATTAGGGTAGTACGATCAGCAATTCCGTTTTAGGGTCTGCTATCTCTCCCGGCACGAAAAGGCTCAGGGCTCGCGCCTGGGCAATCCCATCCCAAATGGAGCCGCTTTGCACCAACGCGAAGTATTGGTTGTCGAGCTTGACCGGGACCGCCGCAGGGGGCGCCGGCAAGTGACGCAGAACTACGCCGGGCAGCGAAAGCCGGACCAGCCGTCCAATGTCATTCGGCGATGAGAGCTTGGCAAGACGGGGAAACTTGGCAATTAGCTCGTCCACAGGCAGTCGAGCACTGACCGAAAGGATAAACTGCGTATCCTTGAGATGGCGTTCATCCACGACGCTTCCCGTCCATATCAGTTTGTCTGTGAGGAGTAGCGGGACAACCACGCACTTGGGAGGAAGCACTTTCTCCAGCAAACTACGGATTCGAACATCCAGCGCGGCAAAGCACGGTCCAAGATTGTCGTGACTGTAATCTGGGAAATCGAGGACATTCTCCTCCACGGCAAAGGTCGTCAACGCACCGGCCAGCCGGAGCATCGCCCGGTATAGTACGTCCGGATGGCCTCGCCTCACCTTCCAGATGTGCTTCAGCTCGGGGAGGTAGGAGTTTACGGTGTGGAGAAGCCAGAAGCTGGCTACCTCGGTGGTGGTGAAATCCGCAACTTCGCGGCCCTTTTGCCGGCGCGGCGCTGCCAGAGAAGCACTCTTCGCCGTGAGGATTTCCACCTGGCGACGGGCGAGCATCATGAGGTATTCGCTGGCCACGATATCCAGTAGAGGAGGAATGAACTTAGGATCGAGGACGTAGGTCCCGGCGGGGCTGCGGCGGATCTGCGCGATCCGCATGGCGGTGAAACCATCCAGGCTCTCGCCGCCGAAGAGCAGTCGGAGCGACTTCTTCCCCACCTGGATTGCCTTTTCGTCGGTGCCCAAGGTTGCATCGATGACCATGCGCGTTTCGCTGGTGAAGCGGGTTGCGCTGTGGCCATTTGCGGAGTCGGGCGTCGACGTGATGCTGTAGTTTTTCGCGGATGGGCGGGCCTGGGGGATCGCCAGGTAAACGTCCAGTAACTCCTGGGTCGGAGGAAAGAACTCCTCGATCTGGCGCCCGGGGGCGAGTTCATCCGTTACCGGCATCTCGAAGATGAGACCGTCGGGAAGAATGCCTTCGCAGTGGCGAAGGGTGAAGACCCCATTTACCAGGCTGGCCTCGTCGATGCCGATGCCGCTGAGGCCCCAGTTTGCAAAATTAGACGCTCCCGATCGAACGTGGAGCGATTGTTCAAAGTACTCGTCCTGCGCCTGGAAATGCTGGGGCAGAAGAAACATGCCTTTGGTCCAGACGACTTTGTGCGGTTTCGTCACGGCGCGGCCATCCTCAGTACCTAATCTTGTATATGCTTGCCGTTCGCGGCGTCGAGTACTTTCAGGATTTGCGCTTGCAGCGGATCGGCGATACGCGCAGCCTGATATTCGTCCAGCACCTCGTCAAAACCGGGACGCCCTGATAATCCAGTCGCGGTCATCAGGAGGCCGTCGGCGGGACGGATGGTATTCACTGGTGCGGAGACCGTGACCAAGGGCAATTCTCCCAGCTGGGGCAATTTGCGAATCTCCAGCGTATAGCGAAGGCCCTGGAATAAGGTACTCAGCTCAGGTAGCTTCGCGAAAAGCTGGTGCATCAGGCAGGCACGCAGGACGAAGGAGCGAACTCCTTCCCCGTCGCGTTCCTGTTTGCCTGCTACGACCTGGCGCATCATCGAGAGACTGTAGGTTGAAGGATAGGCCAGCACCCAGGTAAGGGGTGACACTACGGTGATGGACTTGCGTTCGCCCTCGGTGCGGATTTCGTACTGGTATTCCCATTCGTACAATTGGATTTGCGTTGGCACTGACTCCAGGGGGGCGGGCAGCTCTTTGCGGAGGTCAAAGGGGCGCGCGCACGCCTTGAAGTAGATTTCGCGGAGCTCGTTGAAATTCTGGTCGGCGTTGGTTACGGTTTCTCTTCCCGCGCCGTCCATGTGATTGCCGAGCACGCGCCGTGGTCGAAAGAGGGGAGCCAGGGCGTCCAGGTAGGTTCGCAACTGCCCGCGGCAGATCTTGGCCACTTCGTTGGTGACGTTGTGAAGGCGCGGAAGCTGTTCGTGGGTAAGCGTTTGGCTTACATCCGCTGGTTGGGTCATAAATCTCCGTTTGGGTGACCCGCACCCATGGGGAATTATTGTATCTTATTGCAGTAGAAGGAGATCAGATTAGTTCAGGCAAGCTTAAATAGCAATAGGTGCACGCCTAGCGAAACAAACTCAGACCGGGCTCAAACGCGGAACAGAAACTCCGAGCAGTGGAGAATCAGCAGCAGCAATTGGGTTCCGGCTTGTTTTCACCGCCCTGCTGTGGACGACAATTCTTTAGGTCATCTGTTATCGCTCGCAGTCAAACGTTGCAGCATTTCTTGCTGACGAAACCCGGGAGCGCGGACCTCAAACAGCGGTTCGCCTGGCCGCATGATTGCCAGTTCCAAAGCCGCAGCGGATCGTTGTCGCTGACGACCTACCCGTAGGACTTCCCACATCCACTCCTCCCGGATTGGCTTACCCAGGAGATAACGTACTCCATTTTGAAATTCGCCCTGGTGTTTGTCCCACCAAGTCGCGATCAATCCTGCGTTGGGCCATGGAAGCATCAAATCTTGATCCATCTCAACATTTTCATCGCTGGCTTCGTCATTCGGGCCAGACTCGAAGCCATCTGGTCTCTTGTCATCAAGGTTTTGGTAAGCGAGGTCGACCCCGGTGATCATCGTGACTGCTTCGCCAGCAACACGAGATAAGGGAGGAATTGTCATCTTCTCGATCAGCCAGGGGATAAGAACCGGATCCCCGATCACCCCGGCTCCAATAACGGACATACGGGCTGCTCTTTGGCTTTCTGCCAATTCAAGATTCCAATCGTGTGCGCGACGGATATCGAGTCGGCGAAGGATCACCTGCAGGGCCCTTTCGCTGAAGGAACCAGCGGACTCGACAAACGATTGAAGATCCTGAACTGCGTTCGTAGACCCGGCAACGAGGGCGATCGACCAAGCGGCCCAGAAACGAGAGACTTCATCTTTAGCTTTCAGGTCAGCCTGAATCAAAGGCACGAGATCCATTCGGCCCAATTCGCCAACCGCACGCAATGCTCTGGCCTTCAGGAGCGAATCGTCACTTCTCACCAAGTTGGACAACATTTCACCTGGATCTTTGCGGTGAATGGCAAACACCGCGATGCCAACGTGCTGTACGGCCGGTGGCGACGCCGAGATAAGCCACTTAGCGTGGCTCTCGATTCGATCAAAAGGCGTCCAGCCCAGCGCCGAAATCAGCCCGCATAGAAGTTCGCGCTGTCCGGTGAGCGACTTCAGTTTCTGTTGAATGCAAAATGAGTCTCCCATTTCCAGAGCCAGGACTGAGGAGACGAAAACTTCGCCAGGTTCCTCCCATTTCGATGGTTCTCCACAGGCTCGTCGTCCGTCATCGCCGGCTATGCGCAGGCCGTCGATGTGCGCCTCTATTCTCCGATCAAGCCTCTCGATATCCGACAGCGTATAGTTTGGCTGGTAGACAGCCAAATCCCGCAAACTCCATAAAAACACGACTTCTTCCGCGTGTTGCCCTACAACTTGCCAGATGATTTTGGTTGGAGGTCTCATCGGATCACCGCATCATTCCAGCTTTCACCGTCCTCTGTCCAGGAGAGATGTCTAGGACCAAAGGACCATAGAGCGCCTTTGCCAGCATGGAGTTGGGAGTATGTACGAGGACCTGGAAGGCCAAGGTCTACTGTTTCCAGTTCATCACGATCATTAAGCCGAAATATTCCCTCATTCGTCGCTAGATAGGTTCGGCCTCTAAAGCATTCTAGCCCCCAGAAGTCACTGCTAGTCTCGGCTTGGTCAATTGCTTCCCATGCATCGTGATGGCCCCGCAGCAAAACACCAGATTGGCCAGCGGCAAACACTAAGTCGCGTTTCATTGCACAAACACGTTCGAGGATCAGGTTTGTGGGACTTGCTATCTCTCTCCATTCCCCTGTTGCACAGTGGAAAATGTCTCCGCCAAAACCAACCGCATAAATATCCTCTTCAGAAAGACCGTCAATCGCATTAAACCCGGTTATATCAAGATAGTCAGCCGGGGACCTGATAAGCCCACGATGGAACGGCAGCCACTTTCCACGACTCGCGCGACGATAGACCTGACGCCCCATACCTGTCGCGTAAACATGTTGATCTATCACCCTGAGATCACGAATAAATCCCTCAGCTTGGGGACCTTCTATTAGCTCTTCAATAACCCTACGGTCCTGAATCAGGCCGATAAACCCCAAGCGACCACTCACGATAGCCTGCGATTCAGGCTCAGGCAAAAAAGCTATCCGGGAAAGAGGGTAATCAAACTTGATGGCGGTCATTCCGCGCTCTTGCGACCATTCGAGGACTACGCTATTCGCGGTAACTTCTTCACTCAAGCCGTCCATGACAGGATCCACAATGACTAGGCAGTGTCCTGGGCCGAGGGAAACCCCATCCGAAAAGACAAGAGGTAGACTCATAAAACTCTCCAGCACAATCCGTTACCTAGTTGGCAGATAGGTTCTTACGGGTGTGGAATTCTTTTGTTTCTTTGTTTGACCGGAGAGGATCCCTTGGTGATATGCATCCAGTTGCGCTCGAGTACAGGCTTCATTGCATTGCGTGTTTTCTTTTTTGTGCGATTTTGCCCCTGCTGCTGCTGCTTGGTCGTACGTCCAAAAGGATTCCTCACCAGTTGGGTAAATGTTAAGTGGCACTCCTTTTTGTAAGTTTCGACACTGCCGCTTTATGCGATCTCGTTCTGCCTGCATCCGACCATGTTTTCCCTTGCTACCATCTGAATTTGCACAAGCAGTAGGCGCCTCCTCGTCGTCATAGCCTTCGAATTCTGAGAGGCGACGGGGACGGGATTTTGGCGCGGCAAGATCCATGGAAAAGTCTGGGATCGCATCTAGCACTGCCTTCGCACCAATATCCAATCCGCCTCGAGTTCCTGTCTGTGTGAAACAGCCAACCTCAACCAAATGATCCCCGGTTGTGTCGGCGTGGCAACAAGCAGTCTTATCATCTTTCTTCCTGGGGAGAGAGCAGGCCCTCGCTGCCTTGCAAGGCTCCGTGCAATCCATACCTTTTTGAACCATCTGGCCTTTCTCGTTTGGTTCCATATGCACCGTTGAACCCGGCGGAGCACAGGCGGCCTTTTCATTTTGTACAGATGCATGGCACGGATGGCTAACATCAATGGACTGCGTATCGATATACGGCCACGGAGGTGTATTTGCCGGGATGCACATTTCGTTGTGCAGGGTAATGTCGAGGTGGCGCGGTACGTTCTCTCCCTCAAACTTCACGTCCATCGACCAAGCAGCGAAGCTTACTTCCCCCTGAATTTGGTGAGACACGACACCCATCCCCAAACTCTTCGTGGCTGCTTCGTCCCCCGTACTCTTCTTGAACGTGGACTGGTCCTTCAACATGACTTCCTCGCCCCCGATTTGCACTGTCTTGCTACCTTTGGTCGTGTCGCTGGCCATCGCGGTATTCGGATAGGGTACGGGAAGCGGTCCAGCCGGCGGTGTAGGCGGGCTGAGGCACACGTCAGGCATAGCAGCGATCGTCTTCCCAGCCGCTGCTTTGCATGCGATGGACATGCCGTTGGCGTAAACTGCACAGCCCATCAGATATTGCCTCCGTTTCGACTGGATAAGATGAGCGCAAGGCGCTCACCGTTGTCGCTGCTAAAATGACACAGAGCGCTGGGACCGGGAGAATAGCGCTTGCGTGCCGCTGCTAAAGCCACCCCGAGGAGGCAAGGTCCGATAGCGGCGCCGATTTCTCCGATACAGTCGGCAGGGTGCCAGATTTCGAGTCGATCTTTGCGCGCTCGCAACGTGCGTGTCATGGCTAAGGCAGCTTCCTTGAATCCATATTGCTCGCCATTGGAGTCGGTGAGACGGAAATCGAGGTCGTCAAGCGTACAACCAGCGTCTGCGAAAGCAGATTTGAACGCTTGCACTAAGCCGTCGGCTCGCAACGGTTCTTCTGAATCAATGGTGGCGTCTTCTTGCCCCGCTCCAATACCAAGACAGACTAATTCCTCTTTCGCCATTGGGCTTGGCCGCCCGACGAGGATGGCCGCAGCAGCTTCTCCGGGAATAAATCCGTTAGGA
Organism: uncultured Acidobacteriaceae bacterium; assembly: GCA_963711525.1. Taxonomy (GTDB): domain Bacteria; phylum Acidobacteriota; class Terriglobia; order Terriglobales; family Acidobacteriaceae; genus PALSA-350. The sequence continues at coordinate 500,081 of CAVQEO010000002.1, read as the reverse complement.
TTATTGCTCGTTAGCAGACGGTTCTTCGACTCGAATACGGCCAGCGTGGAAGGTATCAGAAAGGTGTCCACGCCCGCGATGATACAAAAGCGGATCCGCTCTTCGTAGATAAGTCGTCGGGCCTCGGCCAACGCCAGAGCACCAGCCACCCGACCACGCGCAACCAGGCGAGAACTGGGATGGAAACGCAGGCCCAGTTCAGACTGAACGTCTTGGAAGAGCTGGTCGTCCAGTCCCTGAAGCCGCCCGGGCCGCCCCTCCTCGGCGACGCAGAGGAGCAACGGAATCAGTTCCGCCGGCATATTTTCAGCCCAGCTGAGACATTCCCAGGTAGCCGACGCAATCATTCGGACAAGTTTCTGTAGTCCACGCCAAGGTTGTTCGAGGGGCACCTGGCTGCCGATGATCCATTCGCCACCATTGTCCATGAAGCGCGTCTCGGTGAAATTGTTGATTCCACCGCGAATGGCAGCGCACGACGATGGCGCATCCAAACCGACACCAGTAACCATCCCTGAAGCCAGCAGAGCGAGCGGCTGCATATTACGACATCCTCGCTTTGTCTGCCACTAGCGCGCCCAAAGAAGGGTAGTAGACCTTACCTAGTTCACGTGCTCGATGCCAGCTTCTTGACATTTCGCCGACGAGCACTTGCTCCAACTCGAATATGTTTCTGCGCAATGGAAGACACGAACGCCAGGTCATAGTAAAGCGATGCAAGTTAGGCTCGATTATGATGGTATCGACGACCGCCTGCGTCTCTTTGTTCTCTCCATACTTCATGTAGAACAAGACGGGCACATTCATTTCAGGAATCCGGAACGATGTGTATCCCTCGGGAGTCAGATTCGAGAGAACAACCTCTTCCCCGCCCCGGGGGTAATCGATCTGTTGATCAGCAGGCGCACACTGGTAGTAGCGATCGTCAAAATTGGGAGGAAGAAACGGAAAAGTATTATCGATCCAATTCTGGTCGTACGTTCCTGCGAGCTTTATTCTTGGTGTCCATGCTCGGGCGACAGGTCCGAAGGACATTGGCTGGTATGATCCGCGAGGATCATTCACAGGGCGTCCTAATTCTTCGGTGTTTGGCAGCGGTGCGCCATCGATAAATTCGCGTTCCGTCTGCTGGTGGAAACCTACGCCGGCATGATTGGTTTCGCAGTAGCGATGCTTGGCCGGATCAGCATGCGCTATATCAATCCCGCCAAATGCGTTGTCATACGAGATTGGCATCACTGTGAAGGGTTCAATTGGGCTCGACATGACTCCGAAGATGGCGCCCAACCAAACTCGATTACCAACGACGTCGAAGGACTTTCCGACAGAGCCGACCTGGAGTGAAACTGTAACCCTTTTTGCGGGACGCCCGCCCGGAGCGTAGGCGCTACCGTTCAGGAGCACATCGCAACGCGGTTTTACAGCGGCGTAGTCCGATTCATAGAGCGGCGCAGAAAAACCAGGTTCACCCGTAAAGGCATCGGAGTCCACCAGGGGCACTTGGTTTGCTGCAAGCTGTGGCTCCTCTCCGTTCCGCGGCAGATTGAAGGTTCCTTTGACTGCCACAACGAGCGATTCACGACCGTCGGGATTCATCCCCATCGTGTAACCGGCTCGCATCTGCGTCGCGTTGAGGAGTTGCATGCATCGTTCTCACTGGATCTTGTCAGTTGATCTGTACGGATCCGCCTTTGATCCGATTCACGCCCGAGGATCGACTTAGCAGATATGCGCCACGGATGAGGACTTTTCCGGCGTTGGTCAGGGTGATGCTAGCCTTACCACAGCGGAGAGTAATCTCTCTCTTAGCAGTCAGCGTCAAGACATCTTCGTCGATCTCGACCTCGACTGGTTGTTGGGGCTCGCCGCGTTCCGAATCGTACCTGGTCGCAACCTGCAGCAATCCGAGGATGAGTGGCTTCGCAGGATCGCTCTCTTCAAAAGCTAACGCTACTTCCCTCCCAATTTCGCTTTGGCTTACCGGTACCAATGTGCGGGCTTGAACCAAGGCGCCCGAAGTGTTGGCTGGAAAATCGACCAGAGCGACTGCTTGTTGCATTGCCACAATTCGTCCCACGGACACGGTACCCAGGGGAGGGGCGCCTCCGTCCCGGTCGGGACGCGAATCGCTGGGCTCAGCGATGATCTGGTCGAGCGTAACAGAGTTCGACCGTGCTGCACCTTCTTCCCGCGATACCCGGTGCTCGCTTTGTTTTTCCAGCGGATTCATTTCAGCCTCTCCCTAAGCGCCTCGAAACGCCGAACTTAGTTTTGCAGAATCTTGCTACCCTTTATCGTCACGTCGCTGCTCGCCTCGATTGCAATCTTGCCAGAGCCCTTGACTGTGATGTCCTTACCTTGGATGGTGATTGTTCCGTCCTTCTTCATCGAAATTGAGGCTTGACCGGTGGAGATATTAATTTCGTCCCCCGCCTGGATTGACAGAACCTTGCCTACTTGCAGGTCGTCGTTTTGTCCAATAGAGGCTGATCGATTTTGCGAAGTGTTCTCACTGTGATTCTGACCGATCGTCTCAGCCAAATCGGCGGCGATGTTGATGGTTTGACCCGCGCCGATCGTTGTGGATTGATCGGCACCGACATTCACCGTCTGCGCAGCACCGACGCTGATTGTCTGGGTTGTTCCGATGGTAACAACCTCGCTGACACCGATCGTTTTTGCACGAGTGAGGCCTATAGTCAGGGCCTGGAGACCGCCGATCGTGATCTCTTGCGCGCCGCCGATATTTACCATCTCGTTGACCCCGACGTTCCGCGTTCGGGTGAGCGCGACCGTGATCATCTCGTTTGCCCCGACGGTCTCCGTGCGGTTGCTGCCGATGGAAATCTTCTCATTTACGCCCACAACTTCGGTTCGATTGTTCCCGATCGTACTTGATTCGTTCACATCGACATTCTTCGTTCGGTTGTTGAGGACGTGGCGGCGCTCGTCGTGCTCAATTTTCGTGTCCATGTCGTACTGACCGTGGACCTGAATCAGCTCCGTACCCTTCGTGTCATCAAAGGAGATTTCGTTATACCCTCCGCCTCCCTTGGTGCTGTTCGATTTGTATCCGCTTATGTTCTTTTTCCCTGGAAGGTCCCATGGGGGCATTTGCCCGGCATTGTAGGTGCGGCCGGTGATGATCGGCCGATCCGGATCGCCTTCGATGAAGTCGACGATCACTTCCTGGCCTATACGGGGTATGTGGATGCCGCCCCAGCTTTTCCCGGCCCAGGGATACGATACGCGCATCCAGCAGGAGCTGTTTTCGTTCTTCTTGCCTTCGCGATCCCAGTAGAATTGCACCTTCACCCGGCCGTACTTGTCGGTGAAGATCTCCTCACCTGACGGCCCGACGACGACTCCAGTCTGGCAACCCTGGACCACGGGAACTGGAGTGCGCCGCACTGGACGTATCGGCGTCGTGGCCGGCACGCACTCAAAGGTATTTTCATAAACTGGTTCCTCGGGGTCCGATGAGCCACTGATGTATCCCGTGTTATTGCGTACGGAGTGATGGAGGGCGGTAAGCACATACTCCTGGTTTAAGTCGTCGCGGTAGTGGTCGGTTAGCTTGAATTTGTAGCCAACGCCAAAAGCCCGGCAGTCGCTGGTACCGCGGGCAACAGACTGGGGCATTTGCTGCTCCTGCAGCCGGACGCGCACCAGGCGATCACCGTCGGCACGCTTTGTGTAGTCACCGGGAAAGTCGTAAACCTCCCACTTCTCTTTTCCGCTGACGGAAGACTGCAGGCTCGTCGAAGGCGTCTCGAAGTTGTAGTCCGTGGCGGTGTACACACCGGGTCGGAGTTCCTGCTCCTGTAGCCAGGACAGGATGACGTCATCGCCTCGCCAGCCGCCGGAAGTTCCCTCATAGCGGCCTGTCGCCTGATCGGGACACTCCTTGTGGGCAGAGGGGTCGTTCCCAAGCACCATCGTGTGCTTGCCCTGCTCATGCTCGAAGTAGTAGAAGATACCCTCTTCTTCCATCAGCCGGGAAACGTAATTGAAATCGGACTCGCGATACTGCACGCAGTAGTCCCGCTTGACGAATTCTCCATACAGCCGAAAGGTAAAGTCATTAAAGCCATATTCCTGAAAAATCTGCTTGATGATGTCCGGCACGGCCTTGTTCTGGAAGATACGGCAGTCGGTGGTCTGATCTAGAAACCATAACCAGGGAACCACCTTCGCCCGATAGGCGGATACGTTCTCATCCCGCTCGGCCTGAACAAACCGGCTTACGAAACCGTTCCAATATCGTGGCGAGCCGTCGGCAAGCTTCACGCTAATCGTGGTGGCCTTCCCGACGATGTCATCGTAGTTGATGGAGGGATCCTCAGAAACGAGTTCCAAGTCGAAGGTGAATAATCCCGACATGGTCTCCTGGCCGCGGAAGGAGCGTAGTAAGAGCACATCCTCGCCCAGCGGGGTGTCGATCGAGACTTCACGAGTCGCTTGCGTTATTGCCATATATCAGTTCCCGCACTAACCGTTTTCAGGCTCCATACTGCAGCGAATACTCCTCGGCCCTTGAAAAAACTGCACCTCAGGGCCTAAAGGCCTCATCAAGCCCGATATGTGACGGCACGGCTGAAGCGGTGCCCTTCGTGGACTTATTTGTCCCTCCCATTGGGGCGTCAGCAAATCCAGAGGTAACTAACTCAAACATGGACCAGCAAAATCTTCCTTCCTGGGCTCTGCTGTCTCGCAAAATTGCCACCGGTGGAGGATCCCAGTAAGCGCGCAAAGGGCCTGGGAGGGGGCTGGGCATGCGGCACTCGGTGCCATCCATGACGCGGATGAATCCCTCGGTGTGTAATAGCGGACAATCTTTGCGATGAGCAGCCATATTCGTTATGCGATCTCGTACTGGAATCCCTGTCCCGGTTTGGCGGTTACATTTACCTTGCTGAGCGGTTCACCGATGACCATGCGCGAGAGCATCTCGCTCGAGATCTCGGGCAGGAGCGTACCGGTCAGGATGTGATCCACATTGCGCGCTCCGCTTTCTACTTCAGTACAACGTCGCACAACCTCAGAAACAAGCTCTTCCGAGTAAGTGAAGGGTATATGCTGACTCTCCTGCAAACGCCGCCCAATCTGTCCAAGTTTGAGTCCAATGATCGTGCGCAACGACGCATCGTCCACCGGGTAGTAAGGAACCACGATCAAGCGGCCTAAAAGCGCAGGCTTGAAGATTTTGCGCAGCTCGGGAGCCAGCACCTCTGCAAGTGCCGACGGCTCAGGCCGCGTGTCAGGATCAGCACACAGCTTCATGGTGAGGTCGGAACCGACGTTCGAGGTCATCAGGATTACCGTGTTCTTGAAATCGACGTCCCGGCCCTCGGCGTCCTCCATAAAGCCCTTATCGAAGACCTGATAAAAGAGCTCCATTACGTCGGTATGCGCTTTCTCCATCTCATCCAGTAGCACGACGCAATAAGGCTTCCGCCGAATTGCCTCTGTGAGCACGCCGCCCTCTCCGTAGCCCACGTATCCGGGAGGTGATCCCTTTAATCCGGAAATGGAATGCGCCTCCTGGTATTCCGACATGTTGATGGTCACCAGGTTGCGCTCACCGCCGTACAAGGTATCGGCCAAGGCCAACGCGGTCTCGGTTTTTCCTACTCCACTAGGCCCCACTAGCAGGAACACGCCAACCGGCCGCTTCGGATCGTCCAACCCGGCGCGAGCGGTTTGGATTCTTTGACTGATCGCTTGGAGCGCATGGTCTTGCCCAATGACCCTTTGTGCCAGCAGACCCTTGAGTCTCAATACAGTTTGGATCTCGTCTTTCAACATCTTGCCAACGGGGATGCCAGTCCAGCCGGCGATGACTTCGGCGATGGTGCCGCCATCGACGTAGGGCCGGACAAGCGGGTTTTCGCCTTGGATGGTGGCAAGCTCCGTAGCGAGATTCGCCAGTTCGACGCGCATATTTTCGACGCTTTCGGAGCCCTGCTCCGCAGGAAAAGATGTTGCTGTCGCCGCCGGAGCTGTCCCCGCACCTGCTGCCCCTGGGACTGGTTGCCGCTTCTCGGCGACAATTCCCTCGATTTTGCTGCGCAATGCAATCATTTGCTGGATAACCTTGCGCTCCTGCTCCACCCGAGCTTGTAGCTCAGTCACGCGGGCATTTGCTGCTTCTTTGTCAGAGAGCAGCTTGAGTAGCCGTTCCGCGTGATCAGTGCCGGTTGCGCTTTCCCGCTCCAGGATTCCAAGCTGAGTCTCGATGGATTCGATCTGGCGCCGTGCATCTTCGAGCGACGCAGGCGTGGCATTCAAGGCTAGCGACACACGGGCACAGGCCGTATCCAGAACACTTACCGCTTTGTCAGGAAGTTGCCGTCCGGAGATGTAGCGCTGAGACAAACGAACGGCAGTGGTTACCGCTTCATCCAGGATCGTCACCTTGTGGTGCTTTTCGAGCGTCGACTTCACGCCACGCAGCATTCCATCCGCCTGCTCCTCGGTCGGTTCCTCCACCTTGACAACCTGGAATCGGCGGGCAAGGGCGGCATCCTTCTCGAAGTATTTCTTGTATTCAGACCATGTTGTGGCAGCGATGGTTCGCAGCTCCCCGCGCGCCAATGCAGGTTTGAGCAGATTGGCGGCGTCGTTCTGGCCTGCCTGGCCGCCGGCACCGATCATGGTATGCGCCTCGTCAATGAACAAAATGATCGGTGTTGGTGAGGCCTTGACCTCGGCGATGACATTCTTCAGGCGATTTTCGAACTCGCCCTTGATGCCGGCTCCGGCCTGCAGCAGGCCAAGATCAAGCGTTCTTACCTCAACTCCTTGCAGGGACGGTGGAACATCCCCAGCGGCTATGCGCCGGGCGAAGCCCTCGACCACTGCTGTCTTCCCCACCCCGGCTTCGCCGGTGAGGATGGGATTGTTCTGCCTTCTGCGGGTGAGAATGTCGATGATTTGCCGCACTTCGAAGTCGCGCCCCAATACAGGGTCGATTTTCCCGGCCTTGGCTGCGGCCGAAAGATTGATGGTGAACTGATCGAGACTCTTTTGCGCCGAGGGAGGGCCGGTGGGCACGCTCTCCTCGTCTGAAGCTCCCCCTTCTTCCTTCTTCAAGAATCCAGACAAGTCCTCAACGGAATTTGCACAAATGGAAAGGAGCTCGCCCCGTAGCGATTCAACCGAGATCTTAGCGAGCTCCGGACAACTGGTCGTGGCAAAATGCGAGAGGCTTTCGCTGGTGAGGAGGGCTGTCAAGATAAAGGCCGACCGGATTTGGGTGGCGCTGTATTCAAGTGAACCCAGACTCCAAGCTTCGGACAGCAGCTTAACGATGCGTGGAGAAATCGCCGGATTGCGTGAGTTCCCGGACTTCATCCGATCGAGAGCGCGGGTGAGGTCACGAGATACCCGGGACGCTTCGATTTCGAAGTGGCGGAAGATTGCCGCGACGTCGGCGTCCGACATCTCCGCGAGCTTCAACAGATAGTGCTCGATATCTACCTCGTAATGCGTTCTTGCCACGCAGAGTCTCGCTGCTTCTTCCAGCGCCGACCGACTGGTGGCATTCAGCTTCGCGACCAAGCCTTCTCGACTTAATGCCATCTCAAGCCTCCACTGCGACTAACTCGTGTTCTTTGAAAATTGCGTCGCTTGCCGGCTGGACAAACGGCTCCGTCACCAGCCATCCAGACCAGCCAAGCCGCGTCCCGGCCAGCTTCTTGCCGGCAAAGTCGAATGTTTCATCGCCCAATCGGCATGGCGGCACTTCGTCCCGATTAACCGTGGGCTGTATTTCGAATTCCAGGGTGGGCCCGAGAAACCAGCGAGTAAGCGCCGCAGCCTCTTTGAAGCGCGCCTGATTGGGGAGCAGACTTTGAAATTCGTTTGCTGTCAGTGGACCGAAGACCAGCCGGATCAGGCCCTGCATGGTCCACACAGCATCCCCTGCCACTGCACCCTGTCCCAATTGGCTCTGAGGATTGCGGAGCCCCAGATAGCACAAATCGTCAGCATCGAGTGTATGCCACGTTCCCAGAAACTGTTCTATTTTTACTGGTAACCCGAAGTAATCATGTAAGAGGGCGCGCAATGCCTCAGCGGAGTGAGGCCTCTGCGAAAGCAGCCCGGCATACCTCAGCAGGGCAAGGTCCGGAAACGGCAGCTTTCCCCGAAGGCCTTTCGTACCCATGCCAACGAAATCGAAAAGGTATGAGGTGACGGCATCCTGCGCCGAGATGCCGCTGCGCGCTTGTTCGTACCCGATGGCGAAGTGGTGCTTTTCCCACGCCTGGTAGAAGAGCCAGGTCAAGCGGTGGTTGAAGAGGTCAAGAAAATCAGCAAAGGCCGTGTCACCAAAGGCTGCCTGATCGACGGCAGTCTCGGTATAGGTAACGGGTAGCACACCTTGCGGACCAGTCATTCCCATAAAGGTGACCGTCATGCGCGGTGGCTCATCGCCATGCTGATCGATACCGGCAATCGCACTCGCCGGAAAAGCCAGGGAGTTTAACGCAGCAAAACGTACCACCTCGGATTGACGAAGATCGGCCCCTGGATGCCGCTCGACATAGAGACGCGTGAGCAGCTGCACTGCCTGAAAGAAGTCAATTTCGCTGGCCGCAGTGAATAGAGAATCCTCTACACTACGACTTGTTCCCCAGCTCGAGGCGACCATTGCCAGACGACTCCCTTTCGCTGCCGCGTGGAAACGCGCAGTTGGGTAAATGAATTAACGGCACAGTACAAACCAAGAAAGCGCTCCAGAACGGTGGCCAGAAGATAAGGCCCGTTGCCCGCGAACAGCTCCTCGTCTAACTCGGCGTCGATTGCCGTGCCCTGGCAAAATACCAGGCCGTATTCGGAATCCAGCCGGGCCATTCGGCGGCTGCTACGGATTGCGGTAAGGCCGGCAATCTGGCGAGCTACCGATGGACTCGCCCCCATTTGGTAGAGTCCGAGTATTTCTCGAAGTGCGTCGACTCCGCCTTCCACCAGCGACAGGTGATTCAGGGAAAGGTGAGAGATCAGGCGCCACTCCAGGCTACGGCCTAACGGCGCACGAACTGCCTTGGTCGGGCCATGCAACACTCTTGCTCTGACAATCTCTCCAGTTTCAAGACCGAGCTCGCCCCACTTCCCACTCACAGCCAGGCGTGCTGGGAGGTCTCTGTTTGAACAGGTAACATACGCCGTAATGGACTCAGCGGCGGGCATGCTGGGCTTGAAACTTCCATCTACCAGAGAGAGGTAAACATCGGTCCCCATGTCTCCATTGTTTTCGGACGGGCGCCGGGTGGCATACCAGAAAGCCTCCTCGGCGGAGTCTTGCTCGCCATGGCGAAAGGAGTAAAAAGGCCGGTAATCTTTCGGTTCTTTCAGGTATTGAGAGACTGAGGAGACCCGGTTCACGGAATAAACTTCCAGCGCCATTGGCATGTGCAGGTCAGGAATGATCTTGTATTCCGTCTTGGCGTGGGAAACACGGATGGGCTCGGCACAATGCTCGAACAAATTCACCACGGGCACGCAACCTAGCTGGAATGTACCTGCGTCGACTGAGCTTTCCAGAAGTGTTGCGCGATCGGGGCGCTGAAATTCTTTCAATAAGATGACGATTTCAAAGCGGTTGTCCTGCTCTCCGTTGAAGATCGGAGGCAGGTTCGCCAGATCGAAAAACAGGAATTTTTGTGGAAAGCAAAAATACTCCTGGAGAAGACGGTAGCCCTGGAAGCTGGTGTCAGCGTAGGGCAGCACACCTTCGTCGCGCTCGAACCCGACCTGGAGAATCGCCTCCGGCGGCAAGGTTTCGGTATGCTTCTTCCGGTTCTTATCTGTGTAGCGAAGCAGGATACGACTGACGTTGTTGAACAATAACTCGTAAATCCAGTGGGCAGCCTGAACGTCGCCGCCCACGTGAAAGCGAAGATCTGTGAGCCGCAACGCAGACAACTTGGCGGCTCCCAGGGCCTGCAGCTCAATGCGTATTGCGTACGGCGCATCCGAACCGCTTATGCCGCCGGGTACATTTGCGGAACGGCTAAAACCTGCGGACATGACCGCAAGGGGCCATAGCCGGGTGGGGTAGGCTGTTCTAAACCGGCACTGTATACCCCCAACGGGCTCAGTATAGGTGATCGCACTTCGCGGGATAACATACCCGGTTGCGATTTTGCTCTGCTCCGGATCCACTTCGAACTGCGCAATCGCCATGGAAGGGACGGGACGCAGGAAGTGGGGATAGAGCAGGTCGAGAAGGGCTTGGGTAATCTCAGGAAATTCAGTATCGAGTTTCCGTTGAATGCGCCCGGCGATCAGTGCAAATGCTTCAATCATCCGCTCAACGTGCGGATCCTCACAGCCATTCCGAGTCAGCTTCAGAGCTGCTGCGCGCTCCGGATACTGCTCGGCGAACTCCCAGGCCATCTTGCGGATGAACACCAGCTCGCGCTCGTAATAAGGAAGCAGTTCACTGACCATCGTCTAGCTCTCAGCAACGGCTAACTCGCCGGTATCTCTCTTTAATCCCATGTCGAATGACAAGCGATCGGAAATCAATTCGGCCTTGGCCTCCACGCGAAAGCGCAAGACCGGGGTTACGTTTTCGCTGTCCAACACGCGAACCGTGATATTCCGCAGCCGTGGCTCGAAAATCCGAATTGCCTCTTCGATCCACTTGCAAAGTCTCTGCTGGTCGGCGCTAAACCGCAGGTTGCCACACTTGCTAAAATCCGGGACACCGAAGTTAACAATAGACGTTGCCGTCTGTTCGAACGCGGCCGGCACCAGAAGTTCCTCCCGGCGAGTGTTCAATAGAGCATGCAAGTCACGCGCGATGGAAGCGGCGAACTGCTCTTCCTCGCTCCCGCGCCCGGTCCCGATCTCGCCGACAGATTGCCGTGGAGAGACCAAGCGGTCGAGGATGGTTGGCACAAACTCTGCAACGTACGCCATTTAGTCCTGCTCCGTGGGCTCGCCTATGGCGAGGGCCTGCCAGGGATCCAATCGGCTCAACTTCAAGAAAAACTCCATTGCCTTTTCCTTGTTTGCGCCCCCGGATCCATTCTGTTGGCGGTAACACCGAACCAGTCGAGCCCAGACGGCACCCACCAGGTTTGAGGTCTCCCAGGCGGTAAGCTTGTGCGTCTCCACCAACTCGTTCAGCTCCTCCAAAATCGACGTCGCCAATTTATGGCGGTTGGTCTGGAGGCAAATGTCCGCGAGCAAGAGCTTGCGCTGGAAGCGCACGCGGCCATTCGGCTCAGCGGCAGCCAGGCCGGCCATCGTGGATAGCGCGTTGTCCAAATCTCCTGACCTGGCCCTGCGCTCTGCGTCGGCCCACAAATCGTTTGCTGAGCCTTCTGTGCCGTTAGGAGTGGGCAACGGAGCATACTGGTAGGGTGCCAGGGTGGCGTTCCCTATACCAGTGTTCCCCGCCCCACTGTTACTGGTCGAGCCCAGCTTCTTACGCAAAATGCTATCGATTGCCAGTTCGCAGTCTTGCAGCGCCTGTTTGGAACTTACAAACGAGAGCGCCTCCGGCCCGAACTGACTGGATACGACCTGCTCGAATAGCTCGAATTCGGCGCGAGCTTCCCGAATCTCCGTATTCAGTAATTGATAGCGCTCGCTACTGCCTGCAGCCACAGCAGATTCAAATTCCGCTGCCGTGATCATGCCTTTTGGGCGCATGGCTTCCTCGCGATAATTAAGCGAGTAGTTCATTGCCGGCGCGGGCCGCATGGTGATGGGAATTTCCCGCACGAGGTCGGCGAGTTTTTCATTCATCCACTCCAGCTTTCCGTAGCGCGCCTCCAAATTGTCTTCTTCGGGCAGGGGATAGAGGCCCTTATCGGCAAACTCGGCCAGCAGTTCGCGCACGGCCCAAATGCCGTCCCGCATCCCCGCAAACCCGTGAAGATGTGCACAAGCATCGACGAGAAACACCCCTAATTCCACGTCTTTCGTCTTGGTGCACAAGGCCTTCTCGATCAGCTGCTTGTAGATAGACCAGTCGGTCTTGACTGGATTGGCGGGTTGCCAATCCCGCTTGTCGGCTACGTCGTCAAGGTTTGGCCGAGTCTTGCGAATTTCGACCCAATCCCTCATCGCTCTCAAGTCATCGCCGCAGGGCTTTTCCTTTGAAATCGGAGTCAGTATTCCCTCATCGACGACTCGTATCACCGGCACGGCAACACCTCAAGGCTGCGCATGTCCAGGATGGCGCAGTCCTCCTGGTCCGTCGTGATCACCTTTTGCCCGTAGGCCACCGTGAAGCCGTGGGGATCAGACGGCCAAATTGTCTTGCGACCTAACTTCAAATCGTCTTCTTGCAGTTGAGAATCCACATAGAGTGAGAACACCAGGGCCTCACCGTGACCACCTGAAGACAGCTGCAACGAGATGGGGGACCATACTGTGTCGCGCAGGTATTTTGGCTGAGGAATGGAAAGCGATCTGATCGCGTCCCACTGAATCCACGCGTAGTGACCATCCATGACAACTTCAAGGAATGGTCCCAGCAAATCACTTGTTTCGCTCAGCCCAGTAACTTCGTTTCCGTTCAGAATACCGCTTGGGGGTTCGCTGGTTTCTGTAGCATCCTCAAGTAGCTTCGCTGCGGTGGCCGAATCCCCGGCTGCGTAGCTTTCGATGGCTTCGATGTAGGCAGGCGCAAGTGGCGCTTCTCCGACGATGCGCGGCTTGAGACCACCGTGGAAAAATTGCCGTCGCTCTCTTTCTGCCTGTATGGCGCCGAGATATATGCCGACCCCAAGCTCAGAGTTCGCGGCGCTGAGAACTTCCAGCTGCTTGGCCGCTCTCTCCAAGTCGCCATTCAGGCACAATAGTTCAAAGTAAAAAGTGCGCGCTGCCACGTTGGCAGGCTTTACCCGCACATCTTCAGCAACCTGCTTGATTGCTACTGAAAGCGGACCGACCTCGAGCAATTCAATGCCGGCCATTTCAGCACCTCTATCCTGGTCATTGAGCTGTACAAGGGGCGCGGACTACCAGCCGAACTTAAGACTAAGCGGATACCTTGTTCTCAACCAGGCTCCAGCCACCTGCCGCATTTCCGCCCTGGCTTCCGTCGGCACGTTTCTGCTGCGTGTATGTCCACTTGATCGTGCCGTAGTTGAAGCTGACGGATTCACTTGGAAAGTCTGACCCCCCGGACGGCGCGACGTGGGAGATAACTACCTGCTCCATTTTCACTACCATGTATTTCACTCGCTTGTCGCCGGAAGCACGCATCATCTCGATGGTCACGTCCTTAATGTGCTTACCGCTGCAGGCCAATTCATAGAGTTTGGGCGACGCCAGGTCTATATACTTGCTGATTGAGTAGTCCTGGTGTTGACAACGGCTGGTCGTTCCACCGCCGGCGGAATTCGCGGTCGCCGACGCGGGTTGAGAAATGGAGTGGTTGAAGGAGTGGATTTCGATCCAGTCTTTGTGTTCTGAATCGGTGCTCTCGCCTTTGAGACCGTCGATCTGCAAGTAAATATCGCTAGCCATGCTTTCCTCTTCCTGAAATAAGGTTGTGAAAACACCTGTCCTGGCCTGTTCGACGCCAGCCTCGCTCGTCTACGCCTTGGCGGGTAGCTTGGCAACCAGCCGGAGAGAAACAGTCAGTTCGTCGAGTTGGAAATGGGGGCGCAAATACGCCACGGCGTTATATGCACCCGGTTTGCCCGCAATCTCCGAGACCTCAATCCGGGCTTCCCGCAAAGGAAACTTCGCTTTCTGGTCCTGACCCGCGAAGTCGTCCAGTAATACATAATTTGAAATCCACTGATTCAAGAACTGCTCACACTGCTCCCGTGACATGAAGGAGCCGAGCTTATCCCTCATCATGGCCTTGATATAGTGGGCAAATCGCGACACTGCGAAGATGTACTGCAGCTGCGCGGAAAGACGTGCGTTCGCATTGGCATCGTCACTGAGGTATACGGTTGGCTTCTGGGCAGACTGCGTACCGATAAATGCCGCACGATCTGTGCCTTTGTAATAGCAGAGCGGTATGAATCCGAGCTTTGCGAATTCGTTCTCCCTGCGATCGGTAATGGCGATTTCGGTTGGGCATTTCACGGCGATATCGCCATCGTCGGTCGTGAAGGTATGCGTGGGTAAACCCTCGACCAAGCCACCGCCTTCGACTCCGCGGATGGCGGCACACCATTCATAGCGCGCAAAGGCATCGGTCACGCGAGCAGCAAGAGCATAGGCCGCGTTTCCCCAAAGATATTTGCTGTGATCTTTGCCATCTACATTTTCTTCGAAGTCAAAGGCCTCAACAGGAGCTGTTTCTTTGCCATACGGCAGGCGCATGAGAACATGCGGCAGAGCGAGTCCGACGTACCGGGAATCGTCGCTTTCCCGGAAGGACTTCCAACGAATGTAAGCGTCATTGTCAAAGATCTTGGCTAGATCACGCGGTCCGGATAGCTCCGTATAGCTATCCCAATTGAACATCTTTGTGCTGGCCGCCGAGAGGAAGGGAGCGTGCGCAGCAGCCGCGATGTTCGAAATCTTCTCCAGCACTTCCAGGTCGTCTGGATGCCGGCCGAATTCATAGTCGCCCACTAATGCGCCGAACGGGGCACCACCCAGGACGCCGTAACCTTCGTCGTGCACTTTCTTGAAGGTTGCGCTCTGGTCGAATTCAGAGGCCTTGCGAAGATCCTTAAGAAGATCACCCTTGGAGATATTCATCACTTTGATCTTCAGCATCGTCGAGGTTTCGGTCTGGAATACGAGATACTTCAACCCTCGCCATGCAGCCTCGAGTTTTTGAAACGGCTCAGCGTGCATGATTTCATTGAGCTGGTTGGTGAGAGCTTGGTCGATGGCAGCAATCCGGGCGTTCAGCATCGCCTCTGTATCGGCAGAAACTGTCATTTCCCGAGTGAGAACTTGCTCCACCAGGGCTTCGACCCACTGCGTGGCCACGCCACGCTCCTCGTTTGTCGGTGCTAACCGCCCCTCTTTGAGGATTTTGTCCAGTAAACTGCCTTCAGTTTCACTGACGGCCACCTGACCAGCCTGTCCCGCTAAAGCATCTGCCATGCTATTGCCCCCCTCCCGCCCCGCCATCCGGCTCGGGCAACCCGACTTCGGTGCGCAGCTTATTCAATTCTTCGTCGTCATTGAGTATTTGCTGCAGCATCTTCTCGAGCTTGTCGTTTCCATACAGGCTGCTTCGCAGGTTCGACAGCTTACGCCGCAGCTCAATTAGTTTCCTAAGCGGCTCAACCTGCTCTGCGACGTTCTGCGGCTCGAAGTCCTCCATGTTTGAGAACTTCAATTCCACGCCGATCTTTGTGTCGTCATTGGTGAGCTTGTTATCGGTCTTAAAGACAAGCCGCGGCGCCATCTTTGCCAGGACTTTGTCGAAGTTGTCTCTATCGACCTCGACGAAATTGCGGTCTTTCACCGCAGGCAACGGTTTTTCCGGTTGGCCGGATAGATCGGCGAGAACACCCACTACGAAGGGCAGTTCTTTCTTCTCGATCGCTCCGCCCGTCTCGACGTCATAGGTAATCTGCACACGCGGTGGACGGACTCGACCTATCTTCTTTTGCAGGCTTTCTTTTGGCATTCCTCACCTCTTGATAGAAACTGGGAATGGGCCGATATGGGCAGAGACAAGAACAGGCCTAGAGGCACTTTAAGTGGGCGCCTGAAATATAGCATACGACTTCACAAATGTGCAGCCGAATTTTAAACTCGCGTTCTTTGACTCGGACTCCTCCGGCTCAGCCGTGTTCTTAATAGTGTGGACGCGGCTCGGAACGTATCAAGCTGTAACTGATGAATCTCCCAACGTCCAGCTTCGCCGCAGACTTGCGCCACTAATGCACCACCCAACCTTCACAATGCATTTTGGAGAAGTAACCGCGGGCGAAAACATTTCCCACTGCTGAGTCGAAGCGGATTTGAATCGTTACCGGATTTCCCTTCCCATCTTGTATAGGTACATGTTTACTGCCGGCGAACTGTATGGTGCGAAACGTATACTGCGAGCCGTTTTGATCATCCGCCGCTTGCAGCAAACGGAAAAAACTCCAGGGACCAGTACTCTGTGCGGGTAACGTCAGACCAGTTTTTAGCACAAGCTTTGTGGCAGCGGAGGTAACTGGAGGCCAGACGAGCTTGGCGGGAATACTAGGTTTTCGCGGATTGTATTCAATGACATGGCCGTCCAGATCAAGTTCGAAGGGTACTTTACCGGTGCCATCTAAAGTAACCATGTATTCGAAGTGCGGACTGTTTCCGCCTTCGGCATAAAGTTCATCAGAGAACTGATTCAAGCTATTCAGAGTTACTAGAAAAGGCTGCGAGAAAGTTGCCGGGAACGCCGGATTAGCAGTCCACGCTTTCCCTTGTTGTACATAGACTTTGGATACATCGGGGTTATGTAAGAACTGCGCCAAACTGCCCGTGACTGGAGCAAACACTTCGTTCAAGTCCGCGATAGAGGCTTCTTCGGGGGCTGTTTGATCGAACGGATATTTGAACCGAATCCGGTCCAGGCTTGCGCATAGCGCCTCCGCTGCCTTATTGACCTGGCCCTTTACCGGGGTGATTAGATCCGGTGGCGGAGGTGGAGGAGCCACGGGAGCCGCCGGAACGGGAGCGGGCGCAGGCGGCGGCGCAACGATCACCTGCTGCGGAGGCGGTGGAGGCTGCGGAGGCGGTGGCGGTAGATGTCTGAGAAGCTCACCGGAGTAGTTAATCGGCTCGGCTAGCAGCGCCTTCAAACTTACATCGACTTGTGACCGGGTATTTGGAAACAGACCTGTCAAAGTATGGAGCGCTGTGTCCGCATTTTGTGCAGCCTTATTAGCATTCGCGACGGCCTCCGCGTCTGCGGGGATTTTGGGATCGGGCCGGGCAGGGATGGCCGCCAACGCTTCGCTCAGCAACTCAAGAGACTGAATGTAATCCTGGTTCTTACTGTTTAACCACTTGTCGGGAGCTTTCGGGTCAACCATTGCTTGAACGGGAGCGAACTCGTACAAAATCTCCGCGGAATTGACCAGAATGGGCTGTTTGGCCTGTGTAGTTGGGTCCGCCTGCTGCTGCTTCTTCCGGGCTAACTTATCCAAAACGCTGCCGATCCCCTGCTTTGCGCTGCTGGTCATTTGTTGCAGGGTTTGTACGACCTTTGGATCCGCCGACTGTGTGGATACATCGGTGTTATGGGAAGCCATATACACCAGCGCGAGCAGCGGGGAGCGATTGTTGTCGGCTAAGGTGTGCAGCTTTCTCGTGCCATCAGGCAGGCCTGCGAACGATACGACGTGGTGGGCCGCCAAAAATGACTTCCATTGCTGTATGTAGTCCTGGACATACAACTGCTCCACATCACGCTGCGTCACGACGTCCAGGGTCAAATTTGTTAACTCACCACCGCTTCCCAACACGCAAGGATCACCCGCGGATGTAAGTTTGCGGCTATGAATGCGATCCATCATGGCATCAAAACCATTGCGGGTGTAGGCGAAATCAACACTGTTCGGCCCGCTCAAGACATCGCCGTAGTTCGCAGCGTAGTTGCCGAGGGTCTCTGCCTGTTGATCATGGTTTAGTTGCTCGAGCAGCGCTCGATACAGTTTCGCGGGACCGTTCAAGCTGCGCAGGTAAGCCTGCGCCTGACTCACGGCTGCCTTGTCCTCATAGATTTGATCCTTGTAGGGATCCTGGATTTTTAATTGTGAGGTGTAGAACTGGATCTGCCGCTCTGCCAAGACCTGCAAGTCAGGCGAAGGGTGCACGGCAGAGTACCAAACCGGCACCAAGGCGGCATTCAGAAATCCCTCGTCCGGCTTGCACACCCCAGACGCAATCATCCTGTACGATTTCAGCGATTTGTAGACATCATCTTCGACCAGGGTGTTCGGCTGCAGCGAGAGGAAGCGAGCCGTGAACGAACCCAGCATCGGCTCCATGAAGATGCGGCGGAACTCCTGAAAATACAAGCGATTCGCCGCTTCCTCTACGTTGTTGCCCGCATAGAGTCCCCATCGATAAGACCAGGGTGCACCATGGAGTTGATATTGTTGCAGGCGGACCAGCGAGGCGCGCAATGAATCTAACCGGGAGAGGCTGTCCGGGGTTGACTGCGAAACCGGGGTGCGTGGCATTGCCTCCACCGCGGATCGCACATCTTCCAACAGGAGCCGATTGTGCCGCCAGGAATTCGCGAGCAGCAAACTAAAGATCAGCAGAACGGCACCTATCCCTCCAAAAACGAGATTGCGACGGGTCTGGTCGCGAGTGTCCTGAGGAGGAGTGGTATAGGCCGCGAGGTCTTTCAGTATGATCTTGTGAAACACATCGCGGAGGAAGATCCACTTGGCAATCGTCGCTTCTCCGGGCGCCCCTCGTGCCGCCACGGGAGGACTTGCGGCCATCTGCTCGTAGGACTTTGCGTCGAGAAATCCGGTCGCGTCCAGGCGACTTGGCGCGACTAAAAACTCTGTTCCTGTTGCATCCGCAACCATTCTCGAGCGTGATACCCGCCTCTCGCCGGAGAAATAAAAGCCACGTAGCCGAAATCTTTGCTGAAGAGACGTGGAACGAACCACATCCGTAAGAAATCGCACTACATCCGCGCGAATTTTTCTGAACTCACGGGGGAATTCATAGGCTCTGGCTCTTCTTTTGGAATCGTCATCGCGCGCCAGTAACAGCAAACGCTTGTCCGCAAGAGACATGCATAGCCGATTGAAGTAGCTGGTTAGCCGCTTCTCCTCGGTTTCCGTGTTCGTAGTAGCCCCATCGTTCGCGGTCTTGACTAACGGGAGGGTAACGCCTAGCACACGCCTTTCCTCAGGATCATTTAGATGGGCAAAGAAGTCCGCAAAGTCCTGCACGCTGTCGGACTTACCGAAGACGACGTACACCGGAAAATCGTTCCGAAAAACTGTTGCCGCTGTTTGCAGGCGCTCGTTCAGGGTTCTGGCCAACCCACTGATTCGTGCTGGGTCATTCGCTCTGACAAAATTGTTGGCGTCGCAAAATAGAACCACTCCGCGCAGGGTTGGTTGGATCGGTGGCCCGGAAAAGAAGCGCATCCATTTGGACCTTGGTTGCTGGCCCGCAAGAAGGCGAAGTGCTTGCTCCCAGTGATCGGCCTCCTGGGTTAAGATCCGGCCGGAAATATCGGCAAGCACTGACTTCTCCACAAGCCAGAAGTTGCACATTCTAGTGGGAAGGACTCGACCCTCTCGCGCTGCCTCGCCCACTAGCAGCAGCGGGTCGAGCCCAGAGTTCACAATAGCGCTGGTTTTCCCTGAGTCTTCCGGGCCGATCACAAGATAGAGCGGCACGGTGGCGAGCTGAGGTGGTTTGCGGCGCTCGTCGGCCGGGACCGCCGTGCTAAGACGCCGATTCGCGTCGTTCACAAGAGAAGCGAATTCCTGGACAAAGCCGCTATCCCCGAGAGGTGTTTTCGAGGCAGCCGGAATCGCTTGTCGCGCTGGCGCCGGCGGTTGCGTTGTTCGCGGCCGCGCTGTGATTCGCGCAACCAGGGCTAACAAGGCAAAGACACCAATGGCCAGTCCGGTCATTCCCAGGCAGGCGAGAAAGACGTTTGCATCGGGCCATACAAAGGTAGTGACGACCGCAACAACCGCTTCGAAGAAGAGGAACAGCAACATCAGCCCGAAAATTCTGCGAAGGCTCATCATGCCGTTACCTGCTGAGCAGCCTTACTTCGGCCGCTTGCTTGATGTTGGAGGATGTCGACCCTAACTGGAAGAAAAACCCGATATAGGCCAGGACAAGAAGGACTAGCGCGCCTAGCACAAACAGCTTGGTTTGGCTGTTTAGCGGATCGGTCTGGGGAGCGACCGGGACGGGTTCGTCAGGCAAGGCGGCGTCGGGAGAGAACTCCGGGTTTCGTCCGAAGACCCGTTCGATGCGCTCCCTCAGGTTTGACATCAGTAATTGCAGCTCGGTTTTGGAACCACCAGAGAACTTACCCTCGTAACCAAGCAACAAACATAGGTAATAGACTTCCAGCACCTCGGCTAATTCCAAGGAGTCGCGGTTGGCGCGAAGGGCTTCCAAACGTTTGAAGAAGAGTTCACCTGCCGAGCGTTGGCCAAATAGTTCTTCGCAAAGACTCTTTCCCGCCCACTGCGAAGCGCTGCCATCCGGAGTGGTCAGAATAGTTTCATCAAGGAAAGCAACGACCGCAAAGTCAGCTTCCTGCACATCTTCCGCTGAATACCCCTTACGGGGAGCGATGGATGCGATTTCCTTAAGCGCCTGTTTCATGCGCAGCCGGAAGCTTTCAGGGTCCTGAACCTGCTGCCGGCTAGTCTGCACTCGCACAACGGCAGTAAGGATGCCCTCGTACAACAACGCCAGCCGATCAAGTTTCGAGGCAACCCGATCCTGCGAGGTGGGTGAAACTGGTCTGGTACTCATGACTGCCGTTACGCTCCTATGCGCATATACGGAAGCTGCGCTTGCGCAAATAGCTTTTGATTCTGACAGTTACTACCCGGGGGGAGTCTCTTATTCGGCTGTCAATTCCAGCGCGAAGTTACTAAGGAATGTCCTGGATCACCTGTTGAATGTCCTGGTCACCTGTTTTTAGATAGCTGTCACAGCCTGGCCGAGAACTAGCTTTGCGACCTCTCGGGTAGAGAGGGATATGAGCCCACCGGCTAGACGCACGCACGATCACAGTTCGGGGGAATGATCCTTGGGTTCGCCTGACGGTTTGCTGTTTGGCCCCTTGCCCGAACAACCGCCTGCGGAAGCTCCGGGAACAGACTATACCGCGACTTCGAAAGCTTGGCGAGCGTTTAATTCAAATGGTGACGAGATTGGGCTAAGCGTATCGTGAACAGGATCAAAGGGTCTTTGGCCGGAAATGGGTTCGGAGTGACTTCTGTTTCGCATTCCGCGTGAGCGAGCGACATTCCGTACAAAGTGCGCAACCTTTCGCTTGCCAAGCATCGGCGTTTACCTAATAATGGTGGCCTAATCAGCTCCAGGCTACACGAGCAGATCCCGCTCTCCATATCGAGCTATGCGAGGCACCAGAATGGTGTCAGCAGTTGATTTTAACCGGTTTGTCGGTAGGAACATAAGCGATATCTGTGGCAATGGATTTGCCGATCCGAACGACAACCACTGCGCTCACTTCGTAAGCAACGCAATGGGCTATTCCTTTGGTTACACATGCAAAATCGCATCCCGCGGAAAGCTTCCTGGCGTCAACCTTCGCGTACATGAAATATTTGCTTGCTGTCCCACCGTAGGACATTGGGTCGACAAACCAATAGCGCTGGCCGCATGTCTCGTGTTCGTTACGAATGCCGGCAATGTTAACGTTGCAACCAAGACAATGGATAACACTCCGCGAAAACACATCGGGGTATTCATCCAGGGTACGATTTGGCACTATTCCAACTCAC
Source organism: uncultured Acidobacteriaceae bacterium (assembly GCA_963711525.1). Lineage (GTDB taxonomy): Bacteria > Acidobacteriota > Terriglobia > Terriglobales > Acidobacteriaceae > PALSA-350. Next base: position 478,662 of record CAVQEO010000002.1, on the reverse strand, counting down.
GCCAAAAGGTCATATCCCAAACGCCAGGCGAGTTATGCATCACTATCCCGGACCGGGAATTACCCTCTTTTACGGTCAGACCATCGGATGAATCGCCGCGCCGTAACCCTGCTGATTGGATGTTCCCTCTTAGCTGCCTGCAAAGCCACTACGGAGCAACGCCGGATAGAGCGCATCCCGGCGGCGTCTCAAAACGTTGCGGCTTTCGCTCCCGACGTGGCGCCTTCGCATAAGGAAATCCTCCGGGTATTGCTGAAGAACCAAGATGTGCATCTCGCTATCGATCCCTCGTGTTCCGGAGTCGGAACGAGTCCAACAGACCACGGCCCTGGCGACTACGTCAGCGGATTCCTGGCAGAGCAGGGTACCAGACAGGGGTCAAACTGGATCGAGGTGTCCGCTAAGCCAGATCAATCCGCAGATCATGCGGGGGTTTGGCGCTGCCACGTCGTTATCCGTCATGGGGACGGCGACGATCGGTGGGGATGGGGGTTTCGTTTCTGATACGGCGCAAAGACCATGTGGTCGTGCAGGGCTCATTCAGCTGCACGGGGTCTGGCTAGGCTCGCGTTGGAAAAGTAGATTTGATTCTCAAGCGAGCTGGGCGGCCTGCAGGACTCCTTTGGGGAAGTGATGCTCGATCCTGGTCGCCGGAAATTGGGTGCAAAATGCACCCGGGTTTGCACCCAATTTCACTGATTTCTCATCGCCGAATCATCCCTTAAACTCTTTGGAATGAATGGCGGGGACGACGGGGCTCGAACCCGCGACCTCTGCCGTGACAGGGCAGCGCTCTAACCAACTGAGCTACGTCCCCACTTTGTTTTCAACCACTTGCCGCAAACTTCTCAATTACTGGCTTTGCTTGCTGTCCACTCTTTCGTCCCATTTCTACCGGATAAACCCAATTTCCAGGATTAATTGGACAGTATGGATTGTAAACAAAACCACCAATTTCCGGCTCTGTCCCCGGGGCGACGCCTAACCACGAATCTGTCACCATTCGTAGCCAAATTGTAGCAAACAATTCACGATCCCAGATCCAGATCCTGCGCCCACCGCCCCAAGCAACGTTTGCGCGTGCCAGCCAAGAGCTGCCAGCTCTCTACCCCAATCCGGACCACCTTCTGAAGCAAAGCGCGAGAAATTCGCAGACACACCATCTCGTTGTTCGGATTTGACCATTGTGAGGCAGGACTGCATCTCATTGCTGACTGGAAACTACCCGCCGGCTTCGAGGCCATTGTCTCCGATCATCATTCTCCTAGGCAGAAGGAAGGACCTTGGCGTATGCCAGACTTAATTAACGTGAGTTGCAGAATGGCTGATGCTGCAGGCTTCTCTGTGTTTCGGGGTTGCGAAATTACCCCACATGCGGATCTGCTGGGCGGACTCTCGGATCGGGAGCGCAGAACGTTCTGCGCCGACATTGAACTGCTACTCTTGAGGTCTCCACCAAGATTAACGCTGTAGAGCATAATTGACTTGGCGGTATTGAGAATCCGACAAAGTACCTTCGTTGGCGCTATCGACTGGACTTAAGAAAGCATTCGCAGAGCCAACAAAGAGCAATCGACCCATTAGCTGTCCGCTCACCTTGGCCGTCGAAGCGATCCGGTCCCGGCTGTTGTTCTACACGGGAACCAGTGCCATGACTTCCCTGTCAATCAGACCGGCCTTAGCAAAGTTCTCCACCTTGATGAGCACCGCGCCTGTGATCTCCTGACCTTTTGCAACCAGCAACATACCTTGCCTGTTTCGAATCTCCTGATCCAGTACCATACCCGTTGCCAGTTTCAGGGTGGGCACTCTGCGCGCTTCCATTCTTCCAACCACAGGCCTAATGCCCTTCAAAGCATCGAGGAGCACCCCGTCAAACTCACTGCTTCTCCTGCCAAGATCAGCGATTGCCGCTTCAACCGACGAAAGCCTCACCCGCAAGTGATCGAAAGCCACCGCGAGTTTGAGAATCCTGGCCCCTAACACCGTCTCTTCCATGGAAGCTTCAGGCAGCTCGGGAACCTGCGTCGGGATCTCGCGAACGAGTTGTTGACCGATCATCCAGGCAGTCGGTTCGAGCCTCGGGATGCCTGCGAGCAGACGCATGGCTGTTTCCGGATGAGTCTCGAAGCGAGCTTGATCCTCCTGGGACAGGTTCGAGCCCCCAAAGGCGCTCTGGACGAGCTCCGGATCGAGAGTCACGCAGCCAAGCTGCGAGAGCATAGCCGCCGCATCCAAGCGCCAACGGAAATCGAACCTGAAGCTGTTGGCGATATGGCGAACAAAGTGCGCGATCCGCAGCGACCTGGCGAAGGCCCCGGGGTTGGAGGCGCTAAGAAAGTCCGCCAGAACCTTGATGATGCCAACCAGCGTTTTCTCTAGAAGTTCCTTCTCCGACCGAATGAGCTGATATTGTTCCACACCAGAGTTGATGGCCGCTACCATCATCTCTTTGGAACAGGGTTTGGTGAGAAAGCGATAAATGTTCCCCTCATTAATCGCATCCATAGCAGCGCTCAGGTCGGTATAGCCGGTCAACAACATCCTCACGGTATCCGGGGCCGACTGTCGCGCCTTGGCAAGGAACTGAGCGCCACTCATGCCAGGCATGCGCATGTCTGAGATGACCGTGGCGTATGGACCGCGCCCTCGGATCGCCTCGAGCCCGAGTTCTCCGCCGACGGCGGTGTCCACTTCGAACTCACGATGCAGCGTTCTTGCATAACCCGCGAGGACACCGGGCTCGTCGTCGACGAGAAGAATCTTGGCCATCATGGGCTCTCCTAAACAACTCAATGCCGCCAACGAATGTTGGCGCGTACATGGTGCCATCCGGTTCATTTATCGGTTGAAGATGTCGTCTTCGGTACTACAAATTTGTGCATCGTCGGGGGAACTTCAAGCTCATGTGCCAACAAACCCACCAGATATACGGCGACCGAGCAATCAACGACATGGTAGTGGAAACGATTGAATCATCATCATCCGACCCGCATCAGGGCCGCCTCCAACTACTTCAAAAAGCCCGGCTCGTGGATCGCTGCCTTTCCGGTCGCACGTTAACGAGTGGATCTTGCTGAAAAACTGAACTAAACCACATTTAGTGCCGATATCTCTCTAACCGGGACTAAAGGTACGAGTAACGCAGGCCGGAGAAATAAGCGGCAGGGACCGGAGGTCGAGCGACCAGTGCATTACCGTAACGACTTCCACAAATCGGTGAATCCGGCCTGCAAGTCACGCCGGAGCGAGCCGCTTGCGTCAGCCTAAACATCTGAATTCGCCATAAAGGCGCCGCCCAGAAGGAATGCAGGGAATGCAAGGAAGGCAAGGTGGTACACCAAAGTCCCGGCTTTCGCTTTCCAGGTCGATGAAATCGAGTGTCACTGTTGTTGTGCTTGGCGTAATCGGACTACTGGCGACCATGCAGTGGACTTCGAGAACCGTGATAAAACATGTGACGGTTGCATCACAGTCTCTCTTCTCGGCAGCGCTCATGAGCCAGCGCGCCGACACTGCGTTCCAGAGAATGAACCGCGAATATAGGGATGCCGCTGTGTTGCAGGAAAGAGCATCTCTCGAAACCGCCGCTCCGGAGGCAGCAGCAGTAGGGCCGTCGCTCGACAGCACCGGCAAGGTCATGGAATTCAATCCTTCCCGGCATCAACAGACTATCTCTTTGAGGCGCAGGATTAACGATCTGCAGTTGCGGGCGAAGGTGTGTTACGCAGCAGCCGCGGACGTCGGCGCCAATCAGCCTAAGGGACTACAGGCGGACTTCAGGGACCGGGCGCTTGAAAATGAGCATGTCCAGACAGCATTGGAAGCACTGCAGAACGACTTGGAGAGCGATCTCAAGGCCGAACTGGCCTTGATTGGCGAGCGATTAAGAACGCAGGGAATACTTGGGACTGTCTTGCTTCTCAGTGTGATTACCGCGCTGTTCTTTAGCACGCGTGTGTTGATTGAAGCCGGGGCTCGAAGGCGGGGAGCCGAGGTCTTGGACCAGGCTCATAGGGATACCGAAGTCCTGCTGAATTCCGTTCCGTCGCTATTGATTGGACTGGACGGGAATGGCCGCATCCAACAATGGAACAAAGCGGCAACGACGATTCTGGGGTGGCAGGAAGCGGTTGTACTCGGCAAGACTCTCGATGAGTGTGGAGTCAAGTGGCTCACGCCTGAAATAAGTTCCCAAGTCGCAGTTTGCATCCAGAAGACATCTGCCCACAGTCTCGACGGGGTCAGGTTAGATAGAAACGGAATCGTCCGCTCTCTCGGTCTTAAAGCGATTCAGCTCAATACGGAGGGCGCCACGGGGATTCTCGTCGTCGGTGCCGATATCACCGAACGAATTGCGCTTGAAGAACATCTTCGCCAGGCGCAGAAACTTGAGTCAATTGGGCAACTCGCGGCAGGGATCGCGCACGAGATCAATACGCCTACGCAGTACATCGGAGACAATGTGCAGTTTCTGAAAGATGCTTTCGAAGACCTCCGGCTTCTGCTGGAAAACTACGACCGTCTTTTGGTAGCGGCTAAAGGCAACGCCCTCTCCGGCGAAACGGTGCAACAGGTTTCGGCAGCGGTTGAAGGCAGCGACGTTGGCTATCTGCTCGAAGAGATTCCCAAGGCCATCGAGCAGACCCTGGAAGGCGTGACCCGGGTATCTACGCTGGTGGGCGCGATGAAAGAGTTTTCCCATCCGGGTACGAAAGAAAAAATCGGGCTGGACCTGAATCGCGCCATCGAGAGCACTGTTACGGTGGCGCGCAGCGAGTGGAAGTACGTTGCCGACCTCGAAACCGACTACGATCCCTCACTGCCCCTGGTCTCCTGCCTCCCAGGTGAGTTTAATCAGGCAATCCTGAATTTGATCGTCAACGCCGCGCATGCAATCGCCGATGTTATCGAGAAAGGCGGTCCAGAGAAGGGAAAAATCAAGGTGCAAACTCGGAATTGCCCGGAGTGGGCAGAGGTCCGAATCCAGGACACGGGCTCGGGAATCCCGAAAAATATACGAGCCAGAATCTTTGATCCTTTTTTCACTACCAAAGAAATCGGTAAAGGAACTGGGCAGGGACTGGCCATCTCCCGCTCAGTGATCGTCGACAAACACGGCGGAACCATTCACTTCGAGACTGAGGAGGGGAAGGGCACAACCTTTATCATCCGTCTTCCTCGGGATGGCGAGGCCCTTACCCTCCAGCGGATGTCCCCGTGAAACTGCTCGCAGTAAGGTGAAATTCTTCCTCAAACGAGTAGCCTCGCGCGCGGCGCCGTCTTGAACCTGGATCAGGCGAAACCAGATTCCTCGCCAGTACTCGTTCAGGGCTTGGAGCGCACCGGCTCGCAATGATCACTCGCAATGATCAAATGATCAGAGGAAGGGGAATTCATAGATGGGCCGCGCCGGCACTCGTCATCAATAGATCGCGCACCGCAGCATGAATGCGCTCGACGGCCGCACGCCGGTAATCCCAGCGCTGATCTCCATCCGGTTGCTCGACCACCATGGTCGCATTCGCTTCAAAGAGCAGAATCTCGCCTTGCTGATTGAGGCCGAAGTCGATGCCCCCATAATCGAGGCCCATTGCCGCCGACAACGCTTCGAGCGCGGCCATAGCCTTCGGTCCGAGCACGCCCGCCATATCGGCCAGGAAGTTTGCCTCTTCCGTACGATGTTCGGCGCGGTCTCGCATGTCAGCGCTGAAGTAGTGAATCTTCCAGTCGCTCGAGATGGCGAGGTGCAGCGGATAAAGCCCTCCATCGACCATCATCACCCGGTACTTGCGCGCGCAACCGTCGGCTCCTCGGGCATCGAGATACTCGATCGCCATTAAGTCAGCCTCCGTGTCTCCGGCTCCAGGGAGCATGGCCACCGCGGAACTGAGCTCCGCCGGCGATTCTACCCGGACAAAATGCCGGCCCATGTGGAAGCCCGGCGTGCGCAGAAGCAGGGGGAAGCTGAAGCCACGACCAGCCAGCGCGGCTGCTCCATCCGGTCCGGCGAGCCGGGGATAAGGAAACGTCACCGTCATAGGAGCTTTAATTTCCGCCAGCTTTCCTAAACGGCGGGCATTCTCGCACCGGCCTGTAGCCCGCACCGCGGCGGGGGCGTTCAGAACCGGCGCTGAGGTGAAGGCGAGCAGCGACTCCGCTGCCACCAACGCCTGCTCTGCCACGTCGCAGTCGCCAATGCCGTTGATGACCAGCCGGTGCACCGGCAGCGGGATCTTCGTATCGTAGAAGTCGGCGACGACCACGTAGGTTTGAAAGACGCGGTCGTCGAGCAGCTTCTCGATGGGCGTGTTTCCGCCGGTTGAGGAAACCAGCAGCAGTACCGGAATCGGTTCGGAGTCACCCCGGTACAAAGACGGAAACAGGGATTTCTGACGAAAAGCCTGGTTCTGGTGCCACTTCGCCAGTTCCGGCTCGCCCAGCCGGGTAAGTGCGTAATACATTCCCCCGTGCGCTTGGGGAAACTTCGGGTCGATGCCCAGCGCTGTTTCGTAATGGGAGCGCGCCGCCGCAGGCTGGTCCGTTTCCAGCAGCACGCTGCCCAGGTTCACCCGCAAGGCTACGTCGTCTGGATAGTACTTCACTGCTTCGGCGTAGACCATTTGTGCGGCCTTGAGCTGCCCCGTGTTGACCAGCAGCCGTCCCAGGCCGAAGAGATTCAGCCGGTGTGCGGGATCGAGTTCGATCACTCTCAGGTGGTCGCTTCTGGCTTCCAGGCTGCGCCCCATTTCCGCCAACAAGCTCGCGCGTCTGACCCGCAGCGCGACTTCCGCGTCCTGCTGCAACTCCCCTGTGGTGTCGAGTCGCGCATCGAGCAGCTTTATCTGGGCATCCCGCTCCAGCCAGGGCTGCCACGTGGGCCCTGCTGCGAGATCTGACCGCAAACCCCGGCCCGCAGCCAGCGTGGCCTCCACCAGGGTGTCCATTTCTGCCTGGTTGGTGCGATGGTTCACCATGGCGGCGCGGATCGCGAGCCGGCCTGCGATGGTGGTTGTCGAGGGGGCGACCGCTCCTGACTCCTGCAGCTGGATGACGATCTGGCGATTGAGCTGATCGGAAAGGTTCAGGAAACGGTAGCGGAAGCAGACCACGTTCAGTTCAACTGGGGCCATCAGCTCCAGCTCGGGAGAGCGGAGGATGCGGCTCTCCAGATATCGAGCCAATTCGCAACTGTGTCTGATTGCCGCGCCGATCGCGTCCGTGCCGTAGACCTTGAGCGTGGCCCAGGTTTTCAGCGCCCGAAAACCGCGCGAGAGATCGGGGCCCAAGTCGCACGGCCAGGGCGAGCCGGCAGCCATCCCTCGTTGCTCCCGCATTAGATAAGAGCAGGATGAGGCGAATGCCTGCTGCTGCCGGCTGCCGTCGCGCACCAGGATGAAACCAGCGTCGTAGGGTACCTGGGCCCACTTGTGGAAGTCGAAGGCCAGCGAATCGGCTCGCTCGATGCCTTTGAGTCGCGGCGCCAACTCCGGGACCAGCATGGCCAGCGCCCCGTAAGCGCCGTCCACGTGAAACCAGAGTTGATATGCGGCGCAAAGCTCGGCCATGCCGGCAAGGTCATCGATGGCGCCGGTATCCACCGTTCCCGCGGTGCCGACGGCGAGAAACGGGGTAAAGCCCGCAGCGCGATCGGCACAGATTGCCTGCTCCAGAGCGGCGAGGTCGATCCGCTGCCGGCCGTCCACGGGAATAAGCCGCAACGCCTCGCTTCCGAGGCCCGCGAAATCCAGCCCTCGTCCCATGCTTCCATGCACGGCCGTCGAGGCGTAGGCGGTCAGCTTCTCTGGGTAGTGTGCCATGCCGCGGCTGCGAACATCCGGGCCCAGCCGATCGTCCCGCGCCACCAATACAGCGAGCATGTTGGCCATCGACGTCCCGGTGACGAAAAGCCCGCTCGCTGCCGCGGGAAATTCGAAGAGCGTGCGCATCCAACGGCTAACCTGGTTCTCAACTTCGAGCGGAATCTGGTCGCGGCCGCCAACATTGGCGTTCAGGCCGGCAGCCAACATCTCCGCCAGCATGCCTACCGCAGTTCCTCCACCCTGTACCCAGCCCAGAAAACCGGGGTGAGCATTGCGCGCCGCAAAAGGCAGAATCGAGGTCATGAATTCTTCATGAACCTCCGCCAGCGGTGTGGGCTGAGCCGGAAGAGCCGCGCGGAAGCGCGCGCGTACCTCGTCCGGGATCACTTGCCACACGGGAAACTCGCGGATGCGTTCCATATAGCCGAGCATGTCGTCGAGCATCCGGTGAGCCTGCTGGCGAAGAACCGTCCAGTCGGCAGGATCGAGCGAGCCGGTTGCGACGGGCACTCGATCATCCGCTGTGCCTCTATCGCTCATTCTCTTGGTTCCCTGGTTTTCTGTCAGAGTGTCTCCATATGGTGCACCTGCTACACCAGCAATTGGAATGCCATCTCTCACCGGGCCTTCTCCCGTGGCTCTCGCCTGTGCCAGGCGATCTGGAAACTTGATCTCACGGGTGAAGAATCACTGCCGATGAACGACGTATCGCAAGGACTACACGGAGCCTCGATTGCCAACCTGCCCGAGCGAGCGGATGAAGCGTCCAATCCGCAGCGGGCGATCACAAGTGTGACCAGAGAGAACGATGTTCACGGGACAACTGACCTGGAACGATCCATCCGACCTTGCGAGCCAGCCGGCAGCGCGGGGCAATGTTGCCAACGGAGAAAACCCCGAGGCTGCATTCGCGCTCTTGTATGCAGAGGCGCTGGGCGTTGCCGGCGAGCAGGGCGCAGACATCGACACGAATATCGATGACGAAGGCGGGTTGCTGGCCAATGAGGACTACGGCGGCCCAGGTGGCGTAACCAGCCATGCGCTGAGTACAAAACGCATGCCAGGCAAACCAGGCGGAACGGCCGAAGAGACGTGGCAGAGTCTTCTCCTTGAATACAACCTCATGACCTTTGAGTCAGGCGCTGGCGAACAACACTTTGCCGGTAAAGAGCAGGACGCGGATTCACACCCTTACAGCAGCGCCATGCAGCGATTTATGTCTCAGAATAGGGCGGCTCAAGTCGAGCCTGCACCCCTCCACCTCGCGCCGCCAGCAAGTTCAGCCGAATCCTTGAACAAGAGCCAGCTCGCTCACTGGATGGATGCTCACGCCCTTTCTCGCTCCAGCCATCATTGCGCGATGTATTGTCGACTGGGGATGGAGGCCGCGGGCTTGAGCACGCAGGATCGTCCTGGATCGGGGGATGCCGGAGACTATGGCCCCTACTTACTCAGGCACGGGGCGCAAGTGATACCGCCGGATGGCTACGCACCACAAGTTGGTGACACAGTCGTATTTGACAAAACAAGTCAACATCCTTATGGCCACATTGAACTCTATGATGGCCAAAAGTGGGTATCGGATTTCATGCAGCATAGCTTCTCTCCGTACCGCGATGCGGCTAGCACCCCTCCTTTTACAATTTATCGACTTACCTGAAAGTCAATAGACAGGCGTAGTTCCCATGCCAACTTGCGGGGGGTTGGCTCACGACTTCAATAACCTGGTCAGGCCGGAGAACAAAGTGCTTTTTGTGTCAGGGTACAACGACGACTCCAGTGATCGGTTGGGCCTACGCCTACAAGACCGCTCGTCCCTTAACAAACCGTTCAGCCGGGAAGATCTGTTAAGCAAAGTCCGCGAACTTCTGGATTCATCACTGCAAACTCCGCCGGGTTGCAGAAGCCACGGGCCGGATGGGATGGCATAGAAAATGCTCGCGATCGTTGGGATCCTGCTTGTATTCGCCTGCGTCATCATTGGCTTCCTCATGGAGAAAGGCAAACTCGCCGTGCTCATCCAGCCCGCCGAGCTGATTACCATCGGCGGCGCGGCGATAGGCACGGTGCTGGCAGCCAACCCGATCTACATCCTGAAAAAGATCGCCGGCGGATTCACAGGCGTAATCAAAGGATCCCCATTTCCCAAGAAGCGCTATTTGGAGACGCTCAAGATGTTGTTCGACCTCTTCGCCAAATCTCGTAAGGAAGGTGCAATCGCCATCGAAAGCGATGTGGAAGACCCGGAAAAGAGCCCCATATTTTCCAAATACCCGGCGTTCCTCAAGGATCATCACGCTCGCGATTTCGTATGCGACACCATGCGCATGGCTATCACCGGCGGGGTTAACCCGTTCGAAGTTGATCAGATGATGGAGCTGGATATGGACGTTCATCATCATTCGCAGAGCCAGCCGAACCAAGCTTTGAATAGCGTGGCCGATGCCTTGCCCGGGTTGGGGATCGTGGCCGCGGTGCTGGGCGTAGTGGTGACCATGGGTTCGCTCGGCGGCCCACCGGAGGAAATCGGACACAAGGTGGCTGCCGCGCTGGTCGGCACCTTCCTGGGCATTTTGCTCTGTTACGGAGTTGTGGGGCCGCTGGCCTCCAATATGTCGAAGACGGTGCAGGAAGAACACAGCTTTTACGCCGTGATCCGTGTGGTCATGCTCGCCTTTATCAAAGGTACTTCTCCCATCATGGCAGTGGAAATCGGTCGCCGCGCCATTCCCAGCCATTCCCGGCCGAGCTTTGCCGAGGTGGAGAAGGCATGCCGGGAGAAAAGTGCTGAGGCCCCGGCCGGAGCCGCATAGGTCGACAAAACCATGGCAGACGAACAGCCGATCATCATCATCAAGAAAAAGAGCGGCCACGGCGGCCACCACGGTGGAGCCTGGAAAGTGGCCTACGCCGATTTTGTCACTGCCATGATGGCGCTATTTATCGTGCTCTGGCTGATGAACAGCAGCAAGCCCGTGCAGGAGGCCGTCGGGGGATACTTCCGCGACCCCAGGGGCGTAGCCCAAAAGAAGGGGACGGCACTGGGTGGGGCCGGCGAAGCCGCCGCCGTAGTTAAAAAAGAAGACATGACAAAGTTGAAGGAAGACCTCATGAAGGCCATGGAAACACTGGCTGATTTCGACAAGCTAAAGAAGCAGATTGAGATGACCATCACCCCGGAAGGACTGCGCATCGAGCTGATAGAAGATCCCAAGGGAACTTTCTTCGAGAACGGCAAGGCACAACCAACTCCAGCTCTGCAGAGTCTGCTGAAGGTACTTTCGGTCGAGGTGGGCAAGTTACCCAACCCGCTCTCGATTGAAGGGCACACCGATTCCAAGCCATTTTCCGATTCTAAGACCTACGGCAATTGGGAGCTGTCGACCGACCGCGCCAACACCGCCAGGCGATTGATGGAGAGTAGCGGCCTGCGCAAAGATCAGGTGGTACAAGTGCGCGGCTACGCCGATCAGAACCTGCGCAAACCTCTGCAACCAGAGGATGCTTCAAACCGCAGGATCACATTGGTGATTCAATACGTCGTCAAACCAGATCAGCCGGCTCCATTCACCAGCAATGGCTCTTTACCGCCGGCCGGGGAACTAGAGGGTGCTCCCGTGCCCGCAGCTAAGCCAACTGCGGCAACGGCTAAGGAAGCAACGCAGGGGAAGTAGCATAACGTGAGACAGCGAGCCATCAACGCCACACGAGCAATGCCCGCCAGGCTATGGAAGGCGAACGTTGGTGGATGTGCCCGTGACCTTGGTGATCGCGGCGATAAACTCGATCGTGATCCTGCGTTCCCAGACTGTTTGAAAAAGGAACAAAAGCCCAACCTGTCGCTTCTTGATATAGGCGACGCGGGCGGGGATCTCGAGCACCCCGGTTGGAGGGCGAAGGATGAGTAACCCAGAGCTGCCTACCTCGATGAGATCGTCAAACTCGGCGCGAATGCCGGCGTCGCTGACATCCCTGCATAACCCGCGGCAGGGCCTGCCTCCACTTACAAACTCAACCGTGAAGCCGGTGGTCAGGCGGGGCTCTCGATATACGAATCTGCGGATGGCGTCCAAGTCTCTCGTTCCCGTGGGCCCCCGATGCTCGTGGCCGGGGGACGAACATGCCGGTGAAATGGGTCTTTCGTATCTATCGGCGAGAACGCCCATCGTATCAATGCGCTCCACCAAAAGCCTCGCCACCGGGCGGCCCTCCCAGTTACGTTTGTACCAGATCATCAGGAACGTAACAGTTACGAGTAGGATAGACACCGGGTGCAGCGAATGACTTCGCGGCTCGAACCATCGAAGATGCCGCCAGGCGATGCGCCTTCTGCAGGCTCGTCTGCGGCCGCTGACCAGGCTCTCCCTGATCCGGCAAAGGCTTCGGCCGGGGCCAGGATCCTGATTGTCGAAGACGACGTTCCTCTGGGCAAATTTCTCAGCCGTACGCTCAAACTCAAGCTCTTCTCGGTCCAGGTTACCCTCGATGGGGAGACAGCCTGGGAGGCCCTTCAGGCCTCCATCTACGACCTCGTAATTCTTGATCTGAACCTGCCCAGAATTGACGGAATGACGCTGCTGAAGCAGGTACGTCTGACCCAACCTGGCTTGCGAATCCTGGTGTTGACGGCCAGAAATCGTACCGAGGATCTGGTATTGGCGCTCGACCAGGGGGCTGACGATTGCCTGATCAAGCCTTTCTCGTTCCTGGAATTGCTGGCGCGCGTCCGAGGTCTGTTGCGGCGCGATGCCGCTCCCTCAGTGAGCTCATCGAAGGTCGGCGATCTACTTATCAACCGGGAGGAACATCGAGTGGTGCGCGGCGAGCGAACCATCGATCTCACCCCACGTGAATTTGCCATCCTTGAGTACCTGATGGACAACGCGGGCAAGGTTGTATCCCGTATGACCCTTATGCGCGACGTATGGAACATTCCGTACGATCCCACGACCAACATCGTCGACGTGTACATGAAGTATCTTCGCGACAAGATTGACATCGAGGGAGAAGTGAAATTGCTCCACACCGTACGTGGCGTTGGGTACGTCTTAAGAAATGATTAGCAACAGCAGGTTCCTGGAATCGCCGCCACCCAGATCCGCATCGGAAATTCTTTGCTCGAACCTGGCGCAAGGCATGCATGCTGCCGTACAGCCACTCACTGTTCTTGTGGCCAGCCTAAGCAAAGACCTTACTGATGGGATGGGCGCCGACGAGCTTCGGGAACTCGCGGCAAGCTCCGCGGTACAGGTTCAGCGAGTGTGCACTCTCTTCGGCTGCCTGCAGGAGCTGGTGATCGCCGAGAACATACAGCCCCGCTTATCCCCCACGCCAATCCTGCCTCTGCTGGACCAATTGGCCGACGGAGTCAACCTCTTGTTCCAGCATGACGGGATATCCTTCAGCGCGACCGTGCCCGATACCTGCCGGACCGCGCTCATCGATCGTGCCAGAACTCTTGAGGCTCTATCGAGAGTGCTGCTGATTGCCCATGCGGTATCGACCTCCAGGGACACGGTCGAGCTGATTGCCTCGTCTTCTGCCGATGGGGTTCGCATCGTAGTGCGCAACCTGAATTCGTCCATCGACCTATTGAACGCGGAAGAGAGCCTCAGCATAGCCGTCGCCGAGGCAAACATGCGAAGCCAGCACGCCGGCTTCTCCTGGAGCCTGCGGCCATTTAGTGTGCAGATCCAGCTTCAGAAGGCGCCGTTCGACTATTAGATCTGCGGCACTATTGAAAAGTCTTTTATGAGCGTACCGCCACTGTCGAAGTTCCGTGTTGACGAGAGCAACAGCATCGGCGTGTTGCTGGTGAGCCCCAACAGCAGGCTTCGCGTTCAGCTGCGAGAGAAGCTTCGCCAACCCCGCTGGAATTTGACCGAAGCTGCCGGCGGCGCCGAAGCACTTGAGTGTCTGCACGAAAGTTTCAGCGAGATTCTCTTGCTTGATCCTCTGCTCCCTGACCTTGAGTCCAGCGAATTCAGCGCCATGGTTCGTGAGCAGTTCCCCGGAGTCCAGATCCTCACCGTGAATTCGCATACTGGGCAGCTGGTTCTGGGCGCTTCGTCACCCACCGCGTTGTCCGCTCAACTGACCGAGGTGCTCTACTGCGGCGCGCAGCCCAATTCGGTCTCCCCGGTCCAACTGCGTCGCAACTTGGCAGGAAATGACGGACAAGCCGGCATCCGTGGGATTCGCGGTATGGTCGGAGACACGGAACCGATGCGGCGTGTTTATGAATTGACGAACATGGTGGCCGGCCGGGATACGACGGTTCTGGTAACCGGGGAGAGCGGCACCGGCAAAGACCTGATTGCACAAGCAATCCATCTCATAAGCCCACGCCAGAAGCAGCCCCTGGTAGTGATTAATTGCGCTGCGATCCCTGAGCCGCTGCTCGAAGCCGAATTATTCGGCTATGTGAAAGGTTCATTCACTGGTGCTGTGCAATCGCGCATAGGCCGCATCCATGCGGCGCATGGAGGGACTCTCTTCCTCGACGAGATTGGCGATATGCCACTGTCTCTGCAAAGCAAGATTCTACGTTTTCTGGAGCAGGGCGAGGTGCAGAGGATTGGCGGCAATGACAACCTGAAAGTGGACGTGCGCGTGGTAGCTGCTACCAACGCCGATCTTCATGGCTTGGTCAAGCAGCACCTGTTTCGCGAGGACTTGTATTATCGCCTGGCCATTTTTCCAATCAAGTTACCGCCTTTGCGCGAGCGCCTTGGAGATGTCCAAAAGCTCGCCGAAGCTTTTTTGGCGAAGTTTTGTCCGACTGCGACCCTGAGCGCCGAAGCGGTCGAGTCTCTCCGGCGGCACGACTGGCCAGGGAACGTCCGCGAATTGCGGAACGTGGTCGAGCGCGCCAGCATATTTGTTGGTGGTGAACGCGAGATTCTGCCCCAGCACATTCTTCTTTAGAGCAGAACCCGCATACGTATACCCGGGCTGACATCGGCGAGGTTGGATCTTTCTTGAGGAGAAATCCGGTCCGACGATCATACATTCCAAAGGTAACAATTCCCTGCTCGTAATAGGTCGAGAGAAGTACCCCAGCGGCTAAACAGGCTGCCGTAAAGCCGTACTCACTCTGCGGCAGTTATGGACGCCGTGAAGGCCGTCCAACTGGACAAGCCTGATGACCTGATCCTTTCTCCCCCTGCAGAACCCAATTGGCCATCGTCGTGCTTATGCATAGGCAGATGCTGCCTAGTTCTCATCTTGAACCAATGAATGCCTTACTCGCGGATGACCACAGCGAGGGGCAAATCCACGCGCAAGACGCTAAGAACGAATCCGAGGTGCAGGCAACAAGTGCTGTGCTTCTCGCCGGTGCGTTCTCTGAGTTCATCTCCGCGTCCTCGCGATTAGAGAATTCCTATCGGCAACTGCAACAGGAAGTCTACGAGCTTCGTCAGGAGTTGTCGGCGCGGAATGCGGCCTTGAGCACCAGTCTTGCAGAAAACGAACGTATGCGTCTGGATTTACAGCAGATTGTGGACTCGATGCCTTGCGGGGTGCTGGTTCTCGACCGGAAGGGCGAGATCTCGATGATCAACCCCGAGAGCGGACGGCTGCTCGGACTCGATGGGGCCAATTTCCCCGAAGGGTCGCAAGCAACTTTGAGGCAGATTTCAGCGTTTAGTGGCATCAATCTCGAATCCTCTTACGAAAACGCATCCAGCAATGACACTGGTCAGGAGTTTTGCGTCCACGAAGCTTCAGGAAAGCGTTGGCTCGAGGTTCGCAATCGGCCGCTCTTCCACCAATCAGGCCAAGGAGAAAAGCCTGACCGGACAATTCTAATTTTGCGCGACATAACGACTCAGAGACGCGCTGAACAGGAGCGCGAGGCTGCTCGCAAGGCAATGGCCCTGGCGGAGATCACCACCATTCTTGCCCACGAAATTAGAAATCCATTAGCCAGTCTGGAACTGTTTGCCGAACTAATTGAGAACGACGGAGATCATCGCCATCAATGGATTTCTAATCTACGAGTTGGCATACGCACGCTTTCTGGAACAGTGAACAACGTCTTGACCTTCCACGGCTCCGGCTCTCTGAAACTTGCTCCCGTTCTATTGTCTGCCTTGATCGGTAACGCGATTCAGTTTGTTCAGCCTCTCGCGCATCAGGCAGCGGTTTCATTGGAATGGTCAGGTGATCACAACCAACATCGAGTGATGGGCAATGAAAGCGCGCTGCAACAGGTAGTTCTCAACCTGGTTTCGAATGCCATTCGCCATACGCCGGCAGGCGGCAGCGTCCATGTTTCACTGCGGTATGAACATTGCACCGCAAAGGGTGAGAACCGCGGCGAGTACGGCGAGCGGGCGATTGTCGAATTCTCCGACACCGGCTGCGGCATCCGGCCTGACCAGATTGACCACATCTTCGAGCCGGGTTTCAGCGGCAGTGGCGATACTTCCGGCTTGGGCCTGGCGGTTTGCGCACGAATCATGAAACAGCATGGCGGCCAGATTTCCGTCTTCAACCGAAGCCGTGCCGGCTCTCTATTCTCTCTCTCTCTCCCCCTGCTCGAGCGGGAAGTAGGCCCAGCATGAACAGCATCTCTTCGAACGGCAAACATTCCTCCGTGCTGGTGGTTGACGACGAGCCCGGTATGCGTACCGCGCTGCAGGCTAATTTCCTGCGTCACGGATGGCGCGTGGAAACTGCAGCCGGCGTTTGTGACGCCGCGCGGGCTCTAGAGAATACAAGCTTTGACCTGGTAGTGAGCGACATCCGCATGCAAGATGGCGATGGGTTTGAAGTGATGTGCTCAGTGCTCAAGAACTCACCTGCCACTGCGGTGATTCTGCTGACCGCCTTTGGCAGTGTTCCCGAAGCAGTGGAGTCGATGCGCAGCGGCGCCTTTGACTATCTCACCAAGCCAATCTCGTTTGAACAACTTCAGGGCGCTGCCGCTCGGGTCATGCAGCGGGCAAGCGAGAAACCTGCCTCCGATAAACTTCCCCGGAAAACCGCCGCAGTCGCCGGGACGGGAATTGTCGGCCGTTGCCCCTTGCTGCTGCAGGCCCTGCAACGCGCCCGTGCTGCGGCCAGCACCGACGCCGATGTACTGATCGAAGCCGAAAGTGGTACCGGAAAGGAGTTGCTGGCGAAGTTTATCCATGAAAGTAGCGACCGAAGCCGCAAACCCTTTGTAGCCGTAAACTGCGCGGCCCTGCCGGAGCACCTGCTGGAGAGCGAACTATTCGGGCACGCCAAAGGCGCCTTCACTGGCGCCAATGCTGCCAAAGCCGGCAAGTTCGAACTGGCGGACGGGGGCACGCTGCTGCTCGACGAAATTGCCGAGATGCCGCTGAACCTGCAACCCAAGCTCCTGCGGGTTCTACAGGAGCGCGAGTTCGAGCGGCTTGGCGAGACCCGGTCCATCCATGTCAACATCCGCGTCATTGCCACCACCAACGCATGCCTCGGTTCGATGGTCGAGCAGGGCCGCTTTCGTAGTGATCTCTACTATCGATTGAATGTCATTCCTCTTTCCATCCCTGGTCTTCGCGAGCGCCTCGAAGACGTTCCCGCGCTGGCCATGTATTTTGCCGAACAATTCGCCCTGGAAACAGACAGGGCCGTGCCAGTACTGGATGCAAGCTTTATCGAGAGGCTCCAGGCGCATAGCTGGCCCGGCAACATACGGGAACTCGCCAATTTCATGCGCCGTGTGCTCTCTCTCCACCAGGGCGCCAAGATCGACGCGGCGTGTTTCTACAAAGAATTTCAGCCCCTGGGAAGGATCCCAGGCGGTTCACCCGCAATGCCGGCCCCTGGAACACCCATCTCCGTGCTGGAGAAAATTCATCTTGAGAACACACTCGCCCTGGCGCATGGGAATCGGACTCACGCCGCTGAGATGTTGGGGATCAGCCTGCGCACCATGCGCAACAGGATCAAGGAATACGGACTACCACCAAGGAGATACGCATAATGCCTGGAGAATCGTCGAATGCCCTGCTCGAGACCTATCTGAAACTGGCTGCTACCCGCGAAAAGATCATTTCCGCCAACATGGCCAACATCGACACACCCGGCTACCGTACGCGCGATATCAACTTCGAGAGCGAGCTGAACCGAGTCATGAGCGAGCCCACAATCGAAATGGCGGACGGCAGCGAAACCGCGCAGATGCTGCCCGTTGTTCGGCAGGTGCAGGGTCTGATGGAGCGCCCCGACGGCAACAACGTGAATCTTGATCGGGAGGCGCTTCGGATGGCCGAGACACAACTGCGATATCAGCTTGGTATCCAGCTCTTGAAACGCCATTTTCACCAACTACTCAACGCTACGAACGGAGGAAGTTAGTTATGAATCTCTTCGACTCATTATCGATTAGCGGCTCTGCGTTGCTGGCTGAAAGGGAGCGCTCTGAAATCATCGCGACCAATATGGCCAACGCCGAGACCACACACACCGAAGCCGGCGGCCCCTATCGGCGACGGGAGGTGGTCTTCGAGTCGCCAGGCGCTTCATCTTTCCGGCTAGCCCTCGCCACCAGCAGCGAGCTTAGAGGGCCAACTCCGGGCAGCGTGCACATCTCCGAGGTCGTCGATGATCCGTCGCCTGCGATCATGCGCTATCAGCCAGGGCATCCAGACGCAAATAAGGAGGGCTACGTCGCCTATCCGGCGGTCAACCCGGCGGCGGAAATGGTGGACCTGATGGGCTCCGTACGGGCCTATCAGCTGAACGCATCTGCGGTGGCTGCGGCCAAGCAGATGATCCAATCGACGATCGAAATTCTTAAGAGCTAGCCGGGAGAGTCAGAAGATGAGCAGTGCAGTTACAGGCCTTGGCAGCATCGGAACCATCAGTGCCCTGCCTAAATTGTCGTCGCTGCAGCCTACGGAAGGACAAGAGGGCTTCAGCGGCGTACTCTCCAATGCGCTGCAACACGTAAACGAGCTGAGCGGGGGTGCTGAACAACAGATTGGCAACCTGCTGAAGGGTGGCAGCGAGGACATGAGTACGGTAATGATCGCCGTCGAGAAGGCAGACGCGGCCTTCCAGATGATGATGCAGGTTCGCAATAAAATTGTGAGCGCTTACCAGGACATCGAGAAAATGCAGTTCTAGCAATGCGTTTCCAAAATACAAACTATCCCCACAAAACTGAAGGCTTATGCCGCCGAAGAACCAAATAGCAGTTACGAAGCAAGCAGCGGGCGCAGGGCATGCGATGGATCGCGTGAAGCTGTTCTGGGCAGGCCGCAGCCCGCAGCAGCGCGTTTATCTCGGTGCGGGTCTTGCCATTACTCTGGCCGTCGCAGCTTTCTTTGTGAAGATGCTGGCCACGCCCGACTACAAGCCGCTGATGACCGGGCTGGAAGCAGCCGATGCACAGGCGATCGTTGCCCAACTGGCAGCGAAAAAGATACCTTATCTTGTCAGTCCGGACGGCAAGTCCATCGACGTCCCGGCCGATCAGGTCGACGCCGCTCGGCTTGAAGTGGCGTCTCACGATTCACCCCATAGCGGCCGCATTGGTTTTGAGATCTTCGACAAGGTCTCCTGGGGACAAACTGAGTTCGACGAGAAGGTGAACTATCAGCGCGCGCTCGAAGGCGAACTCGAGCGAACGATTCAGACGATGAGCAATGTCAAAAGCGCTCGAGTCCACCTGGTGATGGCGACCGACTCGGTCTTCATGGACCGGGAGCGCGGGGCAAAGGCTTCGGTCACGTTGCGGCTTAAAGGTGGAAGTTTATCGAGAGCAGAGATTTCGGAAATCTCCCGGCTGGTTGCGGGAGCGGTCGACGAACTCAAGCCAACGGATGTTGTGATCATCGATGCAGATTCAAATCAGTCGCTCGGATTAGGTACCGGGTCTGCCGATCAAGGTGAGGGCGCCGAGCAGGAATTGACACGACGGCTGATCTCAACGCTTGGGCCGGTCGTCGGAGCCGACCGAATGCGCGCAACGGTCAACGTGGAATACGAAACCGGCAGCAGTGAGGAGAGCCAGGATAAGTACGATCCTGCGGTGAGCGTCACACTTAATATGCAGCACTCTGAAGAAAGCACAGGCCCGGGCGCGGCCATTGGTGGAGTGCCCGGAACCTCGAGCAATGTAGCCTCTGCCAAGCCGGTTGTTCCCGCGGCGAAGGGCGCCCCTCCAACGGTTGCCCCCGCGACCGTTGCCAGGGACCCGGGCAGTTCGTCAAAGACAGAAATCGCCACCTACGGCGTCAATAAAATTACGCGCCATGTGATTGAACCGGCCGGGGGTATCCGCCGCATCACGGCCGCCGTGCTGCTCGACGACGCCATCGAACGCAAGCAGGAAAAGGGCAAGTGGGTCGAGACTCATCGTAAGAGGACGCCCGATGAGTTGAAGCTCATTAGCGAGATCGCGCAGGCGGCCATCGGCTTCAATAGTGCTCGAGGCGATGTGATCAGCGTACAAAACCTTAGTTTTGACCACCCAGTGGTGGCAGAATTTCCCCCCGTCACCTTTGCCGATAAAGCCCGCAAGGGATTGAACGACTATTCATCGGTGGTTCGTTATGCCGGATTGGTGGTCCTGTTCCTCCTCGTCTACATGCTGATGCTCCGGCCAATCCAGAGGCGCGCTCTTGCAGCACCCACTGCATTGCAGGTGGCGAGCGGAGCTTCCGTAAGTGCTGACCCTGAGGCTGCAGCGATCGCTGAATCCGTGGCCACTCTCACTCTGCGTTCCGCGGCTCTGAGAAAGCAGCTGGCTGAGTTTGTCAAGGCTGAGCCGGAGAGCAGCACCAACGCCGTGCGTGCGTGGCTGCGGGAAGAGACTCCATGACCCCGCCTGTCGAAAAGCTCGCGCTCAGCGGCGCACGAAAGGCCGCAATCCTATTGACGGTTCTGGGCGAGGATTCTGCCGCTACCGTATTCCGTAACTTGGACGAAAAGGACTTGCAGCAAGTTGCTGATGAAGTCGCAGGCCTGGGGACAGTACCCGTAGACGTGTCGCTCCAGGTTTTCGAGGAGTATCAGCGGCTCACCCAGGCGCAGGATTACATCATCCAGGGCGGACATGATCTTGCCCGGCGCCTGCTGGTTAAGGCTTTTGGCGAGGCCGACGCAGAAGGCATCATGCTGCGACTGACCAAGGCCCGCGAACTCAACCCCTTGGAGTCGTTACAGCGGGCCGATCCGCAGAAACTCGCAAGATTTCTTGAAGCCGAACATCCGCAAACAATCGCGCTCATCCTTGGCCAACTCGGCGAGCGCCAGGCGTCGGCCCTGCTGATGAGGCTTCCTAACGACATTCGTGCCGAAGCAGTGAAGCGATTAGCTAACCTCCGTCGCTTTTCGCCGGAGATGGCGCAGAAAGTCTCGACCGTACTCGCCCAGCGACTGAAGGCGATCGGCGAGCAGGGGAAGCGGGCCTATTCCGGCTTCCAGAGCGTGGCCGACATCATGAACTGCATCGATACCACCGTAGCCCAGGAGATTCTCGTAGACATTGAAAATGAAGAACCGACACTAGCCATCAGCATCCGCGATCTGATGTTCACTTTTGACGATCTCCTACAGGTTGGCGAATCGCAAATTCGTGAGCTTACGGGGGCGATTGACAAAAGGGTCTTGGCAACCGCACTCAAGGGAACAGACGAACCATTAAGAAACCACTTTTTCCGCACCATGTCATCCAGGGCCATCGAAATGCTCAAAGAAGATATTGAGGCGCTCGGCCCTGTTCGTAGTAAGGACGTAATCAAAGCGCAGTCTGAAATCGTTGCCATTGCTCGACAGCTTGAGGCCGAGGGCAAGATTGTATTGAAGGGCGAGGCAAATGATGAGTACGTCGTCTAGCGGAGTAGGTAGTCATGGATTCTCAGTTCCAGTTACTTCGTTCTCGTACCGGGACATGGGCGCAGCTGTCTCGTTACCGGTCAAGGAGACAGGGCAGGCTGGCGCCGGCGCAGAACAAGAACGGCAGCAGCAGGCAGCGCAGGGCATATCTGCGCAGGAAATCGAAGATCTGCTGAATCATGCTCGCATGGAGGCAGTGGCCCAGACCGAGGCGCGCCTCAAGACGGAATCTGAATCGAGGTCAACAGCAGAGGCGGAGAAGATCCGTCACGCCCTTGAACTTTTTCAGGTCGAGCGCAAGGACTACTTTTCCCGGGTGGAGTCCGATGTGGTTCAACTCGCCCTGGCCATCGCGGCGAAGATCCTGCATCGTGAGTCTCAGGTTGACCCCATGTTGGTTGCGGCCTTAGTCCGCGTCGCGATCGATAAGCTCCATGACGGCTCCAGCGTGTCGGTGCGCGTTCCGACGGCGGAAGCAGCGAAATGGCGCGCGTTTCTGGCCAATCCTCTGAATGGAGCGACCATTGAAGTCACAGAAGACGCTCATCTGGGCGCCGCCGATTGCGTTCTTGAAACCGAATTGGGATCGGCAAACTTCAGCATCGATGCGCAAATGAAAGAGGTGGAGCAGGGATTCTTTGATCTGCTCGCGCAGAGGCCTGTGATCAAGTGACTATTTCAAGGCCACTTGCTCCCTATTTCAATCGCCTGGACAGAGGCTCGACCCTTCGTTGGCGGGGGCGGGTGTTGCAGGTAATCGGCAACCTGATTGAGTCCGAAGGTCCTTTCTGTTCCATCGGGGAGTCTTGCGAGATTACCAGTGCGAGCGGTCAGAAGTATTCCGGCGAGGTGGTTGGTTTTCGGGGATCGACCATGCTTTCCATGGCTGTGGAGAACCCCCAGGGCATCCGTTTCGGGGACAGGATTGTTGCCTGGGGCACTCGGTCATCGATGCGGGTCGGCGATGACATGCTGGGCCGGGTGATCGACGCTACCGGCGCGCCACTCGATTCGAAAGGCGAATACCGGGCAGAGCGGTCGATGTGGGTGGATGGCTCGGCGCCCCTGCCGCTTGATCGTGTTCCAATCCGCGAGGCGCTCGGCTGCGGCATCCGTGCTCTCGACGCCTTTGTGACCTGCGGACGCGGCCAGCGCATCGGCATTTTTGGAGGCAGCGGCGTGGGCAAAAGTACGCTGCTGGGTATGATGGCCCGCGGCACCGGCGCGGACATGACGGTGCTGGCCCTGGTCGGAGAACGCGGACGTGAGGTTGGAGAATTCCTTGAGGTAATCGGCGAGGAGGGTAGAAAGCGGTGCGTGGTGGTCGTTTCTACTTCCGATCAGTCCCCTCTTCTGCGATTACGTGCTGCCTTATCGGCAACTGCGATCGCCGAGTATTTCGCCGGCGCGGGAAAGAACGTGCTCCTGGTCGTCGACTCGTTGACCCGATTCGCCATGGCACAGCGCGAGATCGGTTTGGCGGCCGGCGAGCCGCCCACGGCAAAGGGTTATACACCCTCAGTGCTTAACATGTTGGCTCGACTGGTGGAGCGGGCAGGCTGCTTCAGAAATGGTAGCGTCACTGCGTTTTACACGGTTCTTATGGAAGGCGACGATCAACAGGATCCGGTCGCCGATACCGTGCGTTCGTTGCTCGACGGACACGTGATCCTCGACCGGAACCTGGCTATGAAGAATCACTACCCACCCATTTCCATGCTGGAGAGTCTGAGCCGCCTGATGCCAAACATTACGTCCGAAGAGCACATGCAAAAGGCCAAGGCTCTTCGCCTCTTGCTGGCCTCCTACAATCGTTCTGAAGACTTGATCCGCATCGGCGCTTATCAGAAGGGCGCCGATCCAACGCTTGATCGGGCAGTCGAAATATTGCCGCAGCTGAACGCTTTTCTGCAGCAGCGCCCGGAACAGATTCTCCCTTTTGCGGCGGTCGTCAAATCTCTTCTCGAGCTTCCGAGCTAATATGGCCTTTCAGTTTTCACTGGCGACGGTGCTTCGGTTTCGCGGAATGGTTGAAGAACGCGAAGAGGGCATACTGCAAAAGATCCTTTTCGACATCACGCAAATTTTCGACGAACTCGAACGCACCGACGCCCAGCTTGTGGAATCAAATGCTACGCGTCGTGCGGATATCTTCAAACCCTCAATTGGGCTTCAGCTTCATGCCTTCTACGGAGAAGTGAAGGAGCTCAAGCAGCACAGGAAAGATCTTGAAGCGCAAATGCAGAAACTCGAACAGGCGCGCGATGAGCAACTCATCGTCTACGAGGCGGCCCGGCGCGATCGCGAAATGCTTACTGATATGCACGAAAAGAAACGCAGTGCGTATGAGTTAGATATGAATAAGCGCGAGCAGAAGACGCTTGATGATAACTACATTGCTCGCCGAGGCCGCTGCTGATGTTGCTTATAGACGGCCTCGAAGTGCTTGGGGGCGGCCGTTCATTCTGCCGACGCAACTTGCTGGATGCGTTGCGAGAACGCGCCTGAACGAAATCAGGTCGCTGCCGTTGTACTCGTCTCTGTCCGTCCACCTGCACCCATGTCAAGGTGAAACGCTGCCCCAAACTTTGTCATCCCGAGCGCAGCCGAGGGACCTGCAGTTTCACCTTCGGGCGTAACGAAAGTCATTCACATCCAGGTTCCGTTTCTCCACCAACGCAAACTGCAGGTCCCTCGGCTGCGCTCGGAGCCTGTGACTTTTTTGGTGCACCCCTTCGGAATAATCGGTTTGCTGGGTGGCTGAGGATGTAAGAAGAGGTATGGGTGGCAGTGAGAGCGTAGTTGGTCAAAAGGGTGCGGTTCGTCTTCGTAAGCCAGAACGACGTCAGTTGGCGATGGTAATGCAGTGCGCGGATGATCTAGTGAGAGCGCTTCATCCGGTGCGCACGGTGATGGCGGTGGTGGAGAAGCTGGATGTGAGCGGTTTTTGCGAACCTATCCGAGCCCGTGAGGGGATAGCAGGGCGAGATGCAACCGACCCACGTCTACTGGTGGGTTTATGGCTGTACGCGTGTGTGCGTGGCATAGGTTCGGCCCGGGAGCTGGCGCGTCGTTGCGAGGAGAGTGCGCCGTTTCGCTGGTTGTGCGGCGGAGTAAGTGTAAATCATCGCCTGTTGAGTGACTTCCGTGCCGATCACGCAGACGCATTGGACGGCCTGTTTACGCAGGTGCTAGTGACGTTGGTGGACAAGAAGCTAGTGCGTGTGAGCCGCATCAGTCAGGATGGAGTGCGGATTCGTGTCAGTGCCGGGAGCAGCAGTTTTCGCCGGGAAGAACGATTGCAGAAACTGTTGGTGCAAGCTCAGCAGCAAGTGTTGGAGTTGCGTAAGCAGCTGGAATCGCCGGCACAATCGGCGGCTGTGACGGCGCGGCAGAGGGCGGCGCGTACACGAGCGGCGGAGTCGCGACAACAGCGGTTGGAGCAGGCGATAGCGCAGTTGCCGGAACTGAAGAACAAACAGGCCGAGGCGGCCCAGAGGGCAGGGCAAGGCAAGTGTGGGGACCAGATTCGAGCCCGTCAGCCGCGGGTAAGCACCACGGATGCGGCCACGCGGGGGATGAAGATGGCTAACGGTGGTTTCAACCCCGCGGCAAACGTGCAATTGGCCACCGACACTGAGAGCCGCGCCATTTTGGGGGTGGAAGTCAGTAACGAGGGTTCCGATTCGGCTGGGTTGAGTGAACCGATGCGTCAGCAAGTGGAACAACGGACTGGTGGCAAGGTGGAACAGCACCTAGTGGACGGCGGGTATTTGCGCATGGAGGACATCGTCGATGCCCACCAGCAAGGGGTGGAGTTGTTCGTGCCCCCCAAACCGGCCAGAAACCCGCAGAACCGGGGGCACGAGTTAGAACCCAAGCCAGGCGATTCGGAAGCGATTCGGGCCTGGAAGCAACGCATGGGAAGCGAAGAAGGCAAGAAAATCTACAAGCAAAGGGCCGCTACCAGCGAGACAGTAAACGCTGAATTACGAACCTATCGCGGGCTGGCGCCGTTGACCGTACGTGGCCTCAACAAAATCAAATGTGTGGCGCTGTGGTGCGCCTTGGCTTACAACCTGACCCACTTCAGCAAGGCACTTCTCAGCTAAAACCGGGCTGATGCAGCAAAACAGAAGAATCTAGCACTCTAGGACAATTCCTACCATGCAGAACTGTACTGTGGTCTGATTGCCGCTTGGCAATCAGACCACAGCAAAACATGCTCCATCCTCGTTGCCTTAAAACCAGCTGGCATTAAGTCACAAGCTCTCGGGATGACAAAGTTTGGGGCAGCGTTTCACCTTGACATGGGTGCAGGTGGACGGACAGAGACGCAAAGCTCTCAATCGCTTACCAGCAACCCGGCAGGAAGTCCGGGGAGCCCACAATCGCTGCAGCTCTTTCGGACCACGTTGTTCCGTGGTCGATTGTTGCTGAGTAGAACTCGGCAGCCTTTGCCTAGGCGTTATCCGGCAAACCTTGCCGGGTTGGATTAGGGATCAAGCGAAGCAAAGGCTGGTTGTGCCCAAGCCATTGACTCTAATGCGGGAAGCACCTCGGTTGATCGGCGTTGAACCAATTTTGTTTGGCCCCACAAATGCTATTGTACGGGCGTGAAGTTCGCATCCATTGCCGAAAGCCTCGCTGTGCCGCCAGCGGTCACGAGTCCCACTGCGACGATGCAAGCCTCCGCCCAATCTACGCAGACATTCGGTGAATCGCTGCTTGCGGTTTCCAAGCCATCTTCTGACACAAGCACCACTTACGAGGGCGGCACTAAGTCCGGGCGCCGGCAGAAATCTGTATCGGAAGATGCGAAACCGGCGCCTACTGTGGCCCATTCTCCTGCAGTTCTGCCGCCGGCTCCTTCTCCGCAAGCGCTGCATCAGCAAATCCTAGTAGCGCAGCAACTGCCATTGATCAATCCAGCCCTCATCCCGATGCAACTGCCTCTCGGTGCACCGGTTGTATCCCCGCCTGCCTCGACCGTAGCTGCCGGCCCACCGACGGGCGATAGCATAATGGTAAGGTCCTCGGGCATCGAATCCAACCTTACCCGGCCAGCTGTCGTTCAATCAGATAGCGTCCTTCCAAGTCAGACACAGGATAGCGATCTCCCGCAGGCTGCATCGATATTGCCGTGGCCGACACTTCAAAGCACGAACGCCTCAGTCGCGCCTGTATCGCAGACCGCGACTAACCGCCCTAATACGGTTGCGAATGCAAACCCGAAGGCTGTCTCGAGTACCGTTCCAGACAGTCTTCCAAAGGCTGCTTCGGATGCCATCCCAAATCCAGTTACAATCTCAGTCCCACAAACAGTTTCAACTGCAGTTGCAAACACAGTTCAGAGTTCGCCTTCACCTGTCATCCCGAACGCAATCTCGAACACGCCTTTGAATGTGGCCCCAATCCCGGCCGTGCATGCTGCGATGAACGCATCCGCGAAAGGGAACGTTGCTCCGGCATCGCCCCCCGTCTCCACAGGCCAGGCTAACCCGCAAGCGGCCGCGCCCGATCCCAGCGGGTTCGCAACGGGCCTCAGCATTCCGGCCGCAACACCCGGCCAGCTGACTGCCCTGATCCAGCCGGGCAGCGGAAAGCTTATCACCGGTCAGGCCGGTGCATCGAGCTCATCTGCCGCCGCAAAACCATCGGCCATAACCGGCGGCAATAGCAAGGATGGACCCGGTAACGCCATCAACGACGCCACAGGACTGAGGTCCGCATCAGATCAGGCAGCACCCCAGACAGGCTCGCAAGATACGTCAGCATCTGGTGACCAGAGTCAGGGTAGTACCTCCTCGCAGGGGCAAAGCGCGGCGCCGGCTCAGATGAGCTTTGCAAACCACACAGTCGCTGCTACTGACCACACTCAGAACGCAGGCATTGCCTCCCCGTTGCAGACTGCTCCACCGCTCGCCGGCATCCCTGGTCATAGTGCCAAGACGCCGGACACTCCTGCTCCCGCTTCGATCGCTCTGCCCCAGGCTCTGTCTGTTATCAATACAGCGAAGCTGATTCAGAGCATGGGTCAGTCCGAGATGCGAGTCGGTATGCGGTCGAACGACTTCGGCAACATCTCGATCAGCACCTCCGCAACCCGGGACTTGATCTCAGCGCAGATTTCGCTGGATCACAACGAACTGGCCAGGACACTGGCCACGCATCTTCCCGAGATGCAAACAAGGTTGGGCGGCACGCAAGCGATGGATATACGCATCGACGTGAATGGACAGGGCGCAGCAACGTCGGCCGGTATGTCGAACGGCTCGGCTAACGAATCGCGCGGTGACCGGCAGCAAAAGGGCAGCGCGCCGTCAGGCCATGCTGCCAACGGGTTTGCCGAGCGGGGGCGTTCAATCGCCGCAGCGGCGATGCCGGCGGCCGAGAGCAGGCTCGACGTCAGGGTTTAAGTGAAGCTTCAGGACATTACGCACTTTAAGAGGGAATGATCATGCAGAACGTTTCAGCGAACTACACTTTGCCAACGGTTTTGAACACACTCCGCCCGGCTGCCGTTAGTGGACTTAAAAACGCCGTCAGCGCGAAAACCAGCGCCACCACTACCACTGGAACAACTAGCACTGGAACGAGTACCGGCGGCACTTCGGCCAGCAGTATAGGCAGCACTTTCCTGAGCCTGCTGGCGACGGAATTGCAGAATCAGGATCCCACGGCTCCCGTGGATTCGACAGCCATGGTCGGGCAGATGATCTCGCTAAACCAGTTGGACCAGCTCATCAGTATCAATCAGACTGTCACCGGATCCTCAGGAACAGGAACCACCGGACTGTTGCGACCGGCGGGGGCGACGGCCAGCGACTCTGCGCTCAGTTCAGCGAATGGCGGTGCCGCCGGCTCCCTTTCGCCTTCGGCGGCGGGTGCAGCGGCCAACCAGCTCCCCTTCGACCCAAATACGATGATGCCCCTGGGTTCCGGCAATGCCGGCGGAGTTGCGGCATCCATCAACTCTTCCATTAATGCCACATCGATGGGCTCTTCCAACACCAATAACAATAACTCAGGAGGTAAGTAATGGGTTCTTTCTCAGCACCGCTGTCTGGACTTACGGCTGCTCAAGAACAGCTGCAATCCGTCTCCAATAACCTGGCCAATATCAATACTGATGGCTTTAAAGATCAGACTTTAACCTTTAGCGACGTATTTTCGCAGACGGGCGCGACCAATGGCAGCGGCGCCCCGCTCCAGACGGGATCAGGCGTTGCAGTTTCCTCTACCGACTCCGACTTTAGTGAAGGAAGTTTGAATGCAACCGGCACTGCGTCGAATATGGCCTTGTCAGGGAACGGATTCTTCGTCACTCAGAGCACCAGCGGACTGCCCGATTACACCCGCGCAGGCGACTTTACTACCAACAACGCCGGACAGATCACCACGACGAATGGTGAATTGGTGATGGGATATCCCGCAGTCAACGGAGTAGTGAACACCGCGTCCGCTTTACAGCCGTTGCAGGTGGGCACCGGTGTGACCAGCCCGCCCGTGGCCAGCACCACGATGCAGATTTCGGCCAATCTTGATGCCGGCTCCGCGATCGGCGCCACGGCGAGCAGCACGCTCCCCATTTACGACTCGCTGGGTACCTCGCATACCCTGTCCGTCACCTACACCATGACAGCGCCAAATACCTGGGGTTATTCCGTCACCATTCCATCAGCCGATTTAACCCCCCCGGGCGCAAACCCCAATACAGTAGTCGCGTCAGGCACGCTGAACTTTAGCAGTTCCGGCGTGTTGACCTCAACTGAGCCTACTGGCGGGACGGCTACAGTTCCTGCGTCGGCAGGCATCGCCCTTACCATCCCAGCGGCCGGCACGACCTTTGCCGATGGGGCGGCGGCGATGACTGGGCTCAATTGGTCCCTTGAGACCGCAGGCACTCCCACCATTACCCAGACGTCTTCGGCAAGCGCAACCAGTGCCACCAGCACCGATGGCTTTGCCAGCGGCACGCTCTCAACCTACGCCGTACAGCCGGACGGAACCATCGAGGGCACTTTCTCCAGCGGGCAGACACTTGCTTTGGGACAGGTCGCCGTCGCTTCCTTTCCAAACGTCCAGGGACTTGTCGACATTGGCAACAACAATTACCAGCCGACCGTTGCCTCCGGTTCGGCCGTAGTTGGCGTGGCTGGGACCGGCGGACGGGGTACCATCGTTGGCGGCTCCGTGGAGGAGTCAAACGTGAATATCGCTACCGAGTTTGCCAAGCTGATCGTGGCCCAGCAGGCTTACTCGGCGAACGCCAAGTCGATTACCACGTTCAACCAGGTCTCGCAGGCGACCATCGCAATGCTTCAATAAGGAACGCATTTTTCTGATTTCTTAGCATTCCATTAAGGACCAGCCGCTCTGCGTCTCCGCAGGGCGGCAACGGCCCTTTTTTGAAAGCTCCTCTCATATCTGCCTCATGAACTCGCTGCAATCCCAGCTTTTCGCCGGCCGCCAGAAAATCAACGGCGCTGACCGGAAGGCCGTTTCCCCCTATCAGTCAGCAACCAACTCTATTTTTCTGTGCCGTGATGACACACCCGCCGCTCTTCTCGCGGCAATGGTCTCCCGATTGCTAAACCCCTATTGAAGGCGGATGCGCGCGGCTTGCGCAGCCAGGGCGGAGCTCTCGGCGTGGAGTGATGCATGCAATTCGGACAGCCAGGGAAGAGAGACCAATGAATACTGCACCCAAGACCGCGATGCCGATGATCGAAGCGAAATTGGCCAAGGGTCCACCACTTTTGCCGGAACGGCCGCCAGACCGGGATCCGGCCGACTTTCTGCCTTGGCTTCCCTGCACGCTTGCGTTGGATCTTCCGGTGATCAATTTTACTGTCGGCGATCTGCTGAGCCTGACCAAGGGTTCCATCGTCGAGACCGCCTACCACCAGAGCAGCGATCTGCCTTTGCGGGTAAATGGACAACTCGTTGGATGGACAGAATTCGAAGTCGTCGGCGAACGCCTTGCCGTGCGCCTCACGGACCTGTCATGAAGAAGCCGCGTTCGACGCCGTCGAATCCCGTAACAGGTCACGCAATACAGTTCCCCGAACTCGAAGATGAGGTTTCACTGAGTAGTCTTCGCACCTCCACGGGCTTACTCTCCCGCATATGGGGATGGATTCAAGTGCGGCGGATGGCGCGACCCAGCACTAGGCGATTACGGGTGGCGGAAACAGTTTCACTCGGGGAAAAGCGCTTCGTTGCCGTGGTCCAGGTAGACGGACGTCATTTCCTCTTAGCTGGCGGCCCCACAAACATCGCGCTGCTGGCGCAGTTGGATGCGAAAGAAGACTTCGAAGACGTGCTCGAGAAGACCATGACTGTTGCTGGCAAGCGGCGGTCAAAACGTAAACAGCCGGCAAACACTGCATCCCAAACGCTCTTGAATCCCCTCACAGATGTGTTGCAAGAGAAGGCCAAACCGGCTCCCGGGAAGCAGCCCTCGAAACGGACCAGAAAGCGGAACGCTTCCCCAGAGGTCCCCGCGAAGCCGCCTCTAATAGTGCAGTTGAATGGAACGCAAGCCTTCAGTGCGGTATTGAACCAGAGGTTAGCTGCCCCCGCCAAGCAGCCGGCGAAACACAACAGCAAGCAGAACGGCAAGTGGACGATAGAGCCAAACGAGCAATACACGTGAGGAACTCCGCCATCGTGCGAGCGATGCTTTGCCTCATGCTTTGCCTGGCGGTGACGTCAGCAAAGGCCTTCGGCCGGCCGGCGAGTGGCGGAGCGGGATACCCGGTCCAACTTTCGTCATCGGCGCCGCTGCTCCTGGCCGCCGCGCCCATCCAACTGAGCACCGAGCCGTCCAATCCGAACGAATTGCGGATTACCGGGTTAGGCGGGGATTCGACGCAATGGACCATCCTTGGCCTGATGACCTTGCTGACCCTCATCCCTTCCATTCTCATTTGCATGACGCCATTCGCGCGCCTGCTGATTGTCTTTCATTTCCTCCGGCAGGCCCTGGGCCTGCAGACTACGCCGTCGAATCAAACCCTCATCGGCCTATCGGTGATCATGACCTTCTTCCTCATGCAGCCGGTTGGTGAGGTTATCTATCGCGACTCAGCCGTGCCCCTGCAAGCGGGCAAAATCACCGCCAGCGAGGCGTTCGCCCGCGCGGCCATACCAATGCGTCAGTTCATGTCGCATTTCGTTCGTGAAAAGGATGTCGCACTCTTCCTCGAGATGGCAAAGGAACCTCGTCCCGACAACATTGGCGATGTTTCTTTCCGTGTCCTGCTGCCCGCATACATCCTGTCTGAGTTGAAAGCGGGCTTTCAGATTGGCGCCGTCCTCTTTTTACCTTTCCTCGTCGTGGACATGGTCGTCGCGTCCATCACAACCTCTGTCGGCATGATGCAGTTGCCGCCCGTGGTCATTTCTACTCCGCTGAAGCTGCTGCTATTTCTCATGGTCGACGGCTGGCACCTTCTTATCGGCGCTTTGATGAGGAGTTTCAGCTAATGGGTGTAGATGAAGTCGTATTGTTGGCCCGTCTTATGTTGGAGGAGGTGGTGATCCTGGTTGGGCCGATTCTGGCCGTCGCCATCATCGTCAGCCTGGTGGTCAACATTCTGCAGGTGCTGACATCCCTGCAGGACCAGACCCTGTCACAGGTGCCCCGGCTGCTGGCCACGGGCGCAGCTCTTTTCCTGATGATGCCCTGGATGTGGCGGCACCTCGCGCACTACACCATCAACCTGTTAACCGATTTTCACCAGGTATTGCAGTAAATGAACATATCTCTGGTTCAGATCTTCGGCGCATTGCTGACCATCAGCATCCGGCTTACCGGCGTCATGCTCTTCGCGCCCTTCTTCGGCAGCATTGTGATTCCGGCTCGCTTAAAGGCCATGCTGGTGTTGGCTCTGACCGCTCTACTGTATCCGATGATTTCCGCCAGGATACCGCAGATAACTATCAGCCAGTGGCCAATGATGGCCTTCAGTGAGTTGTTGATCGGGATCGCTGTGGGGGTCGTCACCAACATCGTCTTCGACGGCGTGCAGATGGCAGGACAGGTGTTGAGCGTGCAAATGGGCTATTCGCTAGTCAACATCCTCGACCCGCAGACGCTGGTGGAATCTACGGTGGTGGCTACGTTTCACCAGACGATCGCCATGCTGATCTTTCTCCGTCTCAACGTCCACTTCTGGATTTTGCGTGCACTGGCGCGCAGCTTCGATTATCTGCCCCCCGCTTCGGGCCATTTTAGTGCGGCGTTCGCCTCTGCTGCGCTGCAGGCAGGTGCAAGTGTTTTCACCATCGGCATCCAGATTGCCGCACCAGTGCTCTCCGCGACCCTGTTTGCCGACATTGCGCTCGGTCTGCTAGGCAAGGCATCCCCGCAACTGCCGCTGATGTTACTGGGCCCGGCGGTAAAGAGTGTTCTCGGACTATTAATTTTAATTTCTGCGCTCAAATATTGGCCGAATCTATTTGAAACTTTGTTCCTGCGTTCGATGGTTACGACGGACCACCTTCTCCACCTGGCTCAATAGAAATTTATGGCTGACAGCAGCAAGACAGAAGAGGCGACACCGAAGCGACGGAGTAAGGCACGGGAACAGGGCCAGGTAGCCCGTTCGCGCGAACTCCCCGGCGTCCTGGCGCTAGCTGGTGTAGCCGGGGCGACGGCGCTGATGGCGCCTACTTCAGTCACTCATTGGACGACGTTCTACCGCAACACGCTGTATGCCGCCTCCACCGGCAATATAGACAGCAATGGACCGGTGCTCTTCTGGAGCTCGGTGGAAGTGATGCGTTGGATTGTTCCCATCCTGCTGGCCGGTATGATGCTTTCGGTGCTTTCCGGCATGGCTCAGGGCGGAATAAACTTTGCCCCCGAAGCATTGGCCTGGAAGTTCGATCGATTCAATCCTGTCAGCAAGCTGGGGCAGCTTTTTTCACCCGTCGGTCTCAGTAATCTGCTGAAGTCCTTGCTGCCGTTCGGAGCCATTCTCTGGCTGGCAGTAAATTCAATTCGCGCGAACTGGGAGACGATGGTGCACGCGTCCAGCCTTGGATTGCGGGTGTTCGCCGGCTTCGTGGGCAGCATAGTGTTTGCTTTGACCTGGAAGGCAGGGCTCGTCCTGCTGCTCTGGGCTGCGATCGATTACAGCCTGACCGTGATGAAGATGAGCAGCGACATGAAGATGACGAAGCAGGAGGTGCGTGACGAATACAAGGAATCTGATGGCAATCCGGTCATCAAATCACGCATCCGCGGCTTGCAAAGGGCCATGCGCAGAAGACAGGCTTTGAAGGCGGCTGCCACTGCCACGGTAGTTGTGACCAACCCAACCCACTATGCCATCGCTCTCCGCTATGAAACGGATATGCCGGCGCCGGTCGTGGTCGCCAAAGGACGTGACCTGCTGGCAGAGAAAATTAAGCAGCTGGCACGCGACAACGGCATCATGCTGGTGGAAAACAAGTCCCTGGCGCAGGCGCTCTACAAGAGTGTGGAAGTCGGCGATTCGATTCCAGCAAAGTTGTACCAGGCGGTAGCCGAGATTCTAGCCATGGTATTCCGTGCCGAAGCCGAGGTCCGCAAGGCCGAAGCCGCCCGTGGCTCAAGGAACGCTTCCGGCCAGAAAACCGAAGATGGATCCGGCGCAGCCATTCCGAACGCGGGGGCAACGCGATGATGCCACGCCTGGCGGCCTTGCTCCGTAAGTGCGGTGAGTGGATCGCGCCCATAGCCGCAGTCTCCATGGTGTTCGTGATGCTGGTGCCGTTGCCCAGCTTCATACTCGATCTCCTTTTGACCATCAGTATCACCGCATCGATGCTGGTGCTGCTTACCGCGATCCAGATTCTGCGCCCAGTACAATTCTCAGTTTTCCCCAGTCTGCTGCTATTACTTACGTTGCTTCGCCTGTCGCTTGACCTGGCCAGCACGCGACGAATTCTGCTGCACGGCAACGAAGGCACCGCGGCCGCCGGCAAGGTAATCGAAGCATTCGGTCAATTTGTGGTCGGCGGCAATTACATCGTCGGGTTCGTCCTCTTTCTGGCGTTGATCGCGATTCAGTTCCTGGTAATCACCCACGGCGCCGTGCGCACGGCAGAGGTCACAGCCCGCTTTACTCTCGATGCCATGCCGGGTAAGCAGATGGCGATCGACGCCGATCTGAACGCCGGCATCATCAATGAACAGCAGGCCCGCGCACGACGGGAGCGAGTGGCACGCGAGGCGGAATTCTGCGGTGCGATGGATGGCGCGGCGCGCTTCAGTCAGCGCGATTCGTTAGCCACCATCCTGATCATGACAATCAACATCATCGCCGGATTTCTGATCGGAGTGTTTCAACAAGGTGTTCCCTTCCAGGAGGCGCTGAAGACTTACACCATCCTCACCGTGGGCGACGGGTTGGTTACCATCCTCCCTTCACTGCTGGTCTCGGTCGCCGGCGGCATTGTCGTCACCCGGGCTGCGTCGAAAGAATCTCTGGGTATAAATGTAGGCAAGCAGCTCTTCAATAATCCACGCCTGCTATGGATTGCGGGCGGCGCGCTCACGGCTTTAGGATTGATCCCGGGCTTACCGAAACTCTCCTTCTTCAGCCTCGCCGCTGTGCTTATGTACGCGGCGTGGAAGATGAAGCCACAAGTCGTAAAAGATGAAATAGAAGAGATGGATCTGGCTTTGAAGACTGCCGTGCCTGGTGGTCCGGCTGTGCCCACGGCAGATCCCGTGGATGCAGCCCTCAAGCTGGATGACCTGATGCTCGAAGTGGGCATGGGCCTGGTGCCTCTCGTCGATATCAAGCAGGGGGGGCAACTGCTGTCTCGGGTGAAGTCGATGCGAAAGAATCTCGCCCAGCAGCTTGGCTTTCTGGTTCCCTCCATCCACATCACCGACAACCTCTCCTTGAAGGAACGTGAGTATGTGGTTTACCTTCGCGGAATCGAGATAGCGCGGTGGGAGCTGCGCCGGGACTGTCTGCTGGCGATCAGCTCCAATGCGGATGCGCCCGATCTGCCTGGTCAGGATACTCGCGAACCGGCCTTCGATGTGCCCGCAAAGTGGATTACCACGCAAACCCAGGGACAAGCAATTGCGGCCGGCTATGCGGTCGTGGATCCAACATCCGTGCTTGCTGCTCATCTGGCGGAAGTGATCAAGCAAAATGCGGCTGAACTCTTGTCGCGACACGAAACCAGAAGACTGATCGACCGGCTAACTGACTCTCACCCCAAACTGGCCGACGAACTGATACCAAAGCTCATGAGCCTGGGTGAAGTACAGAAGGTTCTGCAACAGTTGCTCCGTGAACAAGTGTCCATCCGTGACTTGGGAACCATCCTCGAAACCCTGGTCGATGCGGCGTCGTTTAACAAGAACCCGATTGCCTTGGTCGAAGCTGTTCGCCACACACTGGGGCGGGCGCTGATCCGGCCCTTGCTGAATGATAAGGGCGAACTGAAAGTCGTGACTCTCGACTCGGCGATCGAAGAAGAATGCACACGCGGGTCGAACCTGCAGCCGAACCAGGCAACCTCGACTCCCCAACAGCTCGGCCTGGCGCGCCGCATACTCGATGGATTACGGACGAACTTCGGCAAGGAGATCAGCGCGGCGCCACCTATCCTGCTCTGTTCTTCTCCGGGCCGATATTACCTTCGCCGCCTTCTGGAACCGTTCATTCCCAGGATCGTTGTCATCTCTCCGGGGGAGATCCCGCCCCTCACGCCGGTGCAATCTGTAGGGGTACTCCATTGAAGCAGTCATTGATCCCGCTAGCGACCTATACGTCGGGCTCTGGAGCACGATCTACGTTTCCGGATTCAGAAGCAGAAGTGAGTAATTCCTCAAACAGAAAGTGACGGAATGATAAGAGCTGAATTAGCTTACCGTGCGAGTATCGAAGGCGCCGACGAACGAAATGAGCTCGTGATGCAGGAGCTGCCGCAGGTTTATTACGTGGCGGCGAGAATCCGCGAGCGGTTGCCCAAACATGTGGACATGGAGGATCTCGTTCAGGCGGGCGTGATCGGTCTGCTCGATGCCTGCCGCAATTACGATGTCCAGAAGGACGCGCAGTTCCATACTTTCGCGAAATATCGTATCCGCGGCGCAATTCTGGACAGCCTGCGCAAGTTGGACTGGGGATCTCGCACCTTGCGCCGCAAGGCGCGTGAGATCACCTCATCGGCTGCCAGGCTTCAATCGCGGCTTGGAAGGCACGCCCTCGAAGAAGAGATAGCAGCCGACCTGAATATGGGTATCGACGAATTGCAGAGCAGCCTGGCCCAATTGGACGGCCTGCACCTGGTGGGGCAACTGGCAACCGTCGCCGGCGACGGAGCGGAGTCATACGACCTGATCGAATCGGCGCCCAGTGCGGGCAACGACAATCCTTTTGAGCTTTGCCTGGAAGGCGAAATGAAAGCCACGCTTGCAGAAGCGGTATCGCAGATGTCAGAGAGAGAGCAGCTGATTCTCTCTCTGTATTACTACGAGGAGCTGACCATGAAAGAAGTCGCGGAGGTAGTGGGCATCGCGGTATCACGAGTCTCGCAAATCCACGCCGCCACTATGCTGAAGTTGCGCGTCTGCCTGGCGCATCTTCGCGAAGCACCAGCGGCGCCGGCTGACGGTGCTCAAGCGGTTTCTCAGAGTATGGATCGTCCGCACCCCAGAACCCAACCATGACCACATCGTCAGGGTCGGATGAAACAATGAAGCCGGCGAAGAGCAGTGTGCAGCCGAAGCCGCGCACCATTCATTCCTGCAACTTTCGCTATGCGGGGCGGTTGTCGAATGAAAATGCCCGTGCATTGACTACCCTGCATGAGAAGTTTGCTCTCAACGTCACCAACTCGCTCGAAGTCTATCTGGGTACCTCCATCCGGTTCAAAATGCTGTCGCTGGAACAGCTGGCGCTCCAGGACTACATCAGCGGCATCGCTTCGAACACCTACCTGCTGCCCTGCGCGCTTAACGTGATGGAGACGAATTTCCTGATGGAGATGGATATCAGGCTGATTTTTCCCATCATCGACCTTCTGCTCGGCGGCGCCGGCACCACGGCATCAGATGAAACGCGCGAGCTTACCGAGATCGATGAAGAGATCATGGAAAGTATCACCGCCCTCATTGTCAAGGAGGTGGACCGCTCCTGGCGCGCCCTGAATCTGTCACTGACACCGGGTCATTGCATCAAGCCGGCCATGGTTCAGCAGAATTTCCCGGTCAACGAAAAGCTTGTGCTGTTGATGTTCGAGATGAGCATTGGAGGTACGACCGGGCCTTTCAAAATCGTGCTGCCGACCTCGTTTGTGGGCTTCCTGCTGAGGCACCTGAAGGCGGCGCAGTTGAAGAAGAC
The DNA here is from genome assembly GCA_963711525.1 of uncultured Acidobacteriaceae bacterium. Classification (GTDB taxonomy): domain Bacteria; phylum Acidobacteriota; class Terriglobia; order Terriglobales; family Acidobacteriaceae; genus PALSA-350. Next base: position 440,657 of record CAVQEO010000002.1, on the reverse strand, counting down.
GTCGAGTCTTCGCCATCTGCCGAATCCCAGTCTTCGCGAACGGATTCTCGACTGTGACTTTAACGTGGCGGTAGACATAACGCAGATGCGGGTGCTGGTGAAGGATTTGATTGATCTCAAACCGGGAATGATCTTGAAGATGAAAGCACCGGTGAAAAATCCTGGCCGGCTTACCGTAGAAGGGGTCGAAATCTTTGAGGCGCTGCCAGTTCGCAACGGCACGCTGAAGGCAGCGCAACTCTCATGCCGGTCACAGGAACCGGACGCGACAAAGGAATAGTATGACTACCAACCAACTAGCCGGAAAGACCCATCAAGCTTTCTCCGCTGCCTTCTTCAATGCCTTGGTAGTGGCCTTCACCGAGACCAGTGGGTCACCGTGGCTGGTTGCTGCTGTACCAGATGCCGAATCGACTCCGGATGAATCTGAACCGGTCCGGATCAACCTCACGCTCGACGGCAGCCTGCAAGGGGAATTCCTGCTGGAGTTCCGTCGAGCCGAAGCAGTCCTGCTGGCGTCGAAGTGCCTTCGCCAGTCCGCTGATAAATTCGGAACAGAACAGTCTGAGGGCCTGCTGAAAGTCATCGAAGCAGGAGTGAATGAGTTCTGCTCCGCCCTGGCTCAGGAGTATGGCGCCTTCACGATCAATGCCTCTCTAGCTGCCCAGCCGGCGTCCGATCGCGCCAACATTGCCGAGATCACCGCCGCCGACGATGGTGGTAGTCGCGTATCAATTCTGATGTACCTCGACCCGGCACTCACCGAGGCGTTGTCGCTTCACTCTGAGACTGCGGGCGCGGATGAGGTCAGCGGCAAATCAATCGACGCTGCTACGGCAAAAGAAGGGCAGGCTATCCCGGAGCAGGTAAACCTGAAGCTGGTGTTGGATGTGGAACTCAACGTGACACTGCGTTTTGGGCAGCGTCAGCTCGCCCTACGCGAAGTGCTGGAACTTACCAGCGGATCTGTCATCGAACTCGATCGCCAGGTGGAGGAGCCAGTCGAGCTCCTTCTCGAGGGCAAGGTGATCGCCAGGGGAGAAGCGGTCGTGATTGATGGCAACTATGGGCTGCGTGTGACTGAAGTACCGCAACCGCTCCCTTCCCCGGTGCTCCGTTGAGGCTGATCCCTTCGATTGCGTTGCCGGTCTGGGCTGCCCGGCTAAAAGTCATCACGTCCAGATGTGAAGTCTGCCATCGATCGCTGGCCCTGCGACATCTTTCCGCTCGCAAGGCCGGAATCAGGATGCGCGACCTATGGTATTGCAGCCCGCGTTGCTTTACACCGGCGGCAGAGCAGGAAATCTCACGGCTCCTCACCTCGGGAACGGAGCCGGCAAATCATGCCGAGAGAATGCCGCTGGGGCTGAGCCTGATCAGCCACGGCTTGCTGACCATTGAACAATTGAGAAAAGCGACAGACGAGCAGAAAGAAGCTGGAGGTGAGATCGGCGAAATCCTCGTGCGCCACGGCTCCGTTACCGAAAAGCAGGTAACCACCATACGCGCCGCGCAGTGGGGCTGTCCTATATTTGCCGTACCCAAGCATGCGATCCGGATCGGAATTAGCATTCCAGGTACTCTCGTGCAGCTCTATTCCATGATTCCACTTCATTATGTGGCTGCGACCAATTTGTTGCTGGTGGGCTTCGTCCATGGTATCGAATATGGGGTGCTCTATGCTATCGAGCAGATGACCGGATGTAAGACAAAACCGTGTTTCGTGACTCCTGGCGACTTCCAGATCCAGATGCAACGAAGAGAACAGCCGCAGGGTTCCCCTGCGAAGGAGGTAACGTTCGAACGCGTCCAGACTCCAGGAGAAATGGCCCGTATGCTGTGTAGTTCCAGCCTCGAGATCGAGGCGGATGAAGCCGTCATAGAAAAGTGCAAGGAATACCTATGGGCGCGGGTGAAGTGTGCTTCCAACACGATCGACCTCCTCTTTAAGGCCGGGTAATCTTGTTCCATGGCTTCTTGGGACACCCGGGATTGGGCCTGTGCTCTACGAGTAGTCGTCCTAATTCGAAAAGTTACACCTTTGTTTGGAAAGATCTTCTCCACCTGCCGATAGGAACACAGCAGGTGGGAAAGCATGCTCAATCAGGCGATCGACACGGTAACCGATCATAGCTGGATTCCATCGTCTGCGTGGCGTCGTCTCGGTTTCACTTGAGCAGAAGATCTTTGCGCGCGAGAAAGTGGATCTCCTGGACGACGTGCCGGTAATGTCGGCGACGGTTCTCGGTTTAGAAATACTCCTGCAAGAGCCGTGTATCGATTTGCGAATGGTTTCAGAACTGGTTCTGAGTGACGTCGGGGCAACCATCCAGATTCTGCGGTTGATTGGGAGAGAGTATGAATTCGCCGCTGAGCACCCCAGCCGGATGGGTGACTGCATAGCGAGTCTTGACGCGGGCACTTGGTTCGATGCAATCTCTGCTCGAACATTCGCCTGCGATCGGGAACATGCGGCCACTACTTCGCTTTGGAATCATTGCCGCCTGGTAGCCCAGTATGCACAGCTAGTCGCAGAATCGCTCGAGGGCATTTCCCCGGAAGAAGCGTATCTGGTGGGACTGCTTCATGAGATGAGAACCATTCCGACGGTTCTGGGCTGGCCCTCCACTGCTTTGTTAGCAATGGAGGGGTCGCTGCCACTCTTCGTTCTTGCTGCCATTCGCAGCATGACTGATTCTTCTTCGTCGTCTACCTGGAAATTCATCCTGACAGCAGCGCACGAACTCGCTGCCGCCAGGGCGAATTTCGATCCATCTGCCCTTCACGGCTTCAGTTCCACGGCATGGTGCCGCCTGTAGCAACTCCACGGTTTCTCGCCGAACGGCCGTTTAATTCTGTCTCACCTATTTCTCATTGACTCCTCATCCGCGGCCGTAGCCAGGCATGTGAATTCCCTGCTCTTTATTGAAACCAAAGAGATAAATCGGCATAACTTGACTTGGCACTCGGCGTGCATGTTATCTGCCCGAGGGCACGCAATGAACAGCGGATACTACGCAGCCTGTACCGGGTTGATGGCCCGAACCGAAGCGCTTGAGACCATTGCCAACAACCTGGCCAACGCGAGTACTACGGGATTCCGCGCGAGCCACAACATTTTCAGTTCACTTCTGCAGACTACCGCCGACTCCCCGCTCTCCGTTCTTAACCAGGACGCGAATGACTATGGTGTATTGAGCGGCACTCAGCTGGATACCACGCAAGGCGCTTTGGTGCGGACGGGCAACGAACTCGACCTGGCTATGGAAGGACCTGGCTACTTCGCGGTACAGACCGCTACCGGCCCTGTCTACACGCGAGGAGGAAACTTCCGCGTGTCCCCAGTCGGGATTTTGACCACGGCTGCCGGAGATCCTGTTATGGGCGACAACAACCGCCCTATCACAGTTATCGGAGGACCCGTATCAATCAGCCCTGACGGAACAATTTCAACCAATGGCGCTATCTCAGGGCGGATGAAGATGGTCGAGTTTCCACCCACAGTGGACGTACAGATTGCGGGCGGCTCTTACTATACGGTCGCCGCCGGCACCGTAGCTACCGTTGCCACGAAATCTCAGATGCGCCAGGGAATGCTCGAGAGCTCAAATGTCAACCCTATCACCAGTGTAGTCGAGTTAATTACTGCTCAGCGTCAGGTCGAAACCATGCGCCACGTACTTACCATGTTCAACGGCGAGCTCGATAAGACTGCAGCCCAGGACTTACCACGCATTAGCTGAGGCAGTGTTGCCATATCCCAGCTGAACCAATTGTGAAAGGAATCCGATATGTTTCGTGCACTCTACACGGCCGCCAGCGGAATGACCGCTCAGCAGTTGAATTTGGACAACATCGCCAATAATCTTGCGAACTCCAGTACCACCGGATTCCAGCAGCGCCAGGTAAATTTCACCGACCTTCTGTATCAAAATGAAATCATGCCCGGCGCCGCCGCAACCCAGCAGACCACGTTCGCGGCGGGTTTGCAGATAGGTCTCGGTACCCGGTCCTCGGAAACCGAAATCATTCAGACGCAAGGCGACTTCACCACTACCGGCAACCCTCTCGATTTGGCCATCTCTGGCCAGGGATTCTTTCAAATCCTCTTGCCCAGCGGACAGATAGGCTATACGCGCGATGGTTCCCTCCACCCCGATGCACAGGGCCAGTTGGTCACCGCTGATGGCAACCCCCTGCAACCGGCGGTGACCATCCCGCAAGACGCAATAAGCGTGACCGTCGGCAGCGACGGCACCGTCAGCGTCACGCAGCCGAATCAGATCGCAGCCACCCAGGTGGGCGCCATCCAGACGGCGCTGTTTGTCAATCCAGGCGGCCTCAACAGCGTGGGAGACAACATTTACCTGGCAACCACTGCATCCGGGCAACCGGTGATAGGAACGCCCGGCGGCGCTGAAGGATTGGGAACCCTGCAGCAGGGCATGCTGGAGCAGTCGAACGTCAGCGTCGTCAACCAGTTCGTCGCTATGATCCTGGCCCAGCGGTCCTACGAATCGAACTCGCGGGTAGTGAAAGCTGCGGACGAAATGTTGCAGCAGCTGAACCAACTTTCCAGTTAGAAGCTCGCATCAGGGAGGCAGAGAGGATATATGACGGCGAGATGGATACCAATTCTGTTGATCGCGGCCATGAGTGTGCCCGGGTGGGGGCAGTCTCAGTTGCGGACTCGCTTTGCGCTCACCGCGCGGCAGGTCGCCCGGGCTCTCTTCGAAAGGGGGATTCAGACCGGCGACGGGCAGGTGTATCTGCCTGCCAGGGTGGTCGCGACCGAGCCGCAGCCGATACTGGATATCTTGTCAGTCGAGACACTCGGCGAAGCGCCATCTGCAAAGCACTCCCAGGTTCGCTCGCGGATCAAGCTGGCCTGCCGGCTGCCGGGCGAATGTTTGCCCTTCTATGCCATCGTGAATGGGCCAGAACTCGCAGACGAGCCCGCGACCATTGCGTCCATCACCTCCCCGGCCATCAGGAACGCGGGACTAACCGCCTCACCTGCCGCCAGGAACGAGCTGTTGAACGCGAGTAGCGACATCACAATGCGGGTTGGTACGCGCGCGATGCTGGTGATGGACGATCACCGGTCACATATCCAGGTTACCGTCATAAGTCTTGAGAACGGCATAGTTGGCCACACGATACGCGTCGCCAGCCCCGATCACAAGCAGGTCTACTTCGGAGAAGTGGTGAGCGCAAGTCTGCTGAAAGGGAGTTTCTAAGATGCAGTCGAATTTCATACTCCTTAGACGAACTGTCGCCCTCGCGTTGCTCGGAGCTTCTTCGCTCTTCGCCTCCCCGCTGAACCTGCTGAAGAAACCTCCTCCGAAAACTCCGGAGCAGCTGCGTGCGGAGTACATCGCGCGATTGCAGCAGCAGTATGCTCCGGCAGTCGAGGATGGCAGTGTTGGAAGTCTATGGACGGCCCATAGCGTTTTAGGAGACTTCTCGTCCGATTACAAGGCCCGCCAACTCAACGACACCATCACCATTTTAGTGGGCGTTCAGACCACTGCGGCTCAGTCTGGCACGGTCGACAGCGAGCGTACCTTTACCTCCACTTCCAGCATCACGGGCATCATGGGCAGGGTTCCCGCGGCGACCAACCCTCTGCTGTCGGGGAGTTCGGCATCGGCACTCAAGGGACAGGGATCGACGGCGTCCAATACCACCTTCTCCACCAGCCTTACTGGCCAGGTGATCGCCGTTTTCCCAAACGGTAACCTCGTAGTTCAGGCAGAGCGGCAGATTTTCATGAACAATCAGCACGAAAATGTGATTGTGCGAGGCATGGTCCGGCCGGGCGACCTCGGCCCCGGCAACACCGTGTCCTCGGCATCTCTCAGTAATCTCGAAATAGAAATGAAGGGCAAAGGAATCATCGCAGACGGCGTGCGGCCACCGAATGCCATTACGAGGGCAGTCCTATGGCTGTTAAATTTTTGAAGGGCATGTTGCGCAAGCGCCGAAATCAGCAGCGGCTCGCGTTGTCCGCCGGCCTGTGGATTCTCTCTTCGCTTGCACTCTTCGCCGCCGAAACCGTGCACAAGGTACTGCTTCGCGACGTAACCCAGATTGAAGGCGTGCGCGATAATCAACTGGTCGGATACGGCCTGGTGGCTGGTCTAAACCGCACTGGCGACACCCAGCAGACGTATTTTACCGTGCAGACGCTGGCCAACGCACTAACCCGCATGGGAGTACAGATCGCACCGGGCGTAGTGGTCGTGAAGAATGTAGCTGCCGTCTTTGTAACCGCATCACTGCCGCCGTTCTCTCGTCCGGGAATGAAGGTCGATGTCACCGTGTCGTCGGTGGGCGATGCCAAGAGCATTACCGGCGGTGTGTTGCTGCTCACCGCCCTCCGTGCATCTAACGGACAGGTTTATGCAGAGGCGCAAGGACCGTTAGTCATAGGAGGCTACTCTGAGGGGGCGGGCGGCAACATAAGAACCGTCAATCATCCCACGGTCGGCAGAATTGTCAACGGGGGAATCGTCGAACGGGAAGCAGTCGTTGACCTGACTCGCTTTCGCATCGTCTCCTTGCTGTTGCTCAACTCCGACTTCACCGCGGCGCGCGAAGTAGCCGACGTGATTAACAAGGAGTTTGGCAAGACCATCGCCACCACTATCGACAGCAATCGCATCGACGTCAATGTTGCCGACAGTGGCGAGGCTTCCGTGCCTATCCTTATCTCCCGAATGCAGGGCCTCTCCATCAATTTCCGCTCGCCGGCCAAGGTAGTTGTCAACGAACGCACCGGAACCATCGTGATGGGGGGTGACGTGAGACTCTCGCCGGTTTCCGTGATCCACGGCAGTTTGACCATCGACGTGCAGAACGCGCTCATCGTTTCCCAGCCGCCCCCATTCTCCGGCGGTAAGACAGAGACCGTAACGGAAACAAGGCTGTCGGTCAACGATGCGCCGGCACAATCGATCCAGCTGCAGGAAGGGGCCAATGTGGATGAGTTGATCAAAGGCTTGCATGCCATTGGCGCGACCTCGCACGACATCGTAGCCATCCTTCAGGCTATCAAGGCGGCGGGTGGATTGCAGGCCGATCTGGAGGTGATCTAGTGTCTGACGCTTCAACCTTTGGCAGTGTATCTTCGGCGGTCATCGGACCGCTGACCACGCAGGCAGACAAGGTCCTCCGCCACCCAGCCTCGGCGGCGACAGAGAACAGCAAAATCGAGAAGTCAGCGAAGGATTTTGAGTCCATTCTGCTGGGCAGCTGGCTGCAGCAGGCAGAGCAGAGCTTTGGCAGCCTGCCTGGGGGAGACGACGATGACGATGCAGACGCTGGTAAGGATCAGTTTCAGGGTATGGCCATGCAGTCGTTGGGAAATTCCATGACCGCGGCAGGAGGCATCGGCATCGCTAAGATGATTGCAAAGCAACTTCATAAGGCGGCAGACGCGCAGCCGGCAGTGGCAACCAAAGCGTCCCCGGCCCATACCGAATAGCAGGCCCAAGCATCGCAACCCGACTGTTTTCATAGCTTCGGCGAACGGATTGAAAACTTTTTCCTGAAACGCCGATAGCAGTAGCGTTGAGACAGGAGAAGTTGCGATGAATATCGAAGGCATTGGTCCGGCACCGCCTCAGCTGCCGGTTGACAACGTTGCGGCACGGGTTTCGAACGATGGCCTCACCGGTGCTCAGGGAGCGCAGGCTGCGCTCGCCACGCAGGGTACGCAGGGTGCGACGGAAGACTGGACTTCGTTCCACTCCGATAGCACCTCGGTGCAGTCGTTAACCAGCCAGGCTTTAAATTCGCCTGAGGTCCGTCAGGACACGGTGGATGCCCTCCGTCAGGCTGTCAACGGAGGTCAATATCAGGTGAACGCAACGAGGGTTGCCGCCGCAATCAGCAGCAATGGCGAATAGACCGACATGAAACGGCAGTAGCAACCTTGGGAGGCCAGTGACAAAGTTATGCCCAGATGGGCTTGCAGATGAATGACCAGGCAGTCAAGACCCGCGATCAGCTCGCCGCCACCTACCTGCAGCAGTTGCAGGCATTGGCGTTCGAGATTTCCGTGGCCATGGATGCGATTGCCGCCAACGCGCTCACCAGTTTTCAGGAAAGTGTCGCCAAGCAGGAAATGCTTTGCTCTGTTCTGGCAGCCATGGGGAATACCATCAGCGAAAAAGTCAGGATGTCTGACCAGCCTTTGCTGATGTACAGCGACACTGCAGTTGAGCTGAAGATTCGAGCGACCACTGGAGCGATACGCGAGCTCAATTCGCAGTACGCCGCGCTGCTCAAGCACTCCGGCAGATCGATTGCTCTTCTCGTTTCGTTGTGTAGAAGCCACACCGGGCAATCATTGGAGGCTCACGGGCCCAGGCTGAAGCGTCAGACCTGGTCTTGCGAGATGTAAATCTATGGCATCTATAAGTAGTTCACTCGCGACCGCCGTACAATCCCTGGTTGCTGACACTGGCGCTCTGCAGGTAACAAACAACAACATTGCGAATGCGAATACCCCCGGCTATTCCCGGCAGGTGCCGATCTTTCAGGAGGCGACGCCGACCGAGGACGGCAATCTCAGCATGGGCAATGGCGTCGTGCTCGAGGGCTTTCAAAGCGTGCGCGATGAGCTGGTATCGTCCCAGATCCAGCAGGAAACTGGAGCTCAAAGTAGCGCCAATGCCGAGCTAAGCGCATTGCAGCAGATACAGCCCACCTTCACCACTTCGACACAAGACATTGGGACCGAGATGTCGGCTCTGTTCGCCAGTATCTCCAGTCTCTCGACCGATCCTACCAGCTCCTCTGCACGCGAGGCAGTGCTCACCGCAGGGAGCAATGTAGCCACCGCGTTCAACACCGCTTCCAGCGTTCTGACCACTCAGCAAAACGCGCTCAATACACCAGTTACGCAGGATGTAAACCAGATCAACCAGCTCTCGCAGCAAATTGCGGCTTTGAATCCGCAGATTGCCGCGCAGACAGCGAGCGGGCAGGACGGTGGAACTCTTGAGGACCAGCAGACCCAGCTGGTGCTACAGCTATCGGCGCTGACCAATGTGTCGGTAACCCAGACTGCGGAGGGCGAGACGGTAACCACCGGAAACGGAACCCCACTGGTTGTGGGTTCGCAGAGCTATGCCTTGCAAGCCACGACCAGCAACGGCATGGAGCAAGTTCTCGATCAGAACGGCGCCAACATAACCACGTCGATCACCAGCGGTGATCTGGGTGGAACCATTCAAACACGCGACACCACGATTCCTGCCCTTTTGACTCAGCTGGACACCTTGGCCAATCAGTTTGGGACCGCTTTCAATGCGGCCCAGGCAAAAGGTTTCGATCAAAATGGAAATCCGGGGACAGACTTCTTCAGCCTCCCCACTACCGTTGCCGGGTCGGCCGCCGCTATCACTGTGGCGCTTACCAGTCCGGCCCAGGTCGCCGCCAGTTCCGACGGTACCACCGGGAGCAGCGGGAACCTGGCCAATCTTGGCGCAGTACAGACGACAGCGCTTCCTGGCGGCGCTACCCCTGGTGACACGTACGCCGATCTGGTCTACCAGGTGGGCAGTCTCACCTCCAACGCCAACTCTGAATCGGGCGCGACCACGGCCAGTCTGTTGCAGCTTAACGATCAGCTCAGCTCGGTTTCCGGAGTGTCGGTCGACGAAGAGGCCACCAATCTGATTACCTATCAGACCGCCTACCAGGCCGCTGCTCGTGTGGTCACGACCATTCAAGCAATGTTCGCCGTGACGCTAGCCATGGGAACTACCGCGGCTGAATAAACCAGCTGGGCTGCGGTGGATGACCGCAGCGGAAGGATTGACATGCGCGTGGCGAACATGGTTCCCGATATGCAATACGAGGTGCAGCAGAGCCAGCAGGCTCTTGCGGCCGCGCTGCAGCAGGTGTCAACCGGCTTGAAGGTTAACCAGCCCTCCGACAACCCTTCGGCCTACGCCGACATGGTGACATCGCTTGCCAGTTCGGCGAACGTCGACCAGTACACCAGCAATGTCAGCGCTGTAACTTCGCAGATGGACACGGCGGACACGGCCCTTAGCTCGATAGTGACGGCACTGAACACGGCGATCACCCTTGGCACCTCGGGCGAAACCACGAGCAACAGCGCCGCCGATAATGCGGCGATCGCTACCCAGGTAGCGGGCGTTTTGAGCAGCGTGGTTTCCCAGGCCAACAGCGCTTACCAGGGAGCTTATTTGTTTGCCGGTTCGGCGGACAACGCCCCCCCGTTCGTGGCCGCCGCATCCTCCTTTATCTCCACCCAGGGATCGCTCACCGCCGATACACCGCTCACCGCCGGCGACATAACCATCGTGAGCGACGCGGCTACCGGCCAGACACTTACCTTTACTGCGGCCGCGGGCGATACCATCGGAACCCTGCAAACTACCATTACCAACGACGCCGCCAATGGCACCCTGCCCGCCGGCACAGACTCCACCTTTATCAATGGCCAGTTCGCGGTCGTGTCAGGCTCTACTACGAACGGCATTGCGGTCACCTCCAACGACCCGGTTCTTGGGCCAATGACGGCAAATCCCGGTAGTCAAATCCCCGACACCTACGTTTACGTTGGCAATAGCACCGTTAACACCGTGCAGGTGGGCGATTCCCTCAACGTCGCCACCAACGTGCCGGGCGATCAATTTTTCACCTCGGGGACCAATGTGCTCGGCTCACTCACCGGGCTGATCAGCGCTCTCCAGACTGGGACGCCCGCGCAAATCGCGACGGCAACCACCGCCGTTTCCACGGCGCTGAGTTCTCTCTCCCAGGTGCGCGTTCCCTTTGACAACACCATCAGCCAGTTGAACTCTCAGGATACTTACCTGAGCCAGGAAACGCTGACCCTGTCAACGGACCAAACGTCGCTGGTCGGGGCTGATCTTGCGACGGCGGCTACGAATCTCTCCCAGGCGGAGCTCGATAGCACCGCGGTCCTGGCGGCCGCTTCCAAAGTCCTGCCCGAAACCCTGCTCAACTATCTCGCACCCGGATAACTTGCCAGGCAGCGAGGAACTACAGCTAGTTTTCGGAGCCGTACATAAGCAGCAGAAAAGACGTGGTTCACGCGGTGAAGGCCGCGCAACCCTTGAATAATTCGACAGGTCAGTCTCTTCATGAAGCCGGAGGAATTCTCGGGTTGGCTCCGCTTCTAAAGCAAGCATTTGACGGTGTAAATCTTGCCCCATTAGCGAATCAGTGGGTCGAGGACGCCAGGCGCCGCAGTAACGCGAGCACGCTGCTCGATCTGTCGATCGCCCTTGAGTTACTGGGAAAACCCGAGCCCGCTATGGATATCCAGGGGCATGCGCTTAAGGTGGCTCAACGCTTTCGTGTCTCTTCCGGGCCCGGTGAGGCTACGCTTAGGTTACTGGTTATCAAGGCGCCCGGCGCGATCATTGGAAATACGCCCATCGAGTTTTTATTAGAGGGCACGAGTATTGCGGTTGAGCTTCTCTATATTGGGCCGGGCTTCCCTCTGTCCGACGTGGTTCCCGAGCACGACTTGCTTTTCGTGGCGATCGCCGAATCACCTGAAAACAACCCCATACTGGAATATCTCGATCAGCGCCTTAAGTCGTGGCCGCGACCTTATCTCAACGCGCCTCGTGACATACTCAAGCTCGAACGCAGCAGAGCATGCGGCCTTCTTGCCTCATTTCCCGGCGTTGTGATACCGCATACGCAGCAGATAGAGCGTCGAACTCTTCAGCAGATGGCAAATGACCAACTCTCTCTCGATGCTGCCGCTGAGATTGGCCGGCTTCCCGTGATCGTTCGACCGGTCGGCTCTCACGCAGGTATTGGATTGATCAAGGCCGAGTCTCTGGCCGATCTCCGATCGTACTTGAACGATAGCTCTGACTCCGATTTCTTTATTTCGCCCTTTGTCGATTACAGCTCAAAGGATGGTCTGTTTCGCAAATATCGTGTCGTGATGATGCGCGGACAGCCGTATCTCTGCCACATGGGGATCTCCAGTCACTGGATGGTGCACTACCCCTATCCGGAGATGACCGGGAGTGCGGCGCACCGTGCCGAAGAGGAGTCTGCGATGACTACTTTCTCCGAAGGCTTTGCACAACGCCATGAAGCCGCTCTGGCTGCTATCCACCGGAAGATTCATCTCGACTACTTCGGCATGGATTGCGCCGAAGACATCAACGGCAACCTCGTCATCTTTGAAGTAGCCAGCGCCATGCTTGTTCATGCCATGGACCGGCCGGATATCTTTCCTTACAAAGCGGCACAGATGCGGAAGGTGCTCGGCGCATTCCGCGACATGTTGCAAACCTATGATCTGTCACGATCGGAATCCAAGCCTCCGGCACCGCACTGCACGGTGAATGTTCTTTAGAAACAACAGAGAGGATCGGGCCCTTGATAACACCACAGAGTACTTCTTCCCCAGCCGAATACCCGCTGTCTCTCCAACAGCAACTGAAACTCAGCATCAAGGACGATATCCCGCGGCACTATCTGTTGAGCTGCCCGAGCTGCGGGGCAGTCTTTGACGATGACGGTTACAGACTGGACTGTGTCTCCTGCCAGATCCCAGCGCTCTTAGTGGCACAGTACCGCGATAAAGAACTTCGCATCTCTGCGCAAGAGACGGGTATCTACCGCTACCGAAGTTGGCTTCCGGTTCGGCGAAGCCTGGCGGGATCCAGCAATACAGTTACCTACCAGAGCAAACGGCTGTCTGCGCTGACAGGACTCAAAGACCTTTGGATTGCCTTCAACGGCTGCTGGCCAGAGAGACAAGCATGCTGCCTTTCAGGGACCTTCAAAGAGTTGGAAGCATACTGCGTACTCGGACGGCTTCCCGCAGCCAACGACAAGGTCATGGTGGTCGCCTCCGCGGGGAATACGGCAGCTGCGTTTGCTCGGATTTGTTCCCTGAACAATGTTCGATGCTTGATTATCCTTCCCGAGAGCAGTCTCCCGTATATGCTTTTCGACCGGCCCATCGCCTCATGCGTCAAGGTCGTGACCATTGCGGGAGCAGGAGATTATGCCGACGCAATCCAACTCGCTAACCATGCGGCAAAACTGCCGGGCTTCTTCGCCGAAGGCGGCGCAAAGAACGTCGCTCGCCGCGGTGGACTAGGTGCCGTCCTCTTGAATGCCTTCGAGACCATTGGCCGGCTGCCGGACTATTACTTTCAAGCCATTGGGAGCGGCGCCGGCGCAATTGCGGTACACGAGCATGCTCGCCGCATCTCCGGCAGCCAGGGACCGTTTCCACATCTATGGCTCAGTCAAAACCTGCCGTTCGCGCCGATTTACCATGCGTGGAGATCCTGTAGAAGAGATTGGTGGCCATTGCCACAAGAGACCGCCAAACAACAGATCCGTCAGATCGGAGCCAAGGTATTAGCGAACCGCTGTCCGCCCTACGCAGTCCGAGGAGGTCTTTATGATGCGTTGGTGGAATCGAAGGGAGAGGTGCTTGCCGTTACGAACGCCCAGGCAATGAGGGGCGCCGCATTATTTCAGCAGAGCGAGGGCGTCGACCTTGAACCCGCGGCTGCAGTCGCCTTCGCAAGCCTGCTGGCATCGGCCAAAGATGGGCGTATCCCTGCAAAAGCAACCATTGTGCTCAATGTGACCGGTGGCGGCCTGCATCGACGCTTTGAAAAAGAGTCGTCGATCCAGTTACAGGCAGATCTTCGTGTCAATCTGGCGGAGATTGAAGGTGCTCGCAGCTTGAACGAAATCGCCAGGCTTTTCAGCCGAAAAAACTAATAACACGTCAAGAGCAGCTATTTATGGCCAAAAGGAGAAGCAGTCTCAAGTTCGAAATGAACCCCAAATCTGAACCAGGCTCGCTTCCGAATTTCCCGCTTTGCCGGGACCCCCACATCCCTGCCTCGTCCTGCTATGACAAACACGTCGCAAAGCAACGCCTAAAAACGACCTTGGCGTGTTTCTCTCTGCAATGTCCAGTACAACTTAGGTGGAAGTTCTAGTTATCTCTTAAGAAATCTCGCCGGATAAGCCCCCAGGGATTGAAATGATTTTTCGCGACGGTCGATAGGATGATTGACCAAAGCGACCTCTCCCTCGACGAACCGGACCGCACACCAGGGCCCAGCGAGAATGCCGAGTGCAGGCGTGAATTGGCGATCAAAAGGAGCATCACACCATGCCATTAACAGTCCTGAACAACATTTCTTCGCTGACCGCGGAGAACGCATTGTCCAACACGCAGGCTAACCTGCAAAAGACGCTGACCCAGCTTTCGACCGGACTGAAGATCAATTCCGGTTCGGATGACCCGGCAGGACTGTCAATTGCAAGCGGAATGACCGCGAACATCGCCGCCCTCACGCAGTCGCAACAGAACGCCAGCAACGGCGTTGGTTTGCTGCAGACGGCTGACGGCGCCCTGTCGCAGGTCACCATGCTTCTCAACCAAGCGGTCACGATCGCGACCGAAGGCGGCAACAGCGGCATTACTGCGAGCCAATATTCGGCGCTCAATACGGAATTTTCGTCGATCATGTCGGAAATCAACCAGATCGGTCAGACCACCAACTTCAACGGACAGAACGTATTTGCTTCCAACTCGCCATCCACTTTCACCTCCACGCAAGGGACCGCTGGGAATCCCCTTACCACCGGAACGGTGCTGACGACCGGTTCGAACACGACCATCGCCGATTCAGCAACTGGCGGTACGTTCGTCTACACGGCTGCTGCTGGTGCCACGATTGCGGATCTGAACACCGCGATAGCTGCTGCAGTCACTGCCGGCACACTCTCTGCCGGTACGGCCGCAACGATCAATTCTGCCGGTGAGATGTCGATCTCGAACACCGCTCTGAGTGGTATCACAGTCACCACAAACGACGCGGTTCTCGGCCCTATGAATGCTGCCGAAGGTGCCTCAAGCACCAACACAGTATTCATCAGCGACAGCAGCACCGCCAACAATGCCGCGAACACTGATATCACCACTACGATTAACTCCCTGACTTCCACGGCACTAAACCTCAATACCAATAACTTGAGCAGCGCAGCCAATTCGCAAACCGCGCTGACGGCTATCAATGCCGCAATCACGGCTATCTCAGCACAACGCGGTGTGATCGGTGCTTCCGTCAACCGGCTCACGGCGGCAGCCAGCGTCATGAGCGACCAGGTCTCGAACCTGCAGAGTGCGACGAACAACATTCAGAATGCTGACATCGGCACGACCGTTGCGGACATGACCCAGTACAACGTCCTGCAGTCCACCGGTATGGCGGCTCTTCAGCAGGCAAACCAGGCCCAGCAGGCGGTATTGAAGCTGGTCCAGTAAGCGACGCAACATAACACAAGAGGTGGCGCCGCAAGGCTCCACCTCTACTTCTTCATCCATGGCTTAAACGGCCTGCTCTTTGCCCTTTCAGGGCTGGGAGTGGATAACCGGATCGCGGGTTCCCACACACGCGGTTGCGCCTTACCAGAAAACAGGTGGAACCTATGAGCTCGGTTTCCGCGGTTAATTCAGCCTCAGCCCTCAATATCAGTTCAATTCTTGCCGCATCGGTGGGCGCCACTACGCCCGGTATCGACGTCACCGCAGCAGTCGCGGCGGCCATTTACGCGGATCGTGCGCCAGAGCGGGTCTGGGACGCAGACCAGACCACGCTCGCCAGCCAGACAACCGCTCTGACCGCGATGCAGACAGCGACAACCGCTATTACAACCGATTTAACTGCGCTGAATAACCTCACCGGGCCTCTGGCGGAGGTGACGGCGACGTCCTCCGACACCGATGTAGTCAGCGCGACCGCCGCTCCCGGAACCGTCGCCGGCGTCCACACAATTGTGGTCAATAACATCGCTAGTACGGGATCGTGGTATTCAGATCTTGCAACCAATGCGACCTCGATTCTGCCGACGTCTTCCTTGACGCTTACAACCATGGCCGGCGCGACAGCAACCATCCCCACCGGCAGTGGGACAGCGGGCGACACTCTCACCGATCTCGCCAGCACCATCAACGGGGATGATCTGGGAGTTACTGCCTCGGTGGTGAGCGACTCGACCGGCTCCAGGCTCTCGATTATCGCCAACGCCTCCGGCGCCGCCGCCGATTTCTCGATAACCTCCACGAACTACACCGGAACCTCGTGGACCTCTCCCGACATCCCCACCGGCAGCATGCTTGGCGCCAACAGCTTTACCATAGCCAGCGGGGGCACAACCACGACCATCTCGACGACCTCCGGCGAAACCTATGCGCAACTGGCTACTGCCATCAATGGAATGGGTCTCGGCGTGACCGCGACCGCGGGCAGCGACGCCAATGGTACTAGCCTGGCGATCGCAAGCACCGACGGCGTCACTCCGTTCACCATCAGTGAGCCGAGTTTTGGCTTTACGCAGGCCGCTGTGGGAGCCGACGCCTCACTGACAGTGGACGGTGTTCCCGTTGACAGCGCGAGCAACACCGTCACCGGAGCTCTCAGTGGGGTCACCTTGAACCTTACGGGGGCGGATCCGGATGCCGCGGTAGACCTGACAATAGCCTCCAACAGCGCCGCGGTCTCAACCGCGATTAACCAGTTTGTGACTGACTACAACACCGCCGTCGGGCTGGTGAACACGCAGTTCACCATCGCCAGCGGCACCAGCACGGAAGGCGTGCTTGCTGCCGATCCCACCGTCGTCAACCTGCAAAGCACGCTTGAGGCGGCTCTCAACTATGTGGCTACGCCGGCAACGGGAACCACCACTACAGTTTCAAGCCTGAGTGACCTGGGGATCACGTTAAATACCAACGGCACTCTCAGCGTCGATTCGTCCACACTGGATAGTGCGCTTGTCAATGACCCCGGCGATGTTCAGAATTTCTTCGAGGGCACATCGCTCAATGGCTTTGCCAATTCAATGAATAGCGCGTTGAACACTTTTACCGCCCCTGCGGACGGCGCCTTTACGGTAGACCTGAGCAGCATAGCCGCCGCGAATACCAATCTCACCTCGGAAATCAACAATTTTGAGACAAGTTACATCGCAAACCAGCAAACAGTCCTAACGGCCGAGTACAGTTCGGCTGAAGTCGCCCTGCAGCAGCTGCCGACAGAGATGGCGCAAATCCAGGCGGAACTGGGTGTTACCCCGAGCACAACATCATGAAGCTAAGTCAAACAGAACTGTCTTATTGGGAATCGGCCATTCAGGGCGCAAGTTCCATCGGCCTGATGATCGTGTTATTTGACACCTTGGCGGGCGATTTTCGCCGGGCGGCGGCCGCCCTGCGCAAGAACGATATCGAGACGCGGTGCCGAGAGCTGAGCCGCGCCGCGCTCGTCATTGGGCAGCTCGAAAGCTGGGTCGATGTTGAAAAAGGTGGAGAGTCAGCACAAGTGCTGTCTAGATTTTATGCCTATCTGCGGGCAAAGATGATGGAGGCCGGGGTAAGCAAATCAGCCAAGGTGCTTGACGCGCAAATAGATATGATCCTGCATGTGAGGAGTGCCTGGCAAAAGCTTGATGCTGCGCCGCCAGGGGCGCCGGCAATGCCGGCCGAAAGCCATACGGAGCAGACGACGCCTTCTCCATCCACCAGGGGGACAAGCGTCGAACGAATCCCATTTTCGCAATCCGGCTAGAGCAGGTGATTGAAAAGTCCGCCGCTTGCGTATGTTCAGCGCCGGTCTCATTCGCGGTTCTGCCGGGTCTTCGGAATCTCGCTCCCTCGGTTAGAAATTGGTTCCCGCGGCGTGCTGGGAGAGTACCGTCTCGGCTCCCCCGGTGCTCGGGTGTGCAAGCGAGGAAGTGATGAAGGCACTAGTGGTAGACAGCTCGAACACCATGAGATCCGTCCTGGTTCGCATACTTTCCATGCGCGGGTTCGAAGTGGCCGAAGCGGACAATTGCCGGCAGGCTATTGACGTTCTACGTGCCATGGGCACAGCGGATCTTGTCCTGGTTGATTGGGTTCTCCACGACATCGACGGCCTGGAGTTCGTGACTCGATTGCGCCATGAGTCTGTCGAGGACACTAGGGTCGTCATGCTGGTGGCGGCCGAGCCTGGGATGCGGGAGCTCCGCGGAGCGCTCATAGCTGGCGCCGACGATTACTTGATGAAACCTTTTACCTCTCTGCAAATTGACGAGAAGTTGGCACAGGCTGGACTGACCTGGTGATCCGCTAGCTCAGCTGCGCTGTAACCCCATTTGCCTCCAACCCTCCCTGAAGCCAAGCCTTCTTATCACTACGACCATTGTGGGTTATCGATTACCTGTCTGGGGGACAGGGTTAGGTGAAAGACAATCTTCTCCTGCCGATAGTAAGCCTATAAGAATGTTGCGGATGTCGGTTTGAATCTCAAGGTCGGCCGGCATCGCCGAGCAATTCGTGAAGGGATCTCATCGTGGATAAGAGCACATTGGGTGGCATTGGCCTTGCGGTAGCCGGAATCGCTGTCGGCTTGTACCTTGACGGCGGTAAGCTTGGCCAACTTTTGCAGCCCACTGCGGCTCTGATTGTCTTTGGAGGCACGCTGGGCGCGGTGATGGTACAGTTTCCATTCTCGGTCGTGAAGCAGGCGGCCGGCCAGTTAAAACCCGTCTTCTTCGGCGGAAAGGATCCTGCCCCGCAGCTGATCGAAGACTTGACGCGCTACGCCGTGAGGGCCCGCAAGAATGGCCTCATATCTCTTGATGCTGAACTCGAGTCGATCCAGGACCTATTCTTGAAAAAAGCAATGACCCTTGCTGTAGACGGCACCCATCCCCCCGACCTGCGCGAGAGAATGGAGTTTGAGATGGATAGCGAGGCTGACAGGGAGGATCTTATACCCAAGGTCTTTGAAGCTGCAGGCGGGTTTGCCCCAACCATTGGCATCCTCGGTGCCGTCATCGGTCTCATTCAGGTTATGCAGCGGTTAGAGAACATCAATGAAGTGGGTAAGGGGATCGCCGTCGCTTTCGTAGCGACCATCTATGGAGTTGGATCGGCGAACATTTTCTTTCTTCCTTGCGCCGGAAGAATCAAGATTCTCATGCGCCGGAAGCAAGTGATGCGCGAACTAATGCTTGACGGCGTGATTTCCATTGTGGAAAAGATCAACCCCAGGATCTTTGAATCCAGGCTAGCTGCATACTCAACTGAACCTGCGGCAGCAAGAGTAGCCCGGCTGGTCGCTAAATGAGAGAGCGCAGAAGAAGACACGAGGAACATACGAATCACGAGCGTTGGCTGGTGTCCTACGCAGATTTCATGACTCTTCTCTTCGCTCTTTTTGTGGTGCTGTTCGCCTCGTCTAATCATGACAAGAAGTCGATTCAGCGCGTATCGAAAGCCGTCAAGGATGGATTTCAGGAGATGGGAGCCTTCTCGAGCGACCATAGCACGCGTGCTCCAAGCAATGACGGCGAAGCGATGGCGCCTCCAGTACCCGCGAATGCGGGTATTGACCTGGTCGAGTTGCAAAGAAAGCTCAAGCAGGCGCTAGGCAAAGAGATCGAGCGACAGGAGATTGTTCTGCGAGCGACTCCGGAGGGTTTCGTAATCAGCCTCCATGAACTTGGATTCTTCGACAGCGGTGAAGCGCAGCTGATGCCTGGTGCAGGCGACAAGATCAAGCGGATTGCCGAGGTGCTGACACAATACGGCCTTGATATGCGCGTGGAAGGTCATACCGACGATGTGCCGATCCACAATGCGACGTTCGCTTCCAACTGGGATCTATCCACCGCCCGCGCCATGGCGGTGGCGATGATGCTGCTCAATGAATCAGGTGTTGATCCTCAGCGGATATCCATCGCAGGTTACGCGCAGTATCATCCATCCGCGAGCAACGATACTCCGGAAGGCCGCAGAGCTAACCGGCGAGTAGATATTGTGGTTGTTTCTGCTTCCAATTCTTCCGTGGCGAAACCCTCGAACGCCCGAACATTGCGTCCCTAGTCGCGTTAGGCCTGATGCAAGCTGCTCCCTGCAGCCAATAACGCTTCGAAATAGTATGAGGCACTATCAGGTACAAATGCATCCGGGTAGATCAAACCCTGGGAGCCGCCCCCGTGCTCATGATATCTGCATAGTTCCAATGCCCTGCCCATCCCTTTCACCGACCCGAGCAACGCCTCCTGGATGCGGAAGTCGATAGAAATGAGGTCTACCAGCTGTTTCATCGGGATCTTCAACATCCGATCCATCATGGAAAGCATGCCGAGCATATACAGTTCTGCTGGATTCTCGTGTAGTACCGGTGCGAGGGACTCGCAAAAGCAAGCTCGCTCGAGGGCCTGTTCCGCATCCCCGTCAATCGCCGAGTGAGATAACTTACTGGCGAGAACTACTGTGACGAGCTTGCGAAATGCATCTTCACCAACGGTGCTCAAAGCCGCCTGAATCGTCGCTATCCGATGTCGAAACCCGTACATGGCGGAATTGGCAAGCCGAAGCAGCCGGTAGCATAGCGACGGCTCCGTCAATAGGAGTTGTTCAATCTTCCTCACATCCATGGGGGACTCAGTCAGCGCTGCAAACAGTTGCAGGTAGGTGGACTGAATGACAGATATATGCGCTTCGGCAATAATCTCCGGCCGGGAGTGGAAATAGCCTTGGAAGAGGGTGTTACCCTCTGCTTGTGCTGTCCGCACCTCTGCCAGGGTTTCGACCTTTTCCGCCAGGAATGTGGTCTTCTTGTTGCGAAACATCTTGTATATCTCCTGCCTCGCGGCAGGATCAGCAGCGCGAAAGTCCACCTTAACGTAGTCTGCGATCTCGACCAACTCGCCTTTGCTTTCATGTACAGAAAAGTCATCCAGGGCGAGGCGAAAACCAGACCGTTTGAGCTCTTTGCATGCCCTCACAAGCTCTGCATCAAGAGCAACATCTTCCAAAACTTCGAGAACCGCTGTGCGGCTTGGCAGCAACCTCACACTCATGGTGACCAACGCATTGTGGGTACAGTTAATGAAAAGATTCTTGGACGAGGAGCACGCGATCATCGAGAGGCAGCTATCGATCGTCTGGTTTGTGGCATCCTCAAGATCCCCGGAGAATACGTTGTCGGTACCAGATCGAAACAGCAATTCGTAACCATAAAGATGCATGTTCCGGTCCAGGATGGCCTGTCTGCCGATGAACCGGTATTTATGTGATGTTGGTGTAAACATGAAAATCTAACCAGCTACTCGCGTGAGAGTGGTGAATCTTCGCCCCAGCGCCCGGAAATTAGATCGGTCAACACCTCTCCTCGCCCGGCAAGCTCTGTCTGATGCATCGGCGAGAAACCACCTGAGTTGAGCGATGTTTAAGTTTCGCCTCGACATGGTCTGCGCAGTCGCCAGAGCAAAAGCAGTGGTGGGCTTGTAGTTGGGCATTGGCCAAGACTCAGGTTTATGTCACATAGAATCATAGAGTTCGCAGCATTCTCTATTTTCTCTCTGTTCTAGCATTTCCCTGCTGTGGGATCCTCCTGACAAGGAGCCAAGGTCTAAGCCGATTAGTGATTTCTACGTTGCGCCAGGACGATGCGCTCTGCGACGGTCTCTGCGTCCAAGTCCCGCCAGTGTCCGATTTTGGTCGCAGGTTCGTCACGCCAAGTCTCAAGTGCGCGAGCCTGATGGCTTTCACTAACATTCGCCGGCAGAACCACTTAAGTCGTACTTCTTTCCCTAACTAAATCGCTTCTGCAATGGCCCGTCGGTTGCACCTGTGTATTGACATGGACATCAATGGGAGCAAAACATTTCTTCCATCCAAAGCGAGCCAAGCTCGAACTCTGGAAAACTATGACCTGGTGATCCCCGGCGGGGGCACAGGATCGACGGTTGTCGCATCGACGGTTGTCAGCCAAGGACAGTGCGTTGCAGTGATCGAGTGCAAATACGCAAGTGTCGAATGAGCTAAAGGAGGGAGAAGTGTACCAGCTGCGTAATCTATTAAAAGAAGCGCAAAGCAACGGGGTGGCCATTGGTCACTTCAACATCTCCGATTGGATTTTGTTAAAAGCTGTATTCGCGTCTGCTCAGGAATTGGAGGTCCCGGTAATCGTCGGCGCGTCCGAAGGTGAACGCAACTTTTTGGGTGTGGCTCAAATCGCGGCCCTGGTGAAAAGTCTGCGCGAGGAACACAGCTTGCCGATTTTTCTCAATGCCGATCATACCCACTCCCTGGACAGCGCGATTGCGGCAGCCAGGGCCGGGTTCGATTCAATCGTTTACGACTTGTCCGCACTGCCGTTTGAGGAGAACGTCAAGCAAACCAAGCAGGCGGTGGCAGAGCTTAAATCAATTAATCCAACGATCCTCGTGGAAGGGGAGATCGGAAATATCGGAACAGGATCTGAGATACACGAATCGGCGCCTGACCGGTCGAAGAATCTCACCACCCCGGAGGAAGCAAAGCAGTATGTAGAAAGCACCGGCGTTGATATTCTCGCTCCGGCCGTCGGTAATATGCATGGCCTGCTGCAAACCATGGTGCAAGGGACCGAGAGAAAGCGGCTCGATCTGGCACGGATTCGAGAGATTAAACGCGCAACCGGAAGCTTGTTGACCTTGCACGGCGGATCAGGGACAGACGACCATGACCTTCAGGGGGCGATAGCGGCTGGCATAAATATCATTCACATCAACACCGAGCTGAGGGTTGCATGGCGCCGCGGTATGGAAGCCGCCTTTGCCAAGAACCCACGGGAGATTGTTCCCTATAAGCTCCTGCCCGTGGTGGAGGATTCCGTCAAGCAGGTCGTGCTGGCTCGACTGCGGTTATTCAATCAACAGGAAAGGCATTCGCTGGCCCAGCAAGGATTGCATGTCGATTGAACCACCTCGTCTACTCCTATCCGTAAAATCAGACCTCGAAGAGATTTTCGCCGCGCGATGGCCACGCAGCCATCATTGGCCGGGTACAAACTATTGCGATTCGCGCTGACGGACACCCGCTGCTGTATTGGCACGGAACCTATCAGCAGATCGTACAGAAGCAAACAAACTAAACAGAGTGAGGAGGAGTTATGAGTTCCGTTCTTTCCCAGTTGACTGTCCCTGTGACATCCGTTCATAAGGTCCAAGCAGATGGAGTCAAAGTCTTCTACCGTGCGGCAGGCGATCCGGGTGCGCCGGTGGTCTTGCTGTTGCACGGATTCCCTACCTCGTCCTTCATGTTCCGCGAACTCATACCACGCTTAGCAGACAAGTTTCGAGTGATCGCACCAGACTTGCCTGGTTTTGGATTCACGGAAGTACCTGGGGAACGTAAATATAGGTATTCCTTCGACTCATTCGCCTACACGATCGAGGCTTTCACTGATGCGCTCGGCCTCAACCGCTATGCGATTTATGTGTTTGACTATGGGGCTCCCACAGGATTTCGTCTGGCGATGGCTCGCCCCGAACGGGTGTCAGCTATCGTATCGCAAAACGGCAATGCCTACGAAGAGGGGCTCGGGGATGCGTGGGCGCCGATTCGGAAATACTGGGCGGAGCCGACGGCAGAAAACCGCGAAGTGATTCGGCAAAACATCTTGAACCTGGAAGGAACACGCTGGCAATACACGCACGGCGTAGCGAATCCGGAAAGCGTCGCGCCCGAGTCATACACCCTGGATGCAGCTCTGCTGGAACGCGCGGGGAATAAGGAAATTCAACTCGATTTGTTTCTGGATTACGCGAACAATGTGAAGCTCTATCCCACGTTTCAGGAGTACTTTCGCCGGTCAAAGCCCCCTTTACTTGCGATCTGGGGTAAGAACGATCCCTTTTTTATTCCTGCAGGAGCGAAAGCTTTTCAGAAAGACCTGCCGAGTGCGAAGGTTCAGTTTCTGGATACGGGACATTTTGCCACCGAGACACATGTGGTGGAGATCGCCGCTGCCATGAGGGACTTCCTCGAAACCACTGGCGTCACCCGCAAGGGATAAGAAGTAGGTTCCACAATGAGTTCGTCTCCTCAGCTCCCGACAATCGTTTTGGCGGGAGCGCGAGGAGAAGGATTGCTTGTTGTCAGTTCATTTTCCAGCAAAAAGTAATTGGAATGAAGGGGGAAAGATATGGAACGTCGCAGGTTTCTAGGGGCACTCACAGCCGGATCCCTAGGTGTTGCGCTCAAGGGCTCTTTTACTGGGTTCGCGCGAGCGCAGAATCCTCCACAAGCCGGCGTAAGTGTGCCTGGGCGGCCTGCCAAGAAGGGTGAATTTCCTGAGGGCTCGACAATAGTCATGGTGCATGGGGCGTGGGCCGACGGCTCCTGCTGGAGCAACATTATCCTCCCTCTGGAACGGCATGGGCTTAACGTGATGTGCGCACCGATCCCGATGACCTCCTTAACCAACGACGCTACCGCTCTGAGTTGGGCACTGGAACGGACCAGTGGCCCAGTGGTCTTGGTGGGACACGCCTACTCCGGCGCGGTGATCGCCGCGGTGCGGGAAGAGCGGGTCAAGTCTCTGGTCTATATCACGGCGCTCGCGCCGGATGAGGGCGAGACCGTAGCCAAGGTGTTCTATCGCAACCCATCGAGTCCGGAAGCACCCAAGATGGTTCCCAATTCCCATGGCTTGGTATGGATGCCGGAAGACGGGTTTCGCCGAGCGATTACCCACAAGGCGTCAGCTGATCAGACAAAAATAGCGTTCGCCACGCAACGGCCCATTGCAGTTCAGTGCGTTCAAGAGCCGGCGCCGGCACCGCTGTGGAAATCAAGGCCGTCGTGGTTTTTGATCGCAGAAGAAGACCGGATGATCAATCCGAAGACTCAGCATTTCATGGCGGATTGCATGCACGCAACGGTTAGGTCGCATCCTGTGGACCACACGCCCATGTATTCAGAACCGTCGGTCGTGATCGAGATAATTCTGGAAGCTGCGCGAAAGACTCTTTCGGCATAGCTCGTTCTCCGCGGGAGCCGGTCCGGATTTCCTTCGCTTGCTACACTGGATGCCACCGCGTGTCCGCCAGCGCCACCAATACCAACGGGAAATCCGGATTGCGAAAGCCCGGCAACGCGCAATACTCTTCGCGAGCCTGGCCAGCTGAATATTTAGAAGAGGTTGTCTTATGGGAATTGAAGTAATAAAGCTTCTAGCTGGGAGCATATTGTCTATCGCGGTGTTGCATAACGGGCCAATCGCTTTGGCACAAATGACGTGTGCTGTGGCTCACCCAGGGACAAAGGGCCTGCAAGATAACAATCAGAATGCCGTCACTCGGCGCCCACCCGGCGGGAACATACTGAGTGGCCTTATCGAGCAACGGTTGAGTTTGATGACCGACGTTGCGAGAACCAAATGGAACGGTGGATCGGCGATAGAAGATCCTACCCGCGAACAACAACTGCTTGCCGATGTTGCGGTCAAGGCGCAAACGGCCGGCATATCTGCCGCATGGGCCCAACACTTTTTCCGAATTCAAATCGAGGCTGCTAAAGAAGTTCAATATTGCCTCTTCGCCCAGTGGACCGCTGAGCGGCAAGGGCCATTTCCACAAGTTCAGGATCTAAAGACGGAAATACGGCCTAAGCTAGACCTGCTTACAGCTGAGCTACTGCAAGAGCTGGCGAGACAATGGCCACAGCTTAGCAAGCCGGAGTCGCCTGAAGAGAATGAATCGCTCTATCAGCAATCTGGCAATTGGACTGCTTCACGCGTTGCCTGGCTACCACTCATAGACGGAAGCCTCCAGTCCTATGGTCACGTTCAGCCCATAAAATCCCGATAGCCGGAATCCTACGGAGCCTTCACCTTACCGTCTGATAGCACCCGGATTTCGGTTCGGTTGGCAGCTGGTACAGCCCGGAACATCTTCTAGTCTTGGGGTGTTAACTCGGCTTCCTCTACCTTTGCTTCCCTGTAAAAAGGAATATCGGGATCGGCATTCTTCCAAAGGCTCAGAAACCGCTCATAGTATTCGCGCGCCGCAGACTCATCTCCGCTGATCTTCTGGGCTCTTGCCATTTGTAACAGGACCAGAGCCCCGTCCACGTCCCTCCCGACGAGGCCCGGGTGATCAAGCAGTTTCCGGAACTCGACGGCGGCATGGGGGCCGTCATTCATCTGGAGATATGCAAGGCCGCGTAAATATGCGGGGAAAAGGCTATTGAACTGCGGCGGATCCGCCAGGTCGTATTTAAGAGCAGGCCGTAGAGTTTCGATTGCGTCCGCCGGGTTGTTTGCGCCCAATTGCATCGCAGCCCGGATCGCAGGCAGGCTGTAATTTTGAACCATAGTATCCAGCGGAAACTTTTGATTGATTGCATCTGCCAGCTTCTGCGCCTGCGTAGAATCGCCTGCCAACGCAAAAGCCAGGGCAAGATCCAGGTCTGAAAATCGCCCTCGCCGCCCGGCAAGGGCATTTGTTGCGTCTCGCCTGAATTCCTCAGAATTTCCGAGAACGGCTTCTCGAACCGCGAGGAGCGCGTAGCCATTGGGGAAAACTTTGCCCTTGTCCTTCGCGATCGTTTCCTCCATCAAACGGCGGCCCGCGTGGAACTGGCCGTAATACATAAGCATCAAGGACTTGCCCTGCATCACTAGTGCAGCAGGAGGATTTCGCCCAGCCCAGCTCCACTGTTCTTCGAGCGCGGCGTTGTCTTTTTCCAGGAACGCCAGGAGCGCTCGCCGGCTGCGCAGCGCCGCATCGTCAATCTTGTGCGCTTCCGCTTCATCGAAAGCGACCTTGGCTTCATTCAGGCGGTCCGCATCGATGTAGGCCTCCATCAGGTTGTCATAGATATCGCTGGAGGGAAGATTGCGTGCGACATCGCGTGCGTAGCGGGCAGACTCATCGCTTCGTCCAAGCCGAAGCAGACAATAGGAATAGTTTTGTTGCGCAATCACGTTTCCAGGAAATAACGCAAGCCAGTGTGTATAGATCGCAGCGGATTTATCCAGCTCTCCCGTTGCCAGGTCGTAGTACCCGGTCTCGGCCTGGAAACGACCTGGGACGGTCATTCTATTCCGCAGGGCGTAGGCTTTCTCTTCCGCGGCTGCAGCCTGATCGGATTGCAACGCTGTTTGATAGGCAGCTCCCAGAGCGAAATAGGCCAGCGCAAAATTAGGGTCCAGATCGATGGCCTGCTGATAAAAGGACTCGGCCGTCTGCAGATCCCTTACGATGAGATGGTTATTGCCCTCCGTCAGCAATTGCAATGCCTCCGGTGAAGAGCTTGCGGCTACTTCGAGCGGCTGGTTGTATTGCGCAATTGAGGCGGATGGTTCACCGAGTTTGCGGCGCAGTTGCACAGCCGCCACACTCAGCGTATGCACGACGCCCGCTCTCAAGTCTGCATCCTGGCGAACACGCGCGAAGGTTTCTCCGTTCTGGCAGCCGATTGCTGCGAGTTCGATCTCGAAGCGATTACCCGCGTCGGCGATTGAACTCGTTACAACCATTTTGCTGTGCGTCCTCAGGCAAATTTGCCGAGCGATCTCTGGCGTGACGTTTGTGTCAAGATGGAGGCCCAGCTGCATCAGATTTCCAATGATCTTGTCAGGGCCAAGTACATTCAGATAGGGCGTTTGCTCCATGCCAACATGCAAAGCGGAAGTTAAAGCTTCCCCTAAAACCGCATCGGAGGTGTGATTGCTGACGTCGGCGAGAACGAGGGTGTCACTTGCAGACAGGGTCACCCGGTTCCGGTAGTTCCAGTAGGTCCATGCTGCGGAAGATGCGAAGAGACACAGCGCTGCATACAGAAGAACCCTCCTGACATGTCGCCGCTGCGGATTCATGCGTTGCCGGACTCGCTCGAGATCGGGGCGCATCTCCGAGGCAGACTGGTAACGCCGCGCCCGGTCCTTTTCAAGCGCCTTTGTAATCACGGCCTCCAGAGCACGCGGCAGCGAAGGGTTTAGACCGCGCACTGCGGGAGCCGGCTGGTGTAGGATCGCTTCGTGGAGGGCTGCTTCGGTCTCCCCAACAGAAGGCGGCATTCCCTGTCGCCATCTCAAAGAGGACGAGACCGAAGGAGAACAGATCAGTCCGCGCGTCCAGTGGCTCCTTTCGGATCTGTTCGGGAGACATGTAGCCGGCAGTACCAATCGCAGCACCCGTGTTGGTGAGACCTTGCACGGCTTCTTCGGATGGGCCTCCATCCGGCTTGGCCGGCACCGCGCTCGGCTGCGCAGTCAATGCGACCAGCGAAGTCTCAGGTTTCGCCACGTCCCTCCCTTCCAAAGCGGCGCGCTTTGCCAGTCCAAAGTCCAAAATCTTTGCAATGCCCTGCTTAGTCAAGAAAATGTTCGCAGGCTTGATATCGCGGTGGATGATGCCCTTGTTATGCGCGGCTTGCAAGCCGTCGGAGATCTGCGTCGCAACCTCCAGGACGAGGGGCAATGGAAGGCGATGTTCTTCTGCGGCATTCAACCTTTCGCCAAGCGATTCGCCTTCGAGCAGTTCCATCACAATGAATGGCCGGCCTTCATAGTCTTCAATTCCGTGAATTGTGCAGATGTTGGGATGATTCAGGGCGGAGGCGGACTGCGCTTCGCGCTCGAACCGCCGTAAGGTGAGCGCATCGGCAGGCGACTCTTCCGGGAGGAACTTTAATGCTACCCGGCGGCCCAGTTTCAGGTCTTCAGCTTTATAGATCAACCCCATACCACCGCCGCCGATGACCTCGAGGACTCGGTAGTGCAAGATCTTCATTCCTACCAGGGCGGCTAGCCCGGGAAACGACCGTTGGGCTGCAACTCTGGGGCGACTAGCTCCAACCGTCGTCTGCAACCACTCGACTGGTGTTCGCAGCCGGTAGCCTCGCCGGGCCAATGTCTCTATATATGTGGGGTTGTCCGCGGAGTCGCCCAGCGCCTGGCGAAGAATCCTGATTGCCACGTTGATGCTGTGGTTGAAATCCACAATGGTGTCATTCGGCCAGAGCCGCTTCTTGATCGCCTCACGACTCACGACCTTTCCATCGCTTGCGGTCAACATGCGCAGAACCTGGAACGGCTGCTCCCTGAGAAGGACCTTTTGTTGGTTGTCCTGGGCCTCAATCGGGCACAACTCACCCGAATGCAGGTCTAGTTCAAACCCTCCGAATCGAACCCGGCCTTCGAGGACCTCTCCCATAGCCTTAATAAGAGCAACCAATGACCGATGACGGACCGAAACATTTTTGTGTAAGAAAATAAACGAGTTGCACGCCAATCATTGCGAATGACCGCGAAATGACCGCCAGTGCATTCACTTTTTTGGGATGGAAAGAGACGCTTCATGAAGCAGCCGCCTTGGGCGGAGGCGTTTTATCGCCCATCAGCTTGCAGAAAGGACCTCAACTATGGCGTTGAGTGCTGAAGTGATCCCAAATGGTTCAGTGCGCTGATGTTCATCTCAGAACAACCGACCTGCCGCATGCGTCCAACCAAGCGCATGTGAGAATATGCCCCTCCTCGAAGCAACAGGAGATTCGCGCAGAATTTGCTGAAATCATCGGTGACAGTCCAGCCCTTGAAACTGCGTTGAACCTGGTGTCCCTGGTTGCGCCCACGGATTCAAGTGTGTTGATCCTGGGCGAGACAGGAACGGGCAAGGAGCTTATTGCGCGCGCAACCCACAATCTGAGCAGCCGCCGAGAGCGCGCCTTTGTCAAATTGAATTGCGCTGCGATCCCGCTTGGGCTCCTCGAAAGTGAACTCTTCGGGCACGAGAGAGGAGCATTCACGGGAGCGATTGCGCAGAAAACGGGACGTTTTGAACTTGCGCATAAGGGCACCCTCTTCCTTGACGAAGTCGGCGACATACCTCTGGAACTTCAGGCAAAATTGCTGCGCGTCCTACAGGAGCAGGAATTTGAGCGGCTCGGTAGCAACCGTACGCATAAGGTAGACGTGCGCTTGGTCGCCGCCACTCATCGTGATTTGACCACAATGGTGAAGCAGGCCACATTTCGCGAGGACTTGTACTACCGGCTCAAGGTGTTTCCGATCAACGTTCCGGCTTTACGGCAGCGTACGGAAGACGTCCCGAAACTGGTGTGGCACTTCACAGAACTCTACAGCCGACGAATGAACAAGCGAATCGACGAAATCCCTGAGGCGACTATGGATGGGCTCGTGCGATATCGCTGGCCCGGGAATGTTCGAGAATTGCAAAATTTTATCGAACGGGCTGTGATTCTTTCTCCTCACAGTGTGTTACGAGCCCCGACTTCCGAATTGGAGCCGTTCCCTGCGCACAACGTATCAGAAATGCCCATCACGGTTCTCGAGGAAGTGAAACGAGACCATATCCTCCGCGCGCTTGAGGCGAGTAATTGGGTAGTGGGCGGCCGGGGCGGCGCCGCTGAACGACTGGGAATGAAGCGGACGTCCTTGGTCTACAAGATGCGGAGGCTTCGAATAAGTCGTCCCGTCTCCGCTCTACGAGGGAGCGCTGTAGAGAGTCGAGCGTCCTAAGGCACGTAGTCTCAGATTTCACGGCAGATCTCTTCGCAGCAAAGCGTGACCATCCGGAATTCGCGTTCAGACCGCGTCATCTTTCGCTCCCCGCGACAGATGACTGGCGTGCTCCACCGGATGCGCCGATAAGTCCCATATAAGGTCACCACGGCTCCGGCCTGAATACGCCCATGTTTCGGCCTTGGGTTGTCTCGTTTTGGTACAAGTCCGCGCAGCGCAATAGTAGCCGAGGGCTCCTGATGGACGGATTTTTGCGGGGTATGCAGTGATGAGGGCGGAGCCGGGTGCGGCTCGGAGTCTCTTTGTGGCGGGCACGATTCTGGTGACCGCGCACGCGGCTCTGCTCGTCTTTAATCCCCATGCGACGTTCCTGTCCAACCTGGCCGTTGTCCTGTTTCTCCTTCTAGGGGTTACGGTGTGCCTGCTTGGCGCTTATACCGAATCTCCAGAGACCAAGCCATTATGGCTTCTATTCGGGTGCGGTTTGCTGCTTGCAGCGGTCGGTCAACTTGGACTTACGTATTATTACTTCGCGTTGCGCATACACAACGAGACCAATGCCCTGAACTCCGATTTCTTCTTTTTTGTGTACGGAATTCCTCTCCTGCTGGCTATCTGCTCCAGAAGTACGGATGCCGGCCTGAGGAGCTTCGCATGGCTAAATGGGGCTCAAGCGCTCATCGCAGCCATGCTCGCATACTTGCAACTGTTCTCGCTAGAGCCCTCTCATGTCCGTGAGGCGATCTCTGCGACGAATCTCATGTACCTGGATAATGCGGAGAATTTGGTTCTGGTCGGAGCTGTGACCTTGCGTTTCTTTTCCAATCCGAGCCCGGCAAGAAGACGCTTTTACCGCACCCTCTCCGTCTATCTGTGGGTGAATGGGATAGTGGTTCTTATCCTGGGCTACCTCGAACTGAAGCGCGGCTGGCATGATGGATTGCAAGACGCCGCCTGGGGGATCCCTGAACTGGCGCTCTTAGGCTCGTTCGCGTTCGAACGCAAAACCCATACGGACCAAAGTGAACGCAGCAGCGGCCAGCGGACCGTGGGACTGCTGATTGATAACCTCAGCCCGGTGTTATTCACCCTGGCTATCACACTCATGGGGATTGAGATTGCGCCGGAGCACCCATGGTTGGGATTTGTCTGCATTTCGGCAGCGGTTGCGATCTATGGAGTGCGAGCCGCGATCTTGCAAGTGAGGTATGCCAGGTCGCAAGAGGAGTTGACCAAGGCGATGATTGCCACCGAGCAGGCAAGCCGTGCCAAGAGCCAATTCCTGGCAAACATGAGCCATGAAATACGGACGCCGATGAACGGCATTCTCGGCATGACGGAGCTTGCGCTCAGCACAACTTTGAGTGAAGAGCAACGTGATTTTCTGCTGACAGTCAAGTCCTCAGCGGATCGCCTGTTGACCATCATTAATGAAATCCTCGATTACTCGAAGATGGAAGCAGGTAAAGCCGTTCTCGATTCGGTTGCCTTCCATTTACCCAGCCTGGTCAAGGATGTGTTGAGGAGCCTCGCCTTGTCCGCCCACCAAAAGGGCCTGGAACTTGCCGTGCACATTGGGCCGGATGTGCCCGCCGGCCTGACTGGTGACCCCATCCGCCTTGGTCAGGTCCTGATCAACCTGGTGGGGAATGCGATTAAATTCACCGAGCACGGAGAAGTCTGCGTAGATGTCTCTGTCCAGGCGGTTAAGAACGACCGCGCATGGCTCGAGTTTTCCATCCGCGACACCGGGATCGGAATCGCACTGGATCAACAGGAAGGACTGTTCCAGGAGTTTCAGCAAGCGCAAACTTCAGGCAATCGGCTATACGGTGGTACCGGGCTGGGACTGGCGGTCTCCAAGAGCATTGTGACTTTGATGGGAGGCGCGATCAGTCTCAAGAGCATGCCCGGGGAGGGCACAACCATAACCTTTAATGCTCCATTCGAAGTGTCGCCTATATCGCACCCGGCCCTGCCCATCCTGAGTGAAGAAGATTTAGAGGGGTTGCCCACCCTGATCATTGATGACAACGCTACCAATCGAAGGATCCTCTGCGAGCTCACTCTTCAATGGAAGATGAAACCGCACATGAGTGATGGCGGAGAATCCGGGCTTCGAGAACTATCGAGAGCCGCCTCCGAGGGAAATCCCTATCGTTTGCTTCTGCTCGACGAGCAAATGCCCGGGATCGATGGATGGGAAGTGCTGGACCGCATTCGGCGAAATCCAGCGTTCGAGAGTGTAGCGATCATGATGTTGTCCTCGTGCGATCAGGTCGCGAGCGCAGCACGTTGCCGCCAGATGGGAGTGGAAACTTACCTGATCAAACCCATAAGCCCTTCCGACCTGCTGGGATCTATCCGTCTTGCGATTGGGAAGCATAGGCCGCCAGGTGTGGCCGCCCTACCCGCCGCCGGCATTTCCACTTCTTCACTATCGCTAAGGGTCCTATTGGCCGAAGACAATCTGGTGAATCAAAGAGTCGCCATGAAGATGCTGGCGAGGATGGGACATCGAACCACGCTGGCAACCAATGGACTGGAAGCTCTGGAACAATGGAGACAAAATGATTTCGATCTGATTCTCATGGATGTCCAGATGCCTGAGATGAGCGGCCTGCAGGCTGCCACCCAAATCCGGAAGGAAGAGGCGATCGGTGCTCACGTACCCATTATTGCCATGACGGCATCTGCGATGAGCGAGGACCGGGACCGCTGTTTGGCCGCCGGCATGGATGATTTTATTTCCAAGCCGGTGAGTTACGGAGTCATCGAACATGTGATCACGGCTACCTGGTCGCATACAAAACAGAGTTGATTGTCCCACCCAGACCAATTCCCACACCTTGGTACCTTCAGTAAATTGGTCCGCCCGAATCGGCATCCGGCTCCATAACCAGCTTGTCAATTTCCTCTACGCTCCGCTAGTCCGCACAAATCGGCGTGGTGGGAGCAATCCGGCTGTCCAATTGCGGTCACTCAGAGCGAGGGCGCGAAAACTTGCGTTGACTTTCGACCGGGCACTTCTTACAGTCTAATCACACCCAGGCAGCTCAGTCGATGCAGAAAGCCACCTTAGCCGGTTAGTCGAGAGGGGTTTCACGATGATGCGCACGATACTTGGCAATAAGTGTACGAAATCGGTGGAAGGCCAGGCCGATTCAAAATCCCGCAAAATATTAGAGCTCGTGGTTGTCTGCGTGCTCGCGCTTATGATCTCCCCCGCCATGCAGGGGCAGGCTACTGGAAATTTCTCCGGAAATGTGCTCGATAAATCCGGAGCCGGTATCCCGGGAGCTGCCGTCATCGCTACCTCTGAGGCGACCGGCCTGACGCGAGACACGAAGACGGACAGTGCCGGACACTACCTGATCCCTTTACTCCCGGTTGGGACCTACACGGTACACGTCGATGCGACCGGCTTTCAAAGCGCTGAATCCAAGGATCTGCGTCTCCAGGTTGATGAAGCGCGCGAACTCGACTTTGCGCTCGTACCCGCCACCGTAGTCACCTCAGTGGCAGTTACCGGCGATGCGGTAGCAGTCGAGTCAGCAAATCCATCTCTCGGCCAAGTCATCACCTCGCAGGAGGTGTCGCAGCTCCCCTTGAACGGCCGCGATTTCGTTCAACTCGCCACCCTCACCTCCGGCGCTACGGCGGAGACCAACCCCAACAGCTTTTTCACCTCCGCGGCCAGCAGCGAGGTGGCCGCACGCGGTGCCTTCTCACTATCGGTTGGTGGCTCCCGCCCCAACAGCACGGACTGGCTTCTCGATGGTGTCGATAATAACGAGCTGACGGCCGGCGGAATCTCCATTTTCTCCTCCGTCGATGACATTCAGGAATTCAAGGTGTTGACCTACACCTACTCAGCCCAATACGGTACCCGAGCCGGACCGACCGTGATTGTCAACACAAAGTCTGGGTCCAACGACTTTCACGGAACCCTCTACGAATTTTTGCGCAATACCGATCTCGATGCCAGGAGCTACTTCGCCACCGCGGCGCAAAAGTTCAACCTGAACGACTTTGGCGGGTCCGTTGGGGGCCCAATCCGCAAGAACAAGACCTTTTTCTTCATCGATGGCGAACAAAAATATCAGCTCCAAGATATTCCCTTTACCGGCCTGGTGCCTTCGCTGGCCATGCGCACGGGCGATTTTTCCAACGATCCTTTTGGCAATCCGACTGCGATCGGCGCGGCCACGGCTACTCAGGCTTCCGGCATCATCAACCCCAACATGGTCGGGGCGTCCGCGAACCCGCTGGTTTTTCCCAACATTTATTTCCACTGCGACGGCGCCGGAAATCCTCTCCCTGCCAACGCCGACGGAAGCCAGGCTCCGGGCGCTGCGTGTAACAAGTTTCCGGCCAGCCTGATTAACCCCATCGGCCAGGCCATGATTAACCTCTACCCCGCCCCCAACGCCAGCAATGCTGCTGCGGGTATCAACTATACCAATCAACCCGTGCGCCAGTTGGACGATACCAGGTTCGATATCCGGCTGGACCAAACTTTTTCCGAAAAGGATAACGCCTTTGGCCGTTTCAGCTACGAGCAGGCGTTCTCCTTTGTTCCCGGCGGTTCACCAGGATTTGCCGAAGCAAACGCGTTCGGCAGCAATCAGCGCATCCGCAACCACGCGCGCAATCTGGCTCTCGGCGAGACTCACGTCTTCAGTGCCAACATGGTCAACCAGGCCAGCTTTGGTTATAACCGCATCTTCGACTACATTACTTCGCAAGGCACGGGGACCTGCATCTCCTCCACAATTGGGGGCGGCATTCCCAACGCCAACCTTGGATGTGCCGCCGGCAGCACTACCTGTACTAACTTTTACAGCTGCGGACTGGTCTCGACGGAATTCCAGGGCGGCTATTGGTCCCTTGGCGATCGCGGCTACTCTCCGTTCCAGGGCGGAACAAACATCTTCACTTACCAAGACTCCCTCGATTACACCCACAATAAGCATGACTTCAGGTTCGGACTCGACCTCCGCGCCAATCAAATGAATGTGGGCACTGAGGCTTTCCAGGATGGCTTCTGGATCAACGGCGTCGGCGGTAACTTTACGGGCAATAGCGCCGCGAACATCTCGGGCAATTCGGAGGCCGATTTCCTGCTCGGGATGACCGGTCTCGCCATCCATGACCAGACCTATAACGGCCCGGTCACTGGCCGCCGCTGGAAAATCTGGCGTCCGTTCGCAGAAGACAATTGGCGGGCCACATCATCCCTCAACCTCAATATCGGCCTGGCGTGGGCCATGTCGACGCCCCTCAACGACATCGCAGGACGTCAGGCTGACTACCTTCCGCTGACTGGACAGCTTCTGATTGCCGGCCAAAATGGTGTGAGTGCGTCGGGGGGCATCAAGATGGATTGGACAAACCTCGAACCCCGCCTCGGCGCCACCTGGAAGGTCTTCGGTAGCGACAAAACAGTGTTGCGCCTCGGTTACGGCATTTTCCACGACTCCGCCTGGAGCCAGGGCGCCCAGGGTCTATGGCAGAACCCGCCCAACCTGGGCGAATCAAACTTCTTTGGCCCCCAGGGCTGCGCCTTTGCCACCTCCTACTGCGCTACCACCCTCGCACAAACGCCCACCGCCCTCGCTATCTCCAACGGATTTCTGGCCATTCCTGTGCCGCCCACCGCCGCGAACTTTCAAGGCACGTTCTATTACGAGCCCACAAATCTGCACCATGGCATGGTGCAGCAGTACAACGTGAACGTTGAGCACGCGCTGCCCGGCAACGTGGTACTAACGGCCGGCTTTGCCGGCGCCCAAGGCACACACATCCTGGTGACCGGGAATAACCTCACCACTGCCGGTCCGAATGCGTGCGGTACGGTGCAAAACTACACCCTCGGTTGCAATTTCAATGGCTCGCCTTACTCCTCGCCGTATGTCGCGCCCAACTTCAACAGCATCATTCTCATCGGTGATGTGGGCAAGACAAGCTATAACTCTCTGCAGATCAAGGCAGAGACCAAGACGCCGAAGTACGGCATCTACGCCCTGCTTGCTTATACCTACTCCCGCACCTATGACAACGGGCTAACGGATGGCTTAGGCTCCGTGGTCAGCGCCCCTTATTTTCCGCTTCCCAATTGGCAAAACCTGGATTGGGCCTTATCGCAGATCAATCTCGATAACAGCTTCACCGGCAGCGTTATTTACGACTTGCCCTTCGGCCGCGGAAAGGCATTCGGCGGCGATTGGAATCCCGTGACTAACGCCGTTCTTGGCAACTTCCAGGTCACTCTTATCCAAAGAATCTCTTCCGGATTCCCCGTTCCTTTGATCGACAGCATTAACAACTCCGGCAGCACTTTTAACAATGGCGGCAATTCCAACAATTGGAACCGGCCTGACCGGGTCGCCGGTTGCAACGCCGGCAATGCGGCCCACGGCACACTAGAGTGGATCAACCCAACCTGCTTTGTTGCGCCCACCACCGGCGAACTGGGCGATGCGTCGCGGGCGCCGGCCACCGGACCTGATTTCGTCAACACGGACTTCTCCGTCATCAAGCAGATCGGCCTGCCCAGAGAGATGGGTTTGAATTTTCGCGCCGAGTTCTTCAACCTGTGGAATCACCCGCAGTTTGGTTCGCCGGTGAACGATGTGAGCCAGCCTGGATTCGGCTATGTCCAGTCCACCGTGAACAATGCTCGCCTTATTCAACTGGCGCTCAAACTGTCATTCTGAAGCTCACACGCCGAAATGGCCGAGAGACCTGCGTTGCAGAGAAGAGTTATCGATCAGGTAATCCCCTGAATGTTTGCTCTGCCAAGCGTCCCACTTGGTCCAGGTGGAGTGCGCACAGTCTCGAGAATGCCGCGCAGAATGGAGATCGGGCCAGGCGGGCAGCCGGTGATCGTGAAGTCTACGGGCAGTATATTCGCCACACCGCCACGACTGGCGTAACTCGTGCCAAAGATGCCGCCGCATGCTCCACAGTCGCCCAGGGCCACAACCCACTTGGGGTCGGGTACAGCGTCATAAGTACGCTTCAGCGCTTCTTCCATGTTGACCGATACTGGCCCAGTCACCAGCAGGAGATCGGCGTGACGCGGACTCGCTACGAATTTGATGCCCACGCCCTCCAGGTTGTAATAAGGATTGTTCAGTGCCTGGATCTCCAACTCGCAGCCGTTGCAAGAGCCCGCGTCTACGTGGCGAATGCAGAGTGCGCGTCCCAGGATTCTGCGAAGATCCGTCTGTAACCCCTCCTGTAACCCCTCTATGACCGGCGATGAATCTTCGGGAACGGGCAGCGGTTCCGTCAATATACCCGTGCGCAGCATGCGTGAAAGAACGTCAAACATA
This sequence comes from uncultured Acidobacteriaceae bacterium, assembly GCA_963711525.1. Lineage (GTDB taxonomy): Bacteria > Acidobacteriota > Terriglobia > Terriglobales > Acidobacteriaceae > PALSA-350. The sequence goes on along the minus strand of CAVQEO010000002.1, from coordinate 402,934 downwards.
ATTACCTCATCCGTCCTGTCCGCTATAGGACAAGTTGAACGACTTATTAATCAGCGGGAAATCCGGCACAATGTTGCCCAGGATCGCGTATTCGAGAAGCGGCCAGTTCTGCCACGAGGGGTCGTGCGCATGGCAGCGCCGTATGGCGCCCTCCAGACCGATCTCGAGAGCAATCATCACCGGACCGCGCCAGCCTTCAATGAGTCCAATCCCCAGCACATCAGGCTCCGCGACAGGAACGGGTATCTGGATGGGTCCATCGGGAATCTCCCCCAGGAGCGCACGGCAAAGTCGAAGGGACTCGAATATCTCATCGAACCGCACTTGCACTCGCGCTGCGACGTCGCCCGAGGTTTGCATCATCAGTTTCGGCGCGAGCCGGTCGTAGGGCGGCCACGGATGGTCGACGCGCAGATCGAGCGAAATGCCGGAAGCGCGCGCACCCAGACCAACTGCGCCAAGCTTCTGCGCAAGACCTGTTTCCAATCGTCCAGCCTCTCGAAACCGATCTTGCAAGCCGGCGTGCTCTGCATAAATGGAACGCAGGTTGGAGACCGAATCCTCTATGACCGCGTACTGTTCCACTAAATGAAGAGTTCCCTCCCCGGGCAGATCGTTTGCTACCCCGCCCGGCAAAACATAATCGAACAGGTAGCGCGCTCCGAAAACGACTGCGTTCGCGCGCACCAGATCCTCTTTCATGCGAGAAAACTGAGTGAGCCCGAAGGCGAAGCCGGCATCATTACCCAGAGCACCGAGGTCGCCCAGATGATTGGCTAAACGTTCGTGTTCAAGAGCCAACGCCCGGAGGTCTGTTGCTCGGGGAGGACACGTTATATGGGTGATTGCTTCAAGCGCTGAGCAGTACGCCCACGAGAAAGCTACGGCTGAATCCCCCGAGACCCGTGCTGCCAAACGGTGTCCCTCGCTTTGCGTCAGCCCCTCAAAACGTTTGCCAACCCCTTTGTGGGTATACCCGAGATGTTCCTCGAGGCGTAGCACCTTCTCGCCCACCACGGAGAAGCGGAAATGTCCAGGTTCGATGGTGCCCGCATGGACTGGACCAACAGCGATCTCATGAACCCCATCGCCCTCTACTGATACGAATGGGTACGGCTCTGAACCAACCGCGAATTGCCGGCTGCCATCGACCTTCCGCCGCAAGGGGAAAAACTTCTCTGGCCAGCCGCCGTGGCTCAACCATCCGCGCCTGTCGCCATGGGGTTCATCGGTCGCGATACCCAGCATGTCATATACGGCCCGCTGCATACGCAGCGCGGCCGGGAACAGGCTCGCGATACCGGGATATCGGGGAGCTGTTTTCGCCTCGATTGGGTGTTCGACCACCATCAGCGCGTCTGGCAGTAGATAAGCTGCATAAACGGCGAAGCCACGGCCGCGGTCACGGTCGTCCGCTCCCCAGAGGCTCAGCAGCGGCGCGCCGGATGCGTGCATTGCCTTGGCGGCCTCCAGCCATTGCTCGCGATCTACGCACAGCCGGGCGCTTTGTATGTTGCCGGGCATCGGTATCCGTAACTGTTCGATAAAGGCAGGCCGCATATTCATCATCCAATCAACCGTGCGGCGGCGCGATACCACGCCGCAAGTGCGGGTGGCATGTATAAGCCAAGTGTAAGGACCATGGCGAGATGAACGAAGACCGGCAACATCGCAGGAGAGTGCGGCAATGGACGTGCGTCACTCTCTCCGAAGACCATGGGCTGGACCCGGCTGAAGATTGCGGCGAAGGCCACCCCCAGCGCAATCAGGAGAAATGGCGTCGTCCAGGGATGATCCCGCATCGCCGTTGTCAGCACTAGAAATTCGCTTGCAAACACTCCAAAGGGAGGCATACCAAGGATTGCCAATGATCCCAGCATCAATCCCCAGCCTATGGTTGGGCTGATTCCAACCAGGCCGCGAATCCCGTCCATGCGTTGGGTGCCCGCTGTCTGTGATGCATGCCCGGCGGTGAAGAAGATAGACGACTTCGTAAGCGAATGGACTGTCATGTGCAGCAACGCAGCAAAATTGGCGACTGGACCACCCATCCCGAACGCGAACGTGATGATGCCCATGTGTTCAATCGATGAGTAGCCGAATAGTCTTTTGATATCGCGCTGCCGGAAAAGGAAGAAGGCAGCCAGCACCGCTGACAGCAACCCAAAGGTCATCAGCATGCGGCCTGGAAGACGAGCACCGATCGACCCTTCCACCAGTACTTTGCAGCGGACTACAGCATACAGCGCGACATTCAGGAGCAGACCCGAGAGCACGGCCGATACCGGCGTCGGGCCTTCGGCATGAGCGTCGGGAAGCCAATTGTGCAACGGCGCGAGGCCAACTTTTGTGCCATATCCAACCAGAAGGAAAACGAATGCAAGTCCGAGCACCCTTGGTTCCAGCTCTCCTTTCACGGCGTTGAGGTGAGTCCACAATAAGGCGGTCATGCCTTCGCGGCCCAGTGTCTGCTCGGCCGCAAAGTATAAGAGGATCGTGCCGAAGAGCGCCTGGGCAATGCCGACACCGCAGAGGATGAAGTACTTCCAGGCCGCCTCCAGGCTGGCCCGTGTGCGGTAGAGAGAGACCAGCAATACCGTCGAGAGGGTGGCTGCTTCCATCGCTACCCAAAGCAAACCCATGTTATTCGTCAGCAAGGCCAGAAACATGGCCGCCATAAAGAGCTGGTACATGCTGTGATAGAGGCGCAGGCGCCGCGCATTGAGACGCCCATGATGCTCCTCGATGCGCATGTAGGGCCGCGAGAAAACCGCGGTGGTGAAACCCACGAACGCGGTCAGCGCGACCAGAAACACATTGAAGGAGTCGACGAAGAACTGCTCGTGCACCGCCAGCAGAGGGCCGTGCCGGATAACCCGCAGCACCAGGAATGCGACCGCGGTCAGGGTTACGAAGCTCACTCCGACATTAAGCTCGGCGGCGAAGCGGCGGGCGCCGAAGAGGGCTAACGAGATCGCCCCCAACAACGGCAAGCCCAGAACCAGCAATATTTCCACTTCAGTCCTCCTTCAGCGCTTCGAGGTGGTGAAGATCGAGGCTGTCGAACTGCTCCCGGATCTGGAAGAAAAAGATGCCGAGGATGAATACTCCGACCAGCAGGTCAAGTGCGATTCCCAACTCAATCACCATGGGCATCCCATAAGTAGCACTGGTCGCGGCGAAAAATAGCCCGTTTTCCATGGCTAGAAATCCAATGACCTGCGTCACTGCTTTCCGGCGTGTGATCATCATCAGGAACGACAGCAGAATGACAGCCAGTGCGATACCGAGCGTATTGCGCGTAATGGTGGTCGCCAACATGCTGATTGGCTGCGCCAGGCCGAAAGCGAAGATCACCAGGACCAATCCCACGAGCATCGTGGTGGGGATATTCACCAGGGTCTCGCTGTCCCATTGAGCGCCAAGACGCTGGATAAGCCGGTGGAGAATCCAAGGGAGCGCGATCACTTTCAGGATGAGTGTGAGTGCCGCGGAGTAATAGAGTTCGGTAAGGCCGGAGCTGTGGGCTACGATGCAGGTGGATGCAAACAGAATCCCACCCTGCCAGGCAAACAGCGTAATCAACCGCTGCGTGCGCCGCCGCGAGAGCATGGCGAAGGAGATGAGCAACAGTCCTGCAGCCAGTACTCCGAGCAATTCGGCGGTGAGATTAGAGTTGTGCATCGCGCATCAAGCTCCCAACAACAGATGAACCAGTAAGCCGAGCACGGCGAGCAGAAATGCCATCGCCAGGTACTCCGGGGCGCGAAAGATTCGCACCTTAGCCGATAACGATTCGATCAGGGCCAACACCGCCCCGGCAACTACCAGCTTTGTAATCAGAGCGGCCACGGCCAGCAGCAGCGCCCCACCTCCGTCAGCTCCATGGGTGGCAATACCCCACGGCAGAAACAAAGCGAAGCCAATGCAGGCGTAATTGAAGAGCTTCAAACTCGAGGCCCACTCCACCAGGGCGAGATGCCGCGCGGAATATTCAAGCACCATCGCTTCATGGATCATGGTGAGCTCGAGGTGGGTGGCTGGATTATCGATCGGGATGCGAGCGTTTTCCGCCAGCAACACCATCAAGAATGCGACCGCGGCAAAGATCACGCTGGGATCGATCACCATCCGGCGCGCCGCGTATGCGTCCACCAGGCTTGGCAAGGCCGTGCTTCCATAGAGCAGAAATGCATTGAACAGCACCATCAAAAGCGCCGGCTCGGCAAGAAAACCGATCATCATTTCCCGGCGCGCCCCGAGCGTGCCGAAAGCCGTCCCGATGTCCATGGCGGCGAGGGCCAGCGAAACACGCGCCGTAGCGAACAGGCCGATCAGCGCGATGGCGTCGGCCACCCGCGCGAATGGCAGGTTGGTGGCCAGTGAAGGGATAATGGCGGCCGCCAGGACCATGGTTCCGAACACTACGTAAGGCGTCGTGCGAAAGATTGCGGATGCGTTCGTAGCCAGCGCGGCATCCTTGTGGAAGAGCTTGCGCAGCATGCGATATGGCTGCAGCAGCGGCGGGGCGGATCGATTTTGCAGCCAGGCACGGCACTGCGCGATCCATCCGGCAAAGAGCGGCGCTATGCCGATGGCCAGCGCTACCGCCCCGAATTGTCGAACGAAGGTGATTCCCCTCATAGGACAAATACCAATAGGCCAAGCAGAGTCAGAAAGCTGTAGAGCAGGTAGATGGCCAATCGTCCGCCCTGCAAAACACTGATCACATCTGCCAGGCGCTCGACGCCACGCGCAATCGGCAAATAGATCGCGCGCCACAGCCGGTCCTCGATATGAATCCGATAGCGCGGCGCGCTGTCGGAGGGCGACGGCAGATCCCGCTCCATACGAAAGAAAGCTCCGAACATGTGCCGGATCGGTTGACCAAAGCCTTCCGCGGTGTCCTGCATGCGGGAGGTTTGCCACGGATAGCCGCAATCCCAGGCAGCGGTTCGGCGTACGCGCCCGTGGGCTAGAACACGTACGGCCACGTAGGTCACACCTACGACTCCGGCGATCCCGGCGAGCAGATAGAGGCCGCTATAAGATGCCTGCTGCGCAGCAATCGGCGTAATCCACCAGACCGCAGAACCAGGTTTGACGGACTGGCCCAGCAGCTTACCGGTAACCGAACTCGCCGCTCGAAGTGCAAGCTGCGGCAGCACGCCGATCAGGATGCACCCAAACGCGAGCCACCCAAGCCCCAGCCGTTCCAGCCAATTGGCATCGTGCGCCTGTAGCCAGGGAGGCTTCCCGGGGCTGACCGAGAAAAATCACGCCATAGAACTTGACCATCACATAGGCTGCCAGAGCTACCGTCAGTGCGAGCGCTGCCGCGCCCAGAGGGATCAGCATGTTGATAAACGCGTGGGGAACCTGTGGCGTAAAAAGAAAGGACTGCAACAGCAGCCACTCGGAAACGAAGCCGTTGAGCGGAGGCAAGCCCGCAATGGAAAGTGTGCCCACCAGCGCCAGGAATGCCACCCAGGGCATGCGGTGGATCAGGCCGCCGAGTTTGCCCAGGCTCCGCTGTTTGGTTGCGTGCAGCACCGACCCGGTGGCGAGAAACAGCAAGCTCTTGAAGAGCGCATGGTTGAGCGCATGGATCAAGGCCGCACTGAGCGCGAGGGCCGCAAACAGGCGCAAGTTGCTGGCCTCGAACAGAATCGCGAGACCGATACCGGTGAAGATGAGTCCGACGTTCTCGATCGAGGAGTACGCCAGTAGACGCTTCATGTCGGTCTGCACCGCCGCAAAGATCGCTCCGAACAGGGCGGAAAAGAGACCGAGCGCAATCATCAGCACTCCCCATTGCCAGAAGCGGAGGTGGAGCAGATCGAAGCTGATCCTCAGCACTCCGTAGATCGCCGTCTTGAGCATCAGGCCGCTCATCATGGCCGACACCGGCGAGGGCGCTGCCGGATGGGCTTCGGGCAGCCAGACGTGCATCGGAACCAGTCCCGCTTTAGCGCCGAAACCCAACAAGGCAAGCAGGAATGCAGTAGTTGCCCAAAAGGGTGTGAGCCGGGCGCTCCGCATGGCGTCGAAGGTGAACTGCCAGCTGCCGCCCTGCAGCACGCCAAAGCTGAGCAGGATGCAGATGGCCCCTACGTGAGCCATGAGGATATATAGAAAACCGGCGCGGCGGATTTCAGGGATGCGGTGTTGAGAGGTCACGAGGAAGTAGGAGCTGAGGGCCATCGTTTCCCATGCCACCATGAAGAAGTACGCATCGTCGGCAAGTATCACCGCGGCCATACTGGCAAGAAATATGTGGTACTGCAGGCAGAGCAGCCCAGGCGCGGTGCCCTCCCCCGATCGGAAGTAACCGGCCGCAAAGGTTGAGATGCCGGCCCCAGCTACGCCCAATAGCAGCAGAAAGAAACCCGACAAGGTATCCAGGCGAACATGAAAGTGCAGATCGGGCAGGCCGAGGGGCAGCACCACGACCTGCGCTGCGCGGCGGGTGGTTAGCGCAATTCCTCCCAGGAGCCCAACGCCGGCTCCAACCAGGGCGCCAAGTGGAAAAAGCAGGCGTGCTATAAAGCGCACGCTACGCGGTCGAACCAGTGCCACAAGTCCCAGGATCAGCCACCCTAGCACACAAGTAAGCAACAGAGCGAGGTCGTATCTCGACAGCGTCTGAATCGACCACGATGTCCAGCTAGAGAGATTCACAAAAATACCTTTGTCGGGTTGATTTCGGGAGTGGAGTCCCTCCAACCCGGCCCACACGTCCTCCGTTGAAACTGAAGAGGCTATGCCGCCTGGTTAAGCATGTTAGTTAAGCATGTTAGTCAAGCTTGATCGGCTGATATTGCTTCATACGCGCGGCATGTCGTTTCAACGCTTGACCCGACCGGGCAAACGCAAACGCGTTTCCTTTGCCGGCAAACGCAATCTGGTTGGTTCCATCGTCGCAACCAACCACAACCACACGATTCTTGAAACTCTGGCGCATTCGTGTAAGCATGCCGATATAGCCTTGATCAGACAGGTTGACCACCAGGACGCCATCCGAACTTAACGCTTTGTGGCAGTCGTCGTAAAAACGCTGGCTGCATAATTGTTCAGGCTGTCCCGTGATGTCGAATCCATCCACCATCAAGACATCGAACTCGTTCGAGTGGCGAGATACAAAATCGGCTCCGTCCTCGCAAAATACCTTGAACCTGCGGCCATCCTTTGGGATATAGAAGTGGTCGCGGAGGGCGATTACCTCGGGGCTGATCTCAGCGACGGAGATCTTCGTGTGACGTAGACTGCGGTAGCAATGTTTCTGTAGCGAGCCCCCGCCTAAACCGATAATCCCCAAGCGCCGCGGACGTTGGTTGAACAGCAGGAAGCCCATCATGGCTCGCGTGTAACCCAGCATAAGGAAATCGGGTTGTTTGAGATGCATCTGGCTCTGCACCGAACCCATCTCGAAATACAGAGTCAAGGTGCCGTCTTCTTCATAGATAAAGGGCGCGGACGTGCGCGCTCGCCTCTTGTATTCCTCGTACTCATCGGACGCGTGGCCCCCGATAGTCATTCGATGTTTCGCTCCTTCTACACCAGATTCCGAAAACACCTCGCGGCAGTTCAACACTCTGGGAGGCCGCAGCTTAGACCGTTCGAGAAACAACTCCATCCCTCATTCGTCTTTCTTGGCCGTCGTGACGGCCTGGGGTCTATTCGGAGTATGGGCGGCTGGTTTCAACGGCCGTGACAACGGCTGCGGTTTCAGCTGCTGCGGGCTGGAGATGCCGAATGCTTGAGCTAACGAGCGAACGAACGTTTTTATCGCGGACATGACCATCCTTTCCTGTTCGTGTACTGCAATGGGAACCCTGAATTTTCCAGAGCGCCTTTCGAAACCTGCGCGAGCCTGTATGGCTTAGTCTGGTGCGGTTCCTACCGGTTGAATCTCTTCTGCACAGTAGTCAGAGCCGAATAGTATCCTTTCGGCTTTTCCCTGAGCAGAGAGTGCTCGATGCCTTTCTTGTAGCCATTTGTATAGATGGTGTACATAACGGCCAACGCGCAGCCCACCCCCAGTGCAAAACCGAAAAAGTACCCGATCATGATGTTGTAGAAAGCGTTCATAACTGCAACTTGCTCTCAATCATATTCGAATATTACTATATATTAGATTGATCTGGAGGATGTGTGCAAGACTCCTTACGACGCTTCAAGGCCGACATTTTTCAGGCGCTTGCGCACCCTACTCGCATTGCGATTCTCGAATTTCTGGGTGAAGGCGAACTCTCCGCAGGCGCGCTGATGGAGAAGCTCGGCATGGAGCAAGCCAATGTCTCTCAGCATCTGGCGGTTCTTCGCGCCAAGCAGCTGGTGGTGAACCGGAAGGTGGGAAATCAGGTCTTCTACTCCGTGCGTGACCCGATCATTAACAAGGTCCTTCAGCTCATGCGGCGGTACTTCCACGCCCATCTCAAGGAAGCCATGGACATGCTTGGAGAGATGGAAAAGCCCCTGGCAAGTACAAAATGACAGCGCTGATCGAATCCGGAAGAACTGAACTTTACGCCCGGAGCCAGCCCCTGCATTTGTCCTCCGGTTGTCATCCTCTTGCTTGCTTGTCTGTTTCATAAAATAAGAATTTGCAATGATGTCTGGTCCATCGCTCTCTAAAATCGCATGCGTCGCGGCGATCGCAGACAAGACACCGCTCTGCCCGGCAACGTCTACGGGCTTACCGACGACCAGGACCTTACGGATATAAAACCCGGTCACGATGTTGCGCACGATTTCACGCGTGCCCATGCCAAACGCCAGTCCAAAGGCCAGAGCCCCGGCCCCGAGACCGGCACATCCGTCTGAGGCGAACTCAGAGGCGGATGACTGTACCGGCAAGAATTTTCCAAATCTCCGACTTGCGAGTTAGAAAGTATCGTCTACACTCACATACACTCACACTCTTGAGTTTTCGACCCCTGTATTTGACCTCTCTTCGGAGGCAATCCGTCGATGCAAAGCTGTGCTGCGCTTCAAGGCAGTCGACCGCAATCGAGCAATCCGCTCCTCTGCGGGCAATCTGCCCCGCCGCTGTTCGCCAGTCAACGCACAGTCATATGTGTGGTCCTTGGCCTGGTTGCCGCTCTTTTGCCAACTGGCTGCGAAAAGCCACCCGCGCCCGTCACGCCCGGCCCCCCCGATGTCAAAGTCACCGAGGTGATCCAGCAAAACGTTCCGATCTACCGCGAGTGGGTCGCGCTGTTGAATGGTCCCGTCAATGCCGCCATCACCCCGAGGGTGCAGGGCTATCTGCTCACGCAGAATTACAACAACGGCTTCTTCGTCAAGAAGGGTCAGCTTCTGTTTACCATCGACCCGCGGCCGTTCATCGCAACTCTCGACCAGCAGAAAGCCGGGGTCGCCCAGGCGCAGGCAAACCTCGCCCTGGCGCAAAAAAACGTCGACCGTGACATACCGCTCGCCGCTCAGAATGCCATCCCGCAAATGACGCTCGATACCGACCGTTCCACTCTGGCCGCGGATAAGGCGGCGTTGACCGCAGCGCAGGCGCAGATGGTGCAGGCACAGTTGAATCTTGATTGGACGAAGGTTTATTCGCCGATCGACGGCATCGCCGGCGTTACAGTCTCGCAGATCGGCAACCTGGTTGGGACCTCAACCACGATGACGACCGTCTCCCAGGTCAATCCCATTTGGGCCTACTTCAACATCAGTGAGAGCGATTACCTCCTCAACGCGGCGAAGATCGACCAGGTCATCCGCGGGAAACAGGCGAAGTCCCTCCCCCATATTGTCGAGTTCATTCAAGCAAACGGCCAAACGTTTCCAGAGAAGGGCACGATCATCCTCGTAAGCCGCGAGATCACTTCTGAAACCGGCACCATCCAACTTGCCGCCGCCTTCCCCAACAAGGGCGCCAGCCTTCGTCCCGGCGGCTTCGGACGCATCCGGCTCAACGTCGGCACCCTCCCGAATGCAATGCTGATCCCTCAGGCGGCTGTCATCGAAGTGCAGTCGTTGTATCAGGTGGTCGTGGTCGGTCCTGATAACAAGGCCAGCTACCGTCCCATTAAGGTTGGCGATCGTGTGGGCACGAACTGGATCGTTCAGGAAGGACTGAAGCCCGGGGAGAAGGTTGTTGTCGAAGGTTTCATGAAGGTGCGCGAAGGCTCCCCGGTAAACCCCCAGCCCTACAAGGCGGCCCCTGTCGCGGGGGGAAACTGACCATGTCGAAGTTCTTTATCAATCGGCCCATCGTCGCAATCGTCATCTCCATCCTGATGGTGCTCGCCGGTTTGGTCTCCATGCTCAGCCTGCCGACGGCGCAATTCCCCAACATTGCCGATCCGCAGATCCAGGTTGCTGCCAGCTACACGGGCGCCGACGCGAATACCGTGTCGCAATCCGTGGCCACGCCGATCGAGCAGCAGATGTCCGGCGTCGACGGCATGAACTACATGTATTCGCTGAACTCCAGCAGCGGCAGTATGAGTCTCACGGTCGATTTTGACGTCGATACGCAGGTCAACACCGATCAGATCCTCGCCCAGATGCGCGTGCTGCAGGCGAACTCGCAGTTGCCGTCGTCAGTGCTGAACCAGGGCGTCACGGTGCAGAAGTCCACAGCAGCGCCGCTGATGTTGATCGACCTCTCCTCACCCAACGGCACCTACGACAACATCTTTCTGGCCAACTACGCCACCATCAATCTCAACGACGCCATTACACGCGTGCCCGGCGTTGCCTCGGTTTCGGTTTTCGGCGCAGGACAGTATGCCATGCGCTGCTGGGTCAATCCCGACACGCTGGCCAATCTCGGCATCACAGTTCCGGAAATCATCAGCGCCATCCAGGCGCAAAACACAGTCAACCCTGCCGGACAGATCGGCGGCGAGCCTGTGCCGCCCGGCCAGCAGTTCACCTACACGGTCCGCGCGCCCGGCCGCCTGCCCACGGCCGAGGAGTTCGGCGACATCATCGTCCGTGCCCGGCCCAACGGCAGCATTCTCCGTTTGAAAGACGTCGCCCGCGTCGAGCTCGGAGCGCAGAACTACAGCGTCATCGGCCGCCTCAACGGCAAGCCCGCCGCGCTTCTCGCTGTCTATCAGTCTCCCGGAGGCAACGCAGTCCAGACCGCTCTCGCCATCCGCAAGTTGATGGCCGAGAGCAAGCAACGCTTCCCCCAGGATCTCGACTACGTCATCGCCCTCGATACCACGCTCGCTGTCAGTGCCGGCATCAAGGAAATTGAGCACACGCTCATCGAAGCGCTGGTCCTGGTCATCTTCGTCGTCTACATCTTTCTTCAGGGCACCCGCGCCACCCTCATCCCCCTGCTGGCTGTTCCTGTTTCGCTAGTCGGAACCTTTATCGTTTTTCCCCTGCTCGGCTTCTCCATCAACACCCTATCTCTTTTCGGGCTCGTGCTCGCTATCGGTCTGGTCGTCGATGACGCGATCGTCGTCGTCGAGGCCGTCGAGCACCACATTGAACAGGGAATGACGCCGCACGACGCGACCGTCCAAGCCATGAAGGAAGTCACCGGACCGGTGGTCGCCATTGCCCTGATCCTGGCCGCCGTCTTCATTCCTACAGCCTTCATTCCCGGCATCACCGGGTTGCTGTACCAGCAGTTCGCCGTCACCATTGCCGTGTCAGTCATATTTTCCGCCTTCAACGCGCTCACCCTCAGCCCAGCTCTGTCGGCTATGCTGCTGCGTCAGAGAAAGCCTGCACGCGGGCCGCTGGGAGCCTTCTTCCGCTGGTTCAATCGCGCCTTCGGCCGCGCCACTGACGGATACGTCAATACCTGCCGCCACCTCATCCACAAGGCCGGCTTCGCCTTCCTCCTGCTCCTTCTGCTTACCGCCGGAGCAGCCTTCTTCGGCAACAAAGTCCCCAGTAGCTTTCTCCCCGATGAAGACCAGGGATACGTCTTCGGCGGGCTCCAGCTTCCGGATGCGTCTTCCCTGCAGCGCACCTCCGAAGCCGCGCGCGACGTCGAGCAGCGCATCCTCAAGACTCCCGGCGTGAAATACGTCAGCTCGGTCGTCGGATTCAGCCTGCTTAGCGGCGTCAGCACCAGCTACAGCGCCTTCTTTTTTGTGTCGTTCAAGAGCTGGGACGAGCGCGCAGGCGACCCCGCCGAAAGCTATGCCGCGATCAAGCGGCACCTGACCGATGCCCTTTCACAGGTGACCTCCGGCATTGCTTTCATATTTCCCCCGCCGGCCATCCCCGGCGTGGGAGCCTCCGGCGGATTCACCTTCGTCCTCGAGGATCGCTCCGGCTCCGGTACCCCATTCCTGGCCACGAATGCGAAAACTTTCATGGCAGCGGTCCAGAAGCGCCCTGAGCTCGCCGGTGTCATGACCACCGCGCTCTTCGGAGTTCCACAGGTAGCCGTCGAGGTGGACAAGGCCAAGGTGCTTACCCAGCAGGTGAACCTTGCGAGCGTCTATCAAACACTCCAGACCTTCATGGGCGGCGCGCTGGTGAACTACTTCAACCGTTTCGGCCGGCAGTGGCAGGTCTACGTGCAATCCGAGGGCTCCTACCGCACCACCCCGCGAAACCTGGGAAAATTCTACGTCGACAACAGCGCGGGCCAGATGGTACCGCTCAGCACCCTCACCAACACTACAACGACCAGTGGTTCTGAATTCATCATGAAGTACAACCTCTTCGAGGGCATCCAAATTAACGGCTCCGCCGCTCCCGGATATAGCTCCGCGCAGGCTCTCGCCGCTCTCGAAGATGTCTTCCACAAGACCATGCCTCCACAGATGGGCTTCGATTACATGGGTATGTCTTACCAGGAGGTCAAGGCCGCGCAGGGCGTGAGCCCCATGGTCATCTTCGGATTGTCCTTCCTGATCGTCTTTCTCATCATGGCCGCGCAATACGAGAGCTGGACGCTCCCCTTCAGCGTGCTGCTTGGCGTTCCCATCGCCGTCTTTGGCGCCTTCCTCGCCGTTTATCTACGCCGCTTAGACAACAATGTCTACGCGCAGATCGGGCTCGTTATGCTGATCGGTCTTTCGGCCAAAAACGCCATCCTCATCGTCGAGTTCGCCAAGGCCGAATATGAATCCGGCAAGTCGCTGCTTGACGCCTCGCTCACCGGGGCGCGATTGAGGCTCCGGCCCATCCTCATGACCGCATTCGCCTTTATCCTTGGCTGCGTTCCGCTGTGGAGAGCCAGCGGCGCCGGCGCCGTCTCCCGGCAGGTACTCGGAACTGTTGTCATTGGAGGCATGCTCGCCGCCTCCCTCATCGCCATTTTTTTCATACCTGTCTCCTTCGACGTAGTCGAGCGCTTTGGCGCCCTTTTCGACAAGAAGAAGCCGGCAACAGGCGGCTCCGAGCCGCCGCCGCAGCCGCCGTCGCCGCCCGAATCGCCGGGGAAAGGAGCTCACGCATGATCGCTCTGCGAACCTCCGCCGCCGTCCTCTTATTGCTTACGCTCAGCGGCTGTAAGCTTGGCCCTAACTACAAGCGTCCGGCCCTCGATGTCCCCGCACAGTATCGTGGAGCTCCCAATCTTGACCCGCAGCAGCTTACCGGTCCGTCTTTTGCTGAAATGAAGTGGCCCTCGGTCTATCAGGACCCGGTGCTCCAGGGACTGATCAAGGAAGCGCTCACGAACAACTACAACGTGCGCATCGCTGCCGCCAACATCGACCAGGCCAGGGCCACCCTCGGCATCATCCGCGCGAATCAATTTCCCACCCTGAGCGGAAGTTACAGCACGACCAACGAGCGCAGTGGACAGCTCCTGGGAGCGCCGACCATCGACACCCTGGGCCTAAGCCTGAGCTACATCGTCGATTTCTGGGGGCAATATCGCCGCGCCACGGAGCAGGCCCGCGCCAATCTTTTGGGCACCGAATACGCCAGAAGCGTAGTCATCATCACCCTGATCTCCAGTGTGGCGAGTGACTATTTTCTGCTGCGCGAATTGGATGATCAGCTCGTGATTTCCCAGCAAACCGTCGCCGCCCAGAAAGAGAGCGTCCGGATCAACACCATCGGCTTCAAAGGCGGGCAATATGCGATTACCGACGTCTACCAGGCGCAATTGCTTGTTCAGCAGGCTGAGTCGTCCGTGATCACTACCCAGGAATCAATGGAACAGACTGAGAACAGCCTCAGCATTCTCCTGGGCAGAAATCCTGGACCGATCGCTCGCGGCCTGAAACTCGCCGATCAGCCTCATCTGCCCGAGGTGCCCCCGGGCCTTACTTCGTCGCTTCTTGAGCGGCGGCCCGACGTCAAACAGGCGGAAGAAACTCTCGTTGCGGCAAACGCCAACGTAGGCGTGGCCAAGGCGGCCTTCTTCCCGCAGATATCGCTGACTGGCACCTTCGGCGCGTCGAGCACTGCACTCACCAGCTTCCTTCAAGGCCCCGCGACCTTCTGGACCCTTGGCGGAAGTGTGGCGCAGCCCATCTTTGAAGGAGGCAGGATCCGCGCCAACTACCGTCTCGCCTGGGCCGAGCGCAATGCCGCGGAGCTCACCTACAAGCAAACGGTGCAGGATGCCTTTGGAGAGGTTGCCAATGATCTCGTCGGCTATCGCCAATCGCGTCTATACCGGCAAAAGATTGAAGAGCAGACAGCTACCTACGCCGAAACCTCTCGTCTCGCCGAAGTCCAGTTTCGCGGCGGATACGTCAGCTTCCTCCAGGTTCTCACCACCCAGCAGCAGTACTTCAGCTCTGAATTGACTCTGGCCCAAGCCTGGTTTACCGAACTGCAAAGCTACGCCCTGCTCTACCAGGCTCTGGGCGGCGGCTGGGAATAAGAAGAACCCCACTTGTCCAAATCAGCCATTGAGGGCGCCACAGGCCAGATACTGAGCCGGAACAAACGAGATCAATCTCAGACGGCAACGATACAGCGTCGTAGGGGCAGCTGACAGCCAGGCTTGTCCAAATCAGCTTTTTGGCATGCTTCCCTGGTCAGGACGGCGTGCGCGGTAGAGGTTAGCCGGGAATCATTTTAAAATTCGATATTTTTGGGTCGTTTTCAGGATTGTCAGCTCAGCGTGGGTGGACAAAGGGGTTCTTTACAGGGAAATCCACTCCCAGGTCTGGAACAGAATTGAACAGAGGGACATAAGGCGGCGTTGGCGGTGCTTCCGAGGAACTGACGCGGTTGGCGAAGGTGGACGAGCTGGGGCGAGAGCCAGGAGGCGCATCTGCCGCCGCCTGTCCCGCCTGCCCCGGCGAGCCGTGGGGCGTGCCGCCGGGAGCGCTTTGCGCGGCGGCCGCAGTGGGGGATTTCTCCCGCGCAGAGACGGCGCGACGGTCGGGGATGAAGTTTTGCATGGCCAGGATCATGGAGAGGGCCTTGACCTGGCCGGTGATGCTGCCTCGGGTCATATCGGGGCCGAGGTTGGCGATTTCCCAGAGGCGGCCCAGTACTTGTTCGCGGTCCGGGCTCAGGCGGCGGTGTCCGTCGGCCTCTTGCTGGACGAGCTGTTGCTGGACGGCGGCGCGATGCTCGAGCATGTAGGCGCGGACACGGGGCTTGGATTTGGTGTAGGCGGCAGAGTCGGGGTGGAGGCCGGCAGCTTCGGCGGCCTGACGGTCGGTCATGGTTCCAGAGAGGACCAGGCGGGCAAAGGCTATTTCCTGATCGGTGATGGGGTCGATGACTTTATTTTTTGGCATAAGTGCGCTCCTTAAATTTGAATCGGGAATTTGAGAGAAGCCTTGGGCAGAACGAAAACATCCCGCCGTGGCGGGATATTTGGATGGCATTAATTTGGGACAGGGATCGGGTGTGACACCGGACAGCGGTAAAACTGTCCTTCGCTCGCGCTTAGGCCGAAACTACCAGCAACTGCCGACCAGCGAGTGGTACGCGAGAGCCACCGGCTGTGCCGAAATCGTCTGCTAACAGGATACAGCGCTCCGAAATTGCATTTAGCCGCAGAGACTCTTTTATTGAGTCATCGGTTATCGTTTCGGAAGTTACTTTTGGTGGAGCCTTGGCGGTCAGAACCCGCAATTCCGTCGTCAAAGGGGATCGGGTTGGGCGGTCTTAGTTAGTTGCTTCTGTCCATCCCCCTCTGCCCATGCCAAGGAGGTATCCGATAGCGTCTTTTGGTGTCCAATGGAGTACAATAAAAGAATGCAGACGGTGGTGGAAACTCCGCAATACCTCAAAGCTTCGGAATCGATTTTCAGTGAAGCCGAGCGTGAGGATATTGTGGTGGCGATTGCCTCCGAACCAGAAGCGGGTGATCTCATGCCGGGAACCGGTGGCTATCGTAAACGGCGGTTCGGGCGGGCGGGAATGGGCAAGCGTGGGGGTGCACGAGTTGTGTATCTTTACGGCGGACGGGACTTCCCCATCTTCCTCATCACCGTTTACGCAAAGGCAGAGAAAGGCAGCTTGAGTAAGGCAGAGCAAAACGCACTGGCGAAGATCGCTAAGAGTTTTTTCGCGGACTGTAGGAGGGGAGCATGAGCAAATTGTTTGAAGAGATGGCGCAAGGTACAGCGGAAGCGCGCGCGTACATAGAGGGGGAGCGGAAGGGTTTTAAGGTGACGCTGCCGGCTGAGGTCGACGTTAAGGCCATCCGGAAACGGTTGAGCATGACGCAGGCTCGTTTTTCCGATACCTTTGGGTTCAGCCTCGACGCAGTTAAGCATTGGGAAGGCGGACGGCGCACACCTGAAAGTTCCGCTCGTGCCTTCCTGACGGTTATTGCCAGAAACCCTAATGCCGTCATCTCAGCCTTGCATCAACCTGCTGTGACGAACACGATGGAGGTTTTTGCAACAAAGATTGCTGCTTCGGCCAACAAGGATAAATGGCGCGTATCCAAGGTTGCTGCCGCCAAGAAGGGTAGATGGCGCGTATCCACGAAACCGACAGCAGCCAAGCGGGCGCGGTAAACAACCATGACTAAGCCGGCGTCACGGACAAGGCCGCGTGTGCGGCTTTCCGTTAGAAAGCCGCATGAAGTTCATCAACGCCAGGAAACTCCACAGAAAATCCGAGGGATCTACGATGGCCCTTGACCAGCCGACGCAGCCTGCAGCTTAGCGAAGGAACGGAGATAGTTCACCAGGTTCCAGCCATCTTCGGGCTTGATGCGTTCGCCTTCACCCTCCATCTCGCCCTTGCCTTTCTTAATGATGTAGTAGAGTTCGCCATCGGTCTGTGCCTTGAGAGCCGTAGGGTTTCGGAAATCGGGCATTTTCGCCTTCATGTTCTTGGCCAGGTCGCCGGCGCCACTCCCGTCATCTCCATGGCACATGGCACACTCGTAGCCGTAGACCTTCTTGGCCCGGGTCAGCGACTCGGCGGTTGGTTTCACCGGGTTCACCTGGTTTACGGCTTCCAACGGGACTTTGAACGCGCCCGCCGGAGCAGGAGTAGCGGCCGGCACAGCAGGAGTGGCAGCTTGCTGCGCCTGTAGGGACGACGCGATAGCGCCGCTCAGGAGCACAGCGGAAAGGTAAAGGAAAGGCTTCAACATGGGAGCCCCCTCGGAATGAAATGAAATCCGCTGAACACTCTACGCCTAAGACCTAACTGTGCGACAGGTATTTCCGGCCTGATGTCGGCCAGTAGTGCCCTATTGGAAGCAAAGGAACCTTTGTAATACCATTCGACGCGGAGAAAACTATGCCCTTTCTGCGGATTTCCCTGCTGTTTTCCTTTGTTTTCGCGGTAGCCCTCCTTGCTTCAGCCCAGGACGCCGGCCAGAACCGATGGCAGGTGACCTCTCCGAATGGACAGATCGTCTTTGTCCTTTCCAATGGAAGCTCAGGGTCCGGACCGGCCCCCTGCGGTACTCGGTTGATTTCCATGGCAAGCCGCTGCTCGACGACGGCGAGCTCGGTCTCGATCTCCAGGGGCAGCCGCCGCTTGGTCCCGGCATGCACTTCGCTGGTTCGAAACCGGGCAGCGCAGATGAGACCTATACCATCCCGGTCGGTAAGACCAAGGAGGTTCGCGACCACTACAACTCCCTGACCGCGGACTTTGAGGGCGAATCCGGAACCAGGCTATCGGTTGAGGTGCGGGCGTTCGACGACGGAGTGGCCTTTCGGTACGTGGTGCCCGAGCAGCCCTCCATTAAGAGTGCGCACATCACCGGCGAGCGTACCCAGTTCCGCTACAGCAAGGACGCTACCTTGTACCCGCTCGTCGTGAGCGGCTTTCAATCCTCCTATGAAGACGATTACCAGATGCGGACGGTGGGCGGACTGCACAAGGACTGGCTGGTCGCGCTGCCCCTTCTGGCCGAGGTTCCGGGTACCGGCTGGGTGGCGATTACCGAGGCGCATATCGAGAACTATGCGGGAATGTATCTGCGCAGCGATAAGCCGCTTTTCAGCCTGAAGGCCGTGTTATCGCCCAAAGTAGACGATCCTGGAGTTGCGGTGGACGCAACGGCCCCCTTCCAGTCGCCCTGGAGAGTGCTCATGATCGGGGACGCACCCGGGCGGTTGATCGAATCGAACATCATTCTCAACCTGAACCCCTCTTCGAAGATCGCTGACACCTCATGGATTCGAGCCGGAAAATCGGCCTGGGACTGGTGGTCCGGCGACTCGGCAACCGGGGTGAATTTCACCCCTGGGATGAATACCGCAACCTTAAAGCATTACATTGAGTTTGCCTCGGATTCGGGATTCCCCTACATGCTGATCGACGCCGGCTGGGCCCACTCGACGCCCGGAGCAAAGTTTGGCGACGATGCCGACCCGCCAGACATTACGCGCTTCAACCCCAACGTCGATATGCCCGAATTGCTGCGCTACGCGAAGGAAAAGAATGTTCGCATCTGGCTCTGGTCGCACTGGACCTCGGTCGACAAATACATGGACCAGGCCTTTCCACTGTTTGAAAAGTGGGGCGTCGCGGGGGTCAAAATCGACTTCATGAACCGCGACGATCAGTGGATGGTGGACTGGTATCACCGGGTGGTGGAGAAAGCCGCCGAGCACCATCTCATGATCGATTACCACGGAGCCTATAAGCCCGATGGACTGCGGCGCACCTATCCTAATTTGATCACCCGCGAAGCAGTGATGGGCAAGGAGTACTCCAAGTGGTCGGACCGCGTCACTCCCGTGCACAACACCACACTTCCCTTCACCCGCATGCTGGCCGGTCCTATGGATTACACACCCGGCGCCTTCAACAACACCAACCTCGAAAACTTTATCGGCCGTAACAAGATGCCGATGTCCCTCGGGACACGCGCGCAAGAGCTGGCCTTGTACGTGGTCTTTGAGAGCCCGCTGGAGATGGTGTCTGACTATCCTGAACAGTACAAGGGACAGAAAGCCTTCGACTTTATCAAGCAGGTCCCAACCACGTGGGACGAGGTGCGGGTAATAGATGGGCTCCCCATGCGCTACATCACCCTGGCGCGACGGAGCGGCAAGGATTGGTATGTTGGCTCGCTGACGAATTGGGAAGAGCGAAACAGCAAAGTGCCGCTGGACTTCCTGGGCGAGGGCAAGTATGTCGCTGAGATCTATGCCGACGCTCCCGACGCCGCCAGCAATGCAACCCACATTACCTTTAGCAAGCGCCCGGTGGATCGCACCACGGTGCTCGATATCCACATGGTTTCCGGCGGCGGTAACGCTATCTGGATCCACCCGGCGGGGGCGAAACCTTGACTTTAAAGCCGGCGACCACAATGGAATAACCGTTCCGTGACAAGAAAGTGACAACTGTCGATCGCAGGTGCTGCGACGATGAGTGGTGCACGCACTCCTTAATCATCGCAACGTCTGCTGGCTGGAACGTGGAGTGCTGCTGCTGTCACTGCTTTACCTGTGCGTACACACCATGCCGCGGGCCTTCGGCAAGCTGAATACCGATTTTCCTAATTACTATCTGTCGGCACGGATTGCGCATGAAGGCTTCGATACCTCCCGGCTGTATGAGTGGGCCTGGCTGCAACGCCAGAAGGACCATCGTGCGCTGGATGCCAGGCTCATTGGACTGGTACCGATCACACCGTTCTCGACTCTGTTCATGTGGCCGCTCACGGGACTGGCGCCGCTGACCGCCAAACACGTGTGGTTGCTAGTCAATCTTGCCCTGCTGATTCCGCTCTGTTGGCTGCTGCGCGGGATGACCGGCTTGTCCTATCAGCGGATCGCGCTGGTCTTCGCGTTGAGTTTTCCGCTTCACCGCAATTTACTTTATGGCCAGTTCTACTTGCTTCTTCTGCTTTTGATCGTGGCCGGTTGCTGGGCGTACCTGCGTGAGTATTATGTTTTGGCCGGTGCCCTGGTAGCGATCGCCGCAGCGGCAAAGATCTTTCCCGTACTGTTCTTTATCTTCTTTCTGCAGCGGCGTGCCTGGCGTGCTTTGGTATCAGGTGCAGTCGCGGGGATGGCCGCGCTCACCGCCTCAGTGGCGGTATTCGGCTGGAACCTGCATCGCACCTATCTACACGAGGTCTTGCCCTGGACCCTACGTGGCGAGATACTGCCTCCGAATGCGACGGCGAGTGCTTCGATCTCGAGCGTTCTGCATTATCTATTTCTGGCCGAGCCGCAATGGAATCCGCAGCCGTGGCACAACTCTCCGCTGTGCTATGCACTGCTGCAAGCTACACTGCAAATGCTGGCGCTGGCGCCGGCCATTCTACTCATCCGCAGGCAGGACCGCACTCAACGCCGAATCCTGCTGGAGTGGTCGGCGCTTCTGGTCGCGTCGCTTGCGATTTCCACTAGTCCGGCGTCGTATAACTTTGTGCTGCTGGCGCTCCCTGTGTGCGTACTCGCCGCTCTACTGTTGCAACGCGAGTGGTATGGGTGGCTGCCCGTTCTACTGATGGTTTATCTCGGCATCGGTTTTCCCGTAAGCCGTTTCACCGGAATGGTCGGTCCGAAGATCCTGCTGTACGTTCCGCGACTCCCTCTGACACTCGCCCTTCTGTTAGGGATCTATCTCCTGCTGTGGCGTGACCAGCGAGCCGAGAGTTCGTCATGGGGCTGGACTCACTACGCATGGACTGCGGCCATGGCCGCCGCTCTGATCTTCAGCGTGCATTCCAGTCTTCATCTCGAGCGGGCCGTACGGCGGGAGTATGCCTACCGGTTGCCGCTGCAGACGCAAGCACTACTCACTGCGAACCCCGGCTCTCAAGGGACCGAGGTTCGCTACATTGCATTTACTCAGAGCGGCTACCACCTGGCGTGGCAGGATCAGGATGCGCACTCGCTTGACCCCCCTGCGGACGATGATCTTTCCTTCGCCGGCAACTCCGTTGATATCTGGGTAGAACGAGGGTTAAGTCCGCACTCCGCGATTGTCAACTTGCGTGAGCCGGGGCGCATTGTCGTTGAGGACGCGCGTGAGCCGATGCTCTCCGCCGACGGGCAGAGCCTCGCCTTTGTGCGCGATAACGCTGGCCGGGGACAGTTGATGGTGCGCCGGGGATTTCGCTCTGAGTCTGCCATCGAAGTCCCGCTCACACCGCACTCGCGCAACGTTTACGAAGCTTCGTTTCTTTCTGAAAAGGAGTACGCATTCTCTGCCGTGGAGGACGGGCGCCCTCCGCAGATTTATCTGACCGATGGCATGCACGCCAACGCACCATTGCCGCTGGGAGAGTCTCGCTATCCAGCGCTGTCGCCCGATGGCCGTTGGATGGCCTTTAGCCATCTGCTGGATGGCGTGTGGAATTTGTGGCTGCGAGATCAGAGAACCGGTTCCACGCGCCGTCTCGCGGATGTGCCCTGCAATCAAGTTCAGCCCTCATGGCAGAACGACTCGAAAACATTGCTTTACGGCACCGATTGCGGCCGCAGCTTGTGGTTCACCGCGGCGGCCCGCCGGCGCGTGGTTCCGTGAAGAAAATCCAGGGGGGTATATGAATCTCGAGGGGCTTAAGAGCAACTGGGAATCGCTCGCTGAGCGCGATGCCCTCTTCGCCATTCTCACCGATCATCGTCGTGCAGGTGGCAAATGGGATGTAGCGGAGTTCATGGCCACGGGGGAAGCCGAAACAAATAAGATCATGGGCCACCTCGCGTCTATTCGCTGCACCCCCAATTCCGCCGGTGCGGCGTTGGACTTTGGGTGCGGAGTTGGCCGGGTAACGCAGGCCATGGCGCGGCGCTTTGCCTCTTGTGTGGGCGTGGATATTTCGCGACAAATGATTGCCAAGGCCAGATCTCTGAACCAGTACGCACATTGCCGCTACATGGCTAGTTCCGAAGAACGACTGCCCTTCGTGGACGCCCGCTTCTCGTTCATCTATAGCAACATTGTTTTACAGCATGTGCCCCGGCGTTTTTCGACGGCTTATCTACGGGAATTTGTAAGAGTACTCGCGCCGGGGGGAATACTAGTCTTTGGAGTACAAGATTCTTTTGCTACTCCGAACGTCTCTTCCCTGCTGGTGCGCGTCCGCCACGTTCTTCGCATCCGGTCCCGAATCAGAGCGACATTGGGGGTAGGTTTGGGGGATATGCAGATGCATTGCTTGCCTGAGCGCTTGGTGCGGAAAGCACTGGGTTCTTGCAGGATCGTGGATATTCAACTCACCAACACGGCAGCGAAAGATTTCAACGGAGAACTGGTCTATTTGCGGGAGGCGCCCACATCGGGTTATGTTGGCAAACAATACTGCGTGGCGAAAGAGCCGTTAAGATGATTGCGGGTGCGCATTCCGATTGTGTGCAAACCGGGCTTTGTAATACCATTCGACCCGAAGAGCAAGGACTAAACCTTGATGTCAGAAGCGCCTTCGCGGCCGCAAGCACTGGTCACCGGCGGCACCACAGGGATTGGGCTTGGCATCGCGACCGCAATGGCCGATGCTGGTTATGAGGTAACTGCCACCGGCCTCACCGACGAACAAGTCGCTACGGCCCCTCGGAGGCAGCATCTTTCGGTAGTCAAGCTTGACGTTACGTCTGCCGAATCGGTGGCTGCGGTGCTGGCGCCGTTTCACCAACTGGCGGCTCTGATCAATTGCGCCGGCGTTATTTTTCGCGATGGCGCAGAATACGACATGGCGACGTTTCAAAAGGTGATCGACGTCAATTTGACCGGGACCATGCGTATGTGCGTTGGGGCGCACACGAAGCTTGCTGCGGCGCGCGGATCAATCATTAATACCGCGTCGATGCTGTCCTATTTCGGTGGCCCGTTGATTCCCGCATACACGGCCTCAAAGGGTGGAGTGGCACAATTAACCAAGGCCCTCGCGGCTGCCTGGGCGCCGGAAGGCATCCGGGTCAACGCGATTGCTCCGGGCTGGATTGCCACGGAGCTTACGCGAGGGCTGGTCGAGGATGAGGGCCGGTCTGCCGCTATCCTGCGGCGCACGCCGATGCAGCGCTGGGGTGAGCCGGGAGACGTTGCGGGAGTGGCGGTTTTTCTTTGTTCCGAAGCGGCACGCTTCATCACGGGAGCAATCTTGCCCGTCGATGGAGGCTACGCAGCAGTATGAAAGCGAGGGTCTACCCATGAGCAATCTCACCGTCAATCATCCCGTTGCGGAGCAGACTAAGGCGGAAGCGCGGATTCCGTACCGGCATCCGCAGCCAAAGGAATGCTTCCCTGAGCTGGTCATTCCTAATGCCATCCCTGAGGATGAGCGCTTGTGGGTGCCGCAGATGGAAAATGTCTGGTTCCGTCCACTGTGCCTGTCCGCCAGCCGGGGTTATTGGATGAATCTTCTCCGGGTGCGCAAGTCGGGCGTCCTTTCGCGCCACCGGCATCCGCAGCCTGTCCACGGCTTTGTGCTGAAGGGTAGCTGGCATTACCTGGAACATGATTGGACAGCCACGGAAGGCTCTTATGTCTATGAGACTCCGGGAGAAACGCATACGCTGGTGGTGGAACCCGACGTTCCGGAGATGATTACGCTCTTTCAGGTCAATGGCGCGATGATCTACGTCGATCCCGATGGCGGAGTTCTGGGATACGAAGATGTGTTTACCAAGATTGATCTGTGCCGGCGCCACTATACGGCCGTTGGGCTCGGAGAGGGATACGTCGATCAGTTTCTCCGTTGAGGCAACGGCCTACTGTACGGGCTGTGGGTAGATACGCGCGGCGTTGTCATGCAGGTAGCCGTGAGCAAATTTCATCGCCTGCTGCTCGGTAACTTCCCCGTCAAGAATCATCCCGGAGAGTGCGGCGGCGAGCGCCGTGCGCGCGGATTCTACCGCCAGCCAGTCGCTCTCTTCCGCACCAATGGCTTCATTAAATGGAAAAGCATCGGAGCCGAAGACGACTTTATCAGGATAGAGCAGCAGCCAGTGGCGCAGCACCTCGGCCAGATCTTTCGGGTACAGGTAAATACCCATCAGCGATGAGTCCAGATAGACATTCTCACGTGCCGTAAGCCAAATGGCCTGGTTCTGGAACGGGTAGCCGCCGTGTAGCAGCACGAAATTGACGTTGCTGTAGCGAGGGTCGCGCAAGACGTTCTCAAGATTGAGAACGTTGCCACCGGTTACGCTGAAG
Source organism: uncultured Acidobacteriaceae bacterium (assembly GCA_963711525.1). Taxonomy (GTDB): domain Bacteria; phylum Acidobacteriota; class Terriglobia; order Terriglobales; family Acidobacteriaceae; genus PALSA-350. The sequence goes on along the minus strand of CAVQEO010000002.1, from coordinate 378,475 downwards.
AAGTCGCCGGTCCCCACCGCGGTGTGGATTTGTACCGCAAGGTGCAGGCGCCCGGCCTCCCGTAGCAGGTAGCGAAACATAAAATCTTCAAACACAGCGTGCTCTGCGGCCGACGGTTTACCACCTGCGTGATAACGCTCATAGATTTTCGCCGCCTCGGCCTGGGGCGGATCGTCAAAATGCAGAGTGCGGAAATAGGCGATCTCGAATTTGATGGAGACACCGCCTCGGTTGCGATTTTGCTCCACGATCTTGCTGACGAAGGCCAGGTATGCAGGAAAGGTTCCGGGTAACGCACTCAAGCCTGCCTGGGAGAGTTCGCCTTTCAGCTTCTTCTCCTGCAGCGGAACATAGACACCTTCATCGATGTTGCGTGCGGTCAACTCGCTGTTGTCCAGAGGAAATAGAAACGAGTCAACGAAAAAGACCCAGTGGAAACGTTTGGGATCGAGGTAGTTTCCCATCGCGACCCGATTGGCCATCATGGTCTCGACGTTGAGCTTGTCGAGGATGCGATCGAAGTATTGATAACCCGGGTAGGTGTGGCGCAACTCCGCCTTCTTGGCGACCAGCCACTTGATATGTTCCGGGCTGTTATCGGAGAAGGGGTAGTCGAAGAGATCTTTCGAGGCGGCGATCAGCTCCGGATTGTCGAGGCTCAGCCGGAGCGGCGCGTGCCCAGGCGGAGAGGCCATCGCGTCGACGTTGCTATCGTCTGCGAAACCTGGATGGCCGTGGTCATCGAAGATGGCGATTTGGCGAATCTGCTGCAGTAGGCGATCGTAGGTCTGCTGGTATCCGGGGGCCATATTCGGACTGGCCTGCCCCCACAGCGGACACGATGACGCGAGAAGGAGCGCAATTGTCAGGCGACGCATAGGTTGGCTCTCTATAGACCTTTGAACGCTCCGCCGTCGACCAGCAGGGTTTGGCCGGTGATATAGGATGCACGTTCGGAGGCAAGCCAGACAATGGCGTCGGCTAGCTCTTCCGGTTTGCCAACGCGCTTCAGGGGCACTTCTGCCACCAGGCGTGATTCGAACTCCGCTGGCTTAATGCCCAAATCCTGCGAGCGCTTGCTGATGAGCTCCGTCAGGCGCTCGGTCGCCGTATAACCAGGCCCCACATTGTTGACCGTGATGCCGTCTTTGCCAAACTCATTGGAAAGGCTCTTGACCAAACCAAGGACGCCGGCACGCACCGCGTTGGAGTAGATGAGGTCGGAGACAGGCTGGCGCACCGTGACGGAGGTAATCGTCACCAAACGGCCCCACTGGTTCTTCTGCATCCAGGGCAGAACGGCACGGGCAAAGTGGATGATGCTCATGAAGTTCAGTTCTACTGCGCGATGCCACTCCTCGGTGGTGGTGGCGAAGAACATCTTGGCCGGCGGTCCGCCGGCGTTGGTCACGCAAACATCGACGCCGCCGAATTCCTGCGCGACGTGCTTCACAAATTCTTCGACGGCGGCAGCATTGCTTACATCCAGTGGCTCGGCGATCACCGGGACAGCGTAGCGTTCACGTATCGTCCCCGCTGCCGCGTTCAGTTTGTTGGCGTCGCGGGAGCACATGGCCACTTTCGCGCCTTCTGCGGCGAACTTTTCCGCCGCCACGCGGGCAATGCCATCGCTCGAAGCAGCGACAATTACATTACGGTTCTTTAGTCCCAGATCCACCTGGCTCCCTCCCCGCTACTTGCTTGCACCCTGGCGCAGATAGGCGTCATCTTTGTCGATCCAATCCTGGCGCGGGGGATTAAAGATGTCCAGGGAGACCGTATCCTCGAGCGCGATACCCTCATGCGGCATATGCGGCGGGATGCACAGTACCTCCCCGGCTGCGACAATGATTTCCCGGCCATCGATGAAGAACTGCAATGCGCCTTCAAGAACGTAGGAGACCTGCTCATGGTGATGACTATGCAGAGGCACTTTCGCGCCTTTCTTAAGCAGGATACGGGCAACCATCACGTTGGTGCCCACAATCATTTGCCGACCGATGACCTCGTTGAGGCTTTCCACTTCGATGTCATTCCATTTGGAGTGCTTCGCCCTGATTTCTGCCATGTGGTTTCCCCTGCAAAAGTTACCACAAATCAATCGCAAGCTAGGACGGTGGCTTTGCGGAAGCGCTTTTGACGTCGGCTGTGCCCAACCAGGTCACGGCGCCGAAGGCTCCCAGCCAGGAACCCATCGCGGCAAATAAAACGTAGACGGGGTTGCCGGTGTAGCTGATCACGGCGAAGGCTGAGAGCAGGTACCACAGGCTGCTCCAGCTGGCGGCGATGCTCCTACGGCGTGCGGCTACCGCGGCGGTAAAGAGAACGTAGACCGCGTCCGTGGCGGCTGTCGATGCCACCACTCCTATGGCAATCAGCGGATTCGGCGCGTGGATCATTTGGTCTCAGGGCTGTAGGTTACACCAGGCTTTGCTGGGTGGAAAAAGCGGCTCGGGGCGAGAGTAGCTGGTGCGCGATCGCGGCTAGCGGGACAAGGTAGAAGATGGAGCCGATCACCCACATCAGCGCGCCCGCCGCGGCCTGATCGGCCAGCGGCGAGATGTCAAAGACTCTGGGCGCCGCGGCGTAGCTGGGATAGATCACCTTACCGGCGAAAGTGAGGAAGGCGGAAAATGCAGTATTGACCAAGTCCGCGCCAACCAGATAGGGCAACAACGCCCAGCGAGACCCTCGGCTGACGCTTGGCCACGGCTGAATCACGGGAAACCAGAAAAGCAGTCCGGTAACAAAAAAGCAGGCATGCTCCAGCGTGTGCCAGTTATCGGAGCGCAGCGCCAGTTCGTAAGCCTGGGGAATATGCCAGCCGAGGTAGGCGATATTCAGCGCCAGCCATGCGAAGACGGGATGGGTGAGCAAGCGGAATAAGCGGTGCAACCACCTTATGCGAAGAAGAGGCCCAAGAGCGTCGCGAAGCAGCCAACGTGGCAGCGAACGCAACAATGGAACCACCGGAGCGCCCAACAAGAGCAGCGGAGGCGCCACCGACATAAAGATCAGGTGCTGTGTCATATGGGCAGTCAGCAGCACGTCGTCCAGCGCGTCGATCGGTGAACCGACCGCTATGTAGAGAGAGACAAGACCGCCGAGAAAACACCATACGCGCCAGGAAGGAAACAGGCGTGGCCTGGTGCGTCGAATCTTGCGCCAGCCACGGAGATAGAGCAGGCCGGAGGCGAGCAAGCCCGATGTGGCCCAAAAGGGAAAGGACCAGGAACTCCATGCGGCTTGTGACACGACTTCTGACATTTTCCTCAGGAACTAAAGTATCCGCTTCTCATTCCGCCGCAAAGGACGAGTGCCCCATACCCTACCTGAGCCAGGCCCGTAGGGCCGGGAGCCAAACGTCAGCCCAGTCCGGAAGGGCTGGGACACGAATAGCCAAGATTGCGGAGCGCTGGAGGCGCGCCACTACTTCCTCCCCGGGTGCCGCGCCTCTGGCGCTCAAACGACTTTGGGGAATTGGCGTCCCAGCCCTTCCGGGCTGGGCTGACGTTTGGCTTCCCGGCCCTACGGGCCTGGCTCAGATACCAACTTACTTTTGCGTAGGATCAAGTTCCCCGGTGCTTACATAGCGCTGCGACGCATCCTGTGCCGGTCGTTGGCCCGCGGGGTGCAGGGTTTCGAGGAAGCTGACCAGCGCAGTTACTTCGGGCGGGGAAAGATTCTTTCCGTAAGCGGGCATGTTCCCTCCTCCCTGCAGAACCTGGCGCACCAGCTGGTCGTACGTCAGCCGGGTTGCGACTCCGTCGAGCGCCGGGCCGCGCTGGCCGCCCACGCCGCCAAGCATGTGGCAGTTGCGGCACTGCTTATCCTGAAAGACAATCTGGCCTTGCCTACCCAGCGGCGTGGCCCCGTGCACATATTTGACCGGAACGGTATCGCCGCTCCAGGCCTGCATCTCCGGACTCCAGGGAGTGTACGTTCCCAGTTGCTCGCAGATGGCGAAACCTACCGCCAGCACTGTGATCGACAGCACCGCGATGGGCCGCCGGCGCCAGCTCTTCTCCCCCTCTCCGGCAAAGAATGGCAATGCCAGCAGGAAGAGTATCCCGACGGCTGGAGCGATCAAGATAAACGGCGTCTCCAGGTTCTCCGGGAGGAAGGAGAGAATGGTGTAAAGCCAGAGGAAGAAAAAGTCCGGCTTGGGCACGGTCTGGATGATGGTTGGATCAGGAAATCCGGTCGGCCCAAAGGGTCCCAAAAACACCGCGCAGAGCGCGACCGCAGCCAGGATCGCGGCGGAAAATATCATGTCTTTCCACACTGCGCCGGGCACGAAAGGCTCGCCATCCTTCTGCGTGAGCTCGTGATACTCCTGCATATAAGTGCTGCGCCTGACGATCCGGCCCGGCATGGGCCAATCGTTGATACCCAGTCCGACGACCATCCAGATGTGCAGTGCGGCGAAAGCCAGCATCATTCCCGGAATGACAAAGACATGCAAGGCGAAGAAGCGGGTCAATGTGGGACCCGCGATAATCGGACCCCCTAACAACAGATCCACCAGAGGACCGCCTATGAAAGGCACGCGGGCTACGATCGAGGCGCCGATACCTAGCCCCCAGTAGGCATCCTGGTCGAAGCGCATCACCTGGCCGGTGAATGCCATGCCCAAGGTCATTAGCAGTAGAAAAACGCCCAGGATCCAGGTGAGTTCGCGGGGAAACTTATAAGCTCCAAACAAGAAGACCTGGCACATGTGGATCAGCACCACGGCGACCATGAAGTTCGAACCCCAGCCATGCATGGCACGCAGGAACCACCCCAGCGGGAGCTGCTGGTTCAACACTTGCAGGCTGTTCCATGCCTCGCCCGCCGAAGGAACATAGACGATGGCCAGCAGAATGCCGGTTACGATTTGTAGCAGCAACAGAACGAAACTGGCGCTGCCGAAAACATACCACCAGCTGGCCGTGTTTTTCGGCACCGGGTGAAGGACCGTATCCTTGATCGGCCCTTCCAATTTCAACCGGAACTCTAACCAGTCGTAAATTTGCTTCAACCGGTGCATGCGGAGCTCTCTTTCCGGACCGACGCGCTGGTTGCCAGCGTGGGCATCTGGCCGCCATCGATCAGCAATTTGCCGTTCTGCACTTTGTAGGCATATTCGAAAAGACCGCGCGGCGGCGGCCCTGCGGCTCGTGAGCCATCAGCGTAATAGACCCCGCCGTGGCACGGACACATAAACAGCTCCGACTGCGGAAACCAGCGTACCGGGCAGCCCAGGTGAGCGCAGTTGATGGCGAACACCTGAAACTTCTGCTCCTGGGTCCGGCGTACCCAGCAGGCAGCCTTGCCCGTGGCGCCATCCCACGGCATACTGTGCGGACTTACGAAGCTGGCCAGACGAGTCTGTCCCAGGGCAAATTGAGAAATGTCACCCAGCTCGATCCAGGAATTGTAACCGCCCTTCTTGCGAATGGGACCCAGCAGGTAGCCCACGACAGGGATGGCGACCAACAGGGCGACCGCGCCATTGAGCAAAGCGCCGATCGACACCAACACCCACCGCCTGGTTACTGCTGCCTTATCGTCGCTCATCGCGCGCCTCCTCCGGCCTTGTTTTGCTGTGCGCCGGGGCGCTGGCTGGAGAGCCAGCCCACCACGTCGGTCACTTCCTGATCGCTCATCGGGTGTCCAGGCACATCGCTTCTCCAGTCCGGCTGGCCTATGTCGGGCCGTCCGGCAATCACAACGGTGCGGAGCACCTGGTCACTCACCAGCGACAAGAAAGCCGGATCGGTAATGGAGCCTGCTTTGCTCTTACCGGATGCTCCGGCAGCACCGTGGCATGAAGCGCAATAGGTGGTATAGCTCTCCCGGCCGCGAGCTGGATCAGCCGGCTGGGCAGACTTATAGGGCGGTGGGTTCGCGCCATCGAGAGTCCCCGACTTAAACCAGGCGGCGCGCATGCCGCTCACCAGCGCGTCGACCTGCTGGTCAGTCAAGGTGCCCCCGGCACTAATGGCGAAGGGAGGCATGTGCGTTCCCGGTTCGCCGTTGGCAATTGTCTGGCGCAGAATCTGCTCATCGACCAGCGACTGATACGCGGGATTCGCCAGTGGGTAGGACGAACCGTTCATTCCCTGGTCGCCGTGGCAGCCGGAGCAATTCTGGACGTAAAGTGTTTTAAAGTCCAACACCGACTCGGGACGCGGCACCTCCGGCCCCGGCTTGGGATGGCCGGGAAGCTGTCCACAGCCGAGCACAGTCATACAGAAGACCAGCATGAGGAGGCGCGCGGTCACTTCGATTTGTCCTCCCGATTGTCTTCGTCCATCAATCCCGGTGTTTCCAATCCCACGCGTGCGGCAAAGGGCAGATATTGCTCGGTGTAGATGTGGGCTTGCTTGGCCACGACCAAGCCTGCCACCACCCCGAACGCCACCTGGGACGCCACAAACCACAACCAATCGATGCGCGCATCCAGATAGGGGTTGATAAGGTCCAGCGTCGCATGCAACACGCCCGTCCACAACAGCGGCGCGATGATGCCCCCGAGCACGATCGGGTGCCGCGGCAACATGGGAAGCATTGCGCCATACAGAAGGCCGATCAGCAGCGAGCCGACAGCATGGATGATGGTGGCAAGAATCAACGCACTCAAGCGGAAGTGCGTGATCTCCGCGAGCGTCGGATTGGTCCAGCCGGCAACTCCAGCTCCGCCCAACAGATTTACCGCGTACCAGATGCTGTGGTAACGGATCAGGCCGTAGAGGAGCGCGGGCACGATCATCGCGGCGCCGCCGGCGATGCCTCCCTTCAACCCGGCAATCACCGAAGGGGTGTGGACGGGCAGGCGCGCGCGATGGGTTTCGTCCACTTCAATACGGGCAACCTTGGTGCGCGCGGTTGTGTATGCGAACTTCTGGACTTTGACCGGAACCGCAATATGATGCGCGTGCGGCCACACTTGTCCGAACCAGCCCACGCAGCCGGCAACGATCAGCACCGCGCCCAGAATGCTTATGCCCACGTTTGTGACCAGGCCCGCCAAGGCAAAGGTCAGGCCAAGGGCCAATACCAGCGGCCACGCAGTAGGCGCCGGTAATTGCACGACTTCTTCGGTTATGCCGTTGTGTGCCTGTGGCTCTTGCATTCTCTTCTCTTTCTCGCTCAGCGGCCAATGATGTAGACGACTGTAAAAACCACCACCCAAACCCCATCGACAAAGTGCCAATAGAGCGAGAGCACCTCAAGCTGTCTCGAGTGTTCAGGCTTAATCTTGCCGGTGAGCGAAAAGATCAGCACGATCGAAAGCATGGTGAGGCCGACGATCACGTGGCTGGCATGCAAGCCGACCAGCGAGTAGAACGTGGTGCCAAACAGGTTGGTGCTGATGGTCAGCCCGTCGTGATAGATCAACTTCTTCCACTCCAGGCCGGTGCCCCCGAGAAAGATCGCGCCCAAAACCACGGTGAGCGCCCACCACAAGCTGAACGCCCCCATCGCGCCCTTCTTCAGAGCACGTTCCGCTATCCAGATGGTGAAGCTGCTGGAGAGCAAGCAGACCGTGTTGAAGATGGGAAGCTCCAGCACGTCGCGCGGCTGCGGTCCGGAGATACTCTTGCCGATGTAATAGACATAGGCCACCACAAAGATAGTGAAGATCGCGGTCTCGGCGACGATCAGCGACAGCATCGCAACGGTGCCGTGATAGGGCAAGACCCAATCTTCGTGAGCCGCTCCGTGACCCAGGGGAATTGTGCTGGCGCTCATCCTCTATATATCCTCGACGATCAAAATCATTCGTACCGCGAGTCTGGATCTTCCGGGTGCTTCAGGTCCCACAAAGGTCTCCGGCTGGCCACCACTGGGGCGGTGGCGAAGTTGTATTCGGGCGGAGGCGATGTGGTTGCCCACTCCAGTGTCCAGGCATCCCACGGGTCCGGTCCGGCGTCGGCGCCTTTGAAGTACGAATACACCATGTTGTAAACAAAGATGATCGTGGCCACCCCCTGAATCGCGCCTCCGATAGAAACGATCATGTTCCAGCTATCCCAGCCTCGGCCCGGTTCATAGGTGTAGATACTCCTCGGCATGCCCAGGAGCCCAGGTATATGCATGAAGTCGAAACACATGTGGAAGCCCAGCAGAAACAGCCAGAAATGCCACTTGCCCAGCCGCTCATTGAGCATCTTGCCCGTCATTTTCGGGAACCAGTAGTAGAACCCTGCGAAAAAGCAGAAGACAATGGCTCCCACCAGAACATAGTGAAAGTGGGCGATGACGAAGTACGAATTGTGCAGCTGCCAGTTCCAGGGAGCCGCGGACAGCATGATGCCCGTGAGACCCGCGAACAGGAACTGAGCCAGAAAGGCAGTGCAGAACAGCATAGGCGTGGCGAAGCGTATTTTGCCTCCCCACATGGTCGCGATCCAGTTGAAGATTTTGATCCCAGTGGGAACCCCAACCATCCCGGTCGAGAGCACGAAGAACGCGTTCTGCGCCGAGGTCATGCCCACGGTGAACATGTGGTGGGCCCACACGCTGAGCGAGATCAAGCCAATGCCGGCAGATGCGGCCACCATAGCCGGGTAGCCGAAGATCGCCTTGCGGGAAAAGACGGGAATAACTTCGTTCGCGATGGCGAACGCCGGCAACACCAGAACATACACCTCGGGGTGGCCGAAGACCCAGAAGAAATGCATCCAGACAATAGGTGCGCCGCCGGCCTGGGAGTCGAAAAAATGCCCCCCCAGGTAACGGTCGATGACCAGCATGATCTGCGCCGCGGTCAAGGGGCTGATGGTCACCAGGATCATTCCCGAGACCACCAGGTAGAGCCATGCCAGGAGCGGCATACGAAAAAGCGTCATGCCTTTACAGCGCATACAAATGGTTGTAGCGATAATGTTGACCGCGGCGCCGATGGTGCCGAAGCCGGAAACGATCAGCGACAAGGCCCAATAGTCGGTGCTGTGCCCGCGTGAGAACGCTCTCTCGGTGAGCGGGGCATACGCCCACCAGGTGACGTCGGGCGCGCTTCCCGCGCCTTGCAGACCCACACCGCCAATGAAGCTGTAGTACAGCAGCAAGCCGCCCAGCGCGGTCATCCAGAAGCTGAAGGCATTCATCCGGGGAAAGGCCATATCCCTGGCGCCGATCATCAGGGGAACCAGATAATTGGCGAAGCCGATGATCAATGGCATCCCCATGAGAAAGACCATGGTGGTTCCGTGCATGGTGAAGATGCGGTTGAAGACCTCGGGAGAGAGAAAGTCGTTGTGCGGTACGGCCAGCTGAATGCGCAGTAACATCGCCTCGAAGCCCCCGACCAGCAGGAAGATCAGGGCATAGGCTATGTACATCAGTCCGATTTTCTTGTGGTCGACCGTGACCACCCAATCGTGCACCTGTTCGAGCCACGTCCCGTAGACCTCACCCGGCGGCGTGAGGTCGAGGGCGCTCCCGATCGGCAGAGTCGAATCAGCCATAAAGAAAACTCCTGTCTGTTCTGGCCCGTGTCCCAGCTACTTCAAGGTAGTGAGGTAAGCGGCGATTTTGTCGATCTGGTTATCGCTCAATTGCATTGCCGGCATCAGGCATCCTGGCTTGACGTAGTCTGGATCTTTGATCCAGAGCTTGAGATTCGCCGGGGTGTTATCGGCCGCTCCCGAAGCCAGCGTATCCCGGCTCATAAAGTGAGTAAGGTCCGGCCCAAACTTTCCCTGGGCGGCGGTGCCGCGCACTACGTGACAACTGATGCAAGATTGTGACTGGAAGATCTGCCGGCCTTCGGCAACGGCAGGATCCTCAACCGCCGGCTGCTGCTGATTCTTCAGCCAGGCTTCGAAATCTTCCGGGGTCTGCACGTAGACCCGCAGCAGCATCTTGGCATGCTCCACGCCGCAGAACTGTGCACATTGGCCCACGTACATGCCGGCTTTATCCGGATTAAACCACATGTGGTTGAGGTGGTTTGGAATCATGTCGATCTTGCCGAACAACGCAGGAACCCAGAAGCTGTGATCCACATCGGCGGAAAGCAAGCCCAGAGAAGTGATCATGGGAGACTGCTCGGTACTGAGCGGTACGTGCAGCTCATTGGCAGTCGTGAACCCGTATTTTGGGTAGCGAAACTCCCACCAGAACTGATGGCCTACGACCTCGACATCGAGGGCCGAGGGCGGCATCTTCTGATCCTGAATGGCAAAAAGAATGCGGGCCGTGGTGAGGAAGAGAACGAACACGATGAGAACGGGTATGACCGTCCAGGCCAACTCGATCTGCGTGCTGCCGTAGATCTGGGGCGGCTCGCTGTCATCGTTCGGATCACGCTGGCGGAAGCGGACCACTACATATGCCAGGAGCGAGGCGACCACGATAAAAATCGCCCCCGTAATTTGCATCACGAAAAGCGACAAATGATGGATCAACAGCGCCGGGCCGGAGTGCGGGGCGAAGGTGCTCGGGGTTTGGTAGACGATGTTGTCGACCGGCGCGGCCCAGGCTGCATGTCCGGCGCTGCTCAATAGCAGCAGCAAGGTATAAGCTGCGGGCCCTTTGCGCTCGAGCCATCCTCCGGACATTGTTGCGGACCTCCCCGCTCAAAGAAAACCTATTGTAGCGCTCTCTATCCACCGATCAAATTAATACTTAACCGGCGCGACAGCCCTTGTACGGTGCAACGCGATTGAAACTTTGATGCACGAGAAGACAATTCGGACCTTGGTACACTGGCGGAAATGAAGCGCCTGATTATCAACGCAGACGACTTTGGTCTCGCGCCAGGCGTCAACCGGGCGATCATTGAACTGCAGCAAGCAGGCGCTCTCAGCTCCACCACGCTGATGGCCACGGCGCCCTACTTCTCTCCCGCCGTTTATCTGGCGTTTGCGCAACCCGCATTATCCGTCGGCTGCCACATCGTACTGGTGGACGGCTCACCGCTTCTGCGCCCAGACGAGGTGCCCTCCCTGCTCGATCCCCGCCGTCCGGCATCGTTAACGCTACGGCCTACGGTGGTAGGTTTTCTTCGTGACTTGATGCGCGGCCGCATTCGTGAGCAGGAAATCGAGACCGAGGCCATCGCCCAGATACGACGGATTCAATTGAGCGGGGTCACCGTCAGTCACATCGACTCGCACAAACATATCCATGCGTTTCCCCGTGCGCTGGCTCCCCTGCTCCGTGCGGCACGGCATTGCGGGGTGGACTGCGTGCGCAATCCCTTCGAGCCGTCCTGGAGCCTGCGCGCCACACGGGTTGCCGGCACGTGGCGCCGGGCGCAAGTGCACGCCATGAGAAGCCAACGGCGGGCCTTCTTCAGGCTGACCGAGGAATACGGTATGTTGACTGCCGACGGGTCGATCGGCGTTCTGGCTACCGGGAGTCTCGATGAGCAGGTACTGCGTTCGATGCTTCAGGCCATGCCGAATGGTACATGGGAGCTGGTCTGCCATCCGGGGTATCGCGACCGCGCGCTGGAACAGGCACATACTCGACTGGTGGCCTCGCGGGATACGGAACGCACTGCTTTGCTCGAGGTCATTCCCGAGGCACTCAGGAAGGATCCGGGGTTGTCGCTTACTGATTTTCATCGCGTCGCCGAGCGAGTACAGTCCGGGATCAAGGGGTTGTGAGAATGAAAATCGGCATTACGTGTTACCCGACGTATGGCGGCAGCGGCGTGGTCGCAACCGAACTCGGTATCGAGCTCGCAGCGCGCGGCCACCAGGTGCACTTCATCACCTATTCGCAACCCTTCCGGCTTACCGGACGCGAAGAAGGCATCTTCTATCACGAGGTGCCGGTCTCAAATTACCCTCTCTTCGAGTACCCGCCGTACGATCTGGCGCTGGCCACGCGCATGTCTGAGGTGGCCGAATATTACGAGCTCGACCTGCTTCACGTCCATTACGCCATTCCTCACTCGGTGTGCGCCTTACTGGCGCGGCAGATGCTGGCAAAACGCAGACACCTGCCCTTTGTGACCACCTTGCACGGTACCGACATTACCCTGGTAGGGCTCGACCGATCGTACTTGCCGATCACGCGCTTCGGCATCGAGGAGAGCGACGGCGTCACTTCCATATCCAATTACCTGCGCGAGAAAACTGTACAGGACTTCGGCATTCTGCGGCCGATCGAAGTCATACCCAACTTCGTCAACTGCGATGAGTACAAGCCGTTAGGGGAAAGGCGTGCCGACGCCCGCGCGCGTTATGCCGATCCCGAGGAAAAGCTCCTGATCCATCTCTCGAACTTCCGCCCGGTGAAGCGCATCCTCGATGTGGTCGAGGTCTTTTCCCGCGTCGCGCAGGAGATGCCGGCGCGCCTGTTGATGGTCGGCGACGGACCGGACCGCTCGTCGGCGGAGTGGCTGGCCGCCAGCAAGGGTATCCAGAGCCGGGTCCACTTCCTGGGCAAACAAGAACGGGTCCACGAACTGCTGCCGGTAGCCGACCTGATGATCATGCCCAGCGAGCTGGAGTCCTTCGGCCTGGCAGCACTGGAAGCCATGGCCTGCAAGGTTCCCACCATCGCGACTCGGGTCGGCGGGGTGTCGGAGTTGATTGACGACGGCGTGACCGGCCGGCTGTTCGCGGTCGGCGATGTGGATGCGATGGCCGCCGCCGCGATCGAACTGCTGTCTGATGAGGCCCGGCTAGCTGACATGGCCGACGCGGGCCGGCGAGCGGCCCAGGATCGTTACTGTGCCTCGCGCATCATTCCCATTTACGAGGAATATTACGTGAGGGTGCTGGCACGCGCCGAGGTCTGATCCGCCAGTACCAGTACGTTCGGCGCCATTGGTATCTCCAGGGTTACACGCGTGCCCCGTCCAGGACGACTGGAGACCTCGAAGCGGGCGCTGTTGCCGTAGAGCACCTCCAGCCGTTCGCGCACGTTGCGCATGCCGATGCCGGCCCCCCGGCTGGGAAAGCCTACTTCCCGCGCCCGGCCCTCAGCCATACCCACGCCGTCGTCTTCTACCTCGACCACCATCTTGGCGCCCTGGATACGGCTGCGCAGGGTGATGGTTCCTCCCTGCAGGCGCGGCTCCAGGCCATGCTTGATGCTGTTTTCGATCAACGGCTGCAGCAGCATGCAAGGCACCAACAGCTCCAGGGTCCCGGGCTCAATCTCCTTCACTACGCGCAGCTTCTCCGCCCCAAAACGCACCACTTCAATGCCCAGGTAGTCGTCGGTAAAGGTCAGCTCTTCGCGGAAGGGCACATAGGCATCGTGATCCTTGAGCAGCGCGCGCAGAATGTTGCCTAACTGCACGATCATCTCCCGTGCCATCTCGGGCCGGAAGCGGACCAGCGAAGCGATGGAATTGAGGGTATTGAAGAGGAAGTGAGGGTTGATTTGCCGCTGCAGGGCGTCGAAGCGCGCCTCCAGCACCAGCCGCTTCTGTTCCTTTAGCTTGATCTCAATGCGGCTTGAGTTCCAGATCTTTATAGGGATGGCCACGACGACTGCGGGGCAGACGCAAATCGCGAGCTTAACCAGCCAGCCATGGGCATTCAAAGTGAACAGACGGCCAGGATAAAGCGCCGCCAGCCACATGCGGACCATCTGCATACCAACGATCAGCATGAGCAGCAGGATCTGGCGATCGAAGCGTGGCTCGAGCAGGTTACGGCGTACCCAGCGATAGATGCTGAGATCGACGAATGGGGAAAACGACCACACCTCTTCCGGCTCCACGGCCCGCCCGTACAGGCCGGAAACGATGGCTACGGCAAGTAAGAAAGGCAGGGTAAGGTATTCGTGGTGCAACATGGCGGGCAAGGAAAGCACCGCTCCCCCGAACATCGCGGAGAGCGGACCTAGCAGAATGCCAAGGATGATGACGGTTTCGAAACCGATGTCCGCAGCGTAGAAGTTGGGGACGATGAAGCGGATCCAGACACCTAGCGTCAGCGGAATACAGAGGAAGGCCAGGAGTCCGATGGTTTGCGCGGTGGTGCGGCGCTCAGCAAACAAGAGACGTTGGAAAGTGAGCGCCCTGGCAGTCACCGCCGAGACCGCTGCGGCCACGCCCAGCTTGATCAGCAGTGATATGAGGACGAGCTTAGGCTCAAACACGCTCTTACTTTACGCCAGTTTCACCCGCTGGACATGAGGCCGCCAAAGAGGCTCTAATTAACTATGCCGTTGGAAAGTGTCAAGAAACTGGCGGATGCGGATTTCCCGACCCGTTGGGGTCATTTCCGCATTTTGGGCTTCGAAGGTGTGCGTGTCGATCCGGAACCATGCGGGCCGGGGATGACTACGGTCAGCAGGAAGATCGAAGGCGCGGTCGCGCTGGTGCTGGGCGATATCCATCGGGAGCCGCCAGTGGTGCGCATTCATTCCCAGTGCCTTACCGGCGATGTCTTCGGGTCTTTGCGCTGCGACTGCCGGCTGCAATTGGAATTGGCGCTGCAGTTGATCGCTCAGGCAGGGGCCGGGATCCTGCTGTATGAACAGCAGGAGGGCCGGGGCATCGGACTGATGGCCAAGTTGCGCGCCTACGAACTGCAGGACCAGGGGCTGGATACGGTTGAGGCCAATTTAAAGCTTGGTTACAAGCCTGACTGCCGTGAGTTCGAACTGCCTGCGGAGATTCTGAAATTACTGAACGTGACCTCGGTACGCCTTATCACCAATAACCCGGTGAAGGTCGAGGCACTGGAAGCGGTGGGCATTCGGGTGGTAGAACGCATCTCCGCCGAGGTCGAGCCGCTGGATAGCTTCGAGCGCTATGTGCAGGTCAAGCAGGAGAAGATGGGCCACATCGTCGACCGAATCCCTGAATTGAACTAAACCCGGTTTCACAGTTACGTGGCCTCAACCGGATCGCGAGGTGTGGTTTTCTTTGAGAGAAAACCACGTAGATCGTTTTCGCCTCGGTTATACACCTACTGCGAAACCGGTTCACGTTGTGCCACGATCAGCTTGGCGGTGGTGATCGCCTGCCCTACATGGCGCTGGGTGTGCTCCGCGGCGTGAATCAGGAGTCCTGTCAGGGTTGTGGGCAGGGCTTTGCGGCCGATGCTCACTGGTAGATCCGGCGGCTGGAGGACGATTGCGTCCAGACGCCGGCGTGTTTTTTTGAGGCTCTCTTCCAACTCGCTGAAGATGGACGCCGTGGTTCCCTCTCCATTCATTTCGCTGGTCAGCGCGGCAAATTGTTCCGGGCTCAGCGGTGTGCCCTCTGCGTAGGAGCAAAAGCGATCCAGGCTGCGGGCAATGTGGCGCAACTGAAATGCGACGGAGGGCAGATTAAATGGGCGCGCGTGCAGTTCGCGGTCGTCCAGGCCACGGCACCACCTGGCCGTATCTTCCTGGGCCATTTCGAGCGAATGGAGCAGTGCGCGCTGCACCACCGGCGCATCCGAAAGCGTGCCTCGTAGCCATGGTTCTGTCATCTGGACCTTTCCCTGCCAGCAGAACAAATCTTAAGGGCGATTATTTGAGGTTACAGGCCATGTGTGAGAACGCAAATCCCACTCTATGTCAGAAGCAGGCCCGTATCCGGATTTCCTGCACGGGGCGCCACCAGAATCCGCGTGTGCGGCTTTCATTAAGGAAAGCCGCATGAACTTCGCCAACGCCAACCATGTCCACAGGAAATCCGGAGTAGGGCCGGGGGCCAAACGTCAGCCCAGCCCGGAAGGGCTGGGAAACGAATACCAAGATTGTGGAGCGCTGGAGGCGCGGCACTACCTGCATCCGCGGGTGCCGCGCCGCCGGCGCTCAGACGATGTTAGATCGATGTCCCAGCCCTTCCGGGCTGGGCTGACGTTTGGCCCCCGGCCCTACGGGCCTGCTTCTGATTTGCGGTCTATTTTTGCGTTCTCACCCACACTCTATAGCCCGTGGGATTGGCGGAATTCTCTTACCACTTGAGCTGGGTCGCGATGCTGCCCGTCGACCGCCTCGTTCATGGTCTGCATTTCCTCCGCTGTGATCTTGCCGGCCAGGCTGGCATACGCGGCTCTTAGCTTCGGCCACCGGTCCAGTGCTTCCTGCCTCACCAACGGGACTGCCTGGTAGGGCGGGAAGTAATGCTTATCGTCCTGAAGGACTGCCAGGTGAAAGGCTTTGATGGGGCCGTCCGTCGAGTTGCCGGCGATGATGTCCACCTGGCGCCCATTGAGCGCCCGGTAGAGCAATCCCAAATCCATAAGCCGGGGCGAGCCGTCAAACTTCAAACCATAGGCTTGCTGCAGGCCTGGTAAGCCGTCCGGCCGCTGTTCAAATTCGTAGCCTACTCCCAGCTTCCACTGCGGGGTGTAACGCGCCGCCTGGCTCAGCGTGGTGAGGTGAAGGTCCTGAGCCTCCTGCCCGCGGATGACCATGGCAAAGGTGTTTTCGAATCCCAACGGGGCCGTGACCACCACCTGGTAGCGCTGCTGGTAGAGCCGCCGCACCGTTTCCAGCACGCGCTGCGGGTCTTTATCCACCGGCTGCTTCAGGATGGCGGTGAGTGCGGTTCCGGTGTACTCGACATAGGAGTCGATGCGGCCCGCGATCAAGGCCTGGTTGCAGATATAGCTGCCGGCAAGATAAAAGCGCCGCTCCACCTTCATGCCGGTGACCGCCTCAATTTGCTGGGCCAGCAACTCGCCCAGGACCACCTGCTCCGTAAAGTTCTTGGCTCCGATCACGGGATAGTTCGGACGCGGCGGAGAGCAGGCGGCAATCGCCACCAGCATCAGGCTGGCACAAACGGCTACAGCGTTTTTCATCCGCGTCCAGGGGCCGGCACGCGCAACCGGCTCTCCACCCATCCCAACCCGGTGTCGGCCGCAATCGCCAGCAGGGCCGCGGGGATCGCTCCAGCGAGCACCAGCCTGTTGTCTACAGAGGCTACGCCGCGAAAGATGAACTCGCCCAGACCCCCGGCTCCCACCGCGGCGGCGATGGTGGCAATGCCCACCGCCAGTACGGTCGCGGTACGCAACCCAGCGAATATGAAGCTCGCGGCTAGCGGAAGCTCTACCTTGCGCAGTCTTTGGCCGTCCGTCATCCCCAAGGCCTTGGCTACCTCCAGCACTGTGGGATCCACTCCCTCAATGCCGGCGTAGGTATTGCGGACGATGGGCAGCAGCGCGTAGGCAGTCAACGCCGCGATCGCGATGCGCGCCGCCCGTTCGCCAATCCAGGGCAACGGCAATAGGAAACCGAACAGCGCCAGGCTGGGAATGGTCTGGATGATATTTACCACCCCCAACACCGGCTTTGCCCAGCGCGGATGACGCGTCAGCCAGATGCCCGTAGGCACGCCGATAGCCGCCGCCAGCAACATGGCTGATCCCGTCAGCCACAGATGCTCCAGGGTCAGCTCAACGATCTGCGAGCCGTTCTGCGCCAGGAAACCGGACATCAGTTCACCGCTTCCTGGCCCCGATGGACGGCGCGCACATAGCCCTGCACCGCCGGAATCTTGGAGCCCAGGAATTCCTCCGCGCGAAGATTCGCCGCAACCTTGCCGCCTTCCAGCAACACGATATGCGAGGCCAGGTAGAGCGCCTCGTCCAGATCATGGGTGACCAACAGCACCGTCTTGTGGAGGCGGCGCAGCAAATCGCGCAACATGTCCTGCATTTCCGCCCGGGTGAGCGGGTCCAGGGCGCCAAAAGGCTCGTCCATCAGCAGCAGTTTGGGTTCGGCTGCGAGTGCCCGCGCCAAGCCGACACGCTGGCGCTGCCCACCGGAAAGCTGATAGGGCAGGCGGCGGGCAAAGGTCGGATAGTCCAAGCCGACCTGGGTAAAGAGTTGGCGCGCACGCCCGGCGATCTCTTGTTTAGGGCGGCCTTCGATTTCGAGCACGGCCCCGATGTTGCGCTCGGCGTCGAAGTGGGGAAAGAGACCCGTCTCCTGGATGACGTATCCAATTGCCCGCCTCAGAGCGATGGGGTCCCAATCGGTGGTAGCCTTTGCTTCCACCATCACCCGTCCCGCAGTGGGCTCGATCAGGCGGTTTACCATGCGCAGCAGGGTGGTTTTTCCCGACCCGCTACGCCCCAACAGCGCGGTGGTGGAACCCTCCGCAATCTCCAAGCTGACATGGTCGAGGATGACGCGTCCGTCGGGCGTGGTGAGACCGACCTGATCGAAAGCAATGGCCGGGACCGTCTCTTGCGCCTGGGGCGTCAAGAGCTGGGCGGCTCCACGTCGACCCCGTCCATTTTGAGCGGTGGGGCCCCCTTGACCCGCACCATGGTGATCTTGCTGAAGCCTTCTTTGAAGCTGGGCGGACGCAAGCGCTCTGCCATCTTGCGCATGATTTCGTCGCTCACGGTGCGCTCACGGCGGCTGTTCCGTTCCATGCAGACCTCTAACGGAACGTCGAAGAAGACCGCTTGCGCCTCATAGCCGAAGCTCTTGGCCATCTTGATCCATTGCCGGCGCTCGTGGGCAGAGAGATTGGTCGCGTCCACGTAGTTCCACGGCATCTTGGCAATCAGGCGCGCCCGCAACAACGAACGCAGGGTAGAAAAAACCAGTCCCTGGTAGCGCTGTTCGGTGATGTCGTCGAAGAGGATGCTGCGCAGCATGTCGCTCGAAAGCGGCGTGACTCCACGGCGCTTGAACCAAGTGGTCTTCCCGGAGCCTGGCAATCCGATCGCCAAGACGACGTAGCCCTTGAGGTCTTTTGGGCTGGCCGACGGTGCTTCTGGAGGAGGCACAGAGGGCGATTCCGGCTGGGTCTCTACGACTAGTTTTCCATCTGGCGGCGCTGGCGCCGCAGCCACCGGCAGTGGCTCCAATCCAGCCTCGGCCGGCTCGCTGGCAACCGGGCTGGGAACGACAGAATTGTTAACCTCAGGGCTTTCCACAGAAGGCCCGGACGCCCGACCCCGTTTGTCTTCTGGGTACATCGGCTGTAAAGGCGTCGGCTGGTTGGCTGGAATCTCCTGTCCGATCTTCCCGGTCGATTCCGAGTCATTCGCTCCGCGCTTGCCACGTCGTCTCATTAGGGCGCGCATCCATTCGCGCATGATGAGGATTTAACACAAATTCTGCCGCGGCAGCAAATGGCCTGCTCCCTTTCGCACCCCCGCTCTTTGGTACACTCAAGTTTCGCGCTCATCCCGCGAGGACACGAACATTGCTCCCGCACCCACGACATAAAAACCCCGACCCACCTTCAAGGAGATCTTAAAGTTTATGGCAGTAAAGGTTGGCATCAACGGCTTTGGGCGTATTGGCCGCAACGTTTTTCGCGCCGCGATTGGAAATCCTGCAATTGAATTTGTAGCGGTGAATGACCTGACCAGCCCGGCTACGCTGGCCCACCTGCTCAAGTACGATTCCATCCTGGGCAACCTGCCCCACACCATCACCGCAGGTGAAGACTTCATCACCGTCGACGGCAAGAAGTTGAAGGTATTTGCCGAGCGCGATCCCGCCAAGCTCGACTGGTCGTCGACCGGCGCTCAAGTGGTCATCGAATCCACTGGCCACTTTACCGATGCCACCAAGGCCAAGGCCCACCTGCAGGGAACGGTCAAGAAGGTCATCATCTCCGCGCCTGCTTCGAACGAGGATCTGACCATCGTGCTCGGCGTGAACCAGGATAAGTACGATCCCAAGACGCATCACGTCATCTCCAACGCCTCCTGCACCACGAATTGCCTGGCGCCTTTGGCCAAGGTGCTCAATGACACGTTCGGCATTGCAGCCGGCATCATGACCACCATCCACAGCTACACCAATGACCAGGTGATTCTGGACTTTCCGCACAAGGATCTGCGCCGCGGCCGCGCGGCCGCTCTTTCGATGATTCCCACGTCGACCGGCGCCGCCAAGGCTCTGCACCTGGTGGTGCCGGAGCTCAAAGGCAAGCTGGACGGCTTCGCCATCCGTGTTCCCACACCCAACGTCTCGGTCGTGGACCTGACTTTCACATCAAACAAGCCGGTCACCAAGGAATCGATCAACGACGCTCTCAAGGCCGCCGCGGACGGCCCGATGAAGGGCATCCTGGGCCTGGAGAACAACGAGCTGGTGTCCAGTGACTTCAAGGGAAATCCACTCTCCTCGATCGTTGACAGCCCCCTGACCAAAACGGTTGGCAGCAATATGGCCAAGGTAATCAGCTGGTACGACAATGAGTGGGGCTACTCGAACCGGGTGAAGGACCTGGTGCTGTTCCTCGAGAAAGCAGGGCTCTAAGACGGGTCTGGCGCAGCGATGCGCCGGACCTCGAGAACGATCAGAGGCGGCTCTCGTAAGACTTCTTGAGGGGAAATCCCATGGCGAAACTTTCCATCCGCGACCTGGATCTGAACAACAAATATCTTTTTGTCCGCGTCGATTTCAACGTACCGCTCTCGGAGAGCGGTACGCAGATTCTCGACGATACCCGGATCAAAGAAACCTTGCCTACACTCGAATACGCGTTGCGTCATCACGCCAAAGTGATCGTGGCCTCCCACTTGGGGCGTCCCAAAGGAAAGCCTAATCCCAAATACAGCCTGCGACCGGTGGTAGACCGGCTGCGCACGCTGCTCGATCACGCGCTAGGTGAATCGGTCAACGTCGCCTTCTCCCCCGATTGCGTGGGGGACGTGGCCACGGAGATGGCGCGACAGCTCGAATCGAGGCAAGTGCTGCTGCTGGAGAATCTGCGTTTCCACGCCGGAGAAGAAGCCAACGACCTCCAGTTCGCGCGACAACTCGCCCATCTTTGCAACGTCTATGTGAATGACGCCTTCGGCAGCGCTCACCGGGCGCACGCTTCGACCGAGGGCATCACTCATTTCGTCTCTCAGTCCGCGGCCGGGCTGCTGCTGGAAAAGGAGCTGAATTACCTAGGCAAAGCCCTGCAGGCTCCGGAGAAGCCTTTTGTCGCGATCCTGGGCGGGGCCAAGGTCTCGGACAAGATCGAGGTGATCCACAACCTGCTGAGCAAGGTTGACGCGCTGCTCATCGGGGGCGGCATGGCTTACACCTTCCTTAAGGCTAAGGGACAAGACGTGGGCAAGTCGCTGGTCGAAGCCGATAAGCTTGAAGTGGCTCGTGAAGCGCTCAAAGAAGCCGAGGAAAAGGGAGTGCGTTTTCTCTTGCCGGTAGATCACGTGCTGGCCGACAAATTCGCCGCCGGCGCCCGTACTCAGACCTTCGAGGGTGATGGGCCGTTCCCTGCTGATTGGATGGCGCTTGATATAGGTCCCGCTACGGTGGAGCTGTTTACGACAGAAATCGCCCGGGCCCGCACCATCGTCTGGAATGGGCCCATGGGCGTCTTTGAGATGCCGGCCTTTGCCCACGGCACCACCGCCGTCGCGGAAGCGCTGGCGGAGAATGCGGCCGCGATCACGATTGTTGGCGGCGGTGATTCCGTTTCGGCGGTAAAGCAGGCCGGGGTGGCGGACAAGATTAAGCACATATCTACAGGTGGGGGGGCGTCGCTCGAGTTTCTCGAAGGCAAACGGCTTCCTGGTGTCGCGGCTCTCTCGGAAGCGCCCGGCTCTTAGACCATGGCTGTGGTCAGTCTCGAACTGCCGTTGCTTCTCCTCGTCGCGGGCCTCGTTTGCGCGCTGATTGCGTGGCTGCTCGCAACCTTCACCCAGTTTCTTCGCGACTACCGCTATCGCGTCACCCTGGGTCTCATCGCCTTCCCGCTCGGCGGTCTGATGGGCTTTGTCTCCACACTCAACGCGCTCAGCCTTTTTGGAGATTGGCTGGCGGGCAAGCCGATGTCTTTCGTGTTGACTATCGGTTGTTGCGGGTACTTTATTTTCGGCTTTCTCGGCTGCTGGACCGTGGTGCGCGTGGCCGGCCGGATGGATCAGAAACATACCCTTTCCGTGCTCTACAATTTGATGAAGGAACACAAGAAGCGAGACACTCCCTAGCATGCGCAAGCTTTTGATCGCCGCCAACTGGAAGATGTACAAGACCCCTACAGAGGCCCAGAGCTTCCTTCATACCTTCCTGCCGCTGGTCAAAGACCAGACCAGGAGCGAAATCTTAATCTGTCCGCCCTTCGTCGACCTGGCTACGGCGATCCATTCCGTGAAGGGCTCAGACGTCCTGGTGGGCGCGCAGGATATGCACTTTGCGGAGGAGGGCGCCTTTACCGGAGAGGTCTCCGCCTCTATGCTTGTCGCCCTGGGTGTGAGCCACGTGATCCTTGGCCACTCGGAGCGCCGTCAATACTTTGGCGAGACCGACGACGACGTCAACCGGAAGCTCGCCACCGCCCTCAAACATCACCTGGTGCCGATCGTTTGTGTCGGTGAACACGAGGAACAACGGGAGAACGGTATGACGCAGGAGGTCATTTGCCGGCAGATCAGCCGCGCCATCCACCAGATTGACGCGACGAAACTGCGTCCGATGGTCATTGCCTATGAACCCATCTGGGCCATTGGAACGGGAAAGACGGCGACCCCAGCGATTGCCGCCGAAGCGCATCTCATGATTCGCGGCGAGGTGGCGCGTTTGGCCGGGAGGCCACTCGCTGATGCCCTGCGCATCCTGTACGGCGGTAGTGTGAAGCCGGAGAACGCCAGCGCACTGCTCAGCCAGCCGGAGATTGACGGAGCACTGATCGGGGGCGCCAGCCTGGACCCGCATTCGCTGACTGCCATTGTGAAAGCAGCGGTGCCGGTTTAGTAGCCCAGCATGCCACTGCTGGTTAGGATTAGAAGGGCGCTGAAAATCATACTTGTCCAAATTAGCGGTGGGAGCCCCCGCATTCATGCGGGGGAGCTCGGCTTTTAAGCCGAGCGGCTCGCGTAGGACTATTCTCCTCCGGCTTTAGCCGCGGGCGTTCGGCCACGGGAAGCCGGGGCTAAAAGCCCGATTGATGGAAGTGGACTTTTTCCGCGACGCTGAAGCGTCGCTCCCCCCTGCTGAAGCAGGGGGCTCCCACCGTTACATGGATCGAAGGCTCACACCCTGACGAGAACGTCTTCCCCTTCAATAGTTACGGGGTAAACTGCAACCCTTTCCTGAGAGTTCTGGGTAACTCCTGTGGCAGGGTCGAAGGACCAGGCATGCCAGGGGCAAATCAGCTTGCCGTTTTCGATCATCCCCTCGGCTAGCGGACCGCCCCGGTGAGGGCATTCGTTGTCTAGGACCCGGATTATCCCATCTATGTTGGCAACGCAGAGCGTCCTGGCGCCTGCACTGAATTCCTTGGCTTCTCCGGGTCGCGGCAACTGGCCCCTAACACAAATCTTCACTAACTCACTCATCGTTCGCTCATCACCCAGGTCATGCTACGCTCTGAAATCATGGATGGCATTTCACCTCCAACAGTATCTCAAGTGCCTCCAGCGGTTGACCTCTGGTGCCCTTCGTGCGCGCGGGCTGTTCATGACCCGCTGGTGTGTGGCGATTGCTCTGCGATTCTGTGCCGCGTCTGCGGAACTCCGCTTGAATCGGCTGACGAACTCGCTTTCGGCTAACCATGGCGAAGAGCCGGTCTGGCCGCAACCGAATCTTGCCGCAAAAGCACACGCCTCCACCCGGCTGGAAAAGCCCGTTGGCCCCACAGCAGCCGCTGGCCAGCGCGCGCTGGATTCTCGGCGGCTTGGCGGCCACCCTCCTGCTTGCTGTGCTCTGCGTATACGCCACGTTCTGCCTGCTTTTCTGGCAGGGCCAATGGCAGCTGGTATTCAAACCATCGCACGCCATCACGGCCACTCCGGCCTCGGCCGGCCTGAAGTTCGACGAGATCCGGTTTGACTCGACCGAAACCGGCATTCTCCAACTCGACGGTTGGTGGATCCCGGCCGATCGCGCAGCACCCTCCGATACCCTGCTTTTCCTACATGACGGCTCTGGCTCGCTCTCGGACGCGCTGCCGCAATTGCAGGCCCTGCACAACCTCGGCATAAATATTTTTGCCTTCGATTATCGCGGCTTTGGGAAGAGTGTAAACATACATCCATCGCAAGCCAGCACCTACGAGGATGCTGACGCCGCCTGGGATTACCTCACCGGCACACGTCATCTTTCCCCGTCCACGATCGTTCTCGATGGGGTCGGGCTGGGCGCGGCGATCGCAGTCGAGACCGCCCGGCGCCATCCCGAAGCAGCGGCGCTGATCCTCGAAGATCCCAAGGCGCCAACTCTCGACTCGCTGCAGTTCGATGCCCGCACGCGGCTAATCCCGCTCCGCCTGCTCTTGCATGACCGCTTCGACCCCACCAGGGCGCTGGCCGGTCTGCGCACGCCTAAGCTGATGTTGTACTCAACCAACGGTGCAGTCGGGCTCTACTACGATCAGGCTGCGGAGCCGAAGCAGAGAGCAACCCTCGCAGCTCTCTACAGGGACGCCCATTATCTGCCAAGCCTGCGAAGTTTTCTGGGCAAATATCTGCCCGGCAGTTAAGCTTGCCTACAGCAACACCGACACGAACAGGAGTTCCTATTGTTCAACTGGCTTAACCGCTTCGAGTCTCTTGGTGCCCTGGTCATGCGATTGGTTCTCGGCGCCATCATGGTGCGCCACGGATATGACAAGATCATTCCCTCAGGCGCTCTCTATAATTTCAGCCACATGGTCACGCGCCTGCACCTGCCAGTCTGGCTTGGCTACGTTTCCGCCTTTACTGAATTTTTTGGTGGCCTGCTGCTCATCGTAGGCTTGTTGACCCGAATTGCCGCGTTGATGACTGCGATCGATATGACGGTGGCTATCCTCAAAATCCACCTGCATGGCGGTCTGATGGGGCCGAACTCCTTCGCCCTTCCGTTGGCGCTCTTTGCCATCGCTCTGATGCTGGTCTTTACCGGCTGCGGCTGGCTGGGGTTGGATGATTTCGTGGGCAGAGGCAGGGGCACGCGCGCCAAGCTGACAGGCCGTATCTAAAATCCCTTTCGGCACCTTCGCTGTGTCAGATATGGGACCCCACAATCGTCAAACCCCATAAACCTTCGGCCAAAGTCGCAAGCCCCCCGACTTTTGATTCGGCTGTTAAGGGTTCAGGAGCCCGAAAATCGTGGTTTCCCCACCTGACACAGCGAACGTGCCGGAGAGGTGGATATGCAAGGATTGCGGGGGCCCAATTAACTCGAAACCAAGTTCAGGAACTGCGTCGTCTTTAATTCCGAACCGGGGAAAACCAGCTCCAGGTTGCGCGCTCCCAAGGTCTTGAATGCCGCTTCACCCAGAACCTGGCGGAAGTCTGTGGTAATGGCCAGGTCGCGATTCTGATAGAGCTGCTCGGGCGCCATCCCTGGCCACTTGCCATAGACCTTGCCACCCTTGACCGTGCCGCCGAGCACAAACATGACGTTGGCGTGCCCGTGATCCGTTCCACCCGTGCCGTTCTGCCGCGTCGTGCGCCCGAATTCCGACATGCTGACCAGCACTACATTTTCTGCGTCGTTCCCCATATCGGTCCAGAAAGCGGAAATACCCTGGCTGAAATCACGCAAGCAGTTGGCCAATTGGCCGTTGACGCTGCCCTGATTCTGATGCGTATCCCAGCCGCCGATGTCAGTGAAAGCCGCTTCCACACCCAAATTCGCCTTAAGCAACTGGGCGATCTGCTTCATATTATTCCCGAACGCCCCGTTGGGATAGTTCGCGCCTGACGCCGGCTGGTAATGCGCCGGATCAGTGGCCTTTAACATCTTTACCGCTTCGAAGGTCTCCTGGCCAGTCCCGTGGAGCACAGGATCGACAGAATCAGCATACATTGCCTCGAAAGCGGAGCTTATGGGAGCAGCATTTGCACTCTTTCCGCCCACCCCAAAATCCTGCACCCGGTTGACCGCGACCGCAGGAATTTTCCCATCCAGCGTGCGCGGAACCTGGGACCCCAAGGCGATGGCGCGGAAGGCGGTATGGCTCTGCGAGCAATGCAGATCTTCTGCCTGCAAAGCCCGGTTCAGCCAGCCATCGGGGGTCGCTTTTACGCCCGGGGTTCCGCTCTCCATGTAGTCCTGGGCGTCGAAGTGCGAGCGGGTGGTGTCGGGTGAGCCGGCAGCCTGGACCATGGCCAAGTGCCCCTGGTCGAACAAGGGTTTGAATGATTGCATGGCCGGGTGCAGTCCGAAAAATCCATCCAGGTCGATGAGCTGGTTTTGCGGGATGGCGATGGTCGGACGGAGCTGATAGTAGTTGCTCTCCGCATGGGGTATCACGATGTTGAGCCCATCGGCCGCGCCGCGCTGGAAGATCACGACCAGCTTCTTACCCTGCGCCTGCGCGCTGGTGGTTTGAGCGAGCACCGACCGCTGCAGGAATGACGGCACCACCGAGGTGCCTACCAGGGCCATTGCCCCACCCTTCATGAATGCGCGACGTGTTGCCATTTGCCGCTCCAAACCGAACCCAGGCTTCCGGGCACACTGGTTCGAACGCGGGCCAGGCAACAAAGTTGTGCTTAGGGGCTTTCTTTTGAGCTAATACTTGCCCAACTCCGCCATGGCGCGGAACAAGTCTTCCGGCTGGGGCAGAATGGCATCCTCCAGTTTCGGCTGATAGGCCACAAAGGTATCCATGGCGGCTACCCGTTTCACCGGGGCGTCAAGATACTCGAACAGCTCGTCGGCAATGCGGGCTACGATTTCTGCTCCATAGCCCCAGCTCAACATATCTTCGTGGGCCACGATCACCCGGCCAGTCTTCTGTACCGAAGTGGCAATCGCCTCCCAGTCGTAGGGACTGAGGGTGCGCAAGTCGAGCAGGTCGACCTCCAGGCCGAGTTCGCTGCTCGCTTGCTGCGCGGCGCGCAGAGCCCGGGGCACGACGGCTCCGTAGGTAATGACGGTCAGGTCCTTACCCTGGCGCAACAGGTTGGCTTTGCCGAAAGGAATGGCGAATTCGGGTCCGGGATACGGCGCGCGGCCGAAGGTCTCGCGATAGAGGCGCTTGTGCTCGAAAAAGAGCACCGGATCATCACAGCGGATCGCGGTGCGCAACAGGCCGTTGGCATCCAGGGCGTTGGAGGGAAACACCACGCGAATGCCAGGCGTATGGGTAAAGATGCTTTCGCTGCACTGGGAGTGGTAGACCGAACCGCCGGTAAGGTATCCCCCAATCGCCACCCGTACCACGGCCGGCGATGAGTAGGTGCCATTGGAGCGCCAGCGCAACAGGCTGAGCTCGTTTCGCAATTGATGCATGGCCGGCCAGATGTAGTCGAAGAACTGGATCTCGACCACGGGCTTGAGTCCGCGGGTGGCCATGCCGATGGCGCGGCCGACAATATCGGCTTCCGCCAACCGTGCGTTGTAGACCCTGTCCGGCCCGAACTCCCGCTGCAACCCGGTCGTGAGCTTGAAGACGCCGCCCTTACCCTTCACCAAGCCCTGGCGCAGCTCCTGATCATGGCTGGTATCGGCTACGTCCTGGCCAAAGACCACGATCCGCGGATCACGCTGCATCTCGTCCTTCAGGCAGCAGTTGATCAGGTCGGCCATGGTGCGCTCCTGCACGTCGGAAGTCTGCACCGCCGGCCGGGCCAAATCCTGGCGCGTGGGGTCGAGGTCTTCGGAATAGATATGGCGCTTGATTGAGGAGACCTCGGGGAGCGGGGCGCGCAGTACCTTTTCCGCTGCGATGCGCACCTCTTCGTCGACCTCCTGCTCCAGCCGGTTGATGGCTGCAGGATCAAGAATGCCATCGCGCAGCAGCCGCATTTGCAGCTTGGGTAGAGGATCGAGAGCAACGTCCCGCTTGCGCTCCGCTTCCGACCGGTAGAGCGGTTCGTCGTCAGAAAAGGAATGGGCGTATTGCCGGATCACGTGCCCGTGAACAAAGGCCGGCCCCTTGCCGGAACGGCAGTGGTTCACCGCCTGGGTGAACGCGGCATAGCTTTCGATAGGATCGGTGCCATCGACCTCGGCAAAGAAGAAATTAGGGAAATTGGCTACCAGGCGCGAGATATTCCCGCCCGGCGTGTTCACTTCCACCGGAACGGAGATGGCGTAGCCGTTGTCTTCGACCACAAACAATACCGGCAGACGGAGGCAGGACGCTGAACTGATCGCCTCCCAAAACTCCCCTTCGCTGGTCGCGCCTTCACCCAGCGAGACGTAGACCACCTCGTCCCCATGAAAGTGGGTGGGCTTGAATGCGCTATAGTCCCCCGGCCGCTGCTCGGCGGCTGCTGGATGGGTGGCAAGGTATCGGCCCGCCTCCGCGCAACCGACAGCCTGCAGGCACTGCGTGGTGACCGAAGAAGACAGGCTGACGATGTTGAGCCGCGGGTTGCTCCAATGCGAAGGCATCTGCCGTCCGCCGCTTGCCGGGTCGGCCGCCGCGCCTACGGATTGCAGCAGCATTTCCTCCACGGTACTGCCCAGCGTCAGGCACAGTGCCCGATCGCGATAATAGGGATAAAACCAGTCGTAGCCGGGCTTCAGAGCCATGCCGGCCGCCACCAGCAGCGCCTCGTGGCCGGCGCCGGAGATTTGGAAGAAGATCTTTTGCTGCCGCTTGAGCAGGATCTCGCGATCGTCTGTGCGGCGCGACAAATACATCAACCGGTAGATCCGGATTAATTGCTCCGGCTCCAACCCGTTATAGGACGCGGCACTGGACTGCTCAGTGCTGGCTGTAACCGCCTTAGCCATGCGCACCTCACTGCTAGGATAAATGCCCGACCCGGATTTCCTGTACGCTGCGCAGAACACGACCACATCTGCGGTCCCGCCTGAACTTCGCCAGCTCCACGAACCTCGACAGCAAATCCGGGGAACGCCAAGGCAGATTGTAATCCCTCGGCCCTGGTCCTCGAGCA
The DNA here is from genome assembly GCA_963711525.1 of uncultured Acidobacteriaceae bacterium. Classification (GTDB taxonomy): domain Bacteria; phylum Acidobacteriota; class Terriglobia; order Terriglobales; family Acidobacteriaceae; genus PALSA-350. The sequence goes on along the minus strand of CAVQEO010000002.1, from coordinate 349,796 downwards.
AAACCGGGTAACCATACTTCCCGGGTTTCCTGTTAAGTTAAGTGACGTCAGCCAAATTCTTGCGGTCCCGCCTGGACCCACGGTTCGCTGGGGCAGGCGCGAACGCAGGAACTGTCATCTCAGGTACCGCAAAGCAGGAAATCCGTTACGACAAAGCATCCAACTTGGGCCCCTGTTAACGACCCTGCCGCTATCATGACGGTTCGACGTTGACCAACTTTTTCTCAGCGTGCTCTAATCACCCGGTTTGCAGGTGTTTGCGCCCCCGGCGGCCGGAGCGGACCGGTAACCCAGTAGCGAGTATCTCTGGAGGCTTTTGAATGGTTTTCTTCTCTCTATCGGCCACTGTCCCAGGACAGGGCTTGACCGCTGCCCTGGTTTCAAGTGTCATCCCAAGTGTCGACACGAGCGGCAGCACTTTTCTCTGGATCGCTATCCTTGCCGGCCTGCTCGGCCTGGTGTTTGCTCTTTTTCTGGCTCGGTCTGTATTAGCGTTTGATACCGGGACGCCCGAGATGCGGCTCATTTCGAACGCCATCCGCGAAGGCGCGGAAGCGTTCATGTCGCGCCAATACACGACCATCGCCGCGCTGGCCGTGGTGCTTGCCGTTGCCCTCTTTGTGGGCTACAAATTTTCCGACTTTACCGCTCCGTTGGCGGGCAAGGTGGTGATCAGCTTCCTGATCGGCGCCATCTGCTCCGGTCTCGCCGGCTATACCGGCATGTTTGTTTCCATTCGCACCAATATCCGCGCCGCCAGCGCCGCCCGTACCAGCCTGGGCAAGGCGTTGAAGATTGCCCTCCACGGGGGTGCGGTTACCGGCATGGTGGTGATCAGCCTTTCCCTGCTCGGCGTGGGCAGCCTCTTCTTCCTTTTTGGCGGGCTGAAGGACCCGCAGCACGTTCCTTATCAGTTGGTCGGCTTTGGCTTTGGCGCTTCGCTGGTGGCGCTCTTCGCCCAACTGGGCGGCGGCATCTACACCAAGGCCGCCGACGTGGGCGCGGACCTAGTGGGCAAGGTGGAGGCCGGCATCCCGGAGGACGATCCGCGTAACCCCGCGGTGATTGCGGACCTGGTGGGCGACAATGTGGGCGATTGCGCCGGCCGCGGCGCGGATATCTTTGAATCGACGGCGGCGGAAAACGTCGGCGCCATGATTCTGGGAACCGCCCTCTATCCGGTCTTCGGAATCAAGGGGATCCTCTTCCCTCTTATCGTTCACGCCATCAACCTGGTGGCCAGTTTTGTGGGCGTGCTGGTGGTCCATAGCCGCGAAGATCAGGACCCTATGGACGCGCTAAATCGCGGCTATTACGTGACTACCCTGCTGGCGCTGGTGGGCTTTGCTGGAGCAGTGTATTACATGCTGCAGGGCCGCTGGTGGCTGCTGGGCTGCGGGGTTGTCGGTATGGTGACCTCGTTTCTCTTTGTCCGCATCACGGAGTACTACACCGAGACCCGCTACCGGCCGGTGCAATCGATCGCCAACGCCTCGCTCACCGGCCCTGCAACCAATATCATCAGCGGCCTCGCCGTAGGCATGGAGACACCCGCCATGCCGGTGATCGTGATCAGCGCTGCCCTGCTGCTCAGCTACTATTTCGGCGTGCGCGGACTAGCCGATACGACGATCTCCGACTACGCCAAAGGCATTTACGGCACCGCCATTGCTACGATGGGCATGCTCTCGTCTGCCGCTTACATTCTGGCCATGGATACGTTTGGGCCGATTACCGACAACGCCGGCGGAATCATTGAAATGTCGGATCAGCCACACTCGGTGCGGGAAAAGACCGACAAGCTGGACGCGGCCGGAAATACCACCAAGGCCCTGACCAAGGGCTACGCCATTGGCTCGGCAGCGCTGGCCGCCTTTCTGCTCTTCTCCGCTTACCTGGAGACGGTCCACGGCATCGTGGCACAACGCTTCGCCGACGCCGGCCAGGTGCTTAACCCTAACTGGAGCTTTACCAACATCAATCTGGCCAGCGTGCCGGTTTTTGTCGGGGCGCTGCTGGGCGCGATGCTGATCTTCCTCTTCTCCTCATTCGCGATTAAAGCGGTCGGACGAACGGCGCAATACATCATTGAGGATGTGCGCGCGCAGTTCCGCGAGAACCCCGGCATTATGGCCGGCACATCGAAGCCGGATTACGGCCGCTGCGTCCGCATCGTTACCGGCGCTGCGCTTAAGCAGATGATTTTGCCCGGCGCGCTTGCCGTGCTCACGCCATTGATAGTGGGGCTGGTCTTCAGGAATTTGAGTGGTAGCTTTCACATTCGCATTCCGGGAGAGTACTCGCCCATCCTCAACGGCCGTCCCATCAACCTTGCGGGCGCGGAGGCGGTTGCGGCTCTGCTGATGGTGGGGACGATTGTCGGCATCCTGATGGCCATGCTGATGAACAACAGCGGCGGCGCGTGGGACAACGCCAAGAAATACATTGAGACCGGCGCTCACGGGGGCAAGCGTTCCGAGGCGCACAAAGCGGCGGTGGTTGGCGATACGGTGGGGGATCCATTCAAAGACACCGCAGGCCCGTCGCTGCACGTGCTGATCAAGCTGCTGGCGACGGTTACGCTGGTCCTGGCTCCGTTGTTTCTGTAGGCGCGGGGCCGGGGCGAACAGAACGCGAAATAATCCACAGCCGCACGCTATCATTGGAAACATGCGTTTGCGGTCATGGTTGGCGGCAGTTGCCGGTTTTTTTCTGTTATTTCCCCACCCCCAGGCGTGGGCTTGGGGAAACGAGGGCCACAGGATCATCGCTGACATCGCCTGGGATCACTTGAACGATGCCACGCTTAAAGCATTGCGTCCATTCCTGGGCAACAACGACCTGGCGTCCATCTCCACCTGGGCGGACGACATTCGCAGTGACCGGCCGGAGACCGGCTCCTGGCACTACGTGGATATTCCCCCGGATTCAGGCGGATATGACCCAAAATATTGCCCTGACGATAACTGCGTCGTCGCCCGGATCAACCAGTTTGCCCGGATCCTGGGCGATCCGGAGCAGCCGTTTGCGGCGCGGAGCGAGGCGCTCAAGTTTCTGGTGCACTTTGTCGGCGACTTGAGCCAGCCGTTCCACGCAATGGCCGACGCCCGTGGGGGAAACGACATTCCCGTTACGGTGTTTGGTTCAGCCCAGTGTGGCGATTATCCCTGTAATTTGCATAGCGTTTGGGATACGGAATTGATCCTGCACACCGGATTACGCGAACACCGCTATGCGCGCGAACTGGAGCAGATGATTGCCGCCGATCATCTGCGGGCAGGTTCCGCGGATCCGGTAGCGTGGGCGAACAGCTCGCTGCAATTAGCCAAGCAGGCCTGGGTGCAGCCGCAGACAAATATCGACCAAGCCTATTACCTTCGTGAACGGCCAGTGGTGGACCGGCAGCTCGCCTTGGCGGGGTTGCGCCTGGCACGGCTGTTGAATGAGGAATTGGGTGGCGGGACAAAATCGTAAAGTCTAGAGGAAGAACCCGAACATATCGAGGACTTCGTCGCTAACTTCCACGTCGGCTAGGCTGGCTTCTTCAATGAGCCTTAATTTTTGACGGAACCGGTCCAGAAGGCCGGAGTTGATATCGGTCTTCTGGTCCAGGGTCCACATCAGTTCGGCGGCAGTGGTGCGATGTTCACAACGAGCAGTCAGGCCGTGTGCCGTTTCAATCGTCAGCACAAGGGGCAGACTGTGAAACTCCTGATACAGATGCATGGGGATACGGGCTTTGATGTTGACTCGCATCGTAGGAAGAGGATGCCACGGCGAAACGGGGACGGCCATACTACCTTTGGTAGGAGGTAACCAGCCGAGGGTTGCAGCGTCTCTCAACGGATTCAGTATCTATACTTTGCAATCCGGTGACTCACCCTGATATCAAACCTCCCTGACGTAGGGTCAGGGTCGACAAAAGATATTTCATCCACATGAATGGTCTTGACGATCGTAGTCGGCGTCCGATATAGTCGGCTTCCGATATGACACTCGACTCAACCAAGAGCCCTCCCCTGTCGTCCGCAACCCTGCACATTCTGTTGGCGCTCGCTGGAGGGGATCTGCATGGCTACGGGATCATTCAGGAAGTCGCCCGCAATTCAGACGGCCACTATAAGTTGGGCCCGGGCACGCTGTATGACAACCTGAGAAAACTGATGGCTGCCGGATGGGTAATAGACACCCCAATATCTGCCGCTCAACGGCGCAAATCCGGCTCCGCAAAAGAAGATGACCGCCGCTTCTACACCCTCTCCAAAAAAGGAAAGGACGCTCTGGCCACAGAAGTGTCTCGACTACAGAACGTCGTAAGCAAAGCTAAATTACGTCTTCAGGAAGCGAGGTCAGGAAGAGCATGAATCGAATCGTCTCACGGAGCGCCTATCGCCTTCTGCTATCGCTGCACCCAGCGTCGTTTCAGGCTGAATTCGGTCCGGAGATGCTCTGGATCTTCGATGAGGAACCCGGTGCGGCCGCTTACCTGCTCTTCGACGGAGCACTTTCTTTGCTGCGCCAGCGCTGCAGATTAGAAGCCGACTCTGGTCAGCTGTCAATTAGTTCCGAAGCAGTCATTACCGATTCCGGGCTCGGTCCCCTTCGTCTCTTTCAGGGGGCAATCACTTCTTCCGCGATTCTCTGCTGCTTCCTGCTGCTTTTAGGTAACCGCAATCCGCTGGGTGTCTCCGTTCGATGGCCGGAACAGATGGCTTGCTGCACCCTTACACTTCAATCCATCTCCCAGGTCGATGTCGTGTGTAAGCCGGCGCCAAAGCTCCCGTGAGACGTGCGCACACGCATATCAGGCTCGCAGGCTTGTTCATGCTTGAAGTTCGCAATCTACATAAACGTTACTCTGGGATTCCTGCTGTGGACTCGGTGAGCTTTATCGCGCGCGCAGGCGAAGTAACCGGTTATCTGGGCGCAAACGGTTCCGGCAAATCGACCACTATGAAGATGGCCACGGGGTTGATCGAGCCCAGTGCAGGGGAAATCCTCTTCGAAGGACGACGGATCAAGGAAAACCTGATGGCCTATCGGCAGCGGATGGGTTATGTTCCCGAAGAGCCTCACCTCTATACCCATCTGAGCGGCCTGGAATACCTGGTGATGGTCGCGCAGCTGCGGAATATGGACCGCACTTCCGCAAACATGCGCATCCACGGTTTGCTCCGTCTTTTCGGAATACACGGGGACCGCGACGTAGCGCTTGTCGTCCTACTCCAAAGGTATGCGGCAGAAGATTCTGCTATCCGCCGCCTTAATGCACAACCCCGACGTGATTCTGTTGGACGAACCATTCTCTGGCCTCGATGTCGGTTCCGCTCTCATCCTCCGCAGTCTGATTAAAGAATTGGCGGCACGGGGTAAGATCGTGCTCTTCAGCTCGCACGAGCTTGAAACGGTGGAACGTGTTTGTTCTCACGTCGTGATTTTGCATCGCGGCAAAGTGGTCGCCGATGACTCGATTGAGCGTCTAAGAGTCCTGATGGCCGTGCCCACCCTCGAAGAAATATTCTCTCAACTCACCGTCGAACAAGACTCGGACGCTGTTTCACGAGAGATTGCGGACTTGATTCGTGCATAGTGACTGGTCCCAGGCAAAAGTGCAATTCCGCACTCTCTGGCGCGTCTTCCTTCTTAGGGTGGTCGATCTTGAACTGCTTTCGGCCGGTGGCGACCCAACCCGGTTGATCGGACAGTTTGTCACCATCTTCATCACTGTCAGCTTTCTTCTTGATCCTTCCAGCGCTTGTCTTCCTGCTCTTTGGTGGCGGCTTGCCAATGACCGCCACATGGATGTACGAACATTTCCTGATCGAAACCACAATGACTGTGGCCGGGCTCATTGCCCTGCTCAACTGGGATGCTGCCTTTCCCGACAAGCGAGATATCCTGATCCTTGCACCCTTGCCGGTAAGAACAAGCACATTGTTTTTGGCCAAGGTTGCCGCACTCCTGGCCGCGCCCGGTCTGGCGGCGATCGCATTGAACATCTTCGTGGGCGTTCTCTGGCCGTTATTTTTTCGATCGAGCAGCGCCGGTTTTCTCGGTGCATTGCGAGCATGGCCTGCGTATTGGATCACGATCCTACTGGCAAGCGCATTTTCTGTCTTCGTCATCCTTGCCCTTCAGGGGCTGGCGGCCAATCTGTTGCCGCGGCAATTTTTCCTTCGTCTATCGGCATTTTTGCAGGCAGCCGTCATGTGCCTTTTTGTGAGCGTATATTTTCTCGAGCCATCGCTCGAATCGCCCGCGGCCCTCGCTTCGCCACAAAATCAACGCCTGCTCGAGTGGCTTCCCTCCTATTGGTTCCTGGCCCTTTTCAACCAGCTCAACGGATCGGCACATCCAGCGCTCGCACCCCTGGCAAAAAGAGGCTGGATCGGCGTCGTGGTAGCTGCATTCGGAGCCTGCGCGGCACTGCTGTTGTGCTACTTCCGCATGATGCGAAAGCTGGTCGAGCAGCCAGACATCGTTCCCGTCGCGCGCTCGATCTCATGGTCGCCACAATGGGGAAACTCACTCACGAGCGCTATTACCCTCTTCAGCCTGCGAACCTTGCTGCGAAGCCGCCAGCATCGCATGATTCTCGGCTTCTATCTAGGCCTCGGAGTTAGCTGCGCCGTCGGTTATGCAAATGCATTCCTTGGAGGATTCCGTTCTGCAGGCACAACCATTAGCGTGTCGGCTCTGCTGGTCACAATTGTGACCACGATGCTGACCGTCTTCTCACTGCGCGTGCTCGCTTCGCTTCCTATCTCCCTTCCGGCGAACTGGGTTATCCGCATCACACAAATCCGGCCGGCTCGCGATTATCAGAAAGCTGTTCGCGTTTCATGGCTGGCATTGGGTCTCGCCCCGCCGTTGCTCCTCATTGCCACGATCCTCGTAGCTGCCTATCCCTGGGCACCGGCACTAGCGCATTTCCTTGTGATGCTGTGCCTGGGAATCCTGCTGGTAGATCTCTGCCTATACACATTTCCGAAGATCCCGTTCACTTGTTCTTATCTCCCGGGCAAGGCACGAATTGATATTGTTTTCTGGGCCTCCCTGATGCTGATCCTTCGCTTGTTGAACGAAGGAGCAGAAATTGAGAGCCGCATGCTGCGTCACGTCCTCAGCTGCATCGGTCTGATTCTGATAGCGGCCATGGCCGCCGCCGCCATGCGGTGGCTCAGTGAATCTCGCGCTTCCTCGACGGAAGAGCTCTCGTTTGAAGAGGAATATTCTTCAGAGGTCATATCGCTGAAGCTGAATTGAACGGAGCAAAAGATAGCTTTCTGGCTCCGCTATTCAGTGATCGTGGAAGCGTAGTCTGTGGGTTGGGGAACCGTCCCCCGAATCTGGTCGTCTACACCATTAGCAAAAATGCTTTAACTGGTTACAGCACGGGTGTCACCCAAGTTCGAGAAGACAGACTGGATTGGCCTTATGAAATGCGCCGGCAATACCAACGCGCTTCATGAGTGTCAATCCAGTCTCTTCCGTTTTTTGAGATGAGAAAGATCGATTGATCCGCCCCTTGGGGCGTGCCAGGCGCGACGGCCCTGGTTGCGGTTTGGTTTCAGGAATGCTGAGTTCCCGTCTTACTTTTCCTCGAGGTGCCGGCTAAGTCCTTTGTTTTACCAAGATGGCCAAATATTTATTTTTCCCGCCCCCATAAGCTGCTTAGGAGAGCCTCATTTGCCGGCTGCCAACGAGGCTTTCGGCTAAAGCCGTGCCCCGACACAACGCACGATGTGCCGCAGCTCATTCGATGAGCAGAATCTCAAATTATCGGAGTCCTGGTTAGGACGGTATTACAGCTCGGTCTTACCGTCCAGAGTCCCGGGAAAAAAAGATGTGGAAGAAGGGTAGGGGAACTACGAAATGGAAACTGGTGGACGTGGAGACTGTCGTTGACGCTGAGCATGGCCAACCTCGTCATGGCTACTGTAAGCCACGATTGCTTTCCCCCCGAGCTCGGGATAACCGCTATCGCCCTTGGGATTACCCTTACAAGTTGGCAGTTAGCCTGTATTCGCGCGCTACAGGTTCTACAATCTTGAGCATGCCGTGCCCTGGAGCCCCCCAAAAAGGGCGACTTGAAGCCGACCGCCTTCATCAAAATCGCCCCCAACGCCGAAGAGCTCGATGTCGACTGGAAGAGCGTCCGCGTGGAGCAGGCCGACCTCGACTGCGCGCGCCGGGCAACAACGCCTACGCGTTTGTGGGGCAGTCATTCCTGGATGAACTGGCAGTAGCGGCCGGTCGCGACCCGCTGGAGTTTCAACAGGAGATCCTGAGTGCAACCCAGGTACCCGTTCCGGGTGAAGAGAACAAGCCGAAAGGATCGCGGGACTTGAATCGGGAGCGCCGAGCGGTTCACGATAGGTCTCGATGGGAAAGAAGCTGTACACGGGGCTTTTCCTCAAGAAAAGCCCCACCTAACCAAAGCCGGATGGAATAGAGTGATCGTGAAACCGCTTCTGAAGGGAGTGCTGCAGTTGGTGGCGGTGAAATCCAACTGGGCCAACCGCAAACGGGAGCCGGGACGCGGCATGGATGGACTTGTATGAGTCACTCGGTAAAAATCACGACTCCAATTCCTTCACCAGAAGAGATAGCTTCCGATCTGGGAATCACCGGAAGCCGTCTCGATGGCCTGCTTCAACTGGTCGACGGAACGAAAAAAAGTGGTGGCCATATTGGTTCTGTACCTCTGCGTGCCCCCCGGGTGAAAAAAGCGGCAAAGAAAGCGTCCGCCAGGCGGATGGCTGGCAAACATGGCCGCTCAGCACGCTGAGCCCGAACGAGTTTTCCTGAACATTCCCTACGACGCGTAGTTTGAGCGTCTCTACTTGGCTTACATAGTCGGCGTCATCGAGCTTGGCCTCAAGCCTCGGGGTCACCCATTTATCGACTTTGGGCGTGTCTCAACTCAGGGGTGCAGTCCAGTCACCGGGTTTGTCGTTGTCACCGGGTTTGTCGTTGCATCATAAGCCGAAATCAAGATCTGATTGTCTCGTATCCGGGCTCACCAAAGCATAGGGTGAACTTCCCGTCCGTCACTTGGTTCCCAAACCTGTAGAGCCGAGCCGGAACGGACGTCCCCGCCAACGATCCGCACTCCGGAGTCGACAGAACAGCGACCGCAATGGGATTGAGCGTATGCTTTCTTGATTGCAGATTTCGCCCACTCACGTGCGGCGCCGTGGGGAAATGGGGTTGTGGTGTGCGGTGGATCCTGATTGCGGCGTTCCTGCCCATAATGGCAGTCCCATCATGGGCAGCAAAGCGAATGACGGTTGCGCAGCTCGAGCAAATGCTGGGCACGGAGAGGGCCGCGCACAAGTCCGATATTGAAATCGCGCGAAAAATCAGTGACGTGGAACTCTCAGAGCGGCTTACCGATTTAGCGCTGGGCCAATTGAGCAAACAATTCGCGGGCGGCTCCCAACCAGCAATGGCACTCCTTCTGCTGGCAGATAGGTCGTCTTTTCTCGATCCGCCTCCGAACGAATTGCCAGCCACGCCCGCACCCGAAGCCGCCACGCAACAGCATTTGCTGGAGGCTGCCAAAAGGTTTGCGGTCGAGACACTACCAAATCTGCCCAACCTGCTCGCCACGCGAACCACCTTCAGCTTCGACGACAGTCCCCAGGAAGTGACGAAAGGGGGCTATCCCCAGCGCGTCGGGCTGCACTCGATTGGCTCTTCGAAAGCAGAGATTTCCGTTCGGAACGAGAAAGAGAGTCCATTGACACGCACCGGGTCTGCTTCCTCGCCAGCCCAGGTTGGACTTACGACTTGGGGCGAGTTTGGATCCGCACTCCTGATCATTCTGAGTGATTCCGGTGAAGGAAAGATCGTATGGAGTCACTGGGAAAACACTGCCGCGGGTGTGGTGGCCGTGTTTCACTATGAGGTTCCCAAGACAGCATCGCACTATGAGATCAATACTCCCGTTGAACAAAAGCACAACACCGGTTCAAATCGGTGGGCTTCCTCCGGGGGGACGGCTGCAACGATCACGACGGCAATGGTTCACAACAAACCTGGCTATCAAGGATCTTTGTGGGTCGATCCAGCTACGAGGACAATCGTTCGTGTGACGCTAGTGGCCGATTTGAAAGGGGATTCGGCCATTGAACGCGTTGCGATTCTCGTGGACTATGGCCCGGTTCAAATTGCAAACAAAACGGTGATATGCCCGGTGCGAAGTCTGGCACTCGCGTCTGCGCCGGCCACCGTCAATGCAAGTCTTAAAGGCGCTGCTACCGAGTGGCTAAATGAGATCCTGTTCACCGACTACCACATGTTCGCTTCTACGTCGCGAATTCTCACCGAGCAGTCTGCGGCAGCAGTCCTGTCGGCGCCATCGATTACGGCAAACGCACCTAAGGTCCAGGCTTCACCTGCCGCCGGTGAGAAGTCGCCTCTAGAAACCGCTTCTACCCGATCTCTGCCGCAGCAGGCGGCAACCCCATCCGTCAAGGTGCCCTCAGGCGTCCTCGCGACTGTTCCGGTTGCGAAGGTAGAGACCCTGGAACAGAACGCGGCAAGCGACGAAGCCGGCTCAATATCCGACCAGCCGCAAGCAGCAACCCCAATTCTCACCGCACCAACCCCGGCAACCATAACCGCCAGCCAACCAGAACCAATTTCGCCCTCGCCCGTACCGTCGTTCTCGGAGGCCAAACCACAGTACAGTGCCCCTCCGATCGACGTCAATGTTAACCGGGTACTGGTGCCCGTCGTGGTGCGCGACAAGCAGGGCCGCATGGTCGCAGACCTGAAGAAAGAAGACTTTCAAGTCTTGGACGAAGGCAAGCTGCGATCGATCTCTGCATTCAACCTAGAGAGACGTGGTTCGATCGGAAGCCAGTCCGCAACCGGCGCCGAATCCGACGGGCAGCCGCAATTAACTGTTAACACAACAACACAATCGTCCATCCTGCCAGAGCGCGTCACTGTGCTGCTGTTCGACGACCTGCACCTGACCTACGAAGATACGACGTATGTGCAGAAGGCAGCTTCGAAAGCTTTGGACGGGATATTGAGCGGCTCGGATGTTGCTGCAGTGGTATCCGTTTCCGGAAAGATCAACAGCGGCCTGACGCGCGACCGCGCGAAGCTGCAGGATGCGATCGAAAGCGTACGGCCGCAAGGTATCTACCGAACCGACAAAGACGGCTGTCCAAAGATTGACTACTACCAGGCGGATCTGATCGAAAACAAGCATGACAACGAAGCGCTAGGGGATGTCGTGAGCCAAATCATGAATGTTTGCGACCCTCGAACCCCTAGATATGTCGCCGAGAGACTCGCCGATTCGGCCGCGAGGTACGCATTGAGTCTCGGCAAACAGGATATTTTGGTCACCTACGCAAACCTTAGAGAGATAGTGCGGAGGATGGCCACGCTGCCGGGACAGCGCTCACTTCTCTTGGTTTCCGATGGCTTCCTTCCGATCGAGGGGGAGGCGCGATACGCGGAGTCGCAGTTGCTGGATCTCGCAGTGCAGTCCAATGTGACCATCAACGCAATTGATGCGCGCGGGTTATACGCCACCTCCATGACCGCCAGCGACGACTTGCGAGGAAGGAGTCCAAGAAAGGTCGAGGAGTACCGTCGAAACTCCAAGAGCATCGAGGAGCAGGCGATGGGAGAACTCGCCGAGGGAACAGGCGGAACTTTCTTTCACAACAACAACAACCTTGATGCAGGATTCAAGGCCATCACGCAAGCACCAGAAGTCGTCTACATGCTCGAGCTTCCTCTCGATGGCGTGAAAGCAAACGGCAGCTATCATTCCCTCAAAGTAAAGGTTGATCGAGAGGGGACGACGGTTCAGACGCGACGCGGATACTTCATGCCGAAGCCGGAGAAGCGTAAAAAGTAGAAGACCTGCTCAACACTCCGAATGCGCGAAGCTTGGTGAAACGCGTCGACATGGTGATAATGCGTCGGGTGATAATGCGTCGACATGGATAATGCGTATCGCCATCTTTTGAAAGAAAGCTGGGGTAACAGCTCTCTATTCGTAATAGGTGTGATCGATCGCATGATTGTGGGCAAGTAGTGGTTAGAAACAATATCTGGGCGCTGTGGGATTCAGTCGGGACTCTGCAGTTAAGGGGGACATCTCTAATGTTGCTCGCGACTGCTTGTGCTAACAACGGAAAGTGCTGTGGCAGCCGCGAATGAAAAGCCTCGATCCGCGGCTGTCGTCAGAGTGCCTGTTGTTGGCTGAATCAAGGCGGTTCCAGTTCACTTCACAGTGACACTCACAGCGGTCGTTGCCGTGGTCGCGCCGTTGGTGCCCGTCACCGCGACGATATATTCTCCGGCCGTCGTTCCGGGATTGGTTGCGCCGGGGCTGATGGGAGCAATGACCCGGCTATTTATGGCGCCGCACCCAGCCGCTCCCGCAATAATGGCGAGCACGAGCAGGCTAAGCAGCGTTTTCCATCTCCAGCGGACAGACAGCACAGGGAGAAGGAGAGCCGCCATGGTGACGTTGGCGGCGGCGACAAAGAATTTCTGAAGCGGGTTGTTAAGTGCCGCAGTGGACGCGGGCGTGGTGTTGACAACGAGCGTCGCCGTCGTCTCTGCAGTTACCGAGATTGTCGTGGGTGCGGCAATTGCGCAGGTGGGAGGATAAACCGCCATCGCTGGACCGATGACGGTACACGTCAACGCAACGCTTCCAATAAAGCCTCCCCGCGGCGTTACCGTAATGGTCGAAATTGCAGGTACTCCGACCGGCGCGACGCTGAGGGCCGTGTTGGCCAGCGTGAAATTCGGTGCGGTAGTGGGCGGTGGTGCTGTAACTGTGTAAGTTCCGACCGACCGGTTGCTGAAGCTGGAAGTGCCGGTCTCATCTACGCCTCCCGTCGTCATCTCCTTCTCACCATCAAACCCAGCGGCGAACGACACATTGAAATAAACTACGACATAGTTGCCGAAGGTTGTCGCGGAAGTGCCTACACCATACACTGTGCATTGACGATTGCTAAGGGGAGTAGCCGATCCTGAGGTGATCGGAGAAACATAGTCAGTGCCGGCGTCGTTTACAAGGGAAATGTGAGTCGTGCCGAGATCATATCGCAACTTACATGCGTTTGCTGCGTTAGTATTGTTGCCTGAACTCTTGAGATTCAAGATAGCAGATTCAATCTGATTTGTTGTGTCTGAGTATACCGCCGTGAACGTCTGCTCTGAACCACTTCCGGATGAGGGGAACACAAATAATGGAGACACACTGGCAGTAACATTATAACTTCCGACTTGTGTCAGAACACTTATATTGTCATCGTCCTTCTGATTTTCGGCTGACAAATAGAGTTGCTTGGCACCTCTGAACGCTGCCGTGAACGTCACGAAGAACTTAACCGTCACACTGTTCCCGGAGATAATCACGGTAGACAGATTAGCGAGCACCGTGCACTGGGAGTTGCTCACAGTTTGATCAGTTCCGGCGATGGCTGTATTGGAGAGGAATGCCCCCCCTGCGTCCTGTCCCAGGCGAATGACACCTGAGCTGATGGTATAGTTCAGGATGCATTCATTCGTTGACCATCCGCTCTCACGACCTGGAGCAACGCCGTTCATGATAAAGAGAGAAAGCGACTGGATATCCATCGCGCTGTTCGGGTCGATGTATGTTGCAATAAAGGCCTGCATTGAGCCACTACCGGACGACGGGGAAATAGATACAGGATCAACGCTTTGTGCATGCACAGTCCCAGAAACACTTAATCCTATAAATAGAACGGCGACTATGTGGCTTAGCCTGACGGCAGTGCGGGACCGGAAGACGCTCATGAGTACATAGAAATTTTTCATGTCGTATCGCTCCAAGACTTCACCAGTACAACTCTATGGCCAAGACGGAAAAGATTCCTGCTCCGCCGGAGTGCGCTTCCTTTAAATGGATAACCTCCGTGAATCAGAACTGAGCACCGTGACAGTTATTCGCGGCAAAGGAGAATATTTTGGGGCGCGGGCCGATCAGAACCTTCGAACATCGGAGCCTGCACGACCTTCCGTGAACTCTACCTTCACTCAACTCTGGCTGTTCCTCACGATCAGATTCCTATCGTCGACCGTTTTCGCAAGCCCGCTCTACTACCTCCCAGGCAGGGTGATGGATCTTCGGTGATCGTGTTCGACCTTGATGCACATGAAACTTGGCTCTGCCTTCCAGTCGGTGCCCTCCAGCACTTCCCATCCATCTAGGAAAACTGCGACAAGGGCGATTTATTCCAGGCCCGTTTGAAAAAAGTGCTGGACCCTTCTGCTTCGCAATGAGCGCTGTCTGCGCATTCAAGAAAAGTTTCTGGCCCAATGGGGAATAAATCCTGCGCACGGCAGTTAGCGCGAGTACAGGGCGTCTGACTCTCCTCGCGGCCGTAGTTGGCCACGATAGTCAAAGAGTCCGGAATTGTGGTAAATGAGCTGCCCGCGCATTGCGGGCGGATCACGGACAAACCGGAAGCTGTGTCTCAGTCGGCGATTCCGTTAATACCGTCACGATATCCGGTCCGCCACTAAAAGCATTACCTCCTTGCTGATGGGCATAGCCGCCCAGAAGGGATTGGTTCTCGGCGTCAACGACTCGATTGCTCTTTACCTGTCGGGGCTTGCCCCAAGACGGTCAAGAGAAGATAACGATCAAAGATCTGCTGTAAATAACGGGTGACAGACAGGACGATTCTTACCTATTCATGGTTCGAAGGTGATCGTCCTGTCACCTGTTGTCTTGTCACCTGTTGTCTCATCAACCCGCAGGCGGCGGAGAGCATGGGGTTTGGTGGGGTGGTCGAAGGCATGAGCCACATGCAGCAGGAGATCACGCTGGTGGATGGCAAGGTGCAGCAGACGAATTTCCACCAGTATCCGCTGATGCGGATGAAGCAGATACCGCCGATCGAGGTGTATTGGCGCAAGACGGATTTTGCGCCTACGGGGTTGGGGGAGCCTACGTTGCCTCCGATTTTGCCGGCAGTGGGGAATGCTATTTTTGCGGCTACGGGCAAGCGGGTGCGGACGCTTCCTTTGCAGCGGAGCGGGTTTAGCTGGGCTTAGTTGGATTGGGAGTCGCTGAGCTAAAACTAAAGGAAACCGGCACCTTTCAAGGGGTGCCACGTTCTAGAATGGAATGCAAATGAGCCCTTCCGTAAAGATCAAGACTCCATTCCCTTCCCTAGAAGGGATAGCGGCAGATCTTGGAATCACTGGAAAGCGTCTCGATGGCCTGCTTGAACTGGTGGATGGAAGGGAAAAAGGCGACGGCCACAATGGTTCTGTAACAATGCATCCGTCCCGGATAAAGAAGGCGGCAAAGAAAGCGTCCGCCAAGCGGGCACCTGGCAAACATGGCCGCTCAGCAACACTGTGATTTCAGTTGACCTTCACGGAACGAACCAGAACGAGTTCTCCTTAATATTCCTTACGACGCGAGGTTTGAGCGTCTCTACTTAGCTTACGTAGTCGGCGTCGTCGAGCTTGGTCTCAAGCCGCTGAGAACGTGGGCTACGGCAGGGTGAGATTCGCACCCTCCAGCGCAGCGCCTTTAGTCGGGCGTGCGACGCTTGAGACTTCTATTGAGTCGTCTCCACGACGGAATAGCTGGTACTCCTGCCCCCTTGTGCGTTGCGCTTCAGCAGACCCTGATGAACGAGGGCAAGTATGTCTCGGGAGGCCGTGTCCTGAGAGCAATTTGCGAGCTTCGCCCATTTTGATGTGGTTAGCTTTCCCTCGAAGCCGTCCAGAACACGGTTGAGCACAAGCCGCTGCCGTTCGTTTAGCGAGGCGGCCGCGGCGGATTCCCAGAAGCGAGCTTTGGCGAGAACAGCTGCCAGTGTGTTTTGCGCGCCGTCGATGGCACGCTCCATGCAGTGGAGGAACCATTCCATCCAACTTGAGATGTCCATCGCGCCTTGCTGGGCATGTTCGAGCTGGTCGTAATAGGCACGGCGCTCCCACCGGATTTGCGCAGACATGCTGTAGAAGCGCCGCGAGCTCTTCTCCGCACGAGCCAGGCTCATATCGGCGATGGCGCGCGCAATGCGACCATTGCCATCGTCGAAGGGATGTATCGTCACAAACCAGAGATGGGCAACGGAAGCCTTAACTACCCAGTCTTTTTCGTTCGCCGCATTGAACCAGCGGAGGAATGCCCGCATCTCCCGCGGCAAATACCTGGCGGCCGGAGCCTCGAAGTGAACCCGCTGCCGCCCGAGCGGCCCGGAGACTACCTGCATCGGGCCTTCACTATCGTCGCGCCAGGCGCCGGTCTTGACCTTCTTCATGCCGCTGCGTCCTGTCGGAAACAGCGATGCGTGCCAGCCGTGAAGCCGTTCTGCAGATAGCGGGTTGTCGTATCGGCGGGTCGCGTCGAGCATCATCTCCACCACACCTTCCACGTTCCGATCGACTGTCTCCAGCCCCCCGATATCCATGCCGAGCCTACGCGCAATCGAGGAGCGTACCAGGCCTTCGTTCAGTCTTTCGCCCTCGATCTCGCTACTCTTCAGCACGTCTTCCGTAAGCGTCAACAAGAGCGCTTCCTGCTGCAGAGGGAACCCAAGACCTTCCATGCGACCCAGCAGCCGGCCCTGCTCGTGGTGCACACGAGCGAGCGGTTCGGCCAGACGCAGGTGGTCCCACGTGAAGTGGGGCCATGTCTTGAGCTGGTAGATGTATTGCTTCATTCTCCGCAAACCATGCGGAGATTATAGCCCCTATTCTCCGCATGGTGGGGCTGCGGCGCGAAGTGGAGGGACCTGCGGTTCTCTCAACTGGAGATCAGGGGTCTGTCCGGGCAGTTTCGGGGACGGTAGTTTCGGGGACCGGTCCCGGACCCCCCCAGAAACTCCTGGAGCCGATGAACACCACGGCACGTTGGAAAGACGGCAAATTGGAGATTTGGCTTCCCAACCAGAACCCTGGTTCCGGCAGCGCCTTGGTGGCCAAAATGCGGTGACAGGATACATATTCACCTCAGTTCGTGGTAGTTTTGCGTGCATGACGCGCCTTGCCCGCATGGTCGTTCCTGGTCTGCCTCACCATGTGACTCAGCGCGGCAATCGACGCGAGGCTATTTTCTTCGAGGATGGGGATCAGCAACTTTATTGCGATATGCTTGCGGAGCAGTTGCGCAAGTCAGATGTTGAGGTGTGGGCCTATTGCCTTATGCCCAACCATGTCCATCTGATTTTGAAGCCGCTGGAAGCAGAGGGCATGGGACGCGCCTTGGGAGAAGCGCATCGCCGTTATACCAACTTCATCAATGCTCGTGGCCGCTGGACCGGACATTTGTTTCAGAGTCGGTTCGCCTCGGTTGCTATGGACGAGTCGCATTTGAGGGCGGCGGTATCGTATGTCAGTTTGAATCCGGTTCGAGCACGGCTTGTTTCTCGTGCGGAGGAATGGTCGTGGTCGAGCGTACGGGCCCACCTTGCCGGCGAGGATGACAGCCTAGTGTCGGTACGTCCTGTGCTGGACCGCTGGCCGAATTTTAGGGATCTGCTGCTACAGGATTATGATGAGGCGTTCACCTCGTTGCGGAAGGCGGAGGGTATCGGACGCCCGCTAGGCACAGCGGACTTCGTAACCGAACTAGAACGCCGGCTCGGTCGACCGATTGCCCGCCGAGCTCCGGGGCGGAAGGCCGCAGCGACCCAGGAGGGCGAGCAGTTGAATTTGCTGCAATAGGTAAGCTGTCACCGTATTCAGGCCGTCACCGTATTCAGGCCGTCACCGTATTCAGGCCGTGTGGTCTCCTGTTCCTGTGATGGTTGGACTAGTTCTAAAGTACTATCCGGATGTTCATCTACTTGGCGCGTCGAAAATGAAGACGATTATTGCCCTGCTAAAGAAAGACCCGCTAACCGATCTAGAGAATAATGGGCTACCGAAGCCTTCCTAGGTCTTATGGAGATTTGCAGCTGCTAGTTGTAAGAACCGGACCAGCCATCGAACCGGAAACGACAACTTCGTCAAATCCACTTCGGGCATAGAGGACATCGCGGCAGAGAAAAGCCAAACTGCACATCAACCAGATGCTTTCAGGTGAAACTCCTTGCAGCCCTGCCTGATCCACAACTCTTTGGCCTCATCGCTGCACTCGCACGCCTGTTCTGGCCCGTAGCCACAGCCGCCGTCAACTTGTGAGCAACGCCAGACTGCTGGATTCGGTTTGAAGAGACCTATGATGAATTTGAAGATGTAAATCGTGGCTGCTATGCCGACAAGTGCATCGACCATTGTGAATCGCCTCCTCGGTAGCGCATCACAGACCGGCACGGCCGTCCGATCAAAAGCGCGATGACGCATCCTTCATTAGTGTAGGCGAACAGTGTGCGACGCTATTCCACAGGGGTTTATGCGTCAGCCTCGGTGATCACCCAAAACCGGCCATAGATGATCAAGTGAAAAGCGGCCATAGAGAGAAGGCTTAAGGCAGAGTTGCTGCAGGGGGAAGTTAGCCTCTGTGGTCATGAGCCACGTCTTGAGCAAAGAAAAACGAGAGCAAGTCATTGCATTGGGCCAGCTGGGCTGGTCGTTACGGCGCATTGAGCAGGCGACTGGAGTGCGCCGGGAGACGGCGGGCGGGACGAAATGCGTCGACATGATACCTATTGCAGCAATTCTAGCTGCTCGCCGTCGACGCTAGCCGTGGGTTTGCGTCCTGGAGCGCGGCGTGCGATCGGTCTGCCGAGCAATCGTTCAAGACTGGCGACAAACTCTGCCGTCCCGAGCGGTCGTCCACTTCCTTCAGCTAGCCGGAGATCCTCAAAATCTTGATCTTGAGTCGTGGATAGCAATTCAGCAAACTGCGGGATGCGATCAAGCACAGCGCGAACGGTCACTAATCCATCATCTGCGCCATTTATATGTGCTCTGACACTCGACCAGGGCCAATCTTCGGCCCGTAGCACCAGCCGCGCCCGCACAGGATTCAGGCTCACATAACAAACTGCAGAAATCAGATGCGATTCATCCATGGCCACCGACGCGAAACGGCTCTGAAACAGGTGCCCCGTCCAGCGGCCCCGTGCATTGATGAAATTGGTGTAGCGGCGATGTGCTTCGCCCACCGCACGCCCTAGCCCATCAGCGTGCCGAGGGTTCAAGATCAGGTGCACATGGTTTGGCATCAGGCAATAAGCCCACACCTCCACGTCCGCCTTGCGCGCCTGCTCCCCAAGAAGGTCCCGGTAAATCTCCTGATCGCCGTCTTCAAAGAAGATCGATTCTCGACGATTGCCACGCTGCGTCACGTGATGTGGGAGACCGGATACAACCATGCGTGCCAAGCGCGTCATGAGCGCAAAATTACCACGAAACAGAACTGAGGGGAATAGGTATCATGTCGACGCATTTCCGTCCTGTCCGAGGGCGGCGGTATCGTATGTCAGTTTGAATCCGGTTCGAGCACGGCTTGTTTCTCGTGCGGAGGAATGGTCGTGGTCGAGCGTACGGGCCCACCTTGCCGGCGAGGATGACAGCCTAGTGTCGGTACGTCCTGTGCTGGACCGCTGGCCGAATTTTAGGGATCTGCTGCTACAGGATTATGATGAGGCGTTCACCTCGTTGCGGAAGGCGGAGGGTATCGGACGCCCGCTAGGCACAGCGGACTTCGTAACCGAACTAGAACGCAGGCTCGGTCGACCGATTGCCCGCCGAGCTCCGGGGCGGAAGGCCGCAGCGACCCAGGAGGGCGAGCAGTTGAATTTGCTGCAATAGGTAAGCTGTCACCGTATTCAGTCAAACTCCGCCTGCAAGGTGCGGCCGAGATTCCAACCGACCACTCTACGAGAGTAGGCGTCCGAAACAACGGCCAAGTAAATAAACTCAGAACGAAAAAAAGTGGCGGCCAGAATGGTTCTGTACCTCTGCGTGCCCCCCGGGTGAAAAAAGCGGCAAAGAAAGCGTCCGCCCGGCGGATGGCTGGCAAACATGGCCGCTCAGCACGCTGAGCCCGAACGAGTTTTCCTGAACATTCCCTACGACGCGTAGTTTGAGCGTCTCTACTTGGCTTACATAGTCGGCGTCATCGAGCTTGGCCTCAAGCCTCGGGCAACTCTCGCTATTCCTGGGGGCAAGGCGCGCCTGGACCGGATCATCGATCTCGTCCAGTCTTGCTCTTATTCGGTGCACGATCTGTCGCGGGTGCAGCTGGACCGAAATCCGCCGGCAACGCCGCGATTCAATATGCCGTTCGAACTGGGACTGGCCGTAAGTTGGGCGAAGCGCCATCCCCGAAAGCACACATGGTTTGTCTTGGAATCAAAAAACCGCCGCACTCAGAAGTCCATCAGTGACCTTAACGGAACGGACTTTAATATCCATGACGGCACCATAGAAGGCGTTATGCGGGAGTTATGCAACGCATTTGTGCGTGCCAATCAACGCCCTAGTGTGCCGGAAATGGTTTCAAACTACCGGCAATTGCGCCGCTTGATTCCTGAGGTCTTGAAACGTGCCGGTACACGTTCTGTGTTTGAGGCCAGGGTATTTGAAGATTCATCCTTGCTCGCGGCTGCAATACGAAGAAAACGGGTACAACGGTAGGCCCAGGAGTCGTAGGGAACATTAAGGAAAACGAGGTCTTCCGATTTACTTGCTGGCCGTTTTGGGGTGGGCGGCTTTGCCATTGGGCCGTGCCGAACTGGATCTGGCTTTCTCAGAACCTACAGTTTGTCACCGGGTTTGTCCGTCCGGGCGACCTCGCCGCAGCGAGCATCAACCCCTTAGCGCTGCGGGGAGTCGCTGCGCCGATGAGCGAGTTTCCCTGAACATTATCTCGATCCGAGGCGACACTCGCCCGAGATTTCACCGGAAAGCCAGATCGCTGTTCTTTCCAGGTCTAATTCGACGGGATCAAATGAGAGGCGGGCATAGCTATACGAAAGGGAAAGTTCACCTCCTGGGGGAAACAGCACACCCCGATAATGCCGCAAGAGCCAGATCCATCAAGCAAGCATCGCCACAGCCAGGATAGTTTGCAAGCATATCTATTGACAATGCTTGCAAACTAACGTCACAATGCAAGCATGAATGATAAAGATCAGGAAGCCAACGCCAAGGAACCCATTGGACGAGCGAGAGGCGGATTAGCTCGCGCCGACGCGCTATCGTCTGAGGAAAGACAGGCAATCGCGCGTAAAGCAGCCCTTGCACGTTGGGATGATGCTGATACAAATCTTCGCGCAACTCATACTGGCGAGCTGCGAATTGGCGATTTGAGTATCGGTTGCGCCGTCCTGAAGGATGGTTCACGAGTCATCTCACAAAAAGGCTTTGCCCGCGCGATGGGAGCGTCTACGCCCACTGGCATAAATCGCCGGGGCGCCGGCGAACTGCCTGTTCTACTGACTGCTGCAAACCTTAAGCCATTTATTGATAAGGAGTTAGAAGAGACGGCGAAGCCGATTTGGTACAAAGGTGGCCCAGGGCGAGGCGGCTTCGGAATTAGAGCCGGGTTGTTCCGAAGGTCTTGCGAAGTTTCGCTGAAGGCTAGGGATGCCGGCAAGTTGCGGCACAACCAAGTCCATCTCGCAAAATCCGCCGACATGCTAGTGCGTGCCCTCGCTTCGGTAGGCATAGTTGCGTTGGTGGATGAAGCGACGGGCTACCAAGAGGTGCGTGATGAGGAGGGCACTTCAACAAATACTAGATAAGTTCATCGGCAAAGAACTAGCTAAATGGGTAAAGACATTCCGGAAAACTTTACCAGCAAGTCTTCAGGCTTCGGGGCTGGGAGTATCGGCAAGGCAGCAGCAAGAGGCCAATGCTTATGGCTAGGCTTACTGCTGATTTGGTCTATTCGCCGCTGGCTCCGGGCGTTCTGGAGGAACTCCGGCGGATGACCCCAAGGGATGAAAAAGGTCGCAGGAAAGCAAAGTTATTTCAAGGGCTCACTGCCGACATAGGCCATCCGGCTCTCAAGGATCACGTTGCCGGTTTGACATTCTTGGCAAAGACGCATCGCGAAAATGAGTGGGGAACGTTTTACGATGCAGTGAACCGTGCTGCACCGCAATTGTAGAACAATGCTTTTACCCTTCGCCGCCGAGACAAAAGAAGATGACGAAAAATGATGTACGGGCAACCACTGCAGGGAGGGAGGCCCGATTGAAGATTGATTTTAGAGGCCGACCTGGAAATAGCTCTCCACAGCGGAACTCCTGTTCTCCGGGTACCGTGCTAGAAGTACAAATTCGCCACAAATAGACCATCTGGTTGACGTATTTCGCCGTCCGCGAAAAGGACGCATGATACCCGGGAACTGCAAGCCCGGTTGAAGCCGCAGTGGGGCCGTATGATGTAAAGCCGAGGGATCATCTGAGCAATGGCGAATATTGAATTCGATACCGAAACTCTTGGCAACATTCTGAGTACTAAAAAGAATCTACGGGTTCCCACGAACCGACGGTCATGGCGTGGCAACAGGAACGCGTGGATGATCTACTGAAGGATCTCAACAGAGCGATAACGAAGGGTGCCGAGGAATATTTCCTGGGTGCGATTGTGGTGGTGGCCGGCAAAGGTGTCATAGAGGTATCCATGCATCGCGCTGGTCCGAAGCGTCTGCAAGATCATGATCTCCAAGGCCCCCGGAAAGAGGTCGCGGTATTGAGAGTCCTTCGTCATGCAGTAATCTACATACTATATGAAGAAGACTATTGTAAACATAGCCTCTATGGAGAACAGGAGCAAGAATTATTGGATGTCATTTCGCAACGCACCCTTCGCGGAAGAAGAGATGCTGCATCGACCTTCAAGAATTGCCGGTTTGAGCCTGAAAACTGATTGAGCGTTGATCGTCCAATCCAGGTCAAGACAATGCGTAACATGAGCGAACCAATTCCAGGGTTGCGACGTATACTCACCCGGTACGACCCGTATTCCCCGAACCAAAGAACTAAAAGGTGGCGCCATCATGGGTGATTTCCGGCAAGACCTCCGCTACTCCCTCCGCATGCTCGTCGCGAGCCCTGCCTTCACCATCACCGCCATCGCCGCCATCGCCCTCGGCATCGGAGTTAACACCGCTATCTTCACCGTCGTCAACGCCGTCCTCCTTAAGCCGCTCAGTTATCCCGAGCCCGACCGTATGGTGCAGTTCATGAACACCTTTCCGCAGGGCAACAGCCCCGTCGGCTCGCCGGTTAACTTCAACACCTGGAAAGCCCAGACCAGCGTCTTCCAGGATGTCACTGCCTACGATTTCGGTGGTCCCGGCTTCAACCTCACCGGCGCCGTTCCCGAGCAGGTCCACGGCATCCACGTTTCCGAAGCGTACTTCCGCCTCTTCGGCGCGCCCGTCATCCTCGGCCGCAGCTTCACTCCCCAGGAAGATTCTCCCAACAGCGGCCACGTCGTGGTCATCAGCTATGGCTTCTGGCAGCGCAAGTTCGGCGGCAAACCTGACATCGTCGGTACCAGTATCTCCCTCAGCAACGAGTCCTACACCGTCATCGGTGTCCTGGGAAAATCCTTCGCCACCGATCCCGAAGCCGACATCTGGGTTCCCTTCCGGATCGATCCCAACAGCACCAACCTCGGCCACTATTTCCTTGTCGCCGGTCGCCTCAAGCCCGGCGTTACCCTCGCCCAGGCCAACGCCCAGCTGAAACTCGTCGCCGATCAGTATCGCCGCCTTCATCCCGAGGATAAGGACACCAAAGAAAGCTTCGGCGTCCAGCCGCTGCGCGACTCTATTGTCGCCGGCGCTCGTAAGTCCCTACTCATCCTCCTCGGCGCCGTCGGCTTCGTTCTCCTCATCGCCTGCGCCAACGTCGCCAACCTTCTCCTTGTCCGCGCCAGCGGCCGTAAGCGTGAATTCGCCATTCGCGCTGCCATGGGCGCGGGCCGCGCACGCATCATCCGTCAGCTGTTGACCGAAAGCGTCGTCCTCTCCCTCGTCGGCGGCATCCTCGGCCTCATCCTCGGCTACGCCGGCGTTCGCGCCCTGCTGGCCGTCAGCCCCGCCGGCCTGCCCCGCATCGGCGAACATGGAGCCGCTGTCGGTGTCGACTGGCGCGTCCTCGCTTTCACCCTCGGCATCGCCCTCCTCACCGGCATTCTCTTCGGGCTCTTCCCCGCTATCGGCGCCTCACGCCCCGATCTCAACACCACCCTTAAGGAAAGCAGCAACCGCTCCGGCACCGGCTTCCGCCAGAGCAAGGCCCGCTCCCTGCTTGTCATCAGCGAAGTCTCTCTCGCTCTCGTCCTCCTCATCGGAGCCGCGCTCCTCATCCGCACCTTCATTGCCCTCCGCCATGTCAACCCCGGCTTCGATCCCCGCGACGTCCTCACGCTCGAAATGTCTTTCACCGGCGACCAATTCAAAAAGACCGCCGGCGTCGCCCAGGTCGCCTATGACGGACGCGAGCGCCTCAATGCCATCCCCGGCGTGGAAGTCTCCGCCTTCACCTGCTGCCTTCCTCTCGAAGGCGGCTACGGCCTGCCCTTCAACATCATCGGCCGCGCCCCCGACGGCAAATCTCCATGGAACGGCGGCGCCGGCTGGACGAGCGTTTCCCCGGGCTACTTCGCCGTCTTCCACATTCCAATCCTGCGCGGCCGCGTCTTCAACGAGCAAGACACCGGTTCCGCCCCTGGCGTCGTTCTCATCAACGAGACCATGGAGAAAAAATACTGGCCCAAAGGCGATCCCGTTGGCCAGCAGCTTCTCATCGGCAAAGGCGTCGGCCCCCAGTTCACTGAGCCCGCCCGCCAGATCGTCGGCGTGGTCGGCGACATCCGCGACGGTGGCCTGAATAACGATCCCCGCCCGCTCATGATCGTCCCCAGCGCCCAGGTCACTGACGGCATGACCGCCCTCAACTCCAACATCGGCCCCATGGTCTGGCTCGTCCGCACCCACGGCGATCCCCACCAGTACATCTCCGCCATCACCAATCAGCTCCGCCAGGCCAGCGGCGGATTCCCCGTCGCCCGCGTGCGTCCCATGACCGAGGTCGTCGGCCACTCCACCGCGCGCCAGGACTTCAACATGCTCCTGCTGACCATCTTCGGAGCCTCCGCACTCACCCTCGCTGCCATCGGCATCTACGGCCTCATGGCCTACTCCGTCGAGCAGCGCACCCAGGAGATGGGCATCCGCATGGCTCTCGGCGCCGACCGCTCCCGCATCCGTTCGCTCGTCGTCTGGCATGGCATGCGCCTCGCCATCGTTGGTGTCGTCATCGGCATCGGCGCGGCCTTCGCGCTTACCCGCTTTATCGCCAGCTTCCTCTTCGGCGTCAAAACCTGGGATCCCTTGGTATTTGTAACCGTCCCGATCGTATTAAGCCTGGTCGCGCTCCTCGCCGTCTGGATGCCTGCCACCCGCGCTTCGCGCCTCGACCCCCAGCAGGCTCTCCGCATCGAGTGACCGCGCTCACCGGGTGCCCCATGTCTCGAGGCATTGACCCGTAAATTGCTGTCGACAACTTGGCGTGTAGGGCGCGTACTCGATAGCTACCACAGGCGCTCTAGTGGCAACGCTCTGGAAGTTGAGCCTTTAGGAGCAGGTTTGCTTTAGAAACGATAAAGGACGTTATCATTCGCATCGTTCGCAGTTCGCGACGTGCACACCTGCTGTAGAACATGGGTGCGCCGCCAACCGGTGAGAGCGTTAAAGCTGCGTACCGGGACCTCAATGAGTGCATTGCCCTGTTATCAACAGTTGAGATTCAGTTTCCGGTTAGCCGTAACCCGCCCGTAATCCGGAAGTTTAGGTTATCGAATGAGCGAATGGCTTCCACAAGTTCAATTACTCGGACATCATCTCCAATAAGGCAGGCGATTCTTCTGCAAGAGGTTGTTCTGTCGCCTTGTCCAGGAAAAGAGGTAATCTCAGGGCGGCAGCAAACAGGAAAGCGTGTAATCCGCAGAGTAGAAGAAAGGCAGCGGTAAATGCGCTGGAGAGGCTGGCGCTGGACTGTGCCATCCCCAACCTCCATCCCAGGAAGGTCGCGCAGAGCGTAGTCAAAGTCGGTCCGCCGAGACGTTGCACAATGTTGAGCGAGGTTGTCGCCATTGGCAGGTCTTGTTTTCTCACAGAAGCGTATGCAGCCGAGATGGAGGGAATGCCGACCGCGCTGAGGCCTATCCCACGCACAAAGAGAGCACACGCGAGCACGGCGAGTACAACTCCGTGACTGGCCAGCCAGATAAATGGCAGCGTGGCTGCGAAGGCCAGAAATGCGCCTCCAGCCGATACCTTTCGTATCCCGAACCGCTGCGTCAGGGCTCCTATCCATGGATAGGAACAGATCATCCCCACTCCAAGCGGAGCCAGCAACCAGCCCGTCGCACTCGGTGATTGGCCACAGGCGCGGATGAGATAGATCGGAATCAGCATTTGGCCCGCGAACGAGATTCCGTTCGACATGAACTGCGTGGTGGCGGACGCAGAGAAGGCTTTTCTCTTGAATAGCTGAAGATCGATGAGCGCCTTGTCCCCTTTTCGAATGGCCATCCTGAAGAAGGCCGCAAGCAGAACGATGGAAATCAGAAGAGTCGTAAGACCGATGCGCTCGCCCAGATGATCCGATCCGTACAGGAAGAGCACGAGTCCAGGAGAGAGCAGGGCGAAGCCAGGAAGATCGAGTTCTCTTGATTTGGTCTCTTCGCGATCATTGGGCAGAAAGAGAACCGCCAGGACGATTGCCAATATACCGACCGGCAGGTTGACCAGGAAGAGCCAGCGCCAAGAGGCGTGTTGCAGAATGGCACCGGCGATGACCGGGCCAAGGATCGGCCCCATCAGGATTGGCACAGCCGCGTAGCCCATGAGGCGCGCCATATGCTTTCCGGCAGCACGCGCCATCATCATCTGCGTCATCGGAGCCATCAGTCCGCCGCTCATGCCCTGGAGGATGCGAAATGCGATCAGGGAGTTCGCTGACCAGGCCAGCCCGCATAAAGCTGAGGAGAGCGTGAAGACTGAGAAGCACCAGAGGTAGAGAGATTTGGCTCCAATGCGCTCCACCAGCCAACCGTTGAGCGGGAGCATAAGAGCGAGTGCCAGAAGATAGCCGCTGGTGACCCATTGAATCGCCGTGAGGCTGCTGTGCAGATCCACGGCGAGACTGGAGAGCGATACGTTGACGATGGTCGCATCGAGCTGCGCGAGAAAAGAGCCGAGTACCGCGACAGCCGTGATCTTCCAGACCAATGGGTCGAGTCCGCCGGATTCGGCAGAGACCTTAGGCAAGGGAGGCCAGGACCTCATCGGTGGAGCGAACGCGAGTGAGACGCGGGAAGATATTTTCAAAGGCGAAGCGGTGATGCTCGGCGTTCTGGCTGGAGCAGGCATCTTCGACGAGCACAAAGGCAAAGCCGAGGCCGGTGCCCTGGCGGGCGGTGGACTCGACGCCAGCGTTGGTGGAGATGCCGGTGAGGACGACCGTGTCAACGCCGCGGGATTTGAGCTGCTGCTCGAGGTCGGTGCCGCCGAAGGCGCCCCAATGCCGCTTTGTGACGAGGATGTCGCCGGGCTGGAAACCGGCGGACGGAGCGATCTCCGACGCTGCGGCAGGCAGCGGCTTATCGCCCAGATTGTGCGGCTGGTCGACGGGAAGATTCATGAAGTCGTTGAGATCGACGCGGACGTAGACGACGGGAGCGCCGTGAACGCGGAAGGCCTCGGCAAGTTTTTTGGAGTTTTCGACGACCTGTGCGGCAGTATGCGGCACGGGGTTCATGCCGACGATGGCATTCTGCAGATCGATGAGAACGAGTGCGGTTTTTTTAGGGTCGAGCTGGAGTTCTGCCATGGTTCCTCTTTGTTGAAAATGTTTGAAAAGTGAGGGTATCCTCAATTTCTCTTGATTTAGAATATGAGGATGCCCTCGATTTCGTCAAATCCCGTTCGCGTCGTACCGCAGCAGGAACGCTCGACGCGCCGGCTGGCGGGTTTTCTCGACGCGGCCGCAGAGCTCTTTGTCGAAGTCGGTTACGAAGCAGCGACTATGACTGCGATCGCGGAGCGAAGCGGGTCTTCTATCGGCGCACTCTACAGCTACTTTCCGGATAAACAGTCCATCGCGTTCACGTTGGTGAATCAGTATTCCCAGGAGGTGGAGGCGCATTGGAAGCCGTTGATGGAACAGGCGGAGATGCTGACCCACGCGGAGTTCGCCGATCGGTTCATCGAGCGCATCACCCAATTCGTCCGGGAGCGTCCCGCTTATCTGAGCCTGCTGGCCGCGCCAATCCGTTTTCGCCGCGACCCTGCTGCCCGAAAGGCTTCACGAATCGCAATCGCAAATGCCTTTCAGGCCAAGAATCCTTCGCTTTCGAGGGAACAGTCTCTACTTGCTGCAAAGGTATCTCTGCAGATAGTCAGAGGCATGATGACACTCTATGGGGAAGCCGATCCCAAAGGGAAAATCCTGGTTGTGGCTGAATTCAAAAAAGTGTTGACGTTGTATCTGGGAAGCGTCTTGTCCGAGGGCGCGGTGCTAGCGAAGTAAGAGTCGGCAGGCTTCGCATTGTCGTGCAGCGAGCATCAGTCCTGCTAGGTCATTCGCTGCCAGCAGTAGCCACTTCCAGTCAGTCTCAATTCACACGCGGTGTAATTGAATTCTTCCAATCTCGCAATGTTTACTGCAATGATTTATTGTTTTCCTATTATCCCTTCACGACCCGAATGGTCTGTGAGACCGTGTCCTAGGGCTATCGCATACAGAGCGACTTCTTTGCGCCCGTCCAGCTCTAACAGTGAATTTATCTGATGGTCAGAGAATCCACCCAGACAGAGAGTAGCCAGGTCCAGTTCCGTAGCGCGGAGACAGATGTTCTGGGCCGCATGACCCGCCTCCATGAGCAGGTAGCGATATCCGCGGGGGCCGTATTTTTTCAGGGTCCGGGGTAGGACGGCTGCGATGAAGATGAATGCCGCTGCATGTTCGATGAAGGTCTGCTGCATGAGCCTGGGTAAGAGGTCGGCAGTGGAGATGGGACCGCAAATGTACTCCAGAGCGCGGTCGCGCGCATTGAAGTGATAGAGACCCGGTTTGGTGCCCTCCACCTGGTTGCAAATTACGTATAATTCCAGCGGATAAAGCCCCCCGGCAGAGGGCACCGCGCGCCGAAACACAAGGAACTCTCCGGGCAACTCCCGTAGTCCAGTGATGCCATAGCCTGCATGCAGAATGGCTGCGAGTTGATGCAAGAGGATCGTTCCAGGGATAAAGTTGCGACACGACTGGCGCGCGGCTATCAGCTCCATCAATGCCGAAGACGGTGGCTCCGGAAGGGCAACCGCCGGCTCTGAAGAAGCTATTGTCTTGAACTGCTCGTGCGCTTGCGGCATAGCGTACGCCTTGGTATTGTTCCACGGTTCCGAGTTCAGGTGAAACAGCAAGCTCAGCGCAAATGCATCGTCAAAGAGCAACATGGGTCACCTTCAGGCAAGGGGGTGGGGGCACGCATTGAGCGATGTTTCTGAAGTGGGCCTCTCCGTGAAACCGGCTTTCAAAGGCAGCTCATAGAGCCGACGGCCACCAAGGCGCTCCAGACCGTGCCCGAAGTGGATCGGCTGGATCCCGGTAATCAATGCTCGTACAACCCGGATTGGATAGGGAAGCACATCCGGAGTGGTAAGGTCGCGAAAAAAAAGTCGGCAGCCGGCACGGTTCAAGCCACGATGTAAGACCTCAAGATCCTGCTGAACTGATTGCCCGGCCGAAGAGTGAAGTTCTTCTACCCGCACTTTGCGGGCGGGTTTGAGCAGGAACTCGAGTTCATGCAAATGGTCACGGCGGAAAAAGTAGGCTGCGTGATGTTCGAGTGTAGACACGTCGGAGTAGGTATTCAGGCCGTCTGCAACACCTTGGCCGCACATCTTCCTGGAAGTTTCGTGCATCTGGCAAATCTCGAATAACGCCCGGCGCAAGGCTCGCTCGGGATCAAGTTCACAACCTAATCCTATGACCGCTGCCGGTCCTGCCCCTGTTTGGTCGAGGGCCACTGCCATTACTGCCGATACCGGCATATCCGTGGCTAGACTGAACGCTCTTACCTCTGTGCCCCAGTGCTGAAAGGCGCTACGGATCTCGCCTGCAATTCCGCCGGATGCAGAGTAGTCGATTTCAGGAACGGCGAGCCGGTTCAGCCATGTAATCATAAAAGCCTCCCGTTCGAGCATTTCCAGAACCGCGTTGCGCAAGGCCCATTCCAAGTCCGGGCCGGCAGCAAAACCGCTTGAAGTGGAGGCGCACAGAAGGTCCTGTGGCTGGTCGCCCGGCTGGGTCAGGTAAGCAAGGGGGGCTGGGACCCAAACCGGTTGCGCGGAACCGTACTCCGTCGCTCTTGTCCACAAGAGTGCTGCTTCCGCCTGCCAAGGCCGGAAAGGAAAGCCCTCCCGGGCATACTGGCCGCGCGAATAAAGCACGAACTCGGTGGGAAGGATCGTTCCGGCCAGATCGGCAGCGCGCGCGCGCCGCATCTGCTTTAACGGGGTGTGCGAGGCGCAGTAACGTTCAATTGCTTCTCCCACAGCGCCCAGCATTGCATCCTCTGCGGTCATGCCTTTCCCGGAAGCTCCACGCTCCATCGCGTCCGTCTTGCGAAAATCGAAATGCGACAAACGTGCGTCGCAGATGACGGGTAGCGGGGGTTCGTTCACGCTCTTGACGTGCAGCTCCAGCGATTTCACGATGCCTGTTCGCGGGCTGACCAGCTCGAGCAGCGATTGCAACTGCGCCCGCTTTCGGTGGGTCTCTGCTGTGCCGGCGTTCATCAGCCAGTCTCCTGATCCCAATTCGCAAAGCAGGCCGGGCACCAGGGCTTGCGCAGAACAACGTGCATGGTAGAACTCAAATCGCGCAGATCGAATACCCGAACGCGTCCCCGTGTGGCAACCAGGTCTGTTTGGATGAGAGCTTTGAGCGCTTCCACGCCGGCGAGCTGGCCGGCCATCGCCGTGCCAAATACAAGATTGGCGCGGTGACTACTGTCATCTGACCTGCGACGATCCAGGAAGCTTTCAAAGTCGAAACTCATTTCAGGATCGTTCGCACACGCGACCATGCGCATCCGGTAACACAGGTAACAGGCCGTCTCCCCTGGGTATACCGTGGGACCTACCAAAACCTCGAGACCGGATGCGGTTGCGCTGATCCAAGGAATCTTGTTGCGCCAGCAGACACGGTTGAGTTTATAGATCAGAGAAACGTTACCCTCGTCGGTGCAGTTAATGACGAAGTCAGAGCCAGCTATTGTTTCCTCGATGGCCGCCTCATCCAGCAGCCGCGCGGTGTGGGTCTTAAGATTCACCTGGGCGGCTTCACGATCAAAATGTAGCCGCATGGCGTCACAGCGCAGTGTCCCACGGTCCTGGGACGTGAACTCCGGGGAGAAATACATATCCGCAGGCCCCACGACGGCATCGTCAACGCACCGCACTTCGCCTATTCCTGCGGCAACCAGAGATCGCGCCGCCGCCGTTCCAACTCCGGTTAAGGCAAAGACGGTCACGCATGCCCGGCTGAGTCGTTTCTGAGACTCCATTGGTTGCATGAAGAAGTCGTGCAAGAGGTTGAGCTGAGGGCGTAGACGATCTTGAGCGCCGGCATCCAATTGCCAGTCGGATGGGTCTTCAAGCAGCCCATTGGCAAGGAGCAGATCAAGGGAGGCCGCTAAGTCTTCTGCGCGAAACAAGTCATTCACTTCGGCGAGGATTTCTGCAAATGAGTGACGCCCATCCAGCAAGGGCACTACCTGTTGCACAAATTCGCGGAAGGAGCGGCCTTTCAGCTTCACCCTGCGTTGCGAGGAAACAAAGTGGAGTAACTCCTCTCCGTTTTTGTCTGGCGGGTCACAATATACGTAATAATGGCTCGGGATTCGCGGAAGCCGGCACTGACTGGCGGACATCTATTTCGGTCTCCATGTCGCCGGCGGAACGATTTCTCTACACCGGTAAGCTAAGAACTTCTTATCGATGCGCACATCAGCTTAGCCGTCCCGACGGCTCAGCGCGGCAGTCGAGCAGAGGACGCGACGCCACGTCTGTCGAAAACGGACCGCACATCAAGGGCTTGACTGCGAGAGTTGGAACCCTAGAACCCAAAACCCCCAAATCTGCCTCCGAAGCCGCCTCCGCCGTAGGATGAACAGGGGGCGCAGAAACACTCATAACACGCCGGGCGGCAGAAATAACACGGTCCGATGTAGGCGGCCCCGCACTGTGTTCTACCGCCGTAGTCGGGCGGGGTCGGGGATGGGGAGCACACGCTTCTACCGCCGTAGTCGGGCGGGGTCGGGGATGGGTAGCACACGCTGCGCGGGGGATGGTCGGGCTGGGGCTGGGGGTAGTGGCACTGGTGGGAGGGCCCGTACAGCAGATTGCTGACCTTTTCGTAGGTCTTCATCTCCTCTTCTGTGATCTGGCGTTTTGCGAGGATGTCTTCGATAGCTGCAACTCGCATTTCGAGGGTTTTCTCAGTTGGCTTCTTCTCCTCGGTCACGGCGTCCTCCTCTTAGAGGACACAATAATATACTTGGTATCTCGATAAATCCACCAGGAGCGATGAAGAAAGCATCATCCAATTCGAGTTAGGACGCTGGCGACAATGAGAAGCAGAGTGCAAAATTATGACGGCTACCCGCCCATCGACGACTAATGGTTGGCTCGAACTTGGTGACAGAGCCTTCGATCTTTCCGGGCCAGGCGTTCCGGCAATCGCTCGCGAGCCCCGATCCATCTGAGGAGGCGGCGAAGCCCCATCGGAAGGAGTTTTGGCCGAATTGGAGCGTAGGTTGGCCCTTTTTTTCAGTGAAGTTCGCTTAACAGATTGAATGCGGATCGGAGTTCGAAGCAATCGGTGAAAGGAGACAATGCAATGAACGGTTCTTTCTGCCGACGCCGGCACTTGGCCAGGTTTACTATCAACCAGGCATATCCTGATATAGGCCGTTTAAAATAAGCGCTTTGCGGTAACCGGGAAATATGGCTAGTCAACGAGAGATCGTGGAGGAACTGTTCGAGGCTGCGCTGGCGGTCAAGCCTGCCGAGCGAGAGGCCTTCCTCGGTCAGGTGTGCGGCGACCCCGACCTGAGGCGCAAGGTAGAACAACTTCTGATCGAGGATGAGCATGCCGGCAGCTTTCTTGAGCATTCGCCATTTGATTTTGTTGAACAACCCGGGACGCGGCTTCCACACGTCAACAGTACGACCGGTTCCATAGGTGCGGACATAATTGCTTCACTGTCGCCGCCGTCTCCAGGGCAACTCAAGCCCGGTCAAGTCCTGATCGATCGTTTCCTCATCGTACGTTTCATCGCGAGAGGGGGGATGGGCGAAGTCTATGAGGCGGCGGACAGCTTCTTACAAGGCGTCCACGTTGCCCTGAAGATTATTCTTCCTCACATCGCCGATGATCCCTCCTTACGGCAACGTTTCGAGCGGGAGGTATTGCTTGCGAGGGAAGTTACCCACCCAAATCTTTGCCCAATCTATGACATGTTTCGTTGTGAGCAGGAGGCCCCTGGCTTTTTGTTCTTAACGATGAAGCTTCTGCGGGGCGAAACCCTCGCGACGCGATTGCGGAGGACTCCGTCCATATCGATTCCGGAAGGAGTGGCGATCCTGAGGCAGATGGCCGCCGGGCTGACCGCCATCCATGCTGCCGGCATCATCCACCGGGATATTAAGCCTAACAACATCGTGCTCGATGGCGCCGGTCCGGATGTTCGGCTCTGCATCACAGATTTTGGCTTAGCTCGTGCGTATGAGTCCGAAGCATCCTTTTCAGGTAAGGGGCTGGTAGCCGGAACACCCGACTATATGGCCCCGGAACTATACCTGGGCCGGCCGCCCTCGCAAGCTAGCGATCTCTTCGCCTTCGGGGTGGTTCTGCACCAGATTTTTACCGGACAGAAGCCGAGTGTGGCGCCAGACAGCTCCTCGCTTATCGTCAGTCCACGATTGAACACGTTAGGCGTCCCTTCGTTTTGCGTGCAGCTGATCGCGGGATGCCTCGATCTGGATTCGCAGCGAAGATGCCAGGCTTTTGAGCGCGCACTCGGCTCGCTCCATATCAAGTACCCAACTAGAGAATTGTGGACCCGGCGTCGTTTTGCCGGCGCGGCCGTAGCGACTCTTGGCGTCATTGCCGGCAGCGCATGGTGGAAATGGGATGACTTGGAAGATCTTCTGCGACCGCTGCCCAGCAAGCGTTTCGTCGCGTTGTTGACATGGCCGAAGACTTCCGATATCCACGTCACACCGATGCTAACCAGCGTCCTGAGTGCAATTAAACGCGAACTTACACGTTTCGAGACGCTTGACAGGGATCTCTTCGTAATCTCGCCGGAGGACGTGAGCATGAACACCGCGGGAGCGACCCATTTGAAAGAAGTCTGTGACCCCCTGGGAGCAAACCTGGTGCTGGCCGCCTCTGGTTTGCCAGGAGCCGCGCACTTTCAACTCTCGCTGCGAGTGCTGGATCCCTCAACTAATCAGCCACTTCGAGAAAAGAAACTGACCTGCACTTGGGCTGAGATAACATCCCTGCCGGAAAAAGCCGTTCAGGCCGCAGCGTCGCTGCTCAATCTAGTGCCTTATCTGCAGAAGGAAGGCCGAACGGAGCCAGGGACGCAGTCAGCGGCGGCCTTTACCGTCTTTCAGTTGGCCGAGAGTCTGATGAAGGAGCCAGACTTCAAAGGGCTCGACGCGGCTATAGACAATTATAAGCAGGCGGTGGAACTGGATCCCCGCTATGCGGTTGCTTATGCAAAGCTGGCGCGAGCATACGGGCTCCTCTATATGGTTAGATTAAGCCCCGCTGCTCTTGACCTCGGCCGAGCAAATTGCGAGGTTGCGCTGAGGCTGGCTCCGGACCTCGCGGAGGCACATCTCGCGCTGGCGTCCATTTTCGAATTCTCCGGGAACCAGCAAGGGGCCTTGAGAGAGATTGCCAGGGCGCTTTCGGTGGATCCATCCAATCCATCAACACTGGTATGGCAGGCCATGATCTACACCCGTCTGAATCGGTGGGAAGACGCCGAAAAGACTCTTCACAGGGTATTGAAGGAGCACCCTAACAATTTCATCGCCTACAACGAACTTGGCAATGGATTACACGGACAGGGGAAGTATCAGGAGGCGATCCAGGCTTTCCGCGCCGCGAGCCTGGCCGCGCCCAGAAGCTCAGTGGAATTGAGCAATCTTGGCGGGGAGTATCTGCAGATTGGAGAGTTCGCTGAAGGGACAGAAACTTTGAAGAAGAGCGTGGCCTTGGATCCTGACTCTGATGCCGCGGCGTTGAACCTTTCTCTTGCGATGCGTTACCAGGGCAAGTTTGCTGAGGCATTGCCATTCGCCCGCAAAGCGACGGAACTGAATCCGGCACTTGATATTGTCTGGTTGGAGCTTGGCGATTGCTACTCTTCTTTGCACAATCACCAGAGCGACGCGACCAATGCCTATCTGCGGGCTGCGAAGGAGGCGGAACGGCATCTCCTAACGAACGCGACCGATGGTCCGGAGTGGATGCTGCTTGCTCTTTACAAAGTGAAGTCAGGCAGCCCGCTAGACGCTCCTTCGCTCATTGCGCGAGCCGAATCGCTTGGAGCTTATGACATGGATTCACAGCTTTACAAAGCAAGGATTCTGGACCTCCTCGGAAAACGGGAGGAGGCGTTGACCACGGTCGCTGCTTGTTTTCGGAGAGGCGCCACCGACGTCCAGCTTGCGTCCTTTCCCGACCTGCAATCGCTTCGAAAGGACCCCCGCTACATGCATATCGTCCAGTCGGTCTCGCCCGCGACCACAACGATTTGATTTCCAGGTGTCGCGCTGCATTTAACCTTGATACAAGAGCGATTTGCTGTACTTGACTAAGCCCCGATTTTCTAATCGATGCAAAGCGGGATACAGGGAACCTCCCGGAACCTGAACGATCTCGCGGGAAATCTGCTGCAGCCGCTGTGCAATTGCATAACCATGCGTCGGTTGGACGGCGATGATTTTCAGCAGGAGGAGGTCCAGCGTGCCTTGGGGAAGGTCGGACTTCGGGGAGAGAATGGTCATCGCTTTCGCTTCTACCCATTAGTACTCCCACGATAGATAGAAGTGCGAGCTATCGAATTGGCGTCGAGCAGCGCACCCAGGAGATGGGCATCCGCATGGCTCTCGCGTTGGTCCGAAGCGTCTGCAAGATCATGATTTCCAGGGCGGAATGCTTCCGCTACATCACGACGGCCACTCGCTCCAACTCTTCCTGCATGCAATCCAGAGCTCGATCCGTGCCTTCCAGACGAGCAATCGCGTCGCGTGCCCTTTGCGGGCTGACGCCGTAACCGCGCCCAGTGAGGAAGTTGCTGAGCACATCCGCAGCTTGCCAGGAGTCAATTCCGGAGTCCATCAGTGCCGTCCGCAAATTTCCAAGTTGCGTAGCTGAGAACTGCTCGATCTTGGACGTAGACTCGAGTTTTGCTTCCATCCCCGATGTGATTGGGCGTTCCACTGCATGTTTCGCGTTGCTCGATGGATTTTCCATACTTGTTCTACCTGCCATTGATTTTGGGAAGATGGGTCTCACGCGAGGATGTGACCTAGGTTCACAATAAGCGCGAGCGATACCGCTACTTGTCATGGGATTGTCAGAAAAGCGTCTCTTTTTTGACGGATGCCACGCCGGGTCAGACATGCCGAAAGGACAATCACAGCGCCCTGGGCCCACAAACAGCTTCGCAATAAAAGACCCGATGCCTCTAATGGGATAATCTCCGTCTGCCCAGCCCAGGATCTGAATAGTCGCAGAGGATCAAAAGTCTATCCATGCGATGGCCTTGGGACAATGTTCATTCGAATCTGTACTGTGCGGACAGGCGAGACGTATGCTCATGGCTCGACGTGGACACCCAACGCAACTATCTGCACGCCGGATGCCAGCAGCGTCACCGTGCTATTTAGTCCTGACGGTCACGATATGACAAGACTGTGACTCGGACGTGACAAGGTTTGTCGGCCGAACTGGTACGTTTTGAGAATGATTGCTGAAGCCCGATGCCAAGCACCAGCCTGGCGTAACAAAGGGCGACGTGCCGCACGGATCAGCAACGATAACTGAACTCTTAAAAGGATAACTTATGAAGAAGTATGCAAGGATTCTAATCGCAGTCATTTTCCTTCTTGGGCTGGGTGTGGCTGCCAAAGCGGAGACTCGGCCTGAGATTGTTGCCAAAATGCCCTTCCAGTTTGTGGTTGGCGGAAAAACACTCCCTGCAGGCACATACAAAGTGAGTAGTTTGTCGGCTGATCCATACGGTGTGCTGCTGATCACTAACGTGAACAATGCTGCTAGTGTGTTTGTGCTCCCTCTTTCGATCGGCAGCCCCTCTTCTTACAAACCACACGTTGATTTCAAGCAGGCTGGGAAGCAGTACTTACTCAGCTCGATTCAGACACAGGATTTCGTTTATAACCTTGCGGTCGACCGTTCGCGCGTCATCGTGGCTGCCGCTAAACCACACGACACCGTCCCTGTTTCAGGAGGTGCCAGAGGCAACTAGATTGTTGGTTGCTTTCTTATGGAAGGCTCCCTGAATGGAAGTCCACGCCCTCCCCAACCTGGGTGGGCGTGGACCTCGAGTGGGTCGCACCCACAGGGGAAAACGGGGGGACCGCCCCGTCCCCAGGTCAGGTCCAAAGTTAGGTCCGGGGGCAAGAAACACGCGGCGGAGCGGCAACTAGGGCAGGCAGGGTGATTCCGGTCATCCTTTCTGCTACACTGCCCGCACTTTCCTTTGAGATCTCTGAGAGGACGATAACGCCTATGCACCGCCGTTCCTTTCTTCGCGTCCCCCCGGCCGTCGCTATCACCAACCCGCTCGCGATTCCAGCCTCCGCGCCCGAGCTCCACCCCGTCACTGCCGGCGAAGACCGCTTTGGCAATCTCCACTCCCTCGGCTTCAGCGAACTGGCCTTCAAGGTCGGCACACAGGAGACGAGTGGCAATCTCTTCGTAATCGAGCACCGCAACCTCAGGCCAGGGGGGCCTCCACTGCACTTGCATTTCAAACAGGAGGAATGGTCTTACGTTGTCGACGGACGGGTGACGTTCCTCGTTGACGAAAAGAGCCTGACCCTTTGCAGCCAGAGACAGACGAAAAGTAACCTCGCAAACACAGTGGGTTACTTTTCGTCTGTCCCCCGGTTCGTCCGCGGTTCGTCATTCTGACGAACTTGAAGACTCTCGGAATGACGCATCCACCTCAGCGCTTCAACTTCACTCGCCACCAGGGCGCGTCCAACACGACGCCGCGGCAGATCAATCGCAACCTCGTCTTCAACCTCATTCGTATTCGCCAGCAGCTTTCTCGCGCGGACATTGCTCGCATATCCGGACTGCAGCGGAGCACCGTCTCCCTGATAGTCGAGGACCTCATCAAAGAGCGTTGGATCGTGGAGGGTGCCACAGGTAAGCTGCCCCGTGGACGTCGACCAACTTTTCTTCAACTTAACAATCAACGCGCCGTGATCGCGGTGGATGTCCATCCACTGCGCACCACTGTGGCTGTCACGGATATCGGCGGGCGCATCATCGCGCAAAATCTGGTCCCGCTGCAGGAGGACTCGGCAAAGGCCATTCACGCCATCACATCGGCAGTCAAGAAATTGATGGCGGCGAATTCCGACAAATCGTTCGACGGCGTCGGCATCACTCTTCCGGCACGTATGGATCGCGTCCTTCAGAAGCCGCTTTTCGCGCCGAATCTGAACTGGTCTGCGCTCAGTCTAAAGTCGCGCATGGAGCGCGCAACCGGCCTTCGCGTCGAGATGGACAATGTAGCCAACGCCTGCGCCCTCTCGGAGGTATGGTTTGGAGAGAGTGATGGCACGCACGATCTGGTGGTAGTGAACGTTTCAGAGGGTATCGGCACAGGCATCTTCGCCAACGGTCACCTACTCCGTGGCGAGGGCGGCATGGCCGGCGAGTTCGGCCACGTGCAAGTTGAGCCCAACGGCCGCATGTGCGGTTGCGGCAGACATGGCTGTTGGGAGACAACGGCCTCCAACAGCGCAGGGCTTCGCTACTTCCAGGAGATCAGCGGGAGCGACCGACCGAAGACCTTCGATGCCCTGATCGAAATGGCGCAGCACGGCAACCCCGGCGCCCTCGCAGCCATTGAGAAGATGTCGCACGCCTTGGGCAGGGGCCTGAGGATGATCGCATCAGCGCTCGCTCCGAGCGAGATCGTTATCGTGGGTGAAGTGACAATGGCATGGTACCTCTTTAGCCCCTCCGTGCAGGCGGAGATGAAGCAAGACCCACTGGCGCACACGCCGACAGTTCGACCCTCGTTGGAAGGAAACACCGCGCGACTGCGAAGCGCTATGGCGCTGGTGATGAACGAGAGCCCCCTATAGAGCCTTCTTCGCGACGCAATATTTTGCGTTCGCTGCCCGCATTTCCCGTCGTTGGCCTATGACCGTTGTCACCCCCAGCGCTGTCGGCAGCCTTGACAATTTCTGTGCAAAAGCACCGGCGGATGGGTGCGGGGAAATTCCTGTTGACATTTGTACTATCCACGAACTATATATGTCGGTGCCTAAATAAAGGACCTGCCTACTGATCGAAACGGCTACAGGTCTGTAGGCCCAGGTCGAGACCATAAACATCAGGGAAGATTCAATGAAAACGAAAACAATTGTTCTTACTCTTCTGTTTATTGCGGTGTGTCTTGCTATGGGATCCTTTCGCGGGATGGCGCAGCAGATTACGGGAACACTGGTGGGCAGAGTATTTGATGCGCAGGGAGCCAGCATACCCGGGGCCACGGTGAAGGTGATAGGCGATGAAACTGGATTATCGGAGTCGGCGACATCGAACGCGCAGGGAGAATATCGACTCGAGTATCTTGCGGTAGGCGGTTACTCTCTTCAAGTAACCGCACCAGGGTTTAAAACCTTCGTGCAAAAAAATATCGTGCTGACGGTGGATCAGACACGACAGGTCGACGCTACGCTCGCAGTGGGCGAACAAACCCAAACCGTCGTCATATCCGCCGCTCCACCTCTCATCAATCTGAGTACCTCTGAAGTTAGCCGCGTTGTCGGGTCGGGTGAGATCCTGGGCCTTCCACTTGTCAATCGCAACGTCTATCAGGAGTTGACGCTAACCCCCGGCGTCCAGGCGTCGTCTACGTCTAACAGTGGCGCTGGTGCGGCTGGCGGCGGCAATTTTGTCATGGGACTTCCGTCCCAGCAAACACAGATCAACGGAGGTTTCGACGCGGGCGTAGGCTCGGTAAGCTACTATTTGGACGGCGGCATCAATATGACCGGGAATCGGAATTATGGGAATCCGATCCCCAATCCGGATGCGTTGCAAGAGTTTCGAGTGGAAACGAGCAACTATAGCGCCCAATATGGCCGCTTTTCCGCAGGCGTCATTACCGTGTTAACCCGTTCTGGCACTAACCAATTGCACGGATCCTTATTTGAATTTGTAAGAAACACAGTCTTCAACGCAACGCCTTGGAACGCAATCACAAGCGCGCCGTACCACCGGAATCAGTTCGGAGGCGCTGTCGGCGGAAAGATCATCCCCAACCGAACATTCTTCTTTTTCAGTTATGCCGGCTTGCGGCAAACGACCAGCGCCTTAGTGGCGGGCGCTGTGGTTCCGACGGCGCTTGAGCGAACGGGCAATTTTTCGCTATCGAAAATCAAACCGATCGATCCACTCACCGGCCTGGTTTATAACTACAACGGAATACCGGGATGGATTCCGCCGGGCGATCTGGATCCCACGGCGACCAACATCATCAATAAGTACGTTCCGCCTTCAAATGCCGCCGGCAATCAATGGAAAGGATACATATCGAGTCCGTACGATACGGACGAATATCTTGGTAAGTTCGACCACCAGGTATCTACCAACAACCATTTAGAGGTGAGCTACTTTACGCTGAAGTCGGCCTACACCTATTTTGCCGGCGGAAACCTCCCATATTCCATGCAGATTTCCTCCGCGCGACAGCAAAATGTAAATGTTAGCGATACGCAGATTCTTGGCCCATCCCTCGTCAATCAGGTATGGCTGACCTATACGCGAGTCAGCGGCGGTCGCCTGAACACTCCGGAAACATCTCTGGGTGATCTTGGGTCCAGCTATACAATCCAGGGGCCATCATCGCTCCCAGCGCTCAACGTGAGCGGCTACTTTGATCTTGGGCAATCCTTCGCGGGTCCAGTTGTTACGAATTTTTATTCTCCCCGTGACGTCCTTACCAAAACTGTCGGCAAACACGCGCTCGTCTTCGGCGGCGAAATGTCGTTGGATAAAGAAAATGCACTTGCTATATTGCAAAACTACGGAGTATTTAATTTTTCAACGTCCGCTCCAGATACAACGCAAAACGCGCTCGCGGACTTCGTAACCGGTAGACCGCAACAGATGGAGCAGGACACACCGGCGCCCTCACCAACCAATACCTGGTATTACGGATTGTTTTTCCAGGACAACTATCGGGTGACGCCGCGGCTGACCCTCAACCTTGGCTTGCGGTATGACCTGCAGACGGCGCCTACCGATCCGAGGAACAGGCAGTTAACCTTTGTGCCGGGAAGTCAATCGATCGTCGTTCCCGCTGCGCCGTTGGGGCTGCTCTTCCCGGGCGACTCTGGCGTGAGTCGCGGCACGATTGGCTTGCGGCTGCATCATATCTCTCCGCGCGCAGGATTCGCCTACGATCCTTTCGGCGATGGAAAGACGTCTATTCGCGCTGCCGCCGGTGTATTCTATGGAGCCCTCTCCGCTGACGAATGGTTTGAAACCGAACAGTCGCAACCGTTTGCTGTAAAACAGGTATTCAGCTCCATCGCTTCTTTGACAAACGTCTATGGTAACAAGACATCGTTTCCCAATGGCGACCCTTTCCCGTACAACTACAGCGCGTCAAATCCCAGGTTTCTTCCAGCGGCGGCTATCGCCGGAAATTCGCTGAATTTCCAATGGCCCTACAGCTATCAAATGACCGCCTCAGTCCAGCAGCAGGTAACGAGTGACCTGAGCACCACGATCGCATATGTTGGAAATTTCACTCATAATGTTCCTTTTCAGAACAACGTTAATTATCCGGGGTACGTTCCGGGCGCTACGTCGTCCCAGACAAGTATCAACAACCGACGTCCTTATGACCCCGGAGTTCTTGGTGACGTGTCAATGCAGGTTTCCAACCAGACTGCTTCCTACAATGCGCTCCAGGTTACTGTCGAGAAGAGAATGAGCCGTAACATCATGCTGAATGGATTTTATGTCTGGAGTAAGAGTTTTTGCAGCACAGCCCCGTCTGGTATTGGGGTAACAGGTGTTCAGGATTATGACGCTCTGTGGGAAAATCGTGGTCTCTGCGGCCAGGATATGAAGAATATGGCGAATATTTCCGGAATATGGAACCCAGATTACTATCACGGAACGAACAGATTTTTTGGCGGAGCGCTGAATGGATGGCAGATAGCGCCGATCATCACCCTGAACAGCGGTACGCCTCTGGATTTATCCACAGGAGCCAATGCCAATGCCGGCACGGCCAACTACAACCGCCCAAATCTCGTTCCGGGCCAGCAGGCGACTCTCAATCCCCACCGCAGCCGGACGGCAGTTGCCGCTGAATGGTTCAACACTGCGGCATTTGTCCCTAACGGCCCGGGGCTGGGAATTGGGCCATATGGTGTGGATGGCAATACACCGTATAACTATCTCCGCAACCCGGGATATCGGGATGTGGATCTCGGCATTTTCAAAACTTTCCATCTCCTTGAAAACATCCAATTGCAGGCCCGTGCAGAGGCGATCAACGCATTGAACCTGGTGAGCCTGTCGTCGCCAAATGCCACTCTGTCTTCGCTTGCCTTTGGCAAGATAACATCCGCCTCTCCGAATCGGGAGATACAACTCGGCATGAGGCTGACATTCTAGTGTAGTGCGTTCCGCAGATAGGCTTTTATCTAACCAGGCTTGAGCACGAGTGACCTTTTCGAGGATGCCGCGAGCTTTTGCGGCCCAGATGAACAGTTTTGGATTCGGGTTATGCTGGTCGATGTAGTTGCCGATACCCGATCATTCTTTGCGTGTCGGATGAGACGCGGGAGACCTGTGGCTGTTCGGAGACAGCCGAGGACAGACGAAAAGTAAGCTCCGTCTATCCCCCGGTTCGTCGTCCCAATGGTGCCACCCGACCACGCTTCCAACAGCGGCCATAATTCCAAAGATGCATTGGCGATTGGGCGCTTATGGAGAACGCGCCTTATCGCGAATCCACTCGCGCGCAAAGTCTTCGGCCTATGTGAGTTGAATCATCTTTATCCCAACCGATCCATATGACGACCTGCTCAGGCTCTGCCGGAAAGGAGTAGAGCCACGATCCCAGTGATCCATGCAAATATTTCAACCAGTACCCGCAACGGACTTAGAGCCGTCCAAGTTCGGACGATCCGGCGTAGCGCCGTGGTGTTCATCGTTTCGGGTTTCGAGATGCGACGGATGTACGTCGGCACGAAATACGTATATGTGGTCACACTTTTGAGGATGATCGAGACCGAAGACATGAGCCACAAGTTCGCGACCAAGCCTGTTTGATGCCACGCAAAAAATACATTGAGAATGGCGAGCAATGCCGATGTTGGGGAAACTAGTGGCCAATACCGGCGGCCTGCTCCGGCTTGGCCAGACGAAACCAATTTCTCGCCAAGCCCCTCTGGAGTGGGGTCCTTGGCCCAATTTGGATACACAACGCGTGTTTCGTATACCCCTCCCCCAATCCCCATTCCGACCGAAAAGACAAATGCGCAAAGGAACAGTTGCTGAGTGGTTATGGGCATACGATCCCTTCCGTTCCAAACCTATTTTATGATTCGATATTGAGATGATACGATGATCGAAGGAGTTTCGGAAAGAAAATCGATGTCCAAGCGAGAAGAGCAATTGCTTGACTTTCGCGAATTTACGTTTGAGCTGATCCGGCATCAGCAAGCAATCGCCGGGAAGCTCGGACTTAATCTGACCGACTTCAAAGCCCTGGGCTTGTTGCATCGGCGGGGCGATATGACACCGAAGCGTCTGGCAGAGGCAATGGGAATGAGCGCGGCCGCCACGACAACTATCATCGATCGGCTCGAAGACATTGGCTATGTCGAGCGCAAACGAGGCGATGGGGATCGTAGAAGCGTGAGCGTCCATGCGATGGAAAGCAGCGAGAAAAAGGTGGAGCGCCTCTACAAACCTCTGCGCGACCTCGCAGGAACGTCGGTCGCCTCGTATAGCGAGAAGGACTTGAAACTGATTCACGACTTTTTGTCGATGACTACTACGAT
Source organism: uncultured Acidobacteriaceae bacterium (assembly GCA_963711525.1). Lineage (GTDB taxonomy): Bacteria > Acidobacteriota > Terriglobia > Terriglobales > Acidobacteriaceae > PALSA-350. Next base: position 305,449 of record CAVQEO010000002.1, on the reverse strand, counting down.
GCTTCGGAAGGCCACTGCGAAGTTCCAACAATGATGAGATCCTGAGCACGAGGCCCGGATGACCGATTCGATGGGGTCGCATTCCTGTTACACGACAGGTTCGTGCCCTTCTCCGCCAGTAATGTTCTTTCTCTGTCGTCTGGGTAACTTCTCAATTCGCGCATTCAGGACAAATCACATTTCCCGAACTGCAGAGGCTGGAATCGCGCGTTGGCGATTTGGCGCAAAGGGACCTTGAATCTGGAGTTCCCGCTCCAGATCGGGTTTCCGCTTCTCGGCTATTCCGTTCGCAGAGTCCGCATCGGGTCGGTGCGCATCGCGCGAGATGCCGGAATGTACATGGCGATCAGTGAGACCGCCGCAAGTATGACCGCAGAGATTCCGAACACAGCCGAATCAAACCGGTGGAGTGGAAATGGAGACCTAGCCAGCAATCGGTTAAGCAGCAACATGGCCGGTTCGGCCAACGCAATTCCGCTGATCACTCCAACCGCGATACTCTTGATGGCCCGCAAAAGAACCAATCGGAAAATCTCCGCTCGACTCGCGCCCAGCACCATTTTGATCCCAAACTCACGCGTCCGTTGATTCACCGCGAACGACAGGACACAGTAGACGCCCGTGACGGCCATCAACAATGCGATCGAGGCCACAACCAAAATGATCTGCGCCATCGTAGTCATACTCTCAGCCTGATCCTCGAGTGACTCCCAGATTGTCTGTGGCGCAAGCGTCTGCACCGGATCCAGGCTCTTAACCGCCTTTCGTATGGCGTTCTCTAGAGGTTTCGCGCTTCCCACGAAGCGCACGTAGAGGCTTCCGCCGAGGGCGGATGGACCGCGAAGCGTGTAGAGACGTGGCCCGTCGAGGCGGCCGAACCGCTCCGAACGGGTATCCGCCACTACACCCACAACAGTCAGGTAGCGATCATCGGGCATAACAACTTTTTGGTCGATCGGATCGCTCCCCGGCCAGAACTCGTTTGCGAACGCCCGCGAAACCACTGCCACCGGCGCTGCACCCGTCGAAGTTGTATCAGTGGAGAGAAAAAGCCGTCCTCTCAGCACGCCGATACCGAATGAGGAAAAGAAACTATCCGACACTTCGTCGACGGAGGCAGGCCGCCCGGTTCCCTTGGTCTGACGCGGCAGACGAATTTCGTCAGGAGGAGATTGGCTGAATGGTTGAAGGCTCGCATACGCAAGGGACTGCACACCGGGGATCGCAAGGATCTTTGTTTCGAGCCCCCGATAGAAGACCTGAGCCTTCGCCCGATTGTTCCCAGACGTGTTCACACGGAGGGGTACGGCAACCGTCTGATGGATCTCGAACCCGGGATTCATGCCCCTGATGAGACCGGGCATCCGGCCAAAGATGACCGCTGCGCACACGAGTACAAAGCCCAGAGCGATCTGTGTAACGATGAGGCCGTTGGTTGTACGGGAGCGAACAGTAGCGGCGCCCTCACGTCCCTTGAGCGCCGTCAGGAGGTCGAGTTTCCAAGCAGCGCGAATCGGCATCAGCGACGACAATACGGTTGCAGCCGCCATGAGAATCGCCAGATAGCCGAAGACGCGCCAATCAGGATCGAGGCGCGCAGCAAAATTAGCTTGACCCGGCGCCATGACGTTCAAGATCATCAGCGGCAGGCGATAAGCGAGCACCATGCTGAGAGCTCCACCAATGCAAACGGTAAGCAGGCTCTCCATCAGCAACATGCGGGCGAGCCGCGATCGGCTAACACCCAGCGCCAGGTGAATCGCGATTTCACCCCTATGTGCAATTGTGCGCGAAAGAAAAAGCGTGGCTACATTGCTGCAGGCGAGCAGGAGAATGAGCGCCAGCGGCCCCAGCATCAGCATCAGCATCAGCGCTGCGAATTCATGAATGGCAGGGTTTTCGATCTCCGATCCGTCGATGACGACCAGAAAGGTTTTGCGATTGAAAGCAAAAACTTTCCGCTGCACGTAGGCTCTATCCTGCTGGCTCATGATAGCCGTCAATTCGGCCTGTGCATCGGCTCGAGTGAATCCGGGACCCAACCGGCCGGTCATGGAAAGCCATGGCTTGTCAGGGCTGTCGAGTAGATCTCCGGAATGGTCAAGTTGAGGCGCCAGCGTGTTTGGAAGAAAGATCCCGGCAATCAGCAGATTCGCGGCGTCAGAAGGTGCAACACCGATTACAGTCACGGGTACGCCATTGGGGTAGATGGCTTTGCCTACGATTCGCGGATCGGCGTCGAATTGGCTTTTCCACATCGTCTCGCTCAGTACGGCCACCTGCGCACCCGCCCCGCGATTGCACTCGCCCGGGGCAAAGAACCGGCCAATCCGCGGATGATCGATTCCGAGAACGTGAAAGTAGTTGCAGCTTGCCAGCAGTGTGGTGATGTACCTGTTTCCCTGTTCAAAAAATGCGGGATATTGTCGCCATGCCGCCACCTCACGGAGGGTGTGAGAACGGCTGCGAATGGCATCGACGTCTTCTGTCGTAAAGGAAGCGTTCTTGTCAGATCCTGCAAACCACCCAGTGTATCGGGGACAAATCTGAACGAAACTCGCCGGGTCAACACGCGTTGGAACCCTGAGAAACATCGCATTCACAATCGAGAACACGCCAGTGTTCAGGCCAATTCCCAAGGCCAGGGCAAGCACGGCAACACTAGAAAGCAACGGCGCGCGACGCGCCGAGCGAAGCGCGCGACGGAAATCCTGCCACAGACGCTCACTCGTCGCCCATTCCCAGGTTTCGTGAGTCTGTTCGCGAACCGCGACAAAGTTTCCAAAGGTTCTCAGCGCGGCAAGGCGGGCTTCCTCTTCGCCCATCCCCCGGGACTGATACTCGTCGGTCTGTCGTTCGATGTGGTCCCGCAGCTCTTCATCGAGATCCTCATCCTGGCGGTGGCGCACGAGCAGCGAACGCAGACGCAGCGGAATTGTGTACAGCCAGTTCTCGAGTCGCATCTTCACACCTCCGTCAACCGCAATACGCCGGAAATTGCCGCGGAGATACGTTCCCAGCTCGCTGCTTCCTTTTCAAGGTGCCGTTTACCCAGCCGTGTGAGCGAGTAAAACTTCGCCCTGCGGTTGTTTTCGGTCGGCTTCCACACTGCCCGGATCCAGCCCTGCTGTTCCAGCTTGTGGAGAGCCGGATAAAGCGATCCGTCGCTCACCTGCAGCACGTCACCAGAAACCTGTTTCAGTCTCTGGCTGAGGGCCCAGCCGTGAAGCGACTGTAGGGCAAGAATCTTCAGAACCAGCAGATCTAAAGTGCCCTGCACGAGATCCGTAGGCTTGCTCATAAGCTCTCCTCACGGTTACCGAGAGAGAATAGCCTAACTTCCCTCGGTAAGCAAGGGGAGCAACCGCTATCCGCTGTCCAACGCCTTCGCCGCAGGTGTCCCCTCAGCTAAGGTGGTCCGTCTGCCGAACGCCAATCACTACGTCTTCCATTCCAACGAAGCCGTGGTCCTCCGCGCCATGAACGACTTCCTCGACAAGCCGCCGCAACCCTGAGCGCCGCTCCAGGGGATGACGCAGAGCGCGATACAAACGTCGCTAGCGTGTTTTGCATCATGGGGCGAACATGGCGCACCCGTCCGGTTCTGTTGCCAATCGAATGTTGCCATGACATAGACTCCTCCCGGGACTAGTCTTGATCATGGACCTCTATCCAGGACTCCCGTTTCTGGGCTACTATCAGGCCGTCCCTTCGGGGCTCTTTAGGAGGACTCCCATTTCCCCATCAACCTGGACCCGTCGCGATCTTATGCGTCTCGCTGTGGCCTTACCGGCAGGCGCTTTCCTATCCAACCTGAAGCTCTTCTCCGAGCCGCTTGCCGGCAAAGTGAAAATTACCGATATCAAGGCCATGGGCCTGGATCACATTGCCGGCAATTGTCTGATCCGGATTGACACCGACAGCGGTCTTACCGGCTACGGAGAGGCGGGTGCGACCGGGCCGATCGCGCGTGCCCGTATCGAAACCATGAAGCCGTTATTGATAGGCAAGGACCCGCTCGCCATCGAAGTTCACTTTCAGCAAATGAGCTCGCTGATGTACAACTACGTGGCTCATATACCGACGGTAAGCGGCATTGATATTGCGTTATGGGATCTGGCCGGTAAGATCACCAACCTTCCCATCAGCACTCTGCTAGGTGGTCCCTTTCGCGAATCTATACCCATGTACTCCCACGGCATAGGCCTCGACATGTTAGACAAGGCTTCCTGCCGTGCATGGGCGGAAAGAATCAAGCAGCTGCCCGAAGGCTTCACCGTCTACAAAAACAATATCCATGAAATTCTGCATGTGCCCTCGGGAGTATTCGCCACCACGCTCACCACCGCCCAACTGCGCGACGTGAGGATAGGCTATGCCAATGTGCGCGAGGCCGTGGGCGACGACATCGACATCGCCGTGCACTGTCACGGAGAGCTCGATACACCGAGCGCCATCGGCGTGGCCAAGGCCGTGGAGCCCATGAACCCTCTGTGGATTGAGGATCCTCTGAACCCGGTCTTCTCTGAAGGATGGCTGGAACTGCGCCGGTCAACCACTCTCCGCCTGCTGACGGGCGAGAAGATAGAGCTGGTCCGCGGCTTCCGTCCCTTTCTCGACCACGGAGCGGTGGACGTGATTCACCCCGACTTGTGCTTTTCCGGGGGCATCACCGGCACCAAAAAGATCGCGGACTACGCCGCTCTCTCACGCACTCCACTCGCGCTGCACAACGTAGGTTCGCTCGTCATGACCTATGCCAACGCACAGTTTGCTGTCTCTATTCAAAACTTCTACAAGTGTGAAAGTGCCCTCGCTCATCCCGGCCGCTATGTGGAAGCGATGGCCGCGTCCAATCCACCCCACGTGAGCAAGGGAGAAATGACTCTTCCCAAGGGAGTCGGCCTGGCTGTCGATCTCAACCCCGATTTTTTAAAAAAGTACCTCGCGCCCGGTGAAACTTATTGGGGCTGAGAAGGGGAACGGATGGAAGACTCTTCTACCAGGTTTCCAATTCGGATAACGCTACCGCCGCAATCACCGCTTTGGTCTTGACGATGCTGCGAGACGCCTAGTATAAGTCTCTCGTCGGCAGGACGACGCTCGCGGAGGCCGGCGATAAACATTGAAACGTGGGTAAGCGTCTCAGCTGGTTTGCGTGCAAACGCGCATAGAGGATTGCACCCTGAGGTCCGCCGAGCGGTGTCGTGTCATTTTTGGGGGCATTTGTCATGTTTAATCGGTTATCTGGGATAGTCGCAACTTTCCTTGCGATGTTCGCTTTCTCTTGCATCGCGTTCGGGCAAGTAACCACCGGAACTATTCTCGGAACCGTTCATGATTCGACGGGTGCCGTGGTCGCAGACGCTACCGTGACCATCACCGATACCGGGAAAGGCACGGTGTCGACCTATAAAACAGACGCAAATGGTAACTACAATGCGCCATTCCTGATACCCGGAACCTACGACGTCTCGGTACAAAAGGGTGGCTTCAAGCAGGACGTAACCAATAACATCGTCCTGGACGTCGACCAGCATGCCCGCGTGGACTTCGTCATGCAGGTTGGCCAAGTGAGCGATACCGTGGAGGTGACGGCCTCTACCCCCCTGGTCCGTTTGGACAGCGCGGAATTGGGCGAAGTTGTCGGCAAAACACAGGTCCAGGATTTGCCGCTCAATGGGCGAAATTTTGCTCAATTGGTGTACCTGGTTCCCGGTGTCACTCCGGGGCAAGCGAGTGAAAATCTCTCCGGCTCGAGTTCATTCAATCCGCGCGCGGCGTCGGATTTCAATGCGCTCGGAAGCCAGGCCAATGCAAACGCCTGGGTGATCGACGGCATTGACGACAATGAGTGGACATTCAACACGGTCATGATTCAGCCTTCCGTGGAATCGATTGCCGAGTTCAAGGTGTTGACCGGAACCTATTCGGCAGAGTTCGGCCGCGGCGCAGGCATAGTTTCTGTCTCCACCCGCTCTGGTTCCAACTTACTTCACGGAGAAGCATTCGATTATTTGCGCAACAGCTGGATGGACGCGCGCAATTACTTCAACCCCATCGGTCAGCCGCAACCCGCATATCGCCGCAATCAATTCGGGGCGGCGGTGGGCGGAAAAATCATCAAAGATAAGTTGTTTTTCTTTGCCGACTATTACGGGCAAAGGTCACTCAAGGGGATCGTTAACCTTAATAGCGTGCCCACCGCGGCCGAGCGCACTGGTGACTTCAGCAATTACAGGTCTGCGGCGGGCGTGCTCATCCCGGTGTACGATCCGTACACTACCACGATTGTGAACGGCGTCACTACGCGCCAGCAGGCTATCTATAACGGCGTTCTCAACGTCCTGCCACCCAACGAGCTCTCCCAGGTTGGCTTGAATTTGGCCAGTATTTATCCACTGCCTCAGAATCCTAATCTAAGTTTCAACAATTACCAATCGTCAGCCGACCAAATCATCGACGATAACGGCGGCAATGTTCGGATTGACTATCATATAGGCGACAAAGATTCATTCTTCGGACGCTACAGCTACGAGAGTTTTATCCAGGCTGCGCCCAACCCGCTGGTCGGCGGACAGGGCACCTGCTGCCTGCCAACCCCACCGTCTGCGGCATCCAAGTTTGACCTGGGACCGTACGTAGCAGGCATCCAAAATACGACATTGATCGCGCAGGGTCTGGCCCTCAACGAAACTCATCTATTCAGCCCTACTGTGGTTAATGAATTCCGTACTGGATATTCGCGCACAAATCCATTTACGTTTCAGTCTGACTATGGCCACAATTCCTCGACCTCGCTGGGAATTGAAGGTTTGAATGTGACGAAATACGCCACCGGTCTGCCCAACATTACCGTCGGTAGTTCCTGTGGCTCGGAGTTTACCTGCTTGCAAGGTGGCACTGCCTTTTTGCCGGCTCACCCAGTTCAAACCAATATTCAGATCGAAGATGCTGTCTCGTGGACTCGGGGCCGGCACCAATTGAAACTTGGGGGCCGCTACATCAAGCAGATGTCGTCGCCGTTCACCAATACCACAACACGCGGAGGATTGACCTTCAACGACAACTTTACCAATAACCCGGCGCATGTTACCGGCACCGGTTCAGGTCTCGCTGCGATATTATTTGGTTTTCCGAACAGCGGCAGCAGAAACTATCTACAAGAGACCTACTTCGTCACGGACGGTGAGTGGGCCGGCTATGCGCAGGACGATTGGAAGGCAAGTAGCCGGTTAACGGTCAATGCTGGTGTGCGCTACGAGGTCTACACGCCGGAAGTGGAACGTTACAACCGGTTGGCCAATTTCGATTACTCGTCCTTAAGCTTCATTTATGCAGGGCTAAACGGCGTCGGCCGGCATGCCGGGATGCAAACCCGCTATTACGATGTGGGCCCGCGCGTGGGCTTTGCGTATGATGTGAGTGGCAACGGAAGCATGGTATTTCGCGGCGGCTTCGGCATCAGCTTTTTCCCGCTTCCTTATTCCGCTTCGGATGAACTCGGCCAAAACCCTCCTTTCACCGTTTCGCAGACCTTTTCTCCAAATACTTACCTGCCCGGCTCGGCCTATGCAACTCCATGCACGGCCGCGAATGTCGGGTCTAACTGCGTGGTGGCGATCAACAATCCGTTTCCCCAGGGTGTTACAACGGTTGGGCCGAGCATCACCACCAACACTGCGCTTCTGAACGCAGCGGCGCCGGCGATTATCAGCCACCAACTCAGCAATCCAACTCCTTATTCGCAGATGTGGAGTCTTGGCTTCGAACGTCGCCTTACCGCCAACGGATTGTTTGAACTCGCTTATGCAGGCAGCCACAGCATTCATCTGACGCTCGCCTTCAACCCGAACGAAGTCGAGCCCGGAACCCCCGGGGTCGATGCCGCCCCCTCACAAGCCAGCCGCCGCTTGATCCAGCCTCTCAATAACATCTCCACCTGGGTACAGGAAAGCGAAGTCAATTCTTCAAATTACAATGCGCTTCAGGCGAAATTTACCAAGCGCTATTCCCATGGATTGACAGAACTGATCAGCTATACCTACGCCAAGTCTTTGGATTATGGTGGGTCTGCGGCCAGCGGCGGTGGCAGTTCGGGTAATCCGCAGACAATCACCTGCCTGCAATGCGGATATGGTGCTTCTGGATTCGACCAAAAGCACCGCTTCGTCAGCAGCACACTGTACGAATTGCCTTTCGGCAAAGGCAAACCGTTCGTGCAGAGCGGGCCTGCTGCCTGGATCGTCGGCGGCTGGGAAGTAGATGGAATTGTGACCCTCGCGACCGGCAACCCATTTACGGCGACTCTCAATAGCGGCGTAAATTTTGGGGCGCCAAGCTGGCCCAACCGCATAGGTCCGGGCACCCTTCCCCACAAAACACCTGCTGCCTGGTTTAATATCCACGACTTTGCCGCGCCGCCGTTTAACACCTATGGCAACTCCGCGCGAAGCGTTCTATATGGGCCTGGCGAGGGCAACGCGGACCTTTCGTTACAACGGGTATTTCACATTCATGAGTCCATCAACTTGGCGCTTCGCGGGGACGCCTTCAATGCATTTAATCATCCGAACTTCTTGAACCCCAATTCGGCGATCGGCTCGGGAACGGCCGGCGTAATCAGTGGCACCAACCTTGACAACCGCGATATGCAGCTCTCCGCAAAGCTCGTATTCTAAGAATTGGCGGGACGGACGTTTCGGGCAAACGAAAAGAGCAGGTTGTGCGAGACACCTGAGGATTAAAGTAAGATGACGAGTTTCAGGTTGGGCGAATGCGCCAACCTGAGAGTGAGCTGCCTCAAAGTCATTTTCCCGAGGGTAGGGTGGAGAAAGCTTCGCTCTCCTCCCTCTCGTTCCAGCACATCGTGGGCACTCCAGAAAGAGTCGAACGCGGAACTCTGTCTGCGCAACTCCTCGATTTGGGTGCTGATCTCCGGCTTGTCCAGGATGGCTTTGCAATCACCACGAAATTCGGCAACGAGGCGTTGCGCCCTCAAAGGCCATTCCGTGATGAAATCTCGCGCTTGAGGGTTTAGGAACATGTACTTCAACAGATTGGGCTCGCTCGATTCCTTGTCTAACCACCCAACGAACAGCCTGGCTGCATGTCCGTTCCATGCAATGGCATTCCAGGCACGATCCAAAACATAAGCCGGTGTCTGAATTTTTTGAACCGCTTCCGCAAGTGTTTCCCCGGCGTTCAGCTCAGAGACGGAGCCGCCCTTCTCAGGATCGTGTACCCCGGCAAGCTCAAAGAGATAGTCACGTTCTGCCCTCGATAAAAGCAAAGCCCCTGCTATGCGCGAAATTGCGCCTGCTGAGACTGAATCTGTACGTCCTTGTTCTATCCAGGTGAGCCACGTCGTACTGATCCCACACAAACCAGCAAGCTCCTCACGACGTAGCCCCTTTGCTCGCCGCCTGAGTCCTACAGGGAGTCCGGCTTGTTCCGGTGAAATCCGCTCGCGCCGGGTACGAATAAAACTCCCGAGAGAGACTGTTTGCGCAATGCTCATTGTCGTATCCAGGTAGATTTTATACCACTATAACTACCAGTCTTGTACCAGCATGACAAAGGCGATAGGGTCATCGACAGAGGTACGCGAAGCAGAATGACGAGCCATGCGAGCAAAGTGGGGAGGCAATTCGGGACAGTTGCGGAAGCGTATTTATCGAGCACTGTTCATAGTCGAGGACCTGATCTCGAAGCAATCACGAGCAAGCTTCGGGACCAGTCAGGTGCAAGACTGCTGGACTTGGGTTGCGGAGCTGGGCACTTAAGCTTTGCTGCTGCTCCGCATGTGGCAGCAGTCGTGGCCTATGACCTGTCCAGAGAGATGATCGATATAGTCGCCAACGAAGCGAAGCGGCGAGACCTCCACAATGTCGTTACCAAGGAAGGACGAGTAGAAAATCTTCCATTCGAAGACGCTGGCTTCGATTGGGTTTGCACGCGCTACAGCGCTCACCATTGGACTGACATTGGGAGTGCGCTCCGCGAAGCGCGCCGAGTGCTAAAGCGCGGCGGTGGTCTTATCGTCATCGATACATGTGCGCCAGCCAATCCGATACTCGACACACACTTGCAGACCATCGAATTGCTGAGAGACGGATCCCATGTGCGGAACTACACGCCAACTGAATGGAAGTCGATGCTCATGGAGGCAGGATTTGTGATTGGAACACAATCCACCTGGAAGCTCTCGCTTGATTTCAATGCCTGGGTTGGGAGGATGAAGACGCCTATTGTCTATGTAGATGCCATTCGTTCTCTCCTTCATAACGCCCCGCGGGAGGTACTCGATTATTTTCAGGTCGCCGAGGATGGCTCGTTCACTCTTGACTCGATCATGATGGAAGCTGCTTAGCTGGCCCCGTACCGATGGTTTAATGAGCATATCGAGCGTGCCCAAATGGAAAGCCAAAGCATCGTTGTTCGCGCTGTCCTCTTCGATATGGATGGTGTTTTAATCAGTTCGATCGAAGCCGATGAGCGGAGCTGGTTTAGGTGGGCGAGACTGCACGGAATCGAGGACGCCTTCCCCATCCAGAGTACTCACGGCCGTCGAACCGTCGATACCATTCGCGCTCTTCGCCCTGATCTCGATTTGACTGTCGAACTTGACAGAATGGAAGACTTCGACGCCGAGGATACCCTTGGTGTGAGCCTCTATCCCGGTGTTCAAGAATTACTCGCCAAGCTATCGCCGGCCCAGTGGAGCATCGTAACCTCGGCGTCCGAGCGGGTGATGCGTCATCGTCTCGGCATTTTGCAAGTTCCGTTGCCGTTGCACATCGTCACAGGTGACCGCGTCCATTGTGGCAAGCCGGATCCGGAACCATACCAGACCGCTGCGGCACAGCTCGGCCTCAACCCTTCAGACTGTCTCGTGATTGAAGATGCGCCCTCAGGAATCCGCGCCGGTAAGTCGGCAGGCTGTCCCGTTCTCGCCGTGGCCTCGTCTCACAGAACGCATGAACTGCTTGAGGCCGACTGGGTCATCGAGTCACTAAGAGACTTGGAGCTGCAAACGGGCGCGGAGGGGTGGATAGACTGTCGATTCAGGCCGCATCGCTAGCCAGACGGTCAACCTGAGTCAGAAAATGCCGCCCAGCACATATCCCAGCGAACTATGCTTCCGCTTATAAGGCATGGTCTCATCTGGACCTGTTTAAATGTTGCCAGTCTCGAAACCAACAGGCTTGATTACACAAAACAGGTCATATTATTCTGGTCATATCGGCGAGGAGACCGTCATGCAAAAAATGGCCGCCGCACAATTCAAGGCTCAATGTCTCGCTGTGATGGATCAGGGATCGCAAAGCGGTCGCGCCATTGTGATTACTAAACATGGCAAGCCTGTGGTGAAACTGGTTCCCGCAACCGAAGGCGAGGATGAGATCTTCGGAGCCTTGGCAGGCATCGCCAGAATTACGGGCGATATTGAGAACACTGTTCCGGCCAGCGATTGGGGAGTGGAGTGATTCTTCTCGATACGCATATTCTTATCTGGCTTCTGATTGCTCCCGAAAATCTTTCCCCAAAAGCAAAGAAGGCAATTCTGGCGGCCCGCAAATCCGGGCCGCTTGCTCTTTCTGCAATCAGCCTGTAGGAAATTGCATGGCTGGTAGAGAACAAGAGAATCGGCATCGATGTGAGCGTTGATTCCTTTGTCAAAAAATGCGCTTCCTATGTGCAGGTTCTCCCCATAACTCAAGAGATTGCAGTTCGCTCTGTTCAATTCCCGAAATCCTACCCCAACGATCCGCTGGACAGAATTATCGGAGCTACGGCGATTGTTGAGGGCACTCGCCTTCTAACTCATGACAAGCTGATCCTGAAGTCTGGCCTGGTTCCTCTGGCACGGTTGCCGTTACGATGAAATCTTTTCCGCTCGGGACGGCGCGAGCTTCGTCAGGCAAGCTTTCCCAGGTGAAACAGCACATTCTCAATACGTGCGGTCAGAACCTTTTAAGTAGTCCGCCCCGCAACGGCGCCGCCGCTTAGCAAACGGGGACTAGCGGAATATACCCTAATTACAAAACCAATAGAAATAGTGGTAGTTACGCAGGGCAGGCTCATAGCGAAGGCTCCAGGGATTCCAATCGGATTCCTATTGAACGATGGCGCATACTAGCTGCTGGGTCAAGCCCCGTGGGCAGTGGCAGCCTGTTTCGCAAGGAAGATCAGTTCTTCTTTTGTCATTTGTTTTCTGGTTAGGATGAGGGGATCTAGGGCTCAGGTTATAATTCTGTGATGAACACGGATGCACTCATTCGAGAACTGGATATGGAAATTGCTCGCCTACAAGAGGTGAAAGCCTTACTGAGCGGAGCAACTGTTAAGGCAAAGCGCGGACCAAAACCGAAGGGCTCAAAACCCGCTACAAGCTTCGCCTATGGAAGCAACAAGCCACCGCGTAGAACGATGACTGCGGAGGGGCGGGCAAGAATAGCCGCCGCTCAAAAAGCACGATGGGCCAAGGCCAAAAAGAAATAACCTCTGCTGAGATTTCCAGGGGGTGGGGTAGGGCGGCATAGATAATCGTAGGCGGCTGTTTAGAATAAGTGTTGTCACTTGTATCTTGCTTAGCCCATCTTTGCTGATCCTACTTGCTGTATGACCAGGAACCTCTGCGGGAGTTCCGCATTTTCTATACCCCGCACTGGATAAGACCGCGCGGCTTTCTTTAAGGAAAGCCACATGAAGTGTTCCGAAGCCACAAGCTGCACGGCAAATCCGGGACCCGCCCAAGATGATCAGATTAATTGCTTGAGCATCTTGATCATCTTCATGAAACAAAGGACTTATCTGATCGCCTTGCCAAATCGCTTCACTGCAGGAGACTGCCGCCTTTACAGAGCACCCTAACCCGTTGATAATAAACACACGGAGAGATGGCAGAGCGGTTGAATGCACCTGACTCGAAATCAGGCATACCTTCACGGGTATCGGGGGTTCAAATCCCTCTCTCTCCGCCAGCTAGCCATCTCAGCTAATGTCATGTAGTCCAGCGGGCCTTCATATTGAGGAAGCGTTTGTGACCTTGCCCGCGCCTAAAGGGCGGCTCACGCAACGGCCATGCGGGAGTGGTACGCTGGGAACTGAATGATTGATGCCGATCCGTTTTCGATCCTCACAGTCGTGGTAGCCCCGGCAGTGCTCACGAATGCATCGTCTGTTTTGGCGCTGGGCACAAACAATCGCCTCGCACGCGTGGCCGATCGCACTCACGCTGTGATCGCGGAATTAGCAAAGTTCGAGCCAGGTGCCAGGGATCATGACATCTGGGCCGCCCAACTCCCCGACCTGCAAACACGTGCTCAACTGCTGTTACGAGCGCTTCGCTGCTTTTACTTGGGTCTCGGACTGTTCGCTAGTTCGGCTCTCATCTCCATAGCCGGTTCTATTGTGGTGTACTACGGCCAGCGATCGGCGTTCCAGATAGCGGCCGGAATTGGCGTTGTGTTTGGAGCATCAGCGGTCATTGCGCTGGTTTGCGGCTGCGTCCTGATGATTCGCGAAACTCAGCTCGCAGTCAAAGGCTTAGCCTACGACGCAAAATCGCACGTCGGCTAGCGCGCAATCTGGAGACCGCTTATGGCTACACGGGTATTCCCGCTCACGGCGGTATGCCTGCTCCTGTTTTTATCTCTCCCCGCCTCGGGGCAAGATTCCGCCGAAAAGGATAAGGAGCCTGTAGCCATTCTTGAAATTGGGGCTGCCACCAGTTGGAACATCAAAGGTGGCGCAGCTACGTTCGCCCCGAACCTTGCGGCAGAGACGACGCCTATTGAAAACTGGCTCGAACTGGAAGCAGGCGTGTCACCTTTCTACACGAAAAATTCCACGGAATGGGACACTGACCTGCTCTTCAAAAAGCCCTGGGACATATCGCGGAAGTCGGAGTTTATGCTTGGCGTCGGCCCGGAATGGGCTCATCTCAGAATGAACGGGAAAGCAAGCAACACCTTTGCCGCGGAATTGGCAGGAGACTTCATGTTCTGGCCGACCGGTAAACACCGGTTTGGCTGGTACCTGGAACCTGCTTACGATTACAGCTTTGCCGGCGGCCACCAGCAGTCCATCGGCCTGAGTGCTGGTCTCCTCATTGGCATTCGGTAGCCATCAACACATCCTGCTTATAGTTGACAATCTTCCAACAGGCACAGAGGACTCAACGCCGTCTAAAGGTTGTTTACTGAGGAGTAATTGACCGGGGGCGACTGACCGGTGGACGACCACCAACCCGCGACCCGGAATACCTCTTCGCCAAGGGGTGGAGTAGCGAATCGCGCTCGTTATGAATTTGAAGCAAGAGGGCACTCGAATGAAGCGTAGTCAATCGACCAAATCCTTTATGCCATCTACTTTCTGGCCACAGGTACGCCCTGCTCATTTCGTTCTACTGGACGATCACTTGCAGGACTGCGTTGCGGGTTAGAGTCCCCGAGGTCGCCGTCACGGTAATCGTGTAGGTCCCAGAGGGTGTTCCTGGCGCGGTCTGGGAATGTGAACTCTTCCCGCTGCCAGATCCGCATCCAATTAACGGCGTAAAGGCCGCCACGATGAGCAAGGCGCCCAGCACCGAAAGGGTTTTCCGCCTTCGAAGCGTCAGCAGGCCTACCAGACTAGCAGCGGCATCGAAACCGTTGAGAAACCGGCGCGATTCGCGATTCGCGCAGCCATCGTTGATACGGAGGCAGTCGTTCCTGCGGTGACTGTCACAGTCTGTGCTGCACCCCCGTTGAATTGGACCGAAGAGGTCGACAAGGTGCAGGTCGGCGCCGGAGTTGCCGCTGGGGCGATGGCGCACCCGAGGCTTACTGTTCCTGAAAACGAGCCGACAGGCGTCAGCAACATGCTAAACATCGCACTTTGTCCGGCGCTGACACTTTGGGAAGCCGTTGGCGGCCCGGTGATCGCGAAGTCAGGAACTGCTTGAACTACCAGTGTGAGGGCGACCTGATGCGTAAGAGTTCCAGCCGATGCCTGAACTTCAATGGGATAGGTTCCGGCGGCGGTATTGCTGGCGGTCGAAATCGTTAGCGACGACGTAGTTGTTCCGCCTGGCACGGACGCGGGGTTGAACGCACAGGTAGCCCCGCTGGGTAATCCGGAACAGTCGAGCGTCACAGTTTGGTTGAATCCAAAGTTCGGGATCAGGCCGATGATCGCACTCGAAGAATTTCCAGCCGTCACCGTGGACGGCGAGAACGTTGTCGCAGAGAGCGAGAAATTGGCAGGGCTCGTATTCAGCAACACGCCAATGCCGCTGAAGCCGGGTGCTGCAAGCAGCGGAATCGAGAAAACAATGTCCGGCCGCCCATCGTTATTCATGTCCGCGATAAGCGTAGTCTGCATTGCACCGTTTTTCGTAATGTAGTCATTGCTTGAGCTGAATGTGCCGTCCCCGTTTCCTAACAGAACTCCTGTTTGGTTAGGTGGGACCACCACACCTGCGTTCTGGTCAGGTGAGACAAGCAAGTCTGGAATTCCGTCGCCATTGAAGTCCGCCGCTCCGACCCGCAAGAAGGGGAGCTGTGGCTCCAAGGTGAATGTGCCATCGCCATTGCCCAGGGCGACCTGATTGCGTGAGACCAAATCCGCATGGCCGTCATTCGTGAGGCCGGCGGTAAACAGCGCACCAAAACCGGAAAGGTTTGACGGAAAAATCGCTGCCTGAAACGTGCCGTCTCCCTTGCCGAATAAGAGCGCTGTTTCGATAGTCTGGGTAGTAGTTCCAGTCTGGGTAGTAGTTGCCGCCGCGATATCCAAATTGCCGTCCGCGTTGAAGTCCGCTGCCATCAGCTTATCGCCGCCGCCGTCGAACACATATGCCGCGGGCGCAAACGTCCCGTCTCCGTTTCCCAGCAATATGGCCAGAGATTGATTGCTCAATCCTCCGACCGCAACATCCAATTTCTTGTCGTTGTTGAAGTCACCAGCCACAAGGCTGATGGCGCGGGTCACGCCTGGAATGCCCTGAGAATTACACGTCGGTGGTTGAAGGCTTCCAGCGCCATTCCCCAACAGGACGCAGTAGCCCCAATCCGCAGATGTGTCATCAACGGTCACGGCCAGCAAATCCAGATTACCGTCTCCATTGAAATCTCCTGTGACGACCTGGGCGGCCCGCGCACTGAGGACGTCAGAGTAGGTGTGGGACGGCGATAATCCGCCTTTGCCATCGTTAGAGAAAATGTCGATGTCGAAGCCCAGCGCGGCAGCAACGCCGGGGACGCTTTGCTGGTTATCGAATTTGCCGACGGCTGCGAAGGGAGAGACTGGGTCGGATGTACCTGCCAGCACCACACCCTGAAAAGTGCCATTGCCGTTGCCAATGAGTAGATTGTTGCCTACAGCGATGTCCGGCTTTCCATCCAGGTTGAAGTCAGCAATGGAAATTCCACCGTCTACAAGCGGAGGCTCGGAGCCCAGAGAGAGAAAGTTAAGAGCATAGTTATTCGCATTCGAAAATGTCCCGCCTCCGTTTCCCAGGAAGATCTGGCCTGTGTTCCCGCCGACTTCCACGACCAGGTCCAGCTTGCCATCGCCGTTAAGGTCCGCAGCGGCCATCGTACCGCCCACATTGGGGATGGAAAGCGTGGGGGCCTGGAATGTTCCATCGCCGTTGCCCGGCAGAATATATACCCCCACCGGGATAGCATTCGGGCAATTCAATGCAAGGTCGGGTTTGCCGTCCCCATTGAAATCTCCAGAAACGGCAAGAGCAGAGGAACAAGGGGAGGGGACGCCGGCTGAGGTCTTGGCTGCCTGAAAAGTTCCATCGCCATTCCCCAGAAACACAACCTCCAGATCCGCTGCAGTGCCTGCTGTGCTGACGGCAACATCCGTTTTGCCGTCGCCATTGAAATCGGCAAATGAAATGATGGTTGATACTGGCGATGCCACCCCGAGGCCGTACGACACTCCTGCCGCAAACGTCCCGTCCCCTTTACTGAGATAGACGACCAGGTTGCTGGCAAATGTCCCCACCACATCTGCCTTGCCATCCCCGTTCAGGTCGGTGGCGGCAATGGGCTGCAAGGCGGCGGCGCTTGCGGTTGTGGCCGCAGCCTTGAATGTGCCATTGCCGTTGCCGAGAAGTACCAGCAGCGTGCCGGTGCCCGACTCCAGCACATCCGGCTTGGCGTCGCCATTGAAGTCTGCGATGGCCAGAGGTGTTCCAGGCACTTGCGTGCCTGCCGTGAAGGTTCCATTCTCATTGCCGAGTTGGAGAGTGCCATCGCTGCTGAGCAGATCGGGTCTGCCATCTCCATTGAAATCGGCCGAAAACAAAGCGCCAGATCCGGCATAGGAAGGAGGCTGAAAGAACGAGACCTGCCCATACAACGACGGAGCAACAAGGAAAAAAACCAAGCAATGCCCGACCCTGCGTGGGAGTTCGTTTCTCATAGGTGCACCTGATTAGCCAAACGGAGGATACCGAACGCTCATCCTAGTGGTGTCACGGCATTGTCATTGTTCTGTACAACCTTGGTGCAGCGAGTTCCACGGTGATCCGCGACGAGTGGTCACTCATCGGAGATCATTTGCTCTCTCCAGCCGAGCTTAGCCACGCATACCACAGCAACGCTGTTGTCTTTACCGCCGCAAATAGCTGTCTGACTTTGCACTGGAAGAGTCTGAGCAGCTTGGTTGCAACATGTAACGGCTCCTGTGTAGATCAAGATCACATTGATGTTCTGAAGGGGCGGAGCGCGGAGGTAAGTATTTCTTAACGAGCATTCTCCCGACGTATCGTGTAAGTACCGTGGCCGTGCCATGGCCCAAGTGAATATGCGGCACAAGGACAGACGGCGAATGCGTCAGTTCCGGCCGGATTATCTCCCACCCGGAAGTTACCCCAGAACGGATGTAGTCCGGGTTGGCGTGGCTGTTCGGAAGGGATGCCAGGCTACGGCCGGGGCAGATCCAGCAGCACCAAGGCGGAGCGCTCCTGCAGTCGTTCGAAGACGACTTCACGACCGTCCGGGGAGAGGTCGAAGTCGCGTACGTCGAAGTCGGGCGGAAGGTTGGTCAGCTGCCGTTCGGCCCCCGTATCGAGATTGATGAGCCACAGATCCTTATGTTGAATCTCTCCACGGAGGAAAACGAGGGATCGCCCTGCAGGTAGGAAGGCCAGATGCCGAGCCCCGAAAGTGAGGGTCAGGGCGGTTAGGGGACGCGGAGACGCCTCGGCCGTCACTGCTTTCACGGGAAAAGTGGTGCCGATGTCGGGGCCGGAGTAGACAACCAAGCGGCCGTCGGGCGACCACACGGGATCGAGCGAGTACTCGTGGACGAAGGAAGCCGGCGAGCGGCCATCTATCGGAACGCGGAAGAGGTGTGGGATGCCGTGATCGTCGGCCGCTGAGAGAATGGATCGACCGTCGGGCGACCACGCAGGGGCTCCCTGCAGATCGAGCGAGTTAGCCAGGATGTGCGCTTTCGTGCCGTCTGCCTGCATGACATACAAAAGAGCTTTCCCATTTTGCCGCACCGAGAATGCAACGGATTGGCCATCGGAGGAGATGGCCGGGCCCCCGAAGATTTTCGCTCCGTCACCCCGCCACAGCTCGGTGCTTGCCCCGTTGGCAAGCTTCCAGATCCTCTCCCCCGTGCCGGTCGCGGAGATGTAGAGAAGGTAGTCAGGTCCGAGCCGCGGGGAGAAGCCCGAGCTGGTGGTCAGAGGAATGGGATCCGCGGCGGATACCGGCGCCAGGGAGTCACCGATTCGGAGCCGAAACAGCGTTCCATGAGGGGTAGTCTGCGTAACCACGAGGCGGTGTCCGTCCGGGGTGGAGGCCAGCGATGTGTATTGGTCAACGCCTGAAGTCAGCCGGTGCGGAATCCGGCGCTCGACATCCATGCCGTAAAGCGACGGTCCTGAACCATCGGGATTGCGGGCGAGGTACATCAAGGTGCGCCGGTCCAGCAGGACCGGGTAAGTGATCTGGGTATCCTGCGACGTGATCCGTTCCGGCGCTCCGCCGGTGGGACGAATGCGCCAGATGTCCAGTTTGTCAGGCAGTTCGCCCTGGACGAAGTAGAGGAAAGCCGCATCGGGAGCCCATAGCGGAAAGTGACTGTGCAGCCCGGGAGGAGCGGTGAAGATGGGCGCGATCCCTGGTCGTACACCGCCATCGGTCACGAACAGGGGGTCTCCCGGACCAGGTGTGTGGTAAGCAAGCTGGGAGCCGTCGTGCGACCAGTCGAACTCGGCCGCGCCTTCCAGATATGGCCTGGGTTCGCCGCCCAGCGTAGGCACGGCCCACGTACCGATGGTGTTGCCGCCGGGACCGCCCGGTTTGCGAACCCAAAACGTAACCATCGATCCGTCGGGTGAGAACCCCAGCGTTCGGATCGATGGATTCACCAGTTCGCGAACGCTCCCACGTGTCAGGTTGTGGAACTGGCCCGAATCGACCTGGGTGACCCAGACGTCCATGGGGCCGTCGCGGTTCGACAGAAACGCGACCAGATGGCCGTCGCGTGAGACCGCTGCGGCCTGCTCCAGTCCATCGAAGTCCGTGACCGTTTGAAAGCGTGCGTCGGCGATGGGATTTCGCCAGGAGCGCTCCGTCCGCTGCAGCCGGAGATGATAGAGCGCGCTCCCAGCTGCGATGGTCAGGACAAGGGCGACAATGGTGGTGACGGCAAGGACGCGGGAACGAGGCTTGAACTGCAGTCCTTCGGTTACCGACGTCCCTGCGCTGAGTCCGAACAGCAGATCCGAGGCATCGCGAAGCATCTCGGAGGCGGTTTGATAGCGGGCGGCTGGATCTTTCTGAAGCGTCTGAGAAACGATCTTCTCGGCAAGCGGTGGTACGTGGGGGTGCAACTGATGCAGGGGTGCGGGCGGATCCTTGATGATGGCGTGCAGGGTGGCGATGTTGCTGTCTGCCTGGAATGGGGTACGTCCGGCGAGGGTCTCGTAGTAGATGATGCCCAGGCTCCAAAGATCGGTCCGGGCATCGACCGTCCGTCCCAGGGCCTGCTCGGGAGACATGTAAACCGGGGTGCCGATCAGCACACCGTTCTCGATGGAGGTGGGCGCCTCGATCGAGGTCGGGGCGAGCAGCTTGGCAATGCCGAAGTCGAGGACCTTGACCTGTCCTTTCGGGGTGATCATGACGTTGGCGGGTTTGAGGTCGCGATGGATAACGCCGTGTTCATGGGCTTCGTCGAGCGCTTCGGCGATCTGCATGACGATCGAGGTGGCGTCCTTGATGGTGAGCGGGCCGGATCTCAGCGCTGCGGCGAGGGTCTGCCCCGGCACGCATTCCATCACGATGTAGTCGACACCATCCTGCTCGCCCACATCGTAGACGGCGGCGATCCTCGCATGATTGAGTTTAGCCAGGGCAAGTGCTTCTTTGCGGAAGCGGCGCCGTGACTCTTCGCCGGTTAGCACGCCCGGGCAGAGTATCTTGATGGCGACGACGCGCTCCAGCTTTTCATCGCGCGCGCGGTAGACCGCGCCCATTCCGCCCGAGCCGAGGGGCTCGATGACGGTATAGCGGCCGAGTTTGGCGCCGGCGGCGAGGATGTGGCCGACAGTAGCTTCGGTGATTGGAGAAGGAGTGTTTGCAGGTTCCACGACAGGCTCGTCGAGAAAGCTGCCCATGCGCTGGTAGTCGGAGAGCAACTCTTCCACCACGCTGCGCAACTCCGGCGATTCGCGGCAGACCCGCGTCAGATACGCCGATCGCTGGTCTGGCGGAAGGTCAAGGGCTGCTTCGAAGACCTCGCCGGCTGACTGCTCATGGTTGGCCATAGACGTGACCGAAGTAAGGCCGGTTCGAGCAAAGAACACCTCATTCTTACATGAAACGACACACTATGGACTTGTACGTACTGTCACGAAGCAGACAGATGCGGCAGATGCAGGAGAGATTCCTCACCAGGACTTTCTCGCAGCCGCCTGGACTACGATGGACACGATTCGGGGTGCGAACGAACGAAGGGCCTTTTCAGAGGGACGCTGCACGCAGGATGATGCGAAGTTTCTGACCGAATTTTACCAGGCGCTCTCCGCCGGAGCATGCGACGGGAAGTAGTGATCGGACACCACGAGGAATGAATCCAAACGCTTCTCTCCCTTCAAACTCGACCACATCAGTTTAAGGACTTGATGTGAACAGATCGCTCAGCATCGCCTTCGGAGGGGCTTCACAATTTTGAAGGTGATGTTCGGCGAGGGGCAGCGCGCACCTTCTCCTTCAGGTGAACTTCAGATCAATGATGCAACGCGTCAACCGCGGCAGGCAACTCTCAATATAGTCTCGCGTCATGACCTCAGAGTTAAAGGCGACATTTAATGCGAATCCTTCCAGGACGGCTTCGAAGGTCAGCATCTTTTGTTGCATCATGAGCGTGCCGTGCTCGCTCTCGGGAAAGAGGTCGCGAAGCTCCTTGATTTCGCGTTTAGCCTCGACGTGCTTTTTTGCAACTCTTTTCAGCAAGCGCGGATGCCGAATGGCGAACAGCTTGAACTCCAGTTCCAGAAGAATGTAGGATTTGTCCAACGCGAGTTCGATCATGTGCTCTTCCACGGAGCATTGTTGCTGCGCGCGCGTTGTCTGGCCTTGTAGCTGTTTCTGATACCTTTCTTGATAGATAAGAAATTGTTGATCTCGCAGAGCTAGAAACGCATCCGCTTTATTGACGAAGTTGACATAGAAGGAACCGCGGCTTCGTCCCGCTTCTGCCGCGATGTCTTCAATGCGCGAGGCTTCGAAACCGTCCCGGACAAAGACATTCAAGGCTGAATCAAGCAAAGCTTTGCGGGTTGCGGTTGAGCGAAGGTACTGCCGCGATCCTACGGGCGGCACCCGTCTTTTCGGTTTCAAAGACTTCGGGCGCTCATTCGAGCGCGAAGAGGCGGCCCTTCGTCCAGGCTGACTCATTTGCTCACTTCCAATCTCCAGGTCTGCTTGAGTCTACACTCCCGCCTTGAATCTATAAACGCGCCGCAACTTTTTGCATCTTTGCGACTCCCACAAACATTACATACATGTATGTCAATTATCGTTTAGCCCGCATCAGAGGCAAAGAGGAGTTCTTTCGCATTGCCATACGCACCTGGGGAAACGGGGTTGCCGACATAGATGCTGATTTGGACGAGACGCTCTCACATCGGATTGTTTTCGCTTTCGGCCGCAAGCCTCCTATTGCTAACAGCCTGCGCGAAGAAACAAACCGCGCCGGCAAAGGCCGCTCCTACGCAAGTGAGCGTCGCGACAGTCGAACAGCGCGACGTGAAAATCTACGGGGACTGGGTTGCGACGCTGGACGGATACGTCAATGCGCAGATTCAGCCTCAGGTTTCCGGCTACCTGATCAAGCAGGATTACCAGGAAGGCTCGGTGGTGCACGCGGGCGATGTCTTGTTCGAGATAGATCCCCGGCCTTTTCAGGCGACACTCGATCAGGCCGAAGGACAACTGGCCCAGACCCAGGCACAGCTTGAACTGGCTGACATTAACGTAAAGCGTGACACTCCTCTGGCCAAAGCACGCGCGATTGCCCAGAGCCAGCTGGATAATGACGTGCAACAGCAGGCGGCTCAACATGCTTCTGTCAGCAGTGCACAGGCCAACGTGGAACAGGCCCAACTTAACCTGGGCTTCACGAAGGTCCGATCTCTCGTCACAGGTATCGCAGGACGAGCACAGACGCAGGTGGGCAATCTGGTCATCCCGTCCACGATTCTCACTTCGGTTTCGCAGGTAAACCCGATCAAGGTTTACTTTGCCATTAGCGAGCAGGAGTACCTTGCGCTGTCGGGTCGGGTGAAGGCTGGAGGAAAGGCAGACCTGCTCAGGAGCGGGAACTCCGTGTCATTGCAACTGACCCTGGCTAACGGAAGCATTTATCCGTACAAAGGACAGATTGTCTTTGTCGACCGGCAGATCAATACACAGACGGGCACGATACAAATTGCCGGCAGCTTCTCGAATCCTCAAAATCTGCTTCGTCCCGGCCAGTTCGGACGCATCAAGGCGGAGACCGAGATTCGCCATGACGCTCTGCTGATACCGCAGCTCGCCGTAAACGAGCTACAGGGTTCTTACCAGGTTGCTGTGGTCGCTCCTGACAATACAGTGCAGGTCCGAAATGTAGCGCTCGGCCCTCAGATCGGTTCCGACTGGATCATTACGAGCGGCATCAAGCCCAACGAACGCGTAGCAACCGAAGGCGTATCGAGCCTGAAGGACGGGATGCGGGTCTCTCCGCAGCCTGCGGAGGCTACAGCGGCAATACCTCAGAAAAAGTCCGAAGGCCAGTAAACATGTCGAAATTCTTTATCGGACGGCCGATTGTGGCCATGGTCATCTCCATTGTTATGGTGATTGTGGGCGTTGTCTCCATGCTCAGCCTGCCTACCGCGCAGTTTCCCAATATCGTTCCACCCGAGATTCTGGTTCAGGCGACGTATCCGGGCGCCGATGCGAAGACGCTGGAACAATCGGTGGCGACGCCTATCGAACAGCAGATGAACGGCGTGGACAACATGGACTACATGTACTCCACCAGCGCCAGCAATGGTCAGATGCAGCTCCACGTCGATTTCGGTGTCAATACGGACGCGAACATCGATCAGGTGTTGTCGCAGTTGCGCGTCTCGCAGGCGCAGTCTCAGATCCCGGCCGAAGTGAATACAGCAGGCATCACGGTGCTGAAGTCTCCGACTGCACCCTTGATGCTGATCGGGGTCTATTCGCCTAAAGGAACCTATGACGGCCAGTTCCTGGCGAACTACAGTTACATCAATCTTGCAGATCAGTTGAATCGCGTTTACGGAATCTCGCGGGTGCAGGTGTTTGGCTCCGACAAGTATGCCATGCGTATTTGGGTGAAGCCGGACCAGTTGGCCAAGCTGGGAATCACGGTCCCGCAGATTACGGCTGCCATGCAGACACAAAACAACGTAAATCCTGCAGGACAAATCGGGGGTGATCCGATCCCCCACGGTCAGGTGTTCACCTACACGGTACGTACTCAAGGCTATCTGACGACCCCCGAGGAGTTCGGGAATATTATCCTGCGCGCCAATCAGGACGGCTCGGTGGTGCGCCTGAAGGACGTTGCCCGGATCGAACTGGGCGCTGCGACCTACAGCCTCGGCGCGCGATATAACGGAAAGCCCTCGGCGATCCTTGCTCTCTACCAGCTCCCGGGTTCGAACGCAGTTCAGGCCGCGCAGCAGGTGCGAGACACGATGAAGCAGCTCTCCGTGAGGTTTCCGCAGGATTTGACCTATGTGGTCAGCCTGGATACGACCCTGGCGGTCACGGCCGGCATTCACGAGATCGTCAAGACCCTGTTCGAAGCGCTGGCGCTTGTCGTTCTGGTCGTTTATATCTTCCTGCAGGGATGGCGCGCGACCCTGATTCCGTTGCTGGCCGTCCCGGTTTCGCTGATCGGAACGTTTGCCGTCTTCCCGCTGCTCGGCTTTTCCATCAACACGCTGTCGCTCTTTGGCCTGGTTCTCGCGATCGGCTTAGTCGTCGATGACGCCATCGTGGTTGTCGAGGCGGTCGAACACCACATTGAAAATGGCTTGAGTCCACGCGACGCTGCGTATAAGGCGATGGAACAAGTTGCGAGCCCGGTGATCGCGATCGCGCTCATCCTGGCGGCTGTGTTTATCCCAACGGCGTTTATCCCGGGCATCACAGGACGGCTATATCAACAGTTCGCCGTCACCATCGCTATCTCGGTCATCTTTTCCGCCTTCAACGCGCTTACGCTGAGCCCGGCGCTCTGTGCTCTGCTGCTGAAGCCCAAGAAGGAAAGCAAGGGGCCCTTGGCGCGGTTTTTCGCCTGGTTCAACAGAATCTTTGGCCACACCACGAACGGCTACGTTCACACGTCCGGCCTGCTGATTCGGAAGTCCGGGTTCGCGCTCGTGTTCCTGGCGCTGGTTGCAGTGGCTGCGGTTCTTCTCGGGAGCCGTCTGCCGTCTTCCTTTCTCCCTGTCGAGGATCAGGGCTACGCCTTCGTCGCAATGCAACTGCCGGAGGCTGCATCTCTGGAACGCACGGGCGACGCTGCCGCCAAATTAGAAAAAGCAGTCATGAATGTACCCGGAGTGGAAGGAATTACCTCGGTCTTAGGATTCAGCCTTCTCAGCCAGACACAAAGTACCTATAACTCCTTTTACTTCGTGACGCTCAAAAATTGGGAGGAGCGGACGAAGCCTGAAGAGCAATACGCCGCCATTCAGAAAAATCTGGCTCGTGCCTTGAGCGGAATCAAGGAGGGCACCGCGTTCTCATTCGATCCACCGTCGATTCCGGGCGTCGGCACCTCAGGGGGGGTCACGATGGTGCTGGAAGATCGATCCGGCAGCGGCGACCTTGCCCTGCTCACCAGAAATGTCTATAAATTCATTGCCGCCGGCAGCAAGCGGCCTGAGATTGCGGCAATCGTTCCCACCTATTTGCCCCAGGTCCCGCAACTGTATGTGGACGTGGACCGCGCGAAGGCGCAACAGCAGCAGGTGAGTCTGACGGATGTTTATACGACTCTACAGACCTTCATGGGCGGCTATCTCGTCAACTATTTCAATCGCTTCGGCCGTCAGTGGCAAACTTATGTCGAAGCGGAAGGAGACTACCGCACCAACGTCAACAATATCGGGCAGTTTTATGTCCAGAGCGCGAATGGTGGTCAGGTTCCTCTAAGCGCAATCACGACGGTGCGGCGGACGACCGGAGCTGAGTTCACCACGCGCTTCAACGAATATGAGGCCGCGCAATTGAACATCATTGGAAAGCCCGGCTACAGTTCGGGGCAGGTCATGGCTGCCCTCGAACAGGTATTCAAAGACAACATGCCGCCGGGGATGGGCTTCGACTATGAGGGCATGTCTTTCCAGGAGCAGCAGGCGGCCAAGGGCATTCCGCCGGCGGCCATCTTCGCTCTTTCGCTGCTCTTCGTCTTTCTGATTCTCGCCGCACAATATGAGAGTTGGAGCCTGCCGTTCAGCGTCCTGCTCACCACACCGGTAGCGGTGCTGGGGGCTTATCTGTGTCTCAATCTCCGCAGCCTGGAGAACGATGTCTACGCACAGATCGGCCTGATCGTGCTCATCGGCCTTTCAGCCAAGAACGCCATTCTGATCGTCGAGTTCGCCCGATCGGAGTATGCGAGTGGGGAGAGTATTTATGACGCCGCAATCGGGGCGGCGCGACTCCGGTTCCGTCCCATCATCATGACCGCGTTCGCCTTCATCCTTGGCTGCGTTCCGCTGTGGGTGGCAACGGGAGCGGGCGGCGCATCTCGTCAGATTCTTGGCACCGTCGTGATCGGCGGCATGCTGGCGGCTACGGTCATCGCTATCTTTTTGATCCCGGTGACCTTCTCCGTGGTGGAGCGGCTCAGCCACCGTTTCAGTAAGGAAGGCCGGGTCACGCTGGACTCGATGCATGCACCCGAGCATGCTCCCGGACAGGATTAGGCATGAAACAACCACTTTTTCTTCTTGGCACACTGGCTTCGACCTTCTGCTTGACGGGCTGTATGGTTGGTCCTCATTACCAACGTCCAGCGGCCAATGCCCCGCAGGTCTTCCGCGGGTCAACAGCGCCCGACATTGCGCCCAACTCTACTATCACCACATTGGGAGATGAGAAGTGGGCCGAGGTCTATCGGGATCCGATCTTGCAACAGTTGATCCGCGAAGCCTTGGCGAATAATTACGATGTAAGGATCGCCGCACAGCATGTGCTCGAACAGCAGGATCAGGTCGGCATCACCCGTGCCCAGCAATTCCCCACCGTAAGTGGCGGTGCTGCCTATACAGGCCTCGGACTGCCCAGTAGCGCAATAAAAGACCTCAATACCGGCAGCAATGTCAGCAGGTCAAGCTTTTACGCGGGTGGATTTACGCTCTCCGCCGCATGGAACCTGGATTTCTGGGGACTTTACCGCCACCAGACCGAAGCCGCGCGCGCGCAGTTTCTGGCCACCGAGTGGGGGCGCCGAATGACAATCAGCACGCTCATCGAGAATGTGGCGACCGCCTATTTTCAATTGCGGACTTTGGACGCCGAGCTCGAAATTACCCGGCGCACTCTTGCGGCGCGCAAGGAGTCGCTGCAGTTGACAGAGACCCTGCAACTGGGTGGTTCGGGTACCCTTGCCGATGTTCGCCAGGCGCAACAGTTGTTCTATACCGCAGCCGCCGCGATACCGGACTTTGAGAGGCAGATCGAACAGCAGGAAAACAGTCTCAGTATTCTGCTGGGACGAAATCCGGGGAATATTATTCGCGGGGCTTCGGAGATGAACTGGCCCGAGCCGGAACAGGTGCCGGCAGGCATTCCCTCGCAGTTACTGGAACGCCGGCCGGACATACAACAGGCGGAAGCTACACTCGTTGCAGCAAACGCAAATGTAGGGGTTGCCAGGGCGCAAATGTTCCCTCAACTCTCTCTCTCCGGAATGGGTGGCACTGCGAGCAGTCAGCTTGGGGGACTGGTCGATAGCAAAAACCTGTACTGGTATGAGGCTGGAAACCTGACACAGACCATCTTCGATGCTGGGAAGCTTCGGAATAATCTGAGGCTCTCTGAAGCGGAGAAGCAGGAGGAAGTGCTCACTTACCAGCGAACCATCAAGCAGGCTTTCGAGAGCGTGTCGGATGCGTTGATCGCGCTCGAGAAGTACCGGGATTACCGTGAGCAGGAAGCAAATTTGACGGCAGCGGCTGAAGACGCGACGAGGCTAGCGCGACTTCGCTATAACGGCGGTTCGACCGGTTATCTTGAAGTGCTGACCAACGACACCAATTACTACTCGGCGCAACTCACATTGGCCGTCGCCCGCGAGCAGGAGGCCATCTCAATGGTGCAGCTTTACAGCGCTCTGGGAGGCGGCTGGAAACCATAGGAGAAACAGGACCGACTGAGCGTTTCGGCAACAACATAGGCAAGCCGACGCAAGATCCCTTTAGGACTGCACTCTTACCTTGTCGACGGCTCACCCATCCAACTTTAAGAACCACTTTGCAGGAAACTACTGCGCGATCGGAGGTGCAATCGTCTCCAGCACGGCGACAACCGCCTCTGGTTCCGCGCGGCCCAGCATGTAGTCCACGTCGACATGCGCGAAACGAATGATGCCTGCGGTATCGATAACGTACGTAGCCGGGACTGGAAGTTCGTAGGATTCCTCTCCATTGCGGAGGGCGAGGTCGTTCTTGAAGACGTTCTTCGAAAACTCTTTGAGGTCCTGGCCGACCTGGAAGATGATTCCGAATTGACGAGCCACTTTGTTGCCAAAGTCGCTCAGGAGCGGAAAAGTCAACTTGTTTTTCTCGGTGGCAACGATCCCGTGGTCAGGTTTCTCCGGGGAGATCGCTATCAAGGTCGCGCCGAGCGCCCGCATCTTCGGCAGCGCTTCCTCGAGTGCGTGCAGTTCGATATTGCAGAACGGGCACCACTCGCCGCGGTAGAAACTGATCACCACCGGCCCTTTGGCCAGCAGTGCCTTAAGCGAGACCTGATTGCCGAACGCATCGGGCAACGTGAAGACCGGAGCGGATTGCCCCACCTTCAACGCGTTATCGGCTGTACCCGTCGCCCGGACGCGCTCCATATCGCCGGTAAGGACGCTGAACTTTTCACCCAGCATCCCCTGGACCTTTGCCTTAAACTCAGCTGCTGTCTGTTGTAGTGGCAATGCGCTCTCTCCTTCATCATCGCTGGAACGATTGACTATCTGTAGCAACTGGTACAGAATAATTGAAGATGTGCCCACGGTCAAAGATTTTCTTTGGCGTCCGCTACAATATGGTGACCGCATGGCACGTACTCTGGAGTTCGACTACACGACCGCTCTTGAACGAGGAAGCCGTCTGTTTTGGGAGACTGGCTACTCCAATACCTCCCTGCGCGATCTTCTCAAGAAGATGGGGATCGGCGAAGGCTCCTTCTACAACACGTTGAAGAGCAAGAAGAATGCGTATTTGGAGTGTCTGAAGCACTACAACGCCACAGTGAACCGCAAGCGCGGGGAGGCTCTATTTTCAGCACCCACCGCCACCGCAGGGGTACGGGCGTTGTTTCAGACCGTGCTCGATTGCCTGGACGATCCGGATACTCCATCGCGGCTTTGCCTGATGGCAGGGAGCATCACTCCCACGGTGTTGGCGGAACCCGACCTGCACCAGTATATCGAGCAGCAGATGTCGATGGTCGCCGACGGAATGGTCGCGCGCCTGGCTGCTGATAAAGATGCGGGACTCTTGCCTGAGGCATTCGATCCCCAGATCGTTGTGCCGATCATCGTCACCTATCTGCAAGGCATCTGGCGTATGGCCCTGGTCTCTTATAACCGCACCCGATTCGAAAGGCAGATCGATTTGTTCCTGACCAGCCTGGGACTTTGATGCTTCTTCAGCGCGAGATCTGTTGCTCTGCTCCGGTCTCGATAAGTTATCTCCGCCGAGGCGCGAATCCAGCTTCCGGGAGACAGATTTTGGGGTTCCGGGCGTGGAACCGCCATCGCCCTGGTGATGACGCTGGATAGCAAGTCGATTCGTAAATCGAGAATCTCGAAGTGGAGACGGTCCGTGGAAAGTGCCATGGGCCCTGAGATTGGATCAACTGCTCTGGTGGGGAGCGCTTTTGAGGCAGGAAAATGGTGAAGACCGGCTTGGGAGCAGAATCCCTTGCGGTGCTTCTCAAACTCGCCAAAATGGCCGAGCGACCGATGTTTGGGGGCTTTAGCCGATGAGGTATTTGCTCCCCGGCAACAGCGAGAGCAGCTTGACCCCGAGATAGGTAATAAGGAAAGTAGTGAATGCGATCGCTGGAATGCGCACAAACGCATTCCCGATTATGGGCGCCATGCGGGTATGAATGGCGTTGAGTACGATGATGTGCGCCAGGTACATGCCATAGCTCATGCGCGAAAGATCGTCTATCAATCGCCACAGGAGGCTGTTGCCGCGATTCGCATGAGTGTTTCGGAAGAGCAGGAAGAGTCCTGCTGTCATGATCGCAACGTTCAGCGTGGTGTAGTTCCACGTCAGCTCGAGGCTCTTTACTTCGTGCTCGTAACGAAGTCTGTAGAGAAACCCTCCGGCGGTAGCGGAGTAACCCACCACAATCATACCGATTGCGAGCCAGTCGATACGCGACGAAGGCGCCATCCAGAATCGCTTGATGTAGGCGGCCAGTACGGCATAGCCAATGAACCCTGTGAAGTAGTAGAGGGTTGGCGTTGCATTCCAATAACACTCGCCCCATACCTCTGCGAAGAAGAGGTGAATGAAGGGCAGCATCAATGTCACGCCCCACAGCGCCAGGAAGAGTTCCATGCTCTTGCGGCTTGCCGATACGATCCACGGCGAGAAAACGGGTGCGATAAGGTAGATCGCCATCAGCATGTAGACGAACCACAGATGGCCGACTTCGGTGCCATAGTTGACGGGGATTTTGGCGATGTTGAGCAAGGCGGTCTGAAGAGTGATCGCTCCTTGCGCGTAGTAATAGAAGGCGTAGACTGCGCACCAGATCACGAAGGGAATCAATACGCGGGTGAAGCGCTTCCGGAAGAATTTACGCTCGTCTTCGATGGGAAAAAGGAAGAATCCGGTAATCATGACGAACAGCGGCACGCAGACGCGCAGGAGCGAGTTTGTCCATCCCACGGCCCAGGACCCCGCCGTGTGCAGTACGGTTCCGTCTGGTGATATGTACTCGAACTCGCCGGTGTGGATCTGCATGACCATGTAAATCGCAATAACGCGCAAGAGATCGAAGCCGCGATGCCGCGTGTGGACGGGAGAAGCTGAGATTTTCAAGATATGCGGGTTCCAGTCATTCGAAGATGATGGTGAAAGCATCGTTGGCGAAAATGGTGTAATGGGAAGCTGCGAGAGAAGTTAACAGACCGCGTTGTGCCCCAGTGCTAAACCAGTTGATGATAAATCGTCGAGGCGCGAAATCGAGCATCTGTGAGACCGATCCTGCGATTCCGACCGTATCACCGCCCACGCGGAAGTTACCCCAAAAAGGGTGTATGTCCAGCTGGGCGACGATACGTCCAGAACCGCAAGATCGGTGCGATTAGAACTTGGAAACGCGGTTTGGCTGTTACCAACAGTTGGAGATGAAATTCTTTACCGTCAGTGATCCCAGTGCTGCCAATTCATTCCGAAAGTCCGATGCGGAAATTGGTCATTCATAGCGGAGAGCTACCATCGGGTCGACTTTGGACGCGCGGCGGGCCGGGAGGTAGCCTGCCACTACTGCCACTAGTAGCAGAAGCAAAACGGCCGCGGCCAGGCTGGCCGGGTCTGTGCCGCGGAATCCGTAGAGCATGTTTGCGACCATGCGGCTTGCTGCAAGGGTAATGGGAATTCCGACAGCAATACCAACGGCTACCAGCAACAGAATCTCGCGCATGACCAGCCACCCCACGTTGAAGCGCGCTGCACCGAGGGCCATGCGGATGCCAATTTCATTAGTGCGACGGCTGACTACATAGGACATGAGGCCGTAGATGCCGATGCAGGAGAGAATGACCGCGAGGAGCCCGAAAAAGGTAGAAAGCTGAGCAACGAGGCGCTGGTTGGTGAGGGTACGGGCAACTTGTTCGTCCAGCGTGGTGACCTTGGTTATGGGCAGACTGCGGTCGATGGAGTGGATCGTCTGTTGGACGGTGGCGGCGATAGGAGCGAAACTACCGGTGTAGCGGACTTCGAAGTCACCGAAACCCCATGGGTGCTGAGTGTACGGGATGTAATCAAGATTTACGGGGTCTTCCGCAAGATCACCAAACTTCACGTCTTTCGCGATGCCGATGACGGTAACATCGTCTTCTGGCTTATCATCGCCCAAGCCATAATGACGACCGAGCGGATTACCGACAGGAAAGAGGGCCCTAGCTGTATGCTCGCTGATGATTGCGACGTGTTGCGAGGTGCTCGTGTCAGAGGGTGAGAAATTACGACCCGCGAGCAAAGGAATTTGCATCGTTGCGAAGTAGCCATCGCCAACAACGTTGTGTTTGACGTCGACGTTTTCGTCGATGTTTGTCCCAGGCACGACAACATTCGAGCCCCAGCTTCCTTCATGGAAGGTGAAAGCTGAGAAGCTGGCGGCTTTCACATTCGGCAGCGCCCTAACGCGCTCTTCGATCTGTTGATCAAGTGCAACTTCTCGCGGCTCGCCCGGCTTGTAACCGGCGGAGCTTGAATCGATTTCGAGACGCAAGACATTCTCTTTGTTGAAGCCGGTGTCAATATTGTTGAGATTGACGAGACTGCGCAGAAAGAGTCCTGCGTCCGACCATGAGAGCCAACGAGAGGGATACCTGGGAGATAATAAGTGCCCTGGCAAGCGGATTCTTCCCGTGTGCGTCCTGCGGACTGCGACCGGTCTTCAATGTGTTCGTAAGTTCGAGTCGGGTAGCGCGAAAAGCGGGGATGGTTCCAAAGAGGATGGCAGTCGCGACGGTCACGGCAAAAGTGAATGCGAGTAACCTGAGATCGATCGAGACGTTGAGTGGGATAGTTTCAAGACCGCCCGAAATCATGCGCAAGAGTAGACGATTGGCAACCGATGCGAACGCAACACCGAGTGCTCCTCCGAAGAGGGCCAGAATGAGGCTCTCTGTAAGCAACTGGCGAATAAGGCGCGTCCTTCGAGCGCCCAAGGCCTGGCGGACTGCGAGTTCACGGGCACGCGCGGCCGAGCGGGCAAGGAGCAGATTGGCAATGTTGGCACAGGCGATGAGCAAAACAAGAGCTACTACGGTCATCAGAATTTGCAGTGGTTCTGAAAACCGGCGGCGAAGTGAGGAAAGGCCTGTGGCCATCGGCGTCAATGGGAGTTGAGCCTTGTCCAACTTTTGCCGATTTTCCTGACTAAGATTGGCGTCGGGGAATCCGAGCAGGATCTGCCGGAAGAGCAGATTCACATTGGATGTGGCCTGGGCGATTGAGACTCCAGGCTTGAGACGGGCCATGATACGGAGGGACTCCGAGAAGTTGTTCTTATATCCGCCAAAGTTTGGAGGGACCTCCGCGACCATGGAGAGCGGGACCCAAATATCGGGGGCTTCACCGACTTTGGTCCCGAAGAATTCAGGCGGCGCAACGCCGACGATGTTGTAGGTCATGGCGCCGAGTTTGAGCTCCCGATTCAGGACGTTGGGATCTCGGGCAAGACTGCGTTTCCACCAGGCGTAGCTAATGACTGCTACAGGATGATCGCCTTCCGAGTTGTCGTCTGTATCATTCAAGGTGCGGCCCTTAAATGCTCTGACGCCGAGGGTGGTGAAGTAGGTGCCGGAGACGAGCTGCACATTCATTGCTTCTGAATCGGTTCTACCTTCGACGAAACCGTGGACGGCGTTGGTCATGCTCAAGAAGGCGGCAGTGTCGGAGAAGACCTGGTTCCTTTCCTGCATTTGGCGGTAGAAGGGGTAGGAGTAAAGATCGGTTCGGCCGAAGTCGTCGGTGATGCCGGAAGCGTTTGCTTTTCCGAGCAAAATGAGCTGGGCGGGATCCTCTACAGGTAAAGAGCGCAGCATGACCGCGTCGAGGAGGCTGAAGATCGCGGTATTGGCGCCGATGCCTAATGCAAGCGAGAACAAGGCAACAATGGTGAGTGCCTTGCTGCGCAAGAGAGCGCGAACGCCATAGGCTGCGTCTTGAACGAAGCCTTCCAACCATCCCCATCCCCATGTCATGTAACTCTTCTCCTTCATGTGCGTGGCATTGCCAAATTTGTGGCGAGCAAGGGAGCGAGCCGAATCGGGCGGCAATCCGGCGACGATGTGTTGTTGCTGCCGGAGATCGAGATGGAGTTGTATTTCCTCTGCAAGCTCGGTCTGAAATCGACGACGGTGCAGAAGCATATGCAGTCGTCTCAGAATTTCACCGGGGGTGCTCATAGAGTCCTCACTACTTGAATTCGTTCACATTTCAAACGGTCTGAATGACGCGGGTGATCGCACCCATGACGCGTTGAAATTGAGAAACCTCGATACCGAGTTGTTTTCTACCAGCGGGGGTAAGCGAGTAGTACCGGGCGCGGCGGTTGCCAGCGGTAACGCCCCATTCGGCAATGACCCAGCCCTTCAGCAACATGCGCTGCAGCGCGGGGTAGAGCGAGCCTTCCTCCACTTGGAGAACATCGTCGGTGGTGCGCTGAATATTGTCGGCAATCTCATATCCGTGGAGTTTGCCGCGAACAGCGAGGCTCTTGAGGATGAGCAAATAGAGAGTGCCTGGTGGAATCTCATCGCGGCTATCGTTCAGGTCGGAGTTCCGATTGATGATGGCGGTCATGCGCACGGCTCCTGGTCACACTGACATAGTTAGACTATGCCAGTCTAGGTTTCGGAGAGATTGGCTGTCAAGACGAGAATTCAAAACCGTGTGAAGCACTAAGTTACCGGGAGGAATCGATGCTGAGCGAGGGATTTGGTCGAGGATTCGTGACAACTTGTGGCTCGTGGGCAACTTGAATACCTTCACGGAAACCACTGTCGGCGAATGGAAAATCGCCGAGGCGCTCATCGAGGACCGGGCTTGGCTAATCCGGATTCCGGCCGGATTACGGCCCAATCCGGAACTATCCCCTAGTGACCCAAAGGTCCCCTTTTCCAGACAGACTTGATAAAACATTCTTAATCTCTCCACACATAGAACCTTCAGGTTCTTCAAAGAAACTCCGAAGCTATGATTTATCACGTCTTGCCTGAAGCGGAGCCATTCTCCGAGCAATTTGGGGGAGCGCTCTCTCGCTGGGCCGCGAATGTCCTGCGTGGAGACGACAACTGCACCGTTATTTGTCCATGGGCAGACGGTACGTGGGGATTTCCCCGACAGCGGGTGTGGAGGCTGCCGGGCCTGCAAAACTTCCGATGGTGGGCAAGGATACTTCGTTCGCGATTTGGGACCAAGCCTCGTCTTAGTAGTCCTGTTAGTCCTGCTGCTCTGCGCTTGAGACTGTTGCGCTTCGTCTTCTCGCCCCTTTTCAGGCGGATGAGAAGCGGCGACACTCTCTACATCCACAATCGTCCAGAATTTGCCTTGGCGCTGAGCCCGGCCTGCCGTAAAGCCGGAGCGCATATCGTGCTTCATTTGCAGAATTCTCATCTGCCCATGGTCCAGGAACAATATCATTCCCTTCTGGATGTGGACGCATTAGTCTTTTGCAGCGATTTTTTAAAAGCGGAAGCTTGGCGATACTTAGCCCAAGTAGAAACAGCAGTAGTGATACCGAACGGCGCAGACGAGCATTGTTTTTTTCCCGCTTCATTAACTGCCCGCCGAAAAACGACCGAGCCAATCGTTCTTTTTGTGGGCCGCCTGGTTCCGGAAAAAGGCGTTCAGTGTTTTGTTGATGCCATGCGACTGCTCTTGCAAAGAGACTCGGGAGCTTTTGGCAGAATAATTGGCAGCACGTCCTTCGGCTCCAATCGGTCTTCGGAGTATGTCGAAAACATTAAGCGCGAGTTGCCGTCGAATGTCCACTTCGCAAACTACATTTCAGGCGACAACCTGGCAGAGGAGTTTCGGCGCGCCGCAATTTTTTGTTGCCCCTCTGTATGGAACGAACCATTCGGGATGGTCAATGTTGAGGCCATGGCCACGCGACTTCCAGTTGTCGCCACCGCGGTTGGTGGCATCCCGGAAATATTTCAGCATGGAGGCGGCATTCTCGTGCGTCCGGGATCGGCAGCTGAATTAGCCGATGCTATCGAGCCGCTGGCGAGGGACCCAGCGAAGCGGGAAGCACTTGGCGCCCAAGGTTACCAGATCTATAAAACACGTTTCCGATGGCAAACAATCCGCGCCCAATACCTGGATCTCGTGCGCACCTATCCCCAAAGCAACAAGGCTGGCCAGCGCACAGGAACGCTGGTTAGATAAAACAGTGCTTGGCGGTTATGCGCGCACGATAGCCCTTAAGGAGCCGTGGCCGATTCGTTGATGGTGATGATCTTCCATTGTCCCGGACCCTCTTCACGGAACCAGACCGCACCGTTGCCAACCATCGCCCCGGAAGAATTGCCAAAGAGACATTGGGCTGTCTGATGCAGAACGGCATCGCGCACCGGATCGGTAAAGATGAGTGAGTAGTTTGCCAGGAATGCCTGCGGCTTCTGTTCGTGGGTCCTCTTTCCTGAACGCAGAACCAACAGCGGATAGCTGATCATCCCCGCAATCGCTTCCTTGTTATTCGACTGCACGGCAGCCTGCAGCTGGGCGAGAAAAGCCCGGGCGCTGGTAGCTGTTTTTTCCCCCAGGGAATCGACCGTACTGTTACCACCGCATGGCTGATTCCCACCCGCGGCCTGGGCACCAAGAAGGGTCGGAGCGGAGCAGAGCGTCGCCAGCAGAACGCCTTGCGCCAGCCGGAAGCAACGGGATTTTGACTTCGTGAGGCCCGGGACTGAACATTCCATAAACTGAGCATAGGTAAATGGAAGGCAAATTTCCAGGGGGCTGCCAACCAGATACAATCGGACCTTTGAGCAATAAGGCTGCAGGACAGATGATCCCTTTGAGCGATGCCAACCCACTGAAAATTACGCGGACGTGTGAACCCGGCTTCCCTATTCCCTGTTCACAAGAGAGACCCTACTCATGGCAATGACGAAATACCTTCTGGAAAGTACCATCGTCGGGGCTCTCGGCGGCCTTCTGTTCGGCTTTGACACGGCAGTCATCGCGGGCACGACCCAACAATTGACGGTGGTCTATCACCTGACGCCCTTCACTCTCGGCTTGACTGTTTTTATCGGCCTGGTGGGTACAGTGATCGGCGCCATGACCGCCGGGGTCCTTGGTCAGCGGATGGGCGGCCGTGAGGCGTTGCGCATCATGGCTGTCCTGTACACCATCTCAGCACTGGGATGTGCCTTCGCCTGGAACTGGCCCTCGCTGATGGTCTTTCGCTTGATTGGCGGACTGGGCATCGGCGGCTCGTCGGTCCTTGGGCCGGTCTACATTGCGGAACTGGCGCCGGCCAAGTGGCGGGGCAGAATGGTAGGCCTGTTTCAAATCAACGTGGTCGTCGGTATCCTGCTTGCCTACCTGTCCAACTACCTGATCTCGTTGCTCAGTCTGGGGCTGCTGCAATGGCGCTGGCAGCTTGGGGTCGCGGGCATTCCTTCGGTCATTTTTCTCATCATGTTGTTCCGCATCCCCCGCAGTTCACGCTGGCTGGTAACCAGGAACAGAACCGATGAGGCACTCGCCATCCTCAAGATGATGGGCTCTCCGGACTCTGAGGCAGAGCTGCGCGACATCATGGATTCCATCCACATGGAGCGCGGGATGGCGGCCGAGCCACTGTTCAAACGCGAATACCAGCTGCCCATTTTTCTCGCCGTTAGCATCGGTCTGTTTAATCAACTCGCTGGGATCAATGCGATCCTCTACTACTCCAACTACATCTTTGCATCGGCCGGCTTTAGTCAACTGTCGAGTTCGCTGCAGACAGTGTTGATCGGGCTCATGAATCTGCTCGCGACCTTGCTGGGCATGTCGCTCATCGATAAGCTGGGACGAAAGACGCTGCTTCTCATCGGCAGCGTAGGCATGACCTTTTGCCTCGCCGGCGTCGCGGCCGTCTTCTTCACCCATACCCACGCCGAAACCCTGGTGTGGCTGCTGGTTGCCTATATCGCGTTCTTCTCCGTCTCCCAAGGCGCAGTGATCTGGGTGTATATCGCGGAGGTGTTTCCCAACCGCGTCCGCTCCAAAGGCCAGAGCCTGGGCTCATCGGCGCACTGGATTATGAACGCGATCATCTCGCTGCTGTTTCCAGTGCTCGCGAAATATTCCGGGGGGCTGCCTTTCGCATTCTTTGCCGCCATGACGACTCTGCAGTTCTTCGTCGTGTTGTTCGTCTACCCGGAAACAAAAGGCATCTCGCTCGAGCAACTGCAGCGCAAGCTTGGCATTGCGTAGGGTCGTGCCGGACCCTGTGTCTGACCCTCTCAAACATCGATCTTGACTGTACATACATAATGTACATACAATCGGACAGGATATGGAATTCGGCTGGGGGCTGCGGAAGGCTGAAGCCAACTACAAGAAGCATGGTGTGCGCTTCCCTGAGTCTCTGCCGGTATTCGAAGATGATTTTGCCATTACCATCAGGGACGACGAGTCCGATCCTGGAGAACGGCGCTTTGTGTCGATTGGTGCGGGAGTACAGGGCCGGGTGCTGGTCGTCGTCTATACCTATCGTGAAGCGGGCATTCGCATCATTTCAGCGCGCCAGGCCGAGCCGCGCGAGATCAGGCAATACGAGGAGGACCGATGAAACGAGAATATGATTTCCGCAAAGGCAAGCGGGGCCACATCGTAGTCCCTGAGCCGGAACAGCGCGGAAAGTCACGCATTACCATCCGCCTTGATGAGGATCTGGTCAATTACTTTTTAAAAGAGGCTGAGCGATCCGGTGGTTCAGCCGGTTACCAGACATTGATCAACGACGCCCTGCGCCAGCATGTCGAAGGCAGAGCGCCAAAGTTCGAAGAAACGCTCCGGCGCATCCTTAGGGAAGAAATCAACGCTGCAAACTAGGAAAGCGCCGGACCCCTAGGGCAGTTTCGCAATAGGTGTAGACGGAAAGCTACAGGCCTTTTCGTGGCGTAGAGTTGTGCCACCCCCCCTGCGCTCCACGTAAAATACGTGCTACACGTAAATTGTGTGGGAGCATGCAGTATGACCCAAATCCGAAAGCAAAACCTGACGGTGAGCCTAACCCCAGAGACAGTGCAAAGGCCAAGATCCTAGCGGCTAAGCGTGCCACATCAATCAGCGGTCTCTTGGCTGCCCAAATTGAGGACCTGGTGAACGCAGATGAAGCGTACGAGAGGGCGCACCGAGCAGCCCTGGACTTGATGGAGCGGGGATTCCATATGGGCGGGGTTCATACCGTCCCTCGGGAAGCGTTGCATGAACGGTAAGACCTTCGTCGACACGAATGTTTTGATCTACGCCCACGATGTCGACGCTAGGGCGAAGCATGCGGTCGCGAAGAAAGTTCTGTATGAATTGTGGGCCGAGACGGTTCTCTCAGTACGCAGGTGCTACAGGAATTCTATGTCAATGTGACGCGAAAACTTTCTAAACCACCTGATGAAGAAATCCGCCAGAGCCGTGGTGGACAAATATGCTATCTGGTGTGTTGACACCACTCCGGCGGAGATCGCGGGTGCCTTTCGCTTCGAGGACGAGGCTCGGATCGGATTCTGGGATGCCCTGATTTGCGCCGCGGCATTGAAGGCGGGCGCAGAGCAGATTCTGTCCGAAGACCTGAACCCAGGCCAGAGGATTGGCGGCATTCGCATTGTCAATCCTTTTGCAAACCTCAAGTCCAAATGAGTTTTACGTGATGGGAGCGGGGTTGAACAAAGCAAACTCGTTGTGCAGACCCCAGTGATCGGCCCAGGTTTGTTTGCGGCCGCTGGCCACATCAAGAATGAGGTGGAAGATCTGCTCGCCCACCTGCTGGATCGTTGCCTCGCCGGTGGCGATGCGTCCGGCATCCAGATCGATCAGGTCTGACCACCTTTCCGCGAGCGCGCTGCGGGACGCAACCTTGATTACCGGAGCCATCGCAAGCCCGTAAGGTGTGCCGCGGCCGGTAGTGAAGACATGCATGTTCATGCCCGCGGCCAGCTGGAGGGTTCCGCAGACAAAGTCGCTCGCCGGTGTCGCCGCAAAGATGAGTCCCTTGGTGGTAACGCGTTCTCCAGGGCCGAAAACGCCGGCCAGCGCGCTGCTGCCCGCCTTCGCTGCTGAGCCCAATGCCTTCTCGACAATATTCGTCAGTCCCCCAATCTTGTTTCCCGGCGTTGGGTTGGCACTTCGATCAGCCCCGCCGTGTGCGAGGTACGCGTCATACCAGGCCATTTCGCGAATCAAACCGCGCGCCACCTCCTGGTTGGCTGCGCGTGCTGTCAGTAGATGAATTACGTCACGAACCTCAGTCACTTCAGAAAACATCACCGTTGCGCCGGCGCGCACCAGAAGGTCGGCGGCATAGCCAACCGCAGGATTGGCGGTCACGCCGGAGAAGGCGTCGCTTCCCCCACATTGCAGTCCAACCACTAGATCCGCTGCCGGCCGTGGAACGCGGGAGCGTGCATTGAGACGGGCGAGGCGATTTTCCGCCATCTCCATAATGGCCGTGACCATGTCGCCAAAGCTGCGGTGCTCCTCGTCCTGCAGGCGAATGACGTAGGGCGTACGGGATAGCATCGGGAGGCTGCTCGGGGGCAGCATTTGCGCGGGCTGCATTTTTTCGCAACCCAAGCTGACCACCATCGGAGCCCCACCAAGGTTTGGATTCAGGCTTAGATTGCGCAGCGTGCGTATGGGAATCTCGGAACCGGGAGCGTCGATCGCCACCCCGCACCCGTAGGGATGGGTGATGGCAATTACATCGTCGACATTGGGGTAGCGGGGCAGCATCTCTGAGCGGATGCGCCTGACCGCGAATTCGACCGTGGCCGAGACACACTGCACAGTGGTGGCAATGCCGAGGATATTTTTGGTTCCGACCGAGCCATCGTCGTTGAGGAAGCCGTCGAAGCTGTACCCTTGCAACGGCGGCACCGGCTGCGGCACGGCCGTTGCGACGGGCAGCCGGTCAAGCGGGGGAGGCGCAGGCAGGCTCATGAGCCCCTCGTGCACCCAGCTGCCTTTCCGGATGGGTGCTTCGGCGTATCCGATGACTACTCCATAGCGAATGACGGAAGCGCCTTGCGGGATGTCAGTCAAGGCTACCTTGTGAGCTTCAGGGACTGCCTCTACCAGCGTCAGGCCGGAATCAAATTTCGCGCCCGGGGGCAGACCACCTTCATTGGCGACAATTGCTACATTGTCTTGCGCATGGATCTGTATGCAGAGAGGACGACCGTTGCCCGACATGCTGTCTCCGTTTCTAACCATTTCTGCCGTTCGTTCGCACGTTCAAGCAAGCCAACTGGCGTCAACAAGGATAAAGTGCGGTGGAATGCCATGACAACCGAGCGTTGTCCCCCGCGGAACTCCATGAAACACTGAGACCGGTGCGCACCGGCATTGCCGTCCCTTCTGGACAGAGAGGAATAATGAAGAGCAAGATGACACGTCGCGACGCTCTAAAACTGGGAACTGGCACCGCGCTTTCGGCTGCTATGGGACATTCCGCCATGGCAGCTCCCAATTCCGGGGACGAAATCTGCTTCATGCGTGCCGTCGACATGGTGGCCGCGATTCGCACCAGGAAGCTCTCTGCGCGCGAAGTCATGCAGGCGCACCTGCAACAGATCAGGCGAGTGAATGCAAGCGTCAATGCGATGGTAACGATGGTTCCGGAAGAACAGCTCATGGCGCAAGCCGCAGCGGCGGATGAAGCGCTCGCCCACGGCAAATGGCTTGGTCCGTTGCATGGTCTTCCGGTTGCCGTCAAAGACCTGCACGAGACGAACGGCATCCGCACTACCTATGGGTCTCCATTGCACAAAAACTTTGTGCCGGATTTCGATTGCCGGGTGGTACAGCGGGAGAAAGAGGCGGGAGCGATCGTGTTGGGCAAGACGAACGTGCCCGAGTTCGGTCTCGGTTCGCAGACCTTCAATCCGGTCTTCGGGCCTACTCACAATCCTTACGACACCACCAAGACATGCGGCGGAAGCACCGGCGGAGGCGCAGTCGCGGTCGCATCGGGTATGGCTCCTCTGGCCGACGGCAGCGACATGGGGGGCTCTCTACGCAATCCTCCCAACTTCTGCAACGTGGTGGGCATCCGCACGTCGCCAGGGCGGGTGTCGAACGTACCTGCCAACTTAGGTTGGTTCACCCTTTCGGTTCCCGGACCCGTCGCTCGCAATGTCACTGACTGCGCCTATTTTCTGAGCGTCCTCGCCGG
The DNA here is from genome assembly GCA_963711525.1 of uncultured Acidobacteriaceae bacterium. Lineage (GTDB taxonomy): Bacteria > Acidobacteriota > Terriglobia > Terriglobales > Acidobacteriaceae > PALSA-350. The sequence continues at coordinate 263,528 of CAVQEO010000002.1, read as the reverse complement.
CTACGATCAACATTCCCCGATCTCGATTGAGCAGTCAGGCGCGCAGTTTGCCCAGCCTCTGGGAAACCGAAGCTTCAAAGGCGTGCGCGTGGCCATGTTTAAAGACATGGGACTGCCCTGGGAACCGGAGGTGAAAAGCGCAGTGCAGGCACAGCGCAAGGTCTTCGAATCGCTGGGGTGTGAGGTCGAAGATGCCGAACCCGATTTTGCCGATGCCAATGAGGCCTTTCTGGCGTGGCGGCATTGGTCGATCGAACTGAGCTTTGGAGATTTGCTGGCCGCGCATGGCGACCAGCTGAACGAGTACATCCACTGGCATGTTGCAGAAGGACGCAAGCTCACAGGCCCTTACCTCTCTCGTATCGAGGCTAAACGTACTGCGTTATACCAGCGGATGTGCGCGTTCAAAGGAGAGTATGAGTTTTTTATTTTGCCTGTGAACCAGGTGCTTCCCTTTGACGTGAACACGCACTATCCCACGGAAATTGCCGGCGTGAAGATGGAAAACTATCTCGCGTGGATGAAGTCTGCCTATTACATTTCGGCGGCAGGAAATCCCGCGATGTCAGTTCCCTGCGCATTCTCTTCGAGTGGCCTTCCAATCGGCATGCAGATCGTTGGCCGCCATCACGACGATTGGGGCGTACTGCAACTTGGCTACGCATTCGAACAGGCCACCCATATCGGGCAACGTCGTCCAACTGTGGTTTAAAAGATCACCCGAGCTGACCGGTCGGGCCGGCTATTGCGCGGAAGAGACCGAGGCCGAGACCAACCTGGCGGCTTGACCGGCGACGAATTTCGCGTTCGAACAAGAGGGTGGCCCGTTAACCGGATTGCACCTGGCGATCGCTCCCCCGGGCAAACCAACCGAATATCCTGTCCACTGTGAAGGTTCTGCCGACGGGTAGTCTGTGCTTAGCAGTTGTGCCCCACTGGCCAGGGCAATTTCCCGGCGAGAGGTGTCGTTGGTACGTGCCTGTTTTGTGTCTTCATCGGTGCGCGTGCGCACAAGATAGCCTTTGCGAACCAGGGCCGCGATCTCTTCCCCGCTTCCCTCGTTCTCCTCGGTGAAGGCGCAATCGGGTTGACCCGGTTCGGCATTGGTGAAGATGACGCGTCCACGGAGGGATGGGTGGCCCTCAAGGTAAACCGGCCCTACCGGCCGTTGATCCATCAGAAATACAACCTTGCCCCGCGCGGTCGCGAGCGTCGGCCAGTTATTATGCAGAACAGCCTCCTCCAGCGTCTTATATTCTCCGCGCACCTGGTCTGGCGTAATCATTTCATTCGCTCGAAACACCGAACGGATCTCCGCATCCAGGGCGTCGAATGTGGCGGAGGTAAACTTCTCCGGAATGGTGGCGTGATATTGGGCCGGCAGGTCAGTCTGCTTGGTCTCGAGAAGAATGTAGATAGGCAGGTGATGCGGATGGGACCGAGACCACTCGCGAATGATGGTGAGACAAGCCGTGAGCGGCTGACAGGTACTGCGGTAGTCGAAGTCCTGAACGTGCATGACTTTGAACCCCGGCTTGCGCATGATTCCTTGCGGGTCAAAGTCCGGATCTTTTGCCAGACCCGCCGCTGCCACTGCGTCCGGGCCTGCCGGATGGGCATAGCGTCCACCCTGGCTATCGGCGAAGATGTCCAACTCGATCTGCCGTATCCCGGAACTGAACTGTTGATCCAGGGGACGGTGCCGATATTCCAATGCTTGATACAGCTTGGGATTTCTGGCCTGCATAAGCTTCGCTTCACTGGGCGCAAGTCCTGCGTGATAGCTGTTATGCGATCCGATCACTTGAATCTGATTCATCCGTACGGAATCATTGCCCGCTTTTTGGCCCAGGGCCGGCAAAGAAAGAGCGCTTAATACAACAGTGACACATACAGTATAGCGATTCATAACCACTACAGTGATCTCCTTATTGATCAAACCGCACTAGAAGGATAAGCGCAGGGCCACCTGCACTTCACGGGCGGGATAGGCATTCGCTGCCGTATAAGTACCGAAGCTTGCACCATCGGTGACTGTAGTATCCGGGTACTGAAAGTTAGTCGAGTTCAAAACGTTGAACGCCTCCATACGGAACTCGAGGTTGCTATTCTCCCACCCCAGCGGCACCGACTTGTGCACCGCGAGCGTGAGCTGCGCAAATGCAGGGCCGTGCAGGTCGTTGCGTCCCGCGTTGCCAAAGTACTGGCTAGGCGAGGGAATACTCACCTGACTCGACAGGAGTGTACCGCTGAGGGCGCTCTTGGTTTTCACATAGTTTGACTTAGGCGCATACACTGCCTTAGCGGTGCTGACCAGGTTGGGGCGCACGGAGTAAACCTCGCTGGTGCTCGACACCACATACTGAGCTGAGGGAGTGTAGATCAGGTTGATCGGCAAGCCGCTGGTAACCGAATTAATCGCCGTAACCTGCCAACCTCCCAGAATTGCCTGCTGCCATGCAGGCGCATTGTCACCAAACATCCTGCCCTTGCCATAGGGCAGGTCCCCGATGATAGACAACGTGTCGTTCAGTGGCTGGTTGTAGCTGGAAAGGCCGCGGTCCCCCTGGGGATTGTAGAAATTTACCAGCGCCCCGTCGCCGCCGTACGTTTCCAGATCAGCCGAGGCATTGTTGATAGCCTGCGACCAGGTGAAGGAGTTCATCAGGTAGAGCCCGTTGCTGTAGCGCCGCTCCAGCTTGGTCTGCAACGAGTTGTAGGTGAGAAATCCCTTGGGAAGCACGGTCAGGATGTTGGTGAAAGTTGAGATGGGCCGCCGCTGCTGCTGGGTAAGGCATCCAATGCCCACGTCGCAGCTTGCAGGCTCGGTCGCCGCCTGGTTGAAGTCAGTCAGGACAGGAATGCGCACTCCATGGTTACCGACATAGGAGACCTCGAGCGTGGTGTTCTTCACCAACTCCCGCTGCACCGTCAAGTGAAATGCCTGCACGTAGGCCGCGGGAAAGGTGCGTGGGATATACCGCGTTTGCGCAGCCAGGGTGGAGAAGTTCTGTGCTGAAGCAAAGTTCGTCTGGTAGCCCGACTGCGTGGTGCGGAAGCAGGTTGCCGGGTTTTCGGTGAGCGAGGTGCATAGCGGCTGCGTGGCTCCGCTCGCCTGGTTGGGCGGGGTCTGGTTGATGGTTGCGTCCACAATATACGGGCCGTTGTAGCCGAGCGTGCTTTCGCCGCCAAAGCGGAAGTAGTGCATGTACCCGATTCCGTAGCCGCCTCGAACAACGGTCTTGGGATCCATCTGGAAGGCAAAGCCAAAGCGGGGCGCGAAGTCCTTCTTGTCGATATTAACCAGCGACCGGTTGTACAACGATCCGCCCGACGCCTGCACCAGCGTGTTGGTGGTTGGATCGAAGTTCGCCAGGTGGTTGTTCTGCTCCCAATTCGGGGTCACCAGTTCGTAACGAATTCCCATATTCAAGGTGAGCCGGTTACTGAACTTGTAGTCATCCTGGAAGTAGCCCATGTACCAGCGGCGCTCGTATTGGATGGTCGCCAGGTTGTTCAGCTGATAGCTGTTGCGCGCCCCGACCAGAAAGTCGGCAAGGTTGTACGCCTGTATATGTGCGGCGTCCGTCGCCTGGGTCAAGGTAGTACGGCTAAACTGGCCGCCATAGATATCCTCACCGAACTGGGGGTGGAAGTCTGAGATAGCCATGTTGAAGTAACCGTATTCGCCCCCCATCTTGAAGCTGTTGCGGCCTTTCAAAATGCTGTAGTTGACCTTGGGATTTGCGTCGTAGGGATTGGTGAACTGGGGATTGGTTGTCTGGCGGCCAAATTGTGAATACCCGGTGACGGCCTGGCTGTTCAGGCCGCCGGTGATGCTGGGATCGGTCGGGATGTTAGGAATGTCGTACTCGGCGAGCAGGTTTGTGGCGCCTATATTGACCGGCGCCTTGCCGCTCCTGGTCCAGGTAAGGCCTAGCCGAAGCTGCAGAATGGAATTCGGCGTAGGAGTGAAGTTATAGCCGCCGGCGATTTGCTTGGTATACGCATACAGCGTGCCGTTGCTGTTTCCTCCGGCAAGCCCCGGAATGTTCGGCGCCAGAAAGTAGACCCACGAGCCCTGGCTGTAGCGCGCAAAAGCCGTCGACCGCGGGCTGATGTACGCGTCCATACGGCCATCGCCCTTGTTCACCGTCACCGTATTGGCCGGGGTATATACGAAATTGCTTCCGCCGGCCGCGACGTTTTGGTTGGGCGCCGCATCCGCCTGCAGAATCTTCAAGACGTTGGCTGCAAATGGGCTTTGGTCGGAGACCGGAATCACACCATTAGGATACTGCGCGCCGGTAATCGGGTTCTGCAGTGGGATTGCTTTCCCTTGCGCATCGGTAAAGGTTCCCTGGGCCTGCGCAGCGGTCGGGACTACCGCTGTCTGAATCGCCCGATTCACATTGCGTAAACCTTCGTAGTCGCCAAAGAAGAAGAGTTTGTCGCGCTTGATCGGGCCGCCAAGCGTGCCGCCAAACTGGTTCTGCACCAGCGTCGGCTTTACGCCGTTGCCGATAAACGGGCCATACGCGTTCAGCACCGTGTTCCGCAGGTAGTCGTACGCGACACCGTGAAATTGGTTGGTACCGCTGCGGATGGTGGCATTGATGATGGCGCCTCCGGCCCGTCCGTACTCGGCGCTGTAGTTGTCGGTCTCCACCTTGAACTCCTGTATGGCATCGGGCGAAGGAATGATGGCCTCATTCGAGTAGCCCTGGTTCGCGCTCTGGTACGCGTTGTTGTCGATGCCGTCGAGTTGAAAGTTGTTGACCATCGAGTTGAGACCGTTGACGTTGTAGGACGCGTCACGACTGGGTAGAGAGAGCACTTCCAGCAGCGACTCGCGCACCCCCGGAACCAGCGTCGAAAGATCGGCATATGCGCGGCCGTTCAGGGGCAGGTTGACTGCCTCCTGGGTGCCTATCGTCGCACCGCGATCGCTGGTATCCGTTTCGAGGAGAGTCGCTGCTCCGGATACCTGGACGGTTTGCGCGTCGGTGCCAATCCGCAGCGTGAGATCGACCCGCTGCCTGGCGCCCACGGTTACGGTGAACCGGCCGGTGTCTTCCTTTTCAAAGTTCGCTGCAGTCACCGTGATCGAATATTCGCCGGGCTGAACGTTGGTGAATTCGTAGTTGCCGTTGGCCGCCGTCTGTCGAGTGACACTCACTCCCTTGGCCGGGCTCAATAGCGTAACCGAAGCCGAGACAATTCCTGCTCCGCTCGGGTCTTTGATGGTTCCGAGCACGCTTGCCGTATCAAACTGCGCCTGGGCGCAGGGGGCTGCGAAGAGGGTGATCGCGAGCAATAGGAGTAGCACGTTGGCTGCACTGGAAACGATCTTCGCGATAGATGAGATCGAAGCCTGAGGGTTCTTTCCGTGGACAGGCATGGTGCGCATGCGATTGGCTCCTTGAAATTTGTGGCGGTTCCGCCGGGTGCCCGAACACTAACCAATGTGCGAAGAGGAAGCGCAGTCAATTCGCAGCAACACTGGGGTTAAGTCCGTATCCCTTTTGTTTTCAGCACCTTTTACAGGGTATGAATCATCGTTCGTGGGGTCGATTTAACAGTGAAAAAAGACTAAGGCGGGAATTTTCGTTTACGGGATTTTCATCCAGTGCGTGTGTACTGGTGTGTAGCTGACAGGTACGGCAAACCCCGCATGCGCGCGAGCACCGCTCAACTCGAAAGGAACGTGGGGGTCGCGGGTGATCCCCGCTGGGACTTGGTAGAGCGAATCGTTGCTTCGCCCTGCTTTGTGAAATCACCCCGCCTTTGCAGCTTCCTCATCTATATTTGTGACCTCTTCCTGCGGGGGCGTGCCGACGAGATCAACGAACTGAATATTGGCGAGGCACTCTTCGACCGGCCGGCCAACTACGATCCTTCTGCCGACGGGATTGTGCGTTCCCATGCCAGCCGTCTGCGACAACGCCTCGACCAATACTTTAGTGAAGAGGGCGCGCAAGAGCCGATTCGTCTGTTGATTCCGAAGGGTGGCTACACGCCGGTCTTCGAACCGCGCACCCTACGCGGGCCTGATCTGGAGGCCCTCTCTTTTCCGGCCCCGGCGGATGCCGCCGCACCGCAAACCGATAGGAACTTTCGTTGGATATGGATTCTCAGCGTGGCGCTTGCATTAGCCTCCGTAGCAATCGTCTACCTGCTGGTTCATCCAGTGGGCAATGCCCCGGCGCAGGTGGGTGTGATCAAACATCCGCTCTGGGGCAGACTTTTTGGTCAGGATCACCCAACGATCATCGTTGCCTCGGATACCGGCTTGACCACACTGCAGGCGCTCACCGGCCGGAAGGTGTCCTTGGCGGACTATTTGAACGGCGACTACCGGACCCACATCATTGCTCCTGCCGGCACAACGGCTGACGTCATCAGCGGATTAGGGGCCCGGCGTTACACATCGATCGTCGATCTGGATATAGTGACCAAGCTCTATCAAATACCCGGTATTTCCTTGGGCCGGACGCAGGTTCGCTACGCCCGGGATCTGCGCCTGAACGACCTGAAGAGCGGCCCCGTCATCCTATTAGGCGCACAGGAAGGCACGCCCTGGGTCGAATTATTCGAGCATCAAATGAACTTCGTCTTACTCCATGATCGTCAGCGGCACTCATTTGTGGTGATCAATCGCTCACCACGCGGGACTGAGCTTTCCCGCTATGAGGCGGACATGGTAGATCCGCAGCACAAGGTGTACGGGTTGATTGCGCTGCGCCCGAATCTGGAGGGCTTCGGACACATACTCATCCTGGAAGGAACTTCTATGGCAGGGACTGAGTCGGCGGCGGATTTTGTTTTCGACGATACGCGTCTTCTGCCCTTCCTGGAGCAGATCAAGAACGGGAATGGCAGCCTACCCTACTTTGAGCTACTGCTGCAATCGAACAGCATGAACGGAAGTGCCTCTCAATCGGAAGTCGTGGCGTATCGCACTTCCGCGAATTGAAGCCGAAGGCTAATCGGTGCCTTCCTGGCCGCTCCCTAGGGCCCACTATAAGAATCAGACGTGGTAGAAGCGAGCGCAGTTGTCGCCGAGGATCGAGGCCTGCGCTTCTGCCGGCAATTTCTGCGCATAATCGATCACGATCTTCATCACCGGCTCGTAATCGCCCGAGAGCATGCACACCGGCCAATCGGAACCGATCATGAGACGGCTCCATCCAAACTCCCCGTAGGCAATATCCAGGTAGCGATGGAAGTCAGCGGGGCGCCATTGATTCCATTTGGCCTCCGTTACCATGCCAGATAGCTTGCAGGTAACGTTGCGGAACTTGGCCAGCTGGTGCAGATCCTCTTGCCAGGGAGAGAGCAGCCCCTCGGCGATTCTCGGCTTGGCCAGATGATCGAGGACAAACGGCTGCTCCGGAAATTCTTCTACCAGCTTAGCCGCGGCTTTCAGGTGCTGCGGGAAGAGCAGCAGATCATAGGTTAGATCGAATTCCTTTAGCTGCGAGATGCCACGGCGGAAGTCGGGCCGCAGCATGAAATTGTCGTCGGGTTCGTCATGCACTATGTGGCGCACGCCGACGAGTTTGGGATGCGGGGCAAACCTCTCCAACTGCCGGCGCAGGTCTTCTGAACACAAGTCCACCCAGCCGACCACGCCCTTGATGAAGTTGTAGTGGTCAGCGAGTTCCAGCAACCATCGCGTTTCCTCCAGAGACTGTCGCGCCTGCACGGCTATGCAGCCGTCGAAGTGAATGCCGGCCAGCAATGGCCGCAGATCCTCGGGGAGAAAGGGGTGCTTCAGGATTGCCATCTGGTCAGTCATCCAGATGTGCTCGGTGGGGCTGTAATGCCAGAAGTGTTGATGGGAGTCGAGGCGCATGGGCTCTGAGATGATGAACCATTGCTTCCGGGGTTGGCAAGATCGGCGTCACCACCTGGAACATGTCAACTGTAAAGGATGAAGAGCGTGCGTGAGAACGCGTAGACCCTAAAGGCCTGCGTGAGAACTAGAAAGCAAATAGCAAATCAGAACCAGGCCCGTAGGGCCGGGAGCCAAACGTCAGCCCAGCCCGGAAGGGCTGGGACATGGATTCCCAATATCGTTTGAGCGCCAGAGGCGCGGCACGCGAGGATGCATATAGTGCCGCACCTCCGGCGCTCAGCAACCTGGGATACCTCCTCCCAGCCCTTCCGGGCTGGGCTGACGTTTGGCTCCCGGCCCTACGGGCCTGGTTTTGATCGGCGGTTTATTCTCGCGTTCTCACGTAGATACTGAAGGGCCCCAGGAACTGGTTTGGTTCAGCCATTGCACTTCCCTTCTCTTGATTGGGTGAGAAATGCAATCATGGGTGGGCTGGAAAGGGAGGTAACGATGAAGAGAATCGTTTTGGGCGCATTTCTTGCTGGGGCAGCGGCAGTGTCGATCGGATTCTATAGCCGTGGTCAACAGAGTCAGCCGACACGAACCGGCATGCTGATCGGCATCAAGCCCGACCGGATTGCCGCATACGAAGCACTCCACGCCGCGTCAAACCCGGGCGTCCGTGATTTGCTCAACAAATACCATATGCACAACTTCTCGATATACATCCAGAAAATGGATGACAGTCATTATTACCTGTTCGCCTACTACGAATACACCGGAAGCGACGCCAAGGGCGATGCGGAAGCAATGGCCAGGGAACCTCGTAATATCAAGTGGCTCAGTATGACGGACGCCATGCAGATTCCCTTGCCCGGCGCGACCGGTTGGACAAAGATGCAGGAGGTTTATCACAACCCGTAACAGGCTGGGCCGCTCAGGGTTTCCTGGTGAGCAGGGCGCGCGCATCGAGAATGTGTTCGCGCATCGCGTTGCGGGCGGCATCCGCATCGCGGCCCCGGATTGCAGCGTAGATTTTGCGGTGGAATTTGAGCGGCTGCTCAACCGAAACACCTGCTGAGAGCTGGTTCATGCTGGTGAGCACGGTGCGGTGGATCCCCTTGAAGAGCAGCTGGCAGATGCGGTTTCCACTGGCCCGGAAAATAGCGTTGTGGAAAGCCATGTCCGCCTCGAGGCGATCGCGAATGACTTTGCTGCGCTCCAGGGCGAGAACAGCATTGCGCAACGTGGCAATATCTTCGGCGGTTGCGCGCTCTGCGGCCCGGGCGGCAAGTTCCGGCTCAACGATGAGCCGGGTTTCGATGAGCTCTTGATGGGAGAGGTCGTCCAGCAGCACAAGGAAGTCGATCGGTTCATTGAGGATGGTCTCCGCGCTCTCGCAGAGATAGGTGCCATCGCCAACCCTCTGCGAAAGAACGCCCATCATCTCCAGTACTTTGAGCGCCTGGCGCAGAGATGCGCGATTGGCTCCGAATTCCTTCGCCATCTCGCGCTCAGGGGGGAATTTGGAACCGGGTGAGACGGAGCCATCCGCAATGAGCCGCTTGATGCGCGCAATCAACCTGGCAGTTACCCGGGGATCCTGCTGATCCTTGCCGGCGATGGCTGTACTTGGCATAAGTGTCCTGATGCCCGACAAGTGTATAGCAGTTTGTCGAGAGCGGATAGTCCGATAGTCCAATGGCCGCATTCGTGGCTCGACGCAGGGGCCGGAAGGACCAAGGGATCGACAAGCGCCGATCAACAACCGCTAGCAACGCCCTGCTTCAGGGGTTCCGTTGTCGCCCACAAAAATTGTCTGAAAACACGACGGATGGTTCACGCTCCATCCTCGATTTCAAAGGACCGATTCCAGGTGTCGATCACGCGGGTTTCCCGCTCGAAGCCTAAGGTGCTTACCGAGCCTGTTCCCAACGCCAGCAGGCTGCCCGTGCGCGGAGGCAGACTAAGCCAAGTGGCGGCCAGAATCCTGAGGACATGCGCATGGGCGAACAAGGCGACCTGGCCACCGGCCTTAACGGCTCGATCGATGACTTGCTGTGTCCGGATCGCTACGTGCTCGACTGGCTCTCCTTCAGGAATGGGAGAGTCCCAAATGGACCAGTCAGGACGCTCCTTACGAATCTCCGCCGTGGTGCGCCCTTCGAAGATGCCGTAGTCCCATTCACGCAGGTTTTCGTCGATCTGCGCCACATCGCCATAACCGGCAACGCGGCAGGTTTCCCGGGCACGCTGCAGCGGACTGGTCAACACCAGGCTGAACTTACGATGCGCGAGATAGTCCCGAATTTTGGCGGCACGCTCCTCTCCCCGGGCGGTGAGCGGGATGTCGGTTCTGCTGGTATGGGCGCCGGAGAGACTCCACTCCGTCTCTCCATGACGGATCAACCACAGTTGCAGATTCAAAGCTGTTTTCCTTTCATCGCGCATCGGCCGGCTTTTCCAGGCCGCCTTGCAGAGTAAAGTTTTGGAGCGCAATGGCGTTCTGCCAGATGCGATCGAGGGAGTCGATGTAATGCACCTCAAGCTCAAAGAGAGTGCGCTGCGAGACGATGACCTGAGGATACGCCTGCGCCATGCTTTGATACTTCTGGAGATAAAGCTCATACGCGTGACGGGCACGGGGGAGGAGCGCGGTATGGTAGCGCTCCGCCTCCCCTTTGGCGGACAGATAGTTCTGCGCCAGCACCTCCGCCTGTTGCCGCAGGGAAAGTTGGGTACGCGTTACCTCCTGCCGGGCCTGGTCGAGTTCTGCCTGGGCAGCGCGCGTATTGCCCTGGTTGCGATTCCAGAGCGGCAGCTCGATGCCCGCGCTGGCAAAGCTTTGCGCCCCCGTCGTTTTACCCGGAGCCTCCGGGAGCGCCTCCAGATTGGCTTGTTCCCCTGCCCTCAACTGCAAATCGGGCACGACCTCGCGCTTGGCGTCTTTCAGCCGCGCTTCAGCAATCGCCACTTGCTGTTGCGCTTGTTTCACCGACGGGCTTTGCTGCACGATGGTATCCACGATATGAGAGGTATCAATCTCGGGCGGGGTATCGAACGCCCCGTCGAGGCCCACGATCTCTGCGGTTGGATTGCCCGCCAAGGCGGCGAGACTCTTGAATTTTTGAATAAACATTCGCTGAGCGACGGTGTAGTCGATCTCGGCCTGTTCCGCCTCGACTTCGGCCTGCAGAACGTCGGGTACATCCGCCTGGCCCACGTTGGCCAACCGGTGCGCGGTCTGGGCAGCATCGCCGGCTAGAGCCATGAGCCGGCCCCGCACCTCCACCGTGCGCTGAGCACTCAGCGCGCTATAAAACATCTGGGTTACATCATTGTGCACGCGCATGAGCTGGGCTTCGGCAGCAATGGTATCGGACTGCTTCTGCTGCTCGTAGATATTTCGGCGAAGGCCGAGCTTGCCGCCCAACACGATGGTCTGCGCGACAAAGCCGCCCTGTTCTCCACCACCGTAGGAGCCACCGCGAATCTGGTCGCCCTCGTAGCCGACAGTGGGGTTGGGATAGAGAGCAGCCTGCTTTGCTTCCGCCTCGGACCTGCGGATCATGGCCGCGGCCTGTTGCAGGGTCGGATTGCTGCGGTCGGCCATGGCGAGAAAGGCTTCCAACTTGAGCGGAGTGCGCGCGGCGACACCCTGCAACAGCTGCGGCGCCGGCGCCGGAGTCTGTGGCGGCGACGAATGATCCATCGGCATGCCTGCCATCGATGGCTGCTGCGCACTCTGCGCAAAAAGCGGCGCGGTGACCAACCACAACACGGGCGCGAGATTCTTCATTGTGTTCTCCGGGAAAGGTTAGGAAACTCGATCGAGTAGCGATCCGTAGGGATCGTTCGGCCTTTGCGCCTGCTTCATACGCGCCATCACCTGGTCGTATTTCTCCGGCGGCAGTACCCTGAGGAATGTCATCATGCCCATCATGAAGCCGCTCCAGCCTGGGCGAAGCAAGTAGTTCTCGGGCTTCTCCACCATGGAGTCCATGGCCATGGCGGGCCCTTCCATATAGGCATCCTGAGGAAAGCCCGGGACTGAGTCTGCGTTCTCCGCGATATCACCGGGCGCTGCCATCCCTGGCATCGCCTTCTGCGAGAGTGGCCCGTTGATCGTCGCCGTGTCTGAAGTGTTTCCCATGCGATTCATGCTGCCCACATTCGACGACATCTGGTTCATCATGTGGTGCGGCAAGTGGCAATGCAGCATCCAGTCGCCGGGACGATCTGCGATCAACTCCACGTCGCGCGCCTGGGCCACGCCTACCAGTACGGTGTTTCCCGGCCACCAGGCAGTCTCGGGAATGCGGCCACCTTCGGTTCCGGTGACCTGGAAGGTATATCCGTGAAGATGCATGGGGTGATGGTCCATGCCCAGGTTGACAAAGCGGATGCGTACCCGATCGCCCTGGCGAACAATCAACGGTGTGCTTGCCGGGCCCGCCTTGCCATTAAGCAAGAGCCAGTTGTATTCCATGTTCATGGTGTTGGGGACGGTGTTGTTGGGCAACACCTGGTACTCCTGCAGATGCAGCAGAAAATCTTTATCGCAGTGCGGATGGTAGGGTTTGCGGGGATGCATGATGAATCCGCCCAGCATTCCTGCCATCTCCTGCATGGCCATGTGGGAGTGGTAGAAGTAGGTCCCTGCCTGGTGAATATCGAATTCATAGACGAAGCGGCCGCCTGGCTTCACCGGCTCCTGGCTGATGCCCGGCATGCCGTCATAACGCACCGCGTCTTCGAAGCCGTGCCAGTGGATGGAGCTTGGCTCGGGCAAATGGTTATCGAAGACGACCCGGACATGATCGCCCTGGTTGACCTGGATGGTCGGGCCGGGCGCACTGCCGTTGAATCCCCAGGCGTCGATGGTCTTATCCGGGTGAATCTTCTGCTTGAGTACTTCGGCTACGAGATGGAAGACTTTGGCGTTGCCGTCCATGGTGTAGGCGAGATCGCCGACGTCGGTGGTCACCACCGGCACCGGGGATGCGGCAGACTGCGGGTTGCCTGGTCGAATGATTTGGGTATGCGGCGCGGCATCCGGCGTCGCCGGCTTCGGCATCGTCATTTGCATGGTTTGCGCCGACAGGCCGCGGGCCGCGAAGAGAGCCGCGCCAGACGCGAAGGCGCGATGGAGAAAGGTACGTCGGTTACTCATAAGGACTCCGGAGGGATCCACTTGCAGGGAAGACGAAGGGGCGGAGTGCGGCGACAGACGCGACTCTGCCTCTACCTGGAAAGCGGGGAAAGGCGTCTAGACGCGCAGAGCGGTGATCAGCGGCGAGGAGTCAGTGCTACTTCGAAGCAGGCGGGAAGAGGAGATGAAGCGGGGGATGTTTTGGCCCGGGAGAAGGGCCTCTGAGCGGCCATCTGCGTGGACTACCAGCGGCCTTGCAGTCTTTCCCTGGCTGTTTGCCAGCAGATCGATCGCGCAGAAGACATGTGTGCCGGTTTGGCACGTCTGGAGTACGGCAGTGCTCTGCTCAGGCTGCAGCATCGAATGGCAATGTACCATCGCGTGGGCGGCGGGATTCGGAAACTGGTGTTGCACACACTGCGCCCCGCATACGGCGGACGCGGCCTGCGTCATGAGCAGCACCAGCAACAGCACCGGTAGAACGATCTTCGCGGTTACCGTGCTGCGCAATGGCGTAGGAAAGCTCACGACGGTTTTAGCATACGCCGGATAGGTTCACCCTCGCTAGACTTCACCGTTGGCTGAACTCTTGCGTGATAGCAGGCCGCGCTGGGGAAGCATGATCCAGGCCGTCAGAGCCACGTTGTAGAGCGTCTTTTTCCGGAGATTGGTGTTGCACATGCGGCACATCTTGGCAAGCCAGCCTTGGCACTCTGGGATAATGGAAGCACCACCCTCATATCCCCCATGGCGACTCTAAAGACAGATCAATTGGAGACGGCAGGCAAGCCCAGCGGGTTTGAACCGCTTTCCGTGCCGCTCTTTCGCGATCTGTGGTTGGCCTCCATCGTGTCCAACCTGGGCGGATGGATGCAGGATACGGCCGGCACCTGGCTGATGACGGTGCTCACGCCGTCCCCCTTGCTCATTGCCCTGATGCAGACCGCGGCCAGCCTGCCCGTCGTCATCCTGGGCTTACTGGCGGGGGCGACGGCGGATATTTTTGATCGCCGCCGGTTGCTCATTTTCTGGCAGGCGTGGATGCTGACGGCAGTCGCCATTCTCAGCGTGCTCACGTACTTCGACATCATCTCGCCCTGGATCCTGCTGATTCTCACCTTCCTGCTGAATATCGGCACAGCGATGAACAGCCCCGCTTGGCAGGCCATCGTGCCGGAGGTGATTCCCCGCGCACAGCTTCCGGATGCCATTTCCCTCAACAGCGCCGGGTTTAACCTGGCCCGCGCCCTGGGACCCGCCCTGGGCGGCCTGGCGATCGCGCTGTTCGCCCATGCAACGACCGGCGCCGCCTCGGTGTTTCTGCTTAATTCCCTCTCCTTTGTGGGCGTGATCCTGGTTTTGTATCGCTGGAAGCGCAACCCGCTGTTCAAGAGCGCACTGCCGTCAGAACGTATCCAAGGCTCCGTCCGCGCGGGCATTCGCTATCTTCGCTATGCTCCGATGCTGCAGGCCGCCTTTATGCGCACGCTCATGTTCACCCTTTTCGTGAGCGCCGTCTGGGCGTTGCTTGCCGTTGTAGCGCGTAACGATCTGCACCAGGGCGCTATGGGATACGGCATTCTGAATGGCAGCATGGGCTTCGGCGCGGTGATCGGCGCCACGAATTTACCTCGGCTGCGGAGAGTTCTGTCGGCGGACGCCATTATTGCGTCGTCCACCGGCGTCTTCGTGGCTACGCTGGCGGTACTGGCGCTGGTGAAGGTGCCTCTGATCATTATTCCCATGCTGATCGCTGGTGGGTTTGCCTGGACCAGCGCCATGTCTACGCTGAACCTGGCGGTGCAGATGTCGGTTCCGGCGTGGGTGCAGGCGCGGGCACTGGGCGCCTACCAGATGGTCTTCGCCGGAGGCATGGCACTGGGCGGAGTGATATGGGGCTTTATCGCCGAGCACGTTTCCACTCCAAAGTCGCTGATGTGCGCGGCTGTAGGCTTGGCGGTCACTCTTCCCTTGGCGCGGCGCTTTCATGTGCTGCGCGGAGTGCAGCCCGATTTCAGTCCCCACCACTACTCGCTGCCCGCACCGGAACTAGCTTCGGAACGCGAAGACAGCGACGGGCCGGTTCGGGTGTCGATCGACTACTATATCGACCCCAAGGACTATGCCGCTTTCACCAAGGCCATGCATCAATTGCGGGATGTGCGCCTGCGGGATGGCGCTATCCGCTGGGGCGTGTACCAGGATGCGTCGGACCCAGCACACCTCAACGAGACGTTTGTTACCGAGTCATGGCTCGAATACCTGCGGCAGCGGGAACGCTTCACGGCCTCGGATCTGGCGACCCGGGATCGGGTTTGGAGCTTCCACCGCGGTAATGAGCCGCCGCGGATTTCGCATATGTTCTACGCCAAAGAGGTCAGCGATCCGCCATCGAAAGCCTAGCGCGGTGGGCTGCTTTTCTTACTTCTTGACTGACGGCGTTGCTGTTATCGTTCGACCAGGACCCAAAGAACCGAGCGGAGGAAAAGTGCAGAGATTGCTGCCGACTGCTGTGTCGGCTTTCTTAATCGTTGCGGCCGGCAGCGCCTGTGCCGCGCCGCTCACCGTCAGTAGCCAGGGTTGGACGATTACTGCCGATGGAGAACGAAGCGTACTCAGTATTTCGCAGAAGGACCTGGGCATCGTTCTGCAGGATGTCCGGCTTAACCTCGGAGACCCGAACGCGACTCAGCCCCTGGCCAACTGGTCGGTCGAGCAAACAGGTCAATCCCAGCTGACCATACATACAGTTCACCCCATGACTGCCTGGACCTTCGGCATCAGTCACGACATGCTCAAGATTTCGAGTACTGCGACAAACGCCGTGCTCACAGCAGAGGCGCCGGCTCCTTTGAACCGGATACCCGCGCGCGTTTTAGATCCGCAGGGATTTCCCGTCGATTGGATCGGAACCGATGAAGCGCCGCTCGAGTACGGCGGGACGGAAACACGCAACCAGTCCTTTCTTCCGCGAAAAAATCCCGAAGTGATGTACCTTGCGCTGGGGCTGGTTTCAGGCTCGGCGTTCCACAGCTTGTTCGATCGTAAACAAGATGCGGTGATTCAATTCTCAGACCAGACAACACTCCGCCGCGCCGATCAGGATCCGAGCCTGATGGATGTAAACATGCCCGTTCCCGGGAACAGCTACATCCGCCTTGTCTCCGACTATTACACCAAGACCCTCGGTGTACCGTTCTACGTGCCGTTTGATGACAGCTACTTCAGTGCGGCCCCCATGGTGTGGTCGAGTTGGACCGGCTACTACAAAGACGTCACCGAGAAGGACATCGTCCAGAACACGGACTGGCTGGCGAAAAACCTCAAGCCCTACGGATTTCAGTTTGTGCAGTTAGACGATGGGTTCGACCGGGGAAAAAATCGGGAACACTACTGGATCGAGAACTGGGACAAAACAAAGTTTCCCCATGGCCCCGAATGGCTCACAAGCTACATAAAGTCCAAAGGACTCCGCGCCGGGCTGTGGATTGTGCCCAATGCTTATGCGGGCGCCCTTACCGAACATCCGGAGTGGTACCTGCGCACGGTCGAAGGCAACCATATTTCCGATTACCACACTCCTGTGCTTGACTCCAGCAATCCCGAGGTGGTGGCTTTTCTTCGGCAGCTATTTACTACCCTGGATAAATGGGGCTTTGAGTATTACAAATTTGACGGGGAGGGTTCGATTCCGCTGGCCTTCCCGGAGCTCGACAAGGACAAGCTCTACGACAAGTCATCGGACCCTGTCGTTGTCTATCGCAACCGGATGAAAGTCATCCGCGACACCATAGGACCGCAGGTGTTCCTCGAAGGATGTCCGGCCGGCATGCCGCTCACTGGGGTCGGCTACTTCAATTCGTTCTTCAATGGTCATGACCTGTACAACAACTGGCAGGGGATGTATGCCCTGTTCAGCTCCATCAACGGGAACGCATTCTCGAATCACATCTTCGCCTACGTGATGCCGGGTGAAGGGATTGAACTTGGCGAGCCCATGACCATGGAGGAAGCCAAGACAAAGCGCGTGCCAGATTTACTGCACGAGATTGTCGCCCGGGAAGATCCTGCTACCGGGGTGGGGGTGACGGAGCAGGAAGCCCGCACCATCGTTAGCTTCATCTCCCTGACAGGCGTGGCCTACCCGGTAGGAAATGTAATGGCGGATCTACCGCAGGAACGACTCAAACTCCTGCAACAGACGATGCCTACCATGCCGATCATTCCGTTGGATCTTTTCAGCCGTGGAACTGACTCGCGGGACACGACCTTTCGCCAGACGCGCGCTGACTCCTATATTCACAATTACCCCGAGATCCTCGATCTGAAAGTGAACGAGAAGTCGGGAACCTACGATGTTGTGGGCTTTACCAACTGGCGTTCCGAAGCCGCGAACCGGAAGATTTCCCTGCGGGATAAGCTGGGCCTCGACCCCGCCGCTAGCTATGTCGCCTTCGATTTCTGGAATCAGAAAGTGCTGGGTGTGTTTTCTGATGAGATCGCGATCGACATCGAACCTCACGACACACGCGTGTTGTCCATCCATCCCTTACTGCCTCGACCGCAGCTGATTGGGAATTCTCGCCATATCACCGGCGCCTATTCCATCGTCGATCAGGAGTGGGATAGTTCCAAAAACAAGCTATCCGGAACGTCTGAGACGGTAGCCGATGCGCCGTATACCCTCTGGTTCTACCTTCCCAAGGGTTTTGCCGTCGAACATCTCAGCGTGGTTGCCAAGGGAAATGAGGAGATTCCAGAAAAACATTCGCTGACCGGCAACGCGCTGATGGTCAGCTTTCAAGGGCAGCAGCAGCCCGTGCGGTGGGAAGTGAGTTTTCGTGGCAGCGCCAAGGAGTAGGCTCCCGTCGAGGTCAAATGATTTCAGCAGTTTAAGCCGGCCTTGCTGAGGGTCTCCTTTAACCCTTTCATGCTCACGCGGGTGGAGGCCTCCGGAGTGCCGGCGCCGCGCCAATGCGTTTCCAGGCTGACGGCATAGTGATAGCCGTCCTTCGCCAGGGCTCGGAACTGACCCACCCAATCCACCACTCCCGCACCCACTGGCGCCCATTCGTATTTATTGCCGGGCTGCCGCACCACATCCTTCACATGGCAATGACCGATGCGGTCATGGGGCAACAGGCGGTATCCATCCGGATAAGGAGTGCTTCCCAGGGCGGCCGCATTTCCCGGATCCCAGTTGAGCATGAAATTTTTGTTGGGGATCGCTTTAAGAACCGCGGCTGATTCTTCTCCCGTGGCTGTATTGCACGCCATCTCGTTCTCGAGCAGCAGGATCAAATTGCTCTTGGCACAGGTCTCTGCGGCAGCACGCAGTTTCTCGTTGATGGCGGCGCGGTAGGGCGCCTGGTCGTCGAGCCGCCAGAAATCGAAGCAGCGGACGCGGTTGGTTTGGAATTGCTTCGCCAGGTCTATACAGTGCTCTAACAATGGATCCTGCTGCTTGAAATCGAAGTCGGCGTGAAACTGGTCGTGCTTGGGGCTGCTCTTGGAGAGTGGCGCTCCGGGCCAATCCACCTTAAAGAGCGGGCTGGCTATATCGGTCACCCGGAGCTGGTATTTTTCCAGAATTCGCTTCGATTCGGCGATCTCCTTGGCGTCGAGATCGGTGACGTTTTTGTTCCACATGGAGCGCAGTTCAATCCAGTGGAGGCCGAAGTCCTTGGTGGCAATCTCGCAGGCGCGGCCAAAATCCGGCGTTAGTTCGTCGTTGATTACGGAGAGGTGAAAGGGGCAGGCGGTTGCTGAAAAGGCGTGTGCTGCCCTGCGCAATGGAGCGGTTGCGCCTAAGGCGGCGAGCGATCGAACGAATTGACGGCGAGATGAAGACATGTGAGTAGACCCTTTTACCGCACGAGACCACGATAACGAGAAGCGGGTGATGCTTGCAAGCCGATGGAACAACCAGTGCTGTGGTTATCCCCACTCAAGCCAAAACCGGGCTTGGATGACCTCTCTGCTCTTTCCGGGATTCAGAAGCACCTTCTTCTTCCCAGGGTTAATCCGTTCAACTTGCCACCGTCCGTTACCGATCTTACTTGCCGCCACTGAGGAGGGTCACATAGCGATAGTAGAACTGTACCCCTTGGTAATACGAATCGACAGCCACCCGCTCATCTTTCCCGTGCGCGCGTACATCGTTGATGTCGATCGCGATCCCGTTGATGCCATAGGTGGGTAGCCCCGCTTGACTGGTAATTCTGCCGTCCGATGCGCCCGTTTCCATCACCGGAATCACCGGGACGCCCGGCCACATGCGTGCGACTACCTTCTTGAGCGGCTGCATCACTTCCGGCTGCAGGGTGGTGGGTGGTATTCCTTTGGATTCTCCGGCGGTGTCCATCACATCACCGTTATCGCTTACGTAGCGAACGATGACCTTGGGGTCGTCGAAGATTTTGATGAGCTGCCGGCGAGTCTCTTCCCGCGAATGCCCGGGGAGAATCCGGCAATTGACGTTGGCTTGCGCAGTCTGCGGCAGGGCGTTGTTGGCAGCGCCTCCCGAAAGGCGCGTGGCGACACACGTGGTGCGCATGGTGGCGTTGTACTTGGGGATCAGGGACAAACGCGCAATGGCCTCCGCGGAAGGCGGCTCCTGCACGATCGCCGCCATATCCGTAGCGGTCTGGCCCGACTCCAGCTTGCTCATGCTGGTGAAGTAGGCACGGGTCACAGGGTTCAGCTCGAAGGGAAAAGTGTAGGCCTGCAAGCGCGTGAGGGAGTCAGCGATATGGTAGATGGCGTTGTCGGGCACCGGCAGTGAGCTGTGGCCGCCCCGGTTGACGGCAGTGAGCTGATAGTCGCCATAGAGCTTCTCGCTCGCCTGCACGTTAAAGGTGATGGCCTTGCCGTGTTCCAGGTCCACGCCTCCGCCATCGGAGTTGAGAACGAAGGCTGCGTCGATCAGATCGCGATGGTGGGTCAACAGCCAGTCGACGCCGTTCGATTTGCCGCTTTCCTCGTCGGCGGTAAGCGCCAGGATGAGATCACGATCGGGCTGATAGCCCTCCTTCTTCAAGCGAATGAAGGTGGTCACCAGGATGGCGTCGCTTTCCTTCATATCCTGAGTGCCACGTCCGTAGAAGTATCCATCCTTTTCGACAAATTGAAAGGGATCGGTGGTCCAGTCGGAACGCAGAGCCTCAACCACGTCGAGGTGACCGATAAAGAGAATCGGCTTAGCCCGGCCCGTACCATGAAAGCGCACAACCAGGTTGCCCTTACGATCGTTGGGCCCGAGGACGAGCACATCTTCCTTAGCAAATCCGGCGTCAAGCAGGCGTTGCGCCATGGCCTTTGCGGCGACGGTTGTGCTGCCCACCGAGTCGGTGGTGTTGATTTCAATCAGCTGTTGGAAGATGTCGCGCGAGAGCTTCCGGGACTGTGGGTCAAGCTGCGCCAGGGCGGGGACGGTTGCCACAGACAGAAGAAGGCAACAGGCGAGGAAGCGGAACCATCCTGCTCCAGCGACAACCAAAGGCATTAGGCACTCCTTAAGGATTGTTTAGTATAGAGCCTCTGACCATATTGCTGAGCTACCCGCTTCAACGATCGGAAAGGACAACGATTGCCAGGCTATTCTCGCGCTGTCTTACTTCTTGCCGGAACTTTGCTGCTCAGCCTGTCTGTGGCTGCGGCCCAATCCAAAAGCCTAATTACACTGGACGAGTTCATGAACGCCACCGACGTTCAGGGGGCGAAGCTATCTCCTGATGGTTTGGAGGCGGTCATAGAAACCGTCGACTCGGATTGGCAACATAACCGCTTCCGGAGCGATCTATGGATCTGGAAGGACAAGACGGGCGCGACGACGCCGCTCACTCGATCGGGACACGCGCGCGCTCCGCAATGGTCTCCTGACGGCAGGTACATCGCATTTCTTTCTGATCTTCCTCTGCCTGACGAGGATGAGGGTAAGGACGGGCCGGAACGGGTGTGGCTGATCGCCGCAGATTCCGGAGAGTCGTTTGCTCTCTATAAAGAAAAGCTGGACGCCCATGCCTTTGCCTGGTCGGCCGACGGATCGCAAATCTTTTTTTCGTGCACGTCGCCCCTCTCGAAGAGCGCCGAAGAGGCCCACAAGGCGCAATGGAAAGACGTGATTCGTTGGCGCGAACAAGAGCGGGGCGATCTGCTTCTTGCCCTGCCGGCCGGGAAGGCGATTGCGGCTGCCCAGCAGAACTTGCCCGCTCATCCCCCGGCTGTCGCCGACGATGCGTTGCCGCTGCCGGCTTTGGCCAGGAAGGTCACTGCTGTTGACGATGCGATCAACGAGATTGCTCCCGACCCGAAGGGCGCGCAGATCGCGTTCACGACCGATTCGGTCTCCCATCGTCTGGAAGATCCAAAACACAACGAGATTTACCTGGTAAGTTACACCGGCGGAGAGGCACGGCGCTTGACCAATAATCAAGCCCGCGAGTCTGGCCTGCAGTGGAATGCGGATGGCAGCCGGATCTTCTTCCACGTGGGAGCAGATGAAGGCGCGCTCGACGGACCATTCCGCTCCATCCAGGGACGGCTATATGTGGTCGACGCCACAAGCGGGACGGTGAAACGCTTGGGGAGCGATTTCGCAGGTTCGTTCGAGGATTTTACTGTGATGGGGGATGGGCGGGTAATTGCCAGCGGACTCAAAGCTACGCAGACCCAGCTCTATCGGATCGACGAAGACCATGCCGTGCCTTTGCCTGGATTGCCCGGCACCTACGCGGGCGTGGATTCGGGACTGCACTCGTCACGGTTGCTGGT
Organism: uncultured Acidobacteriaceae bacterium; assembly: GCA_963711525.1. Taxonomy (GTDB): domain Bacteria; phylum Acidobacteriota; class Terriglobia; order Terriglobales; family Acidobacteriaceae; genus PALSA-350. The sequence continues at coordinate 241,764 of CAVQEO010000002.1, read as the reverse complement.
AAGGTATTCGACGCTTACCCAGCCGATTCAAATCTTCCTGGCAACCGATGCGGCTCGGCCCGACCGGGCCAAGGCGATTAGCAGCTTCAATGCAGTGTTCGCGGAACGCGCGCAGCCTGAGTGGAAGACTTATCAATGGAAGGCGGACGACGGCACGACGATCGAGGGCATATTGATTTATCCGCCGCACAGGATGGGGGCCCGGAATCTGCGCATGCTGACGCTGATCCACGGCGGCCCGGCGGAGGCAAACGGGGATTACTTTGGAGCCGACTGGTACGAATGGGCCAACCTGGCCGCGGCGAATGGCTGGCTGGTGTTCCGGCCGAATTACCGCGGATCGAGCGGGTATGGAGACAACTTCATGCTGCAGATTGCTCCTCACCTGGTCTCCCGGCCGGGCAAGGACATTCTGGAGGGAGTCGACGCCCTGGTGAAGGATGGCATCGCTGACCCAGCGCATCTTACCGTCGGCGGCTACAGTTATGGTGGCTACATGACGAACTGGCTCATCACGCAGACGACCGAATTCAAAGCGGCCGTGACTGGCGCCGGCGCAGTCGAGCATGCAGCGAATTGGGGAAATGACGATACAACCTACGACGATATGTGGTATCTGGGTGGTGCGCTGCCTTGGCAGAATCCAGGGATCTACCAGAGCGAAGCGGCTCTCTTCCAGATGGACAAAGTCAGAACGCCAACCCACATCGTCGCGGGCAACGCTGATGTGCGAGTCAGCTACCTGGAAGATCTTCTGCTCGAGCGCGCGCTGCAGCAGCTGCAGGTGCCGCATAGCCTATTGGTCTTTCCGGAGGAAGGACACTCGCTCGAGAAAGATCCGTGGCATGGCTACATCAAGGTAAGAGAAGAGTTGGAGTGGCTGGAAAAATACGGCGGCCAAGCCCCTGCTGCCCGATGAGCAGTGTAATCAGTAAACCCGGCAGCTCGCTCATTGATTAGCGCGAATCCTTCGGATGCCCTCGCTCTGCTTGCCGCTATAGAAGTGTCCTATACCGCGATTCGTAAGGAAGTCATAAAGATTCATATCCATTATGGTAGCTATTCGATGCCTGATCTTTATGCATTCTTTACGCGGGCTGCCCTCTACTAACAATTGGAGCGTTAGTAAGTGGGAAGAGGGCCTTTCATGCAACACGTCCGGCAGTCCTTAGGAATACATTTTCTTTTATTACTTTTTGGGTTCGGTATGATGACCATCACCGGTTATGCGGAGAGTGATCCCAGCGTGGCGACAGCTGCAAGCGTTGGCGGTGATGTTACCGGCATTCCCGATTCTCCCCAGGCAGCAGCCGTCCCTGCTGCTGCGCCGGTTCCTGCGCAACGGGGCTTCTTTACCCGTTTAGGGCATGCCTACCTGGATGACTGGACAGTGGATTCCAACGGCTCTCCAGCCGCCCCTGAACCCGGCCGGCGGGGAACGCCACGCCCGCTCAATTCGCCGCCATTTCCGGGAGCAGACTGGCCCATCGGCGGCACCGTCGAGATTGGCGCGCCGGACTACGGTACCTATCCCCTGATGCAGGCGATCAACGAGAACAAGGGCCGGATAAAGATTTACGGCTGGTTCGACATTGGGGGAAACGCCAGTACGTCGAACAAGGGCAGATACGCCAACGGCCCAACCGCCTACGACGTCATTCCGAATTCCATCCAACTCGACCAGGCCGCGCTCTATTTCGAGCGCCTCCCCAATACGGTTCAAAAAGAGCATTTCGATTGGGGCTTCCGGTTCACCAGCCTCTACGGCCTGGACTATCGCTACACTACGGCCAAGGGCATCTTCAGCCAGCAGCTGCTCCGTAGCAACAATGTTTACGGTTATGACCCAGTGATGTATTACCTGGACTTCTATGTCCCTCATGTGGCAGAGGGCATGGATATCCGCATCGGGCGTTATATTTCGCTCCCTGACATTGAAGCGCAACTGGCTCCTAACAACTACACGTACAGCCATTCCATTTTGTATACATTCGACTGCTATACACAGAACGGGATCAACACCACCACCAAACTGAACGATCACTGGACAGTCCAGGCCGGAGTCTCGGCCGGTTGCGAGTCGGCTCCCTGGATCTCCAATGCAAAACTCACGGGAAATGTCTGTGCCGCGTACACCTGGAAAGATGGCGGCGATAATCTCTACGCTTGCGTTAACTCCATCAATTCAGGAAAATATGCCTATAACAACCTGTCCGCTTACTACCTGACGTACTACCACAAGATCAACGCGACCTGGCATACCGATACGGAGGCGTGGTATCAGTATGAAAAAGATGTTCCCAACTTATGTTATGGGTTGAGTCCGTGCATCAGCTATGGTTCCAACGCAAACATTGGCGCCAATGCTGATGAAATTACCGGCCCGTCTCTGATCACCGGGGCTAACGGCGCGCAGTGCAACCCCCTGGCAACCCATTGTTTCGCTCCTGACTGGGCAATCGTCAACTACATCGAGCACGAGTTCAATCATCACCACAGCTCGCTGACCATTCGCAACGAGTACGTCGACGACATCAAGGGCCAACGCACCGGAAGTAAGACCAAGTACACCGAGCACCTGGTGGGCTTTAACTTCTGGCTCGGCAGTACGGTCACATTTCGTCCCGAGTTGCGTTTCGAGCACTCTTATGATGTGCCGGCCTACGATGCGCCCTCGGTCAATGGCGTCAGCGGTGCTCCGACCAAAACCAGCCAGCTGACCTTGGCCGGCGACGTGATCTACCATTTTTAGGGACCACATGCAGCCTTCCGCCGGCGCGTGAGCTAAAAGATAGGGAGCCCTGGAGATGTTTGCTGTTGGGATGCGGGGAGGTCTTGTGTAAAGTAAGCAAAACAGGGACATGAACGGGTTGTTACTGGGTGGATCGGATCTCTCGCAGGCGCTGGACGGAGGATGACAGATTGATCGGACGATTTGCTTGGATTTCTGTGCTGGTTCGCGCAGTTGCGCTGGCGCTCATGGTGTGGGTCGGCGGGAGCGTGGCCACGGCGCAGACGCCGGTATCAGCGGCTCCGGCCTCGGAGGCGGACCGGCTGGCGGCGCTGGAAAAGACTTCTGCAGAGCAGGCGGCGGCGATTGCCGCGGCGCAGTCGGCGGGGGATAACAGCTGGATGCTGGTAAGCTCGGCGCTGGTTCTGCTGATGAGCGGGCCGGGTTTGGCGTTATTTTACGGCGGCCTGGTGCGCCGGAAAAACGTTCTGGGCACCATGATGCAGACCTTCGCCATGATGGCCGTCATCACCGTGCTGTGGGCGCTGTTGACTTATTCGCTGGCGTTCGGTGACGGGAATGCGTTTATCGGCGGCCTGCACAACGTCTTTCTCCACGGAGTGGGGCTGACACCAGACCCCAAATATGCGGCCACGATACCGCTCCAGACCTTTATGGTCTTCCAGTTGATGTTTGCCATCATTACGCCGGCCCTGATTACCGGCGCGTTCGCGGAGCGGATGAAGTTCTCGGCGATGCTGACGTTCATGGTGCTATGGGCGATTTTCGTGTACAGCCCGATGGCGCATATGGTGTGGGGTAAGGGAGGGTTGCTGAACGCATCCCTGGGCGGACGGTTTCCCTGCCTGGATTTCGCCGGAGGTACGGTGGTGCACATCACCTCGGGCGTGTCGGCTCTGATAACCGCGTTATATCTGGGCAAGCGGCTGGGGTACCCCCGGGAGCCGATGCCGCCGCACTCTGTGGTACTAAGCTTTATTGGGGCATGCCTGTTGTGGGTGGGGTGGTTTGGATTCAATGCCGGCTCGGCGCTGAGTGCGGGCACCTTAGCGACGTCGGCGTTCGTGGCAACGCACTTTGGCGCGGCGGCCGCAGCCATTGGCTGGAGCGCAGCGGAATGGATTCGCAGCGGCCGGCCTACGGCGCTGGGCGCGATCTCGGGAGCGGTGGCAGGGCTGGTGGCCATTACGCCGGCATCCGGCTTCGTAAGCCCGATGTCCGCCTTGTGGATCGGCCTGATCGCGGGGGTAGGCTGCTACCTGATGGTGGTGAAGGTCAAGTCGGTCTTTGGCTATGACGACTCACTGGATGCGTTCGGCGTTCACGGGGCCGGGGGGACGATCGGGGCATTGTTAACGGGGGTTTTTGCCAACAGCGCCATCAACCCGCTCCTGGGGCCTGGAAAGGCCACAGGCTTCCTGGAGGGTAACAGGGGGCAGATCCTGAACCAGGCGATTGGGGTAGCGATTGCGTGGACTTTGTCCATCGTGGGAACGCTGGTGATCTTGTTCGTTGTGGATAAGGTAGTGGGACTCAGGGTGAACGAAGAAGACGAGCGTACAGGACTGGATCTGTCACAACACGGCGAAGAAGGCTACGACTTCGCGAACTAGAGCATCTTCGAGATGGCGCACAGAGATGTGGGTCCATTTCTGCGTCGCGTGACTCTGTGATTGCTCGAGATCGCGTCTTGCGGGATGAGGAAGGACTGAGGGCGATGCAGAAGATAGAAGCAGTGATACAGCCATCCAAGCTGGACGCTGTGAAGGATGCACTGGTGGAGATTGGTATCACGGGAATGACGATTACCGACGTCCGTGGCCACGGCCGGCAAAAAGGCCATACGGAACTCTACCGGGGGCGCGAGTATTCGGTGGATTTACTGCCCAAGATCAAGTTGGAGTTGGTGGTACTGGACGAATTGCTCGACAAGGTGCTGCGAACGATCGTCAAGACGGCACAAACGGGCAAAATCGGCGACGGAAAGATCTTTGTGACGCGGGTTGACGAGGCTGTCAGGATACGCAACGATGAGCGCGGGGACATCGTGCTCTAAGCTTGTGGTTTTTTTTGGGCGCCAGTTGAAGGAGTACGATCTCCTGAAAAATCTTCTCCAGGCCTTAGCATCCCATCGTCTGGGTGCCCTTTCGTTATTAGCTCTGGCGGCTTTCTTTGAGGCCTTCGGAGATTCCTTATTTCAGAGCGGAATTCATCGCTCTGCAGGCGCGCCGCGCGGACTTTTCTTTGTCTCCGGCGCGGTTGTCCTGGCGCTTTACGGGTTCACCGTCAATATCCCGCACTGGGATTTTGGCAAGTTGCTTGGGGTTTACGTGGTGTTGTTTTTCCTGGTGGCCCAGGTACTGGCCAAGGTCCGGTTCAACCAGGCTCCCACCGCACCTATTTACGTGGGCGGGGCGCTGATCACTGTGGGCGGTATGATCATTGCATTCTGGCGAGCTTAAAACCCCATGTTTTCTTAACCCAGTTGGCGGTACAAACTTGTTTGCCGGGAAGACGATTCCCTGAGGAGACGCATGTCAGACGCACTTCGCAATTTCATTGAAATTCCCTATGCCGAACTGGAAGAGCGCAACCTGGCGGCGAAGGATCAACGCAAGCGCCATGTGCCGGCGGAACAAATCCGCGAAGAGCGGCTGAAGTACCTCACCGATGAGAAACACATCAAGGCGGTCACCGTGGTGTTCAGCGACCTCGAAGGCCGGCTGCACATGCTGGACTACGACAAGAAGTTCATCGTCAAGAGCGACGATAACCTCACGTTTGATGGCAGCTCGATCCGCGGGTTTACCGCACAGAGAGAGAGCGACCTTCGCCTGGGGATCGATTGGGGATCTTTCTATTGGGTACCATCCGACGTCTTCGGCGCGGGCAAGACGTTGGTCTTTGGCAACGTGATCGCGAAGGATGGATCGGCGTTTCCAGCGGACATTCGTGGCGTGCTCAAGAACTACGCCGACGGACTCTTCGAGCAAAAGGGCTATACCCTGAACGCAGCCAACGAAATTGAAGGGTTTCTCTTCAAGGGCACCGACGCCGAGCGGCGATATCCCGAGACGCAAAGCTTTGAGTATGTAAACACCGGCGGCTACTATCACTCGCTGCCTGGCGATCCTCTGCGCACTTTTATCGATACCAGCGCTGAAGTACAGCGAGCTATGGGATTCGAAAACGAGAAGGACCACCCCGAAGTTGCGCCCTCGCAGTTTGAAATTAACTACAGCTACAGCGATGTGGTGACGGCAGCCGACCAGATCCAGCTCTACAAGCTCATCTGCCGCCAAGTGGCCACAAAGCTGGGCCTTACTGCGTCCTTTCTGCCCAAACCTGTGGTCGGCGTGAATGGCAGCGGCATGCATACCAACGTTTCTATTAGCGAGAAAGGTAAAAACCTTTTCTGGGATGAGAACGGTGAAGAGAAGCTGAGCAAGTTGGGCTGGGAGTTTGTCGATCGCATTCTCACCCATGGGAATGACATCTGCGCGCTGCTGAATGCGAGCGTCAACGCCTATCGCCGTCTCGATCCCCACTTTGAAGCGCCCAACCAGTTAATGGCTTCCGCCATCGATCGCGGGTCGATGGTGCGCATTCCTATCGGCAACGAGAGGAGCATGCGCGTGGAAGTCCGCTCAGTCAGCCCCGACGCCAATCCTTACCTGGTGCTTTATTCAGTCTTCAGAACAGGTATCGAGGGGCAGACCGCGAAGATCGACAATCTGCGCCAGGCTAAGCGCTTTCTGCCGGACAATATCTATACGGCACTGGAGAATTTCGAAACTGCCGAGTGGAATGACACTCTGCTTGGGGCCGACGTGAAGGCACGGTACGCTGAGCTCAAAAGAGGTTCCGCAGACCGCTGCCCTCGCCTGCTGGGGACGATCGTAAAGGCGCAGGAAGTGCAGTACCACCACGACGTCTATAACCAGTACCTTTGGAATAAGTTTTAAACCAAATGAGGGGTGTGGAATCGAATAGGGCGAGTCGAGGGAGGTGGTATCCCACTCAAGCCAACAGAAGGCTTGAATGGGGCACCACTGCTCTCAACTAACAATCAGCAACCCTCATCGGCTTGGATGGAGGTCGAGGCGCTTGATTTCACCGGCGATCGGGCCGTAACCCACGACGGCGCAGAGGGCGGTCAGACCCACAAAGATGAGCACGTCGTCGAAGGAGCCGGTCTTCTTGACCAGATAGCCGATGATGATGGGCGTCGTGATACCGGCCAGGTTCCCGATGAGGTTGAATAGCGCTCCGTTCAGGCCGACCATGCCCTTGGGTGAGGTGTCGGAGATGACCGTCCAGCCTAAAGAACCGAATCCTTTGCCGAAGAAAGATAAGGACATCAAGAGCAACATCACCGCCTGGGCCGGGGCATAGTTGCAGCCAATCATGGTTACCGACAGCAACATGCCGGCGATAATGGGCGTCTTGCGGGCAAAACTGAGTGAATGGCCTGCGCGCAACAGCCGGTCAGAAACTACCCCGCCGAGAATCCCGCCAGTTCCTCCGCAGAGCGCCGGCAATGCCGCCGCAAAGCCCACCTTCATGATCGACAGATGGCGCGCCTGCGCCAGATAGACGGGAAACCATGTGAGGAAAAACCAGGTCAACGTGGTAATGCAGTATTGGCCGAGGTAGATACCAACCAACATGCGATGACTCAGCAACTGCTTGATCGCAGCCCATGTGAGCAAGCTGCCTTTCGCCGTGCCGGCGCTGACCAAACCGCCGCCCTGCTCGATGACATCAATCTCCGCGGCAGAGATGCGGGGATGGTCTCTGACATCGTAGATATTTTTGACCCAGATCAGAGCAAAGACAAAGCCGAGTAGCCCCATGAACCAAAAGCCGCTCTTCCAGCCGGTCGAGTGGATAATCCAGCCCAGGATGGGGGCGAAGACCATCAACGCAAAATATTGCGAAGAGTTGAAGATCGCGGAAGCCCGGCCGCGCTCGTTGGCGGGAAACCAGGAGGCTACGATGCGGCCATTTCCGGGAAAGACCGGGGCCTGGGCAAACCCAGCCACCAGCCGCAAAAGAAAGATCGCGGTGAAGGCCGCACCCGCGGCAAGGTAGCCGGCGAAGCCCGTAAGCAGAGCGCAGATCGACCAGACCACGATGCCGATGCCGTAGACCAGCTTGGAGCCAAAACGGTCGAGCAACGCTCCTGAAGGGAGCTGCCCAAGCACATAGGCCCAGCTGAACCCGGAGAAGAGGTAGCCCATCTTCAGCGGGTCCAGGGAGATGTCTTTGGCCATCGCGGTTCCCGCGATCGAAAGCGCCACCCGGTCTCCATAGCTGAAACAGCTAACAGCAAAAAGGATGGAGATGATCAGATAACGGACGTGGGTCTGTTTGGCGCCTGCGACGGCTGGCTCGGCCAAGGTCAAGACCGTCCAGCAATGAGCTTGGTCAAGTCCTGCAGTTCGGCTTCCGACAGGTCGGTCAGCGGCGGGCGCACGGGGCCGGCCGGACGGCCTACGGCTTTCATACCAGCTTTCACAATGGAGACGGCATAGCCTTTGCGACGATTGCGTATCTGGATATAAGGCAGAACAAACTCGCGCAAGCCGTCGAATACCGTTGCGTGGTCGCGTTTGCGAACGGCCGAGTAGAACGCGAGCGCGAAGTTGGGCAGGAAGTTGAAGATGGCAGAAGAGTAGGTAGTGACGCCCATCTCCAGATACGGAAGGGCGAAGGTCTCTGCTGTCGGCAGGCCGCCGATGTAGGTGAGGCGGTCGCCCATTCTGGCGTAAATCCTGGTCATGCGCTCGATGTCGCCGACGCCATCCTTGAAGCCGACGAGGTTTGGGCAGCGCTGACATAAGCGCTCGAGCGTTCCGTCATCGAGAACGGCGTTGTCGCGGTTGTACATAATCACGCCGAGTTTGGTCGAAGCGCAGACTGCCTCCACGTGGGCGGCCAGACCCGACTGCTCCGCAGCCACCAGGTAGGGCGGCAAGAGCAGGATTCCGTCGGCGCCCGCCTGCTCCGCAGCCTGGGCGAATTCTCTGGCCATAGCGGTGCCGTATCCGCAGCCGGCGACCAACGGCGCTCGCCGCTGATTTTGGGCGACCGCTGCGTGAACCACCGTAGAAAATTCAGTGGGCGTGAGTGAGAAAAACTCGCCTGTACCCCCGGCAACGAACAATCCAGCGGGCTTGTGCGCCAGCAGCCAGGCAATGTGCTCCTGGTACGGCTTGGGCTGAAATTGCAGCTTCTCGCTAAAATGCGTCACTGGAAAAGAAAGTAAACCTTCCCCAACCCTTTTGGCCATTTCCCCGGGGGCCATAGTCTTCATCAATCTCTCTCCTACTTGCTGGAACCCAGAGATGCCTTCTCGAGAAAGCAGCGCTCACGCGGTAGCCATGCACATGGAATCCACGGACTGAATGAGCGCCCGAATGTAGCCGTAGCAGAAAGCAAACGACTGCAGCCCGTTGGGGTCATTGGGCGCTTGTGGAACATGGTCCGGCATCAGCATATAGGGATAACCGACCTCTTTGTATACCTGAATCGCTTTTACGAAGTTAACGTCCCCCTCATCGGGATAAACCTCCACGAAATCGTTGCGATGGCCGCGAATGTTACGGAAGTGTACGTTGAAGATCTTGTTGCGAGAACCGAAGTAGCGGATGACGTCGAAGATTTCCTTACCCGGATCGGCGAGCATTTCTGAGACCGTGCCCTGGCAGAAATTCAGCCCGTGGTAGGGGCTCTCCTGAATGGTAATGAACTTTTTCAGGCCATCGACGGTGCCCAGCACCCGGTTCACTCCCTGATAACCTTCGGGTGGCATGCCGGGGTCGTGGGGGTGGCATGCCATGCGGATCTTGTACTCATTGGCCACGGGAATGACATGGTCGAGGAAGTAGGTGATCCGCTCCCAGAACTGATCGGCATTCACCGGCCCAGCCTTGGTGAGCGGCGTTGCGGGATGTGCCTCGGAAAGTTTCCAGGTGCTGTACATCGCATCGCCGCGCCCAGGCGTGCGTCCGATACGGACGACGCCCAGGATGCTCATGTTGTACTTAATCGAGGGGATGCCTGCCTGGGCGCAGTTTTTAATCATGGTCTGGAGGGATTCGATGTCGCGGTCGCGCTCCGGGCTTTGCGCCAACATGATGGCCGGATGCTTTTCGCGATCGATGTAGCTCGACTCCAGAAATGGAGGCGCCGTGCAATCGATGCTGATACCGCATTTTTGCCCGAGATCGACCATGCGATTGAGCTCTTCAACGGTCGCGTAAATGCGGTCTCCGTCAATCTTCGGGTAGCCGCAGATATTCCGCACGCTGTAGCGCGCCAGATACTTCAGGTGCGTTTCGTCGGTAGGGGCGGTCTGGTCCCCTACTTTCATCAGCGCGCGCTTCGCAGGAACGGCCTTGGGCGCAGCAGCAACGGCCAAGCCCTGCGCTGCCAGCAATCCGGCGGCTCCGCTAGAGGTGATAAATTTTCTTCGGTTCATGGCTGAATCTCCCCAACTTTCGATACTGTGCACGACTACTGTAAGTTTCCGCGGCGCTGGTGGCAAACGTCCCCCTCAGAAAGTCAATTTTAGCGAGGCAACCCGATAGGCACCGGCGGCGAGAAAAGGAACAACGCAATCACCGTCGCTGCCGGAAACCACGGTCTGGCTGTTTCCCTTCCCCACATTGGTAACCGTGATAGTGGCGCCTTCGCTCCATGGCCGTTATTACTCAGCATTTTTTGAGGGCGGTTGGTTTCTGAATCCCCTGCCGGGGAGGAATATAGTGGAAGATCGATCCCGAAACAAACTATAATCAGGATGGATTGATACCAGGGCTGCATCGATGTATGAACTCAAACAGCTTCATTGCTTCGTCGCCGTGGCCGAGGAATTGCACTTTGGCCGCGCTGCTAAACACCTCCACATGACGCAACCCCCGCTGAGCCGCCAGATCCAAATGCTGGAGCAGGCGCTCAAAATCGAATTATTGACAAGGACCAGCCGCACGGTTCGACTGACGCCGGCGGGACGAGCCTTTCTTCCCGAGGCGCGGCGGATCCTCGCCCTTACCGAGAGCGCTGCCATCGCAGCCAGGCGCATCGCCAAGGGAGAGTCTGGTCTCATCCGTATGGGATTCACCGCCGGCTCGAGCTACAGTTTTTTGCCGCGGTTGCTGGCCTTGGCCAACTCATCCCTGAAGGGTTTCGGCGTGGTGCTGAACGAGATGGTCACCATGCAGCAGATGGAAGCGCTGCACGCCAACCGCATTGATTTTGGATTAGTGCGTCCGCCCGTCGACCGGAGAGATCTTGGGCTGGCATGCGTAGCCAGAGAGCCGCTGCTGCTTGCCATCCCCGCCACGCACCGCTTTGCTACCGGTCCCGCGCCCACCATCAGGGATCTAAAGGGAGAGCCGTTCATTACTTTCTCTCCTGTCGACGGACGGTATTTTTATGAGCTGATCGAAAGGATGTTTCGCAAGGCGGGAATTTCCGCCCGGTATGTGCAGTACATCAGCCAGGTTCACTCCATCCTCGCACTGGTCAGCGCAGGAATCGGAATTTCGCTGGTGCCGGAGACAGCAAAGAAACTCCATTTTGAAGGAGCCGTGCTGCGGGAATTAGCCGGGCCGCCGGTATTTGCGCAGCTTTTCATGGTTTGGTTGAGCGAGAATGATAACCCGGCGTTGCCGGCCTTCCGCGATCTCGTCCTGCGGCACTTCATGATACCAACGCCGCCGATAGGCTAGGGTCCTCTTAGTTGACATACCAGGTGCAACGTATAGCACCTGCTATCCAGATGCGTCTCGTCGGTAGCGAGCCGGCAGTGCAAATACGCATCGATGCTTCTCTAGCATGAATCAATCCAAACTATGGTTCAGCCGAAGATTCATCTTGGAGTATATTTTTGCCGACACGGTCTTAGTGAAAGAGCCGGGCACGCAACGCTCCATCGAGATGGCGACCGAGATCATTTGACGATCGAGTTTTCACCGGGCTTCGACGCCCGTCCGGAAGATCGATCGGGCGCGCCTGCAGACCGGTCGTCCGCAGATTTACGTTGCCTCTCTTCTTCGCGAGGACAAGCGAACTTCTGCAGATCAATAATTTCAGCTTCTACGCCGCAAGGTCCCGCTTGACAGGTCCTCATCCAGGAGACTGTTACAAATTCATTCTCGCGGAACACCGAAGCCGCTTCAGCAAATTGCAATAAAGCTCTTGACAACTAAGTCGATCAACTACGATAGTTCATTGGTCGTCAGGTCACGGTAAATGAAGTGAACCAACCGACAGTAGAGCGGTGGTCGCCCTTGTAAGAGCAAGTCCGGCGGCGCTCACGCACCGCATCTGCAGCTCCAACCCGGCAAATGACGATGTCCGCCTTATCCGGTTACTCCAGCTCTGGGGGTAGGTTAACGATGCTCGCTCAAACGGTCACTCCGCCCATTCGCTTGACACTAAGCTTGTTGATGAAAATCGGCTTAGTCAGCATTGTCATATGGTTTTCGATGGCGTCCGCTGTTCTCGCCCAGGACGTACAGAGCGCCACCGTAGTGGGGACACTGACCGATCCCACGGGCGCGGTCATTCCCAATGCAACCGTTACACTTACTAATACGGCCACAAACGTATCCGCTCACGCCAACACGAATGCTGAGGGCGCGTGGTACATACCCTTCCAGCCAGCGGGAACCTACACGCTTACGATTGATGCCACGGGATTCAGGAAGTATGTCCAAATAGGCATTGTGCTCCAAATTGGTCAGACGCCGCGGTTCGATGTTCACATGGATGTCGGCTCGGCGAATCAGCAGGTAGAGGTAACTGCGACCAGTCCCCTGCTCGCCACGGATAATGCGGTCGTCGGCGGTACGGTGGACGCAAAGGTCATCCACGACGTTCCCATGGTCCAGGCCAAGCCGCAGCACCTGATGTTCTACACGCAAGGTTCACAGGCGAACAACGACGGTACCTATCACATTCTGGGTCTGCCTTCAAACCAGATAAACTTCACCATCGACGGGAGCATCGTAAAGCAGACTCCGCGCTCGGCCATTGGAGAAGTCAACAATTCCGTAACGCCGCCGGTGGATGCGCTGATGGAAGCTCAGGTTTGGACCACGGGAATCCCTGCCGAGCAAGGCCATTCCGCGGGCGGCTCCTACAACATGGTCACCAAAAGCGGAACCAACGACATCCATTTCACAGCGGAAGAACGCTATATCAGAAAGAACTTCCTGCATCGGCAAATCTTCAACCAGGCCCCAACCACTACCCCGTTCGAGTATCACAATTTCGATTCCACTTTGGGAGGTCCCATCTTCATCCCGAAGGTTTACGATGGGCGCAATAAGTCGTTCTTTTTTCTTGCCTTTCGCCTGGACTACGATCACGAGCAGAATACAGTGACCACGAATGCACCGACCCAAGCCATGCTGGACGGGAATTTCAACTTTGGCGCAGTAGCCTCACAGCCAATCTATGATCCCCAGACAATCCGTTGCACGAATCCCAATGGATGTACCGGAGGCACGGGGTGGACGGCTACGCAGTTTCCCGGGAATCAGATTCCGCTGGACCGCTTCGATCCAGTTGCCGTCAAGTTCCTATCCATGACCCCCTACCACCTCCCAAATACGGCGGGCGGACTGACCACCACCGGGCCAACCAACAACTACATCGCCAACACCCATTACCTGGCCGACAAAGACGGTTATCTCGGCAGATTCGACCAGCAGATCACGTCGAAGAACAAAGCGTACGTTCGTTTTGCCTGGAACCGCTACCGCGATCAGGTTGGCCGCGAAAATATCCTTTACGCCTGGCATGACCTCGATAACACGGAAAACAGCTACGGATTGCCTGAACCGATAGACACTCTTAACATTACGTTGGGCGATGTGCACACCTTTACTCCCACTCTGATTAACGAGTTCCGCACCGCGTATCAACGCCGGGCTGATACCTGGTCGTCGAGCCTTGAGAACCAGGGGTGGGCGGGAATACTCGGTATCCCCGGTGTTGGTCCGCAGACATTTCCGGGCTTTGTGAGCACCGGCGGCAGCAGCGTAATCTGGACCGCAAATCCTGCGGTAAGTACGGGGTCAAATCCTTATAGCCGGACCTACCAGGATGATTTCGAATACGCGGATAATGTCACCAAAGTCCTGGGTCTCCACGTGATCAAGTGGGGATATCAGGGTGTACGGGTGCGCGAAAACGACACGGTCTATTCTCAGCCCTCCGGAGTGTACAACTTCAGCGGGTTAGGCACCGGCTTTCCCTTTAAGTCGAATACCGGTAATTCGTTCGCCTCATTTCTGCTGGGCGAAGCAGACAATGCTACCTTTACCACGCTCCTGGAGAGATATCTGCCCCGTTGGTGGTCTCATCAGTTCTATATTCAGGACGACTGGCGAGCAAGGAGCAACATGACCGTCAGTGTCGGCCTGCGTTATTCCTATGAAACCCCGGGCAATACCAAATACGGATACAAATCGGAATTCGATCCTAACGCAATCGACCCGCTCACCGGCCTGATTGGGGCGATCACTCATCCCACGGGTACCATATATAAAAGCGATCTGACCAACTTTGAGCCACGCCTTGGTTTAGCGTTAAACTTCAGTCCAAGATGGGTCTTTCGTGGCTCGTTCGATATGTTCACCGTGGATAACATGACGGAACTTGGCCAGGATGAATATCTGGCGACCGCTGCCGTGGCTCAGCCCCCGGGTAGTCCGTATCCCGCCTTTCGCCTGTCTCAGGGGCCTGGCAACGTCGTCTATCCCATCAACCCCACGACCATACTTCCAGTTATGTATCGACCACGGGAAACTACAATGCACGCACCGCAACTTATATCGATCCGAACCTGAGAAATCCTCATACGATGAGCTGGGCGAGTGGTCTGCAATATCAGCTCACCACCAACGCCATCGTCGAAGCCGTTTACCAGGGATCTTACGGGTATAACCTGATCAATCCCAGCCCTGTCAACATTGACCTGTTGCCCCAAGCCATTTACAACTCCACCGATACAACACTACTGAATGCGGTATATGCCAACACACAGGCATACCTTAAATATCCGCAGTTCGGGACCATCAATGAATACAGCGACTGGAACAGCAGTACATACCATGCACTGAGCGCACGGGTGGAGAAGCGCTATAGCCAAGGTTTCTTATACAACTTCCTCTTTACCTGGAGTAAGAATCTTATTACCGGCCCGGGAAGCCAGGTTCTGGGAGGGCAGATAAGTGGATCACCCACCTACACCGTGGGAACCGGCCCGGAATTCTATAACCAGGGCCTCACCAAAGGAGTTGCTCCCAGCGATACAAGACTCATGTACGTTTCCTCAGCCTCCTTTGATATTCCGGTGGGGAATGGTCGAAAGTGGATGAACCACGGCGGAGTTGGTAATCTTATCCTCGGAGGCTGGACATTCCTGACGATTCAGAGCTTGCGCACCGGCATCCCGGCAAACTTTTTGATGGCGGGAAGTCCCGTTAACTACCTGCCGGGCCAGGTATTTCCGAATGTCGTGCCCGGCCAGCACTTGAGGGTGCCGAACCACCATGTTGGTCAGCTGTTTCCCGAGCAAAACCAAAACCCGTTCTTCAACATCAATGCCTTCTCCTACCCGGCGGCCTTTACCAATGGCAATGCCGGCATCGGCATGGCGCGCTATGGCGGCGTTTGGTGGCCCCAGTATTCACTGACCAAAACGGTTGCCTATAGAGAAAAATATAGGATCACCGTTCGCATGGACGCCAACAATCTGTTCCCTGAGACGCATGCGTACTCTACGGCAACCAACAACGTGGTGAACATTACCAGCCCGCAGTTATTTGGCAGGGTTGCCAGTCAATCGTACAGTTTTTCCAACTGGTATACACCGAACGGGAACCTGGTCGGAGTACTCCGTATCCAGTTCTGACAGCAACGTGACGCGTTCGATGAAAGGACGCCGCTCTATGATGACGAGAAGAGAAGCTATAGTCGGACTGGCGGGGTTCCTGGCGCAGGCAGCGCAGCGGCTGCCGGCTAACCGGAATGTTAAATGGGCACTGGGCTCGAACCTATGGAACTCCTATCCCGGTACCCATTTCACCGATATTCTTGACGTTATGCACGATACCGGATTCATCGGCCTTCGCTTGACGCAGTATCCACAGATCCTCACCAAGTACGACATCACACCGGAACAAATGGAACGTGAGCTCTCCAGGCGCGGTCTTCATATCATCACCATTTCCTTCAATGGCGCGGCCGATGATCCGGCTAAACACGCCGAGATCTTGACCAACGCGCGCAACGCAATGACTTTCCTGCAGCGCTTTGGCGCCGATCGTCTGGTAGTTTTCTCTCCGTCGCGCAGCGGCAAATCCGCCGAGGCCTTTGCCATCATGTGCCGCTTCTACAATCAGCTGGGAGAAACTGCGGGCGAAATGGGTTTCAAAGTGGGTCTGCACAATCATCTGGGGCAGATGGTGATGACCCCCGAAGAAATCGATCGATGCATGGCAATGACCGATCCTAAACTGTTCTACTTTGCTCCCGATACTGCGCACGTATACCTGGGTGGCGGGGATCCGGCGGTCATTATGGAGAAGTATAAAAACCGGCTCATGATGGCCGATTACAAGGACGCGAAGCGCGCCGGACTGAGCGCAAAGTACATCACCAACACCTACGATCTTGGCGATGGCGAGATCGACTTTCCAGCTTGCCATCGCGTACTCCGCAGTATCAGCTTCAAGGGCTGGCTTTGTGCCGACCTCGACATAGCGAGAAATGGCCCACGCGCCAGCTACGACCGCTGCGGGGCTTACGTCGTCAAGACCCTGGAACCAATCTATGTATGAACTCACCCGGCGGGAGATGTTGAAAATGGCGGCGGCGGCGGCAGTATCGAACGATCGCATGCACTACCGGATCCTTGATCCGCATGTGCACGTGTGGAAACACCAGGCTCAATTCCCCTTCGCGCCGGGAGCCAAGGTTCCCGATTACGATGCTACGCCGGAGATGCTGCTGGTTCTGATGAAGGCCAACGGCGTAGAGAAGACGGTGATTATTCAGGTCATCCATTACCGCTATGACAATAGCTATCTTGCCGCGGTGCTTAAGCAATATCCGCGCCTGTTTCAAGGTGTGTGCCGGGTCGACCCGCTGGACCCCGCCGCGCCCGATCATCTCACCCGGCTGACGGAAGAGGAGGGCTTTCGAGGTGTGCGTCTGAGTCCATCCGGCAATGCGTCGGGGGACTGGATCCGAGGCCCCTTGATGCCTCCCTTATGGCAGCGTTGCAACCAGCTCAAAGTTCCGATGACGGTGCTGGTGCCAATCACCCGTGTTCCAGACATCCAAAAATTGGCCGACAAGTACCCCGATCTGACAATTGTGATCGACCACATGGCGGATTGTCCCGTGGACCATCCGGAGCAATTGGACGCTCTGGTGGAGATGGTGCGATATCCAAAGGTCTTTGTGAAAATCTCGCACACGTGGTCATTATCAAAGGAAGACTATCCCTGGCTTGATTCACAGCAGCTGGTGAAGCGCTTGTACGACACTTTTGGACCGCATCGGCTCATGTGGGCAACAGACTGGCCCATTGCAAAGGATAGAGCAAGCTACGCGCAGCGATTGACGGTGGTGCGCGACGAAATGAAATTCCTCAATGCCGACGATAAGAGCTGGATACTCAGCAAAACAGTGGAACGGGTATGGCCGTTCCCTTAGAGCGTTTCACGATTACTATGTCCGATCAGGTGCAAAGAAATGGAGCTCCTGGTGAGGAGTCCTTTTGAGTATTTCCACCGTCTACGCCTATCGTGAAGCCGGTTTAGTCCGTCTCACTGTCAGGAATCTGAAAATGCGGCAGTGAGGGAAAGAGAAACCCCAAGCCCTTGGGTGGCTTGTTCAAAGGTTTCTTTGTTACGAAAGGATGGTATCTGGTTGAAGCGCCTTAAGGCCACAAACATAGTCATCATCGGCAGCGGATGGAGCGGTCTGGTCATGGCGAAAGAGGCCGCGACCCGAACCGCTTTGAATGTGGTGGTGTTGGAGCGAGGACCGGCTCGCAATATTTCTCAATATGCGAGCGGCATGGACGAAATTAATAACCGCCGCGTCGGCCTGGTGCAGAATCCAGCGGACCAAACCATCACACATCGACACTCCGTCAAAGATCCGGCTGCGCCTATACGCCAGTACGGTTCTTTCAGGCCGGGAACCGGAACGGGAGGCACCTCCGAGCACTGGGGCGGAATTTCCGACCGGCACCTGCCCGAATTTTTCGTTCTAGCCACGCATTTGCGGGAAAAGTTCGGCGCTTCACGAATGTTGCCGGATTGGACCATCCAGGACTGGGGCATTACTTACGACGAATTCGAGAAGTATTACTGGCGCGCGGAACAAATGATGGGCATCAGCGGCAAGGCCGGCAACCTTCGCGGCCAGCTGGTCGAAGGAGGCAACATCTTCGAGGGCCCTCGCCAGCATGAGTACCCCACACCGCCTCTCACACCGACTTACACGATGGGTTTCTTTCATAAGGCGGCGGCGCAGTTGGGTTATCATCCCTATCCGCTGCCCGCCGCGAACCTTAGCCAGGCCTACACCAATCCCGACAAGGTATCGCGTCCGGGATGTGTCTATTGCGGCTACTGCCCTGGGTATGGCTGCATGATCGGGGCAAAGGCGCAGCCGACTAACACGATCATGCCAGTGCTGAGCAATCGAAACAACTTCGTGCTGCGAAACAACTGCTGGGTGAGAAAAATCGTGCACCGCAATGGGCGCGCCGAAGGTGTGATCTACATGGACGAAAACGGCGAGGAAACCATGCAGCCCGCCGATGTAGTCGTTCTCTCGGCATGGACCCCCAACAGCATACGTCTTCTGCTGCTCTCGGATATCGGCGAACGGTACGATCCTGCAGCGGCCAAGGGAACCCTGGGCAAGAACCTCACCCACCAGGTCACCAGCGGGGCAGCAGGAGGAATGCTGGTATTCAATGAGCGCCTGAATCTCTTCATGGGATCGGGTGCGGTTGGATATGGCGTCTCGGATTTCGACGGAGACGTCAGGGAAGAGGTTCCGGAAAAGGTTCTGCGGGGAGGAGTGTTCCTGCGCGGCGCTGCTACCGGCGAAGGCCCTGCCGGGTCGTTCGGCCGCGTTCCGCGAGGCGGAGTCCCGCACAACTGGGGATCGGCATGGAAGAAAGCCTCGATCGAGCACTGGGACAGGGTCGGACCGGGCGTGGAAATGAGAGGGGACCATTTTGCCTACCGGCAAAACTTTATGGACCTGGACCCCACGTACACCGATAAATGGGGCGACCCGCTATTGAGGATGACGTTGGACTGGACGGACTACGAGATGCGCCAGATGGCTTTCGGATCACGCATCGCCACCCGTCTGCTGGAAGAGATTGCGCAGGTGTCGGGCGCTAAATTGGTCAAGGGAGAATACGGCAACCGGGGCGGTGGCGCATTCCATCACTACAACGCAGCCGCGTATACCACTACCCATATACAGGGTGGCGCAATCATGGGCGCCTCTCCGGAGCATAGCGTCGTCAACACCTGGCTGCAGCATTGGAACATGCCCAATCTTTTTGTTGTTGGATCGTCGTCTTTTCCGCAAAATTCTGCCGCGAATCCGACCCTAACCATCGCGGCGGTGAGCCACAGAGCGGCAGACGGTTTGATCGACCATTACCTGAAAAAGCCCGGGCCGTTGGCCTGATAACGATGGGGAGATGATGAGAAGACGCGACTTTATTCTGGTGCCGGCAAAGGCGATGGCGGGCATGGCGCTGTATTCCCTGGCCGGCGATTTGATTCCCATCTCCGCGCAGGAGCCCGGCCAGGCGCAAGCCTCAGTAAAAGTGCCGCTGCGTTTCTTTACGGCGGAAGAGGCGCGCGTTATTCAGGCCGCTGCCGAGCGTATTTTTCCAACCGACGACAGCGGGCCCGGAGCCACGGAAGCGGGAGTGATCATCTACATCGACCGCCAACTCGCCGGCCCGTACGGCAGAGATAAATACCGCTATACAAAGGGGCCCTGGATCCAGTCGATTCCAGAGCACGGATACCAAGGCAAGGAGACGCCGCAGGAGATCTATCGCGCCGGTATCAAGCTGCTCGGTGACGGGTTCGCGGATCTGCCGCCCGAACAACAAGACTCGCGTCTGGAAGGCATTCAAACAAGCTACTTCTTCCAACTACTGCACGGGCACACAGTGGAAGGGGTGTTTTGCGACCCGCTCCATGGCGGAAACATCGGCATGGCTGGTTGGAAGCTGATTGGATTTCCAGGCCCGGTGATGAGCTATCGCTATCAGGTCGACAAATACTACGGCAAGACCTACAGTGCTGCTCCAAAGAGTCTGGAACAGATCCTTCGCCACCCGGTCAAGGGAGTCGAAGACGAGACGGACTAGCTTTCTATGAAAAGCGATAGGCGCGCGATGGCACGAGCCGGCTCGGACGGTCGCCGCGGACGATGGTGGCAACTGAAGGCGCTTCGGGAGATTGAATGAGGGAACGTATATTCGCTGGAATTGCTGCTGTGGCACTGGGCACAATGCTGACCGCGACACCGGCGTTCTCGCAAACTGAGACGCCGCCAACCCAAGGACCGGCTGAGAACGGATCACCGGCGTGGTATCTGCAAGGATCATTCCCTGACCCCGCGGGACGAACAATAGTCGACCCCGATGGACACGTCACCATACCCGCAAGGCCTGGTGGCGGATTTATGGCCGCCTGCACCGGCGACATCGGCAAATACTGCGCCGGCCAAAGCGGCTTTGGTGCGCGCGGTTGCCTGGCACAGAATACGGACAAGCTTTCGGGGGAGTGCAAGATCGCGCTGGCCGCCCTTCCGCCGCCCGGGACCACACCGAACTGCAGCCACTCGCCACTTTGCGGCAATCGGCTGGGCATGGCGCGTTCAGCATTGCAACGCGTGGAGTGGAAGCAAAACCTGGGTTACACATTCACCTATCCGTATGTCTTGCCTCCCGGCGAAGGAGGAGTGCCGTCAGTTGCTCTGGATTCGAAAGGAAACCTTTGGGTCTTTCAACGCAAAGCCGCCGGAAGCCCGCAGCTGTTTAAGTTCGACCCGAATTACAAGCTGGTTCTCGAAATCGGCGATGACGTGATCGGCCACCAGGAAAAAGCACACGGCATGGCCGTGGACGCGGAGGATAATGTCTGGATCTGCGATGCAAACGGCGCCACGGTGATGAAGCTCAGTCCTGAAGGCAAGCTCCTGCTGACCATTGGCACGAGGGGGCACAGGGGGGACTGGGATGAAGCGAAGGGACAAAGGCTATTGTGGCAACCCCTGATGCTCGCCTTCGCGCCGAATGGTGATATCTATATCGGCGAGGGTCATGCGAACGAAAGCCCTAATGACACCGATTCACCGGATCCGACTAATAATATCGGCGCCGCGCGTGTGATCCACCTCGATAAAGATGGCAAATTTATCAATCAGTGGTACGGCAACAGTGTCGGACAAGGGAAATTCGACGCGGTTCACGGGATCGCGGTGGATCCCAGCAACGGCGATGTCTGGATCGGCGACCGGGAGCAATATCGAATCGTCGTCTATAACAGCCAGGGCAAGTTTCTCAAAACGATGCAGATGAGAAACCTCGTTTGCGCCCTCTATTTTGACTCCCACGGCCAGCCATGGATGGCGAGCGGTCAAGACGGCCAGTTCTTGAAGTTAGACCGGAATGGCAAGGTACTGGGCGCGATAGGTAACGGCATGGGTATCGGGCGTGGCCAGTTCATCGAAGCCAGCTATTGGGTCATGGACAAGCAAGACAATCTGTATGCAGGCGATACGAGCGTTGGCCGTGTGACAAAAATGATTGCTCCCAAAAGATGACTGCGGGGCCGCCGCGCATGCTTAGGCGGAAGAGACTAAGATGATTTCTCGACGCGAGTGGATGGTGGGGGCGATAGCGGCTGCGCATTCATGGGCTGGGCAAGCCCAGGGACTTGGGCCGATGGCGAGCGCGTTTGCGGATGTGTCGCCTTGGCGAGGGCGCCCCGAGGGCATATTGATCGAGTCGCATATCCACTTGTTCGCCGGTGACCCAGTCCGCTTTCCGTACAACAGCGCTTCCTACAAACCCAAGCCGGAGCCGGTGGAAGATTATGTCCGGTTCGTCCGTGAGGCGCAGATCAATCATGCGGTCATCGTTCATCCGGAGCCCTATCAGGATGACCATCGATACCTGGAATATTGTCTGGCGCACGAACCTTCCCCAGGCTTCTTCAAAGCTACCTGCCTATTCGATCCAATCGACCCGGAAACACCGAAGCGCATGCAAGCGCTGATCAAAAGAAATCCAGGACGGATTGTGGCGCTCAGGATTCATGAGACTCACGCTGCGGGAACGCCTTCCACGACCAGCGGCTTAATCCGGGACCGGGATTTGCGAGATCCGCAAATGGCCGTGACCTGGCATGCAGCGCACGACCTGGGACTGGATATTCAGATCCATTGCATTCCGCACTATGCGGTACAAATCGGCGAGCTCGCGGCGAAGTTTCCCCATACGCCAGTCATCCTCGATCACCTTGCTCGCCCGGGACAGGGCACGCCCGAGGAGTACGAACAGGTGCTGAAGCTGGCAAAGTTACCGCAGGTCTACATGAAGTACTCCTCGACCGGGGTAGAGACTGCATCGAAGGAGCCCTATCCCCACCTGGATGCGAGGCCACTGGTCAAACGTGTTTATCAGGCATTTGGCGCTGACCGGATGGTATGGGGAGGATTAGGCGCGAACATGGCAGAGTTTGAACGGGAAGTGAAGTTGTTCGACCTGATGTTCGACTTCGCGCTGGAAGCCGAACGCATGAAGATACGCGGGCTCACGGCGCAAAGACTATTCAAGTTTTCCTGAGACTCTTGTCAGCGCGCCATCGCTGCGCTAAACGCCTCGCTCACGATGGACTGGGCCTCGGATTCGATCTGCTCCAGATGCTGTTGGCCGCGAAAGCTCTCGGCGTAGATCTTGTAGATCTCCTCGGTGCCGGATGGGCGCGCCGCAAACCAACCACTCTCGGCCATCACCTTGACCCCGCCAATCGCCTGGCCATCCCCCGGTGCGTGGGTGAGGATGGTCTGGATCTTCTCCCCAGCCAGGGTCCCACTCTGGATGCTTTCTTTGCTCATCTTCGCCAGCATGGTCTTCTGCTGGGTGGTTGCGGGTGCATCCGTCCGGTCGTATAGAGGGTCGCCAAATTGCCGCGTGAGATCGTGGTAAACCTCGCCTGGATCCTTATGCATTCTGGCGGTGATCTCGACTGCCAGCAAAGCCGCGATGATGCCGTCCTTGTCGGTGGTCCACACCGTCCCGTCACGACGCAGGAAGGAGGCGCCGGCGCTCTCTTCACCCCCAAAGCCGAGCGTTCCCTCGAGCAGTCCGTCGACGAAGTACTTGAAGCCCACGGGAACTTCGAAGAGCTGTCGGCCCAACCCGGCGGTGACCCGATCGATCATGCTGCTGCTGACCACCGTCTTGCCCACTGCGACCTGCTTGCCCCAGTTGGGGCGATGCCCGAAGAGATAGTGGATGCAGACAGCGAGATAGTGATTGGGAGGCAGCAGTCCCCTGCTCCTGGTCACGATGCCGTGGCGGTCATGGTCGGTATCGCAAGCCACGGCGACATCGAACTTGTCTTTCAACGCGATCAGCGATTGCATCGCGTACTTCGAGGAGGGATCCATGCGGATCTTGCCATCCCAGTCGAGGGTCATGAAGCGGAAGGTGGGATCGACCACATCACTGACCAGGGTCATATTCAACCCATAACGTTCGGCGATCGGGGTCCAGTAATGCACCCCCGCCCCACCCAGTGGATTGACACCAAAGTTGATTCCCGAGGCTCGGATGGCCTCCATGTCGATGATGTTGCCGAGATCCTCCACGTACGCTTTCACATAGTCGTGGCGATGCGTGGTAGGCGACGCCAATGCCCGTTCCAGCGAGACCCGTTGGACGCCGTCAAGTTTGGCGATGAGAAACTCGTTCGCCTTGGATTGAATCCAGGAAGTGGCTTCCGATGAGGCCGGACCGCCATGGGTGGGGTTGTACTTAAAGCCGCCGGATTCAGGCGGATTGTGCGAGGGTGTGACCACAATGCCGTCGGCCAGTCCGGTCTCGCGGCCGCGATTGTAGGTGAGAATGGCATGAGAGATGGCTGGGGTCGGGGTGTAGTCGTCGTCTTTTGCCAGCATGACATCGACCCGGTTGGCGGCCAGAACCTCGAGCGCGCTGGCCAGCGCCGGCTGGGAGAGCGGATGGGTGTCGATACCCAGGAAGAGCGGACCGTCGGTTTTTTGCTGAGCGCGGTACAGGCAAATCGCCTGGGTGATGGCCAGTATGTGCCATTCGTTAAAGGATCGCTCGAAGGAAGAACCCCGGTGGCCCGAAGTGCCAAAAGAAACCCGCTGCTCCGCAACACCAGGGTCGGGCCGATCCTCAAAATAGGCGGTGATTAGCTTTGGTACGTCGACCAAGTCAGACGCCTTGGCCAGTTGTCCGGCTCTGGGATTAATGGTATTCAAGGTTTTCCCCACCTCAAGCTTACGTTGTCCAATAGTCGGACATGTCATTGTCTCGCATGAGACGTTGGCGGGTCAGTATCTTCTGCAAAAATTCAACAAAGTCTGGTGGTGCCGTTAAAGTGCGATGGATGGTGTGAAGATTCCGCTCTTTTGGGCCGGTTGCCGATCTTTTAGGGCAATACAGACATCGAAGAAATCAGGAGAAGACCATGCCACAAAGCCCGCATGCTCGAATTGCTGAGCTCCATAACCTTGCCGCCCACGCTCACTTTGCCGCTGCCACGGCCCATGACAAAGGAGATCATCTCACTGCACATGAACTGTCGAAGCAGGCGCACGAACACTCCACAAACGCCCGCAAGCTGAGCGATGAACTTGCCGCCAAGGCGGCTAAGGGTTAGGAGGACCATGAAAGCTGCCGTTCTTATTGCCGGCCATACGGCGCCTGGTCAGTTGCTGCAGATCGAGGACGTGGGCCATCCAGAGCCAGGAGCGGGTCACGTGTTGCTGCGCGTGCTGGCGTGCGGGGTTTGCCGTACTGACCTGCATATCGCGGAAGGGGATCTGCTCCCGCTTCAGCCCAGGCTGATCCCGGGCCATCAGATTGTAGGAGAAGTGGCGGGAGGTGCGACCGCCGAGCTGCCGATGGGCAGCCGGGTTGGTGTCTCCTGGATTGGCGGCGTCGATGGGGAATGCTGGTACTGCCGCCACGGGATGGAGAACCTGTGCGATCAGCCTACGTTTACCGGGTACACGGTCAATGGCGGTTACGCCGAGTACGCCCTGGCGCGCGCGGACTTCTGCTTCCCGCTGCCTGCCGGCCTGGACGACGTCCATGTCGCTCCGTTGTTGTGCGCCGGGATTATCGGCTTTCGCAGCCTGCGGGTCGCCGGCGTGGCGCAGGGGGAGCGGGTGGGACTTTTTGGCTTCGGCAGCTCGGCTGGTTTGGCGATCACCATTCTGCAGTCCTGGAAGTGCCAGGTTTATGTAGTGACGAGGGGAGAGAACCATCGGCGGCAGGCTCACTCGCTGGGCGCAACCTGGGTGGGCAACGAAGACGAGAAGCCGCCCGTGGAGCTTGATCGGGCGATCACCTTTGCTCCCAGCGGAAAGGTAGTGGTGAGTGCCCTGGGGGCGCTGCGCAAGGGTGGAGTAGTTGCGATCAACGCAATCCACCTCGACCAGATGCCCGCGTTTGACTACGACAAGCTGCTATGGGGCGAGCGGCAGATTCGTAGCGTGGCGAATATGACGCGTCAGGACGCGCGCGATTTTCTTGCGCTTGCCAGAGAGCTGAATATTCGTCCGCAGGCCGTGATGTTTCCCTTGCAGGATGCAAATAAGGCGCTGCTTGCAGTCAAGAATGAGACGGAAGATGGATCCGCTGTGATTGTTCCTTGAGGATGAAGCTGGGTGGGAGCCGTAGACTAATGATTTGTGAGTTAAACCTATGAATGCCCTCCGCACCGACCTTCTCGAAATTATTTTTGAGCAGTCTGGACCGGACGAAGGCCCGCCAGTGCTGCTGCTTCACGGCTGGCCAGATGCGCCTCGCGGTTGGAGCAGAGTGGCGAATCATCTTCATGCCGAGGGATGGCGAACGATCACTCCCTATTTGCGCGGCTCACGGCCGACAAGATTCTTGCGCGAAGAGACGCCCCGATATGCAGGAGCCGTCGCCTTGGCCCAGGACGTGATCGACCTTGCGGACGGGTTGAGGCTGGATCGCTTTGCGGTCATCGGACACGATTGGGGTGCACGCGCCGCATATACTCTAGCCGCCCTTTTTCCGGAACGAATCACTGCAATCGGGGCGCTTGCCCTCGGGTACCAACCTCAAGGCGCCTTTATCGTTCCCGATTTCCAGCAGTCTATGCGCTTCTGGTACCAGTGGTTCCAGTGTATCGATGGAGGCGTAGAGGCAGTGCGCCGCGATCCGGTCGGCTTTGCTCGTATCCAGTGGAATACGTGGAGTCCGCCGGGATGGTTCGATGAGGCGGAATTCATCGCAACAGCTGACAGTTTCAAGGATCCGGATTGGGCGGCAATCACTCTCAATGCCTATCGCGCCCGCTGGCTGTCCGGTGAGGCCGTGGATCAACGCTACGATGCTTTACGGCGAAAACTAAGCGAGATTGAATACTTATCGATTCCGACTCTGATGATTCAGGGTGAATCTGACTTTTGCGATGCTCCAAAGCAATCGGAGGGACTCGACCCCTACTTCACCCGGGGATACCGGCGAGTGGTACTTGAGGGCATAGGCCATTTCCCTCACCGCGAAGCGCCGGGCGAAGTAGGGGGCGCGATCAGCGGATGGCTTCAGGATCACGCCAAAATGTAAGACAACGAGCATAGTCGTCCAGGTTGACATCACCCATGATCGGCGGAGGAGACCGTCATGACCGGTATACAAAGCAACGAAGCAGCATCGCCGTCAGAAGCTATGGGTAGCATTGGCGGTCGCGCGATCGAGGAATATGACATCGGTACGAACGGCATTACTTTGCATGTGACCGAGGTGGGAAAAGGTCCGCCTGTCCTTTTCTGCCACGGCTTTCCGGATACTTCCTATACGTGGCGACGACAGATGCAGGCCGTTGCGGAGGCTGGCTACCGCGCCATTGCTCCTGACATGCGCGGCTACGGACGTAGCTCAGCGCCAACGGACGCGGCTCTGTACACACCGCTGCATACGTGTGGAGATCTGGTGGGTCTGCTCGACGCGCTGAAGATCCCAAGTGCTGTCATCGTCGGTCATGACTGGGGAGCG
This sequence comes from uncultured Acidobacteriaceae bacterium, assembly GCA_963711525.1. GTDB lineage: Bacteria > Acidobacteriota > Terriglobia > Terriglobales > Acidobacteriaceae > PALSA-350. The sequence goes on along the minus strand of CAVQEO010000002.1, from coordinate 214,639 downwards.
AGCGTCGCCTGGAACGCGGCGCTGATGCGGCCGGATCGGTTCACCGCCGTATTTTGCCTCGCGGTGCCTTACGTGCCGCGCGGCGATGTCAGCTTCTTTGACTACATGCGCAAAACGGGCCACCAGAATGACTTCTATATGTTCGAACAATGCCTGCCGGAAGCTGACCAGATTTGGGCGGACGCTACGGTGACCATTCCAGGCGTCCTGTACTGGGCATCGGGCTCTGCCCCTGCAGGCCAAGGCTGGAGCCCATTGCATCCGTCACGGAGCCTCTATCGAAAGGCGCCCGGCCCATTGCCCTCATGGGCTGAACCGGACTATGTCGCGCATAACATTACAGAGTTCCAGCGCACCGGGTTCCACGGCGGCCTCAACTACTATCGCGCCGCGGAACCCTACTTCTATCTCTCTGCAGCCTACAAGGGAGCGAAGATTACCCAGCCGTCGTTCTACATGGCGGGTAAGTCAGATGGCCTCAATGAACTCTATTCGTTCTCCGAAGAACAATTCCGTGCAGGTCTTCCTGGCCTGGCCGGCCACGTCGTGCTTGAGGGTGTCGGGCACTGGGTGCAGCACGAAGCCTCGGCCGAGGTGAGCGAGCGGCTCGTCCAATTCCTCCACTCCGTGAGCAACAAGTAGGGCCTGAGGAATCCCCGCCTGGTTCATTCGGACGCGAGCGCAGTCATAGGATTGATCCGCGTAGCGCGTATTGCGGGGATCACCATCGAAATCGCACTCAGCACGAGAATGATGCCCGTCACTAAAACGTAGTTCTCCGGGCTGCCAGGTTCGATCCGGACCTGAGCCGACTGGAAACACGGGAACGCTTGAGCCAGTCTGCGATCCTGAGCGATTCGTAGCCCATGTCAGCCTGTTCCTGACTTGAGTAAAGGCCATCTGACTTCGCTCGAGTATCCCCGTTAGTTTTCTTGTGCGTTGATGGTAACGGTAGAGTGAAGGCGACCAGTGCATCACTCGGCGACTCCTCGGTGATTTTCGGATGACCCCCCGCGGAAATTACGACGTATTGCTTCCCGTTTCGACCGAGGCGGAAGGTCATCGGCGTCGCGTTTCCGCTATCCGGTAGCTGTGCTTTCCACAGTTCCTTACCCGTCTCCACATCGAAGGCGCGGATATAAGGATCAAAGGTGCCGGCAATGAAGACCAATCCTCCAGCGGTCGTAATCGGACCGCCGAGGCTGATTGATCCCGGAGGAATCGGCGGGTGCTTACCGCCAAAGTCTTGCATCGATCCGAGCGGGACCTGCCATCGAATTCTGCCTTCCGTCATATCCACGGCGATCAGCTTGCCCCACGGTGGCGCAGTGCATGGTAGATCGGAGGGCGACTGGAGAAAGCGGCGAAACATGCCATAGGGCGTTCCGGTCTGAGGCCCATAATCGCCCTCCTCCGTGCGGACGTCATCCCGCCAGAAATCGGCACGGGGTATTAGCTTTACCTTGGCTACGAAATTGTTCGTATTTACCACCAGAAGGCCATGTTGCGGATCAAAGGCGTAGCCGCTCCATGTCATGCCTCCGAGATAGCCCGGCACCTCCAGAGTGCCCTGGAGACTCGGCGGCGTGAAGACTCCCTCACTGCGGAGCCCGCTGATCCACTTGCGACAGGTCTCGCGATCCTCGGGCGTCGGCCCCCACGCATCCTTCGCTGAGACTTGCTGCGGAGCGAGGGGGGGCGGAGCCACTGGGAAAGGCTGCGTGGGTGAGGCGGTTTCGCCGGGTACGTCACTCGGCGGAACGCGGCGCTCCTCCACTGGGAATACCGGTTTACCCGTATCGCGATTGAGCACGTAAAGAAGGCCGGCTTTGTTGCCCTCAATGACAACAGGGACGCTTTCTCCCTGGTGACGCAAGGTTGCGAGCAATGGCGGGGAGGCGGCGTCGTAATCCCAAAGATCGTGATGCACGAGTTGGAAGCCCCAAGCGATTTCGCCCGTCCTGGCCTGCAGCGCCACCACAGAATTCGCCCACTTGTCGTCGCCGGGCCTTAGGCCGCCGTAGTAATCGGGACTGGCGCTCCCGGTTGGAACGAAGATCAGATCCCGCTCCAAATCGACAGACATGACGGACCACGCATTGGCAGCGCCGATTTGCCGGTGCTATAAATGCCCTCCGCACCGACCTTCTCGAAATTATTTTTGAGCAGCCTGGAGCGGACGAAGGCCCGCCAGTGCTGCTGCTTCACGGCTGGCCAGAACACCCTGGCTGCATGCCTTTGTTTCATTTCAGTGGCTCGCTAAATAATGGTGTACAAAGGTAACGGCCATCGCGCCTTCGCCGACAGCGGAGGCGCATCGTTTCACAGACCCGTGACGAACATCGCCAGCGGCGAACACTCCGGGGCTGCTGGTTTCCAGGTAGTACGGTTCGCGATCCAGAGGCCATTTCTTCCGGAACCCATGGTGTTCTCGCAAATCCGGGCCGGTCACGAGGTAACACTGTTCATCGCGCACCAAGCCGGCTTCCGCAGCCCAGTTAGTGTTGGGAATGCCGCCGAGGCAAAGAAAAAGCCAGCATGTCTGGACCGTCTGCTGTTGACCGGTCAGATTCTTGATCAGAGTTATGGCCTCTAACTGTTTCGTGCCATGCAACTCAAGGATTTCGGTATGCGATCGCACTTCTATCTGGGGGCAGGCCGAAATGCGATCAATCAAATACTGGGAGAGAGTCTCCTTTAAGCCATCTCCACGCACCACCATGTAAACTTTCCGGGCATAACGTGAGAAGTGTATGGCAGCCTGCCCAGCGGAGTTGCCGCCACCCACCACGAAGACCTCCTGCTTGTGGCAAAGCTCCGCCTCGCTTGTTCCGGCGCCATAGTAGACACCGGCTCCGCGCAAGCGGTCTTCATTCCAAAGGTTCAAGCGACGATATTCCACGCCGGAGGCGCAGATGGCAGCGTGCATCACGAAGCTGGTACCATCCGCCAAGTAGCCGATAGCCTTACCCGGCAAGAGCTCGGCGCGCACGCCTTCATGCAGGAGCAGGATTTCCGCACCGAAATGGTGGGCCTGATCACGCGCACGTTTAGCCAGATCGGCCCCGCTGATCCCCCCTGGAAACCCCAGATAATTCTCAATCCTGGAGCTGGTGCCCGCCTGTCCCCCTACAGCAGAGCGCTCAATCAATAAAGTTTTGAGACCCTCGGAAGCGCCGTAAACCGCAGCACTTAAGCCGGCAGGGCCCGCGCCCAGAATGGCGAGATCGTATTCTGCGCTGGACGGTTTGTGGAACCAACCTAACTTTTCCGCGATCTGCCGAATGGTGGGACACTCCAACCGCGTTTCATCAGGAAAGAAACAAACCGGCAAGCGGCCATCCAGGAGATCGCCGACTTGCGCCAACTCGCGTGCCTGCTCATCGGTGCTTAGCTCGATCCATTCGAACGGCACACCGCTTCGATACAGAAAATCACGTAGCGGATAAGCCGTGCACGAACCATGAGCCCCCATGAGTCGCAGTTGATGCTCGCCTTTTGTAGAAATGTACGCAGTCATATCTAATCACCTCAACAAGCTGGTACCGAACCAGTGTCAACAGCAAGTTCTCGGTCATATCGTTAAACCAACCCGTTTCTCTTCCACAGTCTGATTAGAAAAGAGGAAGTGAATCGAAGTCGGTGCAACTCACTCATCTGGTACTCGTCGCTCGATGAACTGAAGAAGCGATCTTTCATTGAGGCATATTAGCGGGCGGAGATTACTGGAGCAATTCCTCGTGAGGATGAACACGGCTTCAGAGAAGGTTCTTAGGAGGCGTTCCGCCAGAGGCCCGACTCTGCCATACGACTTGCGGTTTAGACGCAATACCGTCACTGTGTCGCGGAGGCTGGTTCTCTGCTCGGCCTACATGCGTTGAAGACCTGTACCCGGGGTCGAAACATGTTCAGTTGCACTTACAAATAGACTCTTCGACGCGTCAAATCGCGACATTGTCCTAATCTCGTAAGATACAAGGGGCGACGACGAGCAGTCGGCGCAAAACTGTCGTATTCTGTTTTCGACGTGAGGGAAGCACAGGACGCAGCCGTCCGGTTTACATGGGCCCGAAGCCGTGCTTATCATTCAGGCTCTTCCGATCATCTAAGCGATGCACGAACGAGAAAGAAGGCCGCGGCGGGTGCTGAGCCGCCCGGTTCTGTTCCAACTACCACCGCGAGAGATAGTATCCTTCCCGGCTAATCTGTTTTCAGTGTTTTTTCGCGGAGGCCAAGTGAACTGCCGCGAGGTACACGATGCAATACTTGAAGGCACTTTTCTCTTCCAGCCCGTACATGCCTCATGGGTACTGTTACATGTGGAACCCTGGCCTAGTCGGCCTGCATGTCATTTCTGATTCGTTGATAGCTCTGTCTTATCTTTCGATACCCTTCACGTTGGTTTACTTTGTCCGCAAGCGCCGGGATCTTCCATTTCATTGGATGTTTGTCTGCTTTGGGATTTTCATTCTAGCCTGCGGAGCCACCCACGCGATGGAAGTATGGACTCTGTGGCATGCAAACTACTGGATTTCCGGATCTGTCAAGGCCATCACGGCTTTGGCTTCTGTCTCCACGGCGATACTGCTGGTGAAGCTGGTTCCCCATGCCCTCGCACTTCCAAGTCCTGCAGCCATGCGGCTTGAAATCGCGGAACGCCGACGCGCTGAGGACGCGCTCAGTCTGGTCAATATGCAACTGGAAGTTCGGGTCGAGGAGCGGACTTCAAAGTTGCGAGCAGTCAATGAGGATTTGATCCGCGAGATTGAACAGCGCAAGCAACTGGAGCAAACGTTAAAGGATAGTGAAGAGCAGCTTCGGTTGGCCCAGGAGGCTTCAGGCCTGGGGGTGTGGGATTTGGATACGCGTGCGGACCTGGCTGTATGGTCGGCTCAGCATTTTCGAATTTTTGGCTTCGAGCCAAGCTTGCGGACGTTTGATCAGATGAGCTTCGTTGCGCTGGTTCATCGCGACGACCGCTCGGATGTGCGACTGGGCATCCGCGAGGCTCTTCGACCCGGTGGGGAATTTGACGCTGAGTACCGGATTCAGCGCCAGGACGGTCAGCTTCGCTGGGTGATGAGCAAGGGGCAAACTCATTGCGACAGCACAGGCCAACCCATCCGGATGATCGGCGTGACTCTGGATGTAACGGAGCGCAGGCAGACGGCGGAAGAGCTGCGCCGAAGCGAAGAACGATTCCGCCTGCTGATTGAAGGCATCGCGGACTATGCGATTTTCATGCTGGACCCGGCTGGATTCGTCACCAGTTGGAACAGCGGAGCGGAACATATCAAGGGGTACGGGGCCCAGGAAATCATAGGACAACACTTCTCCTGTTTCTATTCGGACGAAGATCTGCGCAGAGGGACGCCGGCCATGGCTTTGCGGAAAGCGGCGGCGGAAGGCCGGTTCGCAGACGAGGGATGGCGGGTGCGCAAAGACGGGTCTCAATTCCGGGCGAATGCCATATTAACGTCATTGCACGACCAGCGAGGAGAATTGATGGGTTTTGCCATAGTCACACGGGATCTGACGGAAAGCCGAAAGGCAGAGGAGGCAGTGCAGGCAGCGCAAGCTGAGCTGGCGCGGGTAGTCCGAGCGACGACTCTGGGCGAACTGACGGCTTCGATCGCGCACGAGATCAACCAGCCGCTGGCCGCAATCGTCAATAATGCCAACGCAAGCAGAAGAATTCTGGCCGGCCCGGCACCGGATCTGCAAGAAGTGCGACAGGCGGTAACTGAGATTGCAGAGGCGGGTACACGTACAGGCGAAATTGTTTCCCGCGTCCGCTCCTTGTTGAAAAAGACCGCTCCGGAGAGGCGCCCGCTGGATATCAATCAGGTCATTCATGAAGTTCTGGCCCTCATCCCGAATGAACTGGAAAAGCAACACGTCTCGGTGGAGATGGAATTGGAAGCTGCACCGCCACCAGTGCTGGGCGATCGAGTACAGCTACAGCAGGTTTTACTGAACCTGATAATGAACGGAATGGAGGCGATGAATTCCGTCTCTGACCGGCCGCGAGTGCTGATGCTGCAGTCTCACGCGCTTGCGTCAGGGCTGGAGGTCACGGTGCAGGACTCCGGCATCGGCCTTGATCCCCGGCACGTTCCCCACATCTTCGATACGTTTTTTACTACTAAGACGGCCGGCATGGGCATGGGATTGTCCATCAGCCGCTCGATCATTGAGGCTCACAGTGGCCGCCTTTGGGCCAGCCCTAATCACGCCGCTCAAGGAGCGGCCTTCCACTTTTCTTTGCCTGCTATTGCGTAGACAAAACGATGAACGAGAGCCCTCCCATTGTGTACGTCGTGGACGATGAGCCTGCGGTGAGTATCTCGCTCAAGCGGCTCTTGCGATCTGTAGGCCTCGAGGCCCGGACCTTCGCTTCAGCACAGGAGTTCCTGCGTAGCGAGCGTCCGGACGCTTCGGGGTGTCTAATACTGGACGTCCGCCTTCCTGGATTGAGCGGACTGGATCTTCAACAAGAACTTATTGCGGCGAAAATTGACCTCCCTGTCATTTTCATCACCGGACACGGCGACATCCCGATGTCGGTTCAAGCCATGAAGGCGGGTGCGGTCGAATTCCTTACCAAGCCCTTCCGCGAACAAGACCTGCTGCAAGCAATTCAGCGTGGGATCGAACAAAATCGCATTACCAGGCAGCACAACGCTGAAATACGCATACTGCATCGGCGCTACGCATCGCTGACGCCGCGCGAGCGGGAGGTCTTTCCTCGAGTAACCAGCGGCTTGTTAAACAAGCAGATTGCAGCGCAGCTTGGCGCCAGCGAGAAAACGATCAAGGTGCATCGCGGCCAGGTGATGCAGAAGATGAAGGCCGAATCTCTGGCTCATCTAATCCAAATGGCCGAAAAGCTGCGGCTTTCTCCCAATTGATCCCTGCCCTATGGGACCAAGGTCCAATATGCAAACCGGAGTGCCGGAGTTATTGTCGATTCATGGCAACACATCGTAAAGCAATCGATTCTGCTGTTGATTGTTACCCAAGGACGGCCGGAACCCCCGCTGGCCGTGAACTGGATCAGAGGCCATGTGATGCGATGCTCGAAGCCGGGAGGGGCGGGCATGAATGAACTACCTTTGATAGCGATTATCGATGATGACAGATGGATACGGAGGTCGCTCGAAAGGCTCCTCAAATCCGCCGGATTCCGGGCAGAAACCTTCGTTTCAGCGGAGGATTATCTGGCAGCCGGCAATCATGAGAAAACCGGCTGCATCATCCTGGATATCGGGCTGCCTGGCATGAGCGGGTTTGAGCTGGAACGCCGCCTGACAGCAGACCGTAACCGGCGGCCGATCGTGTTTGTTTCGGCGCGCGACGAACCCGAGGTACGGGACGAGGCAACGCTTGCAGGAGCTGTCGCTTTCCTAGGCAAGCCGTTTGACGATAACACTTTGCTGAATGCAATTTCTTCGGCGCTCCCGTAACAATAATAAAGACTTCATGACGTGTGGTGCTTAACATCTGCATCGGTGCAGATGCAGTGACCTTGCTTTCCAACATCGTTCACCACTTTGCTTGATATAGCCGCTGAGTGCAGTCGCGGCAAGCCCCGGAGGATGACGTGCAGACTACGAACATATCCGTCAATGATCAGGTGAGGGACGCGGAGCCTCTCCTCAAGCTTCTTACAGTGTTGATTGCCGACGACCTTCCCATCGTGCGAGAGGGGTTGGCAACGCTGATTAACCGCAGATCGGACATGCGCGTCGTTGCCGAGGCGGCAAATGGGCGGGAGGCAGTAGAGAAATTTATTGCACATTCTCCCGACATCGCTCTGCTCGAACTGCGGCTGCCTCTGATGGATGGAGTTGAGGCGGTCATTTCCATCTGCAAGAGAGTGCCGTCTGCGCGAGTTGTGATCTTCACCACATGTCAGGGGGAGGAGGATATTTATCGCGCCATGAGAGCAGGTGCTTATGGATACCTGCTCAAGGACACACCGCTGAGTGAACTGGTGGAGTGTATTCGTTCCGTGGCGGAGGGGAGGAGATGGGTACCAGCTGCGGTGGCGGCAAGATTGGTAAAGCGAGTCGCTGACAGGGCGTTGACGGCAAGAGAACTGGAAGTGATTCGCGCGTTAACCAGCGGCAAAAGCAACAAAGAGATCGGTACCTTGCTTGACATCAGCGAAGCGACTGTCAAGGTACACATCACTCACATTCTGGACAAGCTCAAGGTTACCGGGCGCACAGAAGCGATTAATGTAGCCATGAGACGCGGCCTGGTGCATATGGATCCAGTCGCGGTCGCGTGAAAGCAATAGGGCGCCAGTTCGAAGCAGAGAAACGCCCGCGAAAGGGCCAGCAGAGTAGGACTAACACCTATTTGGGGCAGGTCTGACTTGGGGCAGGTCTGACTTTCACACGTCCCTTGCGGGACTGATTCGTTATCCCCAAATTTTTACCCAGAATGTTTAGCCCCTCGAGGCGCCGTTGATCGTAGGAGCAATCAGGCTAGTCCGAAGGTTGTAGGGCATTGTACGAAGCTGGATTAAGTCCCCGGTAACACGGCCTTCAGATCGCATCTTTAGCCTCATGTCCAATTGTTTTCGCACTTTTCTCTCGCTAGCATCCGGCAATGAAGGTTAGGAGCTCGCGATGACGACTGTTGCTTCGACTCTGCTCACTGTTCCCGTAACCGGGCGCGATCATGTTCGGGGATCCGCCCGCGCGGTGGTCACTCTAGTTGAATATGGCGACTACGCGTGTCCGCATTGCAAGGAAGCCCGGTCCGTCGTGAAGCGGCTCCAGGCAGCCCTCGGAGACCGACTGCGGTATACGTTTCGTAACTTCCCGATGCCTACCTTACACCCTAATCCCCATCGGGCAGCCGAAGCGGCAGAAGCGGCCGGCGCACAGAACAAGTTCTGGGAGATGCACGACCTTCTTTATGACCGGCAGGCCGCGCTTTCCGACAAACACCTTAAGGTATATGGAACTCAGGTTGGCCTTGATATGGAGCGCTTCAATCGCGACATGATGCTGCAGACTTTTGCTCTTCGCGTGCACGAGGACACTCTGGGTGCCAGCCAAAGCGGAGTCAACACCACGCCAACCTTCTTCATTAACGATAGCCGGTATCCAGGACCCTGCGACTTTGAGACCATGCTATCCCGCATTGAAGAGGTTACTTAAAACAGTCTCCCTGGGATCGTCACACTGCATTCGAAGGATCGTTGAGGCGACCGCAGTTGCTCCAATCTTCCTCCGGTTGTCGATTCCCCAACCGTACAAGTCAACAGCAATAACCGAGAAAGGAGTTTCCATGGCCACCGAAAAAGAACAGAGCACAGCAACACCACCAACCAGCAAAGAAGAGGACCGTTCTTCTCAGGGAACCGGTCTGATCCGGAAATCTCAGGAAGGCAGCATAGCGAAACGCCAGCGGTCTGGTTTGTTTGGCTTGCCGCTCACCCCGCAGGAGATGCTACGCATGAGTCCGTTTTCGCTTTTGGGAAGAATGACGGAGGAATTCGATCGCATCCTCCAGCCATTTCTTTCAGAAAGCGAGCCGGCCAATATTGCCTGGATACCAACAGTCGAAATCTCCCAACTGGATGGAAAGTACCGCATCCTTGCCGAACTCCCAGGGCTGTCGCCGAATGAAGTACGAGTGGAGGTGGACGATGATGCAGTCATTCTTCAGGGCGAGCGTCAAGTAGAGCGGGAAGCGAACGAGGGAGGCATTCGCCGAAGTGAACGGCAGTTTGGAATGTTTTACCGGCGCATTCCGTTGCCGGAAGGGGCCGATCCTGAGCAAGCAAAAGCTAAGTTTCACGACGGGATCCTCGAGATCACAATGCCGGCGCCAAACAAGCAGACAGAACGGCGGCAGATTCAGGTAGAGGCAGACTCCAAGCCCTCTTCAGACACGGCGAAGCACGCGGCGTAAACTAACCGACCAACAACTTGCCAGTGGAAGCTAGTTCCAGTCCTGCTGGCAAGGTGGCGACGAGAACTCAGCGTCAGTTGGGATTATGTGTCATAGCAGGACCAGATTGACAGGGATGCGTGCCCTGTTTCGAATCTGGTCCTGCTCCTTTACGAAAAACCGGATTTCATCTTTTCTCAAGGAGCAGAGCCATGCACAACCAGACAGAGTCCAGCGTATCTCTCATTAAAGTGGAGTTCATTTTCCTCATAGTGTCATGCCTGCTTGCCGCAGCGGGTTGTAGTTCAGGTAAGCCGAATGGCGTAACTGACAGAAGCGAACCCGCGAAGACCTCTCCGGCTCCGGCTACCGCTCCCGATTTTCAGAAACAGCATCAGCAGGCTGAAGAGCAGCTTCGCCCCGGAATCGAAGCGGAACGGGAGAAAGATCAGAAGGAAGCTGAGCAGGCCCTCGACCAGGACGCCATTGCCGCGATTGAGCAAACCGAAAGTGCGATCGAGGCGATAGCGGCGAACAAGAAGAACGACGCCATGGCCGCGATCGAGGCTGCTACGGGAAAGTTAAACATTTTGCTGGCAAGGAATCCTGCATCGGCGCTTATTCCGGTCCATGTAGACGTTGCGGTCATCGACGTTGCACCCGAGGATATCAAGGCAATCGATGTGATCGTTCACGGGGCGGCGGATGCAACGAAACAGAGACATTTGCCCAGCGCTCGAATCCTGCTCGCTTCTCTCGTGAGCGAGCTGCGCATTCAAACTACGTTTCTTCCGCTAGCGACATATCCGGCAGCATTACAGCAGGCCGCTCGCCTTTTGGATCAAGGCAAGAATCAGGACGCCGGAAACGTGCTGCTGACAGCAGTCAACACGCTGGTGATCGACGATCATGTGATACCACTTCCGCTCATCCTTGCCCAGGCCGCCGTCGATGCGGCCAACGCACAGCGTCAGAACAAGGACGTGGCACTTACCCTCCTGCAAACGGCTAAAAATGAGGCGAACCGTTCTCTGCATTTGGGCTACATGAGCGACGACCCGGAATACAAGGCTCTGGATAACGAAATCTCAGCGCTCGAATCTGCGGTCAAGGGCACGGGTGACACCGGGTCGATGTTCTCGCACCTGCGCGACAGGATCTCCGCATTTCTTAAACGGCAAAAGGAACATAAGCAGAGCTGATTGACCGATTGATCAACTGGATTTCTGTGTCCACTTAATCTCCTGGTTCGCGGCTGGTCGCAGGCACCTTTCGATGCAAGAGGTGCCTGCGCTGGTTACACTCCTCACCGCAAGGACCCGGCAGATGGGTGCCGGCATTGTAGCGTCCTCCACGCACGATCTCCTCCCAGGTTTGAACCCGTTGGTCCCAAATCTTCCTCTAGCCCAGCAAACTCGCTGTGGTGTTCCGAAAGTTCGCTGATAAATTCGCCGGGATAAACTGACGAGAACCGAAAGCCCAGGGGCTTAAAGCCCTCAATTCTTCAGCTTTTTACGGCCCGGCTGAAGCCGTGCCCTGATACATACCACTCCCGTACTTCTGCGGCTATTGCCGTCCATGCACAAGACGTTTAAGCCATCGCGGCGCTTGACTGCGCAGAGTAGAAGTGATAATGCTCTAGTTACACCCCTCACCGCTAGAGCTGGACACCGGCTGCTTAGTGCCAGCATTGTAGCGTCCTCCACGTACGATTTCCTTATCCGTAAACCTTCTTTGGACAAGTCTCACACTTCAGCAAGTCCCTGCGGGACTCCATTTGCTTGAGCGATAGACCGCTACTGTTTGTCTGGTCATAGCCATCTCTGTTGCTAACGATGCCTCCCATCAGGGATTTAGTGAGTGTGTGAGAATACCCGCTAAGTTACTTACATCCGGTACTCGCACCACGTACTAAGCTGTTCGCTGACTACCAACTGCGCGCAATTTATTCCTCCAGCCTGTTCGCAGCTCCGACAGACGACCTGATCTCGATCTACGCCTATTGGCGTAGATCGATGTGTCTCCAAAGGCGATGGGTGCTGTACGCGTCAAACGGGATGTTTCTCTCCTTCCTCTGACGAATTGTTTTCGCACAGCGAAGCAGCCTAAGCTGTTCCCGAAATACAAAGACGCATGTCTCTCGGAGCATGCGAATCAAAAGGAGAGTTCTCATGACCACGGCCACATTTACTCGTAGCGATCAAGAAGTTCAGACCGATGTCCTCGCCGAACTGCGCTGGGACCTTAGCGCATCAGCAAAGGATATCGGTGTAGCGGTCAAAGACGGTGTCGTCACGCTTACAGGAACCGTGGACACCTACTTCAAAAAGTGGAATGCCGAGCAGGCTGCGCATCGGGTGAGCGGAGTCACTGCCGTCGCCAACGATATATCGGTACGCACGATCGGAGAACGTACGGATAGCGACATCGCGGCCGCCGCAGTACACGCACTGAAGTGGAATGCAAGCATCCCGGCGGAGAAGATTCATGTGACCGTCGACAAAGGCTGGGTAACACTCAAGGGTGAAGTGGAATGGCAATACCAAAGACAAGAAGCTGAGCGCGCGGTACGGAGACTCTGGGGTGTCAAGGGGGTAAGCAACCTGGTGACGGTGGAGCCGGTCGCAACCCCCGCCGACCTGAAGAAAAAGATCGAGGATGCCCTGGTTCGGAGCGCGGAGGTCGACGCTAACAACATCACCGTTGAGGTGCAGGGAAGCAAAGCAATCCTTAAGGGCAAAGTACGCTCCTGGGCCGAGCGGCAGGAAGCCGAAAGAACAGCCTGGCTGGCTCCGGGCATCAGCACTGTCGATAACCGGATCAGCTTTTTTTGACACTTCTCGATATCGGTTCTGTCAGCCGAAAAAGCACATCTTCAGAGGCGCCGAAGATGCATAACCACACATGATAGCGGCAATCGACGATTCACCCGCCGGTGCCGCTACACCACTTCAAGAAGGAGGATTCATATGCGAATCGCTTCCAAGGCAAAGAATCATTTAATCATAGGGGTTTTGGTCACTTTCCTCTCGCTTTCGTTGCCGACACGCGTCTTTGCGTTGCGTGGCGAAAGCGACCAGCTAGCCCAAGTTCTGGGAGAGGCCCGGAACGAGGCCGGTGAACTGGCGAGGGACGCCGATGAGACGGAGTCTCTTATTCGGAACGATGTAAGCTGGCAGACCCATGCGGAGATGCTCGAGGGTGTCAAAGAGCATGTGAACAACATGGGTCGCATTATCGACAAACTAACGGCAACACGCTCTTCGGGTTCCGAGCTGCAGGAGCAGGCAGTCGACCGAATACTGCCCCTGCTCAAAGAGCTGGCGGCCAACACGACGGCTGCGATCAATTACCTGAACCAGAACAAGATTCGCCCAATTGGTGAGCCGTACACCCAATATCTGAAAGAGAACGCAGATACGGCCCACCAACTCGCGTCCACGGTTTCATCCCTTTTTGAATACGAGAAGACGATGAACAAGATGGGCGAGCTAAAGAACAAGCTCGACCAAAGTGGACAATAAGCGGATCCCCGAGCGTGAATTAGTTTTCTCTTTCACTTATTCGCTACGTTGCAATCGTTCGACCCAACTCACACCATGGAGGTGTCACCGTGAATGCTCTGCGAAGAATCTTAGCGACAGCGGCCTTAGTCGCCGCCTTCTTCTCGATCTCGGCATCGGCGCAGAAAGTTGAGACCGATTATGACCACTCTGTCAGCTTCTCGCGATATCACACTTATTCGTGGGGGCGCGTCCACACCTCAGATCCTCTTTTCGAGAGCCGTATTCGCGAGGCGGTAGACCATGCCCTTCAAGCAAAGGGATGGCAACAGGTGCCGGCCGACGGCGATGTCCTGCTGACGGCTGTCGCTATCCAGAAAAACCAGCCCGAATATACCACCTTCTACGACGGATTGGGTGGGGGCTGGAGATGGCACGGGTGGGGCACAGGTATGACTACGACAACGGTGGCAAAGATCCCGGTAGGCACCTTAGTCGTCGACATCTACGACTGCTCCTCCAAGAACCTTATATGGCGTGGTGAGGCGCAAGGTCAGCTTTCAGATAAGCCGGATAAAGACACCAAAAAGCTCGAGAAAGCCGTGACCAAGATGTTTGCCAAATTTCCGCCGCAATCCATGTAGCCGAGAGATTGTCGTGGAACAGCTATGGTGCTGCTTGGGAGCGTTGCCAGCGAGGGTGCGGTTGCTTCGCTCCCGGCGGAGCCGGTGTATCGACCTAAGCGGAAGGTTCGTGCCACAGAAGGAGTCTTGATTATGCTCACCACCACCTATACTCGCTCCACGTTCTGGTCCATCTTCCTGGGTGTGCTGCTTCTTATTGCGGGGTTAATAGCCATTGCGCTACCGCCCATCGCGGGTATTGCGGCCAGTGTTTTCTTCGGTTGGCTGCTCTTGATCGCAGGTATCGCTCATCTGGTTTATGCATGGTCGGAGCGCGGAGCCGGAGCCGTGATCTGGCAGGTTCTGATTGGGGTCGTCTACGTGATTGCCGCTCTTTACATGCTGGTGTTGCCGGTAGCGGGAATGGTCACGCTTACATTGGTGCTCGCGTTCTACATTGTGGCTTCGGGCATCTTTGAACTCGTCGTTTTCGCTCGCTTGCGACGGTTGCGGGGAGCGGTCTGGTTCCTGGTGGACGGCCTGGTTTCGTTATTGCTTGCGGGTCTCATCTTCTTTCGTTGGCCGTGGAGTTCGTTGTGGTTCATCGGCACCTTGGTCGGCATCAGCCTACTGTTGAGCGGCATCGCGAGAATCACTGTGCCGCTAAGTCTGCGGGCGGCGTAAGGCCGCACCGGAAAGAGAGGAGTTTGCTATGAAAATCGCGCGTTTGCCCGAGAGACCTTCGATGATAGTGGCTTTCATGGTCATGCTCAGCTTCACTTTAGCCCTAAGGGGATACGTAATCACAGAGGAAAACCCGCAGTTGACGGAGCTGCTCGCAGACGCAGACGATGAGGCGATTGACTTGGCGAACGATGCCGACGACACGCAAGGGCTGATCCAAAGCGACGAGAATTGGGTGAACCACGCATTGATGCTGGCCAAAGTGAAAGGCCACGTGGACAATCTCGCCCTCATCTTCGGGAAGTTGAGTGATATGGAAAAATCCGGCTCTGATTTGCAGAAACAGGCCATAGACCAGATGCTGCCTCTGGTGAAGGAATTATCGGCTAATACCACGGCGGCGATCAACGATCTGAATCAGAACAAGAGCCGGCCGACCTCTCCCACATATACGCAATATCTGAGAAAGAATGCGGAGACAGCACATCAGCTCTCTTCCATGATTTCATCCCTGGTTGATTACGAGAAGAGCATGACGGAGATTGAAAGGCTAAGGAGCAACCTCGGGGGTCCTGCAGACTAGGGACCTGTACATCTTCGTAAATACAAAGAGAGGAAGTGCGCCGATACAAGGTCGAATTTTTACGCAGCGTGCTAAAGAGTTGAAGAGGGGGCCCGGTGACGGACAAAATACTTACTTTGACATCCGAGATGTCGGACCTGCGTTCGAAATGGAAGACCTTATCGCTCTATGAGCGATTTGAGCAGATGGTGGTCTCGTTACTCACGCTGGTAATAGCCATCATCATAGCGCTCGCCACCTGGCAATTGTTGCTGCACACAATAAGACTGGTCGAAAGCCACGTGGTCGATCCTGCTGACTCTCAGGTTTTTCAGGGCCTGTTTGGCATGGTGCTTACGGTGCTGATTGCTCTCGAATTCAAGCATACGCTGCTGGTCGTCAAGCATCATCGCCGCGCCATCGTCCAGGTACGAGCCGTAGTGTTGATTGCGCTGCTCGCACTGGTTCGCAGATTCATCATTCTCGATCTCTACCAGACCACTCCGAGTGTGCTCGCAGCCCTGGCCGGATCCGCTTTGGCCCTGGGCGTCGTGTTTTGGCTGGTCGGCAACTACGCTCCCCGCAGGAGGCGGCAGCCGACGGGGCAAAGAGCAGACGCAACCATATGATTTGTTTTCACCAGTCCAGGCTTCAACGAAGGGAGAGATCATGAACAACGCCCAGCAAGGGGTAGGGACTCGAATAGCTCAACAATGCGTCACCACGGGATGCCTGATCCTGATATTCGCGGTGTCGCCCATCGTATCGTTCGCACAGCCGGCGGCACTGAGTCCGCCCCAACTGGATCAACTGGTGGCGCGTATCGCTCTTTATCCTGACCCACTGCTGGCAAATATACTTACCGCTTCGACTTACTGGACCGAGATTCCTCAAGCTGCGGCCTGGGCGGATCAGCACAGCTATCTAAAAGGAGATGCGCTGGCTCAGGCCATTCAGGCGGACCACTTGCAGTGGGATCCGAACATCATGGCTTTGTTACCCTTTCCTTCGGTTCTGGACATGATGGCCCGGGATCCGGCATGGACACAGCAACTGGGCAACGCGGTTCTGACGCAGGATGCGGATGTGATGGATGCCGTGCAGAGGATGCGCCAGCGGGCGATGAGCTACGGTTATTTAACACCAAATGGCTACATGAATGTCATCTCGAGCGGAGGGTATATTCAGATTCTTCCCGTCGATCCAAATGTGGTCTACGTTCCCTATTACGATCCTGTTGTCGTCTTCGGGCCACCGCGGCCTGGCTTCGCGATTGGGGGAGCGATTCACTTCGGTCCAGCGATCACCATCGGTGCGGCATTCGGTGGATGGGGATGGTGGCTCGGCTCAGGATTTGCTTGGCCTACTCACACCATCCTGATCGATCGCCGTCCATGGGGCCGCGTGTGGGTCAATCGATCCGGATACATTCATCCCTACCTGCATCCTTGGGTGCGACCTGTTGGGCCGCGCGTGGAGGTACATCGGTTTAAAAGGTAGGTAGACCTAGTACGCTTTCCGTCGGCAGGCAACCAGAAAGGCGTTCTCCCAACTTCTATCTCGGGATTTACCTCAAGGAGCCTGCATCTCATGCTTGTCGATCACACCGGGTCTCAGCAGAATCACTTGCGCACTCCTGAGGAGGTTCTCGTCTCTGGAGGCGGGTTTGAAATTCTGCAACGCTTCGCTGCCATGATTGCGTCTTCCGACGACGCAATCATCAGCAATACGATCGAAGGCACGGTAACCAGTTGGAATAACGGAGCCGAACGCATCTTTGGATATGCCGCGCACGAAATGGTAGGACAGTCGATTTTGCGCCTGGTCAGTGCGAGAGGCGGAGACGATATGGCTGAAAGTCTTGACCGCATACGCAGGGGAGAGCACGTCGATCACTACGAAGCAATGCGGCGCTGCAAAGATGGCAGAGAGATTCCTGTCTCCGTGACCATTTCTGGCTTAAGAGATTCCTCGGGTGAGTTCGTCGGGGCGCTCAAGATTGCGCGAGATGTTTCCGCCCGCAGGGATGCCGAAATGGCGATACGCACAAGCGAAAAACTGGCTGCGGTCGCCCGCATGGCGACCAGCCTCGCACACGACATCAATAACCCTCTGGCATCGGTCACGAATCTTCTATTCCTGCTGGAAAACGAAGAACTGTCTGAGGACGGGAAACAGTACCTGGCAACCGCCCAGCGTGAGTTGTCGCGCGTCGCCCAGATTTCGGCCCAGGCTCTTGGTTTCTACCGCAGCCAGGGAGAACCGGTATGGCTCTCCCTGGCTGCCATCCTTGATGATGCGCTTGCGCTACACCAAAACCGATGCAGAACACTGGGAGTTGAAGTTTCGCGAGACTATGAGCCGGCACCCAACATCTATAGCAATCCGGGTGAGTTGAGGCAGGTGATGGTCAATTTGATCGGCAATGCGCTCGATGCCATGCCTTCCGGGGGGAAATTGCGGCTGAGAGTTCGGAGGACTACCGATTGGGTAACGCATCGGCAGCGGTTACGTATTACGGTTGCGGATACAGGCGAGGGGATGAATGCAGAGACGCGCAGCCGACTGTTTGAGCCGTTTTTTCTGACGAAGAAGCCAATTGGGACCGGGATGGGGCTGTGGATTTGTGCAGATATCGTGAGTAAATACGACGGCCGGATCTCGGTGAGAAGTAGCGATGCCCGCGAACACAAAGGGTCCGTCTTCAGTTTGTTCCTACCGCTCTAGCCCTGGTGCTCTATGCCTCTTTCTGCCAACGCGGAGATGTCAGCCGGATCTCCGCCTACCAAGCAATACTTCACCGATAGCTACGTTTTCAACTGGAATAATCAGACCTTTCGGGCAGATCTCATTCTCATTCTGCCCGTCGCCATTTGTCTCGCCGCGGGGCTATGCATTGGTCGCCCTGGTGTTGGAATGATCGCCGCCGGCGGCGCAATGACGGCAGGGTTCGGCGCTAAGCAGAGCATCGACGACTCCCGCCTGTTACCCATGGTGTTTGTTTCCTTGGGAATGGCCTTTGCGGCCTTTCTTGGCGTGGTTATCGGCCATACAAATCTGTTGCTGGTCCCGATAGCCGCCCTCTGGGGATTCGGATACGGGATGCTTACCAGAAGAGAGGCTGGATACAGGTGGGTCGGCCAACAATGCGTCATCATCTTTCTGGTCGCATCCGCTTTTCCCGCCTCCGTCGAAGATGCTCTGGGCCGCGCTCTGCTTATCCTGGCGGGAGGAGCGCTTCAGGTTCTGTCCGCGGCCATTCTACTTCGCGCCTTTGACCAGTTGAGCAACCATCTGACCTCTCTCGCGCGATACGTTCGCAAGGAAGAGACAGCCCTGCATTCCGCTTTGCTCGAGACAGCGCAATCCGTCAGACAACGCAAGATCTTGAACTCCGCTTTGCCATATTCGCTGCTCGTGGCGATCACGCTTGCCACAACCACTGAGCTCTATCGCAGATTGCAGTTTCCCAGCGGATATTGGATTCCCATGACCGCATTATTGGTACTCAAGCCTGGAATTACCGACACCGTGAACCGTGCCATTGCACGGGTGCTGGGAACAGTGACCGGAGCAATCCTGGCGAGCTTTTGCATCGCGCATCTGCACCCTTCGCCGGTTGTGCTTGCGGGCCTTACTTTGCTGTTCGCATGGTTATCTTATGGCACGCTCAATGTGAACTATGCACTGTACTCGAGCTTCATCACCGGATACATCGTTTTCCTGCTCTCGCTCGCGAGTACTCCGGGACCTGTAATTGCGCAGCGTCGTGCTTTATGCACGGCATTAGGAGGTTCGATTGCTTTGGGCGTGAGGCTAGTCGTGATTTCGCTCCGAAAGGACATCTGGAAGAGGGCCGCTGCCGCGGCTCGGCAGAGTGTATAAGGTTTGGAGTGAGTCCTGATAAGGCGACGGTCATTTCGCGTGAGCTGTCCTGATAAAGCCTTGTAACGCTGCAGCACATGGGCAGAGTTATTCTCCTCCAGGGTTCCCCACCGTTCCCAGTCCAACTCCGACTTCACGGTCTCATAATTCCCGTTAGTTTTCTTGTGCGTTGATGGTCACGGTAGAGTGAAGGCGACCAGTGCATCACTCGGCGACTCCTCGGTGATTTTCGGATGACCCCCAGCGGCAATTATGACGTATTGCTTCCCGTTTCGACCGAGGCGGAAGGTCATCGGCGTCGCGTGTCCGCTATCCGGTAGCTGCGCTTTCCACAGTTCCTTACCCGTCTCCACATCGAAGGCGCGGATATAAGGATCAAAGGTGCCGGCAATGAATACCAATCCTCCCGCGGTCGTAATCGGACCGCCGAGGCTGATTGATCCCGGAGGAATCGGCGGGTGCTTACCGCCAAAGTCTTGCATCGATCCGAGAGGGACCTGCCATCGAATTCTGCCTTCTGTCATATCCACGGCGATCAGCGTGCCCCACGGTGGCGCAGTGCACGGTAGATCGGAGGGCGACTGGAGATAGCGGCGAAACATGCCATAGGGCGTTCCGGTCTGAGGCCCATAGTCGCCCTCCTCCGTGCGGACGTCATCTCGCCAGAAATCGGCACGGGGTATTAGCTTTACCTTGGCTACGAAATTGTTCGTATTTACCACCAGAAGGCCATGTTGCGGATCAAAGGCGTAGCCGCTCCATGTCATGCCTCCGAGATAGCCCGGTACCTCCAGAGTGCCCTGGAGACTCGGCGGCGTGAAGACTCCCTCACTGCGGAGCCCGCTGATCCACTTGCGACAGGTCTCGCGATCCTCGGGCGTCGGCCCCCACGCATCCTTCGCTGAGACTTGCTGCGGAGCGAGGGGCGGCGGAGCCACTGGGAAAGGCTGCGTGGGTGAGGCGGTTTCGCCGGGTACGTCACTCGGCGGAACGCGGCGCTCCTCCACTGGGAATACCGGTTTACCCGTATCGCGATTGAGCACGTAAAGAAGGCCGGCTTTGTTGCCCTCAATGACAACAGGGACGCTTTCTCCCTGGTGACGCAAGGTTGCGAGCAATGGCGGGGAGGCGGTGTCGTAATCCCAAAGATCGTGATGCACGAGTTGGAAGCCCCAAGCGATTTTGCCCGTTCTGGCGTGCAGCGCCACCACAGAATTCGCCCACTTGTCGTCGCCGGGCCTTAGGCCACCGTAGTAATCGGGACTGGCGCTCCCGGTTGGAACGAAGATCAGATCCCGCTCCAAATCGACAGACATGACGGACCACGCATTGGCAGCGCCGATTTGCCGGTCCACAGGTTTGCCACCACTCGCGCCCGCTGCTGCGCCGGCCAGAATCGGATCCCAGCTCCAGCGCAATGTTCCGGAGCGAGCATCAAAGGCACGCACCAGGCCTGCAGGCATGGCGGCGCGCGGATTGTCGTCAATAGCCGACCCCACGATGACAAGGTCGTCAATCACCGTAGGAGGAGAAGTCATGTGGTACCATCCCGCACGATAGCCGGGCACATCGCGCAGATTTACCTGGCCATAGTCACCGAAGTCCAGACACGGCTTGCCCGTTGCCGCATCGAGTGAAACCAGCCGGGCATCCTGCGTAGACTCGTAAATACGACGGCGGCACGCTTGGCTGGCAGCGCGTACGGGATCGAGCCAGGTGGCCACTCCGCGATTCACCAGCCCATCGCCGTAATCGAGTGTTAGATCGATCTTGGGATCGTAGGCCCAGCGTTGGTGTCCGGTCTCCGGATCGAGTGCGATCACGCGATTGAATGGCGTCGTGAAATAGAGCGTTCCATCGACGAGAATTGGCGTGGCTTCGAATCCGCTTCGCTTTCTGTCGCGACTGCCATCCGAACTATCTCCGGTATGAAATATCCACGCGACCTTCAGCTTGGATACATTCTCGCGGTTGATTTGGGAGAGCGCCGAGTACCGCATTCCACCCGGATCATTCCCGTAGTTCGGCCACTCCGTGTCGCTTGAAACTTGCGCAAGTGCGGCCGGACACACAACTACCGCACAAAGAAAAACGATAAGCAGTCCAAAGATGTTGCGCTGATAGTTTGCTGCACCCATAGGAGCATACCTTGAATAAATTGTTATACGAAAAGCAAGTTCGGATCCGAAAGAGCGGATATCTTCGGCGTACAAACCTTGTCCATCCCGCGACTCTAGTCAAATTGACAGGCCGTTGACAAACTTAAATAAACACGGCAGGGCGGCGAAGCTCCAAAAAGCCATTGCAAATGGCTCCCATCCGTCGTAAAAAGGGGCAACTAAAATCCCCAGGCAGCCCAGTCACCGCTGCAGCCACGATCCATTCACCCGAGGAGATCCTCGTGCTCGCAGCCCCACGCCGCCTTCTGAGTTTCGCCGCTGTCTTGTTCCTTGCCAGTACTCACGCATGGGCGCAGTGGATCAAGCCCACCCAGGAAGAGCTGCAGATGACCGCAGAGCCGGATGCGCCGGGTGCGGCCGCGATTTGTCTCCTCCGTGACGAGCGGGCAGACGACAAGACACACTTCCACACCACCTATATGCGTATCAAGATCCTCAGCGAAAAGGGAAAAGAATACGCTGATCAGGAAATCGACTATGAAGGTGGACAATTCAAAGTCTCAGAGGTCGAAGGCCGCACCATTCACAGCGACGGCACCGTGATTCCATTTACCGGTAAGCCCTACAAGAAGTTTATGGAAAAAAGCGGTCAAAAGAAGTACATGGCCACCGTGTTTACCCTGCCGGACGTGCAGGTGGGCAGCATCCTCGAATACCGTTACTCACTGGACTACGAAAGCAACCTGGTGCTGTCGCCGCGCTGGTATTTGCAGGGCCCGCTGTATACCCGCAAAGCGCACTTCTATTTCATGCCCACCACGCACGAGCTCGAAGACGGGCACGGCGGCGCTCAGCCGGCGAGCGTGGCCTATACCTCGGTCCTACCCCCCGGCGCCAAGGTCGTCTTCGCGCCTTCGAGCCGGTCCTATAGCCTCGATGTCGAGAAAATTCCGGCTTATCCCGAGGAGGATTACCTGCCTCCTATACACAACTACACCTTCCGCGCGCTCTTCTATTACACCATCGCCCAGACCACCGACGAATACTGGGCCACTGAAGGCAAATACTGGTCCAAGGGCGTGGAGAGGTTTATCGACGCCGGCAAACTCTCGAGTATCGAAAGCCAGATCGTCAGCCCGGCAGACACGCCAGCCGAAAAGCTGCAGAAGATCTACGGCGCCGTCATGACGATTGAAAATACGACCTTCACCCGCGCGCACACGGAAGCTGAAAATAAGGCTCTCGGCATCAAGACCCAAACCGCGGCGGATATCTGGGCACAGAAACGCGGCGACCGGGATGAGATCACGCGGCTCTTCGTAGGTCTCGCCCGAGCCGCGGGATTCAATGCCTACGTGGGGTACGTAACCAACCGCGACCGCAATCTCTTCGTCCCCGACTACCTTGATATGTCACAACTGGACGATGAAATCGCGATCGTCGAGGTGGAGGGCAAAGAACGGTTTTTCGACCCCGGCGAGCGTTATGCCGCTTACGGCGAGCTGCATTGGAAGCACGCCGCCACCGAGGGGATTCGGCAGTCGAGTAAAGGCGCGATCGTCTTTTTTACGCCCGGTCCTGCTTATCAGTCGTCGACCGAGTCGCGGAATGCCTATCTCGATATCCAGCCGGACGGTAAGGTTACCGGCAGTATTCGGATCGTGCTCACCGGCACTCCGGCGCTGCGCTGGCGCGAGTTTGCCCTGAGCAATGACCAGGATGCGCTGAAGCAGCAGTTTACCGCGACCGTTCAGGAGCAGATGCCGGCTGGCATTGAGGTAGAGACCGACCATTTTCTCGGGCTGACGGACTGGCAAACGAACTTGCAGGCCGCGCTCAAGGTGACTGGCTCCATGGGCACAAGCACCGGGAAGCGCATCTTGCTGCCGGGAACATTCTTTGAAGCGACCAGCCAGCCGCTCTTTGCGCTGGCGAAGAGGACCGAGCCCATCGACCTCAACTACCCGTATTCCGTCCAGGATTCGGTCACCATCAAGCTGCCGGCGTCATTCGACATCGAGAGCCTGCCCAAAGACACCGAGTTCGTCTTTCCACAAAAACTCTTATACCGGGCGAAGTTTACGCGCCAGGCCGACACCATGAACGCCACGCGCATCATGGTCGTCGGCAATATCCTCTATAAAGCGGACGAATATCCGCAACTGAAAGACTTCTACCAGAAGGTCAATGCCAAGGATAAAGAACCGGCAGTGCTCGAGTTTACCCGGCCGCCGGGAACGGAAGCCGCCGGTACCGGCAAATGAAACAGATACTGCTACTTATTTGCCTCGGCTTGATGACACCCACGGTACGCGCCGCCAACCCGTTTCCCGACTGGATTGTTCAGGCGGCGGCCGCCAAGGTCCCGTCCTACCCGGCAAATATGGGCGCGGTGGTACTGCTCGATGATCGCCTGGTGAGCATCGGTCCGGATGGGCGCGCCACGGCAAGGGAGCGCCGGGTGGTGAAGATTCTGCGTCCCCAGGGGCGCGGTTATGCGCGGATTGTCGCCGCCTACTCCAAAGACGAAAAGCTGGACTACTTCCACGCCTGGAGCATTGCGCCCGATGGCCACCAATACACGGTTAAAGACCAGGACGTGCATGACCGGGCGCTCGGCGAATGGGGCATTCTCTATGATGACCTGCGCGCCCGGACGGTGACGCCCCCCGGCGCCGATCCCGGCGGCATCATCGCCTACGAGGTCGAAACCCGGGTTGCCGATTACGGGGCCGAGGAGGAGAGTTGGGACTTTCAGGAGGACATCCCCGCGGTGCGTTTGGCCCTGGAGGTGGATCTGCCGCCGAACTGGAACCACTACGATGCGTGGCTGCGTCATGCGCCGGTTAAGCCGGCGGAAGTCGCGCCGAACCACTGGCGCTGGGAATTGGCCGATGTGCCTGGCATCGACCTGACGGATGTGCCCCTGGCGCCCTCGCCTATTGCCCTGGCCGCGCGCATGGTGGTGCACTACGCGGCCCGACCGCTGCCTACCGGCGACCAACGGTGGACGGAAATCGGCAACTGGTACGACACACTGGCGGCGAACCGTACCGAAGCACCACAGGAGATTGCCGCCAAATCGCGGGAAGTAGGCGGCAGTGGGGACTTCAAGGCCAGGATCCAAGGCGTGGCCGGGTTTATGCAGCGGGAGATTCGTTACGTAGGCATCGAGATCGGCATTGGCGGGTTGCAGCCGCATCCGGCCGCCGACGTATTCCGCTACCGTTACGGTGACTGTAAAGATAAGGCGACGCTGCTGATTGCCATGCTGAATGCGGTGGGCGTACGCGCCACCTGGGTGCTGGTGGATACGCATCGCGGCTTCATCGATCCGGTGCTGCCGTCCATCCAGGGTAACCACGCGATCGCGGCCATTGAGATGCCCGCGGGATATAGCGATCCTGATCTGCGGGCGGTGGTCACCGCGCGCAACGGCAGGCGTTATCTCATCTTCGATCCCACCGACACCTACACGCCCATTGGATTGCTGGGCTTCTACCTCCAGGGCAGCTACGGCATTCTAGTTGCGGGCAATGATAGCCAGGTGATCCAGTTGCCCACGCTGCCGCCGGAGGCGGACACGCTGGAACGCGCAGCGTCGTTTGCCTTGAACGAGGACGGCACGTTGCAGGGAAGTGTGACCGAGACTCGTTCGGGCGAAGCGGCCAGCGGGTATCGCCGGCTTTACACCGAAGAGAGCGAGAACTCACAGCATGAAGCGATGGAGCGGCGCCTGCAGGCCGACCTAACCCGTTTTACGGTTGAGTCCAGCAGCGCGCAGAACGTGCGCGAGATGAGCAAGAGCGTCGTGCTGCAGTACAGCTTTACGGCAAACGGCTATGCCCAGCCGAGTGGAGATCTGTTGCTGCTCCGCCCGCGCGTGCTGGGCCGCCATGCCCGGCCCTACAACGATAAGCCGCGAACCTACCCAATTGACCTGGGCGAGACCGGAACCTGGCGGGACCGCATCGACGTTGCCTTACCCGCCGGGTACGTGGTCGATGATTTGCCCGCCGCGGTGGATCTGGATGTGGGCTTTGCCTCCTACAAGAGCAAGGTTAAGGCGGATGGGGGTGTGCTGCATTATTCGCGCGAGTATGTTGTGCGCGAGCTTGACCTGGGGCCGGAGAAGTCCGGCGATGTCAGCAAGCTGATGGCGGTCATCAACAGTGACGAGAATAGCAGCGCCGTGCTCAAGAAGAAGTGAAGGCGGCCGAACGAAATCAGGTTGCTGCGTTGCGCTCGTCTTTGTCCATCCGATCCGCATTCAACCGCCAGGCTTTGAACTTAGTAGATGAGCCTTAGGGAGAATTGGATTTGGCGGGAGGTGCCGGCTGTGCGGCTGATTTGTCCAAAGCCGGAGCCCAACAAGGTATTGGCTGCCAGGCCCATGTTGACGAGACCACTAACTTCTTGCCAAGGGTCAAACTGCTTAACTCTATTCTTGAGAAAGTGCTTGGAAGCCGCGACTGGTTGCGAGACAATCGACCGGTCAAAAAAAGGACAAGCCAACGTGAATGCTATCGTGCTTCGGCCCGACCCGGATTTCCTGTACGAGGCTCTAAATAGATTCGATTGTGCGGCTTTCAGTAAGGAAAGCCGCATGAGGTTCGCCAACGCCAACAATTTCCACAGGAAATCCGGGGAAAGCGATCCTCCGGCGTCCTGGTATTCCGGGTTCAGAGCGCTTAGAGATGACCTGGGGGGTGCTAGCCGCCCTCGGCGCGAGGCCATTGCACAGAAAGAGAGACAGTGGCTTTGGCATCGTGTACACTGCATGCCCAGGCAACAAGGACGTGCCGGCAACCCCCTGCCGCAGGCGGTGCCCGCGAAGGTTGCCGGCCAGCTGCGCGACCATCGGCCTGCTATAGAACTGTCAAGGAGAGAAGACTATGAGCTTTTGCCAAACCTGCGGAAGCAGCTTGCCCGATGGGAGTCCGACCTGCACGGCGTGCGGGGCCACTCAAGGCGTGGCCGCAGCCGGCGCTACGCCGGGTGCGATGCCTGGTTCCATCCCTGGTCCCATTCCTGGTCCCATTCCAGGAACTATACCCGCCGCTCCCCTGCCCGCGGCCGGTTTAACCCCGAACGTTGCCGGAGCGCTGGCCTATCTGGTTGGGGCGATTACGGGAATTCTGTTCCTGGTGATCGAACCCTTCAAGGCCGACCGCTTTGTGCGCTTCCATGCGTTTCAGTCGATCTTCTTCAACCTGGTCTGGATCGCCTTCTGGATCGTTTGGATGATCGTCGGGTTGATGTTGGGCGCCATCTCGCATGGGTTGTTTTTCATTATCCAACTGCCCATCAACCTGCTGATTACGGTCGGTGGATTTTGCCTGTGGGCCTACCTGATGTATTCGGCCTACCAGGGCAAGACCTTCCAACTGCCGGTGATTGGGGGGTTGGCGGCGAGCCAGGCGGGCATCGCGACGGTCGGTACCGGGCAGCGGCTGTAGGAGTTTGCTGGGAAAGCCGGCTTGGCTGCGCCGGGCCGGCTCCTCGTGCGTTAAATTCTTAAGGCGTAAGCCTGCGCCATTGTGCATCACCCCGGCGGGGGATTGAGAGCCGCGCGCAGAGCGTTCAACGTGACGACCAGCATCATCGGCTCGCCGCGGCATTGGCCGAAACCAAGAGCGAGATAGAAGTTTCGGGCATCATCCGAAATGGCTTGCACGACAATGCCGCGGATGCCGATCGTATCAGCGGCCCGCGAGACCCGCATAGCTGCGTCGCGGAAAAGAGCGCGGCCGATTCCCTGCCGTTGCCAGACGCGATCGATAGCCAGCCGGCCGAGCAGCACCACAGGAATGGGGTCGGGCATATTGCGTCGAAAGCGGCCCGGAACGACCGCCGCCGCAATCGAGGCGGCGGACAGAGAGTAGTAACCTGCGACCCGGTTGCTATCACAGACGACGTAGGTTCGGCTGGCGCCTTCAGTCTGATTCGTGCGCGCTCGTCTTTTCAGCCAAGTATCGAGCGACTCCTCGCCCGAACAGAATTCGGATAGCTCGTGGTGATCAGCCAGTAAGGCCGGAGCGGTAAGCGGCACCGCTTAGTCCCAGACTGCTGGGGTTTGCAAGCTTCTGCGCAGGCGCTCATTCGGTTGGGGCGGCGCGTCAAGTAATGCGACAAAAGCCTTATAAGCTTGATCACTGACTGAGATCAGGGTCCTATCAATCAAAGCGCTTTGCGCTGCCTGGCGGGCCGCATCAAGGACGAAATCCGTCCGGTTTTTCCCTGTCAGTTCGGCTGCGTGATCTATCAAGGCGCGAACCTCCGGCCTAATTCGCATGTTCAGCGGCTCGCGCGTGTCTGTCGCTGTCCGCTTTCTCGCTGTCCGTCGAGTGCCTGGAGACGCCATGATTTCCCTCCCGAAAACTTACTTAACTAAGCTTAGCACGATGTAACGTCAACGTCATTACATTTTGACAGTAAGAGACAGTCAGCTCACAGAGACAGGCACCGAACCAGGCTGTCTCTTGGGGGAGCCGCGAATGCCGAGCAGGGTGAGGATCGGCGCGGTCAGCATGGTGGTGACCAGCGCCATGACCACGAGCATAGTGAACAACGTCGGAGTGAAAGCACCCACGGTGTAAGCAATGTTGAGGACGATCAACTCCACCAGCCCGCGGGTGTTGAGCAGGGCTCCCAAGGCCACGGCGTCTCTCCAGGATTGGCCGGTCCAACGGGCTGCGAGCGCGGCTCCGCCCATTTTGCCGAAGACCGCGGCTAAGAGGACCACCCCCGCCCAAAGCCACATGGCGCCATCGTTGAGCAGGTCCAGCCGGGTACGCATACCGGTGAGGGCAAAGAAGAGCGGCAGCAACAACACCGAGACCAGCATGTCGAGACGCTCCCGCAAGGCTAGCTGCCAGTGAGGTACGCGGGGGAAACATACACCGGCAAGAAAGGCGCCAAAGAGTGGATGAACGCCGATCTTGTCAGTGGCCGCAGCGGAGAGAAGCGCGCCGGCGACCACCACGCCCAATAGCTCCAAGGTCAACTGCGGCGTTCGTTGACGGCGGACGGCATACGCGGCCAGAGGACGAATGACGCCGATCATAAGCGCCAGGTAAACAACCAGCCCGCTGACCCGGAACAGGAGAGAGGAGGGCCCATCCTTGCCGCCGATGAACGCCAGGGCGAAGGCCAGCAGGCTCCAGGCCACCACGTCATCTACCGCAGCACAAAGGATGGCCGTGGTACCCAGGGGAGTTCCCTGCAGATTGCGCTCCTCAAGAATGCGCGCCAACACCGGGAAGGCGGTGATGCTCATGGAAATGCCCAGAAAAAGCACAAACGGAATACTGCCTATGCCGTGGGGCGCGAAACGGATACGCAGAGAATGTGCCAGCAGAGCCCCCATCGCGAAAGGCAGCAGGATGCTCATTCCGCTGGCCATGACCGCGGTGACCCGCTGGCTAGCGAGATGTTCATAGTCAAGTTCCATTCCAATCAGGAAGAGGAACAGCACCAGGCCGACGGTGGAGAGGGTTTCGAAGGGTCCTAGCGAACTGGGCGGAAAGAGACTGGCGGAGAGATGGGGGGCAAAGCGCCCAAACACCGACGGTCCTACGAGAATGCCGCCTATGATCTCACCGATAACACGCGCCTGGCCGACTTTGAGCGCCAGCCAACCGCAAGCCACCGTGATCAGCAACACGATCGCCATCTGGGTCAACAACAGGGTCATGGGGGAGAAATCCTCAGTGAAGCAGATCTGCGATCCGGGTTAAGAATCTGGTCAAATGACCAACGTCCCTTTTTTAGTTTATCGAACTTGCGCCCCGGTGGTCTTGCCCCGCCGAAGCCTGGACGTTAGATTATTTTTGCCCGGATTCGGGCACTTTTCGCGCTCCGGCCGGCTATCTCAGCCATTCGAAATCAGGGACAGTTCCATGAGCACGATGCATTGGACGGGGATGCGGACTCTTTAGGCCCTCCTGATCGAACGCACGTTCTTTAGCCACCCATAAATCGAAAATCCAGAGCCTACGATGCACAGCATTATGAAGATAAACATGGTCCAGCGGAATGCACTTGTGTTCGCGAGGTCTAGAATGTGCCTCCCGTACTTGATGGCAAGCAGCCCCAAGATGACAAAGCGCACCCCGCGAGTAAAGAAGTTGATGGTACAGATGCGAAGCCGCGAGTAGTCGAGAGCGGCAGCGGCAGCAATCACCATCGTGAAAGGAAAGGGGGGTGGTGCAATGCATGCGAGCGCAACGGCCTTAGCTCCGTTCTTATCAATCATCTTGCTCAGCTTGTTAAATTTCTTTGTACCCGCCATCTTCTCGATGCCTTCTTTTCCAAGCTTGCCCGCGACCAGAACAAGCAGGATTACGCCGATCGTAGATCCAAACGCGGCCCCCAGGACATACCAAGGCAAGCCCTTGTGGTTGCGCGCAACCAGGGTAACGACCAGCAGATCGTTGCCGAAGGGCAAAAAGAGAAAGGAAGAATCGAGAACTCCGGTCAACACCGGCCCAAAATACCCGAGGTGGAGGAGGAAAATGAGAAGAGGGCGAAATAGCTTTTGCAAGTAGAGGCTCCCCCGGATTTCCTGTAAAGCTGGTTGGCGTTGGCGAAGTTCATGCCGCTTTCCTTAATGAAAGCCGCACACCGGTCGCGTCCAGCGCAGCGTACAGGAAATCCGGGTCTCTGTACTCCAACTCCGCTTACCCCAGGAGAGAAACAAGTCAACTCGTTATTCACGATAGAGGCGCTTCTTCGGCTGCTCTGTTGCCCGGAACACCAAATTTCCAATTGTGCGCATCCCAGGAGTGATGAGTTACGCCTGATGAGTTACGCCTGATGAGTTACGCCTGATGAGTTACGCCTGATGAGTTACGCCCAGCACCCCCCTATTCGTCAACCGAAGCAAGACCCTGTAGAATCACAGCGCTGGTCTGGTTCCCCAGACCGACCTGGACCCTGGAGCGTGACATGGCGAACATATTAGAATCGATCCAAAACAATCAGGATGCGCTTCTGGAAGAGTGGTTACGAGGGATCAAGAGCGGAATTCGCAGACGCGATTTGATCGATGACCGTGAGCTGAAAGCGCAGGCGGCAGAAGTGCTCGCCGCGATTTGCGATGTGGGCGCGGATACTCCGCTGAACAATCTGAACAGTGCCCCGTGGCAGCCGCTCAAGGACCTGCTGGCAAATCTATCGGCTTCGCGCGCGGTGCAAGGCTTCACGCCGTCGGAAACTGCTACCTTCGTTATGTCGTTGAAGCCTCCCCTTTTTGCCCAGGTCCGCAAACAATATGCCAAGGACGCCGAGCAGCTATTTGCAGGCATCACAACCGTCGACGACTTTCTCGACTCGCTCGCCCTTCACACCACGGACTCCTACATCCACGGGCGCGATCAAGTGATCCACCGGCAACAGGAAGAGATGCTCGAGCTTTCGACGCCGGTGGTCACTCTATGGGATGGAATTGTCGCCCTTCCGCTGATCGGCACCCTCGATAGCGCACGCACGCAAGTGGTGATGGAGTCCCTGTTGCAGGCCATCGTGCAGACCAACTCCCGGTTCGCGATTATCGATATTACCGGGGTGCCGACCGTAGATACCCTGGTGGCGCAACACCTGCTCAAAACCATCACCGCGGCGCGATTGATGGGCGCGGAATGCATCTTGAGCGGCATCCGGCCACAGATCGCGCAAACCATTGTTCATCTCGGCATCAATCTCGAAGACGTAATTACCAAGGCTCGGCTAGCCGACGCCTTCCGCTTGGCGCTAGAGCGGAGCGGCAGAGTAGTCACCCGTATCGCTAAGCCAAACGGTCTTGCAGCGTCAACCCGGGAGCCCTAACCAGTGGAACGCATACCTATCTTGCGGATGGGCAACTTTCTGCTCGTCACCATTCAAGTCGATATGCACGACAAGCTGGCGCTGACCCTGCAGGACGATCTGACCAGCAGGATCGCCGAGGTAGGGGCGCGCGGAGTGTTGATCGACATCTCGTCGCTGGAGATTGTGGACTCTTTCATCGGTCGAACGCTGGCCAACATCGCATCCATGGCCAAGGTTCTCGATGCACAGACCGTCGTTGTAGGCATGCAGCCGGCCGTCGCGATCACCCTGGTGGAACTAGGGATGTCGTTGCCCGGTATCCGGACCGCGCTCAACGTCGAATCCGGGATGCAATATCTGCAACAGACCGCAGCGGCCTACCCTGAGGAAGAGGACTATGACGGGGACAGTGCAAAGGACTGAAGTACTCCCCATCAAAGACTCCTCTGATGTAGTGTTTGTGCGCCAGCGGGTACGCGTGTGGGCGCTTGAACTGAAGCTGAGCCTGGTGGATCAGACCAAGATCGTTACCGCGGCCAGCGAACTTGGGCGGAACACCGTGGAACATGGCGGCGGAGGCGAACTGGAGATTGCCGAAGTGTTTAACGGCACCCGAAAAGGCATCCGGCTTACTTTTTCTGACCAGGGGCCGGGGATCGCAGACGTGAAGCAGGCGCTCACCGACGGGTTCACTACCAAACAGGGAATGGGCCTGGGGCTGGGCGGCAGCAAGCGCCTGATGAACGAATTTGAGATCAATACAACTCCGGGCAAGGGCACGACCGTCACAGTTATCCGATGGAAGTGATTCCGCCCAGCGTCGCCCTGCCGGTCAGCCAGGCTGATTCCAGCCAGACCGGCCATGCACGCCGGCAGGCTTTGGCGCTGGCAAACCTGATGGGCTTTAGCGAGCTTAGCCAGGGCCAGCTGGCCATTATCGTGACCGAAGCCGCGGCCAATATTGCGGCCCACGCCGGGCAGGGTGAACTTCTCCTCATCCCTTGGCGGTTTAGAGGCGATGCCGGTATCGACGTGCTTGCCCTCGACAACGGCAAAGGAATGGCCGACGTTGGCCGCTCCCTGGAAGACGGCTATTCGACCGCGGGCACAGCAGGCCAGGGCCTGGGAGCGATGTCGCGGCTGGCCGCTGCTTTGCAGATTTACTCCTCCCCCAGCCGCGGAACCGCCTTGCTGGCCCGGGTGGCGCGGGAATCGCCCACCGCCGTCCGATCGTCCAGCGACTATGCTTTGGGAGCCGTTTCGCTCGCCATGGCCGGCGAAACGCAATGTGGCGATGCCTGGAGCGTCGATTTCACCCCAGATCGCAGCATCTACATCGTGGCCGACGGTCTCGGCCATGGACCGTCTGCCGCGGAAGCCGCCCGCGAAGCGGTGCGGGTTTTCGAGCAAGCTCCCCATCTGCCGCCGGTGCGCATCCTCACCGATGCCCACCTGGCCCTGGCCAAGACCCGCGGGGCGGCCGTATCGATCGCCGAAATCCTGCATGACAAGGGAGTTCTCAATTACGCCGGAGTGGGCAATGTCGCCGGCGTCATTCATGACCAGGGCAAAAGCCGTAGTATGGTCTCGATGAACGGAACGCTGGGCCACTCTGTGGGACGGATCCAGCATTTCTCCTATCCCTGGGAGAAGACGTCTGCCCTTATCATGCACTCCGATGGACTGGCGACACGCTGGAACATGGATCAATATCCAGGACTGGCCGCCCGGCATCCCGCCCTGCGTGGCCGGCGTTCTCTACCGGGACTTCTGCCGCAAACGTGACGACGTTACAATCCTAGTTTCACGCGTTTAGAGCAATGACAGAAACCTTCGCTTTATCATCGTTAACCATCCGGCTTCGGCATGAGCGGCATGTGGTCCAGGCCCGCCAGAGGGCGCGCGAGATCGCCGCCGCTGCTGGGGTTTGAACACCAGGAACAGATTCGACTGGCGACTGCGGCCTCGGAATTGGCGCGCAACGCCTTTCGCTACGCCCAAGGCGGATTTGTAGAGTTTCTGGTGCGAGACACGATGCCTCAGATGTTCGTCATTCGCATCGGCGACACAGGACCGGGAATTTCCAATCTAGGGGAAATCCTTGACGGCCGCTACGTCTCCAAGACCGGCCTGGGCATGGGGATCATCGGGACAAAACGCCTCATGGAGCATTTCCAGATCGCCTCCGCCTCGTCGGGCACGCAGGTGGAATTTGGCAAGCCATTGCCGGTGGGTGCTCGGAAAGTAACGGCAGCCTCGGTCAAGTCGCTCACCACGCAGTTAGCCAGCGGCAGCTCGGCCGATCCATTTGACGAGATCGAGCGACAGAACCAGGAACTACTGAAAACTCTGGCTCAGCTCAAAGAAAAGCAGGAGCAACTCGCCGACCTGAACCGCGAATTAGAAGACACCAACCGCGGGGTGGTCGCCCTTTACGCTGAGCTGGAGCAACACGCCGACGATCTGCGCCGCGTCTCAGACCTCAAGACCAGTTTTCTTTCCAACCTGTCTCACGAATTCCGCACACCCCTCAATTCGATCACCTCTCTCAGCCGCCTGTTGCTGGGCAGATTCGATGGCGATCTTTCCGCGGAACAGGAAAAGCAGGTTAGCTTTATCCAACGCTCGGCGACAGAGCTTTCCGAACTGGTGAACGACCTGCTCGATCTGGCCAAAGTGGAAGCAGGCAAGATCGACGTGAAGCCGAGGCATTTTGAGGTGGAGGAGTTTTTCGGCGCGTTGCGGGGCATGTTGAAGCCTCTGCTGGCAGGCAATAG
Source organism: uncultured Acidobacteriaceae bacterium (assembly GCA_963711525.1). Lineage (GTDB taxonomy): Bacteria > Acidobacteriota > Terriglobia > Terriglobales > Acidobacteriaceae > PALSA-350. The sequence continues at coordinate 180,763 of CAVQEO010000002.1, read as the reverse complement.
CCTCGATCTGAGCTTTGACGCCGCTCCCGGTATTCCCACTCTATATATGGATGAGGGAAAGATCTCGCAGGTCCTGCGTAACCTGATTTCCAACGCACTCAAGTTCACCAGGAAAGGGCATATCAGGGTAACCGCTGCCCCCGAAGATGGCGGCTGGATTGCGTTTCAGGTTGCCGACACCGGCATCGGCATCGCGCCGGAGGACCAGGAGCGGATCTTCGAGGAGTTCGTTCAAATCGAAGGGGAAATGCAAAGCCAGGTGAAAGGCACCGGCCTGGGACTGCCCTTGTCGAGAAAGTTGGCGGAACTTTTGGGGGGCACGCTTTCGGTCGAGAGTACTCCGGGAGTGGGGTCGACTTTTACCGCGCGGGTACCGATGCGCGCCGGCCAGGTGGCTCAGCAATCCCCGGTATCGCCATCGCATGCGGAGACGGCAAGCGCAGCCATCCTGTTTGTCGAGGATAACCAGGAGACCAGTTTTGTTCACCAGGCGGCGATGAAAAGCAGTACCTACCGTACTGTCTTTGTGGCCAACATTCCGGAGGCACGGGATGCCATGAAGATCATGAAGCCGGAGCTGATCGTACTCGATCGCCTTATCGACCAGAAGGACTGCCTCTACTACATCGAGGAGCTTAGATCGCAGGGCTACAACGGCCCGGTGCTTGTGGTGAGCGTGGTGGACGACGAAACCTCCGCATTGCAAGCGGGCGCCACCAGGTTTCTGGCTAAGCCGGTGGCTCCGTTTACCTTGTTGAATGTTGTTCGCGAGCTGATCAAGGGCCAGCCTTCCAAGACTATTCTGCTGGTCGATGATGACGAGGTCTCACGCTACCTGGTGGGCGGCGAGTTGGCGAAGCTCGGTTATCGCATCCTCGAAGCGCATGGCGGCCGGGAAGCTATGAGGCTGATCGAGCAGGAAACTCCAGATGCGATCGTGCTCGATATCGCAATGCCGGATATGAACGGATTCGAGGTGCTGCGGCAGATCAGGGAAAGCGTTGCCTTCCACTCCCTCCCGGTCATTGTGCATTCTTCGCGGGAGTTTTCGATTGAGGAGAAAAAAGCACTGTCGGACTCAGAGGCGTTTCTCTATCCCAAGCAAGCGTCCAAGGGGGAAGGGCGCTCAAGCGGTCTGATTGAAGTGCTGCAGATAGCGGGGATTCGAGCGTGAGCTCGGACAAGCACACAGTTCTTGTGGTGGACGACCGTCCGGCCAACCGGTATGCAATCGTTCATGCTTTAACGCGCTCAGGCTTCGAGGTGATTGAGGCGGGGAGCGGCCGCGAAGCTCTGGAGCTGGCAAAACAGGTGCCGGCTGCGATCTTGTTGGACGTGAAGCTGCCGGACATTTTAGGGTACGAAGTTTGCCGCCGGCTAAAATCCAATCCTCGCACCAGTCACATCCCGGTTCTTCAACTTTCCGCGGCATTCGTGGATAACGAGAGCCGAGTGTATGCGCTCGAAAGCGGGGCGGACGCCTACCTCACGCAGCCGGTCGAGCCGAACGTTCTGATAGCCACCGTCAAGTCCCTGGTCAAACTGCACCAGGCGGAGTCGATCGCCAAGCTTGCTTCAAAACAATGGCAAGCGACCTTCGATGCGTTAAGCGAAGGTGTGGCCGTAGTCGACCATCAGGGAAGTATCCAACGCTGCAACCGTGCCATGACGAATCTTCTGCGCCGCACTTATGTGGAGATCGAGAATTCTGAGCTCGGCGGGCTGCTTCGAGAAACACTCAGCTTTGAGCTGCCGGATGAGGCCACCGTTGGCCCTCTGGAAGTCCTCTTCAGGTCTCAATATTTCCGCTTGAGCCTGGAGCCGGTTTATCTGGATGAGGTAAAAAACGGCGGTATTTTCATTCTGGCCGATATCACGCAGCAGAAGCTGGCGGAGCATGCCGCGCTTCTCAACGAGCGTCTGGCGGCGACCGGCCGGCTGGCGCATACCATCGCGCACGAGATTAACAACCCTCTGGAAGCCATCACGAACCTGCTCTACCTTTTACGCGATCCTGTCGCCGGGTCGGCGGAGGGTGCTGGTTACCTGGCTTCCACGGAGAAGGAAGTCGAGCGCGTTTCGCGGATTACACGTCAGATCTTATCTTTCCATCGCGAATCGACGGTGCAGGTCGCGGTCGATCTTTCCGCCCTCATGGAAGACGTTCTGGCTCTCAATAATCGCGAGCTGATCGACAGAAGGCTTCGCATTGTCAAGGAATGGAAAGGCCAAGTAGCCATCCATGCCTTTCCGGCTCAATTACGGCAGGTGTTCTCGAACCTGATCCGGAATGCGATCGAGGCTTCCCATAGAGGCGGCGAGATCCGTATCAGAATCTCCAGGTGCATTCTCTACCGCGAACCAAGGGAGCCTGGGGCACGGGTCACCATCTCTGACACGGGCGTTGGTATTCATCCGCAAAACCGGCATAAGGTTTTCGACGCTTTTTTTACCACCAAAGAGTTGAAGGGCACGGGGGTAGGACTTTGGCTGAGTTCGACCATCGTGCAGGAGCACAGGGGACGAATTCAGATCAGGAGCAGTACACAAGCAAAACGTTCCGGTACTTGCCTGTCAGTTCTCTTGCCCGAAAGAGGTTTGGGGTCAGGGTAATCCTCGTTCCCTCACCAGGAACGGGTGCCTATCGAATCAGATCGTGATGGCCGCGCATTCCCAGCAACACGTCTGAGGCGCGATCCAGGTAGCGCTGTCGTTCAAGGATGTCTTCACTGTGCCGGGCCAGGTAAACCAGATTCGCCGCCATCTCTATGCTGACGTACAGAGGTCTCTCGTCCAGAGCTCTCTCCTCCTGGTTCAGTCCGGCGTCCGAAGGCATCCTTGAGCGCCCTCCGCGGCGCAGCGTGTTCTGATTGTTTCGATGTACTCTAGACCAATGAGTTGTGCAGTGCGTCGCAATCAACATAAAAATGGGTCTTTTTTCGAAATATGAAAATAGACATCGACGGCGTAACGCCCACTGTTATAACAACAGTAATTGTTATGAACTTAGAGGGTCTATGAAAATCGGCTCGGCGCGCATTCTATGTATCGGGAAGGACCCTGGATTGCTGCGAAGCCGCGTGGATGTGCTCGCACATGCAGGATACGATGCCCTGGATGTATTGTTCGAAGATGCTGACGCTCTACTGGGTCTCGAGCGCTTTGATCTCATTATCCTTTCCGCGATCCTGACGGATGAGGAAAAAGCGCACATACACGCTATCGCTGGTAGTTCCACTCCCATTCTGGTACTGAAAAAGCTGGTGTTTGCTTCTGAATTGGTGAGCGATGTCGAAAATTATTTGGGGCGTGTCAGTCGGTCGGCGTGATTGCTGACTCCCCCAAAAGAGCGCTGACACGAGCGCTGGTGCTGCTGGCCTTTGTGGCCATCCTGGCCGGCGCGCGGGCGCAAACCCAGGCTGACATTCTGCGCGGGGCCTATGGACCCTATCGCGCCAATAACGACCTGCTGTTTTATCACCTCGATGTTCGTGTCGATCCGGAGACAAAGTTCCTGCGGGGCAAGAACACGATCCGCTTCAGGATGCTCAAGGACGGCAGACGGATCCAGCTCGATCTGCATCCCGCATTGCATGTCGACAAAATCGTGTTGGGGTCTGTCCGGCTCAAGTACAGGCGCAAGGCAGGGGCCGTCTTCGTAGACTTTCCCCAGACCCTGCAGGCGGATCATGTGTACACCATCGACTTCTACTACTCGGGACATCCAGTGGAGACGGGCAGGTTCGGCGGAATCACCTTCCGCAAAGACCCGGCCGGCCATCCCTGGATCAACACCGCCTGCGAAGAGACCGGCGCCAGCGTGTGGTGGCCGAACAAGGACCAGTGGCGCGATGAGGTAGAGAGCATGGAGATCAGCGTGTCTGTTCCTAACGGACTGGTCGACGTCTCGAATGGAAAGTTCATGGGCGAGACTGACCTGCACGACGGGTACACGCGGTGGGATTGGCTCGTGCACTACCCCATCAATAACTACGACGTCTCTCTGAATATCGGCAATTATGTGCACTTCGCCGACCGGCTGGGCGACCTGCCACTCGATTTCTACGTGCTGCCGGAAGACAAGCCCAAGGCGGAAAAGCAATTCACGCAGGCCAAAGGGATGCTGGAGATATTTGGACACTATTTCGGTGACTATCCCTTTCCTCAGGACGGCTACAAGCTGATCGAAGTGCCCTACTCCGGGATGGAGCACCAGAGCGCGGTGACCTATGGCAACCACTTCACCAACGGATACCTGGGGCGTGACTGGGTGGGCGGCGGCCTCAGCCTGCGATTCGATTTCATCATCATCCACGAGAGCGCGCATGAGTGGTTCGGCAACAGCATCACCGCAGCCGACCGATCGGACATGTGGATTCATGAAGGCTGGGCAACTTACCTGGAGAGCCTCTACGTGGAGTCGCGGTGGGGACGTGCCGATGCGCTGAAGTACTTGAATGGATTAAAGACCAAGGTGAAGAACCAGCAGCCGATTATCTCCGCGCGGGGTGTTAACAGCACGCCGCCGGAAGACCAGTACTTCAAGGGCGCGCTGTTTATCAATACCCTGCGCAGCGTGGTGGACGATGACGCGCGCTGGTGGGCGCTGCTGCATGGCTTCTACCAGCACTTCAAGTATCAGACCATCATGACCGAGGATGTGGTCGAGTACTTCAACCAGCAGACGGGAATGAACCTGACACCGGTCTTCGACCAGTATCTGCGGCACGCGGCACTGCCGGTTCTGGATTTGGAGTGGAGCCCGGGAAGTGTCCGCTACCGCTGGGAGGCCGATGTGCCGGGGTTTGCCATGCCTGTGCTGGTGGGCAGCAGCCCGCACTGGCAGATGATTCATCCCACGACCGCCTGGCAGACGATGCCCACTACGCTCAAGAAAGACGAGTTTGCGGTTGCGACCGATCTGTTCTACATCACAGTCAACAAGCAATAACCCTGGAAGTTGAATCCTCTGCCTCCGTTACCGCAACGCGCTCGCTCAGCAGCTTTCCTATATTCTGAGACTGACATGCAGATCTGCTCCTTTCTACCATCAGCCACCGAGATCCTCTACGCTCTCGGAATGGGCGACAGCGTCTCCGGCGTCACCTTCGAGTGTGACTATCCTCCGGAGGCAAGGCAGAAGCCCATCGTTGTGGATACATTGATCCAAGGTGGCCTTACACCGCAAGAAATCGATGAGGCTGTCAGAAGACAGGTAGCCGCAGGCGGGAGCCTTTACTTCGTCGATCTGCCCAAGTTGAAGCAGATCCACCCGGATCTAGTTGTTACCCAGGATCTTTGTCACGTCTGCGCGATCAGCGAGTCCGATTTGGCGAAGGCTATAAGCGAACTGCCCTCCCGCCCACAGGTAATTTCCCTAACGCCCCACACTCTTGAGCAGGTCCTTCAGGATATCGAGACCGTTGGCGCGGCAACCGGCCGCCAAACCGAAGCGAGAGCTCTTGTCGGTGGGCTTCGGCGGCGCATCGAGTGCGTCAGGACCAATGTCGGGCCGGAGAAGCCGCCACGGGTACTATGCCTCGAATGGCTCTCACCTCTCTTCCAGGGCGGCCATTGGATACCGGAAATGGTGGCCATTGCCGGCGGAGATGCTGTGCTGGCGACTCCAGGGGAGAAGAGCACCTGTATCTCATGGGAACAGGTCCTTGCGTCCGATCCTGAAGTGGTGGTTGTGATGCCGTGCGGCTTCCATCTCGAAGAGGCGATTTCACAGTATGGGAAGAGTTGCTTCCCGAAGGATTGGATGAGCGTGTCAGCCGTTAGGAACCGGCGAGTCTATGCAGTGGACGGCACAGCTTACTTTTCACGACCGGGTCCAAGGCTTGTGACTGGTTTGGAGATTCTCGAGGCCATCCTGAGAGGCGACAGTTTCGACCAACTGCCATCGGAGAGTGTCGCCAGATTAATGTAAAGTCACCAAGTGTCAACGTCGTCGCCAGCTTCCAGACGCATGCCGCGGTGCGCCACCCGCTAAAACGATACATGACGCCTGAGCCACGGGACTAGTTTATCGAACCGAAATTCATTAGCCCTATACAACCTGGCGACGAAAGCGTACGTTTGGACGGCATCGGCCTCTAGCCGTGCGCCGTTGACAACCAGGAACGTGTACGTGACCGCAAAAGCGGTCCGCTTATTGCCGTCGATAAACGGGTGGTTCTGCGCCAGACTTTCCCAGAGCGCGGCTGCTTCCTCGATCAGGTCGGCGTAATAACCGGTCTGTGGACGGTAGATGGCAGCTTCGAGTAGACCTGGATCCCGAACGCCATGCGACCCGCCGTAACGCTCGATCTGGTCATAGTGCATAGCCAACACTTCAGCCAATGTGATGTACTCCGTCACTTTGCCAGTTTTTCATAGAGACGTTTGTACTTATCGTGGCTGGCCAGATATGCGTCCATAACGTGTGCGCGAGGCTTGCCGTGACGGCGCTTTTCGATCAGGTCGCTAAGCGCCTCTTCCACCAGTACCTGAAGCTGGCGGCCCTCCTGTTCTGCGATAGCACGAAGGGCAGACAAGATGTCGGCGCTTACCTGGGTAGCGAATTTCTCCCGAACCTGAGTCATTGGTCATGATCTCCCTAACAAGTTCAGGGTATCATGACAAATCTTGATTCGTCATGAAGCTTGATTGACGTTATTGGGGGATTCAGCAAGCCTCAGACTTCTTCCGGCACCACGAAGGGCGCACGGTACCCCCGATCGCCATCGCGCAGCAGCCTCTGCGCTTCTTCATCGCCGATAACCTGCTGCGTATCTGGATTGAAGTTTATCGTTCTGCCTAGCCGATAGGACGCGTTCGCGAGGTGTACAAGCGCACAAGAGATGTGCCCTTCCTCAATGGGGGCATTCAAATCCGCCTTGTTCCGGCTGATCACGCAATCGATGAAATTCTTGAAGTGAGCCAGCTCCGTGCCGCCATGCGCGACAGTCTGTTCTTCTTGATCGCGACCCATCCACACGGCATAGGTAGCGGCGTCTTCATCGCCCGTCGCCAAATATCCTTTTGATCCGTAGAATATGTTGCCGACTGTATTATGGCTGCCTGCCATTGGACCTAGCTTCTGGGTGACGGTGGACTTCTTTGGTTCGGGCGTGCCAAGGCTTGGTGTTCCGATCTGGGCCTCATGATTGGTAATCCAATGCCTGACTTCGAAAGTGATCATGCGTCGCTGGCCGTTCGGCAGGTCGAATTCGAACGCGCAGTTTAGGTCGTTTGGCGTCTGCTGATCGTCGTCGAACATAAAATGGCCGCCGATAGCGCTTACTTTGTTCGGAAAGCCCACGCCCATCCCCCATCGAGCCACGTCTAGCTGGTGAATACCCTGGTTTCCAAGATCGCCATTGCCGTAGTACCAGAACCAGTGCCAGTTGTAGTGGAACCGATTTTTCGTAAATGCGTGCTCAGGCGCCGGTCCGGTCCACAAATTGTAGTCAACGTCTTGCGGAACCGGCTCGACGGGCGCCCGCCCAATCGTGTCTCGCCACTTATAGCAGAGCCCTCGACCCATATACGTCTCGCCGATAATTCCCTCCCGCATTTTCTGCACCGCCTCGCGGACTGTGGTTACGGAACGGCTCTGCGTTCCGTGTTGGACGATCCGGTTGTACCGTCGGGCCGCGCTCACCAATTGCTGGCCCTCCCAGAGGTTGTGAGAGCACGGTTTTTCCACGTAGACATCTTTGCCCGCCTGACACGCCCAGATGGCTATTAAGCTGTGCCAGTGGTTTGGCGTTGCGATGGAGATAGCATCGATCGATTTGTCTTCGAGCAGTTTTCTGACGTCGGTATACGTGGCTGGTTTAGGCAGCCCCATCTTCTCCATCTGCGTAAGCCGCTGCCGTAAGACGTTCTCATCAATGTCGCACAGTGCGGCAATCTGCACGTTGGGCAATTGTGAGTAGTTGTGGAGGTGATCCCCGCCCCGCCCCCGGACACCGCAGATCGCCACGCGTACGCGATCGTTCGCTCCCATCACGAGCTGAGGACGGCCAAGAAAAGCCACGCTTCCAAGTGCCGTGAGCCCGGCCGCACCGGTGATCAAAAAATCACGGCGATTGAGGTCTTTGTCGTTTGGCATAAATCTCCCTAGTCAATGTAATCTTCCCGCAGGGCGTGAAGACCGTACCAGCAGTTCTACATTTCCTGATTCGAAGTGTATGACGGTGGGATTCCGCATGCCATTCTGAGAAACGACAGCTTAGATCAGCCACCCTCGGAGAGCGTCTCTAAATTGCCGATGGTGGACTCTCGCGCGCCCCAGCGGCAATTGAATCACGCAGGCATATTGGGCAAAAACACCCGTCATTCTCACTGCTGGGAAGCGGCAGGACTGGAGCGAAGCCGACACACCAACATTCACCCCCGGGCTCACAGGTCATAGACGTCTTGCATCGTGAACAAAGCGTTTCCATCCGCTCTATTCTGGCAGCAAACTCAGCCGTTGTCATCGCGGCTCTCGAATGCGTCCGTCTCTGGCCCACGCCTAGCGAAGGGGACGGGCTGCCTCGCCGCAGCGAGCTTTAGCCCGTCCGTTTATTCTTGTTGCAATGTACTAGTTAACTAGTACATTATTGTTACGTGAAACGGATTGTAAAAGCCGAGGCGCCCGCCATCGATCTCGTCTTCAAGGCATCGATGAAAAACATGATGCTGTGCCTTGTTACTGTGATTGCACTGTCTACAAACGAGCTGTACGCGCAGACTCAAACCGACCATTCTCCACACGCCGTACAGTTTGTCACGGTCGAGCCAGGTGTTCAGCTTGAGGTTTTGGACTGGGGCGGCTCCGGCAGGCCGCTCATCTTCCTCGCCGGCTCAGGAGATACCGCGCATCGGTTCGATGGCTTTGCTCCACAGTTCACCGCGCATCATCATGTCTATGGCATTACGCGAAGAGGGTTTGGCGCATCCAGCAAACCAGCACCGGCCAACGGCAACTACTCAGCGGACCACCTCGGAGATGACGTTCTTGCGGTGATGAAGGCACTTCACATCGAGCGTCCTGTGCTGGTGGGACACTCTCTTGCGGGCCAGGAGCTGAGCTCCATCGGCAGCCGCTTTCCGGAGAAGGTTTCCGGTCTGATCTATCTCGACGCCGCAACCGGCTTCGCCTTCTACGATCCCGCACACCCGAGTTTGGAGATCGAGATGAACGACATCAAGAGGCGTATCGACGAGATCGAAGCCGGCGGAGTGAATGAGCAGAAGAAGTTATTGGAACTCGAGCCTGCCATCGCAAAGTTCGAGACCGTTCTTCATCACAGCAATGCGGCGATCGCAAATATGCCTCCACTGCCGCCGCGCTCGCCGATTGGGGCCGCGCTCAACTTCGGCGCCCAGAAGTACACGAGCATTCCTGTTCCCGCACTCGCTATTTATGCCTGTCCGCACAACTGGGACCGCTTTGCTGCCAACGACCCAGCCCGCAAGGCCGCTCTGCTTGCGGACGACACAGCACGCTGTACCGCTTGGGCCGATGCCTTCAGCCGCGGCGTGCCGAGCGCCCGCGTCGTCCGCATCCCGAACGCGGACCACTACGTGTACCTCACCAACGAAACTCAAGTCGTTGGTGAGATGAATCGGTTCCTTGCCGGTCTCCACTGAGTGAAACGCACGTTCGTAGCCGTTCAATCAGATAGTGCTTCTCAGCCTCTTTGCCGAGGTCGTATTGTGATGCAATGTCAGTGCTTCGCAAGAGTCAGGGACAGGCCGACGGTCGTCAGCCGATTTGCAGGCAACTCGGATAAATATCGCGCGGGATCTGTGTAATTTTGTTCGATCTGCAGCGTACTGCCTTATGGATGCCAAGCGAAACAATGCGAAAGGATCGCAGGGCGGCGAGGGTAAAGCCACGCAGATCGAAGGGCAGGACCTGGAGAGCGTAATTGAACGCGCGCGAGGCCACGATGCCGAGGCCCTGGGGGAGATCTATCGCCGCTTTGTCCGGCGCGTATTTGGCTTGTGCCGCTACATGTTGGACTCACGGGAAAGCGCAGAAGATGCCACCAGCGAGGTCTTCCTCAAGGTGCAGCGCTCAATCGGGACCTACGACGGGTCAATCCCCTTCCCCAGATGGCTGCTGCGGGTGGCAGGCAACCAATGTATCGACGCTTTGCGGCGCCGGCAACGCGGACGGCAGGTGATTGTGGAAGTCGAGGACGGAGCCGCGGTCACGGAGCCAGCCGGTTCGGAGCCGTCGCCGCTGGGTGCTGTCCTCAGCGCGGAAGAGAGGGTGCAGGTGCGGGATGCCATCGCGCGCTTGCCGGAGAACTATCGCGTGCCGCTGGTCCTGCGCTATTACGGCGAACTGAGCTATGACGAAATCGCGCAGCAGTTGGGCCTTAAGAAGAACCACGTGGCGGCGTTGTTATTTCGAGCCAGACAGGAGCTGCGCCGAAGACTGGCGCACGGGAGCAAATGATCATGGATTGCTATTCCGAGCAGATCATCGCCATCGCCGTGGACGGCGAACTGGCCGTCGAGGAGGCGCAGCGCCTGCGAGACCACCTGGCCACATGCCGGCGCTGCCGGCAACTGTTGGACGCACTACGCGCTGAGAACCGCATTCTCAGTGAAAGCCTGCAAGAGCTTCCGGAAGAGGCAACCGGCCCGATGGACGTTCTCTCTTCGCCGTGGTCTGTGGGGTGGGCTGAGGTGGTGGTCGTGGTCGCCGCGCTGGCGCTCGGTTCTGCCGTTTGGCTCAATGAGCTGAGCATTCCGGAAGGGCTGCAGTGGTTAAACCCCTTCAGCGTAAGCGGCCGCACGGACTTGATCTTCAACATTTTCGATTACTTTGCACACGGAGGTGCTGCCATGCTGGCTGATTATGCTACTACCGTCGGGGAGCTCTTTTTGCTGTTGCTGGTGGGCGGCAGCGTACTGCTGCTGGGACGCCGGTGGTGGGGGCGCCAACCTGGCCTGCGACTGCTGATCGTGATCGTGCTGCTTGCATTGTCGCTGCCTGGCTTTGGCTTGGAGCTGCGTCACAGTGATTTCGTCAGCGTGGCGGCGAACGAGACTGTAGACGACACCCTCTTGGCCACCGGCAACATTGTGCGCGTGGAAGGCGTGGTCAATGGGGACCTGCTGGCGTTTGGCGGGACGGTCGAAGTGCGTGGCACCGTCAAGGGCGATTTAGTGAGTTTTGCCAAAACAACCGTGGTGAGCGGAACCGTGGAAGGCCGCATCTACACCCTTTCGAGTTCGCTCGACCTGGACGGGGAATTGGGCCACAACATCTACGCGTTGGCGCAATCCTTACATGTGGATAACCAGGGTCGCGTGGGCGGCGGTATCCTGGCTGGCGCCGGCGACATCACGATCGAGGGCCAGGTGAATCGCAGCGTTACCATGTTTGCCGGCAATGCCGATGTGAGCGGCAGCATCGGCCGCGAACTGACCATGGCCGGAGACAGCCTTACCTTGGCGAACACGGCCCGAGTGGGCGGTAACCTGAGCGCTCATGTGGACCAGTTGAAAAACGTGCACATCGCCGACGGCGCGACGATTGTGGGCAAACGTGACATCCAGGTGCGGGTAAGGAAGAGCCGGTTCACGCGCCCCGGCTTCTACTTCTTCCAAGCTGTCTGGCTCGCCGGCGCCATGCTGGTGGGGTGGTTGGGCCTGGTTCTGTTTCCCGGCTTCTTCCGGGGCAGCACGCTGGCGGTCGCCTCAGGCTGGCGTAGCCTCGGGCTTGGAGTTGCGGTTCTGGCAGCCGTGCCTGTCGCCATAGTCGTGATTGCCATCACTCTGGTTGGCCTTCCGGTCTCGCTCATGCTGCTCGCGTTATATCTGGCTGCGCTCTACCTGGCAAAGGTTTGGGTTGGAGCCTTCCTGGGGCGGATACTTCTGAAGCCGGCCGGGGCCACAAAGGGCGATTGGCTGCTGGGACTACTGCTGGGCCTGCTGATCCTCACCATCGCCGGGTTCATCCCCTATCTCGGCGGACTGATCCACATAGGTGTGGCTTGCCTGGGGTTGGGAGCGTTTGCCTGGCAGCTTTATTGGGCCTCCCGACCGCTCATAACGACCTGACAAAACCTTCAGATCCGCCGGTGCAAGGAATAGAAAGGCTCTTTGAGCTGCCCGTCTTCACTCAGACCGCAACGCTTCTGCCGGGTGAACTTGAGTTGCCCGGCGAGCCGTCAGCAGACACGCCGCAGAAGTACAAATGGCCAGCAGCAGAGCTACCGTCACAAGACCGAGGAAACTCGAGTAGTGGTTGTCCATCCATTTCGCGAGGATTTTTGCCAGGAACAGATCGAGCAACATGCCGATCGCTATACCCGTGATGGCGCTCACCAGCGCCGTCCGCGATGCCACCCACAAAATATGTGTCTTTGGAGCCCCCAATGCCATGCGGACGCCGAACTCTATTTTTCTTTGCGCCACGCTGTAGGAGACAACACTAAAAATTCCCGCCAGCGCAATCAGTGCCGCCATCGCCGAAAAGAAGCCGAACAGGATAGAAAACAGGCGCTGCCTGCTCCATTGCGAATCGCGTTCGATTGCTTGTTCAAGGTCAAAGGCGCCATTGGCAATCTGCTGATCCGCGGAAACAGACTGAACGGCCGCCCGGATGGAATGCAACAACGACAGTGGCTCACCTTGGGTGCGAATGTCAAACTGCGCATAGGGAGCCATCGCGGTGGTGTATGGGATATAAATGGCGGGCACCACTGGCCTGTCGACGCCGTCGTCACGAGCATCGCCGACCACTCCGATTACCTGCCGCAAGCCGGCGCTCGCCGGGGAGACCGCGTCCAGTGGGCCTATGGACTTTAATCCAGGAATTTTGATCTGTTGGCCGACGGCACCCCCATGGGGCCAGTAGCGCCGGGCAAAGCTTTCATTCACAACCGCCACGAAGTCACCGCGAGCATTCTCAGCCTGGTCCCAGAAACGGCCCTGGAGCAGTGGCATGCGCAGCGTCGGAAAGAATTCCGGACTGACCGTGTGGACGCGCGCTTCCGTTTGTTCGCTGCTCACCCGTCCTGCAATATCGAAAGCGCTTTGTATGCCGCTGTAAGGTGGAGTAGAGTCCGTGGCCACAGCAACCGAGACGACTCCGGGCACGGAGGCGATGCTTTGCCGGATGCGATCAAGGAACGCAGCGCGGGTATTCCGCGATTTGATGTTGTCCCAGTCTTCGGGATGATTCCAGTGCATCACAATCCCGGCCTGCATCACGTTTTTTGGATCATAGCCGAGAGGCACTTTGGTTAGACGAAGAAATGCGCCGATGGCCATTCCCGCGGCCGCCATAAGGACCAGCGTCAAGGCAATCTGTCCAGCAACCAGTAGATTCAGCCTCTTGCGGGCGCCAGAACCGCGGCGCAGGCTCGGCTGCATGCTGTGAGTGAGGCCGGGACGAGATAAGCGGAGCGCCGGGACTAAACCAAACAAAATGCCGGACGCGAAAGCCAGGCCAACCGAGAATGCAAGGATCGGAAGACTAATCTGAATCACGGATTCGGATGGGAAGGAGTGAGGCGACAATTGCAGTGGCAATTGCGCCAGCCAATAGGAGGCTGCAGCGCCGAGAATTGCCCCGGAGAAGGCAATCACGAGGGATTCGACCAGCAGCTGGCGCACGATTCTCCATCGGGAGGCGCCAATGGCGCAGCGCACAGCCAATTCATGTTGACGAGCCGCACCTCTTGCCAGCAGCAGAATCGAGCAATTCGCGCAGCCGATCATCAGCAGCAATAGAACTCCCGCAAGCAGCAGGAAAAGCATATGGCTGGTATTTTGCTCGAAAGGGACAATAATGGGCTGCAGCTGTAGATGGAATCTCTTCGGATAGCGCGAGGGGAATTCCTTTGCAAATTGCCTCACGATAGCCCCCAGCTCGGCATCCGCCGTCTTCAGGCTCACGTTGGCTTTCACCTTGATCCATGGGGTATAGGGCCATGCAATGGGTGGGTTGATGCTGTCATGCAGGAGGGCTCTGGGGAGATACACATCGCCCACGCCCAGAGTGTCATTGAAGGCAAAGGTGCGGGGCATCACACCAACAATCGTGTAGTTCGCGTGATCGAGCTGCAGGGTACGGCCAATCACCGCCGCATCTCCCTGAAAATGCCGCTGCCAGAATTTGTAGTTCAGCACAGCAATCGGGCGGCCTCCGTCCTGGGCGTCGGAGGGCTGTATCTCGCGTCCCAGAAGAGCATGAACTCCAAAGAAAGCGCCCGCATTCTCGGTCAAGTAGATTGCGGCGACATCCTCAGGGAGCTCCTTGCCCGTAAGTTCCGTGTTGACGTTCCTGAAGCCCAACAAACTTTCGATCGACTTGGCCTGCTTGAACGTCTCGAACTGCGATTTGGTCATGGCGAACCATCTCAGCTCCTGAGGCCGTTCCTCGTTGATGACCACTGGGTTCATGATCCGATCGGAGTCGGAGTATGGAAAAGGATGGATAAGAACGGCGTAGATCAAGCTGAACATTGCGGTCGTTGCGCCAATTCCCAGCGCGAGAGAAAGAATTGCGACCGCCGAGAATACAGGTTGCTTCCACAGGCATCGAATGCCAAAGCGGAGATCTCCGCCTAACTCGTCGAAGAGGCGAAGGCCGACTGCCTCGCGATATTTCTCCTTTTGTGTGTCCACTCGGCCGAGCTCCACGCGTGCCCTGCGGCGCGCCTCTTCTTCCGGCACTCCGCGTTCCATCAGATCAGCGGCATAGGCATCGGTATGGAACTGAAGCTCTGCTTCCACTTCCTGGTGGACCCGGGAGCTCCTTGTGATCAAGTTCCACCACGTCCGAATGAGCGCCAGCATAGTCATAGCTCTCCAGGAGAAACCTTCAGGATGTTTGCTACGACAGACGCCATATCGGCCCATCGTTCGCTCTCAAGCTTCAACTGCCGTTTTCCGGTCTGCGTGAGCTGGTAGAACTTGGCACGCCGCTTGTTGTCCGATTCTCCCCATTCTCCTTTTATCCACCCGCGGCTTTCCAGACGGTAGAGAGCCGGATAGAAAGAACCCTGCTGGATCTCCACCCGGTCTCCGGATATCTGCTGAATGCGGAGGAGAATCCCGTATCCGTGCAAAGGACCAAGCGAGATCGACTTCATAATGAGGATCTCCAGCGCCCCTTGCGGCAGATCAATCGGCTTCGGCATGTACTCTCCCAGATGGGATAGGAGAATATACCGTCCTCTCCTAGATGGTCAAGGAGAGCAAACATTTAAGCGAAATGGCACGGTTCGCCCTCCGGGGGCGGGACGCGGAACCTATAGCTGCGGGACGATTAGACCGATCATACGGACTCTCGGTATAGATCGTCCGCCAGCCGAGGTCCATCTATTGAAGTGATGATTGACGGCCCGCCGCTCAATCGTCACATTCAAAGGAGACATCATCATGCGTATTTTTGTGACTGGGTCGACGGGTTTCATCGGTTCGGCTCTTGTTCCGAAGTTGATCGAGGCAGGGCACAGTGTGCTGGGGCTGACTCGGTCCGAGACCGGCGCTGAAGCTCTGCGTGCCGTGGGAGCCGAGGTGCAATATGGCAACCTGGAGGATCTCGACAGCCTGCGGAAGCCCGCGGCCAAGGCTGACGGCGTGATTCACCTGGCCTTCAATCACGATTTTTCGCAGTTCCAGAAGATCTGTGATGACGACCGTAACGCGATTGTGGCGATGGGTGAGGTGCTGCTGGGTTCCAACCGGCCGTTCGTGGTCACGTCGGGCACCGCGATCGTAAACGGCGCCGATGGCAAGCCCGCGACGGAGGACAGCCCGACCACATCGTGGAACCCGCGCGCTGCCTCGGAGGCGGCAATGAAGGAACTGACGGCCCGTGGAGTGAATACCACGGTGGTGAGGCTGCCGCAGGTGCACGACACGCGCAAGCAGGGCCTGGTAAGTTACGTGCGCGCCGTCGCGCGCGAGAAGGGTGTGTCTGCCTACGTTGGCGACGGGGGCAATCGTTGGCCGGCGGCGCACCTTTCCGATGTGGCGCTGCTTTACCGCCTGGCGTTTGAAAAGGGGGAGCCGGGCGCGATTTACCACCCGGTGGACGAGGAGGGCGTATCGATGAAGGCAATCGCCGAGGCACTTGGCCGCGGGCTGAAGGTGCCGGTGGTAAGCATCAAGCCCGAGGAGGCTGAGGCACATTTCGGCTGGCTTGGCCCTTTCGCTGGACTCGATATACCGGCTTCGAGCGCCCTGACGCGGCGGAAGCTCAACTGGAAGCCGACCGGGCCGGGCATGATTGCTGACCTGGAAGGAATGGACTATACGCGAGCCTAAGATGGCGGCGCACCGGCAATGCCTTCGGCTGCCGGTGCTCTTTTTCTTGATGCGGGTCAATCGCCGCGCTTGCGCCCGCCTCGAAATCTATCTTGAGACGAGCGTTCGCTTTGCCCTATCCTTCATCAACGCTGCTGACTAGTTCTGCAAGGGAATGACGAGTACGCGGATAAAGCCCACCGGGGGGCCGCCTCCCGAGTTGTAGTGATAGAAGCCGGCGACCGCGCCTACATCGTTGATGCTCGTCGCGGTGGTCTGTTTGCCTTCTGACGGATCGAAGCTGGTGATGGTTCCATATTGGTTGCGTACAAAACCGTGCTGGACCCCGGCGGCGTCGGTGTAGGAGCCCGTGAGGTCCCCAGCCTGGTTGATGCTGATTGAATGCGGATCCGTGTTAGACAACCCGTGAAGGGACGTCACCAGCTTCCCCGGAGGCTGAAACAAGGTCACGGCGCCATCGGTCGACAAGACAAAGCCGCCCGTGTTCAATGTGGTGCAGTCAATGTAGTTCAGGTACCAGCCCGCGATCACGCCCGCGGCATTGATGCCCTCGGGAATGGTATCTGATCCGCATTCTTGTTCGGAGAGCAGAGGCTGAGCAGGAATGGTCAAAAAGTCCGTATAACCGTCCGGGTGCAGCACAAAGCCCGTATAGGGGCCTACGCCCCCGAAAGTAAAACCGACCACGGACCCGGCCCAATTGATAGCAGTCGCCCAAGTAGCTCTATCAAACGAAATGCCTGCATCGTACACTCCCGCGGCTGACCGGCTAAAAACGGCAGGACGAGCGAAGAAGGGATAATTTCCCGCAATATCGTCGAAATCGTTGATGCCTACGGGCTGTGCTTCCGGAGGGAATACTTCCATCGGGGACGTACTGATGACTTGGGGAGGGTCGAATTGGATGACGCGCCCGTCGGCGTACCGGAGAAAGCCTTGCGGTTGATTTCCCGTGAAATCATAGGGGGGTTGCGGAGGTGTCGCCGCCAGCTCATAGAAGCCGGTGATATCCCCACGGGCATTGATGCTCTCCGGCTCAATCCAAACCACTCCCGCAACATCCACATCGAATGTGGTGATGGTTCCGTCCGCGTCGCGCACAAAACCGCGCGTCTGCGTGGGTGTGACATAGTAGTAGCCGGTGACGGTCATCGAGTTGTTGATGCTCATCGGATAGGTGCCAAGGGCGCCCGGCACCTGGAATGAAACGTAGGTAGCCTCGCCGTTGATGCCGTCCCCGTGCGCGGTGCAAGTGAGCGGGCCGAGAACACACAAGGCAGCAGCAATAAAACGCGAAATCATTATGGGGGTCCTTATCAATAAAGTCGATGGGCGCGATTTTGCGTGGCTGGCATTCGCGGCTTGGGCAAGGCGGAGCCGCGAAGGCTGCAGAAGAGGCACCCTCCGTCCCATTCATCGTCGCCCGGCGAAGATGCATGAGGCGTCGTGTACGCCGTGATTTTGAGTCTTCCCGAAAGAGGCCGCAGGCGTTCACGAAGAAGCCGCTACAAACTTCTGATTTGAACAACATCAACGTTAGATATATTAGCCACATGATTGTGTTGGATTGGCTGCTCGATTCAGACCCGGCGATTCGTTGGCAAGTTTTGCGTGATCTTGTCCACGCACCTGCGGCCCGTGTCGCCACGGAGCGGGCTCGTATCGCCACCGAAGGGTGGGGCGCCAGATTGCTTGCTCTGCAGGGTGAAGACGGTCAATGGGCAGGGGGGGCCTGTTTCCCGGCGCGTAACTTATTCGAGCCCTCGAAGAACTCCGGTCAGCCCTGGATTTCTACACTGCCGATACTTCAGCTGCTGCTTGAATTCGGAATCGATCCCGAAGCAGACCCTGTACGACGTGCCGTGACGCTGGTGAAGGATCATTGCCGCTGGGAACACGCCGGACAGCCGTTCTTCGCCGGCGAGGTAGAGCCGTGCATTAATGGCAGGACAGTGGCCCTGGGTGCCTACTTCGGCTTCGATGTCGAGCCCATCGTCGACCGCCTCGTCAGTGAGCAGCTCGAGGACGGTGGCTGGAACTGCGA
This sequence comes from uncultured Acidobacteriaceae bacterium, assembly GCA_963711525.1. Lineage (GTDB taxonomy): Bacteria > Acidobacteriota > Terriglobia > Terriglobales > Acidobacteriaceae > PALSA-350. The sequence goes on along the minus strand of CAVQEO010000002.1, from coordinate 162,441 downwards.
GGCGGAGAATGGCTCCGTCCGTTCGTCGTTCGCAACCACAATCAACGTTCTCGAAGGCCTTCTGGTTCACGAGCGCGTGACTGGCGGTTCTTCGAAATCGATCGCCGCGCGGCACCGAGGTGAAGAATACCTTCTTGAGCGAAGACTGTTCCGTCGCAAGAGCACCGGCGAAGTCGTCAATTCGGCGTGGATGCAATTCTCTTTTCCGACGCATTGGCATTACGACGTTCTGCGCGCCCTTGACTACTTTTGCTCGGTAGGAGAGACTCCGGACTCGCGGGTGGACGAAGCGATTGATCTGCTCCGGTTGAAGCAACAACCAGACGGTACCTGGCTCCTGGAAAACACGCATCCGGGGAAGATCTACTTCCCGCTTGAGGACGGTGACGGCCGGCCCAGCAGGTGGAACACGCTGCGAGCACTGCGCGTCCTCAATTGGTATGAGAAGGCCGTTCAATGACACTTCGCTTAAGACGAAAGGGCTGTCATAGGCAGGCGACCTTGTGGCGATACTCGATGCGGCCGGCGACAAGCCTGAGCTGTTCGATTTTGGTCAACAGATTAGAACGGAACTCGGGTTTGGTAGTTCCCTGCTGCTCCGTGACCAGGCCAGCCCGAACTCAGTTGACACGTACAGGGTGCCGGCTTTGTCAACCACCGCAATCGTTGAGCCGTTTGTGGCGATGCAACTTGTGTCGACGATACCGTTGAGCCACCTGGGCAAGCCATCTTCGACGGCCACCGTGTCTCCATCCGGTCTGATCGGCCGACGATAAATTCTTCCCTGATCCGCAAAGTGATCTGTCGACGCGGAGACAAGAATGTCATCGCCCGAAAATGCTACCGCAGAGCAGTACGATGCGTGTAGGCCGTCGCGTTCTATGGTCCACGTTGCTCCTGCATCGCGGCTAATGCAAAGGCCGATAGCGGACGCCGCGACGACGATGTCTGGATCTGCGTGGTGTGCGCGCACCTCATGAACATCGCTGTTGATATCTATGGTGGGCTGCCAGGTTCTTCCGCCATCCGTTGAACGCGGAATGCCTCCCACGTGAACGTTGGCGAACACTACGCTCCCGTTCGAGTTGGCCGCAACCGAGCGAATGCCTAGCGGTGGCCCGACACGTTGCCCATTAACAATTGCCGAGCCAGCAAACCAATCATCCCGCCCCGCGATGTTATCGAAACCATCGATAGGATCGAGCACGCCGCCCCCATGGCTCAGCCGCAGCATGCGTGCATCTTCCGTTCCTACGTAGATAGCGTCTCCAACAGCCACACAGCACGAAAGCTCGAACTCGCTCGTAGCGACGGTTGCCCATTCGCCGCTTGGTGCACGCCTGCGCAGCGCATCCCGGCCGACAATGGCGAGCGCACCGCTGCGTCCATCCGGCGCGAGCCCTCTCACGCGCTGCTTCGCAAGCTCTTGCGTGCGCCCATCGCCGGTGACTGCATACAGCCCATCGCCCCACGTCGCTACAAGTATCGTCGGTTTCCTCACGAATCACCTTCCTCTCCCAGTTTAGATGCAGCCCTATAATTTCTGGGGCGGTGGCGATCGCGTGATTTTGTTCACGTCATGGGCGTCACTTGGCGGCACATCCGAGGGCGGAAAGCCCACGTCAAGGCTGAGCGTATAGTCTCAGGGAAGCTGTGGCTGGCAGGAGAAGTCAGGGAGGTGGTCCGTGAAGCGCAGATCGCTCCTCAAGGGCGCAGGAGTTGCCACCGTCGTCGTCGCGGGCGGCGGCGTCTGGCGCGCCTACGATCAGGGCGTCTTCAGTGTCGGTGAAGGACCGGCCTACGAGCCTTGGAAAAACTGGCGCGGCACAAACGACGGGCCTCTCGCCCTGGTGCGCGCCGCCATTCTCGCCGCGAGCCCGCACAACACCCAACCCTGGCTGTTCAAGGTCACCGATTCTTCGATCGAGCTGCACATCGACACCCAGAGGAACGTCGGCGCACTCGATCCTTATCTACGCGAAGAACATATCGGCATCGGCTGCGCGCTGGAGAACCTGATGCTCGCCGCACCTGCCAACGGCTACGTGGCCACGGCGACGCTCCAACCAGGACAGCTTGAGCCTATTCCAGCTGATCCCAACCCACGGATCAACCCTCCACTTCTGGCCCGCGTGGATCTCGCGTCTGGAAAACGTGATGAGAGTGAACTGTACAACGCCATTCCGCGCCGCCACACCAATCGCGGTCCTTACAACCCGCATAAGCCGATCCCACCCGATTTTCTGGAAGCGCTCGGCCGTCTGCCGGGCGACGACGCGGACGGGAAGCTGTTTTTGTTCACCGCCGAAGCCGATCGCAAAAAGATAGTCGAAGTAAGTTCCGCCGCGAACACGGAAATCTATTCCGATCCTGACGTCCAGCGTGGCAGCGAACGCTGGGTCCGCTCGCAATGGAGTTCGGTGCAAGAACATCGCGATGGCCTGACTGTTGACGCTTTCGGCCTGCCTCCCATCGCCAACGCGGCTGTCAAAATGATGACCCCAGGAATGCTGCGATGGGCCGCCTCGCATAGCGAGAAGAATGGCTATGTAAATCTGATGCTCAGCTCGCCGCTGATCGGATTTATTGCGGTGCGCGATCGCTACGAGCAGGAGCAGTGTTTGCGCGCCGGCCGAATCTGGCAGCGCGTCCACCTTTTAGCGACCGCCCGTGGTCTCGCTGCGCGCCCCTGTAACGAGGCCGTGGAAATGGTGGATCATGAACGGGCGCTGGGCAGACCGGCCTCCCGTGCCGCCCTGCTTAATGAAATCACTGGTGATTCCATGTGGCAGCCAACCTTTGTTTTCTACATCGGCTATCCAACCCTGTCAGCCCATGCTAGTCCCCGCCGTCCAGTTCAAGCGGTGCTCGTCTGACGACTCGCGAACTCCAGATTTCCCTGGGGTCCAGAAGCAGAAGTAACTCGCTAACCTTCTACCCGAAAAGGAGGCGTTCGGAACATCTCGTTCCAAGAGGAGTCGACGGAAATCCACCGTTGAATCGAAGATCCACCTACCGATTCTGCTGGAACGTGAAGAACTCCGTGCCCTTTCGGACATATGTACTCGGTGAGATTCCAGCCCAGAAGAGCCCATGACGGCCGCCCTATCCGAACCGGCATACACAAGCAGCAGAGACAAATTGGGCAGCGTCTTCTTTGATCGTCAAATGTCCAGCGCAACAAAAGCAAAAAGCCGGAAAGCGACGTCATCAGTTGGATAAACAAATTGCCTCTTGGCGCAAATAGATATCCCAGGTCGAGGGCCGCAAAGTAAACGAGCGGGAGGATTAACATGATCTTTAGAAGCAGGAATGCGAACCGGCGAGCTGTGATAAACCGCCAAGCCAAGCCCTTTTCGCGATTTTCCGTCCCAAAACGCAGAGTTGTGACTGCTGGAAGAATCAGCCAGGCGATCATGAACGTGAACCTGAATAGCACAACCTGCTGGTCGATGGGATTGGGTGGAGACTCAGAGACTCCAGCCCAGGAGTGTACCCAATAGAAGCGCGATTCCGTGTGCAGACTCAGTATCAGAATGTTACGGGCACCAGGAAGCAAAAGCGCTACAAGAAACGAAAATAGGGCCAGTGAAAGCAGTAAGACTGCGCATGAGCCGGGTGATTCGTGCCTGGAACGAACGTTCTCAATGGGAGAATGTCTTCTCATCCATAGAGCATCGCTAAAAGCACCCAGGCAAAACCTCCATACATCTCTATTGTCTGGCGCTTCGCGGCGGACATACCATAGCTCCGAGTCCCACTTACAAAGCCACTCCTCGCGTCGAGACCAAGGCACGACGAGCGCGGCGCACTTGATCAAGGCATGCTGCGCGAACGCTGAAATGAGAGCGGCACGGTCATTCATACACGCTCCACCTCAGGGGTTGACGCGAACTTCACCAACAGAGGGTAGCGCTCCCTCGCCGCCTTTAACGTTGCGCTTCCCACACGCGTGATCTTGTAGTACTTGCGTGGTGGCCGACGCTCTTCTTCCGCCCTGGCTTGTTTTTCCCAACGGGACAGAATCAGCTCATCCCGTTCCAGTCGGCCCAAAGCTGGATATACGGTGCCGCTCGGAAGCCCCGTCACAGCCATCACGCTATAGCCGTATACATGGCCGAGCGAGATGGACTGTAGAACCATCGCTACGGCATAGGAGAGCTGTGGATCTTCGGGCACACTCATATTCTACATATGTAGGCAATCCATTGACAATTCCCGGTGGGCCCTGCTACATATGTAGATCATATTTGACCCTACATATGTAGCAGGGCCCACACAGAGGAATTATGCTCGAACTTCGCCGCGTTTCGAAGCGCTTCATCGGTATTCCCGCTGTCGATGACGTTAGCTTCTCAGCACGCACCGGCGAGGTTACCGGCTATCTTGGCCCAAATGGCTCCGGCAAATCGACCACCATGAAAATGATCACCGGCCTTATCAGTTTGACATCGGGCGAGATCCTTTTTGGCGGGCAGCGCATTCAGCAGGACCTGATCGCCTACAAGCATTGCATGGGCTATGTTCCCGAGGAGCCGCATCTGTACACGCATCTATCCGCCACGGAATACCTGACCATGGTCGCGCAACTGCGAGATCTGCCTGTAAAGATCGCCAATGAGCGCATCGATGGCCTCCTTCGATTGTTCGCGCTTCACGACGACCGTCACGCTTCCCTCTCCGGTTACTCGAAGGGCATGCGCCAAAAGGTCCTGATCGCTGCAGCGCTCATGCACAACCCCGATCTCGTTTTGATGGATGAACCCTTCTCCGGCCTCGACGTGGGCTCCGCGCTGGTTCTGCGCAGCCTCATTCAGGAGTTGGCCCTGCGTGGGAAAACAGTCCTTTTTAGCTCTCACGAACTCGAAACGGTGGAGCGTATCAGTTCGCGCGTCGTCATTCTCCATCGCGGCAAGGTCGTAGCCGACGATTCCATTGATCGCCTCCGCATTTTGATGTCACTACCCACGTTGGAAGGAATTTTCTCGCAACTCGCCGTCGAACAGGACACCTTGTCGATGGCAAGGCAGATCGCAGACCTCATCCATGCTTGATTGTTCAGGATCAGCACGCCTCCAGTTCCGCGTCCTCTATCGTCAGTTTCTGATGCGGGTCGTCGACCTTGAAGCCCTGTCCGCGCAAGCTGACACCGTTAAGCTTCTCGGCCAGTTCGCTGCGATCCTTGTCATGGTCAGCATTATCCTGGGCGGATTCGCGTTGTTTGTCGACCTGGATCGAATGAGCGCTGCGGCGCGTGTGACTGTCTGTTGGACAGTGGAGCACCGCCTCATCGCGGCGACCATGTTGGTGGTAGGACTTTTTTCCGTTCTCAGTTGGGAGTCGACCTTCCCTGATCGTCGAGACGTGATTGTGCTCGCCCCTTTGCCAGTCCGCGCACGTACATTGTTCTTCGCCAAAACCGCAGCCTCGGGAACAGCGCTTGGCGTTGCTATCCTTGCTCTGAATGTCGTTTCGGGCATCACCTGGCCTCTTGTTCTTGCGCATGGCGGCCTCGTTGGAATCCTCCGATCGTTCGCGGCCTATTGGTTCGCGCTGCTCGCATCGGGCGCATTCGTCTTCGGTTCTGTGCTTAGCGTGCAAGGGCTTGTCGCGCTGCTGCTCCCACGCCGCCAGTCTCTGCGCCTGTCTGCATTTCTGCAAATCGCCGCCTTCTGTCTCTTCCTCGGCGTGTATTTTCTTCAACCGGCAGTCGCATCTGAGGCAGCTGTTACAAATCCGGAAAACCAACGACTCCTCGCTCAGTTGCCTTCCTATTGGTTCCTGGCGCTCTTCAACCAACTGAACAACTCCATGCACCCGGCATTTACTTTGCTGGCTCAGCGAGCCTGGATCGGTCTCGCGCTCTCCATATCTGGAGCCATTTCAACACTGCTCCTCTCCTACTTCCGGAACATGCGCAAGATTGTCGAAGAGCCCGATATTGTGCCCGGCAAGCCTGGAGCGTACTGGACGCCTCGCCTGGGCAGCGCGTTACAAACCGCCATGCTGCTTTTCAGTCTCCGATCGCTGGTGCGCAGTCGACAGCATCGTATTGTCCTCGCGTTTTATCTCGGGGTGGGATTCGCTATCGCGCTCTCCTGCCTGAATATCCCAGCGGCACGGCAGGATCTGTCGAATCCGGCCCTTCATCCGGCAAGCGTTCGTTTTCTTATCTCGACCATCGTCATGATGTGCTTCGCCGTAGCCGGAGTTCGCGTCGCGTTCTCCCTGCCGATTTCATTGTCGTCCAACTGGATTCTACGTATTACACAGATTCATCCCTCGCAGGACTACATCGCAACAACCAGGCTCTCTTTGCTTGTTCTGGCTGTCGCCCCCATCTTGATTGCCTCCGCCACCTTCTCGCTCCCATTTGAGCCTTGGCGACAGGTATTGGGCCACCTCGTCGTGCTTGGGCTTCTCGGTTTGCTCTTCACCGAACTTAGCCTGCTCAACTTCAACAAGATACCTTTCGCCTGCTCTTTTCTCCCCGGCAAGGCCAACGTCCAGTTCGCCTTCTGGGGCTACCTGCTGTTACTTATACCTCTTACGGAGAAGAGCGCACATTTTGAACAGGAGGCGTTAGAGGATCCTCTCAAATATGTGCTTGCCTTAGGCGTCCTGGGTACCGCCGTTCTTGGGCTTTGGGTTCGGAACAGGCTTCATGCAAAATCAGCAGTACTCCACTTTGAGGAACTGCCACAGGTTGAGATAATGGGGCTGGGACTCGCCAGGGACTGAGCCCCGACGGATGGGAATGGCATGCCGACATCAAACCCCGCCTCACAGCCGCCGAATTCTTATCCAGGGGTGTGGATTATCTCAGTATTCTGCCAAGCGATTGTGTATTTGCTCGTGGCTTTGCCCGCTGTCGCTCAGTCGCAAGCATTCGAAAAGATAACCATAAAGTCCGCTCGTTCAGCAGACCCGCGCAACATGCGCATACAAGTCCTGCCTAACGGCGACTTGATAGCGAATGCGGTCCCAGTGATTACGCTTTTGAGTTACGCCTACGACGTGCCGTCCAATCCTTCACCGCGTCTCTCCTCTCTTCCAGAATGGACTGTTGGCGAAAGGTACGATATCGAAGCAAGAGCGCCCGCCAACACCACCAACGCGAGGTCGCAGGGTAGCGAGGCACAAAGCCAGGTTCAACAAATGATCCGCCGGTTGCTCTCCGATCGGTTCGGGCTCGTGATGCGGGTCGAGAGTAAACGGATGTCAGTTTATGCTCTCACCGTATCCAGCAGCGGGCCAAAGCTCCAAAAGTCAGCAATCACCGCGAAAGACTGCATCTTCGATACCGGCCCGGAAGGTTGCCATAGCTTTATTGGCGGCTTCGGCCACCCGCTGAATGCAAAAGCCGTCAATATGGGAGATCTTGCCCATTACATTGAGAACTGGACTGATTTGCCAGTCGTGAACCGTACGAAGCTTAGCGGCCTGTTCACCTTAAATACGGAAGGTTGGCTTCCCATGCAGCTGCCCCCTCCGCCCCCGAACACCGCCCATGACCCGAACCGCTTCGCCGCTCTTCCTACGATTTTCACGGTCCTGGGCAGACTCGGTCTCGAACTTCATCGGCAAGAGGAAATATTGCCGGTATACACCGTTGAGCGTGTCGAGCGCCCAGCCGCCAACTGAAGATGAGCCACTTAACCCACGAATCAAGTGTGCCCGCTCAATCGCAAATCACACCCAGGTGACCTGCGTGCGGCCTCAGGTACCGTGAGCAAACAACGCAATGCGCGATTCCTCAGCATTTGGATCTCCGATTCTTTTTTTCGCCACCTCATCGAGTAACCAGAAAGCAGCACCGCTGGGAGCCGCATGCAACTTAGGTACAGTGGGCGGGAGCGAAAGGTGCGGTTTACCTTCTAGTCAGGCCACCCGCGGATTTCCTGTGGAGCTGGTTGGCGTTGGCGAAGTTTATGCGGCTCTCCTTGACGAAAACCGCAAACGGGGCCGTATCCAGCGCAGTTTGCAGGAAATCCGGGACCGGCTCCTCGCCACCGCGGAAAAGTATTCGTCGGCGTAATAGTTGCGCATAGTCGCATAGGCAGTCCAGTTCACTGGTTTCTCCCCCGAGAATCTTAGAGGAATTAAATGCAGTGTTTGAAAAGTGCTTTGGTAACACCGTCTTCCAAATCTGTCCGAAGGCTCTCCGGCCTTCCCGCAATCGCAGTCCTGTTTTGTGCTTCCCATGCCTTTGCCGCGGCGCCTGCAGTCGTGGCCGACGCGCAGCAAACCCTGGGAAGCGGTTTCAATGAGCCGCAGGAGATCGCTGTCGCGCCGAATGGCACCGTCTACGTCGCGGATACGCAGAACGACCGGATCGTGAAGCTTATCCCAAACCTGCCGGGGAACTCCACCTCAGCGGTTGTGAACACAGGAAAACTTTCTTCTCCGGAGGGGCTCGCCGTGGACGCTGCCGGCGATCTCTTCATCGGTGACACTCCCAACGGGAGTGCGCGGATTCTAGAAGTGGTGGCTAGTGGAGGGGTACTGACGAGTACAGTCAAAACCATCTACTCGGGCGGCTTTCTAAATAATCCAGTATCGCTGACCATCAACAGCGCCAACCCGGCGTTCCCGAATACGTTGTTCATTGGGGACAGCTTAATCTTCGGAACGGGAGCAATCTACTCGATCAATTTGAGCAGTAAAACACCCACGCCGGTGCAGGTATCGATCAAGGGTCTTTCAGGGGCATTTACACCCTCGGCATTAGCCCTGGACCTGAAAGGCAACCTTTACATTGCCAACAGCAACAACAACGGGGGTGTCTATGTGGCGCCCGCGACCGGCGGCGGAGCTACCGCCCAGCCCATACTTACCGGCAACTTCAACATCTACGAACCCCAGGGCCTCGCACTCGATGCCTCGGGAGATCTCTTTATCCTTTCCCAACTGTCAGGCTCTAACCAGCCGAACGGCGAGCAGGTGATCGAGGTTCCCAACGCTTCGCCTACGACTCAGTCAACCCCATACATTATCCCGACGACGAATCTGGAAACCGGCGGCGGCATGGCGCTGGATCCAGCCGGCAATCTCGACATCGCTGAAGTGGGCACAGCAGGCCTTTTCGGCACCATCCAGCAAAACACTGGCCTTGTCACGCAATTGGACTTTCTCAATGCCGTTTACCTCGGAGCCGCTAATGTCTACGGGAACAACGGAATCGGAGTGACGTTCAATTTCGAATTCAACAGTTCTGCTACCTTCTCAGGCTTTACCGCAGTGACGACCGGCGATACCAGCAACAACAGCGACGTCATCAAAGTTCCCACCCAACACTTTGGAGTTCAAACCGGCAACTGCCAGTTCGGGAAACTTACTGGCCTGACGGCATATCAGCCATATTCCTGCTACCAGAACTTCGAGGCGACACCGCAGTACGTGGGTACCCGCGCTTCGGCGATCCAGGTTCAGGGCGCCTCTGCTTCGAAAATCCTCAGTTCGTCGCCGGTCTATGAGTTGGGCGACGCGGCAGCACAGATAGCTTACCCGCTTGATGTGACAACCACCCTGCTTGGACTCATTCAGCCCCAGGGAGTAGCCATCTCCGGCTTTAATAACGAGGTCTACATCGCTGATCTGGCCGGCGGCAAGGTCTATTCGATCAACGGTTTGAATGGATCGAAACCGATCGCCGTAAATACCGGCGCCGCTAACAGCACCACGGCACTCAGTGCGCCGAGTGCTGTTGCCATGAACGCCGAGGGAGATTTGTACATCGCCGACTTCAACCTCGGCGAAGTCATCGTAGTGCCCACGACGACTGGCATTGCTCCCTACGTTCTCAATACTGGAAGCGTAACACTCCAGCACCCAATCTCCCTGGCACTCGATGAGCTGGGAGACTTGTATATCGGAGACTCAGGAACAGACGGCGACGGCGCGACCAGCACCGCACCTGGTTTCGTGGCCGTGGTGCCCTACAATGGCTCGGCCTTCACGCTATCGATCAATGGTGTATCCATCATTTTTCCGCAGGCGCTCGCGATCAATAGCATCAACGGCGATTTGGTGATTGGAGACGGAGGCGACGGTTCCAGCGGCGGCCAGATCGTTCAGGTCACTCCGGCCGGCGCAGCTAGCGTGCTGTCGGTCACCAATCCGGCAACCCCTTCCAATCCAACCGGTGTCAGCTTCGATGCCGCCGGCAATCTCTACATTCTTGACGGTACATTGAATACCATCACGGAGGTAAATACCAACCAAACAAGCACACTTCTGGCCATTGCCAATTCGTCTGCTCTCTCTTATCCCAGCGCACTGGCGAGTTCCGCGGGCGCACAGAGTTTCGTGGTCGCGAACCTCGGCGGCGGTAGCGCTAACAACCTGGTTTATCTCAATGGCAACAGTGTGTCGTTTGCCTTTGCCAGCCAGGCGAACAATTCCATTAGCGCCTCCCAAACCGCGACGGTTGCTAATATCGGCAATCAATCATTAACCCTAAGCAGCACCGGCAACGGGTACTACAGCCCCAAACCAATTCCCGGATTCGGTCTTGGGACCACCACGACCTGCGCCAACGGCGATGTCTATACTTCCTTGACCTCGTGCCTCTTCGCCGTCGAATTTGAGCCGACATCGAAATATACCGGAGTTCAAAGCGAGCAGGTAACGATCAACAGCAACGCTTATAACAGTGGTACCCCGGCCATCAACTTAACTGGAACCGGCACTGCCACTGGCGCCGGCCCTCAGGTTAAAGCCAATCTAAAGGCTGCTACGCAAACGCTCCAAACCAACAGTAGGGGACGGAAATCGTTTGCCGCAGCCAAGTTTAAATAAGACGTAGACGCAGTCAACACTACTGAGGCCATGACTCGTACGTCGAGTCATGGCCTCTTCTTTTGCCCAACCCCAGAACGCCAGGCGCCGGCATCGGAAAACTGCTCCCGACCATAAGCTTGCACTTTCGCGCGGATCGCGGTAAGCCTTTCGTCAGGGACCCTAATCTTGTACGGTTCGATCATGGTTCTCTCATTCGTTAAGTGGGCTCGGCACATAAAAAGCCGGCCTTCTATGAGATGCTTTTCTGCAAAGGAGCTTGGATGTCAAGCACAACCCTGACGGTGAAAACGGATGAGCTGCTCATCACTTTCGTGCAAGATGGGTCCAGCGATGGCTGGCCGGTAGTTCTTTCCCACGGCTTTCCGTATGACGTTCACGCATTTGACGAAGTGGTGCCACGCTTGGTGGAGCATGGAGCGCGGGTGATCCGCCCTTATCTTCGCGGATTCGGGCCGACCTCGTTTCTTACTTCCTCATCGATGCGAAGCGGTCAGCAAGCTGCACTCGGACGGGACCTGATTGAACTACTGGATGCCCTCGGGATCAAAGACGCGATCGCAGCAGGTTTTGACTGGGGTGGGGTTGCATCGTGCGTTGCCGCCGCTCTGTGGCCAGACCGGGTGAAAGGACTGGTCTCGTATGCCAGTTACGACATCGTGGACATCGCCCGGCAACGAAGTGCAGTTCATCCAGCATTAGAAAAAGTGTGCTGGTATCAGCACCTATTTCAGACCGAACGTGGTCGTGACTGCCTGACCAAGTACCGGCGAGAACTCTGTTTCTTGCTGTGGCGTGAATGGTCACCTAATTGGACCTTTGACGAAGTGATCTTCAAGAAGACCGCTAGCGCGTTCGACAACCCGGACTTCGTAGATGTTGTGATCCATTGTTACCGTTTCCACTTCGGCTTAGCAGAGGGGGATGCGAGTCTCGACTCTCTGGAACGAACGCTGGCGACCAAACCCAAGATCGATGTTCCGGCTGTCACACTGGATGGCCTTGATGACCCGTTAAAGCCCGGAGGAACGGCACAACATGGAGAGATGTTTATCGACAGACATGAACATCGGGTAATCAAGGCGGGTCACAATGTGCCACAAGAGGCTCCGATGGCTTTTGCCGATGCGGTTCTCACTGTACACCGATGGACTGATGGAAGCTGCTAGTACTTGCGAAAGGGCTCGCCCGAGGCACATAAGTGCGTACAGGTCTTAGGACTTATCGGAAGTGATCTGAGGTGGAGGATTTGACTAGGAAAGAGCCCAGCCGGAACGGTCTTGCCGTCGTATAAACTGCGCAGCCTGAGGACAATTTTTCGCAACCATCTTCGGTCCGTCCCACTCAATCTTCTGACCCGCGCGCAATGACACGCAGCCCAGCAGCATGATCTCGGTGAGGCGCGCGGTGATGTCGAAACGCGAGTAGCAGATCTCCGGCTTGTTTTCCTTAACGGCCACGAGCCATTCCTGTGCATGGGCAAAAACACTACTTCCGCCTGGTTTGCCGTAATGGTTGCGCGGGATGCGCTCCGGATATTGCGCCATTGCCGGGTGCTCGGTGTAGTTGAGGAATTTTTGATCTCCCTTCAGCTTCACGAAGAAATTCGTTCCATAATCGTCGGGTGAAAAGACCTTGCCTCCGTCGCCAATCAGGAGACAACCGCTATCGGGAACATTGCCGCGCAGCGCGACGACGTCGGCAGTCACTTCGGCCGGCGGCTTGTTGCTCAAGTCATGGCCGCCGCGGGCTGTGGGGTCAGGCTGGCCGCCGTCATACCACCACAGGGTCACCGCATCGTGCTCGATCTTTCTGGAATGATGGAAAAGATGCGGATGTTCGACGGGAATGTGCGCTTTGCGCTTGGGAAAGTCGAAGCGAATCTTGGTGCCGACGGGATACGATTCCTTGTTCATCCGGCCGAAAGGCATCGCTTCAACCACCGTCGGCTCCTCGAGATTTAACGCGCGAAACGGCATGTTGACCGTGTGGCATGCCATGTCGCCCAGCGCGCCGGTGCCGAAATCCTGCCAGCCGCGCCAGTTGAACGGCTCGTAAATTCCATTTCGATCACGTGGATTATGACTGCCCTTATACGGCCGCATTGGAGCCGGTCCAATCCAAATATCCCAATCTAATGTTGCAGGAACCGGATCTTCTCCGAGTGGACGATCCATTCCCTGCGGCCAAACCGGGCGGTTCGTCCAGATGTGAACCTCATGCACTTGTCCGATGAGTCCGTCTTGAATGGTCTCGACCGCGCGGCGCAAACCGTCCGCGGAGCTGCCCTGATTGCCCATCTGCGTAACCAGCTTTCTCTCCTTGGCCATTTTCCGCAAATAGCGCGCTTCATAGATCGTCTGCGTGAGCGGTTTCTGACAAAACACAGCCTTGTTCCTCTTCATCGCCGCTGACGCCACGATCGCATGCATGTGATCCGGAGTCGACACCGTCACGGCATCGATCTGATTGCCCATCTGGTCGAGCATCTGGCGGAAATCTTTGTAAACCTTTGCGCTCGGATATTTTTCCGTTTGAATCTTGTAAGCCTCTGAACCCGAATCCACGTCGCACAACGCGACAATGGTCTCGCCGGCGCAGGCATCGGTATCGCTCCGGCCTTTACCGCCGATTCCAACGCAGGCGATATTCAACTTGCTGTTGAGATTCTGTCCGCGCAAAAGTACCGGCGCCCCAAACACGAGCGCACCGGCGGCCAGAGAACTCGTTTTGATAAATTCACGGCGGTCGATACGCGAGAGCGAGGTGGTTTCAGGAGTTTTCAGTGGGAGCATTCGGGGATTTTTCGACACACACAACAGCATACACTCGCTGGTTCCCAAATGAGCAACATTCCCGTTGAGCAAAGCGTCAACAATGCTTTAGATCGAATCGAGGCGCACCGTGGAAGCGACCGCTCCACAAAATATTCTGAAGTTTGGTCTTAACCGTGAGGTCGGCTTCTCGTCAGTGGTATGGCCGGCGTGACGAGAAGCCGGTCTGAGCATGGTCTATTCTGAATCTGCTGAGGGCCGTCAAACTGTGCTCGAACCTCTACATGCAATGGGGACCAGCTAAGATGAAAGACCTCTTTGACCCAATCCTGGTGGAGGACACAAAGCAGCGCATTCTGCAGCTGCGTCTTGAGAGCGAGCGGCAGTGGGGCAGCATGGCGGTCGCTCAAACTCTCGCCCACTGCACCTGTGGCGTTGAAATGGCGATGGGTGTCATCCATGCAAAGCGTGCACCATTTCCCGCCAATTTGATCGGCCTGCTTATCAAGCCATTGGTCTTCCGCGACGACAGGCCGATGCGTCGCAACTCGGCCTCATCGCCGGAGCTGTTCTCAGCTGGCTCAACAAAGTGTGAATTCATAAGCGAGCGCTCCAGGCTTATCGCTGCAATCGAAAGCTTCGCCAGTCAAGGCCCTATGGGCTGCTCCCGCTACCCGCATCCGTTCTTCGGTCCACTCAACCCACAACAGTGGGCCATCCTCACCTACAAACACGTTGACCATCATCTACGACAGTTCGGCGTTTGATGGAATTGCCACGGCAAGCAGATATTTCCATGAAAACTCCGCTGTGGCTTATACCTAAGGAAGGCATGATGAAGCTTCTCCTCACTTCCGCTGGCATCAACAACACCAGCATCCATGATGCGCTGGTAGATCTACTCGGCAAACCCATCGCCGAATCCACCAAAAGTCTTAGCGGAAGCCGTAAGAGAAGGCCTGCGGTCGTCACTCTTAGTCCACATAAGTCGGCTTGTTGTCGATAAAGTTCTTGCTTCCGTGCCCAGTTCAGGCTATACAGTTCGTCTGTACAGGTAAGCTGTATATATGCCATAATGGACTCCATGAATGGTGCAGCAAGTCGTTCTCAAATGGACCGGACCTCTGCGCTTGCAGCGGAACTTCGGACGATCCTTGGCCAACTCAAGCGGAAGCTGCGCGAACACGGTGGGCGGAGCGATTTAACGCCTTCGCAAGTTTCTGTCCTGCTTCGCCTTGAGAAAGACGGTCCTGCGGCGGTATCGAGTCTGGCTCGAGCGGAAGGTATGCGCCCCCAGTCCATGAGCGCCATCATCACCTCGTTACTGGAATCCGGTTTGGTGAACGGCTCTCAGGACCCGAACGACGGGCGGCAGACCTTGATGTCACTCTCCCGGAAATGCCAGAAGTTTCTTAAGGAAGGCCGCGCTGCGAGGCAGGACTGGCTCACAACCACAATCCAGGAGAAGCTTTCCGCTCAAGATCAGGAGAAACTCGCGGCGGTTCTCGAATTACTCGCGCGGCTTGTTGAAGATTGACACTTTCCTGCGCGCATCCTGCCACCCTTACAAACACCGCTTCCAGAAGAGAAGACTGCCGTGCCTGTTACAACACTGGACCCGAACGCCGCCCTAATTGTTGTCGATCTTCAGAAAGGTATCGTTGGCTTACCGTTCATTCATCCGGTCGCCGGCATCATCGAATGCACGCAAGCCTTGCTCGCAGCGTTTCGCCGGCTTGACCTGCCCGTGGTCCTGGTTAATGTGGCCGGAGGCGCACCAGGACGGACGGAGCAGCCACGCCGTTCCGCGCCGTTAACCGAAGGATTTACCGATCTGATCCCAGAGTTAGATCGCAGGCCCAGCGACATTGTGGTGACAAAGCGAACATGGGGCGCCTTTGCCAGTACCGATCTTGAAGCCCAGCTCAAGGCGCACGGCATAACGCAAGTTGTGATCACTGGCGTCGCCACCGGCACCGGTGTGGAGTCCACGGCGCGTCAGGCGTATGAGACGGGATTCCACGTTACGCTCGCCACGGACGCCATGACCGACGGGAGGCCTGAGGCTCACGCGTACAGCCTCGGACATGTTTTTCCCCGTCTTGGCGAGACGGGCACAACCCAGCAAATCATCACCCTACTCGAAGCAAGGAGCGCCTGAATATGCACTGGCTTTATCTCGTGTCGCACTTCTTTGGAGGAGTTTTTCTGGCTAACGCGGTGCCGCATCTTGTCAGCGGCATGATGGGACGGCCCTTTCAAAGCCCCTTCGCAAAGCCTCCCGGACAAGGGCTTTCCTCACCGACGGTAAATGTGTTGTGGGGTTTCTTCAACGCCGTCGCCGGATATCTGCTTGTACTGCACGTAGGTGATTTTGAGCTGAGATCGACCAGCGACGCCCTCGCCATTGGGGTGGGTGCACTGCTGATCAGCCTCCAGGCAGCCCGGCACTTCGGCCAATTCAATGGGGGCAACGCGCCGGCGCGTTCATGAAGAGTCCAGCTGCGGGCGCTCTGGTTTCCAATATTGGAACTAGAGCAAATCCAATTCCTTCTGGGGCATGTCTCAGTGCAAACGACGGAACCTCAAATGGGACAAGCTTTATTCATAGCGGAGAGCTTCGGCGGGTGGCACGGCGATGGCGTGGCGGGCAGGCAACAGGCAGGCGAGGAGTGCGCTGAGAGCGAGGAGCGCGGCGGCTGCGAACAGACTGCCTGCGGCAAAGGCGCTTTGCATCCAGTGGGCGAGGACGGCGCCAAGAAAGCTGTCAAAGGCAAGACCGATGACAATGCCCGCGGCCGCGCTGACGAGCGCGATGCGCGCGGCGACCCACAGGACGTGCGCGCGCGGCGCGCCGAGCGCCAGGCGGACGCCGAACTCCGTAGTGCGCTGCGCGACGCTGTAAGCGACGACGCTGAAGATGCCGACCAGCGCGAGCGCGAGCGCCATAGCTGAGAAGACGCCAAACAATATGGAGAAGAGCCGCTGGCGGCTGTACTGTGCGTCGCGCTCGATGGCTTCGTTGAGGGTGAAGGTGCCGTTGAAGCGGAGACACTGTTGGAGATCTGCTGGTCGGAAGCGACGGATGCGACCGCGGCGCGGATGGAGTGCAGGTAGGTGAGCGGATCGCCCTGGGTGCGGACGAAGAACTCCACGTGTTGCCGCATCAGGGCGGTGTACGGAAGGTAGATGGCGGGGACGACGGGGAGACCGACGCCGTCGTTGCGCGCATCGCCGACGACGCCGATGATCTGACGCCAGGCGGTGCTTTGCGCAGAACTGGCCGTGAAGCTGATTCTGAAAGGGGAGAGCGGGAATGCGTAGCTGTCGGCCCAAGGCATTGGACGAGGAGAGATAGCGTGTCGCGAAAGCGCGATTGACGACGGCGATGAAGTCTCCGCGGCTGTTTTCATCCGTACTCCAAACGCGGCCCTGCAGCAGCGGAATGCGGAGCGCAGCGAAATACCGCTGGCCGACCAGCATCACACGAGCCTGCGGCTGCTCGCCATCGCCACTTCCATCGACGATGAACGAGCTCTGAACATCAGCACCGGGCGGCGTGGCGTCGACGCCGACAGCGACCGTGGAGACTCGGGGAACGGATGCGATCTTCTCCCGGATCTGCTCGATATACGCGGCGCGCGCTTCACGCGACTGAAGGCGGCTCCACTCGGCCGGGTTGTGGACGTGCAGCGAGATGCCGAGCTGCATGACATTGGCGGGATCGTAGCCGAGGGGCATCTGCGTGAGCCGCAGAAAGCCGCGGATGGCAGTGCCCGCGGTGGCCATAAGAAGAAGCGTGAGCGCGACCTGCGCCGCGATGAGAACGCTCCAGCGATGCTTTGCAGGAGCAGCGACCACGCCAGCCTGCCGGCCCGGGAGAGCGCGCGCAGGATCGTTGCGCGAGAGACGCAATGCGGGGGCGAGACCGAAGAGGATGCCGCAAAGCAGCGCGAGCGCGACGGAAAACGCGAGGACGGAAGCGTTGATGCGGATGACGGATTCGGCTGGAAAGGAGTCCGGAGACAGCAACAGAGGAAGCCGGGCAAGCCAGTACGACGCAGCCACGCCCAGGACGGCGCCCGTGCAGGAGATGACCAGCGCTTCGACGAGCAACTGGCGCACGATGCGCCAGCGGCTGGCGCCGATCGCCGTGCGGATCGCGAGTTCATGCTGGCGCGTGCGGCCCCGGGCCAGCAGAAGGATGGAGCAGTTGGCGCAGCCGATGATGAGCAGAAGGACGACACCGGCCAGCAGAAGCGCGAGCGTACGCCCCAGATTCTGCTGGTAAGGCACGATGATCGGCTGCAGCGCGAGATGATAGGCCAACGAGGCTACGGAATGGTTTTTCAGGATCTCTCGCACGATGGGCTCGAGCGCCGCGTTGGCGGCGGCCACTGTGACGTGGGGCCGCAGCTTGATCCACGGCAGGTAGGAGGGGGCGGGGCCGCTGGCAACAGCCCGCATGAGACTAGCCGGCAGATAAACATCGCCGACGCCGGCGATATCATTGAATGCGAAGCTGCGCGGCATCACCCCGACGATCAGTGTAGGGGGCGTGATCCATCTCCAGCGTTCGCCCGATGATGTGGGGATCGCCGCCGAAGTGGCGCTGCCAGAAGCGGTAGTTGAGAACAACGACGGAGTGGCCCCTTCTCTGCATCGGATGGCTCGATCATTGCGGCCGAAAAGCGGGCGCACGCCAAAGAACGTCTCGGCATTCTCTGTGAGGTAGACGCCCGTAGATGTCTTCCGGCAACCCGTCGTTGGTGATCTCCAGATGCTCGTTCGTTGAAGCCAAGCACCGAATCAACCGGGGCTGCAAGGCGCAGCTCATCCAACTGTGCCTTGCTAAGGGTAAACCACTGAAACTCGTCAGGATGTTGCGCGTCGATAAAGTGGGGGTTCATGATGCGGTCGGCGCCGGCGTAGGGAAACGGGTGCAGCAGGACGGCGTAGATGAGGGAGAACATTGCCGTGGTGGCGCCGATGCCGAGCGCGAGGGAGAGCACGGCGACGGCGGCGAAGCCAGGGTTGCGGCGCAGGGCGCGGAGGCCGTAGCGGATGTCTCCGCCTAACTCATCGAAGAGGCGGAGGCCGATGGCGTCGCGGTAAGTTTCGTTTTGTGCGGCGGGCTGGCCGAGGTCGATGCGGGCTTTGCGGCGGGCTTCTTCTTCGGGGAGGCCCTGGCGGATTAAATCTTCCTGGTAGGCGTCGAGGGTAGAACGAAACTCTTCTTCGACGTCGCTATGGGTGCGTGGCGCGATGGAGTGCCAGAGCTTGCGAATTGCGGCGAGGAGACTCATATCTCGTCCGCCTTCTTGTCGAGAATGCCGGCGACGACAGCGGCCATGTCGGTCCATTTGGCGGTCTCGGCCTTGAGCTGACGCGTACCGGCAGCGGTGAGCGAGTAAAAGCGGGCGCGGCGATTGTTCTCCGACTCACCCCACTCGCCTTTGATCCATCCCTGGCGCTCAAGACGATAGATGGCGGTGTAGAAGGAACCCTGCAGGATTTCGAGGCGCTCGCCGGAGATCTGCTGGATGCGCAGCAGGATGCCGTAGCCATGCAGCGGACCGAGCGAGACCGCCTTGAGGATGAGCATCTCGAGTGTGCCCTGCGGGAGTTCAACCGGTTTCGCCAAAGGCTCTCCTATCTGGGAAAGGAGAGTACGCGCTCTCTCCTTTCCCGTCAAGGAGACTGCCAATGGCTATGGCTGAACCACGAACGGCTCAGAGCTGCTGCATGAAGATGCGCTCTGGGCCGACAGCGATCCAGTCCCAATCAGGATCAAACCTGCTTTGCACAACCCTAGCTCGCGTCTCAGAAGTCTGAGAAGATCTGCACGAAATTCTGGACCATCATCATCGCGGATCGTTCATGTTCTTTTACGCGCCACAGACGACCCTTGCCAATTCATGTTACGGCGCCTATCGTAAGTGCGCATGCCGCGCCTCATAACCGCTGTCGCACTCTTCTGCTCAGTCGCTTTTGCGCAGCCCGCAGCACAAACGCCCTCGTTCGACGTCGCGTCCGTGAGGCCGAGCCCAGTCACCGTCGGGCCAGACTACAACAATCAAATCACATTCACACGCACCGGCTTCACCGCCAGGAACGTCACGCTTAGACGCCTCATCGCCGAGGCCTGGAACGTGCAGCTCAATCAGGTTCTTGGGCCAGGCTGGATCGATCATTCCGAATACGACATAATCGCGCGCACAGCCGAAGGAACCACCAAAGAGCGGATGGCTCCCATGATTAAGAGCCTTCTCGTGGAGCGCTTTCGATTAAGGGACCATAGCGAGACGCGAACAATGCGTGTGTACGAATTGACGATCGCGAAAAACGGTCTTAAAATACGGCCGATTACCGATGGAGAATCAGTGAAAACGGCCCCCGGATTTCATTTCCACGGCGGAATGCGTCAGTTCGCTGATCTGCTTGCCGCGCAGTTCTCTATTCCGGCGCCTGAGAACCCAAGCGTACCGGCAAGAGCCGGCGGCGCACCACCTCTGGTCGTCGACAAGACCGGCCTCGATGGCATCTTTGACTTCAACGTCGACATGCAACCCGAGCTCAACACAGACAGCTTCACGGCGTGGCAGAGAGCTCTTGAAGACCAGTTGGGCCTGAGAATCGACAGTCAAAAAGGGGAAGTGGCAGTCGTGATAGTCGACGATGCGGCGAAGATCCCGACCGAAAACTGAGATTAATCCATGCGGGCTTCTCGTGCCACAATGTGGGAGGAGCGTTCGAGCTAATACAGTTCTTGATTGGCCACGTTTCTGTGCAAACGACAGAGCGCTACGGTGCGCACCATGGCAAATGGTAAGCCCGAGCAGCGGTCCGTCTTCGGACTAGCCAGCTTGCCTCTGGGCCAACCTGTCATACTTGAGCTGACGTTCGAAGTCAATAACTGAGAAGAAAGCGCATGCTGGAGAATCGCCATCTACGGTACTTCATCGAAGTAGCCAGGTCTTTGCATGTCAGAAGAGCAGCGGAGCGGCTTCACATCGCCCAGCCGGCACTCACTCAGAACATTCAGCAACTCGAAAACGAGCTGGGGGTGGAACTCTTTCATCGCGAGAGCCGTCATCTCCGTCTGACAGAAGCCGGCGAGATCTTCCTCATTGAGGCGGAGCAGAGTCTTCGTCAATTCGCCCATGCGCAGAAGACCGCACAGCGCGCTGCACGCGGCGAGGTGGGGAAACTCGTTCTTGGGTTCCAAAGCACCGCAGGACTCACGGTTGTACCAAATCTTCTGCAGAACTTTCGTATAAAGTTTCCAGATGTCGAAGTAGCTCTGATCGAATCAGGCAGCACAGCCCAGAAACTCGCATTAAGGAGCGGAGAGATCGATATTGGCCTGATGTACGCACTGCCCGATGCAGGCTTCGCTTACCGTGAACTCGAGCCTGAATCCCTAGTGATCGCTCTGCCTGAGGACCATCCGCTTGCCGGCAAGGACTCTGTCGCCCTTGCAGAACTCACGCAAGAAGTCTTTATACTGCCATCGAATTCGGCGGCGGAGGTTTTGCACCACGCCATCATGACGGAATGCGCCGACGCGGGCTTTCAGCCAAAGAAAGTCCAGGAAATCACCACAGCCCAGACAGCTCTCGGCTTGGTTTGTGCCCGATTCGGCGTTTCGATTCTTCCAGCCTCCGTTCAGGTTCTTATACGGCGAGGTGTGACACTTCGGCCGATACGCGATAGCCGGATTCAGGTGCGCCTGACGTTCCTGTGGATGAAAGACACTCTCTCTCCGGTCCTGGCGAACCTCCTGAAATGCATCTGAGAGCAAGTGGGCCCGCAACGATCCTGATGGAGATTGCTGGCCCTGTTTGAGCTCGACGGACACTACTACGCGATCACCCGGCGAATCTGTTCTGACCCACACCCAACGAATGAGGGCAGGCGTTCTAGTTGACCTCGAGCAGAGGACAAGGGGCATGGTCCGCCACATCGTGCGCCGTAGAATTGAACGCTCCGAGCCAGTCATGTTTTGGGAGGCCGATGACCAGGAGATCTGCATGCTCGCGTTGGGCTGCTCGCACGATCCCGTCCACCTCGCCTCCGTCGACCAGGATTCCTTCCGCTTTAACGCCAGCCAAGGCCGCTCTCTTTATAGCGCTTTGTTGAAGAGTTCTGAGCCGGTTGCGCTTGTCTTCCAGCGAATCGGAGAGTACGGATGGGGAGACGATCGCAGCGACATTGTAAAAGGAAGGCAGAGCCTCGACTATGGTAACGATTTTCAAATCAGCTCCAAGAGGCGTAGCCAGTTCGATGGCCGACGCCAGGGCATGAGCAGCTTCTCGTGATTCATCATAGGCGACCATAATTGTGTGAAACATAAGGAACCTCCTGACATAATTGCGCGATGGGCAATGTCCGCTTAGCTGTGGTGATGATGGTGCGAATGAAAATTATCCTCGATCACAGTGACGACGAGAATCACGGCACCAATCGCGGGCACGAGATAGAGCAGAGCTAAAGACGTAAGCATGGCGAACGTAAGCATGGCGACCTTCTTCCTTCAAGACCCGAAATACGATCTTGTAATACACCATAGAAGATGGTCTAAAAGACTACCCGGAGCGATATTGTTTAGAGGGGCATTTGATAAGCCCCTGCTATCAGATAGGTTGTTGAGCGGAGCCAAAGCCGGAATCAAAGGGGCGGTCAGACCATCCCAACGATCCGCAAGTCTCGCTCGACCACACCTGAGCTCAACTAACAAGGTTGATGGCTCATCGAGCCATTCGGATGGATCTATGTCTTCGGCAAGTGGTCGTAAAACCGGCTATCCGTTGAAGTGCTGTGACGTAGTTCATGGCTCCAAAGTGTCCGAGATGCCGACTTCTCGTCCAAGTGACGAGAAGCGCGTTTAACAGGACTCACCTTACCTTCTGCCACCTCAGGAGCCCTTGATTACGGTTGTTGTTCCTTCACCACCCGAGCCGTATCCGGTGGCTTCTCCGATTGAGCGCCAGTGATCGAGCCTTTTGCCGGGATCCCAGATCCTGATGGTTCGCGGAACGGCTCTACACAAATGCGTTCGTACCACACGTCAAGCACTGTCAGGTATTCGGTACCGCGCGGCGCATGAAGAACAATTTCATCACCCGCCGCAGCTTTCATTAACGCGCGGCCCAGAGGCGAGGCCCAACTGATATGGTTGCGGTCCAGATCAACTTCGTCGGTGCCGACGATGCTCACCACTCGCTCTGCCGATGTGGCGTTGGTATAGCGCACCGTTGCCCCAAAGAATGCTCTCGTCGTCCGCTGCCCAGTTCTCGGGGCCTCCGGATCCACAACTTCCGCAGCATCGATTCGCTTCGCAAGGAAGCGAATCCGACTATCAATCTGCCGCAGTCGGCGCTTGCCATACTGGTAGTCGGCGTTTTCACTCCGATCTCCATTGCCGGCTGCCCACGCCACTACCTCCACCACGGCCGGGCGGTCCTTGGTGAGCAAAAAAAGGCGCTCCTCTTTGAGGCGCTCGAGCCCGTTGGGAGTGATGTAGTTTTTTCCGTGCTGCGTAGGCTCCTCCGCTTTCGGTCTTCTCGTAAACCCTTTTCGCATCTTGCAGTTCTCCTAGCGCACACCGATTCATAATGATACGTCGGTTTGTCGGAAAGTAATGCATTGGCGATTTAGCTTTCGTCGCCGTGGATCTGCTTTAGCGGGAGTGTCAGGTTCAGAGAGATCAGCGAACAGTAATCAAGAATCGCAAAATTAACAGTTGACATTGACCGACAATCCACTACCATTTGGTTGTGGATAAACTGGATACAACATTTGCGGCTCTGTCTGATCCAACCCGGCGGGCGATGATCGAGCGGCTCTCCCACGGGCCTGCCTCTGTGCATGGATTGACGGAACCGTTTGCTCTGTCGCAGCAGATGATTTCAAAACACATTGCCTACCTGGTGCGGGCACGGGTTGTGATCAAGACAAAGCGTGGACGGGAGAGCGTATGCACGCTCAGGCCCGAGGCGATTAAGACAGTCAGCGACTGGGCGGTCAATTATCGCCGATTCTGGGAAGAGCGTTTCGACAAACTGGATGTAGTTGTAAATCAAATGAAGAAGGAGGTCAGAGATGACAGAAAACATGGTTAGCGAAATTGAACGGATGGTCGTTACAAGAGTTTTTGATGCCCCACGCGAGTTGGTTTGGAAGGCGTGGACAGAGCCGAAATACGTGATGCAGTGGTGGGGACCGAAGGGCTTTACTGCGCCCGTTTGCCAGATGGATTTTCGCGTTGGAGGAAAATTTCTCTGCTGCATGAAGACGCCGGATGGGCAGGAGTTCTGGAATGCGGGTGAATACCACGAGATTGTTCTGCACGAGAAGATCGTTTCCTCCATGTACTTTTCGGACTCGGAGGGAAACAAGGTTGAGCCTGCGCAATTAGGAATAGAACATGAGGCCATAGACGGTGCGTTCGACATTACCATCTTTGAGGATCTCGGAAACGGCCAGACGAAACTCACCTTCATTGGAAATGAACCCATGGAGAGCGCGAAAAATAGCGGTCAAATGGAGGGCTGGAACCAGATACTCGACAAAGTTGCTGCGGTTATTGCAGGGCTAGTGGAGGCGAAATAGGAAGTTGACGTTTTAACGATCGTCGTGCGCGAGGTACAGTTGAGGATGGCGGCGAAGGCTTGGTTAGAACCGGCTTCTCGCCGCCTGGCCGAATCATGGGCCTTCCGGACAATCGGCCCTTGCTCAACTGTTACCTTCAGGCCAAGTCACTCATCGAGCCATTCGTCTTTGGCAACTTGCCGTGTAACCGGCTAGTCGGACAAATGCCCCCTGAACTCTCGTTATAGGCCCACAAGAACGGACCCATCGTCGGACAGTCTTTTTCGGCTGCAGAGGTCTTTAACCATGACCTGTAACGCACCCAGATGGACTGGCATCCTCGGGCCAATTGCACGGAGCTGATGTTCTTAGTTGGAGAAACCAGTTCGCTGTAACAGTGGCTGAAATTGCGGTTCAGCACGCAGATTGTCGATGCGCGGGTCGGCCTTGAGGTACCAAACGAGGTCCGGGGATCTCTGCTGGTAGGCCTCTTCTAAAAACTTGAATGCGGCAGCTTTCTCTCCAAGTCCAGCGTAGATGGTAGCGACCAGGTATGGTGAAATATAGTTCTCTTTGGATCGGCTCTGCAGGGTGTGCAGGACTCTTTTCGCATCGGCGTTTCTGCCGAGCACCGCGTAAACGTGTGCCAGTGCGGCCGTAGCATCCTGGTCCCCGCCCGAAATCATGATGGCTTTTTGATATTCCGGGATGGCATCCGTGCGTTTCCCTAAACTCTCGTAACCAACCCCAAGAAAATAGTGCTCCATCCATCCCGCTGGATCAGAAGCCACTCCCTTGCGACTGGCTTCGACCAGGGCGGGATAGTCGCGAAGTTGCAAGTAGACCGCTGATTCAACGGTCGCGAAGCTCAAACCCGGATTGAGTTCGCGGCTCCTCGTGACCTCAGCCAGCGCCTCGTTCGGCCGCTGACGCCAGGCGAGAAAAAGCGCATGATAGGCACGAGCGCAATCATAGGACGGCGCCAAAGCGATAGTTTCGTTGAAACCACGTTCCGCAGCTACCGGGTCTCTATCATATTGCCAACTCAACCACGCGAGGATCATGTGAGCCTCGCCGTTATTCTGGTCCAGTTCCAGGACCCTGCGGGAAGATTCGGTCGCGAGGCGATAGACAACCTGCGGCGACAAACTTCGGAACCTACCCATAGTGATGTAAGTTTCTGCTAAACCGGCATAAGCCGGTGAGAATTGGGGTTCCAGGCGAAGAGCTTGTTCAAAGAACTCCGCCGCGGTGTTCAAAGACTGCGGTGCTGAGAAAAACGAGTTTACATAAAAACGGCCCGTCAGATAGGCGTCATAGGCCGCCGGATCTACTGTGCGCGCGGTGCTCACCCGTGTCTGCTCAGGCGCCAGCTTGACGCGAATTTGCTGCGCGATCCCCTCGGCCACCTCTCGTTGCAAATTGAGAATGTTGTGCAACGGGCGTTGGTAGTCTTCGCCCCATATATGCCGGTCGTTCGGTGCGTCCAGCAATTGCACCGTTACTCGAACCTGGTCACCCTCGCGAAGGACTGAGCCCTCGACGATGTCGTCAGCCTTCAACTCGCGGGAGATCTGCGCGAGGTGTTTTTTTGTGTCCTTGTATTCCCTCACCGAGGTGTGCGAGATCACCCTCAAACCGGAGCTTCGCGACAATTCTGTAATCAACTCCTCCGTCATGGCGTCGGCGAAGTATTCCTGGGAAGGGTCGCCGGAAAGGTTCTGTAGCGGAAGCACCGCTATGGAGCGAGGCGCCGCTGCTACGCTATCGGCCTGCCGGTGTTGCCATGTCATCCAGGCGGCCAACGCTATCACACAACCTGCGACCAGAATCAGGAGAGGAGCAATGATCAGGCCGGTGGGATGTTTGGGTTGCAGGGCCACCGGAATCGCTGGGGCGACGGCTTCTGCTGCCTGCCCGCTGTTTTCTGTTGGGATCGATGGAGGCGGAACTTCTTCGACTGGCGCAATGAATCGGTACCCCCGGCGCGGCAGGGTTTCGATGTAGGTAGGGGTCTGGGCCGAATCGCCCAGCGCTTCGCGAACGCGCGCGATTGCGTTGTGGAGGCTGTGGTCGAAGTCTACGAAGGTGTCAGCCGGCCAGAGCTGTTTGCGCAGTTCTTCTCGCGTGACCAGGTTGCCGTGGGACTGCACCAGGATGGCCAGCACCTGCAGAGGCTGCCCCTGAAGGCGAAGCTTTACGCCGCGTTTGCGCAATTCCCCGGCGCACGGGTCCAGCTCGAAATTGTCGAAGTGGAGGACAGGCGCGACGGAAGGAGCCGTTCGGGACATAGACACATCCGCGGAACTAGCGTCAGCCTATCACACCGGCCGCGGAGGATTTGTATTCTGCGGCAGAAGGCCTTGTGCTTTCAGAGGCTTACGAATGGAGGAAACTTTGGGGCGCAATGGAGCCGCTCAGCATTGCTTCGCGGCTAGCGCGCGTGGCTAGATTGCGGAACTGACCGCCCGGACGTGTCCGCCGGACCAAGTGCTTTGGGAGCCTAATGACAAACCGAATTCTTAAGGAGAACCTATGATGACTAAGACCACCACGCTCATCTACAAATCGACCAGGTGCACCCTGCGCCTGGGGCTGCTCAGCGCTCTTGCCGCGGCCGGGCCGCTGCTCGCGGCGGGTACCGGAGCCGGAAGCTCAGAACAGGACCAAACTGCCCCTCCCAATTTGGTGCAGATCGTTCGCGAAGCAACAGCGCGATTTATTGATGTGAACGCGGCGACCGCTGCCGGGTACGCTCCAGCCTTTGGCTGCGTTACCGGGCCGGATATGGGCGCCATGGGCGTTCACTACATCAATAACGCTCTAGTGAGCGGAGGGGAGCTCAACGCCAGCGAGCCGCAAGCGTTGATCTACGAGCCGGTGGGCAACGCCATGAAGCTGGTGGGGGTGGAGTACATCACGCTCGCCGAGAACTGGCTGACGGCGCACCAGCAGGCTCCCCCGGTACTCAGCGGTCAGTTGCTGCAATATATAGGCACGCCCAACCGCTACGGCTTACCGGGGTTGTTTGAATTGCATGTTTGGGCATGGCGCGATAACCCCCACGGTGCGTTCGTGGACTGGAACCCGCACGTCTCCTGCGAGAACGAGTAGCCACAGTAAATAGCCAGCACAACCCCCCACGTGGGGAATGTTGAGACCGCATCCGTGATCTGGCCGAATACATCCGCCAGTCGTGGACATCCGCCTGTAGCAATTTCGACTGAATTCCATGGAGGCTCCGGTGCGGTTGAACCTTCCTCTGGCAACCATTCTGTATGCCATTTGCCTGCCTTTCCCTACGCTGAGTTGCGCTCAAACGATCATCAAACTGACCACCGTCAGCTTGGGATACTTGATCGTTCCGGTGTCCATCAACGGATCGGGCCCCTACCCATTCCTTCTTGATACCGGCTCCAACAGTACCTTAGTCCGGAACGAGCTTCTGGATACTTTACGGATTTCCTCCAAAAGGTCGACTCCTGCCAATATGACAGCTGGACTCAGCTACCTACGCCAGACGGTGGCGGAAAGCGTAACCGTCGCGGACTTGAGTATCAATGGCCTTGAAATTGAAGGTATTGACTCTGAGCAGATCAGCAGACTTGGGGTTTCCATTCAGGGTGTTCTGGGTGAGGACTTCCTCAAACATTTCGAAATCCTTATCGATAATCACGCGAAGACACTAACGCTGGATCATGGTTCTGATCTGGCCCACTCGTTCACGGGCGATCATCTGCCACTTTCATTTTCGGGCATGCGCAGCGGTCACTCTACCGTAGACCGGCTTGTGCTCGGTCTAAAACTGCCGACCTCTAAGGCAACGACGAATTTCCTGATCGACAGCGGAACCAATTACGCGACAGTCTTTCCGTCGAAATCGATGCCCTATAGAGATCAATCGGTACCCGGCGGCACCCTTCTCACCTTCAGTGGCAAAAATCGGTGCCGCATTGATTTCGTAACACTGGAATTTGGCAAGGACACGTTTCCTAACCTGAGGCTCGCCTCCTGTGAAGGCGTTACGCGAGACAAAGTTGACGTGGACGGCACGCTACCCACCAGTATCTTCGACCGGTTATTCATCAGCCATGCGAGCGGTTATGCGATTGCGAACCCTAGGTTCCTCAAGCGTTCCGAGAACTCACTACTGGGATCTTCGACGGGCCATTAGTTCAAACGGGCAAGGTTCGAGGGGATTTTTCGTATTCCAGGCACTCCTGCGCTGCCCCTTCGAAGCTGCGTCGGCAACCTGTGTGGTCCGGCTTGAGTGTAAAACCTGCTAGGTCCATTTAGATTTTGATGCGAATCGCTGAAGACTGATCAGGCTTCCCCTGATGTTGCGCAGACACCCAAGCGGGCTAACATCGACGGATGCGCTGTCCCGTCCCCACGGTACGGACCTACCGGGCTCCCTTGGGCGCGATAACGACTTCGGTCTCGACCTGCTCCTTGAAAACCCCAGCCGGATGCAGGCGGAGCAGCGCTTTTGTTAGTTCCGCCTCAAACGCCTTAGTATTGTCGCAGAATAATGGTCTGGCGGAACTTGATTGTGAATAGACGCATCCGATGATCGAATTTATGTCCCGCGTGATCGTGCTCGGAAACTCATGAGCCGTGAAATTGGAGAAGTATTCTGACCGGACCAGCGCTGGTTCGTGTTCAGGTTCTTGCGGATTGGATTTCGGATGCCGAGTTCGCGGCCCAAGAAATCTTGCGACGATCTGATCGGCGACCGGTTCCCAGCTCTCTTGTGGTCGTCGCTTGCCCGCGTTCACGAGCGCCACTCCCCCTCCGTCTGCGATGAAGATCGCGAGCTTCCGGAGCACCTCGTCACGGTCCATCCAGTGAAAGGCGTGCCCGATTGTGGTGACGCGAAAGGGCTCCGCCCTGAGCGGAATGTCCTCGGCCCTAGACCGCAGCCACTGAATGTTGTGTCGGCCCCGTGATGCGGCCAAACGTCGCCCCGCGGCGATCATGTCTGCGTCTGGATCGACGGCGACAACCTCGCCGACGGTGTTGGAAAGCGGGATTGCAATGGTGCCTGGACCGCATCCCAAATCTAGAGCGCGCACCCCCTTGCTGAGACTGTAGCGCTCGACAATGAAATCGATTGCCGCCTGCGCATATGGCGCACGGAAGCGGTCATAATACGGTGCCGTGCCGGCGAACGGCGAGGCGACTAACGCGGCTGGCATTGCTCAATTGCATCACAACATTCTCGCCAGAACAAGCGGACGCGAGAGCGCGGCAGACTTCAGCCTTCCACCGAGAAGCGAAACTCAAACTGAGGCACTACCTAAATTCCTCCAGCCACAAGGGCAGGGGCAGGAAGCTGCCGATGGCCCCGTTCACGGCCAGTCGGAACTCATCTCGGATCGTCCAGACGCCCGGCGAACAAACGCTGCTCGATGGAGGATGCTGACTAGAGCCAGCGCAGAGGAATTTCTCCAGCCTTTCCGACGGCGGAAATGCCCACGCATCAAGTGTCGACTGAGTTCACAATTTCGCCCAGGATTTGCCCGGGGTGCTGCCCCCCGCCTTTTTCCCGCTTGGCTTTTCAGAATCCAAAGGGTCTTGGAATTTCAAACGCGGGTAAGATCAGGCCCCCCGGTGAGCGCCAGATATTGATGGATGAACGCGATCGACATGCTGCCTTCGCCCACACCGCTGGCTACACGTTTGATCGAACCGTGACGAACGTCGCCAGCGCAAAATACGCCAGGAAGGCTTGTCTCCAGAGGAAACGGCTCTCGATCAAGAGGCCACGCGGTCAGGTCTCTTCCGGTGTAAATATAGCCTTTGGCATCACGCTCCAGGGCCGGTGGAAGCCACGATGTGTTCGCGGTCGCGCCGATCATCAGCAACAACGCATCGGCACTACGCGCAGTGGAAATTCGTTCGCGAGTGGTGGTTACGATCTGCTCCAGTCGCTCTCCACCAAGCACTTCTGTAACTTCTGTCCATGATTCGATCCGAATGTTGCCCTTCCTCGCGATCTGCGCGATCAGGTATTGCGACATGCTCACGGCGAGACCAGCACCACGCACCAGCATGATTACTTCAGCAGCATAGTTAGAAAAGAAAACCGCCGCCTGGCCAGCCGAGTTACCCCCTCCGACCACGAATACCCTCTTCCCTGCTAAACTATGGGCCTCCTGACGAGAGGCTCCGTAAAGTATTCCTCGGCCGAGCAGGCGCTCCAGTCCCGGAACTTCGATCCGATGCCACTCGACGCCGGTTGATAGCAACACAGCGGGAGCCAAAATGTGCTCTCCACCATCCAGTTCGAGGCGATAACCAGTATCTGTGACCAGTACCGCTTCGATCGAGCGTGTTACGGCAATCTCCGAGCCGAAATGGCGTGCCTGTTTGAGTGCACGCTCGGTGAGCTCATCACCGGAAATGCCGGAAGGAAATCCCAAGTAGTTTTCAATCCTGGATGAGGTCCCTGCCTGTCCGCCGGCGGCCGAGCGTTCGACAGTCAGCACCTTTAACCCTTCCGAAGCTCCGTAGACTCCAGCCGCCAAGCCAGCCGGCCCCGCGCCAGCAATGACAACGTCATAACACTTGTCCTTCGGCGCGGTCTGGAAACCCAGCGCTTGTGCAACAGTGCGGACAGTCGGAGTCACCAGTTGACTCGCACCGTCGACGACGACTGCAACTCCATCGTTCGCTCGCGGAACGCAGGAGGAAGAGCGCTCCGGCTCAAGTTCGCTATCCACCCAGTCATACTGCACCTGATTCGCGGAAAGGAAGCTGCGGATAGCCCGGCAATGCGCGTCATAGGGGGACCCCACCAAAAGAACTCGTGAGGAGGGGGTCTCCTTTACGTACCGTGGCGCCATTGAGAGTCGGTCCGTCATCGTCTGAAAAATAGCGGTGCCGCTGGAAACGGAATCTCGAATCAACTCCTGAAGTTGCTGTCGGTCGAAACGCGCCAAGCGGCAGTGAGTTACGGCCAGCACGGAGACGATATTTGCCGTGCCCAGGAGAATTGGAATCTCGCCAAAAAACTCGCCCGCCTTGAGTTGCTCAAGCTCCCGGCGTTGTCCCACAATATCTTTCACTACCTGGAGTAAGCCCTTGAGAACGACAAAAAAACGAGGATCCTCGCCTTCGCGTGTGACCCAATCACCGTCTTCAACGTGGATATCCGCAGCCTTTTGTGCGAGTCTTTGGCGCGCGGGTTCGTCCAGGCCGGCGAAGAGCGGAATGGGCGCCAGTTCTGCAGCAGTGATCACGTAGTCGTTCCCCGCTACACCTAGGGTAGGCCCATAGCCCAATGGGAATCCAGTCGTGAACCCAGAGAAAAAGGCTCGACCCAGACACCGGCCTTGTGGAACTTCTCCGCCAAACGCACAAGATTCGCCGGGCTGGTGCGCCAGGCGACGGGAACCACAATCCCAAGCTGGCGCACTGTTTGAAAAGTCGCTCGGTAAATTGCTCACCGGAAGCCGTAGGGAAGTTGTGCTGAAAACCCTTGTACCCTTTTCAAGCAGCTACGGGTATGCTCCATCCTGCCACGGCCTACCGCTAAGGATAGCGGTCCCTCCAAGACGTAAATTTTGACCTGGGAATAATTACTTACCCTGGAAGAATTACTCGACTTGCGGAGAGAATCAGGGCCAGCGCCGTCTTCAAATTAGACGGAGCCGAGCGCTGCCAAATGCTAATCGATTCTAAGTCAACACCTTGGGCAATCTGCGCAGAGTTTCTCTATTTTTGGCACGACACTTGCGCAGGTATTCGAAACCTCGCGCTCGCGCTATGGAGGTGCGGAGGCGGAAGTGTGGGGGAAACCCATGGAGGATTTCTTATGAAAACGTGCGCAGCGCTCGGAACAAGCCTAATCGCCTTGGCAAGCTTCACGCTTTGGGCGCAGCAGTCGCCCCCGGCGGCGAATCAACCGAACAGCCCAGCTACTCAGCAAGGCCCTTCAAGCACGGAGCAGGCGCCCCCGGTTAGTTCGTCCGCGAACCCGCAAACACCTACCGCAGACATGAGTCCCGTCAACGGGGAACTTGTGAACAAGCTAGACTCAAAGACCGCCAAGAGTGGCGATAGCGTGGTAGTCCAGACCAAGACGCCAGTAAAGACTGCGGGCGGAACCGAGATTCCCAAGGGATCGAAGCTGGTGGGTCATGTGGTCGCCGCGCAGCCGAGCCAGACCGGCCAGAATTCCCAAGTGGTGCTGCAGTTTGATCGCGTTGAGTTGAAGGGCGGCAAGACCGTGCCAATCCATTCGCAGATTCAATCAATCTCGCCAGCGGCGGGGGCAGCGTCGGCCAGCGGGCCCAACGCCACAGCTGGTCCAGGCCCGAGTGGGGCGGCTAATGGCGGCAACAGCGCAAGCGGCGCGGCACAAGATACGAGCGGTGCCTCCGGGCCGTCTGGAGCAAACGGTGGCCCGCCGGCAGGGACTCTCGTAGCCAAGACCGGACAGATAGCAATACGCACCACGTCGATTCCCGGGGTGCTGGTGGCGAATAACGCACCAGGGGAACAGGATCCCAGGATGACCGATGTTTCCAGCATCTTGCTGGGGGCGAGGAGCGATATCGAATTGGATGGAGGCACGCTGATCGTGGTTGGGGTCTCTCCCACTGAGGCGGGAACACAGTAATCGCCATCGGCTTAATGCATTTTCAGTGCCTCGGACTGACCGAGGAGAAACCTGGCGGGAGGATGGCGCTCAAGCAAGCATCTTTGCGCCAACGACGCAGGTCAAAGAACGTTCAACCGCAACGCACGATCAGACCGGGTCTTCGAACCTGACGGACTGCGGCGTTTCGACGTTGTGCTCCGCATAGGGCGGGGACTCATCGCCAAGGAGACCTAATGTTCTTCCATCGCAAAGAACTCATTGTTCCGGTTGAGGTAAAGAACCCGGATCCAACCTACGCCCAATTCTTGTTACAGCAGTTCGGGGGCGCCACCGGCGAACTCACCGCTGCTCTGCAATACTGGGTGCAGTCCTTTCACTGCGACAACATCGGCATTCGCGACATGTTGCAGGACATCGCTCTCGAGGAGTTCAGCCATCTCGAAGTGGTCGGGAAGCTCATCGAGCAGCACACCAGAGGCGTGGACAAACTTGAAGCCGACGCGCACGGCAGCCCGCTGTTTGCCCTGCGCGGCAGAGGGCCACACTTTGTGGACGATTCTGGCGTCAGCTGGACCGCCTCGTACATCAACGAAGGCGGCGACATCGTCCGCGACCTCCGCGCTGATATCGCTGCCGAGGGTGGCGCCAGAGAGACCTACGAAGCACTGTTAAAGCATGCCAAAGATGCGGGGACAAAGAAGGCGCTCCATCATCTTCTAACCCGCGAAATCTCGCACACAAAGATGTTCATGAAGGCGCTCGATTCGCTTGGGAAACTCACAGAACCGGCTTTCGGCAGCGTCAAGCCCGACGATACTGTCAACATCTACTATCACATGTCGACAAATGGATCGCCGCAACGCGGCCCCTGGAATCAGGAGCCGGAATTCACCTACATTGCCGATCCAGTGAAGCAGATTAGCGAA
This sequence comes from uncultured Acidobacteriaceae bacterium, assembly GCA_963711525.1. Classification (GTDB taxonomy): domain Bacteria; phylum Acidobacteriota; class Terriglobia; order Terriglobales; family Acidobacteriaceae; genus PALSA-350. Next base: position 128,740 of record CAVQEO010000002.1, on the reverse strand, counting down.
AGCGTAGGCTCCGGCGCCAGACGATCGGCGTAATCTAAACAGTTCCGCTGCAGCGCCTCATCCTTGACAAGCACTATTTCGCAAAGCGATGTGGCGCTGCATCGCGCCATAGACGAGACATCGTTAACGAGGCCCTCGCACGGTTTTCCTCCTCCTCGTGCAAATCAAACGCTGGTCTGCTTCGGTGAAGGACCTGCTTTCATAACCCGATTGCCGCTGTATTCGCCTGCTCCTTCCATCGAACAACGTTTACGCCGGCGACGATGAGCCACAGAGTCAATAAAATCTCTGCGACCCCAGCCGGCAGCATGATGTAGGGAAAGAGATGAACTCGAATCGGCAGTGGAATGGCAGTCGTCAGGATGTTGGCCAGATAGCCCAGTCCACCAATTGCCAGCGCAATCCCCAGAACACGCGGGAGGAAAGTTGACCTGAAAATGAGGTAACCGACCAGGATGCAATGAAAGCCAAAGAACACCAATGCGATGTCAAAGCCGAACGTGCGCAGCCTGATAAATGCGAGTGCGAGCGCCCGTAGCTGATCGGGAGTGAAGGCGCTCAGGAAGCCGGCCCCGCTCAAGAAGATCAACGCTGCGAAGTGATTGAGCATGTTGATACTCGCAATGCCTGCGAAAACTAACCTGAAGAATGCCGCGAGCAGTGCAACCGCTTCTGCTGACCGGCTTGAGCAACTCATAGAAGACCAGTGCAACGCCGATATCGCATGCATATACAAGTAGCTGGGCAACACCTCCGAAAATATATAGCGACGTTGAAGCAAGGATTTGGGCGGGGTGCGGCAACACTGCATCCGCCAACATCATGCCGGAGGGTGCAACAGCAAAAGGGCCGAACAACCCTCCAAGGATGATCAGCAGGTAGAGAAAACCACCGAGTCTCGCCAGAAACTGGGGCGACGTTATGCCTGCGGTCATGCTTCCCCTCCCTATGCAGGTTCGCGTTCAAAATCGCCCGCGGTTTCTTAACTGACATCGATTGTGACGGCGCCGGAACCGAGGTTCTCTCCGCGCGCTTCGAGTGTGATTGAACCCTTTTCGCCGGTCGGTCTCAGAATCGCCAGACAACGGCCGTGAAACGTCCTGCGATGGGGCAGATGATAACTGGCCATCTCGTGCGGATTTGCACTGCCGACGGCCGCCAGTTCACCCTGCCCCTTCACCGAGAAGTGAATTTCTGCCACGCCGTCTTCAATTGCATTGCCGGCATTATCCTGTAGCTCGATCATTACGTAGGAGAGATCATTGCGACTCGCACGAATATGCGTCCGATCCGCACGCAGCGCAAGCTGGCTCGGATTTCCCGTGGTATGCAAGACCTGCTCGACGGCTTTGCCATTCACGATTGCCGATGCTTTGAGTTCTCCGGCTGCATACGGCAGAGCGAATTCCGTGACAAATGGCGCCGGGAATTCAGCCTTGGCCGGCTCGATGTTTTTCCCGTTGAGCGTCAGGCCTACCTTCTCTCCTTTGCTGTAGACGCGAACCGTGACCATTACGTCTTCGTTGCCCGGCCAAGTCCAACTGCGCAATTCGTCGTAGAAGCCCCAGAGCATGAGCTGCTGTTTACGACCCGGCGGCAAAGGACGCACGACGGCCATTTCGAGTGGGCTGCGATCCCACACTACATCGCGCAGATAGCTAGCTGCCTTCTTGTTGCCGATAAGATCGATGTCGCCACAATAACTGAGGAACCACGGAAACCCCGGCTTGGCAAAGGTGGTGTTCTTCGGCAAGGTTACTTGGAGCAGCGCCGCCACATCCGGCCCTGACGGCGCTGTCGGAGGCGGCCCAAATGGGCTCTTCTCCGGCGCTAGAACGGCAGCCCCCAGAGCCGATTCACCGATGTAGTCGATGCCGGTCCACACGAAATCCCCAAGGATGTAGCTATGTTTGTTGACCAACTCCCAGTTCTCCGCAACCTGAACCGGAAAAGACTCGGTTCCCATCATGACCCGTGAAGGATGCAACTGATGATCGGATTCGTAGTGATCCTTGGTGTAGTTGTAACCGCAGACGTCGAGGAATTGGTAAGCGGCGTCTGTGTCACTCCAAGGCCGTGGATGCCTGGCATCGAAGAAGAAGGGGACCGCCATCGTGACCGGGCGGGTTGAATCCAACTCGCGAACGCGGCTGGAGAGATCCTTGGCAATCTGAACGCCATCGGGATCAGATCGCTCAGAGATCTCGTTGCCAATGCTCCACATGATGACACTGGGGTGATTGCGGTCTCGAAGCACCATCGAGTCAATGTCCTTCTTCCACCAATCCTTGAAGTCAAGATGGTAGTCGTCGGGATTCTTTCCCTTTTGCCACATATCAAACGATTCATCAATGACCATCATGCCCAGGCGGTCGCAAGCATCCAGAAACACCGAGGACGGCGGATTGTGACTGCAGCGAATCGCGTTGTAGCCGTTTGCTTTGAGCAATTCGACACGGCGCTCTTCAGCGCGATCAATCGCCGCCGAGCCAAGCGGGCCATTGTCATGGTGAACGCATGCCCCTTTCAGCTTGTAGGATTCACCGTTCAAGCGCAGCCCATTTTCTGCATCCACCTTAACTTCACGGAGGCCGAAGGGTGTAGTCGCGCGATCGACGACCACTCCGGAGCAGGAAACTTGAACTTGGGCTGTGTAGCGATTGGGAGCGCCGGGAGACCAGAGCTTCGGGTTCGCGATTTTTGCAACCAGGCTGGCGTTGCCATCGGCTTTGCCGGCCAGGTGCTTGTCTGTGCTTACCGTGGCTACGACTTGCCCCTGTTCATCGAGGAGATTACAGAGCACCTTTGCAGTGACCGCGGCCGAGTCATGATTGGCCAGTTGCACGGCGACGGTGATGGTAGCGCCGGCGGCCGAGATACCGGATGGTTGTACGTAAACTCCCCATACAGGAATGCTCACGCGTCCTGTGGTTATCAGCGCGACATGACGGTCAATGCCTGATCCGGAATACCAACGGCTGTTCTGTCCTGTGTTGCTGACTTTGAGGGCAAGTACGTTGCCGGCCTTTTCGTTCAGCAGATCGGTTATATCAAAATAGAAGGCAGTATAGCCGTAGGGATGTTTGCCGGCTTCCTTGCCATTCACCCATAGTTCCGAGTTGCGATACACACCGTCGAACAGCAGAACTGCGCGGCCACCCTGCGGCAGCCGTAGTGCTGGAAAGCTCTTGCGATACCATCCGATGCCACCCACCACCCAGCCCGTCGCATCCTTCCCTTCGCTCTTCATCCTACTGAAGGGACCAATGGAGTCGGGGCAATTGCAATCCTGCCAGATCGCGTCAGCACCATTGGTTGCGGTTTCTGTAGGCAAATCCTCGATCGACCAGTCATGGGGTAGATCGACCTTGCGCCATGCCGAAGCATCAAAACCTGCCTCATGCGCATCCACCGCGTCTCCCCGCAAGAAAAGCCAGCCATCGTCGAAGGCGGTTGTTGCAATATTTCCTCCGTCTCCGGAAGCGGCAAATACGCATGCCGGGAAGAGTGGAGCGACCGCAGCAGCAGCAAACCCTTTGAGTGCAGTCCGGCGAGAAAAGTTGGTTGACATAATTCCCTCCATTTATACGTAGGTAAGCTTTTTTCTTCTCGTAAGCTTTCCGAGTGAACACACTAGGTTTTCTTTCGAAATCTCGCTCGGTTTGAAGGGCCGGCAGTCTCGGAATTAGAAGCGGCGCGCAATCCTAGCAAGAGCACGCGAATTGTTTCGCGGAAGATCCGATCAATCGGCTGTCCATACTCCAATTCGATCTTCTTGTCCAAGGAGGCGAGACGCCGCTGCGTGCCAATTGCGGCATTGATGACGGCCTGCATTGTTAGTTCGGGATCAAGGTCCGAGCGAAGCGAACCGTCAGCAATGCCCTCGCGGATCAGCTCACGGAAGAGATCGCAACCCATCTCAGTTGTCTGTGCTTCCAAGGTGAGGAGCCGTTCTACCGGCCAGTTACGCGCATACGCTGCATCGAACTCCGCCATAAAGCGGACCTGTGCTTGCTGATTGGAAAGCTCATCTGCCATGTACTCAAGGAAGGCGGTGATTTTGCTCAGCCCGGACTTTCCGCTCATATCAGCGTGTCCGGGATGTGCGCTGACCTTCGTCATGATTTTGGCGAGGATCGCCCAGACTATGTCGTCCTTCTTCGAAAAGTATTGATACATCGTCGAGGGTTGAAGCCCACTCGCGACGGTAAGTTCTCCCATTGTGACGCGGTCAATGCCACGCTCTGCGAAGAGCTTCTCGGCTGCATCGAGAATACGATTTCGCTGCCGCGCGCGATGTGCGGGGTAGATGTTAGGGGCAGGCTCCGGCTTTCCTTTGCTCATCGCAACGCCCCTATGCTTAATCCGAAAAGCATTATCAATATCGAAAGCTGATTTCGGAATCAGCATAGAGGTTAAATCAGTTTCTGTCCACACATTCGTGAGACTTGCCTACGGAACTCAACCTTGAGCCGCCGGTTCTCACGCAGACTCGACCCTTTACTATGAAGTTTGCTGAAGAGGGCTTTCGCCGTGACTCATGTACTTTCGCCTGTTGCCGCTCGCGTGCTCGGATCGCTGGTGGAAAAGGAAATCACTACCCCCGAATATTACCCGCTCTCTCTGAATGCACTGGCCAATGCCTGCAACCAGAAGAATAACCGCGAGCCGCTGATGAACCTCGATGAGGACCAGATCCGGCAGGCCCTGCATCAACTGGAAGACGACGGGCTGGCCGGCGCGGCACGGGGTAGCGATAGCCGGGTTGCCAAGTACGAGCACCGGATGCAGGAGGTGTTCAACTTTACCCGCGGAGAGATTGCCGTGGTATGCGTGCTGCTGCTGCGTGGGCCGCAGACCCCGGGAGAACTGCGCGGGCGGAGCGAACGAATGCACCGCTTTGACGAGCTGAGCGACGTGCAGTCAACGCTGCAGCGATTGATGCAGCGCCCACCGCCGCTGGTTAAGGTGCTGCCGCGGCAACCGGGTACCAAAGAAGTTCGCTACGCCCATTTGTTCTCGGGCGAACCGGTCGAAGTGGTCACGTCTACAGAGGCTACCGAGCCGGCGGGGAGGAGTCCCGGTTTGGCTCAGCTGGAAGCAGAGATCGCGGCACTGCGGGAAGAAGTGGCGGAGCTGCGCGGCCAGGTGGAGAAGGTACTGCGACTGGTGGAGTGAAGATCGTGTTCACCCAGTCAGCGAATGGCTCGCTTTCGGCAACTCGCGCGGTGTCCCTCGAACACAACGTTGCCATTCGGATCAAGCTCATCAGTTGGTGCTCATTTGACCGTTGTATCGGGCTTGCCGGGGGTAACTGGTTGGGTTTGCTCCATATATTCTATGTATCCCAGCAGCGCTCCCCAGTGATAGAACCGGTCACTGCTGGTCACATCATCTCCTGTACCTGTAATGGCATTGTAGTTTTCATGAACATGTCCTTTTTCTGTCCACTCCTTCAGAAAGAGGTCGAATGACTTTTGTGCGAACTCGTGGCGAGTCTTGGGATCGTCGTAGTTGCGCAGTCCCAGGTAGACGAGATAGTTCATCGGACCCCAGATGCGGCCTCGCCAGTAGTTCTGATCATGGAATGCAGGATCATTACGCGCGATCGATGGAATCACCCACTCCCCCCAAAACTCATCGGGGTTCAAGAGATGCTTCTGGATCATAAGAGTGGCTTGGGCCGGAGTTGCAGCCTTTGCCAGCAAAGGATAAAAGTTGGTAGGTGAAAGTCGATGGCTGAACTTGCCGGTGTTGAGATCCCGATTAAGAAATATGCCATCCTCTGAACTCCATAGCGTACCAAGCTTCGTCCGGTAACGGGCACTCCGCCCGCGCAACTCTCTGGCCTCTTCTGACTTGCCTATTGCATCGGCTATTGTAGCCAGGGCGTCGCAATCGGCGATATACATGCTCATCAAGCCGACGTCGGCGAACTCAAGAACGTGCAACTTTGAATTGTAGGTTGTGTCATCGTACATCGGACTATTATCCAAGCCCGATTCCAGGATTGCTCCGGCCCGAGTTCCTCGCGTCTTGTCGTCCAGGTTCTCCGGCTGGTTTGCTCCATCACTGCCCCAGGTCAGATATCCTTGAATATCGCGATGCACCGCCCACCAGCGGTTCCATTGCAGCAAAGGCTGGAACGCCTCCTGCAGAAACCAGCGGTCGTGGAACTTTTGGTATAAGCCAAGCACGGTAATCGACCCAACCGGAGGCTCCGAACGATCAGAACTTTTCCAGCCGCCGGTTCGCGCGTAATTGGGTACAAACCCCTGTTTGGTGGACTCGTGGAGTGTTTCAATCGCATCGGCGTAAGCCAAATCCCGGCTTCCAATGGACGCCATGGTAGCGGCGAAGAACGTATCCCAATCGAAGATAACGTAGCCTGCCCATCGAACGCTCCAGACCCGGCTAACCGGAGAAACGACCCGGCGCTTTTGCGGTTCGAAGATGGTATCCCAGCCTAGAGTGGTTTCGATCGCATCTACGATCGGACCCGCTTTGCCGGCCGCTGCGACGGACTGCTGGTACAAGCGATGTTGCCGGTCGATGACAGACTCGATCTCTCCAACCGTGCGAGGTTTACCGCTGCTGATACCGACCGGCTGCGTGAAGTCGGTGGAGAAGTAAGGGCCCTCCACGGGCAGATTAAGATTCCCCGTGCCCTGATCAGCGCCATCCGGGCCGACAACCGCGACTTGCTTTGAACTTGCACAAGTACAGTAGATCGGCACAGTGCCGGACGTTCCCCGGGTCTCGATATAGTCCGGATGCTTAAGGGTGGTGCCAGGTCGATTCCAGAGGAAATTCACAGAAAAGACGATGGTGGGGGGCAGTGCGGAGATTGGCTTGGACGGCAGCGGGGTAGCAAGAAGGACCAGGTCGTCTCCCTCCCGGGCACTCTGGATCCGCCAACTATGCCCCTTCCAGGAAACGCGCAGATCAGTAGAGCTGCCATCCCAGGAGTGTTCTCCTGGAAATACCTGTTCCGCGCCAGGGTTAAGTCTGCCGATGAGGGCATCGGGGAGAAACGCATCTCCTCCTTCAGTTGAGTTGTGCTCGAGACCGATGTGAATTGCGAGACCCTCAGGCAACAGCACGTGGGTTATAACGCTGTGAACATCCCATGTATTCCATCCCCGCGCAAGCCGGTGCTGTACCTGCTCATATTGTGGGGAAACGGGCTGGGAGCTAGCACTTTCCTTTGCTGAGCTCGAATTCGCGACCGGCATCCTCAGGGCAGCTCCCTCGTCTGACTGCGCTTCTGCAACATTCGCGGGGCCGAGAGCAAGCATGGCAAAGAGTAGATAAACGATCGCAATTGGAATATTTTTGTCGGCCGTTTCCACGAAACTTTTCCTCACTACGGACCAGCTTTCACGAGAGAAAGGGATGGTTCTGACTCGAGGATCGCCGATCATCTCAGCGAGCAGCGCTCCACGTTTCTGCAACGGAGTGCTCCCCGGCAGGCACTGTAAACGATACGCCTCCATGCTGCACCTCCACGGTTTGGTTGGGCTGATCATCAACCTTTAAGGAGAATGTTCCAGAGGGACGTTCACGCGTCGTAATGGTCACGGCGCGCACCGTTTTCACGGCGAACGAGAGACCACGCGAATCTAGTGTGTAATGCCGCACCACAACACCAGCTGTCGCTTCAAAGCGAACATCCCGGTCCCGCGTCATCGCAGTGTGGTCCGGTCCGATCGCAATATCGTAGCGATGACGGTTCCATATGATATTCGACAGCTCACCATTTTCAGGAGGGTTCAGCGAGCCAAAGCGAAGGCCGTCCCATGGCGTCTCATCGATATACTGTTCGGTCGGAATCAGACAGAGCAGCGCACCCCACGTATAGTGCTTATCTCCGCCTGCGCTTCCACCCCACGCATAGTACTGCTCGTTTGTATGCTGATTGGCGTGCCAATCAGTCATGAACAGATCGTAGCTCTTCTCGGCAAATGTCAGCGCGACCTCGTCGTCGCCATAACGATTCAGTCCCTCATAGACCAGGTAATTGGTAGGCCCCCATATGTCGCCGCGCCAGTAAAATTGGTCTGGGAAAACGGAATCATCGCGCGAAATGGTAGGAACTACGTACGTACCCCAAAACTCCTTAGGATTCAGGAGATGTTCCTGGACCATCCTTTTGGCCTGATCGGGCGTGGCAACGCCGGCCAGCATAGGGTAGAAGTTTGTCGGAGAGAGGCGGTTTGATAAATGGCCATCCCAATAAAGATTCTCGTAGATTCCGTCCTTCTCATTCCACAGCTTTTGCCGCATGGCCGCCTTGATCCGATCATAATCCACGGTAAACGCGCGACTGTCCTCGTCCTTTCCCAGAATGCGTGCGATCTTTGCCATGCATTCGGAGTCGAGAGCATACAGCGAGTTTAGGCCGACATCGTCAAGCTCCATGGTGTAGGTGCTTGGGTTGTAAGTGACATCGTCCCACATCGGACTGTCATCCATGCCGCTTTCCCATTTCGCGGCTTGCCGGTGTCCGCGCCCCCCCACCGAGGGTGTCGATCCCTTATCACTGCCCCACTCCAGTAGACCGTCACGGTTTCCATCTCGCCACGGCTGTCCATCGCCACGATTCTTAAACCACCACTCATGCCATAGCTTGAGGCGCGGATAAGCCCACTCAAGAATTTCCCGATCCTGATTGTGCTCATAGTTCTTCCACACGGCGTAAGAACCAACTGGAGGCTGGGACCGGTCGGGACTGGTTCCAGAGCCGCCATCAATATTTGGAACAACACCGTTCGACGATTGCGACAGCAGGATGGCGCGCACAGCCGCCGAGGTCTGCGCCGTATCCTCCACATTCGTCAAGAGCGAACCGAAGAAGCAGTCCCATTCCCCCACAACCCAGCCGCCAAACTGTTTAGCCCAATGGCGGCTAATGCTCGGAAACTCAAGGCCGAGTGCAGGTACGTACAGCGTGTTCCAAAACATCGAGTTGCCGATCGCCTCGGGAGCACCATTAAAGAGCCCCTGAATGTGCGGCCTCCGCTCTTGATAGAGGGCGGCTTTTCTATCAAGGATCGCATCAATCTTTCCTGGTTGAAGCAGCTGTTTCGCACCATCCGACAATTCGGGAACATGCCATCCGATGGTGGCAACGAAATGAGCGGTGGAACTCCCATCCGTAACAAACTGCAGGCCCGCTGCACCACTCATATGATCTTCGTAGGAGGGGCGCGACTGATCGCCGGTGTTTGGCAATTGACCGGCATCCATTACCTTCCTCAATTGGCTTACAGAAGAGAAGGTGCCGTCACCGGTCACAGGCCGGTCGGTCGCGACGACAAGATGCGCCGCAGAATTGAAATGACCATCGATGGGATGATCACCGATAATTTCACCCCGGTCCGCGCCGATGTGGTAGGCGCCGGTGAAATCATCCGTATAGGGTGAATAGGCCTCGATTACCAGCTGAATATCTGCGGGAGCCTTGAGCCTTCCCACTACAGTGGTGCTATCTATGCGCGACCACTCCAACGTAACCATGGCGGTTCGAGGATAGTGGCGCCAGCCCACAAGAGCGTAGGAGCCATCGGGTGCATGGGGGCCCACTTCGCTTACGGCATCAAAAATCCGTTCCCCATCAAGAAAGGTTCCACTCTTCGATCCTATTCGCAAGGCAAAAACAAGTGGTTGCCCGTAGGCTTTTGAATCGAACACAATCCCGTTCCAGGCATCGGGATCAAATGCGCCGATGGAAACGCGATCGAACGAGTCTGCCTGAGTTTCTCCCAAAGACAGTAGCGAAGCACTGAACATCAGCAAGAGCGCAATTGGATAAAATGCAAAACGGAGCAGTGAGCCCTGTTCTTTCCTCGCTGTGCAGATACCATTAGGGTTAGGTTTCATTAGATTTGTGCCGTCCCGCGGGCAGCGTTGCTCTACGCTGCTCACAATTCCAGAGCAGCGTAGAGCTCAGCCCCTGCCAAAGCTCACACGGCGTAGAAGAAACAACGACACCATTGTGAAGCACTAGAACAGTAGTTTGATTGCGATTTGCGTTGCGCGTTGATTCCCCCCGTTAGCGGTAGACGTAATAAGTCCGAAACTAGAGTCAGTGACGGCAGCATCCGGGTTGGAAAAGTTGGGTGTATTTGTCAAATTGTAGAATTCGCCTCGTCCCTGAAGCTCAACATTCTCCCAGATGTGAAAGCCCCTGAACAAGGAGAAATCGTACTGCTTGAGAGTAGGGCCGCGAACCGAATTAGAACCTACGTTTCCGAACTGTCCCGGCGGGGGCGGAGCAAAGGAAGATGTCGAAAACCATGGGCTGGTTCCGATTCCGTGCGGATAGTGAACGGGCCCTACCTGCTCGCCGAACTGGCTATTCCCAGGGCAATCGCACGACGTCGCATCCGAAGTGATCGTAAAAGGATTGCCTGACACGAGACGTAAGATCCCATTGAGCTGCCAGCCTGACAGTAGAAACGCCCCGATGCCCCCTTGATTCATGAATCGCTTTCCTTTCCCGAAAGGCACTTCATAAATGTGGCTCACTACCAGGTTGTGGGTAGAGTCGAAAGAGGAAGGTCCGTATTGCCGTGCGAGATCGAGGTTGTCGATGAAGCCCGGTTGATTGCTTCCCTCATCCATGGATTTCGAATATGCGTATCCCAGTGTAATCGCGTATCCTGACGCGAAGTTATGCGACATATTCACTTGCAGCGCGTTGTAGTTGCTGGGGATTAAATCAATGCGCAGCTGGGTGCTGGCGGTGCGCCCGTATTGAATGAAAGGAAGGCCGGCCGTGCCGGTCCCCGGGGCGGCGGCATTGAGCTCTACGGCGGCGGGTAAGTGTCGGCCCACATTTCCCACATAGGCGATGTTGGCGACAAACCCCAGCCCGAGATCGCGTTGATAGGTCAAGTTATAAGCTTCAACGTAGGGAATGGGGTTTCTGTGCGACATGACGAAAAACGCCTGATTGGGCGCATTCGTAATAATGCCGTTTGCCGGGATGGTAATAAAGTTAACGGCGGGCAGGCTATTGATGGTTCCTGTAACGCCGTAGCCTCCGGTGTTGCCATCCTGAACGTTGTAGATGACCGGGAATTGAGTGGAGAGCGTTCCGCCCGTAAAGCCGAACCTCCCTGCCCAGCCGCTCGTTGCGAACCCACCGCGAATGACCGATTTATTGTCGATGTTATAGGCAAAACCAACCCGCGGCTGGACTAAATTCTGGGAGCCCACTCCGTTGGCCAGATCGAGGGGTCCGCTGCCATAGCCGGCCACATTAAGACTGTTGTCGGTTGTGTCATAGTTCGATGCTCCTCCTTTCCCCTTCGCTTTCACCGCTTCGAGATAGTCATACCGGATGCCCAGATCGAGTACCAGCTTGGGAGTTGCGTGATAAGTGTCCTGGAAGAAAAGCCCAATCTGCGTCTGCCGATTGGTCGGTGTCTGGGTCATGAAAGTGCGGCTCGTCTCCTGCGGTGTGCCCAACAGGTACGACGCAAAGGAATTCACAAAGGACCCGTACGTTCCCAGCCCAGGTCCGCCATTGAGCTGGGTAGTTCCTGGCTGAAAAATAAATCCACCGCGCGGGCCTCCGTTGAGTCCCTGTGGTTGTCTGCGGTCCATACGATTTCTGTGAACTTCGCCGCCCCACTTCAGCGATTGATTGCGAACCTCCTTGCTCCATGTGTTCACGACCTGAAACAGGTTGTCGCGATTTTTGAGTGGGTAGTACGGACTTCCGCCGACGTTGATGGCCGATGTCCCGGTCGTGCTGGTACTCGTCGTACCTATATACATGAATGCCAATCCCTCCGTGGAGATCGGATATGGATTGGGATCCGCTATCCCAGCCTGAGCATTGTCCAGGGTCGTATCCGTATCGACCACGTTGGTGGCGTATAGGTTGTAGGCCAGCCGCAGCTCGGTGAGCAGTCCGGGGCCAAATCCATGCGTAACATTGATGATCCCGGTGTAGGTATCGTCGTTAGCGTTGACTCCGTTTCCGAGGGGCTCGGGGTAAAAAGTAGGCGAGAGAGTCGTGTATCTCGAGATATTGGTCTCGCCAAATATTTTTGTTTGCTCGGTAAAGCTGTGGTCGATGCGGGCCGTATAGTTGTCGGCGTTGTAGCTAAAAGGAATGTTCGTGACCCAGTTATTGGTGATGCCGGGCAGATTGGGTGCAGGGAAAAACTTGTCGATGATGGCCGCGGGCCCGCTAATGAGATTCGCAGGGATGATGTTGTTGGCAAATTGCGTACGGCCGGTGCCGTCTGGATTGCCGGTAAATGGATTGTAGAGAGCGATCCCGGGAACCGCACTAAAGTTCCCGTTAAGAAAAGCGGGCAGGGGAACGGTGCCGGTCGAGGTGCTTGACGAACGCTGGCGTACGCCGTGATAGGCACCGAAGAAAAATGTGTTGTTCTTAATGATCGGTCCGCCCACGGCGCCGCCGAAATCGTTGAAGGTTAACGGCGGCTTCGACAGGCTCCCTCCGAAGTAGTTCTTCGCCATGAGCGCCGCGACTTTGTTGTATTCCCATAAAGATCCATGGAATGAGTTTGTGCCTGTGCGCGTGGCCTCGTTGACGACCGCACCGGCAACGCGGCCAAATTCAGCACTGTAGTTGCTGGTGGAGACGTGGACCTCCTGGACCAGTTCCGGAGCGGGCAGGTAGATGCTCAGGCCGAGGAGGGGGTCAGTATTGTCAACTCCGTCGACAATCGTATTGTTTGCCGAATTGTCTTGGCCATTGGCATTGAAGAACGTGGTGCGCTGCGGATCTTCGACCTGGGTGAAGCTTTGTTGAGGCGGAGTGACGCCTGCGGCGAGGCCTGCAAGACCCTGAACGTTGCGGGCTTCCAATGGTACGTCGGTGACCTGTCGTGCTGAGAGGTTGACTGCTACCTCTACGCTTTCAGTTTGCAGTGGCGGCGGGGCCGAGGTTACCGTGACCGTCTCCGAAGCGTTTCCAGGAGTAAGAACAGCGTTGAGCCGGGCGACGGTTGAGACTGAAACGGTGATGTCTGACTGGGTAAAAGACTTGAATCCACTAGCACTCACCTCCACCCGGTAGTCGTCGGGCGCCAGATATGAAAAGTTGTAGAGGCCATCAGCAGAGGTAGTCGCTGATCGCTGAACACCAGTGGATAGTTGAGTTATGGTGATCTTCGCATTTGGAATGGTTGCACCGGTTGCATCTGTGATGGTGCCAGTCAGAGTACCAGTAACCACCTGCCCACAAGCATTCTGCCCTGAAAAGAGAACGAGGAACGCTATACACAACGGGACGGCTAACAGTCGCATGGAGCGAGAGCGCCAACGCGGACCCAAAGCGTCTACGTAGCTAGCAATTCTCGAGGTGTGACAGCTGGGTGTTGTGCCGTGAGCTCGCGTCACGCGGACAAAATCTATTCTCCCCGTGCGACTCCAGTTTGCCTGAGCGAGAGCTAGACGACGGTAAAGACGAGACAAAAACTGTGTCTTATGAAGCGGTGTCATGTGGTCCTCCTAAAGGTGGAAATCTTTGAATTCTGTCTCGGCGTCTCGAGGCGCCGGAGTTCAGATCTCTCGAGGTGTGAGCTTGCCTGACGGCTCCCCGTCATTCTTCTGATTGTTGGCAAGACAGCATAGCAGGCGATGGTGTTGGCAACGTCTTGTACGGTACGGTTGCCGAAATACCGCGTTCAACTCAATGTGCTGGGCTCAGTACTGTACTGCGCCGGGACGCCTTGTTGGGATGATTGAGCCGGACACGCAGAGGCATGGCGTCAACCTTCAGTATCCGTGGTCGTTGCGTGGTTGAATCTATGGGAACTGGAATTTCAGAAAGACATCGATACGACAATTTGCTTCCCGATACTCCAAAGACATGCGCGCTTTCTGATTCGGCAGATCGATCAGCAAGTAAGCAGGCGCGACATCTAAATCAAAGGATCCACCATGCCTGATCACAAAGCGAACGTCGCGACCTTGCGGTTCGGTCAACAAATGTAGCGTTTGCGAAGAGCAATTGATTTGGGTGAGAATCGTTGCGGTGCAGCCAGGACTCCCATGAAGTAAAACATTCTAAAAGACATAGCACGCTTGCGCAGGCCGTAGACTGGGCGTAGAGTGGACACGTCAGATAGATTGGTGAGACGTCGCTTATGAACTGTTAGCCCTTATGACCGTTAGCGAAAAAGATGCGAACCACCAACGGGTACAAACCAGCGTTTCTTCGGTCCGGCTCGATGTGGAATTGCAAGAGATCCTGCGGAGCGCGCCCTTCAGTTCCAGCAGACAGTGCCAAAACTTACTGCGATATCTAGTCGAAAAGTCCGGTCAGGGAGGGGAGGAATCGCTCAAAGAGCGGGTCATCGGAGTTGAGGTCTTCGGCAGAAGTCCAGACTACAACACGGGAGACGATCCCATCGTCCGTGCCAGAGTGGGAGAAGTGCGCAAAAGGCTGGCGCAGTATTACTTGAGCGAAGAATCCAGCCAGGCCAAGATCAAGATCGCCATTCCTTCTGGGTCGTATCGAGCGATTTTTGAATTTCTCCCTGAACAGGCGCCCGTCGACAAGGTGCGGCCCTCTGATCTTCCACAGAATCCGATTCAGGCCACCGCCAAAATATCTCCGGCCTCCTCGATCCCAATTCTCAAACTATCCAAGGCACTGACGGCCACGCGGGTCCGGGTGGCCGGGGTAATGTTTGCTTGCTTGCTCCTTTTTCTGGTTTTCGTTATCAGGCGCGGCGGTTCACAAAACGTGTTGAATAAATTTTGGGCGCCCGTGCTTCAGAGTTCGAAGCCTGTCTTGATCTATACCGGTACGAACGCTGTTTACATGCCGACAGCTAGCTTCGTATCCAAACGGGAACATCCGCAGGAACATGAGCAGAGCGATGGGATGATGCTCTATTTGTCTCCGCTCGCCCCAGGGGAGACATTGACGTCGGCCGACTTGTACCCGATCAACTATGAATTCACTACTGTTGGAGACATGTCGGTAAATGTGAGGGTCGCTTCTTTGCTGACGTCCCAACATCGTAGTTTCGATGTGCGGGCGGGAGAAAATATATCCATTGGCGACCTGCGTGAGTCGCCGTCAGTTCTGGTTGGTGGTTACAACAATTTCTTGACGTTGAAGCTGTCCCACAATCTACCTTTCGCACTTGACGGCAGCGAGCATGGACGGCAACCGATTCAGGAGTCAGGCGGAACAAGAAGGGGCTGGTCCTCCAAGCTCGATGCCAATCGTGCCAACGGAGAAGACTACGCAATCGTCGCCAGGCTACTTAATTCAGAGACCGGCAATCCTGTGATTATTGTCGCTGGAGTTACCTCCTTCGGCACTCGCGCCGCAGGACAATTCGTTACCAACGCAGAAGCTCTCAAAGCGCTTACAGCAACCGCCCCGAAAGACTGGGCTAACAAGAATCTAGAGCTAGTGCTGCGTACCGTGGTTCTCAAGAGCGATCCTGGCGCCGCCACTATAGTCGCCGCACACTATTGGTAGCGCTTAGCGGCGAGCCTTACGTACTGCACCTCACGCGACGGAGCAGGCGAAGACCCTAAATTTCCTGACTTTTGAACTACTGTACCGTACAGTGCGTTGTCACAAATGTGCTTCCATGTTCCCTTGCGTAGTGCAGCAGAATGATCTAGGCCGCTTTGCTTAGTTTGTTCGCTAGTAAATCTACGCGAGCTCGACTTTGGCACAAGGACACCTTCTGTACAAAATGCGTTGTTTCATGGGGCTCTGCTTCATTCTCATCCCTTCCGGCTTAGCTTTAGCCGAAGAGACGGCGGCCCAGTACCATTATTCCGGCAACATCACCTTCGACATCGCCAAGGTTCCATTCAGCCGGTATGGCTCATATCTGGCGTTCTCGAAGCTTTCGGGCGAACGGGCTCCCGATGCTCATTCCGGAGTGTATCTGCGGAACATGCATGGCGGCACGGGTGAGCAGCATCCTGTTTTTCGCGTGGAGTTACTCGCGGGAGATTCCCCGGTACCGTTCGAGGCTACAGCCAGCCCTGCTCGCCTCCATTTGGAGGCGGCAGCGGGAAGCGTGGATGTCTGTTTCTCGGAAACGGATCAGGTTCGCTTCCGTGGCCGGGGAGTCTCGCTTCGGTTTATCCCTTCGGCAACCACGATTGTCGTTCCAAGCGGCAACCGCCACTGGGAGATTCATGATAGCTATCGGAGCACCGAAAAATACATGCTATGGGCTGTGGATGGCAGTCTACGCGTCTCCGGATCGTGGACCGGGACAGAGAACGAGAACGTTTCCGCGACCTTTGTTCCTGATCCAACTTCCCATTGGCTCGAGGGAGAGATCGACACATACGACAGTGTCTGGACCCCTCATACGGTTGGCGGCGACTTCGCTGCGAGTGTGCGAACCGTGGAGCGCGACTACCAGAAGTGGCTCGAACGAATGCCTGCGGTTTCCTCTGAGTTCGGGGCGGGTGCGGAGTTGGCTGCGTATACGAACTGGGCCAGCGTGGTAGCGCCCATGGGATTTCTGGACCGGCCAGCGATGCTCATGTCAAAGAACTGGATGGCGAATGTATGGTCCTGGGATCACTGCTTCAATGCAATGGCCTTGTCCTTCAGAGACCCTGACCTTGCGTGGCAACAATTTATGGTGGTTTTCGACAACCAGGAACGTCATGGTGCTCTGCCAGATGAAATTCGAGATTCGTTCAAAGCTTATAACTACTCCAAGCCACCGATTCATGGCTGGGCGCTGCAATGGATGATGGAGCACGGCGGCTATAGTGACGCGAAGCATTTAGCCGAGGCTTATGAGCCACTCTCCCGGTGGACTGAGTGGTATTTCCGCTATCGCGACTCGAACGGTGACGGCCTGCCTGAGTACAACCATGGCAATGATTCCGGATGGGACAACTCCACGGTCATGCTGTCGGGGATACCGGTAGAAACGCCCGATCTGGACAGTTTTCTAATCCTACAGATGGACGCTCTGTCTACCATGGCGCGAAAGCTGGGGAAGGAACGGGACGCTCAACGGTGGCTATCTCGCTCCGATGAACTAATGAATAAAATGTTGGCCATGCTCTGGAAAGAAGATCACTTTGTGGCGATCCGGGCAGACAACGGACAGCAGGTTGAATCGGAGAGCCTGTTACTCTATATGCCCCTCATTTTGGGGAACAAGCTTCCTGCTAGAGTGCAGCAAAAGCTGGTTGAGGGACTTACGCGTCAAGGCAGATTTCGCACTTCTTACGGCTTCTCGAGTGAAGCGCTCACCAGCAAGTACTACACGGAAGATGGCTACTGGCTGGGACCCATCTGGGCGCCTGCGACTATGCTCCTGGCCGAAGGGCTGGATTCAGCCGGTCAGCGCGGTCTCGCACACGATCTGCGGGTTGATTTCTGCAGAATGGCGCAGCAAAGTGGGATGTCTGAAAACTTCAATGCGAAAACTGGCGCGCCCTTGCGAGACCCTGCATACACCTGGACCTCCAGCGTCTATCTGATCTTTGCCCATCAATTGTGGAAGGAAGATAAAGGAGCGCTGGGGAGCGCGCCATAGGATCACGTTGGGCAGCCCCACGTAGAGGGGGCTCAAACTCACTCGTTCCGTAGTGCAATCACTGGATCGACCCTTGCGGAACGATTCGCTGGAATAGCCGCCGCCAAAACCGCCACAACAATTCGGTTCACAACTTTTTGCAATTCGTTGCGTCGTTGTGACATAGCGCCGAAGCTGTACGCTTATTCTCGATCCAATGACGTGCCCAAATCATTTTCCATGGAGGTCCACGTGAATAAGAGACTCTGTTTCATGCTCATCACATTGGCAGCCGCTCCGGTTGCCCTGCACTCACAAGAGCCGCCGGCTGCGCCGTCGAATCCGATCACCGCCAGCGAAAAAGGCGTTTACACACTGGTCAGCGGCGAAGTTGTTGCTGCCGCCGAGAAGATGCCGGAGCAAAACTACTCGTTCAAGCCAACCCCGGAGGTGCGCAGTTTTGGCCAACTGGTCGGCCACGTGGCTGACGCTCAGTACGGTTTTTGCTCGACGGCTGCCGGCGAACCGAATCCCATGAAAGCCATCGAAAAAACCAAGACCTCGAAGGCCGATCTAGTGATCGAACTGAAGGACGCGATAGCCTACTGCAATAAGGTGTATGCCGGCATGACTGACGCGCAGGGCAGCCAGTCTGTGAAAATGATGAACTACGATCTGGCAAGGCTAACGGTATTGTCAGTCAATACAGCACACACCGACGAACACTACGGGAACATGGTCACCTATTTACGATTGAAAGGTATCGTCCCCCCGAGCAGCGAAAAACGCGCTAGCCAGGGACAGATGTAGGGTTAAACCAACCCTGGTGTGGATGGCTAGGATGCATGCCAACGGTAAGCCCGCATCTTAACAGTAGGTCATTGATAAAGCAGATAGGTTTCATCTGCCGTTAGCGTGCGCGATTTAGATCGCGACCATCGAGCCATTCTTGTGGCAACAGGACGCTTGTCCGAGAGGCGTTTGTCGCTCAGGTATGAAGATGATCAAATGAATTAGCTTGATCATCTTGATTAAATAAAGGACTTAGCCGCCAAGGTGATCATAGGGATATAAGAATCCGCGCGGCTAGCGGTGACCCAGGCGCAGGCTTTGCCAGCTGGCGTCGGTGGTCCAGCCGCCGTCGATGGGAAGAGCCTGCCCGTTGATGAATCCGCTTTGCTCCGGATCGGAGAGGAATAGGATGGCGCGGGCGATGTCGTCCGGTGTGGCAAAGCGACCCATCGGATTTACTTCGAAAATGTCTTCATCGGTGTAACTACCCTGCGCTTGATCGGCAAGATCCATCTCTGTCTTGACCCAGCCAGGGCAGACGGCATTGCAACGTACGCCGCGACCTCCCCATTCCGACGCTAACGTGCGGGTGAGCCCGATCAGCCCGTGTTTGGATGCGTTGTAGGCGGCGCGGTCCGCAATGCCGGCAAGTCCGGCAATGGAGGCCACGTTCACGATGCAGCCGGAACGGCGCTGCAGCATCACCTTCCCGAAAGTGCGGGCGAGAAGAAAGGGCGCGACCAGGTTTACTTCGAGGACGCGACGGAAGGTCTGGACATCTACGGTCTCCGCCCGGGCAATCGAACTAATGCCGGCGTTGTTGACCAGAACGTCGAACCCGTTCCAGCGCAGGCGTATCGCTTCGGCAGCGGCTTCTACCACCGATTCGTCGGAGATGTCACCAGTAAAGTCGAGCGCGTCGCAGCCGATGGCGCGGATGCCGGCCAAGGTTGCCGTACACGGTTGCAGATCCATCAGGGCGAGGGAATAGCCGGCGACGGCGAAGATCTCAGCGGTACGGCGGCCGATGCCCTGGGCCGCTCCTGTGATGATGGCTAGTTTCATGGACGAGAAGGACTCCGTTTCCAAGTTACAAGAGAAAGCATGCCACAAGCAGGACTTATGAGAGTTCCAGCGCGCTCGATCCCGGGCTTGGGTTTCTCTTTGATCATTCTGTTTCGTAGTTAGATAATGAGTAGTAGGGCCGGCGATGAGCGGAGACGTGACCGGAGATCGGGTGGAAGGCCGCGCGTTGATGCTCTACGACGGGCTGTGCGGCGTGTGCAACAGTGTGGTGCAATGGGTGATCCAACGGGACCACGCCGATCGCTTTCGTTTTGCTCCTCAGCAGTCTGCCTTCGCCGCGGAGATACTCTCCCGGAGTGGGATCGACCGCGAGGCGATGCTCAAGAGCAATAGTGTCTACCTGGTGCTCGATGCCGGCTCGGAGCACGAGAGGCTGTTGACGCAGTCGGACGTTACGGTGACTATGCTGTTGCTCCTGGGCGGCCGCTGGCGGGTGTTAGGAAAAATCCTGCGCGCGGTGCCGCGGTTTGCGCGCAATGCTGCCTATCGCATGTTTGCGCGTAATCGCCATCGGCTGACCGCTCAGTATGAAGTTTGCCCTGTGCCGTCGGAAGCGGAACGGATGAAGTTTGTGGGCTGATTACCGCAGGAGCTAGACAGGCTGCGGAAAATGTCGGCGCCGGGCAGGAAAGCAACACCGCAGGGCAAAAGCCCCTGGGATGCCGGCGCTAAAGCGCCAGCACAGCCAAAATCAACCTGCAGGCGGAGCGGATGGTGAGCAGCCGGAGCGAGCGTCCCAGCGCGGCCGCAGGAATCTGGCCCGGATCCGCGCCCAAGGCCATGCGAATGCCCAACTCCCGCATGCGTTTGTTGACGACATACGGCGCCATCCCGAAGATCCCCGTCACCGCCAGCATCGCCCGCAGCAGCCCTATCACGCCCAGCGCCACGCTCGATTCCGTTTCGAAATTACAAGAGAAAGCATCCCATAGGTGAGGCTTAAGCGGATTCCAATGCGCGGAATGGTTGGCTTGGTACCATAGGGTAGCTCTCTTTTATTGCTACGACTTTTCCCTTACGCACTTCAGCGCACCACATATTCGAATACGGAAGAGTCCAGAAGCATGGTGGCGAACGGAGTCCTATTGAACGAGAACGCAACTACCCGCAAGATCGCCTTCGTGGGTGACCACTTGCCACGCAAGTGCGGCATCGCCACGTTCACCACCGATCTGCTGTCGGCGGTGCAGAGCGCATATCCGCAGAGCCAGTGCCTGTGCGTCTCCGTCAATGATATTGAGGACGGGTATGACTATCCGGAAGTAGTTCGCTTCGAGATCGAAGAGCAGGATTTGCCGTCTTATCTGCGCGCTGCGGATTTTCTGAACATCAGCGATGTCGATATCGTGTGCCTGCAGCATGAGTTCGGGATATTCGGCGGCCCGGCCGGAGGCCACGTTCTGGCCATGCTGCGGGAGTTGAAAATGCCCGTGGTGACTACGCTGCATACCATTTTGCGCGAGCCGAAGGCCGACCAGCGACGCGCGATCGAGGAACTGATCGCCCTTTCCACGCGGCTGGTAGTCATGGCGGATCGCGGACGGCAGATGCTACACGAAATCTATGGCGCGCCGCTGAGCAAGATTGACCTGATTCCGCACGGCATTCTCGATGTTGGGTTTGTGGACCCGACCTACTTCAAAGACCAGTTTCAGGTAGAGGGCCGCACGGTGCTGCTTACTTTCGGATTGCTCTCGCCGAATAAGGGCATCGAATATGTGCTCAGTGCCCTGCCGGCGGTTCTGGCCGAGTTTCCCGATGTGGTGTACATCGTGCTGGGCGCGACCCACCCTAATGAGATACGCAATCATGGGGAAGCTTACCGGCTGAGCCTGGAAATTCTGGCCACCAAGAACAAGCTGGAGAAACACGTTATCTTCTGCAACCAGTTCGTGGACCCGGAGAACTTGAAGGAGTTTATGGGCGCCGCGGATTTATACATCACTCCTTACCTGAATGCGGCGCAGATCACCTCGGGCACGCTCTCCTTTGCCTTCGGTTCCGGCAAGGCGGTGGTTTCGACCCCGTATTGGCACGCGGCGGATCTACTCGCGGACGACCGGGGCGCCCTGGTGCCGTTTGCCGACTCGGCGGCGATGGCAGACCAGATTCTTGGCCTGCTGCGCGATGACACGCGGCGGAATGCCATGCGCAAGAACGCCTACCGGCTGGGGCGGGAGATGATCTGGTCGAACGTGGCCCAGCTGTATATGCACAGCTTCGAACTCGCTCGCCTGGAAGGCGCGCCGTTATCGCGAAAATCACTCGCCATCAAGACGCTGGACCAGAAGCACCGTGAACTGCCGGAGCTGAAGCTGACGCATCTTTCGCGGATGACGGATTCCACCGGCGTCTTTCAGCATGCCATCTTCAGTGTGCCCAATTTCAGCGAAGGCTACTGCACCGACGATAATGCCCGAGCCTTTATCCTGGCGGTGCTGATCGGGGAGTTGGCAGACGATGCGGAACAGGAGCGGAGCCTGGCAAGCACCAGCGCTGCCTTTTTGCATCATGCCTTCGACCCGGCGAGCGGACGATTTCATAACCACATGAGTTTCGATCGCCACTGGCTCGACGAACAGGGATCGGAGGACAGTCATGGCCGGGCGCTGTGGGCGCTGGGTGTGGGTGTAGGGCGATCGCCGCTGCGCAATTTTCAAATGATGGCCGGGCAGCTGTTCGCGCGGGCCTTGCCGGCGTTGACCGAGTTCAGCTCACCGCGAGCGTGGGCCTTCGGGCTGCTGGGCATCCATGAGTACCTGCGCCGGTTGGGCGGTGACAGCCAGGTGAATCAGACGCGCGAGACGCTGACAACCCGATTGATGGAGCTCTACGACCGGCACGCGCATGCTGACTGGAACTGGTTTGAGGAGGAGCTGTCGTACGACAACGCGAGGCTCTCCCATGCTTTGATTGTGAGTGGACGGGCCACAGGGAACGAAGCTGTTTTGCAGCGTGGGCTCGATACCCTGAGCTGGCTGACGGAGCAGCAAACCACGGAAAAAGGCCATCTGCGGCCGATCGGCAGCAACGGCTTCTATCACCGCGGCGGCGCCCGCGCTAACTTCGATCAGCAGCCGATCGAAGCCCAGGCAACGGTCGCAGCCTGCCTCGAAGCCTATCGGGCAACGGCGGATGTGCGTTGGTATCGGCAGGCGCAACATGCCTTCGACTGGTTCATCGGAGGCAATGACCTCGGCCTCGAGCTCTACGTACCCGAAACCGGCGGCTGCCGCGATGGGTTGCACATAGACCGGGTGAACGGGAACCAGGGAGCTGAGTCCACGCTGGCCTTTCTGCTGTCGCTGGTGGAGATGCGCCAGGCGCAGAATATGCTGACCAGCTTCCAGCAACCGATCATGGCGGAGGAATACCCTCCGTTGCCCATCTCCATGCATTAGACGCATTCTGGTTCGATTCCCTTAAAGATGTATGCCGGGAGAGCACGTTTGTGCGGATTTCCCCTGAAAAAGCTGCACAAGAATGCCCGCGGAAACGACTATAGAGGCAGGCGACAAGAAACGAGACCCCCCAATGGGAAATGCGACTGCCCTGGAAAACGTGATCTCCCTGGCTATTCCTCTGAAACGTTCCAAGACCGTCCTGAAGCCAGATCCGTCACGAGTTCTTCTACGGCAGTTTGAGCCTGGGGATGCGCGACGAATTAGCGGGATCATCGAAAGAATCATGGCCGTGCCGGAGGCGATGGTGGGCCAGCTGCTGCAGCAGGTCTCAGCCGGCTTTGCGCAGCGGCACCTGCATCTGCAGCAACGCTTCCTGGACCGATTTGAGCAATTGCGGGAATTGATACCGGCACATGCCGAGTTCTCTACCCAGCGAAGGCTTCTGATCGGCGCCTACTTTCTGGCCGAATACTCACTGGAAGCGGCGGCGCTGTTCAGCCCCTCGATGGTGCCGCACCCTGACCAGACGGGCTTGCCGGAGGGCGCGGTGCGCTTTGTTCTGAGCCTGCGCGCGACCGGGGAAGGACATATCTCCTCCGTCACCTTTCGCAGCGGCATCGTCCATCGCGATCTGAGGATCGAGGTGGATCCGGCGGGCAGCTTGCTCACCGAGCCACGGCAGATCGCCAACACGGTGTACGAAGGGCCTCTGTTCCAGCGAAAGCTCTTCGAACTAGGGTTGGAGAGCGCATTTACCAGCCGGGTGCTGGACAGGTTGGGAAACTCATTTGGGCTGACGACGCTGCGCGACGCTCTTACTGCGGAGCTCGAACACTCCGGCCAGGCGCATGGAGAGGCCGGGGAGGATCAGCTGCGGGCGCAGAGTATCTGGATGCTGGCCCGGTCCAACTACGAGGTGCAGTTTGAGCCGGAGCAGGATCTCTCTGAGCGCATCATTTTTCCTTCCACGCCCTCGCAAAAGAACGGCATTGAGGACGCCCGTTTTGTGCGCTTCCGCCAGGACGACGGCTCGCATGTGTACTACGCGACCTTTACTGCCTACGACGGCAGGGTCATTATGCCGGAGTTGCTCGAGACCTCCGATTTTCTGCGCTTCCGGTTTATCTCATTGAACGGCCCGGAGGCGGAGAACAAAGGCATGGCGCTGTTTCCCCGGAAAGTGAATGGCGCCTACGCGATGCTTTCGCGGCAAGACAACGAGAATATCTTCCTGATGCGTTCGGACAATGTGCACTTCTGGAACGAACGCCAGTTGCTGCTGAAGCCCAAGTTTCCCTGGGAACTGATACAGATTGGGAACTGCGGATCACCCATCGAGACCGATGCCGGATGGCTGGTGTTGAGCCACGGAGTGGGACCGATGCGCCAGTACTGCATTGGCGCCTTTCTGCTCGATTTGAAAGATCCCTCCAAAGTCATCGGCCGGCTGCGTGAACCGATGATGACACCGGAGCCGAGCGAGCGTGAAGGGTATGTGCCCAATGTGGTTTATTCCTGCGGCGCCTTGCTGCACCAGGGGCAATTGATTATTCCTTATGGGCTGGCCGATCACGCCTCTGGCTTTGCCACGGTGGCGCTGGATGATGTGCTGGCTGCAATGGCGTAGAGGTTGGTTTCCTCTGCGTTTGTTTGTGGTTGAGTGGAACTGCAGGTCCCTCCGCTTCGCTACGCTCCGGTCGGGATGACAAAGGGTGGGGTGGCTCTTCCATGGGGAATTAGCTAGTGGCTGAAAGAATTGCAGGCGGAGCCGCACAGTTTTGCTGGTTTAGGGAACCACATTGTCGAACAAGAGAGTCGCAATTCTGTCTCCTGTTGCGTGGCGCACGCCGCCTCGGCAGTATGGCGCGTGGGAGACGGTGGCCGGCAACGTCGCTGAAGGGCTGGTGGCCCGGGGTTGGGACGTGACGCTGTTCGCCAGCGGGGATTCGCTCACCCGCGCCAAGCTTCATGCGGTCGTGGACAAGGGCTACGAAGAGGATCGCTCCATTGATCCCAAGGTAGCCGAATACCTGCACATCGCAGAGGCCTTTGAGCACGCCGCGGAGTTTGACCTGATCCACAGCCACTATGACTTTATGGCGCTGGCCTATACGCGGCTGGTGAAGACACCTGTGCTGACCACGATTCACGGCTTCTCCTCGCCCCGCATCATGCCGGTTTACGAGAAGTACAAGGACGGATATTTCGTTTCCATTAGCGATTCGGATCGCGCACCGGGCCTGAATTACCTGGCGACGGTCTACAACGGGATCGACCTCACTCTCTACCCGCAACGAAGGAGCAGAGGGGAGGAGCTTGTCTTCATTGGGCGGATCCATCCGGACAAGGGGGTCCACCTGGCGATCGAGACCGCACGCCGGAGTGGGCGGCAGTTGCTCATCGCCGGGATTGTGCAGGATACGAACTACTTCCGGGATGAGATTCAGCCGCACCTCGACGATCAGATCCAGTACCTGGGGCCGGTTGGCGTGGAGGAAAAGAATGCCTTGTTTGCACGCACCTTTGCCCTGCTTCACCTGAACACCATCCCGGAACGCTTTGGGCTGGTGCTGGCCGAGGCCAATGCGGCTGGGGTTCCGGTGATTGCGATGGACCTTGGCTCCTGCCGCGAGGTGATCGAGCAGCCCGTGACGGGATTTCTGGTGAACGATGTGGCCGAGGCAGTGAAAGCGCTTGATGGGGTGCCTTCGATCAAGGACGATGCCTGCCGGCAGAGAGTGCAGGAACGATTCTCTCTCGTAACCATGGTGGAGGCGTATGAGAAGGTCTACGCGAGGATTTTCGAGCTGGAGAGAGCGCGCAGGTAAGGATGGATGCCAACCCCTGGGTAATGAGCCCAGGTTAGACAATGACTGGCGGGGGCCAGGATGAGCGAAGACGTGATGAACCATCAGATGGAAGGCCGCGCGTTGATGCTCTATGACGGTCTATGCGGCGCGTGCATGGGAAAGATGCTGCGCGCGGTGCCGCTGTTTGCGCGCAACGCTGCCTATCGCATGTTCGCGCGTAACCGCTATCGGCTGACAGCGCAGTATGAAGTTTGCCTGCTACCATCGGAAGCGGAACGGATGAAGTTTGTTGGCTGATTCTTCTACGCGGACACCGAAACCGCTGCGCGAACCCGCATGGGCTGCCGCTTCCAATAGGTCAAGGAACGCCACACCCACTCCATCGGCCCAAACTCGAAGTACCGCAACCAGATGGAGCTGAAGGCCATATTGAAAATCCACATCCCGGCCACAGCGTAGTAAATCTTGTAGTACTCCACGTAGCCGTACCAGTGCCAGGGTCCCCAGACGTAGATCACCATCATGGTGATGCTGGTCAGCAGATAATTCGAGAGCGCCATCTGTCCCACCGCCGCGACCCGCTGCAACAGCCACTTCAGACTTCCCGACTTCAGCAAAAGCAAGAGCAGCGCTGCATTTCCCAGCGCGCCGGCAACGCGCGCCAGGTCATAGGGAGTCTGCATCCAGAACAAAGTCTTGAACATGTCGAAATGTCCGGCCCAGGCCTTCCATGCGGTAAAGCCGCTCACGCCCCACGACAGCGATAGCCCGATCAGCGCAATCCACGCGTACGTCTTCATACTCAACCGGCCGGGCAGAAAGCCGTTCTTGTAAAGCGCCATGCCGAGCAACATCATCCCCACCCAATCGCCGAACCCGAAATAGGACCCTTTGAGCTCGCCCATTAACACTTCGTGCGCCACATGTCCCTGCGCCTTCAAGTACCCCCGTTGCATGGCGGCAATGTCTTTGTCCCTCTTCTTCGCAGGCATCCGCCACCGGTCCTGGGCATCCGTCCACTGCTTCAGGGCGTCCTGGTCATCTTCCGTGAGTGCCTGGTGTTGCGCCAGCTTGACATTCGCCTTTGCCGCTCCCTTCTTGGCGCTGGACCACATGCCGTACTGAGCGCCCACCGCCAATGCGGAATTGATCACCAGCAGGATGCCTGCCACCCACATCAGCCGCCGGACGCGGACGTTGCGAAATGGAAAGAGAAACAGCAGAGCCGCCAGGCCGTAGTAGAACAGGATGTCGCCGCTCCAGATCAGGTATCCGTGCAACATGCCAAAAAGCACCAGCCACATGTTCCGCCGGGTGTAGATATCCGCGACGCGTATGCCCGCCCCTCGGGCCAGCGCCCGCTCGGTCAGCAAAATCACGCCCGCCCCAAACAGTATGGAAAACAGCGCCCGCATCTTGCCCTCAGCAAAGATCCAGCGCATAAACCAGGCAGCGGTATTGATCTTCCAGTGTGGACCATCAAACACCGGCTTCACGGTGCTGAGGGGAAAGGCGTAATTCGAAAATCCGTATGCGAAATCACAGATGTTCATCACCAGGATGCCCATCAGGGAGAAGCCGCGCAGCACATCCATGCTGCTGATGCGCTCTGCCCGGGTGACCGGCCGCAAGGGATTTAATTCGATATGGGGCGGTCCGGCGACCTCCTCTGCAACCCCAGGGGGGACGCCGCCCTCATCAAAACCGACTCCTGCGGTGGTTGCCAATGCAGCCTCCAGAGCACTCGCGCCCGTTCGTGGCCCTGGTCCCGCGCGTTCAGTTGTGCTTAATTTCACTGGAAGTATCCCACCCGCACTTACCGGCAAGCAAGCGAATTTGCCCGTGAGAGAAGATTCGGTGGCAAAGAATGGCCATGCTACCCTGTGCCAACCCAGGCCACATTATTGAGGAGAGTCAGGTGCGAACAAGATCCATAGGAAGTCTTTGCCTGTTGCGTTCCGGAGTTAAGACGGCGGCTATTGGCTTGTTGCTCTGGTGCGGACTGGTTGGCTGCAAAGCTACACCACCGGCTGACCTGGTGCTGGTGAAGGGGCATATCTACACCTCTAATCCCGCCGCACCTTGGGCGGAAGCCGTCGCTATCCGGCAGGGAAAGATCGTGCTGGCCGGGACCAATGGGCAGGTGGAGAAGTATCGCGGAGCCGGGACGCAGGTGATCGACCTGGGCGGACGCATGGCTATGCCAGGCATCCTCGATACCCACACTCACTTTTTGTGGGGAAGCGCGGGGTTGGCGGGCGTGCTGCTCTACGATGCCAAGACGGTGGAGCAAGTGCGGCAGACTCTGCTCGACTATGCAAAGGCGCATCCGCTGGCAAAGGCGAAAGCGGACGAGAAGTGGGTCTATGGGGCGGGCTGGAACTACGGGTTCTTCCCTACTGCCGACGGGCTGCCCACCAAGGCGCTGCTGGACGAGGCCTTTCCTGACAGGCCGGCGGCCTTCTTGTCTTCCGATGGGCACAGCCTGTGGGTGAACTCGCAGGCTCTGGCCGCGGCCAACATCCATCATGCGACGCCCAATCCTGGCGCTGGAGGAGCGGCCGTGCGCGGCATCATCGTGCGCGACGCCAAGAGCGGAGAGGCGACCGGGGTTTTGGAGGAAGGC
Source organism: uncultured Acidobacteriaceae bacterium (assembly GCA_963711525.1). Classification (GTDB taxonomy): domain Bacteria; phylum Acidobacteriota; class Terriglobia; order Terriglobales; family Acidobacteriaceae; genus PALSA-350. Next base: position 100,509 of record CAVQEO010000002.1, on the reverse strand, counting down.
GCAAAAAACCTGGTGCTCAGCGTGCTGCCGGTGACCCATGAGCAGAAGCTGAGCCACATCCGGCTGGGCATGGTGGAGGCTAACAGCCACGGCGTGACCGGGGTGGTGAATGCCACCGGCGACATTCCCGAGATGGAGTTATACCAGGAGCTTCACCAGCGGGGAGAGTTGACGGTGCGCATGACCACCGCATTCGCCACGGATGTGGGGGTGCGGCATACCATTTCGCCGGAGGAGTTGGCGACCTTCGACGAGGCCCGAAGGCGCTTTCACGATGATTGGGTAAGAGCCGGCATCATCAAGTTTTTTGCCGATGGGGTGATCGAGACTCATACCGCCGCCATGCTCGAGCCCTATGCGAACACGCCCGGACAAAAGGGATCGACACTCTATACGCCGGAGGAGTTTCGCCGGGATTTTCTGGCATTGGACAAGCATGGCTACCAGGTGATGACCCACGCGATCGGCGACGGGGCGGTACGGACGACGCTGGATGCCTACGAGGCGGTGGAAAAAGAAGATGGCCCACGAGACCGGCGCTGGCGCATCGAGCATATCGAAGCCATCAAGCCAGTGGATGTGCCCCGGTTCGCCAAGCTGGGAGTAATCGTGAGCATCCAGCCATGGTGCTGTCCTTCGCTGGGGGCGCCGTGGGGTGATGAGCCGTGGGCGGACAACGTGGGCGCAGGCAGACTGTCGGAAGGACTTCGCTGGCATGACCTGGCGGCCAGCGGGGCGTTGATGATCAACGGCAGCGATTGGCCGGTGGATACGCTGAATCCCTTCCCTACGATGCAGATTGCCCTCACCCGGCAGACCATCGATGGGCAGCCGGCAGAAGGTTTCTATCCCGACCAGCGGCTCACGCTACCAGAACTGCTGGCCGGATATACGCGCAATGGCGCGTATGCCGAGTTCATGGAGGACAAAGTTGGCTCGCTCGAAAGCGGCAAACTTGCGGACGTGATCGTGCTTTCGCAAGATCTTTTTCAGGTGCCGGCCAGCAGCGTGGGCAAGACCAAGGTGGTGCTGACGGTGGTGGGTGGGAAGGTTGTTTGGCGGCAGGGGATGTGATTCAAGCGGAGTTCGGTTACACGTCTTGTCAATGACTGGGGCGGTTTCTCCAGTCGTCTATTGCGTTGCGGATGGCGGCGGGGGCCAGATTGCTGCAGCGCATCTTGTATTCGGGGATGCCGCCTAAGGCCTCGGCTACCGCCTGCTCGGTGATGGCGTACGCCTGGTCCACGGTTTTGCCTAACACCATCTCCGTGGCCATGGAGGAACAGGCAATCGCCACCGCGCATCCCATGCACTTGAATTTCACTTCTTGAATGACGCCGCGGTCGATGCGTAAAGAGATCAGCACAGTGTCACTGTCGAGCGCACTCTTTACCAGCGCCTTGCCGGAAGGCTCGGTTACGCTCCCGACATTGCGCGGATTGGCGTAATGGGCGAGTACCTGCTCGCTATACAAGGCTTATCCCCGTGGTTGAAGCGCGAACCAGCAAAAGCTTATGATAACCCCCTATAGATGTTCTCAGACCTCTATACCAAAGCGGCCGAACTCGCCTCCCTGGGCCAACCGTTCGCCATCGCTACGGTGGTTCGGGTGGAGGGCTCTTCCTCGGCCCGACGCGGTTCCAAGGCCATTATCGATCCCTTTGGCAAACTGCTGCTGGGATGGGTGGGCGGCGGGTGCGCGGAGAGTGCCGTACGTAGCGAAGCCATCAGTTGCATTGAAACGGAGAAGCCGCGGATGGTTACCGTGGATATGAGCGATGAGCAACTGGGCGTGGGCATGCCCTGCGGAGGGACCATGGATATCTTTATCGAGCCGGTTCTGCCCAAGCCTGAACTTCTAATCATAGGCCATGGGCGCATCGCAGAAACGCTGGCGGCGCTGGGCGACATGATGGGCTTCACCATTACGGTCAACGATCCGGCCGCCGATCGAAGCTCCTTCCCGCAGGCAGAGAGATTGGTCACGGAAGATTTCGATCTCACGGAAACCCCGGTCGGATCAAAATCCTTCGTGGTCATTGCTACGCAGCACAAACGAGACCATCTGTGGCTCCAAAAGGCGTTGGAAGGCAACGCCGCCTATGTGGCCCTGATCGCCAGCCATCATCGGGCCAAGCTGGTGCTCGATTATCTTCGCGCCGGGGGTGTTTCCGAAGAGAAGATCGCTACCGTGTTTGCGCCCGCCGGCCTGCATCTGGGCGCGTCCACGCCGGAGGAGATTGCCCTGAGCGTGATGAGCCAGATGGTGGCGCTGCGCCGGGGAGGACAAATCTTTCTGGAAGAAACCAGCCTGCCCGAGAACCGATTTGACGCGGATGCCGTTATTCGCCGGTGTGAGGCGGAGACTCTTCCCTAAGCCGCTCGTAATCCTCGTGGCTGTCGATGTCTAGCAAGATTCCTTCATCCTCTACTTCAAGCATTAGTGTGCGCTCCGTGTGGCTGCTGAAGATGGCACGGCAGCCTACATCTCCCTGGAGCGCCATGACCTCGGCAAACACAGAGCGGTCCAGAAGGACCGGGTTGCCGCGGACGCCCTGGTAGGACGGGATCACAATTTGCGCTCTGCTCGAGGGGTGCTGATGGGCCAGCTGGGCTATCTGACTGAGGGTTTGGGGGCGAACGAATGGCTGGTCCGCCAGGACAATGAGGGCGGCGTCTACTTGCGCATCGAGCGCGGAGAGCCCGGCGCGCAAGGAAGTCGCCATTCCCTGCGCGTATGCCGGGTTGATGACGACCTTGAGCCCTTGCAGCAGAGAAATTGGAAGCTGACGGCGGATGGCCTCGGCAGAAGAGCCAAGGACCAGGACAATCTCATCCACTCGAGAGCGGCGAACGTTTTCGATGGTCTGGCCCAGCACCGTGCTGTCCCCCAGGCGGAGGAGCTGTTTTGCTTCCCCCATGCGCGTGGACTTGCCTGCGGCCAAAATGATGGCCGCCACGCCCCCGGATTTCCTGTCGAGATTGTTGGCGGCGGCGAACTTCATGCGGTTTCCTCACTAAAGCCGCAACCATCCAGTTTGGAGCCTCGTGCAGGAAATTCGGGTCGCGAGTTGGTTTCTGTGTTCATCGCAAACAATAATTCCTGGCTCGAAATAGCGAGGGCGTATTCAATGGGCAAATGAACGCTTCCTCTGGCTCTCTCTACCTTACTCGCCCCGATGTGCTGCTCAGACTGGAGGGACTGCTCGCGCTGGTGGTTGGATGCATTGCCTATCAACAACTCTATCCGCACCACTGGGGCTTCTTCGCGCTGTTGTTTTTTGCACCCGATATTTCTCTTCTCGGCTATCTGCGACCTGCCAGCAAGGCATCGGCCGCGTTTTACAACCTCGTCCATTGCTATGTGCTGCCGTTAGCGCTGGGCTTACTTGCATGGAAGCGGGGTGGAGTGCTGGGCGGCGAACTGGCGCTTATATGGATGGCGCACATCAGTTTCGACCGCAGCCTTGGATACGGGCTGAAGTTTCCCGAGTCATTCCGCATTACCCACATTCAAAGGTCGGCGGCTATTGAGGGGATCTAGGAGGATTGCTGCGTTTGCGGTACCCTTTCCAAGGGCGTCGACCGATTGACCACAGCCGGGAGTATCCAGATGCAACACAAACCGAGTGTGTCCGCAGTTCTTTTGCTGATTGGCCTTCTCCTCTTTCAGGGTCTTGCTCCCGATCTTCTAGCGCAGGCTCCGCCACCGCCGACGCCGCAAGAACTGGACCAGCTGCTGGCTCCCATCGCTCTCTACCCTGACTCTCTTCTGGCCCAGATCACTACTGCCTCCACCAATCCCCAGGAAATTCTGGACGTAAACAATTGGCTGGCGCAGAACAGTAACCTGACCCTCTCCCAGTTGACGGCTGCTGCCCAACAACAGGGCTTCGACCCGGCATTTATTGCTTTGGTCGGCTTTCCCCAGGTGCTGGGGATGATGGCGGAGAATATTGACGACTATGCCGCTATCGGGGCGGCGGTCACCGCGAATCAGGACGAGGTGTCGGCCTCGATTCAACGGCTGCGGGCGCAAGCCTACGCAGCAGGCTCCCTGCGAAGCACCCCTCAGCAACAGGTCGAGGTGGAGCAGAATGGGGGCCAGCCCATCTACGTGATTCAGCCTGCCAATCCGCAGGTGGTGTACGTACCGCAATACAACCCTACGGTGGTCTACGCGGGAAGCGGGCTGAACGCGGGGTTGCTTACCTTCGGCATCGGCATCGGCATCACAGCGCTGCTGGTAAGCCAGCCCTGGGGATGGGGCGGCTGGGGATGGAATTGGGGAGCTCGCCGGATCTACTACAACCGTGGTCCATGGGGCGGTTGGGGCGGCGGCTACCGTCCGCCAAATGTGTGGTATCGGCCGCGCCCGGTGCCGTATAACCACCGACCCGGATATGGGGGCAACTGGGGCTATCGGCCACCGAACTACCGGCCGCCCACACCTATTCGCAACCCGGTTTACACCCGCCCGGGAACACGGCCCGGGTATAACCGGCCGATCAATCAGCCGGGCAACCGTCCGCCTAACTACCGTCCTCCGAACAACCATCCTCCTAACGGAGGCCGACCGACCATCCAACCAGTAAGACCGGGGACTCCAGGGTCTCGTCCGATTGGAGGGCCGTCGACTCAACCGGTAAGGCCGGGGACTCCAGGCTCGTCCGACCCGGCCACCGCAGAACCGGCCACCGCAGAACAGGCCGCCCAGAACAGCCGCCGCAGACCCAGACCCTCGCAGCCGAACCGGACGCCCACTAGTCGACCGGCCCCGCAAAGGCCGCCGCAGAACAGGCCGCCGGGAAACCAGAATCGGCCCGCTAATCAACAGCAGAGACCACCTCAGCAGGGTGGGAACGGACAACGAGGCCCTCGCTAGGAAATCCGGCCTGGCTCAGCCCGCCTGCGGTTTCCTGTAGGCAGGTCCGGACACATCCACGTGTGCGGTCCCGCCTGCCCCGGCGTGCCGTGGGGCCACCCGGGACCGCATGAAGCTCAATGATCCCAAACCATCTCAACAGGAAGTCTGGCTCACGGGCTGAGGTATTAATGTGTCATTAAGTAGACGTAGATGGCGGTTTGTGTTTAAAATATGAGACGTTATGAAGGAACGCGCTGAAAGTATCCTGCCTGGGCTTTCCCGGATCCTTAGTGGATTGGGAGAGAGGCTCAAGGTTGCGCGTCTGCGCCGGCGCTACTCGGCTGATATGGTCGCGCAACGCGCAGGCATCGCACGGGCTACCTTGTACCGAATCGAGCTGGGTGATGCTGGAGTTTCACTGGGCAACTATGCGCGGGTGATGCAGGTACTCCGCCTGGAAGAGGACCTGAAACGGCTTGCCCTCGACGATGAACTTGGGCGCAAGCTGCAGGATGCCGAGATCGGATCGCGGGCACGGGCGCCACGACGCAAACCTGCGCGCAAAGAGGCCGATCCCCAAATCATGAGCGACGGATCATGAGCGGCAGACAAAAGTCGGTGCAGGTCTATGTCGACCCAGCGGGAGCTGATGGGCCTCTGCCCATGGGAACGCTGCATGCGCAGAGCGGAGGCAGCCAGGAAATCTTTTCCTTCGAGTATGACCCGGAGTGGTTGGGGAGAAAGCAAGCATTTGCGTTCGATCCCGACCTGCAGTTGCTGGGTGGCCCGCAATATCCAGCTCAATCACGCAATAACTTCGGTATATTTCTCGACTCATCGCCCGACCGATGGGGGCGATTGTTAATGCAGAGGCGGGAGAATCTTCGTGCGCGGCAAGAGCGGCGCAAGCCAAGACGGTTGACCGATTGGGACTATCTGCTGGGTGTTCATGATGAAACTCGGCTTGGCGCACTTCGGCTCCGTGCGCCTGAGGGAGGAGAGTTTCTTGACAGTGACCGCCAATTGGCTGCGCCACCCATCACTTCGGTTCGCGAACTTCAAGCGGCGAGCCGGGGGTTTGAACGGCATCTTGACGAGGAAGACAATCCCGAATATGCACGATGGCTAAATCAGCTGCTGGCGCCGGGGTCGTCACTCGGCGGCGCTCGCCCGAAGGCGTCGGTGCGCGACGAAACGGGCGCGCTTTGTATCGCAAAATTTCCCAGCCGCGCTGATACCAGGGATATGGCTGCATGGGAGATGCTGGCGCAGCGACTCGGCAGAAAGTGCGGCATCCAGCTGCCAGAGGCGAGGTTATTAGGTAACGGCGAGCGAGACCAATCGACCTTTCTGGTCAACCGATTCGACCGAACGTCACCCGGTGGCAGGTTAGCTTTCGTATCGGCGATGACACTAACCCAGCGACGTGACGGAGATGCCGGGGCAAGCTACCTGGAGTTAGTGGAGCTGCTACAGCGACAAGGCGCAAACACCCTGGCGGACACCCATCAGCTTTATCGCCGGATCGTATTCAGTATCCTGATCCACAATACGGATGACCACCTGCGTAACCACGGATTCTTTATAGAAGATCGCGGGGTTCGACTCTCGCCCGCCTATGATATCAATCCGTCGGTTGATCGCGACGACCTTACCCTGGCCATTAACGAGACGGAGACCGCGTGCGACGTAGAGATTGCGCGTGGCGCTCACAAGATGTACGCGCTTAGCCTGGAAGAGGCGGACCGCTTGATCGCAGAGGTGCTCGCTGCCGTAAAAACCTGGCGAAACGAGGCGGCGGCTCTCGGCATCCGGCCATCAGAGCAAGAGCAAATGGCATCTGCATTTCCTGCATAGACAAATGCTGAGAAACATATCACGGCCCTGGCTTCAACCACGGGGCACGATGCCGTTCATGCGGGCGTAGGCGATCGATTTGCCCCATGTGTTCGTTGGCGTGAACGATGATACGAAGGTACATTCCATCGACGGTAACAACTTTGCCATAGATGCTGACCTTGCGCTGAAGGTCAGCCGGCTTCATACAACGCCTAAGCACAAAACCAAAGACGTTTCCTTCTCGAACATCATTCACTTATGCCCGCCACAGGAATCTAGCAGGGCATCTTCATTTCGCTCGATGTGCCGCCGGCCGCGGGAACGTAACAGTTTCTGGTGTAATCCATCACCATTCGGTCGGCGCTGAAGCGCCAGCCCAGGGTGCGGATGGTTCGCTTCATGCGGGTGATCCATCCCCGGGGCAGGCCGTCCTTGTCCCGATGATAGTAGAGAGGAATCAATTCCTCGTGCAGAACGCGGTATAGGTCTTCTCCGTCGCGGCTGTCATGCACATCCATATCGGAGTGGGTTCTGCCGTTGCCGATGGCGAAGCCGTTGAGACCGTCGTACGCTTCGGCCCACCAACCATCCAACACCGAAAGATTCAAGCCACCGTTCAATACCACCTTTTGCCCGCTGGTGCCGGAAGCCTCAAGGGGCCGGCGCGGATTGTTCAGCCACACATCCACACCCTGCACCAGGAAACGGCCGACATTAATGTCGTAGTTCTCAATAAAGACAAACTTGTCTCCAAATTTGGAGTCGCGCATCAACTCGGCGATCTGCTGCAGTACCCTCTTTCCCGGCTCGTCGTGGGGGTGAGCCTTGCCGGCAAAGAGGAACTGCACCGGGCGCTTGGGATCGTTAACCATGGAGGCCAATCTCTGGATATCGGCCAGGATCAGGTTGGCTCGCTTGTAGGTCGCAAAGCGCCGCGCGAAGCCGATGGTCAAGGCATCCGGCGAGAGCACTTTGTGGAGCCGGTGCAGAGTTTCGTCCGGCTCCCCACGGCGTTCCGCCTGCTCGCGGGCGCGGCGGCGCACAAAGTCGATGAGCTGCGCTTTAAGGCTGAGATGGGTTTCCCAAAGTTCTCCGTCGTCGATATTCTCGATCGGCTCCCAGGTGCGCAGCCAGGAACTTTTGCCCTGCCAGCCGACCCCGAGGTGGCGATCGTAAAGACGAGACATTTGCGGCGCCAGCCAGGATGGGACGTGGACCCCATTGGTGATATGCCCGATGGGTACCGCCTCTTCCGGCTTGCCCGGGTACAGGCCCTTCCACATGGCTCGCGAAACCTCGCCATGCAGAGAAGAAACCGCATTGGCACGGCGCGAAAGCAAGAGCCCAAGAACAGTCATGCAGAAGGGTTGATGGTGATCTTCGGGATGCTCGCGGCCAAAGCCCATGAGCCTCTCGTGCGAAATGCCCAGTTGCTCGCGCAGTGGGCCGAGGTGCTCGTCAATGAGATCGCTGTCGAAGCGGTCGTGACCCGCGGGTACCGGGGTGTGGGTGGTGAAGACCACTTCCCGGGGAATCTGATGGGCAGCGGTGTCGAAGTCCAGACCTTCTTCCTGCATGCGGTCGCGGATGGCCTCGAGCACGGCGAAACCGCTGTGGCCCTCGTTGAGATGGAGAACGCCGGGAGAAATGCCCATAGCCTTGAGAGCACGAAAGCCGCCGATGCCGAGGAGCAGCTCCTGACGAATACGGGTGCGCCGGTCGCCGCCATAGAGGCGAGAGGTCAGTTCCAGATCCTCAGGCGCGTTGCCCTGCACATTCGAATCCAGCAGCAGAAGGGTGCAACGCCCTACCTGGACTCGCCAGACCTTGGCGCGTATGGAGCCGCCGCGGGTTTGGATCTCCACCACGACCGGCTCGCCTTTTTTGCCGATAGCGAGTTCCATGGGGAGTTGATCGACGTCGGTGTGGAGGTACTCCTCCTGTTGCCAGCCCTTCTCGTCCAGGTATTGCCGGAAGTAGCCCTCGCCATAGAAGAGGCCAATGCCGATGAGCGGAATGCCGAGGTCGGAAGCGCTCTTGATGTGGTCTCCGGCAAGCACGCCCAGGCCGCCGGAGTAAATGGGCAGGGACTCGTGCAGGCCGAACTCAGCGGAAAAGTAGGCAACGGGCCGAGGCCGGAGCACCCCTGCATTCATGGAGCCCCAGGTGCGATCTGCCCGTAGATACTCCTGCTGGCGCCGGTAGACATAGTTGATGCGGCTGTGCAGACCGAGTTCGGTGGCGCGGCGTTCCAGTTCCCCCAATGGGATTTCGTTGAGCAGCGCGATGGGATTTTGATTCAACTGCCACCAGCGCGTGGGATTGAGATCGCGAAATAAGCTGATGCAGTCGTAGTCCCAACACCAGGAGAGGTTGTGGGCGACGGACCAAAGACGCTCCTGCGTGGGGGCAATGAAACGGTCCAGAGTGCGGGCCTCGCAGACCACGGGGGCGACCTGGTTTGCGGCTTCGGCCAACTTGCGAATTTCGCTTTCCCGGAACTTCCTGGGGTCTTTGGTCTGCACGACGAGAACCCCCTGCAGAATGCCACGGTCGATCAGCGGCACGCCCAGAAAGGAGTGGTAGACCTCTTCGCCGGACTCCTTGAAGTACTTGAAGCGGGGATGATTGGTGACATCTTCGACGGCGACCGGCAAGACCTGTTCCGCGACCAGGCCGGTGAGGCCCTCGCTGAGCGGCATGCGCAAGGTGCCTATGGAGCGCGGGTGAAGGCCGAGGGTGGCAGCCAACACCAGGTTCGATCGATCCGCCTCCAGCAAATAGGCGGAGCAGACATCGGTTCTGAAACGCGTGGCGATCAAAGCGACCACGTTCATGAGGGTATCGGCAGCCTTGCCGCCCTCTTCGGTGAGATTGGTGATTTCTTCCATGGTTAAAACATGACTCGCGTCAGTTGCCTCATAGGACTGCGTCATCCATTATCACCTGTTGTCGAAGAATGTCATGATACCGTCAGTCCGCCGGGTACGGCCAGCAATTTTGCGGCCTACGGCGTTACCGTTTATGCCCAGCATTTACCATGCGATGAACATGAGGCTAGGAACCGTATTCCACGCCTGGAACCAGCTCTTCGGCAGGGCTGGTGCGCGCCTTGCGCAGCGCTCGTTGATAGAAGAATAAGGCGGCGCCAAAGACGATGACGCAGGCGGCGATCAGTTTGGCTTCGAAGATCCAAATTGAGTTGACCTGGCGCGAGGGGATAAAGGCTACGACGAGGCCTACGCCGGTAGCGGCCAGGCCGGCGCATGCGTTGGCCGTGAGGTAATACTTGTTGGCATTGAGCTGGCTGTTCTTGCTCCAGGTGTGCTTGAGCAGAGCTAAAAACATATAGCTGGACGGTAAGAGCTGCAGGATGACGGCCAAGTCAAGCATGGTGAGGTAGGCTTCGCCCACCGAGACGCCGAGAAAGCTGGTTGCGATTAGTAACGATGACAGTACGGCAAAGAGGATCAGGCTGATGTAGGGCGTGTGGTAGCGAGGATGGACGCGGCCGATGATGGGGGGCAGATAACGGTCCACTCCAGCGACAAAGGGGAGGCGGGCGGCACCACTGAACCAGGCTGAGGCGGTGCCCAGGATGGCGATGCACTCCAGGAGCGCGAGCGGGGCGACGACACCCATGACGCCGGTGCGCGTGCTCATGACGTTGATGGCCTGGAGAATGCCGGAGAGGACGCCGATCTCCTTCTGCGGCATGGCGATGAGCATGGAGAAGGTGGTGCCGAAGTAGATTAACCCGGCGATGACGCCGCCGAGCAGGATGGAGATGGGCAGATTGCGTTTAGGGTCGCGGATTTCGTCGCCCATGATGGAGGCGAGGTCGAGCCCGACCAGACTGTAACAGATGGTGCCGAAGGCGGCGAAGAGACGCCAGTCATGGAAGCCAGGATGGAGATCGGAGACGTGGAGCGCGCTGCCATGATGGTGGAGGGTCAAGATGGCCAAGAGACAGATCATGGCGGCGCCGCCGATGGTTCCCAGGGCACCTAGATTGCTGATCCATTTGCCCAGCGAGAGACCGCGCATGTTGAGCAGTAATAGAAAAAGGATGATGAGCAGGGAGGCGATTCCGGTGAAGGCCTGGCTGTCGGCGAGCTTCTGGATCCTGGGCCCGGCGACGTATACACCGACTCCGACGCAGGAGAGCACGACGGTGGGCAAGTAGACCACGTTCGAAAGCCAATAGCACCAGCCGGCGAGGAAGCCGTGCTCTTCACCGAAGCTGCGCTTGGCCCAGAGATAGATGCCGCCTTCTCCGGGCCACTTCTGGGCCAGCTCGGTGACGGCTGCGCCTTGCGGCCAGAAGAAACAGGAGAGGGCGATTAGCCACAGCCAGAGGGTGACCGGACCGGAAGCGGAGACCGCTGGGATCAGGTTCAGATTGGCTACCGCAACCACGAAGAGCAATACCAGATCGCGGCGACCGAGTACGCGATCCAGGCCGGGCTTCTTCTTTCCTGTTGGGAGGGGTCTCGCCACTGTTTTCCTTTCTTTTATTTTGCTACTTGAATGGACGGACCACGTGCAGTCCCTCGCCTGTCCCATCAAACCAGCCCCGCGGAGATGTCGCCCAGGACGCTGTCCTGGGACATTTTCAGCCGTCCCTACGGGACTGGTTCTTACCTGCACGTGCTACCCAGGATTTCATCCTGGGCTACTTTCAGCCGTCCCTACGGGACTGGTTCTTACCTGCACATGCTACCCAGGATTTCATCCTGGGCTACTTTCAGCCGTCCCTACGGACTGGTTCTTACCTGCACATGCTACCCAGGATTTCATCCTGGGCTACTTTCAGCCGTCCCCGCTCGACAGGCTCAGGGCAGGCTCTGCGGGACTAATTCTGGACGGGCAGATTCTCGCGCAGGTTCTCTAGCTTGCTGGTCTGGTTGCTCTGGCGAAGGTTCTTGGTGAAGTGCCGGTCCAGCTCTTGAAGGCTCGCGAGAGCACTGCGGTCTCCGCGTAGCCTAGCGTGTGGGCTACGGAGGTGACGGTTGTGGTGTGGTTCTTTATTAGCGATTCGGCGATGGAACGGCGCTGCTCGCGGACGAGACGGCGAAAGCTGGTGCGTTCCTCGGCGAGACGGCGCTGAAAGGAACGAGGCGGTAACCCCAACTCTGCGGCAACGGCGGGAAGGCTAATGGGGCCGTGGCCGATGCGGCGGGCGATGAGATGCTTCACCTGGCCGGAGAAGCTTTCCGGTTCCCTGCTCTCGCGGGCTAAATCGTGTAGATGACGCTCCATGAAGGGCAACATGGAACGATCGCAGGAGACACTGGCTCGGCATAGGTCCGATTGGCGAATCACCAGACGATTGAGATTCTGGCCGAAGAAGACGGGCGCGTGGAAGGCCTGGGCGTAGGCCCTCGCGGCGCGATGGTCTGTGCCTGGATGCTTGTGCTCAAAGTGAATTTCGAGCGGCGCCCATTTGTCGCCGAGAAGGTTGCGTATCAGACTGCAGATGGAAGCCATCGAATACTCGGCATCCTGGCGACGGGGGCGCAGTGCCGGGTCATCTATCTGGTAGATGTAGTCGGCGGTGATTTCTCCCGGGACCAACTCCACATGCGTTCCGCTTTGCCAGACGCTGACATAAGACGATAACTGCTGCAAAGCAGCACGCAGATCGGCAGAAGCTTGAAACATGAACCCCAGCGGACCCAGTAGCTCCGGCTTAAAGCCCTGGCCTAGCCGGAGGCCCAGGAATGGATCTTCCAAGACTGCGGCGGCGTGCTCGAAGAGCGCAACATAGGCGGCGAGCGGTATGAGCTGATAAGGATCGATGGGATGCGCGAAGGGCAGAGCGTGGCGGCGTAGCAAGGGGGCGGTGTCGTGGCCCTGCGCGCTTAAGGCGTCGAGGATGGGCGCCAATAGATTCGCCCGGATCATTGGGGACGGCTGCATGATCGAATCCCTCAAGGTTTTTGTGGCGCGAACGAGGAACGGCTTACAAAAAAGAAGCGAGAAGTCGGGCGACTTGGCCGTTGGCGTAAGTTATCAACAAAGTGGCATCGATAGCAATGACAAAATTTGCCGGATGGAGCGACTATGAGTCTACAGACCAGCCTCTGAGGGATAAGTGGCAGCTTCTGCGCCCGCACTGAAGAAGAACGCCATCGGGATGTGGCAGATTGTGTTTTTTGTGATCGCCGCCGCCGCGCCGTTGACCGGCATGCTGGGAATTATTCCGGTGGCGATCCGGTTGGGCAATGGCGCGGGCGTGCCCGGCGCTTTCGTGGCGGCGGGTTTGATTCTGCTGGTTTTCAGCGTGGGTTATGCGGCGATGAGCCGCCATGTGGTCAACGCAGGCGCTTTCTATGCCTACCTGGCGCAGGGACTGGGACGCAGCTTTGGCGTGGGCGGAGCGTTCGTAGCAGTGGTTTCCTACACCGCCATGCAGGTGGGGGTGTATGCGCTGTTTGGATTTTTCGCCACGGTGATTCTCAACCCGCTGGTTTCTCTGCCGGTGCCGTGGTACGCATACAGCGCGGTGGCCATTGCTCTGGTGCAGTTTCTGGGCATGCGCAAACTCGACCTTAGCGGCTTCCTGCTCGGCCTGTTCATTACGCTGGAGATGGGTATTCTGCTGGCGCTTAGCCTGTCTATCGTTTTGCACGGAGGCGGAGCCCAGGGATTTAATTTGCGTCCCTTCGCGTGGCGAGAGGTGGCGAGCGGGCATCCGGGCATCGCCATCATGTTCGCACTGGCGTCGTTTGTGGGCTTTGAGGCGACGGCGATCTATGGGGAAGAAAGCAGAAACCCGACGCGGACCGTTCCGCTGGCGACCTATGCCGCCGTTTCCATCATCATGGTCTTCTTCGCGTTTGTTACCTGGGCGATTATCAGCTCCTACGGAGTGGATCACGTGGTGGCAGCGGCTCTTGCGGACCCGGGGAATTTCTGGTTTGCCAAAAGCGATGAGTATCTTGGCCGGTTCGGCACCGGGATTATGCGGGCGCTGCTGCTGAGCAGTATCTTTGCCTGCCTGCTGGCTTTTCATAACACCATCACACGGTATTTGTATGCGCTGGGACGCGAACGTTTGCTGTGGGGATTTCTGGCCCAGGTTCATCCACGATTCCAGTCTCCTTATAAGGCCAGTTATGTGCAGACTGGGTGCGCAGTGGCAGGGGTCGCGGCCTCGGTGATGAGCGGGGCGGATCCGCTGACGGTGGTGTTCAGCTGGACTTCTGCGTTTGCCACCATCGGCATTGTGGGGCTGCAGTTCCTGGTGAGCGCGGCGGTGATCGTCTTCTTTCGACGGAATGGGCTGGATAGGCGGGTTTGGAACACCATGGTGGCGCCAGTGCTGGGTATGGCGGGACTGGGTTACGCGCTGTACCTGCTCATCACGAATCTGCCGGCACTGAGCGGGAGCGATGATGGATTCGTACGCAGCTTTCCCTGGATTATGTTGGCGGTGATGTTGTTGGGTGCCGGGGTGTCGCTGGGGATCTCGCGACGTGGTGTTCGCGTGCCTTTGGGTGCGGTTGCGGATGAGGCTTGACGGGAAGTTGAGGGACTTGATCGGAGGAAGTGGTTATGAGCGTTGTTGTGGCGACACCGGCTGTGAATGGCTCGCAGATGCCGTTGGGAAATACTGCGCACCCTTTGGACCCTTTGAGCACTGCGGAGATCCTTCGCGCTTGCGAGTTGCTGAAGGCGACGAAGAAGTTGGGCGCCTCACTGCGCTTTGCGATGGTGCATCTGCACGAACCACCTAAGGCGGAGGTGCTGGCCTTCAAGGCGGGCGAGCCTATGGAGCGATCGGCGTTCCTCATGGTGTTCGACGCTACGACGGGCGAGACGCACGAGGCGGTGGTCAACCTGACGCGCGGGACGCTGGTTTCATGGGTGCAACATGTTACCGACGCCGCCCCTTATGGTCAGCCGCCAGTATTGGTCGAGGACTTCTTCAACTGCGCCGACATCGTGAAGGCGGATGAGGGCTGGCGCAATGCGGTCAAACGGCGGGGCCTGACCGATGAAGATATCAAGCTGGTGCAGGTGGATCCGTTTTCCGCCGGCAACTTTGGCTTCCCGCTCGAAGCAGGCAAACGGTTGGTAAGAGCGGTGAGCTATTACCGCGAAAGCCTCAAAGACAATGCATACTCTCATCCGATTGAAGGCGTGGTGGCCGTGGTCGACCTGATCGCCAAACGGGTGCTGGAACTGGTGGATGATGAAGTTGTGGTGCCGATTCCCAAGACCAAGCACAACTACGATCCTGAATCCCTGGGCAAGCCGCGCGAAGACCTGAAGCCTCTGCATATCTCGCAGCCGGAGGGACCCAGTTTCTCCGTCGAGGGTTGGCAGGTGAAGTGGCAAAAGTGGAGCTTCCGGGTCGGATTCACCTCGCGTGAGGGCCTGGTGCTGCACCAGCTCGGTTTCGACGATGGGACAGGAGTGCGCCCGGTGGTGTATCGGGCCAGCGTTACGGAGATGGTGGTTCCCTATGGCGACCCCAACACCAGCCACTTCTGGAAGAATGCATTTGATTGCGGCGAGTACGGACTGGGAAAGCTGGCCAACTCGCTTGAACTGGGCTGCGATTGCCTGGGCCTGATCCACTACTTCGATATGCCTATGGTGGACGACTTCGGCGCGGCCACATTGATGAAGAATGCCGTGTGCATGCACGAGGAAGATTACGGCATTCTTTGGAAACACTTCGACTTTCGCACCGGGTTGCACCAGGTGCGCCGTTCACGACGGCTGGTGATCAGCTTCTTCGCGACCGTGGGCAACTACGACTACGGCTTCTACTGGTACCTGTACCAGGATGGGACGATCCAGCTGGAGGTAAAGCTCACGGGGATTATCCAGACCGCGGCGATCGCACCTGGCGCGGATTACCCCTTCGGCGGGATGGTGGCCGAAGGGCTGGGCGGCCCCAATCATCAGCACTTTTTCTGCGCGCGACTGCACATGATGGTCGACGGCGAAGAGAACAGCGTGACCGAACACGAGTATCATCCGCGGCCCTGGGGGAAAGACAATCCTTACGGCAATGTATTCGATGTGACGGGGCGGACGCTGAGCCGCGAGTTGGACGCATGCCGGGAAGCGGACGGACGGACGGGGCGGTTTTGGAAGGTAATCAATCCCAACCGGCGCAATGCGGTGGGCAAACATCCAGGCTACAAATTGGTGGCGCAACCAAGCCCGGTGCTGCTGGCGCAAGCGGGCAGCAGCATCGATCGCCGCGGAGGCTTCGCCAGCAAGCACCTGTGGGTGACGCCCTACGCGGAAGAGGAACGCTACGGGACCGGAAACTATCCCAACCAACACGCCGGAGGCGATGGCCTGCCCGCGTGGGTGCAGCAGAACCGGCCGATCGAGAATGAGGACATCGTGGTGTGGCACAGCTTTGGTCACAGCCACGTTTGCAAGCCCGAAGACTTTCCTATCATGCCTGTGGAATACGCGGGCTTTATGCTCAAGCCGAACAACTTCTTCGTAGCTAATCCGGCGATGGATTTGCCTGCGGAAGCCAATGGACATAGCGTGCAGCATGGAGAAGCAACGCATTCCTGCTGCGGCGATTAGCTTGGGCTGAATAGACGTTGACTTTGCTTGCTTGCTTCGCTATCGTGAGTTCAACCTCGCGATAGCCCTGTCGCTAACTCGCTGTTCCAATACTGAAACCCCAGTAGAGGAACGTGCCCGGACCTACCCTCGCGCAACGTACCCGCGTGGGCCTGGCATAACTCAAAGCAGTCAGGTTCCCCAGTCCTACTTCGGCCCGCTGTCTGAAATTGTTTCAGCCCAGGTCCCAGCTGTTCATCGTTCCTTCCAACGAGAAGGACGCAGTGTTTCTGGCGGAGCGTTCGCCCCCTTTTCCGGAGGTTATTCCGAAGTGTCTCTTTGTCGATCCCTTCTTCGTTTCACTGCATTCCCCTGCCTTTTCTCCCTCCTTTTCTCCCTCCCCGCTACAGCCCTCGCTCCCGCCGTTCATCATCCACTCGATGCGCTGACTCCGGCCGAATATTGGGTGGTTTATAAAGCGATTCGGGCTGCCGGGCACAACGAAGAAAAGCTGCTGTTTACCAGCGTGCTGCTGCATGAGCCAGAGAAGTCTTACGTTTTAGCGTGGACGCCGGGCTCGCCGATCGAGCGCAAGGCGGATGTGGTGTTGTACTACCAGGGCCACTCCTACGCGGCATTAGTCAATATTTCAACCGCCAAAGTGGAATCGTTCGAAGAGCTGAAGGGAATGCAAGCTCCGTTCACTACCACGGAGGAGCAGGAAGTGGAAGATGCCATCAAGCACGATCCGCGGATCGTGGATGCGCTGAAGAAGCGCGGCATCACCGACCTGAACCTGGTGACCTGCTATGCGACGCCGGGCGGATATATCGGGTTGCCGGAGCAGGATGGGCGGCGCATCGGTTGGGGCGGTTGTGAGTACAACATCGATTCCGAGAATGGAATGGAAGACCGCGAAGTCGGGGGGATATTTTTTACCGTCGACATGGCGACCAAGAAGCTGACGCGCTTTACCGACTACGGAATTACGCCGATGCCGGCCATCAGTGAAGTCTACGACTCCGATGGCGGGCCAGCGCTGCCCGGGACTAAGCCCATCGTGGTCTCGCAGCCTGAGGGACCCAGCTTCACCATCAAGGATGGAGAGGTGAGCTGGCAGAACTGGCACTTCCGTTTCCGTCTTGACCCGCGCAGCGGCCCAGTGATCAACACGGCTTCGCTCGATTACCAGGGGAAGCGGCGCTCGGTGCTGTATGAGGGCTCGCTCTCTGAGATGTATGTGCCCTATATGGATCCGGAGGAGACGTGGAACTCTCACGTGTTTCTGGACGGGGGCGAATACTTCATGAACACCGGCCTGGGCATGCTGAAGCCGTTGCAGAAAGGGACGGACTGTCCGGACTACGCTACGTACTTCAGCGCAACCTTCTTCCATGAGAATGGCACGCCTTTCGTTCGGCCCGAGGTGGCGTGCCTGTTCGAACGCACGGTGGGCGATCCGTCGTGGCGGCATTGGGAGCAGGAAGGGGTTGCCGGCAGACCAGGACGGGAGTTGGTTTTTCGCAGCATCGCGGTGGTGGGTAACTACGACTACATCCTCGACTGGCGGTTTGAGCAGGAGGGCGCAATCACGATCGGGGTGGGCGCGACCGGCGAACTCGAAGTGAAGCCGGTAAAAGACAAGACGGACATGATGGGGAAGGATCCCGAAGGCAATCCAGTGGAGTTCGGCCACATGGTCGCGCCGAACACCGATGGAGTGGATCACGACCACTTCTTCTCCTTCCGGCTGGATATTGATGTGGACGGAACGAAGAACAACTTTGAGGTAGACAAGCTGGTGCAGTACAAGCTGCCGGCGTCCAGCGCGCGCAAAACGATCTGGGCCATGGCGCCCAAGACCATCGACAACGAAAGTACGGCTATGCAGAACATCAGCTTAGAACACCCGGCGATGTGGAGATTCGTCAACCCAGCGGAGCATAACGCGCTGGGCTACCCGACGAGCTTCGAGATAATGCCCGGCCTGACGGGGGCTTCGCTTCTGTCGCTGGACGACTGGCCGCAAAAGCGCGCTGGATTCTCGGACCACCAGCTATGGGTAACTCCCTATGACGCGAAGGAGCGGTATGCAGCCGGCGTTTATGTTTCGGGGAGCAAAGGCACGGATGGATTGCCGGCTTGGGTGAAACAGAAACGCAGCATTGCGAACACGGACATTGTGGCCTGGTACACGATGGCATTTCACCATGTGCCGCGGCCGGAAGACTGGCCGCAGATGCCGACGATGTGGCATGACTTCACCATTCGTCCTTTTGATTTTTATTCCAAGAGCCCGCTTATGGATTTACCGATGCAGCCTTAAAGGTTTAACGGGTAGGGCCGTGGAACACCGTCGATCTGTTTGTGGGAGAGGTATTGAGGGAGAGAGTTGTGCTTTCCCTTGGCATCGCAGACACTGCAGGTCCCTCGGCTTCCCCGGGTTTCCCGTTGGTTTTGCTGGCGCTGGCGAGCTCCATGCGGCTTTCCTTAATGAAAGCCGCACACGCGGCTCTATCCGGTGTAGCGAGGCAGGAAATCCGGGTTCGCTCGGGATGACAAATTCAGGGGTAGCTGCCACCCTGCAGATCTTCTATTGGGATGTGAAGAGAAAAAGTTGTTGCCTGGACAAATTGGCTTCCCTGGTTCTGCCGTTGTGTGAGTATATGACAACTACGGTTACAAAATCCCGGAGGTGAGCATGGCTCGTTCCAATGTTTCGAAGTGGCTGCTGCTGATCATGACAGCCTGCGTCGTTTCGTCCGGCCTACAAGCGATGGGCCAGTCCACCTTCGGAGCGATCGTGGGCACGGTGAAGGACCAATCGGGATCCGTGGTGCCTGGCGCGACCGTGACGCTGTTGAACACGGGAAGCTCCGCCACGCACGCAACGACGAGTAGTGGTTCGGGGAATTACGAGTTCCTTAGCCTCGACGCCGGAACCTACCAGTTGACTATCGTAGCCAACGGGTTCAAGGATCAGGTTTTCGACCACCTGGTGTTGCAGGCGCGCGATACGCAGCGCATCGATGCCAGCCTGGCCGTGGGTTCTGCCTCGCAGACAATTGAGGTTCAAGCCGCCGGCGACGTGATCACCACCGATACGTCGAGCCTGGCTACGACCAAGACGACGCACGAACTGGTGGATCTACCGGTGGCCGTCTACTCACGATCGAATGGATCGACCAGTCCCCTTTTGACGTTGACCACCGAACCAGGCGTGCAGGTGGACGATAACTCAAACCTGGTGATTGCCGGAACTACGCCGGCCCTGATGTCATTCACCATCGATGGCATCAGCAGCGTGGACGTGGAAAATAGCGGACCGATCGCCGAGCTGTTTCCCTCGTTCAACTCGATCTCTGAGATCCGAGTCAGCGAGACCAACAATAACGCGGAGTATAGCGGGGTGGCGGACGTGACGACCACGTCGCGCGCCGGCACCAATGACTACCATGGCGGCGTGTTCGAGAATCTGGAGAATACGGACCTGACCGCAGGCAATCCGTTCACCGGCAAGCCGGCACTGCACATGAACAACTTCGGGGGATTCGCCGGCGGCGCGGTAAGAATTCCTCACCTGTACAACGGGCATGACAAGACGTTTTTCTTCGGCAGCTACGAGGGTCTGCGGCTGCCGCGCGAATTTCCTCTGGTGGAAAGCTTCCCCAGTTTGGATATGCGCGCCGGCAACATGTACAACTATCTGTCCACGACCCAGGGGACTACCACGCCTACGATCAACAACTACGATGGCACGCCGATTCCCTGCACCGGCGCCGCGAATTGTGCAGTTCCTGTATCTCCGGTGGCAGCGAATGTTATCAAATACCTGATGCCGCTTCCGAATAGCGGGGGCGCCGACTCTTTCCAGAATAACTATGTGACCAACTTCCCGGCGCCGATTTCGAGCAACCAGTTCGATGTTCGTATCGATCAGAATCTTACGCAGAAGCAGTCCATTTATGGCCGGTATAGCTTCAAGAACCGCTCGGTGACCACGGCTCCCACGCCAAATTGCCTTGGCTTCTGCGGGGCCAGTCAGTCTCCTTTGCTTGGCGGCATCTCGCAGCCGGAAGAGGATCGCGGTTTGACCGTGGCTTACAGCTACACCATCACTCCCAACGTGATCAATGAGTTTCGCGGCGGCTTCAACGCCACCCGCACCGAACTGAACGCCAACGTGAACTCGGCCGCGCTGCTTGGGCAGGTTGGGATTACCGGGATACCGGACATCGCCACGGTGCCCACTGTTCCCGACGTGGAGATTGCCGGATTGCAGAGGACCGGTGGACTGAATACCACCAAGCAACAGAGCAAGATCATCCAGTTGCTGGACGACCTGACCTGGGTGAAAGGTACGAACACCTTCAAATTCGGCGGCGATGTTCGCCGGCTGACGGACCATGACGAAAATGTGTTCGGCAATTACCGGGCGGGGCAATATGTTTTCAACGGAACGAGCACGGTGGGAACGACCATCAACGATCCGTATACAGCGTTTTTGCTGGGGTACCCGGATAATACGACCCTGGCGCAGGTGACCAACCCGGCGATGAACGGCCTGGGTTACTCCTATGCGTTCTTCGGGCAGGATGATTGGAAGGCGACACCCTACCTGACGATCAATGCGGGGTTCCGGTACGAAATCCACCCTCCGTTGAAGGACACGCATTACAACACGGCCGCATTTTTGCCGGACTATGACGAGAACGGCATTCATGGAGGAGTGGCGGTTCCGAATGCGCAGGGGCTTGCGTTCACCAATCCCGGGTTCGCTGCATCGATTGCGCCCACGCCTATCCTGACCGCGGCGCAGGCCGGCCTTCCGGAAAAGCTGCGCTACACCTATAAGAGTGACTATGGGCCGCGCATTGGCTTCGCGTACCGGCCGATGCACAATAACAACACGGTGATCCGTGGCGGTTGGGGACGATTTATCGAGTCGCCGCTGGGCTTCTCGCTGGTTTCCGGCTGGGCGGTGAGCGCCAGCTTTGTTCCGCTGTACCAGAACACTTACAACCCAGCCGATGGTTCCGGCCAGAACCTCAGCTTCCCTTCGCCCTTCCCTACGAACCTGAATCAGGTGGGGACGGCGAGCTTCGAATATGCGTTCCCGATCCACTACAAAGATCCATCGGTACAGCAGTGGAACCTGACCGTCGAGCAAGACCTGGGTCACGATATCGGGATGCGGCTCTCCTACACCGGGAGCCATGGCACGAACCTGGAAAACTTCAACGACCTGAATCAGGTTCCAGCGAATACGGGGGTTGCGGCGCCGCTGGTGTATCCGATCTGGGGAATTGTTCAGAGCGTGGTCAACCAGGCGGTCAGCAACTACAACAGCTTTACGGCGGTGGGGGAAAAGCGAATGTCGCATGGGCTGCAGTTCCAGGCGAGTTATGTGTATACCCGGGATCTGTCGGATGCTGGGGGCGCGGTGCCGACGGAGTTTTCAGGAGCGGGCGGTAACTGGGTTTCGGACAAGAATAACCCGCTATTGGATTATGGCAACGTGATGTTTGACCGGCGCAATCGGGTGCTTGCTACCTTCCTGTATCAGCTTCCGTTTGGTAAAGGGGAGAGGTTCGCGCCCAATAGCAATCGCCTGGTGGATACGTTGATCGGTGGATGGCAATTGGGTGGCGTCACGGTTTTCCAGTCGGGCGCGTTTCTTACCATTTCGGAAGAATCGGTGGATTCGGCGAATACCGGTATTCTGAACACGCTGGGCGCGGAGCGGGCGGACGTGGTTCCGGGGGTTGCTCCTAAGGCGACTAAGAATTTGACGAATTCTGCCGGGCCGGTATTTATCAATCCCGCGGCGTTCACGTTCCCGCCGGTCAATGCCGGGCGGTTTGGAGACAGCGGAGTGGGCAGTGTGGTTGGGCCAGGGACAGACTCAGTTTCTCTTTCGCTGATCAAGTCGATCAAGCTTACGGAACGGTTACAGTTTCAATTTGGCGCGCAGGCGGCGAATGCGCTGAATCATCGGAATTTTGATGTGCCGGATCAGGTTCTGGATGATCAGTCATTCGGCACAATTTCAGGGTTGCAGAGCGCAGAAGGAGCAGGCCCCAGGAACGTGGAGGTTACGGGGCGGATTAGCTTCTAGGGGATTAAGGCCCAGGACGGTTGTCCTGGGTCATTTTCAGCCAGACTTGTCCAAATTGCGTGGTGGGAGCCCCCGCATTCATGCGGGGGAGCTCGGCTTTCAAGCCGAGCGGCTCGTGTAGGACTATTCTCCTCCGGCTTTAGCCGCGGGGTTTTTGAAGCCGGGGCTAAAGCCCGATTGATCGAAGTGCGACTCTTTCCGCGACGCTGAAGCGTCGCTCCCCCTGCTGAAGCAGGGGGCTCCCACCGCGCTCTCTTCAACGTATTCAGCAAGTTGTGCGGTCAAAAATGCCGCTCGTCGGCTAATTTGGGCAGCTCTGATTTTCAGCCGTCCCTTCGGGACTGTTGGGTTCCGACATAACACAGACTGCTTAGGCGTAAGGGAGAGGCTGGTTTCAGCCTCTCCTTTTTCATTTTGCGTTGGAGATGACGATGAGCGGTGGTTGGGGCGGAGGAGGAGGAAGCACTGGGGACTTGCCGCGGAGACGCTTGCCTAAAGAGCGCACCCTGCCGACTCCCACGCCTATCCGCTCGGAGGCAAACATGAGATGGCCGGCTGTTAGGCCCGCCAGAACGCGGTGATGGCCAACCACAGCCAGGGCCACGGAGGCGACGCAGCCACATTGTGTGCAATCGGGCTTACCACCAAATTGGCAGGGGCCTATGCGGGTTTCGAGGTCGGCGGAGAGAGACATCGTGGTGCGAGCAAAAATACACTCCTCCGGCGATTGGGGCGGGTGACGCAGCTCTTCAATCATTTGCCGGTTCATCTGGAACTTGGGATAAAGCGGATAAAGACGCTCGAGCTCGTCAAGCAGCACACGGCGCATTGCGGGAGAGATGATTTCCGGGCCCTCCGCTCCCTGCTGGGGGGTGAAAAGACTGACCCAGATCCGCTTTACTTCGGGACGGGCGCTCCAGAAGCGCAAAAACTCTTCCATGTAACCGGGCCTGTCGGCGATTTGACCGGTGACCGTGCAGTGGATGGTCACAAAGCTGTCGCGAATGGAGTTGAGAATTCGCTCGTAGGTAGCCGGTTTGCGGCGCTCATCATGCTCAGGTTGCAAACCGTCAATCGAAACCACGAGGCTCAGCTTAGAGAGCTCGCTCCAGGCCTTGGGCAGCGGGCGGAAGGCACTGGTGACCAGTTGCACGTGCACCCCGCGGCTTTCCAGCTGGGGCAGAAGAACTTCGAGCTCGCGGTAACGCACCAAGGGGTCGCCGCCAACGATGGAGAGATGGATGGGACGCTCGCGATCGACAATCGCCAGCAGGCGGCGGACCAAGTCGTCCCCTTTGTAGTCAGACAATTGACGGAGCGGAACACCGGTTCCGAGATGCTCAGGCTCGTAGGCGTAACAGCCAGGGCAACGCAAGGGGCACTCCCGGGTGATCTCGATCGAAAGGCTCGGCTTCTGGCCGGCAAGGATGCTGGCCCAGGCGTTCAGCACTTCTGATTTCTTCATGAAGGATCCTCATCCTCAAGTTCCAAAGAACTGTCTTGTTGACGAAAGGTTTTCAGGAGCGGTTAGCAGTCCTCAGGTACAGACAACAAGAGGTTGGAACTGAAGCAAGAGACACTTAGCGTGGTTTCATATTTCTAATGATATTCAAGAATGGCCTTCAGGAGTGGAGTTTTGCACAGCTGGTGGTTCAGGATGTCCCCCTTTTTTTTCCGGGTTGCACCGCCAACTGTGAGGTTGAGGGGGCGTTTTCCCGAAATAGTATGGGCTTTTCCTGGATTCGGAATAAACGACAGGCGGGCGTCATTTGGCGCTATCACTCGGCTGGATTTTGGGGTAGTAATATTCTACAGAAAATGGCAAATTCTCGGCCCGTACGAGTGCGGCCGAAGCTTACCCGTAAATCAGGCGTGCTTGGAGCGAATGATGGGGGTCAAATCCAAGTCGACACTAACGTTGCGCCTGCTCAAGCAGCGGCGAGACGAACTGCTGGGGGAGTTGCGTGCCTTGGCACCGGATCTGGTGGAGAAGCTGGAACAGACCCTGGAGGCGCTCAAGGAACAGCGACCGGAGCGTGGCGAATATGAAGGACTCGACCGTCCGGCAGTGATCCGCAAATACCTGCTCAAGGTGGGGCGGCCCTCGGAGCTAAGAGAGATACGCGATGCACTGGCGGCGCCGGTAAGCCGCTTCGATGGAAGATCGATCTGGGACGGCGGAAAGAGAGAAGTCGAGCAGGGCCGGATGCTGAATATCGCCGATGCAGGCAAGGGCGAGGACTGGGTGCTTTCATTGCCCGAGTGGGAGCACAGCACGTAATTTGCGGGTTTGACAGCCCGCTCCCCTGGCGAAATGCTCGCTGCGGCGAAATGCTCGCTGCGGCGAAATGCTCGCTGCGGCGAAATGCTCGCTGCGGCGAAATGCTCGCTGCGGCGAAATGCTCGCTGCGGCGAGGCAGTCTGGGCTACACCAGTTTACGAAACTGTCGCGGGCGTCGAGTGCTTCTGGCGATAGCGGATGACCAATAACCTCACGGTCAAAGCAAGTCCTCCTCCAATCATGGTGCTGACGGCGCGGTGGTAGGCGACCTGCTTGCCCGGCAGACTGTTAAGGGCCAGCAAGCAGACAATGTAGGCCGTGAGAGACAGGGTAAAGAGACCGTAATTCACGTTGTTGAGGGAGTACGAGAACCAGGCAAACAATAGGGTCAAGAACGCAAGAGTAGGCGGCGCAGGGGCCAAATGGGCAAGAAAGAAGCTGGCCAGCACTGCCCCGGCAAGAGTGCCGATGGTCCGGGCGATGGCCCGGCTCACGGTGTCGCTCAGTGCCGGCCTGAGGACGAGCAAGGCGGTCATGGGTATCCAGTATCCGCTGACAAAGCCGAATTGGCGGTAGATTTCTGTACTGACCCCAAGAGTCACTGCGAGGCGAATTGCGTACGGCACTGCGCTGGAGGCAGGACTCCGCTTCACGAGCGAGCGGGCGGCCTGTTCGACGGAGGAACGCAGGGCGTTATGCTCCTCCCTGAGATAACAGGCGACGGAGAGCAGATCCGTTCGTAGCTGTTGCAGGAGGTGCAACAGGATACTCGAAGTAAGGATCTGTAATGCGCCCCCGGCCAAGACCAACCCCGAACGGACCGCCGCCGCCCGGGGCGAAAAGGGAAAAGCGGAAGCAACGAGCAAAAAGGCGACGGACTGCTGCCCTACCCAACTGACGCCCGGCTGACGCAAGGAGAGCATTCCGTAGACAAAGCCGGCGCCCGCAGTGAAAAGCACCAGGATGAAGTTGGTGTGACCGGCGATCATGCCAATAAAGGTCGCAGCGGCAATGCCCAGAGAAGCCAGGATCATGGGAAGCAGGTGGGATTCGTCGATATTCTGCTTGGCGCCAAAGCCAACGGTGAAGGCTCCGCCGGCGGCAATCAGTCCTGCGCCCGGGTGGCCCAGCCAGATACCGAGGGCGAGACAGATAGATACGGGAAGAACAAAGATGAGATCGGCACGGAAGGACTGCGCTTTCCAATCGAAGACCAAGCTATCGGTGAGGAAAGCGGAGTGTGACACGGGCGACTGGGCTGACATCTCTGAGACTTTCTCAACAACGCGACGGCTTAGGCGATATTAGAGCATTTGCCGGTTGCAGAAGGCGGTAGGATACAAGAGCATTTTGAGCTGGCGGAGGAAACGCGTGCGAAGGTGGGTGGGTCCTGTTGGTCTTATTCTCTTGTTCAGTATGGTGGGCGCGAACAGGTTGGCAGTGGCACAAGGCCGGCTGAGTGACAAGGATCTGCAGCGGCTTATGCAGAATCTGAAGGATGACGCACAGCCGTTTCGAAAGAACTTCGCCAAGGCGCTCGAGAAAAGCTCGATCCGCAAGACTACCCAGGAGCAGGATGCCAAGGCGCTGGCGGATACCTTCGCTAAACAGGCAAACACCGCGCTCGAATCGTTCAAACAGCAGCAGAAGGCGGAGCAGGACGTCATCGCGCTGGTGTATACCGCGGGGCAAATTGATCCGTTGGTTTATAGCGTGCAGCTGACCCCGCCGACCATATCGCAGTGGGAGAAGCTGCGCACCGAACTGCACGAGATCGCACAGGCCTTCGGCGTACCGGAACCTTACCTCGCACAGACCCCCGCTTCTGCTCACCCCAGCACTACGGGAACCTGCCTCGATGCTGTCGGCATCCAGCGATCACGGCAGCTGGTGAACGAATGCATCCAGGTTTCGCCCGCAACCCACCCGCCATGCAATGCACAGAACGCTTGCTCGCTGATCGTGGATGAGATCAAGCGTGGTTGTGCGCTTATTGGGCAGGGTGCTCCTGGGTTCTGCGCGGAGTATCGGTAGAGACGGTGATTCGTTCGCCCGGTAGGCAACAGCCGGGGCCCTCCACTCCGCTCCGCTCCGGTCGGGATGGGGGGCAGTGCTTCCGTTCGGTTTGCATGCTAGTTGCGAAGCCCACGAATTGAAGGGGTTTGTGCTATTGGGGTGGGGCTTTGGGGAGACTTAGCAGGTTGGCAAAGAGGCGGTAGGCTCCGGGGACACCCTCGGGCAATTGGCGGTAGAGAGCGTAGGCCACGTAGACATAGGCACCTTTGCCGTAACGGGCGTACAAGAGACCACCCTTCTGCTCATCCTGGCCCGGGTCTTTGGTCTCGGTCAAAGCCTGATAACGCGGATCCCATGAGTGCATGAAGGAATGGCCGCGCTCCTCAACCCAACCCTGAAAGTCGGCACTGGTGATTTTATTGGGCCAGGAGAGTACTGGATTCTTCGGGTCCAGTAGCTGGACGGGATCATTCTCATCCACCACTTTTTCCGGATCGCCGGTGAGACTGATGGGGTAGGGGCCGTAGTTGTGGTCGTACTCCCGGGTGTTGTATTGGACGATGAGCACACCGCCCTGCTTTACGTAGTCCAGCAAGCGGCCGTTCGAGGCGACAAGCTCAGGGCGCGCAGCGTAGGCCCTGATGCCGAGCACAATGACGTCATAAGCTGCTAGATTGCCGCCGTTGATATCCGCTGCCTGCAGCAAGTGAACATTCACTCCCATGCTCTCGAGCGCCTGGGGAACTTCGTCGCCAGTGCCCATGACGTATGCCACTTTGAGACCAGGAGCCACCTTGACGTCAACCCCTACCAATTTGTAGGGGCCGGACGGGTAGAAGTTGTAAGGGCGCAGGCCGGGATAACCGACCGTCTCGTATCCTTGGGCGTACTTGCGGCCCTGGTACTCGGCGATGGGAGTGATTGAATAATTGGCAGCAGCGAGATTCTGGGGCGTGACGGCGAAGGTGAGGGTTTGCTCGTCACCCGGGTTGTGGGAGGTAAACGGGGCCGATTGGGGCGAGGATTGCCAGCCGGCGGGCAGATCTAAATGCACATCCCCGGGAGCTGACGCCTTAACATTGCTGCGGACGCGAACGTTGACGAGCGCCTTCTCACCCTTATCCCCATCAAGAGGAATGATGCCCGCGGTGGCGGTTGCAGCCACGGAGATAGCCGGCGCTATGAGCAGCGGCTGGTAAACGCCGCCGGGACCGACCACATGCTGAACGGTTTGCACAGCCTGGGCGGAACGGACGGAAACACCATCGACGGTGAATTCGAGCCAGGCCTCCAACGGGTAAGGGGGAAGCGGCTGGTTGAGGCAGTCCACACTATCAAGATCGTAATAAGGCTGCTCGACATCTTTGCGGTGAAAACATGCCTTGGTTACCTCGGCATCGAGGGGCGCCGAGACTTTGAAATCTATGGCGAGGCGCTGGTTGGCGTCGAAGCCGCCCTGGGGAGGTGAGGCGGCGGTTATGTGCCAGTCACCTGTACCAGTGGAGCGCAAGGAGACGTTCTTTATCTGTAGTGGAACGCTGCTGGGATTGGCGAGGAAAGCGGTAACCCCGAAAGACTGGCCAGGGACAGCGGTGGTGAAGGTACCCTGGGCGTCGACGGCGAAAGGGGAACGGCCCCGATCCGGGTTGGGAGGGGCCACGACGGCGGTGAGCGTGACGCCGAGCGCCTCAACGATGGCGCTGTTGAATTGCGCCTGCTTTACGGTGAGCTCATGAAGGACATTGTATTTTGCCTCGGCCGAGAGATCGGAGGCGGTTACTTTTTGCATCAGTAGCTGTGTCTGTTTCAAACCGGCGGCCAGCAAGGGGACCAGCTTTGCCGGCTGCGACGGAGAGAAGGCGCGGGTGGCCTGGGCCACGGAGGCAGCAATCTGTTCGAGGCCGGTGGTGAGGAAAGGGTGTTGCCCTGGGGCCAGGGAGGCTATACCGACGATAGAGGTGTCGATGCCATCGAAATAGGAGTGCTCCGCATCGGAGGTTGGCACGCGCGACCCGTAGCGATGGTAGGCGACGTCAAAGGCTCCCGGGAGGGGGATGCCGGTGCCGCCGTTCTGGGATTTTTGCTGGCCGAGGCCCTCGCGACCGAGCTGGATATACGAACAGCCGAGTGCGGGGTCATAGGCACCTTCATGAATGGTGACGTTGGTGGTGGGCACGGCGTCGGTCCATTTGCCGGAGACATAGTCATAGAAGCGCACCGGCGCCCACTTGCCGGTGGCGTAGTCGTACATTCCCTTGGGGGAGATGGAGAAAGACGGCACGCGGGCATAGACCTTGAGCGGAGTCCAGGGGAGAAGGCCGGCCTTGATCTGATCGGGAAAGACAGTGGGGTCTCCGGCGGCCTTGAAGACCTCCTGCGCCATTTCGCCGGAGACTTGATGCTGGCCATGACCGTCGGTGATGCCGCCAACGAAGACAGCGGTGAGGACCAGGGGACGATTGAGGCGAACGGCGCGTACAACATCGTAGAGAACGCGCTCGTGTCCCCAGACGGCGAGGGCTTCCTCGAGGGTCTTGGAAAAGCCGAAGTCGGCGACGCGGGTAAAGTACTGATCGACCCCGTAGCGGCGGCCGGCCGCCAAGAGTTCCTGGGTGCGGATCAGCGCAAGCTGATCCCACAATTCATTGGACATGATGTTCTGGCCACCCTCGCCACGGTTCAGGGTGAGCAGAGCCACGCGCGCACCCTGGCCACGGGATTCATAGGTGAGCATGCCGCCATCCTCGTCGTCGGGGTGGGCGACGATCATCATGAGGCTGGCGCGGGTGGCAAGCTTGCGCAGCGACTGCTGGAGCGCTGCGGAGCCGCGGTCGACGCGCAGAGGCTGGTAGTCAGGGGTAGCGGCAATGGCGGTGGCGCTCGGGATCTGGGCCGGAAGAGGGGTCGCGGCATAGAGCAGGGCGACGGCGAGGATCAGAGTTCGGGGCGGAGTCCTGCAGCATGTCATAGGTAGTTTGTTAGCTATAGCATATGACAGGATAGATGGCACTTTGGACTCACGTATGTCGCGGGGGGATGGGGTTGGTTATCGATTCGGCAGAAAGCATTGGAACTGCTCCTAATTTATCCCAGGTACGCTTGGACGAGGGAGCCAGGTGACCAAAAACGACGAGGGTCTGGTACGCGGTATCGGACTGCCGGGCGCGATTTCGCTCAACATGATCAATATGATCGGGGTAGGGCCGTTCGTCACCCTGCCGCTGATCGTGCTGGCGATGCACGGACCGCAAGCCATTCTGGGGTGGATCCTGGGAGCAGTGCTGGCGGCGTGCGACGGACTGGTGTGGGCAGAGCTGGGCGCCGCCATGCCCAGGGCCGGCGGGTCCTACGAGTATCTGCGAACCATCTATGGGCCGCGGACCACGGGAAGATATCTCTCCTTCCTCTATATCTGGCAACTGAGCTTCAGTGCGCCGCTTTCCATCGCTTCGGGATGCGTGGGCCTGGCGCAGTATGCGGGCTACCTTTGGCCTGCCTTGCGCAAAGTCTATTTTTCCTATCAATTGCACATCCCGGTTCCGTTTGCGCACACGCTACCGCTGGCTATCCTGCTGGGGCCCGGTACGCTGGCAGCCATGCTCTGTTGCGTGATCGCGGCGGCATTGCTGTATCGCAACATACAGAGCGTGACCCGGTTCTCCGGCTTGCTGTGGCTGGGGGTGATGGGTACCCTGATGGCCGTGATCCTCACTGGACTGCTGCACTTTCACGCGAGCCTGGCCTTTAGCTTCCCTGCCGACGCGTTTCAACTGTCAAGCGGATTCTTTACCGGGCTGGGAGCGGCGTTGCTGATTGCGACTTACGATTACTGGGGCGCCTACAACATAAACTTTTTGGGTGCGGAGGTCCGTGATCCTGGACGGACGATTCCGCGCGCGATTGTGTGGTCAGTGGGACTGGTGGCAGTGCTGTATCTACTGCTGAATACCAGCGTGCTGGGGACGATACCGTGGCAGGAACTAATGGGCCAGGCGGGCAGTAATGCACGGCTCTCAGTGGCAGCGGTGGTGGTACAGAGAGTATATGGAGCTGTTGCAGGGCGGGTGGTTGCGCTGCTGGTCGTGTGGACGGCGTTCGCATCGGTATACGCCCTGCTGCTGGGCTATTCGCGAGTGCCGTATGCCGCCGCGCTCGATGACAACTACTTCCGCATTTTCGCCCGCGTGCACCCCCGCCATCGCATCCCCAACGTTTCTCTTTTGATGCTGGCCGGGGTCTCGATGTTGTTCTGTATGCTGCAACTGGCGGATCTGGTCGCAGCATTGGTGGTAATACGGATCCTATTGCAGTTTCTTTTGCAGCAGATCGGCGTTATGGTGTTGCGACGCACGCAGCCAGACCTCGAGCGGCCGTTCAGGATTTGGCTCTACCCCCTGCCACCCCTGGTTGCGATCGTTGGGTTTATTTACATCCTGTTCTCACGGCCACACTTTGCGCGAGAAATATTTTTCGCCCTGGCAATCGTGCTGACCGGAACTGCGATTTATATGGTTCGCGCGCACCGGCGGGGAGAATGGCCATTCGCCCGGCAAGCAAAGGGCGAATAGACCTTAGTGCTTCTATTTGCCACGCTTTTGTTTCGCCCAGCGAAGCTTCTGCGCGGCGGCGATTCTCGCTCGGCCTTCGGGCGAGATAACCCGCTTGGTACGCAGGGCCCTGGGCTTGGGGGCCACCAGTCCGCTTTTGCGCGGACTGCGACTGACCTTGGACACGGCGGTTCCAGCGACGAGGTCGCGGGCTTCTGTTAAACGGCTGATCTCGGCATCTATATGGAGGAGTATCTCTTCGATCGTCATCGCCCTTAAGTGTAACTCAACTTACGCCACTGAGCGCAATGTGGGCTAAGGAAAGATAGACAATTTTGAGGTTGCCAAAGACAAGCGAGGGCAAGGACGGACCGGTCCCCCTCCGCTTCCACGGCACGCCGGACAGGTTGCTTGGGTCAGGATGACAAAAGAAGAGGGTGGCGTTGCACCTTGGCCCGGGTGGATTGGGATAAGACAGTCACGAATTAGCGTCGTCAGCCAGCAGAGGATCGCACTGCCATTCGACAATCTCCATGCGGGCCGCGGGAATACGTACTTCTTTGGTTGCGGGCACGATCCTGGGCGGTAACATGCGCGCCCCTGTAACCACGCGGCGGCAAACTTTGGCCCGGGGAGCGAATACTGCCACAGTTATCTGCTCACTGAACTCCCTGGAAACAGTAACGTTACGGTCATCGTAGGCCTTGTTGCATTGACCAAATGCCCGGGCCATCTCGCGCAGCGTGTGACGTGCCGCGCCGCCCCATACATACATATTCATGGTGATGTGCATACCGTCGTAATAGGCGTCGACGTTCTGCTCATAGAAATTGGCAACTGCACGCAGGCCCTCGATGAAGTGCCGGCGCCGGCGCTGGTCAAGACTCATTGATTTCTCCACGCACCAGGGCAATGCCATGGCCATATCTGTTTTGTAACGCCTGGGCCAGCCGGGTCGCGCGGCGCGCCTCACACAGGCCGCATCGACAGCCCGCAGGAAGATCGCGAGAAGGAAGCATGGTGACGAGTACAGGGCCGAGGCCGACTTTTAATTCATGCGACATAGGGTCTAACCTCGAGACGGTGGAGTATCCTGCAGCGTCTTCTGTTCCCTGCTCCAGCGATGGCGAGCCTGAAGCCATCGCGCGCGGGCAGTTTCCCGATTGAAGTCAAGACCGCAGCTCCCACCCATGCGGCAGTCATGTGCGCCGGCGCTTGCGAAGGGCGGCTCGGGAGACCATGCGAGCCCGCGCTGTTCATCGGTAAAGACGGCACATGCCGCGATGATCTCATCGACTGTGAGCGGACGGGCGGGAAGTCCCTGCGCCTGAGACGACGAGCCGACAGGAACCCTATCATTCGGAAATGCATGTTTATTCTCCATGGCCGGATACCAAAGAGGGGGAGAGACGACGGCATAGGTTCAAAGCCGTTGTTTGCTACCTATGAGGTTGCTGCCTTTCGTGCGGGCAGTCAAGGGATGACGGCCATAATGATGAGGAGTTCGGGAGGGTAAACTATTAGTAACTATAACGGTATTTATAGTATTGGACTTAGATCTGACAAGCGAGCTGATCCGCCGTAACGGGGGAGTAACTTTAAGTTAACTGCCCCTTCCTCCTCATGGTTTTTCGACATGACTATTGCGCGTGCCGCGGGATGCGTGGCATCTTAGCGTTGCCGGGGGGTTCTGATACCCGGCGAATGATCGGCTGCTAAAGATATGACACCAAGGGAGAGGAATCTATGAGGCGGTACGGGCATAGCACGACACTTCCGAAGCTTTGAGCGCAGGCAAGACTGATATTTGGATGCCGGTGTACATCGGCGATTACCTTGCCGACACCATGCACCTAAGTACGGAACAGCATGGCGCCTATCTGTTACTCCTCTTCCACCTCTGGCGCCGTGGGAGCCTGCAAGACGACGATGTGGTGCTGGCGAAGATTACGGGCCTTTCGCCAAATGCCTGGTTAGCCTGCCGGGCAGTGCTTGCGGAGTTCTTCGAGATCCACGATGGGGTCTGGCAGCACGGACGCGTGGAACGCGAAAGAATCAGGGTTACGACCAAACAGAAATCCAATTCCAACAGGGCCAAGTTAGGCGCCTCCAGCAGGTGGAGCAAGGCAGCCCCCCTGCCTGCAGTGCCCGATGCGGAAAACACCAGCGGAAGCAATGCTTCAAGCAATGCTTGCGCGATGCTTGACGATGCCAAATCACAGTCACAACCACAGTTATTTAAAACATTATTCTCCTTGAGCGGTGGGACCGATAAACGGGCTGTCGATGATCGCCATGTACCGTTTCGCTCGATTCTGGCGGAGTATTGGGCGTTGATGAATCATGCGTCCCCGGAAATGCCATGGCAGGGACGTGACGCCAAGGCGCTGAGTGACCTGCTAGCGGCAAGCCCCAACTTAAGCGAAATCCAGTTCCGCAGGATGTTAGATAACCGGGCTAAGTCGGCTGTCGCCCACGGCGATCGTGTTTTCTTGTGGATTGCAAACTTGACCCGCTTTCAGGAAGAAATCACGGTCTACAACAAACCGGCATCGGCGGGGGGAGGCAATGCAAGCAGAGCGGAAATCAATCGTAACAGTGTCGTCAGCGCCGTTGACCGGGCACTGGCCCTGGCTCGAGAGCACGCTGATCGAGCTTGGCAAGCTGGCGCTGAGCAGGCAGCTTTCGCTGACCCCGGAATGCCTTTTGCTGATGGCCGAGGATCTGCGCGATGTGCCCTGGCCGTACCTGGAAATGGCGATCACGGGATGGAGACGGGGCACGCTTCGGATGGGCAAACCGGAACAGATGGACCGCTTCCCCACGGTTCGTCAACTGCGGCTGCAGGCGGATCTTCTGCGGCTGGAAGGGTCATAGACACAGGAGCGACGTTGGAACTCGAACCTGAGGTGACCAGGTCGTGAGCGAGATGAAGAAGCCGGGCGGGAGCCCTGAAGAGCGAGGCATATACGAGCTAATTTTTGCCGAGGTCAGGAATCCATCGGATCTTCGGCGGGCGATTGCACGGGCGGTTCGACAGCTACGCGAGGCGACGGAGAGAGAGGATAACTGCGCAGTGACCGCAGCGCACGTACGCAACCTGACGGATATCGAGCCTGAAGCACTGGCGCTGGCTTACACCCTGGCGGAGAAGACCTGCACTTACTGGCCCAGCCCGGGACAAATACGGGAGCTGGCCGGATGGTCGGACGAAAGCAGGGGAGGGGCGGCACTCAAGTGGGTCTTCAGCTATCTGGAAAAGCATGGCTTTGAGGGACGAGCCCAAGGCGGCGGAGTGAAGTTCGGGGATGACGGGACCGGACGGAGAGTTCTGCTGGAAACAGAGGCAATCGTCACAGCACCGGCCCTGCCGACGGAGATAGAAATAGCCCTCGGGTTGTTAGGCAGCGGATCGATCAGGCAGGGCTTGCGCTATGTTAGCCAACATCCCGTGGTGAAAGGGTGGGACAACTTTACCGGCGACGCGGCTTCAAGGAGCGCGGAGCGCATAGAAGGGCAATGGATTCGTTGTTACTTGCGTGCGATGCGGATGAGCCACGGCGCGATCGCTTCTTCTTCACATCCTCCCCCGCTACGGAGGACCTAATGACAGACGAAATGATGCTTGCTCACATGGATATCTACACAGAGGGCTCAATCTACAAGCCGTCGCAGATAAAGAGACGGAGCTTGGGCGGAGCGATTTTCCTGGCTGCGATCGCGGACTACGTCTGCACGGATGAGCAAGACCACGAGAGCGCGAAACGATTTCTTTATCCGCAAACGCGCAAGTGGCAGGAGCAGTACGACTGGGCGGTGGCGTTAACCGAAGGGGTAAACCCGGCATGGCTGCGGGATGCACTGGACAGGTTTAAGGACAAGTGGGACGAGAAACACGCTCAGCGAATGGCATTAGAGACTCGGAGAACGTCAAAGAGGCGCTTGAAATCAGATAGGAGGAGTAGACCCAATGATGACCAATGCGGCGAAGGGATTCACCTCAATGGGCCGGTTGTGCCCGCAAAACATAAGCGAAGTTTTGACCCTTCTTTTCAGCCGGCGCGGGAGGCGCGCAGTGCACGGACTGGTGATGTTGCGCCGGGCTTATGAACATGTGCTGGTGATGGCGGCCCTGGAGGCAGCACGGCCTGAGCGAGGACCGTATTACGAGGACTACGTGGATGCGCTCACTATTCTGGGAGCGCGGGCCGCGGTAATAGCGAGAAGTCTTTAAGGAGAGCGTAGATGAGCGATGAACCAAGCCCGAGTGAGTTTCTTATCTCCAAGATGGAAGGCATGGACGACGTTACCCAGGTTCTGATCGTGACACGCACAGATGAGGGCGAGATCAGTTACGACAGTTGCGGCCAGATCGCCGCCGATACGCTGGGCATGATTGAGTTCGTCCGTGTGGCTGCCGCGGAACACCTTCGCCGTGAGTTGTATGACGAGGATGTGGATTGATTTTTGTCGCGGGTTTAGTGGAACCGCAGGCTCTCCACGGCAAGACGGGGCAGGCGGGATGACAAAGGTAGAGACGCGCTTTCAGTGAAGAGTGGTAAGTGGCTGAAAGGGCGGTAAAAACGGTTTCACGAGGGCAATAGAATGGATGAAACCGAACTGATCGTTGCGGCGCGCTCGGGCGACGAAGACGCGTTCACTGCGCTCCATCAAAAGCATCTCGGCTACGTAAAGGCAGTAGGCCGCGCCATTCTTCGCAGGAACGATGTTGACGATATGTGCCAGGATACGTTTCTGCTGGCTTTTACGCGGCTGAATAGCTTTGAAGGTAACTCGCAGCTTCGTACCTGGCTTACCCGTATCGCGATAAACCAGTGCTTGTTAATTCTGCGCAAGGGGCACCGGATGAATTTGGAGACCAACGATGTTCTTCTTGAGGAATGCATACTAGAAGACAAACATCTCGAAGGACTGCCCACGCGCCTGGACCTGGATAAGCTGCTGCAAAGGCTAAAACCCATGCAACGGCAGATTCTCGAGATGGCCTATGTCGAAGACATGCCCGAGCAGGAGATAGCGGAGACATTGGGCACCACTCGCGATTGTGTGAAGAGCTCTATATACCGTGCCAAGCGACGGGCACGTGAAATATATAAGCAGCAGTGACATTTTAGGGTTATTGCGACTCTATATAAGTGATACCGATTACCCGAATAGAAGAAAAGCTCTCGTCCGCTTACTTCTATTGCGCTCCCAGCGCGTGCGACCTTGGGACTAAGCGACGAGGCGCCCAGCCTCGCTGTGTTATTTGCTTCCATTCATCTCCACACACAACGGAGGAAGGTATGTCGCAAGCGGGGCCAATAGTCTGCATCCTCAATGAGGCGGATGCCAGATCTCTTAACAATGGAGGCATCGCACATAAGTGCTCGAGCAAACGCCACCACCATTACTCGAAGAACGAGGCAGACGCATTGGTGAATGCCGGCGAACTGGTGTGGCTAGGTAAGCATAAGAAAGTTGCCACGTTCAAGAATGCACGCTCCTGGATTAAGACTTATACCCGTAATTGCTACGGCGAAGTGATCACTTGCGGAATGCAATTAGTGCGCGGCGGCGGCGGATTTTGAAATGTCAAAAGTAAAAGCTCTGCTGATCCTGATCATGAGCACGGCCACAGCGTACGGTGGGACTATCACCGGCACACTCCTCGGCCCTTCCGGCCTGCCGATCAAGAACGCCACGCTCCACTTTGAGCTGCAGCAGGCGGGGCTCATGATTGGCACCGGCAGCGTGGTGCCGACGACGGCACAGTGCTTCACCTCAGCTGATGGCTCTGTTGTGGGCATACCTAACCCGCTGACCTTGCCCAATACGTCGATCACCTACGGCACGGGCACTATGGCGGCCGGCATCTACTACGTGGTATTCACGTTCTACACCAACGGCAATTTGGAGACGCTGGCCTCGCCGGAGCTCAAGGTGCAGCTCACGGGGACCGGCTCGCTGATTATCTCGCCGCCGTCGACGTTTCCTGCGGGAGCTGCCGGGATGCGGGTCTACGTGGGCCCGGTGAGCGGCGCGGAGACGGCCCAGGGCAACTCAGCAGCATCAAGCGGTACTTTCGTGCAGAATGAGACGCCGGTGACCACCGCGGAGACCATTCCAACGGTCAACGACGTGGGCTGCTCGATGGCATTCAACGACACGATCATTCCTTACTCGGGGTACAACGTCTCGCTGATTTCTTCGAGCGGCAACGCGTATCCTGGTTGGCCACAGGCTTGGGAGTTGAACGGCGGACTGAGCGGTACGATAAACATCTCCAACGGCGCGCCGCTATGGAATGGGACGGTCATCTACCCGCAGCCGATATTAGCTCAGCCATTAAACCATGGGCCGCAGAGCATATCCGGGCTGGTGAACATGACCGGATACAACCTTACCAATTTGGGCGCGTTGGGTGTGGGCACATCGACGCCATCCTTTCCGGTCGATGTGGAGAACGGGTACATCAACACCAACGCGGGATATCTGTTCAATGGGGGCGCGGGCTCAAACGGGCAATGCCTGGTGTCGAATGGGACCTACTTCGGCCCTGGATCGTGCGGCGCGGCGGCGCCGACGACTTACTACCAGCACGTGCAAACTAATGGTGCTCTCCAACCCCAGGAGCTATTTCTCAACTTCGACAGCACTCTGGCCGTAGCAGATAGCCCTGCCTCGACGCGCACCAACGTGGGGCTGCCGGGAACCGGCGTCACCGCTGGGTCGTACACGAGTGCGAATATCACAGTGGACGAATATGGCCGGTTGACCGCGGCAACTAATGGGACGGCGATCCCGAAGATAGAGCCGCTGATCATCAATTCCGGTATCTGCACCACGGGCACCGGAGCCGGCGAGTACTGCTCGATGAGCGTCACCTGGCCCACCGCGTTTGCCGACGCAAACTATGCCGTGAACTGCATGTCTAACACCGCGGCCCTGGGCGGGCTGACCGGTCTTATGTTTGGCAGCAAAACTGCCATTGGATTCACCCTCTACATCCAGAACGGAACCGCAGAGATGGCGGTCGCCACCACCCCCACCGAAATCGATTGCATCGGGATGCACCCCTAAACTTTGAAAAAGCATACCTCTGGGGCTAAAGCCCTCTCAGTTTTGTTGGCGTATTACCGTGGGCTAAAGCCCGCTATCCCCCGACTAAAGTCGGGGGCTTCCACTGGAACCCTCTGTGTTCTTGCGGCTCTTGGTGTAGCCCTGAGCTTCAGCTCAGGGTTTGCGCAGAACGTCGAGGGTCAGATCATCGCGTCAGAATATGGAACGTGGACCGTTCCCGGGTACACGTCAAACGTCTACTCTTTCACGCCTGGATCCTGTCGCGTGCAGGGCGGGGCCAGCTTCTTCTTCGCCTTCAGCACCGGCTCTCCCGTACGCATTGTCGATGCCAATCCAGCGCTCAGTGAGACGGTCACACCAAGCTCGTATGTCGATACCAATGTGAGCTGCGCCATCACCATCGCGCCCGTCAATTCTCACCAGATGCCATTCCACCTTGCCTCTGCCACCGGGGGATTGCAGGAAGCGCTCAGCCAGAACCTTACGACGCCGGCAACTAATACCATCATTCTGAACAACGCCTGGTACCAGCAGGTGGCGGCTGCCGGGGGCGTGGCGGCAAACGTCATTTCTACCGTGCAGGGCGGCGCCAACCTTGGCCTGGTGGATATAACCCAGGTGCCAACAGTTTGGTATCAGTGGAATGGCTCGCAGTACGTCAAGGTGTCGCTCACGGGTAGCGCCGGCAATCTGGGCACGCTGCAAAGCGACCTGGTGGGGAATAATCAGACCAATACGGCGGCGGTGGATCTCTATGATTTCGTCGCCACCGCGCCCTCCTCCACAGTGTCGACTTACAGTCCGCAAGCGGCGATCAACGCCGCTGCAGCCAACAATGGGTCGGCCATCATCCAGCCCGGCGCCGGGCGGACCCCCTTCACTAACCCTGGCAATTACCGGGTGCAGGACAATCGTGCGGATGTGCCGGCCACGGCGCGGAGCGTGACCGAGGACGGCGCGGTCTGCGATACGCGCTCGGTCTACGGCATCCTCACCTCCGGATCGAATGTGCTCACGATCGAAGACGGCACGCTGACCTCAGCCGACGTCGGCCGCGATATCGTCGCCGTGGGCACGGTGGGGGGCGTACCGACTCAGTTCGAGTCGGCGGTGGTCTCGATCACCGATTCGCTGCACGCCGTATTGACCACCAACGCGCCCTTTAGCCAGGCCGTCTACCACCAGATCGACCTCGGCCACGATGACACGGCCGCGATCGCGCATACCATGAGCGTGGTTGGCGCCGGCACCCTGGTCTTCCCTGAGGGTGACTGTCTCACCCACACGCAGACGCTCGCCGGCCAGAGCCCCATCGGGCTCGGTTCCGGATCGCAAATCATTGGCTTCCCGGGCGAGGACATCTTCGCCGGCCCGGATCCCAGCCAAACGACGGGTACTTCCCAGGGCGCGGCGCACATTCACGATCTAACGTTTCTCGTCGACGCGCGGATCGACGCCACCCAGGCGTGGCAGACCATCAACGATTCAGGCACCACGGCGCACGCGGCGATGTATCGCCCGATTGCCATGCGTTCCGGGGTGACAAATAACCCCACCGCGCCCGGATGGTTTGAGGGGCCGGGCCCAAACTTCTCGGGAGCCTACAACGGGGTGGCGAATATCACCGCGGCGAGCGCCGTGGTCTGCATCCCCTCGACCGAGACCGCGCCCACGGTGGGCGCGACCATGGTCTTCCCTTACTTGCCTTCGGTGTTTACGGCCACGGTAAGCTCGACCGCGGGGAGCTGCTCAGGTGGAGCGACGCCGCGGACGCTGTCTGCAGCGCTGCCCGCGGGATCGACCAACACGCAGGCCGAATGGTTCGCAGGCTCGAGCGCGCAGAATCTTTCTACTGCGATCGGCTCCGGCACGTGCCCCACCTCGATCACCCTCTCAAATTCCATCAACCCGGCGCCTGGCTACGAGTCGAACGTGGCCCCCTTCGGGCTACTGCAGATCGATGGCGAGCAATTCAGCTACTTCGGGCGCTCCAATGCGGGCAACACCACGCCGGCTAATACGCTGTACGGGATCCAGTGCGCCCAAAACGGGACCACACGGGCAGCCCATTCAGTAAACGCAAGCGTCGTCCCGCTGAACAATTTCAAGCCCGCCTACCCGTGGCCGGTAACGCCCACGCTCAACACTGGCGATACGACGCCCAGCGGGACCGCTAGTTACTTTCCGGGATGGAATGTAGGCAACGCTGCTTTCGCCTTCCCCATCGTCACCGGGATCAGCTCCAGCACCGGACGCACCGGATCGTGGAGCGCCAATGCCAAGATTGAGAACCTGACCTTCCAGGGGTGGCCCGGCGACCTCAACGGAAACAGCTGGCTGTCGGTCAACCACACCGCCGGGATCTACATGGTCTCGCCCTCCTACGCCAGCGTTTTCTCGAACCTGTACATGTTTGGCACGTTCTATGGCATCGCCATCGGCGCGCCGTCGATCGAGAACGGCAACTACTTTTCCGTGCAGCCCACCGCGGACGGAAGCCACTGGGACGGCGTCACCATCTACGCCGCCAACCCGGTCAACGTTCCCTTGGGCAACCAGAATACGTTTTCGAATTTCAACGTGTACTCGAACGAGGGCACCAGCACGGGCAACTATCTGGGCGCTGACACCTGCTACTACTGGACAGCGCTCTACAGCGACCAGACCGGCGGCCTGGCCGATGCGCTGTCTCTGGACCACTTCAAGAACCTGTACTGCGAGCCTGAGGGCGGCGCGCACGACCTGGAAATGCCCATCTGGGAGTGGGATACGCTACAACTCCGAAATCGAAGACCAGCACATGGGCGGCGGCGGAGAGGTTTACATCGGGGGCGCGCAGCAACACTGGATCGGGGGCAACTTCAACAATTCCATCACCACACCGGCCATCAACTGGGGCACGCAGAACACTGCCGACTATGTGGCCAACCTGGGATCGGAACCCAAAGGGAAATGTCTACAGCGTCAACTCGCTGATCAACTTCGGCTGGGGAAGCAAATTCTCCGGCACCACCTCGCAGGCGTTCTCCTCGCCCACCGGCCCCTACGGGTACCTGCAGGTGGGCAACAACCGGGAGCCGATTCGGGGCCAGACGGCGGATACCTTCTTTACCGGTAACTTGACCGCGCCCTACACCAGCATGGAAGGCGGCTTCATCGCTCCGGAAGAGTTCAATGCGAACTTCTCCTTTGAGTCGCAGGCCATGTCGCAGGGATGGACCTATGACAGCACCTCGCCGATCACCAACGCCTTCGTAGGCTGCAACCTGGGCAACAATACTGCCGCGATCTACTGCAACACCTACGATTTCAATCTGCAAGGCATCCCCATCGGCCCCGGCCAGCGCCTGGTGGCCGGCAAGTACACTCTCTACATCTCGGCCAAGGACGCGGTCACCGCCAGCAACAGCGAGACCATCAAGCTCTATTCGAACTGTGGCAGCTTTCTGCAGGGGTTCACCGTGCCCCTGACCAACGCGTGGCCCACCACGGCCGCAGGCGTATTCAGCGTGCCGGTCGACTTGACGACGGTGACCGGGAGCTCTTGCGCCCTGGGGGTGCAGTTCTTCGGCTCGACCACCGCCGACCAGGTGCAGATAGGGTACTTCGCCTTCGCGCCGGTAGCCGAACAGCTGAACGCGCAGACCATCAACGTCACCAATATCAACGGACCGGGCGGGGTGACGGGATGCGCGCAGTCGCCGGTTACAGGTATCAACAACGGTTACACTTGCCCCACGCAGGGCTGGTCAAGCACCCTGACCGCCAACCAGACGGCATCGCAGACCACTATCGCCCTCGCCTCGACCGCCGGCCTATCGCCCGCCGGCTGCTTCTTTGTCAACGAAAATGAGTATGAGTGCTACACCGGCATCAGCGGGGATACGTTGACCGGCTTAACGCGCGGGGCCTACGTCACCACCCCCACCAGCCACAACAGTGGCTCCGTGGCGGTGGGAGTGAGCCTGGTGCTTGGCTCGAACTTGAACGCACCCTACGATGTGATCGCCTACGGCGGCGCCTCTCCTTTTATTCTCGGCGTCAACAATGGATACCCGGATAACCATGGCGGCAATAGCGTTCTCTCGATCAACGGCGGGGGCAACGAGACCTGGGTGGATAACACGGGCGCGATCCATCAGCTGAATACCGGCGTGAATAGCCAATTCCAGGGATCGCTGACGGTGGGGGTCGCCTACGCGATCAATCCGGCCATCGCACAGACCGGCAACCTGCTGCAGGCCACCGGGCCAAACACTGCGTACTACCCGCTCACGCTGGGCGGCGGGCATGCCGGCTCGCTCAACGTCACGACCACGGCCACTATCGGCGCGCCTGTAATGCTCGGCAGCCTTCCTGCGGGTTCAAGCACGGCAAGCTGGGTATGCGCAGGGACGGATTTCGATGGCAATCTCATCCCGGGTACGACCACCACGCTCACTGGCGTGGCGGCCACCTGGAGCTATCCCACCGGAATCAGCGTAGCCTGCCCCTATTCGGCTGGGGTGAACACGTACCAGATCTACCGCACCGCCGGCGGCGGCAGCCAAGGGCTGATCGCCAGCGGCGCCGGACCGGAGTTCTGGACCAGCGATTACGGGGGCGCCACGTCGGGCGGGGGACCGCCGACAACGAATGGCTCGAACCCGCATATTTCGGTGGCCGGCACGGGCACGCCGATGATTCAGCTGGGACCCACGAATATCTCGACAGGCACGGGCGCGCCCACCAGCACCTGTGGGTCAGCGGGCATCGGTAGCGGTTCTCTCTGGTTAAGGACGGATGGCGGGGCGAGTACCTCGGTCTATTCCTGCGCCGGCACTACCTGGACAGCGGTGACGATCCCATGACGATATCTCTAAGGCATTTGGGGAGGAGCCGAGGCGCACCGCAGGTCCCTCCACTCCGCTGGGCTCCGGTCGGGATGACAAATCTTAGGGCGGCGTCGCTTTATGGGGTGCTGCTTGTGGATTGCGCCATGAAGCGGCTTTGTCAGGTTGCGGTTGTCGTCATGGCATTGCTGCTTTGCGTGCGGGCGCACGCCGGGACCATCACGATTCCGTCGGGTTCGACGCAGTCACAGATACAAACCTACTTCAATTCGGCGACGCCGGCCAACAATGTCATCCAGTTCCAGGCAGGCACGTATGCGGTGGGGGCGGGCAGTCTGACGATTCCCTGCGTGAGCGGCGGCGTGACGATCACGGGACCGGCGATATCGCCCAGTTACACGAGTTGGGGAACGTCAACCTATAACGGCCAGACTGCGATTCTTTCCTCGAGCTCGCGCAGCAGCATGATCTTTGCGGTCTCGGGCTGCAGCAACGCGATCACCGTCGAGTACCTGCAGTTTGCCAATGCAGGCGGCATTGACATCACGACCCCGAGCACGAACTTTACCGCGCAGTACAACTCCTTCGTGAATATACCCTGCCATTCCAGCAGCGGCTGCAGCTACGGCGAAGACCAGGCGTTCTATATCAACGGTGAGTCAACCAACTCTCCTTTGACGAACTTCACGGCCAGCTGGAATCAGATCGGCGACCCGAACTCATGCAGCACGCCCGCGACCACGATGAATAGCACCACCGACATGGGCGGCACGTGCGCCGGGTTCTTCGTCTTCAGCAGCATCAATGGATTCACGCTTGAAAACAACTCGTTCTATCACCTGGAAGAGGGCTTGCACCTGCTGTGCTACGGCGACACCTGCAATGGAACTTCAGGAGTAACCCCGCCCATCCCGACCATCGCCAACATCACAATGGAGAACAACGACTTTCAGGCGATCCACAGGATCAACGCCGAAATACAGCCGCAGGGCGCGAGCAATTTCACCATCCAGAACAACTCGATCTGGAACCCGTACCTGCCGCAAACCTTCTCGATGGGCCTGTCTTTTGCTTGTTGTGACGGCAACGCCCCCTACGGACTGCTTCCGGGAGATGTGCAGTGCTATCCCGGAGGGCCTTCGTGCTCGTCGACCACTGCTGCCACGCCGAATGTGCCGATCATCGAAGACAACGTTATGGTGCAGGAGAACACGCCCAACGGCTACGGCTGGGCGTACACCATCGAGTGGTGGGGCTGGGGCACACAAGTCACACAGAACGTGCTCGAAGGCCTCTCCGTCAATGGCGGAGCTACGTGGGGTGCAGGGTCATCTCCGTGGGCGGCGAATTACAACACGGTGTGCGGCCCGAACATGGGAGGCGCCATTGAGTCGGAAGGCTTTAGCCATATTGCGGCGCCCACATCGACGGGCAACACCTTCTCGACTTCCTGCTCTGCCACGACGACCACCACGCCGACGGTCTCTCCCACCTCGGGCGCGGTTTCTTTCCCGGTGACGGTGACCCTCAGCGATGCGGGGAACACCTCTTCGACGACGCCAGTCCCACAGGGGAATGTTTCCATCTGGTACACGACGGATGGGTCGACGCCGGCGATCAATTCAGGAACGAGCCAGCTCTGCAATCCCACGGTGGGCTCGACCTCCTGCAATATCGCGCTGGCCACTGCAGGCACAGTAAAGGCCATCGGCATGTGGGGACAAGGAGCTAACCCGCTCGCCTACCCTTCCGGCTACGGATTTGTGCCCAGCTCGGTGGCCAGCGCGACT
Organism: uncultured Acidobacteriaceae bacterium; assembly: GCA_963711525.1. Classification (GTDB taxonomy): domain Bacteria; phylum Acidobacteriota; class Terriglobia; order Terriglobales; family Acidobacteriaceae; genus PALSA-350. The sequence continues at coordinate 55,590 of CAVQEO010000002.1, read as the reverse complement.
TATACCGGAGGCAGTGCGCCCACGCTGAACAGTGTGAGCCTCAGCGCGGCGGGCTCGGTGACATCGATTGCGGTGGGGACGAGCGTGCAGATCAATGCCGCGTGCCACTACAACAACGGGACGACGACGGGCTGCAATACGACCGACGCTTACGGCAATTCTGTCTCCAGCTGGAACACGAGCAATACCGGCATCGCGACCGTTAGTTCGTCAGGTCTAGCGACGGGGGTTGCAGTCGGCTCAGCCAACCTTACGGCCGTGGTTGCCGGGGTGACCAGTCCAGCTTTCTCGCTCGGAGTCACCGCACCGACTGTGACGCTGAGCTCGGTCTCACTGGCCACGACGAGCGGGGTGACAAGCATAGTTGCCGGCAGCACCAACCAACTCATCGCGACGTGCCACTACTCGGACAGCTCGTCCACCACTTGCACCACCACTGACTCCCATGGCAACGCAGTCTCTACCTGGAGCAGCTCGGCAACCACCATAGCTACAGTGAGCTCGGCTGGCCTGGTGACGGGTGTGGCCGCGGGGTCGACCAACCTGAGCGCGACGGTGGCCGGGATTACATCCAGCCCGCTGCTGACGCTCAGCGTCACGGCCGCGCCTCCCACGCTGACTGGCGGGTACCTGGGCACGACGGGCAGCGTCAACACCATGACCGTGGGCGGGACTCTCCAGTTCTCAGCTTTTTGCCAGTACTCGAACAGCACCACGACTAACTGCAGCGTTGCAGACATCTACGGCAACGCGGTCACGCAATGGCTCTCATCGAATACGGGTGAGGTAACGGTCGGCGCCGTGGGCTCGGCCAACCCGGGCCTAGCCACTGCAGTCGCGGCCGGTTCGCCGAATATCCAAGCCTACGTTGGCGCTGTCGACTTGAACGAATGGGTGCTGCACATCAGCAACCCGGCCGTATCACTCACCGGACTGTCGATTGCAACCACGGGAGGAGTGACCGGGTTGTTCCTGGGGCAGACCAACCAGCTGGTGGCCACGTGCACGTACTCAGATGGGTCGACGACCAACTGCACTACGACGGACAGCCACGGGAATGTGGCAGGCAGCTACACAAGCTCGAGTAGTTCGCATGCCACGGTGGGCGCGAGCACGGGACTGGTAACCGCGGTGGGGGCGGGCACGACGAACCTTACTGCCCAGGTGGGCAGCTTTACTAGCTCCGCGCTTGCTTTGAGCGTGCTCCCCCTACCGACGGGCGTTTACATCATCACGATTAGCGGGCCGGTGAAGTTCTCCGGTACGGTGCGCTTCTAATGACACCGCACGCGAAGTCAACTGGGTCCGCCACTCTCCAAGCCCAGATCCTGGAGCAACTGACGGAGGTTAAGGGCAAGGTGGACGAGAGCCTGGAGCAGGGGCGCCAGAACGGAAACGAATTGAAGATGCTGCGCCGGGAACTCGGACTCGACGGCCAGCATGGACGATTGCCCATCGTGGAGACAACGCTGATCCGCCACGAGGCGCGCATGGAGAAATGTGACGCGCGCATAGACAAGCTGGAGACAAGCTACAGCGAGGCGAATGGCAAAGCGAAGTTGGTGGCCACCTCACTTGCGCTGCTGGGCGGCGGCGCCGGCGGTGCGCTTATCGCGCTGCTGGCGCATTTACTGGGAGTGCACTAGACCCCGATGCTACTGTCACGTTGTTTCGAGATACCGCCGCGTGTGCGGTTTTCCTTAAGAGAAAACCGCGTGCAGCGTATCAGCGCCACGAAGTTCAACAGGAGATCGGGCTAATGGCAAATGTAGATGCAGCGATCGACTACGTGCTGGGGTGGGAAGACGCAACGCTCTCGGGCGTAATTACCACAGCCCCGGATGGAAAGCGGACCCGCTTCGGGATTGATGAACACTGGCATCCGGAGCTGACCAACTGTTTGTACTTCGGTTCCATGGGCCAGGTGGCCGCGCTGCAGATTGCCCGGGGAATTTACGAGACCAACTATTGCGAACCCCTGTGCATCGCTGAGATCGCAAACCAGGAGATCGCCAACAAGCTACTGTCGCTGGGGCTGAATATCGGAGTGGTGAATGCAGCCGCGTTGTTGCAGGATGCAGTGAGAGTGGTGGGCGATGGGCGTATTGGTCCGCTCACGCTGCATGCACTTGACCTGGCCGAGCCAGACAAGGTGATCGAGGACCTGCGCGCAGAAGCGGAGAGCTACTACGATGCCTTGATCGAGAAGAATCCGCACCTGGCGGTGTATCGGGCGGGATGGCTGCGGAGAGCGGCGGCATGAAGGTGCGCATGCTGGTGCTGTTGATGATTGCAGGGACTGCCATGGCTCAGCAGACTGGAGGGGGAGGCGCGCCCGGGCCCACGGAAGGAGGCGGAAGCGGAGCGCCCACGGGGTCTGCCGGCGGAGCGCTTACCGGCTCATATCCTAGCCCTGGATTGAATCCTTCCGCAGCCATCATCCCTTCGCCAACCGGTTCGCAAAGTATCACGCAGCCGGGCAGCACCACTTTGCAACTTAACAACCTGCTGGTGTCACCCATCAACAACGTGGTCTATGTGGACGGCGTGAACGGAGCCGGGATTGGGGTGGGGCAATCGGCATGGTCTTCCTCGAACGCCTACCCACAATGCACGGCTGTGTCTTATTCCGGCGGAAATTATTTAGGGGTTACGGCCAGCACGGATGTGACTCCGGGCACGAACAGTGCGATCTGGTATCCAGTGCCCAATGCGGCCACGCCCACGCAACTTGACTGCGCGTTCTATACCGCTGCCTCCAAGGTGAGAGCAGGCGCCGGTGCTGCGATGAGGCTCGGTCCCGGGACCTACCTTAGCAACGTTGGGTTGGTTGAACCCACTGTGACTGTGCCTGGGTGGCCGATCGTCAACATTTATGGCCAAGGGCGCGCGGTTACCACGGTCAAGCTGAACACCAACAATGGCGACGGCTTTCCGTTCCTCTACCTTCCCAAGACGAGCGTGAGTTATGCCTTTGCGAGCTTCAACTGGGAAGGCTTTACGGTGGACGCAAATTACAACTCCACGGGCGCCGTGGGGATTTACGGCGCGCAACAGTACACGCTGAAAGACATGATCGTCGCGGACGCGGCCGATGGCAGCGACCATGAGATAGAGTTTGGCGATTCTACCGACACCTTGCACGGCTGGACCTTCGAGCCGGATATCGAGAATGTTGACCTGGGAACGTTCAAGGGATTCGGCAGCGGAGCTTATGCCAGCGCGACGGTCACCGGCGGCGTACCCAGCTTCACGATCGTGAATGGTGGAAGCGGGTACAACTCCGCCGATACACAGGTCATTCTGGGGGGAACCAGCGACTACGGGAAAGCCTGCGCGAGTGCCGGCACCACAACGGCGACGATCAATGGCAGCGGTGTCATCACCGCGATTACCTCAACCGCTACGGGTTGCGTTGCACCGCTTTACCCAATTATCTATGGCGGCCCGAATATCAACTACGGTTACAAGTTCTCGAACACCACCGACGCCAAGAAGATCACCAACATGACCAATGGCGGGGTGGGATGGATCGCCGGCATGTACATCGCCGACACCGATACGGCGCTCAAAATCTACAACTACCATCCGGAATCGGTGCTTCAGGGTGCGCTCATTCTGGGTTCGGCAGACTTCTATTCCTCGCAGTGCGACACGGTTTTCCAGTACTGCTTCAATATTCAGGGAGGGGGGACGGTCAACTTCCACAGTCCATTTTTTGAGTGGAATAACCCCAACATGACCGGATCGCGCGACTACCTGTTTTTGAATCAGAGCGGCGGAGTTCCGGGATACAGTCAACCGCAAGCGGTGAACATAGAGAACGAGACGTGCGGAAACACCCCTCAACAGCCTGGCTATGCTCACTTCGACTCGACTGCCGGCGTGATCGATTCGGGGGTTGGCTCCGACGCGGGTACGCTCCCCGTCTACGTCCACGCCACCAATCCCCAATATTGCAACCTGATCGGCAACGGGAACTCCAACCAACAAGCGGACCCGACGCTGGTCGGACAGAACATCCAGATGTCAAACGGGACGACGGGCAATATCTGGAACTGGAACACCGGGTCTGGCGACATCAGCGGTGGATCGAATGGGCAGATGACGATCACCAACCCGTTCACCACGAACATCGCCCATCTCGGGATGTACGACTGGAACTTTGCTAATCCCACCGCATCGACCAGCGGCAACAACTACGGTTCGCCGCAGCTCAATCTTTCCGGCACCTTTTGGAATGGGTCGACTTCCACCCCCTTCGGGGTAGGTCAGCAACTTACCTTGGCCTCGGGGTCGAATCCCCTGGCCACCTACTCCTTCTTTGGTACCGGGACCGCGCCATCAGGCGGACTGCAGTACACCTTCCCGGGAGCGACGGTGGTCTTGCCTTCGGGATCAACAGCGACTTCGCAAGCGGTGGGGGATAACACGACCAAGGTGGCAACGGACGCGTTTGTGCTCGCCAACGGTGGCGTCTCGTCCACGCCCTCCGCGGCCCAGTCGATCGTCCAGCCTGGAAGCACTACGTTGATGGTCAATAATCTGAATCACAGTTATTTTGTGGACGGGTTCACGGCCACGGGCTATCCAGGGATCGGAGTAGCGCAGACTGCCTGGAGTTCGGGAACGTATTCTCTTTGCACCGCCGTCAGCTACTCAGGGGGCAATTATCTCTCCGTCGGCACGACCACAGGCGTCACCCCAGGGACCAACGCAGCGGCCTGGTGGCCGGTGAACAATGCCAATACGCCGACCCAGACGGACTGCGCCTTCTATTACACGCTGGCGCAGGCCACCGCGGCCGGAAGTTCATATACGCTGCAGTTTGGAAACAGCACCTACGACGCTCCCTATACGACCGCTATCGGTTTGGCAGAACCCAGTTCGCAAACTCAGGTAAATCTTATCGGCGCGGGGCGCGGCTTTAACAACCAGCTGACCACGTTGAAGGCGACCACGTCGATTGGCAATGGCTGGGTCATCTCTGCACCGGATAAATCCGGATCGCTTCCGTACAACCTAACCATCTCGAACATGAACATTGACGGTGGCGGGTTGGCTCTCGGGTGCATGAAAATATACGGCGAAAAGGTTGGCCTGATTGAGCACATTGGCTGTGTCAACTGGAACCCGACTTCCGGGTCAGCCATTCCGATCGCCATTGGCGACGGAAGTTCCCCGTATGAAAACGGCGGCTACCAGATGGTAGTCAACGACATATTTGTGTCTGGAAGCGCTGGTACCCGGGGGATCGTGACGGCAACGGTCTCGGGAGGCTCGCCTCTCTTCACGGTTTCTTCCGGGGGCAGCTATTCCAACATTCCCAGCAGAGCCTGGGTGTGGGGGTTTGGTCAAGGCGCCAAGCCTTGTACCACGATGGGCACTCTAGCCACCACCTATACCGGGACCGGACCCTATGTACTTACCGGTGTGACGGCCAGCGGGTTCTCCGGCTGCACCGGCACTCTCTATGCTTTTGTGCCGGACATTTCGGCCGCACCCTACGGGATCGCTATCTCGCTGATGACCGACAGCACCTTCCGCGACCTGGTGGTCGCCAATGCCGGATGGGATTACGGGATCTTCTGGAACGGCTCTGGCGCGAACGAGATTACTCATGAGCACGTTTACGGAGATAGCCAAACCCAGATTACCGACTCGGGCGCAAGCCAGCACATCGCCGCGGAGATTGACACACCGACGGACATTGGAGCCGCTTCCGGGGCGTCGACCACCTGGACGGACACGCTGTTTGTTTATCCGGGGAACTACTCTGGGATCACCGGATTCTATGCGGCGAGCGGGAGCAACATCGTGCAGTCCACCTGCGGAAGCTCCAGCAGCAACGTCTTCAATTTGCTGGTGAACTCATCAGGTCCGGTCGCCCACGGCGGGAACTTCGGCACTGCAAACGTCGTCAACGCGCAGGAATGCGACACGATGGTCGCGGAAAATTCAAACGCGGCGCCTTTGTACACGGCCCTGACTGCCGGATCGACCGCAGCGACGCAATCCGCGGGCGACAATTCAACGAAGGTGGCAACAGATGCCTTCGTGGCCACGGCGACGGCCAACCAGGCGGCTACCAATGCAGCCAACAGCTTCACGGCGGCGCAGACAGCTCCTGGGTTCTTCCCTCAATCGAAGGCCGCGGGACCATACTCGGTCCTATTTGACGATTACTACTCCGGCGCCAACAACGCAGCCAACATCATTGGCTCTTCCACTACGGCTAGCTGTGCGGTAAATACGACTTATACCGATATTAACCACCCTGGCAACCTATTGCTAACCGCCGGCACGAGCGGCACGGGCACCGGAATTACCTGCGGCTACCAGTCAGAGACTCCGTCTGTCCTCTCGCCCAACAGTGGGTCGCTCGGCTGGACATGGGAGACGGCAGTGTATGTGCCCGTGCTGCCCGGGACCACAGCAGGGAGCTTTCAGGGTGGATTGACCAACGGCCCCAACGCGAACCCCTGGACCACGGGGATCCAGTTCTATCTCAGCTCGGCTAACTCGGTTGCCAATGATTGGTACTGCCGGTATAGCTCGACCAGCACGGATTCCACCATTCCCGCAGTGGCGGCCACGTGGACCCGGCTGACGATGGTGAACGATGGCACCTATGTGCATTGGTATATCAACGGCACGGAGGCCACCGGTTGTAAGACCGCTGTAGCAAGTATGCCCTCAAGCGCACAGTACCCAGCGTCTTGGTCGGCCACGGCGCTGAGCGCGAGCTCGGTGACCATGGCTGTCGATTATGTCGACTTTCAGCGGGCTACGGCGCGATGAGATTCTTAAGGACGGAATCAATGAATAGTCTCAAGATTTGGATTCATGGGTTGGCGGCGGCGGCTATCTCTGCGTTTGCCTCGGCGGCGAGCGGCGCGATCGCTCTGCCTACTGTGTTCACGTTTGACCGGGCGGGGTTCTTGAATATGGTCAAGCTGGCTACTGTGCCAGCGTTGCTGGCGGTGTTTGCTTATTTGAAGAGTAGCCCGGTTCCCGCACTTACGTTGACCACTCGCGTTACGGTTCCGCAGGAGTGAAAGCATTGGTGGGGCTTCGCCCCGTCAATAACCAATACACAATAAGGAGATCTTCTATGGCATTCACCTGGCATTCGGCTGGGCACGCATTCGCGTCCCTGTTTAAGGATGTAGTCACGGTATCGAAGAAGGTAGTCACCGTGCTCAGCGGCATTCAGAACGAAGAGAAGCTGATCGAGTCACTCACCTCGCTGGTGAGCCCGCAGGCTGCAGCAGTAGAACAGATTGCCTTCGGAGCGCTGGGTGCGCTGGTGGCTGCCGTGCAGGCAGCCGAGACGGCGGCCAGCGCGAACGGCGTCAATGTGGCCTTCGATGCTTCTGTAGTAGCAGAAGTGAGAAAGCTTATCGCGGATTTTCCTGAGGTCGTCACCCAGGTTGAGGCAGCGTTTGCTAAAAGCTCCTAACCCCATGGCGCTGCGGGTCTCGTGCCTGATCCACGGCTTGCTGCTGCTGGTCGCGGGATGTAGCGCGCATCGGCCGATCACCGCGGTCGCTGTTCCTCAGCCCGATCCTGAGATTTCAGACGCTACAGAGTTCGTGGGCGCGGTGGCAGATAAGATGCCCCTATGGGACGCGGATGCTATCTCGAGGTATGAGCGGGTGGAGATCGCGACAGTCAAGGCCGATATTGCCATGGCCCAGCAGGAAGAGGAAAAAGGCGTATTCCTGGAAGACGTGGCCAAACTGCACGATGACTGGGATGCGCTGGTCGCGCTGGACGAGATGCTGAAGAAGGAGTCGCTCACATGAGCAGCAAACACTGGATCGAAAAGGCAATCAAGAAACCCGGAAGCTTCAAGAGACAGGCCGAACGCGCCGGCGAGAGCACGGCGGAATTGGCCGGCGAACGCGAGGATGCCTCAGGTAAGACAGGCAGGCGCGCCAGGCTGGCCGAGTTGCTGCTGAAGATGCGAAAAGAGAAAGGCTAACTTATGGCTCACACACGACTCATAACCCTAAACGGCAGTGCCGGCGCATTTGTCGCCGTCTCCGCAACCCAGGTGACACGGCGGGTCGAGGTCATCGAAGACGGCAGCGCAAATGGCGGGACCGGGCAAGGCGTCGCGTACCAGTTCAACGATGGCTCCGCCACGCCGTTCACGACTATCTATACGATTGAGCCACAGTCTGAGCCCATTGTGCTCGGAACGCCCATCCCGCAAGGCGGAGGATATGCGATGACACTGGGTACGCCGCCGGATAACTCGGGAGGATATGCACTGGCCGCGACGCTACTTATTAACCTAAGGTCGGCGAGCACGAGCACGACCGTTGTGCGGGTGACGGAATTCGACTAGGCCGGGAATACTATGGGTACTGTGAAAATAGCCGCCATGCAAGCAGACCGTTTATGAAGAAAATACTGCCGATCGTCTTAACCCTCGTTGCCTGCCTTCCCCACGCCCAGGCGCAGAGCGCCGGCCAGATCATCGCTGCACAGTATGGGGAATTCAGGGTAACCGGTTCGACCATCGGAGGGTTTTCTTTTCCACCCGCGACTTGCCAGGTGAGCGGCGGTGGGCAAAACTTTGCCGCATTTTCGGCCGGCACCCCGATCAAGATTGTCGATGGCAACCCAAACCTGACGGAAGTGGCAACGCCCACCTCGGTTTATATAGGCGCTTGCAGCGTTAACATGACGACGGCCCACAACCATGTGCCACCCTTCTACCTCACTTCGGGAACGGGCGGCCTGCAGGAGGCGATCAATGCCAACCAAACCACGAACGGGCCGAACACGATCCTGCTGAACGCGGAGTGGTACCAGCTGATCGCCCCGGGCAATGCGGCCAGCGTCATCGCTTCTATTCACGGCATTCCGGACCTGGGCCTCGAAGACATCACTACCACGCCGTACACGTTCTACCAGTGGAACGGATCGCAGTACGCCGTGATCGCGGCTGCTTCAGGGAACTATAACCAGGGGTCCGCGGGCGCCGTGACGCAGACCGTCACGGCCAAATTGCAGCAAGGCCTCAGCGTCAAAGATTTCGGCGCAGTGGGGGATGGCGCTCACATGGCCGCGGACACAGCCGGGATCCGGGCGGCAGTCACGGCGGCCGCAGCCTTATCGAAGGCGGTCTACGTGCCAGCGGGAAACTATCTGCTGGATAACAGCGCCGCACCGGTTCTTTCGGGAGCACAGAACGTGGTGATTTATGGGGATGGCCCATCCACTTCGCTGGCCTGCCAAACCGTCGGTGCGAATGACTGCATCGCGTCGACCGGGGCAACGGGGTTCGGGCTGTCTAACCTATCTATCGGGTTCGGACCCGCGGCCAGCACCCGCTCCAGCGGCTACGCGGTCGACATCGAGACCTGTACTGGCTGCTCACTCGAAAACGTATCGCTCAATAATGGGGATTTATCGGGGCTGCGCCTGGCGAGTTCGATTCACACGTCGATCCGCAACTTGAGAATCTCGAACTTCTACGCTAACGGTACGTTCATGATTAATGACCAGGACCTGAATCTGGATGGCCTGGCCTGCCAGAACAACCAGGACGCGTGCTTCGAAACTTCATGGTTTGATTCAGAGTACTCGGCGCACGGGGTGCCCTGCCAAAACATCACGGCGACGAATATCACCTCGCAGAACGATCTCGAAACCATTCTGGTCAACGCCTGCAATAACGTCAGCGTTACAAATTTCTCGTCGATAGGGAGTGCCAAGGAAGCAATTTTCATTGGTCAAGACCCTACGACCACCACGGCGCACTGGCCGGACCGGGTGTCCATCTCGAATGGGACCATCTACGGTGCAGGCTATGGCACCAACCCGCTCAACGTGGCCACGGCGCCGGCACTCTATTTCAACGTGGGCACGTCGCCCGGCAGCGTAATTTCGCATGTGGCCATCGGCAATATCACCGCCTCGCACATCAGCGGCTGGGGTTTGCAGATGGCGGACCTGCAGAACGACGACCTGCAGTTGTCGAATGCGAGCTTCTACGACGTGGGCAACGGCAACACCCAGGGCTGCCTGCAGACTGAAGGCAACGCGATAAGCCTCGACAATGTCCAATGCACGAACGTGGGGACCTATGGCCTTTACGACACCAACACCAACCGCTTGACAGGAACCGGGCTGAACTTCACCGCCGTCTCTCAGGTGTCGGGCACGGACTCGATCTACCTGGCCGCTGGCGCCACCGGCCTCGTGAACATTACGAACGTCTCGGTCAACGACACCAACTCCACCACTTATTCCAGTTCGATCTACGATGCCAGCCCTTCCGGCGACCACGCGATATGGAACATTTGGTCGACCGGCTTGGTGACTCCCACCGGGCCAACGAGCGCGAACGGAGACACAACGTACACCTATTCAGACGCGGGCCACTCGATGGTGTTTCGCAACGGCGGGATGATCCAAAGCTTTGTGCCGCCGAACTATTACTTTCTGCCCACGGCCGGCGCGACCCCGACCCAGTACGTCAACGGAGCGGTGCTCTATTACCAGTCGAAGTGCTGGGCCTCGGGCGCGCAGCAGACGGAGTCGGTCGGCTGGCTGGATCAATATCCGACGCTCTCGACGGAAAGCTTCTCGTTCAACCACTACGGCGGCTGCGGTTTCCCGATCACCCTTGACATGACGGCAGCGTCCTCGGTGCTCGCGCCGACCATCAACTCGACCGCGACCGTGAGCGCGCAGCACCTCAGCGGCTACGCCAGTGGCATCTACGCCTCGGCGCCCACGTTCGCCGCCGGCAGCGGGGCCGGCGCCAGTCCGACTCTCTCGCTTAACGCCAACTCAAACGATATCTCCGGTTACCTATCAGTGACGACCGGCACCTCTCCGGCGGCTTCGGCCACGATCGCCACGGGAACGTTTGGCAGCGCGTACGCGACCCTGGCCAAGTGTGTGCTCTGGCCCGCGAACGCTGCTGCTTCGGCGCTGAGCGGTGCGGCTAAGGCGTATATCCCTGTGGGCTCAAATACTGTGTTCGCTATCACGGCTGGGACCACGGCTTTGGCGGCCAGCACGCTTTATACCTGGGGCTATACGTGCACGCAGTGAAAACACGATGAGGCTGCCATGGATATCCCGCTCTTCGCACGAGGAGATGATGGCCCTGGTGACGACCCAAGTGGACGAATTAACAAGGGAGCGGAAGGTGTTACTCGACCGGCTGGCGACCCTTGGGCTGGGTGGACCTCTGTTCAACTCTCCTTCGTTGCCGGACTCATCCGGCAACGAGGAAGAAGCAAGTGACCCGGATGCGGAAGAGATAGAGAAGTTGATGAACCTTCGCCGCCGCCCGTCGAAGCTGGCCGATGCACTTACCCGCAAGGCTTATCGGGATTACAACAAGGTGCAGGCGGGCCCCAGCGTGAAGTGGATAGCGAAGACCGACACCATGACTCAAGCGTTCGACGAAGCCGAAGCATCAGGAAAGACACAGGCATAAATGGCCACATACCCCGGCGTTGCCCTCACCCAGACTTCGCAGACGCAAGTACCCCAAGCCCAACGCGGCATGGAGCATACGCCGTCGGACCCGATGCAGGGCACGGCTGATGAGCCGCAGAATAGCGCCCAGCTTAGCGAAGAAGACCAGCAGCGGTTGATCGCGCTGGTGCGGAGTTATAAAGATCAGTGGTCGCAGGACCGCATGGTTCTGATGCAACGCTGCCTGGAGAACCTGGAATTTTTCAAGGGCAACCAATTCATTTCCTTCGGACCCGGGGAGTCGGATTTCTTCAATGCTGTCGACTGGATGCACCAGGGGGAGCATGCGCAGGACTCCGATGATAAGGATCTGTATCAATACTGCAACAACTTTTATCAGATGCTGGCGACCGGCTTCGTGGCGGCTCTGGCTCCGCAGGTTCCAAAATCCAAATGGATGCCGGAGGATGCCGAACAGCTCTCCGACGTAACGACCGCGAAGGCGGCGCAGACGCTGATCGACATTATTGAGCGCCAGAACCGGGAGCAGTCGCTGCTCAAGCAACAGTTGCTGTATCTCTACACCACGGGAGCGGTCTTCCGGCACACCCGCTACGTGGTGGATGCGGAGCGCGCAGGCACGTCGCGAGAGCCGGTCTTCGACGAGACCGAGACCCAGCTGGCGCCCGATCGTTACCATTGCTTCGATTGCGGAGCGACTTCACCGGCGGACGCCATGGGTATGCTGACGCGTGATTGCCAGCAATGCCACCGGCCGCTGGGGGAGGACGGGTTCTTCCCCGCAGAGTATGGGCCCGTGGTCAGACAAGTGGGCGAAGAGGAAGTGCCGAATGGGATGGTGGCACAGAACCTCTACTCGCCCGCTGGAGGTGGACTGCGACCCGGCAGCAAACAACCTGCGGCAGACGCCGATTCTTAACCTGGAAGTCGAGGTTCATGTGGGCGCGCTGCGGGCAGCGTATCCGGATATGTACGATCAGATCGCAGCCAGTGCGACCAGTGAGCTTTCCGCCAACGGAAGCATCGACCGCATTGCCAGGCAACAGGTGTACTCGCAGACGGGCGCGTCTTCGAGCATCCTGCAGGACCAGCGGCCAACGCTGTCGCGGACCTGGATTCAGCCCTGGGCTTTCGACCTGGAGGACGATGAGGATTTCGGCCTGCGGATGCGGGCCGCGTATCCGAATGGGCTGCTGCTGGTAAGCACCGGCGCTACTTTCCTTTCGGCGCGCGACGCCTCGCTAACCAAGGAGTGGACATGGGCGGGCACGCATGAGGGTTTCGGGCTGTATCCGCCATCGATTGGCGACATTGTTGTTCCCTTTCAAAAGCGCTACAACGATATGGCCAACATCCTGCATGAGTTTATGGACCGCTGCTCCTCGGGAGTAACGCTGGCCAATGCGGACCTGATCGATACCAAGTCGATGCAGGGCAAGCCTATGCTGCCTGGGGTGTTGAACCTGGTGAAGTTGAAGCGGACGGGAGCTCCGGGCGCGTTCCGCATGGCCGATGCGCTGTACCAGTTTCAGTTTCAGATGCACGAAGAGGCCTTCAGCTACCTGGATAAGCTGGCCTTCAACGCGCAGATGTTCGCCGGGATTCCTCCGCAAGTGTATGGAGGCACGGGTGACCCATCGGTCGAGACGTTTGGAGGGCAGCAACAGCAGCTGAACTCTGCGCTGGGCAAGCTCAACATCTATTGGGAGAATCTGAAAGAGGAACACGCGAAGGCCGATGAGCTGGCGGTGAATTGCGCCAAAGACAATCTGACTGCTGATATGCGGCAGGTGATTCTAGAGCGGGGCTCTGAGTTTCGCAACAATTACATCCGGTTGGATGACCTGCAGGGCAGCGTCCATGCCTACGCGGATACTGACCAGGGACTGCCCGTTACCGCCGCGGAGCTACGGCAACGTTGGATGAATTTGATGCAAGCGGCGGCGAGCAATCCTGTGGCTCAGGCGATCTTCGATGATCCTACGAACCAGGAGCAGGCGGCGACGGCTCTCGGTGTGCCGAACATGGTGGTTCCCGGTGCGGCGATGCGGTCGAAGGTGTTGCAGATTATCGAGCGGCTTCTCGAGGCGGAGGCCGTGCCGGTGATCGACCCGCGGACCGGACAAGCCACCGGCCAAGTGAGGCCGACGATCATGCCCGACAAGGCTATCGACGACTTCACGGTACTGAAGCAGGTTGTGCGGCAGTACTGCCAGGAGAACTCGGATCTTCCCGACGACAATCCCGCGGGTTGGCAGAATCTGCTGGCGTACTTTACGGCGGCGGTTGCGCTCGAGACCCAGCAGTTGGCGGAGCAGGCGCAGCAGAAGGCGGTTGTCACGCAGGCGGGGTTGGTGAAGCCGGCGGCGGGGCCGCAGATTCCTCCACATGAGATCGATGATGTGGTGCATACCGTAGGTGGGCTTATGCATACTCCTCCGTCTTTGACGTCGGGGAATATTCAGGGCCAGGTGCAGGCGGCGAATACGCTGATCAAGCTTGCGGATAAGTTGCAGAGTAGCTAAAAAACAAACGAAACTATCCTAATTTATCCCAGGTACGCTCCACGGCAAGCCGGGACAGGCGGTGCGAACCTGGGGCACCCGTCCCATTTTTGAGTTCGTTCTTTCGTTACAGATTCACTCTCTAGAAAGAAGACTTATGACTGAAGCTACTATCGCGGCTCCTGCTCCTGTCTCTGCGCCTGTTTCTGCTCCTGTTTCTTCGCCTATCGCTGCTCCGGCTCCTGCTGCCCCCGCGCCTTCGTTCGGCGGCGGCGGATCAACTCCGAGCTCCCAGGTCGACCCGGGCAAGTTCCCTATTCGCGAGGATTATGCTGCCGCTCTGCTCAAAGAGAAGCTGGCGGCGCTTCCTGCATCCGAAGAGCAACCAGTTCCCGCGGATGAGCCTGTCATCCTGGCTGAGGCTGAGCCATCCGTGGAAACGGCTGAGACTCCGGATGCGGCGACCGTCACGCCGTCCGAAGAGGCTCCGATTGAAGAAGATTTTCAACTGGAACTGGAGGCGGTCGTTACGCCTGAAGTTCTGAGCCAGATGGTCACTGACAATCCTGAGTTCGGTAAGTTGCTCGAAGCCGACTCCAGGCTGAAAGGCCAGCTCTATAAGACGGCACGCGAAGCGGCGGAGCTGAAGCCTTACCGCGAGATATTTCCCGACCTGGATTCGGCAAAAGCGGCACACGGTCATTCGTCCACTTGGATTGACGTGCGCGAGACTTTCCTCGGCTCAACCACGCGCGAAGGGACTATGGCATCGCTCAGTAAGATTGCCGAGCTCTCATACGAACGCGACCCTGACGGCAACGTGGTGATGCAGAATGGCAAGCCGGTCATCGGCGAAGATTTTTTTGGATTTGTCGACAACGTGGTGGGACTGGATCTCGAACACCGCGTACAGGATGTAACCGCACGCCTCAAGGCGAATAACTATCGCTCTGAGGAGGACCGCAGTCACGACCAACGCGTTAAGGATGCTCTGGACACACTCAGGGAAGAATCCGCGGCCACTTCCCCCGCGTTAGAGGCGCAGCCAGACGCATTGCAGCGCAAGGCAGATGAGCTTGACCGGCGAGAGCGGGCGCTCAATTTGCGCCAGCACGGCGAGAAGGTGGAAGAGAGACGATCGTTCGAAAGCGGATTGCAGGCGGAGGCCCAGACACGCATTCACGATGGCATCAGCAGGATCGTTGCCAACGTGGAGAAGCAGGGCGGCGTCGTCAGTCCTTACTTGAAGAACATTCTCCCCAAAGCCATCGGCGCCAAGCTGATCCGCAAGATCCAAGCCAACCCGGCCCTGCAGGATCAGATGCACTCTCTGCAGCGGCTGCCTATTGGCGATGCATCCCGCCAGCGCAGACTCGCGGCCATTGATCGGGCCGTGCAGCAGTATCTTCCCGACGTGGCGCGCGAAGAACTACGCGAGGCAGGGGTGCAAATTGCCAATGCGTCCGCAGCCAGACGCGCCAAGGTAGACGCCCAGATCGACAGCACCAGGAAGACCGAGCCCAAGGGATCAACCGGACCAGCCAGCGGGGGGAGCGCAACGATGACTTCAAGCGCAGCTTTCGACCACGCGCAGGCAGAGTGGCAACGAGCCAATCCGGGTAGGCCCTTCGACAAGGTTGCGAGGGAATCGATTCTTCCCCGCGTTCTGCAGCTGATGACATCTCGGTGACAACTCCTTTAGGACAACGCGGCGTTTCCGTCGCAGATAAGGACTTTGGTACATGTCTAACGTAATCGGTACCGCATCAACGACACAGCAGCTGCAGCTCGAGGCCTTGAATGAGGTCATCAAGCTGCTCATCGAAAAAGAAGCCAAACTGGACGCTCGCATCTCTGAGCGCGGCTCCATTACCCCGGTCTCCCTGCGCAGTTTTCGTCTGCGCTTCCAGACCGCGTTTCCCGGCAACGTCGCCCTGTTCAACCTGGATGGCGGCATTCTGCCGGCCGGCAACTTCAGCGCCTGGGATCAGGGTACCCTGACCCCGCTGGCCACTGTCATCCCAGTTGAGTATTCACGGCTGGTCGACATTATCGGCGAGGGCGGACCCAAGGTCGTTTCAGAGAACCCGGTCACCAAAACGCTGGCGGATGTGGCCGTACAGATGGCGAAGAATCGGGACCAGTTTCTGCAACAGGCGGGTGACGGCAAGATCGCGCAGGTGGATCCGACCTACGCCGGCGGTGGGGCTAACCCCATTGTGCTCGCCTCGTCCCCGTGGGGCGCCAGGCTCATCTCACAGGGACAGCAGTTGCAGGTAATGAGCAATACCTACACGCTGCGCGGCACCTGCTACGTCAACAATGTCAACAACAAGCTCGGGTCAGTGCAGTCCATAACCGTGGACGCAGTGCCCGCGGGCACAGCCGCCGGCGACTTCATCATGGTCGCGGGCGTAGCAGCGACCACCCCCGTGTTCCTGTACGGCATACCTTATTTCCATAACACCGCAACCACGGGCACGTTCCTCGGCATCAACCGGACGCAGAATTATGTAGTTGCGAACGGTGTGGCTGCGGGCGGCGCTCCGTTGTCGCTCCCCATGTTGCGCGCGGCACTCAGCCGCGTGGAACAGAGTCTGGGTACGGACGCGCTGAAGTCGCAGGTATGGCATGCGCATCCTTCTCAGATCCAGGCGTATGAGGAGATGGGCTTCGCCAAGCAGGAGATCCTGATGACCAACGGCAAGATGCCGGGGTTTGACGGGCTCACCGCGAACGTAGGCCAGTTCACCATCGCCGGACGCGAGGTGGTGCGGAATATCCACGCGGATAACTCGCGCATCGACTTCATGGAGTTCGGTTCCTGGCTCAAGGTGGTGTGGGGCAAGGCGCCGTTCTGGTTCAAGAACCGCAGCGGACAGTGGGTGTTTCAGATCTACGATCCTGCTTCGGGCAACCCGACGGCTAATGAGGGATGCTATTACGTGGACGCGCGGCAGTATGCGGTCGACAATCCTCAGGCCATTTCTTCAGTCACCGGACTGAAGGTACCGGTCTACAACTAACCAGTAGATTAGGCACATGGAAGGGCTGAGATAACCATCTCAGCCCTTTGTCTTTGGATTGGCTATGGAGAGCTCAGCATGACTTACGAATGCCCTTGCCCCGGGGGGCCGGTGAACACGCCGGACCCTGACTTCAAGATCGAAGCAGTGGTTGTATGTGACCGCTACTCCGATTTTTTACGCTGCACGCTTCCAGCCAACAAACATTTGTTCGACCGCATCGTGGTGGTCACCTCGGCGGAAGATCGTGACACGCAGCGCATCTGCGAGTTTCATCATGTCGAGTGCTTGCGGACCGATGCTCTGAATTCGCGCTGGAACAAGTTCTGCAAGGGGGCGGGGATCAATGAGGGCCTGAGCCGGCTCAACCGGAATGGATGGGTGGTGCACCTGGACGCGGACATCGCGTTGCCGCCGCAGACCCGGTTACTGCTGCAGAATGCGAACCTCGACCGGCGCATGATCTATGGCATCGACAGGTTCAGCGTGAAGGGTTATGCGCAATGGGACCGTTTTCTCGAGATGCCCGTGCTGCAGCATGAATGCGACGCCTACGTTCACTTGAACGCATTTCCGCTGGGCACGCG
This sequence comes from uncultured Acidobacteriaceae bacterium, assembly GCA_963711525.1. Classification (GTDB taxonomy): domain Bacteria; phylum Acidobacteriota; class Terriglobia; order Terriglobales; family Acidobacteriaceae; genus PALSA-350. The sequence continues at coordinate 38,001 of CAVQEO010000002.1, read as the reverse complement.
CGTCACCAGCAAGGACGGCGGAGGCTATATTCCGATCGGGTTCTTTCAGATGTGGGATCCCCGCATTTCTGGTGTTTGCGAATACCCGGTTGCGCACACCGATGCTGGTCGCGGTGACATGGTGTTTGCCAAGAAGTGGCCACGGGCCAAGCGTGCTCTCATCCCTGAGGTTGTGGGGTATCACCTGGAGAGCACTGACGCCTCAATGTCAGCCAACTGGTACGGAAGAAAGACAGCTCCCTTTACCCACAGCGGCGATCAGTCATGAGTCATATCGTACCCGGCGCGACGCAGCGGTTCCTTACCAGCTATGGGGGCAAGAATCCTTTCGGTAAGCCGCAATGGAGATTGTTGGTGGGCAGCGACCGCCTGGTAAAGGAGTCAGGCGTTTATCGGGATTGGGCTGAAGGGCTGTCGACGGCGGAGAGGGGTGGGTTGAATTTTCAGCCCAACCCGGATGCGCCGGGTTGTAACTTCCATCGCCATGACAATCGGCCTATCCGCGTGGTGACCGAGATGCGCGAGGTAAGAAAGTATCCCCATGCAGAGGGCTGGATCCTGGAGAAGTGGTTCCCTGCTTCGAGTTATGGTACCCAGGCGGAGTGGTATTCGTATAAGGCTATCGATGGGTTCACTCCCATGTTGGGGCCTTATCCCGAATGTGGGGATTACGAGATGGTCTTTGGTCCTTGGCCGAAGGCGCCTACCACGGATGTGCTGCAGGGTTTGATTGCGCAGTATAGCTTCGGCATCAATAGCCGGCGCGGCAGTGCTGAGTCCCGCGCTCAGGAGTACTTACTGCGGTATCAGTACGAAGAGGAACAGGCAGAGACGAAACGCAAGTTCGAGTACGATGCGATGATGCGCGATCACATTTCGCCCTTGCACAGCAGCAGCCTCGCGGCGAGCCGCTGGAGGCAGGACCTGGCCCGGCGCACTGGTAATGCTAACGAGCATATCGGGATTCTCTGAACTGCCGAGGAAATGGACGAGTGACCCACGTTCACCTCTGATTGCGTCGCAAAGGGAGGGGTTGAGTGTCACGGTATCCCACTCAAGCCAAAACCGGGCTTGAATGGGGCACCCCGCACTTCCTTCGCTATTTTCTTCACCAGCAACCAACGTTTGGGTGCCCCATTCAAGCCTTCTGTTGGCTTGAGTGGGATACCGCGACACTCAACCCGTCCTCTTATCACTAAGGAGCTTCATTCATGGCTACAGTCGTTATTACACCGGAGATGCAGCGAGCCAACGCGGAGGCGCTGCTGGGCAAGGATCCCGGCAAGTTTCGTGATCCAGGCCAGCGCTGGACCGTCAAGCGGTATGCCGAGATTCAGCGTCTGCTCAAACAGGCGGAGGCCGATAAGCCGGTCACCATCCTTAACCTGAACCCCTTTCCGCTCAAGATCAATGGCGGTGTCTTTTTCCCGGAGGAGATAGCCGCCTGCCCCCCGGGCAAGCCCTACACCATTCATGTAATCCGGGATACACGCTGGGGTCACAAGGACCTGGGCTGCGACGCGCAGAACATGATGCAAATGGAACCGGTGCCGGCGATCCCGCTGGTGCTGGCCGCCGAGTACATTCGCGAGTACGTGCAGCAGGATGGCGGTTTCGGCGGCGTGCTCTGCTACGTCGGCGATCACGACCCGGCCTCCATCAAGAAAGGTGCAGTGATTCGCGTTCCCGAAGTGGCTTATAGCGACACGGGAGAGTTCTACGTGGAGGTCCGCGAGCGCGACTTCCACGAGACACTGACGGCGATCCGGAAGAAGCGCAACAGCTCCATCCTGCAACGGCTGCAATCGGCCAACGCATGGTATGAGAACGACTCGCAGCGCATGAACGTCAACGATACGCATCGCGACCTGGCGCGCCTGGCGGTGGAAGAAGGATTGATTCCGGAATTACCCCGCTGGGTGATGCAAGCCAATACCCTTACCGAAAAGCAGCCAGATCCTTGCCCCAGCTGCGTAACGACGCCTAAGACGGGCGCCATATTGTGCGTGAACTGCGGGCATATTTTTAACGTGCTCCAGGCCTACAAAAATACACGGATCGCCTACGGCGCGGTAGAAATGGACCGCCTGACCGCGCAAGAGTGGAAGATCGTGAACCAGATCAAGGCCGAGCGCGATCAAGCGAAGGGTGCGAAATGAGTGACGGCATCACGCCGCTAACCCCTGGCCAATTGGCAGCACAAGAGGCGCAAGCGGAAAAAGAAGGTTACCTGAAGCGAGCGCTCATAGGTCTCGACATGTTGATGAATGTCCTGACCGATGGCGATCCCGACGAGACTATCTCCAGCCGCTCGGCAAGGGCCGCGGAGAAGGGCAAACCCTGGGGAATATTTATGTCCAAATTTCTCGATGTGTTCCAGCACGACCATGGCGCAAAGGCGCAGGCGGGTGACGTGGGGCGCGCTCAGGCCATTGTCACAACCGAAGATAGCTCAGGCGGGTTCACGCAGTGAGTTGGACACTCGGCCAGGTAAAGGCGCGCGTGCGCAACCTGTTGGATGATCCCCAGGGATCGTATCTAACAGATAGCTTCGTCGTGCCCCTCATCTGCGAGGTGTACGACGATGCTAACTCGCAACTGGCATCGACCCAGTCCTCGTGGGATATCGCGGTGGTTGAGGTGCCAGGCATCCCGCCGGGCACCCCGAACCTGTCCCCCTATCAAACAGGCAATGGCCCGCTCGCGACCCTGACCGACCAGCCTCTGCGCATCGACTGGAAGGCGGCGGGGGATGACCCTTCCTATTACCGGCTGGTGCGCAATTACGAGGTCCTTCCCGACCTGCAGCCGCGCGAGGGCATGGCGGGATGGGAGTTTCGTAGCGAGGTGGTCTGGCTCACCGATTGCTCCATCGCTGTCGACCTGCGTGTCCGCGGTGAATTTGGACCGCCCCCGCTGACTAGCGATGACAGCGTGCTGCTCTCGCATCCGCGGATTGGCTATGTGGTCGCCTATGGCACGGCAGCGCTGATCGCAACGGTTCGCGGCAATGCTGCGTGGACCCAGCAGTACGAACAGAAGGCACTGGAAGGCATGGACGAAATCATGGAACAACTCGTCCGCGCGGAACAGGGCCAGGTGCGCCGGACGGCAAGACAATCGCGGCGGCGGTGATCTTAGTTATCCAATTTATTACCAAGGAGAAACCATGGCAGTTTCAGGAGCAATCATCGATTACACGGCTGCGGCCGGGGATCGGAACTTCACCGTCTACATCCAGCTTACCTTCAGCGGCAGCTTCACCGCAGGCGGAGATCCTCTCAACCTGACCACGCTGACCAACCCCAACGGTCTTGATGTAGAAGGTGTCTTCGAGCTTCCACTGACGTTGGCCCCGTCGGTTTACCTGGAAGATATCGGCGGGTACTATGTGCAGCCGAAGGTCACCGGCTCGACCTTGACTGCGTTTCTCATCAACGTCTACCAACCCGGCGGAACGATCGTTTCCGGAGCCTACGCCACGGCGGTAAGCGGCGGTAACGTGATTCTCACCATGCAGAAGCGCCGCGTCTAAGGCCTGAATGAATTTTGACGGCTTCACACCGCACGAGTTCACGCGCTTTGGTGGACTCGTCGACAATGACGATCCGACCGTGCTGCCTATGGGGGTTGCGGCTGTCTGCAAGAATTGCAGATTTCAGCTCACCACCGTAGCCACGCGGTATGGTCTGCAGACCGCGATGCAGGGACCGAACCAGGCGCCGATCTCCGGCCTGGCTGGGTTGATTTATACCCCGGAGAATCCTGGTGAGACTCTCTTTCAGGTCCCACTTGTTTTCGATACGGACGGCTACCTGCTGGTCGAGCGTCCGGCCGGGAGCGGCAAGCTGGTACGCGTGCAGGGGCCGCTGGTAACTCAACCTGCCAATGGGCATGCGATCGTGACCGAGGCTTATAACCGCGCCCTGGTTGCGTACTCTGACCTCCAGACGCCATTGGCGCCGATCAACGTTTACGGATTAAGCACACAGCAACTGGACCCCTATGGGCAGAAGCCGTTGGGCGCGGCATGGCTTGCATCCACGCCGTATCTGGTGGGCGAGTATGTGCAACCCACGGCAGTGGGCGGCAACGGGCACGCCTATCGTTGTATTGTTGCCGGCACCACGAACGCGGCCCAGCCTGCGTGGCCGCTCACTGAAAACGCCACAGTTACAGATGGCGGCGTGACCTGGGAAGAGCTAACCCCAGTGCTGGTAAACCGGCTGCCGGCACCCAACTCACCGCAGCCTGGCCGTGTGGCGGGCGGCGGAGCTTTCGCGGCTGGCCGCGATGTCTACCTGGAGATAACGTATGTCAACGCGCAGGGAGAGTCGATTGCCTCAGCTCGCGGGCATCCTGGTCAACACAAATTTGAACGATGCCGCCCAATTCACAGTGCCTGCCTTAGCCGGCTTGGCAGGTTGGATTCGTGGACTGGCAACGGCGTATCAACCCGCCTCCGTCAACGTGTATGAGGCCGATGTCGCCACGGGCTCAGCGGAGCCCTCTTCCGCAAGCTTTGCCCTGGTAGGAAATTTCCCTTTGGGGGCCGAAGTGACGGTGACCACGACGTCGGCTGGAATTGCGCCTCCCTCATCCAGTACGGCTCGGGTCACTCCCGGTGGATTACAGCCCCCATCAACACCTACTCTCGAACGCGCCTCGGACTCGGGCAGCTTTCCTGCCGGGCGCGATGTCTACGTGATTGCCACCTTCACCAACGCAGCGGGAGAGACGCTACCCTCCGTTGCCGGTTCGCTGATCGACACCGTGCTCAACGACGCAGTGCAGGTACCGATTCCCTCTACGCTGTATCAAATTACCGGAGTGAATCTCTATGAAGCCGATGTTGCCACCGGAGCCCCCGCGCCAGCGACCGGCAGCTACGCGCTCGTGGGATCATTTCAGCCGCTTACCACCGCCACCATTGTCTCGACCGCCGGCGGGCCGTCTGCTCCCGTGGCCAACAGCTCCGGAGCAGCGGGCAACATTGCCCCCGATGCCAGCCCTGGGCTCCGCTATGCCAGCATCGCCTTCACTAACCGCAACGGAAACCTGAGCGGCACCGTAGCGGCCTTCACCTCAATCAGCGTGGATGTGCCCGGTTACGAACTCTACATGGCCAATATTCCCATTGGACCGAGCAACACCATCAATCGAACCATTGGATTTACTGTCGCGGATGGCACAAATGTGGGGCCATTCTTCTATATTCCGGCAGCCACCGTAAGCGCCTCGATCCCCATGACTGCGACGGTCATCGGAGACAACACCACCACCACTGCATTCTTCAACTTCAGCGACGAGTTTCTTGAAGCGGAGACGGCCACCGACATGACCGACCGGCTGCGCTGTGTGCTTCCTCCGGCGGCCGTCGATGTGTATTACTCGCCATCCAATGATCGCGTGGTGCTGAGCGGGGTCGATGGATATGGATCAGGACATTACATCTCGCTGGCCGCGGACTCGGAGTCTTACTACGGCGATACGAGCCCGATCCAGGTAGCGAATGGTAATGGACAGCGCTGCATCTGCGCCCGTGAATTTCAAGGGACGCTCTTCTCGCTGAAGGAGCGCTCCGGCTTTACCATCTCCCCCACGGCAACCGATCCATCTACCTGGTCGGTGCAGCAGCGGTGGGAAGGCGTAGGACCCTGCGGACCGCGGGCGGTTTGCGTGACCAATGAGTTTCTCTTCTTTATCCATCGCAGCGGCGCATATGCGTATGCGCCAAGCGAACCAGAGCCCAAGCTTATGAGCAAGGAGATCCCTACGATCTGGCAGACCATCAACTGGGATTACCAGCATTTGATTTGGTGTTGCGTGGACGAAGAAAATAAAGAAATCCGGATCGGCATCCCGGTGGGCAACGCGACTGTACCCAACCAGACCTTGACCATGAATTACATGGAGGGCTTGTCGGGGCCGATCCACTTCAGCCAGTATGCGGGCCGCGAGGTAGCCATGGGCGCGGCCCGCAAATGGAGCCTGGACGATATCGCCGGATTGGTAGCCGTACGCTGTGAACGCCAGCTGCCCGGAAACGCCTCGCCATTCGGGGCGTTGCGGCAGTCCCAGGTGCTGATCGGCTCCTCTTCGCCCGATGGCACAGTGCAGATGGTCGCAACCGGGGTCTACAACGACAACGGCAGTGGGATCGACTGCCAATACGAAACCACCAGCACCCAGGACCTGATGGCTGTTTCCATGCTGGGTGGGGTTAGCATCAATGCCCTCGGCCAGGGTTCGATGAGCGTATCCGTGATGGTGGCGCGAACGTATGAAGACTCGCAGCAGTCTCCACCAGGTAACGGTACTAACGAGATCAAACTGGCGTCCTTTCCGCTGACCCCTGAAAACTGGAGAGGCTATGACGGCGGCGCGAGAGGGCAGAATGAGCGCTTCCGCATGCGCTTTACCAATGGGGCACATCCTGATTCCTGGTTTGCGCTGAAGTATTGCAGCCTGTTTACCCGCCCGCTGTTTACCGGCAGGAGCAGCAGCAATGGCGCTTAACGTTAACCTGGCACAGATCAACTCCGCCGCCAAGGGAAACAGCGATCTGCGGGAGACGCTGACCGGCATTCATCTTGCACTGCAGTCTCTTTACGCGCAGACGGGCACCACTCCGCTGACCAAGATAGACTCGAGCGCTACCGCGTTCACTTCACCGCCGGCGCCGTCTCAGCTTGCGGTGACTGCGGCAAATGGAAGCTTCAGTGTATCTATCACGACGCCGCAGAACGCCTCGGGAGGCACGGCGCCGCGCAATGCAACCAACGCGCCTATTTATCAGGAGCTATCGAGCTCACCGGTGGCCAACTTTGCTTCCGGAGTTACGACTTACCCGGTCAGCACCAACACGAGTTATGTCCTCCCTAATCCTGGCGTGACTCTGTACTGGCGGCTGCGATCGAGTTACAACCAACAGAATTGGAGCAGCTATATCGCTCAGCCGGGAGCGGTCAGCTCCGGCGTGATGAGTTCGGCGGCGAGCGGGAGCAACCTTTCCCTCAACCAGTCAAACTATGCGACTGTGGACTCCGTCGCCGATGGCAGCACGGCCACGGTACGGGTCTATGGTTCGGGCGGGGTCGGCACTTCGTGGACCTCAATCCTCGGTAACAGCTCTAAGGTAATAGCAGCCGGGACCATCATGAATGTCGCTTATGCGACCAATGGCTTCGTGGTCTGGGACGGACAAAAATATCAGCTCAAGCCGCAACTGGCCCAGACCTTCCCCGATACCTGGGTGCCGGTGGGCAAGATATCGGTCATCGCGAATGCAAGCGGCCTGGTGCTGCCGGTGATTCATGCCGTGGTGACCGCCGGCGCGATCGTCGCTTACCAGATCACCAACGCGGGCAACGGACTCACCGCGGCGCCCACTCTGACGATTACGGATAGCTCGGGCAGCGGCGCTACTGCGACAGCCGTTGTGGCAGCCGGCGCAGTCACGCAAGTCACGCCGGGCAGCGCAGGCAGCGGCTACTCCAGCACGCCAGTGGTCACTGCCTCCGGCGGCGTAAGCGGTGGAGTCACCGGCGGCGGCGGAGCCAGCGGCAGTAACGGGGGGAGGCTCTACGCCGATGTATAACCTGCACCAGCAGTATCTAGACATGGCGAGTGGCTTTCATGTGATCGAGCTGCGCGACGAACGCGGCAACCGGCATCTGGTACAACTGGCCGTCGGCCACGATTCGTGCCCCGCATGCGGAGCGGTTCACCCCAAAGACAACCTGGACAGCCTGGACCCGGCCGCCGCCGTCGCCAGGGTGAATGAGGCGCTGAATACGTCGCAGCGGCAGATGCTTAGCTATGCCGGCAAGCATGGACTGACCGTGAGATGAGGCGTATTACGTTGCGCCAGGCGACCCAGCAAGACTGGCCCGCGATTCAGCAGCTCCACCACGAGCACCAAGCCGCGCAGGGCACCAACTATGAGCTGCCCAACTTATTCGGTCCCGCGATCGCCATCGCCCTGGTGGGAGTGGAAGATCCCGGCACGCCCGGGACAGGTGGTGGGGCCATCAGGAACTGTATCTACGTGGAGACGATCGCGGAGTTACGCTTTGTGGGTTGCGATCCTAAGGCCACGGCGTTCGGCCGGCGAGAGATAGAAGGGCTTAGTTACGTATTGAAGCTGCAGGGCTTTCGCTGGCTGGAGTGCTTTGTACCCCGGCAGCTCAAGAAGATGATTCAGAAACCACTGCAGCGAGCGGGCTTCGCCTGTGTCGATCGTGAGCTCGCACACTTCACAAAAGATCTGAGAGGAAAAGAATGAGCAGAGGCCAATCCACGCAAGCATTCAACACCGCGTCAAACGAGAACACCACCGACTTTGGCAACGCGCAGTCGGCCCTCGGCTCGACGCAAAACGCCATCGGCAACTATAACAACCAACTGGCAAATTTCGTCTCCGGCAACCCTTACACGCAAGGGGGCGAATACGATCAGACCATCAACACCGGCCTGGCCAATGTGTCCGACGCGGGCTCGAACTCGCTCCAGGGCGCGCTGCAATCGCAGGCGCTGCGGACCGGCCAAAACAGCGCCGCCGATGCAGCGACCGCGTCTGCCGCGGCGCAACAGAATACTCGCAATCTGTCCAGCAACCTGGCCTCTGCGCAGCAAAACCGCATCTCGAGCGAAGCTGGTTACAACCAGGCGGCTCTGGGCGCATCCACCGAGCCGATCAGCGCCAATCAGTCGCTCTACGGCGCGTCTTCGAATGCGGCCGATAGCACTTTGGGAAATGAGACGCAAGCATCGAAAACACCCGGCTTCTGGGATGAAGTTGGCAATAGCGTTGCCGGCAATCTAGGCGGCCAGATAGGGAAACTGTAACCATGGCAGAGGCTTGGGACGACCGTACCAATGCTTTGGGTGATGATGAAGCCAGCAGGCTGCTGCAGAAGATCCTGTCTCCGGCTGAGGCGCAGAGCCTGGTGCTGCCACCACCCGATCATGCTCCGCGGACTGAACCGGGAAAATCGACCCCGCTGACGGGCAACCTGGGAAGGCCACCCTCACAAGCGACCCCGGCCCGAGCGCCGGACTATGATGACATCAAGCCTGAGAAGGTTGCCCCGGTCCGCGGCGGCCTGGCAGGATACTTCGCCACCGCACCCGCTGCCAAAACGGGAGGGCCCGACCGAAGCGGCGATCCAAGGTACATAAAGGTTTCCTCGAAGGGACAGGTCGGTTATCTGCCCAAGGCGAATCTTCCTGCCGCCATGCAGATCGATGGAAACCTTAAAGTGTTGGATGAGCCGTAACGAAAAAGCGACCCAGTCTAGACAACAGAGGCCCGGCGTTTTTGTCGGGCCTCTATACAGCAAATGTGTTACCGATGATCCCAACGGCCCTCATGGTACGCCCAGCCCTGCCGGTAGTGGTCATAGTGAGGGTGATTCCAATAGGCACCCGCATACGGCGGCCTCTGCCACACTCCAGGCCTCCACACATACCTTCCACCGCCCCAGAACCAGTACCCGTCCACCCAGGCATAGCCCGGGCCGGGCATAGGACCCCGCACCTCATAGCGCAGCGGCGGCGGCGCGCTGCCTATATAAACGCCCACTCCGGCGAACGCTGGAGCGGTAAGTGCCGAAGCCAAAATCAAGCTAGCGATCCATTTCGTTTTCATGATTCTCTCTCCGTACAACGACCTTACATATGGTGCTAACCCGGCCTAGGCCGAGAGGTTTCGGCACTTTTTGGCGTTCACTCGTTCGATCTCAGGCAACCCCTTGGTGCATGTACCTATGGCTACGCATCCCCTCGACACCCTTGGCTTTGAACCCGTCACTTTCCCGGCACGAACGGACCCTGGTTCGCTTGCTGATTTAGGATTTGAAACAGTGACACATACCTTTGGCGCGCATGCTGAGGCGGCGGCGCGCAAAACAGCGCGCGAACCACGATTGCTGCCGGGCACACAGCAAATGGTCGTGCGCCCGCAGGCGGTGGGCGCCGTGGAACCAGACTCAGGGCGCAAGATCGTGCAGCCAACAGATAACCCCGCCGTCAACCAGGCGCTGGCCACCGAAGCGATGCCGGCATACAAGGCCCGGCTATTGGAGGCGATCAGGCACATCCCCGGGGCCAGGCTGGGGGCGATCCGCGAGGCCAAAAATCCGGCCCGCCTGGCGGAGAAAATTACCGGGCAGGGGCAGCCCGCAGAGACGGTGAGCGACTACGGCGCGGCTCAGATCGCGGTCGCTTCCCCGCAAGCGAAAGATGCGGTAGTGGCCGCGGTGAAGCGGCTTTTCCCAGTGTTGCGGCAGCAGGACAACTTCGCCTTCGGCGATCCGGAGTATCGCTATCGCAGCTACTCACTCCAGTTGCAGATGCCGAATGGATCGTCTGAGGAGCTGCAGATCGTTCCCGAAGAAGTGCTGGAGGCGAACCGGCAGGAGCACCACGACTACAAGAAGGTACGCAATGCGGAGCTCGCGGGCAGGAACGCCGGCCAGGCACGAGCAGCCGCGAGAGCCCATCAACGATTCCGCCATGGAGCGATTTAACTCCAGAAATGGAGTTACGAATTCGACAGGCGGAACGAATAGTGAAGGGCTCAGTCGTGAAAGGGGCCCGGGTAAGATTGGCCGGCGGCGCCCTGGCGCAAGTTGTCTATGTAGATCCGAATATGCGGATCGCCCGCGTGCGCACCCAGGACGGAAGGAACGTTACCGTGCGCCATAAAGATCTGCGGCCTTAGGCCTATGCAGCGTGGCTATCAGCTTTTGGGCGGGCCACCGAGCCGGATATCTTCCCCGCGCTTGCGTCCGGGCTCTACTTTGGGCTTGGGTTTAGGTGCTTTCTTCGTTTCCTTCTTGCCTTTGTCTTTGCTTCCCATGAAACCAAATATTACACGAATAGCCTGGCAATGCGAGATGCCACCAGGCCGAATGAGGAGAAAAACGATGATCCACAAACACCCTGCAGGCGCTTTCAAGCTCGGGAACGACACCGCACCCGAGCCGAAGATCAACCGCGACCAGATTCTGGCCAGGTATTGGGAGCTAGCCAACCTCAGTCCCGAGGAAACCAAAGGAAGCATCACCGGGCAACTGAACGCGCTCGAAGCCCTGCTCGACGAGTTGCGCTCTACGCCGGTGAAAGAATCAACGAAGCCTCTCCCCGCAAAAGGGATTTACCGGTCGGCATGGATGGACGGCAAGCCGCGAGTCAATTGAGGAAATTGACCGAACGCTTGAGGCCTTGATGACCCAGATCGATGCGGACGATTCTTACGGATGGATGCCCGCCACCGCCGCGCAACAGGCTGCGCTCGATTCAGAGGCGGACATCCTGCTCTTTGGGGGATCCGCGGGCTCGCTCAAGACCGAGACCATGTTGATGGACGCCGTGCAGGAGCATGAGAACCCCAACCTGCGCGGCATTGTCTTCCGCTCCTCCTTCGTGGAGATGACGGATATTATCGACAAGACCCGCCGGCTCTATGCGCCGCTGGGCGGCGTCTTCGTGGGCCCTCCTAAATGGACCTGGAGTTTTCCTTCCGGAGCGACGATCCGCTTTGCTTACATGAAGACGGATGACGACGTGTGGAAGTACCTGGGCCCGCGCTATTCCTTCATCGGCTTTGATGAGTCGACCCTGCACACGGAAAGGCAGGTGCGCAATATACTGGGCCGGTTGAGCTCGACCGACCCCAGCCTGCGGTTGCGCATGCGGCTGACATCCAACCCGGGCAACGTCGGCGCCGCGTGGCACCAGACGCTGTTTCTGCGCGACCACTGCCCGGTACACAACGCGCGAGACGCGGCACAGCCCGGCCAGCTTTACCAGGATCGCTGCTGGCCCTCTGATGGCGAGGGCATTCCCTTCTCCGTAGCCTTTATTCCCGGCAAACTCTCCGATCACAATCTGTTGGACGCGAATTACTCCAAGCGCCTGCACATGATGTCAGGCGGCGCGGCCGCGGCCATGGAGAAGGGCTGCTGGTGCACGCTCGAAGGCGCCTACTTCCCTTTTATGCATGCAGGTATGGTGCGCCCGCTAGCCGAGGCGGGCGTGGAGTGGTGGCACAACCACTTCCTTTCTATCGATTACGGTTACGGCAAATCGTCGTCCTCGGTGGGGCTTTACGTCCGCGGGCCGGCTGAGTTGCGGCAGAACGTAACCATCCCCGGCATCGAGTCCCACCGCTTGGAACAGGAGGATGGCCCGGAATTTCCCGAGGGGCGTATCCGCAAGATCGGTGAGCTCGTGGTACCGCACGTGCCCGCATATGAGCTGGCGCAGATGGTGGTGGATGCCTTTATCAGTCCGGATAGCAACGGGCAGCGCCGGCGCATAGTCGCTGCCTATCTTGACCCTGCTAACTTCAAGGAGATTGGCGACGGCCACACCATTGCCGACCAGATCAACGAAGTCTTTGAGCCGTGGGATATCGTCTGCGAGCGCGCCTCGAACGACCGGCTGGGCGGCTGGCAGTTGCTCTACCGTATGCTGCGCACGGGCGAGTTCGAGATCACCGATGTATGCCCGCGCAGTTTCGAGGCCCTGCGCACGCGCATGCATGACGATAAGAGGCCGGGAGACATTCGCAAGATAGCGGGCGATCCACTGGATGACGTCGCCGATGAGACGCGCTATGCGTTGTATACGTTTATTCAACAGGCAACCCAGCCGCGGGAGTTGACGCTGCAGTTGGCGGTACGCGGGCTCGACGTGGGCTCGGCCGCGATCCGATGGCAGCAGAAGGAAGAGGAGCTCGATCGCGAGGAAGCGCCGATCAGAACTACGGGGCGCATGGGACTAGGGCCACGCCGAGGCAGGCGCTTTTAGCGCTCGGTGCAAACTTGAAACGATTGAAGGTCGTAGCTCTTTCCGTGTAGCTCAAGGTCAAACCGCTTTAGCGGACGTCTAACTCCCAACAGGGACCAGATGCCTGACCCTAGGCGAGTCTGGCATCCGGCCTTTTGATAAGCACAGTGGGTGCTCAAGCAACTACGACTGTCTGCTTGGTCGAGCCGCTCTGCACATTGGAAATAGCAGATTAAGCAGGCGCAATGGCGAACCGAATCTCACTACCCGCTTTCAGCTTGACATCGTCCTTTTTGGTGGAAACAAAAACGCCCGAGTTCCTGCTTGATATCTTGCTGTGTAGATCTACCCCAGAGACTACGTTCGACTCATCAAACTGCAGCGTTTTCGCGGTCCAATCGTTAGGCACCTGCACACCAGCGTCGTCGGGACCAAGGTCCGTTTCAAGGGTGCTCGGCGAAAAATACCCCACGATGCTCGCTCTCACAGGTACGGTCGTCCCATCCTTCAGGCGCGCCTGGTTGAAACGAAGCGCTAGTTTTGAGATGCCTTGCTGCTGCATATCGTCCGTGGTGACCTTTCCCAGCAACATCGTGTTCTTGGGCAGTTCGGTCCCATTGGTCAGTGTTACCTTCTGTTCAAGCTTGGCTTGAACCGTATAACCGTCGTGGTCTTTGTCAGCATCCACGTTATGAGTCAAAATCGCACGCACGGGTTTCATGAGCGTAGCTTCGTGATGTCCGGCAATTGGCGCCTGCGCACCTTGCATGCTTTGAGAATGTTGGCTGCTTGTACTCTGAGAGTAGGCGAGGAGTGGTAGTGCTAACATTGCGCCGGCTAATGCCAGCGCTTGACGATGGCCGTTCATACTTGCTCCTAATGGCAGGAAAGTCCTCCATATCAAATTTGAGGCTGTAAGTGCGACGAAGGTTCAGCATCATTTAAATGATTGCGGCCTTTGCGCAACGTTCTTTCTAATTTTTCCCCCTTACCCTTTTTACGATAGCCTGCCGCCAGGAATGGTTGCTCGTTGTCCGACAGCTTGTTCTCACTCCCGCTCGCTCGAAAATCTGCAGGTGCGCGCATCGTAGTGCAGGTGCACCGTTCCCAGCGGACCGTTGCGTGCCTTGGCGATGATCAGTTCGCCCTTCCCTGCCAGTGATGGATCTTCGCGGTTGTAATATTCCTCGCGATGCAGAAAGAGGACCATGTCCGCGTCCTGCTCAATGGCGCCCGACTCGCGCAGGTCTGCGAGCACAGGCCGCTTGTCTACCCGCTTATAGAGTTCCCGGTTCAATTGCGACAGCAGAATCACCGGCACGTTGAGCCGCTTGGCCAATCCCTTCATCGCGCGGCTGATGGATGCAACTACCTGCTCGCGGTTCTCCGTGCCCTTGCGCTCAGCCGCCATCAAACCCAGATAGTCCACTACCACCAGGTCAAGACCGGCGCTCGCCTGCAGCCGCGCCGCCTTGGCCTCAATCGACGCCGCGGTCTGCGCCGGCTGGTCATCGATGTATAACGGCGCGTCGATAATCTCGGCCAGCGCACGAAGATAATATTGCTTCTGGACTTCACTTAGCCTGCCGTGGCGATGCGCTTGTAAGTCCACCTGCCCGCGCGCACAGCACATGCGGTCGATGAGCGCCTTGCTGGGCATCTCCAAACTGAAGAAGGCCACTGTCTTGCCCGCCATCGCCACATGGACGGCGATGTTGCCGGCAACCGCGGTCTTGCCGATCGAAGGCCGCGCCCCCAGGATGGTTAACTCCTTCGGTTGAAACCCGGCAGTAAGATGGTCCAGGCACCAGAAGCCGGAGGCGACGCCGGTTAGCCGCGCGCTATGTTCAAAGATTTCGTCGATGCGCGGATAGTGGCTTTTGACATACTCGCCCACTGAGGTCAGGCCGGAGGTAATCGCCTGGCCGGCAATCCGGCGGAAGGCAGACTCGGCCTCGGCCAACACCTCCTCGGCGGAGCCGGACTGATCGCCGGCCAGCGCTCCTACCCGGTCACTCTCGGCGATGGTTTGCCGCAAAAGAGACTTATCCTTGACGATGCGAACATATTCTTCGATCGATAACCGTCGCGGTAACCCTTCGGTAAGGCTGGCGAGGTAGGCTACTCCGCCGATCACCGACAGCTCCTTGTGGCGCTGCAACTGCTCGGCCAGGGTCACAATGTCGACGCTCTTGCCCTCGGCCATCAACTCGCCCATGCGCAAGAAGACGCGACGATGCGAATCGAGCGAGAAGTCGACGCCCGCGATACGGCCTGCCGCCTCCTGATAATGCCCGTTGTTCAGCAGAATGGCGCCAAGGATCGCCATTTCCGCAGCCATGCTGGCGGGCAGGCCGTCGCTCCTTTCCGCGCCCCGGCCGGGGATGGTGTGCGCGCTCACTTATTTGCCCCCTCCGGCCCGCGCCCAAATAATGCCAGCGCTGCCGCTTGCGAGCCGCGCCAGCCTGCAATCTCCGGCGCATCGGGAGGCAGAAAGCTGACAATTTCCTTGGTCGCGCTGCTATAAAGAAATGCCATCTCGCTGTCTGCGTAATCGAGCACAATTACGGTGCGTGAGTTAGTAAGTTTGCGGGCATATTTCACGTCCCCCTTTTGCACCCGGCGGATCAGGCTTTGCCGCTCCATCTTGCCCACCTCCAGACCGAACCGCGACAAGGCGCAATCCTTCACCAGCTTGCGCCCGGTTTTCCTGTCCGGGTTGCTTGCATGGACGACCTTCCTGCGGTCCCGTTCGGCGGTTGCGCGGCGTTCGACGAAATCAGGAGTGTGCCGGGGAGGCAAAACCGTGGGGCGGTCCCCGGATTTCCTGTTGGTATTGGTGGGGTTGGCGATCTTCATGCGGCTTTCCTTAGCGAAAGCCGCACACGCGGCGGCCTCCGGGTTAGCGAGACAGGAAATCGGGTTCCGCCTCATGCACGGCCTGCAGGAATGCGGCTGCGCATGCCCAGGGCCCTCATGCCGCCGGTGTATCTTCCCCGGACTGGGACTTCACGGCGTTGCACCGCCGCATAACGCTTGCTGTCGCATACCAGTACGGCCATGGCGTCGTCATCCAGCTTGCGTGCTGCTAAACGGCGTGCAGCTTTCTCCGATATACCCCAGCGCTCTGCAACATCCAGGTTGGAAGCGGCGGAGCGAGGACGTCCACCGCCATGTCTCCGAAGAGGACTCATAGCTATCTCCAATTTTCTTGGGGGAGGAACCAAGAGCAAGAAAGGTCAGCCGGGGAGGAGGGAACCCTTCAAAAACATAACTATTCCTGTGATAGTTACGACTTAACTAAGTCAAAGTATGCATCAACATTGGGGAACGCGCAAGAGTAACAAGCACTATTTCTCTTATGTCGTAAGTAACAAAATAGGCAGCGATCTATACTACTTTCGTTAACGTAACCTTAAGTGTTATCTATTCTGCCCTGAGGGGATCTCTGGCGGCGCGACGATAAGGTCTTGTTGCGTATCGGAAACACAGCCTCACGGCAGACTCGACCAAGACATTGCTAAATCAGCTGTTTGCGAACTCATTGGTCGAAGAGAACAGCGCTTAGATAGAATTCACACTGTTGCGCATAGGCGACGACGTTCGCCGCTGGGTTTGACCGACCCATGCAGCACATATTTTAACTCAAGCGCAGTCCCCGGCGGTGTCCTCCGGATTTTCCTGTTCGCTGCTCTGGATATGACCGCATTAAGTTCGACAACACCAACAAGCCTTACAGGAAATCCGGGTCCCCCGGATTTCCTGTTCGCTGCGCCGGACATGACCGCGTGTGCGGCTTTCATCACGGAAAGCCGCGTGAAGCTCGCCAACGCCAACAAGCCTTACAGGAAATCCGGGTCAGGCTGCTCAAGTAACTGCGCGGTGTCGTTGCGGACGTTTCCTACTGCCTTGTCCACCTTCCAGGCGATCATTTGCTCCGCCGGAAAAGGCCGCAACAGGTCCAACGGCGGCTGCGCGGGATCGCCGGCGCCCAGCCAGCGGGCATAATCCTTGCGCTCGATAATGACCGGCATGCGATTGTGCAGCGGAGCGACGACCTGGTTGGGATCGGTAGTGATGATAGAGAAGCTCTCCACCCACTCACCGCCGGCGGGATTTTTCCATCGCTCCCACAGACCGGCGAAGCCATAGGGCTCGCGGCTGGAAAGCGCGATGGCAAATGGCTGCTTATGTTTTGGGTCCAGCTTCTGCCACTCGTAAAATGCGTCCGCGGGCACCAGGCAGCGGCGGCGCTTGAAAGCCTCACGAAAGGCCGGCGCGGTAGCCACTGTCTCGGCTTTGCAATTGATAGTGGAGTAGCCGATCTGCGCATCCTTCGACCAATAAGGAATCAAGCCCCAACGCATAAGGACGATCTCACGCATTCCTGTGTCGCGGTTCAGGCGCACAACAGGTTGGAAGGTCTGTGGGGCGACGTTGTAGCTGGCGCCCCACTGGACAGTCTCGTCATCTTCCACGCCGAACCATTGCGCGATCTCTCTCCGGGTTGACTTACGCACATAACGGCCACACATATGACCGATGATAACAATCCGTCATTTGTGAGGGAACCCGGGCACTCATCCTATCCTTCTCATTGAGGAAAGGCTTCAGACATGGAGCGGCCCACGCCGGGCAGTGATCCTTTGCTCAAAACCAGCAGGCGAAGCGGAGACGCATTCTTCTTCACCTCACGACATTCGAGAACGCGGGTGGAGAATTGTTCGAGCCGGGAAAAGGGACGAAAGTTCTTGTTCAGCGTACAAATCAACAAAGTACGTTCATGCAATAGCGGTTCCAGGTCGTCAAGGTAATACTCCAGCGACCAATGGAAGCCGATACTGTAAAACCCGTAGATCAAGTCATAGGGTCCGGGCAATGCAGCAAGCGGAAGTTCTGCGGCATCGAAGATCTCATAGGAAGCGATTCCGTTGTAGTCCAGCATGGTCTGTAAGAGCGAGAGGTTCCCGCAGAAAGAGGACGTGTCCGGCCATTGTGGAGGATGATCGTAATATTTCTGTTTATATTTGGTGCTGGTGCCGTTGGTGTCGTAGAGACTTATCTCGCTGCCGGATAACAGTCCCTTCTTGTTGAAGAAGACAACCGATCTTCCAAAGCCCGGACCGATCTCCAGAACCCGTTTAGGTTTATCGACTTCTGCAAAGAGGGGCAGCAGGGCTTCGTACTCTGCTTCCGAGGCGGCGTTGCTTTCTCTTTGCCAGAGCAAGCGGGAAGCTTCGTCGGCCCTGAGCGGCAGGCGGGTTGAGATAAGACGAATCGCAGCTACCACTTCTTCCGTAAACGGAGGCGCCAGAAATAGTTGCTCCGCGGAGCTAGCCTTGGGGTCAAGAATAGACCGGCCGCGAAGCCGGTTGAGTGAAGCTTTCATGAACAAGCAGGTACCTTCTTCAAAGCGTTTCGCTTCCAGGTTGCATGGGCAAGTGTAGCTTTCTGAGGGAGTGTCGTGCTCCCCAGTCACTCCCAAGTTTCACTTAGGGACGCGGTTATCAGTTCCTTTACCTTCCGATATTCGCCCGAGGTATCTCCGCCCGATCGAATTTGATATTCTAAGCGGGACGACTTTTTGCGTCTGGAGAATCCCCTTTGAATACAAAAGAGATCTTAGAACACATCAACAGTGAAATTTCACGACTGCAGCAGGTGAAAGCTTTGTTGCAAGGTACGACCAATGGTAATAGCCGGAGTGCTACTGCGGTCTCCCTGAATGGTTCGGCGGCGCCTAAGGTCAAAGGCAAGCGCGTACTGAGCGTGGAAGCCCGTAAGAAGATTGCGGCTGCACAACGGAAGCGCTGGGCAAAAGCAAGGAAGGCTCAGGCCTAACGAACGAATGTTACCGGGGCATTAAGGCGGTTTCACAGTTGCTATACCTGATCATTCATCGCTCCACTGTGAAACCGCACTCGCTCGTATCTGGTGACGCCGCAGTGTCCATCGGGTAACATTACCTTCCAACCGAATACAAATCAGATATTCCAGCCGCCGTCGATCACGTGCGTCTGCCCGGTGGTGAAACTGGACTCATCCGATGCCAGATACACCGCCAACTCGGCGACCTCTTCGGGCCGGCCTAAGCGGCCCATTGGCTGGCGCGCAATAAATTCAAGGCGCACCTGGTCCGCATCGCCCTGCGCGGCAATGCGCCCGTCAAGCGATGGCGACTGCACCGTGCCCGGACAAATGGCATTACAGCGGATACCCTGGCGCACAAAGTCGATGGCAATTGCCTTGGTCAAGCCCACCACAGCGGCCTTGGAACTGGTATAGACAAACCTGTTAGGTACACCTCGAATACTGGACGCGATCGAAGCCATATTGACAATGCTTCCCCGTCCCGCGCGTAACATGCCGGGCAGAAACGCGCGACAAGTGCGATACATCGAGCGGACATTCAGGTCGAAGGAGAACTCCCAATCCTCTTCCTTGCAGTCGAGGATGGTGCCGTGGTGCACGTAGCCGGCGCAGTTAAATAAAATGTGGGGCTCCGGCAGCTGGCCCGCGAACTGTTCAATCTCCTTGGGGTTACGCACATCGAGCTCGCGGCAAACCATCTGCGGCTGCTCTGCAGATAGAGTATCCAGTGCCGCGCGGTTGATATCCGTCGCCCAAACGGCGGCACCCTCGCGGGCAAAGGCTATCGCCGTCGCCCGTCCAATTCCCTGTCCTGCGGCCGTGACCACAGCGCTCTTTCCAGCCAGTCGTCCACTCATCCAATTCACCTTTGCTCGAAATGCGTGCGCCAGCTTCCGATTCTAACCTGTGTATCTGCGTTCGAGTCCCATCGCTACACATAGTGCCGCCACATCACCGATCTGCTCTCCTAAGGCGGCGGGAACAATTTCGCAGGCCCGCAATGATTGCGGCAACGCCTCGCGCTCCATCGTTCTGCGCATCGGCGCGAGCAATGTTTCGCCCATGCGCCAGGCCAATCCTCCGAGCACAATGCGCTGCGGGTTCAGCACATCGATCAGCATGGCAAGGGCCTGACCCAGCCGCGTGCCCGAGCTGCGCAGAATGCTGAGCGCGACCGCATCCCCCGCCTGCGCCGCGCGGCCCACATCGCGCGCCGTCAACCCACCCTCAGCCAGCTGCGCGTGCAACACGCTCCAGCGGCCGCGCTTTTCCGCCTGCGCCAACATGCGCACGGCAAGTTGCGCAATGCCGCCGCCGCTGGCCCAGCCTTCGATAGACCCCGCCTTGTGGTAGCCGACCGGTCCCGTCGGGCTGAGCCGCACGTGACCTATCTCGCCCGCATCCCCGTTGGCCCCCAGGTACAAGGTGCCCCCGGCGATGATGCCCGCGCCCAGGCCCGTACCCAAAGTAAGGAAAACCATATGCTCGGTGCCCATGCCGGCGCCAAATCGATGTTCCGCCACTGCGCCGGCGTTGGCGTCGTTCTCCAGGCGACAGGTAGTTTGGAAGGCCTCGGCGAGCAAGCGGCAAATAGGCACATCCACCCAGGTAGGAAGGTTGGGCGGTGCCTGGATAATTCCTTTCACCCGATCCAGCGGGCTGCCACAGCTTACGCCGATGGCGGCGATCGATTCCTGGTCAATGCCGTGCTGCGCTAACAAGCTGCGCGCCGATTCCACAATGCGATCGAGAGCGTGCTGCGGTCCGCGCTCCGGCATGGTCGCGAACTCCACTCGTCCCAGAGTTTCCGGAGGGCGCGCAGAGAGCACGACCGCGGTCTTGGTACCACCCACGTCTACACCGAGATAGATTTTCTGCATATTAAGAGCGAGTCTCGGAGGGACCGGGTTTGTAAAGGGGGTTTCTCACGCAGACTCTAAAGCCCTGATCATTTTTGGGCCAATGGCGGCACGACTCAAGGCGTGCCGGATAAAAGGAAAAACACAAAATCAAAGGCGCTCTCTCGACCAACCGGAGCTTACTGGGTCTTGATGCGTTCGCTGACTCTCTTGGCGAGCTTGCTGATCTCGTCCGCCTGCTTCAGCATATCCATCGGCAAGGTGGGTTGGGTTTCCTGGTCCACTTCTGCCTTCAAGGCGGTCGCCAACTGCACCAAGCGGGCGGTGTCGTCGATTAACTCGTGCTGATGCTCTTGCCGAAGCCGCTTCATTTGCCGCTCCTGTATTTCGCGGGTCGCGTAGGGTATGTCATCCGGCAAGCTGCGCCGGTCAGCATTTCCAATTGGTCCCCCCGTTTCCGGGAGCTGCGTGCTGATCGGCGCATTGGTCTGCGCCCGCGCCGTCCCCAGGTGAGCCACCGCCAAAGCTCCTGCCATGATCACGATCACTGCCCACAACCGGGTTCGCCACAAATCGCCCACTTCGCCCTCACTGTGTTTTGCTTTGAGGGGTTTGCCCCCGTTCTTTCATTCTTTCCTTGAGGTTCTTGCTGAGTTTCAACAACTCGTCGGCTTTGCGCACAGCGGCCAACGATAAGGTGTTGCTTCCGGCTTTCTCTACCTCGACCTTCAATTCTTGCGCCAGCTGCAGTAGCCGATCTGTGTCTTTCTGAAGTTGCTGCTCCTCAGGAGTACCGGCTGGGGCGGCCAGCTTTTTTTCGGCCACAGCTTGATTCGCAGCCGGCTGCACGGGCTTAGCTTGCACGGGTTTAGCTTGAGCGGGGATGGCTTGGTCCGGCGTAGCTTGATCTGCCGCGGGCTGCTCGGCCGCGGGCTGTTCGGCCACAGGTTGAGTCGCTGCGGGCTGATCTGGCGGAGCCTGATCGCGCTTGGCCCGAAAGGGCCCCTCTGGATCTGGAGGCGGCTGATCGTCCTCATCAGGCGCAGGAGCCTGGGCCGGCTGGGCTGCCTGGCCTGCAGCGGAGGGCGCTTGGCCGGGGGCACTACCTACCGTCAAGACCAGCCCAACACAGAGGATGACCGCAATCAACAGCCGCTCAAGTACCATCATAGGGTGCCAGTGTACGCCACCATTTTCCCCCTCGTCTCCCTCTTCTACCAGTCCGCGTCGGCACCTTCGTTTCTTCGTGGTTTGAATCAGGAATGGCTCTCTGACCTCCAGGAATTCCTCCACGTCGGCCTGCCAAAACTGATATTTATCGCCCTCTATGCCGCGGCGCTCATCCTGGTGGTCAACTTCATCACCGGCCGGGTGCTGAAGATCGCCGAGCGGCGAGACACCGTGGGAGTCCTCCGTGGCGCCCAGTTGCGCACGCTGGCCACGGTTATCCGCGCGACCGGCATTGTCATCGTCTCCCTGCTGGCCTTTTTGCAGATCATGGAGAACGTTCTCCACTTCAACCTGGGGCCGCTGCTGGCCAGCGCGGGGGTCGCGGGTGTGGCCATCGGCCTGGCCGCGCAGACCATTGTGAAAGACGTGCTGAACGGTATCCTGATCCTGATCGAAGACCAGTACAACGTGGGCGACGTCGTCACCCTGGCGGGGATGACCGGCACTGTGGACTCCATGACCCTGCGCATGACCACGGTCCGCGGCTTTGACGGTACGATCTACCTCATCCCCAACAGCCAGATCACCAATGTGGCCAACCAAAGCCGGGACTACTCTGTCTCCACGCTGAACGTCTCGGTCGATTTCTCCGCCAATCCCGACCAGGTGATCCCGCTACTGAAACAGATCGCGCTCGAAGTGCGCAACGAACCGGACTTCAAGGACGTTTTTGTCGCCGACCCGCAGGTCCTCGGTGTGGACTCCATCAAGGGAACCGAGGTCATCTATCCCATCCAGATCAGGACCCTGCCGCGCAAGCAATTCGACGCCATGCGCGAGATGCAGCGCCGAATCCGCCTCGCGCTCGAGCAGCACAACCTGTTACCGGGCAGCCCCTATCGCGTGCTCAGCGGTTCCGGGCAAACGGCGAGGCCTGAGCCCGAAGCGGCGAAAGCCCCTGATCCCACGATGGCTAAGCCAAACGAGACCAATCCCTTTACGGGGCAGTAGCGGCCGCACCTTCGGCATCGCTGAACAGCCGGTCGATTCTCTCTACCACGCTCTGGCCGAGACGCCGGTAGCTTTCAAACTGCGATTCCGTGAACCACTGCTCGGCAGTGGAGTCGTGGGGAAAGTCCTGGTGCTGTAGCTTGTAGTTCTGCACGTCGCCGGGAACATCGGGCAGTTCCACGCTACCTTTAACCGGGTTCGGATTGCCGTCCTGAGGCGCTTTGCCGGTGAGCGAGGCTTTGATATAGATCACTTCGCCCTCCTCCCCGGGCAGAGTCTCCGGGTAGCGTATGGTTCCGCGGACCATGTGCCCCGGGCTCAACTTGGTTTGCTTGTTGGGGGATAGTCCCGCCAGGTCAAGATCGATGGCCACGCCGAAGTCGATGCGGCACTTGCGGATGGCCGCGCCAATCCCCTCGTAGGTATAGTCGCCGTCCTCTTCCGAATCGCAGATCACAATGCGATAGCAACGCCGCCTTACTAACTCATACAAGCCCATATTGTCGAAGTGGCCGCCATCGGTCAGGTACACATACTTTGAGGTATCGTCGACGCTGCCCAGCAGTTCGCTCAGCAGCCTGAAGCCGGCAAAACTAGGAGAGGCAGGGGGCACATCACCCGCAGCCGTTTTGATCGGCTGTCCGGCTGCCGCGGAACGCCGGGGATTGGGAACCCAGAGGCCGAGGCGTACATCGAACATGGTCATCAGGAAGGCTGTCGCCGGCTTGGTGTGGTAACCCCAGTTCGGGCTGAGCGCCGCCCCGGAGGCCGCCATCGCCGTGGCCACATTGGGGCCGCCCGGGTAAAGCATGCGCGTGGGAACAAAGCCGTTGAAACTCAGGTTTCTTCGCCATTCCGTCCAGCCCACGGTGTAACCGCTATAGAAGGGGGTGAAGGCAAACGAGGCCGCCTTGCGCTCCTGCCACGCCAGGTCTTCGCCGGTGGTGATGTTCATCGTGCAGCAGAAGATAGGAATTGGACCGGGGTATCCGTTGGCCGGCGTTAGCTTATCAATGGACAGGTCGTTGCTGTCGCGCTCATCGAATCCGGTGATGGGACTGGGATTTCTTTTCTTGTTGGAAGCGCCCAGGTAACAGCGCGTCAAACGGTTGCGGTAAAAGCTGTGCATGGAGAACTCGTTGATATCGAGCCGGCTGCCCAGCAACGCGGCGAAGCAGGCGAAGAAGACGATGAACGCGATCCAGACGCCAAGCTCTCCCAGAGGAAAGGCTTTAGCCATCAGCCCACTTCCCCACTCCAAAGCCCACGAGAGCAAAATCGCCAGCCCGGCAATGTAGACATAGGGCGCGAGCATCACGATCCATTCCAATGGGCCGTTCGCGCTGTTCTGCTCCCCATTGGTCTTGCCGCTCTTGCCGCCCAGGACGCCGACCAGGGTCGTGCCTGCCCAGGTGAGAATCGCCGGCCACTTGATCCAGGGCGAGTGCCACAGGTGGTTTGCCCCTCCCGGCGCCCACAGCGAGCACCCGAAAAGGAAGACCCAACCGATTCCGGCCATCAGGGTGTAGCCCCGTATTCTGGCCAGCCACTCTCCCAGCCAGTCGGGAAAATTTTTGCCGATCATTCCTGAAGCCAGCACCATGGTCAGGGGCGGCAGCCAGAAGAAGAGCAACGTTCCCAACACCACCTGGACCGAGGTTGAGTAGTCCAATAACAGCCAACGGGCGATATCCCGCATCCACAACCCATTCACCCCCGCAGCGATCGCGATCCCTACCAGGGCGCCGGCCACTGCGGCAGGCACTCCCAGCAAAGCCAGCCACAGCGCGTTCCAGACCTTCCACCAGGAGCCGGCCTTCCAAACGGTGTTGGGAGAGCTCGCCTTCCGGCGCTCCTGTTCCTGGCACTCCGTCTCGGCGAGTGCTCCGCCACTAAAGGTTTCCGTCCACACCAGCGCGGCCAGAAGGCAAAACAACTCCAGGGTGAAGGCAGCAGTGGCGGGCTGACTCAGGCTCACATGCGTGGTGCAGAGCCCGAAGAGCAACATCGGCGCCACGATGAGGAGATTCGCCCACATGACCTGCCTACGGCGAAACCTCGCCCCCAAGCTGTTTCCGTGCCTTTCAGGCATCTCGCCCTCTTTCGAGGGCAAAGCCCCGGAGAATTCGAGGCGCAGGAGCGTGCCGATACTCACGCCGGCCAGCAGAAAGAAGAGGAACGCAGCTATGCTCCAGCGGGAGATGCGGACGCCGCTGGTGACGGTGTTCCAGCAGACATACCTCCGGAAGACTTCCGCGAAGGACTCCGTGGGTGTCCTGGCCAGCCCATCGGCGATTTCGACCGGCTGGGCTGGGCCGAGATCCAGGGTGAGCGTCGTTTTAGCTCCGCCCGCGGTCACGGATGAGACGACAGAGGAGTTCGTTGCCGCCGCAGCGCGGTAGGACTGGAGATGAACGCCGGGAGCGAACAGATGGGGCACACAAAGCACGGCAAGAAAGATCGAGATCAGCAGCCCCTGGTTCACCGACACATTGCGTATCCACGAAGCGACGGCGGCCCAGGTATCGCCGGTGAATGCTCCTTTGTGCGGCGTGAGGTAGTTGCTGTACCGGCGGAGCCATTGGATCTGGCTCGGCCACACCGCCTGGAACAGTTGCCCCGCTTCGTGATGAGGCAAGGGGACCAGGCAGCTCATCACCTGCTGCCACGCGCCAAGCCCTGTGGCCTCGCGCTTGAGCCACGCAGCCAGCCAGGAATGAATGTAGCCGCCGCCGGAGACGCTCGAAAGGTAATCGACCTGGTCGAGCTCGCCCTTTTCGGCGAGTCCCTGCAAAATCCCAAGGTTGAATGTGGCGCTGCGAATGCCGCCGCCGGAGAAGCACATGCCGGTGAGGCGATGCTTCCGCGCCCACTCGTAGATATCCTCGTTTTGGTCGCTGTGGCGGAACCTGGGCATCTTCTGTTCCGGTTCGTGCAGATCGCGTCTATCCGCGAGTAGTTCGGCCTCCTGCTCCAGCAACCATTTGCTGGGCGTGTAGTGCATCATGTAGGCCAGAGACTGCTGCAGCTCAGGATCCTCGGCCAGATGGCTGGAGTCTATTTTTTTCTGGGGCTCTTGAGGCGAAGCCTGGTCGCCAGGTAGAAGAGAGAGCCGTCGCTGCAGGTGTGACGGTAGCGGCGTGCCGGCAAGATGCGCGTTGACCCGCTTGCGCAATTGCGCGATGTAATCGTTGTTGTCCTTGCCTGGCTCCATCGGGCGTCCTGTTCAGATGGATCGTGACGATAGACGGCATTGCATAACAAGGAAAATCTTCTTGCTGGCCACTGACTGTTCTCAGAAAGAAAACAATCGTTCTCATTCTGAGAACAGCAGACCTGGAATAGTAACCATCTCCGTAACATATATGCCAATAGCCTCCCTACCCCTGCAGCAACCCCAGTAGCTGCTCCGGGCTGGTGGTAGGCGGAAGGCAGGAGGTTCCCCGGCAAACGACGGCGAAGCTGCGCGCCGCGTTGAGGTCCGGGAGCAGGGGCAGCGTTTCGGCCAGCAGGGGCGGCAGTTCCTGCGCGACCTGCGTCCTGGTCAGACGGATCACGCTCTTGTTCACCGCGTAGCCCATGATGGCCGCGGCCTCCAGCTCATCGGCGGCGGCGTCTTCTCCAATCACCACCACCTGCACCGGCGGCAGCAGCAGCCGCTCGAGGGCCAGGCCATAGGTCCCCGCGTAGAGCCCGAAGTGGGTCACTACGCCGGCAAACGCCTCCAGCGTATCCTCGGCTTTTTCCCGTAGATCGGCCCGCCCGTTCAGGGCTTCGAGGCGCAGCAGCGCAGCCGCAGCGGCCGGGTTTCCCGCCGGCGTGGGCGAATCCTGCAACGGCTTCCGCCGCGCCGTCAGTGCGCCCAGCAGCTCTGTGCCCGTAACCCTGGCGTCGAAAAAACCCCCGTTGATGGGGTCGTAGAACTCCGCCACCATGCGTTCGGCCAGGTTCAGGGCCGCCTGGTAATACTTCGTTGAGCCGGTCGCCAGCCAGCCGTCCAGGCAGGCGTGGGTCAGAAAGGCATAATCGTCCAGCATGCCCGCCACCCATTTCGACGCGGCCCCATTTTCGGAGATCGTGTATGAGATCACATGGGCCAGACCTCGCTCGGGGTGCAGACCCTCGCTCAGCAGCCGGTCCAGGGTCAACAGCGCAAAGGCCTTTACATCGGGAACGCGCAGCACCTGCGCCGCCTCGAAATACGCAGAGACCGCCAGGGCATTCCAATTGGTGTAAACCGTTGTATCGATGAACGGTGTGGCCCGCTCTCCGCGCGCGGCGTACAACCGTGCATGGGCTGTGCCCAGCAGCGCCTGGGCCTCGGGACGTGTCTTGCCCGCGCGGGCCGCCACGGCGTCCAGTGTCTGCTTCACATGGAGCACGTTTTTGGCGGGATTGTGGTGCATGTCCCCAAGATCGCCGATGTCGTAGTAGGCTGCGGCAATCTCCATCTCCTCCGGCGTGAGCACGGCCGCGGCTTCGGCGCGGGTCCAGGTGAAGTAGTCGCCATCGTCGTCCAGGTCGATGTCCGCGTCCTGCGAGGCATAGAAGCCGCCCCGCTCCCGGTCCGTAAGCCAACTGTCCATCCAGCGGATGATATCTTTGGCCACCCGCGCCGACTCCACGCCCACATAGCTTTGAAAGGCGTGCACGTAGTTCTTCAGCAGCTCGGCGTTGTCATACAGCATCTTTTCAAAGTGCGGCACCACCCAGGCCTCATCCACGGAGTAGCGATGGAAGCCCCCACCCAGGTGATCGTAGACGCCGCCCAGCGCCATCTTTTCCAGGGTCACTACCGCCGCCTCCCTGGCCGACTCGTTGCCGGTGCGTCCCGAAACATCAAGCAGCAGGTCGATGGCCGAGGGATGGGCAAACTTGGGTTGCGCACCGAAGCCCCCGTGGTGGCGATCGAACTTCTCGAGCGCAGAGTCCACCATCTTGTCTACGATGTTCATGCTCAGGCTGCCTGCCTGGCCGGCAAAGTTCTCGTTGTACTCGATGGCCGCGACCACACTGCCGGCCGATTCCAACACCTCGTCGCGGCGCGACTTCCAAGCGTCTACCATGCTGAGCAGCACGCGCTCGAAGCCGGGCCGGCCGTAGCGGTCGTCGCGGGGAAAATACGTTCCCCCGAAAAATGGTTGGCCTTCGGGGGTCAAGACCGCGGTCAGGGGCCATCCGTTCTGCCCGCTGATGGCCGCGACGGCGGCCTGGTAGCGCGTATCCACGTCCGGACGCTCGTCGCGATCGACCTTGACCGCGATAAAGTTTTGGTTGATCACCGCCGCCAGGCCGGGATCCTCGTAACTCTCGCGATCCATCACATGACACCAGTGGCACCACACAGCTCCGATATCGAGCAGGATGGGCTTGTTTTCCTCGGCGGCGCGAGCAAAGGCTGGAGCGCCCCACTCGTGCCACTGGACTGGCTGGTGCATGGCGGAACGGAGGTACGAGGAAGAAGCGTCGGCGAGGGCGTTCGTAGGCTCTGTCATCTCTCTCAAGTCTACCTAGGATCATCTACCTGGATGAGAGAGCAGACCTCGAGAGCCGTCGTTTCATCGTCACGTCATCTAAAGCGAGGCGGTCAGTTTGAATGATCCGGGATGTAGATGGTGAACTGGTCCTGCTTCAGGCAGAAATGTACGTCATACACGGAAAAGAAGCCGGCTTGCCCTAGTAGTCCGATACCTTGGGAGTTCAGTCCTTCGGTGAATCCAGCATAGGCCGGAAAGCAAATCCCTCTGCCCAAATCGATCTTTACGTGAGCGTAATAGGTGACATTCGAGGTTGTTCCCACTCCTCCAGTCAACGTTTTCGGGAGAGCCAGGACGTCGAGCTTAAGGGCGATCGCTAGTTCTAGAGGAAACAGGCACGCGTCAGCTCCAGTGTCCAGGCAGACGACGTATCGCAAACTCTCACCGTTTGCAGCAGTCAGAGTTGCGAGCGCCAGTGCTCTAGATACAGTTTGACCCTGCGGATATGGATCGCTGGGTGGGATCTGAAATTTGGAATAGCAAAGCTGACTTTCAGCATTTCCCTTAAAAGAACATCGCGGAAGCCTGATCCGGCACACGGAGGAGTAGTGGAAGTTCCTCGCCGCTCTCGCGCGCTTGTCTTACAACCTCTTGAGGGTCAGGTCCATAAGCTAGAACCATCTTCTTTCTTTCAGAGATGGCCACCCATGCACCGGAGGGAATACCCTTGAGCAGATCGAAAAGGTCAGTTACGGCGGTTGCCATATTGCTCCCCGTTAGCCGTGCAGCGACGGATGATGATGTCGATCATTCGGTGCGGGTACTTGTGTACCCGTACCGACAGCGCAAAAACGCGGCTAAAATTCGCCTTCCGTTTATAGTATGACCCAAATCTATCGCGGGTGTTAGCTTCAAGAACTAAAGGGAAAGGGCGAGCCGCTGCGCCACTTCGAAGTACAGGTCCACCGCGGCCAGCAGTTCGCGTTTGGCAATCTTCTCAAACGGCGTATGCGCCACATGGATCGAGCCCGGCCCCAGCAGCAGCGGCTCACCCCATTGGGAGAGCGCGGGGATATCCGTAGTGAAAGCCGCCACCATGGTGTCCAGTCCCTCCACCTTGCGCATGCGGATGAAGGGAATTTCCAGGGTAAACTCTACCTCCGCCAGGCCGGCGGCTGCCTGCTCCACCGCCTTGCGGGTTTCATCCGAAGGGCCCACCAGCCGGATCAGCACCTGCGCCACGGCTGCATCGGCGATCACATTCGGCGCCCGTCCGCCCTCGATGACCCCGATGTTCAGCGTGCTCGCACCTACCCCGTCGACGCTGGGTAACGGCAGGGTCCGCAGCCGGTCGAGAACCTGCACCAGCTTGTGCACCGCGCTATCGCCGAGCTCCGGATAGGCAGAATGGGCCATGACGCCGTGGGCCCGAATCTCCGCCCGCAGCACCCCTTTCGAGGCCAACCCCAGCCGATTGTCGGTGGGCTCGCCATTGATCAGAAAACGACTTCCCTTGGGATGCAGGTTGGCCTCCCGCGCTCCCGCCGAATCACGCTCCTCGCCCACCACAAACAGCAGTGCCGCCGCCACCCCGGCCTCGCGCAGCCGCTCGGCGGCCGCCACTTGCGCGGCAATAATTCCCTTGGCGTCGCAGGAGCCGCGGCCGTAGAGATAGAGGTCATCCTCGCTGCTGGGGAAAAATGGCGGCACGGTGTCCATGTGTGTGGAGAGCACCACATCCGGCCGCTCTCCACTGCCGGCGTAGACGTTGAAGCGCGGGCCGGTGTAGCGGCTGTTTGCCGGCTGGGCCACCGCCATCCGTTCCACGGCAAAGCCCCGCTCCTGCAGCAGGGTGTCGAGATACGCGCCCACTGCCGCCTCGTTATAAGTGACGGATTCAATATCCACCAGCTGGCGGGTCAGAGCAATGGGATCAAGCGGCTTCATCGTTTTTCAGCATACCTGAGCCGCGGCGGGGGTAATCCTTCTGGGGCGATCCTTGTAGGATTACAAGCGATGAATCAGAACCCTACCTCGTCCGGCTCTGGATTGATACGCAACGTAGACGATCTGCGGGGCCCGGCCGGGCGCATCGAAGCACTGCTGAATATGGGGCGGCCCGATGCGGGCTACGCAGCCCTGGTGTGCCATCCCCACCCGCTCTTCGGCGGAACCATGCACAATAAGGTGGTTTATCACGCCATGAAGGCCTTCCAGGCTTATGGGCTGCCGGTGCTGCGCTTCAACTTTCGCGGCGCCGGTTTGAGCGAGGGCGCGCACGACAACGGCCGCGGCGAGGTAAGCGACGTGCGCGCCGCGCTCGACTGGCTCGAGCGGGAGTACCAACTGCCTCTGCTCTTCGCCGGCTTCTCCTTCGGCTCGAGCGTAGGCTTGCGCGCCTGCTGCGGCGATGAGCGGATCAGAGGCATAGCGGCGCTGGGGCTTCCCGTGAAAGCCGGGGGGCGCGAATATCACTACAGCTTTCTCGCCGGCTGCAA
The DNA here is from genome assembly GCA_963711525.1 of uncultured Acidobacteriaceae bacterium. Taxonomy (GTDB): domain Bacteria; phylum Acidobacteriota; class Terriglobia; order Terriglobales; family Acidobacteriaceae; genus PALSA-350. Next base: position 7,317 of record CAVQEO010000002.1, on the reverse strand, counting down.
GCAGCCCAAGCTCTTTGTCAGCGGTACCGAGGATGAATACGGGCCCCAGGCGGGGGTGGAAGCCGTGGTGGCCGGCGCCGCGCCACCGGCCGCGCTGGTCATGGTCCCGGGTGCAGATCATTTCTTCGCCGGTAAGTTGGAGCAGATGCAGCAGGCGCTGAGCGCCTGGATCGAGAAGCACTTCCTGGCCCCGGAGACGGCCAAATGAAGGAAGCCCTGCGGCGCAAGATGCATGAGGAGGCGCGCAACATCTTTCACCATGCGCTCCGTTCCTCAAGCATTGCCGCGGCCTTCGATCGCCGCTTTCCCAGCGCATTCCCGTTCGCCAAATACGAACGCATCTACGCCGTGGCCCTGGGCAAGGCGGCTCTGCCCATGCTGGAAGCGCTGCGCGCTCGCATGCCGCAGGCGCTCGACGGCGGCGTATGCTGCGGGCCGGTGCTGCCGTCGGGCCGGGAGTCCGCGGTGGAGTATTACCTCGGCGGCCATCCTTTGCCCAACCAGGATTCCTTCGCCTCCGCCTCTGCTGCGCTGCGGTGGTTGCGGCAGATGGGCCAGCGGGACCAGGTCTTTTTCCTGATTAGCGGCGGCGGCTCGGCCATGTTCGAGCTGCCTTTGGACGAACGCATCTCGCTCGAGGAGACGCGCGCTCTCTACCAGGCGCTGGTGGGTTCGGGAGCGACCATCGCTGAGATCAACACCGTGCGCAAACACTTCTCCGCAGTCAAGGGTGGACGGCTGGCGGCAGCTGCGGGCGACGCCGGGAGATTCTCCTTGCTGCTATCGGACGTAGCGCCCCGCTATCTGGATGCGTTGGCCTCCGGCCCCACCCTTCAAGACTCGTCCACGGTGGCGGAGTGCCGCGAGATCGTCGCCCGCTATCATCTGCGCGAGCGCTTCACCCCGGGGGTGCGCGCCTTCTTCGATGATCCCAATCTCCCCGAGACGCCCGCATTGCCCGAGGCGCCGGTTGAGATCCTGCTCTCGAGCGACGACCTGATCGACGCTGCCCGGACGATGGCTTTGACCTTAGGTTATGAAGTAGTGATCGACAACAGCTGTGACGATTGGGATTACGCCGATGCCGCCCGCTATCTGTTGGAGCACTTTTATGAACTGCGGCGAGAGCATCCCAAGCTGTGTCTGCTCTCGGGTGGTGAAGTGACGGTGCGCCTGGGCCGCGAGCACGGCGCCGGCGGCCGCAACCAGCAGTTCGCATTGGCCTGTGCCCTTGCCCTGGCTGGGACAGCTTCGCCGCTAGTCGTGTTGAGCGCCGGCAGCGATGGAATAGATGGCACCAGCGACGCCGCCGGGGCCATAGCCGATGAAACGACCGTAGCCCGGGCGCGAGCTTTGGGGGTCGATGCGGCCTCCGCCCTGGCTCGCTTCGACGCTTACCCGCTCTTCGCCGCGCTGGGCGACACGCTCGTCACGGGCCCCACGCACAACAACCTACGCGACCTAAGAATCCTGCTGAGCAATTAGCAAAAACAGCAGGTCCCTCCACGGCACGCCGGGACAGGTCGGCTACCCCGGATTTCCTGTTGGTATTGGTGGCGTTGGCGAGCTCCATGCGGCTTTCCTTAACGAAAGCCGCACACGTGGCGGCGTCAGTGTAGCGAGACGAACCGCGTGTGCGCCTTTCCGTGAAGAAAGGCGCATAAAGTCCGCCAACGCCACCAATCTCTACAGGAAATCCGGGCTAGCGTAGCGGAGGGACCTGCTGTTCCACTCAACCAGCCGTAAAGACCCGCAAAAACAAAAATGCCCATATCTGTCACCCAAGAGCGTGGCAGATATGGGCGTTAGGGAGGTGGTTAGTAGGTTAAAACCCAGCCATCGTGGGTCAGCATGAGTGTGGCCTGATCGACCGGCTCGTCCGACATCGACTTAGCCACCATGGGAAAGGCGTTACGCACTTCATCTTTCTTGGCCCAGCTGGGCGGGTTCTTGAGCACGAAATGGTACTCAACCTTGGTCAGCGGCTTACCGTCGTAATCGACCGGCGCGGTGAAGTTCTCGACGCTGGTGATCTGGCGGCGCCCGTAGCAGAAGCGTCCAGCTCCTTGGGTCCGGCTGCCCGCGGCGGTCAATACATAGCGGTTAATGGTATCCGCGCCCTCGGTGGTCTGTTCCCGTTCCAGCAATCCAGCTTCAGCCAGCGCATCCAAGCGGTGCCGCGTCTCCCCCAGCAGCTTGTCATTGACCGACACTTCATAAGGAAAAGGCATCGGTTTGGTGAAAAGACAGTCTTGACTGGCCGAATAATCGTGGTTGAGTGCATCGGCAAGACTCTCTTTGCTTGCGACCCTGGAATCCGCGCAACCGGCCGCCAGTACCGCACTCGCCGCCGCCAGCATTGCCATCTTCATTACCTTGGTATAGCCCTTCATAGTCTCCCCTCGCGTCACAGCAACTGACTACATGAGTGAGATTAATCGAGATCCGAGAAACCGCTAGCCTACGAAACGTGTAGCGCAGCGAACGAGTGGTGTCACAAAAGCGCTATTACTCGAGCGCTCAACGGTAATCACCCTAACTGGTGACGTTCGGGTAACACCCATAACGTAACAATAATAGTTATAAACACAGCATGCATACTGCGGGCCATGCAAGAATCTTGAACAGCAGCACCCGATGCCGCCCTGGCTTGACGGTGCCCCGTGGGATACGCACGACGATATGGAATCACGTGAAAGCGAGCGGGAGTTCAACACCGGCAATCGTTGCCAGGCGAGAGGAACGAACTTGAACGACCAAATCCTGAACGCCATCGATGAAGAGATTGCGAAAGCTTCGCCAAGCGCGCGTCTTAGACACGTCTGCATGAGGCTCATTCATTCCAGCAAGCTCAACAGGAAATCCGAGAGCCGCACACCGGTCACGGTAGGGACAGCTATCGCTAGCTGCCCCCCGTACAGATCCGTGCGAGCGGGATTACCGCACACGGCTCCTACCTCGGATGAGTAGCGTCAAAACGTGCGCTGGGAAAAGGATGCAGGATGCGAGGACGAGGTATCCATCGTTCGAAGGTCGGACGAATGCGAACCCAACTCGGTCGGCTGCGCTGACTGCGACGACCAAGCATCGACCGCCACAGATCGCACAACCGATCACGGAACCGCCATAACGCCCGCTGGTTTTCGGGAACAGCATGGTATCGGTAATAGCCACTGACCACACGTTTCAGCCACGCGCCCACCGCGTTGACCGGCTCATGCATCCGCTGACGTAGCTTCGCTTTAATGGAATGAAGCGTCGCGCGCATCCGCTTGGGCACAGTCCTACGCCATGTAACGAAGTGGCCCTTGGAGGTCGTCGCACAGTAGTGCGTGAACCCAAGAAACGTGAACGTCTCCGGCTTACCTTCCCCACGCTGTTGCCGATTGACCTGCGCGAACCGACCGAACTCGATCAGTCGCGTCTTCTCCGGATGGAGTTCCAACGCGAAGTTCGCCAGCCGTTTCTGAAACTCTCTCAGGAACCGCTCAGCGTCTTCGCGCCGCTCAAAGCCGACCACCAGATCGTCAGCGTAACGGACAACCACCATCTCTCCGTTCGCCGCCTTCCGGCGCCATGCCTCAGCCCAAAGGTCGAACACATAGTGCAGATACACGTTCGCCAAAAGCGGTGAGATCACCGCTCCCTGCGGCGTGCCTGCCGTCGTCTCTGACCACTTGCCTTGCTCCGACACACCAGCCTTCAGCCACTTACGGATCAGCCGAAGGATGCGCTTGTCGGCGACTCGATGCTCGACAAACTTCATCATCCACTCGTGGCTCAGGTGATCAAAGAATCCACGAATATCCGCATCGAGTATCCAGTTCACCCGCTTCCGTTCGATGCCCACGTTCAGCGCATCCAGCGCCTGATGAGGACTGCGTCCCGGGCGAAACCCATACGAAAAGCCCCGAAAGTCCACCTCGTATATCTGGTTGAGGATCGTGACCACCGCCTGCTGAACAATCTTGTCCTCCAGCGAAGCGATACCCAATGGCCGTTGCCGGCCATCGGCCTTCGGTATGTACACTCGTCGCGAGGCTTGTGCCCGATACGCTCCACGGTGAACTCGGCCATGGAGTTCAGCAAGCCGAGCCTCCAGGCCTTGCTCATACTGCTGCCAATTCATTCCGTCTACTCCGGGTGCTGCGCTCCGCTGTAAGGCGAAGTAGCTCTCCCGCAGTAAGTCGATCGTGAGATGGTGCAGCAAAGCGGTGAACCGCTCCTGCTTACTTGCCCGCGCCTTCTGGCGCACGCCGTCTAACCCCTGGGACACACGTGCTCCGCCCTGTGTCGGATGCGTGTGAGGCTGGGCGTCGTTCTCCTTGGTCTGCGCCCTTCCCTCCGCTGGCTCCGCGGAAGTCTTACCTTCGTTGTTCGTCAGCTTCATCGGTGTCGGGTCGGAGGTGGCGCATCGGGTTTCCCCGACGCTGGCCACCGTCCGCCGCTCAAACCGTGCATGCAGTTTTCCCGCACACGGCTTTCACGAAGACTCACGCTTCCGGAACGCAATCGAAGGTATTAACTGAACCAGGTTTACCAGCCCGTACTCACCGTACAGCTTGCTTTCAGGAAGTTGTCTCCAACCCCTGTTACGCCAGCGCTTACAGCGGTGCGACCGGATACGATGCAGTATCCAGCCGTTGAGTCGGTTGAAAAGCGTTCGGACGTGGGCGCGTTTATAGTAATTGCCCCAACCCCGTATCACAGGGTTGAGATCCGCGATCAGTTCCGAGGTCGTCAGAGGAATACGCCGCTTGGTCCGCTCACGCACCTGATCCATAAAGCGACGGATCGATTTTCCTTTCGGGTACGCGTATAAATCGCCTTCCCGTACCCCGCTTTGGATCTTGTGGGGCAGCAGCCTAAGTCGCCGCTTGCCCCGCTTGATCTTATAGCCAAGAAACTCAAACCCTTGTCGAACGTGCACCACTCGCGTCTTCTGCGGGTGTAGTTGTACGCCCAACTCCTCCAGTATCCGGCGCGCTGCAGCTATCGCCGCATGCGCCTCTGCCGCGGACTTACAGGTGATCACCCAGTCATCCGCGTACCTCGTTACCTGATACCCCTTGCGACGCATCTCCCGATCAAACGGCGTCAGGAGTACGTTACTTAGAACGGGTGAAACCACCCCGCCCTGCGGGGTCCCTCGCTCGGTGGGATAGAGTCGCCCTTTGCCATAACTTCCGGCCTTTAGCATCGCCTCTATCAGACGCAACACTCGACCGTCGGCTATTCGTTGGGCAACCAGCGTTAACAGCTTCTCGTGTGAAACAGACCCGAAAAAGTCTTTCAAGTCCGCATCTACGATCCACTCCCGTCCGCTCTGTATCTCTTTCCACACCTTGCGCATTGCGTCCTGTGTTGATCGCCCTCGCCGATATCCGAAGTTGGCTTCATCGAAAATCGGCTCGAAGATAGGCTCCAACCGATTGAGCAGCGCCTGTTGGCACACACGGTCATAGATCGTGGGTATTCCTAACTTGCGATACTCTCCTGGCTTGCCCACTTTCGGGATTTGCACCTGCCGCACCGGTCGGGGTTGATAGACATCTTCCTGAAGCTCCCTGTGCAACCGATCCAATTGCTGATCCAGCTGCGCTGAGAACTCCTCCAGCGTCTGTCCATCGACTCCCCCACTGCCCCGGTTAGCCTGCACCTTTTCCCAGGCCATCTCCAGGTTCTTCCGCTTGTATACCTTGTCGATTAATGAATGGACCTTCTTTGCACCCGTCGGGTTGATCCAGTCAGACAGTCTCCTCGGTCGGAAATGTACGGGTATTTCACTCATGGAACTGATCCACCTTTCCGTCCTTACTCACTGCCTTCCTCTCCCATCCCAACCGCCTTCGCCGGCTGCCTTCCCCGACCCACTTCCGTCGCCGGTCACCCGGTCACATGGCTTTCACCATGCTTCTGGTACTTCTCAGCCGTCCGACTACTGACCGCGCTTCGCTCGCCATTTCGCTTTCGCTTATAGGTCCGCTTACTCCGGTGCCACCCAGAGACGCTGTCAGTCCTCCTGAGGTCACGCATCGTTCTTCCGTATCGTGCCGTCCGCAAACACCTTGGTGCGGTGGGTGAATGAGAACGCCTTCGCCCCCATAGTGCGGGCTCGACCTTGCCCCACCTTTGGCCGACCGGTTCATCATCGGGGTGGCCCCCGTCGATTACGGCCCGATACTTCTCCGCATACCCTTCGGATTCCACCTCACGATGGACACCCTGTCCTCCGGAGTACTGCAAAGAGTGGCTCCAGGTTCACCTTGGCTGTATCAAGCTTTCGCCGTCGTGCCCGTTTAGGCTTCTCCATACCTTCTCTCTTCTCCGGCCAGCGAGACGTTAGCCCCGCTTTTGGATACGGCGCCCCTCATCTGAGCGCCGGGGGGACTTCAACCCTCCTGAACAATGCGCTGCTCAGCGCACACTATGGCGCAGTCCGACTCCTCCAAAACGTACATGCCCGGATGATGGGTCTTTCACCTTCCCGGACCGGTCTGCTCGCGCAGACGCTCTGGAGGTCTCCCGGTTCTCGTGCACACTGTGTGCTGACGTGCTTGGACTCTTCGACTACGCCGAGCCCAGCGGCCACTCGCGATCTAACGCGGCGCGCTGATGTTGCCTTCCCACTGACAGAAAAGGGTCGGCACCCGGTTGCATGTTTTCGGAGCTCAATGATCCCGCCCGCCAGCCCTCTGTCTACGCTTCGCTATCATCCCTCGCGAGATCACAGGCAAGACTCGAGGCCAGAATGGAGTCGCTTCTCCTTTTCCGTAGGGCTCTCTCATCCCCTACAATGTGCCGGTTTATCCCGGCGCTCTCCGTCCGCAAAAGACCCACCGCCGCTGTTACCCATACAAAGGTCCGTAAAAAACCTGAGTGCACAAGACCCGCCTGGCCATCGCCGGCGCTCGGCGCAAGCGTCGGGCAAAAGTGAAGCGCCGGAAGAAGGCTACCGCCCCGGCGGCCGCAGGCAGCAAGCAACCACTGCAAAATAAAGACGTCGACCGCCTCTGAATTTTCCTGGAAGACGCACCTGCGTTATCCTCATCACAGAGCACGAAGAAAGGCCGCGTACCCGGGGTGCGTCCCATGGCGCGGGTAAACCGTCTAACCCTTTGATCGTGTCAGAGAATCTTTCGGCTTTCCGCCCTCAGGCAGGCGGATTTTCAGGAGTTGATCGTGCGGTTCAGGACGATCAGATCCCTTGGTTGGCTATGCCATAAACTGTTTTGACGACATCTGCCGCTGCGTCCCGTCGCCCGCCCATAGAATCGCTTTGCCCGGCTTGCCGGCAAACCGGCGCGAGTAGAGGCT
>CAVQEO010000001.1:0-1548691 GCA_963711525.1 uncultured Acidobacteriaceae bacterium | reverse complement strand
TGCTTTCTGCTTCTCGGCGGCATCTTGGCGCTTGTCATGCGGTTGCAGCTAGCCCGGCCTGAGAACCATGTGCTTGGGCCCGATATGTACAACCAGTTTTTTACCATGCACGGCACGACCATGATGTTTCTCTTCGCCGTGCCGGTGATGTTCGAGGCTCTCGCCACCTACTTCGTGCCCCTGATGATCGGCACGCGAAACGTAGCGTTTCCTCGTCTGGCATCGTTCAGCTACTTCCTATACCTCTTCGGCGGGATCGTTCTCTGGGGCATGTTTCTGTTGAATGCAGGCGCGGATGCAGGATGGTTTTCCTATGTGCCGCTGAGCGGGCCTGCATTCACGCCTGGCCATCGTGCCGATGCCTGGACGGTCATGGTGATGATGACCGAGATTTCGGCTGTGTGTGTGGCAGTCGAGATCCTGGTCAGCGTTTTCAAGCTTCGCGCACCTGGCATGTCGCTCGATCGAATTCCGCTGTTTGTGTGGGTAGAGACGATCGTTGCCTTTTGCGTCATCTTTGCTCTGCCGGCGGCGATTCTGTCCAGCCTCATGTTGTTTCTTGATCGCAACTTCGGCACGCAATTCTTCAACCCCGCCGCAGGAGGCGATGCCCTTCTTTACCAGCATCTGTTCTGGTTCTTCGGTCATCCAGAGGTCTACATCGTCTTCCTGCCGGGAGCAGGCATCATCTCGACGCTGGTAGCTACATTCTCCCGCCGCCGGACTTTTGGCTATCTCGCAATTGTGCTCTCCACAGTATCTGTCGGATTTCTCGGCTTTGGCGTGTGGGTCCACCATATGTTTGCCACCGGCCTGCCGCTGTTATCGCTCAGCTTCTTCACCGCGGCCAGCCTGATGATTGCGATTCCAACGGGCATTCAGATCTTCTGCTGGCTGGCGACCATCATTACTGGAAAGCTCTGGCTCGCCACTCCGATGCTTTGGGTCTTTGGCTTTTTCTTTATCTTCATCCTTGGCGGACTGACGGGCGTGATGCTAGCCTCGGTTCCGCTGGACTTGCAGGCACACGATACATATTTCGTGGTCGCCCATCTGCACTATGTCGTCATAGGTGGCGCAGTATTTCCTCTCTTCGGCGCAGTCGAATACTGGTTCCCGAAGATCACCGGGCGCATGCTCAATGAGGTACTGAGCAACGTCTTCTTCTGGCTGTTCTTCGTTGGCTTCAACCTCACGTTCTTCCCCATGCACCTGGTCGGTCTTGCGGGGATGACGCGGCGCGTCTACACCTATGGCGTCGATCGGGGCTGGGGCGAGCTCAACGGCATTGAGACGATAGGCGCCTTCCTGATGGGACTGGGTGTATTGTTCTTTGTTATTAACCTCATCCTTAGTGCCCGCCGCGGCCGCGTTGCGGGAGACAATCCGTGGCGAGCCGGCACACTCGAGTGGGCGACTTCGTCGCCGCCGCCGTCATACAACTTCCTGTACATCCCCGTGGTCCAGGGACGGGAAACCGTCTGGGAGGACGAGGCTCACCCGGAAAGTGCGGGTGTGGTGACGGGGCTGAGCGACGAAGCCCGCGAGATGCTCGTCACCACGGTGGTTGACGCCTACCCAGATCATCGCCTGCTGCTGCCGGCACCCTCAATCTGGCCGTTCTGGGCTGCGGTCGTGGTTTGCGGAACGGCGATCTGCACGGTTTTTCAGCCCTGGGCATTTGTGGTGGGCGCCCTGCTGTTCGGCATCGTTTTGATCGGCTGGTTCTGGCCATCCGAGGAAGAGACAGCAGCTCAGCATAAAGGAGAAAAGTGGGACAATGCTACCGCGTGAACTGAACGTCGCTGATCTTCCCACAGTCGTTTTCGGCAAGCGGAGTCCAATGTGGTGGGCTACCGCCGGGATCATGCTGGTGGAGGGGGTGCTGCTCGCGATCACGGTCGCCGCCTACTTTTACCTCGCATCGCGCAACGAGAACTGGCCTCCGCTTGACACCGCGCCTCCGGAGATCCTGGCAGGCACACTCAATCTCGTTCTTTTTCTGGTCAGCCTGGCACCCAATTTTTGGCTCAAGCGCGTAGCGGGGTCGGGCGACATACAGAAAACTCGCCGAGCACTTTACGTCATGATCCTGTTGGGCGCGGCGACGCTGGTGCTGCGGGTATTCGAATTTGCGGGCCTGAACTGCAAGTGGGACTTCAGCAGCTATGCCTCTATCAGCTGGCTCCTGCTAGGGCTGCTCAGTCTGCAATTGCTGACCGACTGGGCCGACACGGTTGTGCTGACCATCATGCTATTTGGTAAGCATGTGCGCGCGGGTCGATTCATGGACGTTGCCGAGAGCGCAGATTATTGGAACTTCGTCGTTGGCTCCGCTGCCGTGGGCTGGGTCATTTTATACCTCGTCCCGCGATGGCTCTAGGAGAAGCGTATGGCAACCCAATCACAACTGCCGCCTGACGCCCCGCTTGCCCCGAACCCAAGCTCCCCAGCCAACCTTTTCGCGCTGTGGTGGGGGATTCTGATTGGGCCCTTGGCCTGGGCCACTGATCTGGGCATCAGCTATCCGATCACGCATTCACTCTGCGCATTCAATATCGCCTGGGGGTTCCACGCCATCACCCTGTGTACGCTTGCGCTCGCTGTGAGTGGGGCCGTGGTCGCCCGCCGTGAGCTTTCGCTCGTACCACGGGTGCTCGGCGAGCAGCTGCCCCGACCGATCGAGAGGAGCCGCTTTATGGCACAGCTTGGCATTGCGCTCAGCGTGCTGTTCATGATCGTAATCGTCGCGGAGTCGGTCCCTAAGCTGGGTATGAGTCCATGCCGGTAGCCGAGCGCGATTGCGATATTTTCCGGAGTAGTGCTCTCCACTGGCGACCGCTGCGGACGAAGGCGGCATTCCCTCTGGCGCTGGCGCTGGTCTCTATCCTGATCTCTGCGACGCCTGCGCTGGCGGACGCTGAAACGGGCGAAGCCCCGGTTACACCCGCCAACTGGAGCCATGCCTGGTCGTGGGAAATGGGGATTGTTCTCCCTCTCGTGCTCAGCGCTGTGCTTTATTTTCTTGGCCACATGCGCATCCTTCGCCGGAACCGTCGCAACCCGGCGATTCGGCCATGGCAGGCGCTTTGTTTCTGGCTGGGGTGGCTGTCGCTGGTGGTGGCATTGGTTTCCCCGTTGCACGAGCTAGGCGAGGCGCTCTTCTCAGCGCACATGGCGCAGCACGAGATACTGATGGTGGTTGCGGCGCCGCTCCTCGCCTTGAGCCGCCCCCTGGTGACTTTTCTTTTCGCTCTACCTTTTTCCTGGCGCAAGAGGATTGGCCGTTGGACGCGGAGCTCGACGGTCCGGAACACCTGGAGATTCATCACCGGCGCGCTCGTAGTCTGGGTGATTCAGGCAGTTACGTTGTGGGCGTGGCATATCCCTGCGTTTTACCAGGCCACGCTCAACAACGACGGCATTCACGCGCTCCAGCACACGATGTTTCTAGTGAGCGCTCTGCTGTTTTGGTACACGCTCATCTACGGGCGATATGGGCGGCTCGGTTACGGAACGGCCTTTATTCTCGTCTTTACCACGGCGCTTCATAGCAGCCTACTCGGCGCTGTGATGACCGTCGCGCGGACGGTCTGGTATCCGATCTACAACGGGCGGACAGCTCCTTGGGGGCTTTCGCCGCTCCAGGACCAACAGCTTGGGGGACTGATTATGTGGATTCCTTCCGGCATTGTCCTCGTCATTGCGGGCCTTGCCTTGTTTGCCGCGTGGATAAGCGAAGCCGAACGCCGCCAGTCGCTGACTCCGCTCTGGCAGAGCAGAAGCAGCAGCCTGGGGCCGCCCGCACAAGCTACTCCCGGAGCATTGCATGCAGACTAGACTTCGCTTCCTATTCCTGGCATTCGCCGCAGTTGCTCTTGTTGCTACAGGGTGCAGCCGCTACAGCGACTTTGTCGCCGAGCCCAGAAATGGCGACAATCCGGCGCACGGCAACGCGGCCGTGGGGGCGGTAGCCATTCGCACCTATGGTTGCAGTACCTGCCATAGCATCCCAGGCATCGAGGGTCCTCGCGCAACAGTGGGTCCGCCACTCGATCATCTCGCCAACCGCATATACATCGCAGGCCAGCTGCCGAACAATCCGGCGAACCTGGTGCACTGGATCGAGCGGCCCCACGACATACATCCCGACACGGTGATGCCGAACACGGACTTGCCAGACCAGGATGCCCACGATATCGCCGCGTACCTTTATACGTTGCGCTAGCCGGCGTGGCCTTTTTTGTAGCTGCCGAAGGCTGATACATGGAGAAGTTGGATATGCGGGAAACAACAAATGGAACGGTGAGGATTGCCGGCATTTCAGGCAGTCTTCGCAGAGCATCGTTCAGCACCGCGCTGCTGAAGATTCTTGCCGAAAAAGCACTGCCGGCGATCGAAATTCAGGTCGTTACTCTTGACGATATTCCTTTGTACAACGAAGACCTCGATCGTAAGCTAGAGGTTCCGGCAGTGGCAGCGTTCAAGAGGATCATCGCTGAGAGCGATGGTGTGTTGATCGCCACTCCGGAGTACAACCACGGAATTCCGGGCGTTCTTAAAAACGCGCTCGATTGGGCCTCCCGTCCTGTCTTCGCATCCTGCTTTAGACACAAGCCAGTATCGATTATCAGTTCGTCTTTGGCTTTTACAGGCGGAGTGCGCGCGCAGTATCAGTTACGGGAAACACTGATTTCGATGGAGGCCCATCTCGTCATGGGGCCTGAGGTGGTTGTCGGTGGCGTTCATACGAAGCTGGCTGACGACGCTTACACCGACGAGAACGGACTTGCATTCATGCTCACGTCTCTCGCCAGGCTGGGGGAGGAAACCCTTAGACGGCGCCTTGTCGCGGTCTAACCGGCTTTCATGAAGAAACGAATCCTGTGCACCACGATGCTGATGGTATTCGGCTGCATCACCGCGCAGGCCCAGAGTCATGTCGCGGAGCCAACCGTCAATCTCGGCGATACCAGTTTTCTCGATGCAATTGGCGGACCAGGATTTTTGTTTGAGCAGATTAACGATATTGCACATGACGGCAGGATCGTGAACTCATCAGGACAAACGGTGCCCGGCTCCGGTTCTGTAAACAGCATCAGCGGTTTGACTCACGTTGCTTGGCTGGCCCATCAGCGGATTCTCGGAGGTTGGTACGGGCTGGAAGTTGTCGGCGCAGCAGCGTATGTGGATGCCGGAGCCCTGGGACAAAGGGGAGGCTTCGGTGACTTAACGGTAGGGCCGTTCATTCTTCAATGGCCCGAACATCGAGTCTTCGGCATGTCAATCGACCAACGGTTTACGGCTGATTTCGGCGTTCCCGTAGGGAAGTATTCGCCAACCTCTAATGTCAACCTCGGCAGCAACGCCTTCAACGTTCATCCTTACTATTCGATTACAGCGTATCCCACGAAGCGGATTGAGACGAGCTGGCGGATCCACTATCTCTGGAACGCGCCAAACGACGCTCCTCCGATCAGCACTGGGGCGCAATCGACACAACCTGGGCAAGCCATTCATTTCAATGCAACCGCTGCCTACAACGTGTGGAAGGGGCTTTGGATCGGTCCCAACGGCTACTACTTAAAGCAAATCACCGACGGACGTATCAATGGCGTGCCGCTCCGTAACTCACCCGAGCAGGTGGGTGCAATAGGCCCGGGAATGGTCTGGAATATCGGAAAATGGTACTACTATGCCAACTTCTACCAGGAGGTAGGAGCAGAAAATCGAGCGACAGGTCGGAAGGTTGTTCTACGAATCATGAAGGTCTTCTGACGACAACGTCTCCCGTTAGCTAACCCAGCCTTCCGGATCAACTCGACGACCGGAACACCCACCTCGGCCTGATTCAGGACCCCGACGGTAGTGCTCCACGCTTAGTCGTCTTCTTCATCAGCAAAATCCTCCGCCCTCTCAATTTCGGTTCTTACCGAAAACCAACATTCAATCTGGTTCACAAATACCAGGGCGATCACTTCTCACGCAGACTCTGAAGGTTGTGCTGCTTTGCGGTGCTACTTTTTGCATCTTACCTCTCCATCAAGAATCTCTATATCAAGAGATATGAAAAGACCAAGTCAAATCGAAAAAGATAGAAGCGGCGTTCATCTCTGGGTGCTCCTGTGGAAGGCCAGCAAGGCAGTAGAAGTGCATGCGCGGCGGAGCGTGAACGGCACGGAGTTAGGTTTGAGCGATTTCGGGGTTTTAGAAGCACTTCTTCATAAGGGGCCTCTGCCGATCAGCGCCCTCGGCAAGAAGGTCCTGCTTAGCAGCGGGTCGATGACCGCAGCCGTCGATCGGCTTGAACGGAGTGGCTACGTGGAGCGGGCAGGGACGTCCACTGACCGCCGCGCCCGCATCGTGCACCTGACGGAAGAGGGATCGAAACTAATCCGCAGGGTGTTCGCCGAACACGAGCGCGACATGGAACGTGTCTTCTCGCTCCTCGATACATCGGAGCGGAAGGCCCTTGCGAACCTTCTGCGAAAGCTCGGTCACGGAGCCGAGAGCATCACCGCTGAAGAGAAGAAACCTGTTGAGAAAAAGTGAACAAAGGAGAAATCAATGTCAGAACAAAAACAAGTGTCGGGTGTTCATGGAGCGGCAACGGTCGGAGATGGTTTTCCGTTCGACCAGGCCCTGATTCTGAATGAACTGGAGCGGACGCTCGCGGCAGTGAGCGAGGCGGAGATAGCTGTCGCGCAACGAATGATTCTGGCAGCCAACCGTGTATTCGTTATGGGCGCGGGGCGCACGGGCCTGGCGCTGAAGATGGCTGCCATGCGACTGATGCACCTGGGGTTGGTGGTGCATGTTGCCGGCGAAGTGACTGCTCCTGCGATCGGTAACGGCGACCTGCTGCTGGTGGCTTCAGGATCGGGCACCACGGCTGGCCCAGTGCACGCAGCTGAGGTTGCAGTCAAGGCGGGAGCACAGGTTTTGGCGTTGACCGCAACACCCGCTTCGAAACTGGGCGAACTGGCACAAGGCCTGGTTGTGATTCCGGCCGCAGCCAAGGAGGATCGTGGCGGAATGATGTCTGAGCAATATGCCGGAGCGCTGTTCGAGCAGAGCGCTCTGCTGATCATGGATGCGATGTTTCAGGCAATGTGGCATGAGCGGGGCGAAAGCGCGGAGGAATTATGGAAGCGCCACGCGAATCTTGAATAACAAGACACAGGATACCGACGCCTTTGTCTTTCTGTGGGAATGATGGGCTGGTTCTTACTTTAGTCCGTTGTTCATAATGTCAACTTATTCAGTATCTGGAAAATGGAGAATACTATGAAACTACAAGTTGCAATTGACCTACTATCGACGGCGGATGCGCTGGCCTTGCTCAGCAAGGTGGCGGACCAGGTAGATGTTATCGAGCTGGGAACCCCGCTGATCAAACAGCAAGGACTGAGCGTCGTCACCAACATCAAGGCAGCATATCCTGACAAGCTGGTGTTTGCAGACATGAAGACGATGGATGCCGGCGAGCTGGAAGCTGATTTGGCGTTCAATGCGGGCGCGGACATCATGACCGTGTTGGGCACGGCCGGCGACAGCACGATTGCGGGAGCCGTAAAGTCCGGTAAAGCGCACGGCAAGGCTGTAGTGGCCGACATGATCGGTGTGGCAGACAAGGCCAAGCGGCTGAAGGAACTGAAGTCCCTGGGCGTGAGCTGGGTGGAACTGCATGCGGGGCTGGATGAGCAGGCGCAGGCTGGGTACTCGATCGAGAAGCTGCTGGAAGTTGGCCGGGAAGCTGAGATTCCATTTTCGGTTGCGGGCGGCATCAATGCACAGCGGATCGAAGGGGTCGAATCCGCCGGTGCGACGATTGCTGTTGCGGGCGCGGCCATCTACGGAGCGAAGGATCCGGAAGCCGCAGCGAAAGGCCTACGCGAAAAAATCAAGCACCAGGGATAAGCGCGGGCTTTGAAATAAAGGCGGTGACGGGGCGTGCATTGCTCTGTCGCCGCTTTTGTTCTTTAGAGGCTGTCACCAGCTTCCCCCTGGGCGAAAGCTAATGACAGGGTTCAGCACCGATGGTTCGTCTTCGCAATGGGTTCCGCGCTCAGGTATGCGGGCCAGAAACGATGCGAGAGGACAATGTCCGCGTTGGGCAGCTCAATTGCCGGCCTTTGTAATCTCCAAAAACAACTGAACTTCGCTACTTCGTCTTCCACCCATTTCATGTCGCCATGCCCGGACGGCAATTGTCATGGTGCGGTAAATCTATGAAGAGACTCACTTGAAAAGTATCTTCGCCATCATACCCTTGTCTTCGTGGCTCAGAAGATGACAGTGGAAAACCGATACTCCGCGGATGATCGGATCGGTAAAGTCCATCATCAGATCGGCGCTTCCTTCGACAGGTACCTCCACCGTATCCAACCACTCCGGGCGTGAGACGCGCGTCCCGTTCTGGGCATAGGCGAGAAAGTGAACCTGATGAATGTGGAAGGGGTGGACTTCGTGCGTGTTATTCACCACCCGCCAGTGGTGAAATCCGCCGATGGAGACACTCGTCATAGGAGCATCCGAAGGACTGTATTTCTTCCCGTTGATATAGAACCCATTCTTGTCTTCAGTAAACGTAACCACAAAATCGGAAGGGCTGTTTTCCGTCCTCGCAATCAGCTTGGGCGACACAGGCTTGTAAACCGGAGCCGGCAGGCCACCCGAGGCGGCTTCGTTTCCGTGAGAGGATTGCGCGGTGGCTACCAGGTCCGCCACCACCATTGCCGGGTTTGGATCTCCATCAGGGCCCGTATCATAGCAACGTGTACGTAGCGATGCCTGGGCTCCGGATCTTGGCCCGGTGACAATTGCTTCGACCCGACCCGCCGGAGGAACGAGGAGGTGGTCCTTGAATTCGACCCGGCGCTTCGGATCGTGGAATGAAAGTGGCATTCCATCCAGTGCCACGATCTCGAGCTGCTCCGTATCCACTTGTATATCCGCGTATAGATCTGGTGAAGCATTGACAATGCGCCAGAATTGACGTTCTCCCGGAGCAATGGCGATCTGCGGTCGCAGCGCACCGTTTACCGTGAAAATCCGCTTCGGCAGGTCGGTTGAGGCCCAGCAGCCTTTTGCAGGAATTTCAACACTACGCCGTAGTTCCGGGCTGTCAGGGTCCTTGTCTTCAAGTACTCGGTCGCGCAGCACCAGGATCCGTTCCCGTAAATGCTGGACCTCTGGAACATAGCGTTCCATGCCGTTGATCACAATCGCTCCGGACATTCCATCGAGGTCCTGTTGATAGCTCTCTCCATGAGGATGGGTATGGTACCAGTACAGTCCTGGCGGCTGGTCGAGCGGAATATTCACGGTGTAGTGAAGCGATTGTCCCGGCATCGCCATCATCGTGATCACATCATCTTGAGGAGCGTCCGGCGAAACATGCAAGCCGTGGAAATGGAGATTCGTCATGTTCATGCACGGTCCATCAACGCAGTGCTCTTGGGAGTGCGTTGACATCGCATTTGTATATGTCAGGTGTAGATCTTCCCCCGGATTGGCTCGAATCACCGGTGGGTCTTCCCGCCCATTGAACGAGAACGCGGCCTTGCCGGTGTGGGGATCGTTGATTGCCTTCAGGGAAACAGGAGATCGAGCTTCTGGCGGATCGGTCACCAGGACCGGCGTAGAGACAGCAATTGCGCTCAACGCGCCCCGTGACTCCAGTCGCACACCGCAGAACAAGCCCAAACACGTTACGCACGCGAGAACGTTGCGACCCGCTTTTACCCAAGGATGTGTAATCATGGTGTGTTTCCTCCCGCCCCAGGGGCGCTTTCAAGGATCTAAGGGATGCCCGTTGCCATATCCTGCGAAACAAACCCCATTTCTGAATCCAGCCGCGTCCGAACGAACCGCGATGTGAGGGCGATCGAGCCGACCCTCACGCAGATCCCCCAACGCCTTCCATGTCCGGGACCAGTGCACTGCGACTGCCAATGACAGGTTCTTGACTAGCTGCGGCAACTGATTGAATCAGAAGGACCTCTGCGTTGGAGGTCGGCGATTCGCTGAGCGAGTGTCTGGATTTCGACACGTCTCCTGAAAAGTGTCGAGTGTCTCTTTTCCTTAGTCACTTAAAAGAAAACAAGACCTGTAACATACGGCGAAATTCGCCCGCACTTACGAAATCAGCCCGCATCCCCCGGATGCGCTAACGATGTTTGAGCTTTCCATCGATACCAATCTGAGCAACCTATGTTTCAACAGTCGGCCTCGCCATCCGGTGAAAGCCCGGCAAGTGTCTCCAGAAAGAGTTCAACCGTTGTCTTCCCAGGAAGGTCGCTCCGCTTCGGCCGTGTCAGAATCGCGAGTCGCCATTTAGGAAGCTTTGGGGGCTGACTCACAATCCGCAACGTATGCAGGTGATGTGATTCTGCGTATGAACGGGCCAGGGCGGACGGCACGATTGCCACGCCAAGACCATGAGAAACGAAATAGAGGTGTGTCTCAATATCGCTCACCTGGTATACGCTCGACCGCGACAAATGGTGCTGAGCGAAAACCTGATCAACCAACTTCCGCAGAGCCCTCTCCGGCGTAAGATCCACGAAGCTCTCATGGCTGAGCATCTCGAGTCGTACACTCCTACTCTTTGCTAACGCATGCTTGCTGGAACAGATCGCAACCAGCGAGTCTTGTGCATAGGGGATGACCTGGACTCCCGGCCATTGCTCTTTGCCAGTGATTGCCTGGAAGCTCAGATCGACATACCCTGAACGCACCAGGGCAGGAACCGCCTCTGTAGAAAGAGCGTGAACGGCGAATTCGACCTCCGGGTACGACGAGTGGAAGCGTTGCAGCAAGACGGCGAGTCGCACGTATGGTATCAGGCTTTGCAGAATGCCGAGATGAAGGCGGCCTCTGACGACACCATCCTGGGACCGGACCGCCTGAACCCCATCGTTCAGCAACCTGAGACAACCGCGCGCAGATTCAAGGAAAAGTTCTCCAGCCGCGGTCAATGAGACTTTGCGGGTCGTGCGCGTAACCAGTCGGCTGCCGACTTCCTGTTCGAGCTCTTTGATGGACGTGGAGAGCCCCGACTGAACAATGTTCATGCGTTGCGCGGCCGTCGTAAACTTACCCTCCTCCGCCAAAGCGATGAAGTGCTGCAAGTGTCGTATCTCCATTCGATCTTCCCCCTATTCATCATATCTATAGATATGTGTTATGCGAATCTTTCGTTGGACACATAAAAGCGCTGCGCCTAGTCTGGTCAATGTGGGCGGTCGATGCGACCGCGGATGAGGACAACAAGATGGACCGCACCAGAGAAACAGTTCGAGTAGTTGGCATTTCGGGAAGCCTCCGCAGAACGTCTTTCAGCACGTCGTTGCTGAAGGTATTGGCCGAAAAAGCCGCGCCTGCGATCGATATTCAAGTGGTAACCGTGGAGAATATTCCCCTCTATAACGAGGATCTTGATCAGAACCCCGAGATTCCGTCGGTTGCCGCGTTCAAGAGACTCATCGCGGAGAGCGATGGAGTCCTGATCGTAACGCCCGAATATAACCACGGTGTTCCCGGCGTCCTCAAGAATGCCCTCGACTGGGCCTCCCGTCCAGTCTTCGAGTCATGTTTCAAGAACAAGCCTGTCTCGATTATCAGTTCGTCCAAGGCGTTCACGGGCGGCGTCCGGGCTCAGTACCAGCTACGAGAGACGCTGATCTCCATGCATGCGCACCTCGTGATGGGGCCAGAGGTTGTCGTAGGTGGCGTTCACGCAAAACTCGCCGAGGATGTTTATCGGGACGAGAACGGGCTGACTTTTATGCTGCGCTCGCTCGACAGGCTTCGCGAAGAAATTCTGGGCCGTCGCCTGGTTTACGCATAGGAGAGGCCCATGCTCAAGCCGCTCCAATGCGTTCTTTTCCTGCTACTCCTCTCGGCAACATCGCTCGTCGCGCAGACACACGTCGCTGAGCCGGCTGTGAACCTGGGTGACACCAGCTTCCTCGACGGCATAGGCGCACCTGGCGTGGTCATTGAAGCGATTGGAGACGGAGCACATGCAGGATCGGTCGTAGACGGGACCGGGAGCGCAATTCCAGGAACTGGCGCTGTCAATAGCATAAGTGAACTGACCCACATCGCCTGGCTAACTCACAAGACGATCCTGGGCGGTTGGTACGGGACAGAGGTCGTGGCGGCTGCCGCACACGTCAATGCCGGCAGCGCGGGACAATCCGGTGGTTGGGGGGCCTTCACGGTGTCTCCATTCATCCTTCAATGGAGTGAGCGAAAGATCGGCAACGTTCCTATCGCCCAGCGAGTCGTCTTCGATTTTGACCTGCCCGTGGGGGCTTACACGCGATCTTCCTCTGTAAATATCAGCGCAAATGCATTCACTGTCCATCCCTATTACGCAATCACCGCATTCCCAACCAAACGTATCGAGACCAGCTGGCGCGTTCACTATTTATGGAATTCGGCGAATAATCGTCCGCCATTCGCAACTGGCGCTCAATCGACGCAGGCAGGACAGGCGATTCACTTCAACGCCACCGCCGCATACAACTTTGGCAAACACCTTTGGATTGGCCCCAACGCCTACTACCTCCGGCAAGTCACGGATGGCCGTGTCAATGGTGTTCCGCTCTCGAACTCTCCGGAGCAAGTAGGGGCGATAGGTCCGGGCATGGTATGGAACTCGGGTAAATGGTTTTTCTATGCGAACGGCTATCACGAGCTTGGCGCCAGGAATCGGCCTGAGGGAGACAAGATCGTATTCAGGGTGGAAAAGATCTTCTGAACGAACCGTAGTCCTTGGAGGAAGAAAAAATGAAAATCTTGATCGCGTTCGTTGTCGCCTTCGGTATCGGTGCAGGTTCGAGATGGACCGGAGTTCCATCTCTAGCTCCGCAAGCGATCGTCGGTGCTCTCCTCATCGTAGCGATGAGCACGGGTTATGTTTCAGCAGACCGCCTTCTGAAGCGTACCCCCTCACCCGCAGTAACGAGGTATCAAGCGGCTCGGAGTCTTCGAAAGCTTGTCGTTAACGAGTTCTCCGATCGCCATGAGGGTCAAGATATACGGGGTGAACGCATAGCCCAGGAAAGCAAGCCAACTGTCGCCCAAAGGTAAGATGCCGAAGCGGGCGGCCCCACTGACAGCGGCCAATCCAATCATGGCTCGTAGCCCGGAGGCGGTCCCAATAAGAAATGCGTTGATGAAGACAAACATGAAAACTCCTTGTAAGCTCGCCCGAGCGTTGTTGGATTCGTTTTGACATTGGGTATCTGCGACAACAAATGGAAGTGCCAAGCAGTAGCGTGCGTTTATCCGCGCTTGATTTGTGCCGTGATACGCACGGATCTGTGAAGCAGATACACCACAAAGAATTGGAGGACGGCGATAAAGAGCGGCCCAGCGCATTTCCCAGGATCATGCTCAAACAGACCGATTCCGGCATCCAGCAGTTGCACGGCGCCGGCGAGCGCACCCAGGATCAGCAATGCAGGCGTCGCCTGCTTGTAGATCGCCCACAATGCGAACAAAGCCAGAGGAATTGTGCGCGCCGCTGCGTACATCGCCAATAGCAACGACGCCTGCGTTGGAACGGATCCCGCAGGGAGGAGGTATTGCGGACGGATAATCCCCACGATGGAAAAGCCGCTCGCGACCAGGACATTGATTGCCGTGACCAGCGAAGCCAGCTGAATCGCCTTTATTGTTGTCATTGATTCCTCTCTTTGAGTAAGCTGGCCCGAGCGCAGTTGGCTTGGATTTGACAACTTGTGTTCGCTAATTGCGGAGCGGGATACCTGTTATGTTTTCCCCATCAATTGTCGTCAGACTGTGAGAACTACCCTCCCGAAGGGGCGATCCTCTACGAGGTAACGCAGAGCTTCGGCCGCATCTGCCAGTGGAAACGTCTTAGCCACGATTGGTTTGATCGCGCCGGATTTAAGCAGGGAGGCGGTAGATTTCCACGCGTCAGCAATGATCGCCTGCGGCTGAGAGAACATATTGAAGCCGCGGATGCTGGTCTGTGACACGATGAGACTTGTCACGTCGATGGTTGTCTTGCGGCTTGCGGAATACCCCAGTGTTATGAGGCTCCCTCCCGACGCGAGGGCTTTGACCGCTTCGCTCAACACCTCGCCACCGATCCCGTCAATGATGATGTCTGCGCCGTAGCCGTCTGTGATACGACCTACGCCGTCAGTTAACTTTTCCACGGAAGTATCGATGACCTCATTGAATCCGAGTGCCTTCGACTGCTCGGCTTTCGCATGATTGGTCGTGCTTGATATTGCGTGCTTTGCTCCCAGAGCGCGCGCCAGTTGTGTCACTGCATTGCCGACCGATCCTCCGATCGCAGGCGCCAGAACGGTTTTGCCTGGACGAAACTCAGCCAGGGTGAGAGCCACTTGCGCTGTGAGATACGCTACCGGAATGCCAGCGGCGCTTGCGTCATCGACATTGTTGGGAATCAAGCAGAGGTCTTCCTTCCGCACGGCAATCCACTCGCAATAGGTCCCATCTTCAAAAGCGCCATAGGTGCCCCAGAACATCACCCGTGAGCCAGCGGGAAAATCCGCTCCGCCTCCCTCCTCCACCACGCCCGCTCCTTCGTTGCCCAAGATGAGCGGCTTCTCCGGGATGTGAAAATCGCCGACGAGAATCGTGTGATCGAGCGGCGTGACGCCTGCAGCAGTGATTCGCACCAGGACTTTCCCGTTTGTAACCGCTGGTTTCGGAAGCTCGACGAGCTTCAACCCGTCATAACCGCTAAACTTTTCAGCTCTCATTGCACGCATATCGCTTCTCCCTTTTCCATGTCACTCCTGACCTGCGGCGCTCGGCCGCAACTCCGGAGATTATTAATGTCGATCGGCACCATCGGCAGATCCCGAATTGCTTGAGCCCTTTCGCCCTCGTCGAGCACTGTGGATTACTGATATAATCCTCATTACAGGATTAGATTCGTAATCCTGAGTTGGTCGCACATTATTTTCGAGGAGGTTCAGATGGGCTATTCCCAGGCCCAAAAGGAGAAAACTCATAAGCGCATCGTTGCGATTGCCTCAAAGAGATTCCGCGAAAAGGGCCTCGCGGGATTTGGAATTGCGGAGTTGATGAAGGAAGCCGGCCTGACGGTTGGTGGCTTCTACAAGCACTTCGACTCGCGTGACGAACTCGTGGCGGAGGCACTCAGCGATGCATTCGGTGTCTGGCAGCGCCAAAAGGAAGCTGCCGAATCCAGCGGGCAGCCGCTATCCTTCGAGAGGCTCATCGACGATTATGTGAGCGATGTGCACCGTAAGAATCCTGGTGCGGGTTGTGCCTTCAGCGCATTGGCGCCGGAGATCGCGCGCAGCGATAGGCGGACTCGTGCGCTTACCTCAGGTCAAGTCAAGGCGGATATTGAGTTGATGGCCGGG
Organism: uncultured Acidobacteriaceae bacterium; assembly: GCA_963711525.1. Taxonomy (GTDB): domain Bacteria; phylum Acidobacteriota; class Terriglobia; order Terriglobales; family Acidobacteriaceae; genus PALSA-350. The sequence goes on along the minus strand of CAVQEO010000001.1, from coordinate 1,533,284 downwards.
CTGCTGCCAGGTACAGATAAGCGTGCGGCAAGATCGAGAGCGATCCTGACTTTCAGCGCCCTCGTTGGAGCCATGTCGCTGGCGCGCGCCGTATCGGATGAGTCGCTTTCGCACGAAATCTTGAAGACGGTGGCAGACCTTCTGAAACACCCGCCTGAAAGCGACAAGGCAAGGTCTTCGGTGCAGAGTCCTCGATCAGACTTGCCCCCTGCCGCCATCCACGAACAGTTCAATACCTGTGACGAAACTGGAGTCATCAGACGCCAGAAAAAGCGCAGCTTTAGCAATCTCGTCAGGATCTCCCATCCGTCCCATCGGGATGGTGGATAGAATGCGTGCAATGGCGTCTGCAGGTTGTCCATCGATAACCGGCGTATCAGTTGGCCCTGGGCTAATCACATTGGAACGAATATGACGGTCTTTGAGATCCGAGGTCCAGGTTCGGACCAAGGAACGGAGGGCTGCCTTCGTTGCGCCGTAGACGCCGAAGGCAGCCGTGCCTTTTACGCTCGCTACGGAACCGTTGAGGATAATCGAGCCACCATCCTTCATCAACCGTAAAGCCTTCTGCACCGTGAACAGCGTCCCCTTGACGTTGATGTCGAAGAGTTTGTCAAAATGCTCTTCAGTGATTTTGCCAAGGGGAGCAAATTCAGCAACACCGGCATTGGCGAAAACCACATTGATTCTTCCCTTGGTCGCAACGGCTTCGTAGAGACGATCAAGGTCACTCAATTTGGCAATGTCTCCCTGAACGCCAGTAACATTGCTGCCAATTGCTTTCACAGCGTCGTCGAGCTCCTTTTGACGACGGCCAGTGATGAAGACGTAGGCGCCCTCTTTTACGAAGAGCTTCGCCGTAGCCAAACCTATCCCGGTTGTGCCACCAGTAATGATTGCTAGTTTTCCTTGCAACTTCTTAGGTTCGGTCATCGGCAGTCGTCCTCCGTCTCCGTTGCTCTTAGTTGTCCATAAAACGTGGATGGCGAACCCTTAGGAAGGGAATGTGTCGCCAAACATGGGGAGGCCGCTCACGGACTCAGCCTGTGTGGCTTCGTCTTGTAGCACATCCCAGTGTTCGGCCAGGAGACCGTCTTCGAATCGGACAACGTCGGCGGCGATCCAGGCGGCGGGCCTTCCCATTCCGGTGAAGCGGCCGTGCGCGATGACGTAATCGCCTTCCGCGATGATGAGTTGGTTCTCGTAGTGCAGGGTATCTGGCGCTGAGCAGACAAGAGCGAACAGTCCTTCACGTCCTGGCGCAATGTGCGCGCTGTGCTGAATGTACTTCGACGACCAGAACCGTTCTGCTGCCGCGTAGTCACGTTTGTTGAAGAGAGTGTCGAAGGCTTCGAGAACGATCGCCTTGTTCTGTTTGGGTGTTGTCTTTGGCATGTTCAGCTCCGTGTTAATTGTGATAGTTGATAGGCGGGGTAGTCTGAATAACCGCGTTCCCCAGAGCCGTACACGGTCTCCCAGTCCACCTCAGCAAGAGGAGCATCCTTCGCAAACCTTTCGACAAGGTCCGGATTCGCGATGTACAGACGGCCGAACGCCACCAGATCGGCCAGACCTTCCGCGATAAGTCGATTGCCGCGATCGCAATCCATCTTCACGTTCGCGATCAGGGTGCCTTTGTAGAGAGGACGGAAATGCTGGAACATGCCGTCGTCGGCCAATTTTTCTAGCGGAGTACCAGAAAAATCGGTGGTATTGCCCATGAGCAGCAAGTGAGAAAGGTTGTAGGAGCTCAGCTTCTCAATTGCATATTCGGTGATGGGCAGGGTTTCGTCGTTGGCCTGAAATGCGCCGCCTTCGTGCATCGGACTGATCTTGACTCCAACCCGTTGCGCATCGATCTCACCGAGGACCGACTCGACGACCTCGAAGAGAAAACGCGAGCGATTCTCCAGGCTCCCTCCGTATTCGTCCTTACGCAGGTTGGTGGTGGCGTTCAGAAATTGCGAGATCAAATAGAGATAGTTGGCGAGGATCTGGACGCCATCGAAGCCGGCTTCCATCGCGTTCCGCGCAGCTCGCGCGAAATCCGCGACTGTAACTTGAATCTCCTGCTTCGTCAGAGGCCGCGGCGTTACCGTGGGCTTCCTTCCTGTGGGAGTGACGGAGATCTGGCCCGGATCAACGTTCCATGCGGATACAGGCTGCGCGCCATCCAGTAGTTCAGGATGCGAGATTGCGCCCGTGTGCCAGAGCTGTGTAATGATGCGGCCGCCGGCCGCATGGACGGCATCAGTGACGCGTTGCCATCCGCGGATTTGCTCCTTCGTCCAGAGACCCGGTGTATCGGCCCAACCAAATCCTTCCGGGCTAATCGCGGTGGCCTCAGTGATGATCAGTCCGGCTGAAGCACGTTGTGCATAGTACTCCACCTGCAATTCGGTAGGCACATGACCGTGGGCATGGGCGCGCATCCGGGTGAGAGGAGCCATGACGATCCGGTTAGGAAGATCGAGGTTTCCCATTCGATAGGGCATGAAAAGCGGCTGATTCGACATCAAATGAACTCTCGCATGGATCTTGTTGGACCATTCAAAGTGGTTGTGAACCGTTTACCTCTATACGATGAAGGGGCCGTGGCGAGGATTCAGAGATATTGAACTAGTTAGTTCGTTACTGCACAATGGCTGTATGGGGCGTCCAAAGAACTTTAGCCGAGAGGACGTGTTGGAGAAGGCAATGCCTGTCTTCTGGAAGCAGGGGTTTGCGGGCACGAGCCTCCAGGACCTTGAACAAGCCACTGGCGTGAACAAATCAGGTCTTTATACCGAGTTTCGAGATAAGGAAGATCTGTTCTTGGGGTGTCTTCGGCATTATCTTGAGAGCCTGGCTAAGAGAGGGCTTCTTACGAAAAGAGCCCCTTGGCTGGAAGAATGTCGAAATATTTCTGAAGGATGGTCCCCTTAACAGGGGCGAACAGCAGGGATGTTTCGCCGTCAACTCTATGCGGGGGTTCGCTATCCTTCCGGATGAAGCTTATGGCGCCATCACCGAGAGCCGAGCGCTAGTGCAGCACCTGCTTGCCATGAATATCGAGGCCGAAAAGCCCAAGATGGCTCCTTCCGCGATTGCGGGGATGGTGCTCTCGTTCTTCTCCGGCTTGTGCATTGACCGCAACCTGAAATCAGGCAAAGCGTCGTCGACCCGAAAGGTGGAGAGAAGTTTATTGGCAGCCCTTCGGAGCCTCTAATCGAGCGATTGGTCCTCTGAAGTCTTAGTCTTAGCGGAACTGAAGGACGATTGTCCTGATGAGCCTCTGGGCTACTTCACCTCGGTTGCGGCCGCAGCCTTTCCACCGAGTATCTTTTCGAACGTGCTGGCTATCGCCCTGCGCACCAGTGCCCGTTAGAGCTTTGAACCGCCGTCGACAGGAATGCTGGCACCCGTGATCCAGCGGGCCGCATCCGAGGCGACAAAAGCCACGACGTCGGCAACATCCTCGGGCTTGCCGATTCGTTTCAATGCCTGCATTCCCAGAATGACTTTGCGTCCCGCCTCTGTCTTCAGAAGACTCGACATATCCGTATCTATTCCTCCTGGTGCGACAGCGTTTACGCGTATGCCGTTCGGCCCGAGGATGGCGGCCCAGTTTTTTACCAGAGTTTCAAGTGCTCCTTTGGTAGAGGCATAGGCAAGAATAGAAGGATTATCCAACCCTGGCATGCCTACCACCATACGGGCTCCGAGAGAAGAAACAACGACAATGCTTGAACCCTCACCGAGAACGGGCAGGAGCTGTTGCACGAGAAAAAACGGGCCTCGGACGTTGGTCGCAAAGAGGCTGTCAAAATCCTCTACCGTATGATCCGCGATGCGAGCCAGCTTGCTGATTCCGGCGTTGAGCACAAGTACATCCAACCGATTTCCAATGACGGAGCGCACCTGATCGGCGAGAAATCGTGCGCCATCCGGAGTTCCCAGGTCCGCCGAGATCGCATTTGCGTGTCCACCCTTCGCTTGAATCGCGGCGACCAGAGATTCCGCTTCCTGTTTTGAGCGGCCATAGTGAACCAGAACATGCGCCCCAGCCTCGGCAAGCGCCATTGCCGTCGCGCGCCCAATTCCTCTCGACGCGCCCGTCACGAGCGCCGTTTTGTTTTGTAATGTCATCATTGTCCTCTCTTGCTATTCAGGTAACTGACGAGTGCGGCCCCCTGAAGACGAGCGAGCAGATATGCAGGAAGGCATATCTGCTCGCTTCTACTGTCTAAATGCAGGTGCCGCATTAGGCATTCATTCCGCCATCCACGGTCAGGTTCGCTCCGGTGATGTAAGAAGATTCAGGATCGGCGACGAACGCCACCATTGCGGCGATTTCCTCAACGCTCCCATAGCGGTCGAGTGCTGTGGCGGCCTTCTGCGGCACCGCCCAATCACCCGAAGCAGGATTCAAATCCGTATCGATCGGGCCCGGCTGGACGTTGTTGACCGTGATGCCGCGGCTGCCGACTTCTCTGGACAGCGCCTGCGTGAACATCTTTACGGCGCCCTTCGTTGCCGCATAGGGCACAAGCCCGGGTGCAACGGCGCGCTCCCCCACAGCCGAACCGATCATGATAATGCGGCCGCCATCCTCCATATGTTTTAGCGCAGCCTGCGTGGTAGCGAATACACCGCGGATGTTGATGTCGATGATGCGGTCCATCTCCTCTTGTGTGGCCTCTTCAAATGGCTTCGGAATGGCTGTCCCGGCATTGTTCACCAGTATGTCCAACCGTCCGAAGGTTGATATCACCTTTTCGACTGCACCTTTGACTGCATCGACGCTGGCAGCGTCCGCCTGGATCGCAACAGCTTTCCCGCCGCCGAGTTCAATCGCCTTGACGACAACCGACGCCGCACTGGCGTCCTTGGCGTACGTGAACGCTACGTTTGCTCCTTCAGAAGCCAGACGCTTCGCAATCGCTGCTCCAATCCCTCTGGAACCGCCTGTAACAAGTGCCACTTTGTTCGATAACTTAGACATGTATCTCCCCGGTTTTCCGAAATTGATTGATCGATTCGCTGATCAACTGACCGCCAGTGCATCCCAGCCTGCCAGACGCTTATCTGATGTATGAGCGCAGCATTAGATTTAGTAGCCTTGGGAATACCAGCTATTCCTCAGAGGAATGCGAGACTATTGCACGCAAACTCGGCCGATTCACGCCGACAATTTGATTCTGTAGAGACGGCTCGGATGCGGAGTCCCGTCGCTCCCGCCACAATGCAGCGCTGGTTCGATGGGTCCTATCCGAGGGGATGTGACTCGGCGGCCTTACCGTGAATGGAGGTTCGGCGACTTTACCGTTGCGATAACAAAGTTCATGCTTGAGGTAACGTTCGAGGTTTAGGACAAAGGAGGCGGAAGCTAAACTTCCACTTCCTCTCAGGAATATAGGGGATCGCTATGGCAGGTCAAATGGGCTCACAGTTGTGGACGGATAATCGACTAACTTCGCGTTTGGGACTGCAATACCCAATCATTCAAGGCCCACTCGGAGGCCTGTCTTCGCAGCGGCTTACCGCGGCTGTTTCGAACTATGGCTGCCTCGGATCGTTCGGCGCTCATGGCCTCAGTCCGCAGGCAATCGGCGATGTCATTCGTGAAATCAAGGCTCTCACAACAAATCCATTTGCAATAAACTTGTGGGTCTCAATGGAGGACGATGGAGCCCTGACCTCGACGGAAGAAGCATTCCATCGCAGCCTCGCTCCTTTGGAAAGGCATATTGAAAGTGTAGGAGGAGCAAGGCCTACTTATCTGCCGTACGAAGCAATTCGTTTTGAAGATCAGGTACAGGTTCTCCTGGACGGAGGGGTTTCCGCATTCAGCTTTATTTATGGAATTCCCCCCAAACAGATATTGGATGAGTTCCGCAGCCGGGGAATCGCGCTGATTGGAACGGCAACCACCGTAGACGAAGCAATTGCGTTGGAGCAAGCGGGCGTGGACGTGATTACGGCCTCCGGCTTTGAGGCTGGCGGACATCGCGGCTCCTTCTTGCAACCGGCTGAAGATTCGCTCACGGGGACCTTGGCGCTGGTACCGCAGATCATCGATGCTGTGAAGCTCCCGGTCATCGCCGCCGGCGGAATTGGAGATGCCCGCGGAATCGTGGCAGCCTTCGCTCTTGGAGCCGAAGGCGTTCAGATGGGAACTGCCTTCCTCGCGTGCGAGGAGTCGGGAGCGAGCGCGCTTCATCGTGAGGCACTCCTCGGCGGTCAATCCAGTCAGACCGCTCTTACTCGCGGATTCACCGGAAGACTTGGCCGCGGCATCAAGAATCGCCTTCTTGACGAACTCAACCAGAAGGATATCGAGATCCTTCCTTACCCACTGCAACGGGTACTCGTGCGGCACTTATCGATTCCAGCTGAGAAGGCTGGGCGATCCGAATTGCTTCCTCTCTGGGCAGGACAGAGTGCCGGCCTATCGCGGTGTACAGACGTGCGAGCACTTCTCGACAAGCTGGTAAAGGACGTTTCTCCTATTGGCGGAGCTGTGCAACTTTGGAGCGCACATCGTCAACAAACTTTGCCGTCAGGACAATGAAGTTCTGAGCAAACGTGGACCGGCAATGACTACGACACCTTTGCAGACGATCTAGCGGGACTGCTGGAAAAGCTCGACCTGAAGGAAATCACTTTGATCGGCCATTCCATGGGCGGCGGTGAAGTCGCTCGCCTGATGTTTGGTTGATTGCTGCCGTTTCCAGCTCAACGACCTCGTGGAATGAAACCAGGACTGCCGGTTTTTACTACTGCGTTGTATCGTTCTCTGGTCTGAATGCCGTTGATCTCATCGAACGCATCTTGCGGTAGAGGCGATATATCGAGATTTTCTTGTGCGTGAGCCGTGGTCTTGGGCGTAGTCAGCAGAGCAGTGCCACGTTGTACCGCCCAGGCCAGCAGTACCTGTGCCGGCGTCTTCCCAACTCGTTTCGCTACAGCCAGGATGACCGGGTCTTCGAGTGGACCAGGCCTTATTCCGTGACCCAAGGGCGCAAACGCCAACAGCACAATGCCGTTTTGCTTACAGAATACAAGGAGCTCCGTCTCTGGAAGGTACGGGTGCGATTCCGCCTGAATTACCGCCGGCTTGATCCTAGCGGCTTCGTAAATGGGCTGAAGCTCCTTCAACCCGACGTCGGCTAGCCCTATAGCGCGACATTTGCCGTGCTCTACAAGGCTCTCCATCGCCCTCCAGGTGTCGAGCAAGGTTAGGCCCTGGTCGTAAATGACGTTGCCGTTCTCGTCACGCGGATCCTGCTCCTCTCCCGGCAGGAATGCGAATGGAGTGTGGCTAAGGTAAAGATCCAGATAGTCCACCTGAAGCCGCTCGCAACTTGCTTCGAACGCCGGTTCGACGCGTTCGGGGCGATGATTTGTATTCCATAACTTGGAGGCCAGAAAAATGTCTTTGCGCTCAATGCCTGCGATGGCGAACCCCGCATGCAAACCTTCAGCCACCTCGCGCTCGTTCCGGTAGCGCTCCGCACAGTCGAACTGGCGGAACCCTGCCACGAGCGCATCCCTGGTGGCAGTAACCGTCGTTGCCGCATCGCGAACCAGGGTTCCGAACCCGAGTGCAGGTATATGGTCGACTCCGTTGTTAAGCGGGATCTTGGTTAACCGAAAATCAGCGGATTCCGTCATGATTAGACCTCTGCAATATGTTACTGCGCCCAGTGATGGCGTCCGGGCCGCGGATTGGTCTTTCCAGGACACCATAAGGATGATGTCGCCCGGCATGAGGACCGCTTCGAAAATGTCCCATGACAAAAACCCGCGCAAGAGTTGCAGGCCAAGCCACTCAGCACAGTCAGCAGGATTTGTCGTTTCGTTCCACTTGGCGGGACGTTTTGCGTCGATTAGGGTAACCGTCGTTCCTTCGCCGACCTCGGTTTCGTCTAATCGCTGTTCGTGGAGTTCGGAGCCACGGCTGAGGTCGGCGCCTTCCAGTTCTCAAGATAAGTGGATAGCGGTTCAACGCGGATGATTTCTCTCTTCATAGCGCTCTCCTGGATTCGCAGTGTGGGTGGCACGAATGTGACCGCATTCGGCTTGGTTCACCTCGGCCCGTGCGTCTCCCACGAAAACAACTCTACCGCGCGATGACGGCATTTGCTTTGTCAGAAACGACGGTTTTGTCCGATTCAACCGCAGCGGCATAGCGAATCGACCCGAATCGCTTTACAAGGCATCTGACCTGAAGAGAGCTTCGGGTACAGTGCCCAGGAGTTTGACTGCTATTCAAGAAGTCGAAGGCGCCAGACCGCGATGGACGTTCGAAATCAATGAAACGAGAGGAGAACGACACTAATGACGACGAAGCTTAGTATGGAAGAGATTGGCGTAATAGGCACGACTAACCCAAGAGATCAGTGGAACTCCGAAAAGCCGTCGGTACTCGTGTTCGACGTAAACGAGACCCTGATCGACTTCGAATCGATGAGTGAATTGTTCGAACGGATTTACGGTGACAAGCGCGTGATGCGCGAGTGGCTCGGTCATCTGATCATGTACTCGATGACGATTACGTTGTCCGGGCTATACGTGGACTATTTCTCGTTGGGACAAGGCCTGCTCCAAATGGTTGGCTCGATCCACGGCGTTACCGTGAAACCCAAAGACATTGAAGAGATTAAGAAAGGCATGATGACCATGCCAGCCCATCCCGACGTCGTCGATGGTTTGAGGCAATTGAAGAAGCTGGGCTATCGGATGGTCACGCTGACCAACTCGCCTCCGAACCCCGGCGGCAAGAGCCCCTTGGAACAAGCAGGTCTGGCGGAATATTTTGAACGTCAGTTCAGCATAGAAACGGCACGCGCTTACAAGCCGGCTCAAGTGGTTTATCACATGGTTGCACAGGAGCTCGATGTCCCCCCCGCCTCCTGTTGCATGGTAGCTGCGCACGTTTGGGACACGGTAGGCGCCCAAAGCGCGGGTTTCTCGTCCGCTCTCATCACTCGCGCGGGGAACGCACTCCTGCCGATAACCGGACTGCCGCAACCGAATTTCGTTGCGAAAGACCTGGTCCATTTGGCGGGAGTCCTTCCCCCTGTAAAAAAGGCCTGACTTATTCTCTGGGGGCGCGTTTTGGCGCCCTCGGCCACAAAACGGTCAACGACACAAAATCTCAATCTGAGTCCCTGGCGGCAACGTCTCGGCCGCATCGACGCTTCGATTCTTGAGCTCAATTCTTCGCTACGTTCTGCTCATTCACAGCGGAGGGCTACCACCGGGTCTACCCTGGCGGCACGGCGAGCGGGGAACCAGGCTGCAATTACCGTCATCAGGCAAACGAGTAAAAGCGCGGTTCCAAACGACACAGGATCAATGACACTCAGCCCGAAAAGCTGTTGTTTGACGACCTTAGCCGCCGCGAGAGCGAGCGGCAAGCCTACGGCCGTGCCAATCCCAAGCATCACGAGTGATTCATTCAGGATCATTTTCAGAACCTTCGTACTCTGTGCTCCCAATGCGAGGCGGATACCAATCTCATTGGTGCGGCGAGCCACGTTATAGCTCATTACGCCGTAGAGACCGATGGCAGCCAACAGCAATGCGAGAAGCGAGAAAAGAGTGGTCAACGTGGAGATGAGCTCGTCATGGGAGATGAGATTTGAGACCTGCTCTTCGATCGTTGTGATTTTGAGCAGGGGTAGGTTGCTGTCCACTGATGAGACGGCCGCGCGCAGATTCGCGGTCGTCTTCGCGGGGTCGCTGGCCGTGCGAAGGAGAATGGTCTCGGCGTAGCAATTCTGGTTCTCTTCGAGCGGAGTGGGGTTGCTGCCATTACCGTTCAGAGATGCCGACGGAGAACGAGCGGGAGCAAACGGATCGATCTGCGCCAATGGAATGTAAGTCATCCTGACTGGATCAGTGTCGCGTGGGTTGCCGGCTTTGGTATCTTTCGCAATCCCCACAATCTGCCAAGGACCTTTGACTGAATCCATTCCGATAGTCAGAACATGTCCGATAGCATCGCCTTTCGGAAAGTACCGCTTGGCAAGAGTCTGGCTCACGACCGCAACCCTGAGACTTTTGGCCGTGTCCGCGGGAGTGATCGGACGGCCGGCAACAATGGAGATTCCAGCTGTCTCAAAATACCGACCGGAGATTCGATTCAGAACGGAAACCATGTTTTCTTTGGGTGCAGGTGTGTAACCGGAGAGCGAAATGTTCGAAGACCATGCACCGTCGCTGATGGGCGGCGTCTGAGAGAGCGCGACGGACCGGACACCAGGAAGTGCCGACAGTCGTTCGAGGAGAGTCTGGTGAAGTGCAGCAACCTGGTGGGGCGCAAAGCCGGCAAGCCTTTCGTCCACCTGGGCAAGCAGAAGATGAGTTCGCTCGAACCCGTAGTCCTGATGCTGGAGATTGCGCAGTGTTCGAAGGAAGAGGCCAGTCACAACTAACAGGAGCAGTGACAGCGTCACCTGGCCGGTCACCAATGCATTGGGCCAGAATCGTGCAAATCTTCCTCCGCTCCCCTGAACTGTGCGCGTATTGGCACTCAGATTTCCATGCGCTCCTGTGCGCGCGGCGTTGATTGCCGGCGCGAGCCCAAACAGGAAACCCGTGACGAGCGAAACCGCAAGGGTGAAGAGGAGCACGGCCGGATCTGGGGTTGCGCTCATGGCAACGTATGATTCGCCCTGGCTGACGAAGGCAATCAGTGCGCGGGTGGCGGCCAGAGCAACGCCGAGACCTAACGCGCCGCCCACGACCGACAACAGAGAGGTCTCCACCAGGCTTTGCCGCACGATTCGCATTCGGCTTGAACCCAGTGCGAGTTGCGTAACGATTTCGTGCCGGCGAGCGACAGCGCGCGCAAGCAGGAAATTGGCCAGATTCGCGCAGGCAATGAAAAGAACTACGGCTACCACGGCCATGAGGATTTGGAGAGAATCGCCATATTGGCTGCGGACGAGAGAAACTCCGTGTGCTGACCGAATCAGCGGAACGCTCACGCGATTGATCTCCTGTTGCCGATTCAGGGAGACCTCACCGCCCTCCCGATCGCGGATCGCGTTGCGCACCTGCTGATTGAGCCAGTTCTGACTTTGTGCGAAGCCGGCTTTGTTGACCGTGGCTTGCGAACTGAGCCGCCCGAACAGGTGAAGAAAGTAAAGACCGGAGTGCGGGACGAGCATCGATGGAAACTGCAGCACCACTGTCTGCATGCTGATGGGCGTCCAGAGCTCCGTCGGTTCCACGTCCTGCTTAATGCCGTGGAATGCCTCCGGCATGACGCCCACAACTTCGAACGGAGTGCCGTTGATCACGATGGACTTGCCGATGATCGTTGGATCGGAGGAAAGGGATTGTTGCCAGAAGTGATAGCTCAGCACAGTCACGGCGCCGCTTCCCGGCGTGACGTCGTCAGCCGGCATGATGGTGCGACCTAATAAAGCGTGAGCGCCGAGAACGCTGAAGTAGTTTCCCGAAACGAGATTGGCCGGCGCCAGCACTGTGGGTGCTGCTGCATCCGCGCCCTTCGCGACCGGGGGCCGTATGCTCGCCTTATTGGAAAAGCTGCAATAAGCAGCGATTCCCTCAAATGGGCCAGGGTCCGTCTGCATCTGGCGCGCGAAATCCCACGGGAAATAACCACCAAATGCTCCTATGTCGATGCCGCCCGCGATGCCTGCGGAGGTTGAGTCGCCGAATGCCACTAATTGTTGCGGATCACGCACCGGCAGGTCGCGGAGCATCACCTGATGAATCAGGGTGAAGATGGCGGTATTGCCGCCGATTCCGAGGGCAAGTGAGAGTACGGCAATTGCTGAAAATCCTGGACTCTTGGCGAGCGAGCGCATGCTCACACGCAGGTCCTGCAAAAGCCCCTCCAGCGCCGATTCCCAGCGGGAGGACCATACCTGGTGTTTCACTGAATTGCGGCTCCCCAATTCCACCAGGGCGGCATGACGAGCGCCTTCAGAAGTCATGCCGTTCCTCTGCTTATGAGCAGTCGCGGCCTCCAGAAAACCTTCCAGCTCTTCATCAAGCTCTCGTTCGACGCGCTGCTTATGAAAGAGCGATCCGATCCCTCTGATGAAGTTCGTGAACCAATTCATGATCGTCCTCGTTTGGGCTATTGGTCATTGGGGCACTCACGCTTCGAGAATGCGTGCAATGGCGCCGATCTGGCGTTGCCACAATTCCTTTTCCGCGGTGAGAGTCCTGCGGCCCTTTGCGGTCAGCAGGTAATATTTCGCCCGCCTATTGTTTTCTGAGGCCCGCCATTCGGATTTCAAATTGCCTGCACGCTCCATCCGGCTCAGAGCCGGCAGCAAAGATCCAGCATTGACCTTGAAAACACCACCGCTGATCTGCTCAATGCGAAGCCCGATGCCGTAGCCGTGCAATGGCTCCAATGCAAGGGTTTTGAGAATGAGCATTTCCAGGGTCCCCTGGACCAAATCGCTCGAATGCGATCCGTTGCGGTCAGTTTCATGGGCCGATGAGGGCATGACGACACTCCTCTAGACAGTCTAGAGGGTAGGATAGATTCTCTCCTCTAGACTGTCAAGAGATGGAACAGAATGAGATTTGCCTGCGTGCGGGGCTATCACTCGACAGGCTGGTGATCGGCCAAAAAATCAAGCAGGCTCTGAGGTGCGTTGTCGCCGAAGAGCACCTCTTGCATCCGGTTCGCTTCCGCAGTTTCGGGGGCGCTGCGGGGGAAGAGCTCCTGTTCGTAAGCAAGCAGCGCGGCTTCAATGTCACTGGGGTTGGCGGCGATGGCCTTCGCGAGTTCAGCTCCGTCGTACATGGCGAGATTGGCCCCTTCGCCAGACGGCGCCGTCAGGTGCGCTGCATCGCCGAGCAGTGTCACCCCGGGTACGCGGCCCCATCGGTGCTCGACCGGGAGCGTATAAACAGGTCGAGGCACAGGATCAGTCTCACCGTCTGTGATGAGCGCTGTCAGCTGCGGAGCCCAGCCGTCGAACTCTTCGGCGACGCAGGCCACAGCATTCGCCGGGTCGGAGAAGTCGATGCCGGCAATCCAGTCCTCCGGCTTCTTCAACGCTGCGTACGTGTGTAGCACACCATTGGGCTCGCGGTGCGCCATAATGCCTTTTCCCGGCGCCAGCGCAAACAGCATGCCACCACCAACCGTTTCCGCACTCGCCTTGTGGCGGGTGTCGCTATCAAACAGGTAAGTCTCGATGTAGGTGATGCCGACATACTCCGGCTTCGCCGCGGAAAGTAGGGGACGAACTTTCGACCAGGCGCCGTCAGCACCCACGAGGAGGTCGCTCGTTGCCGTGGAGCCGTTAGCAAAAGTTAACATCTGACATCCGCCGCCGAGTGGAGACACCGTCGCGAGTTTGTGTCCCCACAGGACCGTGCCGGCAGGAAGTGATTCAAGCAAAATCCGACGAAGCTCTCCGCGAGGCACCTCAGGTCGACCGCCTGTGCCGTCGTCTGGATAGTCGAGCAGAACGTTGCCGTCTTTGAGGAGTGCGCGCAGTTGCTGACCGCCAGGGTGAATGATCTCAAGGAATTGATCGAAAAGCCCCGCTGCCTTAAGTGCGAGCTGCCCGTTGTTTTCGTGAATATCGAGCATCCCACCTTGTGCTCGCGCGGTGGCTGAGACCTCCGCTTCGTAGACCGTCGCTGCAATGCCGTGAACGTGAAGGACGCGCGCAAGGGTCAGGCCACCGAGCCCGGCACCCACGATGGTGACTTGAGGTTTCATATTGTCTCCTTACGAGCAAACCAAAGAGCGGCCGCTTGTCTGATGGATTGTTCTTTCGTTTCGCTGTCAGAAGCCCAGGCGACAAACCCATCAGGGCGTATCAGTAGAGCACTCAAGCCGAGTTGTTCTTTCGCCCGACCCGAAACGTACTTCAGATGATCGTCATATTCACTCGCCAGAGCTTTGAGTGAAGCATTGCCATGGAAGTCGAGCAGCATTCCGTGGCCATCATGCATGAGCTCGCCAATCTTCCTACCATCCTCGCAACTCAAAGTTGGGAACGCTATGGCCTGTTAACGGGTGATCGCCGGCGAAATTGTAATGTGTCGTAACACCCCATACGCGTCCTGCAATGTAGGTGGCGCCATCGCGCGTCTCCATCAGGTCGCGGAATATCGCATTGAGTGCGCGGGCATCTGCGTCTGGCTTCATGATGGCAGCCTGGGCGCGCGACCAATCCAGAACCTTCGCACCAATCGGGTGCCGTTCGGTTTGATAACTGTCCAGCAGGTCTTCGGGCTCTTGTTCGTGGATGGTTGCGGCGAGCTTCCAGCCCAGGTTCATGGCATCGCCCAGCCCAAGGTTAAGTCCCTGGCCTCCTAATGGCGCGTGAATGTGCGCGGCATCGCCCGCTAAAAAGACTCGTCCGTTGCGGTAGGTTGTAGCCTGCCGTGCCCGGTCGGTCCATGTAGTTGCGATATGCAGAGTGCTGAGGGTGACGTCGGTGTTCGAGATGCGGCGTAGAACTTCCTGCACGTGTTCGAGCGTGACGGGCTTGTCTGCTCCATGAAATGCCCCGCCATCAAAGTCCTGTATCGCCAGATAACCTGGCTGCGATTGCAGATACATGCCTGTTGCTGTCAAGTTTCGGCCCGGGTTTGAGCTTCTCCGGGTCGGCGATGTCGACGTGAGCCGAGTAGCCGGTGAATTCCGGCTCGGTACCGGCGAATTCAAAACCGCCCACCTTGCGAACGACGCTGCGGCTTCCATCACAACCCACCAGCCATTTGGCTATAAAAGATTGGTCACCTGACGAACAGTCACCCCGTCCTCGGTTTGATGAAAGCCGGTAAGGGCGAGCCCACGCTTGATCTCGACACCCAGAGCTTCCGCGCGGCGGCCCAGCACCGTTTCAAGCTCTTCCATCTCCGATATCAAAATGGTTTCGGTAGAGCTTGGCAGGCGATACCTCCACTGCGAGGGGTCAATATTGCCGGAGAGCAATGGAATACCGGCGAAGTGCCCTACCTGACGACGCGGTCCCTGGACGGCGTTTTGATGGGGATCCTTAATGCGCTTTGGCACCTCAAGCTCTTGCAGCAACCCACGGCGGTAAAGCGCTTCGATGGAAGGTGCATTGAGCCCTCGCAGCCCAAAGGGGAGTTGCTTCAGTGGCGAGTGCGGGTTCTCCGCCTTCTCCAGTATCAGGACAGAGCATTTTGCCAAGGCCAGTTCGCAGGCAAGAAAAAGTCCTACCGGGCCAGCTCCGGAAATGATGACATCGTAAGTCGATTGGTTTGGTTCGTAATCCATAAACTCCATAAAATGCTTATGGAACATCATTCCATGATTATGGAATGATGTTCCATTTGTGTCAAGATGAAGCATGGCTAAAAAAGCACGCAGTCCTCAAAGACGGGAAGACTCGCTCTCACGGGATCGCATCATTGAAGCGTCGATTGAGCTGTTGGACAGCAGCGGAGAAGATGGGCTGACATTCCGCGCGCTGTCCGAGCGGCTCGCCACCGGTCCGGGTGCTATTTACTGGCACGTCGCCAACAAGAGCGATCTGTTGACCGCCGCCTGCGACGCCATCGTCGCTCGCACGATGAACATGCCCATCGCCGGCAAGACGCCGGAGGCAACTGTTCGCGCCGTCGCACTAGGCGTGTTCGACGCGATCGACGCTCATCCATGGGTTGGCTCGGCACTCACGCGTGTCCCGGGACATTTGCCCCTGGTGCGCATTCTTGAACGCATCGGCCGGCAGGTCCGCGCTATGGGTGTGCCGGATGGCCAACAGTGGGATGCGGTGTCCGCGTTGATGGCATACATCCTTGGCGTCAGTGGGCAGAACGCGGCCAACGGGCAGCTCGCAAGGACGCGCGGTCTCGATCGATCCGACTTCCTGGAGAAGTTGTCGATTACCTGGTTGCAGCTCGATCCGAAGGAGTACCCCTTCGTGCGCAGCGTAGCCGGACTGATGTGCGCTCATGACGACCGGGCGGATTATCTCGCCGGGATCGATCTCATCCTCAGAGGTATTCGCTCACCGCGGCGTCGCTGACGCCCTCAACTGATGCCACAGGGGACAAACCGTAGCGGGCCCCGCCCGGCGCGAGGCTCGGTAATTTGAAACTCCGAACAGCATGGGTTAAATAGGCACCGGCGCGGTTCCCTCGGCTACTCTCGGGACAGGCTCTTCGACTCCGCGCTACAAGCACTGTGTCACGCGATCAATCTGTGAGGCGCTCCACTCCCACGGCAGGCCGGGGCAGGCAGGATGACGAGTCTGTGGGGGTTTGACGAAAAAGACCCCGGTGGAGGCGCCATGTGAGCGAACACCCGACAGCCAGTGAACTTTATTCGAAGTGAAGCACTACAATTTCTGGATTCGATCCGAGTCGCAGCGGCGGTCCCCACGTTCCCGCTCCGCTTGAGGTGAAAACCTGCATTTTCCCGATCCGACTCAAGCCGTAGGTAAACTGGCGGTAAATCCGCCGCGCCATCCAACTCCAAGGTATGAACTGCCCAAGGTGCGTATGCCCGGATAGCTGCAGAGAAACGCCCGCAGCCTCCGCAATTGCCGGATGGTCGGGTGCATGCGTCAATAGAATGCTCGCGCGATTGCGATCTAAGCGGAGGGCTTGTAGAACCGACGTAAAATGCCCGCCTTGCGCCGCGTTCCGGTACGGCACACCCACAATCTGCAAACCGTCAACCTCCACCTTCTCATTGACGAGCACGCGCACCCCGGCTGCCGCAATCGCATGCAGGTATTTGCTGTCATCCCCAAACTGCTCGTGGTTTCCTGCGACAAAATACACGCCGTGCGGCGCCACGAGCTCGCTTAACGGCTCCGCCGCTCGCCGGACGTCGATGGCCGTGCCGTCATATAAGTCGCCGGCAATAAAAATCGCGTGCGGCTCTTCCTTCAAAATCTTGGCAACCATCCGCCGCAGAAAACTGCCGTTTCGCACATGCCCCAGGTGCAGGTCGCTGATGAGCGCCGCCCTCCGCCCGCGCCACGCCGGCGGCAGGTTTGCGAGTCGTACCGTCGTTCGAGTGATTCGCGTCCGGTTTGCGTTGAAAACTCCGTAGAGGCCAGCCACGATTGCAGCGCCGAACAGCCATTCCACCATCCGATGGAAGCTCACGTTCAGGCCAGCCAGCCGCGCCCCCCCGAAAATTATCCAGGAGAAAATAGCGGCGAAGAAGAGGAATGACAAGAAACCCAGCCAAACCGCAGCAATCCTGTAAAACGCGCGCACCGCACCACCTGTATAGCGGAAGGCAAGCAGGGAAGCGGCAATAAAGCTCACCGACAGAAAGCCGAGAACCAGCTTGATCCACAGTGTCCCGGGGAGATCGCTTCCCGCAGGCGAAAATGCCCACGTCTCATAAACAATAAAATGCGCCAGAAAAAGCACTGCCTGCAGAATTACGATGAAACCAATCAAGCCTTTTTGTACCCGCATGATCCGTTTGATTCCCCAATCTGCCTTTCGGATTGTTGGCGTAGTGTCCAGGAAATCAGCAGAAAAATCAAACGCATCAGCGGCCTATCACTCCCGCGACAACCCTTAACCCTTCCTCGATCTTTTCCCGCTCGATTTCCCCGCCAAGCCCCAGACGCAGCGCCTTGGGTACCTCCACTCCCGGCGCCGTAAACCCAGCCGCACCGCTCACCATTACGCCACGCTCCAGGCAAATTCGCTGCGCCTCGGCCGCTGTCAGCCCCTGCGGCAACCATACCCACAGATGCCATGCATACCGCGCTCCCGGCGCCGCAGCGTCCCCCAGCAGAGCACGGCCTAGCGCATTCCGCTTTTCCCCTTCCACAAGTTTCGCCGCCATCACGCGGTCGAGCGTCCCATCCTCAATCAGCGCCAGCGACGCCATGTTGTGCACCAGTGCCGTCCCTGTGGCCGTGTTCCTCATCACGTTTTCCATCACGCCGGCGTACTGCTCCGGCACAACCATGAACCCGGTTCGCGTGGCCGGCGCGTAGTTCTTGCTCAATCCGCGCACATAGAACGTCCGCACGGGGGCCAGCACTGCATAGTTCGGCGCAGCCTCCGGCTCCATGAAGCCGTAAGCGTCATCCTCGATGAGTACCAGATCGAACTCCCGAGCCACCTCGACAATCGCCTTACGCCGTTCCAAGCCCGCGACAATTCCCAACGGATTATGCACGGTTGGCATCAGAAAAACCGCCGCCACGCGCTCTCGCCCACAAGCGGCCCGCAGGTCCTCCGGCATCATCCCCTCGCCGTCATACCTGCAAGCCAACAGCCTCGCTCCGAGCATCTTCGACTGCTCGATCACCGCTGTATACGTGATCTCCTCCACGGCGATCGTCTTGCCGCTAAGCCCTGCCGCCAGCAGTGCCACCAGCGTCCCATGATGGCCGCCGCAAGTAATCCAGGCGCGCGTTGTCTCTACACCCAGCCACTTCGCGGCGCGGGCGCGCAGAGCCGCGTCGGAACCACGAAACGATGGCCGCATCTCCCGCGCATCCTCAACATGCAGCCCATTCACCGCGCGCCGCAGATACCCCTGCCATTCCGCGCCCTGTTCCGCGAACATAGGAAAGTTCCACACCAGATCGATCATGTTAAGAGCATACGTGGCCCAAGGCGGAGTGCCTCGGCGATTTGCGCTCATTGAGGTCCTCCTCACTGCTTCCACGCATAGCTATTCCGTGGTGCCTGAGCCCGGACTGAGGTTGAGGGCAATTGCGGTGCATGCACCTGTTGCTTTCCCAATGGAAATGTGGCATTCTCCTGTTGGTAAGCCAAATGACCGCCATACAGAACCAGGCCGCATGAAACAAAACCCACCTGTTCCCGTGCGCAGGGCTACTTCAATCGATCCGATGCGGGCGTTGCAGCCAGAGTGAGGAGAGTTGACGTGAAATCTCTTAAGAGATTCTTTGCGCGCATCTTTAACTTCGCAGCAAGCCGGCGCGGTGACGCACGGTTTAGAGAAGAGGTGGAATCGCATCTGGCGATGCAGACCGAAGAGAACCTTCGCGCCGGAATGCCGCCGGATGAGGCGCGCCGCCAGGCTGCAATTAAATTCGGCGCGACCGGGCCGGTCCGCGAAGACTACCGTGCCGAGGAAGCGCTGCCGTTGCTCGAAAATGCTCTTCAGGACACCCGTTACGCGTGTCGTACGCTGCGAAAGTCGCCTGGTTTCACGGTAGTGATCGTGCTGATTTTAGCGCTCGGAATCGGAGCGAATGCGGCAATCTTCTCCCTCGTCGACGCTGTTCTGCTGAGAGCGCTTCCGGTCGCGGATCCGAGTAATCTGGTTCGCCTTGGCGATCACAACGACTGTTGTGTCGGTTATGGCGTGCCCGACAATGCCGATTACTCGCTCTTTTCAACGGACGCCTGGCAGCGGTTGCGAAAGAACGCGCCTGAGTTTGAGGATCTGGCTGCGATGGAGTCGGGCTCCTATTATCAGAAGTTTGTTGTGCGTCGCGCAGGGTCGCAGCAAACTGCACAGCCAGTGATGGGGGAATTCGTCTCCGGCAATTACTTCCGCACTTTCGGCCTGCAGCCGGCTATCGGGAGGCTTTTTTCAGACGCAGACGATGCCCAGGGGGCGCCTTTCACAGCAGTGATGAGCTACGAGGCGTGGAAGAACGACTACGACTCGGACCCCGTCGTCGTGGGCAGCACGTATTTCGTCAATACTCAGCCAGTCACGATTATCGGCATTGCGCCGCGGAGCTTCTTTGGCGATCAACTGTCGAGCGCTCCTCCGGATTTGTATCTGCCTATTCAGTCCGCACCGGTTCTCGCGAATGCCTCCTTTGTTCACGATCCAACTGCAAACTGGCTCGATATCATCGGCCGCACCAAACCAGGGGTAAACCGCATCCAGCTGCAGGCAAAACTGAGTGGCATCCTCCGCCAGGCGCTCACACCCATTCGCACTTTTTCGTCGGAGGAGAATAAAGCTCTGCTGCCCAAGGTGCACATTGTTCTTTCGCCCGGGTCAGCCGGCATCAGTGCCATGCAGGAGCAATATGCGTCGCAATTGCATCTCCTCATGGCCATCTCCGGTTTGGTGTTACTCATCGCTTGCGCCAACGTAGCGAATCTCCTCCTGGTACGCGGCATGAATCGCAAGGCCGAGATGTCAGTGCGGGCTGCGCTTGGGGCGATGCGGTCGAGATTGATCGGGCAACTTCTCACCGAAAGCATCATTCTCGCGTTCTTGGGTGGTCTGAGCGGTCTGGCCGTTGGGTTTGGCGGCACGCACATGTTGCTGGCAATGGCCTTTCCGGGCGCCAATGAACTGCCGATCCACGCGAGTCCGTCGCCGGCTGTGCTCGCTTTTGCGTTCGGTCTGTCCCTGGTTACCGGAATTCTTTTCGGACTCGCCCCGGCCTGGATGGCGGCGAATGCTGAACCTGCCGAAGCTCTGCGCACCGGTCATCGTGCCGCGACGGGGGGTTCCACGCTCCTGCAACGCGGATTAGTTGTGCTCCAGACTGCGCTTTCTCTGGTGCTTCTCGTCGCGGCGGGATTATTCGCTAAGAGCCTGAGCCGCTTGCAGCACACCGACCTCAGGCTCGAATCGAAGAACCGTTACATCGTGCATATCGACCCGCAGGCGGCTGGCTATTTGCCGTCTCAGGTCGGCCCTCTTTACCAGGGCATTGAACAGCAATTTCATGCCATACCCGGTGTGCTGAAAGTTGGAATTTCCACTTACGTGCCCATGGAACAACGAAACGACGGCTGGGGCGTACAGATTCAGGGCCGGCGTGATATTCACGTCGATGCTTCTGATGTCAAGGTGAACGCAGAGTATTTCGATGCTGTGGGAACGCAGTTGCTGCTGGGCCGTGGTATCGCTCCGCAGGACACGCCTGTGACGACGACTGTCGCCGTTGTGAACCGGTCCTTTGTGAAAAAGCTCTTTAAGCCCAACGAGAATCCTATCGGCCACCACTTTGGCACGGGTCTGAAATCGGCTGGCGAATACGAGATCGTGGGCGTCGTCGAAGACACGGTCTACACCAGCGTGCGCTGGAAAGATCACGCCATGTATTTCCTGCCTATCCTGCAGAGGCCGGCAAACGACAAAACGCCGATCGATGCGGACTACGATCTGTATGCCGGAACCATCGTGCTGGAAACAGCTCACCCCATCAGTGATATGGAGTCTCTGACACAGCGCACCTTATCCAACATCAACCCCAATTTGGCTGTCGTGAAGTTTGAGACGTTCGATCGGCAAATCGCCGATCAATTCACCAATGACCGCATGATTGCCCGCCTCACGCTGTTTTTTGGTGGATTGGCGTTGTTGCTGGCCACGGTCGGACTCTACGGTGTCACCGCCTACACTGTCAGCCGCCGAACCCGCGAAATCGGAATCCGTATGGCCCTCGGAGCGGAGCGCATTCGAGTGATCGGCATGGTCATTCGGGGAGCGTTGGTTCAGATTCTTTTGGGCCTGGCGATCGGTCTGCCTTGCGCAGTTCTTTGCGCGCAGTTCGCTCAAGCAATCCTCTACCAGGTTAGCGGAGTCGATGCAACCATCATGATGGCCGCGATTCTTCCGCTCATCCTGGCCGGATGTATTGCGGCGCTCCTCCCGGCCCGGAGGGCTGCAGCGATTGACCCTGTAAAGGCATTGAGAGTCGAGTAGGCATTGCTGGATTCAGGAAGATTCCACGCTGGCCAACGGCGACGAAGCCCCGTTAAGCCGCAGTTTTCGCGAATCCTTCTTTCGCGAGATGAGCCGGTAATTCCGCTTTAGTCTCTGCAGCGCCCTCACCATCCCCATTAGGGCAAACCCACGGAAGGTGTGTCCTGTCGGGCGTTCATTAAGGTCGCCGCTCCCGGTTGGTCGCGTTCACTTGGATGCCGTCGCTTCGGGATACAGTATCTCCGGTTTTGCGTCATGCTTCGTGGAACCTGAGTAAATCCGGTTCGCGCCACAAATCAGGCGATTCGCTCCAAAGGAGAAGCGGAAGTTTTCCCGGAACACCTAGCTTGAGACTGCAAGCACGGTGAACTGGAGGCGAGATGAACAGGCCATCGCTCGGAGCCCTTTGTGAGTTTTCTTTCAAAGCCGGCATCAAAGCCGGCATCATGGCCAGACGAATCTGCATTCCTATCTTCGTGGGGATGATGGCAGCTGCGCAGGCTTACGCGCAGCAGCCCTGCGTCCAGGGTATGCGCATCGACGGGGTCGTCACCGACCCTACTGGAGCGGTCATTCGTGGAGCGAGCGTGCACGCGTCCAGCGGAGCAACGGTCCTGTCCGATGCAACCGGCCGCTATGTGTTCGCATGCGAGCCAGGGACATCCACCACAATTACAGCGGATGCGGAAGGGTTCGCGAGGGCCACAGCGCACGCCCATGCCCGCGCGGGCGGCATCGCACGCGCCAATCTCAAGCTTTCTGTGGCGTCGGTAGAGACGAATGTGGAAGTGAATGCGAACGCTGGCGGAGTTGATAGCGGCGACTCGGCAGGTTCGACTGTCCTCGGGACAGAAGCGGTCGAACGGCTTTCAGACGATCCGGACGACCTGCTTCGCGAGTTGCAGACCATGGCTGCTGGCGGAGGCGGCGCACCCGGAGGTGCGATCATTGCTGTCGACGGTTTTCAGAATGGAAGCTCGCTGCCCCCTAAAGCCTCCATCGCCGAAATTCGCATCAATCCTGACCCGTTCTCGTCCCAATACGAGAGGGCTCCCTGGATCGCCCCGAACATCGAAATCACTACAAAGCCCGGCGCCAAGGCATTTCACGGAGCACTCTTCTTTGTCGAAAGCGACGCCGCTTTGAACGCTACCGATCCGTTTTCAGTAACGGCAACCCCGGCCGGCAAACAACGTTATGGTTTTGAACTCGGCGGTCCGGTGATCAGCCGCAACTCCGACTTTTTTCTCGCGCTCGAGAGACGCGACATTCATGAATTCAATGTAGTCGATGCCGAGACCCTCGATAGCGGATACAATCCCGCGCCTTTGCAGGAAACGGTTGCCGCGCCGCAACGCATGTGGATCGGCTCTGCACGCGGAAATTGGCAGATTACTCCTCACGATGCCGCAACCCTTTCGTTTTCGTCCAACCTCAACAATCTCGGCAACCAGGGAGCCGGCGGTCTGAATCTCGCAACATCCGGATTCAATAGTCTCGAGAGCGAGAACGATCTGCGGCTGCTCAATACGCAGATCCTGAGCGCTCACCTTTTGCATGAAACCCGGATCGGCTACACCTGGCGGAGAACCGAGCAAACGCCGCTTTCAACCGAACCTTCGCTCATGGTGGCGGGCTACTTCACGGGTGGAGGCGCGACCAGCGGCAACCTCAACGACCGCGAGCGCGATCTCGAAGTTGACGACGATTTTATCTTTAGCAAGGGCAAGCACTCCCTCAAGGTTGGCCTGCAGTCATTAGCGTTCTTCATCCACAACTACGATCCTGACACCTTCACCGGGGCGTTCGTATTTGGCGGGGGAAGCGCGCCGGCGCTCGATGCAAACAACAATCCGAGCGGCGGAACAACCACGATCAAGGCGCTCGAGCAGTACCGCCGATCGCTGTTGAATCTACCCGGTGGCGCGCCGACAACATTTCAAATTACCACCGGAACGCCTCTTGTGCCTGAGACCCAGTGGCGGCTGGCCTTGTACGTTCAGGACCGCGCCAAACTAACCCAGCATTTGACGGTCAACGCCGGCTTGCGCTATCAGTTCCAAACCGCTCCCGGCACCTTCGCAAATTTCGCGCCGCGCGCGGGCCTGGCCTGGGCGCCCGATAAGAAGTCGAATTGGTTGATTCATCTAAGCGCGGGCATATTTTTTACCCCGGTGGATCCGGCATACACCATGCAGGCCGAGCGATTGAATGGCGTCCGGCAGCAGGAAAAGACAATCTACTCGCCGAACTTCCAGAACCCCATGACGCCGGCTCCTGGTTCCATCAGCGTCGACACACTCTGGCAGTTTCCCAACACGGTTACACAACTTCCTTCTTTGATGGTTCAAACAGGTCTCGGACATGAGTTCCCGCATCACTGGCACCTACAGGCCGATCTCGACTTTGGACAGGCCTGGGGTTGGATGCGTCAAGTGAACGTCAATGCGCCGATGGTGGCCAGCAGCGTTGGCACTGCTCCCGATCCACTGGCGGCGCTTCTCGCCCCCAGACCCATCGCCGTGAACGAAAACATCTTTCGCTACCAGCAGCTCGCCCACCGTCGAGGAGGGCTGGTGGAATTTGCGCTCGAACAGAACAGTTATAAGCGGTTCAACTTTTCAGCAGATTACCTGCACCTGGATTTTCGATCCGACGGTGGATTCCGCCTGGGTGACTTGCCTGGCGCCGCCACTCCGCAGTCGACTTACAGCGAAAAGGGAGAGTCTGCCCGATGGGATTCGGAGATGCCGAACCTCTTCTTTGGCTCAGCCAACCTCAACCTTCCCTTCAAAATCAGCCTCTCATCGCTTGTCGACTTCGAGAGCGGCAATCCTTACAACATCACGACAGGTACCGATGCCAACGGCGATGGCAATTTCAACGACAGGCCTTCGTATGCCTCCGCGCCCGGCCCGGGAGTTTACAGCACACCGTTTGGCCTTCTGACCACCAACACAGTGAATGGGAATGTTCGCCGCAACCTGGGCACCATGCCTGCCCAAATCCATCTCGATATGAATCTTAGCCGGGACTTCGCTCTGAATCCTCGCGACAAAGATCATTCCCGCAAGTTTACATTCAATGCGCGAAGCACCAATGTGCTGAATCACACCAATGTCACTGCAGTGAACACGATTCTCTCTTCCGGCGCGGTCGGACAAGCAATTTCGGCCGAAACGGCTCGCCGCTTGGAGCTTGGCGTTCGTTTTACGTTTTAGCCTGGATTTTCGCCTGGCACCGATGAGTGCTGCGAATGCGGCCAGCATGGGGGAGGCTGCTGCCTGCGACCTGATGGTCGGTTGGGCGGATGAATCGCTCATGAAAACCTGGCAACCAACCGGTTATCTCTACAGATTGGAGCTAATTCACGATCAGGTGGTATACGTATTCCCGACGGCAAATTCGAAGAAATTGGGCCGCAAAACCGAAGGAAGATTCCATCCCTTAGGAACGCCCAAGGGATCTTCACAGCAGACGGGATAAGAATGAAAACGAGAATCAATTTCGCGCTTATGCTCTCACTTGTGCTTGCGATGGTTGGCGCCCCCTTGGCGATGGCGCAGCAGGCTCCCACGGAAAGTGGTGTTGCTCCACACAGGCCTCAAGGCTCCTGCGACATCTACGCTTCTGCCGGTGATCCGTGTGTCGCCGCACATAGCACTACACGCGCGTTATATGCGACCTATAACGGTCCCCTATACCAGGTTTTGCGCCAGTCGGACGGCAAGACTCTGGACATTGGCGTTGTCGAGCCTGCTGCCTCGCCAGTTCCGGATCCGGGCGGATACGCCGACGCAGCCGCACAGGATAGGTTCTGCGCAGGCACCTATTGCTGGATCAGCATCATCTACGATCAATCCCCCAAGCACAACGATCTCACGCAGGCTCCCCGTGGCGGGTTCAGCGGGCCGGCCATGGGAGGCTTCAACAACCTTCCCATTGCCGATATGGCGCCGATTACCGTCATGGGACACAAGGTCTACGGTGTGTTCATCGAGCCGGGGATGGGACTCCGCCATAACGATGCGAAAGGCACCGCAGTCGACGACCAGGCGGAAGAGCAATATTGGGTCGTCAATGGTAAGCATTTCAATGCCGGTTGCTGTTTCGACTACGGTAATGCAGAGATCGACAGTCGCGATGATGATAACGGCACCATGGAAACCCTCTACTTTGGTAACGCCACGCCGTGGTATAGCGGGAATGGTCACGGTCCGTGGATTATGACCGACCAGGAGAACAATCTCGTTGGTTGCGTCAACCAGGATGGTACGAAAGGCTGTCCGAATCTACCCAGCATCCCCTGGCGTTTTGTCACCGCAATCGGCAAGGGAGAACCGCACCATTGGGCATCGCTGGGCGGTGACGCGCAAAACGGCGCCCTGTCGGTGATGTTCGATGGAATGCGGGTGAATCCTACCTATGACCCGATGCGCAAACAGGGGGCTATCCTCTTAGGCAACGGCGGCGACAACAGTGTCGGTTCGCAAGGAACGTTCTATGAGGGAGCGGTGACGGCCGCCGGCAGTTACCCAACGAGCGCTACTGACCAGCTTGTTCAAGCCAACATTGTGGCTGCCAGGTACGGCGTGACTCCGCTGACGGTGTCGCCCGTGGGGACAGGATCCACGGCGGCACGGGTGCAGACGTTCACTCCGGAGTCTTCGCGGGACTTCACGGTAACGTTCACAAATACGACAGGAGCCCCTGCCGCTGGGGTTGCGTTGAGCATTGCTGTACCCAGCGAGCAGTGGACCTCTGTGGTTTCAGGCACGGCCGAGACATCAAAGACGTTCGCTCAGCAGATCGCACCGGATGCCAGCGTGAGCGCGACTTTCAAAGTCACTTCTGGGCCAGTAGCCGCGAACGGCGATCTCGTCGGCAATGCATCGTGGACGAACCTGGCCACCGGCAGAAAGCTAGTCGAGACCGCGGTTCAAAAGGTGCGCAATGCCAGAGCAGTCAAGATCAACGAATTTCGAGTCACTTCAGGCACTCCGAGCAACCTGACGAACTCGTTTATCGAGCTCTACAATGCAGGACCTCAAAGTGTCGATGTTTCCAACTGGACGTTGACCGTGCGCCCGGCCCGTCAGGCTATCTTCTCGGCGGTAACGATCCCGGCTGGAACAAAGCTTGCAGCCGGCGGCTTCTACCTGCTCGGTCTCTCCAACTCCGGGCTGGCGGCTCCTGCGCGCGCGGGCGACGGCATCCTGCATGTCAGGAACACGGATGAGATGTCGATTGGCGATACCATCACGATTGGTGCTGGCTCGAGCATGGAAACACGCAAGATCGGAAGCCTGGGGACGGCGGCCACCAACCACACAACGCTGTGGCAACCGCTTCCCGACGGACCGGTGATCACAATTCCTGCCGGCTCGACCAATGTGCCTGTTGAGAGTACCTCCGGCTTCGTTGCCGGCCAGAAGATCGCGATTGGGTTTGGTTCCACCTACCCGATCGCTCCCAATCCTGTGGAGCAGTACGAGATCGCCACGGTGACTGCGGTCGGCAAGCCAGGCACACAAGCCTATCTTGCGATGGATGCGCCTGCCGGAGCCACCAACGTCAAGGTGACATCCCTCTCTGATATCTCGATCGGTGACAAGATCAGGTTGGATATCGACAGCATTGGCCATGGAATCGAAACCGTTACTGTGGCCCACGTTGGCACGGCAGCAGGCAGGACCAATCTCTCAGCTCTTGCGAGCGCCGGAGCGACCCGGATCAGCGTACGCCGGGCGGAGGGTTTCGCTGTAGGCGACAGGATCACGGTCGGCACGCCTGCAAGCCAGGAAGCCGTTACCGTCAAAGCGGTGGGCAGCCAGGGGCCGGACGGTACCGCCATCGACTTTACACCCGCGCTCGCCAAGCCTCATGTGGTCGGTGAATGGGTAGTATCTCCGGGCACGGGCCTGGATCTGGCAGCTCCCCTCCGGTTCAATCATGCGGCCAATCTCCCGTTCAGCGATCGTGGGACAGGACTCAGCTTCCAGCCGGCGACTGCCTTTGCTCATTCGAGCAACGAGCCAGTACAGGCGCTCGGCACCGGTATCGCACTCGACAGACCACTGGCTAACGGCCACGGGGTCCACGAGGCTGTACGTGATGCTTCCGTCAAGACTGCGGGGTACCAGGGCACGCCGGCGCCCAACCAGTGGTTTGGAGGACCGGAATTCACCACCAGGGCCCCGCAATTCGGACATGACATCACCGTTGAAGAGGGAAGCATGGTGCTTCGGGACGCCTCGGGAGTGGTTGCGGACAGCCTCAACTACGGCGGCCTTGTGGACCCATGGGCCGCCGAAGGCGACCAGGGCGCCTCAGGAGCAGTCCAAAGCGGCTGCTACGTCCCCGCACCCGGCTCAGTGTTTGTTCCATGGTCAACGGTTGTGGCGCCGGTTAGCACCAATTCGAGCGCGGGACGATTCCCCGACGGCGCCGATACCGATAGCAACTGTACCGACTTTCTGACGCAGGCCGTTGCAACTTTGCCGGCCACTTCGCCCGCGGGTGCGACCAACATCAAGGTCACGAGTATCGAAGGCTTCCGCCCTGGCGAGACGATCCTTATTGATTCTGGTGCGAATCTTGAAACCGCAGTCATCTCGACGGTTGGCGCAGCAGGAGGCACTACGTTGAGTACTCCCACTGGCGTGGGAGCAACTGCTCTTCGTGTTGCAGACGTGACCGGCTTTAGTAAAGGTCAAACCATCTCAATCGACGAGGGAGCAAACTCCGAAACGGCCGTTGTCTTCTCGATCAGGGCCCGCGGCGGCGCCAGCATCACGCTCGCTGCACCACTTGCTCGTGCGCACGCGTCTGGCGAACAGATTTCGGGTAGCGGTATCAGCCTCACCACTCCGTTAACCCGGACGCATACCAGTGGAGCGCAGGTCTCCGACAACGTTCCAACTCCGGGCGCGCCGAACCAATATCACCGTGACAATCATTGAGGGGCCAGGAACCTGGACCTAGTAACTTGATCATCTTAAGAGGCTGTAACTTAATTCTCTTCGCAGGCGTTTGCCACTTCGTCGCGGCTTCCGCGCTCGCTTCTGTGCCTTCTGCCGGCATTCGGCTTCAGGGGCCGGGCGTGGCCCCGCAGCTCATATTTGCCTGTTGTGATCACGGTATCAGCCAGATGCAGTCCCTGTTGACCGACGCCAACGTGATTGCGAACCTTAAAAGCCTGCACGCCGGGCTCGCCGTCGCCATTGTCGACTTCACTCCGGAGCGTGCTGAACTTGTGCGGCGGCTGAATCGGGACGGAATTCCGGTAATCGCCGGGCTCGGGATGCCGCCGGAGCAGGGTTTCTACTTTAATGCGGAGAACGCGCCAGAGGCTTCGGCACGATTTGCAGCCTTCGACGCATGGAGCCGAGAGCAGGGCCTGCGGTGGGACGGAGTCGGGTTAGACATCGAGCCCAACATCGCTGAGCTGGCGTCTCTCAATGGCCACTGGCGGCGGTTGTTCACCACGTTCTTGTGGCGCGCCGTCGATGTTCAGCGCATGCACCGCGCACAGCGAACGTATTCCGCGCTCATCGCCAACATCCGATCCCGGGGCTACTTCGTCCAAACCTATCAATTGCCTTACCTTCCTGTCGAACGCGAGACCCACTCGTCTTTACTGGACCGGATGTTGGGCACAGTCGATGTTCGCGGTGATCAGGAAGTCCTGATGCTGTACACCAGCTATGCGGGGCCTGCTGGAGCGGCGATCATCTGGAAGCTTGGCCCGGATGCGCAGTCAATCGCCATTTGCTGCACCAACGGCGATCCCGCCGCAAACGCCGCCGTGCTCGATTGGAACAGGTTTTCCCGCGATTTGATCGTCGCGGGCCATTTCTCCCACCTCATCGGCGTGTACGACCTCGAAGGTTGCGTGCGCCAGGGCTTCCTGCCCCGTTTGAAGACCATGAATTGGAGCCAGTCCGTCACCATCCCGGCGGCTGCAATGCAGGCGGCCAATCAGCGCCTGCGCATGCTCCGGTTGATCCTGTGGATCAGTTCGCATCTTCTGTATTTCATTGTCGCTCTTGTGTTGTCCATCGCTTTGATCGGATGGCGCTGGCGTATCCGCATAATAAAAAGGAGTGCGTCGACATAAGCTGTTGCTCCCACTACCCCCCCGCCTTCCATCGCGAGTCACTTATCGACTGACAACCAGGTCTCCGCTCACGGCTTCATTCGGTAGAAATCGGGAGTTCAGGCTCTCGGCCTGTAATCCGGAATCGGGTGTGCCCTCCACCGGTCCGTCGCCGTTGTAGAGCGGTGCGAGATGGATCCCGTGGCGTGCGGCAATGGTTTCAATCTCCTCGACGCGCTGAGGAGTGATGAAACCTCTTCCCTGGGAGAATGGTTCGAAACGACCCTCCAGTGCAAGGGCCATGCCTTCGAGCAGACATCCATGTACCACGTCGGGGAAGGGATGCCGGTTCAGAACTCCATGAAAATCAGGCGTGAAACGCAATCCGGTTGTGATCTGTCCCAGACCACCGAAGAAGATTCTGGCCTCAGGCATCTGCGCGTTTGGGGAGAGGTTCTTAGGGTAGCCCGCGTCGCACACGATTGCGTCGGGCGCGATGCGGCCCAACAAAAGTGAACCCGAGGCCAGACTCGCCGCGCAGATCACCAAGTCGGCCTGGGCGCAGAATTGCTGTCGATCCGTTGCAATTTCCACCTGAACTCCATCGGCTTCGAGCTCCGCGGCGAGCTTGCGTAGACGCTCCAGGTTGCGCGCCCTGAGCAGCACGCGCTTCACCATAGGCCCGAGGCAGCGGGCGCAGCCGGAGCCCACATCCCCGGTGGCGCCCACGATGAGCAGGGTCGACCGGCGGAGGTTCCGGCCTTCGAGCGCGCACATCTTCTGCATCCCCTGAACGATAAAGGCAACAGTCAATGTATTGCCCGTGGTGAAGACCGTATCGTGTCTTTGGGGAAGTTGATCGAAGTTGCCCTCGATCAGAATGGAGCTGAATCCGCCCAGGCTCACGATCTTCGCGCCTGCCTTGATGGCGTAGGCCGCCGCCCCACGAACGCGGGCCATGTTGTCGTGCATAAAGGCGGCATCGAGACAGTCGGGAGGAATGAAGGAGTCGATGTACACGCCGTGCGCCTTCGCGCCGGCAATGGATCCCACGTCGACATGGCAGACTGCCCGGGGCGGGATCCAGGGAACGATGTCCTTGATCTCATGGTCTGGCAGAGGCGTATGCTGCGGCCCGCGCAGGACCGCGAGCACGTCCGCAACCGCACGCCAACTCTCCTGGTGCCCGATGAGGGCGAAATCGACCTCTCGCTCTCCCGTAGTTAAACTGGCAACTGAGTCACCCATGTGAGTGTCACCTCTCCGGGCAGCCCCAGCTGGTCGAGCGTCTTTAGATACTGTTGCAGTGACACTCCGCGAAGCTCTGCTGCAGACAGGCTCACCGCGGGCAGGTACGGTTTCACACAGCTGCCGTGGCACACTTCGCAATGCCCATTCCTGCATTCCTTGGTAAGCATCTCTGCGAGGGTAGTCATCACGTCCAGATGCAGCCGGTAGACTTTGTCGTCGAAACGCTGCGGGTCCAGGGCCCGCTCGGCTTGGAGAATCGCCATGGCGTGGCCGATATGCTGTTCTTCTTCCGCTGCAATAGCCGCAAAGGTTTTGCCCAGACTCCCCGGTCCAACTTTTCCCACGCGGGCATAGCTGGCGACGGCGAAAGACTCCAGCATGATCTCCTGAACGATCAGGCAGCCGATAAAGTCACGCGCCGCGATGCAGCGCAGGAAGGCCTCGCGCAGCTTCTTCCAATGCTTGCCATTGACGTTATTGGGCACGTCCAGGCCCATCTTGCGGCCCTCAGTGGCGAAGGAGGCAGCATGCCACCGTTCCCCGTCCGCGTGCTCCAATGCATCGGCTACTTCTTCGGGATCGTCGCATATCTCCGCGAGCGAGGTATAGTTCATCGCGGCGATGAGTTCGCCGGTCATGGCCTGTGCCAGGACGTCCTGCCAGATCGCAGCACTGGGCGAGAGGGAAGTACATGCAGGGGCTGAGTTAAGAGCAGTCACGGTTTCCATACATCCTCCTGAACATCGAATAAGATCCCAACTGCAGAGAAAATCAGATCGGTTCCCTATAACGGCGCAGCCGGACCGCGGCGGCGAGGCATACGGCCGCGAACACCAGCCCGATCCACAAACCCGGACTGCCCAGGAATCTCCCCGGAGTGATTTGGGTTATCGGAATGAAATGGGGATCGATCATGTCGCCATCCGGCATCCTGAAGTTGAAAGCCTTGGGAGCGAATCCGACGAAGCGCCTTATCATCATGGACCCGAAATACGTTGTGTGGAATGTAATCCGCTCGACCAACGCGATCGCCAACGGCGGTAACAGCGCCCACAGAAATGTGGTGCGCCGCGCCCAGGCTGAGACCAGCAGCAGCCACGCGACGAGTGGCGCATACCAGAGCGCCATCACGGCCAGGCTGTAGAACAGCACCGCTTCCAACTGGAATAACGGCAACTGCCTCCATAGCGTCGCGATACTTCCATCCCTTATCAGCAGCGCTGCGATGCTGAGCAGCAGCATGGTCAGCTGCATGACGACGGCGATCGCGAAGACGATCAGCGGTAGAACCACGAGGGGAATGCCGGCCTTCGCGAGTACGGTGGTAAGGTCGGAAACCGGCAGCGACTTCCAGAAAAGGATGCTGCGATCGCGCCGTTCGCCGTACAGCGCGTCGAGACAATAGAAGATCGCGACGATGAGCGCGGTTAGCGTGAGCAGCATCGCAGCGTGGCTGTAGGGCATGGCGAGCGCAATGGGCTGAAACGACGGGTCGATCGGCGCCAGCCCGTGTCCTTTGTCCGTCGGAGCGTGTATCAGGGTGATCAAGAAACCGAATAGCCCTAAGCCGGCGACTGCAAGGGGCGCGATATAGAGGGAGCGGTTCTCCCACAATTCGCGTCGCACTGACCAATACAAGGGCCGGGTGGCCGGCATGGCGGCGACCACCGGCGAAGCTGGAGTACTCATTGGGCGGCTCCCTTCTGTGCGACGTTGCCTGCCTGGTCTCCCATCAAGGCTACGAACAAGTCGGCAATGCTGGGCGTGCGCACTTCGCCCAGGGCGGCAAGCTGCTGATGATCGACTCCATCGAATATCAGCACGCTGCGGCCGAAGACCAGGCGCTCGTGGATGGGTTTGAGCGCCCGCGCTGCGGCGACCTGGTCGGGATGCACCATCACTTCCTGATAGCGCGCCGCGAATGCCTCCATGGTGGAATCGAGTACGATGCGGCCGCGCTGGATGAACATGACATCGGTGAGGACGTGCTCCACCTCTTCCACCTGATGGGTAGTCACCACGATGGTGCGTGTGCCATCGAAGTATTCGTTCAGCAGGGAATCGTAAAACTGCTTGCGATAGAGGAGGTCGAGGCCCAGCGTCGGTTCGTCCAGCACCAGCAACTTCGCGTCAATGGCCATGACCAGGGCCAGGTGCAGCTGGGTCACCATGCCCTTGGATAATTGTCCGACCTTGCTGTCGCGCTTGATGGAGGTTTTGGCGAGAAAGCCTTCTGCCTTCGCGCGATCGAATCGGGGATGCACGCCGGCAACGTAATCCAGCGCCTGTGAAACCCGCAGCCATCGCGGCAGCACTGCGACATCGGCGATGAAACAGACATCGCGCATGAGCAGATCGCGCTCGCTCCAGGGGTCACGTCCGAGCACTTTCAGCTCTCCCTGATATGGGGTGAGGCCGAGAATGGCGTGCAGCGCGGTGCTCTTGCCTGCGCCGTTGGGGCCGATAAGCCCGACGATGCGGCCCGCTTCGATATGCAAATCCACACCGTCGAGAGCGATGGTTTTGCCGAAGGACTTGCGCAGACCGCGTGCTTCTACGACGTTCATGGCTTCGGTTTCTCCTGTGCGGCAGCCAGAAGTTCTTTCGCGTTCAAGCCAAGCCGCTGGATGGTGGCGTAGACTTGCGGCCATTGTTCGTCCAGAAACTTCTGCCGTTCGCCTTGCAGTAAGAGTTGGCGCGCACCTTCATTGATGAACATGCCACGACCTCGCTTGGTCTCGACCAGTTGCTCGTCGACCAGTTGCTGATAGCCCTTCAGGACAGTAAGCGGATTTACCCGAAATTCAGCCGCAACATTGCGCACGGAGGGGAGGGAATCGCCTTCTTTGAGCACGCCGTCGAGGATCATGGCAGCGACGCGGTCCCGCAGCTGGCGGTAAATCGGCTGACTGTCGTTCCACTGATCCATCCTGTTTTCCTGGAAAGCCCTGTCAGAGACTCTTACGTCTCTGGTGATGTAGTTAACTACATCACCACATCACATGCAAGCTTTTTTAGAAATTTCTTCTGCGCCGGGGCATCAAGATTCCTTCACTCTGAGAAAAAGCTCGGGGCTAAACAGGCTGCGGAAAAACTCTGGTGCCGGGTGGAAGCCCCGGACTGCCTCGCCGCAGCGAGCATTAGTCCGGGGAAGCGGGTTTTCAAACCCGCTTGAACGCTCGGCCAATAAAATTCTGGGCTTTAGCCCTGGTGGCAGGCCTGCTTATCAAGCAGTTGCCTACTTTTTCCGCACCCTGTTTAGCCCCTGAGGCATTGCTTTCGTGCCCGGCGCAGAGTTTTTCCGCAGCCTCTTCAGCCGTGCCGATAAACGCAGATGGAGAAACGCCTTTAGAAGCCGCTGAGGTACGGCTTTGGACAAAGGTAACTACGTTGTTGCAGAAGGTTAGAAGAACCGTACCTGAGGGGCTTCAGAGTCTGCGTGAGAACACGAAAATAAAACCTCAAATCAGAATCAGGCCCGTAGGGCCGGGAGCCAAACGTCAGCCCAGCCCGGAAGGGCTGGGACATCGATCCCCAATATCGTTGAGCGCCAGAGGCGCGGCACCCGCGGATGAAGGTCGTGCCGCACCTCCGGCGCTCCCCAACCTTGAAATCCGCTCCCAGCCCTCCCGGGCTGGGCTGACGTTTGGCTCACGGCCCTACTCCGGATTTCCTGCGGACCTGGTTGGCGTTGGCGAAGTTCATGCGGCTTTCCTGTAATGCAAAGCCAGCACACGCGGATTCTGGCTGGCGCCCCGTGCAGGAAATCCGGATACGGGCCTGGTTCTGATTTGCTGTTTATTTCGAGTTCCTCACGCAGACTCTTCAAGCCCCTGTTATGGCAAAACCAGCACGGAATACAGTTCAATAGCAATGCTCACCAGGGTGTGTTTGGCTAGAACAAGTGCCGCAGGGACAAATAGTCTGCGTGAAGCCATTCCGTCCCGATTAGTCCCGATAGGGACGGCCGAGAGTAGCCCAGGATGAAATCCTGGGTAGCGACGGAAAGCAGATCAGTCCCGCAGGGACGGCTGAAAATGTCCCAGGATGCAATCCTGGGCGCACTTCTTATCTATGCAAATGCGTTGGCATCCGATTCAACAGCCCACAGGATTTCATCCTGGGACATTTTCAGCCGTCCCTGCGGGACTGATCTCACGCAGACTCTAAAGCCGTTTCATTTCGACTCTAAACGTACGGGCTTTAACAGGCTGCGGAAAAAGGCTACATCGCCTTTCATCGCACCGGCAACGAGCGCTGGGGTGCCCCATTCAAGCCGTTCTTTGGCTTGAGTGGGATACCACAGAGTTCAACGTGCCCTCTTTTCATGCGAGCGCAGCAGAGGGATTGG
This sequence comes from uncultured Acidobacteriaceae bacterium, assembly GCA_963711525.1. Taxonomy (GTDB): domain Bacteria; phylum Acidobacteriota; class Terriglobia; order Terriglobales; family Acidobacteriaceae; genus PALSA-350. The sequence goes on along the minus strand of CAVQEO010000001.1, from coordinate 1,497,977 downwards.
CTGACGAACGAGTTTTTCCGCAGCCTGTTTAAGCCCCTGCTAATTGTTAGTTGACCAGAAAAAGCCCTGAGGGAATAAAGCCCGGGCCCATCTTCAACTTTCAGGCACCGGAATAATGGATGTTATTTCCGGCGGACTACACTAGTTCCCCTACCCTTCTTCCACATCTTTTTCTGCTAAGTGCTCTGGACGGCAAGACTGAGCCGTAATACCGTCCTAACTAGGAGTCCCAGCTACTCGAGAACGGTCGCCGCAAACATCGGCGCGTGGCTCGGGCTTGCCGGAAGACGATCAGCTGGCTAATACATCCGTCCCCTAAGCACCTTAGGGGGGCGGGAAAAATAAAAATTTGGCCACCTTGGTAAAACAAAGGACTTAGCCGCCGGCACGACGGGAACATCGCATTCCTGAAACCCAACGCCAACCCAGGGCTGCCGCCCCTGGCACGCCCCAAGGGGCGGACAAGCAGATCTTTCTCATCCTCTGCACTACTCAGCTCTGCGCCACGGGCGCCTCTTCCGGCGAGTCGGCCCGTGGATTCCGGGCTGGGCTGACGTTTGGCTCCCGGCCCTACTCCGGATTTCCTGTGGACCTGGTTGGCGTTGGCGAAGTTCATGCGGCTTTCCTTAATGAAAGCCGCACACGCGGATTCTGGTGGCGCCCCGTGCAGGAAATCCGGATACGGGCCTGGTTTCGATTTGCTGTTTATTTCGAGTTCTCACGCAGACTCTGAAGCCCGTACCCTTCAACGACAGAGTTTTCCCGCAGCAAGCATTGGGCCCCTGAGGGTCTCATTTCTTGAACGACCTTAGAAATTGAACGAGACCTGGAGATCGATGCTTCGATTGGAGGAAGGTGAGGAAAAGAACCCGCCTGCCAGCGCGTTGGACGTTCCAAAGAGGGGCGACTCCAGAACGCCCACAGGCGCAGCAAGGTTGACGTTGTTAAAGACATTTCTGCCCATCGCCGTAAAGTTCAGCGAGTACCGCCGTGGGGCCTGCTGATCGAGCATGGGCGGCCTTCCGCCAGAGCTACTCAGACCCCCCGGTCCAAGTCCGCCTCCTGGAGGGCCACCGCCTCCGGGCCCACCACGACCACCGCCGCCTGGAGGGGGCCCATTGAAACCACCGCTCGCCGCTCGCTCAGAACGCGGTCCGATACCGATCGACTTGCTTACGCGCAGGTTCAGGCTGAACTGCCCGGGTCCGGTCACGGAGTTGTAGGGGATGCGTGCCGCGTCGCCGGAAGGGTTCAGGTCGAAATTGCCATATTTCGTGTTCATCACATCGGTGCTTGTAGAGGTTGCGAATGAGGGTCGATCGTTAAATTGGTTATCGCCGTTCAGGTCTTGCCCGACGGTGATGTTGAAGGGCGTCCCCGAATCGGTCACCAGAAACGGGCTGATCGAAACACCGAAAGGAGCCAGGTAGTTGCCCCCCAACAGAAAGCGATTATGGACGTCGAACGTCGATCTGCCATAGTCGGCCCGCGGATCAAATTGATTGGAAGGGAAGTACGTCACCCCCGACGTATCGGCCTTGGCAAAATTCAGCATGTAGAAACCAAAAAGCGTGACCTTGCGTTCGCGGACGCTGAAGTTGGTAATCAGCTGATTCTGGTGGTAGATGCCCCCAGACTGATACTGATACGTATTCTCGTTGATGCCGTTTGGCCGCACACCGGTTCCTGTGGTGATGTCATAGGTGCCGGGCAGAAAGGCGTTGATATTGTCGGTATACAGTTGGTGCTGACCGCTCGAGTTGATATAGGTGCTGGCGATGGTGATCTTTTGTCCGAATCGATGTTCGATACCGATCGCCGCCTGCATGTTGATAGGCGCCCTGAGGTTTGGCGCTATGGAATACGTGGTCGGTGCTGCTTCGCTAGCCGCCAGCGATGCTGTCGCCGGAGTCTCGTCAGGAGAAGGGTTCTTTACCACATACTGCTGCTGATTGATACCATTCTGACGAATCGCCTGCAGGACGTTGGTAGATTGGAAGCGGTCAAAAAACCAGCCGTAGCCGCCGCGGATCACCGTCTTTGCCGGCTTGTTTCCGCCCCCCACCGCCCAGGCGAAGGAGATACGCGGTCCGAAGTCAGCATGGTCGTTGATGCGGTTTTGTCCCTCGTAGCGGAGTCCGTACGACAGCGTAAAGTTCGGACGCACCCGCCAATCATCCTGGTAGAAAACACCGGCGTCAAAGAGCGTGACGCGGGCGGCCGGGGTACCCACGGTCACCTCGTACTGCGACGGCGTTCCGGCAGCGTAGCTATTGAGAGATTGATAAGTGTAATTCCCATTGAAGCCGGCTGTGGATTCATTGGAATCCCGCACCGCTCTCAGCCGGGCGCCGAAACGGAGGGTGTGCGTTCCCAGCGCGGCGGTGGTGTAATTCTGCAGTTCATAGTGATCCTGAGCGTCACGAACGGTCCCCTCGTTGCTGCCGCCCCCGGTAAACGCGCCTTGAACGGTGACGGTTGGGGTGCTGTAGAGCGGCGCTTGATTGTCACGGTCGCGAATATATTCAAACCGCGTTTCATTGATCACCTTGTCGCTGAGCACCTGCGTGTCGCTCAACTGCAAGGTATTCTCCTCGTTGAGAGTGTCGTAGCCTTGTGCCTGCAGGGCAAACTGCGACACGCCGTTATTCGTGCTTTTTTGCCGGTCATACATATAGCGGACGGTGAGCGTGTTGGCCGGCGTAAGTTGGAGATCAATGCGCGGGCTTAGGTCCATGCGCGATTGTGGATTGGGTACCGCCGCCGAGTAGTTGTAGCTTCCGCCCGTAGGATCAAGCAACTGGGCATTGATGATCGAATTGGCATTGTTGTCTCGCCGGAACCCGCTTAGAAACCAGGAGGCTCGGCTGTTGAGAGAACCGCTGACATTCCCCAGAAAGAAGGTGGAGTAATACGCCGGTTCGCTGGTGACAAACGTATTCAGCGAGTTGAACGCGGAGGAGTTGCCGTTGGCCATAATCGATCCGTGCAGCTTATCTGTGCCCGGCTTGGTTAGTATCTCAATGCGTCCATAGCCAAGCTTGTCGTATTCCGCGGAGAAGGGATTCTGGTTGATTCTTATTTCGCGAATGGAAGACTTGGGCGGAAGCTGTCCTCCGGAGAAGCCGTCGATATAGATCTCGCCCCCGTTGGGTCCGGCCGCGGGCCCAGCCAGCGCATTCAGCTCATCCTGCAGTTGATCAGGATCGTCGGAAAGCGCATCCAGATCTTTGCCTTTGATCACGATCGCGTTGGCGTTGTTGTCGGGGCTGGTGTCGAGTCCCGCACCCTGTTCACTGACGTTGACTTGCTGCTGCTCGATGGCAATGCTGAGGGCGAGATTCTGCGTGGTGGCATGGCCGGCCGAAACCGTTACCACCTGCGGCTGCGCAAGGGCAAATCCCTGGGCAGTGACCGTGATGGTGTAGCTGCCGGGAGCAAGTTGGGGAAAAACATAGGTGCCATCAGCGCCGGTCTGAGCGGTGGATGTAGTTCCATCCGCCGCCTGAAGGTTGATGGTGGCTTTGACCACGCGTGCTCCAGAAGGGTCTGTCGCCGCCCCGTGAAGTGATCCGGTGGCTTGAAACGCGAGCAGATGCAGGGTTGAAAGCAGACTCAGGCAGAGGAGTATCCCGGCCATTCTTAGATTTGCGGCGGATGTAAGCATGGATCGCTCCTGAGGTCGTTTGTCACCACCCTCAGAAGACACCGATACCCCTGGCCTTGCGGTCACAATGAGTAATTCTTGGTAACGGAGTGTCACGTCCCTGTGACAATTTGTTACATTTTCGGCGTTCCCTCGCTGCCCGATCGGCGTAGTCTCGGAAAGGACAGAAAGACACACGCATGGAGCCCATTCTGCTGATCGACGACGACGTGGAGCTCTGCTCGATGCTGACCGACTACCTCGGCCGCCATGGTTATCACGTGACCGAGGCGCATCATGGCAAGACGGGCTTGGAGAAGGCGCTGGGTGGCAGCTACGCTATGTTGCTTCTCGACGTCATGCTTCCTGGTATGGATGGCTTTGAGGTGCTGCGCCGATTGCGCGCCGCGGGGTCGCCCATGAATGTTCTGCTGCTGACGGCCCGTGGCGAGGATGTGGATCGCATTGTCGGGTTGGAGATCGGCGCCGATGACTACCTGCCAAAACCTTTCAATCCACGCGAGCTGCTGGCCAGGATTCGGGCGATTCTGCGCAGGAGCGGGAACATAGAGGCGCCGGCTGCAGCAGGAGACTTGCTCATTGTGACCGGTCTGGAGCTGGATACCGCCGCCCGGGTTGCGCGGTGCAACGGCAAATTGCTCGATTTGACAGATATTGAGTTCGGGCTGCTGCAGACACTGATGCGCTCCGCCGGCGAAGTCGTGGCCCGGGAGCAGCTAACCGAGGCCGTGCTGGGGCGTAAGTTTCACCCCTTTGATCGCAGTCTCGATATGCACGTGAGCCGGCTGCGCCACAAGTTGGACCTGGCGAGCGATTTCGGCGGCCAGGTCAAGACCATCCGCGGCGTTGGGTACCAACTTGCAGTGCCGGCACAGCGCAAACTCGCAGGAGACCGATAAGCGATGCGAGGGTTATTCACGAAGATCTTTCTCGGCTTTTGGATCGCCCAAAGCCTGACGTTCGCCATCACCACCTTGCTGATCCTGCAGCATAGCTTCGTTCGGCCTAACGAGATTATGGATGTTCTCAAGACGACTCTCCCCGGTGAGGGCGCCGCTGTCGTGAGTATCTATGAGACCGCCGGATGCTCCGGTCTGCGAGAGTATGCCGCCTCGCGTCATCTGACCATCTATCTGGCCGATACACCGAACCATCTTCTTTGTGGCGGCTCCCCCGGTTGCTGCCGATGCGTTGAGCGCTGCAGCCAAACAGCCAGGCGTACTCTCCACCCCGGCAGGCGACTATTATCTGTGGAGCACGACGATCCATTCTGCTACCGGGCGCAGTTACGTTTTCCTGCTCAGCGGGCCGCGGATTGGCCACAGACACTGGTGGCGCGATCTGGTGCATTTTGCGTTTCCTCAACTATGGGTAGCGATCGTAGTTTGCGGAGCAGTGACCTTCGTTCTCGTTCTTCTGCTCATCCGTCCGATCGGCAAACTGCGGGTTGCCGCTCGCAGCCTGGCAAACGGCGAATTGGCCACGCGGGTTCCTGAGCCTGACGGAGAAGAGCGGTTATTCGGAGGAGACGAGATCCAGGGACTGGTGCGGGATTTCAACTACATGGCGGAGCGGTTGGAGCGGCTGGTGGGGGCGCAGAAGATGCTATTACGCGACGTCTCCCATGAGCTGCGATCGCCGCTGGCCCGTTTGAGTGTTGCGCTCGAACTGGCGCGCGAAGAGTCTCCGCCAACCATGAGGGCACATCTCGATCGCATAGAACGCGAAGCGGGGCGTCTAAACCTGTTAATTGGGCAGCTGCTCCGCCTCTCCTCCATGGAATCGACCGACGCATCCAATTTCAAGGAGAGCTTCCATTTGAATGCTTTAGTCGAAAAGATGCTGCCGGATGTGGAGTTCGAGGCGGAACAACGGCTTTGCCAAGTTCGCTTATTGAACCATTGTGACTGCGTGGTTCAGGGAAGCCCGGAGCTGATCTATCGCGCCATCGAGAACATTGTTCGCAACGCGGTTCGCTACACTCGGGAGCAATCGGTGGTGGAGCTCAAGCTCAGTTGCGAGAAGCAGGTTGGCGCGCCCATGGTCACCCTTGATGTAAGTGACTGCGGGCCCGGGCTTCCAGAGAATGAACTGGAGAATATTTTCCGGCCCTTCTACCGGGCTGACGACGCAAGACAGCGCGACACCGGCGGATTCGGAGTAGGATTGGCGATCGCGAACCGCGCGGTACGTCTGCATCACGGAGAGGTCTGGGCGCGTAACCGCCCGGAAGGCGGTCTCGTCGTGAGCCTCAAGCTACCATGCCAAGGAGGCGGATCCGCCGACTCTGCGCCAGGCGAGAATGGATGAGCGCATGCATGAGAGTCTTACCAAGTCGATCCGAGGCTACGTCGCCCGCCTATGTTCGAGGCCGGGCTGCGCTTCCTACAGGAGTTCTGTGCGGTACTTGGGGGCGAGCGCCTTCGCCTTCTCCAGGAATTCCACCATCTGCTTCTCGTCCAGCTTGGGCGGAGCGGTTGTGCGCGTCGCGACGGGTACTCCGACTTCCAGGAAGAATCTGTCATTGCCCGCGGGAGAGCAGATGCAGATCAGGCGAGCCGGTGCGGAGGAGGCATTGTGGAACCGATGCGGGGCGTTCGAGGGAATGTTGGCCGTTTCGCCTACGCGCAGGATGGATGTCTGGCCCCGGAAGGTTACTTCGATCTCACCGTCGAGCACGATGAACGTTTCTTCGAAGTCATGGCGATGCGGACCGGGCCCTCCGCCCGGAGGCACGTGCATATCGATCACGCAGAACCGGTCGTTGGTGTCGTACCCGGAGACGGTGATGGTGTACGTGTCCCCGACCAGACCTACATGTGGCAGCTTTCCATCCTCTTTATCGGGCTGGGCTACTTTGAGAGTGCGGTTAAGGTCGTCGGATGGAATGGGCGGGTACTCCAATTTCTTTTCGAGCATGCGGCTTCTCCTTCGTTTGTGGCCTCGTTCTCTTGCAGCGTGACTGCATCGAACAGAAATAGCTTATCAACCCCTTTCATAGCCTGTTCAATCGAAACAGGGTGGAGCATCGCCGATCGCCACTTTCACAGCACCTGGGGCCTCCGTACGCCGCTTAAGCGACTCGTTGAGGTCGTTGTGCGATAGGTTGTGATTGTGAAGTGCTCCCTCGTTGACATACCTACACATCTAGGCGTACCTTTTCGATACCTAGCCGAGTAGGGGTGATCATGGCGCTTAAGGAAGCAGAGAAGGACTTCGAACTCTTTGAAGAAGGCGTCTGCACCCTATTGCGGTACGCGTGAGGTGAGCTCGTGGCTTTTTCTCGTCGGATTGCTAATCTCTTTTACCGCTCCAAAATTGCACGGGAGATCGATGATGAGCTGCGCTCGCACATTGAAATGCGGATTGAGGACAATATTGCCAGTGGAATGTCTCCGGAGCAAGCCCGGCGTGATGCGGTCGTCCGTTTCGGTAGTCCATCGGCGATGAGGGAAAATGTTCAAGCCAAGGACGCAGCTCTCGGCATAGAAGTCGTCATCAGAGATTTCATTTACGCATTCAGACACCTGCGTAAGTCCCCGGGCTTCACCATAACCGCCGTCTTAACCCTGGCTCTCGGGATTGCTGCGAATGTGGTGGTGTTTAGCGTCATGAATGCACTGATTTTTCGCCCGCTCAACTCACCGCAATTGAAGAATCTGCATCGAGTGGCTCAGAAACATGATGGATGGGATGGGCAGTCCTATCCTAACTACCTTGACTATCGCGACCGCAACAAATCATTCAATGGCATGATCGCTCAGTATGGGATGTCAATCGCGGGGCTCAGCAAAGGAACGTCTGTCCGAAAGACGTGGGGCTACGACGTCAGCGGAAACTATTTTGATGTTTTGGGTGTGCAGCCTGAACTCGGTCGCTTCTTTCACGCTGAGGATGAGCGCGGAACAAACTCCGCTCCTTACATTGTGCTCAGCGATCGTCTATGGCGGAGTCAATTTAACGCCGATCCTCAGATTATCGGCTCGATTATAGGGGTCAACAAGCATCCGTTTACTGTGCTCGGAGTAGCCCCCGCGAGTTTCCACGGAATTGAATTACTACTGTGGCCTGACTATTGGATTCCTATTGTCAATGAGCAACAAATCGAGGGTTGGGATTTCTTGCGGAACCGTATGGTAGATGGGGTTTCCATGTTTGGGCGTCTCAAACCAGGCGTCACAGCGGGACAGGCGGCAGACGATCTTAACCGCATCGCCCGTGATCTGCGCCGGGAATATCCAACTGTCAATGAGGGACTGGATGCGCGACTGATTGAACCAGGATTAATGGGTGATGGTGGACAAGCCATACGCGCATTTCTGACCGGTATTATGGTTCTGGCTTTGCTTGTTCTATTGGCCACCTGCGCGAATCTTGCGAGCATCTTCGCCGCGCGAGCCGCAGAACGAAGTCGTGAATTGGCGATTCGCCTGGCGATTGGTTCCAGCCGCTGGCACATCTTGCGCCAACTTCTGCTCGAAGCAGTTCTCGTTTCGTTAACCGGGGGCCTCGCCGGCACGGCCATCTCGATCTTTCTATTGGCTGCTTTAAGCCGCTGGCAGCCGTTCGGTGACATGCCGGAACGAATCCTGGTATCACCCGATTTACGGGTGTATGTTTTTGCCTTAACGCTTTCCCTCGCGACCGGCTTGTTATTTGGCCTGATTCCTGGCCGGCAGATCTGGCACACCGATGCCGCGCAGATGATGAAGACCGGATCCACGGCTGTCGCCGGGTTTCGGCGCTTTTCATTACGCGATCTGTTGCTGACCGTTCAGATTGCGCTCTGCACCCTGTTGATTACGGCATCTCTGGTCGCGCTGCGTGGCATGGTTCGTTCCCTGCATGCACCGCTCGGCTTCGAGCCTCAAGGGGCAATGCTTGCAGAGATGGACCTGGACATGGCAGGTTACAGCGGCGACACCGCGCTCTCCTTCCAACGGCGCCTGGTTGAGGAAGCGGAACGCAGTTCCGGAGTAAGTTCTGCCGGAACCATCAATTTCACTCCGATGAGCGGGTGGGGGCCACGAGGTCTGCCAGTGTTTCGTCCTGGGACGGTGGACCTGCGACCCTCCAATAGTGTTTTCGCGACGAGAATCTATTCAATTTCACCCGATTACCTGCCGGCCGCAGGCACTCGCCTTCTTACGGGCCGTAGCTTCACTTGGCACGACGATGCCAAGACCACGCAGGTTGCAATCGTGAACGAGACATTCGCCCGGAGGTTGCTGGGGCATGCTCCAGCTATAGGCGAGCGATTCCAGTTAGAGGGGAGGCTATTACACATTGTCGGTGTCGTCGAAGATGGGAAGTACTATTCGCTGACAGAAGATCCAGAGGCTGCGGTGTTCCTGCCAATCGCGCAATATGAGCAAAGCAACACAACCTTGGTTGTCAGGTCCCGTTTGCAACCACCGGAAATCAGCTCAGTGCTGCAAACCCTAATAACGAACATCGACCCAAACGTTCCGTACACCGTGCGTTCGTGGCCTGACGCTCTTGCCAGCGTTCTGTTTCCAGCACGCGCGGCAACTATGTCTTTGGGCATCATGGGTTGTTTGGCGGTGATGCTGGCCATCACCGGAATCTTCGGAATGGCAGCTTATTCTGTTTCAAAGCGCATGAAGGAATTTGGCATCCGTATGGCGGTGGGTGCACAACGCATTCAGCTAGTGCGCACAGCTTTAGGCGGCCCGCTCGTCTTGTTGTTGAGCGGTTCAGCAGCAGGCTTGCTCTTGGGCGTGCTCTCCAGCCGGCTACTTGCCCAGATTGTGTACCTCGCCACACCAGGGGACCCGCTTGTACTTTGTGGAGTGATCCTGGCGATGGCCATGGTTGGCATGTTGGCCACTTGGCTTCCTGCCCGACGAGCCCTCACGATTAACCCGGCGAAACTGCTGAGAGACCAATAACTTCCAACGTCCGGTTTCCATGAGATCAGGATTTACTTCACGTCGGCTGAGCGGTCCTGTTCGTAACGCATAATGTGGTAATACGCTTCCCAATTACTCCAAAGCAGCGGGGGAGCCAGACGCGTCAGCGGGTCTTCTAGATAGTGCGCAAAGATTTCCGCTATTTCGCCGGTGCGAGATACATTGGTGAGCCAGTCCCCGCGATACCAGTTTGCCCACTTCCCATACTCGGCGCAGCTTTGTGCGGCTTCGATCCGCCTCACGTCGCTTACCGCCGCTTGTGCTTCTCGTTCTGCGTCCGCTGTCCGCCCATCCTGTGCATCGACAATCGATTTCGAGATCAAGTAAAGCATGTCGTTGCTTTCGCGATTGATCGTGATCATGGTAAGCACCGCAGCGTTATAGAACTGCTGCCGATCGACAGGGATGAGCGACTTCGCCTGATTGGCCTCCTGCCACACCTCGTCCCATCGCGGCCGGGCATCCCCACATTGTTGTATCTCGTGCCTGGCCGTCTCGAGCATCCACTCCTTGCCCTGGGGCTCGCCGCTTCGGGATTGCACGAAGCGCGGCGGCTCCCACTTCGGGGCCTGGCTAGGCACAGTGTAGAGAGGCGAATCGATCATATAAGTCAGCATCAACTGGCGCCCCTCGGTATGGTAGAGCTGGTCGCCATACTCTTTGGCCGGCTGGCCGAACTGGGCCGGCGCGTGGAAGTAGTCCTTATACACTTGCACGAGAGCAGAGCTTGCCTTTGGTCCGAACTCCTCGCCGGTCCACTCGCGATAGTATTCGTCGGCGCCCCCCTGTGGAACCCCTTTCCACGCGAACTCCATCACCGCGTTAGATCCCATCGGCACCGGGCGAATGTCGCTTGTGTTCAGCAGAAAATATGCCGTGGCCCCGGCCTTCTGGTAGCGGCCCATCTCGCTTACGATGCGTTCGATAGGAACCATTTCGGTCAGCTGATTCGCGCGGTTGTTCATCATCGCCGTGTGATAGTAAGCTCCTTCGCCGGCGGCAACTTTACCTCCATCCTGCAGATCGCCGTAGCCGGTGTCTGCCCAGACCGTGGTCACATCGGGCGGGATGGTCAGATCGCCCTGCTGGACGAGCCGTGCTCCCTCCTGCCACAAATCGGTCACAAACTTCGCATCGGGACGGACAGCACGCACAATCTTGATCTGCTCCGCGATGGCTTTGCTGATGAGCGCACCGAGGGCCTTATCGTTGTTTTGCACACTGGGATCCATCGATGCGTAGCTCACGTCGGAGAGACCGCGCAATCCAACATCCCAAAGAATTTCCTGCGTGGGAGAATAGGTCGCGACCGCATCCGTCCAGGCTCGCTCCAGAACTTCGGGATGCGTGGAGTAGTTGTAAGGCACATCCTTCGGCCACCGGGCAACATTCAGGCCCAACGGAATTGCGTGATGCTGGGTAAGGATCAGGCCCCGCTTTCCCGCCAGTGCAACTTGCGCGTCATCGGGAAAGATCCACGTTCCGGGAACAACCATATTTCCCTTGAGCCGCAGGATGGTTTCAAACACCTTGTTCCACGCCTCGAGAGAGATGCCGGTTTTGTCCTTATCACCGGGGGCCCATCCGGTCAGAAGATCTTCATCATTAATGAAAAAGCCGCGATATTTGAAAACCGGAGCGGGAAAGGTTTCCGCCAAGGAAGAGGGCAGGGCGATTTGACTGCGATGCCGGGGCAGGTGATCGGTCCAGTAATACATGGGATCGATCCCCAGATGCTCCTGGGAAAACTGATAAATCGCATAGATTGTGCCGCGCATGTCAGCCCCGCACAACACCACGGTGTGTTTGCTGCCCGAAGCACCGACAGCGGCGATCGAAAACGATTCGGGCGCACTCAATCCCTTGGGCTGCATCCCTGGCGAAAGGTGGTCCAGTTCGCTCACCACGATCGGTTGCGGCCCCGCATCCTCCACGCGGGTGACGATTTTAGGTGTCGTGCCCAACACCTTGGCAAAATCGCCTGCTAGATCCTCCGCTGCCAGCCGAACCGCCCGAGGCTCGTCGCTACCTACGACAATGGTGACTGAGCGATCCAACATAAAGTCACCCGTTGCCTGGTGACCCCGTTGTCCCAATGACGCGGTGGCCATGCCGGCAACGACGAGCGTCGTACCTAGTCTAGGAAGAATGCGGCGTGGCGGCCAGCCGGTCATCGTTGTCACCCCCGTTGGTTCATTGTGATTTCACTTTGCCGGGCTACTTGGTGGGGCTTGAGGCGGTGAAGTCAGAACAGCATGGCTTGACCGATGGCTGAAACTCCATTATCTCGGCGCGGGTGCCATCGGGATCGTAGATATTCAGCTGCCATTTTCCATCAAGTCCGATCTGCGGAGGGCTATGCTTCGCGGTCAAGCGGTCTCCGGCGTAGAGCAGGTCAACCGTTTTCTCCATGTTGAAGACCCCCAAGGAGAAGTGGTCAAGCACGCCAAGGGTCTCCTGCGACATGGTGGGTGGAATGCCTCTGGTCTCAGGGCCGCTGACTACCATATATTCCAGCCAATCGGTGCCGTCTGGCACCTGCTGCGAAATCCAGTCCGTCTTGCCATTCCGGCCGCCGTGCCAGTAAGGACGGAAGCCCAGGATTTCCCGGTAAAAGGTGTTTTCTGCGTCAGGATTATGCACCACGTAGCCCACGTGGATCATGTGATTGCTGAGCGGGTTAGTGGGGACGGGCGATGGCCTGGCGGGCGGCTGCACAAACTGCACTTTGTTGCCCTCCGGATCGCTCACGTCAAACCATTGGCTGCCGTCGCTTCCCTTCTCGACATTCGCCGGGACGGTGGTGCCATGCTCGCCGAGGTACTTCCTTAACCCTTCGGCACTAGCGGTGTTAAAGGCCACGTGATCGAGGCGATTGATGGAAGTATTCCCAGCGGGCAAGGGCAATACTTCAACAAACTGGATTGGGCTGAAGTAGTAGCGGACGCCGGCGGAATTCTCCGGGTCTGTTCGCTTCACCCCGCCCAGATCATGCACGTAAAAGTGCTCGGTTTTGGCAGCGTCCGAGCTGTACACGCTTATATGGGAAATCCCGCGAATCGCCGGCCGGTGGGTCGCGGTCTGCGCGAGCGAATAAACTGCGGATAGAAGAGCTACCGCGGCAAGGAGAGCAATCTTCGGATTCTTCATGGCAAATCTCCTTCTACGTCCTCGGTTCAGCTGAAAGCCGATCCACTGTCTTTCTATCAGAAAACGCGAAGGCCATTGGTTTTGCAGCCATTGAAGAGAAGGAGTAAGCGGCAGATTGCCAAAGCCAGGCTGCCGCACAAAGATGCCAGCCGAAAGGATCAGAAGTTGAAGCGGCCACCGAACTGAAGCACGCGTGGGGCCGTTGGAGAGGTGCTGCCGAAGCTGGTGATGTAGCCGAACGTTCCGGCGCCCACGGTCACGTTCGGGTTGCTGAGAATTGCGTGATTCAGCGCATTGAACGCCTCAAAGCGAATCTCGAAAGCGGACTCGCGATACACGTGGAAGGAGCGGAAGACGCTGGCGTTGATATAAGTGACTCCCGGACCACGGAACGCGTCACGCGAGGTATTGCCGAAGACGGGAGAAACGATTTCCGAAGGCGTCTGGGTGGGCGAATACTTGGGCTCCGTCGGATTGGCGAATGACGTTGGATCGAACCATGCCCTGCCACTGGAAACAGAAGTGTTTCCCGGGGTTCGGTTGTGCCCACCCAGCTGATGGTAAGGCTTGACCAGGCTGGCGTACTGCGTGTTGCCCGGGTCGTTGATCGTGGAGGCCGACGGCGACACGGAAAACGGGGCGCCGCTGATGTGGCTGAGCTGCCCATTCAGCTGGAAGCCGCCAATGATCGCGCCGGCAACGCCATGGTTTACCCAACGCTGGCCGGCTCCGAGGGGCAGGGTATAGATCCCCCAGAATTGCAGGTTGTTCTTGTGGTCGTACAGGGCTAAGGCGCGATTCATGGAAAAGTACGCGGGATAAGAGAATGCCGTCCCGTTGGAACCGGAGCCGGCGCCGTTGTCCTCATCGTTCATGGCCTTGGACCATGTGTAGACCAGTCCGAACTGCGACGAACGCCCGGCCAGGCGCGTCAGCTGCGCCTGCAGCCCGTTGTAGTTGGCGGAGAAGATGGGCTCGTTCATGGTGATGCCGCCGGTGTTGTAACAAAGGGCGCTGGTGCTGCTGGAGCAGTTCTCGGTGTTGATGAGTTCGTTGGCGGCGAAATTACACGGGTTTGCGCCCAGTGCGTGGGTGTAATAGGGCGTTGAAGGATTGTATTGTCCATTCGCCATGCAGGGCGTCGAACCGCTGGGCAGAGGCGCCGCATTCAAGGTAACGGGGGCCAACTGCCGGACCGCCCGTGTCCCCACATACCCGACGTTCGCTACCAGCCTCGCGCCCAAGTCTCCCTGGACGAACAGGTTCCAGCTCTCGATATAACCACGGCGGTAATTGGCCGGCGCCGTATTGGTGGACCCGCTGACGGGAAGGGAAGCGTAGCCAGAGGAGAAGTTGGGGAAGACCGGCGGGGGAATGCCGTTTACCAGAGTCAAGGGCGTGCCCGTCGTGGGATCAACTGCAACCGTGCCGGTGGCTGTTCCGCTGTAGGTGGGTGAAATATCCTCGGGGAACGCATCGCGCAGGAAGCGCAAACTATCCGGGTCTGAGGTAAGACCGGTTCCTGTACGAACCACCCATCGGTCGCTGAGGCGGTAAGCAATGCCGAGGCGGGGAAATATCGTGCCCCAACCCATCTGGTAACCGGCGTTCTCCGGCTGGCCGTTCACGCCGCCCACAATCACGTTGGCCGACTGCGGCAGCGTCGGATCCAGGCGATAGACGCCGGTATGATCGCGATAGGGCGGCGGATAGAATTCGTAGCGCAGTCCATAGTTAACGGTTAGCTTGGGGGTTGCCGTCCATTGATCCTGTGCGTAGCCGGCAATCTCAGACCAGCGCACCGAATTAGGATTGGTAAGCTGCGTCTCCTTCGCCACGGCGATCCCAGTGCCGTTGTTAGGCAAACCGAGCAGGAAATCCGCCAGTGCATTGTAGGCGGTAATCACGCTGGCCGAATTGCTGGTCATCCCGCCCTGGAACATGAAGCCGCCGCGCGGGCTGCTGACTCCGCCGCCGCTGGTTGGTTGAAAATGGTTCAGCAGGAAGTGATAGTAAGTGAAACCAAACTTCATGGCGTGCGTGGCCTTGTTCCAACTCAGGTTCACGTCCCCCGTGAACTGGTTGTCGCGGAACAGGAACGGGTTGGCGCCGTTGCTGTTTCCCAGGGACGAAAAGGCACTCGTCCCGCCGGTAACCGACGTCGCCGATCCAAACGCGAAAGTGGGCTGGCCGACGTAATTCGATCCCACGCCGTTGGTGCCAGGGATCTGCAGCACATTGAGGCCGAAGTCGCCAGCAGCAATGTCGACGGTGGACTGCGCCCCTGTCACCTGGCGGGTATAGCCGAAGTCTGCATCGACAACCATGTTAGAGGTGAAGACGTGGCTGGCGCCCAGGCCCACGCTCTGAATACGCCCGCTGGCTGCTCCGGGTTGTCCGCCGTCGAAGGTGCCGCCCCCAGCTGCGCCCAACTCCTGGGGATCGGTCACGGAAAACGGTTCGATGGCATACTTCCCGAACACTGTCGTGTTCGGGCTGGCAATGTAATCAATTCTCGTGTCCGACTGATTGCGGTTATATCCGAGTGTTCCGCTGCCCAGATAGTCATTAGCCAGCTGGGCAGCATAATTTGGATTCGTTATCTGCGACGAGATCGGCGAAAGCAGAGCCAACATCTTGGCTGCGGCGATCGACTGGCGCGATGCCGGAATGCAGTTGCAGCCGTATTCAGACAGGAAGGTCGGGCGAGAGCCGACCGGCAGGTAGGGTCCGGCGCCGCCGGGCTGCGGATCGTACAACGTGGTGTTGGCCGCCCCGGCTCCGCCGGTCACTGCCGAAAAATCCCCACCGAGCATGGCGGTGGTCGGCACCGTCTGGGTTCCGGTAATCAATTGGCGTCGCGTGGTCCGATCGAAATCCTGGAAGAAGAAAAGTTTGTCTTTGCGGGTCAGGATCCGGGGAATATAGATAGGGCCGCCGATGGAAAAGCCGTATTCATTAAAGATGTTCTTGGGCAGAGTAGGCTGTGACAGCGGGGTCGCCGTATAAGGGCGCGCACTGATGCCACCGTCCTGGTAATACTCCCACAAGCTGCCGTGAAAGTTCCTGGTGCCGCTCTTGGTAATTACGTTGATGGAAGCGCCTCCAGCCACGCCTTGCTCAGCGTTGAAGGAGTTGGTGACGATGTTGACCGTCTGGATGGAATCCGCTGGTGGAACGTAGGCAACCAGGTAGGGTAGCCAGCCGTAGGTATTCACCGCGCCGTCGATGCGGGTGGTGTTGCTCATGTCTTCGACACCGTTCACGTTCAGCGACATGGCGCGCGACGGGTTGGAAGCAGTGGAGTTCTGTTCCTGGACAGCAGCTGCCCCAGGAATGAGCGTGTAAAGCGACTGATAGTTGCGGCCCTGGCTGGAGGTGACGGGGAGTTGGGCAAGCTGCTCTTCGCTGATCTCATGGTTCACCTCCGCCGTTTCCGTTTGGAGCATGGGCGCAGCTTGCGTGACTGTTACCACCTGGGTTACGCCCGCCGGTTGCAGTGTCACATCCACGCGTGCTTGCCGGTTGATCTCGATTGCGATGTTCTTCTCCGTGAAGGCCGCGAAGCCCGGCTGCTGCACCGCCACGGTGTACGTACCCGGTAGGAGGTTGGTCAATTCGTAGTCGCCCTGAGCGTTGGCGGTTGCAGTGCGCACCTGCCCAGTGGACTGGTCGGTCAAGGTGACGGCTGCATTCGGAATCACGGCGCTGGTTTTATCCGTAACGGTCCCAGTGAGGGTGCCATAGAGTACTTGCCCTTTGGCTCTCGCAGCCCCCATCAGCGTTAGGATCAGCAACGGTGCCCACAGCCATCTCGTAGCTAGTCTCGATCCGGCCCGCTGTTCTGCCCTTTCTGGCCTTTCTGGCCTCTCTGTCATGGCGTCTCCTCAAAACAATTGTTGGTACGACGAACTAAATATTAATGTTTACGGCCGATGCTTAAAGACTCGGTTTATTCCGTCGGAGCTCCGCTTGTGGCCCAACACCTGTCGTGGCCCGGACTAGAACACCGAGTCCTCGATCAGTTAGTAGGCGACCCGAACTATAACTGTATAATTTGGCGATTGTCAAGGGAGTCGAGGCGCCGTTTTATGTCATTGCGACGCCTCATTGGGCCAACCGGCCTATGGGTGGGGCAGCACGCCACTCTGGGAGAGCGGTGCGGATTTTCGCCAAAACAATGCCGGTTCTTTTGACATCTCCGTTTATAAACAGAGTGTCTGGCGGCGATAGTTACGATAGCTGCGGGGGACTCCGGCCCGACGGAGACGATGAACGTACTGGGAGACGCCTTGAAGAATTCCTGGCAAGCGACGAAGGGGATGGGACGCGTTGACCTGAATGCGATTGAGTCGGCCTCCAGCGAAACGGCCCGCCATATTAACCGAGAGATCGTTCTGCAGTTGATACATGCGCGTCAGCCAATTTCCAGAGCGGACCTTGCGCGGGTGTCGGGATTGCAGCGCAGCACTGTCTCACAAATCATAGAGCAATTGATTCGGGAGCGATGGATCCGCGAAGGAGCCGTAGCGCAGTTGCCGCGCGGACGGCGTCCGACGATGCTGGTCTTGAATGATGAGCTTGTCGTCCTGGCGGCCGACATTCACCCCCGGCAAGTTACCGTCGCCATGTTCGACCTGAACGGCCGCCTGTTGTCCCGATCTACGCTCCCCCTGGGTTCGGATCCGTCCAAGTCGGTTGCCGCCATGATTGACTGCATGCAGCGAATCAGGGACAGCTATCCCAAAAAGTCTGTGGAAGGAATTGGCATCAGCGTTCCAGGGCGCGTTGATAAGGAATCGCATTGCCTTATCTTTGCTCCCAATTTGAAGTGGCCGAAATACGATATCAAGCAAGTAGTTGAGCGCCGGATGGGGCTGCCCACTGAAATGGAAAATGCCGCCACCGCTTGTCTTATGTCCGAGCTCTCGTTGGGGAGAATGGATGGCGTTCGTGATGCGGTACTGATTACTGTTTCAGAAGGAATCGGAGCGGGAATTCTGGCAAATGGACAAATAATTTCCGGCCGGGACGGAATGGCGGGCGAGTTTGGTCATATTTCCATCGACCCCTCCGGCCCGCGCTGTGCTTGTAAACAGAACGGGTGCTGGGAGGTTTTTGGATCGTGTAACGCCGCGCTGCGCTACTACGGCGAGTTGGAACCGAAGGCCAAGCGCCTGACGTTTCATGAACTGCTTAACCTCGCTGAAGAGGGAAACGGGCACGCTGTAGCTGCTTTGGCAAAACAGGCTAAATACATTGGGAAGGGTTTGCGGATGGTGACAGCTGCATTGTCGCCGGAGGTTGTCCTGATTGCGGGCGATATCACTTCGGCTTGGGACCGGTTTGCGCCGATCATACAAGCCGAGCTGGACGAGTTGACCTTAACGAGAAATGCACCACGCCTTTTGCCTACGCATGAAGGCGACGTTGCCCGGCTTCGTGGCGCAGCGGCTCTCCTTCTTCAACGCCACTCCATTCGCAGCTACCCGTGAAGAATAGTGTCCAGAAGAGAAGGAAGGGTCTCCGAACACGACCGGCGAGCCGTCGAAGCATCAGTCATACCTGAGCGCCACCACGGGGTCGACGTTCGCTGCGCGGCGGGCGGGAATGAAACTGGCGAGGAGGATCACGGCCACGAAAAGTAGAGAGACCGCGATAAGCGTGAGCGGGTCACTGGGCTTGACGCCGTAGAGGAGGCTTGCCAGAAAGCGGGAGGATGCAAAGGCCCCGGCCAAGCCAATCATGACACCGGCGCACATCAACCGAATACCAAAACCCATGATCATCCGCACAACATCCTTGCGCTGTGCTCCGAGCGCCATCCGCACGCCGATCTCCTGAGTCCGTTGCGCAACGGTTTGTGCCATGACTCCGTAAATTCCGATGCATGACAGAATTAAAGCCAAAAGCGCAACCGAGGAGATCAATACTGAACTCGCTCTGCGCACTCCAAGCGTTTGATTGGCCAGCACGTCCATAGGGATTGCCTTGAACACAGGCAGATTAGGATCAATGCTCCACAATGTTTGTTGCGCTGCCCGCACCATGGACGCAGGATCAGTCTCTGTTCGCAAAGTGAACGCAATCAGTGGAAATGGATACTGATCGAAAGGCCGATATATGTCCGCATGGGTGGGCTGGTCTTGGCCAAACGCTTTCACGTCGCCGGTAACACCTACAATGCGCCACCAGTCTGGCTTGCCGGCAGTGCCCAGATTCAATTCTTCGCCTATCGGATCCCTATCCTTGAAGACTTGCCTTGCCATTGTCTGATTAATTAAGGCTACCTGTAATCCGCCGGCGCGATCAGCCTCGGTGAACGTACGTCCACGAAGCAGGGGAATATTCATGGTGTGAAGATATTGAGGAGTGATGACGCGATTGTCGGCTTCCGGGCCTTCCCCCCGCTGCGGCGGAGCTTGTCCGCGAAGCAGGAAACTGGTTTGCCCCCAAAAACCACTCAAAGGCAGGAAGTTGGTCGCAGCAGCGGACTTTACGCCTGGCATGGCATTCAGTTTTCTAACCACCTGTTCGACGAACACCCGCCGTGCCTGGCCGTTACGCGGGTAGCGGTCAGGGGGAAGAAACACCTGCAGAGAAAGAAGGCGGTCTGCCTGAAAACCCAGGTCTGTGTTTATCACTTTGCGAAAACTCGTTAGCACCAACCCCGCGCCGGTCAGCAGCGCCAGTGACAGCGCTATTTCGCCTATAACGATTGCGCTCCGCGCACGATTCGATTGGCTGCTGTTTCCTCGGGCCATATCCTTGATGGCAGTGTTAGCCTCGGTTTGCAGGGCCCTTAGTACTGGAGCAATGCCGGAAAGGAGTGCTGTAAGCAGCGTGACAGCGATAGCGAACAGAAAGACCCCGCGATCCATCGGGATCTCTGTTATTTTCGGGATGTTCAGATTCGCTACATCGTTGGGAAAGAGAATCAGCAGAGAATGCGTGCCGGCCAGAGCCAGCAGCACCCCGGCTGTACCGCCAAGGATAGCCAGCAGTAGGCTCTCCGTCATGAACTGCCGTAAGAGCCGCAAACGCGTTGCTCCCAGAGCGAGCCGGACTGCTATTTCCTTTTGCCGTTTGGCATCGCGCGCCAAAGCCAATCCAGCCACATTGGCGCACGCAATCAGCAGCACGAGCCCAACCGCGCCCATAAGAATGAGTAGCGGCCTGCGAACATCGCCGGTTAATTGTTCACGAAGCGGCACCAGGACAACGTGATTGCCGCTGTCCGTATCTGGATGAGAGGCGGCGACCACTGCTTCTACCTCATTCACTGCTTTCTGTGCCTGCTGCAGTGTCACGCCAGGTTTGAGCCGGCCGAGAATGCGCACGTATGTGTTCTTGAAATCGTCAAAAGCCGACGGGGCCATCGCCGATGGCGTCCAGACCTCGACTGTAGTCGGATAATTGAACCCGCGGGGCATAACGCCGAGCACTGTATAGGAGCTTCCATCCAGCACGATCGTCTTCCCTACGAGGTTGGGATCAGCGTGGAATGTTGTTCGCCAGAGGCGATCACTCAGAACTGCTACCTTCGGTCCCCCTGGCTTGTCCTCTTCCTCTGTGTAGAGCCGTCCAATCTGCGGAGCAACGCCAAGTATCCTGAGGTAATTCGCCGATACCGCATACCCGATCAAAAGTTGCGGCGCCTCCTGTCCGGTCAATGTCTTTTCATCGTCATAGGACGGAGCTAGATCCTCGAAGATGCCGCTTCGCTTCCACGCCGCGAAATCTCCTGCCGTGCTTGGCAGGGGTTGACCTCCACTCGCGGGATTAGTTGTCCAAACCGCTACAATTCGGCTGGGATCGTTGTACGGCAGCGGAGCCATCAATACTGCCTTCATGGCGGAGAAAATCGCAGTGTTGGCGCCAACGCCAAGAGCCAGCGCTAGAACGGAAACTGTAGTAAAGCCAGAATGCTTGCGTAGCATCCGTAGGCCGAAATGAATGTCTTGGCAGAGCGTTTCGAGCCACGGCAACCTTTGGCGCTCGCGGTAAGCCTGCTGAGCCTGCGCCACCCCCCCAAGCGTCGTCAGAGCATTCCGTCGCGCCTGTTCTGTAGTCATCCCAGAACGCAGATTATCTTCGATGTGCATCTGGAGGTGACTTTCAAGTTCGGCAGAAAAGTCATCCTCGAATCGCCTGCCACCGAACATCGCGCTCAATCGCATCCATAACGCTCTGAGCTTACGCATCACACCTCCTTTGCCGGAGAAAAGTCATAAGCGATAGCGTGCCCAACTAAGCATCTGTCTTGTCAAGCACTGGATGCTCCTATTGGAGTGCCATATATAGTCATAGATAGCACCCTTTGTATGGGAAAGCAATAGGAAGTAGGGGGTTGCCACCATCACATATTTATTGCCAATAGTCAGTATTGAGGTGGATGGTGCTCGCGAAGCAGCCAAGCCGGATTTTCACCCATGACAGGCGATATTCGAATAGCTCGGATTCCACCCTGTGACAACTTCGGTACACTGAGGACGAGAAAGAATGCATTTCTGCTCCCCCAGCGACCTCCAAGGACGCCTGCGCTCGTTTTTCTCCAGACTCGGTTAAGGACGCCAAACCCATGCTTGAGAAAATAATGATGTTCGTTTGGCTGGCTTTCCTCCCCACCGTGCTGATTGGGCAAGCGGGCGGACCCACACCAACATCTAAAAACCCACAAGTTCCATCGGACCAGCGACCGGATTCAGCCCACCAAAGCCGATGGCGACCGGACTTTACGGTCTACGCCACGGTGGAAGGCCAGCCGGTGGACGCGCGCCCACCGGAGAAAAGCGACGACAAGCCGCTCTTTCCCGAACAGACCCGCGCGCCCTTCCACGCGACCGCGCCTTTCACGATCACCACGCTCGCCACCACTCTGCACGCGCCTTGGTCTATGGCATTTCTTCCCGACGGAAAAATTCTCATCACTGAAAGATTGCCTGGCACGATGCGGCTCCTCGATAAACGAGGCGTCCTTTCCGCCCCCCTCGCCGGGCTTTCCGCCGTATCCTCTGCGCGGGAGTTCGGCGTTCTTGACGTGGCCCTCGATCCTCAGTTCGCCACCAACCGCCGCATGTTCTTCACCTTTTTCGAGTGGGTCGATCAAAACAGTAGCAATACTTACGTTGCCCGAGCGCGGCTCGATGAAGCTGAGAGTGCGCTGACTGATGTTCATGTCATCTTTCATACCACGCCCGCCATTCCGAGCCACGGCAGCCTTTCCGCCGCGACGAAAACTGGTGGGCGCATTGCCTTCGGGCGGGACGGTAATTTGTTCGTTTCGATCGGCGATCGAGACAGCGCGGGTCCAGCACCATGGGATGTGGCGCAAAAGTTGGACAATGACCTGGGCAAAATTATTCGCATCACGCCGGATGGCAAGCCGGCACCTGGTAATCCGTTCGCCGGCACGCACGGGACTCTGCCTGAGATCTGGGCCTACGGCCTGCGCAGCCCGGAAGGCCTTGCATTCGATCCGGCCACAGACCGGTTATGGGAAACCGAGCACGGCCCACGGGGCGGCGACGAATTAAATCTTATCGAGAAAGGAAGAAATTACGGTTGGCCCGTGATCACGCACGGAATCGATTATGGCGGTTCTCCGGTCGGCGCGGGGATAACGGCGAAAGACGGCATGGAGCAGCCAGTCTACTACTGGGATCCCGTGATTGCGCCCTCCGGCTTGGCTCTCTACACCGGCGATCTCTTCTCGCAATGGAAGAACAGCGTCTTTGTCGGTGGACTCGCCGGCATGTTGCTGGATAGGCTGACGCTGTCAAATGACAAGGTCGTTGCGGAAGAACCCTTGTTGACGGATCTGCACACTCGCATTCGTGATGTACGGGTAGGGCCCGACGGAGCCGTCTACGTGTTGACGGACAGCGGGGTCGGGGTGATCACCGACAACACGCCGCCGACGAGTAGGCTATTGAAACTGACGCCGAAATAACTCTTCGCAGGCCGCTAGTATGGTGTCGATGCCACTCCCCACGCCTTGTTCGCTATTGGCCCTGCGCGGATGTTGAGGGTTCCGCCTGCACGGATTTCAGAATCCCGCAACCAAGCCCTCGAAAGTTCTCGGCCGTTGAGTGTGGCCGACTGAATATAAAAGTCGTGAACGGGGTCACCATGAACATCGATTATGAAACGCTTGCCGTTATGCGGTTGAAGCACAACATGGTGAAAGACAGGCGTAGTCAGGAAATAGAAAGGCTCGCCGATTGTCACCGGGTAGATTCCTAGCGCACTTAGCACAAACCACGCGCTCATGGTTCCACCATCGTCGTCCATCTCGGGCAATAAACCATCGGGCGTGGCACGAAATGCCCTTTGAATCACAGGCTCCGGATAGAAACCGTGTGACCCATAGATATTTCTCATGGGTTCGAGAAGGATTCGGTGCACATACTGCTGCGTGAGCCATGGTTGTCCAAGATAGTCAAACAGATATGGATAATTGATGTCTGGTTCATTCGCGATCGTGAAAAGGTCGGCGTCAAAGAATTCCTTTAACCGCGTAGCGGATTTCTTCTTTCCGCCGATAAGCGCCGTTTGGCCTGCGAGGTCGAACGGCACTGTCCAGCGATACTGCCACATTGTGCCCTCATAAAGATAATCGTCGTCTACGACCTTTGGATCTTTCTCCGGCAACCATTTACCGTCTTTGTCCTTTGCGCCGAAGAAACCTGTTACCGGATTCCACAGGGTTCGATAGTTTGAAGCTATCTCATGGTATGTTCGCGCATCGCCGGGCCTGTGGATCATCTCCGCCCATTCGCCTACCGCCCAGGCTGCATAGTCGTCATCGAGTGTCCTGGCGGTGTGCCGGGGCTCGTATGGCAACCCGTCTCTTCGCTCCTCCAGCCTGGCAGCCAGCGCGTCTCGCACGTTGACAAATGTCTGGTAGGACGTACGACAGAGGCCCTTTCTCATCGAGTCGAGTAGATACTGCTCAGCGCCTTCCAACCGAGTAGTGGGAAGGGGCCAATAGCCAACCGCCTGCTCGGAATATCTCTCAGTAAAGATCGCCGACAATGAAGAACACACATCGCGTGCCCTTGACTTGTCCAGCAGCGACAGCAGCGGCATCTGCGTCCGATAGGTATCCCATAGCGTCCAGCTGCTGTGGTATCTGAAGCCGACCGACGTATGAAGTTTCTCGTCAGTGCCGCGATACTGTGAATCTACGTTGGAAACCGCGGCGGGCAACAGCATCGAGTGGTAGAGACTGGTATAGAAGACTCTCTTCAAATCAGCAGGGCCGTCCACAACTACACGACTCAGGGCGGTGTTCCACAACTCGTCTGCGCTCTTCCGCGTGGCATCAAAGCTCCGACCTCCGACTTCCAGATTGAGCTGCTCCTTTGCATGTTCGGTGTCAATCTCCGAAAAACCGATCTTGACCACAACGGGAGTCCGAGTGTCCCGGGTCAGATTGAGTTCGGCAACCACGTCTTTTCCTTTTGCGGATGTGGTTGGTTGCAGGGCCCCAGGTCTGCCCAACTTCATCGATTGCACCCGGGCACCGACCGCAATATAAAAGTAGAGTTTGTACCACCCTGGTTTCCATTCTTCTCCGTTACACATCTGCCTGGTTCTGATGCTTCCTTCCAGATCCTGCCCATTAGCGAGAGCGATCTCTGCCTCATCGACGATCTGCGAACCTCTTCGCAGGTCCAGAAGGAGCATCTTTGCGGTATTCGGTGGGAAGGTGTAACGATGCAGGCTAGCGTGTTGGGTTACGGTCAGCTCCGCAAGAATTGAAGAGGGCATCAGCCTGACGGCATAGTACCCCGGGCTAGCAATTTCTGATGCCTTGTCATAGAGCTGCGCATACGTGGCTGGGTCTAGAGAGTTTGGATCGCCGGTCAGCGGCAGGATGGAAAGGATCCCGCCGAGCCCTTCACAACCCACGCCGCTCATCCTGAAGTGTGAGAAACCAACTATCTTCTTGTCTTCATAGTTATACCCAGCGTGAGCATCGTGGTTTAGCGAGCTTGGATAGGTGTCCGGACTTGCTGCCACCATGCCGAACGGTAGTATCGCACCAGGGAACGTCTGTCCATGATCGCCGCTTGTTCCAACAAAGGGGTCTGCGAGTTCGACGGGCCGTTGCGCGAAGATTGGCACTGCTATAAGAGCGGCCGTGAGCAGCCATGAGTTCGCCCTGATCTGACGCATTACGCCTTCACGCTTCACCCGAGCCCTCCATCAGAAGCGATATCTCAACGCAAGCTGGATCTCACGGTTGGCCAATGCGACTGAAAGCCAGGCATTGAAACCGCCAGTGCTGCTGCGCCAGGGCAGCCTTAGAGAACAGCTGGGAGACCATCAAAAGGTCTTTCGATACACAAGAAATCCGGATTTCTCCGCGACCTTGTCATATAGCCTCATCGCGGTTGCATTTGTCTCATGGGTGTGCCAATACACTCGGCTGCAGCCTGCTTGTTTTGCGTATCGATAGACCTCTTCTATCAGCGCGCGGCCTACTCCCTTGCCTCTTGCACCTTCCACGGTAAATAAGTCTTGCAGGTAGCAGATTGACTCTATTGAAATCGTGGTGCGGTGAAAGAGGAAGTGCGCGAGGCCGAGTAGCTGCCCCGATTGCTCCGCGACCAGAGCCTGCATCGGCTCATACCCATCGAAGAAGCGCGACCATGTCATCTTTGTGATGTTGTCCGGAAGCGCGGTTGGTCCTTTGCGGCCGTAAAACGCGTTGTAGCCGTCCCAAAGCAATTTCCACTGCGCAAAGTCGCCTTTATCGGCCGCTCGTATCAGGATATTGCCAGTCAATGTTGACGCCTCGAACCTTGCGCAATTCTACAGGCAGCTAGTGAAGCAAGAGGAGTGGGAACGCACGCTGTGTCATGCAACAGTGGGTCACTTGATACCGACGACCATGGAGTCGGGGCCGACCAGATGCTCTACCCGTGTTTCGCGGAAGCCTGCCTCCTTCATCCACTGCGTGCAGTCTCTCCCGGTGTAGTCGAACCCGCCGGCGGTTTCCACCAGCATGTTCAGGCTCATCAGCAAGCCAAAGGCGTTGCTCGAGCGATCATCGTCAATGATGCATTCGTAGACAATGTAGGCGCCCCCGGGCGGCAACGCTTGAAAAGCTTTGGCGATCAGCATGCGCTTTGTCTCCAGATCCCAATCGTGGAGGATGTGACCCATCATGACCACGTCCGCTTTGGGCAAGGGCTGTTCGAAGAAACTCCCGGGAGCGAACCTCACCCGGCTGGAAAGCCCGTTGACCTCAACATAATCTTCGAAAATGGGACCAACCGCCGGGAGATCGAATCCAGTCCCCTCGATGTGCGGATTGGCCAGGGCCACTTGCGTGATCAAGTCGCCCTGGGCGGTTCCGACATCGACAGCCGTTTTGTATTGCTGCCATGGGAAGAGGCGTGCGATGGCCATGTTGCCCCCATGGCTTATGCCGGTCATGGCTGCCAGGAATTGTTTCAACCGCGCGGGGTCGGCATAAAGAGGTATGAAAGGGTCGGGGCCGCCATCTTTCGATTCGTTCTGGGGGGAGCCAGTACGCAGCGCGGTGGTGAGATGGCCCCAGAACGGATAGAGCCGGTGGTTGGCCATCTCAAGAATGCCGCCGATGTAGGACGGTTTGCGCTTATCCAGGAAGAACGCGGTCGATGGCGTGTTGCAGTACCTGCCATCATGGCGTTCGAGAAATTTCAGCGCCACCAGCGCATCGAGAAAATCCCGCGCCGCTCGTTGATGCAGCCCCAGCCTTCCCTGCAGCATTTCAAGAGGCTCGGACCGGTCACCCAACTCGGTGAACAGTTCCATTTCAATGGCGCTCAACAGCGTTTTCGACGCCAAGAATCCCATTCCCACCTGCATAATTTGATCGGGTTGTGGTTCGTTCATGGGTGTTGCCTCCTGGAAAGCGCAGGGTTTAGATTTTGTTGTTCGTGGGGTAAAGGTAACATCCGCTCAAGGAGTGTTGCGTGCGGGCGGCTTGGCCGCGGCGGCCGCGCGAGACAAGATATAGGCCTCAATCGCCCGCACTTCCTCCGGCTTGAGCGCGTCTTTGAACGTTGGCATGCCACCTTGTTGGCGGGCGCCTCCCAGCACGATGGCCGCGAATTGATGATGGGTTGCGGCAGTAGCATAGCGCAGGTCAGGAACTCCAGAGCCGGCGATGGCCCCCACTCCGTGGCAGTAAAAGCACTGGCGCATGTATAGGATTTGACCTTCGCGGAGAGTCGCCGGCGTGGCGCGCATGTGGATCGCAGGGGAAGGCGGCCCTTGATGTCCGTAGGGAGGAATGTCGAGTTTTGCGTTGCCGTCCAGGGAGAAGGTAAGAACGCGGCCAAAGCCGGGTTTTACCGGCCCGCTGCCCGGGAGATTGTTGGTTCCGGCAGCGCCGCCCCAGCCAACCATCAGCGTAATATATTGCATCCCCCCGAGGAGATAGGTGACCGGCGGAGCCATAATGCCTGTGCCCGCGTAGAACTCCCACAGCTTCTTGCCGTCGGTGGCGCGATAGGCGCAGAGCATTCCGTCGGATCGGCCCTGGAAGACCAGGTTGCCCGCGGTCGCCAGCACGCCACCACTTTCGATCAGGGGAAGAGAGACGTTCCACACTTGACGCTGCTCGACCGGATTCCAGGCGATCAGGTGACCAGTCATTTGAGGATAAGACCGGAACTTAGCCAGGAGCGGCCCGTGGTACGCTGCATCCTCGCCGAGATTCCAGTTGGTGGTGTTTGAGATCCAGTTCTTGTTCGGTGCGTGCAGCGCGGGGGAGCCCTCTCTTGCCGGCACGTAGACCAAGCCCGTTCCAGGATTAAACGCCATGGGATACCAGTTATGAGCGCCACCCGGTGCAGGAGAAACGAGGACCGCCTGCAGGCCGTTGTATGCGGTTGGCGATTCGATCGGACGTCCGCTCCTGGAATCGATTCCGGTGGCCCAGGTAACGCCGTTGACAAACTGCTTCGCGGAAAGAAACTGGCCCGTCTGGCGATCGAGCACGTAGAAAAACCCGTTCTTCGATGCCTGCATGATGACCTTGCGCACTGCGCCGCCGATCTTCAGATCTGCGAGCATCAGGGGTTGCGTTGCGTCGTAGTCCCAGTCGTCCCCCGGGGTTACCTGGTAGTACCAGACCAACTCCCCAGTGCTTGGGCGCAGCGCCAATATGGAGGCGATATACAGATTGTCGCCTCCGCCTGGACTGCGCAGATCGCGGTACCAAACGATTCCATTGCCCGTGCCGGCGTAGATGAGGTCGAGGGCCGGGTCATAAACAATTGAGTCCCACGGCGTGCCTCCGCCACCTGCAACCCACCACTTTCCGTGCCAGGTTTTCGCGGCAGTCTCCAGTGCTTTGGACTCGAACCCCAGCGAGGGATCGCCGGGCACGGTGTAGGTGCGCCAGACTAGTTTCCCGCTTTCCGCCTGGTATGCAGAGAGATAACCCCGCACTCCGAACTCCCCGCCGGCGTTACCGATCAGAACCATTCCCTTGACGATGCGAGGCGCTCCGGTAATCGCGTAGGGATTGGATTGATTCGCGGTAAGTACCTCCCAAACCGGGTGTCCTGACTTTGCGTCGAGCGCCAGGAGCCGGCCGTCGAGCGTGCCCAGATACACCTTGCCGTGGTAGAGGGCGACTCCTCGATTCACCACGTCGCAACAGATGGTGCGGGCGTGGGCGCGATTTACCTTGGGATCGAAGGTCCAGAGGATTGCGCCGCTTTTAGCATCCAGCGCAAAAGCGACGCTCCACTCGCCCGTAGTGTAGATGACTCCGTTGGAGACGATGGGAGTAGCTTCCAGACCGCGGGTGGTGCCCAGTTCTTTACTCCAGACGAGGCCGAGCCGTCCAATGTTCTGCTCGTTGACCTGGCTTAGGGGGCTGAACCGCTGCTCGTCGGTGCTCCTTCCGTACATGGGCCAATCTGCCCCGTCGCCGGCGGCGGTTGCGGGTGGCGATCGCCTGCAGGCTACGATGGAGATGAGCAGAGAGCCCGTAATGAGAAGCGAAACGCTGAGGCGCATAGTTTCAAAACGGAAAAGAGAACGAGCGCGATTAAATGCCGATAAGCGTTTGGTGTCAAGGATCTCTTATCAGCGGGCGGGTGCATTTGAGGTCAAAGTCTCGAGTGCTGGAGAAATGGCCAATGGCCAAGAGCTTAGAAGACACTCTTGTTTCCGTGTGGCGGCAGGTTCTGGCAGAAAACGCCAAAACGGTGACTCTTAAGGATGAGAGTTATCCCGTCCGCCGGACCTCGCGATCGAAATTGCGGGAAGTGGTTTTCCCATTCGAGGGTGCTACTCTGCGCGGGGTAGAGCAAAACGCGAGCACGAACTCGCGCTGGGCAAAACTCGCTCGGGAAGGGAAGAAGGTTATGCAGTTTCTCTCCGCTGGCCGCTACGTGGCCAACGTTGTCGATGGAAAGGTAACCGTGTACCAGGCCTTGCGGGAGGGCAAAGAATAGCTGCTGCGAGCACCCGGACTTCCTGTACGCGGCACCATGCAATAGCCGCGTGTGCGGTCCCGTTCTGCCGGGACCGCATGAAGTTCGTCAATGCCAACAAACTTCACAGGAAATCAGGGGCGCCTCTGCGTTATACTCGCTAACAATGCTAAGTGGCTGCCTCAATCGGAGAGCACGTCGTTCGCTCTGGGTGGCGCTTGGCTTCCTGTGCTGTGCACTGGTTGTCTGCACCGCGATCGTGCAGGTTTCGCATACGCACGCTGACGGTCAAGCAGTTCGGCCTGATTGCGCACTTTGCCATACTGCCCACGTCGTTGTTCAACCGTCGATTCCGCAGTCTTTGCCCGCGAGAGTGCTTGTCGTGGCGGCAATATTAGCTGCGTTGCAGCCGGTCCGTCCCCGGCACTTCTCTGTAGTTTCTCTCTTCATCCGGCCTCCACCTGTGGACATTGCTTTCGCATAAAGCAACGTCGAACGAAAAAACACAGGATCTATGGAGGCCCCTATGCCAAGGCGCAGCCGTAATCAAAGAACACGTCATCTGCTATGGGTGGTGCTCGGCTTCTTTTGCTGCGCGCTCATTACTCTCGGCGGGATCGTGCAAGCCGGGCACACGCACGCGGACGGCCAAGCGGTCCAGTCCGATTGCGCGTTTTGCCACGTCGCGCACCTGGTCGTTCAACCGTCCGTTCCGCAGCTTCTGCCGCGCACCGACTTCGTCGCGGCAAGGGTATCGACTGCGCTGCAGCCGATACGTGTCCAATTCTTCTTTGGATTCTCCCTCTTCACTCGGCCTCCGCCTGTACAGACTGCCAACTCTTAAGCAGCTCTGTCTCAAAAATCAGGAATCTCAGGAGGCTTCTCATGCGCATGCCTACGCGCAGCATTCTCTCGTTCGTATGGGTGTTTGTATTTTCAGCGATGTTCTGGACGGGCTTCTGGACGGCCCAGGCACAATCTAACTCCGGCTCAATCAGCGGCACAGTTACGGATCCATCCGGCGCAGTCGTGCCAGGAGCAACCGTCACGGTAGAGAACCCGGTCAGCGGGTATGCCCGAACTGCAAAGACGGATAGCACGGGACGGTTTCAATTCACCAATCTACCCTTCAATCCCTACCACCTTACGGCCAAGGCCACCGGCTTCGGCGCCGTGGCTCAAGATGCAGATGTGCGATCCGCGATACGCGTGAATGTGGGCATTACCTTGAATGTGGCGGCCGGCTCCACAACTGTGACCGTGGAGGGCGCAGAGGATCTGTTGGAAAATGACCCCACCTTTCACACCGACATAGATCGTAAACTCTTTCAGAAATTGCCGCTCGAAAGCCAGTCATCTTCTCTAAGTTCTCTGGTAACGCTATCGTCGCCCGGCGTCGCCGCCGACTCCAACGGTCTTTTTCACGGCCTTGGCGACCACGCATCCAATTCCTTCTCTGTAGACGGTCAGCCGATCACAGATCAGCAGAGCAAGGTGTTTTCCAACCAGCTTCCGTCCAACTCGATTCAATCCATCGAGGTGATATCAGGCGCGCCCCCGGCGGAGTACGGCGGAAAAACCAGCTTAGTGATTGTCGCCACCACGCGGTCGGGCCAAGGGTTGACCAAGCCAACGGGCGACTTTGCCAGCTCGTATGGAGCGTTTGGTTCAGCGACAGGAAGTTTTGACCTTGGCTATGGCGGCAAGAACTGGGGAAACTTCGTCGAATTCGATGGACTGAATACCGGCCGATTCCTGGATCCGCCGGAGTTCGTGGTCTTTCATGACAAAGGGAACGAGGAGAATGCCTTTGACCGGGTGGACTATCAATTTACGCCGGTGGATTCCGTTCATCTGAACCTGAACTACAGCCGCTCGTGGTTCCAGACGCCAAACGCCTACGATAACCTGAACGTGTCGAACGTGGTCAGCGGCGGCACCAGCTCCGACCCGGTCTTCGCTAACGTCGGGAATGCCGACCAGCTCTCGAAGATTGAAACCTTCGATATCGCGCCCACCTATACCCGCATCTTCGGAACCAGTGCGGTACTGAACTTTGGCGCCTATGTTCGCCGGGATGCATACAATTACTATCCCAGCGGTAATCCCTTGGCCGACCTGGGTCCCGCCAATTTGCAAACCTCATCGATCGCACAGTATCGGACACTTACCAATGCCGGGCTCCGCTCAGATTTTTCCTATCAGAAGGGAATCAACAACATCAAGCTGGGCGCGGTCTACCAGCAGACATTCCTGCGTGAGAACGACAGTCTCGGCATCGTCGATCCCACCTATAATTCTCCGTGCGTCGACGCTAACGGCACTCCGCAGCCGGGATTTTCCGATCCCACGCAATGCGCTGGGTTTGGCTTTGTATCGAATGACCCGGCAGTGAACCCTACCGGCACCTGGAATTCGGTTCTTACACCGTACGATCTGACCCGTGGAGGAGGCCTTTACAGCTATTTCGGCCACACCGATGTAAAGGAATTGGCCCTGTATGTCGAGGATCAGATCAAGGCCGGGAATTGGCTCTTCAATGTCGGCATCCGCGGCGACTTATACAACGGTCTCACGGTTGCCCGCCAAGCGGAGCCACGCGTGGGCATCGCTTACAGCCTCAAGCCTACCAGCACGGTGCTGCGAGTCTCTTATGCGCGCACTTTGGAATCGCCGTTCAACGAGAACCTGGTGCTCTCGAGCTCAGGGTGTTCCAATCCCGTACTGGCTCCTCTGCTCCTCTGCTCGCCGGGTGTTTCTGGGACGCTCCAACCTGGTTACCGCAACGAGTTCCACGCCGGCTTCCAGCAGGCGGCTGGTAAGAATTTTGTCTTCAGCGGAGACTACATTTGGAAGTACACCCACAACGCCTTCGACTTTAGTGTCCTGGGCAATACGCCCATTACCTTTCCTATCGACTGGCACAACTCGAAGATCCCTGGTTTCGCGCTACGTGCGGATGTCCCCAACTATCACAACATCAGTGCGTTCGTGGTTATGTCTTCCGTATCCGCACGCTTCTTCCCGCCGCAGTCAGCAGGGGCCGGCGCTACCGTGCAGAGTGGAGGATATCCGTTTCGCATCGACCATGACGAACGGTTTAACGAGACCACGCATGTGCAATATCAAACACCGGGAACAGGTTTCTTCAAGCCTTGGATTGGTTTCAACTGGCGGTATGACAGCGGCCTGGTCGCCGGGTCGGTGCCGTGTTACGGCGTGACGGATCCGAATAGCCCGTGCCTCGACACATCGGTGACGCTGCCCAATGGACAACCAGGGGTCGACTTGAGCGGGCTGACCGCGGACGAGGAGTTCCAGGCCGGACTTACCTGCGAGGGTATCAAGGCCAGTCCGACCACTCCGCTGCCAACGCCATGCCCGGCTTCGGAATACACATCGAACCTGGTGAAAATTCCGGCTCCGAATACGGGCAATAACGACAAGAACCCGCAGCGTATTCAACCACGCAACCTGTTCGATGCCGCCATCGGCGAAGACAACATCTTCAAAGGTGACAGGTACCGATGGAGTTTGCGCCTATCTGGCGTGAACCTGGCAAACAAGTATGCGCTTTACAATTTTCTGTCGACGTTCAGCGGGACTCACTATGTGACCCCGCGGGCCCTCTCGGCGGAGATTGGTTTCCACTTCTAGAGCATTTTCACTTCTACTCTGAACCGGGCAGGACGGCGAAGTGCGGCTTTTCTTGAGGAAAAGCCGCCTCTGGAGCGGTTGCTTTGTAAACACCAGAAGTGAAAATGCTGTAGCCGCAATCTGCTCGTCTTTCCAAAGCTCAGGGGCGGCAGGCATTCGCTGTCCCTGAAGCAGGTTTTTGAAGGGAGGCGTGTGTGGCGGGAGCGGCTAACCTCGGTAAGGGGAGCAGGCGGAAGATCAGGCTGGTCCGCTGGAAGCTCTCTGAGAAGCTAAGTGCGGTTCTGCTGCTTCTGGTGTTGTTGATCGAGACCATCTGGATCGCATGGTGGCTTATGGGACACCCCTTCGATTAAGGACTCAGTACCCGCGTTGTCTTTCGTCGCGTATAGTGGAGCTGCGATGAGCCGCAGCCGACAACACCGCGCGTGGGAGATGATTGCGGCCTCGGCCGTCTTGCTTACTCTGCTGCTGCTTCTCCTTCCCCACCCCCATTACCACACTGTTGCGGCGGCCTACCCGGTACTCGCCGTGGTGTTTCTCTTCGGGGCACTCCACGTTCCCTGTTCGCTGTGGATTCTGTCTCTTCTGAGCGAAACGCATCTTCCGCAATCACCTGACCTACCCTCTCGATTCCAGCGCCCGCCTCCTGCCAGCCTTTAAGTAAGCCGGCTATGCGCGTGCCGCTCTATGCCTGCAAAGGCCGGCACTCGCCGAACTTTCTCTGTCGATTCAGCTTGTCGAGGGATGAAGGGCGCCCATGGATTTTGCTCTGGGTTTCTTGCGTGGATTTTATGCTTTCAACGGACTCGTCATCCTTTTATGTTGCGGCTTATTTTGCCTGAGACGCTTTCTCTGGAGGCAGAGGAAACGGCGGGGCAAGCGTAACCTTGGATTTTGCCCGACCTATACTTCAGCCGGAAACGCGCTACAAATTCTGCAAGTGATCGCGCAGCCAAGAGCCGAGTACGTGCTGGCCGAAAAGTTCGACGACGAAGCGGATGACGACGATGAGGGAGAGCCAGACACTCCCGAAAAGCATCTGCATCGCCAACTCAGACGAATTAGACGGGGAGAGAAGGTCGAAAGGCTGACCGTTCTGCGGCGATAGGCGGAATCACGCAGTCTACGTTAGTCCTCACGGCCCGATTTCCAGCCCCCCCGGGGGACGTCGGTGCCGCTGGGTCTTGACACACCTAATCATCTATGGGTATCCTCGCCAGTACTTAGTTATCTAGGGGTTATTGCGATGGCAAAGAATGACCTGCAGGGAACCCTCGATCTGTTGGTTCTGAAAACTCTCTCCCAGATGGGCTCGTTGCATGGTTATGGAATTGTGCTCCACATCCAGAGGGCGTCCGATTCGTTGCTGAGCGTAGAGGAAGGTTCTCTTTACCCGGCTCTGCACCGCATGGAACAGAACGGATGGATCGGTTCTGAGTGGGCGCTGACGGAGACCAACCGGAAGGCAAAGTATTACAAGCTGACCGGCGCAGGGCGGAAGCAATTGCAGGAAGCAGAAAAAAACTTCGAACACCTGGTGAAGGGCGTCCGTGCCATATTGCGCTACGCGTGAGGTGATCTATGTCTTTGGTTCGCCGTATCTCAAACCTTTTTGCTCGCTCCAAGGTGGGGCAAGAGATCGATGCTGAGCTGGAATCGCACCTCGCAATGAGGATCGAAGACAACATTGCGTCTGGCATGACTCCTGAAGGAGCGCAGCGAGACGCCCTTGTTCGCTTCGGAAATCCCACAGTCCTGAAGGAACGCGTGACGGCCGCGGATGCTGCCCTGGTTCTCGATAGCATTCGACGAGATATTCAATACGGGATCCACGGGCTGCTCAAATCTCCAGGTTTCACCATCACTGCGACCCTGACGCTGGCGCTCGGTATCGGGATCAACTCCAGCCTCTACAGTCTTGCCAGCGGCATACTGCGCCAACTCCCGATACGTGAGGTGGGTCGTGTTGGCGCGATTGTGGGCACCAACTCATCTTTCGACGAGGATCGTGGCCCTTTCAGCGCCCCGGAGTTCTTGTTTCTCAAGGAACAGTCGCGCAGTTTCAGCGAAATGGCCGCCGGTGATTCTTCCGGCAGTTTCAACCTGGCCGAAAGCGGGGAACCGGAGCGCTTGCGGGCATTTCAGGTTTCTCCAAATTATTTTCAATTGGCCGGCGCTACTGCCCAGCTGGGACGTACTCTCATCCCAGGCGATGACCGGCCAGAGCAGAAGCATGTTGTGGTCTTGAGCCAGAGCCTGTGGCAGCGCCGATTTGGATTGGACCCGGGCATAATTGGCCGAGCGATTCGACTCGACGGGGAGAAATACACCGTCGTTGGTGTGATGCCAGGTTATTTCAAGCAGGCATATTATCCGGTTGATCTGTGGACCCCGCTTGTTTTCGGGGATGAGCAGAGGGTTCCACGAGCGGATGCGCCGCGCGACCTGGTTGTCTTCACGCGGCTGAAACCAGGCATAACGTTTGCGCAAGCCAAGGCGGAAGTGCAATCGCTTGACCACCGTTACGCAGCCGCTTTTCCCCGAGCCAACACAGGATGGGGCGCTTCGCTCATGCCAGTCGAGGATTATTTTGTCCCGCAGACGATGCGCATTTCGCTCGCCTTAATCATGAGCGTGGCTGGTTTTGTACTGCTCATCGTTTGCGGCAACACCAGTGGTCTACTGATTGCTCGTGGTGCGTCTCGAGAAAAGGAGTTCGCGATCCGTAGGGCTCTGGGCGCCGGGAGCTGGCGTTTAGTGCGGCAGCTCATGGTCGAGAATCTACTTCTCTCGCTGATTGGCGGGGGGTTTGGTCTCCTGGTGGCCTTTGCCGGTGTACGCCTACTTCGCGCGCGGCTGGATTTCAACTTCTACGGCGCTTTCGTCGCCGACAAGGTTGCGATGAATGGCGGCGTGCTGGCATTCACATTAACCATTTCGGTCGTTGCGGCTCTGCTATTCGGGCTCTTGCCTGCGTTTGAAACGTCGCACCTCCATCCAGGCGCATCGTTACAGGAAGTGGATCGTACCGGCTCGTCGGGAAGGAAGCCGAGCCGGCTGCGCAGCATTCTTGTGGTGGGGCAAATTTCGCTGGCGCTGATACTGCTTACCTGCTGCGCTGTGGTGATCAAGGGCTTGTACGATCTGGACCGGCTGAATGCCGGTTTTGACCCGGAGCAGGTGATCACTGCCGGGCTCCAGCTCTCGCAGGGAACGTATGATAATGCTGCGAAACAGCGGGCATTTGTCAACGCGAGCGTGCAGCGCGTTGCGAACCTTCCTGGGGTACACCTCGCGGCAGCGACTACGAACATACCGATAAGTCTGGCGCGCATGGTCCCCTTCACCATAGAAGGGCAGCCCGTAAAGAGACCGGAAGAGCGGCCTTGGGCGCGGTACTTCGCGATCACCCCGGATTATCTCCACGTGATGAACATTGCGCTTTTGCGGGGCAGAGGATTTAGGTCTTCCGACGACGTAGGCAAACCCCCGGTAGCGCTCGTGAACGAGGCTTTCGTGAAGCAGTTCTTCGCCAGGAGTGAGGTCCTGGGGAAGCATGTGAATGTAGCCTTGAATCCTTCTTCCGATCTGGCAGTGGCGGAAATCGTAGGCGTAGTGGTCAATGTCGCTGACTATCAAGGCCAATCATCCTTTCAGCCCCAGATCTATTTTCCCTATGCGCAATACCCGGGTGCCGATCTCACGCTTGTGGCACGCACCAGCATGAATCCGAAAGGGCTGATTGCTCCGCTACGCCAAGCCATTTGGTCAGTAGATAAGAATCAGCCAATTGACAACCCTCGAACCATGACCCAAGTGGTTACAACCGCCAATTTCGGCAACCGCCTGATCGTTCTTCTGCTCGAGATCTTTGCCATTCTGGCGCTCGTGCTGGTCGCCATCGGGATTTACGGTGTCATCGCCTTCACCGTAAGCCAGAGGACTCGAGAGATCGGGATCCGACTGGCTTTAGGCGCACATCGCGAAGCTATCCTGAGGATGGTCTTGAAGAACGGCATCAAGTTGGCGGCTATCGGGCTACTCGTGGGATTACCTCTCTCCGCGCCCCTACCCCACCTGATACAACGCGCCTTCCAAGTGCACATCGTTATACACACAGTCGCTGTGCTGATTGGCGTCCCTGCATTCGTCACGCTGATCGCCTTAGCGTCGACGTATATACCCGCATTTCGGGCATCCAGGATAGAGCCCATGCGTGCGTTGCGCTATGAGTAGCCTTAGCAATCAAAGCCCCGCCTTTGACCGCGCCCTTGCAGCACTAGGGAAGGTTCCGCGTCCGATCCTCGTTGTCGTAGTGGCGTTCGCCCTTGGCCTTGGCGTCAACACAGCCATCTTCACCTTAGGCTACTCGCAGCGCTCGGGACTCTATCCGCGCCCAGACGAGCTCGTAGTCCTCCGATCGCACATGGCGCCCAGAGTCTTCATCGACTTGAGAAAGCAAACCACCGTCTTCCAGGATCTGAACGCGTCGACAGAAGGCGCATTTAGAATTACTACCCAAGATGGGCCGGAAAACGCCGCTGCGAGCCTGGTGACCGCCGGCTTTTACCACATGATGGGAGATCGTTTTTACCTCGGTTACGACTTCATTCCTGAGGATGGGATGCCTGGCGGGGCCCGGGTAGTGATCCTTGCCCATTCGCTGTGGAAGAGACTCGGCGCCGACCGAGCCATCATCGGATCGACCCTGCTTATGGACGGAGAACCCTACACGGTGGTGGGCGTGCTTGCTCCGGGTCTGCGGGATCGGGGCGCGCCACTGACTGTGCCGCTGGTCTTCAAGCCTGAGCGGCTCAATCAGTATGACCAGCAGATGAACGTGATCGGGCGTCTCAAACCCGGCGTCAGTCTCTCGGAAGCGCAAGCGGATGTAAATGCCGTAGTAGCTCGTATGACGAACAGCCCTCCCAACGGTAATCAGGGAATCTCCGTGCAGCCGATGCAAGCCGCCTCGCTCCCAAGTGACGGCAGATTCGTCCTCTGGCTAATGCTGGGGGTGGTTGGCTTCGTCCTGCTAATTGCAGGTGTAAGTGTAGCGAATCTACTTCGAGTGCACACGGAGGCTGGCTATCAGCTTCCGAGGTAGGAGAAATCGCCGGCGGGCGCGAGGTATGACACCATTCAGCCGGTTAAAACTTTCTACTCCTTGACGGTCTCAATCGCTCCCTGTAGGATCTGGGCGAATTCCTGAAGACATGCGCGGTTCTTCCATCGCCTATGGACGCTGAGGGTGGCATCTGCCTACCTGGCGCGATGGTCGAAACGTGCAGTGAGACGACCGGCTTCATGGGCGCTGTGCGTCTTGCGGCCTCCATTTCGATTGAGGAGATGTGCTATGGCCGATGCACCGGGAATCACGGCGGCAGGATTGAGCCGGCGAATGCTTCTGAGCGGCTTGGCATCGCTCGCAGCACTCGGCCACGCAGACATCGTATTTGCCATGCAGGATGCCAGTGGGGATACCTCCGGTAGGGAAGCGGTTTCTACCAAGATATGTGTACGGGTGATAGCGCGCGATGGAAAGTTCCTTGGGGACGATGTTGGGGGCGCGTCGATCACCATCCGGGACGCGCACACCAAAGAACTCCTGGCGAGTGGAACGACCAGTGGCTCCTCCGGATTAGACGGCCCGGGCGGAGTGATGTGCGCCAGCCTTCGACGGGGCGAGCCAATAGCGACGACGAATGCCTCCAGCTATACGGCTGACTTGAAGCTCGAGTCGCCAAGACGGATTGAGATCACCGCCTTTGGGCCGCTGGGCATCCCGCGATCGGCAAACGCTGTTTCTGCTACCCAGTGGGTCTATCCCGGAAAGGACATTGTCGAAGGGGACGGGTTTCTTCTCGAAGTTCCCGGGTTGATCGTGCAGATCGTTTCTCCATCAACAAGCTTCACCGCGAAGTCCATTGCAGAGCTGCCTATCCAGGCGCACGTGGCCATGATGTGCGGCTGTCCTATCGACTACAAGACCGAGGCGTCGCAACTTGTCTGCCCGGAGCTGCCGGCCGATCAAGAACCATGGCTGCCGAATGAGTTCGAAGTGGCGGCCGTTATCTGTGAAGCAAACGGTGCTCAGACAACAATCCCATTGGAGTTCGTAGACGCTGCCGGCACACCGGGACAGTTCGCCGGGATATGGGAGCAGCCGTTGCCGGGTTCCCACGAAATAGCGGTGTACGCATACCAGAAAGCGACCGGCAATACGGGAGTGGCTACGACAACAATCCACATTCCCGGTTAAGGCAGCTCTTAAGAGCGTGTGTGAGAACTCAGGGTCTTGCAGCGTGTTATTTCTCCGTCTAACGCCCGCCAGGGCCACTAAGTGACTGTCCCACAAGAGGTTCTTCAGGCCAGTGACGATCAGGTATGGGGCCTACAACTGAGACTTGACCAGCTGTAACGCAAGAACCATTGTGAACGTCTGCAGAACCGCTATGCTCATCAACAAGCGGCGATTCTCTACGAACACTTTCATCGATTCCTTCGGGGGAGGGACTCGATGAAAGCAACAAAGAGAATCGCTGTTAGTGTTTGTGGCGATTTGGTCTTCCCGTATGTTTGGTAACTAGCGAACGAGTTCAGAAACGACCTCGACTTCCTGGTGCCGCGTAGTACCCGGAACATCCAACGATCCCAGCACCAGCGATTTGCCCTGGACCAGGGTGGACGTTCCTTCATACGTAATCTGCCGGATGATAGGAGCCTGCGGGCCTACGGCGGATTTATCTTCGGCAATACTGGATTGCACGACCTTGGTGCGCAATCGCACCCCATCGAGATAACCGTCCAGAGAAGCGTCAACCTCCTGCCCCACATCCAGGTAGGTAATCTCAGAGCTCGCGCTCCCGGAGGACAAGTTCGCCGTGACCACCGGAACCCTGCTGCCTTGCTTGAAGTCTGTTCTGCTGCCCGAGGCTACGATGAAGGAAACATGCTGCACACCGATTATCTTGCTACCGTCTCTCTCCGTCATGGTGTAGGTGAGACGATAGACCTTCTTGGTCTTATCCAGGTCGGAGAGGATCTTCTGTGCGAGAGCAATGTCCTCTGCAGAGGCGCGCATGGAGATAGCGCTCTGCGACGGCACATAATAGGTCTTTGCCTTGGGTAGCATATTCCGCAGGTCCTGTACCAACTCATTGGCGTCATTTTGCTGCGTAAGGTTGGTGAGGTAGAGGGTCTGATAGATTTCCGGGCCGGCCTTCTCGTCGGCCGCCTGCGCCTGTGAGACCGCGGTCAGTGCACAGTAACCCGTCGCCAGGGCGATGGCCACCATCAGCGATTTCCTCGTCCAATTGGCTGTCTTCTGTTTATTCACTTTGGCTCCTCATCTCTGTGGCATTGATGTCAAAAAAATGCTGAAACTGTTCCGTGGCCTTGGCGGTCTGCGCTGCCCGCACGTCAGGATTGAGTAGGGCTGTATGCTCCGCGCCGCCGCGATGCGCAAGCCGCAGCAGCAATCTCTCCTGCTCAGTCAAAGGCAAAGGCGGTGCAGGGAAGCTGACCGTCTGGGTCTCCGTCACGGCAGGCACATCGTGCGGACGTCTCACTAGGACGCGTGAGCTGGTTCGGCGAGGCACAGTGGGCGCCTTCTGCGCGGCCAACTCCGGCTTTGCCGGCTGCCGCACATTGGCACTCTTTAGAGCCGGGGACGCATGGCGGTGCTGGTGAACCGTCACAGCGACCATCAGGATCACCGCACACGCCAATAGCATCGCAATCGCCGGACGCAATCGCCGGCCCCAGAGCGAAGCAGAGGCGGCCGCCTGGCGAGCCTCCATCCCGTTAACCGCCTCGAGGATGCGGCGCTCTATGCCTTCAGGAGGCTCTGCGTCGCGCAGCCCCGCCAGCAGCCTTTCGATCGTCCTGTCAGCATCTCTCATGAACGCTCCTCTCCTTCAAGCCTGTGTCGCAGGCGCGCCCTCGCTCGTGAGAGCAGCGCCCGCACCGCCGACTCGCTTCGTCTCAGTACCGCCGCAATCTCCGCCGTGCCCAGCTCCTCGATGGCGGAGAGGAGCAACACGTGGCGCTCCGCCTTCGGCAATCTCTCGATCTCACGTAGAACGGAATGAATGCGCTGTGCCTCGTCCATCGCCGTATCCGCCGGCATGGTTGCGCTCGCCAGTGATTGAGCGAACATCTCGTCCAGTTGCTCCGGCCGTTTGCGTCTCTTACGGTCCAGGGCAAGGTTCCATGCGATACGAATCAGCCAAACGCGCATATCTCGCACGGTCGAAAGCGAAAGACGATGCTCCAGCACGCGAAGGAAAACATCCTGCACCACATCTTCGGCTTCCGTCCTGCTTCTCAGCACCGAGTTGGCGATGCGGAACAGCAGCGTCGAGTAGGCATCGACGATGGCGGCAAGATCGACCGTCGACCGAGCATCCTCCATAAACGGCAAAGCCAAGCTGCAGCCCTCGGTTGACGCCATGTTCCCCTTCTATGGAGACAGACGCCCGACCTCCGTTTTCGCCCGGCAGAATTGCAAAATAAATGGCGGTATTTTTCGCCTGCACGCCTGGTGCGGACTTGGAGCACCCCTTGGAGGTTCTTGCGCCAGAAAACAGGCGGGTTTAGCTGTCGAGATATGGAGCACCCGCGGGACTTACGCGCACAGCCGCCTCCCTGCAGAGCTTGCTTTTCATCCCTGTGTAGATCAAAATCGCGGTCGCGCGGCAGTAGGGGTACTGCTCGGTAAAGCCCGGTCGTTGAAACAGCGGAACCGCCGGCAGCGAATTGATAACAAGTCCATCTGCACGATGCCGCTCGAGCTTTGGGTGTTTTCAGTGTTCAGGCGCCGCTCCAGAACTGTTTGGCGCTTCCTGCTGATCGCTCGTGCCCATAACTACCATCCGTGACTCTGCGCGGAAAAGGTGGTATTGCGTAAAAGCAACGTCATCGACTTGAGTCTGTGTGTAGGCGGGAAGAGATTCGCCGGCGATGGTAGGCGAAATGTGCCCAGTGGGAAAGCTCCATGCAGTCGTGGCGGGGACTGTGTTATCGACCAAAATGGCGACACTTCTTACCGGACAAATATAGGACTTGCCTCCGATTTCAACCGGCCCGTACTCGACGAGAATGTCAGCCCTCGATATCGGGTCTGTCGGCTTTAGCTCCGCCTGCACCACAATGCGGAAGACCGTCCCGTTGGCCGGATCGACCGCAATCTGCCCGCGATAGCCCGAAAACGCGTGGGACGGATCATTCGGCAGACAGCAAGCTCCCACTTGGTAGTGGGACTGTTCGCGCGGCACAGTGAAAGCAAAGACCTCGAGCGTTTTGCCCAGGGCATGTTCCCGGTGGCTCCATTTCAGCGTGCTGTGCGTCATATCCAGCAGAACCGTGAACAGGATCGGCCCGAACTCGCCCCTGGTTGTGAGTCCGTGAATGGCTTGTTCGTTCTTTTTGCTCTTGGCGGCCGCATCGACGACCTCTTGGCCATCGCGAAAGACTACGGAGGAGTTGGAGATGTCAGCAAGATGGAACGGCCGATAGCTGTAGGTCATGTAGCCGGTCTTGCCCTGCGTGTCCTGCGGCGTGTCCTCAAAGCGCGTCGTCGCGCGTGAGGCCGAAAAGTTTGGCAGTTGATGGAGCGTCTGAGTTACATAATTGATCGTTTGCGTGAGAATGCGGCGCTGCGTGGCGAGATCCGGCGCAGGCGCGTCACTAACTTCGACCAGGGGAAGGTTGAGGAACGCCGACGTGTCGGCAAGTATGAGAAGAGCCTGCCGTGCCTTCGGCCCAGGGGTCTCCGTCTGCAGCCGCGCGAATGTCGTGGCGCTCAGCCGTTCGGTCAATTGCAGACCGGCGAGCTGCCCCGCCGCTTTACCATCCGTCTTTCCCTGCAGGGCGGCTACTTCCTGCTCCAACTGCGCGACGGTCACGCGCTTCACGGCAAAGGCTGAAGCCGCGGTTCCAGCAAGCACCAAAACCAACGCCAAGCTGCGCATTGCCGCCTTTGAAAGCACGCAAAGAATCTTAGGCGGGCCCAGAGCCACTGTAAAGCCGCCGAGCACCGCGAGCTGATAGCTCTCAGGGCTTAACTGCGGGTACCGTCTGCCGATAGCGCGGCCAATGCTGGGCCAGCTCGCGCACCACCGGGCTGCCGACCCGATAGGCGTTCTCGATCGCCTCGGCAGCGCCGGCGTAGTTGCCCGTTGCCTCGGTCTTGAGAAATTCCGACGCCGACACGCCCTTCGGCGGGATCGTGAAATCGCTGCCGGTTCTGAGATCGAGTGCGCGCGCAAGATCAACTCGGCCGGCTTGAGAAAGGAAGGTGAGGGCCTGTAGATAGGCTGCGTCTTCCTCGGCCGAGGTAACGAAGCGGCCTACGCCCTTGGTCCAGTAGGGCACCCACTGTTCCGCCCAATCGTTCATCCTGGCGCCGACCCAGAACCGGTCCGCGGTCAAGGTATCTCCCTTCATCACGAAAGGTGGCCGCTGCGCCATGGGGAAGTCAGGATAGCCGGCGCGCGCTCGCTTGAGCTTGTCATCGTCCCCCAGGACGACGCCGCGTGTCAGGTCACAGGCCCAGGTTACAAGCCCGTCGTTCAGTTCGTGGACCATCTCGCCGTTCCCTGACACGGCCGGCGGCGCCGGTTGCTCGAAAGGCGTCGAACGGTCGTAGGGCACGATGCCGCTCGACCAGTCCTCGGGGATCTCTCTAGCGTCGATCTCATAGGCCAGATCGCCATCGACGATCGAACTGGCCCACGCCGCCGAGGCGACCGAGGCCCGGTTGGGATCAACGCCGCCGATGCCAGCCAGAATCCAGTAGGCTTTGCTGAGATCGAAGCGCGGGTCCATGCCAAGGGCCATGATCGAGGCCGCAGCGTGGGATTTGCCAACGCCGGTCACGATGCCCAGCACGTGGTCGTTGGGGTTGTAGCGCA
Source organism: uncultured Acidobacteriaceae bacterium (assembly GCA_963711525.1). Taxonomy (GTDB): domain Bacteria; phylum Acidobacteriota; class Terriglobia; order Terriglobales; family Acidobacteriaceae; genus PALSA-350. The sequence continues at coordinate 1,454,203 of CAVQEO010000001.1, read as the reverse complement.
GGGGATGGAAGCCTTGCGGAAACGGCAGCACGTCGGGCAAAGGGTAATGCTCGACCCAGTTCTGAAACTCTCCGGCCTCGTCACCGGTATCGTTGCCGATCTCGAAGGTGGTCACCACCACCACCCGGATCTCGAGCGGCGCCGGTGCAGCAAACGCCCGGCCGCACGACCCCAGCGACATCAGGATCGCCACCGCGACTCCTACGCACCGCGCTAATCGAAGATGCACCTTACGCCTCCTCTAACAAGGAAAGAAGACCCGCAGGGCTGAACAGGCTGCGGAAAAACCAACTTCTTTGAAGGGTACGGGCTTTTAGCCGTACGTAAAAGGATGAAATATCGAACACATCTTAGCCGGCAGGATTGCTTATGAGAAATGCTTCCGTCTGTTCTTCGAGTCGTTGCTGGGCCTGCCGGATATGAGCCGCGGCGGCTTCGACCCAGCTCGTGTCGGCACCAAGCCTTTCCCTGGCTACCATGATCGCTTGTGCCAACACTTCGGCGGAAGGGCCCCCTGGAGTTTTTCGCACATCGACGAAATGCCTGGGGTCGAGCGCACGATGAAGAACCTGCTGGTCGATCTCTAATGCTCTTCCGGTTAATTGCGGAAAGACTCGTTCGACACCGTCGATGATCGTTTGCGGATCCGATCGTCCCGCTTCTTTCACCGCCAGGCTCACGATCTCATGGGCTGTACGAAAACTGATGCCGCTCGACCGAACCAACACATCCGCCAGCTCGGTGACCGTCAGAAAGTTGCTGTATGCGCGATCCTGCATGATCCCGATGTCAAACGTGGCCGTCTCCAGCAGGCCGGCCGCGAGATCGAGCGCGCGCGCCGCATCGTCAAAAGCGCTATAGACTCCAGGCTGTAGATCGTCTTCAGCATCGTTCATATCGGCAAAGGGTGTGTTGTGCAGAGATGTCAAAACACCTTGCGCCTGGGTGAGCGCTCTACTGGCAAGAGCACGCACATGCTCGAGTGCGACCGGGTTACGCTTTTGTGGCATGATGCTGCTCACCTGCACAAAAGCATCGCTCAACGTGAGATAGGCAAACTCAGCCGTGCTGAAAAGCAGCAGATCCTGGGTAAATCGACCCAGGTTGACCATGCTCACCATCAAGGCAGAACAGGCCTCGGTCAAGTAATCGACGGAGGCAATGGCCCCAAAGCAATTGAGCTGAAGACCGTCGAACCCTAGCAGGTCGGCTGTGTAATTACGATCGATAGGGAAGCCGGTTCCCGTGATGGCGCACGCTCCCAACGGAGAGCGGTTCAGGTTGCTATAAGCAGCCTGCAGGCGGCGGGCATCGCGCTCCATCCATTCCACAGAGGCCATCAGGTAATGGCCCAGGGTCGTAGGTTGCGCGGGCTGTTGATGGGTGTAGGCGGTGATCAGAGAGGCCCGATGGTCCCATGCCAACCGCACCATCACCTCACGCAACGCTAATAGCGATCGCAACACGGTGAGGCTTCGCGAGCGCAAGACCATGCGATACATCGTCATATCGACGTCGTTGCGGCTTCGCGCCGTCCGTATCCGGCCCGCCTGCTCGGTCCCACAAAGCTCGATCAGCCGGGTCTCGATATAGAAGTAAAGGTCTTCTACGTTGGGGTCATAGGGCTCCTGCCTTATCTGCTCAACATCGAGTCGCTCCAGGCCACGTAAGCAGATGGCCGCACTTTCTTCAGGAATGATCTTCTGCCTGGCCAGCATAAGGGTGTGTGCGTATTCAATAGCCAGCAGCGGCTCCAGAAAATACACTTTGGCGTTGCGGAAGATTTCCTCGAGTACCGTTCTGCGATAGACCGGCGCTGGAAAGATATCCAAACCACGAACCGCCGTCGCCTTCTTCACGCCGCTCATTCCGACCTCGCCATCCAATGGTATCTTCACCTCTGCGCCGAAACCTGGGACCGGCACTTTTTAGAGGGAGTGCCGGTTTAATAACTGGTCGTTACGGTTTCGCATTCGGATGCGATTTCAAGAAGGCGCTGAGGGCATCGGGCATGAAGGCGGCGGTGCTGAAGGCGTAGGGTAGGGCAGACTCGAACGTGGTGACTTTGTATTTACCCTGACCATCGGTGAGTATCAGCGTGATCGGTGGCTTCCCCTCCGCGTGATTGAAAGTGCTCACCTCATAACCATACTGACGATCGCGGTAGCTGACGGCAGGCCATTGCCCCGGTTCGCCGGCAACGACGATGGCGCGCATCAGGTAATCGCTCTCCGTGGCTGCCTGCTGCAGCAGTCCGCCGATGGGATAGCGGTAGTGAAATGCAGCGTCGTCGGCCCCAGCTGCGCGGTAGGTTTTTCCAGACCAGGATAATCCTGCAGCAGCGCTATTGTGGCCAGGTGTAAACAGCGTGATTCCGGCGGTGCGCGCTTGTTCGGCCAACCTCACCAGCGTAGCAAGCTCGCCGGCGCTGAGCGGAATCTTTGCCGCATCGACAACCGGGAAATCCCGCTCGCAGACCACTTGATCCATGAAGCGATGTACCCGCACGGTGTGGTCAGACGCCTGACCGCAGGCGACGAGCAAGTGTTCGTAGTCAGTGGTAGCAATCTGGTAATCGCGACAATCGCCGCAGCTCCCAGTGTCGCCACAGGTTTGACCGTAAAAGGCGACAAAGCGAACCGCATGGCGCGTCACCTCGGGGCCAAATTGTACCGTCACGTGGTTCAGCAGAGAGGTTTCGCCATGGATCCCTTCTGGGCGCCCATATTCAGAGTTGCCGCCCAGAACTACCTCTTCCTTGCCATTCACTTTGAGCACGGTGGCGGCGCGAACCTGAAAGTGAGAAATAGGTGGATCCGTGTGAACTTTCTCCGCCGCGTCCAGAGCCTTGAATATCTGGTTGCGTAACTCGGCATCCGGCACCACCGCTTCGGATTCCTTGGTCAAGGTCCACTTGGAAGAGTTTGCCGGTTGCCAAAACGCGCAGCCTGCGGCCACACCCAACAGCAACAGAAGACCGATACCCGCAAGTTTCACTCTGATCGCCTCCTCTCATCTGCCAACCGCACCGTTACAACGCGTATCCGAACCCCGTACGCTGTTTTCATCAATGGTATCGTCCTCTCTGCGCTCAAACCCTCCCAAATCAGGCAGCATCTGTGGACTTCTCAAGGCGTTTCCCCAGGACCCACCAGAGTGCGGCAGAGAAGAGCCCCATCGCTGCGCCTGAACTGAACGCGGCGATCCATCCTCCGTATCCGTATTGCTTGACCAATGGCGGGACGATGCTATTCGAGGCGATGCCTCCCAGAATGCCGATGGTGTTCATGAAGCCGGCGACTACGCCCGCATTGCTACCGGAGATCGAGGCCGCTGCAGTCCAAAAAGATGACTCCGCGAGGTAAAGAGAGCCGAGGCTGATAGAGAGCGCCAGCACGGCAAGCAAACGCGCATGAACCAGGGCCGCAGCCAGCAGCAACAACCCTGAGGATGTATATCCAGTCATGATGAGAATGCGCGCGCTTGCGATCCTGCCCGAGCGCGCGGCAATGCGGTCCGAGATAAACCCTCCCAGCGGAGTGGCCGCGATCGCCGCCAACCAGGGCAGCGCGGCCACCAGCCCTCCCTTGGCCAGACTGAAGCCCCGCACCTCAACCAGGTAGATATATAGCCACGATACGAACATGAATAGCAGATAGCCCTCGGAAACATAGCTGAGCGAGAGCAGCACCACATTGGTGTTCAACCACCGGCCGGCCTGTCGTCCGGAAGGCGCCACGGGCACAGCCGGTTCGGAGGCCGGAGGCGCTTGCGTAAAGCTCAGCCAAAGCAGGGCTATGGCGAAAGCAACCACCGAGGTGAGATAGAAGGAGGCACGCCACCCGAAGCGCAGCATGCTCCAGGAAACGAAAGGCGCCGTGAACGCGGATGCGACCGACGCGCCCATGAGCATGAGCGAACTACCAAAGCCGCGCCGTTCAGGAGGCATCCACTGGTGCACGGCGCGCGCAGCCACGGGATAGGTGGAGGCCTCAGTAGCACCCAGCAGAAAGCGCAGCGCCACCAGCAAGGCGACGGTAGCCGCAACTGTACGCGAGATGACCCCGGGCAGTAGGCCGCTCAAAACGGTGACTACTCCCCAGGCAAGCGCCGACAGTCCCAACACCATGCGCGAGCCGAAGCGATCTCCCAGCCAGCCCGCCGGAACCTGAAAGATCGCGTAGCCGAGCAGAAAGCTGTTGAAGACGATGGCGAGGTCGCTCTTCGTCAACGACAGCGCCGGCATCATCAACTCGGCGGCGACGGAAAGGTTCATCCGTTCCATGTAGCTGGCGAAGCTGATCCCGAAGAGTGTGGCCACTACGAACCAGCGCACCCGCCGGGATGTGTTCGGATGGATAGGGGTCACACCTCTTGTTATACCGATCGCCTGCCAATCGGCCTATGCAGTACATGGTTTCTATGAGGAGTCTCTTGCGGGTTACGCAGCCGAGAAAAGCATTTGCATTGAATTTTTTGCGCGGTTGCGATATATCTGACAGTCAAGTAAGTCGACGATCAGATTCGCCTTCGCTTTCGCGCGAGAGCGCAAACCGGTTGCTTGAGCAACGCCGCGTGGCTGCCAAAGTCCGCGTCTTTTCCGTTGCCCGGTAAAACAAACGCGGTTGCATTTAGTTTCTCCATCCTGAGAAAAGGTGCGAAGTTGGAAGCGAACATGAGGCTTTGCGAGCCGTTGGATGTGTCTAAGCACTTCGGCCCTCCGCAGCGATGTCCGCTGCAGATCCGCCGCTGCGCATAGTCCGCGCTCGTGTGCTATATCCCGTCCAGCCTTAGTCAGGCGCCTACCGCAGGCTTTCTACGTTCAACAGTTGCGTGGCCGAGTCGTTAAACAAGTACTGCCAAAATTGAAGTTCATTCTGGAGGTTTCGATGAAGCGCAGCTGCCTGTCCGCGATCCACATCCTCTGTGTTCTGACAGCAGTGTTCCTCAGTTATCCACGTGCCGGTGCTCAAGCCGTCTTCGGCAACATAACGGGTACCGTGACCGACCCCTCCGGCGCCGCAATTGTGGGCGCCAACGTGACGATAAAGGACGTTGATCGGGGCACGGAATACCACACCGCGACCAAAGAACAGGGCGGCTACGAGCAGGGTCAGCTGCTTGCCGGCCCCTACACGGTGGAGATCACCGCCCCCGGATTTACCACCTTCTCGAGCTCCGTCCAGGTGCACGTCGACAGTACCGTCAAGCTGGATGCAAGCCTCAAGGTCGGCTCCGGATCGGGCACAGTTCAGGTAACCGATCAGACCCCTCTGCTGCAGGTGGACCGGGCCGAGATCAGCACTCAGTTGACCACCTCAGAGGTAGAAAATCTGCCTCTGCTGGGTCGCAATGCAACCGGATTGGCATTTACAGCGCCGGGCACGGTTCTGGCGAGCTTCCAGGTCTCCGATGCAGAAAACGCACAGGGCGGTTACCAGTTTGCGACCAATGGACAGCAGTATTTCGCCAATGGCTTTTTACTTGACGGCACCGAGAACAACAGTGCCATTCTCGGCATCGCGGTGATCAACCCGAATATCGACTCACTGCAGGAATTGAAATTGACCACCAGCAATTACGACGCCGAGTTTGGATCGGTGGCCGGCACATTGATCCAGGCCACGACCAAGTCGGGCACGAATAGCTTCCACGGTTCTGCGTTCGAGTATCTGCGCAACACCGAATTTATCGCGCAGAATCCTTTTGCGCCGGGAAGCCTGCCCTTGCACTGGAATCAATTCGGCGGCTCTATCGGCGGTCCGATACTGAAAGATAAACTCTTCATCTTCGCCGACTATCAAGGCACGCGAGAAACTACGGGCGCACCGGTGATCACCACCGTGCCCACCGTCGCCGAGCGCGCGGGCGATCTGACGGCGCTGTTAGGACCCGTCATCGCGGGCGCCCCGCTGGTACAAACAACCGAGGGTACCTTCGTTGCGCCCCAGGCTGGCATGGTCTTCGATCCAACCACAGGCAACCCCGATGGCAGCGGCCGCAAGGCTATCTCTTCCAACGGCCAGGTAAACGTTCTGCCAACGGTGCCGGCGGCCATCACCAAGCTGCTGGCTTACCTTCCGCAGCCGAACACTGGCGGAGCGGGCGCCATCGTGAATAACTATGTCGGTACCGGCAAGTCGACCTTTGACGACGACCAGGAGGATGGCCGCATCGACTACACCCTGAATGCAAATTCTCGCATCTTCGGCAGGTACTCGATCAGTCAATTCTCGGCTTCGGCGCCGGGCGCTTTTGGGGTGCAAGCCGGCGGCCCTGCCTTGAGCGGCGCGAATTTTGCCGGCTCCTCTAGTACCGATAACCAGAGCTTGGCGCTCGGTTACACCCGGACCTTTGGTCCATCGCTGGTCCTGGAAGCACGCTTCGGCACCTATCGATACAGAGTGCGGGTGCAGCCCGGAGATGTAGGCACCACGCCCGCAAGCGATTCCGGTATTCCTGGGCTCAATCTCGGGACCGACGCTACCAGCGGCATGCCCGCGTTCTATGTGAATGGGAACGGGGCCTTCGAGTTTGGCTACTCGCTCGCCATCAACTCCTGCAATTGCCCGCTCTCTGAAACAGAGAATCACTTCCAGTGGGTGAACAACTGGACCAAGATCATAGGCACGCACACCATTGGCTGGGGAGCTGATATTCGCCGGGCACAGCAAACGCGTATTCCGAGCGACAGCCACCGCTCGGGCGAAATCACTTTCGATCCCGCTACCACCGGCAACTTCGATTCCGATCTTGCCGGCCAGAACTCCGGGCTGACCACTGGGGCCGGAATTGCGTCCTTGATATTGGGGGTTCCGGAGTCATTCGCCCGTTACTTTACCGGCGCTGGACTGCGTCCGGGCCTGCGGCAGACGCGCATGTTCTTCTTTGTGCAGGATAACTGGCGGGCAACGCCGCGGCTGACCTTAACCTACGGTTTGCGCTACGAGAATTACCTGCCCCAGAACGCTGCCTATCCGGGCGGCGCCGGCAGCTTCGATCCTGCGACCGGCGACCTGCTGGTGGCCGGCGTCGCTCCCGTGTCAAAGACCATGAATGTAACCGCCTACAAGAGCGGTTTTGTTCCCCGCATCGGCGTGGCCTACCAGTTGAAGCCGAAGACTGTGATCCGCGGCGGTTTTGGAAGCAGCTTTACTCCGGCGGGTCTGGGAGCGGTGTTTGGCCAGGCGCCGGACTATGATCCACCGATCCTCCTGCCTCAGCAGTTGAGCCCCAGCACCCCCTACTCCAGTGTTTATAACCTCTACACCGGGCCACCCTTGCCCACGCTGCCTTCGGGAACAACGGGGGCTTATCCGCTGCCCAATGACCTCGGCGTCTACTACTGGTTTGACCCGCCCAACAGCTATCGCGTGCCTCTGGCGATGTTCTGGAACGCCGCCGTTCAGCATCAGATCACGCCCACCATGTCGATTGAGGCTGCCTACGTAGGCAATGTTGGCCGCCATATCTACGTCAACGCCAATCTCAATCAGGCCGTGCCCGGGCCGGGAGCGCTCTTTCCCAGGGAACGATTCTACCCCAACTTCGGGCTGACCCAAGGGCTTTATAGTATCTGCAACTGCGACAATTCCAGCTATCACAGCCTGCAAATGAAGTGGGTCGACCACCAGGCCCGGGGACTCGACTTTATCGTGTCCTATACCTATTCCAAGGCGCTGGACGATACGGAGCTGGGCGGCGTATTCGACAATAACCTCGACTACCCGGCGGATTACGGGCCGTCGAGCTTCAATCGCAAGCACATTCTCTCCGTTGCCAACGTATGGAAGCTGCCCTATGGACGTGGTCAACGTTTCGGCTCGAACGTAAATCGGGCGGTTGACCTTGTGGCTGGTGGATGGCAGCTCAATGGGATTACCTCGGCCACGTCCGGCTACCCGTTTACCGTCAACGTAGCCAACGCGCCGCTGCTCAACACAAATTTCAACAGTGTCCGGCCGGATCAGGTTGGCAATCCGCACGTCTCCAGCCCCAGCCGCACCGAATGGTATAACCCGGCTGCATTTGTTGAACCCCAGGGCCTCTATCGCGATGGCTTCGTCAGCCGGAATTCTCTGGTTGGCCCGCGTTTGTTCCTGATGAACCTGTCGCTGGCCAAGGTATTCACCATCGTCCAGGAAAAAACCATAGAGTTCCGCTGGGAAAACTTCAACGCGCTTAACCATACCAACTTGAACACACCCGCCAACCTGGTGGATGAAGCCAACGCAGGACAAATCACCTCGCTGCTGCCCGGAGCGAATATGCGGCAAATGCAATTTGGACTCCACTTTCGGTTCTAAGTGGCGATCGAGAGCTTGAGACACGAGGAACGTAAGGAGTGGAAAATGAAAGCATGCACGGGGGCAGCGCTGCTGGCCTGCAGTCTGCTCTGCGGCTGGTTCCAGCCGCAGTTACAAGGACAGGCGGTGCAGACAGCGCCGCCGATTCCCAAACCGGACGATCGCTATAAGGCCGATATTCTCTTAGTGGTCGCCCACCCGGATGATGACACCGGCATCTTGAATTACATAACTCGCGCGTCGCTTGACCAGGGCAAGCGCGTTTCCGTCATCTTCACCACCAGGGGCAACTCAGGGGGCAACGCTGCCGGCATGGAACAGGCCAAGGCCATGGCCGACGAGCGCGAGATGGAAGCGCGCCATTCGTTAGCGGTAAGCGGCATCAGCAATGTCTGGTTTCTGCATGGGTCCGATACGGCGACCCAGGATGTGCTTCATTCGCTCGAAACGCTGGGGCATGGAGAGGCGCTCGATGAGGTAGTGCGTCTCGTTCGTTTGACGCGGCCTGAGGTCATCATCACCTGGATGCCTGGCTACGTGGCGGGAGAGAACCACGGCGACCATCAGGCGTCCTCCGTGGTGGCAACGGAAGCCTTCGATTTGGCGGGTGATCCGGCTGTATTTCCTGAGCAGGTGAACGCACCGCGGCGCCCCCTGGGCATCAACAACTACGGTGAAGGGCTTCATCCCTGGCAAGCCAAGAAACTCTATTTCTTTTCCGATGCCAGCCATCAGGATTTTCTTGCGCACCATGGTCCGAAGTATCTCGCCAGCGATATCTCGAGCAGTAAGGGAGTCTCCTTCGCGGTCTTGAACAAAAAGGCCTGGGACCTGTATGCCACCCAGATCGATCCCCAGGAAGACTACTACGTAAACATGCCGGACTACTTGATACTCGCCAAGTCGCTGGTCAAGTCTCCGGTAGAGGCAGACGTTTGGGACGGTATCGACCATACGCCGATCGCCTACGCGCCACCACCCTGCTATCAACCCGTACAGCGCCCTCCCGTGAGTCTTGAGTTGGGCGGCCCCTGGGCTTTTTATCAGCAGTTCTATGTGGCCCACGGTTTGACGTCGGTCATGAGCTTCCTCAAACCACAAACCGCGCTGAGCGCAGATCGTGGCCTGTGGGTTCCTCTATTGCTGCACAACGACACCGACCAGGAGCGGGACGTTACGCTTCACTCCGCATTGCCCGACGGCTGGACTCCGGCCGCGAAGGAGGTGCTCTACCACCTGGAGCCGCATAGCACTTACCCTGCACAGATATTCCTGACCGCACCCACGACTAAACCAGACGCGCCTCCGCAGGAGTTACGCTGGAGCATCACAGACGGCGGAAAGGCGGCTGGTGAGGTTGCGCTCAAGGTCTATATGGAATACAACGGAGTTCCGCAGTAGGCGCCTTGCCCTCTCCAAGCCTGCCGTGCTGCTCTTAGCAGAGATCAGGAGCAGAAAGCGGTGGAATTCAAACAGCTACGTTCCTTCATCGCCGTGGCCCGCGCACTCAACTTCAGCCGCGCTGCCCGTGAGCTGCACCTCTCGCAGCCGGCGCTCAGCGCGCAAATCAAGGCGCTTGAGGATGAACTCGGCACGCTCCTCCTGGAGCGAAACCGGCGCATGGTCCGGCTCACCCGCGCTGGCGCGAGTCTTCTCACCGACGCGGAAGCGCTCATTCGGGAGGCTGAGGAGGCGAGGAAGCGTGCTTTGCGCGTCGCCTCCGGCGGAGCTGGTCATCTGCGCATTGCCTTTGTCGCCTCGGCCATGCCGGAGCTGGTCCCCGCCATCGCCCTGGCCTTTCGCACCAGGTATCCGCATGTCACGCTTGAGCTCAAGAATCTGCCTACGGTGCTGCAGGTGGAAGCGCTCGAAGCGCAGACCCTCGATGCTGGTTTTGTGCGCCTGCCCCTGACCGCTCCAGGCCTCGCCATTACGCCGCTACACAGCGAGCCCTTCGCTCTAGCCATCTCGAAAAACCACCGCTTGGCGGGGAAAAAGCGCTTGACGGTGGCGGATCTCGCCGGCGAGCCTTTTGTCACCTACGGACAAAAGTGGGCGCCGGAGTTCTATCAGACCTGGACCGGTATCTGCCGCAAAGCCGGCTTTACGCCCGTCATCGTGCAGGAAACCGCCGAGATGGATACCGCCCTGGCACTGGTAGCCGCCGGCATGGGTGTTGCCATCCTGCCTGAAGGCGTTGTCAATCGTCATCGCCGCGTGCTGAGGGTCGAACCGCTGACCCGCGAGACGGCGCGCTCCCAAATCGGGATCGCCGTCTCTAGCGGTAACTCCGATCCGCTGCGTGAAAACCTGATAGCTTTAGCAAAGAAAGTGGTCAAGCAGTAAGCCTCGGTTATCACTGATTCCGATCACTGTATTCCAAACATACAGTTAGACTGATAACAGCCTTCAACCCTCTAATTAGTGAGTGAACGAAGTTCACCAACAGCGAGGTGAGAGGGATGATATCCACCATCAAAACGGAACAGGAAGGCATGAGCCGGCGCGGGTTTCTAGGCGCGGCCGCGGCAACCCTGAGCGCGGGAGCGCTCTTCACGCCCATGGTATTGGCGCAAAGCAGGGAAGAGATTCGACAGGGAACCAATAATCACTCGGCCGATAATCCTGGTCCGGTGAACAAGGCGCTACAGGCAGAAAATACCGGCTCGAATACACCACCCGACACTGATCACGGCGACGTGATGCCAATCTGGTATTCCTTTGAGCTGGCGCACCGCCGCATTCAGGACGGCGGCTGGACCCGGCAGGTCACCCAGACCGACCTTCCCGACTCCACGGACCTGGCCGGCGTGAACATGCGCCTTACGGCGGGCAGCTATCGCGAACTGCACTGGCACGTCGCCAACGAGTGGGCGTACATGCTCTACGGCGCGGCGCGCATCACCGTGCTCAATCCCGACGGGACCATCTTCATCGATGACGTAAAGACCGGCGACTTGTGGTTCTTCCCTGCGGGCTTTCCCCACTCCATCCAGGGCCTTGGCCCCGACGGCTGCGAGTTCCTGCTGGTCTTCGACCAGGGCACATTCTCTGAATACCAGACCTTCCTCATCTCCGATTGGGTCGCGCATACGCCGCAATCAGTGCTCGAGAAGAATCTAAACCTGCCCGCCGGCGCGGTGCAGAAGCTCCCCACTGACGAGGAATACATCTTCCCAGGAACCATTCCCGGTTCGCTCGAAGACGACAAGCGCGCGGTAGGCGGCGCGGCGGTCGAATCAAAAGTCTCCTACAGCTTCCACATGCGGTCGATGAAACCGACTTTCGAAGACGCAGGTGGGAGTGTGCGCATCGTGGACTCGAGCGTCTTCACTGCGTCGAAGACCATCGCCGCGGCGCTGGTGATCCTCAAGCCCGGCGCGATGCGCGAGATGCACTGGCATCCCAATGCCTCTGAGTGGCAATACTGGCTGCAGGGCTCAGGCCGAATGACGGTCTTCGCCTCTTCCGCCAAGGCGCGCACCATGAGTTTTAACGCGAACGACGTGGGATTTGTACCCGCCGTCGCCGGACACTACATCGAGAACACCGGGACAGAGGATGTTGTCTTCCTCGAGATGTTCAAGAGCGCTGAATTCTCTGACGTTTCGTTGAACCAGTGGATCCGTCGGCTACCCGAGCAGATCGTCGAACAACATCTCCATCTGAACGCGGGCGAGATTCATCAGATCCCAGACGCCAAAGATCCCGTACTGCCGCAGTAGAGGCTAATCAGGTTGCGGAAGAGCTCACTCTTGGGTCCGGCCGGACTTTAGAGTCTGCATGAGAACGCGGAAATAAAACTTCAAATCAAAACCAGACCGTAAGGCCGGGAGCAAAACGCTTTGTATCAGGGCACGACTTCAGTCGTTCCGTCACAGGCCAAGAATATTCAGGGCTTTACAGGCTGCGGAAAAACTTGCTGTTGCCGGGTAGGAAAAGCAATACCTCAGGGGCTAAAGAGTCTGCGAGAGAGCCGAAATGAAACCGCAAATCCCTCCGCTACGGCCACCCCGGACTTACCTAGTGGAACTTGGTGGCGTTGGTCGAGCCTCATGCGCCCTTCCTTCATCCGCAGGGTGCACACGCGGCCTTGTCTGGTGCTAAGTAGCAGGGAATCCGGTGTACAGCTCCGGTCCGGATGACAGATGCTGCTGGCAAGGAACACGGCCACAAAAGCGGTTAGATCAAATTACCTGCAATGCTCCCACAGGAAATTCGGCATCCCGGCCGGAGCGTAGCGCAGTGGCTACGGGACCTGCTGGTTTGCTTCTTTCGTGTTCTCACGCAGCCTCTAAAGCCCGATTCTTTTGTTCGTTAACGACACGACTGAAGTCGTGCCCTACAAAGCGTTTTGCTCCCGGCCTTACGGCCTGGTTTTGATTTGAAGTCCTATTTCCGCGTTCTCATGCAGCCTTTAAAGCCCGGCCCTACCCAACAGTGACTTTCTCCGCAGCCTCTAATGCGCCGGAAACGAGATAATCGTCTGGTCAAGGGGCATCGCTTCTTTAACCACCCGGGGCGGAGAAAACGGCGTGAGCGGCAGCGGAGTTCCGTTGGTTTCGGCCTGGTCGAAAGCTGCGGTGCCATCGGATTTCCCCGTCATCTCAAATTCGCTGATTTCGTAAGGAAACCCATTGGACGAGAGGGAGGACGGTCCATCCGTCACCTGAAAGTGCAGGTGAGGCACGATCGAGTTACCGGTGTCGCCCACCAGCCCGAGCACCTGGCCAAAATGAACCCTGTCGCCCGGGTGGACCTTGATGCTCCCCGGCTGAAGGTGGGCATAAAGCGCATAGCGCTTCTCCCCAAGGTCAAGGATGATCGAGTTTCCGTCTGCCGCATCGAGCGCGATGTTGGTCGGATAACTGCCCGGCGTCTGTTCGGGCTGCCCGTCTATGACGGACGCAACGACAGCGTTTGCCACCGCGAGCACGGGCTGGCCGAAGATAGCATAGCTCTCAAGCTTCTCCCGTGGACCGGTATAAATGTGTCCACTTGCATCCATCTGTTCCCAGTCCACAGCGTAGCGTTGCGCTACCCATACCCGGCCGTTGACGGGCAGAGCGGCCCGCGTATGGCGGGTGGCGTCGCAGCAGGAGTCGGCCGCAATGTAACGCTCTCCACGCAGCGGAGGACCGATCAACGCAACTGATCGCTTGTCAACCGTGGTGGCGCCACCACTTTCTCTGAGCTCCTGGTGTCCCGGGTGGCGCGGCAGTGACCCGTAGTGCCACGCGGTGCGACAGCTCCGAAGGGATCTTGCTTCCAGGAGCGAGCGAAACATTGAGAAAGAGGAGCGCGTGGGTGCTTTTGGCAAGCGTTCCCACAGGCTCGCGCAGGCCGCCGGGCTGCAGACGTCCGGCAACGGCGGCCGTATCGAGAGTCTGCAAAACGGAGCCATCGCCGACTACCTCGACCTTCTCCACGGCGATCTCTGCACTGGAGAAGTTGGTCATTCCCAACTCGTAAACCAAGTGCATCTGCCCGTCCGAGCCCATAAAAGGCACGGGCGCGTCCTGTACTGCGAGCAGCAGAGGCGTCATGTTCTCCGGAACTTGAGCGCGCCCGACCGCAAAGGGAACCACCAGAAGCGCGAACAGGAACGTCGCGGCAAGCGAAAGTCGAGCAATGTTCATAAGGGTGCCTGGATTGTACGCGGACCCTTCGTCAGGGTAGCGAAATTCGATACAGATTCCGGTGCGACGTTGTGTTCACGTAGGCAAATTGAGAAAGATCTTTGCCGGGCACCAGCAGGGCCCGGTTCACCGATTGGGAACCCGGCACAACGTCCGGTTCTGCTCCCGGTTCGATTCCTCCCGAAGGAAACGCAGGCAGGCTTTCCCCGGGACCAACCGGAATTGCCAGGCTTCGCCCAGGACTTGTCTGCGACGGTGCTTCGACCGTAACGAATAGGAACTGCCCACTCGACGACCAGGTTAAAAGGCAGTAACTCGCGCAGATGCGCAGCGGAGGTCCACCGTCGAGCGGAATTGCCATCTGCATGGGCACCACATTCTTGCCATCTGAATAAGGAAGGGTCGCCAGCAGCCATTTCCGGCCGGGCGAAATCCCCATAATATCGTTGATCGGGTAGGGAACGACTTTTGCGCGCCCGGATCCATCCTCATTTATTTGCTCCACATAGTTGGAGTTTCCCTCTGCGATTTGAAATAAGATTTTTCCCCGGGGGCCAAAGTAAGGCGTCGTTTCGCCGCCATTACCTATCTGTTTGGCCGGAGAGCTTCTGTCGATAGGCGCCAGCCACAACTGCGACTTTCCATCGCGCCCCGCCGCGGCATAGACGACCTGTTTGTCATCCGGCGACACATCGTAGGCAAACATGGAAACGCCCGGAAACACCGCTTCGCTTTTGCCCGAGTCTATGGTCGTGCGCCAGAGTTCCGACCCAGAACTCGCTGGTGGATGGCGCAGAAGATAGTAGAGCGTGTTATTGTCCTCCGTAAAGGAAGGAGGGGATAGGTCCGCGACAATCTCTCCCTCGGAAGATAAGGATCGCTCCCCCCTGGCGTCATGAATCCAGATGGCGCTTGCCCGCACTCCAATCGAGCTGATGACGGAACGGCCATCCCGCTCCATTGCCAATCCTTCCTCTTCCGTGGGACCAAAGGTGATTTGCTCCGGCCGTCCGTTAGGAAAGCGCTGACGCCATAAATGGCTTTGTCCTTCGACAGTAGCGATGAAGTACATCCACGAGCCGTCGGGAGCCCAACCCGCGGAGGTGCAACCACCCTCTGGGCCTACCGGTCTCGCCTGAGATTGGCCATCGAGCGAAATCAAGCGGCACCGCGACCAATTCCCCAGTCCGTCCATCTCCACGACTAAGGCCGATCTACGGTCGGGGGAAGCGTACGAGTAATGCGCCATGCCCCGTTCGTGCGACGGAAAGTATAGATCGCGATAATTCGCACCGGTCACCGACTGGGTCGCGACTCCGAGGTGCAGGCCGGAGCGTAGGCGGGAGAAGAGGAAATGGCCAGGGTCGAGCCAGGTAAGCCCCGCCGCATTGTGCAGTAAAAGATGCGAATCGCCTCCCAATACCGAAATAGCGTAAGTGGCGAAAGACGGACCTTCCATAACGGTGTACGCGATTTGCGAACCATCGGGCGAGAACGACAGGCTGTATTTCATCCGCGAATCATTGGTTAGGCGTCTGGATTCGCTGTCGGGAAGCATCTTGACGTAGATCTGATCGGCCGACATGAAATTGCTACCCCCGCGAATGAACGCGAGGATATGGCCGTCTGGGGATAAAGCGGGAGTTGCCGCGGAATCAGTGAAATCGGTGAGTTGAGTGTACTTGGGGACAGCGGGATGGTGGGACGAGGAAAGATACACAGCGAAGATGGCGAATACCGTGAAGGCCCCCGCGGCCAGGAGCCACCATCGCGCCCTGCGCTTGCCGGCCGCTGCGGGCGCCGCAGGTGTAGGGGTGGGGCGGTCGATCTTCATGGCAACTTCGGGCTCTAGCGGCCGGGCTCCGTTTCTCACCGGAGCGATGAAACGGTAGCCGACGCGGGGGATGGTCTCGATGTAGCGGGGAGAGGTTGCCGAGTCACCCAGCGCGTCGCGGAGCTTCTGAATCGATTTGTTGAGGCCGTGGTCAAAGTCGACAAAGACGTCTGAGGACCAAAGGCGTTGCCGCAGTTCTTCACGGGTGAGTATCTCGCCGGGGCGCTCCAGAAGCACCGCCAGCACCTGCAGCGGTTGCTGCGGCAAACGGAGTTTCGTCCCATTTCTGCTCAGCTGCCCGGCTTTGAGATCGAGCTCGAAGAGGCCAAAGCGAATTAGATCCTCGGCAGGCGAAACCGCCATTCCGCACCCTCCCGAACCAGCGCGAACTGAGTTTAGCATCTGCGGGTGACCCTTGTAAGAGCGTCGATAAGCCTGCCCGATTAGGGGATAACTTCGCCTAAGTAACTGCTGGTCTGAGGGTTATTCGGGGAGAAATAAATCATCTTCCCGGGCATTGCTCCACCCGCGTCTATGTTCCACACTCGGGCTCTACTTCAGCGCACAGGTTCAGACCCGATGACCGTTTCCGTCTACAAGTTTGGCGAATTTGCGTTGGATCGCGGCCGCTTCCAACTTTTCCGGAACGGACAGCCTATGCGGCTAGAACGCAAGCCGATGGAGCTCCTGATCCTGTTGGCGGAACGCGATGGGCAGCTGGTTAGCCGCGAGGAGATCGCCGAGCGGCTTTGGGATCGTGAGGTCTTCGTAGATGTCAAACACGGAATCAACACAGCGGTTCGGAAGATACGGCAGACACTGCGGGATGACCCGGCGGATCCGCATTTTGTCCGGACCGTAATAGGGAAGGGATATTGCCTCATCGCGCCTCTGTCAGCGATTCAGGAAACTGGAGCCGGCGAGACAAGGGAAAACGGAGCGCGGACGGTTCCGAATCTTCCGTCTGAGCTACTGATAAAGGAAAGCGTCGCCGCGGTGGAGCGAATGCGCGGCCCGGCTCGACGGTGGATCTGGGTTGCCTTGACGTTACTTGCGCGATTGCCTTGGCCGGGCGGGATTGGGGCCTAGCGGGAAGGTAACCCGCCGCGCATCAATACGCTGGCGGTGATACTCTCGAGAACCTTTCAAGAGGCGCGGGTTGTGGGCGGGGTTTCCGGAAGCCGCGCCGGCTCTATTTGTCCTTCACCAGGGGCAAGATGAGCCCCGACGGGTGCGTCTTATCAGAAAGGATGGTAACCGTCGCCTTCTGATAGTCGTCGGGATGGGCGGCCATGATATTTGGAACGAATGTCTGCGGATTGCGGTCATAAAGCGGAAACCAGGTGCTCTGTACCTCGACCACGATGGTGTGGCCTTTCTTGAAGACATGATCGACCGCATGCAAGCTATATCTGAACTCCCGCGCCTTGTTGACTGGAAGCGCCGCCGGCTTGTCAAAGGCTTTCAGGTAGCGTCCGCGGAAGATCTCCTCGTTGGTCATCAGCTGGTAGCCTCGCATGGCCGGATCGCTATCGTCATCGGGATACTGGTCGATCAGCTTCACGACCAGGTCTAGATCGCTGCCCGTAGTGGAAACAAATATATCCGCAACCACCTCCCCCGTAACCGTAAGGTCATGGTCAAGCTTGCCCATCGTCCAGACTGCCACGTCGTTACGCCCGGTAACAAAGCGTTGGTCCTCTGTCATCCAGTTGCGCCATTGTGAATCCGCGGCGTAGGTCGGCTGGATCGGGCGATGACGATAGGGGATGGGATCGGCGGGATCGGAGAAATAACTCACCCTCGCCTTTTCTTTACCAATCTGCCAGCTAAGCTGCTTGCCGGCTGCCAGGTAGAGCTTTGCCGGGGTGGCTTGAGCCGGGGGGAAGTGCGGGTAGCGCTTCCAAACGTTCGAGCCGGTCTGGAAGCTGGCCGTGTCCTCAAGGTCGAATCCGGGCTGGTCCTTCAGGTACTTTGCGAAAAAGGGCGCCTCGATCTGCTTGCGGTATTCGGTGCCGATTGGCTCGCCATATTTAAGGACGCCTAGACTCCGTGTGGAGGCAGACCAGGAACCATGCCGCCAGGGTCCCAGCACAAGAAAGTTCTCATGCCGGGCGTCGCGAGGCTCGAGCTTCGCGTAGACCTCCTGCGGCCCCCACATATCTTCCTGGTCATAGTAGCCGCCGACTTCAAGCGTAGGAACCGTGACCGCCGTCATGTGGTGCTGCAGTGCACGCACATACCAGAGGTTGTCATACGTCGGATGCTGCAGGAATATCTGCCACGAGGGCAAAACCTTGCCCTCGGGCGTTCTGGCGCCCGAGCGGCGAACATCTTCTGCAAACGAGCCGCGTTGCAGGAAGTAATCATAGCCATCCACATCCTTGCCGTAACTCACATCTGAGTCCTGCTTACTCTGCTCCAGCCCCATGGCGTAGTCGTAGCCATAGCTTTGGCGAAAGGCGCCGTTATGGAAGAAGTCATCGCCCATCCAGGTATCGATCATGGGCGCCTGGGGAGAGATGGCTTTGACCGCAGGATGAAGGTCAATGCCCGCTGCCATCGTTAAGGCCCCGTCATAACTGGTACCAATGACTCCGACGCGGCCATTGTTCCCGGGAATATTTTTGATCAGCCACGCCACGGTGTCATAGGCATCGGTACTTTCATCCGTGACCTTTGGGTCCGAGTGGTCGACGACCATTCGGCTTAGCTCAAACGTGCCTTCTGATTTGAATCGGCCGCGAATGTCTTCTCCGACGTAGATGTATCGTGCTCGCGCCAGTTCAGGCCGCCGGCTATAGAAGCTCTCCATGGTCAAGCCGTCAACGCCGTAGGGAGTACGATCCATGAGGATGGGAAAGGGCCCGGGTGTGCCCGTGGGTGTGAGGATGACGGCATGAAGTTTGATCCCATCGCGCATGGGGATGGTCGCTTCCTGCCGCTCATACGGAGGAAACACATGGTGCACAGCTTCGCCGGTGCGTGCCAAGACGTAGGGCACCGGATCCCATTTATAGGAGACAGTAACGGTGGAAGGGCGGCCAGAGGCATCCACAGAGAAACGATAGCCCTCATCCGCGCCCGCAAATTCAGTCGCGGACACCACTGTCAAGGCAGAAGGGAAGTAACGCTCCGACTCAATGAAGAGCCGCCCATCCTGGAGATAGAAACTAATTGGCAGATCGGGCTCCTGGGCGGAGGTATACTCGCCACTAAGCGCCTGAAGTTGCTCCGTCGTGGGATGAGTGGCGTCCGTAGTCTGCTGACCAAAAGCCCACCCTGGCAAAAAAAAGACGAGCAACAACCAGACCGATAGAGCCCATGAGGTCATGAAATCCACCCTTTCGAAGCAGTCAGAGTAGCATAGCGTGCAGGAAATCCGGCACCAATAGGGCGAACCCGGATTTCCTGCCCGGGGCTCCAAACAGGTTCGCGTGTGCGGCTTTCAGTGAGGAAGGCCGCATGAAGTTCGCCAAGGCCAACAATCTCGACAGGAAATCCGGGAGCAGCTCACCTGGACATCCAAGCCCCCGCGCGGGCATCCAAACAGGAGGGAGATGGACCGATATGTGGACTCATCCAATTAAAAGAATGGGACTGACGCGTTCTAACCTGGTGGCAGCCGTGTTTTTAAAGCCTGTATCAGCAAGGGATGCGATTGCCGACCTCAAAATTGCCGGCTTTCGCTCGAGCGACATCGGCGTCGCTATATCGCAGCTTGGGCAGAGGGAACAGGAGCGAAATCCAAACGCAGTACGGGTGCCCTGCGATTTAGACGGGAAGCACAGCGTTCGCTGGAAGGTGCGGCATAGCATCAAGCATGATCTCCACACCCACGGGGGCGGTCTATCGAGCCGCGAGGATGCTGCAGCAGCCAACGAGGAGAAGCCCGCTTACAAAGAAATCAACTTGACGGATACTCTGCGGGGCCTGGGGGTCGCCGAAGATACCATCAAGTTGCTGGACGCAGATATGGGAACGGACGGGATGTTCGTCCTGGTCCACGCCGGCGATCGCGGTGAGGAAGCAGAATCCATTCTTGATCGCAACCGTGGATTTGTGCGCACAGTGATGGTCACCGAGCGGACCCACGCAGCCGGCTGACGCAGAGGTATTGGGATGCTGTGCCGAGCAGAGCTATTTCAGGACCGCAAAGACGCGGGCCGGATATTGGCGCGCGCGATTCAGGATGCGAGCCAGGGATCGGATTTGGCCCGTGATTGGCAGGATGGAATCGTCCTTGGGCTTCCTCGCGGGGGCGTGCCGGTAGCGTACGAAGTTGCCCGTGCGCTGAATCTTCCGCTGGATATCCTGGTGGTGCGAAAACTTGGAGTAGCGGGGCTGGAAGAGCTGGCTATGGGAGCGGTTGCCAGTGATGGAACGGTCGCTATCAACGCAGCGGTTCTCAATGAATTTAACATTCCGCTCGAGAAGGTCGATGCAGCAGCGCAACGGGAGAAGGTGGAGATCGAGCGTCGGGAACGTGCTTACCGGAACGGGCGACTGCCGGCACGCATCGAGGACCGCATGGTGATCCTGGTCGATGATGGGCTGGCAACCGGAGCAAGCATGTTGGCTGCAGTGCGGAGTGTGCGGCGGCGGGCACGCGAAGTGATGGTTGCCGTGCCGGTGGCGGCGGAGGGCACCTACCACGAACTCCAAGGCGAGGCCGATGAGATCGTCTGCGCGCGTATAGCCACGCCCTTCTACTCGGTAGGCAGCTTCTATCAAAACTTCGAGCAGACGACAGAGGAAGAGGTGCGTACTTTGCTGTCGCAGGCACGAGATGGTCAGCAATGGCCGGCCGCCTCATAGCTGATACAAAGCCAAAACGCTGTGAGTGTCGAAAAAAGGCGTATATTTCAGGATTTCAATGTGCCAACTCAGCGGAACCAAGCCCTCAACGTTGATAGATGAGTTGACCGGCTAAGATCTCGTCGGCGTAGCCGGCGCTGAGCGTCGCCGCGAGGCCGAGGCCTTTCCGCAAGAGCTTGATGGTCTTGATCTCCGCGCGAGGAAAGACGAGGACAGGAGAGCCAATTGCTTCGGAACGGCCGCACGTAAGCTGTTGCTCTTCTACGGAATGAACATAGCAAAGAGCATTCTCTTTGTCGGTTTTGATATAGACCCTGGTGTGTGGACCCAAGCCTTTCACCTGCCGCCAGCCGCTCGACGCAGAGTCCTGCTCAGCGGCACCGAGGGCCACCAGAACGAAGGTCACAAAAGCAAGCAGAAGGCCTTTTCGCATCTACTTAGGGTAAGACACCCAATCGGGTGAGCGACATGGCTAATTTGTGGAGGCAAGTATCCTTCTTCGGGTCGTCTGCCAGGATGGCGAACGTCAAAGCGGCCAAAAAAGAGCGCCAAAAGCGCTAAAAGCGCGGAAAGTCCTATTCGCTTACCGTTGCTTTAACAAAGCCTGATCCAGTGGCGCCGTGAGGCCAGAAACCAGGATGATCCAGTCGCACTTCCTGGGTACGGATGGAGCGAGTTTTCATTCGGTCCGGGTTGTTTCTTTGTCGCCGTTTTTTGGGAACCGAATAGGTCTGCCTTGCGTATCAGCCTGATAGCCGGCTTCCGGAGGTATCGATGCGCAAGTTTGTCGTCTTACTGCTTTTCGCGTTGCTGTTCGCAGGCCGCCTTCCGGCGCAGTCATTCACTACCGCCCCGTGTGGTGGCGATGAAGGCAACACCAACAACAACAGCTGGCCCTTTGGACGCCAGGATCGTGTTTGCGAGCTGCGGAGCGCAACCCTGCCGCTCACTGATGGGCAGCTGAGTGTGTCGGGAAAGAACGGTGGGATTGAAGTGATTGGCGAAGAGCGCCAGGATATTGCGCTGGAAGCACGGGTCAGTGCGCAGGATGCAAGCCGCGAGGAGGCGGAGGCGCTGCTACACGAAGTGAAGATCGTCACCACGGGCACCATCCATGCCGAGGGACCACAGCAGTGGGGGTTCTCTCACCGCAATTGGTCTGTCAACTGGAGTTTGCACGTGCCGCGGCATGTTGCTGCCGATCTGCACACGGTGAACGGCGGCATCAAGGTGACCAACCTGGTGGGCGTGATTAAGGTCGATACGACGAATGGCGGTCTCACCCTCGATGATCTGGGCGGAGAAGTGCATGCCACAACCGTGAATGGCGGATTGGATGTGAGGCTTGACGGGAATGAGTGGCGCGGAGCCGGCCTGGTCGCGAAGTCGACCAACGGCGGCGTTAGCGTGAAGGCTCCAGATCACTATTCCGCACACCTGGTCGCAGAGACGGTGAACGGCGGGATTTCTGTGGGCTTCCCAATTACGGTGCAAGGGAAGATCCGTCATCAAATCGACACCAACATCGGCCAAGGCGGAGCAACGCTTCATTTCCAGACGGTAAACGGCGGCGTCTCGATCCATCCGACGCATCCGATTTAGCTCGTTAGCTTGATTCGTTAAGCGGGAAAAAGCAGAAGCCCCTTGACGATCTCCCAACGCCTGTTGGGCGAAGACACTCGATTACTCCCCATGAAAGAATCTATCAGTGGTGATGCTACCCGCAGAGATCGCACACGTCCTTCTGCCTCTGATTGTCGCCGTCAGCATCGTGCTGATGCTGACGCGCCCGCGGGGAATCCCCGAGGTCTGGTGGATCTCAGGTGGAGCGCTCCTCTTGATCGTGCTGCGGTTAGTGCCGCTCAGGTTAGTAGGGCAAGCCGTCGCCAAGGGCAGCGACGTTTACTTGTTTCTGATCGGCATGATGCTCCTGAGCGAATTGGCGCGGGAGCAAGGTGTCTTCGACTGGGCGGCTTCAGTAGCGGTACGTGGAGCGAACGGCAGCTGCTCACGTCTGTTTCTGTTGGTCTATGGGGTGGGAACTCTTGTGACCATTTTCATGTCGAACGATGCGACCGCGGTCGTGTTGACGCCGGCGATTCTGGCGGCTGTGCGGAAGGCAAAGGTCTCACCACTTCCATACTTGTTCGAGTGTGCGTTGATCGCTAACGCTGCGAGCTTTGTGTTGCCGATCTCGAACCCCGCGAATCTGGTCGTCTTCCATACAGGAATGCCGCCGTTGGGGCGCTGGCTCGCAGACTTCGGCGTTCCGTCACTGCTTTCGATCATCGTGACGTTCTTCGTGATGCAGATTCTGTTCCGTGATGAACTTTGCCAGAGCATCGATTGTGAGATTGAGGACACGAAGCTGAGTGGCGACGGGAAGCTGGTACTCGGGGGCCTCGCCCTGATGATTGCCGTGCTCCTGACAACGTCCGCTATGAAGAAAGATCTGGGGCTGCCAACGTGCCTCGCGGCGCTGGTGATAACCGCCGTCCTCTCCATCAAGTCGAGAAGCAATCCCCTCAACCTCGCCCGCGAAATTAGCTGGGCAACACTGCTGCTGGTCGCGGGATTATTTGTCATGGTCGATGCCGTCGAGAGTCAGGGCGCCTTAAACCTTACACAACAGTGGCTTGCCTGGGCATCAAGTCTTGGCCAGAGCCTGGGCGCAATGGTTGTCGGCTTCGCCGTCGGAATAGCGAACAACTTCGTGAACAATCTGCCCTTGGGACTGATAGCGGGGGGCACGATCCAAGCCGCCCATACGAAGGGGCTGATGGCCAATGCGGTTCTGATTGGCGTAGACCTCGGACCAAATCTCTCCGTCACCGGATCCCTGGCTACAATGCTCTGGCTGCTGGCACTTCGTAAAGATTCTGACGGGGGCACAGGGGGAGGGAAGCTCGACGTGAGCTTCTGGAAGTTCCTGAAAGTCGGTGCGGTTGCCATGCCGGTGGCTCTCTTCGCCGCGCTCGGCGGAGCGATCCTGATGCAGATGCTCTTTGGCCAACGCTAAGAGAAATGCCGGGGCATGGGGCACCCAACAGTGTTGCCAAGATAAAGCCTAATTAATTCAGATTTCAGAGCACACTTATTCGCTTAGGTAAAGCTATAGGGCGACAAGGGCGCGCGTCGGCGAACTGCCGCCGTCTCTTCCGCTCAGAATGGACCAGTGTTTCATGGGCAAAGTAATTATCGCCGTTGGATTTCTCGTGCTTCTTTTCGGCCAACAGACCCTGAATAACGACTCTGTGGTTAGCCTGATGAAGGCTGGTTTTTCCGAAGACGTGATTATTTCCGCCATCAACCGCTCGCAGGGATCCTATGACACTTCTGTAGACGGGTTAGCTGCTTTGAAGAATGACGGGATAACCGACAAAGAGATCTCGGCGATCGTCGCGAAGGCATACCCGCAGCCTTCGGCTACGCCGGTTGCGGAGGGCACACCGACCGCTCGAGCCGCTCTTTCCGTTCCGGCGCAGTCAGCGAAGAAGCCACGCGTTTTTTTGAGTGCGAAAAGCCATAGCAGGGGTTGGAACGAATCGCGTGATCAATCGATGGAGATGAGCAAGGACTTTCAGGAGGTCTGTCCGGAGGTGCAAATATCGCTCAACCAGCATCTGCTGGATTACAGCGTGGAGTTGAATCATACCGAACACAGCTTTGTGCGAGAAAACCAGATGCAAATCGCGAACAAGGACGGCGACCTGCTTTCAGAAACCGAGGGAAGTATCAAAACCGGAAGTATCAGGGGAGGTGTGAAGAAGGCGTGCGAGGCCATCCTCGCGGATTGGGCCAAGAAGTAAACGGTCCTGACCGTTGACGGAGACCGGTTCTGCCGTCTTCCGGTCAATGATTGTTTCGATGTAGACGAAGCAACAAGTCCAAGCAGTCCTGTTTGTTGCGTAGTGATCTCAAGGGAAGAGCTTTTCATCACGGCCCTCCAGGCTGAGGAGATGTGCCTTTGCTTCCAATCCTCCAGCGAAGCCCGTGAGCTTTCCCGATGAGCCGATGACGCGGTGGCATGGAGCGATGATGGCGACCGGATTTCTACCGTTCGCAGCCCCCACTGCCCGGGTCGCATCCGGGTTTCCAAGTTGCTTCGCCAATTGGCCGTAACTGCGTGTCTCCCCGAAAGGGATGGCCAGCAATGCTTCCCAAACCTGCTTTTGGAAAGGCGTGCCTCGCATGTCCAGCGGTACGGTGAATTTCCTGCGTTGGCCCTGGAAGTATTCCCGGAGCTGTTCCTCCGTCTTGACCAGCACCGGGTGTTTCACGTCTTCAGTGAGTTCACTCAGGCGAACACGGCCTGGCCTGTCTTCTTCCCAAAGAATCCCCACAAGGCCTTTCTCACTCGCAACGAGCTTCAACTTTCCGATAGGGGAATCGATCAACTTATAAAACAGACTCATCAGGTACTCCTTTCGTTACAGCATAGTTCCTCGGGCACGTGAACGTTTGTCCAAGATGACGAGGTCTTTCTAGGACTTCGGGGTAAGAAAGATGGCATAGATCCTGATCGACTCGGTCTTGCGTGAGTTGCGAACAGAACGTGGTGTGCGTGAGGATTCTCAGTTAAGCTCTCGCCCGCCTGATAGATACGCTCTTTTCCATCGTCGACTCTGCTCACTTTACCCACTCAGAAGCTGCGAAAAAGAAGATCTCTTGCGCTCGCCAGCACTTTCTCTCGCATCTCTGGCCCGGGTAACATGCGAGCAATTTCAATCGCCCCGATCATGGTGGAAAAGATTTGAAAGAAGGCGCGTTCTTTGTCGGCAGTTCGCCGCCCCGGCATAAAAGGAATCATTCGATCCCTGTAGTTCACGAGCTCGGCGAAGATCTGGCCCCTCATCTTTTTGTCGACCCGTGCCAGCTCGGGGGCAAGTGTCGTCAGCGGGCAGCCGCGCTCGGCATGATCGCAGTATTCCGGGCTCAGATAGGTTTTCACAATCGCCTTCCACGGCTCCTTAGACTGCGACTGTTCCGCGGCGTGAACAAGATGGTCGGCGATTTCCCGGAAGGACTCGCCGAGCGACTCGATGAGCAGCTCATCCTTGCTCTTGAAATGCTTGTAGAAGCCTCCGTGGGTGAGTCCTGCGTCGCGCATGACGGCTGAGACAGCGGCTCCCGTCAAGCCCTCGGTGCGAATGCGTCGCGAGGCGTCTTTCACAATCTTCTGATGGATTTCGAGCTTATGCTCGGGTTGGTAGCGCATAGTCACATTATAGGATGCCGGCAATCATCTCACGGTGCAACCCATCGGCCTGCAGTTGAGCGGCCTAAAGAAAAGCTGAATCCATAAGATGATGAGTATAATCCTATGCTAATGAAGGAGGATTTCCCATGTCGCAACCGATTTTGATTACAGGCGCAGCCGGCGGTACGCAGGGATCGACCGGACGCCTCGTCACAGGTCTTCTACTCAGGCAGGGCTTGCCCGTTCGCGCTTTTGTCCACAAACTCGATGCCCGGTCCGATGAACTCCGCCAGGCAGGTGCGGAAATCATGGAGGGCGATCTCCTCAACCCTGCGTCAGTCCAGGCGGCAATGAGAAATGTGAAGCGCGCTTTCTTCACCTACCCGGTGACCGATGGGCTGCTTGAGGCAACCA
This sequence comes from uncultured Acidobacteriaceae bacterium, assembly GCA_963711525.1. Lineage (GTDB taxonomy): Bacteria > Acidobacteriota > Terriglobia > Terriglobales > Acidobacteriaceae > PALSA-350. Next base: position 1,427,992 of record CAVQEO010000001.1, on the reverse strand, counting down.
CAATCTTTGCTGCGACGGCTCGTGATGCGGGCCTGGAATTGGTGGTGAACAATTCCCAGTCTCAGGCCACGCCCAATGATCCCGCATTTCGAAGCCTCGAGCACGCTCCAACCTTTCGGAATCTGCAGCATCGGCTGGGCGACCGTATCTTCGACTGGGCGGGGGTTGGGGCCGTTCATATTCAGGCGCCACCCTATTACGAAAATGTGCGTGCTCTTATCAGCCGTACTGTGGTCGAGCAGAATGCAGCCTTCCTGCCGTGGGGCGATGAAAAGACCGTCATCCCGCTCGCCAGTGCGGAAGACATATCCCGCGTGGTCACAACACTTTTGGCGAGCCCCGGCCTGCCTTCCCAAAATGTCTACCCACTGGTGAGCGAAACTCCGACGGTGGGGGAAATCGTCGAAACTCTCAGTAGGGTGATGGGACGGTCCATTCGCTATGTACCCATCACAGACGAGCAGTGGGTTGAAGCAGTGAAGGCACGACTCAATCCTCATGCTCTCGATCATCTGACCCACCTTTGGCAGTACTTCCGGAAAAGTGAGACACACTACCAGGCTACCGACACAGTTCGTTCGGTCACCGGCCGGAATCCACAAACGTTGGAGGAGTTCTTCGGAGCCAATGCCGAATCTTTCGGCGCCGCGGCTCATTGAAGTGTTATGGGATGAGTTAAATCATCCCCATTCGAAAGGAGTCCAAATGCCGCCGCAAATCATCTTTCCACTGCAGCTCATCCTGGGTTATGTAGCGTGCCTGCTTTGCTTCAGTGCCTACGTCTTCCCCAAGCTCAAGATCTTGGATAGGGTGGATGCGCAACGCGCCATAGCTACTCTGCACAGCTTCCGCTTCTTCGGGCTTGTCTTTATCCTTCCAGGCGTTGTTGGTCCCAATCTGCCCGCTGGCTTCGCCACGTTTGCCGCCTACGGCGACCTGGCAACCGGAGTTCTGGCCGTGCTGGCGCTTTTGACGGTAAGGATACGTCCGCTTTTCTGGCTCTTTGTCGTCGCATTCAACCTGGTGGGGGTGTCTGACATCATCGTGGACTATTACCACGCCATTCAAGCCGGCCTTCCCGCGCTGGCGGGGCAGTTGGGCGCCACATACGCGATTCCGGTCATCTATGTGCCCATGCTGATGATCACGCACGTTGTCGCATTCTATTTGTTACTACGTCCACAGGTCAGCGGAAGCCGCCTCCATCTCTCTTACCAGCAACCGACATGAGCGCGCAATACTGTGTGGGACCGGTAGTTGCATGCGCCGGGAATGTTTCGCGAGTTCGCGTGTTGTTTTGGCATGTTTGTCACTCTTCGGCAGGATTTCCACTATGCTATGCGCGTCCTTCGAAGGAACCCCGGATTCTTATTGGGCGCGATAACATCCATCAGCCTTGGCATTGGCGCTAACACCGCCATTTTCTCGGTCATCAACGCGGTTCTGTTGCAGCCTCTGAGTTATCCCGAACCCACACGGATGGTTCGGTTCCTTAGTGGAAATCCGGGTGACTACGGGCCATTGGTGAATGTTCCCAAGTTTGCGCTGTGGAAGGCACAGAAGGACATATTCGAGGACACAGCCGCGTATGACGATCTGGGTCCCGCATTGAATCTGACCAGCGGCCGGTTCCCGGAGCAAGTCCAGGGAAAGCACGTTACTGCGGATTTCTTCCGCTTGTTCGGCGGCAAGGCCATATTGGGCAGAACTTTCACGGAGACGGAAGACCGGCCAAACGGCGGAAATTGGGCAGTTCTCAGCGAAGGATTATGGAGGCGGCACTTCGCCGCGGACCCTCAGATTGTAGGTAAGTCGATCCTCCTTGGCAGCGTATCGTACACGGTCGTCGGCGTCGTTTCTTCCCGGTTTCGATTCGATACGCCGGCAGATATATATTTGCCTTGCCAGTTCGATCTCCTGAGCCTGAGCCGCGCCGACCAGTTCAATGCGGCGGCTCGGCTGCGTCCCGGCGTAACCAGAGAGGCCGCCAACGCGCGCCTGCAGGCTTTAGCTGCTACGTATCGGCAGGAGCTCCATGTTACCGACCCGCATTTCGGCTTCTCGATAGAGAGCTACCGCGATGCAGTGGTGGGCGACGTCCGATCCTCGCTGATGCTGCTCGCAGGTGCGGTTGGCATGGTGCTGCTGATTGCGTGCGCCAACGTAGCCAACCTTCTTCTGGCCCGCGCGGCAGGACGGCATCAGGAATTGGGGGTGCGAAGGGCTTTGGGCGCATCCCGGGGCCGCATCGTCCGCCAGCTTTTGACTGAGAGTGTGCTGCTCTCGCTGGCTGGAGGCGTTCTTGGATTCGTAGTCGGGATGATCGGGCTTCATGCCTTGCTGGCGGTCAGTTCGGGAGATATTCCCCGCATCGGTCCGCATGGTGATGGCGTTGTTCTGGATTGGCGGGTCCTGGCGTTTACGTTGGCAATCTCCATTGTCAGCGGGGTCGTGTTCGGGCTCGTTCCGGCGTGGCGTCTCTCTCGCGCGGATATTCGCACGGCTCTCGATGGCGGCAGCCTGCGCACCACTGATCGGCGTGGCCATCGCATCCGGTCCCTCTTCGTGATCGGCGAAATGGCCTTGGCGGTAGTGCTCGTAATTGGCACTTCCTTGTTGATTCGGACATTCATCGCGTTGCGAAACGTCGATCCGGGTTTCCGTTCCCGTAATGTCACGACGATGGATATGTCGGTGCAGGGAACCAGGTTTGAAAAGACGGCGGCGCTGCGTCAGATGGTGCAACAGGCAACGGAGGGACTGGAGAGAATACCGGGCGTCGAAGTGGCCGCGGCCACCTGCTCGGTGCCGCTCACAGGAGGATTCGCCTTGCCGTTCACTGTTATGCGCCAATCGCCTATGAACTCCCGGGCCGAAGCGCGGTGGATCTCCGTCTCTCCTCACTATTTCGATGTATTTGAGATACCGGTGCTTCGAGGGCGGCGCTTTGACGATCACGACCGCCAGGATACGCAGCCGGTGGTGATGATTAACGAGGCGATGGCGCGCAAATATTGGCCCAACAGCGATCCGCTCAACGGGCAGATAGACATTGGCCACGGTCTCGGACCAGAGTTCGCGGATGTTCCCCGGCTGATCGTCGGTATTGTTCACAACGTGCGTGAGGAGAGCCTGGATCAGCCGCCGGGTCCGTCGATGTACCTGCCGATAGCCCAGGTGCCGGATACGGAGACGGCTCTGAATGCGGAAATCAGCCCGCTGAATTGGGTTGTCCGCACCCGTACCGGGCTATCGGCTAATCCCAGGGTCATCGAGAAAGAGCTGCTCGAGGCCAGCGGCGGCTTGCCCGTCGGCAAGGTCTTTCCCATGGACGCGGTCCTCTTGCGCTCGACAGCTCGCAGCGATTTCACGACGCTGCTGATGGCCATCTTTGGAGTTTCCGCTCTCGCTTTGGCCGCTATCGGACTGTACGGAGTGATGGCCTACTCGGTCGAGCAGAGGACCCAGGAGATTGGAATCCGCATGGCATTGGGAGCGAATTTGCAGGATGTGCGGCGATTAATCGTGATGCAGGGCATGAAGCTGGCTATTGCAGGTACTGTGCTCGGGATCGGGGGCGCCTGCTGGCTCACGCGCTTTCTTGCCGGTTTTCTCTTCGGTGTGCAAAGCCGCGACCCGGCCGTCTTCGTATTGGTTCCGCTGTTTTTGAGCCTTATCGCCCTCCTCGCTGCGTGGGTTCCTGCTACGCGCGCCACGAAGGTGGTGCCGATGGACGCGCTGCGGCAGTCGTGAGATCTTGCCATCTAGCGGATCTAAGAGCAGCTGGGAAGTATCCATTCGAGCCGCGCGGCCAGGCGGGGCCGAATCAAGATCTCAATTGGCGACTCGTGGGTACGCAACCAGACTGCCTCTATTAACTATACCACCGACGGTGGTATAATTAATAGAGGGTGATCGAGATGAAGGGTTTTTCTCTACGCGAGGCGGCTGCTATTGCGGAGATTCCAGAGACCGCGATTCGGACGGCGATTGAGAAGCGGTCCATAGCGCCGCAATCGTGCCGTGTTGGCAAGTCCATCCGCTACGAGTTCGATCTGAACGAATTGCTTTTGATCAAGCTCCTGACAGAGTTTCCCTTCTCGTTGTCCAAAGAAGATAAGGAGTCTCTCCGGCAGCTTTTGGGCAGACCCGCAGGTTCGGCGGGCCGCTGGGAGATGCGCGGTTCGGATCTCCTGATTAGGAAAGGCGAACTCTCTGTGTCCGTCGATTACCGTCCATTGCGGAAGCAGCTTGTGCAGAATGTTAGCCTGTACCGCAAGGGTTTCAACCGCATTGTTTCGAGTCCTGAGACCCTCGGCGGAGAACCTGTCTTCAAGGGAACCCGGATTCCCCTGGAACACATTGCAGGTTTGTTCCGTAAGGGGGTCAGTAAGGCGGAGATTCGAGAAGACTACCCTACTCTGAGTAACCTCGATCTGGCGTTCGCCTCCATTCACGCTCGTATGAATCCACCCCCGGGCCGTCCACGGAAGCCTCTTGAACTGGGGCGCGACAACGCGGCATAAGTCCCGCTTGAGATTTCTTCTCGATGAGCACCTGTCTCCGACACTGGTGTCGCGCCTGTCATCCTGTGGATGCTATGGGGTAGCGGTGCCGCACGTTGGACTCGGCGGCGCGAGTGATCCGGCTGTATGGCGCTACGCTTACGAGAATGATCTGATCGTGGTTACGACAAACGCTAAGGACTTCCTCGCGCTTCTCGAAGTGGAGATTCATCCCGGTCTGATCGTACTCCGCGAAAGCGGGCTGTCGCGTCAGGAGCAATGGGACAGAATCGAGCCGGTCCTGCTATACCTGTTCAATCTGAACGACCCCAATTTTATGTTGAACAAGGTGATTGAAATTGAAGGGCCGGACCACTTCACGGTGCGCGAGATCCCAGAAACCACCGTAGATCACTGAATCACAGCTCGCCGTGAATTTCATCAACGCAGGGTCGTCCCGCCAAGTCTTTTTGCGGTGCAAAAAAGCTCACGATCCTGTTCAATTTCGGACACGAATGGTTCAAAATGAACAGGCAAAGCAGCTTCCATTGGGAATCTGCTTCGTTTGCGCTTTTGTTTTCAACTGTTTGCGCTCTGTCGACCGATGGTACCGGAATTGCCCGAGTCTCCTATAGAGGCCCCTATGGTTTCTTTGGTCCAGGATCTTCGTTACGCTCTGCGGCAGTTACGCAAGTCGCCCGGCTTTACCGTGAGTGCTGTTGTGACCCTCGCGCTGGCGATAGGCGCCAATGCGGTCGTATTCAGCGTCCTGAATGGCTTGATCCTGCGCCCACTCGATGTGCCTGCAGCACAGAGCCTCTATGCTGTCGCGCGCGCCGGCGAGGACATGGGCCAGTCTTACCCCGACTATCTCGATCTGCAACAGAGGAATCGCAGCTTCGAGGACTTAGCGGCATACAGCATTCCGCAGGTGGGCCTGGACGCTGGGCAGGGTCCCTCTTCCGTATGGGGCGTCGAGGCAACCGGAAACTACTTCGATGCCCTGGGCATTCATCCTTATCTAGGCCGCTTCTTCCACAGCTCCGATGAGCACGGACCCAACAGCGCCCCGTACATCGTGCTGAGCTACGCATATTGGCACAGCCATTTTGACGATGATCGCGGAGTAGTTGGCCGCCTCGTACAAGTGAACAAGCATCCATTCACGATCATCGGCGTGGCTCCGCCGGGATTCCGCGGGACCTTAGTGTTCTATTCTCCCAATTTCTTTGTGCCCTTAGTACAAAAGGAGCAAGTGGAAGGAGCAACGGACCTGAACCAGCGCGGCAGCCGCGGACTGCTTCAGGTCATCGGCCATCTCAAGGCGGGAGTCACCTCCGCGCAGGCCGTTGCCGATTTGCACTCGGTTGGTTCCTGGCTGCAGAAGGCTTACCCGAAAGAAGACAGCAAACTAAGCTTTTCTCTTGGCCGCCCAAGCCTTGTCGGCGATCAATTCAGCGGCCCAATCAGCGCATTCGTAGCTGGATTGATGCTCCTGTCCGGTTTGATTCTTCTTGCTGCCTGTGCCAATCTCGGCAGCCTGTTTGCCGCTCGCACTGCCGATCGCTCGCGCGAAATGGCGCTGCGCCTGGCCCTCGGATCGAGCCGAAAGCGCGTGCTCCGCACCTTATTTACTGAGTCCGTGCTCATCTCCCTTATTGGCGGCGGCGCCGGAATCTGGGCCGGCGTGGTCTTGCTGCGCTGGCTAAGCGATTGGCAGCCGTTTGGCAATTTCCCCGTTCATACGCCGGTAAGCCCTGATGCTTCAGTTTATGGAATCGCACTGCTCATGACTCTTCTCAGCGGATTCCTCTTTGGAGCCGTTCCGGTCACTCAGATCCTGCATGCCAGCCCCTATGAAATCGTCAAGGCTGGACCCACGGCCAGAGCGGGAGGAAGGCTCTCCGTAAGGGAAGTGCTGCTGGTGGTGCAAATCGCGATATGCGCGGTGCTGGTAACGTCGTCTTTCGTCGCCGTGCGGGGACTGGCGCGAGCGTTGCACGATAAATTCGGTTTCGATCCGCAGCACTCGATCCTTGTGGGCGCCGACCTTCACATGGCCGGCTACGCGGGCGACCAGGCAGCTGCCATGCAGCGGCGCATCCTCGATTCGGTAGGAGAGATTCCAGGCGTCGATGCGGTGGGATTGACCGACGCGCTACTGCTCAATGACTCCAACCTCTCCGATGTTTTCAGCGACACCTCCAGCGATCTGAACGCCGCGCATGCCGCCGCGACCCCCTACGTGTACCACGTCTCTCCTGCATACCTTCAGGCCGAGGGAACGGCTCTGCTCGGCGGGCGGGCCTTCACCCGGCATGACGACAAAGTCTCGCCGCGCGTGGCCATCGTAAACACCGAGTTCGCGCGCAAAATGTTCGGCACCACAAGCGCCGCGCTGGGCCGTCATTTCAAGATGCCGGATGGAACCGAGGTCGAAGTAGTGGGTATTGTCGAGGGCGGAAAATACAATACGCTGACTGAAGATCCGCACTCCGCCCTCTTTCTGCCCATTCTCCAATGGCCTTCCAACACGGCATGGATCGTGGTGCGCTCGTACCGCGATCCGCAGCAAATTGCGCAAGAGATACGGCGCACGTTGCACCATCTGGACGAGGGCCTGCCGGTTCAGGTTGAAAAGCGGTACGACGAGATGGCCACAGTTCTGTTTGGCCCGAAGATGGCAACGGTTGCGCTCGGCATTCTCGGCGTGATGGGTGTGGTGCTTTCGGTCACCGGAATTTTTGGATTGGCTGCATATACGGTCAGTAAGCGCCTGCGCGAATTGGGAATCCGTGTTGCCCTGGGGGCGAAACGGACACAGGTGCTGGAGGCAGCGCTGAGCAGGGCGTTCAAATTGCTAGCGTTTGGCTCGGCGGCGGGATTGGTGCTGGGGCTTCTCGCCACACGCATCCTGGCTCTCATTGTCTATCAGGCCGCGCCGCGTGATCCCGTGGTCCTGCTCGGGGTGGTTGTCGCCATGTTGTTCGTGGGCCTGATGGCGGCATCGATTCCGGCGCGTCGCGCACTCACCATCGATCCGATGATATTGCTGCGCGACGAGTGAAATGCAATTGGGCCGCCATTGCATGCACCGTCCGTGGCGCACCGGAGCGCCTTTTAGATAAATACCGAGACCGCGGAACGATGGTTTTTAATAAGTGACTGACTTGACCGAGCTGCGCCCGGTTCTAGAGTTTCTACATTTGAAACATGAAAATCTGCTGAATATACGGTTTTTTGCGGCACTCACAGGCGTTTTCGGCTTTGGATCAGGGGACGACTTCCACGGCACGCCGGGACAGGTTAGTCGTGCCGTAAATGCCTAAAAGACGTCGGACTTTAGAGCGTGCGTGAGAACGCGAAAGCAAACCGCAATTCCGAACCAGGCCCGTAGGGCCGGGAGCCAAACGTCAGCCCAGTCCGGGAGGGCTGGGACACGATTCTCCAATGTCGTTTGAGCGCCAGAGGCGCGGCACTCGCGGATGAAGGTAGTGCCGCGCCTCCGGCGCTCCGCAACCTTGAATATCCGAATCCCAGCCCTTCTCCGGATTTCCTGCACGGGGCGCCACCAAAGTCCGCGTGTGCGGCTTTCGTTAAGGAAAGCCGCATGAAGTGCGCCAACGCCGGCAAGTTCCACAGGAAATCCGGATCCGGACTGGGCTGACGTTTGGCTCCCGGCCCTACGGGCCTGGTTCCGATTTGCTGTTTATTTCGCGTTCTCACGCAGACTCTAAAAGCCCAAATCTCTTTAGATCAGTGATGGCACGGCTGAAGTCGTGCCCTGTTACCGATCCCCGGTCGCACAACAAAGCAAAAAGACAGAACCCAAGACGTTTTCTTATCGAAACGAGATACGTTTCGAACCAGAAAATGTAGAAACTCCAGGACCGGGCTGCGCCCGGTTCTGGTCGTAGCTCTCAATGAGCGCTAAGACCTGCCATCCCGAGTTGAAGGCCGAAAGTCCCGAACCACTTTTGACCGAACCGGTATTTGCACAGAAATGAAAATAGCTATCTCCCCTTGACATTCGACAAGAGTTGGGTGATGCTCTTGCTGAAGAGCTGTTGTCGAACATCGAGGGGAAAGATGGCGCAATCCACTGATTTGCTGCAAGGCACGCTGGACATGCTGATTTTGAAGACGCTGGCTCCGGGACAAGAGCATGGGTGGGCGATCGCGCAGAGGATCCAGCGGATGTCGGACGACGTGCTGCAGATCGGGCAGGGGTCGCTCTACCCGGCGCTGCATCGGCTTGAGTACCGAGGCTGGATTCGTGCCGAGTGGGGTGCTTCCGAGAATAACCGGCGGGCGCGGTTCTATTCCCTGACGGCAGCCGGGCGAAAGCAACTGGGTGCTGAGCTCGAGAACTGGGATCGTCTGACAGGCGCGGTGAATTTGGTGCTGCAAAGGGCATAGAGCAGAACCCGCATAAGTACACCCCGGCCCGACATCGGCGAGGTTGGATTTTTCTTGAGGAAAAATCCAGTCTGACGGTCCTTTCGCTGGGAACAGCATTGCGGGTTCTGCTCTAGTCCTGAAGACTTTCCAGGAGAGCATTATGTTCGCCGAATGGTGGTCGCGGTTTCGCTATTTTGTGGCGGGGAAGAAGCGGGTGGAAGTGGATGAAGAGATCCAATTCCATCTGGAGCGCGAGATAGAGGCCAATGTGGCTTCGGGGATGGCGGTCGCCGAGGCGCAGCGCCGGGCCGCAATTGCGTTTGGGAGCCGGGAGAGGACACGAGAGGCATGTCGCGAGCAGCGGCCATCGTTTTTTCTGGAGTCGCTCGGCCGCGACGTGCGGTATGGGCTGCGCGGGCTGTGGCGGAATCCCGGATTCTCGATGGTTGCGGTGCTGACGCTGGCGCTTGCCGTCGGGGCGAACACAACGATCTTCAGCCTGATTGACCAGGCTCTGATCCAGACGCTGCCGGTTCGCGATCCGGGGCAGTTGGTGGTGTTGAGCTTCGCGGGATCGCATCCCGAACATTGGCATTCTGAGGGCGGCAGCTCGCCGGGACACGTGCACGAATTCTCTTATCCCATGTACCGCGATTTGCGGGACCAGAACACGGTGCTGAGCGGGCTGATTGCCGAGTCGCTGGCGACGCTGGGCGTGACGTGGAACAACCGCTCCGAGCAAGTGCGGGCGGAGATGGTGAGCGGGAACTACTTCGAGATGCTCGGCGTAAAGCCTGCGGCGGGACGGCTGTTTGGGGCTGGCGATGAGACCGCGCCGGGAGCCAATCCAGTCGCGGTGTTGAGCTTTGACTTCTGGAAGACACATTTGGCGTCAGCGCCAGTGGTGGGGAAGACCCTGCTGGTGAACGGGACGCCGTTCACGATTACGGGCGTGTCAGCCCCCGGATTTCACAGTATGGTCTGGGGACACAGGCCCGATGTGTTTGTGCCGCTCAAGATGGAGCAGGTGCTGACACCGGAATGGCAGTATCTGAATGAACGCCAGGCATATTGGATTGATTTGATGGGCCGGCTGAAGCCTGACCAGTCACGCGCTCAAGCGGAGGCCTCGCTGCAGACGCTGTTCCTGGCGCTGCGCGCCTCGGAATTCTCGCAGCTCCGGGATCAGTCGCCGAAGGCGCGGCAGCAATTCATCACCGCAGCGCGTTTGAATCTGGAAGCGGGAGCCAACGGATTCAGCCCGCTCCGCGGTGACGTGAAGATGCCGCTGACGATCATGATGGGCATGGTGCTGCTGGTGATCGCCATGGCGGTGGTGAACGTCGCCAGCCTGCTTCTGGTACGCGCGGCAAGCCGGGCCAGGGAATTTTCCATGCGCTATGCTCTGGGTGCGACGGGCATGCAGGTTCTGCGGCAACTGCTGGCTGAGGGAATGTTGCTGGGTGTGGGGGGCGTTGCGCTCGGACTGGCTATTGCGCCGCAGACGCTGCATTTGCTAATCAGCTGGGTGTCGGGGAACGCGCAGGGCGCGATGCCCTTCGCGGTGACGCTTGATTGGCGGGTGCTGGGGTTCGCGTTGGGAGTGACGGTGTTTGCGAGTTTGTTGTTCAGCCTGGCTCCGGCGCTGCAGTTCAGGAATCCGCGGCTGGCGGAAGCTATGCAGCAACGAACGGGGACCAGCGCAGGCGGGTCGCTGAAGTTCCGGCGCACCTGCGTGGCGCTGCAGATTGGATTCAGCCTGCTGCTGATGGTAGCTGCCGGTGTGTTCGTTCGCACCATCGATAATCTGCGCCGCGTAAATACAGGGTTCGCGACGGATCATCTGCTGGCGTTCGATTTGAATCCGTCTCTGGCGGGATATCCAGCGGCAGGTGTTGCCCCGGTCGAGCAGCGCGCGCTCGATGCGGTGAACGCGTTGCCGGGAGTGCGCGCGGCGGGGGCGACGAACGACTCCGATTTGACGGGAGACGACATCCAGGGGGACATGATTCCAGCCGGATACACGGCAAAGCCCGACGAGGAGTTCGACGTGGAGCTGCCGTGGGTCAGCAATGGCTATCTGCAAACGCTGGGCGTGCCATTGGTTGCAGGGCGCTACTTTAACCCGGATGACACAGCGACGTCGCAAAGGGTGGTGATCGTGAATGAGAGCTATGCCCGGCACTACTTTGGGAACGTGCAGGCGGCGCTGGGGCGCCACGCATATCGGCCGAGCCACGCAGGCAGCGACGCGGCGATTGTGGGGGTGGTGCGGGATGTAAAACACGAGAGCGTGCGCGATCCCGCGATTGCGACCTGCTACACGCTCTTCGCGCAGGCGCCGCGGCAGACGTATCTGACGTTCTACGTACGGACTTGGCAACCGCCGGATGCGGCGACCAGGAGTGTGCGCGCGGCGATTGCGAATCTCGATACCAAGTTGATTATCGGCAACCTCCGGACGATGACGGAGGAGATCGATGCGAATCTGTTGGCCGAGCGGGCGATTGCGCTGCTGGCGACGACGTTTGGCCTGCTGGCCGCTCTGCTGGCAGGCATTGGGCTCTACGGGATCATGGCATATGCGACGGCACAGCGGACGCGCGAGATCGGGATTCGCATGGCGCTGGGGGCGCAGAGGGGAACTGTGGTGGGGCTGATTCTGCGCGAAGTCCTGCTGCTGGCCGGGAGCGCGATGGCGGCGACGGTTCCGCTGGCGATGTTGGCGACGTGGGCGGTGCGCAGCCAGCTATTCGGCGTGTCGGTCGCCGATCCGGCGGTATACGGAGCGGGGATTCTGACCATTTGCCTGGTGGCGGTGCTGGCGGGCTTTGTTCCGGCGTGGCGTGCGGCGACCATCGATCCGGCGCGAGCATTGCGTACCGAGTAGATCAGGAACGCATCAGGCTAGGGGCTGAGTCGAACGGAGTTTCAGCACCTGTTCGATGAGATCTGCAGCGCGGTCTGGTCCGTCCGACTGCTGGATAGCTCTCTGCAAGACCTGGGCCGCTTCACGGTATTTGGCATCTTGCAGCACGAGTATGACTGCTTTGCGAAGCCGGGCCGGGTTGAGCCTGTGCCGTGAAACCACCACGCCTGCTCCGCGTGCCTTGAGCCTCGCCGCCACCCCGGGTTGGTCGTTGCCGAGGGGCACGGCCACCAGCGGCACTCCCTCGGACAGCGACTCGAGGACCGTGTTCAGGCCGGCATGCGTAATCACCAGCGCGGCCCGCTTCAGAATCTCTAGTTGGGGAGCAAAGCCCACTACCAGCGGATCGCCGGCCAGCTTTCCCAGTCTTGCCGGATCGAGTCCGCCACCCAGGGAAATCAATAATTGTGCGCCGAGTCCGGCACAAGCATCTGCGATCGTTCTGAAGATGGCTTCCGAACCGTTCTGGAGAGTGCCCAGCGATGCGTAAATGAGTGGGCGTCCGTCGAGGCGGTCCCAGGGAAAGTCGACGGCAGGGCGCTGTTGAGCGTGTAAGAAGGGCCCGGTATAGTGAAGCCCGGCCGGCTTTTTGCCGCGGATTTCGAACTCCAGTGCTTCGGGCAACTGAGTAATTTGCGCCAGGGGCGATAGCATTTCCTCGGGACGCGTCAGGGGCTTCAATCCCCATGCGCTACGCTGCTGGTTCACGTCTCTGAAGATGGGGGTTGCGGCCCGCAAAAGCAGATGAATTGCAAGGCGGTTCCGCAAACGGCTGAGCCGATCCTGTCCCGCCGCCCAGCCGAGCCAGAAGGGCGGAAACCGGTCGTCGGCGAGCATGGGAGGAATCAAGGCGATGGAGATCCAGGGTAGGCCTAAATGGTCTGCCACGTTTCCAGCAAACTCCGCCTCGTCGACCAGCAGCGCTTCTACGTTGGCTGTCCGCACCGCCGACGGCCCGTCGCGCAGGATCATCCGCGTCGAATTCCTCACCCGCTCCAACGTGAATCGAGAGGCCGCGATCCCCTTTAAACGCGCCAATGGCTCGTCCAGCCTCTTGAGGGTGCCGGGCGGATAGTCTTCGACGCCGATCCGATGAAACTCGATACCCGCGGCACGCACACCTGCCTCGATGTCCGCGATCCCGAAGATCACTACCTCATGGCCTCTCAATTGCAAGGAATGAGCCAACGCGGTCATCGGATTGAGATGACCGGTTCCCGGAAAACAAAATGCCCCAAATCTTGCCATTGCCTTCTTCAATCATTCATTGATTTCAGGTGTCAGGAAAACTGCTACGCCAGCAGGTGTCCCGATGCTCAGAGTCGATCTGCAGTGCCGCAATGAGAGCGATCTGTGGGGCCGAGGCAAGCGCCGCACCGCATCTGCCTTGGCCCCAGCAGCTTGCCACACCATCGTAACGGCAAGATCCACGGGCGGCACTGGGCGAGGGTTCTGCTCTAATCGTGCCTCAGCGCATCCACGGGTGAGAGTTGCCCTGCGCGCCACGCCGGAAGCGCTCCGGCAATCAGCCCGGCGAACACCGCGATTCCCACGGCCTCGGCAAGAAGTTGCCAGTGGAGTGACGCTGAAACGAGACTCGCGGTCCGTGGCAAGGCCGCCAGCACCCGCAGAGCACACCATCCTAAAGCAATACCGAGAACTCCCCCGCAAAAGCCAAGAATGACTGCTTCAATCTCAATGTGCGCCAGCACCTGCCATCGGCTCCAACCCAGAGCGCGCAGGATGCCGATCTCCCGCGTGCGCTCGAAAACCGACATCGCCATGGTGTTGGCGATTCCCAGTATGCCGATGAGGAGGGCGAGCGAAGAGGTGCCCCAGGCGGAAGCGTGGGCCAGCTTCACAAATTGATTGTCGCTGGCGCGCTCCGCCGCGGGAACAGCGCGCATTCCCGGCAGAGCAGCTTCGATCTCAGCCTGCGCGTGCTTCATGTATGCTTCTGATGTTTCTCCGCCAGGCACTGGGCGCAGCCGAACATCAATCGTCGAAACTTTGCCTTGCAAGCTGCTTAGCTGTTGCAACTGGTCCAGCGGCATGATAACCGCGGCCGCCTCGAGCGTTGAAGGGGCGTGATAAATGGCAGTTACCGTGAAGGGCTTGCCCTGAATTTCAAGAGTGTCGCCGGGGGCCTTCTTCAGATCCTGAGCGAGCAGATCGCCGAGCATGACTTCGGCGCGGCCGTCGCGAAATCGCCGCCCTGCAAGAATCTGCAGAGAATCTAACTGAAATGCATTGTCCTTCCAGCCGTATACCAGCGCATTCACGTCCGGTGTCAGGTCCATCAGGTTAAAGATCGTGGGCGAGGCCTGCGCCACATCGGGCAAATCCTTGAGCTTTGCCGTCGCCGATTCGTCCATCGAAGTGTTCAGGAAGGTCCCCTGAATCACGGCGAGGTCAGTGCCGCTGCTCGAGTAAATACGCAACCACTGCTGTTCGAAAGCGCTGGAAAAGCCCACCAGGCCTACAAACGCGCCCACCGCCATTCCGATTCCAGCCAGCGTGAGCAGAGTCCTCAGCTGCCGGCGCTGCAGGTTCTTCAAAACAAATCCCGTGAACGACAATGATCTGGCCATGAATTTGGGAATGCGTCCTTTTGTCTTCCCGTTGAACAAAGTTGAGCTGCGAGTTAGTCGCGGCGGTATTCGATGCGCCCATTCAGAATAAGAGGTCCAGGCGTTATTTCCAATTTTTTCGACCTACGGCCGCCAGATGCCCTCCGCCATCGCGCTTTCTTGACCCATGGGTGCTGCGGCCCTTCCGGGTACTTCGACTAAAGTTATCCTCTTGCCGCCCCCAGGAGACAATTAGCTCGATACTGCTCGCAGTCTATAATGAGCGATGGCGCAGCCCGTCGCACAGGCACCCAGCGGTCTTGATTCGCCGGCCTTCTTATTGTTCGCGGACTAGGCCGGTTTTGAGATGAACAACGAAGAGCTCATTCTAGTTACGGGCGCAACTGGCTTCCTCGGAGTGCAGCTGGTACGCGAACTTCTGGAGCGGAAGCCGAACGCCACACTGGCGCTGCTCATCCGCAACAGGGGCGGGCAATCGGGTCAGCAGCGCGCTGATTCATTCATTCCTTTGGCGGAGCGGTCGCGCGTTCAGGTTTTTTCTGGAGACGTCAGCCAGCCTGACTGTGGGCTGGATCCAGCCGCCTACGGGCGCCTTTCGGCGGAAACAACCCGAGTGATTCATTCCGCTGCCACAGTGCGGTTCGATCATTCGCTCGACGAGGCACGCCGCATTAACGTTGAGGGCACCCGGCATATTCTCGATTTTGCCGGCGGCGCGCGCCAGCTTCGAAGCTTCGCCTACGTCGGTACAGCCTACGTGGCCGGCGAGCGCTCTGACTTGGTGCGCGAAAACGAGCTTGCCGTGGGCCAGAGGTATCGCAACACCTACGAACAAACCAAGGCTGAGGCCGAGGCCCTTGTACAATCGCGTCTCGGTTCGCTTCCCGGCGTGATTCTGCGTCCCAGCATCATCGTGGGGGACTCCAGAACCGGCGTCACCTCCAGCTTCAAGATGATGTACTGGCCGCTGAAGATCTACGCACGACGCCTTTGGCGCACCGTCCCTGGCTATCCCGACGCGGTACTCGACATTGTGCCCGTGGATTTTGTGGCCGGCTCCGTGGCGCAACTTCTCTTTGATGAAACCGCCCTGGGCTGTACGGTTCACCTCTGTGCCGGACCGCGCGCCAGCGCGACTATCCAGCAAGTTGCCCATCGCGCAATGGAATACTTCAACGGCCCCGAGCCGCGTTTCGTTGATCCGCGATTCTTCTTCGCCGTGGTGCGGCCGCTTCTGTTTCTCTCTCTGTGGGGACGCAAACGGCGCGTGCTGCGCGACGGCCGCGCCTACCGGGATTACTTCACCATGCGCATGCAGTTTGACACCAGCAATGCCGAACGTCTTCTGCAGCCTGCCGGGGTGAGTCCGCCACCGGTACTCGATTATCTCGACCGCCTTTTCCATTATTGTGTGGACAGCGACTGGGGCCGCAAGCCGGTCTCTGCGCAATGAGTATTATCCAAACCTATCGAATCGCGCGGGACCGCGGAGTTACGGTCGCTAATCTTGTGGATGAGTTGGTTCGCCGGAAAGGGAATTGCGAAGTCGCCGTATACGAAAGCGGCGTCTTTCATCTTTCCGATCTGCACGCAGAAGTTTGCTCCATCGATGCTTTTCTGCGTCAGGTCGTAGCGCTTCGCCGGGGACAGCCTGTTGCCATCTATCGCAGCAATAATCGGGAATGCTTCCATTGGTTTCTTGCCATTATCCGCGCGGGAGGCATTGCGGTTCCGCTGAATCCGCAGCTCTCCACTGCCGAAGTGCGCCGGATTCTCGCCGATAGCGGCACAGAGATTCTGGTTACCGACCGAGTGGTATTTGAACGCACCATTGGCGATCGCCAGGCCCTTGATGTGCGCACCTGGATACAGGCAGATGATGAGAAGGAGACGCTCGACGGATTCTTGCGCGTCTCCGGGACTGATGTGCCGTCACCACCACCAGTGACCATCGATCCGGCCGCAACGGTTGCCATCTTTCATACTTCCGGCACCAGTGGATTTCCCAAGGGCGCGGCCTTGTCGAGCAACGCACTGCTTGGGGCGCGCGCGTCCACGGTACTCTCCGGGATATTTTTGGGCCCGCGGGACCTTGCGCTCATAGCGTTGCCCTGGTCACACATCATGGCTGTGAGCATTGCTCTATACGGACTAATGGCGGGAATCCGCGGATGTTTTCTCGATCGCTTCGATGTCGATGCTGCGCTGGACCAGGTTGAGCGCTTCCGTATCACCGCCTTTGTTGGCGTGCCCACCATGTTTGCCCGCCTGGTCAACAGCAACCCCGCACCTGCACGCTTGGCGAGTGTGCGTGTTTGGCTCTCCGCCAGCGACCACCTTCCCTCCGAAGTTCGACTGCGTCTGCGTCAGTTCGGAGCCCTATTCCGGCTGCCCGGTGGTTGGCGTATCCCACCCATTCTGCTGAACGGCTATGGCATGGTGGAGTTGGGCGGCCTCGCCATGATGGGCATTGAGTTGCCGTTGCTGCGCGGGAGTGGCGACCTGTGTTTCCCCGTGCCGCCGTTTCGCATCCGCCTGGTCGATGAGAATGGCCAGACGGTGCCGGCGGGTGTTGCGGGCGAATGCCAGATTCGTCGCCGCGGTCTCGCTCCGCACTATTGGAAGGAGAAGGGCGAGGCTCAGGGCCTTCTTACCGGCGACGGCTGGTTGCGTACCGGTGATCTGGCCACGCGCAATCGCCTTGGACTTATCCGGCTTGTGGGGCGCACAAAGGATGTGATCAAGTCGGGCGGCTACTCAGTGTACGTTCGCGAACTGGAAGAAGCAATGCTGGCCCATCCTGCCGTGGCCCGCGCAGTCGCGTTCGGCCTGCGTCACCAGGAGAAGGGGGAGATCCCCGTGGCCGCAGTTGAATTGCAGCCAGGTTCCTCTTCTGAAGAAGTTGACCTGCTGAATTGGTGCCGCAGCAATCTCGCGGCTTATAAGGCGCCGCGGCGCATCTGGATTCTCGCCCCCGGCGACCTGCCGCAGAATCACAGCGGCAAGGTTCTTCGACGGGTGCTGCAGGAGCGATTTTCAGAGCTGATGGACTGAGTCGCCGTTGCCGCCCTCACCCGTTGCTCGATTCCTTACGCAACGTCAACGGGTTAGATTGTTACCGGGATCTCCGCGAGGGTTGCGGCTGTCACCATCTCCCGAATCGCATCAACGACGAGTCCGGGCTCATCGAGATGGATCCAGTGCGCGCTGGCCGACGCAATCACCTGCCGCACATTGTCCCCGATTTGGTCGAGACATAGGTCGGAGAGAGGGGTCGACTTTCCGGGCGTCAGCAACAGTACCGGGATCTCGCGAATGGGATCGGCGCCCTCCATCTCACGAACTGTTTCTGGGACTGCTTCCACATGGCGTTGCATTCCGGCGTAGTAGCTCGGCCGCGACCAATGTGCGGCGACAATAGGCCACACCTCCCTGGGCATCTTGCCCACTTCTTCCCTGACCCGTTTTAGAACATGGAGGCCCCCCGCCCCTGCGGCGCCAGCCAGATGCCCCGAAATCCGCCCAGAACGGCATAGCAGAGAGGTTACGGCGAGCCGGGCGAGTCCAAAGTGCGCAATCAGAATCGCGTAACCAGAGAGTTTCTTGCCTCGATCGATCATGGATTGCTTGGCTGGATCGAGCGGCGACCACTCCTCGCAGCGCATCGGATCGATCAGCACAACGCCTGCGACATTTTCCGGATAGGTGGAGGCGTACCGGCGCACCACCAACCCCCCGAAGGAATGTCCCACGAGGATGTAGGGCGGCTTGATGCCGGCGGATTGCAGCATGATGTGCAGTTCAGCCGCGATGTTTCCCGGGGTGCGCACAGTGGAGGATGGGCTGCTCCAGCCGAGGCCGCTGCGATCATAAGACGCTGTGGAAGTGAAGCCGGAAACAGTTTCCTGTATGTGATGCCAGTTCAAGTTGGTGGCCGCGATGCCGGCCTCGAAGAGCACGGCAGGTCCGCCCGATCCCTTCTCGACCACGTAAAGCCTTCGTCCTCGCTCAATTTCCACCCATCGCCCCGGAGCTGTATACCGCCTTCGGTCAAGATTGCCGCCGATGCATTGATAGAGGAATCCCGCGACGGGCACCACCGCAACGGCAACTGAAACTACGAATAGAAGGCTCATGGGTGATCCTTGAATTGGCCGATCTGCTCGGGACTGAAGTCCCTGACGCTGAGGTTTGCTTTTGTGCTTCCGCGTTCGATAATCAGGAGGGTCGATCCGGGGCGGCCATGTATCTTCACTTCCACCTGTCTGGCTGCCCAGACTCCGCCCGATTGGCTCAAACCGAAGGATGTGAATTCCTTCACGATTCCCCCCTCTTTCAGCGTCTTTTCTGCATAGACGGGGTAGACGATGGTGTGGTCGAGCCACGTTTGAATCTGTGTATAGTGCGAGTGATCCAACGGGCCCGGCGTACTCTTCAGTACATCGCAATCGCGAGCGCCAAATTTGGCAGTCTTGAGAATCGTCTGCCCCTGCCAGAAAAACTCGGGCTGGAGAAAGTCCTCATAGTTGAAGTCGCTGCCGAATACACCCTCGCCCCACTTATCAAAAGGCAACGAGGCTGGCGCGGACTCGTGTGGACGGAAAATCCGGATCGTATTCTGGCCGTTGGGGCGCATTTCAAGCAAAATACTGACGCGCGCATCCTGGGGTGCTTTTCCCCCCGGCGTCCGGGGTGGGGCGATCTCGACTAGCGCGCGCAGCACACCCGGAAACCAGCGCGCCTTTATGGTAATGGCATTGCTGATTCGGTTCCCACTTGGATCCACCCGCACCAGGCGTCCGGTGGCGCGAAAATCCGAACTCTCAATGCGCTGCCGCAGGAGGGCAATCACCGTCCGCGCGTCCGCCGCGTGCGCAGTGGTCGCAATGAGCAGCGTTGCGGCAGCCACAACAGAGGCGAGTCTCATGGCACGATCCTTCCATCATGGATGCGGATGTGACGTGGCGCGGAGTTCGCAATCTCGTCCTCGTGCGTGATGACAATCAGCGTCATGCCGCGGGTCTTCTGAATGCCAGTGAGGATCTCCATAATTCGCGCGGAGTTCGTGCTGTCGAGATTTCCGGTGGGCTCATCTGCCAACAGGATCGAAGGGTTATTGGCCAGCGCCCGGGCAATGGCTACGCGTTGCCGTTCTCCCGCGGAGAGTTCATTCGGATGCTGCCCCATTCGGTGCTCCAGCCCCACTTCACGCAGCAGTGCCTCGGCACGTTGCTCGCGATTGCCGCCGCCATTTCTCGTGGCGAGCATGGGCGCCTGCACGTTTTCGACAGCACACAAAGTGGGCAGCAGGTAGAAAGACTGGAAGATGAATCCAACATGATGGCAGCGATACGTGTCGAGGCTAATAGAAGAGCCCAGAGGCGCACCCCGGAACAGGACATCGCCGCTGGTGGCGGTATCGAGCCCGCCGAGCAGGTGGAGCAGGGTCGATTTACCACTACCGCTGTGTCCGCTAATCGCGACGAATTCGCCGGCGTCGATGGAGAGATCGACACCGCGGAGAGCCTCGATTCGTCCTTCGTCGTAGTCCTTGCGCAGGTTGCGTACTTCGAGAATGGGATTAGCCATGGCGCAGCGCCTAAACCGGGGAAAGGCGTGCGCCACGGCAGCCTGGAAACGCTCCGGCAGTCAGTCCAGCCGGCATGGCAACGCTCGCCAATTCGTCTTCAAACGCGCCAGAAAAGGCCGCCAAACCAACAAATGCGCCGATCGCCAGCCTTGCCCCGCAAGATTTCAGGAGCGTCCGGAGCCGTAGCCGCCCAAAATCCTTCCGGGCAAATCCTGCAAACGACAATTCAGAGGCCATGCGGTTGAGGTGGGTCCTATCGGGTTCGAGTTCGGGAGAATCGAGTGCCATTTATCCTGCAGCTGTGTTCATTGCTAAATTTAACTTCCAGACTTCACTACACCTTGACTGCGCGATTGGCTCGTGCATCAAGCTAAAAACCGGCCAATTCTATACCAAGTGCGATTTCAATCCAGTTTACCTCAAACCGACTGGCAATAAATTCGCGGGCCAGCCGATGCATTATAACGCGATGATCTTAGTCCACGACGATAAAGAGCTTTGAGGTGAACACTATGTGAACCACATGAGCCCTGAACCCCTCGCAATTGAGGCAGGTGGAACACTGAGCCTCCGTCGCTTTCCACGCCTCTTCAGGCTTGATAGAGGGCCCTGTCCTCCGCGACATAATCGAATTGCTCCGGATTAACCACGGCAGGAGGATGATTCTGTTCCCAGGCGATCGTGCGGCGCAAAGCCTCGTCCTGATCGACTGGTTCCTTGTAGTTCAACTCAGCGCGAATCTTCTTTGAACTGACCACAACGTCCTGCGCGGCATTGCCCGCCTGCGGAAGATGTTTAGGCGTTTGCTCCCGAGCCAGCACAACGACTTTTCCCGCCCAGTTTGCCTGTGTAGCGATCTTCGCCTGCCATTCCAGCTCTGACAAGACCGGCTCATCGCAGACGTTGTAGACCCGGCCAGCCGCCTGGTCAGAGGTTGCAGCCAGTGCGATCGCATTGCGCAATGTTCTCTACATATCCTCGCGGTCCTCGCCAGGCAGCAAGATCGTCTCCGAGGAGTATCGAAGGTCTTCCGTCGGCGAAGCGCTTCAGCAAGGGGAAAAGTCGATGAAGGGGATCGCCAGGGCCGTAAACCATGGGTAGCCGCAGAACGGTTCCCGCGACCTTAGGACTGTTCAGGACTGCTTCTTCCACTGCGATCTTGTCATAGCTCGCCCCGATCCAACTGAATATCGTCTGCATCATCTTCAGAGTTTCCGGAGAGTAGAGCAGGCGATTCTTTCGCAGTGGCGAATCTTCTGTGAGCGGCAGCGGTTCGAGCGCTCCCGGTTCGGTTTGATGCAACACACCCCAGGCTCGGTACACATCCATGCTGCTAATGGCGACCACACGCTGCGCAGCCGTGCGCGCAACGCTCATCAGTTGCGATGCCTGTTCTCCAGAGGTGAGGATTAAATCGACGATTACCTGCGGTGAAAATCGTTGAATCTGGCCAATGCTGTCCAGAAGATGGTTTCGATCACCCTGTATTGCCACCACATCCTCATTCGCGTTTCTTTCCGCGGTCCGATGCAGCACTGCAATGGAATGACCGTCAGCGCTTAGCTGGCGCCTAAGCGGTGAGCCAATGAAGCCATTCCCGCCAATCAGAAGAATTCGCATCTTGTAATCCGATGGGTCACTCGATCGGTAGTACTATCCTACCCTTACGGGCAAACAAAGAGTTTCGACACCAAGCCTGAGAGCATCCTTCCCCCTTCCAGCCGGCCCAGGAATCTGAACCAGGAATCTGAACCAGCCTTCGGCCTGCCTCCCGCTCATCGGCTTGAGATCAGTTTGTCCGTCGCAAT
This sequence comes from uncultured Acidobacteriaceae bacterium, assembly GCA_963711525.1. Classification (GTDB taxonomy): domain Bacteria; phylum Acidobacteriota; class Terriglobia; order Terriglobales; family Acidobacteriaceae; genus PALSA-350. The sequence goes on along the minus strand of CAVQEO010000001.1, from coordinate 1,406,168 downwards.
CTGGGTCGCTGTTTTCCTACTTCGGGAAATCGCGTCTTCGGTGCCACATCCTTCGCGAATGGACGTTGCCTCTGCATTCTTGAGGGGATTGAATAGCAACTGCGATTGGAACATAGGGTGTTTGGACTCTTAAGACGTGAATCACAAGCGACAGGCTTACTCTAAGCCCGAACTCGCCGATACATCATATGTATGCACCCCGCGAACCAACCACCGTTAGGAGTGCGGCCAAACCCTGCCATGTTGAACCAGTTGGTTGTATTCACGCTCGACGAGCGGCTCTACGCTCTTCCTTTGGCAAGAGTCCGGCGAGTTGTTTGTGCGGTGGAGGTAACGCCCCTGCCGAAGGCACCAGCCATTGTGCTGGGAGTGATTAACCTGCAAGGAAACATTCTTCCTGTAATGAGCATGCGAACCCGGTTCGGTTTGCCCGAACCGGAAGCCAGTTTAAGCGACCAGATCATCGTTGCAGATACGGCCACCAGGACCGTTGGTCTACTCGTGAACTCGGTCACCGGGGTCGTCGAGCGGACGCCGGAGGAGGTTACGGAGACAGAGAAGATCGTACCGGGCGCGCAATACGTGGAAGGAATCACCCAAACAGAGGACGGTATTTTGTTCATTCACAATGTCGATCGCTTCCTCTCGGTGAAAGAAGACCAGCAATTGGACGGGCTCCTGGCCCAGGCTGCGGGAGGACAATGACCAGAAAGATCCAAGATGCTGAGCTCTCCCGGCTCAACGAGTTGGTGGCCCATCACCTGGGGCTGCACTTTCCTCGAGAGCGCTGGCCCGATCTGGAGCGGGGGGTCTGTGCGGCCGCTGAGGAATGCGGTTGTCACCATGACGTGGAAGGTTACCTCCAGAGATTGCTTTCGTCTGTGTGGACCCAAGACCAGATGGAAATCCTGGCCGCCCATTTAACAATCGGCGAGACCTATTTCTTCCGCGAAGAGCGCAGCCTGGAAATCCTCCAAGAGCGTATCGTGCCAGAACTGATTCGGGCAAACGAGAGCCGAGGCCGGCAGATCAGAATCTGGAGTGCAGGTTGTGCTACCGGTGAAGAGCCGTATTCCATCGCCATCGTGCTCAGTAAATTGATGGCTGGTCTGAAGGACTGGGACATCGAGATTCTCGCAACCGACATCAATACCAGGTCGTTGCACAAAGCTTCCGAGGGAATCTACAGTTCCTGGTCATTTCGGGGTACTCCGCCCTGGGTCCGGCGCACCTGCTTTGAGACCGCCGCAAACGATCGTTGGGCGATCAACTCAGCCCTCAAGAGGATGGTCCGATTCGCACCCCTCAACCTGATGCGTGACCACTACGCGCCACTTTCAAACCTCAGCGGCGGCGTTGACGTGATCTTTTGCCGGAATGTGCTTATGTACTTTACCCCTATGGGCATGAGGAAAGTCATCCGGCAGCTCTACCGCTACTTGGCGGTGGATGGATGGTTGATTGTGAGCCCGACAGAAACCTCCCACGAGCTTTTCTCCGAGTTCACCACCGTCAATTTGGGAGACGTCACGCTCTATAGAAAATCGCCTGCACGCTTGCCGGCAGCACTCGCTTTGCCTGTGGGCGACGTGGCCAGATCAAGTATTCCGTTACCTGAGTGGGCCGTTCAGGCCACGGTACCACTCGGGACTTCCGCTGGTCAGATCATCCAGGAGAGTCCAGATAAGGAGAGTCCAGATAAGGAAGCTGATTCGGTCAGCGCGGGACTTCCCGCTGTTTCCTATGGCGAAGTTCTTGGCCTCTATGAGCAGGGACGCTATGAGGCTGCGGGGCAGATGGCGGCAGCGCTGCTGTCACAGAACGGAAACGACGTACAAGCGATGTTCTTGCTGGCCCGGATTTACGCTAACCAGGGAAAACTGGCCGAGGCCCTCGCTTGGTGCGACAAAGCCATTGCAGCCGACAAGATGGCTGCCCGCGCCCACTATCTTCGGGCCACCATTCTGCAGGAGCAATGTGCCATAGCAGAGGCCGTGCTCGCGCTCAGGCACGCAGTATATGCGGAGCCTCAGTTTGTGCTGGGTCATTTCGCCCTTGGCAATTTGGCTTTGAAGCACGGAAGGCTCAAGGAATCGCAGAAGCACTTTGAGAATGTTCTGCTGCTGTTGGCGCGGTATGGGCCTGAAGATATTGTGCCGGAATCGGACGGGCTATCGGCGGGAAGGCTCATAGAAATGACGGTTACGTTGAGCACCCTCAAGGCCTCAGTTCACACCAGCAAGCTTATTCAGCCGGCGAAGCAGGTCGGCAAACTCGAATGGAGCGGGCGGTAGTCCCATGGGTGTCACAGACACGAAATCGCAATCGGCCGTTGCTCCAGACTCCGGAAGTCAAAGCAATCTGGAGTGGGCAAACCTGCATCGCCGTCTGGACGCGTCTCAGGCCGCTTTGCAGCGGAAACTTACTCCCGGCCCGGAAGAGAAGCGGAAGATTCTTCGCTACCGAGCCCGGCTTCTGGCAGCGAGCAGCAAAGCAGAGGCAACAGCACAACGGTCACTGATAGAAATCGTGGAGTTCGTCCTGGGCCCCGAACGCTACGGCATCGAATCGAGTCATATACGCGAAATCCATCCGCTCAACGAGTTCACGCCGCTACCGTGTACACCTGCTTTCGTCCTGGGACTGGTCAATGTGCGGGGGCAGATCCTGTCCATCATCGACATCAAGAAGCTCTTTGATCTGCCGGAGAAGGGCCTGACCGACCTTAACAAGATCATCATTGTCCACGCCCACTCCGTGGAACTGGGCATTCTGGCCGACGCAATTCTCGGCACGCGGTCGATTGCGCCGGAAGAACTTCATCCTGCCCTGCCAACTCTGACAGGCATCCGGGCGGATTATCTGCAAGGGATCACGAAGGATTCTCTGGTGGTGCTCGATGTGGGGAAGATCCTTGCGGACGAGAGAATCCTGGTGGACGAAGTGGTGAACACAGCCACGTGAGAACAAGGTAGCAAAGGGAGATCCGCAATGACGTGGTCGATTGGGAAGAAGATCGGGAGCGGCTTCGGGCTGGCGCTGGTAATGCTCGCGACGGTGGGGGCAGTGTCCTATAACAGCACGACCAAGCTCATCGAGTCGGCCGGATGGGTGCAACAGACGCACGAGGCGCTCAACGGGCTGGACGAGATGTTGTCGGTGATGAAGGACGCCGAGACCGGACAGCGCGGTTACGTGATCACGGGCGAAGGGCGTTATCTCGAGCCATACCAGGGAGCGCGCGATGTGGTCTATCAGAAACTGAGACATGTGCGGGAATTGATCGCCGACGATCCTACCCAGCAGCAGCGGCTTACGGAGATGGAACCCCTGATCGCCGCCAAGTTCGCCGAGTTACAGGCAACCATCGACCTGCGCCGGACGAAGGGGTTCGCACCGGCCGCGGAGGAGGTCCTGACCGACAAAGGCAAGAACGCGATGGATACCATCCGCAAGCTGGTTGGCGAAATGAAGGAGGAAGAAACCGGGTTATTGACCAGGCGGTCCGCGGAGGAGAACCACCGTGCCCGCCGGACGGAGATGACCATTATCGCTGGCAACCTGTGCGCGTTTGTGCTCCTGAGTCTGGCAGGGGTATGGCTCACGCGGAACATCGCCGTACCGCTGGGCGAAGTATCGGCGGCGGCGCAGAAAATCGCCTCCGGGGACCTGTCGGCCACTTTCACTTCCAACTCCCGCCGAGATGAGGTCGGGATACTGGCGGCGACATTCGCGGAGATGACAAGCTCACTGGGACAAATGGCTCGTGTGGCGGAACAAATCTCTGGCGGCGATCTCACGGTCGAGCTAAAACCGAAGTCGGACAAAGACATTCTCGCTAAAGCCTTTGCCGGAATGGTGGCGAAACTCCGGCGGGTTACTGGAGAGATGCAGGAGTCGATCAGCGTTCTGTCTTCCTCCGCGCAACAGATTGTTGCTACCACCACGCAAGTAGCTGCTGCTGCGACAGAGACTGCAGCGGCAGTTACAGAGACGACCACGACCGTGGAGGAGGTGAAACAGACCGCGCAACTCGCGACGCAGAAGGCGAAGTATGTCTCTGAGAGCGCCCAGAGGGCGGCACAGGTTTCCGAGATCGGCAAGAGATCAACTATCGAATCCATCGATGCGATGAAGCAAATCCAGCAGCAGATGGAGTCGATCGCGGAAAGCATTGTCCGCCTGAGCGAGCAGAGCCAGACGATCGGGGAAATTATGCTCTCCGTGAATGACCTCGCCGAACAATCCAATCTGCTCGCCGTCAATGCCTCGATCGAAGCGGCAAAGGCCGGTGAACATGGCAAGGGCTTCGCTGTGGTAGCCCAGGAAGTGCGCAATCTTGCCGAGCAATCCAAACAGGCGACCACCCAGGTGAGGAGCATTTTGAACGATATTCAAAAGGCGACCAATGCTGCGGTGATGGCGACAGAGCAAGGCGGCAAAGCGGTTGAGGCGGGTGTGAAGCAGTCTCTCCAAGCGGGAGACTCGGTTCAGAAACTCGGCGAGAGCATCGCAGAAGCGGCCCAGGCGGCCACTCAGATCGCCGCTTCAAGCCAGCAGCAGATGGCCGGCATGGACCAGGTCGCGCAGGCCATGGAGAGCATAAAAACTGCAAGCACCCAAAACGTTGCCAGCACCAAGCAAACCGAGGTCGCGGCGAAGATTATCGGCGAACTGGGACGCAAGCTGACAGAGTTGGTAGCGCTCTACCGGGTCTGAGAGGAACAGGGTGACTCCATGAAGTGCTCCATCGGGAACAAAATTGGCGGTGTCTTTTGCCTCGTCTTGGCGGCGCTCGTTGTTGTCGGCGTGGTATCTCGCGACAGCACCGCCAAGCTCATCGACCCCGCCAATTGGGTGGCGCATGCGCATCGAGTGGTTACCGGGTTCGATGAGGTACCGTCGACACTGAAGGATGCGGAGACCGGTTCTATAAGATCCGCGATCGGAGCAGGGTGGCCAATGCCTCCCGACAACCGATATGGGGCCTAAAGACAAAGAGCTTCTGCAAAAGCTCCTCGCGACTTTCAAGGTCGAGGCAGAAGAACACCTCGGGGCCATTTCCACTGGCCTGATCGAGTTGGAAAATGCGTCCTTGCCTGAAAAACAGGGAGTGATCATCGAGAGCGTGTTTCGGGAAGCGCACAGCCTGAAGGGCGCGGCGCGCGCCGTCAACTTAGTAAAGGTCGAGCGTAGCTGTCAATCTCTGGAGGGTGTTTTTGCGCGCCTGAAGGCCCAGGAGATGGCCCTCTCGCCGGAGCTCTTCGATCAGCTTCATCAAATGATGGATACCCTGAGCAAGCTGTTGTCATCTGGCGACGGTGAAAGCGCGCGGGACGATGAATTGCGAGCCTCTGGCCCACAGGAAACTCCGGAAACTTCGATGCCGCCCACATCGCTGCCCCCTGCATCACACAGTGCCGCCTCATTTCAAAGATCAGAAGCAAGGGCTGTCTGAGACCTTGAGAGTGCCGGCGTTCCGAATCGATTCGCTCCTTCGCCAAGCCGAGGAATTGATGCCGGCGAAGGCGACCGCAGCCCAGCGGTTGACTGAGTTGGGAGAGATCAGCCACGCGCTGGTTTCCTGGGAAACAGAGTGGAGAAAAGTGCGGCCTCAGGTGCACGCCTTGCCGGGGCTTCTTAATGGAGAGCAACGGTCGAACGGACGTACCCACTCCGCCAACGAACGAGCAGCCGCACGGGAGAAACTGGCGAAAATTTCCGCCTTTCTCGACCGGAACGAAACTTCCCTGCACTCTGCGCAGAGCAAACTTGCGGTCTTGACCAGGCGTCTCGAGAACGACCGGCGGGCGCTGGACCGGAGAGTCGACGATCTTCTCGAGGACGTGAAGCAGGTGTCGGTGCTTCCATTTTCCGTGCTCCTTGAATTTTTTCCCAAGCTTGTACGCGACCTTTGCCGCGACTGCGGTAAGGATGCGGACCTGACCATTGTTGGAGGCGAGATCGAGACCGACCGGCGGATTTTAGAGGAAATGAAAGATCCTTTGATTCACCTGGTACGAAACTGCATCGATCACGGCATCGAGACTCCCAAGCAGCGGGAAGCAAGCGGAAAACCGCCGCGGGCGGTCATCCGTATCGCTATCTCTCCCAAAAGCGCGGACAAAGTGGAGATCGTGGTCTCCGACGATGGTGCGGGTATTGATGTCCACAAGGTGCGGGCGGCGGCGGTCAAGCTTGGCATGCTGTCTAACGAAGATGCCGGGCAAATGAATGAGCAGCACGCATCGTCCCTCACATTCAGGTCTGGAGTTTCGACCAGTCCGATCATCACTGAGGTCTCAGGCCGCGGGCTGGGCTTGGCTATTGTTCAAGAAAAGGCGGAAAGAGTCGGCGGGACGGTCTCAGTCGAAACCCAGCCGGGAGTTGGGACAACTTTCCGGCTCGTTCTGCCTCTGACCCTCGCCAGATTTCGAGGGATCCTGGTTCGAGTGGGCGAAAGTTTTTTTGTGCTTCCGACCCGGCATGTGCAAAGAGTACTCCGAGTGAGCCGGGACGAGATCAAAAGCGCCGAAAACCGGGAAACCATTCAGATCGACGGACGTGTCGCTTCCGCGGTGCGGCTGAGCAATATTCTGGGAATCACTCAGCCAAATGCCAATTCTGACCCGAAGTGCAAGATACCTGTGCTGGTTCTTGCTTGGGCGGGGGAGCAAATCGGCTTTCAGGTGGACGAGATCCTCGACGAGCAAGAGGTGTTGGTCAAGAGCCTGGGCAAACAGCTTGCGCGCGTACGCAATATTACTGGCGCCACGGTCCTCAGAACCGGCAAGGTGGTGCCTGTCCTCGATGTCGCAGACCTGATGCGATCTGCTGTCAGCATGACTCCTGTCACTGCTTTGCACGAAGCGGAGGAGAACCCAAAGTCCATCCTGGTTGCGGAAGACTCGATCACTGCGCGTACGCTGCTCAAAAACATCCTGGAGCTCGCCGGGTACAAAGTGCAGACAGCGATTGACGGCGCCGAGGCTCTCAGCATGCTTGCCGGTGAAAGTTTTGACTTGGTGGTCTCAGATGTTGAGATGCCAAGGATGAGCGGATTTGATCTTACTGTCAAGATTCGGTCGGACAAAAGGTTGTCCCAATTGCCGGTGGTGTTGGTCACGGCGCTGGATTCTCGCGCCGACCGGGAGCGCGGCGTGGATGTCGGGGCTAATGCGTACATCGTGAAGAGCAGTTTTGATCAGGGCAATCTGCTTGAAGTTGTTCGTAGGTTGATCTGAGCGGCGGTCAGGAGCCGGGGATGATTCGAGTTTTGGTGGTCGAGGACTCAGCTACAGTGCGCGAACTCTTGCTTAGTATTCTGAGCTCCGATTCGGCTATCGAGGTTGTCGGTACGGCGCAAACTGGAGAGGAAGCGGTATTAGCCGTCGAGCGCATCCGGCCCGATGTCGTCACCATGGACGTTCACATGCCCAAGATGAACGGGTTCGATGCCACCCGCCGGATCATGGAAACTCACCCCACGCCGATTGTCATCGTGAGTGCGGCCGACGCCACGGATACGACCAAGGCCTTCCAGGCGATCGAGTCGGGTGCGCTCGCCATATTGCAGAAGCCCTCCGGGCCCAACCATCCGGAGCATGAACGTCACAGCGCAGAGCTGCTGCGAACGGTAAAGATGATGTCTGAAGTGAAGGTGGTGAGAAGATGGCCGCGTCTTCGACCAGCGGAGACCCTGCCTGCCCCTGCAGTCTGCACCGAATTCCCGTTCCAGTTGGCCCCAAGATCCATCCGGCTCGTAGCCATTGGAGCATCCACGGGTGGTCCTCCGGCTCTGCAGACAACTTTGGCGGGCCTGCCCAAAGACTTTCCAGTTCCCATTCTGATTGTGCAGCACATTGCGGACGGTTTTACACAGTACTTCGCGGACTGGTTGTCGCAATCATCGAAACTACCGGTTCACTTGCCCACACACGGTCAACAGGTTCTTCCAGGACACGTGTATGTCGCTCCAGACAGATTGCAGATGGCAATCACGGCGGATGGCCGAATACAACTCGTCGAAGCCGAGGTCGAAAATGGTTTACGCCCTTCGGTTTCCTATTTGTTTCGTTCTGTCGCGAAGGCTTACGGCCCGAGCGGTGTCGGCGTGCTCCTCACCGGAATGGGGAAGGATGGCGCGTGGGAGTTGAAGTCGATGAAAGAAAAAGGGGCTCTGACCATCGTGCAGGATCGGGAAACCTCAGCGGTGTATGGTATGCCGGGCGAAGCGATAAGAGTGGGAGGCGCAAGCTATGTCCTCTCGCCGGAAAAGATTCATCTGCTGCTGGCAAGTCTTGCTGCCCACCATGTAGGTTACGACCAGCGCACAATCGCAAACGAACAGGAATACGGGAAACCCATGGGTAGGACAACGTGAATCTCTTCAGCAAAGCCGAGATCCTCATAGCGGAAGACAGTCAAACGCAGGCAGAGCAGTTACGTCATCACCTCATCACCCGAGGTTATGGCGTAACCGTCACTAGAAACGGTAAGCAGGCCCTTGCCTCCGCGGTTCAAAGCAAGCCGGCAATGGTCATCACCGACGTGGTGATGCCGGAAATGGATGGTTATACGCTGTGCAAGGAGATGAAATCTTCACCCGTACTTAGGGACGTGCCAGTCGTCTTGTTGACCTCCCTTGCGAGGCCCCAGGACATCGTGAGAGGTCTGGAGTGCGGTGCCGACAGTTTCGTCCGCAAACCATACGACGACGCGTACCTGGTTTCGCGGGTCGAATACATTCTGACCAACGTGGAGCTGCGGAAGTGCGAGCGATTGCAGATGGGCGTGCGGCTCCAATTTGGCGGGCAAACGCACTTCATCACCGCGGAGAAGCAACAGATTCTGGATCTGCTGATCTCGACCTATGAAGGCGCTGTCCAAATCAATGAAGAACTTGAGATCAAGCAGCAGGAACTCCTGGAATCAAAGGAGACACTGGAGGCAAGGGTTGCGGAGCGGACGATTGAGCTAGCACGTGCAAATGAACGGCTGCAGATAGAACTCGCCGAACGGAAACGCGCAGAAGATCAGGTCAAGGAACTAAACCAGGATCTGGAGCGTCGTGTAGCTGAGCGCACGGTGCAGCTCGGGATCGCAAACAAAGACTTGGAGGCCTTCTCCTATTCGGTGTCCCATGATCTTCGGGCACCCTTGCGCCATATCCATGGCTTTGCTCACATATTGATAAAGAACCACAGCCCTCAATTGACGCCGGACGCGCAACAACAGCTAAATCAAATTCAGGAAGGCACAGAGAAAATGGGCAGGATGATAGACGATCTGCTCAATCTGGCCCGCCTGGACCGTCGTAGCATGATTTTCGAGATGGCCTCCTTGAGCCCGTTGGTGGAAAGCGTTTTGCAAGACCTCAAGTCTGAAACCGCCGAGCGGGAAATTGAATGGCGTATCGGTTCGCTATCTGCGGTCAAGTGCGACCCGGGATTATTGCGGCAGGTGTTTGCGAACCTGCTCTCGAATGCCGTCAAATATACCCGCCCGCGTGTGCGAGCCGTGATCGAGGTTGGCGAGTCGACAATCGAGGGCCAGACTGTATTCTTTGTCCGGGACAACGGCGCGGGATTTGATTCCAAGTATGCGGACAGGCTCTTTGGAGCATTTCAACGGCTGCATACCGACGAGGAGTTTGAAGGCACTGGCATAGGACTCGCCACGGTAGAGCGCATCATTAGAAAACACGGCGGTCGTGTCTGGGCCGAAGCGGAAACCGACAAAGGAGCAACGTTTCACTTCAGCCTGGGCGAATCCACAGCAGTGAGCAGCACAGATGGCAGATAGGCGTGATGAGACCGAATTCCTCGCCGCTGCTAATCCTGTGCAGTGTGGCTGCCGGACTTGAACCGAGTCACGATGTACTCCGATTGGCGAAGCGCAAAAGCCAGTATCGACAGGGTGGTGGTTTTGTCGGTGCAGTTGAGAAAGATGCTGGCATCGCAGGCGTAGAGATTGGGCACATCATGGGTTTGACCGAAGCGGTTGGTGACAAAGTGCCGCGGATCATTCCCCATGCGACAGGTTCCCGTCTCGTGGAGGCTCCAGCCAGGCGATTCAGGCTCTCCGTGTCCCTGATAGATAGCGCCGGCGTGGTGAAAAATCTCCGCACACGACTGCTTCGAATGTTCCCACATTTTGAGCGTGTTCTCATCCCACTGAAAGTTAAGCCGCACCTGCGGTATGCCGAAGACATCTCTCTTTACCGGGTCAATGTCTACGAAATTGCTGTCCGATCGTTGTGAGGGCGCTTGCACCGTCAAGCTTACCGGCGTGGGATAACGGCGCTTGATCTCCGCGCGGTACGAAGGGCCAAAGCCTTCTATGTCGTCATAGTAACTGGGAAACTCATCGCACCCGCCTCCTGGATAGAAAGAGTATCCGCGGAGGAACTTCTCCTGCCTGGGATTGCTGAGGTTCTGCCAGCGTGGCAGCCAGGCGACCGTCGCCGCGGAAACATTGTCGGGAAAGCTGGGCTGGCCGAGCAGTTGCGGAAGATAGCCAAAGCCTGAGGTGCCGTAAAGGTGGTCGCAGAGATTCCTACCCAGCTGCCCACTCGAGTTTGCAATGCCGGCCGGCCACCGCCGGGAGCGGGAATTCAACATGATCTGCGCGGTGGTGACACAGGAGGCGGCAACCACTACGGCCTTGGCATACACTTCCACCTCCTGGCGCGTGGTGCGGTCTACGTAAGCGACTCCTTTGGCTCGGCCCTCGGGATCGACAAGAATTTCGCGAGCGACGGCGTTGGTGCGCAGCTCAAGATTGCCGGTTGCATGAGCCAGCGGGAGAAAGAAATAAGGAGAGGAGAAGAAGGCTCCTATATCGCACCCTTCGGTGCAGTTGCCGCAGTAGTGACACGGAGGATGGCCTGCATGCGCTTGGGTAAGTTGGGCTATGCGGTCAGGCAGATAGGGAATACCCGACTTGCTCGCGCCGGCCGCGAGGATGTGGTCGATACAGCGAAATTGCATCGCCGGCAAGTAGCTGCCATCCGGGTTGGAGGGCCGGTTCTGCAGCGTGCTGGCAACGCCGATCATCTGCTCCGCGCGAGTGTAGAAAGGCGCGATTTCGTCGTAGGTGACGGGCCAGTCCACGTCAAAACCGTCACGAGACGCAGCCTTGAAGTCAATTTCCGACATGCGCGCTGCGGAGCGGCCCCAGAAGTTTGTTTTACCGCCGACCAGGTTTGAGCGGGGCCAGGTCCAGCGTGTTCCCTCTGCGGTGGAATAAGCGATCTCATGCTCCCAGGCGTCCGGGGCCACGTACTCATTGTCCATGTACCCTATGCTGATGGCGCGCCGCGCGGGCGAGTCCTGGCCGCGGAACTTCATGTCATAGGGCATACGATGCTGGCGGAAATCTTTGGCCGGATTTGCTTGCCTGCCGGCATTCAGGGCGCAGACTTTCAGTCCTGCCTCGCAGAGGGTCTTGATGGCCATGCCGCCTCCTGCTCCCGTGCCGATGACAACAACGTCGTAAGTTTTCATAACTTAAAGGCCAAGGTGTTCAGGATTGCCGGGGTGGGCGCACCCGGGAGAGGCGGAATAGAACTTCAGGCCGGGGTAGTCGAGCGATTCGAGACCGATGCGAGTGGTGTAGAAGCCGATGACTGTGTACCTGCGGAAGAGGCGAAAGAATTGTTGCCCGGCTTTCTCCGATTCCCGCTGGTGGGCTTTGTAAGCGAGCCGTTCGAGGATGGCATGTTGCTGCGCGGAAGCCAATTGGAAAAACGCAGGCGCTGGTTCGGCAGCATGATCGAGCCATTGCAACCCGTGGAGAAATTCCGGTTGCAGCGATGGGTCGCTGAACACCATGAAATCGATGAATTCGGCGACACCGGCTTCGCGGGCCCCGGGTTGCGCTTTGCCGGCAGCATCGTGGGTCGCAGGCAGTATGAGCTCTGCGATTTGTTCAACCGTTTGATATTGGCTGGGGGAGAAAAACTGCGGGCGATAAGCCGGCTTCGGGATGTGTTGTTCCGCGAGCGCGTAGTTCCAGCGGGAGAAGCCAGAAAAAGCGGCGGCGGCAGAAGCCAGCGTCAGTGCTTGCAGTAGCTCTCTCCGGCTTGGACCCTGACCAGCCAACGCAAGTCCCCCTCCTTCAGTGATAGCACAGCAGATCAGCCAAATAGGCTTTTTCTCGCACCTGCGAAGAAGGATGGGTGCCCCATCCCCCCTGATTTTGGCTTGAGTGGGAACCACAGCACTCCATGCCGCGACGGCTGCTGTGTGTATACTTGCCAGTTCAGCCCACAGCTGCCTGGGGGGAAACATAGATGAACCGGCGTGATTTTGTATATGCCGCAGGGGCTTCAACAGCGGCGATGCTTGCGCCGTCATGGGCATCTGCTTTCCGCGCAGTCAAGCCCAGCGACAAGCTCACGGTAGCCTGCATCGGAGTGGGCTCGCAGGGGCAGCGGGTGTTGATGGATTTGCTGCGCATGCCGGAAGTTCAGGTGGTCGCAGTCTGCGATGTGAACCGCGAGACCAGCGACTATCTGGATTGGGGACCTAACGAACTTCGGAATAAAGTCAGGCTGCTATTACAAGAGCCACGCTGGGGCGCCTCCTCTCCCGGCCCAACTGCCGGGCGCGACGTAGCGAAGTCCATTGCAAATGCCTTTTACGCCAAGAACGCGGGCAAAGGCAGCTACCAGGGGTGCGCCGCGTATGAAGATTTTCGCGAGCTGCTGGCCAAAGAGAAGGATCTCGACGCCGTCGTGGTCAGCACTCCCGATCACTGGCACGCCTTGATCACCATCGCCGCCATGAAGGCCGGCAAACATGTCTACAGCCAGAAGCCGATGGCGCACACGGTCTGGGAGGCGCGGGAGATGGCACGGGTGGCGAAGGAGACCGGCTGCGCCACGCAGGTTTCCATCTTTAATGCGCAGACTCCGGAGTCACGCCGGGTGATCGATATGCTTCACAGCGGTGTTCTCGGTCCGGTGCATCGGGTGGACCTATGGACGACACGCCCAGCGGCATTTTGGAAGCAGGGCCTGCCTACACCGGTCACGGCAGATCCCGTGCCAGCGGGATTGAATTGGGATATGTGGCTGGGCCCGGCAGCGTTCCGGCCCTATAACCATGCTTACCTGCCCTTTGTATGGCGCGCCTGGTATGACTTTGGCTGTGGAGCGATCGGCGATATGGGGGAGTACGCGTTTGACACCATTGTGCGTGCCCTCGATCTCGGTGTCGCCGACCGGGTGTATGCCAGCACCACCGAACTATTCCCGGAGTGCTATCCGGTTGCCTCCAGGCTGAACTACCACTTCCCGGCGAGAGCGGAGAAGCCCGCGGTCGAGGTCCACTGGTACGACGGCGGAATCAAGCCGGAGCGCCCGCCGGAACTCGCGCCGGGCGCGGAGATGAGCGTGGGCGGCGAAGGTATTCTCTATAGCGGAGAACGCGGTAAGCTGCTGACTGGCTACATGGCGCAGGAGCCGCGGCTGCTTTCGCCCAATGGAGATCTTGCTCCGGCGCTGCCGCCGTTGACTCCGGCCAATGCTCCCTTCGAGCCGTCCCGGCCGGAGCTGGGGCCCAGCGCCACTTCGGCCGACACCGCGCACTACCTGGAGTGGATCAAGGCTTGCCAAGGGGGTCCACCTGCAAGCTGCAACTACGGCTTTGAAGCGCCCATCGTCGAGAGCCTGATGCTGGGCAACGTGGCGATCCGGGCGAAGGAACTCCTGGAGTGGGATACCGTGGGTTTTCGCCTGACTCGCGGATCAGCAAACGCCACGTCGTTGCTTGCGCCGAAGTACCGCAAGCCCTGGGGGTAGTCGGATCGTTTTGGCTTTCTTGAAACGGAGTTAGGCTTCACAAGATGCGGAAAGACCAACTTCTTTGAAGGGTACGGGCTACCTCGTCGCAGCGAGCATCAGCCCCGTAAGCTTTACAGGCTGCGGAAAAAGTCCGCCCCGAGATTTCACCAGCGCTAAAGCGCAGGATTGGAATCGAGCCTTGTTTCTGGAGCGCTGAAGCGCTCCATCCCCCGCATAAATGCGGGGGCTCCCACCAGGCCCCCGGTTACGTCAGGTTGGTGGGAGCCCTCTGCTTTAGCAGAGGGAAGCAACGCTTCAGCGTTGCGGAAAGACTTCAAAAATGATCATGCGCTTTAGCGCCGGCAATCCCAGGGGCTTGAAGCCCGGACCTACCCGAGTGCGAATTTTCCGCAGCCTCTTAAGTCCGCCCCGAGATTTCACCAGCGCTAAAGCGCAGGATTGGAATCGAGCCTTGTTTCTGGAGCGCTGAAGCGCTCCATCCCCCGCATAAATGCGGGGGCTCCCACCGGGCCCCCGGGTACGTCAGGTTGGTGGGAGCCCTCTGCTTTAGCAGAGGGAAGCAACGCTTCAGCGTTGCGGAAAGACTTCAAAAATGATCATGCGCTTTAGCGCCGGCAATCCCAGGGGCCTGAAGCCCGGACCTACCCGAGTGCGAATTTTCCGCAGCCTCTTAAGTCCGCCCCGAGATTTCACCAGCGCTAAAGCGCAGGATTGGAATCGAGCCTTGTTTCTGGAGCGCTGAAGCGCTCCATCCCCCGCATAAATGCGGGGGCTCCCACCGGGCCCCCGGGTACGTCAGGTTGGTGGGAGCCCTCTGCTTTAGCAGAGGGAAGCAACGCTTCAGCGTTGCGGAAAGACTTCAAAAATGATCATGCGCTTTAGCGCCGGCAATCCCAGGGGCTAAAGCCGTTTCATTTTGAGACCCAAACGTACGGGCTGATGCTCGATGCGGCGAGGAAGCCCGTACCCTTCAAAGAAATTTGCTCTTTGTTAGAACACGAACTTGCCGGCAAACTGCAGAATACGGGCATTGTGCGCCGACGTCACGGTGAGAAACGGCGACGATGCGCAAGCAGTAGCACCGTAGCAGGCGTTATTGTTTATGTCGTTCCATTGCGTATGGTTGAAGACATTGAAAGCCTCCGCGCGAAATTCGAAGTGCATATCCTCGTGAACGGCAAAGGATTTGAACAGACCCATATCAAAGTCCGTGTGCGCGGGATTGTTGAATAGGTTACGGCCGGAGTTGCCGTAGGTCAGGCCCTGCGGAGGGCCAAACGCATCGCTGTTATAGAGGCGAGGTCCAGGCTGCCCAGTGGGGTGTTTGACCGCAATCGCGCCATGAATCGGACCAATGATGTCGGCATAGGACTGAACTGAGCCATTGCCATTGCCGCTGACCGTATTTCCCGTTCCTGCGTTGTCTACGTTCGAGGAGTTGTTCACGATGCTGAAAGGAGTACCTGTCTGAAAGCTGGTTAGATCGGAGAACTGCCATCCGCCCAGCAACGAATGCATGAGGCCATTCTGCGTGAAGAAGGGCAGGTCATAGACTGCGCTGGCCCCGAATACGTGGCGCTCATCAAAGTTGGAACTGGCGTAGCTTGCATGGGGATCAAGGCCATTCAGGATTTCTTGAGCGCCCCCTCCATCCGAGCCATCGTCGAGGGAGTGCCCGTAGGTGTATGCCAGGCTTCCGTTCAGCCTACCGAAATAGCGGGTGACGCTGACCTGCACAGCGTTGTATACCGACTGTGCGATGTTGCTGGAGTTGGTGATACCGGAAATGCCGATATACGGCCGGAAAGGATCGGCCGAGTTGCCGCAAGCGATGTACAGCCGCGTCGCTACATCGCTGTTGACCGGCGCACCGTTCACCGTTGCCTGGGGTACGTTATTGGGACCCAGAGTCGCTGAGGCGCAATCGTCCGCAGAGATTGGCTGCCCCGGCTGGTAAGGATTCTCGTTAGAAGAGAGCGGCGCAAGCTGGTTGAGCTCATGCCGGAGGGGCAAATGAACCCCTAAGCTGCCGACATAGCTTACCTGCATAATCACGTGGCTTGGCAGCTCTCCCTGGACGGAGAGATTGTATTGCTGCACGTAAGGCCAGACCGCGTGGCCAGGAATGGCGATCACGCTCAGCGGGAATTCCAGGCCGGCGCCGCCTGAATTCTGGTATCCGATGTAGTTGTACTTGTTTGGGGTCTGCACCACGGGCGCCGTGCCCTCCAGATACTCGGAGTTGCTTTCGTTGCCGTTGGTATGTTCAAAGAAGATACCGTAGCCACCGCGGACGGAGAGTTTACCGTTGCCAAATACGTCATACGCGAAACCGACGCGCGGCGCAGGATTGAAGAGATGGCCTGACATGCAGCTGGCAGAGACACCGTTGAGACCGCAGCGCACCAGCCCATTAAAAACATTCCCGCTGCCGGGAATGATGGCGCCCGGCTGGCCGGTGACCGAGCCGTCAATATCGATGGTGGGTGCGTTGGCCGCGCTCCATACTCCGGGCTCGAAATTACCCGACTGATCGCTTATATCGTGATAGGTGCCGAAAAGACTGAACCGTATCCCCAGGTTCAGGGTTAGCTTCGGAGTAGCTCTCCAATTGTCCTGAAAATACGGTTCCACAATTTTGTAACGGTTATAGTACTTCGGCTGGGCGGAGGTTTGCGAAAACTGGCCGATTCTCGCCGTCAGCAGATCGGCGAAGGCATTTCCGGTGGTCACTGCCGAGGACGTATTGAAGGTGACGGTGCCTTGATTATCGCCCGTACTTGGTTCGTTCTTCTGCGCGAAGATGGAACTCGCTCCGAAGATCAGGGTATGGTTCTTCAACGTCTTGGTGATGGTATCGCGGTAGCTGTAAGTGGGGTT
This sequence comes from uncultured Acidobacteriaceae bacterium, assembly GCA_963711525.1. Lineage (GTDB taxonomy): Bacteria > Acidobacteriota > Terriglobia > Terriglobales > Acidobacteriaceae > PALSA-350. The sequence goes on along the minus strand of CAVQEO010000001.1, from coordinate 1,389,478 downwards.
CGAATTCTGCCATGGAAAGTATCCCGTATCGACACTAAAGCCGCCGCCATAGGCCGAACCGCCGGTGAGTACCAGGCTGGGCAAAACGCCGCCGTACCCGTTATTGAAGAATCCGTTGCCGGTGAAATTTTGCCGGCCGATGTCGGGCGAATTGTTGGTCAGCGTAATGTGGTCGGTGGTGTAGTCGGCGACAAACTCGTTCACCAGGGTAGGGGAGGCCGCAAAGGTAAGATTGGCCACCATGTCGACACCCGGACCTTTAAACGCGTTGGTTACTGTGGGGAAGGCATTGGTCTGAAAGGTGGGTTCTGAGGTCGTCTGCTGCCAGGAATCATAGATAAAGCGGTAGTAGGCGCGAAACTTCTCGTTGAAAACATGATCAATGCGAAAGAGCTCTTCGCGGTTGGTGGTGAGTTGGGATGGAGAAGCCTGGTAGTACGAGGAGGTGCCGGAACCCACATTCGCGGCGGGAATAAGGACCAGCATGGCCTGTCCGTTGGGATCGACCGGCACCTGGTTATTCAGGAAATAGCCCCCGGTAGCGGGATTGACGGGACAATTGGGAAAGTCCGTTGCATCGATGGGACTGCCTGCTGCGGGACAAAGGTCGGAGAAGTTGCCGGCGCGTTCCGCGTCTGAGGGTACCGACTGGTTGAAGACGGTCGCGGGCACGTTCTCATGCCGCCACTCCTGCGAGTAGAAGAAGAAGGTCTTGTTAGTTGCCGGCTTGTAGACCTTGGGGATAAAGAGCGGGCCGCCGACGGTGAATCCATAGTCGTGCTTTTTGTAAGTCGGCACCGAAGTTTCGAAGTAATTGCGGGCATTGAAGGCGTCATTGCGCAGAAACTCGAAGACATCGCCGTGGAAATGCTCGGTGCCGGACTTGGTCTGGGACAACACTGTTCCGGATGCGTTGCGGCCATACTGGGCGCCGTAATTGGAGGTAAGCACTTCCGTTTCAGCGATCGCATCTACGTTGGGATAGACGTTGAGCGTGGCGTTGCTGCCGTTGTCCATGAGGCTCGAGCCATCGACTTCCCAGTTGTTGTACTCGGTGCGGCCGCCATTCATGCTGTATTCCACGCTGCCGTTCACTCCGGTCTCGCCTTCGTCCTGCCCGGTCTGACTGATGACCCCGGGAGTGAGGGTGACCAACTGGGTAAAATTGCGGCCATTCAATACCAACTGCGTGATTTGTTTTCCTGTGATGGTGAAGGAGACCTCGGGAGACTCTGTCTGCACCGTACCCAAGTCGCTGCCCACAACCTGCACCTGTGTAGTGACCGCACCAATGGTGAGCCTGGCGTCTACTCTCTCCTGACGCGATACGCGCAGAACGATGCCCGAGGCCTCATACTGTTTGAATCCCGGCGCGGTCACCTGCAGATTGTAGGTGCCGGGCTCAAGCGCCGGAAAGCCATAGTCTCCCGCGCTGTTCGAGGTGGCGTTGAAGGTCGTGCCCTGCGCGGCATTGGTGAGGACGACTTGCGCATTGGGAATGGCGCCCCCGCTTTCATCGGTGACCGCGCCGTTGATCGAGCCGGATTGCTGCGCGGTGAGCGCGCAGGGAATCGAGAAGAGCAGGCACAGCAGCGCAAGCGCTTGGTATTTTGGAGAAAACATGCGGATAATGCCTCCAGGTACCACTCGGGGCCCGATCTTACTTTATAAGTTTTGCTGAGAAAGCGGCGTGCAGGTTAAAAGGGCAGTATTGAATCGATTTAAATGGAAGTCAAGTAGAAGTTTCCTGATCCTTCCCCTGGTGGTCTCCTCTGTGGTTGCCTCAGCGGCTCCGCAGGACCCCGGGCTGGATCCGGCGGTGATCTTTCGCCAGGGCGTTCAGGCCATGCAGAATGGCCAACTGGCGCTTGCCGAGGACGATTTTCGCAGGGTCATCGTCCTCGATCCACACTCAGGCGCAGCCCATGTCAACCTGGGCGTGGCCTACATGCGGGAAAAGCGATGGGACGACGCCCTGGTCGAATTGCGCAAAGCGCAATCGCTTTCACCCAACGAAAGCGGTATTTCATTGAACATAGGTCTTGCATTTTATCGGAAAAATGATTATGCGGCGGCCATCGAACCCTTCGCCGCCAGCTTGCGGCAAGCTCCGCAATCGTTACAGGCACGCTATCTTCTTGGACTGTGCTACTTCTTCACCAATAAGTACCAGCAAGCCAGTGAGACGCTTGCACCGCTGTGGGGGAGGGAATCGACGAACCCAAACTACCTTTATGTGCTGAGCATCGCCGCGGGTAAATCATCGAACACGGGACTGGAAAAGCAAGCGCTGGAGCAGATGTTTTCGAGCGAACAAAACGCGCCGGAATTCCATTTGTATATCGGTAAAGCGTGGTTGGCGAAAGGCGATACGGAAAAGGCTCTAGAGGAATTCAACGCGGCCGCGGCCGCACGGCCGAACCTGCCCCTGGTGCATTACTTTCTGGGCCGTGCCTATCTGCAACAGCATGCTTATCACCAGGCTGAGGGTGAGTTGTTGAAGGAAGTGGCGCGGGACCCCGGCTTTGCTTACAGCTACGAAGACCTGGGGCTCCTCTATGCGCAGCTGAACCAGACCGATAAGGCCGAGCGCGCGTTTCGCCAAGCCATTGAGCGCGACCAGACGTTGGTGAACTCCTACATTGGATTGGGGAAACTCTATCGCCATGCGGGCCGCTACCGCGAAGCGCTGGATATGCTGGACCACGCGGTCACGCTGGCGCCCAACAGCGCCAGTGTGCATTACGCGCGCGCCCAGGTGCTGGCGCGGCTGGGCCAATCTGCGGACGCTCATCAGGAATTCGATACTTCCTCCAGGCTGCTGAAGTCCTTCAACGACCGTCTGCAACAAGATCCTTCCGGAGACCAGGCCGCAGACGCGCAAGATGCGGCCCAGCAATAGACGCCTGGCCGGTGCTCCGTGTGCGAATTCTGCTCCCGTCAAGACTGTTCCCTGTACACTTCGATGGCCAGGCATACCACACAGGAGAGCCTGGTCTAACTTACGGAGGATGCACGATCATGAACGGGAAAGTCTGGAGAAATTTCGCAGCCGGGTGCGCGCTGGCGATGACCGCCGTGTGGGCCGGGCAGGCAGGCGCGCAAACGCCTGAGGTGAAAGAAAAACCTGCGCTGTACACGTACGTCGCAGATTGGAATATTCCCCGGGAGAAATGGGCAGATATGGAGAAGTCCTCCGCGTCTGAACAGAAGCTCATGGACAAAGCCGTCGCCGATGGGATCATCGTGGGCTATGGCAACGATGTGACCCTGGTTCACGAGGGGGACGGCATCACGCATGACGATTGGTGGTCGGCCATGTCTCTGGCCGGCGTGCTCAACGTTCTAGATCAGGAGGAGAAGTCCGGCGGTGGGGCTACCTCCGTGCTGACCAGCGCCACCAACCACTTTGATAATGTGTACGTCAGCCGGTACTACAACTGGCATCCTGGAGCGGTGAAGGACGGGTACACCTATGAGGCGTCGTATCGGTTAAAACCGACTGCCCCGGACGACGCGGTGGAGGCGCTCAGCAAGCGGCTGATCGTACCGCTGCTGGAGAAACTGTTCGCCGACGGCACGCTGCGAGAGTATGAAGTCGATACTCAGGAGATCCACACCGAAGCACCAGGAATGTTTTCGATTGTTTACATCGCGGCGACTGCGGACGGCTTGGATAAGGTCAACGCGGCGCTGCAGCAGGCCATGGGGTCCGACCCGCTGGGCGGAGTGGCCTTTGAGTCCATGGTGGATATCAGCGCGCACCACGATGAGCTGGCTCGCTCCAACGCTACCTATAAGTAGTTACTGCACGATCGGTTGTTCCCAGGCCTCGGAAACGCCTGGGAACAACCCTATTTTGTCACTGATGTTGTTTCTAACCGTCGGCCGCGACCGAAGGGCACTCCGAAGAGCCTGCGCCAATTGCGCGGGGATGACGACGCGCGCAGGGCGGGTTGATGGCTACAAGATGGACAGGCCACCGAGCAGCCGGTAGATCCTGTCCTCGGGCTTCGGTAGTTGAAAAGCTCCGAGCAGCATGGGTGAGACAAGCATCGCCGGGGTTCCCTCGGCTACTCTCGGGACAGGCTCTTCGACTGCGCGCCACAAGCGCTGGATCACGCGATTGATCTGTGAAGCGCTCCGCTCCCACGGCAGGCCGGGGCAGGCAGGATGACGATTTTGTGGGAGTTCTGACGAAAACTTCCTAGATAAGTTAGTGGCGGCTTAGCTGGCAGCTATTTATAAAATTCGATATTTTTAGGTCCTTTTGAGGATTAGTAGCTCAGCGGGGACGAGCAACAGGGGTTCTTTTTTATAGAGAAAGGAATTCATGAGGCTTTGGCATTGCCAGCGCTAAAGCGCGTGATGAGAGTCGAGACTCTTTCACGGAGCGCTAAAGCGCTCCTTCCCCCGCATAGCCGGATTTCCTGCTAGGCAGCTTTGTCAACGGCCACGTGTGCGGCTTTCATCGAAGAAAGCCGCATGAAGCGTGTAGAAACCACCAACCTCGGCAGGAATCCGGGGCATGCGGGGGCTCCCACCAGCGATTTATAAAATTTGATATTTTTGGGTCGTTTTTGCGATTAGGAGCGCTCAGCGGGGGCGACGGGCAAAGGGGTTCTTTCTTAAAGAGAAACCCACCTTTGTGCCTGTAACAGACGGGGATAGCGGGACATAGGGTTCCAGGAATTCCGAGGGAGTAAATCGGTTGGCGATGGTGGAGTGGTCGGGGCCAGGGTCCGGAGGCGCCTCTTCTTGCTGAGCAGGGCTTGGCTGGGGATCGATGGTTTTGGCCTGCTGCTCGCGAAGCCAGGCGGATTTATAGATTTGCGGGGTGGCCGCGGGGGCCGATTTCTTCTCTGAAGCGACGGCGCGAGGGTCGGGGATGAAGTTTTCCATGGCCACGATGATGGAGAGGACCTTGACCTGGCCGGTGATGCTGCCTCGGGTCATCTCGGGGCCGAGATTGGCGAGTTGCCATAGGCGGGCCAGCACTTGTTCGCGGTCCAGGCTGAAGCGGCGCAGTCCGTCCACTTCTTGCTGGACGAACTGTTGCTGCACGGCGGCGCGGTGCTCGAGCAGGTAGGCGCGGACGCGGGGTTTGGCTTTGGTGTAGGCGGCGGAGTCGGGGTTGAGGCCGACAGATTCGGCGGCACGACGGTCGGTCATGGCGCCAGAGAGGATCAGGCGGGCAAAGGCTATCTCCTGATCGGTGATGGGGTCGCTCACTTTATTTTTGGGCATAGTGGCTCCTAAGATTTGAAACGGGAAATAAAAATCCCGCGGTGGCGGGATGCTTGGATTGCGCTATTTTGTGACGTAGCTATGGTGTGACACCGGACAGCGGTAAAACTGTCCTTCGCTCGCGCTTAGGCCGAAACTACCGGCAACTGCCGACCAGCAGGAGGTACGCGAGAGCCGCCCGCTGTGCCGAAATCATCTACTAACAGGATACAGCCGCTCCGGAACCCGATTTGGCCTCCGAGACGGTTTTCTGGTTATCGTTTCGGAGGTTACTTTGGATGGACGGCGAGCTGGTCCATGCCGTCGGCGCCGGGCTCAGAACGCATGCGGGCCGGCGTTCGCCCAGGCGTCGGCGATGCTTTGTACCTGGGATCATTGGCCGTGGGCGGCGGCATGCTCGAGGTGTTCGTGGGCTTGTTCGAATTCTTCGCTCATGATGGTAGTAGAGGGCAGCTTCTTATCTTACGTTGTCCAAAAGAGACTGGCTGCTTCCGCCGTAGTGCGTTTGCCCTTTGGAAGGGCCCGCGATGGAAGAGGATGGTGAAGCGTGTCCGAAAATGGTGGAGTCCTTGGAGCCTACTCCGCGGCACGCCCCACGGCTCGGCGGGGCAGGCGGGACAGGCGAGGATGACCCACGGCACGCTCCACGGCACCCCGGGACAGGCGGGACAGGTGGCGAAGGCTCCGAAGATCATGATTATCCGCCATGCGGAAAAGCCGGCGGGCAAGGTTGCCGGCGTCGATGAGACGGGCGCGAGCAGCGGTCATCACCTTAGTGTGCGCGGTTGGCAGCGCGCGGGGGCGCTGGCCTGTTTGTTTGCGCCTGCTCACGGGCCGGTTCAAAATGCGCTGCTAGCGAAGCCGGCTTTTATCTTTGCCTCCGCTGCGGCAACGGACCCGGAGCCAGGTGACACCAGAAGCCGCCGATCGGAGGAGACGGTTACGCCACTTGCTCAGCTGATCGGTGTGGATATCAACCTGAACTTCAGCAAAGGAGACGAGACAGCATTGGTTAAGGCCGCCTTGGCGTGCAACGGGCCAGTCCTGATTGCCTGGCGGCATGAAGGCATACCCGTGATCGCGAACTATATTCTTGGGGCGGAGGTTGCTCCGCAGAGCTGGCCTAAGGACCGGTTCGATGTGGTCTTCGTGTTTACCTTGAACCCATTGGATGGCACTTATAGCTTTGCACAGGTCGGAGAGTGCCTCTTGGCGGGGGACTCGGCTGAGCCGATCTAAGATTCCTGGTCGTCTTATCGGAGAGTACACGCGGCGGGACGGATATCCTCGAACTGTTGCGTATCCGCAACGCCGCTATCGCTGTTTCCCAAGCCGCGGTCGGTCTAGTCGGTCCCCGTATTGCCCTCTGGGAGTCTGGCCAGCAGACCTATCAGCTCACTCTGCCGCCGGGTGCCGGTTTTCCCAAAAATGCTCTTTAGTTGAGAGCGCACGGTTTCCCTTCCTACGTTGCTCAGCTCCGCCGCCTCTGATAGAGATTTGCCGTCCAGAAGAAGCATTGCAAGTTTGGTCTCCGCGCGAGTAAGACCGTAAAGCAGGCGCAGCGTCTCGGGTTGCGCTGCTGGTTTCTGGTCCGGATCAGTGATAAAGACGACAGCCGCAGCCTTTCCGGGTATGGGTAGGTTCGTTTCTGGTGGGTAGGGCACGGCCACAATTTGCAGAGGTCTCTTGGCGGCCCGTGAGATCAGCATTGCGCTCTGCTTACCTTTTCCTGCGCTTGCGCTGATGGCGGCAGCCAATATTGAGCGCAGCGCGGCTCTTGCGGAAACATCTTGAGCGACCAGCTCGCCGCGGCAAAACGCCAGGCCGTCACGGCGATCCACAATCGCCCGGGCGTTCCGGTTAGCGAACAAAACCTTGGCGGTCGCGTCGACCAGCACCAGGGCGGTATGGAGATGATCCAGGGCTGTCTCCATGTCGGCGACTCTAGACTCCAATTCCAAAAGCTTTCTGCGGGTATAGAGGGCAGTCTGTAGATGTGGCGTAACGAGCTCGAGCGCGGCGAGGTGCTTGCGGTCGAACTCTCCCTCGCTCGGCCCCCGATAGATGCTGAGGCAGTCGAAGGCGCGCGGCGGCGCAGAGACTCCTATGCATGCCATTCCGCAGACATCGACTTCTTTGAGAAACTCGTTGTAGAAGGTGCTCTTAAGCAATTCACGGCCGGGCCATATCTCTTCCCCCTGAAGAATCTTTCCACTCTCTGTCCTTTTGGGGAAGCGCACGGTCCATTCGTCGAACTTACAGTACAAATCCTCGTAGCGGCGAATACGGTCTTTATCTTTAATACCCTCACCGAGAGCGGCAAGAATACTGTGGTCGTTCTTAGAAATATCGTGGGCAATGAGCGCCGCCTTATTTATGCCGCTCACCGTGCCAAATTCTTTCAGGAAGACCTCCCACATCTCCGGCCGCGCCGGGGCGGCATAGAGCGCAGTAAGTAGTCGATCGAGCGCGTCGGTCACGTAGGCCTCCTCACGGGAGATCTGTCCTTTAGGAGAGTCACAACACCTGAATCAGTGGCCAGTGGAAAACATTACGCTCATTTCACCCAAATGGGGGATGTTTCGTTGTGAAGTTGTGCATACATTGCCAAGTTAGACGAAGCGGTGTATCTAGCCGACGTTCTTGAATGGGTTGGAGTAGACGCATGCAATTCAATTTGCAGCGTTTGCTGGTAGTCGACGCCGTTCTTCACTCGTAAATTCTTGGGGCTGCCGTGCTGGTTCCACTTGCCCCGCGATGGCCGACGTCATCCTGTCGCCAGCTGTGTTGAACCTATGATTTCCTAACCCAGCCCCTTCGCTCCGGCCCCATTACAGAGCCTTCATCGCTACTACAAACCAGTCCGTCCCACGCCAACGCATCGGTGCTCTCGCCTCGTGTTTGCTGCCCCTGCGCTTCTCCCTTAGCATCGATGGCCTGGTTCCTGCAGTTCCGCATAAAAGCCTGTTCAGACTCACGCCCCCTATAAGCCGGCTGCCGCCCGCCCAGTCATCAGGCTCTAACGGGCTTGTCCCAGAGGACGGCATCACCCCTGGTTTCGACAGCGCCTGATACGTTAACGACGGGTCTTCGAAGGGTTTGCTTGCGCTCGTCTTTCCGACACTTACCTGCCCCGGGTCTTGCCCGGGACTTTTCACCCGACGCTCACCACTACGGCTCTTTACCTCAGCAGCTCGGGCTGGTTTGAGACCTGCTCCTGAAAGCCGATCCCGAGGGGCCTGCCCTCATCTTCTACGCAGCTTTACAACACGGATTTCACTTCACCTTCTACTCCTTCCGTGCTTCTGCAGCACACATGCTGTCACCGGATTACGTCAAAGTTGCAGGTGCAGTCGGATACACCGACGAGCAAATGAAAGCGAAGTGAATATCCGGTCCATTCACAATGAAGGGCTACGAGGCTTAGATATAGCGACGGATACGAAGCATGAGAAAGTCGGGCGCACCTTTAACTCTGTTTTGAACAAACAAGAGCCCCGTGGCCGCGGGTCGAAGAAGCTCAGGCTTGATGCCTTGGATCGGGCGCACTGTAGGGGCAAAAGAAACTACCGCCACTATGGCGGGGCACATTAGGATGACAAGCTTTTAGTGGCGATTGCCCCCTCTGTTCCTTAGACTCTCGGTCACCCTCGCTTGTGTTTGGTCTCCGGTTACCCGCAGAGCTTATAAGGCCAACTCTTCTTGACAGTCCGGTCTTATGGTGCTCACATTGGTAACATTAAACAATCCAGTGGCAGGTCAGGGAGTAACGTGATGTGTGCCTCAAGAAGCCTCGGTCACGCTTCGATAATCTCTATTGCGTTATTTGCAGCGTCTTTAAGTTTGATCGCCGGCGCGCAAACCAACCAGGCAGCAACCCCTATCGCATCTTTAGAGAAAAGTTTGAACCTAGGTTCTCTGAATTCACGGGCTCTCAACCCAGAACCACTCAGCGCATCGAAATCGAAGGGCACCTCAGACCTCTCGATGCCGACCTTCGGTGCTCTCCAACATGCCTTCGCCGAAAAAGACCTTTTGGCCGGGAACGGCCCACCTTTACGGTTGCAGGGAAGGTCAAGTCGCAACCTGGTCGTGCTCGCTCTCAGCCCAGTCGAGGGAAGCGTGAAGGAACAGAAGGCTGCCCGGCCCCACAGTACGAAGCTTTCCCCATCGAATGTGAATGGAACGGCTATAAATAAGGCTTTTGACGCGAGGTAGCGATGTCAGAAGATGATTCATGTCCGAATCTTTCCTGGCTCCCGCGTAAGTTTATATTCCAGTTACTTGTTCTATTCTCGATCTGCATCCATCATCGCCTGTTTGCTCAGAAAGCGCCCGATGAAGGCGCGCTAGCGGACCAGGTTTTTAGCAACCTCCTTCAGGCTGTGCCCTCCCAAACGGCAATCCCGTGGCCTCCTATCCTGTTGATTGTTGACAAGCCAGATGTTAATGCATTCGCAACCATTGAGATGGGCAACGGTAAACAACAATCTGTAGTCGTTTGCTATCGAGGCCTGCTAGATAAGGTAGTCCAAGGCGATGCCAACAGGATTGCGTATGTCTTGGGGCACGAAATTGCGCATCATGTTCTGGGCCATACGCGAGAATTACCAGCAAAAACCGATTTCTTGGGAGCGACATTCACACGAGCCCAAGAACTAGAAGCTGATCGCGAGGGAATGGAGATTGCCCTTAAAGCTGGTTATTCGTACGAAGGCGGCCTATCTGCGATCCGTAAGATGATTGGCCTTGGCCTAGATTATTCATCCTTTGAAGGTCTCTCAAGAGATCATCCATCTTGGTACGATCGCATCGCTCAGCTAGATCGCAACCAGGCGAAGCTTTGGCGGTCCCTAAGCGCCTTCCAAAACGGAACGTACTTCTTAATAGTCCAGAACTATCCCCTTGCAGAGCGCTCATTTAGACGTGTCACCAAAGATTTCCCGAATTCCGACGAGGCATGGGCCAATCTGGGGTATGCACTCCTGATGGAATATACGGACTCATTGGACGAGCCTGCTTTACGGCATTTTGATATAGGTCAAGTGGTTACTGGAGGATTTTACAGAAAATCGCGGTCATTAGAGGGTCAATTACGAGGGATAGACGAAGAACTCTGGTGGGATTCTGTCGGCGCTTTGCGAGAAGCTATTCGGATCAACCCCAGTCTTTCATTACCGAGAGCTAATTTGGGAATAGCTTATCTGTTCCGACCCGAAGGAAAAGACCCAGGAAAAGCGGCGCAGTTCCTCGAAGAGGCCTCTAATCTCGCCGCGAAGGATGAGTCACTAGATCCCGTCGCACGATTGGCGGAGCAAACTAACCTTGCCGTTGCCTACGCTGCAATGGGTGATCCCCAGAAGGCATTAACGATGATAGGCGCCGTCGAGGAGTCACTCGGCGTCCCCCGAACTCTCGAGTTCAAGGAGCATTCTTTCTGTCTCCAGTGCGCTGGCCTATAATCGCGGCTTCTTGCTTGCTGACTCTCCGGATATCAAAACGAGAACTCTTGCGCTCGACGACCTCAGGAACTATCTAAAGCGAGCTGACCGTACTGCTATGTGGTGGAAGACCGCATATGGCAAGTATTCTGATCTCAGTAGGGCAATGGGGATTGCTGCAGATCCCGAATCAGAAATTTTGTCAAATACTGATCAAAGCTTTCGACCAGTAACTTCGCTAGCCGTCGGTACGGTGTCGGTTGCACTGGGTGATGATTTCGAACATCTCAAAATGATGATGCGAGCTGGTGACCGAATCTCAACGCTGATTCCCGGGACAAATCTGGAGAGGATCGATTTCTCGAGCCAGGGGATTGGCGTCATAGGGGCAGATGAGGTGCTGGCCTTTGTCTTGCATGGCGTCAATGCGCCCGCGATTACGCTCAAGGAAATGGGTGTAGGCGCGAAAATCTCGGCGTTAAGCATTGGGATGTCGAGTCGTGACCTGGATCTGCTGATGAAGGATGCAGATTACGATTATCGGGAGCTCGTAGATCCTGAAGTCAAGTATCGATTTTACAAGAACTTGGGGCTTGCACTCCTGATCCAGAATGCCACTGTGACTGAAATAATAATAAGTCAAATTCCCAAACGAACCCGTGACTTCTTATAGTGCCACGTTCTAAGACAATGGATGATGGAGGAAAGATGAAGGCCAAGGCTATTCAGGTGCTATTGAGTTTTTCGCTGACAGTGATCTCGTGCACGGCAATCGGTCAGCAGCCAGCTTCAAAGTCAGAGGATCACCTCGAATCGCTCTTTAAGGCTGATCAACTACCCTTTGTAAAGATCGCCGACGCTCACTATGCGGCGGTCATAACAGCGGACAATGGTGAATCTGATAGATTCCAGGTCTTCCTCTCTAATGTCGGGAACGACGCGACCGACGAAACGCTCCAAGTGATGCAGATTGTATTTTACCTGGGTGAAATCCCGAAGGGAGCATCTGCTCCTGTTGCGTTAATCAAGCAGATGAACGAGTGGAATGGTAATCTCTCACGGGGCAGCGTATTCATTGTTGGTCAGTCAGTCATCTATCAGAGTAGTGGTTGGCTCTCCAAATCCGACGCAGCCTCGCTGGCGATAGATGCGTTGATCGGTCACTATTCGGCCGTAAAATTGCGAAAAGAAGTTGAACCTTATCTAAAGCAATAGTCGAACTGTCGTGGCGGCTCAGGATGAGAAGCTACTCGCCTGAAAGCACAAACGGGGCCCAGAAGAAGGGATTTCGGTAACCTTTTGCAGCAAGGTCGGTGCGCGCCGCCGCTAAGGCTTCATTTTTGGGCATCCCAGTTAGTAAATGTAGGTAGAAATCCTGCATAAAGAGAGAGGTAGATTTATCGGAAACCTTCCATAAGCTCACGGCAACACTTGATGAGCCGGCCGCAAGGAATGCAGTTCCCAAGCTGGCAACGCCTTCTGCGCGATGTATGACTCCCGACCCAGTATTGCAAGCAGATAGCACCACCATATCGGTATGGAGGTTCAATGAAAGGACTTCTGAAGCAGTGAGCATCATATTGTTCTCGCTGGTCCCGTCGTAGGAGAGGATAAGGGCGGGTTCCAATACTCCCGGTTCAACAGGGAGGAATCCATGGGTCGCAAAGTGCAGGAATCGATACTGGCCGAGGTCCGTTCTCAGTAGCTCTGCCTTGGTTGCGTCCATACCGATACGAATGACGGCAGTCAGTGAGCGCTACGCGAACCACAGGTCAGGACGTATCTACGGAGTAAGCGTCCGCGTGGATTGCCGCAGTTTCCACTGATCGGGTAGCCAGGCGGAGAGTTCACTTATGGGCGCCGACGGCAAGTTCACCAGTAGCTGGGTAAGATACAGTTGCGGGTCTACATCGTGCCGGCGGCAGGTACTTGTCAGGCTGGCCAATATAGATGCGGTTCGACCGCCGCGTGGATTGCCAACAAACAACGAGTTCTTGCGGTTCAACACCACCCGCTTGATCTCCCGCTCGCTGATGTTGTTGTCGATGGGCACCGCTCCATCCAGGCAGAAGGCGTTCAGCTCTGTCCATTGGCTCAGCGCGTAGTTCACTGCTTCGGCCATGGGGTGCTTGGGCAACAGCGACTCCTTCCAGCCGAGCAGCTTCTGCCGTAGTTGAATCAGCATAGGCGCAGATTGCTTTTGACGTAGGTCAAGCCGCTCCGGCGTGGAAAGCGCCGTGGCCTGCTTCTCGACCGCATATAGCGAACGAATCATCTCGATCGCCTCCCGCGCAATCTCGGGAGCGGTCTTCTCTGCCTCGACGATCTTTCGCCTGGCGTGAGCCCAGCATCCGGCGCGCGTAATCTCATTACCCGCCACCACGCCGTTGTATCCGCCGTAAGCGTCAGCCAACAGAACCTGCCGGTAACCCTTAAGAAAATATTTCGGTCCATCCCGGCCTCGATCGAGGGTGAAGTGGAAGACGTTGTAGGGGTGGGCATCGTCACCCAGATACACCCACATCCGGGCGTTGGCCGTTTTACCCCGGCTGAGCATGGGCATGATAGTGTCGTCAGTGGCCACCACATGGGAAGCCCGCACCTGCTCGGCCATCAGCTCATAGAGCGGCTCGACCAGGTTGGCCACATCCCCGCACCAGACCGATTGCGTGGCTCTGGAAATCTCAAACCCCTGCCGCTCAAAAATGTCCTCCAGCCGATACAACGGCAAATAATCAGAGAACTTGCTGGTCACGATGAAAGCCAGCAGCCCAGGGCCGGCCATGCCCTTATCGATCACTGCTTCTGCTTTGGCCGCTACTTCCATCTGCGGGCTGTCGCCCTTGTGCTCACAATCGCTACAGGCATACTTTTTTCGCACATGATGGATGCGCTCGAAGTGACCGGGAAGATATTCCACCTGCCAGCTCTCATCAGAGCCAATCTCCTGGCGCTGCTGGCCGCAGCAGGGGCAGGCCCGCTGTTCACCGCTCAGCTCGTAGACGTGCGTGCTTACGGGAAGATTTTCGAAATTGGCTAGATTGCGCCGACCCTTGCGCCGTTTCACCCGCCGCAGTTGCTGCTCCTGCGCCGCTTGCGGTGGAACATCGTCGGGATGGGGCGGCTTACTTTCCAGCTGCTCAGCGAAGTTTAGAAGCAACTGTAATAGTTCGCCCGTGGATCGAAGACGGTCCGCGCGTGGCCCGTAGTACCACTTCTTGAACCGCTCCAACTCCTGTTGCATGCGCAACAGCTCAACGCGCAGTTCTTCGACCTGCTGCTCCTTACGATCGCGCTCCGCCAGAAGAGTGCGCGCCAGCGCCAGGAGCTCTTCACGATCATCGGGTAGTTGGATGATGTCGGCTTGTTGAGTGGCCACATCTGCAGTAAATAACTAACTCCCACAGGTGTCACTCATAACCTGCTCTCGCTTATTATCTCGATTGGTTCCCGATCCACGTTCGTAGCGCCGCACCCGCTTCAGCTTCGATACATCAATCCCATCCAGTATCATCGCCAGCTCACTGCCCAGCAGCTCAACCGAGTGCGATCCCGTGTTCATCCGCGGAAACTTAAACACACCCGTCTCCAAGCGCTTGTACCAAAGAACAAATCCATCCCGATCCCAAAGAAGAATCTTCAGCCTGTCTCCACGCCGCGAGCGGAATACGAACAGATGGCCTCCGAGAGGATCCTGACCAATGACTACCCGCACACGCTCGGCCAGTCGATCAAAGCCGCAACGCATGTCCGTCGCCTCGGCAGAAAGCCATATCCGCGCGGCCTGCGATCCATCCAACGCACGCAAGCTCGGCAGACCAATCATCCCTCCAACTCCGACAATAAGGCGCGCAGGTGACTGGCCTCGAATCCCGGACCGACAAAAAGGCTCAGCCCGCTCCGCAGACGAATCTCGATCGTCTTATCGTCTCCTGCTGACGATCGCCACCCCGGCTTAGCTGGCTTCACTGCCACTTCCACAAACTTGGCCGCTTCGGCTTCGCGCACACGCTTCTTCCACGCGTAGAAAGCCCAGACCGCCAATCCCCGCTCGCGGCAAAATACCGCCGCACTCTGACCGCTCTCCAGCTGCTCAGAAAGCAATCCACGCCACTTCGCCCACGCTTCCACACTCGGCTGTTTCATCCCTACAAAATCGCTCATCCCCCCTCATGGGGCAAGATGCGGTTTACGTAGCGCTCACGGAAGTCATATTCTTTCGTTTAAACAGGGCCGCTATATTCTCTACCTCCGAGGATGTCTCCGGGAGCCGATCGAAGTAGTATCCACGCGTGGAGAGCGTGGCATCGCGAGTCCTGTCTTCTTCCTGAATCACATTCGTATCTTTGGCCGTTGGGACTTCGCCCGTCGGTTGTAACCATGTAGCGAGCCTCGATATCTCGAAGCGCGGATCGTCTTTGGATGTCACAGGATCTGCAACCGCAAGCATGCTAACAGCCCATTTGCGTTGGACGTGGCCGATTGACCGGTCGAGTCGAAATGCAGCCGCCGACGCAAAATACGACGTGGGCTTGCCTATCAGGGTATACTCGTTTCTCGTTGCATTCGGCGAGAGAAGTTCAAACGGAATCGAAAACAAAAGATCATCCGGAACAAATATGACTGCCTTGGCTTCCTCTAGGATCTGTGCTTGTCGTATGGGAAATATGGCTTGAAACAACTCCTCTGATAGCTTAGGGTCGAAAGCCTCGGGCATACCTCGGTTCATTACCGCACGAATCTCTGTTATTCGGTCTTGGAACCACTTCCTACTTCTCCCCACTTTGTAGAACGCGATGATTTTTGATCCCGACGGGGTACCTTCGACTTCCCATACGAAGAGTGCGGGATCGAACATCTTGAACTCGATCAGCAGTTCCCCTGGGCGTAGAGGAAGGTCGGAGATTGAGTGAGACGTTGGATATCGAATTTCAGCATAAACCGGGTCAGTCTGTCTTAGTTTTGAAACCATGTCATTTTGATCAGCCCGAACATGTTCGAGCGCGTTCTCAATCTCAGGCTTCCTTACGGTGCCACCGTCTGTAAGAGGATGGTCCAATTGCGATTGCAAGCTGGCCTCTTTGTCGCTGAGTTCATCTTCTTTCTGTACTTGAGACGGTGCAATCTTATGCCTTAGCGCATCTATAAACGAAGCTCCCCATGTATGCGTAAAGTTGCGGGCCTTATTTAATTCTGCCGCATTGAAGGCCTTGTTGGCATACACCACTTGAGAGTCACTGGAGTTGGTGCTCAAGGCGTAGTACGTATCGATCAGCTCTCCGTAAATGTAATCATATGTTGCGGCAATAGCCTCCCGGGAGTGGGTGCTGCTAGTCGATTTTACTCTCTCAAGGAAATCGAGGACCTGCTCATACTGGGTCACGGCGTCTGTTAATTTGCCCTCACTTCTGGACTGGTTTGCTTGCCCATAATAGAAGCGTCCACTCAAATAGAAATTAGAAGCCCTCTTGACAAGCGGCTGAGCAATGGTAATTGCTCGCGTAGATCCGTTGAGGTCCCCTGCAGAGCGTTCGGCTTCAGCGAGGCTCAATAAAGCGTGTGCTTCTCCAAGCTCGTCGTCCTGCTCCTTAAAATAAGCCAGTGGTTGCTCAGCGTCCGCGATGGCCTCAGCGTAGAGCCCTTGCTGAAAGTGGATCTCAAAAAGCGCAGAGGATAAGGAGGCAGCGCTCGAAACATCGCTTGGGTCGAGAAGAGCCTTGGCCTGACCGTAGTACTCAATAGCTTTATCGAAATCCCTGAGATCGCTCTCTCTTCCGCCATAAACATCCATAAGCGTAACGTAGGCAGCTCCTTGTGAGTTCTTGTCACCGTATTGTTTGAACGTTGGGAGCGATTCTGTTGCTAGAGTAAGAGCTTCTTGCCAACCGCCAACGTCAACGAGGACCCCAGCGAGGTCCAGGCTTGCTTTTGCTACAAAATAGGGCGCATTCGCCTCCGCTGCGCCCGATCTCGCAGCTCGCATTGCGTCAATGGCATTTTGATAATTTCCCCGGTCCCTCTCTATGGAGCCGAGGAGGATCTCTGACCAGAAGATCTGGTCCCATTGGCCGCTCTTTCGCGCAAGCAATAGTGCACGAGCGGCTAGGTCGTATGCTTCACCGGTCGAGTGGAGCTCGTCGTCGAGTACAGAGGCTTCATTTCGAATTTCAGCAGATTCCTTCCCGGTATCTCCGCTTGAGTCGTAGATAGCTGCTGCATGATGGAATGCGTCCTTGGCCGCTGGGGCTCTTTTTGATGCCCTAAGAGCTTGTCCCTGCGCCGACAGTGCGGCGGCCTCGAGATTGGACAGATGCGTTTTTCGAGATAGCTTTAGGGCCTGCTTAATTTCTTCCTGGGCTTTATCCCAGTTTTTCTCTTGGGTATAGAATGCAGCAAGGGCAAGGCCATCTTCGACTTCCTGCTTGGTATCGGTCCCCTTCCTGCTGCAGTCCTCCGCCTTTAGCAGGTGATCGAGCTGTTCAGGGTCACCCGGTTTCTCCGTGATCGCGATCACGCTGGCTATCCTACTGTGAACAAGAGCAAGGCTATTAAAATCCTTCGTCGCTTCAAGAAGCGGTATCGTTCTGGTTAGAGTTTCTATTTCTTCTTGCCACCGTCCCTGAGATGCCTGACTATTGGCTAGGCTGAGGAGGAGCTGAGGGTTCTTGATCGGATGTTCGCGCAAATAGGTGTCCGATTCGGTCTCGTCCTCGCCGTGTGATGCAGTGCGCATGGCCTCAAGATAAATTAAATGAGCAGATAGAAGCAGATCAGGATCGCCAAAGGCCTTCGCCGCTTCCAAACACGCCTTTGCCTTTTCTGAAGACGCTGTACTTTGTTGTGTGAGGAGCACAAGCGTCAATTGACATGCAACCTGCACGTCATGTCTGAGTGGTTTGTCCTTAGCCGTGATATGCAGATATGGCCAAATTGTTAGCGCCGCGGCGACTGCTTTGGCGGGCTCGTTATGTGTGGCGTAGTAGTTAGTGAGGAATACCTCCGTGGAGAACAGGGTTCCGGAAGCGATTGGTCCTAACGAAGTCTGATTCTTCTCCAGGATTTCTGACGCATCCGTTTGGGTTTCAATCTGACCCACCAAGGCGAGAAGTTGGTTGATAATCGGATCATCTAAGTGCGCATTATAGTCGGTCCCCATAGCTTTGGCTTTGAACATTTCATAGTGCTGAAGTAGTTCAAAATATAAAAGTGCTTTCGGAAGATCCCGGTCACGAGAAGCTTCGCTGGCGACTTGCGAAACGTGAAGTGCTGTTAGATGCGATTCTAGCTCCCTTGCTAGAATACTCATCTCCTCTCTGCCGCCAGAGCGGCTGATGGGCACCGTCTCTTTTTCGAGCGCGATCGTCTGACCAAGCTCATCATGAAGGTCTGCATAGGAGTCGGCAAGCATTGCGTACATTTCGGTTATTAGGTTGGGAGATATTTCTGGGATCGTTAGATCTTTCGATAGGAGGGATTCAGTGCTGCGCAGGGTCTTATAGCAATCTTCCTTCCTCCCGAGCACTTTATAAGCCTCAGCTATAGCGAGCAATGCGAGGAATTGACGCGACCCTTGATGCTGCACTTGCGCCAAGGATTGCTCCTGCTGAAGGATCGAGATTCCATTATCATATTTGCCTGCCAGGCTGAATGCGTAGGCTTCTCGGTGGAGTGCCTCCATCGTCTTCCCTGGATTGTCAGCCTTCTCCCACGCTTTGGCCTCAAGGCCGAACCACTCGGCAGCGGAGGCTTGCTCGCCGAGGGCCGTGTAGCCGTTTGCGGCCCCCTGAGCTGCTTCGGCCGCAATGGCTGATGATGAGACCATGGCGTACAGGTCTTTCCAGTTGAGTACGGCCTTGGCTGGCTGCTTTGCGGCTTGATAGGTTGAGGCGAGAGCTTCCAATAATTGAGCAGCGAAAAGCGGTTTTGACATTACGTGTTTGTATGTAATGGCATCCTGGAAAAGGTTGGCGCCGTTCTGATCGAGTCCAGTTCTAGCTTCTTCAAGAAAGAGCAGCCCCTGCTTTGCGTCGCCTCTTTGTGCATAACCGCGTGCGAGAGAAGTGGTTGCCTCAATAAAGACAGGGTAGTTGCTCTGAGATATTGCGAGATTCCGCGATGATTCTTCTAGTCGGATTGCTTCGTCGAACTGATGAGCTGCATCAGTCGTTGCCCAGGCTAGCCATAGCAAATGGCCTGCCTCTTGGGCGTAGTGGTTGAGGTGATCAATTTGAATGGCTTCCTGGAGCGAAGACTGAGCATCAGTTGGCTTTCCATTTGCGAGCTGCGACAGGCCGAGCTCCCCAAGGCAATACGATATGATCCAAAGGTTCTTGCTGCTGCGCGCGAGATCAATTGCGCGTGTCGCGAAACTAAGCGATTCCGTAGGTACCTGGTAGGTTCGTGCCACTGAGCTTAATTCCGCTAACACATGGGCTTGTAAGACTTGATTATGAAGCGAAAGCGAATCTTCTTCAGCATGTAAGAGGGACGTCTTGGCGTCTTCGAGGTCCGCCTGGAGAACATAGTAGCCAGCAATTCTATCCTCTAGGACTGCTTTATCAGATCGCAAGGAACGCGCAATCGAGATATTCAATGCGTGGTGTAGGAGATCGATCGCCCGTTTATCGTCGCCATTTCGATAGAGAAGATCTACTTGCTCGATCGTCTTTTGTAGCTCTGGGTCGGTCACCTGGAGGACTGGAGGAAGGTAGAGAACCGAGTCGGTGGGTATATCAGCGTAGGACGTCCAAGAAGGCAGCATCAACGCAAGCCACGTGATCATGAGAAGTATAGCCGTGACTCGTGGCATGGTACCTTTGACACCCGTGAATAGACCCGATGTATACCGAGCTAGCCGCCTAAGCTAAGGGAACCGCGTAAAGGTGCCGCGGAGTTCCCCGAAGATCAACCTGCGTGTAAGAACACTTTAGCGCAATCGCGATCCGGACGGCAGACGGAATTTGAACCCGTATGAGATGAGGCAACAGGACGCGTTTTTTCCAGGCGCTTGCATATCGCAACTTCTTGATCAGTTTGGCCAGAAGCCCCGCACTCGCTCTCCAGCCAAGCTCCGTTTGGAGGATATTTCTCTAGGGGGTTAAGGGGACAGGAACGTGTGAAAGAATCGATTTGTTAAAGTGGAGTGAGTTAAGCGCGTAGAAGAATCGCTCCAGGATGCTCTATAGGCGACCGGCGGAGTACCGGGATATATTCAGGATTAAGATTGGAATCGCGAAAAAATAGCCAAATCAATTTTTTCACATCTTCCCTGCCCCCAGGTTCCTGTCCCCAGATTCCCGTCCGGCTGGTGTTGCATTGCCGTCCATCTGGTCCCCGGGTTCAAGGATCGAGCGAGATTTTTCTGCGGGCGAGGAAATCGGCCTTTGCTTTTTGCTTTGCTGCCGGAACGATGAAAAGCTCGCTGACAATCTCCATAAAGATGTTTTGCAGATCTACCGCGTCTTGCAATGTGAATTCCAAGAGGTCTAGGTCTTTGTCAGGATGAGCACCTTGGTTGCCAGCTTCTTTGACGATATAGGCCATCGTCGCAAAATCGGTACTTATGACAGCCCCATTGAATGGTCTGCCAATAACCTCATTCAGCTCATTCGCTAAATTGCCCGGCTTTGCCCCGAGCAAATCGCGGGTAATGACTTGCAGCGCGCGTCGGAACATCGCGGCTGCCGCGAGATAGGCATTCGCGTCCATGGCGCGAATTGCCTGTCTATAGGCTACGCGCAACGCTGAAGGATCTTTTGGCAGTTCGTCGATCTCTTCTAGGCCTTCACTTGGCAGCGAAGTTACTCTGAAGTAGTAGGTTTGATAGCTTCCAGAACTGTTCCGGATCTCAATGTGATAGACGATCCATTGCTTGAACGCTTTACACACTGGACACCTGAATGTGTAAACTCGGGGCGCCGTAAAATCTTGATCAAAGCGTCCGTAGGTCACGCTCTTACCAGAAATAATATTCGCTACAACTTGAAATCCGCGGGTGACCTTGCACTTTGTACATTGCAGGTCCCAGTGATCTTGGTTTATCCTCGCATCGGTTACGTTGGTATAGTTGGTAATCACATACTCCTTCAGATCATCTGGGCTTTCAAACATCGCTCGGACCGTCCTCTTTTGCAACTGACCTGAATTGTCGAGGTTGCTTCCGTGGATGTCTATTCAAAAACAATCCACCTGATACCAATTGTGTGTCCTTGGGGCTTGGGTTCCCCAACCGTCAAGGACCGAATAGGACGAACGAAGGTGTCTGTAGAACGTGTGCATGGAGTGCGACTCGGAGAATTTGGGAATCAGGCGGGAATGGCCCAAAAGGAAATTCCCAACGAAGGCAGATGAGATGGCTATGACGAATATGGCCTGCGAGTTTCATCATGAGGAGTGGAGACAGCCACGTGCCTCCGTCGGAGCCAGATGGAAGTGGGGCCTTAAGCGCATACGCGACTCGAGGCTATACCTTTCTCACGCGCAAATTCTGTTCCCACCGAGATATTCCACTGCACGCTTCGGTGGGCCGGGAATACCAAACGTAGATCCTGGCCTAACTTACGGAGGAAGAAAGACCATGAACGAGAAACTGTGGAAAGGTTTCGCAGCCGTGTGCGCACTAACGCTGTCCCCATGCTGGGCCGGGCAGGCGCGCAGCCGTCCGAGGTGAAGGAAAAACCAACGCTGTACACGTACGTCGCGGATTGGAATATTCCCTGGGAGGGGTGGGCAGACATGGAGAAGGCCGACGCGCCTACCCAGAAACTCATGGACAAGGCCATCGCGGACGGCACCACTGTGGGCTATGGCAACGATGTGACCTTGGTCTACCAGGGGACGGAATCACGCACGACGATTGGTGGTCGGCCATGTCTGTGGCCGGCGTGCTTAACGTTCTGGATCAGGAGGAGAAGTCCGGCGGTGGGGCCACCTCCGTGCTGACGAGCGCCACCAATCACTCGATAACATGTACGTCAGCCGGTACTACAACTGGCATCCCGGAGCAGTAAAGGATTGAGCAGAGTACAAATTCTGAAAAATGCTCCCATAGGCTGGGTCCATCTCAGACACTCCTTATGCTTCGTGTTTTCGCGCCCAGAAAAATCCGCGCAGAGAAACATGGGAGAGTATGTCATAAATGTAGCCGACGTGTGGCGAATCAGGTGTAGGGATGATTTTCGGTGCGCCGGGCAGGCTGGGATGGCAGTCTTGGAAGGTAGATTGCGCAGGTAGTTCTTGGGGGAAAGGCACACAGCAGGTCCCCTCCACGTTCGCGCTCCCGGGACGCGGTGACACATTTTTTCAGCTCTTTTGTTAGCTGCTGTCCGATCGGACGGACAGAAAGCAACAGCGGATCCCCTCACTGTGCTCTCCGTACTCACACATTTTCACTCTGAACGGCCGGTTAAAGTTGTGCCGCTGGGACTTACGCCCATCCGTCTATTTTGTCACTGCTGCTGTCTCCAACCGCCCGCCCCGAATCCACTCCAGGATCGTCCGGTACTGCCAGCTGTCTTCGTTGCCGTGCCAGCGCTGGCCGCCGTTGTGCGTGGCCAGGTAGTCGCCGACGTTGCCTACGGCATCCGTCGGCCGCGTCGGCTTGATCAGGATCAGGCTGTGGGTCGGATCGTTGATGTTGACCACGTGCATGGCGTACTTGTAGTTCTCTTCGCTGTCCTGGTCAGAGAAGACGCCTTGATCGTTGGGCGGGTGCAACTTGAAGATCACATGGCTGGCATGGCAGAAGACGCAAGCTTTGCCGTCCGCACCTTGCGTCGCCAGAATCGGCTCGATCTTGGCTACGAAGTAGTTGAAGTCGAGCACCGAGCCGGGCTGCACATCCTTGAGCGCTTCGCTTAGCTTGTGGCCTTGCAGCACGCTCACCGCGATCAGCTTCAGGCGCGGATTGGCATCATTCTGCAGTTGCTCCATGGCGGCGCGGAACTCCGGCCGCTGCTCCACGCCTTTGACCTTGCGTAGCGTGTCCAGCCCCGCCGCGCGCACGTTGTTGTCAGGGTTTTGCAGGCTGGCCAGCACCGTGCTCAGCACCAGCGGGTTGTCGAGCAGGTCCGTGGGACGCTTGATGGCTACCAGGTTCTTGTTCAGGAAGTAGGCCTGATCCTGCGAGATGGCTCCGCCCGAAACACCGGCATGCCGGTTCAGGAACTTCGGGTCGCCTACCTCCTCCAGGAAGACTCCCATGCCGGAGGGGTTCAGATGGGCGAAGGCCGTCTTTACCAGCGGCTCCGTTGCCGGGTCGGCCAGGAAGTGCTCCAACGAAACACGGACCGCCGCGCGCTGCACCTCAGGGTTGGGGTCATTCAGCCCGGCTAACACTTGCTGTTGCAAATCCGTCTCCCGCATCAGGCTCTTGAAGGACGAAGCCGCGTTCAGGACTTGCGCGTAGTTTGCGGGCCGCGGTTGTTCTTCGAGCAGGGCACGCAAACCACCTAACACCTCCGGATTCTGGGCCCATGGAGAATCGCTGGGTAGCGCGGCCAGCAAGGGCAGCACGACCGCCTGGCTATCGGGATTGCCGTTCTTGAGGATCTCGACTACTTTGCTGACCAATTGCGGGTCCGGCTGGGGAACAGCAGGTCAGGGGATGACAACGCTGGGTTAGGAGCGCTTCCTGTGGATTGGCTGCTGATTCGGAGAACAGCAGGTCCCTCCACTGCGCTTCCACGGCTCGCCGGGACAGGTCGCTCCGGTTCGGCAGACTGGGACAAATTTGTTGCGGTTTGTTGCGGCCGTTGCGGTCGTTGCGGGTGGTGGGTTCTCGGGGGCATCCAGATTGAGGACGCCGCGTTGGCCATCCTCGTATACGTAGCGGACCGTCTGCCGCACCTCTATGTTCGGATCTTCGGAGAGCGAGAGCGCCGCCAGGGTGAAGCGTTCGTCGCCGGCTCCGCTGAGCGTGCTGCCCGCCTTCAGCACCTCGATCTTCATGGTGTCGTTGGCGTCTTTAAGGCAGGCAAGTAGAGCCTCTTCCAGCTCTGGCCCGGAAGACTTAAAGAAATGGATGAGGTCGCTGTCGTTGCCTACGCGGGTCTGGAAGAATCCGTTGTGCACGTCGTACTTGAAGTCGACCGCCTCGCGATAGGGCGGATACTCGTAGCCCGGACGATGCAGGTCGGGCACTCCGCTGACGTACTTGGTTAGCACCGCGGGCAGGCCGATAGATACGGTGTTCTCCTTGAGCGTGGGCAGGGCATAGTGGCGGACGTGAAAATCCCACAGCGCGTTGAGGATGCCTTCGCGCCCCAAAGGCGTGCCGCTGCGCAGGACTTTTGCCAGGACTTGCGCCTGGTCATGCACCACGGCTTCGTAGCCGGCGCCGATGGCGTTCTTGTCCGCATCTTCCGCGCTGGCGCGCACCCACGCGGTCAGGTAGCCGGTGTTCTCGTCGAGCAGGTCGTAGATACTCTCCTCGAGGCCGCGGCGGACCATGGCGTCGGTCTCTACATTCATGCGCGTGGCTAGAGTTTCAAGGGTGCTGTTGCGCATCTCCGGCTGATCGACTTGCCAGTAGTACCAGCGCCATAAGCCGGAAGCCGCTTCGAAACGGACGAAGGGTACGGGGTCGTTTACATCCTTCTCCAGCGCGGCGAGCAGTTCCTTGTCGCCGGTCAGATCGCGGAAATGCTGGTTGAAGACGCGGGCGGCGCCCCAGCGGACGCGCGCGTTGGGCGATCCCAGAGCGGCTATCAGCAGAGTGCGTCCGGCGGGCGCAGCGTCCTGCCGGCGCGACAACACCATGCGCACGGCGTAGGCGGCGCTGCTTTGGACCATTTTCGTCTGGTCGCCGAGGGCGTGCATCAGGACGGGCAGCGATCCAGGGTCAGCCATGTGGCCCAGCGCGCGGGCGGCGGCTTCGCGGGCCAGCGGCTGATCGCTCTTTATCAATACCTCGCGGATTTGCTTGAGGACGGGCTCCGGAGCCAGGTCCCAAAACAGGTCGAGCTGGGAGAGCAGCAAGGGCAGGTTGTTCCTGGCCAGCTTGGTGGGCGGGGCGGGGAAGCCGACGTCCCAGTTCTTGGCTTGGGTGGTTCCCGGGTAGAGGGTGGAGAGGGCCATCACGGCAAACTGCGTGGCGCGGAAGGGGGTGTTGAAGCCCTGGTAGACAGGGTCGCCTTCCCAACTGCCTTCCTGCCTTTGGGCCCCGAGCATGGCCTTGACTGCACGCGCCAGGTGCTCGTCAGTCTCCGGGCGGCGGCCGGCCATGGCCACGGCCAGCACGGCGTTATAGGAGATAAAGTCCGCCGTCTTGGCTTTCTTGTCGAAGGGGTATGGCCAGCCTCCTTCGGGGGTTTCGTATTGGTAGAGCTGGGTTATCAGCTGATCGATTTGCGCCTGGTACCTGGCGCGGTCGATGGTCGACAGCAGCATGATCTTCCAGCTCAGGTCGATTACGTTCTTAGGCTCGTCGGGAAGGGCCAGGTGCTCCACGTGGTCGCGCTCGGCTAGCCACTGCGGGTCATTGGTTTGCTTGTAGACCATGTCGAAGGTCTGCCAGCTCTGGGTGGCGATCTCGAAGGGGCTCACGTCGGGTTCGCAGCCATCGGCCTCGTCGCCAGGCATGGTGGTGAGGCCTTTGTAGTGGATCTTGAGGTAGTTGGCGTAAGGCACGTTGAAGTGGGGCCGCGGCGCATCGTGAGTTACGTTCTGCTCGAATTGGTTGGCGATCAGAGGCAGCCGGCTGGCGACGGTGCGCGCGCTATAAATCACCCGCACCCAGTTGGTGTTGGTCTCTCCATATAAAGGACGGGCGTTGTTGTAAATGCGGTCGGTCAGGAATTCCAGCTGCTCACGCTGGGTCGGGGCATAGCCGTTTTTCACCGCGGTGAGATAGCCGCGGGTGCTGAACTGGGCCGGGTGGCAGGCAATGCAGAGTTGCGTCTCAGAATGCTGCATGGTGGTGCGCAGGGCGATGGCTCCGCGGCGCGGCGTGTTGGAAAGCCAGGAGTCGCCCATGTTGACCAGGAAGTCCATGCCGGCGCGCACCGCCAGGTGCGGATCAGAGTAAGGCGGGACCGGGAAGTCAGAGGTATGGAGTTGATAGGAGGGGTGGTTGGCGGCCACGCGCACGTAGTACTCCTGGCCCGGCTGCAGGATGCGGGTGCGGAACTTATAAAGTCCGGGATAATTCTGGGTGGCCTCCACCTGGTAGACAAACTCGCCGGTGTTGAAGGGGACTACGTCGTCCTTGCCTAACTGGAAGATATCCACGTCCAGAGGGACATCGCGATCGGTAACGTTGAGGGTGAAGTAGACCAGGCGCGGTTTTGCTTCCTTAAAGGTGAACTTGAACCATTGGAACCCTTTGAGCATGGCGGCGTAGCCGTCTTCGCTGCGGGAGGGCGCGTAGGGCCGTTCGTCGTCGCTGCCATAGATGGTCTGGCCGAACTCGAAGGGCTGGGCGTTTTGCCAGGTGCCGTTGGGCGCCGCGGCGATGACTCCGGGGGTAATGCCGCCTTCGGTGGGCAGCACTGGGGCTTGGAGGATCTTGCGCAGCGAGGCGCTGACTTCCGGGGCGCGGTGAAGTCGAGGAGAGGCTCACGGTAACGGGGCCGGCAGCGCGCGGCCGCAGGGTCAGGTAGAAATCAAGGTCGGCGGTATGCAGCCATTTGGAGTCGATCACGCCCTGCGCGTCTTTCACCGTGGCCAGCACGGCGTCGCTCCCTTGCACTTGCGCGGGATCTTTCACCGCCAAGGTAAAGGCATACAGAGTGCCCGGGCGCGCCGTGCCTAGCTTGATCTCCTTCACCGTAGGGGGCGGGGCTTGGTTGGCGTGGACGGATCGGCCCACGTGCAGCAGGGAAGCGATGATGAGTGCGCATGCAGAAAGCGGGATAAGCGCCCAACACAGTTTTGCCCAGTTTGCCCGCATGGAGACTCCCCCGTGGTGGGACCCAATTTCCAACAGACAAACGATACACCTGCCGGACTATGGCAGGACACTGCTTTTTCCGGGTCACAGGAGGGCCAAACACGAGGTTAGGCTACAGACGGTAAAGGTGGAGAGAACCGCCGATCTCCTCCACCCATCCGGTTAGAAATGCTCATCCGCTGATGGACCATAGATCGCCGGAACCCTCAACTCCAGCAAGCGCAGGTAGACCGTCAGCTGTCCTCGATGATGCGCCAGATGTGTCATGGCTCCGTCGGCGATCATGGCGTAGCGCGGCCCTTCGCTCACCACTTTGCCGTCCATGCGAAAGCGCCACATCCCTAATAGATGATCCTCAGTTGTATCTTCAAGCGCCTTGCGCGATCTGGCCAGCCCCATTGGCCAGCATGTGGCACAATTCCGCGCGGGTCTTCACTGGCTTAGTCCGCATAACGTCATTCGCGGGATCAGAGAGATTCAGCTCACGACGGTTGACCATGAACTCTATCCATCCCGGCATGGATGCTACCAACGCTGACAGATAGCCCAATTCCATCGACCGGGGGTGCGGCTTCCAGCTGTTCTGTCCTTCAGGGACGCGCTCAATCACCTTGCGCGAGGTCTCCACCTCGTGCTCCAACTGCCATAGGAAAAACTCCCTCAATCCCATCGGTTTTCTCCTCACCATGAACATAAAGACGCATATATGACATCCGCTGTCATATATGCTGAAGAAACTAAAAAGAAGAAGGAGACGCGCGCTATGAAGTCGGACCGCTTGCTCTCCGCCCTGTTGCTGCTGCAGGCGCACGGGCGTCTCTCCACCCGCGAGCTGGCCGAGCGGCTGGAAACCTCGCAGCGTACCGCGCATCGCGATATGGAAGCGTTGAGTGCGGCCGGGGTTCCCGTGCTTGCGCTGCGCGGCGCCCAAGGCGGGTGGGAGCTGGCGCCCGGCTGGCGCACCAAGGTCCCCGGCCTTGACGATGCCGAGCTGAGCGCGCTGCTGATGTCGCAGCCGAGTGCGCTGGGCCATCCGGGGCTTGCCGCCGCATCGGAGCGCGCCTTTGGCAAGCTGCTGGCGGCGATGCCGCAAAGGATGCAGACCCAGGCCGCCTCCATCCGTGCCCGGCTGCACATCGACCCGGTGGGCTGGAATCCCAATTCCGGCGACCTCGGATTACTGCCCATTGTTCAGGAGGCCATCGCTCGCGACTGTAAGCTCACCTTCCTCTATTCGCGGGCTGACGGTGAGAGCGGCGTGCGCACCGTGGACCCGTTTGGCATCGTGGCCAAACAGGGAATCTGGTACCTGGTGGCGCGTGCGCCGGCGGGCATGCGCACTTACCGCATCTCTCGCATGCAGGACGCTGTGATGCTGGCCGTGACCTTCGAGCGGCCGGCGAACTTCGACCTCGCGGCCCATTGGAAAACGGCGACGGCGCAGCTGCAACAGAAGCGAGAGCAGTTTCGCACCACATTGGTTCTCGCTCCCGAGGCCGCCGTCTCACTCCGCCGTTGGTGCCGCGTAATCCCCGCTCCGGAAGTGCAAAGCACGCCGGCTATCCCGGATAAGTGGACTGTTCTTCATGTCTTGTTCGAGAGCAGGGAGGAGGCGCGCTTTGTCACTCTGGGTTTTGGCTCGCGCGCTCATGTTCTTGCGCCGGCAAGTCTGCAGCATGAGGTGATGCAGGAGATGCAGATAGCGGCGGCGCGCCCAGTGCTGGCTCTGCACTGAGCGGGTGCGGTCTGCGATGGATGCGCCGATCGAAGTGGAACCGCAATCGGTAAGTGAGTTGCAGTAAAGTATTGCGAGGATGACTAACCGTCGAGACTTTCTGAACCTTATGGGTCTGGGCATCGCCGGCCTAGCCGGCCGCTCCTGGCTCTCCGCCGCCGCACAGAATGCAGGCAACGATGCGGATCTTGTCGTGTTCAACGCCAAAGTGTATACCGTCGACGCGCGCATGCCAATCGCCGAGGCCTTCGCCGTGAAAGGCGGACGCTTCTTCGCGGTCGGCAGCAACGCCGATATCAAAGCCCTCATCAGCAAGAAGACACAGAGCTACGACGCCCGGCAGATGACGGTGGTTCCCGGCTTCATCGACACCCACAACCACGGCGGCGGCGAAGGCCTGCTCTACGACGTGCTGGTGGGCAATCCCTATGAGGTCGAGTTTGTCAGCATCGACAGTATTGTCGAAAAGCTGCGCGTGCGCGCCCAGGCCACGCCGCCCGGCTACTGGGTTGAGGGCTTTTTCCACGATGACACCAAGATCAAAGACAAGCGACCACTGAATGCCCAGGACCTCGATCGGGTCTCGACCGAGCACCCCGTCTGCGTGCATCACCGCGGCGGGCACACCGGCTTCTACAACAGCAAGGCCTTCCAGATGGCGGGCATCAGCAAAGACACGCCCAACCCCTACGGCGGAACCTACGATAGAAATGCACAGGGCGAGCTCAACGGCCGCGTGACCGATCTCGCGATGGGAACCATCGATAAGGCCGGCCAGCGTGTGACCTACTCAGCAGAAGTGAAACAGAAGCGCGTCTTCGACGGCGTCGCGTTCATGTCGCAGAAATTCGTACAGTACGGGCTCACCACCGTCCATCATGACGAAGTAGGTGTGCTGCCGGCCATGCAGGAGCAGCGCATCCGCGGGGGACTGCTGCACCGCGTGAGCTATGAGCCCGACGAAGAGTTGCTTGAAGCGATGATCAGCAACGGCATCGAGACCGGCTTCGGCGATGAGTACATCCGCTTCGGCGCCACCGCCGAGCACACCGTCGACGGCTCCTTTTCTGAACGCACCATGGCCATCAGTACCCCGTATAAAGACATCTCTCCGCCCTACCATGGCAACCTCACCGAGACGCAGGAAGACTTGAACGCCTGGGCGGAGCGCGTCCACCGCGCCAACATCCGTCTCAACTGTCATGCCAACGGAGATGTAGCCATCGACCGTGTGCTCACGTCGTACGAGCGCGCGCTCAATCTCTATCCGCGCGCCGGCGCGCGGCCGAAGATTACTCACTGCAGCCTGGTGAATGACAGCCTGGTGGCGCGCATGAAGGCCATGGATGTGGTCCCCGCCGAGTTCAGCACCTATGCTTATTACAATGCAGACAAGTTTCACTTCTACGGCGAAGACGTGATGCAGCATATGACGGCGTTCCGCACCCTGATCGATGCCGGCATCACGCCCGCGGCCGGTTCGGACTTCAGCCCAGGCCCGTTCGCGCCGCTGATGGCCATGCAAGGAATGGTCACGCGCACCGGCTGGAACGGCGAGACCTGGGGAGCGAAGCAGAAGATCACCCTTGATGAGGCGCTGAGGGTCAATACCCTGAACGGCGCTTATAACGCGCGCGAGGAGTCGATCAAAGGATCGATCGCCGTGGGCAAGCTGGCGGACTTTGTGGTGCTGGCCGACGACTTCCACAGTGTGGACAAAGAGAAGATCAAGGATATCCAGATAGTCCGCACGGTGGTTGGCGGGAAGACTGTTTATCAGGGATAGGTTTCTTATCCCTGCTCTCCCACGCAGACGGAGTGGTCATATCAGGGTCTCATTGAGTGGATATTGTCACGCGGGCGGTTCGCAGCGATAGTGGAGTATGGGAAATCACTCGAGTTCCGCTGCTGCTCTTTTTGTCTTGTTGTTATTGTTGGCCCTGACCCCTGCATCCGGCGGCTCTCAGAATCAGCCGCCCAGCGGTACACAAAGCAAGAGCAACGTCGTTTACGTCTGCGCCTGCCTGAAAACAAAGTCCTGCTTTTGCATGACCGAGGCCAAGACCGAAGGTCCCTGCTCCTGCGGGACTGAAGGCGGCCCACCCATGAAGGCAGTGCCGCGAGATAGCGCCTGGGCGAAAGACAACCGCGACGCGCTGGCGAAGTAATACCTGAAAGTCCAGCGACTGGCAGACTCCCGATTTAAAAAAACACTGGGTGCCCCATGCCCCGGATTTCCTGTGAAGTTTGTTGGCGTTGATGACCCTCATGCGGCTTTCCTTAACGAAAGCCGCACACGCGGATGTTGTTTGGTGCCGCATACAGGAAATCCGGGTCAAGCCCTCTTTTGGCTTGAGTGGGAAACCGCCGTCGCCAGTCCGCGCCTTCTTGCGGTCCACTCGGATTCGATCTCCACTCGACCTTCCATGCCCGTCATGTAGTGACTGAAACTGCTCCACTCCCAATCTTCCGGGCGCACACATAGTCCACGCTCCACTGGATTCCCCGAATTTCCTGCCACTCTACACTGGACGCCGCCACGTGTGCGGCTTTCATTAAGGAAAGCCGCATGGAGCTCGCCAACGCCACCAAGAACAACAGGAAATCCGGGGTTGCGGTGAATGTAATAAAGCTTCTGACCAAACTGTTGTCGATTTCGGATGTTGAAGTCGTAATAGCGTGTTTGCCAGAAGTGCTCTGACTCTTCGATCAATCGCCGGGAGACACCTTGCTTTAGCGATTTGAGAGCATCGGCTAATGACTTGCGTTCTGGTTCTCCAACCAGCAGGTGAATATGCTCCGGCATCACCACATACCCATAAACGCAGAGATCGAACTTGATTCGGACACGCTCCAGCGCGCTTTCGAATGTCTGCCTGCTGGTGCTCGTCGTGAACAATGGACGGCGATGGTAGCAAGAGAACGTAACGAAGTGACTTTGTCCGGATTGGTGAAATCGTACCAGACCCGAAGGCACGGGATAAGCTTACGCTTGGAATTTGGCTCAAGCAAAACGGAGGGTCGAACGGGACCTCGTTATCCCACTCAAGCCCAAAAACAGGGCTTGAATGGGGCACCCACGCATTGCACACACGCATCGCTTCGTTAAACGGCGAATTTCCACTTTTGTTACGCCATTTCCACAGTAGAAAATTACTCGAGGCACTAGCATTCGCGTTAGTGCAGCGTACTATTGATTTCAGCGGAAGAGTGATCTTCCAGAGGAGAGGGCGGACTAACAGCAGGCTTCGAGAATCGGAAACGAGACTCAGTCCAGGCAACTGGAAAATGGCGGCGGTTGGAAAGCCTTTGCAGCGAGTGCGATCATAGGAAGAGTGAGGTAAAAGCACGGGCTGTCGCTCGTGGGTGCCGAACGATTCCGGGTGGCAAGCGTTGTGATCTGGAACCCGAACCGGGTCTCCGAAAGTCGGAATAGAGAGGGCGAGATCTCGCAAGAGAAATCGCCCTCTCGCTTTTGTGCGCGTTATGTCGATATGCGCCGAGGTTCCGCTCGACCCTCCCTTCTTTACTCTCTGGTCTTGTTCTTAAGTTAGCCGCGACCCATGCTTAGTTATCTCCCTCGCCTATAATGGCTGGTCGGGTAAGGAGATTTTCTAAGACGAGGGACTGATGACTCATTGGACGCGTAGAGGATTTATTGGATCGCTCTCGGCGGCAGCGGCCGCAACGGCATTTGCCGCCCAGCAGAAGGGCGCTGAAAAACGGGCGGGACAAGTATCGATCAAGATCACCGACCTCCGGTGCGCCATCATAGGCCGCAACCCGACGGTCCGCATTGTTACGGATCAAGGCGTCTCCGGGTATGGGCAAGCTGAGTCCTACAAGCCGTATCTCAAACCGATGGTGCTCTTCTATAAGGACTATCTTCTGGGCGAAGACCCGACCGACGTGCAGCGCGTGATGCTGAAGATCCGCCGGATGGGTGCTTTCAAGCCCTGGGGCGCGGCGGTGAGCGCGATCGAGATAGCACTCTGGGACATCGCGGGGCAGGTGGCCGGAGTACCGGTATATAAGCTGCTCGGGGGCAAGATCCGCGACCGCGTCCGCATCTATAACGGAGGCGTCCGCTTCCCCATGACCGGCCATACGCCCCAGGACTACGCCGAGACCATGGCCAAGATGAAGGACGCCAAAGAGGGCTTCACCCTGATTAAACAAGCCGTCGGCTTTCACGATCCGGCGATGATGCCCGCCGTGCCCAATGCGTGGTACGACGAACCGCCGCGGAAAGGAGCCTCGCACCCCGATCGCGGCATGATGACGGAACGCGGCATGGCCAACGTGATCGCCTGCGTCGAAGCCATGAAGAAGGTCCTCGGCAGCGAGATCGGTCTGGCACTCGATTGTGGGCCAGGCTGGACGGTCAAGGATGCGATCACGTTTGCACGGGCGCTGGAACCGCTCCACATCGCATGGCTCGAAGATCTGATCACCGGCGATTACATGCCTTATCCCAACGCCGATCTTTTTCGCGAAGTCACCGTGAGCACCACGATCCCCATCCATACCGGAGAGGAGATCTACCTCAGGGAGAACTTCAAAGACCTGATCGAGAAACAGGCGGTGAATATTGTCGGCCCCGACCCGGAGGACGTAGGCGGGATCGCGGAGATGAAGTGGATCGCGGAATACGCCGATCTTCACGGCATCCAGATTGCTCCTCACGGAATTTTCGACGGGCTTTTCGGACTGGCCGCGCATGTGCAGGTGGCGGCCGCCCTGCCGCAAAACTACATCGCCTTCGAATATCCGCTGGGCCAGCCTGATTGGTGGTACGACATTGTCGAAGGGCTGCCCAACCCGATCGTCGAACGCGGTTTCATCAACGTTTGGGACCGGCCCGGTCTCGGTGTGACGTTCAATGTCCAGGCCGCGAAAGCGCATCTGGCGGATGAGGATCGTCACTTCTTCGACTGAGAAGAGAGTAGAGAGGTTCGGGAGCGTGTGCATGGCTTATGACGTTGTGATCGCAGGCGGTGGACCGGTGGGCCTGTTTCTGGCCTGCGAACTCCAACTGGCCGGCGTATCGGTCGTTGTATTGGAGCGAATGGAAGATCCCCATTCTCCTCTTAAGGCTGGATGGATGGGGATGCGCGGGCTTAATTTTCCCTCTGTGGAAGCCTTCTATCGACGGGGACTGCTGGAAGCAGTTCGCGGGAGCGCGCTGGGTTGGATGAATGCGGAATCAAAGCCAAGCCTCGAATTGCGCGGTACGCAAGGTAACGGGAGCGGGCCTCCCCAGCGGTTCGCGGGCCACTTCGCGGGCATCATGCTGGAGATGGATAAGGTTGATTTCTCCGGGCAGAAATACCTGCTTGGCGGCCCTTCTGCCTCCGGCGGCATGGTCAGCCTCGAAGGCATCGAACTGCTGCTTGCGGAGCGCGCGCAGGAGTTAGGCGTTGACCTGCGGCGCGGTGCAGAGGTCACGAACTTCACGCAGGATGAGAACGGCGTGACGGTGCAGGCCGGCGGGGAATCGTTCGTAGCGCAGTGGCTGGTCGGCTGCGACGGCGGGCGCAGCATTGTGCGCAAGCTGGCTGGATTTGAATTCGCGGGAACTGAGCCGGAATTCACCGGCTACACAGCATCAGTTAAGATTGCCGATCCAGAGAAACTGCGTCCCGGCTTCAATTTGACGGAAAGAGGGATGTACATCAACGGTCCGGGGCCGGACCGTATCGGAGTAGTCGAGTTTGACGATGCCTCGTTTGATCGGGGAACGACGATCACACTGGAAGGCCTGCAGGCGATCCTGCGGCGAGTGTCAGGAACGGATGTGAGCCTCACCGAGGTGCGCGTTGCGTCGAGCTACACTGACCGCGCACGGCAGGCAACTACGTATCGCAAGGGTCGTGTGTTGCTGGCCGGCGATGCGGCACATGTTCATTCGCCCCTTGGAGGGCAGGGGTTGAATACCGGCATCGGAGATGCAATGAATCTGGGCTGGAAGCTCGCTGCAACCATCCAGGGTTGGGCGCCCGGGGATCTTCTTGACACCTACACAACCGAGCGTCATCCGATTGGAGCCTGGGCGCTCGACTGGACGCGCGCCCAGGTCGCCATCATGAGACCGAATCCTCATGCTCGCGCAATCGCCTCCGTAATTCGCGATCTAATGCAGACACGGGACGGCGCGACCTACTTTGTGGGGAAGATATCCGGCATGTCGATGCGCTACAACCTGCCCGGTGACCATCCGTTAATCGGCTGCAGCGCGCCTGACTTCGAGTTCGAGGACGGCAGGCGCCTCGGTGGCCTTCTACACCAAGGCAAGGGCGTGCTGCTTGACCTTGCGGACAGCAAAGAACTGTACGCCCTCAGTGGAGGATGCAAACACCGATTGCAGTATGTCTCAGCTAAAGCGAAAGACAGCAAAGGAGTGGCCGCGATGCTGGTGAGGCCGGACGGCTTTGTCGCCTGGGCGGCGGACTCGGAGCCGAACTCGAGTGCTGCTGAAACATCGATTGCACGCTGGTTCGGCGGCTGCTGATACCGGGATTAACTATGGCCGCCAGTGTCGGCGAATTGGTTCAGGTCCATGCCCAGCTTGTAGGTTTCTCCGTGGGCGAGGAGATCCTCCCAGGTTACCTCGCGTTTCTCGTACCCGGCCATACGCCCGAGCATGCAGCTGAGAGCGGTCTCCACTCCGGCGGCAATCTGGTTATGGCATGAGCCGGAGGTGATGCTGTCGATGAAGGTGCGTTCCTTTTCGCGATCCGCGAAGGCGAGGTTGTCCTCAAAGCTGCCGTTGGCGGCAAATTTTGCCGGCGCCGCGTTGGTGTTCATCGAATCCTTCCAGACCCAGGGTTGTGTGCCCGTAATCTGCACCGGGCCGGAGTAGGGAACCGTCGCTGAGCCATTCCCTCCGTACAGACTGAGACCAGCGTTGAAGCCGGGGTCGCCAAACTGGGTGGAAGCGAAGGCGAAGTGAACTTCCTGGGGATAAAGAAAGTCGACCTGGTAGTTATCCCAGCAGTCACCTGCGTGGGTCAGGATGTTGCGGCCTCCGGTCGCCGCGGCCTTCAGCGGGTGAGCTCCGAGCATCCAGTTGGCGAGGTCGATGATGTGGATGTTCTGCTCCACCAGGATGTCTCCGGAGAGCGCGCGATACCAGAGCCAGTTGCGCAGGCGGTACTCATCGGGTGAGGCGCCAGGGTGGACCTTTTCTTCGGCGGCGGGAGCATTGTAATAACCGGCGACGGACCCGATTTTACCCAGGGCGCCGGCCTTGATTTTTTCCGAGATGGCAGCGATCGGCGGCGCGCTGCGGCACTGGAAACCGACGTCCACGCTTTGCGTGGGCTTCACGCGTTTCGCGATCTCGAGCGCCTTCTTTGCCTGAACGACGTCGATACCGACCGGCTTTTCGCAGTAGACGTGCTTGCCCGCAGCGACCGCAGCTTCGAGGTGCTGCACATGAAAGAACGGTGGGGTGGAGATCTGAACGAGATCGACATCCTTGGAGGCGATCAACTGTTCAAAAGCGTCCGGGCCATGAAAGAGCAGCCTGCTGTCGATGGAGGCGCGGCCCAGACCGGCGTTGAGCTTGTCGAAATGAGTGCGGCCGAGCGCTAGCTTATCGGGAAAGATGTCAGCCAGCGCCACTACCTGGGCGGTGGTGTTATTGGAAAACGATGTGGAGACGGTAGTGCCGCGATTGCCGCAGCCTATCAGGCCGAGCCGTACCGCGGAGTTGGCCTGGTAGCTAAAGGCCGTGCTGGGCTTGAGCAGAAGCAGGCCACAAGCGCTTCCGGTCTGGAGAAACTCACGACGGTTCATCATGCCACCACCTCGCGCAGGATCTTTCCTGACGTACACCGATCGTGAACTTGCTCGCTAGCATTTCCCTATTACAGGTGTGCTTGGCTGTGTCCATCCACCTCCACTCATGCCAGGGGGAGCGCCAGCATCCGATGCAAAGGAAGAGGACGGGTGAGGTTCGCAAAGTGTCATCGGTTCATCAAGAACACTATAGGACAACATTAACAGGCATACGCGAAAAATCCGCGCACCCGCCTCCCTGCAGAAATCCTATCGCTCCCTGCAAAGGCGTGGAAGGCGAGCAGGGAAGTGTCCATGCTCAATTGCATGACAGCCCCGATCCTGCTCCTGGCCGCCTTCGCTCTGTCTCTTGCCGATATCGCAGCGGTTGGGCAAGACTCTACGCCGGCTTCGATCGTGCAGGCGTATGAACTATGGAGCGGAGGTCAGCCAAAGGCAGCCATCGCCATTCTCGAGCCCATGTTGCGGCTGGGCTCACAACCTTTCACGGACGAGGAACGCGGCGCCGCCTGGGATCTTCTCGGGTCGTCGTACCAGGACCTGGAGATATTTGATCGGGCGAGGCAGGCATATGGGAAGGCGATCGAAACCCTGCGATCGATTCCAACGGCGCAGGCCCAATATGCGGCGGCGCTCAACAATCTTGCATGCATGGAACAAACTTTGGGGCAGAAGGATTCAGCGAGGGCGCTCAGCAAGAAGGCGGAACATATCTATGAGCAACTCCGAGATCCCGCAGGGATCGCCATTGCAGCCACCAATTTCGCAGAGATTGCGTACGCCCAGAAGGATTTCAAGACGGCGCGACGCTCTCTAGCAACAGCCCTGCAGGAAGCGCAGGCCACCACCCAATTGAAGGATGACGATTTTGCAGCTATGTATGCCGTAAAGAGCGTACTGGCATTGCATGACGGAAGAGACGAGGAAGCGATCTCCTCGATCCAACAAACGATCGATTGCTTGATTCATAGACATGGGCCCAGCTATTTCATGCTCGCTACCGGATATCTCTTGCGTGCGAAGGCGTTCGCCAAATCCGGAAACTATACGAGCGCCCTTGCAGACGCGCAACATGCGCTGGCCATCGATGACGCCGCCCTGGGCAGGAATACTCTTGCCTATTTGACGGCTGAGACGGAATACGCGCAGATTCTTCGAGCTTCGGGAGCTAAGGAACAAGCGGCACGGCTCAAGAAAGAAGCCAGCAGCGCGCTGGCCGATTTAGAGTCGCGGCAGTGCAACGGATGTACCATAGATGCCAACGGTTTCCGATAAACGGGTT
The DNA here is from genome assembly GCA_963711525.1 of uncultured Acidobacteriaceae bacterium. Classification (GTDB taxonomy): domain Bacteria; phylum Acidobacteriota; class Terriglobia; order Terriglobales; family Acidobacteriaceae; genus PALSA-350. The sequence continues at coordinate 1,352,081 of CAVQEO010000001.1, read as the reverse complement.
ACCCGGTGGTGATTGGAAAGGATGCCAATGAACTCTCAAACAGCCAACATCCAGTCGTGGATAGGATTGCCTGCGACGGAGAGCGCCGCCTCGGTGACCACGGCCACGGGCCGGAAGACCTGGTGCAATGGGTACGCAGTCATATTTTCGCTCGCGCTCGCTCTCGCCCTGGTCACGGCAAGCGAGTGTCAGTCGATTACCCATCTTCCGTCGCTGCTTTATGGTTTGGCGCTTTGGGGATGGTGGGCTTGCGTCGGCAGCGCTCTTTGGAAGATAGGTGAGCGCGTGCCTCTCATGGCGAGCTTGACTCCGGCGACCAGCTCCGCTCATGTGCTGGCGGCATCGATGCTGGGCGTGGTGCACCTTCTCTTAATTGGGAGTGTGGGCTTTAGCGTAGCGGGATGGCAGGCGAACGCGAGCGCGCTCTCGGTATGGACCAGCCAGTTCGGCCTCAATCGTTTTGGCATGGAGCTGCTGATGTACGGCTTCGTTTTCGGGCTCACGGGAGTGATCCAGCTGCAGATTCGCGCCCAGCGCGAGGCCATGCGATCGCTGGAGCTGCAACGGCAGCTCTCTGCCGCGCACCTGCGCGCGCTGCAGATGCAACTGGAACCGCATTTCCTGTTCAATACTTTGAACGCGATCACGACCCTGGTTGAACTGGGGAGGCAGAAGGCGGCGGCCGAGATGCTTGGGCATCTTAATGCACTCTTGAAGACCACGTTGGCCAGGACAACCCCAGAGAAAGTACCCTTGTCGCAGGAGTTGGAGTTTGTGGGCAACTACCTTGCCATCGAACAGGTCCGCTTTGCTGACCGGCTACGGGTGGAAATGAACGTTGACCCGAGCGCGGTCGACGGGCTGGTGCCAAGCTTTCTGCTGCAGCCGATCGTAGAGAATGCGATTCGGCATGGGATTGCACGGTGCGAGTATAACGGGCTGGTAGAGGCATCGGCGATACGCGATGGGGACGAGCTCCATCTGCGAGTGCGCGATACCGGGCCGGGAGCGATTTACGCGCAACAGAACGGACATGGCATCGGGCTCAGCAATACGCGCGAGCGCCTCGACCACTTCTATCAGGATGCTTACGAGATGAAGGCGCAGCCACTCAGTACCGGCGGCTTTGAAGTTGCCATCACCATCCCCTACGAATGCCAGGGAGTATGAAGCTTAAAGCTCTGATTGCGGATGACGAGCCACTGGCGCGGGAGCGGCTGAGCTTTCTATTGTCCGGGCAGGAAGAGGTGGTGGTAGCCGGAGAGTGCCGCAACGGAAAAGAGGTTATTGCTGCGCTGAAGAAAAGCCGGTTTGATGTTCTGTTTCTCGACATACAAATGCCGGGAAAGAGCGGATTCGAGGTACTTGAGCAGATTGGTCCGGCGCAGATGCCGCTTACGGTATTTGTAACCGCGCACAATGAATACGCTGTGCAGGCCTTCGAGGTGCATGCGCTTGACTATCTAACCAAGCCGGTCGAACCGGAGCGGTTGCATGCGACTCTGCTTCGGGTAAGGGAGCGCATTGCTTCGCAAGCGGCGTTGATGACGCACGAACAGATGAAGTCGGTCTTCAGCAGCCTGGAGAACGGTGGGACACGGCGGCAGGATTTTCCCAAGCGCCTGCTGGTTCATAACGGCGCCAAGGATTCGTTCGTCAACGTCAACGAGATCGATTGGATCGAAGCAGCAGATTATTACGCGTGCCTGCACGTAGGGACTAAATCGTTTATGTTGCGCGAGACCATCAAGGAACTATCCAGTACGCTCGATCCGGCGAGATTCGTACGCATCCATCGCTCCATCATCGTCAATGTAGAGCAGGTGAGTGAGATCTTTCGCGAAGGACAGAGCGAAGGGTCAGTTATCCTGAAGAATGGGCAGCGGCTCAGGATGAGCAAGGCAGGTTGGCAGAGCTTGCTTGCGGTCAGCCAGCGCTAACCACCTTTGGAGGCCGGCTTTGCAACGGCGAACGTTTCTTTCTGGCGCAACCATGGCACTCGGGTCGCGCATCCTGGCCTCCCAACGATCGCTTGCCATGGACGAACTACCGCATCGTCTGCCGCCGAGTGACCCTCACTACCGCCGGGTGCAGTCCTATATAGAAGAGGTACCCAAGCCGGGATACCATTGGGCTTCGCCGGCCGCGTACGAAGCTTTTCTTGACATGAAGTATGGTGTACGCATTCACTGGGGCCTCTATTCGCTTGCCGGTCTCGCTCATGAGTCCTGGCCCTTTCTTGATCTGAGCTATGCGGAACGCGCCCACTACAACGAAATATATAAGAGCTGGAACCCGGCCGGATTTGACGCGGATGCGTGGACGTCTCTCTTCGCCGATAACGGCATGCGGATGTTTGCCTTCACCACCAAGCATCACGAGGGCTTCTCCATGTTCGACACGCGCACGCGGGTGAAGAAGCGGATTCGCTGGGATGCGCCAGGAGGGCCTGCCCTGGAGGATAGCGACCTGGCTTATTCGATCATGGAGACGCCCTTCCGCCGGGATATTGTGAAGGAGCTTTGCGCGGCCGGCCACAAAAGGGGTCTGCACATCGCTTTGTATTTTTCGCACCCCGATTGGTACGACGCGGATTTCCGTCCCTATGCCGACCACCCGGCGCAAGTTCCTTCCTCCGCGGTTCTCGACCCGGAATGGATGGAGTCTCGCAAGCGCTTAGGAAAGCTGATCTGGATGGCCCCCGATCCTACGCCGGAAGCGGTCACCCGCATGATGGCGCGGCACCGCGCACAGATTGAAGAGCTGTTAACCAATTACGGTGAGATTCAGATGCTCTCGCTGGATCAATGGCTCGGACCAACTGTTTGGCCGCAGCTAAGGCAGACACTGTTCCGCATCCGCGAACTGCAACCGAATGTGATGATTCGGGCGCGGGGAATCGGCAACTACGGCGATTACTATACGCCGGAGGGGTTTATTCCCGGGGACAAGTCGAACACCGGCATGCCCTGGATGGTGATCTATCCGCTGGCCAGTGGGTTCTCGTATGACCCGGACGCTGCGCACTATAAGGGAGCGAAATGGATCGTGGATAACATCGTCGACACCGCGGCCAAGGGCGGCAGCTTTCAAGTGGGCATCGGGCCGGATGCTACTGGCCGGTTCCATCCCGCGGCTATCGAGCAAGTAAAGCAGGCCGGGGCCTGGCTCAAAACGTGTGGTCCGGGGATATACGCGACGCGACCGCGGGACGGCGAACTCTGGCGTGAGGGAGAATCAATCCGGTTCACATGTGCGAAAGACAACCAGACCATTTACTGCTTTGCGCTCGAATGGCCGGGCAAGGTTCTCCATCTCCGTTCCGTACGGCCCCAGCCTGGCAGCCGGATCTCCATGTTCGGGTATCCGGGTGCATTGGCATGGAAGTTCGATTCTGCCACAGGGTTGAGTATCGAAATTCCTGAATCTCTGGCGGCAGAGTCCCGCAGGCCCAGCGATTATGCGTGGGGCTGGACGATTCATGTAGGTTGATTTAGGTTACTGCTGCCGGCTGCTCGCGGACATCGCGCTTGGGTTGGTTCCGCTTCCTGCCACGGCGGCGAAGGTGGCCGCTCCGGCCTGGGCCATGGAGAGAATCCTGCCGGGAAAGATGCCCAGGATGAAGGTGGCGGAGATGGTGAGTAGCAGGGCAAAGGTAAGCGAGCCTTTCGGCCGCGGCACCAACTGCACCGGCGCGTCGTCCGCAGGCTTGCCGTAAATAGAGAAGAGCAGGCGCAGATAGTAGTACGCGGCAACGCCGCTGTTCACCAGGCCGATGATCGCCAGCCATACTTCACCAGAGTGCAGGGCCGCGGTGAAGACGTAGAACTTGCCGAAGAAGCCGCCGGTGAAGGGAATCCCGATCAGCGAAAGCAGAAAGAAGGCCAGCGCGCCGCCCATTAACGGCGACCGGTAGCCCAAGCCGCGGTAGTCGGCGACCGAGAGCAGCCTGTCGTCAAAGCCGCCGGCGTGGCTGACGATGGCGAACGCGCCTACGTTCATCGCCGCATAGGCCGCGGTGTAGAACATGGCCGCGGCGATGCCTTCCCTGGAGAGGGCGGTGAAGGCAACCAGAGTGTAGCCGGCGTGGGCAATGGAGGAATAAGCCAGCAGGCGCTTTACATTGTGCTGGCGCAGCGCGCCCAGGTTTCCCAGCGTCATCGAGAGGGCAGCCATGATCCAGACAAGCAACAGCCAATGAGCGTGCAGTGCCGGATAGGCGCCGTACAAGATGCGCAAAAGCACGGCGAAGGCGGCGACCTTGGGGCCGGTGGACATCAAGGCCACTACCGGAGAAGGAGCCCCTTCGTAGACATCGGGAGTCCAGACCTGAAAGGGCGCGGCGGAAACTTTGAAGCCGAGGCCAATCAGGATCATGGCCACAGCCAAAATAGCGAAGCCCGGCGTCGGGCTCTGGGAAAGGCCGGCGGCTATCCCGGCAATGTCGGTGGTCCCCGTAGCGCCAAAGCTCAGGGCGATACCGTAGAGAAAGAAGGCGGTTGCAAAAGAGCCGAGCAGAAAATACTTCAGCCCTGCTTCAGGGCTCTTGCCGCTGCGCTTGCGAATGGCAGCCAGGATGTAGGTGGCGATGGAGGAGATTTCCAGGCTGACGAAGACCAGCAGCAGCTCGACCGCGCTCGACATCAGTAACATACCCGTGGCGCCAAAGAGGACCAGGGGATAGTACTCAGCCGGCCTTTCCTTGCTGCCATCGAAAACGTCAAAAGCGATGAGTAAGGCAATCAGGACTATGCTGCAGATCAAGACGTGGAAGAAAACGCTGAAAGCGTCGGTCTGCACGGTGCCATAGAAGGCTGTTCCCGGCGGCAGTCCCAATTGCCAGAGGCTGGCCAGCAAAGCGCCAATCACGCCGACCAGGGCCAGCCCGCCGATGGGCTTACGGGTCATGCCAGGCGGCATCAATGGCTCGATCAGCATGATGAGCACGCCGGTGACGGTGAGCAAGAGTTCGGGCAGGATGCGGTAGACCTGGGGCACTTGCATCACTGTCTCACCGCGATGCCCAGGGTGGGCGCCGGCGCCGCGGATGCCAGCTTCACCACGGCGCCATCAATGGCGCGCATCCAGATGGGCGAGACGACGCCCATCGCCAACATGAGAACGGCCATAGGCCAAAGGGCTGCATGTTCGCGGCCGCCCATATCCACTACGTTCAATTCTGTAACCATCTTTGATACGTCGCCGTAGAAGACGCGCCGGATCATCCACAGCATGTAGCAGGCGCTTAAAATCACACCGGCCGTGGCCGCCGAAACCCAGGCAACATGGCCGGCGAAACTGCCGCTGAGGATGAGAAACTCGCCCACAAACCCGTTCAGCAGCGGGAGCCCGATCAGCGAGAGCGAGGTGATGACAAACAAGGTCGCCAGGCGGGGCATGCGCGAGGCCAGGCCGCCGTAGGACGAAATCTCATAGGTTCCATAACGTTCGTACATGAAGCCAAGTAACAGCAGAAGCGCGCCGACGGAGATGCCCTCATTCAGGGTCTGGTAGACCGCGCCGTCCAGGCCCGAGACCGCGAAGCCAAAGATTCCTAGTATGCAAAAGCTAAGGGAGCTTACGGTCGAGAAGGCTACGAGCCTCTTCATATCGGTCTGCACCAGCGCTACCAGCGCGCCGTAGAGAATTCCTATTACCGCGAGCGCGATCATCCAGGGCGCCACCTGGCGGGCCTGGGCAGGGAAGAGACCGAGGTTGAAGCGCAGGATGGAATAGAGACCCAGCTTGCCCGCGACCACCATGGCCATCGCCGTGGGCGCTTCGCTGAAAACGTCCCCAAGCCAGCCATGCAGGGGGAAGACCGGGACCTTGACCGCGAAGGCGACGAGAAATGCCAACGAGGCCCAAAAGAGAGCTTGGGGTGGAAAGTTCACATGATCCTGCGCCAGGATCGATTGCACGCGAACAAAATCAAAGGTGCCGGTCTTGGCATAGAGCCAGACAATCGCTACCAGCAGCAACGCCGAGGGTAGAAAGGTATAGACAAAAAACTTGATCGCCGCTTCCGTTCCACGATCGCGGCCGTACATGGAGATAAGGATCGCCATGGGCACCAGGGTGAGCTCCCAAAAGGCGTAGTAGAGGAACATGTCGAGCGAGACGAAGACACCGATCATGGCTGTCTGCTGCAGCAGAAAGAAGAAGTAGAACTCCTTGGTGTGGTGATTGATAGCCTTCCATGAAGCCAGCACACCGAGCGGCGCGAGAAAACCGGTCAGCACCACCAGCCAGACCGAGATGCCATCCACACCCAGGTGATAACGAATGGCAGGACTGGCGATCCAGGCGCGGTCGACTTCAAATTGAAAACCGGACTGGCCATAAACGTAATTAAACGGCAAATGGAGCGTCAGCCCGAAGGTGACCAACGTCACTACCAGCGTGAACCATTGGATGATGCGGCCTTGCCGTGGAAGCAAAGCCACGACAACCGCTCCTACCGCGGGCACAAAGGTCGTAAGCGTCAATATCTGATCGTTCAGCACAAATTGTCCCTTGCTCTCTTTCTAGAGCTGCATGGAAAAGCCGAAATAGGTAATCAGGAGCAAAGCGCCGGCGCCAAGCGCCAGCCACCCCGCGTAAGAGCGGATGTTTCCCGACTGCACCCGCTGGACCAGAGCTCCCACTCCGCGCACGCCGCCCGCCGCCACGCTGGCGCCACCGTCGACGATTCCGCGATCGGCTACGCCCCACAACAAGTAGCGGGTAACGAAGAGCAGCGGAGTCACGATGACCCAAGTGTAGATTTGGTCGATCCAGTATTTGTGGACCACCAATGAATAAAGACCCCCAACGCGCTCGACCAGCCGGTCAGCCAGGCCGGGTTTGCGCCGGTATAGCAGATCGGCAAAAAACCAGCCGATCGCCGCCATGACCACGGAGATGAGGCTAAAGAGTAGCTCCTGACCATCACTGCCGGTAGGCGTAGGTTGCGAGGCGACATTGACCACCGGGTCAAGGAAGTGCGCGAACTGATCGCCGCCGCCGAGTGCCTTGGGAATGCCGATCCAGCCTCCGGCGACCGCTAGCACGGCCAAAAGGATCATTGGCGTGAGCATCGACCAGGGACTCTCATGCGGGTGCACCTCTTTCGAGCGGAGTTCCCCGAAGAAGGTGAGGTACCAGAGCCGGAACATGTAGAAGGCGGTGAGCGCAACCGTCACCAGGCCGACAAACCAGAGGATAGGCCCCGCCGTAGGGGAGAGAAAGGCTGCGTAGAGAATTGCGTCTTTGCTGAAAAAACCGGAGAACGGCGGGATGCCCGAGATGGCGAAGACAGCGGCGCTCATGGTCCAGAAGGTAATGGGCACTGATTTGCGCAGGCCGCCCATGGCGCGCATATCCTGCTCTCCGCCCATGGCATGGATAACGGCGCCGGCCGCTAGAAAGAGCAGGCCCTTGAAGAAGGCGTGGGTGACCAGGTGGAAGATAGCCGCGGAGTAGGCGGCAGCGCCGCAGGCCAGGAACATGTAGCCCAGCTGGGAGATGGTGGAGTAGGCCAGCACGCGCTTGATATCCGTCTGTACCATGCCGACGGTGGCGGCGAACAACGCGGTGACAGCGCCGATCAGTGCAACCACGCCCAGAGCGAAAGGCGAGCGGTCAAAGAGCACGTGAGAGCGCACGATCATGTAGACGCCGGCGGTCACCATGGTGGCGGCATGGATGAGGGCAGAGACTGGGGTGGGGCCTTCCATCGCGTCCGGCAGCCAGACGTAGAGAGGGATCTGTGCCGACTTGCCGGTAGCGCCGAGCACCAGCAACAGCGCAATGGCGGTGAGGAAGCCACCTTGCATCTGGGGATTCTGGGTAATGGCAGCGAAGATGTGGCTGAAGCTGAGGGAGCCGAAGTGGGCGACCATCAGGAACATGGCCAGGAGGAAGCCGAAGTCGCCGATGCGGTTGAGGATCATGGCCTTCTTGCCGGCTTCGACAGCCGAATTACGCAGGAAATAAAAGCCAATCAACAGGTAAGAGGCTAGTCCTACACCCTCCCAGCCGACGAACATGAGCAGGAAGTTCTCGGCGAGCACCAGCGTTAGCATGAAAAACATGAACAGGTTGAGGTAGGCAAAGAAGCGCCAGTATCCCTCTTCATGCGCCATGTAGCCGACGGAGTAGATGTGAATGAGGAAACCTACGCCGGTAACGACCAGCAGCATCACCAGCGTCAACGGGTCGAGCAGGAAGGCAAAATCGGCGCGGAAGGTGGATGTTTCGATCCATGGAAACGCCAGGCGCTCGACATAGGGCAAAGTAAGGCCGCTGAAGCGGAAGGCGATGCCGAGGACCAGAGCCAGCGGAGCCGCGGTAAAGAGCAGGGCAATGGTCGAGACCACGGCCTTGCCCAGAAAACGGCCCAGCAAGCCATTCAGCAGAAAGCCGATGAATGGCAGCAGCGGGATCAACCACAGATGGAGGGATGGATTTCCGTTCATAGTTTCATCAGGTTGATTTGATCGACGTTGAGCGTACTCCGGGAGCGGAAGATGGCGATGATGATGGCCAGGCCCACTGCGGCTTCCGCGGCGGCGACGACCATCACGAAGAAGACAAATATCTGGCCTTGGAGCCGATGCCATTGATACGCGAAGGCGACAAAGGTCAGGTTCACCGCGTTCAGCATTAATTCGATCGACATGAAGACTGTGATGATATTGCGCTTGATGAGGAAGGCGCCCACGCCGATAGAAAAGAGGATGGCGCTGAGCACCAGGTAGTAAGCAATGGGAACAGTCATGTCAGTGCTCCTTGCTGGCCAGCGCAACCGCGCCCAGGATGGCAATGAGGATCAGAACCGACGTTACCTCGAAGGGAAGCAGCAGGTCGGTGAAGAGAACCTTGCTAAGGTCGCTGGTCGAGACCACGTAGTCACCCAGCCGGGCCTTTGCCAGGTGGGTGTGTGGAGAAAGAAAGATAAATCCCAACAGGCAGACCAGGATCGCCACTCCCGGGACACCCACGATGTAGGCGGCGCCGCTGCCGTGGGTACGTTCTTCCACCCCGGCATTGAGCAACATGATGACGAAGGTGAAAAGAACCATGATGGCGCCGGCATAAACGATGACCTGGGCGGCAGCCAGAAACTCCGCGCCGAGCAGGAGATAAAGCACGGCCAGCGAGCTCATCACCACAATCAGCGAGAGGGCGCTGTTGATCGGGTGGCGCTGGAACAGGAGGTTCAAGGCTCCTGCTACGCAGAGGCACGCAAAGAAGATGAAGAGAACCAGATACATGCTAGTGCTTTTCTCCTGGACCGGGCCCGAAGCTGATTGTAGAACACCTTGCTGTACAACGTGGTCCCGGGGTCAATGTGGGCATCTGCGAGAAAATCCTGTTAGGCGCCCTCAAGCTCGTGTTTTGCTTTGTATCAGGGCACGACTTCGGTCGTGCCATCACTGGCGAAAAATGAGGGCTTTAGCGTGGCTTTAGCCCCTGCGATGTTTCCCCCCACCAAGGCTGGGTGCCCCATTCAAGCCAAAAACCGGCTTGAATGGGGCACCCAGCTTAACTCAGAAATTGCCGGCTTTTTTCCGCAGCCTGTTAAGCCCGATTCTGTTTAACGACTGTTCGGCACGACCGAAGTCGTGCCCTGATACAAAGCGAAAATCCAAAATGTAAGAACTGATGCAGAGCCAAACGTCGTGGTGTCGGAATCATCGGTAGTTAGGCGAGCCATAGGCTGGTGGCAAGAATATTGGCGATGGCAAGGGGCATCAGAAACTTCCAGCTGAAGCCCATTAGTTGGTCGTAGCGGAAGCGGGGTAGCGTGCCGCGTACCCATATATAGAGGAATAAGAAACAGAAGACCTTCAAGACGAACCAGAAGACGGGCAGGGCGGCTTCGACCACGATTCCCCCGAAGGATGGAATCAGCGACCCGAAGGGACTGGTCCATCCGCCGAAGAACAGCAGCGTTGCTACGCAGCTCACGGTGATCATGTTGGCGTACTCGGCCATAAAGAACATGGCAAACTTCATGGAGCTGTATTCGGTGTGATAGCCGGCGGTCAGCTCGGTTTCTGCCTCAGGCAGATCGAATGGGGCGCGGTTGGTCTCAGCATAGGCCGCCATGAGGTAAATGAAGAAAGCGACGACTTGAAAGCCGCCAAAGACATTCCATGACAACAGGCCATGGGCCGACTGGCTATCCACGATGGTGCGCAGGTTCAACGATCCCGCCCGCAATACCACGCCCACCAGAGAAAGCCCCAGGGCAAGCTCGTAGCTGATCACCTGGGCACTGGCGCGCAGGGCCCCCAGGAGCGAGTACTTGTTGTTAGACGACCAACCGGCCAAGGCGATCCCGTAAACACCCACCGAAGTAACGCCGAGAATCACCAGGAGACCGATATTCACATCGGCGATCTGGAACATATCGACGCCATGCCAGGTGATACGCGCCCCGAAGGGAACGACAGAGATCGAAATCAAGGCGCAACCCAGGGCAATCATGGGCGCCAGAATATACAGCGGACGATCAACGTTGGTGGGTATGATGTCTTCTTTTAGAAAGAGCTTGAGGCCGTCCGCCATGGGCTGCCACATGCCGAACGGTCCCACGCGGCTGGGTCCCCAGCGATTCTGGATGCGCCCGACCAATTTGCGCTCAAGCAGCACCGTGTAGGCCACTGCTCCGAGAAAGATTGCCAGGACGACAGCAATCTTCAAGCAACTCAGAAGGAAAAAGATCAGGAAGCTCACTTGCGTATCCGCTTTCTGTGGAGTGCCTCAGGCACTAAAAGAATCTGCATGAGAACTCGAAATAAACCGCAAAATCAGAACCAGGCCCGTAGGGCCGGAAGCCAGACGTCAGCCCAGCCCGGAAGGGCTGGGACATCGATCCCCCATATCGTCTGAGCGCCAGAGGCGCGGCACCAACGGATAAATGTAGTGCCGCACCTCCGGCGCTCCCCAACCTTGGATCCACCTCCCAGCCCTTCCGGGCTGGGCTGACGTCTGGCTCCCGGCCCTACGGGCCTGGTTCTGATCTCCGATTTGCCTTCGCGTTCTCACGCAGACTCTAAAAGCCCCGGTTCTGCTTAAGACTAAATGTACGGGCTTTAGCCCCTTCACTAGTCCGCGGCCGTTTCTGTTGGTTTGGTGGTGTGCGATTCCATGACCGAGTGCAAGACGTTGCTGTAACGGCCTAAGGTGCCGGAGGTGAATAGAGTGTCTTCGGCGGGCAGAATCAGTGCGTGGCGCTCAGGGCCGGCCTCAATTTGCACCAGCGATGATTGCACATGGACGTCGTTACCGGCCAGCAGCTCCAGGCGCGAGACCTGGTAGCCGGGCACCAAGCGTTGGATCTCATCAAGAATGGCGAAGGGGTCAAAGGGACTCAGCTTCGGCTCCAGGTTTTGTGCCGCCAGCCACACACTGTGACGGTCAGCCTCGCCGGATTGCGCGCCCCGGCTCTGCCCCATGTCGGCATGAACTCCGCGGCCGAAAGGAACCAGCTTTCTGGGGTCGGCACCCATGGTGTCGGCAAGCCGCACCATCAACTCGAAGTCGCTGCGCACGCCGGCCCGGTCACCCGCCTTCTTAACCAGCTGCTGGTCACCGTAGGTGTTGGTGACGGTGCCGGACTTCTCATAGAGATTGGAGGTAGGCAACACTACGTCCGCCAGCAACGCCGTTTCCGTCATGAACATATCCTGCACAATGACAAAGGTGTTTTTGAGCGCGGCCGGATCAATGCCGTAGCGGGCAATGGGGTTGGCGCCCACGACGTAAAGTGCGCCCAGGTCTCCGCGCTCCGCGGCGTCGAACATTTCTACCAGGTCCATGCCTGGAGTCTGGGGCAGCGCATCACCGTATTCTTCGGCAAAGGCGCCACCCTGATCCACGGGGACGTAGCCGGGAAGGAAGCCAGGGAGCAAACCCATGTCCGTGGCGCCGCGGGAGTTGACGTAATCACCCAGGCAGGCAAAGCGGGCCTTGCCCAGCCAGATGCCAAAGTTCACTAGCGCGTCGATGTCTCGGCCGCGGTACTCCGAACCAAAGATAATCAGCAGGCTGGGTTCAGCGCGCAACGCTTCGCGGAATTTTTTCGCCTCGTCTCCTAGCTGAGTACCAGGGAAGGCCGCATCGTCGCCGGCCAGGAAGCGCACCACGTTGGCGTAGCCATCTTGAGGAATGATCAGCGACTGGTGAGCCTGCCGCTCCAGCTTGATGCCGGCATGGTTCACGACGTAGATGCGGGCATTGTGGTGGCGTACGTTGGTGCGCAGGTTCCAGGCCAGCAGAGGATGCTGCTCCGTCGGATCGTTGCCCAGCAGCAGAATGGCCGGCGCGGTCATGGTTTCCCGGAGCCCGGCGGCGCGGTCCGTGTGTCCCGAGATAGCGCGCGCGAAGGCTGTGTAATCGGCGGTGCGATGATGGTCGATATTGTTGGTTCCCAGCACCGTCCGGGCCAACTTCTGTAGCAGATAATTTTCCTCGTTGGTAGTGCGGTTGGAGCCAATGACGCCGATCGAGCGGCCGCCCCGGCTCTCGCGGATTTCGCGCAGTTTGCGGCCTGCGTGGTCCAGCGCCTGCTCCCAACTCACTTCGGCAAACTTGCCGTCCGCCTGCCGCAGCAGCGGCTTGGTCAAGCGGTCGGTATGGTTGGCGAAGTCGAAAGCGTAGCGTCCCTTGATGCACAAAAACTCGCCGTTGATGCCGCTCTTGTCGCGGTTATCGCCGCGCAGAATTTGCGAACCGTTCTCGACGCTGCGCACACCCAGGGTGGTTTTGCATCCGTCCGCACAGTGGGTGCAAACGGTGGAGACGTGGTTCATCTCCCAGGGCCGGGTTTTGTAGCGATAGCTGCCCGAAGTGAGCGCTCCTACCGGGCAGACGTCGATGCACATGCCGCATTCTTCGCAATCGAGGTGGTCGCCCCCGTTAGGAGCAATGGTGCTAGTGACGCCGCGATTCTGTACCCCCAGCGCCCACACATCCATGCCCTCTCCGCAGGTGCGCACGCAGCGGTAGCAGAGGATGCAACGCGGACGGTCGAAGAACACCACCGGCGACCACTGCTGTTCTTCGCGGTGCTGCTTGACCTCGGTGTAGAGCGACTCCGGTGGTCCGTACTTGAAGGTCATGTCCTGCAATTCGCACTCGCCGCCGGCATCGCACACCGGGCAATCGAGAGGGTGATTGCCCAGCAGCAGCTCGATCGTAGCTTTGCGTGCTTGCGTGATTTCGTCACTATCGCTGACCACTACCATGCCTTCGGCCACCGGCGTGGTGCACGCGGTCTGCAGTTTCGGAACCTTTTCCAGGCGTACCAGGCACATGCGGCAAGCCGCCTGCAGCGAGAGGCCGGGGTAGTAACAGAACTGGGGAACGGCGATGCTCGCCTCACGGCAGGCTTCAATCAGCAGAGTGCCTGCGGGAGCGGTGAGCTTCTTGCCGTCGACGGTAAAGGTTACGTCAGCCATGGATTCCTATCTTTGTCTGTGGACGCGCGTCATACGCCGGCCAGAGCCGCTTCCGGCTGATGGGCGTAAGGACACGGTTTGCCATCCAGGTGGTCTTCAAACTCCTTACGGAACTTGTCCACGAAGGCGATGGTGGGCATAGCCGCAGCGTCGCCCAAGGGGCAGAAGGTACGTCCCAACATGTTCTGCGCCAGGTAGCGGATGTTGTCGATATCCTTGGCCACCCCGCCACCGGCATGAACGCGAGTCAGCGTCTTTTTCAACCAGTCGGTGCCTTCGCGGCAAGGGATACACCATCCGCAGCTCTCGTGCTGATAGAACTTCATGGTGCGCAAGGCAAACTCCACCATGCACGCGGTGTCGTCCAAAACCACCACACCACCGGAGCCGAGCATGCTGCCCGCCTTGCCTACCTGGTCGAAATCCATGCCGATGTCGATCTCGTTAGGCAGAAGCACGGGGGTCGAGGATCCGCCGGGAACGACGGCTTTGAGTGACCTTCCTCCGGGGATGCCGCCCCCCACCTCGTAGATCATCTTCTTAAGGTTGTAGCCCATGGGCAGCTCATAGACGCCGGGCTTGGCCACGTTGCCGCTGAGACAGAAGAGGCGCGTGCCGCCATTACGCTCCGAGCCGATCTTGGCATACTCAGCTCCACCGATGCGGAAGATGTGAGGTACGGTGGCCAGCGTTTCGGCATTGTTAATAATAGTGGGCCCGCCGTAGAGTCCGACCACCGCGGGGAAAGGGGGACGAATACGGGGAATGCCGCGCTTGCCTTCGAGCGATTCCATCAAGGCGGATTCTTCACCTACCTCATACGCGCCCGCTCCGGTATGGGAGAGAATATCGAAGTCCACATTGCTGCCGAAGATCCCCTTGCCCAGAAAGCCCTTGGCATAGGCGTCATCGATGGCTTTCTCCATGATCTTGAGCAGGTAACGGTACTCGCCGCGGAGATAGACAAAACCCATCTTCGAGCCGATGGCCAGGCCGGCGATGATCACGCCTTCGATCACCGAGTGGGGGTCGTGCTCGAAGATCAGGCGGTCTTTGCAAGTGCCCGGCTCGCTCTCATCTCCATTGACCAGCACGTATTTTGGTTTGGCGGCTTGTTTGGGGACGAAGGACCACTTCATGCCGGTAGGGAAGCCGGCCCCGCCGCGACCCCGCAGGCCTGACGCCTTCATCTCGGCGATGATCCCTTCCGGGCCCAGGGCAATGGCCTTGCGCGCAGAGGTGTAGCCGTCCAGTTCGAGATACTTGTCGATGGAGGTCGCACCCTTGCCGAAGCGGTAGGAGACCAACTTCACTTCATCCGGATGAGAGACGAGATAGGCCATGCTTTTCTCCGCGAACTAGCTCTTAGCCCGATAGTCGTCCAGAACTTTGTCCATCGAGTCCGCTGTCAAATTTTCGTGAAAATCGTAATTTACCTGGACCGCGGGAGCCCAACTGCAGGCGCCGATGCACTCCACTTCTTCCAGGGAAAAAAGCTTATCGGGAGTGGTTTCCTTGTTGCCGATGCCTAAACGCTGTTTGCAGTGGGCAAGGAGCTCATTGCCGCCGCGCAGCATGCAACTGATATTCGTGCATACCTGTACATGATACTTGCCCGCCGGGTCGGTGTGCAGCAGGGAGTAGTAACTGATGACGTTGCGTACATCGAGCTCAGTAATCTCGATGCGCGCCGCGACCTCGCTGACAACCGCGTCGGAAAGGTAACCCACCTCATCCTGAGCATAGAGCAGCATGGGGATCAAGGCCGACCGGCGCAGAGGATAAAGCGTCACCATGCGGTCAAAACGCGCGGCCAGGGGTGGACTGAAGATGGTCTTTATCTGTGTGCTCATAGTTGTCGCTCAGGCCTATAAA
Source organism: uncultured Acidobacteriaceae bacterium (assembly GCA_963711525.1). Classification (GTDB taxonomy): domain Bacteria; phylum Acidobacteriota; class Terriglobia; order Terriglobales; family Acidobacteriaceae; genus PALSA-350. The sequence continues at coordinate 1,336,755 of CAVQEO010000001.1, read as the reverse complement.
GTGGAACCGCAGGTCCCTCCGCTACGCTTCGCTCCGGTCGGGATGACAAATCTATCTAGAAACTCAAATGGTCATGGATTTAACGTGGGAGCTAACGTACTGGTCGATGCATCCTCGATCACGTTGCCTCGCCCCAGATAGCCGATCCAATCGACGGCTGCATGATCGATTTCCTTCGGGGCCGCCGGCAACGTAAGTGTGCCGTCCTCTTCGATCCGGAAGGCGCCGCACTCTTCCCGTTCCGGATGGGTGACGCACCAGTTTCCCTCGCCGGTGCCGGGACTAAAGCTAAGGCTCAACGCGGAGTCCTGATGCTTGACCAAGGCTCCATCTGCGCCAGTCGTCACCACGTACTCCTTGCCGTTGAGGCCGGCGGCATGTGCGTAGACGCGGAGCATCCCCACCAGCGACTCCCATACATGGCGGCGAACCTCCACAGGATCGCTCACCGGTCGATTTCTCCCAGCACGATATCGATCGACCCGATCACAGCAACCACATCGGCCAGCAGCCGCCCTACGCACATGGATTCCAGCGCCTGCAGGGACGCGAAGGTTGGGTTGCGCATGTGCACCCGATAAGGCTTGGCGGTGCCGTCGCTGACCACGAAATAACCCATCTCCCCACGGGGAGACTCGATGGCTTGGTAAACCTGGCCGGCGGGCACGGCAAAGCCTTCCGTCACGATCTTGAAGTGGTAGATCAGCGACTCCATCTGGGTCTTCATCTTTTCCCGATCGGGCAGCACCACCTTGGGCGCGTCGGCTTTCAACGGTCCCGTCGGCATGCCGTCGAGGGCCTGCTGGCAGATCTTGACCGACTCCCGCATCTCCTGGACGCGCAAAGTGTAGCGGGTCCACACATCGCCGACATCGGAGACCGGTACTTTGAATTGAAACTTCTCGTAGCTTGAATAGGGCATGTCGCGGCGCAAGTCCCAATCGACTCCGCTGGCGCGCGCCGGCGGCCCGGTCACTCCCAGGGCGATGGCGTCGGCGGCGCTCAGGTAGCCCACGCCCTGCAGACGGCGTATCCAGATGGGATTGCCGTTGAGCAGGTTTTCGTACTCATCGATCTTCTCCGGCATCATCGTGAGCAGGCCCTGCACCTTCTGGTAGAAGTCGACCGGCGGCTCCAGCGCAATGCCCCCCACGCGGAAGTAAGAACCCATCATGCGCTGGCCGCTCACATCCTCAAAGATCTTCAGAATCTCTTCGCGTTCGCGGAAGGTGTAGAGGAAGAGGGTCAGCGCGCCGATGTCCATGGCGTGAGTGCCCAGCCAGACCAGGTGAGACTGCAGGCGGGTGAGTTCGTTGAGCAGCACGCGGAGAAACTGGGCCCGCGGCGGAATCTCCAACTGCAGCAGTTTCTCAACCGCCAGGCAGTAGCAGAGATTGTTAGACATGGGGCTGAGATAGTCGATGCGGTCGGTGAGCGGAACCACCTGCTGATAGAACTTCGCCTCGCAGGTTTTCTCGATGCCGGTGTGCAGGAAGCCGATGTCGGGCACCAGGCGCAGCACGGTTTCGCCATCGATCTCGAGCACCAGGCGCAGCACGCCGTGGGTGGAGGGATGCTGCGGCCCCATGTTCAGGACCATGGTGCGGTCCTTGGAGCCCTCCTCGACGCGTGGTTCGAGGAGCGGGGCGATCACATAATCTGCGGCATCCATTAGCGGTAGCCCTCCACCGGGTAATCCTTGCGTAAGGGATGACCTTCCCATTGATCCGGCATCATGATGCGGCGCAGGTTGGGGTGTCCGCCGAAACGCACGCCGAAGAGGTCCCAGACCTCGCGCTCGTAGAAATTGGCCGATGGCCATTCCGGAGTGATGCTGGCTACTTCCGAATCCAGGCTATCGACCAGGACGCAGAGCCGGATACGTTCCTTGAGACTGTGGGAAAGAATGTGGTAGGTGACTTGAAAGCGGGGCTCGCTGGGGTACCAGTCCACACAGGTCACATCCACCATGAAGTTGTAACCCGCCTTCTGCAGTGTGCGGCAGACGGGGCGGATGTCGTCACGCTCGATCCAGAGAGTCAGTTCGCCGCAATCGAAGCGAGCATTGGTGATGCAGGAGGGCTTGGCGGCGATGAGGGCCGCGACGGCGTGATTCTGCGCGTGGGCTTGAAGGACAGCGTCTTTCTCGTTGACGGCGTCCATTAAAGGTCCGCCTTGTCGGAGGACCAATCGAGAATTCCCTTGTTCTTGACGTAGAAGAGGCCGACCAGCACAAAGCCGAGGTAGACGACCATCTCCCAGAAGCCAAACATGCGCGAGCCCACCAGCTTGGGCAGATCGCGGTAGACCACGGCCCAGGGCAGCATGAAGACTGCTTCCACGTCGAACAGGATGAACAGCATCGCGACCATGTAGAAGCGCACGGAGAAGCGGCCGCGGGCATCGCCTTCCGCCGGGATGCCGCACTCATAGGTGGCGAGCTTGGCAACCGTGTTGCGATGTTTCCCGATGAACCAGGAGGCGGTGACGATGCCACCCCCAAAACACACGGCAACAAGGATTTGAAGCATCAGCGGGAGGTAGTTCCAATAGTAATCGTGCGTCTGCATTTGAACTCGCCGTCCGAGGTTACGCTCAATCTCGACTGTAAGTTTTCGCCATCTCAGAGTCAAGCAGGCCTTTGGTTTAAGCAGTTTCCACGGGGCCTACGAACTGCGGTTTTTGATCTTCGCCGGGTGCTCTCAGGAGTCTCGCCTTTTGGCCGATAGCTCCGCCATGAGGTGGAATCATGCTCAACCTCGGCCTTTCGTCCGCCGGCGGCTCTCGCCGGAAGGTGGCCGCGCTCTTGAAATCCTAGGGCACGCGATTGAATACCTGGCCGACGAATATGCAAATGACCTTGCCGAGAAGGGACCGCTGGGAAGCGCCGACCCGCGCGTCGCGGCCATCCAGATCCTGAAGGGACTCAACCGCGCTATCTATTATTCCGCCACCGAGATGCCACCGGCGCTCCACCGCGTAAAGCGGTGGCTGCTAGGTTCGCGAACCCAGGCCCGGTGATGGGGCCGGTGATAATCTCCCTGTATGCATTTTGTACTCAACGGTCAATCGCGGGAGTTTCCGCAATTGACGGTCCCGGCGCACATCCAGGACTTGATCACTGACCTGGGACTCCAAGGCGACCGGGTGGCAATCGAGCATAACGGCAACATCGTTCCCCGCACGGAATGGGCCAATACTGGCCTGCAGGATGGGGATCGCCTGGAGATTGTGCACTTTGTTGGCGGCGGGTCGCGCCTGATGGGGCGCCGCCGAGTCCTTTATTGCGGAACGGGAGCCGGATTAAGCGCATCGAACTGCCGCTGATGCCAATAAGGGTAGGGAGCGCTTGTCTTGCTGGCGGCATCGAGCTTGGCTACTTGCGCGGGCGTCAGGTTCCAGCCTGCCGAGGCCAGATTCTGGCGCAGCTGGGTCTCATTGCGCGCGCCGATAATCACTGTGGCCACAGTCGGGCGCTGCAGCAACCAGTTCAGCGCCACCTGGGGAACGTGCTTGCCGGTTTCTTTCGCTACTTCATCCAAGGCGTCAACCACCTTGTAGAGATATTCATCGTCGACCTGCGGACCCTGGGCGGCCGTTTTGTGCAGGCGGCTCTCTGCCGGCAAGGGATGTCCGCGGCGAATTTTTCCCGTGAGGCGTCCCCAGCCGAGAGGACTCCATATGATGGCGCCTACTCCCTGGTCGATCCCCAAGGGCATCAATTCCTGTTCGTAGTCACGGCCAATCACCGAGTAATAGACCTGATGCCCCACGTAGCGCGCCCATCCATACCTTTCCGATACGGCCAACGACTTCATCAGGTGCCAGCCGGAAAAATTTGAACAGGCAATGTAGCGTACCTTGCCGCTGCGTACCAGCGTGTTCAACGTGTCCAGTGTCTCTTCGACCGGGGTCAGCGCGTCAAATCCGTGGAGGTGGTAGATGTCGATGTAGTCGGTCCCCAGGCGCTTTAGGCTTGCCTCGCATGCATGCACCAGATGCAGTCGCCCGGAGCCGAGATCGTTCGGTTCGTCGCCCATGGGAAAGGTGGCTTTGGTTGATATCAATACCTTGTCGCGGCGGCCCGCGATAGCCTGACCCAGGATCTCTTCCGACATCCCACGCGAGTAGACATCGGCAGTATCGAAGAGGTTCACGCCCGCTTCCAGGCAGATGTCCACCAGGCGCGTTGCCTCGGCGACATCCGTCGCTCCCCATGCTTTGAAAAATTCGCTTCCGCCACCAAAAGTCGCTGCACCGAAGCAGAGCACCGGCACCTTCAATCCCGAATGTCCAAGCCGTCTGAATTCCATAGTGTAAGGATAAACGAGAGGTGCGATTTGGAGGAACGCCCCTGAGCTGCCGCTTCCCCTTACTCAGCCAAGTGCGGTTCGGGAATAAATAGATGGCTGTGTTGTTTTTATATTGCGCAGGCTCACATTCAGACGTCCCCGGAAAAGTCGACATTCTTTAGGAGTTACATGAGCAGGATTCTCGTAGCGGTTACCCCTTTGACGGGACATGTAAAACCCATGTTGCCGGTCGCTCAGCAATTGGTCAGGGATGGGCATCAGGTTTTTTTTCAGACAGCTGACATTTTTTCCACTCAGGTAGAATCCGCTGGTCTGCAATTCCTACCGTTGCTCGGTAATGCCAATTACGACTATCACCGCCTCGGTGAACTCATTCCAGAGTTGTGGACTTCGGCCTCCCCCATGGACCAGGCCAATATCTATATAAAACATCTCTTTGCGGATCACATTGCCGATCAGCACCGTGGTCTTCAGGAAATTATTGCCGCGAAGAACATTGATTTGGTCATGACAGATGTTCTTTTTCTAGGGGAGTTGCCTTTGCTGTTGAGCGGCGATTCGCGTTCACCCGTTATTGCTTGCGGCGTCATCGCACCCTCGTGGACCGATCCCGCGTCTTCGATCTTTACCGGACCTGATAACACCCCTGACAGCCGGGCGCGCAACATTGCGGATAATAAGAAATTCCTATCAATGCGTGCGCCTGGTCACAAATATGTTGATGCCGTTCTTGATCGATTGGGAGTGGCGATCTCTGGCGGATTCCAAACAAACAGTGTCTATCGCCTGCCCGACGTCTTCTTGCAATTCGGCACCGAAGACTTCGAATACCCCATGGAAGATCGACCGTCTAACCTCACCTACACCGGTCCGATTATCCATAGAGAGTCCGGTGCAGAAGCGCCGACGTGGATGTCCCAGCTGGATCGCTCTCTGCCTATCGTTCTGGTGACCCAAGGCACTTTGGCCAACTTCAACTTCGATCAACTCGTCAATCCCGCGATCACGGGTCTCACAGACGAACCGGTACAGGTGATAGTGACCGCTGGTGGCGGCAAGGACGGAAAGATCCTGTCGGCCAAGAATGCCATCGTCGAACCCTACGTTCCATATGAACAGATCCTGCCCATGACGAGCGTCTTCGTCACAAACGGCGGGTACAATGGTGTACAGCAAGCGCTTAGCTATGGCGTACCCATCGTCTGCTACGGGGAAAGTGAAGATAAACCACTCGTTGCGGCGCGTGTGCATTGGAGTGGTGCAGGTATCTCACTAAAAGCAGGCACTTCCATGTCGGAACAGATTCGCGATGCCGTGCGTAAAATTCTTCATGACCCCAGCTATACCGAACGCGCTCGGACTCTGGGTGCACAGATCGCGAAGAGTGATGCATTGCAGACGATTAGTCAAACTGTAAACGCCACAATCGCAAAATTCAGCTACACGCGAGAGGGGGCTACAAAAGAGAATTGATTTCTGTCCCTCCGTGTCCCATCAATTGCAGCTAGCCCGGAAACGCGCAGAAAAGAGGTGGAACAGGGGGTGATTTCGTTCCTGTCTGGCCCAAAGGTCGCGTCCGGTTATCGACACACTCTTGGCCGCGACTGCGATGGTGCATGGGTTGACTTTCGTAACCCGCAATACCGGCGATGTGCAAGATATCAAGCTGAAACGGCTGAATCCCTGGAAGACGGAGAATTAGAGGGCTGGCGTTACCGCTGTGACGACCTGGAGGAATGCCATGATCTGCCGCTTGGGAGCTGGTCTGTGGTTGTTCTGCTTTCAATTTTTTGTGGGCGAACAAATTGCCCGATCAGGTTGGACGGGACACTACAGCATGGCGGCCAATTACATCAGCGACCTGGGCGCGGTGCGCTGTGACGTCTCCGCAGGATGCTCGTCGCTGCACTGGGTTATGAACGGCTCATTCGTGCTGCAGGGATTGCTGATCGTCTTCGGCGCCGTATTAGTACGAGGGCTTTTTCCTGCCAAGCCCGTCTATCGGATCGCGCTGGCCCTATTGGTTATTGCGGGCGTGGGCGTGGTGGAGGTCGGCGCGGTGCCTGAGGACGTTAACTTCCGGTTGCACCTGCTGGGCGCAGTTGCCAATTTTCTAGGAGGCAACCTTGCCATGATTCTCTTGGGGTGGGTGATGATTCGCAGGTCCGTCTGCGAGGGGATGCCGTTGCGCCTTAAAAGCTGGATCACCTTCGCGCTAGGATCTGTCGGACTGCTGGCGACTCTCGCCCTGGCCTTCCGTGGCACTCCATCCTGTGCCGCACTGAGATGGAATGCAGGTGCGGTGGAACGACTGGCAGCCTATCCGCTGCCTCTGTGGCTCACGTGGACGGGCTTTCTGATTTCACGAGAACTTGCTTAGGGTCGGTCGAGTCGTTCAAGCGCGCCGCGATCCCACCTGGCGAGTGTGGCTCCTGCTTCGTAGGTGCTTTCGAGGAAAGTGAGCAGGGCCTCGCCCGGCGAGGGCTCCTGACGCAGATCTTCGTAAAGATAGATGAACTCACCGAGAGTGTTGTTGTAGCCAGCCTTGGCCGGCTTGATCGATGCAGTCTCCAGGCCCTTGGGGGCCGGCGCGGCATAACAATAGAAGGCGGCCTCGCCGAAACCGCCGTTGCCCGGCCAGAAGCCTGCGCTGATCACTTCATGCGAATAGGCCTCGCGGGTAACTTTGTCGGCTCCCTCGCGAGGCGGCGCCGGTCTCCCGGAAAAGCGCGTGACCGCCAGATCGAAGCTGCCCCAGAAGAAATGCACCGGGCTGACCTTGCCCACAAAGCGCGAGGAAAACTGCTGAAAGATTTTGTCCGCATGCATCAACACCCGCCAAAACCGGTGGGCTGCTTGCGGGTCGTAGGAGGCATGCTCGCGGTCCTCAGCGAAGGGAATCGGATGCGCAAGTTCTACCGGCACGGGGTGGATCTCTACGCTTACACCGAGCGCGGCGAGACTCCGCTGGTACTCCAGGTAGAACTCCGCCACCGACTGGGCGCGCAGAGGAGTCGACAGGCTGGCGCCGGTGCTCATTATGAACTTCAGTTCATGGCTGACGAAGTCGAACGCGACTTCAAGAAATTCTGATCCATACGGCATGGCAGAGGTGTTCAGCCCACGCGCGCTCACGTAGAGCGGAACATTCCACCAGTGCGCCTGCAGAGGACTGAGCGCGAGCCGCGTTTTGCCCACGATCTGCGTCCACATGTGCAAGGTGTCCGCAGTCTTCTGCCAGTCTGCCCATTTGAGTTGAGGCCAGATGTCCACGCCGCCGCTTATTGGCAAAAGACCAGCATGCCGAAGAGGAAGATCCAGAAGATGCCCATGGTATGCCAGTACCAGGCGGTACAGTCCACCACGATCTGGCGCAGCTCGATACGGCGCAGAAAGATGAGCGCCAACATCGCGCCGCCCAGCGCGAGCACGCCGATGAGCAAATGGAGTCCGTGGGTGCCGGTGATCAAATAGAAAAAGTGGCTGCTGGGGTTGGAGGCAAAGAAGACGCGCTGCGCGACCAGTTGCTTCCAGGCAATCCATTGGCCGGCCAGAAACAATCCGCCCAGCAGGACGGTTGCAGCAAGCCAGGGAGCGGCGCGGCGGATGGTCGGGCGGCCCAGTCCTAACCACTCCTCCATGACATCGATCTCACGAAAAAATTGTCTGCGGCCCATCTCCATGGTCAGGCTGCTCAACACAATCAGCGCGGTGTTGATCCACAGAATGGGAGGCAGTGCGATGGGGCGCCAGTCAAGAACCCAGTTATTGTTGACGGTGAAATGGCCGCTGCCCTGGCGGGCGAAAAAGGCACTCACCAAGGCAACGAAGAACATGAGGTCGCTGGCCAGGGCAAAAAACAAAACCATGCGGTAGCGGCTCAGCAGGTCGCGCGGTCCACGCCGGCCATGGGGCCGGTTATCCCAGTTCTCGCCGTCTCCACCACCGCCTGTAGGCCTGCGGGCAACCGGCGGTTTGCCGCCAAATCCGGGATCCTTGCGCTCTGTCTCAACGGGGGTGCGAGTGAAGGTAGCAGGCATGGTGGAAACTCCGACATTCGAAGATTACTCCTGTTTGGCCCCCGGCTCCCACTGCATTTTAAAAACTGCTTCGTTGCCATGAACTCCGTAGACAACGTTCTACCGATTTGGATGCGAGGGAAGGGCTTCCGTCTCGCATTCCCCAGGAAAAAGGACGGGGGCCTAGCGGGAGCGATCGCGGTGCTCACGCACCATGTCTACGAAAAGTTGATGTACCCGGCGATCGCTGGAAAGTTCAGGGTGAAAGGTTGCCGCCAGTAACCTGCCTTGGCGCACCAACACGGGAAATCCGTCCCGTTCGGCCATCACTTCCACGCCGGGGCCCACGCTGGCAATGCGCGGGGCGCGGATGTAGACCATCTCCAGCGGACCGCCGGGCAGCTTGGTGGGACCGGTTTGGATGGCGCTGTCGATCTGCCGCCCATAGGCATTGCGCTCCACGCTGATGTCCATCAGCGCCAGGCTTTGCTGCGGCGGATGGGTGACATTCCGGGCCAACAGGATACAACCGGCACAGGTGCCGAAGGCCGGCTTTTCGGCCAGGAAGCGCTGCAGGGACTCAAGCAAGCCATCGCGCTCCAGAAACTTTAGAAATGTAGTGGATTCGCCCCCGGGCAGGACCAAGCCGTCGAGTCCGGCCAGTTCGGCCGGTTTTCGGACCTCAACCGCATCGGCGCCCGCGTCTTCGAGCGCCTGGGCGTGAGCGGCAAAATCTCCCTGGATGGCGAGCACGCCAATGCGCGGACGATCTTCCCCCATGCCTACCAGCCGCGGGTTTGCAGCAGTTCCGCCTCTTGAAGGCCGCCCACAGCCAAGCCGTGCATGGAGCCGGTCATCTGCTCGCTTACCTCGGCCAGCACCTTGGGATCGTTGTAATGCGCGGTCGCGATCACGATGGCCTTGGCCCGCGATTCCGCTTCCTCGCGCTCCTTGGGGTTGCGGATGGCGCCGGTTTTCTCATCCAGCTCCACATCCAGCGGGGTCGCGCCTTCTTTCATGAAGATGCCGGACCCGACAAAAACGGCCTCCGCACCGAGCTGCATCATCAGGGCCGCGTCGGCCGGGGTGGCGATGCCGCCGGCAGAGAAGTTGGGCACCGGCAGCTTGCCGGTCTTCGCTACCATGCGCACCAGTTCATAGGGGGCACGATGCTCTTTGGCCGCGGCGTAGAGCTCCTCGTCGCGCAGCACGGTGAGGGCCTTCATCTCTTTTACGATTTGCCGCATGTGCTTGACGGCATGCACCACGTCGCCGGTACCGGCTTCGCCCTTGGTGCGAATCATGGCCGCGCCTTCGGCGATGCGGCGCAGGGCTTCGCCCAGATCGCGCGCTCCGCAGACAAAGGGAGTGGTGAAGGCGTGCTTGTCGATGTGGTGGAGCTCATCGGCCGGAGTAAGGACTTCGCTCTCGTCGATGAAGTCGACCCCCAGATGCTGCAGGATCTGGGCTTCGGCAAAGTGGCCGATACGCGCCTTGGCCATGACCGGGATGGAGACGGCGCCGATAATCTGCTTGATCAGGCTGGGCTTGGCCATGCGGGCCACTCCGCCCTGGGCCCGGATCATCGCGGGCACCCGTTCCAGCGCCATGACCGCGGTGGCGCCGGCCCGCTCGGCGATGATGGCCTGCTCGGTGCTCATCACGTCCATGATGACGCCGCCCTTTAGCATCTCGGCCAGACCCAGCTTCAGCCGCAATCCTGTTCCGCCCGGGTAGGTTCCGTTTGTGTCTGCCATCTTTCCGCCTCCAGCATGCTGCCAACAGGCTCGCTTCCGCGTGTGCGCCTGCTACCTCTTTGTGACGTGTGCCAGTCTTAAGTTTAGCAGGCCAGCTAGCGCTGCCGGCAGCCAGTTGTGCCCGCTACGACAACTCTTGGCCGCCTCTTACTGCGGTATACTCGGTCTCACCATGGCGCCTGAAAAAACGTTTTATCTTGAGACTTTCGGTTGCCAGATGAATGTGCATGACTCCGAGAAAGTCATCGGCACTCTTCGCCATGAGGGCTACCACCAGGTCGATACCGAGACCGCCGCCGACCTGATCCTCTACAACACCTGCTCCATCCGCGATAAAGCCGAACAGAAGGTCTTCAACCGGCTGAACGACTACAAGAAGCTGCACGCCCAAGGCAAGCGCTTCGTGGTGCTGGGTTGCGTGGCGCAGCAGGAAGGGGAGCGGATCTTCGAGCGCGCTCCTTACGTTTCTATGGTCTCCGGATCGGCTTCCTACCGCAAATTGCCGGAGATGCTGGTTCGGCTGGAGGCAGGGGAGTCGCGCATCACCGGCCTCGACGACCGCCAGACGGAAGAAACCTTCGAAACCGAGTTTACGGCGCGCACCAATCGCCACCGCGGCTACATCACCATCATTGAAGGATGCGATAAGTTCTGCGCCTATTGCGTGGTTCCGTATACGCGGGGCAAGGAACGCAGCCGCACCTCCACTTCGGTGCTGGCCGAGGCTCGTACCTTGGCCGAAGCGGGGTACACCGAGATCCAGCTGCTGGGGCAGAACGTCAATTCGTACCGTGACCGCGAAGGCAAGCGCACCTTCGCCGAACTACTCGCAGCCGTGGGCGAGATTCCCGGCATTCGCCGGGTGCGCTTCACCACGTCTCATCCGCGTGACTTTACGCCTGACATCGTCGCCGCCATCGATGCCGTGCCCTCGCTTTGCGACCATGTGCATCTGCCGGTGCAGAGCGGTTCGACGCGGGTGCTGGCAGCCATGCAGCGGGAATACAGCAGGGAACAATACCTGGAGCGGATCGCATGGATTCAGTCTGCCCACCGTCCCATCAGCATCACTACCGACATCATCGTCGGCTTTCCGGGAGAAACCGAGGAGGACTTCGAGCAGACCTTGAGCCTATTGGCGGAGGTCGGCTTCGATGCGGTATTCGCTTTTAAATTTTCTCCCCGGCCCAACACCCCGGCTGTTTCTTTAGCGGACAGCATCCCGGAAGAGGAGAAGAGCCGGCGGCTGCAGGTGCTTCTTGACCGCCAACGCGAGATCCAAAGGTCACGTTACGCCAGTCACATAGGGCAAATCATGGAAGCAGCCGTTGAAGGGTATAACAGTCAAAGAGGCCAGGTAATCGGCCGCAGCTCGCAGAACAAGACGGTCAATTTCACGACTCCGCACCCGATCAGCCCCGCTCCCGGCAGCTATCTTCCGGTGCGGATTACGCAGAGCTTTCCCAACAGCCTTGTCGGCGAGGCGGTCTAGAGCCGATACGGAGTTGACCATGGATGTGGAAATGAAAATCCGCGGTCTGGTCATGGATCCGGCCAGCAATATGCCCATCGTGATCCTTAAAGATGTCAAGAGCGACACTGTGTTGCCGATCTGGGTTGGCATGTACGAGGCCAACGCCATTGCGCTGGAGATTGAGAAGTCGGCAACCCCACGGCCGATGACTCACGACCTGCTCAAGAATCTCATCCGCGGCTTGAATGCTGCGGTGCAAAAGGTTGTAGTCACTGAACTTAAGAACGACACCTTTTACGCCGTCATCTGGATGGAACAAGACGGCGAAGTGGTCAGTCTGGATGCGCGGCCATCGGACGCCTTGGCCTTGGCTCTGCGTTCCGACTGTCCAATTTACGTGAGCGAAGAGGTGATCCGGATCGCCAAGCTGGCGCCCAGCATGGCGGAGACAACGCCGGAGGAACTTCGCCGCTGGCTGGAAGGACTCAACGACGAGGACCTGGGCCGCTACAAGATGTAAGGGGAAGCTGACTGCTCCCGGATTCGAAGATGCTCTCGCTTCGGCGAGGGCATCTTTTTGTTTAGAGGGAAGCGAGGCTGATTTGAATACAAGATTTCAGGGAAAGAGATTGAATCGGATAGGGTTACGCATGGAGGGCTTTAGTTAACAGAATATATGTTATCGGACACGATGCGCTGGAGTGGTTGCCTAGCGCTCAAGCTACCTTGGAGTCTTTCAACCACTGCGCCCCCACCATCCCGGCGGCGAAAATGAGCGCCAGAGTCAAGCCGCTCCACAGGCCATAGATACCCCAGGGAGTGTGGAAACACAGCAAATATCCGATGGGCAAACCGATCACGCCGTACGCCACCATATTGATCACCATGGGACCGCGGGTTTTGCCCAGACCGCGCAAGGCTCCAGTGCTGATGCCCTGGATGCCATCAAAGACTTGAAAGATGGCGGCGACCGCAAGCAGGCGCACGCCCACGGCGACGGTCTCCGGGTCGTGGGTGTAGATGTGTACCAGCTGGCGCGGAATGGTCAGGAAGGCGGTTGCCGCAAAAGCCATGAAGACGGCGCCGATGCCGATGGCCATGGAACCTTTGCGGCGGGCGAGGGCACGATTCCCTGCCCCTATGGCGTGGCCCACGGAGATGGCTGCCGCTGAAGAAACCCCGAGCGGCACCATGTACGTGAGGCTGGCTGAATTCAAGACAATCTGGTGCGCGGCCAGGATGTCGGGCGAGAGCCGCCCGGCCAACAAGGTGGCAGCGGAGAAAGCCCCTACTTCAAAAATCAATTGCGACGCTGCCGGCCAACCCAGCTCCAGGAGCCGCAGCAAGAGGGCCGGCCGCACGCCGGGCCAATGGGCAAAGAGGGGATGTCCGCGCTGCCGCTCGTGTCTCCAGGCCCACCAAATCAACACGGAAGCCATATAGATGCGGGCCACGCAAGTGGAAAGCGCGGAACCGCGCACGCCCATGGCGGGCAGCCCCAACTTGCCATAGATGAGCGCCCAGTTGCCAAACCAATTCACCAGGTTGGCGGAGATCAAGGCAAAGGTCACCGGCCGGACTTTCCCAACACCCTGCAGGTAACGGCGGAAAGCGACGTACAAGAGCAGCGGAAGAGCGCTCCAGTTAAGCAGGTTGAGGTATTCCCTGGCAGGACCGCGCACCGCTTCTGTGATGCCTATGAGGGGAAAGAGACGGGGCGCGAAGCCGATCAGCAGCATGGCGATGGGTGTGTATCCGATAGCCAGGTAGACACCCTGGGCCAGCGCCCGGTGGCAGTCATCGAAATCGCCGCGGCCAAAGGCCTGCGACACCAGGGTATCGAGCCCCAGCAGCAGGCCTATGCCGAAGAGCGCGGGAGTGTAGAAGATGGCGCTGCTGATGCCCACGGCGCCGATGGCCGCCGGGCTCAGGCGCCCCACCATGATGGTGTCCACGATGGACATGAAGCTCCAGCCGAGTTCAGAGAGCACGACCGGGATGGCGAGCAGCAACAGGGCTCCCAGTTCGCTACGAAAGCGCGTGGTGGGGGGCACCTGGGTGACTGGAGCGCGGGGGAGCATGATCCTTCTCACCTTAACTGATTTGGAGAAGATGCCGGGTCGTCGGCTGAGGTGTGAATCTTTGTGGTGGGCAAACTCAAGATGGTAAAGTCAATGAGGCACGGCTGAGCGACGCGGCAACCGCGATTGTGCTTTACAGACCGGGAGAGATGGCCGAGTGGCTTAAGGCGCACGCTTGGAAAGCGTGTGTACCGCAAGGTACCGTGGGTTCGAATCCCACTCTCTCCGCCATCATGTGGCAGATGTTGCACTTGGAAAGCTCGTGCCGCGTGGCTCGCGTTTTGGGCGGACTTCTTTCCTGGTGATTCTGCGCGCATCGTCACCTTCCGCTGCGAGAGGTTTTCTCAAATTGCTGGCCCGAGTCCAAAGTTTCTGCCGATGGCCACGCCGAAGTTACATTTCGGCTGGTGCGCAAGCGCGAATTCGCGAAAGCGGCAGGTTTAGCGGTGCCCAGCATAGGATGCTGTCGAGATGGTCGACACGAGCTTTACTCCACAAAGAGCGCGGCAGTATTTCGCAGCTGCCTTGTCCGATAGAGTAACTCGGATTCGCGATAAATCATCGTAACTTAGCAAGTATTTTTGTTACTTACGCCGCGAACAACCTAATGGATATTGGGGACGTGCATAATTTGCCTCGAACTTGAGAGCGGCTATCCTAGATACAATTACTATCAGACAAATGGTCAAACGACAGGACTAACTAGTGCCGAATTGATCCACCATAACTGACCGTCGAAGTATAGATTCTAGTTCGGAATAGGCCGTCATTCCACGAGGTATTCTAAGAACGCAGCTAGAGCATTAATAGTGAGATCTAATTACCACTAATATCCCGATCTAAGACCGTCAAGAACGAGGCCTAAGTCTGAGTAGGTAGTGCGAAGGTAACCTTCTTGCCGTCAGGACACGATCGCCTGGTTTCTGGCAGTCAAGAACCGGCAGGCGCGGTAGCCTGCGCAGCCGAAACGGAGGGTGGCGCGAGATGCACTAGCAACTCCGCTTGAGTTTGTTGCGGCGCGATCATCAGGAGCCGGTCCCCTGGCTGTAAGACTGTTTCAGAGCGAGCTCGGATAACCGTCTTGCCGCGCACTATCGCCGCAACCTTCGAATCCGCGAGAGAACCGCGTAAGACTGCGCGATTGAAGCTGTTTTCCCACCCAGGGACTCTCAGGCCGAAGGGCTCCGACCGTAAGCTGTGAACCATCCGAAAGATCGAGCGCTACCCCCGATCGCAAGAGGGCCGCGAGATGAAGATGGCTGATCGGCGGGGGTAAGGTTATTTTTCCCTGGTCCAAGAGCCGTAGCGCAGTTTGCACGTGCTCCGCAATGTGCGCCGGCGAATCCGACCGTCCGTCTACCTGGGCCTCATACAGACTGCCGTATTTGAAATACGACGAGAGATTGATTTGAATCACAAAGCTGAGCATGACGGCTAGTCCCGCGGGAACAAGGAGCTGGTAACCCCCTGTCATTTCGAGAACCATCAGCAGGGTTGCGATGGGGACCCGAGCCGCACCTGCAAAAACTGCCGCCATGCCAACAATCACCAGGCCCGCCGGAGGTACGTGGGCGAGGGCGGCGAAGACACCGCCCAGCATCGCGCCGACGAACAGACTGGGAGCGAAAATTCCTCCCGACCCGCCGGAGGAAACAGTGAAGGATAGCGCCAGCATCTTGGCGGCCACAAGAATGAGAAGCAATCCCAGGGCCAACCGGCCGTCAATCGCTTCCTGAATCCAACCGTAGCCACCACCCAGTACTTGGGGCAAACGGAGAGCCAGCATACCAAGGAGTAGGCCGCCGACGCCCGGCTTGGTCCATGCCGGTATAGGTAGGGCTGCAAACAAATCTCGAAAGCGATAAAACACCTCGGGCAAAATGGAAGCCAGGATGCCGCTCGCGCCCCCCAGGGCAACGTACCAACCGTAATCTGCCAGGCCGGCCGCATATAAGTGCGATGGGACGTGAAAGAGCGGCTGCCACCCGACGAACCAGCCATTGACGGCGTAGGCGACGATAGCAGCCAGCATGCAGTAAATGAGAGCTCCAGCCTCGAAGTCCATGCCGCCGTAAAGAACCTCAACGGCGAAAATGGCGGTCCCGATGGGCGAACGAAAGATTGCGGAAAGCCCGGCCGCCATCCCCATCAGGACCACTAATCGCCGTTCATACTCGGATCGGTGGAGCAACTTTGCGTATAGGGAGCCAAAGCCGGCAGCTATGAGTGCGGTGGGGCCTTCACGTCCCGCGGACCCCCCGGAACCGATGGTAATCGCGGAGGCCAGCATCTTTACCGGAGCCACGCGAGCCCTGATTGCTCCTCCAGTCCAGTGAAGGGCTTTTACCACCGTGTCCGTGCCGTGGCCTTCTGTCTCGGGTGCGAGCCCGTAAACAAGCGCTCCCGACAGCAGCCCTCCGATGGTGGTGGAGAGCGGTATCAGCCAGAATCCGTGAGCACCGATCACTTCGCGAAGAACGCCGCCCTCTTCGTGAAGTCCTGGAGGATGGTAGCCGGCGAGCGAGAACAGGAAAATCCTAAAAGCGAGGCGCAACATCCAAATAAATAACTGCGCGCTCAGGCCGCCGATAATACCGAGCACCAGGGAATCTAAGAGGAGTCGCGGCCTGTCTGCAGTTTTCACGAAACTTTGTACCATCCTTTATGCGGACAAATGCCGGTCGCAGCACACGCGCGAGAACGCCGGGGCACGAAGGTCATTCAGGCCTGGCGCACAATTGGTTGGATTCGGTGAGGAGTAGAATGGTCTAGTCGGAATCAGTCGTGAAGATCCGGCGGACCGAGAAATAAAGTAATGCGCCTGCGCAGGACAAAAGATCTCGGCGGGTATACGCTCGGAGCCATCGATACAGATATCGGATCAGTCCAGGATTTCTATTTTGATGACCGGCACTGGACCATCCGCTATATCGTCGTTGGAACAGGAATCATCTTCTCCGGGCGCAAGGTATTAATCTCACCGCTCGCTTTGCGGTATCCCGCATGGAGCCCACTCCATATCTATGTCAACCTGACCCGGGAACAGGTTCAAAACAGTCCCAGTGTTGAACTCCATCGACCCGTCTCCCGGCAGCATGAGATGGAACACCACAGACACTATGGATTGCCTTATTACTGGGAAGGAACCAGCGTATGGGGATCCTGGCCAGATCCACAAGCCTTGCTGAATGCCCAACAGGCGCGCCTGGATGCCCCGCGAATGGGGGCGAGAACTGGAACGAAACGTGTGTCGCGTGACACTCATCTCCGCAGCGCGCACGAGGTCTTGGGCTACCATGTAAAGGCGACCGGCGGCGAAATTGGGCATGTTGAAGACTTTTTATTCGATGACGAGACCTGGGAAATTCGATATCTAATCGTTGACACCAGGAACTGGTGGCCGGCAAAGAAGGTCTTGCTAAGACCGCAATGGATCAAAAAAGTGAGTTGGACCACCCGGGAATTTCGCACAACTATGGCCCGCGAAATGATTGAGAAGAGCCCTGCATGGGACCCCGATTCGCCCGTCAGCCGGGAATACGAACTCCAGCTTCACCAACACTATGGGTACGCACCTTATTGGACGGTGGACAACACTGCGAGCGGTGTGGGATCCCACCAACAAACTTCACCTGAGGCGGCCGAAAAGCCGCGGCCAATTTAACTCCACTCCGTCCGCTATTGGCTCATTTCTTAGAAATCCTTTTCACGTTGCAGCAAAAATGCTATAGATCGACCGCCTTCCTACCCCCGGCCACCGACGCCGCCGGCGGTCCTTATCCGGCCTCCCAGAAGTGTGTGCGAGCCAATGACGCCATTGCGCGGCGACACATCGGATGACGTCTTAGTTACCTTCATCTGATCCCCAAGCAAACATGGGATCCCGCTACACATCCTGTCCCTTGCTTGTCGCATCAAAGTTTGTGTCTTGAGTTCGAAATGCACGAAGACAAACCTTTCTTCATTGGAGGAAGCAACCGTTGCTCCGGACAGCAGCCCCCTCTTAGAACGAACCCAAGCGGAAGGAACAACCCATGCTAAAACGCACCCTCATTCTTTCGACACTTATCCTCTTAGGCGTTTCATTCTCCCAAGCTTCCGATCGTGACGACGACGTCGCTCGGACCCAGAAGGCCGCCCAGGTTTTCAAAGAAATCATGAATACACCGGATCAAGGAATACCGCATGATTTGCTGGATAGGGCAAAGTGCGTAGCGATAATTCCGGGCGACAAGAAGTTTGCGTTTATCTTCGGCGGTAATTACGGCCGGGGTGTGGCAACCTGCCGTACAGAGCACGGTTGGAGTGCTCCCATGTTTATCGCTCTTGAAGGCGGTAGCGTCGGGTACCAGATTGGCGGGTCTTCTACGGATATAGTTATGCTGTTTATGAACGCTCACGCTCTCCATAGTCTTCTGAGTGACCAGTTCAAGCTGGGAGCCGATGCTTCTGTGGCGGCCGGCCCTGTGGGCCGTAACACGTCCGCGGCCACGGATCTTAAGCTGAACGCAGAGATTCTGTCTTATTCGCGATCAAAGGGCATCTTCGCCGGTGTCAGCCTCAATGGGGCAGTCGTCCGGGCAGATAAGAGCGGAGATGAGGCTATGTATGGACAGGCCGTGGAAAGGCGTCAGATTGTCAACGGTACGGTTAAGCCACCATCCGCGGCCACGCCTTTGATACGCGATCTTGACACGTATTCGCGAGGGTAGCAGGGGTTCGCGGGCGAGCGAGAGGCAAAATCGCCGCCCTTCTCTGCCCTGGAATCAATTCGTGTATTTGATGGGTTACTGAGACATTTTGGGCCGCGTCGTGCCCGGTGGTTTTGTACTTGAAAATCAAGTCTGAGTTAACGGTACGTTGCGCAAGCTTTTTCCTGCTCTCCGCGATTAGCTACCGAAGAGAACCGTTACCGTGATACCGCCTCCAACCCGGGCCTCTTTGATTGCTTCCAGTCGGCTTGCCTAGGGCGGCAACGGACCGCAGTGATACGGATTGAGGGTGGTGTGGGGGAAAAGTGCAACTATTTTCGGCGAGGGACATTCTTATTAGGCAGGACGCTTGCAAGAACACCGCGGCCACATGGGCAGTTTTCTCTGTTACTCACTGGAGGACTTTATCTACCTTAGGAGTTATATGAAAGGCCCTCATCAAGCGTTGGCATTCGCCACCGCAGTCTTAGTGCTCCCACTTTTCGCATACGCTCAGAACGCAAGCAACCGGAGTTCTCAGAGTACGCAGGGCTCACAAACACCCATTGCAGAACATCACGAAGCGGCTGAGATGAACCCCGCTCGTGCGGTCCTCGTTCACACCCTGGATGCTGACAAAGATCACGACGGTTCTAGTGTCCAAGCCAAGCTTGATCAAAAAGTTACCCTGGACAATGGTACGAAGTTACCCAGAGGTACGATGTTGCTGGGGAAAGTCGCCAAGGATGATATGCAGGAGCAGGGCCTGGTAAAGTTGGCCGTTCGTTTCGACCAGGCGCGCCTTAAGGACGGAAGCACGGTTCCGGTCAGGGCTACCATTGTAGGACTCTATGGTCCCGACAGCGGCGCAGCTGACTCTACCGGTGACGAGCAGACGGGAGCTCAGGTACCCAATGACTGGAGCGCGAAGACTGTGCAATTGGATCAGGAGAACGTTGTCTCGGGCGTGGATCTACACAGCAAGATTTCCAGCCAGAACTCGGGCGTCTTTGTCTCCACAAAGAAGGATGACATCAAACTCCGCGCGGGCAGTGAGATTCAGTTCGCCATTGGTCCTGCCTCTAACGGACAAAACAGCACATCGACTGGTGGGCTATAGTGTTAGACCCGCTGTGAGATAAGAGGACGGATGCCAAAGCGACTAAACGGAGGCATCCGCCCCTTTGTCGACCCAGTATGCCCACGGACCCTGTATTCCCGACCTGGCGAGACGCCGCCGAGACTGTCCAACCAGCCTGGGGTGAACATAATTGGCGCAAATTCGGTTCAGCGGAGGCAATTCTCAGGCCCAAATCTACCGAACCACATCACAGTCGAGTCACATAAACCTGTTTTTCGAAGTAAACAGGACTGTATAGTGCGTGCAGACTCTATCAACAACGCTGGGATGCGAACCATGACCGACCCGGAGCAATCCGCTGCGGAATTGTTTGGAGAAGCACTTGATCTACCGCCTGAGCGCAGGCCTGCTTTTCTCGATCAAGCCTGTCGCGACGCACCTGAGCTCTGCCGCTTGGTCGAACAGCTCTTTTGGGAGGATCAACGCGCCGGTAGCTTCCTCTTGAATCCAGCATTTACCGCGGAGAGTAAAGCGACCCAGGCCACAGCGACCTTGCGAGACGAGTCTGCTCGCTTTCGACCGGCACAACTCATCGCCAATCGTTTTCTGGTGGTTCGATTTATTGCTCGGGGCGGAATGGGGGATGTCTACGAGGCCAGGGATCAATTCCTTCAGAGCGCCGGCAGCAGCGCGTTATATACCGCGGCTGAGAATGCCGCCGCGCGTTGAGGGCGGCGGACAGCTGCCTGTGCGCTGGTTTTGCAAACGGCGTGACCGTCCGCTTTTCGGCCTCAAGTAACTCTACAACTCGGAACTGGGTTATTCTGTGCGCGGTCGCGATCGACCTGCAGACCAAGGGTCGCGCCTGAAAGAAGCCTTCGAATGGCCCGGATCATGACAATCGGGGAGATCCTGGTAGAGATCATGGCGACCGAGCGCGGCCAGAGCTTTCGCGCGCCAGGCACGCTGGTGGGGCCTTTCCCGAGCGGCGCTCCCGCTATCTTCATTGACCAGGTGGGCCGGCTGGGACGTCCAGCCGGGATCATCGGCTGCGTAGGCGACGACGATTTCGGCTGGCTGAACATCGACCGCCTGCGCCGGGACGGCGTCGACACGAGTGCCATCGCGGTGCTCGCCGATGCGGTCACCGGAAGCGCGTTTGTCACCTACACGGATACGGGCGAGCGCCACTTCATCTTCAACATTGCCGACAGCGCTTCCGGCCGCCTCTCAGCGTCGTCGATCACCGAGTCGGTACTCGCCGATTGCACGTGGTTTCACGTCATGGGCTCATCACTGTTCTCTCCGGGAATCACCGCAGCGGTCCGCAAGGCGATCAGCATGGTGAAGCGCCGAGGTGGCGTGATCTCCTTCGACCCGAACATCCGGCCGGAGATACTCAGAAGCGCGGGCATTCGGGAAGCGCTGCGATCGATCCTCGAACAGACCGACGTGTTCCTGCCGAGCGGCGACGAGGTGGCCCTGCTCGTGGATGCCAAAACGGAAGCCGAGTCCATCGAACCGCTACTCGCTCTCGGAATTCGAGAGATCGTCGTGAAGCACGGCAGCGCCGGCTGCACCTATTACGACCGGTCGTGCCGGCTGGACGTACCGGCGTTCGCGGTCCGCGAGGTCGACCCCACCGGCGCCGGCGACTGCTTCTGCGCCACGTACGCGGCGTGCCGCGAAGAAGGCAAAACGGTCGACCACTCGCTGCGCTACGCCTGCGCCAGTGGCGCGATTGCCGTGACGCGCAAAGGTCCCATGGAGGGCACTGCGAGCTTTGCGGATTTGGGCACGCTCATTGGCTGAGGCCCCGCCGCAAGACAAGGGCAAATCCGCTGACTAGCGCAGTGTTGCGCGTCTACCGAATCACCGCGTGCATGGCCCAAAGGGGCGGTCCCGAACGCGCCCCCAAGCATGACATCAGAATTAGTGTCGAGCGGTCATGCAGACGTAAAAAGCTGACAGGCCGAGCTTTCGCTCGCTATCTCGCTGGTTCTCCTGTATCCGGATCAAGGATCAAGGTCCGTTCGAAGGCACCGCGATTGGGGCCGAAGTCAAACAGATTCTCGATAGGTCCGGCGATCGCGTCAAAGGACTGATCACCGATCCGGCCAAGCTGCCAGTTATCTTCGATGAAGCGCAGGATCGAAGATTGATCGGCTACCGTGTGAGCTACAAAATTCTGCTTGGCGAAGGGCGAAATTGCCAGGAACGGGAGCCGTGGACCATAGCCGCAGCGGTCAAGATAAGCTCCGGTCTTTGCTGTGCCGCAAAGCCCTGAAGTGCCCAGGAGCGCATCGTTATTAGCATCGCTGGATGTGCTGACGATCGGCGCCAGCACATGATCGTACCAGCCATCGGAGTCGTCCCACGCGATCAGGATCGCCGTGTCCTTCCAGAAAGGGCTCTGCTGCAGGCGATTGATGGTGTTCACCAGAAACGTCTGCTCGGCCAGCGGACTTGATGTCGACGGATGCCCGGTCTCATTAGCAGGAGCCTTGAGGAAGCTTACCGCAGGCAGGTTATTGGCTGAAACCGCATTCCAGAAGTCGGTCAGAGCGTACTGGTGGTTCGCCTGATCCGTGTATCCAATTGCGCGCACGGAAGATGGCGGCAGGTGGTGCGGGTTCGCCGTCGATACATAGTACTGGAAGGGGTCATAGTGATCGTCATACTGGCTGGTGCATTGCGCCACGCCCCCGCTGGTAGCGGTCGGCGTGAAGTCACCATAGAACCAGCCCCAGGTGACTCCCTTTGTATTCAACAGGTCGCCGACGTTCTTGCCCGACATCTGAATCTTCGTCGCTCCGGTGGAGCAATCGTCATTCGCGCCGTCGATGTTCGCAATTACGCTGCCGTTCGCCACCTGGCCCGAGACGGTGGCGGGGGTAGCGCCGTGGGTTTGTCCTGAAACCAGATTCAGATGACCCATGACCGTGGTGCCAAAGTTCGTTCCGAAGAAGTTGTCGCTCATCGCAAAATGCTGCGCGTAGTTCCACAGAGCAGTCACGGTATTGCCATCGTAGTAGCCCATAGCTAGATTCGGTGTGCAGCCTGACCCGGTGCCGCTGAGCAGTTCAGAAACCCGATCGATTAAGCCACCGTCGTAGGCCTTTTGCTCGTCCATGTAGTGATTGTCGTTGTCGCAGGTAACGGCCTCGGAGCGATCAAGACGGAACGGCGCCGCTGCGTCCGGGTTCGCGGTAAGCAGAGTCGACGTCAGGTTGTTTACCGTCGGTGTATTTGGGCTTGCAATGAAGGACGGCTCTCCCGGCGCGTTCGCCGCATTGGGATAGGTGCCGAAGTAGTGGTCGAAGGAGATGTTCTCATCGAAGATGACGACCAGGTGCTTGATCGGAGTGGTCGTGCCGGATGAAGCTGCGCCGGCCGCGGTCTGGGCTTCCGACAGGCATGGATTCAGAGTCAGGCTAATGGCGGTAAGCGCGAGCAGTGCAGAGTATTTTTGCATTGAGAAAATCCCCTTCGGCGCCCGTAGAGAAGCGCACTGCGTGTTCATAGACAACGAGAAGAAAAGTAGACCTGTTTTGTTGCGCTAAAATAAAATTCCAACTGTTCGCGGGTGCCATTCCATGTTCCTGGCTCTCCTCCTTACGCGCGGGCGGCGTTCATCTCTCGTTCACAGAACATCCGTATTTTGAGTGTTATTTGTTGCTGACGCTGCGACCAGGATTTGCCGCGCGGTGCCCCAGCAGTAATAAAGCGCAACACAGGTTACGTTCTCAGGAGCAGTTTTGCTGTATATCCGGATGTTTGCCGCTGTAGGCCTGGGGCTAGTCTCGGCCTCAGCTTACGCGCAGAAGGAGCCTTGTCCGCGCCCCGCCCCGGGGAGTGTTGTGGCCCAGCCCGAGGAGTTGCGCAGTCACGATGGCCGGTTGAAGGTTGACCTGACGTATACGAATTTCACCGCCGTCAATGGACAAGAAGAATATTGCTATCAATTGCAGGACGGCGGCCAGGCTCCTACCCTGCGCCTTCAGCCCGGCGATCTGCTGATCCTGAATCTGAAGAACAAACTAAAACCATCAGAAGCTCTGCCTGCCTCGCAGCATGGTGCAGGCATGCGCATTCCGGGAGCTTGCGCGCAAGGGGAAATGACCGCGCTCTCTACCAACCTTCACTTTCATGGCTTGACTGTGCCGCCTTCATGTCATCAGGACGATGTCCTGCATACCGCGATCCAGCCCGGCGAAGCGCCATTTGAATACCGCATCCGGATCCCATCGAATGAGCCGCCGGGGCTCTACTGGTATCACCCCCACGTACATGGCTTTACCAATCCACAGGTACTGGGAGGAGCATCCGGGGCAATCATCGTCGGCGGAATAGAGCGTGCGAATCGGAGACTTGCGGGCCTGCATGAACAACTCTTCGTGATTAGGGATCAGGAGCTGCTTCATCCGGATGCTGAGCCGGCAAACGGCGGCCTGACGCCGCCGGTCTTTCGCGATGCCGAGGGGGACATTCTTAATACTGGGACCGGAGCGGGAAAGCCGGCTAAGGACCTCTCCATCAACTTTGTTCCCGTGCCTTATCCGGATTATTCGCCGGCGACGATCCTCGTGCGTCCGGCAGAACGCCAGCTATGGCGAATGCTCAATGCTTCGGCTCTTACGTATATCGATCTTCAGCTGCTGGCCGGAAATGCGCCTCAATCCATCGGCGTCGTATCGCTCGATGGGATTCCGATTAACGAGAACGGGATGACGC
This sequence comes from uncultured Acidobacteriaceae bacterium, assembly GCA_963711525.1. Taxonomy (GTDB): domain Bacteria; phylum Acidobacteriota; class Terriglobia; order Terriglobales; family Acidobacteriaceae; genus PALSA-350. Next base: position 1,312,605 of record CAVQEO010000001.1, on the reverse strand, counting down.
CAGATCGGGTGCTTTGGACAAACCACGTCTTCCTGCCCCCGGGGTCGCGCGTCGAATTTATTTTCAAGGGCCTCCCAAAAGGGATTCAGGCGAGCTTGATCACTCGCAGCGTTGACACCGGGCCGGCGGGCGAAAACGATCCCGCGCGTCCTTTGGCAAACATTGTCGTCTCTGACACCGCGCCGCAGCCGCCCTCACAACTCGCTGCTTCTCCGCAGCCGCTACGCAGCCAGGCGCCGGTCTGGGCCCCCGTCTGGCTTGGCAGCGTCAAGCCGGTGCGGACGCGAACGCTCTATTTCTCTGAGCGCCCCCAGGACCCCAACTCTCCCGCCAGCCGCACTGTCTTCATGCTCACCGAGGATGGCAAGCCTCCCCTACCCTTTGATCCGCATGCGGTGGACCCTGACATCACCGTGAATCAGGGAGAGGTTGAGGATTGGGTAATAGAAAACCGATCGACTGAGGCGCACACCTTTCATATCCACCAGGTTCATTTCCTGTTAACGCGATGGGACGGAATAGCGGTCGATGAGCCATTTCTGCGGGACACGATCAATGTGCCTTACTGGAGAGGAAAGGGTACGCCCTATCCCAGTGTCACACTGCGCATGGATTTTCGCGATCCGGATGCGGTGGGGACCTTTGTCTATCACTGTCATCTGCTCGAGCACGAGGACGGAGGAATGATGGGCACGATTCGTGTTCTGCCAATTGCGGGCGCTCGCTCAGGCGCAAATCGACCCACCCACACTGCACCGTGAGAAGCTCCGCTATTTCAAATGGACAACGATGGCAGTGGTGAGGCAGATATGGCTGCCCAATAACGGACATCCCGCTTCCGGAAACGGACGGTGTCGTGTCATAACAGGGCCCCCTTCACAAATGTTGGATCAATCTTTTCAGTAGCATAGCCGTTTTCCACTTATGGTCTGAAATTTGCTCAAACTTTGCGAGTAGCACTACGTCCAAGCGAGTCAAGCAGAGGGGCCGAAAGGAAGCGTCCACATGGAGACTTTACTTCAGGATGTTCGATACGGTTTGCGCATGCTGGTCAAGAAGCCCACGTTCACCGTAGTGGCTGTCCTGACGCTGGCTCTGGGCGTGGGAGCCAACACGGCCATTTTCAGCATCGTGGATGCCGTGTTGCTGCGTTCTCTGCCCTACCGCGATCCAGATCGTTTGGTACGAATCTTCTTTAACGAGCCCGGCGTAGGATTGCGGGACGTTGAGTTTTCCAAGCCAGAACTGGATGACCTGAAGACGCGAGCGGGTGTATTTGAAGATGTGACCCCGATCTTCGAGGGTAGCGAGAATTTGACCGGCGCCAAACAGCCCGAGCGTGTCGAGGCGGTCAATGGCAGTTTCAGCTACTTTTCCATGCTGGGTGTGATCCCGCAAATCGGACGGTTGTTTGGTCCGCAGGACTTCGCGCCTGGTTTCGCTCCACTGGCCGTGATCAGCGATGGCCTATGGCGCCGTGCCTATGGCGCCGATCCGAATGTGCTCGGCCGTACCATCCGGCTCGACGGTGATCCCGCTACAATTATTGGGGTTCTGCCACGCGGATTTCGCCATCCTGGACCGACGACTTCCGGCGACGTGGAAGTGTTTGGCGCCGGCGGATTCAGGGCAGATCCCTTTCCCCCGCCAATGCGTGGTACCCGGATTCTAGTATCTGGAATCGGACGACTTAAGCCTGGCCTGACCCTGGCGCAAGCTCAGGCGCGGCTCACTGCCATGGCTGCCCAATTACGCCATGACTTTCCCACCGATTACCCGCCGCAGGCGCAATGGACAATTGAGATTCAACCATTGCAAGAAACTTTGGTGGGCAAGGTCCGGCCCATGCTGCTGGTGTTACTGGGTGCGGTCATCCTGATCGTTTTCATCGTATCGTTGAACATTGCCAATCTCCTCTTGGCGCGCGCTTCGGGGCGACAACAAGAGATGGCGGTGCGGTTAGCGCTGGGGGCGACCCGCGGCCGCATGGTGCGCCAGATGCTGACCGAATCCATGCTGCTGTCGCTCATCGGCGGTGCCGCGGGAATCGCAACCGCGGTGGGTACTTTGGGTTTCATCCTGCGCTTTGTGCCATCGAACGTTCCCCGGCTCAACGAAGTACGAATCGACTGGGTGGTGCTGGCCTTCGCTCTGCTGATTTCCATCCTTACCGGCTTAGTGTTTGGACTTGCTCCAGCGCTTCATTCGGCAAAAGTCGCTCTCTCCTCGGCCATTCGTGAAGGCGGTCGCGGGTCCGGCTACAGCACTAAGACCGGCCGATTGCGGGATGTTCTAATCGTCTCTGAACTGGCGTTTGCCGTCATACTGATGGTGGGAGCCGGCTTGCTGCTGCGTACGCTGCGGGATCTGTTGCAGGAAAATCCAGGCTTTAATCCAACTCAAGTTGTCACGGCAAACACGTGGCTAGGAGTTCCCAACGATCCGAAGACGGATCCGTATCTAAGTATTCCTGGTAAGGCCACCTTTGATCGTGAGTTGCTGCGGCGCATGAAGGCAATTCCGGGAGTGGAACTCGCCGCAATCACCTCAGCTCTACCGACCACCAATAGCAACCCCAACGCGGTCGGTGGCTTAGCGAATGAAGGCTTTGCGATAGAAGATAGACCGGTCGAGTCCTCGCAGGATCTGCGCGCCGAGAGAATTCGGATAAGCTCTGATTACTTTAAGGTGTTCCAGGCGACGCTCCTACGCGGCCGCTCATTCACCGAGAGCGATGAAGACGGCAAACCGTTGGTGGCCATCATTGATGAAAGCACCGCTCATAAGTATTGGCCAACCCGCGATCCGCTGGGCCACCGAGTGCGGTTCGGACACGACCCTACCAAGCCATGGACGACCGTCGTGGGTATTATTAAGGATATCAAGACTGACGGTCTCGACATCGATGGCGTTCCCCACATCTATGTTTCGACCTATCAAGACCCCAGCAAGCAAGTGAGCGTGGTGTTGCGGACGTCTCTGCCCGCGACCCTGCTCGAACCACAGATTCGGCATGTAATCCAGAGCATTGATCCCGGCTTGCCGGTATTTAATGTTCGTTCTATGAACGACGTCCTTGATCGGTCACTGGCTTCACGCCGTTTTTCTGCCGACCTGGTGGGCGGATTTGCTGGACTGGCGGTGCTTCTGGCCTCGATCGGAATTTACGGCTTGTTGGCTTATATGGTCGGCCAAAGATCCCGCGAGATTGGTCTCCGCATGGCCTTAGGCGCCCGGCGGGACGACATTCTGAAACTGTTCTTACGCAAGGGTGTTGCGCTTGCTGGTGTGGGAATCGTTGCCGGTGTGGTTGTTTCTGCATCGACTGCTTCCATGATGGCAAGTTTGCTTTATGGCGTTCGCCCGCATGATCCGGCTGTGTTTCTGATCGTGCCTCTGCTTTTGTTTGCCGTTGCCGTTCTTTCCAGTTACATTCCAGCCCGGCGCGCGACGAAAGTGGACCCAATGATTGCCCTGAGAGACGCATAGCGAACCACTGGTGAAGTGGGTTTTTGGAGGCAATCGCAACAACTCCCAACCGCCGCATTGTCGGCTAAACGGAACTTATCCACTTGGCCGAGTGTGTCGTGATGTTGATATATCTGACACGCAGCGTTAGTTGGATTTACCTTGGCGGTTGGCGTCGGCCAGGTTCGCCGCGCGGTCCTTAACGTGCTTTAAATTCCGTTTCGTGTCTTCTCCGCTGCTTGCAGCCAAGATAGCGTTCCGTCGTTTGATCACCGTTTCCGGGCAGTCTCGATCACTACATTTGTGGGTGGTGGAGGGATCTGTGGCGGCGCCTGGCACGGCTCGTATTGGCAACATGGCTTGGGTTGGACCGGCGGGCAGCATTTCTCCAGTTCCATCCGCAATGCCTGCTCGCGTTCGCGTATCAGGGCAGCCTCGGGATGTGCCGTCGCGACAATCTCAGCTAGTGCTGCTGTGTTCTTCGCAATCTGAGTTTGTAACGCTGTCTGTAGGCAAGCGTGGCTTAATAGCTCGCAGGTTTGCTGGGAAATCTTCTCCAGAATACAGATGATGGTGGCGTTCTGTAGCGCATTTTGAAAAAGCGCCTGATTATCGTACGTAATGAGCGTAGTTAGTTGGCTGAGGCTCGAAGAAACAACATTAGCCAGTTGCTCTACGTCCGCACGCAGCGGCGCCAGGTCGCGGTCCCGGTAAATCTCGTGATCGCCGTCTTCAAAGAAGATCGATTCTCGACGAATGCCACGCTGCGTCACGTGATGCGGGAGACCGGACACAACCATGCGTGCCAAACGCGTCATGTGCGCAAACTTACCACGACTTAAAACTGAGGGGAATAAGTATCCTGTCGACGAGTGCTGCGCGATCCAGTGTGTTTCAATTCAGGAGTGCAGTCCAACTCTCAGGATCTGGAAATAGCTACACCAGCTCTATGCGAAGCTCGCGGCCAATGGCATGGGCCGCGCGAGAGAGGGTCTGCAGCGTCACGGCGTCGTTGTTTGGGTCAAGTAGACGGTTCAGTGCCGCGCGGCTGGTACGCATCCGTTTCGCCATCTCCATCTTGGTGACGTTGTCCTTTTCCATGGCCTGTTCGATCTGCCATGCCACCACCTCCTTGATCGCGATCGCACGGGCTTCTTCCAGAATGCCCTCCTCGCGGAGGAAATCGTTAACCGAAGATCCTATGTGCTTGTTGCGTTGTATGGGCTTCTTCATCCCGTAACCTCCTTCATTCTGCGTTTTGCCAGTTCCAGATCGGCGGCTGGCGTCTTTTGCGTCTTCTTGATGAACCGGTGCAGGACGATCAAAACGCCTATGAAAGCAAAGTATCAGCCGTGCGACCCGCTGGCTGGGCAGAGTAGACCGTTTCTCCGAGAGACCATCCTTCAGATTGCGTACCAGCGGCATTCCAACAGGCCAGCGGCAGTGTACCCGCATCAGGTCGAGCCCCATGGCGCGGCGGTCACCCGCCTCAAGTCCCCGCAGCCACTCCCGTACAGGCTCATTGCCAGCCTCGGAGCGGTAGAACTGTGCTTGAATCTCCGGGGCTTTACTCGTAACCCCATTATGTACCAAAAATGATACGGTATCAAGTTATATTAAAACTCACTCGGGTGACAGTCAGCTGCCTGGCGCGAGTATCACAATGCGCAGCGAAACCCGATGTTTGAAATCGAACTCTCGGGTGTGTTCGAGCTTCGTGCGGCCACGCGATACCGATTGCAATAGGATTTATGGCAAAGAAACGACCCGCCCTTCATCACCCGCGCTACACCCGTGGGCGGCCCCTGTGGATTGTTACGACCAGCGGTTCGATGGAATTCCGAATCGAAACAGTCCGCGCACCACTCCCATGTATTACCTGTGACCGAATAAAGTCCGAATCCGTTCTGAGGGAAAGCATCCACCGGGCACGTCCCGGTGTAACCATCATCGCCTGTGTCGTGATTTGGAAACTCGCCCTGCCAGATGTTGCAACGATGCTCGCCGCCAGGCCTGAGCTTATCGCCCCAGGGATAGACCTTTTGCTCAAGTCCGCCGCGCGCTGCATATTCCCATTCGGCTTCGGTGGGAAGGCGTTGACCTGACCACTGACAGAAGGCCTGCGCGTCGTTCCACGATACATGCACTACAGGGTGGTTACCGTGACGCACAACGTTCGTCCCCGTACCTTCGGGATCGTTCCATTTCGCCCCTCTTACCTTGCACCACCATGGCGCCGCTGCCACGGTATCTTCCACGAGCTCATCGAAGCGGGCCTTCGGAATATGTGCCCAGAATACAAACGACCAACCGAATCTTTCCGCCTCCGTTATGTAACCGGTGGCAGCGACGAATCGTCCGAAGAGGTCATTTGTCACAGGGTAGACGTCGATTGAGAACGGATCAAGAGAGACAGAGCGGACCGGACCTTCGCCGTCCTGCGGAAATCCTTCAGTGCTGTCTGTGCCCATCAGGAATTCGCCACCTGGCAGTGCGCGCATGCGCCTGAGCATGGAATCGCGCGACTCCCGGGGAAGGTTCTCGGTCGCAACCAACCCAGTGGCTCGATCGGCTCTTATAGATCGTGGTGCGCAGCACCCTCCCCCAGTTTTCGTTTCGGGCGAAACGCTTTCGTTGACCATCGTTTTGCTCACCTGCTACTCTGACGTGGACTGCAGTCCCCGTCAAGATACCGCCCACGCTCAAGATTAGTCCCAGTTGATCCCGGGGAACCCATTCTAATTCATTGTCTACTGCATTGACGTGAGCATAGTACCGTCGGACGAGTCCGGCGGAACCCGTTCTTCAAGAGGATCAAGACGACCAAGAGGAAGCGGTTTTAATTCAGCACAAACAAAATCTGACGTACATCTTCCATGTTTGCCGCCGCATGCTGCCGGTCCCAGCACCAAGAAGAAAACCCCATTTCCGACCGCCATCAACGGCGCGAGATCAGGCTACGTCAAATGCACGTAGATTCCTTCGAGGCAGACCTCAGGATTGGTGCGAGGATTTGCTCTAAAACGGTGTCAGCTAGAATGGTGGTTCCCGCGAGGTCTTACACGGATCGTTTCATGTCCGGAGAAAAGAAGCATAGTATGACTCTGAAACACTCGACCGACTCGGCTGCCCCCAGCAATACAACAGCGACGCCACAGACAATTCGTCTACTGAATCGTTCGATTGTTATGAACTTGATCGCGCGGAACCAGCCGATCTCGCGTGCCGGGTTGGCTCGCCTAACAGGGATGCATCGCAGCAATATCTCGATCATCGTTGAAGGGCTGATTCGAGAAGGCCTCCTGCGCGAGGAGCCGGCAAAACCGCTTGGCAAAGGGCGTATTCCGCTTGCGCTTTTTGTCCGCGAAGATTCAATATCCGTGCTTGCGGTAAGCCTGCGTGTCTCAGAGACTACCATCGCTCTGGGACGATTGACTGGCAAGATCGCCGCGCAGATTTCATTCCCAACGCCATCTGATGCGGATAGCTTCGTCGTTTTACTGGATAAGGAAATACGCGGCCTTTTAAAGCGGACCGGGGTCGACGGGAGGCGCTCCGTCCTGAACCTTAACATCAGTGTGCCAGGCCATCTCCGGCCAAAGTCGAGCGACAGTGTGTGGATTCCCGCACTGCCCGGATACTCGGGTTTTCGGCTTCGCACATTGATCGAATCCAAGACACGAATTCCAACCGCGGTAATGAACAATGCAGGGATTGGTGCGCTCGCAGAGTTATGGCTTGAAGAGAAGGAGCATCCTCATCCAAGAGACTTCGTCTTTCTGTTCGTCGGTGATATGGGGACCGGTTCCGGACTGATCCTCAACCAACAGCTCTACCTTGGCCACGATCGCACATTTGCCGGTGAGTTTGGACATACCGTAATTGAGCCAAACGGACCCCTGTGCGCCTGCGGAAGATTGGGATGCTGGCAGCTCTATGTATCCGATCATGCGACGTGGCAACGCTATCAGCCCAAGAAACCATTTTCGGCCGCTAACTTTCGAGAGTTTCTTCATCGCGTCAGGCAGCAAGAGGCCAGGGCATTAGCTTGTCTCTTTGATACGGCCAGATACATGGCCCTGGGAATTTACAACATATCTCAGGTGCTGAATCCTGGATCGGTCGTAGTAGGCGGCGAGATTACCGGCGTGTGGGACGTTTTCGAGCTTCAGCTAAGGAAACACCTGGCCAAACTGGACTCGCAAATCCCGGTTAGACCATCGAGGATCCGGAACATTGATGAACTATTCTTGCATGGTGCCGTTCAACTGGGATTGAGAAGTGTCTTCGGTCCTCCCAGCGTGATTAGAGAAAAGCTTGGCCTTCGAACGGCCGACCGCAGTTCTGGTTCTTCGTAACCCCGTCGCCTTCCCGAGTGCGGGCGATCGTAGTTCGTCGGTACATCCGAAATCATCGATCCTGGCGGCACTCGTTCTCGGCCATTTAGTCTTGACAAGCGCGTAATTGTTCCCTATGCTGGCTGACGTGTCGGACCTGAACTTTTGGCCCACGCTTGCTTGAGTGATGAGCGCGCTCCGACCGTCAAGACCTTCGAGCAGGAACGCCTTCTGCATTCGGCACGAAAGCTGTGCTCCGAAGGCAATAGTTGGAATGCAGCTGCCCTCTTTGAGGAGAGACCATGACGTGTTTGCGCTCGCTAGTCCTATCCTTCCTGATTTTTGGCACGTGTATACATGCGCTGGTCGCGCAGAGTATGGGCACGGGAACAATCAAGGGTACCTTGACCGACCCTTCCGGAGCGGCAGTCACTGGCGCACAAGTCACAGCCCAGCAACTGACCACGGGGGGAACAAGATTGGCCACGACAGATGACCGAGGTGTCTATGTCATTCCCGATCTGCAAATTGGAACCTATACCGTGACCGCAACTGCCCATGGGTTCCAGAAGTCAGTTCAGAATAATGTTCATCTCGATGCGGATACGAGCGCCACAGTGAATATAAGCCTAGCCATCGGCGGAACGGATCAAACAGTTACTGTGTCGAGTGCTCCTCCGATGATACAAACTGAAAACGGAGAGATCAGTACAACCGTGACCGGGGCACAGGTCAGCGAGCTTTCTCTAAACGGGCGCAATTTTACGCAATATCTATCATTCAGCCCAGGTGTAGCGTCTGCTCAAACTGGCAGACGAATGGGCGTGGGGCAGGAGGGCAATCCCCTCTTATCTATCAATGGGGGCCGTGTCAACGACACCAAGTTTACCTTTGACGGCATTCTTGCCATGGATACTGGCGGCAACCGTGGAGTCGATCTCTTTCCTCCTATGGATGCCATCGATGAGGTCCAGATAAAAACCAGCAATTTCTCTGCGGATGAAGGCAGCTACGGGTACGGACTCGTAAACCTAATTACCAAAACAGGGGGCAGTCAGTTCCATGGCGATCTTTACGAGGTGTTTGGAAATGGCGCACTGAATGCGAATAATTACTTCAGCACTCAGCGGCCGCCGTTCCATCAAAACCTTTTTGGCTTCACCCTCGGCGGCCCTATCTTCATTCCTGGTCATTACAATGCGAAGGACAAGAGCAAGACTTATTTCTTCGTCTCCGAGGGTTGGAACTTCCGGCAGGGCCCACAACTCGTGAGCTATACGGCCCCACCCCAAAGCACTTTTACTGCCACTACTATCTCGGCCGCTCAAAGAGAGGGTGTGTTTTCAACCACCATCAACAATCCGGCTACCGGTACTCCATTCCCTAACAATACGGTTCCGGTCATCGATCCCAACGCTGCGATCCTTATCAATCGCTTCTTTCCCTTGCCCAACCGGAGTGGGTCGCCTAATTATTCCTACAACACAGACAGCGCGATGAGGTGGCGGGAAGATTTAGTCCGAGTGGACCAGCAGCTGAGCCGGCAAGGTTCGTTTACCCTCCGCTACGCGCACGATAACTGGTATGAAAACCAGAATATATTTGAACCATCAAGCACCAGCTATCCTACGCAACCTGGATATCTAGGTAAACCCGGCTGGAATGCCATTGCCAGGTTGACGTGGATTTTTAATCCGGCAACCGTGAATGTGTTTACTGATGGCTTCTCACGAAATGCCATCACTACTTACCCGAATGCAGCAGCTATTTCGCGGTCCGGATTAAATATTCCAGAGGTTTTACCCGGCAACGTTTACGATGCCGCGCCTGACGTTACCGTCTCAGGATACAGCGGAATCGGGATTGGTGGTCCCAATAGCAACGTAAACAACGTCTATGAATGGAAGGATGATGTTACTCGGATTCAGGGAAGTCATTCGCTAAAGTTTGGCGTCGATATCTTGCGCTTGCAGAAGTTTGACTATAACGGGGTTAATACCCAGGGAGCATTTACGTTTAACGGAAGCTATACCGGCAATGCCGTAGCCGACTTTCTGCTGGGCCGTGCCTTTAGCTACACCGAGTCTTCGCCGACCCCGAACGGATACTTCTTTTCGAACGCCTTCGAGGAGTACGCACAGGACGACTGGAAGGTGTCTAAGGAGCTCACACTGAACATAGGTCTGCGCTGGACCATGTTTCGAGGCGCTCCTATCGGATACGAAAAATACAACAATATCTCAGGTTTCAGTCCCGATTTATACAACCCCGCGGCAGCTCCGCAGATCCTTGCGGATGGAGAGGTCCAGCCCAATACCGGCAATCCCCTCAACGGGATCTTTACGCCCGGCAATCTTCAGGGATTGAATCTACCCCGTGATCTGGTGAAGCACCGCTACAACATGCCCGGACCACGTCTAGGCTTTGCATATTCTCCCCCAAACCATCCCAATACGGTCATTCGGGGCGGGTATGGCATTTTCTATCACTGGGACAATACGGACCAGGAGAACCTGCGCGAAAACCCACCGTTCACCAGTTCAGTGAGTATCTTTAACACCACACTTTCGAATCCCGCCGGCGGCACCAAGCGCCAGTTCCCGGCAAATCTGCAGGCATTCGATCCGGCAGAGTTCTATCCTGCGATTCAGCAATGGAGCTTGGGAGTGCAGCGTGAAATACCAGGACAGATTGTCGCTTCTGTGACCTATGTCGGCAATCATGCCGCGCACCTCGACCAGGAATACAACATTAACCAGCCCCAGCCAAATCTAGGCGTCGCTACCGGAAAAATAAATGTGAATACCGTCGTCCCTTACCTGGGCTATGGAACGATTACTTATGACCTGCGCAATGGATCAGCGCAGTACAACGCTCTACAAGTCACCGTGAATCGAAGGTTTTCCAATGGGCTGGGCTTTCAAGTCGCCTATACGTTTGCAAAATCATTAGTCTGGAATGTAGGCCAGGATACAACTACCCAACCCAACGAGGAAGGACTCAACAGTTACGATCAGCGCCACAATCTGACACTGAATTATATCTATGATATACCGTTCTATCAACATAGCGGCTGGGCATCTAAGCTGCTCGGCGGGTGGGAAACCACCGGCAATGCTACATTCTCCAGCGGCTTTCCTTTTACAGTAACAATCACACCCGATCGAGCAGGGGTAGGCGGAGGAACCCAGCGTCCGAACGTTATCGGCCCCTTTAATCGGACCGGGCATGTGACCGGCTTCTTCAATACCAGCGCCTTCGCACTTGCCCCGCTGGGCAGCTTCGGCAATGAGGGCCCTAACGCATATAGGGGTCCAGGAATCTCGAACGACTTTACCATGAACCTCTACAAGAATGTTTCCCTCGATCGTGTCCAACTCAGGGTCGGAGGAGAATTCTTCAATGTCTTTAACCATCCGAATTTCTCGGCCGTAGGCAGTACATTTGGGTCGCCTAGCTTTGGAAATATCACCGCTGCTCTCGATCCGAGGAATATACAGCTTAGCGCGCGTTTGACCTTTTGAAATCCCTACCGGGGAAGAGATGAGTATGACGATAAACGATACGGCAGGAGCAACCAGCCGACGCAGATTCATGCAGGGCAGCCTCGCTGTTGCTGGAACGATACTGGTACCCTCAGTCTCTGATATGGCCGCCGCGCAGCCCAAGACGAAACGCCCGAACCTGCTGTTTATCTATGGAGAAGGTCAGCGGGCGGATGCCCTCAGCATCGCAGGAAATCCGATTCTCAAAACACCGAACCACGACAGAATCGGGCAACAGGGCGCGCGGTTTACAAACGCTTTTTGTACCAACGCTCTCTGCGCTCCGGCCAGAGCCACGGCATTGACGGGACTCTACAGCAACGCCACCGGAGCAACAGACAACAAAAATATGCAGGTACCGCTGCCACGCGACATCCCAATCTTCACGGACCTCTTGCATGAAGCCGGGTATGAGGTCGCAATCGTGGGCAAAGTGCATGTAAAAAACGGTGTCAAGGAACGTTACTGGGATTATTACTTCGGCTTCAATGCGCCCGCGACCAACTATTACAATCCGCGGTTTAGTGAGGGGCGCAAAGGCGTCGTCGGCGAAGCCAAAGTCTACAAGGGCGAGTACGCTGATGATCTTGTCACGGATCGTGCCCTGGCGTGGCTCAACGAGCCGCGCGATAAGCCTTTCTGCCTGCTGCTATGGTTTCAAACCCCACACTCGCCCTTCTTCCGTGCGCGCCGTCATCTTGATCTCTATAGCGGCGTCACGATCCCAAAACCCGCTACCTTCGATGACGACCTGAAGGGATATCCCGGAAAACCGAAAGCATTTGTGGATGCTGAAAACAAGATCGGGACTACAGCCACAGACGACGCCGTGCGAAGTCTGGAGGAGGTCGTAAAAGATTATTATGCGGGGTTGGTCGCCGTGGACGAGAATATCGGTCGCATCTTCCAGCATCTTGAGAAGTCAGGCGAACTGGAGGACACAGCCATACTGCAGACTTCCGACCACGGTTTCTTTTTGGGCGAGTGGAGGCTCTTCGACAAACGCTTCATGCATGAACCATCAATCCGCGTACCGTTGATGCTCCGCTATCCCAAGCGAATCAAGGCCGGAGTGGTGTGCGATGAGATGATACTCGATATCGACATTGCCCCAACGCTATTGGACCTTGCCGAAGTGAACGTTCCAGATCACATGCATGGTAAAAGCATTGTGGGGTTGGCCAATGCGGATGATCCCAACTGGCGTAAGGAGTGGTTTTACCATTATTACGAGTATCCTGGCGCAGAACAAGTGAAACCGCATCGCGGTATAAGAACCGAGCGCTATAAACTCATCCACTATTACCAGGAGCCGCAGGAGTTTGAGCTGTACGATCTCGAGAATGATCCAGGTGAGACGCAAAACCTGTATGGTAATTCCCAGCATCTTGCTTTGCAGAAGGATCTCTCAAGCCGCCTTCAAAAGCTGCAAGGCGAGATCGAAGTAGGCCCCCCCCACCTGGCGACATAGAGCGCTAACGAAGAACCAGTGACGACGAAGAGCGATGTACTCCGGCGTTATCGTCCCCTAACTGGGCCCGGTCCCTAGCCGGCCGCTCAGATACCGGCCCGTTCGCGCTCGCATTTGGGAAACCCGGTCTGCGAACGAAGTCAATTCCGTGCACGCGAGCCAATCCTGAGTGAGACAAAGGGAGAGAATCGACAATGGGTGAGAGCAAGGGTTCCATTACGCGCAGAGAACTACTGGCAAAGTTGAGTGAAGCCGCTTTGGGGGCAACCTTTATTCCACCGTTACTCTCGGCGCAAACCGTCCAGAAATCTGCCTCGCAGCGCGATAGTAGTAGCCGTGGGTCAAAGAAGCCTAATATCTTATGGATCACTACCGAGGGCGTTCCGCTTAAGGTGCTGAGCTGTTATGGCAGCCAGCTCATGAGCACGCCGCATATCGATCGCATAGCCAACGAAGGGATGCGCTTTGACAACAGCTTCACAACCAATGCCTTGTGTGCCCCGAGCCGGGCCACTTTGTTGACGGGTAGGTACGACCATCTTAACGGAATGGTTTCGAATCCCGGGGAAACCACCCAGGGAGTGACAGCGGCGTCGACCTTTGACGCCTCCCAGGAGACGCTGCCTAAAATATTAAAGAAAAACGGGTATCAAACAGGGATGGTCGGAAAGTGGCATCTGCCGGCGAATCCTGGCGAGACGGGCTTTGACTATTTCGTTTACAAGCCAGGGGCGGGCGGCCCTTACTATGATCCCAACCACTACTTCCGGAATCCGAGCCTGGGCAGCAACGTCGTCGAAGAGAAGAGCTATGAAGGCTACATCACCGATAATGCGGTGGACTTCACAATTGAAGGAATCAAGCAATTCACTCAACCATTTTTTATGATGCTCCAATTCTTCAACGATCACCGTCCATTTGAGCCTCCACACAAATACGAACACTTGTACGACAACACGCGCATTCCGGAGCCGGGCACATTCTACGATGATTATTCGATGCGAGCGTCAGCAGCCCGCGAAGCCAGGATGCGGATTGCAGATATGCCGGACTTCCATCCACCAAATGATTTAACCGAGCGCCAGCGCAAGCAATGGAACTATCAGAAGTTCATGGGCCACTTTCTCGCGACCCTTCGTTCACAGGATGAGAACGTTGGCCGGCTATTGGATTATCTGGATAGGAGTGGTCTGACCGAGAATACAATCGTTGTTTTTACCGGAGATCATGGTTTCTTTCTTGGCGACCATGGCTGGTTTGACAAGCGCTTTATGTATGAGCAGTCAATCCGGGTTCCGTGGATGATTCGTTATCCAGGCCTGGTAAAGCCTGGCAGCGTTAGCAACGATTGGATCGTAAACATCGATAACGCACCCACAGTTCTGGACCTGGCCGGTGTGACCGTTCCCGCCGATATGCAGGGCCGAAGTGTGGCGCCATTGCTGAAGGGTAGTGCCCCAGCGGATTGGCAAACCTCTATGTATTACCACTACTATGAATTCGCGCCGCCCCACTGGGTCTTCCCGCATTACGGAATCCGCACTAACCGCTACAAGTTAATCAGCTATTACACCGTGAACGAGTGGGAACTTTTTGATCTTGAAAAAGATCCGGATGAGATGGAGAGTCTCTTCGAATGGTCGGGCTATAAAGTGCATCCGGCCTATGAGTCGATCGTGAACGATCTGGTCGGGCAACTCTCGCAACTGCGCGACAAGTACAAAGACACCACGGGAGCACCCGTGAAGCTTTGGCCGACACGCAGTTACGACTGAGAAAAGTCCGCCTGAAAAGGATCGTCTCTCCCCGCTGCGTCCGGTGTTGCGCAAGGCTGGCAGCCACCCTGCGGGCAAGTCGTGTCAAATAATAGGGGTAGCTGTTTGGACTTGCTTGTAGATATTTGCGACAGAGCGTAGCGCAGCCGAGGGTTCTGCAGATCTTTCTCGGGTTCTCACACAGACTCTTCAGCGTGTGGTTCTTGACTTCGCTAAAATACTCCAGCGGAACGGTAGTCGGTTCGCTCTCTTTCTGAAATCGCCAATCAGCCGTTCGGTTCACACCCTCTTCTCTGGAAACCTTCACGATCTTGATGATTAAATAGGGCGAGATGAGGCAGCCTAACCACCCCCCACCTCGCTTTCAAGTTGCATTCTCAACCAGCCGCAGACCCATCAGGGTGAGCACCATACCCATACGCAGGCGGCTCAACGTCGACCGGCTTATCAAGGACCGTGATGTCGGTGACGATATTCAGCGGGGTCTCCCAGTCAATTTGAACTGTAAACTGAACTCCATGGTTCCCGTTCGGATCATACGGCGGCCCATGCGGTGAAATATTACAGACCGTGATGGTTGCTGCTCCGACGAACCGATGGTGGTCATCGGTGAAGCCATCAGAGTGAAACTCTGAGACGGAAATCAGAACAACTGAGTCGTGGTCGATTGCGTCCCAGTTGTAGTTGAGAACATTTCGACCCATCAAGCCAAACCAAAATTGCCGAACGCTTTGAGGCATTTGGAGTCTCCTATGCGCGAGAGTGATTGCCGTACTTCGCGACTGTGAAAGAACCTTGGCTCGGTGGTCAACTGAATTGCCTCTTAAGTCTGCATTAAGCGTGGACCTACAATCTGTCAGTCACTTGCAGTCCTGCATTAACAAATGTGATGTCGCTCTTGAATCAGCTCAACACACTATCGGGATGACTCAGTAGCGCGCATCGTTCAGGCCCTCCTCCTCTCGGCGCCCGCCCGTCCCGCCCGCATCGCCTGCCCCGCCCGTCCCGCCTGTCCCGGCCTGCCGCGGAGCCAGCCGTGGAGCGCGCCGTGGGCGGAAGACGCGCCACCGGAAGCCGGCCCCGGTCAGTCCACTTTCGCCAACCGCTTTAGCCCGTCGGAAGCACTACCTCGGGTGCCTTATGTCCCCGCCCAACCTTTTGTTCCAGACACGAGACTTCCCTTCTCTATAAAGAAGAACCCCTTTGCCCGCCGCCGCTGAACTGCCAAATCCCCAAAAAGACCCAAAAATATCGAATTTTACAAATCGTGCGCTCCTACATCTCGACCAAACAGATGGAATCTACAGAAAGCGCGATTCTTCGACCGCAGGCTGTCGCTGGCACGGCGTTGATGGACGACGCCCAAAACGAGGCTGCGGCCTATTACTGAGAGAGTTGGTGCAGCAGAATCCGAAGTCCGGGCGCGTTTTTAAATCCAACTGACTGCGTAACAGCAGGACACTTCTTGATGCTGTGGTCGCTTGGCGATACATCAAGGTCGCCGGCTTAAAGTAGGTATCCGGGTCAATCTATTTCGGGATCTTGTACGTGGCCACCCTCTTTGTGACTTGGCGGATGTCCCGCAGATGGCCTGAAAACCTTCCCACATTGCGAGCACACGGCATGCCCGTCTTCAACCAGTGAAACGCTGGCTGATGGCATCGCATAGTGGCAATCTGGACATGTGACGTTTAAATCGTCGATAGGGGTCGGCTGCATGACAGAAGTGATGCCCGCCCAGGTGTTTCAAGTTGGCCGGTCACAGCGTTAAGCGCGGCGTTGCGGGAGTCGTTCTGCGACCAGGTAGAGCAGCTCTATGGGCAGGGTTATGCCCTCGTCCAGCACCAGTAATTTGGCGCCATCGGCAAGGTTGATGAGTCGATCGCGTTGGTAATCGCTCACGTTCGAGATCACTACGAGGTCGAACTTTCGGCCCGAAAGAACGATTTCAGCAAACTCCGGCGTCGTGCCTATAGCGTCATAGCCCGACGTTCTGAGAACGGCGCATCTGGTCTCCAGAATCTGCAAGTCCGGGTCCACGCAGAAGATTGTCACCCGGACATTATCGCCAAACTTCCCGGCCGGCGTCACGTCCACAAGATTGATCTTTATTCTTCCACCGTGGTAAAGTGGCCACGCGCCCGATGATCTATCGTAGATAGACAGCCACGGCCGAAGCGTTGCAAGCGATGTCGCAATTTCTTGTGCCTAAGTTTTGCGGTCATCCGAGGGCTGAACCTCAAATGGAGGCAGATATGGAGAAAATCAAAGTCGCGATCATCGGTTCGGGCAATATTGGAACGGATCTGATGATCAAAGTCCTTCGCTATGCACAGCATCTTGAGATGTGTGCACTCGTAGGAATCGACGCTGCTTCCGAAGGTCTGGCGCGGGCCAAACGTCTGGGGATCGCTACCACACATGAGGGGATCGAGGGCTTCTCGCGGATGCCCGAGTTTCGTCACGTAGGCATCGTATTCGACGCCACGTCCGCTGGCAGCCACAAAAAGAACGCGGAGGTCTGCGCCCAAGCTGGCATCCGGATGATCGATATGACGCCGGCTGCGATTGGCCCGTACGTAATTCCCGCCGTCAACCTGGATCAACATCTTAATGCGCGAGACATCAACATGGTCACTTGTGGCGGCCAGGCCACGATCCCGATCATTGCAGCGGTCGCCAGGATCGCAAAGATTCACTATGCCGAGATCGTGGCCGCCATCGCGTCAAAGTCGGCTGGACCTGGAACCCGCGCCAATATCGACGAGTTCACCGAGACAACGGCACGTGCCATCGAGCAGATAGGAGGTGCACGTTACGGAAAAGCACTCATTGTCCTGAATCCCGCTGAACCACCTCTCACCATGAGAGACACCATTTATTGCCTCACGGAAAGCTGCGACCACGAAGCTGTTCGCAACTCGATTGAACAAATGGTAACTACAGTCCAAAGTTACGTGCCCGGTTATCGCCTGAAGCAAAAGGTCCAGTTCGAGGAGATTCCGTCAGATCGTCCTGTACGTATAGCGGAAGGCGAACGCGCGTTTGGTACCAAGATCACCATCTTTCTCGAGATCGAGGGCGCGGCACACTATCTTCCTGCCTATGCAGGAAATCTCGACATCATGACCTCCGCGGCATTGATGACCGCAGAGAAACTGGCTGTTGCGGACAAGTTGGTCACCGCGGGAGGTGTTGATTGAGCACGGAAAAAGAGACGCGCCTTTACATTCAGGATGTGACATTGCGCGATGGAATGCACGCTGTCCGTCATCAATACTCGATAGAACAGGTAAGGACCATCGCAAAACTCTTGGATGACACCGGCGTCGATGCAATTGAGGTTGCGCATGGAGATGGACTCTCGGGATCGAGCTTCAACTACGGTTTCGGCGCTCATTCCGACCTGAAGTGGCTCGAAGCTGCAGCAGACGTGATTAAGAATGCGCGCCTCACCACACTACTCATCCCGGGCATTGGCACCGTGCGTGACCTGAAGGACGCATGTCTCGCTGGAGCCCGTTCTGTGCGCGTCGCCACCCACTGCACCGAGGCCGATGTCGCTGCTCAGCACATCGCGGCAGCGCGCAATCTCGGGATGGACGTGGCTGGATTCCTCATGATGGCGCACATGGCGTCCCCCGCGGAGCTTGCCCGGCAAGCGATGCTCATGGAGACCTACGGAGCTCACTGCGTTTACGTCACGGACAGCGCCGGTGCCATGACACCGAACAAGTATCTTGAACGCATCGACGCGTTGCGTGCCGCGCTCAAGCCCGAGACGCAGGTCGGGGTCCATTCCCATCAGAACCTTTCCATGAGTGTTGCAAACTCGCTTGGCGCGATTGAACACGGCGCCATCCGCGTGGATGCCTCTCTTGCCGGGATGGGCGCAGGAGCGGGAAATACGCCGATTGAGGCATTCATTGCGGCGCTCGAACGCGAGAGCAGTCGTTTCTCCCACGGCTGCAACCTGTACAAACTCATGGATGCAGCAGACGACCATGTCCGCCCCATTCAGGACCGGCCGGTCCGGGTTGATCGCGAAACACTGTCACTGGGTTATGCAGGCGTCTATTCGAGCTTTCTTCGCCACGCTGAGGTGGCCGCCAAAACCTACAATCTCGACGCGAGAGCGATCCTTCTGGAAATCGGTGAACGAAAGATGGTTGGGGGCCAGGAAGATATGATCGTCGATGTGGCGCTGGACATGAAGACCTCGCAGGGTTCGACTGCCTAGGGTTCAGGTCAAGCCAAGTTGCTGAAGCGCCAGCCCCGCGCCCTTGAGATTGGCCAGCTTCATCTCCGAATACTTCCGCGATAGAATCACACCGTCTGCTCCCCCGTGGAAGGCGGCGAGCACCGCATCCCTGGTTCCTTCCGGCGTGCACTTGCTGTGATTCGCAGCGGTCGGAATGTCAATGTCGATTCCCGGCCACAATTTGGTCCTGGTACCTTCGAGTCCCGCGCGTGCACGTTTCGTTTCGCGGTAGACATAGTCAGCCGACAATCCGGTAAAAGGAATCTCAGCCAGGCTCCTCTCCTTGTAATCCAGTACCCGATAATGAAAGTCCAGCAGCTCCTGCTGCGGCACGTCACCGTAGAGGGTCTGGTGAACGCTCTCAATGTAATCGGCCATCCGTTCGCCACCGCAATTGTGATAAATAACTATCTTCAGAAAATCAGACACAGGCGCGATTGCCTGCAGATCCTGCTCGGCGCGATAAATAGGATTGAAAGAATTGGTGTGCCAGATGTGCCACCCAACACCCAAGGAGGATTTGGCATCTTTCACCTGCTTGTAGATAGCCGCATAGGTCTCGCGCAGGCTATCAGTCCACAACATCTCCCAGGCAAGAAGCTCCGGATAGCGCAGCATAAGACGCCACAGCTCGACGTAGTATCCATCCACCGGTCTCTGGCCTTCGCGGCCGGCATCGACGAATTTTGCTAATTCGAGGAACCCTTGCCGTGCCCGCTCGGGGCTGATGCCGCGCTCCCTGGCTTTGGCCTCACAGTACTGGCAAAAGCAAGTCACGTTATGTGGATTGCTGGTACGGCCGCCGGCGCTTGCCCCGAGCGCATTCGAAAATGCTCCCTGACGCTCGGATCCCCACATTACCCCATCGATATCGTAGGAGTGAGACCAATCGTCAACCACACCCAAAAGGAAATTCCGGTAATTCGGATTGTTGAAGCACAGCGTCGCCGCGTTTTGGCCGGAGAGTTGCTTCTCCTGCAGTTGGTCGATGTTGGGCAGGTCTTTGCGAAAGACGTCTTCAAACCAGCAGATAGTTTTGATGCCGCGCTTCCTGGCCGCCGGCAATACAGCCTGCAGTACATCATAGTCGCCTAAATCGGTTGCGCGTGTGCCCTTGAAAACAGTGTTCTTGTAGTACTCCGGATGGATCGTGGCGTAGTTGCCGCCGTAGAATGTGCCTGTGTCATATTCCTGTTTACCATGATCGGGCAGTGGCTGCCCGGGAACCTGCCGCCCCGCGATACCCCGCCCATAGGTAAACGTCGCCAGAAAAAGCGTATTTACTGCAGCGTCCCTCTGGAACTCATCGAGCACCTTGTCTGTCCCCTCATCGACGAAGGAAACGGCCCCCACCTGGATCCCGACCATCTTGTCTTTCGTGTTGGCAGGCGTCGCCTGGGCATCGACAGCGGCCGGCATAGAGGCCGTAAGCGCAGTCGCGGCCGCGCTCTGCAAAAAAGCTCTTCGATCCATATTCACCATTGAGTCTCTTTACCTTTCCCGTGGATAGTCGTTCCCCGGGGTTTCACCCATACGCAAAGTATGAACGGAATCACTCTACGGCTTCACCACTGTTCCATCAATCGTGCGGTCCGTGGGATAGGCGCCACCATCCGGGATAGGTCCCAGCGGATTCCTGGCCGCGAGCTCTTCATTGATGTCGACTCCGAGGCCGGGCTTGCCGCTGCCATAGAGATACCCTTTGCGGATTTCTCCCATCCCGGGAAACATCTCATGCACGATCGCGGGAAAATGGTTCTCCTCCTGAATGCCGAACGCGCTGCTGGAAATATCTACATGGTAGCTCGCCAATTGGTTGATGGGATCGTTTTCGCCGCCTTCCTGAAACGCCGTGCGGACGCCGAAAATCTCGCACAGCGTGGTGAGCTTCTTGATCGGAGTAATGCCGCCGGTCGCCGCCACCCGGCAGCGAATGAAGTCGATCAGCCGGTCCGTCACCAGCGGTATTACCTCGTAAGGATGGGAAAATACTTCGCCCACTGCCTGCGGGGTAGTACAGATCTCGCGGATGTTGCGGTAGTAGGCGAGCTGCTCCGGGGGAAGAATGTCTTCGACATAGAACATCTGGTAAGGCTGCAGCCGCCGCGCCAGTTCGACCGCGTTCATGCCGCTCAGATGCGAATGCACATCGTGAATAAGTTTCGGCCCGAAGCCCGCCTTGTCCCGCAGGTACTCGAATAGAGGAGGGATGGTATCGACCAGCTCCTGCTCGTCGAAGGCGCGACCCTGGTAACCGCCTTCCGGACGATTGCCTTCTCCCTGCGGAGTAAAGCCGCCTCCACCGTAACCGCCAAGCTGGATGCGCACGTGGGTGAATCCGTTGGCCAGCGACTTTTGCAAGGCGTCCAAACACTCTTCTTTGGTCTTGCCGCCTTGATGGTCGTAAACGGGGACGCCGTCGCGCGCCTTGCCTCCCAGCATTTCGTACACCGGCATGCCGGCTCGCTTGCCCTTGATGTCCCACAACGCCATGTCCATGGCGGAGAGCATGTTGTTGTTCACCGGACCGTTGCGCCAGTAGGTGCTCATCTGGGCCGACTGCCACAGGTCTTCAATCCGGTCCGGGTCTTTGCCGATCAGCCACGGCTTCAAATGATCTTCAAGAGCAGCCACCACCGCCATGGTCTCGTAGTTATTGTTGGCCGAGCCGATGCCGTAGAGGCCAGGCTCGCTGGTGATGATCTTGAGGAAGATCCAACGATAGTGGCTGCCACCGCTGGTCGTGATGACCTTGCAATCCTTGATCGTGAGTGGCGGAAGTCCGTTGCGTCTGGCGGCAACTTCCTGAGCACCGGCAACAGAAAGCAAAGGAAGTGAGACCGCGGCTGACTTGAGTAGCTCTCTTCGATTCATCGTTCTCTTTCAATTCAGGATGCATTCCATCTAGTAAGTCAGCCGCAGCGCAAACTGGAATATTCGCGGCTGGTTGGTCTGGCCGCTCACCAGGCCGAACGAGGCATTGGTATCGCTGCAGCAGACAGTGTTGGGGTAGCCGAACTGAACCCGATTAAAAAGGTTAAAAATCTCGGCCCGGAACACCAGATTAAATCGCTCGTTGATGGCAGTTCCCTTGAAGGCTGCGATATCTGAATTGGCGACGCCACTGGTACGAAGTTGCGAATCGACGCGGTTCTCGTTGCCAAAACCAAAATTGGACGGCTGCGTGAAACAAGTGGTATTGAACCAGCCATTCACCCTCGCCACCTCTCCACCCGGCACGCTCTTCGAGCAGTTGGGGGTTACGTTCGGCCGGGGCGCGCCGGCACCGAAGTTGGAACTGATAAAGGTAGGCTGCGCGGTCAGCACCAGGGGAAAGCCGCTCTGCAGAGTGGTGATTCCGTCGAGACCCCATCCGGAAATAGCCTTGTCGACGATCCCACTGGTATTTGCCAGGTACCGCTTTCCTTTGCCCACCGGCAAGTCTAGCACGTAGCTCAACACGAACCGGTTAGGCACGTTGTAACTAAGCTGGGAATACTCCGCCCCGATATTGTCCCAATCCTGGTACTGCCCTTCTTGCACGCCGCCTTCGAGAAAGCCGGTTTGGGTGTCCGCGGTGCCGATATTCTTGGCCCAGGTGTAGTCCGCCAGTAACATGCCGCCCTGGTTGAAGCGCTTCTCCACCTTTACCTGCATCGCGTTGTAGGTGGAACCGGCGACGGTGTTGGCCGGGTTGTTCAAGTTGTAATACTGCGGATAGGGTCGCAGCAGCTGCCCTGCGGGAATCGTCTTACCCGCTAAATTTCCGGATGAAATCAATCCGTAAAACGGATTGGGCACGGGATTCAGCAGCGCCGAACCAAGATACAGGTCGCTGTCCGGAATCTGGTCCAGACCGAAGCCGTTGTCATTCACACCGGCTGCGGCTTGCTGATGGACTCCGTGGTTGGCAACGTAGGCCACATCGAGCAGTGTTTGATGGCCAAGATCTTTCTGCACATCGAGGTTCCACTGCTCCACGTAGGTCGCGGCTTCATGGGGAACGGACGTGACGACAGATTGCCCTTGGACCACGCTCAAATAATTGGGGCTCCGGCCCACCGGCTGTAGCACGCCGCCGGCGAAAGGATTGCTCAGCGAATTGACCGGCTCGGTGCTGGTGTTGATTTGGGTAAAGGCGAGGTTGAGTGGAGACTGGTAAGGCTGAGCGTTTTGTTGAATCGCGGCCGTCGGGGCAAAGAGAATAGCGAACCCACTGCGAACCACTAAACTGTTGGTCAGCCGGTACGCTAAACCTAAACGAGGTGAGAACAGATCATAGTGGGGCAGCACGTTGGTTCGATGAGGATAGGCCGGCGTGTTCACCAACTCTACGTTGCCAGGC
Source organism: uncultured Acidobacteriaceae bacterium (assembly GCA_963711525.1). Classification (GTDB taxonomy): domain Bacteria; phylum Acidobacteriota; class Terriglobia; order Terriglobales; family Acidobacteriaceae; genus PALSA-350. The sequence continues at coordinate 1,289,403 of CAVQEO010000001.1, read as the reverse complement.
AGGTTCAATCCTGTTTGCGCTGCCAAAGGATTGGTCTCATCGGGAAGAAACACGGTTTGCCGGTCATGGCGTTCGGTCCAGTATCCGGGATATTCCCAGCGTATTCCGCCGTTGACGGTCAGACGATTGCTGGCCTGAAAGGTATCGCCCAGGTACACCCCGCCGTAGTAGGCTCTGGAGGCGACCAGGATGATGTTTTCGGTGATGGTGCTTTGCGGCAGACCCAACAGGTAAGAAGCGAACGGATTGCCGGTAAAAGCATTATTAAAATTGAACGTCTCCACGTCGGCAGAATTCGTTTGGCCATAGTTGTTGGGTACGCGCCGAAACTCGCCGCCGAAGCGCAACGTGTGGCGCCCCAGGATCTTGGTCACGCTGCCCGAGAGCGCATCGTTATCCTCGACGGCGATGATGTACTGGCCGCCTCCACCATTGCCCGAAAATCCTGACACCTGAATACTCGGAATAACCGGGTTATTCAACTGGGCGATCTGTTCCGCAGGCCAGCCTGTGAATCCGATGTTAAAGGGGATCCCCGTGTTTCCGCTCAGGAAGGTGTAGCGCAGGTAAGAGAGACGGAAATCAAGAACAGTGCTCGGATTCAGCGTGTAGCTGTCGCCCAACACCGCCTGATGCGTGGCCACTGACGTTCTCGATGGATTGTCAATATAGCCATACGGAAGACCGGACGGGCTGAAACCGGTCCAGTAGGTGTAACGTCCAAAAATGCGTTGCTTCTCACTGGCATTCCAATCGAGACGGGCCACGTATTGGGATCCAGTGGGATGGGTGGTGTAGTTGTTGGTGAAATTGTTGGTCGTGCCTGGAAGATTAGGCAATGGCCAATAATTGAGCAGGGCCGTGGCGGTGGGGTCGATGCGGCTGGCGGGGATGATGTTGCCGGCGAACGTTGTACCCGGAGCGCTGGGGACGAAGGTACCGCTGCTGTTGAATTGCCCGGGGTCGGTGATGGCGGCGGCGCCGGCAAAATTTCCCTCGCGCTCGGCAGCGGTCGGGACTGACGAAGTGGAGGTGGAACCGATGGCGGCGCGAACCCCTTCGTAGCTGCCAAAGAAAAAGAACTTGTCCTTCTTGATCGGGCCGCCCAGGGTTGCGCCATATTGGTTTTGGATAAAGGCAGGGCGTGACAACCCCGCGCGATTTGAGAAAAATGTGTTGGCATTCAGGATCGTGTTGCGTAAGAAGTCATATGCGGAACCGTGGAATGCATTGCTGCCGCTCTTGGTGGCCATGGTGATGACCCCATCTGTGGTGCCGCCGTATTCCGGGCCGATGTTGTTCGATTCCACGCGGAATTCCTGTATCGAATCCTGGGTGGGGACCAGGGCCACGGAATTGATGTAGCCAGAATTGATTGGGGCGCCATCAATGAAGGTGGCGCCCGTATTGGGAATTCCTCCAGAGATCTGATAGTTGCCCCAGGCGAAAGTAGAGAGGCCGCTGGTGACTGGGTTGCCATTCAACGCCTGGCCTTGGGGGACGACTCCGGGAGCGAGCGCAAGCAGGTTAAAAACGTCGCGGCCGTTCAGCGGGAGTTCGGTGACCGCCCTGCCTGCCACCGCCTGACCCACCGTGGCCTGCTGCGTTTCCAGTAGCGGTGCCTGCGAGGTAACTTCGACGGTCTGACTTATGTCTCCCAGTTGGAGCGCGGCATCGACGCGTGTGGAGCCCTGTACCAGCACCAGCACATTGGTGCGGGTGAAATGTTTAAAGCCGCTCGCCGCCACATCAATCTTGTAGTTTCCGGGCGGCAGATTCACAAACTGGTAGTCGCCGCCGGCGTTCGTTTTCGTCGTCCGCTGATCGCCGGTGTCGATGTTGGTCAAAGTGACCGTCGCCCCGGGGAGCACGGCGCCGGAGTTGTCGGTGATCGTTCCCACACTCGATCCGTAAGTATTTTGAGCGTGGAGCGTCCCACATAGTAGTACGGAGAAACAGACCAGGCCGGCCAGCTGGCAGATACGTGTCCATAGATACTTGCCCGGTGATAGCTCTATGTGATGCATTTGTGTGCCTCCGATTGGCTGCGGTCTTGCACGTCGTTTTGCGCATGAAGGCCAACCGCAACGAATAGTAGGAACCGTTTGCAGAGTCGAAAACGTCAGGAACGTGAGGAGCAGCTGAAGCAGCACGTTAAAAGCGGTGCGGCTCCAACCCCTTTGAAACGGGACGGTTACAAATTATCTCCCGGAGAGAGAGAGAACGTTAGAAGCGTTAATCTTGACCATGCAGAGTTGGAAGTCTATAAAGGATAGCCGGGAGAGCGCAGTTGGCCGGGCGAATCGATAATGCGGCGCATGATGCGGCCGTAGCGAAGGTGTCCGAGGTAGTCTCGTACGCAAGTGAGATTCGGTTACATCTGGCGGAGATTATTGCGAGCAGTGCGTTCCGCAGCAGCCGCCGCTGTCAGGAATTCCTTTCCCACGTCGTAGAACACGCTCTGACCGGAGATTTCGACGGAATCAAGGAGCGCATCCTTGGCATCCGTCTTTTCGGACGAGAGGCTAGCTACGATACCAACGGCGATTCCATCGTCCGCGTAACCGCGAGCGATGTTCGCAAACGTCTGCTCCGTTTTTATAAAACAGCCGGCCCCTCGGCGTTGCGCATTGAATTGCGATCGGGATCCTATATCCCCGAATTTCATTATGTGGTCGACGGGTATGCCGTGTCTTCGGTGTGCGTCGAAGAAGAAAGCCACAGTACGGCTTCGGCTCCCGCGCCTTTGGATACGCCGCTGCAGCGAATACCAGCGACCGGGCACGTCCCGAGCAAATGGTGGCAGCCGCTTATGCTCGGCGGTTTGTTTTGCCTGATATTTCTTGCTGTGGGCTGGAAATTTGGAGTGCTCCATGCAACCTCTGCCCTGCAGCAGCGTGCAACTGCCCAGTATGGGTTCTATAAGGAGTTGCTCGGTCCGATCGTGACCGACCCGCAACAGGATACAAAGATTGTTTTAAGTAACCCGGCACTTTTTCTTTATCGTGGAAGCGTTTCGCCCACTCCCGATCCGGAGGCCGATCGTAGAGAAAAGAAGATACCTGTTCCCCAGCCTCTTTCCCGCCATCTAACGGGCGGAGCGGACGACCCACAAGCTGAGTTCCCCTATCACTATCTTGCGCTGGATACGACCGACTACACGGGCCTGGGCGAGGCCCAATCGGCATTCGACCTGGAAAAACTTTTCAACGTACTCGACCGGCCCGCACAATTAACGGAAGGCCGCTTTCTCAACTGGGATGAAGCTCGGGGGCAAAACTTTATCCTGCTCGGAGCACGCCACATGACGCCATGGACGCAGACCAATCTCAGCGGCGCTAATTTCAGGTGGGAACATGACGTCATCTACAACAAGCGGCCAAGGCCGGGAGAACAAGCCGTTTACATGCAGAAGTTCGACGGACGAGTGCTGGTGGACTATGGACTCATCTGGATGTCGCAGTCGCCTTCGGGCTCGCGCATGCTCGTATTGGCTGGGCTTACGAGCACCGGAACTGCGGGCGTGGGTGACTTTTTCGTCGATCCCAGTCAGATGAAACCGGTATTCGAAAAACTCAAGGCCGCGTCCCCTAACGGCGTGATTCCGGCGAATTGGCAGGTCCTCGTCCGAATCACAGCGCGGGATGACGTCCCGCTCGGTGTCTCGTTTGTAACTCTACGCACGGCGAACCAGTAAATTCAGTCTCGATCGCGCGAGTATCGAGCTGTCCGATGCTCCTCATCTCTCTCTATGCATGCGGGCATTGGCAGCTCACGATCAGTCATTTCGACGATAATCGCGCCCGCTCACGCATCCGGCAACACAGCTACCTTTGAGATGCAAGAAGTGACAAAAATGTGACAAGATTGTGACACCCATCGCTCTGGCCGTGAAGTACTGTATGGCTCAGAGGGCGCACGAGGGTCAGACCGCAGACCAAGACGCCCCACGCACTGCTGTATTTTCTCCGCCGGCCGTTAAGCTTATCGGCCGGAAAGTTCGAGTGATTTTATTTCGCCTGGTTGTTGTAAGTTAAACGCCCTTCTCCTCCCCGGGGCAATAGCCGTTTAAATGCCCCGGAGTGTCTCTTATCGATAAATCTTCGTCGTGATCTACCTATTTCGAATGCCAAGGCTGGCGCCCCCTTGCCTGTGCCTTGTGAGCCGGGCTCCGTAACCTGCACGTCGTGATTTTCGGACCCCATCACCCAGCTTTCACACCACAGAGGATAACTATGACTACTTTGCTCGTCGTGCCCGAGATTCAGGACCTGTCGTCCATTAAGCCGCGGATTGATACCGAAATTGAGAGTTTGGTTGCAGCGCTTCCAAACCCTAAAGACCTTGCTCCCGAACAACGGCGCGGGATCATCGCACGATACAGCGCTGTTCTCGAAGGCAACTTCATTTACTGGATGACGGCAGCTTATCTGTCTGTCCAGTCGGAGGAGGCACGCCCCATCTTGATCGACAACCTTCGGGAAGAAATTGCCGATTGTCATCCCGAGATGCTGCGGAGATTTGCGATTGCCGCGCATGCCTACCCAACAGACGCAGACGCCATGGCGGTGAGCGATGGATTGACCAAGGTCCGCATGTTCCTGGGGCGCCTGCAGGGAGTGCAGAACGTACTTACCATGGGCTTTTTTGAAAGCTACATCCAACGATTCATGTCGTACCTGGCGGATCTTGCGGTGGCCCAAGGCTCTACGGATCTTGAATATACCGATGTGCACGGAGTTTGCGACATTGCTCACTCCGAAGGCCTTTTGCGGGCGCTCACGGCAGAGGCAGCGATCAATCCACCCGATCCGGCGTCCGATCTGTTTGAAGGTATAAACGATCTTCGCGCTTTGATCCAGACCATCAATGGAAACGGGCACGCGAGCGTACCTGCGGCCTAAAGTGTACCCTTGTCGCTCGGGTTGGCGGCCCGGGCACAGGGGGATCGAGGTTCTCAGGTGCGATGATCTGGCGAACGAGGGCGAGGACGTCTACAAGAGGGCGTCCCTCATCCTGCTGTGAACTTTGATCATCCAGCTACTCCAGGTCGCCGAGCACGCGTAGAGAGCACGTTAAAAGGGAAGACACTGACCATGAATGTGCGAACGGAAATCGTAACTCAATTCAAGCAAGTCGCTCAGGAACAACACAAACGGCTGGCTCCCCTGACGGACGGGCTGGAACTTTTGAACTCAGGGCTCGATTCACTTTGTTTCGCTATCCTTGTGAGCCGCCTGGAAGACTCTCTTGGAGTCGACCCGTTTACGGCTTCGGAGGATATCGGGTTTCCGGTTACGTTCGGCGATTTCGTGAACCTTTATGAACATGTTGCAAAATAGTCCGGCCTCCCTTTGGGAGGCGGTCAGCACTACGGTCGACGCATGCGATCCTTTTGTCTCCAGCGGGGAGACGAGCCTTGCTCTGCGCGATTTGCTGACGGGTTCTGTGCTTGGCGGCCGATGCCAGGAGCTAAACGGAAGTTCTGTTCTCATTGCGACCACTGACCAGCTGATCGCTGCGGCGGCGCTCATCGAACTCGACGGGATCGCCCGGCGCATGGTTCTATGTTCCCCCGAGTTAGCGGAAGAATATCTCCCTTCGATTGTCAGGTCTGCGGAAGTAGATGCAATTGTTTCCGATCGGATCATAGACCGCCCTGGAACGGGCACGGTGAGCTCTTTTATTCATTGCGACGGGAAAATCGTCCCTAAAGGTTATGTCTCACCCGGCCGATACCAAACAGAATGGGTGCTCCTGACGTCAGGGACTACGGGAGTGCCGAAGCTGGTGGTCCATACATTGGAGAGCCTGGCAGGAGCAATCGACGGCAAGCCCGGAAATGGCCGCGTGATTTGGAGCACGTTCTACGATATCCGGCGTTATGGAGGTCTGCAGATATTGTTGCGCGCCATCCTGACCGGTAGTTCCCTGCTCTTGTCGAGCGCGCAAAGATCCATCGCCGACTTCCTGGCCAGCGTCGGCGCATATGGAGTAACCCACATCTCCGGCACACCCACGCATTGGCGACGCGTCCTGATGAGTTCTTCCGCTCGCTTGATTGCACCCGAATACGTTCGTCTATCGGGAGAGATTGCGGATCAGGGAATCCTCAGCCATCTTGCGCAAGTCTATCCGCAGGCACGCATCGCTCACGCCTTTGCCACCACCGAAGCTGGAGTGGCCTTTGACGTCAACGACGGTATGAGCGGGTTTCCCTGCGGTGTGCTCGAGGGTACGCGGGGCGTTGAAATGAAAGTCGAGAATGGCTCTCTTCGCATTCGCTCTCCGCGCACAGCGAGCAGGTACCTGGATGAAGTACATGGCCCACTTAAGGATGCGGACGGCTTTGTCGACACGACAGACATCCTCGATCTGCGAAACGAGCGCTACTACTTCGTTGGCCGGCGTGATGGAGTCATTAATGTTGGGGGATTGAAGGTGCATCCCGAGGAAGTGGAAGCGGTGATCAATCGCCATCCTAAGGTTCGGATGTCGCTGGTCCGAACCAAGAAGAATCCCATCACCGGCGCGCTGGTGGTTGCAGATGTTGTTTTACGGTCCGCACCCGGGCCTGAGAGCGACGGCGAGCGTCAGATTCAGCAAGACATCTTGCTGTTATGCCGCCAGGAACTTGCCTCCCACAAGGTTCCGGCCGCCATTAATTTCGTTTCTAAGCTGCCGGTTGCTGAGTCCGGGAAGCTCATGCGGCCACGCCATGCGTAATGTGATTGTGACTGGAGGCAGCAAAGGATTGGGCCTGGGGATCGCGGGCAAGCTGGCGGAACAGGGTTATCGCGTAATTGCGATCGCACGGAACGAAAGCCCGGAACTCAAGGCCTTGATGCAGGAAAGCGGGAAGCCTGGATGCGTTCAGTTTGCTTCGTTTGATCTTGCTGATCTGGAGGGGATAGCGGGTTTGGTGAAGAAACTGCGCAAAGACTTCGGGCCGATCTATGGACTGGTGAACAATGCGGGCACCAGCGTTGAAGGAATGCTGGCGATGATGCAAGTTTCTCAGATGGAGCAGGTGGTGCGCTTGAATCTGCTCTCACCCATGGTGATGACGAAATTCGTAGTGCGCTCCATGATGGCGGATGGAGGCGGCCGAATCGTTCATATCGGCTCGATAGTTGCCTTCACCGGCTACAGTGGACTCTCTGTTTATAGCGCCACCAAGGCTTCGCTCGTCGGCTTTACCCGTTCGCTCGCCAGAGAGGTGGGAAGGCTTGGGATCACCGTGAATGTCGTTGCTCCCGGTTTTGTGGATACCGAAATGACGCGGGGGATGAAGGAAGAGCAACGGGAGCAGATTGTGCGCCGTAGCGCCCTGAAGCGACTGGTCGAAGTGGAAGATGTGGCCAATGCGGTGGAATTTCTGCTCAGCCATGGAGCTAAGAACATCACCGGCACGGTCATGACAGTGGACGCGGGGAGCACGGCTTGAGCTCATTCGAAACAATTGCGCCCGCACCCGGCGGCGTCTCGCCGGGGAAAGCGTGGCTGCGCGCTTTGGAGCTGACAGCGCCCATTGCGCGCAATCGTGATCGCATTCTTTCCACAGTGATTGCGGAACGTGCCGTGCAACTAGGTGACACGCCGGCGCTGCTCTCCGACCGGGAGTGTATGACCTATGGGCAACTCTCGCAGCGAATCAATCAATACGCGCGCTGGGCGCTTGACCATGGCGTAGCCAAAGGCGAGGTGGTCGGCCTGCTGATGACCAATCGACCTGAATACCTTGCCATATGGCTCGGTATCAGCAGCGTGGGGGGCATCGTTTCCCTGCTCAACGTAAATTTGACGGGTTCTTCGCTAGCCCACTGCGTCAATGTTGTATCTCCAACACATCTCATTGTCGCTTCGGAGTTCGCCGGCCAACTAGCCTCTGCTCTGCCGGAGCTGTCGCTCGCGCCCGCGATCTGGATTCATGGCAACGAACCCAGCTCGTGGCCGCGTCTTGATCTGGAAATCGAAGCAAAGCCCGGCGGCCCGCTCAGCGAGGACGAAAAGCGGCCACCGACCATTGAAGATACAGCACTCTACATCTATACCTCCGGTACAACCGGGCTGCCGAAAGCCGCCAACGTCAGCCACGCGCGGATCATGCAATGGAGCCACTGGTTTGCCGGCATGATGGGTGCGCAAGCAACTGACCGGATGTATAACAGTTTGCCCATGTACCACAGTGTTGGCGGGGTGCAGGTACCGGGGGCGATTCTGGTGGCGGGCGGGACAGTCATCCTGCGGGAGAGATTTTCCGCGAGCCAGTTCTGGAATGACATCGTGCGCTGGGACTGTACGATGTTCCAATACATCGGCGAACTTTGCCGCTACCTATTGCACGCTCCATTGTCGGCCAACGAGACTACCCATCGCATCAGGATGGCTTGCGGCAATGGGCTGGCGCCCGAAGTGTGGGACGCGTTTAAGAATCGGTTTTCCATTCCTCAGATATTTGAGTTCTATGCTTCCACTGAGGGCGGCGTTTCGCTCTTCAACGTTCAAGGTAAGCGCGGGGCTATCGGTCATATTCCAGGCTACTTGACGCATCGCTTCTCTCCCGCGCTGGTGGTATTCGATGTGGAGAAGGGTGAACCAGTGCGCGACCCGCAGGGTTTCTGTGTTCGCTGCGCTCCTAACGAGGCCGGCGAAGCCATCGGCAAGGTTTCAGGCGATCCATCTAATATAGGTAGCCGCTTTGAAGGCTACACCAATACTGAGGCCTCAGAGCGCAAGATCCTGCGCAATGTGTTTGAGCCGGGAGACGTGTGGATTCGTACCGGTGACCTGATGCGCAAGGACGAACAGGGTTATTTTTATTTTGTCGATCGCATTGGCGATACGTTCCGCTGGAAGGGCGAGAATGTTGCCACGTGTGAAGTTGCCGAAGCCATCTGTGCCTTCCCCGGAGTGAAGCACGCAAATGTATACGGCGTAGCCGTTCCCGCGACCGAGGGCCGCGCCGGTATGGTTACGCTGGCCAGCGAAGATGAACTGGACCTGGCAGAATTCCGCCAGCACTTAATGGATCGCCTCCCCCCCTACGCGCGGCCTTTGTTTCTGCGGATCCGAAAGAACATGGATTTGACAGGAACTTTCAAATACTCGAAGACCGGCCTGGTTCGCCAGGGATTCAACCCGGCCGCGAGCGATGATGCCGTTTATTTCAACAACCTGGAATCGGGTGCATTCATCCGGCTCGACCAGCAGTTGTATGAACGCATTCAAAAGGGCGCTATTCGCTTCTAGGCATGCAGTTGGGTGGGGAAGTTACTGATGTTCATCGACGAAATCCGGTCTGACTTCACGCAACTGCAGTCTGATATTGCGGAGGGCCCCATCCTACCCACCGTGACGGCGGAAGAGGTGCGAACCTACCTTGCGTCACGTTACGACTTCCATCAGACATCACCACTCGAGGAAGTAGTGAGCGATGTTGAAAAGATGCTGCGTACCTGGCAGGTCCAGGTTACGCATCCCCGCTACTTTGGCCTGTTTAACCCTAGCGTGACACTGGCTTCCGTGGTAGCCGACACTCTGGTCGCGATGTATAACTCCCAGTTGGCGAACTGGCGTACCTCGCCGGCGGCCAATGAGATCGAACGGCACACGCTTGGTTGGCTTGCGGAGAAGTTTGGCCTCCCGCAAAACTGCATTGCGACGTTCACCAGCGGCGGAACAGAGGCGAACCTCTCTGCGGTGGTGGTGGCGCTCACCCGCGCGTTCCCCGATTATGGGGAACACGGTCTTCGCCACCTGCATGCCACGCCGTCGATCTACCTTACGGCTGAGGCGCATCACGGTTACAACAAGATCGCACACATGACGGGGTTGGGGCGAAGAGCGCTGCGAATCGTATCCACCGGCAGCGATTTGAAGATGAACCTCAACCAGCTGCAACGATGGGTGGCGGAGGATCGAAACAATGGTTTCCTCCCCTTCATGGTTATCGGTACCGCAGGAACGACGGCGACTGGAGTGATCGATCCCTTACCGGAGATCGCACAATTCTGCCGCGAGCAGGGACTGTGGTTTCACGTCGACGCGGCGTGGGGCGGCAGCGCCATCCTTGCTCCCAGCCTGAAGCATTATCTGGATGGTATCGGTGACGCGGATTCCATCACCTGCGATGCGCATAAATGGCTTTCGGTTTCGATGGGCTGCGGAATGTTCTTCTGCCGCCATCCTGATACGGTCGCCGAGGCCTTTCGCGCAGATGTTTCCTACATGCCCGGCAAGAAGGTAGGCCCGGTGTTTGATCCCTATACCAACTCAGCACAGTGGTCGCGGCGGTTTATCGGCCTAAAGCTTTTTATGGCGCTTGCGCAACAGGGCGAATCCGGCTATGCCGAGATGATCGAGCACCAGACGCACATGGGCAATGTTCTGCGAGGCGCGCTGGGAGCTTCGGGATGGTCAATTCTCAACTCGACACCGCTGCCGCTGGTTTGCTTCACCCGGGATGGGTTGGTGCCGGGTGAATTTCTGGCATCGCTGCACAAGCGTCAAATCGCGTGGATGTCAGAGGCGCGAGTGGGCAATATTCCTGTGGTGCGCGCGTGTATTACGAGTTTTCGAACGACTGAAAGAGACATTCACTGGGTGGTGAGCGAGATGAATCGCCTGCTTGCAATCCCGGAGGAACAACCAATCACCGGGACGGGCCAAGGACAGGTAAACGAATGAAACGGGAAACCATTGCTATCCACAGCGGTTACGACATCGATCCCACGACCAAGGCGGTCGCGGTGCCGATTTACCAGACGGTTGCTTATGCATTCGATAGCACGGAGCATGCAGCGGCGCTGTTCAACCTGGAGGTGGACGGGTACCGCTATACCCGCATCAGCAATCCGACCACTGCGGTGCTGGAGCGACGCGTCGCTGCGCTCGAAGGAGGGCGGGACGCAATGTGCGTCGCCAGCGGTCAGGCAGCGGTGACGTACGCGGTGCAAAATGTGACCGAACTGGGATGCAATATCATCTCCACTCCGCAGCTTTATGGCACCACCCATACCCTGTTCGCCCATCTTCTGCCTAGCCAGGGAGTCAGTGTCCGCTTCGCGGAGACAGATCGGCCGGAGGCAGTGGAAAGGCTGATCGACCACAATACGCGCGCTGTGTTCTGCGAAAGCGTTGGCAACCCGGCGGGGAACGTCTGCGACATCGAGGGCCTGGCCCAGGTGGCGCATCGACATGGAGTGCCGCTGATCGTCGATAACACGGTCGCCACACCTATCCTGCTGCGTCCGATTGAGTTTGGTGCCGACATTGTTGTGCAATCGCTGACCAAGTTTATGGGCGGCCACGGCACCACTCTCGGGGGAGCTATTGTGGATAGCGGCAATTTTCCCTGGCAAGAGCACGTTGACCGCTTTCCCATTTTCAATCAACCGGACCCTTCCTATCATGGCTTGATCTATAGCGAACATTTCGGTAAAGGCGCTTACCTGGGCCGTTGCCGCGCTATCTACCAGCGGACGACGGGGGCGGTGCTTTCTCCGTTAAGCGCGTTTCTGCTTCTGCAAGGGATCGAGACGGTCGCGCTACGGGTAGAGCGCCACGTGGAGAATGGCAGAAAAGTCGCGGAGTTCTTGCGCGACGACGGCCGGATCGCATGGATCACTTATGCAGGTTTTCCTGAGAGCCCTTACTACGATTTGGCACAGAAGTACCTGGGTGACAAAGCGTGCTCCCTGATGGCTGTAGGTCTTAGGGGCGGCTACGAGGCTGCGGTCAAATTCTATGACGCGCTCAAGTTGATTAAGCGCCTGGTGAATCTTGGCGATGCCAAGTCGCTATCCTGCCATCCCGCTTCCACCACTCACCGGCAGATGTCGCCGGAAGAGCAACGCAACGCCGGCGTTGTGCCGGAGATGATTCGCCTCAGTATCGGAATCGAGCACAGTGACGACATCATTGCGGACTTGAAGCAGGCCCTCGATGCCAGCACGCTGGTCACTACGAAGGGGGCCCCTGATGTCCGTTTTGTTTAACGCTGAACCCAACGGCTGTCTCGAGATCGGCCTGGTCAACAACATGCCCGACGAGGCGCTCAAGGCAACAGAACGCCAGTTTATTTCGCTGCTCACCTCGGCCTCGGGCAACGTGCCGATTCGTTTGTCGTTCTACACGCTGCCGGGAGTTCCCCGTAGTGGCGTTGCCGCCGCCCATATCAGGAGCCGCTATTCGAATATCGAAGAGCTGTGGGACAGGCATCTGGATGGGCTCATTGTGACCGGACGGGAACCGAAGGCGGCGAACCTGGCGGATGAGCCCTACTGGGAAAGCTTCACCAGAGTGCTCGCATGGGCCCAGGAGAATTGCCATGCGGCCGTTTTTTCGTGCTTGGCGGCTCACGCGGCGATTCTGCATATGGATGGCATTCGGCGAGTGAAAAGGGATGATAAAGCGTTTGGCATTTTCGAGTGTGCGCGGGTGTCGGATCATCCATTGACTGCTGGAACAGCGTCCCATTTCAGGCTGCCGCATTCACGTTGGAATAGCGTTTCCGAAGAACAGCTTAGAGATTGCGGATACAGCGTGCTGACACGTTCGGCGGAAGCTGGTGTGGACACATTCATGAAGCAGCAGAAAGGGCTGTTCCTCTTTTTCCAGGGTCATCCGGAGTATGAATCCGATACCTTGCTCCGCGAATATCAACGGGATGCCGGGCGCTACATCAAAGGTGACGTACCCATGTACCCGCTGATGCCAAGAAGTTATTTCGATGAGACCACAGTCGAGAAATTGACGGCACTCCAGGAGAAGGCGCTTGCCCGAAGAAGTGAGGAGTTGCTACCGGAGCTCACCGCCATCCTGGCGAATAAGAGGATCGAGAATACATGGCAATCGAGCGCGGCCGGTATCTATAGAAATTGGCTGGGTCATATCTGCGCCCAGAAAGAAAGCGTAATGGCGTCGAAAAGGTTGAGAACAACGGCAGACAGCGAAGAGTGGTTGCGCGCGCCATTATTGCCAACACTTCTGTCGGAAGTGGGAGGAGCGATGATTTTTACCCTTAAGGGAATTTCTTTAAGGTTCGGAGATGCCGGGGAGCGTCATCTGTCGTCACTAGGGAGTCGCCTCAGGGAGCCGCAGAGGAGCGAGAATGGCGAGTAAACTCCTTGTCCAGGACCTAGCGGCCGGCACAACGATTCGACTCTGGAGTCATTTCTTACCGGGGCATGGGAGGACGTGTTCGGCTTCTCACCCATTGGGCCGCAGGATGATTTCTTTCAGCTTGGCGGGAATTCGATTCACGCGGCCAGGCTGGTTGCTAAGATTCGCACGCAGACGGGCTGCCATCTGCCGATCGAGAGCCTTCTCTATGCGCCCACCATCGAGCAATTGGCACTACTGATGCAAGCCGGCGAAGCCGTCTCCTCTTCCAGTCTGGTGATTCTCCGGGAGGGCAACTGCGAGCGGCCGCTGTTTTTCGCTCATAGTATGAGCGGCACAGTGATGGAGTTGTGGGCATTGGCACGGGAAATCGATTGCCATTGCGCCGTCTATGGAATACATGCCCGCGGACTTCGTGAAGGCGAAGTGCCAAATTCTCGCGTGGAGGATATGGCCGCGGGTTACGTCGAGCAAATCCGCTCGGTTCAGCCCCATGGACCATACGCCCTGGCAGGATTTTCTATGGGCGGAATGATCGCGCTTGAAATAGCGCAACAGTTGTTGCAATGTGGCGAGAAGGTTGAGCTGGTGGCGCTCCTGGACACCCAGTTGGACGAGCAGTGCCTGGCGTTCCGAGACTGGCTTTTTCACCAGCGGTGCCGTGTTGCGTTAGAGGTCAGCGAGATCCGCGCCCGGTCCTGGCGTCAGCGCGCCGGCTACCTTCTTTCGAAATCCGGCCATTTCGCCGACAAGCTTCGTGTGGTCGCTGGAAAACCGCCAAAGCGCTCCGGCATCGACGAGCACGCGCTCCGAGGCGTACTCACTCTACCGCCGCGCCAACGGAAGGTCATTGTGGGTTTACGGGTCGCCATGGCCGCATATCGCCCAAAGCCGTATTCCGGCAAAGTAACCTTTTTTCATGCAGGCATCCCCAATCCGCGCTGGCCAGACCCGCTCCGGGTATGGAAGAGCGTCTGCCGCGAAATGGAGGTTGTCGAAATTTCAGGCGGTCACAGCGATCTGATTCTGCCGCCAAGTGTCGGGTACGTGGCGGACGCTCTTGACCGATTGCTCGCGGTCAAAGAATAGAGCTATTCGTCCGGGTAGCTGCCGCCCAGCTGAGACCCGCGGATACGACATAATGGCTGCTGTGACAAAGCTGGAGGTTATTCGGTACCACCCAGAACTGCTATAAGCCGCTTATAGTGCGTCGATAGGCCGCCTGAATCACCGGAAGCACAAAATCCTTGACGGTCGCCGGAGTGCGAGAGCGGGAGGTGATATGCTCCCGGCATGGAGTCAGCCGATGGAAGAAACAAAACCTAAACTGCCGCAGGAAGCTGTTCAACTCTACAACCTGTTTATTCATGGAGACATTAGCCGCCGTGCCTTTTTGGAGGGTGTGCAGCGGTTTGCAGTGGGCGGTCTGGCGGTAACGACGATCGTCGAGGCCTTGATGCCGGATTACGTTCGGGGCCAGCAGGTGTCTCGGACCGATGACCGGATCAAGGCCACATACGAAACCGTTCCATCGCCTCAGGGCAACGGAAGCATCAAAGGGTATCTCGTGCGGCCCATCAGCGCCGATACGCGATCTGAGACGGCGACGAAATTGCCCGGCATTCTGGTTGTCCATGAAAACCGGGGTCTCAACCCTCATATCGAGGACATTGCGCGGCGCCTGGCCCTCGCCAACTTCATGGCGTTTGCGCCAGATGGACTCACCTCCCTGGGGGGCTACCCCGGCGACGATTACAAAGGTGGGCTAATGTTCACCAAGGTCGACAAAGGCAAGATGCTCGCGGATATGGAGGCGGCGGCTCTGTGGCTGAAAGCGCGCCCCGACTGCACGGGAAAGATCGGTGTCACTGGTTTCTGTTACGGGGGCGGCGTCGCCAATACGCTGGCGGTCCGGTTGAGTACCGATTTGGGGGCGGCGGTGCCGTTCTACGGCGCTCCTCCTGCCGCAGAGGACGTCCCGAAGATTAAGGCGGGGATCCTGGTCCACCACGGAGGACTCGACACGCGGTTGGCCTCGACGTGGCCGGCGTACGACCAGGCCCTGACGGCGGCCAATGTTCCGCACGAAGGCTATATTTACCCCGGCGCCGTTCATGGCTTCAATTGCGACGCGACGCCGGAACGCTACAACAAAGCCGCGGCCGATCTGGCCTGGCAGCGCTCGATTGACTGGTTCAACAAATACGTGCGTGCATAGCGCGATACAAAGTAGTTTGGGCATTCCTGCTTGATCCAGCCCTGGAGCGAAAAATCGAGCAGTAGAATCGCTCATGCGCCGAATCGTGTGGTTGTTCTCGCTGTTTGCACTCCTATCCGGGCCGACTCTGCTCCTCCATGCGGCTGAACCGTTCCTGGTTTTTCAGCCGCACGGGCACGCCAAGGGAAAAAACATCGTTCTGATCAGCGGCGATGAAGAATACCGTTCCGAGGAGTCGTTGCCTCAACTGGCTAAGATCCTATCGACTTATCATGGGTTCCACTGCACGGTGCTTTTCGCCATCAATCCGAAGGATGGCACAATCGACCCCAATCAGCTAAACAACATCCCTGGATTGGAGGCGCTCGATTCTGCCGATCTGATGATCATCCTGACTCGCTTTCGCGACTTGCCGGACGACCAGATGAAGCACATCGTGGACTATGTGGAATCAGGCAAACCTATTGTGGGCATACGGACGGCCACGCACGCGTTTCAACTCAAATCCAGTTCAACCTATGCCAAGTACAGCTGGAACAGTCCCGATGGCGGTTTCGGCCGCATGGTGCTGGGCGAAACCTGGATCAGGCACCACGGACAACACGGGAAACAAAGCACCATGGGCGTTCTCAATCCGCAGGAGATCAAGAACCCTATCCTGAGGGGAATTCATGACGGCGAGTTGTGGAGCAACACGGACGTTTATGAAGCTCGGTTGCCCCTTCCCGGAGATAGCAAGACCTTGGTGTTCGGGAAGGTACTCTCTGGTATGGACCCGAAAGATTCCCCGGTCTCGGGCGCGGTGAACGATCCCATGATGCCAATCGCATGGACAAAAACCTACACGGGAAGCGCCGGTAAGGCCGCCCGGGTCTTCGCCACTACGCTTGGAACTTCAGACGATTTGCTCACCGAAGCGAACCGCCGGCTGCTGGTGAATGCTTGCTACTGGGCGCTCGGGCTTGAGCAGCAAATCAAGCCAAACGCAAAGGTGGGGCTAGTGGGTAAGTACCATCCGCATCCCTTCGGTTTCGATGGTTATGTCAAAGGTGTCAAGCCATCGGATCTGCGTTAGCCGGGGGGGGCGAGCTGTTGGTCAACGATCTTCAAGGCAAACGGGGTAAGGATTCATGAAAGAAAATGGCCGGGCGCATACGTGCTGCGGGGTGCCGGTCGCATCCACGAGATGGTTCGCGGTCTTTTTTTTCCTCTTGCCTCAGCTCCTGCTCGCTCAGCAATCGTCGTCACAGACATTGTTTCAGAAGAACTGTGCGGGCTGCCACGGTGAAGATGCGCGCGGCTCCGCTAAAGCCCCGGGCCTCGCGATGAATCAACGGGTCGCGGGGCAATCGCCAGAGCAGCTGAGCGCGTTCCTCGAGCAGGGCAATGTCGCCGGCGGCATGCCTTCCTTCTCCGATCTCTCCGCCGCCGACCGGGCGGCGCTCGCCAAGTACCTGCGCCTTCTCAACGCGGGACTCATTGTAAGGCCGCCCATACCCTCGCAACCGACGCGAAAAATCACCTGGGCGGCGCCGAAGCCCGGCGATTGGCTGACTTATAACGGAAATGACTCAGCCAATCGCTACAGTCCCCTCAAAGAGATAAATACCGCGAATGTGCCCTCGCTGAAGTTGAAGTGGATTTTTCCCATCCAGTACTTCGGCCTCGAAACCACGCCGCTCGAAGCCGGCGGAGTGCTGTATGTAACGGGACCGAACGAGGTTTTCGCCATCGACGCGCTCACCGGCAACACGATATGGCAGTATGCGCGTCCTGCCAGCGCAGGTATGGTTGGTGATTCAAAACTTGGCACCAATCGCGGAGTCGCTATTTTGCGCGATAAGGTCTTTTTTGTTACTGACAATGGCCACCTGTTGGCGCTTGAGCGAGCCACTGGAAAGTTACTCTGGGAGATACCGATCGCGGCCGACGGAGAAGGTCAACATTATGGCGGCACAATCGCTCCGCTCATCGTCCACGATATGATCATCGTCGGCGTTTCGGGTGGCGATGAGGGCATTCGCGGTTTCGTCGCGGCCTTTAAACCGGATGACGGCGCTCTTGTTTGGCGGCATTGGACTGTGCCTGGCAAAGGAGAACCCGGCATAGACACCTGGGGGGAAAAGAACCAATCACGGGCGGCGGTTCCACCTGGGCCACCGGCTCTTATGACCCCTCGTCTGACACGCTCTACTGGTCCGTGGGCAATCCTTTTCCTGATGGCGACGACCGCGACCGGCCCGGCGACAATTTATATACCGACAGCGTTCTAGCTCTCAATCCCAAGACCGGTTCATTGAAATGGTATTACCAGTTCACGCCCCACGACGTCGAGGACCGAGACGCCGCCGAGCCCGATGTGTTGGTCGACACCGTCTATCGAGGCAAGCCCTCCAAGCTGCTACTGCACGCGGATCGCAACGGCTTCTTCTATGTGCTTGACCGCACCAACGGTGAGGTGCTGCTGGCCAAGCCCTTCCTGCACCGCATCGACTGGGCTTCGAGCATCGGACCCGATGGACGGCCGGTGGTAAAGGATCCCCGTGGGTGCCCCAACGATGCCGCCAATTGGGACTCCACAGCTTTCTCTCCGGAGACCCGCCTCTACTATTTCCTGGCGCTGGAGCAATGCGTTAGCGATCGCAATAGTGGCTACCCCGATGAGCAGGGCCAGCGTTTTCTGCGCGCTCTCAATATTGACACGGGGCAGATTGCTTGGGAGGTTCCGCAGCCGGGGGCGGCGCGCGCTAAGACCTGGTCGGGGGTTCTCGCCACTGCGGGAGGCCTGATTTTCTACGGTCAGCCAAACGGAAACTTCGCGGCGGTGGATCAACGGAACGGCAAAACGCTCTGGCGATTCCCCACCAACACCTTCATGAAAGCCTCCCCCATGACGTTTATGGTGGACGGCAAGCAGTATGTTGTTGTGGCGGCGGGTCCGAATATTCTTTGTTTTGGCCTATAGTCAAGCGAGCGCACAGTACCATTGTGGTTTGCGCCTAACTCCTTCGAGGCGGTACGGAAGTGTCAGGAGTTAAGCATCACCGCCGGCGGAGACCAATGCGCTTCATTGGTGCGAACTACCGAAAGGGCCAGCCGTTGCGCAGTGTCTATCTCCACGCTCTTGAAATGGGAGTGCAGGTTCATCGTCCGGATGACCTCATTCTCTTTCATCAAGTTGGTAATGGTCGAGCGTTCACCGCCCTCGACCGTGTAGCACGCGAATAACTTACCGCTAACATCCTCACGGCGGGTTGTGATAGCTACGACGCGGGCGAGCTTACCAAAAGCGCTAGGAGCGAGGTCACCTACTTTCAAGGACTGGACGTCCTTACGGCTTGGGAAATAAGTGGAGAGACTAACTGTAGAGTTCCTGATTTCAAGAATTCTCACCGTACGCTCCTGACTGCAAATGCACAGTAGCTGAGCGCCGCTACAGACACACTTCCACGCTTCCAGCAGCTCCAGACTCTTTTGTGCTAGTTAGGCAGCCGGAGGTAACGCGATGGATGTTGACCCCACCCCACAAACGTTGTCGCTTGTCCACGACGTAGCCAGAGAGCATCGGTAACCCAGACGATTACCAACGAGAGAAGCTATCGCGGTTGAACAGTCTTCTGTAGTTCCAACATAGGGATGAAAGGCAGGGTTTCATGGGGAAATTCTCTTACCGTGTTCCATCCTGATCGCCGATAGAACGCAAGGGCCCTGGTGTTCGATTCGACCATCCGGAGGCGCAAGACGTCATGACCCCTTCCGACGATCTCCTCTTCGCCACGAAGCAATAGTCTCTTCCCTATGCCTCTTCCCCTATAGCTCCGAATTACCCACAAGTCTTCGATCCAGTCTTCGCGTGTCAGCACTGTTCCCACGAGTGTGTTGCCATCGAAAGCGACCCAAGCCTTCGACCAGTCTTCTGCTGCAATGCGGGAGGCAATCATGGCGCGAGTATCGAGCGAGGAGTCAATTTGCCACAGATACCCGTAAACTTCATCTACAACCATTTGTACGAAGGGACTTAGTAATTGAACATCCTCGCGAATTGGCCGCCTGATCTCCATTCCAGTTTTCCTTAGATTATCCCCGCTTCGTTCACTCCAGGCTGGTGTTCGAGAGCCTACGTGTCAACTCGACGATCTGTTGTTGTAAATGAGAAAGCTTCCGCTCAGACTCTTTAGCTATGCGCCGGTCCGCTCGCCCTGCCGAAACCAGCGTTGCAGTAATGGCAACAAGACTGACGAATGCTGTTACCAAGCCAGTGATGGCCGGAATCTCAGAATATGCTTGATGCGAGCCCCACGACCCCAGGACGGCCAAAAAAGACGACAGCAGGAAAATACCCACGAAGACGAGGAGTGCCGTTCCATCGGAACATGGGCAATTCGATCCTCGGCTTTCCGCGGCGTTCAAAAAAAAGTGGCGGGCTTGAGCGTGTGGATCTTCCATCGGGAGGTATTGAAAAGCGTTCTCAGAAGGGCTATAGCCTCATGATTCTGGCTGACTTACCGGGTAGCTAAAGCCCTGCCCAGCCGCTTTACATCAACGTATCCCTTGATTACTTAAGGGTGCAAGTGGCCCGAAAGTGATACTCACAAGACACCCCCTAGCTCATTAGGATAAGGCCAATCGATGCCAGATCGCCCGGAACGAATCCCGGGCGCCGCTCGATGAAGTTCAACTCAAGGAATGAGGTGTACCAATGCGTCTTCTTCCCACATGTGCCCTGCTGCTGTCTCTCTCTGCCGTCCCAGGATTTTGCCAGAGCAGCAACGTAGCCTCCACCGATGCGTCCACAGCCCTGCCCGCGAACGCCAACGATGCGTCCGTAGACTATGCCGCTCTGCGTGAGCGCCTGGCCGAGCAGAACAAGGTTCTGCAGAATCAGGTCACCACTCAGCGCGCGATTGTCAAGAAGAACCAGGAGCTGCTGAAGGATGCGCAGAAACTGGACGCCTCCAACAAAAAGCTGTCGGAGGAGAAGAAGAAGCTCGAGACGGAGAACGCCGACCTCGAAAAGCAGCGGATGGCGCTCAAGTCTTCACAGAAGCCTACCGACCTCGCTTCTGTCTCCGGCTCCAACTAGCTCAGTCTGAATGACTGGCTGGCTTAACCAGCACAGGTGCGCCAGGCCGCCGCTGAAGTCGTAGCGGCGGCCTCTCATTGCAGCTGCCGTTGTGTCGTAGCAGGATACCCAGCCGCCGAATCTGTGTTGCGGCTACCGCGGCGCACCAGCAGGATACCTAGCCGCCGAATCTGTGTTGCGGGCAACCACGGCGCCCAATTCATCGCGGCCGATCGGCTTGGATATGTAGTCATCCATTCCGGCGGCCAGGCACTTTTCCCGATCGCCGGCCATGGCGTGCGCAGTCATGGCGATGATGGGCACGCGCTTTTCGCTGATTCCCTGCTGACGGCGGATTCTCTCCGTTGCCTCTTTGCCATCCATTTCCGGCATCTGCACATCCATGAAGATCAGATCGAAGGGCTGCCTGGCGAAAGCCTCTACAGCCTCCCGCCCGTTATTCGCAACTGTAACGGTGTGCCCGTCCAGGGCCAACATGCCGACAGCGACCTTCTGGTTGAATACGCTGTCTTCGGCTAATAGGATGTACAAGGGCCGAATGGCTGCCGGCAAAAGAATGGCTGGTTCATGAGCACTACTGCCGCTGACGTTGCCCAGAGCTCGCAAGAGCAGACGAAGTAGGTCGCTGCGGGCAACCGGCTTCAGCGCGTATTCCGAAATCTCCAGCTCACGGCACTGGTTCGCGGACTCCATTTGTTCGGCGGACGAGAGCATCACGGCCTTTCCGACCTTCAGTTCTTTGGCTTCGCGAATGCGTCGCAGCAAGGTGAACCCGTCCATGTGCGGCATGTGTCCGTCGACGATGATCAGGGGATAGGACACATTGGTCTTCACGGCCTGGTAGAGAAGCGCCAGCGCCTCAGCGCCGCTGGCGGCAAGATCAACGATCATACCCCAGGTGCTGAGCATGCGCTCGAGGATACGGCGGTTGGTGGCGTTGTCGTCCACTACCAAAATGCGCACGCCGTGCAGGATCTTGGGACTGACAGAGATTCCCTTCCCAATGGCCTCGGTAGCCGAATCGAATTGCGCGGTGAAGCAAAAGGAGCTGCCTACGCCGACCTCGCTCTCTACCCAGATCCGGCCGTGCATGAGCTCCACTAGGCGCCTGCAAATACTCAATCCCAAGCCCGTTCCCCCGTAGACGCGGGTGGTGGAAGAATCGGCCTGCTCGAAGGCAACAAATATCTTCGCCAGTTGGTCCGCTGGGATGCCAATTCCGCTGTCCCGTATGGTAAAGCGAAGCATCAAGCTGTCCGCCTGCGGTTCGCGAATGACACTGAGTACCACTTCTCCGTGCTGGGTAAACTTGATGGCGTTGCCGGTTAGATTCATGATGATCTGGCGCAACCTCAGGGGATCTCCAACCATCTGCTCGGGAACCTCAGGGACCACTTCGAAGGCCAATTCCAGGCCCTTTTGATGAGCGCGCAGGGAGAGTGCCTTCATACAATCGGTAATCATCTGCTGCAGACCAAAGGGCTGCGGATCAAGGCTCAGCTTGCCGGCTTCAATTTTGGAGAAATCCAAAATGTCATTGAGCAGAGAGAGCAAGCCATCCGCACACGACTTAACTACGGAAAGATACTCGCGCTGGGTGGCCGAGAGCTCCGTCTCCAAGGCGAGCTCGGTCATTCCCAGGATGCCATTCATCGGGGTCCGGATCTCGTGACTCATGTTAGCCAGAAACTCGCTCTTGGCGCGGTTGGCAGCCTCGGCCGCTTCCTGCGCTTGCTTGCGATCACTGATGTCGACCATGACCCCGAAGAGTTTCCTTTCGCCTTCGTCTTCGGCGATCACACGGACACGAGTCCTCATCCATAGTGTTTCCCCGTTGGCTGCGATCATCCGGTGTTCAAATTGTTGAGGTTGTCCATCGAGGGCAGCTTGTGCACAAGAGGACTCTGCCGCCGCGCGGTCACCCGGAGGCATGTGATCGGTCCAAAATGCCGGTTGGGTCAACCAGTCGGCCACCGGGTAGCCGAAGAGGGATTCCGCCTCTACGTTGACAAAGTTGAAGGTCGAAGAGTGAAGATCGCGACGCCACAAGACTACCTGGGCGGACTCGACCAGTTGCCGATAACGTTGTTCGGTCGATTCCAGTTTCAGCGTTTGCTCGACGAACCGGCGGTCCACCACCGAGGTCAGCAGGGTCATGCCGAGCACGAAAAGAGTGACGAGGGTGATGCCGGTAATTCCTAGAGTGGAGATATTCACGGCGTGCGCCAGGCTGGGGAGGGTAGGCGAGGGATGGAACGTGGCCGCCGCCATACCGGTGTAATGCATCACCGGAATCGCCGCGCCCATCACCACGGCGGCGGCAACCTTTTTTGCGCTGTCGTGCTGCCGGTCGCGGCGCAGCGTGAAGGCGAGCCACAGCGCTACCATGGAAATGAGTACTGCCAATACAACCGAAACGGCCACGAGCGGCACAGAATAGCTGCAGGTTGCGGCCAACCGCATAGCCGACATGCCGATGTAGTGCATGGCCGCGATGCCACCGCCCATAACTAGACTGCCGAGCGCGATATCCACCGGCGTCATGCGTTGGCGGCTAACCACGAACAAGGCGGTGCCCGAGGCAAAGATGGCACACAACAGAGACAGGGCCACGGTCGGCCAGTCATAGCCAACGGCCACTGGGAGGCTGCAGGCCAGCATGCCGATGTAGTGCATGGCCCAGATCCCCATGCCCATGGCACAGGCGCCGCCACTCAGCCAGGCCATGCGGACAGGACCGCGGGCGGCAGTGACTCGACCCGCGAGATCGAGCGCCGCATAGGAGGCGAGGGTCGATATCGCGACCGACAGAGCCACCAGATAGTAGTTATAGGACATCACCATAGCTGAATTTTCAGGGCCCATGGGTTGTCTGGTTGCTCTTCAGGAAGGTGTTCCAAGCAGCCTCGGCTAGCGTTGATTACCGTACGAGTAGCAGCTACTTCACAGCAGTCCGTTGCCTTATCCATCGGCAATTTTTCACTGACCAGCAGGCGTTGAGCGCTCCTACTCGCGTGGTTATGTAGCAGAAAGAAGCAGTTGAGTGCTGCTGCTCATTCGCGCTCAATCTCGACGACCACTTTGCCCACGGTCTTACCTGATTCCACAGCCACGTGGGCCCATAGTCTTGCGGCCGTTACTTGCGCGATCGACTGATGACGGGCTGCTGGGCGAGGGTAGCGGCAATAACGTCGTGTTCGCCGGAGATGCCGGCCATGCGGACCTTGCCGGCTTCTACGAGGCGGTCCATGGCTTCGAGCAGGTCATCCTGGGTGAGCACGTCCATGGGGGCGGCGTGCAGGAGGAGCATGTCGACGTAGTCGGTTTTAAGCTCGCGGAGGCTGGTTTCGAAGGAGTCGCGGAGTACCTGCGCGGAGAACTGGCCGCCAGTGCTGGTGGCGGCGGCCGAGCGCGCGACCGAACGCAGGGCCGGCACAAGCTTGATGACGGCCTGCGCCATCGGCTTCACCTTTTGCTTCCAGCCACCCTTGGGCGCGGGAACGATACCGAACTTGGTGCAAAGTACAACCTGATCGCGGCGGCTGGCGAAGAATTCGCCCAGCAGCGTTTCGCTTTCGCCGTAGCCGTAACTGCGGGCGGTGTCATAGAAGGTGATGCCGGCGTCCACGGCTGCGGTGAGCGCGGTGAGCGACTCTTTACGGCCGACACGGCCGAGCAGCGGGGCGCAGCCGAAGCCTAGCACGGAGACCTTGGTGCCGGCAGCCGGAGCGGGGAGATCGACGTAACGCATAGGGGCAAGCTACCACGGGCGGAGCCTGCGGAAATGGCCCTGATGGATTCGTTTCATTTGTCTGTCTTAAGTCCCCGACTTCTCTCCGCCGTGCCCGGGGGGACGTTCGAGGACGACGCAATCCCTATGGTTACAACTGGGCATATTCTTTTTTGGCCTCGGCGATGACAGGCAGATCGGCGTCGGCATTCTTCCACTCGGAGAAGAAGACGTCGTAGGCCTTTTTCGCGTTTGGCTTATCGCCCACCATGGCGTAAGCGCGACCAAGCCCCAGGTAAGACAAGGCGTACGGGCGGCCGGTGGTATAAGCAAGGCCCTTCAGACGGGTCGCGTTCTGAAATGAATCGATCGCGTTGCGCGAGTCCTTGAGCTGCAGGTAAGCGAGACCTCGCAGGTAGGGTGCAAAGGAAGCTGCGTCGTGGGCGTGAACCTTCTCGAGCAGTGCAAGCGCTCCCTGCCCGTTCCCTTCCTTGATGGCCAGCCACGCGCGGGCCTGAGGCACCGTCAACTCATGAATGAGCGTGTCTTGCGGGTAGCGCTTTTCGAGATCAGAGAGCGCCGGCGTCGCTTGCTTCGGTTCATTGCAGAGAGCCAAGGTATTGGCTGCGGCGATGAGCGTGACCTTTCCTTTATCCAGTTGCAGGGCTTGTTTGACGGCTTGGTCGGGATCGAAGCATCGATCGACCATCCAGCCTGCGCCGGCGGCGTTGAGTAGACTCCCGGCCTGGACGTCCTTCTGGTTGACGCCGGCCGCCTGGTCAGCCGCACGGAGCAGGGTGGTCTTCGCGAGCTGAACCTGGCCCAACTGGGGAAGCAGAGAGCCCCAGGCGGAAGTGATGACGAATTGGTCGGGCCGCCCGGCTGTTTCGCCGGCGATTGTTTGCACGCTTTTCCAATCAGACGTGATGGCGTAGTACTGCAGTTCGGTCTTGAAAAGATTAGTTCCGTTCAAGCCGATACGCTGCGTTTCCGCGATGTATCTCTCGCCTTCGGTTGCGTCACCCAGCGAGGCTGCTTCCGCGATCCCGTTATCCAGGGCGGCGGCATTGTCCGGCTGCAATGTGAGGGCCGTACGATTGGCGGCGGCGCTCTTCTCAAGATCGCCATTGCTGAGATACGAAACACCGAGGTTGACGAAATTCTCAATCTGCAGCGGATATTCCTGGGTGGCGACCTGAAGGGTTTCGATGCTCTTGTTGAGATCGCCTACGACGTTCGAGTAGTACTGGCCGGCAATGTAGAGCTTCTCCCGCTCGCTGACATTGTCGCTGAGCTGGTAGGCCTTGGTAAAATTGTCCGCCGCTTCGCTGCTGGCTCCCGCGTTGAAGCGAATGATGCCCAGGCGGGCCCAAGCCATGGCCAGCTTGGGATCAAGTTCCAGGGCGCGTTTGTAGTGGTCCTCGGCCTCGGGTATGTCATTTCCCTTTTGATGCGCTTCGTCCCCCAAGGCGTAGGCGCGAAAGGCTTCGAGAGATGGTGTGGTGGCCTGGCCAAAGGGAGCATTCAATCTCTTGATACTCGAGAGACTTTCCCCCAGTTTGGCGCGCATGCCGGTGGCCGCCTGGTTGAGCGCGTCCAGCACATGTTCCTTATCAGGCGCGGTGGCTTCTTCGCTGGCAATATCGTCTCCGTTGGCGCTGTTCTGGGCGTCGAGGGTAATGACATAGGCTTTGCCCAGGGGAGCTATGGTGCCGATAAGGACAGCCTTGACGACGCCTTCCCGCTCGCCGATCTCGCGGGCGATCTGCGGGGTAATGGACTCGTCCGGCTTGCGGCCAAGGAATTGGAGACTCTGGCGAAGGTGCTGCTGGCTGATGATGTCGAGCACAGGAGACTGGCCTAGCTGCACACGCAGGGCCTGGTTCAGGGTGGAGTCAAAGACAGGGTCGCCCGTCTTGTTGATAAAGTCGGCGACAATGATGCTGTCTTTCAACGCGGCGGGCGCAGGCTTGCTGCTGAAATGATTGCGGAGCAGAGCAACCCCACCGGCCAGGGCCAGCAGCACCAAGGCGCCGATGACGAGCATGCGCCCGCGGAAGGGACGGCCGCCTGCAGACGGCAGAGGAGGCGAGACGGGCGCGGGTGGAGCAGTGTAAACGGTCACCGGACCGGTGCCGGCGGGAGGCGAAGAGGCGGAGGCGGAAACGGCTTCCAGGTCAGCAAGCAGTTCCTCGGCGCTGTGGTAACGCTGATCGCGGTCCTTGGCCAACAGTTTGGCGATGATGGAATCGAGCGCGCTGGGCATGGCCGGGTTGAGGCTGCTGACCGGGGGCGGATCTTTCATCAGCAGGGCGGCAAAGACCCCGGCGGTACTGCGGTCGCCAAAGGGTGGCCGCCCGGTCGCCATCTCGTAAAGCACGCTGCCCAGGCTGAAGAGGTCAGTGCGGGCATCGAGTGGGTCTCCCTTGGCTTGCTCGGGAGACATGTAGGCAGCGGTGCCGAAAGTCGAGCCGGGAGTCGTGAGGCCCATCACGCCGGCGTCGGTGGTGGTAGCGGTGTTATTTTGCGAGTCAAAGAAGCGGGAATCCAGCGAGGCCTCAGTGCCCTGCTTCTTGGCCACGCCAAAATCGAGAATCTTGAGCTGTTTGCGATCACGGCCGCTCTCTACCACGAAGAGGTTGGCCGGCTTGATATCGCGATGGATGATGCCCCGGGCGTGGGCAGCGGCGAGCGCACTGGCCGCCTGCTGGCCCAGGCTGATGACCTCGGAGGGGAGGAGACGGTAGTGGCTGAGATACTGCTGCAGCGTTTCCCCGCGCAACAGCTCCATAACGATATAGGGTTGCCCTTCCTGCTCGCCGACGTCGTAGATGGCGCAGATGTTGGGGTGGTTCAGGGTGGCGACTGCGCGGGCCTCGCGCAGGAAACG
Organism: uncultured Acidobacteriaceae bacterium; assembly: GCA_963711525.1. Classification (GTDB taxonomy): domain Bacteria; phylum Acidobacteriota; class Terriglobia; order Terriglobales; family Acidobacteriaceae; genus PALSA-350. The sequence goes on along the minus strand of CAVQEO010000001.1, from coordinate 1,262,357 downwards.
CTCGCGGGAGAGCTCGACACGGGAGCGCGGAGTGCCCGCTGGGGAGGGGGTGGCGGCCGGGTCCGAAACCAGAAAGCTGTCAGAGATGAGCTTGAGAGCGACTTCCCGTTCGAGTCTGGGGTCGAGCGCGCGATAGACCTCACCCATGCCGCCGGCGCCGATCTTCTCGATCACTCTGTAGGGTCCAAAGACAGTGCCAGAACCGATCATTCTCGCCCCTAGCGTTGGGATTCATGTTCCCGGTGAGGAGGGCCTGCAGGTGGATGATTTCCTGAGTGTACACAGGGCGTCGTGCTAGGCGCTATGGATGAATCGACCAGCAACCGCCGTCGCCCCGCCGTGCCGCCGGAGAATCCTCCGCCGCCGGTTCCCGAGTTCGAGCCCGGCGTGGTAGCAGAAGCCGCGATCGCGAGCTGGCAAGGACGTGGTCTGATACGGCCTATAGCGTGTCAGGAAGCCTGCGATAAAAACGGATTTTCTATCCGCAGGTCACCGAACTCCTGGCCGTGCTGAAGATCTTCAGTCATCAGAACCTGGCATTGAGCTTGGATGGCCGCGGCAACAATCAGAGAGTCATACCACGAAAGACGATATCGCGACTGCAGATGCAAGGCGTCCAAATAGAGCGCCTGGGAAGAATGAATGCCGAGGAGTGGACGAAGGATGGTGCTGTAGTATTGTTCGGCTTCATCCACCTTCATCGATTGCGTGAATCGTTGCAAGGCAACGTTAAAGAACTCCTGAACTACTTGGTAGCTGATAATTCCCTTCTGGGTCTTAAGTGCTGTCCTTATCAACTGCGTCGCGCGGCGCGACTTGGCCACTGCGCCTCTATCAAACGAATAAACGAAAATATTGGTGTCGAGAAAGAATCTATCGCTCATTCAGCTCGTCTCTGCTGAAATGCTTTCCGGCGTCCACATGCTTCATCCGTTTCATCAGGGCGTCGAAACCTTGTGTATCTCCTGCACTGGCTGTGAATTGCGCGAGCCATTCGCGGAAGGCCGCGTTCAACGTCTTATGTTGCGCGCGCGCAATCAACCTGGCTCGTTCGATCAGGTCTTCGTCGGCACTGAGCGTGATATTCTTCATACGAAACCAGTGTACACTGCTTTCGTGTACTTCCCAGGCGAAAGCTGAAACCGATCGCGCGCGAAGTAACCTGCTGGGTGTAGCATTGGGGCCGAATTGCCAGGATATCCCTATGCGGAGTGGCCTCGAATGAATCGCAGGTCGTTACTAAAACTTGGCGGACTCTTCGCTATCACCCTTCCAGCACTCGGCTTTCAAGAAGAGAAGAGCAAGCTCAAGATCACCGGAGTACGCCTCGTGCGCACACGGCCGAAACGTCCGGTGCCCACGTACACGCCTGCTCCGGGATCATGGTCGACACAAGGCGTCGAAGTGGCAAACCCCATGTCGATTTACCCGCAGTACAAGGCGACCCGATCGTTGTGGAATCCTGATCCAGGAAAGATGGAGGGATTCACGGTTGAAATCTCCACCGATAAAGGTGTGACCGGTTATGGGTCCGGCGGGGCGGGCGGCGGCGTCGTGGTGGAGCAGCACCTGGTGAAGCTGCTGATGGGCGAAGATCCGTTCAACGTCGAACGCCTTTGGGACATCATGTACCGGTCGACCATGCCTTATGGACAGGCCGGTATTGCCATCAACGCAATCAGCGGGGTCGATCTCGCTTTGTGGGACCTGATCGGCAAAGCACTCAACCTTCCTGTTTATGAATTGCTTGGCGGCCAGACCAAGCCCCGCATTCCTGCCTATTGCACCGGCAATGATATCGAGCAACACCTCAAGTTCGGCTACAAGCGATTGAAGATTGCGATTCCCTACGGCCCCGCGGATGGCTGGGAGGGACAGCAGAAAAACCTGGAGCTGGTAAAGAATACCCGCGCACAGCTGGGACCAGACGGCGACCTTATGCTCGATTGCTACATGGCGTGGAACGAACAGTACACCATCGAGATGGCTAGGCTGGTCGAACCATATCGCATCTACTGGATGGAAGAATGCCTGCAGCCGCGAGACTATGAAGGCTTTGGACGCCTAAGTGCGGAGATAAAATCCACCCGCATCGCCACCGGCGAGCACGAGTATACGCGGTACGCCTTCCGGCAACTCTTAGACCATCGCGGGGCGGCGATCTGGCAGCCCGACATTCACTGGTGCGGCGGAATGACGGAGCTGCGGCGTATTGGGGCGCTAGCGGCCGCCTATGATATTCCGGTGATCCCGCATGGCGGGGGCGCTTTCGATTCGATTCACTTCATCCTGGCCACGCCGAATAGTCCGTGGGCAGAAACGTTCATGCCGCCGCCCGGTGGGCCGGACGAGGTTTACCGGCGCTTTGAAGAGGACAACCATATCACTCGCGGGCCAGAGGGAATCTATGCGCGCCCATCGGACACGCCGGGGCTGGGATGGGACATCGCGGTGGTTTAGTTTGCGGTTTCACTTCCACTCTGCACGGTCGAGAAGCGGGTTAAAGTAGGCTATGGCCGATATCAAGAGCACCGATCTTCTGCAGCAATTCGCAAGCGACAATTATTCCGGCATCTGCCCCGAGGCCTGGGCTGCCATGGAGCCGCCAATCACGGCCACGTCTCTGGATACGGAGACGACCCCTGGACTGAGGCTGCGTCTGATGCCTTCCGGAAGCTGTTTGAAACCGAGTGCGAGGTTTTCTTTGCCTTCAATGGCACTGCCGCAAATTCATTGGTGCTCGCTTCCCTTTGCCAGTCGTATCACGCTGTCATCTGTTGTCAATCCTCCCACGTGGAGACGGATGAATGCGGCGCTCCCGAGTTCTTTTCCAACGGATCCAAGCTCCTTACCGCGGAAAGCAGCGACGGGAAACTCACGCCGGCCGCGGTTCACAAGATCGCCACCAGCCGGCAGGACATTCATTTCCCCAAGCCTCGCGCCGTCACCCTCAGTCAATCCACCGAAACCGGCCGCGTCTACACCGTCGAGGAACTGCGCGCGCTCTCACAAGAGTGCCGGCAACACGGGCTGAGGTTGCACATGGATGGAGCGCGCTTCGCCAATGCCTGCGCCAGCCTGAGTTGCTCCCCTGCGGACCTTACCTGGAAGAGCGGCATCGACGTGCTCTGCTTCGGAGGGACGAAGAACGGAATGGCAGTAGGCGAAGCGATTCTGTTTTTCGATCGGAAGCTCGCCGAAGACTTCGACTACCGCTGCAAGCAGGCAGGACAACTGGCGTCAAAGATGCGTTTTCTTGCTGCTCCGTGGGTGGGCATGCTCAAAAGTGGCGCATGGCTCGGCAACGCGGCGCACGCCAATGCGTGCGCGCGGTACTTAGCGGATCAGTTGTCCGGTATCCTCGGAGTTAAAATTGTCGAACCGCCGGAGGCTAACGCGGTATTCGTCCACGCCTCTGACGAGCTGCTCGAGGCTCTGCACCAACGGGGGTGGAAGTTCTATACCTTCATTGGCGGGGCTGCGCGATTCATGTGTTCATGGGATACGGATCGCAAACGGATCGACGAGTTTTGTCGTGACCTGCGGATCTGCGCCGAGCAGGCTTCGATGCAAACGAAATGATGCCAATCAGCGCTCTCATTGAGGAGTGAAAGCACTAGTCCGTGTAACCGTCGAAGGACAACTTACCTGCGTGCTTCTTCATTAGCCTCTTGAACCGCTTCAGTGCATTGATTTCCCGGAGGGAAACTTCAATCGCCCCAGTTCTCGTTTTCACTGCCCGGTTTCTCGCCACTTCGCCGGCAACGTCGGTATCGAATCGAATCGAGCTTCTTTTGACCGCCACCTGATCGTCCCTCACATCCATATTATGCCGGGTCACCGGTTTCCTATCTGAACCAGGCCCGTAGGGCCGGGAGCCAAACGTCAGCCCAGCCCGGAAGGGCTGGGAACCGATTCCGTCACATGGTCCGAGCGCCGGAGGCGCGGCACCCGCGGATGAATGTAGTGCCGCGCCTCCAGCGCTCCACAATCTTGCCTATTTTGAGCTCCCAGCCCTTCTCCGGATTTCCTGCACGGGGCGCCACCAAAGTCCGCGTGTGCGGCTTTCGTTAAGGAAAGCCGCATGAAGTGCGGCAACGCCAGCAAGCTCCACAGGAAATCCGGATCCGGGCTGGGCTGACGTTTGGCTCCCGGCCCTACGGGCCTGGTTCAGATAGGGGTTTGCTTACGCGTTTCTCACACAGACTCGCCTTGTCTAGTCAACGCACGCTGTAAGACCTCAGCCAGGTGGACGGCCTTGCGTCCGGTCCCTTGCAAGATTTGTTCGCGGCAACTGAATCCATCGGAGACGATCAGAGTATCCGGATCGGTCTGCCGTACCGCCGGCAAGAGCACTCGCTCTCCGATTGCCTGGGACACCGCATATTTTTTCTGCTCAAAGCCAAATGGACCCGCCATTCCACAGCAACCCGCGTCCAGCGTCTTTAAGTCCGCGCCCGTCTTGCGCAGCAATTCCTCTTCGTCGGTCATCTTCATGATTGCTTTGTGGTGGCAGTGTCCATGAAGAAGCAGCTTTTGTGACAGTGGCGGAGGCTGATACGCATGTTGTTGCAGAAATTCGCTGAGCAGGAAAGTCTGACGCCGCAGGCGGTCGGCACGCGCATCGTCGGGAAAGAGATTTCGTAATTCGTCGCGAAATACCGATGCGCAGCTCGGCTCCAGAACCACGATAGGCAAGCCGGCCTCGATCTCCGGCGCGAGCACCCGCATGATGCGCTGCAGATATTGCTTGGCCCTGTCGAGCATGCCAAAGTCGTACAAAGGCCGGCCGCAGCATAGATGGCTCCGGGGGACTCTTACGTTGAACCCTGCGTGCGTAAGTACTTCAAATGCAGCCCGACTGGTCTCAGGCTTAAAGTAATTATTGAAGGTGTCTGCCCAGAGGACCACGCCTGGCGCACCGTCTTTAGCGCTCCTCTGCTTCGAGGCCCACTTCTGAAAGCTGACGGGAGCGAGCTGCGGCATCTCCCGCTGAGGAGCAAGCTCGAGGGTTTTCTGCAACCAGCGCTTCGACGCCGGGGCGTTGCTCAGGAGGTTGGCGATACGCGGAGCGGAGGAACCTAGCGCCGCCCAGCGGTCAATCATGCCGAAGGCGTAGGCGTGCAGCGGGCGTCGCTCTGCCTCGTAGTAATGAGACAAAAACTCTGCCTTATAAGTGGCGAGATCCACGTTTGCCGGGCATTCCGATTTACAGGCTTTGCATGCCAGGCATAAGTCGAGCGCCCGCTTTACCTGCTCATTCTTCCAACCGCCGTCGATCACCTCGCCTTGTAACAACTCGAAGAGCATGTGGGCACGCCCTCGCGTGCTGTGCTCCTCTTCGAGGGTCACCATGTAACTCGGGCACATCGAGCCACCGTCCTGCTTGCGGCAGGTCCCCACGCCAATGCATCGCGCGGCGGCATTGGCGAACCCACCGCCGTCCTCGACAAACTTGAAATGAGTCTTCGGTTGCAGCGGCTTGTAGTCTGCACCGAGGCGTAGATTTTCCGTGGGCAGATAGGCATCCACCACCTTATGGGGATTCATCTTGTTCTGCGGATCCCACACCGCCTTGAACTGGCGGAAGGCGTTCATCAGTTCAGGGCCAAACATCTTCGGCAGCAAAGCGCCACGCGATTGCCCGTCACCGTGCTCGCCGGAAAGCGAACCTCCGTAGCTGACGACCAGGTCGGCAGCCCTCTCGACAAACTCGCCGTAATCGCGTATTCCCGCTTCGCTCTGCAAATCAAAGCTGACCCGCATGTGGATGCAGCCATGCCCAAAGTGACCGTAGAAGGCGCCTTCATAGTCGTACTCGTTCATGAGCGCGCGAATATCCCGCAGGTAGCCGCCCAGCTTTTCCGGCGCTACCGCCGCATCATCCCATCCCTCCCATTGCGGCAACGCCCCGGGCGCAAACGCCGCTGCCCGGGGACCGGATTCCCGCAGATGCCAGACGGCGCGCGCCTCAGCCGGTGTGTAGAGACGGGTATTGGGCGGTTCGGGCATTTGCTTCAGGCGATCCATCAATTGTTCAGCCAGGCTGCGCGCATGCTGCGGATCGTCGGAACCAAATTCGACCAGGACGATGCCACGCCCCTCAGGGAGCAGTTCGAGTTTAGGAGCGCCCTTGCGCCGCAGTCCGTCTACGATGCTTCCCTCAAAGCCTTCGAAGCCGATCGGCTGAAAGGTCAGGATCTCCGGGACATGGTCTGCGGCGACAAAAGCATCTTGGTATCCGATTCCGACCAGCGCGCGATGCTGCGGGCTGGGGATCAGCTTTACCTTGGCTTCGAGCACCGTCACGCAAGTGCCTTCGGTCCCAACCAGTGCGCGAGCCACATTGAATCGCTCCGGCAACAGCTCATCGAGGTTGTAACCAGAGACGCGCCGGGGAATTTGCGGAAAGCGGGCCCGTATAAGATCCGCGTACTGGTCACCGATCGCGCGCAGCGCAGTGTAGATCTCGGCGCGACGGCCGCCCTGCTGAAGGATCCCATTCCATTCGTCAGCCGTCGTCGGGCCGACGGTCATCTGCGTTCCGTCGTAGAGCAGAATGCGCAGCTCTTCGATGTTGTCTACTGTCTTGCCGCCCAGCAAGGAATGAGTGCCACAGGAGTTGTTTCCAATCATGCCGCCAATGGTGCAGCGGTTGTGGGTGGAGGGATCGGGCGCGAACGTCAACTTGTGGACTTCTGCCTGGTTGCGGAGCGTGTCGAGCACAACCCCGGGCTGCACCCGGGCGAAGCGTTGCTGCGGGTCGAGCTCGAGGATCCGATTCATGTACTTGGTGAAGTCGAGCACCACGGCGACATTGCAGCATTGACCCGCCAGGCTGGTGCCCGCTCCACGAGCCAATACCGGCGCTCCATACTTGCGGCAGGCCGCCATGGCAGCCACTACATCGTCGGCGTCGCGGGGGACCACCAACCCGATGGGAATCTGGCGGTAGTTCGATCCGTCGGTTGAGTACATGGCGCGGCTTCCCCGGTCGAAACGGACTTCACCCTTCATGTTTTGCTTTAACTCTTGCTCGAGCTCCACCGCTTGGGGGAATGTGTCAACGGGCTTGGCGTGGGAACTCGGCGGGAGGGGGGTGAGAGTTTGCATGTGCTTGCCTAGCGGCCGGCAGATGCCGGGATTTCGACAGGGGCAAGGGATCCCAAAGCGGCGGTTACCCCGCCTGCTTGATACGGTACACCGGCCAGGCGCAGGCCCATCTCGACTCCGCTGAGTGTACCCGCCAGCATCAGATCATTGAAGCTGCCAAGATGACCGATGCGAAAGACTTTGCCGGACAGCCTGGAGAGGCCGGCTCCGAGAGACATGTCAAAGTTCTCCAGGATGATACTGCGCAAACGATCCGCATCGTGGCCTTGCGGCATAAAGACCGCCGTCACTGCGCTTGAATACTCACGGGGCTCTTCGCAGACGATCTCCAGGCCCCAGGTTCGCACCGCGGTGCGCGTCGCTTCGGCGTGGCGGTTATGGCGGCGGAATACATTCTGCAGACCTTCCTCCTGCAGCATGGCCAGCGCCTCCCTCAAGCCGTAGAGCAGCGTGGTTGCCGGCGTGAACGGGAAGTATCCATTGCGATTGGGACCCAGCATTTCCTGCCAGTCCCAATAGGAACGCGGTAACGTTGCGCTCTTGTTGGCGGCGAGCGCCTTTTCAGAGATCGCGTTGAAACTCAGACCCGGCGGCAGCATCAGGCCCTTCTGCGAACCCGAGACGGTTACATCAACTCCCCATTCGTCATGGCGATAATCGATGGAACCCAGAGAAGAGATCGTATCCACCATCAGCAGCGCCGGATGGTTAGACCGATTCATCTCCCGCCGTATCTCTGCGATCGATGTGGTCACCCCGGTGGAGGTCTCATTGTGGACCGCCATCACTGCCTTGTAGGTATGGCGGTCGTCGGAGGCTAGCCGGGAAGCTACTTCTGCCGGCGGTACTCCCCTCCGCCAATTCCCCGGAACATAGTCCACTACGAGGGCGAAGCGCTCCGCGAGCTGCCGCCAGAGCTGGGAAAAATGCCCGGTCTCAAACATCAGCACGCGATCACCCGGAGACAGGGTGTTGACGATGGCTGCTTCCCACGCGCCCGTGCCCGAAGAAGGATAGATGATCACTGGACCAGTGGTTTGAAAGACGGGGCGAAGATTCTCCAGAACCTCGGAGCCAAGCCTCGAAAACTCTGTGCTGCGATGATCGATGACCGCACGATGCATCGCCCGCAAAATTCGATCGGGGACGTTTGTGGGTCCGGGAATTTGCAGAAAGTGCCGACCGGAATGTATCAAGATGACCCTCCCAGAATTCTAGCCCCGCTCTATCGATTGCGAATAGCGCTGGCGACCATCTATAGTGTAAGGCCGTACCTATGGGGCAAAGTAGGCTCGAACGCATGGCGACGGATCGTTTTTCCAGAATGCAGCGGCGGGCCTTCCTGAAACTTAGCGGCGCGATGGCGGCCTTCCGTCTCACGCCGCGTGCGTTTGCGGTTCCCAGCCGCCGGATTTGTGTCATCGTCGATAGCGACGATCCGATTGCCTCCAGCGATGCCGTCAAGTCGGCCGCTGGCCGGCTGCAGAATGCGTTGATGAACAAGGGGTTCCTCTGCGACATCGTTCCCTCTCCTGAGCAGATCAAAGGCTCAACCTTTGTGGTCGCGGCGGCAAGTGCGGGCTCTAGCCTGGCGAGGAATTTCCCGCAAGCGGGTGCGGCCCTCGGCCACCCGGAGAGTCTCCGCCTTACTCCCGGACATCTGGCAGGAGTGCCGGCAACCCTGGTCTCTGCCAGTGGCCAAAGAGGATTTATCTATGGGCTGCTGGAGTTGGCGGAGCGGGTCCAATTCCATCAGGATGCGGTAGCTACATTGCATCTGACCGGGCCGCTTGAGGAAGAGCCGGCGAATGAAGTCCGAAGCATCGCACGTGCCTTCTGCAGTGAGCTTGAGGATAAGGCCTGGTACTACGACCAGGATTTTTGGCGGGGCTACCTGGATCTGCTGGTGGCCAGCCGCTTCAATCGCTTCAACTTCACCTTCGGCATAGGCTACGACTTCCCTCGCGGAGTCACCGGCGATTACTTCCACTTCCCTTACCCGTACCTGGTCGACGTACCTGGTTACGATGTGCGGGTGGTTCGGCTCGGCAGCGAGGCGGGAGAACAGAATCTTGCCCCGTTTACCGCGGACGAGCGGGGAAAAAATCTGCAGGCATTGCGTTTTATTGCCGCCGAGACGGGTGCGCGGGGACTGCAATTCCAATTGGGATTGTGGACCCATGCTTATGAGTGGACGGATAGCCCGCGCGCGCAGCACCGGATCGAAGGGCTTACACCCCAGACGCATGCGGCGTATTGCCGCGATGCGTTGGCCATTCTGTTGAAGGAATGCCCGCAGATTCAAGGGCTCACGCTTAGGGTCCACGGAGAGAGCGGCATCCCTGAAGGCAGCTATTCCTTCTGGAAGACACTGTTTGAAGCCATCTCGGGCTGTGGCCGCACAATCGAGATCGACATGCATGCCAAGGGAGTCGATCAAACCATGATCGACATTGCGACGGCTACTGGCATGCCGGTCAAGCTGGGAGCTAAGTACTCCGCCGAACACCAGAGCCTTGGCTATAACCAGGCGGACATTCGCCAACTTGAGATACCGGAACCTGACCGCATGGAGACCGGCGTCTTCAGCGTGAGCAACGGGGCCCGGCGGTTCACGCGCTATGGTTATGCTGACTTCCTTCAGCAGGGCAGCCGCTATCAATTGCTCTTTCGCCTCTGGCCTGGAACGCAGAGGCATCTGCTCTCGGGCGATCCGGAGATGGCCGCCGCTTTCGGCCGCACTTCCAGTTTCTGCGGCGCGGCCGGGCTGGACATATTTGAACCTCTCACCTTCAAGGGCCGCGAAGGCTCCGGGCTCCCGGGCGGCCGTTGTGCTTACGCGGACGCATCCCTCAATCCCAAGTCGGGCGATTGGGAAAAGTTCGAATACTTTTATCGTGTGTGGGGACGATGCCTCTACAACCCCGATGCAGATCCGGAGAGCTGGCGGCGATACCTGACCCACAGTTTTGGACCAGGCGCGCCCTCGGTCGAAAGCGCTTTAGCCAATGCCAGCCGGGTTCTGGCGCTGGTGACGTCGGCTCATCTTCCTTCGGCTTCGAACCATGCATTCTGGGCCGAAATATACGACAACATGCCCATCGTAATCGGAAGCGAGCGGTCGCCCTACAGCGACACGCCTACACCTAAGTGTTTTGGCACTGTAAGTCCGCTCGATCCGCAGCTCTTTTCTACCATTGTCGACCATACTGGGGACCTGCTCGCGGGGCGGGCGAATGCGAAATATTCGCCTATCGAAGTCGCGCAGTGGTTGGAGGATTACACGGCTGCCTCCGCTAAGGCGCTGGCAAGCGCCCGTCTGGAGGCCACGTCCCACACGTCGCCCGAGTTCCGACGGATCGAAGAGGACGTTCTGATTCAGAATGGGCTAGGCAATTTCTTTGCGGCCAAGTTGCGCAGCGGTGTCTTGTTTGAGATCTACCAGCGAACAAGCAATGCGGAGGCCGGCCAGCTTGCGGTAAGCCAATACAAGAGTGCGCGCGCGGCGTGGACAACCATGGCGGTCCGCGCCAATAGCGTGTACCGCCCAGACATCACTTACGGCAGCATTCCGATGCGGCGCGGAAACTGGGCCGACCGGCTCCCGGGCATCGATAAGGATATCGCGGCCATGGAGAGCAAGTTGCAAACTCCGTCTGCTTCGACCGAGTCCTCGCATAACGTCGAGCAAGCAATTCAAGCAGCCACAGGCAAGCCGAACCGGCCTTCGGTCCATTGCGTCCACACGCCGCCGGCGAGCTTTCATCCTGGCCAGCCGCTCTCGTTGTCGCTGCTGGTTCCCGGCGTGGCTGCTCACGATGCGCCCAGCGCCGTCCATCTTTATTACCGTCATGTCAATCAGGCAGAGCGCTGGCTGGCGGTGGAGATGCAACGCGGCCACAACGGTTATAGTGCCGCCATTCCTGGGGATTACACCGATTCCCTCTTTCCCTTGCAGTACTACTTTGCGTTGCAGCGCGGAACCGATGCGTCGTGGCTCTATCCCGCATTCAATTCCACGCTTTCGAACCAGCCTTACTATGCGATCTCAAAGAGGAGTTAAGCCTGGTGCTTAGTGGATTGGTGGCGCTTTGATTCGGCTCAGGCTGCCACCCGCGGCTTTATCTTCTTCAGGTCCTTGTTGGCACGTGCCAAGCGCAAATCGTAATCCGCTTGCAAATTCATCCAAAATTGAGCAGGAAGACCAAAATAGGTGCCGAGACGAAGGGCTGTATCCGCGCTGATGGATCGCTTGCCATGTACGATGTCATTGATCCTCGGAAGCGTGACGTGGATGTCCTTCGCGAGGCGATATCGTGTAAGCCCCATCGGCTCCAGGAATTCCTTAAGCAAAATCTCTCCTGGGTGAATAGCATGTACTGACTTGACCTGCGGTGATGCGTGAGACATGAGGGTTCCTTGATCTTTCAGTGGTAGTCTACGACTTCCACCTCGTAGGCGTTTCCGGCCTTCCAAGCGAAGCAGATTCGATATTGATCGTTGACGCGAATCGAGTGTTGACCTTTCCTGTCCTTCGTCAATACTTCCAGCCTGTTGTTTGGAGGTACGCGCAAGTTCTCCAGATCTAGGGCGGCATTCAGAATCATCAATTTTCGCAACGCGACACGTCGAAGATTAGCGGGGATTCTGCGGCTTCTGCCAGTCTCCCAAAGTAGTTTGGTATCTGCGTCGCCGAAGCTGACGATCATGGAGTATGGTATCGTGGTACGTTAGTATTGTAAAGCGATACTAAGGCGCTAGAGGCCCGTTTCATATCGAGGACTATAATGGCGAGCGATCTGAAAGGGATGTATCAGGTAGTGGCCCGTTCAAGATGATCTATTGCTTCAAGGGATGGTTATGAATTCACAGGTTTCGCGTTTCTTCTCTCTGGTTCTGGGCACGGCTTTGTGGTTGCTACCATTGTCAGCGCAACAATCTAGTCCGGCGCAGCCAGGCGCACCTCGGCCATGGGGACAGAACCCCAATGGGATGCACGTATACCTCCAGGCTGGGCTGAAGACGCACTTCGCTGGCCAGCACGACTATCCACAGTTTCTCGCGGACTGGAGCAAAGTCCTCACCGAGCACGGAGCCATCGTGGACGGTTCTTTGCATCAGCCCAGTGCGGCTGAACTTGAAGGTGTTGACGTACTTGTTATCTATAAGGGAGACGATGGCTACATGAGCGATAGTGCAAAGAGCGCGCTCGAAGCCTTCGTCAAACGCGGCGGAGGTATCGTCAGTCTCCACGATTCGCTGTGCGGTCCAGATCCTGCCTACTTCGCAACCCTGGTGGGGGGCGCGAAGAAGCATGGCGAGGTGAACTACACCCTGGGTGCGGAAATCCCCTACACCATCGTGGATAAATCAAACCCCATCATGGCGGGTATGACGGACATAACGATCTTCGATGAGGCGTTCTACTCCATGACTTGGGCCAAAGATCCGGCGATCCATGTGCTCGCGACCGCGGTGATTCCTGGAACCCCCAGCGCCGGCAAGCATAAGGGAGAGGTCGTGCCGCAGATCTGGACTTACGAACACACCGTTCCCGGCGGCCAGCCTGCGCGCGCTTTCGTCTGGATGCAGGGACATACCTACGCCAACTTCGCCAACCCACAGATTCAAACCATGCTGTTGCGTGGCATTGCATGGGCGGGTAAGAGGCCGGTAGATGAGTTGGTCGATTACAAGCCTCCGGTGCGCAAGACGCCAAGCCCGTATGGGGCCGGCCAATAGCCATGCGCTTTAGCCGCCTCATACTGGCCGCGCTGCTGGCAAGTGCAGTCTGCAACGCCCAAACCGGCCAGGCTCCGCACCAATGGCCGGTCGAGAGCGGCACTTATATCATTAAGAATTTTCGCTTCGGCACTGGGGAAACGCTGCCCGACCTCAAGCTACACTACCTCACGCTCGGCGTGGCTCACCGCGACGCGGCCGGACACACCGACAACGCTGTGCTTCTGCTGCATGGCACCGGCGGCAGCGCCCATTCCTTGCTCAACCCGGTCTTTTCCGACGTTCTCTTCGGGCCGGGGCAGCCGCTCGATATTACAAAGTATTACATCATCCTTCCCGACGACATCGGCCACGGCGAATCGAGTAAGCCGTCCGACGGCCTGCGCATGCACTTCCCTCACTACGACTATGACGACATGGTCACCTCTCAGCACACCATGCTGGTCGACGGCCTCCATGTTGATCATTTGCGCCTGATCCTCGGCACTTCGATGGGTTGCATGCAATCTTTCGTTTGGGGCGAGACTTATCCGCAGTTCTCCGATGCCCTTGCCCCCTTCGCCTGCCTGCCGGTGGAGCTTGCCGGTCGCAACCGCTTGTGGCGGTACATGGCTATGCAAATGATCCGCAACGATCCCGCCTGGAAGAATGGTGACTACACCACGGAGCCCATCGAGGGCCTGCGCGGCGCCAATGACCTGATCGTCATCGCCGGCTCCGCGCCGCTGCAAATGCAGAAGAACTTGCCTACCCGCGCGAAGGCCGAAAGCTACGCCGATCGCACGCTGGACGCACTCATCGCCGGCACCGACGCGAACAATTTCCTCTACTACGTAGACGCGTCGCGCAACTACAATCCGGAGCCCAAGCTCAGCACCATTACCGCACCCGTGCTGTGGATCAATTCCGCCGACGACTTTGTCAATCCGCCGGAACTCGGCATCGCGCAAAGGATGGTCACGATCATGCCTCACGCGAAGTTCGTCCTTATCCCCATCTCGGACGCTACTCGCGGACACGGCACCCACACCATGGCCGCAGTCTGGAAGGATTACCTCGTGGAGTTTCTTGAGCAGACAGAGAAGAAATAGCCACTCAACTTTTCCCGTCGACGGATGAGCGCGCTTTCTTCATCGCTTTACGATGAGAAAGGTAGGAGGATGCACTTCATGCTGAGCCAGGCATTCCGTTCCACGCCGCTAAACTCGGCACCGGTTAAGATTCCAGAGCTCGGGCTTGAACTGACCGTCCGTCTTCCCGCCGAGGCTTTAAGTGGGGCGATGACCGTGCTCGAGACGGTAAATGCCGCCGGCTTCGGACCACCACTGCATCGTCACCGGGAGGCGGAAGTCTTCCGGGTCATGGAGGGATCCTACTTGTTCGAAGTCGACGGCAGTCGCTTTCAGGCACAGGTGGGTGACCCGGATTTCCTGCACGAGGCTCCAAACAGGTTCGCGTGTGCGGCTTTCGGTAAGGAAAGCCGCATGGAATTCGCCAACGCCAACAATCTCAATAGGAAATCTGGGGGATGTGGTCTGCGTTCCGGGGGGCGCTGCTCACGCCTTTTTGAATGTTTCGGATAAGCCCTCCCGGCAATTGGTCATGATGCTGCCGGCGATGGATGCAGAGCGCTTCTTTCTGGAACTTGCGGCAGTTCTGGCATCGTCGCATTCCGACCGCGCCGCGCTAAACGCTTTTGGGGCTCCCTGGTCAGTCGAGTTCCTGGGCCCACCGCTTACGCGGTAAAGATAAGGTGAAAATAGATGTTCTGGTACCAGGGCATTTGGCTGCGGTTGGCAGCCAAAGCCGGGCATCGGAAGGTGATATAAGAGAAGGTGTTTAGTTATCAATTGGGTCCATACATTAATACTCTAGAAAAGAGGATGGTCATGATCAAAACAATCGCCCTGGTAAGTGCATTGGCGCTATCGACGTCGTTAGGTTTCGCAGCAGATGAGGCGGTTCACGCGGTGGACGGCACGGTAGAGAAGGTCGACACAGGCACAAAGACGGTCGTAGTCAAAACCGCGGACGGCACCGACCACACCTTTCACTATGTCGGCGACGTGACGGTCCACGGCTCTAAAGATGCGGCCAAGGGGACGGTGAACGGAGTGAAAGAGGGCAGCAAAGTCGCCGTGCACTACACAGACGAAGGAGGTAAAGAAACGGCTCACGAATTCGACAACATAGGAGACGATGGATTAAAGGCAACGGAGGGTACCGTCACCCATGTGGATAGAGGAGCAAAAACCATCGCGGTCAAGACCTCGGATGGCAGCGTAGACACCTTCCACTTTACCGAGGACGCCTCGAAGGATACGGGCGAGGATATTGGCAAGGGTGCGGATAAGTCGGCCAAGGTTACCGTCTACTACACGGAAAAAGCAGGCGTCAAGACGGCTCATTTCGTCAAACGAGTGTTCTAGACACGGCCTGCGGGGCCATCCTCCCAGTCCGAGCGACGGGCAGGGCCAAAGCTAGCGGTGTTCTGACCTGCGCGAGTCCATATCCCTGAACCGGAATTGGAGGATGCTATGAGAATGCTGCTTCTGTTGCTTTTGACAGCGAGCATCTCGTTTGCGCAAGAAACCCGGCAGACGAACACCCGCCCTTCGCCCAATCCTGCTGACGACGCAAAGCCGAACAGCAGCCAGGTTCCCGACGTCTATGCAATTACGGGTCACTTCGATCGAATTGTTGTTCTGCGGTTCAAATACAAGACCGACCTGCTTGCGGGCATGCAAAAGATGGTCAAGCAGGAGAACATTCGCAACGGAGTCATTCTTTCGGCGGTCGGATCGGTTCGCGGCTACCAGTTTCACACCGTCAGCAACCGGACTCTTCCCTCTCAGGTCACCTTCGTCAAGAATCCCACGGAGCCGGCTGACCTGGTGAGCATGAATGGTTATGTCATCGATGGAAGGCTGCATCCTCACATGACTCTGGCGACGCCGGACAGGGTCATTGCGGGCCATCTCGAACCCGGAACCGAAGTCTTCACCTTCGCCATCGTGACCATAGGGGTCATGAATGACGCGGATCTGCGCCGGGCGGACGACAAGAACTATCGCTAACGCATTTTTTCCTCTATGGTGTATTTGGAAATGCAGCCTGGATGACCTGAAGTTGAAGTTCTCCAGTCGAAAGCGTAGCCATGCGAACAAGGAAGTCAAAATCTGCCCCGGTGGGCGTCATCGGAAAGGTTCTGCGCGTCCTTGAGTTGCTCGACCAGTCTCCTGCCGGACTCCAATTGAAAGAAGTTGCCGCGAAGACGGGAATCAACAAAAGCACCGTACATCGCTTTTTGACCCATCTTGAGGCTGAAGCCTACCTGTTCCGTGACGTCGAGGGGACCTACATGTTGGGACCCAAGCTGGTGCGGTTGGGGAGCGGTGTCAACTTTCAAGCGACACTCTGCAATATCTCTCGCCCTACATTGGAAAAGCTTCGGAAGACCACTGACGAGACGGTAAACCTGGCGATGTTGGATGGCTTCAGCGTCCTGTACCTGGACGTACTGGAGAGCTTCCATACTTTCCGGCTTGTCTCCGAGATTGGCATGCGCCGCACACTTTATTGCACGTCGCTGGGCAAAGCGATTCTCGCCAACATGGACGATGAGCGAAGAAGAGAGGAAATCTTCGCATCGATCCAATTCAATCCCCATACAACTCGGACTCTCACCAGCGTTGCGCGACTGAAAAAAGACCTGATACAGACGCGGGAGCAGGGTTTCTCGCTGGACGACGAAGAAGCCGTCGTCGGAGCGCGATGCATTGGAGCGGCCATTTACGGCTCTGACGGCAAGGTCGTGGGTGCCATCAGCGTGTCGGGTCCCATCTCCCGGGTAAGCAAAGAGCGGCTACCCTTCTTCTCTTCGGAAATTTCCAAAGCGGCGCACGAGATCTCCTGGCGTCTTGGCTACCGGCCCCCGAAGAAAGAGCGGCACAGCAGGGACACAAAGAAATCCCCTGCTGGAAATCCCAGCTCACCGAAGTCCCTTCGTAGCAAGCACCCTGCCCAACCATCAAGGCGCAGCTGATCCTTCCAAGCTCCCCTGCAATGCGTAACCGCCGCTGGCCGCTCTTTTTAGTTCAAATAGTAAAACAGTAATTTTATTTCTTGACATTTTACTTTATTAGCCTATACAAGGGTTCCGCATTCCTTTGGAGTGTCCTTGAACGACTTCAATATGAACGGCAGCGTGGCTGTCGTTACCGGAGGAGCCAGTGGAATCGGAAAGGCGATTGCCAAAGGCCTCGCCGCGCATCAGGCGCAGGTTTGGGTGTTGGACATCGACGCCGCAGGGGCCAAGGCAACAGCCGAAGAGATAACCCATGCAGGCGGCCGGGCCCGCTCACTGCAATGCGATGTTGCCGACCCCGAGAGTGTTACACGGATCTTTTCAGCGGTGGCCGCGCAGGGTCCGATCGACGCGCTCGTCAACAGCGCAGGTGTTGCGCATATTGGCACCCTCGCGAGCACCAGCATTCAGGATTTTGAGCGCATCTTCCGGGTAAACGTCAAAGGTACCTATCTTTGTATGCAGGCCGCGCTTTCGACCATGATCGGCCAAGCGGGCGGGGTCATCATTAATCTGGCTTCGATCGCCGGGGTCGCCGGTATCTCGGACCGTTTTGCTTACTCCATGAGCAAGGGCGCGGTGCGATCGATGACGTTCTCGGTGGCAAAGGATTTTGTGGACAAGAATATCCGCTGCAATTGCATTTCTCCCGCGCGCGTACATACTCCCTTCGTCGATGGATTCCTGAAGCAAAACTATCCCGGAAGAGAGACGGAAATGCTGCGCGAACTCGCGCTTACACAACCGGTGGGAAGAATGGCGAGGCCGGAAGAGGTGGCAGCACTGGCGACCTACCTCTGTTCGGATCTGGCTAGTTTTCTCACCGGAGCGGATATTCCGTTTGACGGAGGCGTTCTCAATCTACGAGGTTGAAACACGTCTGGAACCTACGATTTCGTAATCGCTGTCGCATTCAAACCTGGGGCCGGTGGTGGAGGATTTCATGAAAAACTTTAGAACCATTTGCACCTTAGCAGGCATCTGGACGGCTATATTAGCCACTCTTTGGGGGCAATCGGGGAGAACCATTCTCTTCGGAACGGTGACCGATCCGACGGGTGCCGTGGTCAGCACTGCTGTCATCACCGCCACCAATGTGGCGACTGGAATATCCGCGAAGGCGAATACGGATGAATCCGGCAATTACGTGATTGCCGATTTGCCTGCTGCGACGTATTCCATTACCTGCACAGCAGCGGGCTTTCAAACCATTGAACGCACGGGAATTCTATTGCAGGTGGATCAGCGCGCCCGAGTCGATCTACCCATGCAAGTCGGCCAGACCCAACAGGTGGTTGCTGTTCAAGGAAATGTCACCAACGTTGACACCTTCAGCTCGGCGGTAAAGGATGTTGTCGATTCCACGCGCATGACAGAACTTCCCTTGAACGGCCGCAATGCGCTCAGTTTGCAAGCGTTGCTGCCGGGCGCCGTCCCTGCGCCCAGCGGTTCGGCGGCCAGCGGTGTCGCTCTCAACACGGGCCTGGTATTTAGTGTGAATGGGGCACGTCCAAACCAATCGGCCTACACCCTTGATGGCGGCCTGAATATGGATATGTACAACAACGTGCCGGCCGCCTTTCCGAACCCGGAGATGTTGCAGGAATTCTCCATCCTGCAGAACAGCTATAGCGCGGTTTATGGCCGGGACGCCGGCGCCGTGATCAATATGATTACGAAGTCCGGAACCAATAAACTGCATGGCACAGTCTACGAGTTCCTTCGCAACGATTATGCGGACGCGCGAGACTACTTTGCCACTGTCGTCCCCCCACTCCACCGCAACCAGTTTGGTGGAACCATCGGCGGACCTATTGTGCTGCCGCACTACAATGGGAGAGATCGATCGTTCTTTTTCGTAGGCGCCGAACTGACCCGTCAGTCGCTTGGGAGTACGGTTTCTTCCACGATTGTTCCCACTGCGCTCGAGCGGTCGGGTAACTTCTCGCAAACTCTGGTGGCCGGCAAACCGATTACCGTAGCTCCTCCGGGCACGGTCACGCCGGCCAATCCGATGGGAACTCCCTTTCCCGGCGACATCATTCCCGCCGCTCTGCTCGACCCCGTGGGCCAGGCTTTTGCGAACGCTTTTCTTCCCTTGCCCAACCGGCCAGGCAATACGTATGGCTTCAATCTTGCCCTGCCGACAAGGGACAACCAGGTCATTGCGAAGCTCGATCAGTCGCTCTCCAGCAAAGACAAGTTGAGTGTCCGCTATTTCTTCGATGACAGCTTCAATGCGCAGAACGCCGGCCTTCCGGCCTTCAATTCGAACAACGACTGGCCGACACACAATGGGGCGATCAACGAGACCCATATGTTCTCGCCCGGATTGCTCAACCTCGCAACATTCATGGTGGCAAGGAACACCTTTATCCGCTCGCCGCAAATCACAAACCCGGCAAATTGGGCAGGCCTCGGCTGTACGTCTTGCATACCGCTGGCGCCCCCGAGTATCCCGACCGACTGGGCGGTTGCGGTCACCAATGGACTCGCGCTCAGGGTGCCAACCAACTTTCGCAGTTTCATGATGAACTACCAGTTCCTTGATACGGTGAGCTATTCGATAAAGAACCATCTGCTGCAGTTTGGCGGCGAATACTCCTACGAACGACGGTATGGTAGGGAGTACTACCAATTCTCAACGGATTATTCGTTCAGCGGCACTTTATCCGGGCCCTATGGAGACGGCTATGCTGACTTCTTTCTGGGAGCGGCGAACAGCGTCTTCCAGAACACACCGCTTTTTTCTGAGCAATACAAGTACACGCCCTTCCTTTACTTTCAAGATGATTGGCGAGCGACCAATCGACTGACACTCAACCTGGGGTTGCGCTGGGAACCATACATTACCACCAGAGACAGATTCGGTCATGACGGCGCTTTCCGTCCAGGCGAGCAATCGATCATCTATCCGCTGGCGCCTCTCGGCGCAGTATTTCCCGGTGACCCCGGAATTGGACCCGGAGTCACCCCGAACCGCTATGACAGGCTGGCCCCCCGCATTGGTTTTGCCTACGACCCGATGGGCAATGGAAAAACGAGTATCCGGGGCGCGTACGGCATTTTCTCTGACACCTTAAGGCCGGTTGCCCTAAACACCAACCAACTCAACCAGCCGTTCTCCTTTGGAGAAACGACCTTTGATGTTCAGTTGTCGAACCCCTACGCCCATGCCATGGAGACCCAGCAGCTCCTGCTGAGCTATGTTCCGCCGAAGAGCGCGGCCGATCGGGCGTCGAGGGTCTTCTATCTGCCCATGACGGAGAATACGATTGCCCCTAATTTCACCACCGGGTACATCCAGCAGTGGAATTTCACCGTGCAACGAGAAGTGTGGCAGCAGATCGTAATCACTGCCGCCTATCTGGGTGCCAAGGGGACACATCTGCTCCTTTTGGAAGAGGAGAACCCGGGCGTTTACATTCCTGGCGCATCCACGACCGGCAACATCAACTCGCGCCGCCCCTACACCAATTTCCAGACCATTACTCAAGACATTTCCGCCGGACCATCGAACTACAACGCTTTTCAGATCAACTGGAATCGTCGCTTTACCAAAGGTTTCACCCTGCTCGGATCCTATGTGTACTCAAAATCCATGGATATCGCTTCCAACGATGGCAATAGTGGATTGGGCAACCAGGCACGCGATCCTTACGACTGGGACCTCGATTACGGCCCTTCCGACTTTGATATCAGGAACCGCTTTGTGACCTCGTTTCTCTACCAGATCCCAGGTACTAAGTCCGGCAGTGGCTTTGTCAAGCTGCTCACCGGGGGCTGGCAACTGGATGGAATTGTCACTTTACAAAGCGGCGCGCCGTTCAGTGTGCTCGCCGGTGTCGATCGTAGCTTGGTCGGTGTCGCTGAGGATCACGCGAATGTAAATGGGCCCGTCGCCGTCTATAACGGCAATTCCAGGACCAGCAAAATCGCCAAGTATTTCAACACTAGCGCGTTTTCACCGCCCCCGTTGGGAACCTTTGGCACTAGCGGGCGTAACACCATCTATGGACCCGGAATCGAAAACTTCGACGGTGGGCTGTTCAAGAACATTCCTATCCACGAAGACAAACGGCTGGAGCTTCGTTGGGAAGTGTTCAACGTACTGAATCACACCAATCTTCTCAATCCGAACAACTCGTTCAGCAGTTCGGCTTTTGGCCGCATCACCTCTTCCAGCAGCAGCCGCGTGATGCAAATCGCCGCCAAGATTGTATTTTGAGGAGTGTCATGATGCACCGGATCACGCGTCGCAATGTACTCTCGGGCATCGCAGCCTCGGCGTTGCTTCCGGCGGCGCCGCGCGCGTCTGCCGCAAAGAAGGCTACGGCGTTCGCCTTGATTGGTGACCGCTACCACAACAGCGACTACATTCGCACGGCGCTGCGGAAGACGATGGTGAAGGACCTGGGGATCTCCATCGACTTCCGCGACGAGGTGGAACTGCTGAACGCCGAGGAGTTGAAGGGTTATAAGCTGCTGATCATTTTTCGTGACGGGATGCTCTGGCCCAGCGGCTATGTGCAGGGGCCTCCCGGGGCTCCCGCCCCTTCGGTTTCTTCTATCGTTAGCCAACCGCCTCTGGCGAAGATCGAGACGGAGCCGTTCTACTGGATCACGGCCGAGCAAGGCAAAGCGGTGAAGGCATTCGTTACCAACGGCGGCGGTGTCCTCTTTTACCACAACGTCACCTATATCAGCCCGCACAATGACGATTTCCGCGACGTCCTGGGAGCGGTCACAGAACAGCACCCGCCTCTACGCCCTTTCAAAGTGAAAGTTGTGAATCGCGAACATCCGATCACGCACGGCGTCAACGATTTCGTGGTCACCGACGAGCAGCATTTTATGACCTACCAGAAGGACCCGAAATACCTGCTGCTGCAAAGCGTCAATGAGGATGGCCTTACCTTCAAAGACTTGGGGACTTCTTCCGCGGCGGGATGGGCATACGATTACGGCAAAGGCCGTGTGTGTTACCTCGCTCCAGGACACGTGATCACGTCGTTGTGGAATCCGGAGTACGAAACGCTGCAGAAGAACGCCGTGCGCTGGCTGCTGAAACAAACATGAACGCGTAGGTGTCTACGCTAAGGCAAGAATCTCTTGCGTTCCGGGCTGCCTCGGTCTAGAAAGAGTGGGGACGTTGGACCCGGAATGCAAAGGCATGAAGAGGAGAATCGATGGCGCATAAGCGAGGGCCCGTGGTAAGAACGTGGATGGGCGGGATACTTTTTGCATTTTTCGCATTAGCCCTGGCAGGCGTGCCACGAGCCCTGGCTGCGCCGGCAAGGGCAGCGGCCAGCTCCTATTTCGTGTATGTGGGCACTTATACGGCCGGCAAGAGCAAGGGCATCTACGGCTACCGTTTCGATCCTAAGACAGGCCAGCTTACAGCGACGGGTTTGGCGGCCGAGATGGTAAATCCTTCCTTTCTGATCACCGATCCCCAGCATCGCTTTCTATATGCCGTGACGGAAATGGGCCAGGAGCGCGGAGCCAACAGCTACAAGACGAACGGTTCGATCAGCAGCTACTCCATCAACCCGAAAACCGGCGCCCTTACGTTTCTCAACAAGGTTGATTCGGGCGGGGGCGGGCCGTGCCACCTGGTGGTAGACAAGACCGGCAAGATGCTCTTCGTCGCCAACTACGGAAGCGGGAGCGTCGCGTCATTCGCGATCAAAGCGGACGGCAGCATTGGCGAAAGGACAGGCTTCGATCAACACACCGGTTCCAGCGTAAACCCTGCTCGTCAAAAGGGACCTCATGCTCACGCGGTGGTGCTTTCGCCGGACAATCGCTTTCTGTTCGTGCCCGATCTGGGCACGGATCAGATCAAGATATACCGGGTCGATGCAGCAAAAGGCACGTTCGCTCCCAACGATCCACCTTCCGCTTCGGTGAAACCTGGTTTAGGACCGCGGCATTTCACCTTTGGGCGCGGGGCGAAGTTCGCTTACGTAGTGTGCGAGATGGGGTCAAGCGTTGCGGTCTTTGCTTACGATCCGGGCAAGGGCGCGCTGACGCCATTACAGACCGTTTCCAACTTGCCTGCTGACTTCAAGGGTGAAGACAACTCGGCCGAGATAGGTGTGGGCCGGTCGGGGCAGTTTCTGTATGCCTCCAATCGCGGACACGATAGCATCACCGTATTTTCGATCGACCCGGCCAAGGGAACGTTGACGGCGGTGCAAAACGTACCCACGCAAGGAAACATTCCCAGGAATTTCGCCATTGATCCGACCGGGAAGTACCTGGTAGTAGCAAACCAGAAGAGCGATCAGATGGTGGTGTTTTCCATCGACCAGGCAGACGGTAAATTGAAGCCCACAGGGCAGGTGGTTGATGTGGGAGCCCCGGTGTGCATCCTGTTTGTACCGGCCCAATAGTGCAAAGCAACCGGCGCAACGCCGCGAGTTAAGGGAGACTTATGAAATTGTTCAGCACGAAGTTATCGAGACGAACCCTGGTTCAGAATGCCGGTATCGTGGCCGGCGCGGGATTGCTGGGTTTGGGTACCGGCACGACTGCGCAGTCGCAATCTGCGGGGGGCAAGGGAAAGCCGCGTGCCCTGGCGCTCATTGGGGACCGATATCACAATTCCGATTACATTCGGGTGAGCCTGGATAAGGTTTTCAAAGACCTCGATATTCCGATTGACTACACCACCAACTACGATCAGATCTCAGCTAGTCTGCTGAAAAATTATCGACTGTTTCTGGTCTTGCGCGACGGCATGATCTGGCCCAATGGTTACCTTGGCCCGGACGCATACACGGCATACGAGGCTGACCTGGAAACACCAAAGACCTTCCCTGATCCAAAGCCCGTAACCTGGATCACAGAGGAGCAGGGTGCGGCGATCAAAGACTTTGTGAGCGCGGGGAATGGCTTTTATGCTCTTCACAACTGCAGCCATATCTCGCTCAGCTCGAAAGACTACCGTGAGGTGATGGGCGGAGCCTACATCAGCCACCCGCCGCTGCGTCCGTTCCAGGTGCACGCCACCGCAAACAAACATCCCATCACGGAAGGGATGAGCTCGTTCATGGTCAATGATGAGCAGCACTACGTGACCTACGATAAGGATCCGAAATACGTCATTCTGGAGGCGGAGAATATCGATGGCCTGAGGTTCCAGGATCTGGGCACCAAGTCAGTCTCCGGCTGGGCCTACGATTTCGGCCAGGGCCGGGTGGTATTTACCGCGGTCGGCCATACGATCCATGCCATGTGGAACCCGCAATATATCGAGATCCAGAAGCGATCTGTCCGCTGGCTGCTAAAGGAGCTCTAGAATTCCGTTCCCTAAATGACGCAAGCGCGATAAAGTTATACCCTCTCTCCCCTTTCCCCCCGGGCAACGATTCTGCTGGAGAAGGGCATTGCAAGGACCAAGCACGACTTTTGTCTACCTGGCTGTGGTCTTTGGCCTGCTGGTTATTCCGCGCGCGTTGCAGCGCTTCCGCCTCCCTGCCGCACTCACCTGCTTCGCTTTCGGAATCATTGTTGCCGGTTTTTTCAAACCCCTTGCTACCGACAGCGTCATCTCTTACCTTTCGACCCTTGGGATCGCGTCGCTTTTTCTCTTTGCCGGCCTGGAAGTCAACCTGGGCGACCTTCGCCGCGAACTGCCGTCGCTGGCCGGCCATTTCGCAGTGCGCGGGCTGGTGCTGGTGGCTTGCGCGGGCCTTGCCGCCGCGTATCTCCACCTGGGCTGGCAGGTCGACTGGTTGCTGGCCCTCGCGCTTCTTACTCCGTCGACTGGTTTTATTCTGGATATGCTGCCTAACTCCGGGCTCGATCAAGTGGAGCAGTCTGAAGTCGCTCTGCACGCAGTGGCCGGCGAAGTAACGGCCGTCTTCCTCTTCCTCGTGATCTCGCAGGCGGATTCGGTCAAGACCCTGCTCATCTCCGGCGGTGCGATTGCCTTGCTGATCGCGTTCATGCCGCTGGTCTTTCTTGCCCTGGGCCGCTTCGTGGTGCCTTACGCCCCTGGGTCGGAGTTCTCCCTGCTCCTGATGGTTGGGCTCATCTGCGCGGTCATCACGGAGACACTCGGCGTCTATTATCTGGTAGGCGCATTTGTCGCCGGACTGGTCGCCCGGTCGCTCAAAAAACGCATGACCACACTTGCTTCAGAACAGAACCTGGAAGCAATTCGTCTCTTCGCTTCCTTTTTTGTCCCCTTCTATTTTTTTCATAATGGGCTCGGAGTACCCAGCGCCGCGCTGGTCGCCAGATCTCTGCTCTACGGATTTGCGCTTGCGGCCTGCATTATACCGGTGCGCCTGGGCGTGGTTTGGCTGCAATCGCACCTCATGAAGCATCGGGGTCACCGCGGCAGCTTACGGGTTTCGATCGCGCTTACGCCGACGCTGATTTTCACCCTGGTGATCGCAGAGATGCTGCGGGAAAACTTTGCCATCAGCCCCCCGCTCTACGGCGGACTCCTGGTCTATGCCGCCATCGCCAGCATTCTGCCGTCGTTAGTCCTACCGGCGCTTTCCGCGAACCAGGTGAATCCGATTGCTGTGGAAGTCTGAAGCAGCCACCCATTGACGCACGGCACCGGCCAAGCTATCGTTGACCAATCTGGTGTTCGGGAAGGCGGTGCGAATCCGCCACTACCCCGTAACTGTAAGCGCCGAGAGCTTGAACCAATTAGCTGGAGCCACTGGGATGCGAATCCCGGGAAGGCTGTTCAAGATCGATGAAGCGTAAGTCAGGAGACCGGCCAGATGCCCACCAGGGCCGTTTTCAGCTTCGATGGGAGAGCTGGACCGCAACCTCGCTGACGTAGTTTGCTAGTGAGCACGGACGCTGCCTTTTTGCTTTTATCCCGCTTCGCGCCAGGGTTTTTGCCCTGCGCCAGAGGCGACCGCAATGCAATCAACTCGCCGCAATACGGTGACACTCGTGCTTGGGGGGGTGCGCAGCGGCAAGAGCCGCTACGCGCAGCAACTCGGCGAGCGCGCAGCACGAGTGGTCTTTGTGGCCACGGCGAAGGCGGGCGACGACCACGAGATGCAGCGCAAAATCGAGCGCCACCAGATCAGTCGCCCGCTCCATTGGCAAACCGTCGAAGAACCTCTGCGGTTGGCGGAGGCAATCGCCCGCCACGGCACGGCCTGCGACCTGATGATCGTCGATTGCCTGACTTTCTTCGCCGCCAACCTGCTCGATGCCGAAGGGGACGAGCAAAGTGCGGTCGAGGCGCTCTGCACCGCGCTCAAGTCGCCTCCCTGCTCTATTGTGCTGGTGTCGAATGAGGTGGGCAGCGGCGTCGTGCCGGCCTATCCGTCGGGCCGGCGCTTCCGTGATCTGCTGGGCGAAATGAACCAGAGCGTCGCCCGCGTAGCGTCCAACGTGCTTCTGCTGGTTGCCGGCCTTCCGTTGGTTCTCAAAGGCCAGCTGGAAGTGGGTTCTACAGAGGCGGTTAGTACCAACGCTGAGGTTTCCCCCGAGGTTTCCAAATGATCGGCCTTCTGGTTGGGGGCACTGCCAGCGGCGTGGGCAAGACCACCGTCGCTTTGGCCATCATTGCCTGTTTGCGCCGGCGCGGCTACGTGGTCCAGCCCTGCAAGGGAGGACCCGACTTCCTCGACACCACCCATCACACGCGCATAGCCGGGCGAGGAGCGCGCAATCTCGATACCTGGATGCTCACCGAGGAGGCGAATCGCGATCTGCTCCGCCGGGCGGCCGTTGGCGCAGACGCCATCGTGGTGGAAGGAATGATGGGGCTCTTCGACGGCAAGGATGGAATGAAGGAAACCGGCAGTAGTGCCGAGATTGCCAAGCTGCTCAAGCTTCCCGTGATTCTGGTCCTGGACTGCGCCAGGAGTGCGCGTAGCGTGGCCGCGGTGGCGCTCGGCTTCGAGTCATTCGATTCCGATTTGCCGCTGGCCGGCCTCATCCTTAACCGGGTCTCCGGCCAGAACCATTACCGGCTGCTCGAATCCGCCATTGAAGCCCGCTGCCAGACGCCGATTCTGGGTTGGCTGCCGCGTGAGCCAGCCATCGCGATCCCAGAGCGGCACCTTGGATTACATGCGGCTGCGGAGACCGAATCCTTGCTCGACGCAGAACGCCTTGAGCGACAGATCGACACGCTGGCGAGTCTGGCGGAAAAGCACTTTAAGGTCGACGGCCTTCTGCGACTCAACTGCCCACTCGATATCGCTATCCCAACCGCGAACACAACGGCGATGCCAACGGGTGAGTCAGCATCCTTGCGCATCGGCGTGGCCCGGGACCGTGCTTTTTCTTTTTACTACGAAGACAACCTGGATCTGCTGCGCGAGCAGGGCGCGGAGATTGTCCCCTTTAGCCCCATCGCCGACAGGGCGCTGCCGGCAGGGCTGGACGCGCTCTACTTCGGTGGGGGATATCCCGAGCTTTATGCCCGGGAGCTCAGCGAGAATACGGCGATGCTGGAACAGGTCCGTGCCTTCGTGCGATCGGGAGGCCACGTCTATGCGGAGTGCGGAGGCCTGCTCTATCTGTCGCAACAGCTTGGTACCAGCGATGGAAGTGCGTATCCCCTGCTGGGGGTCGTGCCGCTGGCCATGGAGATGACGAGCAAGCTGGTGGACTTCGGTTATGTCACCGTTACGTTTACACAAAACTGCCTGCTCGGTCCGGCAGGCACCTCCGTTCGCGGCCATAGCTTTCACTATTCCCGCATTTGCTCATCCGCCGAGGTGGCGACCAGCTACCAGGTGGAATTCTCCCTTTCCGGCAGGCAACAACAGGAGGGCTTTACCTGCGGTCATGTGCTCGCCAGCTATATCCACCTGCACTTTCGCACTGACCCCGCGATCGCGCGAAACTTCGCCGCCGCCCTTCGCCGCGCGCGCCAACCCGAGGTGGCGACCGCATGAGACGCGCGTTGCTTCTGTTCGCCGTGCTGACGGTGTGGGTTGGCTGGATTTTCCCGGCGCAAGCAAGCCGCGTCCTGACCGATGAGAGCGGGCGCAAAGTCACGGTACCCGACCACCCGCATCGCGTGATCTGCCTGCTGCCCAGTGTCACCGACACTGTCTTCGCGCTGGGATCAGGCGACGACGTGGTTGCGGTCAGTGACTACACGACTTATCCTCCCGCAGCCCTTAAAAAGCCGAGTATCGGCAGCCTGGTCAAGCCTTCCATCGAGACCATTCTCTCCTTCCATCCCGACCTGGTGCTAGGGACCGAGATACCGGGGTCGGCGGAAACCGCAACCCAACTAGAGGCGGTTGGGATACCGGTCTATCTCGTCGACCCGCGTGGTCTTGCCGGCATCCTGCACTCGGTCGAGAGTATCGGCGAAGCGCTCAATCGTGGGCCGCAAGCGGCCGCTCTCAATGCCAGCCTGGAAAGGCGTATTGAAGCCGTCAAAGCGCGCACCGCTGGCAAACCGGCTCCGCGGGTCCTGGTTCCCGTTTGGTATGACCCCATCATTACGATCGGCAAGCACGCATTCATCACTGAGATTATTGAGGCCGCCGGGGCCAAGTCGGTAACGGACGATCTGATTCCCGACTGGCCACAGATAAGTTTGGAGGCGGTGGTCACCCGGGCTCCGGACTCTCTGTTACTGATCCGCGGGGGAAAGATCGATATCCATATGTTGCAGAAGCGGCCCGGCTGGAGCACCCTTCCGGCGATTCAGACAGGCAAGGTTTATTACGTCGACAGCGGCATAGAGGTTCCAAGTCCAGTCGCCATCGACGCATTGGAGGAATTGGCTAAGGAATTTCATCCGTAGGAAGTTTTGCGATTGGTGTTGATCGAAGCTATAGGCCTTGTTGTGGTTTTCTTCCAAGAAAAACCACACCTCGCCATCTTTATCAGGCCACAGTAATTGTGAAACTGCCATAGAAGCGGGAACAGAATGGTTCTGTTCCTACCAACAACCATGGCAAGGTAACGAGAAGGCGGTGCGACTCCGCCACTACCCCGTAACTGTGAACGCAGAGAACCAGGCAAGGACGGGCAAAGCCACTGGGATGAGTCCTGGGAAGGCAGCCAGGGTTTGTTGACGCGTAAGTCAGGAGAACGGCCTTGCTTCAGTCACCCGAGGGGGCTTGTAAGTGTTCGATCGCTCGATTTTGCGAAACATCTTCTTCTTATTCTTCCTGCTGGCGCCGTTCACCGCCTTTGGCGCCGAGGGCGGCACTTTGCGCGGAACCGTTACCGACCCACTGGGCGCGGTCATTGTCTCAGCCACGGTTGAACTACTCGACGGGGCAAACGTCGCAGGAAAGACAACCACCGACACCACCGGCAGCTACCTCTTCCATCTGACAAAAGCCGCTCGTTACCAGGTTCGTGCGGTTGCACCCACCTTCCAGTCCACCACCAGCAATGCAGTCTTCGTGGCCGCCTCAGCCAGAGCGCAGGTAGATATCACCCTGGCCACGCAGACGTTAACCCAACAGGTTACGGTCACCGCTACCGGAACCCCGACACCCGAGGCCCAGGTGGGCGCGGCAGTGACCGTACTGCCGGCGGATCAATATCGTTATGCGACCGAAGTGCAGGATCCGTTACGCCTGGTTCCGGGTCTGCAGATGACACAGACGGGACAGACCGGCGGCACCACGGGCCTTTCGATACGTGGCGGCAATACGAACGCCAACAAGGTGCTGATCGACGGAGTTCCCGCTGACGATATCGGGGGAGCGGTTGAATTCGCCAACATTGATAGTGTCGGCATCGCGAAAGTTGAGGTATTGAATGAACCAAACAGTGCCCTTTACGGCTCCGATGCCCTGGCAGGCGTGGTAAGCCTGACCACGGCTCGCGGTAGTACCCTGCTTCCCTTGCTGACCTACTCCGGCGATGGAGGTAACTTCAATAGCTTTCGCCAGGTGGGCACGCTGAGCGGCGCTTTTCGTCACTTCGACTATTACTCGGCTTTCGCCGCTACACAGACGCAAAACAGTTTCCCCAACAGTGATTTTCATAACGGGACCTATGCGGGGAACTTTGGCTGGACGCCGAACACCGCCAACGATCTGCGCTTTACGGTGCGGCACCTCACGGTCACCAGCAATCAACCGAATGCCCTCCTGCTCTATGGCATTGCCGAGGACGCAAACGTGAAGGAACATGACAGCTATTACAGTGCTGCCTGGAACAACCAGACCACGGAGAAATGGCACAACCAGATACGCTACGGCGGGCTTCGATTGAACTACAACTACACTGACTTTGCTGCGACCGGAATCTATGACCCGGACGAGGATGTCTACCTGGGCGCGCCGGTCAACGTCAAGGGTGCGAACGGATATAGCGTAAACGGCCAGGCGATCTTTCAATACGGCGCCAGCTACGGCGACACCTATCCCAATGGCTACCTCGCTCCCAGCAAACGGGACTTTGTGTATGCCCAGACGGATTACCGGGTCAATGCGCATATCGTAGCCCTGGGGGCATTCAAATACGAGGCCGAACGGGGATCGACGTTTACTACCGGAGGGTCACCCACCGCGATCTCGCGAGGCAACTATAGTTACACGGTTCAACTGGCAGGGGACATCCGCAACCGCCTCTATTACACACTGGGTAGCGGCCTGGAAGATAACGGGCTCTTCGGCTTCGCGGCCACGCCGCGCGCTTCCCTTGCCTATTACCTTGTTCGCCCAACCAACACCCATTGGCTCAATGGAACCAAGCTCAACTTCAGCTTCGGCAAAGGCATCAAGGAGCCGAGCATCTATTACCAAAGCATCTCTCTTTACGGCATTTTCGCCGCCTTGCCCAATGGCCCAGAACTGATCAACCAGTATCATGTGTCGCCCATCGGACCGGAAACCTCCCGCACCTACGATGGAGGCGTCGATCAGCAGCTCTGGAACGGCCGCGCCCGTATCACCCTGACCTACTTTCATAATGAATTTACGAATGGCGTTGAGTTCGTGCCGCAATCGGCGTTGCTTGCGCTCGGTCTGCCGGCCGCCACCGACCCCGCGGTTCAATTTGGAGCGGCCGTCAACTCGCAGGCGTTCCGCGCCCAAGGGGCAGAGATTGCGACCGAATATCAGATCGGTAGCCATCTCTTTGCCCGCGGCGGCTATACCTATCTAGATGCCCTGGTGCAGCAGTCCTTCTCCAGTGAATCGCTGCCCAGCTACAACCCCAGCTTTCCCACCGTTGCCATCGGCGCCTTTTCGCCCCTGGTCGGCGGGCGGCCGTTCCGGCGCGCTCCCCACTCCGGCTACTTTGGGCTTACGTATAACCGCTCCAAATGGTACGGCTCCTTTACCGGAACATTGGTCGGCCGCCGCGACGATAGCGACTTTCTTACCGACTCTAATTTTGGCAACACTTTGTTGCTACCAAACCGCAACCTGCTTGGAGCCTACCAACGCCTGGAACTCGGCGGGGGTTACCAGTTCACGCGGTCCCTTAACGCTTACACTGATATACAGAATCTCTTGAGCGAGCACTACAGCGAAGCTTTTGGATACCCGGCCCTTCCGTTTACTTTTCGGGCCGGAGTAAAGATCAGCTTTGGAGGCGAATCTTGGCAATGGAAGTAGCCGATGTTTCGAGCACGCCGGAGGCTGATTCGCCTCCCGGCCGCCGGGGCAGAAGTTCCGAGGGCGAAAGAAGCAAGGCCGGCGGCAAAATCCGACCATTGCCCCTCATCGTCCTGCTGACGGTAGCGCTGCTGATTGTTACGGTGGTCTCGCTGGCGACCGGCGCGGTGGCCATTTCGCCGCGTACCATCCTCGCCGCTCTACTCGGAGTTCATCCGCTGACCGAGACCCAGCGGCTTATCCTGTTTCACATTCGGCTCCCGCGGGTGCTGGCCTCGGGGCTAGTGGGCTCGGCGCTGGCCCTGGCCGGGCTTCTGTTTCAGGGCCTCTTTCGCAATCCCATCGCCGACCCTTACGTCATCGGATCATCGGGAGGCGCTGTCTTTGGCGCCTGCATCGGAATCTTTTTCTTTTCTCAATGGTCGATCTTCGGTTTCAGCGCCACCGCATTGTTGGCCTTCGCAGGGTCGGCGGTCACCATGGCCGTGGTGTACTCTCTGGCTCGGTCGGCAGGCAAGACCAACGTGGTCACCCTTCTGCTGGCTGGTTTTGCCATCAGCACCATGTTCACCAATACCAGCTACTTCTTCGAGCTCCTCGACAAGACCGGCGCCAGCAACCGCATTCTGCTTTCCTGGCTGCATGGTGTGATTGGGATACCGGCCTGGACGGAGTTGGCAGTTAGTGGTGCTCTGCTCGGCCTCTCTTCATTGGCGGCGCTGCCCTTGATGCGGACCCTCAATACTCTCGCTTTGGGCGATGAGTATGCGCAGCAGCTCGGCATCCGGGTCGAGGCCGCGCGGGTGTACATCATTTTGATTGGATCGCTGCTGACGGCGGTTGCGGTTTCGCTGGGCGGCATGATCAGCTTCGCCGGGCTGATCGTACCCCACGTCGGACGGCTTCTGTTAGGGCCCGATCACGTGCGGCTGCTGCCGGTAACTGCTTTGGCCGGGGCCATCTTCCTCATGCTTGCCGACACCCTGGCGCGGACGGTCTTTGCCCCATCAGAGGTTCCGGTGGGCATCCTTATGGCGTTTATTGGCGCGCCCTTCTTCCTCTACCTGCTGCGCAAGATGAAACGGAGCTATGCGGTATGAGCTGCCTGTTGCGCTTGAGCGGCGTGCATTTCGACTACGAGAGCCACACCGTGTTGCGCCACGCGACCTTCGATCTCGAAGAGGGGAGCTGCAGCGCGCTGATCGGTATCAATGGATCGGGCAAAACGACATTGTTGCGTATTGCTGCTGGTGTTCTGCGCCCGGCTTCCGGCAATATCATTTTGCGCGGGCGGCCAATGGAGGCCATCTCCTTGAAAGAGATCGCGCGCACCATCGCCCTGGTGCCGCAGCACCTCGAGCTCCCTTTTGAGTTCACGGTGCAGCAGGTGGTGGAGCAAGGGCGTACGCCATATATCGGCATGCTGCGGGGACCGGGACGCAACGACCGAATGGCCGTCGACCGGGCCCTCGACCTGGCAGACGTGTCCAGCTTGCGTCACCGCATCTTCAACGAGCTCAGCGGAGGAGAACGCCAGCGCGTGAAGATCGCGCTCGGGCTGGCCCAGGAGCCGCGCCTGTTGTTGCTCGACGAGCCCACCCAGAACCTCGACATCGGAAGGCAGGTGGAGCTGATCGATCTGCTGCACTTTTTGCGCGATGAGGGCATAACCATCCTGGCGTCGATGCACGATCTCCACCTGGTGGATAAAAACTTCTCGACTGTACTGCTGCTGAGCCCGGGACAGCCCTTAGCCAGCGGGAGCCCGGAGCAGATGCTAAAGCCGTCGATCCTGGAGCACGCTTTTCAATGTCCGCCGGACCGTCATCCGCTGCTGATCGAGCGCGCCGAGCTCTACCGGAGAGAAGCCCGATGAACATTGAAGTACAACCCAACATTGAGGAAGTGATCGGGGCGATCGTCGCCCCGCCGGAAGCTTATCTGGCTGAGGCGAAGACTCGTCTGGACTCACTCACCAAACCGCTGGGCAGCCTCGGACGCCTGGAAGAACTTGCGGCACAATGGTTCGCTATCCGTCAGGGAAACATAGCGGGGCCGGTCAGCAAGGCGGTCTATGTCTTTGCCGCGGATCATGGCATCACCGCAGAAGGAGTAAGCGCGTACCCCGCACAGGTGACCCAGCAAATGGTGCTCAACTTCCTTTCCGGAGGAGCAGCCATCAATGTGCTGGCTCGACTCAATCAGGTGGAAGTGAAAGTGGTGGACGTGGGTGTAGATGCGGACCTGTTTGGCTATGCCGGGCTGATCGACGGCAAGGTGCGCAGGGGCAGCAGGAATATGCTGCGGGAACCGGCGATGAGTCCAGAAGAGGTAGCCGCGGCGCTTACCGTCGGCCTCACCATGGCCGAGGCCGCCCACGCTAACGGAAATAACCTGATCGCGGTGGGCGAAATGGGCATTGGCAACACCACCGCTGCGAGCGTGATAACTGCGGCGCTTACGGGCATGCCGGCCAGCCTGGTCACCGGAAAAGGGACGGGCCTCGATGATGAGGCGTACGCGCGCAAATGCCGCATGGTGGAAGCGGTTCGGAAGCAACATTTTTCCCAGGCCGCCGGCCCGCGCAAAATTCTTCGCTGTGCCGGCGGCCTGGAAATCGCCGCCATGACGGGCATGATACTGGGCGCGGCACGGCGCCAGATGGCCATCGTCATGGACGGCTTTATTTCGACTGCAGCCGCGGCCATCGCGTGCGGCCTCTCTCCCGCGGTACGGCCTTACCTGTTCGCCGGACATCAGTCGCAGGAGCCCGGCCACCGGATACTGCTGGCCCACCTGGATATCGAGCCCATCCTCGACCTGCATATGCGCCTGGGCGAGGGCACGGGCGCGGTTCTGGCCATGCCCGTTCTCGAAGCAGCCATGCATCTTTATCAGGAGATGGCCACCTTCGCTTCGGCCGGCATCAGTGGAGCCTCTGCATGAGCTTGCGCGCTCCGCGATTTGCAGTGGATATGGCGGTAGCATTTCAATTTCTCACCCGCCTGCCCGTTCCGCAGGTACCGTTCGCGCCCGACGGCCTGGCGCGCGCAGTAAAGTTTTTTCCCTTAGTAGGTCTGGTGATAGGGTCAGGGGCGGCGCTGTTGCAGAAAGTACTCTCGCCTCATCTTGGCCGGCTCTCCTGTGCCCTGGTGGTGCTGCTCTACCTGGTGCTGATCACTGGATGCTTACATGAAGATGGCCTAGCCGATGTCGCGGATAGTCTAGGGGGTTGGACTCAGGAAAAGCGGCTGGCCATTCTCCATGACAGCCGCATCGGCACTTTCGGCGCGACGGCCCTGGCACTTTCACTGCTCAGCCGCGCGGCGCTGCTGGCTGAGCTGCCGCTGGAGCGCTTCACCGCCTACCTGGTGTCGGCCCATGTACTCTGCCGCTGGTCGGCACTGCTGGGCAGCTACTACCTTCCGCCCGCGCGCGATAGCGAAGGCCAGGGGGCGCGGATCGCTCGTCTGACCTCTACTTTCTCCCTGATCGCAGGGTCGGTCTTTACTATCGTCACCGTGGTTGTTGCTTTGCGCAAAGCTGCGATCGTTCCGGTGCTGGCGGCGATCGTGGTTTCCATGCTGAGTAGTGTCTTTTATTTGCGCAAGTTCGGCGGCGTAACCGGCGATTGCTTTGGCGCCACCACGCAGATCACCGAGATCGCCGTGTACCTTTGCGGGGTGTGGAAGCCATGAGCAGCGTCTTATTCATTCGCCATGCGGAGACCGGGATGGCAGGCCGGTTTTGCGGGCATTCCGACCCGGAGTTGAACGCCCAGGGCCGGATGCAGCTCACCGCATTGGCCCACCGGCTCTCTGCGGAGTCGATCGATACCGTCTATAGCAGCGACCTGCGCCGCGCCAGCGCTACTGCACAGGCGATCGCCGCGGTTCGAGAGATACCGCAGGTGATACGGCCCGCACTGCGGGAGATTGATTTCGGCCAGTGGGAAGGTTTGAGCTGGGAGCAGATTGAACAAATGGATCCGGAATACGCGCGGAAGTGGGTGGCACGCCATCCCCATGTTCCCGCGCCCTCGGGAGAGAGCTTCCAGGTCTTTGAGGCACGCGTCCTCGAGGAAGTGAATCATCTTCTCGATGGCAAACCTGGACCAATCGCGGTGGTCACGCATGGGGGCGTGCTGCGCGTAGTATTGCGGCATCTGTGCGGTTGCTCCGATGAGGAAGCATGGCAACAAACTCGAGCGTATTGTTGCATCGTGCGCTATGAGTGAGGCGAAAGGAGAAAAGGGATGAGTATCGCAACCAAACATGGAGATAAGGGACAGACTGGGCTTGCCGGTGGCATTCGCATTTCGAAGGCGGACTTGCGTGTAGAGGCCTACGGCACCGTGGATGAGCTGAACACCGTGCTGGGCTTCGCCCGCAGCATTTGCAGGAACGAGGAGATCGCCGGCTGGACAGAGCAGATTCAAAAGACGCTCTTCCGGGTTGGCTCCGCCTTGGCGACGCCGCCGGAGAGCCGCAAGCCGCCACCGCACATCACCGACGAAGACGTCGAATTTCTGACCCAACTGGTGTATCAGATCGAGGCTACGGAAGGGATCCTCGCCGATTGGTCACTACCCGGCGCCCATACCGAGTCGGCCGCGTATGAAATCGCGCGGGCGGTCTGCCGGCGTGCGGAGCGTTGTGCCGTTCGGCTGGCGGAGAGCGGACAACAGGTCAAGCCGGAGGTGTTGGCTTATCTGAATCGCCTCTCTGACGTGGTGTGGCTCTTCGGCCGGTTGATTGAGCTGAACGCGGGCATCGATGCGCGTCTTCGCGACGGAACCAAGGCTGGCCCGAAGTGGTCGAGGGCGTGGTAGAAATTCGTGAGCGGGAAGGGCGCACAGCAGGTCCCTCGGCTGCGCTCGGAGCCTGTGACTTTATTGGCTTTTTCGCGTTTTGGACACGCTTAAACCTTTTGTTTTCATCGCGGAATTTTTGAGAAAACTAATAAAGTTACAGACTCTCGGGATGACAAATTTTGGGGTGGCTGCCATCCTGGAGTTTCTGTGAGTTGGATGTGGAGGTCCGCTGAGTGCCTTCGATTCGGATCTTCGCATCCATCTCACAGTAACCGCCCTCTCAATTACAAAGGTGGAGGGCGGTTTTTCACCGAAGGCGCTGTGAGTTGGATAGAAAATCCGCTGAATGCAGTTGGTTAGCTCTCCACATCCAATTCAAAGGAACTTCAGGATGGCAGCCACCCCAAAATTTGTCATCCCGAGAGTCTGTAACTTTATTAGTTTTCTCAAAAATTCCGCGATGAAAACAAAAGGTTTAAGCGTGTCCAAAACGCGAAAAAGCCAATAAAGTCACAGGCTCCGAGCGCAGCCGAGGGACCTGCTGTGCGCCCTTCCCGCTAACGAATTTCGAGGTAAGGAGCGTCATGAGTCAAGCGCGCGCCATCATGGTTCTTGGTACCAGCTCCCATGTTGGCAAATCTTTGTTGACTGCGGCGCTCTGCCGCATCTTTGCGCAACAGGGCTACCGCGTCGCTCCGTTCAAATCTCAAAACATGTCGCTGAACTCAGCCGCGACCATCGAGGGCCTGGAGATCGGCCGCGCCCAGGCGCTGCAGGCGGAAGCTGCCGGCATCGCAGCGTCGGTGCACATGAATCCTGTGCTCATCAAGCCATCGGGCGACTGCACGTCCCAGGTAGTGGTGCGAGGCAAGATTTGGGGACAGATCTCCGCTGCCGATTACCATCAACGGCGAGTGGAAGAATTGATGCCCGCAGTCTGCGAAAGTTATCAGACACTCGCGTCCAGTCATCAGGTAATCATTCTGGAAGGAGCCGGCTCTCCGGCGGAGATCAACCTGAAGCAGCACGACATCGCGAACATGCGCATGGCAGAAATGGCGGACGCCGCTTGTCTCCTGGTGGGTGATATCGACCGCGGCGGAGTCTTCGCTTCCCTGCTGGGCACAGTCGAGCTGCTCGATCCGGGTGAGCGCGATCGCATTCGCGGCTTCTGCATCAACAAATTTCGCGGCGATCTCAGCCTGCTTGAACCTGGGGTCCGCATGATGGAAGGGCGCCTGGGCAAACCCTGCCTGGGCGTGGTTCCCTATCTACCGAACCTCGCACTGGAAGAGGAAGATAGCGTCGGCCTGCCACCCATGACCCGCACAGGCTGGTCCATCAGCAACAGCACGCCAGAGCGCCCGCTACGCATCGCCGTTGTCGCGCTGCCGTCGTTCTCGAACTTTACCGACTTCGACTCGCTGCGTGCCGAGAAGGCGGTCGATCTGCTCTTCTGTCGCTCGGCGGAGTATTTGAAGCACGCTGATGTGGTGATCCTGCCAGGAAGCAAACAGACCATGTATGACCTCCAGTGGATGCGCGAGCGTGGTCTTGACCAGGCGGTTCGCAATCACGCCCAGTTTGGCCTGGTGGCCGGCATCTGCGGCGGCATGCAGATGCTGGGCCAGGAGCTCTCCGACCCCCTCGGCATCGAGCAACAGGGCCGGATGCCGGGGCTTGGCCTGCTCCCAATCAGCACGACGATGCAGGCACTGAAAGTGACCCGCCTCTGCTCCGGCACTATCGATGGAGACTCTCTCTTCGGCCAGCCGCTGCCTCAGGATCAGATCACGGGCTATGAGATTCATGTTGGCAAGACCTCCTACCTGGAGCAAGCAGAGCCCTTCGCCACCCTCAGCTCCGGAGAGTTGGACGGATGTGTCAGCGCCGACCGGCATATCCTCGGCACTTACTTGCACGGAATCTTCGACGAGGACGGGTTCCGTCATGCATTCGTAACTGCCGCGCGCAGCTTCTGCAAGCTGGCCTCCCCCTCCATGCTCAATCCATGGAAGGCACAACGCGAGGAATCTCTCGATCGTCTTGCTCGCCAGGTAAGCCAGTCGCTCGACATGCAGCGCATTTTTGGCTGGATAGGGATGACGTACCGATGACCCGCGCACGGGCCATCGCTGCTGCCTGCCTCCTCGATTGGATCGCGGGAGATCCGGAGTGGTTTCCGCACCCAGTGCGATGGATGGGACGCTGCACGCAGCTTGCAGAATCGCTGTTACACCGGCCGGGGCAAAGCGCACGCAGTGAGCTGACGGCGGGCGCAACACTCACTGCCGGCCTGGTAGGCGCCTCATACCTGGGCACGGCGAAAGCGATCGAAATGACCGGCTTGGCAACGGAGGTCCTACTGGGATGGACCTGCCTTGCGTCGCGCAATCTGATCGATGAAAGCCTTTCGGTCATCCGCGCGCTGGAACAGGAGGACCTCGCTCGCGCCAGGCAGAGGCTGTCGCGAATCGTCGGCCGGGATACGCAGTCTTTGAGTGAGACCGAGATCCATCGCGCGGTCATTGAGACCCTTGCGGAGAGCGCCTGCGATGGGATTGTTGCGCCTCTTTTTTATATGGCCATTGGCGGCGTCCCCATGGCCATGGCTTACAAAGCTGTGAACACGTTGGACTCCATGATCGGGCACGCCGACCAGCGCTATTTATACTTTGGCAAGGTGGCCGCGCGGCTGGATGACGTTGCCAACTACCTGCCCTCGCGGGTGACGGCTCTGGCTCTGACGACGGCTGCAGGGATGGGGCGCGGGACCAGTGCCGCATCAGCCCTGCGCATCTGGCAGCGTGATGGCGGAAAGCACAAGAGCCCGAATGCCGGCCAACCGGAGAGCGCGATGGCGGGCGCCCTTCAAGTCCGGTTGGGCGGCGAGAATACGTACGCAGGAGAATGCATCGCGGCACCCCTGCTCGGAGCGGAGTTCGAGCCGCCTATGCGCCATCACGCGAAGCAGGCTCTCCGGCTGGTAGCGGCCCTCTCTCTTTTCAGTGCCGTTGCCGCCATCGCGATTAAGCAGTTGAAGTGTTCAATTTCGAACAAACAATTTCGCTTGCGGACAACAGCCATGGACGTACCTCCGCCCTAGCCGTTTATTTTCGGTGACTTAGGAGTGGCCGATAGCATGCACTTAAAAGCGACAAGATGCTGAATGACCTCAAGTTCGCGTTTCGACAGTTGCGAAAGTCACCCGGATTCACGCTCACGGCCGTGCTCACGCTGGCACTGGGAATCGGGGCAAACACAGCCATTTTCTCGCTTGTGGACTCAATCATGCTGCGCCCGCTCCCGTTTCCGCAACAGGATCGGCTGGCGTGGATCGGCTACGACACCGGCAATGATGGATTCTTCCCCAAGGGTTGGATTCGTGCGTTAAACGAGCATTCCCAATCCTTCCGTGCTATCAGCGGGTTCGGCGCGGATACGGAATCGAATGTCGCCACGGCAGACACCTCGGAACGGGCGTTTTCCGCCGAGGTGATGACAAACGCGTTCGACACGCTAGGCATTCATCCCGTACTGGGCAGCTTCTTCACGCCGGCTGAGTCGATGGCCGGACGTGACCTTGTGGTGGTGCTGAGCTACGGCTATTGGCAGCAGCGTTTCGGGCAGAACCCGGATGTAATCGGCCAAACCATCCGTATCGACGGCATTCCGCGGCGGATCATCGGGGTCATGCCCGCGGGAGTGCGGTTCCCTTATGCGGACACCCAGTTTGTCACGCCCGTGGCGTTCAAAGGCGGTGATGCAACCGATCCCTGGAAAAACTTCGACCTGCACGCATTCGGACGACTGGAGTATGGGGTAGTCCCGGCGCAAGCCCAAGCCGAAATGCGCAGATTACAGGCGGTCTTATTGCCTCTTTTTCCCTGGCGAATGCCGGATAGCTGGGCCTCGGATGTGACCGTAGTATCGCTGCTTGAATCACAGGTAGGCGCGACCCGGCCCCGCCTGCTGTTGCTGTTTGCCGCGGTGGGGTTGATCCTGCTGATTGCGTGCGCCAATGTGGCGAACCTGATGCTGGCCCGCGCGGCCGGCCGGCAGCGTGAGATGGCGGTTCGCGGGGCGCTGGGTGCTTCTTCGGGCAGGCTGATCCGGCAATTGCTGTCGGAAAGTTTGCTTCTCGGCGCCATGTCAGGCATTGCAGGCCTGCTTGTGGCAGCGGCGAGTTTGCGCGGCCTGGTGCGATTGCTGCCGGCGGATACCCCGCGGCTGAGCGAGATTTCACTGCACTGGCCAGTGTTTCTGTTTGCCGCGGCCGTATCGCTGTTGACCGGATTTCTCTTTGGGCTGTTCCCCGCACTTAAAATGGCGTCGCCCAACCTGCAAGGCATGCTGCGCTCCAGCAGCCGCGGCGCCACCGGTAGAGCGTCACAGTTCCGGCTGTCGATGGGGCTGGTGATCGGGCAGATCGCATTATCCGTGGTGGTGATTACTGCCGCGGGTCTTACGCTGCATAGCCTCTATAGTCTGCTAAAGGTCGATCCTGGATTTCAAACTGAGCGGGTAGTGACGGCGGAAGTTTCGCTCGACGCGGCGGCATGCCGGCAAAAAGGAAGATGCAGCGAGTTCTTTTGGACGCTGCTGAATGAGGCACCGAGTATGGTGGGCACGGAAGCCATAGCGCTCACCGACTCGTTACCTCTCAGCGGCCAGGATGGCAACTACCCATTCGACGCCGAGGGTCATCCCAGGAATGCGCGGCAAGTCGCTTTTTCGGCAACCGGAAGAACGGTGTCGTCTGACTACTTCGCGACATTGGGAATGAAGCTTAAGCGAGGCCGGCTACTGACCGACCAGGATCGATCGGGGGCGAGCCATGCGGCTGTCATCAACCAAAGCATGGCAGAACGGTTGTGGCCGCATCAGGATCCATTGGGAAGGCACATTCTAGCGCTGAGCGACGAGCAGGAGCCGGGAGTATGGAACGGGAACGCAGCTTCGGTGGTGTAGGTGTTGTGGGGAACACTCACGAAGGCACTTTGGCGGGAGGCTATGGGGATGAAGTCTATCTACCGCTGACCACCGCGCATGAACAGCCCGTCATGTATGTTGTGATGCGTACGCGGGCGAGCCCTGCGGACGCGGCGGCAGCCTTGCGCAGTGCGGTGGAGAAGCTGGATCCGCTGGTGCCGGTGACGCGGGTGCGCAGCCTCAACGAGGTGGTAGCAGCATCGGTGTCGGCTCCGCGGTCGCTCGCGATTCTCCTGTTGTCGTTCGGCGCCCTGGCGCTGTTGATCGGTGCAGTGGGCGTCTACAGCCTGATCGCTTATGTCGTGAGCCGGCGCACGCGGGAAATCGGCATTCGACTGGCGCTGGGCGCGATGCGTTATGAGATTGTGGGCGGGATCGTGAAGCAGAGCCTGCTTCTGGCTGCAGCAGGATCGGTCGCTGGTTTAGTCACGGCAGCTCTCTTGACGAGGTTTTTGCGGAGCTTCTTATTCGGAATCAGCGCGCTCGACCCGCTGACATTTTGTACGGTGCCGGTGGTGACCCTATTGCTAGCCATGTTCGCGGCATCGATTCCGGCGCGGCGGGCAGCCAGCATAGATCCGATGGAGACATTAAGGAACGAATAGCGGACTAGTTGGCGGTCATTTTGCGGATCGTATTTGTTGTGCTTGCTCCGTTCACGGTAGGTACGATTTCTACCCGGCCGCCCCAGGTGACCACATCGTCTGCACCCACGATGGTTGAGGTGGTATAGTCTCCGCCTTTGACCAGAACATCGGGCCGCACGTAGCGGATCAGCTCGAATGGGGTTGGCTCATCGAAGATGATGACCGCATCGGTCGAGCCCAGCGCAGCCAGAATGCGTGCACGCTCGTTCTCACCGACCACCGGTCGCGTGGGCCCTTTCAGTCCCCTTACGGAGGCGTCGCTGTTCACACCGATAACGACCTTATCGCCAAACTCGCGGCATTGCTCAAGCAGCGTGATGTGGCCTACATGCAGAATGTCAAAACAGCCGTTGGTAAAGACGATGCGATTGCCGTTGGCCCGCCACTCCGCCAAACGAACCAGCAGACGTTGCAAATCGAGAATCTTGTCCGGGCCTTTCATCTGGGTAGAAGCGGTGAACTCAGCCACCAGCTCGTTGCGCGAGATGGGCGCAGTTCCTGTCTTGGCGACCACGATCCCCGCGGCCATATTTGCCAGGCTGACGGCAGTCTCGGCGTCAAGACCGCTCGCCAGCGAGGCGGCAAGGGTTGCGATGACGGTATCGCCGGCGCCGGTAACATCAAAGACTTCGCGCGCCCGGGTGGGAGAATGAAAAACCGAATCGGGATAGAGAATGCGAATGCCCTTCTCACTCATGGTGACGGTCATGTAATCGATGCCCAGCTGAGAGACCAGCCTCTGTGCCGCGGCAAGCAGTTCCGCCAGATTGCGCCGGTCAATCCCTGTGACCAGCCCGAGCTCCTGAAGGTTAGGACAGATAGTAGTGGCGCCGGCATATTTAATGAAGTCGCGATCCTTGGGGTCGACCAATACCGGGATGCCTCGCTCC
The DNA here is from genome assembly GCA_963711525.1 of uncultured Acidobacteriaceae bacterium. GTDB lineage: Bacteria > Acidobacteriota > Terriglobia > Terriglobales > Acidobacteriaceae > PALSA-350. The sequence continues at coordinate 1,219,533 of CAVQEO010000001.1, read as the reverse complement.
CGGGCCAGGGCGATCACCGCCTGGCAAAGTTGTGGGCTCAACGCACCCTTGGCGTAGTCAGAGAGAACGACCGCATCGGCCGTGCGCACCAATTGCAGCCCGCGCTCCAGCAACGCCTGCTGCTCGGCTGCGGGACGGGGCTCAGCACTCTCCACATCGAGCCGCAGCAACTGCTGGTTACGGGAGACAATCCGGGTCTTCGAAATCGTGGAGTGGCGGGAAACAATCATGCCTGAGAAATCCACGCCGGCCGGGGTAAGCAATGCGCTCAATTCGCGCATTTCCGCATCATTGCCCCAGAAGCCCGCCTGCGCGGCCTTGGCTCCCAGGCCGACCAGGTTCATCGCCACGTTGGCCGCCCCTCCGGGCGCGGTTGTGGTGCGCACCGAACGGAGTACCGGGACCGGCGCCTCGGGCGAGATGCGGTCGACATCCCCCCAGATGGAGCGATCCAGCATCACGTCCCCGATCACCAGGATGCGCAGTGCAGCAAATCCGCTTTCGATCAGAGAGAGAAGGCGAGACTGTTCTTTCACCAGCACTTCCTCAAAGCCCGTCTCACCTCAAAAATTCGTTCCTGAAGCATCCGTGACCGCCCCTGTATCTATCATCGCAAATAAAGAGCTTCTCCTGCGACTGGCCTATACTACTGGGAGCCCCGGTGTTTCTTTCTTTGCAACGGTTTATGGCGATTAACTTAGCAAAATCCAGTGTTCTCAGGGCCCGGTTGATGCGGATACTGCGCCCCGCCGGCAAATGGGCTCGCATCACCGTCTGGCTGGGTGGACTATCTCTCCTGCTGTGGCTGACCGATGCGTTGCCGGGTGTCAAGCTGGGCGGATGGGCGACGTTTTTTACCCTCATCTTCTGCTTCTTTGCCGTGGTCCTGCTGTGCCGCTGGGGTTACCGCCCTTTGCTATGGCGGCTGCGCAATCGCTTAATCGTCACCTACCTCTTCATCGGCGTCATGCCGATCCTGCTGCTGTTACTCATGTTCGGCCTGGCAGGCTATTTATTCGCGGGCCAATTCGCTAACTACGTGGCCATCTCTGATTTACATTCGGAGTTGATGCACCTGCAAGCAGCCAATGATGCGCTTGCGGCGCAGTTGTTTCCCTTGGAGGCCTCGGGGAAACTCAATGAACAGATCGCAGAAGAGCTCACCCGGGCGTCGGATGAGAGGTTTCCCGGGCGAACCGTCACGGTGTCGCGAGGCGCGAAGAGTTTCGTCCTCTCCACCGAAGGCGGGCTGCTGGCAACCCAGCCGGCGCCGGTCCCCAACTTTATCAACGGAGACTTCACCGATTTTGTAACCGATCAAGAGGCTCTGCATCTGCGCGCGGTTCGGCTTTCTCGAGATCGTCGCATGGCATTGATCTCCGACATCCTGGTCACGCCAAACCTGCTCTTGCCGACCGCCGAACGCCTGGGCTCGGTCAACCTGTATGCCTTTCCGGTCGAACGCAAAAACGGCGTGGAGGTAAACCACCGACCTGTGAAGGCCGGTCAAGTACCCCCGCGCACCCATTGGTTCGACATAACTCTTTACTTCCCCACCTTCTTCGATATCGTGGACTGGCACAACGGGGAAAAACAGGCAACCGGGGTAATCTATGTGGCCACGCGGCCCTCGATGCTCTATGCGACCCTGTTCGCCACCTTGGGAGACAAAGCTCTGTTCTGGCGAAATATCCTGCTCTCCATCGCGATTTTCTTCGGATTGATTGAGTTGGCAGCGCTTTATATCGGCGTGCGCCTGTCGCGGAGCATGACGGCCTCGGTAGCCGAACTCTACCACGCAACCGAGCATGTCAATCAGGGCGATCTGAGCCACCGCATTCAGATCCGCGGCCATGACCAGATGGCGGCGCTCGAAGGTCGTTCAACTCCATGACCGGATCGCTAGCCAAACTGATCGACGAGCAGAAAGAGAAGCAGCGGCTGGAGAACGAGCTCAGCATCGCCTACGAAGTGCAGGAGCTGCTCTTCCCGGGCGAAGTGACTAATCTGACCTCTCTTGAAGTTCATGGTGTCTGCGTGCCCGCGCGCACAGTCAGCGGAGACTACTACGACTTCATTCCGCTAGGTACCGACCAGATGGTGCTGGCCGTCGGTGACATCAGCGGAAAAGGAATTTCAGCAGCGCTCTTGATGGCCACTGTGCATGCCTTTGTTCGCGCCTATTCCCTGGAGCCTGAGATGGTCATGATACCCGCGGCCTTGCAGTATGAAGCCCAGTCTCAGGGAGATTCCCGCATGTACTACCGCGGAGATGGCAGTTCCGAATCGCAACTGGCTCCCGCCATGCTGATGACCACCTTGAACTATCAGCTCTACCGCAGCACGCCCGAGGCGAAGTACGCCACTATGTTCCTGGGCTGTTATGACCCCAATGCGCGCGTGTTGAAGTACTGCAATGCAGGCCACTTGCCACCCATCATTGTGCGCGCAAAGGGTGAAGCCTTTCCCCTGGACATTAACGGCACGGTGGTCGGTTTATTTGACGGTGTTACCTATGAGGAATCCACCGTCGTGATGCAGCCTGGCGACATCTTTGTCGCCTACAGTGACGGAGTCACTGAACCGGAAAATGAATTCGGAGAGTTTGGCGAGGACCGCCTGGTCGCTTTAATCAAAGAGCATCGGCACAAGCCGCTGCCGCGCATTGCCGAAATCGTCACCGGCGCAGTCGCGGACTGGATCGGCGCGGCCGAACAGCCAGATGACGTGACTGTTGTTCTTGCCCGCTGCACTCCTGATCTAACGGGACACCGGCCCCACGGCATGCCGGGGCAGGCGGGGCAGGCGTGATGGCAATTTGCTTTGTTACCATCGGGCTATGAACTATCGCACATTGGGCCGTACCGGTTGGAAGGTGTCAGAAATCAGTTTTGGCGCATGGGCTATCGGCGGCGCCTGGGGTCAGGTAACTGACGAGGAGTCGCTTGCGGCGCTCAACCAGGCGATCGACTCCGGGATTAATTTTCTCGATACTGCGGATGTCTACGGAAGCGGCCGCAGCCACCACCTCATCTCGCGGCTCAAGAAGTCTCGCAAAGAAGAGATCATCGTGGCCACCAAGGTGGGCCGGCGTTTAGCCAAGCAGACGGTCGAGGGTTACAGCCGCGCCAACCTCACCTCCTGGATCGAAGACAACCTTCGCGACCTGGAGACCGAAACCCTCGACCTGGTGCAGCTCCACTGCCCACCCACCGATGCCTACTACCGCCCGGAGATCTTCGGCGCCCTCGACGACCTGGCGCGTGTGGGCAAGATCCGCTTCTACGGGGTCAGCGTCGAGCGCGTGGAAGAGGCGCTGAAAGCGATGGAATATCCCAATGTGCAGAGCGTCCAAATCATCTTCAACTGCTTTCGCCAGCGCCCGGCGGAGCTCTTCTTCGCCCAGGCCAAGCTCAAGCAGGTTGGCATCCTGGCGCGTGTGCCTCTGGCCAGCGGTCTGCTTACGGGCAAGTTCAAAGCTGATACCATGTTTGCCGACGACGATCACCGCAACTTCAATCGCCAGGGCCAGCGCTTCGATGTCGGCGAAACCTTCTCTGGGGTCGACTACGAGGTGGCGTTGGCGGCGGTGGAAGAGATACGCGCCCTGGTGCCGGAAGGCGTAAGCATGAGCCAGTTTGCCCTGCGCTGGATCCTCATGTTCGATGCTGTCACGTGTGCCATCCCCGGAGGGAAACGACCGAGCCAGGTGGCGGACAACGCACTCGCCTCGACTCTGCCCCCGCTCACGCCGGAGGTAATGGCCGGCGTGCGCAAGATCTACGACGCAAAGATACGTCCCCTGGTGCATCAACTCTGGTAGCGACAGCTTTGACAGTTCTCCCTTGATCTTCTCTTTTTATTCCCCTATATTAATGGCTATGCGCACTCTGCCTTTCCCCAAGTGCTGCGTCGTTTGCTGCAAGAAGTGCGGCCACGACGTGTTAAGCGGAACAGACGGCTTCCCTGCCAGCTCGGTATTCGTGGTGTGCTCGATATGTGGAGAGAAGCGGAGGTATCTGCCGTCAGAAGTCATCCATGGCAGGCCGCATTTGGTCGTGCGGCGAAAGAGAGGTCCCGTCGCCGCCCAACTCGGTTCCCTGAAGCGGAGCACGGGTAGCGGCCGGCCGCGGCCGCTGATTATTTCGGCAAAGGTGGCAGTTTGATGGTTCGGCCTTCGCGAGCAGACTGCCTGGCCGCATCCAAAATCTGCATCACCACCACGTTGGTCTCGAGCGACGTCAGGTCGCCGTCTGGCTTCAGGTTCCGTTGAGCACCGCGGCAAGGTAGTGCAGCGACCCGTCGTTGGGCGGCGCCAGCGGCGGAGCGGTGGACTCGCTCTCCTGAGCCTGACCCTTGACCCTTACACGCACCTGGTCCGGCCCCACCGTAATCAAATATCCGGTCGCCCCGTACACTTCCATATCCTTGCGGGCAAACGGCCAGTTCCATGAACCCATCAACACCGCCTGCGCTTTAGGGTAGCGCAGGATAATCGTCGATTCATCCGCTACCCGGGGATAGATCTGGGGTTTATCCGTCTGGGTCACGGCGGTTACGCTCACGGGAGACTCGCCGTGCATCAGCCACGTGACCAGGTCCGCGCCGTAGCAGCCAAAATCGTACAGAGCTCCGTCGCCGTTCTGCTCCGGGTCCTCCAGCCACTTGAGAAATTCCGGAGGCACGCCGATCTCCTTGGGACCTTCATGGCCATCGTGCACCACGATTCTGCGTAGATCACCCAGCGCGCCCTTGGCCACTTCGTCATACGCAGCACGGTTGCTTGCGTACCAGGTGGTCTCGTAGTTCACCAGCACCTGGATGTGGTGCTCTCTGGCCGCATGGCGAATAGCCAGGGCATCCTCCAGCGACATGGTCAAAGGCTTTTCCACCATCACGCTGAGGCCGTGCTGGGCCGCGGCCTCGATCACTTGCCGGTGCTTTCCGATGGAGGTGTAGACCAGCAACGCCTGCGGATGCCGGGCCGCAATCATCGCATCCAGCTGATCATAGAAAAGGCTGGAGTCGAGATGAAACTGTTGCGCGTAGCGGTGGGAGAGCGCCGTGTCCGCATCCACGATGCCCACCAGTTGCACCTCGTGCTGCTTGGGAAACTGCTTCAGGAAACCGGCGACATGGCCATGCTCCAGGCCAACAATCGCAACCCTGATGGGTTGGTCGCTCGGTTGATTTTGGCCGAAAGCGTTACCACCGGCCAAGCCCGTGACGGTTAAGAAAAAGTAAACCAACACCCCGACGGCAAACCGCATGTCTCCTCCGAAATTCTTATGTCTGTGCGGGCGCTTTGCCTGATCGGCGTACCCAGGTGCCATTCTGCTTTTCAAGATAGACCCACTCGGCCTGCGAACAGAGGTTACCGCACCAGTCGAGGATGTAGACCAGCGCTGCGGTTTGCGCAACATTGAAATAAACCTCGCTGAAATAAGTGATGCCCAGGTACTTGCCATACGTTGACCTCATAGAAGAGGTGGCAGTCATTGAGGTCTGAGTAGCACGGAGCTGCGCTGTATCGGCAGCTCCCATCAGCACGTAGGGGCGATCCACCTGGAAACGCCGCGTTAATACAAGCCTCTCCTTCTTGCGCTGGTTGTAGTCGATGACCGCTTCGTTAAAAGCGTGAGGATTGTCTTCCGGCGGTTGAAGGGTAGCCTCCGGAGCCAGCTTGGGGTTCATGTCATCCTCGTTGATCGTGGTGTCACTGATGGCCCAGGGTTGCCCTGAATCCATATCGGTGAATACCTGGCCGGGCATCAACAGCGAATAGATTTCGTATGAGTCAGGAAGGCGGTCCGGGACGGGGGTGGTCTTGGTTTGCGGCGCTTGTGCCCAGGTGAGCGATGTGGAAACCACAAGGCAAACCAGGACCGGGCATGTGGTCTTGATAAAGGTGTGCGCGAACCGCTGAATGATCGCCATATGCAACAGACTCCTGGTGGGTCGCCTACTTAATGATGACACACGCAATACCTGACGCCCCACGGCAAGCCGGGGCAGGTAGCCTGGCACCGCAAGCTTACGATACCGTTAGTATTCTCTGTGAATTCGCTTGAGGACCGGCTATTGACAAAACCAAACCGCGCCAAGGCCAACAAACTGGGAGAGGTTGAGCGCGTGTATCGCATCCTGCGCGATTGGTTGATCACAGCCAAGCTGCCTCCGGGCGAGTTCCTCTCCGAAGCGGATCTTGCCGAGCGATGCGGAACCAGCCGAACACCGGTGCGGGAAGCGTGCACGCGCCTGATGCAGGACCATTGGCTGACCCGGATTCGCAGGAAGGGCTTCATGGTTACGCCCATTTCGGTGCGTGACATCGTGGATCTGTACGACTACCGCAAGCTGCTGGAATGCTACTCGGCGGAAAAACTGGCACAAACCGCGAGTCACGATCAGATCAGGGAGCTGGCTGCGATTGTCGCGCCCGAAAAAGATCCCGAAGCCGCCCTGGAACAGATTCTCGCCGCCAACCAGATCTTTCATCTGCGGTTGTGTGAGCTCGCCGGTAATCAGAGGGTAATGGGTCAACTCAACCTGACGCTGGGTTACGTGGCCCGGCTGGACACGCTCTGTACCCAGACCGTCCCAGGCTGGATCGGTCACGCCGAGATTCTGCGCGCCATCGAGCGGCGCGAGCCGGCTGAGGCTCGCCATGCAATGCAGGTGCACGTGGATGCGTCGCGTGACAAAATGGTGAAACTCTTCAGCGCGTAGCTGGGTGGCGCCAGCGCCACCCGCAAACAGATGACAAGGTGGGCACGCATCCCTAGATCGCCACCTGATCGGCCCCCTTCAAGCGGAGCCTCTCTCTTACTTCATCGGGGGTCGCGATCTCGAAAGAAAGCTCCTCCAGGATGCCCCGAATCTTTTTCACCTGTTCTGCACTGGAGGTAGCCAGCACGCCCTTTCGCAGATAGAGACTGTCTTCGAGACCAACACGGACGTTGCCGCCCAGAAGCGCCGCCAGCGTGGCGATCCGCATCTGGTGACGTCCGGCGCCGAGTGAGGACCACTGGTAGTTTTCCCGTCCAAAGAGACGATCGGCGGTTGCTTTGACGTAGCTGAGCAACTCGACGTCCGTCCCCATGCCTCCAAGAATGCCGAAGACGGTCTGCAGGAAGAGCGGCGGCTCGACCAACTTCTCATCCAGGAGATAGGCCAGGTTGTAGAGATGCCCGAGATCGTAGCATTCGTATTCAAACCGGGTGCCGCATCCTTCTCCCAGTTCCTTCAGCACTCGCTTCATGTCCACGAAGGTATTGCGGAAGATATGGTCCTCGGTCGCGGCCAGATACGGCTCTTCCCACTCGTATTTCCACCCGCTGTATCGCCGTGTCAGTCGGTGGATGGCGAAGTTGATGGAGCCCATGTTGAACGATGCCAGTTCAGGCTTGATGCGGAGCGCCGGCGCCAACCGCTGATCGAGGCTCATCGTCAAGCCGCCGCCGGTAGTGATGTTGATGACTGCGTTGGTGGCCGCCTTAATCGCGGTTACAAATTCCAAGTAGAGAGCTGGGTCGCTGCTCGGTTTTCCCGTCTTCGGATCGCGTGCGTGAAGATGCAGAATGGCGGCGCCGGCTTCTGCTGCCTCGATCGCCTGACGCGCAATGTCTTCGGGCGAGAACGGAAGGTAAGGAGACATGGTCGGGGTGTGGATCGCCCCCGTGATGGCGCAGCTGATGATTATCTTGTTGTCCATGAACGCTATTTTTCTGGATTGAGCGCCAATTATACGGTTTCCGGTTCATGAATGAGGCATAGGACACACAACGTCCGGCTCATAGCGTCTTATTGTCGACTTCGGCCAGCGCGGTATCTGCCGCGGCCCGGCTCCATCCGATACGCAGATCCTTCACTCCGTGCAAGGAAAAGGCGCCCTTGGGCGCAGTGATGGCAAAGAAGTCTGCCCGCTCCACGCCGGTAAGATAGAACGCCGGACGCCCATCCGCAGCCGCACTCGCCACTTCCACATGGCTCATCTCGATATTGCGCACGTGGCGCAGAAAGAAGCCAAAGGCCGGAGTCGTGCCGAACATCCCTGGGTCCGGATATTTGTTTTCGAACTCCGGCGGCAAAGGGGTATCGGCCGGCCCACCGCCCGCCGTCTCTACATAGATATTTGAAAATTTCACGTCTTCGATCGCGTAGCCCGGAATGCCGCTAAGAATGGAACTGACCTTCATGGCGGTGTTGTAGCATTCGAGATTGCTGATGAGAATGCGCTTGATACTGCCCACCTTGGTGGTCTCTTTAGGGCCGCGCAACCGCGAACCAAGCCGCATAAAGACCGGCCCCGAGACCAGATCCCGCATGGTGGTATTGGTAATGGTGATGTCCTCCACCAGCGCTCCGTCCTCTGATTCCAACGCGTAGCCCCGGCAGCCCTCGAAGACGCAGTTGGAAATGGCGATGTTAATGAAGCCACCATTTGATTCGGTGCCGCATTTAATGCGCCCGGTGCGCGGCACATTGTTCTCGGGTGCAAACTTTTTGAATGTCCCATCCAGGACCGTGCCCAACTCGTAATAGCCGGTCACCCAACAATTGGAGATGGTCACGTTTCTTGTCGGCCGGCTAAACCCAAGCGCATAGCTTGACTTTGGGCAAATGCCGTCATCCCACGGCGAGTTCACCGTGCAGTTGGAGACACGCACATTCTGGCAACAATCGATATCGATGCCGTCGCGGTCGGTGTCGACTTTGAGGTTGTCGATGGTGACGTTATCGACGCCGGTAAGCAGCAAGCCGAAGTGCCCGGCCTTGAGAATCGAGAAGTCACGAAACAGGGCGTTGTGGCAGTTCTTAAGCGCGATCGCCTTGTTGCCGACGCCTGCCTGCTCGGCAACAAAAGGAGCGCCGTCTCCTCTGCGCCCGCGCCCGTTCGAAAGGCCCTTGCCCCAGATAAGCCCCGGCCCGGTAATACTGAAGTCCTCAAGGTTCTCGCCCCAAAGCAGTGAGTTATGCCAGTGGTTGTGGCCGTAGTCCTGGAGCGCTTCCCAGGGCGTGTTGGGCTCGGCCGCATCATAGACACCCCCGCGATAGCCGGTTTGCTCGCCGGGCAAGGGCGAGTCAGCTGCCAGGATCGTGCTTCCCTGCTGCAGCTGCAGATGCACATGGCTCTTCAGGCGAATGGAGAAGCAGAGATAGGTCCCGGGAGGAAAGACCACCGTGCCACCGCCCGCGGCCGATGCTGCCTCGATGGCGTGGTTCACCGCGTCCGTATCCAGTGTTTTGCCGTCGCCCGTCGCGCCATACTTGCGCACATCGTATACGCCTGGTGAGGAAGCCGCGGTCTCCTGAGACCAGCCAACCAGCGGGACCGCCGCGGCAGCCGCCATACCGGCGCCGCCAAAGCGGAGAAAATCACGACGCATGGAGTTGAAGCTGTTCATGAGGAGCCCTCCCGCCAGGAAGAATTGTAGCCTGAACGCTAAGCACCCTGGGCGCGCGTACCGCCTGCCGGCACGATGGGTTAGCGGGCCCCAGGCAGCGCCTGGGATTGAGAAGACGTGGCCATGGCCGCCTGGAGTGCCTGCTCAACGGCCGGAGTCATTACCTCAAAACCATATTTGCTGGGATGGACGCCATCGATCGTGAGCCAGGAAATATAGTTCTCGCCATTAGATGCCTCGAGCAGCGAATGGTAGTCGACCATCTGAATGCCTTGCGCTGCGGCAAATTGCGCAATCCATTGGTTGAGTTGGTCGATGCGCTGGAATCTTTCCGGGCTGGGGTCCGCATATTCCGCGAGCGATCCCGGTCCCCACGGCGGAATGGTTCCAATCACCACGCCGATATGATGTTTCTTCGCCTTTGCCACCATGGTCTCGATGTTGTTCGCAGTTACCGAGAGCTGCCATCCGGGATAGACGTCATTGGTGCCGGCCAGGATATGCACCGCCTTGGGTTGCAGAGCGATCACATACGCGTCGAAGCCCGCGGCTATCTCGCCCGAGGTCGTTCCACTGACACCCACGTCGAGCCAGTTATTTTGCGTGAATGTGGCCGCTTCCCCCGACAAGTTCAACTCGCTTGAGTCCCACAGAGCGGTGATCGAGTCGCCCACAAAGACCACCGTGGGGTGAAGGCGAAAACTTGTTCCACACCCTGAGGTGAACAAGAGAACCACAAGTGCTAAAAACCTTTTCAAGCCTACGATACCTGCTGCCCAGAATCTCTGCGTAAGTTGGTTCAGGGCCTGATGACCTGTCCCCCGCTGATGGCGAAATGCCCTTCCACTCCAGCCGACTGGCCCGGCTGCCCTCCGCCCAGGAAGATACTGTAGCTCCCCGCCTCCACCGCCCGCACTCCGCCGGAATCCACTTCGCTTAAATGCGCCGGATCCAGTGTAAAGGCAAGATGCCTGGTCTCTCCAGGTTGGAGATTGACGCGGTCGAACGAACGCAGCGCGCGTAGGGGCGCGCCGCCACCCTGGGCTCCACGAAGGTACAATTCGACTACCTCATCTCCCTGCCGCTTTCCAGTGTTGGTCACATCCGCCTCGACAGTCACAGGTTCTCCTGCCTTGATCTGCGGCGACGACAACTTGAGGTGACTGTAGGCGAAAGTGGTGTAGCTGAGGCCATAGCCGAAGCCGTATAACGGCTGACCGGCGAAGTAGCGATAGGTGCGGCCGGCCATGGAGTAGTCTTCGAAGGGCGGAAGCTGATCGAGCGACGCATAAAAAGTTACCGGCAAACGGCCCGCGGGATTCTCATCGCCCGCAAGTGTTTCGGCAATGGCAGCGCCACCCTCTTCGCCCGGATACCAGGCTTCCATAATTGCAGCGGCATGCTCCTTAATCCACGGCACAGCCAGCGCGCTGCCATTCATCAGGACTACGACTAGCGGCTTCCCTGTCGCTGCCACGGCCTGCAACAGATCTTCCTGGAGCTGCGGCAGATTGATCTTGGTGCGATCGCCGCCGTGGAAGCCGTCCAGTTGCACCGGCATCTCTTCGCCTTCGAGACTCGGCGACAGACCAACGAAGGCCACGACCACGTCGGCTTGACGGGCAATCTGAACGGCCTGATCCCGCATGGGAGCCGCTTCAGGCTGCCACACAAGATGAATACCGGCGCCAAACATGGGAGCGTTGTGGGCATACTCCAAACGAAGGGCGTGCGGTGAGGTGTTTTCAAAACGCATGGTATAGGAATCGTGGCCGGTAGACGTATTGCCATCACGGCCAGACTTCAATACCTGCTTGCCATCCAGGTAAAGCCGGAAGGTATCCGCCCCATCGCATGGGGAGCAATGTTCCGGGGATATGTGAAAGACATAGCTGCCCGCGCCCGGGACCGCGATCGAGCCGCTCCAGCGCACGCTAAACGCTGCCGCCGGTACGGCATCGGAAGGCGAGGTAGCCGCCCAATCAAAATCCACTTGCTTGTCGATGCGGGTGAGGACCGGTTGGCCCCGCCATTCTGCGTTGTTGAAGTACTCTCCCTTCAGTCCGACATCGCTGCCGCTGCGCAGAACAGTACGTGGCACAGTGACAGCAAACCCTGAGACATAGGATGAGCCCTGAGCGTAAAGCACCTTGCCATCGGTGGCAAAGCGTTCCTCGATACCATCGAGGGGAAATATGGGGTGGGACGGCTGGCCGCTGTAATTGCCCTCGAGCGACTCGAGGGCCGTGGCATTGGGACCGATCACCGCAATTGTCTTTCCCTTGGCGTCGAGCGGTAAAGTGCCGTTTGTGTTTTTGAGCAATACGATCGATTCCTGAGCCACGCGGCGAGCCAGCATGCGGTGGGCCTGGGAATCGACATCCGTGTGGGGTATGCGCGTATAAGGCACATCCTGTGGAGGGTCGAACATCCCCAGGCGGAAGCGCGCGGTGAATAGCCGGGTCACCGCTCGGTCGATCTCGCTCTCGGTGACCAGCTTGTCCTTGAGTGCCTGGTTCAGGCTGGCAAACTCCGAGCCGCAACTGGTATCAGTGCCGGCGCGCAGGGCAAGCACAGCGCCGTGCTCCTCGTCGGGGGCAAACTTGTGCCCCTTCCATATATCGGTCACCGCCCCACAATCAGAGGTGACAAAGCCGGTAAATTTCCACTCATCGCGCAGTGTTTTTTTGAGCAGCATATCGTTGGCGCATGCCGGCGCTCCATCGATCGCGTTATAAGCGCACATGATGGAAGCGGCTTGGCCTTCTACGATGGCCGCGTGGAAAGCGGGAAGGTAGGTGGCCTGCAAGTCCTGAGGTGAGGGCTTCACGTCAAACTCGTGGCGCAACCGCTCCGGTCCGCTGTGTACGGCGAAGTGTTTGGGGGTGGCCACCACTTTCAGATATTTAGGATCGTCGCCCTGCAAGCCGGTGATAAAGGCGAGGCCCATACGCGAGGTAAGATACGGATCCTCTCCGTAGGTCTCCTGCCCGCGGCCCCAGCGGGGGTCGCGAAAGATATTGATATTCGGCGACCAGATGGTCAGGCCGAAGTAGATGCGATGGTTGCCGTGGGCAGAGGCATAGGCATACTTGGCTCGCGCCTCGGTAGAGATGGTATCTCCCACGGAATGCATCAAGGAGGTATCCCAGGTAGCTGCCAGGCCAATTGCCTGGGGGAAAACGGTCGCAGTGCCGGAGCGCGCCACGCCGTGCAGTCCCTCATTCCACCAGGTGTACTCAGGGATGCCAAAGCGGGGAATGGCGGCCGCGGTCATGCTCATCTGGGAGACCTTCTCCTCCGGCGTCAACCGTCCTACCAGGTCAGCGACGCGCTGCTCGATGGGCAGCGAGGGATCCTGAAAAGGAAATTCGGCGGCACGGGCATAATTGCCCAACACTGCAAGCAGCACGCCCGCCAGCCCACCGGCCTTCGCCCATCTCCGCATAGCGAACCTCCCCGGGTAACCGTGAGGATAGTACCAGCCGGTGAGACTGGCGACAACCACCCTGCTCCGGACTGGGAACACCGGTTGCCGCCTCGCTAAAATAGAGTTTTCGGGCGAGGGGCTGCATCCATGGGCAAGCAATTCACTTGTATCGAACCGCACCACCGCGAGTTTATTTTGCAACAGCGGATATTCTTCACTGCTTCCGCCGCTGCTCAAGGGAGAGTGAATGTTTCTCCCAAGGATGGGGCGGCCTTGCGCATCCTTAGCGCAAATAGCGTTGCCTACCTTGACCAAACCGGCAGTGGGAATGAAACCGCGGCTCACCTGCGTGCCAATGGACGGTTGACGGTCATGTTCTGCGCGTTTGCCGGGGCGCCCCTGATTCTCCGTCTCTATGGGCAGGGCAAGATTCTCGCTCGTGGCAGCTTCGCCTACTCCGACTTGCTCGCTTCCGCGTTTGACAATGAAGAACGTCCGGGATCGCGCCAGATCGTGGTGCTTGCGGTTGATCTGGTCCAGACTTCCTGCGGATATGGAGTTCCGCTCTTTGAATATGGCGGCGAGCGCCAAACACTCACCCGGTGGGCGGAGGCTAAGGGCGAAGCGGGATTGGAAGAGTACAGGCGACTGAAAAATGCGTTCAGTATTGACGGGTACCCTGCTGGGATTCTCGAGTCCTGAGCGCATGGCTCGATCTCTATCCGTGACCAATGACGGGTCATTGGTATGGCTAAACAGTATCAACGAAAGCGGCCGGCAGGGCAGGCTTCGGGACTCCACCGTGGGAGTAGAAAGACGTAGCTCAGGGGCTAAAGCTTTCCGAAAAAAGAATGCACTTTGTGAGAGAAAAGAGAGATAAGCCCCCCGGCCGGCGTTTTCATCCTGGAAAAAGATTGAGCGATAAGCGAGATAAGCGAGAAAAGACCTACTCGCCTGGTTATTCGTTTTCCGTAAGTGTATCCGCGGCTTGCTATTGTTGGGTGGCCAACCAGAGGGTAGAGCTTCGACCGCTCGTTTGCTCGCTGTAGGCGGCGAGTGCGCCGAAGGCGGCAAGTTGTTCGAGCGCAGCATCGATGCGTTCGCTATTGACGTGGCCATAGAAGAGACGGCTGATCTGATTCCTTGAGAGACCGTTGGGGGAGGCTTCGACGGCCTCGCGAATGCGGTCGGTGACGGGGTCTCCGGTGGCCAGGCCGAAGAGGCGGACGGCGCTTCGGTAGCAGTAGGTCCATACTGCGTAGGCTGCTTCGAGGTGGGGGAGGCAGACAATCTCGCTACAGTCGAGCGCGGCATAGAGGGCGCTGAGGCGCAGGACCTGGGCCTCGCCACGGCTTGTGGCTGCGCCCCGCAGGCCGGGATCACGATAGCTGAGCGACTCATAACAATCTGCCCAAAGCTCCTGAGCCTCCTGGTCGCGGCGAAAGAGGATTTCGGGGCGCGCGGTGGCCCAGGCAACGGCGCTCCGCAGTGTCTCGGCGATGGCGGATAGTTCATACGCGGGCGCGCCGGCATCGCCGGGGAGGCAGTTGCTGCGCTCGACCCATGTCCAAAGGCAGCGGTTGGCGAAGCCGTTATGGACCTGGTGACGCTGGAATGTTTGGGTGAGCTCCCGCTGGGTGATATGCGCGATCAGGCTGAGGTGGGTGCCGGTGGCGCGCAGCTGGTGGTGCATGTCGAGGGTGGGGAGGTTGCCATTATCCCAGGCGCAACGGAGCAGGGGCGAGAGGTGACCGTTGCCGCGCTTGAGGGAGTGGACGACGGTGGCGAATTCCTCTGAGAGGGCGAGGAGACGGCGGTCGGTGGGCGGCTGCTGATCGCGGAGGGCCCGTACGAGGCCGTTGGCGGTGAGGCGCGCGCTGTTGACGCGCGTGGAGAGCCAGGACGGATCGACGCCGGCGAAGAGGTTGGCGATGAGGTTCCAGCTGGTGCCTTTGCGGGCTTTGCTGGAATCGCCGACGAGGATGACGAAGAGGTTGAGGGCGTGGCGGGTGGATTCGACCATGCAGTGGGGGCCGGGGCCGATGAGATTGCCGAAGGCCGCGAGGAATTGGAGGAGGAGTGCAGCGGGATGCGCTTCGGTGTGGGGCGCGAGGGTGTTGACGATGCGTCCGGCGGGTCCGTGGAGGGCGGCTTCTTCGAGCTCCTGATGGGTGGGTGGTTGAGGTGAGGCTGCGCGTGGAGGCTCTGGCTGCTCGGGGATGGGTGGCGGGTTTGGGTTTGGCTGTGGGGGATAGCTTTGCAGTTGGGTCAGGAGGTGTTCTAATTCGGCGTCGATGGAAGCGTAGGGGGACGGGGTGGTGAGGTCTTCGGCGGTTTGGGTTGGATTGGTTGCCATGAAAGGTCACTCCTGTGGTTGCTTATTGTTTAGTTCCCCTCGGTTCGTGGCTCGATTAACGATCCCACGGGCTGTTTGGGGCGCACAAGGAGGTTTGAAAATAAACATGAGGAAGAAGGGGTAGTTAACTGGAGGTTACTCCCTGCGGGTATTGGTGATCAGTGGGTGGGATTCGCTGCGCGGCGCTCGGGCGCGCGTTGCGGAAAGCGAAATGGTCTTGGCCTGTTTCTTCGATCCCTCGTTGGGCTAAGACCGCCGCGGCCAAGAGCGCGTTGCTCCTTTTCCCTTTACCCAAATAGTGTATTCTGGTAGCACCTAATTAGGTGCCAATAATCGGGGGGGGGCAATATCCTGGACATCACTCGTGACATTCAATCGCTGACTACATTTCGCCGGTCGTCCGGCGACTTCATGAAACAGCTCAAGAAGACCAAACGCCCGGTAGTGCTCACGGTTAACGGCAAAGCTGCAGCGGTCGTGCAGGACGCCGAAGCCTATCAGCGTCTGCTCGACATTGCCGCGCGCGCCGATGCTGAGGAAGGTATTCGCCAGGGGCTCGACGACGTAGCACATGGCCGTACACGACCAGTCCGAGAGTTTTTCGACGAGTTTGAAGCCAAGAATGGCATACCTCGTTAACATCACTGCTCTAGCACAGCGCGACTTTGCAAGCCTGTACCGGGAGATCAATGCCGAGCAGTCCGATGCAGCCCTGAAGTGGTACCGAGGGCTCAAGGAGGCTGTTCTCCGCCTGGAAGAACTGCCAAACCGCTGCCCCGTGACGCCGGAGAAAGCGCAACTCCGCAATCTCCTCTACGGCAACAAGCCTCACGTCTATCGTGTCATATTTCGTATTGTTGAGAAACGGAAGCGGTTTGACGTGCTCCATATTCGCCACGGCGCAAGAGACAAATTGAAGGCGCCGGAAGTTGGGTAGGAAGACTGGCCCAGGACGATATCACCCCGGTGAAAGGGTCCACTCCGTCCTGGCCACGACTGTTTGGCCGCCGCTCCGTCCCTGAGCGAAAAGAAATATTCCGTACCGACCCCCGCTTCCGGGAAGTTCTCCCGATCATGACCTCGGCGCACTGTCTGAAAAAGAGGTGCAACCAGGTGACACATGCGAACCAGGTGACCCACCGGGTTGTTGTCTGTCACCGGGTTGTTGTCTGTTGTCGACACATAACGCTCCTATTCACTTCGTAGCGCTTGCACAGGATCAATTGAGGCCGCGCGTCGGCCTGGAATGTATGCAGCGATAAAACCTGACAGAGCCACGGCGATAGCAACCAAAATTAGCACAACTGGATTACGGGCTCCTGTGCCATACAACATGCTTTGAAGCACAGAGGTAGATGCATAAGACACAGTGAGTCCGATGGCGATGCCACTCGCAAGCAGGACTGCCGCATCGCGTAAGATCATGCTCAACACTGAACTCCGTTGAGCCCCTAGCGCCATGCGAATGCCGATCTCCCGAGTGCGCCGCGAGACGGAGTACATCATTACACCATAAAGACCAACGACGGTAAGTATGATGCCGAGTCCGGCAAAGGTGCCCAGCAATACCATCGCGAATCGTGGCTGCGCAAGCTGACTGAACATCAAATCCTGCATCGTGTTGACTTTGATCACTGGTAAGTTCGCGTCCATTGAAACAACGAGTTGCCGCGCTGACGATTCCATGCTTTGTGGCTCCAACGCTGTCCGCAACACTGTAAATAGGCAGCACCACTGGCGCTGTTGCGCGGCTGATAGATACATCATTGGATCTGTCTCTTGCTGGGTGGCTCCCAACCTGATATTCCCAACTACGCCTACAATTTCTGGTGGACCATTCCCGGCACCAAGCTTGAGCTTCTTTCCCAAAGCATCCTCACCCGGAAGGTACCTTTGTATAAATGCCTGATTGACGATGATCACTGGGGCCGAATTCGTGTCATCTCTGTCTGAAAAATCGCGGCCCTTGAGTAGCGGGATTTGCATCGTTCTAAAGTATTCTGGCGTGATCGTAGTTACGTAGGCTTTCGGACTTTGACCCACCGGCGCGGGATGTTCGGGGTCCTCGAAGCTCAGAATGTTTCCATCATCAGTCATAGGCAGGGTTAATACACCTGCTGCCGATTGCACACCGGGGAGCGTGCGGAGCCTCTCAAAATACCGTCGATAAAATGCCGTCTGCGTGTCTCGATACTGAGATTCCGGCAATTCAAACAAAAATGTGAGTAGATGATCCGGATTAAACCCCTCGTCTGCCCGTCGTAGATTCAAAAAGCTGGCAATAAGCAATCCTGCTCCAGCTGTCAGGACCAGACCGAGTGCAATCTGACCAACAATGAGCGATGAACGGAGCCAGTCGCGGCCAGGAATATCAGCGCCCGTGCCTTCCTTTAGAGTGAGCACCAGCGCTGTCTTCGACGCAGTGAGGGCTGGAATAATTCCAAAGACGAGACCTGCTGCACACGACACGACGAGGGTAAATAGCAGCACACGAAGGTCAATCCCTGCATCTGCCGCGCGCGGAATGCTATCGCGGATCAACGATAGTATTGCTGGTATACAAACGAAGGCAAAGCCACATCCGACGAGGCCGCCCGTCGCACTTAAAACAAGGCTCTCGATCAGGAGTTGCCGAATTATCCGCTTGCGACCTGCACCCAAAGCAGCACGTAGTGCAATTTCGCGTTGACGATCACGCATACGCGCCAGCAGCAAGCTCGCTATGTTGCCGCAGGCTATTAACAACACCAGTCCAACTGCACCTGATACGACCATGAGTTCTGTTTGGGTGTTACCGATAATAGAGGCCAGCTCAGTTTGTACTCTGGCAGCGTCGCGGTGTGCATTGGTATCGGGATACTGATTCGCCAGATTGCGCGCAATTCTGTTAAGGTCCTGGTCAACTTGTCCAAGTGTAACCCCGGGCTTCATTCTTCCTATAGCACTCAATGAATGCGAGCCGCGATTCTTCACATCGGAATTCGTGTTCTTTGGATCATCATCAACGGCGAGCGTAGTCCAGATGCCATTTTGTGGCGCTGTAAGTGGAAAGCGAAAAGCGGCGGGCATAACGCCGATGACGGTGAAGATGCTACCGCTAAGATTGATCGGTTTGCCAGCAATGGATTTATCGCTATTGAACTGTGAAACCCATAATGAGTGGCTAATGAGTGCTACGCTAACGCCTTGCTTCTCCTCATCCGCTGTAAAACCTCGTCCAATTTCAGGGGCCACGCCCAAAGCCGCTAACAGGTCCCATGAAACGACCTCCGCGTCGACAGGTATGGGGCGATCAAGGCCAGTCAGCGTATAGGACGTGTCATGATACGAGACCAGATGTTCAAGCGTATGATTTTGGGTGCGCCAATCAAAAAAATCTGGATATGAAAGCGCCGTTGCACCTAGATGATGGCTGTTGGTTGATTGCACATTGACCAACTGATCGGCCTTTGCGTAAGGCAGTGGGCGCAGAATCACCGCATCAATCACACTAAAGACAGCGGTATTTGCCCCTACGCCAAGTGCGATTGTCAGAATGCAGATGAATGTGAATCCCGGAGATTTCCGCAGTTGTCGTCCAGAATACTTTAAGTCGGCCCAGATACTCTCCAACCTCGGCCACTGCCAGACTTCGCGGCTGCGCTCTTCAATCAGAGTCACGTTGCCGAATTCACGGCGGGCGGATCGCTCCGCTTCTTTCCGCGTCATGCCGTGGTCCATCAGATCCTCGATTTTTTCGACGAGGTGTTCGCGGATCGTCTCCGAGAGTTCGTCATAGCGGCGACGACGAGTAAACAGTTGTGTGAGCCAGGGCATGGGAAAACCTCCTGAGATTGGGCAGCCGCCAAGACGCCGGGACCTCATTGACCACGAAGTACTCGCATCGGGTTCAGCCGTGCGACACGAACAGCGGGGTAAGTGATGCGGCTAAACAGTTGTTTGAGCCATTGCATGAGATAACCCCTACGATTGAGCCACCGCAAGAACACGGGTGATTCCGGCAAACATCTTCGCGAAGCTAGATCGCTCTTCCTCTAGGTGTTGCCGCCCTGCTTCTGTCACTTTGAAAATACGCACTGGACGACTTCTGGCCGAGAGTCCTATCTCAGATTCCGGCCAGCCTGTCTTCAACATTCGTTGCAAGGCCGGATACAGGGAGCCTTCTTCGATTTCGAGAAGATCGTCCGAAAAGGTTTTTATGTGTTGCGCGAGGGCGTATCCGTACATCGACTTCCGGCTTAGTGTCTGTAGGATCATCAATCCCAGTGCGCCAGGAAAGAGGTCGCGATGTTCAGATTTCTTGACCATGCTTCAATACTACATTCAAGTGACTATTCTACAAATAGTATTTTGCATTTATGCTCTCTGAGTGAAGGTCAATCAGCCTGGACTGACGATCGGCGATCGACCGACCAACCTGGTGACAGAAAGGACGTACCCCATCCCGGCAGAACAACACCTACATCAAATGGATCGGCGTCTACTCTGATTCAAAGGCCAGTACGCTTTGTCTCGCATCCAAACCGGCCTTAGGAGGGCGTCCTCCCTTTTGTGGTGCCAGCCGCCGCTTCATCGTCCCTTCGAGAGCCTGCACAAATTCTGCGCTACCCAGCGGCCGCCCTGTGTGGGTGCACCGACGAATCTCCGTCAGCTTGGATTCCATCTCGCCAGCCGCTAGGTACTGCCGCCAGGCACTGGCAGTCCAACTTTTCCGCCATAGCTCCAAATCTAAGGCCTCGTTCCGCGATTCCGTTCCGCAGTGGACTGCCGCGCTGGACCACGCCCACGCTTCCGCCTCCCTCGCCAAGCCGGCGCGCACCGGGTTCAACTCCGTATAGCGCAACGCTTCCCAGAGATGCACCCGATCCAATGGGCAGGAGTAATAACGACCCTGCCAGGCATGGCCGCTCGACTGATGAACCGCATTCCAATAAATCGCATAGCGCCCATGGGTATGCCTCAGGGCCAATCCCAAGCCGTCAGTATTGTGAGGAGTAACGACTAGATGCACGTGATTCGACATCAGGCAATAACCGATCAACCCCAACCCGTGGAGTTCAATATTCCGGCGTAAGAGATTGAGATACGCCATGCGATCGGCATCGCAATCTAGGATAAATCTCCGCGCATTGCCACGCTGTGTTACGTGGTGCGGAACATCTACAGCGATGACTCGAGCCAAACGCGTCATAATGAGAAACCTCGCTGCACACCCTATAGCCTTCGTGGAACGCTGCATACAGGGTGTCGCGGAGACGCCCATTTCGTTAGCTCCAGTTTGCCTTCGTCAGGCTAAACTCTCGTTGAAATCTGGATTAGCTGAAGTTAATATTGCGCATCTTCACAGTGGCCATCATGGGGAGCCTTGGCGACCCCAAAGATGAGGCTCCCGCGAGGCAAGAAAAAGAAGATGATTACCGCCCAAGCGGAGTTCAAGAAGTCTTGAGACACAGGTTCATGGGGTACGTCCTGTCTGTCACCGGGTTGTTTGTCACCGTTGTGTTTGTCACCGGGTTGTTACCGTCACCGGGTTGTTACCGGGTTGTTAACCAACGCGGCGCACACGCGGTCGATCTTCCACTGGCAGTCTGAGCATATAGGAGCGTTCGTCGCCCTCTAGGTGCAGCTCAAAGCGGCCGGGATTCGCCTGGACAGTGGCATCAAGCGCCTCCGCTTCCGTTGGGACCTCGTTAATCCCGAGAAAAGACACAAACGCCCAAAAATCCACTACCGATGCCTTGCCCTTTTGCCCCTCCAACAGGGCTTCAAAAACATCTTCCAATGTTAGATATTCCCGCCGATATTCAGACGACACGATTTGGTCATGAGAAATCAACTTTCCCAGCCTCGGTGAGACGTCTGGAAAATGCACTCCCAGCACCCCATAGCGCTTCATGATACGCGCACGAAGGCTCTCAAGCTCATACTCCAAAGCAGCACGATGGGAATCACCATCGCCGAGCCCCTGAATTTCGTCATGGACTGCCACAAAGCGCGAGCACAGATTCGCAGCGTCCAAGTACAGCCAGCTAACCGCATCATTCGTTTTTGGCATAAGCACCCAATTTAACTCTCGGTACCCGATCCAGGGAGTACTCGTCCGGGTGCGGATCGCCTTTTTACCCGATGGCCTGCCAAAAAGAGAGAGCTTAGGGCGAAGGGGGAGGCTGTGCCCCGCTCCTGATCCCGATCAGGATGCAGCGGTAGACTTATCGTATGACCGATTCAACCGAACCGGCGGTAACCGGGGACGGACGGAGTTACCCTGTAGCGAGCGTAAAGGGTTATCCCGTCTGGTCTCAGAGAAGTTGTGTGTTTGTGTGTTAAGGAGAACGAGGCTATCACCGGCACCTGATAATGGAGAATTTGGCGGGCGATGAGGGTAAATCCGGACATTTTAGAGTGGGCAAGAAGCACTGCCGGATTGTCGACGGCGGAAGCGGCGAAGGCGCTTGGCTTTGACGATACCCGCGCCCGAACAGCCTTGCAGCGCTTGCAGGCAATAGAGGGCGGAGAGGAAGAGGTCTCGCGGAGCGTGTTGCTGCGAATGGCGAAAACCTACCGACGCCCGCTATTGGTGTTTTATCTCGACGCACCGCCTCGTACAGGCGACAGGGGGGAGGATTTTCGGACGGTTCCTGGTGCGGCCCCACCTCACTACGATCCCCTTGTTGATGCGCTGATACGCGACATTCGTGCACGGCAGGCGATAGTTCGCGCCGTTGCCCAGGAAACCGAGGTGCCACCGCTGGACTTCATCGCCACTGCCACTGTGACGACGCCAGCGCGAGAATTGGCGGCGGTTATCACGCAGCGGCTTAATTTCTCGCTAGAAGAGTTTCGCGATCAGAACACCGCAGACCTTGCCTTCAACTACCTACGCCGCAAAATTGAGGGCGCCGGGATTTATGTGCTTCTGCTCGGCAATCTAGGAAACTACCGTACAAACATTCCCGTCAAGATTTTCCGGGGCTTTGCTGTAGCCGATCCAATAGCACCCTTTATCGTCATCAACGATCAGGACGCGCGCACGGCATGGTCCTTTACGGCGCTGCATGAGGTTGCGCATCTGTGGCTCGGAGCGACCGGCATAAGCGGCGAGAACGCGGATACGCAGATCGAAAAATTCTGCAACGATGTGGCCGGAGAGATGCTTCTACCTGCTGCGGATATTAGAGCGCTCCGCGAGGTTCGCACGATGGCTTTCCGCGATACGGTGAATGCCATTGCTGCATTTGCCGCCGCCCGGAACATTAGTCGCGACATGGTGGCCTACACACTGCTGCGTTCCAATCTGATTCCCGAGCGCACTTGGCACGATTTGGCTAGGCATTTCAAAAACGAGTGGGAAGCGATTCGCGCGCGCCTACCAGAGGTAGAGCGGGAGGGCGGCCCAAGCTATTACGTGGTGCGCCGTCATCGCCTCGGAAATGCACTTCTCGATTTTGTACGTCGCTCGCTTGGCGAAGGCGCGATTACGCATACGAAGGCGGGACAGGTCTTGGGCGTCAAACCCAGAAACGTTGACCCACTCCTCCAGGGCGTCTCGTATGAGGGAAGCCGCTGATGCTGTACCTGCTCGACGCCAATATCCCCATCACCGCCAACAGCAACTACTATCCGATAGATCAGGTGCCGGAGTTTTGGGAGTGGTTGCAGTACCAGGGAGAGCGGGGCAATGTCAAAATACCCCTCGAAATAATGGAAGAGATACGGCAAGGTCGGGATGAAGACCCGCTCGTCGAGTGGATCGAGAGGCCAGAGACTCAGGCTGCACTCCTATTTCAAGAGACTGTGGACGCCGTCCTTGTGCAGCGCACGGTTGCAGCTTACGCGCCCGATCTGACCGACTCCGAGCTTCTACAAGTCGGCAACGATCCCTTCCTGATCGCGTACGCGCTTGCTAAACTTACTAACAGGTGCGTGGTCACGGTCGAGGTTTCGCGGCCGTCCACGCGCCGGCAAAATCGGAAAGTGCCCGACGTATGCCGCGATCTTGGGGTTCAATCGTGCGGGCCTTTCCAGCTGAACAAGGATCTCGGTTTCAGCACGAAATGGCGGCCTGGTAACTAGCGTCGCAACTTGGAGATGAAGGTGGAGGGGGAGATAGGAGATTTGTGGCCTGACGGCTAAATCGGGGACGACGGAATCTGGAAGGGGTGCGTCCAAGGCCAAGGGTCTAATCTCCGAACGCTTGGTTGCGGCTCGCTCGCATTAGGGGAAATTCCGTCCGTCCCTGAAAGGGGTCCGTCCCTGAAAGGGGTCCCGTCCCTGAAAGGGGTCCCTCGTCCGTCCCTGAAAGGGGTCACCTCTTTTCTTTGTCACCTCTTTTCTTTTGGGGACAGGACGATTACTTACATATTCATAGCTCATAGGTGATCGTCCAGTCTGTCACCTCTTTTCTTGTCACCTCTTTTCTTGGGTTCGCTCTGATGCTCTTTATCCGCATTCACGTGCGGTCCAGGTTCACCCAGGACTACCGTCCTGGGGCATTCTCAGCCGTCCCTTCGGGACTGGTCCATGATGTCAACAGGGCTACCCAGGACTACGTCCTGGGCTACTCTCAGCCGTCCCTTTCGGGACTGATCGCGAGCTACCCTAGTAGCTGACTTGTTTTCAATGAGTGCTGTCCACAGCCAATCAAGGGAAAAGTAGGACAGACGGCCGGAAGTGACCCCTAAAGCAACTGCGTCTGTTACTTCCGGATTGCGCGTGATCCGGGCACAATCCTTGGGGCTCAGGCGATTTTCACGTGCGGACTGGTAATTTTGCCAGTTCCCGGCATAGCGCCGCTACTCCACGATTAAACACACCACTCTTAAGCCTTTCAGCTTGCGGTGAATTATCGCCTTTTCGCGATTGGAGACACGGCTCAATGACTAGGATCGTTCATGGCAGGCGCAATCTCGTTGTTCTTGTCTACATCGTGCTATCCATCAGTTCGTCTCTCATGGCGCAACAGAAGGGACAGTATCAGCCTGGCGAATATGGCCTCAACGCTGGCGTCCTCCCCGATCCCGGGATCACTTATGCGGACTTTAACCTCAATTACAGTGCCGGCCGGCTGAATTTTGCCAACGGCAACCCGGTTAACGCCACAGGCACGTATGACGTCTGGGCGGTATCGAACATTTTCTTTTATGTCCCGAAGTTCAAGATTCTCGGAGCGAAATTCGCACCGTTCGTTGCGTTCCCTACAATAGCCACGGGCTCTCTCACGCTGCCGTTCTTGGGGAACGGCGTCACCGCTGGAACCGGAGGGTTTGGTCTTGGGGATACGTGGTTCCAGCTAGCAAATTTGGGTTGGCACTTACCGCGCGCCGACGTCTGGACTGGATACGCCTTCATGGCACCTACTGGCAGATACACTCCCGGCGCTACAAATAATGTCGGTTCTGGCTACTGGGGTAACGACTTCACGGGAGCCGGTACCTTTTACTTGACCAAGGACCAGGGAACCACGGCGAACATTATGGGGAATTGGGAGATACACGGAGCAAAAACTACTCGTAGCACGGACATAAGCACGATGTTCGGCACATTGCCAATCAACGTCCAAGTCACTCCCGGCGCAGCCTTCACTGATGAGTGGGGCTTCGGCCAAGCTATTCCATTGAACAAGCCGTTTTTGAAGACAAAGAACATAACCAAGGTGGCCCAGATCGGGCTGATCGGGTACGACCAGGCACAAGTCTCGCGCAACACGAGCAACAACACAGTGGTGGATACACTTGAACGGCTGGTCCCCTTCTATTACGTCCATGCTGCCGGCTTGCAGGTCAACTACATCGATCTCGCAAAAGATTGGAATGTGTTCTTCAAGTACGAACATGAATACAGTGCCAATGCTCACCCGCAGGGCACCACCATCTGGTTTGGGGTGGTGTACACGTTCCGCATTCCGAAACCCGTGGCAAACTGAGTTACGTGGACCTGCAACCAAGAATGCACTTTTGCTGAGTGCTGATTCCTCCGCAAGTAATCACGCCGTTTTGAGAATCTTCCTGACCGGAACAAAGTCGAGCGGAGCGCCTGCGGGAATAAGCGATTCGCGGCTTACGCTCTCTTGAAATTCTTTCACCAGCCGGCCGCAGTGAGCCAGTACCCAAGTTGGCAGGTACTGAGGATTTATAGGCTCGCGTTCCTTCGGGTCAGAGATCAGGTCGATTAGCTTGAGAAAGCCCAGCGGCGCAGCCGAGTCAAAAAAGTAGCGAGTCTGGATGAACAAGGCTTTATAATCCTTCCACTTCACGCCATGCAGGTGCGGCCCCACCCAGATGATAACGCCTTCCCTGGCTGACACTTCGCTTTGACCGGTGAAGAAGGCGCTTTGGTCCTTGCCGTCGATCAGCCGGTCGTCGGGAATAGGGCAACCCGCAAGTGAAAGCAAAGTGGTAAACATGTCGGTAACGTGCACCATTTCGTTACTTTCGCGATTGGCTTGAATCCGGCCTGGCCCTCGAATCAGGCATGGAGTCCGCAGGCCGCCTTCCGATGATGTAAAGTACGAACCGTCGTAGAATCCGGAGGCCCCGCGATAGAGCAACATCTCTTCCGGTCCGTTATCTCCTGCAAAAACCACAATGGTGTTGTCTGCAACGCCGAGCTCATCGAGTAAGTCCAGCATTTTGCCGAAGTCGCCGTCCATTTCGAGCAGGCAGTCGGCCCAGTCGCCGTAGCCACTCTTGCCCTTGAACTCGTCACGTGGAATGTTCGGCAGATGCATCATGGAGTGGTTGTAGTAGAGGAAAAAAGGCCTGCGGTCCTGAACGCTGCGTCGGAGAAAATCGAAGGCGCGCTTCTCGTACTCCCGATCGATATTGCGCCGGAGTTCGAGCGTCAGTTGCTCGTCCTTATTCTCATGAATGCCGTTAGCCTTGTCGCCTTCGAGTGTATAAGTGACAGGATCGCGTTTGGGATCGTAGCGCGGGTCCTCGGGCCAGAGACATTCGTCGTAGCTGCGGGGAATGCCATACCACTCGTCGAAGCCGTGGTCAGTGGGAAAACGTCCTTTCTCTGCACCTATGTGCCACTTACCCATGCAGCAGCTGGCGTAACCAGCCCCCGACAGAATGTCTCCAAGCGTGCGCTCCCACGCGACCAGTCCTCCTTCTTCGCCGCCGAAGGAAACCGTGTGTGTGCCCGAACGGATGGGGTGACGCCCGGTCATCAGGGCGGATCGGCTCGGCGTGCACTGGGCTTCGGTGACGTAGTGCCAAAGCTTGAGCCCCTGGCTCGCGAACTGGTCGATGCGTCTTGTCACCGCGCCGCGCCGCAGCCCGCCGTCGTAACAGCCCAATTCGCCCTGTCCCAAATTGTCGACATGGAAATACAAAATATTTGGCTGGGAGGAGCTATTTGACTTGGCGCTACTACTTTCGATTTCTTTTTGCATACGATATCACCTTCACACTCCGTAACGGCGCGCCTTGATCCGGCGATTGAATTTGTCCGCGTGTGGGACGACTCCCGAATTCACGCACAGTGCGAACCGCTTCCCCCGCTTCCTGCCCGAGCCGCGCGGCTTGGCGTGGGTGGTCACCTAGATTGCGCTTTTCAGCTCCCTTTGATCCGGATCATGAATATAAGCGAATGCGAAGGAGCAAAACACTGGCAAAACTGATAGTCCGGTCATCCGGATGCCGATCCGTGCTGGTGTCGCGCATTCGCCGCATGTAGCGGCTGTGATAAGACACTCGGGATTCGAAACAGGTGGACAGCGGGGCGTGTGCTTCCCGCGCACACGAAAAACGATGCCGTCCGCCGGTTCCTCCACCAATGCGTCTCGATAATTCGCGAGAGAATGTCTCCAAGTTGGGGAGCAATCCTGTGAGGCTCCGGCTATTTACGTGCGGGACCTGCAAATTCTACCAGTATGCCGGGCGGAAGGGTGCTTGTAGACTTCTCCCGTCTGCACTACCGGCTGCCTTCCAATGTGCAGGCTAAAGGGCAGCGGCTATGGCCTTGGATCGGCTATGTCTCGTTTACGTGCTTTCGAATGTGACAACGATTTAGAAAACTGCAAGAACCGTTATTCCTGAGGAATCCGCAATGAATCCCGTTCTGCGCGCCAGCACTGCTTCTTTTCTAACCGTCGTAGTTTCATTCATGAGCATCATGACCGGCTGCAAGTCGGCTGAACCCACCCCACCTCAGAGCCAAAGCGCTACGCCGGTTCAGAGCATTCCAGCGAGTCCGCCCTCTCAGCAAATGAGCGTCGACGATCTCGTCGCGCCCATCGCTCTCTACCCTGATCAACTGCTCGCACAGATCCTTACCGCATCTACCAATGCCCAAGAGGTGCTGGACGGTGGGAACTGGCTCCTGCAAAACCAGAATCTCAAAGGTGATGCACTCCCCAACGCCGCCAGGCAGGCTGGCTTCAGCCCAAGTATGCAATACCTGACGAGCTTTCCCCAGGTTGTGGACAACATGTGCCAGCAGATCGATTGGACACGCGAGCTTGGACAGTACTTTCAATCGGACCAGAAGGGCGTGATGGACGCCGTCCAGCGCAAGCGTGCACAGGCGCAGCAGACGGGCAACCTGAAATCCAGTCCGCAGATGACGGTCGACACGAAGAAGGCCGATAACGGTCAGCCATACTTGGAGATCAAGCCTGCCAATCCACAGGTCGTCTATGTTCCGCAGTACAATCCCGTGACCATCTACAACACACCGGCTCCCGCAACGGTAGTCGTTACACAGCCTGCACCAACGACGACCGGAGTTAGCACTGGTTCCGCGGTCGCTATTGGACTCCTCTCGTTCGGCGTTGGCATGGCCATCGGTTCGGCGATAAACCGCAACAACTACTATCCATACCCCGCGTGG
The DNA here is from genome assembly GCA_963711525.1 of uncultured Acidobacteriaceae bacterium. Taxonomy (GTDB): domain Bacteria; phylum Acidobacteriota; class Terriglobia; order Terriglobales; family Acidobacteriaceae; genus PALSA-350. Next base: position 1,191,506 of record CAVQEO010000001.1, on the reverse strand, counting down.
GGATATGGTGGCGTCTATTATGGCGGCCGTCCTTACTATCCGCCTCCGTACCGCCCCGTTTACCCAGGATACCGCCCAGCCTACGGGTATCATCCTCCGCCGAACTACCACTGGAACCAGTACAACAGAAACGTCAACGTTACCGTGAACAACAACTACTACAACAAGTTCAACAGCAACACGGTCAACGCCCGAAATACGAACGTGAACAACATCAACGCGAACAATCGCCCGGTTGTTGGCGCAGGCAATCAAGCTTCCAGTCAGGCGAATTGGAAGGGTCAATCCACCTATCAGGGCGCTCGCCCGAACAATCCTAACCAGAAACCTGGCACGTCCATGGCCAATGCAAATCCAGCGAATCGCCCGAATGCGGGTAACAACACGGCTACCGTGAACCGGCCGGGTGGGAGTAACAACGCGGCTGCCAATCGCTCTAACCTCGCATCGAATCCCGCCACCAACAACATGACTCGACCTAACACTGCTAACGCCGCTCAAATCAATCGACCCAACGGTGCCAACCCCGGCACGATGAATAAGACCGCTACCCCTTCCAACATGAATCGAGGTGGCGATCGTGGCTACAGCAATGCCGTTGCTCGTCCTGGTGCTGGCAGCGCGCCGGCGGCTCGTCCTGTTCCTCAGGCACAGAACCGTGGAGGGGGTAATAACAGCGCCTTCAGCAACAGCGGTAGCGCTAAATCGGAGCGTACAGCCAGCAGTCGCGGACAGGCCAGCATGGGCGCCGGCTCCCAAGGTCGTAAGCGCTAGTCCCCAGACTGGGTCGGCAAAACAGAGTTCACTTCCGCAGCAAACATTTGAGGACACAGACGATGAAACGCATTTGTAAGATTGGAAATTATCTCCTTCTTTCCACCGTTTTCGTGGCGACCTTTCTTGCCAACTCTGCCCATGCGCAGGGCCCGGGTCAGAAGACCTTCTCTTCCTCAAAAGACGCCCTTAGTGCTTTCATTCAGGCTGTACGCGACGGGAATCCTTCCGAGTTGGGAGCAATCCTTGGCCCAGGCAGCGAGCAGGTCGTTGCGTCCAGCGATTCCGTCGCTGATAAAACCGCTCGAGAAGCATTTCTGAAGTGGTACGGCGAAGGGCACTCCCTCGTGCCCTCCGGCAAGGGCGACTTCACACTCCAAGTGGGAAAAGATGGCTGGCCGCTCCCTATCCCGCTCGCCCACTCGGGCGACAAGTGGTATTGGGATGGAGCCGCAGGCAAAGATGAGATTCTTTATCGGCGCATCGGCCACAATGAGCTCGCCGCCATCAATGTGTGCAAAGGTATCGTCGCCGCGCAGCACGACTACGCGGCCTCCACCCACGACGGACAATCCCCAGGCTCCTATGCAGGCCGCATCGTCAGCGAACCAGGGAAACAGAACGGACTCTATTGGGAGGTGAAAGGAGGCCAGCCCGAAAGCCCGGCCGGACCGATGCTTGCCGAGGCTGCCAAAGAAGGCTATGACATTTCCGGCAAGCGCACGCCCTATCACGGGTACTACTACCGCATGCTCTCGAGCGCCGGCGGATTCGGTTTCGTCGCCTTTCCCGCAGACTATCGCGCCAGCGGTGTCATGACATTTCTCGTCAACCAGAATGGCGTGATCTACCAGAAGGATCTTGGAGATAAAACCGCCGACATCGCGCAACAGATGTCCTCCTACAATCCTGACAAGACGTGGCGTGCGGTGAGGTAGCAGTCCGTCACCGGGTTTGTGTCATAAACATCCGACCACAGCCTTTCTCGGTTGATACCGGGACGTTTCGCGGGTCTTGGGGAAGGTCATCGCCCAATCGACGAGCGTCTTCATCGCTGGACAGAGCGTTTTCCCAAACTCTGTGAGTTCATATTCCACCTTTGGTGGAAATTGAGGATGAACGGTTCGCTTCACCAACTCGCACTTTTCAAGGAGACGCAGCTGTTGCGACAGCATACGTTGTGAAATGCCGGGGACGGCGCGTTCAAGCTCAGAGAATCGCCAGATAGGGCGCGCGAAGAGCCGGTTCAGAATAACGATCTTCCATTTGCCTTCGAGAATTGAGAGCGCCGCCTCAACCCTCTTGGCTCTCTCGAACTCGAAGGGAGTCGCCCTGAGATCTGAAGATTCGGCGATTTCCTCCGTAACTAACAAGTCCGTTCGTATACCCATCGCGCATCCAATCCTGAGTTTGAGAGGCTTCTCCAGAATATCCGGGTGGTTGGCTTCGATAAAGGGGGATGAATGGCGCAGGTATGGTTAGTCACCGGCAGCTCTCGTGGTCTGGGTCGCGCAATTGTTGAAGCGGGCCTTGCTGCGGGCAATAAGGTGTTGGCGACAGCTCGGGGCGTTGAGTCGCTGGCTGATCTGCCGGAACGATATGGTGATCAGGTCAAGCTCTTCGCGTTGGATGTTACCGACGAAGCAGCAGCAGCAAACGCGGTAATGTCGGCGATCGATCTATTTGGCTCGCTGGATGTGGTCATCAACAATGCGGGATATGGCAATCTTTCGTCCATCGAAGACACGCCTCTATCGGAATTCCGGGCACAGATCGAAACGAATCTCTTCGGAACGATTATTGTGACCAAGGCGGCTCTTACGTATTTTCGGGAAAAGAAAACAGGCCACTTCATTCAGTTTTCGTCGGTGGGCGGAAGGATCGGCCCTCCGGGACGTGGGCCTTATTCGACGGCGAAATGGGGTGTCGAAGGCTTCTCTGAAGTGCTGTCGCGCGAAGTAACACCACTCGGCATCAAGGTCACAATTGTTGAACCCGGTGGGTTCCGTACGGACTTCGCGGGGAGTTCCACCGAACTGAGCGAAGGTCATTCCGCATACGACTCGACTGTTGGAGCTACCGCAAGATTTCAGCGCAACTACAACGGGAGGCAGCCTGGTGATCCGAAAAAGGCGGCTCAGGCGATCATCCAGCTGACCCAGGAGCGAAACCCTCCGTTGCGACTGTTGCTCGGCAGCGATGCGTACGCCGCGGTGGAGAAGAACGATCTTGCGCGATTAGAGGAAGCACGAATATGGAAGGAACTCAGTGTCTCCACCGATTTTGAGACGGAGTGACGCAGCGGCGGGCGGGCATCAGCCCGTAGTTGCAAGGCGCGGATTGGCAATCCTGTCTCCTCTCGATGGAGAGGGTCGGCTGAGGAGGTTTAGAGACAGCTTACAGCAGAGAAGCTCGCTGGATGCTTTGCGGTGGGGAATCTCAGTCGCATAGCCGCGCGAAGTGGATAGATGCCGCGCGATTACGGTAGGTGGCTGTCCAAATTAGCAATCGGTCGGGCTTGGTGTGCAGATCATCCATTGATTCTATGGAGCCGCGTTGGTCTCAGAGAGAATCGGGTTCGCTCTGATGCTCTTTATCCGCATTCACAGTGCGGTCCAGGTTCACCCAGGACTACCGTCCTGGGGCATTCTCAGCCAGAGCTGTCGAAATTAGCGAGATGGTCGAGTCTGTGGCGTTGATTTTATTAGACAAGCTATTGACGCGAACGGTTAGGGCGAAATCAGGTTCGGGTAGCAGAGCGGTAGAGTGCCGCACCTACGGCGCTCACCGTCATCCTCCATCGATACCCAGCTCTTCCGAGCTGGGCTGACGTTTGGCGGGCCGGCCCTCCGGGCCTAGGGAGCCGATGGGTTCTCTTCTGCGATTCTCTCACGCGGGGACTCATGAGGCTTTGACATTGCCAGCGCTAAAGCGCGTGATCGGAGTAGAGACTCTTTCACGGAGCGCTCAAGCGCTCCTTCCCCCGCATAAATGCGGGGGCTCCCACCACCAATTTGGATAAGTCTGACTCTCAGCCGTCCCCCTTTCGGGACTGATCGCGAGCTGCCCTAGTAGCTGACTTGTTTTCAGTGAGTGCTGTCCACGGCCAATCAAGGAATCAAGGGAACGGTAGGACATACGGAAGAGACCTCTAAAGCAACTGCGTCTGTTTGAGAGACCGCAGGGCCGCTGCAGACGCTCTGCCCTGGCGGATCGTGAGGGCAGCGCGGGGGCGTCCGTTCCTATCTCGACGCACGCAAGCTCAGATTGCGCGACTGAGCGCCGGCTATACAGAATCAACGAAAGCGGCCGGCAGAACGCTCGCTTCCGGAGTCCAGGTGACCGCTTCGACCCGGCCGACACCAAATACCCAGGCGATGCCGCCGGCCAGCGCAACCGCAGACGTGATCAGAAATGGGGTGCGAAAGTTTCCGGACCGGTTCACGATAAACCCGGTCAGCGCCGGTGCGATCACACCTGCGAAATTCGCAAAACCACCCTGAAAGCCGGTCCATGTGCCCGCCGCTTTCGGCCCAGCAAGGATCTGGCAAAAGGCATAGATGCCCGAGGCCGCGGTTCCGCATCCCGCTCCCGCGACCAGAAGCCATGGCAGGTAGCGCTGAGGTCCGGCGAAAGCGCAAGCCGCCATGCCGATCGCTCCTGTCGTATGCCCGATCGCCATGACGGATTTTCTGACCAGGGTCGTGGTGTAACCGCGGCGTATGAAAAAATCTGAAAGCGCACCTGCGGCCATGGCTGACGTAGCATCCACCAGGAAGTACAGACCAGCGATTTTCGCCATCGCGTTCATCGAAAGATGGCGTTCGCGCACCAGATAGAACGGAAGCCAGGTGACCATCACATACAACAGGTAGTTTCCGCAAAAGTGGCCGGCGGAGGCGCCCCAAAACGAGCGCTTGCGCAACATGGTGGCGATCGTAGCGAACCCCTTGAAGGTAGAGCCGGCCACTACATGGCCGCGCGGCATCCACTTCTTCCACGCGGGCAGCCACACCAGGCTGACTAACCCTATGCCGATGAACACTGGCCGCCAACCATACTTTGCCATCAGCAGCCCGGCGCCAAACATGCCGATTGCGGGGCCGGACCGGATCCCGGTGATAATGGCGCCGTTGGCGAAGCCGCGACGTTCTTCAGAGACATGGAGCGCGAGAATCTTCGAGCACGACGGAAAGGCGACCGACTCACCAATGCCAAGGACTAAACGCGTCACCAGCAGCAAGGCGAATCCATGCACCAGGCCGGTGGTCACCGTGGCCAACGACCACACCAGGTACCCGGTCGCAATCACCACGTTCACTTCAAAGCGGTCTACCAGCCAGCCCACGACAAAGAGCAAGACGGTATAGGTCCAGAAAAATGCGGAGAGCAGAATCCCCAACTGCCAGGGATTGAGGTGTAACTCATCTTTGAGCAAGGGCGCGGCAATGGAGAGATTTCCACGATCGACGTAATTGATTAGAACGGAGATCGCCAGCAGGGCCAGCCAGGGCGCAATCGCGCTGAGTTTCTGCGGAGTCACTTTCAAGCGACGCGCTCTCCCTTGGCGTAGACCATCGCCGGCCGCTGAGTGCCCAGGAAATATGGAATCTCCCGGTAGTCGCCCGCCTCGTGAACCACAAAGTCGGCGGACTTGCCATGCTCGAGCGAGCCCACCTGGGCGGCGAGGTTGAGGCTCCACGCTGCGTTGATGGTCGCCGCGGTGAGGGTCTCGGCCGGCGTCATCTTCATCTGCGTGCAGGCCAGCGACATCACAACGGGCATGGACGCGATGGGCGAAGAGCCGGGGTTGAAATCCGTGGCCAACACCACGGCAAGGCCGGCTTCGATCATGGCGCGCGCGGGCGCGTAATGTTTGGAGCCGATCGAATACACGGAACCAGGCAGCAAGACAGGCTGCACATTCGCCGCAGCCAGAGCGGCAATCGAGGCGGCGTCTGTATGCTCCAGGTGATCGGCTGTGGCAACGCCCAGGCGTGCCGCCAGCAGGGCGCCGCCGGAGCAGCTGAACTGGTCCGCATGGATCCGCAAGCCCAAGCCTAAGCGGCGCGCGGCTTCGAGAATGCGCCCGGCGGAGCGCTGATCGAAGATGTGCGGCTCGCAGAAGACATCGCAAAAGCTTGCCAGCTTGTGCAAAGCTACCAGGGGAAGCATCTCGTCGATCACCAGCTCGACGTAAGACGCTGGTGCGGCCAACAAATTCGTCCGGCACTTCATGCGCGCCGAGAAAGGTCGGCACGCAGTGCAACGCGGTGGTCTGCGCGGTTTCCCGCACCACGCGCAGGATTTTCATCTCTGCTTCCACGGTTAGCCCGTAGCCGGATTTCGCTTCGATCGTGGTGGTGCCGCCGCGCAGAAACCACAGGGCATGCTTTTGCGCGACGGCTAGTAGTTCGTTTTCGGTAGCATCACGGGTGCGGCGGACAGTGGAGCGGATGCCCCCGCCTTGGCGGGCTATCTCCTGGTAAGTGATCCCGGAGCAGCGCATTTCAAATTCATCGGCACGATTGCCGGCGAAGACCAGGTGGGTATGCGCATCCACGAAGCCGGGTGTTACTACCCGTCCTCCGGCGTCGATGACCTGCGTGTCGCTGTTGAGGAGAGCTTCAATCTGGCTGCGTGTGCCGGCTGCTTCGATTCTGCCATCGTGAATCAGCATGGCTCCGTCATCAATGATCGCGAGCTCGCGCATCTCCGCCCCCACGCGGGGGCGGTTCGCACCGGAGAGTGTGACCAGTTGCGAACAGTTCACCAGTGCGCATGGTGAGCGGTCTTCTAAAGACGGTTGCCTATTCTCCTGCACTCAATGAGAGTACCGCAGAGCCGAATCTCCTGAAGAAAAAGGGGCGTCAGCGTTTCGCTCGGCCTGCGCCGCGGACCGCCATCGGTGCGCTGAAGAGTCCGCGTGAAAACCGGAAGAGAAACCGCAGTCCCTCCACTGCCCTACGTTTTGGCTGGGCGGCTGTAGAACGTCAGCAGCGAGCCTCTCGCGAGGATGTGGCCCCGCATCGCCGCCTCGACTTCCCCTTGGGTCGCACCGGGAGCCAGATTCAAAACCACGTCAAGCGCGTAAAGCTGGAAGACGTAACGGCGGCTGGATCCAAAGAAGGGGCAAGGTCCGTAATAGCCGATATGGCCCACATCGTTCTGCCCCTGATGCGCACCACCGGGCAATTGCTTTTCTTGAGGAACAGCCTCAGCGAGCCGGCGAGTTCCAGAGGGCAAATCATAGAGCACCCAATGAGAAAACGAGCCTACCAGCGGGTGCGGATCACTAAAGGTCAACACGAAGCTCTGCGTTTGTGGTGGCGGCAGGCTCCACGACAGCGTCGGCGAAACATTTTCGCGGTCACAGGTGAACTTCTGCGGCATCTCGCCGCCGTTGGACCAACCAGGAGTGCTTAGCTGTAATGATGGGAGCGACGCCCCCAGAATGGGGGACCCTTTGCATCCAAGTTGCGCCAGAATCATGACCGTGGCAGCAAATGCCAGCAGATTCACTTGCCTCCACAAGATAATTCCACCCCCGGTACGGCCCGCGTAAAACGATCCCGTTCAGTCAGGGTAAACGCCCACTAAAAAATCAACAAGCACTGATCACTGTGGCGTTAATACGGTCGTAACGTTGCATACGCTTCCAGCACGATGGCAGATTGACATCCTCATTCCGTTTCCATCGGCAGACGTAAGCCTGCATCCTGGGCGAAGCTTCGGGCAGCAGGATATCCGGCATCCGCATGTCGTAGCACGCCCATTCCTGGATCGGTGGTCAGTACGCGCTCCAGGCGCAACGCGGCCTCGTCTGTGCCATCGGCCACCACCACCATGCCCGCATGCTGGGAATAGCCAATGCCCACCCCGCCCCCATTGTGGATGCTGACCCAGGATGCCCCGGCCGCGGTGTTCACCAGCGCGTTCAGCAGCGGCCAATCGGCGACCGCATCGGAACCATCCAGCATGCCCTCGGTCTCGCGATAAGGAGAGGCGACCGACCCGGTATCGAGATGGTCGCGGCCAATCACGATGGGCGCCGTAATCTCGCCCGAACGCACCAATTCATTCATTGCCAGGCCCAGCTTGGCTCGTTGCCCGTAACCGAGCCAGCAAATGCGCGCAGGCAACCCCTGAAATTGAATGCGTTCGCCGGCCAGCTTGATCCAGCGCTTCAGCCCCTCGTCTCCAGGAAAGAGCGAGAGCACCAGCCGGTCGGTCTTGCGAATGTCTTCCGCATCGCCCGAGAGCGCCACCCAGCGGAACGGCCCTTTGCCTTCACAAAACAACGGCCGGATGTATTCAGGCACGAAGCCGGGTATTTCAAAGGCATCTCGAACCCCGGCCAACTGAGCGTTGGTGCGGAGATTGTTTCCATAATCGAAGACCACCGATCCGCGGCGCTTCAACTCGAGCATCGCCTCGACATGCTTGCCCATGGCCTCCATGGAGCGGGCAACATACTCTTCACTGTTGTGCTGGCGCAGCGCCAACGCAGCGTCAAAGCTCATGCCGTTGGGTACGTATCCGTTCAAGGGATCGTGCGCGCTGGTCTGGTCGGTCACAATCTCAGGAATCACATTGCGGCGCAACAGCTCGGGCAAAACATCCGCAGCATTGCCTATTAAGCCAATAGAACGAGCGGCGCCTTCCCTCCTGGCTTCCGCAAGCAATTCGAGCGCTGCATCGACCGTGCTCGCCATGCGATCGCAGTAGCCGCTTTCCACACGCTTCTGAATGCGCTTCGGATCCACATCGATACCAAGAAAGCACGCGCCGGCCATAGTTGCGGCCAGTGGCTGCGCTCCACCCATGCCTCCCATGCCGCCGGAGACAATCAGCTTGCCTTCCAGGCTGCCGCCAAAGTGTTTACGGGCCGCCGCGGCGAAGGTCTCATACGTGCCCTGCACGATGCCCTGGCTCCCGATGTAGATCCAGGATCCGGCCGTCATCTGGCCGTACATCATGAGCCCCTTTTGTTCGAGCTCGCGAAACACCTCCCAGTTCGACCATTTGCCGACCAGGTTGGCGTTCGCGATCAGCACCCGCGGCGCCATGGTGTGGGTGCGCAAAATGCCCACCGGCTTGCCCGATTGGATCAGCAACGTCTCATCGTTCTCCAGGCTCTCGAGCGCGCGCACAATGGCGTGGAAGCAGGGCCAATCCCTCGCCGCCTTTCCAGTGCCGCCGTAGACCACCAGCTCGTCCGGGGCTTCGGCCACTTCAGGATCGAGATTGTTCATCAACATGCGCAGGGCAGCTTCCTGCTGCCAGCCCTTGGTGCGCAGCCGGGTTCCTCGCGGCGCACGAATGACTTCTTTACGCGGACCAGCTATCAAAGTCTCCATCGCGAATCCCCTTTGCCAAGCGTTCGATATCTCCTGCAATGACCCTGTCTTCCTCCAGCCGGGGAACGAGTGTGCGCACAAACTCGCGTGCCCGTTCGATCTCTGTCGCGGCTTTGAGCGGCCGGCGATATTCGAGTCCCTGGGCCGCGGTCATCAGTTCAATGGCCAGTACCTTCTCCGCGTTCTCGACAATTTGTTTCAGCTTGAGCGCGGCGGTCATGCCCATGGATACATGATCTTCCTTGCCGCCCGAAGTGGGCAAACTATCCACACTCGCCGGATGGGCAAGCACTTTGGCTTCATTCAACAACGCAGCCGCAGCCACGTGAGCAATCATGAGCCCGGAGGAGAGGCCCGGCGTCTGCGCGAGAAAGGCAGGCAGCCCCTCGTTGACGTCGGGATTGATGAGGCGGTCGATGCGGCGTTCGCTGATGCTCATCAGGTCGGTGACCGCGATGGCCGCGTAGTCCAGCGCCAGGCCCAAGGGCGCGCCATGGAAATTTCCTCCGGAAAGCACTTCGCCGGCGCCGGGGCTGGGCTCACAGAAAATCAAAGGATTGTCCGTCGCCGACCCGGTTTCGATCTCGATCACCTCGCGCACATGCTGGAGCGCACCCCGCGCCGCTCCGTGTACCTGCGGCATGCAGCGGAGGCAGTAGGCGTCCTGCACCCGCGGATCATTCATCCGGTGGGACTCGCGAATCTCGCTATCGAGCAGCAGCGTCCGCAGATGTGCGGCCGCCTGCATCTGGCCGGGATGGGGCCGTGCCTGGTGAATGCGCTCGTCGAAGGCCACTGGGGTGCCGCGCAACGCCTCCAGCGCCATGGCGCCGGCCAGATCGAAAAGCCGGTTCACGCGGACCGCGCGCAGCACTGCCAGACCACCGACCGCGGCCATAGCCTGGGTTCCGTTGAGCAGGGCAAGGCCCTCCTTGGCTTCGAGCACCAAGGGAGTAAGACCAGCTTTTCCGAGCGCCTCCTGGGCAGGCATCCGGATGCCCTGGGAAAACACTTCGCCCTCTCCGATGAGCACCAGGGCAAGATGCGCCAGGGGCGCCAGATCTCCGCTCGCGCCCACCGAGCCTTTACTTGGAATGACCGGGTGTACGCGGTTGTTGAGCAGGCCGATCAACAGCTCGATCAGCTGGGGGCGGACGCCGCTCAATCCTTTCGTTAGAACGTTGGCGCGCAGCAGTAGCATGGCCCGCACCTCGGCCTCGTCCAGCGGCTCGCCCAGCCCGCAGGCATGGCTGCGCACAAGATTGCTTTGCAGCTTTTGGAGGTCTTCGCTGCCAATACGCACATCGGACAATTTGCCGAAGCCGGTGTTGATTCCGTAGGCCGTTTCATTGCTGGTGACAATGCGCTCGACCACGGCTTGGGACGCAGCAATTCGCGGATAGGCTCCCGGAGCGATCGCTACCCTCATTGGGCCGGTGGCCACCTGGCTGACTTGATCGAGGGAGAGTGGCTGTCCGTCCAGTTCCAGGACGCCGAGGGGGAGACCGGTTGTCATGCTGGACCATGCGGACGGGCTGGCTTCAATTCATTGAAACCGCCTGGCTCTGAGTTGTCTATCGCTCTTACAACCTCGACAATTTGTGCTTTCACCGCGGGCCAGTTGCCGGATGGCAGAACAACAATTGCGATGCTTCTGTTCCTCAGATTTTGCTGATAGGAAAGGTTGCGATCGGCTGTAACCGTGACTTCGAAGCCCTTATCTTGCGCCACATCAAGAAGATCGCCATTCTCGAGTTCATGCCATCCCAGCTCAATCGATCGCGTGACTTTGTGTAACGACAGGTAACGCACCAGGTTCCTGGGAACGTTCTGATCGAAAAGTACTTTCACGGACGAGGCGCGGTCTGACGGCTTGCAGCATAGGCCAACACAACCCGGACATCCTCGGGGTTTAGATCAAAGTTATAGGCAATATCCTCGGGGCTCTCGCCGGCGTCATGATTTTCTACCACTTGATCAGCGGGCACGCGCGATCCGCGGAGGATCGGCACACCGCTCACCTTGCCGGGAACGACCTCGACGATGGGACAATCGGACCAGTCCACTACCGTCTTCTTCGCCTGCATATGCATGGAAGTAGATTATAGGCCGCAAGCCTTTCATTCGATCGACCGTCAGCCTAATCCGCTAGCAGGCATAAATGAAGACCTGTTTCATTAGACCTGAACAAACGATTGAGTCTTCTGCTTCAGGTATCGGGTAAAAAAGAACTTATTCCACACAACCCAGAGATCGCTCCAAGCTTGACCGGCTGGCTCTGACATGCCTTTGGTCACTTGAAGTAACGCTTGGCGGCATTTCACAGAGCGTGGCGCCGATGGCCTTTGACACCTGCAAACAGAAGCAGTTTCATTCCGCCCTTCAGGCCCGATTTGTGCGCAACGGCCATCCCAATCCGGTCTTCCCAGACCAAGCTTGCCCTTCCGCGACGGAATTCGTCACCATCCGCGTTTTCCCTGTTGCGTTTCCCGTCCTTCCGTCGGAAACTGCGAGAAAGCGCTGTAAACGGGGATTTGGTGACGTATGCATCCAACGGCTCTGGAGAAGAGTGGATTCACTACAACTCTGAACATGTCCTTAAGCTCCACCGCTCCCGAGCGGTCCGCCGAAACCTTTCACCGCAAGCAGCTCGCTCGTTTCGGTAAGTGGCTGTATCGATTAGGCTTCGTACCCGGCACCGCGGGGAACCTCTCGGTGCGCCTAAGCCATGACCGCATTCTCGCCACGCCCACCGGCATGAGCAAGTTTCTGCTCAAGGCGGCGGACATGGTGGTGGTCGATATGGAGGGCCATCGCGTCGGCGAAAGCCGGAACGTGACCAGCGAAATTGGCATGCACCTGGCGATTTACCGCCAGCGGCCAGACGTGCAGGCAGTGGTCCATGCACATCCGCCGATCGCCACTGGCTTTGCTTCCTGCGGCCTGGCTTTGGAAGAGCCCTTGTGCTCGGAGATTGTGATGGCGCTGGGGTCCATCCCACTGGCGCCTTACGCGACCACGGGGACAGCGGACGTCGCTTCCAGCATCCAGCCCCTGATCGTCGACCATGACGCAGTGCTGCTCGCCAACCATGGTGTCGTGACCGCGGGCGATACGCTGCAAGATGCCTTCATGCGCATGGAAACAGTCGAGCACTTTGCCCACATTTGCCTCGTAGCCCGCCAGCTCGGCTGTCCCCAGCCACTCTCCTCTGATCATCTGCAACAGTTATCCGAAGCTCGTTCCCGCTACCGGAGGAACGCTGTTCCCGGTTGTTGACAGGCAGTTCCCCACCCTCACTTTCTCCCTGCCGCTGCGGCTCGCAGTAGCATAGCTAGAGGAGATCCTCAGGCAACCGGCATGACTACGCAGATCGTCCCACCCAACCAGGTCGAGGACCCCGGCCTGGTCGAAGAGAAAACTCTGTTTCACGTGCTCATAGCGGTTGGCTTTGGCCATCTGCTCAATGATTCGATGCAGTCCCTGCTGCCCTCCATCTATCCCATTCTGAAGACCTCGTTCCACCTGGACTTTGGTCAGATTGGCCTGCTGACACTCACTTTCCAGATGACGGCATCGATTCTCCAGCCATTTATTGGGCAATATACCGACCGCAGGCCACTGCCGTACTCGCTGCCGGTCGGCATGATTTTCACCCTGCTGGGTCTGCTGCTGCTGGCGGTTGCCCCTAGCTTCACCCTCCTGTTGCTTGCCGCGTCTTTGATTGGCATGGGGTCGGCGGTCTTCCACCCCGAGTCTTCGCGCGTGGCCCGTCTGGCCTCCGGCGGGCGGCACGGCGTGGCGCAATCAATTTTCCAGGTAGGCGGAAACACGGGATCCGCCATCGGCCCGCTGCTGGCGGCCTTTATCGTTTTGCCCCACGGGCAACGCGGGTCGGCATGGTTTTCCATCCTGGCCCTGCTGGGATTCGTGGTTCTGCTGCGGGTAAGCCGCTGGTACAAGGCCTGCCTGCAGCATCTGCAAACCCGGCCCGCAAAGCCGGCGCACGAGCATGGTTTGCCGCCCAAAAAAGTGGTTTTTGGGCTCGCCATTTTGATTGCCTTGGTCTTCTCCAAATTTTTCTATCTGGCCAGCATCACCAGTTATTACACCTTCTATCTGATGGCCCGTTTTCAAATAGGGGTACGTAGCGCGCAGCTTCACCTCTTTGCTTTTCTGGGGGCTGTCGCTGCCGGAACTCTCATTGGCGGACCGATTGGCGATCGTTTTGGACGCAAGGCGGTGATCTGGTGGTCAATCCTTGGAGTCTTGCCGCTTACCCTAATGCTGCCTTACGCGAACTTCCTCTGGACCGGCGTGTTGAGCGTGTTGGTAGGCTTGATGCTGGCTTCCGCCTTCCCCGCAATCGTGGTCTACGCGCAGGAACTCGTGCCCGGGCGGATAGGCATGATCTCCGGACTTTTCTTTGGGTTTGCCTTCGGCATGGGCGGCATCGGTGCCGCCATCCTTGGCAGGATCGCCGATGCGACCAGCATCTTTATCGTATACAAGATATGCGCGTATCTGCCGGCGATTGGCTTACTGGCGGGTTTTCTGCCTGGTAAGCTGCGCGCCACTGCTGGTAAATGACGAGGCACTTACCTCTTATTCCGCTCTCAGGGCTTGCATCGGATCGACCGAGGCGGCACGCCATGCAGGGAAAAAACCTGCGGCCATTGATACCAACAGAAGCAGCAACAGTGCTCCTACGATGGTCGCCGGATCCTCCGGGGAAAGCCCGAACAGGAAGCTTGTCGCCAGGTGCATGACCGCTATCGATAGCGCCAGCCCGATCAGGCCGCCCACACTGATCAGCAGCAAGGTTTCTTTCAAAACCAGCCGCAGTACCGCCGAACGCGTGGAGCCAAGCGCGAGACGCACCCCGATTTCGCTCGTCCGGCGCTCCACAATATAAGACATCACCCCGTAGAGCCCAAGGCACGCCAGCCCCAAGGCCAGAAGGCCGAAGATGGAGGTCAAACGGGCGATAAGGCGCTGTTGGGTCAGGTTGTTCTTCACCTCTTCGTTGAGAGTGACGATGTCGATGATAGGGATCCTGTGATCCACCGCGGCGACTGCCTGACGAACCTGGGTTGCTATCCACTGCGGATCGGCTATGGTCCGGATTTCCAGCCCGTCGATGTTGCCGGGGGCTTGGGCAATTGGAAAATAGACGACTGGCGGAGCCGCTTCGCGAATATCGTTCACCCGCGCTTCAGCCACCACGCCAACGATGGCGAAGCTATCCTTAGCATCAGCATCGTCGGCGTAAGAGAAGCGTCGTCCGACAGATTCACCCCCAGAGAGAAACTGCCGCGCAAATGCTTGGTTCACGATGGCAACCTTGGGAGAGGCCGGGCCATCCGTGGTCGCAAACACTCTGCCTTGCAGGAGACCGATACCCACAGTCTCAAAATAATTGGGGGCTACATTGTTCATTTGGGTCTCGGCTTTCCGGCTTCCCTGATGCTGATTGTCGCCGGCGATCCGTATCGCGGTCGAGTCGAGGCAACCAGAGACGATCGAGCAGGTGGTCACACTCGCGGAACGGACTCCGGGGATCGCTTCCAACTGGCTGGTCAGACGCTCGTACAGCGACGGGAAGTCGCTCGCCTGGTAATTCACCAGGTGCGTATCGAGGTGCAAGCTGAGCAGGTGATCGCGGTCGAAGCCGGGGTTAAGCCTGCTGTAGTTGCCGAGCGTTCGCACGAACATGCCGGCGCCCACAAGCAGCACCAGGGAGAGCGCCACCTGGACAGCAACTAGCGCTTTTCGCAGGGACCAGCGGGCTTCGCGCCCGGAGATCGACTGAGCGCTGCCTTTCAGGATGGATGCAGGATCGACATGCGCGCTTTTGAGCGCCGGCGCCAGCCCAAACAGAAGGCCAGTGGCCATGGTGACAAGCACGCTGAAGATGAGGATGCGCGTGTCTGGCGTGAGGTTGAGCGGAATTGGCGTGCTCTCGGTCGATGCCCATTTCGGCAGCACGCTGGTACAGCCGAATGCCACCGCAATCCCGAGCATGCCGCCCAAGAAGGACAGCAGCATGCACTCGGTCAGCATCTGGCGAACGAGCCGCGAGCGGCTCGCGCCCATCGAAAGCTGTACGGCGAAGCCTCGCTGCCGCGCAGCCGCCCTTGCCAGCAGAAGATTTGCAATATTTGCGCACGCAATCAGCAGCACCATCGCTGCCATACCCATCAAAAGAAGCAGAGGCTGCTCGAATTCGCGGCGGAGATTTGCAAATCCCTGCTGCCCAGGTTCGAGCGTCAGGGTAACCGTCTGGAACCAGCGCAGCAGATCGGGATCCGACACGCCCTGCGTCGCCTCTAACAGATCGTTCCGATACACCCGGTTCATCACCGTGGTCACCTGAGCAAGAGCAGCCGGTTCCTTAACCCGCACGATGAGCTGCAGCCAGAAAAGGCGATCCTGGGCGAGCCAGGGCTTCAAGGGTTCCGCAGCTATGTCGCTGTAGTGGTCGTGATAACGCACGTCCGACTGCATCGTCAGCGGCATCCAGAGGTCGGGCTCCATGCCGGCGCGTGCGCCAAAGAACCCGCGTGCCGCCACACCGACAATGGAGAACGGCACGCTATTCACGGTTACCTTGCGGCCGATCACTCCCGGATCGCCGGCAAAGCGGCGCTGCCAGTAGCCGTAGCTGAGCACAGCCACTGGGCTGCCGCTCTGCTTGGCATCATCGGCGGGCGTGAGCAGGCGGCCCAGGACCGGCCAGGTTTCAAAGACCTGAAAGTAGTTGCCGGAAACAAGCTGCCCCAGGGCGCGCTCCGGTTGTTCCGTCCCGGCGTTGATGTAAAAGTCGTCAGGCCACGCCATGGCCGCAATCGGTGCGGTATCCGGTAACCGCCGGCGCACGTGAAGGAAGAACGGATAAGAAACGCGAGTTTTCTCCGCAGTGTGATCGCTCTGCTTTACCAGGAGCAGTTGCTCCGGACGCGGTACGGGCAGAGACTTCAGGAGCACTGCGTCGACCAGGGTGAAGATGCCGGTAGTGGCCCCGATGCCAAGCGCCAGCGTAAGCAGCGCCACCGTGGTAAAACCAGGCGACCTGCGCAACTGTCGCAGACCGTAGCGTAGATCGTGCAGCAGGATTTCGAGAGCGGGCAGCGTAGCTTGTTCGCGGAATGCCTGCTGCGCCTGCTCCAGGCCACCGAGACGAATCAATGCCTGCCGTCGCGCTTCTTCCCGAGTCATGCCGGATCGCAGATTGTCCTCAACATGGATCTGGAGATGGCTTTCCAGTTCGGCCGCAAACTCCCGGTCCGTTCGCCCTGTGCGGCCCATCCCCCGCAGCCGAAACCAAAGCGCTCGCAGCTTCCGCATCGCGCTTCCTCCTATTGTTTTCCCATATGAACTTTGGCATACTCTCTATGGGAATGCAATAGGTAACCTCCTGACCTGAGATTAACCCCTGGGCTTAACGCTACGCTTGCCCTACGCTTCTGAGTGCATTGTGCAGACATCGCTCCATGGACGGCACAGTCTCTGCCAACCCATACGACGCCGGTGGTTCATGGCTCGCTTGTCTTGTTGAGCGCAGTCGTCGCTAGCATGCCCCCGAGACCCATTGTTTCTACCGCAGACGAGGGCACAATGACCATCGAGCCCCGCTCCTTGATCGCTTCATACAGCATATTCATGGCTCGCAGGTGCAAGGCGCCGGGCTTGTTGGCATACACCTCAGATGCTTCGGCAAATTTGGTGGCCACTTGCAATTCCGCATCGCCGAGAATGATGCGGGCGTGCCGTTCGCGTTCCGCCTGGGCTTGCTGGGACATAGCATTCTCCAGCGGCTGCGGAATACGCACGTCGCGTATCTCCACCGACTGGACCGTTATTCCCCATGGATTTGTTTTGGTATCAAGAATTCTCTGCAGTTCCTGGCCAAGCGCATCACGATCCGTGATTAACTTCGCCAGGTCGTGACGCCCAATGGATTCGCGAAGCGCTGTTTGTGCACTCATGGCAATCGCTTCCTCAAAATTCGCGACTTCGAAAATCGACTTCTCAGCATTCCACACCAGCCAGAAAACAATCGCGTCGACATTCACAGGAACCGTATCCCGGGTCAGAGTGGACTCCGCGGTGACCGTACCGATGCGCACCCGCTGATCGACAAATTCGCTGAGCGTGTTTACCACCGGGGTGAGCATGAATATTCCTGGTCCCTGAAGCCGCTGGAAGCGTCCGAAACGAAGCACCGCAACCTTCTCCCATTGGCGCACGACCTTGATCGAAAACAAGAAGAACAAACCGACAAAGGTTCCAAGAACCAGTGGCAGCTTATTTCCTGTTAGCAAGGTTCCGGCTATGCCGGCTGCGATGCAAGCGATCATGACCGTAGTTCCAGGTGCGCTGATCTCGATACGCTGGCTCATTCTGCTATCTCCTCTTGGTACTTTGCTCATTGCCATGTTCCTTCAAAGCGTCGATCAGTTCGGTAAGACTAAAACCATTCGCCCCCGCCCTGGCGATCACCTCGGCTGCCAGTTGTTGCATCTGCCTATTGCGCGCGCGGCTATCCGTAGCGACTGGCTGCTCCGCGATAAAGGTTCCAGTTCCCTGCTGGGTTTCCAAAAGACCTCGAATCTCCATCTCGCGATAGGCACGGGTCACGGTATTGGGGTTAATCGCAAGATCGACAGCGACTTGGCGAATCGTAGGAAGCTGATCGCCGGCCTTTAGACGTCCGGCAGCCAGTGCGCCTTGCACCTGGTCCATCAGCTGCCTGTATACGGGAACGCCACTGTGCGCATTGAGTTGAAAGCTAAACGTGGCGTTGGCGTTTGCGTCTTGTATCCGGTTCTTCATTCATTGACTAGTGTACTAGTGATATAGTACATGTCAAGCGAGAAAAGAAAAAATGAAAAATGAACCGCTCGTCACCAGTTGCATTCGACTGGATGGCCTCTTATTCTGTTCGCAATGCCACCATGGGTTCGATAGATGCGGCGCGCCGAGCTGGAATCCAACACGCCACCAGGGCAATTGCGGCCAGAAACGGCGGCACAACCGCGAAGGTCAACGCGTCATGCGGATGAATGCCGTAGAGGAAGCTGGCCGCCAGTTTGGATAACATCCATGCGGCCGGCCAACCGAGCACCATGGCGATAACCGTCAGCACAAGGCCTTGGCGCAGAACGAGGCGCTCGACCGTGCCGGGTTGCGCGCCCATCGCCATACGAATGCCAATCTCGCGCGTGCGCCGGCTGACCGCGTAGCTCATCACGCCATACAGACCTACCGCGGACAGCACCAACCCGATGCTGCCGAAGACTCCAAACAACGTAGCCGCCAGGCGAGGCAGGAAGAAGGCGGTGTGGACGTGCTCCTCCATGGTTTCTTCGTTGAATACGGCCATATTGCGATCGAGCCCGAAGATCTGCCGCCGCACCGCTTCGCGCATCGCCTCGGGATGGCCCGCTGTGTGAACCACCAGCGTATAGCCGAGCAAGTTCGGCTCGGTCCCGACGTTTTGTTCTAACGAGCGGTAAAGCACCGGCTTGAGATCCTCGCCCAGAGAGGTTGTTTTGACGTTGCGTACCACACCAACGATCTGGTACGTCAGGCCGCCGCCGGTCACCTGTTGCCCGATGGGATTTTCGTCTCCGAAAAGACGCTCCACAAAGGCCCGGTTGACGATAGCGGTCCTTGCGCCGCTCGGCGTTTCCCCACCGAAGTCGCGGCCCGCAACGCGCGGTATGCCCATGGTCTCGAAGTAGCCCGGCGTGACCCTGGTGAGATTGGCCCCGGGTTCATTTTTGCCGGAGTTTGGGCCCCCGCCAACGTGGAACGTAAGCGTGTCCCCAGCCATGGAGAGCGGCGGAAAATCTGTGCACGCCGCCGAGACCACACCCGGCAGACCCGCTACGCGCTCCTGCAACTGCTTGAGAAACTCGACCGTCCGCTCCGGCGTGTAGCCGTGAAGCCGTGGATCGACAGACATACTCAGCAGGTTCTGGGGGCGAAAACCAAGGTCGATGCCGGCTGCGGTTTCGAGACTGCGCAGGAAGAGTCCTGTCATCGAAAGCAGAATCACCGACATCGCGATCTGCGCAACCGTCAGCAGATTACGCAGAGACCAGCGGCGCCCGGGACGAGCCAGCGCATCCTCTCCTTTGAGCGCGCTGCCCAGCAGAGGACGCGCTGCAGCCCATGCTGGGGCCATTCCCAGCAGCAATCCACTGAGGATGCTCAAAGCAAAGGTGAAGACCAGCACACGCCAATCCACCCCAATGCGCATGTCCACAGGAGTGGGTACGGGCAGTTGCAATGCGGAGAGTGCCTCTGTAGCCCATAACGACAGAAGGACACCCACGATTCCCCCGCCCAATCCCAGCAAGACACTTTCTACCAGCATCTGTCGCTGCAGCCGGCCGCGGGTGGCTCCCAAGGCCAGGCGCACGGCCATCTCGCGCTGCCGGCCGGAAGCCTGCGCAAACAGAAGGTTGGCTACATTGGCGCCTGCAATTGCGAGTACCAACAACGCCACCACAGAGAGCGCAGTCAGAAAAAGCACCAGCCCGTTTTGCTCCTGCGGCGGCAATAAGCCCGTATGCACGAAGACAAAGGGCTTCTCCTTGTCGGTGTTTGGATAGCTACGTGCCAACCGTTCGGCCAGTCCTTTCAGTTCCGCCGCAGCCTGCGGACGCGTCGCGCCAGGTCGCAGCCGGCCAACAACGAATAGCCAGTTTTGGGTGCGGTCAGGGCCTTTGGGGAGGTTTGGGAATAATTCGTCAGCGCTCCCGAGCGGCACCCAGAACTCCGCCTCGAGAATCTGGTCAATTCCGTGGAAACCGGCCGGAGCGACGCCGACTACCGTAAACATGTGGCCCGAGAGCGTGACCGTCTTGCCCACCATCCCGGGGTCGTCGTGGAAGCGGCGATGCCAGAGGCCGGCGCCCAGCACGACCACAGGCTGCTTCTCCTCGCTGTTCGCGAAACCGCGCCCGCGTATCATGCGAAGTTCAGTGACATCGAAGAAATTTGCGCTGACTGCCTGGCCCCACACGCGTTCCGGTTCTCCACGGCTGCCGATCGAGGCGGGCACCAGCGGAAAGTAGCCCGCAACTGCGGAAAAAGATTTCACTTGGTCGCGAAGATCGTGGAAGAGCGGCCACGAAAGCGCATTTTCGCCGCGCCTCTGGATGGCCAACAGGGTGGACGGATCGCCGACCGGCGCGGGACGCAGAACAAACCGGCTGACCATGGAGAAGATGGTGCCGTTGGCGCCGAGGCCCAGTCCGATCGAAAGCACGGCGATGGCTGTAACGGCGGGGTGTTTGACCAGACGGCGCACGCTGTAGACAAGGTCGCGTACGAGCGTCTCCAGCCACGGCAGTCCCCGCCGCTCGCGATAAGCCTGCCGGGTTTGCTCCGCCCCGCCAAGGCGAATCAGCGCCTGGCGGCGCGCTTCCTCGGAACTGAGACCGGCGCGGATGCCGTCTTCCATGTGCATCGCCACGTGGCTGGCGAGTTCGTCCTCGAAATCACTGTCGCCTTGCGGCCTGTGCAGTAGGCGGATCCATAGCGCTCTGAGTTTGCGCATCGCGCCCTCCTCGGCTGGTGTCTCCCTTGCCGCTCACCAGTCTCCTATTGGTTACCCACATGAATTCTGACACTCTCTCTATGGGAATGCAATAGGGCACGTCAAATCCTGTTTCCTCTGCGTGAAAACCCATTCATCGCGAGCAGATAAACGATGGGGCTTGTCAATACAGCAAGGGTGAACAAATGGGCCACAAAAGCTTCCCGGACATCTGGGCGTTGCGCCAGTTGCATGAGAGTCAGTGCCGGCGCACCTTGACTCCAGTTGTCCAGAGCGGCGCCATTCCATCCTTTTGTCCAACATGCGAGGCCGCCGATGATTACTGTCCAGCCAGCCAGGGCAATCAACCATGGAGGCTTTGTCCGCGGAGACTTGGCACTTTTATGAAGTCCGCAGTAAGCCGGAAGAAGAACAAGCAGAAAGTTGCTCACAATAGGGGTCCACGCCGACGGAGTCAACCACAAGGCTCGGACTGGATACGGGAGACGGTAGACGGTGAAGAATGCGCACAACAAAAAGAACAGAACTCCGTTAGCCCAGATCGTTTTTCGAGACAGCGCACCCAAAGCAACGGCGCTGGTCCAGGACCAGGTAATGAGCGCAGACGCTTGAAAACAAATCTCCGCCAAAAGTGCAGCAGACGATACTCCTGTTCTGTAAGCGATCCCATGGTGAAACCACATCACCAAGAACGGAAAGAAATTCATGCCCACGGATTGCGTTGCCAAGAGCGCACAAACGGGAACAACGATAGCCACTAAGACAAACCACGGTTGCCATTCGTTCCAATGCCCGAGTTGACGCCTTAGCACCAGACCGAGCATACCCTTCAATGCCTGGCGATCCGTCGTGGCTAGTTCGGTAAGATCCCCAAGCACTGTTTCCCGCTCCGTGGGATCGAGAGTTCTCGATAGGGCCTTGGTGCACCGGATCCATAGGTTACTCATTTTCGTGCTCCCGCGTGGGCAGCGTGCCACGAAGTACCGTGACTTACCTGTTGCACCGTCTCGTAAAAAGCCGTCGCTGCCGCAACTCCCTTCGCGGTGACCCGGACCATCCGCTTCGATCGACCACCTCGTTCTTGCGTTGGTTTGCCCACCCAGGTCTTGATCATTCCCTTTCGCTCAAGACGATCCAATGTCGTGTAGAGAGCACCAATGGAGCATTTGCGGCGCGACGAGCGCTCGATTTCCTGCACGATAGCGGCGCCATATGCCTCGTCTTCCAAACGAACAGCTGCGGCGATGAGAAGGTACTCAAATTCACCAAGCATAGTATGCTTACATTGTGATAGTAATAGAGCCGAAAGTCAATCCGATCCGGAGTCACTCGATGAAGTTGATCTGCTCATTTCCCACTTACGTTATCCTGACCTTAGCCACGGCCATCCTTCTTCCACCAGCTACCATTGCACAGGATCACCCTGGGTACCCTTCACAATCCGCGCCGGACAAGCTGCTGCCGGCGGCCAGTCGAAAGCCAGCGCCCGGCTTTTCTCTGACAGATGCCAATGGGAAGCGGATTCAGTTATCAGATTATCGCGGCAAGGTTGTTCTGTTGGATTTCTGGGCGACATGGTGCGGCGGCTGCAAGCTCGAGATTCCCTGGTACATGGAGTTTGATAAGAAATATAAGCGGCAAGGCCTCGCCGTGATCGGAGTGTCCATGGATGAGGACGGATGGAAAGCAGTGAAGCCCTTCCTGCTACGGGCAACAGATCCGGAAACGGGCGGAAACACGGCCATGAAATATCCCGTCGTTATCGGTAGCGATCAACTTGCAAAAGCGTACAACCTTACTTCGATGCCGATGACGCTGCTCATCGACCGGCAGGGAAAGATCGCGCTATCCCACACTGGTGTAGTCAACAAGAATGATTTCGAAGCCCACATCCTTCAGTTGTTAAATTAGCCCGGCGTTCATTGATCGATATCTGTCTTCTGCAATACGAACTGGGCCGCGAGGGGAAAGAGCAGGATAATCGCGGCGCGGATTACCACCGAAACGCCCAAGTAGCTTGAAATACCCGTGACCTCCCGGTGGGATTGGATAAATTCCTGCAGCACAAGATTCGGCAGGTGGGTTCCGGGCCAATAGTGGGGCACGACTTGTTCGAGAAAGAGATAGCCCACGAGGACGCCCGCGCCATAGATGAGGCCCTTGGCATGTTTCACCAGCACGGTGGAGAAGTACGTCACTGCGCTCATTATTTCGGCGATGGCTGGAATAGCAGCGGTGCAAAGTGAATCAGGTTGTCGCGCCAGACAAGCCAGGTATGCAGACCGGGAATCTCGATCTGAGTGACGGGCATGTTTTTTTCCTTGAGGAACGCGACCAATTTCCGGTTTGGAGTAATAAGGCCATCTTCCGTTCCGCAGGCGATCCAGAGCAGGCGCAGATTCGCGGTCTTGGGGTCAAGGGTAGCGAACTGTTTGCTGAAGTCGAGCTTCTGCACAGCGGCGCTGAGACCGATCACGGAAGCGAAGCGGTCAGTATGGGCGAGACCGATGGTGACGGCTTCGAGGCCACCCATGGAGAGACCCGCGATGGCGTGGTCCCCGCGGTCCTTGGAGATGTTGTAGGTGGATTCGACCTGGGGCATGATCTCGGTAAGGAAGGCCCTGGTGTAGAGTTCGGTGTTGTGGTCGATGCTAGGCGGGTCTTTCCAGACGTCGATGGGGCTATGGATAAAGGCGAGGTCGCCGTAGCCCAGTGGCATGACGACGATCATCGGCTTTACTTTGCCCTGGGCGATGAGGTTATCAAGGATGAAGTTCGCGCGGCCGTTGTAGAGCCACCCCCGGGCAGAGTCGGTCCAACCATGAAGGAGATAGAGGACCGGATAGGGCTTGCCGGCCGGGTCGTAGCCAGGCGGCGTGTAGACGTAATAGTCGCTCTGGTTGTCTGGTAAGCCAAGGACGACAACGCTGGTGTAGATGTGGCGATGGACTGCGCCATGAGGCACAGCGGTCTCATCCCATAACTGTGGCCCGTCCCCCGGGACGGTGACCATGTTGGCAGGGCGCATGAGGGAGTTGGAGATGACCGGGTTGGCAGGGTCGAGGAAAGAGATGCCGTTGATCTCGAAGTGATAACGGTAGATGCCGGCCGGCAGCGGCGCGGAACGAATGGTCCAGATGCCCTCGGCGTCTTTCTGCATAGGCAGCGGTTTGGCGACGTTCTCGATGGAGCAAAGGACAGCTGTCGCGCCGGGGTCGCGATAGCGGAAGGTAATGCTGTGGTCGAGATTGATCTTAGTGGAAGGAAAGCTGGGCAGTATCTGCGCGGAGACCGGTGCTAAGTGAGCACAGGCGGCCAGAAGAGCAACCCTGGCGAGATTCGATGCGCGGCGAGCGATGTTTCCCTTCATCGTGGATGGCCTGCTCTCTTATTAAAATCCAAGATCTTCAAACTTCACGTTCTGTATCGGATACTGTTTCCATTCCTTATAGTCGAAGTGCCACCACTCTTCGGGATTGACCACGAAGCCCTGCTTTTCCATGGCGTGGCGCAGCAGGGCGCGGCGACCACGCTCGTCGGGCGTGCCACCGGGATAATCGGCATAAGCGCGCTTGGTCATCTCGTCGTACCCGCTGGGCATCTTCACTTCCTTGCCGGTCTGCAGATCGTATAAGGACAGGTCCACGGCGCATCCGCGATTATGCCTGGAGCCCGATGCAGGATTGGCGACAAAAATCTTTTTGTCATCTGGTGTGGCATTCCAGAATATCTCGGTGACATACCACGGGCGGTAGCCGTCGTGGATGATCAATCCGTATCCCTGAGCCTTGAGCTCATGATGCGCGCGGACCAACGCTTCCGCGGCAGGGCGCTGAAGAAATGCCCGCGCCTGGGTATATAGCGGGGTTCCCAGAAAATTATTGGTGGTAGCGTAACGCACGTCGAGCTTGATCGTGGGATCAAGTTTGACCAACTCCACCAGGTCAGGCTTGCGGAAACTTCCCTGCTCCACCGGCGGCTGCGCTTTGAGCGCCTCGGCGCGCAACTCATCGATCGGATGCAGAGGTTGGATGCGGAAGCTAACCTCTTGGGCGAAGCCGAATTGCAGCAATGTGAAGAGACAACAAAGAGAAGCGCCGCGTTTCAACCTGGACACGTTTCCTCCGCAGGGCGTTAAAATTTATCACCCCGATGAGCGTATGCTGGGGCCGAGGCTCAGTGTAAATTATGGCGATCGCACGGCAAGTTATCACATCCCTTCTCCAAGATGGAACGGACATGCTCGGAACCAAGAGCCTGGCCGTCAAGATTGCAGACGAAAGCATCGTTTCCGGTTCGCTGCTCACGGTTGAGAGTAATCACTTCTGCGTATTGAAATCGCGGGGCGCGGTATTGAATATTTACGAGACGGGGCAATACGCCCTCACCACTCCCGACAAACCCCTTCTCGGCTCGATTGCTCAAGGATTCTTCGGCGGCTCCTCTCCATGGGTCTACGAGGTCATTTATGTCAACCGATCCAAACTGTTGATCCGCAGCGAGGGAGTCGCCACCAGCGAGGAGATGGCCGAAATGGCCTACCAGGTGGATTACTACATCCATGTCGACACCAAGGATGCAGCGCTCCAATTAATTACGCATTTACCGTTCAATGGTCATGTGATCGACACCCGGGAAGTCTCCGACTACGCCGGGCCGGCAATTGAACAAGCCATCAACCAGATCGTCCAAGTGACGAAAATGGAAGACATCAATGAGCACATCAACGAAGTGCGCGAGTTGGTGAAGACACATCTTTCCGACTTTCTCAAGACCTATGGCATCACGCTCAATGATCTGAAGATTCTCATCATGCCGAAAGACGAGCGCATGCGCGAGTTGATCTCGCTGCAGGCGATCGGTCTTACACCCATCGAAGCAGTGCGTTATTACCTTGCGTTGCAAATGGCTGAGAAGGGGCTGGTCTCCGCACCCAACGCCGCGGCCGGCTTGCCCTTCAACATTGGTGGTCAAACGAGCGGATTCTATCCGGTGGGCGCGGCGACCGGATTGCCTGGAGAAAAATAGTGTCGAGCTACGGATTTTATGATGCCGGCGCGCTACGGCAAGTCGCCACCAACCTCTTTTACGGCTGGGGCTACAACTTCTACCGGGTCGAGAACCAGTTGCGCGCAGACGACCAGCTGGTTCGCAGCAAAGCCGCGTCGCTGCTCGGTCTGGCGATGGCTAGCGTGGAGGAGGCCGAGAGCGCATACCGCCGCGAGTTCCTCCCCGCACCCTCCCGTGCCAAGCCATTTCCTGACCCCGCCGCAGTCGCGGCGGCCCAACGCCTGGAGAGGCTAGCCCGGGCGATCGGTGCCCTGGAGGCCTCGATTCAACAGCAGCCGGTTCCCGAGAACGATCGTATGACCCAACGCTATCGGCAGGAGGCCGCCACGCTCAAGGTCTTGATTGAGCACGATGAACGCCTGGTAGGTCAATGCGATCTGCTGCGATCCATGGTGGAGCACCAGGATGCCGCCAAGGTCACGGAGAACATTCCGGCCCTTGAGCTGGGACTCGAGGCCATTCGAACCACCCTGCAAGATCGAGAGGCTGTCCTGCTCGATCGTGCACGATAGAGGTGCTACTGGTTCTCAGAGCTGTCCAAATTTGCCGACGAGCTGCTTTTTTGACGGCACAACTTGCTGAGTACGTTGAAGAGAACGCGAGCAAACCGAAACCGGATTGGTTGGTGTCGGTGGGACCCCCCCTGCTTCAGCATCGCGGAAAGAGTGGCACTTCGATCAATTGGGCTTTACAGGCTGCGGAAAACCTCTGTCGTTGAAGGATACGGGCTTCAGAGTCTGCGTGAGAACCATTCTCTCCCGATTTAGTCCCGTAGGGACGGCTGAGAGTAATGTCCCAGGATGCAATCCTGGGCGCACTTCTTATCTATGCAAATTGCGTTGGCGTCCGATTCAACAGCCCCCAGGATTGCATCCTGGGACATTCTCAGCCGTCCCTGCGGGACTGATCTGCTTATTAAACGTAACCCAGGACTAACGTCCTGGGCTACTCTCAGCCGTCCCTGCGGGACTGATCTCACTCAGACTCTTCAGCCTCTTCAGCCCGTACGTTTAGGGATCGAAATGAAACGGCTTTTAGCCGCTGAGGGCTGCTAAAGCGAGAGGAAGAAAATGCCCTCAGGGGCTAAACCGGCTGCGGAAAAACTCGTTCGTCAGCCGATCCCTCTGCTGCGCTCGTATGAAAAGAAGGCACGTTGAACGCTGTGGTATCCCACTCAAGCCAAAGAACGGCTTGAATGGGGCACCCCAGCGTTCGTTGCCGGTGCGAGGAAAAGCGATGTAGCCTTTTTCCGCAGCCTGTAAAGCTCAACGTATTTTCAATCCCTTACGGCACGGGCTGACCTGTCCCGGCGTGCCGTGGAAGTCTGTGCCCTGACACAAAACATGAGTTTTTCTGCAGCCTGTGAAGCCCGTACCCTTCAACGACAGGGTTTTTCCGCAGCCCGCTTAGCCCCGGCTTCAAAAACCCCGCGGCTAAAGCCGGAGGAGAGTAGTCCTACGCGAGCCGCTCGGCCTGAAGGCCGAGCTCCCCCGCATGAATGCGGGGGCTCCCACCACGCAATTTGGACAGCTCTGTGCTGTTGTTGTAGCCCCTACCGGCTTCGATGGACCTACGCTCCCGTATCGGAGGAGGTCAGTCGCTGAAGGATCTGGTTTTGTAAAATTCGATAAAATTTGATGCTTTTGGGGCTTTTGGGACATAAACAACCTGGAGTGTCAGCGGCGCGGGGCGAAGTGGTTCTTTTTCATTGAGAAGTCGACTCTGGCATCGGGAACAAAGGACATGTGAGGACGAGGCGATGAGGCCGTTTGCGATGGGTTCAAGGGGCCGGGAAAATTGGACTCGCTGAGGTCAGGAGTTGGATCGGGCGTAGGAGGGAGGGGTACCGATGACAAGTCGGGGGCGGCTTCCTCCTGGACGGCGCATGGGGCGGCTGGGATTCTCCGTGCTGCTTGGTCAGCCAGGCGGAGGCATAGATTTGCGGCTTAACGGGCGGAGGGGCGGGTTTGTTCTGGGCGGAGCAGCGCGGCGATCAGGGATCAGGCCTTCGATGGCCACGATCATGGAGAGGGCCTTGACCTGGGCGGAAGCGCTGCTGCGGGTCCTTTCGGGGTCCAGGTTGGCAATTTCCCAGAGGCGGCCCAGGTTGAGCCGGCGTGGTTCCTCCACGGCACGATGCTCGTGCATGTAGGCACGGACACAGGGCTTGGATTTGGTGTAGGCGGCGGAATCGGGGTCTAGACCGACGGCTTCTGCGGCACGACGGTCGTTCATGGTTCCAGAGAGGACCAGGAGGGCAAAAGCTATTTCCTGGTCAGTGATGGGGTCGTTGACGTTATTTTTAGGCATAGATGGCTCCGTTTATCGGGAAGTTGAGAGTAGGCAGAGGTTTACTGCGCGAAAAAAAATCCCGCCACGGCGGGATGCTGGATCAGCTGATTTTTGACGAGAATCGGGTGTGACACCGGACAGGAGTAAATACTGTCCTTCGCTCGCGCTTAGGCCAAATTAGCGGCAACTGCCCGGCTCGGAGCTGTTGGCGAGAAGCCGCTCCTGCCGAAATCATTTTCAGACTACGGCATAACAGGATTAGAGACATGCCGGCAACCGACACGGCTGTCGATCTCTACCAGAAACGCAGACTTGTTCAGTCCTTGCGGGTCTGGTTCCTCGTCAGAAACGGACAATCCTCTAGTCGTAGTACTCCAGGCCTAAGTGCGTAATCAAGGATTCACCTTTGATGTGGCGCAGCGTGTTCTTGAGCTTCATCAGTTGAATAAAGAGATCGTGCTCCGGATAAAGCCCGGGAGCAGTCATGGGTGACTTCCAGTAAAAGCTCAGCCACTCTTGAATGCCCAGGTCTTTCAATTCCGGAGTGCGCGCCGCCAAGTCCAGGAAGAGCACCAGATCAAGAGCGATGGGCGCGGCCAGGATCGAATCGCGGCACAGGAAATCGACCTTGATCTGCATCGGGTAGCCGAGCCAGCCGAAGATGTCGATGTTGTCCCAACCCTCTTTGTTATCACCACGCGGCGGATAATAATTAATCCTTACCTTGTGATATATGTCCTTATACAAATCAGGATAGAGATCAGGCTGCAGGATGAAGTCGAGCACGCTCAGCTTGGACTCTTCTTTGGTCTTGAACGACTCCGGATCGTCCAGCACTTCGCCATCACGGTTGCCCAGAATGTTGGTGGAGTACCAACCGCTCACGCCCAGCATGCGCGCCTTGAACGCGGGCGCCAGGACCGTCTTCATAAAGGTCTGCCCGGTCTTGAAATCCTTGCCGGTAATGGGCGCGCTGTTCTTGCGGGAGAGTTCCTGCATAACCGGTAGATCGACGGTCAGATTGGGCGCTCCCATCGCAAACGGAACACCTTCCTGCAGCGCGGCGTAGGCGTAGATCATGGAAGGAGCGATGTTGATGTCGTTCTCTTCCAGGCCCTTTTCAAACGCCGCCAGGGACGAGTGCACTGCCGTAGGGGTGAGAAAGATCTCGGTCGAGCCGCACCAGATCATTACCTGGCGTTCGGTCACCCTTTTATAGGCCTGAATGTCAGCCCGCAACTGCTCGGCCAGATCGCGCTTATTCTTGCCCTTCTTGACATGGCAACCCTGCAGACGCTTGACGTAGTACTGATCGAAAACCGCAGGCATGGGCCGGATCCCTTCGAGGAAGGGCCGAATAGTCTCCAGTTGATCCCGATCGAGAACGTGCGCTGTTTTGGCCGCCTCGAACATGTTTTCGGGAAAAATGTCCCACCCGGTAAAGCAGAGATTATCCAGCTTTGCCAAGGGGACGAAGTCCTTGATCAGAGGGCTGTGCCCATCGGTGCGCTTGCCCAGGCGAACCGTTCCCATCTGGGTAAGGGAGCCGATAGGCTTGGCGATTCCCTTGCGGACGGCTTCCACACCCGCCACCAGGGTGGTGGCAACCGAACCCATTCCGGGGATCATGATTCCTAGTTTTCCGTTGGCTGGTTGAATCGGTGAACTGTCAGCAGGCGCTTGGCTGCTGCTCTCAGGCGTAGACATTCTTGCAGGTCCGTCCTCTCAGGGCTTTATTTTTGATCGGAAGCGCTCCGCTGCCTTAGGCGGCCATTGTTGCCTGGTTTGCACGCCGGCCGGAGCAATGATCAAGCACCATTTCAGTCTCGTCTTTCGTTTCTGCTTTGGCAAATGCCCGCCGCCCAAAGGAGAGAAAGCACAGCTTAACGGTAACCACGCGTCGTTTAGAAGCACAGCTCTCGTTCAGGCAGCGGCGGTGGTGCGCTGCTTCCAGTGCGACCACACGAACCAGACGATCGCCGCCAACAGCACCACCTCAACGCCGAGGTGAAAGCGGTGAAAGACCGCCTTGAAGCGCGGATCGGTGTCCCATGAGAGGCCAAGCCTCATGCCTACGTAGGCCAAGACAAAGCACCATGGCCACGAGCCCAGGAAGGTATAGAGGTGGAAGCGCCACAGCGGCATTTTGGCAATGCCTGCAGGCAAGGCAATGAAGGTGCGCACCACCGGGAGCAGCCGCGCCAGAAAAACCGTGATCGATCCATATTTCAGAAAGAACTCTGTGGTGCGGTCCAGGTCGTGCCGGCTGAGCAGAACGTATTTGCCGAAACGCTCCACCAGGGGACGGCCGCCATGTGCCCCTATCCAATAAGCAACCGCCGAACCCAGATTGCAGCCCAGGGCGCCGGCCGTGGCCACCCACAAAAGCTGGAACCTGCCAGTGTGGACCAGGTATCCAGAGAACGGCATGATGATCTCAGACGGCAGCGGAATGCACGCCGACTCGATGGCCATCAGCAGCGCAATTCCCAGGTAGCCCGTTTTCGAAATGACGGCGATGATGAAGTTGGCGAAGACAGCTAAGATTTTCTCGGTCATTCGCAGGCAGTATAGCTTGACCGCGTAAAGGTACTTGCGCGGCGCTTTGTTACCATGGAGTTGGCAAAGGAGTACACGATGGCAGAAGCCCTTATCCCGGAAGTTTCCGAGCAGGCCCAGAGCGCCGCGGAGCCGCAGCGTGCGGCGGCGCCGGCCAAGGAAGTGAAGCGGCAGACGATCGGTTTTACCTTTTTCAAGGTTCTTCCCGAATGGCGCCGGCTGCCCGCAGCAGAAAAAGAGGCCCACCGCGAAGCCTTTGCGGCCGTGATCAAACACTGGAATCAGCCCGGACGCCTACTCACCCTCACCTATTCCACCGTGGGGCTGCGCGGCGATTGCGACATGGTGCTGTGGCGCATCTGCTATACCGCGGAAGATCTGAACCAGATGACGGCGGATCTGATGGCGACCCCGATGGGCGGCTATCTGCAGACGCCGTATAACTTCCTGTCGATGACCAAGCGCTCACAGTACCTCATCGGGCACGAACACGAGGGGCAGCACGATTCGCGTGGCAGCATCCGGCCCGGCGGCCAGAAGTATATCTTCATCTATCCCTTCTGGAAAACGCGCGCCTGGTATCTGCTGCCGGCCGAGGAACGGCAGCGGCTGATGAACGAACATATCCGCGTCGGCCATCTCTATCCGCGGGTCAAGCTCAATACCACTTACTCCTTCGGCATCGACGACCAGGAGTTTGTGGTGGCCTTTGAAACCAACTATCCCGAGGACTTCCTCGACCTGGTGCAGCAGTTGCGGGAAACCGAGATTAGCCCTTACACCCTGAAAGACACACCCATCTTCACCTGCATTCGCATGACGCCGGAAGACATGCTGGCGCGGCTCGGCTAGGCGCGGATGAAGGCCGCGGTAAAGCAGGCTCGAAGCCCCCAGGCCGCGGGGAAAAAGGCGGCGGCGAAGAAGACAAAGGGGCCACGGCGCAATCCTCTGGCTCCGGAGCGCATCGGCGCGCTGCTGGAACGCCTGGCACAGGCCTATCCCGGCGCCGAGTGCGCATTGCACCACAGCAACGCGTGGGAACTGCTGGTGGCCACCATTCTCTCCGCGCAATGTACCGACGCGCGTGTCAATATGGTCACCCCGGCGCTATTCAAAAAATTTCCTACGCCCACTGACTTCGCCCACGCGCCCCTGGTGGAGATTGAAGAGCAGATCCGCTCCACCGGTTTTTATCACAATAAGGCGAAGTCTCTGAATGGCGCGGCGCGCAAACTCACCGCCGAGTTCGGCGGCAAAGTTCCGCAAACTATGGACGAACTGCTGACCCTGCCGGGCGTGGCACGCAAAACAGCAAACGTTGTGCTGGGCGTGGCGTACGGGAAAGCCGTTGGAGTGGTGGTGGATACGCATGTGCTCCGGCTATCGAGGCGTCTCGAGCTTACCAAGGCTACCGAACCGATCCAGGTGGAGAAAGATCTGATGAAGATCATTCCGCAGGATCACTGGATTGCCTTCTCCCATGAAATGATCCACCACGGGCGCCAGGTGTGCATTGCCCGCAAACCGCGCTGTGCCGATTGCACCCTGGAGCCGTTGTGCTACTCGAGTGATAAGACCTGGAGCAGCCACTAGAGAGCCCTCTCCTCCGCGGTCTAATTTGACCAATAGATAGGTACAACTGGCCATTAGATAGCCTACGTGCTAGCCCCGCCGCACAGTTTCCACTCGTCCTTCCCGATATACTGAGGCACTGGTAGTTGTTACGCACCAGTGTACGAACATCAAGGACTGCCGGATTGAGTTGGCGCTAGGATGATTGAACAGACGCTTGGGACGTCGCTGCGTTATCTAAGAGAACAACATGGCATGTCACTGCGGGCTCTAGCCGAACGAGTGGACTTCTCCGCCAGTTTCCTGTCGCAAATCGAGAATGGGCAATGCTCGCCCTCCATCTCTTCGATGGAGAAGATAGCGAACGCGCTGGGGGTGACGCTTGGTCAGTTTTTTCTCTCCGCCAATCAGCAGGTGAATGTCGTGCGCGCCAGCGAACGCGCCCACATGGCACTGGATTGGTCGCGGGCTGAAATAGCATCGCTGGGCTCGCTTGCGAATGCATCGCAGTTTCGGGCATCCATGCTCATCATCAAGCCCGACGGGCTCACGGGAAAGCAGGCCACGCCTACCGTTTCTGACGAATTCGCCATGGTCTTTGAAGGCAAAGTGATCTTGAAGCTGCAGGAAGGCGAGCAGGTTCTCGAACGTGGTGATTCGGTGACGATTGTCGCCGGAACCGGCCGCCAATGGCGCAATGAGTCGGACGCTTTAGCTGAGATTCTGGTCATTTCCCTCGGTCCCTATCGCTGACCACGCGGAAACTCAAAGCCAATACGTTCCATTTCCCCACCAGCGGAAACTGCAGGTCCCTCGGCTTCGCTCCTAATGAACAAAAAATAAAGCCAATAAAATCAACATCGATTTCCCGTTCATTCCTCTCTTGACTTGCCGCAGGCAAGTCACTTCGCTTGTGGATGACAAAGGGGGGCGGCGCTCACCTCAACAGCAGTTACTGAGGGATGGAGAGAGTCCCAGCTGGGCAGTTGCGTTGAGGAAAGGCGCACAGCAGGTCCCTCGGCTTCCCCGGATTTCCTGTTGGTATTGGTGGCGTTGGCGGGCTCCATGCGGCTTTCCTTAATGAAAGCCGCACACGTGGCGGCGTCCAGTGTAGCGTGGCAGGAAATCCGGGTTCGCTCGGGATGACAAATGGGGAGGGCGGCGGTTCACCTTGGCATGGGTGGAGGTGGATGGACAGAGACGCAAAGCTCTCAATCACTTACCGGCAAAAGCTAATTTGGACAAGTGTGATCCAGGGGTTCCTTCAAAAGCGGACAATAGAAAGGAGCTGACCGAAACAGCGTTTGCGAGCTGGCAGGCGGCGAC
This sequence comes from uncultured Acidobacteriaceae bacterium, assembly GCA_963711525.1. GTDB lineage: Bacteria > Acidobacteriota > Terriglobia > Terriglobales > Acidobacteriaceae > PALSA-350. The sequence continues at coordinate 1,157,981 of CAVQEO010000001.1, read as the reverse complement.
ACCAAAATGAAACCTCCAAACCTTGGAACTCGACTACGCAATGAAACTAGATCGGGCGGGGCGATGCATATTTCGCATCGGTCGTATCCGGGAATCGGTTTACTCCTGTGCTCGGTCTTGTATACGCAACAAAGCGGCGGAGGAGCCCAACGCTCGCCCCTGGTGTCTTCCCCTCAAACCCAGTTCGCCGCGCAGCCAACCATTCCTATGCTCGATGAAGCAAAGGGGCTCATTCACCTTGATGTCTCAGTAACGAAAGCAGATGGAGAGCCAGTATCCGGTTTGCATCGCGAAGATTTTGAGCTCCTGGATGAAGATCGCCCCCAAAAGATCCTGTCGTTTCACGAGGTCAGTGGACAGTCCTCCGAGCCCGAGCCGCCGGTGCAGGTCATCTTGTTCTTTGACACGTTATGCAGGACCTACCCGTCCTGCATGTCGAAAGCGGATGCGTTGCGTGCTCAATCTGGCATTGAGGCATTCGTGGAACAGAATAATGGTCACCTAAATCAACCTGTTTCCATTTTCGGAATATCAGACGACGGTTTGTGGACCGTACCCCATCACGATTCGACGGACGGAAATTCGCTTGCCTCGGATCTGTCATCCGGCAAGAGGATCGTCTTGAATCACCGGCCTGACGCCCTACGTGCGCTCGCCTTCATTGCGACTTCGCAGAGGCGAAAACGCGGCCATAAGGTGATGCTTTGGATAGGCCCGGGTTGCAGCGAGGGAACGGGCATATTTCCGGCGAATCGCAGTGAAGGACAGCAGACATTCGATTCGATTTACTGGTTCACTACGCTGTTCCGCGAGGCTCGCGTGTCCATTGATGAGCTCCCGGTGGATCACGAGGGCCCTTGCACGCCCGGTTATCAGGCCTATCTGAACGGGCCACAAACGGTACACGATTCAAGCGACCGGTTTCTGTACAAGAAGGTTCTAGCGATTCAAAGCGGCGGGAGGGTCGCCGATGACACCAATGACCTTGTAGCGGAGATGACCCATTGCCTGATGGGAGCTCTGAATTTCTATACTCTTTCTTTCGATCCTCCCATCGCTGTTCAGCCTCACGAACGCCACCTGCTGCAAGCGCGACTGGAAAAGCCGGGATTGGTCGTGCACACGAACACCAGCTACTACGACGAGCCTTTTTATTCTGACCAACCGAATCCCGCTGCTCAACGAGTGACGGTGGCGCAGTTGGAACAAATCCTGAGGGAAGCTTACCGTGCGGGAGAAAATGTTTTCGGCTCTTTTGAACGCGGACCTGCGGGTCGCAGCAGTGGAGACGAACGACCGAAGATATCGCAGATCGAGTTGACAGAGCGGGTCGCCTTTGCACAGCTCTCCCAATGGTCTGCCGAGTACACAAACCGGAGTCTTCAGCAAGCGCTGACCGGCGTGGCAGACGCATCGGCCTTTCTCGATCCGCCGCCCACGGAGATCCCGAAGCAGGCTGCGCCGGATCGTGCGGCACAAGAACGCATCCTGGATCTTGCGAAGGATTATTTAGACAACGCCGTTCGGAAGTTGCCGGATTTCTATGCCACCAGAACGACCGTACGTTATGAAGACACACCGCTGTTCAACGCCGACAAGATCACGGCCGATTATCAGCCCCTGCACGTTGTGGAGATGTCAAAGGCAAAGGTTCTCTACCGGAACGGGAAGGAGGTTGTGGAGTCGGAGGGCACCGAGCCCGACGAGTCGAGCAACAGCTATCTGATTACTCATGGGGCGTTCGGCACTCTGCTGGCGGAGGCGCGACAAGCGATGGAGACACCCGGGCGAATGAAGTGGTTACGTTGGGAGCGGGGGCCGGAGGGAAACCGCGCCGTTTTCCAATTCGAGGTTCCGCAAGCGGAGTCGATGGATTTCGAAGGCGGCTGTTGTCTGCCCGATGCGGAGGGACAGAATCCATTTCGCAAACAATCCGGGTATGGCGATGAGATTGCGATCGATCCTTTGGAGGGCACGATTCTGCGCCTGCGGCAGAAATTCGATATGCGTGAGTATGTGCCCATGGACCGCGATGAGATCGTGATCGACTACGGTCCAGTCAAGATCGGCGGGAAAACTTATTTTTGCCCCGTAAGAAGTGTGTCACTGGCGAGAGGGCGGTCGATCATTTCACTGAAAGAGTGGGATCAAAGCTTTCTGAGTTACGGTCCCTATTCCACGAAGATGAATGACATGCGTTTTTCGAACTACCATGTGTTCCGGGCGGAGTCGCGCATATTGCCTGGTTTCAAACCAGACGAATGACGAGCCGGCGTCCGGTCCGATGATTTTGGGGAGGCTCTATCGCTGTGGTGTGTTCAGTTTATCGATAGCGCGCTTCAGTTCTTCCAGCTTTTGCCCAGCCTCGCCCAGCTTGCCTTCCGCAGTCAGCCTTTGATAGTCGGCAAAGTCTTTGGCAGCTTCGGCGATGGTTGGCTTCAACTCCGCTGCAGGCTGGGGCCCAGCGGCGGCCGCTGATGGCGAAGCAGCTCGCTGCGGTTCCACCGAGGTGAGAGAGGAGCCGCCTCCCGCAAAAAGTGCGTTGAGCGCTGCCTCAAAGGTCGATCCGTAGGCCAGCCGGTCTTGCAGCGCCAGCACCACCAGGCGCAGCTCCGGCATCGGGCTGCGTTCCGCCTGCAGATAGATCGGCTCGGCATACAACAGGGCTCGCCCGGTGGGAATCACCAGCAAAGTCCCGCGCCGCACATGCGAGCCCTGCTGATTCCACAGGGTCAATTGCCCCGAGAGCTGCGCATTCTGATCGATGCGCGCCTCAATCTGCAGCGGTCCATCGACCAGCTTGTTCTTGGGGAAGTTGTAGACCACCGCTTTACCGTAGTGCTCGCCATCGCTGCGCCCTCCGATCCAGCCAATCAGATTGTTGCGGTTGGCAGGAGTGAAGGGCAGAATCTCAACGAATTCCATGCCGGTCTCATCCGGCAGCTTCATCAACACGAAATTCGGCTGCATCGGCTGCGTGGTTTGGCCGCCCCCCTCGCCCATGCCGACTTCGGTGGCCACCGTCCATAGATCGTCGCGGTTGTAGAACACTGCCGGATCTGTCATGTGATAAAGCCCGTAAACCTCTCCCTGCATTTTGAGCAACAACTCCGGATAGCGCATATGCTTTCGCAGCCCGGAAGGCATCGCCGCCCCATCTTTAAAGAGGCTGGGAAAGATATTCCGGTAGGCCGCCAGGATTGGGTCCTGGTTGTCAAAGACGTAAAACGTAGTGGAACCGTCGTAGGCGTCGATGACCACCTTAACGCTATTGCGCATGTAGTTGATGAGATCGTCGCCCAAACGGTAATGGGTCGCGTATGGATACTGGTCGGTCGTGGTGAACGCATCCATCACCCACGACAGCCTGCCATCTTCGCCCACCACCATATATGGATCGGGATCGTAGGTGAGAAACGGAGCTAAAGCCTCGACACGATCGCGCACATTGCGTCGCATCAGCAACCGGCTCTGTGCGTTCACGTCGTCGCTGAATGGTAACTTTCCCAGATCGCCACGGTCGATGGCGAGCAAAATGCGGCGTAGAAAGCCTCCCAGCACAATGCCGCCGGTGCCTTGATAGGAGGTAAGGTTATTGTTCTGGCCCTGGGGGTAATTGAACTCCTGTTGCCGCGTCTTGACGTACACATCGGTATTCGTCAACTCGCCAAAATAAATCTCCGGGCGACTCACGCTCAGGCCGGGCACGGTGCTCTGCACCGGCATGTTGCTCAGGTAGAGTGTCGGCAGCCCTTCCGCAGTAAACCCGTTGACGGGGTTCATGGTAATGCCGTAGCCGTGGGTGTAAATCAATTTTTCATTGATCCAGTTGCGGCTGCTCTCGGGTAGTTTGTCTACATTCAGTTCCCGAGTCGCGAGCATCACCTCGCGCAGCGTGCCGTTGATTACATAGCGATCGATGTCGATATCGGGAAAGTCATAGTAAGTCCGGATTTCCTGAATCTGCCGCAGCGTGTCTTGCAGCGCCTGCCAATCCCACAAGCGGATGTTATTGAGAGTCGGTTGATTGTTCGCCGGGTCGGCCGCGCCGACAGTCGTTTCCGCGGGAAACTCGCGCTGCACAAACTTGTCCAATCCGTAAGCCTGCCGCGTCATCAGGATGTTGTGCGCAATATAGGGTTGCTCGCGGACCAGTTCATTCGGTTTGACGATAAAGCTGCTCACCCACCAAGCGGCCACTTGAAGAACGGCGAAGCAGAGCGCGGCAGGAAGAATCGCAGCCAGCAGCCAGCGCCCCCGGGCCACCGTCACGGCGTTGACCACTGCAGCCACCGCCCCGGCAACCAGCGCCACACAGACCACAAGCAAGCCGGTAAGCGTGACATGCGCGTCGGTGTAGGTAATCCCTGCGAAGACGGTGTGATCGTCGAACAACAGATCATACCGGCCGAGGTACACACGCACCGCCAGGATCAGCAAAAGAAAAGCAAAGGTGATGGAAAGTCCGCGCCAGGGCAAGGTGAGATAGCTGCGGCGCTTGGCGAGCGCACCGGCTCCCCCAGTGATGACGATGAAGAAAACGGCCAGCATACAGGTAATGATGGCGAGCGTGAGCAACCAGCCCGAGACGAGTTGCCATGCCGGCAGAGTAAAGAGAAAGAAGTTCAGCGGCTTACCGAAGATCGGGTCGACAACGCTGCCCATGGCACGCGGCGCGTACCAGAAGAGTGCGAGCGTCGGCCACTCTGCCATCATGCCGGCACCCGTTACCAAAGCAATGACCACCGATCCGCCGAAGGCGAGCAGGCGCATGACAGGATCGACCGGCAGCTTGACCGGCTGCCCCCCGAAGAAGATGGTATGGCTGCTCGGCAAATCGGGCAGATGCGCCCGCTTCAGAGCGGCAAATGTTGCGTACAGGATGAAGAAGGTGGCCGCCGCGAAGAGCGCGAAGATGCTCCACTGAAGAATTAGCGTTTTTGAGAACACGGTCCCATAGCCGAGCGATCGGAACCACAATAGATCGACGAAATACGAGACGGCGGTATGGCCGCCGAAGACGATCACGGCCAGAACCGCGAGCAGGATAAAGAATCGCCGGCGTCGGCGCTGCGGATGTTTCAGGGGCCAGTCAATAGACGTGGGCATTGCTCCACTCATTCTACCGGCATTCCCGGCCTTAGAGTACGGGCGAACAAGGTATAGCGTCTACGGAGCTTGGATCCCACTCGTAACTTCCTTGGGAACGTATAGCGGCATTATTATGGATGGGCACTTCGGAGAACTCCCCATGGCTCCCAAAACCTCCTCCTCCCGCTTCTCTTCCCAGCAACGCGTAGTACTTGCCGGTAGTGAAAAGGCTCCTCTACCGGCGGCCACCGGCGAAAAGCCGGCGCGGCCCAGCAGCGTTCTCACTGTTTCTGTCATCGTGCGGCGCAAGAGTCCGCTCAATATCAAACGCCTGGGCAAAGACCGCCTGACGCGCGCCGAGTATCGCCGCCAGCACGCCGCCGATCCTGCCGCGATCACGCTGGTGCGCGCTTTCGCGAAAGAGTTCGGGCTGACAGTGGAAAAAGGCACACCACGGCCCGGGCACCGCACCATCAAGCTCACCGGAACTGTCAATGTTATGCAAAAGGCCTTTGGCGTGACCCTCATGCAAAAGGTTCTGGACGGCACTACCTATCGCGTTCGCGAAGGTAGCATCCGTCTACCCGCCGAACTGGCCGGCGCGGTTGAGGCTGTGCTGGGGCTCGATAATCGTCCCCAGGCCCAACCTCATTTTCGTGTCCTGGGTTCTGCCACCAACGCCACCACGGGTGGCACAGAAGGCTTCGCGCGCGCCCATGCGAGCGCTGCCGGCACCTCGTATACGCCCGTTCAGGTAGGGGAGCTTTACCAGTTTCCCCAAGGTGCGGCTGCCGCCGGCCAGACTATCGGCATCATCGAGCTGGGTGGTGGCTATCGCGCCGCGGACCTAACTGCGTACTTTAAAGGACTGGGCCAAGCGGCCCCCACGGTAACAGCTGTCTCCGTCGACAAGGGTAAGAACACTCCAGGCAATGCGAGCGGCGCCGACGGCGAGGTCATGCTCGATATTGAAGTATCGGCCTCGGTTGCTCCGGGGGCAAAGATCGTGGTCTACTTCGCGCCCAATACCGACCAGGGCTTCATCGATGCCGTCACCAGTGCTGTGCACGACGCAAGCAACAATCCGAGCGTCATTTCGATTAGCTGGGGCGGGCCGGAGTCGAGCTGGACTGCGCAGGCGATGACCGCGCTCGACGCGGCCTGCCAATCGGCCGCCGCCCTCGGCATCACGATAACCGTCGCTGCGGGTGACAACGGCTCGAGCGACGGAGCTACCGGCAATAACGTCGACTTCCCTGCCTCCAGCCCGCACGTACTTGCCTGTGGCGGAACCAAGCTGACCGGCAGCGGCAGCACCATCAGCTCGGAGGTGGTGTGGAACGAGCAGGCCAGCGGTGAGGGCGCGACGGGAGGCGGAGTGAGCAACGTGTTCGCCCTGCCTTCGTGGCAGGCCAATGCCAAGGTGCCGGCGCCCTCGGGGAGTACCGGCGGCCGAGGCGTCCCCGACGTTTCAGGAGACGCCGACCCTGTGACCGGTTACCAGGTGCGCGTCGATGGCCAGAGCCTGGTCATCGGTGGCACCAGCGCGGTCGCCCCGCTTTGGGCGGGGCTGATCGCACTCAATAATCAGCAGAACGGAAAGAGCGCCGGTTTTATCCAACCCCAGATCTATGCCGCGAAGGCTGCCTCCGGGTTCCACGACATTATTTCGGGAAACAACGGCGCATTTTTCGCCGGCCCTGGCTGGGATGCTTGCACCGGCCTCGGTTCTCCCATCGGCGCCACGATCATTGCGCTCCTCGGCGCATCCTCGGCGGCCGGGAAAAAGGGCGGGGGCAAAAAACCGGTGCGCAAGCGGCCGGCAAAGAAGAAGAGGATCGCCAGAAAAAGATCTTAGCACCGTCCTTCGCTGTTGCTTGTGAAGGACGGGATACTATGAGCTCTGGAAATTCCATAGACAAATTCTCTGCGCCGTTGTATCGTGCGGGAAGCTTTGATCGAGTGCGATTTGCGAGAGCTAATCTCAATTAGATCTCTCTGTCTATTTTGATTTCCCCTGACAGGCAACAAACACACTTCGCATTGTTGCAATTCCCTGGGAAATGATCGCCGGAAATAACATCCGTTATTCCGGTGCCTGAAAGTTGAAGATGGGCCCAGGCTGCAGTCCCTCAGGGACTTTACAGGCTGCGGAAAAAGTACGCCCCGAGATTCGCCAGCGCTAAAGCGCAGGATCGAAGTGGAGCCTTGTTTATGGAGCGCTGAAGCGCTCCATCCCCCGCATAAATGCGGGGGCTCCCACCGGGCCCCCTGCTAGGCCTGTCTCTGCTCCACCACTCCGTTGCTGGCGAACCGGGCAATCTGGTTAGCCACTTGGTGGAGTCTTGGTGGAGGCGTCGCTTCAACAAGAAGCGAAGGCGACTGCGAAAGGCGGCCGGTCCGTCTGCTTGGTGGGAGCCCTCTGCTTTAGCAAAGGGAAGCAACGCTTCAGCGTTGCGGGAAAGAGTTCGAAAATGATCATGCGCTTTAGCGCCGGCAATCCCACGGGCTTTACAGTCCGGACCTACCCGACTGCGAATTTTCCGCAGCCCGTACTCTTCAAAGACGGTTAAACGCCCATCTGTATGACGCACTCCACTCGATGGTGGTCTTTAACCAAGCAGTCCTTACGACCGTCGTTCAGGTCCCGGAGAAATTTATGCGAACTTGTTTTCGGCTGGCCCTCACTCTTCTTGCGTCGGGCATGGCCGCATCCTGCCTTTCCGCCAGAGCACAGGTGCTCGACGCAACGCTCCCCATGCAGTACATACCGTTGGCAATACCATGTCGCGCTGTGGACACCCGGCCCAATCGTCCTGTCACCGGCGGGAGCGTCCGAACCTTTAATCCTGCCGGTGGAGGCTGCGCCGCCCTGCTCACGCCCCCGAGCGGGGTTATTGCCTATGCCATGAACGTTACAGTTGCCCCACACGGACCGTTGAGCTACCTAACCGTCTGGCCGGCCGGAGAGCTTCAACCCCAAGTCTCCACGTTGAACTCACCGGATGGACGGTCGAAAGCAAATGCCGCGATTGTCACCGGGGGCACCAAAGGGGAAGTGAATGTCTTTGCCAGTAACACCACTGACGTGCTGTTAGATGTAAGTGGTTACTTCGTCGCTGCAACGCCCGGCGTGCCTTCATATAGCTTCTTTCCCATCACGCCTTGCCGCGTAGTCGACACCCGCTACAGTAACGGTCAATTTGGATTGCCTTCCCTGGTTGCCCACCAGCAGCGCAAGTTCCAGTTCGACATGAGTGATTGCCATCTTTCGACAGCGCCGGAGGATGCCGGCGGAGCCTTTTCCGTAAACGTCACCGTCATCCCCAAGGGAAAGAAGCCTGTGGGGCACGTAACCGTCTGGGGGACCTCGGTGAGCATGCCGGACACTCCAGCTACTTCGACAGTGAACGTACCCACGGGCACACTCACCGCCAACGCAGCGATCATAACGGTGAATCCGGGAGTCGGCGAATCCGTCTCCGTATTTGCCAGCGATGAAACCGATATTGCTATCGATGTGACTGGCTACTTCGCTATCGCGCAATTAGATCCGGGCGGCCTGTCGCTTTACACGCTGCCACCCTGCCGGATTCTGGATACACGCCCAGGCGAATTTGAGGGTGAGCGCACGATACCCGTGACCACCGGTAACAATTGCAGCGTCTCCGGTGTTGCGAAGGCCTATGTGCTGAATGCCACGGTCATTCCGCCCGGCCCGCTTACTTATTTGACTCTGTGGGCAGATGGCACGCCGCAACCGGGGTCTTCCACTCTGAACGCCGAAGATGGCGTTACCAGTTCGAATATGGCGATCGTGCAGACCACGAACGGGTCGATCGATGCATTCGCTTCGCAATCAACGCAGCTTCTGCTGGATATCTCCGCCTATTTTGCACCATAGGAAGTTACGTATCGCGGACAGGGCACAGTGCGCTGTCCGCGATACTTTCAATTTTGTGCAGTAGCCTATTCCCTTCTTAGCGCCTGCATGGGATCAACGGAGGCCGCGCGCCGTGCGGGGAGCAGGCAAGCCACGGCTCCCAACGCCACCAGCACACAGACAGCACCGCCGGCGATGGCGGAGTTGTAGGGGCTCACCTGAAACAACAAACTGCCTAGGACGCGTGCGCAGGCAAAGGCCACCGCGACCCCGGCGACCGCCCCCGCCAGCACCGGTGTCAGGCCATCATGCAGCACCAGGCGGTAGATATTTTGCCTTTGCGCGCCCAGCGCCAACCGCAAACCAATCTCCCGCTGCCGCTGCACCACGGAATAGGTCACCACCCCGTAGACTCCCAATGCCGCGAGCAGCAGAGCGCTGACGGCGAACAAAAGCAGCAACTGCATCTCGAAGCGCCGATTCGCTACCGAATCCTCGACTACACCGCCAAGCATTCGCACTTCGGGCACCGGCACGTCGGGGTCCACGCTCCAGATGGCCTTGCGCATGGCATCCGCAATCATCGCAGGGCCCTGACGAGTGCGAACCAGCAGCGCTCCCGTTGTGTCGCTACGATACCAGTACGGCAGGTACACCATCATCGGGTCCGGGGCAGCCAGTGAGACGGTCCGCGCATTGCCCACCACGCCGATCACGGTAAATGGCTTTTCATTGGGTCCGCCGCGGCTAAATTGCCGGCCAACCGGATTTTTGCCCTTCCAGAGCGTTCTCGCGGTAAGTTCTGAGATCACAGCATATTGTTTCCCCTCGTCGCTTGGGCTCAACAAGCGTCCGGAGATCAGGGGCAGGTGAATGGTCTCAAAGTATCCTGGCGAGACCCAGCGAAGGTGCTCGGTCGGCACCTGCATGGCGGCTCTTTTATCGCCTGGGATGAGGATCATATCGATCCATCGATCGCCAGAGAGTGGCAACACGCTCACCGCCGCGGCGGACTCCACGCCGGGAAGCTGCGATAAGCGATTGATCACCTGCTTGTAAAACGGAGCCCGGGATGCCGAGTCCGCATAAGACTTATCGGGCAGGTCGACCATTGCGGTCGCTATGCGCGCGGCCTCAAAACCCCGGTCTACGTGCAACAGCCGAAGCAGGCTGGTGGTCAACAGTCCGGTCATCAGCACCAGGGCCACGCTTACCGCAACCTCAACGGCCACCAGCATTCTCCGCATCCGCTTACTGCTACGCGACTCGCTGGCCAGGCGCGACTCGCTGTGCAGCACTTCCTGGGGCGGAGTGCGCGCGATCATCCATGCCGGGGCGGTGCCCGCCAACAGGGTCGCCAGCACTGCGAGCAGTAGAGCGCAACCCGCGCCTGCCCAGTCCAGATGAAGAGGCCCGCGGAAACTCAGTGCCGGAGGAAGGTACCGCTGCATAACCGGCATAATCATCATCGCCAGCAGGATGCCCAGCAGGCCGCCCAGCGTTGACAGCATAGTCGTCTCTCGCAAGGCCACGCGCAGCATCTGCGTGCGGCTCGCTCCCAGAGCCGAGGCCACTGCCATAGCTTGCCGCTTGCCAACCGCGCGCGCCAACAGGAGATTGGCGATGTTTACGCAGCCCACCAGAAGCAACCCTGCCACGGCTGCGAGCAAGAGAAGAAGTGGCGTTCGATTGTTGCCCACCAGTGATTGCTGGAACGGTGTCAGGGTCGCAGAAAGAGTTCCTTTCTCCTCCGCGGACAAGCTGCGCATGATGGTATGTTGCAGCGCGTTGACTTCCGCATTCGCCTGAGCCACGGAGACTCCTGGCTTCAGGCGAGCCAATCCGAAATAATCGAAATCGCCCATTGCTTCCTGCAACCGGTCTTTGGAGAGGGCCATGGGCAGGAGGGCTTCGACCGCCTGCGGGTGATTGGTGTCCTGAGTGGAGAGGTTTTGCACGTGGGGTAGATGGAACGAAGGCGCCATCACGCCAACCACGGTATAGGGGAATCCGTTGAGGGTAACGGTCTTTCCCAGGATCCCTGGATCGCTTTGGAACTGGCGCCGCCAAAGGTTGTCCATCAGCACCACCACATGCTCGTGACCTGGCTGGGCCTCTTGGGGCGAGAAAGCGCGGCCCAGCCGCGGCGTGGAATCGAGTACAGAAAAAATCCCGGGAGTTGCATTCAACACCCCGATCTGCAACGGATGCCCGCCCACCCCCAGCGGGAGCGAAACCTCCTCTATCACAGCCATCGCTTGAAAGCTATGGCTGTGCTGTTGCCAGGAGGTGAAGTGGTTGGCATTCATCGGCAGGGTGGGATAAATATCGCGGAACTCCGCCACCTGCTCTTCCATCACCACCAGCTGCTCCGGGCGGCTATAGGGCAACGGCTTCAGCAGCACGTCATACACCAGGGTGAAGATGGCGGTCGTCGCCCCGATGCCCAGTGCCAGCGTCAGGACAGCAGTGATGGCAAAGCCTGGTGAATTGCGCAACTGCCGTGCTCCAAGGCGCAGGTCATCAAGAAGTGTCCGCATAGAACCTCCCGGCAATCAAGAGATGGGTCTCATGAGCCGATCCGTAAGCGATCTATGTTCAGTACGAAATATCCGTTAAGGAAGTTCAGTCCGCGATAGAAAATCGGCGTCCACGAACGGCCACTCGAGAGCTCAGCGAGAAGGCATGTTGGAGCTCAGGCGGCCCATTCGTTCAATTCCCTGCTAGTCGCATAGGGCCGGTAGATTTGGGTTGCCGGCAAACCTGAAGAGGGTGAGCAGCTGTGACTCAGTCACGCGGTCGGTCGATAGCGAAAGAGACGGCAAATCGTCTGCCCGGAACCATGCAGCGCCCACCGTTTCCGCGGTTTCCTGGACCAGCACGCCGCCCTCGATTTCACATCGCACAAAAGCTTTGTAAACGTACCAGGGCTGGGGCGGATGTGGGTGCTTCCGCTTGTCGTAGAGAGCCAGCAGCCGCACCGCCCGAACGCGCAACCCGGTTTCCTCTTCGGCCTCTTTCATGGCCACTTCAAACGGCGAATAGCCAACATCGGCCCATCCGCCAGGCAAGGTCCACCGCCCCTGATCGTTCTTTTCCTTCACCAGGAGAATCTCACTCTCTCCGCGAAACAAGACAGCCCGAACATCAACCTTCGGCGTCTGGTATCCGGTCTCGGAAGCGAATGTGCGAATGATCTTCTCCCGCGGCTCATCGGTCAGCTCCTGCAGAAGATCGACACTGATCCCACGGATTTCTTCAAATCGTTCCAGATCGTACTCACTGGTGGCGTAGGCTATGCCACCTTGCGCGATGGCCTGGAGGCGCTGGGCGTGCATCATTAATCTATTTGAGTCCATCAGCCACCAATCCTACATTGCGATGCTTTGGTTCGGCTTCATTCTAAATGGCTACTTCTACTTGCTCTATGCGGTCCGCCCTGAAACCATTACCTAAGCAGAGGCGGAAGCGCCGGCGAGGGGTATATTCCAAGGAACGAGGTCCTCGGGTATGTGCCGTAATATCAAAATGCTGTTCAACTTCGATCCGCCCGTGACTGCCGAAGAGGTGCGCGCCGCATCCCTGCAGTACGTGAGAAAGATAAGCGGCTTCAACAAACCGTCGAAGGCCAACGAAGCCGCATTCCTGGCGGCGGTGGATGATGTTGCCGCTATCTCCACCCGGCTGCTGCATTCGCTGGAAACGAACGCGGCGCCGAAAAGCCGCGAAGAAGAGGCCGCAAAAGCCAAGGCTCGCAGTGCGGAGAGATTCCCCGCATAAGACTTCTAATTGCCTACGAGGGTTTCAGCAGAAGTTTCTTGAACACTGGGTCGGTTCGGGCTGCTGTATGCTTGCACTGCATGACTGACCAGGCTGCTGACAGCAAGCCCCACCGCGCGACTCGAGCCTTGGCCGCGATCGGTGTAGGCGCGACCTTCTTCTTTGGGGCTCGCTTCCTATTGAATTTCTTCGGCCCCGCGATTCCCTATTCCATGCCGGACGAGAACCTGGCCGCTCTGGACTCCCACGAATTTATTCAGTTTCTCAGCCTGGTGACCGATGGCACTCTGCGCCATTCGCGGATCTCGCGGCTCAAGAACGGAGTCGAATTCTACCCGGCACAACTCGAAGCCATCCGCCGTGCGAAACAAGCCATCAACCTCGAATACTACGAATTCAAACCCGGAGAGGTGGGTGACGAGATGATGGCTTCGCTCACCGAGCGGGCCGCGGACGGGGTGGAAGTGCGCATCATCGTCGATGCGCTCGGCAGCTTTGGTACCCACGACTCCTACTTCGACGGTTTGCGAGCGGCGGGCGGCCAGATGCATTGGTACCATCCGCTTCGCTGGGACACTTGGCCGAACGCCAACAACCGCACGCATCGCAAGCTTTTGATAGTGGATGGGGAGACAGGTTTTATCGGTGGTGCGGGTATTGGTGACCATTGGTTGTACGACACCGCGGTTCCGGTGTGGCGGGATACCGTGTTTTGCGTAGAAGGCGAAGCGGTGGCCGGCCTGATATCCGCCTTTTGTGAAAATTGGCTTGAGGCGTCTGGAGAAATTCTTTCCAGCGCAAAACAATTTGCGTTTCGCGCCACACCCGACGGCGCCGAGAGCTTTGTGGTCACCAGCACGCCCCGCGGCGGCGGCACCCAGGCCCGCATTCTCTTTCAAGCGTTGATCAAAAGCGCACGCCATACCATACGCATTACGACCCCTTACTTCCTGCCCGATAAAAGCGCTCGCCTGGCCTTGATCGAGGCCATTCGAAAGCGCGGCGTCACAGTGCAGATTTTAACTGCCGGCCCGCGTATCGATCATCCAATCATTAGAAGGATCAGCCATCACAGCGTGCGCCATCTGCTCGAGGCCGGCGCCGAGATATACGAATATCAACCATCGATGATCCATGCCAAGTTGATGACCGTCGATGGACTATGGAGCGTGGTGGGATCGACCAACTTCGATCACCGCTCCTTTGCCTTGAACGATGAAGTGAATCTCGCGGTTCTCGACCGCGATCTGGCGGCGACGATCGAAGTAGATTTCTTTGACGATCTAAAGCAAAGCTCTCAGTTAAGCGTATCCCTGCTTGAGCAGCGCGCGCTGCTGGGCGACCACGAGTCGGTGGTCGACGATATTCTGGAGCGGGAGAGCTGAGGGCAGTTCCTGGCTAAGCTCATCGCTTTGCCGAAGCAGAATACTCCTCGCTCAAGTGAAGTATTGCGCCATGATCCCGCAGCTTCTGTTGAAGAGCAGATATAGCGACATCCTGAACTGACGTATGACTGCGAACCGCCAGCGCCGCAGCCACGCCCGCGGCTTGCCCGATGATCATGTACTGCGGTTCCATGCGCACTGAAGAGTACGCAGCGTGGCTGGCCGAGAGGCACACCGGCACCAGCAGGTTCTGCGCTTGCGATCGCTTGGGCGTAATACTGCGATAAGCGATCTCGTAGGGCTCCACTGGGACCTGAACGTCTCCTTCGTTCTTCACCGTGCCATCGGGCATGGCGACACGCTGAATGTTGTGCGAATCACTGTTGTACGATCCCATCCCGATGGAATCAGTCTTGGTGCGCATGGTCTGCAGATCCGACTGACGCATCACATACTCCCCCACCATGCGCCGTCCTTCACGAATGTAGAGTTGGTTCGGCCAGTGGTCCGTGCCGGCAAACTCGTCCTTCGGCAAACCCCATTGGTTCACCTCAGCGCGCAGACTGGCCGGTACCTTGGAATCCTGCGAAAGAAAATAGAAAAAGGACTTTGTGTACAGCAGGTGATCCTGCCACAGCGCTGCCTTTACAACATAGCTGGCTTCGGGATACTTCCAGCTATGACCGATGTAGTCCGTCGAAACCGGACCGTTATTGTTGAAGTCCGCCTTGTGATTGGGGATCATCACCGGATTGGTGACGTCGCGGAAACCGGGCGCGCGGCCCATGTGTTGTTCAAACTCATTGAGGTAGCGTTCCAGAAGAGCAAAGCGGGCACGGTCGTACCCCTGCGGGCGCGGAAAAGGAATCCTGTTGGCGGGGTCATTGGTAAGAATGAGACGGAAGTTATATGCCTGAACTTTCTTGTCGCTGGAACCGGGCGAGGCCAGGGGTCCAGGGTCGATCTCCGGAAGCAAACGGTGATGCTCGTCGTAGGCAGAGAGCGGCCAAAGGAACTGGTGTTTGGGTGTGTTGCCGCGCACGCCGGCAAGGTCTTCGCCATACTCAGACGCTGCTTCCCTGCCCCAGGTATAGCTGACCTTAGCCTGCGCCATCAGGTCACCTTCGTAGCTGCAGTCGGCAAATACCTTTGCCGGCCACGGAGTTCCGTCCGAGGTAGTAATGGAGACCAAGTGGCTGCCCTGGAGCTGCACGCCGGCCTGCTCGCGCACCCGCTCGTGAAAGTGAACCTCTACGCCGGCACCTTTCAACATGTTGCGAAAAATCTCCTCATCCACATGCGGTTCAGACAGCCAGTTGGCCGGACGATTCAGATCGAGCACGCCATAGTGCGCCGCAGCCTTCATGTAGAACTCGCGCGCGTACCCGCCAATGATGGTGTAATGTCCCAGGTCGGTAGCCGAGAGGCCGCCGGTAACCATGCCCCCCAGGTGAACACCGGGTTCCAGCAGTACCACGCGCAGTCCCTCGCGTGCCGCCGAATACGCGGTCATAACCCCTGACGCCGTACCGCCGTAGACCAGCAGGTCCGGGGAGGGAGCGGGATCTGCCGCGTGGAGTGCCGTGGTGAAGAGGATTGCTGCGAGGACAGCGAGGAGGCGCAAGCGGCGAGCATTCATCGTTGCAACATTCTGCCGGTGACATGGGCAAAGTCGCAAGTGCGGCAGTGAGTCACCCCAGCAGCTCTACACAGGCTGCCACTACCCCGGGAATATCGTACGGAGAGGCTTCGCCCGCGGGCTCCCACTTATGCTGGCGTAAAGTACGCGTCGTCACTGGTCCGATCGAGACGGCCCGTAGTTCTGAGGGCATCTGCATCCTGGCCGCGGCGAGAAGCGCGAAAAAATTGTTCACCGTCGAAGAGCTGGTAAAGGTCACCGCGTCGGGCAGCGGCTTTCCTTCTGCCAACAGCTCGCGAAGCTGCTCGATCGAATCACTGGGAATCACGGTGCGGTAAGCCTCGACCACGTGGATATCCGCTCCACATTGGCGCAGCTGTTCGGGGATGACGTCGCGGGCCATCGCCGCGCGCGCCAACAGAACACGGCGCCCCACAACTTTCTCCTTGAGCATGGCGACCACCGCCTCCGCTACATACTCGTCCGGCATGGCGGACACTTTCAGGCCGATGCGGCCTACGGCTACAGCAGTCGCTGGACCAATCGCGGCTACCTGCAAATGTTCTAACCGCCCGGCAGGAATTCCCAAAAATTGCATGCGCTCAGCCAGGGCCGCGGCCCCGTTGGCGCTGGTGAGGATCAGCCAATCGAACCCGCTAATCATTTCGAGCGACGCGTCCAGGTGAGCGTAGGTTTCAGGCGGGATGATCTGGATGGTGGGCAACCGCAGCACCTCGGCGCCTAAGGCCTCCAGGGCCTCTGCCAGCCGTCCCGCCTGATGACGGGCGCGGGTGATGAGGATGCGCTTCCCGGCCAGGGGATGCGAGGTGCTCACGCCCGCTTCTCGTCCAAGCCGAGGATTGGGCCGAGGATGGCGCCGGCTCCCTGTTCAAGCAATTGGTGTGCCAATTGCACGCCCAGTATCTCCGGGTCGGCGTGCCGGCTCTCGGCGCAGATCATCTGCCGGCCGTCGGGCGAGGCGACCACGGCGCGCAATGACAACTCGCCTCCATCACGGTGACAATAGGCGCCGATCGGCACCAGGCACCCACCACCCAGAGCGGCCAGGCATCTCCGTTCGGCAGTGATGGCCATACGTGTCTCCCGGTGCTCGAGCGGCTGCAGGGCCGCGTGTATTGCCACGTCTCCTGCCCTGCACTCGATGGCCAGCGCTCCCTGGCCGGGCGAAGGGCATAGCACCTCGGGCGCAAATCGTTCGCGGATGGCGGCCGCTTTCTGCAAGCGTTCAAGTCCGGCGGCAGCCAGGATAATTGCATCGGCCTTTCCCTGCCCGAGCTTGGCCAGCCGGGTATCTACGTTGCCGCGAAACTCGATGTACTCGAGATCAGGGCGGCGCGCGCGCAATTGGGCCTGGCGGCGTAAGCTGCTGGTGCCCACCACCGCTCCCGCGGGCAATGCCTCGAATCCGCCGTAGCGCTCCGAGACCAGCACATCGCGGGGATCTGCCCGCTGGGGAATCGCCGCCAGCGTGAACTGCTCGCCTAGCTCCGTGGGCAGATCTTTCAGACTGTGCACTGCCAGATCGATGCTCTCGGCAAGCAAAGCATCTTCGATCTCCCGGGTGAACATTCCTTTCGCGCCCACCGAGGCGAAGGCCATGTTCTGCATGCGGTCGCCGGTGGTGCGGATGATGTTGATGGAAACTTCATGCCCCAGAGCGCGTAGCGCGTCTGCGATGTGATTGGCTTGCCAAAGAGCCAGCTGCGATCCCCGGGAGCCGATGCGGATCAACTCTCGCGTTCCTGGTCTTCAAATTCGGGCAAGTCTTCGAAGATATCTTCCTCGGCCCCGCGCTGGGCCGCCGCACTTACCCCGAAGGCTTCGCGGATGGCGTCCACCGCAACCATATTTCCCTCGGTAGCAGCTGCCTTGATGGCCTGCACCGGCTGGTGGAGAAACTTGTTGACCAGGCCGCGGGTCAAGGCCTCCACGGCAGCCTGCTGCTCGGGAGAAAGCGTCTGCAGGCGGCTCGCCAGGCGGCGCAGTTCCGCTTGACGGATCTGCTCCGCGGACTGCTGCAATTGCACAATCTGGGGCGCCACGTTCAGCGCGTGTAGCCGGCGCTGGTACTTGGTCACCTCTGCCAGGATCATTGCCTCTGCCACCTCTGCCTCTTTGCTGCGCTCTTTCAGATGTGATCCGGCTACTGACTGCAGGTCGTCAATATCGTAGAGGAAGATTCCATCCAGCTTGTTGACTTCAGGATCCACGTCGCGCGGCACCGCGATGTCGATAAAGAACATGGGCCGCCCGCGCCGCTGCTGCAGAAAATGCTGCGCATGCTCGCGGCGAAAGACCGGCCGCGCGGAGCCAGTGGATGTGATGATGATGTCCGCCTGGTCAGCGCTCGCGTACAGGTCGTCAAAGCGGACAGCTTGGCCACCGAAGCGTTGCGCCAGCTGTTCGGCGCGCTCGTGGGTGCGGTTGGCTACCAGAACGGTTCCGGCGCCCTGGTTCATCAGGTGGCGAGCCGCCTGCTCGCTCATTTTGCCCGCGCCGACGATCAGGACCTTCTTGTTTTCGAGCGAGCCAAATATTTTCCGCGCCAGCTCCACCGCGACGGAGGCAATCGACACCGACGAGTTGCCGATCTGGGTTTCCGTGCGTACCCGCTTGGCGACCACAAAGGCGCGCTGCAGCACCTTGTCCAGGTGGCCGCGGATTGCCCCAGCCGAGCGCGCCGCCAGGTAGCTGCTCTTGACCTGGCCCAGGATCTGGGGCTCCCCGATGACCATGGAGTCGAGACTGCAGGCCACGCGGAAGAGATGGCGGACGGCATTTTCCTGCCGGTACTCGTAAACGTGCGGCGCGAGCAACTTGGGGTCGATACTGAAATAGCTGCCGACAAAGTCCATCAGGTGGGGCGCGTCCGGTTCCTGGCTGGCGAGCAGCTCGACCCGGTTGCAGGTGGAGAGAATCATGCCCTCCAGCACCCCTGGCGCCTGTACCAGGGAGCGCGTCGCCTGCTCCAGTTGCTGCGGCCCAATGGCCAGCCGCTCGCGCAGCTCGATGGGCGCCGTCTTGTGGTTCAGCCCTAACAGGACAATATTCATGGAGCGGTGAACCTGTGTACGGAGCTGAGCTGGTTGGCCGCCCAAACGCTGATCACGACCAGAAAGACCAGGCTGGAGAGGTAGACAGCTCGCCTTCCGCGAAGGCCGACTTGGCGGCGCACAAAGAGCATCACTAGATAGAGTGCCCACATAGCAAAAGAGAGCAGAACTTTTGGATCTTTAAAATAGACCGGGCCGACGCTTTCCTGGGCAATCAACGATCCCGCCAGCAAGCCGAGGGTCATGAACGGGAACCCGATAAGCAGCATGCCGGAGGCGACGCGTTCCATGGTCTCGAGCGGCGGTAGCCAAGCCAGGAAGCCGACATGGCTTTTGCTTTTGAGGCGGCGCTCCTGCATCAGGTAGAGGAAGTTGGCAATCAGGCTGAAGATGAGGGCGGCATAGGCAGCCAGAAGGGCCAGGATGTGCAGATAGAGCCATCCGCTGCGGATCTCAGGTGAATGAAACGTCCAGTGGTCCGGACCCATGGCCGGCCCCAGCACCAGCAGCAGCGACAGGGGCAGGGCGAAAATGCCGAAGGAGACAGTCCGGTAGAGCACGGCTACTAAGAGAAAAGCGGCGCAAATCAGCAGCGCCAGCAGTGACTGCACCTCATGCATCCCGACAGGGAGGGAGTGGTGCGCTGCGGCAAGCATCTCGATGAGCGAAACAAAATGGAAGAAAAAGCCGCCGACGGCGGCCGGAACGCAGAGCTTCTTCCACCCAGGCTTGTCATAAAGCACCGCCGGCAGTGCAGAAATGCTCGCAACGGCGTAGAGCACCGCAGCGACTCTTAACCACAACAGAAACATGCTGATTCCCGCAACTTACAAGTATAACTGTTCGCGGTTTTCTGCTCGGGCTGGAGCCGTCCCGACCGAGGCGAAACCCGTGGCCTATTGAACCCCTGCTAATTGTTAGTTGACCAGAAAAAGCCCAAGGCTTTTTAGAGCCTACGTGAGAACTCGAAATAAACAGCAAATCGAAACCAGGCCCGTAGGGCCGAGAGCCAAACGTCAGCCCAGCCCGGAAGGGCTGGGACATCGATCCCCAATATGGTTTGAGCGCCAGAGGCGCGGCACCCGCGGATGCAGGTAGTGCCGCACCTCCGGCGCTCCCGGGCCTTGGATCCGCCTCCCAGCCCTTCCGGGCTGGGCTGACGTTTGGCTCCCGGCCCTACGGGCCTGATTCTGATTTGCGACTTGCTTTTGTGTTCTCACGCAGACTCTAAAGCCCCGAATTTTGTTGCCCAAGCGTTTTAAGCGGGTTTGAAAACCCGCTTCCCCGGGCTAAAGTCCGTGGCTGCCACCCAGCACTAGAGTTTTTCCGCAACCTGTAAAGCCCGATTGATCGAAGTGCGACTCTTTCCGCGACGCTGAAGCGGGGGCTCCCACCGACACCAACCAACCCGGTCTTCGGTTTGCCCGCGCTCTCTTCAACGTATTCAGCAAGTTGTGCAGTCAAGCCGCTCGTCGGCTAATTTCAGCCGTCCCCGTTCGACAGGCTCAGGGCAGGCTCTACGGATCAGCCCCTATGCAAAAAAAAGCCGGTAAATTTGACCCTGCTCAACTTCGGCAATCGATCACCTGGAGTGTGCATCCTTTTGCCGGGCCTTATCCTCCCAGCCGATAGGAGATTTAACCATGGATTATCGCGTACGCGCCGGAGAGATACCGGAAGATCAAACCACCGCCCTGATGGAGAGCTATTCCGCCAAAGTGCCCACGAGCTTCTTTCTGGGTGCGGCCCTTACCTCGATCGTGGGGTCCCTCATTCTGAAGAGCTCGGGCAAGGACCACCATGCCCTGTTCATTGGCCAATGGGCGGCCCCGTTCCTGTTGCTCGGTATTTACAACAAAATGGTGAAGCAGCATGGCTCGGATGCCCATGTGAACGAAGAACCCCGTATCGTCGCCTGACGTAAAGGGAATCTTTAAACGCCAGCACGTCATTCACGATATGCTGGCGTTTTCCGTGTCTACTTTTCCTCCAGCCCCCACGACCGAAGCAAGCGACGCGACCACTACGCCTCTTATGCGGCAATACGCGGCCGCCAAGCGCCAAAACCCCGACGCCCTGCTGTTTTTCCGCATGGGCGATTTCTACGAGCTGTTCTTCGAAGATGCACAAGTCGCCGCCCGGGAGCTGCAAATTACACTCACAGCGCGGGATAGGGAACGCACGGTGCCCATGTGCGGAGTGCCGTACCACGCCGCCGACAGCTACCTCTCCCGCCTGTTGCGCAAAGGCTACCGGGTCGCCATCTGCGAACAGATGGAGGATCCCAAGCTCACCAAGAAAATCGTCCGCCGCGAGGTGACGCGGGTGCTCACCCCCGGCACCGCCATCGATCCCGCCCTGGCTTCCGAGCGAAATAACTACCTGGCGGCGCTCCACCTGGACGGTCCGGTGGCAGCCCTGGCCCTGCTCGATCTCTCAACCGGTGACTTCCGCACTACGGAGTTCACCGGGCCAGGGAGCATAGGCTTCTGTATCGATGAACTGATCAAGGCCCAGCCCAGCGAAGTCTTGCTGTCGTCGGGATTGCCGCCGCTCGATCCGCAAATGGAAGCCGAGATCGACAAGATCGGCACGAAGACCCGCCTGGAGGAGTGGATCTATACCCCGGACTACGCCATCCCACTGCTGGAAAGGCAGTTGGGGGCGAACTCGCTCGAGGGCTTCGGTTTGGCGGGCGCCCGGCCGGCTGCGATCGCCGCCGGCGCGGTGGTCCATTACGCCCGCGCCACCCAGCAGATCGAGTTGCAGCACATTAACAACATTCGCTATTACGAGCGGGCCGAGAACCTGCAGCTGGATGCCGTCACAGTGCGCAACCTGGAGTTGATCGAACCCATCTGGGCCGGCGGTACCAGTGAAGCGACGCTCTACGCCCATCTCGACTGCTGCATGACCCCGATGGGCAAACGCCTGCTGCGGGCATCGCTGGTGCGCCCACTGGTCGACCGGGCAGAGATCGAGTCGCGGCTCGAAGCCGTCGCGGTGGCAGAAAGCAGCTTGATCGACCGCGAGCAATTGCGCAAGACGCTGGGATCGATCCAGGATATGGAGCGCATGCTCTCCCGCATCTCGCTCGATAGCGCAGGGCCCCGCGATGCGGCCGGCCTGGGAGCCTCGCTCGGCCGCCTGCCCGATCTGCACAGCGGCCTAGGCCGTCTCAAGGCTCCCCGCTGGCAGGCATGCGCGGATCGGCTCGATCGGCTCGAAGACCTGCGCGACCGCCTGGAACGGACGCTATTGCCCGCTCCTCCGGTGAACCTGGCCGATGGCGGCGCCATCGCTGCCGGCGTCGATGCGGAGCTGGATGAGCTTCGCTCCCTGGGGGCCAATGCCCGCCAATCGATTACCACCATCGAGGAGCGGGAGCGCAAGCGCACCGGCATCCATTCTTTAAAGGTTCGCTTTAACAATGTCTTCGGCTATTCAATCGAGGTGACGCGCGCCAACCTCGCCTCAGTACCGGCGGAGTACGAGCGCAAGCAGACCCTGGCCAACGCGGAGCGCTTCACCACCCCGGAGCTGAAGGAGTATGAGATCAAGGTCCTGACCGCCCACGAGCGGTCAATCGAAATTGAAAAACGGATCTTCTCTGAGCTCCGCCAGGCCATTCTGCAGTGCGCCGGCCGCATTCGCGCCACCAGCGGGGTGATCGCCGAGGTCGACCTGCTGGCCAACTTCGCCCACCTGGCCGCGCTCCGCAGCTACGTGCGCCCGCAACTGGCGCAGGCGGCGGTGCTCGAAACCGTAGCCGGCCGCCATCCGGTGGTGGAGTGCCTGCTCGAAGCGGCAGGACAAACAAAATTCGTGCCCAACGACCTCTATGTCGAGACCGGAGGCCCCAGCCTGTTGCTCATTACCGGGCCGAACATGGGAGGCAAATCCACCTACCTTCGCCAGGCAGCGCTGCTGGTCATCATGGCGCAGATGGGTTCTTTTGTTCCCGCCAAGAGCATGCGGCTGGGCATAGTGGACCGGATCTACACCCGCATTGGCGCCAGCGACAACGTGGCCCGCGGGCGCTCCACCTTTATGGTCGAAATGACGGAGACCGCCACCATCCTCAACACCGCGACTGCGCAGTCCCTCATCCTTCTGGACGAGATGGGCCGCGGAACCGCCACCTTCGATGGCCTCTCGCTGGCCTGGGCCACGCTCGAATATCTGCACGCGCAGGTGGGCGCCAGGACCCTCTTCGCGACCCACTACCATGAGCTCACCCTGTTGGCCGAGCAGTTGCCAGGATTGAAGAACCTGCGTGTCGCCGTAAAAGAAACCCCCAAGGGCATTGTCTTTCTGCACGCCATCGAACCCGGCGCGGCGAGCAAGAGCTACGGCATCGAGGTGGCGCGTCTCGCCGGGCTGCCGCTCTCGGTCATTGAGCGCGCACGCCAAGTGTTGCTGCAGCATGAGCGCTCCGAAAAGAGGAATGTGGCCCAGGAAACAGATGCGCCGCTGCAACTGACCATGTTCACTCCGCTCTCGCAGCGGATTCTGGATCGGCTGGAGCAGACCGACACCAACAGCCTGACCCCGCTGCAGGCTCTGAATCTGCTCGAAGAGCTCAAGAATGAGATTCGCGGCCGGGGGAATTCTTGAGCGCGATGACTTTGCGACAGGCTGCGGGCCAGGTGCTGATAGTGGGCCTGGAAGGCACTCAGCTCAGCGCGTTGGAGGCGACCTGGCTGCGCCTGCTACGGCCCGGTGGAGTGATTCTCTTTCGCCGCAATATCGAAAGCGCCGTCCAGACCCATGCCCTGCTCCACTCCACTCAACAGGCAGTGG
This sequence comes from uncultured Acidobacteriaceae bacterium, assembly GCA_963711525.1. Classification (GTDB taxonomy): domain Bacteria; phylum Acidobacteriota; class Terriglobia; order Terriglobales; family Acidobacteriaceae; genus PALSA-350. The sequence continues at coordinate 1,134,326 of CAVQEO010000001.1, read as the reverse complement.
AGTCGCCCATGCTGCGTTCGATCGACGTTGAAGGAGGCAGCGTAGACCGGCTGCGCGATTTGATTGCGCCCATGCCATCGCCCTTCGCGGTTACCGCCACCAAAAAGCAGGCGCTGTTCAAGAAACATGGCAGCCTCATCGGTCAGGAGGCGCATCTGCTGGGGTTCAACACCGCCTTTGCTCCGGTGCTCGATCTGCGTACCGATGCCTCTGCCGAAGTCATGACCACGCGGGTTGTCTCCGGTGATCCGGCTCAAGTCATCCGCTACGCAACCCACTTTCTTGAGGGGCTGGCGCAGCAGGATGTGCTGGGCTGCGGAAAGCATTTCCCTGGCCTGGGCAGCGGACAGGTGGACTCTCACCATGCAACTCCCTCGATCGCGAAGCCTCTCAGCCTGCTCTGGAAAGAAGATCTGCTGCCCTACCGGCAGCTGGTCAGGCAGCTTCCTATGGTGATGATCTCGCATGCATCGTATTCCGCGGCGGTGCCTGAGCCGGCCTCCGTCTCCGCTTACTGGATTACTGAGGTCCTGGTGCGTGAGATCGGGTACCAAGGTTTGATCGTCTCCGACGATATGGAAATGGGCGGCATCCTTAACTACATGGGCATCGCCGATGCGGCGATTCGTTCGCTTGCGGCGGGCATGCACGTGGTGGAAATTTGCCGCGACCCGGCACTGGTCTTTGCCGCCTACGAGGCCCTGCTGCACGAGGCGGAGGGTTCGCCGGCCTTTGCCCGCGTGCTTCGCCGGGCCGCTGCGCGCGCCCAGTCATTCCATACCATGCACCTGAAGAGAGACGCGCTGCCCCCCGCGCCCACGGCAGCCGCGGTAAATAAAATGCGCAGCGCAGTGGAGAAGTTTACTGAGCAGGTCGCCAGGGCATGAGTGAACTCACTTCGATGACCGTCGCCGGAATCATGAGCGGCACCTCAGCCGACGGAATTGACGTAGCCTTCACGCGCATCACACCGGGCGCGAAAGATGCGGCCTTCCCTAAATTACGGCTTTTGGCCCATGCCGGCTTCCCTTTTCCACCAGCGCTGCGCCGCGCCGTGCTGGCGGCAATGAATGCAGAGGCCATTGCGACGGCCGAGCTGGCGCGGCTCAATTGGCGGCTGGGGCAGGCCTACTCCGAAGCGCTGACTGGAGCTCTTGAGCAACATCGCTGCCGCCTGGATCTGATTGGCTGCCACGGACAAACCATCTATCACCAGGCCACGCCCATGCGCTATCTCGGACGCGAAGCCAGCTGTACCTGGCAGATTGGCGAGATGGCGATCATGGCGCAGCAAAGCGGAGTGCCCGTGGTCTCGAACTTTCGTCCTGCCGATATGGTGGTGGGGGGGCAGGGTGCGCCGCTGGTTCCCCTCCTCGATTACGCGCTCTTTCGCCACCCAACACGGGGCCGCGTGTTGCAGAATCTGGGAGGCATTGGAAACCTGACTGCGCTGCCCGCCAATGCGGGGCCCTTGCAGGTAGTGGCTTTCGATACTGGTCCAGCCAACATGGTGATCGATCAACTGATGCAGCAACTCTTCGGCAAACGCTACGACCGCGGAGGAAAGACGGCGGCGCGCGGCAAAGTGATTGAACCGGTAGTGAGCGCGCGGTTGCGTGAGCCGTTTTTCGTCGCGCGTCCGCCCAAGAGCGCCGGCCGCGAGCAATACGGGGGCGACTATGCTGCTCGCTTTCTCGAGCAGTGCCGTGAGGCTACAGGCAGCCCCGAAGATACCATCGCCTCGGCCACAGCGCTGACCGCGCGGAGTGTGGCCTTGGGCTATTCCAGCTTCCTGTTCAAGAAGATGCGTCATACGCCGGTGGATTTTATTGTCTCCGGCGGCGGGGCGCGCAACCTGACGTTGATGCAAATGCTGCGCGACCAGCTGGAGCCGCAGGGTTGTACTGTGCGGGCTAGCGACGACCTCGGGTTGCCGGCCGAAGCCAAGGAGGCGGCCGCCTTCGCTTTGCTGGCGTATGAGACATGGCATCGGCGTCCGGGAAATATTCCTTCGGCGACCGGCGCGGCGAGGCCGGCGATCCTGGGCGAGATCACCTATGTTTGAACGCTGTTTGGCGCTGGCGGCCGTTGCTCTCTTGTCGCTGACTGGATGCAGCGCCACTCGTCCTTCGCCGCAGACGGTGACCATGGTGATTGAGAATAGCCCGACCAGCCTCGATCCCCGCATCGGTGTCGATAACTTCTCAGAAAATATTGGAAGCCTGATCTTCGACAGCCTGGTACACAAGAACGCGCACTTCAACCTCGATCCCTGGCTCGCGACCAGCTGGGAGACTCCGGATCCGCTCACCTATCGCTTCCATCTGCGGACCGACGTGCATTTTCAAAACGGAAAGCCACTGACCGCAACCGATGTGAAGTACACCCTCGACTCCATGCGCGACGGCACCGTGATCACCGCCAAAGCGGGAGCGCTGGCGCGGATCGATCACATCGACGCGCCCGATGCAGCGACCGTGGTCATCCACCTGAAACAGCCCGATGCGGCGTTGTTGTGGAACCTCTCTGACGGCGCCATCGGGATCGTTCCTGCCGGAAGCGGGCGCGATTTCGCCTTCCACCCCATCGGCAGCGGCCCATTCCGCTTTGTCAGCCAGCTGCAGGATGACGAAGTCATTATCGAGCGAAGCGATAATTCCTGGCAGCCGCGCCCCGCGATCGCGCGCATCCGTTTCGCCGTGGTGCCCGACGCGATTACCCGAGCCCTCGAACTGGAGAAGGGCTCGGCGGATGTGTGCATCAACTGCCTGACCGCGGACATGGTATCGGCGCTCGCCAAGCGCCCCAATCTCCAGGTGGAGAGCGGTCCCGGGACCAACTTGAATTACATCTCTTTCAATACCCAGGATAGTGTGTTGCGCGACCTCCACGTGCGCCAGGCCATCGCGTATGCCATGAATCGGCCATTAATTATCAGCTCATTGTGGCGGGGCCGCGCCCGGCTGGCGGAGAGCCTGTTACCGCCGCAGCACTGGGCGTGGACTGGCGACGTGCAGCAATATCCTTATGATCCTGCGAAGGCCAACGCGCTGCTGGACGCCGGCGGATGGAAGCGAGGCAGCGACGGAATTCGCTTTCATCTGACGATGAAGACATCTACGGATGAGACTAGCCGTCTGCTGGCCATGATTCTGCAACAGCAACTGCGCGACATAGGCATTGCGCTGGAGGTGCGGAGCTTTGAGTTCGCGACTTTCTATTCAGACATCAGCAAGGGCGCCTTCCAGATGTACACCTTACGCTGGCTGGGAGGAAATGAGGATCCGGATATCTTCCGTTACGCCTACGACAGCCACATGTTTCCGCCCCACGGGGCAAACCGCGGCCGCTATGTCAACGCGACGCTGGACGGATTGATCAAGGAAGGGGCCACGTCGAGCGACCAGGCCCTGCGCCGCACCGATTATGTGAAGGTGCAGCAAATCCTCGCGGCCGAGTTGCCGTCGATTAATCTGTGGTATCTGGACGCGGTGCTGGTACACACCAGGCGCCTCGAGAACATCCATATTTCCAGCTCCGGCAACTTCGACTTTCTGCGGACCGCTACGGTGGCAGATTCACGTTAGTTACGAAGCTACTTGGCATCCTCAAATTGGTTGATTTGCACTTCCCCATCCGGAAACACGGCACGAATCTGAAGGCTTCCTCCCATTGCCTCAATGTAGCGGCGGAGGGTCCCGATATACATATCGGTACGCCGCTCAAGCTTGGAAATGGACCCCTGATCAACTCTCAGAACTTGAGATAGTTCGGCCTGGGTAAATTCACGCGCAGCGCGTAACTCATCCAATGCCATCTCCTTGATTGCCTCACGCACTCGCTCCTCTACGCGAGCGCGCCGTTCGGCTGAAGTGCTCATCTGCAGTTCTCTGAACTTGTGTGCCATAGTTCCTCCGTGCGATACCTGCTCTGGATCATTTACCTGTTAATAAATCGGATCCTTTTCAATCTCTTTCAAGTGCTGCGCATAGATCGCGTCGGCGCGGGGAACATACTCCTGGTACCAATTCGGATTGCCAGTTTTGTCACCGCCGATCAGCAAGATGCCGGTTCGCCTGGGATCAAATGCATACAATACCCGGTATGGTCTCCCCTCATGCTGACATCGCAGTTCCTTCATGTTTGGGTAGCTGGAGCCCGAGATAGTGTCGGCGAACGGCCTTTTGAGATTCGGACCACGTTCTTGCAACAAGCGCACGCCGAAGTTGATGCTGTCCTGCTCATCCTCCGAGAGGCAAGTCCACCACGAGCCGAACTCATCGGTGTACTCAACTTCCCAGCTCATATCGTCATTATGGCACATAAGCCATATGGCTTCAAGGCCATACTTAATCTCCTGCCTCCACTATGCTTGTTCAGCGCACTCAGTTAATGAGTCAATGCACCTTGTACAACATCGCCGCATGTGGCGCGAGCGACGTCTTCAGCGATGTAGACGTGCCCAACTCCTTGCGCGCCCACAGGTCGCGCACTGCGTGACTGCCCTCGGACAGACCAAGATCCTTCCACCCGTAATTCACCTCCTGCGCAGCATCACCCAGGTTGAAGACCGCCACATACCGGCCCCCTCCCGACTCAGGAACCGCCGTCCATACCACCATCGACCCCTTCCGCGACAGCTCACGATTTTCCCGCGAGTGCTGATCGACCGCAATCACCTCTGGATTGGTATAGAGAGCCTCCGTCGCCGCATCTATCCGGGTGAGATTCGTGCCTGCGAACAGCGGAGAACGGGCCATCGACCACAACGTCATCAGCGTCTTCGACTCATCAGCCGTGAGGCGCGACATACGCGCCTCGCCCCACCCCGGTCTGGGGCCAAGATAGCCCAGCGGCAGCATATCCGCATCGGGCCAGTGCCCGGCCTCAATGTGGGGAGCCCACTGCGCGGTGCGGTCGAATTGATGCACCAGACCCGCCGGGAACGTCTGCCCCGCAGGGGCTGACCACGTATCCCACATATCGTCGGAGATCCGCCACTGTTGCGCATATTTGCGAACATCCTCCGCTTCCTCAATGGGAGTGGGTCCCGGAGAAAGGCTCAACACCATCGCCCGCCCCGATTTTCTGATCGCAGCACTCATCATGTGAATCTCGTCGGCCTGGTAGGGTTTGGAAATGCAGTCGACCTTGATGAAGTCGACCCCCCATCCCGCGTACAGCTTGGCGATGGAATCGTAGTACGCCTGCGCCGCGGCGTTCGCCTTAAGTCCATAATTATCCGAATTCCATCTGCAGGTATCCGCCGTGTTGGCCGCATCCGTCGAATGAAACCCAGATCCGGCAATGGGCAGATTCTTCGCCACCGCCTCGCGGGGAATGCCACGAATAATGTGAAGACCGAACTTAAGCCCCTGCGAGTGAACCCAATCGGCGAGAGGCTTGAAACCCACCCCACCCGCGGCCGAGGGGAACCGATTATCAGCCACCAGGTAACGCCCGGTGGTATCCATCACGAATCCCTGGGCGGCGCCCTTCTGTCCCGGCTGCCGCAGATACCACCCTTCATCGACCACAACATATTGCCATCCCAGCGGCTGCAAATGCCGATGCAACCAGAGCACATTTGCTTTGTACTCAGCCTCGGTGACAGTCAGCCCATAGGAATCCCAGCTGTTCCACCCCATCGGAGGAGTGGGCGCGAGCTCCGTCGCTGCAAGGCAACGCAACCCGCTCAGTACAATCACTACGGCCAGGATTCGGCAAATCATTGGGTGCAGGTTCCTCCAGAAATGGCGCGCAAGCCAGTCTAGAAGAATTTCAGCTGCGCCGGGAAGCTTCACTCATACCGGAGAGCAACCATGGGGTCAACCCGCGACGCCCGCCGGGCGGGAACGTAGCAAGCCGCAAGGGCAACGATCACGAAGATCAGCGCAACACCTGCGAATGTGAGCGGATCATGGGGTGTGATACCGAACAGCTGGCTGCTCATCAGGCGTGTGAGGCCGAGTGAAAGAACGATCCCTGGCAGCACGCCCAGGACGGCCATTCTGGCTCCTTGACCGAGGATGAGACGCAGAACGTCACTTCGGCGCGCACCCAGCGCCATGCGGACGCCGATTTCGCGAGTGCGTTCCCCGACCAGATAGGAGATGACTCCGTAGATGCCGACGCAGGAGAGAGCGAGAGCAAGTACGGCAAAGGAGGCGAGCAGGATCATGGAGAGGCGCCGAGCGGCCATGGAATTGGACATCACTTCGTGCATGGTTTCGACGGAATAGACGACCGCTCCAGGGTCGAATTCTGAGACATTACGGCGCACTAGTCCCATGATCGCGTCGGGATTTTCATGAGTGCGCAAGACAACGGCGACTCCATCGGCGACCAGCTGCATTATTTTCGGAGGAAGCTGCATGAACGGGTAGTAGAACTGCGCTTCAATGGCGGTTTTCGGGTCGTTGCCTGGACCCCATTGCCGAATGTGTCCGACGACACCGACGATCTCCGCTTCCATGTCCATATTGGCGATATGGATGTGCTGACCGATCGGGTCCTGGTTCGGGAAGTAGTTGCGCGAGAAAACGTCATCAATGTCGACCACGGTGGGGGCATTCTCGTTGTCCTGCGCGGTGACGAAGCGGCCGCGCTCCAGGGTGATGCCCATGGCCTGCTTGAATCCGGGTTCGACGAGATAGAACAACGCCTGATGCATATCGTTGTAACTCGGTGGCTTGGGCTGCCCCTCGATCCAGAAAGGCAATTCGGAGTCATGGATCATGGGCCGCGAGCCGAGCGTGACGGAGACGGCTTCGACACCGGGAATGGCGCGCATATCAGCGTTGAAGCGGCGAAGACGCGCGCGGGTTTCGGCCGGGGTGGTTCTGGAATTTGAAGGCAAAGACAGCGAGAAGGTGATGGCGTGTTCTGGATTGTAGCCGGGATTCACGCGCCAGAGAGCGGCAAGCGAGCGCAGCATGAGCCCTGCACCGATGAGGAGCACGAAGGCCATGGCCACCTCAACCGCGACAAAAAGCCCTTGCAAGCGGTGGCGCGCGTCCCCAGCGCCGCGACTGCTTTGGCGGAGCACCTGCTGCAGATTGGCGCGCGAGGACCTGAGCGCGGGCGCGAGGCCGAAGATGATTCCGCCGAGCAAAGACACGCCGAGGGTGAACAGCAGAACGCGACCGTCAATGGAAACTTCGGCGGCGCGCGGAAGCGCACCGGGCAGCAGCGCGATGACCGCTTTCGTACCGAAGAAGGCGAGGAGAAATCCTAATGCGCCACCAAGGCCCGCAAGCAGCAAGCTCTCCGTGAGGAGCTGGCGGATGATTCGGACGCGACTGGCTCCAAGGCTGGCGCGCAAAGCGAACTCGCCGGAGCGGCTCATGGAGCGCGCAAGCAGCAGACTGGCGACGTTGGCGCAGGAGATGAGCAGTAGGAAGGCGACGGCGGCGAGTAGCACGAGGAGGAAGGGCTGAACGTTGCCAACCATGTCCTCCTTCATGGATAGGAGGGCGATGCCGGCGCCCTTGTCAGCTTCGGGATAGGCGAGGGCGAGATGGTGCGCAATCGAGTCCATGTCGGCGCGGGCCTGGGCGAGAGTGACGCCGGGTTTGAGCCGCCCGACCGCATGGGAGCTCACATCGACACGGCGATCGAGAAAAGAAGGGTCGTCCCACTGGCCGATGGGGATATAGATATCGCGCTGAATGCCGTAAAAAGAGAATCCCGGCGGAAGGATACCGGTAACGGTGTAGTCCGTACCGTTCAGGTCGATCGAGTTGCCTACGATGTTCGGTTGAGCGCCGAAGTGGCTATGCCAAAAACCGTCGCTGAGCATGACGACCGGGGCGGCCCCTATGTGATCGTCCTCGGAGCGGAAGTCTCGACCGAGGATAGGATGAATGCCGAGCGTGGGGAAGAAGGTGGCGGAGACCATGAAGCCGTTCACCCGTTCGGGCTGTCCGCGGCCAGTGAGGTTATAGTCTTCATGGCGGTAGATAGCCAGCGAGGAAAACGTCTGCGTGGCGCGCTGCCAGTCAAGAAAATTCAGGTAGCTGATGGGGGCCCGGTCTATCCCTGCGTTCTTTTCGTACAGGGCGACGAGCTGGTCGGAGTGTGGGTAGGGCAGCGGGTTGAGGAGCACGCCGTTGACCACCGAAAAGAGTGCGGTGGTCGCGCCTATGCCGAGCGCGAGGGTAACAATCACAATCGCGGTGAAGGCGGGGACCTTGAGCAGCATGCGAAGGGCATAGCGGATATCCTGCAGCAGAGTGGTCAAGGCTCACCTCATATCGCAAAATATATTGGACTATGGTAGCCGGATTAAGTACCGCCCACTAGGTGGCCCTCGACGGGTGCCCTGAATTGAGATCCGCGGACAAGCTCATCCCAATAAATCGCGCCAACATCGCATTGATTTGGCCTGGAACCTCAAGCGTGGAAAAATGCCCCGAGCCAAGGGTCTGCGCAGTGATCAGCTGCGGGCAGAGCATCCGGAAGCGATGCAGATCTGCCATGGCCGCCTCCGACCCGATATACGCCAGCGGCGCCCGACAAGTCGAAGCCGCAGTGGTCGCATCGTACTCCGTAACATGATGGGAGAATGCAGAAGCCAGCACATGCTGAGGAGTTTTCGCAATCAAGGTGAGAATACCTGCTTTTCGCACCGAGTCATCCGTAGGCGAGAACAGGGATGACACTGCCTGGTTGAGTGTGGCAACATAGCCGGCTCCGTTCAGTGCTTCAGCAAATGGGCGCCGTGCCTCAAGGAACGCTGGAAGTGGAAGGATTACGGAATCGATCAGCACCGCAGCCATGAGAAGCTCCGGATAGCGAGCAGCGAACTCCAGTGCGATGTTGCCACCCATACTGTGGCCAACCAGAACAGGCTTGGTTAGATTGAGTTCTGTGCAAAGCCACGCAAGATCCTCGGCGAAACCGGCCATCGTATAGTCTTGCCGCGGAGCGTCACTGGAGCCGTGCCCCCGTAGATCCACGGCTACCACCCGATGGCGCGTCCTGAAGAACTCCACCTGCGGCGCAAAGACGCTGTGGTCGCAGCCCCACCCATGAATGAAGAGTATGGGCGAAGATCCCTCATGGGTGTCCTCATGAGCAAGCCTCACCCCATCTCTCGGGTTAATTTTCACTAGTCCCCTTCGCCTCCCTATGGCTGAACCGCCGCAGTCAGCGACCATTCCTTCAACAGTCGCCTTTGAATCTTTCCCGTAACGCCCTTCGGTAAGCTCGGCACAAAGACGATCTTCTCCGGGACCTTGAGTTCGGCGAGACGCTCCCCTGCGTGCTCTCTGAGTTCCTGTTCGTCGGTAGATAGACCATCGCGGAGAGTCACATAAGCAACGACACGTTCCCCATAAACCGGAACCGGCATCCCGATCACCGCAACCTCAAGCACCGCGGGGTGTTCGTACATCGCCTCTTCGACTTCCTGTGGAGATATGTTGTAGCCGCCGCGAACGATGGTCTCTTTCTTTCGACCGTCAAACCAGACGTATCCTTGAGCGTCACGGTGTCCGAGATCGCCGCTATACAGCCAGCCGTCCCGCACCGCCTCGGCCGTCGCTGCAGGATTGTCCCAGTAACCGGTGAAGCAAGCCGGAGTTTGTACGATAATCTCGCCCGTCTGCCCCTCCGCCACATTTCGACCATCGCCGTCCACCAACCTTACCTGCACGCCATCAATCGCCTTACCCAGAGAACCCGAACGGATGGCTCCATCCGGGTTGGCGATGGAGCCCCCGGTCTCTGTCATTCCGTAGGCTTCTCGTAGTGGAATCCCAAACAAGGTCTGAAAACGTTCCTGGACGCTCGGGGGAACCGAATCGCCGGAAACGATAAACGTGCGCAGGGAACGAACATCCCTAGGCCTCGCTGCCTGCTCCTCAATCATGAACTGGGCCATCGAAGGGAGTCCAAACATGTAATCGCACCGAAACTCCTCGAGCAGATCTAGAACCAGCGCGGCATCGAAAGCCGGCGCCACAACCGTCGTCCCGCCGGCGTAAATAGCCGGCAGCAGGCAGCCGCCAATTGCGGCGATATAGCTCATCTGGGTCATCAGGAGTGCCCTTTGCGTCCCGGCGGCCACCACGCTGGATGTTAGTTTCGCTATTTCCAGCATCGATTGGTGCGTGTGCGTCACGCCTTTCGGCCGCGCCGTCGTTCCTGATGTGTACAAGATCAAAGCCGGGTCATCCTTCTTTACATTTGGCAAGCTGCGCCCGCTATCCCGCTCATCGGCTTCTTCGAGACCACTACGGACCGCCCGTAAAGATGGGCAGCCACGCGCGGCCTCCTGCGCCGTCAGCGCAAAGTCGGGGTGCGCCATGCACATGACCGCCTGGGAGTGGGAGAGTACATAAGCTATCTCAGGTACCTTCATCGATATGTTGATGGGCGTGGCGATCAGCCCGGCTTTGAAGCAGGCGAACAGAAGCTTCGCCATCGCGACCGAGTTCGGCCAGTAGAGGGCAACCCGATCGCCGGGTTGACAACCTTGATCGAGGAACCACTGCGCCAGCGTCGTCGTCGCCTGGTCAAACTGTTCGTATGAGAGGCTCTGGTGGCCGAAAATCAAAGCCTCCCTGTGCGGGTTTCGCAAGGCGGTATTGCTTAGCAGACTTCCCCATGGCATCGTCGATTCTCCTCACAGATAGAACACTCTGTGCCCGCAAAAATTCCACACTACATCTTGTTGGGCAGTGTTTCTGTTCTATGACCGCACGCGGCGGGTAGCCGGCGGAAGGAATCAGTAACCGAAATCATAGAACTCCAGCGCTCCGCCAATGGAGGTGAGCAAGAGTATGCGGGTCTGCGTGATCATCCTCATCGGTGACGGCCCGGTTCATTACCCGCGAATACGAGATCCAGCCGCCGTGGACCGCGCACCGGGCCTCTCGACCACCGCACTTCCGCCCCGGGCGCCAGAGCAAACTGGGGAAAGTGCGAGAGCCATTCTTCGAGCGCAACCTTCATCTCCATGCGCGCCAGATTCTCGCCCAGGCAGCGGTGAATCCCGATGCCGAACGCCGCGTGTGGGTTCGGTTTTCGATCCAGCACCACACGGTCGGCGTGGGCGAACCTCTCAGGATCACGATTAGCTGCCGGAAAAGCCATCAAAACCATCTCTCCTTCCTTGAAGCGGCAATCCCGGATGCGCGTCTCCTTCACCACTTCGCGAGCCAGCGTAGCAGGCGCATAGGCACGCAAAAATTCATCGACCGCCGTTGGCATTAATTGCGGCTCGGCAACCAGCCTGGCGCGGTCGTTGGGATGCTTAGCCAGGTGCCACAAGCAGGAACCGATCGCGCTCCACGTGGTGTCGATGCCTGCAAACAAGAAGAGCCGCAGGGTATTGCAGATGTGTTCGTCCCCCAGCGGCTCTCCTTCGAGCCGTGCCTGGAGAAGAAAGGAGATGAGATCCTCCCCCTGGGTAGCCGCCCCGCGGCGCTTGTGGATCTCTTCCATAAAGAAAGCTCGCATCTCGGTGATCACGCGAGCTGTTGCTTGCTGATCGTTGATCCCCTCCTCAAAAAAGTCGCGGATCCAGTTACGGAAAATCGGGCCGGCCTCTTCCGCAACGCCGAGCAGGTAAGCGGTAACCCGCGTAGGAATTTCCTGTGCGTAATCAGCTGCGCCGTCGCATCCGGACCGGCCTTGAATTCGTTCGATGAGTTCGCGGCAAATCGCACGGGTGCGTGGCTCGAGGCGATTCCCGGCATCGACGCTGAACGCCGGAACCAGCATTTTCCGGTAGGCTTTGTGTTCCGGCGGATCGGAGGTCAGCGGCGGAGCAGGCACAACCGGCGGTCTCCCTTCGCGCAAAATGGCGCGGCGCGAGGAGAAGTGTTCGGTGTCTCCCGCAATGGCGCGAATGTCTTCGTAGCGGGTCGGCAGATACGTGCCCATGTAGCGCTCCGAATGGGCAATCGGGCATTCCGGCCGCAGTGCATCCCAGACGGCATAAGGATTTTCGACCCATTGTGGATCGAGATAATCGAAGTCTGTCGCCCAGTCAAATACCGGCTTGCTCGAACTCATGTGTACCTCCCATTGGCAGCGCCATTTGGAGATGAAACACACGAGCCGGCAATCTATTCCGGTTGCAAAAACACAGGCGCCCGCATCAGAAGGCGGTCTTTTCGATCACGGCTTCCGGATGAGCACCGTATTCTGCCCAGGAACCGTCATAGAGGCTGACCTGCTTTGCGCCTGCGACTTCAAGGCCCAGCGCGATCACAGCCGCGGTAACGCCGGAGCCACATGTGGTCGTGATGGGCTGCTTTATATCCACGCCTTTTGTGGCGAAGATGCGGCGGAGCTCTTCGGTGGGCTTCAGACGGCCCTCCTCGACTAGTTCGGTGAAAGGAATGCTAGTAGCTCCGGGCATATGTCCGGAGCTTATGCCGGGCCGGGGCTCCGGCAAGATGCCGGCGAAACGGCCGGCTGAGCGGGCGTCCAGAATTTGCGCGTGCTCCGCGATCATCTCCTGAACCTGGAAGAAGTCTTTCACCGCATCCTGGTTGAGTTTGGCATGGAAGCCGGCCGGTGTGCGGTGAACGTCTCCGGAGTCTGTGGGCAGACCGGCTTCGATCCAGGCGCGCAGGCCGCCGTCGAGAAGGTAAACATTTTGGGCTCCGAAGGTCTTGAGCATCCACCATGCTCGCGGCCCGGAGAAGACGCCCTCCTGTTCGTAGAAGATGATGTCCATGTCATCGCCGATACCCAGGGCCGACAGGCTACGGGAAAAAACATCGGGCGCGGGCAGCATGTGGGGCAACGGGTTGGAGTGGTCGGAGAGCTCCTCAATATCAAAGAAGATTGCGCCAGGAATGTGCTGCGCGAAGTAGCGCGCACGAGTGTCAACCGGTGGGGTGACACCCACTGGAGGAAGCGTGGCATCAAGGATGACGACCCCCGGATCGTGCAGACGGCCGGCCAGCCATGAGGTGGTGACGAGAGGGTTCATGGCAACCAGCTTACTTGAAAGAGGTTAGGAGTTCGTCTAACCCCCTCTTTGGTAGCCGAACGGCGGCAAGGGGTATCATGTCGGTGCAGGCAATATACGTTCCCAGGGTAATTCCCTTGCACCCATTTTCCGATCGGAATGATCGAATGGACGAGGAGATCTCATGGCCAATTACACAAAAGACGCTGACGCTATATCTCACCTGTCCCGCGAACAATTTCGGGTCACTCAGCAGAGTGGTACGGAACGTCCGTTTGAGAATGCATATTGGGACCATGATGCGCCAGGCATTTACGTAGACATCGTTTCCGGTGAGCCGCTCTTCTCTTCCCTCGACAAATTTGATAGCGACTGTGGCTGGCCGAGCTTCACCAAACCCGTAGACTCGGAAAACGTCGAGGAGCGGTCTGACAACAGTCTTGGAATGAGCCGGACCGAGGTGCGGTCAAGCCATGCTGACAGCCACCTCGGTCATGTATTCGATGACGGCCCCAGGGATGCCGGGGGATTGCGTTACTGCATCAATTCCGCGTCTCTGCGCTTTATCCCCCTCGAGGAGCTGGAAAGCGAAGGCTATGGCGAATACCTCAAACTATTTGAGTCAACGAAGGAGAAATAAAAAATGTCACCATCCCACGAAACCGCAATACTAGCCGGTGGCTGCTTTTGGGGCATGCAGGACTTGTTGCGCCGCTACCCGGGTGTGATCTCGACACGTGTCGGATACAGCGGCGGTGATGTTCCCAACGCCACCTATCGCCATCACGGAACCCATGCCGAGGCGATCGAGATCGTCTTCGACCCGCAGAAGCTGAGCTACCGCAAGCTGCTGGAGTTCTTCTTTCAGATTCATGATCCCACCACCTTGAATCAGCAAGGAAACGATCGCGGAACCAGCTATCGCTCGGCGATTTACTATACGACCGACGAACAGAAACGCACTGCGGAAGACACCATCGCTGACGTCAATGCCTCGGGCATTTGGCCTGGAAAAGTCGTGACCCAGGTAGCGCCGGCTGGTCCATTTTGGGAAGCTGAACCCGAACATCAGGATTATCTGGAAAAGTATCCACATGGCTACACTTGCCACTACATCCGGCGTGACTGGACTCTTCCGCATCGCGCGGCCTGAGCGATGACTACCCCCCACTCAAGCCAAAACCGTTGGCTTGAGTGGGCCTTCCTCGAATTGTTGGAACCTTCCTTTGCCTTATGACGTAATAGGTCTCACTGCGAGGCGCACGCCATGGCAATGTTGGTTGACCAACTCAAGCAGGTCCTGCGGCGGCTCAGCCGTGCACCCCTGTTTACCACGATTACGTTGATTACGCTCGCCGTCGGTGTGGGCGCGAACACGGTGATTTTCGGCGTGCTCGAGGGTGTACTCCTGAAGCCATTGCCCTACCCCCATGCTGAGCAGTTGATCGGTGTGTGGTATACGGCGCCCGGGATCGGCATCAACGATCTGAATATGGCAGCGTCCAATTACTTTATCGATCGCGAGCAGAACACCACCTTCCAGGATATCGGCGCCTACGACGGCGATGCGCTGGACGTGACCGGCGCCGGCAAGCCCGAGCACGTGCCAGGTCTGGACGTTACCGATGGCACGCTGCCGATTCTGGGAGTGGCTCCCGTACTCGGCCGCCTCTTTACCCGCAAGGACGATTCGGCCGGCGCGCCGCAAACGGTAGTGCTCTCCTACGGGTACTGGCAGCGCAAGTTTGGCGGCGAATCCTCTGTCATTGGGCGCTCCATCACGGTAGACGGTAAGCCGAGAGAAATCATCGGCGTTCTGCCGAGGGGATTTCACTTTCTCGATCAGCCGGATGTCGCGCTGTTCCTGCCTTTCCAATGGGATCGCAACAAAACCAAGCTCGGCGACTTTAGCCAGAGAGCGCTTGCTCGCCTGAAGCCTGGGGTCACCATGACCCAGGCCACCACAGATATGGCGCGGCTCATTCCGGTGACCTTGCGAAGTTTCCCGCCTCCGGACGGATTCAGCGCCAGCATGTTCGAAAAAGTGCGGCTCGCCCCCAATCTCCGTCCGCTCAAGCAAGACGTGATCGGGAATGTGGGCAACGTTTTGTGGGTCCTGATGGGCTCGATCGCTCTGGTTCTGCTGGTCGCTTGCGCAAACGTCGCGAATCTACTGCTGGTCCGCGTCGAAGGTCGCCGTCAGGAGCTGGCGATTCGTTCTGCTCTGGGTGCAGGGTGGGGGCGAATCGCGGCGGAACTGCTGGTCGAGAGCGTCGTCCTCGGGCTTTCGGGCAGCCTGATCGGGCTCGCGTTGGCCTACGGCGCGCTGCGCCTTCTGGTGTCAATGGCCCCCACCGGCCTCCCCCGCGTCGATGAAATTGGCATCGATCTCCCGGTCCTGTTTTTCACCCTTGGGCTCAGCCTCTTTACCAGTCTGCTCATCGGTGTCATCCCGGTCCTCAAGTACGCGGGCGCAAGTGCCCACAGCGGTCTCCGCGAGGGTGGCCGCGCGCTGAGCCAGAGCCGGGAACGGCATCGCGCGCGTCAGACCCTGGTTGTGGTGCAGGTCGCGCTTGCCCTGGTTCTGCTCATCTGCTCCGGCCTCATGATCCGCACCTTTCACGCCTTGATGCATGTGTCTCCCGGTTTCGCCGCTCCCGATGCGGTACAGACATTCCGCTTCTATATTCCGGAAGCGCAGATACCAGACGATCAGCCCGAGCGCGTCGTCCGCACCTACGAAGAAATATTGCACCGGCTCGCCGCGATTCCCGGAGTTTCTTCCGTCAGCTTCTCGACTGCGGTACCCATGGATGGGCGGAGCTCGAACGATGTGCTGTTTGCCCAGGATCATGTTTATGGGGAGGGCGAGCTACCGCCGATTCGCCGCTTCAAATTCATCTCTCCCGGATTCTTCTCGACCCTGGGCACACAGCTTCTCGCCGGCCGGGATCTGACCTGGACTGACACCTACCAGAAGCGGCCGGTCGCCATCATCTCAGAAAATTTCGCACGCCAGTATTGGCATGACCCGAATGGCGCCCTGGGTAAACGGATTCGCGTGGCCAACACCGACGACTGGCGCGAGATCGTCGGCGTAGTGCAGGACGTGCATGACGACGGCGTGGACAAAGCCGCGCCCACCTCGGCGTATTGGCCCGTGATGCTTGACCGTTTCGAGGGTCAAAAACAAACGCTGCATCGCAATATTGCATTCACCCTGCGTAGTCCGCGCGCCGGATCTCGTAGCTTCATGAACGAGGTGCAGGAGCGAGTCTGGTCCGTCGATCCCGACGTTCCCCTGGCGAATGTTTCCACACTTGGTGCGTTTTACACCAAATCGATGGCGCGGACTTCCCTTACCCTGGTGATGCTCTGCGTTGCGGGAAGCATGGCTCTGCTGCTTGGAATGGTGGGAATCTACGGAGTCATCTCGTATTCGGTATCGCAACGCACCCGCGAAATCGGCATTCGCATGGCGCTGGGCGCGCAGCGCCCGACGCTGACCGCCATGTTTGTACGCGAGGGACTGCGGCTGACCCTCATTGGCGCAGCGTGCGGTCTGGTCACAGCCTTTGTCACTATGCGGCTGATGTCCTCGCTCCTATTCAACGTGAGTCCAGTGGATCCAGTCACCTACGTCACCATCACTCTCGGCGTGGTTGCCGTTGCCTACGTTGCGTGCTATCTGCCTTCCCGCCGAGCCGCGACCGTCGAACCTATGCAAGCACTGAGAACCGAGTAGCCAGATATTTCCTGGAACAGTTTTTGATAGCCTGCCTATCCAGGCCACACTCATCACTGTTACGGTTACGTCTTTTCGATCCACGAATTTTCTCGGGTCAGGTTCGCTTTCCTTCGCTCTCGTGCCAGCGCTCCATCAAGCTATTGCTGGGAAGCGATTTATCCATTACTTTATGAGCGGTCTCGGCTCCCGCCACGGGCAATCCACGAGGGTCAAGCAGGCCAATCTGAACCAGCACAGAAGCCTGGTCCCAGTAGATATGCTCGTGTACCAACTTGTCGCCTTCGAACTTGACAATAGCCACCGTTGGGATTTCCACGGCCCGCCCGGTCGGCGGAATTCCTGGCATTAGCCAATCCATCTGCGTGGTATGCGTAAAGTGGACGATGAATTCGTCCACGATCGTGTCCGTGCCAACCGTGCGGCTAATCGGCGTCAGACGAAAGTCGGGCGGATTGACTGGTATGAAATGGAAGGCGTAGAAACGCTTCAACTGTTCGTGTCCCACCCCACCCGTCATGGTCGGGATGTGATTGACATATGGCTGCGCGACCATGGAAGCCATCGTGGCATTCACATCTCGGGTCTCGAACTCGCAGCGGCAGTGATCTTCCCAAAGTGCGACCAAATCCAAGCTTGCCATACGATGCTCCTATTTTCGCGCCATGATCTCGCGGATGTACGCCAGATTCTTGCACATATCCGCCTCCAATTGCTTCGAAGGGGCGTCCGTCTCCAGGTTGGCATACCCGGAGAATCCGATATCCCGAATCGCTTGCATGATGGGCCCAAACTGAATGCTTCCATCACCGAGGTAGTGCGGATTATCCTTGAGATGGAATTGGCAAATCCGGTCTTTCCCGAGCCAGCGGATCTCTTTCACCGGATCGAATCCGGCCTCCGTCGAGTTACCCACGTCGTAGTACACGAGGACGCTTGCGGAGCGCGATCTCTCCATGATGCGCACGTTATCCTCTGCGGAAATAGTGTCCTCAAGGCCCAGGATGACTCCCGCTTTGGTTGCTTCCGGCGCCAGGTCGCGCAGCGCATCACCCACATAATCCATTTCCTCCCTGGTCCGCAGAGCCCAGCGGGCGAAGAAGGGCAGCAGAAGTACCTTGGTGTGCAAAGCCTTAGTCAGCCGAATGGAGTCGAGTACCCACTTCTGGGCGAGCGGGTCGCTCTTCAGACCATTGTCGTGCAGCTTATCGACGCAGGTTCCGTCGATCGGAATCTTATATTGCTTGGAAAGGCTGAGGTAGCGGGCAATCACTTCCGGATCGTCAGCCGGCATCTTGTCATCCACGAGCTTTCGCCCGAAGGATATTTGAACCCCCTCAAACCCGAGTTTTGCGGCCAGTGGCACAGCATCCGGGTTCGCGCCCAGGTTCAGGTTCCAGTCGGTCACACCAATGCGCAGCTTCTCATTTCGGGCGATGGCCAACCGGGAGCATACGGCGGCAGCTACAGCGGAACCGAGAAATTTGCGGCGAGTCAACTTGAGCATCAGAAACCTCTTGAAGAACGGTGCGAGCCACAGCGCCCAGCCCGGGACACCGAGGACAACTATAATGCTGGAGGATGAACGATGTCACTCAATCATTGTCTGACGTCGCGCCGATGTTGGCGCAACTTCGAGAAGGCGCTATCGCGCTTGGACTTGCAAGAAAGAGAGGAAACTATGGCGCCCTACGGAGGAACCCTTATGCCCAACGGAAATATAAGCCGGCGTACTTTACTCGGATCCGCAACTGTGGCGGCGTGCCTCGCAGCCTTGCCTAAAGCGGGAGCGCGCCCGCCGGAATGGAAGCCTCGTCTTGGCATTTTAGGCAAATATACCGAAGGTAACGTGGACTTCGCCCTGCAGGAAGGGTTCAACAACATGATCCTGTCTGCCGGAGCAGGCACCCCGGGATTGGATACGGCGAAGCTTACGGACGATGAAATCGGAAGAGTCAAGGATCATCTGTCATCGAAAGGTATGCACGTTTCGGCCCTTCAAGTGAGCGGAAATCACATCGCCCCGGACCCCGCAAAGCGCGAAGTGGAGAACAGCAACTTCGTTAAAGCGATTGAACTGGCTGGCAAGCTGGGCGTTCCCTATATAGGGACGCAGTCGGGCAAAGATACCTCCAAGACGTTTGAAGCTCAAGTGGACGAGATCGTGCGCGTTTACAACGAGAAGTATTTCGCCGCCTGCCAACAGTACAAGGTGCGCATTTTGTGGGAGCCCTGGCAGGGGGGCCCTAACATTGCCACCAGCCCGGTGGGATTCGAAGCGCTTTTCAACGGCTTCAAGGATTCCCCCTACGTTGGTTTGCAATACGATCCCTCTCATCTACTGTGGCAGATGATGGATCCCATTCAAACTGCGAAAGACTTCGTCGACAAGATCTACGATGTCCATTTGAAGGATACCCAGATTCATTGGGACATCGTGCGGCGAGGGGGAATCGTGCCGGTAGACCAAGCCAAGTGGTGGCAATTCCGCATTCCTGGAATGGGCAGTATCAATTGGCCCGGGCTCTTCGGCGTTCTGCAAAGCGTCGGCTATCAGGGCGCAATGAGCATTGAGCACGAAGACAATCTCTACGGCGCAGCAGACAATCCAGGCCCCGATTTCAGCGAACCGTACAAGGTCGGGTTCCGCATGGCTAAGCGGTATCTCAACCAGTATGTGCCGGTATAGATATCCCTACCAGGTCTTCTTGATCAGGGTGTCGAACGCGACGCCTCCGTTCTGATCGCGGGTGGCGCTGACCGCGAGCCGGGGCGAAATCTGGTATTGCCCCTGGATGGTTTGGTTCTGCGTCGAGGCCACATTGCTGGAAAACGTAACGAAGAGACTTCCAGTGACCCGTTGCTGAATAGTGATATTCGCGCCTGGAGGTCCCTGGCTCGTACCACCCGCCAGGACAGGATTGATGGAAAGCTGGGAAATGCCTGCGACCTTCGAGACCCTGCTGGTCACCTGGCTGCTTACCTGCGAGGCCACCAGCGACTCCGCTGCCTGGTTTGCTGGAGTCGAAGTGGCGGCGTCCGCCTCGGTGGTGGTACCGAAGGCCAGCAGGTTGATGATGTCGGCTGCCGGCAGCGATGGATCGGAAGAGTAGTTGGTGCGCAACTGATCGATGGGACCGTTGAAGCGCATAGAAATGTTGTATTGCTGGATGGTCGTGTTGAGGGCGAGATTCACGACGGGCTGGGTCTCCGAAGGATTGACGAACTCGATGGTTCCGCCATTGAGCACGAACCTATCGCCGTTGAGAATGATGTCGCCGCCGCTGAGGTTTACGCGTCCCAGGATCACTGGGTCGGCCGCGGTGCCCCGCACCCGCAGGTTGGCCGAGCCGTTGATGCTGACTGTTCTGCTCACCAGGTTAATGTCATTCTGGGAAGTCACACCCAGGTTCAACTGGATATTCTGCGCGAGCCCCGGCGTGGCCGGCGGGGAGACTCCGCCAGAAAATTGGTTGATAAAGCTGTTCAGATCGAAGGCCGGAGTAAACGAGAGCTCTGCCAGATTTACCTGGCCGCCCAGAACAGCGTTGTCAGTGGTGCCCGCAAGCCGAATATTGGCGTTTACGGTTTCACGAACCCCTTCCGGGTAGAGCACACGAACACCCTTGGCTGACATCCCCAAGTCAAACTGCACACTCGGCTGATAGGCAACTCCACCCTGGGCAGTCACCGTGCCCCCACCGACAGTCCCTTGAAAAGTCGTGATGTTGAGCCGGTCCTTGGTTAAGGCAAGCACTCCATTTCCGTGCTGCAAGCCGACGGGTAGATCGCCGCTGGCGAAGTTTGCATCGACGATCTGGATCTGGCCGCCGAAGTTGGGACTATTTGTCGCTCCATTGGTATTGATATTGAATTTGAGCTCTCCGGAACTCCGGATATCGGGCGCGAACACCTGCGCCAGGTGCAGATTCACCGTGCCCAACAGCAGCAAAGATACAGGCGCATTCTTTACCGTGGACATCGAACCTGAAAACTGCAGATCGGTATCCGTGCCCTTGAGACCCGAACGCTCGAAGGTGATCACTGTGTCTTTGTAGTCGACCTTGATAGGAGCGGTCTCCGCTAACTGGATGGTGTTGCTATAGGCGAGCTTCAGGGTTGGAATCGTGATGTGCGCTTCCAGCAGTTTCGTGTTCTTGAGCGGGCCGTGGAGGGTCCCGTGCAGCTCCGTCTGTCCGGTCAAATCCGCAGCCTGATCAGGAGCATAGATCGCGAAGATGGGCTGTAAGGGAATGGTCTGCGTATCGAGGGTCGCGTCTGCCGCGTAGTCTCCGGTAAGGTTGACCTTGGCGTTGGCCTTGATTTGCGTACCCACCGCCGCTGAAGTGAGATCGGCGGTAGCCAGGTGATTGGCTACGTTCATCTGCAAATGAACATCGGCGATCTTTTGATTCTGCACCTCGATTTGCGGAATCTGCAGCGTGGCGTCGAGTTGCGGGTTGTCGAATGTACCCGCCCCCTTTGCTTCGATGCTCACGACTCCTTTAGCGTCGATCTTCTGCGCCTGCAAGGCCTGCAACTGGTCGAGACGTATGCCCGAGGCAGTAAGCTGGGCGTTATAACTCTTCTGCCGTGGACGAACGCTCACCTTGCTCTGCACATTGCCCGCGGGAAGCTGGACGCCTAGATCGCCATGCACTTCATCTCCCGTTCCTGCGAACTTCAACGTGGCTGAAGTAATCGGCTGGTCATAAGCAGTGACATGGCTCAAGGAGAGATTCCCTTGCCCGATTGGACTTAACTCCGTGCCGTGCACTTGCACGTTCGCCGCCAGCGTACCCGTCACCGGCACTTGCTGACCTGACAGCTTCACCAGCTCCTGAACATCCAACTGCGAGGCGTTGAGATCTACCTGGATGGGACTTGCGTTGGTGAACGACCACTTGCGCAGACCCGCGCTGACGTTGAAGGTGATCTTTCCATGCCCTGCTGGTTCCAGATCCGCGTGCTGCAGGCTGGCCAGGGACGGGCTCACATCTACATCGGTACGCAGCACGCGCCACTCGGTTCCGTTGATGCGGAATTGAGTGGTGGCCAACTGCCCAGTCAAACGAGGTGCGCTGGTCGTTCCGCGCACCGTTCCGGCAAAGGTCGCGGTACCGGCAAGACCTAACGGTTGATTGGAAGTGGCAAACAGGTCCGCAATGGTTTCCAGCTCGCCCAGGTTGTTGGATTGGAACTTCACATCGAGACTCGACCGTTGGCTCACCACACCGTTCATAGTCAAGGTACTTTGCGGGGTCTTCAGATAACTCTTTTTAAGCGCTAGCGACTGATTGCTGCCGGTGTACGTGCCATGAATGGCGCTGTCCACGGGAACGACCTGGGAGGCGCCGCGGATACCTTGGCTTGCACGGCGGAGTCAACGTGGGCTACGACATCGTCAAAGGTCTTTCCCCAAGCGGCATTCGCATCCGCATTGAGCACGCCCCCCAAGGCGATGTTCTTGGGCACCGCCGACGATTTCATGGCGTGGCTCACATCCGCCAGGCGAATGCCGCGTAGAGACGCCTTGAAGTTCGAATGTGGGTTACCGTCGATATTGCTCATCTTGCCGGAGCTGGTGAGCAGGCCGCCTAGAAGACTGGCGCGGAAATCCGCAAGCGTCGCATCTCCATTTTCGAGCGTGTAATGGGCAGCAATATCCCTGATTTGCGAGCGAACGTCCGGTGTTTGCACATCCAGTTGTTTGCTGTTCAGATCGCCTTTGACCACGACTGTATCGAGCGGGGAGCGGTTGGCAATCTCCTGGTAGTCGACTGTTCCGGTGGCGTGAATCAATCCAACCGGCAGCGAAGGGTTCGCGAGGATTTTGCGAAACTGGCCGGCGTCGAGCAGCGCGTCGTAATGCGCCTGGACGCTGGGATGACTATAGTCCTGCACCGTCGCCGTCAGCACAACCTGCGAGGTATCGCTGGTTAGCTTTGCTTGTGTCAAGTGGAAGGTGGTGGGCGTCGCATCGAATTCCGCATCGAGATTGTGCGGGATGGGCTTGAATGTTCCTGACTGGAGTTGACCATCCGTATAGCTCAATTTCCCGGAATACTTCTGCAGCAGGCTGTCAAAGGAGGCGCGGAAGTCTACGTTGTGCAGATCCGCGGAGAGCACACTCTGGCGATTGTTGTAGTAGACCGCTCCCTGGTCGAGCACCGCGTGGCGAATTCCTAGGTCGAAGAGGCTGATGTTATTACTGCTGGAGCCGCTGCTCTTGATCACCGGAATGTTGGAAACGCCATGGGCGTCGGTGAAAACCTTCACCACCGGTTGGTCCACCACAACGCTATCCAGGTACCACTTCTGATGGAGGACGGAAACAATGCGCACGCCCACCTCGGCGTGTGCCACTTGCAACAGCGGCGGATCCGGATAGGGAGCGGCGCCGTGAACCGTTAATCCGTAGATGTCCAGGTCGAGATGGGAAAGGTTGAGGGCATAGTTTTGTAACTGGACCCGCGTGCCGATGCTCTCACTGGCCTTGCGTTGAATGGTGCTTAGGACGTAATTATGGAACCGTGGGCTGCGCAGCACGATGGTGAGGGCCACCGCTACGATCAGCAGGAGAGCCACTACAGCGATGGCGGCCCAGGCAACGACTTTCCCCCACCGGGGATGGCGATGGGGACGCTCCGGTGTCCCTTGAGGATTAGGTGATGCGGCAGCGGTATTCACGAGACGCCCCCTATTAAAATGCCTGGCCGATACTAACGAAATATTGCGTGGATTTAACTCCCGGCACGGGATTGAGGTTATGACCAAGATCGATTCTTACCGGACCGACGGGCGTGGCATAGCGTAAGCCGAGTCCTACGTTGTTGCTGTAGAGCGAGGCAAAGTCATGGAAGCCGACGGTAGGAAAGACGTTGCCTCCGTCGTAGAAGACGACAAAACCCAGACCCTTTTTGATGGGTAGCGGAATGCGGGCCTCGGTGTTGATAATCAATTGCTCGTTTCCTCCGCTGGGCACCTGGATGTAGGAACAGTCGGTGGAGGATCCTGTGCTGCAGACCTGAACTTGCCGCTGCGGTCCGGCGCCATCCAGAGGAAAGCCGCGCAAAGTGTTGCCCCCGCCGGTAAAGAACGCCTCACTCAGGGGCACATAGCTGTTTTGGTAAGGTTGGGCCAGGCCGATGCGAATACTGTTGGCCCATACGATCTTGTGAGACATCGGCCGATAGTAGGCTGCCTGTCCGATCAGTTTGGCGAAGTCGACGCTGGAGCCGAGCTTGGTGTCATTGAAGTCAAGCTCGATAGAGTCCAGCATGCCTTTGTGCGCATCCAGCGGATTGTCACGGGTATCGTGGGTGAAATTGGCCGCGATGGTGGAGAGACGAACGTGTTGGTCCTGAGGCAGCACCAGTTCAGGAATCAATATGCGAGTTAGGTCAGTTTGACTAAAACTGTAACGCAGGAAGAAGACATCGGTCTTCTTCTTATCCAGAAATCTCTGCAGTTGGAAGCTGCCGTTTTCAACCTGGGAAGAGTAGATCGGGTTTTCTTCGTCTCGTTCCGCCAGAATAGATGTGGTTGATCCCCATTTTGACCACCTGAATTGGGGATCTATGTAATAGCCTGCCACTCGCTGATCAAGACGGCCGGCAAACGCTGTAGCTGAGAGCGATTCACCCTTGCCACGCACGTTGTTGCGCGTGTACTGGAAGCTTCCCCGCGGACCATAGTACGTCGTTTCGCTGGTGGTGAAGTTGGAGGGTAGTCCAACCGGGGGTAAGTTCGGAAGTGCGACCGTGCCGCTGGGAACGCTGCCACCGCGATTGACCACTTCAAAACCGAAGCCATAGGTCAGGGTGTTTCTCTTGGCCTCGTGCACTTTGACCAGCACATCTTCCTTGGTCTGGGTGGTTATCTGGCTTCGGGGATCGACCTCTGCCCAATCGAAGACTCCGGTGTGATTATAAAGGTTGCTCTCCGAGGTAAGCAGCTGCCCCTCAGTAAGCGGATGACCGGGAACAATGGTGGCTACATCCATATTGATAAGCCTCTGGTTCGTACGCACGCGCCCCAGGGTTAAAACATCCTTGGTAAAGACCTGCGGGCCTTCGTAGATGTGATAGACCACATTGATGTGATGAGGATCGCTCTTGGAGGCTACGGTTGCGGTTTGACGGAAGCTGGAGGTCAGGTAGCCTGCCTGCAGATAGTGAGCAACGATGTTGGCACGATCAGACTCGACCAACTTTTGCGAGTACGGTTTGCCCTCAGCGAGCTTAAGACCGTTGGGCGCGAATTTTGACTCGGGGAAGGTATCGGCTCCCTCAATCTTGAGCGAGCTCACAATATCTCGCGGGCCCTCGACTACGTGGAAGGCCACGGTGAGGTTGCCGTTCTTCTTGCTCACCGATGAAGTTACCTGGGCGCTGCTGAATCCCTCGGATTGATAGAGCGCGGTGAGATTCTTTTGGCTGGCGCGAACCAGTTTCTCGCTGTAGTCGCCGGGTGAGAATAGGTGCGACTTCTTTACCGTGATCAAGGCCGTCAGGTTCGGGGTCTTGATTTGGCTGTTGCCGGCCACACTCACCGCGGTCACCTTGTGTTTCTTTCCTTTCGTGATGACGTAGACGATAGTGTCGACCGAGTTCTCCTTATGAAACTGAGAATCGACATCGACATCAAAAAAGCCTTTGTCTTGAAAGTAAGAGACGAACGCCTCACGGCCTTCCTGTACCAGCTCGGGATCGACGCCTACGCCCTGATAGATGGGCAGTAACGACTTGCGCTGCCAGCTCCAAAGGTGCGCGCCCTTCACCTGCACATGGACGGTCGGACCCTCTTGTACATTGAAGTGAATATCGGCGCGGTTGGTTTCAGCTGTGTAGGCAGCCCCGGCAAGCTTTACCTGGGCGGCCAGCTTGTCTCTCTTCTCCAGCCCCTTTTGTAGATATCGCTGGGCATTGTTCAGGGTCGCGTGACGGTACTTCTTTCCCGGACGGATGGCTGCGCCCCTGACTCGCGCCCTAATTCCCTGCAGGCTTTTGGCCATTTTGGCGGCTTGCTCCGGCGTGGTATCGGCAATGTCTATCGCACCGAATTTCGCCTTCCGATTGAGGCTGACCATAAAGCGTACGTTGGCTACGTTGTGGGCGATGTCCAGGTTTACCTGGGGACGGACCTCGGCTTCAAAATAGCCCTCCTGCTGAAAGAAACGAACCAACGCTTCGCTGTCTCGCTGCACGTCGCTCGCGTTGTAGGGCGCTTGCGGAGGGTAGTTCGCGATTTGTACTAATTTGGAGTAGGGAAAACGTTCGGCTCCAGGAAATTCGAACATCCCGAACCAGATGGCGGGTTCCAGAATCAGCAAGACCCGGACACCGTTCGCCTCGGGTTCTACCTGAAGCTGCACTTCATTGAATTTCCCCGAACTTTTCAGCGCAGCGATGGTGGCATCCACCTTCGCTTTTACGAAGGGCTCCCCGGGGTGTTGTTGAAACAGAGGGGTTAGCTGGGTGGTGTCTAGGCCGGGGCGCCCGGCGATCTCGATCGCGGTGACGTTCTGCCCTTCATAGGAGGACAAGATGCTCGCGGTGGCGGGAGCGGTCTTGGGCAGCTGTGCGGGGGCCCGCTGTGAGGGCTGGCTCGTACTTTGCGCCGGCAATTCAGCGCAAGAAGCCAGCACGCTCGCCAGGATTAATGCTTTACATAGCCGATTGAGGCCAATCTTTTGGTTCTTCACCCTATTGTTGTTCACCTTGGATTGAGCCGGCATTCGAAAGATATCCTATTTACTAGCTCGATCCACGCCATTTTTCCCATCAGATGCATAAATGCGGCGCCGTGGTTTGATCCACAGCCTCACTAGGAGGGCGCGATGGATGGCGAGCTCACAATTTCTGGTTTCAACATACCTGCAGCAGCCAGGCTCTTTTCCTTGACCGCGGCCTCGATTTCGCTATTGATCTCGCCTCCCAGCAGCAGCATCAGTCCGCTGAGATAAAACCAGGTCAGCAGAATAATGACGGTACCGAGAGATCCATAGGTAGCCGAGTAGTTGTTGATGTAGTGAACGTAGATCCGAAGCCCAAGCGAGCAGGCGAGCCATCCGAGCATGCCCAGAGCAGAGCCGGGCGTGAGCCAATGCCAGTGGCTTACTTTGACATCCGGCCCGAAGTAATAGATGAGGGCGAAAAGTAAGGAAAGAAATGCTGTGGCAACGAGCCACCCTATAGTCCTCAGGGAGCCAACAGCGCATGCGGCCAGAAAGTGATGATAGATATGAAGGCGAGCGATGCGGGCAAGAAAGTCAGCTGTCAGCAACGAGGCAAGCATGAGAGTGATGACGATCGAAAGCACAAACGTGACGGCGATCGCTGAAAGCCTGGCCTTCCAATAGGGGCGGCTTTCCTTCACCCGGTAAACCACGTTGAGGCTGTCTTGAATTGCGGAAAAACCTACGGAAGCCGACCACAAAGCGGCTACCAGCCCGAAGGTCAGCTTACCGGTGGTCGCGGCAGCCGTGGCTTGATTAAAGGCCTCCAGCACGGTTCCCAGGGCACTGGGAGGAACCACCAGCCAGAGGTACTGCAAAAGATGTTCATAGAAATTAGCGGCTGAGCGGGCAGCCAGGCCGAGGATGGAACAGGCTGAAACCAGGGTGGGAAATAGGGCAAAGATGAAATAGAAGCCGAGCTCGGCGGAGCGGCCAAGGAGGTTGTCGGCAAACATCGAGTTCCAGGTATTTTTTGCGATGACCCGCACAGATATCCCCTGAAGATTCCACAGAGAACGCAGGGGAGATCGGGAAACGTAATTCCAAACGTATTGGCGAAAGCCGCGAGCATCCTGGGCCCCGCGGACAGGGGCTTCATTGGGTGCCTGAGACCGGAGGGGAATCGACACGGCTTGTGCCTCCTTCGAAAGCTCAGATGCACAAAGTTGTCGAACAACGGGCGGATGGCTTTCAGTTCTCGAACAACGCGTGGATGGTTTTCGCGATTTGTCCAAGAAAGGAGCGCGATTAGCGCGTTAGGTCCCCTCCTCTTCGGACACCAGTTGGTCTAAATCGGCTTCCAGGGCCTGGTCTTCTCACTGTTCGTCTCTTCTTCATCCGCGGGATTGTCCTACTGCGTAGGCCAGTCCTTGAAGGGCATGATCATGTACAGCTCAGAATGTCCCGGAAGATGCGAAATATAAACCTGACCGG
This sequence comes from uncultured Acidobacteriaceae bacterium, assembly GCA_963711525.1. Classification (GTDB taxonomy): domain Bacteria; phylum Acidobacteriota; class Terriglobia; order Terriglobales; family Acidobacteriaceae; genus PALSA-350. The sequence goes on along the minus strand of CAVQEO010000001.1, from coordinate 1,106,477 downwards.
TTGATCCATCGCGATTGAACTTTGCCAGATCTTCATTGTGGGGCGTGATAATCATCACATGAGGACCCACGTGATACGTGTGGTCTGCGCTGTGCGATGTTCCATGCAGGTCAGGCACCCACGCTCCCGAGAACATGTACATCACGCCGATCTGATCGATGTGTATGGGACGATCGGCGAGCGAGTCTTTGATCCATTGCATAGAGGTTTTGTCGAGGCACATTGGCTCGTCATGGGGATATCCGGGAATACCCGGCAGACAGGTCCAGTCGCTTTTGCCGGGCCGCAGAACTCTATATTGAGAATTTGGATCTTTGGGGTTCGTTGCCCAGTCTGCGATCACAGCGTCTTTGGTAATAAACGCCGGTCCTGCGCGCAGAGCATCTGCAATTTTTTCTTTGTCCGTGGCCTGATGCCCATCAGGTTTCATTTGGGCGAATACTGAAAATGAAGCGGCAAGGGCAAGGACGGTGGCCAGTTTGAATCGCTGCATTTCTTCTCTCCTGCATACGAATCGTAGAAGCGATGTGCGCGTTCAGTCTTGACCAAAGCTGCTCAGAGATAGCCTTTTCTGCTTCTGCGCCATTCGCCTGGACTTTCGCCCGCGATACGCTTGAACGATCGGTTCAGTGCCGGTTGATCGGCAAAACCGCATTTGTTCGCGATCTCCGCAAGCGTCAAGCGCGACGTCAGCAGCAGGTCTTTCACTATTTCCAGCCGGCGCTCCAGCAGCCAACGGTGGGGAGGCCGACCGAAGGTTCGCCGGAAAGCATGCGAGAAGTGGCTCACAGATAGATTGCACTGGCCGGCTATCGTAGCCAGAGAGAGATTACCGTGCGGGTGTGCCTCCAGAAGGTCTTTCGCTCTTCGAACCTGCCAGGGAGCAAGCTGCCCTCGGACCGAACCTGGCGTCACTCTTCCATAAGCGTAAGCCGCATGCGCGAGGGTCGCGTTACCGATGTGATCCAGAAAGATCTTCGGTGCAGGCTGGTGTTGTTGAACCGCGGTGAGGACGGTGACGCCGAGATGTCGAAGCGTCACGTCCATCTCACAATGCGGCCACGCGAGAGCATTCATCCCGGTGATGCGATTTTCGTAAGCGAATTCTTCGAGAGCCTGGCACGGTATATAGAACTGTACGACGTCAATCGGATTAGGAAAGAAAGCGATTGGATCTTGTTCAAGATCCAGAATCGTTACTCCCCCCGAAGGTCGTTTGCCTGTGGGTACCAGTTTCCCGGAGAGCCACAAACGGCCCCCGTGGTTGGCGCGAAGATGCAGATGGATGGAGTACGCCTTTTCCAGAGGAATAGGGCTGGTTGGCTCGGAAAATCCGTTTGGCGCATGAAGTCTGGTCACTGCCAGTTCGGATCTGCCGGAACCCAGCTTGGCATGGATTGGCGATTTGGCTATGTGTAAATAGCCTGCCATCCGGTCCCCGTATGCACCGGTCTCGATCATGTGGCTGCGCTCCTCAACACCTCTTCAAAAGACGCTGTGACTTAGACTGCTCGAGACATCCGGATCCAAGGTGAGGACTTTGTCCGTGTGGGTCATCTTGAGGAGATCAAGGATTCGTCGTGTAGTCCCCGCGACTCGAAGTGTAGACCCAGCCTGTTGGGCAACTCCATCCAGGTAAAGGAGCGCACCCAGTCCCGAGCTGTCGGCGTATTCTACGTTCGACAGGTCAAGAATCAGAATCATTTTCGCTTCGCCGGCTAATGACGCCAGCTCTGTCTTCACCCGCTGTAGATCGTTGCCGAATGTCATGCGACCATTCAGTTGAGCCAGAATGACGTCCTTCTTCGGACGTTGAATTTCCGATGTGAGCATCAAGGGCTCGACATCGCCGGCGGGGATCTCATGGACGACGCGAGTCTCAAAGCGAATACTCAGAAGTTGCAGGGAAGAGCGAGTCACGGTCCCTATCGCGCCAGGTGGGATGTCGGCGTTTGCGTCAAGCTCAACTCGTAGCCTGACCTGTTGGCCCTCTTGAAAGCTTTCTGGTCTCATGGTCTTAGTATAGGGGCCACGGTCGCCGAGCATTGCTTCTGAACGGGCATCACGTGCGGGTTTCGCCGTCGCAGGGGCTGAAGAGGTTGCGGAAAAACTCGCTGTTGCGTGAGAAAGCCGTACCTCAGGGGCTAAAGCCCGACGTATTTACAATTACTTACGGCACGACTAAAGTCGTGCCCTGACACAAGGTACGGACCGGGCAAGTAGGTAACACAAAGGACCGGGCAAGTGGGTAACACGTTTCGTCCAGAGCGTAGGGCAGGTACAAGAGAGCATGCCCTGGAAAGTGATGGATGTGGTGGACGAGAGGACGCGGTTTGTCTTGGAGTACGACAGCGGAAGTTTCACGATGGCGGAGCTATGCCGGATCTACGGCATAGCACGCAAGACCGGCTACGTTTGGGTAGATCGCTATGAGGGGGAGGGATTAGCTGGATTGAAGGACCGCCGCTATGGAGCTGGTAATCATCCCAACCAGACCGATTGTGGGATCGAGGAGCAGGTTTTGCGACTGAAGCAGGCGCATCCGAGTTGGGGAGCCAAGAAGCTACGGGCCCGTCTTATGGCGACGAAAAGCGGTGTCCATTGGCCAGTGGTGAGCACTTTTGGAGAGATCTTGCGGCGGGCAGGTTTGAGCACACCCCAGCGCAAACGGTTGCGGATTCCTTTGTATACCAAGCCGTTTGAGGAGGTCGAAAAGGCCAACCAGATATGGTGTGCAGACTTCAAGGGCTGGTTTCGGACGGGCAAGGGAGAGCGGATTGATCCGTTGACGATGACGGATGCGCACAGCCGCTATTTGCTGCGCTGTCAAAGCGTGGAGAAGACCAATACCGAGCAGGTGCAAGCCATCTTTGCGGCAGCCTTTCGAGAATACGGCCTGCCGCAGAGGATCAGAACCGATAACGGCGCTCCGTTTGCCTCCCGAGCCATCGCTGGCATTTCGCGTTTATCGATCTCCTGGATGAAGCTGGGCATCGCGCCGGAGCGGATCAAGCCAGGTCATCCGGAGCAGAATGGTCGTCACGAGCGCATGCATCGGACGTTGAAGGCGGAGACGGCGAAACCGCCGGCGGCCGACCGCAGAGCGCAACAAAAGGCTTTTGATCGGTTCCGTCAACAATTCAACCAGGAACGTCCACACGAGGCGCTCGAGCTGAAGACACCGGCCTCTTGCTACCAGAGTTCGTCGCGTATCTACCCGGATCGAATTCCTGAACCGGAATACGACAGCAACATCAAGCCCAAGCGGGTTTATCCGGATGGAACCTTCTTCTGGAAAGGCACACAGATCTTTATCAGCAAGTCCCTAGGCGGAGAATCCATTGGCATGGAGCCGATCGACGATCGCTACTGGGACGTTCAATTTGCAACCTTCCCCTTGGCGCGATTCGATAGCCATAAGCTCGTTTTGCAAACGATGCCGGCCATAGAGGAAGTGAACAGCTGTGGAAATGCCGGCGCTATGGAAAGAGAGGAAAAGTAAAAAGCCCTTTCCCTCTCTTCCCACACCGCCTTGGAAAGCTCGCAAACAACCGCGAGCTTCCCACATTCCCACAGCTTCGGCGGCGACTTGGATTTCCTTTTTTCTCCAAGCTCGTTTAACTTCAACTTCGACGAAAGTGTTACCTACATGCCCGGTACCTTCTGTTACCGACATCCCCGGCCGCACAACAAAGCAAAAGCACAAACGTGGTGCTTCACCTTAGCGTCGGTTAGCGAGGGATGGGGAGAGCCCCGGTTGGGCAGCTGCGTTCAGGAAAGGCGCACAGCAGGTCCCTCGGCTTCCCCGGATTTCCTGTTGGTACTAGTGGCGTTGACGGGCTCCATGCGGCTTTCCTTAACGAAAGCCGCACACGTGGGGGGGCGTCCAGTGCACTGAGGCAGGAAATCCCGGTTCGCTCGGGATGACAAAGGAGTAGCGCTTCCATGAAGAATTGGCTGGCGGCTGAGGGGAAATGCGGGTCTGCTCCTGATGAACCAAAATACCTCCGTCATGCTGGTAGGGGAATGGGATACAAGTTCGAACGGGAACGGTAGACTTATCTTGCATGAAGAAGATTGGCTTTCTCTCATTCGGGCATTGGACACCTTCACCACAATCACGAACGCAGTCGGCGGGTGATGCGCTGCTGCAGTCCATTGACCTTGCCGTGGAGGCCGAGCGCCTGGGAATGGACGGAGCCTACTTCCGTGTTCATCACTTCGCGCGCCAACTGGCATCACCGTTCCCACTGCTCGCGGCCGCCGGCGCCAAGACACGAACGATCGAAATTGGCACCGCAGTGATCGACATGCGGTATGAGAATCCTCACTATATGGCGGAGGACGCCGGCGCCGCGGATCTGATTGCCGGCGGACGCCTGCAGTTGGGAATCAGCCGCGGTTCTCCCGAGCAGGTGATCGATGGTTGGAGGTATTTTGGCCAGCGTCCAGCTCAAGACAAAGACGATGCAGAGATGGGCCGGCGAAACGCAGAAGAGTTTCTCGAACTGCTGCGCGGCAAGGGCTTCGCTAAGCCTAACCCACGGCCGATGTTTGCCAATCCCCCAGGGCTGCTGCGACTGGAGCCGTACTCCGCAGGATTGCGTGATCGAATCTGGTGGGGCGCAGCTTCGAATGCGACAGCTGCCTGGGCCGGCAAGCTGGGAATGAATTTGCAGACCTCAACCCTCAAATTCGACGAGACCGGTGAGCCGCTCCATGTGCAACAGGCAGCACAGATTCGCGCCTTTCGCGAAGCGTGGAAGGAGGCCGGCCACGCGCGCGCTCCCCGCGTTTCCGTCAGCCGCAGTATCTTTGCGTTGATCGACGACCGTGATCGTGGCTATTTCGGACGCGGAGGTGAGGAAGAGGACAAGATCGGCTACCTTGACGAAAACACACGCGCAATTTTCGGCCGTAGCTACGCTGCTGAGCCCGATGTGCTAATCGAACAGCTTAGGAAAGATGATGCGATCGCGGAGGCCGACACGCTGTTGCTAACTGTCCCAAACCAACTAGGCGTTGCTTACAATGCTCATGTTATGGAGGCAATTCTGACTACGGTCGCCCCGGCTCTCGGTTGGCGCTAAATCGCCGGCGCATTGGGGACTCTAAAGCAGTTTCGCAATTAAAGCATGCGCGTCACAGTCGACCCATTGGTCGGATAGGCAAACAAAGTGTGCTTTAAGTCCGTGGCACGCATCCCGGACCGAATGGCAACGGCAAACAGATTGATGACTTCGCCTGCTCCGGTTCCCAGAATATGGGCGCCCAGAATCCGGTCCGTGCCCTCTTCCACAAACACCTTGTAGCCGGAATGGGTTTCCGCAATGCGCCGGGACCAAGGCAGGTTTGAGGTCCTCTCCATCTTGATCCTGAACCTGAGGTTCTGATCATGGGCCGCGCGTTCACTCAGACCAACGGCAGCCAACGGTGGGATGCTAAACACAACCGACGGAACGCCGAGGTAATTTGCTATTAGATGGTTTCCTTTGAGGAGATTTGCGGCCACCAGCCGCCCTTCATAGCTCGCCACGGGAGACAGGGGCGGGCCTCCACTCGCCGCAGCATCTCCCGCCGCATAGACTGCTGGATTGGACACACTCTGCAGGTATTGGTTGACGCGCACTCCCCGCTTATCCCATTCGATACCCGCAACCTCGAGATTCAGGTCATTGATTTCGGGCACGCGGCCTGCGGCATGCACAACCATGTCCGCCTGAAAATTGATCGGCTGCCCAACGTGGAATGCGCGAACGATTAATTCCGCGGAGCTGTTTTCGATTCCTACGGCTTCGGTTTCAAGATGAAGGTCAATGCCAAGTTCGCGCGTTCGCTCAACCAGTTGGTCAACCAGGTCCGGGTCAAAAAGGGCGAGCGGACGGGAGCCGCGATGCAACACGGTCACCTGTGATCCTGCGAGCGCCGCCAGATGCGCAAACTCAAACGCGATATATCCCCCTCCGATGAAGAGAATCCTCCGCGGCAACTCGGCCAGTTCCATGAACTGATCGCTTGTCGTCAGGTGGCCGGCGCCGGGAATCTCCAAATTAGCCGGCACCTGCCCGGCCGCAATGACGACGTGCCGTCCTTCCAACGTCGCTGGCCCTACTTCTATCGTCGTTGGAGCAGCAAAGCGCGCCCGGCCATGGAACGCTGCGATCCCGGCGTTCGCAAACTCATTTTCACGGCGTTCCGGAACGGGATCAGTGAAAGACCGTTTAAAACGCATCAAGTCGGACCAATCCATTTGAAGCTTCGCGGCCTTGATTCCCTTCCCTTGCATGCGCCGGCTCCAGTCGAAGACTTCCGCGGCTCCCACCAGCACTTTCTTTGGGTCGCATCCGCGCAGTGAGCAGGTACCTCCGAATGGTCTTGCATCCACGATCGCAACTTGCCATCCCGCTTCGCGACAGCGCAACGCCACCATCGAGGCAGCTGAACCTGTTCCGATCACGATCACATCAAAGTTTTTAATCATCCGGATCTGACGAGAGGTCCTCACCGTGGTATTCCCACTTGGGCGCCGAGGTGCCTGGCCTGGTCAAGTAAATAAATCGGGAATATCTGACGGAATGGCCGGATCACCCTTTCGATATAATTTATACACACCCATTCAGGAAACGAAAGAGAGGTAGAGCCTTGGCCCGCGTACGTTCACGGCGTTCGTTTCTTACCTCAGGAGGGGCCTGCGTTGGAGCGGCGTTGCTCAGCCATCGCGGCAACGGCGCGTTGCTTTCAACGGAGGATGGCACGCCGTCTAATGCGATCCGGTTGCGGGCGGCGATGCGAACCCTTGAGGTCAATGGCAAAGCGGCGAGCCTGATGGGACTGAAACAGGCGAACGGGAAACAAGGGTTGAGCTTCGCGGTTAACCAGCCCTTTGACGTACTGCTCGAAAACAAGCTCCCGGTGCCGACCGCCATTCACTGGCACGGCCTTCATCCGCCTAACAATCAGGATGGCGTACCCCGGCTGACGCAGCCGGCAATCGCACCGAATGGCAGCAAGCTGTATAACTTTCCCGTGCAGCCGGGCGGTACGCATTGGATGCACTCCCACCAGGGTCTGCAGGAAGCATTCCTGCTGTCTGCGCCGCTCATCGTGCACGATCCATCGGACAAAGCAGACGAGCAGGAGATCATTCTTTTTCTGGGGGACTTCAGCTTTACATCGCCGAAGGCGATCTATGCCAAACTTCGCAAACCCGCGGGCAGAGCAATGGCCATGGGCGGAAATATGGCCGGCGGAAAGACCGGCATGGCGATGGGTAAGCCTGACGCCAACGACGTGGACTACGACGCCTATCTTATCAACGACCGCACGCTGCACGATCCCGAAGTAGTTCAGGTGGAGAAAAACGGGCGGGTGCGCCTACGCATCATCAATGGAAGTTCGGGCACGAATTTTTTCGTCAGCCTGGGAGATTTGCAAGGGGAGCTGATCGCCACTGACGGCATGCCCGTGGAGCCCGTCAGAGGTTCGCGCTTTCCCCTGGCCATCGCGCAACGCATCGACGTGAGAGTGCAGATGCCGAGCGAGGGAGCGTTTGCCATCCTCGCGCAGCGAGAGTACGCGACGGAGCAGGCGGGAATCATCCTGGCTACGCGCGGTGCTGCCATTGAGAAGTTGCCGGTTAAAAGTGCCGCCCCCGCGGCGATGTTGACCCTGGGCCTGGAGAGCCAGCTGAGAGCCGCGTCTCCGCTGGAGGCCAAGCCGATTGACCAAAGTTTCGATCTGCGCCTGCAAGGTAATATGGCCCGCTACGAGTGGCCGATCAACGGCATCGTCTTTGACACCGCAGATCCTGGTAGCCAGAAAGCCCAAGTGCGGGTGAAGCGCGGCCAACGAGTGGCGCTGAAGTTCATCAATGAGACCAGCATGTCTCACCCGATGCACTTGCACGGGCACTCGTTTCAAGTGATCGCGATCAACGGCAAATCGCTGGAGGGGGCCCTGCGCGACACCGTACTTGTGCCACCCAAGACGAGCGTCACGGTTGCGTTTGACGCCAATAATCCCGGCATCTGGTACGTTCACTGCCACGTCCTTTGGCATTTGGCGGCCGGCATGGCAACGTTAGTGCAGTACGAGGCATAATCACGCCGTGCTCAGCGCATGAGGAACGAGTTTTGGCCCGCAATCTAAACCTACGGGCAATCACCGCAGGCGGTTGCGACCGAGCATAAATTAAGCTGCCCTGTTCGCATATTTTGGGGGGCGGGCCTGAGTTATCAAGGTCTTATCCCAAGCCGTAAAAACGATGCGCTTTCCGTAGGCCTGATCCGTGCTCAAGGGAGTAAGTATGCTCCCCCGACTTATAGCGAGGATCTATTGGAATTTAATTATCAGTGGAACCATTCTCGTTATTTGACGATTAGTCCGCATGGCCAATACCTGAGGAATCGAGAGAGCCATGATAGTCGACGCGCAACTGTGCTGGGAATCCAGATTGGCCTTACGCTTTGAGGTCACTCAGTCCTCTTGAGGCGGTGAGTTGAGAGGCCCGATCGAAAAGTGGTCGAAGGTGACTTCGAGAGCCTCCTTACCAGGTGCAGCAGCCATCATGCCGATTTTGACTCGCACTTTCGGTGGAAAGTATGCAAGGCGAATCATCGCCCATTCCTGGTCGTCCCTTGAATACGAAACCTGAACCGTGTCGTGATAACGCTGCATACGCAACCAGAGAAATGCGGGGTTGCCGGGGCAACCCAGTACTGACCAATCTGAAAACTCTCGCGTGACCACGGCACTCACGCTCTGCTTGCCGTGCAGAAACTCAATTCCAGCTTTGATCCAATTCTGATCGTCGATGTGTATCATCAAGCCCGCCTGATGATAGAGCTCATGGTATTTGCCCGTGATGCGTACCTTCGCTTCAAAGTTTCCATCCTGTTCCTGATAGCGAAATGGCCCGTTGTCGTGAATGAACCCGTAATGGGTCACGCGCCAATAGTCTGTGCCGGGGGGCGCCGTTTCTGTCAGCGTGTCGCCGGTCTCAGTCCAATGTGCTGGTTGATTAAGCCAGGTGCGGGCTGTGGTTTGATCGGTCATGGTAACCGTAAGCATACTGAAACGAGCGGGAAATGTGCGGCGAGTTTCAGCCTAGACTGCGCGAATCTCCAGCGTCTTGCCGAGGGCCTTCATCGCCCCGGCGATTCCATCGATTCTCGAAGTGTGATGAATGTTCGTCAGCCGGTTCACCTCTTGCGGTGTCGTCTGCATTCTGCGCGCCAACTCGGCAGGACGAACCCGTTGCCGGATCATCTCATTCAGCAGAAGCACCTTCGCCGAAATGCTGGCGGGGAGTTCGACGAAATTCTGACCGCGCTTTATGCGTGATGGCTTTGGGACCACCCAGTTGTTCTCGAAATAGAAATCCAGTGCGGTTTGAAGTGCGCTGGCTGCCACCTGTTTGGCCTCCTCCAGGCTCTTCCCCTGGGTAATAGCCTCAGGGATATCCGGGAAGCTTACGAGGAAGAACTTTCCATCCGGCTTTACGTTAATCGGGTATCGCATGCGCCCGCCTATTTGAGCCCCAAGAATTTAGTTATAAACAGAAATGTTTATAAGTGCAAACGGTCTGGGCGGTGTGGCAAAACGATGGTGGACTGAGCAAGCTGGAACAGCTTACTTCTTTGGCTTTCCGATCAAATAGACAGGCGCCAGCCAGGTTCCCGGGCCGCGGGCGTAGCCTGCGTGCCAGTCATAGTGGGGGAAGTTACTCGTCAGTGCCAACAGCTCTTCCGGGGTTCGAGTGCGAAAGCAAGAGACTATGCCGTCCCATAAAACGACCAGTGGGATCAGGGGGAGCAGGTAGGTCAGCAATAATCGCGACCAGCAGAAGGGTCGCATCCGCGGAGTGAGGAGCCAATCGAAGAGCGGCATCAGCAATATGGTTGCAAATGCTCGCAGTGTGCGCGAAGTTACTTCGGCCATGGCAAAGCCCTCCCTTCGCCGCACCGCGTCGCCCAGAACATCGCGCGCAACCGGGTCAGGAAAATGATGGAAGGAGGAAAAAATAGTGCGAAAACCCGTCAACTCCTCAGGGACATGAGCGGCGTCTACGGAAAAATTCACGCTGCTCACACCGGCACCGAGCCGCTCGGCTACCGCGCCGCTGGGAAACTTGTCGGTTAGAACGACGGTGAGGGGTGCGCGTTCGGCCAAGGCGGAACGCCATGCGGGGCTCAGCCACGGCCCTCCGCCGCCGGAACAGAGGTCAACCACCCGCTCGGCTCCGCAATCCTCTATGGCGCGAAAAAACTCCGCCTGAATGGGACGATAGATGTCCCCACGGCTGGTGATCGCTTCCAGAAAATCCGTGGCTCCGTGCCGCACGGCTGGTGGACACCACGTCTGATCGAGGACTTCAAAGAGGTGAAGACGACGCCGGGCTATTGCCGGTCTCTCCACAGAGCCATGGCTCCGAGCAAACCCTCTTCATTGGAGATGATCTTGATTTCGTTTCCGTGCTTGAGCGTCACTTTCCTGGCATTGCCGCCCCCAAGATACAGGGTGTCCCAATTGAAGGTCGCGGCGGTCTGCTTGATGGCACGCTTGAGCAAGGCGTTCCAGCGCTTCACACCATACTTCACTAGCCCGCGCCTGCCCAGATATGCCTCATAGGTATGTTTGCGCCAGGGATGATGCGCCAATTCGAGGCCAGGGCATAGGACACCATCCGTGAATAGAGCTGAGCCCATGCCAGTGCCCAGGGTAATGACCAGCTCGACCCCGTGGCCCTTGATCACGGCGTAACCGCCCACCGCGGAATCGTTAGCCATGCGCACAGGCTTGCCCCATCGCTTTTCCAGGGTTTTCGCCAGAGGAAAACCGATCCACCCCGGGTCAAGGTTTGCTGCCGTCAGTGTCTTGCCTTGCTTGATCACTCCAGGAAACCCAACGGAGACGCGGTCAAAGAGAGGAACGCTTACCTTAAGTTCGTCGAGGGCGGTCAGAATGGCGGTGGTGGTTGCCGGATTTGGAGTGGGCACGCGCAGCCGGTCGCTGAGCGGCAGGCCCTCAGGGCTCAGCGCCTGTATCTTCAAGCCGGTGCCCCCAATATCGATAGCCAAAGTGATGGGAGCTGCTGCGTCGCCCGTGCGAGGCCGAACTACTTTCGAAACTACTCGAGCCATAAACCTCCGAAGCCCAAACCCCGTGTCATTTTAAAGCCAGCATTGCCAAATGGCGAGGATTGGATCACTTTGCCAGGGCTCCTTTTTCACGTTTCGCCGGTTTGCCCGCCGGCTCCTTTTTTTTACCAATGCGATAGCCGGACTCCTCCGCCTGCTCTGAGGCCTCCTGAACCCCCTGCTCAATCGCCTGAATCGATTTCCGGGTCGATCTGGGGGCTGATTTTGCGCTGCTATTTCCGCTCCTGCCTGCGGTACCATCTGCCCTCTTGGAGGGCGCCGGCGCTTTGGTTGGGCGGCCAAGTTCGAGCAGATCGGGCAACTGTGCCCACCACAGCATTTGCTCGTGCAGCTCTTTGTTGAAGTACCACTCTCCCCCAGACTCATTTACCTCTAGCAGCCAACGGGCGTCGGGATCGTCCCAGAATGTGCGGGGAAAGCCTGCAAACCCATCCTCTGCGGCACCCTTCACGGGTTTGGCGGAGGCCAGCGTGATCCCCACGAAAGCCAGGCGGACGCGGGCGGCTGCGCGCCAGCCGTCCTCGGTGATTTCGCCGGCCAGCGAAAAGGCGCGGGCAAGAGGCTCGCGCAGGCGGAGGCGATCGAAGAGGGCCAAGGCGGTGGCAGCCGTGTCTTTGGCTGCGATGGTTCGCGCCATGCCTTCGAGAACAGCGAAAGCGAGCACAGGACCCCAAGTCGCCTTGGCGTGGAGTTCCGGCGCGCTGCTGGGCAATACAGCCTTGGCTTCGCTTGTCCAGGGTTGGGACAATTCGGCCTCGAGCCCAGGCAGCCCGGCTGCGGCATGCAACTGGGCGCAAATAGGCAGCCAGTCGGCATCGACGAATGGTTGGCCGGTTTTCCGCGCGTAGAGAGCCAGGCCCTCGCCGGCGAAGCGCAAGCTCAGTGCCTGCAGCCGTTGCATCAGCTCTGCCGCCGGTGTGGACGTCTCCGGCGTTTGCCCGCAGGCAGGCAAAGCCTCCGCCCCCGTGGCCACGAGAGCAAAGCTCTCCACCACATCGGCTTCGAGCAGCGAAACCAGCGATTGGTGCAGAGGAGCTAATTCCAGCGCCAACAGCGCCTCGTCCAGATTGGGCACTCCGCGACCGTTCAATGAGTCGCAGAGGAGGTCCCAGCGGTAGTCCCCGCTCGGTCTCAGTTCTCGCCAGTCGAGGAAGACGTGGCAGTGATAGGCCTGTAATTCGAGGGAGTAGCCGTTGGAGACGATCTTCGAGGACCGCTCCAGATGCTCAAGGCCGGTGGTGACATCGCGGAAAGCCAGGAAGAGGTTGCCGTCATCGGGCAGGCCGAAGGCGCTGCCCAGCGACTGCTGGCGGAGGTGGCCCGCCGCCTTGTCAGCATAGGCAGCGGAATTGTGGACTGTGCCGTAGGTGGTGGCAAAGCGGTTGTGGTAGATGATCAACGCCCGGTGCTGGCCACGGCGGTTGGAATAAGCGAACACATTCTCGTCCACCGACCCGTCGGGACGGAAAAAGTCGTACAGCAGAAAATTCTCGCTCTCAGCAAACAGCCAGCGCTGGTGCAGTAAGGGCGCGATCTCGCGGTCGTGGCGCTCGACCAGTCCTCGATCGGGATCCTCCTGGTAGCGGGCGCGGCGGAATTCCATGCCGTACTTTTCGGTGAAGCCTTCGATCTGCCCGTGGCCAAACATGGGCAAGCCGGGAAGAGTGGACATCATGGTCGCAACCCCGAAGCATTTGTCACCATTGCCGAACTGATCAATCGCCGTGCGCTCATCAGGATTGCTCATGAAGTTAACGTAACGCTTGAGGATATCGGGATCGAATTCGATGGTGTTCTTGATCACTGTGCGGTACTTCGCATTTTCCTCGTCGCGCATCATGTTCATGAAGGCGCTGTTGTACACCCGGTGCATGCCCAGGGTGCGGACGAAGTATCCCTCCATGAGCCAAAAGGCTTCGGCCAGCAACAGGGTGCCGGGAACCTCGCGGGCCACACGATCGACCACCTCGCGCCAGAACTCTTCCGGCATGGCTCTATCGAATTCGGCCTTGCTCATGCTGTATTCGGCGCGCGAAGGAATGGCTCCGCCGGTACCGGGAATGGGAAACCACAAGCGCTGAAAATGGCGCTTGGCCAGGGTCATTGCGGCGTCGAAACGGATGATGGGAAAGAGACGGGCGACGTGCAGAATGGTTTGGATCACCTGCTCCCGCGTGGCTGGATTCAGGTAGTCGAGCTGGGCGGTGTCGTTCCAGGGAAAGCTGGTGCCGTCGTTGCCGTGATAGACGTAGCGAGTATCACCCGTCCATTTATCGCGACGGCGAAAGACGACGGCGGCATCGGATTGCTCGTAATAATGGTCTTCAATCTTGATCTCCACGCGGCCATCGCGGGAGAGATCGGGCCCTTCGAAGCGGTAGGCGGGATAAGGGCTTTCGGAGCGGGACATGAACCACTCCGGGTGCTCGATAACCCAGCTGGAATCGATGCCCATGTGGTTGGGAACCATGTCGCTGGCCAGCCTGACGCCGTGGGCAAAGGCGCGGTCGCGCAGGTGCCGGTAAGCGGGTTCCCCGCCCAGATCCTGGGCTATGTCATAGCCATAGAGAGAGTAGGCGGAGGCCACCGCGTCCTGGTTGCCGCAGAGTTGCTTGATGGTCTGCGATGCTGGGCTTCTCTCCCACACGCCAATGAGCCACAGGGAGTTGATTCCGTGGCCCGCCAAGCGGCGCAGCTCTTCGTCGGGAATCTGATCCAGACGGTAGATGTGGCGGCCGTAGGAGCGGGAGAGCTGCTCCAGCCAGACGTAAGTGCTCTTGGCGATGAGCACGGTGGTCGGCATCCACTCCTGGTCAGGGCTGAAACGCTCAGTTTCCTGCGCTGAATCCACGTACGACGGCACTTCTCCCTTCTTGTCGATATTCCAGGGAAAATTGCCCCTGCGGCCAGCGTTGGCGTCGTTGGGATGGAAGCGCATCCAGATGGCGATGTCTTCTTCCTTGAGCACGTCGAGGGCCAGCAGAAGCTTGTTGAGAGCGTCGCCGATGAGCTCGGCCCAGTGTTCGATGATGTAGGCGAGCTGGCCGCTGAGTGAATCCGGTGAGGCGAGGGCCGGACCGCGGAGCATGTCGATCAGGTTGAGCTTTTTCGAGCCCAGTGGGGGACGGGTGGCGAAAAAGTCGCGCAGTCCGGTGGTGATTTGCTGATAGCGGGTGACTGCGGCGAGAGACTGATCGGTAAACAACTCCGAAAAAGGTTTGAAGGCGGGGTTGGCGTTGGCCAGCCACAACAGCATCAGTTCTTCAAAAGCCACTGCCCGGTTGGCGATGCCGTCGGTTGAGCCGGCCAGCCACTCGGCGGGTGTTTTTTCTTTGCGGTAGACGTCGGCGGTGGGAAACTTCTCCACAAAAGCCAGGATGGTCTTATCGAGTTCCTCTTTGCCCAGGTGGGCGTCGAACCACTGCAGAGCCCCCGCCATGGCTGTGGGATCCACACGCCGGCGATAGTAGTCGACCAGGGCGTGACTCATCTCGTCTATCAGGCCCATGGCGTAGAGGGCCCCGGGGTTGATGGTCTGGGTGGGGTCCTTTTCGGATCCGCGGCGCTCGTTCATGCGGAAGGCGAACTCGCGGCTGGCGCTGAGATTGGCGAAAACTACGTTGCCGCTGAAAGAAAACAACTTTTGGCTGAATTCATAACGGTCGCGTGCTTCTCGTGAGACATGGAATTCCATTTCTTACCCTTCTCCAAGGCTGCTGTACCGGCTGAGATGTGTCCCTCAGCTACCATTTACGTACGGGCTAATGCTCGCTGCGGCGAGGTAGCCTGTACCCTTCAACCAGAGTTCTGCCGCAGACTGCTGTAGCCGTTTCTTTGTTCGATGCGCATATTCGCTTCGGCAACCGTATAAAGCGGTGAGACGTACCTAAAGCGCCGGGAATGTGTCGCGGGATCCGGATTTTCTGCCACGCGCACCAGGAAAAAACTAGGCGCGGCTCTCTTCACGCAGAGCCGCATGCGGTCCTCCGGCCCCATCGAACTCCGCAGAAAATCCGGACGACGCCCACAGGCCGAGGGCGGGATGGGAGATGAAGAATACTTCTTCACCGTCGATGGTGTTGTAGCCGTCGTGCATCTTTGCCGGGTCATACCGGGCGATCGTGCTGGCCAGATCGGCATAGCCGAATCCTACGCCTTCTGTCTCCTCCCGGGTGAGTCCGCCAGGGCAATAAGTGATGTGGAAGCGGCCTTCAGAGGAGCTGTGGATAAGGTGAGCGGCGGTGCTGAGCTCGGCCGCCAAGTCGGGGTTTTTCTTAACCTTGTCGAGCGTCGCCGGAGTGCCGTAGTAGCCGAATTTGCGGATCATGCGGTCAATGGTTGGATCTTCGCCAAATTGCTTGACCCCGGGAGCGAGCACGATCAGTTCGGCGCCATCGGCCAGCGCCATACGGGTGCGGTAAATCGCCTTGTTTCCTAGCCAGGTGCTGTGGAACTCCTCCGGATCGAGGTAAACCACGGCCTTGTGTATGGGCCGAGCCAGTAATTGAACGTTGACCTGGACGCTGAGCTCCGAGGCCAGGCGGAAACACTCCAGGTCATCGCCCACAAAGAGGCCGCGCACCACCAGCTTGCCGGCTGGATTGGTGCCGATCACCGTCAGTACATAAACGATGGGGATATTGCGGAGAAACTCATCGGCTGCACGATTCAAGACGCGGCGGACCGGATTATCCATGCGTCCCATGATCCGCTCCATCCCTACCACGGCTCCGAGGTAGTGGCTGCGATGAATGCTGAGCGGGCCGGCGGTACCTATCAGGATGTTCTTGTTGTAATTGGCTAGACCGATGACCTCGTGGGGGACTACCTGGCCAATCGAAAGCACGAGGTCGAAATTCCCTTCCGGGATCATGCGGTTCACCTGGGCCGGCCAGGTGTAGTCGAGCAGGCCGCCCGACTGCTCCTGGATGAAGCTTGCCGGCAATTCCCCCAGCGTGACCACGTCGGTGCGCCAATTGTGCACGGCAACCCGGGAGTGCGGCAGGTCTCCGAACATGCGCGTGAGCGTGGCGGGTGGCATCGGGGTATGCGTCCCCAGGGCAGGCAGAACGCAGGCGAGCCGATCGCCGTAGTACTGGTAGGCGTATTGGGTGAGCGGGCCAGCCTGGGAGTGGAAGCGGCTGAAGTCGGGCGGTACAGCAAGGACCCTGCGGCGGTCTCCCAGCCGTTCGAATGTTTCATAAAGCGACTGGCGTAAATGTTCCGGGGAAAGCTCGGCGTCCGGGCCGCCCTGGCGGCAATAGAGACTCATCTTTGCTTCCTTCCTGTCACAGGCGGTACGCCTTGCGCGCCAGCTCGTAGGCGAGGGCATGAGCCACTTCAAAGGCCTCGTCTTCGTCCAGCTGATGCTCGGCCACCAATTTTGCCAGAAAAGCGCAGTCGACGCGGCGAGCCACGTCATGCCGCGCGGGGATGGAGAGGAAGGCCCGGGTGTCGTCGTTGAAGCCCACGGTGTTATAAAAACCGGCGGTCTCGGTGGTGAGTTCGCGAAAGCGCATCATGCCTTCGGGGCTGTCGTAGAACCACCACGGCGGCCCCAGTCGGAGGCAAGGATAATGTCCCGCCAAAGGCGCCAGCTCGCGGCTGTAGGTAGATTCGTCCAGGGTGAAGAGAATGATGGTGAGGGAGGCATCGTTGCCAAAGCGCTCGAGCAGCGGCTGCAGCGCCTGCACATATTCAGTCGGCATGGGAATATCGGCTCCGACATCGCGCCCGAAGCGGGTAAAGACCTGACGGTTATGATTGCGGCGGCTGCCGGGATGAATCTGCATGACCAGCCCGTCCTCCAGGCTCATGCGCGCCATTTCGGTCAACATCTGCGCGCGAAAGAGCTCCTGTTGTTCAGCGTCGGCGTTGCCGGCGATGACGCGGTCGAAGAGGGCCGCGGCTGCAGCGCCGTCGAGGTCAGCCGTCCTGGCGGTGGGATGCCCGTGATCGGTTGCGGTGCAACCCAGCTTCTGAAAGCGCTCTCGGGCGTGGCGCAGAGCGAGCAGATAGCCTGGCCAACGCGAAGAGTCCTCACTGTGCATCTCGCCCAGCCGCTGAACGTTCTGGCGGAAGCCATCGAATTCGGGATCGACGACGGAATCGGGGCGGAAGGTAGGCAGGATGCGCCCCTTCCAGCCTGAATCGCGAATCGCCTGATGATAGGTGAGCGGGTCAAGCGGAGTGTTGGTGGTGGCCAGGACTTCGATGTTGAACTGATCGTAGAGGGCTCGCGGCCGGAATGCCGGCGAAGTCAGTTTGGCGCTGATGATGTCGTAGAACTCTCCGGCGTTGGCGGCAGAAAGGCGCTCTTCGAGCCCGAACAGCTCCTGGAAAGCATAGTCGAGCCACATACGCGTGGGCGTGCCGCGGAAAAGGTAATAGGATTCGGCGAAGCGAATCCATATTCTGCGTGCCTCGTCCCCATCCATCTTCTTCTGCCCAATGCCCAGGTCTTCCATGGCGATGCCCTGGCTGTAGAGCATGCGGAAGACGTAGTGATCGGGAACGATGAAGAGGCTGGTGGGATTGGGAAAGGCTTCGTTCTCCGCGAACCAGCGGGCTTCAGTGTGTCCGTGCGGACTGACAATTGGCAGATTGCGAATGGCCCCGTAAAGCCTGCGGGCAATGGCCCGGATTGTCGGCTCAGAAGGGAAAAGACGGTCGTCGTGGAGAATAGTCACAGCATTCATTTTCGCCTGTGAGCCGGTTTTCTGCACAGGGGTGGAGAGAAATGGCGTGGTTCGCCGTCACATTTTGTCGTCGATATCCCGGCAAAAAACACCTGTACGCTGCCGAGCATTGCTACGAACTGGCATTCCTCGCGGATTTAGCCGTGGCAGGGGCTAAAGAGTCTGCGTGAGATCAGTCCCGCAGGGACGGCTGAGAGTAGCCCAGGATGTTAGTCCTGGGGGCTGTTGAATCGGACGCCAACGCATTTGCATAGATAAGAAGTGCGCCCAGGATTCCATCCTGGGACATTTTCAGCCGTCCCTACGGGACTGATCTGCTTTCCGTAGCTACCCAGGACTAACGTCCTGGGCTACTCTCGGCCGTCCCTACGGGACTCAATCGGGAGAGAATGGTTCTCACGCAGACTCTAAAGCGCCCGTGGGATTGCCGGCGCTAAAGCGCATGATCATTTTCGAACTCTTCCCGCAACGCTGAAGCGTTGCTTCCCTCTGCTAAAGCAGAGGGCTCCCACCAAGCTGACGGACCCGGGGCCCGCTGGGATCCCCCGCATTTATGCGATCCTGCGCTTTAGCGCCGGCCAATCTCGGACCGGAGTTTTTCCGCAACCTGTAAAGCCCGAAGTCGTGCCAGCCTGAAGTATTAATCAATTAGTTGACAACCGGGCTGGGGGACGCTATGCTTTTTTAAGGATAGTGAAGCCGGTTCGCCGGCTCATGCCACGGGACTTACGTATGCCACCTAAAAAATCGCCCACGCTGACGGAAGCGGAATTGCGGTTGATGAAGATTCTTTGGGCCCGCGGGGAGTCAACGGTGAACGATATCGCTGCCGCCCTGCCGGAGAAGAATGCGCTGGCTTATAACTCCGTGCTCACAACCATTCGGATTCTGGAACAGAAGGGCTACGTGCAGCATCGTAAGGAAGGACGGGCTTTTTTTTATGTGCCCCTGGTGGCAGAGGAGGAAGCCGGCTTCTCCGAAGTAAGGCTGGTGCTGCGCCGTTTCTTTGGTGATTCCCGGGAGAAGCTGATGCTGTCTCTTCTGGGGGATAGCGAGATTACAGCAGAAGAGTTGCAGCGTCTAAGGGATGCGATCCAGCAGGCGGATGAGCCTGGACGCTGATAAGCGAGTGACGGAATAACCCGATGGAAGCGAATCTGTTGCAGTTCATTTCGACCAGTCCGGCTGAGTTGCTGATCGCCAGCATCTGGCAGGGCCTGCTGTTGACTGCTTTGGCTTGGGCGGCGCTCAAGCTCGCTCCCGGGTTGCGTGCTTCTACTCGCTTTACGCTGTGGTTGATTGTCTTCACCCTGGTGGCTTTGCTGCCTTGCATCGCAGCCGGGCGGGCGCTGTTCGGCAGTCACCCCTTGCTCGCCTCCGCTTTGCCCCAGGCCGGTTTCTCCCTGCACTTGAATAGCGCGTGGGCTTTTGCGATCGAGGGCCTTTGGTTGCTCGCTTCCCTGTTCTCGCTTGCCCGGCTGTACGCCGGCGCAAGGCAGATGAGGATGCTGACGCGGAATTCAACCCCACTCGCCTTCCACGACCTGGACGAGGAGATACAAACGGTGGTGGTTCGCACCGGCTCGCGTCCGGTCGAGGTGCGGCTCTCCGATGCAGTCGACGCGCCCAGCATGCTTGGCTTCTTTCGCCCGGCGGTGATTGTGCCGCGCTCGCTGTGGAAGGAGCTGGCGCCGAGCGACATGAAGCAGATCATCCTGCACGAATTGGCCCACCTGGATCGCGGAGATGATTGGACCAATTTGCTGCAGAAACTGTTACGTGCCCTTTGCCCGCTGAATCCAGCGCTCTTTTGGGCCGAGCGCCACCTTTGCCTGGAGCGTGAACAGGCATGTGACGATGCAGTACTGGACGCAGCGGGCAATCCCCGCGCCTACGCCACCTGCCTGACGAACCTTGCCGCCCACCGGCTGGTCAAGCGCGCCGCTCTCCTGGCCCCAGGGTTGTGGAAGCGGCATTCAGAACTGGCAGGCAGAGTGGAGAACATCCTGCACCGCCGGCGCAACATGGGCCCCATGCTTTCTCGTGGGCTGGTAGCGGCCGGACTGGTGGTTTCTCTCTCCGGCGTGCTCATGCTTCAGCGCTGCCCGGGCATCATTACTTTTGGCGGCAATGATTCAGTCGCGGCGGCGTCTGCTCTCTCACCTGCTACGGAACGGACCTATTCCCATCAGGCCCGGTACCAGGAAGCTGTTTTCCATCCCAATATGAGCCGGCCAGCGGAGCGCGCGAGCGTTCTGCCCAAGCCGCATTCCGCACGGCCGGTTACGACTACGCGCCGTCTCCAGTTCGTCCAATTGACAGAGGACCAGGACGGCGGAGTCATTACCTTGGTTCTCTTTACCGTGGAAGTCCCGCAGAATTCGCGAGCCTCTCATGGCGAGCCCCGTACAACCCTTCCTTCACCCGATCACTGGATAGCTTTCCAGATTTAAAAAACTTCACTCCGAAAGAGGAAAACCAATGCGCGAAGAAACTAATTTATTAAGAGCAAGAGCCAAGGCCTATGCTGCGCCGCTCGTGGCTTTTGCCCTTGTCCTTTCCACGGGAGCAATCATCGTCGGACATCGGCACGTGAATGCCGCGACCGCCCCTGATAACACGATTGCCCCTATCAACAATGCGAGTATCGATCCCCTGCTGGCGCTCGACCAGGCGACGGAAGCTGTCGCTTCACGGGTTACCCCGGCGGTGGTCAACATTGCTGTCACCTCGCACAGGTCGCCAGAGCAGGCTGAAGCTGAGGGTGGTGGTGATGGTCAGGGTCAGGGTCAGGGTCAGGGCGAAAACCCTTTTTCCCAGTTCTTCGGTCCAGGATTCGGGCAGGGATTCGGGCAAGGTATGCCGGGCCAGGGACGCGGCCAACGGCAGATCGAGCATGGCATTGGCAGCGGTGTGATCATCTCTCCGGACGGATACATCGTGACCAACAATCACGTAGTCGATGGGGCGGTGGAAGTGCGGGTAACGCTGCATGACCGCAGGAGCTTCCCGGCCAAGATAATCGGCACCGACAAGCTTACAGATCTCGCCGTGATCAAGATCAACGCAACGGATTTGCCCACGATCGGCTGGGGCGATTCCTCCAAGCTGGTGCCCGGACAATCGGTGCTGGCGATCGGCAATCCTTTCGGCCAATTCCAGTTCTCTGTCACCCGTGGCATTGTTAGCGCGGTAGACCGGTCTAATCCGTTCCGCGATGACGCGCGCAAGCCAGGTGGCTTTATCCAGACTGATGCAGCTATCAATCCCGGCAACTCCGGCGGCCCGCTGGTGAACGCGCATGGCGAACTCATCGGCATCAACACCTTCCTCATCTCCGACACGGGCAACTTCTCTGGCGCGGGCTTTGCTATCCCCACCCAGACGGTGCACCCGGTGGTCGAAGCGCTCATGAAGAACGGCGTGGTTCACCATGGATACCTGGGAGTTGGTCTGAACGACGTAACGCCCGACAACGCGAAATTCTTCAACCTGACTCAAAATACCGGGGCACTGATTGCTTCTGTAACTCCTGACTCGCCTGCAAGCCGCGGCGGATTGAAGGAAGGCGATGTAGTGACTGGTGTAAACGACCACCAGGTCGAAAACGGCGGTGACCTGCAGGAGATGGTCACCGAAGACGCGCCCGGCTCGAAGATCCAGCTGGACGTGATGCGAAACGGCCACCCGGAGAAGATCGACCTGACGGTTGGTGAATACCACAAGAACCAGGAAGTTGCGACAGCGGCCACGGACGAATCTGGTCACGCCCGGCTGGGGATCGCGGTCTCCGATCTCACGCCGGATGTGCGTCAGCAGCTGCAGCTGGGCTCCGATGTACAAGGCGTCGCGGTGGCGCAGGTACAGCCGGGCAGCCCTGCAGAAGATGCCGGGTTGAGCAGCGGTGATGTGATCCTCGAAGTTGACCGCAAACCGGTGACCTCGGCGGAGCAGTTCCGGAGCGAGCTGAAAGACCTGCCTGCAGGTAAGGACATGCTGCTGCGGGTTTGGGCGAACGGTGGAACCACCTTCCGCGTTGTTCACCCGGATAGCACTTCTGGCTCTAACGGCGAGTAACCACTGAACGGTCCCATCCTTGAACCCTGCTGTTGGGTTCAAGGATGGCGACCGCAGATCTCTCCACTACGCTCCCCGGATTTCGTGGCCCTGAGAACCGGCCATGAAGTCCAACGACGCCTCTTGAAATTAAAGGAGAACACTCGGGGTGAGCGTAGTGGGGAGATGTGCGGTTCCCTCTAGATTTGCGAGCAGCGTAAGGGACTCAAATACAGATTTGAGATATTGCTTACGATCTCCGCATCCGCATACTGCGGCCGATGCGAGAGTTCCTTCCAGGCTGGATCCGATCCGAAGACCGCCCACTTCGCATTTAGATCCGCCACATCGGCAAAGGTCAGCATGTAGGTCAGGCTCGGCATCCGGGGCCCGATCAATGTGTCTCCGAAGAAGACGGGAGTCAATCCTGTGCGGGTGAAGATGCCCATCTCCGCCTGGTTGAACATCTGTACTTTCCGCACATGGGCCGCATAGCCTGCGCTCTCGTAGGTGCGCAGCTGGAAGACTCTTTTCTCGCTCTTCGGCGCAATCAGTTTCGGCCAGCCCGCAAAAGCAGACATGAGCGAACTTTCCACGCGCGCGAAGGCGGGCGCAGACGCCGGCGCGGCCCAGAATGACGTGGATGCGTTGAGGAACTCCGTATCTTCTGCCAGGCGCGTGTCCAGCATCACCAGCGCTTCCACGGAGGTTGCCGGAATGAGCAGATAGTAGGCCGGAGTCTCCGGACCCACATCCAGTTTGAAAGCGCCGACCGGGGTAATCGCCATCCGGTTGAGCGCTGGAATCAGCGCGTGCTCAAAATAGCTCTGGGTTAACGCCAACTGTGGTCCCGTTTGCAGCGCGTACTTCCGCAACTGGTAGAACTCCCGCGCAGGCTGCGCCATTGCTTGTCCCTCCCCGCCGCTCAACGCGGCCGCCGCCATGGCAATCGCCGATGTGACAAAGTCTCGCCTTTCCATTTGCTTCCTTTCGATTTAGCCTGCCGTGACCAGGGCCAGGGTGAAGCCATCGTAACCCTTGCTGCCCACGGTCTGGATGGTGGTCGCGCTCAGGCGCGGTTCGGCGGCCAGCATTTCATGCATGCGCCGCGCTCCAAGTACATTCAGATCTTCGCTCGTGGCATCGATCAGAGCTCCGTCGCGGATGACGTTGTCTACGATGATCAGGGTGCCCGGGTGTGACAGTTTGAGCGACCACTCCAGGTAGTGGGGAATACTTTGCTTGTCGGCATCAATGAAGATCAGGTCGAAGGGATCGCGGCCTTCTGCCGCGAGTTGCTGTATACCGGCGCGCGCATCGCCCAGACGCACTTCCACCACTTCGGCCAAGCCGGCACGAGCGATATTGCCGCGGGCTACCTGGGCGTGCTTGGAGCTGGCTTCGAGGGTGATCAAACGGCCGCCGGGAGCAAGTGCGCGTCCCAGCCAGATGCTGCTGTAGCCGCCGAGTGTGCCTATTTCCAGAATGTGCTTCGCGCCGGCCAGCTGAGCCAGCAGCATGAGCAGCTTACCCTGGCTTGGACTGACGCTGATCGAGGGCAGCCCGGCCGCCTCACTGGCTGCCAACGCCGCATCGAGGTGGGCGTCCGCAGGAAGAAGCAGATCGGTGGTGTACTGGTCGACGGCTGTCCATAATTTTTCGGTCATCCGAATGCTCGCTCCTTGTCTCTCAGATCGTTTGTGGGCCGTGCCCTCGATTATTGTACGGGTACACTGTTTCAGGTACGTCGCGCCATGCCCACCTCTTACAACAAAATTAGCGGTCAAAGTCTGGAGCGGCTTGCCGCTCTTAGCGACGGCATCTTCGCGGTGGCGATGACGCTGCTGGTTCTCGATCTCCACGTGCCGGCCAGCGAAGTCATTCACAGCCAGGGAGAATTGTGGCGCACACTCGCCGGGGCCACGCCCCAGCTGATCAGCTACCTGTTGAGCTTCATGACCCTGGGCATCTTCTGGAACGGCCAGCAGGCACAGCTCAACTCATTTACACGCAGCGATCGCTATCTTTCGTGGATCCATATTGCGTTTCTTTTCGCGGTATCGATCATGCCCTTCTCTACCCGGCTGCTGGCGGGATTCATCGCCTATCGCAGCGTGCTGATCGCGTACTGGGTCAATATTCTGCTGCTCGGCGCGGTGCTGTACATCAGCTGGAAATATGCGGAACATGCGGGTCTACTGCGGGAGAGTGTTACCCACGAGCAACAGTGCGCGATGGAACGCCGAATCCTGGTGGCTCAGGGTCTCTATGCCTTCGGCGCCTGCCTCTGTTTGATCAACACCTACGTCAGCATCGTCTTCATCGTGCTGGTCCAGCTAAACTTTGCCCTGGCGCCGCGGCTGCCGTTTCTCTCCGAAGTTTAAGTCACAGCCGCTCAGATTCTATGATGTGGACCCCGGGGGGAGCGGTGATGGCGGCGTCAAGCAGAGCCCTGGCTATCTTGTCGGCGGGAACCACCCGGTAATGGCGCGGTAGTAGCGGCCGCAGCGAATGAAAGACTCTGATGGTGCGCGCCTCCCAGGCACGATGCGCCTTGCGCGGGCCGAGGATGCCGGAAGGGCGCACCAGCGTAAGCGATGGGAAGCCGCCCGCGATCAGCCTCTGCTCTACCTCACCTTTGACCCGCATGTAAAATGCCCTGGCCTTTGGATTGGCTCCGATGGAGGAGTTAAAGGCAAAGCTCCTTGCGCCATGTTGGTGCAGTAATTTCGCGACGGCTAG
This sequence comes from uncultured Acidobacteriaceae bacterium, assembly GCA_963711525.1. Lineage (GTDB taxonomy): Bacteria > Acidobacteriota > Terriglobia > Terriglobales > Acidobacteriaceae > PALSA-350. The sequence goes on along the minus strand of CAVQEO010000001.1, from coordinate 1,081,822 downwards.
CGGATAGTCGACGTCTACTTTGCGGAAGGCCTGATGCGAACCTGCCTGGCGCATGGTTGTGCCCAGGGTGCAGATGCCTCCATCCACGTTCCACCAGGGCGCGTCTACGGGTAAAGCGTCGAAGTCCACCAGAGGATTTTCGAGACCGGCTTGCGGCGGCAACGGCTTGCGCGTGATTGCGACTAGTTTGCTGACCCTGCTGTCGGCAAGAGCCTGCTGCAAGACTGACTGGCCCACCAACCCGGTTGCGCCAACGAGTAGAAGAACCGCCATCTCTTGCTCCTTTGATTCTGCTCTGGCCAGTGTACGGCCAAAAGTCCAGGGGGTTACTCTTGCGCTATGGAGAACTTTCGCCTGCGGGTTTTTCGTGCGGTTGCTCGCCATCTTAACTTCCGCATTGCAGCGGAGGAGTTGTTGTTGACGCAGTCTGCGGTAACGCAACAGATCAAGACGCTGGAATCGGAATTGGATATTCCGTTATTCGACCGGGCCGGTGGCCGGGTTTCGCTCACGACCGCCGGCGCCGCATTGCTGCCTTTTGCAAACCAACTGGCGGTGCTTGCTGAAGAAGCTGGTCAAGCAGTGGCAGCGACTGCCGGCACCCAGGTTGGACGGCTGGCGCTGGGCGCCTCACAGACGATTGGACAGTATCTGCTGCCCAAGCTGATCGCCGGCTTTCTCAAGGAGAATCCCAAGATTGAGATCAGCGTAATGGGCGGCAACACGCAGACCATCCTCGAAGCCCTGGTCGATCATCGCGTGCAGCTGTGCCTGATCGAGGGTCCGGCGATGCGCAGAGATGTCCGGGTGGAACCGTTCATGGAGGATCACATGGTGTGCGTGGTCCCCGCAGGCCACGAATGGGCAGACGAGGAAGTGGACGTGAAGGCATTGCAGCAGGCGACGCTGTTGACGCGGGAGCTCGGTTCAGGGTCGCGCAGGATAGTCGAGCAGGCATTGGAACAAGCCGGGGTAGAAGTGAAGAAGCTGCGGCCGGCGATGACTTTTGATTCAACCGAAGGCCTTCTCAGCGCGGTGGAAGCAGGATTGGGAATTGCCTTTGTGTCGCGCTGGGCGGTGCGCAACCAGCTTGCGTTGGGAACCCTGAAGCTGGCAAGGATCCAAGGACTGAACCTGGCGCGGATGTTCTCGCTGGCCACGGTCGCCGGCCCCGAGGTTGCCGGGGTCGCCCGCACCTTCCAGCGTTTCGTGCTGCAGCGAGCGGAGGAGTTGGCTCCGCGCGCGACGGGGCGGAAGAAACCGGTGGCCGCAGAATAATGTCTCAGTGGCTGCGGCTTTATGCCGAAATTGCCGCCCTTCCGGACACTGTTTAATAGGCAGCTCAGTCCCGCAGGGACGGCTGAGAATGTCCCAGGATGCAATCCTGGGGGCTGTTGAATCGGACGCCAACGCAATTTGCATAGATAGAAGTGCGCCCAGGATTGCATCCTGGGACATTCTCAGCCGTCCCTGCGGGACTGAGCTGCTTTCCGTCGCTACCCAGGACTAACGTCCTGGGCTACTCTCAGCCGTCCCTACGGGACTCAATCGGGAGAGAATGGTTCTCACGCAGACTCATAAAGGGGCGAGTGACTTTCGCTTATGTTTCGCCTATGCTGAGGGCTATGACACGGCCTCTCAAGAACGTCAGCCCAGGTAGCTTGCGCTGGGAGCTCAGCCAACGCAATGCCACGAGAGTTGGCGGGTGGACCGCGGAGATGAGCTACGGCCCGGTGCCGAGCATCGTCTACAGCGAGAATGAAGATGGAGAACACGGCAATTTTCTGCCTGCCTCCTACAAGCGAATTCTGCGGCAAGCGGGATGGAAGGCGCGGCTGGCCAAGGTCTATACCGGCTCGCGTTTTCTGCCCCGAAAGACAGATCGCACGCGGCGCGAGCTTGAATGCGCGAACAGCTCGGACGCGCTGCTCATGAACATTTTCTGTTACCCCGGGATCCTGCGCCGTGCAACTGTCTGTTCCCTGCTCGGGATCGAACCAGGCCTTCATCCCAGCTTTGGCTTCAGACCGGGAATCCCCTTGAAGAGCGGGGCTCAGGATCGAAGTGAAATGGACCTCAAGCTGGGAACGCTGTACATCGAAGCTAAGTTGACGGAAGGCGATTTCCAAACGGCAAGGTACGACCTGGTGCATCGCTATCGCGATCTTGAGTTAGTTTTCGATGTGGATCGACTGCCCATGAGCCAAGAACGATATCGCTCCTGCCAGCTGATTCGCGGAGCCCTCGCCGCCCATGCACATGCCGCGTCCTTTGCTGTTTTCTGCGATGAGCGCCGTCAGGATCTGATCGAAGCTTGTTTCGAGATCATGTCGGCGGTGACGAACGCCGAGCTCAGATGCCGGCTGAGCGTGGTTACCTGGCAGGAGGTCGCTGCTGCGCTGCCGCCAAGAGTATGCACTTTTCTGGCCGAGAAATATGGGATTTACCAGGCCGTAAATGGCAGGTGTGGGTAGAGAAATCCGCCGCCATTACGCCGGTCTACAATCGAGAATATGAGGCCACGCATTCATTACGCCATTACTGCCGCCGCTGGAGCCATCGTGCTCAGCGCGACCGCTACACCCGCCACTGCGGTCAGCTTCGATGCCAGCAACCCGTTTTATGCACCCAGCACGCTGCCCTTTCAAGCACCCGCCTTCGACAAGATTCATGACAGCGATTACCAACCTGCGATTGAAGCAGGTATGGCGCAACAGCTGGAGGAGATGAGGGCGATTGCCAATAGCCCGGACAAGCCGACTTTCGAGAACACCCTGGTCGCGATGGAGAAGAGCGGCCGCCTGCTGGATCGAGTGATGTCAGTCTTTGACGCGGTGACGGGCGCCAACACCGACCCCGCGCTGCAAGGAGTGCAGGCGATCGAAGCTCCCAAGCTGGCCGCCCACGAGGATGCTATTTACCTGAACAGCCAGCTCTATCGCCGCGTGGAAGCGATCTATCGGGAGCGCGATACGCTCAAGCTGGACCCCGAATCGCTACGCCTGGTCGAGTACTACCACCGCGAGTTCGTGCACGCCGGGGCCAACCTCTCCGATGCGGATAAGACCGCACTGAAGAAGATGAATGAAGAGATATCGACCCTGGAGAACACATTCCGTACCAAGCTTCTGGCGGCAACCCAGGCGGCTGCTTACGCGACTACTGATAAAAGCAAGCTGGCGGGGCTGAATGACGCGCAATTGGCCACGACCGCGGAAGCTGCCAAGCAAAGAAAGCAGGATGGCTGGGTGCTGACCCTGCAGAACACAACCCAACAACCATACCTGGCGAACTTGAGCGAGCGGGCGACGCGTCAGGCGCTGTTTGAGGACTCCTGGAACCGCGCCGAGCGCGGGGGACCGAATGACACGCGGGCCACCATTATCAGGTTGGCCCAGCTGCGCGCTGACAAGGCGAAGCTACTCGGTTTTGCTAATTTTGCCGCGTGGAAACTGGATGACCAGATGGCCAAGACGCCGGAGGCCGCGATCCGCTTCATGGATGCACTGGTCCCACCGGCCACGGCAAACGTGGCGCGCGAAGCTGGCGACATCCAACACCTTATGGGTGCGGGCTCCGAGTTGCAGCCGTGGGACTGGGACTATTACTCCGGGCAGGTGCGGAAGGCGAAGTACGACATCGACGATGCCCAGGTGAGGCCATATTTCGAACTCGACCAGGTACTGCAGAAGGGCGTGTTCTATGCCGCGAACCAGCTCTATGGAATCACGTTCAGCGAGCGTAAAGACATACCCGTCTATCAACCCGACGTGCGTGTCTTCGAAGTGAAGGATGCGGATGGTAAGCCGTTGGCGTTGTTCTACTGCGATTACTTCAAGCGGGACAACAAGAACGGCGGGGCCTGGATGAGCAACCTGGTGGATCAATCCAAGTTGCTGGGAACGCTTCCCGTGGTCTACAACGTGGCTAATTTCGCTAAACCGGCCGCGGGCCAGCCGGCGCTCATCAGCTTTTCTGACGCCACTACGATGTTTCATGAGTTTGGCCACGCGCTGCATGGCATGTTCGCAAATTCTGAGTATCCGAGCCTCTCCGGCACATCCGTGGCGCGAGACTTCGTCGAGTTCCCTTCCCAGTTCAATGAGCATTGGGCGACATATCCTGCTGTCTTCGATCACTACGCCAGGCATTATCAGACCGGCGCGCCTATGCCGGCAGAGTTGGCGGCGAAGCTGGTCAAAGCGAAAACTTTTAACCAGGGCTATGCACTTACCGAGATTCTCGCAGCGGCGGAGCTGGATATGCAGTGGCACACGCTGACACCCGGCACACAGATTGAGAGCACGGATGCCTTTGAGAAAGAAGCGTTGAACAAGACGCATCTCGCGATCAGCTATGTGCCGCCACGTTACCGTTCCAGTTACTTTTCCCATATATGGTCCACCGGATATGCGGCGGGTTATTACGCATATCTATGGAGCGAGATGCTCGATGACGATGCGTACCAATGGTTTCTGGATCATGGGGGGTTAACGCGTGCGAATGGTGACAGATTTCGGCGCATGGTGCTTTCACGCGGCAATACAGAGGATTTGGCTGCAATGTATAAGGCTTGGTTGGGGAGCGATCCCAGCGTCACGCCGATGCTGAAGGAGCGGGGGCTTAGTTCGCAATAATTTTCGCCTTCCGCGTGCCTTTGTTGCCAGGCAAGGGGACCGCAGGTTCCGCTCATCGTGCAACAAAAGCACGCGGGAAACCCTATGGCCATCTCACTCTTTGCCGGTGTTGCCTTTTTCCGCAGAACATTTTGCCATCCCGTTCGTCAGATCTTCGGCGGAATGGGAACTGTGTCATGCGATCCAGCGTAATCGATGGAGTGGAATTCGAAGACCCTTTGGAGGCTGTATGCGGCGTTTCGGAGTGAAGTGGGGCGCGGTGATGGTGGTCCTGTGGATGGGATGCGCGGGACTCGGCGCGGACGGCGGAGCTGCCTCCGGCGAAGCCGCTGGTTGTGCCGGTTCTGCCGTACGAGAAGTACACATTGCCGAACGGCCTCGAGGTGATCCTTTACGAGAACCACAAATTGCCTCTGGTTGCCGTCGATCTCTGGTACCACGTAGGGCCGGTCAACGAGAAGGTAGGACGGACGGGCTTCGCGCACCTCTTCGAGCACATGATGTTCGAAGGCTCGGAACATGTAGGGGAGAAGGCGCATATCAAGTACCTGGAGGGCGCGGGCGCTACCGACATCAACGGGACAACCGACTATGACCGGACAAACTACTTCGAGACCCTGCCGAGCAACCAACTGGAGCTGGCATTGTGGCTGGAGAGCGACCGGATGGGGTTCCTGCTGGAGACGCTGGACCGGGCGAAGGTGACCAACCAGCGGGATGTAGTGCGTAACGAGCGGCGGCAGGGCGAGGGGACTCCGTACGACCTGGCCGACGAGGCAGTGGGACATCTGTTGTTCCCCAAGACCCACCCCTATTACGGAAACGTAATCGGCTCCCATGCGGACATTGAGGCAGCCCGCCTGAACGATGTACGGGATTTTTTTCAGCACTACTACATCCCGAACAACGCGAGCGTCGCAATTGCCGGAGACTTTGACCGGGCGAAGGTGAAAGCCCTGGTGGCCAAGTATTTCGGGCCCATACCACGCGGGCCGGAGGTGGAGAAGCCGGCGGTGGTGACTCCGCCGATCGAGAGCGAGCGGCGGGCAACGGTGACGGATACGGTGCAGCTGCCGCGGGTTTCGATAGCCTGGCTGACGCCACAGGCGTTCAAGCCGGGGGATGCGGAAGCCGATTTCTTCATGCGCGTGCTGGGCGGCGGAAAGACCAGCCGGTTGTACCGCAAGCTGGTGTATGAACAGCAAATCGCACAGAGCGCGAAATGCACGAATAACCCCCTGACCTTGACTTCGATGGCGCAGTGCGACGTGACGGCGCGGCCGGGAGTGAAGCCGGAGGACCTGGAGGCCGCTATCGACAAGGAGATTGCCTTGCTTCGCGAGAAGGGACCGACGCAGGCGGAGTTGGATGGCGCGCGCACGGACTATCTGACGGAGAAGATCAGAGGGCTGCAACGGCTGGGCGGATTTGACGGTGTGGCGGACATGATGGACCACTATAACCAATATCTGGGCGACCCTGGATATCTTCCCAAGGACATCGCCCGCTACCAGGCCGTGACCACGGCTTCGGTGCGCGCGATCGGGCAAAAGGAATTTGGCCAGAACCAGCGGGTCGTGGTGTATGCCGTGCCGGGAAAGAAGGTCATCGAAGATGTGCCCCGTAGTCCGGAAGATACCGATGCGAACGTGAAAGTGACTCCGCCGTATTCTGCGCAGTTCGAGACTACGCAGAGCTGGCGCAAAGATGCGCCGAAGCCGGGGCCCGCTCCGGAATTACATCTGCCGGCGCCAAAAATGTTCGCGTTGCAGAACGGGCTTAAGGTGTACCTGGTAGAGGAGCATACGCTGCCAGTGATCAGCGCGAGCCTGGTTGACCTAGCGGGAAGCGAGGAGAATCCCGCAGACAAGCCGGGACTGGCCGCTTTCGCTGCACGCATGCTTTCGGAGGGAACCACCAGCCGCAGTTCAGTCGAACTGGCGGACGATGTGGAATCCGTTGGCGCGGAATTGAGGACCAATGCCACCATGGACATGGCCGGGGCAAGCATAGGGGTGCTGAGCAATAACACAGACGCGGCGTTGGTGCTGTTGTCGGATGTAAGCCTGCATCCGACATTCAAGGCGGAAGAAGTAGAGCGCATCCGCAAGCAGAGGCTGGTGGCCATCCGGCAGGAGGCCGATCAGCCGATCGCCACGGTGCTGCGCGTGGGTTGGAAGACGCTTTATGGGGATGATGCCTACGGCTATCGGGACATCGGTACGACAGCGTCGGTAAAGGCCATTACACGCGAGGAATTGCAGCAATTCTGGAGTGAGCATTATGCCCCGGGAAATGCGGCGCTGTTCCTGGCCGGCGACGTGACCGAGGCCGAGGCGCGACGGTTGGCGGAGAAGAATTTCGGTGGTTGGACAGCGGGCGCGGCTAAACCCCCGCGGATCCCGCAGGCTCCGGCTGCTCCTGCGCGCAAAGTTGTCATCGTCGATAAGCCGGGTGCTCCGCAGACGGCGCTGATTGCGTTTGGTCTGGGCGTTGCCCGAGCGACGCCGGACTACCCTGCGGTGAATGTGATGAACAGCGTGCTGGGCGGACTTTTCTCCAGCAGGATCAACATGAACCTTCGCGAGAAGAACGGCTTCACCTACGGTGCTTTTTCCGAGTTCTTGTTTCGCCGCGGAGATGGCCCGTTCCTGGCGGGGGCGCTGGTGCGGACGGATGTGACCGGACCAGCGGCGCGCGAGCTGTTCGCCGAGCTGAACCGCATGCGCACGGATCCAGCGACGGCTGATGAACTGCGTCTGGCCAAGGAAAATGCGCTGCTTTCGCTGCCGGGGAACTTTGAAACGGTGAAGGACACGACAGGGCTGATGTCGGAGATCTTTACCTACGGGTTAGCTGGAAACTACTACCAGACGCTGCCCGGGGAATATGCGGCGGTGACCGCGGCGGAGGTGGAGAAGGCGGCCCAGGACCACGTGCATCCGGAGAACCTGATCGTGGTGGCGGTGGGAGACAGGGCCAAGATCCAACCGGGGCTGGAGAAGCTGAACCTGGGCCCGATTGAGCTGAGAGATGAGAGCGGAGATCTGGTGAAGTAACTTCCAGGATGGTGGGAACCCCGCGTGGGAAAACCTCCCAGGCCTCTATTCGTGGTTGTTCAGGATCTCCTCCACGCGCTCCTTGGGAACGGAGAGGTGATCTTCGTTCTGCTTCAGCCAGGCACGGTAGTCGTCTTCGATGGCGGGAGTCCAACGAGCGTCGATTTGACCGGCTGTGTATTTCTTTTCTTCCAGCCGCTGGTGACCAAAGGTGTCGCGCAAGTGAGTGGATTCGGAGTTCTTCACCACTTCTTCGGCCAGTTGCGCCGGGATGAAGAGGACTCCACCATTCCTGCCCAGCACCACGTCACCCGGCATCACGGTCGCATGCCCGATCCGCGTGGGACCATTGATGCTGACCATGGTCGAGTTGAGACGAGCTCCCGAAGCCAGCGACCCGAAGTGATGCGACGGATCGTAGTAGCGAACAAAGGAGACAAAGTTCGGCAATTCCTCGAGGCCGTTGATGTCGCGGACAGCGCCGTCGTAGACGATCCCGTTGCCCGAGCGAGCATAAATCGCGTTGCCTACGTTGTCGCCGATCGAAGGGCCATCCACTTTGAGCCCAAAGTGGTCGGCCACATAGACGTCACGCGGCTGCAGCATATCCACCGGCCAGGCGTTCATCGCACCCTGGCGATGGTCCGCAGCGCCCTGGGCCTCGATCACTTTCTGGATGTCCGGCCGCCCCGGCACCCAGGTGGCCGTCAATGCCCTGCCGACGAGTACCTTATCCGGGTGAATCGACAACCATCCATCCTCATACTCGTGATTGAAATTGTGAGCGCGTAGCGTCGCCCAGGCTTCCTCGAGGGTGACGTTCTTCATCCGGTCGAGGATGGAATCAGGGACCTTAGGCCGGCCATCGGGGAACCTCTCCCCTTGCCAGTCAGGGGTGTACTTGATCACATCTTCGCGGGTGAAAAATGCCTGCTGCGCGCGAGCGCTGAGAGACACACCCAACACCATCGATGAACAAACGACTCCCACCGCCGCACGCCTGAGTTGCCGAACGAATGCTTCCATTTGCCCCTACCCTTTATGTATTTGGCTCGAACCAGGTTGTTCCTGGAATCTGTACGGTCTTGGCCACCTCTTCGTTCATCTCCACGCCCAGGCCAGGCTTATCCAGAGGGGTGACGTAACCCTTTTGAATAATCTCGCCCTCCTTAATAAATGTCTGCCAGACCTTCAGATGGTTGATCCAGTGCCACTCGCAAACCAGGTAGTTGGGAATGGTAGCGCACACATGGGCGGAGGCCATGGTGCCGATGGGAGAGACGACGCAGTGCGGAGCAAAAGGAACGTAGTAGGCCTGGGCCATGTTGGCGATCTTGCGCGCCTCGGAGAGCCCACCTACCTTTTGAATGTCGGGCATGATGATGTCTGCCGCGCGCTTCTGCAACAGTTCGGTGTAGCCCCAACGCATGTAGAGATTCTCACCGCAGCATATCGGCGTGGTGGTGGAGTGACGGATATCGGCCATGGCGTCGATGTCTTCCGGCGGTACCGGTTCTTCCAGCCAAAGCAGGCGGTAAGGTTCCAACGCCACCGCTACCCGTTTGCCGGTGGTCGCGTCATAGCGGCCGTGCATGTCGCAGGCCAGATCCATTTCCTTGGGTATCGATTCGCGCACGTGCTTTACCCAGCTGACCATGCGATCGATTTCGCCGTTGCTCGCGGTCCAGTTCACCTTGTCGAAGCGGGCGGGATCAGTAGCGTCGTCGAGATCGATCTTCATCGCCGTAAAGCCCTGGTCCTTGATCCAGGGAAGCTTGCGGTCCGATTCTTCGCCAATCGGATTTTCCATATCGGAGTCACAGTACATGCGAATCTTGTCGCGAAATTTTCCACCTAATAATTGATAAACCGGCAGTCCCAGAATCTTTCCCGTGAGATCCCACAACGCGATCTCGACTCCGGTCATCGCGGTCACGTATTGACCACCCTGAGCGCCGGCGAAGATTCCCGAGACGCGCATCCTCTCCCACAGAGCGTCTACGTTGAGAGGATCCTGGCCGATCAGCATGCGGCGAAAGCCATGCACCAGGGAGGCTGTTCCCACCGCGGCATCGGTCGATTCACCCTGACCATAGAGCCCGGAATCGGTATAAACGCGCACGTGGGTTTGGGGTCCGTGTACCAGGACCTGGGCAGTGCGGATATCGGTGATCTTGACCTTGGGTCTCTGCTGCGGGGTGCTGTTCTCTTGAATCCCTCGCGCTAAGGAGGGCAACGCAAAGATTCCGGCTGCGGGTAAGGCCGCGGCCGCGCCCTTGAGCATTGACCTTCGTGTGTATCGATTCATTACCGAGTTCCTCTCGTGGTCAGTTTTGTTCTGGTGCGGTTAACGGGGCTTCCGGCGCTACCGCGTCTTCTGTACCTACTCGTCCATTCCCTCCAGCCGCTTCGTATCATGCAATGGTTGTTTCACATACGGCCGCCAAACTATCACGCTCAAAAAACCTTAGTCAAGAGAATGTTGCGGGGTGAGGGGGCCGGGCACGACATCGATAGCCGCGGATCCTTTGCTCCGTTTGGGCCAAAGACCGGCCAAACAGAGCAAAAGGATGACAGCCCAATCGTTGAACGAATTGCCTTAGAACGTGTACCTGGCGGCCAGCTGCAATTGCCGCGAGGTTCGTCGACGGGTTCGTACCGGTGATTTGGCCGAATCCCCCTTGGTCTATATATTTAACGTGCCCGGATTGGCGAAATCGGTGTGGTTGAAGGCGTTGAAAGCGTCAAATCGGATTTGGAAGTGGTGGTGTTCGTTGTAGGGCATGGCGAAATTCTTGTCGAGGGACATATCGTAGTTTTGGACGCCCGGACCGTAGAGCATGTTGCGGCTCACGTCTCCGAGGAAACCTGGGGCCGGTTCTGCGAAGGCCGCGGGATTCGCGTATTGGCCGGTTGATCCGACTGTCCGGTGGGGCTCGTAAAATTGTTTGGAGACGAGATTCGGCCGGGTCGCCGGTGTGCCGCCAGAAATGGTATTGGTATTGGCAGTGTTCGCGTCGACTCCGGGGTTCCAGGGTGTGCCGGTCTGGAGTTGGATGAGGGTGGCGTATTCCCAGCCGCCGATCACCGCATCCACGATCTTCGACGAAGGCGCCCACATCCTGCCCTGCCCGATGGGCAGGTAGTAAATGACCGAGGCCACCACGCGATGTTTAACATCGAAGTCCGAAGGCCCGTACTCGCAGGTGATGCAGAGGTCGTTCTGCGGGAAGAGCTCCGATGTCTGGGTGCGGATCCCGCTGGTGTCGTCCATCGATTTCGAGTAGGTGTAGGAGCTGATGAGGTTGAAGCCGTTGCTGAAACGCTTGTTCACCTGGAAGGCGAAGGAGTTGTAATTGCCGACGCCTATGTCATGCACCAACTGAATCACGCCGTAGTTCGGGTAGGGCGTACGAGCTGTAGATGGAAGTCGGCGTCGTGTTGCCAATGTACACCATCGGGAACTGAATAGTTGGCATTGCGGAACCCGTAGAGGTGTCTGCTGACGTTGCCCATATATCCGGCCTCGAACACCCAGTCCTTGCCTACCTGCTTCTGAATGTCGAGCAGAAAGACCTGGCTGTATGCGGTCCTGTGAGCGTACTGGTTCGCATAGGCGTAGGGCGGCGTAATCGGGGCGATGACGCCCGCGCCACTGGTGGGGCCCACCGCGTTGGTCCAGTTGATGGTGGCCACGCCCGCAGTTCCATCGCCGGAAGTATTGGTGATGCGTCCGGCCAGGTTGCGCGCCACGTCGAAGCGGGCGTTGGCGATGTCATGGTTGTAATAGATACCGTAGCCTGCGCGGACGACCACGGTGGGGAGCGGCGAGTAGGAAATGCCCAAGCGAGGCGCCCAGTTGCTGTTGTCGGTCTGCATGAGCGAATTGGGGAAATGGCCGTTGGCGCACTGCGGCCCCGGAGTGACAAGGGCATTGGGATTGGTAGGGCTATTTGTGCTGCCCTCTACCCATCGGACGTTAACCCCCGAATACGCATTAGTGCAGTTGCCCTGGCGTCTAAAGAAAGGCCATAGGTTCTCAGGCTCTTGCGTACCGATGTAGGGGCTTATGGGCGTGCCGTTCGTTTGCAAATCTACGTTGAACTCCTGGCCCAGGGTGTTTAAATACGGCGGCGTCCGCTCATAGCGCAAGCCGGCGGAAATCGTGACGTTGGGCAGGATCTTGTAGTTGTCGTCGACATAGAAGGCTATCTGCGTTGGTGCAGTAATTGGCCTGCGCGACCGACACCGCATAAGTGGAGGCGTAAACGTCGCCGAGCAGAAAATCGGCGAAGCCGGAGCCGGTTTGGGGAATGAGTTTCCCCGGTGAACTAACCCCGGCAGTGGCGTTGTTCTGGAAGACGAAGTTGCCGCGCTCTTCCTGGTTGCCGTACTCGTTGTAAATCAATCCGGTCCCACTGAAAACCGAAATCAATCGAATGCTTGCCCTTAACCCAGGTGAAATTATCGTTGAGCGACTTATCGAAGTCGCTGGTATCAAACGGACCATCGCTGCTGTCGCCAATTCCTGAATATGGGTCCGGAGTCCAAGGAAAAATTGGGGATGCCCCAGGTTGCACCAGCTCCGGCTTGGAGATTGGGGATGCCGCCATTGATCAAGCCCACCGCGTTCACCTTGTTTTGCGACAGGGTACCGAGCGCGTTGTAGAAGTTGGTGTAGCCAAGCGTGAACACGTTGACGATGGTGGGCGAGATGATCCAGGTGTTGGAGGCCATGTACTGGTAAAAGTTGGTGCGGATTTCGGCGCCGACATGTCGCGCCCAGCGCCGGGAAGCCCGGGTTGCTAGACCGTTTCAATGCCATCGCTGAAGCGGAAGGCCCACTGCAACTTCGGCGACTGGTTGTAATCGGCGCGCACGGTAAATTGATCGTGGTCGTCCGTATTGTACTTCGGGGTATGCGTAGTTGTTGGTGTACGCCGAGCTTGTAGCCGGGTGGTAGAACTGCTGGAGGATTAAGGCCGATTCCGGATTGATCTGGCTAGCGGGAATCACATTGCCCGGGAATTGCGTCCTGCCGACGCCATTGGCGGCGCCGGTGTTGGGATTGTAGATGGGGTGACGGGACCGCCGTTTCTTAGAGTGAAACTGGCTGAAATCGCCGCCCAAGACCGCCGCGGTGGGCAAGGTCGCGTAGCCCACCTGGTCCTGGAGTTGGGTAAACCATTCCTTATTGACCATGAAGAAAAGTCGGTTTTTGGCGTCGAAGAGGTGGGGAATCGAGAGCGGACCGCTAAGCACGAATCCGTAATCGTTGTATTTGAAGGGGAGCTTCAGGAGGGAACGGAGTGGTGGTGTAGTTGTACCCTAATGCGTCCGCGTAGTTGTTGCGCAGAAAATAGAACGCAGTTCCGTGATACGCATTGCCGCCGCTCTTGGTGACCACGTTGACCTGCGTCGCGTTGTAACCGTATTCGGCCGGATAGACGCCGGTTTGCACCTTCATTTCCTGAATGGCGTCGACGGTGGGCTGCACTACAAAGCTGTTGAAGTCCACGTCGGTATTGTTGATGCCATCGATTGTAAAGTGGTCGTACATGATGCGCTGGCCGCCGACGGAGATCGACTCCTGGGAGCGCTGGCCGCCCTGCCGCGAATTGGCCTGGCCCGAGTAGCTTGAGAGCGTGTTGGTGTTCGCCGAGACCGCCACCAGGCTCAGGTAGTTTCTACTGTTCAGCGGCATCTGGCTGACGGTCTGAGTAGGAACCACGGTGCCAAGGGTCGGGTTGTCAGCCTGCAGCAGAGCGGCGCTCGCCTCAACTGTCACAGATTGTGTCACCTGACCGACTTGCAGCGCGAAATCCTGGCGCAATGATTGCTGCACTTGCAGTTCCAACTGAGCTGTGTCGGTTTTAAAGTCCGGGTGGGTAGCCTGAAGGGTATAGTTTCCCGGCTGAACGTCGGGAAATGTGTAGTCGCCAGCACTGGTGGTGAATGTGGAGCGTGCCGCACCGGTCGCTGCATTGGTAAGGGTGATGGCCACCTTCGCAATCACGGCGCCGGTTGAATCGGTGACGTGTCCGGAGATCTGACCCGAGGTCTGCGCCAAGACGGCGGAAGCCGACAACAACGAGAGAGATAGAAACAGCCAAATACTCCTTACCATTAGAGACGCCTCCTAAGAATGTCTTCTGCTGCCCAGGTCTTTTAACTATCTAGCCTGTTGCACGCTGTCGAAACGGTTAAGCGGCGGTCTATCCCCCCTGCTCGCTTCACATCGTGCAATGGTCATTTCAAATACGGCGGACACACTATCACGCTGAAAAAAACATAGTCAAGAGAATGTTGGGGGGGTACCGAGCATGGCACCGATTGTGCTACTGCTTGCAATTTTGCCTAGCCAGGCGCCAAGGGAGGATCGCGGTGACAGCTCCGCCTTACCCAGACCGATGACACCTTCCTCCAACTTCGCGACTCTATGAAGTAAGCATGCACGTCGAATTCATCTGCGAGAGATACGGCGGGTGTAGCGTGGATATGTAGGCCGGCGGGATGGTGGAGTGCACATACTGGTCATCAATAGCGGCTCATCGTCGATCAAGTTTTCCATTTTCGAGTCCGGCTCACCTGCCCCGGCTGGCCGTGGAGGCTCGGCGGGCAGGCCGCCCTGGCCGCGCACCCTGTTTAGCGGCGAGATCAGCGGGATGGGCGGAGCGGGGCTGGAATTCACCTTGCGCGACGCCAACGGGCGGGATTTGAGCGCCCCTGGCAAACCCGCTTCGGCAGCCGACCCAATGGACCTCCTGGAAAACGCCGTGAGCGGGCCGGGAATGCCGGTAATCGAGGCGGTGGGCTACCGCGTAGTGCATCCCGGTGCGCGCCTCGACCGGCACCAGAGGATTACGGATAAAGTGCTCCAGGATCTCGAGCAGGCGGTGGCCTTTGCCCCGCTGCACGATCCCCAGGCGATTACCCTGATCCGCGAAATGATGAGGCGATTTCCCCAGGCGCGTCACTATGCATGCTTCGACACGGTGTTTCACCAGACCATGCCGGCGCAGGCTTCCACCTACGCTATACCCGCCAAGTATCGCGAGCAGGGGGCGCGTCGATACGGCTTCCATGGTCTTTCCTGTGAGGGAGTAGTAGACGACCTGCGGGACGCATCAGAGAAAGGGAAAGCCAGTTTTCCGCGGCGCATGGTGATTGCCCACCTGGGCAGCGGGTGCAGCGTCACTGCATTAGTGGATGGGCAGTCAGTCGATACCACCATGGGGCTGACGCCGACCGGCGGGGTGGTGATGGGCACCCGGCCGGGAGATCTCGATCCTGGACTGGTTCTCTATCTGTTGCGGCAGGCGGAAGGTGACCGGGTAACCGCCCTGAGCGCGGTAGAAACGGTAGTCAATCACCAGTCGGGGATGGTGGCGCTCTCCGGCCAACCGAACGATATGCGCGCAACGCGCAAGGCGGCAGAGGCAGGGAGTAGCGACGCCGGCCTGGCTCTCGAGGTTTTTACTCGCAGCGTGCGCAAAGCAATTGGCGCCTTTGCCTGGCTCATGGGCGGCCTGGATGCGGTGGTCTTCACCGGAGGCATCGGAGAGCACGATGGGAAATCCCGGGCGGAGATGTTGCGGGGACTGGAAGGTTATGGCGTGGTGCTCGATGCAACGGCCAATGAGGCCGGCGGCGATGAGTTGAGGCGGGTGAGCGGCGCGAGTTCCCAGGTCGTGGTCTGGGTGGTGACCGCGCAGGAAGATCGCACGATCGCAGTGCACGTGGGCCAGATGGAATCACAGGAGGAATCATGAGCAACGTAGAGACCCTTTCCGTGGCGGCCCAGTTCGAGCCGCTGACCACCGACGAGATCAGAAAGATGAATGCCTACTGGCGCGCCTGCAACTATCTCTCCGCCGGCATGCTTTATCTGTTACGCAACCCGCTGTTACGGGAACCGCTCAAGCGCGAGCACATCAAGAACCGGCTGCTTGGCCATTGGGGATCGGACGCGGGCCAGAGCTTTACCTGGGTGCACTTGAACCGGCTGATCAAGAAGTACGACCTGGACATGATCTATATCGCTGGTCCAGGGCATGGAGCCCCGGCCACCCTCTCAAACTGCTACCTGGAAGGGGTGTACTCCGAGGTTTATCCGGACAAAAGCCAGGACGTGGACGGGCTGCAGAAGTTTTTCAAGCAATTCTCCTTTCCGGGGGGAATCGGCAGCCATTGCACTCCGGAGACTCCAGGGTCGATCCACGAGGGCGGCGAGTTGGGATACAGCATCTCGCACGGATTTGGCGCGGCATTCGACAATCCCGACCTGATTGTGACCGTGGTGGTAGGCGATGGAGAGTCGGAGACCGGGCCGCTGGCTACCAGTTGGCACTCCAACAAATTTCTCGACCCGGTGCGCGACGGAGCGGTTCTGCCCATCTTGCATTTGAACGGGTATAAGATTGCGAACCCCACCATCCTGGCGCGCATACCGCCCGAGGAGCTGGATATGCTCATCAAGGGCCTGGGGTGGACGCCGCACGTAGTGGAAGGCGATGACCCGGAAAAGATGCACGCCAGGATGGCCGAAGTGCTGGAAGGGTGCGTGCTCGATATCCGTGCCATTCAGGAGAAGGCGCGGGAGAAGTCGCGCTCGGGGCCGGCCGGGCAAACGGTGGAGCGGCCGAAATGGCCGATGATCATTCTGCGAACGCCGAAGGGCTGGACGGGTCCCAAAGAAGTGGATGGGCACAAGGTCGAAGGCTTTTGGCGAGCACACCAGATTCCTATCCTCGATCCGCAGACCAACCCCAAGAACCTGGCGCTGCTGGAGGCATGGTTAAAGAGCTATCGGCCGGAGGAGCTCTTTGACGAGTCGGGGCGGTTGATCAAGGAACTGCGGGAGATGGCGCCGGTGGGGACGCGGCGAATCACCGCCAACCCGCATGCCAACGGCGGCTTGTTACGACGGCCGCTGGAAATGCCTGACTTCCGCGACTATGCGGTCAACGTGGAGAAGCCGGGACAGATCGAAGTGTCGCCCACCGAAGTCCTGGCGCACTTTTTGCGCGACGTGATGCGGCGCAACATGACCAGCTTCCGTGTCTTTGGGCCCGATGAAACCGCCTCCAACAAGTTGCAGGCAATCTACGAGGCCACCCCCAAGACGTGGATGGAAGAGATGCTGCCCGAAGATAAGGATGGAGGCTTTCTGGCCCCCGACGGGCGGGTGATGGAGATGCTGAGCGAGCACACCCTGGAAGGCTGGTTCGAGGGTTACGTGCTGACCGGGCGTCACGGCTTCTTTTCTTCCTATGAGGCCTTCGTCCACATCATCGATTCCATGTTCAACCAGCATTCCAAGTGGCTGGAGAAGAGCAAGCTGGAGACGCGGTGGCGGGCGCCCGTCTCCTCGATCAATCTACTGATCACGTCGCTGGTGTGGCGGCAGGATCATAACGGGTTCACTCACCAGGATCCAGGATTTCTGGATGTGGTGACCAACAAGAGCCCCGAGGTGACGCGGATTTATCTACCGCCGGATGCCAATTGCCTGCTGAGCGTGGCGGACCATTGCTTGCGCAGCACCAACTATGTGAACGTAATCGTCGCCGATAAGGCGCCGCATCTACAGTACCTGACCATGGCAGCAGCAGTAGAGCACTGCACCAAGGGCATCGGCATTTGGGATTGGGCAAGCACCGACGCCGGCGAGGAGCCGGATGCGGTCATTGCCTGCGCGGGAGATATACCGACGTCTGAGGCGCTGGCGGCGGTGGCGATTCTGCGCGAGCGCTGCGTTGGGTTGAAGGTACGGTTCATCAACGTGGTGGATCTGTTCCGGCTGATGCCGGATCGGGAGCACCCGCACGGCATGACCGATCGTGAGTTCGACGGGCTGTTTACCAAGAGCAGGCCGGTGATCTTCAATTTCCATGCGTACGCTTCACTGATCCATAAGCTGACCTATCGGCGGACCAACCACGCGAACTTTCACGTGCGTGGCTATAAGGAGAAGGGGAACATCAATACTCCGCTGGAGCTGGCGATTTTGAACCAGGTGGATCGATTTAACCTGGCCATCGATGTGATTGAGCGCGTACCCAGCCTGGCGGAGAAGGGGGCCCATACCGTGGAGTGGTTAAGGGGGCAGATTATTCAGGCCGTCAACTATGCGCATGAGAATGGGATCGATCAGAAAGAGATCCGCGAGTGGAAGTGGCCGGTGTAAGGGGAAGAAGAAACCGCAGGTCCCTCCACTGCGCTGCGCTCCGGTCGGGATGACAATTC
Organism: uncultured Acidobacteriaceae bacterium; assembly: GCA_963711525.1. Classification (GTDB taxonomy): domain Bacteria; phylum Acidobacteriota; class Terriglobia; order Terriglobales; family Acidobacteriaceae; genus PALSA-350. The sequence continues at coordinate 1,063,878 of CAVQEO010000001.1, read as the reverse complement.
TGTTGCAGGACGCGCGTTAATCATCTGTTGCACGACATGAGTTATCGCCAGCAGCTACCGAATTTCGAGAGGACCTGTCATCCCGCCTGCCCCGGCTTGCCGTGGGACCGGAGCGCAGCGCAGTGGAGGGACCTGCGGTTCCACCTATCCGCGGAAGAATTTAAAAGCTTTCGTTGACTTGCCTTCGTGCCTACCCTAGGCTAGCGCAGGACCATGATCGGCGAAACCATATCCCATTACCGGGTGATCGAGAAGCTTGGCGGCGGGGGAATGGGTGTGGTCTACAAGGCCGAGGATACCCGCCTCGGACGCTTTGTTGCGCTCAAATTTCTTCCCGACGAGGTCGGCCGCCAGCTTCCCGTCCTGGACCGCTTTCGCCGCGAAGCCCGCGCCGCCTCGGCACTAAACCACCCCAATATATGCACCGTCTACGATGTCGGTGAAGAAGATGGCCGAGCCTACCTGGCGATGGAATATCTCGAAGGCCAGACGCTCAAACACCGTATCGACGGCAAACCCCTACCTACTGACTTCGTGCTTGATCTCGGCATCCAGATCGCCGATGCGCTCGACGCTGCCCACGGCAAAGGCATTGTGCACCGCGATATAAAGCCGGCCAACATCTTCATCACCAAAACGCGCCAGGTGAAGTTGCTCGATTTCGGCCTGGCCAAGATCGACGCCCGGCGGGACCTGAACGCCACTGCCGCAGAAGATACCTTGAACTTGACCAGTCCCGGAAGCGCCCTGGGAACGGTCGCCTACATGTCACCCGAACAGGCTCGGGGAGAAGAACTTGATGGGCGCACCGACCTGTTTTCGCTGGGCGCAACGCTCTACGAGACGACCACCGGCAAGCAAGCCTTCGATGGGAATACTTCGGCCGTCATCTTCGAAAGCATTCTCAACCGAAACCCGCCGGCTGCGAATCAGTTGAATCCCGATCTGCCGCCGCAATTCGAGCGCATCCTCGACCGCTCGCTCGAGAAAGACCGCGACCTGCGCTATCAGTCGGCCGCAGAGATGCGCGCGGAGATGAAGATCCTCAAGCGCACGCTGGATTCCCAGCGGACCGCAGCCGCGCTCGCTTCACCGGTTTCCAGCAGTGGAGCCTCGATTGCCGCTCCCCCTGCGCTTCCGCCGAGCGCCGCTCAACCTCCAGCGGGCAGAAGTCTTCGTCCCTACGCCATCGGCGCCGCCTTTATGGCCCTGCTCGCTGGCTTGGCCATCGGGCTGGTTTGTGGAAGCTGCGCGGAGCCGCACCGTGCCGCCGATCTATCATCAGTTGACTTTCCGCCGCGGGACGGTCCGCTCCGCGCGCTTCACGCCCAACGGACAGTCAGTGGTCTACGGCGCGGCCTGGGAGGGCAAGCCGACGGAACTATTCATCACCAGTCCGGAGAGCCCGCAGTCGCGCTCGCTCGACCGTCATGGCGAGGAACTGATGAGCATCTCCTCGACTGGCGAAATCGCGCTGCTGACCAATGTGAACGTCACCGGGACCTACACCCAGGTCGGAACACTGGCCCGCATGCCCATCAACGGGGGCGATCCCCGCGACATTCTCGACGGAGTACAGTGGGCGGACTGGTCTCCGGACGGCAAACAATTGGCCATCGTTCGCGATATGGGGGGCAAGAACCGGCTGGAATACCCGATCGGCAAGGTGATCCACGAGACCCCGGGCTGGATCAGTCATCCCCGCGTCTCCCAGGATGGAGAGCGGGTCGCTTTCATCGAGCATCCGCAGGTAGGCGACGATTCTGGCGGCGGTGTCCACGTGATCGACCGGCAAGGCAAAGACAAAGTGCTGTCTCAGGCAATTTTCTCAGCGCACAGGGGTTGGCGTGGGCGCCGGACGGCAAGCAGATCTGGTTCACCGAACCGCGCTAGCCGTCAACCTCTCGTCGAGGGCAACGGCCGGTCGCTCGATGCTGTTACCCCTGAGCGGGCAATTGCGGATCGTCGCCCGCGTCCCTGCCACGCTGCAGCTGGAAGACATCTGGCAGGATGGCAAGGTACTTCTCTCCCGGCAAAGTTGGCGGCGGGAGTTGAGCGGATTGATCGCCGGCATGCGCAAAGAGCAGGACTTTTCCTGGCTGGACTATTCCTTTCCCGCTGAGTTGTCCGCCGATGGCAAACGGTTGCTCTTCGACGAAGAGGGCGTCGGGGGCGGAGCCTATTACTCGGTCTACCTGCGCAAGACCGCGGAGGATTCCGCCGTGCGGTTGGGGGATGGCGAATGCGGTGACCTTGTCGCCCGACGGCAAATGGGTTTTGGCCCTCACCATGTCGTCTCCTTCGCAACTCATTCTGTTGCCCAGCGGCGCAGGCGAAGCCCAACAGATCACCCACGACAACCTCTACCATGCTGGGCGCGCTGGCTGCCCGACAGTCAGGGCATCGTCTTCACGGCCAAGCAGGAAGGCCACGGCGCTCGCCTCTACCTGCAAAAATCGATCACCGGCCAGGCAACGCCGGTTTCTCCCGAGGGTATCGACCCGCTGGTCATCGCGCTTGCTCCCGATGGCAGCCAGGTGGCCGGTGTGGGGCCCGATGGCTTGGCCTATCTGTACTCCCTCACCGGCGGCCCGACGAAAACTGTTCCTGGCTTCCTGACCGGGGAGCAACCTATCGAGTGGTCGGCAGATGGCAAATCCCTTTACGTATATCGGCCGGGCGAGTTCCCCGCCAAGGTATCTTCGCTCGATCTGGCCACCGGCAAGCGCACCTTGTGGCGGAGCCTGGCCCCCGCCGACCCAGCCGGAGTAAGCCAGATTGGCCCCATCGTGATGACCCCGGACGGCTCCTCCTATATCTACGGCTATCACCGCACGCTTTCCGATCTCTACCTGGTGGAAGGATTGAAGTAGCCAGGACTGACACCCCACTAAAAGGGACATCGAGTGGAATCCAATCAAACCTTGAGCACAAGGGATCTGTTGCCGGCTGTCGAACGTGCAGTGGAGCTTGCGGCAGAGAAGACTATGCGCCTCGACCGGCGCTGGAAGGCCAGCGACGGCACTCCCGCCATCACCTTCGCCGGGCGCTATATAGCCCGCAGCTGGACCCAGTGGACGCAGGGATTTCAGTACGGCAATGCCCTGCTGTGCTTCGAGATGACCGGCGATCAGGAGCAGCTCACAGCGGGCCGGCGGCACGTGGTCGCTGACATGGCCGAACACCTGACCCACATGGGGGTGCACGATCACGGCTTCAACAACATCTCCACCTATGGCAACCTGCGCCGTTTGATGCTCGAGGGCCGCATCCCCACGGACGATTGGGAGCTCAACTTCTATGAGCTGGCGTTGAAGACGAGCGGGGCCGTGCAGGCCGCCCGCTGGACCAGCCTCAAGGACGGCTTGGGCTACATCTACTCCTTTAACGGCAGCCATTCGCTCTTTATCGACACTCTCCGCACCCTGCGCATCTGCTGTATCGCTCATATGCTGGGGCATTCTCTCGAAGGGGAACAGGACGCGCGCATCAGCCTGCTCGAGCGGGCGTTGACCCACGCGAAAACGACGGCCCGGTTCAACGTCTATTACGGCGAGGGGCGCGATCAGTACGATCGACCGGAGCTGCGCGGCCGAACCGTACATGAAGCGGTCTTCAATCCGGCAAGCGGAGTCTTCCGCTGCCCTTCTACGCAGCAGGGTTATTCCGCGTTCACTACCTGGACGCGGGGTCTCGCCTGGGGCATGCTCGGTTTTGCCGAGCTGATGGAGTTCGTCCGATTCGTCCCGCAAGCTGAGCTTCCTGCCAAGCAGGAGACACTGGACTGGATGGAGCGAGCGGCGCGGGCCGGCGGCGACTTCTATATGCAGCAGGCGACCGCGCTCGACGGCATCTGCTACTGGGATACCGGCGCGCCGCAGTTGCACCGGCTGGGCGACTGGCAGGGGAAAGCTGCCGATCCTTACAACGATTACGAACCGGTCGACGCCTCGGCCAGCGCCATCGCGGCGCAGGGATTGCTGCGCCTGGGACACCTGCTGGATAACGAAATCTACACCCAGGCCGGATTGACCGTAGCTGCGCGATTGCTGCACCCACCCTATCTCTCGGTCGATGCCGACCACGAAGGCCTGCTCTTGCAAAGCATCTACCATCACCCCAACGGGTGGGACTATATTCCCCCCGGCCGCAAAGTTCCCTGCGGCGAATCGAGCATGTGGGGCGACTACCATCTGCTGGAGCTTTGCCTGCTGATCACGAGAATGGCGAACTCCCGTTATTACACCTTTTTCGGAGCGGATGGATGCAGCATCAAGGCAAAGTAGCGCTGGTGACCGGCGGCACCCGGGGCATAGGCCTGGGCATAGCGCTCGAACTAGCGGAAGCCGGCTTCACGCTCGCGATCTCCGGCAGGCGCACCGCGGAGCAAGTGCAAGCGGTGTTGGGCGAGATCCGGAAGCACAGCAAGGACTCCATCTATATCGCGGCGGATGTGGCTTCTGCCGCCGACCGGCAGCAACTGTTAGAGGCTGTGCAGAGCCAGCTGGGCAGGCTGGATGTTCTGGTCAACAACGCCGGCATCGCTCCGCGCATCCGGGCCGATGTGCTCGATGCCGGGGAAGAAAGCTTCGACGAGGTGATCTCGACCAATCTACGCGGGCCCTATTTTCTGACCCAGAAGGTAGCCGCCTGGATGATCCGGCAACGCGCGAAAGATCCCTCAGCGCAGAGATCAATTATCAATATAAGTTCGGTATCAGCCACGGTTGCCAGCGTGAACCGGGGCGACTATTGCATCTCCAAGGCAGGCATCGCCATGGCGACCAAATTGTGGGCGGTGCGGCTGGCAGAGTATGGCATCGCGGTATACGAGGTGCGTCCGGGCATCATCGAAACCGACATGACGCAGGGGGTCAAAAGCAAGTACGACGCCTTGATCGAAGGCGGTATCCTGCTCGAGAAGCGATGGGGAACCCCTAAGGATGTCGGGAGGGCCGTCAGCGTCCTGGCACGGGGGGAAGTTTCCTATGCGACCGGCGCGGTCCTGGTGCTGGATGGCGGTCTTACCCTGGCGAGACTTTAACCAGACTCTAAGAGGCAACACTATTGATTGAATGGATGAAGCAGTCCCGGTCCTTCCCGGACGCGCCCAGCACCACGAGCACCGCGGAGGCCGGGCCGCCGCGATGGGGTTTTGCCGTCTCTTCGGGAATATTAGGTTGGATTCTCGACGCTTTCGACTTTTTCGTGCTCGTCTTCCTGGTGGATGTTCTCGCCAACAACTTTCATGTATCCAAGGGCGATATTGTCTGGACCATCACCATCACCCTGGCCATGCGGCCGGTGGGGGCGATGGTGCTGGGCTCATTGGCAGACCGCTATGGCCGGCGCCGTCCGCTGATCGCCTGCGTGCTGTATTTCTCCGTCATTACGGCGCTCACGCCGTTCGCCCCGAGCTATTTAGTGTTTGTTGGGCTGCGCGCTCTTTATGGAATCGGCATGGGCGGATATTGGGGCATCGGCGCTTCGCTGGTCATGGAGAGTTCTCCCAAACGTTGGCGCGGACTCTTCTCCGGCATCATGCAGGCGGGCTATTCGGTTGGCTACCTCCTGGCCGCGGTCGCTCTGCGCGTCATCGAACCACGCTTCGGATGGCGCTGGATGTTTCTTTGCGGCCTGGTTCTCGCCGCCGTGATCGCGGTGCTTACTTTGCTTGCACCCGAATCCACTTCCTGGGAGAAGCATCGGTTGGCCAGTTTTGCTGAGGTGATCCGGGTCCTGTGGCAACACAAGAAAGATTTTGTCTACCTGGTGTTGATGATGACCGCTATTACCTGTTTGTCCCACGGCACCCAGGATCTATATCCGGATTTTTTGAAGACGGTACACAGATTTTCCAACGCCGTAATCTCGAACCTGGCGATCCTGTACAACGTCGGCGCCATCGCAGGCGCGCTGGTCATCGGGCATTATTCCGACCGTCTTGGCCGCCGGTTTGCCGTCATTCTGGCGTTGATCATCTGTTCGCTCTCGATTCCCCTATGGGCCTTCGGATCGACCATGGTTATGCTGGCCGTTGGTTCGTTCGTCATGCAGTTTGGCGTTCAGGGAGCTTTTGGGGTGATTCCGGCTCACCTGAATGAGCTTTCCCCCAGCAGTGTGCGCAGCCTGTTCCCAGGGGTGGTCTATCAGCTTGGGGTATTGTTCGCCGCGCCATCGGTGGTGGTGGAGTTCACGCTGCGGCGGCATTTCGGCTATCAATGGGCGCTCACCATCTTCGAGGTGGGCGTTATCTTTTGCTTATTCCTGATCTTCGGATTCGGTCCGGAACGGAAAGGCCATGATTTCCATGCCCCTGATTTCCATTCTTAGTTCGATTTCCTGATGCTGAGCCCATAATGCTGAGCGAAGACGAGCGCGCGCGGGTATGTGTAGTGCTGGTGCGGGCGCGCAACCCTAACAATATCGGCGCCGTGGCCCGCGCCATGCATGGTTTTGGCTTTGACGATTTGCGGGTGGTGAACGACTACTCGGTGGCTCTCGAAAGAGCGCGATCGGCGGTGGACGCAGCCGAAATTCTTGCCCAGGCAAGGCAGTTCCCGAGCGTCTCAGAGGCTGTGGCGGACTGCAGCCTGGTGGTGGGCACGACCGCGGTCGGGGAACGGAAACGGGAGCATCCGCTGTATGCGCTGGCAGAGGGCGGCAGCCTGGTGCGTTCTGCATTGGCTATCCCACTCAAGCCAAAACCGGGCTTGAATGGGGCACCCAGCCTTCGTTGCGAAGCCCGCACTTCGAGTCGGGCGGCGTTACTCTTTGGATCGGAAAAGACCGGTCTGAGCAACGACGCCCTAAGCCACTGCCATTGGCTCATAACCATCCCCATGCATCAGAGTCCAGGGTTACGGCATGCGTCGATGAACCTGGGGCAGGCGGCCGCCGTATGTCTCTACGAGCTGATTCGGCAGACTGACGCCGTACCCCTGAATCCACCCCAGCCAATGGCGAGTGCGGAGGATTTGGAACGGGTGACCGAGCTGCTGGCGAAGCTACTGGCGAGTATCGGATACGCGCGGCGCCGGCCGGCAAGCGCCGAACTGGGCGAAGTGCGGCGCATGGTCAGGCGCCTGAACCTGAATCAATCCGACGCACGGCGGTGGATCGGCGTCTTGCGCCAAGTACTTTGGAAGACGGGGCACGACTCGAAAGGATGCTAAACCCTCTCTAGCGAGTGATGATCACTTCGTAGAGATTGTCTTTGGCCAGGAAGAACTTGGAGTTGGCGTAGGTCTCGAAGAGCTTCTCAATGGTTCGATTGGTGTAAATACGTTGCACCGCATAGCCAGTGGTTTCCTGGGCCTCGATGGTGTCGGTGTCGGTCACGTGATAACGGCAGAAGCTGGTGTCCGGGCCAGTGTTCTTGGTGTGAAAGAAAGTGAGCACGCGGCCGCCGGGACGCAAGCAGGAGCGAAGGCGCTTGATCATGGGACCCACCAGATCTTGCGGGATATAGTCCAGGGTGGTCCAGAGCAGAACGACGTCGAATTCCCTGCCCGCGAAATCGAGATTGTTGTCGAGAAAGCCTTCGACATCGAAATGGGTCACACCGTTCTCATCCGGGACACCCATCCAATTGCCATGCAGCGCCTCGTTCACCACATCTGCCATGTAGACGCCGTGGCCCAGGGTGGTGAGGAAATTGATGTTGGTGGGTGAGGTAGGCCCGATATCCAAAATGCGCAGTCCCTGCTCCGCCTTGAGAAACTTGAGCAGATCCTTCCAGGCACTGGAGTGTCTCGGCACCCTTGGCCCGGTTAGGACCGTGGGTGTTGGGGATGCCTGTGAGTCGTGTTGTGGCCTGCCAAATATGTTCCGCATCACATCGTCAGTTTTGGAACGCAGACCAGTGCTGCCTGCGGGGAATATGTTCATCATAGCGGAGCCCTCCAGCGTTGGTTAGTATTTGGCTGGAGAGGTCGCCACCGGAACTTCGGCGCCTTTCGCCGGGGCAACGCCCGCTGCCTTTTCGCCCTGTGTCGGTTCCACCTTGCCGCGAAAGACTGCGCTCTCCTCAATCGATAGGCGTGCGGCGGAGATGTCCCCGACTAAATCGCAGCCATCGCGTAATTCCACCTTGCCGGTAGCTGTAACGTTGCCGCTCAGCTGGCCCAGCAAAATCACATCTCTCGCTGATACGTTCGCCGCCACGTGGGCATTTGGGCCGATCGTGAGGCGACTGTCGACCAGGGTTATGGTGCCTTCCACATGGCCGTCGACTACCAGGTCTTCGCTTCCATTTACCTCACCGCGGATCTGGACTGATTTACCAATAATGGCGACGGCACTATCTCCTGCATTCATCTGGCACCTCCCTGCGGTTGCAGAAGCTTCTCTGCCCGAACTATACGCAAGGAGCAAAGGCAACCGCAACCGGCAAAACGGGTTAGATCGGGAGCAAGGCCCTCAGATGTAAACTGGATGTTATTGCCTTGCATCTCACTAAGGTAACATCGGCGGCTTCTGGGAGTTGGATATGAGGACTGAACGATTTCTGCGTTATCGGCAGCCATTTCCCCCTCCCGTCAGGATGTGGACGCTGGGCGCAGGCCCGCTGCTGGCTGCGGCCACGCTGCTGGCGGTTGGGGCAGCAAGCGGCCAAGCCGTTTCCCAAAGTGGGACCCCAGTCATCGATCCGCAAAAAATTGTACGTGACGCCAGCTGGAACGAGCTCCATGCCGGCAGCCCGGGGCGTTCGTTCCGGTACGTGGAGCACAAGGTGGACCCCAAGGGCAGCGTGGTGAAGGAGATCGTCGAGACCAAAGATGGGGACGTGGCGCGGCTGATCGCAAAAGACGGCAAGCCGCTGCCTCCCGAGGACGAGCAGGCCGAGAGTGACCGCCTGAACAATCTGCTGGCCCATCCTGAAGTGCAGGAGCACCGCCATAAGAAGGAGCAGGAAGACAGCTCCCGGGGCGATGAGATGGTGCGTATGCTGCCGGACGCTTTTCTCTATACCTATGAGGGTATGGTTGAGGGCCCGAATGGGCCATGCTACCGGCTAAAATTCCGGCCGAATCCCGCATTTACGCCACCAGACCGGGAAGGCGAGGTTTACCACGGCATGGTGGGCGAGCTTTGGGTGGACCAGGCGCAACTGCGGCTGGCCAAGATCGATGCTCACCTGATCTCCGACGTGAACTTCGGGTGGGGGGTACTGGGCAGACTGTACAAGGGCGGAAGTATCCTGGTGGAAAATTCCGATGTCGGGCTGCATCACTGGGAGACCATTCACATGAAGCTGCAGCTGCAGGGGAAATTGCTGATGATGAAGAGCGTTGACTACTCGACCACGCAGGATTTCAGCGATTTCCAGGTGCAGCCGCAGGAGCTTGGGTACCAGGAGGCGATCCGGCTGCTGCAGAAGGGCCCTGGTACCGCTCAGGTAGCGTCTAAGTAGGTCCTCAGACTCGTTTCCACCAAGGGTAAAACGCGGTCATCGCAGCTGCGGCGACAGCGATCACGCCAGGTCGTCGCTGCTGCTTGAGGAATCGTCGTCGTAGGACGTGTCGTCATAGGACGTGTCATCCAGACTTGGATCGTCCTGATCGGTTCCGTCGTCCTTCAGGTCGTCACTTGCCTGCTGCAGGTTGGCGGCGTCGTTGTTGGTGTCCCCAAAGGAGCTGTTGTCGACGCGCCCATGTTCGTCGCCTGAGCCGCGTCCGGAGTCATCGTAATAGTTGTTGGTGACGACTTCTTCGGGCGCACTACCGCCAAAGTATCCGCCGCCACCGAAGCCGGCGGGATGACCAAAGCCGTGCATTAGCGACTCTACCCCCTCAAAGGCCAAGGCTCCCGCCGCCACGCCAGCCGCGGTCGTGGCGGCTGTGCGCAGGAAGCTTGAGCCGCCTCCCGGTGCTGGAGGAGGCGCCCCGTAGGCCGGGACCGAGGTCCACGGCTGGGCATAGGGCGCTGCAGGTGGCGCTCCGTAACCCGGCGGGGGTGGCGGAGATTGGGGCGGAGGCGGCGGGGGCACCGGATCACGGTGCCCTAACAGGCTGCCCAGAAAGCTGGTGGCATGGGCGGGCTGCTGCAGCGCCTGCGACTGCTGCCGCAGCTGGTTGATCTGCGCCGTGGCATTCTCCAAGGCATATTTCTGCACCAACACGGTCTGCGCCAGGATATAGAGGGCGTTGGGATTGCGGCCAAGACTCTGGACCAGCAGCTGCTCCGCTTCGGGGTCCTTTTCTGTCAGTTGGGTTTGCTCGACACGACCGATCAGGTCGTTCAACATCGATTCTTCCTGGGGAGTCATCTCGTCTCCAATGCTCACTCCGTTTGATGCCGATGCCGACAGCGGCGGATCAGGAAACCAGCGCCAGGGCCTTGATCTCTTCCTTGCGGACTGTCAGCCGTTCGACTAGATCGGCGCGTATCTCAAAGCCGCGACCCGGGGTGTTGGGCACGCGGATCTCGCCGGCAGGAGACACCGTGACCTCAGGCTCGATGATGTCCTCGGCCCAGTAGCGGCTGGAGGCCGAAACATCTCCCGGCAACGAATAGTTCTCCAGGGTGGAAACGGCAATGTTGTGGGAGCGGCCGACTCCACTTTCCAGCATGCCGCCACACCAGACAGGTATGCCGCGTTCCAGGGTCGCATTGTGGATGGCAATCGCCTCGCTGAAGCCGCCCACCCGTCCCAGCTTTATGTTGATGATGCGGCAGGACTCCATCTCGATCGCGGCCAGGGCATCGCGCCGGTTGCGGATGGATTCATCAAGGCAGATGGCGGTGTCAAGGCGCTGCTGCAGCATGGCGTGGAAGTAGAAGTCGTCCGCCCACAAGGGCTGCTCGATCATGAGCAGATTGAATTGATCGAAGCTAACCAGGTGGTCGGCATCGCGCAAACGATAGGCGGAGTTGGCGTCACAGCTGAGAAGAATCTTCGGCCAGCGCTTCCGCACCGCTTCGAACATCTGCAGATCCCAGCCCGGCTTGCACTTCAGTTTGATTCGTTGATAACCCTGGGAGACGGCCGTGCCCACCTTCTCCATCAATTTCTCGAGCGAAGGCTGAATGCCGATGGAAACTCCGCAGGCGATGGTCTCCCGAATGCCCCCCAAAAGCTCGTACAAGGGTATGCGGCGCATCTGGGCTTCGAGATCCCATAAAGCATTTTCAAGCGCCGCCTTGGCCATGCGGTGACCGCGAACACGGCGAAAGATCTCGGGACATTTGCCACCGCTCTGGTCTTCCGCGGCCGCCAGCAGAGGCCCCAGCTCCTGCAGAATCGTAACCCAGGCGGTATCCGTAGACTCTTCGCTGAAGTAGGGATGCTCTCCAGTGGTACATTCGCCCCAGCCCGAGAGTCCATCTGCGCGGACTTCTGCCAGCAGCACGCGGCGCTCTCTGGTTTCGCCGAAGCTGGTGGCGAACGGGTGTACTAAGGTCATGCTGAGCTCACGCAGGACAATCGACTCAATCTTCATGAAAACCTGTCCGATACCGGTTGGAGTGAAGGTGAGGAACCAGAGGACGGTTCCCGTGTTTCCTGTAGAGGCCCATTGGCGTTGTCGAACCCCATGCGGTCCCGGCTGGCCGGGACCGCACACGCGAATATGCCCAGAGCTCCGCAACAGGAAATCACGGTTCCGGCCAGCGCCCGAGTTGGAAGATGCCGTTGCCCTCTGCATCGATTCTAAAACCGATGACCGCAAGCCGGCGCGCGAAGGCGTGCTCAAAAAGCTCGCGATTCCTGCTTTGGATGTCAAGAACGCGTTCCTGATCCAACGGAGAGTGCCTCCAGTGAGCAATCTGGTGCGGTACTGAGATTTCCTGCTCTACCGCGGGAAAAGCGACCGGTTTACCGCCCAGGGCGGAACAAACCCAATCACTTTCCAACCACCATTCCGCGTAGAGTCGATCGGTGGGAACCTGGCCGTGCAGTCGAGACGATGTTACACCATAAAAATTGGGCGCGTAGCGACGAACAACCGCGCCCAGCTTGGCAACGTTGAGAAAGCTGTTCTTGATTTCCAGTGGGTCGAAGGTCCACTCCATGCGGCCAATCCCACGCGTCAAAGCCTCCTCCCGCTGGAAAAGCTTGATCCGCCGTCCGATGCCTTGATTGCGGTAATCGTGGTTGACGGCCAGCATGTAGGAGTGCAGATAGGGACGGCCCCCGGAGATGCCGGGCAAAGCCATGGCAAAGCCCACCAGGCTGCCGGGCTCGCCCTCCGGGTTGACCCCTGGCGGTGCGGTATCGAAGGCGCCGATCACCTGCCCGCCGATCCTTTGACCAACAATGAAGGTGCGGCGCGGAACCACATCCCGGTCTACGTACCCCCACACGTCGACCTGCAACTCCACGCAGGCGGCAAGCTCCTCCAATCCCCGGCACGCTCGGATCAGGATAGAGCTGGAGGGCCGGTTCACAGGTAAGCCGCCGGGCCTTCTTCAGCTTTGGCCTGGCTCCAAAGCGATTCCAGTTCGGCGGCCGACAATGCATCCAGGGGCTGGGGAGAGGCAGCTTCCATGGCGGCAAAGCGGCGGCGGAATTTAGCGTTGGTATGGCGCAGGGCAAACTCCGGTTCCACATTGAGCCGCCGGGCCAGGTTGACCATGGTAAAGAGCATGTCGCCCACTTCGGAAACAATGGCGTCCTGCGTGCCGGCGGCCGGTTGGCCGCTGATGGCCTGGCGCAGCTCCCCTGTTTCTTCCTCCAGCTTGGCGAAGATGCCTTCGATATCCGGCCAGTCGAAGCCGCTCTTGTGTGCGCGGCTGCCCAGCTTGGCGGCTTCCAGAAGCGAAGGCAGAGAGCGAGGAATAGCATCGAGGGCGGAGGATGGCTGCCGCGCCTTTTCTGCGCGCTTGATGGCTTCCCAGTTGCGCAGCACCTGGGGGGCATCGATGTCGGTGGTCTCAAGCGGGGATTCGACGGCATTGCCGGCGGCCACCGAGGCCTCGTCCCCAAAAACGTGAGGGTGGCGGCGGACCAGCTTACGGTTCAGGCCGGCGATCACATCCGCGATGGTAAAGTAGCCGGGCTCGCTGGCCATCTGGGCATAAAAGAGCACCTGCAGCAAAAGGTCACCCAATTCCTCGCACAGGTCGTTCCAATGACGGCGCTCGATGGCGTCGAAGACCTCGTAGGTTTCCTCGAGGGTATATTTGCGGATGGTGTCGAAGCTCTGCTCGAGATCCCAGGGGCAGCCGTGGGGACCGCGCAGGCGGGCCATGATGCTCACGGCTTCGGCGAAAAGCGCAGCCGAATCGGCGGCCGGGTCGCGCTCAGGGCTCATTCCAACAATGTAAACGATGCGCTTGAGGATTGCTTTTCTCCTGTTACTGTGGTCTGGCTGGCCTTGCCCCTTGGTGAGGAAACCAGGACACCTGCCATGGTTGCTTGTATCTTTTTCGGAGTATGCGGTCTGCTGGTAGGCAGTTTCCTCAACGTCTGCATCCTCCGATTGCCCCTGGGCGAATCGGTCGTGTGGCCGCGATCGCACTGCCGCCAGTGCAACCAGCCGATCGCCAACCGGGACAATATTCCTGTGCTGAGCTACCTGCTGCTGGGGGCGGCGTGCCGGGCCTGTGGAAGCCGCATCGCTTGGCGCTATCCGGCCATTGAAATAGCCACTTGCATCCTCTTTGTCATGTGCTGCCTGCAGTTTTCACCGGGGTGGCCGGCATTGGGCTGGGCTGTGCTCTGCTTCCTATTGCTCGGTTTGGCGGTGATGGATGCCGAAACCCTGCTGCTGCCTGACCTGTTCACCCTGCCGGGGCTGGTGGCAGGGGTGGTGTTTGCTGCTGTGCGTCCGGGACTTGCGGGCGACGGCTGGGCGGGGGGGAGTGCGGCACGGGCGGCGGGGTGGTCTCTGCTGGCTGCTGCCGCGGCGGCGGCGACGCTGCTGTTGATCGCCGGAGCTTATTGGCTGGTACGGCGGCAAATGGGGATGGGATTAGGCGACGTGAAACTGCTGGCCATGCTGGCTGCGTGGCTTGGCCTGCGGCAGACCGGCCTGGTGCTGTTTCTGGCCGTCGTTGCGGGGGCGATCTACGGAGTGGGAACGGTCCTGTGGCATCGCAGGGGTGGCACGTCCTTGGGGCAATTGCCGGTTCCCTTTGGAACCATGCTGAGTCTGGCCGGGTTATACAGCATTTTTCTAGGCGAGCGGACGCTGGGCTGGTACCTGAAGTTTTTCCACTAAGGTGGGGCCGGGTAACATGACGGGAACCTGCAACGGGGCTACTTGCGCGACCACAGAGCGCAATTGGGTCACGTGGTGCAAGCCGTGCACCACGTGGAAGCGGCGCCACTGATCGACACGCAGCGGTCCGAGAAAGGGATGAACTGCCACCCGATCCATGCCGAACTTGCGCCGGCAAGCATCGAACAGTTCGTCCATGGTGTCGATTTCCTGGCGGAGGAGATCGCCCAGTTGCTGCCCGTCCATGGCCGCAAAACGACCGGCAACGGGCATGGTCTCATCCAACGCCGGCACTCCCCGGGGAAGTCTTCCAAAGCTGAGGATCATCAACTGCAGCGACCATTGCAGCCAGGTGCGCGTCTGATTGCGGGAAAGCCTCCCTTTGCTGAGCCGGGTCTCGAGAGCGCTCGAGGTTTGGCGATAGCCGAGGACCAGATGCTCTACCACCTGCTGCGCGTTCCATTTGTAAGCCAAGTCGTTGGGGTGTAGCTGCGTTGTCTCCGCGTCCAGGCTGAGCACTTCGCAACTGAGTTGGCTTACAACCCGTTCCAGGACAGCGTGCATTGGGGGAGGCCCCTGACAAACGTAACTGGTCTGCGGAAGTGTAGAACACTCGGATTGGGAGAGAAAACCTAAATTACGGGCGGAATCTTCCGAGGAACTACAACTTTGGTCGGCCTATTTTCCGGGCTGGAGCGTCTTGAGCGCCTTCAGCGCCTGTTTGGCCTTGGGACCGTCGGGCACAATGTCGAGATAAAGCTCGTAATTACGCGCCGCGTCGGCATTTTTCTTCAGCATTTGTTGGGCTTGGGCCAAACCAAAAATGGCGTCGACATTGGTGGGATCGACGGCCATAGCATCCTGATAACGATCGAGAGCTCCCTGATAATTGCCCGCATTCAGGTAAAACCCGCCCACTTCGGCGTCCTTTTTGGCGCGACCCGGATTAGGGAGCAGGCGTCTTCCAGGCGGGTTCTGGCTATCGTCGAAAGTGCCCGAGGACTGGCTGGAGCTGACTCCGGGGGGCAGATCGGTTTTCTGGGCGGGCGAAGCTTGATCATTTCCGGCCGCCTTGGCGGCTTCGCGGGAAACAGCCTCAGGGAAAGGATTGGCGTCCGCGGCGGGAGGCTTGGTAGCGCCGGCGGCATCGGAAGGTGGTTTGGCAGCATCGGAAGCTGCCTTGGCGGCGTCCCGGGAAACGGCTTCCGGGAAGGCATTGTCGTCCGCGGCAGGAGGCTTGGTAGTGCCGGCGGCATCGGAGGCTGCTTTGGCGGCTTGGCGGGAAAGGGCTTCCGGGAAGGCATTGTCGTCTTTTGCCGGTGGCTGCTTGGGGGCAGATTCATCCGCGGGTGGCGTGGGATGAGAGGAAGAGTCAGAGGAATCGGGAGGCGGCGTGCGGTTTTGGAGCCGGCTTTTTTTGCGGTTGGGGCGTGTCGGGAATCGACTGCCCGTTATCGCCCTGGGCAGGCGGTTGGGTTTGCGCTGAGGCGCAGGCTGCAAACGTTAGCAGAGCGGCGATCCAGGCGACGATTGGGTGGCAGCTACGCATCGTTGCTATTGCTAAGTCTAGACCTTCGGCCTCGACCTTTCCAGCGCGTGGCTGCCGGTTGTGCGTCATGTTAAAAGATAATTACCCATGGGCTTGATGATTCGCTCCTCCCGCATACATGCCGCCGGCTGCTACACCACTTCGCCTATCGCCAAGGGTGTCCAGGTGGTGGAATACACTGGCCCACGGATCACCAAAAAAGAAGCCGACGCGCGCTTCGAGAACTCGAAGATTACCTACCTGTTCGGCATCGGTGACGGTTCGACGGTGATCAATGGCATGGGCGTGGCTATGTACATCAACCACTCCTGCGATCCCAACTGTGAGACGGAAGAGGAGGATGGGCGGGTGTGGATTATGTCGCTGCGCAGCATCGCGCCGGGGGAAGAGCTTACTTACGACTACAACCTGTACGACGGCGACGAGGACGATGCGCGCTGCTATTGCGGAGCCGGCAACTGCCGCAAGACCATGTATTCGCCACAGGAGATTGCGCGGCGGAAGAAGGTAGAGCGGCGGAAAGCGCTCAGGGCGGCAGAGGCCAGGAGCCGTAAGGCGGCGCGGAAGCAGGTTAAGAAGGCGGCCAAGAAAAGCCGGAAGTAGATCTCATATCTTCCGGAGGGAGGTCACTCCCTCTGCCTCGTACGGGCTTTACAGCTTGCGGAAAGACTCTGTTTCTTGAAGGGTCCGCGCTTTACAGGGTGCGAAAAACTCTGGTGCCGGGTGGTAACCCCGGACTGCCTCGCCGCAGCGAGCATTAGCCCGGGGAAGCGGGTTTTCAAACCCGCTTAAAACGCTCAGGCAACAAATTCGGGGCTTTACAATCTGCGTGAGATCCCCATTAGCAAACTCAGTCCCGCAGGGACGGCTGAAAGTAGCCCAGGACGTTAGTGCTGGGTAGACGACGCAAGGCGGATTAGTCCCGTAGGGACGGCTGAAAATGTCCCAGGACGCCAGTCCTGGGCTTGCCGGATTTTCCAGAAAAGGCTTCCAGGACCAAGGTTTCCCAGGACTGCGTCCTGGGGCATTTTCAGCCGTCCCTACGGGACTGGTTCTTCCTTTCAAATCCTACCCAGGACTAACGTCCTGGGCTACTCTCAGCCGTCCCTGCGGGACTCAATCGTTAACCGCCGGTTCTCACGCAGACTCTTTAGAAGCCCCGGTGGCTGGTTGCTTATCAAGCGGTTC
Organism: uncultured Acidobacteriaceae bacterium; assembly: GCA_963711525.1. Classification (GTDB taxonomy): domain Bacteria; phylum Acidobacteriota; class Terriglobia; order Terriglobales; family Acidobacteriaceae; genus PALSA-350. Next base: position 1,046,976 of record CAVQEO010000001.1, on the reverse strand, counting down.
GCGACTTTTTCCGCAGCCTGTTCAGCCCGGACCTACCCTCCCCGCGGGTTTTTCCGCAGCCTGTAAAACACGTACCCTTCAGCTACTACCTTAGCGGCTAACAGCTGAAAATAGCGCCACCACAAAGAAGGACCCGCCAATGCAGATAACATCTTCCGTCAACGCCACCGGCAAATCGGGGATGGAAAAGTTTTCCGTGATGCGGTGGCGGACAAAATAGCCAAGATAGGATCCCGCAACCGCACCGGCCGCGCCCAGCAGCGCTCCTGCAATCGAGGAAAACGACGCCGCGTTGGCCAACAGCAAGCCACACAACCCTCCGGTCACAATGCGGATGCTGAAGCCCGGTTGCTTCAGCCGGCTGGGCGTCTTGGGTAATTTGTCGGAGATCAATTCGCCCACGGCCCCGAGCGAAAACAGGACAACCGCGACCTTACTGCCCACAAATGAGGCCCAGCCGGTCAGCGGCAGGCGATGCAGCAATGTCAGCCACGCGACCACCGCAATGGGCGACAGCGCCCGAAGACCGGACAGTATGCCTATCGCAAAGATGGCGCACACAACCTCGATAGTGGACACAAGGCTCCTCGGCTAAAAATCCGACAGAATAGGTGGACAGTAGCAGACACTTCCCTACCGCGATTGGCCCGGGTTGATGAGAGTTTGCTATTCCTGCTGCGATCGGCACTCGGGCTACAATCAAACTTGCAGGCGGCTGGCCGGCCTCCCGGCCCAAGCCGTTCGCAGTCTGAATTCCCTCTCTATGGCTTACCAGGTTCTCGCCCGCAAATACCGCCCCCAACGCTTCTCCGATGTCGCCGGACAGGACCATGTGACCCGTACCCTGAGCCATGCTCTGGAGCAGGAGCGGGTGGCGCACGGCTACATCTTCAGTGGGCACCGGGGGATAGGCAAGACGACCATCGCCAGGATCCTGGCCATGGCGCTCAATTGCCGCAACAAAATTGGCAGCGCACAGCGGCCTACCCCTGAGCCGTGCGGGGTTTGCGATTCGTGCACGGAAATTCGCGCCGGCAACTCCCTCGACGTAATCGAAATCGATGCCGCCACTAACCGCGGCATCGACGAGATTCGCGAGTTGCGGGAGGCGGCGCGCTACGCCCCGGCACGCGATCGCTACAAAATATACCTGCTCGACGAGGCCCACCAGATCACGGATGCAGCCTTCAACGCACTGCTGAAGATCCTGGAGGAACCACCGGAGCACGTCGTCTTCATGATGGCGACCACGCAACCGGAAGACATTCCGCAGACCATACGATCGCGGTGCCAACATTTCAGCTTCCACGCCGTTACCTTCGATGACATCGTGGCGCAACTAACCCAGGTCGCGACCCAGGAAGGCATTTTGGCCGATGCGCAGGCGATCGCCCTGTTGGCCGAAGCGGGCGATGGCTCGATGCGCGATGCGCTTTCCATCATGGACCAGGCCATCGCCAGCGCACCCATGGTGGACGGACGGGCAAAGCTGGACGGCAAGGAAATCCGGGAGTTGATGGGGACCGTGCCGGATGCCGTCCTGGAACGCATTCTCGAAGCCATCGGCGAAGGTCAGAGCGCGACGGTGATGGAGGAGCTCAACCGGCTGCTCAATGCCGGCAATAGCCCGTCGCAAATGGCGCGGCAACTGGTGCGCTATCTGCGCAATTGCCTGATGGCCAAGCTGGGGGGAGAGAACACGCAGCTGCTGCAAATTTCGGGCGATGAACGAGCCCGCGCGGTGCGCACCGCCACCCTCTTCAGCGAAGAGGATCTGACCCGGTTCCTGCAGGTGATGCTGCGCACCTTCGATGAGCTGAACTATCGCCAGGAACCGCGCTTGCACCTGGAGCTGGGCCTGATGAAGCTGGTTCACCTGCAGCGCCTGATCCCGCTGGAGCAGATTCTGAGCGGCCTGCCGGGCGCGGGGCGTCCCCCGGCTGCGCTCGGGCCGGGCAAGAGCAGCGTCAACCAGAGGCCCGCACCTACGGCGCCCCCGGCTCCGGCGCAGGCTCCAAGACCGGTTCCGATGGAGCCGGCAAAACCGGCAGCGCCTTCCCCCTTTGAGCTTGATCGCCAGCGCAAGCTGGGCGCGAGCGAGGCGGAGGAGATGGTAGCGACCCCTGCGGCTCCGCCCGTGGTGGTTGCTGCGGAGACCAAGGTCGAGCCGGAGCCGCTGCCCGCCAGGACGAGCGAGGTTGACCCGGTTGACTTGGATAAGCTGCGCGATGTGGTCACAGCCGCGCTCAACGAGCAGGGACACAATACCGCGGCTTCGCTGCTCGGAGCCGGACGCTGGACAATGGACGAGGATGGTGCGATCCAGGTAGAGGTAGGGGTGAAGAAGACCATGCTGGGCCTGACCATGAACGGCGAAGCCTGGAAGATTGTGCGCGAGGCGCTGCGCGGAGCGGGGGCCACACAGAAGATGACCGTGGTGCCGGGCGAAGCGAGCGAGCCGGCCAGCGGGAGCCCACGGGTGTGGTCGCGGGATAGCATTGAAGCAGTTGCCTTGGGAAATCCACTGGTGCGCCAGGCGCAGGAGCTTTTTCATGCCGAAGTGCGCAGCGTGCTCGATCTAAGGGAAAACCAGGGCAACGATTCGCGAAGCAAAGGTTGATATCGGGAGGCGGATGGCTGTGAATCCTTTGAAGATGCAGGAAATGCTGGAACAGGCGCGCCACATGCAGGACCAGATGCAGGAAAAGCTGAACCAGACGGTGGTGGAAGCGTCCTCTGGCGGAGGCGCCGTAACCGTCAAGATGAACGGGCAGAAGCAGGTGTTGCAGCTGAAGATCGATGCCGCGGCAGTGATGAGCCTGAGCTCCAGCCCGGCCGACGTGGAGATGCTGGAAGACCTGGTGACGGCAGCATTCAATGAGGCGGGCCGCCGCGCCGATGAGGCGATGAAGTCCAATCTGACCGGGATGCTGGGCGGGCTGAATTTGCCTCCGGGGCTTCTGTAGCCTTGTCTCAATTTGCAGAACCGATGGCGCGGCTGATTGAAGAGCTGCGCAAGTTGCCCGGGATTGGGGCTAAGAGCGCGCAACGACTCGCCTTCCACATCCTGCGCGCAAGCACGGAAGATGCAGGAGCGCTGGCCGACGCAGTGCGTGAGTTGAAGGCCCGTCTGCTGCTGTGCTCGACCTGTAACAACATTACGGATGTCGACCCGTGCAGCTACTGCGCCAGCCCGACGCGCAGCCAGCGAGTGGTGTGCGTGGTGGAGGAGCCAGGGAATATCGCGGTAATTGAAAAGACGCGCAGCTATCACGGGGTGTATCACGTATTGCACGGTACGTTGTCACCCCTGCACGGCGTCGGCCCGGAGCACTTGAGAACGGACAGCCTGTTGGCGCGCGTGGCCCAAGGTGATGTGGAAGAAGTGATCCTAGCGACCAATCCGACGGTGGAAGGCGAGGCCACAGCAGTCTACCTGGCGGATCTGCTGCGCTCGGCAGCGGTGCGCGTGACCAGGATCGCCACCGGAGTTCCGGCAGGCAGCGACATCGAGTATGCGGACGAGGTCACGATGACGCGCGCCATGGAGGGCCGGCGGGAGCTTAAGTTCTAGTGCAGCGACCCGCGGCGCCCGTCCGTTTGCAGCTAAGACAGACTTTTGCAATATCGCTATGGGCCGTCCTTTTGTCACCCCTACCGTTGACAGCACAGACGACCGCGCAAGCAGCTCTCAATTCCGCTTTGCACGGTACTCCGGCGACCGGCGTCGTGGTGGAGGTAAAGAGCGGACGCCAAGTGGCGACAGTGAAGACGACCGGCGAACGCCACGCACCGGGGTCCATCCTCAAACCTTTGTTTTTGGCTGCTGCTCTCGAGCAGCATGAAATGCTGCCCGAGACTACTGTCTTTTGCCGGCGCGAGCTGCACATCGGTGAATGGAACCTGGCTTGTACCCATCCGCAGAGTGACGTGGCCTTTTCTGCGAAAGAGGCGCTCGCCTACTCCTGCAACCGCTACTTTGCAGACCTTGCCGACCGCATTCCGCCAGCGCAGTCCGCGGCCATCCTGGCACACTACGGTCTGGGGCCGACGCGCATTCCGCAAAACCCGGAGCAGAAAGAGCTGCTGGTGTTGGGTGTGGCAGGAATTTCCGTCTCCCCGGCGCAGATGGCGGTTGCGTATCGCAAGCTGACGCTGGAACTCGACCAGGGCAAGGCCCCAGCCGCGCGGGAGGGGCTGAGGGATTCAGTACGCTACGGCATGGCGCACCAAGCCGCCGTGGCGGGCATGGAGATCGCAGGCAAGACCGGGACGGCAGGCGACGGGGCCCTGGGCAGGAGTCATGGGTGGTTTGCCGGCACTGGCTACCTGGGCCACGAAGAAGTGGTGATCGTGATCTACCTGCCGCAGGCCAATGGAGCTGATGCTGCCCGGCTGGCGCACGACTTCTTTCTGGCCACACGAGCGCCCGCTCCGGACAGCGCACGCTTGCTTACCGTCGAGCTCTTCTCTACCCGGACGGTGAAAATGCTCACGGCAATGCCGCTGGCACAGCAGATGCCAACGCAGGTGGTATGGGCGCCGAATGGCCTCCAGCTCTCTTCGGGTACCACAGCAAAGCAAATTTCGTTGAGCGGAGGTTTTCGCATGCGAGGCGATGGGCAGGAAATATCAGCCGCCGGAAGATGGACCATCGCCTGGCGGCGCGACGGCCTGCGTGTGCTGCTAACGCTGCCCAGCGAAAACTACGTAGTTGCAGCGCTCAACGGCGAAGCCGCACCCGATGAGCCGATGGCTTCGCTCAAGGCGATGGCGATCAGCATACGCACCTTTGCCCTGTTGAATGCGAGCCGACACAATGCGGAGGGTTTCGGTCTCTGCGACAGCACGCATTGCCAGGCGCTGCGCCTGGGCAAAGCGCGCGCTGAGGTGGAGCGCGCGGTGCGGGAGACAGCAGGCGAGACGCTGTGGTTCGGCGGCGAGCGGGCGCACGTGTATTACACCCAGCACTGCGGCGGCGTGAGCGAAGCAGCGGGCGACGTGTGGCCTCAAGAACACGCAAGCTACCTCGCGGGAAATCATGCCGACCCGTACTGCCTGCGCCGGTCTGCGGCGGAGTGGCACGCCCGGATCGATCTCTCCCAGCTGAGTGCGATTTTTCGTGCGCAGGGTTGGCAGACACCCTCGCCGATCGAAGCCATCCGGGTGACCAGACGGAGCACGAGCGGTCGCGCCGAGTTGCTTGAAGTAACCGGCCGGGGGGCGCCGGCGGAGCTCTCGGCCAGCAGCTTTCGCTTCGCCGTGGATCGGGCGCTGGGTTGGAACCAGATGCGCAGCGACTGGTATACCGTCAGCGTTTCCGGCGCTGCCCTGGAGATGAAAGGCCGCGGTCATGGACACGGCGTAGGCCTTTGCCAGGCAGGCGCCTATGAGATGGCGGCGGAAGGCCACAGCGATACGGAGATTCTCACTTTCTACTTCCCTGGCGCCGTCGCGGGGGTCACGCCGGCCGGCGACAGATGGCAGCGGGTCACGGGTGCGGGATGGACGCTGCTGACCACCGGCCCGGCAGACGGGCTGGTAGGCGAAGGAAATGCCGCCTGGGCCAAGGCGCAGTCGCTGTTCGGCTCCGCTGCGGGTTCCACCGGCCCCACGGTGGAGGAGCTGCCCAGCACGGAGCTCTTCCGCCAAACCACGGGAGAGCCGGGCTGGATGCTGGCCTCGACCCGCGGGAGCAACGTGTTCTTGCAGCCGGCCACGGTGCGGCGAAACAACGGAGGGACCGAAGCGCTGCTTTTACATGAGTTTCTGCACGTGCTGGTGGAGCGGCAGGCAGGCCCACAAGCTCCGCTGTGGCTACGGGAAGGTCTAGTTGAGACTTTGGCTAACCCGGGTAAGCCAGAATTCGGGTTTGCGATGCCGGCGAGCAAATTGGATGCTGCGTTGGCCCACCCCGCTGATGCCGGCGCCTCGCGGGATGCCCACCAGGTTGCGGCCCGGATGGCCGCCCAGCTCTCTATCCGCTACGGTATGGCTGCGGTGCGAGACTTTTTACGGAACGGAATGCCCCCGAACGTACTCAAGAGCCTGCCCTCACTTGCGGATGTCTCTGCAGCTCCCAACGGAGGTGCTGGTTCTTTATCAGGAGCTCAGCGATAATCGCCCGCAAGCACCGATTCTCCTGCACGAGCTGCGCCCCGTCCGATCGCGGGTCCATCGGGTCGACAAGGTTAGCGCACATGGGCTCAAAGGTGGTTTGCTGGATCTGCGCGTTCGCTATCATTGGGGGCGTCCTCACACTTCCTTGCGTCTATCGATAAGCTAGATCGCACCCCAAAAAGACGAAAGCCCAAATGGTGCTGTTTAGACCGCCCCCTTTGGTAGCATTCTCGCTGACTCGAACTGGCCGGCAAATATACCCCCTGGGACTGAACAAATACACCTCCTTCGGCGCCGTCCGCCTGCGAAACCTCGCGTCGTACCCTTTTGAGCCAATATTCGTGAGGCAAAATGGAGGAAGATGAAAATCCGTCCTGAAGAATTCCGCGTGCGTCCCGGGAAGCGGTTCAAACTCGATCATCTGCCGACGATGGTCAAACCGTTCTATGAATCGAAAAAGCACTACGAGGCCCTGCTCCAAGAGAACGTGGCAGAGGCGAGTGGGCTGCAACAACTGCACTACGCCTCCAACCGCTATGCGTTGCTGATAGTTTTTCAAGGGATGGACACCGCCGGTAAGGACGGCGCCATTCGTCACGTCATGTCCGGGATCGATCCGGCAGGATGCGAGGTTTCCAGTTTCAAACAGCCGAGTGCGCAAGAACTCGAGCATGACTTTCTCTGGCGCACGACCGCCAAACTTCCCGAACGGGGACGGATCGGCATCTTCAATCGTTCCTATTATGAAGAAGTGCTGGTGGTGCGGGTGCACCCCGAGATTCTTCGCAACCAGGGTCTCCCGGAAGAACTGATCGACGAGAAGAATATCTGGGAGGAGCGTTATCGCTCCATCGTCGAATTCGAGAGCCACCTGTATCGAAATGCAACGAGGACGATCAAGATTTTCCTCAACCTTTCGAAGGCGGAGCAGAAAAAGCGATTCCTGGCGCGCATTGACGATCCGGAAAAGAATTGGAAATTGAGTCTCGCGGACATTCAGGAGCGAAAATATTGGAAGAAATACAGGGAGGCGTATGAGGAGTGCCTGAACGCGACCAGCACCCACCAGGCTCCGTGGTATGCCGTTCCCGCTGACGATAAGGAGAACGCCCGCCTGATTATTGGCCGCATCCTATTGGATACGCTGGAGAGCCTCAAGATGGCGTACCCGAAAACCACCCCGAAGCGGCGGCGCGAGTTGCTGTCGATCCGCAAGGAGCTAACCAAGAGTTCCTAGAGCGGATCCTGCCTGCCCACGACTTCTCACAACCACCGCTACTTCTTCATCTGCACGACATCCAAGAGGCACAATGAGCGATGCAATTACAGTCACTACCTGGCCCAACGTGGAAGGGATGGACGCGCTTGCCGAGCTTGCGCTCAACCTTCACTGGTCGTGGAACCATGCGTCTGATGAGATCTGGAAGAGTCTCGACTCTGAGCTGTGGCAGGCAACGCAAAATCCCTGGCTGATTCTACGCACCGTTTCTAAAGAGAAGATCAAATCTCTGCTGGCGGCGCCAGAGTTTCGTCAGCTTATCCAGGACCGGTTGCGGGAGAACCATGAATCCGCGGACACCTGGTTCCGGCGGAAACACCCGGACGCCCCTCTCTCCTCCGTCGCCTACTTCAGCATGGAATTCATGCTGACCGAGGCGTTGCCTATCTATTCGGGCGGCCTCGGCAATGTAGCAGGCGACCAGATGAAAGCGGCGAGCGACTTAGGGGTACCCGTGATCGGAATCGGCTTGCTCTACGGTCAGGGATATTTCCGCCAGGCATTTGACTTGGACGGCAACCAGCAGGCGCTCTACCCGGTCAACGATCCGGGCCAACTGCCCATTCGCCCGCTGCGCCAAGCTAATGGAGAATGGCTAAGGTTACAGATTCAGCTGCCCGAGTCGAAGATCTGGCTGCGCTGCTGGGTGGTGTCTATTGGAAGGAACAAGCTCTACCTTCTGGACACCAACGACTTCGCCAACTCCGCCGCTCATCGCGGCATTTCAAGCGAGCTGTACGGCGGCGATGCCGAGATGCGATTGAAGCAGGAGATCGTGCTGGGCATCGGCGGCTGGCGCCTTCTGCGCGCCCTCGGTCTACAGCCTGAGGTGTGCCACCTGAACGAGGGCCATGCAGCGTTTGCGGTTCTCGAACGGGCACGCAGCTATATGCAGGACCACAAGATATCGTTTGACCTCGCCATGACCGTCACCCGCCCCGGCAATTTGTTTACTACCCATACGGCGGTTACGGCAGGCTTCGACCGTTTCGATCCCGAGCTCATGCGAAAGTATCTGCGCCATTACGCGGAGGATGAACTCGGCATCCCGCTGGGAGATCTGCTAGCCCTGGGACGGCAGAATGCCGGCGATACTTTCGAACCCTTTAACATGGCCTACCTTGCCGTACGTGGCAGTGGCCAGATCAACGGCGTGAGCAAACTGCATGGGCAGGTGAGCCGGCACATCTTTCAGCCCCTGTTCCCCAGATGGCCCGAGCATGAGGTCCCCATCGGTTCTGTAACCAATGGCATTCACGTGCCTACCTGGGACTCAGCGGAAGCAGATGCACTCTGGACCAGCCTTTGCGGCAAGAAGCGTTGGCGCGAAGATGGTGTTCAAACAACCGACATCCATCGGGCAACCGACGAGCAGTTATGGCAGATGCGTATGCTTCAACGCAGGCGTCTGATCGACCGTGTGCGCCGGCGCTACGCGCATCAACTCGCATCAGAATACGTAGCCTCGCAAGATGTAAGCAACGTTCTTGATGAAGATGTGCTCACCGTGGGCTTCGCGCGCCGCTTCGCTACGTATAAGCGGCCGAACCTTCTCTTGCACGATCCTGAGCGGTTGATTCGGTTGCTTTGCGATCCCGATCGCCCGGTCCAGCTCATTCTCGCCGGAAAGGCGCATCCTCAGGACTTGCCTGGACAGGCGCTGATCAAAAAGTGGAATGACTTTATCAGGCGCCCTGAAGTGAAAGGCCATATTGTCTTTCTGAGCGACTATGACATGGAGATGGCGCAGCAATTAGTGCAAGGCATCGATCTCTGGATCAACACACCGCGGAGGCCCTGGGAAGCATGCGGGACGAGCGGGATGAAAGTGCTGGTCAACGGAGGCTTGAATTTTTCCGAATTGGACGGCTGGTGGGCGGAGGCTTACTCTCCCCTGGTGGGATGGGCCATCGGCGACGGTCTGGAGCATGGTGACGATCCTGCACGGGACGCACTGGAGGCCGAAGCTATGTATAGCTTGCTGGAGCGGGAGGTCGTCCCCGAGTTCTATCAACGGGATAAGCAGGACATACCGTCGAAGTGGACGGGCCGTATCCGCGAGAGTATGTGCCAACTCACACCGGAATTTTCCGTCGGCCGCACGCTTCGAGACTACACCCAGGATCACTACCTTCCCGCGGCCTCTGGTTATGCCCAACGCGCGGCAAAGGAAAGTGCTCTGGGTGCTGAGGTGCTGGAGTGGCAGCAGACCATCGCTCGACAATGGAAGACGGTGCGCTTCGGCACGGTGAGCGTCGAAACCCACGACAACGTTCATGTCTTCCGGGTGCAGGTCTTACCGGGTGATCTGTCTGTGGATGACTTGAGAGTAGAGCTCTACGCCGAACCTCTTCGAGGAGGCGAATCCGCAGTTCAGGCCATGACTGCAACCGGAAAGGGCGGCGACGCAAAAGGAATCGTAACCTACGCGGCGCAGGTTGGGGCAAGCCGCGCGGCTAGTGACTACACGGCACGCATTGTCGCTTGTCATGCGGGCGTTTCTGCGCCCCTGGAAGCGGACCAGATCCTTTGGCAACGTTGAAGCCCCAGGGAACATTTCGTTCTATGATCCGTATGTAACAAGATGATCGTGAGTATTTCTGCAGGCAACGCCGTCAACGCAGTCCGGAAGAGCTCCCCTTTCACATCGGGAACAGCGATTGTGGTGTACGTCGCCCTGGTGCGCATCGTTCTCTACTTCTTCGCCGGACCCCACTACGGATACTTTCGCGACGAGCTTTACTACCTGGCGTGCGGAGCACATCCCGCCTGGGGATATGTCGATCAGCCTCCGCTGATCGCGTGGATAGCCTGGTTGCTGCAGCACACGATTGGTACTTCGCTCTGGGCTCTGCGGCTATTGCCGGCTCTTGCGGGCGCTTCGACCGTAGTTCTGGCAGGCATGCTGGCACGGGAGTTCGGAGGCCGCCGGTGGGCCATGTTTCTTGCCTCACTGGCGGCGCTCATGGCTCCCGTTCTGCTCGCCTTGTCACACTTATTCACCATGAACGCCTTCGACCCGCTGCTTTGGACAGGTATCGCCTACCTGGTCGTACGCATCGCGAAGGGCGGAAGCCCACTCCTCTGGCTGGTTGTCGGCGCGCTGGCGGGGATCACCATCCTGAACAAATATGCAGTCATCTTCTGGCTCGGGGGAGTGATTATCGGCATTTGCCTGACTCCGCTTCGTGCCAGTCTGGGCCGGCGCTGGTTCTGGTTGGGCTGCGTCCTCACCACGGTCATCGCGATGCCTAACTTCCTGTGGCAGTGGCGGCATCATTTTCCTTTCCTCGAGCTGATGCGCAATGTGCGCGCGAGTGGCCGGGATATTTTGCTTCCTCCGCTTCCCTATCTTCAGGCGCAGGCCCAGATGCTCGGTTTTGTCGCTGCCCTGCTGGTGCTTTTTGCCCTGCTGTTCTTCTTTTCAAAAACGGGCCGGCCCTATCGTGCCCTGGGATGGGCTTACCTGATCTTTCTGGCGGAGATGATGGCGCTTCGCGGCAAGATGTATTACCTTGCGCCGGTCTACCCGATGCTGTTCTCCGCCGGCGCGGTGTGGATGGAGGCCGCCACCGATGGGAAGCGGTGGATCTGGGCCAAGCCGGCGCTTGCCCTGGCCATCTTTGCCATCGCCGGCATCTATGCTCCGACCATTTTGCCGATTCTCAGCGTTCCCCACTTTCTTGCCTACGAACATGCGATGGGCATCGAGCAGCAGCAATTTGAGCACACGCAGCCGGGCGTGCTTCCGCAGCTTTACGCCGACATGTTCGGCTGGGAGGGAATGGCGCAGCGGGTCGCGGCGTACTATCACACGCTTTCCCCGGAGGAGCAGCGGAAGACAGCGATCTTTGCCAATAACTATGGTGAAGCAGCGGCTATCGACTTTTTTGGGCCAAAGTACGGTCTTCCCAAAGCTATTGGAGGTCACCAGAACTACTGGATCTGGGGGCCGCGCGATTACACCGGCGAGAGCCTGATCATCTTAGGCGACAGAGACCCGCGCAAGACGCAGACGATGTGCGCCAGCGACTCGGTCGTGGGCTATAACAAAGACCCGCTCTCCCGCCGGGACGAATGGTTTCCGATCTATCACTGCCGCGGGTTCAAGTGGAATCTGCAAACTTTCTGGCCGCAACTCAAGTATTGGCAATGAACGCGCTCCTCCCACGCATGGTGGGAGCCCCCGCATGCCCCGGATTTCCTGCCGACCTTGGTGGTTTCCGCGCGCTTCATGCGGCTGTTGACAAAGCTGCGTAGCAAGAAATCCGGTTATGCGGGGGGAAGAGCGCTCTAGCACTCTGTGAAAGAGTCTCGACTCTGGTCACGCGCTTTAGCGTTGGCTCTGTATCTACGGCCCAGTGGTCAGCCAATAAAGTTGTTTCACCTTGAATCCCTTTTTCATGGGCGGCGGATTCCCCTTGCCCCATGAAGCATGGTTCCAGGTAACCGCCTGCAACCCATCGTGGGCCGGTTGAAAAATCATGGGAGGCTCGACCGGCTTACCTTCCACGGCATCGAATGTGACCGTGACCTCGCTGCCCGAATCGACCCAATGGCCAAACAAAGTAGTGGAGCCGTTACCAGGATCTTCTGTAACCGTAGCTGTACCATCTCTACCCAGGCTCAGGTTCATCGATGGACTCGCGAAACGCGATAGATAGACGCCGGCGAACCTTGAGTGCGCGGTCGTATTATCAGCCAGCGCGGTTTGCCAAGACGGCCATACAAGCGCGCAGGCCAACGAGAGGTGCAGCAGCAAAATACGAAAGGGTCTCATAGTTCCTGCAGTCTAATCCCGAATCCTGCGCGAGAAATGCACAGCCTCGCAAGTATCTACACAACGATTCCCATTTTAAAAAAGATAAAATCCTTTTAATCGAACTGCACTTGTTCTCTTAACCGCACGGCGGCTCAGATTTCCTACGGCGCGGCAACCGCTGCCGGACCCGGTCCGCTTCCTGTTTGGGTTGACATCCGACCCAAACAGCAGAATACTGGGGTCGAATGACAATCCAAGAGAGCAACGACGACCGTATTGCCTTATTGCAGGGAACGCTGGACCTGCTGATCCTGAAAACGCTTGTGCTGGGACCGTGCCACGGGCAAGGCGTGGCGCGATTGATTCAACGCGAGTCTGAAGAAGTGTTTTTTGTCGACCACGGGTCGCTTTACCTGGCGTTGCAGCGGCTGGAAGACAAAAAGTGGATTCGCGCGAAATGGGGTGTAAGCGACAACAACCGCAAGGCGCGTTTCTATTCGTTGACGGCAAAAGGGCGTGAGCAGCTGGTGGAGAAGACCGGTGAGTGGCGGCGGCTGACACGGGCCATGAATCTGATCCTCGAGTCGAGCAAACGGGACTCGAGCAAAGGGCCTCAACCAGAGGAGGTATAAGTATGTTCCGGCGCAAACGAAGTACGGAGGATTTCGCAGAAGAGATCAAGGCGCATCTCGAACTCGAAGCCGACGACCTGCAGCACGAAGGTTTGAGCGAAGACGAGGCCCGCAGGAAGGCACGGCATGCATTCGGCAATGTTCGTGCTGCGCAGGAACGCTTTTACCTCAAAGACCGATGGGCGTGGTGGGACAAGCTCCGGCGCGATCTTCGTTTTGGCTTGCGCTCCATGCGCCAGAGTCCAGGGTTCGCTGTGACGGCGATCCTGACGCTGGCGCTGGGAGTGGGCGCAAACACCGCGGTATTCAGCGTGATGAACGCGGTGTTGCTGCGCTCGCTGCCGGTGGCCGATCCCCAGCGGTTGGTGTATCTGCGCACCTCCGGTCCGCCGGAAGGGTCGTCAAAGACCACTATGTACGACACCTTCTCCTATCCGGTGTACGACGCGCTGCGGCGGCAGGGCGGCGCACTCAGCGATGTAATCGCAGTGGCGCAGCTTTCCGTAGACAAGGTGAATGTGCGCGTGGGCACGCAACCTGAGGAGACAGATGCCGACATGGTGAGCGGCAACTTCTTCAGCGGGCTGGGGGTGAAACTGGCACGCGGACGCGGATTCACAGCGCAGGACGAGACCCACCACGCGCAGGTGATGGTGATCAGCTACAACTACTGGACGCGGCGCTTTTCGCGCGATCCCAATGTGCTGGGGAAAACTCTGTATGTGAAAGGCGTTCCATTCACGGTGGTTGGCGTGACGGCAGAGGGGTTTGAAGGAACGGACGCAGGCCAGTCGATGGACTTTTGGATCCCACTCCAGGATCGGGTTGAGTTCAATGTGCTGGGCTTTCCGCCGAACCAGGGCAGGCTGTATCAACAGTTCCAGACGTGGTGGTGCATCCGGCTGCTGGGACGGCTAGCGCCGGGGTTGAGCCGTGAGCAGGCACTGGCGCGGCTGCAGAGTACGTTTCAGGCGGCAGCGTATGTCGGGCTGAGCCCACCGAAGGCGGGCGAGAAGCTGCCACTGCTGAGCTTTGAAGATGCGAAGAATTTCCCCGGCTACGACGGACAGTACGGCAAACCGCTGCGCATGTTGATGGCGATGGTGGGCCTGGTCCTGCTGATCGCGCTGAGCAATGTAGTGATGCTGCTGATGGCGCGCAATGCAACCCGGCAAAGAGAATTTTCCTTGCGCCTCGCGTTGGGCGCGCAACGGGGCGAGTTGCTGCGGCAGCTGCTGATCGAGAGCCTGCTGCTGGTCGCGGTGGGCGGTGTGCTCGCGTGGGGGTTTGCGGAGATGGCGACGCGGGTACTGGCCCGCTGGGCGCTGATTGAGTCCAGCCTTGCTCCTGATAAGACTGTGCTGCTGTTTACCCTCGGTGTGCTGCTCTGCGCGGCGCTTTTGTTCGGCGTAGCGCCCTTTCGCGCGGCCGTTGCCGGCGGTGCGAAGTTGGTACTGAGAACCACCGCGGCGACATCGGGCACCGATGCGGGCAGGTCGCGGACCCGGAGGATCATGGTCGCGTCGCAGATAGCGCTCTGCGTGGTGCTGCTGGTGGGCGGCGGATTGCTGCTGCGCACCCTGCGCAACCTCGAGAATATCCCCCTCGGTATGCAGACCGAGGGGTTGGTGGTGTTTGGTTTGAATCCGCAGAGCGCGCATTCTCAAGCGGAGCTGGTGCGGTTCTACCAGGAGCTGCAGCGCCGGCTGCGCGTGCTGCCGGCTGTGGAGTCCGTGGCGCTGATGAAGTACCGGCTGGGCTCCGAGTGGTCAAACAGTAACTATGTGTCCATTGACGGCAAGGAAGCCGTCCTGGCCAATGGGACGCGGGCGATGATGGAGACCAACGATATCGGCCCGGAGTTCTTCCACACGCTTGGTGTACCAGTGCTGCTGGGGCGCGAGTTTACGGATGCGGATACGGCAAAATCGCAACCCGTTGCCGTGGTGAATGAATTGTTCGCGCAACAGCTCATGCTGGGCAAGAACCTCCTGGGGCATCAGGTCAATGGCCGAGTAATTGTGGGGGTGGTGAAGAACCACAAGTATGAAAGCGTAGAAGAAGAGCCAATACCTATGGCCTGGTGGGGCTATACACAAGACCCCGAAGTGGGCCAGATGAACGTGGAGATGCGGGTGCGCGGGGATGCATTAGCAATTCTGCCCGTAGTGCGGAAGGTTGTCGCGCAGATGGACCCGGATGTGCCGCTGATTGAGCCCATCCTGCAACGCACGCAGTTTGAGCGCACCATCTCGCAACAGTTATTGTTTGCCCGGCTGGCGGAGTTCTTCGGGCTGCTGGCGATTGTGCTGGTAGCGACGGGATTGTACGGAGCGCTGGCCTATCGCGTAAACATGCGGACGGCTGAGATTGGTGTGCGCATGGCGGTAGGCGCGCGGCGTGAACAGGTGGTTTGGATGATCCTCAAGGACAGTCTGCTGCTGACAGCCATCGGAGTCATGATGGGCATTCCGCTGGCGATGCTGGTGGGACGGGCGTTGACGTCATCCTTGTACGGCGTGAAACCTTTGGATGCGGTGAGCTATCTGCTGGCAGTGGCCGGCGTAGCCGTGGTTGCACTGGCGGCGAGTGCGGTGCCTGCGGCCCGCGCGGCGACTGTCGATCCGTTGGAAGCATTGCGCTCGGAGTAACAACTCCTTATTGCGGCTCCGCGTAAACGCTTTTGACAAAGCCGGCTGCGTTGGTATTGGGCCAGTCGGGATGCTGCGTCTTGAGCTCGGCAGTGATCTGCTTCCCGGCGTCCTCGGCGGAAATGCCCTGCCCCTTAAGCGCCAGGGCACGGTTGCGGATTTCTGAGATCAGGCTTCGTTCTGCCCCCACCAGCGAACCATCGCCGGGAGCACTGTGATCGGGCAACACGTGCGCGGCGTTCAGCGCGTCCACCTTGTCCAGCACGGCCAGCCAGGTCGCCGGTGTACCGCCGTCGCCAAAGATATTTGGCATGGTCTTGTTCTGCACCACGTCGCCCGAGACCAGGGTGCGGTCCGGATCGACAAAGATCAGTTCGTCGCCCTTGGTGTGGGCTCCGCCGAACCAGAGCAGCCGCGCGGTGACGCCGCCCAGGTCGACGGTCGCTTCCTGGCCGAACGTCACATCGGGTGTACGCAACACTACCCCCGCCAGCAGCTCCTTATTCTGCGCCGACCGGCTGCTGAACATGTCGATCATCTCCTGCCCATGCTTCTCCATTTCCTGTTGCTGCACCGCGTCGCGGATCAGGATGGTCCCAGGAGGAAAACCGGGCTCACCGGCCGCGTGCTCGGGATGGAAGTGCGTGGTGGTGAGAAAGAGCTTGGTGTTGTTGGGCGCAAGCTTGGCCGCGACCCGAGCGGCGGTGGCTCCGTTTTTCGGGCCCAGACCGGTATCTACCACCAGGGTAGCTCGGCTACCGACGACGATGGCAATGTTGGGGAAGCCCATGATCGCCCAGACGTGGTCAGAAATCCTGGTGGTGTCTTCACCCACCAAAGGCTGGCTCATCTGGGCTAATCCATGGGCAGTGAGGAGTGCGGCCAGGGTCAATACGGTCGGGAATGTTTTCATGGTGTCCCTCAAACATGACCAATATATTCTTCATCGGCTTGGCTACAATGCAGTCATTGAATTGGATTCCTTCGAAATGACACCAACCCGAATCGTTCTCGCCTGTCTTCTCGTTTCTTCAGCCCCTTTGCTCCATGCAGACAGTTGCACGGCAATCAAGGATCTGAAGCTTCCGGATACCACCATCACCATGGCAGAAGCAGTCGCTTCAGGCGATCTGGACGGCCCTGGTATAAACAAGCCGCTCCATGAACTGCCGCCATTCTGCCGCGTCACAGGAGTGCTTCGGCCCACAGCCGATTCGGAAATCCACTTCGAAGTCTGGATGCCGGAAAAGGATTGGAACAGCCGCTTTCTCGGCGTCGGCAACGGCGGGTTTGCCGGCTCCATTGGATATCAAGAGCTGGGCGGCAATCTGCGCCGTGGGTTCGCCACGGCGGGGTCTGATGCCGGTCATCAAGGGGAAAGCGAGGACGCCAGCTGGGCTTTTGGTCATCCGGAGAAGATCACCGATTTCGGATGGCGCGCCGTCCACTTGACCACGGCGCGAGCGAAGGATGTAGTCAAGGCGTACTACGGCAAGACCGCCGCCAAGGCGTACTTCGATTCCTGTTCGGATGGGGGACGTGAGGCGCTGATGGAAGCGCAACGTTTTCCGGAAGACTACGACGGGATCCTGGCCGGCGCGCCGGCCAACAACTGGACCCGCCTGTTGGCTTCAGGGGTAGATGTTACCCAGGGAACGACAAGTGACCCGCGGGCCTACATCTCAGCTTTGAAGTTGCCCGCGATCCAACGCGCTGCTCTTGCCCAGTGTGACGCATTGGATGGGGTGAAAGATGGCATCATCAACGATCCGGCGAAATGCCACTTCGATCCCTCGGTGCTGTTATGCAAGGCAGCGGATTCTCTGGATTGCCTCACGCAGCCGCAAGTGAACTCGCTGAAGAAGCTCTATGCGGGCGGTGTGGATGGGCATGGGAAATCCATCTTCCCGGGATATGTGATGGGGGATGAGTCAGGCGCCTGGGGCGCCTGGGTCCTTGGGCCCGGTCCCGGAGCGGGCTCCGGCGTCCAGTATGCGCAGAACTACTTCCGCTACATGGTGACTGGCAACCCAAAATGGAACATATTGACGGCCGACGTAGATGCATCGCTGGCAGCAGCAGGCAAAGAGACGGCGACTGCTCTGGACTCGACTAATCCCGATCTAAGACCGTTTTCAGCCCGCGGCGGCAAATTGATTATGTATCACGGTTGGTATGATCCCGCTATCTCACCATGGGGCAGCATCGCCTACTACCAGAGCGTTCAAAAGACGATAGGCGCGGAGAAAACAGAGTCGTTCATGCGGCTCTACATGGTGCCGGGTATGGAGCATTGCGTCGGTGGGCCTGGGCCGGCCGCTTTTGGCCAGCTGGGAATCCCTACCAGCAATGGCCCGAAGTACGGAGTGTTTGATGCCCTGGTCGATTGGGTAGAGAAAGATGTTCCCGCGGGAGATGTGATTGCCACCAAATATACGCAAGATAACAAGGTGATGATGACGCGTCCCCTGTGCCCTTATCCCGCGATTGCGAAGTACAAGGGGACCGGGGATACCAACGATGCCGCCAACTTTGCCTGCAGCAAGGATGGGCAATGAACAAGCCGCTGCTGGTGATTGCTTTGTGTATTGCGCCGCATCTGCTCCGCGCGCAGGCGCCCGCTCCACCTCCGTGGGCGCAGCCGGGTGGGCCTAACCATGTGCAGGTGGCGCCCCCAGCAGATTTTCACCGGCCCAGCAAGAACTTCGATACGCCGATCGGCATCTTCGAGGGCCAGTCTGACGTGGGCAGCGCGCTGGTCCCAGGCAGCGCAAGTTTCGACGCCGCCACGGGGCAATACACCATCAACTCTGCCGGCTACAACGTGTGGTACACGCGGGATGAGTTTCGCTATTTGTGGAAGAAGATGTCCGGCGACGTTTCGCTGGCTGCTGATATTACCTTCCCTGACCCGAAGGGTTTCGGCGATCGCAAGGCAGTGCTCATCATTCGCCAGGATCTCGACGACGATTCCAAGGAGGCGATCGCCGCGCTGCACGGTGCAGGAATGATCCAGCTGGCGCAGCGCGCGGAGAAGGATGTGCGCGTGAAAGACATGGAGTTTCGCGTCGGCGGTCGCGGCCGTCCCGGCGGTGCCAGCCCTGACAGCCTTGTGCCGGTCTTTGCCAAACGCATCGGGATTGAGAAGCAAGGCGACTCCTTCGCCCTCTTCATAAGCCTGGAAGGCGAGCCGATGCACCAATTCGGGCCACCGATTAATCTGCACCTTGATGGCCCCTTCTACGTCGGCATAGGCTTCTGCTCGCACTTGCCGGATAAGTCCGATACGGCAGTGCTCTCCAACGTCCTTCTGGAAAAATCCGCAGGCAAGATTCGCTAAGAGGGACAGATTTTATTTCCCTCAGAGGTAAAGCCTCTGCGCCCTGGTGCTTTCACGGACGGGCTAATGCTCGCTGCGACGAGGTAACCCGTCCCCAAATTGGTGGTGGGAGCCCCCGCATTTATGCGGGGGAAAGAGCGTTTTAGCGCTCTGTGAAAGAGTCTCGACTCTCATCACGCGCTTTAGCGCTGGCAATGCTAAAGCCTCATTGATCCCTGCGGGGGGACGATGGCGATCCACTCACCTCAGATAAGCCCACAATTGCGTGCGAAACCAACAAGTTCCGCGCCTGCTTTCATCCTCCCTTGTGTTGCGGCCTCAAGCTCTTCTGCCCCCCATAGATTGACGAGAATCGTACGTTAGATGTTCATGGGGTGAACCCATTGTTTGGGTCAAATTTAGAGGGAGATGCGCTGACGCATACCTATTGCAGCAATTCTGGGAGATACCTAACGCGTCCCCCTATCTCCCCGGGTCCATTAAACGCCGGACGCCCTTGGGCTTTGGATGGATCGGTTGTGCTACCAGGCGCACTCCGAGTGCCGCGCAAACCCGGCTCACCGTATCAAATCGTGGAGCGCTATCCGGGCGCAGGGCTTTATATAGGGCTTCCCGAGTGATGCCGGCTGCCTTGCCGATCTCTGTCATACCGCGAGCGCGAGCAATGTCGCCCAGTGCCGCCGCTAACAGGGCTGCATCGTTAGCTTCCAGGATGTCCGTCAAGTAGGCAGCTATTGAGCTCTCGCTGTCCAGATAGTGTGCGGCGTCGAACTCCGGAAGATCCGCCACCTTAATTCGTTTACTCATGATCATTCTCTTCTCCGTCAAGCAAACCGGCCAATACCTTGGCACGCTTGACATCGGTTTTCTGCGTCCGTTTCGACCCGCCGGCAAGCAGCACGATGATCTCCCTGCCGCGCTGTGTGAAATAGATGCGCCACCCCGCGCCCAGATGTATGCGCAGTTCCAAAACGCCGCCGCCTACGGACGAAACATCTCCCATCAATCCCCGTTCCAACCGTTTGATCCGGGCTAGCACCACGCCGCGGACCATCTCGTCCTTGAGACCGTCGATCCAGGCCGTGAACCCAGGTAGAGGTCTGATTGAGAACATGACTCAATTGTAATCGTTCGATTACAGACCGGCAACTCTCAGTACAACGGTGGCAAGCCCATCTTCTGGATGAGGGAGCGATAGCGCGGGTCGGCATGGAGAAAGTCGAAAGCGGGGTCCGATTGAGCCAGCAACAGCAACAGTGGATCGCGTTCTTTTACACCTTGCTCGATCAACGCAAGAGTCTCATCGTGCTCACTGAGCCTCCCGTGCAGGTCTGCGAGCCTGAAAGTAGAAACTCTCGCGGTGCGCGCCCTCTTTTCAACTGCAGTCAACTGGCAACGAACCACAGCACCGTATCCGCCGGTCTCGAATGCACGGCGAACAGCGGCCGCCAAGGAAAGATCTCCTCTAGCTGAAATCTGGCGGACCAGCATTTCAACGGCCTCTTTGTCCATCCCTTTCCAGTGATAGCCATCAGCCAGTTCTCCGAGAATATCGGGAGCCACAGGAAAGTCTTTTAAGCGCATCTCGCCATCACTGACCGCAGCATCAAATTGCCGGGTGCACCTGTATATCTCCGCCATCGCCCCCGGATGCTCGATGGGATTGATCGCTGTGGACTGTTTCTGCACTGCGATAGCTTCGTCATAGCGACCCAGTGCGCAGAGAATCCTCGCGTGCAGGTGCAATCCCTCGCCATCCTGAGGATCCAGTTCTGTGGCCCGGGTAAGCTCCTTGAGTGCCTGCACGCCATCACCATGGTTGAAAAAGATCATGCCTCCGAAGGTTGCATGGGCTCGTGGGAGACTGTCGTCGAGTTCGATCGCCTTCCTGGCCGCGGCTTCCGCCTGTGGCAACGCCTGCAGGGGATCAACTGCACCGCTGAGTGCCCCCATTGCGTAATAATCGGCAAGCCCGGTCCAACCAAGGGCATAATCGGGCTGAATATCGACGGCCCGCTGGTAGTAACTGCCGGCATCTTCATTTCGTCCGACCACCCAGGAGTAGTGGCCACGCAAGTAGGCGTCGTGAGCTTCCGGTTTGATGTAGCGGGAGTTGGCGTGCTGCGGCGTCGCACTGTTCAAACGAGCAGCAATGGCTCTGGCCGCATTGTCGGGTAGCGCAGCAACATCGTTGGTGTCGCGATCGTAGCTTTCGGCCCATAGATGACTATCCGTATCGCCGCGGACAAGTTGCAGGGTCATATGCACCTGCTTATTGGAGCGCGAGATTGAGCCTTCGAGGATGGCGTCAACATTAAGGGCGCGGGCGATTTCCGGCAGCGACCGGTGCGCGTCCTTGAATTGCATGGCGGACGTGCGGGAAACGATCCGGAGACTGGAATCCTTGGCCAGCATGGTCGTCAGTTCGTCGGTCATGCCGTCGGCGAAGTACTCCTCATTAGGATCGCCGGAGAGATTGGCGAGTGGGAGAACGGCGAGCGAGCCGATCGCAGCGTGAGTGTCTCGATCGAGGAAGCGGGCAGCCAGCGGATGCGGGCCGAGAGTCAGTATAGAAATGCTAACCAGCACGAAGACACATAGGGCAGCGACCACCCAGAGTCTGTAATGGGGTTTGTTAGCCGATTGGTTGACAGGCGTAGCAGAGATCTCCGCTGGAGCAGGAGACAGCTCGACCAGATGCTCAGAAGGTTGAGTTGGCTCGGTGACTTCTGGCTCAACCGCCGTAACCAGTGCGATGAAGCGGTAACCAGAGCCGGAGATTGTCTGCACAAACCGAGGCAGGTCCGAACTGTCACCAAGAACCTGACGAATTTTACGGATTGCCGTGTTGATTCCGTGTTCGATATCGACGAAGACTTCGCGCTCCCAAAGGCACCGGGCAATTTCATTCCGGGTAACCACTTGTCCGTGTTTGGTGACCAGGAGGACGAGAAGTTCGAGAGGCTTGCGCTCAAGCTTGAGCCTGCGGCCTTTGCGGCAGAACTCAAATTTGGCGCAATCGAGACTGAAGTCGCCGAATTGATAGACGACAAAGGGCACAGGCTTCCCCGGAGAGTGGCTGAAGTATAGCACTGGTCAAAACCTGTGACGATGAATCTCTCCCAGATTCAGTGACTTACGCCTTCAGCTTTCTTCACCTGTGAATTTACCTTCCTGCATTGTTCCCGAACTCGAATTGGGTCTTATCTCATGCGAGCCGGCAATTTCCCGGCAGAGGAGGAAGTCATGAAGTCAGGAAATTGGAAAATTGTGCCTGCGCTGAGTGCGCTGGTACTCGCAACCTTGGTTGCTCCCGCCGCCCATGCCGGCTGCGGCCTCTATGCTCCAGTGCCGCACCCCGCCAGTTGGCAGCCCCAGATCGCCTCGCCGCGGCTTGTACTGGCGGCTCTCGCCTTCAACGACGATGCTGCCACCCCGCGCGAACCCAGCATGGTCGGGACCTGGAAAGAAAAATGGATCTCCGAAGGCACTGAGGGAATCCCGGACGGCACCGAGGTGGACGCTGTCTACGCTCAGTGGCACAGTGACGGCACCGAGATCAATGTCTCCGGTTTGCGTGCTCCCATGACCGGCGACGTTTGCCTCGGTGAATGGATAAGGACCGGCGAGCGGACTTATCAGATGAACCACTTTGGAATCTCGTACGACTCCACCGGCCTCAAGCTCGTCGGCCCCGCTCGCATTCAGCAATGGCTAACCCTCGATCCCAAAGGAAATACAACCTCGGGAAAATTCACCATCGATCAGTATGACGAGACGGGCGCTCAGCTTGGTCCTCACGTGCAGGGCAATGTCCTCGGAACCAGGGTGACCATGGAAACCGGATTCCAGAGCGTTGAATAAGTTAAATCCTGGCGACACCGGCTAAAGGCCACTGCGGGATGCAAAAGTCACAGGCCATTGCGGAGCAGCTGTTCGGTGAGGCTATCGAATTGCCGCGGGAGCAGCGGGCGGCATTTCTGGGGGAGGCCTGCCGGGAAGCTCCGGAGGTGCGGCGCCTGGTCGAGGCGCTGCTCCAGGAAAACGACCGGTTGAGCGGATTCCTGTCTGCGCCTGTTTTTCGTCCGGGTCAGATGCCACAGAACCCCGGGCTCGCTCATCCGTTTCAGGCGCCCGGAACCAGGCTGGGCCGGTATTTGATTCTCGAGCTATTGGGTTCAGGTGGTATGGGTGCGGTGTATCGCGTCCGCGACGAGAAGCTGGAACGCGACGTCGCGATCAAGATGCTGACGGACGGGTTGCTCACCAGCGATGAGGCGAGACGGAACTTTCACCGCGAAGCGCTCGCGCTGGCGAAGCTGAATCATCCGCGAATCGCGGCCGTGTATGACGTGGGGGAGCACGGCGGTCTGGATTACATCGTGATGGAGCTGGTGCAGGGCGAATCGCTGGCGGCGAGGCTGCGGTCCGGTCCGCTGGGGGTGAAAGAGGCGACCGGCATCGCGCTTCAGGTGGCCGAAGCATTGCAGGAGGCTCACGAGAACGGCGTCATCCATCGAGATCTCAAGCCGGCCAATGTGATGATCACGCCAAAGGGGAATGCCAAGGTTCTGGATTTCGGTATCGCAAAGCTGCTTGCTCTTCCGGGTACCGACTCCACCCTCACCATGACCGAAACGGGACAGCTGCTGGGAACGCCGTTATATATGTCTCCCGAGCAGGCACTGGGCAGGAGCGTGGATGCGCGCACCGACCTGTGGAGCCTGGGCGTTTTGTATTACGAGGCGCTGACCGGCCGGGCGCCGTTCGACGGCAAGACCGGCCTCGCGATCCTGCATGCCATTGCGGAATCACCTTTCCGGCCGGCCTGCGAAACAACACCCGGGTTACCGGTGCAGGCGGAACAGATCGTGGCCCGGGCCCTCGAGAAGGATCCGGCGCGGAGGTATCAATCTGCGGCAGACATGATGCGGGATGGGTCCGACCTGCTGGCGCGGTTGAGCGGCGCTGTTGCGATCGAGAGAAGAGCACCGCTCTGGAAATTGCGCAGGATGAAGGCCGCGATGGCGTTGTTGGTGGCGGCAGCAGCAATCGCAGGCGGATGGACCTATCGGGTCGCGCGGGAGCGGCATTGGGCGCGTGAGGACGCGCTGCCGCAGATGGAACGTCTGATCGATGCGCGGAAGCCTCTGGCAGCGCTCGCGGTTCTGAACCGGGCAAAGCGGATCTTGCCGGGCGACGTTCGGCTCCAGCAGTCAGCCGATCTGAACATGCAGACGGTGGCGATCACGTCGAATCCGGCGGGCGCCCTGGTCGAGATCCAGGATTACCTGACACCGGACGCGGGGTGGCAGAGCCTGGGGACGACACCCCTGGCTCCTGCGCTGATTCCGAAAGGATATTTTCGCTGGAGAGTCTCAAAGGCAGGGGTGGGGGAAATGGAGGTGGCGCGGAGGACAGATGCCAGGATAAGTTTCCCGCTGGCATCCTCGCAAAGTGCTCCCGACGGAATGGTGTTTGCCGCTGGCGGCTCCTGGACGACGTACAGCGCCTTTATCGGATGGCTCGGCCCTTACATGCTTCCTCCTTACTATGTAGATCGGTACGAGGTGACGAATCGCGACTATCAGAAGTTCGTGGACAGCGGCGCATATGCCAAGCAGGAGTATTGGCCGGTGGAGTTCCGCCAAGGTGGGCATCTCCTGGCGTGGAAAGAGGGGATGCTGCAATTTCGCGACGCAACGGGCAGGCCGGGACCTTCGACTTGGGTGGCCGGACATTATCCGGCGGGGCGGGCAAACTTCCCGGTTGCGGGCATAAGCTGGTTTGAAGCGTCGGCCTACGCGAAGTTCATGGGAAAGACGCTGCCGGTTTTGGGTCAGTGGTATCAGACCGCTCCGCCGGATGTGGTCGGATACGCGGTGCGCGCGGGCAATATTACCAGCAACGCGCTCGCGGCCGTCGGGTCATACGAGCAGCTGGGGCCGTACGGCACTTATGACACCGCAGGCAATGTACGGGAATGGGTTGCCAACGTGGTGGATGACGGCCTGCGATTCATCCTGGGAGGTGCGTGGAGGTCGCAAGCCTACTTGTATACAGATCCTGAAGCTCTGTCGCCCTTCGACCGTTCGGATACGAATGGCTTTCGATGCGTACGGAACCTCGGCGTCTTGCCGCAAGAAGCGGTGAATCCGTTTCACCGCGTGGCGAGGAACTTTGCCACATTCAAGCCAGTGAATGACGAGGTCTTTCACGCCTATGAACTCCTCTACGCGTACGACAAGACACCTTTGAACGCGAAGCTTGAGGGCGTGGTGAAAGAGACCGCGGACTGGCGCGAAGAGAAAGTCTCGTTCGTCACGGCGTACAACGGCGAACGCATGGCGGCATACCTGTTTTTGCCCAAGCGCGTCCGGCCACCTTACCAGACAATTCTGTTCTTCCCTAGCTCGCGGGTGCTGTTTCTTCCGGAGGACAGCAGCCAATTAGGCGACGTGAAGTTCTTCGACTATATCGTTCAGAGCGGGCGCGCTGTAATGTATCCGGTGTATTTGGATATGTACGAGAGGCGGGTGAAATACCCCATGCCGACCGGGGCGTTGAACAGTACCGTGGCAACGAAATGGTATAAGGATGCGGCGCGATCGATCGATTACCTGAGCACGCGCGCAGACATTGATAGCAGCCGGCTTGCCTACCTGGGAGTGAGTGTGGGCTCCGCCGAGAGTCTGTAACTTTATTAGTTTTCTCAAAAATTCCGCGATGAAAACAAAAGGTTTAAGCGTGTCCAAAACGCGAAAAAGCCAATAAAGTCACAGGCTCCGAGGGCGTAATCTTCTCGACATTGTTGCAGGACCGGCTCAAGGCAGCAATTTTTCTCGATGGTGGTTACTTTCTGCAGCAGCCTCTGCCGGGCGTAGACGCGGCGGACTTCGCGCCCCGCATGAAAAGGCCCGTGCTGATGGTGAATGGGCGCTACGATTACACCTTTCCTCTCGTGAAGGCGCAGAATCCGCTATTTGAAATGCTCGGGACGGCGACAGCCGACAAAAGTCACGTGGTGCTGGACACCCCGCACGATGTGACGGAGCAGCGCGCGCAACTGGTGAAGGCAGTGTTGGATTGGCTCGACCGATATCTCGGCTCAGTGGCGCAATAGACGGAATGATCGGTGGGAGCCCCCGCATGCCCCGGATTTCCTGCCGAGCTTGGTGGCTTCTACACGATTCATGCGGCTGTTGACAAAGCTGCGTAGCAGGAAATCCGGTTATGCGGGGGAAAGAGCGCTTTAGCGCTCTGGGAAAGAGTCCCGACTCTGATCACGCGCTTTAGCGCCGGCAATGTGAGAACCGCAGAAGAGAATTCCGCCGCTCCCTTGTTCTACTGAAGCCGAATTGAAGAAGCTGAAGTCGGGAGGGGAGGCCTCTCTAGACCGCTGTGGCCACGCAAGTTTCATTCGATCCTGCAGCTCAGAACAATGGGGGGGGAGATTAGGGGAGGTGGCACCTACAACCGGCGACTGGCGCAAAAATGTCTGTCCACAAAACCCCTGTCCACGAAACTCCAGGTATCCGAGTCGCTCGCTATGCGATTTTCTTACGCCGCTTCTTCGCGGTCGCTCGCTCGACGAGAACCGGATCGGCCGGTCGACCAAGAACACGCTGCATGATGTATCCGGATCGCGTCAGGCCGGCTTTCTGTGCCAAGCGATCAATCTCTGCAATCTGGCTTTCCATCGCCGTGATATTGACCCTTACCCGCTTGCTCGGTAATTCCGCCGGCACAAGAACCGCGACCCCATGCTGTAAATCAGGGTCGCCTTGAAGATCGTCGAGCTTTGAAGGTTCGGGCACCGCAATGCCGTCTTCGATCATTCCCTGAATATGAAGGGCCAACGCTTCTGCTGCCATGCGCCGCGCCTCTTCGAGGGTACGACCTGCGGTGATGCAGCCCGGAAAATCGGGAAAACTCACACCATAATCGGAATCCTTTTCCTTATGCAGATAGGCGATGTAATCCATGATCTTTTCCCTTCTACTTGAATTTCAGCCCGGACTGTTTTTCTATACTCTTCAGTGTCCCAATCGGGATGTCTCTTTTCGGATGAGGAACCGTGACGCGGCCGGCAATTTTCGAGTGCTTGAATTGCTTGTGGCTCCCCTCGTGGGCCACCTCGTACCAGCCGTTTGCCTTAAGAACCCCGATAACGTCCCGGCTGTTCATGGTCCGTTTCCTTAATGTACGCACTTTACACACACTCAAGCAACAGACAAATACACATGAAGTGTGTATTTACGTTCATCTCCATAGCAAACTTTATTGGCTATCCCGTGAATATGTTCGCTTTTTTATTCACCTATACTGCTCGCACCATGTCTCGCTATGACCGCGACGGCACCGAGGTGGACGCTGTCTACGCTCAGGTGGGAGCCCCCGCATTTATGGGGGAGAAAGAGCACTTTAGCGCTCTGGGAAAGAGTCCCGACTCTGATCACGCGCTTTAGCGCCGGCAATGTGAGAACCGCAGAAGAGAATTCCGCCGCTCCCTCAGTTCTACTGAAGCCAAATTGAAGAAACTGAAGTCGGGAGGGGAGGCCTCTCAAGGCCGCTGTGGCCACGCAAGTTTCATCCGATCCTGCAGCTCAGAACAATAGGGTAGTAACTAAATTAGTATCACCGAGTTATGCGGCATTGTCGGTAGCTTCAAAGAATGCTAGGTCGTTGAAAGTAGGTTTATGGCATTAGTATTTCGGGTTGAATTTGAGTTGCCGGTAAGGCCCCAAAATGAATGCCGCCCGAGGGCGGCATCCGACTAGCTTGAGCACATATCGACGAAGCGACAGGGGTTTACCAAGGTTTACGAAATTAAAATAGCACCGTTCGATATTATGAAAGGCTGATGCCTGCGTTTGAATACCCGCGACGAATCTGAGCGAGATTGAAAAGACACTCTCCGCCGACCGCCTTCATCCCTATCAAGTGAGTGTTGGCGGAAGCACAGAATTGGCGATTCGACTCTATGAACAGAATACCCTCCTCGCTGAATCTCTTTATCTCGCAACCACGGGTAAGCATCTACTGCTGTTTCAGGGTATAGGACTGCGCTCCCGTTCCATTGCAAGTGTACTGTTGCAAATGGAGCAGAACCGCTGAAGAAGCCCCGGGAACATCGAGGCACTTGCCGCTGTTTTTAACTACAAATTGATAGGCGCCGTTTCCTACCGGCACCGGCATCCACTCTTCGTTGGTCTCAGATTTCGAGGTATACAGTTGGATGAGCGCTCCATCCGCCGTCTGCCACGCCCCTCCGGTTACATCCCAGACGAGCGTATTGCTGGGACTCGAGGCGCTGCGGTTCACCACCTGGTAGTAGCCGCTGTCGGCAGCCGGTTGGAACTGCCATTGCTGCGACTGCGATGTGCCACAAGTGTTTTGCAGTAGTGCAGCCCCAGCGGTCGTGCTTCCGGAAGCAGATCCCAGGCATAAGGTGCTGTTGGTATTCACGATGGTGTACCACGCCGTGGTCGAGATACCGGAACTCGATGCTGAACCTGATCCTGAGCCACTCCCCGATCCACTCCGAGATTCGCTTACGCTGGAGCCGCTCGATGAAGCCTCAGGACCAACGACCATGCTATTGGAGCTGATTTTCGCTAGCCACGTCTGGTACTCGGTGCTCTCCATCGCCAGCGTAATCGGGTTTGCCGGGATCGACTGGTTGGTGCCGTAGTAACTGGGATTCATCGGAAAATACTCGTCGGCCCGGTATCCGTCCCAGGCGCAGCGCGCCGCCCAGCACATCCATCCAACCGTGTTGTTGTACATGTTGTTGTTGTACATCGAGCCGTTCGCAATGTTCCCATAAACGTCGTACAAAGTAAGCCCCACATTCTGCGACGGAATGTGAGCGCCATTGGGCAGCAAGCCCGCGGAAATCGCCCGATTGTTATAAGCCGCGTTGTCGTGGCCCGTTCCAATCTCGATCCCCATATTGACCGTGTCAACAACTTGGTTGTTGTAGATGTTGTTGAACGCTGAAGCCGTCTGCACCGTGTCGCTCGAGCTGCCGTCGGTGGTAAAGCCGCCTCCGTTGTAGCTGTCCACTGCGGGATTGTAGGCGTACGCTCCCTGCACGTAGTTGTCGTGAATCTGCGCCGGGCTACTCGAGGTGCCGCCGGAGTCGAACATGCTGATGTTCTCATTCACCAGGCTTTGTGATGGATAGTTCACAATTTCATTCCACGCAATCTTGATGCCGGGTACGCCGTACGCGTTGGAGAGTTGGATTGCATGCGCCCACTGCCAATTGGTCTCACCCGCCAGCGTGCCGTTGTTCCCATTGCTCTCCACCCCGAGAATGTTGCGTCCCCGATTATTCAGGATCGTGATCGTCTGCGTTCCATTGCGATTGCCGGTATAGCCGCGCAGATACACTCCGAACCGTACATTCTCGAAATAGCTGTTCTCCACGTCGAGCAGAACGGAATTCTGAGCGTCAACAAACACACCGTATGGCTGGCCGCTCACATTCGGGTTGACGCCAATGCCAATCACATTCTTCACCGTCAGATTGTTGCCGTAATCGGGATCGTCGATCAAATCGGCTGGGCCGGTCACGTAGGAATTTTCGATGATGACGGGGGCGTTGGTGGAAATAGTAACCGCCGGCGTATTTGGATTCGTGCTCTTCCAGTTCCCAGAGTAGGTGCCTCCCTGGGTGATGGTGATCGGGCCGCTCCATTGAATGTTGCCAATCGAGCTGGCCACGGTCGCGGTCGCTGATTGTCCTTGGTAGGTGGCCGTGACGGCAACGTTGCCGGTAGCGAACCCGGAGGCCACTCCACTACTCGAGACGTTGACCATCCGGGGATCCGAGGAACTCCAGGTAATACTGCCGCTTACATTTGTGGTGGACCCGTTGGAGTAGGTTGCCGTCGCCGTAAGCTGGGTCGTACCGCCGATCACTACGGTCGGCTGACTGGGCGAAATCGAAATTGAGCTCAATGTTTGGCCCCGGCCCGGTGCTGCCACTAATAAAATGAGCAGCACAAGAACTGACAAGCGTAATAAGCATGCGAAGCTTCCGCCGCTGGCAACACGACAAAGGCGTGATACGGGGGATAGAACCCCGCCACTTTTGCTGGAGTAACATTCCATGGAGATCGACCTCATCTAAAAATTAAAATCGTAGACACACTGCACCTGTAAGTGGCGAATCCAGCCCGCAGGTATACCTCGTTCATGGAACGGGCGCCCGAGGGAAGACAGCCGGATTGTTGAGAGGCAGGTCAGGAAAAACTCGGTCCTGAGAACGGACGAGGCGCACAAGTGCGTGGCTAAACGCTCAATCGTCGGCACCGAATTCGCATGGGCTCTGGTCTATATTGCCGAGTTCATGTGGGCGATGCGGGTGAGAATCATTTTGTGTCTTGAAGGACTATAGCGAGGTCGCTGGGACAGCGCAACCCCAAAGGGTTGAAAGTTTGGTTTCGTTCAGAAAATAAATCATCCTGAGAACCACAAGCTTGACTTGCGAGCAAAAAAGAACCAATCCGTTTCACGGAAGATGCAAAAACAACACAGTCGTTGTTATGGTACGGCTGCCTTACAAAGTTGGCGTCTCGTCCAAACGCTGAGAGTGTAGACTCGACACATGATTGTGTTAACGTCGCTGGTGTACGGCAGCGGCTGTATTACAGCTTTGTTACAGTCGCGAGTGTCTACGCGTTTGTCGTGCATGCCCTTGGGGGATCGTGCTTCCTCGTCACTACCCGCCCGTGGCGCGATCAACCCAATATTCTTCGCCTGGTAGAGGTGAATATTATGCTCCGCGCAGCTTGTTCAAGAATTGACCGCAACGAATCAAAGGGTGAGTGACCGCTGCCCTGCCGCTCAATGCTGCCGAGCAATGAAACGTTCGTCAGGATTCATTCTGTCGCCGATACCGAAATTTCGTGGCCCGAAATTTCGTGGCCAGAAATTTCGTGGTCTGGAATTTCGTGGCCTGGACGGGACTGACACTTTGGGAAAACAGAGTCACGCTACGTTTTAAAAGTGAGCCCGCTTGTGTGAAAGTGCCAGCTCCGTCTGTTCCACGAAACCTGTCCACGAAAGTTCCGCATTCACCCGGTTATCGCCAAAAGGAGACACAGATCCTCCCAACTGGTGAAGGCAGTGTTGGATTGGCTCGACCGATATCTCGGCTCAGTGGCGCAATAGACGAAACTTCGGAGCCCCTAAAATTGGTGGGAGCCCCCGCATGCCCCGGATTTCCTGCCGAGCTTGGTGGCTTCTACACGCTTCATGCGGCTTTCCTCGATGAAAGCCGCACACGCGGCTGTTGACAAAGCGTGTAGCAGGAAATCCGGTTATGCGGGGGAAAGAGCGCCTTAGCGCTCTGGGAAGGAGTCCCGACTCTGATCACGCGCTTTAGCGCTGGCAATGACGATCTTCAAATCATGGTACTCATCGGGATGCTCCGCAGGGGCCGGGTCGAAAGACAGAGTATAGAAGGCGTTCGCCTCGCGCACACAGTCGTCGATCTGGCGCACCAGGTCGGTGCCCGGCTTCAGCACACGCCCACCGCTCTCTATTGCGAGCACCTTCCTGTTCAAATCGAAAACCGTCGCTTGTGCAGGTGACGTCACCGGCGCATACGGTGCCAGCGATGGAAAACCCATGAGGTTTTTTTCTCCCACAGAGAAGCTGTAGACTCTCACACCAGCCAACCGCAGGAGCGTGGAGAACCAGACAACTTTGTCGAACAGCATCTGCTTCTGCTCAATTGCCTCTTTCTCTTTGAGATTGCCGCTCCCGTCCTTTTCATTGGGACTATTGCCGCTTCCCATGCCCCAACCCGGTCCCAACCAGATCAAAAACTTTCTGCCGGGTTGCCGCCGTTGCGTCGTAGCAATCAAACCCAGTGCCTTCAGCGCCGCTTCCGCAGAAGGGTCCAGCCTTTTAGGGCCACCGCTAGCTCCCGGAGTTGCGTACCAAGGGAATCCGGGCGCCATGTACGGAGCTTGAGACGCTTCCCAGGTCTGATCAATCCGGGTAGACAAATTTCCTTTTGCTGGATTCCAGGGCGTTTCACGGTCTCTAGTGATCGATTCAGCTAATGCGTTTCCGTCGGTTGGAGACAGGCCCACACGCGACAGTCCAGTTCTTGTTAGCAGCAAGACTGATGTCGGCTGCGCCAGATGGCCGCCATTCTCCCGCAGGAATGCCCTGGCGGAATCACGTACCTGGGAAGCGAGTTCGGGCGCCTCAAGCATATCGAGAACCAGAATAATTTTTACCGGAGGGTCGGGCTTGGCGCTGACCCCGTCGTATGCGTGAAAGGAAACAATCTTCTTGGGCTGCCCCTTGTCGAGTACAGCAAAGTCAGCAGCCTTCAGGCCGGACACTGGTGTCCCTGTCGGATCGGTGACCATGACATCAAGGTGAATGAGCCCCTCCGGCTCTTGAGACGCCAGCGAAGGATGCTGGACGGCTCCCTGAGGCTGGGACACAGACACGGCGGCATCATATTTTTGCGCAGGCTTAGCCGGAGTACTTGCCTCTTGCGCGCGGACAAGAGGGAGAAGAAGAAATGTGAACAAACACAACCCGCCAGGATTAATCACAGGATTCGGCCGCTCCTCATAGCTAACAGTGGGCCTGCTTCTGTGACGTTCCAATTTGCAAAAAGCCGCAATTACTTTCACGGCCGTTGACGCCAGCCGCCTTGCTTCCATCGCCAATAAGCCCCCCGCGCCCGGGGTTTTGGGGAAAGGATTTTCGGGAAAATTTTGAAGTGGACCCCTAGGTTGAGACAGGCCATTTGAGTGACAGCTTGCAGCGAGTGAGCAATCTCGACGGTGAATGGGTATCATGTCTCGGCATCTCCTCCTTTCGGTTTTGTCTGGGGTGCCCGTCCGCTGTTAGTCTGTGATCGATCACGCGGTGGTGTGATTGGTCTACTGGAAAATCGGACTTGGCGTTGAGATGACCGGCCAAACCCTCAGCGTAACTATAGACCGTCAGCATACCCAAGATTGGATAGTTACCGTGAAGCTCGGACTTGGTCTTTACCGGCACATGTTGCACCAGGACTACTACGCCTTTGCCGTGCAGACCGGGTGCACGCACGTGGTAGTGCATTTAGTGGACTATTTTCGTGGCAGCACATCGAACCCGCGCAACAACCAGCCCACGGGCGATAAAGACCAGCCTTGGGGCATCGCCGGCGACCCGGACAAGCTTTGGACACTGCAACAGCTGGTCAGCTTGAGGCGCGAGATCGAGGCGGCTGGACTAAAGCTCGAAGCAATCGAGAATCTCGACCCTGCTCACTGGCATGACATTTTGCTGGAAGGCCCCAGGCGCGCCCTGCACATTGAAAACGTGAAGACAATATTGTGCCGCATGGGCGAGGCCGGTATTCCCATACTCGGTTATAACTTCAGCATCGCCGGCGTATGTGGCCGCGTCCGCGGACCGTTCGCCCGGGGCGGCGCGGTCTCAGTTGGGATGGACGGTGCGCTGGACACTCCTATACCCACCGGCATGGTTTGGAACATGATCTATGACGAGCACGCTCCCGAAGGAGTTCTCCCGAAGATCTCGCACGAGGAGCTCTGGCGTCGTCTCGAGCGCTTCCTTGGAGATGTTCTTCCGGTGGCCGAGGCCTCCGGCGTGCAACTGGCCGCGCATCCAGATGACCCCCCCATGCCAGTCATGCGTAGGCAACCGCGCCTCGTTTACCAGCCTCATCTTTACCAGCGCCTCATCGACATCGATCCCAGCCCCAGCAACAAGCTCGAGTTCTGCCTTGGCACGCTTGGGGAGATGGCCGGAGACGACTTCTACGAGGCGGTCGACTCCTACAGTCGGCAGCAGCGGCTTGCGTACGTTCACTTCCGCAACGTCGCCGGCAGGGTGCCGCAGTATCGTGAAACCTTCATCGACGATGGTGAGATCGACATGATTGATGTGCTCTCTATCCTGCATCGCAATGGCTTTGATGGCGTGCTGATCCCAGATCACACTCCACAGATCACTTGCGACGCCCCGTGGCATGCCGGCATGGCGCATGCGCTCGGATTCATGAGGGCGGCCCTGGTGAACATCGAGCGCGCTTCCGGGCAGCATCTCAGCAATAAGAAGCACCTTGGCGTTCGATGAATGGCACTTCGCTCTGAGGTTCCTGGGTCAAGTCATGTGAACGGGAAATGGGATGAGCCGTTCACGATTGGGGGCTTTTCGGGGACGATGTAGTGGACCCCAAACTTGACACACTGAAAATAGGGACACACTTTGTAGTGCACCCCGAAAGTGAGACACGGCGGGCGGAGAAAATAGGGGACACTCAGCGGTCATAATGGAGATGACCGATGAGCAGGAAAAGCAGGTATAGCACGGAGTTCAAGCAGGATGCGGTCAGTCGCATGGGGCAGGGCGGGAAGACTGTCACCGCCTTGGCGGAAGAGTTAGGTGTTCGGCGGAAGTTCTTATACCTGTGGCGTGAGCGGTTGCAGGCTGGCGGCAAGTCGGCACTAAAGCGAGGCACGGGAAGGCCGCCAGGGAGCAAATCAAAATCAGTTTCCCCCGCCGACACCCAGCGCGGTTGAGTTGCGGATCGCAGAACTGGAGCGGCTGCTGGGCCGCAAGCAAGTGGAGCTGGATTTTTTCAAACGAACCTTCGAGCAGGTCAGGGGAGCCGCGGCGAATCGTACCGGCGATGGCGACAAGGGGGCTATCGCGGCACCGAAGCCTCGCTCTCAATCGAAGGAGTAGGACTGACAGTGGAACCGCAGTGCCAGCTGGCCGAAGTGAGCCGAGCAGGCTTCTATCGCTATCTGCAGCAGACCACGCCAGAGCAAGCGGACTTGTTGTTGCGCGCACGCTTGCAGGAGTTAGCGTTGGCGCATCATCGTCTTCGTGGCATTCACGTTTCATGGAGATTTCCTCTTTTCAATCTTCATATCTATACCGAACCCGGCCACGCAAAAATTCTCACCTGGGAGGTCAATATTCCATCGCCGACCTCCGAGGTACATATAACCTCGGATGTAGATGGCCTTATTATTTAGGTACCGCACGTAAAGAGCCTCATTTCCTTCTTCATCAAAGACAACCAGCGTGCTCTTATCTGGTCGTGGCTTGTGGGTTAGCAGAGCGTGATTGGCGATGTTGAATTCATTCCTATCAATCGACGTTACGAGATAGCCACTTCTGTCAACGATTTTTAGACTGACTGCGATATTTCCGTCTTTGACTCGATCCAAGGTCAGAACAGGATCATCACCGTAAGCAATTACTGTGTGTGGGAATTTGTTTGTCCATGTTGCGTCTCCGTTTGATCCAATCAGGAGCGCTACCGCATCTGCCCGCAGAAAGGGGCTATTCGCGCATGTATTCGAAGGAGTTGGGTAATTCCCCGCTATCAGCCCGCCACGCATTTGCATTAGATCGTATACATTTTCTTCCGCTCGGGTTAGGAGGATGCAGACACCTGTCGTTGCGATAATGATGCCCGTCATCGTCCACTTGGTCAGCCCATACCTAACCAGTCGTGTCTTATAGTCGCCGGAGCGACGGACGGCTCTGCTTCTCAGTTTTCGCTTTTCCCTGGCCAAATGGTCGGAAGCAGCCCAACACAAAAGGCCGGAGCCGCCAAAGAGGACAAAGAACAAGTATGCGAACAGGAATTTGTTTGCCAGAACCATCCCAATTCCAGTCCCGAACCAGAGGGGAATGAAAATTTGCGAGACGCGCCAACGAAGAAGGGCTTGACCAAATGCCAAGCCTCGGCGGCCAATCTAGTTGCCCAATCCTGGAACATGGAAGAGATTGTAGCCCCCGCATTTATCCGGGGGAGGAGCGCTTTAGCGCTCTGTGAAAGAGTCTCGACTCTCATCACGCGCTTTAGCGCTGGGGGATAAGGGGACGTGGGGTGGACTGGACGGGGGAATAAGGGGACGGGCACGCGTGAAAGAATCGATTTTTTAAAGTGGAGTCCAGGCCGCACCCGGCCGCCGGACCACGAAGGCACAGCTTGAGGGTCTCGGGCTCCTTTCTGCGCCGGAAGCAGCCCACGACGCACGTAGTGCGCCCTTTGGAGCTTCATCTGTCTGAAATTAGCCTGATTTCCATCGCTGCGTCCTTGGCGCGCCGATGAATCACGGCAAGACCGGTCCTGACATCTCGAGGGCCGACTTCTTCTGGGCCATGGGGCGCCTGCAACCGCTGCAAAATTGATGGACTTTAGCGATAAAGCCAAGGAAAACCGCGAACGTTATGCCCAAACCACGGCACAAAACGCGGTTGCTGCGGTCGACAGGCAGCGAGGACGACAGCGGGCCTAAAATTAGCGGCCAACGGTTTTTCTGATGCGCGACATCGGATTTAACATAGAACCATGTTTGCGACCATCAAGCCGTTCGCCAAGAATTTCGTGGCCGGAAATTTCGTGGCCAGACGGGACTGACACTTTGGGAAAACAGAGTCACGCTAAGTTTTAAAAGTGAGCCCGCTTTTGTGAAAGTGCCAACTCCACCTATCCACAAAATCCAGGATAGAAACCTTGGAATCCAACCGACCCCGCACTGGTCCCACTCAAATCGAGCTAAGTGGATATTGCCCATCGCACTTCGCCGCGGGATACTGAAATCCCCCGGCGCTCAATGGCCAGACGACGCAGCATAGCATCAAATCTCGGGCTCTATGTCTACGGCGGTGCCGCCATCTTTCTCGGCCTTCTGGGCCTGGCCTCCGGCGACTTCGCGACCACCTGGCAGAACGTCGGCCCCCACGTCCCTTTGCGCGTACCGCTTGCCTATCTCACTGCGGTCGTTGAGCTCGCCGGCGGGATCGCACTCCTCTTGCCCCGCACGGCGCGCGCCGGCGCTCTGACCCTGACCATTGTCTACTCTGTTTTCACGTTCATCTGGGTGCCCAAGGCCTTTGTGAATCTCGGAAATTACGACCCCATCGGCAATGTCTTTGAGGAGTTCTCCCTGGTCGCCGCCGGCCTGGTCCTCTACGCAATCTTCTCGCCTGCCGGTTCATCCATTGCGCGCCGCCGGCCCTTCTTCGTGCTTCTCTTCGGCATTTGCCCCATTTCCTTTGGCATCGTCCACATTATTGACATGCCCGGCCTGTTGGGCTGGATCCCGGGTTGGTTGCCGCCGAGCAAGATGTTCTGGGCTTACGTCACCACCATGGGCTTTTTCGGGGCCGCCGTCGCCATCCTCACCGGCATCATGGCGCCGCTTGCCGCGCGCCTCCTCACTGCGGAGATCGTGATCTTCGAGTTGCTGGTCTGGATTCCGAAGCTCTCCGCCGGGCCACGCAATCACTTCAATTGGGCGGCCAACGCGATCTGCATCGCGTTGGCCGGCGCCAGCTGGGTCGTCTCCGACTCCATCAGCGCAGCGGCAAAACCCAAACCAATCCCAGCAGAATCCTAACGCCCCGCTGACGCAAGGTGCTCCGTCTGTCTCTGCAATGCCCTGGAGCGAATGCGACCGATGGGCTTGTAATGGACGCGCCTGGTTACCAAAAAGATTTTTTCTACTCAGTCTCGACGCGGCCCAAAAACCGTACTTTGCAGGCACAAGTCGTGTGCAACCGCGTATTCTGGTGTCCGTTTCCGAGCGTGTTTCGTTTAAGCGATGACTGAGTATGCCCTTCCAAAATTGAACTTTGGTATCAACCCTCTGTTCATTGCGGCTGGATTGATAGCCCTTGCCGGTACCTTCTTCCCTCGGACAAGCAGCCGCGGCGACTAAACCAGCATCGTCCCTGCCTGCAAATGCTCCGTATGTGCCGACGATGACGTTTGATGTCGCGTCGGTGCGGGAGAACAAGAATGTTGATGTGAACGCCGGCATAATGATGAGTGGTCAGTTTGTGCCGCATACGACAATGTTGCGGGTGATCAACTGGCCGATCGAAAACTTGATCAGCTACGCGTATGGCGTGAATTTATATCAGATTGTGGGCGCCCCGAAGTGGCCGCGGCCGACGGTGTTTGTGATCGAGGCCAAGGGGGATAGCGAGGCGGATGCGAAGATGGCGGCGCTGACCCAGGAGCAGCAGCGGGCGGAGCAGCAGCATATGCTGCAGGCGCTGCTGGAGGAGCGTTTCAAGCTGAAGACGCACTGGGAGACGAAGGAAGGCGACGTCTACAACCTGGTGGTGGCGAAGGGAGGGCCGAAGCTGGGCGCGGAGGGCTCGATGCCGCCGTCGGCGGACGAGTTGAAGATCTTTGGGGACCGTCCGGTGCCGCCGCTCTACCAGAAGAACGATGGGCAGGGGTATGACTTTATTGCGCATGGGTGCTCGATGGGCCAGTTGGTGGGGATGCTGACGGGGCAGTTTGGGCGGCCGGTGATCGATAAGACGGGGTTGACGGGCAAGTACGATTTTGTGTTGAAGTACAAGGGCCGATGGGACCGGGACCGACCCGCCGACGATCTGGACCCGACGCCGCCGATGGATCGGGCGCTGCAGGAAGAGCTTGGGTTGAAGGTTGAGGCGGCGAAGGGACCCGTGAAGGTGCTGGTCATCGATCACATCGAGAAGCCGTCGGAAAACTAACAGCGGCCGAACATCCCGGAGTCCAAGTTGGCGATGCATCTGTCGTCGATCTGATGCTTCACCTCGTAAGCCGCTTGACCAGCCATCGATGCGCTGCGACGGTGGCACGCTATCTGGTTGTCTATCTTCGGCGCAGCGGATCCGATTCCCAATTATCTCCCTGGTTGGAAGGCCGTAATCATCTGCACCCCGCCGTGCACCGATTGCAAGACGTCATTGCTGGGAACCCCGCAAAAGCAGCGACGCTGAGATCCCTTGCCCGCAGCTCCGGTGTCAGCAGCCGTCACCTGACGCGTTTGTTCCACAAAAACACCGGGATGAGCATTACGGATTATCGCAACCGTCTTCGCGTTGCCATCGCCCGCGAACTACTTTCTCAAACCAGCATGGACATGGAGAGCGTATCGCAGCGTGCCGGATTCGGGTCGACACGACAGCTGAGAAGAGCGTGGAAGACACTGTACTCGAGCCCACCCCGCGAAGCGCGTCACCGCGCCGGGATGTAGCCCGTCCCGGCAAACCTGCATGGTACCGTGGATAAGCGGACGAAGTATCGCGGCCTGGACTGCCCCCTACTTATGGAGAGCGCGTGAGAAAGCTTGCTGCAACTTGCTTGGCTGCGACGCTGGCTGCGACATTCACAGCTGGTTTGATGCCCTGCCTCGCACAGGCCCAGACTGCCGGCAGCGTAAGCAGTCCGACTGCGACCCCGGTCAAGCATCTGGTGGTGATCTTTGACGAGAACGTTTCCTTCGACCACTACTTCGCAACCTATCCTGATGCGCTCAACCCGCCCCACGAAACTCCCTTCAAGGCGCTCCCGGGAACGCCTCGCGTGAATGGCTTGACGGAACTGCTGCTTCAGCGCAACCCAAATTTTCTGAACGTAAAAGTAAACCAGAGTTACGCGGTGAATCCCTTTCGCCTGGGCCCGGCGCAAGCGGCAACCGCCGACCAGAATCACGGATACACCGAAGAGCAGCTTGCCTTCCATAGCGGTCTGATGGATTCATTCCCGCAATATACCGGCCTTCCCGCGCTTGCGACCCAGAAACTGCATCCGGAAAGCCTGGTGGGCGCGCCGACGGAATATGTGCATCAGACCAAGGGATTGGTGATGAGCTACTTCGACGGAAATACGGTGACCGCGCTATGGAACTACGCCCAGCGCTATGCCTTGAACGACAACTCGTACGCATCGACCTTTGGGCAATCGACCCAGGGCGCCATTGAGCTGATCTCCGGTCAAACCAATGGCGTAACAGACCAGATCAACGCGGCAAGTTACTTGGTCGACGGTGGCAACGGCAGCTATACGGAAATCAATGATGCGGATCCCATCGGAGACAAGTGCTCCAGCACTTCATGGGGTCAATTGCGCTACACCGGAAACAACATCGGCCAGATGCTGAGCAAGCGGCACATAACCTGGGGGTGGTTCGAAGCCGGCTTCGATTTGAGCAAAACAAATCCCAATGGAAGCACCAGCTGCCAGCGCAGCACTCTGTCAAAAGTCACGCAGGTGTTGAGCTCAGATTACATTCCCCATCACGAGCCCTTCCAGTACTACACCACCACAGCAAATCTGCTCCACACCCGGCCCTCCTCGGTCGAGATGATCGGCAAGCAGGGAGATGGCGCAAACCATCAGTACGACACCGGCGATTTCTTCGCCGCAGTGCGCGCGGGCAATTTCCCCGCGGTTAGTTTCCTCAAGGCTCCCGCCTACCAGGATGCGCATGCCGGCTATTCTGATCCGCTGGATGAGCAGACGTGGGTGGTCACGGTGATCAACTTTCTTGAGCGCCAACCGGAATGGAAGAATACCGCGGTGATTGTGGCCTACGACGACTCTGATGGCTGGTACGACCACCAGATGGGGCCGATCGCGAACCAGTCAACCAGCAAAGCAGATGGCTTAACCGGACCGGGGGAATGCGGCGATGGAGGCACTGCGCTGCCCGGCCCCGCCGTGGATCATGCGCAGGGCCGGTGCGGATATGGTCCTCGCCTGCCGCTGCTGGTGATCTCCCCCTTTGCCCGGCGCAATTATGTTGACCACAGTCTGACCGATCAGACGTCGATCCTGCGCTTCATCGAAGACAATTGGCTCAACGGAGAACGCGTGGGCGGCGGATCCTTCGACGCCATCGCCGGCACCATCAACGCCATGTTTGACTTTGTCCATCCGGATGCGCGCCCCTACATCCTGGATAAGTCCACGGGCAAGGTTCTTAAACCGTAGGCCCCCAACCTTCTACTTCACAGAGGAACGCAGGACCGGTAACCTGCGGCTATGCTCGACGCGCTGCTGGTCCTCGAGATCTTCCACGTTCTCTTCCTGGCCTTGCACGATTGGGTTCCGCTGGGAAATCTGAATGATATAAAGGCAGTCCGCGCAGCCAACCCCGGCGAAAAACTTCTTGTCGCCACACTGGTCAGCACCGCCCCGTTCGCTTTTGGACTGGCTGCAAGCTTTTTCTATGCAGACAACGGATTTCCAGGCTGGCTAAATATTTACCTGTGGGTTAGCTACACATTCCTTTTTGTAGGCGAATTGCATGCGTGGTGGATTCCCTACACCTTTGGCGCGAAACCTGAACTCGCAGCGCGCTATCAAGCCATGTTTGGCGGCACGCACAGTTTTCTGCCCGCACGCCACGGCATTCTCCCCAACACGCTGCACGTTATCCTGCATTCGACAACGGTGGCCCTGTTGGCGGTTCTCGCCTCGCTTACTTTTTGAAACGTGATCAGCAGTTCTGATATTTCCAGTTGCGCTGCTTGCCCTCGGCGATCCACTCGATCGCGGTCGTAGGCCCAGGACTGGCGCCCTTGGCCAGGAGTTTCTACATTTGACACATGGAAACCGGCTGAATAGACGGTCTTTCCCGACGCTTACAGCGTTTTGGCCCTGAAGGCGGTACGGACCGGGCAAGTAGGTAACAGAAGGTACCGGGCAAGTGGGTAACACTTTCGTCCAGAGGGTTGAGCATGTAGAAGAAGTCATGCCTTGGAAAGTGAGGGACGTAGTGGACGCGGTTTGTTTTGAGCAAAACGCGAATAACCCGGAGCCCTATTATTTGATGTAGTAGCCGTTCACTCGCCAGTAGCCCTTGGC
Source organism: uncultured Acidobacteriaceae bacterium (assembly GCA_963711525.1). Lineage (GTDB taxonomy): Bacteria > Acidobacteriota > Terriglobia > Terriglobales > Acidobacteriaceae > PALSA-350. The sequence goes on along the minus strand of CAVQEO010000001.1, from coordinate 1,005,523 downwards.
TAAGGATAGGGTCAGGGTTTCCACCGCCTCTTGCCGGTTGGCAAAGGCGGCGTTGTACTCAAGCACCACATACTGGCCCTCCGGAGCTCCCGGCACAGTGGTGGCGTAGCTGGCGTGGGTGAGCTCGCGGGACAGAAGCGCGCCCGTCCCGGCGCGCGCCTTCTCCAGTTGCTTGGCAAACGCATTCCGGTCGAGCTGAGAACGGATCAGCATGCCGGTGTAGGCATAGCTGTCGGCGTAGCGCTCGTGGTCAAGGTAGCCCAGAAACCCCAGGGCCTGGCGCTCGGCCGCTTGCTCCTCCGCGAGATGCGGGTCGGCAGCCGGCTCCGCTTGCTGCGTTCCGGCGGGTGCAGGCGCCTGCGCGGCAAAAAGACGCCCATGTATCAAGCCGGCTACCACCGCGACGATGACGATGCCGCGCGCGGCGTAGAGGCGCACATGAGGGAGGATAGATCGCCTATTGGTATTTAACTGAGCATCCATAAGGGCGGGTATACGCGGTCTGCACCGGTTGGCCGGCCATCGCTTGGGTGAGCGCCGCAGATACATAATTCTTCGAAGACGGAATGTCGGAAACATCGGTGGTCGGGTGATCGTCAATGGCGCCGGCGTAGATCAATTTCCCACCGGGGTCGATGATGAACATGTTGGGCGTGGTCTTGGCACCGTAAAGATGTCCGATGGCGCCGCTGGGGTCGAGGATAGCCGCGGTGGGCTTAGCCCCCATTTTCTTCATATAGGCATTTTCACCGGCGGCATCGACGTAGCCCTGCTCGCCAGGAGCGGAGGAGATGACGGTGAACCACACCACACCCTTGGCAGTCCACTGCTTCTGCAGCGACTGCATGTTTCCACTCTCGTAGTGCTTCATGGTGTAGGGGCAGTCGTGATTGTGCCACTCGAGCACGACGAACTTGCCGCGATATTCATCCAGGCTCTGGGTCTTGCCGCTGGAATCGGTTCCATGGAAGTCAGGCGCCTGGCTGCCGACCTGGGCGGCACGGGCGGAGAAGGCGAGGGCGATGGACAGGGCGGCGGCCAAAATTGCGGCCATGCTTACATGGACGATATTTTTCCGGGTCATCGGCTGATCCTCTAAGGTTTTAGCTGCCCGGATTTCCTGCTACGTACCACCAACATGGGCAGCGGGTGCGGCTTTCTTTGAGGAAAGCCGCATGAAGTTTAATGGGCTGGCTGAGCCGCGGCAGGAAATCCGCGGTCCAGCAAGGCCTGGCTCTGTTGCTTGAGCCCAGCCTCCTGTTTCTCCTTGGGGCGATTGTGGAGCTGGTCAAGCGCCCGAAAGACGATGCCCGGTGTGAGCACCTCGGGCAGCGTCATGGCCGGCTGCCCCGGAAGGTAAAAGACGTAGGTGGGCACTCCGCTGCGGCCCAATTCGCTGAGCGCGGAAGCGATGGCTTCATCATGCTTGGTCCAGTCGGCCCGCACCAGCACGATGCCGGAGTCACGAAGGCGCCGCCGCACATCGGCCCGATTCAATACGACGCGCTCATTGACTTGGCAACTTAGGCACCAGCGAGCAGTGAAGTCAACAAATACAGGACGCCCCTGGGCGCGGTATTGGTCGATGGCTGCGCGGCTGTAGGGCTCCCAGCCAGCATGGCTGGAACCGGAGCCAGCGCGGGCGGTACCCGAGTCGGCCGCGGGAAACTGCCACAACGCATACAGCGGTGTGGCCACAGCCAGGACGATGACCGAGACGGCAAAGACCGAGGGCAGCCTGCGAGCCGGCCAGCGGCCAAGAATCCATCCCGCAATGCCGAGCAACAGGAAAGCCACCAGTAAGGCGGTGAGGGCGTCCACTCCAGCCGAGGAGGCAAAGAGCCACACCAGCCAGATCACGGTGCCGAAGATAAACACTGAGGTGGCCTGCTTGAGCACTTCCATCCAGGCGCCGGGGCGAGGCAAAAAGCGCATCCACACGGGATTGAGGGTGAGCAGCAAGTAGGGTGCGGCTAGCCCCAAGGCTAGCGCGGTGAAGACGGCGAAGGCAACGGCTGCGCTTTGCGCCAAGGCAAAGCCAATAGCCGCGCCCATGAACGGCGCGGTGCACGGGGTGGCCACGATCACGGCCAGCACGCCGGTAAAGAAGCTGCCGGCATAGCCCTGGCGCGAAGCCAGGCTGGAACCGGTGTTGGTTACGGTCAGCCCGATCTCAAACATGCCGGCCAGCGACAAGCCGAGAAAAAAGAGCAGCAAGGCCATGACCGCGACAAACCCGGGAGATTGGAACTGGAAGCCCCAACCCAGCTGCTGGCCGCCAGCCCGGAGACCCAGCAGGAGCGCAACGACGGCCCAGAAGGAGATCAGAATTCCCAGGGTATACACCAAGCCGTGAGCGCGGACTTGGCTGTGCTTCTGCCGCGATGCCTCGACCAGAGAAAGACCCTTGATGAAGAGCACGGGAAAGACGCAGGGCATGAGGTTCAGAATCACGCCGCCAAGGAAGGCCAGGGCGATAAAGCGTGCAAGCTTAAGGAAACCCGCGGCGGAGCCTCCAGCGACAGCGGCCGGCAGCGGGCCGGGAGCCGCATGAATCTCATAGGCGGTTCCATCTCCAAGCAGAACAACCCCATTTAATTGTGCCAGTTGGTCGCGGAAGTTCACGTCTCTCTTGAGAGAGATTTGTACCCCGCCATTCACGCCCTGGACAGGCTGGGGAGCGGCGTTCTCGATCTGGCTTTGATCCAGAGGAAAGAACTGGGCGGTGGTGGTGGGATGACCGGTAAGGGCGAGGGCAAAACCACCGGGGGTGGTCCCAAAGACGGCCTTGGCTGACGACGGGAGGGGCTGCGGCAAAAGGCTGTGGAAGCGATCGAACAGCGCCTGCCGGGCAGAGTCTGTGGGGCCTTGTTGAGCCGCAACCTGCAGCGGAAGGACCAGGTCGGCCTTGCCTGGAATGCAGACCTCACGGCAGACCAGCCAATTAACATGCGCCGCGAGCGGGGCGGTAGAGGGTACTTTGAGGGTAGAGTCCGCGCTCAGAGTGATGGGGAAGAGCACCTCGTCTTCGTAGCCAAAATCCATCAGCGGGCCAAGCGGCAAGCGGCGAGGCGCTGGAAACTGAATGGCGCCGGCGGTGATGCCCGCCGGGAGCTTCCATTTAATGCTTGGCGGCTCCCCGGAGTCGCCGGCGTTGATCCAATAGATGTGCCAGCCCTTATCTAAAGTGAAGTGCAGGCCTACAAGGTCATTGCCGCCGGGCTGGATGGAGTCGTGGAGGCCCAGCAGCTCCACCGTGAGGTGCTGAGCCCGCACGGGCCCCGTAACGGGCTGGGGTAGGTCAGCTGCGTTCGCTGCTGGGACGGTCAGCAAACCGGCGAAGAGAATCAGCCGCAGGAAGTTCTGGAATAAAGCGCGTTGGCGAAACCTGGGCATAGGAAGCACAGCGGTCCTGTTCTTATTATTGTAGCCGCAAGCTCCCCACCCGCTATGCCCGAGCTAAACGGGCATGCTCCCGGTAGATACAGCGGTCCATCACCACCAGGATGCCGACAGCCTCGGCCCACTTGACTGCCTCTTCGTGGCAGACGCCTTCCTGCAGCCATAGATACGGGATCTTGAGACGTATCACGTCTTTGACGACTTCAGGGACATACTCGGAAGCACGGAAGACATCCACCAGGTCAATTTTGCCCTCCACGGCATAAGCGTCATCGAGGGTTGGATAAGCTTTTTCACCAAGTACCTTGGTCACTGTGGGGTGAATGGGGATGATGCGGTAGCCTTCCTGCTGCATGTATTTGGATACGTAAAAGCTGGGGCGATCGGGCTTATCGGAGAGCCCCACGACGGCGACGGTTTTGCTCTTTTCCAGGATGGTGCGAATGGATTCAGGCTCGTTCAAGGCATCTCCTCAAAAAGCTATTAGATGCTTCAGTCGAGGTCGGCGGATTCTTCGATCCCTGCTGGCACACCGCCCTGCCGGCGCATGATCAAGTAGCCGCGGATGAACGGGTCGAGATCGCCATCGAGCACGCGATCAACGTCGCCTACCTCGACTCGTGTACGCAGATCCTTGGCAATGCGATAGGGCTGCAATACATAAGAGCGAATCTGCGAACCGAAGTTGATATCCAGCTTGGAGTCTTCGAGCTTCTTCGAAATCTGCTTCTTCTTTTCCAGCTCGTATTCGTAAAGACGGGAACGCAGCATCTTCATCGCCTTCTCGCGATTCTTGTGCTGGGAGCGCTCATTCTGGCACTGCACCACGATGTTGGTGGGCAAATGGGTCATGCGCACCGCGGAGTCGGTGGTGTTCACGTGCTGGCCGCCCTTGCCGCCGGAGCGATAGGTGTCGATGCGCAGCTCTTCAGGCTTGATATCGATCGTGATCGAGTCATCGATCTCGGGTGAAACAAAGACGCTGGCGAAGGACGTGTGACGGCGCTTGGCCTGGTCAAAGGGCGAGATGCGCACCAGGCGGTGGACCCCCGTTTCCCCCGACAGCTGCCCATACGCGTACTCGCCGGTCACGGTGAAGGTAGCGGACTTGATGCCCGCCTCTTCGCCATCCTGGTAGTCATTCATCTCCGTTTTGAAGCCGTTGCGCTCGGCCCAACGCAGATACATGCGCATCAGCATTTCTGCCCAGTCCTGAGATTCAGTGCCCCCGGCGCCAGGGTGAACAGTCACGATGGCATTTAGCGGGTCGGTCTCCTCGGAGAGCATGGTGCGGCTTTCGAGTTGCTCTACGAACTCACTCAGGGATTTGATTTCGCGTTCCAGTTCAGGCTGGACCGCCTCGCCCTCCTGGGCTAGTTCGAAGTAGGCATCGATATCCCCGGTGCGGCGCACCAGCTCGTTTTCCATGGCGAGCTGGCCCTCGAGACGTTTCCGCTCGCGCATCAGCACTTGCGACTCGGATGGGTTGGACCAGATGGCGGGATCGGAGAGTTTGGACTCTAGGGCAGCCAGTTCCCTGTCGATGCGTGCGTGGTCAAAGATACTCCCGAAGGTCGCGAACCTTTTCGCGAACCGGAGCGTAGACAAATTCGAGTTCATTCGACATGAGACATAACCGTTTTTCTTAGAGATGCAGCCAGGTGAGGACGCCCGGCGGTGGCAAGGATACCCAGGCTGATTATCCCACACAGATAGGCGAAGACGTCGCCGTACCGGGTGTAGAAGGTCAGGTCACTGCGATAGCCGTATTTCGCAGCCAGTGAGGAAAGCATGTGGCGCGGGATGCTGGCAGTGAGCCTCCCGTAGGGATCGATGATGGTGGTGAGACCGGTATTGGTGTCGCGCAGCACCCAGCGGCGATTTTCCACCGCGCGCATGCGCGACATGTCGAGTGTCTGCCAGGGCGCGCAGGTGTCACCGTACCAACCGTCATTGGAGATGTTGACCAGTACCTGGGCGCCCCGCTTCACGAATAGCCTTATCTCATCGCCAAATATTTCTTCATAGCAGATGAAGACGCCGAACCTGTGATCACCGGTGTTAAAGAGGATGCGGCGCCATCCATGCGTCATGTCGCCGGCCTGCTGGGTGAGGTTCTTGGCGAAGGAGAAAAAGCGCTTGTAGGGTATGTACTCGCCCCACGGAACCAGGTGGATTTTGTCGTAACGGCCCACGACTGCGCCATCAGTACCTATGAAGAGCGCGGAGTTGTACATATCGGAGTGGAGACCATTCGGGTCGAGCGAAGTGGTGCCCGCGATCACCGGGGCGTGCATTGTGAGTGCCAGCGTGCGCAGGGCGGCGAGCAGGCGTGGGTCTTTGTCGAGAAAAGGCGCGGGCGATTCCGGCCACAGGATGATGCCGGGAGCAACCGGCGCCACTGGGCAGTCGGGGGTAACCGGATAGGCGTCGAGTTCCGGCATGCCGGCATCGTAGGGGCCGCAGGTACGAGTGCTGAGCTTAAGGAACTGGCTCATGTGCTCGTCATATTCGGTGCCTGGCCAGCTGTTGTCCTGATTGACGTTCAGATTTTGCTGCAACAACACCGCAGTCGCCTGCACCGGCGCCGGGGGCGGGGCAAAATGGTCGCCATTTTGCAGCACCAACGCCAGCAACAGGCCACTGAGGAAGATGGGTAAACGGTGTTTGGGAGCGAGCAGGCCCCAGGCAATCAGCGCGTTGCCCGCCACCAGCACGAAGGTGAGGCCGTAGACGCCGGTGAATGGAGCCAGGCTGCAGAGCAAATAATTACCAATTTGGGAGTAGCCCAGCAAATCCCATGGAACCTTGGTGAGCCGTGCCGATAACAGCTCGAGAGCTACCCAGAAAAAGGGCGCAGCCAGGAGCGCGTAATGGGGGCTACGGAACGCCCTTGCCGTAACCGTGAGCACCAAGCCGAAGGCGGCGAAGTAAAGTCCCAGTATGAGGCTGTAAGCAATGAGGATGCCGGCCGAAATGAATGGAGGCAGGCCGCCGTAGTAGAGCATGGTCTGGTAGATCCAGTAGCAATTGCCGGCAAACCAGAGCACGCCCATGACATAAGCAGCGAAGGTTCCGCGCTGCAAGGCCTTAGGGTGGCGCAGATTTTGCGCTGAGAGCAACCCGTAGAAGAGCGGCACAAAGGCTAGCCACGCAAAGAAGGTCCGCCGGTAAGGCACCGGACCGATGATCGAAAACGGCAACAAAAGCAGCACGGCGGAAACGATGCCGAGCAGCCAGGGTTGCCGTGCCAGCTTTGCCATGGCGGGAGTCTACCATCTTGCGTGGGATGAACTTTTTGCATCCTTATCTTGCATCCTTGATGACGCAAAAAGGATACAATCGCTGCTTATGGTGGTTGCGATATTTTTCATGCGGCTCTTTGAGGTTATGTTCTTCGCTGGGATCGCCGGATCTGCGGTGGTAGTGGTGATTAGTTTTATCGAGGATTTACAGTTGCTGGTGGGTGATTGAGACGTTTTATCTTCGTTGACGCTGAGCGGCAACCAACATAGACTCAGGTCTGAGCTTCGATCCAGACCGCGACTTTCCCCGGTCGCGGGATTGACACCCTAGCCTATATTGAATGGCTTCCGACCGAACAACCAGTGCACCATCCATCCCCTCCAACCGGGTAAAACTGGTCGTCGCCTCTTCGGTGATGCTTACCTTCATATCGTTCTGGCGCGCCGCAGCGGTGGTGCTGAACGATCTTGGCTCTTCCGCATTCTATGCCGGCGGCATTGCGGAAGAAGCTGTGGGCAAGTCTGCTCCGTGGTTCATCCTGGGGGTGATGCTCTTCTCCTTTGCGGTGCGCGCCGTGTATGTGGAGAGCTGCTCGATGTTCACCCGCGGCGGCGTGTACCGCGTGGTGAAGGAGGCCCTGGGCGGCACCTTTGCCAAGCTGAGCGTTTCCGCGCTGATGTTCGACTACATCCTTACCGGACCCATTTCGGGCGTTTCCGCCGGGCAATACATTACTGGCCTGCTGAACGAGCTGATGACGGTGGCCGCCGCTCATAGTTGGCTGCCTGGAGCTATGCTGAGCGGGCACCACGTGGCGCAGCTCCCCGTGGACTTTACCTCGGCAGCCTTTGCCGTCTTCGTCACCGTGTATTACTGGTGGCAAAACCTAAAAGGCATCGAAGAGTCAAGCGACAAGGCTCTGGAAGTTATGAAGATTACCACCGTCATGGTGGTGATTTTGCTGGTCTGGGGCATTTATTCGGCCTTGCATGTAGGGGCCCATCTGCCGCCGTGGCCCACGCCCTCTACGCTGCACTTCAGCAAGGATGCCCTGGGCTTTCTGGGCTACACGCGGTTGCCGGCGACGCTGGGCTTGTTCGGCATCATCATGGCCTTCGGCCATTCCGTTCTGGCGATGAGCGGCGAAGAAACGCTGGCACAGGTGAATCGCGAGATCGAGCACCCCAAGCTCAAGAACCTGAAACGCGCCGCGATCGTGATTGCGATTTACAGCTTTCTATTTACTGGTTTCGGTTCGCTGCTGGCAGTGATGTTGATTCCGGACTCAGTACGGGTGCCGATTTATCGTGACAATCTCATCGCCGGCCTGGCGATGTACATGGTGGGGCCGCAGGTGCTGCGGATTGTCTTCCGCGTTTTTGTGGTTCTGGTGGGTTTTCTTATTCTTTCCGGCGCCGTCAATACCTCGATCATCGGTTCCACCGGTGTACTCATGCGCATTGCCGAGGATGGAGTGCTGACGGACTGGTTCCGCCGGCCACATCGCAAATTCGGCACCAGTTACCGGATCGTGAACCTGGTGGCTGGAATGCAGCTGTTCACGATCGTGGCCAGCCGGGGAAACGTTATCGCTCTGGGCGAAGCGTATGCGTTTGGCGTGATCTGGAGTTTTACCTTCAATAGCCTGGCCATGCTGGTGCTGCGCTGGAAGTACAAGGGGGAGCGGGGCTGGAAGGTGCCCCCGAATCTGCGCATCGGCAAGCGGGAGATCCCAATCGGGTTGATCTCAGTGTTCATGGTGCTGCTGACGACGGCGATTGTGAACCTGTTCACCAAATCGGTGGCCACGGTAAGCGGCGTTCTGTTTGCAGCTACCTTCTTTATCATTTTCACGATTTCGGAACGGGACAATCGGCGCCGTAGAACTACGACAGAGCTGCAGATGAAAGAGCACTTCCAGCTGGAGCACGAGGACACGGTGGGGCGTGAAGTGCTGCAGATCAATCCCGGATGCGTAGTGGTGACCATGCGCGATGCAAGTAACCCCTTTGCGCTCAAGTGGACATTAGCACGCACGAATACCGGCGATCAGGATGTGGTGGTGCTGACGGCGCGCATGGTGGGCGCGGGCGGACCGGAGTTGCTGTCGAGCACTGATCAGCTGTTCAGCGAATACGAGCAGATGCTGTTTACCAAGGCCGTTTCGGTGGCGGAGAGCTTCGGCAAACACATCTCGCTCCTGGTGGTTCCGGCGGGCGACATCTTCGCCGCGCTGGTGCAGACGGCGAATTCGCTCGAAGCGGCGGCAGTGGTCTCAGGACTTTCGAGCAAGATGAGCGCCCACGAGCAGGCCTACCGCGTAGGCCAGGCATGGGAAGCACTGCCCGAGCCCAAGAAGCAGATTACTTTCTACATCGTGTCTCCGAATGGTGAGGCGGAGTCGTTCCACATCGGCCCCCATGCGCCATCGCTGCAAGCAGATGATGTGGAGCTGGTACACCGGTTGTGGCTGAACTTCCGCCGCGATCCGGAGATGCAGAACCTGCACCATAGCGACATTGTGACCCATGCGCTGACCCGGCTGGCGGCCGAGTATGCGCGCGATAAGCAAGAAACTCTGATCGGGCTTCGCCGGCGAGTACAGGACGGCGGGCAGGCCTCGCGTCTGGGAGAAGGACGCGCCAAGGGACCCCAGGCTGGAGTCGATTACGCAGTGCGCGCGCCGGGGCCGGACGACAAAGAATCGTAATACGCCACTGTGGCTGTGTCAGCGTTTCTGCTACTTTCCTTTCGGCGCCGTCCCGCCCATTATGCTGGAAAACTCTGCCCCCTCACGAAGGACGGAACAGTTCAAGTAAAACATTGAGTTTTTTCGCAGGCTGCCAGGCATTGACCCAGCGCCCAAGAGGAGAGTAGGCTGACTTCTTGAGGCGAACAAATGGCGAATATCGCACGTACACCGCATGCCAACCTGGAACTCTTTCCCATGCTGCCCAGCTTCCCGGCCGTGGACGCTGGATCTGCTTCGACCGGCACACCTTTGACCGGCATTGCCCGGCTGGCGGCAGCTTCCTCCCCGGCCGGTGAGGGACACGGATTGGAGGTACGGTCGCTGGGGGTTCGGTCGATCCTCAATCGGAGTGTTTCCCGGCGAGGGCTGAGCTTTACCTGGACCGTTAACCCCTATCGCGGTTGCGAGTTTGCCTGCCGCTACTGCTATGCCCGCTACACCCACGAGTTCATGGAGCTGCCGCCGGAAGACTTCGAGCGGCGGATCTTTGTCAAACAAAACGCGGCGTGGCTGCTGGAGCAGGAGTTAAGGCAAGTTCGGGCGGAGGAGGAGATCGCTCTGGGCACGGCCACTGACCCCTACCAACCGGTCGAACGCCGGGCCAAGGTCACCCAGTCGCTGCTGGAAGTGCTGGCCAGGCAGCGGGGTCTACGCATTGGGGTGGTCACGAAATCGACGCTGATCGAGCGCGACATTCCTTTGCTGAAGAGAATCGCCGAGAACAATACGCTGGTGCTGCACCTGACGATTACTACCCCAAACGCCGCGTTGGCTCGGCTGCTTGAACCACGGGCGCCCCGGCCTGACCTGCGCCTGCGAACGGTGGCCCGTCTGCGCCAAGCCGGTCTGAGCACAGGCATATTGTGCTCGCCGCTGTTGCCGGGCATAACCGACACCGGCAAGGCGCTGGATGGGATAGCGAAAAGAGCAAAAGAGGCGGGCGCCAGCTTTTTCTGCGCGCAGCCGCTGTTTCTTAAGCCCTGCTCGAAGGAGATTTACCTGGGGTTTATCCGGGAGCACTTTCCCGCGCTCGAACCCATGTACCGGCAGCGCTTCGATGACGCGGCCTTTGTCTCCACGGCTTATCGCAAGCGAATCGAGGGATTGGTGAAGGCGGTGTGCGCTAAGTACTCGCTGGGAAGGCGCAAGGATGCTTTGTTGACGCGGCAGGCGGGAGATACCGAGCAACCTGGGGGATGGGATGGGGCGGGAATGCTTGGTCTACAGAACTAGTTAACCTGTACGATCAGCGGATGATCGGTAACGCTGATGTTGAGGGTGCTTACGTTGCTATAGGTAGCAATGGGCGTGGTTCCGATCATTGGATCGTAGACGGCAACGTTGGAAAACGTCGCACCGAGATTAACAGTCAGGGGATAAGCGGGGGCCGCAATGTCGATCGCGTCCGTGGGGTCATAGACTGTGACGTCAATCCATACTGCGAGATCGAATGCCGTACTGCTGCCCAGAAGGAAGGTGTGCCCGGTCGCGGGCAATCCGCTGACACTGTAATTCAACGTGCCAGGGGCGGTCCCACTTCCAGCACCCTGCAGGATGGTGGTTAGATTGTGGATCGCAGTGGCGCCGGTTTTTGGTGTCCAGTCGTTATGAAACTCTCCGTAGTAATCGCTGGAATTCGTATCCGTCGCGGATGAGTTCTCATCGACCAACTCATAAAGGTATGTTTTGACGATTCCGTTGAGCGCATTCTCAAAAAACGTGTTCAGGTTGTACTTAGCCGCGGAGAGCTCATCTACAACGCCGGGAACGGTTGCGTATCCTGTTTCGGTAATCACCATCGGCATGCCCGGTGTATCCTGCTCGAATATCGGCAGCCAGTAGGGCATGTCCTCCTGCCACACGTTGTTACTGCAACAGGCGTAGATATGGGCGTTGCCATAGGTGACGTATGGGGCAAGGTCGCCGAGCTGTTTTTCGGCGGCGCCCTCACCGGTGATTCCGTTCGATAGCGTCAACGCGTAGACGGGAACCGTATTCAGCGATGAGTCACCCTGGACCCCAGCCCATAAGTCCTGGGTGACCTGTACGCCCGCAGCATAAGTGCCGGTGATGCCCTCATAAGTAATCGGCGCGGCATTTATCTCGTTGGGCCCCTCGATCGCCGCAATGGACCCGGGATAAGATTGTTCAAAGGCAGCCGAGCTGGTCAGCGTGTCTGTGATATCGACCGGACCGCCGCTACTGACCAGGAGAGCGTCGAACTGCACGCCGGCCGCGGCTATCGCGTCATTGGCGGCCGCGACCGTCGGGTCGCTGGTGTAAGCGGGCGGCTGATCGCGGACGGTATTAATGCCAAGATATTGCAGAGCCGTGATTACACTCTGCGGCTGGCCGTAATAGGGGGTACCGGTATAACTAACATGGGTATTGATGCCAAGACTCTGGAGAAAGGCAGAAGCTCCTTCAGGGGCCGGTGGCGAAATCGTACAGCTTGACGTGGTGCCGCCGTTGCTGCCTGCACATTGCCATATCCACGGGCCGGCACCCGTGACCGCCGAGGCTGTACCTGCGCTGCACAAACCCGCGGTGGGGGCGACGGTCGCCGTGGTGCCATTCGCCGGCCCGCAGGCACCGTTCACAGGCGTCGGCCCGCTCGTTCCGGAGCTGACCGTAAGCGAATTGTAGGCGATCGCTGCCGTATAGTCGGTCCTATTAGATGGAGTAAAGGTGACGGTCAGTTGTTGCGTGCCCGACGGCAGAACCGCCCCCGCCGCCGGACTATAGGAGAAGGCGCCAGGCACATTGGCAGTGGCGTCCAACTGTACTCCGTTTAGGGCGGTTCCCTGCTGAATGGCGGACAGCGCGGCCCAGGTAATCACCGGAGCGGCCTGGGTAACCGAAAGCTGCACGGTGGCAGTAGTGGTGGAATAGGCGGTTGTGTCGGAGGGGGTGAAGGTGGCTGTGAGCTTCTGGGACCCTGCCTGAAGCACCGTACCGGCGGCAGGCGAGTAGGCGAAGGTACCTGCGACGCTCGCTGTCGCGTCTAATTGGACATTGCTCAAGGCGATGCCGTATGGGATCGGCGCCGGCGTATTCCAAGTGATGGTGGGAGCGACCGCAGCCGCCGCTGTAACGGTGAGTGAGTCGTGCGCCGTTGCCGGCATGTAGTCCGTCGCATTGGACGGTGTGAACGAGGCTGCGAGCTGTTGTGTGCCCGCCGGCAGAACGGCGCCCACCGCCGGACTGTAGGAGAATGTACCTGGCACATTGGCAGTGGCATCCAGTTGCGCTGCGCTGAGGGCTGTGCCTTGCTGGATGGGGGACAACGCGGCCCAGGTGATCACCGGAGTGGCCTGGGTAACCGTCAACTGCACGGTGGCAGTAGCTGTGGAATAAGTGGTTGTGTCGGAGGGGGTGAAGGTGACTGTGAGCTTCTGGGAACCCACTTCGAGCACCGTTCCGGCGGCGGGCGAGTAGGTAAAGGTTCCTGGGGCGGTCGCCGTTGCGTCCAATTGGACATTATTCAATGCGGCGCCATATTGGATCGCCGCCGGGGTGTTCCAGGTGATAGAGGAAGTCCCCGTTGCTGGAGCTGCGTTCGCCCCGGTTGCCCCACCGCATCCTATCATCGGAATCGAGAGCACACCCAGAACGCCGGAAATCACCCATAGCTTGTAAGGCATATGCATGCATCCCCCGGTGAAAGACGGTATTGCGGAACGGCGCCCTGGGGGAGTGAGAGTTTGCGCTTGCAAATTCGATGGTGGATCGGACAGCAGTAGTACGTCCACCGAATTGCGCCTATGGGGCATTACAAAAGTTGCAAGCGATAGAGTCGGGCGAGTTCGGCAAAGGATAAAGCGATGCTCTCGGTTGTGCGGAGAAATCGAGCTAGCAGGGACTAAAGACGGTGTGTGAGAACGCCGACTCAGAATGGGGTCTAGGCAGAGTCTGTGCCCCAGTAGAACCACAAAGGAATACGACGAGTACCCGTCGTTCCCTCACAGAGGACGGGTGCGGGAAAGCTCTGCCACGAGCTCAGTTGACTTGTACGATGAGTGGATGATCGATGACGCTCACAGTCAGCTTGCTTACATTGGTGTAAGCTGCAATCGGCCTGACGCCGACCATCGGATCATAGACCGCAACAGCCGTATAGTTGCGGCCAAGATTGACGGTTGCCGAATGAGCGGGCGCGGCTATGTCCTTGGCATTCTTCCGGTCGTAGACCGTCGCGTCGATCCATATAGCGATATCGAAGGCCGTGCCGCTGCCGAGAAGGAACGTGCGCCCGGTTTTGGGTAAGCCACTCACGCTATAGTTCAACAGCCCAGAGGGAGTCCCACTTCCAATGCCTTTCAGTATGGAGGTGAGATTATGGATCGCCGTGGCGCCGGCTTTCGGGGTCCAGTCGTCATGAAACTCTCCGTAGTGATCCTCGCTGTTCGTATCTAGCGAAGACGAGTTAGTGTCGACCAGCTCATAAAGGTAGGTCTTCGCGATCCCGTGCAATGCATTTTCAAGAAATGTGTTCAGATTATACTTAGCTGCGGAGGTCTCATCTACATTGCCGGGAACGGTGTAATATCCAGTTTCTGTGATCACCGTCGGCTTGCCGGGAGCAACCTGCTGAAATACCGATAACCAGTAGGGCATCTCATTTTGCCACACGTTGTTGCTACAACAGGCATAGACATGTGCGTTGCCATAAGTCACGAAGGATCCGAGATCGCCAAGCTCCGCCGCACCCGCGACAACGCCCGGTATACCGATCGATAGCGTCAATGCATAGACGGGAACCGCTTTTAGCGCCGAGTTACCATGGATCGCGGTCCATAGGTCTTGAGTGACTTGCGCTCCCGCGGAATAAGTATCCGTTATGCCCGCGTAGGTGATATGCGCGTCATTGATCTCGTTTGGGCCCTCGATTGCAGCGATGGCGCCGGGGTTAGCTCGCGCGAACGCGGCCATGTTGCTAAGGCTTCCCACAAGATTGACAGGCCCGCTACCCGGAATGAGCGCATCGAAGCGAATTCCGGCCGAAGCAACGGTATTATTCTCCGCCATGGTTAGCTGATCGTCGATGTAAGCGGGCGACTGGTCGCGGACTGTCTTGATACCGAGATATTGCAAAGCGGAGATCACATGCTGCGCTTGGTCGTAATAAGGGGTTCCTGAATAACTAAGATGAGTATTGATTCCAAGCGACTGTACAAACGCTGAAATATCTTCCGGCACAGGAGTTGGAGTCAGTCTCCCGGATGGGTTGACGTTGAGAAGCTCGTGCGCAGCCGCAGCTATCAAAACTAAGAGACTGCAAACGAGTCCCGCTACCACCCGGAGTTTAAGAGGGATGCGCATTCGTCGCCCGGTAGAAACTCTGTTTTGGGGGAGGGATATTCCAAGCATACATCGTGACAGTCGCGACACGGAAATAAATATTTAGTTATTGTTAGAACAAATGCAACGATCTTTGCTAACCTAGCTCGTGGTTACAAGGTTTGTGAGATGACAGAGCAAAGCGGACTTATCAAGAAAACCCTGAAACGAACGATTCCGCTGGAATTGCGTTCGTATCTTACGCGAAGGCCGTCGACCAGCATGGACCAAGCGACCTGGGATAAAGAATACGCTGCAGGCGAATGGTCCAAGCTCGGCAATCTCGACGAGATGCCGCGTTACGCGCTGGTTGCCGGGTACATCCGAACTTTCAGCCCTGCTGCCAGCGTGCTTGATGTCGGCTGCGGTGAAGGTAACCTGTCGCGCTGGCTTTTTGAATCTGGCGACCGGCCGTACCTGGGAGTCGATGTGTCGCGTATTGCCATCGGTGAGGCACGTGCTCGCTCCTCAAGCAAGGCCCGGTTTGAAGTCGCAGACGCAGCCACCTTCGATCCAGGCGAACAGTTCGATATCATCGTGCTCAACGAAGTGCTCTACTATATGGCAGAGCCGGAAGCCCTGGTAGTGCGATACGAAGGCTTCCTGAAGCCGGGGGGCGTCCTTATTATCTCTATGTATCGAGTGGCCGAGTCAATATGTGCGTGGCGCCGATGTGCATCCCGGCTCGAAGTAATGCACAGCGTTTTGCTTCGAGGCTCCAATGCGGCCGAGTGGAACATCTGGCTCTGCCGACCCAGGAGCTGATTTGCCGAGGATGCAGTGTGCCTCATCCAACTCGCACCCATACCGCCACAATGGACTTTCCCAGCCGATATCCAAGCAGCCGATCGAGTGCTCTAGACAGCGGAACCATGCATCGATCCCAAAGGAGAATCTGCCATAGCGGGGGGACGCTCTGCTTCAGCATGACTTTGTTCGCGCTTGACGCAAGCAAACCCACGGAATCAAGATAGTCCATCTTTTCCAAACGGCACCCTGGGGGCGAGCACAAGCTCAACGTCCTACGGTTATATCGCCGACAGTGCCCGAGCGCATTGTCATAGCAACTGAATAGAGCCTCGTGCGCCGGGGCAAGAATGATCAACCGTCCGGCGGGCTTGAGTAAACGAACGGCCCTAGCTAGTTCTGATTTATCGTCCTCGATATGTTCGAGCACATCGATGTAAAGAATGGTGTCGAACAGCCGGCCGGAAAGGTCGCAGATTGTCCCGACACTGACGGTTGCTCCTGGTATCTCTCGCGCAGCCCAACTCAGGTGGGTCGCAAGGCCTGGATCCGGCTCAAGACAATGGATCGAGCGCACCTGGGAGTTGTTCACCGGCGCGATGTTGGCCCCAATGCCCGCGCCGACTTCGAGCACATCGCCTGCGATATAGGGGCGGACGACAGAGGCCCAATAACTTCTCCAGTTTCTGGCCCGTGAAAAAGTGTCTAGTTCATTTCCAACGTACTTAAAGGCTACTTCGCTCAATTAGCCACCATCCACCTCGCTTCGGTTTCGGCCTGGCTCCACAGAGTCTCAACTCCTTCGGCGAAGATGCGATAATCACGCGCTGGAACGAAGGTCATGTTCAAACGCGTGTTAATCAGCAAGAATACTAGACTGAAGGATGTGGAGGCTATCTGGATCAGCAAGACCAACAGTAGGCCGGAGGTATACGTGGCCCAACCGGGAATGGCGAGATTGGTATACATGCGGATGCCACAAACGACGCCTAAGACCAACGAAAGCAGGAGCACACAAGAAACGCTCGCCATTAGAATTCGGGTCGCCACCGTCTCGTAAAATGTAGAAATACCCGCAAGCCCATGCACAACCAGGGACACTATGTCCATGTGAGACTTGCCGCCCAGGCGGCGACCGCGATCGGTCGAAAGCCGCAGGTGCTTGAGCTTGGACTTAAACACCGCGCCGGCATAATGATTCCATAGCTCAGACATGGTTATGAGCCGGTCGAGAGCCGAATGGGGCATGATGCTGAAATTACCTTCCCGCACCGACATTCCGGTGAGGAGCCGGTGAAGCAGCCGATAGCCTTTGTAGCCGGTTCGAAACACAATGCTTTCGAACCGTCTCTGCCGGCCGGCAAACACAACGCACTCAGGGTTTTCCCTAAAGCAGCTTAACAACCGGACGACGTCTTGAGGGCGATCCTCACCATCAGCATCCATCACCAACACTGCATCGCATTGGATCTCGTTCTTGATCATGCATAAGCCCATCGCTATTGCACGCTGGTGTCCCAGGTTGCGCTGCAACAGGAGAACGTCAACGCGACTGATGTGCTCGGGCTCAAACGGCGACCAGCCGTGCATTGGTACCGGGCTTCCATCGTCCACCAGAAGTATACCGACGTCTACATCGTGCAGCTGGGCTATTTCCTGATCGATCTGCTGGCATAGTATCCGAGCGACATCCCAGTCCCGGAACACCGGCATTACGATTACCAGGCGAAAGCGGCCAAGGGAAGAGCTTCGCTTTTTCATACTCTGATATCCTCGCGGTTGAATTGAAAAGGTAGTGCTTGCGCCCTTGTTCGAGCGCGACCACCATTGCTGGAATCCGTGTTTGACGAGTCGAGGAAGGCTACCCTTACAAAGCTGGCGCTGCTCAGACCACCATTCGATCGCATATCGGCAAAACTAGAAGCTGTCCGCCAATTTCGCGGGTGAACTCACGGCTATCGTCGAGAAGGACGTGTATGTTCTGCACGTTCCTCTTACGGTTGCCGAGCCTGGGTAAGAACCAAAGAACCACTGTCGCCGGGTTCTGTTATAGGTAGACAGCCGATAGCCACGAGACGACGCAGGATCTCGTCTGCGCCTCGCCTGGGTAACCACACCTCTTCGCCATCCTGATCTTCGAACTCTTCGAGGTACTTGTCATCCTTGAATACACATACAGGGGTGTACGTTCTCTTCAGAGCGCCCCACATTCCGTCGCTCCACTTCCGAACACCTCGGTAGTCATCCTGGTGTTTTTCGGCCTCTTCGTTTTTCGTGACAATGAGATCGTATACACCCGCGTTTATTTGAGATGCAACGAGACCGGAGTTCCACTGGCCCTGGCTTTCGAGCATGGCATTCAAGAAGGGCTCAGGAACCTCCGGACTCTTGCTGAGCAGTGTCACGTCGGGAAGAGTCGACAGCAACCTCTGCCCCGAGACGGTAGACACGAAAGACTCCCACTTCGCCTTGTGAGCCTGATATTCGCGCACATTCGTATAACTTTGGCTGAGATAGGCGAGGTGTTCCCGCAGCATCGGGACAAACGACCACAGAAGCAGTACAAAGAGCATTACCGTGCCCCTGATGGGGATGCGATTCGCCCTGCGTTGAAGTTCGCGCAATCCCGGTCCTGCCAGCACGGCTGAGGCTAACAACGGTTCCCAGAAGTAATTTATGTTGCCTCCCGCTTGCGGAATAGTGAGCATGGCCACGAGCCAAGCGGCAACGCAGTAAACGAGAAAGAGGAGCCTTTCAGGAGCGCGTTTCCCTAAAGCCAGGAAACCACCTATAGCAGCAAAAGGCACTACGGGTTGATACAGAGCAACCAAAAAGACCGCTAAAGCGTGGGGGTATTCAATGATCGGATGCCGGAGAGCGGCGATGCTTTTCAGCATCAGAGGCTCACGCCACCATACAAATGTGTATCCAGCGGCTACGGTTAACGAAACGCTTGCAGCCCAGAGGGCGGCCTCCTTGTATCGCCGCCGGTAGATAAGCCATCCAACAATGGCTATCGGCGCAGCAAAGAACGTCTGCTTAAAGAGAGGTGCAAGTCCAGCGCAGATCGCGGCACCGATTGTCTGCGGGCGCCCATTCTTGAGCAGGAACCAATAGACACTCAAAAGCGACGCGGCAAGCCCCAGGAAATCGCCTCGAATCTGAGGTGTCCAACCAGCCAGGGGAAATGCAGACACGGCAAACAGGGCGCAAAGCCACGCGATCGGGCGCGAGCCGTAGAGTCGTCTGCTGATCAGGAATATGAGCAATACGGAGAGGAATACCGCGCCTACTACGCCGAGCCGCACCAGCACCTGAGGAGTGATGCCCGCAGCTTGCGCAAGCCTATAAGGGATTGCAAGCACGACATAAGTCAATGGTCCGTACAGAGTAAGTAGGTAAGGGGGGCGATTAACGTCGGGATAGATGTGACCCGAGCGCGCGACTTCCCCAATTCTAAGCAGATTGGCGCTGTCCGGGAAACTCACATCTCTAAAGTTCGCCAGCCCTAGAGACGTTCCAACTGCAGTCGACAAGGCACATAGCAGCAAGAAAGCAACCACCGACGCCCCAATTAGCGGCTGGCGTCGCAGCACTTGAATCACGCGGCGAGCGGTCCACGCTTCCTGCCCCGTTTTGCCAAACTCCAACGTTTGAGTTCCCTGGCTGATATCGACGGGCCAACCAATTTGCCTTGTAATCGGAGTTGTTCTCATCTGCACCGAACCTTTCTGCCCCAGAACCGCGCGGGCCTCGCCACACTGTGTGAACCGGCGGTCTTCTTACATGCCAACGATGCTGGCTTGCTCTCGCATATCTACTTCACGCGCAGACCCTTCTAAATCGCTGGCTGCGTTCTTCGTTGCCTCGCCGGGTTTCACGGCCAGCCGTGCCGCCACTCCCCTTCCCCAGAGGGTGATGGGCTGCTCATAATACTTGAAGAGAACAGCTGAAAGAGGAATGGCCACGACCACATGAATTAGACCAGCTTGCAGCCAGGACAGCGATGGGAAGCCGCGCCTGATGAACACCATGACAATCCAGCTGTAGACGTATAGGCCATAGCTGATCACACCTAACCTGGTCAGTAGCCGATTTCGCAGGATGCGGGTCGGGACGGCATTCGGCAGCAGCCGGGCATAGGCAATAACGAAGAAGGCGGTTAAGGCTAGAAGTGAATAGCCAACAGTGTTGAAGATTGGACTAAAGGCTGATGGGTAGAACCGGCCGTGGCCAAGGATCTTCCACAGGCCCAGGTACACCGCGGAGGCAAGAACAGCTCCCATCCCGGACCATTTCCTCAACCTCTCCTGCCATAAATCCTGTTCCAGCAACAGGGCAAGCAGGCTTCCCAATGCGATTCCATCAATTCGGAATGGGGTCAAAAGATAGATGGCATATGGCTCACGACTAGGTACCAGGTAGGTGAACACCAAACGGGCTAAAGGCACAATCACAACCATCGCGAGGGCTAACCATTGCAACTTCCTTTTGGGCAGCCGCAGAACGACCAGGGGCCAAAGTAAGTAGTAATGCTCTTCCACCGAAAGCGACCAAAGATGCTGTAGTGGGTAGATGTTGAAGTGGGTCATATCGATGACATTTCCCAGCGCAAGCAGATACCCGGCGAATCCAATCAAAGATTCATGTGGCCAGAGCAGAAATGTTATCGTGATTCCGAGAAGCACCGGAGGAAGGATGCGGGTGGCGCGCTTTATGTAAAAGCGCCGCCAGTAAAAGGGCTCCCTTCTGCTTCTTCTCAAGATGCCGGTGATCAGAAAGCCCGACAGAACGAAGAAGAGGTCAACGCCGGTCCAGCCACTTGGGAACCACGTACCATGCATGGAGAGGACCATGAGGATCGCGAGGCCCCGGATTCCATCGAAACTGTCGATGTGCTTCGTCTCTTGAAGAGGTGAAGTAATCACCGTTGCCATTGTTTTCTCCGGAGAAAGATATAACCGTCGATTTCGTCATGGAAGCAAGCTAACTGGAAATGGATTGAAAAACCTACCGTCTCCGCTGAATGTAGATGGCGCGGCGAAATGGGGGCAGCCAAGCGTCATAGTTCACTGGTCCGAAGCGGGACGTGGCCAGGCAGGGAAGGTCCTCCAGCACGACAAAGTATTCAGGCGTGATAACTGGCGTATCCAGCGCAAATTTGAAACTGCACGCCGTAGGCCCACCTTCTTCGTCCGGTAAATCAAAGATCCCAGTGGTGATCGGCTTTCCAAGATTGATCTGTGTCCAACCGTCGTATTCGAATCCGCCCTGAATGTGGGTGACGGGGACACCGGCCGCGACCAGTTCGCTGCCAGCACGAATCCGCGCACGCTGCAGGGCGAACCAGTCATGGGTCCCAGCCAGCGTATAAATCGAAAACAACGCGAGCAGGGCATAGCTTACGACTGGGAGGTCACTCCCTATGCGCTCCTGGTAGAGCTTTAATAAGCAGAGGATCGCTATCGGCAGGAGACCGAGGAAATAGCGGTCAAGCAAGAAAAAGTGGAGGACGCGAGGAAGCAGCAGTGTGATGTAGACCAGGGTGAAAGGACCGAAGAGAATGAGTGTCGTTTGCCATGAGGTCTCGGACTTCACCTGGGTCATGTGACGGGGCGTATTACGATCGTTCAATAAGCACAATATGAAAGCAAATGTGGTAATCATTACGACGAGGGAGATAATAACTCTGGTCAACAGGCCAAGAACCGGCCTCGATCCGAGCATCCAGAAATTTGCTTTAGAGGTACCTAGCGCCGCGATGACGTCCACAAGCCACGGCATGAGCAGACCCTCTATCTTTCCCCGGCGAAAAAGGAACACCCCGATAGTCACCACCATGCCAGCGAAACAGGCGATAGCCGCCCATGCACGGGGCTTAAGGACCTTGATCTGCTTGACCCAGGCAGCGAGCAGAGGAAATACGAGCAGACAGAGGCAGAGGAATCCCTTGAGCAGGAGGTTCGCTACATGGGGAAGCATCGAAAAACCCGTCCACGAACTCAAATCGAAGATCTTCTCGGGGACCGAGTAGGGTTGATGGTGCCACCATTGCATCCAGCCAAAGACGCCGGCGGCGCCCAAGGCCCAGATCACCATCCCCACTACCAACCCTCGTGGCCGTTTCCGCATCAACCAGGCGGTGGATGGCACCAGTACAAGCGTCCCGAGCCATGCGATCTGGCGCACGGTTCCTCCCATGACGTTAGTCAGGGCCGCGGCTCCCAGCCAATAGAATGCCGCGCGGTTGCTGGCCGCTGCCAGGGCCCGCACGCACATATATAGGCAGAGCAGAATGACGAAAAGACCACTGATATCGGTCATGAAGCTTGCCGCCAGGGGAACGAAGAGGGGCGAAAAGCCCAGCATCACGCTGCCAAAGATAGCGTTGCGCCGTTCAATTCCGAAGCGCTCCAGAATCGCATAGAAGAGCCAGATCACAAGGATGGCACTGAGGAGCGTAGAGATGCGCGGAGCGGTGAACGAAAATCCAAACAACTTTATAAAAAGCGCGCCCCAGGGCACCTGCCAGCCGAGCATAGCCGTGGCCCAGCCGTTGTAGATGAAATGACCTGTTCTGGCATACTCTTCTGCTGTCTTGACATAAGACCAGTCATCAATGATTCCCATCTCGGCGAACGGGAAGGAACACAAAGTGAGCAGTACGACAAAACCGCCGCACAGTAAGCCATCCCAACGGCGAGATCGATCTGTGGACGTGGGTCTATCATGAAAAGATTCGACAGACCTAACCTCGGCTTTCCGTTCTGAATTCTCAAACACTACGCTTGTACTCATCTCGCCTCCTCCGAAATCGACAAAACCGATTCTCGTCCCGGTTCACTCCGGTGACCTTGCTCCGTAGCAACATTGCCGGGATTGCCCGGCTTGTGAACTACCTTTTGCGGCGCCAGTTCTCACCCCGGCCAGGATGGGCTTCTCACAATTCGCCTAGGGGTTTTGAGGCGGCAACGCGGGTTCAGGCCAGAGTTGGATGGTGGGGGGGAGGGGCAACATCGCTCCATAACACGGGGCGCCGGACCAGCCGGCTAAGAACGGCGAAGGATTGGGCGCCATGCAATCGGACTTGCTGTTTGAGGCGTTTCATCTTCAACATCTTGCGTAATGCGTTGACGCGCGTATAACCTACCGGGACCGCTCCCTTCCAGGGAGTGCAGGATAACGCCTCCCAGTAGCGACGCTTATACTGCGGTTCGGGAATGTAATGCCAGGGCTTGTCCTTGCTCGTAAAGTGGATGATGTCAGGATTCCTGCGAACACTTGAGAACTCATCCCGTGTCATCCCTAGTTGCTCTGGCAATAGTTCGGCATAAATAGCATGGAAGTTCCAGCGCGGGCTAAGGAACGCAACCTGGCCCCGCAAAACGATATTCAGGATGTCCTGGTCCCAGTAGGGCAGGACAGAAAACTTTTCCTTTGCGCAGGTGATGAACTGGTCCACGAGACCAGCCTCACGCCATCGCGACAGATTTATCAGCATTACACCAGAGTTGAAATATGGCTCCCCGGGGACAATTCCCGGATTTTCGTGAAAGCGCGGTTCAACCGCGGCTGCCGCAAAATAGTCGTCTATTTCCGCCGCCCAAAGCGCCCCGATGTCTTTGCGTATGATCAGGTCGGAATCAAGGTAAAGCAATTTATCGAGCGTAGGGTCGACATAGTCAGTGACGAAGAGTCTAAGATATGCACCGAGGCTAATATACCGATCGACCGGGAGGGCGTCACGATGTTGCGGCGTGAACAAGATGAACTCAACGGTAGCGTTGCCAAACTCCCGCGCTATCTGCCGAATCTTCATCTCGTTTTCGGGATTCGGCTCGAGCGAGCAGACCATGATTCGGAACTGGTGCCGGCCGTTGCTGCTGAGCAATGAGGCGAGGGTGGCGCCCATGTGCTGCCAATAATTATTATCTGTACAAAAGAGAACCGCGATCGGTGGTTTGCTCAAGCGTGCAACTCCTTTCATTGTATTACTGCCAGTCCCACCACACAGGAGGGGACATAGGCTCCGCGAGGGCTCTTACTCACTCCGAGTCTCAGAATTACGGGGTTAGGTTACCGATTCCTCATTAAATCCACGAGATGCCGGAGATGGGCGGACGGCCACGGGCAGAGAGCTTCCGTCCGACTGCCTGGAGAGACGGAGTATGTATCTAGGGTCGACCTTTCCAGCCAGGATGTGGCCAAGAGCAATTACGTTTCCTGTCAGACGGCCTGTTCTGTCGGTACGGTCACTGGGAAGGTTGATGAGTGCTCTTCGACCATTGCTTGCCAGATAACGCAGCCAATGTTCAAAGATGACTCGGTGCAGTCCTGGCTTGCGGTTCTTTCTCCAAAGGTAGAGCGGATTAACTATCTGAGAATAACCGTATCTAAGCCCACTCGTTCTTCCGGATGGCGCTCCAATGTGAGCCCAGCAAGTTCCGGCATTCATGACGATTCGCCCAAAGCGAAGGACGTTGGTAGCGAAATCGAAGTCCTCAAGCCAGCCATAGAGGGGTAGATTTTCATCAAA
This sequence comes from uncultured Acidobacteriaceae bacterium, assembly GCA_963711525.1. GTDB lineage: Bacteria > Acidobacteriota > Terriglobia > Terriglobales > Acidobacteriaceae > PALSA-350. Next base: position 981,500 of record CAVQEO010000001.1, on the reverse strand, counting down.
AAGTACGTGGTGGAAGACTTGTGTACGCACGAACAGGTTTTGGCCGTTTCCGTGATCGTAATTGTCCCCTTTTCGAACGTAGTTCGACACATAGGACCGTGCCAGCTCACGGTCTAAGCCTATATCCCCCTGTGCTCCATCTACCAGCAGGAAGCCGGTTGCAGCAACCGCGTTCTCATTTTCATATAGCAGGTGTTCCATACTTTCAATGTAATTAGATGCGAGCTCCACATCATCGTCTAGAAATAGCGTATAGGGTGTTCGAACCAGCTTAGCCGCGACATTGCGCTGCACACACGTTCCCTGTCTGCCACTGGTCACAACCCGAACGGTTGAATATGCCCTTGTCTTCTCAGCCACGTGTTCTTGGTTAACGACCGAGATGATGATCTCCCGAGGTGGCACTGACTGCGTGCGAACGAGAGAATCCACGGTCTCATGCAAGATTTCCGGCCTATGTACAGAGCAAATTACGACTGTAGTGTTCAACGGAAATCTCCCTTTTTTGGGTCGATCGACTTACGTCTCAGGCGGTTGCTGATACGGTTTCAATCCGGGCGTCGTCGTCTGCAATGGCGAGCGCCAAGCAGAAACCTATACTGCCCCAAGTAAGAAAGCCGGTGGGGGTGGCAACCACGCCGTCCAGGGCAGCCTCGGCCATCATGGCGATGAAAACGGCCTGCATGGTGTGAGTGTAGACGGGCTTCACGCTTGCTTCGCGGAACAGCCTTCGCCCCAGCGGGAAGAGCGAACACACGATCACCAGCCCTCCGGCTAGACCCATTGTGGTGACAATCATGGCCACAGTGCTGTCTCCCAGATCCTGGTTCCAGCCGTGATGCACAGTGACTTTGTTTTCCTCCACGGCCACCGTCGCCCCCATACCGAGGCCAAATGGATTCGTCAGGAGGCCGCCAAAAAGCGAGGCGTAGGCTTCTACACGTTCATTAGCGCTGTCATCGTTCTTGACATCCGATAGAGTCTGAAAGCGGGCGGAGAGAACCTGCTGCAGATCGTCATTCGTCTGCACGGCGAAGATGAGTGCGACGGTGGCGACCAGACCCGCTACTACGAGCTGAAACCTCTGGCGGTGTGGCAGTTTCCATAATAGGTAGAGGATGCCGGCTGTCGCCGCCACCCAACCGGAGCGGGCGAGCGAAAGGGCCAAGCACAACAGGCCCGCCGGAATGGCAACAAAGCGGATCTTATGGCGTGAATTGAACGCAGCGATCAACCCTACAGCTAGAAACGAGGCCACAATCTGCGGCGCGTTCATGCTGCTGAACACCCGAACCTCGGTGGGCTTTGGGTTGCCGATGGAATTCATGTCTACCTGACTCATCCAATTGGCGTCCCACTGCGGCATTACGTAGAACTGATATATGCCATAAATACTGACCAAGAGCAATCCGTAGACGAACGCCTTCTCGAAGGCCTGAAACATTTCCTCGGCCTGATCTTTGTGATGAATGAGCGTGAAGGCAAAGATCACTGGAGAAACCCAGGTGAGCAGGTCCTGAAACACAAGCCGCGGAGCAATATTCAGAAGCCCCTGGAAGGTAGCGTAAAGGCATGTGATCACGAAGCAAAGCATGGGAGCCGTTTGCGGCGGTCGAAGGACTTTGCGCCAGTCGGCGATAAGCCACACCGCGGGTGCGCAGAGCGCCAGCGGCGGAGCCAGCAAGATAGCCGCAGGCCTGCCGTAGCCAACGTGATAGTCAACTAATCGACGCAGCAGCGGGGTGACAAACCAGAGCCAGCACGCCAAGGTTACGAAAGCGGAAAGATCGCGGCGGTAAAGATACGCGGCCAGCAGAAAAGCCATGAGCGGAAAAGCGTACAGTAGCGCACCACTTGCCGGCGAGAAGAGTAACACGAGCGTCACCAGCGCGAAAACGACGATGGTCCAATTGCTGGACCGCCGGCCGGCACGCGGCAGTTGTTGCGCATGCTCAGCGATGACCGGAAGAGATGACTCCGCGGATGCTATGGTGCTCAACTGGTGGCCACCTTGGGCGCCGGCAACCGCTTAAGCCGGAGTAGGATCATCTGAACGTCGGAAAGGCGCGGCAGCAAATCAGGCCGAGGAACCTTGAGAATGAAACTGAAACCGAAGTAGACGAAGAGGAAGCGCGCAACAGTCGAAGTGATGAGTGCCGTTGCAGCTCCGTTGATCCCCCAGCGGGGAATGAGCAGGAGCATCATGGGGATGCTGAGCGACAGCCCGATCGCTTGCATAATGGTCACCAACCCAGGGCGCCCCGCTGCCATGTAGGCCTGGGATAGGACATAGACCGCGCCTGAGAGCGTGATCTCGACCAGGAGGATGTCAAGGGTAAGCGATGCGCCCGAATATTCGCGCCCGTAGAGGATCCTGAGCAGAAACGGGCCTACCGAGGCCGCCGCGAGCGCGCAAGCGCCGGTGATGAGCGTGCTCACACGAGTGGAGTACTCGGTCATGCTAAGAATCTCATCCACGGTACGGCCAGAGGCCTGGGGAAACAACACCGAGGCGACCGAGACCTGAAACAGGCAGACCATGCGTGAAAGGCTCAGCGTGACGCCGTAGATGCCCATCGCGGCTGGTGCCAGCATCCTGATAACCAGCACCTGGTCCAGCTGGAGCGCCAGCGCGCCAAGAAGGTCAACCCCGTAGGAGCGAACGCCGTAGCTCAGCAGCAGGCGGCATGACGCGATATCCATGCGCCAACGGCTGCCCACAAGATGGCGCACCTGCCACAACACAATCAACACGCTGGGCACGGTTGCGAAGGTGTACACAACGCCCGCCGTGACAGGGGTGAGATGGTGGAGCGCAAGCAGGCACAGCAGCATGGCAAGCGTGCCCGCCGGCTGGCTTACGCGCACAATGTTCGACGCCAGGAACGAACCCGATGCCTCCAGTATGGCCCGGGCGGTTTCGATCAGGCCGAATATCGGGGTGGTCAGCAGGCAAAACTGAGCAGCTCGTATCACCTGGTGTGAGTAGTTATGCAGCCACAAGGGCAAGAAGAAGAAGCCTCCCACCGCCGCAATGCAACCGAGCAGCAGGGTCGCAATCAGCCCGGTAGGAATCAGACGTGAGCGATCCTCATTGCGGCTGCGCAGGAAGTAAATGAGCGCACGAGGCATCCCAAGCGAAGTGATATAGGCCAGGAAGAAAGGCCAAAGCATGATCGCGGCCAGGTTGCCACGTCCCGCTGGCAATAGAGCACGTGCCGTCAGAATGCCCGTGGAGGCATTGAGCAGCACGATGATGCCCCCGCCGATCACGGTTTGAAATACGGACCACGAAGGTCGCTGGCCCTTATGTATGACCGGGACTGCTTCGGGCGCAGTGCCGCTCTCCATCTCAACTGAAGCAATGCTCAACGCTTCCCTCACCGCACCTTAGCTTTACTGCCAAACGATGGCAACGATCCGTTTCGCCGAAGGGCGATTTTCCTTTGACACCTTGGCGGGGGAGCCTATGCACGTTCCGTCTATGGGTATCCACCCTGGGGTGACATATAGGTGGAGAAGTGCACGGCATCCATGTAGCGAGAGAAGGTCGCAATGCGATTCTGCGGAACCAGAATCATGTCTCCCGCCTGCAGAGCCATGTCACGCTCAAGACCCTTGCTATCTTGAATCTTGTGTAGATTTAAAATTTTGACTTCACCATTATTGGAATCAATATGGCGAAAGACGACGATGCGAGTATCTCGGGCCGTGGCCTTGAAACCACCGGCCAGCAGGACGGCCTGCATGGCGGTCATGTCTTGTCTCAGCTCGATCTTGCCTGGCGTTTGCACCTCTCCGCCAACCACCACGTAGGGGTGCTGGAACTCTTTGAGGACCAGGTTTAACTCCGGCTTATTGAGTGGGACGGACAACTTTTGGACGATCGTGTCGTGTGCCTGATCGAGGGTTAGCCCACCTACTTTCACATCACCGATGAGATTCACGTTAATATAGCCATCGGGCTGCACAGTCAGCGACTGATTGTATTCGGGCGTAAACCGCAGCGTGAGATCGATCGTATCCCCGGGGTGCAGGGTGTAGCGAGGGCGTTGTTGCAAGGTCTGGCCTACCGCATACACGCACATGGAGACAGACAACACAGACCACAGAGCAAGTATTTTTTTCACGGCATTGCCTCCGTAATCTCTCAGAGCCGTTTGAAAAGCCAGTCAGGGACCATGTACTTGCGCTTGTTCAACAAGAATCCGAGTATCGTGCCGTTTACCATCTGGATCTGGCGTTCCGCATTCGCGATCTGGTTTTTATGGGTGCCATTTGCAGCAACCACAATCACGATTCCATCCATGTGCGGGGCGAGGCTCAACGCATCACTGCTGGCCGAAAGCGACGGGCAATCGATGATTGAGTAGCGATAGCGCGCGCGCAGTTTGGCTACCTTGCTCCGCCAGTCCTCCCATGCGGTCGTGGATCCCATTTCCTCGTTCGTTGGGTAGTCGTTGAGCCGGCTGGCCCCATCGGGCCAGCTATCGCCGCAAAGCTGCGCCGAGGACAAGTAAATCGCCGACCCCGAAGAGCTGGCGGAGAGCTGGGATGCAATCTTTTTGCTGACATAGCTAACCCCCTCGCCGGCGCTGGCCGAAGTGAATGCAATGGCGACTCCCTCACCGGTCTCCAGGCGATCGTAGAACGAATGCAATATGCCCTGGAATGCAAGGTTTGGCTCTTTGTCGACAGCCAATATGCTGTTCAAGATTAGTTAGCTCCTTGGCTCAGTTTTTGCTGGTGGCACGGTAATACGCAAGACGTGGTGTGCTGCCAGCGACCTCTGCGTCTGTTTGGTCACGAGTGGTGCGGCTATTCGTGAGTAGCCTGGTGTTGCTCGGCAGTTCAGCCTGATGGGTCCAGGGCACCGTAGCCAGCACCGGATAACGCGACCAGCGCTCCAGCTCCGCGGCGGCTCCTACAGTGTCGCGCACCGACTCCATGAGAAAGACCGCGATCCCGCCGAGCAGGAAAGCAGTGATCAGTCCCAGGAAGACATCGCGTACGGGCTTTGGGTGCACTGGAGCCAACGAGTAACTCGGTGCCTCCACCACGGCAAAATTTACCAGGTCCTGGCGGTCCATCGAGTCGGCAATCTCAGCCTCGTCACGTTTTTTGAGGAAGGCCTGATAGTTGCCATCAAGCTCGTCTACTTTCCGCTGCAGGGTAGTGAACGTCGGGGTAAGTTCCTCGGTCGTATTCAGCGCGGTCTGCGAGCTAGCGATCTGGTTCGATAGCACCGCACGGCGCGCGCGGAGACCACTTAACTGCGAGCGCATCAAAGCCAGGTCATTCTGCAACTGTTGCCATGCGGGGTTGATGTCGGTTGCAGCTTCCCGTGACTTGGGCGAGCTGGCGGCGCGGATGCCGGCTTCGATTTGGACTATCTGCAGCTCTACCTGGCGCACGGCCCGGTCGGTCGGCGGGTACTTATTCAGAAGCTCCGTTTGCTGATTCTTTAGGGTGACGAGCTGCGTCGTCAGCTGGTCCAGCGCGCCGATAAGCGGTGTGGTTCGTTCCTGAGTCGTCTGCCGGTTGGGCAAGGTTTCCATTAACGCCGCGTTGGCCTCGATCCGCTTCTCCAACTCGCGGATTTGCACATCGGCATCGCGGCGCTGGTTATCGGCCGTGCTTACGTTGCTAGAGAGCGTCGCCTCGCGATCGTTGACATTCACCAGATTTTGCTGGTTCTGGAACTGCGCCAGGGCCATCTGCGCCTGGTTTAGTTCTTTCTTGTAGCGCTCGGCCTGTTCGGCAAAGAAGCGTGTTGCGCCAGGTGGCCGGCTGATCTGCCGCTGCCGCGCCATAAACGCGGCAATCAGGCGCTGCATCTCTTCCTGCGCCTGCTCTGGGGTCGGCGCCGTGATGGTGGCCGTCAAGACATTCGATTTGTGTACCGCGGGCGCCTCCAGGCGCCGCGACAGGCCGCCCACAGCCTTTTCGTGGTCAAGCACCTCCGCCCTTGAATAGTCGGTGCGGGGTCTTTTGTTCCAGCCAGGGTGTACGACTTCGTCGAGCATATCCCTGCTCACGAGGACTTGTACGTCTGAGTTCAGCTCCTCTTCCGAGAGCTGGCTCATCTCCGTGGGCGCTTCGTTGTTACCGGCCGTAATCACGACATTGCTGCGCGCGTTCTGCACCAGGATGCTGGCATGCGACTCATACTTGCGCGGCGTGCCGAAAATCCAGGCCAGCGCAAGTGCGAACACCACTCCAGCCACCAGCAAAAACAACTTCAAGTGGCGGAAGAGAACTTCCACCAGGACGAAGAGGGACAGCTCACCACCGGAAGGTGGTGGCAGAGCAAGCCGGGTCGGCCGTATTGTCTGGTCGCTTATCAATAGTCACCTTATCGGATGTGTACTGTAGCTTGCGCAAGATACGGGAGTTTATCTGAACTACCCGCAATAAATGCAAGTATCTGGTGTTTGGTGATTGATTGCAAGGTCTAATTGACTCATAATCCGGTGCCTTTGTAGTGGCTGCTAATAAATTACATCCGGACCTATCTTGCGATTCACTTACTATTCGCGCTGTTACTAAAAAGTCTCCGGCCATATCATGAGCTGGGCTTACTCAGATTGCTTTAGTTCGCACACTTAGTGAAAACCAGAGTTCATTTGCAGTCTGTTAATGCCAGGCATCCACGGTAACCAGGCGTAAGCCACTCCCAACCCAAATTTCGAGCAGGTTTAGGGTGGCCGCTAGCGTGACTGACCGGTCGGTTCCGAGTTGCCCGTGGCCACCGTCATGCAGCAGGATGTTGCTGCTTCTGTGGCGAGACTGGTTGCGACGAATCTCATTTTGTACGAGTGCCGTCACCGTCCAGGGCTGCACGGCGTCCCAATCATGGCCCCAGGCGTTCCACATCACGGGGGTCAAGTCGATCTCCTGGGCGGCACGCAGTACATCGGGGCGACGGGCGCCGAATGGAGGGCGAAACCATTTCACGGCTTCGCCGGTCGCGTCCTCGATCGCGGCATTACAACCAGCGAGCTCCTCCCGCACACGCGAGGGCCGTTCCCAGAGCAATGACGGATGGCTCATCGTATGGTTCCCCAGGAGGTGACCGGCTTGATGTATTGCGCGGGCAATTTCAGGCCGCCGGCGTACGAAGCCACCAATCAGGAAAAAGGTCGCACGAACCTGATAGCGAGCCAGCAGATCGAGCAATCGCTGAGTATAGGGATCATTCGGTCCATCATCGAAGGTGAGTGCGACTTCCCCGCTATCGTAGCCGGCGATAAGGGTGCGACCGAAGACTAAGTCCCTGGCCGCGTGGCGTATCTGCTCGTAGCGCTGTTCCAGGAACCCGGTCTGAGTATCAAAGGCCATATCGGGGAGTCAGTATGCACCATCGGCATGCACTACGGCCTGGAAAGTGCGCGCGAGGATGTACATGTCCATCCAGATGGACCAGTTCCGGATGTAATACTCGTCGAATTGGACACGTTCTCTGTAGGTAGTGTTGTTACGGCCCGATACCTGCCATAGCCCCGTGAGGCCGGGCGTGACCCGCGTGTATAAGTCGTAGCTGGTCGCATACCGCGCAATTTCTGACTGGACGATGGGCCGAGGTCCCACAAGGCTCATGTGGCCGGTGAGAATATTCACCAGTTGAGGCAGCTCGTCGAGGCTATATCTCCGCAGCCACCGGCCAACTCTCGTAATTCGCGGATCATTCTTCAGCTTATGGTCGCGCTGCCACTCACGCATCAGCTCCGGACGGCGCTGCAGATGGGCGTCCAGAATCCGGTCGGCATCAGTGACCATGGTGCGAAATTTCAGGGCGCGAAAAGCTTTCCCATCCCTTCCGAAACGAATGTGGCCAAAGAATATCGGACCTTTCGAGTTGATCTTGATGGCTATGCTTATGAGCGCAAATATGGGTAGGAGCAGGAGAAGAAGAATCGTACTGACGACTATATCCAAGCAACGCTTGGTCATTTTAGGAGCCAGAAAGGATAGCCGCTGAGGAATCTCCAAACCGACCTGGCCCCCAATCTCGCGTGCCGATATTCCCAGGCAGCAGATTCCGGGAATGTCGGTAACGATGAGGAGGTGATGAAACCTCCTGCAATGCTCCTGAATGATCTGCCGGATCTCCTCCTGTGAACGGTGTGGCATCGCCAATATGGCGTACCGGGTAAAGCCTCGACCACTGATCGCGGGAGCATCTGATATGTGACCCACGATCGGCGGCAGATCAGCATCCCAGGAAGAAACGGGGTCTTCGAGTAGCACTCCAGTGATGCGCAGGCCGAGTTGAGTAGTTGCCAAGCTTCTCGCAACCTGCTTCGCGGCTGGGCCGGACCCCAGGATGACGGCAGAGACCGGCCACCATGACATTTGGCCAAGAAGCTTTCGGGCCAAAGTGCGGCCGAGAAGTACAGCCGGGGTTCCAATCGCCCAAGCGAGAAGGAAGATATAGCGAGAGTATTCCGTTCCGTTTTTCAGGAGAAAGGTAGTGGAAACCAGAACGAGAATTACCGCCGTAATCGAGTGGAACACGCGGCGCATCTCTTCGGCAGGATGCAGAAGCAATGCCGGGTATAACCCCTGAGAAAAGAAGACGCCAAGAAAGATAAGAACCGAGGGAAACATCTCCAGATAGAATTTGAGGTCCAAGTCTGCGTTCAACGTGAACTTGCTCCAGACAACAAGCCAGAACACAACCGACAATCCAATGAAGTCAGAAGCCAGCAGACATAGAGACGCCGTCGGAGAATACGCCGGAGTCGACCGGGTGAGGTTGGCCAAACGAGGGGGACTGACAGCTGTGTTTGCGCTCATTGGTTCCTCTAAAAGTGGGATGATCAAGGGAGTCACGATTGAAGCTGCGCTTTCCGTCAACGCGCTTCATGCCCGGGCCTGAGCTTTGTGAATCAGTTCACTTGAGAGTGAGAATGCAGTGAGTCTTTTTCTGATCGGGTACGTAATAAATAAAACGGTCGGGGAGCAAGGCTGTTCTACAAGCTGACTGCCGGCCTCAAGAGAGCGGGACGATCCGAGACCCCGGTACGGCTGGGGCTCTCTGACCAGCTGGACTCATCGGAGGAGGCGAGGGCATCGGATACGTATCGACGGATCTTTTCGACGAAGATATTGGTGTCGAATTGACGAGCATGCCGCTGGATGGCTTTGGGGGAAAACTCGCTTTCCACGGCCTCCAGCCGCAAGATTGCCGCCGCCACTGCGTCGGCGGACTGCTCACGGAAGAAGATCCCCGTGGCATCGCACTCCTTGACCGAATGGCGCGCCCCGCGTTCTGGGTAACCGCGGACGGTTTCGAGTGAGCCACCCTTTCCGTACGCAACCACGGGGCGGCCGCAGGCCTGAGCCTCCAGCGAAACCATGCCGAAGTCCTCATCGGCAGCAAACAGGAGCGCCCGGCAGTGCGCGTAGGTGCGCCATAGGTCGGAGGCGACCATCTTACCTAGAAAGCGAATATTTGGGCCCGCGATGGCGCGTAGCTTCTTCATCTCTGGCCCATCGCCCACGATGCGCAGCTGCCGTCCTAACTTGTTACATGCCTCAATCAGGATTTCTGTCCGTTTATAGGAGACCAGTCTACCTACCGCAAGGTAGTAGTCCTCAGGATCATCCGCGATGAAAGCCTTCTCCGTGTCAATCGGAGGGTGAATAACCGTACTCGCCCGTCCGTAATAGTGAGAGATGCGGCGTGCGACATACTCAGAGTTTGCGATAAAGTATGTCACGCGCTGAGCTGCCTGGTAATCCCAACTGCGAACGTAATGGGCGGCCATCGAAAAGGCTAGTCGACTGAGAGGCGACATCTGAACCGCGTATGCGTGGTAGCTGTCCCACAAGTAACGCATAGGAGAGTGGCAGTAACAGATGTGGATCGCATCCTGACGGGTAATCACACCTTTCATAGGACCGCTGTCGGAACTGATCACGAGGTCATAGGCAGTAAGATCCAATTGCTCGACCGCAAAGGGATAGAGTGGAAGCAGATGGCGATGCATTCTCTTTCCACGCGGCAGCCTTTGCAGGAGAGACGTTGTTAAACGGCGGCCGGCCAGTCCTTGCGGCACCAGTGATGGGTCGGCCACCAAAGTAAAGAGATCGGCATCCGGAAATATGCTGCCGATTACTTCTGCGACCCTCTCTCCGCCCCCTTGGGTGACGAACCAGTGATGAACGATTGCTATCCTCATAGAGAACTTCTCCGACGACGGTCGAATGGATTTCCGGCCACCCGCTAAATAATGCGCATGGAAGATGAGTTGCTCAATGAGGCAAACGTAGAGCACCAGTTCGAGGGAAGCCCTGATCTTCAGCTGGCGAAATGGGCCCCGGGGTACAAGACGGGGACACAAGACGATGCTCGCAACACAACCTTGGCGACACTAGACAAAGTGAGTCAAGGCAAGGGCCCATCTTGATTCATTGAGTCTGAGATTCATGGAGGGTGGCCGGTAGCGTCTGATACGAGTCGTGGCGACGGCTAGTGTAGGCAAGGGTCGTAAGCTTTTTCACCGCTCTATAAAATTCTCGTCTTCGGTGCGCAAGCACTACGGTGGAGTACTCTGACGCCTTCAATAAATTGCGCGCTGACATTCTTTCTACTTTTGCCTGACTGGAGAACACCTCAGTGATTGCCTTCGCCAGTGCGGCAGGATTGTCAGCAGAGACAAGGTCTTCTTCGTGCAAGAGCTCGGGAATACCTCCGATTGCCGAACCGAGGCACGGAAGACCGCGAGCCATCGCCTCAAGCATTGCGCGTGGAACCCCTTCTGCCCGGGAGGGAAGAACGAAGAGGTCTGCCTGGTCAAGCTCGTTTCGCACCGGCTCGCCCGCGGTCACATTCCCAGCGAACACAACCTCCTGTTCGACTCCGAGGCGGACACAGCGCCTTTGTAGAGAGCCCATCTGTTGTCCGCTACCGATAAATCTGACTCGTACGGGAATTCCCTGCCTCTTACAGATCGCGGCCGCCTCGACGAGAAGATCAGGACCTTTGTAAAACGATCCCAGGGTTCCGACAAAGACGATACGGAGGCAGGAGGGATCATGAAGGGCGGCGCGCGAGCGTGAAACAAAGGACTCCGACGAGAGACTTACGTCCGATACGGCCATCACGCACTGTTGCGCATCGGAAGCTTCTCCGCCTACACCGGCTTCGAATGCCGGCGGATATCTTCTTTGCAGATAGGACTGGGTAACATACGACACCGCCACGGCGTGTTGGCATTGCCGCTGCAGCCGGCGGGTAAAATAACGGCGGGCGACGGGAGCAACAGGATGCCGGTTGGCAGCCGGACTAAGCACATCATAGGGATCGGCCGTGACTTCCAGACTGTATGGTATCGATCGACGGGTGAGCCAGTCTTCTACTGAGTTAGCTATCTGGCTATGTACACGCAGAATCACCGCACTTCCTGCCGGGACGGCATGTTTTGCTCTTTGGCGCACATTGGCAAACTGCGAAAGAAACCCGAAAGGCCCTTTGTAACTCGGCATAGCATAGAATTCGACCCCGGGACCCTCCACGGGAAGGAAATTGGGTTCGACTCGTGACACGGGAAACACGCGGGAGATGACCCGGACGGAGTCGAATACGTCAAGATATTCGCGATAAAACTCGTAAGGGCACTGGGTGATGGTCCAGACCTTTTTGTCGGGGGTCTGTAAAAAGCGATGTTCTAAGGTCAGGCAAAGTTTCATAGTCATTTTTCATTAGGAGCCGAGGATAGTGGTTCGATTCGTCACGATTTGTGTCGAAGCCCAGGACAGGCCTGCCCATGCCAGAGCAAGGTGACGGACAGACCCATCCCAGGAAACCGCAGAAAGCGGCAACAGAGTAGACAACGGGGGAGGGCCTAAGGAGAACCAATGGGGGGAGCAACAGACAACTTACGCCAGAAGCGGGGAAACACTAAGTAAACCAGCACTGAGTAACTGGCGTCTGTTGCAATAATGTTAAAACGAGCAGGGGAGCTTTAAATCAAGGCAGCAGCCGTTCAAAGCGATAGCTGCCCAACGGAATCTTCAACGATCTATGGATCGCGCCGACTGAGATGACGATTTCGCCGCGACCCGTCTGTGCGGTCAGAACTCCCTCAACGCCCTCCAGACAACCTCCATGAATCCTGACTCTTTCTCCCACAACCGGGAAAGGTCCTGGTTCGTAGCTGGTGTTGCTCTGAAGCAAGGCTCGTACGGCCTCGATCTCTTGGTTGGGGACGGCGATAAGTTCACGCCCGCTGGTCACGAATCGCACCAGGCCGGGAAGACGCAGTACCTTGGCGAGCGATTTGGGCTCCGCTTCCATGCGGACGAAAGTGTAGCCGGGAAAGAGTGGCGCCTCGATTAGCTTGGTGCGGTCACTCCAGCGCCGGGCCTCCAGCTGCATCGGCGAAAACGACTCGAAGCCTTCATCGCGCAGCGCAGCATCTACTTTTTTCTCGCACTGGTAGCGCGTCTGGAGGGGATACCACGCGGGTTCCGAGGCACTTCGCGATCCTGTGAAGAGCGGGTCGCAGGTGGGTTGTTGTTTTGTATACACAGCTTCGCCCTGTGAGCCACATGGTGGCTTTGTGGATTAGAGGGAGTTGATGGGCCCTGGGAAATGAGAACACTGGCCGTAGCAAAGGATTCGTTCAGGAGTCCCTTGCAAGGAGAACTGGAAAGACTGCAGCAAAAGTAGCGGGAGTCCGTGGCGCAAGCAATAGAACTAATCTCCCGCCGCAACCTGAACTTTTGTCCCGAGGGAATGGGCCCTGCCTGTCCGCCGCGCGCGAACGGTTCGTGAGTAACTCTTAACACAACCCCATATATACGCAGGCTATGATGTTAGAGGCTAACAACTTGCCTTTAGGGTCCTTCGACTTAGCCCGAAGAAGCAGCTTCTGATGGGATAAGGGCCTATCAGATTGCAGGCGAAAACGGGCACAGGTAATGACCGCTCTGGGTACTAACGTTATACGCAGGAAAACCAGGAAAACTTGGTGTTTCTTATCCGCAATGTTGTACAGTCACAACTGGAAGCGACAAGACCGGGTGAGATGGCAAGTACCTGGTTTGGGGAATTGGAAGCAAACGATTCAGTTGCTTCGAACTCATGGAAAACTTCCAGACAATTCATTACCGCCTTATAGACAAAAGTTGTGTGCATCCTCCCTCTGTACTAATCCAACGTGTTTTGGATTTTGACCTGCCGGAGGAGCCCTTATGCTTTTTGCCACTACCCGAGTAATCGTCTATGACAGCAGCAGCTTGCAAAGTGAACTGCTGGCAACAGGCTTGGAAAGTCTGGGGCTTGGGTTTGAAATAAAGTGCGCCAACAACCTGGAATCGCTGATTGATACGCTCTCCGTTGATGCGAAATGGGTGGTGGTCATCTCCGATACCAGCATGAACGGCAGCGCCATTTCCCTCGCCAGGCACTTGCGCTCGCGCTTTCACGGAGTACCGTTCGTTTTCCTATTGCAGGAGGGCCGCGGTGACCGAGTCATTGAGGCATTCAGAACGGGCGCCAGAGGAATCGTCTATAGCAATGAAACCCTGTCTCAGTTGGCAGAATGCATCGGCCATGTCTACCAGGGGGACGTGTGGGTGCGAGGGGTCGACCTGGGATTGATTCTCGATGGACTACTTAAGCCGAGCGTGCGGGTCACTGATGTTACCGGACGAACATTGCTTAGCCCGAGGGAAGAAGAGATATCCCGGCTGGTGGCTGAAGGTATGAGCAACCGTGAGGTCGCGCGCGCCCTCAAAATCAGCGAAAGCACGGTGAAGAATTCTTTGTTCCACGTTTTCGAAAAGCTCGGGATATCGAACCGTGTGGAACTTGCACGCTATGTGACTGGGGCCTCGGAACAAGAGGGGCGTGCACTCCAATAGAGCCCCCGCATGCCGGCTTAAGAAAAGCGCGGGGGCTAAGCCCGAGTCTCTGTTGGGCTTTTATCGCACGACGAAACTGCTCTAATGATTCTGTCCCGAGTCGCCTTGAGGCGCTGGCATGGGCCCGAAGCGGGGGTAGCGGCCGCGCGGCTCTCCCTTTGGCGCATCCGCTTGAAGCGTCTTCCACTGATCCTGAGTGAGCACCCGGCGCAGACCGAGCAGCATGCGGGCGTTGGCTTTTTCAAGTTCGGCCCGCGCCTGGGCCACGCGGTCGATCTGGGCGAGAATCTTTCCCTCATCCGGCTGGTCGGCCGCCAGCAGCGGTTCCATCGCAGTCTCTTCTGTGCGAACAGTGGAGAGAAGATCCATCAACCGGGGACGGCTTTGCTCAGAGACCGCTTCCATTTTCTTCTGCTGATCCGGCGTAAGACCGAGCTTTTGCACCCACTCCGGATTGTTCCACCAGCGGCCATGGGGTCCCAAATGAAACGCGCGTTCCATAGGAGGGCGGCGGCCTTCCATGGGGGGCGGTCCCATACTGTCTGACGACCCATTTTGCGACGGTGGAGGGGCCGACTGCGCGATCGCAGCACCCGATGCGCAAGCAATCCACAGCAGGCCGGCCAGGGAAAGCCCCCGTGCCTTCCGGCCTTGCCGGATGCTAGTTCGTCTGGACAATGTGTTTGCTCCCTCGCGTAGAGCTAGCGGCGGCTGATCGGTTGCCGCTCTCCGTCGTAACCAGGTTGGTCAGCGACTCCATGGACGAGGGAACGGCAACGGAAAGCTGTTGGTCCACCTGCTCCAACAACGCATCGTCACTGATATCCGAAGCTGTGTGGACAGGCCGCGTGCTCCGGGGGTGAAAAGAAAGCAGCGCGAAAACCAGCAGCAAAACGGGGAGCACGGCGGCAACAGCCCATCGCAGGGCGAGCACCGGAAGCCCTCTTCCGGCAGAGGTATCGAGCTGCTGCGGGCGGGTGGCCAGACACTCGGAGCTCCACTCCACGGCGGCAGAGCGGAAAATAGCGACGCCGTGCTCCAGCCGAGCCACGGCGGCCCGGCATCCGGCACATTCCGTAAGGTGGCGAAGCATTTTCGGAGTGCGCTGCTCTAAAACGTACTCCTCCTGCTCCCACGGGGACAGATGGTTAGGGTTCATCTTGTTCTCTCCATCGCCTTGCGCACCGCAGCAAGCGCGCGGTGCAAGTGGCTTTTTACGGTGCCAACATGCAGCCCCATCGCTGTTGCGATCTCGGGCAGTTCCATCTCTTCCACAAAGCGCAGAAGAAAGACGCTGCGCTGTTTGCCGGGGAGATTTTCCACGGCATCCCACACTCCGTGCAACTCTTCCCTGATCATCAAAGAGGTCTCGGGTGAGAGCCCCGGCGAGCGCAGACGGTCGGCCATGGCGCCTACCTCGGCTGCGGTGGAGCTGGCCGCTTTCCAAAACTGAAACTTCCGAGAGCGCGTGGCGTCGCGAATGAGGTTGGTCGCGATCCGCGTGAGCCAGGTGGCCACGCTGCAGTCCCCGCGAAACTCTTCGCGTGCCTTGTAGGCCCTCAGGAAGCAATCCTGGGTCACAGTTTCCGCCAGGTCGGGATCCCTCAGCGATAGCAAGGCATAACGATATATGCGAGACCGGTAGGTGGCGCAGAGCGTGTTTACATCGGCAAGCTCTGCAATCATCCGGTCTCGCACGGGTGAAAGCTCTCCAGCGTAGATAAGCCGCTCCACTGCTTGCATAGACGCGCCTTTCTGGGCAGCAGTTTACGCCGAAAGAGCTGTTTGGGCACCGTCAAGGGCCAGCCTGGTTTGCCAACAACAGCCGTTTATCGCATGAATCGTCCGCGTCCTGGTCCGCCCATCATATGTTCCTGCTCCAGCTGAGAATACTTGGTCTTCTGGTCGGCGTTGAGGATTGCATAGAATTGGGCTCGGGCAAGGGCGTGGGCGGCCATCATTTCGCCGCTCATTTGACCTAACGTGGTCGCTGTCGACTGAATCGTAGCCGTATCGTTGGCCTTGATGGCAGCCTCCATGGCTTGATGGGCAGTGCGCTCGCTGGCTCGTGAATTCTGCTCTGTGGTGGCTTCGGTAGTGAAGTAAGTAGTGGCTTGCTCCACTTGATTAGCATTCAGGGTGAGCAGAGTGGTGTACCGCTGAACCTGCCGCTGGGCGATCGCTGCGGGGGTGGGCGGGGTGTGCGGGGTGGTTTGCGCCTGGGCCATTGGTAACAGCCCCAGGACTGCAAAAAGCACAAGCGACAACTTCATACTTCCTCCTTGACGGATCCTCGACGGTTGAGCCGGTTTGGAGGGAGGTAACCGCCTCCTGGTTCCTAACTTGCTCGCCCCAATAGACGGAAGCCACGGCAAGTCGGTTTACCGGTGGCTTGCTGCAGGGGTCGACCTAGGCAACAGCAGCAGGACAGCCAGGGCGCCGCTCCAGGAACTGATGGCGCAGGCCAGCATCACCGAGCGAAAGCCGGCCAGAAAGGCGGCATCGAGCAGCGCAGCGGCCTGGGCATGCTGCCCGGGTGCAAGGCCCTCCGGGATGGGTATATCGTGCAGGCGAGCCCGGTCATTCCAGAACTGAGCCCGCACCTCGGCCGGCAAGCCGGAATGGGCAAGCTGGGCGGTCAGACTGGTTACAAATCCGTGAGCCAGCAGCAGGGCGAGCAGGGATACAGCCACCAGGCCGGCGAGCCGGGAAAGTGCATTGTTCACCGCCGAAGCGATGCCGGTCTGATTCTCCGCAACCGAAGACATGACAGCAAAGGTGAGCGGCGCAACGCAAAGCGTCATGCCGCAGCCCAGGATAAGGACCGGGAGCAACACGGACAGGAAATATCCGTGCAGAGCGTCAAGCCAGGCGAAAGCGGCAAATCCGGCGCCGGCCAGCGCCGCCCCAAGCGAAAGCAAGAAGCGCTCGCCGACCCTGGGAACCAGCGCACCCACGCGAGCCGAAAATAAGAACATGAGCACGATAAGGGGCAGGAAGACGGCCCCCGCCGCCGCGGGAAGGTAATGCCGCACCTGGATGAGATAGAAAGGAATCACGTACAGGCAGCCGCCAAGTGCCCCATACAACAGAAAAGTAAGCAGGTTAGCCGCTAGAAAGCGGGGTATGCGGAAGAGCGGCAGGGGCATCATGGCGTTGGGCCGGTCTGACTGGGAGCGCAGGAATAACGCCAACAGCACGATTCCGCAGACCAACGGCCAGCTCACCCGCGGATTCCTCCAGCCGAGTTGCGAGGCGAAGGAGAGCGCGTAGACGATGGCCGCGAAGCTAAGCGTGGCCAGCGTGGCGCCCAGCCGGTCCAACGGCTGCGCCAGGCCCTCACCCGCGGCCCGGCTCTCGGGTATGCGCGGCGCGAGAAGAAGAATCACCAGAACTACAGGAAGATTGAGCAGGAAAACCAATCGCCAGGAGTAGACCTGGATCAGCCACCCCCCGGCCACCGGCCCTATGGCGGCAGAGACAGCTGATCCAGGCCGACCAGGTACCTATGGCACGGCCCCGCTCCTCTTCTGGGAATGATGCCGACAGAATGGAGAGACCCTGGGGAACCAGCAGCGCGGCGCCCACACCCTGAACGCCGCGGGCGGCGATCAGCTGGCCCAGGGAGAGAGAGGCGGCGCAAGCCGCCGAGGCCAGGGCAAAAAGCGCCACTCCCCATAGGAAAGTGCGCCGCCGGCCGTAGCGATCTCCAATGGCGCCTCCGAGCAATAGCAACGCAGCCGCGAACAGAGCATAGCCCTGGACGACCCACTGAATGGCTGCCGAGGTGGCGTGAAAGGTGGATTGCAGAATAGGCAGGGCGACATTGACCACCGAGCCATCCATGAAGGCCAGGGACGATCCGAGGATGATGGCAATCAGAATCCACTTGCGATCAGGCGGAGCGCAGGGCGCTGTGGCAGCAGCGGCGCCGGCCTGGGCACACGGCAGGACGACGTGAGACTTAGGAACGGCTCCTGCCACGGTTTCTGCCACGCGTCTTTTGGTCACGCACCAGGGATGCGAGCAAAGCGAGACAAAGCGCATTAAAAGTGGGATTTGGTAGCTGCTCCGGAGTCTTTTAGGCATGGCGACCAGAGCGGCTACGAGGGCCGGCGTCCTTACCGGGCTGGGAGTGGTGTGATCTGGGGTACTCTGAACCTCATCTGATTTTGTTAAAGCGGAGCATTCTCAAATGAAATTCAAGCCTCTGGTCATGATCGGGTTGTGGCTTTTTGCTTCGAGCGCTCTTGCGCAAAGCTGGACCATCGGCAATGCACAGATTGAGAGAAGGATTACCTTCGATCCTGCCTCCGGGCTGTTTACGGCGCGGCTCACCGATCTCTCGACGCACTACGATTTCGTCGCTGCTCAAAAGCGCTTCGCCCAGGAATTTTTGTTTACCTGCAACGGAGAGACGTTGACCGGGTCCAGCGCGGCTTTTCAGCTGTTGCGAGCGGATGAGAGCAAGTTGGCAGATGGAAAGATGCTCACCATTCATCTCCGGAGCAAGGCATTTCCCCTTGAAGTCTCAGTCGTGTACCGGGTGTATGACGGGCATCCGGCGATCCGCAAATGGCTCGTAGTGAGAAATACCGGCTCAACTACGTTGCATCTGTCTCATATGAATATTGAAGCCATCGCGCCATCGGTCGGCCCTTCCAATGAGACGGTGTTGAACGCGCAGTACGGCACCATTCCAAGAGAGACTTTCTATACCGGTCGGTCAGAAGATGCGGGACTTTTTCTGGAAAATGCGCGCACTGGCGATGGCTTTGCCATTCTCAGCGAAGTTCCGGGCTATATGAAGCGGACGGAGATCAACGGCTGGTCCAACCCTGGGCGGGTGGGGGTTATGTACGACACCGACCTGATGCCCTTCGAACGTTCGCTTGCGCCTGGAACCGAGTTCAAGACCGCCGCTGTCTCGCTGGTGACCTTTCGCAACCGCGATGGTTTCAACGATCCGCATTGGGTACTGCCCTCCTACACCGGCGTAGTTCTTGAGCGAAAGCTCGATGCCCAAGGCGCGCCCTGGATTTACAACACATGGGAACCGTTCGAGAGGAGCATCAACCGCGCGACCACCCTCCAACTGATCGACGTAGCCGGGTTCATGGGAATGGATATTTTTACCATCGATGACGGTTGGCAAAAGGAATATGGAGAGAACACGGTAGACCCCACTCGGTTTCCCGGAGGGCTCGACCCCATTCGAAAAGCCGTCGAAGCGAAAGGCATGCGCCTGGGATTGTGGATTCCTCTGGCGGCCATCGGACAGAAGACAGCGGATTACGTCAACCATCCCGACTGGGCGGCGCTCGATCAATCCGGGAAACCGAAATTTACTTCCACCATGGGCGGTTCCAAGGTGGTGATGTGTTTGGCGAGCCCCTTTCAAGACGCAGCAGCGGACCGGGTAAACGATGCCATCGAACGCTTCCATCTCGCCTATGTAAAGCTCGACCTGACGACGATTTTCAACGCCTATGGCGAAGCTCCCGGCTGCTGGGCCAAGGGCCATTATCACGGCAATTGGGCGGAGTCGCTGAACATGATCTATGAAGGCATCAGCCACGTGACCAGTAAAGTCTATGAAAAGCATCCGGACGTTCTTCTCGACTTGACCTTTGAGCTTTGGGGACAAAAGCACGTGATCGATGCCGGTCTGCTGGCTGCAGGCGATCTCGATTGGATGAGCAATGTCAACGATGCTCAGCCCGATGCGGCTGGGACCGTGCAAGCGCGGACTCTGCTGTATCAGCGGGCGGCTTCGATGCCCGTCGACGCGATGCTGATCGGAAATCTGCACGCTGAGATGCCCAGCGCCCAGGAAGCATTTGCCACCGCCATCGGCTCCGCGCCTCTTCTGCTGGGCGATTTGCGTAAGTTGAGTCCTGCGGATCAGCAGTGGTATCAGGAGCACATCCGATGGTTCAAGCAGCTCAGGCGAAGCACCAATATCAGCGAAAGCTTCTGGCCGCTGGGCAACTGGCGTCAGCCTTCGGCAGCGGAGTGGGATGGATTCGCCCGCCTGTCGCACACGGGCAGCGGCGTGATCGCGGTCTTTCGTAACCAGTCGAATGCTTCGACGGCTAACATTCAATTGCCGCTCATGCCTGCAGGCAGATTCAAGGTGCGCTCGGTGATCACAAACAAAGATCTGGGTACAACCACGAAAGAGGATTGGGCGCGCGGAGTTCCGGTTGAATTTTCCGGGTCTCAATCCGTGGAGATTCTTGAAGTCAGTTCTGTCCACTGAGTGTTATGGTGTTTCCGGGTGAAAACGGAGACGACTGAGTGAGACAAGTAAAGATTTCCCGGCTATTGGTTCTGAGCGCAATCGCGGTCACCAGCGGGTCGTTGCTGGTTGCATCTTCGCGGATCCACCATGAGCTGCTAGGAGCTGCAACCACGCCAAGCACCGTCGCTATGAATGTAGAACGCCTGGATCCAGGGTTGGACTCGATTGTGCCGGCCAAGCCGGTTCTGGAGAGGGTCGCCACCGGGCCGGGGTTCAAATGGACCGAAGGGCCGGTCTGGATACCTGCCGGCTATCTGCTATTTGCTGAGATTCCCAGCAACAGCATTCGTAAGTGGACCCCGGGCGTTGGGGTAAGCATCTTTATGCAACCCAGCGGGTACAAAGGTTCCGCTCCGTTTACCGGCCCCGAGCCGGGCTCGAATGGCATGACGCTCGATAGCCGCGGACGGCTCACAGTCGCGGGTCACGCGCAACGAGACGTTTGGAGATTGGAGCAGATGGATCCCAAGGCTCAGGTTACGATTCTCGCTGATAGTTACCAGGGCAAGCGACTGAACAGTCCCAATGACCTCGTCTACAAATCCGACGGGTCGCTCTACTTTACTGACCCGCCTTATGGACTCCCCACCCAGGACAAGGATCCAACCAAGCAGCTGCAGATCAACGGGGTCTATCGGATACCCGGAGCGCTTTCTCAGAAGCCTGGCGCTCCTCCCGACCGGGCGCGGCTAGAGTTGCTGGTGAAAGATCTGCCTCGTCCGAACGGAATATGCTTCTCTCCGGACGAGAAATATCTCTACGTGAACAACTCCGAGCCGAAGAAGCTCTGGATGCGCTACACGGTGAAGGCAGATGGAACACTCACGGACGGAAAGGTCTTCTTCGATGCAACTTCCGATACCCGGGTAGGAGCGCCCGACGGCCAGAAGGTAGATCGGCAAGGGAATCTGTATAGCGCGGGCCCGGGTGGGGTTTGGATCTTTTCGCCCGAGGGCAAACATCTCGGTACACTCGATATTCCGGAGAGGGTCGGCAATGTTGCCTGGGGAGAGGCCGATCACAAGACGCTGTTTGTGGCGGCGAGCTCTAGTATCTATCGCATTTCGCTGAAGATTCCGGGAGTCTATCCCCACTGACGGGCGTCAAGCCGGGGAACCAGGCAGGTTCATGTCAGTCATCATTCGAGCGGCTGCCGCATTCGACACGGATGCAATCGCACAGATTTATGCGCATCACGTAAGCCATGGCACGGCGACGTTTGAGATCGAGCCGCCCGATAGCAGTGAAATCAGCCGGCGCTGGTCCGAGGTAACCGCCAAAGGCCTGCCGTGGCTGGTTGCTGACGACGGCGGCGAAGTGGTTGGATATGCCTATGCAGGCCTGTATCGTCCGCGCCTGGCGTACCGGCATACGGTGGAAGATTCCATCTATGTCCGGGCGGACCGCCTGGGCACCGGCGTAGGCAGGCTACTGATGCCCGCTCTCATCGGCGCGACCAGGGCGTGCGGCATGCATCAGATGATTGCGGTCATCGGCGACAGCAGCAACCAGGCCTCGATCAACTTGCACCGGCGCTTCGGGTTTCAGGATGCAGGGTTGCTGAAAGACGTTGGGTTCAAATTCGGGCGATGGCTCGATACTGTCTTCTTGCAACGCAGCCTTGTATGAGAGCTATGTGGGCTTCGCCCGTCTTTTCGGCCCACGTATCCGGATTTCCTGCACGGGGCCGCCACGCCGGCACAGGCGGGACAGGCGGTGTGAACATGGGCCACCCGTCCAGATCAGTTACGTCTGCGTGAGAGTTTATTCTTCTCTAAAGAGGGCGGACTGTGGGTTTTCAGGATCGCGAAAATTGCTTACGCCGACGCCCACCAGGCGGAAGCGTTGCCCCGATCCGAGAGAGATGCGTTCCCGCAGGGCCAGAGCGATGACCGTCAATTCTTCGCACGATGCTGGAGGAACAGTAGGCGTGTGGCTGCGTGTGAGGATGTTGAACTCGCTGGTCTTGAGCTTTAAGACAACGGTCCGTGCTACGCGCGATTCCTGACGCGAAGCTGACCACACCTTCTGCGCCAGACGTTGGATCAACTCCCCGGTTTCGGATAAAGGGATATCCCGCTCGAAAGTATCTTCGGCAGAAATCGACTTGGTTGGTCTGTCCGGAATTACCAGGTTATGATCAATTCCTCGGGCAAGCTCATACAGGCGATGCCCATACTTTCCAAACCGTGATTCGAGCACCCCGGCGTCTAACGCTTGCAGGTCGCCCACGGTCTTTACGCCTATCTGTCTAAGCCTGTCTTCAGTGACTTTACCGACACCGGGAATGCGCTCTACCGGCAGGGGCAGAAGGAATACAGGCACATCATCAGGCTGAATGACGAACAGGCCATCAGGCTTCCGCCAATCGGATGCGATTTTGGCCAGAAACTTATTCGGCGCCACGCCCGCGGAGGCAGTCAGATGAAGTTCGTCTCGAATCTGCTGGCGAATCGCTTTTGCGACCCGGGTCGCGGTGGGCAATCCAATCTTGTTTTCCGTTACATCAAGGTACGCTTCGTCCAAAGAGAGGGGTTCGATGAGATCCGTGTAGCGATGAAAGATCTCCCGCACTCCGCGTGAGACGGCCCGGTAGCGCACAAAATCAGGGGGCACGAAGATTGCTTCGGGGCATAAACGTTCCGCGCGGACCGCCGGCATCGCAGAACGGATTCCGAAGCGTCTTGCCTCGTACGAGGCCGCACAGACGACGGAACGATTACCGCGCCAAGCCACCACGACGGGTTTACCCCGCAATTGGGGATCATCGCGCTGCTCGACCGAGGCGTAGAACGCATCCATGTCGACATGGATGATCTTTCGAACCATCACTCATGATAAGCCTTGAATTCCATGCTGATCTAGAACGCGCGGCGGCTCAGGATTTCGCGGGTGGCGGTCAACATCATGATTCGGAGGTCAAGCCAGATCGACCAGTTCTCGATGTACGCCAGGTCGCAAGCAACGCGGTTTTCAATCTGCTCGACGGTCTTGGTTTCCCCACGCCAGCCGTTCACCTGAGCCCATCCCGTGATGCCCGGCTTGACCCGGTGACGGAACGCATAGTTCGCGACTACATCAGTGAACAGCTTGTCAGCCGCCTTGGTGTTGGGTGGATGTGGGCGAGGCCCGACGAGGGACATGTTGCCCTTCATGACATTGAATATTTGCGGTAACTCATCGAGGCTCAGGGCGCGCAGCCATTTGCCCAGCCTGGTCACTCGTGCGTCACCCCGCGTAACCTGTCGATCGCCCAGCAGATCCGTCATCCCGTGGTGCATGGTGCGGAATTTATAACAGGTAAATAGGCGATTGTTAAAACCGAGGCGCGGCTGCAGGAACAGGACGGGCCCAGGACTATCGAAGCGAATCGCCAAAGCAATGAGCGCGAGAATCGGGGAGGAGACGACGAGCACCAAGGAGCCGAGGACCATATCGAAGACAAACTTCTTTCCCGCCCGCCAATCCTTGAGCGGCCGCTCGTCGATCAACACCACGGGATTGGAACCGACGGAGGAAATCTGGCTACTCTTGTAGCGGAAGCCAGCGAAATCAGTCGTCAGGCAAATGTCGGCAACCGCGCTCCCAATTTCCTCGAGGATCCTCGATATGCGATCCACCGCTCGCAGAGGCAGCGCAATGACAATCAAGTCGATCTGCTCTTCGCGGCTGCGCACCAGGAGATCGCGCACAGTGCCGCGCACTCGAACTCCCTCCTGTACCCCAGGAATGCGTGAACGCCGGTCATCATAAAGGCCTACCACGGTGTAGGCATTCGGCTCGGCGCGGAGCCGTTCAATAAACTCGCGGCTAAACTCACCTGCGCCGATCACTGCAACCCTGCGCGCCAGCTTACCCGACTGCGTCCACCGGCGAAGCAGCCGTGAAAGGAAACATCGCGATGCCGCTAGCGCGACTGCGCTGAACAATAGCCAGAGGAAAGGCAATTCCCTAAATACGATGCCGGCATCGCGCATCAAGAATAGGCAGACGATCATGCTGACTCCACCAACCAGCAGCGGCAGAGCCAGAAGCCCGAGCGATTTGCCGAGCCGAGAAAGTAAGTGCAACCGGTACGTCCCGGCACGGGCAAGGAAGACGGTAGCCACGATACTGCCTACCAGTGTCGCGAGAAAAAGTGTCCCATCGGAGCGCAGCCAATAACCCGGCGTCAGCACGCTTTTAGCCAGCAAACCACTGAACAACAGCAACAGTAAATCGAACGCCTGCACGATGCGCACGATGACTGCCGGTGACATCCTGCGGTTGTCGCCACGAGATCCTTGTCGAGCCGGCGACCTTCGTTCAATTGAAGTTGCGGAGGCATCTGCCGAAGGCTGGATTACGGGGTCGGCCAACTTCGCCTTCTGCTGAGCGGAAGCGATCGCGAAGTTAGCCTTCATCGGGTATTCAGCGGCCATGCCGTAACAACGCCGAGATGGCGAACACTAACAATGAGGTCAGCCATCCCACTTACCTGGCCTTCTCTGCGGGGGCGTGAAGGGGGGCGTGAAGGGGGGCGTGAAGGGGGGCGTCGCCGGGAGCCCTCTCTCTTGGGTCGGCCAGGGCTGGAACATCAGCCCGGAAACTTATTTGCTCGGGAGTCACACTGCGCCGGGCCCGAAAGGTCAGCACCGGACCCATGACTCGCCTTGACACCGAAACAGAAGGCGCATGCGTTCTCGATGAAATCCCTTGATGGCAAATTTTAAGCGACTGCCCCAGTTGCTCCTGCAACAGCCGCATCCGGGCGGAGAGTTCCGCGGTGTCCAAGAGCATTGTGTTCATGCTGTCGAGCAACCGCAAGAGGCCAGCATCGTGTCCCTCATTGCCGTCCAGCACTGGAGTCCCTTCGCCCGCATCTGGTGAGACACGCGAGATCCAACGGTCAAGCTCATCGGAGAATGCCACTACTGCGCTTCTATCCTTTAATGCCGGCCGATAGACCGGCAGAGCCAGCCGCGCTTCCCAACGTTGGACGGTGCGGACACTCCGCTTGATGTAACTGGAGATCTCTTTCCAGCCGTTCAGGATCTGTCGACTCATTGGGTCCCCTCAAGATTCCGGCACGAGCCTGCAACCATATCTCGCGCCGACGTTCCAGACACTAGCGCATTGAGAAGCGGAGCTTCCAACAAAATGCGATGGCGGCGATCACCGCTGCCTCGAAGACGAGGGCCCACACCACACCGCGCGCGCACCCCAATTTGTCTTCGTTGTAAAGTAATTCCGGATCAACAGACCGAACATTGCAGACCTGAGGAGAAGCATCATCAACCAGGACAAACCGTTCCTGCACTACCGGGTGCAACTTTGCTTCAGACTGGTACATCCGTTTTTCCTCACTCAGCGCGGGGTCGCCGTCATCTAATACATCGACTGTTTCTCCCTTGCCGATGTACCACCTTTGAGCCATAGCAGCAGGGAGAGAGTTGGGGCTTGGTCGATGGGAACGATGGACCGATCTTGCTGAGATTTTCTATTTCGACGGAACGTCGCCTGTTGGATCCTTCTGACAACGGATCAGCCCGTGGGCGCCCATTGAGAGGCTTTCGCTCGTTCGGCTGCCGATTCCTGGCTCCTCCCCAAGTGCTGGTATACATCGGCCAACGCACTATGCAGAGAGGAGAATTCAGGTAGAAGCCGGGCGGCGATCTCCAGATGGATAGAAGAGGTCTTGAAGTCACCAGTCTTTAAGAGACTGATCCCCATTTCATAGTGGGCCCAGGGAGAGTCCGGCTGGAGTTTGATCGCGCTGCGCAGGTATCCGATCGCCTCCGCATAACGCTGCTCCTCAGATAAGGCAACGGCCATGCCATACTGCGCGAGATAGATGTTATCCCGAACCGACAAGACGGCATGGAAAAGGGGAATCGCCTGCTCCGGTTTTCCATCATCAAGCGCTAGAAGGCCGGCAAGGGTTTGATTCGCCAGGCCAAGGGCATCCTTTGGATCGATTCCCTCAACCCCTTGCGGCAACGCGGCGCCGGAGGGCCGCAGCCCGATATATCCGAGGGAGGCTAACTTCTGCATCTCGCTCGAGGTAAGCCCCGAGGCGGGCTGTCTGCTGGGCTCGGCCTCGAAGTGGCGGTCGAAGGCAGCGAGTTGTGCAGCAACCACTTGAAGCGTGGCCTTTGAGCTACCCGCGAGATTACGACTTTCCCCGGGGTCCGCGGACAGGTCATACAATTCGGGCTTCGGGGCTCGCACGTAGAGGTACTTCCCTACCCGCCATGATTCAATCAGGCTGCAGCCGAAACCTTGCTGCGGCAGGTCCGTGCGGGCGTAAGCCGGCTCGCCGCCCTGCGAACTTGCCTGAGCTATTCGTAACAGCGATTGCCCCTGCATCTCAGACGGAACCGGAATGCCGGCCAGCTCAAGCACCGTAGGAGCGATATCCAGCAAACGGACGTGATTGGTGACCAGCCTCGGCGTCATCTTCTGGTCTTGAGGTAATTTCAGCATAAGCGGCACGCGGATCGTCTCGTCATAGAGCAACATGCCGCTCATCTGTTCCCCGTGGGCGCCTAAACTCTCCCCATGATTGGAGACGACGATGATGAGCGCGTCATCGTAGAGGCCTTTGGACTTGAGGTCACCGACCAGCTTGCCGACGGCCGTGTCGGTCTCAGCAATGGCGTGGTCGTATCCGCTACCAAGCGCCCCCCGAGGACCACCCAGGTGCACCCAGAGAACCCAGGGCGAGTTACCTCTGCCGGCCAGCCACCTGATGGCCCGGCCAACGACCTCGTTCCCATGGCGCTCGACGGTTTGATACCGGCTTTGGCCGCGCTGCGGCTGGCGGAACGCGGCATCGTAACTATCGAACCCACGGTTATAGCCCTGAAAAGGTCCGTTCTGCGGATCTAGTAGGATGGAACCCACGAATGCCGCAGTGTGATATCCATGCGCGTGGAGTAAATCCGGCAGGTACGGCACCGTCTCCGGAAGGAAAACGCCCAACTCTCCGGCACGATTGGTTTGAGGATAGGTTCCGGTGAGGATGGTTGCAGTGGAAGCTTCGGTCAGCGGCGATTGCGAGTACGCCTGCGCGAAGACGATGCTTTGCCGCGCTATGCGATCCATCCCTGGCGTCAAACCATTGTGCGAACCGAGAAAGCCCATGCGATCGGCCCGGGCCGAGTCGAGCGTGATGAGAATAATATTGGGTTTGTTCGCAGCCACGGCATTCACGGCAAAAGTCCCGAGAATAAGGACGCCGAAAAGGCTCCGCCACAGTGAACGAATCAACATGTGTATGAGTCTACCTGCCATGAACGGTCGAGGACTCATCCTCTGAAGAAGACTGCCTGGTTACTTTGTAGCTCGATGATTCTGCTGGCGGCGGTGATTGCGATCTATCGCCATCATTCGGATGAGTGGCATGGGAACCACCGTCTTATCATCCTGGGCATTGACGGTATGGATCCGCAGCTCTTGCAGCAATTCATGCAAGAGGGAAAGATGCCCAACTTTGCGAAGCTCGCAGCCCAGGGTGACTTTCGCAAACTCGCGACCAGCACGCCTCCGCAAAGCCCGGTAGCATGGTCGAACCTGATCACGGGGATGAACTCAGGTGGTCACGGAATCTTCGATTTTATTCATCGAGATCCGAAGACGCGAAACATCTATTTTTCAGCCTCCCAGGTCGAGGGCCCAAAGCACACGATTCACATCGGCTCCTGGCGTATCCCGCTGGACAGCGGCAGCGTAGAAGACTTGCGCAAAGGGCCGGCCTTCTGGCAGATATTGGATGCGCACAACATCCCTTACACGGTGTTTCGCATTCCGGCTAATTTTCCTCCCGTTCCGGCCAAGGGAAAGACCGTGTCGGGCCTTGGAACACCAGACTTGCGAGGAACCTACGGCACATTTTCCTTCTACACCGACGATCCGACAGCAACACCGGGCATGGTAGAAGGAGGGCAGATCATTCCCGTGGAAGTGGAGAACTCGCGGGTCACCGCCGACCTGATTGGCCCCGATAACAGTTTCAAACGCGGAGCGCCTGCCGCCACCGAGCCCTTCACCGTTGCCGTCGATCCATTGGAACCGGTGGCCAAAGTTGCGCTCGAAGGCCAGGAATTCGTGTTACGCGAAGGCGAGTGGAGCGATTGGATCCATGTCGAATTCCGGCTGTTCCCCTTCTTTGGAAATGTCCGGGGCATGTGCCGCTTTTATCTGAAGCAGGCACATCCCAGGTTTCAGCTCTACGTCTCGCCGATGAATATAGATCCGGCTGAACCTGCGTTGCCGATCTCTACTCCGTCCCGTTACTCCCGGCTTCTGAGCGAGGAAGCAGGGGATTTTTACACCCAAGGGATCGCGGAGGATACAAAGGCTCTCTCGGATGGAGTTCTGAATGATGAGGAATATTTGGATCAGGCGCATACGGTGCTGTATGAGCATCGCAAAATCTTCGACGCTGAATTCGCCAAGTTCAAGCGCGGCGTTTTCTTCTTTTACTTCTCCAGTGTGGATCTGAATTCGCATATGTTTTGGCGGTTGATGGACCCTAAACATCCGGCCTACGACGCCACACTGGCTGCGCAGAATGGATCGGCTATCCGGGCCACCTACGAGCAGATGGACCAGGTGCTGGGCGAAATTCTTCCCACCCTGGACGCGGATTCGACCCTGCTGGTGGTCTCCGATCACGGATTCGCTCCCTATTACCGGTCGTTCAACCTGAATACCTGGCTCCTGGATAACGGGTATATTCAACTGCGCGCCGGCGCAAATTCCGATTCGGCTGAACCCTTCCCCAATGTCGACTGGAGCCGGACGCGTGCCTATGGGCTGGGCCTGAATGGGCTTTACCTGAACCTTCATGGCCGCGAAGAAAATGGAATGGTTGCACCGGGGAGCGACGCTGACGCGCTGATGCGGAAGATCAGGGATCAGCTGCTGGCGATACGAGACCCTAAGAACGGACTGCCCGTCATTACCCGCGTGGACTTTGCCACGGAGGTTTACCGTGGCCCTTACGCCGCATCGGGCCCGGACATGATCGTCGGCTACAACCGGGGTTATCGTGCGGGATGGAAGACGATTCTGGGCGACTTTCCCGCTGAAGAACTGGAAGACAATACAAGCGCCTGGAGCGGCGATCACTGCATGGATGCTTCGCTGGTTCCCGGTGTGCTGCTGAGCAACCGGAAGATTCGAGCGCAGACGCCGGCGTTAACTGATATCGCCCCCACGATCCTGGCGGAGTTTGGAATCGCCAAAGCAAAGGGTATGATTGGGCAATCAATATTCCGATGAACCTTTTCGGGTCAGGATCCTGGAAGACGCATGTTTGGAGCTTACAAAATAAAGCTGGAAGGTGACCTCCTGGATAAAGTAAAGCGCTGCTCGGAGGCGTGCGGCTACGGATCGGTGGATGAATTTGTCTTGCACGCGCTGGAAAAGGAAGTAAACAAGGTTTTGCCTCCCAGCGAAGGCGGTACCACTTCGAAGGAACTTATCAGGAAGCGACTGCAGGGACTTGGCTATATCGAGTAGCTCCCCAGCCCTGCTCGTCCTGCTGGCATCGGTCGTCATTGGACTGATCATGGTCCTGGTCTTTGGTTATGTGACCGATCAAAAGGCGATCCATCAAACCAAGGACCGCCTCAAAGCGCACCTGCTGGCGCTGCGTCTCTTTCAGGACCAGATTCCGGTGGTAATTCGCTGCTACGGCCGCATCATGCTGGCAATCATTCGCTACCTTCGGCTGGCACTGTGGCCGTTGCTGCTCACGGCACTTCCCTTGACGCTGGTGATTGCGCAATTGGACCGGTACCTTGGTTCGGCGCCACTGAAGGCGGGGCAAATATTTCTGGTGAAGGCTCGCGTGGCCAACCCGGAGATATTGAGTGAGACGTCGCTGCAGCTGCCGAATGGTCTCAAGAGCAGCGCTCCAGCGGTTCACGTGCCCGCGGAAAACACAGTGGTTTGGAGAGTTGCCGCAGAAACCGACGGAGATTACAACGTCGAAGTGCAAACTTCCAGCCAAGCCTTCTCCAAGCGAGTTGTGGTCGCTGCGGGCCTGCAGCGTCTGTCACCTGTTCGGCTCCGAGGGCCCTTCTGGAAACGAATATTTCTCTCCGGAGAGCCCGCTTTGCCGAAGAATTCAGCAGTGCAATCGATCGAGGTAGAGTATCCATCGCGAAGCATAGCCTTCGCAGGCTTTGCATGGAATTGGGTTTGGCTGCTTTTCGTTTTGTCCCTGGTGGCCGGTTTCGCCTTCAAGAGTATTCTCGGTATCGAAATATGAAGTGGCGATGGATCGGTTCCTCGAAAACTCGCACACGGCTTCTGCTCTACTTCGCGATCTTCACTTTCATACTTGCTTCTTCCCTGCCCTGTCATGCCTATGCGGGGCCTGGAGCCGGCTTTGCTGTCCTCTCTTCTTTCTGGACGCTCTTCCTGGCATTCCTTTATTCGGTGTACGCATTTTTCTCCTGGCCGTTCCGGCAGGCCTTCCGATTATTTCGCCGCCGAAAGGCCTCGGGGAAGGCCCAGATAAAACGTGCGGTGATTCTCGGCTTCGATGGAATGGATCCCGAGTTAGCCGATCGGTTCATTCAAGAAGGAAGGCTGCCAAACCTTAAGAAGCTGCGCGATCAAGGATCATTTCGGAAGTTGCAAACAACCTATCCCCCGATTTCTCCCGTTGCATGGTCCACGTTTATGACTGGGGTGAATCCGGGCAAACACAATATTTATGATTTTCTGGCCAGAGACCTCAGCAATTACCTCCCATTTTTGTCTTCCGCGGAGATCCAGGGACCAAAACACAGTCTGAAGATTGGTAAATACACTGTGCCGCTGAGCGCACCTAGAATTCGGGGCATGCGGCGCGGGATCCCCTTCTGGCACTGGCTTGGCAATGCCGGCATTTTCTGCTCTGTCATTCGCGTACCGGTAACCTTTCCTCCGGAGAAATTTCCCGGCGTGCTTCTCTCCGGTATGTGCGTTCCTGATTTGAAAGGGAGCCAGGGAACATTCTGCTTGTGCACGACGCGCGAAAGCGAGGCTGGATTTCGCGAGGGCGGCGTGCGCGTTCCATTCGAGCGGCGCGGTCCGGTTTACCGATCCTATGTGCCTGGTCCCGAGGATCCGCGCGCGAACGGTGATTCGCCGGGCGAACTGCGCGTTCCATTTGAGGTAGTAGCGCAGAAAGGCAGCGATCAGGAAGCTCGCTTCACTGTAGACTCCCAACGCTTCACACTGAAGGTTGGCGATTACTCGGATTGGATTCCGGTGAAGTTTCGTGCGGGCCTGGGCTTTAAGGCGCACGGAATCTGCCGCTTTTACCTGAAGGAATTGTCACCGGAAGTAGAAGTCTATGTCACGCCGGTGAACATCGATCCGAGCCGCCCCGATCTCCCGATCTCGCACCCAGCGACCTATTCCATTTATTTGGCAAAACTATTCGGACCCTATGCCACCCTTGGACTCGCCGAGGATACCTGGGCACTGAACGAAGACGTGATCGATGACCATGCTTTTCTGGCGCAATGCTACGGGAACCACGAAGACCGTGAACGCATGCTCTTCGATGGGCTGGAAAAGACCCGGCATGGCCTATGCGCGTGCGTCTTCGACACTACCGATCGGGTTCAGCATATGTTCTGGCGTTACCTGGACCACCCCGGGACGAGCGATGGAACTCGGGATCAACGCAGTGATGTGATTCCAGAGCTGTACGCGCGTATGGATACGCTTGTCGGCCGCGTCATGAAAGAAATTGGCGATGAAGCCTTGCTGATGGTTGTTTCTGATCACGGCTTCAAGTCATTTGCACGGTGTGTCAATTTGAATGCGTGGCTGCATGAAAACGGCTATCTCGCGCTGAAGCCTGGAAAGACGGAAAGCGGCGATTGGTTTGAGGACGTGGACTGGGCTCGCACCCGCGCCTACACGATGGGGCTCAACGGGCTTTACCTAAATATCAAGGGACGCGAACGCGACGGCATTCTCGAAGCCGGCATAGAAACGGAAAGCTTGAAAGAGGAGCTACGACGCAAGCTCGACGGATTGACGGACCCGTTATCGAACCAGGTTGGCATTACCGGGGTCTTCGATCGCGGTTCCGTATACACAGGGCCTTACGTGGAGAATTCGCCCGACTTGATCGTTGGTTATGGCGATGGTTTTCGCGCGTCCTGGGATTCTGTCATGGGCAAGGTCACAGGCCAGGTCTTCGAAGATAATCTGAAAGCCTGGAGCGGGGACCACTGTATTGATCCGCGGCTGGTTCCTGGCGTGGTCTTCTGCAATCGCAAGATCATCAGTGAGGAACCCGCCATCGTAGACGTAGCTCCCACGATGTTGAGATTGTTTGGCCTGGATCTTCCGGGACACCTTGACGGAAAGCCCTGGACGGTACAATAGCCGAACCGTGATCACTATTGTCTCTGGCCTGCCCCGCTCGGGCACCTCTCTCATGATGCAGATGCTTGAGGCCGGCGGCATGCCCATCCTGACCGACTTTCAACGGGAGCCTGATATCGATAACCCGCGCGGATATTTTGAGTGGGAACCAGCAAAACTCCTGCCCAAAGAGCCCCATCGCATTGATGAAGCGGAAGGCAAGGCAGTGAAGGTCGTCTCGCAGCTGCTTCTTTCGCTTCCCGAAGGCCGGGATTACAAAGTGATCTTCATGGAACGTCCGCTACCCGAGGTCCTGTCCTCGCAGGACAAGATGCTGGCCCGCCGCGGGACGAATGTTTCGGATGACCCGATAACGCTTGGCAATGCCTTTCAGGAGCACATGCGCGAGGTGGTCGCATGGCTGGAGGAGAGGCCGCAGATTCCCGTTCATCGTGTCGGGTACAGGAAACTGTTAAGAGATCCTGCCGGAAACGCAGCATCTATATGCGCATTCCTCGCTCTAGACCTGGACGCAGAATCAATGGCTCTTCAGGTGGATCCTGGTCTATATCGTAATCGGGGTTGAGCAGCTGCAGTTCTCACCGTGAAGGTATTCACGCGCGTCGCCGACCCTCAGGAGATGAAACGGCCGATCTTGGATTTAGGTCAGGCATTAGAATCTGCGTGAGAATGCGAGAATAAAACTCAAATAGAACCAGGCCCGTAGGGCCGGGAGCCAAACGTCAGCCCAGCCCGGATCCGGATTTCCTGTGGAACTTGCTGGCGTTGGCGCACTTCATGCGGCTTTCCTTAACGAAAGCCGCACATACGGTCGTGTCCAGCGCAGCGTGCAGGAAATCCGGAGAAGGGCTGGGACATCGATCGCCAATATCGTTTGAGCGCCAGAGGCGCGGCACTCGCAGATGAAGGTAGTGCCGCACCTCCGGCGCTTCCGGACCTTGGATCCGCCTCCCAGCCCTTCTCCGGATTTCCTGCACGCTGCGCTGGACACGACCGTATGTGCGGCTTTCGTTAAGGAAAGCCGCATGAAGTGCGCCAACGCCAGCAAGTTCCACAGGAAATCCGGATCCGGGCTGGGCTGACGTTTGGCTCCCGGCCCTATGGGCCTGGTTTCGATTTGCTGTTTATTTCGAGTTCTCACGCAGACTCTGTTAGCCCCGAGGGTCTTGTTTCTTGTTAGCCAGATAGCCGGCCACCGCTGAAACAACCTTCCGGCTCGAGACTTCAAGAGTCTCCTGGTCAGTCTGGCATCGAACATCGGGAACCAATGGTTCTTCATAAGGATCATCGATCCCGGTGAAGCCCCTCAGTTCGCCACGGCGTGCCTTGCGATAGAGTCCTTTCGGATCGCGCTGTTCGCAAACCGATAGCGGGGCATCCACAAAGACTTCGAGAAAGCGGCCAATCTTTTGACGAACTGCATCGCGAGCCACCCGATAGGGCGAGATCGCTGCTACCAGAACCAGAATGCCGTTGCGGGTCAGCATATCCGCGATGAAGCCGATACGACGAATGTTCTCATCGCGATCCTGCTTACTGAAGGAAAGATCCCGGCTTAGATGCTGGCGTAAGACATCTCCATCCAAAATCTCCACCCGGCGTCCCTGATCCAACAAGATGGAATAGACGGCGTTGCAGAGGGTCGTTTTTCCGGCTCCGCTCAGCCCGGTGAACCAGACGGTCAGGCCTTCATTTGCTGTCGCAGGGCGGCCGGAAGTGGCGATCGGGTCATCCATAGTGCGTCGAGGATGGGCTAGTGTAGCAAATTGGTCCTGCGAGCGAAGCTGCTCGCTGTTACCATGAAGCTTCAAATTAACCCTGAGAGCACAAATGGCTAATTCCTCTAGTCCTGCAGAGAAGCAGGTCTACAATCGCTTTCTCTTGCTGGTCGCGGGGTTGAGTGGTCTGCTGTACGGCATTGACGTCGGTATCATTGGCGGAGCGCTGCCGTATCTTGAGGCGACATCGAAGCTAACCGGAGGCCAGCTTTCGATCATCGTTGCGGCCGTGCTTCTGGGGAGCGTCTTCTCAACGCTCTTTTCCGGAATGCTATCCGACTGGATGGGGCGCAAACCGATGATGGTGATCGGGGGCACGATTTTCGTGCTGAGCATCCCGGTGATCGCGCTTTCACAGAGCTATGGGGCCCTGTTTGTGGGGCGCCTGCTGCAAGGGATCAGCGGCGGATTCGTCGGCGTGGTGGTTCCACTTTACCTGGCGGAGTGCCTGCCGGCGAGCTCTCGCGGCAAGGGCACCGGCATCTTCCAGTGGCTATTGACGCTGGGCATCGTGTTTGCCGCGATCATTGGCATCTATTACAGTTACCGGGTTGCGGAGATTGCGCGAGCCTCACCGGAAGTTCTATTTGCGGTGAAGAACCAGGCGTGGCGGCGTATTTTCTGGATGTGCATGCCGCCTGGGATTCTTTTTGTGGTGGGCAGCCTCTTTGTCGCAGAATCTCCTCGCTGGCTGTACAAGCGCGGGAAGAGGAGCCTGGCGCATGCCGCCCTGCTGCGCTCGCATAACGAGGAGCAGGCGCAGATCGAGCTTAGGGAGATGGATCTGCTTGCGCTCTCGGGCCATAGCGGTTCCACCGCGGTAAGTGGGTCGAGTCCCTCGCTGCTAAGCCGGCAATATGTGATTCCGTTTCTTCTGGCGTGCGTCATCCTCTTCTGCAGCACGGCCACCGGGGTTAACTCGATCATCGGATACAACACCGACATCCTGCTGCAGAGCGGGCTTTCCGACGTGCGAGCGCACTGGGGTTATGTGGTCTTTACGGTGGTCAATTTTCTGATGACAGTGATCGGCCTGGCACTGGTGGACCGCAAGGGACGGAAATTCCTGTTTGTCTTGGGAACATCCGGCATCATTGTGTCCCTGCTGCTGGTCGGTGCGCTCTTCCTGCAGACGGAAGGGCAAAGACAAGACGTGGGCAGAACGATCCGGCAGATGGCGGGGCCGGATCAACGGCTATCGTTCCAGTTCGACCAGGCGGAGGCTCGGCGACTGAGTAACAACCTCACCAGCAATGGCAGCGTTTCTCTGGCAGTCATCTATTCGTATGGCGGATTTACGGCCATCACGAGTACCGTGCGGTCCGACGATAAGGGAGCAGCGCCGATCCAGATCAATCGCGCGAGTTGCGTTCCTTCGAACAGAGTGGAGGCATTCTTTCGCAATCCCTTCGTGAGCCTCCAGGTGGCACGGACCGCGCCCCTGCGGATCGAACATGCCTACCTTGCGCCCGTGCCGACCGCAACCCATGGCTGGCTGGTCGCGCTTGGCCTGTATGGATTCATCGCCTTTTATGCGCTAGGACCGGGAGTGTGTGTGTGGCTGGCGCTCTCGGAGCTGATGCCCACCAGGATACGGTCGAATGGGATGAGTATCGCCCTGGTGATCAACCAATTGGTTTCGACGACACTGGCGGCCGTCTTCCTACCCGTGGTTGGGAAGTATGGATACTCGACCATGTTCTTCCTATTTACAGGTTTCACCGTCATCTATCTTCTGACGGTAGCGATCTTCTTGCCGGAGACGAAGGGTAAAACTCTGGAAGAAATTGAAGAACACTTTCGAGCCGCGTGAGGAGCACCGATTAGTAAAGCAGGAAAGACCAAAGCATGTCACCCGTCGCGCAGATGACATACTGATGACCATCTAGCATATAGGTCTGCGGCGCATTGGTTACCTCGCCGATGCGCGTGTTCCACAGAGGAACCCCGGTGGCTGCGTCGTGCGCAACCAGGCTGCCGGAGCCATCCCCAGCAAAAACCAGGCCGCCTGCCGTCGCCAGTACACCGCCGCCACCGCCACCGCCACGCGGGTTTTCATAGCGATGCCGCCATGTCGCTTTACCCGTCTTGTAGTCGATAGCTGTCAGATAGTCTCCCCCAGAGCCTATCTCGTCCTCTTCTTTACCGCCGAGTCCCATCGAGCCGCGGGGATCGACGTCAGTGAGATAGAAGATGGAGTAGCTGTTATTTTCCGCGACATACAAAAGTCCCGTATCCGGCGAAAAGGCAGGCGGCTCCCAATTGACGGTCCCACCGGAGTTGGGCGAAACAAGAGAACCGGGGACGGTGGCGTCTTTCGATGGATCACGCTGCGGGGCGCCGTTAGCACCGAGGCGATTGGCCCAGTTGGTCAGCAAACCATATTTGCTGGTCACCAGGTGCTCGCCGGTAACTCGATCGAGGGTGAAGTAGTACCCGTTTCTCGCTGCCGTAAGCACCATTTTTCGCATCTTGCCCTGGAACATGCCATCGACCAGCACCGGAGTCTGCGCCGAATCGTAATCGTGCATGTCGTGCGGGGATGTCTGGTAGTACCAGGCCATCTTGCCAGTGTCTACGTTGAGAGCGATCAGCGAGCAGGTAAAGAGGTTGTCCAGGTCACCGCGGGTTCCGGTGGTGAAAGCGGGAGTGGGATTGCCAGTGCCGAAGATATAAAGATTGGTCTCGGGATCATAGGCGCCGGTCAGCCAGGTTTGTGCGCCACCGTGCCGGGCCGCGTCCAGACTTGCCCAGGTGTCAAGACCCGGGTCACCCTTCTGCATGGGAACGGTATAGTGCTTCCACTGCAGCTCGCCTGTTTCGGGATCGAAGGACTGCAGGTAGCCTGGGGAATCTATGTCATTTCCCATACCCACGAGGACGTGGTTGCCGATGACGATGGGAGCCGGGGTCGCGAAGTAGCCCTGTTCCACATCAGCGATGACTTT
Source organism: uncultured Acidobacteriaceae bacterium (assembly GCA_963711525.1). Lineage (GTDB taxonomy): Bacteria > Acidobacteriota > Terriglobia > Terriglobales > Acidobacteriaceae > PALSA-350. The sequence continues at coordinate 944,211 of CAVQEO010000001.1, read as the reverse complement.
ATGCCAACGTTCCTTGCCGGTCTTCGCATCGAGCGAGACCAGGTAATCGTCCGGCGTCTCCATGTAGAGATAGTTGTTCCACATGCCGAAGCCGCGGTTGCCGATATGCGTCCCGCCCTTGGTCTTCCAGAAGTAATGCCAGAGCTCATGGCCATCGCGTGCATCCATCGCCCAGCCATTATCCGGCATCGTGAAGTACAATGTTCCGTCTACTTCGAGCACCGACCCCTTCATCGAGCCACCACTGATCGAGATATTTCCCGGGCCTTCGCCACCGACGATCACGGTTGGTTTTTCTTGGCCGCGTTCGTCTTGAGACTCCGGCGCCGGATTCTCCGGGCCTGCGGTCAATCGCGTCATCCATGCCAGGGTTAAATCTTTGACGTTCGAACGATTGACCTGGGTGAGTGCGCTATAACGCTTGCCGGTGTAGTCGCCGTTGTAGGTCGGCCACGAATCTTTGAGCGGTTTGAGCAAATCTTGTGGCGTCACTCCTCCGCCCTGAGCGAGGGTGACGACCGGCAAAAAGAGGAAAGGAAGAGTCAGCAAAATTTTCTTCAGGATCATTTCAGGGTCACCAGATAAGCCGTCACGTCGTGGATATCCTTATCGGTATAGACCGGGAGCAGATCCTTATGCGCTTGCAGCGGATCCCGCACAACGACCTTGGGCACGTTACCGTCTCGTCTGAACGAGCGCGATGTTCCATCAGGCAGTTTCAGGGTGACGAGAAAATCGTCGATGTGGACCAACTGACCTTCCACCATCGCGCCGGAAGCAGGGGTGACGGTGACCGTGGCAACCGTTGTTTTGCTGCGCGCACCGCGCACTGCGCCCGCGACCCACAGGTTCTGAAGCGCTTTCGGATCGCTGACTCTGGAGGCGATACCCCGAAGATCACCTTGTGGAGAGTGACAGCTCTTGCACTTCAAGTTGAAGTAGGCCTCGCCGTCGCTGGCATTGCCGGCCAGGATGCTGAGCGGCTTCTGCTCATCCGGCGGACGTCCCTGGCCTCCGATGGTCGCTATCACGCTGCGGATATACGCCGCGACGGTCTTCGAATCTTCGATGCTCAGGGGGATCCGCGGCATTCCCATTGCCTGGCGCCCGCCTTGAATAATGGGCACGATCAGCTCGCCGTCCTGGTCGCTCAACGCCACTTGCGAGCGCAGCAGATTGGGGCCACCGAGATCACCACCACGCAGATCCTGCCCGTGGCAACCCTGGCAGTTGATTCCGTAGAGTGTCTTGCCGCGAGCCACGATTGCCGGATCGATCGGCGGCCGTACCTCTCCCTGAACGAAACCTCCGCTTGGCTGCTGTGCGCCCGCTTCTGGCGCAGGCTGCTGGGCCAGACCCAGATAGGCAAGGCTCATCAAAATCCCCACGGACGCCGCAGCTATCTTAACGCGCATTTCTCTCCTTGTTCATGAACGCCTACTGTGCCTCATAATTGAAGCGTAGAATAAATTCCCATGGATCTCTGCAAAAAAGTTCCGCCGGCTAATATTTTTGACGCGCAGTCCCGCGGATCTTCACCACGGCTCGCAAGAAAGATCTTCACTTCTCTTTTAGTCCTGACCGCTGTGGTGGCAGGCGGTTGCGTTCTCTCTGCGCAGGAGAAAGCGAAGCTGCCGGGCGACGATTGGGTTTCGCTCTTCAACGGCAGCAACCTGGATGGTTGGGTCAAGATCGGAAACGAAAGCTGGACGGTTGAGGACGGACTGCTTCATGGCAAGGGACTGACGCCCAACTATGGATACCTGGAGACTGAGAAGGATTATAAAGACTTCCAGCTTTCTCTGCGCTTCAAATGCGTGGGCGATGGGAACAGCGGCGTATTCTTTCACACCGGGTTCAAGCCGGGATCAGTCGATACCACGCAGGGAATGCAGTTCGAGATCGATTGCACCATGATGCACCATACCGCCGGGGTTTATGGCGAGGATGGAAGAGGCTGGGTGGTTTGGCCGGCGCCGGAGAACGAAGGCGTGGTGCGGATGGGTGAGTGGAACGATTATCTGGTGGAGGTAGTCGGCAACCGTTATCGTTCGCGTTTGAATGGAGTACAGATGGTGGACTTCACCGACCCCAAACCGAGCTCGTTCGACGGCAAGATCGCCTTGCAGCTCCATGCGGGCGGCAAAGGCAACATGCAGTTCAAAGATATCTGGATACGCGACCTCTCAGCCCGCTGATTTTGTTTATTATCAATTCTGAAACAAATAGAAGTGGCCAGGGGTGGTTTATTCGTCGACGAGAATTTCTTGGAGGCGCCTTGTGTAGCGGGCTGCTTTCCGTTGGTCCAATTGCCAGTGCTCTTGCCAACGCCGCAGGAGATACCCCTACGCCCACACCGATGGCTCTTGGCCTGCTGATCTCGCCGGCGCCCGGATCTTATGCGTCCATCGCGCGCGTTAAGGAGCTTGGATTCTCGACCTGCTTCCTGTCGCTTGACGCTTATATCGGAAAGTTCAGCAAACCTCTCGCCGCAGAGTTGCAGGGCCAGCTGCGCCTGGCAGGCGTTACGCCGACAGCGGTTGAAGTGGTCGGTCCGGGCAAGTTGACTTGGGATTTTATTGGCGGCCCATCGACCATTGGGATCGTTCCCCGAGCGACTCGGGCCGCGCGAATAGACGCGCTCAAGCAAGCTTCTGATTTCGCCAGGATGCTAGGTGTTTCGAATGTGCAGACGCATTGCGGATTCATACCCGAGAATCCAGGGGATCCGGTTTACCCGGAGGTAGTGGCTGCCATTCGTGAGCTTGCGGAGCATTGCGGCGGCAATGGGCAGTCGTTCTTGATGGAGACGGGCCAGGAGACACCAACGACCGTCTCGCGGACGATCAAAGACGTAGGCAAGCCAAATTTAGGAGTGGGATTGGACACGGCAAACCTGATCCTCTATGGCAAGGCCAATCCGGTCGATGCGGTCGACATTCTCGGGCCTCACATCCGCAGCGTTCACGCCAAAGATGGTAAGTGGCCCACGGATCCCGACAAGCTGGGGGAAGAGGTCCTCATAGGAAACGGGCTCGTCGACTTCAAGGTGGTTTTCACCAAGTTGCACAAGCTCGGTTACCGCGGAGCCATCTCGATCGAACGTGAGACCTCGGGTCCCGGCCAGATCGAAGATGTGAAGAAGGAAAAGATCTATCTCGAACGCGTCCTCCGGCAGGTTCAGCAATCCGTAGCGTAGGGGAGCCGGGTACATGAAAATCGAGTGGGTCCTCATCCTTTTTGCCTGCATGACTGTGGGCCTGCCTTCGGGTGCATCTGCCCAGGATCACACTACATGGCGCAACTACGGGGGCTCGCCGGATGGCGCGCAATATTCTGCCTTGCGCCAGATCAATCGTTCCAATGTGAAACAACTGAAAGTAGCGTGGACCTACCGGACAGGAGATGACCGGAGGTATGCGTTCAACCCGCTCGTAGTCGATGGAACGATGTATGTGCTTGCGAAGAACAACTCGATCGTGGCGCTCGATGCGGCGACCGGCAAGGAAATCTGGACGCACCCGACGGACCCCAACACCACACTGATTACCAATCGCGGAATTGACTATTGGCAGAGCGCCGATGGATCGGATCGACGCCTGCTTTTTTCGCTTCGCAACGAGCTCCAGGAGCTGGACGCGCGTACCGGCCGCTCCATCACGCAGTTCGGCGCCAACGGCGTAGTTGACCTGCGTGCCGGACTGGGACGTGATCCCAAAAGCCTGACGCTGGTGCAATCCTACAATCCCGGCCGCATCTTTGAAGACTTACTCATTCTGGGCTCGGCCACGAATGAGGAATACAACTCCGGTCCGGGAGATATTCGCGCCTACGATGTCCGCACCGGCCGCCTGGCGTGGAGCTTTCATACGGTTCCCCATCCTGGCGAGCCTGGCTATGAGACCTGGCCGAAAAACGCGTGGAAGTCGGTGGGAGGCGCCAACGACTGGAGCGGCATGGCTTTGGATGTAAAGCGCGGCATCGTCTATGTTCCGACGGCGAGCCCTAAGTACAATTTCTACGGCGCCAATCGGCCAGGAGCCAACTTGTATGGTGATTGCCTACTGGCGCTGAATGCACGTACGGGCAAACTGATCTGGTATTACCAGATGATTCACCATGACATATGGGATTACGACAATGACTCGACTCCGATGCTGACCACCGTTCTGCACAATGGCGTCCGGGTCGATGTGGTGGCACAAGCGGGCAAGGTTGGTTTTCTGTGGGTCTTCAACCGCGAGACAGGCGAGCCGCTGTGGCCGATTGAGGAACGGCCGGTTCTTAAGTCTGACATGCCGGGAGAGGAGACGTGGCCAACGCAGCCCTTTCCCTCAAAGCCGCCTCCGTTTGCGCGCCAGTCATTTACGGCGAAGGATCTGAGTCCATTTCTGGAGCCCACAGAGCGCGAACAAATAAAGAGCGAGATGCTGAGCGCTCACAATGAGGGTCTGTTTACCCCGCCCGGACTGGGCAACACGGTTGAGATGCCGGGAAACAACGGCGGCGCTAACTGGGGCGGAACCGCGGTCAACCCGAACAGTGGTGAGTTATACGTGGTTTCCAAAGATCTTCCGGCTATGCTCAAGCTGGAGTTATCGAGTGAGGTCTCTCAGGCCGGCTCGCCGGAGGAGCAAGGCCGGTCGATCTTTAGAGCCAACTGCAGCCTGTGCCACGGCACGAATCGCGAGGGAAAACCACCGGCGATTCCCTCGCTTGTCGATGTAGGGGCGAAGTTATCCGACGATCAGATTCAGAGTGTGGTGCAGCACGGGAAGGGTCCAATGCCCGCTTTTTCTCGAATTTCGGCGACAGAGATCACTTCCCTCTTAGCGTATCTGAAGCATCCGGAGCTTGCGCCCGCGTCCGCTCCAGACGCGGCGTCCGCCGCGCCGGTTAACCCCATAAGCGCTCACTATAGGAGCAGCTTTGGCTTTATGTTCGCCAAGAGCGGATTGCCGGTCATTACACCGCCCTGGACGTCTTTGACAGCTTATGACCTGAACACGGGAACCATTCGTTGGCAGATTCCCCTTGGCGTAGTTCCCGAACTGGCTGCCAAGGGCTTTACCGCCACTGGCTCACAGTTCCCCAAGGTGAGCCCGGTGCTCACCGCCGGAGGCCTGATCTTTACGGGTACGCGCGATCGCAAAGTGCGTGCGATTGACTCCAGCACCGGCAAAGTGCTCTGGGAGGCAGAGGTGGATGCGGCGCTTGAGGGTATGCCTAGTGTCTATGAGGTGCAGGGGCGGCAGTATGTCGTGTTCTGCGCGGCTGCACAAGCCACGACTTATACGCATAGTGTTCCTGGGCACCCGGCGTCTCAAGATCCCATCCCAGGCGCCTACGTTGCGTTCGCGCTTCCTTGAGTGGGTTACATGGCCGCCAGAACTTCCTGGAAGAGGTGCTGTGCGCCTTCCACACCATCCCACGGGCCGGCCTCATATTCTAAAGCGAACACGCCGGTAAAGTTGTTATTGAGCATGACGGGTAACCCTCGTTCCCTCATAAAGGACGGGTCCACAGGCCGAATCTCTTTTGGGCGTGGACCCGCTATAGTGTCTCTAACATGCAGCGATTGAAACCAGGGCGCGAACGCAAAGACCGCTCACCCGGCCAGCCGATGGAGGAGAATGGACGGCGGACGGACGGCCCCGGCGTTAGTTCATCGCGAACCGCAATCATCGAGGCGTTGCTTGAAAACGGATCGATGTCTCGTTCCGATCTGGCTGAGTCCATCGGACTCAGCCGCTCTGCTCTCACAGAGTTGAGTCGGGGACTGATCGAGCAGGGCCTCATTTACGAAACCTCCAGCGCCTATGACAGGCAACAGAAGGGGCGCCCTTCTATTCTGCTCTCGTTAAATGCTGAGCACGGATACTTCATCGGTGTGGGCCTTACCGAGGACCCACCGATGATGGTTCTGACTGACTTTCACGGAAATTCCCTGGCCCAACATCGGATGCGGGATGCCGCGCAACCCCGTGCAGTGGCGGCAGCGATCGAGCAGGGTATTCAGGAGCTCATCCGAGCCCGAAAAATCTCCCGCGACAAAGTGCTTGGCATCGGAGTTGCGCTCTCCGGCTATGTGAATCATCCCCAGGGAATATGCCTGCAGTCGAACGCGCTCGGCTGGCACGATGTCCCCATCGCAGAGATTATCGAGCGAGTCACAAAGATTCCCACTTACATAGACAATGACGCCCATTCGGTAGCCACCGGCCAGAAGCTTTTCGGCCAGGCCCGCGAGTCACGGAACTTCAGCATCATCATGTTGGGGAAGAAGATCGGCGACGGTCACTATATCAACGGCCGTCTCCACCGCGGGCACACTGGAGCGGCTGGAGAGATCGGGCACTGTACCGTGGTGCCCGGAGGCGCACGCTGCGACTGCGGCAAACGGGGCTGCCTCGATATGTGCGCCACCAGTTCCGTCCTGCTGCAGAAAGCAGCCGAATTGGGCCTCAAGGCGGAGAATGTGGCGCAACTGGAAGCAATCGCGGCCAAAGGGGGAGCCCAGGCGATCGAATTGCTTAGGCAAGCCGGCGCAATGCTTGGCCTCGTGGTGGCCAACGCCATCCACATCAACAACCCGGAGCTGGTTCTTATAGCAGACGTGGTTGGTTTCGGAAATGGGCTCTTTATTACCAGTACCCGGCAGGCAATCGAGAACAACATCCTGCCTCACCTGATTGCCACCACCCGGCTTGAGTTTTGCTCGGTAGAAAAGGACTTTCTCGCTCGTAGCGCCGCCAGCATCGCCGCCCATCAGTTCCTGATCGATCGGGCAAACTATTAGCTCTGAACCAATGATTCGGTATGCCGCTGCGCCGTCATCTGCCTGGCTGCGATCGCCGCCCCAATCACGCCGGCATCGACGCCAAACTGCGCAGGCACGATGGTGACATCGGCAAATCCTTTGGCGTACTCGCGTGCGTAGTTCTGCACGTTGCTGTAGAAGTATTCCCCGACCGATGCGACCCCACCGCCAACCACAAAGACCTCAGGGTCAAGCAACTTCTGCACATCCGCGATCGCCATCCCCAAGTACCGCATTGCGGTATGCACGATCTGCTCTGCCCTCTTATCACCCTCTTGAGCCAGACGGAAGACCTCCGCGGTCGAAGTCGGCTTACGAAAAGCGAAGGTAGCATCGCGTTCAATTGCGGTCCCGCTGGCTACCGCTTCCAGCGCGCCCGCAATGCCACTCGGAGGGATGGGACCGCCGGGAACCGTTATGACATGACCGATCTCGCCGGCAATACCATGAAAACCACGCCATACTTGCCCGTCGACAATGATGCTCCCGCCGATTCCGGTGGAGATGGTAATGAACATGCTCGACGAGGCATGCCTGGCCGCCCCCAGAATGCCCTCCGCGAGACCCGCCGCATTCGCATCATTTTCGAGGTCGACCGGCCGGCCCAGATGCTTGGTCAGATAGGCCACGATGGGGACGTTGGCAAAACCATGAATGTTGGGCGCGAAGAGCACTTCGGTACGCGCCCGGTCGTGCGTCCCGGGAACGCCGACGCCTACCTCGCCCAGATCGAGATGCGATTTTTCCAGAATTTTAATGGTATTTACGATGGAATCCAGAACACTACGCCAACCCTCTTTGGGAGTGGGAATCGTAGTCTTACCCAGAAACTCTTCGCCCTTTTAATACACCGCATGCGATCTTGGTCGCACCGATGTCCACGCCGATCGTGGCCCTCATACGCCTCCTTCGAACCAATGCTTTCCAGTAACTTGATCAGGCCTCGAATGAAGGTATACACGAACCATGAATTCTTATAATTCAGTAGGTGAAGTATAGTCACCTTTCCTCGGGAAGTCATGTAAAGATTGGGTAGAACTAGTTGAAAAGGATAGAGATCAGGAGAGCGCATGCGGTTCGCCTTTGGCGGCATCCATATTGAATGCAGCACCTATAGCCGGATCCGAAGCCGCACCGAGGACTTTACCGTACTTTCAGGCGAGCAATTATCCGCCGCTCCGCACTTTGCCTTTCTACGCGGGTATCCTCATCCCTTTTTGACCCACGCTTTACGCAAGCGCGGTGCCCGGAGGCCCGGTGGAGCGGGCTACCTATGACGCGTTCAAGGCGGAGTTCCTTCAATCATTGAAGGCACTGCTTCCGCTTGATGGGCTCTACCTGCCGATGCACGGAGCGCTCTATGTGGAAGGGATGCAAGACGCGGAGGGCGACTGGATCTCAGCCGCGCGCCAGGTGGTGGGCGTGGACTGCCTGATAAGCGCGAGCTACGACCTGCATGGGAATCTGAGCCGCCGCGTCATCGACAACATAGACATGCTCTCGGCTTATCGCACTGCGCCGCATATCGATGTGCAGGAGACGATGCAGCGGGCCTGTGAGATGCTGCTGCACTGCACCGCTAAGAGAATCCGTCCCACCCTGGTGTGGGTGCCGGTTCCAGTGCTCTTGCCTGGAGAGAGAACCAGCACAGAAGACCAACCCGCGAAAGATCTCTACGCACAATTGGCGCCGAGGAACGCCAAGCCCGGAGTGCTCGACGCTTCCCTGCTGGTCGGCTACGTGTGGGCCGATGAGCCTCGTGCCACCGCTAGCGTAGTTCTGACCGGAACGGAACGGCCGATACTCGAGCAGCAAGCCCTGGACCTTGCCCGGCAATATTGGGATGCCCGTGAGGAGTTCAAGTTTGGCGTTCCGGTAGGCAGCATCGCCGAACTGCTCGACCAGGCACAAACGACCGCGACAGGACCCGTTATCCTGGCGGATTCAGGCGATAATCCCACCGGCGGAGGAGTGGGAGACAGAGCCGAAGTTCTCGAGGCGCTGCTAAGCCGGAATTTCATGAATGCTCTCGTCGCCGGCATCGCAGATCTGCCGGCAACCGACCTTTGCTACCAGCACTCCCCGGGCGACAGGCTCACGCTGCGCATTGGCGCGTCCCTCGACCCCCAGGGAAGCCGCCCGATTGAGGTGGAGGCGGAGGTGGGCTTCCTGCTGCCCACAGACGATCCGCGAGAGCGTCAAGCCGTGGTACGGATCGCCGGAGTGACAGTGGTTCTCACGGCCGCTCGCCGCCCCTTCCACAAGATCAGCGACTTCACTCGCCTGCAGTTGCACATCCCCACCTTCAAACTGCTGGTAGTGAAATCAGGCTATCTCTCGCCGGAACTCGCCCCGCTTGCCAATCCGAATCTTATGGCTCTCTCCGACGGTTCGATTCTTCAGGATCTCGACAAGCTTCCCAAGAACGAGTTCCGGCCACCGACGTTTCCATTCGACCGCTCGTTTGCGTGGGCACCCTCCACCATTGTCTCGGCCAGATCGCCGCAGGAGACGCTATGAAGCGCCCCGTCCTGGAAGTTTCGATTGAAGGCGTCGATGGCCTGCTGGTGGCACAGGACAACGGTGCCGACCGGGTTGAGCTCTGCGCCAGCGTACTTGAGGGCGGCATTACTCCCAGCATCGGAATCGTGCGTGAAGCTTTGCGCCGGGCCCGGGTTCCGGTCTTCGTCATCGTGCGCCCGCGTGGCGGTGATTTTCTCTACTCCGAGTCCGAGTTCGAAAGCATGCTCCAGGACGTAATCGCGCTCAAGGAGCTCGGCGTCCCCGGAGTGGTTACGGGATGCCTCACATCTGGAGGCGACGTCGATGAACAACGAACGGGAGAATTGTTGCGCCTGGCAAGGCCGATGAGCTTCACCTTTCACCGGGCTTTCGATATGGTGCGCGACCCGGCGCAGGCACTCGAGGTTTTGATCGGCCTGGGCGTAGACCGTGTGCTGACCAGCGGACAAAGGGCCACGGCGATGGAGGGCCTGGCCAACCTCAAGCAACTGGGCCAGCTGGCAAATGGGCGCATGATCGTTATGCCTTGTGGTGGACTTCGTGCCGGCAATATCGGCCAGGTGTGCCGGGAAACCGGGTTATGTGAACTGCACTTTGCCGCCCATAAGAAGGAGCCCAGCGCAATGACCTATCGCAATCCGCAAATAGCGATGGGACTCACTTCGCAAGATCACGAATACTTAAAAACCGTAACCGACGCCACGACGGTGCGGACCACGGTAGAAGCGGTGCGGAATGAACATGTCAACTAGGGCGGAATCACTGCGGGTCGGCATCCTGGGCGCCGGTGCGATGGGTGAGCAACACCTTGACTCGTGGCACAAGCTGGGCGCGCAGATCGCCGGCGTGTATGCCCGCAATTTGGACCGCGGCCGCGCCGCCGCAGCGCCTTATGGTTGTCCTGTCTACGATTCTGTCGACGAATTACTGAGCAAGGTGGAGATTGCAGACATTTGCCTGCCAACCTTTCTCCATCAAACTACGGTTTCGCAGGCTGCCCAAGCCGGATGCCAGATCGTTTGCGAGAAGCCTTTGGCGCTCCGTTACGATGAGGGACAAGCGATCTTTGATGATTGTGATCGAGCGAAGGTACGCATCTTCATCGCCATGGTGGTACGTTTCTTCCCCGTCTATAGGGCGGTATGGGAAAAGGTACGCGGGGGCGGCCTGGGGCAGGTTAAAGAGATCGCGCTCAAGCGTGTTGGCTCGCCTCCGCCGCCTATCGGCTCCTGGTTTCTCGACGATCGTCTCTCCGCGGGAGTGCTGTGCGATCTGCTGATTCATGACATTGACTATGCAATGTGGCTGGCCGGCGACGTGACCAAGGTAGATGCCAGGCGCGAAGGCGAAGGGCAATTACAGTATGGCTACATAGAACTCGAACATGCCGGAGGCGTATCGAGCAGGATTGAAGGCGGCTGGGTCGCATCTCCAGCTGGGCTGCAGACCACAATCGACATAACGGGCTCGGGCGGGAGGATCCAAATCCTGCCCGGCGGTCCTATACCGTTTGCCGACCTTCCTGACGAAGATCCCTATGTTGCACAGCTGCGGCATTTCCAGGACTCGCTGGCCAGTCATGCGCCGTTTTTAGTCACGCGGGAGGAGGTGCTGCGCGTGATGCGCGTGGTATCCGCCGTGCTTGAATCCGCGGAGCACGGACGCTCCATTGTTTTAGAACCGAGGTAGCGCTTGGCCTGGTCCTCAGCTGGCGCGCGGTGTCTGGCTCTCGCTACCGCGATGGTGGCGTGTGGCATGCTGGCATGTGGGCCTGCCCCTGCCCCCGAAAGCCGGGTAACGATTATGCAGTTGGAGGCGCCGTTGACGATGGATCCGTCTGACCACACGGCGAGCTTCACGATGGACGTTCTGGATCCGATGTATGAATGTCTCACGCGGTTCGATCAGAACCTCGATGTTGCGCCCAGCCTGGCCACCAAGTGGAGCGTAGACTCGTCCGGAACCAGATGGACATTGGAATTGCGCAAGGGCGTCCGCTTTCACGACGGCACACCATTCGATGCGCAAGCGGTGGTCGACTCCTTCAACCGGCTACTCGATCCTGATCGCGGCTTGGCTGCAGCGAGCAGAGTTCGCTCCATTGTCAAGCGGGTCACAGCCACCGGGCCAGACACAGTGGTTTTCACGCTCAGCACCTCCTATGCGTCCTTTCTCCGGGTGCTGGCGGTCACTCCGATGGTGAGCCCGCTGGCGGAAAGACAGGGTAAGCTCTCCCGTCAGGCGGTCGGTACCGGACCTTACAAGTTCGTGGAGTGGAAGACCGGCGAGTACGTCCTGGAAGAGCGAAATGAGCAATACTGGGGCCCTCGTCCGGCGGTAAAGCAGCTGAAGTGGATTTGGACCAGCGAGCCTGCGCTGATGAATATGTCGGTCCTGGCGGGCGCGGCCGATATCGTCAATCCATTACCGCCCATCTTTGCCGAGGCCCTTTCGCGCAATCGCAAGGTCAAGCTCATCCACGGAGAGGAAGCGAGGGTTTTTTGGGTGGCGCTCAACACGAAGAGCAAACCGCTGGACGATGTAAGGGTACGCCAGGCTTTGAATTTCGCGACCGACCGCGAAGCCCTGGTCAGGACACAACTACGTGGTTTTGGGACCCCGGCAAATTCGCCCTTGGCGCCGGCCGATTTTGCCTACGATCCGCAGACCAGAGGCTATCCCTTCGATCTTGAGCGAGCCAAGGCTCTGCTGGCGAAGCAGGCTATCCCAATGGATTCGCGCTCAAGATTGCGGTGCAGGAGCCGGACGCTCAGTTGGTGGAAGCTTTACAGGGGATGTGGGCCAACGCCCATGTGAATCTCGAAATCGACCAGATGGAAAACGGGGTCTTCTCCCAAGCGATCTTCGGCTCGCCCAAACAGAAGGCACTGGAGGGCATCGACTGCGTCTTTGCTTCGTGGGCCGCGGATGATACCGATCCTGACTACCAGTTGAGCTCCGCTCTATCGCAGCAACGAATGGTCTCCGGGGGGCGCCAATCTTGGTTTTTACTCGAACCCGCACCTCGACGCGGTGCTGGAGAGCGCGGCGGCCGAACTCGATGTAGAGAAGCGCAAAGCGCTCTACCGCCAGGCACAGCAAATTATCTCCGACGATGCGCCGCATGTACTGCTCTACTATGCACGGGACATCGCCGCGCAACATGTTGGAACCGTCCCCACGCCCGTCCGGCTCTTGCCGGGAGGGCGAGTCGAGTTCGAGGGATCCACGCCAGCGGCCCCATAGGATTCCGCCGCAGTGAAGGGTACGGGCTACCTCGGCGCAGCGAGCATTAGCCCGTACGGAAACCGAGCAATCTTCGAGGGCTTCAGCCCTGAGGGAATCGGGACGCAGGTAAGAAGCTCAGTCTTTCAAGGATCTCGCCCGCATGAGAAATTACTGGCTACGAAAAATTCTGGCCTTGCCGCTGATTCTGCTGGTGGCATCGTTTCTCATCTTTTGGGCGGTCCGGCTCTTGCCCGGAGATCCGGCAAGACTGATGGCCGGCATGCAGGCCGACCAAAAGGCAGTGAATACCGCACGCGCCCGGCTCGGCCTGGATAAGCCCTTCCCGGTTCAATATGCGATATTTCTCCGCCATGCCTTGCACGGGGATTTGGGAATTTCCATACGCTCTCACAAACCGGTAGCCGAGGAGATCGCGGAACGTTTCCCCTACACCCTGGCTCTGGCCACCGTAAGTTACGTATTGGCGGTCAGCGTGGGAATCACAGCAGGCATTCTGGCGGCTATCTACAGCGGCCGCATACTCGATCACCTGGTGATGGTGGCGGCGATCTCGGGGGCGTCCATTGCCAACTTCTGGTTGGCGTTGATGGCCATGAATCTCTTTGCCGTTCAACTTGGGTGGGTCCCCCTGCTGGGGGCGAACAGCTGGCAGAGCTACATCCTGCCCTCCATTACCTTAGCCCTGCTGCCGGGGGCCGTGATCGCCAGAATGTGCCGGGGGAGCATGCTCGATATCATTCACCAGGACTACATCCGGACCGCCCGAGCCAAGGGACTCAGCACTGCCAGAGTCTACGTGAGACATGCTCTCAGAAACGCCCTGATCCCAATCGTAACCATCGTAGGAATGAATTTCGCTTCCCTGCTTGGGGGCGCTGTCATCACGGAAACCGTATTCAATTGGCCGGGTCTCGGACGCCTGATGGTCGATGCGGTTCGCTATCGCGATTACGCCACGATCCAGGGCATTACGCTGCTCACGGTCGCGATCGTCATTGCTGTTAATTTCGCCGTGGATGTGTTCATCGGCATGATTGATCCCAGAATTCGCTTTGAGGATTCGCTTTGACTGAATACGCCCTGGGTTCGAGTCCTTCCCGATATCGGGCATGGCGGGCCGGCATCCCTTCTCTGCTGCAATACCGGAACCTCGCGCTCGGCGCATGCATCGTGCTGGTTCTGCTCTTGGCCGGGCTGCTGGCCCCGCTGCTTGCGCCCTACGATCCTTACGCGCAGAATCTCTCCATTACCTTTCATCACGCCAAGCTTTGCCCATCTCTTTGGCACAGATGAGTACGGCCGCGATATGTTCTCTCGCGTGCTCTATGGAGCGCGTCTGTCGCAGCTGGAAATCACGGTGAGTGTGGGTATGGCTTTGGCCATTGGTGTGCCGCTGGGCATGATCTCCGGCTACATGGGAGGGCTTCCCGATCAAGTGATCTTGTGGGTTATCGACCTTCTCTATGCATTTCCCGGGATCGTGCTGGCGATCCTGATCGTTGCCATTCTTGGGCCCGGCCTATTCGATTGCCTGGTGGCCATCTCCATCTTTGCCATTCCGGTCTACACCAGGCTTGCGCGCAATTTGACCCTCTCGCTCAAGCGAATGGAATACGTTGAAGCCGCCCGAGCTCTCGGAGCGGGGCCGTGGCGCATCATCTTCTATCACATTCTAAGAAATGCCGCGGTTCCTATCCTGATCCAGGCCACCCTAACCGCAGGCGATGTAGTGCTGACGGCGTCTGGGCTTAGCTTTCTGGGCCTTGGCGCTCAGCCGCCCCTGGCGGAGTGGGGAGCCATGATGGCAGAAGGCCGTAACTTTCTCGGAGTCGCCACCTATCTCACTTTCTTTCCCGGCGTCGCGATCACGCTTACAGCCCTGGGCCTGAATCTGCTGGGGGATGGCTTGCGCGACCGCCTCGACCCCCGGTTTCAACCGCGCTGAAAAATAGAGCCCGCGGGTTGCAGTGCAGGACTTAAAATTAAGGGATGCGAGTGTTTGCTTGCGCATAGCTGAAACGATTGCAGCTTGGATTTTTTTCACTGCTGTCCTTGCCCAGCAACCCGCGGCTGTGCAACATGCGCCGCCTGCCGGTGAGACGCGGCCCAATATCATTCTGATCTCGGTCGATACGCTACGGGCCGATCGGCTGCGTTCGAATTCCCCCAGCGCTGAAGCCACTCCCAATATCGATAAACTCTCGCACGGGGGCACGTGGTTTTCGCAGGCAACCTCGATGGTCCCTCTGACACTGCCTTCCCATGTCACGATGTTGACTTCCACCTACCCGTTCGTGAGTGGCGTCGAAGACAATGGGGAACGCCTGGCGCCGGGAGCGGTGACCCTCGCGGGGACGCTTCGATCCCATGGCTACCAGACAGCCGCATTCCTTGGCAGTTTCGTGCTCGACCGGCGCTTCGGA
Source organism: uncultured Acidobacteriaceae bacterium (assembly GCA_963711525.1). Taxonomy (GTDB): domain Bacteria; phylum Acidobacteriota; class Terriglobia; order Terriglobales; family Acidobacteriaceae; genus PALSA-350. The sequence goes on along the minus strand of CAVQEO010000001.1, from coordinate 929,196 downwards.
TTGGACCAGGGTTTCGACACCTATGACAGCCCCGGGGCGAACAGCGACAGCACCGGCCTAAGCACCGATCCAGGCGACATCAAACGAAAAGGTGAAGCAGTCGCCGAGGCCGGCCAAGCGTGGCTTAATACTCATGCCGACCGGCCTTTTTTTCTTTTCCTTCACTTCTACGACTTGCACACGCCGTATAACCTGTCTGCGGCGGAAGAAGCGAAATATGGCAAGGGCTATAACGGGGAGTTGAGTTATGTAGACCACGTTATTGGCAATCTCTGGAACTATCTCGCTGCTCATGACCTGGTGAATAAGTCGCTCATCGTCTTTACCTCCGACCATGGAGAGGGACTGGGAGACCATGAGGAGACCACGCATGGATTTTTCATTTATCAAAGCACCCTGCATGTGCCGCTGGTGATTCACTGGCCTGCGGGTGGGCCTCCGAGGCCGGAGCGAGTCGACACCCCGGCCAGCCTGCTGGATCTTTCTCCGACGATTCTCGACGCGGTACGGCTTGCGGCGCCGCAAGCGATGCAAGGCGCAAGCATGCTGGGTGGCCCGGGCAGGGACGTATTCAGCGAGAGCGTTTACCCCCAGCGGCATTTTGGGGCGAGCGCTCTTTCCTCCTTGCGGCGCGGGCACTACAAGTACATCGAGGCGCCGAGGCCGGAGTTTTACGATTTGACCCAGGACCCAGGAGAGTCGAAGAATCTTTATGCGGACAAAGGCTCCGTGGCATCGGCTTATCGCGAGCGGATGCATCAATTGCGGCAGCTTTACAAGCCGCGCTCCCAGGGGACGGCTAACGCAGCTCAGCCCTGAAGTGATCGAACGTCTGCATGCGCTCGGATACCTTACCGGAAATAGCTCGCCGGCAAATTCCCCTCCGAGCCAGGTCGATCCGAAAGACAGAATTGCCGATTACGAAGAATACGGGCGGGCCATTTCCCTGGCTTCGCTTGGACACCTGGAGGAAGCAAACACGCGTCCTGGAAGCGATTCTGGCGCGACACCGCGACCTCTCTGACGTCCGCCTGGCCTTGGGTCTCAACCTGCAGCGGATGGGGCAAAATGCACAGGCTCTCGATCAGTTTCGCATCGTGCTCGCAGCCGAGCCGGCGAGCTCCATCTCTCACCTTGACGCCGGCCTGAGCTACTACAACCTGCGCCAATACGAGAAAGCCGGCAAAGAATTGAATGCCGCCCTGGCCATCTCGCCGGGTTATGCCAAGGCAGAGATTTTGCTCGCGAGGACTCTGGCGCAGAAGGGTGAGTACGACCAGGCAGCTGCGGAGTTCAACCACGTTCTCGAAGAAACGCCCGATAGTTATGAAGCCCGCGATGGCCTGGGCACGTTGGCAGCCATGCGGGGAGATTGGGACGAAAGCGAAAAGCAACTAAAGACGGCCATCTCCATCGAACCTGCCGCGGCGGATACTCACAATACGCTTGGGAATGTCTATTTGCGTAAAGGCGAGATGGCCCTGGCCCGCAGCGAGTTTGAGCAGGCGGTCCGTCTCAAGCCGAATTATGCCGCGGCGCACTACAATCTAGGTGTGGCCCTGGTGGCGCTGAGAGATCTTGATGGCGCCAGAAGCGAGTTTGAAAAGGCATTGAGCGCCGATCCAAACTACCTTCCTGCCCGGAACGCATTAGCTCGATTCACCAAGTCACCATAATCACGCTCAGTGAAGGTCTTTCAAAAGAGTGATGCCGGCAAATAACTGCCTCCGCAGTGCGAAGCGATGGTCGCGATTTGTCGCGGCGCTGATGTTGCTGTGCGCTCACCTGCTGCACGCACAGCAATCGACATCATCGTCCATCCAGGCTATTGGCGCCCAGGCCGAGGAGATGGAGCGTGAAGGACGGTGGAACGAGGCGGCTGCAGGCTACAGGCAAATCCTGGCCCTTGATCCGGGGTCGATAGCGGCGCTGAACCGGCTCGGCGCACTCTATGTGAGACAGGGCCAATTCGCTGAAGGCATAAAATATTATCGGAAAGCACTTCAGTCGGATCCGCACAACTTCGGCACCAACCTCAATCTCGGCATCGCCTTTCTCAAGGACCAGGATTACCCTCACGCGGCCCCACCGCTGCAGCAGGCCGTGATGGCCCAACCTGGAAACCTGCAAGCGCGCCAATTACTGGCCCTTTCGCTCGTCGGTCAAGAAGACTATGAGCGGGCCATCCCGGAGTTGGAGCAGATCGCCAGGGTGAGGCCCCGAGACGTGGGGAACCTGTACCTGCTAAGCCGCGCCTATCTGCAGACGAAACGTCTTAACAAGGCGCTTCTGGCTTTTGACGAACTCGAAGCCGCCGATCCAAACTCGCCCTGGGTCCACATCCTAAGGGGTCAGGCTTACGACGGCCTGGCAAACTATGGCAAGTCGATTGAGGAGTTCGAGGCTGCACGGCAACAACAGCCCAGCGATCCCACTGTCCGTTTCTCGCTGGGGTTTATGTATTGGAAGGTGGGCCGCTTTGCCGACGCCGAGGCGGAGCTGACCAAGGCGGTTGCACTCGATCCCAATTTCCCCGAAGCTAAGTTCTATCTTGCTCATACCTATCTTGCTGATCAGAAGCCGCAGCAATCTATTCCGCTGCTGCAATCAGTGGTTTCCCAGGAACCAGGTGACGCTCGCGCCATGCAAGATCTGGGCAAGGCTCTTGCCGAGACCGGTCGCGACCAGGAGGCGGCGCAGGAACTGGAGCAGTCGCTTCGTTTCGATCCCGGGAGCGCCGAAGCACACTATCAACTCGCTCAGGTCTACCGGCGACTCAACCAACCGGTCAAGTCTGCGCAGGAATTTGAAACCACGCAGAATCTGCTGGCGGAGAAGCGGAGCAAGGAAGAAAGCGTACTGGCAGCCGCGGGTAACAGGGGCGACGCAACCCAGCAACTGGGTCTCTCGCCGAAGAAGGAAAGCCCTGCCTCTCCGGTTGGCACACATTGAGAGCCGGCGCCATGCAGATAAGGGCGATGTGGATAGCAAGTTTCGCGGTCGCAGCGACCCTCTCTCCGGCCCAGGTGGTTACTGGTTCTTTGCCTTTACCTGATGTTTACCTGGTCACGATCGATACGCTTCGCGCCGACCATGTCCACTGCTATGGTGACGATCGAATCCAGACTCCTGCCCTCGATTCTTTGGCCCGGGACGGCATTCGCTTTGCTCAGGCTTTCACGCCCAGTCCGATCACGAATACGGCGCACACCAGCATCCTGACTGGTCTCCTGCCCAGCGTGCACGGCGTCACCGACTTCGGAATCCCGCTCCAGAAGACTTATCCCACCTGGGCGGAGTTGCTTAAGCAAAACGGTTATGAAACGGCGGCCTTCATCGGTGCGGTGATTCTCGACTCTCGCACGCTCGCCCCAGGACTAGACCGAGGCTTCGACTACTACGACAACTTTCCGTCAGACCCGGGCGAAGGTGAGCATTGGGGACGCACGGAACGCCGTGGGGCCGACGTAGTCCATCGCGCCGAAACATGGATGGACGCGCACCCACAGAGGCCGCGCTTTGTCTGGGTCCATCTCTACGATCCTCATGACCCCTATGAGCCGCCGCCGCCTTACTCGCAAATCTACAAAGATCGTTTGTACGACGGTGAGATAGCCTATGCGGACGCCGCACTAGGAAACTTACTCAGTTATCTGGAGCGCGAGAACCGTTATCGGGATGCGCTAATCGTCGTCGTGGGTGACCATGGCGAAGGACTTGGAGAACACGGCGAACAAACTCATGGAATCTTCCTCTACGATGCGACGACACATGTGCCTCTGCTCTTCAAGCTGCCAGTGCGGGGAAAATCTACAGGGTCTGCGGTCGCGCAGGCAGGAAAGGTTGTTGAGGCCCAAGTGCAAACGACCGATATACTCCCCACGGTTCTCGATCTGCTCGGCATTCCGAACGCACTTGCAAAACGCTCTCTCAGGCCGTACTTCGCGGGGACAGAAGGCGACAGGATGGTGTTTGCGGAGACGGATTATCCGCTGCACTTCGGATGGGCGCCGCTGCGCGCGGTCCGCAGCGGCGGCTTCAAGTTCATCGAAGCACCGCGGCCGGAGCTCTACGATCTCGGCAAAGACCCCGGTGAACTGAAGAATGAATATGCGTCCCGGAACGCGACGGTTCAACAGCTCCGCGCGGACCTCGCCTCATCCGGAATGCGGCTTCCAACTGTCTCAGCAGCCCCGGACGCCAAAGACAAAATCGAGGAGCAGAACCTGCTTCACTCGGCGGTGATGCTGGAGGATGAAGGCCGTGTACCGGATGCGCGGTTATTGCTTGAGAAAGTGCTACAGCTGGATGCTGATTCACCGTCGGCTTTGCAGCAACTGGGGCAGTTGGAATTCAAAGCAGGAGAGTATCGAAAGGCGGCCGACCACCTTGATCGCGCACGAAAGGCGCATCCTGATGACGTATCGGCGCTCTACGAGGGACAGGCACTCTATAAGCTGGGCGATCGGCAACGCGCACGAAGCGTGCTCGAAACTGCACTCACACAATCACCTGGACAACTCGACGCTCGCCTTTTGCTTGCGCGTATCGAGGTGGAATCCGGCGATCGGGCGGCTGCTGAAGATCAGTTCGAAGCAGCTCTTCTTTTAAATCCTGGGAGCGGGGACGCATTGATCGGCCTTGCTAAAGAGTATCTGGCGGACAAGCGATTCGCCGATCTCATAGAGTTGCTGGAACCTCACGTCAACGATGGATCCGTAAGCGCGGACGGGCTCCAGCTGCTTGTCCAGGCGTATGTGGGCGCAGGCCGCACCGCGGATGCAGCAAGAGTGCGTGCCCGCATAGGGGACCTTCAACAGCGCCACTAGCTAAAGCTGAGCTCCAATAATCAGAAAAGAATCTTCAGAGCGAACTGGATATTCCGCCCATCATTAGCTTGGGTAACTTTTCCCAGAGTAGGTGGCGACGATATGTTGTTGCCCGGAGGAGCAAAGTAGGGGGTGTTGAAAGCATCGAAGAATTCCGACCGGAACTCCACGTCGGCCTTATCCGCCACGTTGAAATGACGCAGTACGGCCAAATCCGAGTTTGACAGACCCGGTGCATCGAGGATGTTACGCCGCGAATTACCAAAGGTCGGGACGGCGGCGGATCCCGCAGCCGAGAAGCAGCTTTGATTGAACCAGTTGATGACGCTCTTCTGGCCGACGCCGCTGCAACTGCGGTTGGGGCGAGCAGAGGGGGAGTTGGTGTTGGAAAAATCCGGACCAATGACGGTGAAGGGATAACCGGTCTGATAAGAAGTGATATCGGATACCTCCCACCCACCTACAATTTGATTCAGGATGCCTTTCTGGCTAAGAAATCGCCTCCCTACGCCAAAGGGCAGATCGTAGACCACGTTACCCACAATCCTTTGGCGGGCATCGGAATAAGAGCGCCCATACTCGAACGGCAGGTTGTTGTCGTCTTGCGCCTCGTTACTATTGCCACCGGCGCCCGCACTAAAGCCTTCGTCGCCTTCCGCGTCGTCCAGCGATTTGGCGAATGTGTAGGCAGTAAGGAAGCTGAGCCCGCTCGTAAACCGTCTGGTCAATTTGAACTGGAGGGCGTTATAGTTCGAGACCGCGTCAGAGGTGGTGTACAGTGACGTGCCCAAGTCCACATACGGGCGCCGCGACTGTAGGGCAGTTGTGCCCGGCTCGGCCTGGTTGCCGGCGATGTGCAGGTTGCCAAGCTTTGTACCCTTGGTTCCGATGTAGGCAATATCGACAGCCCAGTTTACGGAAAGTTGGCTTTGAATTCCAAAACTCCATTGCTGGAAATAAGGCGCCAGGTAGTTGGGCGCGACATACAGTGAAATAAACTGGTTCGTCAGCTTGGGGATGCCCGCGCCGGCAAAAACGTTCGCGCTGGTCGCTATGGGCGTCTGTCCTTTGGTAGTAATAAAAGTCTGTGACGGCGAAAACACCGGGTTGTCATCGACGAAATGCTGGTTATTGAAGTTAGGCAAGTCGAAGAACACGCCATAGCCTGTGCGCACCACCAGTTTGTCTGATGAGGTAGGACGCCAAACAATTCCTAAGCGTGGCGCAAAATCGTGTCTCTGGGGATAGATCAGTGTCTGCCGTGTGCGGCCGGTAAATCCTAGGGATGCCCGTTCTGCCGAGCTTGCGATCAAGCAGCGGCCATCGGTAGTGGTTAGATACGAATAGGTCGGGTCGGTGCAAAACGAGTCGTTTAGCGCGTTGGGCGCCGCCGTCACCAGCGTGGCGTTGCCCGGCCCACTGAACTTGGGCCCGGTCGGCACCAGAGTCACGTAATTGTTGTTCTTGTCGATCGCCGGCCGGCGGTACTCCCAACGAAGGCCGACGTTGACCGAGAGGTTGGGGGTGAACTTGACGTTATCCTGACCGAACAAGCTGATGAAGTTGCCGCCAACCTGGTTGGTATCCTCAAATTTAAGACTGCGGTTCGCATTATAGGGATAGCCGAGCAGGAAGTCAGCGAAGTCTGAGGCGCTGGAAACACCGCCATTCAGCTCTCCGGCTAGCGCGGAATACTGGCCGTTGAAATCTAACTCGCCGTGTGGAGAGTACGGCGCCTCCTCACCAAGAACCTGCCAGGGTTGAATGTCCGCCCCAGCCACGATCGTCTGTCTTCCCTTCGTGATGGTGACAACGTCTTGATATTTCTCGACCATATCCGGACTGACGACCGGCCGGTAGTTGGAGTCGCCGATGTAACCGAAGTTGGTGAAGTCGAATGGCGGGAAACCTGCGAGCGAAGGTGACAGGGGGGTCAAACCCTGGATTCCGAAGGCTTCCATGAAGCCGGCCGGCCGGGGACACGAGGCGCAATTGTTGATATCGCTGTCTCGCTGGAAGCCGAACAGTGCCTCGTTGAGAAGATTGGCGCCGAAGGTATGAGTCCAGCCGATAGCCACATTCTGCCCACGGAAATAGAGCTTGTCGCCGAAGCCTGGCAACGTGCTGTACCCGGTGGTTGGGTTTACCTCATTAGCCTGGCCGAGTATATACCGGCCAAACACCTGGTCTTTCTCGCTGATGTCATAGTCGACACGCGCGTCGTACTGATCATCGTAGCGCGTGGACGGCTCCGAGTTGATGTAGTTAACGCCGGCGTTCCCCGTCAAGTTGGGCAAAGGGAAGGGATTAAGCGAGAGCACATGTGCGGCCACGGGATCGATCGCGGTGATCTGGTTGCCCGGAATAGGTGTGCCGATCAGTACGTTCTGGCCGGCGTTGGCGCCGGTCGTGCATGTGGTTAGAGTCTCAGTCGCAGGATTGAACAGCTGGCCGGTATCGTAGTTATAAGCAGGGGGACCGCCGGCTCCGCACAAGTTCGCGGTAGTCCCCGTCAGCAGACCGCTGAGGTCTCCCGCTCGTTGGGCTACAGTGGGCACGAGCGAAGTGGCGCTCTGCCCTTGCACCTGGCGCAAGCCTTCATAATTGCCAAAGAAGAAGAGCTTTTTTGACCTCCAGATCGGGCCGCCGAGCGATGCGCCGTACTGGTTCCGGCGGAGCTCTGGCTTGATCGGATTGAAGTAGTTCGAGGCGTCCAACACATCGTTACGGAGAAACTCATACAGCGATCCGTGGAATGAATTGGTACCAGACTTGGTGACGAGGTTGATGGTTGAGCCGGCCGTCTTGCCGAAGGCCGCGTCGTAAATATTGGTCTGGATCTTGAATTCCTGCACCGCGTCGGGCGACGGCTGTACGGCGAACCCGCCAAAGGTGAGGTTCCTCGAGTCGACTCCGTCGATCAGGGTGTTATTGCTCGACGAGCGAGCCCCGTTGGCGGCATAGGTGGATTCGCTAAAGGGTGATCCGAAGCCGGAATTTGCGAAACCGCCTTGAGTGCTGGTGCCCACGTTGGTGTCCGGAACAGTGCCCGGCACCAGGATCGCGAGCGCGCCGAAACGGCGCACGTTTAGCGGAAGGTCGACCACCTGCTGCTGGCCGATCACCGTGCCCACGCTGGCGCTGTTGGTGTCGACCAGCGGCGCCTCACCGGTTACTTCCACTTTGGTCTCGACCGCGCCCACCTGCAGATGAACGTCGACGCGCGCCTTTTGATTCACCAGCAAAACAATGCCGGTGAGCACTTCTGTCTTGAAGCCGGGCGCCTCGACAGAGACCGAATATCCAGCTGGAACCAGGCTGGGAAAGCTGTAGTTCCCAGAGCCATCGCTCTTGGCTTTCGTAACCACCGAAGTAGCAACGTCGGTGGCCGTGACTTCGGCCCCAGGAATTGCGGCTCCGCCCGCATCGGTCACCGCGCCGTAGAGGGTTGCGGCGCTTTGTCCATGGCACGTAAGCGTCGCCAGAAAACAGATCAGGAGCGCTAGCACCCGGAGTTCCTGCTTCGCTATTCTGGACAAATGAGGATAAACGAAGGCTTGTGCTTGGATCTTGGTCACCGCCCACCCCTTATGCAGTCGTGATCTACATCTACTGAATTCAGGTCACGCGAAGGTTCAAGATCGCGCACAACCCCGCCTATGCGCGCACGGATGCGGCTAAAGGCATAATGGGAAGAATTCCAGAGAAGGGCCGGTGGTTCGAAAAACTTTGTACACTAACTGAAGTAAGCTGATCTTAATGAGTGCTGAAAATTCAGTCAATTATAAAAATAAGAAAATGAGATTTTTTTTGTGCCAACCGGATCACCGTGTACCGGGTTAAGCAAAACTTAAGAATGGGAAGCCAGACCGGCTGAGGACACATGATGGATCGTCGAAGATTTTTACAGACCGCCGCCGCATCGGCCGTTATCTCCAGGCTGCGCGCCTATGCTGAAACTCGTTTACCGATCGCGATGGCGGTTGAGTACAACATGCTTCCCCAGAACATATCGATCATGGAGCGGTTTCAGTTGGCCAAGGATTGCGGGTTTGAACGGATAGAGTGCCCCACCACCCGCGACCAGGGGGATGCGGAGAAGATGAAGTCCGCGTCAGAGAAAACCGGGCTGCCGATCCATGGGGTAATGAACATGGACCATTGGGCTTATCCATTTACCTCGCCGGATCCGGCCGTAGTAGAAAGGAGCCTGGAAGGTGCGCGCGTCTCCATTCGAAATGCGCATTTGTGGGGAGCTTCCACGGTGCTTCTGGTGCCCGGTGTGGTGAATGCCCAGACGACCTACAAAGAAGCTTATGAGCGGTCGCCGGTGGCCATTCGCAAGCTGATCCCTTTGGCGGAAGAGTTGAATGTGACGCTGGCTCTCGAGGAAGTGTGGAACAAATTCCTGCTAAGCCCGCTGGAGTTTGCCCATTATATCGACGAGTACAATTCGCCGCGAGTGCGCGCTTACTTTGATGTAGGAAATGTAGTGCTGTACGGCTACCCGCAAGATTGGATTCGGGTTCTGGGGAAGCGAATCGCCAAATTACATATCAAGGACTTTTCGTTCAAGCGCGAGCCGGGCACAGATAAATCGGTAGCTGCCTGGGTCCCTTTGGGTGAGGGCGATATCGATTGGACGGCCGTGTATGAGGCGCTTCGCGACATTGGCTATCAAGGGACGGCGACACTGGAGCTGGATCCGGGAGATGCGGCCTATCTGAAAGAGATGCGGCGGCGGTTTGGACTGATACTCTCCGGCGAGATGCCCAAGAAGCCTAAAGAGTCTGCGTGAGAACCGGCGGTTCAAGATGACTCCCGAAGAGCCTGCCCTGAGCCTGTCGAACGGGGACGGCTGAGAGTACACACTTGTCCAAATTAGCTTCCGATCGCGCCCGGAGACTGATTCTGAACAAAGCGAGACCAATTCTAAGACGGCAACGTAACAGCCCCGCAGAGCCTGCCCTGAGCCCGTCGAACGGGGGCGGCTGAGAGTAGCCCAGGATGAAATCCCATAAGTGCTAACTTTAGGGTGTTTTTGTCAAACTCCCACAGACTCGTCGTCCTGAGAGCCTGTGACTTTCTCGGTCCTTTCGTGTTTTTCGTACAACTAGTAGATGTTTCTCAACCCCTCCACAGACTCGTCATCCTGCCTGCCCCGGCCTGCCGTGGGAGCGGAGCGCCGCACAGATGGATCGCGTGACACAGCGCTTGTGGCGCGGAGTCGAAGGACCTCGGCGGTGCTTGTCTTGCCCATGCTGATCGGAGCTTTCAAGCACTGAGCCCGCACCGGTTTTCCCCTGGGGCCGAGAACCAAGTGCGTATCGCAGCAGATCCCATTTTCGGCATCGATGGCCCCGAGCAGCATGGGTAAGATAAGCACCGCCGAGGTCCTTCGACTCCGCGCCACAAGCGCTGTGTCATGCGATCCATCTGTGCGGCGCTCCGCTCCCACGGCAGGCCGGGGCAGGCAGGATGACGAGTCTGTGGGAGTTTGACGAAAAACATCCTAAAGTTGGCTAAGCTTGTTGGAATCGAGGAGCTCCATGCGGCTTTCCGTGAAGAAAGCCGCGCAGACCTGTCTAGAGCAGCGTACAGGAAATCCGGGGAAATCCTGGGTGCACTCCTTCTCCACGCAAATGCGTCGCGCCGAGGAACCAACCTTATTTCGCTGCACGAGTTTTCGGTCCTGCTTGTCCAATCGAATCAACACGACAACTTCCTCCACTCCGTAATTTGGACAGCTCTGGCTGAGAGTAGCCCAGGACATGAGTCCTGGGTAGGATCTGAAAATCAGAACCAGCCCGGAATCCGGATTTCCTGCACGGAAGGCCAGTTCGAAAGGACCGGCGCGGCGATGAACTATAGTCAATTCATGAGATTCACTCGTAACTGTGTTCTGCTGCTGGCCGGCTTCGCGCCCATGTTTGCCTTCGGGCAAGCGCCGGTTTCGCAGTTACCCGATGGGCCTAACCGCGAAGTCGCGCAACGCATCTGCTCGGGGTGTCATTCGGTGCAGATGTTTGTGGGCCGGGGGATGACGCGGGAACAATGGGGCGGCGTTGTCTCCAATATGATCGGCCGGGGAGCGACGATCTCGGACGAAGAGTTCGACCAGATCGTCGACTATCTTGGCAAAACTTTTCCGCCCGGCAAGGAAACCAGTGGAGGCGCCGCGGTCGCAAAGGCCGCCCCAGTGCATAGGAAGAGCCTGATTGACCAGGCAGGCGCAGATGACAAGCAGATTGTCGACGTAGATGCGGCAGCGCGCGGTAAGACCGTGTATATCGCGCAATGCATCACCTGTCATGGAACCCGGGCGCGCGGAGGCGAGCGCGGCGCCGACCTGGTGCGATCCTTAGTGGTTCTTCATGATCGCTACGGAAGCACCCTTGGACCTTATCTTGCGCAGGGCCATCCCCAAGGAAAACCAGTCTCGTTGACACAGGATCAGATTGTGGATTTGTCTCATTTCCTGCACCAGCAGGTAGGTGACACGTTGCGAACCGGTCCTTATAATAACCCGCTGAACATCCTGGTGGGCGATCCCAAGGAAGGCAAGACCTTCTTCTACGGAGCGGGAGGCTGCAGCCACTGCCACTCGACGACCGGGGACTTGGCGCATATCGCCAGCAAATATGATCCTCCCAGTTTGCAGTTGAAGGTGGTATTTCCCCAGGACCGTGCGGTCGCCCGCAACGGCCCTTCGAGCCCGCGCAAACCGCTCACGGTTACGGTGACCACTCCGTCTGGCGAAAGCGTGACCGGTGTGCCGACCGAGCTTGACGATTTCAACGTTTCGTTGCGTGACGCCTCCGGCCAATATCACAGCTTCGCACGCGGGCCCGGCGTCAAGGTGGAAAAGCATGATCCTTATGCCGCGCACGTGGCGCTTCTCGACGAATACACAGACAAAGAGATACACGATGTAGTGGCCTATCTGGAGACCTTGCAATGAAGTTTCTTTCGATGATGTTTCTGGCCCTGCTCGTGCTGGCGCCGGTGCCCGCTCGGAGCCTGGGTCCCGGGCCGAGTGCTGGACTGGATCCTTCCCTGCTGTCGCATCCGCCGATAGATGCATGGCCGACGTACAACGGCGATTACTCTGGACGGCGTTTCAGCACTCTGACGAAGATCAACGATCAGAATGTGAAAGCGCTGAGTTTGGCTTGGATGTATCAGCTGCCAAGAAACGGAGCTGGTCCGGGCGGACGCTTGGCGGGCACTCCGGTGGTCGTGGAACGGGATGATGTATATCACTTCGCCGGATAAAGTATGGGCCCTCGACGCACGCACGGGCCGCGAGGTGTGGGCTTACACCTGGACCTCCAAAGGCGGTATTCACCTGGGCAACCGGGGGGTTGCCATTTCTGGAAACTCGCTGTATTTCGAGACCCCCGATTGTAATCTTGTCGCGCTGAATGTGGCCGACGGCAAGAAGCTCTGGAATCAATCCATCTGCGATTTGGACCAGATGTATTACGCGTCATGGCGCCCGTGGTGATCAAAAATCACGTCATTACCGGGGTCAGCGGGGACGACCTGGATCGGCCCGGTTTTCTCGAGGCGCACGATCCCGAGACCGGCGCACTGCAGTGGCGTTGGTCGGTGGTGCCGAAGCCAGGGGAGCCCGGCTCGGAGACGTGGCCCAACGCGGAGGCGATGGCGCATGGAGGCGGCATGACGTGGATATCGCCCACCTACGATCCGGATTTGAACTTGCTCTATATAGGCACGGGAAACCCGCAGCCGGTAATGGCGGCCAAGAAGCGAGAGGGCGCGGATCTGTTCACGACATCGATTGTGGCGTTGAATGCGGATACCGGCAAACTCGTGTGGTATTTTCAGCCCTCTCCGCACGACACGCACGATTGGGATGCGGTGGAAACGCCGGTTTTGTTTGACGGTGAAATAGATGGGAAGCCGCGCAAGCTGTTGGCGCAGGCGAGCCGCAATGGCTGGTTCTTTGTGCTGGACCGCGAAACGGGAAAGAATTACGTGAGCACGCCGTTTGTGAAAACCAATTGGACCAAAGGCATCGATGCAAAAGGGCAACCGATTCCCAATCCGGCCAAAGAGCCGCAGATTGCCGGTACGCTGGTTTCACCGAATGCGGAAGGTGGGGTGAATTGGCCTCCCCCGACGTACAGCCCAGATACCGGGCTGTTTTATGTCAACGCCACTCGCTCATTTGCCATTTACTACATTTTTGACGATAGCGATAAGCCTGAAGGATGGGGTGGTCACGATCTGGGCACCTGGGACGAATCGATGCTGCAGGCGCTGGACTACCGCACCGGCAAGATCAAGTGGAGCCACAAGTGGGAGACGCCGGGAATTGATAGCGGGCTGCTGAGCACCGCGGGTAACCTGGTGTTTGCTGGCGATCCGAGCAACAACCTGGTGGCGCTGAATGCCACCACCGGTGAGCCGCTTTGGCATGCCAACCTGGGCAGTCCTATGTCGAACGGCGCGATCACTTACGAACTGGACGGGCACCAGTACGTAGTGGTGGGCGCCGGCGACAAGTTGTTTACGTTTGTTATGAACTGAGCGATGGACCTGGCTAGAGCATTTTTGCTAATGGTGTAGACCAGGAAACTGAACCCGACGCGCCATTCCGCCAAAACCGGGGCCCCCGGGTACGCGGTCTTTGCGTGCCTGGGGTGGAAAGAATGGCGCACATAACTGATCCCACCGGACCACAGTATTAGCAAAAATGCCTTAAAACACAAGTTTTGCTTTCAGGTCCTCGGAGACGGGAACGTCAGCGGGAATCTTCGTGGCTCCGGCGTAGAGATGTCGCAATTTCGGCCAGCTCTGCACGACCTTCAGGCAGGCCGGAGAGACGGCGGTGCCATACAGGTCCAGGGACTGCAATTGATCAAGACCGCCCAGCGCCAACACCGTAGCATCGGTGATTTTGGTATTCGTAAGGCGCAAGACACGCGCACGTTTCATGGCGGCCAACAAGGGCGCCGAGCGGTCGGTAATTGCCGTTCCCGAAAGGTCGGCGATCACAATTTGCGAGCTTAGGGGCTTTGTCGCAGCCAAATCATCGTCTCCAAACCTGGCGCCTAAAGCGGACGCATCGATCACCAGGTTGGCGGAGCCTCGCGACTCGTAATCCAGCAGATCCGGAAAGTGTTGTTTCAGTTGCGCAACCTCTGGAGCGAGGGGGGCGCGCAATTGCGCGACCGCCGCAGGATCAATCTGCGGGAAGGTTACCTCGGCAACAACCGGCACTTCATTCGTAGGCGCATCCTTGATCGCATTGGCCGGCAGGGTGGACGAAGCTCCGGCGGCGATCCATAGTTCCAACAGCTTGATCTCATTCGCCGCCAGTGGGCGCTTGCCATCGGGAGGCATGGCATCATCATCGGAAGGCGAGAGTGTGACGCGATGAAAAAGCTCGCTGCCTTTCACGTTGCCGGCTTTGATCACGGGGCCATCCTTCCCTCCCCGCATCAATGCTTCATAGGTGTCCAACCGCAGGCGCCCTTTGTGCTTGTCTGGGCCGTGACACGCATAGCAGTGCCCCACAAAGATGGGTTCGACATGCGCCCCATAGAAATACGCAGGATTCGATCGAGGTAGAGTTTGGGGGCCAGACGAGAGTCCAATCAACTTTCGCAGCACTCGCGGCATCTCTTCCGTGAGGTGATTTTCGCCTTGCGATAGTTGGCCGCCGCGATATCCCGTCCAGGACACAAGCGCGACCGTGGCCAGCAGCGCCAAAGCGTAGACGAAATCCAAACGCGGGAAGTATCCGCGCAACATCCAGCAAAGCCAACAGGCGGCCGCAACCGATACTCCTCCCCACATGTGCTGGGTAACCAGCCGTCCTGAATATCCGCCGCTCCGTGCCAGGCACCATCCCAGGGTTGCGGCCGCCAGGCTGCTCAACATCGCCAGCGCCCATAGGAAATCCACCGCGGAGCGCAGGTAGGGAAAGCGGGGCTTTCTCCCCGCCCATTCCAATACCGGCACGATGAGGATGAGGGCAATCGGAAAGTGCACGGTCAGCAGATGAAAGCGTCCGATAAATTGCGCCCAAGGGGCGCGCTCGAGTCCGTCCGGAGGTAGAAAGACGAACAGCGCGGAGAGCAGCAAAATTGGCGCAAGCGTGAGCAAACCAAGGCGCAGCCGCAACGGCGCCTGGCGGACCGGAAATGTCATGCAGCCATGTGGCCTCGACTCACGCCAAAACCTCTGCCACCACGCGCGCCGGCTTTACGCTGGTGAGTTTCTGCTCCAGCCCCTGAAAGGAATACGTGAGTTGGCGATGATCGAAGCCCATGGCGTAGAGCATGGTCGCATGAAGATCGCGAACCTCCACCGGGTCCTTGACGATCTCGTAGCCCATGGCGTCGGTCTCTCCGTAACTCATGCCGGGCTTGATGCCGCCGCCGGCCATCCAGATTGTGAAAGCGCCGGGATTGTGGTCCCTGCCGATAAACTCCATGACCTGCCCGTTGCGGTTTTCACGCATGGAGGTGCGTCCGAATTCCCCGCCCCACACTACCAGCGTGTCCTCCAGCATGCCGCGCTGCTTCAGGTCGGTGAGAAGGGCTGCAATGGGCTGATCGGTTTCGCGGCAGCGATCGGCAAAGCCGATGTTCAGCGAATCCTTGGCCGAAGTCCCGTGGTCGTCCCATCCCCAGTGGTAGAGCTGAATGAAGCGCACACCGCGTTCCGCCAGGCGGCGCGCCACCACGCAATTATTGGCGAAACTGGAATCCGCGGGATTTGCGCCGTACGCGGCAAGCACGGCAGCGGGCTCCTTGTGAATATCCATCGCGTCCGTGGCGTCCATTTGCATACGGAAGGCCATCTCGTATTGCGCTATCCGCGTAATGGTTTCGGGATTGCCGTATTCAGCATAGGTTTGGCGGTTGATTTCATCCACCGCATCCAGCATGCGGCGGCGCAGAGGCCGGCTTACCTCCGGAGGATTTTCCAGGTAAAGCACGGGCTCGCCGTGTGAGCGGCATTGCACCCCCTGATACACACTGGGCAAAAATCCGGAGCCCCAAAGTTGTTTGCCGCCATCCGGCTGGTTGCCGCCCGAGACCAGCACGATGAAGCCTGGAAGGTTCTGGTTCTCCGTGCCCAGCCCATAGATTACCCAGGAACCCATCGATGGATAGCCGAGGCGAGCATTGCCCGTCTGTACCAACAACTGGGCGGGCGCGTGGTTGAACTGATCGGTGCGCATCGACTTGATCAGGCAAAGGTCGTCGATGTGCTTTTCCAGATGTGGCAGCCGGTCCGATATCCATTGGCCGCTTTTTCCTGCCTGGTGAAATGGGTATTGCGCGCCCAGCAGCTTGGGCACGCCACTGATAAACGCAAACCGCTTACCTACCAAAAACGAGGCGGGACATTGCTGGCCATCGAGTTTGGTCAGATCGGGTTTGTGATCGAAAAGCTCCAACTGGCTCGGGGCCCCGGCCATATGCAAATAAATGATCCGCTTGGCGCGGCCGGCAAATTCCGGAGGCAAAACCGATAACGGATGGGAAGGATCGCGCGCGAAATCGAGGCGTAGATTGCCATCGATGCTGCGTTCCGCGGCTTTGGCTGGAAGGGCAAACGGCGACCCCAAGCTGCCCAAAAACATGGAGCCCACGCCCGCGGTGAAACTGCGCAGAAAGTGGCGGCGGGTCTGCGCCTGCAGTAATGCGAAGCGCTCTTCCGGATGCGATGCGGAAAGCGGCTCAGGCGGCGGACTATTCTTTGCACCGGCTTCGGAATCTGACATAACCATCACCTCACAAGCGCGGCATCGAGATTAAAGAGGACGCTGCCCACAGCCGCAAGCGCCTCCACTTCTCCCGTGGGAACTCTCTTGCCCAACGATGTTTCAGACATATTCAGGTTCGCTTTCACCACGGCGGGCGTCTTGCGCATGGCAACAGCCTGCTCATAGAACTTACGCAGCACAGCCAGCTCGCCGGCTGTAGGATCGCGAGATAAGACGAGGCGCGTTTCGTACACCAGCCGGGTATCCAGAGTTTTCCCGCCCGTGTCTTTCATCACTCGCCGCGCCAAGGCCCGGGCGGCTTCTTCATACACCGGGTCGTTCAGAGTCACCAACGCCTGCAACGGTGTGTTCGTCGCTATGCGCCGGGGTAGACTTGTGTCGCGATCTGAAGCATCGAAAATAAGCCCACTGGGGTAGCCGGCGGTGCGCTTGATATAGGTGTAAATGGCCCGGCGATAGCGGTTGGGCCCGGTCGCGTCAATCCATTTGGAGTCGTTATAAACCGAATTCCAAATCCCAGCGGGCTGGGGAGGCATGACCGGTGGTCCTCCCATGGTTGTATTCAACAGGCCACTGGCCAAGAGGGCTTGATCGCGTACCATCTCCGCGGTAAGCCGCTGCTGTGGACCATGAGCCAGCAGGCGATTACGAGGGTCTTTTGCTTGAAGAGCCGGCGTTGTCGCCGCGCTCTGGCGGTAGGTGGCACTCGTTACCAGTTCACGCAGCAGTGCCTTGGTGTCCCAGTGGAGGTCGTTTTGATAATGGAGTGCGAGCCAATCCAGTAGTTCAGGGTGGCTGGGCTCCTCGCCTACGCTGCCGAAATTTTCCAGGGTTTCGACAATGCCTGTTCCAAACAGCTCTTGCCAATAGCGGTTGACCGCGACCCGTGCGGTGAGCGGTTGACCAGGCGAAAAGAACCACTTCGCCAGGGTGAGCCGGTTGCGCGGTGCGCCCGCCGGCAGCTTAGGGAAAATCCCGGGGACATCCGGTGCAAGGTCGGGCCCTATTTTGGTTAGAAAATTACCGCGCTCGAATTCGAGCGTAGACCTTCGCTCATAGGGTCGCTGCTCCACCATCACCGGCAGCGGAACGGTGGGAATTTTGTCCAGTTCCCTATTGAGCTCCTCAAGGCGAGCGATACTCTGCGCACGGACAGGATCATGGCTCAAAGACGTCCAACTTGGATCTCCGCTCACCGCGAGTCTTACGCGCTGAATGAGAGCGGGCTTGGAGTCAATGGACTTTACCTGCTTCAGATCGACCCGGATGCGGCTCCCAGCCGGCAATTGCAGCGGTTCGGAGAGGACGCCCACGATCCAGCGAGTGCGGAAGAGCTTGGGAAGAGCGGCGAATGCGCTTGAGGCCGGTTCCGCCTCTTTTGTTTCTTCTTCCGGGTCATGGGCGGGGAATAATGCGGCTTGCAGATTCCTCTCTGAATCCTGCACGAAATAGCGGAACGCAATATTCCTCCTTTGGCCGCTGGGCGAAATGACCCAACCCTCCACTTTATCCACGATGAAGCCGTTTTCCGGCGTGTGGCGAGCGACTTCCGGGTTAAGCGGCGGCACCTCGATGCGGATCGCCGTCAGCAAAGGGATGGTGGTGTTCGCTGTGAGCTCATAAAACGATTGTGGTGGAGTGTCCGGGTTCGCCAGAGCTTCTCCGTCGTGAATGGTGAACGTGGGCGCCGGCCCGCCCGCAGCCCTGGCATGAGCGAGTCTTACTTTGGTCTCACCGATTGTCTTGCGTAGATCTTTCAACTTCGCTTCTCTTTTGTCCGGAGCGAGCTTCTGATCTTTCTTGAGCTCAGCCAGGTTGCTCTCCATTTCTAGAAGCATGGGTTCCAGGGCCAACACCTCGTTCGCCGCCGCGGTCTGGATCGGCAGGGGCTTCCATTGCGCCTTGGCTTCGATCTGGCGGTCTGAGGCTTCCATCGGCTGCGTCAGCGTGGCCATCTGTTGCTGTATTTGCGCCGCTTCCGCGTAGCGGGCTTTCTCCTTTGGAACTCTTAGAGTGGGCGAGTCATCCACCAGATCCGCATCACGTTGCGTATTGAAGAAGGCCATCGACTTGTAATAATCGGTGTGACGAATAGGATCGTACGGATGAGAGTGGCATTGCACGCAATTCATGGTGAGGCCGTTCAGCACCGACCACGTTGTAGCCACGCGGTCCATCACCGCGACCATACGAAACTCCTCATCATCAGTGCCCCCTTCGTCGTTGTCGGGAGTTTGCCGGTGGAATGAGGTGGCGATCTGATCCTCAAAAGTAGGATTGGGAAGCAGGTCGCCCGCCACCTGTTTGATCACAAACTGGTCGTATGGCAAGTTACGATTGAACGCATCGATCACCCAGTCACGGTACGGCCAGACGCCTGGGCGATCACGGTCTGCTTCGTAACCTTTGCTGTCTGCATAGCGCGCTAAATCCAGCCACATCGAAGCCCAGCGCTCGCCGTAGCGGGGCGAAGCCAGCAAGCGATCCACCTGTTTTTCGTAGGCGCCGGGCGATGAGTCCGCCAAAAACGCGGCTTCCTCCTCGGCGGTGGGCGGCAGACCGGTAAGGTCGAAAGACACCCGCCGGAGCAGGACCGCCTTATCGGCTTCGGGAGAAGGTTTCAGCCCTTCCTTCTCCAACCGCGCCAGAATAAACCGGTCCAGGGGTTGGCGCACCCAATCGGCCTGCTTCACCCGCGGCAAGGGGTGCGGCACTGGAGGTACAAAGGCCCAATAATCTTCCCACTTGGCTCCCTCCTTAATCCATCGGCGGAGCAGGGCGATTTGCTGCGGCGGCAGCGGCGGTCCGTGGTACGGCATGCGCGCCTCGGGATCTGTAGTGGTGAGACGCGCCATGAACTCCGACGCATCAGGATTGCCGGGCACAATGGTGGGCCGTCCTGACTTGCCCCTGCCTAACGCCTCCTCCCGGAATATGAACGAAACGCCGTTTTTCTGGCGCACTCCGCCGTGGCAGGCAACGCAATTCTGGTTGAGGATAGGGCGGATATCCCGGCTGAACTCGACAGTATCGTGCGAGCTCTTCTGGAAGAGCGAATATATTGGCCAAATTGAAACTGCGGCTACCGCAAGAACACACAGGGTAGCGGTCTTCGACCTGGAAAAACGAAAAGCGGACGGGTGGGCCACGGCTGGTCTAAGCCAGTGTAGCTGGAAAATCGGCCACTGCCCCATCCATTTGTTCGACGCAGACGACGGTGGTGGACTGAAGCCTGAAGTGCGACACCGCGGGTTGTAGGTCAGACAACATTGGCGTCATCGTCACGGGGCAGGGCTAAACACGCGCGAAAGCCGGTAAATTGTGACGAGAGACGGTAACCTATTGAAACCAAAGGCCGCGAAGGGCTACTTTCCGGGCAAGCTTTCAATGAAAAGCCCGCTGCGCCGGAGGCGGCGAGCGGGCTCATGGTGAAACATGAATCTGTCTGATCGTGTCTTAATTACGTGCCACAGCGAACGATACGTCTGGCAAGCGGCTCATGATTGAAACGGGCCAGTTATTGAGACTTCAGAACTTGCCCGCGAATCTCTCCGCCAGGGTTTGCCGCCGTATGCAGATTGAAATACCATTTGCCATCCAGCAGATCCTTTACCTGGTCCGCTGTCAGGGTTGCCTTGCCATTAATGGGGCTGGTGATAGGACTCATCTTTATGGGGATCTGTGGTCCGGCATTCGCTCCCTCCGCGGCCGGGCCATGAAAATGCGCCGCGGTCACTGGACCAGTCAACCCGCTGAACACAATGTGATACGTGAGCTCATTGGTTTCAGTATTCAGTGTGGCCCTCAAAGTTCCCGTCCCTGGGCTGTCTTTGGGAGGGACTTCTGCGGAGGCCTTCAGGTTGGCCTTCAGATGAATCGTTGCAGCGTGCGCGGCGACCGACACCAGGGTGAGAGCGCATATGGTGACGACGGTTCGGAAAAAACTGTTAGCAATCTTCAATTTACTTCTCCTTTTAGGAGCTGGCTAACGTTCGGCTATTGATTGAACTGGAACATTTTCCACCCACGGAGGAAGCGGGACCAGGTCATTGACGTCATTACCTCAAAGCGCCCTTGGCAATCTCATCACGAGCGCTGGGGAAAAGCTTATCCGAAAACAAGATTGCTTCATCCTGCCCCTTTTGCGCAAGCGACGAATGAAGACGAGCCGTTCCAACACCTGTGCCGACGATCGAATACAGGCCTGATACTATCGGTATCCCCTCCCGTCAAATGGAGGTACCTTTTCGTACTGCGAGGTGATTGTGATGAATCGACGCACCTTCCTCCACTCCGCCGCTGCGACTGCCGGTCTCGCCCTTGCAAGGCCGCTTCTTGGTAACACAACTGGAGCCACCCTAAGCCACAAAGAGCGAGTCGACCGCGCGTTGAGCGGAAAAGACGTGGATCGCCCGCCATTCACCTTCTATCACCACTACAAAAGACCAACCCCCCAATTGGAGGCTCAGGACCATTTGGACTTCCACCGCACTTACAATACCGACATTGTTAAGGTCATGAATGACTTCGACTATCCGGCATCGACAAGCAGTAAGTGGTATGAGCTCAAACCGCTTGACTCTCCATACCCGAATCAACTCACAACGCTCAAGCTGATACGCGATGGCTTGAATGGAGATGCGTATTTTATCGATACGCTCTATGGACCCTATATGACGGCCATGATCTTATTTGGGGCACAACCTCAGTTCGCCAAGCTAGGGAAATCGGAGGAGATTCAGGATGAGGTGATCAGCAGCCTTCACGACTTTCAGAAGCAGAACCCTGATGGGTGGCATACCGCGTTAGAAGCAATTACCCAATCCACAGTCAACCACATTCGGCATACCAGGGACATTGGAGCTTCAGGAGCGCTGGTGAGCGTATTCAACGCGGAGAGCAAGTTCGGCTCTGTCTCCGATTATGAACACTACACTCGTCCCTATGACAAACGGGTCTTTGATGCGCTGGCGGACACCAAGCTAACGGTCCTGCATCTGCATTATCTGGAGAGACCGTATATCGACCAGTTTAAGCATTTCGATGCGCCGGTGGTTCAGTACTCCGTGAAGACCAGCGGAATTCCAGTCTCTGAGGTGCGCAAACATTTCTCGCAAACGATCGCAGGAGGAGTGGATGAGATTGACTTCGACAAACTGACCACTGCGGAGATGCGGAAACAGTGGACGGAGGCAAGAGAGCAGGCGGGAAACAAATACATCGCAGCGCCAGGGTGTTCGGTTCCGAATGACTCAACGCCCGCCGAACTGGCGCGCTTTCCGCGGTCTCTGGCCGTCTAGAGACTACGACTTACGGAGCTGCGCGATTCTTGTACACAACATTTCCGGATCAAGGCTTGAACAAGCCCGGAAAGCTGCGGTTGGACTTCAATCGATTGGAAAACCCGCCCTGTGCCTATACTCCCTATGCAACCTGCCCTCTGCCTCCACAGCAGAACCGCTTGAAGGTCGCCATTCCTGCCGGAGAGCAGCGGTACCACGACTAATCCGCTCTTGCTGGAGGCTTCTACTGAGCCTTCAGCATTTCGCAACCGGGTCGATCTACTCCTCAAATTCCAGGCCGACCGCCTGCATCAGTTTGAGCGCATTGCTTGTTCGCACGATTCCGGGATGCAGCCGATAGTCGAACTTAAGCTCGCCCTCTTCGATGCTGTCCTCAAAATGGTAATTTTGCGCCAATTCGCCTAGAGTCTGCGGGATTTCAGTGAGGGCCAAATCGTGCGTGGTCACCATTCCGATGGCTCCCCGGCGCACCAACGCACGCACCACGAACCGTGTTCCGTCGAACCGGTCTTGCGAATTGGTTCCCGAAAGCAGCTCATCTAGCAGGAAAAGGAGCGCAGCCGGCCCTTGTGCCAGGTCTGAGAGAAGCTTCAGGCGTTTGATTTCCGCGTAAAAACGCGAGACTCCCCCTTGCAGTGAATCCAGCACGCAGATTGAGGCTCCCACGGCAAGCGGTGAAAGGCGCAGCCGCGTGGCCCGCACCGGCGCACCGCACTGTGCCAAAACCGTGTTGATTCCCACGCCCCGCAGAAACGTGCTCTTACCTGCCATATTCGGACCGCTGACCACGATTAACTGCATTTTGCTGCCTAACGTCAGGTCGTTGCCCACTGCTGTGCCCGCGGGCAACAACGGATGCGCCAGCCCCGTTGCCTCAAAGCAAGCACGCTGCTCGACAAACTCCGGCAGCACGTCTGCGGGATGCTCCCATGCATAACAGGCGAGCGCGGATAGTGCTTCGAACTCGCCCACCGTTGAAAGCCAACCCCGAACCGCAGAACCGAACCTCTGCTGCCAACGTTCCGCCGTCATGGTCAATTCTGCGCTGTAGAAAATGAATGGGGAAAACATCTGAACCAGCAGATTTCGGCGTCCCTCTAACCAATAGACGATCCACTTCAACCTCTTCACCGCGACAGAGGGCGCTATGTCTCCGGAATCGAGCGAGGCTCGCAGGCTCCGCAGTCGAGCGGAGGCAAACGTCTCTTGTTCCAATACTTGCAGAACTTCTGCTAGCACGCTGAGGTCCTCGGCGGCCTCCTCTACGGCTTGGGCAGATTCTGAGACACGCCGCCGCAGGGCAACGCTGACTCCGAGGTTCACGATCGACATCAGCAGCGCGGGGCGCAACGAGTCCGCCGGGATGGCGCCCCCAGCGATCAGCCACTCCAGTAGACAAAACCACGCATATCCCGCGGCCGCTACCCACAGCATTGCGAGAGGCGCCAATGCCGGCGCAAGCCATTGTGGGAACCTCCGCCCCCGTTCTGCCCATGATGCCAGTGCCTCGGGCCGAACTCCCAGGCGCACATTCTCTCCCGTAACGAACAGCCTCTCGCGAAACCGGAGCCGGTCCTTCATCTCCGTGATTGCCGAGTGCCGCGAGCGTATCTCCTCCGGTAGAGCCGCATGTAGTAGCCACCCAGCGAGCGTCTCTTCACCCGCCCGCGTTCTGACAGTGCAGAGAAGCTCGAATAGCGACCCCTTGCCGAAAATGTCCAGATCCCGCGCATACGGATGGGCGATATCCAGAAAGCGATCTCCGGTATCGCCGGTTCCCGCCCATCGGTCTTCCAGCCGCGCGATTCCACGCTCATAAAATGCAATCACCCGCCTTCTCTCACGGATGGCGCGCAATACACGATCGTGCACCACTGCCAGCGGCACGAAAATCGCAACCGGTATTAGGAGCAGGCCCTGAAGACCTGGAGAGTGCAGCAGCAGGACTGCTGCGATGGCTCCAGCAAGAAACACGGCCATCTGGGCGTAGCCAAGTCCGGTGTCCAATTTTTGCTGGCGAGCCAATCGAGCTTGGTTTTCCAGCAACACGCGATGATAGACGGCTTCACACGATTCCATGCATCACCAATCGTACTTTCAACAACTCTTTTCTTCCTTGGTCAGACGATGGGTGTATGCAACGCGACTGCAATGAACAGGCGGTCCCGAGCGCGGCCGTGGGACCTGCAGTTCCCCCCTCGGCCGCAACACTGTCGGAACTCTCCATCCAAATAACCAACGCCAAGGTTCGCCAACCATTTAAACTTTGTCATCCCGAGCGAAGCCGAGGGACCTGCAGTTCATTCCACTTCCAGCCAATGCTCCCCCAGCGGACCCCGTCAGCCACTAGCCAATTCTCCATGGAAACGCCGCCCTCCCCTTTGTCATCCCGGAGAAGCGTACCTGGATTTCCTGGAACGCTGCGCTCGACATGGCCGCGTTTAACGGTGCACATTGCATCTTAACTGTCTAGAAAGAGTCTGTGACCATCTGGCCGGAGTTCACGTGATTGGTATGATGCAGCAAAAACCTCGGCTCCTGCTCGAAGTAGTTGGTCTGGGCATCATCGGAGCGCTGGCAGCAAGACTGTTTACTTGGATGCTGCACTGGTCTTCAACTATTTTTCTCCAATGGATAGCGGGTTATCAGCCACCCGGCCTGCCGAATGAGGGGGGGCTTCTTCGGCAGACCATCGGACCACACGGTCTATGGCTGATTCCTCTGTCCACGACCTTGGGTGGACTGCTCTCCGGATTTCTGGTTTACACCTTTGCCCCCGAGGCGGAGGGGCATGGCACCGATGCGGCAGTGGCGGCTTTTCACCGCACGGCAGGGTACATTCGCGCGCGGGTTGCGCCGATCAAAATGGTGGCGTCGGCGATTACGATTGGCTCTGGCGGGTCCGCAGGACGCGAGGGTCCTATCGCTCTTATCACCGCGGGTGTGGGGTCGCTTTATGCAACCCTTTTGAAGCGATCTGACCAGGAGCGAAGCACGCTCTTGCTCGCGGGCATGGCGGCAGGCCTCTCGGCCATCTTCCGCACGCCGATAGGGACCGCGGTTTTTGCCATCGAGGTTCTGTACGGCGGCATGGAATTCGAGTCCGGTGCGCTGCTGTACACGATCGTCGCTTCAGGGGTAGCTTACACGGTCAACGGCATTTTTGTAGGTTTTAAGCCGCTATTCAGCGTCGAGTTAGTCGCGCGACCGCAGCCTTCGCAATACGGCTGGTATTTAGCCATGGGTGCTTTTGCGGGTGTGGTCGCAACCATTCTGCCACTCGCCTTTTACCGAATACGCGACGCGTTTCGCAAGTTGCCTATTCCAGCGTGGACGAGACCTGCTCTCGGGGGCTTAGGTGTGGGCTTGCTGGCGCTGAAGCTGCCTGAGGTGTTGGGCGGCGGATACGGGTGGATCCAGTTGGCGATGCATGGACAGTTGGCCCTAAAACTGCTGTTGTTGCTAATGGGAGCCAAGTTGCTGGCATTTGCTCTAACCGTCTCCTCAGGCGGATCGGGCGGCGTTTTCGCGCCGTCGTTGTTCGTGGGAGCCATGCTTGGCGGTGCATGCGCGACTGTATTTCACCAGCCCTCCACCATTTTCGTCGTAGTCGGCATGGCTGCGGTCTTTGGTGCAGCGGCTCGTGTGCCGATCGCAACCATGCTGATGGTGACAGAAATGGCGGGCGGGTACCAACTGCTGGTTCCGGCCGGGGCGGCTGTAATGCTGAGCTATCTCTTGCAAGTCCGGTTGTCGCGGGGTCTGAGATACCGCAGCCTCTACGAGGCACAGGTCCCGCTTCGAGAAGACTCGCCCGCCCACTATCTGGATCATATCCGGGTAGCCCTGACGCTTCTTGGAAGGCGAAAGCTCTCCGCAAGCGACAAGCTCGGACACCTTGACTTGATCCGGCTCCTACGCTCAAAGGTGCGCTTCGACCTCCCGGGAGGCAGACAGTTGCAGTTGGGCCTGCTGCGTCCGGAGAGCCGTTTCGCGGAGAAGTCGATCGTGGATTTCTACACTGAACTTGACCGGGACGATGTAGAGATAGTAGCCCTGATACGTCGGGAACACCTGGTGCTTCCCCATCCGAATACACTGTTGCAAGGCAACGATCGCGTGATCCTGATTAGCACACCCGCGTCTCGCGAAGATCTGCAGCAGGATATCGCTCCACTTCCGGATGAACAGCAGCTAGCGCCCCTTCAAGAATGAATGGTGATCGCGGGACAGTACAGCCGCCACATGATTGAGTCCGCATGTGTGCCTAAAACGATCAGATCTAATTTTCTCGCCGGGCGATATAGACACTCTCCTCCTCGAGTGCCGCCGGTCACAGAAAAAGTTCCGGCGCGAGATCCCTCGGATCGCAAAACCTCGCCACTTTATTCCAGCCGCTTCTCTATATGCTTAATGGCCCCACTGTCCTCAAGTGCTCAGATCAAGTTCGCATTGGAATCTGTTGCTTCGATAAAGACAGCGCTACTTACCCCTGCAGCAGTGGAGAACACCACACCGACTCGTTCTCCCTTGTTCGGGTGATATTTGTTTCCCTCGATCACTCCGTCTGGGGTATCCACAACAGTGTGCTCGGTGAGCGCGATGTGCGTTGGACCTGTCCCAGAACTGGCGACGGTGATCTCATGGTGGCGCCGATCAAACTCCTCGACGGTGCTGGTCGTTGCGCCGATGTCTCCGTGCCCGAGATCCTTGATCGCGACTGCATTTCGCCTGGCGTCATATCCGTAATAGAAAACCAGAACGTGATCCCCTTTAAGATGCTGCCCGGTCGCGGCAATTGTTTGGGCCCTTACGTCCTTGTCGAAGGTGACAGGTTTGGTGGCAATTTCTACGGCATGAAAGTCGATGATCGATCCATCCCGGGACTCCACAGAAAAGTAGTTTGTTGAGGCATTGGCCCCAACAATTGTCCCCGAGATTGCGTGAATTACCTCCTGTGCATTGCCCCTTCCTCCTAGCGTTGCCGCACATGCTGCGAGAAGGGCGAGTCGCGCCACCCGTGATGATGTGCCGTCACCTCGCCGGCGCCTCAGTTCTGGATCCCGGGCACGCTCTCCCCTTTGATTGCGAACTGCAACGTCGACGCCGACCAAGGCACAGAATGCGGCGATACTTACAAGAACAAACATAATATCCATGGCTCGCCTCCTTACATTTGCGATTGTTAGAACGCCTGAAGACGTGCCCTCAAAACGGTGGTCCGAAGACACCAGCAGATGAGGACAAAAGAGCGCTAACTGTTCGAGGAGGGTGGAGGTCTGAAAAACTTCGGGAGGATGTGCATGGGAATGGTGGAACGAATCGCCTTGCTCACCTGGCGATCGCGGTAGACGATCAGGCGCTGCTCGGGTTGCGGGACTCTCGCGACCCATAGGGCCTTTAGTTCCTCTGTACCTTCGCTTGAAATTGATCGTTGAGAGTCGCAAAGATCGTCGCTTCGTTGTTCTCCCTGATCGAACACCC
Source organism: uncultured Acidobacteriaceae bacterium (assembly GCA_963711525.1). GTDB lineage: Bacteria > Acidobacteriota > Terriglobia > Terriglobales > Acidobacteriaceae > PALSA-350. The sequence goes on along the minus strand of CAVQEO010000001.1, from coordinate 901,810 downwards.
CTGGGGAACTTGCGCGTACAGACGAAGCAAGGCAATAAGACGAGATGCGAACATTCACTCTCCACACGACCAGACAGAGGCACAGAACCAGCAGGAATAGGTGAGCGCCCGCCAGTTGTAATCGTCTTGTCGTGAAGGAGGTCATAACATCACCTTGGGAATACGCAGTTTTGTATCCTACGGCCTCTGTGAAGGCCTTGGATAAGCGTCGCAGCTTGATCTCTGACGACGACTAAGATTGCCACGAATATCCCGGCAAGCGAAAGCAGAAAGAACAACATTAGATCAGCCATCATGGCTAAGTCCTCAAGATCTGGAGGTGACCTGGGGGCGAACCAATTGTATGCCTTCTTCGCGATAGATGACAAACCGATAACGATCCCGAACCGATAATAATCAGCCGGGAGTAAAACCTGTTGTGGCTCTCAGGTCGGAATAGGCTCTGGTTAAATTGGTGCAAGTTTTCTGTCAGTTTTTCGAGACTTGGAACAAGGCTTTTGAGGAACTGCCCGAGAGGCAACATTTTGACCCGTCGCGAGGTTTTAGAGCATGCGCCGTCTATCTAATACTCTGATTACATGTGGGTTACTCATCACGGCTTCGCTTCGGTCCCAACCGCTCGCGCAGCTCCACCAGCCTCGCCTGGCCCAGCTTCGCCAAGCGTGAGGATGTCGAAGCCCTGCCGCCGACGGTCATCAGCGTCAACGAGCGCGATCCGTTGCGTGATGAGGGCATCGCTCCAGTTCGCCTGGTAGCCGGAACATTTGTCATCCTGTGATATAACTGCCGACCTGGAAAATATCAGCCACGGTCCAAAGACTGAAGACGCAGAGATCATTTCTGAGCACGATACAAAAACGCTTAATGTTGTCAAAACAGTCGCCTTGCCATAGCTTGAAACCCAGCTATCACTGAGAGAACTGCTCAAAGGAGAAGATGACGTGTCCGGTAGCGATTTCCTTGGGGACAAATCTTCATCACAATCCCAATTGGCTTCCAAGCTTCATCTCGCGGGGCTCCTGCTGTTGCTATGTGCGCTGATCGCCGCGGGTGTTCTGGCCCAACATCAAGCTGCCGCAGCCCATGCCAGTAATGCTTCTGCAAGCCAGTCGGCAGACCACAGCAAAGCCATCCCGTTCTATATTTCTGCGCTAGTCGTAGATTGGGCATTGTTCTGCTATTGCTATATCGGCGTCCGCTGGAACGGCGGCACGCTTGCCACTCTCTCTGGGGGGCGTTGGAAAAGGCCCAAAGAGATTCTCGTCGACATCATGATCGCTGCTTTGTTCTGGGTTATATGGGAGGGAGCAGCCTACGGGACACACTTTCTCTTGGACAAGTTGTTCCCTGGAACGAAACTGGCTGGGTTAGAGAGCTTGCTCCCGCGATCTTGGAACGAGGTTGCCTTATGGATCATCCTCTGCGTCAGTGCGGGCATCTGTGAAGAAGTTGTATACCGCGGTTACCTTCAGAAGCAGTTCCTTGCGCTAACAGGGAGTGTCGCAGTCGCGATCGTCCTTCAAGGAGTTGTGTTTGGGGTCAGCCACGGATATCAAGGATGGAGGAACGTTACCGTTATTTCCGTCCTTGGGGTTCTCTACGGCATTCTGGCGGCGTGGCGCGGAAATTTGCGAGCGAACATCATTTCACATGCCTGGTCTGACACGTGGGAGGGATGGCTGAAGCTTCTCGTCTTCAAATAAAAATGTCCGGGTGCTTCGTGATCCTGCATCAATATTCCAACTGTGGATTACTTTCGCTTTTTATTCGCCTATACTCATTTCATGTTCCAAGGACCTCCCCCATCGTGCGGCTTCGTCCTTCGATGCAAGGGTTGCGGTGAGAATATCCCTGCTCCGGTCGAAACTCTGCCTGCTCAGCCCATCGCGGCCAGGTGTCCCCTCTGCGCAGAACACAGAAGGTACCTGCCCTCCGAAGTTTTCCAGGGACGACTGTCTCATTTGCTCATGAGGAAGCCCGTGCGCAGCGCAGATGGCAGGACGAGATCATGGGATTGAGTATCGGCGGATACGACGACACGACCGGCCGAACCTCTTGTCGCGATGTGTAACCACACCGGCTCATGTATATGCGAAGGGTCGTCTACGTTAGCAACTTTTGATCGTCTATGCAACGTTCGAGCATGCTTCTCTCGAGCAAACAAACCAACGGGAAAACCTGCACCATTAACTTTTCGGCATTCATGCGCGAACCTGTAACCTTTCTTCCCTTGGCCTCTCCAATATCTGCGCACAAAGCGGATCTTGCTTCAGGGCTGCCTTCGCAGACAGCCTCTGGATCTTTTTTTGGGCGCAAATTCTCACCCTTCCAAGGAGTAGCAAATGTTGAAAGCATTTCGTGGCCTGCTGACCATCGCGCTCGGTGTCGGAGCACTCACCTCCACCACGTACGCCACCGGGAACGTCATCGGTTCCTCTTCAACCGTCTTTGTCATGACGAATGACACTGTCAAAAACGAGGTACTCGCCTATCAGCGTCTCCAGGATGGTGGCTTCGTTTCGAGAGGGAGCTTTGCCACTGGTGGCCACGGAAGCGGAGGTACCACCGATCCATTGCAGTCGCAAGGTTCGCTCACTCTCAGCGGTAACCACAACCTGCTGTTTGCTATCAACGCCGGCAGCGGTACCATCTCCAGCTTTCACATCCTCGGCGGTCTGCCCGTCCTCGTCGATCAAGAGCCCACTGGCGGCGCCTTCCCCGTCGCGGTCGCAGAACACAACGGCACAGTCTACGTCCTCAATGCGGGCGGAAACGGAGCCATCGTAGCCTTCCGCACCAATGGCCTCGGTCACCTCTCCCAGATTCCCAACTCCACCGCGCTTCTCACTGCCACGAACTCCGGTGGCGCTTCCATCTCGGTTAGCCCGAACGGTGAGACACTCGTCGTCATTGAAAAGGCTCCCAACAACATCGACACCTTTCCCATCAAACCAGACGGAACCCTTGGGACGGTAGTGACCACTCACAGCGTAACCCCCGGTGTCTTCAGCACCGTCTTTACGCCGGGCGGCCAATTCATTGTTTCTGAAGACCAGCCTAACGGAACGGATATTTCCAGCATTTCCTCCTACACCATCAACGCCAACGGCACCATTACTGCGATCAGCCAGAGCCTCCCTAGTTTTGGTGACGGTAACTGCTGGAACGCCATCACTCCGAATGGCAAGTTCGTCTACGCCGACAACTCCGCCACTTCCACGATCGCTGGCTTTTCTGTCGGCTCCAACGGTGCCCTCACTCCTATCGGCGCAACCATTGTCGCTTCCTACCCCGCAGGCACGACTAATCTTGATATGGTCGTCAGCGGCGACGGCAAATTCCTCTACACGCTCAACTCCGGCACGGGTTCCGTCGGCATCTACAGCATCAATTCCGATGGCACCCTCAGCAACCCTGGCGAAATCGAAGGCTTGCCAAAGACCGCGGGCTTCAACGGTATCGCTGCACTGTGATTGCAACGGGCCGAGGCCCGTTGCCGGCCCACGCAGGCAAGCTCCTCCTTGCCTGCGTGGGCTGCGTCAACCCGAGTGCCCACTCGGAGAACCAGGGACGCCATCTGATCCTCTTTGCTCAGGCTCTGACTTCGGTCGCGTTCTCGGAGTTGATACGATGGCGTTCTAAACTATTCTCAGTGCGACGGTTTGTCAGGAGAGCCTCATGGAAGCATCCGCGACCAAGACCCCGAAAGACATTACTGTTGCATATCTGCTTCTCCGCATGACCCTCGGGGTTAACATATGTGTCCACGGGATAAGCAGGATCATTGGCGGCCCATCTGCGTTCGCTCATTCACTGGTCACCTCTTTCCAGAAAACACTCTTGCCCGCTTGGGCCGTTTTTGGTTTCGGCCTTGTATTGCCATGGCTTGAAGCGATTCTGGGCCTGTTGGTCCTGACCGGACTCCGCACACGCGTGGCTCTGATCGCGGGATCGATCCTCCTCATCGTTTTGACCTTCGGGTCCACTCTCCGCCAGGATTGGCAGAGTGCGGGGTTGCAATTGATCTATGCGTCCATATATGCCGCCCTGCTGGCGTTTCTCAACAACAACACATGCTCTCTGGACGCCCTTTTGCGTTCCAGGCAACAGGTGCGCGAATGAAGATTGCTGTTATCGGAGCAGGCGGAGTCGGAGGCTACTTTGGTGCGCGGCTTGCCGCCTCAGGCTGTGAGGTTGCGTTCGTCGCGCGTGGGCCACATTTCGAGGCCATTAAAGCAAGCGGCCTGAGAGTACACAGTTCGCGCGGCGACCTTCATCTCCCGAGGGTCTCTGTTGTCGAAAGAATTGACCAGTTACACTTGCCGGATCTCGTCATCGTCGCGGTCAAGCTCTGGGACACTCAAAGCGTTGCGGCAGAGCTCGCGCCGATTGCCTCTCAAGGAGCCGCCATTCTCTCCCTTCAGAATGGCGTGGACAAAGACAGTGTTTTACGGCGATACGTGCCGGCCGAATCAGTGCTTGGGGCCTGCTGTTACATCTCAGCGTCCATCGTGGAGCCTGGCCTCATCCAGCACACTGGTTCCATCCAGCGCATCGTATTCGGTGAGTACAACGGCGAAAGATCGTCCCGTGCGGCAAACTTTCTCGAGGCGTGCCGGCAGGCATCGATCGACGCCGAGCTTACCGATTCGATTGAGAGAGTGATCTGGGAAAAATTCGTCTTTCTGGTAGGGCTCTCGGGCACAACCACTTCCATGCGGCAATCGATAGGTCCTATTCTTGCCAACCCGCAGACACGGGCCTTCCTTCTCGACCTGATGCGCGAGGTTGTAGCTGTCGGCTCGTCTTGTGGCGTCAACCTCGGCAAGGGATATGCAGAGGAGCGGCTCGCCTTCTGTGACTCTTTACCCAATTCCATGACATCCTCCATGCACCACGACCTCGACGAAGGCCGACGGCTGGAATTGCCATGGTTGAGCGGGGCGGTTTCCAGACTAGCGTCTGAGAAGGGCGTTTCAGCGCCTCTCAACCGAGCGATCTCTGACGTTCTCGCTCTCTACGCTGAGGGAAGAAGATAGCGACTCAGAATCCGTGAGCTGTATTACCGGGAAGCTGATCGAGGATGTCTTGTGCCGTGGTCCGATCTCCGTGGCCGTGACTGATCTTCTCAAATAGGACTGTTCCCCTCCGGTCGAGGATAAAGGTAGAAGGATAGGCCGTTTCGTGCGGAGCATCCCACCGAAGATCGTAAAGATTCGTCATCTTGTAGTCAGGGTCGGTGACCAGGATGACATTCGCGGGAAGATTGGCTTGCTTGGCGAGAAACTCCTTCGCGCGCTGGTCAAGATCGGCTGCAGGTCCGGGGTAGACAAGAAGCACGATCGCCTTTTTCGTTGCGAAGGCCGGAGCGTGCTCAATGAAATCGTGTGCCTGCCTCTGGCAATAAGGGCACTGATAGCCTGGGTAACCCCGCAATAGGATGAGAACGACTTTAGCTCTATGTTCCTGCTCGGATAGCTTGACAGGAGTGCCTGTGGGCGTGGAGAGCGTAAAATCCGGTCCCTTGGTGCCCACTTTGGGTGTTTCGGCGAAGAGACTGAAACTAAACAACAGTGCACAGAGAGTTGCAATGTACGGTTTGAACGAAAAGGTGGACTGGCGGCCTGAACGGAATGCACACATATCGGTTGCGGCTGCAAACTTTTTCATCGAAACACGCTCCGTCTGATCTGGAAAGACTGTGTTCGTGAGACCGCGCAGAGCTCATAAGGTTACAGCAATCCCAAAAATAGTGAACGCAGGTCACACGACCTTTTCAAACTCCGACACAAAGGGCGCGCGGCAGAACCAGCCGAGTTGTGCGGCATGACTGAAGTACTCCTGGATTTTCATTGCCAGATGCTCTGTATCCAAGTCGCTGCCGGAGAAGGCATTGTCAATAGCATCCGAAATCGAGGAAGCATTGCCCAGAGCCGAAAACATTCGGAACGCCTCGCGTTCGATACGACGGTAGTAAACCTGATCATCGAAGCGATGCACCGCCAGAAAGGTTGGGGTACGGTGCATTGGGGGCAGAGGGACCCTCTTCCGTTGCTTTCTCCCCAGCGCAGCGCTACTGACAATGTCCGTCTCCGGCGTGCGCCTGTGGACAGCCATAACCAGTTCATCCACGGGATACCTGAGTTCGAGCAACTGAATATGCGGCTGTAATGTGATCCGCGCGTCGGGACCGAGACCCTGAATATCCTCCGCAGAGAGTGGAGGACTTTTCTTGCGGTCGAAGGCCTCCACATAGGCCCATTCAAGCCTGGCAATATCAATAGCAAGAAGGTGCCGCTTGCCTGTGTACTGTGGATGACCGGCCAGCCAGTCCGGCAGTTTGCCGCCGAGGTCGCGCAAGGTCCACGACGTTGATGGGTTCTCACGGATATAGGCCAACACCAGAGCGCTGAAGCGTTTTGCGCCCAGCATAGCATTCAGTGCCGGGAAATCATCGGATACGGCATCTATTACGCGAAACCAGTATTGGCGGTTGTAAATCTCCAGCCGTTCAAAGGAGGTCAACAGAGCATTTGGAGTAATGTAACTGGCAGCCAGGTCCTTCGTGGATGCGCCGCTTTCCGTTTCCCGCTGCATTTGAAAGTCGGATGTAAGCGGACGGTGCACGTCTTCAGCCATTCGTCGCTGTATCTCCAGGAGATTCATACTAAAACCTCATCCAGAATCTCTGTATGTCGCGGCCTTTCGCTCTCCGCCGGCTTCAGGTAGCAATTGGCCTTGAGCGCTTCGTTGTGGACTTCATCGAATGACGGAATGTTGTCATCCCATTCGAGCAACGTTGCTGTCGGCCCGATGCGCTCAATAGCCCTGGCGTACATCTTCCACACCGGATCAAGGACGGGATGATCATGCGTGTCGAGAGTGTACTTTTCGAACTTCGAGTGGCCTGCGATGTGGATTTGCGCGACCCGATCAGCGGCAATACTGTTCACGTATTCCATCGGATCGAAGCCGTGATTCTGCGAGGAGACGTAGATGTTGTTCACGTCGAGAAGCATGCCGCAGTCTGCCCCATGAACCACTTCGTTCAGGAACTCCCATTCGGTCATCTGAGACTCATGAAACTCCGCATAGCTGCTGACATTTTCAACAGCAATCGGAATTTCCAGATAATCCTGAACCTGTCTGATGCGTTCTGCGGTCGTGCGAACCGCCTCAAATGTGTAGGGCAGAGGCAGCAAGTCGTGGGTATACCTCCCATCGACGCTTCCCCAGCAGAGATGATCGGAGAGCCAGGGTGTCTTCGTCCGCTTTGTAAGCTCCTTAAGGCGTTTCAAATGGTCGCGGTTCAGAGGCTGCGCCGAACCGAAGTACATGGAGACGCCGTGCTGCACCACTCGATATCTCTCCAAAATCTGATCCAGCATTTTGAGAGGGAGCCCACCATCGATCATGTAATTCTCTGAGATGATCTCAAACCAGTCGACAACAGGTTTCTCTGCAAAAATATGACCGTAATGCGGTACCCGTAACCCGATTCCGACGCCATAATCGGTGAATCCATTGAAACGATTGGCAGGCATGTGTACTCCGATCCGCGTGGTTCAGAAATACCGCGTAGGAGATCTGCGCGGAGACAAACCTCCTACACAGATTGACGTTAGCTCTTCGGTGGCGTTGAGCCGTCCGTAGCGCAAGCGCCCTGGCCCTTGCAAGAGTTCTTTCCCCGGTGCGCTTTATCGCCACCTCCCTGGCCCTTGCAGTCGTTCTGACCCTTGCAAGCATGCTTGGGGAGATCTTTTTCGGAGGCAACCATCACGCCGGCGACTGCTGAGGAGGAGCTTGCTGTCGCTTGCGAATGGCCAGAGACTGATTGTGCGTTGAGCCGGGCGGCAGTGCCGCCAAGCAGGCCTGCGACTGCCGCAGCCAGAGCGAGAGAACTTACTGAGGTGGTCTTCATCTGAGTTCCTTTCTTAGTTAGGCCAGGCGTTGCGCTCTGGGCGTTGTGGTCGAGGAAATGGGGGCGATAGCACGAAGGAACACCTCCACGGAGATCCAGGAGAGCGGTTTTGCGTTCCCTCGTGCTGCACATTGGAGGCTTAGTGCGGGAAATGGTTACAAGCGCCTGAACGATTCCGATGCGGATGTAGCGCCGGCACGCGAAGGGAGCAATCCACAGCAGTGCGATGACGGGCGGCCCTGATTGGCTTTGAGATTACGTCGCCAAGGGTGTCCGGATTGCCCGTAACCAAATCTCGCGTATCCGCTCTAATGAACGATGACAACAATCTCATACGCGATGAATGGTGGGCGGACTACCACGAAGAGGTCGTTCACGAGTAAGCTGGTTCGTTTGTATCTTCGATTTGCTGCAGCCACTTCTACGCTGCGCTCCCCCATGTTGCTGGCCGTGCGTCTTTATTGGGGCTTTCAATTTGCTCAGACAGGTTGGGGTAAGCTGCACCACCTCGAAAAGATAGCTGGATTCTTCGCCAGCCTGAATATTCCATTTCCCGTGTTCAACGCACACTTTATCTCTGGTCTGGAATTCATAGGCGGCATTCTATTGATGCTCGGCCTTGGTTCCCGCATCATCGGGTTTCTTCTTGCCGGTAACATGTTCGTGGCCTACTGGACAGCCGATCATGAAGCGCTGGCTTCCATCTTTTCCGATCCTGGCAAGTTCTATGTAGCCGACCCATATACGTTTCTCTTCGCCTCATTAATGATTCTGATATTTGGCCCCGGTTTGTTCGCAATGGATGCGCTCATCGCGAAACGGTTTAAAGAAACGGCGTAACGATGACGATGCAGAACGACAGCGAGGCAGCGATGATTGCGTCGATTCTGGCGGGAGACACTCAGTTGTATCACGACCTGATCCGCCCACATGAGCGAAGCGTCTACATGATGGCGCTCTCTTTTGTGAAGAATGAGGCCGACGCGGAGGATATCGCACAGGAGGCTTTCCTGAAGGCCTTTCATAACCTATCCACATTCAGGGCGGAATCCAAGTTCAGTACCTGGCTCATCAGCATCACACTCAACGAAGCGAGAAGCCTACTTCGGCGACAGACGATCGTTCGCATGGAATCACTTGCCGATCCTCCCGATGACTCAGGAGTTGTGTCTCCGGCTTTGTTCCGCGACTGGCGCGAAATTCCTTCGGAAGCTGTGGAACGGCAGGAGATTCGTCGGACGCTTCAGGAAGCAGTGATCAGCCTCCCCACAATCTATCGCCAGGTCTTTCAGCTACGCGATGTTGAGGAACTCAGCGCCAAAGAAACCGCGGGAGCGCTCGGCATCAGTGTCCCGTCTGTTAAAGTGCGGCTTCATCGGGCACGCATGATGTTGCAGAAGCGACTTGGCCCACTCTTGAAGAGTGTCAACCCAAGCCCAAAAAGGAGGTGGTTCCCATGGTTATAGAATGCAAACACGTTTGGGGCTACATCTCCGGCTATCTGGATGCCGCATTGCCGGAGGAGATTCGGCTGGATGTTCAGAAGCACCTTGAGCACTGCGAGATCTGCTCTGCCATTCTGGACTCCACTCGCAACATCATCATCCTCACCGCGGATGAACGCGTGTTTGAGCTGCCGGTTGGCTTCAGCGACCGCCTGCATGCGCGCATCGACCTGGAATTGCACGAAACCGGAGGCGGCTAGAGTGCTAAAAATGAGCCGTGCAAGACGTGGTGCGCGAGAATCTCAGCTACAACCAGCAGGAGAGTCAGAATAGAGAGCACGATTTGAATGGTCTCCGACCGGCGTTGTTTGGCAGTGACCGGCTGCGCTCTCCATTGCGACGCGGGTCGTGCTCGCAGGGATCGTATTCTCCACACGACATAAAGATTGAGAACGGACCCAAAAACGGCAATAACGATCATCGGAGTGCGGATTTTGTCAGTATGGATTGAAAATATGAATCCGGGAAGGAGAGAGGCAGCCGCCAGTGAACCCAACCCAATCAGCAAGCGAAGGCCGCTGATAGCCATCACCGCAGTACATGCACTCTGCAACAAAATAAAAACGAAGCCCGTCAGACCGATGAGCCAGGAACCCTGCCTCTGTCTTTTTAGTGCAGGTACCCCGGTGTGCTCTGTCACGATACTCTTATCCTCTTCTGAGAGTTTATCTGCCATCCAGTAGACGCGCCGGGATGGAGGGAGGTTACAACCAAGATCACCAGGTCGGCGCTGAGATCGTCCGGGCTTTCCTCACGTATTCGTGCCTGTTGTAACCTTTTCTCCTCCCGTCAATCATATAGGGGCCTTTTGCTCAATCGAGTCGATGCTGCGAAAAAGTGCGACCAGAGCCGGCGATGGAAACCGAAGAGGGCCAGAGATAGTTTCTCTGGTCCACGCCACACCACATTAACCAGGGAATTGGGAGAAAACATGGATCGTTTTGCAATATCAGCCACACTGGAAGCACGACCGGGTAAAGAAGGTGCGGTCGAAGAGTTCCTGAAATCCGCACAACCATTGGCTATACAAGAAGCGGGCACATCGACATGGTTCGCGTTTCGCATCGGACCGGCCACATTCGGTATTTTCGATACATTCGCGAATGACGCAGGCCTGCAAGCGCATCTGAACGGCGCGATTGCCAAGGCACTCTTCGCCAATGCCGAAGAATTATTTGCTAAACCACCGCAGATTCAGCAGCTGGAAATCTTTGCGGCCAAGCCGCTTTCCTAGATCGGCTGCAGGGGAGGGCCACACGGCTTTTGCTAAAGTCACTTCGTGGCCGCATCGAACCTCTTTGGTGAACTCAGGGTTCGAAAAGGGTAAGAAGGCCGGGGAGATAAAGGGACGGGAGGTAAAGGGACCGACGAAAAGCACCCCATTGAAATCCTCGTCGGTCGCTACTCCCAAGGCACTTGTTTGGCTTGAAACAGGTTGGGGCACCTAAGCTGACAAGTCGGCCTTCTCAATCTGCTTTAGCCTTTCCATCAATAACTCCTGTTCCCGCAGGTTCTGCGTCATTGCGATTGCGCGTTGGATCTCCTCACGCGCCTCGGTGAACCTCCCCATTCTCGTGAGCAGATCTCCGCGAACACTGGGAAGCAGATGGTAGCCAGCCAAGGCTGGTTCAGCGGTGAGCCTATCCACTGCATCGAGTCCAGCGGCGGGGCCTTGCGCCATGCCAAGGGCCACCGCCCGATTCAGCGCCACGATGGGCGACGGGCTTATCCGCAGCAGAGCGTCGTAGAGAAGAACGATCCGCTCCCAGTCCGTCTCTTCGGCTGCGCGGGCTCGCGTGTGACAGGCAGCAATCGCCGCCTGTAAGGCATAGTTAGCTGCGCCCCCACCCAGTTTTTGCGCGTGTCCGAGCGCGGCCATTCCTCGCTGAATCTGCGCGTAGTCCCACAAAGAGCGGTTCTGGTCCCGCAATAAAACTGCTTCGCCCTTCCGTCCCCGGCGTGCCGCGGTGCGCGATGCCTGCAACTCCATCAATGCCAGAAGACCATGGACTTCAGATTCGCCGGGAAGAAGTTGCGCCAGCATGCGTCCGAGCCGCAGCGCCTCGTCGCAGAGTCCAGCCCGCATCCATTCATCTCCGGATGTCGCGGTATATCCCTCATTGAAAATCAGGTAGACGACTGAAAGTACTGACTCCACCCTGCGCCGCAGCTCGTCCCCGCGCGGCGTCTCAAAGGGAACATGAGCTTCCGACAGAGTCTTCTTGGCACGAAAAATCCGCTGTCCCAGGGTCTTCTCGGGCACCAGGAAGGCGCGGGCGATCTCCGCCGTGGTGAGGCCACAGATCAGACGCAACGTAAGGGCGATGCGCCCTTCCAGCGCAAGGACCGGATGGCACGCGGTAAAGATAAGCCGCAGGACGTCATCGTCGATAATCTGGTCCAGCGATTGATCCAGCGCATCTGCGAGTTGCTGCTGTTGAAATTCAAGTTCCCGGGCAATTTCTTCGTGCTTTTGTACGAGCATGCGACCACGGCGCAAAGAATCGATGGCGCGGCGCTTCGCCGCCGTCATCAGCCACGCAGCGGGATTTTTGGGGATACCTTCCTCGGGCCACACCTCGAGGGCTGAGACGAGCGCGTCCTGGGCGAGCTCCTCTGCAATGCCGATATCGCGGGTAACGCGGGCAATCCCGGCGATGAGCCGTGTGGACTCGATCTTCCACACGGCCTCAATCGTCCTGTGAATGTCCGTCATGCCTTCGCGGCTGCGGAGGTCGCGGGATGCTCAAAGCCTTCGGCTGCCTTCTGCACATCTTCGGGGAAATCGCTCATCTCGTGAATCTGGCGAACTTCAATGATCTCGTTGTTAGCCATCGGCGCTCGCCTGGCCCATTCGATCGCTTCTTCACGTGAGCGCACTTGAATGATCCAGTAACCCCCGATCACTTCTTTGGCCTCAGCAAACGGCCCATCCGTAACTGTGGCTTTGCCGTTCGCCCACGAGATCCGCGCCCCAGTGGAAGGCGGTAAGAGCCCATCGAGCGCGAGCAGCACGCCCGCTTGTTGCAGGCTCTTGTTGTAGTCCATCATCTTTCCCACGGCTTCAGCACTCGGAACCGCGTCCGGCGCTGCCGATTCATATCCTTTGGGAATCACCATCATCATAAAGCGCATTGAGTTACTCCTTATCGTTGATTCCGGCCTTGTAATGGCCTTCACGAGGCCCAGTTGCCCTGTGCCTTCACTATAACGACGAACGGCGGGACCGGAATTCGACCAATCGTCCAGGAAATTTGATTCTTCCCGCGCTATGGCAACTCGAGACCGCTTCCGTAGCCGAAAATCCGACGGCCTTAGTGCGCTTAGCGCGCTTAATGCGCATACTTTTTTCCGCACCGCAGGGCTTTGGGGGACGGGCTTCGGCTAGGACGCCGAGTTGGTTGCCATTCTTGCCGTTTGAGATGGGCGCTGCCTGGAATGGAGCCAGAGTTCTACAGCGATTGTGTTGATTGAAAAGCCGATCCAGAATGCGATTCCGAAGAATTGATTTGGCTCAAGATGCGTTAGTCCACTGGTTGCGAAGAAAACGCCCATGACCGGCCGGGTGGTGGCGATGCCGAGCAGCACAGCAACCGCTCGCACCATCCAGCGTCGCTGCCGCACATAGTTTCCACGGCGCATGTATCCATAGGCCCTGGCAAGGGAAAACAGGTAAAGGCTGTTGAATAGAAGCACCGCGGAGCGCTCGACCCAGCCCCCGATCGCATCGGCACTCATGAGGTAGGCGGTTATTCCCACCACTGCCCCGAGAGGGAAAAACAGCCGCTCCGCCCATGTAGCGGAGGTACGGCGGATAAACACAAAGGGGAGTAACAGGACGAACAGCAGTGCAGGCACTATATGAGCGAGCGTCAGAGCAGAACGGGACGCAAACGCTCTTTCCAGCGCCAGCATCTGCTGCGGACCAACGTGCGAAGGCCGCGCCAAAGCAACCAGACGCCGCAAGACCACCGCAACAGAAATTGTGATGCTGACCCAGAATCCCGCCATCATCCAGAGCGGAACTCGACGTTTTTCCGGGCGCGCGAGACCGCCGGTTGCCCTCCCGTCTGCTTTCGGCCCCGGACCCATGCCGGCTAACGCGTTCAACATTCTGGTTGCCTCCCTGACAGTAAGGTCGGTGTAGAACAAGGGTCGCACTTCTTGAGTTCACCACTCGCTTGCGGGGTACGCGATAAAGATTGGTTAAGCAACGTAAAGTTGGGTAAAGACAGATCTCACCGGGCAGATGGATAGTCTAGTATCGAGCCCGTGCGAGCACAGGACACTGATCGAGTGTTGGGTTTGGAGATCGGCGCGAACGACTATGTTCCGAAGCCTTTCAATCCACGTCTGGATACCTCACGGAATTGCAGCGGCACTCGCGTGTCCTGGAGAGGCGCAGCTGGGCCATTACGATTCATCTCTAGCAGTCTCGCTGGATGCAGTCTCGCTCGGATAGTTGAAGAAGAGCTGATTGCCGTCGGGATCATCGACCACCAGGAGCCGGTAGCCCCACGAACCCTCCTTGACCGGAACGCCCTTGGCCTCTAATTCCGCGCGTAACCCATCAAGCGCTGCGATTGCGGACTCGCGCGTCTCCGGTTGGACGTTTAGGGAAATGAACAATAGCCCGTTGCCAATCTTCTCCGGCCACGTGTCGGCCAAGATAAGCGCGCAGCCCTGCCGATCGACCTGTGCGACGTGCACTCTTCCGCTCTTGTCGTAACGCCAGGGGTTCGTGAAGCCGAGCCGATCAACGTAAAAGCGGAGCGAGGCCTCAACGTCGGTCACGTGTAGGACAGGACGCGCGAACCACTGTGTCATAGGTTGGGTATCCTTGAATGAAGACAACCTTCCTCCCAGATCAGGAACGGGGGTCACGCGTTCGCTAGCCGCGTCAGGGTGACTACCGTGATGTCGTCATCCTGGCCGAATGCGACGGCGGCTTCGGAGGCCTCCGCAGCGTTAGCGCCCGAAGCGAACAGGATTTGCAGCCGTTCGAAGCTGAAAATCTCGCCGGAGGAAGCGCGTGCCTCGAGCAGACCGTCAGTGTAAAGAGAGCAGCGGTCGCCAGGATTGAAGTGCACGATGGCCTCCTCATAGGCGATCGCAGGATCGATGCCCAGGGGCAAAGCGCCGGGCAAGTCCATCTCTTTATCGTTGAAGTAAGGCGCGGGGTGGCCGGCGCTGGCTAAGGTACAGGCGCCCTGGGGGTCGAGGCGCAGGGCAACGCAGGTCGAGAAGCCGCCCTGAAGACGGCCGTGGAGGCGGCGACTGAGGCCGGCGAGAATTTCGGCCGGATGGGACGTAGTTTCTGCGAGCGTGCGCACAGCACCCACGATGAGCGAGACGGCCATCGCGGCGCGGAGTCCCTTCCCGCTGACGTCGCCGAGGATGATGAGCGTGGATCCCGCGGCCGCGCCATCAAGAGGGATGATCTGGAAGAAGTCACCGCCCACTTCGAGCGCAGGCAGATAAGCGCTGGAGATGCTGAAGCCCGGCAGAGTGGGTAGCTTTTCGGGGATGAGGACTTGCTGGAGTTCGCGGGCGCTGTTCAGTTCCTGCTCCAGGATGGCCTTGCGATGTTGCTGGTCACGAATGTAGCGATAGACCGTGTAGATGATCGAGAGGAACACCAGCAGATCGAGTAGGATGTCTGCGTTGAAGTAGACCGGACCCAAATGGAACAGCGGCGAAGACAGATTCTCCGCCAGAGTCCAGTGGGTGAATCGCTGGCCCTGCCGGGCGGTGGCAACAATGAGAGCCAGGAGTTGGGAAAGAGATGCGCTCACACCGAGCACCCAGCGTACGGAGTCAAGTTTCTGACGGAAACCGTACGCCACCAGCACCAGCAGATAGAGCTGGCACGGTTCAATGATTACGGTGAGGATCCCATCGATCCAGGCGCTGGTGTGCGGCGAGATCCAGCTTGTGGGCGCATAGGTAAGACAGCCGTCGAGGAATGAACCAATCAGGCTGATAGCGGCAAGGATCCTTGCCCAGCGGACCAGCCCGCGATGGCTGCGGAGGTGAAGCATCTCGATGAGAAGGAACCAAAGCGCGACATTGCGCAGGACCCATAGCGGCTGCAGCATGAACTGGCTGAACTGGGCGGAGACCGGAAGGCGCATGGTGTAGACCGACGTCCAGATAGCCGGGCAGACAGCGAAGATGGAAAACCACAGGAGCAGGGTTTCCGTCCTGCGGCGGAGCCACAGGACGAAGGCTGCCAAGGCTACGAAAAAGTAGAGAATGTTCCGCGAGTTGATGTAAAGCGTGCTGCGCAGGAAATCGTAGTTCCACGTGCCGATGTACGCGGTAATTGATTTGGAATCTCCCACCAGTGGGGTCTCTGCAATTCCCCCGCCATCACCGGTCGCGCTGGAGCCGAGCGGTCCATTCCAAACACGGATGGCGAGCGTGCCAGAGAGAGAACCGGGCAAGGTGAAGGCCGCGGGCGCATTCAAGGCCGGCGAGGACGGGTGCGGAGGTAGCTTTCCGTAGTGGCCCACCAATCTGCCGTTCCAGTAAACCTCGCAGACGTCTTGCAGCCGGGGCAGGAGCAATTCGAAGTCGGTTTTGACATCAGGAGCGGGTGTGATGCGAAGGTGCAGGCGGTACCAGGCAAAGCCGCTATAGGCATAGTGGCTCTGCGCGCCCCACGGGCGATCGGGAAGGATGGTTTCCCAACCGCCTTCACCCGGAGTGTCGTTGATGCTGGCATCGGCCCATCGCAGGTCGTCGCCGATATGGAAACGCCAGGGTCCCGAGAGATCGACCATACCCTTTCCGAGCCCGTCGATAGTGACAATGGCGGGAGCCGGTGAGGTTTGCGCGTGCGCAAAGCGAAGATGGAATCCAAAAAGCAGGAGCACAAGCGGGAAGATAACGAGTGGCCGACGAATGCGCATTTGGAATGCATTGTACGTCCCGCCAGTTGGGTCAAACAGCCTAACAGTCTCCAGGGCGATTGCTATTTGGGAGCCCGCAATGCGCGAAAACCTATGCAACAGGCTGGTTCTCGAGGAAGTCAGCGGCTGAGAGGACAGTGGCCCGCATCGGAAACAGCTTCTCCATGAGCGTGCCATGCAGATCCGCGTCGAGATCGGCGCAACAGTCCTTGATGACGGCGAGGCGGAAATCGGCGTCGCAGGCCTCGAGAAGAGTGGAGAGGACAACGCCACTGGTCGAGATGCCGAAGAGGACGAGAGTGTCAAGGTTGTTGACGCGGAGAATCATGGCGAGGTCAGTACCGGTGAAAGCGCTAATACGATGCTTGGTGATAACGATTTCGTTTTCCACGGGAGCGAGCGCCGGGTCGATGTTGCCCAAGGGTTCTTGAAACAGTTTTTGATGTTGTGGAGAAGCCTTGATTGCGCTGAATAGCTGGTTTTGGGAACCGACTTCCGGAAGACCTGGGCGAAAGCCAACTTTAACGTGGATGACCGTAATGTGGGACGCGCGAGCGTATTTCAGGACGCCGGCGGCACGCACAAGAAAGGCTGTCCGATCACCCTTTGTATAGATGGAGACGATGCCGGCCTGACAATCCATGCTGAGGACGGCGGTGTGAGCGGGATCAATACGGAACGCAGCGGACATGGACACCCACGAGAATCGTTTCGAATTGCAGCGATTCTCAATCTCCAGCAGGCTCGTGTCAAGGGGTGCCCCGGGTTCCCACCGCCAGTAAACTTCACAGGAAATCCGGGGTGTGGGCCACCCATCCCTTGTGAAGGGACAGATCGCGCATTATTCCGCGCGCAGGGCCTGCACCGGATCGATGGAGGCGGCCCTCTGCGCCGGGATAATGCTGGCGAAGAGCGCGCAGACCCCAAGCGCCAGGACGGATCCCCCAAGAACCAACGGATCCCAACCCCGGACCTGGTAAAGCTGTGCAGCGATCAGGAGTGAGCATCCGATCGAAGCTGGGATGCCAATGAGCAGTCCGATGAGAACTTGCAGGAATGCTCCGCGCAGAACCAGCCGGATCACGTTGCCTCGATCAGCGCCCAGGGCCATCCTTACACCGATTTCGCTGGTGCGGCGCTCAACGGTATAGGCGGTCACTCCGTACAGTCCCACAGCAGCCAGTATCAGTGCGAGAACGCCGAATAGCCCGGTCATCTGCGCAACAGTGCGCTGTTGATCAAGCCGGTTAGCGACCTGTTCCTCCATCGTGTGGATGTTCAGGATGGTCAGGTTGGGATCCACTTCCGTGAAGACGCGGCGGATTTGCGGCTCCAGGCCCTCCATGCTGCCGCGCAGTTGTAGAACCACGCTCTCGATCAGGTGAGTACGGTCGTCGATCATCTGCAGCATGGCGATGGGGTAATGCACATGCTGGGCCAGCGGTACGAAGAACAAGGGGCGTCTAAAGTGACCGGTGGGATCAGTGTAATTCGCTTCGCGGACCACGCCGACAATCTCGAAGGTGCCGCTGTAGTCCGCCTTATTTAAGCCGAAGTGCGTGCCGATCGGCTCCTCCCCTTTCTTGAAGAACTTGCGCACAAAGACTTCATCCACCACCGCAACGTTGCGCGTCGCCGCTGTGTCCTGTTCCGTGATGCTTCGGCCACGTACGATGTGCTGCCCCATCAGCTCAAGATAGCCGGCGCTGACGTGGTCCCACGAGGAGCCCTGATCTTCGCTCACATTGGGGACGCCGTGGCCTTCGCGGATGACCATCTCGCCCCAGTTATCGGTGAAGGGAGAATAGAGCGCGAGACCGGCCCGCTGCACGCCGGGGATGGCGGCCAGGCGGGTCTGCAGTTCGCGATAGATAGCGTCCAGCTTCTCCGGAGAGTAGCCGGAGAACGGCGCGTTCACCGCAATGTTGATACGGTGATCCGTCTCAAAGCCGAAGTCCTGATGCTCCATCTTCTGCAGGCTGCGGATGAGCAGTCCTGCTCCGGCGAGCAGAACGATGGAGAGTGTAGCCTGCAGGATGACCAAAGCTTTCTGCGGCATCGATGAAGTGTCGCGCGTACTGCGGTTGGCCCCGCGCAAAGCTTCCGCGGGGTCCGCATGCGAGGTAAGCCACGCGGGCGCAGTGCCGAAGAGTGCCCCGGTGAAGAGCGAGAGGCCAAAGGCGAAAGCAAGAATGGGCAAAGAGGGCCGGGCATCAATGGGAACGAAGCGCGCGCTGTGGAAGGCCAGCATGACGATCACCTTAACTCCCAGATAAGCGATGGCCATGCCGGCCAATCCTCCCAGGCAGGAAAGGACGATGCTTTCCGTGAGCGACTGGCGAATGAGACGCTTTCTTGAAGCTCCGAGGGCCAAACGCACCGAGGTTTGCGCCCTGCGGGCCGTTCCGCGAGCCATCAGCAGGTTGGCAATATTTGCGCAGGCGATCAGCAGCACCAGGCAGCAGACAATGAGCAGGATGCGCAGGCTGTCTTTGTAACCCTCTTTCATCGCTCCCACGCCTGCGCCGGCGGGGATAACCTTGATAGTTTGTTTGGGCAACATGGCTTTTATTTGCGGCAGATATTCCCTCAACATGTCGCCGACAAAATCAGTGACCAGCCATTGCCGCAAGATTCCCGTAAAGCGGGCGTCCAGTCCATCTGTAGTAGCTCCGGGGCGAAGCCGCCCGATCACACGAAGCCATGCATTCGTTTGCGGCAACAGAGAGTTCGTCCCCGCCAGCATGGGCTCTTGCTGTATGGGAAGCCATATCTCCGGCGGATCGCTGCGCAGTGTTTCCCCATAGAAGCCCGGTGGCGCAATACCAACAATGGTGAAGGGATGACTATTCACCATAAAGCTTGAGCCGATGACCTTAGGGTCGGCGCCGTATTCCTGCTGCCAGGCACGATAACTAAGCAAGGCTGCGGGCGATGCCGCGGGCCGGTCATCGGCAGGCACGAGCGTCCTGCCCGCGAAAGCCTGAACGCCGAAGGTGGCGAAGTAGTTTCCGGTAACATACTCGCCTCGCAGCGGTTTTGTTTGGTGATCGGTGTCGCTGCGCCGCACGCTGAATTGCGTTCCGCCTGCCTGGAAAGCAGCCAATTGCTCGAATTCCGGCGCCGCTTCCCGGAACCGCTGATAGAGCTGGTAGGAATAAAAACCCCACTTGGTCTGCAGGCCGCCTTCGACACAACAATCATTGCCGTCACCCACGCGAAAGAGGCTCGATGGATCAACCACTGGCAGCGACTTGAGCATGACGGAGTGGATCAGCGAAAAAATCGCCGTCGTTGCGCCAATGCCCAAGGCCAGAGTCAGCATGGCTGTCAGGGTGAAGACCGGAGACAACCGCATTTGTCGCAGAGCATAAGCAATGTCTTGGCGCAGAGTGTGCATAGCCGCCCCTCTGCGGGGTGAATACGAGCAATCGACGAAGGATGTTCCCAGTCTCAAATTTTTTCTTCAGAACGCCTCCCCAGCCAACCGAAACCTATTCCGGGCCGAGCCTGGCGAAGACAACCCGATCCGAGGCAATCGGCAGGCGGAACATTTATTTATGAGTCAGCGCCGGCCCGAAAGAGGGATGCAATCAGGAATCAATCCCCGATTAACTTAGTTCCATCGCCGGGAATCACATCCAAGAGGCTTATGAGATTGAGGGTATGTTTCCAATGAATCACTAGAAAGGCTGTGGCCTGGTCATTCAGGTACAGATCCTGGCGCACGAGATACCACACCGCGAGACCATTTGCATTGGCTGTTGTTTGCTCCGCGTTGTCTGCATTGTAGCCAAATGCCTGAATGTCACTGACGGCGGCACGTTCAACAGCCAGCACCCTTTCGAAGGGAGCGCGAGGGCTTATTCGACTGTCATGATCGATTGTCAGCACGCGCTCTCGCAGATTGAGGGGCGCTTGAGAATGAAGCCGTGAGCGAAATTGATAATGGGCGATGGCCATAGAACCCACAAATCGCTCGAGACAACCTTGGTCCTGATCTCCCGTTGCAGAGAGGCAAAAAGTGCGATTCGTGAGATTATCACGGAAATGAAAGCTGTTGACCGAGGAGCTTGCAAAATATTGAACACTCATCCGCACCTCACATACCGGTGTCACAAACCGGTACACGGGCTCCGACCGGTTTTCGGATGCCTGGCTTTTTGCAGTCAACCCAAGACTCGCCAAAGACCATAGAAAGCGTCGCCTGTCTGGTTTCTGCAAGTTTGTTTTCACTTTTGGAGGTGCTGTCATCACTTCTCCAATGTTGCTAAGCTGCATGCATGCGTTCAATGCCCACGCGGGGATGGGGACGGTCAACCACTAAGATGTAGTTACCAGCTGCGCTTTTCCTATTCGCCTCGCAGCGCCAGCATGGGATCCGTACTGGATGCGCGTCTGGCCGGCAGCACAGAAGAGGCGAGCGCCAGCAGTAACATGCCGACGGAAGAAACTGTAAGCACAACGGGATCGAATGGACTCACCCCAAAGAGAAAGGAACGCAATAGACGGGATGTGGCTACAGCGCCCACCAAACCCAAAATGCACCCAAAGGCTGCGAGCTTCACCCCGGATGTCAAAACGAGCGCCTGTACCCGAGAGCGTTGACAGCCAAGCGCGAGGCGAAGCGCCATCTCCGGTTCGCGTAATGCGACCGAAAAGGCAATGACGCTGTAGATTCCAAGCACACTGAGCAGCACGGCAATCATGGCAAAGGATGAGATCAGTACGGTGTTGAAACGGCGAGGCGCTTCGCTTTCGGAGATAGTGTTCTCCATAGTCTGTACCTTGTAGAGCGGCAACTGCGGGTCAAGCTTGCGTACAACAGCGCGCAACGCATCTTCCATTTGGTCGGGAGGCACGCTTGTGCGGAGCACGATATAGCCATAGTCAGCACTCAATTCCCCGGGTGTGGCAAAGTCGCCTTCCGTTGCGACCGACTGCGTTACCGGCTGGTATACCTGTTGCATCGTGTCCGCATCGGGCGAGCCCAGCTTCACGTCCTCCACTTCGCCTACTACAGTCATCCAGGGAGTAGCCGTTTCCGGCAAGCCTCGCCGAAGCCGTTTGCCGATAGGATCCTGCCCGGGCCAGTAATGCTGAGCCATTTTCTGGTTTACGATCGCTACTAACTGGGAGTTCGCCTTGTCCTGGGGAGTGAATAAGCGGCCGCGCAGCAGACGGATGCCAAGGGCGTGAAATGAATCGCCAAGTACCATCGACATCGAGGCTATATTCATGCCTGTGCCTTTTGGCGGAACATAGCCATCCAGCGTAAAGGCGATCTCGAAGCTATAGCCGGTGGCGGGCAACAGCGCCGTGATTCCCACGGCTTCCACCCCCGGCAACTGGGATAGGTTCCTGAGCAGGCTTTCGTTAAATTCGTCGATCGCCGGTTGGGTGGCATACTCCCGATGGGGCAGAATGTACAGCCCCGAGAGCGTATGCTCAGGGCGAAAGCCTAGATCGACGTCGCGCATTTTTTCAAAACTGCGCAGCAGAAGGCCAGAGGCGGTGAGCAGCACCAGGGCTACGGCGATTTCCGCAACGACGAGTGCCGAACGCAGCCTCGCGTGGCCGCTACCCGAGGTCCCGGTACGTCCACCCGCTTTAAGTGTTTCGTTGACACTGGTATGGATGGCGGCGAAGGCAGGGGCCAGTCCGCAAAGCAAGCCGGTTAGAAGTGCGAGTCCCACGGCGAAGCTTACGACCGGCCAGTCCAGGCCAATCTCGCGAATGCGCGGCAGCGTTTCCGGCAAGAAGCTCACGCCGGCACGCAGAGCTATGGCGGCCAGCGCCAGCCCCAGCGCTCCACCGGCGAGACTGATTACCAGACTTTCAATGACGGCTCGACGCAGCAAGCTTGCCGCGCTCGCACCCAGGGCCATGCGAACGGCGATTTCTCTTCGCCTGCGGATGGAGCGCACCAGCAGAAGACCCGCCAGGTTAGCGCAGGCAATCATCAGGACCACAATCACGGCGAATGATAAGGTCCGCACCAGCGGGCGGGACTGTTCTACGGTGTCCTCCTGCAGCGGCGTCACGACAGAACGAATGCGAATGCTCCGCATGAAGGCCGGGAACTCGCGCATGGTCTCCTGAGCCACGCGCTGCGCGTCGGTCTGTGCCTGGGCGACGCTCATTCCTGGTTTGAGACGGCCTACCATGCGAAAATTCCAGGATGCCGCACTCCCCGCGGTAAACTCCTCTGGTTTCAGGCTGAGTGGAACCCAAAGCTCCCTACGGTTCAGATGCCCCGGGCTGAGAGGAAACTCAAAATCGCGCGGCATCACTCCGACGACGGTATAGGGCTTGCGGTCGAGGAGGATTTTAGTTCCAACAATGTTCGTTCTACCCTGGAACCGGTTGCGCCACATGCCGTAACTGAGCACGGCCACGGGCTGGTGCTGCTCGTCTTCCTGTTGCGTGAACGCACGGCCCAGTAGCGGGGACACGCCAAGGGCGGCAAAGACCTCACCACTCATGCGCGTCGCACCCACCGCGACCGGATCGCCGGTGCCGGATAATTCGAAATCTGCCCCCTGATAGCCGCCGAGGTGGGTAAAGCCTTGCGCGTCGCGCATGTAGTTACGGATGTCAGCAGCGGTTGCACCCGAGCGGCTACAGAACTTGCAACTCGATGCTTCGAGAACATCTCCAAGAATGACCAGCTTCTCCGGGTGCAGAAAGGGTAGTGGACGTAACAGGACGCCCTCAACGATGGAAAAAATAGCGGTGGTCAAACCGATACCCAGTGCCAGCATCAGAACAGCGGTCACAGTGAATGCGGGAGAATTGCGCAGTTGGCGCAGCGTGTGGCGGACGTCTTGAAGAGTCTGAGCCACCGCTTGATAGGAGCGCTCGTTGCGCTGCAGTTGCTTGGTCTGCTCCACATTGCCGTATGCGCGCCTGGCGGCGAGCCGGGCCTCGGCAGGCGCCATCCCCTGTTGCAGATAATCGTCTTCTAACAAGGTAAGGTGAGCGGCAACTTCTCGTGCCAGGTCGGCTTCGGCTTCGCTGTTGGAAAAAAGCCGCGCAAACCTCAGGAACATGCGTCTCAGATGTTTCATGGCTCAAACCTCGTCCAGCAGAAGCCGCTCCACCAGGGCAGCCATCTTTCGCCACCTGTCCGTCTCATCTCCCAGAGCTTTCTGCCCTGCCTTCGTGATTTCGTAGTACTTGGCTTCCCGGTTGTTCTCGGTTTTGCCCCAGGTTCCCTTGATCCATCCGTACTGTTCAAGCCTGACTAACGCCGGATAAAGGGTGCCCTGGTTGAGATTGAGCAGGCGATCGGATATCTGTTGGAGACGGGTGGCAATTTGATAGGCGTGTTGGGAGCCCATGGTGAGAAGAGTCCGCAATACGATGAGATCGAGAGTTCCCTGGAGCAGCTGGATCGGTTCTCTTTCTTTACTAGGCATGCAAGTGGTCTCTCCAGACAACAGGATCTCTCTGTTTCACTTGTATGTCAACTGGAGTTTCTCTAAGAGGTATTCGTTGCGGTGGCACACCCCGGCGGGTTAAGCCATCCGCAGGGTTTCGGCGATACAGATTGGGTAACTTCCGCGTTCGCAAGGAACCAGGAGTCAGGCGCCGGGCTGGGTCTGCGGGAACATCTTGAGCAAGCATGACAGAAGACTTGTGCAGCAAAATAAGGTTGGTTCGTCGAAGCTACTTCTTTTCTCGCATCCACGGCGTGAAGGTAAGACCAACCAGTATTCCATCTGAATCGAGAAATCGGCTCACAGTCTGACCCCACGGTTCCTTCTTGTTCTTAAGAAGCATTGCATATCCCATCGACTCAAGCTCTGCTGTGGCGCTCTCGACACTATCTACATCAAACTCAAGCCAGGCGTGGGGCGTGGGCAAAGTATCCGGCCAGGTGCTGTTACCAAAACAGGACTCGGCGGCTTGCGACAGCGGCCAAAGAGCGAATGTCTTCGCGCCTTGGAGTGCATCCGTATGGAGATACCCGCCACTCTCTTCTTTGAAAGGAATGTCGAGGGCCTCAGCATAAAGTCTGCGGCCGGCATCTACATCGCGGACGATCGGCCCAAAACCCGCGATGAAGAGAATTCTGATTCGTTCCAGTCCTTGCATGGCGTCTCCTCTTCGTACGATGAAGGTCGCAAATCCTCAGGCGTAGCCGTTTGCGGGTCTGATTAGACGCTTTGAGTTATGTTAATCCCGAGTGACGGCGCCCCGGCTTACGGTGTGACGGCCTTCCAGTAGGCCTTGGTGTAACCCTCCGCGTCCACAGCACTGCTGTTGACCACCACCGGGCTGGCGCCGTGGCAACCCCAGGAAATCGACGTGTCATGTCCCGTTACCACCATGGGAACAAAGTCGGAGTTGGGATTCTGCCGGCAGTAGTCGACAACCGCTGACGTGGGTTTTTGGCTCGTGTTCGCCTTGGAGTCGCAAGGTATATTCGCCCCATAGACGCAGGCCAACACGGCTTTGTCCGCGCAACGCCATTCCATCATCTTCCCCTGATCGGGCTGCAGATTGAGCTGCGTCGCCATCCAGGGTGGCAGCTTAGCGCCCACGTAGCGGGAATCCGGCTTGTCAATCGTTCCGACCGCCCGGCAATAGGCGACCGGGCTGTGATAGGTCTGGGCCAGCAGCGATGGACCCCAGAAGGAACACAAAAGGAGAGCAAAACATAGCTTTTTAGACATAATCTCCACCTCAGTAAGTTTATAAACCCTGCAGAAAGCAGCAGCGCAATGCCTGATTTAGAATACGAGGGCCCTTCAGCAATAAGAATAGAGGACACTACACGGAAATCCGTGTAGTACCACACATGCTCTCGCCGGCCCGGAAGGAAGAAACGATGGATGAAGAACCGATTCGCATCCTGATAGCGGACGATCATCCGATGTTGCGCAAGGGCCTACGCCTTACCATCGAGGAAGATCCGGGCTTGAAAGTGGTTGGAGAAGCAGGGGACGGAGAAACGGCCTTGGCGCTGCTCAAGAAGCTTCGCCCGGATGTCGCCGTGCTCGACATTGAAATGCCCAAACTGGACGGGCTGAGCGTTGCCCGCGAAGCCATCCGTCTGGGACTAACGATCAAGACCATCTTTCTCACCCTGCACATGGATGAAGACATGTTTCGTGCCGCGCTGGATCTTGGCAGCAAAGGCTATATCCTGAAAGACAGCGCCGCGCAGGAGATAGTGGCCGGTGTTCGGTCAGTGGCAACCGGCCGGCCCTACTACAGCTCGGCGATCGCCGCGCAGATGCTGGAGCGGCGTGAGACCCCGGGCAAGTCATCCAACGACAGCCTGGCCGCCCAACTCTCCCCCACCGAGCGGCGCATCATGAAACTCATCGCCAACGGTAAATCAAGCAAAGAGATCGGCAACGAGCTTTCCATCCATTACCGCACGGTCGAGAATCATCGCACCAATATGTGCCGCAAGCTCGCCCTTGAGGGCGAAGGCGCCAACGCGCTGCTTCGCTTCGCACTGCAAAATAGAAATAAGTTCCAGGCCGGATAACAACACTCATGTGGTACCACATGGGTGTTTGTGTAGTGCCCTCTATTCTTCTCTTGAAATAACTCCCCTACTCTCATTTTGGTTATTGCCCGCGATTCGAATTGGGCAAACCAAAAAGCCTATCTCCTCCTGGAGATTCGGGCGGGAGGCAACAAATGAGTTTCCAAGTAGCCAAGCAAGCTCTCTCGACATTCTTGTGCGTGATTCTGGTTCCGCTGACAATTCCGGCCGAAGGGGCTGGGTTGCTCGGAGCCCAGGCTCAGGCCCAAACCACTTCGACATCGGCTCCGACGGTGGCGCCCCTCAGCGCCGATCCTTCCCGCTGAGTTCACAAACGAGACAACAAGATGCCGGCATATACGCCCACTCCTTGAGCCGGTGAAGATGCTCCCAAGCCGCAGACGTGGCAGAATGGGTGGGTCCTGATTGGACCAAAAGCATCGGCACCGGAATCGAACGAGGCAAGCCATGGCGCAGCAGAAACCCACCATCCCGAACGACCTGCCTCCGATTCTCCGCTATGGCCTTGCAGTCGGATCGGTCGCACTGGCAGTCGGTTTGGCACTGCTCCTGGAACATTACAACTTCCGCGGCGTGGAATTCCCTCTTTTCCTCTTCGCTATCGCCGTAAGCGTCTGGTACGCAGGCATGTGGCCTGGTGTTCTAGCTGTCGTACTCTCGAGCCTCGCCTTCAACTACTTCTTCACCGAGCCCCTCTTTACTTTCTACGTCTCCCGTCTTGATCTCCCCTACTATGCTGTTTTCATCTTATTTGCCTCGCTGCTGGCCTGGTTCAGCACCATACGGCGCCGCGTCGAACAAGAGCTTCGACAATCCCGCGACGAACTCGAGAAGGAGGTGGCGGAGAGAACCCAACAGGCCAGCCTGCTCAATCTCACCCACGACACCATCTTCGTACGTGACATGAGCGACATCATTACCTACTGGAACCGCGGCGCGGAGGAGTTGTACGGCTGGTCGCCGCAGGAGGCAGTCGGCAAGCATAGTCAGCAACTCTTGCAAGCGGAGTTTCCCATACCGCTCGACGACGTGCGAGCGGAGTTGCTGCGTACCGGCCGATGGGAAGGTGAGCTCCGGAAGGCGAAGGCCGACGGATCAACGGTGGTAGTGGCCAGCCGATGGTCCCTGCGTAAAGACGACGTCGGGCGCCCCCTGGCGATCCTGGAAACGAATAATGACATCAGCGATCGCAAGCGACGGGAAGAAGAAATTCGCAAGCTCAATGTCGAGCTTGGAAAAAGAACCAGCGAACTGGAAGTGACGAATAAAGAATTAGAAGCATTTGCTTACTCCGTCTCCCATGACCTGCGTGCACCTCTTCGCCATATGGTGGGATTTACCGAGCTGCTGCAAAAGCATCTCGCCACTACGCTCGATGAGAAAAGCCGCCGATATATGAAAATCATTCTGGAGTCGGCCAAGAAGATGGGCGCCTTGATCGATGACCTTCTTGCCTTCTCAAGAATCGGACGCGTGGAGACCCGCGAGACGATGGTCAGCCTCGAGCAACTGGTAAAGGAAGTGCTCAGTGACATGCAGCAGGAGACAGATGGACGCAATATCGCGTGGAAGATCGGCGCATTGCCCACTCTGCATGGAGACCGTTCCATGCTGAGACTAGCGCTGGTCAATCTAATCTCCAATGCGGTTAAGTTCACCCGGACACACCCGCAAGCCGAAATAGAAATAGGGTCTATGGAGAAGAATGAAGAGGGCGTGATAGTGTTTGTGAGAGACAACGGAGTTGGTTTTGATATGAAATACGCCCACAAGCTATTTGGCGTATTTCAACGTCTTCACCAGGCCGATTCTTTTGAAGGAACTGGCATAGGTCTCGCCACCGTGCAACGCATCATTCATCGTCACGGAGGCAGAGTTTGGGCTGAGAGTTTACTGAACCGGGGCGCAACCTTTTTTTTCTCAGTTCCTAGCTACAGGAGATAAAAAATATGGCAAATGTTGGACGCATTTTGTTGGTGGAAGACGACCCCAAAGACGTGGAGCTTACGCTGATAGCTTTGGAGGATTACAACCTGGCCAATGAGGTGATTGTGCTGGGCGACGGGGCAGAGGCTCTGGACTACCTTCATTGTCGCGGAAATTTCGCCGGGCGTAGCAGTGAGAATCCTGCTGTCTTACTGCTTGATCTAAAGCTGCCCAAAGTGGACGGATTGGAGGTGCTGCAGCAGATCAAGTCCGACGAGAAGCTGCAAGCGATTCCGGTGGTGGTGCTGACCTCGTCGCGTGAAGAACGCGACATGATAACCAGCTATAAGCTGGGCGTGAACGCTTATGTAGTAAAGCCGGTTGACTTTCACGAGTTCGTCAATGCCATCAAGGAGCTCGGAGTTTTCTGGGCAATCATCAATGAGCCGCCCCCAGGAAGCCTGAAAAAGAAATAGCCATTTCGAGGTTTGAAACGTTCGAGGATTGTGAAATCTCCCTTACGCATTCTGTACCTTGAAGACGATGCAAAGGACGCCGAGCTGCTTCAGGCGACGCTCGAGGCAGACGGTGTCGATTGTCTTGTAACCCGCGTGGAAACTCGTGAGGATTTCCTGGCTTCGCTCAAGCAGGATGGCATTGACCTTGGCTTTGACCTTATTTTGGCCGACTATTCCCTTCCCTCCTTCGACGGCATTTCAGCATTGAAACTCGCGGTCGATAAGCGCCCGGAACTGCCCTTCATCTTTGTTTCCGGAACCATGGGCGAAGAAGTGGCCATCGAAGCGCTCAAGATCGGCGCCACCGACTATGTTCTCAAGACCCGGCTCTCGAGGATACTGCCCTCAGTGCAACGCGCACTGCGCGAAGGCGAGCAAAGGGCCGAGCGAGCCTTTGCCGAGGAGGCCCTGCGACGTAGCGAGGCTTACTTATCAGGCGCGCAGCGGCTGAGCCAGACCGGCAGCGTAGGCTGGAAGGTCTCGAGCGGAAAGCTTTACTGGTCCGAGGAGACCTATCGCATCTTCGCCTACGACCTGACAACGAAACCAACCGTGGAACTTTTTCTTCAACGAGTTCATCCGGAAGATGTAGCCCCGGTGAAAGAGATCATCGAACGAGCAGCACAGGAGCAAAAAGACTATGAACACAAGTACCGCCTGCTCATGCCGGATGGTTCGATCAAGCACCTTCATTTCGTAGCCCACGCATTAACTGATGTGTCGGGGGAGATTGAATTTATTGGCGCAGTGAGGGATGAGACCGCTGCCAAAAAGGCGGAAGAAGCGCTCTTCCACGTGGGCCTGGAAGCGCGCGTCAGCGAGCGTATGCGCATTGCGCGGGAAATGCATGACACCTTGTTACAGAGCCTGCAGGGGTTAATGCTCCGCTTTCAGGCGGTCCGCAACATGCTGCCCAGGCGTCCCGAAGACGCGATGCGCGCGCTCGATGGCGCTCTCACCCGGGCAGACCAGGCTCTCACCGAGAGCCGGGATGCGATTCAAGGTCTACGTTCCGCGCCGGTCGCTGCTATCGATCTCGCTGACTTGCTCACAGCCATGGGTCACGAACTGGCCGACGCGCAAGAGGCGAACTGCGATTCGCCGGCCTTTTGTGTGAAGGTCGAGGGCGAACGGCAAACTCTGGCTCCAAACCTCCAGGACGAAATCTATCGAATCGGCCGCGAGGTGCTACGAAATGCTTTTCAGCACGCGGATGCGCGCCACATTTACGCCGAGATTCTTTTCGACGACAGCCAGCTTCGCTTGCGCATCCACGACGATGGCAAGGGTCTTGCTCCAAAGGTTCTGGAAGAAGGCGGCCGCGCCGGACACTGGGGATTGATCGGCATCCGTGAACGCGCCAAGCGCATGGGTGCTCAATTGGATATCCGGAGCGAAGCCGGTGCGGGCACCGAGGTTCAACTGACGGTTCCTGCCTCCGTTGCCTACGAGCCATCCCCTGCCGGCCCTGGTTGGAAGCCTGTTCTACAAGAGGATTAATCCCGCCCCGTCCACCGTGGCTCCCCTTAAGGCCAGCAGAGTCAATACCTTATTGGGACTAGTTCGATAATAGGTTCAAGCCAGCTGAACCCTTCCCGCACCTGGGTGCATCCGTTGTATCAATATAATAAGGAGGGGATGTGGCCAAGCTGCCACATCCAAGGTCACAGAGCGAGCAATGACGAAAGCCCACCAACATCCTTTGCAGAAGATCCTCGAAAGTCGTATCGCCATCATCGATGGAGCGATGGGCACCACCATCCGCACTTACGGCATGAGGGAAGCGGACATCCGCGGCTCGCGCTTTAAGGACTCCAAAAAGGACCTGCTGAACAACGGAGACCTCTTCTCCCTGACGCAGCCGAAGATGATCGGCGATATCCATCGCCGTTTTCTCGAGGCCGGGGCAGACATCATCGAGACCAACACCTTCGGCGCCACCAGCATCACGCAGAGCGAATTCTTCGTAGAAGATCCGCGAGAGCACGGCGGCCGCAAGGATCCCGCCTTCTACCAGAAGATCATCGAAGATCCGTTCCTCAACAACCTGGCTTGGGAGATCAATGAGACCTCGGCGCGGCAATGCCGTGAATGGGCCGATCGGGTTGCCAACGAAACCGGGCGTCCGCGGTTTGTGGCCGGCGCCATCGGGCCGCTCACTGTCTCTCTTTCCAACTCGCCCGATCCCGACGATGCCGGCTTCCGCGTGGTCACCTTCGATCAGGTAAAGACCGCGTACGCCCAGGAGGCGCGCGCCCTCATCGCCGGAGGCGTCGATCTGCTTCTGGTAGAAACCATCTTCGACTCCCTCAACGCCAAGGCGGCGCTGGTCGCCATCCGCGAGGTCTTCGACCAGGACGGCACCGAGCTACCGGTGATGATCTCGGCGGCTGTGGGGCGGGGTGGCGAGACGCTGATCTCCGCCCAGACCACTGAGGCGTTCTGGAATGCGGTGCAGCATGTGAAACCGCTCTCCGTCGGGCTCAACTGCTCGCTCGGTCCAGATCTGATGTATCCGTTCCTGGAGGAGCTCTCAGAGAAGGCGGATGTGGCCATCTCCTGCTACCCGAATGCCGGGTTGCCCAATCCCCTCTCCGAAACCGGCTTCGATCTGGGGCCGCCGGACATGGCCCGTTATCTCGGCGACTTTGCCCGGGGAGGGCTGATCAACATCGCCGGCGGTTGCTGCGGCAACACTCCGGAGCACATCGCGGCCATTGCCAAAGCGCTTGAAGGCCTGCCTCCTCGCCCTTTGGGAGCGCACGTCCACGCGATCGAGATACCCGCATGAGTGTAGTCGTGGAGCCCAAGCCGCTCCGTCTCTCCGGTTCACAGCCATTCACCCAGCAGCGAAACGTCTTCATCATGATTGGTGAGCGGACCAACGTGGCCGGTTCGCCGCGCTTCGCCAAGCTGGTAAAGGAAGGCAAATACGAAGAGGCGGTCAGCATCGCCCGGCAACAGGTCGAGAACGGAGCCAACGTGCTCGACATCTGCATGGACGAGGGCATGATCGACGGCGTCGCCGCCATGAGTCGCTACCTGCAGTTGCTGGCCAGCGAGCCTGAGGTTGCCAAGGTGCCCTTTATGGTGGACTCCTCCAAGTGGGAGGTCATCGAAGCCGGACTAAAGTGCCTGCAGGGCAAGGGTATCGTCAACTCCATCTCGCTCAAAGAGGGCGAAGGCAAATTTCGCCAGAACGCCGCCACGGTGCTCAAATACGGAGCGGCGGTAGTGGTGATGGCCTTCGATGAAAAAGGCCAGGCCGCGACCTACGAAGAGAAAATCCGCATCTGCGACCGCGCTTACCGCATGCTCGTGGACGAAGTAGGCTTTCCCCCGGAAGACATCATCTTCGATCCCAACATCCTCACCGTGGCCACCGGTATGGATGAGCACAACAACTACGCCGTCGACTTTATCAACGCCACCCGCTGGATCAAGGCCAACCTGCCCCACGCCAAGGTGAGCGGTGGGGTCTCCAACATCTCCTTCAGCTTTCGCGGCAACAACAAGGTGCGCGAGGCCATGCACTCCGCCTTCCTCTATCACGCCATCGCCGCCGGCCTGGACATGGGCATCGTGAATGCCGGCATGCTTGAAGTGTATGAAGAGATCGACCCGGAACTTAAAGTATTGGTTGAGGACGTGCTGCTCAACCGCCGTCCGGATGCGACTGAGCGCCTGGTGGACTTCGGCGAAAAGCTGAAGGGCGTCGGCACCGCGGTGAGTGAGAAGAAGGCCGAAGAATGGCGCAGCGGCACCGTCGAGGAGCGCCTTTCGCACGCCCTGGTCAAAGGCATCGACGCCTATATCGAGCTTGACACTGAGGAAGCTCGTGTCAAGCTGGGCCGCCCTCTACTGGTGATCGAAGGCCCGCTGATGGACGGCATGAGCGTGGTGGGCGACCTTTTCGGAGCGGGCAAGATGTTCCTGCCCCAGGTGGTCAAGTCCGCCCGGGTGATGAAGAAGGCAGTGGCCCATCTGACTCCATACATGGAGGCGGAGAAGCTCGCCATGGTCGCGGCCGGCCAGGAGGTCAGGGCGCAGGGAAAAATCGTGCTGGCCACGGTCAAGGGCGACGTGCACGACATTGGCAAGAACATCGTCGGCGTCGTGCTTGCCTGCAACAACTACGAGGTCATCGACCTGGGGGTGATGGTCTCGAGCGAAAAAATTCTGGAACGTGCCAAGGCGGAGAAAGCGAACCTGATCGGCCTGAGCGGCCTCATCACGCCCTCGCTCGACGAGATGGTGCATGTAGCCCGCGAGATGGAGCGCCAGGGTTTCAAGTTGCCGCTGCTGATCGGCGGGGCGACTACCAGCCGGGCGCATACGGCAGTCAAGATCGCGCCCCACTACAGCGAGCCCGTGGTCCACGTGCTCGATGCCAGCCGGGCGGTCCCGGTGACGACTTCCCTTCTGAGTGAAGACGGCAAGGCGGCGTTCGTGATCCAGCATCGCGCCGACTACGAGGCGCTGCGCAAGGCCCACTCCGCTGCCAAGCAGACGGTGGTCTCGCTCGAGACGGCGCGCAAACGGCGGACTCCTATTGAGTGGCGCATAGAAGATCTGCCCACGCCTTCGTTCACCGGCGTGCGCGTGCTCGATCACTTCCCTCTGGCCACGCTGCGCGACTTCATTGACTGGTCGCCCTTCTTCCATACCTGGGGACTCAAGGGCATTTACCCCCGCATCTTCGAGCACCCGGAGTACGGAGAGCAGGCTCGCCAGATCCACACCGAAGCCAACGCCCTGCTGGACAAGATTGTTGCGGAAAAGCTGATCACCGCCCGTGGCGTCTACGGCCTTTTCCCTGCTAACGCTGTAGGCGACGATGTTGAGCTCTACACTGACGAGACGCGCACCAAGGTGCGGCAGCGCTTCCACTTCCTGCGTCAGCAAGCCAACCGTGAAGGCAGCGAGCCCTGCCGATCGCTGGTTGATTTCATTGCGCCCAGGGAAACCGGGCTACCCGACCACATCGGAGCTTTCGCGGTGACCAGCGGCATTTGTCTCAAGGAACTCTGCGACGACTTCCGCGCCAAAAACGACGACTACAACGCAATCATGGCTGAAGCCATCGCCGACCGGCTGGCGGAAGCCTTCGCCGAATGTCTGCACAAGCGCGTACGCGAGGAGTGGGGCTACGGCTGCAAGGAAGGCCTGAGCAATGCCGATCTCATTGAAGAAAAGTATCGCGGCATAAGGCCGGCCGCGGGTTATCCGGCTTGTCCTGACCATACGGAGAAGGGTCCGCTCTGGCAGTTGCTCAATGTGCAGAAGAATACCGGCATGCTGATTACAGAGTCATTTGCGATGTGGCCCGGCTCGAGCGTGAGTGGTCTCTACTTCGCCCACCCGGAATCGCGCTACTTCAGCCTGGGCAAGATCGACCGCGATCAAGTCGCCGACTACGCCGCACGCAAGGGGATGACCGTGGCCGAAGTTGAGCGCTGGCTTGGACCAAACCTGAACTACGATCCTGCGGTATAGGTATCTATGCCGGCCAATCTGAAGAAGGTTCCCGTGAACAAGTTCCCGCCGCGGCTCACGCCATCGGTGCGCCGGCTAGCGGAAGCCTTTTCTCAAAAAGAAGGCGTCTCGCTCAACCAGTTCATCAATGTGGCCGTCGCGGAGAAGCTCGCCCATCTTCAGCACGAGGAGTTGTTAGCTCGCCGGCCCAAAGCGACGAAAGCCTCCATCGCGAAGGCCCTCCAGATTCTGGACCGTCCAACAGGCCACGCTCCGAAGGAAATAGATAAACTCCCCCAAGGCTATGTGTCAGCCCGCCGCAAATACGCTGGTAAGAGAGCCGCGCCAGGAAAGAGATAACCGTTCTCAGTTGCCACGTTGCGGCGCCTCCGCTACGCTCCTATCTTTTCTTCCTCTTTTTGACCGGGACAGGCATGTGCATATATTCGCCTTATCTTCGCTCTATACTAGCACCCATGTCCCGCTACACAAAAGCCAACCACACCGTCTACATGACGTTCTTTTTTCGCAGCGGATGGCAAGTGCAATTCGTGCAAGCAGACCTGAAGACGCCACTGCCGACGACATACACGTTCGCGAGTCCAGACAAAATCAGGGAGTTGGCACGACGCGGAGACGCCTGGGGAACCTCCGAAGCAAGACAAATGCTCGAACATGGAATTGAAACAGGGACGGGAGGATGCTACCTGAGGCTCACGCCCGAACAATATAAAAAACTGCGGCAGACAAAAACGATTGGTTAACACGCTGCCGGATGCGATTTAGGTGACAGACCGGAATTGGCATTTTGGAACACGAAGAGTCGTCTTCGGCGTCCTCAATTCGGGCATGGCAAAGTGCCACTTTCGTCAGGTCACCTTAATACGCCACCTAAACTTCTGGCATCCAAACCTCTGTATACGTGCGCTGGACCATACGAAATCAAGTTCACGACTTAGGCGATTGGTCTCGGGAACAAGTAACCGCAGTGGCGTATCTTTAGACGGAGGGCAGGTTGATACACGAGTCGATCACAAAGCGGCCGCTACGCGTCTTTTCCGGAGACGCTTGGATTCGCGTGACCAAAACAGTGCTGATTCTCTTGGTCGTCCTGATTGCGGTAACGCCCGTCACGGAAAACATTTGGGCGAACGATAATTTTCTTCATGGGCATGACACTGAAACCACGTTAGCTCTCGTACTTACGTTTGTTTCTTTTGCTTTGCTCGGAGTCGAAACCGCTCGTGAGAAGATTGACGATTTCCTCAGACGTATCAAAGGATGTTTGATTGCGATCTTTAGCGGCTGGTGGTATCCAGCCCTGTTTACACCGTGCAGTTCGTATCAATTCATCGTCCTGCGCAACCGCGGCATCCCCAAATATCATGCGGGGTTTCAGCTTCCTCTCTTAATCTGACATTTTCCTTAGCGACCACAAGCTCCTTTTCTAAAACCGTTCGTTTCCGTTTTTGCTGCATTAGAACGTGGCGCTAGAGGAAATCCATGAAGACAAAAGAGGTACTCGCCGCTTGGCGAGGCATTCTCGTTGGGCGAGCCCCTTCGATCTCAATCGAAATCACCAAGGAGTGTCCGCTTCGCTGCCCCGGCTGTTATGCGTTCGATGCTGCGCATCTCGGCGGGAGCACAA
This sequence comes from uncultured Acidobacteriaceae bacterium, assembly GCA_963711525.1. Lineage (GTDB taxonomy): Bacteria > Acidobacteriota > Terriglobia > Terriglobales > Acidobacteriaceae > PALSA-350. The sequence continues at coordinate 866,377 of CAVQEO010000001.1, read as the reverse complement.
CGTTACGCCAGCTCTCGGATTTCAAGGGCGATGAGCTTGTCTCACGGGTTCTCGCACTGGTGGATCGCCATAAGCCTCTCCACGTCTCGTTGGTCGGTGGCGATCCTCTTGTTCGCTATCGTGAGGTGGAGCAGATCTTGCCGGAATTGGAGCGACGGGGTGTGCACACTCAAATTGTGACGAGCGCTTTCAGAACGATCCCTGCTGCATGGCAGAAGTTTGAGCACCTGAATATCGTGATTTCCGTGGATGGTCTCCCGGCAGAGCACGATGTTCGGCGGAGGCCCGCGACCTATGAACGGATTTTGAAGAACATTCAGGCCGCGAAGGTCACAATCCACTGCACCATCACTTCGCAAATCGCGGATCGGGACGGGTACCTCGACGAGTTTCTTCGGTTCTGGTCCCTGGTTCCAGAGGTGCAGAAGGTTTGGTTCAGCCTTTTCACGCCGCAACGCGGAGCTACCGACGAAGAAATCCTGTCGCCGGCGCAACGAACCGCAATAGTGGGCGAGCTTTACCGTCTCCGTCGCAAGTACGGTTTCTTAGATATGCCCAACGCGGTAATCGCAGAGATCGAGCACCCTCCACAGAGCCCCGACGAGTGTATCTTCGCCAGGACGACTGCAACCTTTTCTGCTGATCTGAAGACGGCGATTAGCCCTTGCCAATTCGGCGGCGATCCAGACTGTGCCAGATGCGGGTGCATTGCATCGATGGGTCTTGCGGCTGTTGGGCATCATAAGGTTCTTGGAAGCCTCACCGCTGGCCATCTCTTTATGGGTTCAGCGAAAATCGGCACTCTCTGGAATCGGATTACCAAAAAGCAGAAGTTTGACGACACCGACCCTTCACCATTTCGCATCATTGAAAATCAGAGTTCTCCGCTCGTCCATCTTCCTCTCGTGAGGAACCCGAAGGAGGGAAGATGAAGAGTCGGCACGGACTGACCGAGCTGACCGTTCAGCTCGGCCTGAGATCGGCTCTGGTAGGAATGACAAAGAGCGCCCTTTTGGGCACGGTAAGCCCGAACCGATCGCAGCTGTCGTGGTCTGCGGCCCTTGCACTGGCGGCGGTGCTCATTGGAATTAAGAGCGTCCACAACTTCCCAGAGCCTCACTCGCTCCCAGGGCCCTACACACTCTGGGTTCTTCTTGTAGTGGCGTCGATCGATCATCGGAGAGTTTCGTGGCCAGACGGACCTGACACTTAGGCATTGAAGGGACAGGCGGAACGCAACCTTTCAAGAAGGGCTGTCCCAAAACTGGGATCGGCGTTGTATATCCCGACAGGCGCGCTGAAACTCAAGCGCAGTTCGGATCAGGGCATTTAACCTAGGCATTCCTCGTTGTCGAACCCAACCCATGTGGATTCATCTGCCTGCTACGCACCAGCAGTCAGTAGTTTTATTTTTTTCTGCGCTTTCGGCAGAGTTTCTGGACCCCACTCATAGCCATTACCGCCGAATTGCTTTCAGCGCAACGCATCTTCCATCCAGACCGCGTTAGCGGTTGCGTGACCCAGCGCGGTGTTATCAAAGATCACCCAAGTCTCTTTGTTCAACGACGCGTCCTCGAGCAACTGAAGCTGCTTCGCAAGAGTTTGCAGCCAATCCTCGTCATATTCCGAATAGTAGGTGCGCGGGGCACCGTGAAGGCGCCAATAGAGCGGGCCCTGCCATCCTCCGGGCCGGGCGGCCAGCATGGAACCTTTGGGTGGGTCCGCGGCGGCGCGCGCAATTTCGAAGCTTCGCAGGAGGCGATCGGCTGAGGCAGCAAACCAGCTGGGATGGCGGGGCTCCAAGACGACCGCACCCAGATGTAACTCTCGCAAGGTGGTGAAGAACTCCTGAGCGAGACCATCTTCGAAGGCAAGTTTCGGCGGAAGTTGAACGAGTACGGGCCCTAGCTTATTGCCGAGACCACGCACCGCGTCGAAGAACTGCAGGAGGACACCGCCGGTGTTCACCAGCTTAGCGATGTGAGTTACGGCTTTTGGCGCTTTCACGGCGAAGCGAAAGTCATCTGGCGTGGTCGCCGCCCAGCGCTCCCAGGTGGCGCGCCGATGCGGCCGGTGAAAGCTTGAATTGATCTCCGTGCAGCACAGTCGGCTTGCATAGCGCTCAAGGTGGGAACGCTTCGGGCCTTCGCCAAGTGCAGAGAAGAGCGCCAGGTGTTGCTTCCGCACCGTCCAGCCTGCTGTACCGACGAAGAATTTCATTCTCACCAGCGTACGCCGGCGCCGTGCCCGGATTCAGCTGGACACGAGTTTAGGTGTCAGACGGAGTTTAGGTAAAAGAATGTCTCCAGGATGTTCTATAAGCGACTGGCGGAATACCGGGAGACATTCAGGATCAAAATTCAAATCGCGAAAAATCAACCAAATCGATTTTTTCACATTTTCCAGACGGGTCTTTCACCTTCCCGGACCTGTCTGCTCGCGCAGACACTCTGGAGGTCTCCCGGTTCTCGTGCACATTGATGCTGACGTGCCTGGACTCTTCGACTACGCCGACCGGAGCCAGACGTAAGGAAACAAAATCCTTAGGGGTTACTAAAGTGCTAACGGCAGTGCCCCTTGTCCTACTTCTCAAGTCCCTCCCTTCAAAGCGACAAGGTTCCCGAGATCCTGTTCCGATGTGGGGAGACCATTCCCCCACATCGGAATTTGAAAGGTTACCACTCGAATCGCGCACTCAGTTGACCGATTCGATTTCCAGAGATTCCCGCTCGGCTCCCTGCGATCCCAGTCACCTGACCGAAGGTCGTGTCATTGAGATTGGTATCAGGCGCGCCGAAATAATGGCGATTGAAGACGTTGAAGAACTGGGCCGCAATCGTTGCTCGCAGGCGATCCTCCGAGGAGTTTACGTGAGAGACGGGACTAGCACTTGGAAAACACGAAGAGTCGTCTTTGGGGTCTATCCTCCTGGCTGCAATTCGGGCATAAGGCGGATCACTTCTACACCTATTCCCATTGTGGCCCGGCACGGTCTAGCCATCCCCTAGCTTCTTCCAGCTGCTCGAAGATTCGAAACTGCAGCCCTGCCGGAGCCGCCGACTGAATATGGCTGACAGCGAGCCTTGCAAAATAAGCATCAGGCCGCTTACTCGCTGCAAAGCGCAGACCGCACTTGACGGCTCGCGGAAACCACTCGTCGATAATCCAGAATCGGTCCTCGGAAGGGATGGCAGGCAGTGCACTGTCGTCACCCAGAATCTTGTAGAAGCGGTGCTTGCAAATGAGCGAGAGCAGCTTCTCATGGATGTACCGGAACTGGATCTGGGTCGCATACTGTCTCCAGACCACGGTGATGCAGTGATTGGCTTCATCGTGTCTGATAGAACAGATCGGGTTGTCCCAAAAATTCTCCAGCAGCTGAAAGCTATCGCGGGACCCCTGGCGCAACTGTTCGCCCAGTTCGTGCAAAGGATCGTCATTCTCGGGCAGATGACTGTGCATACTCTCTCCTGATTTATCGTCCGAGAGACCTGGGCGGACGAAGAAAAGGCCAGAATCAATCGACTGTTTATCGAGAACAGTTTATATGACGAGAACCCGAAGGTCGCTGGTTTGGTGGGGTTGGACGCTCCGTCGGCGAAGAGGGCCACTGAACCGGAATTTCGTTTCTTCCAAGCCCATATCGCTCTAAGATGAAGATTGACGGTTATGAATCTTGACTTGCAAATCCCGGAAGAGGTTGCACACCTGCTCACTAGTGAGTATGAGGACCTGCCGCGCGCGGCGGTCGAGGCTCTGGCTCTGGAGGGATACCGATCAAAGCGTTTCTCTGAGGGGCAGATCCGGCAGATACTGGGATATTCGTCGCGGATGCAGGTACATGCGTTCCTGAAGGAACATGGCGTCCATCTGCACTATTCGCTGGAGGATCTGGATCAGGACCGGGAAACTTTGCGAGAACCGGAAGAGAAGGTCTCTGGAGAACACCATCTGGCATGATCGTTGTCGCGGACACGTCGCCGCTCAACTATCTGGTGCTGATCGGCCATATTGAGATTCTTCCTTATTTCTACCAGCGGGTACTGGTTCCATCGTCTGTGTGGCAGGAGCTACAGGACATCAACACACCGGAACCAGTCCAGGCCTGGAGTGCGAATCCTCCAGCATGGCTTGAAGTACAGCACCTGAAGAACCCGCCTAACTCATCCCTGGATTTTCTGGATCGTGGGGAACGAGAGGCGATTGCCCTCGCGCTGGAGCTGGGTGAGATCGGCTAATTGCAGATGAAACACTCGCTCGCGAAGAGGCGAAGCGCCGGAATGTTTCATTGATTGGGACCCTTGGAGTCCTGCGGAACGCAGCGCGTGCAAATCTGCTGGCATCCGCCTGCCGCACTGCCGGAGGCGCTTTCCAAATTACAAGGGACGAATTTCTATGTTGCTGCCGAACTTATCCAATCGCTCCTTCAGGAAGATGCCGCTCGCCGGAAATAACATCTCTGTACCCGGAAAGCAGAGAATGAAATCCGATCAAGCGCCTATCTACGCCGTGCTCATAATCGCAGTGAGATATCCTTTAGGAGATAGCCCTTCGCGCCTGACCGAATCCCATCCAGAACACTGGAATCTTCGCTGCATCATTCTTCCGTTGAGTCTTCGACCTCACGCTCCGAAGCAGCCCTCAGAACTCCGTCTGCAACGAACCGTATCGGTTACGTTCCGTCTTGCAACGTTTTTGTTTAGTTCTTGACGGTCATCGCGTCCGAGTCGACTGCCTTCTTTCCCGTCACACCTTCCAAGCCAAGCAGTACGCCACGATAGTCGTTCTTGTCGCACTGCATGACGAAGCCACCCTTCTTGTCTCCGTCGACCCAGGTGATGCCGACATAGTGCTTCTTCGACTTGCTCAAAGCCATCAATGCCCCTACACCAAAACTTACGACAGCGAGCCCTATGGCGGCCCCGACACGCCGATGTACGTCTTCCCCGTAGCTGATCTCGGTAATTGCTGACGCTGGTACGGTCGCTAATTCTGCTTCGCCTTTTGCCAAACGGATTTGGTTTGCCTCGATAAAGAGCTTCACGGAGGTTCCGGTTTTAGCTTCTGATATAGAGCCGCCATCATACGAAACTTTATAGCTGCCGTCGTTAGCGACAGCCGTGATCGGTATCAGGACACAGAGAACCGCAACAAGGAAATGCTTCATCGCCAAGCCTTTCGTGCTTCAAATCTGAACTTAGTTTGCACGACTCTAAACTGGGCAATAGCCAGAAGCCACAGCACTTATGGGGGATCACGCTCGCCTGCGGTTGTAGGTGCGCAATACGGTGACTGCTTCAAACTGCTTACCTATCGCGGCAAATTCAGCTGCTCGCCTCGCGGAGTCGCTGCGGGCTTCCGCCCTGGGGTCCAGATTTATGTGACAAGATTTGAGAGTTCCGAGGCCAGAGTTTCGTGGCCAGACGGACCTGACACTCTAGGCAAAACAGGACCTCGCTAAGGTTCGAAGGTGAGTTTGCCTTAGGATTTTGGCGACAGATTTTGACCACAGACGAACTAACCCCATCGTTTCAGCTCAGGATCGGATGGAATTTGCGTGGACAGGGCCGGCCCCAAGAGCTCTCGCGTCTTGCTACAGAATTGTCATCCCGACCGGAGCGTACCCGGATTTCCTACTACGCAGCACTAGCCAAGGCCGCGTGTGCGCCCTTCCGTAAAGAAGGTCGCATGAAGTTCGACAATGCCACCAAGTTCCACAGGAAATCCGGGGGGAGCGTAGTGGATGGACCTGCTGTTTCCTTCTGATTCTCACCCGTCATTGGTGGTCTCGGTCTAAACAGTTACTAGATCAAGCCTGATCAATCTTTCCACGTGAGAAATTCAGCCACACGGACGCACGCGTCTAGTTGCTACGGCATGCACTTGGACAGCGCCACAAATATTCCCGAAACCTCTAGGAGCGCTACTGCGTCACTGGTAAACTCAAGTATTGCTTGCCCAGCCCCAAAGGCATCGGGTGCCCCTCCGCCTGGTGTTTTCGCAAGTCTTGGATTCCTTAATATCAGTGACCCAACATAACAGCTCCTGCGAGCTTCAATCGGCGCCTGCCCGCCCCGCCCGTCCCGCCCGTCCCGGCCTGCCGTGGAGCGTGCCGTGGGGCATTGCGAGGCCTGTCCGCAACGTCTCCAATAGGCCAGAAGTAACCTCCGAAACGGTACTAGCGATTCAAGAAAAGAGTCTCGGCGGCCAACTCCAATGCCGCAGCGTTATATCCTGTCAGAAGACGATTTCGGCACAGCTTGCGGCTCTCGCGTACCTCTCGCTGGTCGGCAGTTGCCGGTAATTTCGGCCTAAGCGCGAGCGAAGGACAGTTTTACCGCTGTCCGGTGTCACACCCTATCCCTGTCTCAAATTAAGGCAATCAAAACATCCCGCTCCGGCGGGGTTTTTTACGCGTACCCCTGCTTCCCCGAGCAGGAGAAACCCATATCCTTTCTCAATTCTTGGAACCAGGAGCCACCTATGCCCAAAAACAAAATCAGCGACCCCATCACCGATCAGGAAATAGCCTTTGCCCGCCTGGTCCTCTCTGGGAACCTAACCGACCGGCAGGCCGCCGAAGCCGCCGGCCTCCACCCCGACTCCGCCGCCTACACCAAATCCAAGCCCCGTGTCCGCGCCTACATGCTTGAGCATCGCGCCGCCGTCGAGCAACAGCTTGTCCAGCAAGAGGCTGAAGGACTGCGCCGCCTCAGCCTGGACCGCGAACAAGTATTGGACCGCCTCTGGCAAATCGCCAACCTCAGCCCCGATATGACTCGTGGCAGCATTAACGGCCAGGTCAAGGCCCTTTCCATGATCATCGCCATGCAAAACTTCATCCCCAACCGTCACGCCGTCTCTTCGGAGAAGAAATCCCCCACTGCGCCCGCCCCGCAAATCAATGCCGACGCATGGCGTCGCGGCCAGCAGGCTACAACCACCGACCCCCAGCCACGCCCTGCCCCGCCTGTCCCGGCGTGCCGTGGAGCACAGCATGAAGCTCCCGGCTCGCCTGCCCCGGCGCCTCCGGGTCCTGGACCCGGCCGGTCCACCTTCGCCAACAGCCTTACCCCTTCAGAAGCCCCGCCATCTCCTTATGTCCCCCTGTTCGGTTCTGTTCCAGACTTGAGGGTTCCTTTCTCTATAAAGAACCCCTTTGTCCGCCCCCGCTGAGCTGCCAATCCCTAAAAAGGATCCAAAAATATCGAATTTTAAAAATAACTGAACAGGCTGCCGCAAACTTACCGCAGGAAGGGCACGGCTTCAGAGCTCTGCGCGCCATAATAGGACGCAGGAGTGAGCCGGGATTCCCCTCACAAGCTGGCAGTCAACCTGTATTCGCGCGCTACGGGCTCTACAATCTTGAGCCTGCCGTGTCCTGGATTCGCGCGATAGCTGGTGCGCAGCAGGCCGGCTTTTTCTAAAACCACAACGTCGCGACTGACCGCGCGAACATCCCTGCTGAGGCCGGAAGCGAGGTCAGCTATGGGCAGCGACCCAGCCTTCGCCCGCCGCAACAGGCGAACACGTTCCGACGTCAGAATGTTCAAAAGCTCCATCGGATCTTCAAACGCGATGGTGATCTCGGCGGGAAGGCTTTCGCCCCGATCCAGCTTCTCTGCATGCGCGCGCACGCGGCCGAAAAACTCCTCAGTGCTGCCCGTCTTGATATGAACCTTAGTCTTCCTCATCTTCAATCCTCCACAGTTCATGCACTTCGCCCATGAATCGTTCGACGAGAGCGACATAGGTCGTAAATTCCACTGCTTCTACTTCCCCCATTAAGTGTCGGTGATGATAATCGTGGCTGCTGTCGTAGCCCAACACACGTCCGTTGTCTCCGGAAAATCGTCTCAGGTTGATGTACGCGAGATTGTAGGCAACGACTTCTCCGTCTTCGAACCAGATCTGCTCTTTTAGCAGCGCGCCTTTTCTCTTTCCCTTGAGCGGGTGTATTTCAACCGTCGTGGTCCGAACGGAGGATTTCTTTCTTGCCACGTAGCGATTCTATCACAGATAGGACATTATGCATCCCATCTGCGATACCGGATTGTTACCTGTCTGACCTACTTCTTTGGGGGAAGAGGCTTGCCATTTTCATCGACACCAGTGCTCGTGACCGGACCCATACCCACTAATTCCAGCACCGCGGGCTCGCCCCCGGCCTTGGCGCCATCCCAATGCACGGTATTGGGACGGTCGATGGCGAAGGTGCCGGCCGGTAACGGATAAGCCATGGCTGGATCGAAATGCGAACTGGAGCTGACCCACCAGGTGCCGGATACGACGTAGATCCAGCGCTCCTGGGAGTGGAAGTGGGGATGCGAAAAATTGCCCGGCATCCATTTGGCCAGAAAGCCATAGGGGCCTGGCTTGTTTGGGTCGCCGAACAGCGGGGCCGTATATTCGCCGCCGTGTGGACCTGTCCATTTGATGTCCGCAGGCAGGGTGAAGGGAATATGCGTCGGATCGGGCGGTGGTCCTTGCGCAGAGGCCAGACCAAAGTTTGCAGCCAGGGCTACGCCTAAAAACAGTTTGGGAATGGAGTGCATGGTTGTTCTCCCGCCTTTTGTTATGACGGGATCATAGGCAGGACGAGTGTAAACGGCAATAGGGCGAGGCAACATCAAGGCAGTGGGAGGAAACGTGGGAGCCTCAATACGATTCCGGTGCTAAGAGACTTTGGGTGAAAGTTGTAATTGTTGAGAGAGGACAACCCGCCATAACTGTATTCGGCGACGCGCCAGTCGACGCGGGGTAGCACCGTGAAGTCCAGGCCGCCCAGGACCTGATATTCAAATTTAACTCCGTTACTCGCCGATCCTCCGGCGAAGTTCAGGCTTCCCAAACCAACTGTCCCCTCCACATAGGGCTGTATGGGGAGGATGTGCGTATTCAACGCAAGTCGAGGCCCAATCGAGCCAGAATCAAATGAGTCCCCGCCGTTTCTGGTGAATGAGCCGCGGAGGTCCACTCCCAGGCTCAATATCGCTAAGCGTCCGCTCGCCAGGTAGGCGCCAAAGGTGCCTCCGTAGAAGGCGTAGCCGCTGTTATCGGGCACCCCCAGGTTTTGCACGGTAAAGGCGCCGTATAGCCCGAGCTGCGCGTGGAGATAGAGCGGTGAAATGAGGAAGAGAGCCAAAGCGAGCAGACGGGACAGCTTCATGTGCGGGGACTCCTGTCAAAGCCCTACTGTCTAACCGGAGACGAAATCACTCAGAACGCCGCGGCTGACTGGTTTCCGGCTCTCGTCCCGACACTTACGTGTGTGGTTAGATTCGGATTTCTGCTTTGCGTTGTCTCATGTCCAAGTTTGTGAGAGGCCATCCCCCGAACCAGGCGAAAGCATTCACTCCCTGCTGAGAGCTTTGATGGGACTTACGAGCGCACCTCTTCGCACTGGAAATAAGGCCGCGGCGCCCACCCCGTGTAGGCTTTACGGTATGAGGATCCATCTCCTACTTCACGGAGCCAAGTACCTGCCGGCGACGTGCCTGGCACTCTGCGCCATGAGCGTGCCCGCGCAGTCCGGCACCTACGCAAGCTCGGCAGAGTACCAGGGAATGCTCGAAGAACTGCATGCGCCCGCGCCCTCCCCAATCTTCCTCGCTACCGGAACAAGACCGCTCCCCGAGCAGGACCTGAAAGTGAAGGTGCATGACACGCACGGCCGCCTGGAGCTCAAAACGCAATCGCTGCAGATCACGATCGACCGCCCAGCCGCCACTCTCACCATGCTCAATCTCGAAACTCGCGCATCCTGGATCCTCTCCTTTGCAGAGCAAGCCGCAGCCACACCAACGCTGGCCCCCACTGCCGCCGGCTCTCCTACCTTCACCAATCTCACCCGGCAACAAAACACCTGGTCCTTCTCTTTCCCATCTCCAGCAGGGGACACGACCGTCACCCTCCAACTGCTGCATGCAGGCATGGCAACACTGTCGATCGCACGCCCCACCCCCGCACCTCTCACCATTCACCTTGCCGGAGCCGACCCCTGCTTCGGCCTCGGCGAACGCTTCTACCAGGCGGCCCTTTCCAATACCCACTTCGACGTCCGTCCCGCCGACCACTCCGGCGAACCCGGCCACAACTGGAGCTACGTAGCCATCCCCCTGGTCTACACCCCCACCGGGCTGGGCCTTTATGCCGACACAGTGTTTGATACAAATTTCCACTTCAACGCTGCCGGTTCAGCCTTTGACCTCCGCGTCGCCAACACACCCGTGACCTTCTACTTCCTCTCTGCCCCCAATCCCAAAGCCATCCTGGAGCAGTACACCGCGCTCACCGGCCGCCCCGAAAACCCGCCGTTATGGACCTTCGGGCCCTGGATCACCGCCCTCCAGGGAAGAGACGCAGTCCTCGAGGAGGCCCAGAGAATCCGCACCGAAGGCATTCCCGCCAGCGCCCTCTGGGTTTTCGACGAGCTCGATGAGCCCAACAACCTGGGCTGGCCCTTCTGGTTCTCCAGCTACTACGGCGACCCACGCGCCTTCAATGACACTCTCCACGACCTGGGCTACAAGGTCCTCGGCTACGTGCATCCTTATCTACGCGAGCGCATGCTCCCCTATCCCACCCTGAGCCCGACGTGGCAAAGAGGAGTAGCCGAGAAGCTCATGGTCACCGGCATCGACGGTCTTCCCCACGGCCCCATGTTTGAGCCCGTGCGCACCGGTAATCTCGACTTCACCAATCCCCGCACGGTCGAGTGGTGGCAAGAGATGCTCACCCACGCCGTGCGCGACCAGGCCTGGGACGGCTGGATGGAAGACTTCGGAGAGTATGTCGACGACAGCGACCACTTGGCCGCAGGCGACGGAACCCGTCTCTCCGAAGTGTATCCGCTGCTGTATCACAAAATCACCACCCGCATCGTGCATGCCCTCAACCCCAACATCGTCTCCTTCTCCCGCTCCGGCTTTATCGGAACCCAGCAATGGAGCCCCATGCTCTGGGGCGGCGACCAGCAGCACAACTGGACCCGTGACCTCGGCCTCCCCTCCGTCGTGACCGCCGGCATCACCGCGGGCATGTCCGGTTACTCCACCTGGGGGCCAGACATCATCAGCGATGGACCAGATCGCGAACTATGGATGCGCTGGGCCGAATTCGGAGCCCTCACCCCCGTCATGCGGGATCACCCCTGGTCCAGGCCCAGGTTCGCCGTCGACCTCTGGCACGACCCCGGAACCATAGCCCTCTTCCGCCGCTACGCCATCCTGCACACATCCCTCCTTCCCTATTTCGCCACCTACGCTGCAGAAGCCCACCGCACCGGCGTGCCTATCCTGCGCCACCTGGTGCTCGAGTACCCGGAAGATCCCCGCGCTGCAACCGCCGAGTATCAATACCTGCTAGGCGAGAGCCTGCTGGTAGCCCCAGTCATCGAACCGGGAGCCGTCAACCGCAAACTCTATCTACCCAAAGGGGACTGGCTGAACTACTGGACCGGAGCCCACCTCACCGGAGGCACGGACGTCACCGTCCCGGCTCCGCTCGATCAAATCCCTATCTTTGTGCGAGCCGGCTCCATCCTCCCCTTCAAGCCAGAGACGCAAACCGCCGCCCTGAACTGGAGCGACCCGAATCTATTAGCTGGCCCGCTCGTCTGGAAAGCCTACCCTGGCAACGCCGGCAGCACCTCGACCTTCACCCTACCGGATGGCACTAGCGCAACCCTCCAAACCACCCCGGCCGGATTACGCATCGTAGGCACCTCGCCCACGGTTCGCACCTATGAAGTAGTAACTGCTATGGATACCGAACCATCTGCTCTGCAACTCGACAACCAACCCTTGCCGCACCAAGCCTGGCGCTACGACCCCGCCGCCCACCAAGTGCGCGCGACCTTCGCCGCCGCCGGCTTTACGCTGCTCATTCAGCGAAACCCGTGAACTGGGATAGATCCCTACTTTCTGTCTCCAAGAGCCCGCGGCCAGGAGATCCGATCTTCGCCGAAGAGAAGCAACTGCGAAACACCTTCCAGGTCGGCGGGCAACTGCACTCGAACGGCCCTGCCCTGAAACGAACGCTCGATGCGCAGAGTTCGCATCAAGGTCGCCCGTTCTGAGGGGATCACATGGGGAAGGATGGACTGCAATTTGGAGCCGATCGGAATATAGCTTCGCGCGCCATTGATAAAGACCTCGAGCATCGGACTGACGGTCACGTCTCCATCAAACAGCGCGCAGGTTAGCTGCCAAGAGCTCAAAGCCTTGCAGGAGATAGCTGGATCATTTTCGATCGCCTGCGTCACCCCACTCAGGTCTTGATCGAGCGCGCCTCCAATCAGGATGGCGGGCGTCTTCGCATCGCCGGCGACAGCCAGATTCTGTAAGAAAAGGCGTTGCCGGGAAGTGGAGGCGAACTCCGTTGCCAGCGCCGCATCCGAGGAGTTCGAGCCAAAGGCCACGGATCCTGCCGATCTCTTCTCCACCCGAAGGAACTTAAGATGCGTTCCAAATTCCGCGCTCCCCAAAACGTCGTAATAAGTGATGGTTGTGCCGCGATAGTCGCTTGGAGTATGGCTGGAAGTGCTGGGGTTAAAGAAATCGCGTTCTATCCGCAATTGCATCTTAGGCGCCATATCAACGTAGCCGCCGGGCCCATAGCTATAGCGGTAGAAAAGCGTGTCCTCGACAGGCGCAGAAAGGCTTGTGGAGATTCGCTGCGTGACGTGAAGATATTCATCCACAGAGACAAAGCACTGTTTCTGTTGCAATCCGTAAAGGTCTTTCTCGAAGCTTCGCCATTCCTCTTTCATATCGATGGCGCCGGCGCTCGTTTCCCATGCGGAAGCACTCGGCGTCTCTGCTCTCCAATAGGCCTGTTTTCCAGAAGATCGACCGAACGAAAACCAGGATCCTTTGATAGAACAATCGACCGCAGTCCCTTCCCCCTGGGCGATCGGGATACGAATCGTCTGCCGGTCTCCTTGCGAAGCGGCGGCATCCGGCGAAAGCAAGAAGTATTGGGAATCAATTTTGCTCAGCAGATAACCGCTCTGTGGCCGCCGTAAAGCACAACCTGTGCACGCCACGAGCAGCGTTGTAGCCGCCGCCACGAACAGTAGTTGTCTCCATGCGTCGCGTACCCCGAACCAGGCAAAAGCGTTCACTCCGCGCGGAGAGCTTCTATGGGATTTACGTGCGCAGCTCTTCGCGCGGGAAAGAAAGCCGCGGCGCTGCCACTCATGATAAGTACCAGGGCAACGATCACCAGGGTCCATAGGTCGTGTTCGGCGACTCCATACAGAAAGACACGAACGAATCGAGCAGACGCGGCCGCCAGAACCATGCCGATGCCCACCCCACTCAGCACCAGGGCGCCTGCCTGGCGCAATACAAGCCACAACGCCTGTCTCCTCGAAGCTCCCAACGCAATGCGCAGGCCGATCTCGCGCGTGCGCTGCGCAACCACATAGCTAAGCAAGCCGTATAGGCCGGTAACGCAGAGCAGTAGTGCCGTCCCGCCGAAGAGTTCCAGCAGATGAGCCGCCAGCGTTTGGCTGCCGTAGGAATCCGCAACCACCTGGTCCATGCTGGTGAAGGTTGCACTGGCAAGCTCAGGGCTGGCCCGGCGAAGCAGGGTACGCAACTCCGGGGTGATGGACGCCAAAGATCGGCCGGTGCGAAGAGCAAGATCCATCGCCCTGCCTTCGAAAGCGAGGTACGAAACGCTGTCGGGCGCCATCTGTGAGAGGCAGACCACCACCTCAGGCTCCGGTTGCGTGATCGAGCTCTGTCGCGCGTCCTCCAGAACCCCCACCACCACTACCGGCTCGTTCTTCCGCATATCCAGAAGGTGCATGCCCAGAACCGAACGGGGATCCTGTTGATTGGGGGCATAGAGCCGGGCAAACGATGGATTCACCACCGCAACCGGTTGCGATCCCGCCGTATCCTGCCGGGTGAAGTAGCGGCCCGCAAGCATACTGAACCCAAAGACCTGCTGAGCGTCGGGAGTCACGCCTCGTATATTCGACGTGATGGGGTCATTCTCACCCCCGTGAGCGCCGTACCCCTTTCCCACCAAAGACAGCTCCATGCGGAAGGTCTGGCCCAGCGGTACCTCTGTGATCAGCGTCGCCGCCTGCACTCCAGGCAGATGCTGCACCCGCTCCAGCAGGGGCTGGTACAGTTCCGTCGTCATGTTGCGGTGGGCGAATCGGTAAGCCGGAATGGTCAGGTTCGCAACCATGATGTGATCCGTGCGAAAGCCCAGGGGCACGTGGCGCAAGGCATAGATCGTGCGCAAAAGCAGACCGCAACCGGCCAGCAAGGTAAGCGACATGGCAATTTCCGCAATCACCAGGGCACTGCGCGCCCGATGCTGCGTGCGGTTGGTTCCGCTCTGCAGCCCACCCTGCCTGAGTGCGGCTTCGATAGGCGCGTGCACCGCCAGGAACGAGGGCCAAGCTGAAGAGAAGAGAGTGGTCAGTAGCGTGAGTGCCACCAGGGCCAGCAGAACCGTAACGTTCGCACTCGCCGAGATATGAGCCGGGAGGTGAGAAGGGATCTGCTTCGCGAAGATCCTGATCGCTCCCATCGCCAGGAGACTTCCCAGCAGTGAAGCGACTCCGCTGAGAATCAGGCCCTCAAACAGTAGCTGTTGCATGATTCTTGCCCGGCTCGCGCCGAGCGCGCCACGCAGGGCAATCTCTCGCTGCCGCGTTGTAGCACGAACCAGGAAAAGGTTGGTCACATTGACGCAGGCAATCAGCCACAGAACCCCGGCCGCCGCCAGCAGAGCAATGAGGCCTTTTTTCAGGCCTGCGTCGACGAGCACGTCCGCATAGCGCTGAACGATCACGCTATCCCGGCTTTCACGAGTATCAGGATCCGTGTAGGTTTTCGCGAGCTGGGCTTGCAGCGTCTTCAGGTCCGCTTCCGCTGCACCGAGCGGTACACCCATTTTTAGCCGGCCGATCGCCAGGTAACTACGCGGCCGATCCCCTAGTTTCCGATCGTCATCGTCGAGCCGGACGGCTGTCCAGACCGCATTCGAACTCTGTTCCGCCGCGAACGAGAATCCCCTGGGCATGACGCCAACGACGATATAGGGTTGACCATTGAGCAGGACGTCTTTTCCCAGGATGCCCGGATCGCTGCCATACATCTGCCTCCATGCGGCGTCGCTCAGTACGATCCTGTTTGTATTCTTCCCGTCTGTAAATGGATCTACATCCTCGTCGAAGGCGTGACCTAGCCGAGGCCGAACACCCAACATGGAAAAGAAATTGGGGCTGACGCTGGTGAGATAGACCTGCTGGGATCCCGTACGGCCATCCAGAAAATTTTGTTTAGAGCCCGCGGAGTAATAGGCAATCTCATCGAACGTCTTGTTCTGCTCTTGCCACCCTCGCACATCGAGGTACGCCGCACCGCGATTGAGGCCGGGTTTTCCATGAATGCCGGCCTCGTCAATGGTCACCAGCCGTTCCGGCTGCGCATAAGGCAGAGGCCTGAGCAGAACCTGGTCGACCACGGTGAACATGGCGGTCGCCGCTCCAATGCCGAGCGCAAGCGTTGCCACCACGGTGATAGAAAATCTGGGAGTTCTCCGCAGTTGACGCAGAGCGCTGGTCAAGTCTTGCATGAGCGAATCGATCCAAACCCATCCCCACATGCGGCGTGTTACCTCTTTCACCAGCGCTGCATTCCCAAATTCCCTTTCCGCCTCGCGGCGCGCCGTCTCCGGGTCGGCGCCCCGATCGCGTTTATCGGCGGCGGCCAAAGCGAGATGCGCCTCGATCTCCGCGGCGAGGTCCGACTTCGCGTGCTCAGATCGAAAGATGCGGCTCCAAAAATCCATGGAGATCCTCAGCCTTCTGGTGTCGGGGTCATAATGTTGCCGATGGCGGCTACCATCGTCTCCCACTTGGAACGATCACGGGCCAGTTGTTTTTTGCCCTCGGCGGTAATGCGGTAAAACTTGGCGCGCTGTTTTTGTTCTGTTTGCGCCCACTTTGAAACGATCCATCCCTGCCGCTCCATACGGTGCAGAGCCGGGTAAAGCGAGCCGGTTTCTACTTGCAGAACATCCCCGGACTGGGTGCGAATCGCCTGGCTAATGGCATAGCCATGCTGAGCGCCCCATTGGAGTGTTTGAAGAATGAGCATGTCGAGCGTTCCTTGCAGAAGCTCAACCCTGTTCAAATAAGGTTCGCGTCCGGGAGTCACAATGTAGACACTCTACACCCTAAGCAGGTAGAACGTCTACCGGCATAGCCTGGGTTACCTCGGACGAAACGAGGCAGGGGCTTTAGAGTCTGCGTGAGAACCATTCTCTCCCGATTGAGTCCCGCAGGGACGGCCGAGAGTAGCCCAGGACGTTAGTCCTGGGTGCCAACGGAAAGCAGATCAGTCCCGTAGGGACGGCTGAGAATGTCCCAGGATGAAATCCTGGGCGCACTTCTTATCTATGCAAATGCGTTGGCGTCCGATTCAACAGCCCCCAGGATTTCATCCTGGGACATTTTCGGCCGTCCCTACGGGACTGATCTGCTTATCAAACGTAACCCAGGACTAAACGTCCTGGGCTACTCTCAGCCGTCCCTGCGGGACTGATCTCACGCAGACTCTAAAACCCGACCTTGAAGCAAAACACAAAATCTGAGCAGCCCGATCTCAACTTTCTACGAGGCTGGGCGAATCATCTGGCCATGGCGGGGCATCAGATACTACTCCGCATAGCCGCCCTTGCGCCTTCGCCCGGACGGGTTCGGCTGAAATGAAACCTATAGAATGCATAGCATGTTGCCTCACCTAGCCGAAGACAGCACGATACGAGCGCAGACGGAAGACGCCCTCCACAGTGTTGAGGGGCGCGTCCACTTGATACTCGATTCCGCAACCGAGGGGATCTTCGGCTGCGATGCCGACGGCACCTGTCTTTTCGCCAACGCTTCGGCTGCGCGCATGCTTGGCTACAGCGATCCCAGGGAGTTGATTGCAAAGAACATGCACACGCTGGAGCACCATACCCACAAAGACGGCACGCCCTATCCACTCCAGGAATGTCCAATCTATGTGGGCTTTCAAAAAGGTGAGAGCGTCCACAGAGACGATGAGGTCTTCTGGCGGAAGGATGGCACCAGCTTTCCCGTAGAGTATTGGTCGAATCTTGTTGTACGAGAGGGCGAGACAGAAGGTGCGGTCATCACCTTCATCGATATTACGGGGCGGAAACGGACCGAAGAGGTACTCCGCAAGAGTGAAGAGCGGAACCGCAGCCTGCTTGAGATCAACAATGCCATTATTACGAACCTCAGCCAAGAGGCCCTCCTGCACTCTATTTCCGGGGCACTGTGTGGGGTCATTTCGTTCGATCGGTGCGCGATTACGCTCTATCAACCCGAGCGGGACTCTTTCCTCTTCCTCGCCGTGGAGGGAGAGGTGTCCTCGGACTATTTCCGAACCGGTCTGGAGGCTCCCCGGGGCGAGACCAGCGTTGGCTGGGTATTTGATCATCGGCAGGCGCTACTGCGTCGCGATCTCCAACGAGAGTGTCAGTATGCCAACGAACGCCGCCTCTGCGCCGAGGGAATCCAGTCGATGTGCGTGGTTCCGCTGATTTTTCAGGGGAAGTGCCTCGGCGCACTCAGTGTAGTGAGCCGGAAGCGCGATGAGTACTCTGACGCGGCGGCTGCTTTCCTCCAGGAGGTGGCCAACCAGATCACATTGGCCATTCAGAACATGCAGTCTTATCAGGAAATCAACAACCTGAAAGCAAGGTTGGAGACGGAGAACGTCTACCTCCGCGAAGAAATACTCACCGAGCACAACTTCGAGGAGATTGTCGGGAATAGCCCAGCATTGCTCAAGACGCTCCACGCTGTCGCCCAGGTCGCTCCGACGGATGCGACCGTGCTCATTTGCGGAGAAACCGGGACAGGTAAGGAACTGGTAGCGCGTGCGATCCATAGCCGCAGCGGCCGGAATGGGCGCGCCCTGGTAAACGTAAATTGCAGCGCCATCTCGGCAGGCCTGGTGGAGAGCGAACTGTTTGGTCACATGAAGGGTGCGTTCACAGGAGCCATTGACCGCCGCATTGGCCGATTCGAGCTAGCCCACGGGGGCACAATCTTCCTGGACGAAATCGGAGAGCTGAGCCTGGAGACACAGGTGAAGCTGCTGCGCGTTCTGCAGGAACATGAGTTCGAGCCGGTAGGGAGCAGCCGCTCCGTGCGGGTGGATGTGCGTGTCATTGCCGCCACTAACCGCGACCTTCTGGAGGCGGTCGAATCCGGCCGCTTCCGCTCCGACCTTTTCTACCGCCTCAACGTTTTCCCCATTTCCCTTCCTCCGTTGCGAGAGCGCCGCTCCGACATTCCCCAATTAGTAACCTTTTCCATAGCCCGCTTCTCCAAGCGGCTGGGAAAGACGATCGATCGTGTTTCGCGGGAGTCCATGCAGAATTTGATGAACTATCCATGGCCCGGAAACATCCGTGAGTTGCAAAACGTGATTGAGCGCGCGGTTATCTTAGCCACAGATCCGACCCTCCGGCTCGACCGCCAGCTTATGCCCATCGTCGCATCTACGACAGGTGAGTTACTGGAGATGAGTACTAATGGCGATCAGCAGGCTGTTCTCGAGTCTTCGGAGCAAATCTTAACCCTCGACGAGGCAGAACGAAACCATATCCTGGCTGCGCTTCAACTCACCGACGGAGTGATTGACGGCCCAAAGGGCGCAGCGAAAATCTTAAACATTCATCCAAACACCCTTCGGCACCGGATGAAGAAGCTCAACATCCAGGCATCCCGCCACCGCCCGTCGTAGTTTCTCCCAAATCTGACTCGGGCGACGCCACCAAATATGGTGGTTCCGTCATCGGAGAACGATGGGAAGGAAGGCGGCCAAAGCATTTCCTGTAGAGACCGAACTGCGACCCAGCCTCAAGCTGTCGCCATTTCACTGGCAATAAAGCGCTTGGCCGTTGGTAGTTCATTGCGTATGCCGGGCAGATCGTTTCCGGTCCGCGTAGCGCGGTAATGGCACGTGAATTGCACTATGAGCAGCTGTAATGCTAAGGATCACCGTGATCGAATCATCTGAGGGGGTCGCAGTTCTTCGCGTAGAAGGCCGTATAGCCGGCTATTACGTTGAGGAGCTTCGCAGAGCATGCGACGCGCATATCTCTCTTGACAGAGTTCAGTTGTCGCTCGAACTAGCTGACGTCTCCTACGCCGACCCCGCGGGTATCGAACTGCTGAAAGACCTGCGCCGTCGCGGTGTCGGTCTCGTGCGAACCACCCCGTTTATGACCGAACAGCTCAAAGATGGGCATCCACCCGGATTTCCTGTCGAGGTTGGTGGCGTTGGTTAACTTTATGCGCCTTTCTTTACGGAAAGGCGCGCACGCGGAGCTATCCGGCGCAGCGTAGCAGGAAATCCGGGTCACCCGGATTTCCTGTCGAGGTTGGTGGTGTTGGTTAACTTTATGCGCCTTTCTTTACGGAAAGGCGCACACGCGGAGCTATCCGGCGCAGCGTAGCAGGAAATCCGGGTCACCCGACGCCACGCAGGGTTGCTAACGACGACATGCCGATGTAGGAAACGATATTGGGTCCAAACATCGGCTTGAAAATGGAAGGGGTTTGAATGCTGGAGGTATCGGTGTCCAGGGCACAGTCCTTGCATCCTGGGTCTCTAAGCGCGCATTGCAATGTTGCAGGTCTTGATCCGGTCTGCGCTGTAACCAGGATCATTGCGCATATTTCTCATGATCTTCGCCAGCCTCTCACAGCCATACTTGCCAATGCCGAATTTCTCACGCAGCCGGATATCAGCCAGGTGCAAAGAGATGATTTTTACCAGGAAATCCGTACCAGTATCGACCGTATGGATGACCTGGTTTCCTCGTTAGTAGAGTGCTCCAGGGGCGGCGACACTCTGCGACCCGCGCTCCGAAACATCGTTGACACGGTGGGCCGCGCGATTCAAATGGTAGGTGTGAAGCGGGAGTTCCGCGCGATCAAGATTGTGCATCGTCATGAAGGCCGGGCGCTGGGCTGGTTCGATGCCAACCGTCTGGAGCGGGCGGTCGCCAACCTGGTCCTGAACGCTTGCGAGGCGGTTGCTTCCAAGTCCGGACAAATCGTCATCAGCACCAAGGGAAATCGATCCAGCCTGCAAATGAATGTGTGGGATAACGGGCCCGGCATCCCCGCATCCATTCGCGACACTCTGTTTGAACCCTTTGTGAGTTACGGCAAGGATGCGGGGAATGGATTAGGCCTTGCGATAGCGAAAAAGATTGTTGAGGATCATGGCGGGAACATTTGCCTGGACAGGCGGATTGAGAAGGGGACGCTCATCACGATCTCACTTCCCTTTCTCGTTCCGAAGTTTGCTGAGTTTGCAGAACAGACGGAGTAGCCCTAATCCATTCGCCACTCATGTCACCTGTTCCCTTCGCACGACGCGATCCCAAAGAAAGGCCGCAGAATGCGCTAGGTACGCCTTCTGCGCATCCTTCTCCTGTTGTGATGGGTCCCGGATCCACTCCATACCAGGATTGCCACCACCATGTGTATCCAGAACCACAAGTCGAAGCCCTGATGGGCATGGATAAAGATCAGAACCAGCACCCTCGGAAGTAAAGCCCACAACACAGCAGCCCAGGGCTGAGGGACAAAGAACCACCACATGTGGATCCACCCGATAAACAGCGAAAGCCGGGGCAGAAACAAGCTTAAAACCAGGAACCAAATAGGGATCCCGTGCGTCAACGTCAATATTGGCATTGGCATGTATTGCCTCCCGGCCCGGAGTGCGCCGTCGCTATTTTGATCTGAAGCTGACCTCGATGTATAGTCACCTCCGTCAACAACCTGCGCCCACAGCGTACCGCCCCCTCGCACGATCCGCAAGGCGGAATTGGGGCGTCCCTCGGCTGCGATTCCTCGTAGGCGCGGGTAACCTAGCTAGTGGCCAGATGGTGGCGGTGCTTGCACCAGTGGCAGGATAGAACCCTCTGCCACCTTTGTCGGGGACGGACCTGTCGTTGTCGAACCCGGATAAGTGCAGTGATAGAGCACGGTCAGACTGTCTCCGCTATAGCTCTTGGGAAGTGGGTCGAAAGTCCGGATTCGGTCCACAGCTCCCAGGCATGAAACATCAAGTGATAAGTACCCGCTTGGTGTTTCTACAGTCGGGAATTCATGATTGCCACGCCGCCGTATAGCGAATTGAATGTAAACAGTTGCGCCCGCCGGCGTAGTGCCGGTAACTTCCGACGAGTCCCATTTCTGCGCGACCTTGGTTTTCGCCGCTTCTGTGTACCCGCTAAGTTGTGATACAAGACTCTCCACCGGTTTAGGACTTGGCGCCATTACGGTCGCCTTCGTTTGCGGTAAATCACTTTGCGGCGGATGTGCGTTGAACGGGGACGCAGTGTCGAAGTCTTTCAATCCGGCGGGAGCCGTCAGAGCCTGCGCAGTTGCGGCCCGCGCCGATGGAAACAATGGCTTTTTTCTGGGACCACTTTCCAAAAGGCATATCGCAACCAGGATCATTCCACTTGCGACTGCCGCCATCCACCTTGATTTGTGGTTGTGCGGCAACTTGGAGTGCTTGGTGATCCACCAAAGTACAGCGGCGGTGAGCAGCACCAGGAGAGACAAGGAGATGGTCCGGCCGACCTCCTGACGAAGCGCGTCGAAGATTCCATAAAGAAGAAGGCAAAGGACCGCCCCGGCTGCGCAAACAACGCCAAACACCTCGCGCCCAATCACAGCAGGTGGCTGTGGCGGCGCCAACGGAGGTTGGTAGGTTGGTTGCGGTGGCGTCGCCGGTTGAGCCTGTGCCCTTGCATACCAAGCGTCGGGGGGCGCCTGTTGGGCCGGCGGCAGGTCTTTTGGTCCTAGTACCGCTCTCAATGCAAGTTCATCACGTCTCGCATAGGCATCATTCGCCTGTTGCGTGAGCCGTTCAAACCGGCGCCTTTCCTGCTCATCAACCGCCAGGGAAGGATGAACCCGCTTGAGAACCCGAATCCACAGTCTCTTGAGTTCGGGTGATGCTGCAACCAGTGAGCTCACTTCACATCTCCGTTTCGCAATACATCAAAAGATTCTCCGTGTAACGGCTCAATGTAGGCGCATGCCCGATGGCCTGGCTCAGTGATTGTCACTCTTCGGAGTAGATTCTTCATCAACACGAGTTCCCTGCCACACCTGTCTATTGGGGGTTGGTTGTATTTGACCAGTGACCAACGGCCCGCACCATTACCCTTTCCGGTACCAAGGCGGAGACGCTCGTAGCGGTGGACGTGGAAAAAATGACGCTGGAAGGCAGTGTAGGCCTTGCTTCACACGAAACTGGCAGTCCTCTG
Source organism: uncultured Acidobacteriaceae bacterium (assembly GCA_963711525.1). GTDB lineage: Bacteria > Acidobacteriota > Terriglobia > Terriglobales > Acidobacteriaceae > PALSA-350. Next base: position 844,027 of record CAVQEO010000001.1, on the reverse strand, counting down.
TGCCACTTGTGTAACCGTTTGGTGGTTACCAGCGCGTTGAGAAACTGAGATTGAAATCATATTAAGGATAACTATGTAAAAAATATTTGACATGGTTCGGGAAATAGCGCTACAGTCTCCAATGTTAAATATTTTTGACATTGGAGTGGACTGCGATGGCGACAAGTCTTTCATACCGGGAGAAGTCTCTTTACGCCTCGCTCGCGGCGGAGCTCTTTGTATACGGTCCCTACTTCTTCCTGCACCAGCGGAACTCCGTCAACAAGGTCGCAGGCATGATCATCGCCATTATCGTGTTGCAGACGATCCTGCAGTCGGTCATTGCCGCCTTAACGCGCAACCGTGTAACAGACGAGCGGGATCGTTTGATTGAGCTGCGAGGCTATCGCGCGGGCTATCTGACAATCGCGTCACTCATGGTCGCCGGGCTGGGCTTGCTATGGTTTCACGCGACAGTCGGCCATCTTCAATTGGAGAGCCGGATGGTAGGGCTTCATTTCCTGAGCGTCTTCTTTGGCATGTTGGTCATCGCGGATATCACCAAGACAGCTACCCAGATTGTGTCTTACCGGAAAGCGCTGTAATGCCCGCTATACGCAATCAGATTCGCCAACTTCGGGCCATGCGAGAGATGACGCAGCAGGAGCTCGCCGATCGAGTTGGCGTCACACGCCAGACAGTCATTGCGATCGAGCAAGACAAGTATTCGCCTTCCCTTGAGACTGCGTTCAAAGTGGCAATCGCGTTGGGTGTGCCGCTTGAGCAGTGCTTCCAATATGACCCTCACGGTAAGCGTTAAGCTCAGCTATACGGCGCTTGTCCCCTGCAATCCGCATGAACACGCCGTAGGGAAAATTCGGGGGCCGGTTCCTTCGTTCGCTGCGGCGAGACGGCGGCGTGTGCGGCTTTCATTGAGGAAGGCCGCGTGGGGTGCATCAACGCCGCCAAACTTCACAGAAAATTCGGGATGACAGGCTGCTGCATATATGATGTTGGCAGTTTTTAGGGAAGCCACCCCTGCCATCGTTCGGAGCCGCCTGCTTGGTTGACCAGGAAATCTCTCACTATCGCATCATCGAGCGAATTGGCGGCGGCGGCATGGGCGTGGTTTACAAAGCGGAAGACACGCGTCTGCACCGCTTTGTGGCTTTGAAGCTGCTGCCGGACGCGGTCTCGCAGGATGAACAAGCGCGGACCCGCTTTCTGCGCGAAGCGCAGGCGGCCTCCGCGCTGAACCATCCCAATATCTGCACCATCTACGACATCGGCGAGCACGACGGGCACACCTTTATCGCCATGGAGTTCCTCGACGGGGTCACCCTGAAACAGAAGATCAACGGCCAGCCGCTGGCGATGGAGGAGCTGCTGACGCTGGGGATCGAGATCGCCGATGCACTGGATGCAGCGCACGCGAGCGGCATTATCCATCGCGATATCAAGCCGGCGAATATCTTCGTGACCCGCCGGGGGCACGCGAAGATTCTGGACTTCGGCCTGGCGAAGGTGTCGGTGGACCGCGTGCTCCGCGATAAGCGAGGCGCGGAGGAGACCCTGGCCACTACACTGCCGGATGAGCACCTGACTAGCCCGGGGCTGGTGCTGGGAACCGTGGCCTATATGTCACCGGAGCAGGCCAGCGGCAAGGAGCTGGATGCACGGACCGATTTGTTTCCCTTTGGGGCGGTCTTGTATGAGATGGCGACGGGCGTGTTGCCGTTCCAGGGCGAGACTTCGGCGCTGATTTTTGACGCGATCCTAAATCGCGCGCCGGTGCCGGTGCTGCGTTTGAACCGCAACGTGCCGCCGCGCCTTGATGACATTATTGCCAAGGCGCTGGAGAAGAATCGCGAGCTGCGCTACCAGACGGCGGCGGAGATGCGGCGTGACCTGCAGCGCCTAAAACGCGACCTGGAATCGGGCAGGAGCGATGCCGCAGCGCCGGCAGCGGAGCGCAACGGAACGCCGGCGGGCGGCAGCGGGGCCGATAGCGGGGCCAATCGGGCAACTGGGCTCCCCACGGACAGCGTCAGGGCGGCTATTCCGCACGCGGCACCTGAAGCGCTGGAGGGGAGGAGGCGCTGGGCGCGATGGCAGATCCTGCTGCCCGTAGCGGTGGTCTTGCTGGCCGGCGCCGGGGCGGCGGTCTACCTGCATACGCGCCATGGGCGGCAGTTGACTGATCGCGACACCATTGTGCTGGCCGATTTCAAAAACGAGACGGGCGATCCGGTCTTTGACGACACGCTGCGCACGGCCCTGACCGTGGCGCTGAACCAATCGCCCTTCCTGGATGTGCTGCCGGACAGCAAGGTGAACAGCACACTGAAGCTGATGACTCTCCGCAGCCGGCACGAAGCTGACCCCGGAGGTAACGCGCGACCTCTGCGTGCGGGCGGGCGCAAAGGCCTATGTGGCGGGAACGATCAGCGCGCTGGGCACGGAGTACGTGGTGGGGCTGAAGGCGGCAAACTGCCAGAACGGCGACACGCTGGCTGAGGAACAGGTAACGGCCCCGGCAAAGGAGAAGGTGCTGAATGCGCTGGGCGATGCAACGGCCAAGCTGCGCGAGCGCTTGGGTGAGTCGCTGGCCTCAGTGCAGAAGTTCGATGCGCCGCTCGAGGAGGTGACCACCTCCTCGCTTGAGGCGTTGAAGGCCTTTAGCCTGGGTGACAGCGATATAGGTAACTCGGCTCAGGCGGCAAGTGTGGCTCACCTGGAACAGGCTATCCAGCTGGATCCCTCCTTCGCGCTGGCCTATCGCAGTCTGGGGATCGCTTATACCGTCCTGTCCGGCCCTTCGCGCGGCGCCATGTACTACGCCAAGGCCTATGAACTCCGGGACCACGCCAGCGAGCGGGAACGGCTGCAGATCACTGCTGACTACTACGGGAACGTACTGGGCGACCTGCCCAAGGCAGCGGAAGCCTACACCCAGATGATGACGAACTACCCCCGCAACGACAGGGTACGCAACACATTGGGAACCTGTTACGGGGAGCTGGGGCGCTACCAGCAAGCGGCCGAGATGGTGCGGGCGGCGATGGCCCAGAGGCCGGACATCAACGTTTATTTCGGGAACCTGGCGAACTTCCTCATGGCGCAGCAGCTGCTGAATGAGGCGCGGGACACGATCGAGCAGGCTCATGCACACCAGGCGGATGACTTTGTCTTGCGTCTTGCTTTATACGGACTGGGTTTTCTCAAAGGCGACGAAGCAGCCATGAACACGCAGCTGCGGTGGCTCACGAATCGACCGGAAGCCGCTAGCTTCGGCCTGTCCATTGCGTCAGACACCGCTGCCTACAGTGGACGGCTGCAACAGGCGCGAGAGCTGACTATACGTGCAGCAGACGCGTCGACGCGAGCCGACAGCAAGGAGTATGCGGGGATCGACATGGAAGTGGCGGCGATTCGCGAGGCTGCCTATGGCAATCGTGGGCAGGCGCTGCAAGATGCTGCGGCGGGGCTGAAGCTCGATCCTGAGAGCCAGGCGGTGCGTTCCATGGCTGGAGTTGCGCTGGCCATCGGCGGCGACGCGGCACGGACGAACGCCCTGATCGAGGAACTGAATCGGCAGTTTCCTGCGGACACGCAGACGCAGTCTCTGTGGCTACCCGCGATGCGAGCGCAGATGGCGCTTGAACGAAAGAACCCCAGCGCTGCGATCGACGAACTACGCGCAGCGATGCCGGCGATCGAGTACGGCCAGATTCAATACGCCACGAACATATCGTGTCTCTACCCCACGTATATTCGGGGGCAGGCGTACCTCGCTTCGCAGCAAGGCACAGAGGCAGCGGCCGAGTTTCAGAAGATCCTGGACCATAGCGGGATCGTATGGAATTGCTGGACGGGAGCGCTGGCGCGTCTTGGGATTGCGCGGGCGAATGCGCTCGAAGCACACAAACTTCAGGGCGCCGATGCAGACATAGCGCGCCGCCGGTCGCTGGCGGCGTACAAGGACTTCCTCACCCTGTGGAAAGACGCTGACGCGGATGTGCCGGTGTACCGGGATGCGAAAGCGGAGTACGCGAAGCTCCAGTAGCTCTGCCCACAGGGTGCCGGCGAGGCCGGATGTTAGTCTTTGCGGATGAACTTGTTCCAGTCCCTTTCCCTTAGCCCCAGTCGTCGCCGATGCCTTTGTTGGCTCTTGGCCTGCTGCTTGCCGGCCGCCATCCATGCGACGCCGGCATTCGCCAGGCAGCGGGTGGACCTGATCGTGGTTCACGGCACTGTGGTCACCATGGATGGAAAGCGCCGGATCCTGGAAAATGGCGCGATCGCAGTTCAGGGAGATGCCATCGCCGCCGTCGACTCAACCGCAAATATCGAGGCCATGTATGAATCGGGTAAGGTCATCGATGCACGCGGCGGGCTGATTCTACCGGGGCTGATCAACGCCCATACACATATGAGCATGAGCTTGTTCCGCGGCCTGGCGGATGACCTTTCTCTGGATGATTGGCTGAACAAGTACATCTTTCCTGCCGAGCATCGCTTCGTTACCAGGGATTACGTAACCTGGTCGACGCGGCTTAGCCTGCTCGAGATGTTGCGCGGTGGCACCACTACTGTAGCCGACATGTATTACTTTGAAGAGGAAGTAGCAGAAGCTACGAAAGCCGCCGGAATGCGCGGCATACTGGGAGAAACCCTGATCGGCTTCCCTTCTCCCGACAGCGAAACCCCTGCCGCGGCGCTCACCTATACCGGGTTATTTCTGAAGCATTGGAAGGGTGACCCACTGATCACCCCTGCGGTTGCGCCGCACGCCATTTATACCTGCCCGGAGACGCTTCTCAAGGATGCTGCGGCGCTCGCCCGGAGCAACCAGGCGCCGCTTCTGATCCACGTGGCCGAGGCTCCGTTCGAGCTCGAGAAAAGCCGGCATGACCATGGCCTCTCACCCGTTCAGTATCTCGCGCGCATAGGCCTGCTGGGCCCGAATGTCCTGGCCGCACATTGCATCTGGTTAGATCAGGCGGACGTACAGACGTTGGCTCACTTCGGAGTAGGCTGCTCCTATAACCCTTCGAGCAATATGAAGACTGCTGCGGGCCTGATGCCGGCCGTGGAGTTGCTCTCGGCGGGAGTCGCCGTCGGTATCGGAACCGACGGCGCGGCCAGCAATAACAACCAGGACATGTTCGAGGAGATGGACCTGGCAGCCAAGCAGCAAAAGTTCGCCCGCATGGATCCCAAGGCGCTGTCGGCGGTACAGGTCGTCGAGATGGCTACCATCACCGGTGCGCGCGCACTGCATCTTGAGCGGCAGATCGGTTCCCTGGAAGTGGGCAAGAAGGCCGATCTCATCGTGGTGGATACCAGCGCGCCGCACGCCACGCCGATGTATGACGTCTATTCGGCGATCGTCTATTCCCTCAAGGCCTCCGATGTGAGGACGACCGTCATTGGCGGCAAGGTGGTGATGGAAGATCGACGCATGCTCACGCTCGACGAGCCGGCGATCCTGGCAAAGGCGGCGGAATACGCCAAACAGATCAATGCCTCGTTTGGCGCAAGAAAGAGCCCAGCCGGGAAATGAATGAGCGGAAGCTGTGAGGCCGGCTACTGGTCGTAGTTGGCCCACACACGGCGAATCTTTCCCGCGGGATTCAGCAGCATCACCTCGGCGGTCTTGTTGCCACGAACATTGCTCATGTAGTAGACGACGATCGTCTCCGTGCCCCAAAGTGCATCGATCAGATCGAAGCGCAAATCCGGAAAGGTCTCCAGACCTCGGAGGAAATATTCCCGCAATGCAGCCTTTCCTCGCACCGTGCCATCGCCGCCCAGTAACTTCAGGGCGATCGGAGAGACAAGGAGCACCTCATCATCGTAATGAGTCAGAATTCGTTCCAGGTCGTGGCTGTTCCAGGCCTCAACCCAGTCTTGAGCGAACTCGCGCGCGAATAAAGCCTGTAAAGGTAAGATCGCGTCCCCCATATCGAATAAAGCTCCGAACATCATAACGCTTGAGCCAACGGAGATTGCGCAATTTGAGATCAAGGCAGTAAGGACTACGCCTGTTCCGTGACCCCTGTCCGATTTGTTTCCGGATCGCGCTGAATCAGGGTCAAGCTTACGTCGTCCAAAAGGGGATTACCGTTCGCATAGTCCTGTACAGCGGCGAGCAGCATCATGAGCGTGGCTTGAGCGGACTGCTGTTTGGTTTCCAGTAATGATCGCATTAACCGGTCCAATCCGAACTCTTCTCCCGCAGGGTTGCAGCATTCGAGTACGCCATCGGAATATGCGACCAGCGTGTCACCGGGTTCGAGCGTCAGCTCGCCTGATTGAAACTCCGCACCTTCGAGCGCACCCAGCAGCGGGCCCCCTTTGTCGAGCAGATCCGTTCGTCCATCCGCGCGCAGCAGTATCGGCGAGAAGTGGCCGGCGTTGCAGTAAGTGACCGCCCCTCGATCGCAGTCAATTTGGGCGAAAAACGCGGTGACAAACGGTGCTACCGGCTGCAGATAACAGAGGTGGCGATTAATTTCCCAGGCGATTCTTGCCGGGTCAAAGTCTGGACGGCCATAACTCTGCAAGAGCCCTGCCAGATGTGTAAACCACATTCCAGCCGCCACGCCTTTACCGGCGATATCTCCAAGCACGGCAAGAACCTTGGAACCGTCCTGCGAGAAGGTTGTAAAGTCCCCGGCAAGAAAGCGCGCAGCGAAGACCTCGCTGGCAAACTGCAAGTCACCGCAGCGCAACACACGCGGGCCGCTGAGTTTGCGTTGGATCTGTACGGCATCGAACAACTGTGCATGGAGATCCATTCTCTCCCGCAGCAGCGAGTACACGTCATCCTTCAGTGGCGCCGTCGAGGACGGTACCTCGATCGAGGACATCACCAACGATTGAATCAGGGGTTGAAACAAGTATTGAAGAGTGTTTCCATTTTGGTGCGCACTCCCGTACTGCGAGTCAAATGGCACTACCCGGTAGGTGTTCAACATCCACCTCGTTTCGATTTTGATCGTTCGTTCTATCCCACGAACCGATAGCCGGTTCCGTGCACGGTGAGAAAGTACTGTGGTTGTTCAGGGTCGGGCTCGAGCTTTTGGCGAAGATGCACCAGGTGCGTATCCACTGTACGGGTGGTTGGAGAATTTTCGTATCCCCAGACATCCTCGAGGAGGCGATCACGGCTCAGTGTTTCACCAGCATGGCAGATGAAATACTTCAGCAATTCGAACTCTTTGGAGGAAACATCGAGAACCTTGCCCGACCTGAGCACACGACAACGGCGCAGATCCACTTCCACGTCAGAAAAAGAGTGCCGATCCTGATCTTTGGGCAACACTGCCGTGCGTCGCAGTACGGACTTAACTCGCGCCAGCAACTCGCGAATCGAGAAGGGCTTGGTCACATAGTCATCCGCCCCCAGCTCAAGGCCCACCACCTTGTCTACTTCCTGGCCGCGTGCAGTGAGCATGATGATGGGGATAGAAGCGCGTTTGGCGCGTAATTGCCTGCATACTTCCAGTCCGCTCATCCGGGGCATCATGACATCTAAAATCACCAGGTCCGGAGACTCGTCGAGCGCACGCTGAAGCCCCTCGGCCCCATCGCGCGCTGTGATCACTTCGTAACCTTCGAACTCAAAGTTGTCGCGAAGTCCAGCCACCATGGCCGGCTCATCCTCCACCACAAGAATCTTCGCCGGTCTATGTGCTTCCATTCGTTTCACTTTTTCTTCCTGTCTCATGCTGGCACCTGCTGGACCTGCGAATTTTGTAGCGGTAATGTGATGATGAACTTACTGCCGCGCCCGGGCGCGCTCTCAACCACAACGACGCCTCCATGAGCCTGCACGATGTGCCGTACCAGAGCAAGCCCCAGTCCGCTGCCCTTGGTGTTATGCACAAGGGGGTCGCCGACGCGATAGAACTTCTCGAAAATCTTCAGCTGCTCCTTGAGAGGAATGCCGATTCCGTGATCGACGACCTCGAGGTTGACGACACCGTGGCGACGGTAAAGATGGACGCCGAGGTATTTCTCTGTCGCCGAGTACTTCACGGCATTGTTCACCAGATTCAGCAACGAACGGGCAATCGCTTCGCGATCCACCCGCAATTGAGGAAGATTGTTGTCGATCTTCTGTTCGAAGTGGAACCCGTTCTGCTCAATTTCAAAACGATATGAGTCGAGTGTGCTCCGCACCAGATCGGCCATGTCGGTTTCGCGAAAGTTGTACTCCTTCTTCCCTGCCTCAATGCGGGAGAAGTCAAGAATATTGTTGATCAGTGCAGTCAAACGCTCACTTTCTTTGCGGATGATCTCGTAGTATTCCTGATGCTTGCCCGGGGTGGAAATGCGTCCCAGCTCCAGAGTTTCGGCGTAAAGGCGGATGAGCGACAGAGGTGTTCTCAGCTCATGCGAGACATTGGAAACAAAATCAGATTTCAATTTCGCCAACGCAAGCTCTCGAGCGACGTTTTGATAAGCGAAGATCATCCCTCCGCCCATGAGCAGCGAAAGCGCCCCGAGGCTTAGGAAGGCGAAACGCGTGATGCCACGGCTGATGTCCGCAATCGTGGTTCCGTGCGGCCTGATTCCTAGAATCAGGCCCGGAAAAACGCTATCAAAGGGGCGCTCCACTTCGGGCATCCCTCCATCCCAGCAAAGCGAAGCCGCGAAAGGGGTGTCGTCTTTTTCTTTCCGAATCATGAACCCTGGTTGTTGACCTGACGAATCGCTCGGATTCTGATTCGGCAATGCTTCGTTCAGTACTCGAGGGAAAAATCTGTTCTTCAAATAATCTTCATCGTAGGCGAACCCGGCCAGTGCAGGATGCTCGGGGCTTGAGCCGCGGGGCCGGAAGTATACGAAAAGCTCATACTGCATTTTGTCGCCCCTATGTACCGGCTCGGGATCGATGTAGACGTGCCGCCCTTCCACCGCTTCATTCCTTTTCACCCTAGCGATGTATTCTCCGGACCACATGTCAAACATTGCCCGGAACGAGGAGGAAAGGTGCTTGTTTTCTGCTTGAAAATCAGGATCGCTCATCCGGGCAGGCTGAGATCGAAAATCGAAATTGCCTTTCCCTGTCCACAGAAATACGTGGGTGATCTCCGGATGGGTGATTAGAAAAGTATCGAGTCCATCAGAATCGTCCACATCGGGGAATTGCCTGCTGTCCTTCTCTGATGTCTCATAGGCGCGCTCAATGATCTGCTTTTGGGCGATCACTAAAGTGCGTTGAAAGTCCCACTGGATGGCGGCGTCAATCACTTTCCCGCGCTGAATGTGCCTGAGGAAGAAGAAATTGGCGAAGATCAGCGCGGCTGCCGGCAGTATGACTGCCAGCGTGAATACCAACATGGGCGGCGGCTTGCGCCAACGTCGAAGTGTAAGCTTCATCGTCTATACGCTTTCGGAGAGATGCCAACAGGATCGAGGATAAGCGTACAGATTAGGCGCTATGTCACGACGACGCAACAATTTGCAAAAAGTTGTGAACTCAAAGGATTATGCCAATTCCGATGGCTCCCTTTCGTCACCTGGTGGTCGGGGCATCACCATAGACTTGAAATTCTCTAATATGGGCCTCCTGCGAACTGGAGAGAATGTTAAGGCGTATCCGGCTCGTGATCACAGGGGCAAAGCGGTCAATTTTCTCATGCCCGATGGCCTGACCTGACGTTACGCTCTTCCAGGTCTTATCTTTCCATACCTCCACCGCGTATTTCTCAACGTGCTGGCCGTCGTTGAGCCATTCCATCGACGTAACCCGGTCGATGCTCCTAGGCGTCGCCAAGTCGACCTCCAGCACGGAATGGTGAGATCCAGGCGGAGCCGACCAAAAGGTGTCGGGATTTCCATCCAGGGCCGCCGCCGCTTCGGGCGTGGTCGCGAGGTGTTGAAGGGCGAGGTTGCCGGTTTGCAGGCGATGGATGGCTGCGCCCAGTTCCTTAAGCCGGGCTACATCGGAATCGGGCAGAAGTCCCCGGGTGTCGGGCGCCACCCCAAGCATGAGTTGGGCGCCGCGTCCAACCGTCTGCTCATAGACCGCAGTAAGCTCCGGCAAGCTCTTCAGAGATGCCTCGTCGTGGGGATGCCAGAACCAATGCAGTTTGCGCAACGGAGTGTCCGCCTCGATCGGCCGCCAGCGCAGGTAGCCGTGACGGTCGATGACGTTCCAGTTCTCGTAGTCGACGCGCCCCGATTCAGTACCGACCCAACGCGCATCTCCATATTCGAAGAGGCCCGTGTCGGCGAACACTATGGTGTTGGGCTGATAAGTCCGCAGAGTTTCAAGGATTCGGGAAAAATTATAAACGTGTCCGGCGCTGCCCGCCCCATCAAGCCAGAACTCAACCAAGTCGCCATAATGTTGCGCCAGCTCCTCTAACTCTGAGAGGTAATACTTGTCGTAGGCCTCCGGGTTGTTATATCTCGGGTCGTGACGGTCCCATGGCGAGAGATAGACGCCGAATTTGAGGCCGTACTTGCGCGCCGAGCGGGCCACGTCTCCTACCAGGTCTCCTTTGCCATCTTGCCATGGGCTTGCTTTGACGCTGTAGTCAGTCTGCGCGGTCGGCCACAGACAGAACCCGTCATGATGTTTGGCCACCAGCACAATGTACTTAGCCCCGCTGGCCTTGATCGCCTGCGCCCATTGATCGGGATCAAATTGCGTGGGATTGAATACTGCCGGGCTGGCGGTTCCGTCGCCCCATTCGCGATCGAGGAATGTATTGGTGGAGAAATGAATAATTACCCCGAACTCCAAATCCTGCCACGCGACCTGCTGTGGAGATGGCTTTACTTCCATGAAGTTTTGGTACCCCGACAGAGGAGCAGAGAGCGTAGTGCACATGGCCCCGATAGCCAGAGAATTCCGAAACCACTTCATGAACATGCCCCCGAGGTGAACCCGCTGTTGAAGGATAGAGTGACAGTATACCGGCTGCAGTGACTTCAATTCCCTGCGGCGGGCGGCTCATGCGCTCACATGCAAAAATGGAATGAGGCTAAATTAATTGTTCAAGCGAAGTATTGTTTACGCGATTCTGCTGCTCGTGCCTGCGCTCGCTCTCGCAGCCGAACCAGGAAACCCGGCTATTCGCGCGGCGGTAGAGAAATTCATCGATGCGCAGGATATTTCCGGAGCCGTCACGATTGTCGCTGCGAAGGACAAGTTTCTCGAGGTAGACACTATTGGCTTGGCGAATGTTGCCCAGAAAAAGCCCATGGAGCTCAACAGCCTTTTCTGGGTCGCCTCCATGACCAAACCCTTCACCGCGGTTTCCATTCTCATGCTGCAGGACGAGGGAAAGCTGAAGGTAAGCGATCCAGTCGAAAAGTTCATTCCCGAATTTGCCGCGCTCAAGACGCCCGCGGGTCAGCCTGCGCACATCACCATCGAGCAGATCCTCACCCATACGTCGGGTCTGGGAGAAGGCGATACTGCCGCCATCAAGAGCGCCCATACTCTGGCCGATCTTATCCCCATCTACCTCGCATCGCCCATGCTGTATGAACCGGGCGACCACTGGCGATACACGCAGTCTGGCATTAACGTAGCAGCGCGCATCGTCGAAGTGACCAGTGGGCTTTCATTCGACGATTTTGTAAGCAAGCATATTCTCAAACCGCTGGGCATGAAGAACACCACCTTCTATCCCAACAAGAAGCAACGATCTCGCCTGGCAACGCCCTATATCAAGAACAAGCACACCGGTATCCTGGCCGCGGCGCCCTACGCCGACTACGGAAACAAGGGGCAACCGCCTTTCGGGAACGCGGGGCTTTTCTCAACCGGCCCGGACTATGCGCGCTTCTGCCAGATGTTGTTGAACGGCGGTACCTTTCGCGGCAAGCGCTATCTCAGTCCCGCCGCTTTTCAACAGCTCACCACCGTGCACACAGGCGAACTCAAGACGGGCTTTCTGCAAACCGAAGAATATGGAAACCGGGGGATGAACTATGGCTGGGGAATCGGTGTGGCCATCCTCAAGGCGCCCCACCCCGGAGTGGCGGAGATGCTTTCGCCGGGCACCTTCGGCCATGGCGGAGCCTGGGGCACCCAGGCGTGGATAGACCCGGTGCGCGAGCTCGCTTACATCCTTATGGTGCAGCGGCCAGGCATAAACGGCGACGCCAGCAAGCTTCGCCAGGCCTTCCAACAGGCGGCCTCCGATGCATTTCCGCAGCCATAATGCGCGAAGAATAGGGTCACCCGAAGCTGTAGTGGATCGCAAAAGTGAGACCCGGCGAGTACCATGAATTGGGGACAATGGCGGGAGACCCACGATCTCCAAAGCGCAAGGAGCAAGATGGATGCAAGTTCATATTTTTAGGGGCATTGGCCGAGTGTTTGGCTGCACGGAAGAAGCGATGGGGGCAAACCTGCCCGTGCAATATGGCCCGTGGAGCGTGTTTAAGACTTTAGATTTGGATCGTGAAGGCCCGCCAGCTCCGGGGCTAAACACTAAGGAGTGTCTGGACGACATCGAGAAGTACGGGTTTTACATCACCGACGCACACGTCCGTATTACCGAAAATGTCGAAGGCATCCAAGGCTAATCCTCAGGGCTAATTCTCAGCCGCCCTTGATTTACTTCTGGCCGCTGATGGCTTAACTTCAGGCGGCACACAAGTGAAAGCGTACTAAATAGATATTCTCGCCTTTACCGTGCTTCGCTACCTTGAGCAGGTCCAGAACACCGAGGAATCCCGATTGGCGCGCCAGCTCTGGAGTAATATCCTGAAAGCCGATCGTTTCGATCGAGTCTACCTCGATCTGGCCACTCTCCATGCGGTATCGGGCGCCCACCGTAACGTGAGGACGAATCCAGAATCGGACGCTACACGTAATCTCTCCGCAACGAACTCCATCGCGAAGCCGTTTTGCAAACATCATAATGGGAGGATGCTACGCGAAACGCTGCGGACGGTAAACTGAATCCATGTTCCTGGATCATGCTGTGGAAGATGACTACGCTGCGATCGTGCCTGTAATTCCGTAACTGTAGTGGAGTAGAGTTTACCCCAGCGGAGTAGAGTTTACCTCGTTCAGTGGGGCCGATCAGAAACTGTATCAATTCTTCGTAAACAGCTGGCGGCGACTTGGCCAAAGCGAAGCCGCAGTCAGCAGCGAGCGGTTTTGCGGTCGAGCGCGAGTCTTTATCATTTCTTCTTCCTCGGCAAATTCTTAGAACTATTTGGATCATTGTTGCGTCCAGTTCTCTAGGAACACCCAGCAGGAGTAAATTTGATGTTCACAAATCCCAAGCAGACATTTCGGGGGATAACACGCGCCTTGTTTGCGCGTTTGCGCAAGAAGGCCTCCAGGATCGGTTTCCCCGTCGCTAAACCCGTTGGCAGCGCAAACAAGGACGGAATCAGAATCCACTGGAACTATGACCCCCAGTCGGAAATCCTCGAGGTGGAATGCAGCACACTGTTTTGGATCAACTCCGGGCGCGTCAACGAGGAGCTTCGTCGCGAGATCGAAGCCACGATTCGCTCTCACCGGGCCGCTTGACCCCGGCTGAAATCTCGAGGTTCGCCGCTTTCCTCCGGCTTCAGGGTTGGCTTGGCGATTCTTTGAGGTATTGTCGCAACTCGGCGACGTTGTAGCAGTGCGAGAATGCCGAATCACGAAGAATGCGCCCGCTCCCAACCAGCTCGGCCAACGATTGCTCCATGGTCATCATGCCCTCAGCACGGCCGGTAGAAATGTGTGAGCGAATCTGGTGGTCTTGACCGGTCCGGATCAGATTGCGCATGGCTGTCGTGGCCATCAAAATTTCTACGGCGGGGTAGCGGCCAGCGTTGTCTGCAGCCGGTACGAGCTGTTGTGTCACGATTGCCACCAGGGCTAACGATAGCTGCTGTCGAATTTGAGACTGATGCCCAGCGGGAAATATATCCAGGATGCGTGAGATGCTCTGAGAAGTATCGTTGGTGTGCAGAGAGGAGAGCACGAGGTGCCCGGTTTCGGCTGCCGTAAGCGCTGCAGACATGGTCTCGGCATCGCGCATTTCTCCCACCAGGATCACGTCGGGATCCTGACGCAATACAGCCCTCACAGCTTGCGCAAATGAGGGCGTGTCATGACCTACTTCGATCTGCTCCACGATGGAGTTATGGTTCGCGTGCTCATACTCGAGCGGGTCCTCGATGGTGATGATGTGATCGCGACGACGGACGTTGATCAGGCCCAGCAGCGCAGCGAGTGTCGAAGTCTTGCCACATCCGGTCGGCCCCGTAAGCAGCACCAGCCCTTGTCGCCGTTCCGCCAACTCCGCCAGTGCCGCCGGCAGGTGCAACGATTCGAGCGTTGGGATCTGCGCAGGTAGCAGGCGAATGGAGGCCGCCAGCGTACCGCGCTGATAGTGGAAATTGGCTCGGAATCTCCCGATCTCCCCCCGCGCGAAACAGAAGTCCAGCGACTTGTTCCCTTCCAACTCCTCTGCCTGATGGGTGCTTAACAAGGGAAGCAATAAGCTGCGTATTTCTTCTGACGACAATGGCTTGCCGGCGGCTGGTGTCAGAGAGCCCTTGACTCGCAGCGCGATCGCCGAACCAGCCACCAAAACAATATCGGAAGCGCCCCGTTGGGCGGCAAGCAGCAATAAGCGGTCGATCGAAGAATTTCCGCCGCTTATGGTCGCAGCCCGCGAACGATTCAATTCATCAACAAGCCGCGAAAGTTCATTCCCGAAGGCAGCCATAGGCCCTTTCAGCAAGCGGAATAGAGAATACCTATTTTAGCAATCCGTCCACGGAAGCGGCTCCTGCCGGGGTGTCCCCGGGTTTCCTGTACGCTGCCTTGGATACGACCGGGCGTGCGGTTTTCTTAAGGAAAACCGCATGAAGTGCACCGAGGCCGCCAAGCAGCACAGGAAATCCGGGAAACGCGGAGGGCGTGGAGTGGAGCCCAGCGCAGCCAGAAGTCGACCCCAAATTGTATGCGGGGAGCGGTATGCTGTAAGGCTATGAACTGGTTACCGTCGCTTCGCGCCGTAATAATTTTTGGCGTCCTCATGGCTTGTTTCGCAGCTGCTTACTGGGCCTGCGCCGGGCATGGGAGATAACCCTGATTTAAGCGGACGGGGTGGAATGGATCCTCATTCGCGAACCCAATACTGCGTGCGGCCAAGCAGGGAGACGCCAATGAACCCGCGCACCTTCAGCTTCGTCCCACCGTCCTCCACGGAGAGTAGGCACTTGTAGGTCTTACCGTTCGCCGGGTCGAGTATCGTACCTCCGGACCACGTGTCGCCGTCCTTCTGGAGGTCCCAGAGAATCCGCAGCCCAACCACCGGTTTTCCCTTCTGGTCACCCTCACAGTCATCGCAGGTGGGATTCGGGTCATTGGGATCTGGGTCCACCAGCTGCTGGACCCGTCCGTATAACTTGCCGTTTTCCTCCCAGATGCTTACTACCGACTTAGGCTTGCCTGTGACGTCGTCAACGGTCTTCCACCGGCCAACGGGCGAATTCAATGACGATTCTTGTACGCCGGCCTCCGCCCCGGCCCGCGGGCTGAATAGCGATCCGAACAGAACCGATAAGACTAAACACCCAATGAACGATGTTCCCATGCGGTCCTCATATTCCTTGCCGACTTGACAATGGGATGCTGCCGACAGGATAGCAAAACAGCCTCCCCAGGATTTCCTGTGGAATTCGCTCCACCGGCTCGCTCAGCCTAAGCAAAAGGAACCAGGCGCCGGACGGCCATAACCGGATGATTGAAGGGTCTAAGATGAGACATGCTAAATAAGATTTGGGACCCGAAGACCGCCCGAATCCTGTGTACGGCGTTGATCTTTGCTCTGGGATTGGCTTTTCTACACGCCGCGCGTGAAACGCTCACGCTCTTCCTGTTTGCCATCCTATTCGCGTACTTTCTTGATTCCCTGGTCTCCCGGCTGGAAAAGCCTTTGCGAGGCCGGATCCGGGCAATCGGTGCGGTTTATCTCATCTTGATCGCCCTGCTGGTCGGCCTTGGCTTTCTGGTTGGGCCGAAGATCGCCGCTGAAGGCACCTCGCTTGCGACCGGCCTCCCTTCCCTGCTGGACCAGGCGGGTTCCGGCGAGCTTGTGTCTCAGGTCGGTCAGAAGCATGGATGGAGTGAAGCCCGGCAAGCCCAGATCCAGAACTTTTTCATATCGCACAAAGAAGTTATCCTCCGCTATGGCCGGGCAATCGGTCAGAAGGTGGCGGAGCCGGCGCAGCACATCTGGTGGCTGATTCTTATCCCCATCCTCAGCATCTTCTTCCTCAAAGATGGTCAATCCATGGGCGAAAACCTTGTCGCTCTAGGGCACGACCCAGAGACAAGAACAACTCTTCGCGGGATCGTTGGTGACGTGAATGTCATGCTCGGCAGCTACATCCGCGCCCAGCTTGCACTCGCTTTGCTCACCCTGGTTGTTTACACGGTGGTGCTGAGCATCCTGCAGCTGCGGTACGCTCTCATTCTCGGCCCTCTCGCGGGCATCTTCGAGTTTGTTCCCGTGGTGGGGCCGGCCGTTGCCGCGATCATTGTCTTCGTAATCGCGGTGCTGACCAGTTACCCTCACCTGATCTGGCTTGTGCTCTTTCTTGGCATCTGGCGTTTGCTGCAGGACTACGTAAACGCCCCGCACATCATGGGTAGGTCTCTCGAGATCTCGCCCCTGGTACAGATCCTGGCTGTGCTGTCGGGAGGAGAAATTGCGGGCGTCGTCGGCGCTCTGATCTCGGTCCCGGCAGTCGCTACGTTGCGCATAGTCTGGAAACGCCTGACCAACGAAAAGGGAGCCGACGCGCCGATTGCTCGCGCTTCCCCATGAGATTCCTTGCGCTGGAGTGGTTTCGCGGGACGAGATCGTTCGCCCGGATTCATGAGCGAAGGCAGTACTGCGTGCTGGGATCCCTTGCTATTCGTAATCGTCACGATAACCATAAGCGACACGGCTCTGCTCGCAGCCCGTCCAAGCCCGAACTCCCGTTGCTATTAAGAGCTCGGCCGAGGGACATGCGGCAGCGGACGCCCTGCGTGAGCATCCGTCAGCTCGCCCGCGTTAATCGCAAGCTGCCCATTCACGAGCAGATAAACCACCCCGGTTGCCAGAAGCTTAGGCTGTTGATAGGTCGAACGGGCGCGAATGGTTTTGGGATCAAACACGACTACATCAGCGAAATAGCCAACCTTGAGAAGACCACGGTCTTTTAGGCCTAGCGTTTCCGCCGGCAGCGAAGTGCTGGAGCGGATTGCGAAGGGCAGCGTGATGACATGTTCGTCGAAGACATACTTGCGCAGTTTTTCGGGGAATGTTCCATATTTTCGCGGGTGGCCAGGGCTGCCATCAGAGCAGGTCATCACCCAGTCCTGGCGCATGAAATTTTTGATGTCGTTCTGCTTCATATTAAAGGAGGCAACGTCTGCGCCGCCTTTTTGAATGATGATCAATGCCGCTTCCACCGGCGAGGCGCCGCGCTCCCGCGCGATCTTAGCCAGGGTCTTGCCGATAAACTCTTTGTCCGGCGCCGCTGTCATGAGTAGAGAATCAGGGCCGCCGCGACGGTCGAGATTTTTCTGCATCTCGGCCATCAGGCGGGGGCGCACCGCTGAATCGCCAATCCGTTGCAACAATGCTGCTGAGCCCCCAACCTCCGCCCAGCGCGGTATCAGCGCAGCTTCCACGCTGGTTCCCGACGCATCGTAAGGGTACTGACTAGCCGTTACCCGCATGCCCTCAGCCCGGGCTGCATCAACTAATGCGATCACTTGCGTGCTCTGCCCCCACACGTCTCGGCCCAGTGCTTTAATGTGGGAAATCATGACGGGCATCTGGGCTTCCCTGCCGATCCTGATGGTTTCGCGCGCTGAAGCGAGCAGCCCTATGTTGTACGTGCTCTCATCCCGCATATGGGTGTCGTAGATGCCTCCATCCGCACCTGCGACCTTGGCCAAAGCAATCACTTCCTCCGTACTGGAATAGCTGCCCGGCGCATAATACAGGCCGGTGGACATGCCGATTGCCCCTTCCTTCATGCCCCGATCCACCAGGGCCTTCATGGAATCCATTTGCGCAGGGGTCGGCTTTGCATCCGACATGCCCATGACGGCGCTGCGCACCGAGCCCTGGCCGATAAACAAGGCCGCGTTGGTGCCGATTCCCTGCTGGGCCCACTTGTGCAGCGCATCGCCAATTTGCAGAGGACTGCTTCCGTCATTGCCGGTCGCTACGGTCGTCACCCCCTGCATCAGATACGCATCGTTGCGGCTGGTCGCCGGGTTGGAGAGGTCTTCAAAGGTGTGCGTATGGGGATCGATAAATCCCGGCGCGACTATCAGACCGTGTGCATCAATGATGCGATTGGCCTTTTGCTTCAGGTTTTTTCCAATGAGAACGACTCTATCCCCGCGAATGCCAATATCGACCTGTTTGGCCGGGGAGCCGGAGCCGTCGAGAACGGAGCCGTTACGAATCATGAAATCGAGGCTCTGCGCCCACGAGGAGCTCGTCAGGTAAATAATGAGCAGGGCTGATAGGATTCTGGGAATTATCGCCGCCTCCAAAAAGTGCGCAGTGAGGTGCTTGTGCCCCCAGCATGCGATTGTACTTGGTGCGGTTGTCGAGCAAACCCTTGACAGGGTCCGCCATTAATATCACAATGTAATTCTAATCATGCTTGGCGAATTCGAATACCTGATGATTACTGCGGCAGCCGGACTTGGAGACAAGGCCTATGGAGCTGCCATTCGCCAAGAGATTGAGCATACGACCGGCCGCAAATGTTCCATTGGTGCGCTCTATACGACGATTGAGCGTTTGGAAAAAAAAGGCCTGCTCACCACCTGGATGGGCGAGGCTACTGCGGAACGAGGCGGCCGCGCCAAAAGGATGGTTCGCGTAACACCTAAAGGCGTGAAGGCGGCGAAGGACTTCTACGATGTAGTAATTCGCGTAAGCCGCGGCGCCTCGTGGGTGGCGAACCGGACAGGGAGTTCCTCATGACAGGTATCAGCTGGTCATTCGTGGAGGCTGCTGCTCGACTGCTGGAAGATGACGAACGCGAGGCCGTGCTGGGTGATCTGCGGGAAACCGGCGAGAGTGCCCTGCAGGGGATGCTCGATGTATTCGGTCTAGCGGTCCGACGGCAATTGGCGCTTTGGCGGGACTGGCGGCCGTGGCTTGCATCGTGCGGAATGGCATTGCCAGGCAGCCTGCTCCTGATGGGATTCTCGCTCTCTGTCAGCCAGACATATCAACGGCTCATCCACCCAACCATCTTCAAGGCCACTGGGCTCACGGTGGGCCCAGGTTTTACGTTGCTGTTGTGCAATGTCCTCCTCTTGATCGGCTGGTCCTGGACCGGCGGATTTGTCATGGGATCGATATCGCGGCGAACCGTCCGGGTAAGTGCCGTTTTATCGTTTGCTCCCTGCGTGTTTTGCCTGGCGAGGTTCCGCGTGGAGTCGCTATCGCGATTCTGCCTGCTTCTCTTCTTGCTCCCTGCGGTCTGGGGAGTTTGCCGCGGCCTGCAAATTGCCCAGATCAAATTGAGGTCGGCACTTATCCTGGCGGCCGCTATCACCCTGCTCACGATTCCCACGTGGACGAGCAAAGGTTCCTGGATTCCCAATTGGGCCTTGAGTTGGCCGGCATGGTATCTGGTTGCGATGGCATGGAGAGGCGGGGCTAGGAAGGAGGCTGAGAGATGGCGAACGAACTAACCTTATCCGTGAACGAAGTTCAGCACACCGTATCCGCTCTCCCAGACACCCCCTTGCTTTACGTGCTCCGTAATGATCTGAAATTATCCGGCCCGCGCTTGGGCTGCGGGATGGCACAGTGTGGCGCGTGCGCCGTCCTGGTCGATGGAGAAGAGGTCCGCTCCTGCATCGCACCGCTTTCCTCCGCCGTCGGCAAGCGCGTAACGACGATCGAGGGGCTGGCTCAGGTGTGGGCAAAGAAGAAGGGCTTGAACGAAACCGACGCCGCCAGGACTTTACATCCGGTCCAGCAGGCATGGATTGACGAACAAGTGCCGCAATGCGGCTACTGCCAGAGTGGAATGATCATCGCGGCGGTGGAACTGCTGGATAAGAATCCGAATCCTACCCTGGCGCAGATCAAAGACGCCTATACGAATAAACCCCCATCCCCACACCTCTGCCGCTGCGGAACGTATGCGGCCATCATAGATGCCGTGCAACTCGCTTCCAGGACCATGAGTGCTTGAAAGAAGTGAGGGCCAGGCTTGTGAAGAGTAATCACTCAAGCGGCTCCAGCATGATCCCCCGGCTTACACGACGCGGATTCGTCAAGATGGGAGGCGCTCTCGTGGTGTCGTTCGCGTTTCCGGGGCTCTCCGCCGGCGTTGCCGAAGAACATCCTGCCTCCGCAAGCAGCCACCTTAAGTCCTGGCTTGAGATCAGGCATGACAACACGATTCTTGTGCGCACCGGCCGCACTGAAATCGGTACCGGCATGAGCGCGTTTTATGCGCAGGTAATCGCCGAAGAACTGAGCGTGGAACCGGAGTCCATCACGCTCCTCATGGGTGACACGGATAAAACGCCCGA
The DNA here is from genome assembly GCA_963711525.1 of uncultured Acidobacteriaceae bacterium. Classification (GTDB taxonomy): domain Bacteria; phylum Acidobacteriota; class Terriglobia; order Terriglobales; family Acidobacteriaceae; genus PALSA-350. The sequence continues at coordinate 823,482 of CAVQEO010000001.1, read as the reverse complement.
TGGTGGTTACTCCGCCGGCTTCCGTAATGGAGCAGCTAACCTGCGCAAAGTCGGCGCCTATACCTACCAGGCGCTGCTGGGGCTAGCTGCAGACAAACTTCGTGTTCCACTGTCGTCTCTTACGGTCACGAATGGCATCGTCTCCGGCGGCGGAAGGAGTATCCGCTATGGAGAACTCGTTCAAGACCAGCAGCTCGATCTGAAGATTCCAGTCTCGGGAACGCCGGCAAAGGTGGACCCAGCTTCCTGGAATGGTATAGCGGGGTTAGACGGCCTGGTGGTGCTGGGAGACCCGCCCATGAAGCCCATGAACCAGTACAAAGTCGTCGGCAAGTCTCATCCCATGCCGGGCACTCCCGGCAAAGTCACGGGCAAGACGCAATGGAGCTGCGATGTCACGTTGCCGGGGATGCTTCATGCTCGAATGGTGCGGCCCGCAACCCTGGGCTCGACGTTGATCTCCGCCGGTGAGCTGGACAAACTACGCTTCCCCAACGCGCAAGTGATCACCAAACAAAATCTGGTGGCGGTACTCTCTCCCGATGAATGGGAGGCAACGAGCGCTGCCCGATCTGTCGCTTCCCGTACAAAGTGGACCGAATGGTCGGGTTTGCCTGGCAGCGAGCACCTGACCCAGGCGCTGCGCGACTACAAGTGGGGCGCTCCATCAGAAAGCACGGGGAATGCAGCCGAGGTCAATGCGGCTCTGGCACGGGCATCAAGAACTATTTCGGCAACTTATGAACAGCCTTACATGAAGCATGCTCCGATCGGTCCCTTTGTCGCGGTGGCGGATGTGCGCGGAGACGGTACAACCACCGTGTGGACCCATTCCGCAAACTCTCAAGGATTGCGGGCACAGATTGCCAATACTCTGGGCACACCGATCGAGAAAGTCGTCGTCCTCTGGTTGGAACACGCCGGCCAGTTTGGGCGCACAACCTTCGGAGGCGACGGCGCTGAAGGCGATGCCGCTATCCTCTCGCAGTTGACTGGCAGGCCAGTGCGTGTGCAGTGGACCTTGCAGGACGACCTGGCATGGTCAGCGTCCTCGCCCGGCTGGGTGGAGGATATAACCTGCGGCCTCGACGACCATGGCTGGGTGACCGCCGTGCACAGCGCCTTCTACTCTCCCCAATCGAATGACGCGCGGATTGTCGGCGCTATTCTCGCCGGCATGCCTTGCAGCCAGCCGAAACCGGGTTATTGGATTGCCACCGTGTGGCCATACGACAAAATTCAAAGCCGGCGCGAAGAAGCGTATGGGATGCCGAACCTGGGGGCAGACTCCCCCACAGCCGGGTTGCGCGGCCTGATCATGCGCACCCCTGGACAACGCCAGCAAAACTTCGCGCTCGAGTCGTTGATGAACGAGGCCGCATCCTCCGCCGGCGTCGATCCCATTCAGTTCCGGCTCCGTCACACCACTGACCAGCGACTCATCGATATCATCCAGGCCACGGCCAAGGCAGCCGGTTGGGAGCCACGACCTTCGCCACACCCCGGTGCGCGCCGCACCGGAAGTGCGCCTGTTACCGGCCGCGGAGTAGGCATCATGATTCGGGAGAATTCTTGCTGGATAGGGATCGCCGAAGTCGCCGCCACCCCCGATACGGGCGCCGTGCAGGTAACGAAGTTCACCATCGGTGCCGACTGCGGAAAAATCATCAACCCTCGGCAGCTCGAACGCTGCATGCGGAGCGGCGTTGTCATGGGTGTAAGCGAGGCGCTCAAAGAAGAGGTCGCCTTCGACAAGGGAAAAATCACCAGCACCAGCTGGAGCCGCTACAAGATCCTGACGATGGCAGAGACACCCGAGGTCAAAGTGGTGCAGATTTCACGCGACGACAAAGGCTTCGGCGGCGGCTCGGAAGGTGCCAATGCCGTGTGTACGCCGGCAATTGCCGCTGCCTTTTTCGATGCAACCGGAGTTCACCCGCGCAGAATCCCACTGACCCCCGCGTATGTGACGACGCTCCTTAGAGGTTGAGGCCGCGTCGCGATCGGTGTAGGAACTTCTGCGGGAAGATCTTGCTAAATAGCGATGTAACCACAACTGCTCTTTTCACACCGCAGAGGCATTACCACTCGCACCACGCCGGTATACTTCCCACACATTTGCCTCGCGAGGTTCTGACCCATGAGAAGACTGGCCCTCCTTCTGCTGCTCGCTATACCGCTTGCTGCTCCGGCGCAAAACAATAAGCCACCCACTACCCTTCGCGGCGTACTGCTGGAGCAGCTCCGCACTACCCACAACCAGGAAGATTGGTTCGTACCGGCAAGTATTGCTGTCGCGGGCCTGACCGCCGAACAGGCCAAATGGAGTCCAGGAAAAGGCAACCACTCTGTCGGCCAGCTGGCCTACCATCTGTGGTATTGGGATGACCGCGCACTGACCCGCTTCAAGGGCGAGAAGCCCGCTCCCTTCGACGGAAATAACAACGAGACCTTCGACAATTTCACCGCTGCGCAATGGGACGATCTGGTGAAAAAGCTCAACCAGGTGATGAGCGACTTCGAGAAGGCCGTCGAAACAGCCGATGAGAAGAAGCTGGCTGAGAATGCCTCCCTCATCGCCCACGTCGGACAACACAACGCGTACCATCTGGGCCAGATTCTTTACGTCCGCAAGCTGCAAGGTGCCTGGGACCCCGGCAAGGGCGTGAAGTAGATTCGGATGAGCGAGGCTATTCAGCCCGCAAAGCCTCTATGGGCTCAATCGATCCATGGCCGAGGACGTGAGCGAGAAGTATAAGCAGATCGCAGTCGGCCTGGACGAAAAGGCAGTGGAGGTTGTGAAGCAATATAGGTTCAAGGCGGGACAATTTCAAGGCAAGCCGGTGCCGGTGGAAATCGAGCAAACGGTTGCTTTTCGAATCTGGTGACCGACCGTGTAAGTGACCAGATGCTTATTCCCGGCTACGCAGCAAGGCTGTTATCGGGGCCCTCCTGAATAAGCAAGGGCCCCGATTTCTGATGGGACATGGACTAGAGTAGGACGGCTACAAGCGAATCGCGGCGTCGGCCTCATAAGCCAGCTGCGCAAGTGTGGCCAGGAACTGCCTGCTCTGACCGGTGAACAATCCATCGGCCGTGAGGGCTGCAACCGTAGCCGTTGCGCCCGCAAATCTATCGGTGAGCGGACGAATGATTGCGACCTGAGGCAGGCTGGAGTCGATGAATTCGCAAGGGACTGGAAAGATCAGGCTGGGCTGAACCAGGTTGGCTGGGTGCAGCGGTGGGTTGTTGAAAAAATCAGGAAACGACAAGCCGGATATGGAGTCCGTAAACGGCGCCACAGGCTGCTGCACTCCGTTGCCCGCGAAATCAACCCACTCCAGGAAGTGAGCGATCTCGTCTCCACCGATGCCAAGGGTAACCATAAGCACCTCTGGATCCGACACTTTCTGGCTCATGGCCGCGTAGAGACTCGTGCCGCCCTGCTCGATCATTCCAAAGTGAAAGGCGGCTGCATTGGCAATCGCCTGGGTATGATCGTTGCCGCCTACGGGAAAGTTACTGTTGGCCGTACCGTTGAAATCGTTATTGTTTCTGGGAATCGCAGTAACCCCATTCAGCGTGACTGCCTGGGGAAAGGTGGCCCCCAAATCCGGGTTGGTTGTGCTGCGATAGCGAACGAACCAGCTGGTATCGACATTGAGGTGCATGAGATTGGTGAGCCGCAATTTGCCGGATGATCCTGTAGCGGTGCTTCCCTGCAGAGTTTCAAACTGGCTGAAGTTAACCGGCTCCGCTCCCCGGGACTCGAGATAGGCATTGATGAAGGTAGCATGGCTTACTTCATCCAGCGTGTTGCTCGTGATGTATTGTGGGCCATCGGAATCCAGATTTGACAAGGACATTTGGTAAGCATTCATCGTCTGATTCGGATCTATTTCAATCGGCTGGTTGTTGCCGATGCCACCCAGCTCCGCATATTGTGTCCAAAGGTCAGATTCGATCAGTTCTGCCGCTGCCAGAAACCGGAGGATGGCGGCATCGCCCTGGTGGAGTCTGCCGCGTTCCTGTGCCGAGGCTTTGTTTGCTGACAAACCGGCGCCCACTGCTGCTGCGCCTCCTGCCAGAAGACCGCTTTTCATGAAAGAGCGGCGGTTCACTGGACGCTTGATGTTGCTCACTGGATTTTCCATATTGTTTTACCTGTCCCGACTTCGGAGTGGAAATGGGTTCCTCTTGAGAAGTTGACCCGAAACACACCATAGGCGCGCGAGGTCATAAGTGTTGTCAGCGAATTGTCAGATGAATGTCACCTTAATTGCTTTGAATTACCTTATTATTTTGCGATGAATTTACTAAGCGCCTGCTATCTCGCAGCGAGTGAGTGCGTCTAAGGCGGGGCGGAATTATTTTGCGGGAATGAGAAGCAGGTTTACTTAGCCGCCATGATGGTGGTGTTGCCGCCGATGCGCGCTTCTACGGTTACAGTTTTAAGTGCATCGACGATGGACGGTGGCAGGCCGTTGGTGCCAAATCGGGCGGTGTAGAAGGCGAATGCAGCGAAGTCGCCGGAACCGAAACGGCCGGACTGGGTCTCTGTCGTATAGGGCTTGATCAAACCGGGATCGTCAACGGCGCGGCCGAAAAAAATGATCGCGTCGCGAAGGGAATGACCCTGAACCTGGTAACCATACAAGTTAATACCTTGGCGAGTGGCGAATTGCGCAATGAGGATCAAGGGCTGAAGTGCGAACCCCTGGTAATGGGTCGCGTTCTCGTGGCGCGCCATCTCCTTGGGGAAGGCGCCGTTGGCGTCGATCTCAGCGATGGCTTGCTCGTAGGTCTTGACGCCGAAGCCGAAGAGCGTGTCGTCGGAGGCAGTTACCCCGACGGCGGTTGCGGCGAGAGCGCGCCAGTAGTGGTGATTGTTATTGGTATCCCCTGACTTTTCAAACGAGATGTCTTTCCGAGCGACGGTGTCGAGCCACGCAATGACCCGCTTCTTCTGGACGGGATCCAGAGTGGAGTCGTTCACCAGGACAGACTCTGTGATTCCGGCAGAGCTGAGCGTCCACTCAACTTGATACCAGGCCTGTGTGGATTCCTCGCGATCGTAGTCGAGCAGGGCGCGCGCCTCGGCCCAAGCGTCGAGTTGGGCCAGCGCGCACGCGGATTCGGTGTGACTGCCTGTGGCCAGGTACTGGTTCATGCCGGCAGTGATTCTGCTTTCGAACATCTCGTAGGTGTGGGTGGCGGCGGCCTCAGCCGGATTGATTGGGCCGTTCGAGCCGGAGAGATAGTGGTGCGGGATATTCATGCGGCCGGCCGGTGCAGGGACCAATGAGGTGGCGACGCAAGAGCGCAGGCCCTGTATGGCTGTACGCAGAAGTGGATCCGTGGTGGACCTCAGCGCGGCCTGGCGCCCACGAACGTCCACCACCGAGGCGCGGGGGTTAACGACATGCTGGCCCAGGGCTGGAAGCGTGAACGCGAGGGCGCAGAAGATGATCGCGCCTGGCACAATTTTCTGCTTTTGGGTCGCTGCCATAGCTATTGATATTTAAGATCGCCTCGTCCGCCGAAAAGTTCTACGAATCCGCATTAATTCGTAGAAGGCGGTAAAAAAATCGAGCGGCCCCACCTTCGAACCAGCTACATCCTCCCAGCGCGGCAATGGATTCTCGTAAATTGCCCGATCGGCGAAGGATGCGTCCTTGTTATGTATTGCCATAAAGCGCGCAATGATCTCGACGTCAAAGATCCAGCGCGACTGAAAGGGCGAAGCCAGAATCGATTTGAATTCGGGTGTAACGCGGAACAGTTTTGCGCCACACTGCGTATCATAAATCGGCAGCGCTAATATGATCGAAACAGCAGTCGCGAAGCAGCGCCCGAGGTAGTGGCGGAGGGGCCTTCTATGGATGGCGTGGCCGAGAAGACGCACCCGGGAGCCGAAAATCATTTGACGGCCGGGGTCTTCGATCAATTTGGTCAGCAGCTGAGGAATCACATTCAATGGTGTCGCCAAGTCTGCATCCCAAAATCCCGTGACGGCGACTCCCTCGTCCACAATGGCAGCCAGCATACCGGCGCGTACCGCCTCCGCCTTACCGCCATTTGGCTGCTTATCCAGGACCCGGATACGATCTGGATGTTTCTGCCGCAATGTCTCGAGCACGCTCAGGGTCGCATCCGTGCTGCCATCGTTAACAAGTAAAAAGTCCACTTGCTCGTCTTGCGCCAGGAACTCTGAGAAGCGGAGGGGCTGCAGGCGTGCTGCTTCGTTATAACAGGGAACCACAACAACACACCGTGCTGCGGGAGCGGTATTTCTCCCGATTTGTGTGTCCATCCAGAACCTCATGAACCCGGAGTTTTGTACTGGCGAACTCGTTCAATCGCCGGCCAATACTCTCGCTGAAGTGATCCTATTATGGCCGAAATAACCGGCCATGGTTTCATACCGCCTCCAGCTTCCGCTGTTGGGAGGAATCGCCGGGAGCCATGGTCTCCGCAGAGCCGTCGCTGCCCTCATGGGACCAGCGGATCGCGCTCCACAAGGCCTCCGATTTATCCGTTGACTGAACGCGGTGAACTGGATTTTCTGATTTGCCGGTCGCTGGCCAAAATCGGGAAGGGACCCAATAGTACACGATTGCCCTAGAGCAATCAATGGCAAGACCTTCGAAATGGGGCTCGAAACGTTTGCCATGAAAACGGTAGAACCTTCCACTATCCACGGCTGCGTCGGACCAATACGCTCAGACGAATTCAAGCCCACGCCTTGACACGTCTTGCCGAGACTGCATGATGCGACTTACGTCTTATCGCAACACATGCAGGTTCACCAATGCCTGAACCAACACTGGCCGGGCAGAGGCAAAGAACCATCATGACTCGGTAAGTAGGTTGAGGTTGTTAGCAAGGTGGATAAAAGATGCTTAGAGTGCTTCTCTTTCTAACTCTGATTGTTTTGCCGGCGCAGGCAAAATCCTCAAAACCAGTCGTCGTCAATGCTAGTTGTGGTTCAGCCAGTGGTACCACTGTAACTGCCACACCAAGGACGCAGTTATGTAGTGCGGGCACGGCCACTGCGGTCGCAGGCAGCGGCCCATGGACATGGCAATGCACCGGAAGCAATGGAGGAACGCCCGCCAGCTGCTCAGCTCAGCCTTCGATTCCGATGGGAGCTTCCGCCTTCGTAGCTTCGCTTGGAGTCAACACGCATCTCAGCTACTCAGGTACACCCTACTATGGAGCTCCGCAGAGCGTGCTCACTGCTTTGCAATATCTCGGAGTCAACACTATTCGTGAAACGTCGCCTGTGTTTGAAGAAGACTCGACGACCATTGCGACGGATGATGCGCTGGCCAAAGCTGGGGTTAAGTTCGATGCCCTTATGCTTGGAAATGGAGTGGTTAACGTCACCGGGACTCTTGCCAGCCTGACATCTTTCAAGGCCTCCTATCCCGGCTCCATATCTGCGATAGAGAATCCCAACGAGATAAATGGATGGCCGATAAGCTACGATGGAATTACGAACGACGCTTCGGCAGGGGTCAAAGTCACAGAGGCTTTGTGGAGTGCGGTTAAAGGGAATCCTCCCGTCTATGCTCCGACTCTCTCCGATGGTTACTCAAATGTACTGACAATGGAAACGCAGCTGGGAAATCTGGCTCCTTATGTCAGCTACGGGAATGTGCATATATATGCATGCTGCGCGAACAATGTATGGCAATACGATATGCCTTATTGGCTGCCTATATTGCAAGAGGACACGCCAGGCAAATTGCCGGTGGTCACGGAGACGGGGTATTTCACGGGTCCAGCTAGCGTGGACCAACTCTCAGCCGCAAAGTATACTTTGAATTTGCTTCTTGAAAACGCCTTGCATGGTATTGCCAGGACTTACCTTTTTGAGCTGGCTGATGAAGCTTCCGATTATACTTATGGCCAGTTCACCGTCAATTGGGCGCCAAAGACCAGTGCCACAGCGATTCACAATTTGACTTCCATCCTACTGGCTGCCGGCAGTGGACAACCATCAAGCGCTGCAAAATACAGCGTTAGTGGATTGCCCTCTACCGGTCATTCGTTGATTCTAGGTAGCAGCAGCGTATACGATTTGGCAGTGTGGATCGATGCTACGGTCTATAACCCATCAAGCGAAATAGACGTCACCGCGCCATCCTACACGACAACGGTCAACCTTGGCGCAACGTATCCCACCGTAAAGGTCTTTGATCCAATGACCGGCACAACGCCGATTGCAACTTACAGTAATGTGAGTACGGTCCCGATTAGTGTTTCCGACCATCCCCTGATAGTCCAGTTTTAGATAGTCCAGTTTTAGATAGTCCAGTTTTAGATAGTCCAGTTTTAGATAGTCCAGTTTTAGATAGTCCAGTTTTAGATAGTCCAGTTTTAGATAGTCCAGTTTTAGATAGTCCAGTTTTAGATAGTCCAGTTTTAGATAGTCCAGTTTTAGATAGTGCAGATATAGCCAGTTGCTGTGGCACGGTACAAGTAGTTAATGCCCGGCGAGGACAAGGAGGGATAAGTCATCTGTGCGACGAGATGCCGTTCTGATAAGCATATAGCAGAAGCTCGATGCGGTCCGCAAGTCCCAGCTTGCGATAAATGGAAGTAAGATGGTGTGCGACCGTGGCATCGCTAATGTACAATTTGCTGGCAATTTCCTTATTGCGCAGGCCTTCGCATAAGCGGCAGATGATCTCACTCTCTCGTTCGGTAAGCGATGAAATTCTGGCAATTTCAGGTGGAAGTTCGGCCTGTTTGCGCCGTACGAAGGTGCTCAGCATGCGGTCGGTCAAAGCGCGGTCAAAGCAGAGAGCTCCCCTGGAGACTCTTCGTATGGTCTTGGCAACCAGTTCCGGCGCACAGTGCTTTAACAAGATACCTTTTACGCCGTTGCGTAGCGCCTCTTCATGAAAGTCAAGATTTGGATTGCCGGTGAACACGATGACTTTCACGTCGGAATGACGTTCAGAGAAACTATGCAAATGATGAGCGAGGTTGTCGCGATGGGTCTCGCACCCGAAGAGGATGATCTCAGGCCGCTTCAAAGCCACTTGAGCGAGCAAGTCAGGCATCCGGGTGCACTCGGCCACTACCACGATGTCGTCACAGGGCGCGAGGATTTGCCGCATCCCGGCCAGCAGCAACGGGTAGTCGTCGGCAATGGCGACATTTATGGTCGCTTCCCGCGTGGTCGCAACGAAGCTTTCGGGGGTGTAAGCGGTCGCGCACATTTCGTTGGTTCCCTGGTGGTTAAATCATGGTATTGAGGACCCGTACCGCGTTTTCTCTCGACGCAGAGCCGGGTGGGATAGAAAGGGTTGGTACTTAGCAATACTCCGGACCCGCACAGGTGTTTCTTTCCTCCAAGCTGCGAAAGCGCCTCGCTAACCGTTTAGCTGACGGCCATAACAGCATCCTTTGTGTCGGTGATCGATCGGTCTTGGGTCAGAATATTTGGCCAGACCGCTGATTGGTGATTCAGCAGTGGCTATATGCATTTCCGTCCGGTCTTGTAGTCGTGGCCGCAGCCCTTTCGTAGCAACGATTCGTTGGCCCAATCGATCGTCAGATCAGACACCGTTGAAAACGGCCTTCCCGGTACAATCGATTGTCTTGAAAGCTAACTTTAGGCCCGGGTTTTTCTATTTTCAAGTCGAAATCGGCCAATGTTGAACATTATTTCTACAGATTTTAAAGTGAGAGCCCACTAGTTATCTGTACCAGTAACTCGCCAAGGCGTCCTAGTAACTGAGGAGGTTCGCTGGTAACTTTGGCGATTGGTTACCGGATTTGCCGTCGAAGATTTGGACTGTTTCTGCTCTGCTCGCGAGCGGATTCAGGGTCGCATCCTCCATCTGCGCCTCAGGGTTGATGGTCACGATCGCATTCGGCCGCAAGCCGTCTATGGGCTTTCGCGCGAAGGTTCCCCGCCAGGACCCACAGAAACCCTTGCGAAATCCGAATTCGACGAGGCGGGCACGAGCTTCCGTCACCAGGGCGACGCCAATTCCTCGATCGCACTGTTCGGGATCGCCTGAGCGCACACAGCTCTCCATGGTCCGGCAGATCCGGCTCGCGCGATGGCGCCGTGGTGGCAAACCCATGGATCAAAATGGATCAACCCTTCTTCGACGGTCCACCGCATTCTGTGGTTCGGCCGGCCGTAATGGCATCTCCTGGCACGGCACGAATACCGGGTTCGAAGACCAAGGCCCGGCATTTCGTCCATTTCGGCTAAGCTCAGTAGATGACTAGACGTGTGCCGCTCGTTCATCCGCTATACCTTGACGGGCCCCGATGTCGGTGGAAAGGAACCTGCTGCTAGTGGTCGGATCATCCTTTCTCCGTCGTATTTTCCGCGCCTTCCGCCATCGCGACTTCCGGTTGATGTGGATCGGGGCCTGCGTCTCTACGACGGGCACGTTTGTCCAGCAGTTCGCCCAGAGTTGGCTGGTCTACGATCTGACCAAGAACCCATTTTATCTAGGCCTGGATCTGTTTCTCGGACAGCTTCCTATCATGCTGTTCTCCCTCTTTGGCGGCGTCTTCGCGGATCGCATGGATCGCAGAAAGATGCTGCTGCTTTCGCAGTACATCCAAATGACCTGCGCGTTCGTTCTGGCAGGCCTGTTTGTAACCCACGCCCTGAAGGGGATGGCCTTTATTGCGGTGATCCTCTCCCTCTCCTTCATCGTCGGTTGCGGGCAGTCTTTTGGCGGACCCGCCTATTCTGCGCTGTTGCCGGCTCTGGTAAAGGGCGAGGACCTCTCCAATGCGATCGCCATGAACTCGATCCAGTTCAACCTGGCGCGGGTCCTCGGTCCGGCGCTGGGAGGGCTCGCGTATACGACCCTGGGCGCCACCTGGTGCTTCGCCCTGAATGGGATCTCCTATATTGCAGTGATCGTCTCGCTGCTCATGATCCAGGTAAAATTTGTGCCTCCCACATCCCGCGAGTCCATCCTGAAAAGTATGGGTGAGGGCATCCAATTCATACGCCGGCGCGAGGGGCTGGGTCCGTTGGTTGTGCTGGCTTTCTTTACTACGCTGCTCGGCTTCTCCATCACCGGGTTTCTGCCGGTCATCGTCCAGACCATCTTCCACAAGGGCCCGGAGACGTATCAAGTGCTGCTGGTATCTTCAGGTGCAGGATCGGTCACCGGCGCATTGATCGTGGCCGCTATGGAACGCTTGAAGGGACAAGGCCATGCGGCGCTACTGGCCCTTCTCGCCCTGGGAGCCGCGACCGCCGCCTTCGCCCGTTCCCACTGGCTTCCGCTTTCCTGCGTCCTGATCTTCGTCGCTGGCGCAGCGATCATGGCGTCGGCATCGCTCATGGTTTCGCTGGTTCAGTTGATCGTCTCCGACCATATGCGCGGTAGGGTGATGAGCGTCTATAATCTCGCCTTCCGTGCCGGAATACCCCTGGGGAGCCTGGCGCTGGGAAAGCTGATCCCCATGGTTGGTATCCCCTGGGCGATCGGCGGCTCCGGCGGAATACTCATCGCGCTCTCACTGTATTTCCTCACCGTCATGAGAAATATCCCAACCTTCCAAGCCTTAGCCAAAACAGGAAACTGAGAGTCTGGGAATGAGCTTGCCGAGAACTGGAGTATTCACGGTGGCTGAGCGCAACCGCATCCGCGAGCGCATTCTGGAAATCGCAAATTCCGATGAACGGATCGTTGCTGGAGCTGTGGTGGGCTCATTGGCGACCGGCGAAGGTGACCGGTGGTCAGATCTCGATCTGACCTTCGGTGTGCTTCCAGAGGATCAAACGCTCGACGTGCTTGAACGGCTAACCACGCCGCTGGTCAGAGAGTTCGGTGCCGTTCATCTCTTCGATTTGCCTCACCGCGAGAGCATATTTCGAGTTCTGTTGCTGCAGGGTTGCCTGCAGGTCGACCTTTCGGTTACTCCGGCACCCAGTTTCGGTCCTAATGGCCCTAAATTCAGGATCCTTTTTGGCCGCTATACAGAAAACCCAGCCATACCAGCCCCGCCTGCAGGGCAGTTGCTAGGGTACGCAGCCCATCATGCGGCGCGGGCCCGCTTCTGTATCGAACGCGGCCGTTATTGGCAGGCGGAATACTGGATAAGCGGCTCACGCGATTACACGCTCAGCCTCGCCTGCCTCGAGCGGAATCTGTCCCCCCACTACGGAAGGGGCTTTGACCAGCTCCCTGCCGAGATTCGGACACGAGCCACGGATACACTCGTCAAGTCCTTGGATCGCGCCGAACTCCTCCGCGCTCTGGCATCCGTAGTCAATGTACTCTTGCACGAAGCTCGGCAGATAACGGGCAATCCAACCGAAATCGAACCTCATTTGCACTTATTGACAACCCCTTGGCCCGAATAGAAACCCAGTGGAGAGGAAATCAAACGCTATGAACCGTCTTCGGCAGGCGCTGGCACGGCACAACGGCAGAACGTTGCTCGGCGCAGCGTGCTATTTTTACGACCCGATTTTTTTGGAAATTGCTGCCCATGTTGGTTTTGACGCCATCTGGATCGAGATGGAGCACGCAGCCATCAGCTTTGCCGAGGCGGCCGACCTGTGCCGGATGGCGACCGGCACGGGCATGCTCACCATGATCCGTGTGCCCGACACGCGACGCGAGAGCATCTTGAAGACCGCCGAGTCGGGACCAGACATAATCGATGTGCCGATGGTGGACCTACCGGAACAGATGAAAGACATGGTGCGCTACGCCCGCTTTGCGCCCGAAGGAGCACGCGGGTCCTTCGGTGTTTCACGTGCCGTCAAGTACGGCATGGTGGATAGTGTGCCCAAGGAGCAGGCGCGGCTAAACCAGGAGCTCTGCCTGATGGCGCAGGTAGAAACCAAAGAAGCCGTGGACAGGATTGAAGAACTCTGCGCCGTTCCCGATATTGAGATTTTTGTGGGCCCAGCGGACCTCTCTTCCAGCTACGGTGTACCAGGTGAGACTCTGCATCCCAAGGTAACGCAGGCAGTGAAACGTATCGCCACTGCTGCACGCGCGCACGACAAACTCCTGGCCACGGCGTGTTCGCCCAAGGATTTCCCTTTCTGGGCAGAGGTGGGAGTGGACCTGCTGTTTTGCACAAGCGACATTGCCTGCTTGAAGCACGGAGCACAGGCCGCACATTTGAGCGCGCTCGAAGCGCTGCGCCAGACTGACCGCAAGAAAGAGTGATCCGCCTACTGGGCTCAATGAGTTCGCGTGACAACCGGCGATTCAAGATTGAGTCCCGTAGGGACGACCGAGAGTAGCCCAGGACGTTAGTCCTGGGTAGCGACGGAAAGCAGATCAGTCCCGTAGGGACGGCTGAAAATGTCCCAGGATACAATCCTGGGCGCACTTCTTATCTATGCAAAGGCGTTGGCGTCCGATTCAACAGCCGCCAGGATTTCATCCTGGGACATTTTCAGCCGTCCCTACGGGACTGATCTGCTTATTAAACCTAACCCAGGACTAACGTCCTGGGCTACTCTCAGCCGTCCCTGCGGGACTGATCTCACGCAGACTCTTTAGCCCCTGCTGCATCCGACCGTGGCAGGGGCTAAACAGGCTGCGGAAAAACTCTGGTCCTGGGTGCCAGCCTCGGACTTTAGTCCGGGGAAGCGGGTTTTCAAACCCGCTTGAACGCTCGGGCAATAAAATTCGGGGCTTTAGCCCTGGTGGCAGGCTGCTTATCAAGCGGTTGCCGACTTTTTCCGCAGCTTCTAAAGCCGGATTGATGGAAGTGGGACTTTTTCCGCGACGCTGAAGCGTCGCTCCCCCTGCTGAAGCAGGGGGCTCCCTCCACCGCAACCAACCCGGTTTCGTTTAACACCTCCAGAACCCTTAGGCCGCTGATTTGGACAGCTCTGATTCTCAGTCGTCTCTATGGGACTGAGTTTGAAAATGGGGATCTCACGCAGACTCTCTATGCGCCCTCACAAAGGACGGGTGCCCCCACATCCCACCTCCGCTTAAAGAAAGGTGCACGCGCAGCAATGGACAAGCTGAGCCAGACCCGCGGGAATAGCAGTAAACTAACCGGGTGAGGGACTCACCATGGAACGGCGAAAATTTCTGCAGCAAGCGACGGCAGCAGCAGCCTTGGCCGGATGGAAAGCAGCCTCCGGCCAAAGCACGAACGGAAAAACGGAATTAACCGGTGCGGCTGCGCTTACCCCGCTACCGGTCGTGAGCACGTCCGATGGCATCGGCCGGCGCAAACTAGGCCGCGCCGATGTCGAGGTTTCCATCATCGGCATCGGCGGCTACCATATTGGGCTCTCAGACGTCACCGAACAGGAGGCCCTGCGCGTCGTCCGCACCGCTTTGGATCGGGGTATCAATTTTCTCGATAATTGCTGGGACTACAACAACGGCGCCAGCGAGGAGCGCATGGGGAAAGCCCTCGCCGATGGCTACCGCAAAAAAGCCTTCCTGATGACGAAGCTCGACGGACGCACCGGCGCCTCAGCCAAGCAGCAGCTGGAGCAGTCCCTGACCCGGCTCAAGACAGACCACATCGACCTGGTACAGATTCATGAAGTGATTCGCATGGGAGACCCGGAGCAGGCTTTTCAGCCGGGTAACATCGTCGAGGTGTTGCAGCAGGCCAGAACAGAGGGCAAGATTCGCTATATCGGCTTCACCGGCCACAAGAGCCCAAACATACACCTGCACATGATCGAAACGGCAGACAAGCATGGCTTCACCTTCGATACGGTGCAGATGCCGGTCAACGCCCTCGATGAACACTACCAAAGCTTCTGCCAGAATGTGATTCCGCAAGCGCAAAAGCGGGGGATGGCCGTGCTGGGGATGAAGCCGCTGGCCAATGGCGCCATTCTCAAAACCGGCACCATCACCGCCCCGCAGGCGTTACACTACGCCATGAGCGTGCCTGTGACGGTGACGATTACCGGCTGCCAATCGATAGCGAACCTGGAGCAGGCTCTCAGCGTAGCGCGAAATTTCGAGCCTTTGACCCGCGAACAGAAAATTGCGCTGCTCGCGAAAACCGCCCCGGTCGCAGCCAAAGGTGAGTTCGAAGCCTACAAGTCGTCGCAAATTTACGATGGCACGACCACCAACCCGCAATGGCTCGGTTGAAAAACCCACACGCTTGCCCTGCTATGGATCAGTCCAGCAGATCAGGCTGCTCACGGACAATCAGGTCCCATAGCGGCTGGTACTGGAACCAGGCCACGCGTGGATTACCCACTTGTTTTTGTGCCACCAGGGCGCTCTCATGTGAGATAGGACGTGGCTTGCCCGCAGCTTCCGCCATTAGCTGTGCCTGGCAGCTGCGGTCCATGGTAATGAACAGCCACGCCGCTTCGTCCACGGTGCGCCCCACCGTCAGAATCCCGTGGTTCTGCAGAATGATTGCCTTCCGGGGTCCCAGCGCCTTGGCGATGCGGTCCCCTTCCGAATTGTCATATACCACGCCGGTGTAGTCATCGAAGAGACTGTGATCCTCGTAGAACGCGCAGGCGTCCTGGGTCAAGGGATCGAGCAGGCGCCCGAGCGAGGACCACGTCTTCCCGTAAAGGGAATGGGCGTGCGCTGCCGCCACTACCTCAGGCCTTGCCATATGCAGCCGTGAGTGAATGGCGAACGCTGACTCATTGATTTCGCGCTGGCCTTCCACGACTACGCCCTGCTCGTTCACAAGCACCAGGTCTGAAACGCGCATGTGGGCAAAATGCACGCCGAAGGGATTGACCCAGAAATGATCCTGGAGCTCGGGGTCACGGGCCGTGATGTGCCCCGCCACTCCTTCGCTAAAACCAAACTTCGCGAAGAGCCGAAAAGCGGAGGCAAGCCGCTGCTTGCGGTGCAGGCGTTCCTCCGCCACAGTCGCAAAGGAAGGTGGATCCGGAGTTTTTGCGATCTTAACCTCAGTCGGAAGAACAGTACCTGGCATATAACCTCGCTCTCAGGAGGGACACCTGATTCTATCTCTCTCGGGAAGGCCGAGACAACGCCGGGCGCTATCCGTCATACGGCCGCGTTGGCCAGCGTACGCGAATCCAATCGAGCGGCGGATTCTGCGTCCAGATAGACTGTGGCGTCCGGGTGAGTACGGAGAATGGTAGCCGGGCAATTCGTGGATATCGGCTCCTCCACAACCCGCCGGATAATCTCGGCTTTGCGGCCACCGGGCACCGGCGCAATGATTTTCTGCACCCGAAGAAGCGCGGGCACAGTGAGGGTAATGGCCGACTTCGGAACATCTTCGAGACTCTTGAACCAGCCTTCGGCTACTTGCTGTTGCCGGGTAACACCATCCAGCTGAACGATTTTTACATCGAGTGGATCGTTAAAGTCCGCCTCGGGGGGATCGTTGAACGCCAAATGTCCGTTTTCCCCGATCCCCGCCAGGCACAATTGCGGTTTTGCCCGAAGCAGCTTTTCCGCATAGTCCCGGCAGGCAAGTTCCGGATCAGGCGCATTGCCATCGATCCCAAAGAACTCTTTCATCGCCACCTTCTGGGTCAGATGCTGGTGAAGGAAATGGAGGAATGAGGCGGGATGATCTTCGGGTAGTTCGACGTAACTATCCATATGAAAGCCGACAACCTGCTTCCAGGAAAGATCGGGCATTTCCGTCAGTGCACGCAGAGTTTCGATCTGCGACGCAGCGGCCGCGAAAATGACCGCGACCTCCTTCCCGGGAGGGCCGAGCTGACGGATTGCCTGGGCCACCGCCTGGGCCGCAGCTTCGCCCGCCGCTTTACGAGTTGGGTAAATCTCCAGTTTCAGCGTTCCCACTTGAAGCCGCGCTACCTCTTTGTTCTGGATGGCCATAGATTACCTTTCAGCTTTTTCAATTCCTCAGCCTGCCCCGGCTTGGGTCGAAAACTATATTTCCTGAAATTTGTGATGAGAGCAAATCCGAGAGCATGTGCCCGCCCCCGCGACTGGAAGCTTCTGGTGGCAGATGCGGAGAATGCTTGACAGATATTCCGATATGGTTATATACAGACTGCATGGCTAGAGCGGCGACCACTACCGATGTCTTCAATGCAATTGCTGAACCGCGGCGACGAGAGATCATTGGACTTCTCAACGACGGCCAGGAATGGGCCGTCAATGATGTCGTTGCGCGCGTCAAGATCGCCCAGCCGGCTGTGTCCAAGCATCTCGGCGTATTGCGCAAGGTTGGCGTGGTGACGGTTGTGAAGCGCGGGCAGCACCGGTTATACCGGCTGCACGCCGCACAGCTGAAGCCCATTCACGATTGGGTGAAACCCTACGAACGGTATTGGACCCATCAACTCGGCCGCATCAAGCAACGGGCCGAGCAAAAGGCGATGGACCGAATTTCACGCGAGAACAGTTGACTGCTGTGAATCACCCTCTGCGGCAATTCCAGCTTCCGTTCCCCTTAGCATCGAGCTTGCCGCCGAATTACTTATTCTTCGCGGTGGCGTCGGCGTCCACCCAGTATGAGTTGCGCGCGCTCAGTTGGAACCCTGGCCGGTCCTTGAGCCTCAGGTTCAGCGCATGGAGTCCCGGAAGTGGCGACTGCGGGTGGAAGCTCAAGACGTAGTAGTTTGGCGCGTCGTTCGAGATGGTTATAAGGTGCCGGCTGAGCGTCGTCGCATCCTTGAAGGCGAAGTACTCGCCGCCCGTCAATTGCGCGACCGACTCAGGCACGTTGCGCGCAAGCGAGTCTTTCGCGGCCAGAAAGGCCATCCGCCCCAGTCGCAGCGGTGGGATCAGATCACTCGCGCAGTCAAGTGCCTGAACGTCGCGCTTGCCGTGCGCGTCCGGGTCGGCATCCGGGTCGCGGCTCATGCAGCCACCCTTCTTGTACGGCTCGTCTCCATAAGCGGTTCCCCCCGGCCGGGGCAACTTTGACCCCTCATGCTTCACCGCCATTTTCGTGCTCGAAAAGCCGAAGCTGTAGATGGCAGTGTTGGTGTCGTCGACTGTGCGGATGGCCTCCTCTAAGCTGGTTTGGCTGCCGTCGTCGATGGTCTCGCTGAACAGCAGCACGGCGCGGCGATAGTCTTGCGGCTGCTGGCGCAGAAGATTGATGCCGAAGTTGAGCGCGTCCAGAATCGCCGCCCCGGGTCCGCCCTCCTGAAGGTTGCCGATGGTCCGGATCGCCGCATCCGTATCGCTGGTGAAGTCCAGCGCGACGCGAGGCGTGCTATCGAAGGTAACTACGGCAACGCGATGGGGCACATCGCCGATCACGGCATCCAGCACTGCGTCGAGGCCGCGGTAATCACCCAGGTGGGATGCGCCCCGGCCCCCGGTCTGCACGATGATGGCCAGTGCCACGGGCAGCGAGTCGGTATCGGGCTCCAGTCGCAGCGACTGCGGAACGCCGTTATCGGTGAGGATGAAATCGTCCGCGGTCAGCGCGAAGACCAACTCGCCGCTCTTGGTTTTCACCAGCGCGGGCACCAGCACCAGGTTCGAGCGCACGGCAAGAGATGGAACCTGTGAGTTAGCCGGTGATGGGTCACTACTTTGCGCACTGGCCGCCACACCAGCGAGCAGGAATATACCCGAGATAGCGCTCGCCATTGCGGAAAGCATGCTCATCAGACGCAGCATGGAAGACGCCTCGCGAACAGGATACATCTTCGCACGAAAAACCATCACGTCTATCCTACTGGGTCGGGCTTCCGCAGCCGGCGCTGCCGCACGTAGCAGTTTGGTAACGCTTCGTTTACTCGAAAATAGGCGTTTGACAGCGGCGTCAGGCGGCTCCAGGTCCATAAAGGCACGGCTAGCTCTCGGCCTGTAGCAATTTGCCCAATGTTGCGGATGCGCAACGCAGGTCTTCATCGCGGGTCAAGCAATCGGGACAAAGACGGAGCCACTGCCCCCGCGCATCACAGATGATGCCCTCCCGCTGCAGCCTGGCTGGAAACTCCATTGCGTTGGCCAGGCGGATGGCAAGAAATGCTCCGTGGTCCGCGTCGCCACCCTTCACCGTGGTTACGCCCGCATCAGTGAGGTATCCACGCAGGGCGTGGAGTTGCTTGAGGCTATACTCGCGAAGTCTCTCAACACCCAAAGCCCGAGTGAATTCCAGGCCGCTGCGGGCCTGGTACCACGTAAGCACGGGTGGAGTGGACTCCAGGAAAGCATCGCCACCGTGGTGGAGCATCGGCAACTCCGGACGGCGGTATTCAAAGGGGGCGGCACTGGCAAACCAGCCAGTGTCGAGTGGACGCAAACCGCTCTCGAGCACCACAGGCGCAATGTATAGGAAGCATGCTCCTGGACCACCCCGAAGATACTTGTAGCTTCCTCCGATCACAAAGTCGGCTCCCAGACGGACCACGTCCATAGGGATGACACCCACTGCATGGTAGGAGTCTACGAGCAGCATCGTTCCCCGTTGATGACAAACTTTAGCGAGCGTGTCCAGGCTTCTGACGATCTGGCCGGTCATGAACATGACTTGCGATATCACAACCAGTTCCGCTACATTTCCCTCGTTCACGGCATCCATCACCGGTTCTATAGTGAAGTTACCGTCTGCATCCGGCTCAACCCACTGGAGCTCTATTCGTTCGAGCGCGGCATACTGCTTCAGTATCACGTCGATCGAGTCGAACTCCCCTCGCGTGCTGATCACCCGCGGCTTTCCCGGCAGAGCGTTCAGCACCGTCCTCAGACCTTGTCCCGCTGAAGTCTTGGGAACCACGCAGTCGGCACGGGCTGCGCCGATGAGCGTTGCAATACGGGTGCGAAAAGCCTGCCGCTCCTCGAGCCACGCGTCCCATGCATCTCCAAGCTTGCTGTACCAGGCTGCAGTCGCCTCGGCGACGTCATCGGCCATCGCGTCGAGTGGCCGGCCCAGGGAGTGATTCGCTAGATAGAGTGTGTCGCTCGACAAGACCCGGGAGAAGAGCGGAGCAATATGTTGCTGGATGGGGTCCTGCTCTAACCAACCGCCGCCCACTTTCGACAAAGCCTGCTGAAGCTTGGCATTCATCGCTGCAATAACCCTGTTCGCGCTGCGAGTAACTCAGGGAAGAAGGTTAGTTCGAGAGCTTGCTTCAGAAAGCCCACCCCGGAGGAGCCCCCGGTTCCAGGCCGAAAACCGATGATTCTTTCTACTGTCTTCATGTGCCGAAAACGCCAAAGTTGAAAATATTCTTCGACGTCCACCAACTTCTCACACATCTCGTAGGTATCCCAATGTTTGCGAGGATGTTCATAAATCTCTCGAATGGCCTGCACCACTGCTTCGTTCTTACGATAAGGCTCGCTCCAGTCACGTTCCGTGCATTCCTCGGGGATGGAAAAGCATCGCCTCGCCAGGTGCCGCAGAAACTCGTCATACAGGCTGGGAGCCTCAAGGGCGGCCTTCAGCGTGTCGCGTATGACTGGGTCATGCTCGAAGACGCTTATCGCATCGCGGTTCTTGTTGCCGAGCAGGAATTCGAGCTTGCGGTATTGGAAAGACTGAAAGCCGGAAGCATTGCCAAGCACGCCGCGAAATTCCAGATATTCCGACGGTGTGAGCGTTTCCAGAACCCCCCATTGCTCGAACAGCTGCATCTGAATGAGCTTTGCCCGAGACAGAATCTTGAAGCACGGATCGAGCTCGTCGTGCTGCACGAAGCGGATGGCGGCGGTCAGCTCATGGATCAGCTGCTTGAGCCACAGTTCGGCAACTTGATGCTGGATGATGAAGAGCATCTCATCGTGATGCGGGGGCGAAGACAAGGGACGCTGTTGAGCCAGCAATTCTGGCAGGCACAGATATCCGGAGTAGTTCATCCGGCCTGCGAAATCCGTCACGATCCCCGGTTCGAGCGGTCTTTGGTTGTTCTGCATAAGGGTCCACTGTACGACTGCCCAGTCAACCGGGCAACCGGCGAGAAGAAGACTTATGAGAGGATCCGCTGATCTTCAAGCGTCAAAGCTGGCCCCGCTCGCGTTGACACTACTGCGATTTCCTTCCGGTTCTCACCCAGACTCTAAAGCCCGTACCCTTCAATAAGCAGAGTTTTCCGCAGCATCTTCAACAAACCTATTGCTTGGGTTTCCAGCAGTGGGCAAACTCTTTTCGGGTATGGCTGATGCCCATAACGTTAAACGAGCGGGTCTGTTTCGAGAAGATAACCTGTTGAATTCCGCCGTGAATCGAATTCGAGTTATTGTAGTGGCCAATCCCGGCTCCCGTGTATTCCCGGCTCATCCTGATGTAGCTATGCCATTCCGGATTCCCTGTTGCCTCAAAGCCTGACGCTTCGAGTAAACCGTCCTTCCGCTGCCAGGTGATGTCTACTATCCCGCCGGTTGGCTCATGCGTTCCGTCATCCCGGATGCGGTAATTTTCGTACCGGCCGGCCAGAGAACCATACTCTTTGGTGAGTGTGCGCAGTTCAGACCACTTGCGGAATCTGGTGCCAATCTGCCAATCAGCGATCACACCCAGAATTGCGCCCAATAAGGATCCGATTGCAAGATTCGGCCAATTGATTGTCATTTCACATTCCCGCCAAGCCGTGACGAAGGCTCTCGGTAGCATGTACGCTACTTCCCGTTCACCGGTTCCCTTTATTCCCTAACGTTTCGGCAGAGACTCGATCAGGTCCGCGACGGCTTTGCGAATCGGCTTCAGGTCGAGGTCCGCCGCTCGCGTCTCGCGCTCCAAGCCCTTAGCCAACTCGTCGATTCCAAAGAGCGCCCGCGGAAATTGCGGATAAAGAAGAGCTCCAGGTTCCCCGAAGGGGCGGCGCGTTGATGAAGTTTGGTGCAAGCGAGCACTTTGCGCAACGCCTGCTGGATATGCACATTGCGAGAGACAATGGACTCGATTGTGCAGAATCGAGAACAGCTGAGAATACGACTTCGACCAGCTTTCGCCAGTGGTGTGAAGAAGTATTGAAGCCCGTTGTCCTCCACTGAGTCAACAGACCTGTCAATGGCTTCTGGTGAGCGATAGATCACATGAATGCATGAGACGGAGCAAAGCGGGTTTACACGCGACCGATTTCCCATGAAGCGTGGCGCGTCCTGCATGATGAATGGCGTGTTTTGCATATCGCTCGGCGCGCCTGTCCGCGTAAGTTATATCCATGTACAACGCAAAAGCATTCTCTGCTACCAGCGCGACATCGCCGCTCGCCTCTGCCACCATCTCGCGGCGCGATCCAACCGAGAACGACGTGCAGATAGAGGTTCTCTTCTGCGGCATCTGTCACTCCGACCTTCACCAGGTCCGCAACGAGTGGAGCGGGGCCTTCCCCACGGTCTACCCCTGCGTTCCCGGCCACGAAATCGTCGGCCGGGTCCTTAGCGCCGGCTCCGCCGTCACCAAATTCAAGCGCGGAGACCTTGCGGCTGTCGGCTGCATGGTCGACTCCGACGGCACCTGCCCCGAATGCAAACAAGGGCAAGAGCAGTTCTGCCCCAATTTCACCTTGACCTATAACTCTCCAGACAAGCACATCGGCGGCGTTACCTACGGCGGCTACTCTGACACCATCGTCATCAACCAGAGATTCGTCCTCAAGGTTCCCTCGAATCTCGACCTGGCCGGAGCAGCGCCTCTGCTTTGCGCCGGTATCACCACCTATTCGCCCATGCACCACTGGGGAGTTACCAAGGGCAAAAAAGTCGGGATTGTCGGGCTCGGTGGCCTGGGCCACATGGGAGTCAAATTCGCCCATGCCCTTGGAGCTCACGTGGTCCTCTTCACCACCTCACCCAACAAGAAGCAGGATGCCCTGCGTCTTGGCGCCGACGAAGTAGTCGTCTCCCGCAACGCGGACGAGATGGCAAAGCACGCCTTCAGCTTCGACTTCATCCTCGATGCCGTCTCTGCCGAGCACGATATTAATGCCTATCTCAACCTTCTGCGCCGGGACGGGCATTTGTGCCTCGTGGGCGCACCCGAAAAACCCCTCTCGGTCGCTGCATTCAGTCTCATCTTCGGTCGTCGCAGCCTTTCTGGTTCGCCCATCGGAGGCATCGCAGAAACGCAGGAGATGCTCGACTTCTGCGGTGCTAACAACATTACCGCCGACGTGGAGGTCATCCCTATCCAGAAGGTCAATGAAGCTTACGACAGGCTGGCGAAGGCAGACGTCAAGTACCGCTTCGTCATCGACATGGCGTCTCTCAAGAGCTAAGAATATTGATATGAGCAAACATTTCCGGGTTCCCGGCAGACTGCCGGCAAGATTGCAAGAGCTGGGAATCCCTTTGCCCATGTTGCTTCAGAACGCGGGACTGCCTCCAGGACTGCTGGACCAGCCGCGCATAATTGTAACTACTGAAGAGCTCTTCGCCCTGTGGAGAGGCATCGGTCAGGCCAGCTCTAACCCCGCGATAGGGCTGGAGCTAGGCACCGAGAGCAGAGCGGAAAACTTCGATCCCATCGCCCTGGCGGCGCTCTCTACAGCGAGCTTCGGTGAAGCCATGCGCCAAATGGCTCGCTATAAACAACTCTCCTGCCCGGAAGAGATTATTCACGAAGCCGGCGACAGCGAGTGGAGCATTCAGTTCCGTTGGCTGCTCGCCAACAACCGCGAGCCTGAGGTCCTTACCGACCTCTGCTTCGCCTGGGTGCTCTGCATTGCACGTCATGGAACAGCGAGCCGCCTGACACCGCTGCGCCTGGAACTCGCGCGCCAACCAGCGCACGAGAAAATTCTCAGGCTTCACTTTGGTTGCCCCATCATCTTCGGAGCCGTGCGCAATGCCATCGTCTTCCGTGCATCGGATGCTGCTCTGCCATTTGTGACCCGGAACGCCGAGCTCCTGGCCATGCTCACGCCGCAATTCGACCAGGAACTGAAACAGCGTAAAGATCAGGAGACCTTTCCCGAGAGAGTCCGCTCCACGATTCAGAGAAAGCTCGCCGGCCGGCGCCCCAAAATGCAGGACATCGCCCGTGAACTCCACATCAGTTCCCGAACCCTGCAGCGCCGTCTGCAGGACGCAGATTATAGCTTCCAGCGGGTCCTTGAAGAGGCTCGTCATCAACTGGCCCGCCACTATCTCAACAATTCCCTGCTCGAGCTCAACGAGACCGCTTATCTTCTTGGCTACGAAGATTCGAGTTCCTTCGTCCGCGCCTTCCGCACTTGGGAAGGCGTTCCTCCTGCCCATTGGCGCGAACTCCAACGAGATAAAGCCGTCTCGTGAGATGCGGTTTTGCACTCCCCATCCCGTGATTCCATAGGGATGGCTGAGAGTCAGAGCGAAATGCTCGCACCACGACTTACCTTCACTGCTCCGGACCGAAGGTCTTCTTAAGAAACTCGATGTAGATACCCCAGTCCGAAGCCACCATACCGTGGCCGCCCTCGTGCATGTAATAGCTAAGGTCATGGAAGATGGGCTGCCTGGCTGCAGGCCAGACATCGGTACCTAAATCTTCTTTACCCAGCAGCTTGTAGACCTTGCCGGCGGCGACTGCAGCTAGAAATTCGCCTTTGGGATCGGACCAGTAGTCGCTACTCCCGGTCTGTAATAGCAGCGGCCGCGGAGCGATTAGCGCTATCAGCAGATTGGCATCCATGGGGGCCTTATCGGGAAAGCCGCCGTACTTCGCGTAGTTGGCTGCGAACTGATAAGGAAACCGGGTCGGAGCGGTGAGGTGCGCGATGGTCTCGCCGTAGTTGCGGTGACTGAGCGCAGCACCGCCCTCGCCTGAGCAGCTTGCGATCACGGCAGCAAAGCGCTGATCGTGCGCTCCGGCCCACATCACAGTCTTTCCCAGCCGCGAGATGCCGTGGATAACCACGCGCTTTGCATCGATGCTCTTGTCGGTCTCGAAGTAGTCCTCGACCCGGCTCATGCCCCAGGCCCAGGCTGCAATGGAACCCCAGTCATCCGCAGCACGATCCGTCTGTCCAGGCTTAAGATAGCGAGCGCGAATGCCATTGGAAAACCCGGCAGGGTAGTCGGGATCGATATCTCCGTAGTAGAAGGTCGCCACACCAAACCCGGCATCGAGCAGGTCCTTCACGTCGATGTGACCGAATCCACGGGCGGCCGCCGGGGTTATTCGGGTATTGGTCTTGGGGTCCCAGGTCTTCTCCGATTTGATCCCGGGATCATCGACAGCGTCCTGTACCGCGCCAAAATTAATACTAAGGAACATCGGCACCGGCTCGGTGGCTGAGGCGGGGAGATAGATGAGCAGATCGATCGAGGGGCCGGACTTATCCTTGTTGAGATAGATCGTGACCTGTTTGCGAATCGCCCTACCGTTGAGCGCCGGCGTCCCCTGGTCGACGATTTCGAAGCTCTCATCTGCAGGCCTGGCCGGCGCTCGACCGTATTGCTGGGTCTCGAACATCTCTACGATTTCCGGACGGCGTTTGGAGTACCAGGTCCTCGCGTCGCGGACGGGCTTTCCATTGTTAAGCCGAAGCGGATCGGGCAATAAATAGTTTCCCACCTTCGCCTCGTCGTAGTTGACGGGAATACCAGCAACCATGTCGGGGGAAGACTTCGGTGTCGGGGGGGCCGTCTGTGCCTGTGATGTCAGCGCAGGAGGGAGCAGTAAGAACGCCAGTAGCGGCGCTCTGAGGGTCATGGAAAGTAGCTTCGTTGGGCGCAGAGGCTGTTTCATCGAGGAAATGGGTTTCCAGACGGAACAGTAGAGTCGTCTTGGTGTCCTGTCAATACGCCGGTTCCTTGCCCCGGAAACCGATGCGTCGGCTTTTTCCCTGGTCAGGATGAAAGTGAATCATCTGGTTTTCGTGCCCACACCAAAGACATGCGCGCTGCAAGCACCAGGTTCTCGAGATTCAACGTGTCGCGTTCCATATCGGCGAGAATCCCGTCCAGCTCGGCACGCGTGACCAATCCTGCGTCCACAAAGGCAGGCCCCGCTTCCTCCACCGACCATTTCAAAAGGAACCGATCCTCCCCTCGCGTGATCGCCGGCTGGTGAATCTCAATCTCCGGCTCCGAGACACCCGCGTCCTTCACCAGATGGAACAGTCGCGTTGCCATCGAGTAGTCGAGGCCGCGCACCGGACCCAGGCGTCCAAACAAGTCGGCAAACCAATTGAGTGAGCTTGCAGGCACGCTGCCCGCAGTCGTCAGGTCGCCGTCTTCCACCACCAGCACACCACCGGGTTTGAGCAGCGCAATCATCTCGCGAAGGCCAGCGGCTGGGTCGACCAGATGCAACAACAGAAAGCGGCAATACACCAAGTCGAGCGAGTTCCGCGGCAGGCCAGTGGCCGTCGCGCTGCTCTCCAGAAAGCTTGCATTGGTAACGCCCGCTTGATTGCACAGAATGCGTCCCTGCTCGATTTGGGAGGCATTTAGATCGATTCCAGTAACATGCCCGGAAGGGCCAACCATTTCTGCAATCATGCACGTGGTTGCGCCCACGCCGCAGCCAAAGTCCGCAACGACCATGCCGGGCTTCAACCCTGCCCGCAAGAGAACTCTGCGGCCAGCCGGAGAATAAACACGATGTAAGGCGGTAAGCCGTCGAACTGCGGCTTCACCGGTCGCAAGAGAGTATTCGCCAACCTTACTTACCGTTTGCATAGTCAGGCGTCCTTACCACTTTCACGATCTCAGGTCTCGGCCTGAACAGCTGGGATCCGATATTCTGGTCTACGCCATGGACGCCGAGCAATCAGTCTTTTTTCCAAAGACTCATTTGCGCGACCTGAGGGATTGAGTTGCGTCCTCGTCGCCTATGGCGAGCGTTGCGAATTGTTCGATTCGTCCGCTCTCTTCAGGAAAAACGGCCCGGGAAACTTTAAGGTGGTGAAAGCATACCATTCACTGCATCTTTCAGCCAGAGAGTGATAGGTGGTTTTCGTCTCTCACCGGGTCTTGCTGTTGGGTTTGGCTTTTAGTCCGGCGAGCCGATACTCGATGAGAACTCGAGCGTTGCTCAGAATAGAGCGGGCTGTCGATTCATGCAGGCGAGAACGCATTGGCACCGCGGTGTCAATACGGGTCCTGGAGAGATGCATTTCCTGGCTGTCTTCTTCGGAACCAAGGGGACACCGCAGGTCTTGAATCCCCCCCATTGCCAGAGAAACCGAAACCTTAGGCGGTTCCGGCGCACTTATGTGGTTTCTCGGTGACGGCCCAAAAGGGGCAGACCCGAGGTGTCTCCATCGACGTCAGATCCTACGTTTGTGAAAACTGCCCTCCCTCATGATGATCGACAGGCGGTCGCCGCCGGAATCGAGGACCGAGATGTCTTCGAGAGGGTTGCCATCCACCACCAGGATGTCCGCGATCGCCCCTTCACGAATGCACCCTAGCTTCCCCGTTTGTTCCAATAGTTCCGCATTGACGGCACAAGCGGAACGAAGCACGTCGATAGCCGGCAGCACCCGCGCGCGCAGCGTGAACTCGGTGCATTGCCGCACGTGCAGACTGCCAAGCAGGTCAGTACCGAACCCCATCCTCACCCCTGCCCGCTTCATAATTTCCAGGTTCAAAAGCGCTGAATCGCCAAACCGTTTCAACTTCTCCAGGCTGGCCGGAGGAACTCCGAGCTTTTCGCCCTCTTCCAGCAGGCCAAACAGGATCGCCATGGTGGGCACAGTGAATGCACCTTTCTCCGCGACAAAGGCCGCAGTCGGTTCATCGATCAGTGTGGCATGCTCGATCGATCTCACACCCAGAGCCACCGCCCGGTGGACCGCTTCTTTCGGATGACAGTGAGCGGCAACGTAGCAACCGGCTCGATCCGCTTCCTCGACAGCGGCGCGAATCTCCTCGTCCGAGTACTGGCAGCGGTCGATTGGATCGGTGGGTGACATCACTCCTCCTGACCCCATGATCTTGATGTGCGAAGCCCCGCGCCGAAGTTCTTCCCGCACCGCTTTGCGCACCGCGTCCGCGCCGTCTGCAATCACTGCCAGGTGGTCAGCATGATACGAACAGCCACAGCCGGTTTCGAGCAAGTGGTCTTGAGGACGAAAGTCACCATGACCCCCGGTTTGGGAGAGAAAACGGCCGCCGTAAAACAACCTCGGCACCGTACCCAACAGACCATCCTTGATGGCCAACGCCAAGCCAATGTCGGCGCCCCCGACATCGCGTAGCGTGGTGAAGCCACGATCGAGGCTGGCAGAGAGAAACCGTGCCGCGAAGTGCGCCAGATAAGACGTGGGCGACTGCACTACCCTGGCGATGTTCAAGCCGGACGCATAAACGTGAACGTGAGCATCGATCAGCCCTGGCATCAGCACACGGCCACCGCAGTCGATGACCTCGTCGTCACCGGCTGGGGGGCGCTCGGAGATCTCGCTGATAAGACCTCCTTCCACAACCACGTTCGCATTCGCTCGCAGCGTTTCCGCTTCGCCGTCGAAGATGCGGGCAGTTCGAAATACAATTCTTCTCGTCATTTCCAGTTATCTCTCGTAGTCGTTGGTTAATTTCATCAGGATAGGCCTATTTCCTAGGCTGGTGAGTGCAATTTGCCTGTT
This sequence comes from uncultured Acidobacteriaceae bacterium, assembly GCA_963711525.1. GTDB lineage: Bacteria > Acidobacteriota > Terriglobia > Terriglobales > Acidobacteriaceae > PALSA-350. The sequence continues at coordinate 795,077 of CAVQEO010000001.1, read as the reverse complement.
AAACCCGCACCCGCCCTCCGCGCAAAGCCAAGCTGCATATTTTCTTGAGTCACATTTAAGCAGCTGGGAGTCAAACATGGGCGAGGAGTTTTTTGACTGAATCCGGGAGGATTGTCCTACATGAGGGTCAGCTCTGGACTCCAAAGCTATTCCTTTGCATTGGCCATATGCATCGTCGCGACCACGTTGTCCTTTATTTCACGCGCCCCCTCGTCCTGCTTTCACCTGGCGATCGTCATTTGTAGTCTCTATGGTGGGGACGGTGCGGGCCTTTTCTCGATAGGCCTGTCGATATTCAGTTTCGAATACTTCTTCCTCTCTCCTCACTTTCAATTCTCGCTCGAACCTTCCGCTTATCCCCGGTTCGGCGCCTTTATCGCCACAGCGGTGTGTATCAACCTGGTCATCGCAGCCAAACAGCGGGGAGATCGGGCGCGTCGCGAAGCGATGGAGGAGCGGCAGGCTGCCCGGGACTCTTTGCAAACAATGGAAGAGAGGCTCGCCCAAGCAGCTCAGGCAGCCACTCTCGGTGAAGTTTCGGCCTCAATTGCGCACGAAGTCAACCAGCCTCTAACAGCCATCATAGCCAATGCACATATGTGTTTCGAGTCGCTGTCTACCGATCCTGTCGCCGTGGTAGATGCGCGCTCGTTTGTGCAGGATATTCTTGCCTGCGGTTACCACGCAACGGATATCGTGCGACGTATGCGAACCCTTTTCAAGCGTGGGACCTTCGAAAAGGCGCCCCTCGATATCAACCACGTTGTGAAGGAGTTAGCAACCCTTATACGCAGCGAGACAGCTAAGAGACGGGTGGACTTAGAGATCGATTTAGACACCGGACTGCCAACGATATCGGGTGATCGTGTACAGATTCAGCAGGTTTTGGTCAACTTGTGCATAAACGGCTTGGATGCCATGGACTCGGTTGTCGATCGCCGGCGAATATTGTCCCTGCGAACAAGAGTTCATGATTCAGGCGCCATCAGGGTGGAAGTACAGGACAGCGGCATTGGTTTGCCGGAGCCCGACAGAGTCTTCGAGGCTTTTTTCACGACCAAGCAAAACGGGATGGGCATGGGGCTTCCCATCAGCCGTGCCATCGTCGAATTACATAACGGCCGTCTTTGGCCACAAAAAGACAATAATCTAGGAACGACGTTTTGCTTCACACTACCTGTGCTTGATCACTGTACAGCGGAACCTCGCAGCGGGACACACGACCCCCGGGAAAATGTCTATCTCTTGGCCAAGGCACATTCACCGCAAAGCTACTAGATCAGTTCAATTGGGGAAAAACCCTCAATTCATTCATCAAAGGTGGTTAAAAGTAACCCGCAAAGTGCCGCTTCCGTTTGTCACCATCCTGCCCGTCCCCCGAAAAGCCCACAGTTTTCAGAAGCCAACCGCAACTGTCTGGGATCACTCCACCGGACAAGCACGGCGCGCTGGGAGGAACAGAGGTGCTGGTTGCAAAGGGAGGACGCTACTATGGCTCGATCGTGGTCACAGACCAACTTCGCCCGAGCGCTGCGCCAGCGATAGAGGCGCTTACGGAGATGAAAATCAAGGTTGTTTTGCTCACGGGAGATTCAAAAGCAACAGGCGAAACCGTGGCCGACCAGCTCGGCATCATTCAGGTCTATTCCGAACTGCTCCCGGAGGAGAAGACCGCCTTCATCGCCGAGCAGGTGAAGAAAGGCCGCACGGTGGCCATGCTTGGCGACGGCATCAACGACGCCCCCGCTCTGAGCGAAGCGACCGTCGGTGTGGCGATGGGAGCTGGGACGGATGTGGCCCGCGAAAGCGCAGACGTTGTGCTAATCGGCAATGATCTGGACAAGTTCGTTGAAACCGTGCAGATCGCAAAAAACTGCCGCCGGATCATCTTGCAAAACTTCTATGGCACTCTGATTGTCGATACCATCGGCATCGGTCTCGCTGCGGCAGGTTTCCTCAACCCTCTCCTCGCTACGTTCATTCACGTTGCCTCGGAGCTGACCTTCATTCTCAATTCCACACGTCTGCTTCCGCCTCGTGAGAAGGCAAAGGCCACCCGTCAAGAGCAGGCGTTGGGGCGCGCCTGAGGAATGTAATGCCTCCTATTTGCCGTCAGGTCCCGAATAGTCGACAACTCGGGTGTGGCTCCAGCGACGAACCTACAGTCTCTCTTCATTGTCCGACTCGCCATGGAGATGTCGTTTTCCAGGTCATCAGTTCCTTCGACGCCCAATCAGTAGACTTGTCCGTGTGGCAGGACGTGCAGGGGTTGGGAATCTTGTATTTGTCTGTCATCGCCGGCGAGATGAATTTGAAGGTGTGTGTACTTACAAATGCGCCGGGGACACCCTGGGCTTCGATCTTCGGCATGTGGCACGCTATGCACTGACTGCCGGGGCTACCGTCCTTGTGGTGAGTGTGTTCCTCCAAACTTGCTGTATGGGGACCGTTCGGTGATGTCGGCCCATGGCAGTCCAGGCACAGCTTGTCTGCCGGCTTTCGGAGCTGGGCGATGTTTTCGGTGCCGTGAACATCGTGACAGGATGCGCAGGTGACTCCATGCTCGTACATGACGCTCTGCACAAAGTCATTGCCCTGCATCCGGTTCTTGTGTGCGGTTCCGTCCGCGAAGTGCGTGAATGTGGTCTGACCCAGGGTGATGTCTTCGAGCTTCCAATAGTCTTGAAGATGAAGACCGACACGGTAGCCAACCGGCCAGTCGTAGGCTTTGCCCTCGATCTGTTTGGTGAGAGGCTGACCTTGTGAATGGCACTGGATACAGGTGTCGCTCGCAGCAACATCGTCCATCTGTGCCGGATTGAGAATATTGTTCCGCGTGGGATGGGCGACGTGCTCGCTGCCGGGGCCGTGGCAGCGTTCGCAGCCGACGTTCCATTCCGTGACCTGCTTGGTGTGGATGTCGTAGTTCACGGAGTGGCAGCCATCGCAAGTTGGCCCTGTAGGCCGCTGCATGTTGTCCGAAGGATAGAAGGCTGTCCACCAGTCGGCGCCAGTATCGGGGACGTGATATTTGAGCCACTTCTTGTTGCGGATGTCCCATTGCACGGGCAGCGGATAGTAGTCATCGCCGACCTTGGTGAAGTACCGTTGCTTCCAGATGCTGCCGTAGACCAGAGCTACTTGGTCCTTCGTAAACTTCGAGACGTTGTTCGTGTTGAGATCGGGGATGATCGCATCCGGGTGCTCTCGCGGATCGCGCACTACATTCGCCATCGGCGTCTTCTTCCAGTGCTCGTAGATGTCCGCATGGCACTTCTGGCACGCTTGCGAGCCAGTGTAGTGCGCCGATGCCAACGTATTCGCCTCAACAGCCTTTTCCTCTCGTGTAGGAATGCGGAGGTTTCGGATGTACGCAACGAGTTTCCAGCTTTCCGCAGCCGATTCGCGGTGCGGACTCGTCATTGCGGGCATCCCCGTCAACTGAATTCCATTCTCGATGATGTAGTGGATTTCGCCGTCGCTAAGATTCTGCGTGGAATCGGAGCGCAGATCAGGAACGCGGGGATAGACGTTCGCGCCGATGGGGGTTCGGCCCCGGGCATCGACACCATGACAGGAAGCGCAGCGCGCGAGGAAGTCTTCGCGGCCTTGCTGGATCGCGGTCCAATCATTGGCGTCCGGATTCGTCTTGTGGCGCTCCGCTGCTGGGATCGCAAAGTCTCGTATGGATCGAGCCGCGACCGTTTCAAAGGCCGATGGTGGGGACGTGGCACGGAAGCCACGCCACTTGAGCACACTAGCACAGAGCGCACTTATGAGCAGCAGCGCGAGGGCTGCGATGATCAGTGTTTTTCGAATTTCCATATCTATAGCCCTCGCTTGCTTATGACCTACCGTGTTGTTCAGTGGTTTTACCCTTACCTGGGATTGGTAGAACTCTGAGCGCCTTTTTCCTACTTGACCGGCTGCATAATCCTCAATACTGGGTGGCTGTCGATGTTCTCCAATGGGAAATAGACGAGGTGGGTCGTTGGATCGACCGATACAGTATGTGCGTGAGGCATCTCCATGGAGCCGAGCAAACTAAGGCTCCTTCCGTGGCTCTGGAAGATAGTGACTGTCCCTGACTCGGCGGAGACATACAGCCGCTTAAGACCTGGATCATAGGCGAGCACGTCGGGATCTTCGCCCACCTGGTATGTGGAAAGAACCTTCATCGTCTGGAGATCGACCATCGCAAGGGAGTGGTTCTCTTCGCCTGCGATGAAAGCTATATGGCCGCCTGTATCCAGGGCTATCCCATGCGGGTTCTTGATCCCAGCTAGCGGTATACGACTGATGATCTGATTCGTCGCCGGGTCGATAACAGCAAGCAGATTCAAACCGTGGACCGCGACCAGGATGTGGCCAGAGATGGAATCGTAGACAGTGTTTCCCGCACCGCCGCCCAAAGGAATATTGGCGATGAGCTTATTGCTCGTGGCATCAATAACCGCATCGACTCCTCCGTGTTCATCGGAGACGAACACCTTGTTTTGCTTTGGAGCGTAGGCGAGGCCGTCCGGGTAGGTGATCGGGCCTGCGGTTCCCAGAATTTTCAGTGATTCGGTATCGACAGCGGCGACCTGATGATTCCCGGTCACGGACGCATAGAGGCGGTGAAGCTCGGGTGCTGCGGTCACACCATGAACGCGCCTGAAGCCGTCCAGGTTGGCAACTACCTGCCTCTTCGACGTGTCGAAGACCACAAGTTGGTCGGCGTTCATGTGCGCGATATAGAGCCGCCCGCTCGATGGATCGAAGGTCTGGTAGTCGAATCGCACTGCCGGACCCGGCATGGGAATATCCACGACCTTCGTCAATACTTTTTCAGTCTGCATGGACGATTGTCCGTAAGCAAAGGAGGCTGAGACAAGGACGAACAGGCAAAGGTGATGATGCTTCATGGCAGAGTCTCCTCGGACCGTGGAATGGAGTTGTAAAAGCCCTCAATGAGGTCCATGCCTCGCCGGAGCAACTGATCGTCGGGAACGTTTTGAGCAGCCCATCCCCGCAATATCTGGTTCATCGCGTGTCCTTCGTGACGCCCGAATTTCCCGTCTTCAATGTCCGCGTCGTGGATCGCTTGAGCCAGGATGAGAACTCGTTTGTCGGATATATCGAAGGCGAGACAAAGTGTTTCGAAGGTACAGCGGTCGCCTTCGTGCCCGAAGCCGACGCCCTGGAACATGTCGAACGGAATCGCATTCGGGTGAGCAGCGGGATTGTTGTCAAAAATGAACTTCGGCTTTGCATCGATATAACGAGAGATGAGCCACGCGGATGAGACACGGTCGATTCCAGGGCGCGGACGAGTAATCCAGGTACGCTTCTGATATTTCGCCTTGGACGCGCTGCCTCTCTTGCTCAAAGTCGGCTTCGTTCCGGTTTGTTCGGCTTGCGCCAATGCTCCTTCTGCTTTTCCGCGTAATGGGCTCGTGAAGAAATCGATGGCGACGATCTCCTCAAAACGCCGCCTGAGCCGCAGCACCTGCGCAGACGGCCCTTTCGCAGACGGCTTCAGCTTTTGCAGATCCTTGATCAATTCTGTGTAATCCGCAGCGCGAGCCTTACGAAACTGGTCCTGTAAGGAATCGGAGGACACGTCATCAATAGCCTGAATTTGGAGAATGGACGCCTCTCCCTTACTCGCTCGAATGGCTGTCGCAAGCCACTCGAAGCGCTCCTGATTTTCGGGTGTGTTCGGCAAGAGTGAGCCCGCATTGCGAAACGGAATGGAGCCGAATCTCTGCAATTTTCTCCACATCTGAACGCGCTCACTCGCCTTGCTCGTGGGCAAGGTAAACACCAACAAGAGCCATTTCGCGCCCTCTTGCATCGCTGTTATATTCATAACATAAGTTTGTTACGAGAGTCTTCAGGTTGCCTTAAGCCTATTCTGGCTCATTGAGTCCCTGGACACGGAGCGTTGTGGCGCTCCGGAAGGTTATCGGCACCCCGGCACTGCGCGCGATATTACTCAACCAAAGAAGACCGAGCAGGCTCTGCGAACGACTGAGAGGCTTGCCGCTGTTAGCACCGGACCTGTACCGCCTCATTCACTTCGGCACGACGAGAGGGCCGTTCGTGATAAGTTTCGAATCCACTATGCCGATCTCGACCCGGCGGTTGGCAGCACGCGCCTGTTCGCTGTCGCCCGGAACGCGAGGGTCGGATTCGCCAAAACCCTTGGCGCTGATGGTTGTCGTCGCGGAAATTCCGGCCTGCACCAAGAACTCGCGGACAGCTTCGGCGCGACGCTGTGAGAGTTGCAAGTTGTACGTCTGCGTGCCGATGTCGTCCGTATATCCGTAGACAGCAATCGAATATCCCTTAAGCGTCATCAGGATCCCCGCGATGCGATTAAGGATGTCGCGATATTCCGGTTTAATGTTTGCCTTATCAAAGTCGAAGCGAATCGACTTGCTATCCAGCGTCATCACCAGCCCCATGGCGGTGCGATGCGTTTCGGCGATTTGCCCGAGAGCCTGTTGCAGCTGTGAAAGTTCCGCCTCTCGCTCTTGCCGATATACCTCAGCCTGCTGTGTGGCTTGATCTGCCTTTTGCTGCTCGGCGGCGGCCTGCTGCCGAGCAAGTTGCGCCTGCGCCTCGGAGTTCGATTGATCCTGCTTCGCCAAGTCGCGCTGTTGAGCGGCTGCCTGCGCGTTCGCTGCCGCTTGCGAAGCCTGCTGAGCCAACGTCTGCGATTCCTCCTGTGCGCGCACAGCCAGCCGGCTGAAATCTTCCGTCTGCTGGCTGAGTCGCGCCACCTCGCGCTCCAGGCGACGGACCGAGATTAGATCGACAAACCCAAGAACCAAGCAGAGCGCGATTGCGATCACTCCCAGAGCCAGCGCTAACTTCCCTGGAGACTTGGCAGATGCATCCCCAAGTCCACGCTCGTCCGGCTCCAGCGCCTCGCGTGAAGAGTCCATCACTTGGCAATCTTAGCGTGGAGTCCTGGATTGAGGCAAAACGAGATAGCTCCCGGATTGTCGCCCACCCGTCAATAACTGGTTGAATAATAGCCCGCCAAGGTCTGTGAAGCCGACAGCACCGCATTCCTTGGAGGTTCCGCTCACCTCCGCCCAAAATCGACCGTTTCAGTCCAGCGAGCACGATCGCTCCTCGCGCTTCTCGTCACAGACCAACCTCCCTGGAATGGTCCGGCAGGTTCCGCCATCCCGGGGCGAAGGTCGCGGGAGGCGAAGGGTGCTACCATTTGGCTCCTATGGCAACGCGATCCTCATTTTCGGGCGAAGAACGGCCACCTCAGGCCAGAACTGCAGAGAAAGAGTCCGATACCGCCGCCGTTCGCAAGCACCTCGCGGAAGTTGCAGAAGGGGCTGCGTTCAAAGGAAGTCATCGCAGTGCCCAGTTTCTCCGCTACGTCGTGGAACAGGCAATCCAAGGCCATCTGGACAGTCTCAAGGAGCGGATGATCGGGGTGGAGCTGTTCGGCAGATTGCCCGACTACGATACAAGCGAAGACGCGATCGTGCGGGTCACGGCTAGTGACGTGCGTAAGCGGCTGCTGCAGCACTATGGACAATATGGCGCCACTTCGGGATTGCGGATTACGCTTCCTCTGGGCTCCTACGTTCCCGTCATCACACATGAAAATCGACTGCCAGTGAATGGAGCGCCCGCAGCACGGGCGGAGGATCCGCCACACTTGCCGCCGGCACCGAACGGCGCTACACAGGAACCGAATCAAGCCCAGGCTTCCAGCGAGGTAGATGAGCGACGGCCGAGGTGGAGACTCTGGTTAATTGCTGCAGTTGCGATTCTCTCTGCGGTTGGGCTCTTTACAGGGGGGCGATGGCTGGGACGCTACGATGCACTAACCCCCAATCCTCTGCTCGGCAGCTCACCGTGGCGGGTTTTCGTGAATTCGCCGCATCCCACTCATATTGTTTTCAGCGATCCTGCGATGATCGAGCTTCAGGAACTCACAGGACATCCGATTTCGGCTTCCGATTATGCAAACGGGCAGTATCTGCCCGATCCGAAGACACTGTCACCCGATCTAACCCGCGCCTCCAATGTGATCCTTCGCGATGGCATTTCGGCAGCAGTCGATCCTCCTATCACGGTGGAAATTGCCGCACTGGGACAAAGCCTGGCGAAAAAACTGCGAGTAGACTCGGCGCGCAATCTGCGCATGCCAGACCTGCACACAGATGACAATTTTATCTTTCTCGGCAGTCCGCGCTCCGATCCCTGGACGGCCCTCTTCAGCGATCAACTGGACTTCCGCTTTGTCTTCAACAAGGATGCCTCCCAAGAATTGATCCATAATGTTCGTCCCCTTGGCCGTGAGATGACGGAGTATTTGCCCACGGCGCTGGGTGGTGAGACGGGTGAGTCATACGCGATTGTCGCCCTGGTGCAGAATCTGGATCAGAACGGTCAGGTGTTGCTTCTTGCCGGCGTGGATGCGGAAGGTACGGAGGCGGCGGGACGCTTTGTGACCGACCTGCCACGCTTTACCAAGGCTCTCGGTCAGTGTGGAAAGACCCGCCCTGGGACTTCGAGCCATTTCGAATTCCTCCTGCACCTGAATACAATGGCGGGTTCCCCACACAACACGGATGTGGTTGCTTGCCATCTTCTCGCCGATGCTTCCACACATTAACCCGGTTAAGAACCGCGGCGTACATATCATTTCTGCGTTTCTTTTTCAGCAGCCAGGAATTTCTCCGAATGTGCCTCTGCCAAATCAGGTTTATTCAGCTTCCGGTATACCCTTGCCAGGAGAAAATGAATCTGGGCATCGCTGGCGCTGGCCTCTGGTAGAGTCAGGGCCAGTTCTCCTTCAATCGCGGCATTCTTGAAATCTGCCTCATGTTCCAATCCCTTTGCCAATACATAGTGTGCATCGCGGCTCTTGGGATCGATCTGGATAGCTCGTCGCTCTTTTTCCATACCGTCCTGGGTCCGGCCCAGGGTAACCAGCAATCTTCCATATGCGACCGCAATTTCCGCACTTTGCGGCGATGCCGGTGGAGAAAGGTTCTCTGCCTGCTGGTAAAGTTCCAACGCATTGTTGTGATCTCCCAGAGCTTCATAGGTCATTGCGAGATAGAACACGGGCAGAGGGCTATTGGGAGAGAGTTTTTGGGCTGCCTGAAGCGGTGAGATCGCCGGCTTAAAATAATTTTTCTCGTAGAAAAACACCCCGAGATAGAACTGCGCCTCTTCGGATGAAGGATCGACTGTAATGGCCGTAATGAGACAGCTTTTGGCAACGTCCGGACGATGCGCAAAGACAGCTAAACGAGCCTTGAGGACAAGAGCGGGAACCATGGCAGGGTTATCATGCAGGGCAGCATTGACTTCACTGGCGGCTTCGGAAAATTTCCGCTGAGCGAAATCCTGTTTTGCTTGCTCGTAATGTTCCGTTGGGCCAATTGCAAGCTGGAGTGCCAGAAGCCAGATCATAGAAGTCGCCCTGTGTTCTTTGAGCAGCCTGCTAATGGATAGTTCGGGCCGCGGGTTCCCGGGAATTCAGTTTGGACAAGCGGTGCTCTTGAAGCTCGCTACTTTGTACGATGGTCAGGATCTGATCGGCCATCACATGATGAAGCACTTGCTTCACGCCTGTGGGCCATACCAGTTCGATTCGGTCCACTACCGTCGCATTCTGCAATCCGAAGTATACCCGCTTGTCACTGGACGAATTGTAGCCCACGGCTGTCGTGGCCTCGTTGTACTGAACCCCATTCACAGTCGTTATCTTCACCCGTGTTCCTAGTCCATCCCGATTATCGGTCACGCCAACCAGCTTCAGAATGATCCAATGATTGTGATTCTGAGACCGATTCATCAGTAACTGGGGCGCCCCGTTGAGGACCGTGACGACAATATCGATCTTCCCATCGTTGTTTAAATCACCGAATGCAGCGCCTCGGTGCGCGGCCGGAACGGAAAAACTCGCTCCCGCCTCTCCACTCGCATCCTTGAACCTCATGCCGCCGAGATTGCGGTAGAGAAAATTGGGAAGTGGGTAGGGATTATGATTCACCTCCATGGAATTGTCGAGAATTGCAGAACCGGCAGCAAAAATATCCTTGTTCCCGTCGTTATCGAAATCGAAAATTCCTGTTCCCCACGCCGTGAAACGGGTTGTCATAGCAGCGATACCAGTCGTCTCCGTCACGTCCTCAAATTGACCTTTTCCCGGATTGCGGTACAAGGGAAAGCTGTCACCGTACATCGCAGTGAGAAAAACATCTGGCCTGCCGTCGTTATCGATATCGCGGAAATCTGTCCCCATACCAGCAACAGCCTTGCCGTTTTCGTTGTAGGCTACACCGGCCCGGAGTGCGACATTTGTAAATGTCCCATCGCCATTGTTGTGCAACAAGAAGTTTGGAATGGAGTCGTTGGAAACAAAGATGTCGGTGAACCCATCGCCATCATAATCAGCAAACGCGACCCCCATGCCTTTGCCTGAATATTGTGAGATACGCGACTGCTGCGAAACGTCAGTGAATGTGCCATCACCATTGTTGCGATACAAGATATTAGGTGTTCCGCGATACTCGTTGGGAGAGCAATAGTCAACGATGTTTCCCGTCTTGCAGCTGTGGGCTGTGGGAAGCGAATAGTCCAGATAATTCACAACAAACAAGTCGAGCAATCCGTTGTTGTCATAGTCAATCCATCCTGCCGTGACGGACCACGGCTTGCCCCGTTTCAGAACACCGTGGACGCCCGCTTTCTCCGCAACATCAGTGAAGGTGCCATCTCCATTGTTATGAAAGAGTTGATTACAGTTGAATCCGGTCACATATAGATCCACAAATCCGTCATTGTCGTAATCACCTGCGGCCACTCCCATTGAGTAGCCAATACCAGCTACACCAGCTTTTTCCGTTACATCAGTGAAGGTTCCGTTCCCATTATTGCGAAACAGTCTGTTATAGAAGCTGGGGTTGCTCTTTTTGAGAGACGGGATTTCGGCTCCATTGGTAAAGAAGATGTCGAGGAGTCCATCGTTGTCGTAGTCGAACACTGCGACACCGCCAGTCATTGTCTCAATGGAGTAGCGTTGGGGACTAACACTATTCTTCAAAACAAAATCTATTTGCGACGCCTTGATTGTGTTCTCGAAGACAATTGGCGAATCAGCAGATTGACCAGCGGCGGCCACTGTGCCGGCGGGGGAAGTGCGCATTACCGGCAGTGCTCGGGAGTACGCTGTTCCGCTACCTAGTGCGGCCAGGCCTCTTACAAACTCGCGTCGGGTAATTGCCAACTTTGTGTTTCCTCACCAACGCTACCACCTCGCCGCGAAGTCGTCTGCAGGGCAGATGAGTTCATCCGCCCTGTCCGATTGAGTTCCCCGTGAAAGTGGCGCTTAGAACTGGAATCTCGCGACAAACTCGCCACTTCTCGGAGCAAAGTTTCCGCCTGCACCGGAGATGCCGTCTCCAAAGAAGCCGAAACCATTGGAAATGCTTCCGTCGCTCCCATACTGAGGAGTCTGGAAAGGATTGGATGTGTTGCTCAGGTTCGGGTATGCCCAACGATTGAAGACATTGAACAAATCACAGCGGAGCGAGAACGTCATACCCTCCTTTAATGGGATGATCTTGCCGAAGCCCAACTGCTCGTTGGGGTATCTCGGAGCACGATAATCGCCGTAGAACGGCTTGGAATTGGCGTAGGTCCCTGGTGCTGGGTTTGCCCATGCAGCGGGGTTGAGAAAGAACGTAGTGCGCGGGTTAACATTGTGGCTGTTGAGACCATGCAAGAAGAGCGGCTGACCCGGAACGCGATTTGCACGAACAGAAATAAGACCGCCGTTGGCCCCGTTGGCAAAAGTCACCGAATCCAAGGGGCTCGTGGAATTCGGTGTTTGTAGCGGAAAACCGCTCTGGTAATGGAAGATGCCGTCGGCTGTCCAGCCCGAAAGCAGGAGGCGCCTCCACCCGGTCTGCGAGAAGCTGAATCGCGGCACCTCGTAGTTGAAGTAGAAGTTCAGTGCCTGCGGCTGGTCAATCGTCTCGTAGGATTTCTGGCTCTTGGGTGGGAGGGAGGGATCCTGAATCGGTACCGTGGTAAGAAAGGTCGCTTGAGCCGAAGTTGCCCCCACGCCCGTCGATGAGCCCACCGTCCCCAGGTTCTTCGACCATGAGTAACCGAGGCCGCCGGACAATCCATTGTTGAGCCGCTTGGTAACCATGATTTGAAGCGCGTCGTACCACCAATTGCCATCGTGCTCGTAGTAGTCGGAAACTCCGCCGAATTGCGGGTATGGCCGTAATGCCTGAGCCAGGGTGGCTCCGGACGGGAAGGTAGAGTACGGCGCCGTGAAGCCTCTTGCCGCCACTTCGGGAGAAGAGATCGGCTGGGTCAGCAGGTTGAAGTCGTTGGCGTTGGTAACATCCAGACCGTATTTCTTTAAGAGCACCGATGGAGTGAGTTCGTTGGTAGTATTCGTTAACCCGTCGGAGTTGAGCCAAACACCACGGTTGTCGATGTACGAGACTTTGACCGACAGATTGTTCATAATCTCGCGCTCAACGCCGAGGGTTATCTGCTGGAAACGTGGCGGACGGCCATTATTGGGAACGATAAATGCCGGGGGCGAGTTGAGTTGACCGAGATTCGGATAGGCGCCAGGGTCGAAATTGGTGGCAGTGATAGCGGCCGGGGAGTAGGGTATGCCATTGGCAAGCTGGCCAGCGGCAATGCCATAAGAAGGACTGTTCAAAAACGCCTGGTTGAAGCCAAATCCCTGGTTGCTATAGTTTTCTTCATTCATGAAAAGCTGCGGGCCAGAATAGAATCCCCACCCCGCATGGACCACGGTCTTTGGACTCAGTTGATAACTCAATCCCAGACGGGGCTGAATCATCCAGGGATAGAACCTCTCGAAGGTGCAGTTGCAACGGCCCGTCCCATTTCCCTCGTATTCGGTTCCGCCCAACAGACCTCCAGCTGACGGATTCACGACCGTGGGACTAAATTGCGTTTCCCGCAGATACTGTTCGCGCTGCATCTGTTCGAGATCCCAACGCAGTCCGTAGTTCACGGTGAGTTTATTGGTTGCTTTCCAGGTGTCCAGTGCGTAAAACGCGCCCTCTACGCGATGAAACCATTGAATGTTGTCGTTCCCGATACTTGCGCTATCGATCAGGCCAAGAGCAAAGCTGGCGAAACCATCGCCGAGGCTGGCTCCGTAAAGGTTCTGGCCTTCCGCGGAGGGCTCAGACGTCTCATTGGCGCTGAAATTGTATGCTCCGGCCGACAGGTCGTTGTGAGTGCCAAACAGTTGATGACGGAAATCGCCGCCGAATTCGAAAGTATGGCGGTCGCGAACCCAGATCGCGGACGCAGTCGTGTAATAGTTGTCGTCAATAAACGGGGCGTTGTTGACTCCCAAATTCTGAAGGTTCGAGTGATTTACGGATGGGGTATTGCCGGGCCAGGAGAAGATGGGGAAGGTATTCGCGGCTCCGCCGGGCATATTTGCCGCTGTGTTCAAGCCAAGGGCCGTCGCCTTGAAGTCCTGCACCGCTGAATCCTGCAGAGCGGCATGGCGAGTAAAGTCGAACCCGGCGTGAAGCACAACATTCGGCCTGACCGTATAGTCCGCATTTAGATACAGCTGTGGGGCAGGGGTCGTGTTCCATCGAGTCGAGGCGGCCACACCGTTAATTCCGTCCGCCGCATTGTCCTTGTTGGAATACTCGAGGATGCCATAACCCGACAAGTGCCATTTCTCACCAATCGAGTGATCGATCTTGAGGCTCGTCAGGTACTGGTACTTATTGTTGGGCTGCAAATTGGGGTAGTTATTGGTCAGCCCGCTGGCGGTAGACCCGGAGGGAGCAGGTATGTACGCAAGAACCTTCTGGGCCACCGGATCCCATGTGCTGGGCGGGCCAATGTTGTTATTCGGAAACGGGTCCCGGACCGTTTTGGTTGAGCCATCGGTGCAGGTGGCTACTCTGGTCGTCGCCGGATTGTAAACTGCGCCATTCATCATCGGCCGGCCCAGGCAATCCAGGACCGGGGTTCCATTGGGATTCACAATGGGACCAAGCAAGTTAGAGCTCAGATCGCCATTGCGATAGGCGGTCGTGGGAACGGTGATGGTTCCCTGGTTGAGGGTTTGCGTGTTGTGGTACTCCTCGAACGCGAAGAAGAAGAAGGTTTTGTTGTGGCCGTTGTAGACGTGAGGAATCCACACCGGTGCACCGAAGGAGCCGCCAAAATCAAGCTGCCGCTGCACCGGGTTATACTTCTGGCCGCTTGACGTATAGTTGAAGGGCTGCCCGGCGTCGAGATCCTCATTCTCCAGATACATGAACGCCGTTCCGTGCGCCCGGTTGGTGCCGGATTTTGAGGTGTAGTTGAAGATTCCGCCACCGGACTCGCCGAATTTAGCGGAATAGTTGTTAATCATCACCGATTCTGAGCCGAGCGATTCGACCGAGGGCTGTTGCTCATCGGAGATGGCGCCCTTGACCGCCGAGGTGTCGTCCAGGCCATCCATAAAGACACGGTAGGTCGTTCCCGGCGAGCCGCTTATGTGAATATCATTCCACCCGCCGGCGATGGTGCCCGGCACCAGGGCGGCAAAACCCATCGGGTCACGCACAGCTCCGATACCTTCAATGTTGATGGGGAGCTCATTCAGGTCCCTCGTCGTGACCTCAACATTATTCTGTGCGCTATCGGTTTGGAGCAGGGGAGCATTTCCCGTTACCGTAACCGACGTCGTGGTTTGCCCTACCGCCAGTTTCAGGTCGATAGTTGCCGTCTGCCCCACGGAAACGGTGATCCCATTGCGGATCAACGTGCTAAAGCCGGTTGCAACGGCCGTAACGTTGTACTCGCCCGCAGCCAACTGCGGGACCGTGTAGGCTCCCGCTGCAGTCGTAACGGCAGAGTTCTGCGTGCCCATCGCGGTGTTGGTTACGGTTACTCTAGCCCCGGCGATTGCCGAGCCCGAGGGATCGGTGACCACCCCTGAGATACCTCCGCGATCAAGTTGTGCCAGGCACAACTCGCTCCCGCAACAGAGAACAGCTAACATCAGGCCCAGGCTAAAGTACTTGAGCAGACTCGATTGCGTCATCTTTTTCTCCTAGGAAGCTTGGCAATGAAACTTTGCTGACTTTTTTTATCCACTGTTCCACTCAGCGGATTACCCTACGCCGTTGGGCCGACGCTTTGGCAACGTTAGAAACATTCCTAACGTCCCTGTATCTCATTGAAACTGCAAGGCCATTTTCGGCGGGCCGGCTGTAACGGTAGCCACCTGGATCGAGAGGAGCGTGACAGAAGCCGATGTGCGACTCGGAACCCCCGAGACCATTGGCGTCCACACTGCGAGCGGGACCTTCCGGCATGACCATGGATCAGTCCGGCGTTGCGCCCTATTTATAGGTTGTCTTCGGGTGTGCAGGCGATTCGGGGTGTATCGCAGAAGAAGGGTGCCCGTGACGATGGCTGCGGACTCTGTCACCGAGGCCGATCTGCTGCTCGTTCCGGCGCAATTCCCATCCGCGAATGTGGTCTGGGTATTTAGTGTCCGGGTCCGGACAGCAGATGGCACGCAGCCATCTCCACCCTGCTCGGCGATCCAGCCATTGTGTGCAGGCGCAGAAGAAGTTCAAAATCCTGGACCCGGGTGCGCGGTGAGATGCCGCAGAACTTCAGTGCAGGTAGCAGATGCTCGCCGTCGGAAACGATACGTCCCGCCGCCTCGGTGCCCTCTCCATTTGCCCCGGCAAGCAGAAGCACCTGCCCCGACTGGTTAGGATTGTGAACCAGAGCCACAATCGCAAACGATTCACCCGTCGCGAATCCCAGGGCGGTAGGTATATATGTGCTCTGCTCCCCAGGCCGGAGGCGAACGTTCCGGATGATCTCCTGGTTCATTTCTCGGCTGAAAACGAATTGAAAGTCCAGCTGTTTCTGAAAGATTAGGGACCAGGGATTGGAGCGAGGACTGCCGATCAGAATCAAGTTGTCGTCCGTCTCCAGATCCGTAATGCGCAGGCTGCGCGCCGAGTGGACCAGAACTCGCGCACTCGCCGGAGCCAACCGTCCGATGTTGACAGCCATGGGCGTGTCCACGGATGCCGCATTATCCGCATGCTGATAAAAGACGTAGAACATCCGTTGCGCCGGCGAAAGAGCATCGGGATCCGGAAGGTAGTGTTGGTTCGCGTAGTCGGAAACCGAGATGTTGGTCCCGGTCAGCTCCTGAAGGTGCTCGACATTGGGGTCGCTCGTGATCAGTTCTGTGGCGTGCCCAACGCGAAACATGGCGCTCCACGGCAGAAGAGATGCCGGGCTCGGCAATGGTTTCCAGCCGATGACAACGGTCGCAGCCACGATCAGGGCCGCGGCGGCCATAGACCAAAGCACCCATACGCGCCGGCGAGTCCGGGGTGGCACGGGTGCAGGCGCCGCCTTGAACTCCGGCTCGGTCGACACTGCCATTGGCAGGGGCGGTGAAATTGCCGCTGCTGGGGCGGCGAAAGACAGGTGCTCGATCTCTGGGATGTAGGAACCTGGTTGAAGGCGGATACGGAACTGTGACGCATCGCCGTAGCGGCCGTAATGCTGCAGGAGCCGTCGGCGCACGTCACTGGCGGTTACCCGAACGATCGCGTCCTCGCCGGTATCGTAGTTGGGGAGGCGGTGAAAAAGCTCTATGCCAATCGTTCGTTCCTTCAGCTGACCGACGGCCCCATCGAGAGCTCGTTCGACCACAAACCGGAGGAATTGCTGACAGCGGTGGCTTCCTTTGAAGGCGGGAGCCTGGGTCAGATCGTCAAGGTACTGTCGCAGGGCTTCCGTTTTCTTCTTGTTCTTTTCCAGTTCGACAAATGGAATGCCCAATGACATTTCGACCCAGATTGTAGCACCACTGTTCGCAGCGGACCGGACTCCGGCAGCACGGTCAATTGCGGCTTGTGCGCCTCGGATCACTTCAGTAAACCAACCGCCGGTACTGATCGGCTGCTTGCGCTTCAAGTGGACGAGAAACCAGTGTTTCGGGCAAGTGACTCTCCGCTGATCCATGTGGCTTGGAAACCATAAATCCGACCTTAAGGGCAATCGCGCACGGGTCCCGTTTGGCGGCTAACCGCGCACGGCTTATGGCTGACAGAGAGTTGGTCGCGGTGATAGCATCGCGATCATTCCCCACAGATATCGGGCCCCCACGACGACCTTGGGAGTTCAAATGGCAACGCAAGTTCTGGAACGGCCGATACCGCGGCCAAAGAAGCGCGCACGGGAGCGTGTCTTTTTCGGCGGCATGACGCTGCTGATGATCGCGACGATCCTGCTGGGGTTCAGGGCGACGTACTTTCCTCTGGGGCCGAAACCGGAGGCAGTACACAGCGGCGTAATCGTACTGCATGGCGTGGTGTTCACAGTTTTCCTTCTTTTCCTCTTTGTGCAGGTGGCTTTGGTGTCGGCGCGCCGGATTAAGTGGCATATGACGCTGGGGCTGTGGGTGTATGGGCTTTCGGCACTGATGGTGCCGCTCGGAGTGGTCGCAGCTGCCGATGAGATGCGGCGTGAGCTGGTGTCGGGCGTCGAGTTCCTTCCCGGCGTTGATACGCTGACCTTCTCGACCATTTCAGTGTTGGGAATAGCAGTGTTTGGTGTGCTGATGGGTTGGTCGTATGTCGTTCGGCGCAAGCCTGACGCACATAAGCGGCTGGCTCTGTATGCGGTGATCTCCATGATGAACGCGGGCATCGACCGCTGGCCGTGGCAGGGGTGGAGTGTGAATCAGACATGGGCTGCCTGGGTCTACGCTGGGTTTGTGGTGCTACCGGTGGTCTATGACTTGGTCACTCTTCGAAGGGTGCATCGGGTGGCGATGGTCGCAGTGCCTCTGATCCTGCTGGTGGACCAGTATAAGTTCGTCGTCGGACATACGGCGACCTGGCATGCAGTGGCGAAGGCGATGGTGAAGTATCTGACCTGAGGCTGTAGCCGCCGCCAGCGGCGATTGTCAGCGCCGATTCGTGGCTGCCCAAAGCGCCGGAACCCGGGATAAATTTATCGATTTCGGTTGATTAAGTAACATTCGTTTTGATAATTTTTGGACCCGCTATGGAGTGAAGCTTTTGGGAGGCCCCTATGCGGTTGCTTTTCGCATCCTCCAGGAAGACAAAAATTACCTGGACACTCGTTCTTCTGTTGCTTACTTCCTCTTCAGAAAATCAGTTCCTTCAGGCACAAGCCATCGGTGGTGGCCAAATCCAAGGTGTTGTCACCGACGAGACAGGATCCGCGGTCTCCGGAGCGACGGTAGAAGCCGTGCAAACGGAATCCGGACTCCACCGCGCCGTGACCAGCGGCGCTGACGGTGGTTACAACTTGCCCAGCCTGCCGGTAGGACCCTACACCCTCAAGGTGACGGCCGCGGGCTTCAGCGCCTACGACCAATCTGGAATCGTGATCCAGGTAGGCAACGAGTTGCGCGTTGATGTGAAATTGCAAGTCGGCGGCGTCGCTCAGACGGTGCAGGTAACCGCCGCCGCCTCGATGGTGCAGACCGAAGATCAGTCGATATCCCAGGTCGTCGACCGGCAGCGCACGGTCGATCTGCCATTGAATGGCCGTCAAGCCACCCAGTTGATCCTGCTGACGCCCGGAACGGCCAATGCGCCTGCAACCGATTTGGCCTCGAGCAAAAACTATCCCAGCGCCGTAACGCTCTCTGTTGCCGGCGCCCAAGCCACCAACATCAACTACCTGATGGACGGCGCGGACAATAACGACGCGTTCACCAACGTCAATCTGCCCTTTCCGTTCCCTGACGCCATTCAAGAATTCAGCGTGCAGACTTCCGGTCTGTCGGCGCAGTACGGCATTCACCCTGGCGCCGTCGTGAACATCGTTACTCTTGCAGGCAGCAACGCCTTCCACGGAACACTCTTCGAGTTCTTCCGCAACGGTGACATGAATGCCCGCAACCACTTCTCCACCAAGCAGGACACGCTCAAGCGCAATCAGTTCGGCGGGGTTCTCGGTGGACCGATCCGCAGAGACAAGTTGTTCTTCTTCGGCGGCTATCAGGGCACGCGCACCCGGCAGGAAACCAACGCATACACCAGTTATGTCCCCACTCCGGCCATGTTCAACGGTGACTTCAGCACGTATGCCGGCGCCGGTTGCCAAAGCGGCGGCGTGGCCAAGCAGTTGATCAACCCCGCAACCGGCGCGGCCTACCCCAATAACCAGATTCCGACGACCCAGTTCAACGCCTCGGCGCTCGCGATCTTCCAGTACATCCAGACGGCGGGGGCCAACACTTGCGGCAAGCTGGTGTACGGCCTTCCGCTGCCGCAGAATGAAGATCAATTCATCGGCCGCATCGATTGGACAGCGAGCGCTGACCAGACCGTTTTCGGCCGCTACTACCTCACGCACTTCACGCAGCCAGGTATCTTCGACAACAATTTATTGAATACGCAGAATCCGTCGCTCGATGACCGGGTGCAATCCTTCACTCTGGGCTACACCTATGCCCTCACTTCGAATCTCGTCAGCTCTTTTCACTTGGGGTGGACGAGAAACATCGTCAGCCGCAACGTCGCGCCTGACAGCATCAATCCGAACACGCTTGGCATCCAATCCTACGCGCCCATCAAGAACTACCTTTACATGAACATCTCGAACGCATTCACTGTGGCCTGCGGCACTTGCGAAAGCCTCCTGAACAGCACCAACGGTTACAACGTGCTCGAGGACATGTTTTGGACCAAGGGTATGCATCACTTTTCGTTCGGCGTGAATTACCTGCGCAACACGCTCGAATCTGACGGCGTCAACAACGCCAACGGTCAGTTTAACTTCACTGGGCAGTACACCAAGGACGGCTTGGTCGACTTCATGCTCGGCCAGATTCAATCGCTCTACCAGGGCAACAACAGCGCCGTGGACTTCCGCAAGAACTATGCCGGTCTCTATTTCCAGGACAGCATTCAGTTCAGCCCGCGGATGACGTTGAACGCAGGCCTGCGTTGGGCCACCGGGCTGCCGGCGATTGAAACCACGGGCCGCGGCGCCAGCTTCTCACTGGCGGACTTCACGTCGGGGACCAGATCCGTTGTATATCCTACAGCTCCGGCTGGAGTGCTCTTCTATGGCGACGAGGGGATTCCACACGGCTACTACCACGGCAAGTGGAACCGGATCGAACCCCGCGTAGGCTTCGTGTTCGATCCGCGCGGCCAGGGAAGAGAAAGTATTCGCGCTTCCTACAGTCTCGGTTTTCAGGAGCCGCCGCTTTACTACAACTCCCGCTACGCATCTATGCCGCCGTGGGGCGACTCCGTTACTTTGACGCCGCCTCCCGGCAACCTCACTACACCCTATGCGGGCTATCCTGGCGGCAATCCTTACCCCAAGCCCTTTCCGCCGACAGCCAGCAACGCGTTTTTCCCCACCTCCGGAACCTACTTTGTGCTGCCCACGAACCTGCAGCAGGCGTACTCGCAGAACTGGAACTTGAGCGTGCAAAAACAGTTTCTTAAGGACTGGGCGCTTACCGCTACCTATCTCGGCACGCGGGTACTGCATAACTCCTACGGTAACGAGCAGAACCCGGCGGTCTACTATCCCGGAGTATCGACCGGCGGCGTCGGCTCCTGCGGAACGCTCTCGGTGGTGCCTGCGGCTGGAACAAACTGCTCCACCACCGGAAATACCAATGCCCGCCGCGTGCTGACCGCCATCAATGCCGCCCAAGGGGCCTATTTCACCCAGGTCACCCAGGCTTATACCGGGATGGGATCGAACTTTAACGGCCTTCTGGTCACCGTGCAGCATCGCTTTTCCAACTACTTCACGCTGCTCGCCAACTACACCTATTCGCACTGCCTCTCCGGTCCTCCAGAAAACGGAGACAATGCCGGAGACCAATTTCAGGATCCCGCCCACCCCACCCGCGATTACAGCAACTGCGCCTCCGATCTGCGTCAAAACTTCGTGACTTCGGCCATCATCCGCAGCTCCGCAGGCGGAACCTACACGCGCCAGCTCCTGCTGAGCGGCTGGCAGCTTGCGCCCATCGTCACCGCGACTACTGGCGTTCCCTTTACTGTGCTTACCGGAACCGACGCCTCCCTGACCGGCATAGGCAATGACCGGCCTACCTTGATCGGGAATCCCCGCGCCCAAAACACTCGCATCACGACATGGCTGCAGCGTTCCTCCTTTGCCGCAAACACGGCTGGAACGTATGGTCTCACCCGGCCCTATGAGTTCTACGGGCCGCACTACACCGACGTGGACACGGCTCTCGTCAAACTCATCCCTTTGCATGAGTCTTTGCAGCTCGAAGCCCGGGCCGAGTGCTTCAACTGCTTCAACCACACCAATTACGCCGACCCGGGCGGCGCCATCAACAGCAACGGCACTGGCGTCACCGACCCCGGCACGGCTCTTAGCGCCAGCACCTTTGGAACCATCACTGCTGCGAATCCTCCCCGAATCCTGCAGCTCAGCCTCAAGATGGACTTCTAGGAGCAAACGCGGTGCAAGCTGTTACTTAGGTCGCACTGGGCGCGATGGTGTTGGCATCATCAGCACGCTGGTCATTATCGGTCCCCTGGGGGCGCATCGTGGATAAGCTGTGCATGTTGCCGAGCCTCGAGCTCCCCGCAGATCTTGCGCTCTTGTGCTGCAGCGGCGGTATCCCCCAGCATGCTCAACGCGGTTCCTAAGACAAAGTGCGCCTGTGCGAAAGAAGGGTCTACCTCGGTCGCCTTCTTCAGCGGCTCGAGCGCCTCCCTCGGTTGATGCAACAGGATATTACATTGCCCCAAAGTCAAAAGAGCGTCCTTATAGTTTGGATTTGCCGCGACTGCGGCCCGGAGATAGGGGATCGCCTCAGCCGGTTTGTTTTGCTGCCGTAAGATCTCTCCCATCATGTAATTCGAAATAGGATCCCTGGGATACCGACTTAGCTCCTGCTGGAACTCGGCTGAAGCCTCCGGCACCTGGTGCTGCCTCCAATCAATCAGGCCGAGACTGGAGTGAACTCCCGGATAATTTGGGTCAGCTGTAAGAATCGCTTGAAACTCTTTGCGGGCCTCGTCCTCTTTGAACTTCAGATCATAGGCCAGGCCAAGCATGAAGTGGGCCTCGGGCGAGTTGGGATTAATGGCCATAATCCGATCGAACACCTTGGTCACGCCGGAGTAGTCCTTCGCTCTCCAATACGCTTTGCCTAAAATATCGAGCGTTGGAAGGTCATCCGGCTGCAAGTGGCTCGCGCGTTCCAGGTAAATCGCGGCTGGAGCGTACTGGTCCAGCGCAAACAGAGCAACGCCGGTCAGATTGAGCGACTGAAATGTCGGCGTGGCCTGGGCAAAGGCCTGCAGCAAGGGCAGCGCCTCTTTGTAGCGGCGCGCGCGAAAATACGCGACGCCCAGGTTTCTTTGTGTAATTGGATCACCCGGCTTGAGTTTAAGCGCGTGTTCGTAGGTCGCGATGGCCTCGTCTTCCTTGTTCTGCCGCGCCAGGGAAATTCCGAGGTTATTGAGAATCTCTATCGAGTTTGGGTCAAGCATCAGAGCGCGGCGGTAGTCCTGTTCCGCTCCGCTGTTGTCTCCCTGCTGTAAAGCGTCGTATCCCTGCGTGAGAGTTTGCTGCAGCTCAGTGCCGGATGTACTTGCCGGGGGATTCTGCGCGCCGGCGTTGCGGCAGATCTCTAAGGAAAACATAAACGCGCAAAGGACGGAAACGCAGAGCATGGGCCAACTCTCGATCCGAACTCCTCCACGCCAACATCCTCTCACAAACCTCCTTCCCGCATGCTGCCGAAGGAAAATGCGCCTGACACGATGATGTCATAAAGCTCTGCTCCGCTCCACGGTACATTGTTTGTCTTTTCTTCGATCTCGCACCCTGCGTAACTATTTTCTTATCTTTCGATAAGGTCAAATTCCAGGCAAATCCTGGGCCCTCCTCGAAACCACTCCGGCTTGACTTGCATCTCGATGGGTGCTAATCAATCAGAGTGCATGGTTTTGAGTGCTCCTATGCTCCGCACTCAAAAATAAACGGTTGTCTGTATCAACGATCAAGATGGTCATGCACGTTGACCTCGCCCGAGGATCTCGATACAAAGAGTAGTTTGTCGAACTACCGAAACTATCAGAACGGCTAAAACAATTTTGAGGGAGTGCCAGGATGCAGCGGAAAAACATCATCACTACAGGTGTAGTGTTTCTACTTTTGTGTTGTTCGGTCGTGATGAAAGCCCAGGAGCTCAACGCCACCCTCACCGGTACAGTGACGGATACTTCGGGAGCAGTGATCCCGGGCGCGACGGTTACGATTCAGCAAAATGGAGTCAACGGCGGTGCCCGAAGCGTCCAGACCGATGCGCGCGGTAGCTACACCGCAACCAGCCTTTCCGCCGGCACCTACACGGTTACAGTAACGGCTAATGGCTTCGAGACCTATGCGGGGTCGAACGTGACCTTGTTTGTAGCCCAGAAACGTTCTGTAGATGCGGTGCTCAAACCTGGTGCGGTCAGCCAGACGGTGACAGTAGAAACGAATTCCGTGTCTTTGGACACAACCAGCAGCGCGCAGGCGGGCACTATTTCCGGGACCCAGGTCAGGGAGCTGCAGCTGAACAATCGAAACTTCGAGCAGCTGGTCACCTTGCAGCCCGGCGTGGTCAGCGCTCTGCCCGACGAGGTCGGTTTCGGCCTGAGCAATACGGATCAAATCGCGGTGAACGGTGCTCGCGGCTCCGGCAACAACTGGACGGTGGACGGCGCCGACATCAACGACAGCGGTTCGAACCTCACCCTGTTAAATGTGCCGAGCGTCGATGCGATTCAGGAGTTTACGCTGCAGAGAAGCTCCTACGACGCGGGATATGGCCGCAGTGGCGGCGGACAAATCCTGGTCGCCACCAAATCCGGAAGCAGCAGCTTCCACGGCAGTGCCTACGAGTTCAATCGCAACAACATCTTCAACGCCAACAGCTACTTCAATAATCAGGCAGGATTGCCGCGAGCCATCGAGCGGTACAACAACTACGGGTTCACCATCGGTGGTCCTCTCTATATTCCCAGGGTTTACAACACCGCGAAAGACAAGCTCTTCTTCTTCTGGTCGGAGGAATGGCGCAAGGTCAGCTCGCCGGTAACGTCGAGTGTAACTCCTCCGTCGGCAAGCAACCTGCAGGGTATCTTCACCGGCCAAATCGCCAACGCGCCTGCTGGATGCGTTGCCTACAATGCGACCACCAACGCGAGCACCATCAACCCTGCTTGCTATAGCCAAAACGCAAAAGTTTATCTGACCAACCTGTACGACAAATTTCCGCCCAATACCGCCAGCGGCCAGTATATTTTCAGCTATTCCCAGTTAAACAACACCCGTGAGGACCTGGTTCGCATCGATGCCAATATCAGCGACAAACTGCACTTCTTCGGGCGCGCCATGCAGGATGAAACGCCGGAGAATTTCCCCACCGGCCTCTTCAGCGGAGGTAATTATCCTGGCGTGGCCGCGGATGCGGTGAACGCCCCCGGGGAGAATGTGGTCGGCAACCTTACCTGGACGATCTCTCCACGCATGGTCAACGAAGCGGAATTCGCCTATAGCCAGGGAACGATCTCTTCCACCATCGAGTCCGGCGCCATCATCAATTCGCCTAGTGTGGCCCAGGCGCTCACTAACAACACGGCTTACAAGGATCCTTATGGCCGTATCCCGAATATCACTTTTTCCAACGGCGTCATACAAGGGTTGGCAGCAGGCAGCGCCCCTTACTTCGAGCGCAACCTGGACCGGACGCTCTTCGACAACTTCTCCGTCACTCTGGGGAGGCATACAATTCGCGTCGGCGCCACCATTTCGCAGATGTTGAAAACCGAGAACGCCAGCAGCGGCGCCCCCACCTTCACCTTCACCAATTTCCAGAATTTTCTTCTGGGGAATGCCCTGCAGTATGCGCAAGCCAGCAAGGACACCGTTCCCGATTTGCATTACTTCAACTTTGAAGCCTATGGTCAGGACGATTGGAGGATCACCAACCGGTTAACGCTCAACTTAGGATTGCGTTACAGCTATTTCCCTTCTCCCGCTGATGTGAATAACACTCTGGTCAATTTCAACCCTCAGCTCTTTAGCGCGGCGAAGGCCCCTCTGATCGATCCGGTGAGCGGCAATTTTCCCGCCGGCGGACAGATCCCGGCAACCTATGCGAACGGCTTGATTTTCCCCACCGGGACGGCCTGTTCCCAGGCACAGGCCATCGCTCCGCAGGTGACCTGCTCTCCTTGGGGCGCCCATGTCAATCCCGACCCTAAAACCAATTTCGCCCCCCGCGTCGGTTTTGCTTACCTTCCCTATGCCGACGGAAAGACCGTCCTGCGTGGCGGATTCGGCTTGTTTTATGACCGCGTGCTCAACGGCATCTGGGAAGACAACGCGTTTAATGATCCTCCGCTCGTGCAGCATTCAACCGTAGTCAATACCAGCTTCGATAATCCTTTAGGCGGTACATCGGCCGTTTCTCTTTCTCCGAACGCCCTTTACTCCACCGGCAACCCAACCATGAAGACTCCGTACAATATGGACTACAACCTGTCCGTACAGCAGGAGTTGACGCCAAACACGCTGATGGAGATCGCCTATGTCGGCAATCAAGGAAGGCGTCTTTTGGGAGAACGGGACACCAACCAGCCCACGCTTGCAGCAAGAGCTGCGAACCCTGACGGCCTATGTAACCGCAGTGGTGCCATATGCCGGATATTCAACGTTCGTCGCTCTGCTTCCGGAATATACCAGCAACTACAACTCCTTGCAGGTATCGCTGAACCATCGCATGCAACATGGCCTGACCTTGGGGATTGCTTACACCTGGAGTAGGACGCTGACAAACGAGTCCCAGGATCGTGGCACGGCAACTGTAAATACCTATGATCCAGCCGCGGATTACGGCCCTTCCCAGACCAATCAACCGCAGACCTTTATCGCCAACTATGTGTATGAACTTCCCTTCTACCGGGAACAGCATGGGCTGGTAGGCCACGTACTGGGTGGTTGGGAGCTTTCCGGGATTACGCAATACGACTCCGGACAGTCACTTATTATCAATCAGTCACTCGATCCCTTCGACTGCGTGACCCCACCGAGCGGCACCGGCTGTGTGGCCGGGACCTACCCCGGCGGCGTCAACATTGATGTGAGCTTGATTGCTCCTCGTCCCGATCAAGTAGCGCCGGTACACCTGGTGAAGAAGCAGGCGCAATGGTTTACGACAAGTTCCTTTCAGGATGCCGTCGGGCACTTCGGCAGCGCCCCCAATGGAGCTTTGCTTAGCCCGGGTATAGAGTTGTGGGATCTTTCCGCGATCAAGAATATAAAATTTGGAGACCGCGCCAGTTTCCAGCTTCGGGGAGAGTTCTTCAACGCCTTCAACCACACCAACTTCGGAGAGGCCTCACTGACCGGTGGTGGAATCGGAACCAATACCGACGCTGCTAATTTCGGGCAAGTGACGGCCGCACACGATCCGCGCGAGATTCAGCTTGGAGGCAAGTTCTATTTCTAATCGCGGGACCCGGGCACTTATGCGCCGGAGAAAATTCCTCCGGCTTGAAAAGCACAGTTGCCGAAGAGACAGACCATAGCTGGTGGAAGTAACGGGAACAGTCCCGATAGGGACGGCCGAGAGTAGCCCAGGATGAAATCCTGGGTACTCTCGGATCCCACGCAAAGGCTTGCTGCATCGCCAAACCCCAACCTCATTACGCTACGCGCTTCGCAACCCCGAATTTCTCCAATAAATCGACCCCCGAACCGTACTTCGCGGCTAATTTGGGCAGCTCTGGCTGATAGTAGCCCAGGATGAAATCCTGGCAAACCAAAGTCAGCAAGCCGGATAGGAGCATTGATTTGGATTTGCGAGAGCTACGCGCAGAACCCTGAGCAGAGCGGGCTAATTTGGACAAGTGTGATTCTCTCAGCCGTCCCTTCGACAGGCTCCCACGGCACGCCGGGGCAGGCAGGGCAGGCTCTGCGGGACTGTTATGTTGCCGTCTGAGGATTGGCAAACGCGCGCAGCGGTAATGGAGGAACGGAGGGAAGGAGTTCCTCCGGACAGCGCGCACTCACACAATCCGTAAGCGAAGCGATCCAGCTAGTTCCCCTACCCTTCTTCCACATCTTTTTCTGCTAGGTGCTCTGGACGGCAAGACTGAGCCGTAATACCGTCCTAACTAGGAGTCCCAGCTACTCGAGAACGGTCGCCGCAAGCATCGGCGCCTGGCTCGGGCTTGCCGGGAAGACGATCAGCTGGCTAATACATCTGTCCCCTAAACAGCTTAGGGGGGCGGGGAAAATAAAAATTTGGCCATCTTGGGAAAACAAAGGACTTAGCCGCCAGCACGACGGGAACATTGCATTCCTGAAACCCAACGCCAACCCAGGGCTGCCGCCCCTGGCACGCCCCAAGGGGCGGACAACCAGATCTTTCTCATCCTCTGCACTACTCAGCTCTGCGGCACGGGCACCTCTTCCGGCGAGTGGCCCGCTTTGCCGCATGATCGCGCCGCAAGACTGATTCTGAACAAAGCGAGACCAATCCTCAGACGGCAACATAACAGCCCCGCAGAGCCTGCCCTGCCTGCCCCGGCGTGCCGTGGGAGCCTGTCGAACGGGGGCGGCTGATAGTCACACTTGTCCAAATTAGCCCGCTCTGCTCAGCGTTCTGTTTGAAAAGCACAGTTGCCGAAGAGACAGACCATAGCTGGTGGAAGTAACGGGAACACTCCCGATAGGGACGGCCGAGAGTAGCCCAGGATGAAATCCTGGGTATACCCGTACCACCGAGAACAGTCCCGGCAGGGACGGCTGAAAATGTCCCAGGACGCCAGTCCTGGGTTTGACGGACTTTGCAGAATGAGGTTTCCCAGGACTACCCCCGATTCCCTGTACGCGGCTCTAGACACGTCTGCGTGTGCGGCTTTCTTCACGGAAAGCCGCATGAGGCTCATTGACTCCAACAAGCCCCACACGAAATCCGGGTACGTCCTGGGGCATTTTCAGCCGGACTTAAAGGGAGAACCAAGATGACGTCACCGTGGTCACTACCTGGCGCCGCGCGGGCCCTTTTCCCGTTGACTTTTACCTATCATGGACGTCCCCGAAAAGGGGCCATGGTAAGACCAACCCCGAAGAGCCCCGTCAAGATCTGCCCGCGTTGAAGGCTTTATGATCAACATTGCATGGGATTCCTGAGCCATCTTCTATTCCCATGGGGCTTGCTGCTCCAGGGATTCGCGATCGTCCACTTCATCCGGCGACGGCCGGACATGTATTGGATTTTCATCATCCTCTTTCTCGGTCCGCTTGGGGCGCTGATATATATTTTCGTCGAGGCACTTCCCGACCTTGGACTGCTCCGCCAATCCTTCAAGGTATTTCCGCGTCGTAAGCGGATTAGCGAACTCGAGACTATGGTGCGAGACAATCCGTCCGTCGGGAATTACGAGGAACTGGGCGATCTTTACATGGACGACGGACGGCTCCTGTTGGCGCGGGCCGCATTCGACAAAGCCATTGCCGCGCGTGCCGACACCCTCGATCCCTTTTACCGGCGTGGCGTTTGCGCCATCCTGTTGGGCGATGCAGCAGCGGCGTTACCTGACCTGAAACGAGCGGTGGACGAAGACCCAGAGTACGACTTTCATCGCGCGGCCGGATTGCTTGCCCACGCCTACGCGCAGACCGGACAAAAAGAAACAGCCGAGGCCCTCTTCCGGCAAACGACAATCACGTCGACCTTGTCAGAGACCTATTTGAATTTCGCAGACCTGCTCGCGTCTGAGGGACGCAACACGGAAGCCCGTGCCTGGGCGCAAAAGGTGCTCGATAAGAAGCCAACCATGCCCGACTACTTGCGCCGCCGGGAGCGGCCGTGGTTCCGGAGTGCGCGCGAGATGCTGAAGCGGCTGCCCGGGTAAAGCCTCTTGAGAGGAACCGTGACATGAAAAGCAAATTCCTGGCTACCGGCGTTTTATTTTTCAGCTTCTCCGCATTCGCTCAACAGGCCGTCACGATTCCTGTGCCTGGAACCGCCAAACCGATCCAAGGCGACCTCTATGGTGATGGCGCACGTGGCGTAATCCTCACCCACGGAGGTGGTCGCACCAAAGAGAGCTGGCGTAAGCAGGCACAAGCCTTGACAGACGCCGGGTTTGTCGTGCTCGCGATAGATTTTCGCGGCGACACGACGAATGACAAGGGTATGGCAATCTCAGTAGGCTCCGATGAAGACAATGCTGCCGACATACTTGCTGCTGCCGCGTATCTTCGTGCTCATGGGGCGAAAAGCATTTCAGGCGTTGGAGCCAGCATGGGTGGTTATGCCCTTGCAGAGGCCGACTCGATTTCCAAGCCAGGTGTATTTGACCGTATCGTCTTACTGGCTACAAATGCGAGGGATAGTGCAGCCCTGAAAGGACACAAACTGTTTATCGTTGCGCGTGATGATGTTGGGTCGTCTGGTCTCCGTATCAGTCAGATCTCCGATTCCTATGCAAAGGCTCCTCAGCCCAAAGAATTGGTAGTCTTAGGAGGCTCAGCGCACGCACAATCCCTTTTCGATACAGATCAGGGGTCTCGGTTGATGGGCGAGATTCTCCGATTTCTCACCGAGCCTTAGCGATGCAACAGAGACCCAGAGCCCTGCACCTCAAACGCGCGGGAGTCGTCAGCCGATCGGGAGCTGTCATAATCTTCTTGGAAGACACCTAAGGAGAACACCCTATGCCGATGACCCGACGTCATTTCCTTCAGCAGGCGGCGACCGCTACTGTCGCTTTGACTACAGCCCCGTCCCTGCTGGCCGACCCGCTGGGCCTGCCTATCGGCTGCCAGACCTATCCTGTCCGCGCGTCGATCAATCCGGATTTCGCCGGGACCATGAAGGGCCTTTCCGCAGCGGGCTTTCAGACCATTGAGCTTTGTTCGCCGTTTGGCTATAAGGATTTCTCCAGCCTGGCGCAGTACAAGCCCCAGGATCTGCGGCGGATGCTGCACGATTTCGGTCTTACCTGTATCAGCTCGCACTTTGACACGGACGAGCTGTTCAACCATGCGGATGAGCGGATCGCATGGGCCAAGGACCTTGGCCTGACCCAGATGGCCACAGCCAGCCTCGGCTTCGGCACGCTGCCTAAAAATGCCCCACCCACCGTGGATGACGTGAACCGCGTCACCGGTCTCTTCAACACCTTTGCGGCCAAGGCGCATGCTGCGGGCATGGTTGCCGTGCTGCACAACGAAGGCTTTGAAACAACCAGCATCGACGGTAAGCGGGTCTATGACATGGAGATCGAGCGGCTGGACCCGAAGACAGTGAAACTGCAGTTTCAGGTCTCCACCATGCAGAACGGGTTCGATCCGGTCGATTACTTCACCCGCTATCCGCACCGCTATATCTCCATGCACTGCCAGGACTGGGTGATGACTTCCGACGGTAAAGCGAAGGAGGTGCCGCTCGGTCAGGGCGTCGTGGACTGGAAAAAGGTCTTTACCGCCGCCAAAAAGGCTCGTATCGAAAACTACTTTGTCGAACTGGAACAAAACCCTGCCCTGATGGCGCAAAGCGTCCCTTACCTGAAGAGCCTGCAGGTTTAAGGAACTGGGACCGGGCAGCCATCAAGGGGGGAAAGCGCAATTTGCGATCCCGTGGGAGCGTCTCTCGATCGGGAAAATTAGCTGGCGCTCCCAACCCGCTTCACCGGGCGCGATTTACGACTTCAATTCGCTCATCTTCTTACCAACCGCGCCGGGTCCGAAATTGATATGAGCGTCCTTAATCGAAAGTCCGACTACTTCGATACGCTTCAGGTCCCGTGTTCCGATCCCGGCTTCTTCCGCGAGATGTAGCGAGTTGTCGCCTCGGATGAACGGAGAAGTGCCGCGCTCCGCATACGGATCGTAGCCCATCACGGCCATCCCGACAGCGTCCACGTTGACGGCGTTGCGGCCGGCAATAATCACGCCCGGGGTCATCTTTTCCAGGCCAGGAAGCCACGGACCTTCCCCTCCCCGCACCGTCTCGACGCCATCGATGATCGCGATATCCACTGGCCGAATACCGTTCTGGTCAACCAGGATGCGGGGAACCCGATAGCCCGGATCGCGCGGCGAATCAGGATGCAACTCGGCATCGACTACTGAGGGCGCGGGCGTCGTTCCGTTGTGCAGCACAGGTCCGCGCTCTTGCGTCGGCCGCTCGTTCCCGTGGGGCCCGCAGTCCCCGCCATAGAGCGAGCAGGGCGTGTTGCCGAAGTTGTTCTTCATCGTCATGGTCACGCCTGCAATCCAATGGTTCTTCAGTTTCGCCATCGAAGCGTATACGTCGCACTGATAGAACGCCGGGTTCAGGTGGTATGCCGGATAGGCGTACCCGCCCCAAGGCACCTTCATGCGCACATATTCCTTGTAGTTGCCCAGGTTCTGCACATTTTCCCAAGCCACCGGCACGCCCATGTTGTTAATCGCGTTTACGTCCAGGCCGTAGCGTGCCCACAGCGAGAGATCCTGATCGGCCGGGAAGAAGCTTTCAATCATGCGAACGCGCCGCGCACCCGCCCTGGCAAATAGATGCACGGTCGCCGCCACCGTCTGCGCATTCGTCCGATAAGGAAGCTCAGGCGTCAGCGGCCAGTTCTTCGGATTCCCCGTGAGATTCAGCTTGAGGGCAACGGTCTTCCCGCGCACCAACTTGTCGAGGCCGCCGATCTGATCGAACGCGCTCGAGAGTTGCTGCCCATACTGCGCGTAATCGCGGCAACGCACGATCGCAACCTGGCTCGCTGGAGCCTCGGCCTTCATCAGCTTCGGCATGCCAAGTGCCGCAAGAGCAGCACCCGTGGTGGTCAACATCTCTCGTCTGTTCATGTCTTCCGCACCTCGACACTATGCTACTCGGATATGATAGATTGCGCGTGCCTGATTTGATATCCAGACGATCCCTTGGTAAGCTGCTCGCCGCCGCCCCGCTCGCCAGAGCGTTGGCCCCGGTCGCCAGAGCGTTCGGTGAAGACCGCAACATGTTCCTCTCCCTAAACAGCGTCCTGTTGCAAGGTCGTGTTCACTGGCCTGACTTCGCGCGCCTGGCCGCGAAAATTGGCTTTCCCGGCACTGACATCATGCTGCGCCCGGCCATGCAAGCCGGCGTCAGCGCAACCAACGACCTGCTTGCCGGCCTTAAGATCAGGCCGGCCGTCATCGATTTTCCGGTCGAATTCCGGAAAGACGACGCAACCTTCCATGGCCTCGCTCACCCAGCTCGAGCCGGCCGCCCAATTCGCTGCCGCGATTCATTGCCCGCGCATGATCACGTACATCATGTCGTCGAGCGATACGCCAAAAGACGAGCTGCGCCAAACCTATAAGCAGCGGTTTACAGAAAGTGCCCGCATTTTGGCGCGCTCCAACGTCCGCCTCGGCCTCGAGTTTCTAGGTCCGCTCGAACTGCGCAAAGCGCACAAATACGAATTCATTTGGCGCATGAACGATATGCTCGCGTTCGCCAAGGAATGTGGTCCCAACGTCGGGCTGCTGCTCGATTCCTGGCACTGGCACCACGCAGGAGCCACCACAGAGGACATCATTGCCGCCGGCCGCGATCGCATCGTGCACGTCCATTTCAATGACTCGCCGAACTTGCCTCCAGAACAGATCCACGATAATCAACGTCTGCTACCCGGCGAAGGTGTCATCAACTTGACTGGCTTCTTGCAGGCGCTCCAAAGCATCCACTACAACGATGCGCTCAGCGTAGAAGTCTTCGGGCGAACGAAAGATATGACACCGGAAGCAGCCGCGAAAGCCGGCCTCGATAGCTCACTTGCTGTCTTTCGTAAGGCCGGAGTTCCCGAAGGCTGAAGGGACAATTAAGCCCAGCCGCATCGGGTCAGCCAAGGTTTGGATCCCTCGGACCCGCGAAGTGATCAGCGTGCACGCAAGTACAACACGAAAGGCCGGGGGCTTCGCCCCGGCCCTTTCGTTTACTACGGATACCACCCTCTGCATTCTAGAAGGAGAATCGACCCGTGAGCATCACCGTTCGACCGGTGACGGTGGTTACTGTGACCTCTGCGACGCTTGGATCCGGAATCCCGGTGGACAGAGCGGTTGGATTGAGGGAGTTGCTGGGATTTTGGAAGCTTGGATGGTTAAAGATGTTTTCCGCGTCCATCCGAAGCTGCACTTTGCCTCTCTCCCATCCCGGTATACCCCAGCTCTTGGCCAATGAAAAGTCAAAATTCGATAGATCAGGTCCACGGAGCGAATTTTTCGGGTTGGTGCCGAAGGTATTCACCGCCGGCGATGCATACGCGAGCTGGTCGTACCACTGCTTGAGCGACTGATTCGCGGCATGCGGGTTCCCTATTCGGTTAGGATAGAGAGCCGCCTGATTATTGCCATCACTTCCACCCAGTGAGCCACTCGGGATCGAGCTGTTCATAACCACCGTAAACGGAACTCCCGATTCGACCTGGAAGGCGCCTGCTGCTTGCCAACCGCCCAGCGCCGCATCGGCTAAGGTCGAATTGAAGTATTGGTGTCCTTTCCCGAACGGCACCTGATAGATCAGCGACCCCTTCAAGACGTTTGGCCTGTTGAAATTCGAGGGCCCATAGTTGGCCGAGGGATTATAAGCGTCCTGATAGTACACGGCGCCGAACTGTTGCCCCCAGCCGGAATCGTCCATGTCGTCATACAGCCGCGACCATGTGTAAGAGAGTTCGCCGGCGAAGCCATGGCTGGTAGGTTTGTGAAGCATGAACTGCGCTGCCTCGTAGTTCGAAACGCCATTGTAGGTGCCGGTACGCGAGCCGCCTGAACCGACACCAATGCCGGAGAACTGCGGGTACGGCCGTGCCGTCTGGCCTTGGCCGAGCTTATTCACGGGAAGCTGGTTGACATCTGCCTCGAACATCATGTTATCCCAGTGGCTGCCGACATATTGGGCCTCGGCGACCATGTTTCCGGGCAAACGCCGTTGCACGCCCCCCGTCCACTGCCACCCGTTCTGAATTGGGAGATGGTAAGGGGTATAGGGGATAGTCCCGCCGCTTCCCTGAGGATCTGCAGGGGTGATGTAAGAAAGAGGGTTGCGGGCTGCAGCACCTGTAACCACAGGCAGATTTGCCCCGCTCCCCGATAGCTGCACCACAGGTGCGGTTATGCTGGAAGTAGACGAACTGCCCACAGCGCCACACAAGTTGGGAAAGCCGCAGCCTGAGCCGAAGCCCATCACTCCGCCCACGGTATCCTCGCTCCACAGTGTAGCGAATTGCCCCACGCCGCCGCGGAAGACCCAGTTCTGCGAAGGTGTGTACGCGAAACCGAGGCGAGGCATCACGATGGTCTTGGTCGCGTAGCTTTTACTCCGCGCCCCGTTCAGGCCGGCAAACCAAATCGAGCCTAACGAGTTGGTGGGATAAGCGGGGCTACTGGGCACCGGATTGGGAATGGTCGGGTCAAATCCGCCCGCATTGTTGTATTTTTCGCTCGCTCCGCCATGCGTTTCTGAGCGCAGTCCGAGGTTGACGGTCAAGTTCGGCCGCAACTTAATGTCGTCCTGAGCAAAGAACGAAGGGTTCTTGGCCCGCATGTAGTGTTTCGGTTGAGTGGCTGTATTCCATGCCTGCACATCTCCCAATAGGAAGTCGGCATAGCCAACCTGGACGAGGGGGTTGCTGGTGGTGAACTGGCCGGTAAAGTTCACGGTTGCTCCATTAACGGCGCCCCACGGAGTCGAGTTATCCTCCTCCATCAGCAACTCACCACCAAAGTGCAGGATATTCTTGCCTTTTATCCAAGTGAGCGTATCCGAGGGAGCGAAGGTGTTCTGGATGAAAAGTGCCTCCGTGCCCGGACCCAGATTCGAGGGGGCGCCGGTTCCAGTTATAGCCACCGAGGGAAAGACATCCGCGGTAGAGAACTGCAATCCAAGCTTGGCCGGGATACCCTGGCCTAAAGACTGTTGAGCATCGTAATCCGCCTCCCGGTTCCACGAAAAACGAAATTCGTTGACCATGGTAGGACTGATCGTGTACACGTCTGAGATTTGCGCGTTCGAACCGTCGGACGAATTATTCTGGCAATTGACCGGGCAATTCGGACTGCCGTTGTAAGACACCTCGACCGGGGCGTAGCGCGACACGATCGAAAAATTGATGCGGTTGTTCGGAGTAATGGTGTAATCCAGTCGGCCAAACATCTTGGTTTGGTTATTGACGGCTGGCGCCAGATAGCTGTAGTTGTTTGATAACCCACTGAGATTGGGATTAACGTAATAACCGTTCTGGATGTTTACAGCTACCGGATCGAAATCCGCTGGCGGAATCGCCAAATCGGCGCCATTGTTACTATCATAGGTCCCGCACTGAGCGGGGTTGGTGGTTAACGGCGTGCCGCCATGGCGAGCGTCAAGGGTCAGACTCGATCCAAAGAGCGCAGGATTGAAACAACCTGCCTTCATGGCTTGAGTTGGCTCCGAGGTCTTGGCGATCGAGTTTTGTGGGTTGAACAACTGCTGATAGTTGTAAAAGAAGAACATTTTGTTCTTCAAAATCGGCCCGCTTACCGAACCGCCCAAGTAGTTGTAGCGCACCCTGCTCTTGGCGCCAGTGTCGTTGAAGTAGTCTCTCGCATTCAGGGCGTCGTTCTGGAAATTGTCATAGAGGGAGCCATGAAATTGATTGCTTCCGCTCTTGCTGATGACGTTGAAGACCGCGCCACCTCCGCCGTACTGGGCGGGGGCGTTTGTGGCAATCACGTTGACCTCAGACACGGCTTCGCTTAGACCCTGGTCAATGTTGGCGCTGTGCGGCAACCAAATCGAGCCACCGTCAACCAGAAAGCTGGAGAAGTATGGCATGGTTCCGTTGATGGCCTGATCGGCCTGGGGTTCCTCATCGCCACTGCCGCCACCGTTACTGCCCATTGGCGTGCTGGTAGCGCCGGGAATCAGCTTCAGCAGATAGGTCCAGCCATTCTCCGGATCGACGTTGGGAAGGTTGTCCAACTGGGCTGTCGTCAGAGTGGTTGACACCTGCGCATCCTCCGTCTTGAGCAGAGGCGCTTGGGAATTCACTACAACTTCCTCGGTGGCCGACCCAACGTTTATGGCGGCATTCACGGTAACGATTCCGACTTCAAGCGGGACCGAGTCGCGCTTGAATTTTTCGAAGCCCTGCTTGCTGAATTCAAGCGAATAGTTTCCGGGCAGAATCGAATTAGTGTCGTATAGACCGTCGCTATTCGTCACGTAATGATTGACCACACCGGTATCGGTGTTAGTGACGGTGACATCCACGCCTGGCACCAGTGCGCCGGTCGAATCGGTCACAGTGCCGCGAATATCACCGGAGTTTGAATTTTGCGCGACAGCGAACCCGGAAAGGGTCACATAAAACGCACAGACGAGCACGTAATTGCGTCTGAACATCGTTCCTCCAAAAACTGCCTGTTTGCGGACTTCCAGGCCGATCATCACTTCGTTCTCTGCAAGACATACTTGCGCTTCGAGTCGCGCAAAGCTTGTCTCAGTAACCGGCACACTACTGTCAGAAAACTGCTTCACAATAGTGAACTTTGTTTACTAAGCCGAGAATTGAAACTCATACCGACGGCCTTTGTCAACAGCGAAAGCGCGATCTGCCACGATAGCGTCCAATGCGATCCATAACTACCAAGTTGACCGCATCCAAACGCGCGTCAGGAACCCGAATGAGGTTGAGAAAGTTCCCCCAAGACTCGGCCTGTCGCGAACTCCGATCTCAATGATTCTCAACGATTTCCGCGAGTGCAAATGCGCCGCTCACTCTACTGCGCGGAGCGCTCATCAGGTAGGTTCAACACCTTCAAAAGGGTTGGCGGCCATCTCGAACGGTGGTGAGCATAAGATCCCGTCAAGTGGCTATTGCCAATCAGACTTTTCACGCCCAAGCTATTCCTATCTGCGGGGTATCTTTATGGAATTTTTGATCTATTCGATTTTCTTCCTCAGCACGCTGAGCTCGCAGACAGCGCCGGCCGCTACACCGAGCGCTGCTGCACATCCGATTCTGGTTGAGCTGTTCACCTCTGAAGGATGTTCCAGTTGTCCTCCCGCCGACGCTCTTCTCGAAAAACTGGACGACTCTCAGCCCCTTCCCGGCGCGCAGTTGATCGTCCTCAGTGAACACGTGGACTATTGGGATCGCGATGGTTGGAAAGATCCGGCCTCTTCACCGGCGATGACTGAGCGCCAGGACTCCTATGTTCATGCTCTGGGACTGCAAGGCCCGTACACTCCACAAATGATTGTCGACGGAAACAGAGTAGTGGA
This sequence comes from uncultured Acidobacteriaceae bacterium, assembly GCA_963711525.1. Lineage (GTDB taxonomy): Bacteria > Acidobacteriota > Terriglobia > Terriglobales > Acidobacteriaceae > PALSA-350. The sequence goes on along the minus strand of CAVQEO010000001.1, from coordinate 757,690 downwards.
CATGGGCGATCCGCAACAGATCATCAAGGTACTTCAGGGTGATGCCGCCCAGCCGAAAGACCCGGTTCGGATCGACCAAGTGAGCGTGAACGCAGGCAGCTCCGGTGTTCTCCTGGCGCGCATCGAGGCAGATGGAAGTTCCGATAAACGGAACGCGGACATTTACGTTGCGATCGCACTGAGTCGTGTGGAATCCCAGGTATTGCGTGGGGAGAACGGCGGCCGGCATCTCACGCACGTTGCCGTAGTGCAACAACTCACCAAAATAGGAAAACTGCAAAAGGGAAAGAGTTTCGACGAGACGGTTCGGCTGAAGGTCAAGTCTGACTTGGATCCAAGGAATGTCAGAGTTGTTGCCTTTGTCCAGGAACCTGGACCCGGCAAGTTACTGGGCGTGGCTCTATGGAAACCGGCCACCTGATTACCAAACGTAGGTTGCGACCGATTCAGCGGGTAATGATGCAGTGACCGCTTTCCCGCGGAATATCAGGAATGCAAGCAGCAAAGAAAGCTTGAGGTTCAGTTTGATGGAGCCTCCGGATAACACCGGCGTTTACTTCTTTAGCTTGAAGTCCAAGTAGGCGAAGTTCATGTTGCCCGTCTTTTCCACATGCAGAGTCAATACATTGATTCCCTTCGGGAGGGTGACCTCCGCGAGATCCTTCATAACATCCCAGTGGTGCCACTGCCTCCAGGCGATCGGGTCGGCAGCGTTGTAAGTCGACCGGATATTGAGCGGCCCGGTGAGTTTGCTCCCGTTCAAATCAAACGCTATCTCCCCTCCAGCATTGGAAGTGTACAAAAGGTCGATGGTGTAGATACCGGATTGCTCGACGTCGACCGTCATGTTGAACCACTCTCCCGGCACCGTCCAACCGACATAAAGCAGGTCCTTGGGCGGATGCACCTGCTGGTAAGGATTGTTGTCGATCTGATCGTGATATTTGGTATAGGAGGTATCCACCCCTTCGCCCATGCGGAACTGATTCAAGTAAGTCCCATCCGCGGGGTTCAGACCGCCGCTGCCGTTGTTCTTCGCATCGCTGTCGTGGTAGGCAATCCCCTCGCCGCCTAAATCGTAATAAGCGCACAGCACCCGTCCTGGAATACGTTGCGGGCCGCCGTTATATACGCTGTCGTGAAACGGTACGCCCCGGTAGTCGCTGGGCTTGTCATAGGCGGCAGCGGCAGGCATACAAAAACTACCGAGCAGAAGGAGCGATTGACATAATCCCACTCGAGATCTTTTTGGGGCCGGCTTCGCTGTACCTCTGAGGGCAACAGCCGGGGAAATCTCAGCAAACCTGGTTAGCACTGCCATTATCTGCCTCCATGGATTGAACGGAAGTGTTCGGGCTACATCCCCAAGGACCGCGCGGCGCCCAAACAAAGCTGTTTGGAGTCTCGTGCAGGAAATCCGGGACGTGAAGTGCACTACAGGAATAGCACAAACAAACGAATGTCTAAAGAAGAACAAGCGTGGCCCAGATTACAGCGGCCTCGAACAACGGTCGAGATTCTAATTCCAAGAGCAGTATTGGGAGCGACTATTCTGCGAACCAGAAGGACAGGCGGCCACCGGTGTCCTTCTTATTGCCGACAGAGCCGGCAACTTCGGCGATATCATTAGCAACGATGAAGACAAGAGAAGTCATTCGCTTGGTCCCGGCGATCCTGCTTTTTCTGGGCTCACTTCAGAGCGTCGCCCAATCGAGTGCCAGCCGCCAACAGCAGATCGAGGCACACAACCGTCAAGCGCAGCAATACCTAAAAGAAAATCGAGCCGATCTCGCTGCGGCCGAGTTTCGGGCAATCATTGCCCTCGATCCAGACAACGTCGACGCGCGGGGCAACCTTGGAGTGATGCTCTTTTTCCGAGGTGACTACACAGACGCGATTCCCCAGTTACGGGCTGCGCTCAAGCTGCGGCCTACTCTGTGGAAACTTGAAGCTCTTCTGGGCATGAGCGAAAAGCGAACGAGTGACATGCAAGGCGCTCTCGACGATCTGGAAAAAGCCTTTCCCAAGCTAGAGGAGGAGACGATCCGTATAGAAGCCGGTATGGAGTTGATCGAAATTTATAACGGAACCGGTGACCTCGATAAAGCTGCGGGGATCGTCAGCGTCCTCCGCGGGTCGTACCCCACCAACGTGGACGTGCTCTACGCTTCCTACCGGATCTATTCGGATCTCGCGGGTGAATCCATGCTTAGCCTGTCTATGGTGGCTCCTGACTCCGCACGAATGCACCAGGTTATGGCTCATGAGATGGCGCGGCAGGGAGACACTGAAGCAGCCATCAGGAATTACCGCGAGGCTCTCAAGCTTGCTCCGCAACTTCCTGGACTCCATTTTGAACTGGCGGAGGCATTGCATGCCTCGTCAAGTCCCGCAGAGAAGCAAGAGGCTGAAGCTGAGTACAAAGCTGCTCTGGCGGTTAACCCCTTTGATGAGGAATCCGAACGCCGGCTGGGTGAGATCGCTGCGGGTCAGGGCGACCAGAAAGAAGCATACAAATATTACTCGCGAGCCATACAGCTTCAGCCCGATGACGCAGAAGCGAACATCGACCTGGCAAAAATATTGATCTCGATGAACCAACCGGACAAGGCAGAGGCCCTTTTGGAAAAAGCTATTCAACTAGACCCAACTACCGCCGTGGCTCACTACCGCCTGAGCTTCCTATATCGGAACGCAGGACGGACCGCAGATGCACAGCGCGAATTGGAGGCTTACCGCAAATACAAGCAGATGAAAGAAAAGCTTCGCGATGTTTACCGGCAGATGCGTCTCAAAACAACTGAAGTGCAATCTGACGAGACCGATGCGCCGAATAGCCCGGAGCAGCCACCAACCCCGCAATAGCTCGATCCTATCTGCCCTTGATTTTATGGAAGGGAGTAAGCCGTTTGATTCGTGCTGGCGCTGAAGTGACCCGCCGTGCCAAGGTGCGGGGAAAGGGCCGGAAGTCCAGTGAGGGTGCAGCCGTAATGATCCTGTAACATCGGCTGGAGTATCGTCGCTTTCAGAAATGCAGCATTACAAAAACGTAAAGAAGCTGGGGGAACTAACAACATGGCGGCGATCTCCACGGAAGAGCTCGCGGGCGGCATTACCCGGGTCATTCTTGACGGCCGTCTGGACATCCAAGGCGCCGCTGCCGTGGATTTGAAGATGAACGTGATTGCCGGCAGCAAAAAGACTGTGCTCCTCGATCTACAGAATGTTTCGTTCCTTGGATCGATGGGACTGCGCTCGCTCGTCGTGCCGGCGCAAGCCATCAAGAGCCGTGGCGGCAAGATGGTGATCTTCGGCCCCAACGAGATGGTTGAGAAAGTCTTGAAGACCAGCAACATCGACACGCTGATCCCGATTCATCATGAACTCGAAAGCGCTATGGCCGCTTTGCGATAGCCGGCTGCTCCACACGTTCGCGCGATGCGATTCGCATGACGCCCAACCAATGCGCGCCAAATGCAGGAAAGACCAGTTGTCTTTATGACTGCGAACGCCACGGACACTTCCGGAGAGTGCCTGACCTTGAGCAGTTCCCTGTCTGACTTGGGACTGGTCCCGCCGTGGATCGGACGCCTCGCAGCCCCCTACGCGATTCCAGAAGACACTCGGTTTGCGATGGACCTGTGCCTCGAAGAAGTCCTCTCGAACGTCATTCGCCACGGCTATGCCGGCGAGCCCGGCCGCCGTATCTTCGTTCAGTTTTCAAATCCGCGAAAGGGCTATTTTATATTGGTCGTCGAGGACGAAGCTCCCCGCTTTGATCCTCTCAGCGTACCCGAACCGCCGGGCTCGGTGGAGGAAGCGCAGGCCGGCGGCAACGGCATTCGTCTCCTCCGCCGGTTTGCTGACACGCTACAGCATCAAGCGACGCCCACCGGCAATCGCCTCACGATTGGCTTCGCAGCCGGCGAATCCCCTGTCAATTCGACTGCCTCTGCGCGCTGACCCCCACCCTATCTGAATGGCTCGCGCTATCTCGCTCAGGAACACCGACAGCCGGTTGACCGAGCAGACCTTTGGGAAGTCAAACCATCGGCCATTTCCGCGTGAAGGTCACGAATTGCGGGCCCGATCGTTTCGGCCAACTTCGTGGCCGCCCTTGTGATTTTCTTGAGGTGAATTCTATGAGTTCTACCGCTGTGAAATTCAAGCTGGAATTAAGCCTTGACATTCACAACAAAGCGCTTTAAGCTCGCTCTTCGCGAAACTAGAGGCTCGGAGTGGCGGCGGCTGCCAGTCCTGAAGACGCTAAAAACCAGCGCCTGGGGCTATGGACGTTCGCCAGTTTTCGGACTGATTGCACTCCCCTCAGGGCACTACCCCCCCACCCTGGACTTTGCATTGACCTGCTCTTGGCACTACCTATGAAGAAAGCACCGACCAGCACGCTGCACAATAAGGTGAACAAGCAATCTTTTCATCCGACGTTAAATACGTCATTTAAGGGGAAGAAGAACATGGCTGCAAAACCTGAATTAGCACCGACCATCACTGCGCAGACTCTCAAAGCTGCACAGGAAGCACTCAACAACACACCGTCAATAAACGACGCGCCGGGCGTCGATAAGATCCGCGAGTTGCTTTTCGGCAACCAGATGCAGGACTACGACCGCCGTTTCGCGGTAATGGAAGAGCGCTTTTTACAAAAGGTGCGCGATCTGGAAGCAGAGTCCGCTCGCGCCATTCAGAGCACGGAATCCTCGGTGAAGAAACAGCTGGAATCGCTAGCCAGCCAGATTCGGCAGGAGCAGGATCTTCGCGCGGAGGCGGACAAGGAGTTGGGCCGCGGCCTTCGAGAACAGATCCAGGGACTCGAGAAGCACCTCAGCAAGGTTGCCGATCAACTGGCCAGCCAGGACCGGGACTTCACTGAGAGGTTGAACCACGAATCGCAGACGCTTCGCGAAGAGATCAGGCGCCGGATCGAAGACACTCGCGCGGCCATTGAGCGGATGCTTGCTGAGCTGATGCATGTCAAAACCGACCGCAGTCTGCTGGCCGGGCTATTCGTTGAAATTGCCCGTTGCCTGAATCAGGACACGACAGCGAAGTCGAACGGAGGCAGCGCCCAGCGATCCTGAACCGAGTGGCCCCGCCCCGCCGGTTTTGAACGGAATATCGCGATCGGAGACACCGTGATTTCTAGTGTTTCCCTGCTCGACAGGGACAGTTCGGATCCCCCGTACTTACAGCCCGATGATGCCCGCGCCAAACGGCTCGCCGTGCTGCTATTCGAGGTAGCGCGCAGCCTGGATCACGACCTGGCGATGGCGCTCCCAAGGCTCGAAGGGGATCCGAAACTGGAGGCGCTGCGCAGCTTGATTCTCGAGCAGGATCGAGTCGCGATCGCCAAGCTGCAGCAGAAGTTTGATGATCCGCGCCAGCTCACTGAAGCCATCAGCTCCGTCCTGGCCGACGCCTTCGCCCTTGCCGGGTCGAGAGACGAACAACTGGCAAAGGTGCTGGCGCCAATCCTGGAGAAGGCGACCCAGGCATCGATCCGCAAAAATCCAGGCACCCTGGTTGGCATCCTCTACCCCCTGATGGGATCGGTGGTCCGTAAATCCATCGCCGAGTCTCTTGACGGTACGCTGCAACGGCTGAACCAGGCATTCAAGCACAGCTTCTCATGGCAGGGATTGAGGTGGCGCCTGGAGGCCTTGCGCAGCGGAAGCGGCTTCGCCGACGTGGTGCTCAAACACACGGTTCAGTTCCGCGTCGAGCACGTCTTCTTAATTCACCGCAAGACCGGCCTTCTCATCGAGCATGTAGCGGCGCCCGAGGTGACCGCACAGGATCCCCAGTTGGTATCCGGCATGCTGAGTGCCATCCAGGACTTCGTGCGCGACTCGTTCGAGGGAACCAATAAGAGCGGGGGAGGCGGAGGCGGCATCGATACCCTGCGGCTTGGCGACCTGCTGTTATGGTGCGAAGAGGGACCATTCGCGTTCCTTGCCGCCGTCATTCGGGGCAATCCGCCCGAATCGCTGCATGCGGCACTGCGCGAAACACTGACCAACATTCACGACCAGTTCCAGAGTCCGCTGGAGGAATTCGAAGGTGACTCCGGAAATCTGGGGGACTTGATCACGCCACTGCAACGTGACCTGCAGCAACAGGAACGGCCGCGTGAAAAGGAGCTGTCACCCTGGCTCTGGATCATACCCCTGGTGTTGGGGCTACTCGCCGGCGCGTGGGTGATTCAGCGGACGATCATCCGGCTTCGTGTCGACGCGTATGTCGAGCGGCTGCGTCAGGAGCCAGGCATCGTGGTTGCCAACGCCGAACTCCGCAACGGAAAATGGCAAATTTCCGGCCTGCGTGATCCCCTTGCCGCCGATCCCGCCGCAATGCTGTCGCAATCGGGTTTGGATTCCAAACGTGTCGCCGGTCACTGGGAGTCGTACCAGGCGCTGAACCCGGCGATCGTTCTCCGGCGTCTTGCCGCCAGTCTGAATCCACCGCCCTCTGTCTCTTTGTCATTGAAGGGCGACACGGTCGAAGTCACTGGAAGCGTTCCAGAGTATTGGGTCGAGCGCGCGAGAATGCTGGTCGCGGCGCTGCCCGCGGGTTCTCCTAAGGTCGATCTCAGCGCTCTCCGCGACGTGCAGGATCCAGAATTTATACGCCTGCGCGATGCTCTCCAGGCGCATATTATTGCATTCGATTCAAATGCAGACAGGCCCGCGCGGGGCCAGGACGCTACGCTCGACGCTGTTGCCGGCGAGATCCACCAACTGATGCAGGTGGCCAAGCGTCTTGGTTTTTCTGTCCGCGTGATGATTTCCGGCCACGCGGATGCCCTCGGCAACGAAACGGCGAACTTATCCCTCAGCGCCGCCCGAGCCGAGGTCGTCCGCTCCATGCTCAAGGCGCGGGGCATCGCTCCAGAACGGCTAACCGTGCGCAGCGCCGGTCCACTCGAACCCGTGCTGGCCCCTAACGGCAAACCAACCGCGGCGATGAACCGCAGAGTGACATTTACCGTGAATATCAGCGAGTGAGATCTTAATGCTTCAGAAGAAGGTTTGTCTGTTGGGGGGCTTCGGCGTTGGTAAGACCAGCCTGGTTCGGCGCTATGTGCAAAGTATCTTTTCCGACGCGTACTTGACCACCGTTGGCGTCAAAATCGAGAAGAGGATGGTGAACGTTGGCGCCGCGGAAGTCGCTCTTATTCTCTGGGATATTGCGGGCGAGGACGACGTCACTACGATACGCACAAGCTATCTTCGCGGTTCCGCGGGATATCTCCTGGTCGTCGATGTCACGCGGGGTGAAACCCTCGAAGTTGCCAGGTCGATACAGACCCGGGTAACTTCGGAAATAGGTTCTGTTCCTTTTCTGTTCCTTTTTAACAAGACTGATCTGAAGGAGGACTGGGAAATCCCGGAACAGTCCCTCGAAGACTTGAAGGACGCGGGACACGTAGTTCTCCGGACCAGCGCCAAGACCGGTGAAGGCGTCGAAGAAGCATTTCAGACGCTCGCCAAGCGCATGGTGTTGTGACCGATGCTGGATATGCCGGACCGCATTTCAGAATGGCTACTGCTCCTGGTTAAGTCCCAGCGTTCCATAGCCCATCTTCTCATCAACGACGAACTGGTCCTGATCAAAGCGGGCGGAGAGCTGGAACACTACGGACTGGCTGATCTAAAGCACCAGCAGCCCGCCTCCTATCAATTGCCCTTCCTGGAAGGTCTGCTGCCCTTAGCGGAAACACCTTTTCTTTTAGAGTCAGTGGGAATGCCTGGCGGAAGTGTGGCGGACGTTCATCTTTTTACCGACGAAGATTTGACCTGGGTCGTGCTCCTCGACGTGACCGCGGAACATGACCATGCCAGGAAAATGCAGCAGAAGGCGTACGACATGACGCTGTTGAGCCAGCGCGAGGCACGCCTCATTGCAAAGCTCGAGGCCGCGCACAAGGAGCTGACGCTGACCCACCGCGACCTGGCCCAATCCCGTGATGAGCTTCTACGGGTCCACACCCGGCTGCGGCAGGAATTGCACGATGCCCAACACTATGTTCTTGCGATCTTGCCGGCGCCGGTCGCGGAACCTATCGCAATTGACTGGCTCTTCGTTCCTTCCACGGAGCTGGGCGGAGATTCCTTCGGTTATTACTGGATCGATGGTGAGCACTATGCCCTTTATCTGCTGGACGTCTGCGGACACGGCGTCGGTTCGGCTTTGCTGTCAATCACGGTAGCGAATACGCTCCGGTCGCGCGCCTTGCAGAACACCGATTTCCGTAGGCCTGAAGCGGTACTGGGCTCGTTGAATCAGGCTTTCCAGATGGAAAATCAAAACAATCTCTATTTCACCATCTGGTACGGCGTCTACCACCGCCCTACAGGAACTCTGCGCTATGCCAGCGCCGGACACCCACCACCCATTGTGGTGCGCGGTGCAAGAGAACAGCGCGGCAAAGCGGAGCCACTGCCGGCCGCTGGTTGTCCTGTGGGTATCCTGCCGGACGCCGAATACGAGAGCAAGGAGTGCACTCTCGCCGGCCCTGCGCGGCTGTTCCTCTTCAGCGACGGCGCTTACGAAATCACGCGGCCGGACGGCAACCTACTGGAATTCGAAGCTTTCGAAGAAGTCCTCACCCGCGCAGTTCCGGAAGGCGCATCGGAACTGCAAGAACTCCTCCATTTCGCTCAAGAAGTCAACGGCTCAAAAGATCTGGATGATGATTTTTCAATCATAAAGATAACCATCTGACCGGCTGGGCGGAACTCATCAGATCCTTCGACCAGCGACCCGCCTTCCCTGCCGCCCAGACGGGTTGGAGTTGACGGGCGGCATGGTGGAATCGATCTACGAATCCTTCCACAATATTCCCCTACTACGCCGATCTATGCGAGTTACGAACCTCGGCAAGCATCCGATAGGCAGTGCTGCTGGAGTGCTATAAATCATCAAACGAACTTTCGTTGCATTTGCAGTTTGTATCCTGCCCACATTTGTCTTTGTCGAGGGTTTTCAGCTGATCTTCTTCAGCCACAGATTGCGAAACGAGACCTTACAGGGCACGCCTTCAACCTGGAGTCCAAAGAGTCCGGGGACGTTATTCGATGATGCCGGATCATCGTCAATCAAAGCCGCCATCAGTTGCCCATTCAAGATGTGCAGAATTACGGGTCCGCGAGCGATAATCATGTACTGGTTCCAATCGCCGTCTTTTACGCAGGCGCCGAGCTTCCCCCGGTCTGCAATCGTTCCTATCAACTGCGGTATCCTTCCGGCCAAGGACTGCACCACCTGACCGCGCCAGGCGATGATTCCGCGCGAATTATTCTGCGAATAGAGCTGACCACTGTACGATTTTGAGGTCGCGTCGACGGGGTACCAGAAATCAGCTTGGGGTCCGACCATTGTCCAGCGCGGATCACGCAGACCATTTTCGTCCCCAGCCACATTCCTCGCATGATTTGCCGTGCTGCTGCGATACTGGACGCCGCTGCCTCCGCCTTTTTCCACCTTGATTTCCAGCTTGAGATCGAAGTCCTTCGCCTCCGTTCCGTGGCAGACAAGAAAGGTATTTGGGAAAGTGTGGGGATACCGATCGGTTGTGGTTTCTGCCACAATCGCGCCATCCTTCACGCTCCAAACGTCCACGTGGCCATACCATCCGGCCAGCGTACTGCCATCGAAGAGAGATGTGTAGCCGGTGTGGTCCGCGAAGTCAAGTGGATCGGGCTCGATAAAGACCCCATTCCTAAACCCGCCAAGATCTGGCTTCACCTTGAGCAGTTCCTGCCGCTCCTGCTCCTTCGTCTTTTCCTGCTGCGTATCCATCGCTACCTCGTTCACGTTTGTCCGTCTTCCGCCGTCGGGGTTCTATACATAGTCCACCAGCGCCATGCGCACAAGTTTGAACTCCGGCACGTTGAAGCTCACGTACGATCCGGAATGCGAAAACTCGACTGCTTTCTGTTCCGGCAGCAGAGACACCCTGCGCACTTTGCGACCCGGTGGCACAAGAACGCGAATTCTTGCAGCCACCGGAATCACAGGAACCTGAGGCTGCAGATTCAGCATGCCGACCAGAAACCGATGGCGATCTTCCTGATGGAAGAGCGTAACTTCAACGGCCGGGTCAGTATCGGCTTCGAACTTGAAAGGCGGCTGCAAAATACGCTTGAGTAAGAGGTCAAATACCCGCGCATCGACGGCGTCCGCGCGCGCCTCAAGCGGCGCCGCTATCCACACAGATTTTCCCTTGCCAAAAGTGTTCATAACAATTCCCGGATCGCTTCCCGCGTGCAGCGCAGGTGGATCGCTCCATATCTGCGCGAAGCGCGAGTTGAGCGCAGTGCCCGCTTCAGGTTCCACAAATGGCAGCGTCACAGTTGCCAGCACGGCGGATCCGGGTTGGGCCTGTACCTTCACCCTCGGGCCACGGAATTCCAGGTTCTCCTGCGGCCAGATGGTACCGAACAACTCTCTATCGGTAACGGAAAGGTAGGCAGTCCCTTCCCCCGTCCTAGCCATGTAGCGCACGCCGAGCACATCGGCAAGAAGGAATCTTTCCTGGCCCTCGCCCCAAACGCTCAAGGATGAGACACCGCTCGCGTAGAGACTGCCGCCGTTTCGGACAAAGTCGCGAAAGATATCCGCCTGTTCAGCATTCATCTCGAGCACGTTGGGAAGAATGACCGCGCGGTACCCGGATAGCTGATCGAGCGATACGTTGGTGACCACGCCAAAGGGGATATGGGCTTCGCGCAGAAAACGAGCTGCTCCTACGGCGGCGTCGCGATGCGGCAGTTTCCCGCCCCACATGTTCTTCGCGGCTTCGGCCGCTGTCATTCCATTCGCATCTGGATCGTAGACGGAATTCTTGTCGAAGTAGATGGCCACATCAGCAAGCATTTCGCCGCCCAGGAACGGTTCGAATGGGTCGTGCAGGGCATTGATTTGGGATAGATATTCGTACGCTCGATGATTCAGAGTTCCGTCAGGCTTGATGGCATCAATCAGCATGCACGCCGAGGAGTGGATAGTGGGAATCAATGATTCGAGCGCAAGCTGCTCGAACGGCTTGGTGGTCTCGAAATCATTCAGGTTCAATGTTCGCGAGGTCTGAAACTCAAATGGACGCTTGCGGGTAAGGCTGCGATAGGCTTTGCACACAATTGAGAATTGAGCGGCGCCGCCATAGAAGTCACCCGCTGCAAAGTCTGACGCCTCATTCTGTTCAAGGGAGACGCCAACCGTCCAGGGGGCAAAGAACGTGCCGAACTGATAGTAGACCTGGATGGGGCGCGTCTGCTTCACTGCCCTTGTAATCGAGAGGGTGAACTCACGCATCCATCGTTCCCGAGACTTTTGAAATGTGCGCCATTGTGTGCTCTTCCAATCGACCACACGGGGCGGCTCCGCGTTGTGCTCCTTCCAGTAACGTGCGACGCAGTGCGGACAGTAACAGATCGTCGGCCAGAACGTCATGTCGAAAAAAATGCTCTCGAAATCGTAATTGCCCACCAACTCTTGAATGCAAGCCAGAGCGTGCTCAGAGTATGGCGAATTGATGCAGACAGCACCGGCGCGTTCGTGTTTTTGCGGTTCGGAGTAGTCCGGAGATACCAGTCGCCAATCGGGATGCGCCTGGTAAGCCCAGTCATCGAAGACGAGGCTGTAATAGGCGACGCGATGAAGGCCGTGCCGCCTGCACTCCTCCATGACCTCGCCAAAATAGTCGCGGCCCTTCATGTTGCGATGCAATTGGCCGATCTTGGTGGCCCACAGGCAAAGCCCGACGTGCGAATTTGCGTATTGCATCAGCGATTGAAAACCGGCGCCGGCAATCGTTGAGACATAATCGGCGGCATCGAAACTCGCCAGCAGCCTATCATCCCAATCGGGAACATGCGTATCCACCAAAAGCCGCCGATAGGTCTGCGCAGGCCATTCCACCGCGCGCGGCGGAATCCGCGCCGTACCGTGCGATACAGGCAGAGATGCAAACTCCGAACCAGCTGAAGGCTGCCCTTGCTGCGCGCTCGAAGACTTGTTGCCTGACAACGCATGAACCGCGCCGAGTCCCGCCAGTTTGTTGAATGTTCTTCGATCCATCATCATTCCCAAAGGTCAACTTCGACGCGATGCACGCCGTGTTGAATGGGCTTGAGCACCAGGTAGGTGGACTCCTCGATTGTCCGTAGGGTTATCTCGACTTCTCTTCCATTCAATCGCGCTCTTTGAGCCTGTCGATCAGATGGCAACAAAATCTCCAACTCAAAATGTTCTGCGCTCCCGGTGAACTCGACTTCCAACCTCCTCTGCGACGCCTGTACTTGTAAGAGCAATAGCCGGCCGAAGCCGGATAACGCACAGTCACCTCCGCCGAGGGTACGTTTGCCGAGACCCATCGAGGCGTTAGCGCCGTCCGGCTGAATGCTGCGCCTCGATCTTTGACCCCCGCCAGTCCTTCGAACAGTGCGTAAATCACCGATCCATTCCAGCCATCCGGAATTCCTGTCGAGAGGTCGTCGTAGGGAGCGAAGAATACCGGCGCGCTGCTGAGAGTAACTGCCAGAATGAGCCACTTGCTTTTGGCTCCTCCAGCACTCAGTTCCAGCGCTGCAATCTCTCGTTCGGGGAAGGGGTTGTTGATGCCTGTCGCGTAGACACCTCCTTCCCCATCATCTGGCATTCTCTTCTTCCAGGCCACGCGGTAGGTATCCTCTGTTCGTGGTCCTGCCTTTGCGTATCTGGAGTCGGTAGGGAACGCCCATGAGTGAGCGGCCACATTCGCGGCGTGGCTCGTTCCGTCTGCATAATGCATTGTTAGCAGCATGCCTGCCGCCGCCCGTCTATCTGCGGCGTTAAGTAGGTAGATAGAAGAGGCTTTTGCGCCGGCCGGGACAGATACGGCGGCAGAGTAAGGACTCTCCCGGGAAATCACAACACAGGAGCGGAAGGAGTTCTGGACGCAGGATCGAGAACATCAAATGGAACTCCCTGAAACTCCTGTTTTCCGGTTGGAAGATCAGCAAGATTCATCTCCGGTTTATTTGACCAAGTAGGCACTCCCGCCGCGCCTTTACCGTGAGACGCGTTGGCTTGTGCCTTGATGCTTAGTTGCTGGAAAGTGCGCTGCGGAGTTTCCACTGCTTTGCCGCGTAGGGTTACGGGAAGATAACCGCGATATCGATCCGCGATTGCTTTGATCCTCAATAGAATGTCTGCGCCGTATGTTTCGTACCCATGTTCAAAGGCCCCATGCGCAAGCTCGCCGCCAACCACTATGAGCACGCCTCCGTTGCAGTACTCCCAGACCAGGCCGGGAATATTGAGCGTGAAGTCACGTTGAAACGGGGGATAGATGCCGTAGAACTCTCCGGGTGACGAAGAAGGCATCTCATGTTTGATTCGTTGATACGTTTTAATAACGGATACGCACTTGTCATGCGAGATTCCACGGTTCAACGCATAAGCGTTCGAGAGCGATACCTGGCTAGACATATCTACGCCCGCATCCGGCTTATAATCAGGATTCTCGGCGATCCAGTGGGTGTAGAAATTCCCATTCCACGCGAGTGCGTTAAGCCGCTTCTCCACGTCATCCGCTAGTTTTTCGAACTCGGGTGCATCTTGTGCTCGCCCTGCGACCTTGAGCATTTCCGCGAGATTACGGCATTGCTGAATCAGGTTGGTGTTGTCACCATGGAAGACGCCGAACTCGCTCTTACCCAGATACACCATGAAGACGCTGCCACCAAACCGCTGCTGATCGTCGGAGACATAGTCCCATGTGTCGATGGTGAATCCGCGATGCATGAGTTGATGTTTTTCCGACCATCGATATGGGCTCTTTGTCACTTGGCGTAGCGCACGGATCGCGTTGTCGAGCCTGGTCTTCATCCACTCTGTGTCCCCCGTTGCCTTCCATGTGGCGTAGAGCCCTTCAACAAAATATTGCTCCACGTGGCTTTCAACTGGAGCGCGCCGAAACTGCCAGAAACCATCACCGAATCTTTGTATGAAGCCGTCGTAGTCGAACTTCCAGTCGAAGAAGTTGTTGTCGGGAGTGGCCGGATAGCAGTTCTCCCAGATCATCCCGTCTTCGCGTTGTGAATCTGCGAAGAAATCGATCGCATCTTTCAGATCGGGCCAGTAGTACTTCATGCCCTTCAGGATGAGCGTGTGGTCAAATATCCAGTTGGCGAAGAACTGGTAGACGCGATCTTTGTAGTGAATCGTGGAGACCGGGTTATTTCCGCTCCAGCTCATCATCGTCCACTCTACGGCCTTTAGCAATGCGCGGAAGACTCCGCCCTCATCATTCAATTCCGTAGAGCAGTCGACGATGAAGTCCAGTTCCTGCAGAGACTGCGCCATTTTTGTCCAGCAGACGCACAGTCTGCCTCCCCAGCGCGCCACCGATTGTAAAAGTGAAAGAACTGCTTGCCTTACTGCGTATGTATTCTCGGCCTGCGCCGTCCAGAACTACGATCATGCTCTGCTGCCAACCATCGCCCGCGATATGCAGCGTGGCGTCTTGCAAAGGGCGCAGCGGAGTTGTCACTGGCGGCTCAAGTGTCAGCTGAAGGTCCCGCGCTTGATTATCCGCTAATACCTCCAGATTGGTCATCGCGGCGGAAGCCGCTAAGGGAAGCGCCTTCAGTACAGCGCGACGGTCCACCATTCATTCCTCCATCTTGTTTTAATTCTGTTAACCATCGACGTGAGTTCGAAGACCCGGTTTGGAGCAAAGTCTGGAGTCGTATTCAGCGTACAGTTTTTTGATCGGCGTCATTCCGCGATGAAGTCTAAGCCTCGCTCAGATTGCCTGTCAAGCAACCGCTTATTGCTGAGCAAATGCTCAGTTGCGCCCTGGTTGTGCTATCCTCGCTTTGCTCCAAATTCATGTTCTCTCCGGTTGCGTTGTGAAGGAGACGCGAATTCTGCGCCCATGAAGCCAGGACCGCCACGAGCGCTGATGACTCCTTCAAAGGAAACCGAGAGGCTTCCCTCTCATACAGATCGAGAACCTCGAAACATGGGCGCGACCATCGTCGGGAGTGGACGAGC
This sequence comes from uncultured Acidobacteriaceae bacterium, assembly GCA_963711525.1. Lineage (GTDB taxonomy): Bacteria > Acidobacteriota > Terriglobia > Terriglobales > Acidobacteriaceae > PALSA-350. The sequence continues at coordinate 742,630 of CAVQEO010000001.1, read as the reverse complement.
CATGGATCTTGATCGCGCACGCCTTCTGGTGAAAGCCGCACGTCTGTATTACGAGCAAGATATCACGCAGGCGGAAATAAGTCAGCGGCTGCGTCTTTCCCGGCAAAAAGTACAGCGCTTCCTCGATCAGGCTCAGGCCGAAGGCATAGTCACCATTGCCATTCATCCCATAACGGGGACTTTCTGCGAAATGGAGAGAGCACTCGAGAACCGCTTTGAACTCTCCGAAGCTCTGGTAGTAGAAATTAGTGGATCAGACGATCAAAACACAATCGCCCGTCAAGTCGTCGCCGGTGCAGCGGATTATCTGCTGCGGCTGGTTCGTCCCGATGACAAGGTCGTACTCAGCTGGGGTAACACCCTGCTAGGGGATGGTCAATGCATTAGCTTCACGAAGCCGGATCCCCATGCAAGGAGTTCAGCTCATTCAGGGGGTAGCGGCCTCGGTAATCCCAATGAAGGCATCCATGGAGCAGAGCTCGTCAGGCGCTCCGCAAAGGCTTTGGGGACACAACCGGTATTGCTTCCGGCGCCTGCAGTCTCAGCGAGTGTGTCGGTAAGAAACGCCCTCTACACCGATCCCTATGTTTCGCAGACACTCGAATTGGGTCGTTCTGCCGACCTCGCCTTTGTCTGCATCGGATCGACTGACCGCGATTCCATTACGCTGCCGGAGCTGTGGCAAACCCTTGCTCCAAATATATTACCGGCTCTCATACGGAAGGGTGCCGTCGGGTCGATCAACCTCCGTTATTTTAATGAGGACGGTCGCGTCATCAAGTCAAAGATAGACCACAGGATTATCGGACTCAGCCTTAACGAGATAAAGAAAATTCAACGAGTCGTTGCTGTCGCGGGCGGTGCTGGAAAGCTGCGGGCTATTCGCGCTGCTCTTCGGACACAGTTGGTAAATGTTCTAATTACCGACCACCTGACTGCCAAAGCACTGCTTGCACTCCCCTGAATACTTCCATCCACTTTGCACACCGCGCTCTTCAGAACATCCTTCTTCGCTCTCCTTAATAATGAAAAACAGCCATTCCTGGGTGCGGTTTGAGCAAATGCCCAGGCATAAATATTTGCTTGACAGCAAAATTGGTGAACCGTTATTGTTCCCTTCGGAGTGTACAAGCGGCTGCCCGGATTTCTGAAAGACAGGGAAACACCGTAGCTGACTCTATCCCTGACGTGAGGATCCGAATGATCCATTGGCGCGCGAAGTATGTTTCCTGGCTGCTGATTCTCGTATGCACTGGAGTTATTACGAGGCAATGCCTCGTGCAATTCAACAGCAGTGTGCAAGGAACGGTCTCAGACCAGACGGGCGCTCTTGTCACCTCTGCCACAGTGACGCTGCACAATACACAGACCGGCGTTGAGTACTCGGCACCAGTGAACGGCTCAGGATTCTATCGCTTTAGCTCGCTCGGCCCAGGGCCCTATCAAGTTGTCGTCGACGCTCCAGGCTTTGCACGACAAACCATCGATACTCTCGTCACAACTGATCAAACAGCCGGCGTCAACATCAGAATGGCTCCAGCCTCCGCCCAAAGCACCGTCAGTGTCACTTCCCAGCGCCCCGTCCTTAACCCAGACGAAACTCGAAATCAAACGACGATCCAGGCGCAACAGATACAAAATGTACCGCTCCAAAATGGAAGCATTCTCGAATTAACCAGGGTGGCTCCCGGTGTTACCGGAATCGATGAAGATCGTAATCTCTCAGCGATCGGGATCATTGGCAACAGTCCTGTCGCTGGCGCGAATGGAAGACCTTCTACATCCAACTTGTACTTTCTTACGGCGCCACTATTCAGAGCAATTCGCTGCTTTATTCATCGTTAGAGCTCAATTTCGTTCCCAACCCGGATATGATCTCCGAAGTAAGTCTGGAAACCATGACGTTTGCTGTCGATAATGGCGCAGGCTCTTCAGTCCGCGTTAACTACACCAGCAAAGCTGGCACCAACCGCTTCCACGGAGCCGTAACCTATCGCTACGGCGGCAAGGGCTTGGATGCAGTTCCAGACTTCACCAGTGCTCTGTCTCCTTTTTCCAGACGCTGGTGGCTAGCTTCGTTAGGCTGTCCGATCTGGAAAGATCGAACCTTCTTTTTTGTTTCCTTTCTTCATCAAAATCAGATCTCTTCATCGTCCTCTGTATCTAACTACACGGCTCCGGAATTTATTCAATGGGCTCACCAGAACTACCCAAACTCGTTGGACGTGAATGATCTATTATTAGCTTTCCCTGCGGATAAAATCACCCATCTCGGCACTGCCGTCACCGCGAACCAGGGTTGGGCGCCCAGTTCGAGCGGTGTTTGTACGGTTCCCATAAATGCAGCACCTTTCGGTGCCCAGGTCGGTGGCACCGCTATCCCTTGCAGTCTGCCGGTCCTCGATTCTGGAATTTTCAATCAGGCGCCGACTGTTATCGGGCATCAGATCGATGCGCGCGTCGATCAATATTTCAGGCAAAGTAAAGATCGAATATATGCCAGCTTCATTGAAACGCCACAAACGTCGAATTTCCTCTGGTGGCATTCAGGCTATGACGCACTGACCCCTTCCGTCACCAGATACGGCAACTTGAACTACACCCATATCGTCAGTCCACAGTTATTGAACCGAGCAAGTTTCGTATATCAACGCTACGGAAGTTCCTTTACCCCCAGCCCGGCAGCAACCATTCCGTTTCTGAGTCTGATTCTGGGTCCGGACCTACAAATCCTGGAACTGACTTTTTTGGAACTCCTGGCGACAGCTACAGCAAAGCCCATGACTACATGTTCCGCAATGATGTTGTTTGGACACATCATGGTCACAACGTAAGCCTGGGCTTTCAATACACGCACAACCACACATGGACAACAGCTCCGGGGAGGCATCCAAACCCTCAACCCCAATCTATAGCACCTGGAGCGACTTCCTGGACGACCAGCCGTTTACTTACGGTTTAAGCACGTTATCCGCTGCCACCGGTAAGTACCTGCCGCAAATCTATGGAGCCCAAGTGACCCAGTTCAGCGCCTACGTACAGGACGAGTGGAGGCTACGCCTCGCCTGCTGCTAACTCTTGGCATCCGCTGGGACGATTACGGCAACCCTTACGCGTACGGTAACGGCGCTCTTCCCTTTGCCCAGGTTTTCCCGGAGCAGGCAGCACTCTGCAGCAGCAGATCGCCAGCAGTTCCGTCAAAGCTGTGAACAATGCGTTCGCCGGACGTTTGAATAAGAACTTCCTGCCGCGCGTAGGCTTTGCCTTAATCCGAAGGAAAACGGAAAATGGGTAGTTCACGGCGGCATCGGCTTCTACGAGGATTCGTTAGAACTGGGGGATATCACCCAGGGCCTTCCTCAGCAGCCACCTGTGGACCTTTCCCTTAGCTTTAGTGTTTTCTCCCCTGCTCCGCTCAACAATGTAAGCTCAGCAAATCTCTATGGCACCAGCGCAAGCGCCCCCCCGCCCTATGGACGCACTTATACTAATCCCGCGATCACACCGTTGGGCTTCGATTCTCGTGGAGGAGTCATCGCCAGTTATAATGGCGGTAGTCCCGTCCTCTATCAAGCTAGTTTGAACGGGAACGACCTGAATCTGACTCCGCAGGAATCTGCGATTTATAACCTGGCTGTGGAACACCAGCTATCTCACAACATCGTAGTAGGTGCGATTTATACGGGCTCCAATTCATGGAACCAATGGTACAGCGGCGATTTCAACACCTTCCCGGAGACCTGATCGTCAACCAAGGCACCGAAGAGCGTTTGACCAGCGAATGGGGAGCTGTCAACTTTACCCGGAATGGGCTCCGCACCAATTACAACGGGGTGACACTCACTGCTCGCCAGACTGGCAATCCTTTTACCTGGCAGTTTTCCTACACTTACTCCCGTTCGTTAGGAGATCCTCTACCTTTGGGAACCTCTGGGAATGCGGGCCTGGATACGCTCCCCAATGCGTATGCCCCAAATAGCCTATATGGTCCCTCAGACTATGATGTTCCCCAAAGCTTCAATGGCCTTGCGACTTACAATCTGGCGTTGCACTCGAACAATTGGTTAATCGATCGTGCTCTGGCGGCTGGCAAATAGGTGGTGTAGTCACCGGTCAGGAGGGGACGCCTTTTTCCGTCATCACCACGTCTCCCTGGAGCCCCGGAACCAATGATCCTCGCGTAGGCGGTGACTACCTGGCTAACGGGACCAACTTTTCTTACGTAAACGTTCCCCCGGGAACCAAGCGCAAGGCTTCAGCCGGACGCAATACAAACAAGGCATTTTCGCTTATGCCGGTTACACACCAACTAGCACTGCACCTGCAGACGCGCCCTACTTTACCAACCCGGCAGGTTATGGAACGACACCCGTTCTTGGAAATCAGGCCGTAACAGCTTTCGCAATCCAGGATATCTCGGGCTAGATGCCTCTGTTCACAAGAGCATCGATCTACCCTGGTTTCGCGACCAGAAGAGCGTGCTCATGGCCGGCGTGGACAACTAATGTCATCAATCGCGCCAACCTGGGTACGCTTAATAACAATTCGAATTCAATCAACGCAGGCGACTTGGCGCAAGGCCTCAACTTCGGCATCGTGAACACTGCCAACCAGGCGCGCATCATACAATTGGTAGCAAGATTTTCTTTCTAATCGGCTTCCTTGCTTCTCTCGCAGCAGACAGCATTCGGTGACTGGATCTGCCGGTGGTTGGTCCTTCCATTGAGGTCATCTCATCGGAGACAAACGGTGAATGCAACGATCCTTGCTCTTCTGTCGCTTTCGGTGCTTGCCCACGCCGCGCAACCCGCCTTCCCGGACCGACAGAACGTGAGCACTGGACAGCCGCCTGGATTTCTCATCCAACCGCACCACTGCGGGAGCCGGGTGTCTTTCATTTTCGCAAGGTCATGCCCCTTACCGCGGCGCCCTCCCACTTCATTGTGCAGGTAAGTGCGGATAACCACTTCGTTCTCTATGTAAACGGTGTACGAATCGGGGACGGCCCAGCGAAGTCGGACCTCTCTCATTGGCACTACGAAACCTTTGACTTGGCGCCGGCGCTACATCAGGGCGATAATGTGCTCGCTGCCACGGTTTGGAACTTTGGTATCTACGCACCATTGGCCGTCATCAGCGATCGCACCGCGTTTCTCCTGCAAGGGGATACGGCGGAAGAATCCGCCGCGGACACCAACACCACATGGCAAGTGGAGCAGGAACCCGGGCAGGCATTCATCCCGAGAGTCGGCAACGGATTTATGTTCTATTGGGCCGCCGATCCCGGAGAAAGGCTTGACGCACAACTCTATGACTGGGGGTGGAAAGATGAGGGCTCCTCTCCCTCCTCCCACTGGGTCACAGCAGCGAGTGCCATGCGAGAAACAATTTACCCCAATGACGACATCGCCCTTCCGTTCGGCCGGGATGCCCACAACCGCTGGGTCATGACGCGTGATCGTTTGCCACCCATGGCATTCACTGTCACGTCTCCCGGCAGAGTTGTGCGTACCAACCTTCTCGATGGCTCCCAGTTTCCCGCACATCCGGTCCAGGTGCCGCCGCACACCGAGGCCGAGGTTTTGATCGATGGCGGAGAAATGGTAACCGGCTATCCGGAACTGACAGTGAGCGGTGGCAGCGGAGCTCACATATCCATCGGTTATACCGAGGCTCTCTACGATAGCCACCATCGACGAGGCAATCGGAATGAGGTCGCCGATCGCCAGGTGCTGGGACAGTTCGATCAGTTTCTACCGGATGGAGAGCCCGATCGGACCTTTACTCCACTCTGGTTTCGCACCTGGCGCTATCTTCAGCTCAAGATTGCCACCGGGGACCGGCCTCTGCATCTCGATGCATTCCACGTGAACTACACTGCATTTCCTTTCGTCTCGAGAGCGACCTTCACTTCCAGCGATCCTGCTCTTGGAAAGATCTGGCAGATTTGCTGGCGGACTGCGAGACTCGGTGCTCATGACACCTATATGGATACGCCGTTTTGGGAGCAACTACAGTACATCGACGATACCCGTATTCAGAGTCTGATCTCTTATACGGTGCCCGGTGATGGTCGTTTGGCCATCCAGGCGTTGCACGCCTTTGATGAATCGCGCGTACCAGAGGGCCTGACCCAAAGCCGCTATCCCAGTTCACTGCAACAATTCATCCCCAATTTTTCCCTCAGCTACGTCGAGATGTTGCACGATTACTGGATGTATCGCCCCGACGACGGCGTGGTGAGGGAGTTGGTACCGGGCACCAGACCCATTTTCCAATGGTTTCTTGCAAGGCAAAATGAGGATGGATTTCTGCAGCAGTTGCCCTACGATTTTGACCGGATGAATCGCAATGGTGGCTCAGCCCTCATCACTCTCATGTTGGTGGATGCTCTTCGCCAGGCGCTGAGTTAGAAGATGTGTATGGCGATAAGCACCTGGCTGCTGAGTATCGTGCCGCAGCTAATCGAGCTGCACATGCTGTTTACCATCGCTGCTGGAATCCGCAACTCGGATTGCTGACCGATTACCCACAACAAAACAGCTACAGCCAATATGTAAACGTCTACGGTGTGTTGAGCGACGCCATTCCCAAGGTGGACCAGCCTCGCGTTATCCGGACAATCATTGCTGCCAATCTTGGGGAGACGCCGGTTACGAGCATCCGGTCTGTTGATTACCATGCTCAGTTCTATCTCGCGCAGGCGATTGATAAGGCTGGCCTGGGCGAAGAATACCTTCGAACCATCGAACCTTGGCGACAGATGCTCGCCAAGGGGCTTACGACCACGCCCGAAGTTGCGGATCCCTCACGTTCAGACACACACGCATGGAGCGCCCACCCGATTTATGACATGTTGACGATCGTCGCAGGAATACACCCCAGTGCACCCGGCTTTGCAGCCGTCCAGATTTCACCCAAACCTGGAGCGCTAGACTATTTCACTGCATCCATGCCGCACGAGCAGCAGATGATCACGATTATTTACCGGCGTCAGGCCGACAAAGCGGGCTTCACCGTCACTCTTCCAGATCATCTGCCGGGGGTGTTTGTCTGGAATGGCAAACGGTACCCTCTGCACAGCGGAGAACAGAGTCTGCTCCTCTCTGCGGCACCTTCATCGACAGCCACGCACTCCCAATAACGCGCCAAGAAAAGTCCCTCCACCTTAAATCTTCCAACACTTCAAGTGCGAGCGTATTGTGATTCGGCCGGCGGCTGGTACTTTACCGCCAACTGCGGCGTCTCCAAGCGCTGGTTCAGCCGGTGCCTCGACTCGAGACACGCCTCCAGGATGCCAGTCGTCAGCAAGGTGCGCTCCACCGGATATGGGGCGCTGCGGGTATGGAACATCTGCTCGACCTTCGCCGCCAGGCACGCAGTGTAAGCATCGTTCGGAGGGGGCGGCAGGAAGAACTGGGCCGAGACCAAACCGTGACCCGCCACACGCACCGAGATGTTGAAATCCTGGATGGCGCCGTTGAGTAGCAGCAGCGCGGCGCGCGTCCCATCCTTGTACTCGAGGCAATAGGCGGCCGGATTGCTGACCAATTGCGGCAAAACGCCGGAGGCCACCAGGTCCTGTGTGCGGCCGTCCAACACGGTCAGGCCCATCGGCGTGTCACTGCGGGAAAGGGCGGAACTCATCAGATCCTTCGACCAGCGACCCGCCTTCCCTGCCGCCCAGACATCGTCGCCCTCGAGCAACTGCACCGCCTTCACCCCCGTCTCGCCGCCCTTGCGCCGCTCCAGCATGCACTGCATCGCTTCGAGGGCGTCGAAATCCAAACCGTCGTATCTGCCCACACCTACCATCACCGCCTCTTGCACCTCCGCGCCCAGCGGTATATCCACGTCGGGCAAGCGCCAGGTCACGGGGAGCGAGGAGCCGGCCAGCAACGGGAATCGCAAGCGATTGGCGGTCTTCACCATCGCTTGCGCCTGCTCAAAGCTGAAGGAGAGCTGCTTGTAGTTGAAGTAAGGGAGGGCGTGTCCCTCGTCCTCAAAGACCTGGACACACTGCTGAAAAAAATCGTAGCTGGGCAGCAGAATCTGCCCCTGGTCGTTGCTCGGATAGCCATCCTGCTCGACGATCGTGAGCACGGCGTCGACGGCGATCCGATCGCCGCCACAGCGCAATGCCTCGGGAATGTTGCTGCATAGGCGGAAGCCGAACTGCTGCGAGCGGGCTTTGCTCAGATCGTTCATCGGCTCCAGTTTCTCGGGCGATGTCTGCGTGCCCACGGCGCGTTCCTTGCCTAGGCCGCCCGCTGTTCCCCGGGCTGAACTTGACGGTGCAACCTTGGCCCCCGTCATCGCAAGCTGGTAGGGCGAGGGCGCAGCTTCGACCTGGCGCGCCAACTGATCCACATAAACCGAGACAACTTGCACTTCAGGAAGGTGCCATTCGCCCTCGTACGGATAACCCACTAGAAAGCGGTCGGCGAGAATCTGCATGTCCGATTGGTAGCGGTAAGCGCTGCCGAGGATCGCCACGCGCAGTGGGCGCTGGGCGGGCGCCTGGGCCCAACTGCTGTGCAGCAGCGGACGATACGCCAACATGGCCGATGACAGCGCGGAGTATCCAACAAAACGGCGGCGGGTCAGCATTAGCTCCTCCAGAAGGTTGATTCGGGATTGGGCTGGTAGTTCACGGCCGCCAAGTTCGGCGTCTGTACGCGCTGCATTCCCTGGTACGCGCTATCGACGCCCGCAATCAAAAGCCCGCTGGTCAGCAGCGTGCGTTCGATCGGATACTGCGCCTTGCCGCTGAGGAACATCTGCTCGGCGTTATAAACCAGCGGGCTGAAGAAGCTTGCCAGCGTGGTGCGGCCGTCCGGCATGGGCAGATACATCTGGGTGGAGAAAGGTTTCGACTGCCCCTCGATCATGGCCGCGAAGTTGAAGTCGCGCACCAGCCCGTTCATCAGCAGCATGGTGCAGCGCAGCCCATCGCGATGTTGATAGTTGTAAGCAACCGGATCGGGCACCAGGGCCCGCATCTGTTCGATGGTGGGAAACATATTGGTAAAGGTGGCACTCGCAGGCGCCAGGGTGGAACTGCGGCACAACGCTGCTTTGACCAACGCCTGGGACCACACCCCCTGCTGGTAGGCCGTCCAGAAGCTGTCGCCGCGATACGTCTGCAGCCACTCGACACCGGTCTCGCCGCCCTTGCGCCGCTCCACCATGCACTGGATGGTTTCCAGGCCGTGGAAATCGTAGCTGGCCATACCGCCGTAACCGACCGAGACAGCTTCGTGCACCGTCGCGCCTAAGGGAAACTCCACCGATGGAACTCTCCAGGTCACCGCCAGGCTCGAACCGCCCTGGAGCGGAAAGCCCAACTGATGGGAGGTGTCGACCATCTGCTTCGACCAATCCCATCTCCACGAGAGCTCTTTGTCGTTGAAGTAGGGGACCGACCGGCCGCTGGCGCGGAAGACCTTGGTGACTTGCTCGAAGAACTCGAAATGGGGATGCTTCATAATTCCCTTCTCGCTGAGAGGATATTGACCATGCTCACCGACCACAACGACTCCATCGACCGCCAGCTTGCTGGCGCCGAGGGTTAGGGTCTCAGCAATGGTGGGGTAAATCTTCATCGTGGGATGCCGGTCCAACCGTTCCTGTGACAAATCGCCCTCGCCTCGTTGATCGACGTACAGCGATACCACGTCCATCGCCGGGTGGTGGAAAGTTCCGGCCCATCCATAACCATCGAGCAACCGGTCCACCACGTGTTGGCCGTGCAGTAATCTTTTGTAGGCAGTAACCACAGCAGCGAGCCGCGGGCGATTGGCAGACGTCGTATTCTGAGGCATACACATCCTCTGGGATGGTTTGGTTGCGAGCGAGTGTAGCAAAAATGCCTGTATCAACCCGCTGGAGGAGCGAATGCTGACCCGCCGCCGATTTCTCAGCTACACTGCGCTGGCGCCGGCTGTGCTGCGCTCCAGCCTTTGGGCCAACCCTACCGGTCGCTCCACTAACGATCAGCCGGCCCCCCAAATCTCTGCGCGCGCATGGGCCGTGCATAAGCGGGCGCTGGTGTTCGACGGACACGTCCACGCGTTGGACCGCGAGTTCTATCACGGTGGCAGTATGGGCACGCGTAAGCCTGATGGACAATGGGATCTGCCGCGTGCGCGGGAAGGCGGAGAAGGAGCGTTCTTCCTCTCGGTGTTCATTCCTGAAGAGTACTACCCGGGCCGATTCGAGACCAAGCAGGCGTTCCGCCGGGTGGATCACGCGCTCCGTCAGTTGAAGATGAACAGCGGCCAGGTCGCGTTGGCGCTAAACGCCGACGATGTGGAGCGCATCCATGCCCAGGGGAAGATGGCCGCGGTGCTGGATATTGAAGGCAGCTACGATCTGGACGGCGATCTGGGGATTTTGCGTGATCTTTATGCGCTGGGACTGCGTTCGGCCCAGCTTTCGGCGCACAACTGGAACCAGAACTACGCCGACTCCTGCTGCTCGCCGGCCAAATGGAAGGGTCTCACCCCGCATGGCCGCGACGTCATCCGCGAGATGAACCGGCTGGGTATGGTGATCAACGTATCGCATTCTTCAGACGACACGATTTCTCAGGCCATTGACGTGAGCGACGGCCCGGTCATCGCCACACATCACGGTCTGCGCAGCGTCAACAATATTCCCAGGAACATGCCCGACTGGCTGCTGAAGAAGATGGCGGCCAAAGGCGGCATCATCGGCTTCCAGATCGGCAGTGAGTTCAACTACCCCAAGGAATACGCTTGGCTCACCGCGCATCAGAAGAAGACGTTTTGGGACACCACCAGCATCCCGGATCGAGTCAAGGGCAAGACGATCTACGAGGTGGACCAGTTGGTGGCGCCGCAGTTCCCGATGCCTGGCGCACAGGTGCCGGACTCAGTCATGATGACTGTAGACGACTGGGTAGCCGTGGTGGATAGGGCCATCCAGCTAGTGGGGGAGGATCACGTGGCGATCGGCACCGACTTCGACGGAGGACCGACGCTGGCGCGTGGGATGCGAGACGTCCGCGATCTGCCTATGATCACCCAAGCTATGCTGCAGCGTGGTTATTCTGAGCAGCGCATTGACAAGTTCTGGGGTGGCAACTTACTCCGCGTCTTCCGCCAGGTTACGCAGAACCGGACGTGAAGCGCGGGGCTTTAGAGGCTGCGGAAAAAGTCGCGAACCGCTTGATAAGCAGCCAGCCACCAGCGCTAAAGCCCCGAATTTTATTGCCCGAGCGTTTAAGCGGGTTTGAAAACCCGCTTAAACGGACTAATGCTCGCTGCGGCGAGGCAGCCCGTACCCTTCGACAACCGCGGTTATTGAGTAACCCCGAAACAGCACATGGTAGGCGTTGCCGTTTCGGGGAGTCTTTCGTGTAGTTAGTAATACAGTTTCAGAGCGAACTGGATTTGTCTCGGATCGTAGGGAGCAAAGCGAGTGGATCCAATTTCGCCGAAGTTGGAACTGGTGAAGTTGCCCGAGTTGGGAATCGCAACCACGCCGTTTCCGCCGAAATTAGGCCCATTGAAAGTCGGATGATTGAGGATGTTAAAGAACTCAGCCCGGAACTGCATGGAGAAGCGCTCGTTGATCGGGATGGCTTTGAAGGTCGAGAAGTCGAACTTAGCCAAGCCCGGTCCCAGGGTCGTCCCTTGGCTGCCGCCCAGATATTGGGTCGTAGGCTCGCATCCGGGCGTTGCAGCAGCCCCCAGCGGGCAAGGTTGTTGGAAGGCCGCCGGATTCCCAATCCAATTCAGCTTTCCGTTTGAGTCGGTGTGGAACCCAAGTTTCGGACTCTGTCCTGCAACCTTCACGTCGAAACAGCTTGTTCCGGAGGTGGTTGCGGTTGGACAGCTGAAAGTAACCGGCTGCCCACCCTGAAGCCCGCTGATCACGTTTACGCTCCACCCTCCAACCACCGCATTCTCCATCTTGTTTGTATTGCCAAAGTATTTCTTCCCCGTTCCGAAGGGCAACACGTAGCCGCCACTCAAATGGAATACGTTGCGGATGTCATATGCGGCCGGCCCATAATCGAATTCGGGACCGAATCCCGGCACCTGCGGCGCACGATACCCCATTAAACTGCCGCCGTTGAGCAAGTCCTGAGCATCCCCAAGCGTCTTCGACCAGGTGTAGCTGGCAAGGAATTGCAACCCGTTGCCGAACTGCTGTTCAAGCTTGGTTTGCAAGGAATTGTAGTTGCTGGTTCCTGTCGATACGTTGTAACTCGAGCCGTGCGCGAAATCTGGAAATGCAACCGCATTGGTTGTACTTGCACCGGCCGGCAGCAGTTGTGTCACGTTATTCGCGCCCACGCCGGTCTGCAGATGGTTGGCCCGCGTATACACATACGCTACCTGCGCTGACAACTTAGGGGTGAGCGAATATTGCAGAGTGAGGTTAGAGCTTATCGTAGTGGGTGTTTGGTAATTGAACTGGAGCCCCTGCAACGAAAGTCCCGAGGCGTTCACATCGAGCGGCGAGAATGCGACGCAGGACAACCCGGAGTTGAGGGTCGCGGTTCCGCCTGGACCAGCCGTCGGGCAGCTGGCATACGGAGTGCCGGCACTTATCGGTGAGACGCTCGGAATGCCGAGGTTCTGTTGCGCGAAGTTGAAGTTGAACACGAAGGGATAATTCTCGCCGATATTCGGCCCATATCCCTGATTATCAAATGAGTTGTAAAAAAGACCAAAGCCGGCGCGCGCCACCAACTTATCGCTGGCCTGATACGCGAAGCCTATGCGCGGCGCGAAATTGGTCTTTTGAGTTTGGGTCAATCCCTGCCCGTATTTGTTGGTCTCCTCAAGCGCAATGCCATCCTTAGCCAACAGATCGATAAAGCCGCTGCCGTTCAGGGCCGGATTATTAGCCGTCGAAGACAATTGCCTATTGTCCTTGCCGGTTGCCGGGAGCAGGTACGCCGGACCGCTGAATGGATTGGCGCCAGGAATGAAGTTCGCCTGTCCGCCATTGGTTTCGAGGAGCGGCCCAAACCAATCGTAGCGCAGGCCGAGATTGAGAGTCAGCTTAGAAGTTATCTTCCAGTCGTCCTGGAAGTACGCTGCGAAATACTTCTTTTCATCGTAGGTCTTGTTAATGTTGGTGGCCTGCACCTGGTCGGCGCCTCCCACGAAGTTCACTCCAGCCGGAACGGTTGTCGCTTGAGGAATCAGCAGGAACTGCGCGCGACCTGTTGCGCCGCCGCCGACATTCGGAATATCCGTGAAGCTGACCGAACTGCTATTGCTGTTGTAGCCGAAATTGCCTTTTCCGTTAGCCGGTTGCAATGTCGAAAATTTCACATTCTGGAATTCAACCCCCATTTTGAAGCTGTGCGGGCCGTGAATCTTCGTAAAGTCGTCGGTGATCTGGAGAGTATCGCTGACCTCGTCCGATGGCAGGTAAGAACTGCTGCCCAGGCTCGACAGTCCACTCAAGGTGATTACGGGAAGGCCGCCGTTTTCAGCCGTCTGCGGGATACCCTGAATTCCATATTGGGCTGGAATGCCAAGCTCAGTGCCCTCCGGGCCAAATCGCGTGGTGAGAAGGTGGTTTACCCCTACGCGCGCCACATTGACCACGCTCGGAGAAAAGACGTGAGTCCAGGCGGAGGCGGACTGATAGGATTTTGCACTCTGATCTCCCTCCTGGAAAGCGCCACCGTCGGCGATGCCTCCGAATGGGCCGGGAATAAACTGCGGGTCATCTACCCAGCTAAATCGGCTAAAAATCTGGTCTTTTTGGGTGATGTCATAGTCGACCCGGACGTCAAAGGCGTCGCGATGCTCATACAGAGCGGGGCTCGATGCAAAATTTGAACTGAGGCCCCCACTGCTCGGCTGGGGGTAGAGATTCAACAATTTGATAGCGTTCGGATCCAACCGGGCGGCAGGAAGTTGATTCAGTCCGCAGGCGGCGAGGGTGAAATTCGTAGTCGAGGCTGGACACGTGCCGAAAGGATCGCGAACATAGACGGTGGTCGCTGCGGGGTTTACCAGGCCGGATACAGGGTCAAGCGCGCCCGCCCCGACGGCCCGGGTTGTCGCCGGATCAAGAATTGCGCCCAGCGGTATCTGCCGTCCCAGCGCGTCGGCCCTGGAACTGGTGCCCTGCCCGGTGATGAGGTCGGCCAGATTAGTGTAACCGCTATTGCGCTCTGCCGTGGTCGGCACGGTAAAACCAGATTGCGTATTACCCTGCACGCGCCGCAGACCTTCGTAGTCGCCAAAATAAAAGAGTTTATTCTTAACGATCGGTCCGCCGATGGCGGCTCCGAACTGATTCTGGCGCAACTCTCCCTTGCCAATGCCTGAATTGTCTTCAAACCAGTCCGCGGCATCGAGCTTATCGTTGCGGAAAAATTCCCAGACCGCTCCGTGAATGCTGTTGGTGCCGGACTTGACGGTGGCATTCAAAACGGCGCCCGCGGAACGACCGAGCTCGGCGCTGAAATCCGCAGTTTGGACTTTGAATTCCTGGATCGCATCCAGCGGGGGAAGAACGATGTAATTTGTCCCATTCAGGAAGTCAACGGCGTTGGAATTGTTGTCTATGCCGTCGAGCAGGTAGTTGTTTTGCGCCGGCGTCAGACCATTGGCGGTAAAGGCTCCAGATTGCGCATTGCCTCGTGTGTCCGCTTGCGGCGTGTTCACGCCGGCGCCCAGCTGCGCCAGAAAGGTAAAATTGCGCCCGTTGAGAGGCAGATTATTAATCGTTTGACTGCTGACTGTTTGGCCGACCGATGACTCGGAAGTCTGTAGCTCTGGCGGTGCGGTCGTAACCTCCACGGTTTGCGACGTGCCGCCGGTTTTAAGCTGCACGTTCACCTGCAGTCGTTGACCTACCGCGACCTGCAGATTGGTTTGGTTCGTGGTCGTGAAACCAGGAGCAGCCGCCGTCACGGAGTAGTGCCCGATTCGGACCGGCGAGAAGGTGTATACACCGGATCCGTTCGTCGTGGTGGTGAGTGTCAAGCCCTGGTCGGTATTCGTGAGGGTTACCTGCGCATTGGGAATAACCGCACCGGTGGGATCTTGCACCGTTCCGGTGATTGCGCCTTCATCCACTTGTCCGAAGACACGCTGGCTCTGCACCAGAAGGAGGAATAGGACTGTGAGGGTTAAGTAGCCAACTGATTTGAAACGAGCCAAGGCGCTGCGATCACGGGGCATTCCCAAAAACCTCCAAAGGTCTTACTGGTCGTGCTTAATTGTCTTGCACTATCAGACTGACTATGGAGTAACCGCTTACACCATGGAAAGAAATGTAGATCACGCGAAGAATCCGTGTCAACCCGAGGGACGAGACCGGGTCAGCCAATACACGTATCGATCGCGTCATTTGACGACACCCATGGCCTGGATGGCGCATTTTTAGTATGCTTTTGCGTTGGCAGGTAATATGTCACTCACACGGATACCTTATAGCCGTTCCTATTTGCGGTTGTGACGGCAGTGTAAGGGCGCGGTTTGCGTATCCACCCTTCGCAAAAAACGCGCAGGATGAGGGGACTTCTGTAAGGCGGTGCTTCATCCGCTGGGCTACTTTTCGTCGGTCCCCCGAAGCCTTTGTCACTTATTTGTCATTTCTTTGTCACTCCGCGATGACAACTTATAGACAAATGATGCCAGCTTACCCCACCCTACAACTTTACATGCTCTCTACTTAGCATACGATTTCTTCCGTTTCGTGAGCTGGCCCGTAGAAGCCAACGAGAAGTTATGGTTGCACTTACCCTGTTCTAATCGACAATTCCATTTGAGCCGCGCTCCCATATAGAAGAGGGCAGCAAGATAGGAGCGGGCAGCAAGGCCAAACCAAATGTCTCGAAAGGAAGACTATATCGGCCTCTTTAGCGCCCCGTCCTTCCGGCGGTATATTAGCTTGCAGCCGAAAGAGGAAAGTGGAAAGACCGGCTGAAATTACTTACAAGGAAGGCGTAAACACATGAGGAATCCCTCGAAAGCTCTTCAACTCGTGGCCGTTGGATGTGTACTATCGTTCTCTCCCATCGGAACATTCGGCCAGCACTACACGCAGACCAACCTGGTTTCCGATCTGGCAAACGTTGATGGACAAGCTGTGGCAGTCCAGGATCCAAATCTCAAGAATGCCTGGGGCCTGGCTCGCAGTGCTTCCAGTCCGTGGTGGGTGAACAATGCGGGGACCGGCACTTCTACTCTGTACACAGGCACTGGAACAATCGTAGCGCCGCCATCTCCGGTTACGGTTCCCAACGCTCCCGGGGCGAAGGGTGTTTCCTCTCCCACGGGGATGGTCTTCAATGGCACGACCGACTTCATGATCACCAACGTGCCGGGCAAGACGCCGGCTCCGGCTTCGTTTATTTTCGCCACGTTAAACGGCACCATCTCGGCATGGAATCCGGCCGTAACGCCGGAACAGCTGGCAGTCAATGAAGTCACTGAAACCGGATCTGTTTTCACCGGCCTTACTTTGGCCGAGGCCGGTGGACATCACTTCCTGGTTGCCGCAAATTTTTCGAAGGCAACGATCGAGGTGTTCGACACAAATTTTAAGCGGCTCCCTGAACCTGGAGGAACGTTCGCCGACTACCATATGCCATCGGGATTTGCGCCGTACAATGTTCAGGTTGTTGGGGAGAACCTGGTTGTAACCTATGCCAAGCAGAACGCGGCAAAGAACGCGGCCGATGACAATTGCGGCGAACAGTGTGGATTTGTCGACCTGTTCTCGAAGAGAGGTGTCCTCGTCCAGCGCCTTCAGAACATATCCGGAGTCTTGAGCGCGCCTTGGGGCGTCGCACTGGCGCCGCAAGACTTTGGATTCTTTAGCCACGCGCTTCTGATCGGCAACCGGTTCAGCGGCACGATTGCGGCCTTCAACTTCACCGATGGACGGTTCATTGGAAACCTGCTCGATGCCAATGACACTCCGATCGTCATTAGCGGATTATGGGGCCTCGAATTCGACAACAGAACTGACAACCAGGCGAATCCTTCTCCTGGTCCGGCTCTATTTTTCTCCGCCGGCATCAATGGATATGCAGATGGGTTGTTCGGCACGCTGACGCCAGTCCCAGCCGAACTAACCGAAGAGGACCATCTCTAGAGAAAGAACCGAGTGAAAGAAGCCACGCCATCTAATATCAAAACCGCATAGGGAGAGCGCTTTGCCCGCTCTTCCTATGCAGAATCCACATAGCAGATGGAGGCGCTGGTGTCGAGGTTGGTGGCGTTGGCGAGCTTTGGGCTCCTGCGACGCGGAAAAAAGTGTGCGCACTAAGCGAACTATGCGAACTAAGTCCCCGGGCTTGGCAGCTTTGGGCCTCTGCGGCGCGCAAAAAGTATGCGCGTTTACCCCGGTTTTCCGAGCGCGTCCAGAGGCGTAGCGGATTTTTTCCGCACTTTGGGCCTACGCCATACTTACGAACGGTAACAAGGCATGGGGGTTACTTCGTTTGGTCCCGAAACTTCTTTACAATGTCGCGGCTTATCCCGGCGCTCTCTGCCCCGGGGCTTCCCGTGTCCCGGGGTTTCCCCAAACAATGTTACTGAGTGGGAGGTTTCTGCTAAGGTCTCAGTCTTCGCCAATTGCAATTCTGTCTTCTTAATCATCTCCAACCACAAGGAATTAGGATCGGAATTGAATATCGTGGCGGCGTCTGCCGGAAAAACGAACCACCCGCCCAATTGCACTTCGGTCCGCAATTGATCTTGCGTCCATCCGGCATATCCCAGGTAAACGTGAAAAACGGCGGGGTCAGGCCGGGCCGAAATTGTTTGTTCGAAGAGCGCTTTGTCGGAAATCAAATAAACTCCACCGAAGATGTTTTCAGCCTTTTCAATCTTGGCGGAGGACTTAAACAATGCAAAGACAGCCGAAGGAGCCACAGGGCCCCCGAGATAGACTGGGTCGGAGCGGTCTTTGGCGGCCTCAAGATCAAGGACTCGAGAAAGCGGGACATCGGTGCGCCGGTTGAGAATCAGTCCGAGTACGCCTTTTTCATCGTAGTGAACCAGCAGGACCACCGTTCTTGCGAAATCCGGGTCGCCGAGGCTGCGACTCGCCACCAGCAACTTCCCAACACCCAAATCCTGAGGGCGGTTGGACTGAATCGGAAGAAATTGGCTGTCGAACCAAGGCAACGCGGCAGCCGCAGGCACCGGAACGCGCGACCACGTATTCGGCTTCGGCACATCAACTTCCGCCTTGTAAACGCTCATGCTTCCGGCCGCTGCCAAGGCAGCGATGGTGAATAACGTTGCAAACAGGAACCGCTTGCGCAGGGACATGATCGGGATTCCCCCACAGTAACGAACTGTGCCTGATTACAGGCTACAACTTAGTGGCATTTATAGCGGCGGCAACACCGAAGTTTCGCCCTGTTGTTCCGGATTGCCGTTTTATCTGGGGGCAATCTCACAATATTGTCGGAAGTTCTACTACATCACCACGGAAGCAGGCCATCCTCGTTCGGAGACTTTCGTGGACAGGTCCCCGAAACATCCATGATGCTGTCGGCGGAGTCATATTTGGCGAACCCGAAGAGTCACAGGCAAGAGGCTGTTCTTGAAAACGGGTATGGCGTCCAGGAAAGCAAGAATATCGAGTCCCTCAGCGGCTAACGATGGTCTATGTTGGAGCGATGGTGTAGGGGCTGAAGATTCTGCGTGAGAGAAAGAAACCGCAGGTCCCTCCACTGCGCTCCTTCGGAGCTCCGGTTCCACGGCAAGCCGGGACAGGCGGGATGACAAAGGGGTGGGGCTGTGAGAGTCTGCGTGAGAACCGGCGGTTAACGATGAGTCCCGCGGGACGGCTTAGCCCAGGACGTTAGTCCTGGGTAGGATTTGAAAGGAAGAACCAGTCCCTAGGGACGGCTGAAAATGCCCCAGGACGAACCCGGATTTCCTGTGAGCTTGCTGGAATCAATGAGCCTCGTGCGGCTTCCGTGAAGCCTAGAGCTGCGTACAGGAAATCCGGGGCAGCCCTGGGAAACCTTTGTCCTGGAAACCCCTTCTGGAAAATCCGGCAAGCCCAGGACTGGCGTCCTGGGACATTTTCAGCCGTCCCTTCGGGACTAATCCGCCTTGCGTCGTCTACCCAGCACTGCGTGCTGGGCTACTTTCAGCCGTCCCTGCGGGACTGTGTTTGTTAATGGGGTTCTCACGCAGACTCTGTGATGCCGGTTGGAAGTTGTCATGGGGATGGAAGGACTGCAGGGGCTGAAAAGCCTGCGTGAGAGAAAAAACCGCAGATCCCTCAACTGCACTCCTTCGGAGCTCCGGTTCCACGGCAAGCCGGGACAGGCGGGATGACAAAGACATCGCCGATGCGACGCCCTTCCAAATGTGCCCGAGGAGTTTTAGTGCGGATCAAGCGCCGATCATTGACCGGGTGAGTCATGCCTGTCCAGCGTCTGACCGATGCTTTCGAGCAACCCGTTCACTTGCCCGTCGATGCTGTCCGTTTCACGGAGAATGAGCACATAGTGATCCATATAGACCGGGACCCCATTCAACGGAACGGCCAGCGCCACCGCTATCACGGAAGCGTCGCTGCGTCCCTCAGCATTGACGAGCTTTACGGTTGTGAAGTAGAGGCCCAGACGAGCATCGGTCATCTTGTCAACGATGCATCCCTGATGTTGCCTCACCGCTGATTTGAGGCCGTAAAGAAACAAGTTCACTGTATCCGTGGTAGTGCCGTCACCCGGGGCTTGCGGTGCTTGAATGTACATCGGTAAGTGACAGGCAACTTTCGCTTCGCCAGACCCGGCGCCCACTATCAGAACTGAAAACAGCAAGGCAATCGCTCTCACAGTGGCTCCCGGGGCAGAATGCTGACGACCGTCCTATGATCCTAGAGGAGGAGGTCGCTCTCCCCCCTGCACCAAAAGAGGCAGTGTCGGTGGCCTTTATTTGTAATCTTCGCGGTTCCGGCTGCCCTATCTGCAGACACGATCTCGCTTCACAGTGGTATATCGACCGGTAGTTCACCGCAGCGCAGTTCGTCCGAGTAGGTGTGTACTACGCAGGAACCTGGTTAAGTAACGGGCAGAACCCAATTGGAAACAATCGAAATGGCAGAAGTGCATGAAGGTAAATAACTTGCAACACCGGCTGGAAGTTTTGCGCGGTCTCCCGCGGTCAACTTCTCTCGTTCCTCAGCCTGAAGATGCGCGTGGTTTTTCGTTTCTGTAACACAAAAGATGCACTATCATCCCTAAAAAAGAACTCTCTCCTGTTCATTTTCTGTGGCAGAGAGGGAGAGAGGCAGGCGCCTTCCTGGTGAGGAAGATAAAGCCCGTCCGAGGACTTCACCAGCGGCAACTGATCAATGGGGGGCGGATTGGCAAAGCCAGGCATCTCCGCTGCTCGATTCAATTTCAAAGTAGAGGGGGGACAGTCCATTGAAAACAATATGTGCTCCGGGCATGATCGCCGGGCTGTTTTTGCTATGTACGCTATCTGCGACTGGTCAAACACAGGGTGCCGCACTGACCGGGTCTTCAGCACTTCCGACCTCAATTCACAACGCGCTTGAGAACACAACACATCGGTATGACTACGATTTCATTGCCAAGGGCTTCGTATGGAGCAATAAGCCGCTTAAATCAACTGCCGGCAAGATTTGCCAGACCATGAAGGACCACGCCTTCGCCGAAACTCCCTACGGGATCAGCGGCAATCAGGACTGGAACGACTGCCTTAACACTCAGATCCGCAGTATTGGCTACCTGCGCTGGTTGAAGAACGGCGGCTTTAATCCCAACGAAAAAAACCGTACGAACGCTCAGGAGTACTTGAAGAGGAAGTACCCCATGGGTCCTTGGGGAAGCTATTCCTTTGCCCAGCTGAGCGACGCGGTAAAAGCGACAACAGGCAAAACTATTCCCTAGCTGTTCCATTCTGTCTGCCGCAATCATCGCTGCTGGTTGGGCGGGAGAAGCGCGGCGATTTCGTGGATAGACGGAGTTGGCACTTTTGCGATCCCGGCGAAATTTAAAGCGCCAGTTCCGTCCACGAGTTATCTGTCCCCGGGTTATTCCTATTTATGCAGCAGAATTTCGCCGCACTTATTCTCGGTGGTACCGGGCAAGTCGGTGGTGCAGCCGTTGCGGAGCTGCTAGCACTTCCGGAATGCCGGGAAGTGGTGATGGTCACCAGAAAGCCCATTGCGGCGCGATCGCGGGTGCGCAACGTCGTTCTTGATACCGGCGCTACTGACTTTGCCGAGCGCACTGCCGTCCTCGCCCGCGAAGTTTTAAACCAAGGTCCTGTCAGCGCCGTGAGCTGTGTGGGTGTCGGTTCTGGATCGATGCGCTGGAGCGAAGAAGAATTGCAACGACTTGAACTCGGCGTCGTCGGCGCCTTTGCGCGTGGCTGCCATGACGCCGGAATCGCCCAGTTTTGCCTACTTTCTGCTGTAGGAAGCACAGCCCGCAGCCGGTTTCGCTATGCCCGCGTAATGGGCATGAAGGAAGACACCCTGCGCAACATCGGTTTTACCCGCCTCGCCATCTTTCGCCCCGGCATCATTGTCGGCAACGCTCATACCCCGGTCTGGACCGGTTGGTTGGGAAGCCTCGTGCCTGGGCCGTTTGGCAATATTGATCAGCGAATTCTCGGTCGCTCAATCGCCGCAGAGATAGCTTTGCACAGTCGAGAGGTTGGTGAAGTTATCCGCGAAAATGCAGCAATGAAAAAACTCGCTGCGCAGCTCAATGCGTGAGGTAAACCTGGGGATGTTCACCTCGTTGTACTTAAGGGAAACCGCAGGACAGGCGGGGCGTTTACCCACGCGTTAAAGTTGCTGACGGAGGGGAAAACGTCCCGTCCGGAAGGTGTGAAAAAAGCGATTTTCGCGATGTCCCTTCAATAACTCCAGTTATGGCCAATGGGGCGGCATATCCGGAAATGTGCTCTTGGCCTTTTCAGTGCAGTGAGGAGCCGTCGCGGCACCCGGCATCGGCACAGATCAACGGTGTATCCTTCTCGCATTCAATTTGCAGGCTTGTGTCCTTCGCACTCTAAGGACGGCCGAGGAAAGGGGTCTCTGTGATGAGGACGGGAAGGATCGGGCGCAAATTTAATGACTGCGGGAAGGCATTGCTTGGGTTGACGTGTTACGTAGCCGGAGCGATGGCTTTGCTGCTCGTAGGGAACGGAGCAGGCTCGAAGGCGCAGGCAGTGCCGGCCTCGTCGCCAGCGGCACAAACCAGTGCGCCGGCGGCGACACAGCCATCGCCGCCGGCTTCGCCAACGGACATTGTGGGGACCTGGCAGGGAACGCTGCACTTTCCCATGGCAGACCAACACCCCAAGTTCGACCTGCGGATTGTGGTGAAGATTTCCAAGACGGACACCGGTGCCTTGAAAGCCCTGACGTACAGCATCGACCAGGGCGGCCAGAGCGTTCCGATAGCGACCATCAGCTTTCAGGATGGTGTGCTGAAATTCAAGATCACCGTGGTCGACCGCAGCTATGAAGGCAAGATGTCCGCGGACGGCAAGTCGATTGCGGGAACATGGATGGAAGGCGCGACGCCGATGCCGTTACCTCTGGAGCGGGCCACGGCCGATACGGCCTGGGCGATTCCTGAACCGCCGAAGCCAATGGCGGCGGATGCCGATCCAACCCTGGAGGTGGCCACGATTAAGCCGAGCCAGCCCGGCAGGCCCGGTAAGCTGTTTACTTTTCAAGGCGCCCAATTCAAGACGTTCAACACTAACATGAACGATCTGATTGCCCTGGCCTACGGGCTTCACGCCAAGCAGATTATCAATGCGCCGCCATGGTTCGGCACCGATCTGTTCGATATCGATGGAAAGCCAGATGTGCCGGGCAGGCCGAATTTGAAACAGATGGCGATTTTGCTGCAAAAGCTGCTGGCTGACCGGTGCGCTCTGAAGTTTCATCACGAGCAGAGAGAGCTCTCCGTTTATGCCATCCGGCGTGCCAGCGGCGGACCGAAGATGACCGTAAGCACAGCGGGACCCAATGATGGGTCGGGCTTCGGGTTGCGGGGATTCGGTAACTTGGTGGTAAGAAACATGACCATGGCGACTTTCGCATCATGGATGCAATCGGGCGTGATGGACAAGCCGGTGGTCGATCAGACGGAATTGACCGACCGGTATGACTTCAATTTGAAATGGACGCCGGACGATTCGCAATTCGCGCAATTCCGCGGGACAAATGGTCCTATAACCCCGCCTGCGGGCGACAACCCGAATGCTCCGCCGGGCCTGTACACTGCGGTGCAGGAGCAGCTTGGGCTCAAGATTGAAGCGACCAAGGCTCCTGACGACGTGATCGTCATCGATCACGTGGAGCACCCTTCTCCGAATTAGCGATTGCTAAATAAAGAAAGAGACGCGGGGTCTTCCGTGTTCTGATCGAGTGGCGGCGCGGAGGTTGGGGAGATAAGGGGAGCATACCTATCCGCCCGAAATGGATGCAGACCTTGCAAGACGGTCATGAAGAAGAGCCCTTTCTTCCCCAGGTTGCGGTAAACGTGATGAGACTGGCCCAGTAATGCGGATCCTGATAGCAAGTCTCGAATTCTTTGAGGAGATCCGCTGTGATGTAACCCCCTTTGAGCAAGGATGGCTGCAACTCTCGAATCGTCGCGATCCAATAATTTGCCCAGTCCGATCGACCGTTGAAATTCGCGGTATGTCCTTCGCCGGCGATGTCCTCAGCGCCGAGGGAATCCAGCCACGTAGGGATTTTGCGGCCTATAAAGTAATCGATGCCGGCTTCCGCCGACCAGTTCAACCATCCTTGCCAGAATGTCCGCATCGATGCCGGCTCGGCAACCGTGCATGGCAGCATGTCTGGCTCGATGGAAAGTAGCGTGCCTCCCGGCTTCAATGCTGTGAACATGCGCTGAAGACTGTTGCGAGCCGACGGCAAATGATGAAGAAGGGCACGTGCCACGACGAAGTCATACGAACTCTCTTCGATCGGATCATGAAGGATATCGATGCGCCTTACCTGAAGGCATGGTCTTTCCAGGCGCGATACATAAGAGAGATCGATATCGCTTGCGATGACAAGGCCGGTCGGCGCCACGCGTTCGGCCAGGGCCAGGGAAATGGACCCGTTCCCGCAGCCGAATTCCAAACAGCGGAAGCCTTGACCAACTCCCAACCGTTCAATGCAAGCGAACTCAAAAGGATCAAGCAGAGTCGACATGAGAGCCAAACGCTGTTCTTCACCTGCCAAACCGTGAGGTAAAGCATATCCACTCATGGATTCCATCCGCCGAGGCTGTCCGAATCGAATTGTACGCGTAGCTACGAATTTGGAGGAAACTGGGAGGCCCGTCACCGGTTTTCTGTGCGGGTTTTGGGGTCCACACAGGGTCACCGAGCTTGAGCTCGTCTCGCCATCCCATGCCTCACCGGTGCAGTCATCGTGTAAAGAAGAACCCCTTTGCCCACCTCCGCTGAGCTGCCAATCCTACGCCTTCCACAAAGACAAACTGCGTGGGAAGAAATACTTCACCGAACTCATGAAGAGTCTGGAAGAAGTACCGGAGCCGGTGAAAGAAAAAGACTTCGGGGAGACAAACGAAAAGTACCCCATGAATGAAGTGGAAGTAACTCCTCCCCGTAATCAGGTGTGTGAATAAACTTTGCCGCGGGATTGTTGAACCGTGGTAAAAACTCAAAAGCGCGAGCGCCAGTGGCTGGAACCACTGACCACCCGCTGACCAAGCAAGGCCGTGGAGCGGCCCGCAATGGTTAACAAAAAAAGTACTATCCCGTTCGTCTGCCTGTCTGCGTTGTGTGCCTCATCCTGGGTTGCGGAGGGGGTCCGCAAAGCCCACCTCTCGCATCGTGTTCTACTGCCTCCCACACAGAACAATCCCCCGGCAACGCTGCCCAGTGATTTTTCCCTGTAGCAGTGCGTCATGAAGAGGTCCGCTGAAATTCCGAACCATCCCCCGATCAAATCCGAAGGGGTTACTCATGTTTCAGGAACTTTCATTCCAGCGCAACAGAACCAAGCCAGTGAGTATCATTTTGCATCTCATCGCGGCCGGCCTATTCGTGTTGCTAACCGCCGTTCACGTGGTCAAGCCGGTAACACGTATCAACCACATAGTGCTCGTGGCCGAGATGGAGGTCAAGCCAGTACCGATCAGGCACACGGTCCCTGTCCAGCACAAGTCCCAGTCACCGAGGATGCCGAATCCCGCGCCTGCGAGGTTGATTACGGCGGGTGCACCGAGGATCGCAGTCACCCGGCATGAAGCACTGCCCCAACCGATCATGGTTGCTCACTTGGACGTGCCAGCTAACATAGCGCTGCCCCAGGTCTCTGATCGCACGGTAGCGGAAGCTCCCCAGCCGAAGGTGGCAGGGTTCGGAGGTACGGTTGCCGCTGGCACGTCTGGCCATACAGGGACCGCGCAGGGGACAGGGTTTGGAGTGTCCGGTAATGGAACAGGCAGGGGTAATGGGTTGGGCGCTGGCACGGTTCTACGCGCCGGGTTTGGGAGCCAGCAGGCCGCGCACAGGGTCATGGCGGTAGCGGAGAAGTCTGAGAGAACACCTGTCATCGTCCTCAGTCGGCCTCCTGCGACATACACGGAAGCGGCAAGACAGGCGCGCGTGCAGGGCGAGGTTGCGCTACGGGTGTGCTTCCATGCCGATGGGCGTGTCGAAGTAATCGAAATGCTTCGCGGTCTCGGCCACGGGCTGGATGAAACCGCGATAAGTGATGCCAGCGCCATCCGATTCAAACCAGCCACGTCTGACGGCAAGCCTATCGATTTCGTAACAACCATACATATCGCCTTTGAATTGGCTTAGCAGTCTTGGATGTCCCTGGGTCTCCCCCTTGGTGGCCCAGGGTGTCTCAGTTGTGGCTGCTCTCTAGCCGGGTCGCTCGGTTGGTCGCGGGTTGGGGCCGGACCGGACCCGTCAGCCGATGTGCTCTGCCAGCTCGACGATGATCCCCTCGGGGCCGCGGAGGTAGCAGAGCCGGTAGCTGTCCTCGTAGCGCTCCAGCCCGCCGACGAGCTCAGCGCCGCGGGCTCGCAGGCCCGCGACTACGGCGTCGATGTCTTCGGCGTCGATGTCTTCGACGGCGAATGCGACATGGCGGATGCCCCGGTGTGTTCGCCTCGAGCCCCACGACGCGGTCCACCCTGCGGCCCTCGACCGACCCCTCTCCCTGTAACTCGAGTCCAAGTTCGACGCGCGCAAAGCGGCGGCGCTTGGTACGCTTCGCCGCCTTCGCTCAAACGCATTTGCAGACCATTTGACACCTTGCGATTTGTCACTCGCGAAAAGACAGCACGCAATGAACAATTCCACGACCTTGTAACTAATGCTGGTGAACTATGTCTCATTGCCAGTAGTAATAACCAAAGGGAGAGGACAATTTATGAAGAACCATGCAAAGATTTTATTCGCCACCACGTTCTTGGGGTTGGGTCTGGCAGCCCAAGCGGAGATTCGGCCCGAGGTTTCCGTAACCGTGCCGTTTAACTTTGTGGCCAACGGAAAGACACTTCCCGCAGGTACATACAAGGTGGGTCGTCTTTCCGGTGATCGACTAAGCGTACAGCTATTCAGAAACCGTGATAGTAATGTCGCTGTGTTTGTGAATCCTGTTGCGGCCGAACCCACTAACGTCGACATGCCCGCGGTAACGTTCACGCAGGTTGGGAAGCAGTTTTTCCTCAGCTCGATCCAAACAGAAGATGACGTTTTTAACTTCCATGTATCTCGTTCGGCTAACCCAGAGGGTGCCGTGAGATCAAGCGACAGCGTCTCCATTTCCGGAGTTACCACAAGCAAATAGACTGTTGGTCGTACCGAGTTCTGACATACGCTCTCGTGGCCTCGTTCTGCCACGGCGTTATGCCGATTCGGTCAACACTGAGGGTTAGGGCCCACTTGTCGACAGCGCTTCATAGTGGTCGTCCCTCCCCAACCAGGGAGGGGCGGACCTTTCTGGTTGGGAAGGTATGCGTTGAAGCCTAGCTTCCGTTACTTAAGGTGCAACTACAACTGTGGCGTGCCGGCCCGTATCGACACAGATTCACTTGTTGCGGATACTGATTTGGCATCAGGAGTTAGAACGGGTAGGAAGGGCAAAGTTACAAGCAATCTTTTTTTCTTTTTAATGAGTTGATCCAGTTCGCGGCGCTGTTATCCCCATGCGCACGCGAGCCAGCGGTGCCCCGTCGTCGAAGACGATGTGGCCATCCTCTTGATGTATTCCCAACTGGTTCCAGAGCAGAGGAAGATCTACATGAACCGGTTTTTCGCTCCACTCGCTATAGAGGTCCTCGAGCACTGAGGTATGAGTTGCCTTATCTCCCACACTAAGGACGCGCGCCAAGTGCCACTTTTTATCGATGGTGCCACCGGCTGCGACAATCGCCCGCAGCGCATCCTGCAGGCCATACGAATTGTTCGTCTGGGCGCGTATCTCAACATCGGCAACCAGGCAGAACAAAGCTCCGCCCCAGTAAGTGCGGCCCCAGGTATGGGTACGGTCCAGGCCGCGATCGAATGCTTCCGGTTCGCCGTGACCCATTCCGCCCAACATATCGGACCACACCTTTTCCGGGCCCAGCTGACCTGCCTGAGAACGAACGATTGGCTCCACATACGTGGCGATCCCTTCTTCCAGCCAGTGCTGTGGATCGGGCAGAGATGCGAGCGCCATGTGAACCAGCTCATGAGTCACAATCCAGTCGGTATCAAAGTCCTGCTGTGTGCTGTGCTGGCCGATGGTGAGCCGGGTGACGGCGGGAAAACCGTCTCTGCTCCCCCAGGTGGTTCCGTGCAGGATTCCTCGTTGGCCCGCGGCTACGACGATCAGGATGCGCGCCGAGGAAACGGGAAACTGCCCATAGTAAGTTGCTACGGCTTGGGCAGACTTACCGATCTTGGCGATGATGCAGGTCTTAGGCAGATCGGGTTCCACACCCGCAAACTCGATTTGCAGGTTCGCTCCACCTGCCTGCAGGAGCGTAGCGCCATACATGATGACTGGATGCGTGAGCAAGGTCAGCAACATCAGAAAACAGAATTTCAACGTCGACTGCAGCCAACGGCAAAACCACAGACGCCGTCGGGGTAGCCGCTCCATGATAACCGTCTGACGCGCCGTCAGGCCTTAGGTTACAAGTATTCTCGCGCGGCGGCTGGATCTCCTAAACAACGGTTACCCGCGAAAATGCAGCAATGAAAAAAACTCGCTGCGCAGTTCAATAGCGTGACCATGGAATTTTTGCGTGGGGTCTAGGCTAAATGAATGGCGAGAGAAAAAACCGGCGAGCAGGCGTTAGCGAGAATATGGTTGCTCAAACAAATGGAAGACCTCGCGATTCGAAATGTATCGCGGTTATCTGTACTTACTGTATTTGACCTGATAGATGACGCCCGCCCTATCGTCGCTCAAATACATCATGCCATCACTACTGAACACAATCCCTACCGGGCGCCCCATGGTTCCTGGCATGTTAATTGGGATCCATCGCGATTTAGTGCTCTCGGCCGGCCCAAGCCATCCGGTGATGAAATCTTCCGCCCCGCCCTGCGGTTGGCCTTTATCGTCAAGCTTCACGCGCACGACTTTGAAACCCGTGGGGGTCCTGCGGTTCCATGAGCCATGGAAGGCCACGAACATGTTGTTGCGATAGTCGGACGGGAACATTGTGCCCTCATAAAACGCCAGGCCGAGCGGCGCGGAGTGGGCTTGCATCTGGACCTTCGGCTCGATGACGTTTTGGCAGCGGCTGTCCCCTGGCTTGGTGAACTGGGAGTCGGGAACGCGGTCACCGTAGCAGTAGGGCCAGCCGGCATCCACGCCGCCCTCGCCGAGGTCGTAGATGGTTTCGGGTGGCAAATCGTCGCCGAGCATGTCTCGGCCATTTACGGTGACCCACACCGTGGCGGTCTTCGGATTCACGGCGAGGCCAACGGCATTGCGTAGGCCTTTCGCAAAAATCCTCTGGCCGGTACCGTCGGGACTAAATTCCATCACGGTTGCGCGGCGCGCGTCCTTCTCGATGCAGACGTTGCAGCTTGATCCGGCCGAAACATACATCTTGCCGTTGTTAAATAGAAGGCTCCGTGTGGAGTGGCCTCCTCCGCTTGGCAGATCGGCGATCTTCTCGCGATGGGTCGCGCGCAAGTTAGCCTCATCCCAGTCGTAGCGGCCCACTTTGTCGTTCTCGGCAACGTAGAGCTTGCCTTCGAAGAAGGCGATGCCGTGCGGCTCATTCAGTCCCGTGAGGACTTCGACGACTCTCTCGGCTTTGCCGGTTTGCTTGGGGTCGGGCAGTGCGACCACCTTGCCTGCGCCTGATTCGCTCACCAGCAGTACGCCGCCGGGAGTGAAGGCTAGCATGCGCGCACCGTCCACGTTGGCGAAGACCGCAATGTGGAAGCCATCGGGGGCTTTCAGCTGATTCAGATCGAAGGGACGTTGGTCGGCGTGACTGAACGAGGCTAGCAGAAACGGCATGAGCACAGGCAATCCGCGTTTCATGATCACCAGATGATAGCCGGTATTCCCTGCTGCCGCTCCTAAATGATTCTAACGTGCCCAGCTAGAGGAGCCGCTGGCAAGACGTTTTAAGTTGCCCAAAGGACCGGCTGAAACCCAAATCTATGCCCGGGCGCTTGGCTTGACGACAAATGGCGTAATATGGCGTGTAGGCGGCGGCCTGGCCTGACGTACCCAGCCAAGTCTTCTTCGAATCATTCCTTAAGGAATCAGGCTTATGTGGACAGGCACGATGAGGACCAACGCTCCTTCGATGACACCCTGGAATTGATCGCCAATCTCATCTACTTGTCGCGACATATGCCATCTGGCTCATCGCGGCAAAAAGACTACCTCGACCGTGCCGATGAAGCCATAACCCACATCCGAGATCGCAGGGCGGCCACACTCAACGGGCTCCGGGGGTAGCTGATAGCGAACAGTCTCTACCAGGCACAAAATGGCGTATGTCCTTTCTGCCCTCAGCGCCATCGTAAACATAAATGAGAGTCAGCAAGATTTGCTCTAAGCTCACAGAGCTTAAACACGTCTACCACGTAGAGCTTCGCGCGTGGGGCCTGCTGGAGTTTAAGCAAAATGCTCCGCGGTCGGACTTTGACCCTCGTGGGTATGCCAAGTGGATAGAAGAGAAATGGAGAGCCGAAAGGTCTAGAAACGTGGCACGACAGCGCATGAATGAGCATCAGGTGGTCTGCGCGACTTGCCAAAGAAACCTTGATTTCCTGGACGCCAGCGCAGGGTGAGATGTGACATAGGGCGTACATTGCCTTAGAGGCAGCCGCACGTGTCCGGCAGACATTTCTCGTAAGAATGAAAGCACCGCAACGCACAATCCAGCACGTTGTGGCTTCAACTGCCGAAATCTACGATGAACACCTGATCTTCCGCAACTCAGAAGGTAAGCTGGCGGTCATGTTTCTCCCGTCCACCAGTCACCGGTGCAGGTGAACGGAAGCGGCGTGGTAAGACACGCCGAAAGCAAGCCGCAGGTCGTTCTGCGTGCCGGCATAGCCGTTTGGCAGCTGGGTTCTTACGTAATCAACTTCAACCAGGCGCACGCTTATACTGCTCGAGAAAAATAGATTGAGGCCGCCCCCTGTTTCCAGCGCAAACGAGTTGGCCGTCGTATTGATCCCGGTGGCGGTTGGAAAAGCGCCACTGAAAGCATGAACGGCTCCAAAGAGCCCATCGCCAAAGATCTGCAGGCGAGGCTTTTGAAGGGAGGCTGGCGCCCCTTTCCAGGCGGTGTAGGTGTAACGCGGACCCCCCATGTAGCTGACCTTGCTGAAATCAACGCCGGGCGCATAATTGGAGACCGTCTCGCCGCTCACGCCTGCAGCGACACCAATTCCCTTCCAAAAGGTGAACGCGGCATCGGCTCCGCCCCCTTGCAACCAGAAACAGCCGCAGGTTGCAGGCGCGAGTTGCGCATGTTCGGTGCTGTAAGTAATGGCCAGATCGATGGATGCTGGTGCAGGCCCAGGTTCGCTCTGTGCCTGGACGGAAAAGGCCGTCGCTAACAGGCCCGCAAAGAGCACTTTTCTGCAAATCGAAGTGCGCATTCAAGTCTCCTGGTTACTTGACCGTGAGGGTAAGAGTGGTGGCGTGGGACAGCGTTCCCGAGTTTGCTGTAACCGTTACTGTGTAAGTCTTTGCCTGATCAGCAAACAATCCGCTGGTAGAGCCGCAACCGCCGAGTGCAGCCATAGCACCCATTGCCGCCACCGCCAACAGCAGCAGGGAGATGGTTCCCGACAGGCGCTTGCGCAGAGCACGCAACCTGCCGGCAAAAGGCAGCAACAGGAGGGCAAAAACCATCGCCGGCAGGTTGCGGCCGGATCGGCTCGGCGGGTCAAGATGCGCCACTGCCGAAGGTAACTGGATGGCAAGCGAGAGAGGGCCCAGCGGCGTCTGTGCAGGAAAAGACCATAAGGTATTCGTCACCTGGGTCCAGAGGGAGGGAGTAATCGCGGCCGTTGCCCCCGCCGGCATTCCTGTAATCGTGAGCGTTATAGGGGCGGGAAAAATGATGCCGGCCGTGGGTACGATGCTCAGAGGATAGGTTGCCGTGCCGCCGGGAGCTGTGGTTTGCGTGGTAACCGGCGTTCCGCTGCTGCCACCCGTGCCGGAAGTCGGCGCCAGGTTGAAGTCGAGAATGGACTGTGTCAGCGGGCTACTGGCCGAGCCGGCCAAGTCTGTATCTCCGCTGTAATCGGCGGTGATGGTATGCGAGCCGATGGCAAGCGAAGACGTGATCAGCGAAGCCGTATGGCCAGTCAGCGTTGCCTGGCCGAGCGGAGTTGTGCCGTCCAAAAAGGTGACTGTTCCGGTCGGCGTACCGAGTTGCGCTGAAACTGTCGCCGTGAAGGTGAGAGCCGTCTGATCCAGAACTGGATTCGCACTGGAGCTTACACTCGTCGCCGAGGCCAGCTGGCCGATCACCATGGTTCCGCTAGCGGCGCCGTTATAGTTCGCGTTACTCACGGTGCCCACTACGGTGTAGCTTCCAGCGGAAGTGGGCGGAGTGGGCGACGGGCCATAAGCCGTACCGTTGCTACCGGTGTACTCCAGACCCACTGTCAGGCCCGTAGGAGTAGTGGCCGCGGTCGCGGCCAGGGGCGATCCGGTATAAGCCTGCGCCAGGTCGCCCAACGTCACCGTAGCCGTCGCTTTTGCGATCACCAGCGTTCCGCTGGCCGCGCCGCTGTTGTTCGCGCTGCTTACTGTGCCCACAACGGTGTAGCTTCCAGCCGCAGTCGGTGGCGTAGATGTGGGGCCATAGGATGTTCCGTTGGTTCCGGTGTAGGTGAACACCACGGTCAGCCCCGTAGGGCTGGTTTTCGCAGTCGCGGCCAGGGGTGAGCCGGTATAGACCTGCGCCAGGCCGCCTAACGTCACCGTAACGGTTCCTCCGGAGATCACCAGCGTTGCCGTGCCTGTGCCACTGTAGTTTGCATTGTTTACCGTGCCCACTACGGTGTAGCTTCCGCCTGACGTTGGCGGAGTGGAGGCGGGGCCATAGGCAGTACCGTCGTTACCGGTGTAGGTTAGGCCCACGGTCAGTCCATTAGGGCTGGTGGTTGTGGTGACGGCCAGTGGCGAGCCGGTATAAGCCTGCGCCAGGTCGCCTAACGTCACCGTGGCCGGCGCTTTTGCGATCACCAGCGTTGCCGTAGCAGTACCGTTGTAATTCGCATTGCTCACCGTGCCCACCACGGTGTAGCTGCCGGCCCCGGTGGGCGGGGTCGAGGATGGGCCGTAGGTGGTGCCGTTGGCGCCGGTGTAGGTAAAGCCTACCGCCAACTCTGCTGGGCTGGTGATCGCGGTGGCGGGCAGCGGCGAGCCGGTATAAGTCTGCGCCAGGTTTCCCAACGTAACCGTTGCAGTTTCACTATTGATGATGATTGAATACGTGTTGCTGCCGGCTACTGATTCGCTATCGGTGGCAACGACCGTGAAGGAGTAGGGGCTGCCGGCCGTTGTTGGTGTTCCTGAGAGCACTCCGTTGTTGCTCAATGTCAAGCCCGGGGGCAACGTCCCGGTATACGTGTAGGTGTAAGGACCGGTGCCGCCGGTGGCTGTAAAGGTCACGCCCGCGTATGCGATGCTGACTGTGCCGGCGCCGAGCGTCGAGCTCGAAGGCGATAGCGTTATCGAGGAGACGCCGGTTCCGGTGAGTGCAATGGTTTGCGTCGCGGGTGAGGCGTTTAATGAGTTGTCATTCAGTGTGAACGATTCGCTGAGTGCACCTACAGTCGCGGGCACAAAGCTGATGCTGAGATTGCAAGTAGCGCCTGCCGCCACTGACCCGCTGTTCACACAGTCAGCAGGAGATCCGCTACCGGCTACCTGGGAGAAGTCAACGGGCGCCACCAGCCCTGCGGCGGTAAATACCAGGGCCGCATTGCCGATGTTCTCCGCCGTCACCGCTTTTGGGCTATCGCTGCTGGTCAGACCCAAATGGGTCGACGCAAAACCCAGGTTCGGCGGGGTGGCAAAGTTCTCTTCCAGCACCTGATTGTTATTGGAGTCAGTAATGAAGACGTTTCCGTTGCCGCCCTCCACCATGGTCTGGGGTGACGAGAGACCGGTGACTAACGTGGTTTGTGTATAGCTCTCACCCGACAACGTCTCCTTGAGTACCTGGCCGCTGGAAGTATTTGCGATGTAGACGTCCCCCACGCCGTCCACGGCTACGCCAAGAGGACTGTTCAACCCGGTGAACAGCGGCCCCTGCGAGTAGGTGCCCTCCGTCAGGGTCTCTTCCACGATGCGGTTGTTGCCGGTGTCAGCGACGTAGACGTTCCCACTTCCATCCACTGCTACGCTTTGCGGATTACTGAAGCCACTGCCGATGATTGTCTGGGTGTAAGTGCCGCCCGACAGCGTTTCCAACAGGACACGATTGTTCCCGCTATCTGCGATGTAGACGTTGCCGCTTCCATCTACCGCTACGCCGTTGTCGTTGACCAGGCCGGTGCCCACGGTCGTTTGGACATAGCTTCCCGAGGACGGCGTCTCCTCCAGTACCAGGCCATCGCCGGAATCTGCGATGTAGACGTCGCCGTTTCCATCGATAGCGACGGCGGCAGGGGTGGACAAGCCACTCACCAACACACTCTGTGTGTAAGCCCCCGCTGACAACGTCTCCTTGAGGACACGGTTATTGTTGGCATCTGCGATATACAAATTACCGCTACCGTCCAAGGCAACGCCATCGGGGTGCAGCAGGCCGCTGACCACTACGCTCTGGAGGGCCGGGGTAAACGCCACTTGCGGGCCAGTACCGATGCCGTAGACGTAGGCGGTGGCAAGCACATTCCCCGATCCATCTTCAAGCAGTACAGCTCCATAACGGGTACCGGGAAATTGTGGAGTAAAGACCACGTTCACCGTGCAGGTCGCGTCGGCGCTGTAAGCGTAGCTGCTTCCGTTGGTATCGCAGGTTCCGGTCGCAACATCGGCAAAGTCCAGGCCGGTTGCGCCTTGTGTGACCACAACCGGGGACCCGATCACCCCGGCAGTAAGAAAGGTAAAAGTGACGCTTTGGCCGCTGCCTGCGGTGCCCACAGGGATGGGGCCGAAGTTGGTTGCCGGCGGCGCGCTGGCGGTCGCAGCCAGGGGCGCGTTTACCACCAGCGTGACGGTGGCCGTTGCCGTGCCTGGATAATCGCCCTGATCAGTAGGCGTGAAAGTGACCGAAAGCAAATGCGAACCGGGAGAGAGCACGATTCCGGAAACCGGAGAGTAGACGTAGTTTCCGCCAGTATTACCGACAGCGTTCAATTGTGTGCTGCTGAGCGCTGTGCCTGCGGCAATTGCCGCGGGCGTGGCCCAGGTTACCGCGGCATGCTGTTGCAGAGTGAGGGTCAGCGGCGTGGTTACGCTGCTCGAAAACGTTGGATTGGAGACCACTGCGGATACGGGTGAAGTGGTGCTCGCATCGCCACCGGTCGCGTTGCCGGCAACCGACACTGTAATCAGGACGCTATCGGTCGCCCCTGCGGCGAGAGCGGTTGTCCGCGTGCATATCAGGGTACCGGCAGTGCAGATCCAGCCGCCGTCAGTATCCGTCATAGCGGTGGCGGTAAGGCCGGCCGGCAGAGTTACGCTGAGCACGGTCGCGTTGCTCAGCGCGACCGTCTCACTGGTATCGGTCACAGCGACGGTGATGGTGTCGCTGGTATCTCCCTCCATGAAGACAGAATCGCCGGGGTCGGTGGTGATGGCCATGGAGACCGTAGGCAGGACGATCGGAACCACGAAATTGGAGAGATCGAACAGGGCATATTCGAGCATCTTCTCTTGCGCGATCTCTGCCGTGGTCAAGGTCGGGCACTCGGCAGGAAATATCGGATTGCCCGACTCCGAGACATTTTCGACGTGATATTCGTTGAACAGAACGCGCCCATATTGCGCAGCGGCGGCAGCGCCAAACGGGGTATTGAAGGAGAACTGCATCACTGGGTTGCTGGTCGTGGTTACGTCGGAATTAAGCGTCAGCCAGGATTGCGTCGGCACATTGACGCCGCTCAAGTCCCAGCGCAGGGTGCTGATCTCCACCTGCCCCAGCGTCCCGGTATCGGCCGCTCCGGCAGTATTTCCATTCGCGTATCCGCCGTTATACAGCCATTGGGCGAGGGTCGATCCGTCGGTAAAGCTGGTGTTGACCGTACCCACCCCAGGGTCGGGATTGAGTGTAGACACCGGGTCGGCGAGCCAGTTCGCGACCCCGGAAAACGTCTCGCTCTGATAAGTGGTGGAGGTATTGATCCACACGCGGCTGTCGTGGGTTACAAAGGCGCGGCCCCCGGCGCTGGTGTAGGCGAGAAGATTGTCGATGCCGGCGGCGGCCTCAGAGGTGGTGCTGCCTTGGCAGGGAAACATCACCATGTCATAGCTGTCGAGGGGTGTGGTACTCGTGCCCCCCATCAACGCTGTTTCCGACGGGGTGGACGCACTGATCTCCGCTCCAGCGGAGTGATCCCCTTTGTAAAGGTGGATGCGGCCACCCAAGGTTGCGCCGCTGGCTACGGTGTCGTCGGTGACTTCATTATTGCTCACGCCCAAATCGTGAAAGACGCATTCCACAGCATCTTTAGAACCGGTTGCGATGGCAATCAGGGGGATGTCGCCCTGGGCGTGAGTGGAGGGCATGCTGAGGGAGAGCCCGGTGATAGCGCTGGTACCGACGTCCTCGCTAAATTGCCGCCGCCAGTGACCTGCCTGGATGACCAGTGTGTATGAAGTGCTTTGCGACACATTGCTGAGCGAAAAGGTGCCGTCCACCGCAGTGTAGGTGTAGACCGTAACCCCGGAAGGCACGGCGGTGGATGCCGTAAGACAATTGACTCCCGGACAATTTGCACCGGACACGAATGCGGCCGGCGTGCTGGTGGTGACATAGACCAGTGCGTTGGGCAGCACATTGGTGCCGTTTGGCATATAGACCGTACCGCTGATGGTTGTGGTCTGTGCGCTTGCAGGCGAACCGAATAGCGGAAAGAGAAGTAGCAGGCCCGCGGCCCATATGTTCATCCAGACTTTAAAGACGCCGGAGTAGCTGTGCGGGCAAGCAAACGAGCGCACAGCACCAATCGATCGAATCATATCTAAACATCCCCTTCGCCCAGGGTTCACCTCCAAGCGGCTTGGCGCGTAGCGCTGGGCCCAACCGCTCACAACTGAACACCGTAACAGTTGCAGAACCGTCCACGTCGATAATCGGACGGCGGATAATTCATGCAATCCGCGCGCCGGACTGGATTAGTAGCACGTCACTGGAAGCCGATTCTTGCATGCATCCTGGTGCTCAACGACGGGAACGCGGCTAACTAATCAGGTGCATACCCATATTGGGAAGCGGAACGGAACACGAGTGTCTCGTTTTGTAACAGTAAGAGAGCTCGTTGATAAGCTTCTATCAGCTCGCAGATATTCGTTCACATCGCGATCTCGCGGGGATCGGTGAGAGGGCAAAATGGCGCGGCAGCGGTTTCTTCAAATCGGCCTCCGCAAAATTTAAGATCCTGCGGCGGGACGGTCAGAGCGAGGTGACGATACAGGAGAATGAAAAGCGAACACATCCAGAGGGAGCTGAGGCTCCGCCAATTTCACGCCAGATTCTCTGCCCCCATCGCTTCGATTCCCTGCTACGGCGTCGTAACCGGCTCGTTGATCGTGATGATCTTCCGCCGATACGGGGGCCTGTTCGCGGAACCATACCTGATCGTTGCCGATCATCGCACTCATGGAAAAGAGGCGTTGGGGCTATCTTGGATGTTTCGGGAGTTTTGAGCCGGCGCACGTGCTCAGAAAAAATATGATCGCGCCAACGATTACGGCTCGCCTTGATAGCGTTCGAGCAATCGTGCGGGGCACAACTATTACGCTTTCATGAATCGCCAAGAACCTTCTATTAGTTTAACGTTATATGTGATGGAATGCGGGAAGGGCACCTTACCACAAAGAGGAATGCAAGAGTTGCCGCACAGAAATTTCCGGGCGTTTTCAACGACACCACGTTCGAATGCAGGGGCACTCGGGTATGAAAACCGGGGTCCATGGCTCGACGGGTCGGCAGCGCCCGCGACCGCAGAGAGTAGCGCGAATGTTGACTGAGTCGGCCGTAACGACCGCTTCCGAATGGCCCCGCGTCACCTGGCTGATGCCGGTACTCAACGGCATGCCCTACCTGCGCGAGCTCCTCGATTCACTCGTCGCGCAAACGTATCCGAATCACGAAATCATCGTCTGGGACAACGGCTCGACCGACGGCAGCGTCGAATTGCTGCAGGCCTATATTCCGTCCCGCATCGCCGGCCGCGTCGTGGTCGGACAGCCGCTTCCGTTGGGCGTTTGCCGCGGCCGCCTGATGGAAACGGCGCAAACGGAGTTTTGCGCCGCGATCGATGCGGATGACATTCACCATCCTACGCGTCTCGCGCGTCAAGTTGGGTACATGCGCGATCATCCGCCGCTCGTCGCATTGGGCTGTATACCGCAACTCATCGACGACAGTGGCAATCCGCTTCCCGATTGGGAATATCCGACCGAAGATGCGGAGATCCGGTGGCGCACACGCTGGCAATCATCCCTGAATGCCCCGGGCACGCTCGTGCGTCGCGATGCCGTCTTGCGCGCCGGCAACTACCGCAATTTCAATGACGGCGAAGATCTCGACTTATGGATTCGCATGGCGCAAATCGGTCCGATGCACAATCTTTCCGATCGTCTGGTGCAATACCGGCGCCATCTTTCCAACACAACGGCGCAGATCGACGACTATTACCTTAGCGAGCGGCAAATCGCCCAAGCCAACGCAGCAACGATCTTTCCGGGCCTCGACGCTTCCGCCGCGATCGATCTGTGGCAGGCGGCCTATCCACACCGCGAACGCCACACCGTGCGCTTTCACAATTTCGCACGACTCCAAGCCGCCGCACACGATGCGGCGACAGCGATCGGCAAGCCGCGCGACTACTTTACGTCGACCGCGTACTTCCGGCGTCAGCGCCGCACCATGATCATGAACTTCGTGAGTACCTACACGCCGAGCATCGTGTGGAACCTGCTCAGCAAAGTTCGCGGCCGGCCCTCGCCGTCCGCGTTTCGTGAACAGACGGAAGTGGAACTTTGAATGGCAGCGAAATCGCAGTTCCGTCTGACCACAAACCTTTACGGGGCACCGTACTGAGGCCAAGGCTTAGACTTCCGTAAAGTGATAGTCCCGTCTGGGCCACGAATTTCCCTGGTTTCGACAGCGCCCGACATATTAACCCCCTTCATGACTGGCCGGCAGCCGGCGTATAGCGGTGTTTGCGGCGACCATGATCTCCCTCGGAATCCTCGGCCTGATCAATAGCGATTTCGCCGCGGTATGGAAGCCTGCACCCAAGAGTGTGCCCGTACATGAGGGACTGGCCTATCTCTGCGCCTTCATCTCCGCGCGCCCATGGTGGTGGGTTCCTGGTATGGCTGCGCCGAGACCGGGGTGATGGTGGCGGCCGCTTGGGTACTGTATGCCTGGTTCGCCGCTGACTGGGACAGGCAGCGCCTCAGTTTCGCCACCGGCGACAAGGGTCTGCGCATCGCGAGGGTGCTTTACGGCCTGGCTTTGATCTTCTTCGGCGTGGGCCATTTCGTCTATCTCAAAGCGACTGCCGCGGACGTACCTGAATGGCTGCCATGGCATGTGGCTTGGGCGTATTTCACCGGCTGTGCCCTCATGGCGGCTGGTTTGGCGGTGCTCGCCGGGGTGTATGCACGGCTAGCAGCCGCGCTCTCGGCGTTCGAGATTGGCCTGTTCTTGCTGCTGGTGTGGGTACCCATCGTGGCGGCGGCAGGCCCTAAAAGCGCCTTCCAATGGAGCGAGACCGTTATCAATGCGGCGCTGACGTCCGGCGCTTGGGTGGTGGCGGATTCCTATTGGCTCCTGGCTTGCCGTGGGCAAGCGCTAACACCGGGGGACTTCGGGGACAGGAAGCTGGGCAAGAATCGAATTTTCCTCGGGCCCATCCCGTCCACGAAACCTCTGATTAACGGCACCCTCATTTTGGCGTTAACCTAAGTAGCATTCAGCACTCGACCTGCGCCACCCTGAGGCTTACCTGATGCGAACAGTTCTTGTCCTTTTCGCGATTCTCTCCATCTCGTCGCACGCTCAGACAACGGCCGCCCCCAAGTCCTTCGTCATCGCCGACGTCCACACCAGCCCATTCACGTCCAACCCCTTTATGCACGGCAACTCCATCCAGGGCGACCGATATTTCCTTACCCAGGCCACCATGGCCGAACTCATTGCCACCGCCTACGGCGTCGATGTAGCCAATGTGCACGGAGGCCCCACCTGGCTCGAGCGCGATCACTACGACATCCGCGCTAAAGTGCCGCCCAATACCACACACGAGGACGTCAAGCTCATGCTTCGCGCTCTCCTCGCCGATCGCTTTCACCTCATTGTCAAAACTGCTACCACTCCTATGCCAACCTACATCCTCTCCGCCGGCTCCGGAAAGCCGAAGATGACGGAGTCGGAAGGTTCCGGCGAAGGCTCCTGCATCCCTCTTCCTCCGCCACCAAACGCTCCTCCCGGCGCACCGTCCTACATTACCGTCAACTGCAAGCATCTAACCATGTCCGCTCTCGCCGACACTCTCCACAACTTCGCCAGAGGGTATCTCGATCAACCGGTTGTCGACGAAACCAACCTTGCGGGCGCATGGGACTTCACCATCAAATGGACCGGTCGCAACCAGCTTGAAAAGCAGGGCGCCGACGGCATTTCCATCTTCGCCGCCGTAGAAAAGCAACTAGGACTCAAGCTCGAACTCAAAACCGCCCCCCGCCCCGTCTTCCAGGTTGCGAGCGTTGACGAAACCCCGACCCGCAACGTCGCCAACATCGACCAAGCCCTTCCCGAGCCGCCTGCGGCCCCCTTCGAGGTCACCGTCATCAAGCCCAGCGCCCCCGGCGAGAAGGGCTACGGCCGCATCACCGGTGACCAGATCGAGACCCGCGCCATTCCCCTTAGGTTCCTTATCAACTTCGCCTGGGGCCTCAACCCCGGCAATAAGGAAGGGATCGCGAACGCACCCACATGGCTCGATACCAAACAGTTCGACATCACGGCCAAGGCTGGAGCCAATGTTCGGGTGGACAAGTTTTCCTCCGGCAACCTCATCAACTACGAAGACCTCCGCAGCATGATGCGGGCCATGATCACCGAGCGTTTTCAGATGAAGTGGCATATGGAGGACCGCCCCGTCACCGCTTACACTCTGGTAGCTGCCAACCCCAAACTTAAGCCCACCACCGACCCCACCGAACGCACCAAATGCAAGGAGGGCCCGGGTCCGGACGGAAAAGATCCCCGCATCGCCAACCCCATCCTCAACCGCCTCCTCAGCTGCCAGAACATGACCATCGCCCAGATCGGCGACGAACTCCAGCACGTAGCCAACGGTTATATCTACAACACGGTGATTGACGGCACAGGTCTGAAGGGCTCCTACGATTTCACGCTCAGCTTCAGCTCCGTCGATAGGATCCTTCCCACCGCCGGCGGCGATGCCGCCAACAGCTCCGACCCCAATGGCGCCCTCTCCGTCTTCGACGCCGTCAACAGACAGCTGGGTCTCAAACTGGAAAAGACCAAACGTTCTTATCCCGTCCTCGTCATCGATCACATCGAGGAGACCCCCACCGAAAACTAGGTCGTTGTTCGCTTTTCCCGGGCCCACGTCTGCAAGCTAACCTTGATTTGATCCGCCAAACAGGCGTACATTTCGCGACAAGGGAAACGGCAGACCGAAGCTCCCTCGAAAACATCGCTCCGCGCGAGTGAAAACAACTCCAGAAGGAGAGACTATGGATCCGAAAAGAAACGCGGCATCGAAAAAACCGACCGATTTAGCGAAGGCTAGCCGAAGGAAATTTTTAACGGCCGGCGCCGCAGCAGCCGCGTTGGGTGCCGTGCAAAGCGCAACCCGCCAATCATCGGCTGCCGAAACAAAGTCGCTGAAGGACCTGGACGCGTATGGCGATCGGTCGCAATACGTAACCTCGCATCGCGTGGCGGTAGACGGGAGACCTTCGCCGGACGAATTTGGGCTGACGTTTCACGTCTTGGCGCCGCTGCAGGATACGGTGGGCATTATCACACCATCGTCGCTTCACTTCATCGGGACGCATCGCGGGTCGATCGTGCCGGATATCGATCCCCAGCAGCATCGGCTGATGATTCACGGCATGGTCGACCGCCCGCTGGAGTTCAGCATGGATGATCTGAAGCGCTTTCCCTCAGTATCGCGCGTTCATTTCATAGAGTGCCTGGGCAACCATTCCAAGCCGGAAGACAAAACGGTGCAGGAGACTCACGGGCTGACGAGTTGCAGCGAATGGACAGGCGTGCTGCTCTCGGTTTTGCTCAAAGAATGCGGCGTACAGAAGGACGCCTCGTGGGTAGTGTCGGAAGGCTCGGAAGAGGTAAAGGGCGCCGGCAGCATCCGGCTGGCGAAGGCGATGGACGATTGCATCGTCGCCTACGGGCAAAACGGCGAGCCGATACGCCCGCAACAAGGTTTTCCGCTGCGCCTGGTGGCTCCGGGATTCGAAGGGATATACAACACCAAATGGCTGCGGCGGATCAAGGTCGTGGACCGCTACTACATGACGTACAACGATTACGGACATATTTCGAAGGATGAAGAAGTGGCCGCGTTGACGTTCCAGTGGGGGCCGAAATCGGTGATCACGTTTCCGTCAGGAGGGCAGAAGCTCCCCGGTCCTGGAATCTACCAACTGACAGGGTTGGCGTGGTCGGGCGGAGGCGCCGTGCGGCGCATAGAAGTTTCCACGGACGGCGGGCAAACGTGGAAAGACGCGGAGATCCGGGGCGCGGTCCACGCGAAAGCGCATACTCGATTTGGCATGGACTGGAAGTGGGACGGCCAGGAATGCGTGCTGCAGTCGCGCTGCACCGATGAACTTGGACAGGTGCAGCCTTCGCGCGCGGAATTGGCCGCGTTTTTCAAGGTGCCGCTGGACCATTACAAGACTCACGGCGTCGAGGGCTCCGACAACACGATTCAGCC
Source organism: uncultured Acidobacteriaceae bacterium (assembly GCA_963711525.1). Classification (GTDB taxonomy): domain Bacteria; phylum Acidobacteriota; class Terriglobia; order Terriglobales; family Acidobacteriaceae; genus PALSA-350. The sequence continues at coordinate 699,995 of CAVQEO010000001.1, read as the reverse complement.
GTGGCGGGTGGCAGGCGATGGGAGCGTGCACAATGCGATTTAAAGCGGTTTTCGGTCTACACCAATTGCTAAACCGCTGTAGTGTTCTGCTTGCGGCGCTGATTTTGTGCGCGTACGGTACTTCGTGGGCCCAATCGCCGACCTATGGCGTGGGAAGGACGCCGACGCCCGCGGAGATTCGCGCCGAGGATATCACCATCAACCCGGACGGGAAGAATCTTCCACCGGGAAAGGGAACGGCAAAAGAGGGCGCGGTGATTTTCGCCCAGAAATGCGCGATGTGCCACGGAGAGAACGGTTCGGGTGGGCGGGCTCCGATGTTGATCAAGCCGGCAACGCCTGTGAAGAGCTCGACACCATGCCTTCAGCCATGCATTGGACCGGGAAATGTAATGGCGTTGCATGCGCCTTACGCGACGGTTATTTGGGACTACATCAATCGCGCCATGCCCTTCATGCTGGAAGGCTCGCTCAAGCCGGACGAAGTGTACTCGCTCACCGCGTTCCTGCTCTACAAGAACGGTGTGATTCAGGAGGATGACGTCCTCGCCCAAACGACGCTGCCGCAAGTGAAAATGCCGAATCGAAACGGATACGCCATACCCGATTGGAAGCCAGGCATGCCACGCCCGTTTCCGAACGGGCAGTAGCCTGTGCTTTCGTTGTGCGACGAATTGCGCGGCCTCTCTTGCCCCCCGTTGATCCTGGCTAGGGCGACTCGCGCCCAAGAGAAGGGTCTATGGTAGAAGACCTCCTTGAACTATTGTCTGCGCGAAAAGGGCACTTCCTTTTGGAGTCGCGCCACCATGGTGATCTATGGCTCGATCTTGAAACCCTTTTCCTAAGGCCATTACGGGTAAAGAACTTTGCTTCTCAACTTGCTCGATCTATCTCAAGTATGAAGGTAGATGCAGTCTGCGCACCGCTGGTCGAGGGAGCATTTGTAGGAATCATGGTGGCTGAGGAGCTTAATACTGACTTCACCTATTCCGAGCGCTATGCGCGCTCTTGTGAGACTGACCTCTTTCCCGTTGGATACAGAATCCCATCCTCACTTCGCCAAAACCTTCGAGGCAAACGTGTAGCCATCGTGAACGATGTGACCAACGCGGGTTCCGCGGTACGCGGTACTTTCGAAGACCTCGAAGCCATCGGAGCGAACGTGGTCGTTATCAGCACGCTGCTCGTTTTGGGCACAGCAGCTTCGGAATATGCTTCCGGGAAGCACGTTCCGTTGAAAACTCTTGGCGCGATACCGAACAATCTTTGGAAACCCTCAGCGTGTCCTCTTTGTGCGTCGGGTGTCCCGCTCGAGGACATTGCTGGTTTTGCTTCCAGCTAACGTTCACTGTCTACGAGGATTTCGCCGGGACCCGGCTTCGGAACCACCACGCCGGGCCCCAGGCTCATTCTTCTTGAGGAGAACGCAAAGACTCTAGCCCGCAGTCGCGGTCGCCATGCGTGACTCCATTTCCTCCGGTGAGACATCTTCGACGTGCGTGCCGATCGTCCACTTGTAGCCGAACGGATCGAGAAAAGTTCCGGAACGATCACCGTAGAACTGATTTTTCACCGGACGCAGGACTTTGGCTCCTGCTGCGACGGCCTTTTCCGCGAGACCGTCGACGTCTTCGACATACAGCATCAGGCTCACAGGTGATCCGTTGTGATGTTTGGGTCCGTACGCATCCATTTGCGGGGCTTCATCGGCCAACATGATCCGAGAGTTTCCGATCTGGATCTCGGCGTGCCCGATCCGGTTCCCCATGGGCATACGAAAGAGTTCCTGAGCACCGAATGCTTTTCCGTAGAAATTGATCGCGGAGTTGGCATCCTCGAAGATTAGATATGGAGTGACAGAGCGATATCCGTCGGGAATTGGCTTAACCATGACAAGTCCTCCTTCATTGGACCAAATGTCCAATGCCACGAGTATAGGACTTCGGGGCGACAGACGAAAAGTATCACTCGCATCGCAAAGCCACGATCGGGTTCACGCTTGTGGCGGATCTGGCTGGGATAAGGGCGGCGACGATGGCAACCAGCACAAGCAGGAGCGTTACCAATCCAAACGTAACTGGATCGTGGGGGCCAATGCTGTACAACAGGGTCGAGAGCACCCGGGTTGCAGCCAACGCGGCAACCAGGCCAACCGCAATTCCCGACAAAATGAGCCGCAAACTCCTCCCCATAACCAGCCGTAAAATATCGCCTTTGTCTGCTCCCAGCGCCATGCGTACTCCAATCTCCTGCGTCCGCTGCGCAACCAGGTAGGCGATCACTCCATAGAGTCCGATCATGGCCAGCGCCAGGCCGGTCGCGGCGAAGAAGCTCACCAGGGTCGTCTGAAATCTTGGCTGATCGGCCAGCTTGGCGACTCGTTGGCGGAGAGTTGCAATATCCACCGGAAGTGTCGGGTCGAGCGCAGTTACCTGGGAGCGAATCCATCGACTTGTCTGATCGGGTGGCAGCGAACTTCGGACTACGACGACCGAAGTCTTACCCCACGTGCCGCCCGCGGCCCAATCATCTGCAAGCTTTCTCCGCAGCCGGTAGAACTCAGGCACCTCCTCCTTAGTGAGGCCGCCGTTTTTGACGTCTGCCGCAACTCCGGCGATCCTGCTCCAGGGCTCAGACGGATCGTCCTTTTCAAAGCGCATTTGTTGGCCAATAGGATTTGTGTTTGGGAAGAAGAGGCCGGCGAGGCGCTCGCTCAGGACAATGGACGGTTGGCTTGCGGTCATATCCTCCTCATGAAAACCTGCGCCCTGCATCAATGGGATATCCAAAGCGCGGAAGTAGTCGGACGAAACCAGCCGCGAGGCGACCACGCCGGTGATGCGTGGCGCCGTTCTTCCGGCAACGACGATCTCGTCGAGACGGCTGCCGAAGTGACCCGCACCAGGAGGAATAGAGTCGCTGACAGAGACAACAGAGATGCCGGCTCCGAATTTGAGCCGCGTAGTCAATTGTTGAAAGAAAGCGAGGCGGCTTGCAGGCGTGGGGTATGTGTGTTCTCCCAAGGTGACGCTCGCAGTGAGCGTATTGTCGGCTCGCATGCCGAGCTTTTGATCTTCGAGATTGTGGAAGCTGCGCAGCAAGAGGATTGCCGCAACCAATAAAACCATGCTTGCCGCGATCTGGATCACCACCAACCACTGCCGGACGATTGCATGGGAGATAGCGCTGAAAGATCGTCCGCTCAACATGCCCTCGCCAGGTTTCTGCAGTGCAGGCGCGAGCCCAAAGAGTGCGCCGCAGACTATCGAAAGTACGACGGTGACACTGACGATGCGCAGGTCTAGCCGGGTTTGATCGAGATAAGGAATGTCGGCGGGGGCGATGGCAATGAAGAGACGCAACAAACCTTCTGCCAGGACACATCCCGCGAGCGCTCCTGCGATTGAAAGTAGAAGCGCTTCCGTCAGCGCCTGACGGGCAAGCCTGGCTCGGCTCGCTCCCAATGCCGAACGAACCGCGAGTTCCCGTTGCCGCATCGAGCCGCGCGCCATAAGCAGACCTGCCACATTAGCGCAGGCGATGAGCAGCACGGCGAGAACAGTGCCCAGAAGAACCCATGCAGCTGTGCGTACGTCCTGCATTTGACGATCACGGAGGGAGCGAACTCTTAGGTGGAAGTCATAGCGGAAGTCTGCCGGAACCCGCTTCAGAGCGCTCTGAAATAGAGGTTGCAACTCCGCTTCAGCCTGTTGGACGGTGATTCCCGGTTTGAGCCTGGCGAAGGCTCGTCTTGGACCCCCGAGTCCGCTGTTCGATTTCTTGTCGGCCGCTTCGTCTACGGTCAACGGAAATAACACATCGACCGGTTGCAGCCTGGGCATCTCGAAGTTTTTTGGTAACACCCCGACCACCTGTACTGGATTGCCGTCTATATCAATCGGTTTGTTCAGAATGCCGCGATCCAGGTTGTAGTGGGAGAGCCAAAGGCCGTAGGAGATAAGCACGACCTTTGGCCCATTGGGGAGTACTTCTTGCGGCAGGAAGTTTCGCCCCAGGAGCGGTGAGATCCCAAGTGTCGGCAAGAAATTTCCTTCTACCGACGTACAGCGGAGTTGCCTCGGATTTCTCTCCGTCAGATCGCACTCCCCTGTCGTGGCACGCTCGGAGGTGAGTGCCTCAAAGGGCTTTTGGGCGCGCTCCCAATCGTAATAGAAGTAGCCCAACATAAACTCAGTCTCGAGCGAATGGACCATGCCAACAGAGACCAGACGGTCTGCGTGGGCGTAGGGGAGGCTGCGAAAGAGGATGCGATCGACAATGCTGAACACCGCGGTCGTCGCCCCAATGCCCAGCATCAGCGTCACGAGAATGGTGAGGGTAAAGACCGGGTTGCGAGCGAAGCCGCGGAGAGCGTAGCGGATATCCTGAAGAACTGTTTCGATATAGAAGCTGGGCCGCTGTTGGTGAGATTCTTCCTTGGTTCTTTCGATTCCCCCAAACGAGATGACCGCTTGCCTGCGCGCCTCTTGCGGCGTCATTCCGGCGGCGACATTTGCCTCGGTCTGCTGTTCGAGGTGGAATTGCGACTCCTCGTCGATTTCATGATGAGGTTTGGGAGCTAGCAGGAAGCGGAGACGCGTCAGCCATTGCTTCAGCATCGAGAATCCTCCTACCCGAGCACAAGCGCGATCGCGCTTGAGATGCGGTCCCAGTTTTCAAGTTCGACTTCGAGCTGCTTTTGTCCGGCGCGCGTCAGCGAATAATACTTGGCCTTGCGGTTGTTCTCTGAGGCTCCCCAGTCGGCGCGGATCCAGCCCTTATATTCCAGCCGGTGGAGCGCTGGGTAGAGGGAGCCCTGTCCGATCTGGAGCGCCTCCTTCGATACCTGTTGAATTCGCTGTGCGATGCCCCATCCGTGCATGGACTCAAGGGCTAACGTCTTCAAGATAAGCAGATCAAGCGTCCCTTGAAGCAGATCGGTCGATGGCGGCATGTTTCCCTCGGCGCTTAACAAGAGAATGAGGCTATCTCCTGTCGGATGTCAAGGGGGAGGCTAGATAGGGGACCGTGAACCTATTCGCCTCGACCAAGGCGACGGGCCATGGTAGCCAACAACTTCGGACGCACGTTGGGGCGTGTCCATGGGCACACGGCAATGCAGATACCGCAGGATGCCGATTCCGCGAAGTACGGGATGCACTTATCGAAGTCCACGTACCAACGCTCCGCTCCTCGCACCGTCTGCTTCTCTTGGGTAATTGCACCCGGAGGACAGGCGTTCGTGCAGACCTGGCAGGTAGCGCAAAATTCATCTGCGCCGAAGCTATCCGGCGCGGTCGCGACCAACGGCATATTGGTGGTGACGCCGGCAAGGCGCACACCCGATCCAAAGCGGCGGCTGATCAATGAGCCGTGCTTGCCCAGTTCACCCAATCCGGAGGCGATGGCCGGCGGAATCAGAAGCAGGGCGTCCGCGGAAGGTCCGGGATATGCCCGGGCATAGTATCCCTGGGAGCGGATCCAATTGGCCAAAGCGTAGGAAGCTCGCGTGCCCCGCGCGTACTGATCACCGATGTCGGTGACGCCGACACCGTTGGTCTCGTCCGAGGGAACCTCTTTGAGACGTTCGTAGTTGTGGGCGAGGGCAAGCACGATGACCCAGGGCTCCTCGATTGTGTAACCCTCGAAGACATAGAACGGGTCCATCGCCGCGATCCCCAAGGCGTCAGCCTCGTGGGACAGTGCGAAGGCGGTCACCTCCGCAGCGAGCTGCCCGGCGGCGGCGGGATTGCGCACCTCAGCGACCGGAATGAGCTCGGGATGGTTGTAGGCGGCCATAAACGCCGGCGCCGAACCTGGGCATTTGCGCGAACTCTGCCGCGCGACCATCTGCAATTCGCCATAGGGATGCTGATCGGGCGGGTGCCAGAAGAACGGCGATGGCCTGCGCTGCGTGGTTTCGCCGAGTCCGTTGATTGGGTTGCCCGAAACCTTAAGCAGCGCAAGGGTATCGGCCTTGGGGCGGTACTGCTCCCGCTTGGGACGTCGCGGATTCGGCTCATCTGGCACAGGCTCGCCTCGGTGGTGACAAGATATCCAATCGTCTTACGGCGTAACAGCGGCGGTTGCCGACTCGGTCACCGCCGAATATCCGTGCGCTACGATCTTCGCCGCATGGGCGCGGTAAATCTCCAATTGCTGTGGAGCCCAAGTCCCAAGACCATCCACATATCGGTTGGCCATGCAGAAGACCGCAGCGATCAGCACCGTGTCGTGGATCTCCAGGTCCGTCGCACCGTGCGCGCGGGCCGCGGCTACATCATCCTCGGTTACATGCTTGCCGCCTTGTTGTACTTTGCCGGCGATGTTCAGCAGCGCCTTCATCTTGAGCGAAATGCCGGCGTTGATCCAATCTGTCTTTACGGTATGCACGAGTTGCTCATCGTGTCCCAGCTGGGCGGCGGCGACAGCGCCGTGAATGCTTTGGCAAAAGAAACAATCATTTCGCCATGAAATATGCGTGGCGATCAGCTCGCGCTCGCCGCGGGTTAAAGTGCTTTCTCCCCTCAGCAACACGTTCACCAGCTCGTTCAGCGGGGCGGCGGTCTCCGGACGGAATGTCATCGGTCCCACGATGCCGGGAAACTCCCGGCCTAACTCCGGAGCAACGGGCAAATTGATGTAGGCCATCGGTAGTATCTCCACCTCAATAAAATCGCAGGCGCCAGCCGGGACTAAGAACAGGCTCGATCTGCATGGATAACCCTATGCGACTTCGCGGCGGCTACGCAATCCACCGAAAGGTTGGCTGTGGCCTCCATCGTTCGATCCTTGTAGGTCCCCGGCTGTTCAAGCAAGATGCGTCTGCATACCCAATGCACAGGATGCAAACTTCCTTCGTCTGCGTTTAATAGTCTCGCATGCGAAAGTACTTTGAAAGCCGATTATGACAAGCAAGCATTTGCGCAATTACTCTGTGATCCGACGAATAGCCTTGGCCGCCTGCGTGCTGCTCTCACGCGCCCCTATGATGCAGGCACAACAGCTGGCGACATTGAGTGTCGCTGTCACTGATCCTTCCAGCAGAGTCGTTACAGGGGCACAGGTCACGCTCACCAGTACGCAGACCAGCCTTATTCGTACCCAAGCCGGAGATCGCGCAGGCCTCGCTGTTTTGAGCGCGCTCACCCCGGGCGATTACCAACTGTCCGTTAAGGCGGCGGGTTTCAGTGAATACCAACAGCCGCTGACGTTGACCGTGGGCCAGGTGGCATCTGTGGACGTCCAACTGGGCGTCGCTGCTGTGAAGCAGAGCGTTTCGGTATCGGAGTCAGCCGCAACGGCCCTCGACACAAATAAGGTGGAATCGAGCCAGGTTATCCCTCCTACTCAGATTAACGACCTTCCCATTGCAGGCCGCGACTTTATCGACTTCGTCTTGCTGACTCCAACCGCCAACATTGGCCGCAGCACGGCCACAGCAGCCCAGTCGCCTTTTCTCGAAACGGTACTCCAACTTAGCTTTGGCGGACTGCGCGAGACGCATAGCTCCTTCTTCTCACTCGACGGCGCAGACTACTCGGTCAGCCTCTCCGGCGTGCAGCGAGCCAGCCCCTCGCTCGACTGGGTGCAGGAATTTCGTGTCGTCGACGGCCCTTACGCCGGCGACAATGGCCGCAACCTTGGTTCGGTGGTGAGCACGATCACCAAATCGGGTAGCAACGACATTCACGGCTCGGCCTATGAATACCTCCGCAACAACGCTGTGGATGCGGACAATTCCCTCTCCGCTCCCGGCTTCAATGCACTGCGCGTCAACCAATTTGGCGGAAACGCCGGCGGCCCCATCCGTCACGCAAAGACCTTCTATTTCACCGGCTATGAGGGCCAGCGCCGCGCAGAATCGCCGACTTATTCGAACTTTATCCTGGGTTGTATCGACAGGCCCAACTGCATGGGTCCGGGCACTCCCAGCATTAACCAGGTAAAGCAGCAGTTCGGACTGCAGCCGGAGCAGCTGGGCTCACTGCTGCAGATCGACAACTATGACAAGGCCATAGGCAAGATCACGCAGGTATTTAATGCCCAAAACATCCTCAACGTCGGCTATCTCTTTAGCGACGACCGTAAAGTGAATGCTCCCACCGCCGCGCCAGGTCAGGGGCTTCCCTCCACTTACCGTGACAATCCCGTGCGCGATCAAACCGTCTATGGAAATTTCCTCCATCTGTTTGGTCCCCGCTGGACTTCAGAGAGCGTCCTCGCCTACGGGGATCGCGTCTTTCACCTCACTCCCAAAGGAGCGGGATATGAGCCGACCCTGAATGTTTCCGACACACTGGTAACTGGCGGCTTCACTGGTAGTGTTTCTTATTACAAAGAGCCGCAGTTCGAATCCCAGGAGAACCTCACTTACGTCCGTGGGGCGCATTCCATCAAATTCGGTGGTGGCTTCGAACCTGTATGGATCGCAGCGGACACCACATTCTTCAGCCCCGGCGCGGCTATCTTCACACCGCAGAGCTTCTTTGGAGCCGGCGAGTTTGCCGGGCCTCCCTTCGGTCCGGGCACCCCCGTCCAATTCCTCTTTCTTCAGCCAAGCTCCTACTTCGGACAGCAGATCCCCACGCGCCCGCTACCTTTCGCCGGATCTCTATACGCCGGAAGTGCTGCCCCCGCATTTACGAACGCAACCAGTCTGAAGTTCTGGCACCGGCTGGTTAATTTTTACGCACAGGATCAGTGGAAGGCGACGCCAAATCTTGCAGTCACGTTTGGTCTCCGTTACGACTTCGACATCTTTCCATCAGCCGCCGACCTGCGGGTGATGGGCAAGCTTAACCCGACCAACTACGGCAACGTGCAGCCCCGGTTGGGCCTCGCTTATGCGTTCAACGACAACAAAGAAGTTGTCCGCGCTGGTTTTGGTCTTTTCACCGGACCGTGGGACTACAGCGACCTGATGGTGGGCTGGCAAGGGGCGTCCGCCTTTACCCAGATGAATAATCCCCTCGTTCCCGACTTTGCGAATGGAGGCAGCGGCGTGGTGGGCCTTGGAGTGTCCGGAGTGGTCGGCGTTTCCGGGCCGTTTCTGGCCTCACAGGCGTTCCGCAGTTTCACCTCGGGCGGCGTGTATCCCTCGCCGGCGATCCTGCAGCAGTTTCCGCTCGGCTATATCCAGCGTAAATTTCCCAATCCATATGCCGAGCAGGCCAGCCTGGAACTTGAGAGCTCGCTGGGCGGGGGCTGGGTCCTGACCACGGGCTACCAATACGTGCACGGCATAAAACTGCCGGTATACTTGAGCGTCAACGGCTTGCCCGACGGAACTCTTCCTGATGGGCGCCAGGCATTCACGCCCGCGGATCCGCGTTTCGGATTCGCGCTGATTGCTACCCCCTCCGGATTTTCGATCTACAACGGCGGAATTGTGAGCGTGCGCAGAAACTTCGCCAGCCATTACAGCGTGTTGGCGAACTATACCTATTCGAAGTCAATCGACATCGCAACCGACGTGCAGCTTACCAGCACGCCGCAGGACTATCTCGATCCCAACGGCGATCGCTCGGTCGGGGACAACGACATCCGTCACCGGTTTGTGCTCGCACTGCTTGCGGAAAGCCCGTCGGAGTGGCCGGTCTATCTTCGTAACTTCAAGCTGTCGCTGCTCAACACAGTGCAAAGTCCTCGATACTTCTCGATCCTTGCCGGATTCGATGTGAACGGGGATGGCTTTCCCTTCTCTGACCGCACCGGAACCGTCGGCCGGAACTCCTATCGGGGCGCTTCCTACTACGACACGGACGTGCGGCTGCAGCGTGTCTTTTCGTTGAGCGAGCGCCTCAAGGTTGTGGCCAGCATGGAAGCCTTCAACCTGCTCAACCACGTCAACGTGCAAAACGTCGATCAGGTCTATGGTGCGGCAGACTTCGCCGGCCCGGTACCCCGGCAGTTTGGCGACAACATCACCAGCCCGGACAATCCCAGCTTTGGGACGCCGAACTATGTCAGCCCAGCGCGGCAACTGCAGGCGTCAATCCGTTTCAGCTTCTAAGAAGAGACACTCCTAAGGCACATAGGAAGCTTCGAAGAGAAGAGCGTCCACTTGGCTCAATAGGCTTTTGGACGTCGAGTTCTAAAACCTAGCCGACCCGTTCGGATGATTACTCCAGCGATAACGATGGCCAAGGAATCAGCGAAGTACACGGCCACCCTCGACAGAGCTAGGCCGTATCCACTCTGTGCCACCACAAAAGGGAAAGAGGCGACAGTCAGCGCGCCCCAGAGGAGACCCAGGGAGATCGTTGCCACCATTTCCCTTCCCCTGGCCGCGAAAGCAACGATGAAACCAATGAACAGGAACGAGATGAGGTGTCCGATGTCGATCCCAGTGGATGCGAAGAACATATACGTGCTGAAGTGATGCTCGTAGACATGGTATCGCTCAAGCACTGCAAGTATCGCTGGCTCGACCCGTCGACCAACGACAAACTTCCGCAGAAAGAACCCTCCGAAAACGGCGGCTGTTGTCAACCACGGGGCAGTACGGAAGCCGAGAACTGCAAGCTGGAAGACGGTTTTCAACGTCTGTCGCCAGTACCACCTGCGGGCGAAAGGAGCCCCGGATTTTGACGCGAGAAGGGTAAATTCCTCAAGCAAGTCACCCAGGATGGATTCTGCTTCATCGTCGAGGGCGAAAAGCGTTAGGAGCCACACCGGCAGACGTGGCGGCTGAAGGAAATGTGATTGTGACGTCATGGGTAGCTCCTGATGAAGCCGAGGCCTTCTGTCATGCTCTCGAGTGCCCGGTGGGTGCGGCTCACGGCCGCGATTCCCCTTGCTGTGACACGGAAGAAGCGCTTCGCACGGCCGCCGCGTTCCGGGGTAGGATCTCCGCGGTGGGACTTGACGTACCCCTTTGCCTCCAACCGGTCAAGGGTGGCATAGATGGCGCCTATGGACGCCTCACGGTTGATACGGAGTTCGATCTCTTGGCGCACGGTGACTCCATAGGCCTGATCACCCAGGCGGAGTAGCGCCAGAACAATGATGTGCTCGAATTCGCCGAGGTAATCGCGGTCAGCCATTTCATATACAATATAGATCAAATCGCCAATGGCTGCTCCCGCGGCAAGAGGCTGCGCCTTTGTAGCCAACAGCTTCGGCCGGCCCGGTCACGTCAGGAAGAGAGTGCACGCGGGGCTGCCGATCGACGTATAGCTTCCGGTGAACGTCAACAGCCCCGTCTTCCGGTCGACGCGAAAGGACGCAATACTATCGCTGCGTTGATTGCACGCATATATATAAGATCCGCCAGGATCGATTTGTATGTGCCTTGGGTAATCGCCCATGGTTGAGGTTTCGCCCAGGTAGCGCAGCCGGCCCTCGCTGTTAAGGGAAAAGATCGCGATCGTATCGTGGAGTCGGTTCGCAGCGTATAGAAAACGTCCATCAGGCGATAGCAGGATCTCCGAGGTGAACGTTGTTCCCTTAAAGCGCGGCGGTAACGTTGAGATGGTCTGCTGGGGACGAAGCGCTCCGGTCGCCGGATCGAAATGAAAAAACATCACCGTAGACGCCTCCTCCTGAAGCGAATATAGCCAGCGTCCATTGCGGTGAAAAGTGAAGTGACGTGGCCCATCGCCCGGAGGCACCGAAACAAAGGGAGCATCTGCAGCCGGGGACAGTTTCCCGGCGACGGGATCGAAGGCGGAGACGTAGATCCGATCTTGCCCCAGGTCGGTTTGCAGCACGAATCGGTTTGAAGGATCAGCGTGAATCATGTGGGCATGCGGCTTGTCATGCCCGCTGAAGGCAAAACTTCCCGGAGGACCACTCGATGGGATCTTCGGCCCCACGGACCCTGTGTCCTGGTGAACATATGTAGCTGCGCCAAGCGCTCCGGTTGGCAGTATCGGCAGCACGGCGACCGTCCCGCCAGCGTAATTCGCCACAAATACCCATTTGCCCGTCGCGTCGACGCTCAGATGAGCGGGCCCCGCTCCCTCCGAGGAGACTACATTCGGTAGTTGAAGGTTTCCATCTGACCGGTTCACGGCATAGGCACTTACCGACCCGCTCGTACCTCCGAAATCGGCGACTTCATTCGCGGCGTAAAGGTATCGTCCGGATGGGTCGAGGGAAAGCCATGACGTGTTACGGCCTTCGGCGGCCAACTTGATCAAGGTTAGCTCTCCGCTGCCGGGGTTCATCTCAAACAGGTAGATTCCCTTCCCATTGCTTCCCCCGCCGTCGATCGCTGCGCTGTAGGTCCCGACATACACCAATACTTTTCGATTTGGGCCCTGCATCGCAGACGCATGAACTGGCGTGAACGCCGAAAGCACGGCGAAGGCAGCGGAGCCTCGTAGTAGTTCACGGCGAGAAATGTTGCTGCCAGTCTTATAAGTTGATTTTAAATTTTGCGGATCCACCAGACGATTTTCTCCTCGGTATTGAGCACCGGACCATCAGCTGTACCTTAGCCAACGCAGCATTTCCGGCAGCGTCGGCCGCTTGCCATACATCAGGATACCGACGCGATAGATGCGCGAAGCAACCCACACCATCCCGTAAGTTGCCATCAGCATAAGCAGGAGGGAGAGAGCGAGTTGCCACGCCGGCACCGCCATCGCCGCCATGCGCAAACACATCACAATCGGCGTGCACGGCGGAAACAACGACAACAACACCACCGGCCAAGCACCAGGGTTGCTCAGGATGTAGACGATCAGCACCAGCCCAATCACCTGCGGCAACACGATAACCATGCTGAACTGCTGTACCTCCGACTCCTGGCTGACGGTGGCGCCCAGACCTGCGCTGAGCGCGCTGTAGAAGAAAAATCCCAGAATGAAATAGAGTACGAAGAAAATGAGTTGCAGCGGGGTCACTCCATAGGCTCCCAGACCGCTAAGCCCCAGCGTCATCCAAAGAGATGACGCGCTCAGCAAAAAAACGAAAACAATCCATATTGCCATTTGGGTCAGCCCCACTGCGCCTACCCCTAAAAGCTTCCCCAGCATCAGTGACTCTGGTTTGGCCGAAGACAGCATCACTTCAAATACCCGCGAAGTCTTTTCTGCTACCACCGAGTGGGCCACATTCACGCCGTAGAACACCACCGCGAAATACAGCATAAAGGCCATGACATACGCACCCCAGAAACTCTTGCTCGCGTCTTCCGCCACGGCTTTGCCGTTCTTCACCTGCTGCGTCTTCAGGTCTACATCTTTGAGCAAGGCCTGTATTTCTTCGCTGGTCGCGCCGCGCTTCACCAGTTCTTCCCGCACCAGCGCATGGCCAATCGCATCCTGCATCCTGTCCCTTCCCACGAAATCTGCCGATCCGCGAGAAGTGTAGGTAGCCTCGAGGCGCGTGGTTCCTGGCTTCAGGTTGAGCCACAAGTAGCCATCAATCTGCTTGCTCTCCACCTCCGCGTTCAGGGCCGCCAGTTCGTCCTCGGCGAGGGGAGCCTTGACATCTACCGTCAGTTGCGAGGATGGGTGTTTTCTAACCTCATCCGCGGCATTTTCAGCCGCCACCAATTCTGCCCGCTCGCTCTGAGCCAAAAGCAGATTGTTCGAGGCCACCACAATATGCCTTGGGCCACCGCTAAGTTTGCCGGAAAGGGCGCCCACGCCAAAAATAAACGAAAAAAACAGCGGAATGAGCACCGTGCTGATGCGGAACGCTCTACTGCGGATCCGCTCCAGATACTCGCGCCGCGCGATAAGCAATGCCTCACGCATCCACTTTCTCCCCTACCGTCCGTATGAAAATTTCTTCCAGCGACGGCTCTACCAGCTCAAAGCGGTAAATCTGCGCGTGCTGTTCGGCTGCGCGCAGCAATGCCTGCGCGTCGCCATGCTGCTTCAGGCTGATCTCCGCGTGGCCCGGATACTGCCTGTATTCGGCAATCGCCTCGTGGCTCAGAAACCCGTCGTCCCCATCGAAATCGATGATCACCCGGTTGCGCTCGTACCGGGATTTCACCTCGCGCATCCTGCCCGAAAGCACCGCCTCTCCACGATGAACCAGGCAAATCTCGTCACACAGCTTCTCCACCTGATCCATGCGATGGGTCGAGAACAGAATGGCCCGCCCGGCCTTCTTCAGATCCAGCAGGGTATCTTGCAGCAGCGTTGCGTTCACCGGATCGAGCCCTGAGAAGGGCTCGTCCATAATGATCAGTTCGGGCTCGTGCAACAGCGTCACGATAAACTGAATCTTCTGTTGCATTCCCTTGGAAAGCTCTTCTGTCCTGCTCTGTGCCGCATCGAGTATTTGCAGCCGTTCACACCATACTTGTGCGCGCTTCGCGGCGAGCTCCGCGGTCAGCCCGTGGAGCTGACCCATGAAGAGGAGCTGGTCCATCACCTTCATCTTTCGGTAGAGCCCGCGTTCTTCCGGAAGGTACCCGACTTTCTTCAGGCTCTCGCGCGTAAATGCCTGCCCGAAGAGGCTGACTGTGCCGGAATCCGGTATGGTAATTCCCACCATCATGCGAATGGTCGATGTCTTTCCAGCCCCATTTGGCCCCAACAGGCCAAACATGGTTCCGGGCTCTATCCGCAGATTCAGATCGCGTACCGCCACCTTCTGTTCGTACGCTTTCGACACGTGATCGAGCTCCACCAGGGGCTCCATTGCTAAACCTCTCGCGAGGAGTGTAACAAAGCGTCATTCATTTTAGGCGCCTTCAGGAATGCGATGTTCCCGTCGTGCTGGCGGCTAAGTCCTTTGTTTTACCAAGGTGGCCAAATTTTTATTTTTCCCGCCCCCATAAGTTGCTTAGGGGACGGATGTATTAGCCAGCTGATCGTCTTCCGGCAAGGCCCGAGCCACGCGCCGATGCTTGCGGCGACCGTTCTCGAGTAGCTGGGACTCTTAGTTAGGACGGTATTACGGCTCAGTCTTGCCGTCCAGAGCACCTGGCAGAAAAAGATGTGGAAGAGGGGTAGGGGAACTAGTGTAGTGCACCGGAAATAACATCCATTATTCCGGTGCCTGAAAGTTGAAGATGGGCCCTGGCTGCAGTCCCCTCAGACTAAAGAGTCTGCGTGAGAACCGGCGGTTAAGATTGAGTCCCGAAGGGACGGCTGAGAGTAGCCCAGGACGTGAGTCCTGGGTAGGATTTGAAAGGAAGAACCAGTCCCGTAGGGACGGCTGAAAATGCCCCAGGACGCAGTCCTGGGAAACCTTTGTCCTGGAAACCTTTTCTGGAAAATCCGGCAAGCCCAGGACTGGCGTCCAGGTACATTTTCAGCCGTCCCTGCGGGACTAATCCGCCCTGCGTCGTCTACCCAGCACTACCCCGGATTTCCTGTTCGCTGCTCTGGACAGGTCTGCGTATGCGGCTTTCCCCACGGAAAGCCGCAGGAGGCTCATTGATTCCAACAAGCCCAACAGGAAATCCGGTACGTGCTGGGCTACTTTCAGCCGTCCCTGCGGGACTGAGTTTGTTAATGGGGTTCTTCACGCAGACTCTGAAGCCCGTACCCTTCAACGACAGAGTTTTTCCGCTCACCAAGCACGAGGAAGCAACACCTCAGGGCCTGATCTCAGGCGCCATGCGCGAATAAAGTCGTGCCCTGATACAAAGCCGCTGGGGTTCGCAACACTATTCGGCTCCGCCTTCGGCCGCCGCCGTCTTGCCCTGCAGATAACGTTCCAACCAGGCTGCCGCACGCGTTAGCTCATCTGTCTGATGCTCCCGCTTGAGGAAGCCGTGCCCTTCTTCCGGATAGTACTCAGCCTCGACGGTGCGGCCCTCCGCCTTCAGGATCGCTACTACCTGTTCGGCCTCTTCCTTGGGCACGCGGATATCCCGATCACCCTGCAGCACCAGCAGTGGCGCCTTCTCCTCGCGGATGTACTTGAGCGGCGAGCTCGCCTCGTACACGGCACGGTCTTTCTCCGGATCGCCCAGCAGCGTCTTCTCATACTCCTGCAGAGACGGGTCTTCATGCTGCAGCATGGTGTACCAGTTCAAAATTCCGTACTCGTCCACCGCAGCCGACCACACGCCGGGAGTCTTCCCAATGGCCATCAGGGTCATGAAGCCGCCGTACGACCCTCCCCAGATCCCGATCTTTTTGGCATCCACAAAGCCGGTCGCCTTCAGAAAGTCCACCCCGGCGATCTCGTCTTTTAGATCGCCACCACCCAGGTCTTTGAAGTTGGCGTTCTGAAATTCCATCCCGTAGCCGGTGGAACCGCGTACATTCGGCGCAATAACCACAAAGCCACGCGACGCCAGCAGCACGGCGCGGCTGTTGAAGCTATCCTCCACCTGACCGGTGGGTCCGCCATGAGGCATAACCACTGCAGCAGCTTTTCCGTCGCGCTTGAGATTGAAGGGCACCCACACAAAGGCTGAGATCAGTCGTCCATCAAAACTCTTATAGGTAACGAGCTGCGATGCCGGCACCACGGCGGCTGCGAGCCCGGGAGATTCGTTGTGGGTGATCTGCTTCAGATCGCCGTCCGCATGCAGTACATAGAGATTTGCCGGATGCGTCGAGTCCTGGTGGAGCAGGAGATAACTGCCATCGCGCAGGAACGATGTGGGGTTGGCTGCCCCCGTATTCAATCCCAAGGGCACATTGCGCTCACTTGCCTTTAAGGTTGCCGTTTCCACGAATTGAACGCTGGCCCGCCCGTCCGCGTTCAGTTCGTAGGTAAAGCTCTTCCCATCCGGAGAAAATTCCCCGGCAGAAGCCTCCCACTGGGTATCGGTCACCCACTTCCACTGCTTCGATGAGAGATCGAGCAAAGCTACATTGTTGTAGCCTGACTTGCGGTTGGAACTGAGCAGCAGTGTTTTGCCATCCGGCGATATATCGCTGACCGACACCAGCTCTTTGCCTTCATGCGGTGTTAATTTCTCCGCCACGCCACTGTGAACGTCGATCCGATATCCATCGGAGTCATCCAACCCCACTCGCCGGTCAGCAAAAAGCGCACTGCCGTCCGGACTCCAGCAGACCGGTCTCCACGATGCCTTGCGATCGCTCTCGTGCGTCAACAGGCGGACGGACCCAGCGGGCCAGGTCATCAAGGCGACATTCGTGGAAGGTGAAGTTTTGTCTTTGGCGCTAAAGGCAAGCATCGAACCATCGCGCGAAAACATGGGCCCCGTTTCGCTCGTCTGGCCGGTGTTGGTCAGGTTGCGCGGCTCGCCTCCTGTCAGCGACAGGGCGTAGATGTCATACATTTCGTCACCGCCCTTGTCCTGAACGTAGACAATCTCACGGCCGTCGCGGGTGAAGGTGAGATCCGCCTGGCGGTCGTTCGCACGCAGCAGCTGCCGTGCATCCGTGCCGTCTATGTTCATGAGCCAAAGGTTCAGGCGTCCGGAGGCATTGCCGACATAAGCGATGCGGTGACCGTCAGGAGACAGGGTTGCGTCCGCTATCCGGGTCGTTTGCAGCAAGTCGGCTACCTTCACCGGGGCAGCCTGCGCCTGCATTGCCGAAACAACGCTCTTCGGATCCGTCGCTACGCGGTCGGCGGGCCCCGAAGCCAAGGACAGAAGGCTGGAGGTCGAAAGCAGGAGCAAAACAGCGGTCGAGCGGATCATAGGGAGACCTGGAGAGGATCAAGTTGAGGACGGAGACCATAATACCCGCCGCACATGCCTTTCTTTCAGGAAGCGGCCTCTTGCCCGCAACTGGCAACCCATGACGCGGGTACTGGGTCGGACGCACCGCACCCGGATTCTCTGCCGCCCAACTCGCCGCCTCGATGAGTAGAATGGTTCACAAAACGGGTGCAGTCCGGTGAAAAAGACTACTCGAGCATTGTGCCTGCTGATGCTCTCCGCTCCAGGATGGGGACAGGGATGGGGACAGGCCGCCTCGCCCTCCCCAGCGCAGGACGCGGATCAAAACCAACAACCGGTGACCACGCTCAAGGTGGTTACGGGTCTGGTGGCAATCTCGGCCGTGGTAAAGAGCAAAGATGGCGAGGCCAAGACAGGGCTGACCAAAGAAGACTTCGTGCTCAAGCAGGATGGCAAGGAGGTGCCCATCCATTATTTTTCTCGAGGTTCCGAACTGCCCCTGAGCTTTGCGCTCATGGTGGATACCAGCGAGAGCCAGGAAACCTTTATCGGGGATGAATCGCTGGCAAGCGACGTATTTTTCGAGACCATGCTGGGCCGCAAAGAGGACCGCGCAATGCTGGTGCAGTTCGGCACCAGTGTCCTGGAGCTAAGAGGCATGACGAACTCCGTGAGCGCACTCCATTTCGCGCTGTCGCGCATGAGTCAGCGTGCCTCCGATAAGGGAGGAACCCTTCTCTATGACGCGGTTTACGCGGTGGCGAAGGACGTGCTGGCGAAGGAGACAGGTCGGAGGGCAATGGTGATCCTCAGCGATGGCGGCGACAACGGAAGTAGCCGGTCGCTCCTCGAAGCCATTGAGCAGGCGCAGCGTGCGGACGTCCAGGTCTACTCCATCCTTTACAGTATGCGGAACAGTCTTAGCGGCGGCAACACCGGTCGTCCACCCGAGTTCGATACTGGGTTGGGAGCCTTGGAGAAACTTTCAGAGAGTACGGGTGGGCATGTGTTCACCGTCTCGCAGAACATGAGCCTGCGAGACATCTTCGCGCAGATCGCCGATGACCTGCGATTGCAGTACGAACTGGGTTACAAGCCCCCTCCAGACACAAAACCGAACAGCTATCACAAGCTGGAATTGAAGGCAAAGGACAAGAAGTTGATCGTGCAGGCCCGCAAAGGCTTTTTTGAGCCACCCTAGACTTTGTTTCCACTCAACGTCTGGTATCTCGCTAATCCTTGCGTAATTTTGGGTGTCCCATCCGTATACCCCTCGTATGTTCGAATACGAAGGGACATCGACGGCGATCATGAGCACCGAAACGCAGCACATTGCGCGTGGCCTTCGCCAAAGAGATGTCGCTTTACTGCACGCTTTAGTCGGGCAATACCAGTATCGTCTTGTCCGCTACTTTACTTACCTCCTGGGGAGGCGCGACCCCGTCGACGACCTCGTACAGGAGACGTGGCTGCGCGTCCTTGAGCGCGGTCACTCCTACGACGGACAATCCCGCTTCGAGCCCTGGCTCTTTACCGTTGCCCGCAATCTTGCCCTCGACTATGTGCGCAAACGGCGAGCCTTTAGCCTCGACTCTAATGACTCTTTAGAACCGGATCTCGAATCGCTAGCTCCTGTTTCTCAAGCGCCCTCGCCCTTCGAGCAGGCAGCGCGCACTGAGGATGCCCAGCGTCTCGCTCACTCGCTGCAGGCGCTCGAGCCCATCTATCGGGAAGCACTCGTCCTGCGCTTTCAGGAAGACCTATCGCTGCAGGAAATGGCCGACGTGATTGGAGCGTCCGTCTCGACCATATCCTCGAGGATTTACCGCGGCCTCGCGGCACTGCGGGCAGAGATGGAAGGAGGAACAAATGCAAGTTGATCGTCACCAGGAGATCCGCCATATCGTCGACCGATCTCTCGCGGGCGCGGCCTCTCTTGAGGAGGAGCAAGCTCTCCGCGAACACCTTATTACCTGTGTCGCGTGCCAGGAGTATCTGAACGCTTCCCATCGAGCCATCGCCGGTCTGGGAGGTTTCTCCTTCGAGGTGAATCCAGACCTTCATGGGAAAGTGCTCGCCGCCCTCACGCTACGCGCACAGCAACTCGATACCAACAGGATTGAGCAAAGGCCGATGTTATGGAGCTATCTGGCTGCACTCGGGCTCACGATCTGCGGTTCGTTCGCGGCTGCACGATTTAGCGGTCTCGCCGGTGCTGTCTTTCACCTCCAGCCCGCGCTCTTGCACTTTGGATTGCTCGCTTTATGGATCGTACCGTCCTTGTGCTTCTGTTTGCTGTTTCCCATCCTGCACCGGTTGTCACTGGATTGGATGAATGAGAAAGGATTATCCCAATGAGTGTTCGTCAATTCATGGATGTTGTTCCGAAGTCGGTTAAAACCGCCGCTGCCGCGATAGCGGGCGGAGGGGTTCTGATCGGCCTGGTCGTCGCATTGGTAAAAGGAGATGTTGCTCATAGCCGTTTTGTTCCGGTCCTGGCTCCCGGCATCGGCTTGGGCTTGCTGGTGGGTGTTGTGATGGCCATCTGGGTTCTCGGCCTCGGCTATGTCAATGCAGACGCTCGACGGCGCGGTATGCCGCCCATCCTCTGGACGTTAATCGCCGCCTTCATCCCTAACTTGCTCGGATTCCTTCTCTACTTTGCATTACGCCAACCCATTGCGTTGCCTTGTCCGCACTGCGGGCGGCCGATTACGGCGGAGCAACGATTCTGCTCGTGGTGTGGGTATCAAGGATCTTCAGCGCTCGCCGGCCAGGCTACTTAGCACCCAGGTTGTTCGGAGTGGGATGCGACCAGAGCTGCCCAAATTAGCGGAGTAGAGGAAGTTGTCGTGTTGA
Source organism: uncultured Acidobacteriaceae bacterium (assembly GCA_963711525.1). GTDB lineage: Bacteria > Acidobacteriota > Terriglobia > Terriglobales > Acidobacteriaceae > PALSA-350. Next base: position 679,609 of record CAVQEO010000001.1, on the reverse strand, counting down.
TTTGATTGGACAAGCATGATCGAAAGCTTGCGCCGCGAAATAAGGTTGGTTGGTCGGCGCCAAGACATTTGCGTGCATGAGGAGTGCACCCAGGATTACATCCTGGGACATTCTCGGCCGTCCCTTCGGGACTGGATCGTTTTGTTGATCCTACCCAGGATTTCATCCTGGGCTACTATCGGCCGCCCCTGCGGGGCTGTTATCTCCCTTTGTTCGGGGCGGGATGCGACTGCCCGCTGTTCATTCACGGACACCCTTGGGTGAAACCGGACATGCGGTTCGCTTGCCTTATACCTCCGAGCGTCCGCAAACCGTTTGGTTCTCCTAGAGTGGTTTGCACCACACTTTGGCTTCCCAATTGCACTTAGTACCAGTGAGCCACATCATCAATTTGAGGCCTCCCAGTGAAGAACCTGCTGCAGGACCTGCGATTTGCCCTTCGCCAGATACGCCGTTCTCCCGGCTTTGCCGTCACCGCGGTGCTGACCCTGGCGCTCGGAATTGCCGCCAATGTCATTGTCTTTGGCATAATGCAGGCGCTGATCCTGCGGCCCATCGATGTGCCTCATGCAGACCGGGTAATGACGCTCGCGCGCACCGACCAGACCTATCCGATTTTTTCCTATCCCGAAGTGCGCGACGTGCGCGATGGCAATACGGTCTTTTCTGCGGTTGCCGCCATGAGCATAACCAGTTTCGGTCTGGAGGCCAACGGCGCCACTCGGCCTGTCTGGGGATACCCGGTGAGCGGACAATACTTCGAGGTTGTCGGCATCAAGCCGTTTCTGGGGCGTCTGCTGCGGCGTTCCGATGATGACCATCCCGGAGCTTCAGAGGCTGCGGTGCTTTCGTGGCCAGCCTGGAATAGTTATTTTGACTCCGATCCCAACATCGTGGGAAAGACGGTCCGCATCAACAAGCAGCCGTACACCATCGTCGGCGTTACTCCGAAAGGCTTCTACGGGACGGAAAAAATTGGCAATCCTGACTTTTTCGTTCCTCTGGCAAATGCAGCGTCGCTGGGAGGAGCCGACACACTCGAGTCGCGGAGCGTTGCGAATGTCTGGGGGATCGTGCGCATCAAGGACGGCGTCACCATGCCCCAGGTACAGGCTGAATTGAACATGATTGCGGCCCGCATGGCCCACCAGTATCCCAAGGAAGAAGAGAAGATGGGATTCAAGCTAACCCGTCCTGGGCTGATGGGCGACTTCTTCGGCGCACCGGCGCGCGGTTTTCTGACTGGGGTGATGGGGCTGGCCGGGATTGTGCTGCTGGCTGCCTGCGCCAACCTGGGCAGCCTGTTCGCAGCGCGCACGGCAGACCGCGGCCGCGAGATTGCCATCCGCATGGCCATCGGATCGAGCCGCTGGCGCATCGTCCGTCAGATCCTGGTCGAAGCCTTGGTGATCTCCATGCTCGGGGGTGCGTGCGCATGCGCTTTAGCGTGGATGGCAATCACCGGCCTGAGTAACTGGCGTCCACCCACCGAATTCCCGATGAAGTTCCATATAGCGCCGCAGCCCTCGTTGATCCTGGTCGGCTTGCTTATCTCCGCACTCGCCGGCGCTCTGTTCGGGGTCATACCGCTGCGGCAGATATTCAAGACCGATCCCAATGAGGCCATCAAGAGCGGAAGCAGCCAGGCTTCCGCAGGTCGCCGCTGGGCGCTGCGCGACGTGCTGCTGGCAGCGCAGATCGCGCTGTGTTGCGTCACCGTTACGGCTGCCTTTGTCTCCTTGCGTGGCCTGGGCAAAGCGATGACCATGAACATGGGTTTCAATCCAGGGCATGCTGTGGTCGCGAAGTTCGAGCTCAGCCAGGCCGGCTATTCGAAGCAGTCTGCCGACCATTTCCAACGCCAGTTGCTGGAAAGGGTTTCGCAGCTGCCGGGAGTGCAAACAGCAGCCTACGCGAGCGCGACACCGCTCTCCCAGGACACGATTACTTCTGCTGTCTTCTCGCAGCAAACGACCGATTTCCGACCCTCACACCGCGCGTTTTATACCTTCGATTACGAGGTATCACCCGGATATTTCGCAGCCGCGCAAACACCCCTGCTCGAGGGACGCGATGTAAGTTTCGCCGACACCGCCAAGACGCCGCCTGTTGCGGTTGTGAACCAGGAGTTCGCCCGGGAGCTCTTCCACTCCGAACACGTGGTCGGCCGCTATTTCAAAAACGAGGCCGGCGTCTCGGTCCAGATAGTGGGCATCGTGGCCGATGGAAAATACCTGTCGCTCAGTGAAGACCAGGATGACGCAGCGTTCTTTCCGATCTCGCAGATAGCAAGCACGAAAACATCGCTCATCGTCCGAACCCAGCCAGGTTACTCCGACCAGGCCACGAATGAGATGGCAGCTACCGTCCGCAAAGTGCTCCGCGATCTTGACCCCACCGTCCCTATCCAGGAATGCGGCGCCTGGAACAACCAGCTTGGACTGACGTTCTTTGTAGCCCAGGTGGCTACGGTCGCTCTCGGCATTTTTGGCGCTTTCGGGCTGCTGCTCTCGATCGCCGGAACCTTCGGCCTTGCCTCTTACACGGTCAGCAAGCGGTTGCGTGAGCTGAGTATCCGGGTCGCGCTTGGCGCGCAGGCCAAACAGATTCTCTCGGCTGCGCTCGGCCGTATGCTGATCCTGGTCGCGAGCGGCTCTGTGGTTGGCCTGGTGCTGGGCGCGGCGACAAGCCGCTTTCTCTCAGCCATCGTCTACCAGGCATCTGCGCAAGATCCCCTTGTGCTTGTCGCGGTCGCATTGACCATGGTGCTCACCGCATCCCTTTCAGTCGCCGGGCCGGTGAGACGCGCGCTGCACATCGATCCGGCAAACCTGCTCCGCGAACAATAGTGGCCGGTCTTTTGGCTGTAAGAGTCAGTCGAGACCAAGGAAACAGGACGGGGCCGGCTCGTCAATGCTGCGGCCGCACCCTTGGCGATGACGTTCGTCACCATGAAGCTCGCAGTTGCCGTGCCCCTGTTGCGTACGTAGTAGAGTTAGCTTCCCTCCGTCCATCTTTGCTACACAGTTTCCCTCGCACGAATCGGGCGTCGACGTAAGGCACAGAAAATAATCAAGGTAGTCGCTCCAAGTGAAGCCTCTCGCCTGTTTCGCCGGAGAACACACGGACGGTTACCGGCCTCTTCCCAGCACATCCGAAAGAGGTAGCCCGCGGTTCTGAGTTACGTTACCGCGGGCAGATTTTCACTGCCACTGGACCATTCGGGGGAGATAAAAAAGCGAGCGGCTCTGACAAAGTAGGTCAGAGCATTCTCCCAAGCAGTGATGGGAATGCCGCCTGGACGGGAGCAATATCTCGATGAAACTCCTCATAGTGGGCGTTTTCGCGTTTACCGGAGCAGCCTTCGCCGCTAATCTTGCGCCGGCAAGCTATCACGATGGAACCCTTGTCTCATTTCCCTTGGAGGCTTCGGGAAGCAATTGCACTCGCAGCGCAGGACAGGTTTGTAGCTATGACTACCAGGCACAATACATGGTCAAGTCAGAGGGGATTCTATATGCCCTCACGCCCTCCGGCACAGTATCGGCTAGCATCGCCGATAGGGCGATGCTGACCTGGAGTAAATTTTTAATGAGGAATGATTCCCTCTATCACCAGCAACCCGGGACACCTCTCCTGATACGAGATGATGGCAAGCATCTTTTCGTGAAGGTGGGCAGACGGGAATCAAAGTACATAGCCATTGAGGCACGATAGCAAGCATTGCGACGGATCTGATCGAACCCACCTCATCGAAGGTCTTGCCTTTCGGCAAGACCACAGTTCAAAGGCCCGCACGGCTGGGTTGTAGCGCACGTTGGCAAATGACGCGCCACAGCCGGTCCAGATCTGCCGGGTCGACAAAGAGGATGTAAGCCGTCAAGATATCCCACTGAAACATGGGGACGTTAATCGCGTATTCAATAGACAAATGAAACAGCAGGCCCAACAGCAGTAGCGGATAGCGGAATCGCCGGAACCAGATGAGGGTTCCCAGGCAAAGCTCCATGACCATGATGCACCAACTCCCAGTCTTGAATATCACGGGATATTGGAACCATCCGGGTAGAGGAAAGCGGCTAACGGCGTGGAGATGGATTACGTAGTAAAGTGCAGTCCCATTTAGCCACGCAGCCCCCTTCATCTTCCAGGTAAACGAGACGAGATACAGTAATGCCAGTTCGAATTGGATCATCCGTTGAGCCCAAGGGGCTCTCGGCGCCGGCTCGCGGCCTTCCAGCCCTTTGCGAACCCGGATAAGACGGTCCAAAGAGAGGGCTGCTCCAGCAGGCGCAAACATAAGAAAGAAGCCGGCGACGCGCAGGAAAGTGTCCCCGCTGTGGTCGATAAAGAGATTTCTCTGCTGTATGGAAGCGAGGCAGAGGAAAACAGCTACACTGCTCACTCGGGTCCATAAGCCTATCGTCAGTAGCACGGCGAAACCCAGGCAAACCCAGAAAAATGCTGCGATCCAACGATCATCCTGCGGCATAAGAGTGAATAGGTTCAGCCGTACACCTGGTTCTACAGCCCTCATGGTCGATAGAGTTACCCAGCCATGAACACCAAACCACTCCAGCCACTCGGAGTGCAGCAGGATGAGGGTGGCGGAGACGCAGATACCATAGAAGAGGCGGAAGAGTGCGATGGGAAGGGGCGATTGCGGTGCGAAAAAAAACTTATCCCAGGCCTCTCGGACCTTGCGCAGGATCATTTGAGATCCTGTGGCGGAACGTAATCGTCATAAAAGGCGAATGGTTTGGGAGTCGGATTGCGGGTCTCATCCGCTCCAAGCGTGATATCGGTCTGGTATTGCACCAGTAATACCCTTTCCGGAGGGTCAGTTTGGCTGTTGAACAACCGCGCAATATGCTTCGCAATGTCGGGCAATATGGCGGCGTTGTTCGGTTGCAACATGACTTCGGCAAATTTGCGGTATCTCTCCTGGCGATAGCGCTGGCTGTAGCTAAGTTCCTCCATGCGGGGAAAGGCCCAGACGTGGATGTGGTGATGTTGTGTCACCACCGCAGCCTTGACATAAGAGTTGACGGTGGGCGGATTGGGAGCGAAGGTGTCCCATGATTGGAAGAGGCCGGACCACAGCATATAAGGACGGACAAGCCCTCTGATGCCCGCTACCAGCCAAAAGTTGGTGGGGGCGGCCCAACAGGTGATGACAATCAAGTGAAACAGGATAAAGGTACTGATCGCAACGCGAAGACGCGCCGGGGATTCTGAATTGGCCGCCTGCCCAGGAGCCGCGGCTTTCTTCTTTTTCTGACGAGCGCTACTCATGTTCAATGCTCTTTCTTGCTTGGGTTCCCAAGTGTATAGTGACGCGTTGATGATGCTGTTCGCTCATGCCTGTCGGGGAGCGCTCAACCCTGTGAGGAGATATGACGTCCGCGATCCGATGCAAATTAGCCAAGGTGCTGGCCTCCAGCGCTGTCATAGGCCTGGTTGTCGCCGTGTCTGCGCAAACCCAAGCACCACTCGCGCCGCCTTCCGCCTCGGACCGCGCCGCGATTACCGCCGCCTCCGCGGCGGAGCGCGATCGCGAACTCAAGCTGCTCGGCATCACCGCCATGCAGCCTCCTGCGACCGCCTATGATATCGGCAAGGCCGGGAATGCCAATTACGATGAGGCCAAGGCCAATCCCTATCCTAAACTTCCCGATGTCCTGACCATGAACGACGGGACCAAGGTGACCACGCCTGCGCAATGGAAGAAGCGCCGGGCCGAAATCAAAGCGATGTTCGACGAAAATGTCTATGGCAAGTATCCCGCGCACATTCCCGCCGTGACGTGGAAAGTGGACAGCGTGGAGCAGATGACCGTCCAGGGCATTCCCGCCATCGTCAAACACATCACCGGCCATGTTGATAATTCGGCCTATCCGGCGATCACGGTTGATATCCATGCGGATGTGGTGACGCCGGCCAGCACCAAGGGCACGAAGGTGCCGGTCATCATCGGGGGTGGTTCGATACGCCCGCGCCCGGTTTTCGCGCGCCCCGCTCCTGCCCCGGGCCAAGTAGTGCATAAGCTGGCTTCCCCGCCCAATGCGCCTGATTCCGCCAAGCTGCTGCTGGCGCATGGGTGGGGCTTTGTGGGGCGCAACTCCGGCGACGTGCAGGCCGACAATGGCGCAGGTCTCGATAAAGGCATCATCGGCCTGGTGAACAAAGGCCAGCCGCGCTCGCTCGACGATTGGGGCGTGCTGCGGGCGTGGGCCTGGGGCGACAGCAAGCTGCTCGATTATCTCCAGACCGATCCCGATGTCGACAGCAGGAAAGTCGGCGTGATGGGCCATTCACGCGGAGGGAAAGCGGCGCTTGTGGCCGAGGTGGACGACCCGCGCTTCGCCATTGGCTACATCTCCTCTTCGGGTGCGGGAGGCGCCGATCTCTATCGCCGCAACTATGGCGAGAGAATGGGCAACATCACAGGTACGAATGAATTCCATTGGTTCGCGGGTAACTTCATGCGCTATGGTGCGGTCGGCCACTCCGCCAACGACATGCCCGTCGATAGCCACGAATTCATCGCGCTGGTGGCCCCGCGCGCTATCTTCATCGGCGGCGGGGCGCTGCTCACCGATCCGGTCTATGCTCCTGGGGATGCCTGGCAGGACGCGCAAGGAATGTTCATGGCTGCGGCCGCCGCCAGCCCGGTCTGGGATCTGTTGGGCGCGAAAGGCCTGGGGACAACCACGTTTCCGCCCATGGGCACCCTCATCGATTCAGGCGACGTCGCCTTCCGCCAGCATGAGTATGGGCACACGCCCGCACCTAACTGGCCCAACTTTATCGAATTCGCAGATAAGGAATTCAAGAAACGCTGAGGTTCCCGATGCTCGCTGCGGCGAGGATGCTCCTACCCTTCATCATTGAGCTTTTCCGCAGCCTGTAAAAGCCGGACCTTCGCAGTTGTGGAGGGGAAAGGGATACTGCAGTTCTATCACCTGTACGTTTTTATCCGCATAAACATTGGTGATTCTGAAGACACCGCCGATACCTTCATCCTGAATTCCGGCTCAGCGGAGGTACAGTGGCAAGCCGTCGGGGCCACCTATTGGAACGACTCCGGATATCTACAGGGCGCGGTGGAATCCTTCATGTGCGGCCCGTGCCTGGGCGGAACCCAGTACCTGGTTCAGGTCCGGGGTATCCGGGCGGGTGGGGTCACGACCGACTGGGTCCAGGTCGGGCCCTATACCTGCTCGACCACCACCCAGACCATCGACGCCGCCGACATCACCGGCATGGTGGCCAGCGGCAGCCTCCCCATGACGAGCGCTACTGAGGTAGGGGGTGCGCAGGTCGATGGCGAGACCATCACGGCATCATCGGGCGGGATTATCACCGCTACCGGGACGAGCGCGAGGTTGGCCATCTCCAGTGGGGTGTCCCCGACCGGCGGCGGGGTGAGGTCGGCCAGGATAGCTGTGACCGCGCCAACCGCTGGGGTGGGGGCGACTGCCGACACTACCTTTACCTGGCCGACGGCCTTTGCCGATGCGGATTACACCTTGACCTTGACTGCGGTGGCGGGAACGGGCGCGGGAGTTAGCCTCGCGGCCTTCGACCAGACCGCTACAGGGTTCACCATCCAGGCCACCAACTCGACAACGGCGGCCTCAACGGCCATCATCGCCCACATCATAGCGTTCCATGACTAGCGGGTGAGCGCGCTCAGCTTGCTGGCCCAATACTGTTTGACGCGCCATGGTCACCGGAAGCTCGCTTGGCTGGGCCAGGGAATCGATGTAGGGTTCGTCGCCCACACTGTCGTGGATACCCACTCACACGGCGAAAGGTAGTACCCAGCGGGTATCACCCATTCGAGTATCGCAAAGGCATCCGCGACTAAACCAGCAGGCGGGCAAATTCGTGTCAAGAGAAATCGTGTTTTAACTGTCGCCTATGGATGGGGAACGAGAGCAACGGAGAGCAGCGCTACCACCGGGTTTCCGCTGGGGGGCTATATGCTTCACCCAGAAAGGGAACTAACCATGCAGAAGTGGAATGATCTGAAAAGCGTAGACGTTGCTAAGTGCAGGGTAACCAAGAGCCGCCGCGGAGTCAAGGGTTCGTCGAGAGTCATCGCCGAAGCCCCGTCCGCAACGGCTCATCATGATGCGGAGGGTGAGGACGGGCCGATCAGGCCCTGGGCGCGTCGTTTTATCGATGCGAATGGGAAGGAGTCGGTGCATATGTCCTACCACACCCATGACGTGAACGGTATGGTGAAGTACGGTCAATACGGGCCGTGGCTGCCGGTCGAAGACTTTGGAGTATTCATTGGCAAGATGATTAATGAGGGCGTTGTCAATGGGGTCGATGTGCTCGCGCAGATCAGCCCGGAAAGGCTCAGCGAATTGCTGGACGAGCTTCGCAAGAGGCGCTACGACGGCGATTGATCTCAACGGCTGCGTCCCCACGCAGCCCTTTCTTTTTTTCAAAAATATTTCTGGTAAGTAGCAACAGCACGGCATCACATACAGCTTGAGGGACGCTGGCAAGCCTCTGCCTGCTTTCGGTGTCGAAGTCTTCCTGGCAAGACCTGATGATGAAGGCTGCCTTCTCTCGCTTTTGGGGGACGGGACTACTGGGCAAGCCAAACGGTGATCCACTGGGAAACAAGGGTCTGACAATCAGGCGCGAGGCAATGGACGCTCCAAGTGGTGAGCTGCATGAAGTTGATCAGGATAAGCATCGGGGCCTTGGGCTCGCGCATGGCGGCAGTATATAGACGGGCAAAAAGAAAACGGGCTTGTGGGGGTCAGAACGGAATTTCATTCACTTCAACATCAATAGGGATGTCGTAATCGAAATTTCCGTCCGCTGTGACAATCCGCAACGCACTGATGCCCCGCACGTGATAGGAGTCCTGAAGCTGTTCGCCCTTAAAAGAGGTTCCCAAAGTCCCTCGCGCATCGAATTTGAGCTGTGCCCATGACCCTTTCTGCAGGATCTGAAGTGGGGGTTGCAAAAATTGTTTCCTTCTAAAACCGCGAGCGACAAAGTGCGGACCGGCGCTCGTTAACGCGCACATTTTGCCGTCTTGGTACAAAGTCCATTGGTCTGTCGAGTAAAAGTAAATCGCATGAATACTGATGGCCCGATCCTCGGACGTGTTCTCTAGGTCAATGGCAAAATCAATCTTACCGTTTGCAAAAAACCTCGACCTTTCGAGACCACCCCAACCGTACATTGACTGAATGGTCACTTTCACATCACTTCTACGGTGCTTTTCAAGCTCACCCCGTGCCCAAGTGATTTCTCTCTCCAACTCCTGGCGCAAGGTAACAATGGACTTGCCGTGATGGATGGGCACCGTTTGCAGACGGGGTCCACGTATCTGCAAGACAAAAGCCTCCAGCATTAACTGGGGCGGGGTTGCCCATCGAATGCCCACGATGATGCATGCATCACGTTCCAGGACTCGAAGCAGCCGCCGCAATGATTTCCCCACGGCGCGAGTCCTGTGAGGCACCGCGAACAGAGTTGGTTGTCGCAGCCTGCTTTGCTGCACGGCTTAAGGTCTACAGTCTGCTTTCCGCAACCGAGACATCTGTTATGCATTTCGACTCACCTCGTTACCACAACTTCCCATCCAATAGCTTAGGAAATGGTCGAGATGAATCGCAACGGTTAACTGAGAACCGTGTACCCAATTTGCAACACACGATGTACGTCTGGGCCGCCGCCGTCACTTTGGCCCAAGGTCTTTCCGGACTTCCTCCGCCAGCTTGTCCAGGCGATTCGTTAATGTCCAGCTCACGGTGCCAACCCTTTAACCACTGCCTTCGATGGCGGGACCTTCCCGTTAACCTGGCGCATTTGGGGGCGCAGCGGATAGGCGACTATGCCCCTGTTATGTGTGAAGACCCCGAGCGGTACAATCTAAGGGGGATCCCAATGCTGACCGAAACACAACTCACGACGGTTTGGGAGAGGCAAATTGATGCAGAGGTCCGCTCGTTTTATTTCGCGGATCTGACTCACCGGTATAGCCTTCAGAAACAGGTCATTACCTTCACGACCTTCTTCCTGGCTTCAGGTGCTGCCGCCACCCTGGTCGGCAAGTGTCCCTCATGGGTCGCGATTGTGCTTTCCCTGGTCGCAGCTTTGCTGATCGCTTACTCGGTCGCTTTCAATATCGACGGCAAGGTAATGACCATGTCAAAGCTCCATGGTGAATGGGCCACGCTCGCCGTTGAGTATGAATCGCTGCGGGATGGCCCGGACGGCGAGAATGCCGGTTCCATCCTGAGGGAGTTGTTGCGTCGTGACCTTGAAGCTTCGCGGATCGCCACCACCGATGCGCCGCATGACGAGAAGCGGATGGACCGGTGGGCAGATCATGTTTTCCAGGCTCACGGGTTGGCGAATGGCTAAGGGACTGGACGAGAATCGCGGTGGCTGGCCTCCTGTCAAGAGGCCGATCCCTCCGCCACCCCCTAAGACTCCACCACCACCCCCAAAGAAGTAGCGAGCGCTTCAATTTAATTAGCTTCGAGGTGCTGAAGATGACCAAGCAGCCAGAGACAGGTGTCGATCAGCTACGGCGCGAGATGGAAAAAAAGCTGATCGACCAACAAAGGCGTATCGAATTGCTCGAAGGGCAGGTCAAGAAAATCATCTCAAATATCAACAGTAGTCCAGGCAAGCGCATACTGTAAGGATTGACCCTTAGCCACCCTTCGCCCGGGTGGGGCTTTCACTTCGGAGCCAGGGTTATTGGGCCGGTTCGGCTCTTCTCACCGAAGTATCCCCAGGGGATCGCTGACAAGCTTGGTGCACAGTAGTAAAGCCACAAACCAATCTGGATCTTTAACCACATCCGTTGTGCGACACAACGATCCGGTTTGTGTATCAAGGGCAAGGAATGGTGGAAACGGTAACCCAGGCACCTGCCCATACGTCACCGGTGCGAAGCGCTGCTGTTGCACAGTATCACCTGAAGTTCGTCAGCATCGAGCAGGATAAGTAGAGCCTTATCGCCACCACCTTTTCTCCTGATTACATGAGAACATGGCCGGATGAAAATCCTGACATGCTTTGCGTCCTTGGTCCTTTTTCAAACGAATGGCTGCGACTCGAACCGCTCCCAGCCCGCTCCTTGCCCTGTGGCCCTTCGTCACCAAGCGGGGTGAATATGGCCCAGCTTCCGACTGAAACCCACGCGGTTTTTCCGTCGGCGTTCTCTGGCACTTGATGCTCGATACCGGGCACGGTAATCAGGTCGGTGCAGTCGGGCGTCGGATCCGGTGTTTTCTTTCCCATACCAAAAGACTGGAAGCACTCGGCAATATATTTCTTGTGGTCGTGCTGGAAGATGAACCTCTCGTTTTCATACGCCGTCAAGTACCACTTGGTGGGGTCTTGGCTTCTACATCCTGAGACGCCCGCCAAGACAGCCAAGAGAATATAGAGCTTCGGCTCGGGCATTTTTAGTTTTTTCCACCCCCACAGCGACGCTCAAGCTCGTCCGCGAACCCATCCACAGCTTTGATTTGATATGCCTCCTCGGTATTCAAGGGGCCACTCGTGATCGCACCAAGCCGCTCTCCCCAAGTCTGCGCCTTCTTCTGATCGCTGTTGACCATTCCCAACAGGACGTCGCTCAGAGCATCCATGTTGGAATGCACTTCCTTAAGAAGACCGAAAAGGTCAATCTCAGCGGAGAGGGATCTCTTTGCCGGGATGTTCGTCGAGTACAGGGAAACCAATTCTAAGTTCTGGAGCAGTATCTTCTTATTGTCTTCTATGAGCTTACCGATGTGGTAAGGCACTACGATGGTTGCAGGGTCAATTTCATCGATTTGCGCTCGCCACCCCGGAATAGACTTCTGCAGGTTGGACAGGTGCGCGTCGTAGGCTTGAACGCTCTGGGCCTGGGCGAACGGATTTCCCGCCAGTAGCAGTATTGCTAGGCACATGAATCGAGTCATTTCGTGTTCTCACCTTTCCCACCACCCAGATGCTTCCTCACTTCCTCCGCCAGCTTCTCCAGGAACGATTCGCTGATGTCCAGCTCTCGGGCCAGACCCTTGACCAGGGCCTTGGACGGCGGGACCTTCGCGCTGCACTGGCATATGAGGTCAGTCACATCGATCTTCAGCTTCTCGGCCAGATCGGCAAAGGTGCGGGACTGCTTGTTGCAGGCCGCCCCTATGTGGGTGCTGAGGGCGTAGAGCTTGGGCTCGGGCATGATGCCATGGAGTATAGCCCGGGTCATTGCTGCGGCAAGATGCGCAGGAGCCGGCGACCGGTTTCGTTGATGTCGCTGAACGTGCTGGCCCGGCCCCATCGCCTGATGTCACGCTCGATCTCGCCCATCTCGGCCGGGGTTGCCCCACTGGCCTTGAGAGGGCGCAGGAGCGTCTCTTCGGTGCGCACCGTCACCCACCCGGAGATCAGGGTTTTAGAGTCAGGGGCGAGGCAGTGGACGCTCCAGCCATCGCGCTGCATGAAGTTCACCAGGATGCGCATCGTGGCGGCAGTATAGCGTGCGGAAGGAACGCGCTAAAGATCGCTCTTTTCTGTGGACTAGCCAGGCAAAAGAATGGATGCTCCTTTATGGCCACTGTCGGCGAGGGAGTATCACGGATGGACATCGGAAACTTAGTCAACTGGATTCAGGTCGGACTTTGGGCCATCACTGTTGTCATCTATTTAGCACGAGTGTTCAGCGGAAAAACGGCGCCGCCCCGGTGGGTGGCTTCGAACTATTTCCTGGGAGCCATCATCCTTTTGGGGTCCGTGACTTCCGCGATCACTTTTCTACGTTATCGATCCCAGGCTGCATTCACATTCGAGGATTCCTTTAAGATCGAACAGATTGTGGGGCGGAACTTCAGCGATGAAGTGGTAGATGTGGATGGGAAATCTTTTCGTTACTGTCATTTCCACAATGTCAAGTTCAAGTACGTCGGCCATGCCGCCTTTGGGATGGAGCATTGTGGTTTCAGTGGAGCGCTTCTCGTCGTGACCGATAATCCTTCCATAACAGGGGCTTGGGCTCTTGCGAAAGCGCTCGGCATGATGCCCCAGGTACCGTTCATGGGATCGAACGAAGAGTCCCAGCCGATCAATGGTCCTGCTCCCGCTCCTGTCAATCGACCGGCGCAACACTAGCTGTCTCAAACTCGTTTGCTTTGCCACCGTATCCAGAGCATATACAGCCAAGGTGATGAATGCGATGAATGTGATTGATTTAGAATCAATGTGTTACAGATTATAAAGGAGTTGCTGGCGGCTATAGAAGATACTGCAGGTCCCTCGGCTGCCCCCGGATTTCCTGTCGATATTGGTGGCGTTGGCGGGCTCCATGCGGCTTTCCTTAATGAAAGCCGCACACGTGGCGGCGTCCAGTGTAGCGAGGCAGGAAATCCGGGTCGCTCGGGATGACAAAGTTTAGGGCGGCGCTTGCCCTTGGCATGGGCGGAGGTGGATGGACAGAGCCGCCAAGCTCTCAATCGCTTACTGGCAAAAGCTAATTTGACAAGTGTGTGCGAGCTCCGCCTCTTGCACGGACTGATTTTGCGTTCCATGATGGAAGCAGCGATGAGACTTATCAACTGCTTCCCTCTTCAGGTTTCGGCCTGTGCAATATGGTTGCTGGCGTCCACACTCTCAGCCAGCACCGTCACCCATTCGAAATTTGTCGGAACGTATCTATCCGATACACGCCACGACGCTCAAGCTGGTCCATCCATGAATGTAAGCCTGGGCGCGGACGGCACGGCAACCGTTACGGAGGACCCTGGTAACGGCACGACCACGCTCTTTGGCCATTGGGTCGACTCGGGCCGCCAGGTTAAGGTCACGTTCAACGCCGTCGAGGGTGAGCCGGTCGAGCCTCCGATGGTTTTTGAGCCCGGCCACGATGGTCTGCAAGCCGTCACCTGGAATCATGCCAAGTGGGGCAATACCAATCCGCCGCCAATGAAGAACCGCTCCAAGGTGAAAGAGCGGTTGACTCATAACAAGTCCACAGACTGATCGCCCAACACGAAACTTAAGGCGTCGACGGCCCGGAAAACCCGTCGTCAGATCTCCACCTCGCCTTCGAGATAAAAGACGCAGGAGCCTTGCAGCTCGACACCACTTTCGGTAAGCCGGCAAATGACCTCTCCGCCGCGCCGCGAAGCCTGAAAAGCACGAAACTCTTTCTTGTTGAGTCGCTTCGCCCAATAGGGCGTGAGCATGCAGTGCGCCGCGCCGGTCACGGGATCTTCCGGGATGCCCTTGGCGGGGGCGAAATAACGGCTTACGAAATCGTGAATGCCATCCCCGGGCGCGGTCACAATCAGTCCGCCGCGGTCGAGGCGGGCGATACTGGCGATATCCGGAGAAAGTTCACGTACCACCTGCGCGTTCGCCAGCAAAGCCATGTAACTGAAGGCGTTCGCAAACACCTCAACGGGAACCACGCCGAGCGCTTCGGCCAGGCCCGGGGGCGCCGGGACCGGCTCGGCCGTCCGGGCCGGGAATTGCATCACATATCCCGCCTCCGCCCGGTTTACGGTAAGCGGCCCGCTGGCCGAGTGAAAAACCACCCTGCGCCGTGCCGGCTCCAGCCTCTCCATGACCACCGTTGCACTGGCCAGGGTGGCGTGGCCGCAAAGCGGCACCTCGGTGGCGGGCGTGAACCAGCGCAGCCGATAGTCGCCGTCTTCCGGCACCAAAAACGCCGTCTCCGCCAGGTTGTTCTCGGCCGCAATGGCCTGTAGCGTCGCATCGCCCAAAAAGCTGCCCATCGGCATCACTGCGGCGGGATTCCCCGCGAATCGGCGGGTGGTAAAAGCATCAAGCTGGAATATTGGCGTACGCATGACATCAGTCCTCTGGTAACGGTCACCTTGAAGGCACGGCAGCGTTCGCTCCTATGATAACTATCCCTGTGCCGATGTTCAGTGCCAATGTCCGTAATACGATCGCCTGATTCTGAGATGCACTTTCGCCGCCGTATTTTGACATCCGTCCTGTAATATAGCGAATCATTACCACGAGGAAGCCATGCCGCTGAGTCTCAAATCGGGCTTTTGTGGAAACATTGCCCCCGTCCCCGTAAATCCAGATTGAGAACTTTTCCCCAACGTATACTGCCCCTTGGGCCAATCTCCCTTTGAAGCTATTCTCGCTACCGCGCCTGCACCTTCGCCTGCTGGCTCCGTCAATCGCCCTGATTGTCGTAGCCACGATGGTGCCAGTAGGACTTCGGCATCCTTCGCTCAGATATATCGACAACAGGTTCGGGGGTCCCGATTTCCTGAACAATATCCTCTTGTACATGCCTTTGGGCATCGCCCTGAGCGGATCGTCGCTCCTGCGTACATTCCTCTTCGGCCTATCTTTATCAACCGTTGCTGAAGCGCTGCAGTTGGGATACGTTGACCGCATCCCGTCGGCCTCTGATATCGCGAGCAATACGTGCGGAGCCCTGGTCGGCTACCTGGTAGCGTTGGTTTGGCTCCGCGCTATCGGCAGAGATCCGAAATCGCTGCCCATACCTCGGCTGCTCGCGGCCGCGGGAATCCCAGTGGCGGTAATCGGCGTCATCCTGCTCGTCGATCATCCGACGCATTCAGATTTCTCCAACTGGAGCCCAACCTTTCACTTGGCACTGGGAAACGAATTAACCGGTGACCGGCCGTGGGCTGGAACGATCTCAGAATTTCAAATCTATCCCTTCGCCATGCCTCCCTCACAGATCGACGATCTGGCACGCCAAGCGGCTCATGCAGATAGCGCTGCACTGCCGAGCGGCGGACTGATACCACCCGCGATTTCAGAGTTGCCTTACGGGCGTTCGCTCCTCTCCAGCGACGAAGAACTCCGATTCCATGACGCGCTCGTTAGGCAAAACAAGATGACACTTCTGGTTTCCATGCAGACGAACAACCTCGGGCAGAGCGGTCCCGCGCGCATCATCACGTATTCTCGAGATCCCCGCAACCGCAACTTCACCCTGGCCCAGATCCACGACACACTCACATTCCGCCTGCGGACACCCTCCTCTGGAACGAACGGGGCCAACCCTGCGCTGTACTCCGGACCTGTTCTCTCGCTCGACCACCCAGCCTTTGTGGCAGCGGTCTACGACGGACGAACTTCCAGGTTGTACGTGGACGGCAAACTAGTCGCGCATGCGGACTTGGGTGCGAGAAGACCTCGCTTACCCCGGCGGGCTATTTCCTTTCTGCCACGGGAGATGCCGATTCGTGAGATCGAGTTGGGCGCCTCCGAGAGTCTCCTGAGTGGGTTGTGCTCGCTGGGGATCTTTGCTTTGCTTGGAGTGCCGCGCCGGACGTCGATGCGTTTATTCGCCGGCGCGGCGGCAGGAGTTGCGATCGGCGGAGCCGTATGGATCTTTGGAGTATCCGAGTCACGCCTGGGAATTCGCATCCTGCTCGAGTGCGTGGCCACGGGTATGGTGATCGCGGCGTCGATTGAGACCGAGAACCATGCAGAGATAGGAACGGAGCGGCTTGCAGGCGCTTCCTAACGTCCTTGCGCGACTGGAAAAGCCTCAGCGTCCTATCATCGGGCGAAAGCAGCGCGGTGAAAGATGAAATACACGCCAATCCCTGCTGCACATAACAGGAGGAGGACGGCAATCACGGCAACGGGACGCCTCCACGGAAAGGGCTTCGCGCTCACGTTGGTGGCACTGATTCCCTCCTGCTCAGAGGGCGTCTGAGCCGTCGCAATCATTGGGGCCTGATTTGCCACTCCGCTGCCAGAATCCAGATCACGCTTGAGCCGCTGCATGTCTGCCAGCAACTCAGAAGCATGTTGGTACCGCAAATCGCGGTCCTTCTCCAGGCACTTTGCCATGATGCGCTCCAATTCGGCCGGCAAGTCTGGATTCAAACGCACCGGTGCGACCGGCGTCCGATTGAGAATGGACTCGAGGATGATGCCAATGCTTTGTCCACGGAAGGGCAAGACCCCGGTAGTCATTTCATAGAGCACAACGCCGAAAGAAAAAAGATCGGTGCGGCTATCCAGCTTCTTGCCTTGCACTTGTTCGGGCGACATGTAATTGCAAGTGCCGAACACCGCGCCGGTGCTGGTGTGTCGCCAGCCGGGGGCTGAAGACTCAGTCTCCGCTCCGGCAAGGCCGGCAGCCGGCGCGAATTTCGCCAACCCGAAGTCGAGAACTTTCACATGCCCGCGCGCCGTGATGAAGATATTCGCAGGCTTGATGTCGCGGTGCGCGATGCCCTTGCTGTGGGCAGCATCGAGCGCGTCGGCGATTTCGATGGCCAGCGATAGTACCACCTGGATGTCTATAGATCTGTCTGCAATGCGATCCTTCAGCGTCATGCCATCTAAGAATTCCATGGCGATGAAGCGCCTGCCATCTTGCTCGCCGATCTCGTAAACCGTGCAGATACCATGGTGGTTGAGAGCAGATGCTGCACGAGCTTCGCGGCGAAAGCGTTCCAGTATTTGCGCATCCTGCACCAGATCGTCAGCGAGAAACTTGAGTGCAACCGGGCGGCCGAGGACAAGGTCGTCAGCTTTATAGACGACACCCATGCCGCCACCGCCGAGTTTTTCGACGATACGGTAGTGCGAAATGGTGTCCCCAATGAGTACCGCTGATTGACCGCCCGGGCTGAGCAGGGGCTCAGCAAGGAAGCTGCCGATTCGTTCGTTTTCGCGCAGAAGCTCCTCAACCAACTGTCGTAGCTCAGGCGCTTCGCGGCATGCCTGGTCAAGAAACGCGGATCTTCGCTCCGGCCGCAAACTGAGAGCTTCTCCAAACAGTTGCTCGGCGGCTTGCTCGCGGTCTGCCATGACTCCCATCCGGTGACTTGTCTATAGCGGCGTACCCGTGAACCACACCGTCTGCGGATCAACAAGATCCAGGAGTCTAGGAAGCAAACACGTCTCTATATATGTGTGGGACGGCGCGCAAACGTAACAAAGGATCTCGCGAGGTGCCAGAATACACTATCGCGGTCTCGAGGAGGCAAGCCCTCGAGGCCTTCGTAGCCAAGAGGGCAAGCGGCGCAGGAGGCTTTGGCAGCATGGTCAAATCTGCTGGATGGGCCGTACTGCCTTGGCCTTGATCCTTGATCGAGGTTTGGATCGATTAAAAGCGCGGTACATCGGCAAGACGGTTCCTGTTTTGGAAAGGAATCATCCAGCCGGGATACTCAGGCGGAAGCGCGCTTACCTCATCGAGTTTCTGCATCTCTTCTTCGCTAAGCCGAAGGTCAGCAGCAGACAGGTTCTGTTGCAGTTGATCAACGCGCTTGGCCCCAATGATGATGGAGCTGACAAACGGTTTGGCTAGAATCCAGGCCAGTGCAACCGTGGCCACGCTGGTCTCATGAGCCTTGGCTATGGGCTGAAGAACATCGATAATGCGCCAGGTGCGCTCCTTATCCACGATCGGGAAGTCAAAGGCTGAACGTCTTGAGTCCTCCGGCTTTTGATGCTCGCGGGTGTATTTGCCGGAAAGGAGTCCGCCGGCCAGAGGGCTCCACACCAGGAGCCCGGTGCGCTGGTCCTCGAGCAGCGGCACGATCTCCCGCTCCAGGTCACGGCCTGCTATGGAGTAATAGGCCTGTAGCGTATCGAGCTTGGCGAGGTTTTTTAGCTCGGAGATGCCATTAGCTTTCATGATCTGCCACGCATACCAGTTGGAGCAACCGATGTAGCGGACCTTTCCCTGCGTAACCAGAGTGTCCAGTGCGCGCAGGGATTCTTCAATAGGCGTGACCGAATCGGCCGCGTGGATCTGGTAGAGATCGATGTAGTCGGTTTTGAGTCGTTTGAGGGAGGCTTCCACCGCATCCATGATATGTCCCCGAGAAGCGCCGACGTCGTTACTGCCGGGGCCGGTCCGTCCGTAGGCCTTGGTAGCGATGACAATGTCTTTGCGCGCGATGCCCAGATTGGCGATCGCCTGGGCAAGAACCTTCTCCGATTCCCCGTTGGTGTAAACATCCGCCGTATCCACGAAGTTGATACCCGCGTCTACGGAGAGGCGGACCAGTTCATCCGCAAGCTTTTGTTCGACGCCGGCGATCGGCTTCCACATGCCTTCGCCCGCTGCAAAAGTCATAGTGCCGAGGCACAGTTCAGAGACGAGAAGGCCTGTATGGCCGAGAGTGTTGTATTTCATATGCACCTTTTGGTTGGAGATGGGCCGTACTGTTGTTGGATGTGATCGGTGGTCTGGCAGATTCGCGATTACTTTGCCCGGAGACGCGCTAACCAAGCGCGAACTGGCCCGCTGCGATTATGCTGTTTCCCTGGAGGCTCATCATGACTATCGCCGACATTCTGCTTCAAGACTACGACATCGAGGCAAAAAATACCCGCACTACGCTGGAACGCATCCCCGCCCATCTGGCCGAATTCAAGCCCCATGAGAAGTCGATGCCTATGGGCCGGCTGGCTATGCATGTGGCCACGCTACCCAAGTTTGCAACGTCGATCCTATCGGTAGAGAAGCTGGATCTGACCCAGCGGAAATTTCCCCCATTGATCTTTGAATCCTCTGAGGCAGCCGTGCGCACGTTTGATCAGGCCTCGTCCGAATTGCGCGATACTCTTATGCGGCAGTCCGATGCCGACCTCGAACGTAATTGCATCATGGTATTCGGCGATAAAACCCTCGCGGATGCCCCACACTTAGAACTGTTTCGTACCATGTTTTTCAACCATCAGATTCATCACCGTGCTCAGCTCGGCGTCTATCTCCGGCTGAATAATCTTCCTGTGCCTGCGCTCTATGGCCCCTCAGCCGATGACAGGATGGGCTTTTAGCAAAGTTCCGGGTGCCTTGCACTGTTCGTTTGCGAACAACCTTTTGCAATTCCGGACAGGCGTCGCCGGCCGAATTGGAAAACGCAGCGGCTGGGCGGCAAGGGATTTGGCAACAAAAGTGCACCACCTTAGACACGCGATGGCTTGCGCGGGAGGCTTCTATCAAAACCTGGTTGAACGATTTAAGGGGCGCCTTGCGCCAACTTCGCCAGTCACCGGGACTTGCCCTGCTCGCGATTATGACCCTGGCACTCGGTATTGGCGCAAACACGGCCATTTTCACCGTCATCGAGAGTGTCTTGCTGCGGCCGCTGCCCTATGCGCATGCGGATCGCTTGCTCTATATCGGTCCGGTTGACCAGCCGGGTTTCGGAGCCACATCGTGGCTCAACTACCGCGATATTCGCGACCAGTCACAGCAATTAAAGGCGGTCGCGGCCTATTCCGAGGACATAGGCGTGGTCGAGACCCAGGATGCCTCAGAAAGCGTGGTCGCCCCGCGCGTGACACCGAATCTGTTTTCCATGTTGGACGTACAGCCTCTGCTGGGCCGCACCTTCACTCAGAATGAAGGCGAACCGGGCGCCGCGGAAGTGGTGCTCCTCTCTGAGGCCGTTTGGCGGCAGAGCTTCCAGGCCGATCCAGGGATCGTCGGCAAGGTGGTCAGGATCAGCGGCAAACCCCGCACCGTGGTTGGAGTGATGCCGCGTTCGTTTCTTTTCCCTGAGAGCATGGGTCCGGATATTCGCAAAGGCGTATGGCTGCCGCTAAAGCCGACAGCGGAGATGTCAAAGGATCGGGGTTACCACTTTCTCAGCATTGTGGGCGAACTCCGTCCGGGAGTCAGCACGATGCAAGCCCAGCGCGAACTGGATGCGATCGCTGCCCACATTCCTAAGACGAAGGACCAGAGCGCTTTCGCGGTTCGCGCTACACCCTACCAGGAGGTGCTGACTGGGCCGGTGCGCCCAATACTTTATTCCCTCCTCGCGGCCCTGGTGCTTGTATTGCTGATCGCCTGCGCCAATGTTTCCAACTTGCTGATCGCCCGCTGCCTGGGCCGTCAGAAGGAGTTCGCGGTTCGGGCCGCGCTGGGTGCAAGCCGGTTGCGCCTGGTAAGGCAGCTGTTCTCTGAAGGAATGATGTTGAGCCTCGCCGGCTGTGGCGTTGGAGTGATGCTGGCCCAGCTGGCGATGGTAGCCACCCGCAAATTGCCCGAGGGGACCATCCCGCGAGCCGACTCCATTGCCATCCATTGGACGGTTGTGCTGGCCCTCGCCGCCATCGCAATCGTCACCACTGTGCTCTCTTCCCTGTTGCCCGCATTGCTGGTGGCTCGTGCGAATCCGCAAGCGGCGTTGCAGCAGGCTTCCCGCGGCATCGGCTCTCGCTCCGTCAGCAGAAGGCTGAGCGGATGGCTGGTCGCAGGCGAGGTTGCTCTCTCGACATTGCTACTGGTCGGAGCCGGCCTACTGTTTCACACCCTGTGGAATCTGGAACAGTCACGGCTTGGTTTTGAAACCGCCCGGGTAACGATGTTTTCGGCCACGCCCGCCGATGCTGCGGGCTTTACCGGGATGGCGGTTTCAGAAGACACGGGGAATGCGCCGCCTTCAATCGCCACGCTCACCTACCAGCCCGTGCTCGACCGCATCCGCCAGGTTGCTGGCGTGCAAAGCGCCGCGTTGATCACCACTCCGCCGCTCTCGGGTATGGACATGAAGACGAGCTTTGCCATCCTCAGTCAAGCGAACGATCATAAACCAGAAGCTCGCATTTCCGCCGTCAGCGGAGGTTACGCCCGCACCATGGGCACACCGGTTTTGCGCGGCCGGATGATCGACGACGACGATGTCGCCACCGCTCCCTTCGTCGTTGTGATCAACGACGCCCTCGCCAAAAAATATTTCGCGGGCAAGGACCCCCTGCAACAGCAAATCAACCTGGGCGGCAAAGAAACGGGCATGATCAAGCCGTATACCATCGTTGGCGTTCTTGCCGATCAGGTGGACAGCAATGTCGGGGGTACAGTCCAGCCATTCATTCTGGTGCCTCAGCAGCAGGTTCCCACCACCTCTCTGTTCTACCAGGCTCTATTGGGAACCGTAGTGGACTTTGTGGTGAAGACCCGGGGCGACATTCCCGTCGCCACGGAGATGCGCTCGGTCTTCCATCAGGCGGCTCCAGGCTTTGCACTGGATAACTTTCAAACGATGCAGCAGGCCGTCGAAAAGAACACCTTCAACCAGCGGTTGGGATTGGATCTTGTCGGCTCATTCGCGGGACTCGCCGTGGCCATGGTGATTGCCGGGTTGTACGGTGTGTTGTCGCAATTGGTGAGCTATCGCCGCCGCGAGATAGGCGTCCGCATGGCATTGGGCGCAACCCGGAAGAGTGTTGCGCAACTCGTCCTCCGCCAGGGTTCGATCCTGATCGGCACCGGCCTCGGCGCTGGTCTCCTCTTGGCTTTCGCTACAACCCGGCTGATTAAGGGTTTCCTGTACCAGGTGCAAGCGCTGGATGTGTGGACCTATGTCGCCGTGGCTGTGACGCTCTCGGTCGTCGGATTGATTGCCGCTCTTATTCCCGCGCGGAGGGCCGCGTACATCGAGCCCATGCAAGCGCTGCGTACGGAATAGAGCAGAACGCGCATACGTATACCGGGCCGACATCGGTAGACATGTGACGAACCTTTATTTCAGTCCTTTGACCAGATACAGTTCGGAGAGCATCCGAATATAGCTGTAGACGTACGCTCGGCCGTCCGCGCTGAAAAGAATGTGAGTCATATTACTCAGTCCTGTGATATCGCTAGGGTGAAATTCTTTGAAGAATTCCCTCTCGCCACTGACCACGTTCAAGCGATAAACCCTGACCGGTTCGTCTTTCTCCTGATACACGTACAAAATGTGCGGGTCAGAGCTCCATTCAACTATCTCACCCTGCGCAAGACCCGGAATGGCACGCGGCGCCCCGCCGTCCATGGGATAAAACCGGGCTACTCCGCCGATAAGATCGTGGCCGATAAGCAATTGCCCGTCGGGCGAGACCTGACACATGCCAACGCCCTCGGGAGTAAGGGGCCGGGGTTTGCCACCGTCAATGTTCTGAATAAAGCAGCGAACCCCCTGCCCCGCCAGGTTCCCGGTAAAGACGATCTGCTTGCTGTCGGGCATCCAGTGGATCATGTGCCCATAGCGATCTATTCCCCCCTTATCAATTCGCTTGGACGTTCCCGCACCCGTTGGCAGGAGCATGATCTGGGAGTAGGACACATCCGAGGCTGCCCACTTGCCATCAGGAGAAAGGTCGCCCGCCATCCCTTCACCCAGGGGAATCGGTGGCGAGCCACTCGTACTGCGCATGGCAACGGTGTAGGTGGGTCCACCCTGCTCTCCCTGCTCGTCGAAGAGCAAGGTTTTGCCGTCGGGAGACAGATCCACGGGGAGAGACCAGTCCTCCCAAGAAAGATCCTGCTCCTTGGTTGCCCCTGGGCCGGCGCCGATCATGCCGGCGCGGTCTTCATCGCGCGTTAACAGCACTCTCCCGTCGGGAGCGATGTCTTCGAGCGTGACGCCGCCCAGTGCCTGGTAAGCAAGGCGTTGGCGCCCGGTCAGGTCAACGGCGTAGATGCGGCGTTCGAGCCCGGCGCGGGCGGCCGAGAACCAAACCTCGCTTCCATCCGGAGACCATGCCAGTCCTTCCTCGCTTTCCCAGCCGGTAGAGAGCACGCGCTTGCGCCCGGCAAGGTCAACCACCGAAACCACACCCTGGTCATCGTCCTGCGATGGGTGATCGAGAAAAGCGATTGCGTCCCCTTTGGGAGATATCCTGGGATGGCTAATCCATCCGGCAGTCTCATAAAGCACATGGCCCAGGGGATATTCCAGGCGCCGCTTCTCTCCCGTAGCGTGAACAACGGCGAGCGTCTTCCCATCCGAAGACCAGTCCGCCCATTCGATGTGCTCGGCGATCTTGCGCGGCGACCCCCCAGTCAGAGGGACCTTACCCAGCGTGCCCTGGATGGTAAACATAAAATACGGATCAACCGATTCCAGTACTGCCATTTCGCCGGAGGACGAAACCGCAAGCAGATGCGTTGCCGGCAACTCCATATCTCGCGAGGTATTCAAATTAAGGTCGATGGAGAAGATCTTGATGGGTGCGCCGTCCCACGAGGCAGCATAGATCACATTGTGCCCATCAGGCGCAAACCGGGCGTTATACACCGTGCCATGGCGCACAGTCAGACGTTGAAAATCCGGCGACTGCGTCCGCACAGTGCGGTGGCCAAGCAACACTCCCAATCCGACGAGGACCGCAGCAACAACAAACGCCAGAAATGCCGCCAGCACACGCCTTTTGCCGGCCGGCCTTCCGCTCGGTGGCGCACTGCTTGCCTGAGCCTCGGGCGGCGCCGCCTCAACCGGAGGATCCTCCAATTTGGCAACAAAACGATACCCCCGGCGGGGCACCGTTTCAATGAAGCAAGGGTTGTCGGCGGTATCCCCCAGGGCTGTTCGCAGCTTGCCAATCGCAACATTGACTGCGTGATCGAAGTCTCCGAAGTTCTCCGACGGCCATATCCGGGCCTGCAGCTCGTCGCGCGTCACCAGGGTGCCGGGGTGTTCCAGCAGAATCTGCAGCACCTTAAAAGGCTGCTCCTGGAGCTTGATACGGCTGCCCGATTTACGCACCTCTCCCGAGTGGAGATCCGCCTCAAAGGCCCCGAACCGGACCGTGCGATTCCCATTAACCCCGTTTGATTTCCCGTTCTTGTAGGGCTCAAGCATGACTAATAGTCTGCTTCCTCACTACGCAAAAGAGTAATCAATTGTTCAATCATTTTGCTGGAGATATTGGTCTCCGGCACCTCTCCTATGCCTCTCCTGGCACATAACTCACGCTATACGTATAAGCTACGACCGGTGCATCGAGGTACCCGCCGCCCGCGGAGAGGTGGCATTGATCCGCTAAGACGGAACCTTACTTCCCACTGGTCTCGTTCCAAAGGAAGGCCAGTTCATCCGCCTGGTCGGCCACCAGCTGTGTGAGCGACACCCCTGAGCTGTGCCCTCCTTTGAGCGAGTAGTGCAGCAGAATGGGACGGTCTCCGCCGCTATCGGCCTGCATGAGGGCTGTCATTTTGCGCGCGTGCAGCGGATCCACGCGGGTGTCGTTGTCTCCAGTGAAGAACATGATCGCGGGATACTTTTCGCCCGGCTTCACATTCTGGTACGGAGAGTATTTGAGCAGGTAGGCGAAGTCCTTTGCCTTCTCCGCGGAACCGTATTCCGTGGTCCAGAGCCGGCCCATCTCAAACTTCTGATAGCGCAGCATGTCGAGCAGGGGATAACCGCACCAGATCGCGCCAAAGAGATCAGGCCGCTGCGTGATAGCGGCGCCCATCAACAAGCCGCCGTTTGAGCGCCCGCGGAGCGCGAACCGCTCCGGCACGGTGTAGTGGTTGGCGATGAGGTACTGGGCAGCCGCAAAGAAGTCGTCGAACACGTTTTGTTTGTGCTCGAACATCGCCGCCTTGTGCCACGGCTCGCCATACTCATCTCCGCCGCGCAGGTTGGGGAGCGCGAAAAACCCACCTTGCTCCATCCACCAGGCGTATTCGGGTCCCCACGCGGACAGCATGGGCACATCGAAACCGCCATATCCGGTCATCAGAAGCCGTGCCTGGCCGTTGCGCGCCAGGCCCTTCTTGCCGGCGATGAACATAGGGACACGCGTGCCGTCCTTCGAAGTGTAGAAGACCTGCGTTACCTCGTACTGTGAGGAATCAAAGGGGACCTTGGGCGCGGCGAAGACTTCCGATTTTCTGTTCCTGGTTCCCTTCCTGGTGTCGTAGCGAAAAATGGTTGGCGGCTGAATGAACGATTCGAAGCTGTAAAAGCCTTCCTTCTGGCTGGGGAGCCCATACACTCCCGAGCTCGATCCGATTCCCGGATAGTCGATGGTGCCAGTGGAGCGGCCGTCCAAGGTATAGATGGTCGTCTCGGTCTTGACGTCGTGCAAGCGGGTGACGAACAGTTTGCCACCCACGATGCTCGATCCGTTGATGACATCTTTGCCCTCGGGGATGACCGTTTTCCATTCCTTGGGCTGGGCGCCGGGCGTGGCCTCCACAATGCGCTTATTTGCCGCCTGGTAATCCGTTTCCAGAAAGAAGCGGTCGCCGATATTCAAAGCTAGGGTGTGTGCCTCAACGCCATACACCAGCGGAACAAAATCGCTCCCGGGCTGGCGCAGATCCTTTACCAGGATGTCGTCTCGTGTGGACGGGACTCCATGACTGATGTCGAGCAGAAGATAGTGCCCATTCTCGCTCACCCAGCCGTCGACCAGATCGATCTCGCCCAGTTTCTCGCCATGATATTCGCCGCCAAAAATCTTGCTGTCACTTTGGATAGCTGTGCCGAAGCGGTGAAAATAGACGTTGGTGCCTTGATGGGTGAAAACGGCGTAATAGATTCCTTTGTTCCCAGGCCCCAGGCTCACACTCTCGTACCGGGCGGAGGGCAACACATCGGGCAGTGGGTTGCGCTCGCGCACCTGGATTACATGCACGGACTGCTCGTCTGCGCCGCCCTGGCGCACGCCGTAAACCAACAGGCTGCCGTTTTTGGAAATATCCTCAATAGACACTGAAGTGTTCTGGTCAGCGCTGAGACTGGTCGCGTCAATCAGGCGACTGTCACTGCCCTTCCAGCCATCGCGCACATAGATCGACGCCTGGTTTTCGCCCGCGAGCCGCTTCTTGAAGAAGTACTTTCCGCCGCGCAGCGCAGGCGTGGAGTATTCGTCGACACGCTCCAGTTCGGTCAGCTGTTGGATAATTTCCGGCCGATTTTTCAGCTGAGATAAATATTGCTGAGTGTACTTGTTCTGCTGGTCAATCCAGGCCCGCGTCTCCGGGCTTTTTGCGTCCTCGAGCCAGCGGTAATGGTCCTCGATCTGCGTGCCCTGATATTCATCGCTGACCGAATGCACCGGGGTCGGAGGAGGAGGAGGCAGCGTAACCCCATTCCCCCCGCGGATCGTCTGTGCCGGGTTTTGTGCGTAGAGCGCCAGGACGAAGAATGCCGGCAGGGAAAATGCAGTCCAGTTCCGACGACGGAAAAGAGTTCGCACGTACGGCTCCTTGCCAAGAAACACTTAATCTTGGACGAAGCGCGAGGCAAAATTGTTTAGAAGCGGCAACGGACCAAAGCCAAGGTTTGGGCATCTCGTGAAAGCATTCGAAGAAACCATTTTAGGCCCACGTATCCGGATTTCGTGTACGTGGCTCCATCCATGACTGCGTGTGCGCCTTTCAATAAGGAAAGCCGTATGAAGTGCGCCAACGCCCGTTCTGCTCCTTTGCATCGGATGCTGGTGGAGGGAACCGCAGGTCCCTCCACTACGCTTCCACGGCACGCCGGGACAGGTCGCTTCGGTTCCACGGCACGCCGGGACAGGCGGGATGACAAAAGGGGAGGGCGGCCTTGCGCTCGAAGTTACGGCGTGGTGGTAAAGTGAGCAGCATTTGTAGCGGTGGAACTGCCGCCTATATAGACGGTATAGTCAGCCGGCTCGACCACCTGTTGAGCCTTGACGTTGTAGAAGGAAAGTTCGCCGAAACCAAGGGGAAAGTGAACCGTCCGGGAATCACCTGGGTCGAGGGTGACGCGCGCAAAGCCCTTGAGATTGCGTACCGGCTGCTCGGTGCTGGCGCCTCGGATATTGACATAGCACTGGACGATTTCAGTGGCACGGCGCTTGCCTGTATTGGTGACCGTGGCGGTTGCGACCATTGGCTGGCGCTTGTGATCGCGCATGAGCGAGGCCGAGCTGATGGATTGCATAGAAAGTGAAACGCCGGAATAGCCGAACGTCGAGTAGGTAAGGCCGTGTCCGAAGGGAAAGAGCGCGTCATTGGGCACGTCCAGATAGCGTGAGACGAATTTCATCTCGACGTAGGCGCCAGGATGAGCCGGGTCAGGGTGTTGGATCGGACGGCCCGTAGGAAGCTGGTTGTAGTAGAGCGGCTCCTGCCCCACAGCGCGCGGAAAACTCATGGTGAGTTTTCCGCTCGGAGCGACATCTCCGAATAGGGTGTCAACGATCGCGGGGCCAGTTTCGACCCCAGGGAACCAGACTTCCATGATTGCAGGCACATGCTGAGCGGCCCAGTCCAGCACCAGCGGCCGGCCGGAGAAAATGAGCAGGACGACAGGCTTGCCGGTTGCGACGACAGCCTTGAGCAACTGCTGCTGGTTCCCAGGCAAGTCCAGGTGAGCTCGCGACGCGGCTTCGCCGCTCATGGCGCTGGACTCTCCAAGGGCGAGGATGGCGACATCGGAGTTCTGTGCGGCGGCAACCGCAGCCGCGAATCCTGAGTCCGAAGTTCCGGAAATCTCAGTTCCCTTCTCATACGTAAGGATCGCTCCGCTTTGCTGGGCTCGCTCCACCATGGTGGCGCGCAAGGTACGCACATCGCCGAAATTGTTGGCGCCGGACCAGGCGCCGACCATATCGTCGGCATCGTCGGCGAGCGGGCCGATGAGGGCGATTCTCTTGGTGGTCTTTGCCAGAGGCAGAAGCGGGTCTGCGGGCGCGGGGTTGTTCTGCAGCAGGACGAAAGACTCCTCCGCCGCCCGGCGGACAAGTGGGCGGTGCTCGGGGACTGCTCCCGTTACCTCGGGGCCTTCGGTGAAGGGGTGATCGAAGACACCGAGCGCGAACTTGAGCCGTAGGACGCGGCGCACGGCCTCGTCCACCACAGCGATCGGCACGCGGCCTGACTTGACCAGCGCGGGCAACTCGGCGTCGTAGTAGTGCGACATCATGTCGATATCCACGCCGGCCACCAACGCCTTTTGGGCCGCCATGGCGGGATCGAGCGCGATGCCGTGATGCGTGAGCTCCATGACAGCCGTGTAGTCGGAGACCACGGGGCCGTCGAAGCCCCACTCGCCGCGCAAGATGGTTTGCAGCAGAAAAGGGTTGGCGGTTGCGGGCACGCCGTTGAGCGAATTGAAGGACGACATCACAGTGGCCGCCCCGGCCTCAACCGCTGCGTGATAGGGCGGCAGGTAGACCTGGCGCAGCAGTAGTTCGCTCATGTCCGTGGTGTTGTACTCACGGCCCGCCTCAGCCGCACCGTAGGCGGCAAAATGCTTGACCGAGGCGGCAACCGAATCCGGTGCGGAGAGGCTGTCGCCCTGGTAGCCGCGGATATAGGCACGAGCGATCGCGGAGCCCAGGTAGGGGTCCTCACCCGCGCTCTCGGTGCAGCGACCCCATCGCGCATCGCGCGAGATGTCGACCATGGGTGAATAAACCCAGTCGACACCTGCGGTGCGGGCCTCGATGGCGGCCAAGTGAGCGAGATCCGTGATCAGGGCGGGGTCCCAGCTGGATGCAGTGGCAAGCGGAACGGGAAAGATGGTGCGGAAGCCGTGGATGACGTCAGCGCCGAAAAGCAGTGGGATATGCAGGCGCGTGTTGTCAACGGCAGCGTGCTGGAAATGGTTCGTAAGCCCCTGCCCGACCGTGTTGAGCATGGAGCCAAGTTCCCCCTTTTGCGCCAGCGCGTAGCTATCGACTCCCCCAGGGGCGGGAGGGTTCACGTTGAGAGCAACGGTTGTGTTGCCGGGGGTGGGCGCGGGGTGCGCTTCGGTGGCACTGTACTGCACCAACTGGCCTATCTTCTCGTCGAGGGTCATTTGCTTGAGCAGTGCATCGACCTTGCGCTCGATCTGCGGGTTGGCGAGTTGCGTATTGGAGGGTGGTACGTGCGCCACCTGCGCGGGAGCCGGGGAGAGTAGAAAGCAGAAAGAGAGAGCGGCGAAGAGGGTAAATCGGCAATAGGTCATACGCGGCTCTTCTAGGCTACTCCTACTATGGCAAATGCAGTTTCGCTTTTGTATCAAGGCACGACTTTAGTCGTGCACAAGCTAAAAAGACGTGGGCTTTTGAGCGTGTGCGCGTCCTTCGGCCGTGGCAGGGGCTATAAAAGAGTCTGCGTGAGAACCGGAAGAGAAACCGCAGGTCCCTCCACTTCGCTACGCTCCGGTCGGGATGACAATTCTGAGGCAAGGAAATGCCTCAAAAGCGGTCACAGAAATGGCTGTCGATGGTCCCACAGAACTGTCATCCCGACCGGAGCGTACCCGGATTTCCTGCTAGGTAGCACCAGACAAGGCCGCGTGTGCGCCCTTCCGTAAAGAAGGGCGCATGAGGTTCGCCAACGCCACCAAGTTCCACAGGAAATCCGGGGTAGCGAAGTGGAGGGACCTGCGGTTTCTCTTCCGGTTCTCACGCAGACTGTAAAAGCCCCTGGGATGCCGGCGCTAAAGCGCAGGATCATTTTCGAACTCTTCCCCGCAACGCTGAAGCGTTGCTTCCCTCTGCTAAAGCAGAGGGCTCCCACCAAAGTGACGGACCCGGGCCCCGGTGGAGCCCCCGCATGCCCCGGATTTCCTGCCGAGCTTGGTGGTTTCTACACGCTTCATGCGGCTTTCCTCGATGAAAGCCGCAGCGCTGGCCGATCTCGGACCAGGGTTTTTCCGCAGCCTGTTTAGCCCGAGTCTTTGTTGGGGCTCAACGGCACGACAAAGTCGGGCCCTGATACAAAGCAAGAACTGTTGATTCCCTGGCTCATGCAGCCATTTTCATTGGCTCCTGGTGAAGAAACTTTAGAACCAAAGGGCGTCAGCCACATCAAACCTAGCTAAAGGGGCGGAAATGACTTTTGCGGACCCGGATTTCGGTGGAGTTCGTTGGCGTTGGAAAAGTTCATGCGGCTTTACTCAATGAAGGCACACGCGGCCGTGTCC
This sequence comes from uncultured Acidobacteriaceae bacterium, assembly GCA_963711525.1. Taxonomy (GTDB): domain Bacteria; phylum Acidobacteriota; class Terriglobia; order Terriglobales; family Acidobacteriaceae; genus PALSA-350. Next base: position 648,974 of record CAVQEO010000001.1, on the reverse strand, counting down.
AGCGCAGAGTACAGGAAATCCGGGCAGCTGAATTTCACGCTCTTGGGACTGACCGCTATCCTGCCGCTCGGTGCTGGAATGCATTTTTCCTGTGCCGCGCAGGGCGATTTTCCCGGGCCGCCCAACATCACCAGCGGAACCAGGATCATCGACACCGACGCGCAGGGTAAGATGGTAGTGCTCCGTGAGGGAAACAACAACGGTTTCACCTGCATGCCAGGCAACCCGAACGTCGTTGGAGAACCGCCTATGTGTGTTGATGAGGCTTCGCGGCAGTGGTTTGCTGACGCCAAGGCCCACAAACCAAAGCTGACCAACACGGTCCCAGGTATAACCTATATGCTGGACGGAGCCACGCAACACAGCGATTCAGATCGTCATGACATAACGAGTAAGCCCATCGAGGTAGGTCCTCATTGGATGATCATGTGGCCGTTCGATCCGAAAACAACCGGACCGCCGACCACCCACAAGACTACCGGCGCCTACATCATGTGGGCGGGTTCGCCCTACGCCCACATGCACATCGTGGGGCGTCCGTAAATGGGTATGATCGCCGCCCGTTGGGCCAACGCCAAGTCAGTCTGCCTTTCTGCAGCTGACTTTCTACTGATTTCGTAGTCAAACAGCCACGCACGAACGTCTATCGACCACCGTGGTTTTTGACGGATATTTATTTAATGAGAGCAGCCACCTTTATGCGATTTGTCGTTACCTGCGCGATCTGTCTGCTGTCCCCTATGCCGGGCATGGCGCAAGAAAAAGTCACCGGGCTTCTGTCCCCTTTCTCCCAGCAGGTTGAGGTGGCCGACACAGCAATCCCGGATGCCCCCACGCCTACCGCTTTACCTGAAGGACAGCAAAACCCGCCAGCTTCGGGGAGTTCGTCAGCCGCCCCCAACGCTGGAAACCCGAAAGATGTGGGGCAGACCAAGCGGATCCTATGGATCGTGCCTAACTTTCGCGCCGTTAACGCCGGAGCCAAGCTGCCTCCCCAGTCTGTGAAGGAGAAGTTCAAGACCGGCGCACTCGATAGCTTCGACTATTCCGCGTTCATCTTCGTCGGCATCCAGGCCGGTATTAGCCAGGCGACGAATGCCTATCCGGCGTTTCACCAAGGCGCCGCCGGGTACGGCCGATATTATTGGCACACATTCGCAGACCAGACCGACGAGAACCTCTGGGTGGAAGGCATTCTGCCCGTCGTCCTGCGTCAGGATAGCCGCTACTACACGCTTGGCCACGGCGGTCTTTTTAAGAGGGGCCTGTATGCGGTAACGCGAACGGTCATCACGCGCACAGATTCGGGGAGGGAAACCTTCAACGCGTCAGAGATTTTTGGAGCCGGCACAGCCGCCTCCATCTCCTCTCTCTATTACCCAACCCAGTACCGCACCTGGACAAAGATTGGACAGCGCTGGCTGACAAACGTTCTGCTGGATTTCGGCACCTTCGCGGCGAAGGAGTACTGGCCGGATGTCAATCGCGCGATTTTCCATGAATCCGACTAAATGAGAAGGAACTTCAAATGCCGATTGAACAGACTCCCCAAGGCGTGAAGCATGTCGTGATCATAGGTGGTGGGTTCGCCGGACTGAACTGTGCCCGCAAACTCGCCGCAAATCCAAATGTTCGGATCACGCTGCTTGATAAGAACAATTATCATCAGTTTCAACCATTGCTCTACCAGGTCGCCACCGGGATCCTCTCCCCGGACAATATAGCCTTTAACTTGCGCTTTACTCTCCTCCATCATCCCAACGTGGACGTGAAGATGACGGAGGTCGTCTCCGTCGATGTCAACGCGCGGGTGGTTGAAACCGCTGAGGGTGAGCGGTACCAAGGTGACTATCTGGTGTTGGCCGCGGGCTCTCAGCCAAACTTTTTCACTACAGTGGGAGCAGAGGAGAACAGCTATCCGCTGTACTCGCTGCATGATGCCGAACGGTTACGGTCTCGCATCCTGGCCATGCTCGAAACCGCGGAACGAGACCCTTCCGTTGTAGCCAAGGGAGCGTTGAATTTCGTTATCATCGGCGGCGGCCCGACGGGCGCAGAGATGGCGGGCGCGTTCGGAGACATGTTGCGCCTTGCGCTGAAGAAGGAATTATCCCCCGACCGGCCCTTCAAAGATCTCCAAGCGCATCATGTCCAGATTTTTCTGATCGATGGGGGCCATGCTGTGCTGAACGCCTTTTCCCCCAAGTCTCAGGAATACGCCGCCAAAATGCTCGAGGAACGAGGCGTACAGCTTCTGTTGCATACAAGAGTGAAGGAGATCGCGAGCGGTCACGTGATCCTCTCAGATGACACCAGGATCCCCACACACACTGTGATTTGGGCTGGTGGGCTTAAGGCTGCATCTATATCCAAGAATCTGGGGATAGCCACGGGTCACGGTGACCGAATCGATGTTGCAGCAGACTTCACGGTACCTGGGCTGACCGGCGTCTATGCCCTAGGAGACTTTGCCAATATTACCGGGAAAGATGGCTCACCACTGCCCCAATTGGCCTCGGTTGCGGAACAGTCCGGCAAGTGGTGTGCCAAAAATATTTTGCTGGATAGTGCGGGAAAACCAGGAACCCCGTTCCACTATTTGGACAAAGGCATCATGGCCATCATCGGACGCAACTCGGGCGTGGCCGAGGTCGGAGAGCATCGACTTCAAATCCAGGGTGCCCTCGGATTCGCCGCGTGGCTGGGTGTGCATGCAGCCCTGCTCTCCTCCACCCGCGCAAGGATCGAAGCCTTCATGGAGTGGGCCTGGGATTATTTTGGAGGGGCCGTCGGCGATGCGGTTCTGGACCACAGAAATCAACTGCATATCGACTGGAACGATGATGAGAAAAACCACCCGGCCGAGCTTCTACCACAAGAAACCAAACAAGAGGTCACGCATTCGTGACTCGGCTTCGTTGTTCTCCGTTTCGCCTGCCGGCCCGTCTTGCAAGAGCAGTTTCGCAATTGGTGTAGACCGAAGGTGCAGGCCTTTTCGTGGTTTTCTCCCAAGGAAAACCACACCCCCGGATTTCCTGTACGAGGCACCAAGCAACGGCCGCGTGTGCGGCTTTCATTAAGGAAAGCCGCATGAAGTTTATCAACGCCAACAAACTTCACAGGAAATCCGGGCACCTCGCGATCTTTATTAGGGCACAGTAATTGCGAAACTGCCTTAGCCGACGCTATGCGGGCGGGCCAGTCTTCTCGAGACAAACCGTCGAACAACATGGCCCTTCCACATCCATAATCCCGTGAGGACCATGAGAGGAAAGAAGATATACCGAGCAGGGAATGCGTACTGTGGAAGCTTTTCAAACGGACTATAGAGGTAGCCGTATATCGGGATTGCGACGATGATGTGAATCCAGCGGGAAATCGTACGTGTGTTCATGGTCAAGTCTCCTTTCGATGTGGATGTTATTTGAGCCCGGCAACCACTCCCTCCAGGTTGCCGATGAACTTCTGCCAGCCCCACTGAGCGCCCTTGTAGTTGGCCTCTCGATCGAGAGCGAAGCCAGACTGCTCCACGCGCACATGAGTACCAGCATCGGTCGGTGTGAGCGTAAATGTGACGACGGTACCGAGCCCCAAAGTACCCCAGTTGTAAGAAAGTGTTTTGCAGGGCTCCAGAGCGAGGACCCGGCAGTCAATGACACCGTCCCAGTTCGCCATAGGTTCCATACGCAGGGTGAACGAGTGGCCCGCAACTGGTTGAAAATCGTTCTTCATCAGCCATTGCTCTATCAAAGAACTGTCTGTGAGAGCCCTCCAGACTTTCTCCGGCGGATGAGGGAATTCTCTTTCCACGACGACGGATCGCGTAGAGGTATCGGGTGTTGTCATTTGTCCATCCTTTCAAGAACCTCGCCGAGGAGATCGAATTTGCTCTTCCAGAAGGCGCCATAGTGGTCGATCCAGTCCACCAGGGGTGCAAGAGCTTCCGGTCTGGCCTGGTAGTGGGTCTCGCGCCCTTGCCGCCGATTCCGAACCAGCTTGGCACGCTTCAGAGCCGACAAGTGCTTGGAGACCATCGGCTGAGACACACCCGCGCGCTCCGTTAAAGCATGAACGGTCTGGTCGCCGTCGCGTGTCAGCCGCTCGAAGATAGCTCGGCGAGTCGGATCGGCGAGGGCCCTGAAGAGTGTGTCTGAGGCGGCGCTTTGCATGCAGAAACCATAACCTAATGGTTATGGATTGTCAATGGAAAATCTTCTAAGGCCATTAGCGAAGAGCGTTCGGCGGCCTTTCCCGGATTTCCTGTGAAGGAAATCCGGGGTATGGGGCAACCGTCATTGGTGAGGGAACGAGGAGCCCCTGAGGGGTTACTCCCCGCGCAACGCTTGCATGGGATCAATGGAGGCGGCGCGAAGCGCCGGTAGCATAGAGGCGGTCAGGGCCAACAGCAGAACGCCCACTGCGGCCAACGTCAGCACCAGCGGATCAAACGGGCTCACTCCGAAGAGCAAAGAGCGCAGCAGGGTGGTATCAGCGGCAGCGGCCGCCAACCCAAGAACGCAGCCAAAGGCGGCAAGCTTTGCACCCGACACCAGAATCAGACGCACGATTCCGGATCGCTGCGAACCAAGCGCCATGCGGATGGCCATCTCCTGCACTCGTGAAGCAACCGAGAAGGCGATGACGCTGTAGATGCCAAGCACCGCCAGCAACACCGCGGCACAGGCAAAGCTGCTGATCAAGACCGTATTGAATCGCCGCGGCGCTTCGGTCTCAGAGACAGCCTGCTCCATGGTCTGCACTTGTGTCAGCGGCAGTTGCGGATCGATCGATGCCACGGTAACGCGCAGAGCATTTTCCATCTGTTCCGCCGGCAACGCCGAGCGCAACACGATATAGCCACCATTGCCATTCAGATCGCCGGGCGAGGCAAGTGAGCCAATCTCCTCTTCCGCCTGGTCCACCGGTTCGTAATACTGCTCCTTCGTGGGCTGGTCAGGGGAAGACAGCTTAACATCTGCTATCTCCCCCACAATCGTCAGCCAGGGGGTCTTCATCTCCGCAGTGCCGATGCGCATCCGCTTTCCGATCGGATCTTGACCGGGCCAGTAGTGCTGCGCGAGCTTTTGATTCACAATCACCATCAACTGCGCGCCCGCCTTGTCAGCTTCGGTGAAGTAGCGCCCGCGCAGCAGAGGAATCCCGATCGCACGGAAGTAGTCGCCGGTCACCTGCGCAACCGTGGCCAGGTTCATGCTCGCGCCCTGCGGGGGTATGTAGCCTTCCACTACGAAGGTCTGGTTATTGCTGTTGGCGGAAGCGGGCAGGAAGCTGGTGAGGCCGACGCTCGTAACCCCGGGTAGCTGCCCGAGCCGGCGCAGCAATTCATCGTTAAAGGTGTCCACCGCCGGCTGCGTCGCGTATTGCTTTTGCGGCAGCGAATAGCCTGCGGTAGTCGCGTGCTCGGGTCGAAATCCCAGATCGACCGTGCGCATCTTTTCAAAGCTGCGCAGCAGCAGCCCCGAGGCGGTCAACAGAACCAGGGCAATCGCAATCTCAGTCACCACCAGCGTTGAGCGCAGCCGCGCATGACCTCCGCCTGCGGTACCGCTGCGGCCGCCTTCTTTCAAAGTGCCATTGACGTTGGTGCGAAGTGCGGCGAACGCCGGCGCCAATCCGCAAACCAGTCCCGTGCCAACCGCGAGCAACAGCGCAAACCCCGCCACTTTCCAATTCAGCGTGATTTCATCGATGCGGGGCAGGCTTTGCGGCAGCAAGCTTCTGCCCACGTGCAGCGCCAGCCCGGCAAGCGTTAGCCCTAGCAGGCCGCCGCCGACACTCAATGCCAGGCTCTCAAGCATCGCCTGGCGCAGTAGGGCCGCCGCGCTTGCGCCCAGCGCCTGGCGTACCGCAATTTCCCTCTGCCTGCGAATGGCGCGCACCAGCATGAGCCCAGCCAGATTGAAGCAGGCGATCAGCAACACCACCGCCACCGCCACGAAAAGCGTCTGCAACAGCGGACGTGCCTGCTCGACTGTTTCCTCCTGCAGTGGCCGCACCACGGAACTGATGCGTATGCTCGCCAGATCCGCCGGATAGTTGCGCATAATCTCCTGCGCCACCCGCTCCGCGTCGCTCTGCGCCTGCGCCGGCGAGATGCCCGGCTTCAGGCGCCCCACCATGTGGTAACTCCAGTTGCCTGCGGCCTGGGTGGAGAGTTCCTGCGGTGTAAAGCTCATCGGAACCCACAGCTCGATGCGATTCAGTTGCCCCGCAACGAGTGGAAATTCAAAGTTTCCCGGCATCACTCCGATGATGAGATACGGCTTTCGATCCAACAGGATCTTAGTGCCCAGAATCCGCTTATCTCCATGGAAGCGGTCCTGCCAGGTCGAGTGGCTTATCACCGCAACCTGCTGGTTGTGCTCGGCCTCCTCTGCGGTGAAGACTCGGCCCAGCTGCGGGGCAACTCCGAGAGCTGAAAACACTCCGGCAGTCAGGCGTGAGGCGCTCAGTTGAGCGGGTTCACCGGCGCCGGAAAGTTCAAAGCCCGCGAATGCATACCCTCCCAAAGCAGCAAAGGAATTGGTATCTCGCGTATAGGCGCGAATATCCGGCACGGTAACGCCCGCCTCGCCATTGCCACTTAAATCTGCCCCTTGAATGCGATCCGTCAACACCACCAGCCGGCCGGGATTCGGAAACGGTAACGGGCGCAGCAATACGCCTTCCACAATCGAGAAGATTGCGGTCGTTGCTCCAATGCCAAATGCCAGCATCAACACTGCCGTGATGGTGAATCCTGGTGACTTGCGGAGCTGGCGGAACGCGAATTTGAGATCGAAAAACAACGTCTGCATGGGGCTCCCCTTACTCCGTAGTACGAAGAGGATGCACTTGGGGTTCCATACTGTCGTGGCAGGAAACACGTCCACTCAGTGAGTTAGGGTCAATTCCGCGAAAATCAATGGTCAGAAGCGTTCAAATCTGTGCCGGGGTGTCCGCAAATGAACACTAAGGGGTTTCAATGTCCATAGTCTTAATTAACCCATTTTCAAACGCATAAACGTGTGCGACCTCTCCGTCGCTCAAGCTGGCGCCTGATAGATCTCTGACAATTTGATGTACGCGAACACAGATTCTGCCGTCGGCCCTGTCTTCGAAGGCCACAGGGATAACAGTAGGATCAAGGACGGCCCACTGGCGGTTCCAATAGGAGCGCACCTCATCGCGTCCGGTGACGCGGCCTCCCTCCCACCCGTTTGGCCAATCGACCCCTGGGTCCATCGCGGCCAGCACGGTATCCACATCTCGCCGGTTGAAGGCTTCGTAGACGCGTCCGAGAAGCCTCTCCAAATCGTTCATTCGTTCTCCTGCCAACTCTTTAACAGACATGCACTGCTCCTTTGACCCAGCTGTTCCATCGAGCATATAGCCGGCACCATGTTTAAGGAAATGGACGGGACCCGACGAGGCTTTTCGGAACTTTGATCTCGGCGGCGGCGTATCTCTTCTTGTGCGTTTGGAGAGGGACCTTTATGTCCGTGCGTATTCAGTTCTTCTCACTATTCGTGGCCACCCTATTCTTTGGCAGCTTGTTATCCCGTGGGCAAGATTCGGGCATCAATCTCGCGCTCCATGCCAACTCCCATACCAGTGCAGCTGATATCGGCCTGCCTGCTTATCCTGGCGCAACTCTATACAAAGATGAGGGCAACGATTCGGGAGCCGATTTAGGACTCACCATCAATGATTTTCACTTCGGCATGTTGGCGGTCAACTACGTGACCAGCGACTCGGCGGCACAGGTTCTGGCCTTCTATCGCAAACGGCTCTCCCGTTACGGTGAGGTGCTCGAGTGCGACCACGGTAAACCTGTGGGCGCCTTGACTGTCACACGCACCGGACTTACCTGCGGCCACATACAAGTCGGCGACAATACCAACTCCTCCACCGATCACGAACTTCGCGCCGGCTCTCTCCATCAGTACCGCATCGTGGGGATCGACGCGTCTCACCCGGGATCTACCCGCTTCGGACTCGTCTACCTTGATCTGCCAAAGGACAGCGGCGAAAAAACAAAGTAGCCGCGCAACGTTTCTTCCTCTGATGATCACATCTTGACGATCATAATGAGGCGATGTTAACGTCTCCTTCTATGACCGATCCGAATACCGACGTAATTCAAGGTACGCTCGACATGCTCATTCTGAAGACCTTGAGCCTGGAGCCCATGCACGGCTTTGGGATCGCGCGCCGTGTGGAACAGCTCTCGCGCGGAGTGTTCAAGGTGAACCCGGGATCTCTACTGACTGCGCTGCAGCGATTGGAGCGCGCCGGTTGGCTGGATGCGGAATGGCGCCAGACCGAAAACTCGCGGCGGGCGAAGTTCTATACGCTGACACGGACTGGCAGAAAGCAACTGGAGGAAGAAACCGCAGACTGGACGCGCCGGGCATCTGCGATCGCGCGATTGCTGAAAGCGGAGGGGTGACCTATGTCACTCTGGCGGCAGTTGACCTACGGCATGCGTAGCCTGGTGAACCGGGCAAAACACGATCGTGATACAGAGGAGGAAGTAGAGCAATACTTCGAGGAAGCAGAGGCCGCGCACAGAGCACGCGGCCTTTCTGCTGCGGACGCCCGGAGGGCCGCGCGCCTTCAGGCGGGCAATATAGCAGTCGTTAAAGAGCGGGTGAACTCGTATGGCTGGGAGAACGCCGCCAGAAGCTTCTTTGGCGACCTTCGCTTCGCCGGGCGCCAGTTGCTGAAGCACAAGGTATTCACTGGGACTGCGATGCTTACGCTGGCTTTGGGCATCGGGGCAAACGCCGCCATCTTTACCGTGATTGAATCGGTCCTGCTCGCTCCGCTTCCCTACAAGAATGCCGACAAGCTCGCTGTTCTGACCACGCACTGGACAAACAGCGGGCACACCACATCGCGCGTAACGGGACCGGATGGAGTGGACGTGCGCGACGATGCCGGAAGTATGGAGGCCGTGAGCCTTTACAGTGGCGGCAATCTGGGCGTGCAGTTGCGCGATCACTCGGTCTATACGCTTGTGACTTTCGCGGATGCTAACTTCGCCCGCGTCTTCAGCCTGCAGCCGATTGCGGGTCGTTTGTTTACCGACGCCGAGGCTCATCACGCCGCCCTGGTAAGCGAGCAGTTTGCCCGCGATCACTTCGGCGGCGCGCAGGCTGCCCTAGGGCAGATGCTGCACGTGGAAAACGAGCCTGTGGAGATTGTGGGCGTATTGCCGGCCCACTTCGATTTCCCTGCCGGCACACACGTATGGGAGGCAGTCCCCTTGCGGCCTGAGTCGGAGTCACGGACCGCATTCAACTATAAGGCGATAGCGCGCCTCCGTTCGGGTTCAACCTTCGCCGCAGCCCGAACAGAATTGATTGGAATTTCGCGCCGGCTTGAGACCGCATACCCCGCAGCGAACCGAAATAAGCAGATACTGCCGCAGCCGCTGCATGAGGCGCTCACAGGAAATACGCGCCCGACGCTTCTGTTTCTGTGGGCTGCAGTCGCTCTCATACTGCTGATCGCGTGTGTCAACGTGACCCATCTGCAACTGGTGCGCTCCATGGAGCGGCAGCGCGAACTCGCCATTCGCAGGGCCCTGGGCTCTTCCAACTGGCAGGTCATGCAGCCGGTGATCCTCGAGAGCCTGCTCCTCTCATGCATCGGCGGTGCAGCTGGAGTGCTGCTGGCCTTCCCGGCAGTCCGCGTTCTCGTGGACATGGCGCCCAAGGACCTACCGCGCACGAGTGAAATTCATCTGAACGGTTGGGTCCTGGGATTTACGTTGGCGCTCTCCGTGTTGACTGCGCTTGCTTCGTCAGTGCTCCCCGCGCTGAAGGCGGTGAAGGTCGATCCTGCGGAGACGTTGAAACAAGACGCCTCGCGCGGTATCACCCGGCAGGGCGCAACCATGCTCCGCGATGGACTGGTGATTGCGGAGGTCGCAGCGACGTTTGTACTTGCGCTGGGCGCTGCCCTTCTGCTGCATACCATGATGGCTCTGGCAGAGCGGGACATGGGGTATCAGACGCGCCAGTTGCTGATCGTGGATGCGGATGCACCGGCGCACTCCACCCAGGATGCGCATCGCACCGTAGAGCAGTTCAATGAGCTCTTTAAGCAACTCGCGGCAATCCCAGGCGTAAAGCATGTGGCGGGCATTATGGGATTGCCGACCGGTGCTTATGGTTCCAACGGGTATTACACGGTGACTGGCGCCGGGCCTGTCGACGTCAACCATTCTCCATACGCCGACTGGAGCGTGGCCAGTCCTGGCTACTTTCAGACCATGGAAATTCCGATCAAACGCGGGCGCGGGTTCAGCCAGCAGGATACGGACGAGAGTCCCTTCGTGGCGGTGATCAGCGAATCCCTCGCCAGGCAGAGCTTCGGCGATGCCGATCCGCTGGGCAAGCAGATCCAGTGTGGACTCGACTCGGACAAATGGATGACTGTGGTGGGAGTGGTAGGCGATGTGCGGCAGGAGTCGCCGGCGGAGAATCCGGGGCCGACGCTCTACATGCCGATGACCCAACATCCGTTTTATGGAAACCAGATCCACATCGTTCTGCGGACGGAGGTAAAGCCCCTGACGCTGATGAATGCAGTGCACGAAAACATTGCGCGGGTGAATCCATTCATCGCGATGCGCTTTACCACCATGGACGCAATGGTGAATACGTCGATTGCGACGGAACGTTTTCGGGCGGCGCTGATCTCCTCTTTCGCCGGAATCGGACTGCTGCTGGCGATGCTGGGCGTCTATGGCACGATGTCGTATTCGGTCGCTCAACGTACTTTTGAGATCGGCGTACGGATGGCGTTCGGCGCGGGGAGAAGCGCCATCCTGGGCGCGGTGCTGGCACATGCCACCAAGCTAGCCGGCTACGGCATCGCGGCGGGATTGGTGCTGAGCCTCATGCTTGCGCGGCTGGTGGCCAGCATGCTGGTCGGAGTGCGGCCGACTGATCCGGTCAGCCTCTGTGTGGCGTCATTGCTACTGTTGCTGACGGCGCTGGCTGCAGCGTTGGCGCCAGGCTGGAGAGCCACCCATGTCGATCCGATGGTGGCGCTGCGCTCCGCATAGCCTCTTTTTACAGGCTGCATCAGAACCAGGCCCGGAGGGCCGGGAGCCAAACAGACTCTAAAGGCCGCAGCAGGTGTTGCTTTCCTGCCCGGTGTGGAGTTTTCTGAAGCCTGTTTCAGCCGCCTAGTTCCCGCCTCGCAAGTTCCGTTCCTTCCACTCTCGCTTGAATCTTCTTGAACGCTGTGTCCCGAGCGGTTGAAGTGTCGTCCGCAAACGGAGCGAAGCCACAGTCGTCCGTGGTTCCGAGTTGTTCGACCGGCAGGAAGGATGCCGCCTCCAGAACCCGCTCGCGAACCTGTGCCGCAGTCTCAACCACTGGATCAATAGGATCGATGACGCCTATGAAAATAAGTTGGTTAGCGTTTGCCAGCTGCTTGATCATGGGATACAGGCGATGCTTGTCTCGCTCGCTGGCCATCTGCAGATAAAATCGGCCGGCATGCAACCGGAACAAGTTGGGCAGTAACCCTCTGTAGTCGACGTCCGCGCTATGCGTTGAATCATGATCGCCGCCAGGACAAACATGCACGCCAATCTTGGCCCGCTCGTCCGCAGTGAAACGATTTAGAACCTGATTATTGAGTTCCACGAAGCTACGCAGAAGATTTCCCGAGGGATCGAGCTTGAGAGACAGCCTGCCCTCCGTAAAATCGATCTGAACACTCGCGGCGCCTGCCGTCAGAGCTCCACGGATATCCGCCGCGGCCTCGTCGACTAAATCAGCCAGAAAGGCCTCTCGCGAGTAGCCCGGTAGCGGGTTTGCCGGATATAGGAGGCTGAGCGCGGAGGCCGAGATAACCGCCTGCTTGATTGGGCGTTGGGTGTAAGAGCGGATCGCCTTGACGTAAGTATCCGCGTGCACCCCGTAGCGAAACGGTCCCGCCGTTAATCGAGGCAGCTGGCGCTGGTGACCGTCTGCGAAGGGGATTACGACCCCGTCGAGGGCAAGATTCTGGAGTCCGGTGAGGGGGTAGGTCGCGAAACTGGGCTTGGTCTGTTCGCCATCGGTCACGACCGGCGAGCCGGTTTGTTGCAACCGGTTTATCGTGTCCCTAAGTGCTTCGGAGTATGCATCGTCCAGGACGTCACGAGCGATTTTGTGCGCTTGATAAGCGGCGATGGCTTGTATCAGCTGCGGGGGGCGAGGGATGCTGCCGATGGGTTCGGTTGGAATCACATCGGAATCCTATACTGGACGTGGGCGCGGCCGCCTCAACCGAAAGGTTGAATTGGCCGCCCGTTTCATCCATTCGACCTGGTCACATTTCGCTTCCTCAAAGTTAGCCGGGAGTTGATTCTCCTGGAGGGACCTTACCCGTTGCCGGGTTGGGAGAGAGCGCGTAAGTTGCTTCTCAGGCGATCGGGATCGCCGTCGGGAAGCAGTGTTTCAATTCTCAGGTGGGCGTCCTCCCAGATCGGTGTAGCCTTGGCGAGCAGAGTCGTGCCCTTTCGCGTCAGACTCAGCCTTCGGCCACGCCGGTCCGACGGATCCGTCGTGATTTTAACCAGGCCGCGACGCTCCAACGGCTTGAGGGCGGCGGTCAAGGTTGTGCGATCCATGGCCAGCAGTGAGGCTACCGGCGCAATACCGGGAGGCTCAGGACGATTCAACGACATCAGCAAAGAGAATTGACCATTCGTCAGCCCGACAGGCCGCAATTCCTCGTCGAAGTACCTTGCCAATGCTCTTGCCGCCCTCTGCACGTGCAGACAGAGGCAGCAATCGCGAACCCGCATCGTCATTTCAAAAGGAACAGCCGGCACGCTTGACACGATACTAATATGTTGATATCAACGGGTATTGTCAAGAAATCGCGGGGTCCCAGGAAGATTTGCCGGGTAGGCATCTGCCCCAATGGAGAGTCCGAAATGCCATTCTTTCATGATTTGAAAATCGCGCTGCGCTCTTTGTCCCGCGCTCCTGCGCTGTGGATCACCGTGGCCTTAACCCTGGCTCTGGGTATCGGCGCAAATGCGGCCATCTTCAGCGTTGTTCGCGCCGTGCTGCTGCGGCCGCTCGCGAATCGCGACGAAAACCGGCTGCTCTACCTGCGCCAGAGCGCTCCCGGCATCGGCGAAACCAATGCGACGTTCTCCATTCCGGAAATTCAGGACCTCGGGCACGGGCTAAAGACTATCCAGGCGCTCGGCACTTTTTCAGCGATCGACTTCACCGTTGTAGGACTGGGCACATCACGCGAGCTAGCCGCCGGAGTGGTGGATGGCAACTACTTCAAGGTGATGGGGCTGCGTCCGGTTCTTGGGCGCTTGTTAACCCCCAACGACGATGGACCAAATGCAGCCGGCGCGATTGTGCTGACGTATAAATTCTGGAGCACATCGTTGCACCATGATCCCAATGTGATCGGAAAGACAGTACGGCTCGATAGCGAGATGGGCTCGCGGTCCGCGGTGATCGTTGGAGTATTGGAACCATCGGTGCCCTATCCGGTGGCAACCGAGTTCATGGCCAACGTGGTCACTAGCCCGCACCATCTATCCGCTACCATGGTGACCGGCCGTGAGCATCGCATGACTGAAGTCTTTGCACGGCTGGCTCCGGGCGCGGATCTCCCCGCAGCACGAGCAGAGCTCGAGACTACTTATGCGGCGATGCGGGCCGCACACCCGGAGGTTTATAAACCCGAAGACCACTACACCATCACTGTCACTCGCATGCACGACCAGATCAACTCTCGTGCCAATACCATCTTGTGGGTGCTGTTCGCCGCCTCCGGCCTGCTGTTCATTATTGCCTGCTCCAATGTTGCCAACCTGGTGCTAGCGCGAACCGTGCGCCGCGAATCGGAGCTGGCTGTGCGCTCGGCGCTGGGAGCTACCAGGTCGGCGCTTCGCCGTGCGCTCCTGGCGGAGAGCCTTATCCTGTGCGTCAGTGGAGTATTGGGTGCCCTGATCATCGCCGCTCCCATGGTCGCCGTGCTGGGCCGCTATGCTGCGCGCTTCAGCGTGCGCGCCGACGGCCTGACCCTTGATTTCAGCCTGGTGTGGATTGGGATTGCACTCGCCTTGATCGCCGCCGTCTTCCTGGCGTATGTTCCGCGGCTCCCCTCCGAGGACGCGTCGCACAGCTTCAGCCTAACCAGCAGCGGACTGCGCGTCACTGCAGGCAGCAGTAACCGGCGCCTGCGCATGTTCGCCGTCACCCAGATTACCGCCTCATTCTTGCTGCTGGCCGGAGCTGGTGCGCTGATGAAGACTCTGTTTGTACTCGAAAACACGCAGCCGCCCTTCGACACCGCACGAGTTCTGGCTGTGAATTTGCCGGTGATGTCGTACGGGCGAACTCCGGAGCAAGTGAACGATTTTTATCGAGAGGTGCAGCGCCGGGTTGGCGCACTGCCGGGCGTTCAAAAAGTATCCGAAGGCTTCGGCGTTCCCTGGCGTGACTCCCAAGGCCTCGATATCAGCTTCACCTTCGCTATGGACGGGGCGGCGCGGCAGAATGGCCGTGACGATTTGCGCGCGCGCTTCCGGTCGATCTCTCCCGGATTTTTCGACACTCTGGGTCTCCCGGTTATACAAGGCCGTGATTTCCGAGACAGCGATCGCGAGGGCTCGGAACGCGTAGTCATCATCAATCAAAGCGTTGCGAAGATGCTGTTTCCCGGACAATCACCGCTAAACCGCAGTTTGCGCTGGACCGACCCGGTGACGAAGTTTATCGGAATCAGCCAGGAGCCGCGACGGATTATCGGCGTAGTGCCTGACGTCGATGACGAAAATATCATCCCGTCGCCGACCCCGATGGTTTATCAACCATCCGACCAAGAAGGATGGCTAGGCCGTTTGTTCGTGCGTACAGATCGTGATCCGTACAGCCTTGTTCCCGTCATCACCCGCACGATTCACGACATGTCTCAAGACCAGCCGGTCGAGCGAGCCAGCACGCTCAAAGATATCCGCGCGGAAGTCCTCACCCCCGACCGCCTGAATGCGATTGTCTTCGGGGGGTTCGCTGGCGTGGCGCTATTGATCTCCGTGGTAGGCGTAGCCGGTGTGCTTGCGTTTTCCGTAAGTGGGCGCACGCGTGAGTTCGGCATCCGTATGGCTCTCGGCGCTCAGCCGAGTAACATCCTGACCAATGTCCTTTTGGAAGGCTTGGTGATCGCCTGTATCGGGGTGGCGACAGGTGTGGTGGTTGCGTTTGCTTTCGCAACCGCCATCGGCAAATTCGTCGCGGGGGTGCAACTGCCGGGCGCACTCGCGTTCATTGCCTCCGCCGTCGTACTACTAGCTGCGGCGGTGATCGCCTCGGCTGTGCCTGCGGCGCGCGCCGCCAGCGTGAACGCGGTGGAGACGCTGCGGTCGCAGTAACCGCCGGGCTCTATGAGCCGCAGTTAGCTCAGGGCCTTTAAGAGTCTGCGTGAGAACTCGAAATAAACAGCAAATAGGAACCCGGCCCGTAGGGCCGGAAGCCAAACGTCAGCCCAGCCCGGAAGGGCTGGGACATCGATCCCCAATATTGTTTGAGCGCCAGAGGCGCGGCACCCGCGGATGAAGGTAGTGCCGCACCTCCGGCGCTCCGCAACCTTGGATCCGTCTCCCAGCCCTTCTCCGGATTTCCTGCACGCTGCGCTGGACACGACCGCGTGTGCGGCTTTCGTTGAGGAAAGCCGCATGAAGTACGTCAACGCCAGCAGGCTCCACAGGAAATCCGGATCCGGGCTGGGCTGACGTTTGGCTCCCGGCCCTACGGGCCTGATTCTGATTCGCGATTTGCCTTCGTGTTCTCACGCAGACTCTTTAAGGCCTCCCGGTTTTGCTGTTTGAGGTATGGGCTAAAACCTCATACCTGCCAGCCAGCGCCCGAACGGTGTCGCTTTACGAACACAAGGGCTTTCGCCAGACACGGTCGTCGTCGACGCGGTCCCCCAGCCTGAAGGTGCAATGTCCCACTTCGGAGAAACCATGACGGGTGTAGAAACGCTTTGCGCGTAAATTTTGATCGAACACGGTCAGATAGATTTCGGGTGCCGCTTCAGCACGTGCTGTATCAACCGCCCAGTTCATGAGCTCCTCTGCTACTCCTCGTCCGTGCCACGGCCCAAGAACGTAGATCTGCCGCAGCTCCATTGCCCCTGGTTGCGGCGCCGGGGCCGGCGCTACCAACGGAGAAAGTTTGGCATAGCCGATTGGCTGGCCGTCGCTGGCTGCGACTCGCCAGCGAATGGAAGGATCAGCGAGATCGCGCTCCATCTTGCCGCCCGGCCCATAAGCTTCCTCTAAGAACTGCATGAATGGAACCGGATCATACAAATGGGCAAAAGCGTCAGAGAAGGCCTGACCTGCCATCAAGCCAAGGGCCGGGGCAAAGTCTTTGGCCGGGGTAAAGAAGTGAATGGTTTCGTTCATCTTCGGGAGCGCCTCTCGAAGTTGCGCGACGCTCTCCGCCACGCTTCGTCCTGCGGTGTCGATTGTTATGTGCTCACGCTGCCAAGGTTCGTATTCACGAGAGATAACCGTTTCCCAGGTTGGCAGGGCGAGTCCAGGAATGTCTGACGATCGTGTTTCCACACGTTGGCGATGGAGCTGCGGGTTAGAGCAGATCACCTCAACTTCAACGGCGCGTGCACCAGCCCGATGCGCAACGCCGATCCAGGCATCGCGACTTAAGTGAACCGGATTCACAGAATCCGAAATCACCGTTCGACCCAGGCGAAGGTTGTCCTCCGCGACCGCATTGGCTACTCGATATCCCTCGTCGTTTATTGGCTCGCTCATGGTTGCGGAGATGGCCTGTTCAATCGTGTCAATGCGCAAATACGTCGCACCGAGTTGTCTCGCCAAATCTCTGGCAATCGTTGTCTTGCCGGTAACAGGTAGTCCGCCAAAGATGATCAGCATAGGTGGAGACGTCTCGAAAGGATACGTTTGTGAATGCTCCATCGCGCGATTCTACTGGATAACACCTCGCAGTTTGAGCTTTTGCGCCGGCAATCAACTCAAGCGGCCGTCGCACCACTTTCTTGCCAGATGTGTCGCTATATGATTAGCCGAGTACGATTTGCCACTATCCCTGGAGGCTCACTTATGCGGCGACGTGATTTTCTGATGTCCATACCGCTGGCCGTTCTCATGCCGCAGCTACGCTCCGCGGCCCCGCTCAAAATTACCGGCATCCGGATTGTCAACCTGAAGGTCGTTCGTGAAACCGGCAAGATGGAAGCGGCGTGGAATCCGGGCACCGTGACCACGTGGCGGATCGGCGGCGGATCGATCGTCGAGATTCAAACCGATCAGGGTATCTCGGGTATCGGGCCAGGGATGGACCCCGCTGAGCTGGAGGCGGCCAAGTCTCAGCTCATCGGTAAAGACCCGTTCACTGTCGAGCAACTGGCCGGTCCGCTTCGCTATTACCTGGGTGGAAGCCCGCGCACAGTTTCAGCCCTGGAAATTGCGCTGTGGGACCTTATCGGCAAGGCCACAGGTCAACCCCTCTACAAAATCTGGGGCGCGGCCAGGAATCGGGTACCAGCCTATGCCAGCATGATCCAGCTTTCCACTCCGGAGGAAAGGGTCCGCATGGCGGTCCAGCTCAAATCGCAAGGTTGGAAGGCGATCAAGCTTCGGGCGCATTATCCGACCTTGAAGGAAGACGTGCAACTAGTCGAAGCGGTGCGCAAAGCGGTAGGCGACGACATGGATATCATGGTGGACGCGAACCAGGCCCAGTCCTTTACGGGCTGGCAGCCGGGCGTGACTTGGGATTTCCTACGCGCGCTCGAGACCGCGCGAGAACTCGAGCGCTTGAATTGCCTTTGGCTGGAAGAACCGCGGCCGCGCTACGCTTTCGATGAGCTGGCCGAGTTGAGCCGCCGGGTAGCCATTCCCATCGCCGGGGGAGAAAACAATCGCGGCGTACACGAATACCGCTGGATGCTCGAACAGAATGTCTTCGCCATCCTGCAGCCCGATATCATGGTGGCCGACGGCGTCACGGGCTTTCGCGAGATTGCGGCCCTGGCCCAGGCGTACCACAAACCAGTGATTCCACATCACGGCGGAGGCAACCTGGGCACCATTGCCCAACTCCACGCCATCGCCTCCTGGCCAAACGGGCAGTGGATCGAGATCCTGCACGACCCACCCATCGCCGCGTATACCAATGGATTCGCCATCATGGAAAACCCCCCACTCGTGGACAAGGAGGGCTATCTAAACTTGCCGCAAGCTCCGGGTTTGGGAGTGGAGATCAACAAAGATTTGATCGTCGCTTGACTGCGCAAGCAACTATTCACATCGAAACACGAGCATCGGATCAATGCGTGCTGGAAGGTAGCTGCCGCCCGGTTAGCTGACCACATCAGCCCCCTGACAGCTATGGTGCTTTCATTACCCGCTTTCTGACAGACTTCCACTGCGCCCATATCACGCGCCATCCCTCATCAACCGTACCCCTCAGATTTTTGGAATAAGCACGCCTGACAGGTGTTTTTATCGCAGGGCACAACAGCTGTCCAGTGCCCATCGGGCGCCTCAAGGCTTTCCATCCCATTTATTTCACACTGCGGCAGTTCCAGGTGTTCCGTCGCTACTGCGCGGCTCTTTTTGGTTCTCAGTGGTTCAGGGCCGCGTCCCAGGTTTCGTTAGAGAAATGGAGACGTTATGAAAGCATTACAAACCCTAAGGATCCCCTTGACAGCTTTGACACTGTTAGTGGCAAGCAACGCATTCGCTGCCAACAAGGGATCACTCCACGTAAGTTCACCAGAAGACGTGGCCGGAAAACAACTGGCCGCCGGAGATTATTCCGTTCGATGGGACAACCGCGCGTCCGGCGTAGAACTCACGATTATGCAAGGCAATAGAGTTGTGGCGACAGCAACCGCTGATGCAGTACCACTGCAGGGTGCATCGATCAGCAATTCCGTGGTGATAAATATCGAGAAGGGGGAACGGCCGCGCTTGTCGCAGATTTTCTTCGCCGGCCAAAGGATCGCGTTCGAAATCCGGGAACCGTTCCCGGACCCAAATAGCGCGAGCAGCAGCCAGGGTGCCGCTGCCCTTCCTTCTAGCGTGCAATAGCACGACACCTCAACGGGAATTTTACCAGGCTGTAAGTGTTCTTCACATTAGGAGAAAACAACTATGCGTTCTAAAGCACTCATGCTCGTTCTCGCCCCCTTCCTTTGCGCAACCGCCGCGTTTGCCGTCGAAAAGGTCTCCGTTGACTTGCCCTTTAGCTTCGAAAGCCGGGGCGAACATTTTCCAGCTAATCGATATGACGTAACGCTGAATGACGACCTCCATTTCTTAGTCATAAGGAGCACGACGTTACCGGCAAAAAGCCTGACTCTTATGGTCACTAACGCCGAAGTCAAAGCGGGTGCTCCGCGGTTGAGCATTAGATTCGACCAGGCTGGCAACACCCATGAGCTGCGCTCCATCCGGCTGGGCGCCTATCAAGTCAAGCTGCCAGTCAAGTAATGATTCAGGTTTCCACCCGTCCCGGCGAATAACAGCGTACTAGATCGTCGTGGGCCCATGCCTCATATCGAGTATGGGCCTGTTTTCCTATGACTGCGCGCAAGCGTGAACGCGAGCCGTGTGCCCTGCGCGACCAATCGTCCATGGAGATTCCATTGAGCAATATTCTTGTTTGTTCCGTACCTGTACCTGGACACGTCGAACCGATGTTATCAGCTGCTCAGCATCTAAAGAGCCTCGGGCATAACGTCACGTTCAACACCTCCGAGACATTTCGCAAAAAAGCAATATCCACCGGGGTTCGCTTTGTCCCCTTGGCGGGGATTGCGAACATGGACGATCGGAGCGTCCGTGATTCGCGCGGACGAAACGATGAACCTGCCGATGTCTCAAAGGTATCTCTGTTGAAAAACTCGTTCGCCGAACCCATACCCGACCAGCACCTTGGCATCCAACGAATCCTGAGTCAACAGGCCATCGACCTGGTCATAACAGACACCATGTTCTTCGGCGCTTTCCCCATGCTGCTGGGACCGAGAGAGCAAAGGCCTCCCGTGATCGCCTTTGGTGTAAACCCGATGATGCTCACCATCCGCGATTGCGGCCTTGTCTCGCCTCCTGACCCTAGCCCGCTGGGGCAACAGCGAATATTACAAGAGATGCAACAGGCTCGGGCGAAGTTTCAGCCGGTAACCAACTGCATGAACCTTATGTTGCATAAGTGCGGTGCGCCGGCTCTGCCTTACTTCTTTTTCGACTGTATGTATCTCCTGCCCGATTTATTTCTACAGTTCACTGCGGAGGCATTTGAATTTCCTCGCGTCTACATGCCCGATACCATACGCTTCGCAGGGCCTTTACTCCCCAGAAGGTCTGTTGAATTCGACGAGCCTGCCTGGTGGGCTGAACTGGACCGCTCCAAACCGGTCGTGCTAGTGACCCAGGGCACGCTGGCGAACGATCAGTTCAGCGAGCTCATTCAACCCACCTTGTCGGGTCTCGCGACTGAGGAGGTTACAGTGATCGTAGCTGCAGGGCGACATGATACGAAAGCTCTTGCAGTACCCGCAAATGCGAGAGTTGCGTCTTACATTCCCTTCGATAGAGTCTTGCCCAAGGTGGATGTCTTCATCACCAATGGCGGGTATGGCGCGGTGAATCATGCCCTCAGCCTGGGAGTCCCGATTGTGGTCGCCGGGGATACAGAAGATAAAGATTACGTCGCTGCTCGAATCGGCTGGTCCAAAGCCGGCATCAATCTCCACACCCGGCATCCCAGCCCGGACCAAATTCGCGCTGCCGTTCGCAGCGTCTTGACCAATCAAGAGTATCGCCGCGAGGCCCAGCGCCTGCAGTCGGCCTTCGCCCGTTACGATGCGAAAAGCGAAATCGCCAGAGCAGTGGCTGAGGTGCTGACCCAGGATAAGTGGGCAGACAAGTGTGCAGACAAGTGGGCAGCTGTACACCCCTCCCGATAAGGCCTTATCCAGCGAGCCCGGCCCGTCTTAGCGGCTGAGAACAGACGACAAGACGGGCGCTCACTGCTAGATAACGATGTGGCGCCCCGCATTTCCTGTATGCAGCTCTAGACACGTCTGCGTATGCGGCTTTCTTTACGAAAGCCGCATGAGGCTCATTGATTCCAACAAGCCCACAGGGAAAATCCGGGTCCATGTCTACCAACCGGCAGGCGCCCACCTCGCATGTGGGAGATTTCCGCCTCATATATTGCTGCCTGACCCAATGTTTGGATCGTTCATAAGAAGGTCCTTCGCGCATTCTTGCTTTGAAAATCAAAAACGACCGGAGAGCGTGCACGGTGATGCCTTATATCGGATACGAAATGGCGAAAGCTCTGCTAATAAAGCCTGATTCTCCGGAGCGTACATCAGAGAGCGCCCCCGTGCCTCCGCCTGCTCGCAAGAACAACCGTGTATCGGTCAAACCTCCGCGCATGCCGGCGGGTTGCTCCAGAGCCTGGGTCGCCATCAAGGGACTAGTCACAGAATGGCTGTAGCAACCATGAGGTATGCGCCCGTCGGGAGCCCGACCTTCGCGAGTCGGCGGAATCAGACGGAAGGTCCCGCCTCTGCATGCGCGGCCGGCGTCTCTGTTTTGCAACCGTCGCCATCTGTGTGGCACAAACAAATTGCCGTGTGGCGCTGACTATCGCAAGCGTCATAAGGGTGAAAGCATGTTAGATGCCAGGTAAGTCCGATAGTATGCGACACTTCGATGACTCCGTGATCAAGCATATGGATGGCCTTTATACTTACGCCTTGATGCTCTCCCATAACCGGAGCGATGCGGAAGATCTTGTGCAAGAGACGTATGTTCGCGCGATTCCGGCGATGGGGCGGCTGCGAGGCCGAAGTAACGTAAAGAGCTGGCTATTCACTATCCTGCGGAATATTTGGCGCAACCAGTTGCGCGAGCGGCGCAACACACCTGTGGCGCCCGAAATCGATATGGAGCAATATTTCACGAATACTACTGCAGGGGCCACCGAAGATCCTCATTCATTACTAATAAGCAAAATGGATCGACGGCAAGTACGTAATGCAATTCAACAGCTTCCGATAGACTTTCGTGAGGTCATCCTGTTGCGCGAGTATGAAGGGCTGTCTTATCAGGAGATCGCCACAATATTGGACTGCCCGACCGGGACAGTCATGTCACGCCTTGGTAGAGCTCGATCCAGACTTCGGAAACTGCTCTCCGCTTCCCGCCAGCCCCCAGGTTCACTGGCGAGGCAGCAGATCGACTGAACCGCGGGTAGCGATTGAAAGAGCCGGCGTGCCGGTTTAAGGCACGCATGATGGCGGGGTTGAGCTTGCCACAATTCACATACATCCCGGCAAGGAATCAACGGAGGGCACTAAAATGATCGCCGTCTGCCATGCTTTGGTGGCATACCAGGCACGACTGTCGCCCAGAACCTGGCAGAGAGGAGACAAGAGCGTAGGTTAGACCGTGATTACTCCAGGTAATAACGTTGAAGTTTGCTTGTTTGCTGTAGTGAAAGGTAATTCCTCCGGAAGGTACCGCCTCTCCTCCTGCGGCCGCCGCCGCCTGGCTCGATGTGACAAGAAGGCTGATCTTCTCCTGCTTTGCCTGATAAGCAACCAGGGCCGCGTATCCACCCCTGTAGTTCACCAGCCGGCCACCAACCAGCCTGTAGATCGGTCCCTGGGCGGGTGTCGCACCAGAGTTTGGGAGACGAAACACGAAAGGCACCTTCCCGGCGAACCATGCCGTTACTGTTGAAGCCGAATCGCTCTGCACTTCCAATGGCAGCTTGCCATCGAGAAAGCTGCGGTGCGCTGCCACGGCCGCTTCGACGTACCCCGCGGCATTCGACCGCCGCACAAGTTGCGGGAAGAGCAGAGCGGACACGGCTAAGATGAGCGCGAGAGCAGCCAGCGCCTCCCAGTGACGACGACGAGCACAGATCGACCTGGATAGCTCCACAAAAACCGTTGCGACTCGGCTGGCGAATCCGACGGGCGCAGGGTTTTCTGCGGAGCACGGTTGCGAGGCCGAGGCAAGGAGTCGTGTGCGAAGCATGTCGGGGGCGGTATAGAGTGGCCGTGAACGATGCAATAGGCTGGATAATTCTCTTTGGACCTGGACTGTTTCCTCGCAAGAAACGCATGTTTCTAAGTGCGCGAGGAAGTCTTCGAGCTCTTCCCCGCTCAATTCATTGTCGAGATATAACTGCACGCTCACACTATTATCACCGCAATCCTGCATTGTGCCTCCCCCTCCAGGTGGGTTGGGCCTTTGTGACGTTGAAAGAAGCGTGCAAAGCTTTGGTCGCTGCTTTACCCAAGCGCTACATCACCCTACCCGCAGAACGATACCCGGGGTACGATCGTTCTTCATATTTCCCTGAGCAGAATTGTTTCGATTCTCGATTGACTGCCGCCTCCGCCTCCGTCATCTCCGTTTGAGAACAACTCTGCCTGTATCCTTAAAAACACGCCGTCGAAGGATTTATTCCCGCCGCTGGATAAAGTTTTTTCCGCTCGATACCCGGTATGCCTTCGTCTATGACATCGCTCGCCGCTGCCATTCTTTTTTACGAGTCTCCTCTTGCACTTCTACAGGAGATCACATATACCTTTTGTAGAAGGTAAAGGGGTAATATGTGAAGGACCTGCGAATCGATCTTCCACAAGGCACGCTGGACCTGCTTATTCTCAGGACGTTGGCACTGGGTCCGCAACATGGTTGGGCGATCTCCGAACGCGTTCAGCAGGTTTCGAGCGACGTCTTGCAAATCCAGCAGGGATCGCTCTATCCGGCGCTTCATCGGCTCGAGCGGCGTGGATGGATTAAAGCCGAGTGGGGCGCATCAGGTAACAACCGCCGCGCCAAATACTATGAGCTTACGCGCAGTGGTAAGAAGCAACTTGAAGTAGAAACGGATGCTTGGCTCAAGCTGACCACGGCTGTTACCCAGGTGTTGGAAGGGGCGTGAAACTACACAATGCTAAATGATTTACGTTTTCGTCTCCGCGCGTTGTTCTGTCGCCGTGCCGTAGAAGAGGAGCTGGACCAGGAACTTCGCTTTCATTTCGAAAATGAGGTTGAGAAGCTCAAGAGCAGGGGCATGACGCAGGATGAAGCGGCGCGGTGTGCGCGCCTTTCGTTTGGCGGCCAGGACCAGATCAAGGAAGACGTTCGTGAAGCGCGCGGCACCAGTCTGCTCGAATCATCTTTACAGGATGTGCATTACGGCTTTCGCGTCTTGTGCAAGCACCCCGGCTTCTCCATCATTGCAGCGCTAACGCTTTCTCTTGGCGTGGCCGTGAGCGCGATTATCTATAGTCTTGTGGATACAATCCTGCTGAAGCCGCAGCCGTATCCGAACGCGAGCCGGGTTGTCATGCTCTGGCAGGTTGCGCCCTCCGGATCGTTCTTCGGAACCCAGAGTCTGCCCTGGGAGCCCCTGGAGTATCGCGTGCTAACCAGCACATCGTTGGCGTTTCGCAACCTGGGTGCGTTCAGGAAAAAGTCCTTCAATTTTACCGGCGTGGCCACGCCCGAACGTCTCGACGGCGCCGCGGTGTCTGCTGAGTTCTTCCCTGCCCTCGGTGTTTCACCGTTGCTTGGCCGCACCTTTACTGCGTCGGAAGAACAGCAAGGCCACGAGCACGTGGCCATCCTGAGCAATCACCTATGGAAGTCTCGCTTTCATGGCGATGCGCACACCGTGGGTAAGATCATAGACCTCGACGGCTATCCGTACACCGTGATCGGAGTGATGCCCACAGACTTTGCCTTTCCCAATGCGCAGGGAATGCCGCCAATCGTCGACATGCCTCAAGAGCCCCAGCTCTGGGTGCCTCTGACTTTTTCCGCAGCTGAGACCGAGACCGGTGAGCTCGGTGTGATCGGAGAACTGAACTCAGGCGTCAGTATCGCTCAGTTGCGGCAGGAGCTGAAGATCTTTGATCGACGCCTGGAAGAGCAGGTCCCACGAGACAAAGGCGGGTTTGTGCGCGCGGTTCCATTCGTGCAGCAAACAGTGATGAACGTCCGCCGGACTTTGTTCCTACTGCTCGGCGCGGTAAGTGTGGTTCTGCTAATCGCCTGCTCCAACGTCGCGGGCTTGATGCTGAACCGTTCCATTGGCCGGCGACGGGAACTCACCGTGCGTGGAGCACTGGGCGCAAGGAGGCCTCGTTTGGTTCGCCAACTCGTCACCGAAAGCCTGCTAGTTACCCTCACCGGGGGAGCTTTGGGTATCGTGCTTGGCGAGATAGGGCTCTACCTGGCGAAGCGTCTTGGTCCAAATACGATTCCTCACCTGCAGGAAACGCAGCTCAACCCTCGAGTTATCGCCTTTGCGATCGGGGTAACGCTGGTTACCGGACTGATCTTCGGATTGGCTGCGGCTTCCGGATCCACCCGCATCAACATAGTCGAGGCCCTCAAAGGAGCAGGCCGGCGGTCCGGCGCAAGCATCGCTGCGCCCAGGATTCGCAATGCGCTCCTCATCGCCCAGGTAGCGCTGTCCCTGGTTCTCGTGATCGCCGCGGGATTGCTGGTTCGAAGCTTTCATCGTATGCTCCACGCGGATGCCGGATTCGATGCGACCCGTGTTGTTACCTTCGAACTGCCTCTCCCGACTTCAAAGTACAGCGACCTGCCTCGCATCATCGAGCTCTACAAACAAGTACTGGAGCAGTTGCAATGTCTCCCCGGCGTACGGTCTGCCGGTTTCGCGTCCCTGGTTCCGATGGGCGGTTCACCAGACGCTGCCATGATTCGCATTCAAGAACATCCAGGGACGAATGACGCTGCGAGCTTTTCCCTGGTTTCTCCTGGCTTCTTTAGCACCATTGGTGCACCTTTACGGCGCGGGCGAGACATCACCAATGCAGACGGCCTATCTGCCATGCCGGTGGCGATCGTCAATAGTGCCATGGCGGCGAAATACTGGCCGGGCGAAGATCCGCTGGGGAAACGAGTCGGCATTGACTTCCCGGGGGCGCCGGTGAGAACGATTGTGGGCGTGGTGGGCGATATGAAGCAGGCTTCCCTTCGCGAAGAGCCTGCCCCCAAGTTCTTTGTGCCCTACAGCCAAGTCGCAAACAGGGTTGAAGCCAACGCGATCCAGTCAATGCAATACGCCGTTCGGATGGAGGTCGACCCAGTCTCCATATCTGCCGGCGTGAGCCATGCGGTCCATGCCGTGGATCCTGACCTTCCCCTGGCAAAGCTCGCCATGCTCACCACCATCGTGGACGCTTCTACCACCACGGACAAGTTCCTAATGCTCTTGTTCGTTGCATTTGGGGCGCTGGCACTCATACTCGCTTCCATCGGCTTGTACGGTGTCATCTCGTATTCCGTTATGCAGCGAACAGCAGAAATTGGCATTCGTATCGCTCTCGGCGCAGGGCGCCGGCAGATCTTTATCTTGATTCTCAGGCAAGCAAGCCGCGTTGTCTGTTCTGGAGTCGTGATTGGCCTGATAGCAGCCTTCGCAACTACACGGCTGATGTCACACTTTCTGTATGGAATTCAGCCCACCGACCCCATCACATTTGCTGCCGTCTCCTTCCTCCAGGTGGTGGTTACGCTCCTGGCTTGCTATTTGCCTGCGTGCAAAGCAATGAAGGTTGATCCGGTCATTGCGCTGCGTTACGAGTAAAACTCATAAGCAGCCTCTGCAATTTTCGTAGGGAGTGAGCGACCATGTTTGCCAAACAAAGCGACGTGTACCAGGCGGACGCGATCGAGATCGAGCACCTTAACGGCTTATACAGTTACGCCCTTATCCTGAGCCGCAACCATGCCGATGCAGAGGATCTGGTGCAGGAGACATACCTTCGCGCCATCCAGGCCAAGGACAGACTCCGCGCGGATAGCAACATAAAGGCGTGGCTCTTTACCATCCTGCGCAACATCTGGCTCAATCAGCTACGAAAACGGCGCAGCGGTCCCCAGATTGTCGAGACTGCCATGGAAGATAGTCCTGCCAACGAAGTGGCGGAACCCTCCAGGAACTCTTACGACATCTATGTGAGTAACCTGGAAAGGGAGCAGGTGCGAGCGGCTATCCAAAAGCTGCCCGTCGAATTTCGCGAAATCATTTTGCTGCGAGAATATGAAGAGCTATCATACCAGGAGATCGCAAGCGTTCTGGATTGTCCTGCAGGTACTGTGATGTCACGATTGGGAAGGGCACGAGCGAAGCTTCGCGTACTGCTTTCGGCAAAATTGCCAAAGCCTGGACCATCCCAGGGGGAAAAGCGCGATGAAGGGTTGCGATGACTTTAATGAGAGCTTACGGCGCTATCTCGACGGAGAACTGCGTGGCCACGAGCTTCTCCAATTTCGCGATCACTTAGAGCAATGCGCCGAGTGTCGAAAGGAGCTTGAGGCGGAGGAGGAACTATCCCGCCTTTTGCATCGGACGCGGCCTCTTTACACCGCTCCTGACGCTCTGCGGGATCGGGTTCTGCGCGCAATGGAAGAGCCGGCGTCAGAATCGCTGCCAGGTACGCTGCCAAAACACGGCAAATCGTAGCCACTCACCACTTGCACAGACGATTCCTCTTGCCAACAACCATGGTTGGTCGTTGGCAAGAAGAAACTCGCAAAGTCGAAGCATTCGCTAATCTGCTTCAGAAGATTGAGATCCCGACAGCAGTATTCTCGTCAGAAGTCGCCAGCCAATAACCATAACGCCCGGCTACGTCCAGGAAGTGTTGTAGCTCATCCGGTGTCGGTATTGCCGGTTTACTTCCGGCAGTTACGGGCCGTCCGACTTCTCTAAAGAAGGAGCCCAGCTTTGCAGTCGTGGCGATAAGGCTGACCGCTGGTTCTTTAGACCGATTCAGAAAAGCATGCTTTACACGGCCAGGTACGTGAACGAAATCGCCCGGATGCGAAACTCTCCATCTCAACTCGCCCTGCTCTTCCATCAGAACGTCCAGTTCGCCGGAGATCAAAAAGAAAGACTCAACTCCCTCATGACTATGGATTGGAACGAAACCATCCCCAGGAATCACCCCTTTCATAAGGCAGAATTCTCCGCCCGACTCCTCCGGCGAGGTGAGGAATTGTAGCGTTGGCCCGAATACGTCAAGGACCGGGTGTTTGCTCTCGTGCACGGTGGAGGCGCTATGGGTCGCATATGTTTTGTGCAGCATCGTAAGCTCCTTGGTTTTAGAGCAGAACCCGCATACGTTCTGGCGAGCCTTTCGCTGAGGACAGCATTGCGGTTCTGCTCGGAAAAGAATGAAGTTCGTTCATCCGGCATCATCACCTGCACGTTTGCAGGTGGTACGGATGCCCAGCCCTTTATGGCCGCCGCCGTCAGACAGGGAGTGGCGTCGCCGACGAGAAGACATTCCCGGGATCGAACTTACGCTTGAGATACCTTAGCCGATGCGCGTTATCTCCGTATGCGGCAGCTACCTGTTCATGAGCGTCGCGGGTGAGGAAGTTGGGATACCCCCCCGGGAGTGCGAGCGGCGCAACGCGCGCAGAAAAGTCGGAGACCCATTGCCGGTGTAGGGCGGCGTCGCTGTGCGAAGCCGGATCCCAAACGGCAACGATCTCCATCAGAAAATGCTTTTTTCGAAGACCGAACGCGGTTGCATCCGCAGGCACACGCGTCCCCGCACCATGGAAATGATGCAGCGCGATCAAGGAAAGCGGCGAAGTCCGTTCCCCACCGGCTTTGGTGATTGCTGAAATGACTTCAGGCGTGAGATCGGCCAGCCAGCGTGTCTCCACGGCATAGTGAAGGCCGCTATACGCCTGTGCGTTATATAAGCCGAGAAGCTCAGGGTAGCTCATCGGCCCAACCTGGCTCAGGATCGGGGTACCGAGCTTTTCGAGACGGGTCATGATCCGCTGGCCCTCCTCTGGCTCGCCACTCCAAATGGGACCGAGCAGAACGACCGGGGTTTCATCCTGCCCGCGGAAGACCCCCGCCAGCACCGAGAGTTCTTTGGGAGCAGAAGCCATGATCTCTGCATGGCCGCGCAGCACGGATTCAGCCTGCGACCACGGAAACAGGATGATACCGGCCAACAGATTGTTTATGGGGTGAAGGCGGATATGCATCGAGGTGACTACGCCGAAGTTACCGCCGCCACCTCGAATGGCCCAGAACAAGTCCCGGTTTTGTGTCGCATCCGCCCACACGATCCGCCCATCGGCCAGAACAAGCTCTGCACCAACCAGGTTATCCATGCCTAAGCCGAATCTTGTGGTGAGCGGTCCATAGCCGCCGCCAAGAAGAAAGCCGGCCATACCAACAGCTCCAACGTTGCCGGTAACAGCGGCAAGTCCGTGTGGAGTTGCCGCTGCGACCACTTCTGCACCAGTAGCGCCACCCGCAACCTTGGCTAGCCTTGCATTCGGATCCACCTCGACCTGGCGCATAACAGACAGGTCGATCACCAAGCCCCCGTCCCGCAAGGAACGGCCTGCCCAGTCGTGTCCGCCGCCGCGGACAGACAGGGGCAAATCGTGCGCGCGTGCAATGCGCAATGCTGCCTGAACGTCCTCGACCGTCTCACAGCGCGCGAACATCGTTGGCTGATGATCGATGGCACCGTTCCAGATCTTTCGCACTTGAGGGTAGGTGTCGTCCCCCGCCAATACAACCTTCCCCTGCATCACCTGACGCAGTTCTTGCGCCACGGAAATCACGGACCGAGCGGCCATGTCAATCGTTGTCATCCACTACTCCTGTTCCTTGAATCGAGCTGACGCCAGTGCCTTTCCCTTGATGCACGGCGTCGCTCAGTTAGAACACTCGAAGTGAACGGTCTATTCCCGCTTCGGACGTTCTCGAATCTACTCCCTTCTCAAAGCCGTCACGGGATCAATCGATGCCGCTCGCCGCGCGGGGATGAGGCCGGCTACGCATGCCGCCAACGCCAGCGTCACAATCGCAGCCGCCATCACGTGCGCATCCGCACCAGTAATGTCATACAGCTGCGACTTCACGAACCGGACCGAAAGCAGCGCGACCGGCACTCCTATTGCCAGCCCCAGCACCGTCTGCAACACCGCCCCACGCATGATCATTGCGATCACACCCATGCGCTTTGCCCCCAACGCCATCCGTACCCCAATCTCGGGTGTCCGTCGCACCACACTGTAAGCGGTTACTCCGTACAGTCCAATCGTCGCCAGGAGCAGCGCCAATCCGCCAAACAGCGTCATCAGCCGGGAGACCATTCGCTCCTGTGTAAACCGCTCGGCGATCTGTTCATCGAAAGTCTGGAAATCTACCACGGTCAGGTTGGGATTTATCCCCGCCAGCGTCTTGCGCGCGATCGCCTCCATTTCGCTCATGGGCCGCGCCGTCTCAACCACAATCGTGCGGGCGTAAAGCGACGTATCCTTTTCGATCGGATCTTTGTCACTCGCCTGGCGCTGCATGATGGGCACGAAATACATACTGCGGTCCTTCAAGCGCACATCGGTGTAGACCGTGTTCTCGACCACGCCCACAACCTCGTAATCTCCAGCAGAAGACGGCGAACCGATCCTCTGCCCAATCGGATATTTATCCTTGAAGAATTCCTTCACAAACGCCTGGTTCACCAAGGCCACTGGAGGAGCGGTCGAAGTATCGTGCACGCTAATTCCGCGGCCCATCAATACATGGGTTCCCACGGAGTCCAGGTAATCCGCATTGGCCTTGATGAGAGAAGCGCGAGCGCCGGGTACCTCCGGCCGCCCCTGCACTCCGATACCGGTGCTCCAGTTGAAGTCCTCCATCGGCGTGTAGTTCGAGATACCTACCTTCACCACCCCCGGCACGGCGTGGAATCGCTCCTCCATCGTGCGGTACAAGGCCTCCAGCTGAGTCTGCGCATATCCTGCCGCCTGCGGATTAATGTGAACGATATACCTGTTCTTCGCATCCAGCTTCAGGTCCACACTTTGCAGCCTATTCAAATTCTGCGCAAACAATCCCGCCCCCACCAGCAACACCAGCGAAAGCGCTGCCTGCATCACCACCAGAACTCGCTGCAATAGCGAGGCTCCCGCGGCCGTAGTCCTGGTCCCACTGCGCAACGCATCCGCGGGGTCAGCCTGTGCTGTAATCCAGGCCGGCGCGACGCCGAACAAAATCCCGGTCAGCATCGAGATCACAAACGCAAAGCCAATCACCTCGGGTGAGGGCGCAGCCGCTATGGGCACATTCTGCTCTCCTGGAAACGCCAGCAACAGCAACATACGCGTCCCCCCATAGGCCACCGCCAAGCCGGCAAGTCCGCCCATCCCCGCCAGCAAAATGCTCTCTGTCAGCAACTGGCGGACAATCCGTCCTCGCATGGCCCCCAGCGCCGTGCGCACCGACATCTCCGCCCGTCGTCCCATCCCGCGCACTAACAGCAGATTCGCGATGTTGGCGCAGGCAATCAGCAGCACCAGTCCTGAGATCAACATCAGCATGTGCAGGTGAGAGGCATACTCTTCCTGGAGTGTCTCGATCCCCGCGCCTCCGGGCGTCAACACCACGTGGACCTTCGCCAAATCCTTCTGGCCCTCTGCCGTGGAAAATGCCTTTTGCGTAGCAAACGTCTGCCGCACTACCGCGTTCACTTTCTCCTGCAAGGGACCCAGCTCCACACCCGGCTTTACCCGTCCAATCAAATAAAGCCAATCGGTAGTGGGATCATGCACAAAAGGAGCACTCGCCAGCTCCGGCATCTTCTCCAACGGCAAATAGAAATCGGGAGGCGTGCTGGTCAACCGGTCACCATAAAATCCACTCGGCGCCACGCCGACTACCGTCACAGCCTTGGTATTGATCCAGAAGGTAGTACCGACCACCGCGGGATCCCCGGCAAACTCATGCTGCCACGTCTCGTAGCTCATCACTGCGGCCGGCGCAGCACCTTGCCGATCATCCGCGTCCGCCAGCAATCGCCCCTCCTGGGGGCGAAGCCCAAAGGTTCGAAAATAATTCCCAGACACAAACTCACCCATCACCGACCGCGCCTCTGTCTGTGTCCCATCTCGACGCGCAATGATCGGCTTATAGGTGAAGCCTGCCTCCATGGCAGCCAGCTCCTGAAACTCCGGCACCCGTTTCTTCAACTGTTCATAGGTATCTGTCGAAAAGTTGGAGTAGTTGCCGTTATCTCTGGGACTGTTGAAGCCAATGCAGCAATCGTGGCTATCATTTCCCAGACGCACCAGCTGGTTCGGGTCAACTACCGGCAGGTTCTTCAGCAGCACCGAATTCACCAGCGTGAAGATCGCCGCATTTGCCCCGATACCCAGCGCCAGTGTCAGCAGCACCGTGATGGTAAATCCAGGTGTCTTCCGCAGCTGCCGTAGCGCGTAGCGCAAATCCTGCATAAGCGTCGTCATGGTTGCATTCTCCGCAACCAGGTGCAGCACGTCATCGCCCAAACCCGGCAAGCCGTTTTTCTTTCTATATCTATCACTTACCCAGTGCGCACACGGCGAAGGTGTTCACCGGCGTTGGGCACTGTCCGAAACAGAACACTCGGGCGAATCATCCTGCTCGCTTTTGAGTGGCCAGTATCGGTCTCTCCTCCAACTTCATCTTCATCACATCCAGAAATGCCTGCATGCCTGGAGACATCCATTTGTCTTTATGCCACACAATGTGGGTTGCGATGGTCATTTTCGCGCCCTGCCAGTTCAGCAAAGTGAATTGCTTCTTTTTGAGTTCGCATGCGATGACGATCCTGGGTAAGAGGCCAACACCCATCCCGGCGGTCACGCATTGTTTAATGGCTTCGACGCTGGAAAATTCCGTAACGTGGTGCGGCCGGATATTTGCCAACGCCAGTTGCGTATCCAGCTTCTTGCGGTAACCGCAACCTGCTTCCGTCAATAGCAGATTCTGATCCGACAGGTCCTTTGGATAGACCGCCTTGGCGTTTGCCAGCGGGTGATCGGGCGTACCGAAGAGATAGACTTCCTCGGTCTGCATCCTGATAGAGCGCAGTTGGTCGCCTTCAACCGAATCCGACATGCTGATAGCCAGGTCAAGTTTGCCGCTCTCGAGAGCGTCCACCAGTTTCTCGTCGAAATCAGGACGAAACATGAGTTCCACTTGCGGATACCGCTTGCGGAAGAGCTTCAAAACTTCGGGCAAACGGTAGGTCAGCACGCTCTCAGGCGCGCCAATACGCAAAGGACCCGCAGGCTCGCTGCCAAACTTCACCGCGCGGCAGCCCTGTTCCATCGCAGCCAATGCCTTCTCTGCATAAGGCAGGAAGCGGTGGCCTGCCTCCGTGAGCAGGACACGCTTTGCCAAGCGATCAAAGAGTTGCGTTCCCAGTTCCGCTTCCAGTGCCTTGATCTGTGAGGTCACATTGGATTGCACCGTGTGCACCCGTTCGGCGGTGCGGGTGAAGTTCAACTCTTCCACCAAAACACAAAATGTTTGCAGCTGCCTGACTTCCATCTCGCAATCTCCTTTTGAGATCGATCTGATACTAACAATCTATTGGACGGATGTATAGCGTCGACGGAAACTCAGCCTATGAGCTTACTTCCACTTCAATTTCGGGATGTATCTCGAGCGAAGGTTGGGCTTATTTTCGCGTTCTGGCTTACCTGCGCTCTGATTCCTGCTTTACATGCGCAGCAACCCGGTACAGCGGTTGTTTTTTACGCGCAGTCACGTATAAGCGATGATCTATGGGCCGATTTGCTTCAGTCCTTGCGCGCTGATTTGGCCGCCGGTATAGGTGAATCGTCAAATGGCTTTGCCTTAGAGCAAAACCCCACCTATCTTCGCGGCGATGAAATTGGTTTGGAATTCGATTTCTCCAAGGTGATTACCGTTAAGTTGCTAGGTCGCTGTGATGAGCTACCGGGTGCGAGTCATCCATCTCTGAAAGGCCCACTCGGCTGGGTGGTGAAGGTCTCGGGAACCATCCAGCCTTTTATTTTTGTCGACTGCGAACGTCTCGCCCAAGTGCTTTGGACCGGTTCCGACGCTCGGACCAAGTACGAGCGACGGCATGAGATGGCTCAGGCAATTGCCCATGTGGTGATTCATGAGTGGATTCATATCGCAACCCAAAGCCCTTCGCATGGCGCACATGGGATTACCAAGCAATTTCTCTCCCCGGCAGAGCTGACCGCTGAACCCGGAAATAACACGGTGGCGATCGCAACCCACTAAACCAAGCCTGGGCTCGGCCCAGCATATCGAAGGGGAGGGGCTGCCTCGCCGCAGCGAGCATTAGCCCGTCCGTTCAAAAGTCTAAATGGATGAGAAAGATCTGCTTGTCCGCCCCTTGGGGCGTGCCAGGGGCGGCAGCCCTGGGTTGGCGTTGGGTTTCAGGAATGCGATGTTCCCGTCGTGCTGGCGGCTAAGTCCTTTGTTTTACCAAGGTGGCCAAATTTTTATTTTTCCCGCCCCCATAAGTTGCTTAGGGGACGGAGGTATTAGCCAGCTGATCGTCTTCCGGCAAGGCCCGAGCCACGCGCCGATGCTTGCGGCGACCGTTCTCGAGTAGCTGGGACTCTTAGTTAGGACGGTATTACGGCTCAGTCTTGCCGTCCAGAGCACCTAGCAGAAAAAGATGTGGAAGAGGGGTAGGGGAACTAGTGTAGTGCGCCGGAAATAACATCCATTATTCCGGTGCCTGAAAGTCGAAGATGGGCCCAGGCTGCAGTCCCTCAGGGGCTTTTAAAGCCCTCAAAATCGCTTGGTTTCCGCACGGGCTGAAGAGGGTGCGTGAGAACACAAAAGCAAATCGCAAATCAGAATCAGGCCCGTAGGGCCGGGAGCCAAACGTCAGCCCAGCCCGGAATTGGGACATTGATCCCCAATATCGTTTGAGCGCCAGAGGCGCGGCACCCGCAGATGAAGGTAGTGCCGCACCTCCGGCGCTCCCGGACCTTGGATCCGCCTCCCAGCCCTTCCGGGCTGGGCTTACGTTTGGCTCCCGGCCCTACTCCGGATTTCCTGTGGAGTTGGTTGGCGTTGGCGAAGTTCATGCGGCTTTCCGTAATGAAAGCCGCACACGCGGATTCCGGGGGCGCCCCGTGCAGGAAATCCGGATACGGGCCTGGTTTCGATTTGCTGTTTATTTCGAGCTCTCACGCAGACTCTTTAGCCCGTACCCTTCACGTTTACCCTGAGTGAATCGCCATGCCTGGTCCAGTTCTATTCCGACGACCGCTGCTCAAACTATGCATCCCAGCGGCGCTGGCCGATGCGTATGAATGGATGAACGGGTGGGAAATGGAGGCTCGGCCCTGGATGGCGATGTTTCGGCTCCGCAGGTCCAGGCCCGCGACGCTCCAGGACAAGCGTTTGCCGGTTGAACTGACCATTGAAGTAACCTTCAGAATTTATTGAGCCCAATCCACTTCTCCACTGTTCGAGCGCAATCCGGATGGACTATAGTGTCCACGTGCCAGAATTGGGAGGAGCTCGATTGCGCTCAGCCGTTTCGACACGCGGTGACTGACGTCAGGAGGGTTAGATGAGAATCTCCGACACGATTGGACTCGTGCTGAAAAGCAAAGACCAAAACAGGGTTGTGTCGATTGCGCCGGACCAGTCGGTCTACGAAGCGCTCGAAAAGATGGCCGAACACGATGTGGGTGCCTTGCTGGTTCTTTCGAACAACTCGCTGGTCGGTATCCTATCGGAGCGGGACTACGCGCGCAAAGGGATCCTGATTGGCCAGTCCTCCAAAGAAACCCCGGTCCACCAGATCATGACCAGCCCGGTCTTCTTCATAAGTCCCCAACACACCGTGGATGAATGCATGGGCATCATGACCCAACACCGTTTTCGCCATCTCCCGGTGCTGCTGGATGAGACTGTAGTGGGCGTAATCTCGATTGGCGACCTGGTGAAATGGGTGATCTCGGGTCAGGCGCAAACCATTCAGGAACTTCAAGGCTACATTACGGGAGCCTATCCAGGGTAGCCTCGTTTTAGTTTCAAGCGACTCTTACCATCGGCAACCGCCGCACGCGCTTCCCGGTTGCGGCAAAAATTGCGTCGGCTACAGAGGGAGCTAAGGGAGGCGCGTCTCTCCGCAATACTTGGTAGTTGTGAAAACGGCCCTGCCGCACCGCGCCTTCCTTGATGCTGATCTCCCCTCAAAACATTCCTGTTGACATTCTGCCTATATGGCCGCAGACTACATGTTGAAAGGCAACAGGGAGCAGTCAATGGGAGAAAGCAAATCCGACGTTCTGCAAGGCACCCTCGACTTGATGGTCCTCAAGACCCTGGAGACCATGGGCCCGCTGCATGGCTACGGCATCGCTCGCCGTATTGAGCAAGTCAGCGGCGATACCCTCAGCCTCAACCAGGGCACCATCTATCCAGCGCTCCTGCGTCTCGAGCAGCGCGGCTGGATCAAATCGGAGTGGGGCACATCGGAAACTAATCGCCGGGCCAAGTTTTATTCACTGAGTCGCATCGGCCGCAAGCAGATCGAAACGGCAACTGAGAACTGGGAGCGCATCGCCACCACCATGGCGCGCTTCCTCGCCCCCTCAAGCTAGGAGCCGGATATGGACCAGATACGCACCCTGCTGAGCCGCTGCGCATCCTTCTTCCGCAGAAAACGGCTTGATGAAGATCTCGATGAAGAGCTCCGTAGCCACATCCTACTCGCCATCGAAGAAAACCTGCAGCAAGGCATGACTGAAGAAGAGGCACGGACAGCCGCACTACGCGCCTTCGGGGGCGTGACGCAAACCAGGGAAAGTTATCGTGTGCAGCGGGGACTTCCCTTCCTCGAAGTTCTCTGGAGTGATCTGCGCTACGCCGTTCGGCAGTTGTGGAAGTCACCCGGATTCACTCTGACAACGGCGCTCACGCTGGCCATCGGCATTGGCATGAACACGGCGATATTCAGCATGATGGATGCCGTGGTGCTGCGGCCTCTCGCGGTACCCGACTTCAGCCGCGTGGTCATCGTGGCGGAAAAGCACGGTGGCAGCGGCGACGATTACCAGCAGGTTGCCCTGGCCAACTACCAGGACTGGAAACAACAGAGCCGCTCCTTTGCGGACCTGGCTGTCCGCACCTGGGCCTCCATGAGTATGACTGGAGCAGGAGAAGCACTCCATGTACAAGCGGCGTTAACCTCGGCTAGCTTTTTTGAGGTGCTACGCACGGATGCCTTGTTAGGTCGCGTCTATCAGGACTCGCGAATGTCAGCCCGGACGCAACGCTGTTGTTGTGCTCAGCTACGCATTCTGGAAGAAGCATTTCGGTGCAGATCGGGCTGTACTTGGCCGCTCCATCAACCTCGACGGACAGGCGTACACGGTGATCGGTGTCTTGCCTAAGAGCCATGCAGTATCCCATCCGTCGCGCAAGTGTTTTTGCCCCTGGCGCCGACTCCGCAACAACTGCAGAATCGCATAGCCCACGATTATCTCGTGATTGGGCGCTTAAGGCCCGGAGTATCCGTTCATCAGGCTCAGGAAGAACTGCGCGTGATCGGCGAGCGCCTGGCCAAGACCTATCCCACTTCGAATCTAGGGTGGTCGGTACGAGTGGAACCACTGCTTGATGGGATCAATGGAGATCTAACACCTCTTTACTACCGCCTGATACTGACTGCCACGGGATTTGTTTTGCTGGTGGTGTGCGCCAATGTAGCCAATCTGCAGTTTGTGCGCGGCTTGTCGCGCCGGCCGGAGATTGCTGTGCGCACTGCGCTGGGGGCAGGCCGCGGGCGGTTGCTGCGCCACTTGCTGACAGAAAACATGGTATTGGGAGTGATGGGTGCAGCCGGCGGACTCGTGCTCGCCGCCATCTGTATGCATCTCTGCGTCATCGCCATGCCGGAGAACATAGCAAGGTTTATGTCGGGCTGGAGCAACATATCGCTCAATGGGCGCGCGCTCGCGTTTTCTCTCTTCCTGGCAATGGCTGCGGGCCTGATATCTGGACTTCTGCCCGCGCTGAAAGTCGCTGCGCGTCAACCTGGTCGACCAGCTCAAGGCAGGGTCGCGCACCACCAGCGCTTCGCGTGAGACGCACCACCTGAGAGATCTCTTCTCGGTATCGCAGATATCGTTCTCCGTCCTGCTGGTCATTGGCGCGGCTCTCATGTGCAAAGGTATGTGGTCGATGCTGCACTTGCTGACGTCTATCAACCCAAGCAGATCCTCACTTTCAATGTGGACTTACCGCCGCGCCGTTACCCAACCGACGAAAAGCGGGCCGCATGGTTCAACAGCAGCCTCGAAAAACTACGCGCTTTACCCGGCGTCACTCGCGCTGAAATTACCACTGCGCTTCCCCATGGCCAGGACGGCTGAAAACGACGATTTCCGCATCGAAAATCGGCCCGTGCCTCCGGGAAAGTTCCAAAGTACGCTGCGGCTTTCAGTAACCGCCGGATATTTTGACTCGTTACATATTCACGGACAATCCGGACGCACCTTCAACTCCGGCGATAGCATAACCACCCAACCGGTGGCTGTCGTAAGCCGTAAGTTTGCCCAGAACTATTTCTCCGGGGAAAACCCAATTGGCCACCTCATTCAGGTGGGACGCGATCGTCAGGCGCCGTGGGTACGCATTGTCGGTGTCGTCGACGATGTGAACTATTTGTGGGTTGACCGTGCCATAGAACCCGCTGTCTATCTGAATGCAGTCCAGATGCCACCTTCGGGCGCTACCTACATGGTGACCACTGCCGGTGATCCAATGGCATTGGCGTCCGGCGTCCACCAGGCGCTTGCGGCACTTGACCCTGCCATACCGCTGGACGAGGTGCAATCGTACGCGACCTATCTTACCGTTGCGGTCACCGGCCTGATCTATGCTGCCGTAATGCTCAGTATCGACGCTCTCATAGCTCTACTGCTAGCCGCGATCGGCATCTTTGGCGTGATGGCCAACATGGTAGCGGAGCGGACCCAGGAAATCGGAGTTCGTATCGCTCTGGGGGCCAGGCCTGAAGTTGTGTTGGCCATGATCTTGCGTCGCGCCGCGCTGCTCACAGGCGTTGGTGTGTCCTTAGGAACGGTCATGGCTTTTGCTCTGGCACGGCTTAGCGCCAATCTGCTCTTTGGCGTACGCCCCGACGATCCTGCAGTATTTGTTTCCATCATCGCGGCGATCACTGTGATCGCGTTGCTGGTAAGTTGGGGTCCGGCGCGGCGGGCGGCTTCCATTGATCCCATGCGCGCCTTGAGAACGGAGTAGGCCCCAACCTCGACAGGAAATCCGGGGCAGCGTCGTGGAGGGACCTGCGGTTTCTCTCCCCTCCACTGCGGGGTTCGACACTCAGACAAATCCTGCGTTAGGCCGGTTTCTCCTGCTTCGCCTTCAGATCCTTAAGCAACGTCTCAATGTGCTCTTCCCGGTCCAATGCAGCAAAGCGGTCTTCCAGCGAGTCCCCGCCCAGCAACTCCACCTCCGCTTCATTACGCGCCTCGCGGCCTACAATGCGCGACTTCATTCGCTCCAGTGACACTGAGTTTTGCTGCTTGCCGATGGTTTGCCGGGCCTCGGTCGCCCGGCTCACCATCCGTGTCCTGCGGTCCTGCGCGATCAGCAGCTCGCAGCGGCTGCGCGTCTCCACTAACTTCTGGTCCAGCTTGCGGAAGCGCGGTGCGCAGCGTGTCCGCTTCCGCCTGCTGATCCTCAAGCTGCTGCGAGAAACCCTTCGCAATCTGATCCTGGCTCAACGAACGCTCGAGCGCAGCACGTGCCAGGTCGTCGTCACCTTTCCTGACTGCCAGCCCAGCCTTGCTTCGCCACTCCGCCGCGCTGTCCATATGTTCCTTTCGCTTCTTCTCCAGCAGATGCTGGTCGGCGATCGCGATCGCCACCTGGGTTTTTACCTGCATCAACTGGTTCTCCATATCCAGCACCAGCTGCCGCAACAGCTTTTGCGGATCTTCCGCCTTGTCGATCAGGTCATTCAAGTTCGCCCGCAGCAATGTACTTACCCGTTCCAGTAGTGCCATACCATCCTCCTTCGCTGTTACTTGATCGCCGAGTTGTTTCCGTCGTGCCGCGGCTGCATGCTCTTGACGTTCGCCATCAACTCCGCCACGTTCATTCCGGAGAGCGACTCAAAGAGCGCCGGAACCTGGGACGCGATTTTCATCATGTCCCCGGTTAGTTTGTTGGCTCCCGTTGCACCGTCATTTCCGGTGGAGACGATGGTGATCTTGTCCACCTTGGACAGAGGTTCTGAGAGCGCGCGCATCACTTCGGGCATGGCTGCAATCAGCCGGTCGACGACTGCCGCCTGCGACCATTCCTGGTAGGCCTCCGCCTTGACGTTCATGGCCTTCGCTTCCGCCTCGCCCTTCTGAAAGATGATTGACGCTTCCGCTTCACCCTGCATCCGCGTCGCTGCGGACCGGCCTTCGGCTTCCGCGGTCAACCGCGACTTCTCCGCCGCTGCCAGGTTCTCGATCCGCTGGCGCTCAATCTCGGCACCCTTCAACACGGTCGAGATAAGCTCCTTCTCGTGACGCAGGATTTCCGCATCCTGCACCTTGATCTGTTGCTCCTTCTCCACCTGCTGGATCTTCACCTGTTCGGCAATCACCCGCTGCTGCATCACGTTGGTCTGCAACTCGTAGGATTTGTCTGCCGTCGCCTCCTGCCTGCGGCTCTGCTCCGTGAATTGCGCCTTCTGGATATCCAGATCGCGCTGCGCCTCGGCCTGCTTGGCCAACGAAGCGGTCTCCGCAATCACCCGCTCCTGGTCGGCCTGCGCCTTGGCAATCGCCGATTCACGCAATGCGTTGGCTCTGCGGATAGCGGTATCCCGCTCCGCTTCTGCCGCCGCTACATCGGCATCGCGCTTGATGCGCGCCACGTCCGGGCGGCCCATGTTGGAAATGTAATCATTTTTGTCCCGCACCTCTTTGATGGTGAACGATACGACCTCGAGCCCCATCTTGCTCATGTCGTCGGCGCACGTTGAGCGCATGCGATCGGCGACCATCTCCGGCTCTTTGACAATCTGCTCCACCGTAAGCTGGCCGATGATGCCCCGCAGGTGACCTTCCATCACCAGCCGGATTAATCCCTCCCGCTGCGGCGGGCTCTTGGTAAGGAACTGCTCGGCAGAGGTCAGGATCGATTCCTGATCGGAGCGCACTTTGATTTGCGCCACCGCTTCCACGGTCACGGCGACGCCCTGTTTGGTGTAGAGATCCTGTTGCGGTGCAACGTCAAATGACATCAATTCCAGCGAGAGCTGGCGGCAGCTTTCCACCATGGGAAAGATCACCGTGCCGTGTCCCTTCACCACCCGCGGGCCGCGAAACCCGTAAACGATGATCGCCTCGTTTGGGCCGGCCTTGCGAAACATCTTCGCGATCATACCCAGCAGCAGGATGAGAGCAAGAACGCACAACCCAACCACAACCACAACTGTGTTCATCATAAGTGCCTCCTGATCCTTTCATCAGGAACCATCGAACTACGTTTGTGCTCTCTTCATCTCGGTCGAGAGCGATTCGCCGCCAGAGATTTCATCCCAGCGGCGCACATAGGCAACGCCTCGTTCGTAGCGCATCACCACCACCTCCATGTCCCGCGCGATCGGCTGCCCATTGTCGCTGCGCGCCGGACTCGAGCGCCTGGCGCCGTTCTGCGAGTACAAAATCTCCCCCGTGCCATCGCCGCGAATGGTTCCGCTCACGCGCCCGATCACGCCTGTCATCTCCGTCTCTTCCGCCGTCAGCGCCTTGTCATGCGGCGCCAGCACTTTGGCCAGGAACCAGAAGATCAACATTCCGCCAGCCAGTCCGTTGAGCGTCGCCAGAACCAGAATGGCCGGCGTCACAAAGCCGCCATAACGCTCCAGCAGATAACCGCTCCCGCCAAACCAGCAGAGAAAGGCGGTAAGGGTAAAGCCGTTCACCGCGGAAACGCCGCGGCTGCCGCTCCCCTGGGCGTGGGCGTGGCCGATAGAAACCCCACGGTGCACCCCAAAGTGCAGATGAGTATGGAAACCGCCCGCCAACGAAACCACTGTCAACGCCAAGCCGACTCCAAAACAGATCAGATAAAACATCTCCCAGTTCATCGGCTTTTCTCCTTCCCGCGCTTGCTATTCCCTGCCACCGCCGGAACCTTTACTTGAGACTTTGCCTCTATGGGACGCACTTTAAAGTGCTTATCGTTCCTCGCGGCAGGCCGTAATACTTCAACCAATCGATCCACCAGACCCGGCGTCTCAATTAATGACTCCATCAACAGCAGGCATTGCCGCGACTCCGGATGCGTGGCCAAAACCAGCAATGCCTTTTTGAGCTCGGGATCGCGCGGGAACCGCTCCGCACCGCTTACCAGCCATAGGTCCAGCTTGTCGTCCAACACCCGCGCCTCGCTCATCAACTCCGCGTGGTAGCCCTCCGGATCATCGACCAGGTAGCCCGGATGTACCTTGAAGAATTTCGCCAGCAGCTGCCGGGTGGTGTTCGTCAGGTGTGGCCGTGCGCCGCTTTCGATCTGCGACAAGTACGACTGGCTCATGGAAGTCTTCAGCTCGGCCTTGATCGCGCGCACCAGCTCCTGCTGGGTCATCGCTCTCTCCTTGCCGCGCAGGCTGCCTTCGACCTCCCGCAGATACCGTAATTTCTCGCCCAATTTCATAGTTATTGCGATCCGGGATAATAATATCGCAATCTGCGATTCTGTCAAGCGGCCAAAAGAATCTGCATGAGAACCGGCGGTTCAAATTGAGTCCCGGAGGGACGGCTGAGAGTAGCCCCAGGACATAGTCCTGGGAAACCTCATTCTGCAAAGTCCGGCAAACCCAGGACTCGCGTCCTGGGGCATTTTCAGCCGTCCCTCCGGGACTGATTCTCCGTTCAACTCCTACCCAGGACTCACGTCCTGGGCTACTCTCAGCCGTCCCTCCGGGACTGATTCTCCGTTCAACTCCTAACCCAGGACTTACGTCCTGGGCTACTCTCAGCCGTCCCCGTTCGACCGGCTCAGGGCAGGCTCT
Source organism: uncultured Acidobacteriaceae bacterium (assembly GCA_963711525.1). Taxonomy (GTDB): domain Bacteria; phylum Acidobacteriota; class Terriglobia; order Terriglobales; family Acidobacteriaceae; genus PALSA-350. Next base: position 605,990 of record CAVQEO010000001.1, on the reverse strand, counting down.
GCGGGACTGATTTTGTAAATAGGGATCTCATGCAGGGGCCAAAAGCCCGTACCCTTCGAGCGACCAGAATTATTCCGCAGCCCGCTAAGTTCTTCAAGCCTTCAGATAGGCGAGTACCGCTCGTGAGATCTCTGCTTTCGCGTCCGCCAGTGACAACCCGCGAGGCCGTCGGAGCACTGCGCCATGGCAGAGTGCCTCCACCATGTGTGTCACCACAAACACCACCTTGTCGAGATCGCCGCGCTTCCGCCGCTCGGGCACTGCCGACGAAATTGCCAGCAGGAACGCGCCGTGAAGACGCACGGAGAAATCCTTGCTCCCGCCTTTTCTGTGAGGAACCTCCGTCATCAGCAATTCATACAGTTCCGGATCGGTCGCATGCGCTTCGATCATGGCGTCAACCAAGGCGGCAATGAGCACTTCGAGTGGCGATCCCGCATGCTCCATGAACTGGCTCGCGAAGAGGCGATCGATCTCATCTATGTGGCGTTGGTGCAAGGCTTCAAAGAGGGCGCCCCTGTCCGGGAAGTACTGGTAGAGCGATCCGATACTAACCCCTGCTACCTCCGCAACCCGGTTGGTGGTAATCGCCTGGAAGCCCTCGCGCTTTAATATCCTCACCACAGCATCGAGGATCGCCTCTACGGTCTGTCGTGCCCGGCGCTGCTGCGGCCGCCGGCGAACGGATGAGCTCGCACTTCTCGATGCCATAACCACGAGTTTAGATTAAATGTGAGCACTCATCTATATTCTTCGTTACATTGCTTGTTTTTCAAAAGGATAAGATCACGCCGAAGGCGAGTTTACAGTCGCTTATCACCGCTTAGCCTTAATAAAGTTTATGAGCGAAAGAACATATTCTGCGCTGCTAAGGAGCTTTATGACATACCTCATCACAGGAGCGACGGGAGACGTAGGATCTAAGGTCGTCAACCATCTACTCCAGTGCGGCAACCGGCCGCGCGTTTTCGTCCGCAACGCCGAGAAGGCGCAAGCGCTCTTCGGTCATCATGTCGACATCTTCGTCGGTGACCTTGCACAATCCGCAAGCTTGCGCTCCGCCCTTGAAGGAGTCGACGAGCTGTTCCTCGTCAACTCCGGTCCTCAGATTCCCGTTCAGGACGAGTTGGCCGCAAAAGCGGCCATGGCGGCGGGCGTGCGCCACCTCGTCAAACTGTCGTCGATGGATGTGCAACATGGTCTCGCCATCGGTGCCTGGCATGAACTGGGCGAAGCGGCCATCCGAGCCAGCGGGATCTCCTTCACCTTTGTGCAGCCCACCGGCTTCATGTCGAACCTGCTGGCGTGGGCCGGATCCATCAAGGCTGAAGGGATCGTTCGTTCCTCAACGGGTGAGGGTAGGCGAGCTTTTATCCACTCCGAAGATATTGCAGCTGTCGCCACAGCGGCTTTGACCACCCGGCAGTACGACGGAGAGTCCTTGCCCATCACCGGTCCGGAAGCGTTAACCTTCGCCGGCGTGACGGCCAGGATCGCAGCTGCGATTGGCAAGCAGCTCACGTTTCAACCCATCTCCGACCAGGAAGCAGGTCAACGATACGCGGCCGTTAGCGGATCGGTTGCAGAAACTGAGGCGCACGTCTCGCTATGGCGTGCGATCCGCGAAGGCCGCCTGGCCACCGTCACTGACAACGTCGAACGGATTCTGGGGCGAAAGCCTATCTCCTTGGATCAGTGGGCACTCGAGAACGCTGCCGCCTTTTGCTGATGAGATTTACCTTCGCCTGGCCGAATCGTTCGCCCGTTCGCGAACATCAACAGCTAAGGGTGAAAACGCCGAGCCAGGTCGATAGGTGGCGGCGATTGCGGCTTTACCATCGTGCGCATATTTAACTCTTTACCGATTTTTCTTCTGTTCCTCGCCTTGCTAAGCGGGTCGCATGCAGGGGCGGCGAGTGCTGCCTCGATTCCAAACAATACCCTGGATCCGGTGACCGCCGATCTGGCAGCTGGCAGGGCGGATGATGCCATTTCGCGTCTGAACTTGTCCCTCAGCACACAACCGGGAAATGCGGAAGCCCACCATTTGCTCTGCCGCGTTTACTACCAGGAGCAGCGATGGGATGATGCCATCCGCCAGTGCCAGGCCGCGGTCAAGCTGGTGCCGTTGGATAGCGAATATCACCTCTGGTTGGGCCGGGCGTACGGCGAAAAAGCCGACAGCATTCATTCCATAAAAGCCTACGGTCTGGCCAAGAAGGTGAAAAGCGAGTTTGAGCGTGCGGTCCAACTCGACAGCAAAAATGTAGACGCGCTCTCCGACCTGGGCGAGTTCTATACCGCTGCTCCGGGAATTGTCGGCGGAGGCAAAGACAAGGCGCAAGCGCTGGTTCAAGTGCTCGAACCGCTTGACCCGGTGCAGGCCTACCAGCTTAAAGCCCGGCTGGCGGAGAAAGATAAGAAATATCCACTGGCAGAGACTGAATTCAAGGCCGCCGTGGCAGCTTCCCATCAGTCTGCCGATGCATGGATGGCGCTGGCCTCCTTCTACGCGCGTCACAAGCAATGGGACCAGATGTTGGAGGCATTGCATGCCGGGACGGATGCCGATGCAAAGGCAGCCAAGCCTCACGGGCCCGCACTGGTGGATGGAGCGGGGATTCTTAACCGCAGCCACCTGGAGCCGCAACTTGCTACCCAATTGCTCACGCTCTATCTGGCGTCGCCGAATCAATCAGCCGATGCGCCCGCCTTCCAGGTCCATGCGCAACTGAGCCGCTTGTTAGAACAGCAGGGAGATCACGCCGGAGCCCAGCAGCACATCGAAGCAGCGGTAGCCCTCGCCCATGACTATCACTTCACCGCCGCCAGGGCGGATTGAGCTTGGCGTCTTCGCTTTCTTAGGACCCAGGTAGTCATGCAGCGATAATCCTGCACGATCGTCGTCTTGAGTGGATCGACGAGCACAGCGTTCATCTTCTCAGTCAACTCCAGCAGCATCTCCTCATCCACCAGAAACCATTCTGAGCCGTCCCCCACCACAAAGACATTGCCCCTCACTTGCCTGAAGTCCATTCCGATTCTGGAACCCAGGCGACAGAACAACATGCCGCCTGGCCTTAGCACTCGCCAAAGCTCCCGCAACATCGCCTGGAAGTGCCGGTCATCGCGGGCAAAGTGAAGTACCGAATTGCAGATCACTACATCGGCGACCCCATCGGCAAACGGCATCCGCTCGATGTTCCCCACCTGGAAGTTTTCCGCAGGCAGTCCAGTCGCAAGCGAGGCCGACAATTGCCGCACGTGCTCAACCGCGTCCGTATCCAGGTCGAGCGCGAATATCTCGCACCCCTCGCGCAGCAGATGTACCAGGTTGCGCCCGTACCCGCATCCCGCATCGAGCACCCGCATTCCAGCCTCGATATTCCCGCGCAGAATCTGATCGAATACGTAGATATCAATCTGGCCAAACTGCTCCTGAACACTCAGCGTCACTCTGTCACCATCCTCCGGCATATGGTTGTTCTAGCGAGCCGTCCAGCCGCCGTCGATCACCAACGTATGGCCCGTGATGAGGGAGGCAGCCGGCGAAGCGAGAAAGACGACAGCGCCGGCCACTTCGATCGGCTCTCCAATACGATGCAGGGCGGCGATGCGGTCAATCACATCCTGGCGAAATGCAGGGTCGGCAAGAGCGCCCTCTGTGCCCGGTGTGTGGATGAAGGTAGGCGCCACTGCGTTCACGTTGATGTTGTACTGACCCCATTCCACCGCCAGGCACTTTGTCAGGTGGACGATGCCCGCCTTGGTCATGCAATAGATAGCTTCAGTGGGTAAGGCGGCGAACGCGGCCTGCGAGCTCATGTTGATAATGCATCCGCTCTTTTGCTGGATCATGAACCGGGCGGCAGCCTGGCAGGCGATGAACGTGCCCTTCAGATTGATGGCCACGGTTCGATCAAAATCTTCTTCTGTGACATTTTCCGCCAGGTTGTCGGGCGCGATCCCTGCGTTGTTGACCAGTATGTCCAGCCGGCCGAAGTGCTGCACTGTCATATCGATCGCCTGACGGATTTGCTCCGGGCTGGTCATATCCATCTGCAGCGGCAAAGCTTTCCGGCCCCGGCCAACCACCTCGGCAGTTACGCCGCTGTCGCTCGAGATCTCGCGTAAACCAAGCGCAACCTCAGAGCCGGCCTCTGCAAGCGCGAGCGCAATTGCTCGGCCTAATCCGCGCGCCGCTCCAGTAACCAGGGCAACCTTGCCCTGCAAATCAAATCTCGGTAGCGCTTCCATTCGTCTCCTTAAGATACGGTAAGAACTCTTTCGCCATTTCCCCGTGAATCGTCAGCCGCCGTGAACTTCTTTCTGCTGGCTGACACTGCTGCCGTCCCCGCTTTTCAATCTGCCAAAGACCATCGTGGACAACATCGTGAATCCCCCCAGAACGACCAGTGCCTTATGGATGCCGTGAATCATTTCTCCGGGGCTGGTATGAATTTGGGGAACGAAAAAAGCCGTGGCCAAACCCGCCGACGCAACTCCAAAACTAATGGACATCTGCTGCACCGTGCTGGCGATGGAACTTGCGCCGCTGGTCTGCTCTTCGCTTATGTCAGCATAAGTGAGCGTATTCATGCTGGTATATTGCAGCGAACTGAAGGTTCCGTAGCAAAAGGCCTGCAACACGATCACCCAGACCGGTGTGCGCAGTCCTATGGTCGCGAACAGCAGCAGAAGCAGGCCGAGTATCACAGTGTTCGAGATCAGCACACCACGATAGCCGACTCTGGCCAGAACCTTGGGCATGAGAAACTTCGTGCTCATGGCCGCGATCGCCTGGGGCATGATGAGCAAGCCGGACTGGATCGCGGTAAACCCCAGGCCCACCTGGTAGAGCAACGGCAGCAGGAACGGCACTCCGCCGATGCCCAGGCGGGTGAAAAAGCTGCCGCTCACTGCGGCGCTGAAGGTGCGAATGCGGAACAGACCCAATTGCAGCAACGGATACGCAATCCCTCTTGCATGCAGTAGGTAGCCCCCGAGCAGAGAGAACGAAATCACCAGTAGTCCCACAATTTCGCCGATGCTCAGCGTATGTTCACCGAAGATCTCCAGCACATACGACAGCAGAGCGACGCCGGCACCGAAGAGGATGAGCCCGACGATATCGAGCCGAGGGGTCTTCTCTTCGCGATAGTCCGGCAGATGCATATACACCATCAGCAGACCGAGAAGACCTATGGGTATATTCACGAAGAAGATGAATCGCCAATGAAAGTAGCCGACGATGAGACCACCCGCAACCGGTCCCAGCATGGGGCCAACCAATCCTGGAATAGCGACAAAGCTCATGGCTCGGATCAATTCGGATTTGGCAAACGTCCGCACCAGGGTGAGCCGGCCTACCGGCACCATCATCGCCCCTCCGCAGCCCTGCAGAATGCGGCAGGCGACCAGCAAATGAATGGTGCTCGATAGGCCGCAGAGAAATGACCCCAGCGTGAAGAGGCCGATCGCAGAGGCAAACACGCGACGGGTTCCGAACCGGTCAGCCATCCAGCCGCTGATCGGGATAAAAACCGCCAGGCTCAACGTGTAGCTGGCCAGCACCGACTTCATGCTCAGCGCAGCCACATGCAGAGCCGCCGAAATAGCCGGTACCGCGGTATTGAGAATCGTGGTATCGAGCGACTCCATGAAAAACGCAACCGCGACCAGCCACGGTAGAAGACGCTTGCTTGCGGCTCCCGGCGGCGGCGCCAGGGTAAGACCGCGCGGGGTATTCACGGAACCCATAGGCTTCGCGCGGTCACTCCGGTAAGCCAACGCGGCGCTTGAGATCAACAAAGCGCGGGTCGGCGTGGAGGCCATCCAGACGAGAGTCCGTAGGCAAATAGACGGCCAGAAAATAGGACCGTTCCTGGTAGGCGCGGTCAAGCCAGGCGAATACCTGGTCTTTTTCTCCCAGGCCTGCGTAAACGATTGCCAGGCTGTAAGGGGAGACGTAGCTGCGCGCAGATAACTCTTTTAAATGGCTCAGGACCTTTTGCGCTTCACTCTTGTTCCCTGACAACGCATAGGCATGGCCCAGGCCGGACCAGATCTCGGTATTGTCCTTGTCCAGCGCCAATGCGCTCTGAAACTCGACGATTGCCTCCGGCAGTCTTCCCTTTGCTTCATAAGCCCGGCCCAGAAAACAATGATCAAACCAAAAATTGGGCTCGAGCTCAATGTCGCTATGCAGCTGCTGAATCGCCGGGTCCCACTGTCGCGTGAAGACCAGGACCGATGCGACAAAAAAGTTCCCTAAGGAGGAGAGTGGAGCGATTTGCTGACTGCGTTTGGCTTCCACCAGTGCCTCCGGTCCACGCCCCATCGGGGCCAGAAACCAGGAGTAATACCCGTGAGCCTCTGCATCGTTCGGATTGAGTTCAATGGCGCGTTTGAACTCGCTTTCCGCAGCGGCCCAATTCCACTCATACCATTGGTATTCGATCGCCAGCGCGAGGTGAGCGTCGGCGTCCTTCGGGTCGATGGCCAATGCCTTCTGTGCTGCTTCCTTTGCCTTGGGCCCCGCCTCGGCCCCACGCATGTACCAACCATCCTGGTTGATGTAGTTATAAGCCAGCCCGTTGTAGGCCAAACCATAGTTCGGATCGATGGCAATCGCCTGGTTGAAGTAGTCGATGCCCTTCGCCAGTCCGTCCTTGGTAAGTTTGTTGGTGTAGTACTTGCCTTTGAGGTACAGCTGGTAGGCTTCGGGATTGCCGGTTGAGCCCTTGCTCATCTCTTGCTGGGTTGCTGCCGATGCATGGCCGCCCAACCGTTGAGAAACCTCCCTGGCGATGTCATTCTGTATCGCCAGCAGATCGGCAGGCTTGCGATTGTACTGCTGCCCCCACAGCTCTTTGCCATCACGAATGTCGTCGAGTTCGACGTTCACCGTAAGGCCGTCGCCTCTCGGGGAGACACTGCCAGTGAGTACAGATTGGACATGAAGCTCGTCACCAACCTTTTGCACATCCACCTGCTTGCCCTTGTAATGCAGAGCGACACTATGAGGAATCACTTTCAGATTGGGCAATTGCGCCAGGCTGTTACTGATGCTTTCTGTGATGCCATCTGAGATGTAGTCTGTTGCGGGATCGTTACTTCGATTTTCAAGTGGGAGCACGACGATGGAATCAATTGCGCTCGTCCTCGACCCCTTCCAATAAATGCCCGCTGCGATGAATGCGATCAACAGCAGAAGGGCAGCGACCGTCGCAGCAAGCATGCGCCATTTATTACGAGGAATGCCCCCAATGGACGCGCCTTCAAGCGCGCGCCGAAGATCGCTTGCCGATTGAAAGCGCCCACTAGGCGATTTCGCCAGGCACTTGCTCACTATGGCCCGCACCGCAGGCGGCGCTGTGAGTGGTTCCGGTTCCTTGTAAATGATGGCGCCGATGATCGCCGCCTCCGACCCCCCGGCGAACGCGCGTCGCCCCGCGAGCATTTCGTGAAGCACCGTCCCAAAGGAGAAAATGTCGGAGCGCGCATCGGCCGGCTTGCCCTCGGCCTGCTCAGGCGACATGTACGACGGTGTGCCCAGGATGATGCCCGCCTGGGTGACGTCGATGGTCTTCGTTTCGTCGCCGGGGGCGCTGGTATTCTCCAATTTTGCCAACCCGAAATCCAGCAGCTTGACGGTTCCACTTGGGGTCACCAGGATGTTCGCTGGTTTCAGGTCGCGATGAACAATCCCCTTGGCGTGCGCTGCTTCGAGTGCGGCAGCCATTTGCGTTCCCAGCCGCAGTGCCTCAGCCGGCGACAGGGCCCGTGGTTGCTCTGAGGCAACAATCGGCGCCCCGTCAACGCACTCCATGACCAGATAATTCGCGCCAATATCGTAAATCTGGCAGATGTTGGGATGATTCAGCGCGGCAATGGCTTTGGCTTCCCGCTCGAAACGCTCACTGAACTGCGCATCGGAGAATTTGATCGCGACATCGCGATTCAAACGAGTGTCCCGGGCTCGATACACCTCTCCCATTCCGCCCGCGCCTAGGAACGCAAGGATCTCGTAGGGGCCGAGTTTATCACCGGCAGAAAGCGGCATAAGCAGAACAGGGCTCAGTGTAGCCCATCCAGGTGCGCACAGCGAACGGCGGGGAAAGGGGGATAGTGTCTCGGGTTAATTATTCACCCACAAGTGATTAATTTTTAACCAGCGTGAGTATCCGGCTGAACCTTGAGTGGAGGCAATTGGGTTAAATAGCCTGGAATAACCCGTTATGAGCGCGATGAGGATAGTCAAAGACTTTGGCATTGCAAATGCTCTATGACAAGATGTAGCGAAAGCAAAATCATCACTGAGGACAATCTCATGGCCATTTCAAAGAAATCGTTGCGCACCGCCAGCCCCGCCGCCAAGACATCCAAGACGACGTCCCAAAAAGTCAGCACCATCGCCCCCATGCCATCGACGGTAAAGACCACCCTGAAGATCCTCGGGTAGTGGCACTCACGTCGATTAAGAGTGGCTCCGGGCTGTGTGCCCCCAAGGAAGAAATGCGGCGATCGCTTTGGCGGTCGCCGTTTTCTTGTCCGTTGAAGAGGAGCCTTAACGCCAGTCGTCAATCACGTAGGCATCGGCTCGATTGAACCCGTCGATATGCGGACGCTGCATGGCGACCCCCTGCGCGGCCACACGATATCCGCGGGAGCGCATGCGCCGGTAGGCATCTTCTCGCGCCAGGTTTACCCCGGCCTCTATCGTCGCGCGGCGCGAGGACGCAAACGCCTCGCAAGCAGCCAGCAGCCGATCGAAACGTTCCCCGGCCCCCGAACCACCGCGGGCCGCCCCGAATTTGACGTAACACGTCTTCTCGCCACCTTCTGATCCAGGTCCGTTCAGACAGACAGCGAACCCATCGAGAACCCTGCCCGTGTATCGCAAGACGACGTCGCCGGTCCGCTGCGCCAGCGCAGCCCGTATTTCCCCTGTGAGATCGAGCCCCTTGTCTATTTTGTGGGTAAGTCTGCCACATGCCTGGAGGGCTTGCTCCCGCTGGCTCTTCTTCAACGACGACAATAACCTCGGTGTTTCTGCGCCTTTCGCCTCCAACGGGCCGGTCATGATGGCGGTAAGATAGCGTGGCCAGTAGCCGAACTTCTGGTACAGGGCCACATGCTTGGTGCTGTGCGCGAAGGTATACAGCCCGGTATGCCGCACGCCCCATCGCTCGAAAATGGCCATCGTGGCTTCCAGCAGCCGCTGGGCTACACCGCGCTCCCAATACTCCGGCAGCACCGTCAGGGGGCCGAAGAATCCGAATGATCCCCAGCGTGTGACGACGTTCGAGCCGACCAGGCGGCCGGCGTCACGGGCGGCAAGCACCTTCACGTGGCTTGAGCGCCAGCGCGGCGTCAGGAAGTGCCGATCGCCCATGAAATCGAGCGGATTGGGTACTCCTAGAAACGTCCCAAACGCCAGCCGGAGGATGCGGTCCGCCTCTTCGACTTCACCTTTTTTGAGCAGACCGACTTTGATGAGCTGATTTGCGGGCATGGCCCGTAAGCCTTTGGGTGGAAATTGTTATCTTTCTCGCACCTAGTACTTTTCAGTTATTGTTTATAGTCCAATTTTCAGTCATCGTGTATCTCACTAAGGCTTGAGAGTGGCCCGTAAGATGACGATCCCACGACAGCGGCTTTTGCTTCCCATCGTGAGCCTGGCGATGGCGGCTTCTGCGGCTGCGCAGATCCTGCCCGCGGCAGGAGAGTTATCGCCTCCGTTTTCCGCTGCGCCCTCTGTATCGCTCACGCTGCAAAGCTTCTCCCCGGAGAATCCCGCCCCGCCGGATGGCGCGCAAGTGTTACTCGATTTCAAGGACAGCGATATCAAGTTCAGCCTGCCGGCCATGATGGAGGCCCTTCGCGACCACCGCCACGAAGGCTGGGTGCTGGCTGCCTATCCCGACCCCAACACCGGCCGGCCACTCATTGGCGCGGGATTCAGTCTGGATGTCCCGGCAACTGTGCATCTCCAGCGCGATCTCCTCAATCCGCATTCTTTCGTTGAGCCTTCATCGGTTGAGCTTTGGCAGGCCGCCGGGCTGGCTCCGGATCGACTGCAGCAAATCCTCGCTCAGTATGAGCACAATGTGGGGGTGTGGTCGCCGAAAACCTACCGCAGAAAGATCATTCACCACACGCTCACGCCGCAGTTAACCGAAGAAGAGGGCACACAGCTGCTGCGCATCTCTGTCCTCGAAGCCATCTACAACGCCCGGGCTTATTGCCGAGGTTTCGATCGGCTGACCGGCTCGCAGCAAATGGCGTTGAGCCAACTGGTCTTCCAGATGGGCACAAATCTCGAGCAGTTTGTTCAATTTCTCGATGCTCTGAATGATAACGGCAATGCCCGCGAACTGGCCCAGCTGGACGGCTATATGGAAACCTACGGAGAGCACTGGAAGACGGTGCAGGGCACGCTGATCGACAGCCAATGGGCCCGGCGCTACAGCAGTCGCGCCGCCACCGTAATCGCCATGTTTGACCCCGAGTACAGCCAGGAGCCGAACGCAGTTGAAGAGCGAATGGAGGCCATCCTTCGTCCTCCCACACCGCCGCGGCCCAGAAGCCACTCCACGGCGACTCTCCGCGTTGCCAGCTACAGCAAGCGGTCCAGCCGGTCGCACAGCAAAAAAGCCCATAGCTCCCAGACCAAGCGGAAGCTGACCTAATACCCTGCATCCAACCAGACGGAAGCGTCACCCTCAGTTGAGGTGAGCATTCCGTCGTGGCAAACTAAACGCAGGAGAATTGGCATGCAGCGAGTCAAGCTAGGTAAGTCTGATTTGGAAGTCCCGGTGCTTTGCCTGGGCGGCAATGTGTACGGCTGGACGCTACCCGAGGCCGATTCCCTGCGGCAACTGGACGCGGCGCTCGAGGCCGGACTGAACTTCATCGACACGGCAGATGTCTACTCGCGCTGGCTCCCGGGCCACACAGGCGGCGAGTCGGAAACAATTCTCGGCAAGTGGCTGGCCAAGGGCAACAAACGCAGCAATGTGATCCTGGCCACCAAGGTCGGCATTGAGATGGGCGAGGGCAAAAAAGGTCTGAGCGCCGCCTATATCGAGCAGGCAGTCGACGCCTCACTGCGTCGCCTGCAGACCGACTACATCGATCTCTACCAGGCCCACAAGGACGATCCCGAGACACCCCTCGAAGAAACCCTGGCTGCCTTCGACAAGCTGGTGCGGCAGGGCAAAGTACGCCACATCGGGGCATCGAACTATACCGGCCCACGCCTGGCAGAAGCGCTCCAGACCAGCAAAGATAACGGGCTAGTAAGTTACGTCTCGTTGCAGCCACTCTACAACCTGGTTTCGCGCGAGGACTTTGAGCAAAACCTGCTGCCCGTGGTGCAGGCCCATACCCTGGGTGTAATCCCCTACTACTCTCTGGCGGCTGGCTTTCTCAGCGGCAAGTACCGCAGCAAAAAGGATGCCGAAGGAAAAGCGCGCGGCGGAAGCGTAAGTAAATTTCTAAATGACTGGGGATGGAGCGTGCTCCACGCGCTGGACGAGGTTGCCGAGGCGCATCACTCGACGCCGGCCCGGGTCGCACTGGCGTGGTTAATGGTGCAACCGGGCATAACTGCTCCAATTGCCAGCGCCACCAGTGACCGGCACCTGACCGATCTGATTGAGGCCACCAGGTTGAAGCTGGATCATGCGTCGATTGAAAAGCTGAACGCAGTAAGCGTCCCCAGGGCGACTGCAAAGGCCTAAACAGGGTGCGGAAAAAGTCTGTCTTTGAAGGATACGGGCTTCAGAGTCTGCGTGAGACCATTCTCTCTCGATTGAGTCCCGTAGGGACGGCTGAGAGTAGCCCAGGACGTTAGTCCTGGGTAGGGACGGAAAGCAGATCAGTCCCGTAGGGACGGCTGAGAATGTCCCAGGATGCAATCCTGGGCGCACTTCTTATCTATGCAAATTGCGTTGGCGTCCGATTCAACAGCCCCCAGGATTGCATCCTGGGACATTCTCAGCCGTCCCTGCGGGACTGATCTACTTATTAAACGTAACCCAGGACTAACGTCCTGGGCTACTCTCAGCCGTCCCTGCGGGACTGATCTCACTCAGACTCTGAAGCCGTACCCTTCAACGACAGAGTTTTTCCGCAGCCTGTAAAGCCCGGGAATTGCTTGCCCGCACAAGGGGCATCATGTAACCTCCAGCTAACTTTCCGTGTCCAGCGCCGCCACAATCGACCCGCTCATCCCGCCGGCGCCCAAGGCCGCCAGCGGAACGCTCCAGATCGCCGCCGCCACCATCGGCAACGTGCTGGAGTGGTTTGACATCCTCATCTACGGCTACTTCGCGACCACCATCGCCGGCGTCTTTTTTCCCAACTCGAACCCGGTGGTCTCTCTGCTGCTCACCTTCGGATCCTTTGGCTTGTCTTACCTGGCCCGTCCGCTTGGGGCGGTTCTTCTGGGCGCTTATGCTGACCGCGCCGGCCGCAAAACCGCGCTCGCCCTCTCCATCCGGCTGATGGTGATCGGCACGGCGGTGATGGCCCTCATGCCTTCTTATGCCACCATCGGGCTGATCGCACCCATCGGCATCTTCGCCGCCCGCCTGCTGCAGGGCTTCGCCGTCGCTGGAGAGTTTGGCAGCTCCACCGCCTTCATGGTTGAGCACTCCGCCCGCCGCAAAGCCTTCTTCGCCAGCTGGCAGTTCACCGGTCAGAACATGGCGAAATTGCTGGCCGCGCTCTTCGGCTTCGGCCTCATCAGCGCCCTCAGTCAGCCTCAGCTGCACAGTTGGGGCTGGCGTGTTCCCTTCGTCTTTGGCTTAATGGTCGGGCCGGTCGGCATGTATATCCGGCGCAAGGTGGACGAGTCGCCCGAATTTCTCCAGACCACCCACACCCGCACTCCCATCCGCGAGACCCTCGCCACCGAGAAGACGGGTCTGGTGCTAGGCGCCGGCCTAGTGGCCGTAGGCACCGCCAGCGTGTATTTCTCTCTCTACATTCCCACCTACGCAACCACGCGCTTGCATCTGCCACCCACCGCCGGATACCTGGTAAGCATCGTGCTTGCATTGATCGCCATTCTGCTGATCCCCATGGTCTCCCAAGTCGCAGACCGCATCGGCTGCACGCGGATCATGCTTCCCACCGCCATCCTGATGCTGCTTTCCTACTATCCGATGTTTCTACTGATCACGCGTCGCCCTAGCCTGTCCACCCTGTTGCCGGCCCTTATTTGGGATTGCCTCCTGCAAGTCGCCTATGTCTCGGCTTTGCCGGCGGTTATGGCAAGCATCTTTCCGCCGCGCACCCGGGTCACCGGGCTTTCTCTCAGCTATAACCTGGGGGTTACCATCTTCGGCGGCTTTGCCCCCGCTATCTTCACCTGGCTGACAGACCTGACCCACGACAACACCGCGCCCAGCTTCTATTTGATGGCGACGGCCGTGCTGAGCATCGCCGCGGTAATCGCTGTGAAGCGCCGCGATGGAATCTACGGCAACGCGAAGGCGAGCACATAGTCGCCCTGTTTGGTGCCCAGCTTGCCATGCCCACCGGCTGCGATCACCACGTACTGCTTGCCCTCAAAGACGTAGGTCATCGGAGTCGCCTGGCCACCAGCCGGGAGCTGATATTTCCATAGCTCTTTGCCGCTTTCGCTATCGAAGGCGTGCAGGTAAAGATCCATCCCGGCGGAGGTGAACACCAGGCCGCCTGCGGTGATCATCGGTCCTCCCCGAATTCGCCCATACGCCGGACGCAGACATAAAGTTCCCCGTCAGGTATTGCGTCGGTACTCGCTCTCTAATAACGACATCAGGACGAGAGAATGGTAACCTCCATCGCGATAGATCGCGTCGCGCATGATGCCCTCTTTCCGGAAGCCAAACGTCTCATAAACGTGGCGGGCGCGGTCATTGGTCACAAAGACGTCGAGAAAGAGCCGGTGTGCACGGTACTCGCCAAATGCGCGGTCTGCTACCTCCGTCAGAAGCTTTCTGCCCGTACCCTGATTGGGAACGCCAACCACCAGGCGTTTGAGTTCCACCGATCTGTGTTCCGAACCTAGCCCCTGGAGAATTGCGAAGGCAGCAATCTGTCCTTGCTGATCTTCTGCCACGATGTAGACCTCACCGTTGTCACCAAGCATTCTCCTGTGCTGCTCCTGCGGCCATGAACCAACCAGCGTACGAAACTCGGGGAGCCCCTCCAGCGCGCAAATCTGTGGGATGTCTTCAGCGGTTGCGTCTCTGAACCTCATCCAAAGAGACTACTCTGTGCAACAGCGAAGTGGGTCTTTGCTATCTTTGACAAGGTGAGGCACGACCGACTCCTATCCGATCTCGAAAACATAGCTGTGTGAACTCACGATCGCCAGGCTTCCCTCCAGGAAGCCGCCACCCTCATACGGAGTTCCGCCAACTACCGCTGGGTCGGGTTATACGACGTAGATCATGCGGCTGGATTAGTCAGGAACGTTTCCTGGAGCGGGCCCGGCGCGCCTGAACATCCCACGTTCCCGCTTACCCAGGGCTGGGACCATCGATGTCGAGAGTGAAGAACCCGATGCCTTCACCAAAGATATCGAGGATCTTCTTGAGGCCTGTTCCAAGGTGATTCGGCGCCTTTGGGACTATCCGCATTAAGATGCAAAGAGAGGCGGTCTCCGTGCATCCAGCTACTTTGTCCCGGGCTACGAAAGAACAAGACGCGGAGCCGAGGTTTTCTCCCTCTCTCGTTCGCGCGGTGGCCAATGCGGCCATGGGCCGCGCAGATGTGTTGCCATTCTGGTTTGGTGAATCCGATCAGCCGACGCCTTCGTTTATTCGCGAGGCCGCGATCGAGTCATTGCGCGCGGGAGAGACCTTTTATGCGGAGAATCTGGGCAGGCCGTACCTGCGCGAAGCCCTCTCCACCTATCTGACGCATCTTCATCGCTGCGCTATCGGAACAGACCGTGTTGCGATTACCGCTTCCGGTAACTCCGCGTTGATGCTGGCCAGCCAACTGCTGCTCGAACCGGGCGATCGCGTGGTGACGGTGACGCCGCTCTGGCCTAACGCGGTTGAGATACCAAAGGTCATGGGTGGCCGGGTCACCTGCGTCTCGCTCGAAGCTCGGGATGGCCAATGGACATTACCGTTAGACAAGCTGCTGCAGACGCTGACACCGGACACGCGGATGCTGGTGCTCAATTCGCCCAACAATCCCACCGGCTGGACGATTCAGCGCGCAGAGCAAGGCGCCATTCTCGAACATTGCCGGCGCCATGGGATATGGATTCTGGCCGACGATGTCTATGAGCGTCTAACCTACATCGATGGCATGGAATCAGCTCCATCGTTTCTCACCCTGGCCGACGATCGCGACCGGTTGATCGTGGTCAACAGCTTCTCCAAAGCCTGGAGCATGACGGGGTGGCGCGTGGGCTGGATGGTCGTCCCACCCACCGTCGTGCCTGACCTCGCGGCGCTGCTCGAGTACAACGTCTCCTGCGTCTCTGAATTTTCTCAGCGAGCGGGCGCCATCGCCCTCGAGCAGGGAGAACCCTATGTCCTTAAAATGCGTGCCGAGTTAGCCCACACAAAAACTAAATTGATCACCGCGCTGCGCCCGCTTCCCCGCCTGGAGGTTCCCGAGGCCGACGGCGCCATGTATCTCTTTCTTCGCATTGCCGGAGAAGAGGATTCGCTGCGCCTGGCAACGCGATTGATCGAGGAGGTTGGCCTGGGCCTCGCGCCGGGTAGGGCCTTCGGGCCTGAAGGAGAGGGCTGGTTGCGCTGGTGCTACGCTGCGGAGTGGAAAAAGAACGAGTCCGGCATAGAACGCCTCTCGCGATTCCTATCCATGTAAGTTTCTACAGGAGAGAAACCATTGCACACCATCAAAGTTCTTGCCCTGGGCTTCGTCCTGCTAGGCGCCTTTGTGTTGATTGGACGCGCGCTGGGAAATGGATCAAGAGCCGCGCTTTACTTTCTGCCTCTATGGCTTGCGTCCGCCGCCATCAATCTTTGGTTTGGAGTGGCCAAAGCGGGCTACTCCGTAAAAGACGAAGCACCGATTTTTCTGCTGATCTTCGCCGTTCCCGCCGCGGCCGCTCTTCTTGCCTGGTGGAAGCTTCCCGCGCCATAAGCAGTGATAGAGTAGGCCTCACCCCTGAGTTGAGACAGTGCAATTGGTAGAGAGAAACTGTTGACGGCCGGCGAAGCGGCCGTAGGCGCTGTCGACGAGAAATGTAACGAGAACAACCGCGTCCGCCCTACCAGGGCTGTGTTTTAGTGTCCGAATTTGCCCTAGCAGTGTCCTGAAACGGACAGCGCGGCCTAACCTACCGCCTATCACGTCGTGTAGAATGTGCCACTTAGTATTTGGCCAGTGTTATGCAGTACCCCGAGCGGGAGGGTAGGAACATGTCATTCCTTCGCGATCTGAGAGTTGCGGGCCACTCGCTCATTCGGACTCCAGGGCTGGCGATCGCCGTGGTTCTTACACTGTCGCTCGGCATCGGCGCGAACGCCGCCATTTTCACGCTGGTGCGCGGAGTCCTGCTCAAGCCTCTTGTCAACCGCGACGAAAAACGGCTGATCTATATCCGACAGAGCGCCCCCGGCATTCGCGAAGAAAACTCTACCTTTTCCGTACCAGAGATACAGGATCTGCGCGCGAACGTAAAAACCCTGAGCGCGTTTGGCGACTTCTCCACTATGAACTTCACCATGATCGGCCTCGGTGAGCCTCGTTCGATTCGAGGTGGCGTTGTCGGCGGCGCGTATTTTGACGTGATGGGCCTTCGTCCCGTGCTCGGTCGCCTCATCGGACCTCAGGACGACGGTCCTAAAGCCGCGGGCGTCGTTGTTCTTACGTACCGTTTCTGGTCGACAGCTCTGCGCAAGGATCCTTCGGTTATCGGCAAAACCGTTCGCCTCGGTAGCATCGGTGATCGGTCTGCGACCGTCATTGGCGTGCTCGAGCCTTGCGTCCCCTATCCCCAAGATACCGAAATCATCGCCAACGTGGTCACCAGTCCGCATCATCTTTCCGCAACCATGGTCACTGGCCGCATCCATCGCATGACGGAGCTTTTCGGGCGTCTCGCTCCAGGAGTCACTCTCGATCAGGCTAACGCTGAGTTGCGCTCCGTCTACTCCGCGATGAAGAAGGACCACCCCGAAGCTTATGCGCAGGAAGCGCACTTCCAGATTGGGGCCAAGTTGCTTCGTGACCAGATCACGTCGGGCGCCAGGACGGTACTACTGGTACTGCTCGCAGCATCAGGACTGGTCTTCATTATCGCGTGCTGCAATGTCGCCAACCTGATTTTGGCGCGGACGGTTCGGCGCGAAGGCGAACTGGCGGTCCGCGTGGCACTCGGCGCAAGCAGAGGCGCGTTGCGCCGCATGCTGTTGGCCGAAGGTCTTCTGCTTTGCGGCGCCGGCGCCGCGCTCGGTGTACTGAGCGCGCAGCCGATGGCGGCTCTCCTGGCCCGCTACGCCTCGCGCTTCTCCGCCCGTGCGCTCGATTTCAGAGTCGATTCAAGCTTGCTTTGGGTTGGAGCGGCTCTGGCCGTCGTCGCCGCAGTGATTCTCGCCTTCGTCCCGCGCCTGCCCTCTTCCGGCTCGCCGAGTGGACTGAGCGTATCGAGCGGAAGTGTGCGGGTCACCGGCAGCGCGGGCCGGCGGCAGCGGATTTTCGCGGTGACACAAATCGCTGCGTCCTTCGTGTTACTGGCCGGGGCAAGTGCGTTGATCGCTACGCTCATCGCACTGCAAAAGGCGCAGACAGGTCTGGACACACAACACGTTCTCGCTATCGATGTTCCTGCTATGTCCTATGGGAAGACACCTCAGCAAGTCGTCGATTTCTACAAGGAAGCGATGCGTCGCATTGATGCCCTGCCGGGCGTGAGTAAGACCGCCTTCGGCGATGTCGTTCCCTGGCGCGATGGCGGCCCAGGCTCTGCTCTGCAATTCTCTGCCGACGGACATGTGCATGCTGCCGGTGTAGAGGATCCCCGGGCGCAGTCGCGTTCCATCTCTCCCGGATTCTTTGCGGCCTTGGGCGTTCCTATCATTGCCGGGCGTGATTTCAATGCGCTCGATGGCCAGAATAAGGAAGATCCTGTCGTTATCGTCAGCGAGACTCTCGCACACCGCATGTTCCCCAACCAGGATGCGATCAATCGGCATGTCTATTGGACGGATCCGGTGCTGCAATTCTTCCCCGGGACCGATCTCGAAAAGTCGCGTCTGACCGCGCCGCATCGAATCATCGGGGTCACGGCCGATATTGACGACGGACACATCGTTCCTGAGCCCACGGTGACCGTTTATAGCCCCTTTAACGAGTTTCCAATATTTGGCGGCCGCTTTTTCATCCACACCGGTGGAAATCCTTATGCGCTGGTCGTGCCGGTCACGCGCGTTATTCATGACTTGTCCGTCGATCAGCCCGTTGAGCACCCCGCCAGTCTCGAAGACATTCGTGCAGAGGTGCTCACGCCCGACCGTTTAAATTCGCTGGTGTTTGGCGTATTCGCGGCTGTCGCGTTGGCGATTGCAGTGGTGGGCGTCGCGGGCGTGCTGGCTTTTTCGGTGAGCTCGCGGACGCGGGAATTCGGCATCCGGCTGGCCCTCGGATCGGCGCCGCAGCAACTGCTCAAGGGCGTGATCGCAGAAGGCACCACGATGGCTGCGGAGGGTGTCCTTGCGGGCGCGGCATTGGGATGGATGCTGACGCGTTTGGCGGAAAGATATTTTCCCGACGTCAAGATGCCGGGCGCGTTGCCTGTGTTTGTCTCCGGGTTCTTGCTGATGGCGGTCGCGGTGATCGCGTCGGTGCTGCCTGCGGCACGTGCTGCGCGCGTTGATGTTATGGAAGCGTTGCGCTCCGAGTGACCATCGGACCGATCGGTTCAGAGGTGAGGAGGCCCTATTTCCTTGACCGGTGGGAATTCTAATTGAGTGGTCCAAATTCAGGCACCGTCCAGCCTGCTGTATCAACGAAGAATTTCATTCTCACCAGCGTACACCGCCGCCGTCCCCGCATCGGTTCGAATCCGGGACCTACTTGTCTGTCGTGCTTCCGTGCAAGGTAAGGAGTGTTTAAGACCGACCGTCAGACCGGATTTACTTCTAATTCCGGCTGGCGATGGCCGCTGGTGGTGGCTCCGGCGTCCGGCGGCAGGCCGAGGCTATCGACGACGGGGCCCAGCGCCACCACCGCCATAATGAGAAAAGCGATGTGGAAGTCGCGCAGTTGTGGAGCGGCGGCCGTGTGGCCGTGTGCGTGAGCCACCAGGCGCAGCGTAATGGCGCCGATCGCGACACCCATACCCATGCTGAGCTGCATGACAGCACTGAGGAAGCCGTTGGCCCGGCTCATTCTGCTGGCGGGAATTTCGGCATAGGCAAGCGTGGTCAAGCAAGTGAATTCCATTGACCGGAGCGCCCCGTGGACGAAAAGAATGCAAAGGATAATGAGCACCGGAGTGGCCGGGCTAAGCGTCGCGCAGAGGGCCAACGATAGCGACGTGAAGATTCCGTTCACGATGAGAATCCGGCGGAAGCCGAAGCGGCGAAGCACCTGGATGACAAATACCTTCATGCTGAGGTCGCCGGCAAACATCGCCAGCAGATAAAGGCCGGACTGAAACGCATTCAATCCGAAAGAGATTTGGAACATGAGCGGCAGAAGAAACGGCAGAACGGAGACGGCGATGCGAAAGGCGCTCGCTCCAAAGACAGAAAGCGAATACGTCTTGAGCTTGATCGACTCCAGGTCGATGAGCGACGTGGCCGGATTGCGGCGGGCCACGAGGATGGCAGCGACTCCGCTGAGCAGGCTGAGCACGAGCACCAACGCGGGCAGCTGCCACGCGACGTCCTCTCCGCCGAGCTTCTCCATCGCGTAAACCGCGCCGGCCGAAGCAAAGCCCGCTAACACGAAAGTAATCCAGTCGAAGGCGTGCTTTTCGCCCATGCGGACGTTCTCCACCCAGAGCAGCGTGAGGATCAAGGCGACGATCCCCAAGGGAAGATTAAGAAAAAAGATCCAGTGCCAGCTGGCATAGGTGGTGATAAAGCCGCCCAGCGGCGGGCCCACTACCAGGGCAGTGAGGCCGGGCCACGTGATGTAAGCGATAGCCTCAGCCAGTTTGTCTTTCGGCGTCGTGCGCAGCACAATGAGGCGCCCGACGGGCACCATCATGGCTCCGCCAATGCCCTGCACGATGCGCATCAGGGTGAACTGGGTGAGCGTGTGAGACGCGCCGCAGAGCAAGGAAGAGAGCGTGAAGATCGCAATGGCCGCGGCGAAGACGGATCGGGAGCCGAAGCGGTCAGCGACCCATCCACTGATGGGAATGAACACGGCCAGCGTGAGCAGATAGGCCGTCATGCCCAGGTTCAGGTGGACGGCGCTTTCCCGAAAGCTACGCGCCATCTGCGGCAGCGCGGTAGCGATGATGGTGCCGTCCAGATTTTCCATGAAGAAGGCGCCCGCAATCAGGCTAGTGACGAATAGCGGCGAGCGGGTCTTCTTCATCTTCCCAGTTTACGGAAGCAACGAGTATCCGCTCCGTCTGGAGCGGTGTCATCGCGGCTGCAGCCTGATCAGGATCTTGGGGTTTCTATTCCGTTCAGACCGGCTCTGCGCTCGAACGCCTGGATGAGAGAACCCAGACTGCGTTCGGAACCAATCTCTGAACGGATCTCATCCACTACAGGCGCCGGCGGAGGCGGCGCGCTCCGTTCCTGTACCTTGCGTGCCTCGTTGGCTGAAACTACGATTGGGCCGGCGGGCACAAACCCACTGAGTGCAGCAGGTGACTTGGCGGCCTTCTCGGTTTGCAGTTGCCGCCGTTCCATCCGCCGCTTAGGAGGAACGCGTCGTACCTGCGGTTCCGGCGTTGGCTGCGGAATGGGGGGAGCGGCCACTACTACAGTCTGTACGCGAGTTGCGGCGGGAGGCACTGCTTTCGCCGGTTGCTTGCGCTTCTGCGCGGAGACCTTCGTCTTCGCCTGTCGCGTGGGAACATTCCTAAAGTCACTAAGCGGAGCCGCGAGAATGTCCCGGGCACGCTGGAGGAGGCCAATTTCAGCATCAAGTTGAGCGATTATTTCTGAGCGTGTCATGCAGAATCATTCTATCGCTCTCCGGACTCTTCTGCCGATTCGCCAGCCTGTGGGAATTGATTGCGCGTTAATACCTGATTCGCGACCGATCGCAAACAAGGGTTCAATCCGCGCTGGTATTTTTACAAAACCTTGACCACCACCACGGTTAGGTCGTCCACCTGCGGCTTTAGCCCGGCAAATGTCGAAACGGCCTCGGAGATCCGGGCGACCAGGGCGGACGCCGGCTCTGTTTTCTTGCTGCGAACGACTTCTTCCAACCGCTTGATCGAGAACTCGTCACCGGCCTCGTTCTCCTGCTCGGTAACGCCATCGGTAAAAAGGGTGAGGATGTCGCCTTGATCGAGCGCTACGACAGTGTTAGAGAACTGTGCCTGCGGCAAAATACCCATGATCGGCCCTCCCGCATCCAGCAAAAGCGTTTCGCCGGTTTTGGGGCGAATCAGAAGCGGCGGATTATGGCCACCGTTAGCGTACTGCAGAGTCCTCTTGATTTGATCGAAACGCGCATAGAACATGGTTACGAAGGTGGCCGGGTTCGTAATCTGCCTGAACACTTCATCCAGGTCCTTGATAATCGCCGCCGGTCCGTCCAATTCCCGGGCACGCAGGCGCAGGGCTACGGCGAGGGACGGCATGAGAAGAGATGCGGCGGCGCCGTGGCCGGAGACGTCGGCAATCACCACGTCAACCACTTCCTCTGAGATCTTATAAAAATCATAGTAGTCGCCGCCCAACAGTTGCGCGGGCTGCATGGCCGCTGCGAGTTCGAGATTGGAACAGACGAGAGGTTTCGGCAATACCCGCCGCTGCACTTGAGCAGCCAGCGTCAGATCGCGCTCGTACTCATCGCGCTGTCGCCGTACCTCTGCCACCAGGCGGAGGCGTTGCCTGGCAATCAGCGTCACCAGAAATGCCACCACCAGAAAACCGGCCAGAGTGATCACATCACGAACGGTCCTGACCTGAACCGTATTGGACGTCCCCGCGAAGAGGTCCTGTAGAACCGCGCAGCCCACGGCTAAAGGAATGGTGAGGCGCAGCGGGTTGATCAGCGCGCTCAAGGCAATTGGCAGCACATAAAGGTAGCCGAGCGAAATATCGGGTACGACCATCCAGTCGGTATAGGCAACCGCCGCAATGGCCAGAAAGACGATGAAGTTCAGCGAGCCTGTGATCCAGTTCTCTTCTGTGTCGACACGCCGCTTGCCGTCGCTCTTGGCCATCGTGATCTCCTTCGCAGTGCACGCCGTGCCGTACCCCGTCCTTGAACATCACGGACAGGTTTCAAGCATGACTATTTCTTACCCTACGGGTTGATAGTTTGCGGACCCCGGGTGTGAGGAGTCAACTTGCGGACGAGGAATTCCTGAAAGAGATTGGCGACAGCGGAGCCGCCAATGCCGATAAATGTATTTTCAAAAGTCAGCCACGCTCCATTGCGGCTGCTCGCTGGATAGTACAGGTTCGATATGCCGCCGGCCGCGAGGCTGCCCAGGATGCCGGAATAATCCGGTTGCCAGTGGCCATTGTCACCCTTGCAGATGACCGAATTGGCCAGCGCATACAGAATCCGCGACCGCGTGCTGCCGGTTCCCTTGTAGAAATAGCGTGGATCCTGTTTGAGCAGCGAGGGCAGGATAGCTCCTCCGACCATGGTGCCGATGAAGCTATCGGCATAGGCGGCGCCGTATCGCTTGGCGTAGCCTTGCGCGCCTTGTCCGTAGCCGCTGAATCCGTTCTCCGCCTGCTGCACTCCCGCAAATCCCCCGGTAGCCGCAAAGGTGACTGGGTCCACACTTGTCTTCCAGGCAATTTCGAACTTCTGCTTTGGCCGCAGAGGTAATGTGTTCTGTTGATAGGTGACAAAGAAATTGGGAATCACGCCCAACACACGCTGCGTCTCTTCGATTTTGACCTGCTCTTCCGCCAACTCGTAATTGGTGACGCTGACCCGCACCTCGGTGGTCGCGCCGGCAATCAGTAACGAGATCTGCGGCATCTCAAGAACTTCCCCAGGGCGGAGGATTGCCGGCACTTCCTGGGTCGCAAAACTCACTGCGCTGACGGTGAGTCGAAAGGGACCCGCAGGGACGCCCGGCGAAAGTAAAGTGCCCTTCGTTGTCCGATGCTGCTTCCCGTTGCTCGATGTGCCCTTCGCGCTGGAGTTTGACGCGGGCGGGGAAAACAAAGTTTCCATTCTGGTCCACCACGGTCCCGCTGATGGTGCCCAAAGATTCGTCTTGATTTTGACCGGGGGCGTCCTGCGCAACCTGGACGGGCGTCGTTGGTGCGTCGGGTAAGGGCGTGTCGACGTGCTTGATCTGCTGCGCTTGCGTCAGAAAAGGAAGGCAGCAGAACAGGACACAGAGCGGCAACCGGCGCCATTGGAGTCCGTTGCGCGGTGAAGTTAAAGCAAAAGACGCGCTCTGTAGCATCTATATGGAGGATAGAGGGTCGCGGAGCATTCCCGAAAACGTGTTGTGCGAAATGAGTTAGCAGATCAGGTGCTCCCCGAATTTCCTGGCAACCTCCAATGTAGCGAGACAGTAAATTCGGCTCTGGGACTGGGAAAGCAGCAAAACGCAGCATTCTTTGAGGAAATGCCGCGCCGGTATGACTCGAAATGTGTAGATCACAGTGTGCTCTAGTGTAGATCTGATCGAGCCGCCAGGAGCGAGAGAGCGCGCCTAAGGCCGTTGGAATTGCCGGCGCTAAAGCGCATGATCGGAGCCCACAACACTTTCCGGAGCGCTGAAGCGCTCCTTCCCCCGCATAAATGCGGGGGCTCCCACCCCCCTGGACCATTCACAATAATCGACAATATCACCGACGCTCTAGACTAGTGATGCTTGCCGAAGAAGTGATGACCGCCTCCGCCCGAGTGGCCGCCACCGAAGCTTTTGCCGCCTCCACCAAAGCCTTTCTCTGAGTGGCCGCCGCCAAAGGGATGGAAGCCACCGCCCTCGTGCGGCGCCTTGTTCGAAGACCCGGCGAAGCTGTTTCCCCGAAAAGCTCCCGGGGAAGAACGCTGCGCGAAATCGTTGCGCTGAAAGCCTGCGGCTGCCGGGGCACGATAGGCTTGCTGCGAAGCACCATACGATGTAGCCGGCCTGCTGCCATAGAAGCTGGCGCCATACCCAGAGCGGCCGTACTGCTGATTGACCGCCGGCTGCATGTGGTTATAGGCCTGCTGTACCGGCCGGTTCCCCGAATATCCTTGCGGCGAGTGGGCAAATCCTTGTCCGTAAGCCGAGTTGTACCCGCGGCCGTATCCACCCGCGCCATAGCCTCTGGCCCCGCCTTGGGAAAAGTAGCGCTGTCCGCCGTGCGGGAATCCCCAGTCGTGCACCGTGGTGCTGTGCGAGAAGTAGTTCGATTGATGGAAGAGCACCGCTTGGGCTAACCAGCTCAAACCCCACCCTACAAAGCCAAAGGGAGTGCGGTTGAAGGCTGTCATCAGCATGCCCAATCCAAACGACACCGGCGATGCCCCGAAGCCCACACCTAAGCCCACGCCCAAGGCTCCGCCTACGAATGATCCGATTGCCCCCAGCAGCGAAAAACCAGGGTACGGTGAGATGGGCTGTCCATAGACCCCCCACGGGTTATAAGCCGGCACATAGACTACCTGCGGATTCGCCGGCGCCACTTCGATGTTGCCCTGATCGTAGCTGACGGTTTCCTGAGGGGTGTTTTGCAGGTTGCCCGCCGCCTGCGCACGTTGGCGCATCACTTGCACCGCTTGCAGGATGTCCTGCGGTTGGTTGTAGTAGGCGTTGCCTAGATCCGTGGTCCAACGCATGTTCCGGTCCATCTCACCCAGCACCTGGGGAAACGCCGTCAACGCCTTCACGCTCGGATCCCAGTTCTGGGCCTCGGCTCCGCCTGCGATCTGCTCCGAAGGCGCGTAACCCTGCGCCTGCCGCCAACGGTCGGCGTCCGCTACCTGGGCCGGGTAAGTGGACGCGGTCAACACCTGGGCCACCAGCGGGTCAGGATAGAGTGCGATTGGCGCCACCAACTGCTCCAGTTGCTGGGCATTCAGGGGCTGCACCTGGGGTTGCGGCTGCCCATACCCTTGCTGCATTTGGCCTTGGCCGTAGCCGGGGTATGCCTGTTGTGGCGCGTACGACTGCTGGGGGTAAGCCGTCTGTTGTCCGTAAGGTTGTTGTTGTGGGTAGTAGGGCTGTTGTCCATAAGACTGCTGCTGCGCGTAGGGCTGCTGCCCATACGGTTGAGGCTGCGGATAGCCCTGCTGCCCATAAGCTGGCTGCGGGTATTGTGCGTTGTACGGATAGGCTTGCTGCGCCAACAACTCTACCGGCAAGAGCAGCAGGACTAACGACAACGCGACCAAACGTCTGAGCACCTGCGCGATGCTTTTGGCGCCTTTGCCGGCAAAGGCGCGCAATCCGTGCAGGTTGATTCGGAGATTCATTTCTTTTCTCATGGCCTACACGATCCGTCGAGGGACGGCACCTGATCTTCTACGTCATCAGAGGTTGGACTTTCGGCCTGCGGCCAAATATAGATGCGCTTTGTCGTCGTCCGTCGCCACTTGCAATCCGCGGACGAGACCAGTTATTCATGTTGACCCCAACCACCAACCTTAGTTCTGTGTGGCTCCAAGCTATGATTCGACAGATGTGCCAACATTTTCAACACATTGCAGGGGAAGGAGCGGAACCGATCGAAAGATAGTCCGCTCCATCTTGTGATTCCGGTCGGCTGACCAGAGGGTGGAGGGGCGTCCTCCGGTCAGTTCGCTGCGGTAGCCGGCTGCGTCGATCGCCATTAATTGTTCGAGGGCAGCGTCGATGCGGTTGCAGCTGACAGTCGTGCATACTGGTCTGGCGTCAGACGCAAATAGGAACTTTCGGGAGGCGATTCGATGTCGAGTTCTGCCAAGGCGATGCTGTTCGCCGCGATCATAGGCAGTTGCGCGTATTTGTCATTTGCGGCTGCAAAAGCAGCGTGGAATAGCCCATCGGGCCAAGACTTCGCGACAGTCGGTGGCAACTTGGCGAATCAACGATACTCGTCGCTCTCGCAGATCACTCCCGCAAACATTTCGCGCTTGGGCGGCGCGTGGATGGTGCATACCACCGGCCAATCGGGAGGCGGGAACATGGAGGCCACGCCGGTCGTCGTGAAGGGTGTAATGTATATCCCGACTGGCATGGGCGGCGTAATGGCGATCGATGCTGCGACGGGAGCAATACGCTGGAAGTATCAATCACCGAATGGCGGCTCGACGAATCGCGGCGTGGCGGTTGGCGAAGGCAAAGTCTTCTCGTCGGGCGGTGGAAACACGCTGATTGCACTCGATCAGGAAACGGGCGGATTGGTATGGACTGCGAAAGTTGGAGATCGCGGCACGACCGTGGCGCCCGCCGTTTACTACGACGGACTGGTTTATATGGGTGTGTCAGGAGGCGAGACGGGCGCTCGCGGACATTTCGGCGCGTTCGACGCAAAAACGGGCAAAGAAGTCTGGGGATTTTGGTCAACCCCCGCTCCTGGCGAGCGCGGTTCGGAAACGTGGGAAGGTGACTCCTGGAAATATGGCGGCGGCCCTTTCTGGACGCAACCGGCGATCGATCCCGAGTTGGGCATGGTCTACGCGGCCGTCGGAAATGCTTCTCCGGATTTTGATGGAACAAAGCGCGGTGGCAATAATCTGTTTACGTCCTCGATCGTCGCGCTCGACCTTAAGACCGGCGCTTACAAGTGGCATTTTCAGGAAGTGCATCATGACATTTGGGACTATGACAATGCGTGCGCGCCCGTTCTTGCGGACATAAAGTTCCATGGCCACGTGCGCAAAATTTTAATGCACGCGGGTAAGACGGGTCTTCTTTACATCTACGACCGCACGAACGGCAAGCCGCTCGTCGGCATCGAGGAGAAAGCTGTACCGCAGGAACCTCGCATGAAGACGTCGCCGACCCAACCCATTCCGGTTGGAGATTCGTTCGCGCCAACCTGTCCCGAACCAGGAAGCGTTGCCGCGGGAGAGAAGAGCAGTTGCATTTTCGGCGCTTACTGGGACAAGCCGGTCGTAATGGCGACGGGCACCCAGGGCGGCAATTCGTGGTCCCCGATGAGCTTCGATCCGAAAACAGGACTTCTTTACGTTCCCGGCACGATATTGAATTCCGCTTTCACTCTTCGACTTCAGGAATGGGATACGCAAGCGAATCGTTTCCAGACAATCGGACAGCCACCCCCCGCTTTCGTGAAGCCTGCAGGCGAACCTCGTGCGGGTACCTTGACCGCGATGGATCCGGCTACGAACAAAATCGTCTGGCAGAAGCGCATGAAATATCCGCTTGGCACAGGGAGTGGACTGCTCACCACGACGTCAGGGCTGATTTTTCATGGCGAATCTGACGGACGGTTCGTCGCCTATGACGTGAACGACGGAAAGGAATTGTGGTCGTTCCAGACTGGCGCCGGCGCGGATGCTCCTGCGATGACCTACGAGGTGAACGGCGAGCAATACGTGGCGATTCTTTCGGGTGGCAGCCCCTATCAGATTTCGCAGCATGGCGACAATCTGTGGGCATTCAAGCTGGGAGGAACACTAGGGCCGGCTACCGTGCCGCACGCGCCACCCCTTACGCAGCCGGCCGCTGCAACCTGGAGACCGCGTGGCGGCGGGCGCTAGCCGTGACAATTTGCACTCTGCCCGGATCGTCACCAGTGCGCATTGCGGGCGCCGGCAAGACTGCGGCGCTCGCTGACGTGGGACCGCGGATTGGAGATGCCCACGCACAAGGAATTTACGGTAGCCACCAATGTGAAAGTATACTTTTGCGACCCGCAGATTCCGTGGCAGCGCGGCACCAATGAAAACACCAATCTCCTGTTGAGACAATACTTGCCCCGTGGAACCGACCTGGCCCTCATCTCACAAGCGCAGCTCGACCAAGTCGCGCTGCCCCATGCGAACACCACTGGTTATGCTTACCCTGTGTCTGCCGCTGTGGGCCGGAGAGGCCCAAACAGCAACCGCACCCTATCAGCTTTCCGGCAGCTTTAGCGCGCTGTCGAACTCCTTCAACGGAGTCCCTGGCTCGCGGCAGCCGCTGCTCGGCTGGGGCGTCAATGCCGCCTTCCCCGCATGGCATAATCTCCGCTTCGTTCTCGATTACACCAACTACCAGGGCACAAACCTGGGATCGCCCCAGCGCGCCCACTTCCCCACCGCTGGCGGCCAATATAGCCACCGCATTCGCCGCGAGAGCATCTTCGGCAAGATGCTCTTCGGCGAAGGCTCGCTGAACAAGAATTGGGCCTCAAACGGAGCCGCCGGGACGCTTGCGTCTTTCACGATCTACGCCGGTGGCGGAGTCGACACCCCTCTGGCAAGGCACTTCAGCCTGCGGGTCGAGGGCGGCGTGGAGCACACTAATTTCGCTCTCAAAATCAACAGCACCTCCTTATTCCCCTACTACAGAATTCCCGGTCTCCCAAGCAACTTCGCGCGTTTCTCCACGGGCATCGTATGGGCTCCCCGTCTGGCTCCGCCCGCGAGCGCGGTCACACACCTATCGACCACATCACCGGCGCCGCCCGAATCTGAAATCGCCTTTGAAGAGGGATCGTCTTTCGGCCACTGGGACATCCAAGCAGGCAGTTGGTCGAGCTACCTCCATGTCGCCGGCCTCGAGTACGACCGGCACACCTGGGGCAAATTCATCGGTGCACGCATGGATTACGTTGGCGAGATACTGCCACTTACCCTACTGCGTCAGCCCGCCGCTTTGGACGAATACGGCGATCCCTTGAGCCACCACTACACCACGGTACCCGGTCTCGCGGTCACGCCGGTCGGCCTGCGCATGCTCTGGCGCGACGGCAAGGTGTGGAAGCCCTATTTCACCGTCAAGGGCGGCGTTGTCGGATACACGCAGAAGGCCCTCTCGCCCGATGGCACCTATCTGAACTTTACGCTTCAGACGGGCGTGGGCACGGAGCTTCGTCTCACGCACGCCTGGGAGATTCGTCTCGGCGCCGGCGACTTCCACTTCTCGAATGCCCGCCAGGTGCCCAGCAACCCCGGCATCGACGAGATGATGTATACCGATCGGTCTCAGCTACCACCTTCACAGCAGGTGTCGCGCTGCACTTTAAGTACAGCGGTGCGTCCAGCGAAGGCTGGCGCACTGCCTGTAGAATTTGAACCTTCAGACGGAGTGAGCCGTCAGTGTCTTCGCGAATAAGCGCGTAAGTCGCCTAAATTGCGATCAACTATTGAGCCAGCATCGCGGCCCGGTTATATCCGCCAGAGTGCGGAAGGATGGTCCAATGAACCAAACGGTCCGGGATTCACGCGCAGGAATAAGGTTCCAGGGGATGTGGCAAGATTTGAGCTACGGAGCACGGTGCCTGCGCCGGTCACCAGGGTTTTCGATTGCGGCAATATTCGTGCTTTCTCTCGCGATTGGCGCCAATACGGCGATCTTCAGCGTAATTGAAGGGGTGCTTCTAAGGCCTTTGCCTTACGGGAATCCAGAACAATTATGCGTCTTGTGGAAGTCGATCACGCAAAAGAACATCGAATGGGATTGGACCTCAGCACTTACGGTTCGCGACTGGCGCGAGCAAACTGAAGTGTTTGAGGACGTGGCGACGGTGTTGCGTCCAGAAGGCTCAAAGGTCACATTGCGGACCGATTCTGGTTCTGAAGAGATTCAAGGATCGATTGTCTCGGGAAACTTCTTTGATCTCCTGAGCGTCCGGCCCCTGCTGGGCCGCACATTCTCTCCTTCCGAAGCGCAACGCGGAGAGAACGTAGCAGTGCTCAGTTACGGAATGTGGAAGAGGCGTTTCGGCGGGACGAGAGCGATTCTGGGTAAATCAATTCCGATTGACAATCGGAGCGTCTCCATCATTGGTGTGATGCCTCCTGATTTTCAATATCCGAACAGGCAAGCGGAGCTGTGGATGCTCTTGACGGCCGATCCCCGATGGCCGATGTTTCAGAAATTCCGGATCGCCGATGCGTTCAACGGCCTGGCACGACTCAAGCCGGGACGGTCGATCGAGGAAGCCAGAGCGGAAATGAAGGTGGTCTCTTCCAAACTGGCGAAGCAGTATCCGGCAACAGATACAGGACTAGACGTAGAGGTTTTACCCTTGTTCGACCAAATCGCGGAGTGGCCTGTCCGTCGCGCCCTCTGGATTCTCGCAGGAGCCGCTCTTTGCGTGCTGCTGGTTGCGTGCTCGAACATCGCAAGCCTTCTGGTAGCTAGAGGCGCGAAACGTAGGAACGAAATAGCAATTCGTGCTGCCCTCGGCGCCGGACAATCGCGACTCGTCTGGCAGTTGGCCACTGAAAGTCTCCTGTTGTCGCTGGCAGGAGGAATCGGCGGAATCGTACTCGCGTACGCTGGACTCCATTCGCTGTTGGCGCTTGTGCCTGCAGATCTTCCGCGCTCAGATGGAATCGCGATCAACGGCGTTGTTCTTGGATTTAGCTTCGGTCTTTGTCTACTCACTGGAATAATCTTCGGACTTCTTCCCGCTTCGAAAATCGCCCGTCGTCAGGCGTGCTCCGGTTTACAAGATCATCGGCGTGGGATGTCGGCGGGGCCAGCGGCGCGACGTGTCCGTGGTGTGTTAGTTGCAACACAGTATGCCGTTGCTATTGTGCTGCTGACAGGGGCAGGGCTTCTTGTTCGCAGCTTCCAGCTTCTCAACTCAGTTGATAGGGGATTTGATACGACTCATCTTTTGACCGTCTCGGTGCCGCTTCCATACGAGAAGTACAAGGAACCGGCGCGCGGGCAGGCGTTCTTTGACGAGGCAGTTCAAAGGCTGGATTCTATACCGGGTGTTGAGGGAGCGGCCACTGGCTCTGCGGTCTTCGACACCTTTCAGGGAAATGTTCCAAATGAAAATATCGTCGTGGAAGGCGAGGCTCTTGCTCAGGATCCGACACATCATGAACGGAACATTGTCAGCGAGAATTATTTCCGGCTCCTGGGTATTCCCCTGGAGGAAGGAAGGCTATTTACTGACCAGGACGCAGGGGATAAGCCGGCCGTCGCGATTATCAATGAAAGCATGGCTCTTCACTTCTGGCCGTCAGGGAATGCTATCGGGAAACGGTTCAAAGAAGTTCTTCCGGGTATGGACAGGAATTGGATGACCGTAGTTGGAATAGTCGGAGATGTCATTTACAACCGCGACGGCGTCAAACTGCCCGTGTTCTATTGTCCGGAACGGCAAGAGTATTTCACCGAGCAACAACTGATAGTCCGTACCAAAAACGATCCGAAAACCTTAATTGCAACAGTGCGGCAGAAGCTGCAGTCGATTGATCCAGCTTTACCCCAATTCGAGATTGCAGCAGTGGATGACATGCTGGACGCGCAAGACACACCGAGACGCTTCCAGATGGAGCTGATCGGAATTTTTGCGGGCATTGCGCTTGTGCTCGCTGCGACTGGTCTCTATGGTTTGATGGCCTATTCCGTTGAACAGCGAACCAAGGAGATTGGAATCCGGTTCGCACTTGGAGCGACGCAAGGGACCATTGCACGCATGGTGTTGCTGGAAGGGCTCGCATGGGGAGCTGGCGGAATCGCCGTCGGAGCCACGGGTGCGGTTGCTTTCGGTAGGGCGCTTTCCGCGTCACTTTACGGTGTTACAGCCACTGACCCCGTAACGCTATCGGCTGTCATTGCTTCATTAGCCTTCGTAATGCTCACGGCTTTGCTGCTTCCAACTCTTCACGCAAGCAAGATTGACCCCACCGGGACAATTCGTCACGAATGACGGGGATCTGCCTTGCCTGGCGTGTTAGCAGGGGCAATCGCATGTGTTCATCCGGGTAACCTTGGGCCCGCCAAGATGCCCGCACGTCGTAGACGCCAATTCTCTTGAGAAATGCGCAACACTAGCGCAGAATATGACTATGGACAAGCTCTTTATTCTGGAGAGACTACGCCATCACGAGAGCGAGCTTAAGGCTGCCGGAATCATTCACCTCCGGGTGTTCGGATCGGTCGCTCGAGACGAAGCTTCGTCCACGTCCGACGTGGATCTTCTCGCCGATTTTGACAATTCAAAGCGAATGACCTTGGTCAAGCTAGGAAGCCTGCAAAGCAGGCTCAGCAATATGCTCGGCGCCCGGGTCGATCTGTCTTCGCCCGAGTGGATGCGAGAACCTGTTAAATCAGAGGCACTCCGCGAGGCGGTGATTGCCTTTTAGAGACCATGCGACCCATTTGCAGGACATTCTCGATGCGATCGACCACATCGAGATGTTTCTTGTTGGATTGACCTTCGAGGCTTATAAGGCCGATCTGAAGACGAAGTCAGCAGTCGAACGTCAGATGCAAATAGTGACAGAGGCGGCGATTCGTCTGGGAGGGCAGGCTGAAACGGTAGCGGCGGGCCCGGATTGGGAGGGGTTTCGGAGGATGGGGAATCTTCTGCGACACGCATATCATAGGATTGACGATCAAATTGTATGGAATACCGTCAAGGATGAACTTCCGCCAATGCGTGAAGTAATTTTGAAAGTATTAAGAGCTAACAATTCCGTCACCTAATCCCATCCGTGCTCTCCTCTTTTCCGAAGGATACGAGTTCATCTCCAATCGATGTCGCCGCTAGGCGACCGACCTGTTTGCGACGCGCATCATGCTTCGGAAAGCGGTGTGCATGCTGGATGCGAATGATTCGGGTCAGACGATAAAAGTGGGGAAGGAAGACGGAAACGGCCCTAATAAAAAACGAGTACGAAGTAAACGACGGAGCGAACGGACGAGGGAAATCCTTCATAATGGTGGCAGGCGGACAATGACAAACCTCACCCAGCTCAGCCCCGACGACATCACCACAAACGGCCTGCAACTGCAGGCGCGCTACGACGCTTTCAAAGCCAGAGGCCTTAAGCTCGACCTGACGCGAGGCAAGCCGTCTCCGGCTCAACTCGATCTGAGTGGAGCGCTTTTATCCCTTCCTGGAGCGAAGGACTACCTCGCCGAAGATGGATCGGACTGCCGTAACTACGGCGGGCTGCAGGGTCTGGCGGAAGTGCGCAGATTATTTTCCGGATTGATGGGAGCAGCGCCGGAAGAGGTAGTGGCCAGCAATAACTCCAGCCTGGCGTTGATGCACGACACCATCGTGTACGCGCTTCTTAAGGGAACCTGCGACAGCGCCAGTCCATGGTCGACTCAGGAAGAGATTTCGTTTCTGTGCCCCGTTCCCGGCTACGACCGGCATTTCAAAATCTGCCAGGATTACGGCATCCGGATGATCCCGGTGGCGCTCCGGGAAGATGGTCCTGACATGGACGAAGTGGAGCGGCTGGTCGCTGGGGATGCTTCCATCAAGGGCATGTGGTGCGTTCCCAAATACAGCAATCCGACGGGAACCGTCTACGCCGATGCGACCGTGGAACGCCTGGCGGCGATGAAGACCGCGGCGCCGGACTTTCGCCTGTACTGGGATAATGCCTACGCCGTCCATCATCTGACCGACGAGGCGATTGAGATCGCCAATATCCTGGAACTATGCGCACGGCATGGGAATCCGAACCGTGCATTTGTGTTTGCTTCGACCTCCAAGATCACGCTTCCCGGAGCCGGACTGGCCCTCTTCGCCGCTTCAAAAGATAACGTGAAGTGGCTGCTGGCAAGACTTACCCCGCGAACCATTGGGCCGGACAAAATCAACCAGTTGCGTCACGTTCGCTTTCTTAAGAACCCGGCGGCCATTTCGCAATTGATGAACCAGCACAAGGCCGTGATCGCACCCAAATTCGAGAAGGTGCTGGAGATCTTCGACCAGCAGCTGGTGAATGTTCCTGGCGTGAGCTGGACCCGGCCCAAGGGCGGTTACTTCATCAGCCTTGAGGTGGGGAAGGGCTGCGCAGGGCGGGTCGTCGCTTTGGCCAAGGAGGCAGGTGTTGTGCTCACTCCCGCGGGAGCAACGCACCCGTATGGGAAAGATCCTGACGACCGGACCATCCGCATCGCCCCCACCTTCCCCGAATTGGCGGAGGTTGCACAGGCCGCGGAAGGTGTCGCGCTATGCGTTTTGCTCGCTGCCGCGGAGAAACTTCAGCCTGAGCGGAGTTCGGTCTGAGGGATGTCCAAATTAGCGGAGTAGAGGAAGTTGTCGTGTTGATTTGATTGGACAAGCATGATTGAACAATTGCGCCGCGAAATAAGGTTGGTCGGCCGGCGCCAAGACATTTGCGTGCAAGAGGAGTGCACCCAGGATTACATCCTGGGACATTCTCAGCCGTCCCTTCGGGACTAGATCGTTTTTGTTGATCCTACCCAGGATTTCATCCTGGGCTACTATCAGCCGCCCCCGCGGGGCTGTTACGTTAGGTCTGCGGATTGATCTCCCTTTGTTCGGACTCGGTTTCCGGGGTGGAGTCTCCCCGGATTTTCTTTCTTCGCGAAGTTCATGCGGCTTGATGAAAGCCGCACACGCGGTCGTGTCCAGCGCGGCGTACGGGAAATCCGGGCGCGATTCAGAAGCTAATTTGGACAGGTGTGGCCGAAAGTCATCCGGGGACTTGACCTGTGTCAGGGGCTAAAAAGTGTGCGGAAAACTCGCGGAAAGGGTAGGATTCGCTCCCTCGGTGGCTAAAGCCGCACCTGTTTTCTACCACTTGCGTACGGGCTAAAAGCCCGTACCCTTCAAGAAATAGAGTTTTTCCGCAGTATGTAAAGCCCTCATCTGTTGAGCCTCAACGGCCCGGCCAAAGCCGGGCCCTGATACAAAGCGTCAGAGCGGTGGCCGGCAGAAAACTCGCGCATTCCGCGGAGTCATGTACCCAATTCAAGATCGTCAAATCGGCGCCACTTGTAGAACGCTACTGAGACAATCCAGCTCAGGACGAAGAGACCAACAATCAAATACCCCAGCGTGCCGAAATTCTCATTGAGCCTGCTCACCGCACCCCAAAACGCTCCCCTCAAGTGGAACTGTCCGGCCATGAGCCCCAGGGCCTCGATCCCTCCAACTACCACAGCAACCAACACCGAAACGGAAGTGATCGTCATGTTGTAGTAGAGCTTGCGAATCGGCTTCATGAAGGCCCATCCATACGCACCCAGCATCAGGATGTTATCCGTGGTGTCGATCAAACACATCCCCGCCGCAAACAGCGTGGGAAATATCAGGATCGACCAGATCGGCAGCCCCTTGGTTGCTTCCGCGGCGGAGATCCCCAAAACGCCAATCTCGGTCGCCGTATCGAACCCCAGACCAAACAGCACCCCCAGGGGATACATGTGCCAACTGCGCGTGATCAGCCGGAACATCGGACGAAAAATGCGGCCCAACAATCCCCGGTTCCCCAGCAGCAGATCAAGATCTTCCTCGACGTACGGCTGGCCGTTGCGAACCTTGATGAACGTGCAATAGATGGACCGCAGAACGATCACATTCACGGCCGCAATCGCAAACAGAAAAAAGGTGGACACGAGGGTGCCGACGACTCCTCCGACTTCCCGGACCGTATCGATCCGGTGCTGCAAAGTCAACGCTGTCCAGGCAATCGCGATCGATCCCAGCAACACGATAGTCGAATGCCCCAGCGAGAACATGAAGCCGACGGCGACCGGCCGCTTCCCTTCCTGCATCAGCTTGCGGGTCACATTATCGATAGCGGCAATATGGTCAGCATCCACCGCATGGCGAAGGCCAAAACTGTAAGCCAGAAATGCGGTGCCTAACAACACCGGGAAATGACGGAAAGCGAGCAGCGCCCAGAGCCATGCCGCGGCATTGAACACCAGCAGGACGCCGTAGATGCCAAACACCTTCCCGCGAATGTTCCCGGCTCGATCGTCAAATAACGTCCGCAGCGCCGGGGTGGCGTTCATCCTTGCTTGCGTCTCCACTTCAACGGCCATCAGTCGCCCCGCCTACCGGTAGCACGATTTTCAAAACCATCGTACCACCCTCGGCGCGGCCGTTCGCGTTCCGCGCCTGAATTGGGTCTTCCGTGGCCTTTTACGGCTACTTTTACCAGGCTCCGCCTCTTGTGACGGCCACCAGCCAGTTGCAGGATTTGGCGAGTGGCCAGGGTTTCACCTTCTCTCCCTGCACGGTGAACGCGATATCGAGTGGCAGATCGGTGTCTATGTTCCGCTCGAGGGCTGGTCTCTCAGCGCCCATTATTGAGTCGGGACCTGATACAAAGCATGAGAGCCGCGACTCCTATGAAGAGTCGCCACTATCGCATATATAGTCCTACTCCCTAGGGCACGATGAGCTGCTCCATACCTTGAAGACCTGGGTCATGAAGACTTGCCAGAGTGACATAGCGGGCCCCTAAAGCGTCGGCCAGCTTGCGGGATTGTCCTAGGGCTTGTGCGGCATTTTCCGTGTCGATCACCAGAGCATTGCAGCGCAACTCGCCTGCAATTTCAAGCGCTTCCTGCCAGGGATCGGCCAGGTGCAAAGCCACGTTCGCGCGCCCGTCAGTCAGCAGGATCAAAAGCGTCGAGGGAGTTACGTAGCTTCGCGCGAGATGGAGTGCGTGCGCCAACGGAGTTCGCCCACCGGTGGGAAGATATTCGAGCGCAGTGATGGCTTCATCCATGATTCGGGTTGGCTCCAATAGCACCTGCGCCTCGGTCCCCCGAAAGACAATCATCGCGACCTCGTCATCTCTCTTGAACGACCGGGCGAGAAGGCCAACAGCCGCTCCCTTCACCAGGCGCATCCTTTCCTGCGCCGCATGAGAGCCGCTGGAATCAATCACAAACAGATACCGGGTTCCTGTCTTCGGCTTTCGCACTCGCTCGTGCAGATCAGAGACCTGCGGTTGAACTTGCCCCCTCTCGAGCACGGCGTGGCTAATGCTTGCGCGAACGTCGAGCTCCCCCGGGTTCCCGGTGCGCCGATTACCTACGATCGAGCCAGTGGCGCTCCCCGAATCAGAAACGGTGGCGCCTCGCATTGCCTCCGTACTGTGGGTCTGCTGTATAGCCGGGGTTTCCATCGGTCGCGAGGAGAAAATTCGCTCCATCGCCTCCCGTGATGTGCCTTCGGAAGGCATAGGTATCTCCGGTTGCCGCGGAGGGGCGGCGGCATTGCGGGCTGACGCCGGGCGCGATGGGCAAGCACCAACGGCAACACCGTGGCCACGTGTCCGGCTTCGACAGACGGGTCACCCACCAGTGCCGCGCAGGCAACGGCGGCACGCATCACAGCGAGATCGGCGCGCAGCGATCGCACGCCATTCTCGCAGACCGTTACACTGATCTGCCTCAGGATATCGCTCGCACAAAGAATGGAGTTGAGCCGTTCTCTCGCCGCCACTACCTGATCTCGCAGCAGCTTCTGATCTTCCGACCAGCCATCGGCAAAGTGTGCCGCATCGCGATCGAAAGCAATCCGGCGTTCCACCACTTGCTGGCGCTCGCCGGGATCGAGAGAGGCCACGATATCCACGGAAAGCGCAAAGCGATCGAGCAGCTGCGGCCGCAACAGACCTTCCTCCGGGTTCATGCTGCCAAGCAGGACGAACTCAGCGGCATGCGACGCACTCAGGCCCTCACGCTCAACGACATTCACACCCGCTGGCGGCTGCGTCGAGCAGAGCATCGCCAAGATGAGCAGGCAGGAGGTTGATCTCATCGACATACAAAACGCCGCGGTGCGCTTCAGAGAGAAGGCCCGGCTTCAACACCGGATCTCCCTTCAACGCGCGTTCGAGGTGTAGTCCGCCGAGAAGACGATCCTCTGTAGCTCCGATGGGCAGGTTGATGAACGGCGCAGGCTCGGGCAGCAGGGCGGCCAAACCCCGCGCGGCGGTGGTTTTGCCGGCGCCCTTCTCGCCACGCAGAAGAACGCCGAGACGCCAGTCGACCGCCGCCAGCAGCAAGGCCAGCTTCATCTCGTTCTGGCCGACAATGGCGGAAAACGGATAAACGGCCGGCTTCATGAGACAGCCCCTCGCTTGCGCTCGCCCTGCGCTTCGAGCAGCATCTCGCTTTCGAGCAAGACGCCGCGCAGGGCTTCCAGTGTTTCAGGGGCTGGATTCTCCCAGAGCTCGCGCTTGGCAGCTTCGAGCAGACGCTCAGCGATGGCGTTCAACGCCCAGGGATTAGAGGCGCCGAGAAAGTCGCGCATCTGCTGCGAAAGCGCATAGTGCTCCGCCAAACCCTCGTAGACAAAGTCCGGGGCAATCTGTGCGGTGGCATCGAAACCGAAGATGTAATCGACCGTCGCGGCCAGTTCCATCCCTCCCTTATAGCCGTGGCGCTTGATGCTCTCAATCCACTTCGGGATTGACCACACGCGAGCGGTAAACGCGCAAAGCTTCTTCTTTCAGATCGCGCACCTGGGCAGCATCCGGGCGGGAACTGTCGCCGAAGTAGGCTTTAGGCTGTGCTCCTGTGAGTGCGCGGATCGAAGCTACCATGCCGCCGTGGAACTGAAAGTAGTCGTCCGAATCGAAGATATCGTGCTCGCGGTTGTCCTGATTGTGCAGTGCGACCTGAACGGACTTGAGCCGTTCGGCAAAAACGGGCCGCGCATCGACGCCTTCCACACTCTTCCCGTAGGCATAGCCGCCCCACTCAAGATAAGCGCGCGCAAAGTCCTGGTCGCCTTGCCAGTTGCCGGTTTCGATCAAGGGCAGAATGCCCGCGCCGTACGCACCCGGCTTGGCGCCAAACATCCGGTAGCGGGCCTGCGCCTCGGCCTCGTCCGCCGGAAGGTCCCGGTGTTTCTCCAGGTCGGCGAGGTAATGCTTGCGAGGAAAATTCTGCTCCAACGGCTCGTCCTGTTCGATCACCAACGAAACCGCCTGGTCAAAGAGATCGATGAGGTGAGGGAAAGCATCGCGGAAGAAGCCGCTGATGCGCAGGGTCACATCGATGCGCGGCCGCCCAAGTTTCTCGAGCGGAATCATGGCGACGCCTTCGAGCCTTCTTGATTGCGCATTCCACACCGGCTCGACCCCGAGCAGCGCGAAGGCCTCTGCGATATCGTCACCATGGGTGCGCATCTGCGAGGTTCCCCAGACACTCAGGCCCATCATTTCCGGATAGGCGCCCTCTTCCTTACGGAAGCGTTCGATCGCTTCGCGCGCCAGCTGTTGCCCGACCCGCCATGCTGCCTGCGACGGAAGTGCTCGCGGATCGACCGCATAGAAGTTTCGGCCGCTGGGCAAGATGTGAGCCATGCCGCGGGTCGGCGCGCCGGCCGGCCCGGCGGGCACATACTTCCCTTCGAGAGCATCGAGCAGGTGTTCGATCTCATCTCCTGCCTGTTCAAGCTTGGGCACAAGCCCGGTGCAGGCAAATGCGAGGACTGTTGCCACCTCGCCGGAGTTCAGACCAAGCACCGCACGTTGCACGTCGGGGATAACTTCCACTCGAAAGCCCAGCGTTTCAAGGATGGTGTAGAGATGGAGCGCAGCGTGGTCCAGCACCTCAAGCACGTCTGCACGCGTACGGCAAAGCTGCGCCAGGACTTTGCGGTCTTCGTGCAAACGCTCTCCGGGCTTTTGCAGCAACAGCGTGAGATCGAAACCGAAGGCCGCCGCCAGGCTCGCCTGCAGGCTGGGAACGCCCTCGTTCGACAGACGCGTAAGGGAGCGAAGCATCTCGGCGATTGGCGGCATCTGCCCCAGAACATGGAGGCCGTCGCGAATTTGAGCCATGCCCAGTTCGCACAGATATCCATCGAGGTCTTCGATCAAATGTGCAACTTCGTTTCCGCTCATCTCTGCCAAAGTCGCGGGGATGCCCTCGGGTGTAAGCTCGTCGTCCCACTCATGCTTGTGGTCGCCGTGGTCGCGCGAAAGCATGCTCTTGAGATCGAGATCCGCCTGCAGGTTTGTCTTGCGCACCAGATCCCAGATCTGCTCCTGTAAATAAGGCAGTTTCGACGGGTCGAGTTTTTCAACCGCATAGTATTCGTTGACCAACTGGTTCAGCTCTGCAAGCGAGCCATAGGTTTCGGCCGAGGTCATCGGCGGAGTGAGATGGTCAACGATCACCGCGTGGGCGCGGCGTTTCGATTGGCTGCCTTCGCCTGGATCGTTGATGATGAAGGGATAGATGAGCGGCATATCGCCCAGGAGAAGGTCAGGAAAACACTCGCCCGAAAGGCCGACGCCTTTACCCGGGAGCCACTCAAGCGTGCCGTGCTTGCCCATGTGGACGATCGCATCCGCGCCCCAGCCACCCTGCGACCTGAGGCGCGGCTAACCAATGATAAAAGGCAGCGTAGTGGTGAGTGGGCGGTAGATCGGGCGTGTGATAGATGGCATCCGGATCAATGCCGTAACCGCGCGGGGGCTGCATCGCGATCAGCGCATTGCCAAAGCTCAGGGCGGCAAAGTGATAGTCGCGCTCATCTCCCCAGGGCTCGCCTTCGAAGGCTGCGAGTTTGCCGGCAAGAGTACCCAGCAGTTTTTTGTCGGTTTTGGGCTTGGGCGGCCTAACGCTGAAACCGCGCTCTTGCGGCTGCCCCCAGAAGTCCTCCATTCTGCGCCTGGCAGTGGGGGGAAAAGTACAAAAGTGCTGATGGTAGACGGCCCTGGAGAAACGTTCGGCGTAGACGGGGTCAAGGGGATAGCGGTCATCGTAGCTTCCCCGCTCCAGCAGACGCCGCATCAGCTCATCTGGGGTTTGCGGCAGGGCGGTGATGGCATAACGCCGGCCCTTCAATGCATGGAGGGTGTTGAGCAGGCTGGCGGGAGTATCCAACCCCACCGCGCCGCCCACCTGGGAGGCTTTGGCCGCCGAGTTGGTGAGAACGAAAGCGACTCGCCGTTCATCATTGGCTGTGCGCCGCAATGTTGCCAGGCGGGCCGCGATGCCAGCGACACGCTCTGCTCGGTCCTGGTGCGGCACATAAAGGTTCGCGCTGCCCGGCGCATTGCGCTCCTTGAACGAGATGGGGACCGAAATAATGCGCCCATCGAACTCGGGGATGGCAACGTTCACGGCCGTATCAAGCGAGTTCAGGCCACGGCGCGACCCCTCCCAGGCGCCTTGAGCCATACCGCTGGCGATCGCCTGGATGACCGGAATACCCAACCGCTCGAGCGAGGAGACCGCCTCTCCGGCATGGGTAACGTTGCCGGTGTTCACCTCCCCCAAGGCAAACGACAGGGTCGAGATCAGCACATCGGCGCGGCCCTGAATCCATTGGAAGGCCGCCGGCCGGCCCCCCTCCATCGACTTGAGGCTGGAGGTAAAGATGCACAGAGGGTTCAGGCCGCGTGCTTGCAACTGCTCTGCCAGGGTGTCGATGAACGCCGTGTTGCCGCTCATGCGATGGGCTCGATAAAACAACACCGCGGCTGTCGGCTTAAGCGGGTCGGCCT
This sequence comes from uncultured Acidobacteriaceae bacterium, assembly GCA_963711525.1. Classification (GTDB taxonomy): domain Bacteria; phylum Acidobacteriota; class Terriglobia; order Terriglobales; family Acidobacteriaceae; genus PALSA-350. The sequence goes on along the minus strand of CAVQEO010000001.1, from coordinate 564,524 downwards.
GGCGATCCCAGTCCGCAATGTCAGCAACATCCATGTTCGGCAGGTAGATTCCATGCTCCGGCATGGGGCTCGGCGGCGCATACCCGTGGCCGGTCAACATAATGCGGTCCGACAGAAAGTGAAACAACTCTACAAAGTTGTTCACGCCTCCCAAGGCCAGATAGCTTGTCGCCGTTTCCATTACATCTCCGGGAACATTGACGGTCTGCGAAAACTCCGGGGTTAACTCGCCTGTGCCGCTCAGCAGCACCAAAGATTGCCCTCGCTCCTGGCAGACCGCACGGAGCCGGTGGAAGCCAGGAACACAGCTGAGAGGGCCGTGTACGCGCAACACAATCACCCGGGCGCGCCCCATCTGCCCAGCTAAGAGCATCTCCATCTGGTCCTCGCTGTGCAGCGCGTTCAGCGAGTAGGAAGTTACTTCCAGCTCCGGGGGCAGAAGCTCCTTCGCCTTAGCCAAGGTAAGCAGGTCTGTATCCGCATGGGAGAGAAGCATGATGCCGCCGGCCAGCTGGTGTGGTTCTACTTGTGCTGCCGTCTCGAGCTGCGCAGGCTGCCTTACATCCCAGTCGTAGTAGTTGAAGACGTATTCGGTCAACTCGGCCGGCGGCTTCAGGAATCGATCAGCCTGTAGCATGGAGTCGATGTAGTCGAAGATCTGGCGGACCTGCCAGGCACTATTCACGGAGTGGAACCAAACCGCCCGGCCGTCAAATACCAGGCTGGCTACATTGGCCAGAACGCAGGGTCCCAGACAACCGCCTTTGGTGAGATGAACCGCATTGCGTATCTTGCGCCTGGTCCACTCCTCTTTGTAGACATCCACCGGCACTGCGGCATAGCCGCGGTCCGTGCGGCCACAGCAGCAGCCGGTAAAGCAATAGGAGAGATGGGCGCGGTGCTGCACGATGTTCAGAGTGCGCCCGTCGGCGCGAATCACGCGCTGGCGATACGAGGTCATATTTCCTCCACAGGTACTCGTTGGCGTATCACCCAGACCAGGTAGGGGCCGCCGATCAGGGCGAGCACAGCGCCTGCGGGAATTTCTGACGGCGGTATGACGATACGGCCCAGGGCATCGCAAAAGGCAAGCAGGGCGCCGCCAAAAAAGAACACACAAGGCATCAGAACGCGATGGTCCGGGCTGATGCGCGAGCGCACAAGATGGGGCACGATCAAGCCGACAAAGCCGATGGGGCCGGTCAGCGCAATCGCTCCCGCCACCAGAATCGATCCGGCAATGTAGCCCCTGGCCAGCAGGCGCCCCACATGCACTCCACGCGAAGCGGCCCACCGCTCGCCCACCGCGAGCAGATTCCAGCTTCGCGCCTGTAACAGGATGAAGCTCGAAGCGATGAGGACTACCGCGGCGAGCACGCCGAGCGAAGTGTAGCTGGTGGCGTCGATGCTGCCTATGAGCCAGCGCGCAATCGAGAAGGAGCGTGACATGCCGGCGAAGCTGGTGAGAATGATAATGAATGCAGCACAGACGCTATTGATCGCGATGCCGGTCAGCAGCAGACTGAAGGCGGAGATGCGCCTCCGCTGGAACGAACCACCGAGCACCAGGGCCAGCACAGCGAAGGCGCCCGCCAGCGCGCCAATCCACGTGACTGGAATGCCGTAGAAGGTCTGCCACCCAGCGGCAATGGTGGCGACTGCACCGAGCGATGCACCTTCGGAGATCCCCAGGGTGTAGGGCGTGGCCAGCGCGTCGCGCAGCATGGCCTGAAAAAGAGCGCCGGCCAGGGATAGCGCGCCGCCCGCAACCAAGGCTAAGAGGGTGCGCGAGATTCTTAGTTGAACCAGAATGCCGTAGTCGGGAGCTTCATGCCGCAGTACACGCTGCAGGCTGATGGGGCCTGCGCCAACCCAGGGCAGCAGCAGTGCCGCGCCCATGAACACAAGCAGAGAGAGGGCCAGGCTGTTGCGCGCCACAAAGGAAAGTTGTTGGGAGGAATTCATCGGTACCAGACCCACGGAGTGCCCTCGGGTGTACTCCCCATGTTCAAGCGGGAAGAGAACAAAGCCAGCCATGCCTTATCCTCCTGTGCCCGCGCGGTCGGAATGTCGTACGCAACCGCACCCTCCGCGAGCACGACGAGGCGGGTGCAGTAGGTGAGAGCAAGGTTCAGATCATGGGTCACGGCGACACACAGCTTGCCCGACCGGGCTTCTTCTCGCAGCAAGGTAAAGCAGTGAAGCTGGTGCTCGATATCGAGAAACGTCGATGGTTCATCGAGCAGCAGGGTGGAGGTGTTCTGCGCCAGGCATGCGGCCAGCAGAACACGCTGCCGTTCGCCGCCGCTTAGGGTTGCAAAGACGCGATGGCGTTGGGCCCAGCAACGAGTTCGCTGCATCGCCTGCTGGATAAACCTGTGATCCTCATCGGATTCAAACCAGCGGTCGGTATGCGGATACCTTCCCATCCCCACCAGCTGCTCTGCGGTGAAGGGCAGGTCGGAATGGATGGACTGGGGCAAATGGCTTACCTGTTGCGACATGTCGCGCATATTCCAATTTCGCTGGCTGCGTCCGGCGATCGTAACCGAGCCGGTTTCCGGCTTGCGAAAACCGGAGACAATATCGAGCAGGGTACTTTTCCCCGCGCCGTTCATCCCGAGCAATGCCAGGAATTCACCTGCGCCTGCGCTGAAGGTCGCGGAGTGCAACACGGAGCGACCGCCATAGGAGAAGCCGACACCTTCGACCTGGAGCAAGCAGCTCAACTTTGATCTCCGGTAGCGTGGATGTAATCGAAAAATCGCTGCGCTGCCTGGACAGTACGAGGGCCGGGAACGAGCAGCGCGTTCGACGTTCCTATATAGACGTGCCGGGCGCGAACTGCTGCCAGTTCCCCATTCTGCCCCCACAGCGAAAGCGCGCCCGCGCGCGCCGCCTGGCGTGCCGCTTCCGATTCCTGGGAACCGCTCAGGTCGATGATGACGCCGGGATTCTCGCGCAATACCGTCTCCAGCGAGATATGCGGATACTGGGGGATGCCGGGCTTTGCCAGCACGTTGACGCCGCCGGCAATCTGCAGGATCTGGTTCACGTAATTCTCCGGCCCCACGGCGACCAGGCCGGCGAGCGTACCCTGCCTGCGGTCAAGGATGATGATGACGCGTGGAGACGGCAGTGCTTTGGCTCTGGTCTGGATGGCGTCGAGACCGCTCTTGATCTGCCCGATGAGAGGGGCCGCACGGTTGGGAAAGCCCGAAGCTGCGGCGATGATGTCAATCTCAGCAAAGACATCGTTCAACGTGCCATGCGGCACTTCGACGAACGAGATGTGGAGTGCGTTCAGGCGATTGGTCAACTCGGTGGGATTTCCCTGGAGAATTACGAGATCGGGTGAGAGCCGTGCAATCGCCTCAGGGTCCGGCTTGACGTAAGTTCCAACCTTTGGGAGCTGCTTCACCTGGGGTGGGAAGTCGCAGAATCGCGAGACGCCGACCACCTGGCCTCCCAAATTGAGGGCGAAGAGGGCCTCGGTGATGCTGGGTGCGGTGGAAACAATCCGCATCGGCCTGGTCTGCGCCGGCAGCCGCGGCGCCATCGCCGTTAGGAGCACGCCCATGGCAAACCTGCGTCGAGTTAGAGCCTTTGAAGTTGCTGCCATTTCCCGTCCCGTTCCGTAAGCCAGCCGAAAAGGATACCCAAGGTCGCCCAGATGACCGCTTGAATCCCCAAAGACGCTATACGGAAGCGCCACATCAACGTCACCGGGAAGCCCGCTGGAACCTCATCGATGACGGGCAAAAAGCGAAACACGATGGCCATGATGAATACAAATAGGGCAGCGGCCAGAAGGGAGCCGTTCCAACCCCCAATGCGGATAGCGAGGCTTCGCCGCACCTGGAGCGCCAGCACCATGGCCGCGAGAGAAATCGCGATGAGCAAGAAAAATGCCCCCGTACGAACCCCGATGGTCTCAGGGTTGCCCACTGAAGGAGGATTCGCAGGGTACTTGAGCGTGGGAACAAGCACGATGGCAAACCACCCCAGAATTGCGAGAACCGCTGAGAGTGTTCGCGGATGACTAATCTGCATGCGGCCCCACGCAAAGGCGAAGACCAAACCGAAGAGACCGCCGATTGCAGTTCCGTAGACAACCGCACCGGTCAGGAGGCCGACGGTCTTCTGCACTTTACGGCTCACCATCCCAGGCTCAGGTGGCTGTCCCTTGGCTTGATCCATGCTGGTCTCAAAGGCAATGGCTCTCTCAACCTCGGGTTCGCCGACCCATCGAGCGAAGGCAAAGGCCAAAAGACCTGCAAGCAGGCCAACCAGCATCCCGCGAACGAGCAGACTTCTCGTCATCAGGGGTTTTTCTTAGTGGCAGGGAAAACCGAGCAAATGCCGGCCATCGTGCACGAATTCGTGCACATAGCGGCCATGAATGAGTGCGGTAGCCCCTTGCTCCGCGCCGACGAAATAGATCGCCAGCAGCATCAGCAGACCGCCAAACATAGCCCAGGGCAAAAGCTCACTCACTGGAATAACAGGAAGCGAGACTGGTTGAGAAATTGACTCGGCGGACGAGATGGACATTTGCAACCTCCTGGGATCGTGCGTCCCGAGTAGAGCTTATTGGCGATGAAGGAAGGACTGGCTCTCGATCATGATCTATCGATTACAGTGGCGCGACCGCTCCGGAATCTAACCGGCTTCTTCGTTCACCTTCGAGTCCAGTATTTGAGCGTAGTTCCCCGCCGATACGCTGTCAAGGCATGACCGGCCGAGGCCATGGTAGGCTAGGTTCGACTTGCCCCCTGGAATCGCCATCTTTGGCAACACGACTTACTCTCATTTCGCATGCCGCCACCGAGGCCCAGCGCCGCGCAGCGTTTCCTGCGGACGAGCTGCTCAGTGAGACGGAGATGGCGAAAATCGCAAACCTCGGCTGGCGCGCGCCCGCTACGCAACGAATCTTGTGCGGCCCTGAGCGCCGTGTGCAGCAGACGGCAGATGCATTGGGGTTGAGGGCAGAGGTCGATCAGGATTTGCGCGATTGCGATTACGGAGCGTGGAGGGGATATGAGCTCAGCGAAATCGAATCGCGCAAGCCTGAGGATGTAGCCACGTGGTTGACAGACCCGGAGGCCGCTCCGCACGGCGGTGAATCCATTTTGAAACTGATGGCACGGATCAGACGCTGGTTGGAGCAGCAGCGCGATGCGGGGCATACGCTTGCGATCACGCATTCCGCGGTCATCCGCGGGGTCGTAGTCCAGGCCCTGCAGGCGCCTCCGTTAGCATTTTGGCGTATCGACGTTGCGCCATTGTCGATCACTGACCTGCGATTTAACGGGCGACTGTGGACTGTGCGTTCCGCGGGCTGTTCATTGGCGCACGGTGCGGTCGAGCGCAGTTAATTCAGCTTAACCGCACCCGGTCCCTAGCCAACCACTTGTTGGCCTCATTGGCGTTCCAGGTTTAACAACGCCCCGATTTCCACAGAACCCCTCACTTCGCGGCCACAGCTGCTGGGAGGACTTTCATCCGATTGAATTGTTCCGTCCCCCAGGTAGCACGTATTTGTGAAATGTAATACCATGACTGGCGTACCAGGGCCTCAATGTTGCTCCTACTCACTTGCCCTTCAGATAGCACGATTTAGTGGAACGTATTACCGGCCCCTCTGCAAGCGACCGTATCCGGCCCCGGGCTTCGAATACAACGCCCCGTGCGCCAAGTGACTGGAGAGATCCTCAGTGCAATCCGCCCAGTCTGCCGCGAGAAGCACCCTTCTTATTCTTGCCATCGCATCTCTGCTGTTCTCCGCCCTGCCCTCGCGAGCGGCGACGGGGGGCAGTATCACGGGCCTGGTCGCAGACCCCAACGGCGCCCTGATATCGGGGGCCATTCTCCGGTTGACCAATACCGCGCAGCAAACTGTCTATCGCGCCGTCTCCGATAGAAACGGGTTGTATTCCTTTCCTAACTTGCCGGTAGGACATTACAACCTCGTCATCACCGCCACAGGGTTTTCGCCGAAAAAAGAGACCAACTTGACAATCGACACCGACTCCGCCCTGCGCGTGGATGTCTCTCTGTTGGTTGGCGCCCAATCCGACATTGTAGTGGTCAATGATGTAGCAGGAGTGCAGGTCGACACGGTTGCCACTTACCTGGGCGAGGTGGTATCAGGCTCGCAGATGACGGCGCTTCCCTTGAATGGGCGCAGCTACACGGATCTGCTGGCTATCCAGCCGGGAGTGGCCCCGATCTCGACGCTCCTGCCAAGCTCTGTCATCATGGCCGGCGTTACTGGGGGGATCGACCCCTCTGGAGATCTGAATCCCGGCAATCTGTCCATCAACGGCCAGCGCGAGTCCTCCAATGGCTTCCTGGTAAACGGAATTGATGTGCAGGAGCACATGAATGGAGGCACCTCCATCATTCCTAACCTCGATTCGATCGACGAATTCAGGGTGCTGACGAATAACTTCGATCCGGAGTACGGGAACTACAACGGAGGCATAGTCACGGTCGTCAGCAAGTCCGGATCGAACCAGTTGCACGGCGATGCCTTCGAGTTCTTCCGCAATACAGCGTTGGATGCCAGAGGATACTTCGATCCGACCCGGTCGACCTTCAGCCAGAACCAGTTCGGCGGCACGATCGGCGGACCAGTGCGCACCGATAAGGTCTTCTTCTTCGTCGACTACCAGGGAACCCGGACCAACCAGGGTGTTTCCACCGGTAACATTTCTGTGCCCACCCTCGCTCAGCGAGGTGGCGCCTTCAACGATCTCAGCGGCGCGGTCAGTGGTCCGTATCTCGCCTCACTGCTCACGCAGGAGCTGGGTTACACAGTGACTGCAAACGAACCCTACACCAGCGTGTTTCCCAACGGCAACATCCCACAAAGCGCGTGGTCAGCACCAGGCAAGAATCTGTTGCAGTACGTTCCATCCCCCAACGTGAGCGCGAGCCAGTATGCGAGCTCGGCGTTTGCGCAGACGGTGCGAGACGACAAGGGTTCCGTACGGTTTGACGGCAATACCCGGGTGGGGAAGGTTTCCGGCTATTACTTCATCGACGACTATAACCTCGACAACCCCTACCCCGGTTCGGTAGCCGGAGCGAGCATCCCTGGTTTTGACGCGCTGTTTATCGGCCGGGCGCAACTGTTCTCGTTGAGCGATAACAGCGTGATTGGCTCCGATACCGTCAACGAGCTTCATCTCGGCTATCTGCGCAATGCCAACATAGTTGGGCAGCCGCGCGGCGGCCTGGGAGTGAGCATGGCATCGCAGGGCTTCGCTTCGGGGGCAGATTCCGGAATCTATGTGCAGGCGCCGCAGTTTGAAGGCGTGGAGAATATTACCTTCCCTACGTTCGTCATGGGCGTTCCCATCACCAACATAACCCAGGTCAACAACACACTGTATGTGAGCGATGGGCTCACCAGGGTCTTGGGCGCGCATACTCTGAAGGCCGGCGGCCAATTCCATATTGACCAGGTGAACAACCATCCGAATGCCACGTTCAACGGAACATTCAACATCGATGGCACGGAGACCGGCGATCCCTATGCTGATTTCCTGATCGGCGTGCCCAGCAACTTCACCCAGTCTTCGGGTCAACCATTTTATCTACGGAACCGTTATTTCGGCTTCTATGGCCAGGACAGCTGGCAGGCAAGACACAACCTCACCATAAATGCGGGCGTGCGCTGGGACGTGATTATGCCATTCTGGGAAAAGTACAACCAGCTACAAACCTGGGTGCCGGGAGCGGAGTCCACCCTCTACCCCGGCGCGCTGCCCGGCATGGTGGTCGCCGGCGACCCCGGAATACCCAAGACGATTGCGCCCACACACTACAGGAATTTTGCGCCGCGAATTGGGATAGCTTATACACCGTCGTTCGATGGCGGATTCTTAAAAACGATTTTCGGAGATGCCGGGAAGAGCAGCATTCGCGCCAGCTACGGCATGTTCTACACCGAGTTTCCAGGCTTGGCGACGGGCATCATGTACGCCGTGCCGCCTTTTGGCTACAACTATCTCAGTCCCGCACCGCCTTTAATGGCGACGCCGTTCATCTCGGCTGCCAGCGGCTTGAATAACGGGCAGCGATTCCCTTTCCCATTCCCCCCGCACACTGTCTCCAAGTCTCACCCGGATACTTCGATTAACTGGGCAAACTTTGCGCCTCTGGCGGCAGATCCCTTCTTTTACTACCGCAATCGCGTACCTTACATCGACAACTACATGTTCTCCATCCAGCGCCAGATCACGCAAGACATCCTGCTCACAGTCAGCTACGTGGGCAACCAGGGCCATCACATTCTTGCGGTCTCTTCGGTGAACCTGGGCGACCCTGAGCTATGCCTCAGCTTACCTGGCTGCGGCCCCTTCGGCGAAGACACCACCTACACCACCGCCACCGGCCAAACCGTCAATGGAACCCGCAGCGGACAAAACGCCGGACCAGTTGTAGGAACGGGTGAAAACTACGGCGAAAATACAGAAGATATCTCGTCGGCCAACTCCAACTACAACGCGCTCGAAAGCACCCTCCGCTACCGGCGCCATGGCACACAGTTCCTGCTCAGCTATGCCTACGCAAAATCCATTGACCAGGGTTCGAACATCGGGGAGCAGCTGAATCCGCTTAACCCACGGCAGAGCCGCGCCATCTCTGCGTGGGACCAGCGGCAGACCTTTGTCGCCAGTTACACGTTGGCGCTGCCCTTGGAGAGCGTTTTCCGCAAATCCAATCGTCTGACTTCAGAGTGGACCATCTCGGGAAACACCCGCTTCGCCACCGGCTTTCCTGTAACGCTGTATGACAATTCCGACAATTCGCTACTTGGCACTTTGGGCAACGGGGTGAATAACTACCTACTGGATACTCCGCAATATCTTCCGGGGCCGCTCAAAATCAACACCAATGGACGCAATGGCCGGCCAGCCTTCAATACTTCTTTGTTTCCGGATGAAAACCTGGGCCAATTGGGTAACGCGAAGCGTCGCACCTTCTATGGGCCCGGGATCAATAACTTCGATCTGACACTGGGGAAGAACGTGCATCTGCAAGAGGCCAAGTCTCTCGAGTTTCGGTTGGAGGCATTCAACGCCTTCAACCACACTCAGTTTTATGGTCCCGCCTCGGTGGACGGGCAGGTGGAAGACCCCAACTTCGGCCACATCGTAAGCGCCGCGGCTCCTCGACTTATACAGCTCGCGGCGAAGTTTAACTTCTAAAGGGGCTGGCTAATGCTTGTGCTTTAGCTCTTTGCCGGAGTTGGTCAGCACGAGTTTGCCGAGTTCTACTCCGCGTAAGGCCAGCAAGCGATCCGCGATCTCCTGCAGTTGCTTGCTTCTTCCCTTCATGATGATCACTTCCAGGCAGTAGTGATGATCGAGATGGACGTGGGTGGCGGCAAGAACCATGGCGCCCACCGAGTGTTGCGTCGAGGTCAACTTCTCAGAGAGATTGGGAACGTGGTGGTCGTACACCAGAGTCAAGGTGCCAACGACAGGCTTGTTGGAGTCAACTGTCTCGGATAGCAGCGCCTCCCGGATTAGATCGCGGAACGCTTCAGAACGGTTCTTGTACCCGCGCTTGGTGATCAAGCGGTCAAACTCGTTTAAAAGACCTTCGTCGAGCGAAACCCCGGTCCTGGCCAATTCTGACATAGTGCTCCCCCATCCTGATTGTAATGACTGAGCGCGCGCACGTTCCGGCAGTTAAGTCTTCGCAGCAGCCAGATCGTCGTCTTTGGTCTCCCGGATGGAAAGCAATCCCAACAGGGTCAACAGCGCAGCAGTGGAAAGGTAGTAACCCACATATTGCAGTCCATACGTCTTGGCCAGCCAGGTAGCAATGTACGGCGCCAAGGAGGCGCCCAGGATGCCGGCAAAACTGAAAGCCAGCGAGCTGCCCGTGTAACGCACGGGGGTCGGGAACAACTCGGAAATGAGCGTGCCCAGCGGTCCGTAGGTAAGACCCATTAAAGTGAGGCCCAATGCCATCATCAGCACCGCCCCAGTGGTGCCGGCAACGAACAGCGGCGCCAGCACCAGGCCGAAGATGCCGATCGATACCGTAACCCACAGCATCACCCGCCGCCGGCCTCGTTCCGCCAGCAGCGCGGAGACGGGAATGAAGAGGGCGAAGAAGCAGATGCCGAATAACTGAATGAGCAGAAACTTCGCCCGGCTGTAGCCCAGCGCGTTGGTGGCCCACGACAGGGCGAAGACCGTCATGAGGTAAAACAGAACAAACGTCGCCAGGCTAACCGCAATGCCCGCGACCAGGGCCCGGGTGTAATCACGAAAAACCGCCAGCATGGGCAACTTCACCTGCTCGCCGCGCTCCAGCGCTTCGCGGAAAACGGGCGTTTCGGTAATGGTCAGCCGCACATAGAGGCCAAGAAAGACGAGCACGGCGCTGGCCAGAAAAGGAAGCCGCCAACCGAAAGCGAAAAACTGCTTGTCGGTGAGCCACCGCGAGAGCAACAGGAAGGTGCTGCCGGAGAGCAGAAATCCAGCCGGCGCGCCCAGCTGGGGAAACATGCCATACCACGCGCGCTTGTTTGGAGGCGCATTCTCAATCGCCAGCAGCACCGCCCCGCCCCACTCTCCTCCCAGACCTAATCCTTGGCCGAAGCGGCACAGCGCCAGCAGCAGCGGCGCGGCAAAGCCGATGGCTTTATAGGTTGGGAGCGCTCCGATGGCGACGGTGGATATGCCCATAGTCGAAAGTGCGATGACCAACGTGGTCTTGCGGCCAATGCGATCGCCAAAGTGACCGAAGAGCGCGGAGCCCACCGGACGGGCCAGAAACGCGATGCCAAAGGTGGCCAGCGATTCGAGCGTGGCCGACGCCGGGTCGGAAGATGGAAAAAACAGCTTGGGAAATACCAGCACCGCAGCGGTGGCGTAGATGTAGAAGTCGAAGAACTCAATGGTGGTACCGATCAGGCTGGCGAACAGCACCTGGCGCGGTGAATTCACAGCCGCGCCTGGCTTGGGGTGGGTCGTGCTCATTAAATCTCCGCTTCTTATATCATTCAATTTAGCGATATTTACAGTTGAATACTATCGTGGAGGAGCGTTCGCATGAGCCAAACCCAAGCCGTCTCTGCTGCCGCCGCTGGAACCATTACCCTCGGTGGCGACCTCACCGTGAACCGCCTGGGCTACGGAGCCATGCGCATCACCGGCAAAGGCATCTGGGGCCCTCCCGCCGACAAGCCCGCGGCCCTGGCCACTTTGCGCCGTGCGGTCGAATTGGGCGTCAACTTCATCGATACTGCGGACTCCTATGGACCCAACGTCTCCGAAGAGCTGATTGCCGAAGCCCTCTACCCCTATCCAGCCGGCCTGGTGATCACCACCAAGGCTGGATGGGAGCGCTCGGGGCCTATGCAGTGGCTGCACAACGCCAGCCCGCAGCACCTTACCCAAGCTGTGGAAGGCAGCCTGCGGCGCTTGCGTCTGGATCGCATCGATATCTATCAGCTCCACATTCCCGATCCGGCTGTTTCCTACGATGCCTCCATGGAAACACTGGCGACTCTGCGTGCGCAGGGCAAGATTCGTCACGTCGGCCTCTCCAACGTGACCCAGGAGCACATAGAGCGCGGCCGCAAAATCGTCCCCATCGTTTCGGTGCAGAACCGCTACAGCTTCGCCGACCGCGAATGGGATTATGTGCTCAACTATTGCGAGCAGAACGGCATCGCCTTCCTGCCCTGGGCTCCGCTGGGGCAAAACCGGAAAGCGCTGGACGTGTTAGAGAAGGTCGCCCGGGAACTCGGCGCCACCACACTGCAGACAGCGCTCGCCTGGCTGCTCAAGCGGTCAAAGATCACTCTGCCGATTCCGGGGACGTCGTCTCCTAAGCATGTGGAGGAGAATATCGCCGCGGCTGGGTTGGAGCTGCCCGAGGCCGCGTTTAAAGAACTGTCCAACGTGACTCCGCCACCAGTGAGCTATCGTGTGAGCTCGATTTCGCCGTCTTGATAAGGAGCGGAGACATGAAGACCTATCGGATCGCTACCGTTCCGGGTGATGGTATTGGCAAGGAAGTTGTGCCCGCCGGACGGCAGGTTCTGGAAGCGCTCGCCGGCAGTGGTTTTCGCTTCGAATTCGAAAACTTCGATTGGGGTGGAGACTATTTTCGTCAGCATGGGGAGATGATGCCGTCGCGCGGCCTTGATGATCTGCGCGGCAAGGACGCCATCCTGTTCGGTTCCGCCGGCGACCCTCATATCCCTGACCACATTACGCTGTGGGGTTTGCGGCTGAAGATTTGCCAGGGGCTGGACCAATACGCCAATGTGCGTCCGACGCGCATACTTCCTGGTATCGACGCGCCGCTCAAGCGCTGCAAGACGGAAGACCTGAACTGGGTGATTGTGCGCGAGAACACTGAGGGCGAGTACTCGGGCGTGGGTGGCCGCGTGCATCAAGGGCATGCTCTCGAGGTAGCCACGGATTTGTCGTTGATGACCCGGGCGGGCGTGGAGCGGATCCATCGTTTTGCCTTTCGGCTGGCCCAATCCCGTCCGCGCAAGCTGCTGACGGTGGTTACAAAAAGCAATGCGCAGCGCCATGCGATGGTGATGTGGGATGAAATCGCGGCGCAAATTGCCAGTGAATTTCCTGACGTCAGCTGGGACAAAGAGTTGGTCGATGCGATGACCGCGCGCATGGTGAATCGTCCGGCTTCGCTCGACACCATCGTGGCAACGAATTTGCATGCCGATATTTTGAGCGACCTCGCGGCTGCTTTGGCCGGCAGCCTGGGCATTGCTCCCACGGCCAATATCAACCCCGAGCGTGTGTATCCATCGATGTTCGAACCTATCCACGGTTCAGCCTTTGACATTATGGGCAAAGGGTGGGCTAACCCGGTGGGCACTTTCTGGTCGGTGGTGATGTTGCTGGAGCATCTGGGTGAAATCGATGCTGCGGGGCGCGTGATGAAAGCCATCGAACACGTCACGGCGAATGCTTCTCTGCACACGCGTGATCTTGGAGGTACAGCTACGACGGCGGAGGTAACTGAGGCCGTTTGCTCGCAGATCGCTGCATGGGCGCAATCTCCGACAACTTCCTCTCGATGAACTCCGGCTGTCTACCGTGCTTCTCTATTAGCCGGAAATGGACCGGCACAACGCGGTTCTCTTGCTTGATGAAGCCGTGCAACGGTTCGAGACCGGAGATTTCCGAAGCCATGACAAGCGGCTTGGTTGCAATCTCCATCGCATAAGACTCTTCGGCTACGCAGCAGTCCCATGCTGCGCACAGCCGAACGCGAGATTTACGACGTGAATTTAGAGGACTACCACTAGGCCAAAGGAGAGAAGACCATGCCCATGAAGAACCCGCCCCATCCTGGGGATTTCATTCGGACCGAGATTATCGAGGCCGCAGGGCTGACAGTCACGGCGGCCGCAATAGCATTGCGCGTCGCGCGGCCTACGTTGTCCAGCCTGCTCAATGGCAAGGCCGACCTTTCCGGGGATATGGCGCTCCGCATCGAAAAAGCCTTTGGAGTGAAGATGGACACGCTGATGCGTATGCAGTCCTCTTATGACATTGCCCAAACCCGTAAGCGAGAGAAGCAAATCAACGTGCGGCGTGTTCCATTACTTGCAGGTACTCACTAGGGCAATTTAGAAACGGGGGAGCGCAGTGCTGTTTGAATATGCGGGTGACGATCCGAACAAGGACCGAATGGCTTCATGGACGCTGCCGGTCCAGCAGCAAAGCGCAGAGCGGATTGGACTGCAGGATGAATCTTCTCTCCCACGTTGCAAACGAGGTGAAGAAAGTGCGAGTTTCTTGCGGTGCAGGCAACATTCCAGAGCCGACGTTATCACACCGGCCAAGGGAAGCCGGGGCTTTACAGGCCGCGGAAAAACCCTGTCGTTGAAGGGTACGGGCTGAACTGGCTGCGGAAACACGCTGCGCCGGATAGGCAAGCAATGCCTCAGGGGCTAATGCTCGCTGCGGCGAGGCCCTCAGAGGCTAAAGCCCTCAATATTGCATCCTTTTACGTACGGGCTGAAGAGTCTGCGTGAGAACCGGCGGTTAACGATTGAGTCCCGAAGGGACGGCTGAGAGTAGCCCAGGACGTTTGGCCTGGGTAGGATTTGAAAGGAAGAACCAGTCCCGTAGGGACGGCTGAAAATGCCCCAGGACGAACCCGGATTTCCTGTGGAGCTTGCTGGAATCAATGAGCCTCGTGCGGCTTTCCGTGAAGAAAGCCGCATACGCTGACATGTCTAGAGCTGCGTACAGGAAATCCGGGGCAGTCCTGGGAAAACCTTTGTCCTGGAAGCCTTTTCTGGAAAATCCGGCAAGCCCAGGACAGGCGTCCTGGGACATTTTCAGCCGTCCCTACGGGACTAATCCGCTTGCGTCGTCTACCCAGCACTGCGTGCTGGGCTACTTTCAGCCGTCCCTGCGGGACTGTGTTTGTTAATGGGGTTCTCACGCAGACTCTGAAGCCCGTACCCTTCAACGACAGAGTTTTTCCGCAGCCTGTAAAGCCCGATTGATTCGAAGTGCGACTTTTCTGCGACGCTGAAGCAGGGGCTCCCACCGACAGCAACCCACCGTTAGTCGCTCTTCAATTTTAGATCGCGCCGCTCAAAGATCGCTGTCCCGGCGGCGAAGAGAAGCGCCGCTCCGGCGATGATCATCAACCAGCCGGCCGGTTGATGCAAAAGGCGCGCGGCCTCGACCAGGTCGCCCTGGGTCAAGGTAAAGACGCAGACGCGCCGGAGCGAAAGCGGGCCACAGGTAACCCAGAAAGCCGAGCAACGCCAGGAGTGCCAAAGAGGCCGTGGACGCCAGCATCATGGGGAGCCACGTAGCGAAGAAGACAGCAGCCGCCGCGGTAAACAATCCCAGGACGAGTTGCGCCAAGGCCAAGGCAAGCAACAGCGTCGGTGGCCGGTCGATGGCGGCAAAGAGCACGAAACCGCTGATGGCAAAACTGACGACGTAAAGCGCCAGCGGCAACCACGCCGCGCTGAGCAAGGCGAAGAAGTATTGCCGCCGGCTGACGGCACGCGACAGCACGCCGGCAATGCGGCGCGAACGCTGCTCATTGCCTAACAACGCGCCCCCGGTGAAGGCAACCAGACCCAACCCGTAAAGGCACTCCTGGTGCACGACGGAGAGTACGTCCTCGATCTCCGGCTTTGCCGCAGGCACCAGCAGGATGGCCGCCATGCCGAAAGGCCAGAGCATGAGAAAGAAATAAATCCAGCGGTTCTGATACAGCAATCGGCGTGCAATCTGCCAGATCTTCGATATAGCCGGGGTCTTCATCGACGAGCGTTCTCTTCTTGCACTGCGCCGGCGCCGCTCCATTCGAGAAACAGATCCTCTAACCGGCGGCGCAGCGGCGCAAGACTTATGATCTCGCCTCCCGCCTGCCAAACGCCCTCGATCACGCGGCGCTGTTCCTGTACAGGAATCGATATGCGGATCGAAGCAGGGTTGACACCGGCGGTCGCCGCTGCGGGGTGGATGCGGCTGAGCTCGGCCAGAGAAATGCCGCGCAACTCAATCTCCACCCGATCGGACTCGCTCTGGAAGTCCTTGAGCGATCCCAAACGAACCAGACGGCCCTGGTTCAGAAAGGCAATCCGGTCGCAAATGTGCTCCACCTCGGTCAGCTGGTGAGAACTAAAGAAAATGCTCTTGCCGGCGTGGCGCGCGCTCCGCAGCAATTCCCTTACCTGAAGCACTCCCGCCGGATCAAGCGCCGCAGCGGGCTCGTCGAGAATCAACAATTCCGGATCGTTGATAAAAGCCTGGGCAAGCGCCAGGCGCTGCTGCATGCCTCGCGAATACTGCCGCGCATCCTTCCGTTCGTTGGGCAAGCCAACCGCAGCGAGAAGATCACGAATGTCCTTCGCCAGCCGGGGATCGTTCACTCCGTTGAGGCGCGCCGCCAACTCCACGCTGCGGAATCCGCTCTCAGAAAAAAATACCGGGACATCCGGCACGAAGCCCAGCCGCGCCCGCGCTTCCGCATCCCCGAAAGGCTTGCCCAGCAGCGATCCGCTTCCGGAGGTGGGCCGTAGAAAGCCCAGCGCGAGATGAATCGCCGTCGTCTTCCCTGCTCCATTCGGACCCAGGAAGCCGAGGATCTCCCCATCCTCCAGGCTCAGTGTCAATGGATGGAGCGCAGTCTGCTTGCCGAACTGCTTCGAGATTGCCGAGAACGTCAGGCGATGGGCCATGTCGGGGTCGAGGGCTGGAATAGTGGAGGCTAAAGCAGAAAGAGACCAGGGGTGACCTGATCTCTCCTGCATTTCCATTCGAATCTCTCTAGTGGATTCTGGTGAAGATAACCACCAGCGTGAAGAGCGAGAGCGACTCCATAAACGCCAGACCGAGGGTGAGCAGTAGCAGGATGCCGGCCCGCGCTCCGGGGTTACGAGCCAGCGCTTCTGTCGCCGAAGCAGTTGCGCGACCCTGGCCAAGACCGCAAAGCCCGGCCGCAAGACCCATGCCTAAACCGGCGGCGATGGATGAGAGTCCGACTCCGATGCCACCTCCCCCACCGGTTTGAGCAAAGGCCGGAACCGCCAGGAACAGGACGGACAGTGTCATGAATAGATATTGCAGTGTACGCATTCTTTCTCCTTGCTTCCGATAAATTGCCGCCAGTGGGTGGTTGAGGCTCACCGTGCTGGCCCCCTCACGCTTGCGGCGTTCGAGCCGGAGTGGAAGCATAGCGCTCCGGCGCGACGACTTCATCCAAAATACTAGTGGTCGTGCGCTACCGCCTGAGAAACGTAAATCATGGTCAGCAGCATGAAAATGTATGCCTGGATCAACGCCACCCCCAGGTGCAATACCATAAACACAATCGGGACGGCGATGGGGATGAGGGAGAAGAAGACCAGCGTGACCATCTCCCCGGCGAACATATTGGCATAAAGACGAACGGTGAGGGAGAGGATGCGCGCCAAATGCGAGATCACCTCGATCGGCAGCATCATCCAGGAGATCCACCAGATCGGCCCCAGGAAATGCTTGAGATAGCCGAAGACACCCTGTTCCCTGAGCCCATAGTAGTGGTAATAGCAAAAGCACAGCAGCGCGACACCCAGCGGAACGGTCGCCACCGAGGTGGGGGCGATGAGTCCGGGAACCAAACCCAGCAGATTCGAGAGCAGCACGAATATCAGCACGCAAGTGGTGAACATGACATAGCGCTGGGCGCCCGGGCCGATGATCGAATCCGCCTGGTCGGAGACAAAATCATGAAGCATCTCCGCGAGTTGCTGGATGGGCCCTGGATTTTCGACGTTGAGCGAAATGCGTACCAGCACGAAAAAGAGCAAAAGCAGGCCGAGCACCACGATCTCCATGGCGAATGTCTCGGTGATGGGAGCCTGCGGATTGTAGGGCTGCACGTGGACCGCGTGCAGAACCTGCGTGGCCAAATTCCCAAAGTGCTTGTTTAACGTATTCGTGATTAGGCTTGGTTCGTGCATACGAGTAGGTCGTGCTGATGCTCTCCAGTTTCAAAAATCGTTTCGGGGTTCTACACGGCCCAGCCGCGTAACAGGCGAAGCGCTTCGATCAATAGGGCGGCCAGCGCCAAGGCAAGGCCGATCAACAGAGCGGCCACCTTACCGTCCAAACTCCTCAGGCTAACATAAAGCACGCCGGCGGCGGCAGCGAACCGGATAAAAAACCAGAACAAAACGGCCCCCAGGGGCTTGGGGTTGCCCTGGGGACTCCCGCTAGCGAGATCCAGGCGCTCAAGCACTGCGGTCATAAGCTGGCGCCACTCCAGAATGCTCGTGGCGGCGATAGCGCCCCCCACCAGGAACAGCAGCATGGAGCGCCAGCCCCAAGCGATCCATATCACTGGGATCCCGATGGCAACCGCGATTGCGACGCTGCGCAGCGCCCGGTTCAGTACCAACCGCAGATCCTGGTCGCTGAAATCCATCATTCCTTACTATGGGACAGAACCACGCGGAAGATCTGCACAAAGCCCGCCACCGCGCCGGCAATCAGGCCCAGGATGTTGATCCAGTGCTGATGTAACCAGCGATCGAGAGCCAGGCCGATGGCCCAACCGATCACCACCGCGGCGGGCAACAACAAGGCCAGCTGGATGAGGCTTTCGATGCGCACCAAAGACT
The DNA here is from genome assembly GCA_963711525.1 of uncultured Acidobacteriaceae bacterium. Classification (GTDB taxonomy): domain Bacteria; phylum Acidobacteriota; class Terriglobia; order Terriglobales; family Acidobacteriaceae; genus PALSA-350. The sequence continues at coordinate 546,370 of CAVQEO010000001.1, read as the reverse complement.
GCAAGGGGCTGTCCTTGGACGGGGACTTCGCTGGAGGCGACGGGCGGTCTGGATGGTCGGAAGGCATCGGTACGGTGCTAGTTATACACCACCGCCCCACGCCTGTTATCCAGACGACGTGCAAGGAGTTCAAAGTCTGCGTGAGACGAAACAACATCAGATCTGAACCGGCCCGTAGTGCCGGAGAGGCTGGGATAACGATCCGATATTGAGCGCTGGAGGCGCGGACCCGCGCAGGTGGTTAGTGCCGCGCTTCCAGCGCTCTACGATGTTGGAAATCCGTCTCCCAGCCCTTCCGGGCTGGGCTGACGTTTGGCTCCCGGCCCTACGGGCCTGAAAATTGATTTTCGGGTTCTACGCAGACTCGGAGCACTCGGCGTAGTTTGGCAGCTAGAAGCCGTCTGACTTGGCTTGGATAACGCTATCCGGCTCCGATTGCGACGCAAACGTTATACTGACTTTTCGTTCAGAGGCGTCCCATTGTTTGAGTCAGAATTCGAGAGCAATCTTTTCGCGCTGCGTAAAGACAAGCTGCGCCAGATTGCCGCGCTAGGCCAGCAAGCATACCCTAACCAATTTGTTACTACCCACACGCTCGCAGAGGTGCGGCGGCAGTTCGCAGAGATTTCCCCCGAAGTCCTCGACGCGCAGCGGACCGTGGTCACGGTCGCCGGACGCATCATGGCCATCCGCGCCCAGGGCAAGGCCGGCTTTGGCCAGCTGCAACAGGGCGGCGAACGGCTGCAAATCTACGTCCGCCTGGATGCGGTGGGCGAGCAGGGCTTTCAGCTCTACAAGCTGCTGGACCTGGGAGACCACATCGGCGTCTCCGGCTACGTCTTCCGCACCCGGACCGGCGAGCTGACCATCCATGTGGAAACAATCACTTTTCTAGCCAAAGCGATGTTGGCCTTGCCGGAGAAGTATCACGGCCTGGCCGACGTCGAACTCCGCTACCGCCAGCGCTACGTCGATCTCTTCATGAACACCGATGTGCGTGAGGTGTTCGTAAAACGTGCCCAGGTGCTCAAGGCAATCCGCGGCTTTTTCGACGCGCGCGGCTATATCGAAGTGGAGACTCCGATGATGCAGCCCATCGCCGGGGGAGCCACGGCCAGACCTTTTCGCACCCACCATAATGCGCTCGATCTTCCCCTATTTCTGCGTATAGCACCTGAGCTCTATCTCAAGCGGCTGGTGGTTGGCGGCCTCGACCGGGTTTACGAGATCAATCGCAACTTTCGCAACGAAGGCATCTCCACCCAGCACAATCCCGAGTTCACCATGCTTGAGTTCTACCAGGCATACGCCAACTATCACGACCTGATGCAATTAAGCCAGGAGCTCGTCACTGAGGTGGCGCTCGAAGTAAACGGAACTACGATGACTACCTTCGGCGGCCACGAGATCGACCTGTCCAAGTGGCGCCGCTTCTCCATGCGCGAGGCCATCCTGGAGTTCTGGCCGGAGGGGGCGGGAGCCAAACCCACGCTGGATGATTTTCAGAGCGACAGCGAAGTGGACCGGATGGTCGAGAAAGTGCGCGCGGCCGGCATTTCTCTCGACTTCCAGCCGGGTCAGCCTTCAGGAAAAACAATCGCTGGTATCTTTGAAGCCGTCGCCGAGGACCACCTGATTCAGCCAACCATCATCTACGACTTCCCTGTCGCCGTCTCACCACTGTCCAAAAACAAGCCGGACGAACCGGACTGGGTGGAGCGTTTTGAGTTCTACGTGGGGGGCTTCGAGCTGGGCAATGCGTTTAGCGAGTTGAATGATCCGGAGGAACAGCGGAGACGCTTCGAGCAGCAGCTGGCGGAGCGGGAGCGCGGCGACACCGAGGCCCATGTAATGGATGAAGATTACGTGCGCGCCCTGGCCTACGGGCTTCCGCCGACAGCGGGCGAGGGGATCGGCATCGACCGGCTGACCATGGTGCTGACCGGGTCCAAATCGATTCGCGACGTGATCCTGTTTCCGCTCCTCCGTTCCCAATAAGGAACTACGGCAGGTAGCGAAACTACACCCGGCGCCGCCCCCGTGCATCGGAGCGGCCATGGGAGCGGCCAGCCGGTGTGACCAATTGGTTTGTCACCCCGACAGTTCGAGCGCGTTTACTTTCTGCCACCCGTCTTGCCAAGCCGCTTCAGCACCTGGCTTAGGCTGGTTTTCTCAAATTCCTCCAGCAGCGCTATCATGGAGCCGGAGAAGATCTTTTCGAGCGCAGAGTTTACTCGCAATGCCGGTGCGGCGTGGACATTGGGAGTGTGGAACAGCGAGCCGGTCTCCACAGCCTTGTAAACATCCGCCAGCGAGATCGCTTTTGGAGATTTCAGGAGCCGTGAACCACCGGTTGGACCCTTTTGACTTTCGATCAGCTTGGCCTGTTGTAGAGAGGCAAGCACGCGGCGAACAACGACTGGGTTGGTATCCAGCTTCTCCGCTATATCGGTTGAAGTTTGTAATGAATCCGGCTCCGAAGCAAGCAGAACCAGAACGTGAACCCCGGTAGCAAATCTGCAGTTGACGGCCATTCCCGAACGCTACCATACCGGAGCGACAAAGGGCATGGCCATGTGACCACACGTTAGTAACTTCCAATGTTGCAGAATTACCAACAGGTAACCATGACCATTTCGTACCCGTGGCAGGATCGTTTGCCAAATTACGTCAGCCAAAGGAGCATTTTTGCGTATTCTCTTTGTCGGTGATGTCTTTGGCCACGCCGGAAGGCGCATCGTAGGCGAGCACCTGGTCCCTTTGATCGAACAAAGGGAGGTCGACCTGGTGGTGGTGAACGCTGAGAATGCGGCCGGCGGCTTTGGGGTGACGCCGGGTATCGCCGACGAGCTGTTTGACCAGGGCGCCCACGTCCTTACTACCGGCAACCATGTCTGGGACAAACGCGAGATTATCGAATATATGCAGTCCGTGCCCGCGGACAGCCATGACCGCCCGCGGCGCGTGCTGCGCCCGGCCAATTATGTCGCGGGCACGCCGGGGCACGGGGTCTACGAAGGGGAGTTGCCCTCGGGACAAACCTACGCGGTCATCAATCTGCAGGGCCGGGTCTTCATGGGCAACCTGGAGGATCCGTTCCGGGTCGCGGATTCCCTGCTCAAAACAATCAAGGCCAAGGTGATTTTTGTAGACTTTCATGCCGAAGCAACTTCAGAGAAAGTGGCGCTTGGCTGGTACCTGGACGGAAGGGTTACCGCGGTAATCGGAACCCACACGCACGTACCCACAGCCGACCAGCGTGTATTGCCGGGGGGGACGGCCTATCAGACCGATGTGGGAATGAGCGGCCCTTTCGATAGCGTCATCGGTGTGGAAAAAGAGCAGATTCTTGCCCGCTTCCTCAGCGGGATGCCGGGAAAATTCGAAGCGGCCAAGGGAGATCCGCGCATGTGCGCGGCCCTGATCGAGTGCAACGGTGCAACCGGACACGCCCTCGCTATCGAACGGCTCATGCTGGGGGAGTAGTCAGGGTTTCAGCGCAATGGTAGGAGACTGGCGCACCAGTTTCTTTTGCGCGGAGGTGATTTGGCCGTGGCGATCGAAATGGAGAGTCCAGTTGGTGGTGATGGTGGGCCGGGAGACGTCGCTGAAGGTGACATCGGCGCTTTGGTCGCTTTCGATGACCATTTGCGGCTGATTCGCGTCCAGGCGCAACAGATCAAGGCTCTTATCCGGGAGGGGGCTGTAATTGAGCACCTGGACCGGATATCCACTTAATTCGGCATAGCACACAGCAATCATCAGCCAGTTGCGCGCGTGGCTGAGCGGCGTCGTACCACGCTGCTGGCGCAGCATTCCGTTGAAGACCTCAAAGGTGCCGGGCCGGTTCCACGAGGCATCAAACGGCAAAAGGCCATGGGCATAGGTGGAAACGATGCGCACCTGCGCGCTATCGCGCGGCAGCAAGGCGGCAAAGCGTGAGGAACCGCTTTCATCCGCGCCGTGGGTAAAGGCGAGGAAGACGTAGCCGGGCAACGCCGGGCACACGATCTGCTGGTAATGCCACGCAGGACTGCTGATGTCGAAATTGGCCAGTGCGGCTTGCTTGGAAAGCTCAGGGCTCAGGTTGGAAACCACGTCGTAATCGGCGGCGTCCATCTGCCCGGGCTCAAGATGTTCGAGTGAGATCACGGCAGGGAGAGTGGAAAGTGGAGTGGTCGCAATAGGGACCGGCGTGATTCCGGGAAACGCAGTCCTGCTTGGGGTCGCACTCACCCCGGGAAAAAGATCCTGATTGGGCGCTTGCGGAGTTTGCGCGCGAGCCGAGAGAACGGCGAGACTGGAGAGCAGCAGAAGCCGCAGCATGGGGGCAATTCCCGGCATCGAATTTTCACTCTACCATGCGGTCCGCGGGGCTTTACCTACTGTTCTCGATGGCCGAGCTTAGCTTGATACGAGGGCCCGCCGTCCGTCTAGTAATTCGGCGCCAACGCAATAGCGGTCAGCCCCAGCAGGAAGAAGAGAAACATCAGCGGGATGAGCCGCCGCGCGCCCGCCGGTGCTCCGCGAAACTCATGCCACACAAAGACTCCCCATGCAGCCGAAACCATGGTCGCGCCCTGGCCGATAGCATAAGAAATCGCGGGGCCGACAAAGCGCGCCTGGGAGGCAGCAAAATTCAGCACCGCTCCGGAGCACCACACAGCGCCTCCGATCAGGCCCCACAGATGCCAAAGCGGGCGCCCGGCAAAATATTGACGCATGCGGAGCGGCTTCTGTTCCGGGAGGGGGTGGCGCATCAGCCACAGGACCGTGGGAACACTGCACAAGGCAATCCCAACTGCAAACACGGGAACGACGCTATAGGGCCCCAGAGATCCGGCGCCATGCATGGAACGCGCAACCAGGGGATAAAACAAGCCCATGAGCACGCCGGCCAACAGACTCAAAAGAATGCCGCGGCCGGTAATTTTTGTTTGCTGCTGTTCGCGGCGCCGATAGGCGATGGCATCGATCACGATGGCGACCGCCACCAGGCCGACTCCGATGAAGAGCAGCCACACGTTGCCGGCCGGTGAAAAGGCATAGTTCAGCAGCACCCCGATCACCAGGGCTAAGCCGATTCCCAAAGGAAACGCCACCGCCAGCCCCGCGATCTCAATTGCGACCACCAGCAAAAGGTTGGCCGCATTGAAGATGATGCCGCCGGCCACTGCCAATAGGAGATGCCGGTGGTCAGCCCGGGCAATGGCAGGAAACAGGATCCCTGGACCGCCTCCCAGGGTGATTCCCCAAGCCAGGCTGCCCAGCAGAATGCCGAGGACGTAATCCCAATAAAAGAGCTGGATGGGCCAGCCCGGAGTCAGTTTGATGGTATTTGCCCAGGATCCCCAGCAGATCATGCTGAGCAGCATGAATGCGAGTTGGGCGGTATAAGTTTCCGGCAGGAAAGCGATAAAACTTCCCTCTGCGACGCGTGATCAGGAAATCCGGGAAGAGCAGACCCAGTCCTCGGGTCTGCTCTTCCTGTTGTGGCTTTAGTGTGCTGCGCGACGACGAGCTGCCGGCGCTTTGGCTGGTGGCTCTCCGTCGATCAGCGTGATCATGGGCGGGTTCGGCGTGTAGGAATCGAACGTAGCGTCGTAGGTGACGGTAGCGCCGATTACGGGCACAACCTTAAGCGGGGTCTTCATATTGATGGTGAAGTCCGCCTTCTTGCTCTGCTTGTTGTCTTCCGTGACCGCAACCTGAACCGAGTCCGCGGTTGCCGAAATCACCATGCCCGGCACCTGGACACGGGTACCCTTCATGGTGTCCCAAACCTTCTGCGCGTCTTCCGGCTTGCCGTTGAAAAGGATGAATTCCTTGTCCGCCAGGCTGAGCGTCTTCAGATCCGGAGTGGAGGCGACCGTTTGAGCGGCAAGGTCGGCGGGTGATGGTGGAGGCGGCGCTGGGGTCGGGTTGTATTCCGGCGGCGGGAACAGATTGGCTTTGGCCAAGGCCTGGATCGCGGGATAGCCGTCCATGCTGCCGTGGTACTTGTTGTAGAAGTACTCAGCCGCCTTTTCAATTTGCGGCTTGGCCTGCGGTGGCGCGTATTGAGCCGCCCGGGTCAGGAACCACACAGCATTCTTAAGGTCGGGCGGAGTCTGCTGGGCATAGGCCTGTCCCAGAAGATAGGTGTCATTGAGTCCGGGTCCGGACTGCGTCATGGTTGGATCCGGATAAGCTTTCAGCTCATTTGTAAAAGCGGCAATCGCACCCGCGAAGTCCTTCTTGTTTTCATCATCCTGGGCGATTGCGCTGTCGAAGATCGGCGCCGTCGCCGTCTTTAGCTTTTGATAGTCGGCCTCCGCCATGGCGGGCGGCTTAGTGGCGTTGAGGCCGGTCTGGGCCTGGGCAGCAGCCTTATCCAGAATAGGCTGAGCATCCGCCGGACTGGTTTTGGTGGCAGCCTGGCTTTTCTCCAGGTAAACCGCCGTGGCGAGAGCGCGCAAGTTTCCGGGATCAACTGCCAGCAGCCGGTCTGCGGCGTCCAACATCTTGACTGGATCCCCCTGGTAGGCCAACATGAGCTGTTCCAGCATGTCCGCCTTGACTACCGAGTTGGGGTACTGGGTTAAAAACGCCTCAATGGCCGCAGCCTTGGCGGCCGGCGTGCCCTGGCCGACGGCGTTGGTGTAGGCATTGTATTCGGCGGGATCTTTAATGGTGATCTGACCGGACGGAGCGGCTTGGGCATAGACCATAGACACGCTGCCTGGAGAGATAGTGGCCAAGGCCAACAAACAAGCAAGGACGGACTTCTTCATGCAACGCTCCTAAGAGATGCGGGAATCAGGGAAACGCAGGGGTCAGCAATCATGACGTATACAGTCGCAAGTTTCTCATCTTATATGGGATATGCGCCGGAAAACTCGAGTCTGGGATAAACGCTTTGATCCTTCGCTCTGTGGTTCGCCCCAGTCAAGACACACTAAGGTCTTTCCGATGAGCTGTGGATGGATTATAGAAACGCTTTTCGCTTCTGACAAGTAAACGTATCAACCGATCACCAGACCATAGTAAGCATCGAATCACCTGAGGCGGCAGACGATGAGGGAAACACAGATGGAACAGGATGCGATTGATCCTTTAAGCGGCCAGGTAGCGGTGGTCACCGGCGCGGCGCGCGGTATTGGTGAGGCCATTGCTCAACGGCTCGCCCGCATGGGCGCCGCGGTGGTGCTCACTGCGCGCGACTCCGCCCGTTTGACGCAGGTGAAAACAGCTATCGAGGAGCAAGCCGGAAAGGCGATTGTGCTGCCCTGTGACTTGATGGACGCCAAGGCTGTCGCGGCCTTCGGGGAGCGGGTTCGGGAGCAGTGCGGCCGCTGCGACATCCTGGTCAACAATGCTGGTGTTGGTGTGCTGCGCAAACCCCTTATCGAGTTGCCGGTGGAGGAGTGGGATCAGATGATGGATACGAATTTGCGGGCGCCGTACCTGATGATCCGATCCCTGGCCTCCATGATGATCACGGCCCGGTCCGGTCATATCATCAACATTTCGTCGCTTGCGGGGAAGAATGTCCTGCCCGAGGGCGCCGCCTATTCCGCATCGAAATGGGGACTCAATGGGCTGACGTATTCGGTCGCGGAAGAACTGAGGCAATATAACGTGCGTGTGTCGGTCGTCGCTCCGGGTTCCGTCAACACGAACTTTGGCGGGTCAGGAAGTACGAAGGATCGCACCCGGCTGGTCCAGCCCGGGGATGTGGCCCAGGTTGTCGCTATGCTGGTGACCCAGGCTCCCACGTCGTTCGTGAGCGAAGTCTTGCTCCGGCCCACCATGAAGCCGTAGGCCCGCCGCCTGCGCGGTCCCGGAGGGACAGGGTTCACATGCCCGCGGGAAAAGTCGACGTTGGGTAGCTTCGGGCTTTACAGGTGCGGAAAAAGTCGCGAACCGCTTGATAAGCATCCTGCCGCCAGGGCTTCTAAACAAGGCTGCAGTCAGAAACTCGAAGAGTAAATCAGCAAATCGAATTTCCAGGCCCGTAGGGCCTTGCGGAGCCAAGACGTCAGCCCAGCAATCCGGAGAGGGCTGGGACATCGATCCCCAATATCATTTGAGCGCCAGAGGCGCGGCACCCGTGGATGAAGGTAGTGCCGCACCTCCGGCGCTCCCGGACCTTGGATCCGCCTCCCAGCCCTTCTCCGGATTTCCTGCACGGGGCGCCACCAAAGTCCGCGTGTGCGGCTTTCGTTAAGGAAAGCCGCATGAAGTGCGCCAACGCCAGCAAGTTCCACAGGAAATCCGGATCCGGGCTGGGCTGACGTTTGGCTCCCGGCCCTACGGGCCTGATTCTGATTTGCGATTTGCTTTTGTGTTCTCACGCAGACTCTAAAGCCCCGAATTTTGTGCCCGAGCGTTTTAACCGGGTTTGAACGCTTCCCCGGACTAATGCTCGCTGCGGCGAGGCAGTCCGGGGCTACTACCCCGCACTAGAGTTTTCCGCAACGTGTTTAGCCCGGACATCAACTGGGCAGTTTTTGGCCCTTAGGCCCTTAGGTAAGGATTCCCCAGGGGATTTCGCTTGAGGCATGGAGAGAAAAAGCGTACCTCAGGGCCTGGAGGCCGATGGGTTTAGGAATGGGTGTCCGGTACGTTTTCCTGCGGCCCCCTAAGGTGCGCCTTGATGCCATGCTTACGCTGTGAACAGCTAACTTTCACAGAATGAATGCCTTGTGCTACGTCCTCGAACGTGCCCCGAACGTTACTTGTATCGCCGCCGGGGCAGGTCTAGCCTTTACAGATACTTTCTCCAGCGGGAGCGCTCGATCCGCTCACATGGCGCGACTTATTGGGTTGGGTACACTTTATCCACAACATGTTGGGGTCCTTATGTTGCTTCCAGTGATCATGATCGCTAGAGTCTTTGCTAAGGCCAGTCGTCGCCATGCGACGAAAGGAACAGGTTCATGCTGAAGCTGAAGAAGATCCAGATGTTGGGCTTCAAGTCGTTCTGCGACCGCACCGAGGTTACTCTCCCCGGCCAGGGGATTGCCGTCGTGGTCGGGCCCAATGGCTGTGGCAAATCAAACATTCTCGATGCCGTTAGCTGGGTTCTGGGTGAACAGTCAGCCAAGAGTCTCCGCGGAACCAAGATGGAAGACGTTATTTTTGCCGGAACCCGGGAACGCAAATCCCTGGGCATGGCCGAAGTTTCTCTTTCACTAATCGATCCTGATGCTTACGCTGAAGGACCTCTGCTGGAAGAACCGCAACTCGAAGACAACGAGCCGGAGAAGATCGACTGGGACGAAGAGAAGAACCGCACCGAACGCGCCGCGGAGACGGAAGAGATCATCGCCGAGGTGCAGCCCGGAACTCTGATCGATGGAGAACCCGTAGAAGCTGAACCGAAAGCGGAAGCCGAAGAACAGCCCGCGGAGGCAGGCAATCCGGTGGTGCTGAAGATCCGCCGCAGACGCTTCCAACGGACAGCGGCGCGGCATGGGGAGATCGTCGTCACCCGGCGTCTCTTCCGTACTGGCGAGAGTGAGTATCTTCTCAATGGCAAGCTTTGCCGCCTGCGCGACATTCAAGACATTTTTATGGGGACCGGGCTCGGCCCGGAATCCTACGCCATTATCGAGCAGGAGCGGATCGGGCAACTGCTTAGTTCCAAGCCGCATGACCGGCGCGCGATTATCGAAGAGGCCGCCGGAATCACTCGCTTCAAAACCCGGAAGCGGCTCTCTGAGCTGCGCCTGGAACAGGCCAAGCAGAATCTGGCGCGGGTCGACGACATCTTCGAGGAAGTCACGCGGCAGATGGGTTCGCTCAAACGGCAGGCATCGAAGGCTGAGCGCTATGCCGCACTGCGGGAAGAGATGCGAGCCAGGCTGCGCGTGGTATTGGCCAGCCGGATTACGCAGATGGATGCCGAGCAGGCGGCGTTGATGGTAGAGATTGCCACCCTGGGCACGCAGATCGAGCAAGGCGGCGAGCAGGTCAGCACGCTCGATGATGAGCACTCGCAGGGCATGACGCGCGGCTACGAATTGGATGCCAGCGCGAAAGACGCCAACGCGCGCGCCAACCAGTCTTCTGTGGAACTGGAGCGGGCAACCACACGGGAAATCGCCAACCAGGAGCGCATCGCAGAATTACGTACCCGCGCTGCCGCCGGTTCGGCCGAACTGGAGCAGGCACGGCTTCACCTGCAGGGCTTGATCGTGGAGCGCGAATCCCACCGTTCCTTTCTGGAAAATGCAGCCGCCGAAGCGGCCGGGGTGCGTGAGGAATCAAGGCAGCGCCAGGAGCAAGCGCGCGACGCCTCCGAGGCGGTCAGCGGAGCGGAACAGCGGCTGGAGGCGGCGCGCCGCTATGCCATGCAGTTGCTCACCCAGGCCGGCCATGCACGCAACCAGACCATGCACGCGGAGGAGTCGCTCACCGCACTGGAGCAGGATGCGGAACGGCTCGGCGCAGAGATCAGCGCCGCCAGCGCGGAGCTTGGCTCGCTGGGCTCAGAACGAGGGCAGGCTTCGCTTAATTTTGAATCGGTCACCGAACAACTGCAGCGCCTGGAGAGCGAGCTCGTCACCCTGCGCGCGGAGACCGAGGCGCGGCGCAGCGAAGAGAGTGCAGCCAAGCTCGAAGGCGATCGCTTGCGCGCCGAAATGGCAACCCTGACCGGACGCCGCAACTCTCTGCAGTCGCTCATCCACGAGCACAGTTATTCCACCGACACCGTGCGCAAGCTGCTCAAGTCAAACTCGCTGGGCGGCGGCCTGGCTCCGGTGGGCACGCTTGCCGACTTTCTCGAAGTGAGCGGTGAATACGAAACAGTTGTAGATGCTTTTTTGCGGGACGAGCTGAACTACATCGTGGTCACCAGCTGGGATGCGGCGCATGAAGGAATGCGGCTGCTTAAGAGCGATGTCGACGGGCGGGCCACCTTCCTGGTGCATCCCGACGACTCCCAGGCCAAGTTTTCTTTTGCCGGCGATACGCTGGAATCCAAGCACAGCGACTCCGGCGTGAAGCGGCTGAAAGATTGCATCCGGGTGCTCGATGGCTTTGGCCGGTCGCTCGAAGTGATCCTGCCCAAACTGCGCGAGGGTTTCGTCACGCCTAACGCGGAGCTGGCAAAATCCCTGGCCCTGGAGAATCCTAACGCTTTCTTCCTCGCGCCTTCGGGCGAGTGCTTTCACAACGTCACTGTCACCGGCGGTAAGCCCAGCGTGGAAGGTCCGCTGGCCTTGAAAGGCGAGCTGCGGGAGACGCAGAAGAGGCTGGAGAAGGTGGAAGCCGAACTGGGCCGGGCCGAGATCACAGCCGCTTCCCTTGCCCGGCTATTGAGCGAGTTAGCTGCCCAATCGGAGCGCGTCAGCGAAGAGCGGCGCAACGCGGAGCGGGAGAGCGCCAACCAGAGCGCAGCCCTTCGCCAGATGGACGCGGAAGTAGCCCGCCTGGAGCGCCGGCTGGATGACTGGGTGGTGCAGAGCGAACGCAACAAGGATCTGCGCGGCGTTCGCCAGGGGTTGATCGAAGAGAAGCGCGAAGAAGTAGAACGCCTGGAAGCAGAGCATGCCGCGGCTGAGATCAAGGCCAACGAACTGCAGCAGAGCATGGAGGAGTTGCGCCGCCTGCGCGAGCAGGCGCAGCAACAGGCAGCGGACGTCTCCGCCCTGCTGGCGGGATTGGAAGAGCGCAGCCGCGGTGCGGAAGCAGCGTTCTCCCGTATCGATCGCATGTACGGCGACCTGGAACGCCGGGTCAACCAGCTGGAGCAACAGCTGGCCTCAGCGACCGCGGAAGAACAACAGCGCACGCGGGAGAACGAACAACTGGCAGTGGAGCGGGAGCGCTTGACGGAAGTGCGCAGAACCGCCCTTGAAGAAGCGGCGCAATCCACCCAGGAGGCCAAGCTGCTGCGCGAGCAATTGACCGAGCTGGAGCACAACCTCAAGGCCTTGCGCGCGGAGATGGATAGCTTCCGCGAGGCGCGCAGCACGAGCAGCGCGCACTCGGCGAAGCTGGCCGTGGAACTCGAATACATGGAAGCCGCCTGCGTGAGCGACCTGGGAATCGAAGCCTCGGAATTGCGCCGCCAGGAAGATGTGCCTCGCCTCGAAGGCGAGGCGCTGAGCGAAGAAGACGACGCCTGCCGCGGCCTCAAGCAGAAGCTCGAGGCGATGGGCCCGGTCAACATGATGGCGCTCGAAGAGTACCAGGAGACGGCGGAGCGGCACAGTTTCCTCGAAACCCAGCGCAAAGATCTGATCGACGCGATTGAAAACACGCAGTCGACAATTCGCGAAATCGATCAGATTACCCGGCAGAAGTTCGACGAAGCCTTTGCCCGGATCAACCAGAACTTCAGCAAGACATTCACTAGTCTTTTTGGCGGCGGTCAGGGCTTCATGCGGCTGACGGATGAAGAAAATACGGCGGAAAGCGGTATCGACATCGTTGCCTCGCCGCCGGGCAAGAAACTGCAGAATGTCCTCTTGCTCTCCGGCGGCGAGAAGGCGCTGACGGCGTTGGCACTGCTGGTGGGAATCTTCGAATACGCACCAGCCCCCTTCTGCGTGCTGGACGAAGTCGATGCGCCGCTGGATGAAACCAACGTGGGCAGGTTGGCGGAGATGCTCAAGGGCATGAGCGGCGATACGCAGTTCCTTCTTGTAACGCACTCCAAGCGAATGATGACCGCGGCCGACCTGATCTATGGCGTGACCATGCAGGAGCCAGGAGTTTCGAAACTGGTCTCGGTCCGCCTGGGCGGGGACGACATCAGCCACAACCGCACCAAGGAGCGACCGGGGGACCGGGTGCAGGAGCGTCGTTTAGCGACCGCGTGACGCTGGCCCGGATTTCCTGTGGAGTCTTTCGGCGTTGGGGAACCTCATGCGGCTTTCCTTAATGAAAGCCGCACACGCGGCCATGTCCAACGCAAAGTACAGGAAATCCGGGCTGCGCTGAAGTAACTATCCCGCACAATCGTCTAGACATCCACCGGTCTCCTCCCGCCGCGGGAAGATTCCGCAGTTTTCCTGCGTTGACAAAGCCGTCGCCACCTCGGACAATCGGAAAGTCATTCCTCTCCCGAGGCACACCCTTTTGCCGACGCTCATCGCCACCGAATTCGAAGACCTGCAGCTGTACACGCGGGGCAAGGTGCGAGATCTGTATTCGGTGGGAGACCTGCTGCTGCTGGTAGCGACCGACCGCATCTCGGCCTTCGATTATGTGCTGCCCACGGGAATACCGGGCAAGGGCGGTGTATTGACGCAGATCTCTCTCTTCTGGTTCGACTATCTCAGTGACTTGGTTGCTAACCATCTGGTCACCGCAGATGTAGACCAATATCCGGCGCAGTTGCAGCCGTACGCAAGTGAGCTGCGTGGCCGGTCGATGCTGGTGAACCGTGCCCGGATGTTCCCCGCTGAGTGCGTGGTCCGGGGATATCTTTCCGGTTCAGGATGGAAAGACTACAACCGCACGGGCAAGATTTGCGGAATAGCGCTGCCCTCGGGTATGCGCGAATCGGAGCGGCTGCCGGAACCGATTTTCACTCCCGCGACCAAGAGCATGAGCGGTGAGCACGACGAAAATATCTCTTTCGATCAGATGGTGGCGCGAGTCGGCGGCGACAACGCGGAACAACTGCGCCGACTAAGCCTCGAGATCTACGCCAAGGCGGCGGATCATGCGCTGCAGCGTGGATTGATCCTTGCCGATACCAAATTTGAGTTTGGGATGACTGGAAAGGGTATCGTGCTGGCCGATGAAGTGTTGACTCCGGACTCATCTCGCTTCTGGCCCAGTGAAGGGTACGAACCCGGAGCGCCCCAGCCGTCGTTCGATAAACAGTTTGTGCGGGACTATCTGGAGAGCATTGGCTGGGCTAAGCAGCCTCCCGCACCAGAGCTTCCGGCCAACGTGGTGCGCCAGACGCAGGAAAAGTACGAGCAAGCGTTGCATTTGCTGACCGGCCCCGAGCTCAAGAGAACGCGCGTTACCCGGCCATAATTTCAGGAAGTATCATGAATCTGGCCGACCTGTTGATCATCGTTGTGCTTGTAGTTTCGGTGGTTTCCGCTTTTGTCAAAGGGTTTTTCGTCGAGGTCTTCTCGCTAGCGGGTCTGATTTTAGGGCTCTTTCTCGCTGCGGCCAACTATGCAGCACTCGTACCCTGGGTACAGCGCGTGGTTCAGAACCGCGAGGTTGCGGACTTAATCGCGTTTTTAGCGATCGCGTTGCTGGTGATGTTGTTGGCAGGCCTTGCCGGTCGATTGCTTCGTGGGTTGCTGCGCGGAGTGGGCTTGGGTATTGTGGATCGATTACTGGGTGCAGTTTTTGGGCTGGTGAAAGGTTGTGTTGTCGTCACGCTGGTCCTGATGGGCATCGTGGCATTTTTGCCCCGGCAGGCCTGGTTGGATAGTTCCCGTCTGGCTCCGGTCTTTTTGACGGCGGCCCACGGCGGCTCACATGTTGTACCGTTTGATCTAGGGGAAAGAATCCGTCAGGGCTTGCAGGCGCTCCGGATCGGGCCGAGTTCCAGGACTCGTTTCGCCACTGCGATGCAGCCAATCCTCGCCCAGAGTTCGAGTAAGTGCGAGACAAACACAAACCCGGCAGTCGAGCGGGTAGGAAAAAGAAAGAGGTTTTTGTGAAACGTGAACTGGATAGTCTTGTGACGCAAATGCACGCCGGCGGCATTCAATACGACGAGGCAGTGCGGGAGTTTAAGCGGCGCTTCATTCTGGAAGTGCTGGCGCATCACAGGGGAAACCAGTGTAAGGCGGCTCGGGAGCTGAGCATGCACCGCAACACGCTGCGCCGCACCATCGCGGAACTCAAGCTCGATCCGGAACAAATTCGCAGTGGACTCAAGCGCCCGCCCCGCGCCGAGCGTCCTGGCTTTGAGGCCAAGCAGACGACGGTGCGCACTTAGTGAAGGAAAAAGCCGGGCGGCTTGTATCGGCGCCGGCTGAGGGCCTCGTATCTATCCGCGATAAATTTCGCTGGGATGAGTGCGACGCCTATCTCTTCGACATTGACGGCACTTTGCTCCACGCCCATGGCGGCGTGCACACAGGCGCCTTCTCCTTAAGCGTGCAAGAGGTGATGGGGCATCCGCTTTCCATGGATTCCGTGCCCCTGCACGGCAGCACCGACACCGCTATCCTGCGCGACGCATTTCGGCTGGCCGCCATCCCCGACGAGGTGTGGCAGCCACGCCTGGAAGAAATTCTTGTGGTTATGCGGCAAATGGTTCTGGAGCAGCGGGAGCGCATGAGCGTTACCGTGATGCCCGGCGTCCTGTCCATGCTGGCTTACCTAAAAAGCCGGGGCAAGCGTCTGGGTGTGGCCACCGGCAACCTGGAGCAGATTGGGTGGTTGAAAATCGAGATCGCCGGATTACGCGACTGGTTCACTTTTGGCGGCTTCAGCGATCGCCATGCTGTGCGCGCGGAGATGATCGCACAGGCGGTCGCCGCGGGGCAGTTTGCCGGCCCTCATGCCACGGTGTGTGTGGTAGGCGACACGCCCTCGGATATCGCCGCAGCCAAGGCCAATTCCCTGCCCACCATCGCCGTGGCCACCGGCGTTTATTCCTACCAGGAGTTGCTGCAGCACCAGCCGGAAGTTTGCACCACCACTCTGGAAGCGTTGCTGCAAACGGTGGTCCAGCCGTGACCAATCCACTCCACCTCCGGGGTCCCGGATTTGCTGTTGGTAGTGTAGCGAGGCAGGAAATCGGGGTTGCGTCCCTGGTAACTTGCCCCTGCGTTGACCGCCCCCTAGGATAAATTCATGTGTCCGCTACGGGTCCCCTCATGGTGTACGGCGCGAGCCTCGCTCTGCCTGCCGGCCGCACTGTGGGTGCTCATGCCCCCTGCAGCGTTTGCTCAACAGCCCCCGGTAACTCCGCCCCGGACCCCCTCTCCCCGCCAGGTACGGGCTGCGGAGAAGGCTTACGCGCAGGGCGTGCGCGCCATGGAAAAGGGTGATGTCGACGCGGCGGAAAAGGATTTTGCTAAAGCCGCTAAGGCAGACCCTTCTAACCGCAGCTACGACCTCGACTTGCAGATCGCGACCCAGCATCGCGTCACCAAATTGGTGCAGGATGCCGACAAAGCACGGCTTATGGGGCAGCCCGATGTAGCCCGCGCCAACCTCGCAGAGGCGCTGGCGCTGGACCCGAAGAATCCTGAGGTGGCGCAACACATCTACGATCTGGCGAACCTGTCCTCAACCGCATCGCCGGACGACAGCCTGAACGCAACCTTCGCACCGGCGATCGAACTGACCCCCAAACCAGGCAAGCAAAGCTTTCACTTCAAGGGCACCGAGCAGGAGGTGTTGCGACGGGTGCTCGATGCCTATGGCCTGAGAATGGTGGACGACGGTTCCCTCGCCTCGCAGACCGTTCGCTTCGATGTCGATGACGTGGACTTTGCCCAGGCCGAGCACCTGTTGAACCTCGTGACCCACTCCTTCCTGGTGCCGCTCGACCCCGTTCGCGTCCTGGTGGCCAAAGAAACCAAGGAAAATCACACCAAATATGACCGGCTGTCTCTGGAGACGCTTTATCTGCCGGGCCTCACCCCGACCGAGTTCTCCGACATGAGTAACCTGGCCAAGAATGTGCTTGGTGTACAACAGACGACCGCACAGCCGAACCAGGGCACCTTGACCGTACGGGCGCCGGCCAACACGCTGGCGGCGCTCAATCGAACATTCGCCGATTTATTGGACGGCAAGAGCGAGGTGCTGCTGGACGTAAAGATCTACGAAGTGGAGAACACCAGGACAACGCTTATCGGTGTGCAGTTGCCGCAAACGACCACTGTTTTTAATGTGCCCAGCGAGCTGAACAGCGTGATCGCGGGTAACTCCAGCCTGGTGCAGCAGATCATTGCCAGTGGACTGGCGAACGCTGGGGATTACGCCGCCATCGCCGCGATTTTGATTGCGTCGGGCGAGGTGACCAGCTCGATTTTGAGCACGCCTTTTGCCACCTTCGGCAACGGCCTTACCTTGACTGGCATTTCGGCCGGCGGCCTTACTGGAAACCTGAGCCTGAATTCGGCGGACACGCGTTCGCTCGAGCAGGTCCAGATCCGGCTGGATGACAACGCGGAAGGAACGATTCGCAGCGGCACGCGTTATCCGATTACCACCTCGAGCTATTCCAGCATTGCGTCCACCTCGGTAAATATTCCAGGAATCACGACTGCCGGGCTCTCGGGCATTTTGGGTGGGTTGGGAATCAATACGAGCGCCCTCTCCACCGCCACCCCCATTCCCCAGGTCCAGTATCAGGACCTGGGTCTGATCTTCAAGGTGACTCCTCGCATTGAGCACAATGATGATGTGGTGCTTAAACTCGACCTCAAGATTCAGGCGCTTCAGGGAGGCAGCCTCAACGGCTTGCCGGTGTTAACCAATCGCAGCTACACCGCGGATATCCAGCTGCGCGGTGGCGCCAGTGCGCTGGTGGTGGGCGATTTGTCCCGCCAGGAATCGAATGCTGTGAGCGGAAATCCAGGCCTTTCGGAATTGCCAGGCTTTAGCTCGCTCAGCGCGACCACGAAGGAATACGACGTGAGCAATTTGGCCATCCTGGTGACGCCGCACATCTTGCGGCGGCGACGGAACGACGCGAGAGGGCCGATCATTCCTCTCCCTCACAGCTGATGTACAACCTTTAGTTTGTCTGCCAAGTTGCTGGGGTAATAGGGATTTTTTCTTCTGGTGCACAGAAAGGCAGGCCGTGCCCTGAAACAGAGCCAAAGCTTGTCAGACGAATGGGCTCAGGTTTGCCTTTGACCCTGAACCGGCCTCGATTTAGACTTGTACACTCCCCCTTTAAACTTGGCATCCTGGAAATTCCCTCAGAGGCACTATGGCTGGGAGAACTTTTGCGGTCACCGCATTGCTCTTGATGTTGACGGCGTGCCGGCAGGAACAGCTGTCGCTGCCGGTCACACACGCGGCTGTCTCTGAGCCGCAATCGGCCGAGGCGCTTGCTCCACTGCCCCAACCTTCTCAGGTCGAGCCTGAGCCCGGCTCCAGCTGCTATTCCTTTACTCTCCTGCGGCCAAAACACCAGCGTGCGATCGCTGTGCAGGCACGTCTGCGGCAAGCCGATGCCATGGTGGCAGCCCTCAACCCGCGTGTCATCACCGTGGACCTGGTGGGCGACCACGCCAACATCCTATCCCTCCAGTTTCCTGTGCGCTGGCCCGCCCCGCCGTCCTACGCCGATCGCGTCAGCGCCATCGTCGAGAAGTACTTCTCCTCGCCCGAGATAGAGGACAACCTTTGCAATTCGGGATTTGACCAGGTCAGGTTGCAGGCGCGGGGCCTGAACGACCGGCACATTCATGCCATCTGGACGGCGCGCGTCACCAGCGAGGGCTTGCTGAGGTTAGGCGATGACGGCGAGCAAATAGCTTCCCTCCATCCCGCCTTTTAGACTTCCAACCCGATGGACCGCATCAGTGGCAGCGCGTTGCTGGTCTGCACGATGCCCGGATAGAGCTTGTGATCGAAACGCAACTGCCCGTCTTCCAAATGGTCCTCGAAGTGGCAATTGATGGCCTTCGATCCGATCTCCTGGGGGATCGCGGTGAGAGCCAGGTCATGCGTGCTCACCAACCCCACGGCGCCCCGCTCGACTAGCTTGCTGACAATGGATCGGGTTCCAATCAGGCGGTCGTGCGAATTGGTTCCGGAAAGCAACTCGTCGAGCAGAAAAAGAACCGGAACAGGGCCCCGGGTCAAGTCCATGATCTGCTTCAGGCGATGGATCTCCGCATAGAAGCGGGAGATTCCACCCTCCAGCGAATCCAGGACGCAGATCGAGGCAGTGACCGTAAGCGGCGAGAGCTTCAGCTTTGCCGCGCGCACCGGTGCGCCACTCTGTGCCAGCACAGCATTGACACCGATGCCCCGCAGGAAGGTACTTTTTCCTGCCATGTTGGGGCCGCTCACGATGATGAGTTGGAGGTCCCGGTCAAGCCGCAGATCGTTGGGTATAGCCCGCTCTCGCGGGATCAGCGGATGGGCCAGTGCCTCAGCTTCAAAGCAGGGTGCGTTCTCGACAAATTCAGGAAATACATCCTCGGGATGCTCATAGGTGTAGCCCCCCAAGGCCGCCAACGCCTCCAGTTCTCCAATCGAGTCCAGCCACTGGCGGAGAGACGGCCCGAAGCGCCGGCGCCAGCTCTCGGTGGCTAGAACAAACTGCAGGCGATAAAAAATCACAAAGTCGAGCGCGCGAACGAAAAGGTTGTGGGCCGATTCGAGATACTCCACCAGGCGGTTGAGTTTGGCGATCGCACGCGACGGGGGCAAACCTTGTTGTTTGAGCTGGGTTTGTAGCTGGAGCAGCCTGGGACTCGAGAATTCTTCGCGTTCAAAAGCAGTTAACACCTGGGACAGCAGGTTCAGATCGTGGCCTGCGTCCTCTGCGGCATGGGCTGCCTCATTCAGCCGCGAGCGAAAGCGATAGGTAATTCCGAGGTTGACAACCGTGGTGGTGAGCACCAGCAACTCCGATGCACCCCACAGCTGCCAGGCGGCCACGCTGAGCACCCAGGCAAGGGCAAGCACTGGGGCCAGGATACGGATGAACCCTGAGGGCAGACCCGGCTGGGCTTCTCCCCAGTCGGCCAGTTGCGCCGGGCGAACTCCTATGGCCACGTCTTCGCCCATGGTTGAGAGGCTCTCGCGAAACCCCAGGCGAGGGCTTAACTCGATCGCCGCTGCTTGCCTGGCACGGACCTCATCTGGGAGCGCAGGTGCAATCAGCCATCGCGCCAGCGTTTCCTCTCCGGCACGGGTACGCGCCGTGCAGAGCAATTCAAACAGCGAGGCGCGCCCGAAGAGATCGAGGTCGCGTGCGCAGGGGTCGGATGCCTGCAGGAATGGCTCGCCAGTGGCCCCGCTTCCCGCCCACGTACCGTTGAGCCGCGCCAGCCCCTGCTCATAGAACGCAATCGCGCGCGTGCGCAATCTCACTGTGCGCAGCAGCCGTCCATGCAGGACAGCGAGAACCACAAAGACCGCGATCGGAACCAGGATGAGCAGATCTGTCCTGTTGAAGTGACGCACCCGGAACACGACCCAGGCCACGCAGAAGGCGCCCAGGGCGAGCTGCACGTAGCCGGTCAGCCGTTCCCTCCGCTGCAACCTGGAGCGTTCGACCGACAGCTCCGCCACGCGCCGGGAGTATTCGGCTCGCGGCGCAGCGGAAGGTACGGTCTCACTCTCCACTTGTAGGCCCTCTAGAGTCTGCGTGAGATCCCCCTTTACAAACTCAGTCCCGTAGGGACTCAATCTTGAACCGCCGGTGGTCACGCAGACTCTGTAGCCCTATATCTGTCGCCTTCATGGTGGCAGATGTTCAAGGACCTACCGTAGAGAGGGAGCCGGTTTCGGAGCAGGAGCTGGTGGCGCCGGCGGCAGAGGCACACCGTCCAGTTGGGCCTGGAACTCGATGATCTTCTGCAGCATCGGATACGGAACGCCGACAGCGGGCAATCCGCGCCCGTTGATAAAAATAGTAGGTGTCGAATTCACGCCCACCTTTGCCCCCAGCGCCAGCGAGGCATCGATGGCGTCCTTGGCAGCAGGGGTTGCGGCGCAGGCAGCGACCTTCACCGGATCCTGACCGGCCTTGGTCTCAGCATCCTTCAGAGTCGCGTCCACCGTAGCCGGCGCGAGCCCGGCCTGGTTTTCAAAAAGAGCATCGGAAAACTTGAAGAAGGCTTCGTTGCCACCCGCCTTCGCAACACAATATCCGTGGGTCGACGCCTTAAAGGCCTGTTTGTGGATCTGGGTGAGCGGGAAATCCTGGTAGACAAAGTGAGCGCTGGGATAGTCGGCCAACAATTTGGCGACAATGGGCTGTGCTTCCTTGCAGTGCGGGCACTCAAAATCGGAGAACTCTACAATCTCGATGGCTTTGGAAGCGCCGCCCTGCGACGGCCCGGTAGCTCCCGCCTGCAGAATCTCCCGATAGGCCTGAAAGGGCTTGGAGCCGAAGGGGAGAAGTGAATCGGCGACCAGGAACTTGCCGTCGGGCAGGGTGAAGAAAGAGAGTTGGGCCGTTTGCTGCTCCTTGGGGCCGCCGCCGGTGCCTTTGACCAGAACGATCACCCGGCTGACGCCCGTCGCTGGGGTGGGCAGGATGGCCTGAACCTGCCAGATTCGGCTAGTGTCGTAACCCCAATACGCCTTTAGAAAATCTTCCACCGTCTGCCTGGTTGGAGAGGTCGCAGTAAAGTTGGCCGGGTCAATCGGGGGGAACGGAGCCGCGGTCTCGGCGGGCGCAGAGGGCGCCGGGGCCGAGCTTTCGGCCGGTGACTGTCTAGCGGGAGGAGCTTGCGGGGTGGGAGCCTGCGGGGTCGGAGCCTGCGGGGTGGGGTTCTGGGCGAGTGCGGCAGGGATCCAGGCCGCACTGGCGACTGCCAGAGCAGTAAGACACGTCGTTATACGAAGCTGCATTCAATTCCTTTCTAGTGGTTGGGGGCGGTAGCGAATCTCAGATAGCGACACTTTTGCTTATACCTGAACTTTAACGGCGATGGGAAAACGGCGTCCCATGCCGAAGGACTTGCTGGTGACCTTGAGCACCGGCGCCGCCTGCTGCCGTTTGTACTCGCTGCGCTCGACCAGCTTGACTACATGACTGACTGTCGCCAGATCGAAATGGTATTCGGCGGCGATCTGTTCGGGAGTTTCGTAGCGCTCGACGTACGCCTGCAGAATGGGGTCCAGTATCTCGTAAGGCGGGAGAGAATCCGTATCCTTTTGTCCCGGGCGAAGCTCCGCGGAGGGCGCCTTCTCCAGAATGGCGCGCGGGATAACCTCGCGCTCGCGGTTCACGTAAGCGCAAAGCTGGTAGACCTCTGTCTTGACCACGTCGCCGATCACCGCCAGCGCGCCCACCATATCGCCGTAAAGCGTGCAATAGCCGACCGACATCTCTGACTTGTTGCCGGTAGTGAGTACCAGCGCATTGAACTTGTTGGAAAGCGCCATGAGCAGATTTCCGCGGGTGCGGGACTGGATATTCTCCTCGGTGATGTCCGCGGACCGTCCGGCAAATAGCGGCGCGAGTGCCCGTGTGTACTGCTCGAAAAGATCGTGAATGGCGATCGTAGTAAAGCGAATATCAAGGTTGGCGGCCAGCGCGCGGGCATCGTCGATGGAACCGGCGGAAGAATACTGGCTGGGCATACCGATCGTCGTCACATTCTCTTTGCCCAGGGCGTCGACCGCGATGGTTGCGACCAAGGCCGAATCCACCCCTCCGCTCAAGCCGACGAGCACCTTGGAAAAGCCGCATTTGCGGACGTAGTCCCGTGTACCCAGGACCAGCGCTTGATAGACTGCGGCGTCTTCAGTGGCGTCGGCAGGACGGATATCGCCGGTGAGCGTTGCGCTGTCGAAAAAGACCAGATCCTCGGCAAATGAGCGCGCCTGCGCCACCACCTCGCCATCCGGACCGAGGGCAAAGCTCGCGCCGTCGAAGACCAGGCTGTCGTTACCTCCTACCTGGTTGACCATGGCGACAGGAACCTTGTGCCGCCGGGCGATGGCGGCGAGCATGCGGTGACGCAATTCCCGCTTGCCCCGGTAGTAAGGGGAGGCGGAGATGTTGAGGATGATGGATCCGCCGGCGCGCATCAACTCTTCGACCGGATCGACGGGATAGAGCCGGCTGGACCAGAACAACTTATCGTTCCATGCGTCCTCACAGATGGTGAGCGCCATGCGCTCGCCCCCGAGGCAATGGAGGCTCTGGGCGGCCGCAGGAGCGAAATACCGCTGCTCGTCGAAGACATCGTAGAAGGGCAAGAGCCGTTTGGATTGGACAAACTCGACCACGCCGTTGCGCAGCAGAGCGGCTGAATTTGCCACCTGTTTGCCCGATCCCGGGGGGGCTGGGGTGACGTAGCCGCAGAGGACGGCCAGCTTGCGACCGGCGGTTGCGGTGGCGGCGATCTCCGCGATGGCCTCTTCCGCGCGCGCTACAAACGATGGCTTGTCTAGAAAATCGGCAGGCGGGTAACCACAAACTGCCAGCTCTGGAAACATAACTACATCCGCCTGGGCAGCGGATGCCTCGCCGGCAAACTCGATAATTTTCCTGGTGTTG
Source organism: uncultured Acidobacteriaceae bacterium (assembly GCA_963711525.1). Taxonomy (GTDB): domain Bacteria; phylum Acidobacteriota; class Terriglobia; order Terriglobales; family Acidobacteriaceae; genus PALSA-350. The sequence goes on along the minus strand of CAVQEO010000001.1, from coordinate 523,236 downwards.
CCCTGAAAATCCCCCACCGTGGGGTTGATCTGGGCCAAAGCGATCTTCACTTTACCAGTCTATCAACCGTGCCTTTTCTCAGGGGTTCGAGGGATGGAAAAGGATTTGGGCTTTGAAGGCTGCGGAAAAAGTCGCGAACCGGGATTGCCGGCGCTAAAGCGCATGATCGTTTTTCGAACTCTTTCCCGCAACGCTGAAGCGTTGCTTCCCTCTGCTAAAGCAGAGGGCTCCCACCAAACTTACGGACCCAGGGGGCCGGTGGCAGCCCCCGCATTTATGCGGGGGATGGAGCGCTTCAGCGCTCCAGAGACAAGACTCGACTTCAATCCTGCGCTTTAGCGCTGGCGAATCTCGGACCAGAGTTTTCCGCAGGCTGTTTAGCCCCTGCCGTATCGCCCTCCTCACCAAATGACGGGCGAAAAAGACAAAGCCTCAGGGGCTAAACAGGGTGCGGAAAGTCGGCAACCGCTGATAAGCAGCCAGCCACCAGGGCTTTAGAGTCTGCGTGAGATCCGGAAGGAAACCGCAGGTCTTTCCATCTAGGCTACCCGAATTTTGCTCGTATGACGGGGAGGCGTCCGGGGCTCCCACCTGGCACCAAGTTTTTCCGCAGCCTGTAAAGCCCGAGGTTTTTAGGCCTTTACGGCACGACTAAAGCCGTGCCCGAGACAAAGCAAAAACATAAAATCAAAGACATTTTCCTAAGGTAAACAGGAAAACTGGACCGGAGGCTCCTAGGAGCCAGTGCCGCCGGCTACTACCGAGAGAGTGCGGATAAGAATTTTGAGGTCCAGCCAGATACTCCAGTTTTGGATGTAGGCCGTATCCAGGGAGATGTAGCTGTCAAAGGAGGGGTCTTGCCGTGCCTGTACCTGCCACAGGCCGGTCATGCCTGGGAGCACGTCGAGGCGCCGTAGATGGCTTAGATCGTAGCGCTTGACTTCGCTGGCGATCGGAGGACGGGGACCGACCATGCTCATGTCGCCGCGCAGCACATTCACAAATTGAGGTAGCTCGTCCAAAGAGTATTTGCGCAGAAAGGCGCCGAAAGCGGTGATGCGGGGATCGTTGTTGACTTTGAAAAGTATCCCGTCGCGCTCGTTCATGTGCAGAATCTCCGCCCGGCGACGCTCTGCATCCGCCACCATGGTACGAAACTTCATGCAGCGGAAGACACGGCCCTTCTTTCCGATCCGGTCGGAACAATAGAAGATGGGCCCGGGGGAACCAAGCTTCACGCCAACGGAGATAGCCGCGATCAGGGGCGACAAGATGAAAAGCGCAAGCGACGACAACAGCACATCGAGAATGCGCTTGAGGAACATACCGATCACCGGGGTTTCCCCGCGGTGCAAAGGAATGGTGGGAAACTGGCCGATATACTCAATCGGACTATTCCACGCCAGGCCGTCGTACAGCTCAGGCACGACGCGGACATCGACCCCGGCCTCCCGCGCCTGGGAAACAAGGCGCGTAACCACCCGCGCGTCACAAGGCGCGGATAGAAAAATTTCATCGGCGAAATATTGGCGAGCCAGCTGCAGCACCTGGTCGAGGGAACCGAGGATGTCGCCGGCCAGCGCCGGACTATCCGAATCCACTCCGGGTATTTGCACGTAGCCCTTGAAGCTGTAGCCCAGGTGGCGAATGCTATCGAGATGTTGGCGCATCGCCTGGCCAACCCTGCCGGTACCCACAATGATGATGTTGCGTACTTCAAGGCCATTTTCAAAGCGGCGGTATTTCATCATTCGCCATACCAGCCGCCGGCCGGAGAGCAACACAGTGGTCGCCACTACGGTGATGATCACGACTCCGCGAGAGATCACCTCTCCGTGCACCAGGTAGAGTGCCCCCGACAACAACAGCCCCGCCGTGAGGCAGGCCTGGATGGTGAGCCGCTGCTCGTGCAGCGTATTGCGCATCTGCATCGGACCGTATAGGTGGTAACGCTTGCTGACCAGAATCAGCGAAAGAATGAACCACGCCAAACAGGCGAGCAAGATTTTGGGATGACTCTGGAACATGATGTTGGTGCGGTAAGGCGAATCCGCTCCAAAAAGCCCTTGGCCGAGCCAGCCACGCACCGCGATCATCAGCGCGACTAAGACGACAACTACATCACCCAACATCCAAAGCGCGCCAACGCGCGTGCCTTTTTCCTGGGCGTTCGGCCGCTGCGGGAGCGAAACCGGCGCGGGCGCCCCCTGCTCGCTTCCATTTGTCGCTAAGCGCTTTAGAAGTCCAGACGTTGCCATGGATATCCCCGGGGGAGGCTCGCGAGGGCCAGAAAAAGTGTAGTTACACTTTCGCCCTCGTTAGAGCCGAATTACACAGCTTGTCTTAGTTACCATGTTACTAGTTAGGTACGGATGTCACCAGGCTCCGACAACAGATGACTGAGGGAAAAACCAGGCGCGGCGATGGCAAGAAAGCAGATGCAAGATTGGTCCGGAAGAATAGTACGTGTGCAGGAAAAAGGCTGGGTTGCATAGCAGCTAAACCTTCATTCTTCAAGAGTTAATCAGTTCTGCGCCAAAAACCATTCAGACCGGTGTAACGTTCCACCGGTAAGCGAAAGGGCCGCATCCTACAACAGCAAGAGCCAGCAAGAGCAAAAGCTCTCACAGGCGCTCTGCCCAAAAAAAGCATACCATTCTGGGTCATATACAGGGCATAAGTAACTGTCGCGGCTTGGTTACTATTAGGGGACGTTGTAACCAGACAGTTATACCCCGTTCGGGCAATCAGCCTTGGGGCAAGATCAGCTTATCCATGTCGAGAAACTCACGCAGAAAGGCGTCATCGGTGCGTTTGAGCTCGTCCATGGTGCCGAAGAAGTAGGCTTTCCCCTGGTGCAGGAAGAGCACGTGGTCGGCCAGCCGCTCGGCAAAGCGCATATCGTGCGTGACCACGATGCTGGTAAGGCGGAGTTGATGTTTGAGCTTCTGGATGAGATTGCCAAGCAGGCGACCCATGAGGGGATCAACCATTGTGGTTGGCTCGTCATACAAAATGGCCTCCGGCTGCGCGGAAAGCGCACGCGCAATCGCCACCGAGCGCTTCATGCCGGTAGAGAGATCGGAGGGCAGCAGATCCGCCATTCCGGCTACACCCACCATGTCCAGTAAGCCGTTCACTACTTGTTGAATCTGATCTTCCAGCAACTGTCCACGTTCGCGCAGAGGAAAGGCCACGTTTTCTCCCACTGATAACGAGTCGAAGAGCGCGCCGTTCTGAAAGACCATGGTGACCTTCTTGCGTACGGTCTCCATCTTTTCTTCGGTGAAGTCGGTGATGTCGTGTCCAGCCACCATGATCTTGCCCGTATCGGGTTTGAGGAAGCCCATGATCTGCTGCAGCGAAACCGATTTACCGACCCCGGAACGGCCGAGAATGCATAGCGTCTCGCCCGCCTGGACAGAGAAGCTGACATCGTCGAGAACATGGAGATCGCCAAAAGATTTCGATACGTGCTCGAAGGAGATGTAGGGCGGATCCGGTGGGCGGACCGCTTCCTTCTCCTCGCCACGCGGCGGGGGCTCGCCAACGATCTCGATGGGCGTTCCGGCGGGGATGCTCACCGCTTGGTGAGGGTCGGGAAACGTACTCATTGGCTCAAGACTAAAGCATTTCCAATCCCGGCCATATCCTCAGGCAGGTTGCAGTTGTGGAACCAGCGGTACAAAGGCAGAGAGGAGAAGCCGAGGAGGTCAGGATGGGTCGAGGCCAATCGTTCGGTGTCGAAGACGTCGACCGCCTGGGAATCGCCGGCAGCCGCGGTGACCACGGGCATGACTTTGTAGTTGCCGGCCAATAGCGAGGCGGTGATGGGACGCAGCAGATCCCGGTGGTAGATAGCACAAAGGGGCTGGGGAAGTCCGTTGATGCGTGGAACGGTGGCCCACGCGCCAGTGATTTCGGCGCGCTGCAGCATCCAGGTGAGGAAGCGTGCCGGTAAGAGTGGCATATCCACAGGTAGAAAAAGATTGAGCGGCGCGAGTGGTTGCATCCAGCGCCGCCTCGATTCCGCTTAATGGACCGCAGCCTGGATGCAGGTCCGGCACCACGGGGGCATGGGAGGACAGATCGCTGCGGGCTGCCGCAATGCGCGGTGCGATTACACCGATAGTGCGAAGTTTATCCAGGGCCAGATCGATAAGAGTTCGCCCGCCTAGCTGGAGGAGAGCTTTATCCTGCCCCATGCGCGTGCTGCGGCCACCGGCGAGAACGAAAGCTTCAACATCACCGTTCACGATGGCTAGTCCCGCCCCAGCTCTTCGAAGAACAGGATGATTGACTCAATTCCGCGGTGAAAATTTGCGATGTGGAACTTCTCGTTCGGTGCATGCAGGTTGTCGTCCGGCAGGCCGAAGCCCATCATGACCGTGGGAATTTTCAAGTAGCGCTCGAAATCTCCAACGATAGGAATGGAGCCGCCGGAACGGATGAAAACCGTCTCTTTCCCGAATACCTGGTGTAGGGCGCGGGTCGCCGCCTGTATATAAGCATTGTCGGTCTTTACGACAATCGGCTCGCCGGAGTGAATCAGGCGGACGCGCAGCTCGATTCCCTTCGGCTGCAACGACTCGACGTAGCTCTTGTACTGCGCATAAACCTCCTGCGGATGCATGTCGGGAACCAGGCGGAAGGAGATCTTGGCCGTAGCCTTGGCGGGAATTACGGTTTTCGCGCCAGCGCCAATGAAGCCGCCGGGCATACCGTGTACATCCATGGTGGGCCGGGCCCAGGTACGCTCCTGTACTGAAAATCCCGGCTCTCCGGTAAGCTCGCGTGATCCGATTTCCGAAGTCCGGTAATGATCCTCATCGAAGGGCAGGCGCTTCCAGGCTTTCAGCTCGTCGGCGCTCGGAGCTTCCACCTTGTTATAAAAACCGGGAATAAGAATGTGGCCTTGTGGGTCTTTGAGCGCGGCAATCACCTGGGCCAGGGCAATGAAGGGATTGGGCGCGGCGCCGCCATAGATGCCCGAGTGCAGATCCGTCCGCGCGCCTACCGCTTCCAGTTCGGTATAGATCATGCCTCGCAGGCCGACAACCAGGGTCGGCAGGCCGGGAGCAAACATCTCCGTGTCAGAGACCAGGGCGAAGTCGGCCTGGAGCTCATCAGGATGTTCGCGGACAAAGCGCGCGATGCCCTCGCCGCCTACCTCCTCCTCACCCTCGAGAAGCACCCGGACATTGATCGGCAGTTTGCCTCCCGGCGCTTGCAGCATGGCTTCCTGGGCCTTCAGGTGCATATACATCTGGCCCTTGTCATCGACCGCGCCGCGGGCATAAAGGTTGCCGTTGCGCTCCGTAGGCTCAAACGGAGGCGTGAGCCATTCGTCCAACGGGTCGGGGGGTTGCACGTCGTAATGGCCATACGCCAGGCAGGTGGGCTTGCCCGCCGCATGAAGCCAGTCTCCATAGACCAGGGGATGACCGGAAGTCTCAATGACCCGAACATGCTCCAGGCCAATTCGCTCCATTTCCTGGGCAAGGCTCTCGGCGGCCAACCGGACGTCGCCCTTGTGTTCGGGAAGGGTCGAGATGGAAGGAATACGGAGGAGAGACTTTAATTCCTCAAGGAAGCGCGTTTGCTGGCCACGGGCGAACTCGAGTGCCGAGGGCATGAATGGTTTTCTCCTTTTGGGAAAAGCGCAATCGTTGTCTTTTCTACGACTTTCGCGGCACTTCCGAATCCGTTCGGCTAATAGGGGCCGCGGGTCGTCCTGGCTGCTCAAGATGTATCCTAAACCTGGAGAACTATTCATGCTCGACCTGGAAATTGCCCCACGCGATCTCGCGGCACACCTCAACTCCAAAGATGCCGGCACGATTTTGCTGGATGTTCGTGAGCCGTGGGAGTTTGCAACTGCGCAGATCAGCGGGTCGAAGAGCATGCCGATGGGAGAAGTTCCTTCCCGCGCCTTTCAGGAGCTGGATCCGGAAGCACATATTGTCACCGTGTGCCATGCCGGCGTCCGCTCCTTGAATGTGGCCGTGTGGCTGCGCAACCAGGGTTTTGAGAAGGTGCAGTCGCTGAGTGGCGGGATAGATGGCTGGTCCAGAGAAGTCGATCCAGGGGTGCCACGTTATTGAGAAATAGCCAACTTTAGAAAAGAGAGTCATGAGCGCCACAGAAAGAGTACTGATTGTTGAAGATGAATTACATGCCTTGGCCGGGTTGGCCGAATTGGTTTCCGGCTGGGGGTATCGCACGGAGACGGCACGAGACGGCATCGAGGGTCTGGAAAAAGTAACCGAGTGGTATCCCGGAATCATCGTCACCGACCTTAAGATGCCCCGGATGGACGGGATAGAGCTGCTGTCGCGGCTGAGCGAGATGCAGCTGAATGCAGCCGTGATTGTGCTCACTGCACAAGGCAGCATCGAACGCGCGGTCGAGGCGATGAAGATGGGCGCCTACGACTTTATTCAAAAGCCTATCGATCCCACCCGGCTTAAGACCGTTTTGGCCAATGCCAGCCGTCAGCGCGAAACCGAGCGGGAATTGGAAATAACGCGGCGCAAGCTGCGGGATACCGGCTTTTTGGGATCGCTGGTGGGTAGCTCGCGCAAGATGCAGGAAATGTTTGCCATGATCGAGCGGGTCGCTCCCAGCAACGTTTCGGTGTTGATTACCGGAGAAAGCGGGACGGGCAAGGAGCTGGTGGCACGCACGCTGCACGAGCTGAGTCCGCGCCGCGGCAAACCGTTTGTTGCCGTCAACTGCGCCGCCATTCCCGAGACGTTGATTGAGAGCGAAATCTTCGGCCATGAAAAGGGTTCCTTTACAGGAGCGATGGAGCGCCGGGCAGGGGTTTTCGAGCTGGCCGAAGAAGGCACTCTGCTGCTCGATGAAATCGGCGAAATGCCGGTGGGCACGCAGGCCAAGCTGCTACGGGTATTGGAAGACAGGAAGCTGCGCCGCCTGGGCAGCAAAGTCGAAACTCCCATGAATGTTCGCGTATTGGCGGCTACCAACAAGAATCCCGAAGAAGCGGTCGCCGATGGGCATCTGCGTGGAGATTTGTACTATCGATTGAACGTTTTTAACTTGCACATGCCACCTCTGCGGGAACATAAAGAAGACATCCCGGCGATTATCGAGGCCCTGCTGAACGACATGAACACCAAGCATGGGCGCGAGGTCAAGGGAGTGGACGGAGAGATGCTCAGCCGCCTGATGGCTCACGACTGGCCCGGCAACGTGCGCGAGCTACGAAACACCATCGAACGGGCGGTCATCCTTTGCGGGGAGGGATACATGGAGACCCGGCATCTGCCGCCTACTTTCGGGCAGCGCTTCATGCGCCCGGATCCCGGGACCTCGAACTTTAGCGAAAGCGGGGTTCATGTGGAGATCGGAAGCACGGTGGATGAAGCCGAGCGGATGCTCATCTTGAAGACCTTGGAGTCGACGCGTAACAACAAGACCCGGGCGGCCGAGATCCTGGGCATTAGTTTGAAGACATTGCACAACAAGCTGAAGGAGTATGGCAGCGCGACTACCAGCGACGTGGCGGAAGAGAGGCCGGTCGTTTAGAGCAGAACCCGCATACGTATAGCCGGTCCGACATCGGCGAGGTAGGATTTTTCTTGAGGAAAAATCCAGTCTGACAATCCTTTCGCTGGGGACAGCATTGCAGGTTCTGCTCCAGACCGTTGCCTCCGCAACTGAGACGGGTACCTAATGCCGCTCTAGCTGTCGCTCGATAAGTCAGGAACAGGGTTCAGGTGACCCCCCATGAGATTGAAGACCAAGCTCGTGCTCGCGATCACCGGACTGGTATTTCTGGTGGTGTGCACCCTGTCCTGGATTTTTCTTGGCCAGCTGCTGCGGCAGCGCATGTCCCAGGCTTACTCAGCTAATGACATGGTGGCGCACCAGATTCTTTTTGCCACCCGCGGCGCGCTAGCAACCAACATTCGCGGCCCTCGTGTCGACCCCAATGACCCTAAGTCAGTACGAGATGCGGCGGCTCAGGCACTGCGCAGCGATCCCGCGCTTACTGCGCTGATGAACTCGGCCATTCGCTACTCCCCGACCGTATTCGATGTAGCGATTGCCGACAGTGAAGGCCGCGCGTTGCTGAGTACCGACCCCACCAACGTAAACCACCTGCTGCCTCATCGCCAGGAATACGAGGAGCTGGAAAGCGGCGGCTTGCTGCGGCAGCTCGAAGTCGTCTTCGGGCCACCTCGCGTCTACAACGTGACCTTGCCGGTGGAACGAAACTTCGAGCCCTTCGCCACTATTCGGGTAGGAGTTCGTACCACCTTCCTCCGTTTCGTGGTGGAACCGTGGCTGATCGCCGCGCTGAGCTATACCGGGGTAGCAATCGTTTGCTCGCTGATCTTCGCTGCGTTCTTAGCCAACCTGGCTCTCAAGCCGATTGAACAGATTGGCGCCCGGCTGGACGCTCTGGCCCTTGCCGAGGCCGAAGTGGCCGGCGAGGCGAGCAACCGGTCAGGAGATGCCGTGGTGTTGGTCTCGCACAAGATCGAGCGTATTGGGCGGCGCATGCGCAATGTGGAAGAGGTCTTCTCTGCCCTCAAAGAGAACCTCGACCAGATCATGACCAACCTGCAGGACGGCATCCTGCTGTACACCCACGATGCCCGTGCGGTCCTGGTCAGCGATTCGGTAGAACGCTTTCTCGGCATCAGCCGCGCGGAGATCCTGGGCTCCAGGTTGCACGACGTCTTCTCCCGCAATACCCGCCTGGGGAGGCTGGTCCGTGAGTCATTTGACGCCCGCATGGCCCTGGTGCAGGAGGAGATTACTACCGAGACCGGGCGGCACGTGGAGATCTCACTCGACTTTATCCATGATGACCGCGCGGTGTTTCCGCAAGAAAGCCTGGGTGCGCTGCTCACACTGCACGATGTTGAATCAGTACGGGAGATAGAAAGTGATCTGGAGCTTTCGCGACGCCTGGCAGCCATCGGCCGATTGACCGCAGGCGTCGGTCACGAGGTCAAGAACCCGATCAATGCCATCGTGGTCCACCTTGAGTTATTGCGCAATAAGCTGGGCGGCTCAGATAACCGAGCCATGCGTCACCTGGAAGTCATCGAAAGCGAAATTCAAAGACTTGACCGGGTGGTCCAGACGTTGGTGGATTTCTCGCGCCCGGTGGAATTGCAGCTCAAGGAACAGGATCTGCGCCGGGTCGTCTCCGCGGTGTTGATGCTGGCATCGGCAGATCTCGAAACCCGCGACGTTCATGTCCAGAGCGATCTCCCCGATCATCCTGTGCTGGCTAAGGTGGATGCCGATCTGTTGAAGCAAGCACTCCTGAACGTAGTGCTGAATGGCGCGCAGGCGATGGCAGAGGGGGGGAAGCTGAAGGTCCGGTTGGCCGAGGACGGTCGCATGGCGCTGCTTAGCATTCATGACGAAGGAAGTGGAATTCCTCCGGAAGTTAGGGACAAAATCTTCGATTTGTACTTCACCACTAAGAAAGATGGAAGCGGTATTGGTTTAGCGATGACTTACCGTATCGTGGAGCTGCACAATGGTTCTATTGAAGTAGAATCGGATGCGACTCACGGAACTACCTTTATTTTGCGCTTTCCGCTGAATAGTCCTCAAGACAGCAGAGCGCGTGGATACTTGATGCCGGACGGGAGTAGCTCACCGCGATCTATCGTAGCTAAGGAGCCCAGGGGATGAGAGCAGCCAACGTGTGCTCGTCGCTCACCCTGCTGGTCTGTTTTTGTACTGGGTGTATGTCTCATAAGAGCTCACCGCCTCCACAAGCGCAAGCTCCGCCATTGAAGACGGGAAAAGGGACGCTGAACCCGCCGACAACTGCGCAGCAGCAAGAAAAAACGGACACTCCGCTGGCTTCGCCTTTGCCACCGCCATCGGCGCAAAACGTGCCCCTGCCCCCGCCACCCCCACCGAGGAAACCGAAGCACAAGGTCAAGACGCCCCCTGCCAAACCGCCAGAAACGGCCCCGGCCCCGGCGGCTGGTGGAGCTTCTCAGTCCTCAACTTCAGGTTCCCAGGCCTCTGCGCAGGCCACTCCCCCGGAAACACCAGCGATTGTGGGAACACCGTCGCCCATTGGTCAATTGACGACCGGTGACAGCGCTGCGGGAGAAAAGGCCATGCGCGAGACGGCTGATCTGATCGGCGAGACCGAACAGGGGTTGAACGCTATCAAACGCGCTCTGTCTACGGAAGAGAAAGTCACGGCCGCGCAGATCCGCACCTACCTGAAACAGGCCCAGCAAGCGTTGGGTACTGGAGACATGGACGGCGCACACACGCTGGCTACCAAGGCCAAGCTGCTGCTGGATGAACTAACCAAACCGTAAGGCTCTTTCCCCCCATAAATGCGGGGGCTCCCACCACGTTTAGCGTTCGCCCCAGCTTAGCTTGGAGCGAAGCACGTCGAAGAAGCCTGTTGCCCCCATGCGCACCAGATGAACGCTATGCTCGGAACGGCGGCAACATACCCGGTCTCCAACCCGCAACTGCAATGCCTCTTGCCCGTCGACAGTGAGGAAGGTGAGATCGGGAATGCCTTCTACGCTGACAGTCACATGGGCGTCCCCCCGCACCACCATAGGACGAATCGTTAGCAGGTGCGGGCATATCGGAGTGATTACCAAGGCATCCACGTAAGGCACAAGAATCGGCCCGTTGGCGGCCAGGTTGTAGGCGGTAGAACCCGTGGGCGTGGAGATGATGACGCCGTCGGCGCGAAACGAAGCCGCAAGCTGATCGAACAGATGCACACTGAAGTCGCCCATGCGCGCGATCGCCCCCTTGGCAATCACTACATCGTTCAGGGCTTCGTACTCTTTGTACAACGCTCCACCACGCATGACCTCAGTGTGCAACAAGGCGCGAGCGTCAATGGCGCAGCAACCGTCCCGCCATCCCTCTAGAGTGGTGTACAGATCAGCCAACCGGACCTCGGTGAGGAAACCCAGCGCACCCAGGTTGACACTGAGAATCGGAACATCGGTCCTGGCGAAAGCACGCGCCGCGGCCAGTAGGGTGCCATCCCCACCCAGCACCACCACCAGCGCAGGTTTCTGCGCCGGCAATTCATGGCGGGGGACGATGCGCGCGTCCTGGGTGTAGCTGCCGCTTACATGGTCCAGGATGGGTTCGAAGTCGTGCGCCCGCATCCAGACAACAAGTTCGGGGATCAGGGTGGCGAGCTCTTCCTTCTGCGGCTTGGAAATGATGGCGACAGGTCGCATGGATTCCGAGTCTGGTATCTAATTTCAGGGTGAGCAACATTGTAAGTGTACGCGATAGCCCCAGAAGCGAGCCCCTCTGAAGCGGGCCCCTCAAAAACGGGCATAGAGAAGGAACTCCCGATTCCCGCCGCCTCCCCCTCCAAGGATGGGAGAGTCGGCAATCTCGCTAGCCGAGGCGCCAAGATCCTCGACCGCATTGCGCACGCGGTCGATGGCAAACTGGTGCGCGGCCGGGTCGTGCACAATGCCTCCCTTGCCCACGTGTTCCCTGCCCGCCTCGAATTGCGGCTTAATGAGGACGATTGCCTCCAATGCAGTCCCGGGGCCCTCTCGCACCGCTGCGACGACCGCGGGCAGCACGAGCGTCGCCGAAATGAACGACACATCCATGGATACAAAACTAATACCGCCGGGCAGATCGCCGGGCTTGAGGTAACGGGCGTTGGTACGCTCCAGGAGCGTTACACGAGAATCTCTGCGCAGGCCTTCGGCGATCTGCCCATAGCCGGTGTCGACCGCGATCACGCGGGCCGCGCCATGCTGCAGCATGCAGTCGGTAAAACCGCCGGTGGAGGCGCCGATATCCGCGCAGTGGCGTCCGCTGAGATCGATTTGCCAACGGGTCAGCGCGGCTTCCAGCTTGAGCCCGCCCCGGCTGACGTAGCGGAGTTCCTCCCCCAACACGCGCAGTAGCGCAGTATCGTCCACCGCGCTCCCGGGCTTTTCCACCTTTTGTTGGTTGACCAGCACGCGCCCGGCGAGGATCAGAGCCTGCGCCCGTTCCCGGGACAGCGCCAAACCACGCTCGACCAGCAACTTATCCAAGCGGTTCCTCATCTACTGTGGGGGAGCTTTCCGTCCATCCGGCTTTATGCAGCCAATTCTATCTGCAACTTGCCGGTTACTTTGGTTTGGTTGTTTCCGTGGTGCAACCGTAGAATGGGTGCTGCTCCAGTGATGCCAGATACAACTCCCAATCCGATTGACCAACCTGAGCGTTCTACTATCAGAGACGCAAGCCAAAAAGACAGGATGGCAAACGGGGCAACTTCCGCGCTAAACGACGATAGTGCTCTGCTGCAACGTATCCGCCAAGGCGATCAGACGGCGATGGCTGAAGTCTTCGATCGCTATGGCAGGGTGGTGTACTCCGTTGCGCTGCGCATTCTCAAGGATTCCGGCCACGCAGAAGACGTGATGCAGGAGATCTTCTTCCAGATCTGGCGGAATTCCGATTCGTTTGTGCAAGGGCGCGGATCGCTGGGCGCCTGGCTGGTGGTGGTGGCGAGAAACCGGTCGATTGATCTGCTGCGGCGCAGGAAGCCCACAGACTCCGTCGACGAGGTAGTTCTGGCTGCGGGTGGCAACCTGGCTGCAGAAGCCGAGCACAACGCAATGATCGAGAAGGTCCAGAAAGTTTTGCGGGAACTGCCTGCCGAGCAGCAGAGGTCGATGGAGATGGCCTTCTTTGAAGGGTTAAGCCATTCCGAGATCGCAGAGAGAACCGGGGATCCCTTGGGCACGGTCAAGACGCGCATTCGCTTGGCTTTGATCACATTACGAAAGGCGTTCCAGGCATGACGGGCAACGAACACAATACGCAGGAGGAATTGGCTTCCTATGCGATGCAGAATCTCCCGGTAGAGGAGTCCGCATTCATCCGGGAGCACCTGCAGAACTGCGCCCCTTGCCGCAAAGAACTGGCCGACGTCTGCGGCGACCTCGCCTTGCTGGGAATAGCCGTTGAGCAGCATCCCCTGCCCGAAGGCGCACGGGAACGGTTCCTCAACAGAATCGCCACCTCTCCCGAAGCGAAGCCGGAAAAAACAACAGAGGTCACCCCGATCTCGGTCAAGAGCGAGCGCCGTGGCTCAGGCTTTTGGATTCCCTGGATAGCGGCGGCTGCCATGACCGTCGCGGCCATTTCTCTTGGGGTGCAGAATCGCGCGTTGAACGACGAGCTACAGGACGAGTCCAACCTGGTGACCAACCTGGCTGGGCAGGCGTCGAAGGCGCAGCAGGTGCTTGAGGTTTTGACCGCGCCCAGCGCGCAGCGCGTGACCCTTACCGAGGGCAAAGCTCCGGCTGAGCCAACGGCTCGTGCCACTTACCTGCCAGAGCGCGGCGGGCTGATTCTGCTGGCCACCAATCTAAAGCCTTTGCCTGCGGGTAAGACTTACGAGCTTTGGATAATCCCGGCGAATGGCAAGGCGCCGGTACCCGCGGGACTCTTTCGTCCCGATGCAGTGGGCACCGCAACCCTGGTGCTGCCGCCGCTTTCCCCAGGCATTCAGGCCAAGGCCTTTGGGGTAACGATCGAGAAAGCGAGCGGCTCCGATGCTCCGACCTCTCCGATCATTCTGTCCGGAGCACCCACCGGAAGCTAACGTATCAAAGCCCCTAAGGCTCCGCGGCTTTCATTACAACACCAGCCAGCTCCACGAGAAATCCGGAGTAGCGCCGGAAGCTAGATGTTTTGTGTCAGGGCACGACTTTAGTCGTGCAGTCACAGGCTCACAATAATTTGGGCTTTTACAGGCTGCGGAAAAACTCTGTAGTTGAAGGGTACGGGCTTCAGCTCGTACCCTTAGGTATCGAAATGAAACGGCTTTAGAAGCCGCTGAGGGCTGCTAAAGCGAGAAGAAAAAATGCCCTCAGGGCCTGGTTCTGATTCGCTGTTTATTCCGAGTTCTCACGCATACTCTAAAGCTCTCAATATTGCATCCTTTTACGTACGGGCTTAAACAGGCTGCGGAAAAACTCTGGTGCCGGGTGGTAGCCCCGGACTTTAGTCCGGGGAAGCGGGTTTCCAAACCCGCTTAAAACGCTCGGGCAATAAAATTCGGGGCTTTAGAGTCTGCGTGAGAACACGAAAGCAAATCGCAAATCAGAACCAGGCCCGTAGGGCCGGGAGCCAGACGTCAGCCCAGCCCGGAAGGGCTGGGAGGCGGATATCAAGGTTGGGGAGCGCCAGAGGTGCGGCACTACCATCATCCGCGGGTGCCGCGCCTCTGGCGCTCAAACGATTTTGGCGATCGATGTCCCAGCCCTCCCGGGCTGGGCTGACGTCTGGCTCCCGGCCCTACGGGCCTGGTTCTGATTTGCGGCTTATTTCGAGTTCTCACGCAGGCTCTTTAGCCCTGGTGGCTGATAGCTTATCAAGCCGTTTGCGAGTTTTTCCGCAGCCTGTTAAAGCCCGATTCCTTTGTTCGTTTATGGCACGACTAAAGTCGTGCCCTGATACAAAGCGCTCGCGCGGGCTCTACTCCCGATTTCCTGTGGAGTTGATTTGAGTTTTATTTCCGCGGCCTAACGTCTATTTCTTGCCCCGTACCGCAGCCGCGGTGCCCGCGTAGCAAGTGGCGCCGAAACCACAGGGCGCTCCACTGCCGCTGGCATGACTCACGTTGATGGCATTCGCAACCGCGGCAGCCGTGGTGCTGTTGGCGGCTACTGTCTGGGCACTAGTATGTACGTCCACTCCGTTTCCATCCAACTGAATGGACGCAGAGACCTGGTCGGTATCGGTACGAATCACGCTCATGTAGGGCTGATCAGAAGGCAGGACGTAGACCTGGCCGAAGGGCGTACTGAACGTGGAGGCGATCGAAATCGGGTGACCGGTCACGGGTATGGTGGCTAACACCTTGTAGGTGGTCAGGCTTACTACAGATACCGTGCTGTCTTTCTGATTGGCGACGTAGACCCGGCTGCCATCGCGCAGAATAGTCAACGCTGCCGGCCCACTGCCGACTGGAACCGTGACCGCCTGCCCGAACAGCGCAGCAGAGTCGTTTCCGAATTGATCCAGGCTGACATTGATAATGGTGATGGTATTGGAGTCGTAATTGGCGGTAACCAGCTGGGACGCAGGGCCATAGTAGTCGGCGAACACCGGGCCGGCGTTGAACCCGGCAGCCGGGACGCCGGCAGGCGGCGGTAGCGTGAGCGTGCCGGTGGCCGAAGTAAAGTTTTGCAGATTTGGTGTGGTATCCAGCTGGTTGAAGGGGCTATTGATAACAGTGACAGTCCCGCTGCCTCGATTGAGAATGAACACCCGGTTATTGTCGCTGGAAGCGATGCCATAGACGGGGCAGATGCCGACCGGAAGGGTATTCGAGATGGTCACGGTTGAGATCTCGATAGACTGCACCTGGCCAGGCGTCGTGACCGCTGTGGGAGTCTCACAATCCCCGAAAGCGACCTTGCCGGAACCGTTGTCCTGGGTGATGGAGTAGACGCGGCTGGCGTTGGAATTGCCCGCCAGGTTGATCGGGCTGGCGGGGACCGGGAGTTGTTGCGTCAGCTGGAAAACACCGCTGGCATTATTGGTGAGCACCGCTACCGCCGGGACGTTGGGTAGGGTGATAAAGAGATTGGCTGCCGTGTAGAGCAGGTTCTTAGGCGCTGCCGGCTGCAGCAAGGTGCTGCTCTGGATATTTTTCGTTTGCAGTTGCGTTGAGGGGGTAAAGGTGTTGACGGTGCCGTCGCTATTAGCGGTGGTGGCAGAGGTGCCGGTGGAACTCAGGGAGAGAGCCAAAGGTCCATTGCCCAGCAATGCCTGGGTCAGCAGAGTGTCGCCGGCAGAGTCAAAAATATTCGCCAAGCCGGCCGCGTTGGTACCCGCGGTGGTGGTCACGACGGTGAAGCTCTGCGGCTGCGGGGCAGGCCCGGTCACTGCTACGGGGGTCACTACCGGCCGGGGAGTATCTCCACATCCCGCTAGAATCGCCACGATGCCCATGGCTACGGGCAAACACGCCAGCCGACTCAACCCCAGCCCGGAAAACAATGATGGCTGGGAGCTACGCGAACCACAGTCCAACGCAAACCTTCGTTGGAGAACCCTGAACATCAACTTCGGCAAACGCACACTCCGCCGGCTCCATATCTGGAGCCATGCAACGCTAAGCACCCGTAAATACCTCACTACGTCTCATTTCCTGGTAGAAAGATGATTGTAAATGGGACCGCGTATTCAGCGATACCCCCGGATTTCCTATGAAGTTTGTTGGCGTTGATCAACTTCATGCGGCTTTCCCCCGGATTTCCTGTACGCAGCTCTAGAAACGTCTGAGTGTGCGGCTTTCTTCACGGAAAGCCGCATGAGGCTCATTGATTCCAACAAGCTCCACAGGAAATCCGGGTACGCCGTCGGCAAAATGAACCGTGCGCGTTAAAGATCAGCGGGTAGCAGCGGAGCCCGGCAATGACAATAAGCTGCGCTGGCAATCATGGCTGGTGCTTGCCGCAGTAGCGCCGTGGTGCGCGTTAGCCACTCTGCAATCAGGATGGAGCGGCGCCACGCAAACCGCGCTCGGCATCGGCCTGGGCCTGGCGCTTCTGGTATGGCTGGCGCGGGCGGCGACCCCACCGGCTGCGCTCACCGGCGCTGTGATCACCGCACTCCTGTCGCTTGCTCCTCTCTCCTCCTCCGGCGCTGAGGGCGGCCCGTTTCATTCCGCCCTCCCGCCGCTGCTGGCCCTCTTCCTGCTTACCTTTTCCGCCACCAAATTCGGCCGGCGCAAGAAAGAGCAGTTGGGCGTGGCGGAAGATAAGCGAGGCCGCAACGCCGCCCAGGTAGCGGCCAACCTGGGCGTCGCCGGACTGGGTGCGGCCGCCGCCCTGAGCTTTCCCTTGCGTGGCCCGTTGTTTGCCGTGATGGTGACTGCCGCTCTGGCGGAAGCGACAGCCGACACCTTGGCCAGCGAAGTGGGTGAGGTACTGGGCGGACCACCGTTATTGCTGACCACGCTCCGCCGCGTCGCGCCTGGCACAGACGGCGCGTTCAGCGTTGCCGGTACGCTGGCGGGAACCGGCGGAGCAGTCTTAGTGGTGCTGGTGGCCGTCTTTGCCCTGCGGCTAAGCCCCGGCAGCGCTCTATGCGCAGGACTGGCCGCAATCGCCGGCCTCTTCGTCGATTCCCTGTTAGGGGCGACCGCCGAGCGACGCGGCTGCCTCAATAATGATGCGGTGAACTTCCTTTCTACCCTGGCAGCGTCCGCCATCGCAGCCGTCTTGGCAATGACCCGAAGTTAACGTCTGGCTATCCCACTCAATCGGGATACCACAGCGCTCACCCCCCGCTACGTTCCACCTAAAGAATCTTCAACCGCCAAAGCGTGTAGCTGAACATCTCATGCATCAGCCGCATGGCGGCATCCCAGAAGCCGAGAGGCCGCGCCTCGAGGCGGGGAGAGGTCAACACGTTCAGACCCATGCTGGAGGACAAAGCATGAATGCGAAACAAATGTGTTCCATCGGAGACTGCAAGGATCCGGTTCAGATGGTTCTCCCGGGCAATGGCAGCGAGCCGGGCGGCCGATTCTTCCGTGTTCGTGCTCTGCGTTTCGGCGATGATCTGGTTCTCCGGGACCCCGTGGGCCAGAAGGTAGTCATGGCCGACGCCCCCTTCGGAGTCGTGCGGGCCGCCCTCACCGCCGCCCAGGGTAATTACCAGCGGAGCGAGACGTTCGCGATAAAGCACCAGCGCATGATCGAGACGAGCGCGTAGCACCGGGGAGGGCCGGCCGTCGTATTCCGCTGCCCCAAAGACCGCGATGGCGTCGGCCGGACGCGCCTGATCATGAGTAGCGTAGTAATGGATCTTCCCGTATAGCCGGAGAAACCAGCCCGCGGCGGCGATAACGCACGCGGCCAGCAGGACGCCCAGCAGACGCCTGCGTGTAGACAAGGTTCTCTTTCCAGTGGCTGGCCGCACATACGGCAGATCGGGGTCCGGAACCATCATCGAATCCCTGTTCAGCGCTGAAGCGTTAGCGCAATCTCATGGGTGGGAATGGCTCCTTCCCGAAGAATCTTCCACAGCCCATCCCCGGTGGTGAGGTCGACGATGGTGGTGGCCACGGTCCGGCCTGTGGCCCCCCCATCGACGATCAACGGAATGCGGTCGCCAATCTGGTCGCGGACGCAAGCCGCATAGTTGCACTCCGGAAAGCCCTGCAGATTCGCCGAAGTGGCCGTTATCGGCAACCCCAACTTCTCCACGATGGCCCGGGGAATCACAGCGTCAGGCACCCGCAGGGCGACGTTTCCTGTGTTGGCGGTAGAGCGCAAGGGCAGGCGCGAGCCGGCGCGGACGATCACCGTCAGCGGACCGGGCCAGAAGCGCTCCGCCAAAAGATCAAAGCGGAAGTCAATATCACGCGCCAGCTCGTAGGCCTGGGCTGCGCTCGCAATCAGCAGCGACAGTGGCTTGTGCTTGAGCCGGGTCTTGATCTCATAAATGCTCTCCACTGCACGCAGGTTCACCGGGTCGACTGCCAACCCGTAAAAAGTGTCGGTGGGGATGCCCACCACCTTACCGCTTCGCAGGCAGGAGACGATGTACTGAACCCGATCCTGTTCCGGTTCGTCCGGATGAACACGCAGAATTTCTGCCAACAAGGAACTCCACCCTAGGACAAATTTGGGGCAATCTCATCGAGATTACCAGACCGGCCGCCGCCGGCTCACGCCGCAGTCTAACGCCTTTCAAGCGGGAAGAGTAGAGCCGGCGGGGGCGCCGGGGCTGCATTTACAATCGCGTTTGAGCTCACGAACCATGAAGTCTGTTGCCGAACGCGGTCCGCGAAGGGTGGAAAGCCGGCAGAATGGCCGCATCAAAGAGCTGCGCGCAGCCCTGGCGCGCGGCGCCAGGACTCCTCATATCGCCGTCGAAGGCTCGCATCTGATCGAAGAAGCAGTGAAGAGCGATCTGAAGCTGCACACCGTCTTTGTGCGCAGCGGCAACGAGGGGCTGCTGGAGCACATTGCCCTGGGAGATGCCGAAGTATTGATCCTGCCGGAGAACGTCTTTTTGAGCGCCACCATCACAGAGCATCCTCAAGGCATTGCCGCGCTGGTCGAGGCGCCCGAGTTCACGCTCCAGGCGATGCTTCATGGGGTCCCCCTGGTGGTCATCTCCGCCGGGCTTCAGGATCCTGGCAATCTGGGGACACTGGTGCGCTCGGCCGAAGCCTTTGGCGCTACCGGCATGATCCTGCTACCGGGCACGGTGAGCCTGTGGAACGCGAAGACGCTGCGCGCGTCGTCGGGATCGGCGTTCCGCCTCCCGGTGATCGCCATGCCGGCGGACGATGCTTTTGCTGCTCTTGGGGAAGCGGGCGTGCAGATCTTCGCCGCCGTGGCACGGGATGGCAACAGCGAAGCGGATTTGCGCGGTCCTTGCGCCCTGCTGCTAGGCAATGAGGGCTCCGGGCTGCCCGACGCATGGATCGCCGCAGCGGACGCACGGGTCACAATTCCCTGCCCCGGCCCGGTGGAAAGCCTCAATGCAGCGGTCGCAGGCAGCGTGCTGCTGTACGACGCCATGCGCCAGCGCGCTGCAAAGCAATGACGGAGGTCGATGAGCCTCTTTAGCCAAATCCCGGAGGAAAGCACGCTGAAGAAAGCGCGCACCGCTCCGCTCGCCGAGCGGATGCGTCCCCGCACACTGGAGGAATACGTAGGCCAGGAGCAGCTGCTCGGTCCCGGCATGCCGTTGCGCATGGAGATCGAGCGCGACGACCCGGCCTCCATGATTCTGTGGGGACCGCCGGGAGTGGGCAAGACCACACTGGCCAAGATTCTCGCCGAGGCTACGCAAGCCAGCTTCATTGAATTCTCCGCGGTGCTGGGAGGCATCAAGGAGATCAAACAGGTGATGGCGGACGCGGAGAAGGCCGCCGGCTTCGGATCGCGGACCATTCTCTTTATCGATGAGATCCACCGCTTCAACAAGGCCCAGCAGGATGCCTTTCTGCCCTATGTCGAGCGGGGCACGATCCGCCTGATCGGGGCCACGACGGAAAACCCTTCCTTTGAAGTGATCGCGGCCCTGCTCTCCCGCTGCCGCGTCTACCGCCTGACGCCGCTCACCGATGAGCAACTGATTCAGTTACTGAAGCGCGCGCTGGCCGACAAGGACCGTGGCCTGGGCGCGATGCATGTCACGGCCGGCGACGAGGCCCTGGAGATGATGGCCAGCTACGCCAATGGCGATGCGCGGTATGCTTACAACGCTCTCGAGACCTCGGCCAAGCTGGCCGCCGAGACCCACACCGCGATTACTCGTGAGGTGGTGCAACATGCCTTGCAGCAGCGGGTCCTGCTTTACGACAAACAGGGAGAAGAGCATTTCAACCTGATCTCGGCCCTGCACAAAAGCATCCGGAATAGCGACGCCGATGCCTCGCTTTACTGGCTGGGGCGCATGCTGCGCGCCGGAGAAGATCCCATGTATGTTGCCCGTCGTTTAGTCCGTATGGCGGTGGAAGACATCGGCCTGGCGGCGCCCGAGGCCCTGCGTCTGGCCCTGGCTGCCCGTGACGCGATTGATTTTCTGGGCTCGCCTGAGGGCGACCTGGCGCTAGCCGAGGCTGCGGTTTTTCTGGCGTTGTCGCCCAAGTCGAACGCGCTGTACACCGCCTATGGGGAGGTGACGGCGGAGATCGAAGCCAATCGCGCGGAGCCGGTGCCTCTGCATTTGCGCAACGCGCCTACTCCGCTGATGGAGCAGTTCGGATATGGCGAAGGCTACCAGTATGCGCACGATGTTGAAGGCGGCGTAGCCGATATGGAGTGCATGCCCGACAATCTGCGCGGCCGCGAGTTTTACCATCCGCGCCAGCAGGGCCGGGAAAAATTGCTGGCCCAGCGCATGGACGAGATCCGCAGCATTCGCGCCGCAAAACAGATCGCCGGCAAGCCAGAAAGCAAATAGGAGCAACATGGATCAAGTGGCAGACCCGCAGTGGCTGAGTTGGACGAAACGTCTGCAGGCAATTGCCCAGACCGGACTAACCTTTACCCGGGATCACTACGACCAGCAGCGCTATGAAGAGCTACGCGAACTTGCCGCCGAGATGATGGCTGCCGGGGCTGGTATGCCCGACTCGCAGAAGGTTCTGGATCTCTTTAGCGGACAAAATGGCTATGCGACGCCGAAGGTTGAGGTGCGCGGAGCCGTGATCCGCGAGGATCGCATTCTCCTGGTGCGGGAGCGTGAGGACGGCGGGTGGACTATGCCCGGGGGCTGGGCGGATGTGGGCGAGGCGCCGAGTGAAATGGTCGTGCGGGAGGTAAAAGAGGAGTCGGGTTTCGACGTCGTGCCGCACAAGCTGGCAGCCTTGTTTGACCGCAACAAGCATCCTCATCCGCCCATGCCGCTGCACGCCTACAAGCTGCTCTTCTTGTGTGATCTGGTCGGCGGCGAAGCCACGCCCAGTTTCGAGACGCCGGAAGTGGCGTTTTTTTCGCGCCACGCGTTGCCCAAGCTCTCCATCGCACGCGTGACCGAATACCAGATAGAGCACATGTTCGAACACGCCGCTCATCCCGAGTGGCCGACGACGTTCGACTAGCTTATCCGTCTCCTAAGCGGCCGGTGATGTCGCGGATGTTACATTGAATCACTTTCCTGAGACCGACGTCATAAATGTTGCTTACAAACTCCACTTCAACGCTGCTTCCGGTTTTGGAGTGAAGCGGAATATTGTCATATCGGATGTAGCCCCTCTGCTGTAGTTCCAGGAAGGCTGACTTGGATGCCTCACTATCTTGAAAAGCCGCGACCTCCCAGAGCTTCTTCCCCAAATACTCCGCTCGGGAAAAACCCAGAAGGTCCAGCAGGAAGGGATTGACATCCTGGATCTGCCCGGTGCCTGCATCCACAATCAATATTCCGTCCTGGGCCGATTCAAATAGCCGCCGATACTGGGCCTCCGAAGCGATCAGGGCCTGGTCCGCCAACACCTTGTCGGTACGCACCTCGCGGTCGAGCAATACCCGTCTGATCACGGGAACGAGCCTGGCCAACTCCGTTTTCTGCACGTAGTCTCTAGCACCGGCTTGCACTAACGACACAGCCAAATTGATATCAGTTTCACCGGACACAATGACGAAAGGCACGTCGGGACTCAGTTCACGAGCCAAGGCCAGGGCGGCTGGACCGCTGAATTGCGGCATACGGTGATCGGATGTGATCACGTCCCACTGGTGATGCTGCAATGCCGCCCGCATGGCGGCCTGAGAAGCCACCGCTTCGTAGGTGACGTCAAAGCCTCCATCGCGCAGAGCGAAGAGCAAGAGGGCGATATCGCTCTTGGCATCTTCAACGATGAGCACGCGCAGCGGTTGGTCTATTTTCCGTTCGGATTTTGCAATTGTCTTCATTCAGTTGCTCCTCAAGTACGACAACACAACAACAGGCGTCGGATGGGGCCATGGAGAGCACTTCTTCCTAAACGTTAGAAGACAAAAAATTCCAATGTAGATGTCTATTGCTCATGGAACAGATTCAGATAACGGGGTCCGCTCCACTTTGAGACACCAGGGGTACTTTGGCGGGCCTGATTTGGGTTCAGGCGAGGATGGCCCCAGGGGGAGCACATCTACCGCTACGCTGCCCTCCCCTTTTAGCCGCGGCGGCGAAACCTTAAAATAAGACCATGGACAAAAAGAAGCTTGGCAACTCAGACATGGAAGTGACACCGATCGGGTTTGGTTCATGGGCTATCGGCGGTGGCGACTGGCAATTTTCCTGGGGTCCGCAGGACGACAACGATTCGATCGCCGCGATTCATAAGGCGCTCGAACTCGGTATCAACTGGATTGACACCGCGGCCGTATATGGCCTGGGACATTCCGAAGAGGTGGTCGCGCGCGCCCTCAAGGCCACCTCTCACAAGCCATACATTTTCACCAAATGCGGCCTGGTGTGGGATGAGAAGCGCGAAGTCAGCAATAACCTGAAGCACATTCGCCGCGAGGCGGAGGACAGCCTGCGCCGCCTTGCAGTGGATGCGATCGATCTCTATCAGGTGCATTGGCCTAAGCCGGAGGAAGAGATCGAAGAGGCATGGGGCGTGATGGCCGACCTGCAAAAGCAGGGCAAGGTTCGTTGGATTGGCGTCTCCAACTTCAGCGTGGAGCAGATGGAGCGAATCCAGAAGATCGCTCCTATTACCTCGAACCAGCCGCCCTACTCCATGTTGAACCGCGCCGTCGAGGCCACCATCCTCCCCTTTTGCCAGAAGAATCATATTGGCGTGATCAACTATGCTCCGATGCATTCCGGTCTATTGACCGGGGCCATGAGCAAAGAGCGTGTCGCTCACTTCACCAGCGATGATTTTCGCCGCAATGCGAAGAACTACCAGGAACCTCTGCTGTCGCGCAATCTGGCGGTGGCGGACTTCATCGGCAAAATCGGTAAGAGGCACAACGTGAGTGCCGGTGTGGTGGCAATTGCCTGGACCCTGCATCATCCTGCAATCACCGCGGCCATCGTCGGCGGCCGCAACGCAAAGCAGGTAGAGGGCATAATTCCCGCAGCCGCCTTCCGCTTATCGGACGAGGAGTTTGCAGAAATCCAGGCCTATCTCGCCCAACATGTGGTCTAACGGAGATACAGTGACCAGCTAATCAATGTAGTTGGGAGCTTTCTTGAGGCGATGAAAGGTTGTCGGGTCGTGCTCGATCCAGAGCTGCGCACCGCTCTGCTTAAGATATGCTTCCATCGCCGCGCGGCTGGCCAGCGTCTGTTGCTTATTCGCCTCATCCTGGGGAGGCCTGGAAGCTGTTCGCTCTGCCGCATAGTGCCACAAGTCTCCCGCGATCAGCACTGGTCCGGTCCTGGGCAGCTTCAAGGCCAGAACCTGGTGGCCGGGCGTATGGCCGGGAGCGTATTTGATGACCACGGTCCCATCGCCGAAGACATCGTAGTCCGTGTTGGGGAGGATGATGGTCCTGCTGTTGCGCAGCCGGCTGTAGGCCGATTGGTGCTCGGGACTGGCAGCGAACATCGCATCCCGTTCCGCCGCATGAACCAGCCACGTCGACCCGGCGAACGCGTTCGCATTCGCCGTGTGATCGAAATGATAGTGAGAAAAGGCGATGTAGGTGATGTTCTGCGGAGGATAGCCAAGCGCTGCCAGTTGCGGCAGCAAAGGCCTGGGGGAGCTTACCGTATCGCCATCCTCGGATCGGGTCACCGGCTTATTTCCCTGGAACGCAGCGTCGGGAATTACGCCGACATCCCACATCAGAGTTCCTTTGGGATGAACGATGAGATAGCAGGGCACCACCATGTCGGGGTTCTTTACGTCCCCTGGCTTTAATCCGTAGGTTAACGGGTCCTCACCTTTAATCAGGCCGCAGTCGAACAGGTACACGCGCAGGGAGGTCACCGGCGCAGCTGTTTTCTGCGCGCGCGACCATGAAACCGCCGCCGCAAAGACGATCAGGGAAACAAACGCTGCACAAATCTTTCGATGTTTCATCGTGGTTTCCTACTTGGCGGTAACGGCCACCGATGCGATGTGCTTCTCCCATGCCAGTTGGATCGTGCCCTTGTTGCCGCCGGCGCTGCTGATCGTATACTTCAGCACTTCGATAGGAGCGGGCGGCTTACTCATCTCCATCTTCACCCGGCCCAGGTCCATGGAAGCATCGTAGGACGTGCCCCACTGCCCGGTCTGCTTATTAATGACGAGTTCCCATGCATCCGGATCTTTGACATTGACATAGAGCGTGTAGTCACCCTTGGGCACGGCCAAACCGCCGATCATCAAGTCTGCGCTGGTGTGGAAAGCTGTGGCGTCGTTTGCGCCGGCGCGCCAGATGGGAGCCGTTGGATCCTGCATGACCCGTCCACCCGCGCCAAAGATCTGTCGCCCGCGCACCGAGGGAGCGCAATACTTGATCGTCAACATTGCGTTGCCGATCTTGCCGCTAGCCGTCTCCGGAGGGCTGGTTTGCGCCGAGGCAGAACCCAGGGCCACCAGCAAGCCTGCCAATACCAGGAAATATTTCATTCTTCATCCTCCTTGTTCATCAACGCCAGCAATGACTCTACATCTAAACTGAAACAGTAGGATTAAGCCGGCAAGCGATTTTGGTGTCGCAAAAATTATGATGGCTGAACCAGCATCGCAGCGGTATATCTCTCGCGAAGATAGCCAAAGACTGCTTTCTGGACTCGTAAGCCAGCCCGGCGATGCGCGCAGTGGCTTCTTCGGTCCCGGATCCGTGACCTGGCGTGTGAATCGGGAGTCCGCCGTATTTCTCGGCGCGGGGCGCGCAGCATTGCTGCAATTAGCTCACCCTTGGGTCGCGATAGCGCTAGCCCAGCACTCCACGCTTCTGAATGATGCTGTCGGCCGTTTTCATTCCACCTTTCGCGTCATCTACACCATGCTGTTCGGCACCCGCGGTCAAGCAGTAGAGGCATCGAAGCGCCTGTATCAACGCCATACCAGTATCCGCGGCGAACTGCCTCACGAGCACTATGAGGCCAATGAGGTCACGGCCCTACGCTGGGTGTATGCCACGCTGGTCGAAAGCGCGATCTTAGCTTACGACTTTGTGTTGCCGCCGCTCTCGGCCGGCGAACGGGAACAGTACTACCTGGAAAGCAAACGAATGGCCGCGCTCTTCGGCATCTGCGCGGAAGACCTGCCGGGGGATTGGGCCGCCTTTACGCGTTACACCGCGGAGATGTTCGATTCGCCGCAGCTCGGCGTCGATGCCAACGCCCTCGCGCTCGGCCGCAGTGTGTTGTCTGGAGTGGGCACCTGGCTTCATCCTCCGCACTGGTATCTCTCAGTCACGGCATTCTGGATGCCACCGCGGCTGCGCATCGGGTTTGCCCTGCCGTTCAGCGCAAGAGAGCAACAAGCCGTGGACCGGGCCGCCCGCTGGTTACCGCAACTCTATCCGAAGATGCCCGAAATGCTGCGTTTTGTCGGCCCTTTTCATGAAGCAAAGGCTCGGCTGAGCGGTCGTTCTCCCGGCATGCTCACGCGAAAGAGCAACCTCTTCTGGATGGGCCAGCCTCGATTGCTCTACTCAAATTTTTCCTGAGTAGCGCCTGCGACGACGGCAGTTTCGTAACCGGCATTGAGCTTTTTGTCGGCGCAGGCTTCGCGCAGGTGTAAATGCCACTCCCGGGCAAACCGCAGGTCCCCCCGCTTCGGTCCCGCGGCACGCTCCACGGCACGCCGGGACATTAGAGTCTGCTACGGCGAACCCCGAACGATGTTAATTCTGAGGCGGCGGCGTGGCGGGCGGTGGAGTGGCGGACGGTGGGTGGCGGCGGCGCGTGACGGACGGGGGCGTGACGGACGGTGGAGTGGCGGACGGGGGAGTGGGCGCAGCTTGTTCGGTCGGCTTCTGCTCAGCGTGATGCGCTGTCGCCGGCGCCGCATGAACTGCTAAGGGTGCGACCGCAGCAGATTGCGACGGCTCCACGGTCACTGGCAAGACTGCCGTATTCACTACCGCCGGATCATCGCGCAGCTTGAGATAAAGGGTTCCATTCGGCCGCGGGACGCTCAGCGTCGACTCCCCAAAGCCTTCCGGCACCGTGACCGGATTGGCCAACTGGGCATCGATACCGACCTGGTCCAACAGAAATAGATTCGTTCCCACCAGCGTGCACAAGGGCGCGCCCTCTGCGCACTTCAGCTCCGTCAATTGCGGCACCCGGACCAACGTAGCCAGCGGCTGCCAGTCTCCTTGTACGCCGTCCACGCTAATGGGGCGGAAACGCAGGGGACCAAAGGCCGACCCTCCGAAGGCCTTCGTGGGATCGAGCGTCACCAGTGCGGTCTTGCTATCCTGCAGCACAATGCCGCCATCGCCTACTCGCAGCACCGTGGAGAATGAGCTGTCATTACTGGCCACCTCGATTCGCTGGTCTCGAGGAAAGGACGTCGGCGCCTGCACAAAAAAAGTCAGCTTCGCGTGCTCAGGCAGTTCATCCTGACTGCTCAATTGCACCACCGAAGCCGGGCCATCGGAACGGACGCTCTTATTCATCAGTTTCACGTTGGGGCGCGGGGATTGCACCGTCGATTCCAAATCCAGCGCGCGGCCATCTTTCAGCGTCACTTTGGCCACCACCTTGTCGTCCACGTGAAAACTCGATGCCGCGGAATCCGGAGCTGCCAACATCAGCGAATCTTCACTCCCGTTGTGCGTGAGCGCAGCCGCCGGAGAGAAGACCACGTTGTTGACCGTCATGGTCGCGACCTCATCCAGCCGTGTTCCCTTCAACACGCCCTGATGATCGCCGGCATAGAGTTTGAAGCTATCCAGCCGCCCCGCCTCGGAATAGGTGTGCAGCGGAACCTGATCCGCCTTTTCCAATCCCACTTGCTTTACCTGCAGACTGACCGCGCCCGCCTGCTCACTATCGAGCGGCATGTCAACCTGGATTTGATTGGGCTTCACCGCCTTCCAAGTCGCGTCGAGCGTCTTGCCTGCGGAATCCTTCACCGTCACGCCCTCGACGCACGCCACCTCCGGAGCGTCCAAATGCACCGTGTCTTTGCGGCCAACGATCAGCGCATGCTGGTCGGCGGAAGCCAGCGTCCACTGTTGCGGGTGAGCGCTCACCAGGTGATACTTCGGCCCTTCCACTGGTTCAAAACCCCAATAGCCATGGAGTGTTCCCGTCGCAGCGCCAGCCAGGTTTTGAGCTTCCAATGCTTTTTCATTGACCACAAATCCACCCTGCATCGGATCCGGGGTGACGGGAATGTCGACGCTTTGGCCTGACTTGTTCTGCACCCGGAGCACAAAATCATGCGCGTAGCTGGTGGCAAAGACGTAAGGCGCTCCCACCATCTGCAGCACCACGGGCTTCTTTTCCGCACACAGAATATTCTTGGGATCGACCGCACGCATTAAGGGCAGATCCGGGGACGCTTCGGCGGTTTGCACGGCGGGCAGCCCAACCACCAACACCGACTGTGGCTTATGAAACGATGGCGGATTGTTCAGCTTGAGCATCAGGGTATCGCCCTTGGGCATGGCGAGCGCGGGCAAGTACTGGTACTCCGCGGTGTGGAAGCTGTCGAGGATCTTCGCCATATCCATCACCGTGCCCACATAGACGCTGTAATATCCGCTACCCGCCTGCTGGGTGTAAGACATCTGCGCCAGCATGTCAGCGGCCGGGCCTGACGTCGCCGTCTGCACGAGACTCGCGCTGCGTCCGTTGTCGAGCACCAGGCTGTCAGGGTTCTGCACCAGGCAGGGAGCCTGTTGTTCGGTAGGCTTGTCAAAACACTGTTGATCGACCTTGATGTTGAGGCTGCGCGCCAGAAGCTTCGTCTGATCCGCGCCCGCTTTCGGATCGCTCGCGTCCAGGGCTTGGGGGACCTGGGATTTGACGGCGGCCAGGTAGGTATCCAATCGGGCTCGATCGAGACTCGCCTGATGCAGATCCTGTGACGCGCGCACGAAGGCACCAGGCCGCCCGCGCACGGCGTTGCGCAGCGTGCTGAAGTCTCCGCCAGTCTCCGGCGCAAGAAACAGCAGAACCTGCTGCGCGCCCTCAGGGACGGTTACGTAAATTCCCTCCTCGCGGACCTTCTTATTCCAGGTCTCCGCCTTGATGAACCAATTCTCTGGAGGCGGGTTGACCGAGCCACGCAGAAACGCTACAACCAGCACATAGCGCGCGCCTTCTTTTTCCGGAAGGTCGGGATGCACCCACACACGGTCGCCCGCAGCGAGCGATGCGACTGCACCGATCGGCAGGGTTTTCCCATTACGGGTAACCTTGGCCTGGATACGAGGCCCATCAAGATCGAAGGCTGGACCCCCATCCGCGTAGGCTAGTCTCACCGTGAAAAAAAGCAGGAAGCACCAACGTAACCAACTCACTCGCATGGTCTTATTATAGAAACATTTCGTGCTGCGGTCAGTCGCGGGTTTTGCCGTATATTAGTCGACTGTACACCCGTCCCACTTTAGTAATAGCTGCATTCCGGACGCGTTTAAGGGCCGCGTCCGATAATGCGCGGGAAACTGTTGAGTCTTAGTGTTTTACCGCGATGGCGGACATTTCAATCTTGGCCCCGCCAATCAGACCGGCCACCTGAACCGTGGCTCGTGCCGGTTTAGGATCTGGCATCAGGCTCTTATAGACTTCATTCATTTTAGGCACATCATCCAGGTTGCTGATATAGAGCGTCACGGAGACAATGTCCGTCATCTTGAAGCCTGCTTCTTCCACAACCTTTTTTACGGCGGCGATGGCGTTGGTGGTTTGCGAGGCAATGTCCATGCCCTCGACTTTGCCATTCGCATCCCGCCCCTGCTGGCCTGCAACGTAGAGCGTATTGCCCGCGACATAGCCTTCACTGAACGGCATACCCTGCTTAAAGCCGATCGCCTGGTTTTGCGCAAACGCGCTGACCGATGTAAAGACAGTCATGACTCCTGCCAATAGGAGGCCGCGCTGCGCCACTGCCAAATACTTCCTCTTCATTCTTCAGTTCTCCTGTTTTGCGGAATATCGAATTCTCTCACCTCACAGCCTGCGACACCCGGAATTCCTGCCACGCTGCACTAGACAAAACCGCGTGTGCGCTTTTCTCCTAAGGTTCGCCAACGCCACCAACCCCGACGGAAATCCGGGAAGCGGCGCCGGCGCAAGACCAAGCACAAATCTCATCCGCTCCGCCGCCGCGTCGGCCGCGACCTGATCGGCTGTAAGCCCCGGGCCGCTAAAACGCTGGTAGACGGGCTGCTCGCTGCCGGCAAGCACGAACTCCACTGACAGCGGCCGATCGGGGATGCGAGCGCCGAACCAATGCGGATCATCCCGCTGCGCCCAGGTGACCAGCGCCAGCACTGATCCGGCCGGGTACGCCCCTCCGGCCCGGCGCGCCGGCACGACAAGCATGGCCGCGTCGTTGCCGTAGAGCGTCGCCATAGTGCGGGTGCTGGGATCGACAAACATGGTGATGGGGCCCCACCGCAACGGCTGGTAGGGCAGGCTGGGCGGCAGCGCTGCAGCCGCGTTATTCAGGACTTCTTGGCCGCCGACCTTCGCTGCGGAGATAGGCACGGTGTAGACATAGTCGTTGCCGCGCAACGGCAGGTGGCAGCCGGTGCACTCATTGACGAAGTGCGCGTCGTTGCCGTATGGCTTAAGGTCGAGCCCGCGCCAGCGGCCCCACCCCCAACCTTCCGTGTCTTTGTAGTCGCCGGCGTTTTTCACCATCAGTTCCACCTGGATGAACTTGCCTGGGTACACCCGGCCGTCGGGGCCCATCTGCTGCTGCCAGGTAACCTTGGCGAAGCGCGCGCCGTCCGGCCAGGGCGAGATGTTGCCCGCTTGCGCCGCCTTCACAGCTACGCTGTTTCCCAGGATGAAGCGAAAGGTACGGTTGTCTCCGCGGTCGGTGAAGCTGAGCGGCTTCCAGCTTTCGAAGCTGGGGTCGAATGGGAGTCCATTCAACTCCGGCTGCACGGTCGCCAGGTTCACGGGCTCGGGAGCTGTAGCAGGAGTCACCTCCTGCTGCGCATTGGCGGCCGCGGGCGGCTGCAGGGCGGGCGTCCACGGCGCCAGGTACTGCTTCAACGTTGTCAGCTCAGTTGGTGTGACCTTCGCCTCCGGATGCAGCCTGACGAAGCGTGGCAGCGGCATCGCACCCAGCTGGATCATGTTTACCGCCTCATAGAGCGTCCCCTTCTGCGCGGCAGCCGGCTTGGCGCCTAGTGTGGAAAAATTCAGATGATCCCGCGCGGTCAGAATGTCGTAGCGCACCAACCAGTAACCGGGCACGATCTCATCGAACCACGAGAGCCGACGCTGGTCAGAGTGGCAGCTGTAGCAATTTTTTTCGAGGACCCGCTTCACTTCAGCAGGCGCCTGCAGTTCGGCCGTCGCGGGCTTTGCGGGAATGGCGGGCCGCACCATCTGCAGCAGTGCCAAGACAACCACGCCGGCAACGATCAGTTTGCCCAAGATCTTCATCGAAATCTCCGTCCTGTTCACCATTGGAGTCACCCTGGGCGGTCAAGGTTCCACAGCCCCTGCCCAAAAAGTGACAATCAAATGACGATTCCGGGCTTGCAAAGACGAAAGAATGCTCGCAAGGTCGAATGAACATGTGCAAGTCTTCCTTTCTTGTTTTTTGCCTGTTGGCCGCGTCTGTTCGAGCACAGGTCACGGCGCCGGTGCGGACGGATGTTGCGCCGCCCCCATCGAACCTGTTCCCCGCTAACTGGTACCCAGCGGACAACGACGTGACCTACACCTCTGCTGCGCAAGCTGGCGCGCCCTACACAGCGACGCTGGTCATCACCTGGCGGCTCGGTGGCCCTGACGGAATGCCCCGGATTCTCACGCAGAGCGGCCTCCAGGCACGGGATGGAGCTGGGCGAAAGCGTGAAGAGATGGCGATGCCTCGGCCGGATGAACATGGCGGAGTGATCATGGCCCATGAAGTGTCTGTGCACGACCCGGTGTCCCACTGTAGCTTTCGATGGATGGAGCCGTGGACCGCCCCTGGTCCGCCTAGGGCGATGGTGAGCTGCATGCCGCGAACTCTCCATTACACAGAGCAGAACATCTACGCGGACGCGATCGCGAGCCAGCCACAGGAGCTGATTTCGGCTCCGGATTCCGGCGATCGTTCCGAGCCCCTGGGAATGCGCCGCATCGAGGGTTTCGATGCCACGGGCGTGCGTCGCATTAGAACGGGGCCGGCGGCTCCGAGCGGCTCCGTCGTGCTCACCACGGAGATTTGGTATTCCCAGGATTTACAAGAGCTGCTGGAGTTGCGCCAGACTCTGGAACCGGCAACGCAGCCACGGGAGGGCGCTCTCCCGGACTTTAAACTAACGCAGATCCATCGCGAAGAACCCGACGAAAAGCTGTTTTACCCACCGGATGGCTACAAGATTGACCCCGAGAGCTAAGCGCACTTCCCCCTTCAACGCAGAGGGAAAGTAAAACCGCAGAGGCTAAAGAGTCAGCGTGAGAACTCGAAATAAACAGCAAATCGGAACCAGGCCCGTAGGGCCGGGAGCCAAACGTCAGCCCAGCCCGGAAGGGCTGGGAGGCCGATCCAAGGTCCGGGAGCGCCGGAGGTGCGGCACTACTACCTTCATCCGCGGGTGCCGCGCCTCTGGCGCTCAAACGATACTGGGCCGATCGATGTCCCAGCCCTTCTCCGGATTTCCTGCACGAGGCGCCACCAAAATCCGCGTGTGCGGCTTTCGTTAAGGAAAGCCGCATGAATTGCGCCAACGCCAGCAAGTTCCACAGGAAATCCGGATCCGGGCTGGGCTGACGTTTGGCTCCCGCCCTACGGGCCTGGTTCTGATTTGCGATTTGCTTTCTTGTTCTCACGCTGACTCTAAAGCCCGATTCTTTTTGGGCGTTTATGGCACGACTTAAAGTCGTGCCCCGATACAAAGCCGGATTTTTCCCGCAGCCTGTAAAGCCCCACCTATTTGCAATGGTTACGTGAAGGTCGTACCCATCAAAAACATTGATTTTCCGCGGGGTGCGATTACACCTATACTTCTGCTGCATAATGGGGAAACCATGTTGATTAGCAAGTGTGGACTGCCGTTAGCTATTTCGTTGCTCACGGTCGTGAGCGTCTATGCCGCGCAACCGATCACTGAGATCACTCTCCCCGGTTCGCGGCTGTTCACGGAGAGCATTACCTCGACTAAAGACGGAACGTTATTTGCCGGCAGTGTGGGCAAGGGCAATGTAGTCCGCATTCCCTATGGAACTACGACGGTCACGGAGTTTATTAAGCCGGGCAGCAATGGTCTCGGCGCTGTCTTCGGCATCTTTGCCGACGAAAAGCACAATACCCTGTGGGTATGTTCCGATCATGGGGATGATAAAAAAGGGGACCCACCGGCGGTAAAAACGTTCGACCTAACCACGGGCGCGGCGAAAGGCAGCTACACCCTTCCCGGAGATGCTACGTTCTGTAACGACATTGCCGTCGCTAACAATGGCACAGCGTACATTACCGACACGGACCAAGGCAGCCTGGTAATGCTCAAACCCGGCGCCAGCGCGCTTGAGGTCGCGGCCAAAGAACCATTGCTAAAAGGCGCTGATGGCCTTGCCTTCGGCGAAAAGACAGTTCTGTATGTCAACAGCGTAACTGAGAACAAGCTGCTGCGCGTGGACCTGAAACCAGACGGGAAATCGAAGGACATCATCGAGCTTCAGCTTTCCCAACCGCTCGACCGTCCCGACGGTATGCGTACGATCGGCAAGGACCGGCTGCTGCTGGCCGAGAACTCCGGCAACATGGACATTGTCACTTTGAGTGGTCTCAATATGCAGACCGCAAACATCAAGGTCATCAAATCAGGGCTGGAATCTACCCCTGCAGTGACCGCAACTCGCGGAATGGCTTGGATCGCCGAGGGCAAACTGAATTACCGCGATGATCCGAAGCTCAAGGATAAAGACCCCGGCCCGTTCAAGCTATACGCGGTTCCGCTACCCAAGAAATAACACACTACTGCATATGCAACTCGGCTCCACGGCCATCGTCTGGAACGGTGACCGCCAGGCCGTGCGGAATGGGACTTGCGCCGGTTGGCATTGCCTGTCCGTTCAACAAAACTGAGCTCTGTTGGGGCTTCCATCCGTAAATCTCGACCCGCAGGCTCTTCCACCATGCGGAATACGATCCTTCATGTGGACTTATCCGCAGATGGAAGCCATCCGCCGCAACCTGGCAGTCGAACTTCATACGAAGGAAGTGGCCCTGCTCGTAACTGAAGGTTTGTCCATCATCCTGGTATAGGGTTCCAGCGCAATCCTCCCCTAGGTAGACACGTAGGGTTAGCTGACCCTGGGGAGTTTCGCCCGTGCTCTCGACCAGTGGAGCGATGGGAAGAATCGATCCCCCCCGCGCGAACACCGGCAGGGCGTCGAGTGCTGGTTGAATGGTGGTTTTCAACCGCACTTGATTGGCCGCGGTCTCGGTGGGCCCAGTAGCTATCGTTGCTGGTTGAGAGACCTTCTCGCCGGTCCAATAGTTATACCAATCCTGAGAAGGAAACTCGACCTGGTAGCGATCGAGCTGGCCGGGAAAAGCCGGAGCCGCGATCAGCAGGTCGCGTCCCAGAAGAAACTCTCCCGCAGCACTTATATCGATATCGATAGGATGCTTGTCGGGCGCAGCATCAGGAAACTCCAGAAACAACGGCCGTACCATGGGCAGGCCGGTGCGTGAAGCATCTTCGGCAAGAGTATAAAGATATGGCATCAGGCGATACCGTGCTTCAATAAAGCGGCGGCGAATTGCCTCCTGTTCGGGACCACCCACCCAAGGCTCCTGGTCACCGGTATCCATCTCCGTGTGATCGCGATCAATGGGTTGAAAGGCCGCAATCTCCATCCACTTTGTCAGCAGGTCCGGGGATGGGGTGCCGGCGAATCCGCCCACGTCCGCGCCGGCATAGGCGAAGCCGCTTAAGCCCAGGTTCTCCAGCATCGGCGTCGTCATGCGCAGGTGATTCCAGCTGCTGCTGTTGTCTCCCGTCCATGTTGCCGCGTAACGCTGGCCGCCGGCATACGTGGCGCGGGTGAGCACAAATGGACGAATGCCGGGATCCAGCGTCTTTAAGCCTTCATAGGTAGCGCGCGAATTCTCCATCCCATAAACGTCATGGATTTCGGCATGGGTCGCTTCCCGCTTGCTGAAGCCGGGCTCGTCGATTCGGTGAACAGCATCAAGCGGTATCGTTTTTGTCGGCGAGTCAAACACCGAGGGTTCATTCATGTCGTTCCAGAAGCCATCGATGCCGGCCGCGCACAGGGGCTGATAGAGCGTCCCCCACCAGGCGCGCGTCTGTTGCCGGGTAAAGTCCGGGAACACACTCGGGCCCGGCCACACCACTCCGCTGTAAACAGAACCATCGGGATTCTTCACGAAGTGATCGCCCGCCATACCGCTGTCATAGGGAACATAATGATGATCGGGCAGTTTCGCGATGTGAAGATCGGTAATGGCAACCACGTGAAAATGCTTCGCCTTGAGCTCGGCCACCATTCCAGCCAAGTCGGGAAACAAGCTGCGATCTACAGTAAAAGGCCGGTTCTTTTCCTGAAAGCCGATATCGAGATAGATTGCATCGGCAGGGATGCGATCTGCCCTTAGCCGATTCGCCACTTCGATCACTCTCGACTGCGGAACGTAGGTGTAACGGGATTGCTGAAAACCAAGCGTCCACAAAGCCGGCAGAGGCGGAGTTCCGGTGAGCCAGGCGTAGGTCTTTACCACCTGCTTGGCCGAAGGACCATAAATGACGTAGTAATCAAGTGGACCATCGACGGCTCCGAAGGAATAGACGCCGGGGAGCTGCTTGCCAAAATCGAAGTTCGTGCGCCACGTATTATCCAACAGAATGCCGCTCGCCAGCCCGGCCCTATAGGTGATGAAGAAAGGGATGCTTTTATAAATCGGGTCGGTCGATTCCTGAAACCGGTACGCGTCCGTATTCCAAAGTGAAAAAGCTTCGTCGCGCCGGTCGAGCGGGCCGGTCTTATCGCCCAGGCCGAAATAATGCTCATCGAGCGGCATCGTTTTAGAAATACGGAAGCTGTTTCCCTCAAAACGAACCGGCAAAGCATCCTGTTGCAGAATCTTTCCACTGAGATCGCGGACGGTGAGCTGTAAATTGCTCCTTGCAATCTGTACTTGCAACGACCTGGTGCGAAAACCGAAGGATGCAGCCGACGATTCAGCAGCTACGTGGATGCGGCTGTGAAGAGCCTGGGGTAAAACCGCCCACGAGGCGTCTTCCGGCATCTTGCCGTTGCGCCCAATGCGAATGCGGATCACGTCGTCGCGCAAAGCCGTGATCTCCTCCCGCGTGGAACCGTCTTCGATGTCCACTCCGTCGGGCCGCGCGACAAAATTTGTGCCATGGTCGAGGATGAGTACTTCGCTTGGCGCTTGCCAGGCATGAAGCGGCGTCCAGCCTGGAATCAGGCACAGCACGAGTGATGCACGAAAAAGAAATATCGTTCGCATAGGATCCCTGAATTAGATGGGTTGTATGGCTGGACTTGAGAACACAGGCTCAGGGCCCGTCGTCGAGGCTGGCTGGATGCGAGTCCTCAAGAGCAACGACAGCCCCTTGACGGCGTTGCTGCTGGAGAGCCTTCATTTGCACCATGGCAGCATCTGCATCCGATTTGTCGCCGGCTTTGATATAGAGCCGTGCCAACTGGTAATGGAGGCTGCCATCCTGATCGCTTGCCAGGCCCAACTTCATTTCGCGGATCGCTTCTTGCGTTTTTCCGTTCGCGGCATAGACCTCGCCCAGCATGGCGTGCACATGGGGCAGCATTTGTGGTTTGGCGCTCAAGCTTTTTAGCAGAAAGGGTTCGGCGTCCGGGAACTTATGCTTGGTGACCAAGGCCTCCCCCATCAGCAGGTTCACCTCTGGATCAGAGGGACTCTGCTCCAGCGCCTTCTGCGCCGCTGCAATGGCCTGGTCTACCTTCGCCTCCTGCAAGTATGCCGAGCCAAGCCCCAGCAGGGCGGCAGAGTTGTCAGGTGAAATTTCCAGCGCCTGGCTGTACTCCCTCTGCGCATCGTCGTACTGCTCTCGCTGGCGGTAGATATCTCCAAGAAGAATGTGGCTTCGCGCAGAATTCGGCTCCAGTTCCTCAAAGCGTGCCAGAGATGCAAAAGCCAGCTTTTCATTCGCCTTGATGGACCAATAGAGTGTCACCGCAGTTGGCTGCGAAGGCAGAGCCCGAAGCGCGTAACCGGCGCTGGAAGACAGCTCGTATTCGCCGGTGAAGTACGAACATGCGGCAAGCATTTCGAGCATTTCTACATTCCCGCCGCCCATGCGGCTTCGCAAGCGGTCGGCGCATTGACCGTAATGGCCGGCTAAATAATCGTTCCTGGCCGCCTGGTGAGAGGTAGCAGCCGTTCCCGCCGAAGCTTGCGGTTCACGACTATCCTGCATTGCAGAGGTCCTGCCTTGCCGAGCTCCAGCAAGCGCCTCCTCCATGCCACTCTCCAACTTTCCCGAAGAACGCTGTTCCCTTACCAAACTCAAAAAGCTCGTTGCGCGCTCTTCCGATAGGCCCTCGAAGAGAACTGGCGCGTTGGCTGCGAAGAATCCCCGATCACGACTCCATGCGTCGTTGAGGTACGGTACCGCCTCTTCGTTTGCTGCGGCGTCGATGCTCAGACGGGCCAGTCCAAGCAGGGCGAGGGTACACTCGGGGTGGCTCCGGCGCTCGGTGGTGAATGCCGCGGTGGCCGCCTGGGCATCTCCCATCCTTAGATCCAGGAAACCTTCTTCAGACTGTATGCACGGAGGCTGATCATTTGCGGCAAGAACCGTCTTGTACAGGCTCGCTGCCTCTTTAAATCTGGACTGCTTAACCAGGGATTCGGCAAATAAAGTATTGGCGTACGAAGAGCTGGAATTGCGTTCCGTCATGGTGCGCGAATCGCCTTCCAACTGATCCAGGTAGACAATCCCGAGAGCGAACCAGGCCGAACTCTGCCTGGGATCGATTTGGATGGTACGCCGCAGCTCGTGGACTGCAGGCGACCACTCTTCAAGCGAAGCATAGGCCCGCCCGAGCGTAAGAGAAGGAAGCGGGTCGGTCCCGTTCATCTTCTTCGCCGCCAGGAGAAATGGAATAGCCTGCTTCGTTTTTCCCGTACGCATGTAATCAATCCCAAGAAAAAGGTTGGGGACATACAAAGACGCCTTGAGCCGATTCGCTTTCTCGAAGCTCCCGATGGCTGCCGTGTAATCTCCCGTCTGGTGTTGCATCAGCCCAAGGTTGGCCCACAATTCAGGCATGTCCGGTCGAAACTTCACTGCTTGCTTGTAGCTTTCCGCGGCCGCGGCATAGTTGTTCGCAGCCTGGGCTTGTTGGGCAGCTGCCAACAGCGATGCCAGCTCAGGAGACTGCTCCTGTTGGCCAAACATAGGTTTGGTCAACAGGAGCAGGAGAAACAGCGTGAGGCAATACTTCAAGAAGCGGTCACCAATAGAACTTCCCCGCGATCTGTACGGTTCGGGATGGAAAGGCGTTTGTGATCTGCCCAAGGCCCGATGAGCAACCCTGATCAGCATTGGGGTCACAACCTGTGTACCCCGTGTTGGGAGTGTAGAACTGCGCGTGATTGAAAGTGTTGAACATCTCCGCCCGGAACTGTAACCGCATCGATTCTTTTATCTGCCAGTTCTTCATGATCGCCGTGTCCCAATTCTGATACCCGGGGCCACGCAGATACGAGAAGTAGCGGGGCGCTGTGCCAAAGGTCCCATAGGGAGCGTAGGCGAACGCCCCGGTATTGAACCACTCATGGATGGATCGATCCGCGACGTGAACCGGTCCAACCAAGTCAGGCCGCGGATTGCCGCCATAGCTCGCGATGTCTGAGCCGTTGACGCTGAGCGGTAGTCCGGACTTGAAGGTGGCAATCTGTGAAACCTCCCATCCGCCGGCAAATCCATCCACCAGGCGATTCATGTGGCTGCCCACCGCCCTGCCGCGCCCTATTGGAAGCTGGTAGACGTAGTTTGCGACCAGGCTTTGCGGGGTGTCTGAGCCGTCAACACTCTTCTCCGCCGCCAGGTTGTAGTTGTTCGCGGGGGCCACATTTCCCGCATACGACCAGCTTTGATTGCCTTCCACGTTATCCAGGAACTTGGAATAGGTATACGAAACAAGCGCGGTCAACCCTTTGCTGAATCGGTGGTTGAAGTTTGCCTGCAATGCGTTGTAAATGGAGAAACCCACCGGAGCGTCGTTCTGAGCTACATTGCAGTATTGCGGGTAAGGCTGCAGCAGCTGGGATTGCACAACCGTTGGCTGATCCAGACCGCAGCTGCTTGTTCCCGCGGCAATGGCTCCGTAAAAAGGATTGGGGACCAGGGCGTTCAGTGCTGCCGTGCCCATGGGAAGTAATTGCGGGTTCACCTGGCTTTGATTGAGACTAGCCGTCATCATGTGCGTGCCATGGTTGCCAACATAGTTCACATCCAACAAGTCGTTCGGGGTGATGCTCCATTGAACGCCCATCAGATATTGCTGAACATAGCTGGACTCCCGTTGTCTGAAGGTGCTGCCCACTGAGTTCCCTACTTGTTGCAGTCCGCCCAGAGAATTCCCGGTAATCGGGATAAAGCCATTGGGCCAGGGATTCGCCACCGTCACCGCAGGATTGGGGCTGATCGTATTCAACGTGACCGGAGAAATGGTGGTGGCGGCAAAACCGGCGCTCTCCGCCTCGAAGCAGCACGAGATGGAGGGGGGATAGAAAATTCCAAAGCCTCCGCGAAAAACAACCCTAGGCTCAACTTGATAGGCGAAGCCTATGCGGGGAGCGACGTTGGTGTAGTTGGTGTTGTAAGAGCTACGCTGGCTACCGGAAAGAAATTGCAGCTCGCCGGGCAATACTTGGCCGATGGCGCTCCCGATCGGATTCGCCGCATTGGGATTGAAGACCGACGCAACGTTATGCCGGTAGGTTGGCGCGGTTTGAATCTCATAGCGGAGACCCAGGTTGAGGGTCAACTTCGGAATAGGCCTCCAGTCGTCCTGGACATACCAACCCAGGTAATGGATCGCCACGGCAGGGTTATAGGGACTGCCGGCAGCCGTACTGCTCGTATTCCCGGGGGAGGTGTTGTCTATCACCCCGAGCATCAGCTGTGCAAGACCGTTTCCAGTAGTGAAGCCGGTGGGACTGTTTGGATTTGGGCCCGCGGTGAAATTGCCCGCGGAATCGATCGTCGTTTGAAACAGTAGATGCTGATCGTCTTCAAGCTCGGCTCCCATAAATCCAAAATTCAGGGTGTGCCGCCCGATGTTCTTGATGAAGTCGGTAGAGACACTGCCGATGGGGCCGTGATTGGTGATGGATGCCGACTGAAGCGGGCCTAGCGGAGATTGCCCTCCGATATTCACCACCGGAAATTGGGGGCTGTTCGCATCCAGATAAGAGGGGAGGCCGATGGTGCTGGGTTGGAAACCCGCCGACTGGTTGGTCGAAGTTTCGTGCCAAAGCTCCACGCCCGCCAGGATGTTCATGGTGAATGTCGGGCTGAAGATTTGGCTATATCCGGCAGCCATATTCCAGCGGTTGTTCGGCCGGGCATTGCCTGGGCCTGCCGGGTCGTCCGATCCCCAAAAGTCGGGATTCCCCGTCTTGAACTCCTCCTTATAGGAGTAGCGGAAGTACACTCTCGACGAACTGTTGATGTTGTGGTCTACGCGTATCAAGTACTCATTGGAGTGTGCGGGAGCAGTCGAGGCCACGAAGAAGTTGTTGGTAGTTCCCGACCCGGTCGCGGTGGGATAGTAGCCGATCAGCTTGGCGGCCGTCGGATCTATGGCGCCCACGGTCGTGATGTCGTTATTTTTGATC
Organism: uncultured Acidobacteriaceae bacterium; assembly: GCA_963711525.1. Classification (GTDB taxonomy): domain Bacteria; phylum Acidobacteriota; class Terriglobia; order Terriglobales; family Acidobacteriaceae; genus PALSA-350. Next base: position 482,798 of record CAVQEO010000001.1, on the reverse strand, counting down.
GGATCGCGAATGTAGCCTGTCTGGGTCGCGACCAGGCCGGTCGTTGGATCCACTTGGCCTTGAGTGATCGCCCGCGTACTGTGCGGATTGTAGATCTGGCCTACATAAATCGGGCGTCCAAGTGCGTCGACACCGTTGGCTGCTCCGAGAAGCTCGGAGAAATCGCCTGCGCGAAACTTTGCGTCGGGCACAGTAAAGGTGTCATTCAAGGGACTGGAGAGGCTGAGGTGTTCGTACAGGCCGAAGATGAAGGTCTTTTCCCGTTGTCTATACAAATGCGGAATATAAAGCGGGCCGCCGGCTGATCCGCCAAACTGATTGCGGTCAAAGTTCTGGCGAGACACGTCATTATGATTGTTAAACCATGAGTTGGCGTCGAGCGCGTCGTTGCGGTAGAACTCATAGCCGTCCCCATGGAAAGCGTTCGTTCCCGACTTGGTTACGACGTTGACTACGTTGCCCGTGCTCCAGCCATACTGGGCGGTAAAGGAATTGTTTTGCACCTTGAATTCCTGAACGGCGTCGACGGAAGGCACATAATCGACCGCGCCCCACTCCGGATCAGTGTCCCAGGCACCATCGAGCAGGTAAGCTGAGGTCCCAAAGAAGCCACCGGCAAAGTTCAGGAAGGAGATGTCCTGGTCCGCGTCATCGGTGCCGTTGCTCCCGCCGCCCAGCAACTGCTGGCCCTCGGAGTTATTGTTGACGGATGAGTTGAGGGTAGCCAGGCCAAAGACGTTGCGCAGGTTCAGCGGCAATTCCACCACGTGCTTGGCGTCAATGTCTGCCGAGATGTTTGCATTGTCAGTATTTAGTTGGGAGGCTTGCGCATTGACCACCACGTTTTGCGTCGTAGCCCCCACTGTGAGGGTCACGTTCTGGGTTGCCGACTGTCCTGAATCGAGCACGACGCCCGTCTGGGTATAGCCCTCGAAGCCACTTGCCTGGATCGCCAGGGTGTACGTGGCCGGTGGCAACTGGGTGAAGGTATAGTGCCCGCTCGCATCGCTGTCGACACTTCGGGCAACGCCATTTTGCGCGCTGTTGAGCCTGACCGTAGCGTGCGGCACGATGGCGCCTGTGGGATCAGTGACGGTGCCGTTCAACGTTGCGGTCGTAACCGCCAATTGTGCGTTTACCCACGAAGAACCGCTTACCAATAACGTCACCAGGAAAGCGACTCCGCCCCTATATAGGAACTTGTTCTTCTTGCTCAAGTGAGCCTCCAAAAGTGTATCCCTAAGCCAAAATTTGAGAAGCGCCTCACGCCCTAGTATCAGAGTTTGCATGAGACGACCCCTTATAAGGAGCGCTCATGCCGCTGGAAAGGTCTTTGCGGCATGGCGCGGGGGTCTTTACAGGTAAAGCACCCCCCATTCTCCATTTGAATTGAATGGTTTGCAGATTTTTCGTTCCCCGGACAGCGGCTGTTCCAAGCTGTATACTGATCCCCGAAGTTGGTCGGCGAGATCGTATCGAATGTTGGTTGATACAGTAACGGGCAGGCTTGCAGGGCTGAGTGATGAGGAAAAGACTGCCATCCAGGAGCAACTGGGAAGACTGCTGGCGAATTCACATTTCAGCCAAAGCCGCCGCTTCCCTTCATTTCTGCGCTACGTCGTCGAAAAAACTCTTGCCGGTCAGGACGACGCGCTCAAGGAGCGGACCCTGGGGGTAGAGATTTTCGGACGCCGGCCCGACTATGACACCGCCTCCGACCCCATTGTTCGAGTAACCGCGGCAGAAATCCGCAAGCGAATCGCCCAGTACTACCAGGATCCCGGCCACGAGTCAGAACTTCGCGTCTCGCTCCCGCCCGGTTCCTACATTCCTCAGTTCCACCGACCGGAGACCGCCAAGCACAACGGTGGTACTGAGGCAGCGCTCCTACCTCTCACGCCTGCCCTGGTTTTCGATCAAACCCTGAAGGAGGAACCAGGGCGGGTGAGCCTACGGCGCTGGTTCTGGCGGCCGGTTACTGCGCTGGTCGTTGCCCTGTTATGTGTGGGCGCAGTATTTCTCTGGCAGTCGGCGCGACATTCTCCATTGAACTTTTTTTGGGGCCCGGTAGTGAACTCTAACGAGCCCGTGCTCTTCTGTGTCGCCGACCAAAGCGAGTACTCCGCCATTTCCCTGCGGGATGCGGAGGATCCCACCCGCCAAACCCTGTTGAAAGACAATTTGACCGCCATTGTCATTGATGATTTGAACCCGATCATCCGCCTGGCGGGGCTTCTACAGTCCAGTGGGAAGAAGTACAGCTTAAAAGGAGAGGGTGCAACCAACCTCACCGATCTGCGCAACGGGCCGACTATCTTCGTCGGCGCCTTTGACAATGCCTGGACACTTCGGCTGACCAAACCCTTGCGCTTTCACTTCGCCAACAATCCCGAGATGACAGAATTCGGCATTCTCGACAGCACCGATCCTGGGCGGCGGCGCTGGGTTATTAATCGATTGCAGCAGATGAGCACCAACGACTATCGCGACTTCGCCATCGTTGCGCGCTTTACCGACAGCACAACCGGCAAACTGGCCATTGTGGCCGCGGGCGTGGGCCGGGGTGGAACCAGGGTTGCCGGCGAATTCCTCACCGATCCAGCTAACCTCGCGCAGCTTGAGCGCGCCGCTGCACGAGAAGGCAACAAGAAAAATATGGAGGTTGTGCTGAGCACGCAGATCATCGACAGCCAGCCCGGAACCCCCAAGGTGGAAGCCAGCTATTTCTGGTAAGAACGCTCCGGTGTCCAGTTGCGGACGCACGAGGTTATATTCGGACATCCCGGCCAACGGGATCTCTCACGAAAGAGCGCGATTCCCTAGGTTTAAAGCCCTTCATCTGCTGCCATGAACGGTCGCAGACGTGCTCTCTTTCCTTACATGAGCCGTTTGCTGAACGATGGACGTTTTGGCGTCCGTCAGCTGCGCAAGAATCCGATGTTTGCCTTGACCACGATTCTCACGCTGGCCTTGGGCATCGGAGCGACCACAGCGATCTTTAGCCTGGTCTACGCAGTCATGCTGAAACCGCTGCCCTTTCCTGAGTCAGACCGGCTAGTGTGGCTTTCTCAGGAAGATCATTCCACAGGAGCGGTGATACCCGAGTCATTGAGCTATCCAGATTACTTCGACTGGCGCGCGCAGAATCGGACTCTGACCGGGATCGCGTCGTTTACAAACGCGAACGTTACCTTAACCGGAATGGGTGAGGCGCAGCACTTGAACGGGCAGGCCGTATCCTCGAACTTCTTCCAGGTGCTGGGTGCGGTGCCCATGCTGGGGCGGGATTTTCTTTGGAAAGAGGAAAAACCGGGCCATCGCGCAGTGATGCTTAGCTATGCGCTCTGGGAGTCGAGGTTTGGGGCGAATCGCCAGATTGTGGGTCAGCCGGTCATGTTGAATGGCCTGCAATACACCGTGGTAGGCGTGATGCCGAAAGACTTCAATTTTCCCATTCAGCAGACTTCCGTCGTTTTGTGGACATCGTTAGCGGCTGTGGCAGAGGGCGATTCTCCGATGACTGCCCAACGAGGCGCAGACGATCTGGAAGTGATTGGCCGTCTGAGGGCGAGCGCGACACTGCAGCAGGCCCAGGCGGACTTGAGCGTGATCGCGCGCAACCTGGCAAAGCAGTATCCAGACACCAACAAGTGGTACACGACGGCATTGGCCAAGCCGGAATTCGAACACCTGGTGGGCGACTCAAGGCCGGGATTGCAAGTGCTGTTTGGCGCCGTGCTGCTGGTGCTTCTGATCGCGTGTGTGAACGTCGCCGGATTGCTATTGACGCGTGGCGCACAACGCAATGCGGAGGTTGCGCTGCGTGGAGCACTCGGTGCGAGCCGCATGGAGATCGTTCGCCAGATGCTGGTGGAATCGCTCCTGCTGTCTTTGCTCGGCGGCCTGGCGGGGATTGCACTCGCTATGTCAATTCTGCAGGAAAGTATTCGCTTCCTGCCTGAGACGCTGCCACGGCTGAACGAAGTCTCACTGAACGGGCCTGTGCTTGCATTTGCCGTCGGTCTTTCAGTGATCACAGGGCTCTTGTTCGGTGTCTTGCCGGCGGTGCGGATTTCGCGCCTGGATCCGGCGCTGGCGTTGCGCGAGGGGACAAGGACGATTACCGCCGGCCGAGTGCAACAACGGCTGCAGACGTGGATGGTGGTGGGCGAGACCGCGCTCGGGTTAGTGCTGTTGGTAGGTGCGGGATTGCTGATTCGCAGCTTTGTCGCACTGCTCCATGTGCATCCAGGCTTCGATCCGCACGGGGTGTTCACGGCTCGCATCACTTTGCCGGACAACGAGTACAAACACGATCAGAAGATTCAATTCATCGATCAGTTGCTGCCCCGGTTGGCTTCGCTCCCTGGGGTAAAGTCAGCCTCCGCGGGATGGCCGCTGCCGATGTCCGGCAGTAATGCTTCCATCAGCTTCACCGTCGAAGGCCATCCAGTGGCAAAGGCAGATCATCCGAGTGAAGCGATCGGTCTGGTTCTTCCGGGATATTTTGAGACCATGCGCATTCCGTTGATTGCGGGACGTAGCTTTACGGCCCAAGATGGGCCGAAGGATCCGCCGGTAGCCATCGTCAACCAGGCATTCGCAAGAAAGTATTTCCCTGGCGTAAACCCCGTGGGCAAGCATATGACGGCAGATCTGGGAGACGGCACGCTGCAATCCCCGGTGCGGGAAATTGTTGGCGTCATCGGCAATATAAAGCGGCAGGGGCTAACCGCGGAATCGGACCCTGCCTATTACCTGCCTTGGACCCAGGGAGTCGTCACCACCCCCTATCTTTGCATTCGCACAGCGGCCAATCCGGAATATCTGCAGAAGGCGGTAAGTGCGACTATTGCACGCATGGATCCCGGCGTGCCTATGTACCAGGTTCACGATTTGGACTTCTATGTTTCGCGTTCGGCGGCACAGCCCCGTTTCCAGACTCTATTGGTGACCAGCTTCGCGGCGATGGCTCTGCTGCTCGAAGCCATCGGTCTCTATGGCGTGTTGTCGTATATCGTGCAACAACGGAGTATGGAGATCGCATTACGCCTGGCAGTTGGCGCACAACGCGGCGAGATGCTGGGGCTGGTTCTGAAGCGTGGAATGGCCTTGGCGGCCATCGGAGTGGCCGTGGGACTGGGCATTTCAGCCTGCCTCTCACGGTTCATTGCAACTCTACTGTATGGTGTCCATCCGCTCGACCCGTTGACATTTGCCGCGGTGTCGCTGTTGTTATTGCTGGTGGCCCTTGTGGCAAGCATTGCGCCGGCCTATCGCGCGGCCCAAGCGGATCCGATGACTACCCTGCGCAATCAATAGGCGTTATTCAGACTGCATCGGGTGGCGGGTCTGGGAAGTAGGCCAAGTCTGTATCGCGTGCGCTCGCCCGCACCGCGTCCGCCTCCAGATAGATGTGAACAATGAAGGGGAATCGCTGGCGCACTGCGGCCTCGATGGCATCGACCGTCTGCTCTATCTCGTCACGCGTGAGCGATTTGTGGAAGCGAACATTCATGGTGAGCAGAGCATGTTCTGGCCCGAAGTACATGGTAAGCGGGTATCCGGTCACATCGACGCCTTTCTGGGCCTCGGTGAGCTGACGAATCTGCCGCAGCGTTGCGAGATTGGCTCCCTCACCCACCAGCAGCGCCTTGCTTTCGATGATGAGAAAAGTGGCGACAGCCATCAGGACCACGCCGATAACGATCGAGGCCACGCCATCGGCCCGGCTCCAGCGCAAGAACTGGTCGAGCAAGCTTGCAGCGAAAGCCGCCAGCAGCCCGATAATAGCTGCGCCATCCGCAACAATCACGGTAAAGGTGCTTGGATCCTTGCTCGAGTGAATGGCACGCCACGAAGCGCGGACCCCTTCGGCCTCCTTGAACTCCTTGAGCCCGACCCATAGGGAATAGCTCTCGAAAACGGCCGCTACCAGGAGCGTCACATAGTTCCAGAAGATGTGCTCGATATGACGCGGGTGCTGCAGTTGGTGGAGTCCTTCCGCAACCGACAGGGCGCCGCCGGCCAGGAAGATGAATAGTGCAACAAGAAGAGTCCAGAAGTAGAGTTCTTTTCCGTAGCCGAAGGGGTGTGTTTCATCCGCCGGTTTCCGGCTGAGACGGATGCCCAGTACGAGCAAGGAGCCGTTGCCGGCGTCCACCAGCGAGTGGATGCATTCCGAGAGCATCGCGGAGGAACCGCTAAAGAGAAAGGCAACGAACTTGGCCGTGCCAATCCCGACATCCGCGAGAATGGCCGTGAGCACGGCCTTGCGTGAGGAGCTTTGGGTGGTGTGGGCTGCGGAGGTCAATCGAGAATCCTCAGGTGACGTTTCGAGAAGAGAACGTCTTTGGTTTTGCCTTTTTGCTTTGTTCAGGGCACGACTTCAGTCGTGCCATCACTGATCTAAAGAGATTTGGGCTTCCTCGCCGCAGCGAGCATTAAAGCACACGGGCTAAAGCTTTAGCCCGTACGTTAAACCAGCAAATCAACGGGCTTTACGGGCTGCGGAAAAACTCTGTAGTTGAAGGGTACGGGCTTCACAGGCTGCGTGAGAACTCGAAAGCAAATCGTAAATCAGAACCAGGCCCGTAGGGCCGAGAGCCAAACGTCAGCCCAGTCCGGATCCGGATTTCCTGTGGAACTTGCTGGCGTTGGCGCACTTCATGCGGCTTTCCTTAACGAAAGCCGCACACGCGGATTTTGGTGGCGCCTCGTGCAGGAAATCCGGAGAAGGGCTGGGACATCGATCTCCCGATCTTGAGCGCCAGGGGCGCGGCACCAGCGGATGAATGTAGTGCCGCGCCTCCGGCGCTCCCCAACCTTGATATCCGCCTCCCAGCCCTTCCGGGCTGGGCTGACGTTTGGCTACCGGCCCTCTGGGCCTGGTTCTGATTTGCGGTTTATTGCGAGTTCTCACGCAGACTCTTCAGCCCGTACGTAAAAGGATGCAATATTGAGGGCTAAACAGGCTGCGGAAAAACTCTGGTGCCGGGTGGGAGCCCCGGACTTTAGTCCGGGGAAGCGGGTTTTCAAACCCGCTTAAAACGCTCGGGCAACAAAATTTGGGGCTTTAGCCCCTGAGGGCATTTTTTTTCTCGCTTTAGCAGCCCTCAGCGGCTTCTAAAGCCGTTTCATTTCGATACCTAAACGTACGGGCTGAACAGGTTGCGGAAAAACTCTAGTGCCGGGTGGCAGCCCCGGACTGCCTCGCCGCAGCGAGCATTAGTCCGGGGAAGCGGGTTTTCAAGCCCGCTTAAAACGCTCGCGCAGCAAAATTCGGGGCTTTAGCCCTGGTGGACTGGTTGCTTATCAAGCGGTTCGCGATTTTTTCCGCACCCTGTGAAGCCCGTACCCTTCAACTACAGAGTTTTTCCGCAGCCTGTTTAGCCAGCCCCTGAGGGACTACAGCCTGGGCCCATCTTCAACTTTCAGGCACGGAATAATGGATGTTATTTCCGGCGCACCACACTAGTTCCCCTACCCCTCTTCCACATCTTTTTCTGCTAGGTGCTCTGGACGGCAAGACTGAGCCGTAATACCGTCCTAACTAGGACTCCCAGCTACTCGAGAACGGTCGCCGCAAGCATCGGCGCCTGGCTCGGGCCTTGCCGGAAGACGATCAGCTGGCTAATACTTCTGTCCCCTAAACAGCTTAGGGGGGCGGGAAAAATAAAAATTTGGCCACCTTGGGAAAACAAAGGACTTAGCCGCCAGCACGACGGGAACATCGCATTCCTGAAACCCAACGCCAACCCAGGGCTGCCGCCCCTGGCACGTCCCAAGGGGCGGACAACCAGATCTTTCTCATCCTCTGCACTACTCAGCTCTGCGGCACGGGCACCTCTTCCGGCGAGTCGGCCCGCTTTGCCGCATGATGGCCCCGGAAGACTGATTCTGAACACCTAACGTACGGGCTGATGCTCGCTGCGGCGAGCATCAGCCCGTACCCTTCAAGAACGAGAGTTTCCTTCAGCCTGTTTAGCCCCTGCCAGGGCGAATCTCGAACGAAATCAGGCTGCTGCCGTTGTGTCTAGTGCAGCGTGATTTGCGTGCCGTCAGCATTCGCCGGAATGGTTACTCCCCAGCGTCCATCTGCTTGTGTAACCGCCATGGTCTTCCCATCCACGGAAGCGCGCGTCGCCTTCGGCTTCCAACTCACCACTTCGACCCGATACTCGTGCCACCATGGCCGCCAATTCCCTTCCTGCTTCGCGATCTCCACGTGGAGAGATCCATCCCCTGCAACCGAACAGCTAAAGTGAATCCGCGCGAACGCGCCATTGCGAAAATCGAAGCTATGGCCGTCATCGGTGTAGACTTCGCCTGCACAAGCCTCGCCGGCGGCCGGTGGAAACACGCGCAGGCTCAACGGGCCGTTGGGCACTTCGGTGGTGCTCTGGGTAAGTGGTGCAATTGGCAGGATACTGCCCCCACGCACATAGACTGGCAGCTGATCGAGTGTGGGAGTCACCATCAGCGGCTTCTGCGCAATCACCTTGTCGCGCTGTTCCAAATCCAGTGTTCCTGCAACCGTGCCCCGCGTAAGTTGCTTACCCGTCCAGTAGTCGTACCAGGTGGCCGGGGGAAGGTGCACGGCGTAGGGAGCGATCTCCTCCGGGGACGGATTGGGTGCGACCAGGATGCGGCTGCCAAAAAGAAACTCACTTCCACCCGTGGTCAGGTCATACGGGCTGCCATCGTCAGTGGCATGGGGAAACTCCAGGAAGAGGGGTCTGTCGATAGGTAAACCATCATGTGAGGTCTCTTCCGCAACCGTATATAAATACGGCATAAGCCGGTACCGCTCTTCAATAAAACGTCGCCGGATGTTTTCCTGCTGCGGTCCATCCACCCACACCTCGTGCATGCGGGTCCCCTTGGCCGAGTGATCCCGGTCGATCGGCTGAAACGCCGAAAGCTCAATCCATTTGGTCAGCAGATCCGGCGGTGGAGAACCGGCAAAGCCGCCCACGTCCGCGCCGGCCAGCGAAAAGCCACTCAGGCCCAGGTTCACCAGCTGCGGCACCGTCATACGCAAGTGATTCCAGGTGGAGCTATTATCGCCCGTCCAGGTGGTGCTATAGCGTTGACCTCCGGCGTAGCTGGCCCGCGACATCACGAACGGCCGTTCGTTCGGCCGCAGCGCAAGCTCGCCCTCATAAGTGCCGCGAGCGTTCTCCATGCCGTAAATGTCGTGGATCTCGAGGTGGGAAGCAGTGCGCTTGCGGAAGCCCGGTTCGTCAATCCGATGCTGTATGTCGTTCGGCATGGTCTTGCCTGGGCCATCGAAGACTGCGGGCTCATTCATGTCGTTCCAGAAGCCTGCGACGCCATCCTTAATGAAATCCTTGAAGAGTCCACCCCACCACTCCCGTGTCTGCGCCTGAGTAAAGTCGGGAAAAACGGCGGGTCCGGGCCAAACCTTGCCCACGTAGATCGAACCGTCCGGGTTCTTCACGAAGTGATCCCCTGCAATCCCCGAGTCGTACGGCGCATAGCCCACATTGGGCTGCCGGGCCACATGCAGATCTGTGATCACCACCAGCTTGAAATGCTCATCGGCCAGATCCTTCACCATGCCGGCGAAGTGGGGGAAAGCCTTCTTGTTTACCGTGAACGGCCAGTTCTCATGTTGGAAGTCGATGTCCAGCCATAGCACGTCGGCCGGGATGCGGTCCTTGCGTAAACGGGTGGCTATCTCGCGCAACTGCGTCTCAGGAAAATACGTGTAACGCGATTGCTGAAAGCCCAGCGCCCACAGCGGTGGCAAAGGTGTTGGCCCCGTCAACCACGCCCATTCCGTCACCACCTGCCTGGGCTCGGGACCGTACAACAGGTAATAGTCAATGGGCCCATTCAGCGACCCGAAGGTGTAGCGCGTCTCATCCGCACGGCCGAAATCGAAGTTGGTCCGCCACGTATTGTCCAGGAACACGCCCAAGGTACGCCCCTGGTTGATGTCCAGAAAAAATGGGACGCTCTTGTAGATAGGATCGGTCGACTCCTGCCATCCGAAGGCATCGGTGTTCCACATGGTAAACGCCTGGCCGCCGCGATCCAGTGGACCCGGCTTGTCTCCCAACCCGAAGAAGTGATCGCTGAACCCGCGCTGCTTGCTGACGCTGAAGCGTGTTCCCTCCCAAAGCACAGGCGCCGCGTCTTTTTGCAGAACGTTGCCTTTAAGGTCAGTCACCGTGAGCTGTAGATGATCATCCACGCTTACGCGCAGCGCCCTGGTGGTAAAGCCACGCGGCTCGGCGGTTACCGGGACACTGCTGGTGCGGGCCTGTGATAGAACCGCCCAGGAAGCATCTTCCGGTACGGCATCGCCTTTCCACATGCGCACGCGCAAGATATCGTCCCGCAGCGCATTCACCTGCAGAGTCACTCCGTCCGCTGCGGCGGTTACTCCGTTCTGCGCTGGAGTTATTTGCTGCGAAAGCGCGGGGAATGCCAAGAGCAGGATAGTTACCAAAGCTCGCGCCGGCATATGGCTCCTTCTCAGGCTGCAGAAAAACTCATGTTTTGTGTCAGGGCACGACTTTAGTCGGACCGCAAACGATTGAGAATACGTCGGGCTTTAGAGTCTGCGTGAGAAGTCGAAATAAACAGCAAATCGAAACCAGGCCCGTAGGGCCGGGAGCCAAACGTCAGCCCAGTCCGGAAGGGCTGGGAGGCGGATCCAAAGGTCCGGGAGCGCCGGAGGTGCGGCACTACCTTCATCCGCGGGTGCCGCGCCTCTGGCGCTCAAACGATATTGGGGATCGATGTCCCAGCCCTTCTCCGGGCTGGGCTGACGTTTGGCTCCCGGCCCTACGGGCCTGATTCTGATTTGCCATTTGCTTTTGTGTTCTCACGCGGACTCTTCAGCCCCTGAGGCATTGCTTTCCCACCCGGCGCAGCGTTTTTCCGCAGCTCCTTCTGCCCAATGAATGCAGGCTCGGTCTCTATCCGGCACGATATAAGACGTCCCGTTTTATATTTACCTGTTGTTCCTAGTCAAGCGATGCGGGTCGCGTTCCAGATTAGAACCGGTATCCCGGCCTAAGCTCACAGCGGTAGACCGTGGTCTTCTCTTCTTCCATACCCGTCCGGGCGGTGCAGGAGGCCCAGCTAAGCTCGGGGTCGGGCCCCAGAGGAAACACCATGGGGGCGCCACCGAGATCGGCCTCAAGGCTCACTCCTTCCTGAGTTGGGGGCACGGTAAAGTTGAGTGTCTGGCCAAAGATGACTGGGTACAATTCGCGGACCTCGGAACTGATGGCGGTGTGATAGACCTCAGCCTCCAGGAGAAATGTGGCTGTATCCGACCAGTTCAAAGCCGAAATCTTGATGTAGCGCCCGCCATGAATGAATCCGTTGGAATCGATCCTGGTAAACGGGCACGGTCCCGCAATGCAGGAGGCTCGTATGTTGCCATACGAATTATCTGGTCCCGCATCGAGCGACGCAGATGCGGAAGCCGCCTTCCACCTCCCATCGGGGGAACAGGGAGACTGGTGATTGCAGGGAACATTCCCCTTATTGACCACCTGAAAGGTCTTGAACGCGCTGCCCACGTTTGTCTCCGATCGGGTATTGATGGTATATCTCACCCGGATATCCGAGACCACCGTTTGCGTCCGGCTGCTGGAAGCCACGCTCTTCACGGGGATAGGAACCATGGCCGCAACATAGAGCTGTTTTGGGATCGCCAGTCTTCCCGTTTGCACAGTCAGGTCAAGCGGTTCGTAATTCGGATCCCGGAAAGCGACCGTGACCGGCCGATCGGACAACACTGTCTTTTGCAGGACCAGTTTGAAATAGCCCGCGGCATCGGACTCCGTGGTGGCGCTCCTCACCCCATCCGATGCCGTGATGGCCACCCCGGCAATCGGCAGCTCCTTATTGGCGTCGGCATCGCGCCGGATCACGGCGCCTTCAATCGGTATGGTCCGCGCCTCGGTGATGGTTCGCAGCCGGTGGGCACGCATCAATAGCAGCACCCCAATCACGACGCCTGCTGCCACCGCGATGATCGCCCAGGCAATCTTCTTTCCCGTCATTGCATCTATTATTCAATTATTCGATACGAACGTGGAAGGGGCCGGGCATTACAGGCCGCGAAAAAGGGCAGCAGGTTCTCACGCAGATACTCCAGCCCGTCCGAAAAAACTACGAATGACAGCGGCTCTAGCCTCTGAGGGTAAGATGGGCTGAATGAGTCTGGACGAACGTGGAGACGAAATCAACAGCAGCGAGATCAACAGCAGCCATCCGGGCGCGCCTCGCACTTCCCGGCGCGAGCTCCTGCGCCGGATGGCCGGCGTCTCGCTCGGCCTGCCGCTCACCCCATGGAACACGCTGCTGGCCCAAGCAACCGCCCGGCATAAAGGGCCAGCCCCTGTGCCTCCGCCTGACAACTTTGCGCCTGAGGATGAGCAGTTGCTGGACGATCTGGAACACAGCAGTTTTCTCTACTTCTGGGAGCAAGCCAATCCGCAGACCGGCCTGATCAAAGACCGCTGCAACGTGCGCAGCAACGATACCGGCGTGGTGGGCAGCATTGCCTCCACCGGTTTTGGCCTGACCGCCATCTGCATTGCAGAAAAGCGCGGCTTTGTCTCCGCTCAGGACGCTCGCCTGCGGGTGCTGGCAACCCTCACCTTTCTTTGGCGAACCTTGCCCACGCATCGCGGATTCTTCTATCACTTTGCCAACATCAATACCGGCGAAAGACTGTGGGACTCTGAGGTCTCTTCCGTCGATACGGCGATCCTGCTTTGCGGCATCCTCACCTGCCGCCAGCACTTTGAGGATCGCGACATTATCCAACTCGCCCATGCGATTTTCGATCGCGTGGATTGGAGCTGGCTCTCGGAAGACACCGCGCTGCTAACCCAGGGCTGGACCCCTGAGTTCGGCTTCCTTCCGTACAAGTGGGACTACTACAGCGAACTGATGATGATTTATCTGCTCGGCATGGGTTCTTCCACCCACCCCCTGCATCCGGACGCGTGGACGGCATGGAAGCGGATCACCTTCGAGTATGACGGGCTGCGCTACATCGGCTCCTTCGCGCCCCTCTTTGTGCATCAATACTCCCAGGCCTGGTTCGATTTCCGGCACAAGCGCGACAAGTACGCTGATTACTTCCACAACTCGGCCATCGCCACCGATGTGCACCGCCGCTTCTGTATTGACCTGAGTAAGACCTTTCCCGATTACAGCGACGACCTCTGGGGCATTACTGCCTCCGACTCCGACAAAGGCTACGTGATCTGGGGCGGGCCGCCGGCCATGGGGCCAATCGACGGCACCGTGGTTCCCGCGGCCTCTGGAGGATCACTGCCGTTTCTCCCCGAGACCTGCATGCGGGTACTGAGGAACATCAAAGCTCGTTACCCGCAGGCCTGGTGCCGCTACGGCTTTGTAGACGCATTCAATCCCCTGAAGAACTGGTACGACCAGGACGTGATCGGTATCGACACGGGCATCACCATGCTCATGGCGGAAAATGCCCGTACCGCCTTCGTATGGGAGACCTTTATGAAGAACCCCGAGGCGAAACGGGGCATGGCCCTTGCAGGCTTCACCAGCTATAGCCAAGCCACGGGAGCAAGCTCATAGACAATTGCGCCCGACTCTTCTGGCAACCTGATTTCGTTCAGGCATTCGTGCCGCCATCAACGGTCAAATTCGCACCCGTAATGTACGAGGATTCCGGACCGGCGATGAACGCCACCAAGGCGGCGACTTCATCCACTCGCCCATAGCGGTCGAGCGCGGTGGCCGCCTTCTGAGGCACCGCCCAATCGCCTGCGGCGGGATTTAAATCGGTGTCTATCGGGCCCGGCTGGACGTTGTTGACCGTGATACCGCGGCCCCCTACCTCTCGGGACAGCCCCTGAGCAAGCATCTTCACGGCCCCCTTGGTGGCTGCGTACACTACCAGCCCGGGTGTCATGACACGCTCGCCCACGCACGATCCGATCATGATGATACGACCGCCGCTGGTCATGTGCTTAAGCGCCGCCTGCGTGGCAACGATCGTGCTCCGGAGGTTGAGGTTAATCAGGAGATCCGTTTCCTCCAGCGAAGTCTCTTCGAATTTTTTGGGAAGCGCCGTACCAGCATTGTTCACCAGCACATCAAGCCGCCCAAACGTCGCGACGGTCTTTTCGACCGCGCCCCTGACAGCATCGAGGTCGGCAGCATCCGCTTGGATCGCGATAGCCTTTCCCCCTTCGCTTTCGATCGCTTTGACTACGGCAGAAGCCGACTTGGCATCCTTCGCGTAGGTGATGGCCACGCTGGCTCCGTCCGCTGCCAGCCGCTTCGCGATACCTGCGCCTATGCCCCGCGAACCACCGGTAATGAGTGCCACTTTCCCGCTTAATTTAGACATGGAATCTCCTTTTGGCTTTCTGTGAACTCTTCATCGCTGGGATGACTGGTATGTGATGGGCCATTCGTGCAAGCAGGTTCGGCGCTTTGCGGAATAGAAGCCATTCCAAGCAGGAATGGGTCGCCTCACTCTTCGCGCATGAGTTTGGATGGATCAACACCAAGGGCTCGCCGGGCCGGAATGGCGGAAGCGACCACACCCAGCACCGCCATGGTCAACACGGCGCCGCCCAAGACGATGGGATCCCGCGGATTCGCCTGATACACGATCTGCCCCAACAACCGGCCGGCGAAGGCGCTCGACAGCAGTCCCACCGCCGATCCCACCCCCAGCAGGACAATGGGCCGCCCCACCGCCGCACTCATCACTTGCGTCTTACGCGCGCCCAGGGCCATGCGGATGCCCAACTCCTTCATCCGCCGGCTCACGCTGTAGGCCGCCATACCGAAGATGCCAGTCACCGCCAGCATCGCCGCCAGCAAGCCCATAACGCCCAGCGCCACGGTGGCCGCCTTTGCCGGGAACACTTCGCCTGCTAAATCATCGGACCAGCTATGCACCGTTATTGGCACATTCGGCTCGATGCCGCTAAGCGTGTGTTCGAGCGCCGGCGCCATCTCGCTCGGCGCCCGCCACGACCGCACCACGAAAACCCGTTCGCCCCCCTCGCCCTGCGAAAACGGCAGATACGCGACTGGCTGTGGCGCCTCTTGCAGGTCGTGGTACTTGCCGTCTTCCGCCACTCCCACCACTTCCGTCAAGTGCCCCCAAACGATAAAGTGCTGTCCCATCGCCGGCGCTTGGCCCCACATCTTGCGCGCGAAGGTTTGGTTCACGATCGCCACATACGGTGTCTTGGGGGTGTCTTGCCATGAGAAATCCCGCCCGCTCAGCAACCGGGTGCGGGCAGCGTCCAGGTATCCCGGCGACATCGAAAATACATACGGCGCCAGCACAGCATGGTCCAGCGTGAAATCGGTTGTCCCCGGCGGAAAGATCGGAACCCCATGCATGCCGCCGGTCATGGGCGTGCGGCTCACCGTGCCCACTGCCGTCACACCGGGGATGCCCCGGGCCGCGTCAAGGATCGCTTTCTCTGTCTCGGATGTCACGTCGCCTGCCTGCCCCGTCTCGCCCAATTGCATTTCGGCCAGCATCGCGCCCTGCGGCTGGAAGCCGAGCGGCACATGGAGCGTCCGCACCAGGCCGCGCACCGCTACCAGCGTAGCCGTTACCAGCAACGTGCAGATGGCAATTTGTGCCCCTAACAGCAGGTCACGCAGGGCAAACCGGCCCAGGTGCATGGCATTCACCGGTCCGTTCTGCAAGCTCTGCAACGGATGGCTCTGCCAAGCCTGCCAAGCCGGAACCACGCCGAACAGCAGCGCGCTTCCCAGGGTCAACACCAGGCCTGCCAGGTACACACGCACATCCACACTCACGGTCACATGGCCATCCCACCGGTTTAACGCGCCCAGCAGCAGGTATGCCCCGAATAAGCCCGCGGCTCCGCCCGCCAGCGATACCATCACCGCCTCGGTCAGCAGTTGCCTCACCAGTCGCCGGCGGCTCGATCCCAGGGCCACCCGGAGCGCCAGTTCCCTGCCGCGATCGGCCGCGCGCGCCGCAAACAGAGTGGCCAGGTTCGCGCAGGCCGCCGCCAGCACCAGCAATGCCAGCAGGGTCACGCTCCAAAGAAACCCGCGAATCACGTCTCCCTCGTCCCCCATGAGCCCGGGATGAATCAGCCGCAGTGACTGTCCGTCGTCGGTCTGCGGGTACTCCTTCGCCAGCTCGGCCGCAATCCCGTTCAAATCTTCCGTCGCCTGCTGCGGCGTCGCGCCCGGCTTAAGCCGGGCGATCACTGTAACCGTTACGGTTGTCCGGCTATGCAGGTAATCCCACCCCTCCACCTGTTCCTCGTTCGCCATGGGCATCCAGTAATCCGGCCACGCAAACCGCTCCGTGCCATGGAACTGTGCCGGCGCTACACCCACGACCGTAAACGGATGCTTGTCCAGCTCCACGGTCGCGCCGATTAAGCTTCGATCGGCATGAAACGTGCTTCGCCACAGCGCATCGCTCAACACCACATACGGCGCGGAGCCCGCGCCATGCTCGTCGGCTGCGTGGAAGAAGCGTCCTGCTTCCGGCTGCACCCCCAGCAGATCGAAATAATTGCCCGTGACCTCATCGCCGGAGAGACTCGTCACCGTGTTATCCCAGCGCAGCCCGGCATGAGAGTACGCATAAATCCCGGCCATCTCACTGAAGGTGGTATTTCGCTGCCGAAAATCTTCGAACGCGGGATACGACGTAGTCAGCAGCCTTCCGGTCATCCACGTCTTGTGGCGCATCTGATACAGGTTTTGCGGATTGCTCACAGCCAGAGGTTGCAGCAGGACCGCGTTGAGCACACCGAAGACAACGACGTTGGCGCCAATCCCCAGCATCAGCGTGATCAAGGCGACGACCGTGAACGTGGGAGACTTGCGCAGCACGCGCAGCGCATAACGGACATCCAGCAGCAGGTTCTCCGCAAATGGCAGGCCTTCTTCGGCGTGGTACTCCTCGCGAACCGCCTCCACGGCCCCGAACTTCAGGCGGGCGTGGCGTCGAGCTTCCGCGCCCGTCATGCCCGCGAGGATGTTCTCTTCCGTCTGGGCCGCGATATGCTCCCGCATCTCTTCGCGCAGCCGCTCGTCGCCGCTGCGTCTGGTGGTGAAGTTCAGAAGACGTGTGAATAACCGATGCATGGCCCTCATACCGTACGCTTTGCCCTCAAAGAACGGTCATTTGGCTTACCAACAGGAGCATTTCACAGCTCTATTGGGAAAGCAACAGGTAATGCCCAGCGCAGTGATAGTTAAAAGGCTGGACATGCGTAACAATATCCCCAGAAGGGTGCAGCCCATGTTCCAACGTTCCATTCACTTCCGCTTCCCTGCCAACGCCGCCTTAGCCGCGCTCCTTTGCTGGACCATCGGTTCATTCGCAGGAGTTGCCCTTGCGCAGGGCGCCAATATGGCTAGCAGCAACATGCCCGGACATATGTACATGACTACGCTCAGGCCACTCCAGCCCGGCGATCAACAGAGGGCGGACGCGGTCGTGGCGGCAGCGAAAACGGCTATGGCGCCCTACGAGGACTACCATAAGGCCTTGGCCGACGGGTATGAAATCTTTCTCCCCAACGTTCCCCAGGCCCAGTATCACTTTACGAAGCATGAGTATGGGCGCGAAGCGTGGTCGCACTTCGATCCCCTCAAACCTACCTCGCTTCTCTACAAGAAAACGGCGGACGGTGGATACAAGCTCGTGGGAGCGATGTACACCGATCGCGTCGATGCTAGCGAAGAGGACCTGAACGATCGCATACCGCTTAGCATCGCGCGCTGGCACCAGCACGTGAATTTCTGCAAAGCACCGCCAGGACAAAAGGCCGCATACTTCGGCCCTGATGCAAAGTTCGGTCTACTGGGCTCGATTACCACCAAAGAATCCTGCGAGGCAGCGGGCGGAGAATTTCATCCTCATATCTTCGGATGGATGGTCCACGTATACCCCTATGAGAGCGACCCGAGGAAAATCTGGTCCACAGACGATGACGACCAGGGACACGACAATATGGACCACTCGGTCATGCCGGGGATGAAGATGAACTAGCTGACAAGGGATGTCCCCCTCACCAAGGACCAGTGGGAAAGCAACACTGGTCCGCCTAAAGAGGCCGCGGAAAAAGGCCACATCGCTCTTACCCGCGCCGGGAACGAACCCTGGGTGCCCCATTCAAGCCTGGTTTTGGCTTGAGTGGGATACCACAGCACTCGACGTGCCCTCTCTCATGCTGACCCAAACGCAGACACCCCCTGGAAACTTGTCAGACTAACCGGAGTTCGGTAGCCTTCGGAGGGTGAATTCCAAGGGAGAATCAAGTGCCTCAACGCTCCAGCTCGGCCTTACGGCTTGTGCTTTTGGTGGGCGGGTTGGCCAGCCTTCCTTTGGCGCCTTTACAAAGCCAAACCGCGCCGCCAGAAGCCAACGGAAGCCGCGTCTTCCAGGCCAATGCGCGGATTGTGGTTCTCGACGTAGTGGTGTCCGGTAAGAACCGCCGCCCGCTGACAGGATTGCAGAAGCAAGATTTCGTGCTGTCGGAAGACGGTCATCCGCAGTCGATCACGCACTTCGAGGAACACACCGGAGCGCAACCGCTCGAAGTAAACCCGCCTGACCAGACGCCAAACATCTTCACCAACATCCCCCGAGTCAAGCCAAGCGACTCGGTAACGGTACTGCTTTTCGATTCCCTGAATACCCCGCTGGACGATCAGAGATATGCCCGCGCACAAATGCTTAAGTACCTCAAGAAGCCGGACCCCGGCCGCAGAATTGCCATCTTCGCTCTGGGAACGCAGCTACGTCTGTTACAGAGCTTTACCGACGATCCAGGCCTGCTGACAGCGGCCATCAACAACCGAAAAAATGGAGCGGCGCCCGAGACCTCGCCCCTGCTCGAGTCAACTGCGGAAACGGCCGCTACTCAGGAGACGGTCGACGCCCTGATGGTACATGCACCCGACGCAGCCGCGAACATGCAGCAGTTTTTCGCCGAACAAGGCTCGACCCGCAGCGAGACTCGTCTAAAACTGACCCTGGAAGCCCTGCAGGAGCTCGCCGCATATCTGGGCGGAATCCCAGGACGTAAGAACGTCGCCTGGTTCTCAGGCGCATTTCCGGTCGCCATCTTTCCCGATTCCGCTCTGCCCGACGAATTCGGCGCGCAACGTGATGATCAGGAAGAAGTCCGCAAGACAGACGCTCTCCTCGCCGCAGCCCAGGTCGCCATCTATCCCATCGCGCCCGAGGGGGTCGCTACTGATTCGGTCTACAGTGCCGGCGCCGATTCCCGGCTGACGCAACAGCAATTATCCAACCCCCAGCAAGAGCCCCAACAGCGCAACGCCAATCACGCGGCCATGGATCTGATCGCAACCGGCACAGGTGGCGCGGCCTTCTACGGCACCAATAGTTTGACCGATGCGCTGGACCGCGTAACTAGCCACGGATCTTATTTCTATACCCTGACCTATACCTCAACCAACCCGGCCACCGACGGAAAATTCAGGAAGATTCAGGTGCAGCTGGCTCACCCCGGTTATCAACTCGCCTACCGCCGTGGCTACTATGCAGACGACGCGAAGAGCGTCCAGGCGGCAGCCCAGCCGGCTGTCATGCCGCTCTCTCGATTCCTGGGCCCAGGGATGCCGGCATCGACCCAGATCCCTCTCACTCTGCGAGTGATGCGCGGGGCCGCCCCGGCCAAAGCGGGCCCTTCTTCGGCGAGCGGTCATGCGCCGGTTGGCAATCCAGGTCAGGGCGGAGACAATCCCAACCTGAAAGGCGCGCTCACCCGCTATATGGTGGACCTCATGATCCCGGCGGCCGGCTTACGGTGGCCCTCGGCTCCCGACGGTCACCGCCGCGTCAACCTCGAGGCAGCGCTGATCGTTTACAACCACGAGGGCAAAGCGGTCAACTGGATGCTTAGGCAGATCAACTTGAATCCCGACGCCGCGCATTACACGTTAGCGCAGTCCAGTGGGGTAAACCTTTATCTGGAAATCGATGCCCCTGATGATGCCGTCTCCTTGCGCGGCGGAATCTACGACCTGAACGCCAACCTTGCGGGAACGCTGGAGATCCCGCTGAGCGCCGTTCTCAATTCCCCCGTCACCACCAGTTCCCGATAGCCCGATAGCTTTGCTGCATTTAAAAGGAGAGTACTGTTGCCTGAACCTGGACTCCGAAATAACAACCGCCGGTCTTTTATCAAATTTCTGGCGGCCGCCCCTCTCTTTGCCACGATTGGCTCTCGCAGTCTTGCGAACACAGTAGCTGCCACCGCAGGAAGATCGTCTTCCGCCGATGTGTATACCCGTCTGGGGGTCCGGCCGTTTATCAACGCGCGCGGCACGTGGACCTATTTAAGCGGTTCATTGGAGCTCCCCGAGGTGCAGCGTGCAGTCGAGAATGCATCGCAACATTTTGTCGACATGTTTGAACTGCAGCGCGGAGTGGGTAAGCGTCTCGCCGAGCTTTCCGGGGCCGAATCGGGAATGGTGACCTCTGGTTCGGCGGGCGCGATGGCGTTAGCGACTGCGGCCTGCATCGCCGGTTCCGATGCAAAGAATGTTTGGCAATTACCCGACACCACCGGCTTGAAAAGTGAAGTCGTTATGCTGGGAGGCCGGATTGCATTCGACAGCGCGATCCGCCTGGCGGGAGGCAAATTGGTGCTCGCCCACGGAGTGGACCATCTGCAGTCGGCCATTACTTCGCAAACGGCAATGGTCTACACCACGTGGCGCGACGACCGCCTCTCGCAGGCGTTGACCATCACCCGCAGTGCAGGCGTTCCCTTGCTATTGGACGATGCAGCCGGGATTCCGCCCTTTGAGAATCTAACCCGCTACGCCAAACTCGGCGTCGATCTCTATTGCTTCAGCGGCGGAAAAGGTCTGCGCGGGCCGCAATGTTCCGGCATCCTGCTCGGCCGAAAACATCTGATCGATGCCGCACTGGCCAACAACAATCCGTGGGAAGGCTCAGTATGCCGGGCCATGAAGGTAGGCAAAGAAGAAATTATCGGTATCCTTGCGGCGGTTGAGTATTGGTCCCACGCCGATCTTGACGCACTGAATAAGGAGTGGGGAGGCCGGGTAGAACGCATTGCGAAGTTAGTGGAGACGGTACCGGGCGTCACAACAAACATCACAATCCCTCAGGAGGGTAATAGCTATCCGACCTTGACCGTAACGTGGGATGAAGCACGTTTTGGCTTGACCGTGGCTCAATGCGACCAACATCTGCGGGAAGGTGAACCCCGCATTGAAGTGCTGACTAATACCAATCCGAGCCTGGTGCCAGTGGTCCGCGAAGGCGATGACCCAAAGAGGAAACAGGAAGCCCGGCCAAATCAATTGCAAATCATCTCTATGACGCTGCGCGCAGGAGAGGATCTCACCGTCGGCAATCGCCTGCGCCAGATACTTGCCACTGCTCGCAAAGAAAGCAAAACTGCATGAATCCCCGTAAACGGCACGCCGCCCTACTCATCGCTCTGCTCGCAGCTACCCTCGGTGCACGTGCCGGCGAGCGCGAGGTCGACCCTACCTTTCTCTATCGCGATACTTCCGCGGTCAAAGCGAAGCAATCCGACCTCACGACGGCCAGCTGCCATTACAAGCCTTTGTTCGGCCAGGGAGACGCGGATACCTCTGTGGTTGTCGGCATCGCTCGTTATGGCGAGGCGGTGATCGACCCCAACGGCGCCTGCGCCCCGGTTCAATATCCAGACGAAGACCAGGTATACGTTGTCCTCGACGGAAAGGCAGCCGTCAAATACGGAAATGAAAGCGTATCCCTTAAGAAGGAAGACTATCTCTATCTGCCATCGACGGTTCCGCATACATTAAGTAACAGCTCCGGTGCGCCGCTCACGGTGGTGGTGATGGGCTTTCACACCCGGGGATTTGAAAAAACCCAACCACCGCCTCACCCATTAAAGGCCAACATTGAGGATGTGCCCACGGGTCTCGTGAGCGGACACCCAGCTTCGACTCTCTACCGGCTGCTGATGGGCGATGTTGAGAGCAAGCGGGATCGCCTGGCAGCGGGCCACGTGCTCACCAGCCTTTTTCTCATGGAGATTGCACCCGGAGGTACCAACTTTCCCCACCACCATGAGCGTGAGGAGGAGATCTACCTGGTTTTGAATGGTCATGGAGACATGGTGGCAGGCGGAGGCACGGATGGAATCGAAGGAAAACATCCTGCCAAAGCCGGGGATGCGTATTTCTTCCGGCTCAACTGCACCGTCGGCTACTACAGCGCGCCCAACATGAAATCACGTATCCTCGCCGTGCGTTCCTGGTATCCGGGCATGCAGCAAAAGGGCGCGAAGCACTAACCCGCATCATCCGACCATCACGGATTACCCCCAAACTTCCAACGCATTCCGTAACTTTTCGACTCGAATCGCGTCTTTTCGACTCGAATCGCATCAAAGTAGCGAATAGCTTCATATGGAATCGAGTTGGAGGAAGAGTGAACAAGGGAAAGTTGGTTCTTGCGGCAGCGTTTTTCTTTTTTCGTCGACGCTGGCGTTCGGTCAGGGTGCATATTTCTCGAACTGGTTTGCCCGGGTGGACAAGACCCAGAGCGAACAGCCGCGCTGGATGACACCGGTTGCGACCACTACGCCGCGCCTCGAAGAAGAGGTGCGCTACGATCAGGACTGGCTGCAGCATACCGACGGATTCAGGTGGGACGAATATGACGGCGCAAAAGGCCTGGAGATCATTCCCTGGTACAAGACGGAGATTATCCTCCAGGTGCCTCCGTATTACGACTACCACGGCGACCCCAGCGAGAAGAATGGGTTCGGCGATGTTCAGTTCCTGCTAAAGTACCGCATCGTCGCGGGAAACGAGACGCATGGTAATTACATCCTGACCGCGTTTCTGGGCGCGAGCATCCCCACCGGATCCTATTCCAACGGCGTGGTGACTGGGGCCAATTCGGCGACGATTACGCCAACCATTGCGTATGGTAAGGGGTTCGGCAATTTCGATGCCCAGGGAACCTTCGGCGTGCAGATTCCCACGAGCAACGAAACCGCTAATGGGACCAACCTGGTCTTTAATAACACTCTGCAGTACCGCGTGATGAAGAAGATTTGGCCGGAGGTCGAGTTCAATACCACGCACTACCACGATGGCGAGCACGCCGGTCAGACGCTCAACTACATCACGCCGGGATTTGTGCTCGGACGGTTCAAAGTGGCAGGGAGAGTCGGCATGTCGGTTGGCGGCGGCTTCCAGATCGCAACCAGTGGGTTCTACCGCAATAACCACAACGGGATCTTTACTGTTCGCTTCCCCTTCTAAGAGCGAGGAAGTGCTGGATAAAAGACGATTCGGCCGCTAATTTGGACAGCTTGGCTAACAGTAGCCCAGGATGGCAAGTCCGTTCCCACCCCGTGAGACCATCCGGAGAGCTTGAGCATCGTACACTTATCCCCACGAGCCGCAGGAGAGAAGACGATGAGCACGACACAAAGCACGGACGTCATCCAGGGAGACGAGCAGAGCAGAGACGGACACTATCGCGCCAAGCAGGATTGCCGCCAGCAGACCTCGATCGACGACCGCGAAAAACGTGCCGCGGAGCTGGATGCGAACGACGCCACTTCCCTGCAAGCGCAAAACCCCTTCACCCTTGGCAAGGTCAGGGTTGGGTCTGCCTCGGAAGAGGCCGCCGGCATTCCGGCAATCTGGAACACCATGCTCTACGGCATCGGTGACATGGGGCCGGTTCGGATGTCCGAAGCGTTTGTGAAAATCAATCACGTAACCGGCTTTGATTGCCAAAGCTGCGCCTGGCCGAGTCCCGACAAAAAGCGGAAGATCTTCGAGTTTTGCGAGAACGGCGCCAAAGCCGTCTCCGATGAATCGACCAAGAAGCGCATCACGCCAGAATTTTTCGCCCGCTATTCCATCGCCGATCTGGCCGCGCAATCGGATTACTGGCTTAACCAGCAGGGACGGCTGACCTCGCCCATGGTGCGGCATCCCAACGCGACCCACTATCAGCCGATCTCGTGGCCAGAGGCCTTCACCATGATCGCCGATGAGCTCAAGAGTCTCGATTCGCCCGATCAGGCCTCCTTCTACACCTCCGGCAAGACAACCAATGAGCCTGCCTTTCTTCTGCAGTTGTTTGCTCGTCAGCTGGGCACCAACAATCTTCCCGATTGCTCCAACATGTGCCACGAATCCTCAGGAGTGGCTTTGACCGAGACGCTCGGCGTCGGCAAGGGTGTTGCCACGCTCGAAGATATGGAGAGCACCGAACTCATCTTTATCTTCGGAAACAATCCCGGTACCAACCATCCGCGTATGCTGACCTCGCTTCAGAAAGCGAAAGACCAGGGCGCCAAAATCATCGCCGTCAATCCCCTGCCCGAAGTCAGCCTGATGAGGGTAACCAACCCGAACCCGCAGGATTACCCCAATCCGCTTGAGCTGCCTTTTGCGCTGCTGGGCAAAGGGCAGGCGCTTGCCGATCTGTATCTTCCCGTGCGCGTCAATGGCGATGTGGCGGCCATCAAAGGCATACTGAAAGACCTTTTCGAGCGTGAGCGAGCGGGACGCCCCTCGGCGATTGACCATGAATTTATTCAATCGTTCACCGAGGGTTACGACCAATTGCATGCCGATGTAGAAGCGGTCAGCTGGGAAGAAATTGAAGAAGAAAGCGGGCTCACGCGAAATCAAATACGTGTCGCCGCCGACATGTATGCGGCTTCGAAAAAGACCATTTGCGCGTGGTGCCTGGGCGTCACCCAGCAGCGCAATGGCGTCGATAACGTCTATATGATCGTGAATCTTTTGCTGATTGGCGGCCACATGGGCCGCCCGGGCGCCGGCACTGTATGCGTCCGTGGCCATTCCAACGTGCAGGGGGACCGCACCATGGGAGTTTGGGAGCGTCCGCCCAAACCCTTCCTGCAGGCGCTGGGAAAGGAGTTCGGCTTTGAACCGCCGCAGAAATGGGGGTATGACACAGTCGAGACGCTGCACGCGATGTTCGATGGAGACATTAAGGTATTTTTTGCCATCAGCGGCAACTTCCTCTCCAATGTGCCGGATACGGTGTACAGCGCGCACGCCATGCAACGCTGCAAGCTTACCGCCCACGTATCGACCAAGTTAAACCGCTCTCACCTGATCACAGGGAAGCGCGCTCTGATTCTGCCTTGCCTGGGCCGGAGCGAGGAAGATATCCAGGCGACCGGCAAGCAATTCCTCACTGTCGAGGACTCGATGGGCATCATCAATCCTTCGCAAGGCTTCCTGCGGCCTGCTTCCCCTGAGCTGATGAGCGATGTGGCGATCATCGCCAATCTGGCGCATGCCACCCTGGGATCTCGAACCACGACCAACTGGCTTGCCTTTGCGGCAGATTACAACTTGATTCGGGATTCCATCTCCAGGGTGATTCCGGGATTCGAGAACTTTAACGCGCGGCTTGCCACCGAGAAATTCTTTTATTTGCCCAACGCCGCCAAGCATCGCATCTTCAAAACCAGCTCTGGCAAGGCAAAGATGACGGTTTGCCCCATTCCCAAGCATGACCTCAAGCCTGACGAATTTCTTCTCACCACGATCCGTAGCCACGATCAGTTCAACTCCACCATTTATGGCCTGAATGACCGCTATCGCGGTGTCTTTGACGGCCGGCGGGTTCTCTTTCTCAACCCGCTTGATATGGAGGCAGGAAATCTTAAGGCCGGACAGGTCGTCGACATATACAGTCATTTCGAAGGAGAGGTACGCAAGGCGCCCAACTTCGCCATCGTTCCCTACGCGATCGCTCGCCGGAGCGCTGCCGCGTATTACCCGGAGACCAATGTTCTGGTCCCCATCCGCAGCGTCGCGGCCAAGAGCAATCAGCCTGCCTCCAAATGCGTTCGCATCACGTTAACCCCAGCAGCTTCCGGCGAGGCGCTGAACTTTTCCCCGGCGGCTCTCGATCACAACCTGCATCGCCCCGTGCCACGTGTTCCATGAGGATTAAGCAACAACCATGAAAGATCGTGCTCTGGTGCTGGGCGGAGGCGGGGTAGCAGGGATCGCCTGGATGACTGGTTTGCTCTTCGGCCTTATCGAACAAGGCGTGGATTTGCGCACGGCCGAAATGATGGTGGCAACCTCGGCGGGTGCGGCCGTTGCTGCCCAACTCGGCAGCGGCTTGTCGCTGAAGGATCTATTTGACCGCCAGGTCGAGCCGGCGCAGCAGACCCGGGAGCTGACGCCGAACGCCCGTCTGTTTAAGTTATTGGAGCGCTCTCTTGTGAAGGCCAACCGCTTGCGTGACCGGGCGGAACGGACACGCCACATCGGACGATGGGCACTCGAAGCACCGACGGTTAAAGAAGAGGAACGGCGATCCGTCGTTGCGGAGCGCCTGCCGAGTCATGCATGGCCGGACAGTATGCTTCTGATCGTCGCTGTAGATACGGAAACTGGGGAAATAAAGTTATTCGATCGCCTCTCGGGAACAGACCTTGTCGACGCGGTGGGCGCAAGTTGCGCCGTGCCTGGCATATGGCCTCCGGTCACCATTGATGGACGGCGCTACATGGATGGCGGCGCACGTACCTCGGATAACGCCGATTTGGCACTGGGCTATGCCCGCACAGTCATTCTCTCTCCCATGGGTACAGCGCGTCCCGAAATTACCGGAGACAGCCTTGAACAGCAGGTCGAGATCTTAAAGAGCGCGGGTGGAAAGGCTTACGTGGTCGAGCCGGACAAGGTGTCGAAGAGTGCTATCGGTCTCAATCCGCTTGCGCCCGAGACGCGCCTACCTGCAGCGAAAGCGGGGCGCAGCCAAGGGCACGCCATCGCCGAGGATATCGCGCGCTTTTGGCCTGCCTCACAGTGAGCAGGCATTCCAGCGAGGCGCAGGCAGTAAGTCAGGTTCATTCCTCCCGGAACAACTGCGCCGGGTCCACCGCCAAGGCGCGGCGTGCGGGAATCCACGTGGCAACCATACCTACGAGCGTCATGATCACGACCGTCCCGGCCAGAACAAGAGGGTCGCGCGCTGTGGCCTGGTAGATGAGCTGCGCCAGCAGGCCACTGGCAACCACTCCCAGAAGCAGGCCAAGGAGCGAACCGGACAACAATAGTACCAGCGGCCGGACCAGCGCCGCGCGCATCAGTTGCGTCTGCCGCGCGCCCAATGCAACACGAATGCCAAACTCCTTCAACCTCTTCGAGACCGAATACGTCGCCATGCCGAAGACGCCGGTGACGGCAAGCATGGCCGCGAGCAATCCCATCACGCCCAGCGCCGCCGTGGCTATGCGAGCCGGAAACAGGACCAGCGCGAGCTCGTCAGACCAGCTGTGGAGGGTCAAGGGCAAGTTCGAATCAACGCTCGTGAGCACGTGGCTGAGTGCGGCTGCTGTATCGGCCTGCGGCAGCGGCGACCGAACCACAACCGCTGTATCGCCCTGGTTGTTTTGCGCAAGCGGAAAAAACATTGCCGGCATAGGATCTTCGGTCAACGACTCGTATTTGCCGTCTTCCACCACGCCGATGACTTCGATGAGGTCGCCCTCAAGGAAATGCAGCCCAACCGCAGGAGTATTGCCGAACATCCTGCGGGCAAAGGTCTGGTTCACTAAGGCGACCCTGGGTTTGGTTGCGTCGTCCTGCCAGGTGAAATCACGGCCCGCGAGCAGCCGGGTTGCGGCAGCCTGAAGATAGCCGGGCGAGATGGAGTAATACCTAGCGAACATCACGCTGTTGGAGGAACGCTGCTCGGCTGTGCCCTCGCGGTACACCGGCGTCGAGCTGCCGCCGGTGCCGAGCGGAGTATTGTCGATGGTTCCGACGGCGGTCACGCCAGGGATGCGCTCGGCAACCTCTATGATGCGCCTTTGCACGGGCAGAGCAGCCCTGTCGGAGTAGCCGGCCATGTGCATATCGGCTTCGGCCAGCACAGCGCCTTGTGGCACGAAGCCGAGCGGCGCGTGCAGCGACCGCTCCATGCCGCGGAGCGAGACCAACGAGGCTGTCACCAGGACCGCGCAGAGCGTGATCTGCACGCAGAGCAGAAGATCGCGCATCGTGAGGCGGCGCGATAAACCTTCGATAGGGGCGCCGCTCTTCATTGCCTGCATCGCGTGAGTCCGCCAGATCTGCCGCGCCGGTACCAGGCCGGGCAACACGGCGCTGGCCAAGGAGAGCAGCACGGCGATCAGGTACACGCGTGTATCAGCAACCACCGCCAGGTGGATGGGAAACTCCGCAAAGGGCTGCCAACGGCTCAGCGACTTAAGCAGCGCGGTGGCCACCAGGGTTCCCACGACGCCCGCAGCCATGGAGACCAGAACCGCCTCGGTGAATAGTTGGCGCAGGATGCGCCAGCGGGTGGAACCGATGGAGAGGCGGATGGCGAGTTCGCGAGCGCGATCGGCGGTGCGCGAAGCAAAGATGCCGGCCAGATTGACGCTAGCAGCCAGCAGCACAAGAAACGCCAGCACCATGATGCCGGTGAGAAAAGGCGGGGCCGGGCCGCCCAGGGTGTCACCCAGCAGTCCCGGCCGGACTAAGCGCGCCGACAAGCCTTCGTCATAGGCCCGATATTCGTGGGCGAGTCGGCGGGCAACGGAAATCAGATCATCGACTGCTTGCTGCGGGGTGACGCCAGGCTTGAGCAGGCCAAGCACGTTGGTGCCGTGATTCATCCGCTTGTCCAAAAAGTAGAACCCATCGATCTGTTCTTCATTCACCATCGGGATCCAGAAGTCTGGCCAAAAAAACAGCTCGGTCCCATGGAAGCTCTTGGGTGCTACTCCGATGATGGTGAAGGGGTGCTTGTTCAGGTCCACGGTGGCGCCAATTACCAGTGGATCGGCATGGAAACGCGTGTGCCAGAAAGTGTCGCTAAGCACGATCAGGGCCGCGGAGTTCGGGCCGTGTTCGTCTCCAACGTGGAACAACCGGCCCACCTGGGGCTGGACGCCGAGCATGTCGAAGTAATTGCCCGAGACCTCGTAGTTCCAGCACTTTTCCGCGGCGCCGCGGATGCTCATGCCGGACATGGTCAGGCGGTAGGCGGCAATATCGCTGAATGTAGTGTTGCGGGCGCGGTAGTCGAGATAGTCGGGATAGGATTGCGAATCGTAACCCTGGGGCTTTTGCGCGATCTCGAAGAGCCTGTCAGCCCCAGCCACATTGAGTGGGTGCAGAAGCAGCGCATTGAGCACACCGAAAACGACCAGATTTGCGCCGACGCCTAGGGCCAGGGTCAAGATAGCGGTCAACGCAAAGCCGGGGGAGCGGCGCAATTGGCGCAGTCCATAACGAATGTCGAACGCAAGGTTCTCCAGACCCAGGCTGGCATCTGCGGCGGTGACCCGCTCGTTGATCGACGTGGGGTTGCCGAAGCGGTGGAGCGCATCGCGGCGGGCCTCACCGGGTGACATGCCAGCGGCGATGTTGTCCTCGATACGCATCTCGATGTGCGATCGAAGTTCGGCATCGATTTCCCGCCCTAGTTTGGGACGGGAGAAAAGATTCGAGATGCGACGCAAGATCGACATGCAATCACCTCACGCGTAGCGGAATATGGCGCGTATGCCCCTGACTAGTTGTTCGAAGCTCTTTTCGGCCTCCTCCAACTGCTTCCGTCCAACGGCGGTCAGCTTGTAATACTTCGCCTTTCGCCCGGTCTCGGTCAGCGCCCATTCAGAACGGATCCATCCGCTCTGCTCCATACGGTGCAAGGCTGGATACAGCGACCCCTCTTCTACATTCAGCAATGCATCGGAGGCTCTTTGAATGTGGAGCACTATGCCGTAGCCGTGCAGCGAGCCGGTTTGCGACAAGGTCTTGAGAACCAAAAGATCCAAACTTCCCTGAAGGTCATTCCTTGCCATGCGATGGGACCCCTGCATATCTTGGTATTCCGGAAGCGTAGACCTAGAAGTAGAGGGGTGTCAAGCGGACGTCCGCAAAGAAGCTACTGTTACCGGCTGAGTTGGTTGCTGTTCCTGACGGTGATCTGAGGCACTCCGTGGTAATAGTTGATCACTCCTGTAGCGCATACATGTGCCCCTGTGCGCGGGAGTTCTCCTACCTTCTGTCGATCTTCATCCCACACCAGGAGTGCAAATCTCTGTTCTGGAAAGGCGGAATCCAGATCGAGGAAGGTAGGCTTGCCCTGGCTCGCCATCGCGGTATGTTGGTTGCCTACGGTCCCGCAGACCTTGGCGCTTTCGCCATCATGTGCCCTGGCTTGAGCAGTAGTGAGGGCTTGAGAATATCCGATGCAGGGCCCAGTGATCAGCGCAACTGCGACCGCTATCGACCTCATGGCTTCTCCGAACGAACGGTACCTGGATGCCATACATTAACCCGCAACGCAGGCGAATTTCAAACCTTTCCTCCGGGATACTGGGAGATTAGTAATATGAGCCAGCTTTGCCGAATCTGTGGCCAGGACGGGTTGATTAACAGAAGTAGTCCGTCATTCGCACGCTCCAGATGCGCCATTTGGCGCCACCCTCTGCATACTTAGAGCCTGCGCTCGTCTGGAGGTTAGACTGAGCCCAATCCAGCTGTCACTTTTTGCGGCCGTAGAGGCACCTGGGTTTCCGGCCAGGGGAGGTTGACTTGCAGACTACA
This sequence comes from uncultured Acidobacteriaceae bacterium, assembly GCA_963711525.1. Taxonomy (GTDB): domain Bacteria; phylum Acidobacteriota; class Terriglobia; order Terriglobales; family Acidobacteriaceae; genus PALSA-350. The sequence continues at coordinate 452,141 of CAVQEO010000001.1, read as the reverse complement.
AATGCTGCCCCCGGTGTCGACATTGTCGCGCTGCAAGGGAATGCGACGTTTGAGAGCCGGCCCCGCCACAAGCGCGACGGTTTCAACCGTGAAGAAGGAATGCGGCGCTTGGCTCGGGTCTTCGCCGAGCAACCGGAGCGCATCCTTCAGGAGCTGGTAGACGTAGCCAGGGAGTTGTGCGGGGCAGACAGCGCCGGCATCAGCGTCGAGGAGCCCAGTGAACATCCTCCCGTATTTCGCTGGGTCGCAACAAGTGGCAAGTACGTCCCCTTCCATAACGCCAGGCTTCCATACGATTTCGCTCCGTGCAGCATCTGCCTGGAACGCGGCGAGCCGCAACATTTCCGCGTCGGGCAAGCCTTCTTCGATATCCTTGGCGTGCCGGCAGACCTGGTGACCGACGGAATGCTCATTCCTTGGCAGGTTGAGGACATGCGCGGCACCATATGGGTTGTCGCGCACGGGGAATCAGAAGCATTTGACAAATATGATTACGAGACGGTTCAGGTGTTGTCTGATTTCGCAGCGATTGCTGTGAGGCATCAGCACCAGCAAGAGAGGCTCATGAGCCGAGCCATGGCAGCAGCAGTTGCTGCCGTGACAAATGAGTTGGCCCATCAGATCAACAATCCACTTCAAAGTCTTACAAATATCCTCTTTCTGGCGACAACTGGTTATAACGGTCCGGACGGCAAGATTGTGGGCGAGTCAGCGGCTCCTGACCTGCAAAGACTTTCAAGTCTGGTTAAGAAGCTGCTTAAGTTGAAATGAAATACGCCGATCGCTCACTACTATGCATGGATCCGGGGAGGAAACCGGGTGCAGGAGGAGCGTCCCTTGATGACTCAGCTCCTAATCCGAAAGAAGACGTACTTTATTCTCTGGAGACCGGGGGCAGCGAATGCCGGCGCTCCTCCCAACTTGGTGATTGGCCAATTGAACGCGGCGGCTCCGCCGGCGCTGGCCGGTGAACAAACTTTCCCTATGTCGCCGTCACCGCTATCTACCGCGGGAGACCTGTGGGAGATTGCGGCTGCCGACTGCAATCTGATCGACGGCCAGGTTTACCATTACTGGTTCGATGTCGCGAACACCAACGTTTATCCAGGGGCCGCCAACGGGCGCCTGCAATGCACGGATCCGGCCGCCTATTGCGTTGATTGGCGGCTGACCTCCACTGTGCCTGCCGGCGACGCGACGGACTCTGGAGCCGCGCCGGCAGTGATCCGGCTTTTGAATGGTGAGCTTGTGCCTACCGATCCACAAGCGGCGCCGCTAACGTTTGACGCGAATCCCGACGCAAGCATGCAACTGCTGCCAACCAACAACCAAATGGTGATTTATGAGCTACCCACCGCATGGACCAAGACGGGGGATCTGCCGGATGCAACCCATGTGGGGGTAGGAACCTTTCAGGATGTGCTGTCATTGATTGTCGAAGAGGCAACGTCACCGAGCTTTCCTACAATCGCCGTACTTGCAGCGGGCCGGGCCTATCTTCAGGATCTGGGGATCAATGCGTTGGAATTGCTCCCCCCGGCGGACACTTATGCCGATCGGAGTTCGTGGGGATACTCGACCAGCAACTATTTCGCGCCGGACTTCGATCTTGGCCGTCCCCTCACCCAGCCGTCACCGACCGCGACCAGCGATTTTACCAACCTGATTCGCGGCTGTCACAGCAACGGCATCCGCTATTTTTACGACGGGGTGATGGCATTTTCTGATCAGGACGCTTACCGAACGATCAATTTTCTGGATTTCCACGTGCAGTGGGACGCTAATCCGCCGGATCCAGAACAGGGAGGGCGCAATGGGTTCGGTGGCGATTTGTGGAAATACGCCTATCTTACGAACACCTTTGATCCGGTCTCCGGCGCAACGGGGCAGTTTTATCCGGGGCGTCAGCACATGCTAACGCAAATGAACTGGTGGATGAGTTACTACCACCTCGACGGCTACCGCCTCGACAGCGTGAACAACGTGAACAACTACGATTTCGTCAATGAGTTCCGCGTGGGAGCGCGCGCACTTTGGAACGAACGCTGGAATGCGCAGGGAAATCCCGTGGGCGGAGCCGATGCGCGATTCCTTACCGTAGGAGAAGAACTTTCGGAACCGGCTGCGCTGATGGGCTACATCGACGCGCTTTGGAACGATAAGTTCCGAAACCGGGTGCGCAATGCGATCGTCGGGCGCAATGGAGAGGGGCAACCCTCGTTCGAATGGACGGTTCGCGAAATGATCGACTGCCGCAACCTGCGCGACTCGCAAAACAACATTCTGTTTAGCGACGGGGCTCAGGCGGTCAATTACATCGGCTCTCATGATGTCGGCAACACGGACGGCGACGGGACCAATAACGACCGTGTTTACAATTTCCTTGATCGGTTTGGCATTGTTCTTAAGGACAAGCCGCTGAGATTGGCCTTCGTTTGTCTGCTGACTGCGGTGGGCATTCCCATGATTTTTGGGGGTGATGAATTTGCCGACCCGATGGACATTTTGCCGGGCAGCCCGAATTTTACGAATCTGAAGCAGACCGATCCGATCAACTATGACCTGGTCACCACCGATCCGTGGCGCAACAGCGTCTTTCAGTACGTGGCGCAGCTGGTGCAGTTCCGCACCTCCTCTGCAGCACTCTCGGTGAACGACACTGACTTCATTCAAGTCGACTTCAACGATGGCAAGCGGGTGCTGGCATGGCAGCGAGGCGCGGCGGGCCAGACGCCGGTTGTGGTGGTGGCCAACTTTTCCGATTGGGGAAGCGATGTATCTGTTGCTAATGCGGAGTACATCGTGAATAACTGGCCCAGCGTTCCCGCCGGCAGCAACTGGAGAGAGGTAACCCAGAATCGCGCCGTTCCCCCGGAGTGGGCCGGGCGAGAGCCGATTTATCCCTGGGAAGCAAAGGTCTACACGCTGGCTTAGACGGACCGTGCACGGCACTCTCCACCGGCTTTCCGCTCTCCTTATCGCTAACCGAACCCCCGGCACGGTCGCGTATCAAGCGCGCGAACGGCTGACTACTGGGCAACCCGGCCAAGAACAGGAAGAGAATGCGGCATGGAGTTATAGCGGTTGATGATGAGCCTATTAGAGTTGGCGGCAGCAACCCTCACCAGCTTGGCCGGCATCTATCTGTTGGATTGCGAGGAAACTGCATGAAAAAAATCTACAGAATTCTAGCCGTCACCACTCTAGGCGCAAGCCTCATAGGCCCTATGGCATTGGCCCAGGATCATCCTGACGATCATCATGCTGACGATCATCATGACACCTACGTTCGCCATAATGAATGGAAGAAGGGCTACCACATGAAACCGGCTGACTGGAACAGGGCGCGACCGATTGACTATCATCAATATCATCTGAACCCTCCACCACGTGGCTATGAGTGGCGGTCGGTCGATGGCAACTACGTCCTTGCTGCTGTCGCTACGGGTGTCATCGCCTCTGCCGTCGTTGCCTCGACGGTTCACTAGACAGCGAACGAATACGACCATCTCCATCAAATGGGGGACAGTGTTACGGTTTCAGTGCGACCGATCCAAAGTCGTACCAGCCGTCAGGCTGTCGCCCCTTGATGGCCAGCAATACGGCGGGTTGGCTGGTTCTGGGATCGAGCAGTGCGACACGAAAATGATAGGTACCAGGGGGCAGATCCTGGGGTATGGATAAGGATGTGTCCACAACCGCGTCGCCCGGGAGCCACTTGGTCAGATCTGCCGGGATGCGAAGGACGGTGGTCTTTTCCCCGGACTGCAGTTCTACAGCCAACCAATACTCCTTGTAAATCGGAGCGACTCCCGCATTTAGCCACCACATGGAAATCGGCATTGAAGTCCCAGCTTTAACCGTGGCCGGGTATTCGAGACGCCGAAGAATAAAGCGATATCCCATGTGGCGCTCAAAGTCTTCAAACTGCTTTTCCCATTCAGGAGGAATGGGAGATGATTTTACGTTGAGCGAGCTGATGTGCCAGCGCAGAGCCTGATCGAGGATATAGGTAACGTCAAAGCCATCCCGTTTCCAGGTAGACGGGGTACCGCAGGTCTCGAGCGATACCGGTGCGTGCTGCCAGACATTCTGAATGCCGGTACGCACCACTTGTTGGGGATAGATATCCAGCATCTCGGGAAACTTGGGGCGCATGTCCCCCAGACAATCCAATCGCCAGCCCGCGCCGTGCTGCGTGCCGTAGGCCAGCGCTTGCGGTTGATCGAAATTCATCAACAATGTTGTCTTGCGAAAGCTCTTAAGCCAAATGTCTATGAGCGGTTGTTGGGCAGAGAAAGCCGGCATGTAGGGGCTCCAGCCCTCTCCCCAATATCCCACGGACGAGATATCGACGCTTTCGAGCGTAGGGTTGCCATCGTATCGCTTGCCTGCTTCCGCAACCAACGCGCCCCAGTACTTGAGATACAACGGATCGCTAAAGTCGGGTTGCCATATATTCCCATCCTTATCGGCTGGCTTATTGGCACGCCGGGCGCCCGAGTCGCGATACCAGCCGGGAAGGGGGTCGCGGTCCGAGTAGGGCATCAGCCGAATGGCCAACGTCTGTCGATGCTTTCGCGCTTCCTGCAATGCGAGGTCGATAATTTCCCAGTGAAATTTGCCTGGTTCCGGTTCGAGGGCACTCCAGTACCAGCGAAGGTAGGCGATCGATGTATCCGGAAAGTCCGGTTTCTCGGCTGCTTCGGGCAGAACGGCAACCGGGCCGCGCTCTGACCATTCGAAAGGCGGGTTGAGCGCCTGGCCGTTGAATCGCTGAAATGTAGTAATGCCCATCCCTGGATTCACCAGTACATCCTCGATTTCAACCGGCCGTACAACCACAGTGTCTTTCTGCGCATATGCTGGAATCGCCGCGGCCAAGACAAGCAGGATGCACCACGCGGCAGATCGTGACATAGAGCTCCTTTGGTATTGGATGGACGATCGAGCAGTAGAGCTTGTCAACCGGCTGCCACGTGGAGCAACCGAGCTGCATTCTGGTTGTAAACCTTATGCAAAATTCCATCGGGCAGATCGACTCCCGATATCTTCCAGCGCCCTTGAGGAGGTACCGGTGCGGGAGCGTAATCGAAGTATTCATCATCTGTCTCTAGAAACCGGAAGTAGATTTCGTACAGGCTATCGTTGAATACCTGCTGCGGGAATTTATCTCCATGCGGCGTAGCATCTGTTCCAAAAACAATGCGGTCCTGATACTTGTCAAAGAACTTGCGTGCTGCCCTAGGCTGCCGGCCCAGCTCATTCAGGCGGGCGGCGATGTCTACGTGCATGTTGGGGAAGCGATCGAGGTTTTGGGAGACGTTGTCGAGATTTTCGGCGAAGTTGCCGACATGTAAGGCGACAAAGTTCGTCTTGGGGTGGCGAGCAAAGACTCGATTGCGTGCTTCCAGAATTTCCGCGTTGGAGGGAAACCCGGCTCCGAAGTAGGACCAATCCGGGTGATTGTTCAGTTCCTCGTAACGCTCATTGAAGCGATTCGTTGGCGTGAAAAATGCCACTGGATCGGATACGTGAATGGCTACGGGCATGCGCAGGCCGGCACAGGCCTCCCACATCGGGTCAAATCGGGGATCATCCACCTTCACCAGGTTGCCTGTGGTCGTTTGCTGGCGCAAAAAGAGACCGAGGGTCTTCAAAATTTTTAGACCGCGGGCGCCTGATTGGTGGGCAGCGAGGATAGCGTCTGCCTGCAACTGAGGATAGTTCGACTGCTGAAACAGGTTATAGGAGGGCTCGGTAAAAGTATAAAAGCGGGCCGGAAAGCGCTTGTCGTATTGGGCGACGGTACTTTCCAGGCCGACCGCAAAACCGCCTGTGAGGTTGGTCAAGGCAAGGATATTCCTGCGCTCCATGATGGGCAGCAGTTCCTCCGGACGGCCGACGATTGTGCGTTCCGCTCCCAAGGAAACACCATTGACTGTGTGTGCCGAGAAGGTCAGGTGGGTATGGAAATCGATAACCGGATATTTGGCTCGCGGCACGTGCGTTTCTTTGACGTGGAGCATGCTCGCCGGCTGGTACTTGTCCAGAGCAAGCGGCTGTTTCTGATTCTCTGCCGGGGTCGTGTCTGGCAGAGAATCGACGGTTGATTCGACACCGAAAACGCGACGAATACCCCCAGACAAGATGCCCATTCCGGTCGTGGCCAATAAGCTACGACGACTCATTCGGCTCATTCAATCCACCCTCTCAACGATGTAGTTGCCGATGTTCTGGGTTTCCCGGCGAAGCACCAGAATATACCGGGCCGAAAACCTTGACCGACGCGTCATTATCTCAACCGCGCTCTGATGATGGTCTATTATGAGTGCTGTCTTGAAAAATAAGAATCACGGTTTTTCGCGACGAGAATTCCTGACGACTGCAGTGGGCGCCGGCGGTGCGATGTTGCTCAGGCCGGCATGGGTGAATGCGGCGGCCGATGCGGTGGATCCGCGCGTTGCGCGGGTCATGTCCCGATTCATTGCCATCGACATCCACAACCATGTCTATCCCGCGGGAACAGAACCGCATCCGCAAGGTCAGCCGCCGCGGCAGGAGGAGCAACCCCAGGCTCCAGCCCTTTCTCTGGCAGAAGCGCTCAGACAGTCAGGCCTTACCGCCGTCTGTGCGAGCTTCGGGCTGGATTTCGCAGCATTTGCCAAGCCCGGCGACGCGCGAGACGTCTTTCTTCACTGGCTCACGGCAATCGACGCGGAGTTGGAAAAGGGACACATTCACCGCGCGCTGAACGTGAAAGACCTGCAAGCCGCGCACGACCATAGTCGACCAACCATCGTCCAGACGGTCGAAGGGTCGCAGTTCATCGAGGGGCGCCTGGAGCGAGTGGAGGAGGTGTACAAACGCGGTCTGCGTGACCTTCAACTGCTTCACGAGCGAGACGACATGGTGTCGCCGTTGGGCGATGTGATCACGGCGCCCGCTCACCTTGGTGGTCTGACTGCTTTTGGCGCAGAGGTGGTGAAGGAGTGCAACCGATTGGGGATCGTGGTGGACCTCGCCCACGCCAGTCCCGAGACGGTGTTGGGCGCGTTGAAGGTGACCACGCAGCCGATCCTTGTGTCCCATACCGGCCTCGACAGCCGAACCGGCGACAACCCCAGGATGGCGGCAATTATGAAGCCACACTTGATCAGCAAAGAACACGCGAAGGTCGTGGCCGACGCCGGCGGCGTGATCGGCGTGTGGACGAAACTGGCGGATTCGCCGAAAGAATTCGTGGAAAACATCAAGGCGATGGTCGACGCGGTGGGCATCGACCACGTCGGTATCGGCACCGACACAGATTTGCTCTCCTCGCGTGTTGGCCAAGGCACCAACAAGGCCTGGCCGGGCCTGACCGGAGGATTTTTCCCCCCGGTTGTGGGCGAGATGCTGCTCCAGGGCTTCGCGCCGGACGATATCGGCAAAGTCGCCGGCGGAAACTTCTGCCGCGTTTTTGGCAAGGTTACGGCCGGGCACGCCTAAAGCGGTTTAACAATTACTGTGGTCTGACAAAGCCCGCGAGGAGCGGTCCCGGCGCGGGCCGCTTGTTTCGGCCTACACCCATTGTTAAACCGCTGTAATCGGCACAAAATTCTCTTAAGCTCTCCTGCAATCGAGTTCAAACCCAAGTGATTCGCTCGGGGTAGCTTCCCTCAAACCAAGAACGGTACCGGGCAGTCTGTAGGATTCGTCCGCTCGGAGAGCCTGCCAGCGTGCTGCGGCGAACTTCGATGCCGTAGTTTCCTTGGGATTCATTCTTCCAGAGTGTGTCTTCTTTCGCTCCAGGCGACGGTTGACTGGCGTGCTCCACAGATGCGCCGATAAGCCCCATATAAGGTCACACACGTCCCCGGCCTGAGTACCCCCATGTTTCGGCCTTGGGTTGTCTCGTTTTGGCACAACTCTCCGCGGCGCAAAAGTTGTCGAGGGCTCCTGATGGACGGATTTTTACGGGGTGGGCAGTGATGAGGGCGGCGCCAGGGGCGGCTCGCAATCTCTTCGTGGCGGGCACGATCCTGGTGGCCGCTCACGTGACTCTACTCGCCTTTAATCCGCGTGCGACGTTCCTGTCCAACCTGTTCGTTCTTATGTTTCCCACTATGGGAGTTACGGTGTGCCTGCTTGGCGCTTATAGCGAAGCCCCAGAGACCAGGCCATTGTGGCTCTTATTCGGGTCCGGTTTGCTGCTTGCAGCGATTGGTCAACTTGGATTTACGTACTATTACTTCGCGCTGCGCATACACACTCAGACCCGGGCCCTCAACTCCGACTTCTTCTTTTTTGCGTATGGAATTCCTATCATGCTGGCGATCTGCTCCAGAAGTGCGGATGCCGGCCTGAGGATCTTCGCATGGCTTGATGGGACTCAAGCGCTCATCGCAGCCATGCTCGCATACTTGCAACTGTTCTCGGTACTGCCCTCGCATGTCCGTCCCGAAGCGATCTCTGCGACGAATCTCATGTACTTGGATAATGCGGAGAATTGGATTCTGGTCGGAGCGGTGACCTTGCGCTTCTTTTCCGATCCGAGCCCGGCAAGAAAACGTTTTTATCGCACCCTCTCGCTCTATCTGTGGGTCAACGGGATAGTGCTTATTATCCTGGGCTACCTCGAACTGAAGCGCGGGTGGCCTGACGGAGTGCAAGACGCCTTATGGGGGGCGCCTTACTTGACTCTCTTGGGCTCGTTTGCCTTCCAACACAAGCCTCATACCGACCAGAGTGAACGCAGCAGCGGCCAGCGGACAGTGGGACTGCTGATTGATAACCTCAGCCCGGTGTTATTCACTCTGGCTATCACACTCATGGGGGTTGAGATTGCGCCGGAGCACCCATGGTTGGGATTTGTCTGCATTTCGGCGGCGGTTGCGATCTATGGGGTGCGAGCAGCGATCTTGCAGGTGAGGTATGCCAGGTCGCAAGAGGAGTTGACCAAGGCGATGATTGCCGCCGAGCAGGCTAGCCGCGCCAAAAGCCAATTCCTGGCAAACATGAGCCATGAAATACGGACGCCGATGAACGGCATTCTCGGCATGACGGAGCTTGCGCTCAGCACAACTTTGAGTGAAGAGCAGCGCGATTTTCTGCTGACGGTGAAGTCCTCAGCGGATCGCCTGTTGACCATCATTAATGAAATCCTCGATTACTCGAAGATGGAAGCAGGCAAAGCCGTTCTCGATTCGGTTGCCTTCCATTTACCTAGCCTGGTCAAGGATGTGTTGAGTAGCCTCGCCTTCCTCGCCCAGCAAAAGGGCCTGGAACTCGCCGTGCACATCATGCCCGATGTGCCCGCTGACCTGACTGGTGACCCTATCCGGCTTGGCCAGGTCCTGATCAATCTGGTGGGGAATGCGGTTAAATTCACGGATCACGGAGGAGTCTACGTAGATGTCTCTGTGGAGGCGGTTAAGAACGACCGCGCTTGTCTCGAGTTTTCCATCCGCGACACCGGGATCGGAATCGCACGGGATCAACAGGAAGGACTGTTCCAGGAGTTTCAGCAAGCGCAAACTTCCGACAATCGGATATACGGTGGTACTGGGCTGGGACTGGCGGTCTCGAAGAGCATTGTGACTTTGATGGGAGGCTCGATCGGCCTCAAGAGCATGCCCGAGGAGGGCACAACCATAACCTTTCATGCTTACTTTGACGTGGCGCCTGCATCGCAGCCACCGCTGCCCATCCCGAGTGAAGAAGCTTTAGAGGGGTTGCCCAGCCTGATCATTGATGACAACGCGACAGTCACTCAACCGGCCGCCGGGATCTCCGCTTCGCCGCTATCGTTAAGCATCCTGCTGGCGGAAGATAACCTGGTGAATCAAAGAGTCGCCATGACTATGCTGGGCAAGATGGGACATCGGATCACGCTGGCAAAAAATGGCCTGGAGGCTGTGGAGCAATGGAGACACAGTGATTTCGATCTGATTCTCATGGATGTGCAAATGCCTGAGATGACCGGCCTCGAGGCCGCCATTCAGATCCGGCGGGAAGAGTCCATCGGTGATCACGTACCCATTGTTGCTATGACCGCATCTGCGATGAGCGAAGACCGTGACCGCTGTTTGGCCGCCGGGATGGATGATTTTATTTCCAAGCCCGTGAGTTACAAAGTCATCGAAGAGATGGTCATAGCTACATTTTCAGGTAGAAAATAGAGTGGAAAGCAGTTAGAAGCGCTTTCCTTAGAGGTCACTTCCTAGCTTCCGCCTGCAAGCTGTTAATAGCCGACTCGATCAGTGGCAGCATGGCGGCGTACCCGGCTGTGTTCGGGGAGATGCCATCATTGCTGTCCCCCGGAAGGTACCCCTGGATGATGGTAACCGCCACGCCAGAGAGAGCCTGGTAGTAGTTAGCTGTAACCACGCCATCGGTCCCACTCCCTGTGCCAACCAGAGGAACAGGCGCAGAAGTTCCATCGAAAGTCTGCAGAATCCAAGCGTTATTAGCGCTGATCCCCTCATCCTCAGCGGGCAGGACACTGCTGTAACCGTAATCCGGGGTTACGCCCGGGGGTTCGGTGCCTACAATGAGCTTGATATTCGCCGCCGCTGCTTCCTGTGCCATCTGGAGGATGTTGGCTCGTACTACGGTTTCCGCGCCGGCGATGGTGGTGGGATCTTGCGCTGCGTTGATCATGTCTACTGTGCCCGTGACGACGTGGCAAATACTCACAGGAGCGGACGCCCGGATGCAGTTCTGCTGGAAGGCGGCGAGGGTTTGGGTGGAGGTTTCCCCGGACGTGGCACGGTTGATCCAGAGTGGGTGCTGAGCCTGGAAGGCTGGTGTGAACATGTCTGAGGTGATTTGGTCGCCTATAAATACAACGGTTGGCCCCGCAGCCGCGGCGAAGTAATCAGACACATCGAGAATCAATTGAGTCGCGGATGCTGCAAAGGCGTCGATCGATCCGTTCGTGGTGCTGACAATCGCCATATTCGATGTGATCGACCCATCTGAAGCATTCAGCGTGGATACGACTGGTTGCGGTATACCGTCCGGCCAAAGTGAGAGGCAATCAAGCGGGCCCGAGGGGACCACTGTTGCATTCACCACGTATGCCTGGGCGTTGGCAGGTATGCTGCAATCGTTACCGGTTGCGAAGGGAACCGTCAGTTCGCCTTGGAATGCTCCGCTCGATTCACGCGTGTCGAGAACCCGGCAGGGCGCCAAAGTATATAACGAAAGCCCCGAAGGAGCGAGGCTCGCGGGGGCGAAGTACCCTGTTATATCGAGAATCAGATCCGTATCATCGCTTGAATAAACGGAAACGGACTGAGACGTTGACGGGCTAATGGTCACGATGGATGCATTCGCTGTCACTATACCTGTGAGTGCATTTACGGTTGATGCAAGCGGTGTTTGTGGCTCCGTCGCTGAAGTCCCCCAAACGGTCACATACGTTACAGGGTGACCCGTTATAGGGACGGCGGTGACATTCATCGAAACGGCTCCTCCGCCGGCAAGTGCAGCTGGAGGGAGATGGCAAACGCTATTGGCCAACTGGAAGGTGCGCTGTTGGCCGGCCACCAAGGACGGCGCTCCAAAACTCGTGCCGTTGCTAATCCTCGTGTCTACGGCCCTACAAGGTGTGACGGGAACATACATGTATGAGGCGGGCTCATGCGTGAAGTATCCGCTTACGTCCAGCAACAAGTCAGTGGTGTCGGTGGCATATACGCTGATCTCTCCGCCGTTGCCTCCTGTGGCAAGGGCCGCGTTTGCTTTTACGCGGCCGTCCGGAGAATTCAATGTCGATACCAGCGGCTGAGCTGCGCCTGTCGGCCAGACCGACAAGTAGCCCAATGGGCCGTGTGGAATGACTGTTACATTTATGGCGTAGACGATGGGTCCCGTATTCGGGAGCGGAATATTGCACGCGCCTCCCGCAGGATTGAAGGATTGGCTGGTGCCAGCGGCGATGGGGCCGCCCGTAAGCCTGGTATCCACGGCACGGCATGGTGATTCGAGCGGTGTGTATTGCAATGGAGTCGTGCCGTCCAGGGTCTGAGCCCTGACGACGGCCGGGACTGCAGCAATGCCGACAGCAAGAAGAGCGACGATAGGGCGAAGCAGGATACGTTCTCCGAGGACAAAGGACCGGAACAAAGGCCTCGTAGTCTGCTGGTTCGCACGACCCATGTAACTGGCTGTCATGTCGGCATATTACTGTCGCCGTATTGCTCTTGTTGGCGTATTTTCCCCGCATAGGCAGACGTAAGGTCCCGTTTTGGGGTGAACTGTTCTGTTTGTCCCGGATTGGTTTGCATCTAACAACAAAACCTCAGGGACAAAGAGTCTGCGTGAAAACTCGTGCAGCGGAATAGGTTGATTCGTCGGCGCTAAGCATTTGCGTGGAGAAGGAGTGCACCCAGGATTTGCATCCTGGGACATTTTCAGCCGTCCCTGGCGGGACTGGTTCGCCTACGTGAAACATACCCAGCACTGCCCCGGATTTCCTGTACGCTGCTCTGGACAAGTCTGCGTTTGCGGCTTTCTTTACAGAAAGCCGCATGAGGCTCATTGATGCCAACAGGCTCCACAGGAAATCCGGGTGCGTGCTGGGCTACTTTCAGCCGCCCCTGCGGGGCTGTTACGTTGCAATTGGAGGATTGGTCTCGCTTTGTTCGGACTGGTAGCCCAGGATTTGAAAGGAAGAAACAGTCCCGGAGGGACGGCTGATAGTAGCCCAGGATGAAATCCTGGGTAGGATTTGGTAAAACGAACCAGTCCCGGCAGGGACGGCTGAAAATGTCCCAGGACGCCAGTCCTGGGCTAGGCACGACTACAGCTTGTTTCCCTCACCGCTGCAGCGGTTCGAGCAGCGGCGCAATCGGCGGTTCTGCCTCGATCGATGGCAGAAAGCGCGGTGTCACCTTTGCCTTGGCCGCTTGCTCGTATGCATAGCCGTAGCCGAGCAGCCGCGCTTCGCTCCAGGCTGGACCAATTATCGAAAGGCCGACCGGGAGTCCCATGACTGCTCCCATGGGCACAGTGAGGTGCGGATAGCCTGCGACCGCCGCCAGCGAGCCCGCCCCTGCGCCGTTGATCTGATCGCCGTTGGCTGCGTCGATTTTCCAGGCCGGCGGCATGGTCGGCGATACGAGTGCGTCGAGGTGGTTGGCGGCCAGCATGGCGTCGATCCCGTCGCGGCCGGCGATCCGTAGCGATGTCGCGCGCGCCGCCTGGTAGGCAGGATCGTCAAGTCCCTTGGTCGCCTCAGCCTTCACGAACGCTTCCTGCCCGAAGAGCGCGAGCTCGCGATCGGCATGCGCTGTGTTGAACGCGATGACGTCGGCGAGCGTGCGCGTCTTCACCGCCGCCGGAGTGGTTGCGAGATAGGCATTCAGATCTACCTTGAGCTCGGTATGGAGCACCAGCGTCTCCGCTTCACCAATCTTCTCGCGGTCTTTGAGCGTGGTGATGTCGACCAACGTCGCTCCCTGCGCCTTCAGCACGGCCAGCGCCTGCTCGAACAGCTTGTCGGTCGGCGCCGACCAGCCGGTGGCGAAGCGTAGCACGCCGATGCGGGCGCCCTTGAGCGCATCGGGTTTGAGGGCCGCCAAATAATCGGTGATGTGCGCGTCAGCGTCCTTGGTCGCCGGGTCGGCGGGGTCTGCGCCCGCGATCGCGCCGAGAACCCGCGCCGCGGTCGCCACATCGGCTGCAATCGGACCAGCGGTGTCCTGGCTGTGACTAATGGGCACAATCCGTGCGCGGCTCACCAGACCGACCGTGGGCTTCAGCCCCACCACGCCGTTCACCGCCGCCGGGCAGGTGATGGATCCGTCGGTCTCGGTGCCGATCGCGGCCTCCACCTCGCCCGCTGCTACCGCGGCGGCGCTGCCCGAGGAGGAGCCGCACGGATCGCGGTCAAGCGCGTGGGGATTGCGGGTCTGGCCGCCCACCGCGCTCCAACCCGAGATGGAGGCGTCGGAGCGAATGTTCGCCCATTCTGACAAGTTCGTCTTGCCCAGGATGACCGCGTCCGCTGCCCTCAGCCGCGCCACCAGCGCAGCATCGTGATGGGTCACGTTATCGAGCAGCGCCATGCTGCCCGCGGTGGTAGGGAGCGGCCCCTCCGCCTCGATGTTGTCCTTGAGCAAAATCGCGTAGCCGTAGAGCAGCCCGCGCGCCCTACGCCCCCGGTCGATGGCGCGGGCCTGATCGAGCGCGGTGGGATCGAGGGAGATGACGGCGTGGATCAGAGCATCCACCGCGTGCACCCGGGCGATCGCCGCCTTGGTCGCAGCCTCAGCACTCGTAGCCGGAGCAGCCGCCAGCACTGCAAGCAATAGTGAGGTCACCATTCGATAGAGTCCATTACCCGTGATGGTATAGGAAGATTATCGAAACGGTTCATTCGTCGCGAAGCACCGCGAGCGGATCAACGCGAGTGGCGCGGAATGCGGGAACCAGGCTGGCCCCGAACGATACCAGGATAAGCAGCATGGTGACAGCCAGGAAAGTTACCAGGTCACGGGAACTGACTCCGTAGATCAGGCTGGCGGCAACGCGGCCCAATGCGAGGGCCGCAATGAGTCCGATGCCGATGCCCGCCAGTGTGGGCTTCATTCCTTGAACGATCACCAGGCGCCCGACGTCGCGCAGCGAAGCTCCAAGAGCAATGCGCAGGCCGATCTCCCTCATGCTGCGTTTCACCGAATAGGCAAGCACGCTGTAGATGCCAATTGCGCAGAGGACGAGAGCGAGCAGAGCGAAGATCGCAAGCAGCTGCATGTTGAAACTGTGCGGCGTCAGGGTCTCGCCGACAAAGTCCTCCAGCGTGATGACATTGTCCACCGGGATGTCTTTGTTCACCTGGTTGACGGCGCCCGTAACCGCGGTGGCCAGAGTTTGAGGCGGGGATGTGGTGCGGACGGCGAGGGTCAGAGGGCGTGCGCGCCAAGGGGCGTTGGGGGAGCCCGTGACCTGTGCGAGTGGCCAATAGAGCGTAGCCATACCGGCGGAGCTGTCCAGGCCCAGCTGCTTCACATCGCCTACGACCCCGACGACCTCGCGGTCTATGTCTGGATAAAACGAGAGTCTCAGATGCCGTCCGATAGGGCGTTGGTTGGGCCACAGCTGTTCTGCCATGGATTGGCTGATGACCACGACGGGCGCTGAATCGGCTGTGTCATCGGCGCTGATGTTCCGGCCCTGGAGAAGAGGAATGTGCATGGCCTGGATGTATCCTGAGGTCGCGACACGGACCGACACCTCGGGTTGTTCTGACAACGCGACCAGGGGATGCCCTTCGGCGGCAACCGGTTGATTTGAGCCGCCGAGCAGAGGTAAATTGTCTACCGCTCCAGCGGACTCGACACCAGGCAGTGAGCGCACGCGCGCAAGCACCTCATCGAAGAATTGCGATTCTTGCCTGGGCTCGGTGAATTGATGCTTGGGCACCATCAGGGCAAGAGTGAGGACGTTGTGCTGGTCAAAGCCGGGGTTAATGTTTTGCAGTTTCCAAAGGCTGCGGACCATGAGCCCGGCTCCAATCAACAATACGACAGAGAGCGCGACCTCGATGACCACCAGGGTGGAGCGGGTCTTGTTGCTTCCACTGTCAGCGTCTGTGCGGCCAAGACCTTGTTTCAGAGCGTTGCTCACATCCCCTTTGGTCATGCTCCAGGCGGGCAGTAGACCAGAAAGAATGCCGGTGGCGATGGAGAGTCCGAAGGTGAAGGCGAGTACTGAACCGTTCAGACCGATCTCACCCATGCGCGGCAACTTATCGGCGAAGACCTTGAGCAGCAGTTCTATCCCAAAGCGGGCGGCCAGGAGACCGAGCGCCCCTCCGCATAGGGAGAGGATCAAGGATTCGCTGAGCAGTTGCTGGATGATGCTAGAGCGGGTTGCGCCCACTGCAGAGCGGATGGCGATCTCTTTACGACGGGCGAAGGTGCGCGCGAGGATAAGGTTGGCGACATTGGCGCAGGCGATCAGAAGCACGAAAGCCACCGCCCCGAGCATCATGAGCAACGCCGGACGGATAGTGCCGACCGTCTCTTCGCGCATGGAATTAACCAGCGCACCCCAACCCTTGTCGTCCTCGGGATACGCCTTCGCCAGACGCTGCGAAATGGTGTTCATCTCGGCCTGTGCCTGGCCCAGAGTAACGCCGGGTTTAAGGCGGCCAATGGAGAGGAAGTTATGCTCACCGCGCACGGCCGCTTGCTTGTCGCTAAGACCAAGAGGGGTCCAAAGCTGGGCGAAAGCAGGCAGGACCATTTTCGGGCCCATGACGCCGACGACCACGTAGGGGTCCCCGTCGAGATTGATGGATTTACCAAGCACGTTGGCGTCTGAGCCGTAGCGCGACTGCCATAACTTGTAGCTGAGGATCACCTCATGATTGCTGCCGGGGCGGTCCTCCTGGGGTAGGAAAACACGTCCGTGAAGGGGCTGAACGCCAAGTACCGAAAAAAAGTTGGAACTTACCGCGCCTGCGATGATCGACTCAGGTTTTTGAGCCCCGGTGATGTCAAACCCCGCACCACCGTAGAGTGCCATTTGCTCGAAGACATTGTTCTGTTTTTGCCAATCGAGGAAGTTCGCTGCCGAAACGGAGAAGCGCGTCATTCCCGGGAAACTCGTCTGTGGAGGAACGTGCCAGATCTGTACCAATCTATCGGCGTCCGGGAATGGCAATGGTTCCAGCAAGACCGCCTGGACGACGCTGAAGATCGCAGTATTCGCCCCGATTCCGAGGGCCATGATGACAATCGCAACGCAGGCGAAGCCGGGACTCTTACGCAACAGCCTGAGTGCAAATTTCATGTCTTGTAATAGTTTCATTTGGCGCCCCTAGTTGCTGTAAGCAATGGGCAATCCCGGTACCACTCTTCAAGCTCAGAAGGAGCGTGTTATCAATACGCTCATCGAACGGCGAAGTGAGTTGGTGTTCAATGCCGAGAACCGATGTCCGCTATTGGACATCGGTGATGCAATCCGCATGCCGGAAATCCGGATACGGGCCTGGTTCTGATCTGCGCTTTGCTTTCGTGTTCTCACGCACTCTAAAGCCCCTGAGGATCTTTTTTTCCGTTGATCCGGCTCACAAACAGCTGCAGAAATCGATCGCTGTCTGATGACACGCAAACCCGGGCATTTGGCTTTAGAGCGGTCAGGCCGTCGATCTCATAGTGATCGCCGTGCAGAACGTTGTTCTCATCGTATCCCATGCGATTGGCGACGGTTTCCCCGCGGGTGAACTCACCTTTGGTTTCCACGTCCACATGCATGTTTTTGAGCGTGACCAGGGTTGGGTCAATCACCACGGCCACTGCCAGCGGGTCGTACATCGCAGCTCCCTGGTAGCCGCTTTTCTCCGAACGGGTCAGGTAGAAATCGGCAAGCTTGGCGATAAAGTCGCTTTCCGGCGCGTGGTTCGCCTGCAATTGGGTCAAATATTTGCGCGTGATCAGGGTGCGTTCCCCCACGTCGGAGCCGACCATGGTGACCGTCCAGCCGGCATTAAAAACGATTTGTGCGGCCTCCGGATCGTTGTAGATGTTCGCTTCTGCCGCTCCGTCTACGTTACCGCCGGTGATGGAGCCCCCCATAATGACAATGTTTTTGACCAGAGATGTGATTTCGGGATCTTTAGAAACGGCCAACGCTATATTCGTCAGCGGACCGACGGGAATGAGGGTGATTTGATGGGGATACCTATGCACCATCTCGATGATCAAGTCGGGCCCAAAACGCGCATCCGGTTTGCATTTCGGGGCGGGCAACTCGACTCCGGCAAGGCCATTCTTGCCGTGCCAGAACTGAGCCGTGATCAACTTTTGATTCAACGGGTGCTGTGCTCCGGCCGCCACAGGCACATCACATCGCCCTGCAAGCGACACAAGCTTCAGGGCGTTTTCGAGACCCTGTGCGGCTTCCACGTTACCCGGTACCACGGTCAACGCTTCGACCTTGAGTTCCGGCGAGTTCAGGGCCAGCAGGATTGCCATGGCGTCATCAACGCCCGGATCCGTATCGATAATTACGCGTTGCGGAGCAGTCTGCGCGGAGCCGTTGGCCACAACGACTAAAACGATAGACAGAATTAGAACAGATGTGATGCGCAGTCGCTTCAAGTGAACAAGTTCCTTTCATGAAAGAGGGTCTTGATGGCAGTGTAAACCCAGTTCCTTCTTTCACTCCGATCTTGCCCAGGCGCTCCTACGCATTCGGCCAGCCTGCATAGAATGCGATGTGCGTCACGATCTCGCCCGCCTCTGACGCGGCTCTACTATCCAAGCCGCCGCAATCAGCCCGCTGCACTTGCTGCCTTGATAAAGACTCTGGCTAGGGAGACCCTCGCTTAAGGCCAGAGCACCGATCGGTCAATATTGGCGATGGTCATCCTGCCGGTCAGGACCATCGCCATCTCAAACTCGCGCTGCAGAATATTCAACACCTTCGTGACACCGGCTTCGCCCGCCGCGCCCAATCCATAGAGATACGGCCGTCCGATGAGCACTGCGTTGGCGCCCAAGGCCAGCGCCTTAAGCACGTCAGTCCCGCGCCGAATACCGCCATCTACTAATACCGGCACGCGCCCGGCGACTTTTTCTGCCACCTGGGGCAGCGCGTCGATGGTTGCCGGCGCCGTGTCCAGATTTCGCCCTCCGTGGTTAGAAACCACGATCCCAGCAACTCCCGTCTTGACCGCCCTGTCTGCATCGTCAGGGTTGAGCACACCCTTCAGCAGCAACGGAATCCTGGCGTAAGAGAGCAGATGCTCCACGTCTTTCCAGCTGAGGGACGCATCGAGTACGCTCGAAAAAATCTCCATCGAGTCTATGCGAACACCACTGCCAACACCCTTGAACCCATTCAGGTTTGGCAACGGCGGCAGGATAACGTTCGCCCGGGTCTCACGATTGCGCGCCCCGCTTATCGGTGTGTCCACGGTGAGACAAAGCGCGCGGTAACCACCAGCCTCGGCGCGCTGCACCAGGTCGCGAATGAAGCCGTGGTCAGGCTGTGCGTAGAGTTGAAACCATAATGGACTGGTGGCCACCGCTGCCACATCTTCAAGGCTCGTATTGGCAAAGGAACTGACCACCATAGTGGCGCCGGCGGCGCTCGCACCGCGGGCTGTGGCCAGCTCTCCCTCGGGATGGGTCAGCTTATGCGAAGACGTGGGCGCCAGAAGAATAGGAAAGCTATGCTCCTGCCCAAAGATGGTCACGCGCGGGTCTACATTCGAACCATCTACGAGGACATGGGCTTTGAGCCGAATCCGTTGGTAAGCTTCCACATTCCATCGCAAGGTGAGCTCATCGCCCGCGCCGGCGGTGACGTATTCCCAAGCCATGGCTGACATTTTCGCCTTCGCCAGGGGCTCGAAGTCGGTTAGGCAGAGGGGTTCCGGGTCAGCTGCGGTGGCGAGCGGGGAAGCGCCGTCAGCGGACGGCGCACCGGTGGATACGAGGGCCTCTCTAGGACTGTCGGGCACGGGAAACCTCCTCGTACGATCCTACAGTTGCGTTCAAAGCCCTCGGCCCGGATAGAAGATCGATGCCGGACCGCCTGCGCGAGACCGTCCTATCCCTGCATCAATGCCTCCGTTCCCTGCAAACCACTCGATCGATTCCGTCAGCCCGCAGAAAGTTGTGGTGAGGGCCAACGGCACAACGATGAAAGCTTCGGCAACCATTCTGGCGATCCTGTTGAGCCCGGCTATTGCATTCGCGCAACAACCTTGCACAACCGGCGTTTACATCGACGGCGTCATTACCGACCCAAGGGGGTCATTGATCGCCGGAGCACAAGTGCAGGCGGCGAATGGGGAAACCACCAGCACCGATGCAGCGGGCCGCTTCGTGTTGCCATGCGTTCCGGCGAACGCAGATACCATCACAGTGCGCGCCGAGGGTTTCGCTCCAGGCATCACTGCAGTTCATAAGCAGGCAGGTCAGAGCGCACACCTCAACCTGCAATTGGCAATTGCACAAGTACAGACGGATGTGCAGGTGAGCGGCAATGACGCCACTTCCATGGATGCGAATCACGGCGGTGATACCACTACCCTGACCACCCAGCAGGTGCAGCAGCTTGCTGATGACCCGGATGATTTCCTGCGCGAGCTTCAGGTGTTGGCGACCGTTGCCGGAGGGGATCCAACCGCAACCATGATTCGCGTCGATGGTTTTCAAAACGCGAGCGCCCTTCCCCCCAAGAGTTCCATCGCCTCTATTCGAATCGCTCCGGATCTGTTCTCCTCCGAGTACTCGTTTCCTCCATTTTCAGGTGGGCAGGTTGAGATCTTTACCAAGCCCGGTGCAGACGCGTTTCACGGGGCCCTCTTCTTTACCGACAGCGACGGCAGCTTCAACGCGACCGATCCCTTTTCCGTCACGGCAACGCCGGCCGGCAAGCGGCGCTACGGCTTTGAACTCGGCGGCCCAGTCGTTGCCAAGAAGAGCGGCTTTGCTCTGGCGCTCGAAAAACGCGACATTGACGAGTTCAACGTGGTCAATGCAACCACGCTGGACACGAATGGCAACCCCGCACCATTGCAACAGACGGTTGCGGCGCCGCAGCGGCTCTGGATCGCCTCCGCTCGCGAAGACTGGCAGGTCACGCTCAACGACACCGCGGCGCTTTCGTTTTCAGCGCACGTCAACAACCTCAGCAATCAGGGGGTCGGCGGCCTCACGCTTCCCGAGGCCGGATACTCGAGCCTGGTGAGCGAGTATGATCTGCGCCTGACCAACACCCAGACGCTGAGCCCGAATGCATTTCACGAGACCCACATCGGCTACACCTGGAAGCGGACCGCGCAGACACCGCTCGAGACGGATCCGGCCCTCCAAGTGGCCGGGTACTTCGTTGGCGGCGGAGCCACCAGTCAGAACCTGAACAACCGCGAGCGAGATCTGGAGATCGACGATGACGTCATGGTTACGCGCGGCAAGCACGAGGTGAAAATCGGCGTCCAGTCGCTCGGCATATTCGTGCATGACTATGATCCCAACACCTTCAACGGGGCCTATGTGTTTGGCGGGGGCAGCGCCCCGGTGCTCGACGCCAATAACAACCCTACCGGCCAGACAGAAACCATCGCCCCGATCGAACAGTACCGCCGCGCATTGCTGAACCTTGCAGGCGGCACACCCACGACGTATCAGATCACCACCGGCACTCCACTTGTACCCCTGACCCAATGGCAATTAGGTCTCTATGCGCAGGACAGCATCAAACTCCTGCCTCGCCTGACCTTTACCACCGGACTACGCTATGCTTTTCAGACCACACCCGACACTTTTGTGATCTTTGGCCCGCGTGCGGGCTTCGCCTGGGCGGCCGACAAGAAGGAGACCTGGGTCTTCCATCTGCGAGCCGGGTTATTCAATCACCCGCCAAGCGGCCCAACCTATGCCGCGGAAGTCTACCGGCTAAACGGCATCCGGCAAGCGCAAGCGACCATCTACTCTCCCAGCTACCGCAATCCTCTGACACCGATTCCGGGATCGATCGAGGTGAGCACCGTGAATCAATTTCCCCGCTCCTCCCTGACCCAGCCGTCAACCTTCGTTGGATATTTCAATGTGGAGCATGACTTTCTCCATCACTGGCACGCACGGGGCAATCTGTTCTGGGGAGAAGACTACAACCTGGTTCGTATCCGCAATATCAACGCGCCGATGGTCCCGAGCAGCGTCGGTATGCCGCCCAACCCGGCGGCCGCTTTGCTCGCGCCGCGTCCGATGGCAGCCAACGAAAACATGATGCAGTACGAAAACTCTGGCCATCTGGCCGGTAACGTTGTTTCCTTCAGTGTGGAACAACACAGTTACAAACGTTTCGGCCTCTATGCCAGGTACGCGCATATGAATTTCAAGACGGACGCCGGCGATACCGATACCAGCCCGCAGTCGAGCTACAGCAACCAGGGAGAATCTGCGCGTGTCGACTGGTTAAGCAAGAACAGCGCGACCTTTGTGGGGAATGTGAACATGCCCTATAAGCTGGAATTAACTGCGCAGTTTGATGCCTATGGCGGACATCCCTATGACATCACCACCGGTACAGACAACAACGGTGACGGCAACTTCAACGACAGACCCGCCTACGCTTCGGCCGCGGGATCAGGTGTCTACAGCACCAGTTTTGGACTCCTCACTTCCAACACCGTGAATGGCGATGTTTCGCGCAATCTCGGAACCATGCCGCCCACGACGCACCTCGATATGAACCTGAGCCGTGCCTTCACCATCAACCCGAAGGACAAGGACCATGCGCGGACGCTTACCTTCAACGCGCGCAGCGCTAACCTGCAGAACCACACGAATGTGACCGCCGTGAATACGGTTCTTTCTTCCTCGAACCTCGGGCAACCACTCACCGCCGAGGCCGCCCGCCGGGTGGAACTCGGCGTGCGCTTCGCCTTTTGAACCTGAGACCAACTGTCGAAGCGAACCAATAGATCACGCAGCCTCCTGAGCGTCCATTTCTCTGTAATATCTGATGACAGGAATCAAGTTTCGCCAAGGCGCTCAAGAGAAAGCCCACCGCAGATGACTGAAGATCCTAAGAAACAAGCCCACGATTCTGCCCTTGGCATGAATCGTGAGATCTCTCGCCGGGATTTCATGAATTCCACCCTGCTTGCCTCGGGTGAGGCGTTGTTGACCGGGCTGACACCCCACCAACTGCTAGCCCAACTGGGCAAAGATGGATGGACCGGTTACGGTGGCACGGGCGATTACGCCGAATCGAATGGAAACACGTTTGAAGTGATGGCCGCCGGCCACCAGATTCGCGACCATCTCTTCGCCAATCCTCCGCAGGTGGCAGAGGATACGGGCGAGATCTTCGATTTTGCCATCGTCGGAGGCGGCCTGAGCGGCTTGGCGACCGCCCTGTATGTTCATCAGAAAGCACCACAAGCAAAATTCCTGGTGCTCGAAAACCATCCTATTTTTGGCGGCGAAGCCAAGCGAAACGAATTCATCGTCGACGGTCATCGACTGATCGCTCCTCAGGGTTCTGACCATTTTGACACCCCACAGCCAGGTAGCAAGATGGGCGACTTCTATGCTTCGGTCGGCGTCGACGCCAACAAGTTCGAATATCAGAGATGGCAAAGCTCCTCGCCGGAGATTCCCTTAGGCAGGAGCTTCGAACATATTCAGGCCCCTTACGGGCTCTATTTCGGCGCCGGCTTTGGGAACCAGGCCATGTGGGTCATCGATCCGTGGGGTAAGAAGCTCCAAGGGACTCCGATGCCGGCGAAGATGCGGAGCGAGATCCTCAAATACCGCGAATTGGGCCGTCTGGCCGGGGAGAACCCACGCTCACTCGATGCCATCACCATGGAAGAGTTCATGATTCAGAAGTTTGGGCTGAGCCAGGAGACGATCCGGAAATTTCTTGTTCCCGGCCCCGGAGACGGTTTCGGGATTGGCCCGGACGTGCTCTCCGCCTACGCGTTTGGTTTCGGTGGCGACCCAATGAATTACGGCGAAGAGGCAGCTTTGCAGTCGTTTCCCGGAGGCAATGGCGGCTTCGCGCGCCACATCGTGAAGACGCTGCTTCCAGCGGCGATACCCGGCCCGCGTACACTCGAGGCGGTCTGTCGCGGCCGCGTGAATTTCGACGCCCTCGACCAGCCGGACCAAAATACGCGCATTCGTCTCGGCTCGACGGTAGTGCGCGTCGAACATCAAGGCCCTGCCGAACAAAGCGAATTCGTTCACATTACCTACACCCACAAGGGCAAGGTCTACCGGCTAAGGGCACGGGCCGTGGTTATGGCCGGCGGCAGTTGGACCACCAAGCATGTGGTTACGGACTTACCCTCGGAGCAACGTGCTGCCTATGCTCAGTTCTTCCGTTCGCCTTGCATGTTAGTCAATGTCGCTTTGCGGAACTGGCGCTTCCTTTCGAAGCTCGGCATCTCGGGAGCGTTCTGGTATGGCGGATTGGGCATTTACGGATCGGTCCGCAAGTCTCCGACCTTCTCTACCGGCGACAAGACCATCGGTCCGGACTCGCCCGTAGTGATGACCATCAAGGTGCTATTCTGCCGGCCCGGTCTGTCGCTGGTGGAACAGCAGAATGCGGGGCGCGCCGAACTGCTCTCCACTTCTTACCGGGATTACGAACGACGGGTGCGCGAACAACTCACAGAGATGTTCGCTGCAACAGGCTTCGATGCCAAGCGGGACATTGCGGGCATGGTGCTGAATCGCTGGGGACACGCCTACTGCAGCCCGCAGCCGGGTTTCTTCTTTGGCCAGGATGGACAACCGGCAAACCGTGAAATCCTGCGCCGCGCACCCTTTGGCCGCATTGCTTTCGCCAATACTGATCTTTCCGGAGACCCCGGCCATGCGACTGCTATCGAGGAAGGACAGCGTGCGGCCGCTCAGCTACTGGACCGCATCTAGTAAAGTCCGGTACGATCAAAAGCCAAAAGTGAGGAGAGTGACCATGCCCAATTTAAGTGCACGGCGGCTTGCCGCCTGCGTCGTATTATTGACCGGCCTTGCACAGGCTGCGTCTGCCGCCGAAATTCTTATCGTTGACTCGAAATCCCAGCCAGAGAGTTTGACGGTCGCGCCGGGTGGGATACTGATCGCCGGTAGCGCGAGCACTCCATTCATCTACAAGGTGCGCCCGGGCTCGACGACTGCTGAGAAGTTCGTGGATGCCAGCGCTGAAGGTGCCGGCACCTTTTTCTTCGGTATGCTTGCCGATGCCGCAACCAACACCTTGTGGGCGTGTCAGCTAACCCCGGTGCCAGGAACAGCGCCGGTCAAGCGTCATACCGCCCTGAGGGGCTTTGATCTCTCCACTGGCGCCCAAAAGCTTCGTTGGAACCTGCCTGGTGACAACAGTACCTGCAACGATTTCTCGATCGGACCGGACAAGGCGCTTTACATCAGCGACACCGCCAACAGCAAAATCTACAAGCTGCCGGCCGGTGCTACCACTGCCGAACTCTTCCTCGAAGATCACGCGCTCTACGGCATTGACGGCATCACCTTTTTGGACGGTACGCTATATGTGAACAATGTGTTTTCGAACAATCTCTACCGTATCCCGGTGGACGCTGCCGGCAAGGCCGGACAACCTGTCGATATCTGGATGGATCAGCCCGTGAAAGGACCGGATGGCATGCGCGCAGCCAATGGCAAGCTACTCCTGGCTGAGAATGGCAACGGCAAGATTGCCGTGCTTACTGTCAATGGCGATAAGGCCAGCGTCACGGTAATCAAGGAAGGACTGCAGACGCCAACCGCAGTCGAGCCCGCGGGCGACACGATCTGGGTCGCCGAACGCGGCGCCGGCAAGGCAGTGTCGATTCCAATGCCTAAATGAGAATCCTCGAGCATCCAGCGTTTCGTCTCTGTCCATCCACCTCCACCCATGCCAAGGTGAAACGCTACCCTAAACTTTGTCATCCCGCGCGTCGGCCGGTTACGACGTACCAAGGTTCCGCCGACGGCGGATGATCTGCCACGCCATGCACGTCGGCCAAATCGCCCATCGTCACTTCTGAGAACCCTGCAGTGCGCAGAAGCTCGGCGGCCGGCTCGACGCGGTCCCATTTCATGGCGGGAAGCGACTCGCGCGTCCGGTCTGTGTAGTGTCGATCGAAAAGATCAAAACCCTCCTGCGGCTTCGACTGCGCGAACCAGAATCCATCCATCACGACAACACGACCGCTTGGCCGCAACAGCCGAAGCCAGTTGGTGAGCGCGACCTCTGGCTCGCGCAGGGTCCATAGCAAGTGCCGGCAGACAATGACGTCCAGACTCGCTTCTGCGAATGGTGGCGCCACTGCATCGCCGATCTGGAAGCTGGGCTTCAAGCCACGTCGATCCGCCTGCATGCGAGCTTCGGCAAGCATGGCAGTCGAAAGATCGAGACCGACTGCGCGGTGCCCAAGCTGGCTTGCAATCAGAGCTACGAAACCCGTGCCTGTTCCTATATCGAGTACGTCGGCTGGTGGTGTCGGCAGAAGTCTTTCGATCGCTCGAATCCACGCCTGGTCCTCGGCGCTGTCAAGGCTGGGCACGTTGCTTGGATCTGCATTATAGAAAGGTGCGATCGTACTCCAGAAGGTCGTGATCCTTTCTTGAATATCGCTATCGTTTGGCAACATGGCGGTAGTGTCCTATTGGGACTTCTCAGAATTAATCACCCAGGGGATTCCGAAGCGATCTGTGAGCATGCCGAAACGGGCAGCCCAGAACGTTTCCTGTAGCGGCATGCGAACGGTTCCTCCTGCCGCCAGCTCAGTAAACAGGCGTTCTGCATCCCCTTCCCGCGGGCTGAGTGCGATTCCGAACCCCTTGGGAGACTCGTATAAGCCTGGAGCAAGATCAGCTCCTTGCAATCGGGTTTCGCCGACCACCAGCGTGGCATGTGCAATCTTGCTGTGCCATGGCAGAGGCGTCTCGCTAGCCATGGGCGAATCTCCCCAGGTGAGCATGAAGGTAATTTTGCCGTTCAAGCACTGCTCGTAAAACTTGAACGCGGCTTCGCAATGGCCATCAAAGGAAAGTTGGATGCACGGATTCAAAGTCATCCCACTCATTGTCGCTCCCCCCAAGTTCGTAGTCTTGTAAAAATGGGAGTTCGCGAGCCACCCATGCTTTTGGGGAACACCCGGCAAGGGCATGCCATTCGCGTGTCAAATGCGCCTGGTCGTAGTAGCCGCAACTGGCGGCGACGTGAGCCAGGCTCAGCCGGTGGTCCGCAATGAGACGGCATGCCCGCTCGAAGCGGAATACTCGGGCGGCCAATTTAGGCGCAACACCGATCTCGTCTCGAAACCGCTCACTGAAATGCCGCCGGCTATAACCGACTTCATCCGCGAGCTGCTGCACCGGCACGGACCCATGGCTTCTCGCCAATCGTTCCCACGACCACGAAATCTCGGGCTGCGCGCTGGTCGGGTTGAGTTTCGATGCAAACGCCCGGTCCAGGATGGCGAAGCGCTGGCGCCAGGTATCGGCGTGAAGAAGCGCTTCGACGAGATCTTCGGCTCGGTTTCCCCAGATGTCGGAAAGATCCAGAACCAGCGATGCTATTTCGGCGCTAGCCACACCCAGAATCGTTCGAACGCCGAGCGGTTTGATAAATACGTGCAATCCAAATGCGTTACCATCCTGCCGCACGATCGCAGGCCCATCTTGCAGACCGGTCACCAATGCAGTTAAGGCCGCCGGCCGTTGCATCCTGTTGGGCATCTTCACCAGTTCGATCGGATGACCCAGGCTGATGATCAGATCGACACCACTTGAGGGAAGACCGAAGTGAACGCCCGAAGGCAGTCCGGATACGCGAAAGCCAGCGTACTGCGTGATAAAGGGACACAACACCGGGGCCGGCGGCCTCACTGCCGTATCCGCGATCAGATCGCTCATGAGACGACCGTCCTTCCTGCGAGGTGGTTCTCTCCCATTCCACCAAAATTAGCTTGTGGTCACGCCTCAAGCCCGGCCTGAGACGGAACAAAGTGAAACAATCCTCAGACGGCAGCGTAACAGGCCGCAGAGAATGCCCTGAGCCTGTCGAACGGGGGCGGCTGATAGTCAGAGCTGTCCAAATTCGCCACCGAACAGTCTTCTAGACGACGCAACTTTTGGGGCTGTTCCTTTTCAAGGACGTCATATCCCTCGGAGTATCCTCTTACCTGATCAGCCATTTCGGCAAGAAGGCAATCCTTTCCGAGAACAAAGTGAGCGGATCGCAGCTCGCTGGGCAAAGTGGCGGTGATCGTGGATCACAACTGGCCGCCGGGACGTGAGGGGCAGTGGCCCGCATTGCTCACCGCGCATGCGAGCGGCGATGTCTTCCACAGGGCCTTTGAACGCCGGTTCGGCGTCACGCCGAGCGACTACCGCCGTCGCTTCGGGCGCCAACAGCATCTCCCAGGAGCCTCAGAATGCGCCTTTCGCCTAACCTGCTCACCGCTCTCGCCGTCTTCGCCGTAGCCCTCTTTCTCTGCGCAGCCGCCGTCACGCCGGCGCCGGCGAACCCAGACGCGCCCAGGTACGACGCAGACGGCCGGCTGATCCCGCCCGCCGCCTACCGCGACTGGGTGTTCCTGAGCTCGGGAGTGGACGTGAGCTACAGCGAACGCCCTGCCACCGCCGACGCCCACATCTTCGACAACGTATTTGCACCTCTCGCCGCCTGCGCCGCGTTCAAGCGCACGGGCGTCTGGCCCGACAAGACCGTCCTGATGCTTGAGACCCGCGGCGCGAAGTCGAAGGGCTCGATCAACCGGCTGGGACTGTTCCAGACCGGCGAGCTCATGGGTCTCGAGGCCCACGTGAAAGACACCGCGCGCTTTAAGGGTGGCTGGGGCTTCTTCGCGATCCAGGGCGAGGCGCCGGCCAAACAGATCCCATACACGGCGGCCTGTTACGCCTGCCACGAGGCCCATGGCGCGGCGGACACGACCTTCGTACAGTTCTATCCGACCCTGCTGCCGATCGCGACGCGCCTCGGGACGCTGAACCCCGCCTACGTGGCGGAGACGAAGTAGGAAAGCAAAATAACCCGCTTCAATCCGGAGAGCGGCCTCCCGCCGTCCTATGAAGAAAGGACGGTCTCATGAACTGGCTGCTAAATCGTCTTATCAATAAGCGGCTCTTCCAGGGAGATCTTAATCTCCATCTGGTTCGCGCTTCCATGGTCATTGCAACGGATACTGATCGGCTCCTTGGCTTCATGAATTTCGGTGTTGGAGCGGGCGAGGTCATGTCGGCCGTTCAGATTGCGATGATGGGAGGACTACACTACATAGCGCTAAGGGATGCGGTCCTGGCCCACCCGACGTTTGTCGAAGGACTTCAGCAATAACATTGCGAAGTAATTATTCAAGCCGCTCTTCTGTCGGGACGCCAGAGATGATCGTGCACTTAATCCTTTGATCAGACCCCTATGTAGGTGTTCAGAAGTTCTGCCGTGATGCCGAGTTCCCTGCGGCCCAAGAGCGTCAAATCGTCAACCGTAGCGCGTCCCACGAAGTCCACTTCGAAATCATCAGGTGCAAAGTCCGGGGGAGTTTTTCCCATAAGGAACGCGGGTGCCTGCTTTTCGATGTAGGCCGTGTTCTTGGCGCATCCGGGAGCGGAAGCAATGTAAAGCACATTGCTATAGTCTGGACCGGTGTGATCGGTCTCCACGGCATGCACTACATCCGAGTGCCAGAAGACCGTGTCGCCCGGGTCCATCAGGGGGATGGAGGACACTGCCTCGAGGAGTAGGCTGTGGTATTCCGGGTTGACTGAAAGTGCCCGCCCTGGCTTTGCACCACAGAGCTCATCTTCCGGCACGTCGTCCTGCAAAGCACGCAAAAGCACGTACACCATCGACTCCGCAATGGGAATCAATTGCAAAGTCCCATTTCCTTTACCCTGCCGAGTGAGAGCAGTCCAACCCTGGAACGTGCGGAACATAGAGCAGACAGCGGGAGAGGGTACTTCTTCTACATCGGGGCGGAAGGCCGCGTCATAAGCGTTATAACTCTTCCAGTCGCCTGAGAAGACATGTCTATATACCTGGCGAAAGTTTTTTCCCAGCCAGCGCTCGACCGACCCGCCATCGACGTGAGGCGAAAGTCCGAACACCGAAGCAGGCGGACGGCGACGCAAACGATCTGCATACACCGGAGCCTCGTCAGGGTCAAAGTGCCGGCTGCCGTTGCTCTCCGCCTGCCAGAGGTGATTTAGGAAGACCCTCACATTTGTGTGCTGCTCCGACTGTCGCACTTCGACTTGCGGCTTCGACCAATAGACGCCGTAAATCTGAGGCTTGGCAGCGGCCAAGGTTCCAAAGTATTTGTCTTCCGCTGCATTAGCCAGTTTCGCATCCAGCTGGTTCTCTTCAAGATAATGGCCTACTTGCTCATTCCAGGCTTGAGCCTGAGCCTTTGGAAAGGTGCCGCGGATTACGCACGCACCACGAGACTTGATCCGCTGAATGAGGCTATCTGGCACTGAGTTACTTTCGATGTCGGCGTATTGAACGATCGGAATGACTTCCTGTCCGGAGTCTCGCTCTGCAACGATCTCGTCTACGCGCCTCCGCATCTCGGCTTCAACTTGCTGAAATACTTTTTTGTACTGCGGCAGAGCAGCCTTCAGTTCTGCTTTTGCTTTCCTAATAGATTCCGGTAGGTTATCAATGATGAATTGCATGCGAATGCTCCTTGAACTGCAATAGACTTACAATAGAAAGATAGTGAGCGCCACAAGAAAGGTAAACATTCGCGCCATCGGCCAATCCCGTTGGCCGGGCTTTGAGCTTAAGAATAGGCCTGGTTCTCTGCAACCGATCCGGCGCAACCTTTTTGCCGGATCGCTAGTGAGCATCTGTTTTACGCGCAGCACTCAAAGCGAAATCTCCGGGTTATGTTGAACACAGGGCGGATATCGAATGTTCGCTTCGAGAAACAGGGCCGGCGATTCCATCAAGGCGGCGAGGCGGCGGCCTGCTGTCCGGAGTACCCCATGCACCAGGTCGATACTGACAAATAGCGTTTTTGGGATAAGGACACTGCTTTCCGGATATACCTGCAGGCGTTCAGTCCGGTTCAATGATCGTAGGCGGTATTGCTTCGCATGTACTCAAACTATGACCGTTCGGGCAATCTTTACGAACTTTACGAAATCAACGACTTCACGATGCTTTCAAACGCTGCCGGTACGACCTTACCTTCAAACGATTGCCGCACCGTGCCATGCTGCACCAGCGTCTGCGACCAGGTCTAGTCGTGTCCAAGAACCAGTGCACACAGGTTCGCTCGCCACACCGCCGGACTCTTCGAAAGTCGGCAGTCGCGAACAATTCCGCTGCCTTCAGAGCGACGGGCGCAAGGATCTGTTCGGCAGTATCGGCAGTACGTACTGTTTTCAAAGCAACAGATTTTGATTTTGTCCAAACGAGTTGCGGATGACTCTGGGCTGCGACAAGGAATGCATTAAGATCGGAAAAGTCGGGCGTCGTACCCGCCTTCCGAGACTCGACGAGACTTCTTATTACTGCGCGGAGTGCTTGCGCAACCCTGACCAACGCCCCACTGGGGCGTACTTCTTCGACACCGTCGGAGGCCAGTCCCGATTGGCGCAGCCAGCTGAAGACGTCATCATCCGTTTCGAAGAAATCTTCCTTGCCGGAGGCTGTGGGCCACTCCGTGTTTAAGAAATCGAGTGCCGAATCGCTGGCAAGGAAAACTCCCCTCTTCTCGACCGGCTTCTTGTGTCTTGGCATCACTTCAAGCATAGCGTTTCTTCACGCGGTAACCACTCTATGGTAAATTAACTGGTGTCCAGAGGGGTTGTGGCAGCAATACAGATTCAGATTGAGCCGTCGGGGGCTCGATTTTCTCTTTTGTCGAATGAAAATTGGGTCATTCACGGGCCCCTCGAACACCGCTGTGGCAAATTAGGCGCTCTAACAAGAGCATGTGATTCAAGAAAGACGGAGAAGCCAACATGATACCGAACGAAAGGAGTAATTGTGGGATTTCAAAAAAATGCAACTGTGATTTTTGTTCACGGGGCTTGGGCCGACGGGTCCAGTTGGGGCACAGTTATTAATGGTGTCGCAAAAGCCGGGCTTGGGGTCATATGCGCCCCAATACCCCTTACAACACTGAGTAACGATATCGCTGCGGTTCGCAGGGTTGTTGAACGAACTGATGGACCGGTTGTTTTGGTAGCACACGCCTATGCCGGGGCGGTAATCGCGGGGGTAGAAGACGATAAGGTTAAGGGGCTGGTATACATCACGGCCTTAGCTCCTGACGAAGGAGAAGCAACCGTCGAGGTATTCACACGAGAGGCTCCTCACCCCGATGCACCGAAGATGGCACCGGACGAGTACGGCTACATCTGGATGCCTCATGAGGCGATTCTGAAAGCATTTGCACCACATGCTACGCCTGATGAAAAAGTGCGGCTGGAGGCGATCCAACGCCCAATTAACGTGGCCTGTATTACGGAAAAGGCGCCTGCTCCTTCTTGGAAGAAGAAGCCGACTTGGTACTTAATCGCGGAAGAAGACCGCATGATTTTAGAAAGCACGCAGCGGTTCATGGCAGAACGCATGAAAGCCACGATTAGGACTGCCGCCGCAGATCACATTCCATCACTTACTATGCCCGGGCCGGTGGTCAGCATCGTCTTGGAAGCTTCGCAATCGACGCTCGCGAGCTAGATTTAGGCAAATCGGACAAAGCCTCATCCGGTAGACGAGGTTTTGTATCGGCGAATTGACAGATCGCACAGAATATCTCGGACCCGAAACGGCAATGGAGAGTTTCCATGGAAACAGCAACGTCATCAGTCGAAGTCATCACATTGCCAGTAAGCAATGTCGACCGCGCGCTGCGGTTCTATGTCGATCAAGTCGGCTTCATCCTGGACGTCGATTATTCGCCGAACAACACCTTTCGAGTTGTGCAGCTTACGCCTCCTGGCTCTAGCTGCTCCATTCAGATTGGCAACGGCCTCACTGATGCCCCCATCGGTTCACTCCGCGGGGTTTTTCTTGTTGTGACAGATATCGAGGCGGCACGGAGACTTCTGCTCGAACGGGGAGTCGAGGTCGGTGAGATCCGGCACAAGACACCGCCCGGAGCTTGGGACGGAGGGTTCGCACCGGGCCTCGATCCCGCGCGGAGAGACTACGCCAGCTTTGCCAGCTTGTCCGACCCGGACGGCAACGGCTGGGTGCTACAGGAACGAGGCTATCGTCGAACCTAATCTTGGAGGCTGCTAATTGAAATAACATCGCAAAAGTACAGTCACTTTGTCGGCGCCCCCGCAATTTCGCGGATGGGACGCTAAGGTTGGCTATTCGTGCCCGAAACGTAGCATTTAGCTTGTTCAGTTAAACCATGGGAGGTGAGCAATGGGATTGTCTTGGCAACAAGGTCCGCTGGCGCCCGGAGCAATCGGCCGGTTCCTCGTTCCCGAACCGCTGCCGACGAGACTGCTGTACGCGGAACCACTGCGTCGACGTATGCGCGTGCGTTTTGGCGGAGCGTGGATCGCCGATAGCGAAAATGTCATTCTGCTTTTCGAGCCCGACCGGTATCCGGTGGCTTATTTTCCGGAATCGGACATCGGTCAGGATGTCTTGCAGCTCATTGAGCACACCACTCAGCACCGCGATCTTGGACCTACAAGCTGGTACGCCGTGCGCGCGGGCGCACATAACGCAGCGCGGGCGGCATGGCAGCACATCGATCTGCCTGGCTACGCGAATATGCTGAAAGGACGGGTCGCCTTCGCCTGGCCTGCCATGGATGCATTCTTCGAAGAAGATGAACGGATTGTGGGTCATGCCTCTGACAGCTATCACCGCATTGACATTCGCCAAGCTTCACGCAATCTCGTGGTTCGATCTCGTGACCGAGTGGTCGGGGATACCAGTCGACCGGTAGTCCTGTACGAGTCGGGGTTCGCGCCTCGCTGGTACGTTCCACGCGCCGACGTCGATGAGTCTGCGCTTACATTGGTGGAACATCAAACCTTCTGCCCGTACAAAGGAATTTGCAGCTATTACGACATCGACGGTGCACGGCTCGGGGCATGGTCATATCGCGAACCATTTTCTGAGGTTGGTCGCATTTCTGGACTGATGTCGTTCGAGCCAGACATCGTTTCGGTACAACTCGATGGCGTGCAGCTACGTCTTGAGCCAGGTCAGACGGTAATTCCGCACGGTCCTGATCGAGAACTCACCGTGGCCGAGGCACGCGAACGCCAATGACAAGATTCAATCGGCCCACGGAAGGCACGGAATTGTTCTCGTAGTTCCGGAGGAACAGCTTTGGGATGGGTGGCACACAAGGGGGGAACAACCTCGGATTTTAACCACTATGAAAACCCTGTGAAAGGACACGCTCATCGAACAACAACCCAAAAACGGCGTATCAGAAATTAATACTGGATTCGTGATGCTGGTGACATGTATCGCCGCGATGGGGGGCTTGTTGTTCGGCTATGACACGGCGGTCATTTCGGGCGCGATCGGTTTCATCCAATCCGGCTTCAGACTTAATGCCGCTGAGACGGGGTGGGCAGCGAGTTGCGCTCTGGCAGGCTGCATTGTGGGATCGGCGATGGCAGGGATCATAAGCAATCGATACGGCCGCAAGCGTCTGATCCTTATCGCCGCCTTCCTCTTCCTTATCTCCGCCCTAGGCACCGCACTTGCGCCGGGACTCTCGTCATTCGTTGCCTTTCGTGTGATTGCGGGGGCCGGCATCGGAGCGGCATCGATGGCCAGCCCCTTGTATATCGCAGAAATGGCTCCCACCCGATGGCGGGGGCGGCTGGTAGGAGTAAATCAACTAGCCATCGTAAGCGGAATGCTCCTTATCTACTTCGTCAATTACCGAATTGCCCGAATGGGTAGTCAATCCTGGAACGAAACTACGGGGTGGCGCTGGATGTTTGCCTCCGCGGCGATCCCCTCGCTTGCGTTGCTTGCTCTTCTGACGCTGGTGCCGGAGACTCCTCGATACCTCGCAGCAAAAGGAAAACATGCCGATGCGATCAAGGTGTGGATGCGCTTGGGTAGCTATGCCAGCGAGCATGAAGCTCAGGAGGTCGAGCACGAAGCGGCGCGAGAGAGCGGGCTTTCACTGTTCGGGCCGGGAACGACGAGGCTGATGACGATCGGCATAATCCTCGCGGTCTTACAACAGATCACGGGGATTAATGTATTTCTGTATTACGCTCCGGAGATATTCAAACACTTCGGAACTGGGACGGATACCGCCTTGCTCGAGACTGTGGCCGTGGGCGCGGTGAATCTGTTATTCACTCTGGTGGCTATGGGTACAGTCGATCGCGTCGGTCGAAGATTGCTGCTCATTCTAGGATCTTTCGGCATGGGCCTATGTCTGGTGGCGACTGGCCTGGCAGGGTTGAAGGGCAATCAACACGGATGGCTGTTGATTATGATTCTGGGTTACATCGCTTGCTTTGCAGTCTCTGTCGGTCCAGTCACCTGGATTGTCCTGTCAGAAATATTCCCCATAAGGATACGTGGGGCCGCGTTGGCGGTGGCCACTCTAAGCTTGTGGACGGCTAATTTTCTTGTATCGCAGACCTTCCCCATGATCAGCGAAAGCAGGTTTTTGCCAGTCCAGTTCCGGCATGCGTTTCCCTTCTTTCTCTATGCAGTGTTTTGCTTTCTGGAGACCTTATTTGTGTGGATGTACATACCGGAGACAAGAAACCGGTCGCTCGAAGAGATTGCCGCTTCCTGGGCGTCTCCTTCGACCGTGACTTCAGCTCCGTGATCCTGTGTACCCCGTTGCCCTGCCAGGGTCGAAATGGCGGCCCTGATCGTAGGCGATGGAACATCGAAGCTGCTAAGAAAGGTATCGGAATGCTCAATAGAAGGTCGTTTATCGGCGCCGTACCTGCCCTTTATGGTTTAGCCAAAGCCACGGCGCTGCCCGCCGGCTCCCAGTCGAAAAATACCGAGTATCACGTTTCGGAAAATGGGGATGACAGCCATGATGGCTCACCGTCCCAGATGCTTCGGACCATCTCCGCGGCCGCGACTCGCGCCTATCCTGGTGATGTCATCATCGTACATAAGGGGGTTTATCGGGAGCGTGTAAGCCCACCGCGCGGAGGTACATCTGGCGCGAAACGTATTGTTTATCAATCTGCACCAGGAGAACGGCCGGTGATTACTGGCGCCGAGATCATGAAGGGTTGGGTAAAGCTGAAGAATGACGTATGGAAAGTTTCTATTCCGAATAGCTTCTTCAAGGGATTCAATCCTTACAGTGATCTCATCCATGGAGATTGGTTTGAGCCCAAGGGCCGCCAGCATCACACAGGCGCCGTTTACCTTAACGGTGATTGGTTTGTAGAGGCCGCAAAGTTGGAGGATGTGTTAACGGGAACAAGCCTGGAGTCGCTTTGGTTTGGCCACGTTGATGAGCATGTTACGACTCTTTGGGCGCAATTCAAAGGTGTTGATCCTAACACCGAACTAACAGAAATCAATGTCCGCCAGACGGTCTTCTATCCGGAGAAAACGGGCATGAACTACATCACGGTTCGCGGCTTCATTCTGCGTCAGGCGGCGACACCGTGGGCTCCTCCCACGGCCGAGCAGATCGGCATCATCGGAGCCCATTGGAGCAAAGGCTGGATTATCGAGGACAATATCGTCAGCCATTCCACCTGTTCCGGCATTTCGCTGGGAAAGTACGGGGATGAATTTGATAATACTTCGGCAAACTCCGCCGAAGGTTATGTAAAGACCATAGAGCGGGCGACAAAGTTCGGATGGTCCAAGGAAAGTGTCGGATCTCACCTGGTTCGGGGAAACACCGTTTCCCACTGCGAACAGGCGGGGATCGTTGGCAGCCTCGGTCCAGCCTTTAGCATAGTCACTGGCAACACGATCCACGACATTCATATCCGGCGTTTGTTTACCGGCGCAGAAATGGCTGGTATCAAGTTCCACGCTGCAATCGACGTCGAGATCAGCCACAACCACATTTATCATACGAACCGTGGCCTTTGGTTGGACTGGATGGCGCAGGGCACCCACGTGCACGGCAATCTGTTTCACGATAACCAGGAGAATGAAGACTTGATGGTGGAGGTCGACCACGGACCATTTCTTGTCGATAACAACATTTTCCTTTCCGGCACATCTCAGCGCATCGTGTCCCAGGGTGGTGCCTACGCTCACAACCTTTTCTGCGGCGGCATCAACTTGACCCAGTTTGATCGGCGTTTGACGCCGTTCATGAAGGCACACTCCACTGAAGTTGCGGGGCTCCACGATAACCCGAGTGGCGATATGCGCTTCTACAACAATGTATTTGCGCAAGCCGGGGATCTGAGCCCTTACAATCAGGCGCGGCTACCCATGTCAGTCAAAGGGAATGTCTTCCTTGGTACTGCGAAACCCTCCACACAAGAAACCGCCCCGCTGCTCAAGCCAGACTTCGATCCCGCGATCAATTTGACTAATATCGACGGCGTATTTCATCTGCAAATCAGTTTGGAAAGTACGTGGGCCACCGAGCAAGGTCGTAAGTTGGTCACAAGTGACCTGCTTGGCATGGCCATGATCCCAAATCTTCCGTTCGTACATGCCGACAATACATCCATCCGCGTAGACACCGACTACTCAGGCCATCCGCGAAACCCGGAAAACCCGTTCCCCGGACCATTTGAGAAGCCGGAGGGAGGTGAGCAGTCAATCTCGATCCGGACCACAACGACCTGATCTATCTACGGATTTCTTCCATGGCCCACGCCAAGGCTGTTGCCTGCCGGCGCATTTAGCAACCGCCGCTGCATTGAGCATTGCTTCAAGCATCGTCCAAGCATGCTTCAAGCACAGTCAGATTGACCGCCGCAACCCTGTGGGCCGCAGTCGAAGACGCCAAAGACTCCAACCTGGAACCCGATGGGCGGCTTAGTGCGCTTACTGCGAGAATCCCGGGGGCCTAACCGCGTGTACCGCGCTTAACGCGCACACTTTATTCGCGCCGCAGGGACCCAAAACTGCTCCGGCAAGATAAGCCGTTCTCATCTCCGGTTGTTTGGAATAGGGCCGGATCGAGGGCCGCGAAGATAGGGAGGAGATCTTCGACTGCATGGCAGGTGTGGGCGGGGCGAGCCGATTCCAGTTCCTCTGACGTGCCGTAGCCGTAGGTGACGGCGATCGAAGTTACGCCATTCGCGCGGGCGGCTTCGATATCGAAGTTGCGGTCCCCGACCATATAAGTGGTGGCGGGATCGAGGGATTGCTCTTCGAGTAGACGGCGAAGCAGGGCCGTCTTGCTGTGATGGAGCGACCCGGCCGTGTCCGTGTATACGGCAAGAAAGTAGGGCCTCAGCGCGAATCTCTCGAGGATCCGCAGGGCGAAATCTTCGCGCTTGGAAGTGCAGATGAAGAGTTGCCAGCCTGAGGCCCGGAGGCTCTCCAACATCGCAGGAACGCCGGGATAGACGGAGTTCTCCTCCCAGCCCGTGGCGTCGTAACACAAGCGGTAGTCGTGCAGCAGAGCAGCACGGCGATCCTCCTCGGCATCGGGCATGAGGCGGCGCATGGAGTAGTCGGCGGGAGGTCCGATGAACCAGTCAAGAGGGCCGGTCCAGGCGATGCTATGGGCGGCGAGGGTGGAGGTAAGGCATCCGAGAATGCCTGGCTTCGAGTCGGTGAGAGTGCCGTCGAGATCGAATATTGCAGACCTGCGCATCATCATGTAATCAGTATCGCTCGCCCCCCTGGCCCGGCCCCGGATTTCCTGTACCCGGCACTGGACAAGCCAGCGTATGCTGCTTTCATTGAGGAAACAAAGTTTACAGTAAATCCGGGGTATGCCCGGCGACTCCCCCCAGGAACCTCCTTACTGAGGCATGGACGGGGGTGTTCGGGGATACGGAGATGTGCCAAAATTGATTTAGCTGATTGATTGAGGTTCTGTTTTGGACAGGAATGCATCCCTGGACCTCCGCAATCGCTTAGAACCCATCCCGGCGCGATGTATTATGTATTTCTCGGCCCACGAGTTCCCCAAATTCTTCATCTTCCGGAGCAACCCACGTCAAGCCATGTTGCCCAGGACAAGATGTGCCGTACTCAACGCAACCGTCAACCGCGATAATTGGAGATAATTCATGTGGAAAGAAAACTCGGGTCCTGAGCCAACCAGGACCAACGCCCCGGCCACGACCGCAAAACCGGTCACCGAAGACGAGTTCCGCTCGTTAGTCGAACGGTTTGAAGCAACCCGAGACATTTTCCGCGATAATCGGGAATTGCGGAGTGTTTTGGCCCGCCGTGAAGCCGAGGCCCAGGCATTGCGAACCCGCAACGCAGAGTTGGAAGAGATCATGCGGAAATTCGCCCCGACGCTATTGAACGTGGCAACCACCATGGGTTTAGCGGCAAAGAACGAACGCATTGATATTGCGAGCTAAGCCTGAAAAATTGCTCGTAAACCTGGAGCGTACAGAGAACCTCTAGGGTGCGAACGTGAGTTCCCTTGCTCAGTGGACCCGGGGCGGCCGGAATCTGCCTGAAGGCAGTCGCCGGGTTTCCTCACTCGCGTTCAGCCAAAAGTCGAGGCAGGCCCGTTCGTCATATCGCAGCCGGCGAACCGTTGCCCAAACCGTCGGCAAGATAAAGCGTGCGCACCTAAAGAAGGGGCGCACCAGGATCGCACGGATTTTTCATCTGTTTCAGCAACCAGATTCTTGCCAATGCCCAGTGACGCTTCACCGATCGCGGAGAGATCTCCAGCAGTTCGCCGATCTCCTCGACGGAGAATCCACCGAAGTAGCGTAGCTCCACCACCTTCGCCTGCCGCGCATCCACTCCTTCCAGCTTGCTAAGCGCATCATGCAAAGCAAGCACTTCAGTTGAGCGCTCAGCGGAAATCATCAATCCCTCTTCCATCTCAACGCGCTGAATGCCTCCCGCTCTCGCTTCAGCGTTGTGCGCTCGCGCGTGATCGACAAGCAGGCGGCGCATAACGTTCGCCGCCACTCCGATAAAGTGTTGGCGGCTCTGCCAATCGACGTTATCGCGAGCCAGACGCAGATATGCCTCGTTGATAAGAGCGGTCGCCTGTAGGGTGTGGTCTGGCCGCTCCCGTCGCATGTAGGACTTGGCTAGCCGGTGCAGTTCGTTATAGACAAGGGGCAATAGCTTCCCCGCGGCAGACTCGTCTCCGTTCTTCATGGCCCTCAACAGAAGCGTGACTTCCCCGCCCTCTGCAGACATGATCGTTGGCTCCTGTCTATAGGCTCATTGGCCAGTGTTTTCGGCGGCTGCTCGCTTTTCAAAGAATTTTTTTTGAATATTGGCCCTTTTCGGTAGTGGATTCCGCTTAACAGGTTGAAGGCGATCAGAGGTAGACGCCTCATGAAAAGGAGACAC
Organism: uncultured Acidobacteriaceae bacterium; assembly: GCA_963711525.1. Lineage (GTDB taxonomy): Bacteria > Acidobacteriota > Terriglobia > Terriglobales > Acidobacteriaceae > PALSA-350. The sequence goes on along the minus strand of CAVQEO010000001.1, from coordinate 412,220 downwards.
TGTCATGAAACGGATCACAGCAATCGCACTCCTCGCCATCGCAAATCTTGCCATGGCCGGCACGTCATTCGCGCAGTCCGCAGGGGTTCAGGCGAAAGTCCCCTTCGACTTCACCGCGGGCAACCATGTGCTCCCGTCGGGCACCTACCGGATTAAATCGCAATCAGATGGGACGATCGTGATCAAGAACAACGATAAACCCATTTCGGTGTTTACCCTTGTCTATCAGGACGGCGCCAAGTCCAAAAACGGTGGAAAGCTGATCTTCCACAAGTACGGCGACCAGTACTTCCTGAGCGAGATTCTCTGCGACTCTGCAAGCATGAACGTCGCTCTCCATCCTTCGAAAGCCGAGAAGCAGGTTCGGCTGCAACAAGCAATGATCCACCCGAGCAGCGAGGTTTTCATTGCTGCCCGATAACGGAGTCATTGGGAGTGAGCGGGCCCGGGCCAAACCAGACTTCGGGCCTTTCCCGGATTTCCTGTCGAGCTTGTTGGCGTTGGCGAACTTCATCGTATCCCGCGCAGCTCGCAGGAAATCCGGGTCTCATGGACGCTCACCTGTTCGTTTTTGGGGACACGCGCACGAAATTTGCTAAAACCTGATATCTTTTTGCGGTCCGAGACACTAACCGCTAATCGCTGCCGAATTCTCTGGTGGTTTCTCTCCTGGCAGACGTCATCCCCACCCCCCTCCGGGGCATAGGTCTTTCGAAACATGCGCTTTATGGGACGGTTGTTATGGGTATTCAACCCGAGATCGTCGAGCAATTGTTCGAGGCAGCGCTGGCTCTCAAGCCGACGGAGCGAGAGGCCTTCCTCGACCAGGCGTGCAGCCATGACCCGCGGCTTAGGTTAACGGTCGAAGAGCTGCTGGCCGAGGACGCAAAGGCCGGCAGCCTTCTTGAGCACCCGCCCTTTGATTTTCCTGGCACCCGCGGTACGACCGGTTCCATCGACGGGAATCAACTTCCTTCTCCGCCGCCTGCGGGCCGGCTCAAGCCCGGTCAAGTCCTGCTCGATCGTTTCGTCATTGTCCGTTTCATCGCAAGTGGCGGGATGGGCGAAGTCTATGAGGCCGAGGACCGCTTCCTGCAAGGCGTCCACGTCGCCCTGAAGACAATTCTTCCACAAATTGCCGATGATCCAGTGTTGAAGCAACGATTCGAGCGCGAGGTATTGCTTGCCAGGGAAGTTAATCACCCGAATCTATGCCCAATCCATGACATTTTTCATTGTGAGCAGCCGCCGCCTGACTTCCTGTTCTTGACTATGAAGCTTCTGCCGGGCGAAACGCTCGCGGCTCGGCTGCTGAGAACTCCCTCCATATCGATTGCGGAACGCCTGGCCATACTAAAGCAGATGGCCGCCGGAATTGCAGCCATCCACGCCGCAGGCATCATTCACCGGGATATCAAGCCGAACAATATCCTGCTCGATGGCACCGGTTCGGAGGTGAGGCTTTGCATCACCGATTTTGGCTTAGCGCGTGGTCATGAGGGAGAACCCTCTCTGTCGGGCAACGGTTTGGTCGCAGGAACACCGGATTATATGGCTCCGGAACTGCACCTGGGGCGGGCGCCCTCGCAAGCCAGCGATCTCTTCGCCTTTGGTGTTGTTCTGCACCAGGTCTTTACCGGACGCAAGCCGACCCTGGCAGCGAATGGCTCCTCGCTTATCGTCAGTCCGCGATTGAACACATCAGGCGTGCCTCCCCTTTGCGTCCAGTTAATAACGGAATGCCTCGACCCGGATCCGAAGCGGAGATGCCAGGCATTCGAACGCGCGCTGGGCTCTCTCCATATCAATCACCAAACGAGAGAATTGTGGACCCGGCGCCGTTTTGCCGGCGCAGCCGTTGCGGCGATTGGCACGATCGCCGGCGCCGCATGGTGGAAATGGGACGAAATGGAAGACCTGCTGCGTCCGCTGCCCAGCAAGCGTTTCGTCGCCTTGTTGAATTGGCCCGAAACTTCCGATATCCACGTGACACCCATGCTGACCAGCGTCTTAAGCGCCATTAAGAGTGAACTCACGCGTGTCGAGACGCTGGACAGAGACCTCTTCGTAATCTCGCCCGAGGATGTGAGCCTCAGCGTCGCCGGAGTGACTCATTTGAAAGAGGTGTGTGACCCTCTGGGGGCGAACCTGGTGCTGGCCGCCACTGGTTTTCCGGGAGCCAAGCATTTTCAGCTCTTCCTGCGTCTGCTGGATCCCTTGTCAGGTCAGCCGCTTCGGGAAAAGAAACTGACCTGCCCTCTCGCTGAGATAACATCTCTGCCTGGCAAAGCCGTGCAGGCTGCGGCCTCGTTGCTTGGGCTCGTTCCTTATCTGCAGGAAGAAGAGCGGGCAGCGCCGGGAACGCAATCAGTCGCCGCGTTTACTGCTTTCCAGTCGGCAGAGACCTTCAGGAGGCAGCCAAACGACGCCGGGCTCGATGCCGCTATAGAGGAGTACAAGCAAGCGGTGGAGCTCGATCCCCACTACGCGATGGCTCATGCGATGCTGGCGCAAGCCTATGCCCACCTCTCTGTGATTCGGCGAAGCCCTGCCGCTCTTGATCTGGCGCTAGGCAATTGCCAGCTTGCGCTAACGCTGGACCCCAAGCTGGTGGAGGCACGTCTCGCGCACGCCCTGGTCTTTGAATTTTCCGGCAACGAGCAGGGTGCTTTAGATGAGATTGCCAAGGCGCTTTCGCTGGATCCTTCCGATGAAAGAACGCTGGTGTGGCAGGCACAGATCTACACTCGTCTCAATCGTTGGGCGGACGCCGAAAAGACTTTTCGCAGAGTATTGAAGGAACACCCCAACTACTGGTTAGCCTACAACGAGCTCGGCTACGGCCTGGGGGAACAGGGGAGGTATAAGGACGCGGTCGAGGCATTCCGCAAAGCCAGCGCGGCCGCCCCAAGGAATTCCATGGCCTTGAGCAACCTTGCCGGGGCATCTCTCGAGCTCGGCGAATTCGCCGAAGCGACGGAGATTTTGAAGAGAAGTCTCGCCCTGGATCCTGACTCTGATCAAGCGGCGGCGTTTACCTCCCTCGCACTGCGTTACCAGGGCAAGTACGAGGAGGCGCTGTCATTCGCCCGGAAAGCGGTGGAACTGAATCCGGCGCTCGATGCTAACTGGCTCGAGCTCGGCGATTGCTACTTTGCGCTGCGCAATCATCAGAGCCAGGCGAAAAACGCCTATCTTCGGGCCGCGAAGGAGGCTGAGCGGCATCTCTCAACGGATCCGACCAACGGCCCGAGCTGGGTGCTGCTGGCTCTCTACAAGGTCAAGTCGGGCAGCCCACAGGATGCTCCCTCGCTCATTGAGAAAGCCGAATCGCTGGGCGTTCGTGACATGGATTCGCAGCTTTACAAAGGAAGGACACTGGAACTTCTCGGAAAACGTCAGGAGGCCCTAACCACGTTCGCCGCCTGCTTTCAGAGGGGAGCTAGCGATGTCCAGGTTGCAGCCTTCCCAGACCTGCAGTCGCTTCGAAAAGACCCTCGCTATCGGCAGTTAGCAGACTCGAAATCTATTGCACCCATAAGCAGTAATTCCTAGTGTAGTGCGTCATACAGATGGGCGTTTAACCGTTTTTGAAGGGTACGGGCTTTAGAGTCTGCGTAAGAACGCGGAAATTAACGCAGATCAGAACCAGGCCCGGAGGGCCGGGAGCCAGACGTCAGCCCAGCCCGGGAGGGCTGGGAGACGAATCGCCAAGATTGTGGAGCGCCGGAGGCGCGGCACTACATTCATCCATTGGTGCCGCGCCCCTGGCGCTCAAACGATATCGGGAGATCGATGTCCCAGCCCTTCTCCGGATTTCCTGCACGCTGCGCTGGACACGACCGCGTGTGCGGCTTTCGTTAAGGAAAGCCGCATGAAGTGCGCCAACGCCAGCAAGCTCCACAGGAAATCCGGATCCGGGCTGGGCTGACGTCTGGCTCCCGGCCCTCCGGGCCTGGTTCTGATTTGCGGTTTATTTCGAGTTCTCACGCAGACTCTTTAGCCCGTACGTTAAACCAGCAAATCAACGGAATTCAGCCCCTGAGGAACTGCAGCCTGGGCCCATCTTCAACTTTCAGGCACCGGAATAATGGATGTTATTTCCGGCGCACTAGTGGCTGCAAAGGGGCGTCACGGTGTTGTCGAAAACCAAACGGCTATGTTAGCGTGAGGCGGGCCAAAATGTGAAGTCATGGCCAGAGCGTAGTGCCCTGGCAAAGTCAACCGGTAACTTCTCTCAGAAAGCGAGGATGCATATGAGCAGCCAAAGCAATTCCGTCATCGTAGCAAAAAGGTTGATAGTGGCCCATCCGGACGAGACTCCAGCGGAAGTCAAGATCGAGCTGGGTGGCACGCTGGAGTTCAAGAACAAGTACCCGGATTTCCCCGATTTTGAAATAAAGTTCCTAGAGCCGGGCCCGCCCACCGCAGACGACACGCTTACCGGAACGAAGGAGAAGCCGATATCCGTCCATATGCCTTATGAAGATAAGTCGTTCCGTTACCAAATCGAGTACAAAAAGCAGGACGGCACCTGTTTCCTTGATCCAAGAATCTTAATAGCTCGCTCTTGCCCTGGCTGTCCGAAGGGGTAACTTGCTCTTACAGGTGGGGCGACAGCGCTGACGACTACGCTAAGTCCAGCAGGCAATTGCGGCAACAGGACGGCTAACTGATCGTGGCGTCACAGCCCCACATCTTGCCGCAAGCGGAGAAGTTTGTGCTGTAGCCGCCTAACCGCTCCCTGGCGGACCGAAGGCCAAATAAGCTTTGCGTATTCCTCGCGCCGGAAACGGGCGAGTGCACGGTCTAGTTCACCGGGCGCGAGAGAGCCGCGGTTATGCAATATGGAGGAAACGTAACGCCGCCGGTCGAGCACCGGGTGTAAGAAGGTATCGCGATCGCTTGGCATTAGATCTTCTTCCATCATCGGCGGGAACCAGTCGCAGTGAGAAACGTCACCGAACTCGGCCAGCGATAGCCAAGTCATGCCCGCCCGCGCGACCTCGGTCGGTACAAACACCTCACTGCTTGGCCACTGGCGCGAGGACGGCTCAACATTCATGGCGAGCCGCCGCAGGTACAACTGCTTTACCGCCGCGGAAGAAAACAAACACACATTGAGCAGAGAGAGCTTGACCTCACCTGGAGCATAGACGTCCCGCTGGTATGGCATCCAATGCCATTTGTGGAAAGGTCGCGTGATCGGCAAAGCAACGAAATCGGCCCCTCTCGATGCTGCATTGGCAACGAACTTCTCCAGCGAGCATTGCACGACACAGTCGTACTCGACGAACAGGTAGTAGTCGTAATCTGGATGTTGCGACAGAAACTGATAGTGCGCGTAATCCGGATTCCACCACAGGACCCCGCCTACGGAATAGCGCATCGGGAAACCAGCGTCCGCAAGTCCGGCGCTGGTGAAACGGATCACACGCTCGAATGGTAGCGGCCCGACCGAGCCGTTGGTCTCATCGACCGAGACGTAAAAATCCAAAGCGCCAGCCGCCTCAGCCAGCCGCCGCGCCTGGCGTTCAACGAACTCATCCCAGGCGTACATTTTGAAAACAACAGCAGTGCGGGGAGTAGTGGTGGTCATATCCGCCCCTCCCAAAGGATCGGTTGCGGCGCGAGGCGCGAGTCACAGCGGCCCTGCATCAGCCGGTGTCCCAGATTCGCGCTCGTAGCCATCACCACACCTTCGAAGACGTTAGCGAACTCAATCTAAACAGGGGACACAATCAGAATCAGCAGGGAAAGGGTAACAGCCCATGGGTGAGGATTGTCAACGTCAGAATGACGGGGACAGGCATGAGGGAGAGGCTGAACCAGAGCTTGCCGAGATCGCGCGGAAATCTCTTCAACAGCATCTTCTCTACACCACCTGGAGCAAGAACCGCGGCCAAAATCAGAACGGAACCGATGGCCGCCAACGAACTCCTCTACGGCAACCTTATTCAACGGCAATTTCCCCAATCGCCCGAGTTGTACGGTCATAAACCAGTGGCACGTGCTGCTCGCTGCGCGATGGCTTTGCCCGGCTCCTACCCGCCCCTGCACCGATCAAGTCGCGAAAGGATGCAACCACCTGGTCCACCTCATCATGAGTCATGGTATCGAAGAGAGGCAGGCTTATCACTCTTGCCGAAACGTCGTCGCAGACCGGCAAAGGACCTGCCACGCAAACTCTTTGGAAGTACGGCTGCTCCATTAAGTGCGGACTAAAGTACGCTCCCGTCGCTATCCCCCGAGCGGCTAATTCTTCGCGGATAGCCGCCTTGCGCTCGGCCAGTCCAGCCGGCAATAAGGCGGGCACAAACTGATGCGCCTGTGTGCCTGGAGCTTTCCGTTGAAACTGCAACTCCGGCAGTGCTTCGCGATAGCGATTGAACAGCGCGCCCCGGTGGGCCAAAATGCTGTCGTAATCAACAAGGCGTAACCGGCCGATCAGCGCGCTCACTTCGCTGAGTTTGCCGTTCAAGCCAGCCATGGTTGCCGTGCGGGGCTCACCAAAGCCGAAACTGCTCATGGTGCGAAGCCTGGCTACACGATCTAAATCCGCACTGTACATCAACCCGGCCTCCCCCACGGCAAACGACTTGGTGGCGTGCATGGAAAACACGACGCTTCCGGCAAAGCCAGTCCCGAACCCACGCCCATGTTCGTCAAACGTGCCTAGCGAGGCTGCGCCATCCACCACCACGGGCACGCCGAGCTGAGCAGCGAGTTTCGTGTAGCGGTCCAAATCGATCGGGTAGCCAAAGGTCGCGTAGGGCACGACAACTGCGATCTTGCCGGCATAGCGCGAAAGCATTTCCGACTCGGCGGCAGAATCGGCCGCCCAGATGGTGGGATCGATGTCGCAGAGCAACGGGGTCAGGCCGCACCAAAGCGCGGCGTGCGCCGCGGCTGCGAAGGTAAAGCCCGGCATCAGGGCAAACTTTCCGGAAGGCTGCTCGCCGACCGCATCCTTGATGGCCAGCATAAGACCGATGGTTGCATTACAAACGGTCGTGCAAGCGCCTTCGCCGCCGAAAAAGCGCTCCAACATCTCCGCTTCGAAGCGGGTATTAACCGGACCGAAATTGCTGAAAATCCCACTCTCCTCAAGCGACCGCAGTTCGGCGGCTGCCAGAGACAGCTGCGGGGGGGCGGGACGAACCAACGGTATCTTCATACCTCAAGCTCCTGATTAGCGTTGATCCTCTCCAGGCGCACAAGCGCGGGCGACTCGAGCGGGTATTCCTGCCCCAGGTTGGGAGACAAAATGGCATCGGCAATCAACGCGCCGACATCGTTCTGCCACAGCCAAAGGCCATTTGCCTGGCCCGTGAAACTCTTCTCACCACCAAGCTTTCCGTAAGGGACGAAGCCCGCGGCCAGGCCAATGGCAAATAAGTGCGGGAGCGCGTTGCCGCTTGCGTTCACCACCCGGCAGTAGTTATCAACCAGCCGCGCCTGCGGACCGGTTTCGGACTGAAGGAGCACTCGTTTCCCCGCCTCATCAAAGACCGGCAGGGCGCGAGGCCGATAGCCCAATGCAGCAATCACAAGATCCGCGTTGTCCAGCAGCTCGAGCGATGCTGCATCATCCACGCCGAGGCGATGCAACTGCAAGCGTGGCTCAGGAGGACGCCCCCCGATGCCGCGCGCGCGCATGATCAACTCGCGCGAGTCCAACCTGAATCCGCTCAAACGAAAGACCCGCCCGCTCACCGGACAGATGTCATCCGGCCCAAATTCCGTATATCCGTCGGCAAGAGCTGCCTCTACGTTAGGGTAAAAAATACGCAGCTCCCGCCGGTGCAAGATGGTGAGCCCACCCGAACCAAACGCGACTCCCGGCATGCGGTTCAGCAAGGCATATGCAACAGCCGCTGCGCTGGTGGAACCGCCAACGATAGCAACGCGCGGAGGCCGGCCGAGCCCGGCGAGAAGGGCAGTAATAGCCGCAAAACCCGTGCTGCTCACAACCTCGCCGGATTGCACCAGCCGTTCGCCGCACCGCTCGACCAGGTTGACGCCAGCCACGTGCTCACTGCGGAGCCGTTCGACCGGCTGGGTGGCGCCAGTGGCCAGCACTACATTGCGGGAATCGATGGCGCGTTCGTCTCCAGTCTCAACGTGTCTGATAAGGGTGAGCCAACCTGTAGTTGTGCGCTGCGTCGAAACTGCCTTGTATCCCTTAAGAACCCGGCCGTTGGGCGAGGCGTCAATGACCTCGTTCATCGCTTGCCCGACCAGACCCAAAAACTCGCCTGCACGACGCAACGGAACGGTGCCGTCTCCCAATTCGATGAATTCTTTGGTAACCGGATGGTTCCGCAGTGACGCAAGCTCGCTATCGGGCGCACCGGCAAGGCAGTCCGCGAAGGTGAAAGCAGTGCTGTCGGAGTTAATGCACCAGCGACCGATGGTCCCTTCCCCAACGGAGCCAGACTGCTCCACCACCGTAACACCCTCTTTTAGTAAGCCAGCGAGGCGTCCACGTCTATGCGCCGCGAGCAGAGGCGCCAGTCCTGCTGGGCCTCCACCGATAATAGCTACACCTGTGCGACCAAAGCTCAAAGTCACCTGCTTCGGCGTCGCCAAACTGGCAGGCCACGCCAGCAAAAGTTTTCGGGGGGGATAGTTGAGGTGGGATACCCTCGGGCCGCTGAGCATTTAAATCACTCCAGCGACGTCCGCCAAGTCTCCCAGCGAGAAGCTTACGATAGACGTTCCCCAAAAGCAAAACATCTCTCCGCCTCAAAAATGGGCAAGTGCCTATCAAAATCAAGTCTCGCGCAGTCTAAAGCAACGCTCATACGGGGTGAATCGGATTGTATCTCCTCGCTTGGTAACATAATTAGATGCCTCTAGTACTCAAAGCGATGGTTACCGCGCCAGGACCTAATAGCGAATCAAGCGAATCAACCTCCCGCCAGGATCTTTGGAAGATGCCCAAATGTTTTGCAAAACCCGTACCGAGCCAGCCGCCCCTAAACCAACCAGACCTCTGAAGCATCCCCCTTCGGCACTGGACTTCTTTCGCGGCCTTGGCGTTTGGCTTCATCATACTTCTGTACGTCGCGTTAAGGCTCTCCTATATTGGGGCAACTTCGCTGTGGAATAACGAGATTCTTTCGCGGTATTACGGCAATGGCCGGGCGGCACTAACTCTTGGCTCGGCGAGCTCTCTAACGAGCCCGACCCCTCCACCTACTATCTCGTTCTGGTGCTCGGTGTGCCTACTGTGCAGCGCGAGCGAAGAATTTTCGTATCTGGGATGCATCGCTGCGGCCGACAATTATGAACGCGGCGGCGGCGGAAAGGCTTCATGTCGCCTACTACACAGAACCCGAGATCCTGCAGGGGATCGAGGCGAAACACCCCGTCTGGGTGCTATCGAACGGATTCGACCTCACTCGTGTCAACGATCTTCGAGGGCGGGAGCCCTCTACGGTCTTTTCGAGAATGGTTCTGCGTTAAAACTCCGCGCCTTGGCGCGGCGGGTTGGCTACTGTCTTGGATCCGGAGGAGTACGGACGGACCTGTCGGCAATCCCCCAGCTGACACGCGAGAGGCTCAGGCGTGCAAGCACCACACCCAAAACCTCCCGAGAAATGAGCGTTGCAACGCCGGCTCAGCTTCCCGTTTCTTTGGCAGCCGCATCTTGCGCCTACCACGATGGCCGGCCCGCCAAGCGAGAGCAGCTTCTGCAGAGGGAGTTTCGCGTCGGGGATATCGCCGCTTGTAGTCCTCTATCGCATTCTGAATGATAAGTATGTCGATGGGCTGAAGTTGACTCATTGGTCGTCCTTTCCGCGTCGCGTTCCAGCATCCGGCGCTTGCAGCTCCCCTCGGCGCCCGACGTTTGCCGGGCTCCGTTGAGATACCAGTCTGCTCCCAGACCGGATTTCCTGTAGGGTCTGTTGCGCGTTGACGAACTTCATGCGGTCGTGTCCAGCGCAACCTACAGGAAATCCGGGTGTTTAGTTCAATTGTTTTGTCCCGTCCCGTAATCACGAAGTCCGTAGCGCACTTGAACGATTAGCCGGTCGACGCTCTCCGGGTCCGCGCCCTTATGAAAACCGAAAATGTCTTCGGCAAACCCAGATCCCGCAGGCCCACATAAGTGAATCTGGTTTTCGGGTCCATAGCTTTGGTCGATTTCTGCGTCAGTACGCGCCTTATGGAGGGCAACCAGGTGTTTCCAGGACTTCTTCACGTGAGTTCCACGAACGTAAACATGGGGTCCGCTCGATGGTTTCACCTCGGTCAGGTAAAAAAAGAATGCCAGGCCGCCATATCCATCAATATCGTAATGAAAATTCTGGCCTGCTTCTTTTCGTTGTTGGCTGTCGGACGGACCGGCGAGACTCCACCACATGCGCGCGCCTATTAGAACGGGTTCGGTGCCAAGATACTTGCGCACGATGGCGAGCAACTGCGGATCGGCGGCCAGAGCCTGGAGCGCGGAGGAGGCAAGTAGCGCGTTGTTATACCTGGCTAGTCTGAACGGTCGCTCAGAGCACTCTTGGGCGGCCTGTCTTTCCCTATAGTGAAAAGGAAAGTCTTTCTTCCCGTCACCGTAGCAAGTTGCCAGCGAAGCAAATGTCAACAGCTGTTGCAATACTTCCTGGCGTAAGTTCAGGCCGCGACAGAACCCATCCTCACGAATCTTGCGCACTATGTCATCCACTTCTACAGTGTCGACGACACTTGAACTGGAAGTCAGCGCTGGGCTAGACGGCCTTCGGCTATATACCCAGACCATGAACGAACGGACCAGGCTAAAGCGACCCAGGACGTACATGAGAAAGTGATGAGGCCCATAATCCAGGTAGCGACGCGAGCGGCGATAGTATGTTGGTAATGCGAGCAGATCCAAGGCGGTCCCGACCTCCCTATCACGCTGCGACTCTCAGGCTCCAAAATTCGCCGGGAGAATTAGTGCATGAGTCCTGTAGTGGAATCGCAGTCTGTCGAGAAGCATAAACGAAATGCTTAAAGGAAGCGATAACAATTACTTATTTTATTTAAGCTACAGTTATCCCCTGCGGTAATGCTGAATGGTGCGGTCGGCCCGGGCCTAACCCCGAAGTATCAGATGCTCTAACAAGCCGCTGCTTTACTCCTCGGTTACAACGGCCAGGGTTTTCACTTGCACGTCAGACTGTATAACACCCTTATAATGAACATGTTAGCTGTAACTAGCATCCTTTAAAATCATCCATTACCTAATGCGCCAGAGCCATTTCCTCGTCCGTATACATCAGACAGGAGCTAGAGGACAGTATTTAGACACAATGCGGGTTGCAGAGCAGAGTGGAAGCAGGAATAATCGCGATCATTTACTGTTGCCCGCGAAAATAACGACGTCCGGGGTGCTCAATTGCAGGTAGAGGATAGCTGGTAAATGTAACTATCGTGCGCTGCCTGAGGCATAAGTCCACAACCCGACTTGCTGTCGCAAGCGCAGGAGCTTATGTTGTATCCGCCTCACCGTGCCTTGGCGGACCGAAGGCCAAATAAGCTTGGCGTATTCCTCGTGCCGGAAGCGGGCGAGCGCGCGTTCTAGTTCGCCGGGCGCGAGAGAGCCGCGGTGGTGCAATATGGAGGAAACGTAACGCCGCCGGTCTAGCACCGGGTGTAAGAAGGTATCGCGATCGCTTGGCGTTAGATCTTCTTCCATCGTCGGCGGGAACCAGTCGCAGTGAGAAATATCACCGAACTCGGCCAGCGATAGCCAGGTCATGCCCGCCCGTCCGGCCTCCGTCGGTACAAACACCTCACTGCTTGGCCACTGGCGCATGGACGGAACGTTCATGGCGAGCCGCCGCTGATGCAAGTGCTTTAGCGCGGCGGAAGAAAACAAACATATATTGAGCAGAGCAAGCTTGACCTCACCTGGAGCGTAGATGCCCCGCTGGTACGGCATCCAGTGCCATTGGTGGAAGGGTCGCGCGATCGGCAAGGCAACGAGATCGGCGCCTCTCGAGGCGGCACTGACAACCAACTTCTCCAGCGAGCATTGCGCCACACAGTCATACTCGACGAACAGATAATAGTCGTAATCCGGATGTTGCGACACAAACTGATAGTGCGCGTAATCCGGATTCCACCACAACACCCCACCTACGGAATAACGCATCGGGAAACCAGCGGTGGCAAGGTCGGCGCAGGTGAAACGGACCACACGCTCGAATGGTATCGGCCCGGCCGGGCCGTTGCTCTCATCAACCGAGACGTAAAAATCCAGAGCGCCAGCCGCCTCAGCCAAGCGCCGCGCCTGGCGTTCAACGAACCCATCCCAGGCGTACGTTTTGAAGACAACGGCACAGCGGGGAGTAGTGGTGGCCATCTCCGTCCTTCCTAAGTCGTTTTAATTAACGGCATTCCCCAGTCGCGCAAGTCATGCCCCCACGAGTTGCACGTGCTCCTCGCTGCGCGATGGCTTGGGCTGCGTTCTGGCTTGTGCCGTAACACCCATCACGGTGTTGAGGCTTTCAGACACGTAGTCGACCTCAGCGTGAGTCATGGTATCGAATAGCGGTAGACTGATCATCCTTGCGGAAACATCGTCGCAAACCGTCAACGGACCTGCCACGCAAGTTTTCCGGAAGTATGGCTGCTCCATCAAGTGTGGGCTGAAGTAAGCTCCTGTCGCGATCCCCTGCTCAGCTAGCTGGGCACGGATAGCCACCCTCTCTGTTTTCAGTCGGGAGGGCAATAGGGTGGGCACAAACTGATGTGCCTGGGTGCCTGGAGCCTTCTGTTGAAACTGCAATTCCGGCAGCGCATCGCGATAACGATCGACCAATGCGGCCCGGTGTGCCAAAGTGCTGTCGTAATCGGCAAGGCGTAACCGGCCGAGCAACGCGGTCACTTCGCTGACTTTGGCATTCAAGCCAGGCATGGTCGCCGAGCGTGGTTCACCAAAGCCGAAATTGCTCATGACGCGAAGCCTGGCAATGAGATCCGGATCCGCGCTGTAGATCAATCCGGCTTCTCCCACGGCAAACGACTTGGTGGCGTGCATGGAATACACGACGCTTCCGGCAAAGCCGCTCCCAAATCCACGTCCCTGCGCGTCAAATGTGCCTAGCGAGGCTGCGCCATCCACGACGGTAGGCACGCCGAGCTGAGCCGCGAGTTTGGTGTAGGGCTCCAAATCGATGGAGTAGCCGAAGGTCGCGTAGGGCATGACAACAGCGATCTGGCCGGCATAGCGCGACAGCAATTCCGACTCGGCGGCAGGATCGGCCGCCCAGGTGTTGGGATCAACGTCGCAGAGCAATGGGGTCAGGCCGCACCAAAGCGCGGCGTGCGCCGCGGCTGCGAAGGTAAAGCCCGGCATCAGGGCATACTTTCCCGAAGGCTGCTCGCCGATCGCATCCTTGATCGCCATCATAAGGCCGATAGTCGCGTTGCAAACGGTCGTGCAAGCGCCTTCGCCGCCGAAAAAGCGCTCCAACATCTCCTGCTCAAAGCGCGTATTCACTGGACCGAAGTTGCTGAAAACTCCACTCTCCTCAAGCGCCTTCAGTTCCGCGAGCGCAAGCGAAAGCTGCGGCGGGGCAGGACGGACAAACGGGACTTTCATGCCTCTACCTCCTGAGTAGCGTTGCTTTGTTCCAAGCCAGCAAGTACGGACGGTTCGAGAATGTATTCCTCCCCCAAGCTGGGGGACACAATGGCATCGGCAATCAACGCGCCGACATCGTTCTGCCACAGCCAGAGGCCATTTGCCTGGCCTCGGAAGCTCTTCTCACCGCCAAGCTTTCCGTACGGAACAAAGCCCGCGGCCAGACCGATGGCAAATAAGCGCGGGAGCGCGTTGCCGCTTTCGTCCACCACCCGGCAGTAGTTATCCACCAGCCGCGCCTGCGGGCCGGTTTCGGACTGAAGGGTTACTCGTTTTCCCGCTTCATCAAAGACAGGCAGGGCACGAGGCCGATAGCCCAACGCAGCGATCACGAGATCCGCATTGTCCAGCACCGCCAGCGATGCTGCGTCATCCACACCGAGGCGATGCAACTGCAACCGAGGCTCAGACGGACGCCCTCCGATGCCCCGCGCGCGCATGATCAACTCGCGCGAGTCCAACCGGAATCCGCTCAGGCGAAAGACACGGCCGCTGACCGGACAGATGTCGTCCGGACCAAATTCCGTATATCCATCGGCCAGGGCTGCCTCCACGTTGGGGTAGAAAATGCGCAGCTCCCGCCGGTGCAGGATGGTAAGTCCACCCGGACCAAAGGTGACTCCCGGCATACGGTTCAGCATGGTGTATGCAATGGCTGCCGCGCTGGTGGAACCGCCAATGATGGCCACGCGTGGAGGCCGCCCAAGCCCCGCGAGACGGGCAGAGACGGCTGCGAAACCCGTGGTGCTCACCACTTCGCCGGACTGCATGAGCCGTTCGCCACACCGCTCGACCAGGTTGACGCCTGCCACGTACTCGCTGCGGAGGCGTTCTACCGGCTGGGAGGCGCCCGTGGCCAACACCACATTGCGGGAATCGATGGTGCGCTCGCGTCCGGTCTCAATATCTCTAATCAGCGTCAGCCAACCGGTACTCGTACGCTGCGTCGAAACTGCCTTGTATCCCTTAAGAACACGGCCCTTGGGCGAGGCGTCAATGACCTCGTTGATCGCTTGCCCGACCAGGCCCAAAAACTCGCCCGCGCGACGCAACGGGACGGTGCCCTCCCCCACTTCCACGAACTCTTTGGTAAGGGGATGGCTGCGCAGTGCCGCAAGCTCGCCATTGGGTGGTCCGGCAAGGCAGTCCGCAAAGGTAAAAGCAGTGCTGTCGGAGTTAATGTACCAGCGGCCGATGGTTCCTTCCCCAACGGAGCCCGACTGTTCTACTACCGTGACACCCTCTCTTAGTAAGTCGGCGAGGCGTCCACGCCTATGCGCCGCGAGCAGAGGCGCCAGTCCTGCTGGGCCTCCACCGATAATGGCTACACCTGTGCGACCAAAGCTCAAAGTCACCTGCTTCGGCGTAGCCCAAACTGGCAGGGCGACGCCAGCAAAATTTTTCAGGGGGATAGATCAGCGGGATACAGTCACAGTCCGGTTAAAGCTGTTTCCGCTCCTCGAAAGAGCTCGACCACGGCTTCCATGGGGGATGGTTCTTGCGCCGGGTCAAATTGCTGTTTGTAGAAGGAGGATACATCGTGATGCAGGTTTTGCACTCAATCCTGAGTAACATCCGGGTTGAATCTGGTACTCGGGGTTTGTCAAGAGAAACTTGACAACGGCATCCTTATTTGCACTTGCTCCGCGTACTTGAGGGGTTGCAGCGGTTTTCCTATTGCTATCACGGGAATCGAAACCAAAGGGACCAGGCGGAAGTTACTTCTGGTGCGCTTGTAGCTGCTGGGCTGCACTTTGTCATCGCTACCCTGCCCGACCCTCTCCATACACATTTCCCGCTCATCTTCGACCGCTCCGCGGAAGCAATTGAAGAGGCAGCACCAGACGACGGTTACGTATACGACTCCTCCTGGCTGCCCTGGGAGACGGACGAATCTTCTGGCCCGTGGCGGCCTGCGCCCGCAGGGAAATACCGGAGACTCGTACCTCTGGGGTGAGAGAAGAGAAGCGGTTCCCGATGGCCAAGTCACTGGACACTTCAGGGTCCCTTGCCCGCCATTGCTTTCCACGGTTCAGAGATCTGTGGCGGAAGCTTATCCATGTGGCTCAGGAATGTGGTCACCTGCCACATCTCCTGCTGGTTCAGAGAACTCTCCCATGCAGGCATTCCGCTGAGACGTATTCCATGTTGAATGATGTAGAAATTCTGGTTCTCCGGCATGTCGGGTGCATCCTCCATGAATTGAGGCGCACGGGGATAGAACGCATTGCCAAACGCTCCATGGGGTTGATGGATATCACCATGACAGCCGGCACAGTTGGTCTGGTAAATCTTCATTCCGGCAAGCAGGTTGGCATCTGTTGCTGCGACCGGGTTTCGGCCTTCGGAGGCGTGTCGATCCAGCGAAGCATCGAGCGAGGGCATGGCAACCCGCCGCTCCAGCGCGTTCTCCGGAACATCTGCCCTGGGATCAACGAAGCCGAGGCGGACCCACAGGAACTCAGCGAGAAGTACGATAACCAATGCTGCAATGAATCCAAGCAAGAACCTGCGCATGGGGAGTCCTCACTTTACTCTAGACGTTGACAGATCCAGAAGCGCGGAGAGGGACTTGTCGGGCAATTCCCTTGTTCTCATTTGCTACAATTTGACCCTGCGTCCCAGAGTGCCTGTTGGAGCGGATCGATGATGACTGCGCTTCCGGTGATCGATGTTTCCGGTCTGACTTCCGCTGAGCTCGTCGCCCGGGCGCGTGTGGCAGCCCAATTGGGCCATGCCTGCCGCGAGATCGGCTTCTTCTATGTGGTCAATCATGGCATCCCCGAGGCCACGCGCGCCGCCATGTTTGCCGCCTCGCGAGAATTCTTTGCGTTGCCAGTCGCGGCCAAGGAGCAATATTCCATCAAGCGCTCGCTGCACAACCGCGGCTATATCGCGCTCGAGGGGGAACGCCTCGATGTAGGCACCGCCCGGGCCGATTACAAGGAGGCTTTCAATATCGGACTGGAGTTGGCGGCCGACCATCCCGAGGTGATGGCGGGCAGGCCGTTCCGGGGTATCAACCTGTGGCCGGAACTTCCTCATTGGCGCGAAACCGTGCTCGCCTATTACGACGCCTGCTGGGCGCTGGGGCGCCGGCTTCACCACGGCTTCGCGCTCGATCTGGGCATCGCGGAGGATTTCTTCGAGGACAAACTCGACGCGCCGCTGGCGACCCTGCGGATGCTGCACTACCCGCCGCAGCCAAAGAGCCAGGATCGTGCTCCCGACAGCGGGGCCGGCATGCACACCGACTACGGCAACCTCACCATTCTCGCCACGGACGGGATTGCGGGGCTGCAGGTTCGCACACGCGCCGGCGCGTGGCTCGATGCACCCCACATTCCGGGAGCGTTCGTTTGTAATATCGGTGACTGCCTGATGCGCTGGACCAACGATGTTTATGTCTCAACACCGCACCGGGTCGCGATCCCGGTCCAGGACCGGTATTCGATAGCATTCTTTCTCGACCCCAATCCCGATGCCCGGGTGGAAGTGCTGCGGGGTTGCATCGCGCCTGGCGCCGCGTCGAAGTATCGGCCCACGACCGGAGCCGACTATCTACGCGAACGGCTGACCCCCACGTACGACCATCTGAAGAAAGACGCCTCGCTAGTCTGACCGCAGGGCCGTCAATGGGTCGACGCCCGCTGCCCGGCGCGCCGGGATCACGCTGGCGGCAATGGCCACGACTGCTATGCCGAGCGCTGCGAAGACGCCGCTCACCATATCGTAGGGTGTCACTCCATACAGAGCTGAGGTGAGCGCCTTGCCCAATAGAAGCGACAGCGGAATGCCGATGGCCACACCAACGGCGGTCAGCATCAGGCTCTCACGCAGCACCAGCCACACCACCTGACTTCGCTGCGCGCCCATGGCGATGCGCACGCCAAGCTCGCTAGTCCGGTTGTTCACGCGATAGGCCAGCGTTCCGTACACTCCCGTCGCCACCAGGACCACCGCCAGGAAGCCGAAGAACCCGGCCAGCCGGGCAAAGAGCAATTGCCGGGAGATGGTGAGATCAAATTGCGCGCGTTGTGTCATCGGCTGAATCAGGGGCAAGTTTGGATCCATCTGCTGCACCGCCTTGCGCGCTGATGGCAGAATTGCCAACGGGTCGCCGTGTACCCGCAGCTCCACACTCATTTGGCCGGTGATGGGAATCTGGGCATACATGTACCAAGCCATGGGAATCGGATCCTCATCGATGCTGCGATATTTGTGGTCTTTCACCACGCCTGCAACCGTCATCTGGTATTGCCCATTTTCGGTCCCAATACTGTGACCCAGCGGGTTTTGGTTGGGAAAGAAGCGTTTGGCAAACTGCTCATTGATGATGCCCACGTGGGGCGACGATGCGGTATCGGAGTCGGCAAAATCGCGGCCCAAAAGTATGGGTACCCCGAGGGTACGGAAGAAGTCGGGTCCGGCTACATTGCTGCGAACCGTCCGCGACGCGCCGTTGGCCAACTCCGGCAACTTACCATCGACCGTCATGGCGCTGTTATCGGAAGACCACGATCCCAGGCGCTCCTCCATGATGGTCACAGATTCCACGCCGGGCAGAAGACGCAGCTTGTTCATCAGCTCCCGATAAAAGGCGATACCTTCGGGAACCGACTGTATGTTGGGCTTCACTCCGAAGACGACCAGGCCCTGAACCCGCATGCCCAGGGGAGTATTTTCCAGATTGCGCAAGGTGCGCACCAACAACCCACTGCCTACCAACAGCACAACACACAGTGTCATCTGCAGAGCAACAATGGCTCTACTGGCGCGCGACTTTCCTGCATCCGTATGCGAGGCCGACGCGGATGTCTTAAGCGCCAGCGCAGGCCCGGCGGAGAGCACGATGCGCAGCGGCACCAGCCCGAAGAGAAGTGTAGCCAACGCCAAAATGCTCAAGGTGAAAAGCAGGGCCGTGTTGTCCGGCGCCAGGCTTGACTCGATCTGCGCCCAAGCTCCCAGCGCCCTGGTTGCAGAGTTGGCGAAGAGCCATGCCAACAGTGCCCCAGCCGACACCAGCAGCAGGCTCTCGCTGAGAAGTTGCCGCAACAGCTGCCTGCGTCCCGCACCAAGCGCCAACCGCACCGAGAACTCGCGCTGCCGCGTTGCATTCCGCGCCATCAGCAGCATCACCACGTTGCTCAGGGCGATCAGCAGCACCAGCCCGACCATGCTCATCAGGATGCGCAGCGGTTTGCCGTACTCTTGTTCGTATCCCGGAAAACCCTTCGCCTCTTGCAGGCTGAGCACGGGTTTTTTTTCTCCTGGTTGCGGGTTGCCAAGCCCGGCATACGCTGCTGTCTGAAATGCAGACTGTAGTTGCGCGACTGCTTGCGCCTGGTTTACGCCCGGCGCGAGACGGCCCATCAGCCGCAAGCACCACCATGTGGGTTTTCCGATATAGGTTTTTCCATCGTCCGCAGGAGCGCCCCAAGCGTTCAGTTCTGCGCGGCTCTGCAGCGGAATCCAGAAATCGGTTGAGCTACCCGCCTCGACCCCTTCAAAACCTTCGGCGGCAACCCCCACAATGGTCAGGGGAACGCCGTTTACATAGAGCGTCTTTCCCAACACATCCGGCATGCTCGCGAAACGCCGCGTCCAGTAGTTGTAGCTGATCACGGCAATGGGCGCATGGTTCGACTCGTCTTGCTCGCTGAAACCACGTCCAGACGCCAGCTTCACACCCAGGCCTGAGAAGAAGGTCCCACTCACCATGTCGCCTTCTGCCTGTTCAGGCTGCTCCCCATAACGGACGGCAACTTTGCCGTTGGCCAGCGGCACGTAGGCCATTAGTGGCGATAGTCCCCGGTTTTGCCGTCGCAGCGCGTCGTACACGGGGTACGAGAACGTTTCCGTCGAGTCGATGGTGCCTGTTCCGGGAGGTGGGTTGGAGGTCCTTAAATACACCATGCGGGCTGGATCGGTTACCGGCAGCGAACGAAGCAGCACGGCATCCATCACGCTGAAGACCGCCGTATTCGCTCCAATGCCCAGCGCCAGCGTTAACACGCAGACCAAAGTAAAACCGGGCGTCTTTCTTAACTGGCGAATCGCATATCTCAGGTCGTTGACGAGTGCAGGCATGGTAGCCTCCCAGGCATCTGATGAGCACGTCATCGGCCAAACTGCGGCGGGCGGCGCTGCCACTAAGCTGTTCGATTATCGAGGCTTCACGAGGCAAGCTGCGCTGCTGCCCGGCAAAACCGAACACCACCGTTCAAAACCGGACAAGCACCGAGCGCGCTTCGTATTTCTACCGGCACGCTCGCCGCCCGGTCTACGCTCCCAATCTAGGCAACGCCGTTTTCTGACAAATCTTTATTCGAGACCAATCTGATCGCCTTTTCTGGACAGGCCACTACGCAGAGTCCACAGGCCTGACAGAGATCCGCATGCGGCGTATAGGCGGTAAGCCTGCCGTGAGCCCGGCTCTTCAGCTTTCCCAAGAAAGAGAGACTGGAGAAGTCTTCCTCGTCAATCGATCTGACTTCAAAAACATCATAGGGACAGACCTCCACGCAATCACGTTTTCCCTCACAGGCATTGCGATCCACCACTGGCCGATAAGCGCTGGGCTCTGCCCCGCACTTCTCTCCGGGTCTATCGGCGCGTTGTGCGGCCCGCCTGGCTTTCGCCGAATTCAATCGCGGACGGATCTCTCCTGTCATGACTGCTTCCCCCGGATTTCATCGATGGCCCGGCGTAGGATCGCGAAGACGCGCTTCCCTTCCTCGGGCGAACCGTCGAGCTTCTCGTGAAGTGCCGCTTTGAGTTCATTTCGGAGCCCGCGGAGTTCCGTCTTCATTTGCCGCCAGTCACTTCTGATCCCGCGCCGGGGATCAGCCCCGAGGTCATCGCCGTCTTCGTTCTCCTCGGTGAACTGCTTTTGGAATTGGGAGACCTTGCGGCCGAAGCGTGCCAGCTGATCCAGCGTTTCCTCAACACTGGCACGGTTTTCGTTCAGGTAGGCTGTACCCGCCTCGGTGATTCGGTAGAGTTTCTTGGTGCCTTCGGTTTCCGAGGCTGTGTGCCCCAACTCCTCCAGGTAAGTGAGCGCCGGGTAAACCATACCCGGACTCGGCGAGTAGACGCCACTGGAGTGCTCTTCGATGGCTTTGATGATTTCGTAGCCATGGCCCGGCTTTTCGCTGAGCAAAGCAAGGATGATGAGCCGAAGATCGCCCGAGGCGAGCATTTTTGCTGCCCGCATGCCAGGGCCCATGAAGCCTCCGCCCATGCGTTCAAAGGGCCTTCCTCTGCCCCCAAAGTGACCGTGACGTCCCCGTTCTTCGAAAAAAGAGAAGTCTTGATGATGTCGATGCATATGTGTTCCTTTCTTTAAAATACATCACAAGATATATCACAAGATGCATTTTGCAACAAGATACCCACGAGTTTCTCGCGTTCCAAGCATCTATTCCAGGTATACTATTTTTAAACTAGTCTTCTGAGACTATGGGGCCAGCGAGATATGACGAAGAAACCCGAATACCGCGATCTTTTTCCCGGCGCACTGGAAATGATGATTTTGCAGACACTGAGCAGAAAGCCAATGCACGGCTACGCGCTTGCGCAGCAAATCAAGCGAGTCTCCGATGATTTGCTACAGATTGAAGAGGGTTCGCTGTATCCCGCATTGCAGCGCATGCTGAAGGCCGGATGGCTGGAATCGGAAATGGGTTTATCGCCGAAAGGCCGGCCGGTGCGAATTTTCAAAGTAACAGAGGCGGGCACAAACCATTTGGAAAAGGAAATATCGAGCTTTGAACAAATGTTTGCCGGTATCCGCCGTGTACTTGCGATCGCCGAGCTATAGGAGGCACCCATGCCCCGGTTACCCATACCTTGGTTGAAACAGCTCTTCTCGCGCCGTCGACGTTACGACGAACTCCATGAGTCCATACGAGAGCACCTCGACGAAAAGATTGAGGACTTGATGGAAGACGGCATGTCGCGGGAGGGCGCCGAGCAAACTGCGCGCCGTCAGTTCGGAAATGTGGCCCTTATAGAAGAGCGCAGCCGCGAAGTTTGGCAGTGGCCAAGCTGGGAATCATTCTTGGCAAATCTGAAATTTGCTGTGCGCCAATTGTGGCGCAATCCCGGTTTCACCGTGACAGTAATCTTCACCCTGGCGCTTTCGATCGGCGCCAACACTGCAATTTTCTCTATCGTGAATGCTCTTATGCTGGAGAGCCTGCCCTATCCGCACCCGGAGCGGATGGGCACCATCTACACCCGAGTCACCGGCGTGAGTTCCCGGGATGCGCGGCACAAACTGACTTATGAACAATGGCAACTCTTACGCGACGACGTTCCCGCCCTGCTATCGGCCGTTTCGGGTTCCCGGACTTCTGGCGTCAATCTCGAGGCCGGGTCTCATGTGCAATATCTCCAGGCAGGACGTATTTCGGCCCACTATCTCGATGTGCTGGGCATTCGACCCGCCCTGGGTCTTAACTTCTCCGATGTGGAGGATCGCGCCCACGGGCCAAACGCAGCCATATTAAGCTACCCCCTGTGGCGAAATACTTTCGCCGCCGATCCCAATATTCTGGGACAAGCCGTGCTGCTGAAAGGCGCCCCATACACCGTGATGGGTGTACTCCCCGAGGGAGCGATCACGCCCTTAAATGCCGATATCTATACCGCGCTCCAACTCGGTCCCGAAGGTGAAGGCAGCGGAACAAACGTTGAGGCCATCACCCGGCTGCGCGATGGCGCGACCTGGCAGGAGGCGGATTCCGAAATCAACCGCGCCTGGTCGCACCGTGCCCATCGCTATGAGTTGGACGACGACCCGAATGCGCAGGTGACCTACCATTCGGTTCCGCTGCAAACGGGTGTAACTGCTACGCTGCGCCCGCAGGCCTTGGCCCTGATGCTGGCAACAGGATTCATCCTGCTGATTGCCAGCGCCAATCTTGCCGGGCTGACACTGGTTCGCGTGCTGCGGCGGTCGCCCGAATTTGCCACCAGGCTGGCGCTGGGCGCTTCGCGCTGGCAGATTCAAAAGCAACTCTGGATGGAAAATCTCCTGCTGGCATTTCTGGGTGGAGCGGCCGGCGTAGCAGTCGGTTTTGTTGCTTTACGTGGCTTGCTCCAGCTTCTCCCGGAGCATTATCTCCCCGTGGCTAAAGTACCCCTGGATGGCCGTGTATTGGCGTTCACTCTGCTCATCTCCCTCTTGACCAGCGTGCTTTTTGGCATGTTTCCTGCATTGGCCATGCGCAAGTTCCGTCTGCGCTCCGCCATCGCCAGTCATTCCGCAACCGGGGGCGACCCTTTGCGTTTGCGCCAGGCCTTGATCGTGGGCGAGGTTGCTCTCACTGTATTACTGCTTGCGGCTTCGGGCCTGCTCATTCGTACGCTCATCCACCTGCAAACCTTGCCTGCCGGTTTCAACGCCACGGGAGTGATGACCGCCAAGGCATCGCTCGACGATGTGCGCTATCACGATGCCGTAGCCTTCCGCAAGCTGCTGAGTGAGAGCACGTCTGCCATGCGCCAGATACCGGGCGTTCAGTCGGTTGCCGTCGGGATAAGTTTGCCCTATGAGCGGGCGATGCTCACTGGAGTGACCATCAGCGACGGCAAAGAGGCAGGACAGCAGGGGATGACCGATCAGGTCTACATCACCCCTGATTATTTCCAGGCATTGCAGATTCCCCTACTCGCCGGACGCTCTTTCTCTGACGCGGACGGCCCGGATACGCAGCACGTGGCCATCGTGAACCAGACATTCGCGCGCAAATACTTCCATGGGACGGATGCCGTCGGCCACTACGTGAATAAGGATACGAGAATTGTCGGAGTAGTTGAGGATGTGCCCATCGCCCCGGGGATCGATGCTACGGCTCCTCTCACCGGTGAAGAAACCATGTACATCCCTGCGGCACAAACGGATCCCCAGTTGCTCGCGGTGGTCCACGTCTTCTACCAGCCAAGTTGGATCGTCCGCACCGCCGGTCCAGTAGAAGGATTGACTGCGCAGATGCAGCACGCTCTGGCAACTGCCGATCCTGATCTGCCTTTCTCCGGCTTCTTCAATATGCGCGACCTGATGGCGAAGGCGCTGGCGACACAACGTATTGAGGTCGTGCTGCTGAGCGCGATGGCGGCGCTGGCGCTGCTTCTGAGCACAATCGGCATCTTTGCGCTGGTGGCGAATTTAGTTGCGCAAAAGACGCGCGAGATCGGCATTCGTATTGCTCTGGGTTCGACGGTTCGCCAAGCCATGGTCCACATTGGGGCTCCAGGAGTTTGGGCCTCGACGCTCGGACTTCGTCCTGGGCCTGGTCTTATGCGCGGGAGCATTGCGTGCTATGCGCAGTGTGGTTTATGGAGTAAGCGTCTACGATGTGCCCACAATCCTTATCGTGGTGTTGACGCTGGAGGCGGTAACGCTGGTTGCTACCACTGCGCCGGCTCTCCGCATCGCCGGAATCGACCCCGCCAAGACGTTGCGCGACGAATAGCAGAACCAGCGGCCAGCGCTCAGTCTGTCAGGGTACATCAGGACAAGCGAAGCCTCTTTGGCGAAGCCAGTCGAGTACGATTCCGGCCACCGCATCGCTGTTGTTGTCCGCCATCAAGGCATGGCTATTGCCGTGTATCCCGAGCGACGGCAGCTCCATCCACGTAACGTCACAGCCGGCAGCGCGCAGGCTATCTCGCCAGCGCTCCACGGCCGGCCGGGAGTGAATCCAGAAGGTGTGCTGATCGAGAAAGTCGCCCCAGACGAAAAGATGGGGCACACTCCTAAGTTTCGCGGCATCGTGAAGGCTGGGATCCGGAGCACCAGAAGGGTCCAGGGACACCACAGCGCGGACGCGATCGGGATGGTTGGCTGCCGCAGTCAAACCAAAATTGCCTCCCTGGCTATGGGTCAACAGGATCGCGCCAATCTCCATACGCTTGATCAGGGAGTCGTAGGCATGTTGGGTGAGCACATCGTTCGAGTCCCAACGGGGCACACATTGGCATAGGAAGGCGTCAAAATGCTCGACCGGGAAGCGCAGGCCGGGATGGGTGCGCCGCAGCGCGGGGTTGGGATGCCACGAGCCCTCAGGGCCGAAGCGGAATGCCTCCTCCCAAAGTTCTTTCGCCGTGCGGAAATAAGGGGCCTCGGCATAGACCTGCGGGTAGGGCGCCCAGGACGCACGGCCGCGCTCGACGGCGTCCGAGATGTAGGTGTCGAATCCGGAGCGGAGGAAGAACATCTGCCAGCCGGGGCGTTCGTCCGGCGTGGTTTCCCAATTCGCACCTGTCATGCCCCCGCCGTGCCACATCAATAGCGGAGCCGCCGCTCTCGGCTTGGCGAGCCGTACGTATTGAACGTACATCTGGCCGGCCATGAGTTCGCCATTGGGGTCGATGAAATATACCGGGCCGCCAGGCGTGCTGATGCGCTCGCGTTTGGCCAAGCCCTCGAGGTGATGTATACGGCCACCGACAAAAAAGCTGCCGATTTCGGTAACGGAGAGGGCTGAGGGTTTTTCAGGCATACCGCATGTTAAATGTTCTACGCGGCCGGCGCTGGGCGCTCGATATCCTCCGAAGGCTTTTCGGAGGCGGCCGACTTGGGTTGTACGGGAAAGAGAAATTGTAACGGTGACGACAGCATTTGCCTGAGCACATAACGGAGGATCGATGCGCGTTCCTTATGGCGCACATCGTAAGCCCGTAGGGCCACGAACGAAGCAATGGCAAAGCTGACACCCAGATTCAGCACGAACATGATGGCGATGCCGACCACTGCGGAATATAGCCATACCTGCCGGAATGCGGACGGGCCGAAGCGAGCGGCCGCGAAGGCGAACATCCCGGTGTTGAGGGTAACGTGGCGTACGTCGAGCGGCAGGCCAAAGAACTCAAAAAAGACCGGCGTGAACCCCATCAGATAGCCGAGCGAGATGCTGGTGCTCCAGGGACCGATGTTGCGGTCAACCCAGCCGGCAATCTTCTGCATTCTGCCGGCGCCGATGGTTTGCCCCAGCGTGTGCTGCGCGATGGAGGCGGGAATGCGATGGTAGACAGCAAAGTTCTCGCACCACCCACCAATCAGGCCGGCAAGCCAGAGCAAAACTCCGGTGAGCGCAGCGTCAATGGCGGTTGCCGAGGCCAGGGGGCGCAGTGATAAATAAACCTTTTGCGCCTGATCGGCGGGCACATAGGGCGTGTGGAAGCTCCTGAGCCAAAGCAGATTGAAGATCACGGCCCCAATGCACACGGCCAGAATATTTCCCAGGGCCGCGGCCAGCTGCGTGCGGCTGATGGATGCGCCGTATTGAGTGATCTGGTCGCGGCGGGAATCCCCACGGTTGCGGCGAATAATATCCGCCAGCGTGGCCCCGGTCATGGCCGGCTGCTTGGTGGCCAGGGCAAAACCGAAGATCTGCAGCAACAGGAAGCTGATGGCGTAGTTGGTGCCGATCAGAACGGCTTCCACAAAAGGCGGCCAGTGCTCGGCGATGAGGTGAAGCTTGAGCGCGGCGGTAAAGACGGTGAGGAAGCCGCCGCCGATGGCCGCGCCCCACATCTGCCAGTATTCCCTGCGGCTGTGGGCAATGTAGTGTTCGCCACCGTGGCCGGTACGTTCCACGGTCTTGCGCGCAAGCAGGTTAAAGTTCTGCCTGACGAGTGAGGAAATGCGCGTATCCTCGAGCAGGCCGTGCACCAGCGTATTCAGCAACAGGCGCACCGCGGCGGAAAGCTTGCCGGTGCGTTCCACCAGCGTGGCAGCCAGCATTTCCATGCGGTCCAGGGCCGCGTCCATGGCGCCCAGATCGAAGACCAGCGGAGCATTCACGCCGGTTTCTTCCATATTGATGCGGACAATCGCGAGCTCTCCCCTGCAGGCGTAGACGGCATTGAGCCAGCGCTCCCGGCATTCATCCGGACAGTCGCCTGGGTTTACGTTGTGTTCGCACTCGATGAGTTTTTCGGTAGCGAAGACCAGGGCATAGGAAGGAGATTGCTCCACTGACTGGTCGGCGCTGCGTTGGCGCACAGCGCGGCTGGTGCCACGCGCAGAGACGCGCGCGGCCAGCAATCGGAGTGCTTCATGGAGGTCCTGGTGTACATGGGGATAAGCTGGGAGGCCCTCCGCACTCCAGAGGTTCGCAACCAGGCGGCCGAAGAGCGCCGCATCCATATTCAGGAATCGCTGGACGGCACGATACGAGCAAAAGACAGCGGCGAAGAGTCGAGCTGCATCCTCCTCGGCGCGCGGCGGCGGCAGCCAGCGCTGGAAAAAGCGGCTGGTAATTTCGCGAAAGAGTGCATGCTGGGCGGGGATTCCCGCTTCGGCGAAGAAGGAAACTGAGTCGAGGGAACCGAGCGTCGACTTCAATCCCTGCTGAAACCGGGAGCGCAGATCGGGATCTTGTTCGAGCATGCCCAACCAGCAGTCCAGACGGGACTGATAGTCTTGCTTCGCACTCTGGTGCCAGATGCCGCAAAAGAGCTCGATGAGGCAAGCGGTTTGGCTGGCCAAGGTGGCCACGGCGCAAAAAGCCTCCGTCTGGCCGCGCAGCGCGGCCACCGTCCGAGCGGACGCCCGGGCGCGGGCGTCCGGCCGCCAGAGACTTCGCAGATCAGAGATAAAGGGCATCCGAAGTTAAATCATAACTTGAACCCTGCAGCAACCGGCTGGAGCTCTCGAATGGAGCTTTCACTTCTCCATAAATCGCTGTACGCTCCCCTGTAGAAGTGAAAGGGGTATGGGTGCTTGGAAACAGTTTTAGGAGGCGGCGCACCCCATGTTTAGCGGCTTTCGCGTTCGTTCTCTCTTCTGCCGCACCGCGGTTACGCAGGAGATCGATCAAGAGCTGAAGTTCCATCTCGGGCAGCAGATGGAGAAGTATCTCCGGGCTGGGTTGACGCGCGAGCAGGCCACACGCCGCGTCCGCTTGGAGTTCGGTGGCTTGACGCAAATTAAGGAAGATTGCCGGAAGGTTAGCGGGGCCAGCTTGGTCGAGCACATCGGGCAGGATATTCGGTATGCGATGCGGATGTTCGGTCGCACCCCGGGCTTCACCATAGTGGTGGTAATGACGTTAGCGCTTGGCATTGGCGCGAACACTGCCGTGTTCAGCTTGATCAATGCGGTTCTGCTCAAGATGCTGCCGGTGAAGGATCCCCAACAGCTGATGCATTTCAGCAAGATCCAACCGGTAGCCGGTCAGAACGATTATTTTTCTTATCCTGAGGTCAAGCTATTCCAGCATGAGACTCATGCTTTCTCTGGAGTCTTCGCCTTCGCCAATCTGGGCGGCGTAAATGTTGAAATCAATGGGCACGGCGAAATAGCGAATGGGCAGGTCGTTTCCGGCAACTACTTTTCCACCCTCGGAGTCTCCGCCATAGCCGGGCGCACCATCGATCCGACGGACGATCAACTGGCCGGCGGGGTTGCCGTGGCCGTCATCAGTTACAAATATTGGCGCGAGCGCCTGGCCGGCGATCCTGCGGTGGTAGGAACAAAAATCGTCGTCAACAACTATCCCTTCACCATAATCGGAGTGACGCCGCAAGAGTTCTTTGGTGTGCAACCTGGCCAAGCCATCGACATCTCTGTCCCGCTGAAGATGATCGCGCCCCTTCGTCCGGCATACGCCATGACGGGCACCCGGTACGATGTGCTGACATTCCCATCGCGCGCCGTGTTTTTGATCATGGGGCGACTGCGGCCCGGCGTTACCGCCGCAACCGCAGCCGCTCGCATGGAGCCGTTGTTTCGGAGCGCGATGAACGATGAGGCGGCGGGTCTGGCAGGAACGGTGCTTGA
This sequence comes from uncultured Acidobacteriaceae bacterium, assembly GCA_963711525.1. GTDB lineage: Bacteria > Acidobacteriota > Terriglobia > Terriglobales > Acidobacteriaceae > PALSA-350. The sequence goes on along the minus strand of CAVQEO010000001.1, from coordinate 383,796 downwards.
CTCCCCGCGAGAGCGGCGGACCCATCGACAAACGAGGCTGCAGCTGACGGCGGGAGGACGAGGGCTGGCCAATCTACGCGAGCAGTTCTCGAAACCGTTGTGGATTCTGATGGCGGCCGTTGGACTGCTGCTGCTGATTGCCTGCGCGAATGTGGCGACTCTCCTGCTGGCGCGAGCCCAGTTTCGACAGCATGAAATGGCTGCGCGGCTGGTGTTGGGAGCGCGGAGGCTGCGGCTGATGCAACAGTTGATCACAGAGAGCGTTTTGTTGGCACTGGCAGGAGGGGTGCTCGGAATTGCTTTGGCGTTCTGGGCCAGCGGATCGTTGATGGCTTTGATGAGGCACATGGGTTCGCCCATCGTGTTGTCGGTGCGTCCCGACCTCGGGGTGCTGGGATTTACTTTGGCGATTTCTGTTTTGACGGCGATTCTCTTCGGCCTGATTCCGGCATGGCGGCTGGTGCGGACGGACATGCCCTCCGGATTGGTGCCGAACATTCACGGCGCCGGTAAGAGTGCGGGCCGTTCCCACACCACAAAAGCGTTGATCGCATTGCAGGTGGCGGCATCACTGGTTTTGATGATGGGGGCGGGGTTGCTGGTGCGCAGCCTGCAGAACCTGGAAAACTTCTATCCCGGCTTTCATACGGATAATGTTCTGCTGTTCGAAGTCAATGCGCGCCTGCTTGGGTACACGGTATCGCAGACGAATGCTTTATACCGGAGGCTCATCGATCAGATAGACGCTCTGCCCGGAATACGGAGAACGAGCTTTTCGATAGATCCACCTCTTTCGGGTGGGCTTTACTGCTGCACCACTCCAACCATAGAAGGTTATCAACCGCCCTCTGGCGGCGCGCCCAAACTGGTTGGTATCAATGCCCTGGGCCCCGGCTACTTCGACGCCCTGGAAACACCGATCCTGCTAGGGCGCGATTTCACGGGCGAGGATGATGCCAACGCGCCCAAGGTGGCGATCATCAACAGGCGCATGGCACACGACGCCTTCGGCGATACGAGTCCGATAGGAAGACGCCTCAGCATAGCGGCATGGGCAGGAGACAAAAGTTGGTATTCCATCGTCGGCGTCGTGGCCGATGCAAAGAGCCAGGATTTGCACGAAGCAGCAGAGCCGATGATCTATTTGCCTACGGAACAGACTGTGGTGCCCGCCGGGGTGACCTTTGCAGTGCGAACCGCGAGGGACGCTTCGGTGCGGGCGCCCGCCGTGCTTCATGCAGTTGCGCAGGTGGACAGCCGGCTATCACTCAGCGGCATGAGGACGCTGAACGAGCAGATGAACGATTCCCTTGTGCAGGAACGGCTGGTCGCATCTTTGGCTGGCTTGTTTGGGATTCTTGCAGTGTCGTTGGCTTCGGTCGGCTTATACGGTGTGATGGCCTATACGGTGAGCCGTAAGACGAACGAGATCGGGATCCGCATGGCGCTCGGTTCGGGACGTATCCAGATTGCAGGGTTGGTTCTTCGCGAAGCGTTGCTGATGGTGCTGGCCGGTCTTGTGCTGGGCATACCTGCCGCGATGGTCACCGCGCGCCTGATGCGTAGCCAGCTCTACGGGCTCGGCCCATACGACCCGATGACCATGCTGTTTGCCGTTGGTGTCATGACCGGCGTTGCGGTGCTGGCTTGTTATCCGCCGGCAACACGCGCGATGCGGATCGATCCGATGGCGGCCTTGCGATACGAGTAGGGATGACTCCGAACATGCTGTAACCGCATTGCTTCAGGCATCACCCAGAAAACTCAATAAATGCCCAGAATCAGCCGCTTTGTGCTTCGGTGCGCAACCCAGGCGTCGAGCTTGTCCTTATTCAGCTCCATGTGGTTGTCGGGATGCGGCAGGCACTCGCCAAAGAGTGCAAAGGTGAAACGCCAGGGGCCCGGTTCGCGCAACGAATCCCCACATTGACAGACGTATTCTCGGATAAATGGTCTCTGTGCGACGCTCTGTTCACACTTTATTTTTTTGCAGCCTGGATTTCTTTCCGCTCGTTCGGGAGCCGGCGCCTTTGCGGTGTAGCCAGATTCGCGCCGGGGAGGAGGGGAACTGGGAACCGTTCACCACGTTACCCGCGCGGAGATCATCATCGAATCCGGGCCCACGCAAGTGGCCATTCTCCGGCCGCTTGCTCCCGCGCGCCGGTCGATCTCTGGGTCCATTTCGCTCGCCGAGGCGCGCTCGAACGACTTGGGCTATAAGAGTCTGCGTGAGAACTCGAAATAAACAGCAAATAGGAACCAGGCCCGTAGGGCCGGGAGCCAAACGTCAGCCCAGCCCGGAAGGGCTGGGAGACGGATTCAAGGTCCGGGAGCGCCAGAGGTGCGGCAGTACCTTCATCGGTGGGTGCCGCGCCTATGGCGCTCAAACAATTTGGGGATGATGTCCCAGCCCGTATCCGGATTTCCTGCACGGTGCGCTGACACGACCGCGTGTGCGGCTTTCGTTAAGGAAAGCCGCATGAACTTCGCCAACGCCAACCAGGTCCACAGGAAATCCGGATCCGGGCTGGGCTGACGTTTGGCTCCCGGCCCTACGGGCCTGGTTTTGATTTGCGGTTTATCTCGAGTTCTCACGCAGCCTCTATAAGCCGGTGATGGATGCCGCATTCGCCACCGATCTCGAAGAGATCATCCAGAATCAGAAGCCGCGCGACGAGCATTCTCATTGCAAGCGGCACGCTTGGCGAGCCATGGAGAACATCCTGCCACGCCGCGGGCCGGTACGGCGAGGTAGAAATCACCGTGCCTTGAGAACAATCAGGTGTGGGTTCGAGGTTCACACTTTCCCGGAAGCAATCGGTCTACGCCTGGTTCAGGCCCTCCGAGCGTATGAGGCGTACCTGAACACAGGTGCGCTCGTGACCGTTGATGAACAGCGGCAACGGGTCAGAGTCCTCCCACTGCATCGGGACGCTCAATGGCAAACGTGACAAGTGAGTAAGCGTTCAGGTGGCCCAGCTTTGTTCTTGAATCACCTGGGGATGACGGGCCTGCCCGTTTCCGCATATCCAGTCATCTCGAGGTACCCGACTCCACGTAACGGTGATTGATCGCGAGTGCCAGCGACGTCGATGGCTCCCTCCCAGTAGCTGGTTCCGAATCTGCTGGCCAGTTCCTGGCTCCTGAGCGGCGTGGTTACATCCAGCTCCATCTTCAGGCGCGGAATGGAGACGTGCCAGCGTACCGGGTACGTCGCCTTGGTAGCCGGGCTGGTCCAAGAGTCAGCTGCGGAGTTAGCCGCGTCTGCCGCCGGCGTCATTGCGAAATCGCTGACTGACAGAAATTGTGACTTCCCGCTCGCATCCACGTAGCTGCCCGAAGAGTACGGATCGATGCTGCCATCCTTGTGTCGCAGCCGATACAGCATGAGTTCGGCCCCGTCTCCAAGTTGCACGCTCAGCCAGTCCCAGCCCGTTTCACTCGCTGCCATCGACCCGGTAAAGAACTCGTGATCGATCCAGGACGTTCCCTCCACCTGGTAGGTTTTCCCATCGAGTGCAATCGATCCTGTCGTCAAAAGGCGGGTCAGCGAAAAATAGTGCGAAGCATGCCCGGCGCCCTCGGCTTTCTGGCTGACTCCGTTCTGGCCCTGAATCACCGGCTGCTTGACGGGCTTTAGCTCCAAGGCAAGCCGAAATTTGTCAGCAACGCCGCGCAGCTCCTCATCTTGTTCGGATATGTGCGCCTGCCAATTGCCGTTCCACACCAGCCCGGTCTGGGCATCCACGCCGGCAACTCCGGGGCCGGCCCGATTGAGCCGTTCTTCGCTATAAAAGCGCTGCCCGGTGATATCGCTCAGCGCGATGTGCGCCATCCACAGGTCGTGCACAAACCATGGGCTGCTGTGGGCGGCGCGCGAAACGCCTTGCCGAAAAAAGGTCAGCTCAAAGCCGAAGCGGTGGCCGTCTGCCGACTTCACATTCCCCGTGTAGTACCACCACTCGGTCTGATAGTCCTCATGGTTGAAGTAGTCTCGTGGAAACGCGAACGTGTAACCAGGCTGCGCGATTTTGTAGTCCTGCGCCGTGGCGCACGTAGCAATGAGGAAAGCGGTGAGGAGCAGCAGGGAAAACCACTTACTCCTCATGCACCACCTCCACGGGATCTAAGCGGACCGCGAGCCTCGCCGGAAACAGCCCCGCCAGCACCGTGGCAACATACACGACGCTCAAGGAAGCCAGCAGCACCGCAACCGGCCAATGAAATTGAATCGTCCATCCAAATGATTGCTTATTGATCACGTACACCAGCACCAGCGACAGCAAGTATCCAAGAGCGAGGCCCAAAACGTTGGCCAGGATGCCGATCAGGCCGGCCTCGACCAGGATCAATTTGCGAATCTGCGCGCTTGTACCCCCAAGATACCGGAGCACCCCGAACTCACGCCTCCGGTCCATGACGATTGAAATCAGGGCGCCCGAAATGCCGCCAATCGCCACCAGGATCGAGATGGCCTCCACCGCATACGTAATGGCAAATGTCTGGTCGAAGACGCGTATGGCCTGACGCCGTATCTCGCCATTCGAAAGCATCAGCAGGCTCTTGTTCGCAATGGCCTTTTCGATCGCGGCGCGCGTGCGTTCGAGGTCTGCTCCCGGTGCAAGGTAGACAGCGAGGTTGGTGGGCGCGCTGTCAGGGAGATACCGCAGCAGCGTGTTCCAATCCACCACGATGTAGCCTGCTTCGTGACCATAGTCGTAAAAGGTGTCGATCACCCGCAAGGGCACTCGTTGTCCTCCCAGTGGGAGTGTGATGATGTCGCCGGCCTTGACATGATGCTTGTTGGCAAAGGGCTCGCTGACCACCGCATTGTTGCCCGCAGCCAATTCTCGAAGTACGTCGCTGCTCGGCCTTCTCGATAAAAAGGACTGGCGAGCCGCATTTCGACCGTAGCTTGCGCCGGCCAGCGTGGCGGGCAGGCCCTGGTACTGAATTTCGTAAGCGCGCAATCGGTTCACACTCTCCACGCCGGGGATCGCCGCGATACGGTCGGCCACCTCCGGCGCAATGGTGGGATGCAGGTCGCCACCCATGGCTCCGGCGGGGGCCAGGTAAAGGTCCGCAGGCAGCTCAGTGTCCAACCACGTCAACACCGTCTGCCGAAAGCTGCCCACCATGATGCCCACGGACGTCATCATGGCGATGGCCGTGGCAAGCGCCGCCACGAGCACCGAAGTTCTGCGCAACGATCCGCCCAGGCTACGCGACGCAAGCAATGCCTCGACTCCGAGTGCGCGGCCAATCCTGCTCGACCAGCCCGGCCCCGTCAACGTGGCGTGGTACACCAGCAACGGAGTAAGCATCGCGGCGGAAGCGACAAAGAGCAGGGCCGACAGGTACCCCAGCAAAGGCTTTCCGCCGATGGGCGGGGCAAGCGCCGCCAGGGCGCCCAATATCGCCAGCAGCAGCGCGATGAATGCATCGCGCTTGCGCTCGACGCGCACTTCGAATTCGCGCCGGCCGCGCGCCATGGCTTCTGTGGGCGGCACCATGCTGGCTTCATGCGCCGGGGCCAACGCAGAGGCCAGCGCCACGCCAACGCCTGCCACCAGGGCAAGGACGACGGATCCCGCGGAAAGAGCCATAGCGCCTGGACGGCTGGAGACATAGAGGGCATTGACTGTGGCCGAAAGCATGCCCACGGCTCCCGCGGCAAGCACGCGGCCCAGGGGCAATGCGGCGAGCGAACCTGCTGTGCCCAACAGCGCAGCCTCCAGGAGAAATGCACCCATGACCGCGCCACGGCTCGCGCCCAAGGCGCGCATGATGCCGATATCGGCGCGCCGGCGCACCACGGAAACGGAGACGGCGTTGTAGATGAGAAAGGCTCCCACCAGCAGCGCGATGCCGCTGAGCATGCGAAGATTCCAGCGGAAAGCCGCAAGCATGCGCCGATTGGCAGCAGTCTCTGCTCCCTGGGCATTCAGCAGCACGCCCGCAGGCAGGGAATGCTGCAGCTTGTTCTGCCACATTCCGAAATTCGAGTGATCGATCTCCGGAGCTTTGATGAGAATGCGGTCGATTCGCCCGGATTTCCCCGTTGCCAGTTGCGCAGCCCCGATGTCCATCAGGATGGCGTCTGTACCCATCTGCGCCGAATCTGGAATCAGGCCGCGCACCACGTACTCCCGAGCATGGTCGTTGATCAGCAGTTGGACGCGGTCTCCCACTGCTTTTCCCAGTCCCCGTGTCACCCACACGGCATCAGGATCATTGATGTGCTGAAGGCCTTCGCTTGCAGTCGCGTCTCCGATGATGGTGGCGGCGTTGTTAGCCTCGGCAACCATATCGACTCCGATTAAGGGCACGGTCTCTGCGTTGGCGACAATCATCGCATGATCTTCGATGCGGGGGCTTACGCGCAGTGCGTAGGGCAGCCTGGCAATCCGGGCCACGATCGCCTCGGGCACGCCGCCTGCCGCAGTGACTTCAAAATCATCCTTTCCGGCCAGTGTCTCCATGGACGAATGAAAGGAGCCCGCCGCAGCATCGCCTGCCAGATCGATGGCCACCACGGCGGCATCGCCCAGCGCCACGGCAAAGAGAATCACGAGAGCACGTCCGGGCTGGCGGAACAGAGGCCGTAGGATCAGCCGATAAAGGAGTGCCATGCGACCCATGTCAGACTCGAACTTCGACGATGCGTCCGTCACGCATGCGCACGATGGTGTCGGCCACAGCCGAGGCTTCTTCACTGTGCGTCGCCATCAGGATCGTCACTTGCTGTTCTGAGCACACGCGCTGCAATAGCTCGAGAATCGCGTTGCCGGTTGTGGTGTCGAGATTGCCCGTGGGCTCGTCGGCGAGAATAAGGCGCGGGGTGTGCACCAGTGCGCGCGCGATCGCCACGCGCTGCATTTGTCCGCCTGAAAGCTGGTGCACCATGCGGTGCGCAAGCTCTGCCAGCCCAACATCGGCAAGCCGCTCCATGGCCTTGGAACGAGCTTTGGCTTCGCCTGCCAGCAGCAGGGGAACCTCGACATTCTCAACCACGCTTAGAGTATTCAGCAGTTGAAAAGACTGGAAAACGAAACCTATTTTCTCGCGACGCAACTTTGTGAGCCCGGCTTCAGCCAACTGATCTGTCGCCACACCGTCCAGCCGCACATGCCCGGTGGTTGGAAAGTCGAGAGCGCCCGCCAGATGAAGGAGCGTTGACTTGCCGCATCCGCTGCGACCCATCACCGCAACGAATCGGCCAGATGCGACCTGGAGCGATACATCGTCGAGCGCTCGCACTCGTTCGCCGGCGTCTGTATAGTCTTTGCCCGCGTGCTCGAACGAAAGCAGTGGAGCGGCTGTCTCGGATGGGTTCTGCAACAGAGCTCCAAATTCTAAAGAACGCTCTCAGACAGCATACTTCAGATAGATTCCGCTCTACTAAACCCCCTGACGCAGGTTGGGACGCAGTGTGAGCGAGCCGTCCTCGTTCAGCTTCTGGTGGCAAGCCCACCGTACGGGATAGCGCATTCCCTTGACCTCAATCTCGGCCTTGAGTTTCAACCCTTTCCAATCAGTAACATTCGCAAGCACGAACTGCGCCTGGCGAATTTTGCCCGGTAACGGGTAACCAGCGTCCAGGCAGCCGCTCTTCGGCACCTTTCCGTCCTGGTTCTCGACCGTCACTCTCAACACCCCTGGCACACCGGCGATGCCGTCATTAGCAAAGCCGATAATGAGCCCCACGTTGCCGCCGTCTCGATAGCTCCATATGAAAGACGGCCTCCCGATCCTCACGCCGCATGGGAAGGGATATCGCCGGCGGAGAACATCATCGATCATGTGATGGATGTCGGCGTGAATTACTGGTCGCTGTGGAACTTCCACCAAATCAGCGCAAAGAATCTGGAGAGCTACTACCAGGCCTATCCGGCAGCGTCAGGCGGGTATTGAGGGAAGGGACCCTGGTTGAGGCGATCTGTTACATGCGGACCGGGACCGAAGTCGTAGTTACTCCAGTTGTGGGCGGCAACTTTCGCCGGGGCTTTCGCGATTCCAAGTTCCGCAGCTATGGCAACTGCGACAGTGCTTTTTAGAAAATCTCTACGCTGCATCGGGAGGATCTCCGTACCGGCTGATTAGGCTTTGCGCGAGTTCGCTGGCTGGCTGCAGGAGGTCAGCATCGACCGTTTACCATTCTTAACGTTTTCTGTCGTTTATTGAGCACAAGATAACACATATTATTTCGCATGAAGAAACTTGCCGAGCTTTCGGGCCGCATCGCGCTTTTCCTGGCCGAGCTTTGCTGCCGTTGCGTTGGGCTCTATCCATCCACCTCCACCGATGCTAAGGTGAAGCCACCCTCCCCTTTGTCATCCCGACCGAAGTGGAGGGACCTGCGGTTTGCGTTGGTGAAGAACAGGAACCCGGAGGTGATTCACTCGGGCCACAACTCCGTCGCGGCATCGCCGGCTGTGATTCGCTCTGAGGGGGCCGTAAATAATTTGACTTTGCACCTCTTTCCTTGTATTACGAATGCTTGCGTTCGATTGCATTCCCTGTTCTTGATCTGCGGGCGCTGATCGAGAATCTCTCTCCGTTTCCAAACCCTGAAAGAGGCTCTGCCCGTGGACCGCAAGCTCCTTCGAACGCTGCCAGCAATGAGTGCGATCCGGCCCTGGATTATTTTCATCGCACTGTTTACGTCTTGTTCCCTCGCAGTCGCTGCGGACAGCCCTGCCGGCAGCCTTCAAATTCAGGGCACCAATCTCCGCGTTGAATTTGATAACCACCTGCGGAGCCGGGTGGTTGCCCGCTTCGACAAGAAGGAGACAGTCCTGGGGCCTTTCACTGCTTCCGAGACTTTGACCACCGTCGGAAAAGTCTGGACCGAATTCCTGCTGACCTCGCACAAACAGGAGCCGGTAAAAGACGCTTTCGGGCAAGGGATGCGGCTCACCGTAGAAGGAAAGGCGGGAAGGCTTAGCAAGACGGTCTCGGTCACCGTATACGACGACTTTCCCGCGATGGCGTTTTTCAATGTCCAGTACACCAATCGGGGAAAGACCGCGCTGGCGGTAAGGAGTTGGACGAACAACGCGTACACGATGGATGCGCAACTCGGTGCGAGCCAGCCGGAATTCTGGTCTTACCAAAGCGGCTCCTACGAGAAACGTCCCAACTGGGTGTTACCGCTACACACAGATTTTCGGCAAGAGAATTACCAGGGGATGAATGCCAGCGACTATGGCGGTGGTACGCCCATTATCGATATCTGGCGGCGTGACGTTGGCATGGCTGTCGGACACGTCGAGACGCGGCCGAAGCTGGTTTCCCTGCCCGTCTCCATGCCCGATGCCGCACACGCGAACGTGGCTGTGCGATTCAACAAGGAAGTCTCGCTGAATCCGGGTGAAAGCCTCCATACCTTTCGCACCTTCGTCGCCGTGCACCAGGGAGACTACTTCCGCACGCTCACCAGCTACCGCCGCTTCATGATGAAACAAGGCTTCCAGATGGCCGCTGCTCCCACCGATGGATTCGGGGCAATTTGGTGCGCGTGGGGATATGGCCGATCGGTACAGCCCAAGCAGGTTTATGACACGCTGCCCACCGCAAAACGGTTAGGGTTCAAGTGGGTGACCCTCGACGACGGCTGGCAGAACAATTATGGAGATTGGGCGCTGGATCCCCAAAAATTCCCCCATGGAGACGCTGACATGAAGGCCCTGGTGGACCGCATTCACCAGGAAGGATTTAAAGCTCAGCTCTGGTGGTCGCCGCTCAGCGCCGTGCCCGACTCAAGACTGCTGCGCGACCATCCCGACTACGCGTTGCTGAACCGTGACGGCTCGAGGAGAAAAATCTCCTGGTGGAACTCCGACTATTTGTGCCCGGCCGACCTCCGCGTCGTCGAGTACCACAAGGCCTTGGTGCGCAAGATCCTGGTGGACTGGGGATTTGACGGGCTGAAGCTGGATGGTCAGCACATGAACGGAGTTCCGGCCTGCTACAACCCTGCTCATCATCATGCGCAGCCGGAGGACTCGGTCGAAGCTCTGCCCGATTTCTTTCGCGCAATTTACGATACGGCCCAATCGGTAAAGCCAGGGGCGCTGGTCGAGTTCTGCCCGTGTGGCACAGGGTTCTCCTTTTTCACCATGCCGCACTTCAACATGTCCGTGGCTTCCGACCCCGAAAGTTCCTTTCAGATTCGTTCCAAAGCGAAGACCTTGAAAGCTCTGATGGGCGACGACATTCCCTTCTTCGGCGATCACGTGGAGCTAAGCGATGGCGGCAACGACTTTGCCTCCACTATCGCGGTGGGAGGCGTCGTGGGCACCCAGTTTGTTCTGGGCTCTCTTGTTCAGAAGAAAAGTAAATCCGTCCTGACGGCGGAGCGGGAGAAGGACTTCGAGAAGTGGCTTAACATTTACCGCGAAAAGATGTTGTCGCGAGGACAATATCTCGGGCAGCTCTACGACATCGGCTTCGATGTGCCGGAGACCCACGTGATCCGTAAGGACCAGACCATGTACTACGGATTCTTTGCCAAGCACTGGGAGGGCCCAATCGAACTCCGCGGCCTCGAAGACCGGAACTACAGCGTGGTGGACTACGTCACAGGAAAAAACCTCGGGACAGTCACTGGACATAGTGCGCATATGCCGGTTGCGTTCGACGGAAGCCTGCTCGTGGAAGTGCGGCCACAATGAACAGCATGAGATTTTAGTCCCGGGCGCAATGCCAATGGCCTCGGCGAAGTCGTCGGGCAGGATTATTGAGTTGGTTAGGCGTGGCGAGGCTAAGAGCACTCTGGAAACTCGGCGAGCGCTCGAACCCTGAATAGCGATGGGGCGCGGGGCTGCTATCTAAGGTTGATATCCTGACCAATACCGTCGGTCGGGACCGGCCTGATCTTGATAAGATGGAGGGCGTTATGCAGAACCCCTGTGAAGAGTGCGATGCGATTGTGCGGGAATACAGAACTGCGTGTCTCGACTTCTGGTTGGGTGCCAGCCAGGAAACACGGGACGCTTGCAGGTCGATAGTCAAGCTTGTACAGAGTGGCACTGAGGAAGATGCGGTTCGTGTTGAGACGCAACTGCGCCCATTCCGTCCTATTTACACCGCACGAGCAGAGTTCTACGGGGGTTCAACGCGGATTCGCGATTTGATTGTCCGAAAGATCAAACATCAATCGGAAACGGGACACCACGTAAACCTTCGTCCAGGCAAGTCACCCGGACCCGATTTACCTGAGGGCTGACTCCTATTTCCACGGGATCGATTTAAACCATCCCGGGTGTGCCGTCATCGGGATGGACTGTACCTGAGGTGCTTCATGCGAGAACAGAACCTGATCAATAAAGTCAAGGTGTGGGGTTGGTCGATCGGACTCGTTGCTTTCGTGGCCGCTTTGGCTTGGAAGTTTGTGGCCCGCTAGCGTACACCACCGAGAGGGCGGGCAAAACGGGGCTTGAATGGGGCACCCCGCCTTCGTTGCCGGTGCGAGGACCCTTCTTGCTCGAAACTGTCCGCTCGGCGCCAAATATTGGCGCAGTCGAAAGTTGCTGCAGTTTCTTTCTGCGTGACCCCGGCTGGACGGCTTACATACCGGTTGGTTCCACGCCTAAGTGGCCGACCGCGTTTTTCCAGGCATGATAGCCCGCACGTTTTAAGACAGACACAGCCCGTTCGACGAAACCTTCTTCCGCTAATTGCCGGTGGATTCCTACCTGTGCGGCCATCCAGGCCGTAGAGTCGATTGGATCCGGTGGCGGCGCGAGGAAGCCGTCTGGTTGTCGAACCAATATTTTCTTCTCCGCGAGCAACTCGTCTAAGCGCAGCTCATAGCTCGCGCGGAATTCCTCGTCGGAGTTCAAAACCCCAAGGAGTTTGGCCAGCTCAAAGGTCTCTTTCTCCTGGTCGTGGAGGCAGAACAAAGTTACGATCGTCGTGGGCCTCATGTTGTCGAGACTAAAGGCGAATTCTTTGCGAACCAGAGTGTCATGCTCCTTGCGATACACGGAATAGCGTGCTTCGAGAGTTTTTGCACTGTCCGCACCGCACAGGAAGAGCCCTCCGGGGCGGAGCGTGCGCAATGCCCATTGCTCTGCACGGGTGCGAAAGGCTGAGTCAAAATAGAACAAGACGTTAAACACCCGGATGATGTTTGCCGGTGGCGCATCCTCGCCCAGACCAGTTTCGATCAAGGTTAAATTCTGACGCTCGTAGCTTCGAATCGGATTGCGTACAAGGCGCGCGCCCTCGTGTTCAATCGCCGTGCATTCGCCATTTTGGGAAACCGGTAGTTTTTCACGAAGCTCGGCAAACAAATCGCCGAAGTGCCGGAAGGTCGTAGCCTGGTCATTGTAGAGCGAAAAAAATGTTGCGCGACTCGAGGGTCCGGGCTGAAAGTAGCGAACACCCCCCGCGGAATCCATACACGCGTAGTTGCCTTCAGAATCGTAAAGAACGTAGGCATCAAAGCGCACGTCGGCGCCGATCACTTGCCATCGAGGGAAATCGCGCGCCGCATCTAACGCGGTTTGCGGTGGAAATCCACAACCCATCTCCAGCAGAACAGTGCCATCCGGGAACTCAGCCCAAGGATTAGCAGCCAGGTATTGATCGATGAGTTGATGCCGGTCTTCAAAGGTTAACGGAGGCACGACGTTCCCCCATGCCCCAGGAAGCAGACCTGGAATCATGACACCCAGAAACCAGGCAAGGCTGGGTGAAATATTCTCCGCCGGCGCCTTTGAGATCGCCATAAGGCGGAAGGCGCGCTCGATAAACTCCTTAACCTCCGCGCGCTCGTTTTCGGTTCTTTTCAGAAGTGGAAAGCGCGCGGCGGCGGAACGACTCCCGAACGTGCGCTCAAAAAGTTCCTCGATGGAAGTCCAAGCGGTCTCGCCGCTAACGCGAATCATGTCGTTTTGCGCCTCACTCCATTCCCCAGATTTCCTGTCGAACTTGTTGGGTTGGCGAACTTCATGCGGCTTTCCCTATTGAACACCTCACAGGCGAACCTGTTTGGAGCCTCGTGCAAGAAATCCGGGTGAGTCTCAAGTGTAGGGTCAGAACGGCTATTTCGCTTGCTTCCCCAGCAAACAAATCGATGATTACAGAAATGGCGCTTTACCGGGGTAGTTTAGCGTGGGCGCTTCCGGCTGTCCCACAAGACGTCGTCCCGCGTCTGCCCCCCATTCGTCCCTCGAGCACCGGCATCCGGTCGACGGGCTCTCAGCATCCAATAGGCGTAAAGGCCCGAACATGACGACACCCAGGTTCATGCACGATGACATCGTCGAACTGACACAGACTGGCCAAATCGGTACGGTCAAAGAAGTTCACCAGATTGAGAACGGATATCTCTATGGAGTTCAGCTTAGGGCCGAAGCAGCGGAACTCATCGACTTGCCAGAGGTTGAGCTTAAACCGGTGAAAATTGCCAACGCGGATGAGACCGGGTTCCATATCCGCTACATCTCATAACCGATGGCTATGTCCTGGCGAAGCTGTACTGCAGACTGTGCTCCAGGATTACAGGCGCGGAGATAACCGTCCGGGTAGCACATCTATGCAGCATCCTCACAGAAGCTGCCAGATGCCTGTCCTGCTTGAATTCATCGCCACCAATCAGGCCACGGCCGAAGAGGCCGCGTAAGCCGCGCTCGCCACCCCTAGATGGCCCAGTCAAGCCAAGAAACGCGGCTTGAATGGGCTATCCAGGAAGTGCTTTCTACCACTGCCTAGTGGGGATGTTCGTCGTGCGGATGTTCGTAGTGGGCATCGGCGTGATGATATGCCTGCGGCGGCGCACGATGATCCTCTACACGAGGACCTGGCCCTGGCCGATAAGCACCAGCATAGGGATGAACATAAGTGGCGTGATTGGCCCAGGTGCGGCCCCAGGGAGATCCGCCGATGATAATAGCGTGCGTACCCCAACCAAAGCCCGGCCTAGCCCAGCCAAAGGGCACGAACGCAGGCCCGATAAATACCGTGGGGGCGAAGTGGATGGAGAGACCAACCACGATCCCAGGTCGAGGTGCAGCAAAAACCACTGCCGGGCTATAGACAGGAACGTAGAGGTAGGCCGGATTTACCGGAAGGACTTCGATATATCCCCCCGTATTGACCACGTTATCGTAGGGGTTCGGCCGCAGATAACCATAGCTATATGCCTGTTGACGCATTCTTTGGATAGCGTCCATTACATCGGGCCGCTGCGCGAGAACGGCATCGCCCAATGCCTGCATCCAACCTGGGTCTTGCACCATCATCTGCAGCACTTGAGGAAATGGCAGCAAGGCCAACACACTGGGGTCCCACGGCAGGTTATCCTGCCGGATCGAGTTAGCCAACGCATCACCGGTTAGACCGGCATGCTGGTTGGACCAGTTTGCGGCATCTGGAATTTCAGCCCAAAAGGTCGACGCAGTGAGAATCTGCGCCAGCAAAGGGTCGGGATAGAGAGCGATCCTGCTGACCAAAGGATCGAGCTGTTGCGGGGCCAGCATGGGTGGCGGTCCTTGCGGCTCGCCCTGCGGCGGGCCTGGAGGCATGTTCGCCGGTGCGCTCTGATCCGGAGTGGGTGGTGGAGGCGGAGGAGGTGGCGTGTATTGGCCATAGGCCTGCACAGCAGGGAGCGTGCCCAGCAGAAACAGCGCTGCAACGGTGATAGCTTGGGTCCTTACGGCAACCCATCGCAAACCCTTTGGACGAGCCGAGAGAGAAACAGGCATTACGGTTTACCTCATCTGTAATAACAAAAACTAAGTACTTATCGAAGCAAATGGACTCTGCTTATTCTGACCCATGATTAGAGCAGAAGTTGTTGGAAGGGGTTAATTTACTAGATGCTGTTGTCGATTTGTCAACACCTCAACCCACTGCATCTTTAGTGGTATGTGCGCAGCGCGATACTTATTCCGCCGAAGGCAACCCCGTCCCGGCTGGAGGTGTCTACACTAGGGTCAGGAGGTGAATGATGCAATCGGTTCACAACGGACAGTGCGGTGTGTGCGGTCATTTTGGGGAGCACCACAAAAGTGACGTGCTTGTGAGCATCCTCGCCAGCAAAAAGGCAGATGCGTCGTTCGTGGATGAGTGCGGGCATCCCAAACACGCCAGCCTTCATTTGAAGGTGACCCCGATCAGTGGTTGCGACGGCTTTGTTCCCGCAGCCTCCGCTTAGTCAAGATCATCCCGTTGCAAAGCGAAAGGCCAGCCCGCTCGGGCTGGCCTTTGCCGTTCCCGGGTGCGAAGCGATCTGCGGTTCCTTTTCTTTATGACCTGTCGACCGCAGTTGGTTCTCCCTCGATGTGCGCCAGGCCCGGAACAGCAATCGAGCTTAACAGAGCAACCAGGATCAGAAGGCAGGCCACTCCACCAAAAGCCGTTCCAAATCCCTTGGAATGCACGATAAAGCCAATCGCGGCGGGACCTGTGAGAACCCCGGTGTAGCCGAGTGTCGAGACGAACGAGATATTACTTCCGAGCGCCCCTCCCGACTCTGAAGCGAGAGAGAAAACTAGCGGAACGAAATTGGCTGCGCCAAGCCCAATGAGCGCAAACCCAAATACCGAACCAGCAGGGTTCGCTAACAACGTCACCAGGAAGAAGCCACTCGCCGCGATCATCGCACCTGCTGTCATGGTCCATCTTCGCCCGATTCTTTGAATGATGAAGTTCCCGCTGAAGCGGCTTATGGTCATCGCAATCGAGAAAGCGGTAAATCCGATGCCCGCATTCTTTTCCATCATTCCCGCTTTATCTACGAGGAACACCGCGCTCCAATCGAGCATCGAGCCCTCTGAAAGCATCATGATGAAAGCCAGCAGTGCAAGAAAGAACACGTAGCCGCCCGGCCAGACGAACCCTGTGGTTCTCTCTCGTTTGTCGTCACCGTAGGGCAGCAAAGCTGAGTTCGCAAGCAAGAGTAATACACAGAGCAGGAGGACGATGATGAGCGCGGCCACTCCAATAGGCGTGTTCAACCACAGAAGCCCGCTCATCACCAGTGCTCCAGCAAATCCGCCGACACTATAGAGGGCATGAAAACCAGACATCAGGTTTTCACCACTGTGCCTTTCGACCAGTGACGCCTGCACGTTCATAACAACGTCAATCGCGCCGATAGAACCACCGAACAGAAAAAGCGATAGCGCGAGAAGAGTTGACGAAGGAGCCACCGAAACGGCGACCAGCCCCAGAAAGATGGCCCCCGCCGAAAACTCAATGAGGCGTTTGCAGCCATAACGGCTCGCAAGAGCCCCCATCGCCGGCATGGATAAGATGGAACCCGCTCCAAAACATAACAACAGAAGGCCGAAATGCTGATCGTTCGCGTGAACACGCGCTTTGGCATACGGTACTAATGGAGCCCACGACGATTGGGCCATTCCACACAGCAGGAAGATCAACCGCGTTGCTCTGCGCTCTGAGACGCCGGGTTTCGTCATTTGCATGTTGTTCCTGTTGGACTTCACTCGACTCGGTGTTCCATTGCCTGCCTCAATGAGACGTGATTGCGCATCCTTATCCTTTCCGATCATACACGTTGTTGCATGTTTATGCGTGTTTCTGCATAATCGACATCATGATGCAAGGAACAGATCTTATGCCCGCGGAACGGCAAAAGGAGATTCTGGAACGTATTCGAAGGGACGGCCGGGTTCTGTCGGCAGACCTTGCTCGAGAGTTTTCAACCTCCGAGGACACGATCCGCCGCGCTCTGCGCGACCTGGCCGCTCAAGGCCTGTGCGCTCGCGTCTACGGAGGCGCCCTCGCCATTTCTCCAGCCTCGGGGACAGTCGTTCAGCGAAGGCGGGAGGCTATTGACCGAAAGATCGCACTTGGAGAAAAGATGGCTTCGCTCATTCGGCCCGGTCAATTTGTCTTTATCGACGCAGGCTCTACCAACTTGGCAGTAGCCCGTTCCCTTCCCAAGAGCATTGGCTTGACCGTAGCTACACACGACCCGGCGATCGCTGCGGTTCTTGCTGACCGGACGGACCTGACGCTCATTACGATTGGAGGCCAGGTCAATCCGCTTATAGGCGCTGCGGTAGATGGCCGGGCGCTCCGTCTGATTTTGGAGCTTCGCCCAGATCTCCTCTTGTTGGGAATATGTGCGATCGACGCGGATGATGGTATCGCGGCCTTCCATAGTGAAGATGCACAAATGAAACGAGCACTGCTAGAGAGGTCCGGCTCCGTTGCGATTGCGGTATTGAACGAAAAGCTCTCAGCGTCGGCTCCCTTCGAGGTCGCCGCAATTGATGTTGTCGCTGATCTCGTCGTTGAGGCAGATGCGCCACGGCAGGTCGTGATGGGCTTCAAATCACGGGGAATACGCGTCCAGCGAGCAAAAACTCTAAGTACAAAATCGTGAACTCCGGATGCCATCTCAAACAATGGAGATATGAAGAAAGTTCGCATGACTTCGTCAAAATCATGGTTCGCTATCCGGCAGTGGCAAACCAATATGTGTAACGCAAGCATCTGAAGACGAAGTTCTCCCGGGGGGATGGGGCAATGACACTCTACGTAAGTTGGGAGCAAATCGCATTGCGGATCGCACTAGCTTGTCTAGCTAGCTTAGCGATTGGATACAATCGCGACGAACACGGCCGTCCGGCTGGAATGCGGACAGTGATGCTCGTAACCCTCACTGCGACACTAGCGATGTTGCAGGTTAACTTGCTGCTGCCACTGCGGGGAAAAGCCCCTGACTCTTTCAACGTGATGGATTTGATGCGTTTGCCACTTGGCATCCTGAGCGGAATTGGGTTCATTGGCGCAGGCGCAATCATTAAGAAAGACAGCAAGGCAATCGGAGTAACTACGGCCGCGACTCTGTGGTTTTCTACCATGCTTGGGCTGTTGTTTGGCGGAGGCCAGGTTCGTCTAGGTTGCGTAGCAACCGTACTAGCGCTCCTGATCTTGACGGCATTGCGCTATGTAGAGGAGTGGATGCCCAGAGCACATCGAGGCGTCTTGACACTGACGTTTGTCGAGAACACGCAACAGGAGAAGGAGATCGTCGAGAAGATCCAGGCGTCAGGCTGTAAGGTTAATGGGCTAACCGTACGGTACGATCCCCCGAACACACTGGCGTATCTTCAATGCGAGATCAATTGGCAAGCGAATGAGCGGAGAGGTGTACGTACGCCAGAGGGGCTCAGGAGTTTGCAATCGTTGCCGGCCCTCACTGATTTTCATTGGAAGCAGGCAGAATGAGGCTTTTTTCCCCGCATCTAGCGAAAAACAAGGCAGATAGACCGTGTTCCATAGAGTATCCTTCACGTGATGCCTCCGAGACGAACGTTGCTCGCATTTGCGATTGCCGTTGCGGCAATCCTCTTTATTCCTTTGCAAAGCCCTGTTTCCGCTGCTGGAGCCAATGCTAGACCCGTTGTTTCCTCTGCCGGCGCCTCCTCGGCCCCGCTCACCATCGACGGTCTGGGCAAAGGCGTGGCGCCCCTCGATGGCCCATGGCAATTTCATCTCGGCGATAACCCGGCCTGGGCCGCGCCCGGCGTCGACGACGCAACCGGACACGACGGCTGGGAACAACTCACTGCAGCGGCCCCTTGGGGAACGCAGGGACATGCCGGTTACACCGGCTACGGGTGGTATCGCCGCCAGCTCAACATTACCCCGGCCCCCGGAACATCGCCGGATGTCTCGCTACTTATCCCCCAGATCGACGATGTCTACGAGCTCTACTGGAACGGGGTTCCTGTCGGTCACCTCGGCAATTTCCCGCCCCGCGTGGATCCGCTCTTCGTACCGCCGCAGACCTACAGTCTGGGCCCCGCCCGCAGCGGAGTGCTCGCGGTCCGTGTATTTAAGCTTCCGTCGATGTCAACCGATGACGGCATGGCCGGCGGCTTCGAAGGATTACCGCTCGCCGGCAGCCCGGAAGGCATCGCTACCAGCGAAGACGCGCTTCGTTATCACCGGCTGAGCCAACGGCAATTCCTCTTCGGGCTCACCCTGCTCTACGGGCTGGCCTCGGTGCTCAGCTTCATTGCCTGGCTGCGCGACCGAAAGCAATGGCTATTGTTCTGGATGGCCGCATACACGCTGATGCCCATTGTGGAACAGGTGCTGGTTGGCATCGGCCTTCCGATATCCGGTATCTGGCTAACCTGGATGATCCAGACCTCGATCGGCGTTCGCGAGGTATGCCAGTGGTTCCTCTTGATCTATCTCCTGCAACTCAATGGATACCCAAGACTCATACGTCTGGCTAGAATCGGCGCCTGGATCGGCGTACTGGTTGGATTTGTCGACGGCGCCCTGGCCTTCGCCTACCGCTTCGAGTTCCCTGCAGTCCCGGTTCAGGTTGCAGATGCCCTCCTTACCGCGTTTATCCTTCCGCTGGAATTGGTCCCCATGATCCTGGTGATCTACGCCATCGTCCGGAAACAACGGCTGGATCCCGCGCGCTGGCTCGTAGCGATTCTTGCCCTGTTGAACGGCAGCTGGTACTCCTTTTCCAATATCGTCGACCAGGGCACCCGCTTTACCCATTGGACCCTGGGAACAAGAATGGCGCAGCCGATTTTCACCGTCCTCGGCAGCAGCATGAGTGTGCAGGTGCTGCTGCGAACGCTGCTCTTTCTCTCCATCGTCTATGCCGTCATCCGTTATTCGATGGCATATCAGCAACGCCAGACCAGCCTCGAACGGGAGTTCCAGAATGCACGCGAGCTGCAGCAGATCCTGGTGCCGGAAACTCTGCCCGCCATTCCCGGCTTTACCCTGACCAGCGCCTATCGTCCCGCGCAGGAGGTGGGCGGCGACTTTTTCCAGATCATTCCGCTCGAAGGCGCGCAGCAGGGTTCAACCCTCATCGTGCTGGGTGACGTAAGCGGCAAAGGACTCAAAGCTGCGATGACCGTATCGCTGATCATCGGCGCCGTCCGCACGTTGGCCAAATTCGCGCCCCAGCCTGCGCAGATGCTGGTCGAAATCAATCAGCGCCTGCACGGCCGGCTGCAGGACGGTTTCGCTACCTGCATCGTCTTGCTCCTTCATGCCGACGGAAGATGCAGCCTCTCCAGTGCCGGGCATCCTGGCCCTTACCTGAACGAACGCGAACTGGAGCTACCCGGAGCGCTGCCGCTTGGCCTGGACACGGCCACCATCTACCAACAAGTGGAAGTGCAGTTGCGAGAAGGCGATCATTTTTCCCTCTACACCGATGGCCTGTTGGAAGCGCGGAGCCCCTCGGGCGAGCTTTACGGTTTCGAACGCCTGCAGGTGCTCTTTGGCACACGGCCCAGCGCGTCCCAGGCCTCAGAAGAAGCCGTAGCCTTTGGGCAGGAGGATGACGTCACGGTGCTGACGCTGACCCGGCTGGCAGCTGGTGAAGCATCCGTCACGCTGCTCAACGCGCCGGTACTCGCTGGCTCTTAGCAGGCAAAGGAAAAACTCGGCTGACTTGGTTTCAAAAGCGCGTGATAGGTAAAATTCTCTTTGGGCCTGAAGAGGGGCTGAAGAGGAGATTTGCCATGCGCATCGCACGAGCAAGTATGGGCTTGATCCTGGCGCTGTGTTGCGTCTGTTGCGTCTACTTACATGCTGACGAGGCCGATCCGCAAAAGGTAGTCCTGGTAGGAACGCTCCACCGCGCGATGGCGATCGGGGCGGAATCCACTGGTTGGGTGGTGCAGGTCGAATCCCAAACCATCATCGATGGCAAACCCATCAGCTCGATTGAAGTAAGTGACACCCGTAAGCCCAAGCAGCTTGAGGAATTCGAGAACAAGCGGGTAAAGATCGCCGGTAAGGTCGTCTACCGTCACGGCGTGGAAACCGGAGTACAGCCCTATATCGAGATCGCGAGCATCAAAGCGAACCCGGGTCCAGTCCCAGACAAGCCCTGAACCGGACATAAGATCCGTGGAAATTTACTGATTTTCTTCTTCTCGCGCAGGCGACGGCGCTGCCAAAGAGGAGAATCTTGATCTCGTTCAGCTCGGTGCCAGATCAGGTTGACGTTCTGAGACCTATATATCCTGATAGCAACGAGGCCCATCCATGCCCATCGCTTTGACGCCCAGCGTTCTGGCGCGAAGGAAATCTTTGTCGCTCTTCGCGCCCCCTCCATCGCCCGATAACATTGCTACCGGCCCTGATCCGGTAGCGGAAATCCATGCCTTCCAGATAGGCTCTCCCGGCTCGGGCAATTCTCACGTAATCCTCCAGGTCCGCACCCAATCCGGCCTGGTCGGCTATGGGGAGTGCAATGGGCTTTCCGCCTCTGAGCTCCAGGCAACCAACCAGGCAGTGGTGGGGCGTGCCCCGTCGGCCTACCAGGCTTTGAACGCGCTGGCGCCTCCGGCGGTGCGCGGAGGTTTGGACATTGCCTTGCTCGACATCGTCGGCAAAGCCACCAAGGCGCCCATTTACCGCGTGCTCGGCGGTCCAACCCGCAATAAGGCGCGGGCCATCACGCGGCTCTCCGGATCGTCCGACGAAGCATTGCAAAGCGACCTTCAGAAGCAGCTCGCCGTGGGTTTCCGTGCGTTCCTCATCCCCATCCCGCTGCCCACTGCCCGCAACCAGGGCAGCGAGTTTGTGCGCGTTGCCGCTACCCGGCTCAAAGCGATGCGGACCGCTGCTCCCACTGCGGACTTCGCCTTGGAAGCCCATGCGCAACTTACCCCTGGAGATGCTGCCACCCTGGCCGCGGAGGTGGAGGCCATGCATCCGCTTTGGTTCGACGAGCCTTGTCCGGTCTCCAATCTTGAGACGATTCGCAAGATCTCAGAGGAAACCGTGGTCCCCCTGGGTTTTGGGCGCACCATCTCCAATCCTGGAACCTTTCAGGATTTGCTTCGTGAAGGCCTGGTGGATCTGCTTCGACCCGATCTTCTCACCCACGGCATCAGCGGGGTTCGCCGTCTCTCTGCCATGGCGGAGACCTACTACGTGGATGTTGCCCCGTGGCATGAAGGCGGAGCGATTGCCCATGCCGCCGCACTGCACGCAGCCGCCAGCATGCCGAACTTCTTCATCGCTCAATCCCCCAGTCAGGGTGCTGGGCCGTCGCCACACGATGGATTCTTCACCCTGCCGAAGGGCCCGGGATTAGGCATCGAGGTCGACGAAAAAACATTTGAAGGGAATCGAATCGCATGAATCGAAGAAGATTTCTTGGCGCGGCAGCGATGATGGCGGCAGCAGTACCGGGCTCCAGAATAGGGGCCGCGGTGGGCAGCTCGCAGCTGATTGATTCCTGTGGATGCGACCCCTTTCTCGCGCAAGCGAGAGACGCATCGTATGCCATCGATCCCAATGGTCCAACGTTAGCCAGCGACGCATTTCGCGACCTCAGCTCCGGCATCAAAATCACCAATCTGAAAGTCTTTGGAGTTTCACTCACGCCCAACTCCGACCGGCCCTACGTCTTCGTCAAGCTCGAGACCAATCAGCCGGGCTTGGTCGGTTGGGGTGAGGCCACGCTCGAGGGCAAGGCTCAGTCAACCATGTCCTGCGTCGAAGACTTTCGCGACTTCCTGGTTGGCAACGATCCCATGCAGGTCGAGCATCTATGGCAATCCATGTATGTGCACACGTTTTACCGTGCCGGCCCGCTGATTGGCTCTGCCATCTCCGGGATCGATCAGGCGTTGTGGGATATTCGCGGGAAAGCCTTGAACGTCCCTGTTTATCAGCTCCTGGGCGGCCCTTACGATCAACGCGGTATACGCGGTTACTACCACGTAGAAGACATTCGCACGGCCGAAGATCTGGCCCACTTGCGCGAGACCGCCCTGCAAGACGGAGTGTCATGCCTCAAGATCGGGCTACCCGATCACGACTACGAGTGGATCGAGACAAACGCAAAACTCGACCGCGCGGTCAAATATATGCAGCGCGTGCGCGAAGGCCTGGGTGACTCCATTGATATAGCGGTGGACTTCCATGCCAAGATGGGTCCCGCGGTGGCCTCTATCATGATCAAGGAAGTAGAACCTCTGCACCTGCTCTTTGTCGAGGAGCCGTGTCCGCCGGAGAATCCTGGGGCCATGGCGCGCATTGCCCGCCACTCGACTACGCCTATCGCCACCGGCGAGCGCCTGGTCGCGGCCTATGGCTGCCGCGAGCTCATCGAAATGGGAGCGGTCGACATTCTGCAAACCGACATCAATCACGTCGGCGGCATCTCCGCGCTGTGGAAGGTCGCGGCCATGGCGAACATTTCTAACATCTCCATGGCGCCTCATGCCTGTGAAGGACCCATCGGCGGTCTGGCCACCTTGCACGTGGATTCTGCGATGCCTAACTTTCTGGTTCAAGAAATCTGCAGCTTCGTAAAGCCTGGAGACAAAGAGAAGATCTGGGCCGAATGGTTTGGTTTCCCCGCCATGCGCATGGTCGATGGACGCGTTCCTCTACCGTCAAAACCAGGCTTGGGCTTCGAACTGAGCGAAGCCTCGTTAAATAAGTATCCCTTCGGAGGCACCAAGCCGATGGAGTTCGTTTGGCATCAAGACGGTTCGGTCGCGGCGCTGTAATCAACGGCAATCCATGGTCGCCGTCGTTTTGTGAAGATGGCGCTCACTCTGCTTGCGCGCATTTACTGCGCCGCACACCAACCACTAGCGTCCCTCTAAGCCGTCCCTGCGGGGGATCGGGTTTCACCAAAAACTTTTGCACCCATCATGGTCATTATTTCCAGATCCCGGTGGCCATCCCCTGCATCTTTGCAAAGAAGGCATTTAGGTTGGGCGAGGGCCCGGCGCAGGGATTGGGTATGGCGATACATCGATGGTTTTCGACCACATCTTTGGCGTTGGTCCTGCTTTTTGCCGAACCGATGGCAAGGGCACAAGTGGCGGATGCCGCGTTGAACTTGCCGGATGCCCCGCTGGCAAACCCCGCACAAACATCGCCACAGACTGATGCTCCGGCAGCGACCGGCCAATCCGGCTCACAGACTTCGCCCGCTCCCAGCAAAGCGCCCCCGCTTACGCCGGAAGAGCAGCGGAAAAAAGCGCAGGAGCAACTGGAGCAGGAAGAGCACCAACGGGTTTGGGCGGTGGTGGCAACCTTTAATACCACCGCCAATCAACAGGCAGTTCCTCTGAGTAAGGGGCAGAAGTTTCAGCTCTTCTTCAAGAGCGCCATGGATCCGTGGCCTTTCATGTTGGCAGCGGTTCTTGCCGGCACCAACCAGGCTCAGAACAGCTTCCCTGAATACGGGCAGGGCGTGCAAGGGTACGCCAAGCGATTTGGCGCCTCTTACGGGGACTACTTCATCGGCAATTTCCTGGGTAACGCTGTGTTGGCCAGCGCGCTGCGCGAAGATCCGCGCTACTACCAGAAGGGCACAGGCAGTTACACCCGGCGTGCTCTTTGGGCCGCAAGCGGCACCGTGTGGTGCAAGCGAGATAGCGGTACCTGGGGACCAAATTATGCAAACTTCGTTGGCAATCTGATGGGCGCCGCGGTCTCAAACGTTTACTATCCGGCACCCGATCGAACGGTCGGCGGTACGATCTCGCGGGGATTGTCGGTTACTGCTCAGGGAATCATCGGCTCTGAAGTTATCGAATTCTGGCCAGACATCGTGCGCCATCACCGGCGAAAGGAAGCCGAGAAGCTGGCCCGGAAGAACGGCATGCCGAGCGCCTCTCAGCCTGCCGCGCAACCGTCTTCCCCAGTGCCCCAGCCCCAGTCCTGAGGACTAGTCTTCGATCGGGTTTAGGATGGCTAACACGCCATTGCCTTTTGCGCAGTCACACTCTGCTGATATTCACCGGGAGTCATGCCATATACGCGCTTGAAATGTCGCCCAAAATGGCTCTGGTCTGAAAATTTCAGATGTGCTGAGGTGTCGACAAGCGACCATCCTTCAGCTATCAACAGCCTTGCTTGCATCAGACGAACACGGGAATGAAAAGCGAGGGGTGACAGCCCTACGTGTTTTGAGAACGTGTGGGCCAAGTGGTATCGACTCAATCCAACCAACGATGAAAGCAGATCAAGCGATGGAACTTGGTCCAAGCGCTTCAGCATATGTGACTCAGCCTGAACAACACGAGGAGGGATTGTAGAGTAATGCCGATCACCGGCCGAAATGCCTTCGGCAAGCACCTCTTGCAAGCGAGCAAGTATTGCACCCTTTTGTTCAGGGTCATTTCCAGTTGCCAACATAGTGAAGACAGAAACACAAACATCAACCAATCTTGGAACCGGCAGGGCTATCGCTGTCGAAAGGGGGCCAATTTCAAAACATGCTTTTGGGATAGTGATTATCTTGAAGCTGGTTCGCCCTCTCTCAATGCAGCGCGCTTTATGCACCAGCCGAGGGGGCAAAAGAACCAATTGCCCAGGCCTGGCAGTGACCGTACCGTTCCTGAATTGATACCGCCTACCCCCTTTCGTAAGCGTAACCAATTGCCAACCCTCATGGAAATGCCAATCCGTCGCAAATGTTTGGATATTGTCACCGTCGTATAGTTCGGCTCCAGACACTATTTGACTCAACGAGAATCGCAAGGTTCCACGCATTCACTTGACTCCCGGGCCGCCATCGCAAACATCTTCAATAGCGCCACGGCTGGCCCTCGTATGATTGTCAAATCATCCCGCAATGATGATCTAGAACGATCTTGCTTTCTTCAACGGCAGAATCCTTGCCCGTGAATCTCAGGATATACCTGGCGAGGCCCGCGTAAGCAACCGCGACCGCTGGTTTACTCAACGGTAAGCCGGGGCGCTAACGCTATCGCGAGGGGGAGAGTTGCAAGCGCAGTGGCCGCAGTCGCTACGGTTGCCCATGGTGCGCCAACTGCATCGCCCAACATACCGTATAGCACTGGGGCGAGTGCGCCCGAACCAATGGTGCCTGTATAAAACAGTGCGAAGAATCGCTCCGCCTGGTCTGCCGCTGTCAACTCCGGGACCGTTCCATAGAGGACGGAAGAGGTGCCGTTCAGCATAATGCCCAGTACTGGAAGCACGATCAGCGCCAGGTGAAGAGAGAGAACCAGAACTATGAGGATGGCTATCGCCGTTCCCCCTTCGGTCAGGAGCACAGTCCACATCATCCCAATCCTGCTACCAAGCCAACCACAAGCGAATTTCCCCGCTGCACCTCCGACGAACACCAGGGAAAGAGCTAGACCCACTGTGGGTAAGGTTGCTCCTTTGGCCTTGAGAAGAAACGGTAAGAAGGTGAGCAGACCCATGCGCGCAGCCGTGTCAAGTACACCGATTGCGAAAAGCAGCGCGAAGCCTTTCATCCCCTCGCCGCGTTTTCTGACCTTTATCTCATTCTTGTCGCTCTGCTCTCGATCAATCGCCGGCATGAACAGCGCAATCGCAATCGCGGTTACAAACCCGAGCATTGCGATCAGCCGCAGCATCCCTCGCCACGGCATCAGCGTCAGAAGCAGTGAGGCCGCTGCGGGAACCGCAGCCTTACCCAGGTCACCGCTAAAGTTGTACGTCCCAAGCGGCCCGCGAGCGCGCGTCCCGTACGCACGCGACACGGCTGCTGAGGCGATTGGGTGTTGCGTGCTCGATCCGAGACCGCCAATCACCAGGGCGATGCAGAGCCCAAGCAAGCTACCGGTAATACCGGCCAACATGTAGCCGAGAGCCGCCAGAGAAGTGCCAAACGCGAGAACTGCTCGACCACCGAACCAGTTCGCGACCGATCCAGCCTGGACCTGAAATGCCGCCATTGTGCTCGTATATAGCGCTCGGAGCAATGCCAGCGCACTGTAGCTCAGGCTGAACTCTGTCTGCCAAATAGGTAGTAATACGTAAATCAAATCCGTGTAACCATCGTGCAGAGCGTGTGCCAAACCAGCAATGATGAGCGTTTGGCGATCTTTCGAAGAGCCAAGTTTGGAGTCTGAGTCAGGAGCAACGGGATTTGAAATCGTGAATCCTCCGAATCGACTAGCCGAAATTGTGCGTCTCACATGCGCTGTTAGAGGCTTAGTTTCACATCGCACGCCGCTCTGCATCTAGAACGATTTTGCGGTGAAAAGAAATGGCGACCGAAGTCGTGCCCTGATACAGAACACAGTGTTTCCGCAGCCTGTCCCCCACTAGCGTCTACGAGACTGACCCGAAATGGTCAGTTTGGGCCTGCCCGGCAAGCTCTCGGCCAAGTTGTGACACCTTAGACGGCCAACGAATGACCGGAAAGCATATTTCCAGTCAGCCTTATGGTGATTGCGGGCACGCAGGCCATAGCGGAATATGACCGTGAAGTTCCTACTAGGAGGTTGCGACCATGAACGATCAGGCGTGGTTGGAGGGCCGGAAGCATGGCCGGACCGATAGGTTTCGGGGAACCAAGAACGAATATGCCTGGGTGGTCTTGTTAAACGAGGGATATTCCCGGAGCTATTCCCTCGGATATCGCCACGGTTGGACCCGTCCGGATGAGGGACCGCTATAAACCGGCGATCCTGCTCGCCTCAGGCGGCGTTAAGCCTAACAAACTAGACCTTGTCTCCCCTCACCTCTAAGGGAGAAGTAACGATCCTACGATATCTCCGCTGCGATGCCTGCTTGCAGCGCTTCTCCTCAAAAGTGTCCAGCCTTCCGGCCATTCATCGATACGCGATATTCTTCCTCTGGTGAACGGGTATGCTCTCACCGTACTTCCACTGGAGCAGATATGGGAAAATCAGTGTCTCATGTAAGCCGGCGTGAGTTTATGACCGGGTCGGCGGCTTTGGCTGCCATGGGAGCGAGTTTACCAATGCAGGCGGACACTCATCAGTTTGCTTCGCCGGGGGCCCCGGACGAGTTCGACATTTATCAGCAACGCCGTCGATGGGAACTCTGGAGCCTGCTGGGCGATTTGCCCTGGGACCACAAGCCTGCGCCCCCACGCCTGGTGGGCACAGAGAAGCATGATGGGTACACACTCGAAAGGTTAATTCTTGACCTGAACGGAATCGAACCCGTTCCAGCCGTGCTGCTTATTCCGGACCGCCGGCAGAAGCGGGCGCCTGGGCTGCTCTTTATGCATTGGCACGCCGGCCAGTACGACCTGGGGAAAGAACAATTGCTGCGCGGTACAAGCGTGCAACCGGCATACGCGCCTATCTGCGCGGAAAAAGGCCTGGTGACGCTGGCCATTGATAGCTGGTGCTTCGGCGAACGTCAGCGGGAAAAGGTTGGACGCCAAGGGGAAGAAGACACTTTTAAACTGATGCTGTGGCGCGGTCAAGTGCTGTGGGGAATGATGATGTTTGATGAGTTACGCGCGCTCAGTTATCTGGCGAGCCGCCCGGAAGTGGACCCGGCGCGGCTGGGAGCGTTTGGCATGTCCATGGGAGCCACGAAGGCCTGGTGGCTGGCCGGCCTCGATCCGCGCGTCCGGGTGGCCATAGACGTTTGCTGCCTGACAAATTATGAATCGCTGATCGAGGCACGCGGCCTGAGCAAGCACGGTGTCTACTATTTTGTTCCTTCGTTGCTGAAACACTTCGACACATTTCAAATTAACGAGTTGATCGTGCCGCGCGCACACCTGAGCGTGAACGGGCGTCAGGACGAACTCACTCCGCCGGCGGGCGTCGAGCAGGTCCGCGATGAGCTGCTGCCTCTTTACCGAACTTATGGGAGAGCCGAAGACTGTAAGATCGAACTCTTCGATTGCGCCCACGAGGAGTTACCAGAGATGCGGCGGGAGATTCTCGCATGGATGGATCAACACCTGGTGGCGCCCTGAAGTGAGGTGCTACCGCGTTGCAGTTTTCGATGATTTCCAGAACTCTGTATCGGCTTTTAGCATCTTCTCGTTGGGATAGCTCATCTTGGGATCGATGAAGAATAGATCCGCTTGTTTCGATTCGAGGCACGAAGCTTCGAGTTCGGCGAGTTTCTTCAGTCCTTCTGCTCCCAAAGCGTCGGCGAACTTCTTATCGTTGTCATCCTCGGCGTCCAACTCGGCGGCGGACTTATGGGTGATGATGACCAGGAAGGTGTTGCCGGGAGAACCGTAAATCTCTTCATAGGTGCCCCAATGCATGTCGGGCACATCCTTATAGCCGTCTGTGTACAGTTTGACCAGATCTTCGAATTCCTGGCCGTGCCCGGGACGCACCTGGTATTGGATGATGACTTCAACTCGGGCTCCGACGCGGAAGCCTGGATTGAGGCTCAAGTCGTCGCGTTTCGCCCATACACTCGAGTCCTTGGATGAAAGCAGATCGCCATCGGCCGCGGTGGTGCGGGCGAGAGTAGTGGCTACCGCCGGATCATTTGTGGCGCCCTGCCGCTGCTCCGCCCACTCCGCATAAGACTCATAGCCGTGAAAGAAAAGTACGCGCGGCGGCCCGGAAAGAGAGACGGCCGCGAAATAGTGGTTGGGAATCTTACCTGCCGCCAGAGCTTTCGGATAAGCTCCTTCCACCGCCTGGTGAGGAGCACCGTCCTTGCCTGGTTTGGTGTACTCGCGCGAGATGACTAGAATTTTCGCCGCAGGGAGAATGTCCTGGGCGAACAGCAGGGTCGAGCTGCTGCATGCAAGCGAGGCTAAGAGTGGAAGGGCGGCCATCCGGCGGTAGCTGAGCATCTTGCTTTTCTCCATCATACGGTTTGAGGTTCCCAACGATTCGTAGCGCGCGTAGTGCCTCCGGGCAGATGATAGGTACGTTTCGGCTTGCCGATGGATAGCTGCTACTATTGTTGTGCTATCCACCCAGAGGCGACGCCATCTCAAAAATCGCTAGGAGACCCCATGAACACGTATTGTGTGGTCCTTCGGCCCCAGCCCTCGTCGAACCCTGTTTATTCGCACCCGAGGCGCTACTACCTCAGAGCCAAGTCGGCTGTTCAGGCAATGCTGCTCGCGTCAGAGGATCCTGGATGGTTCGTAATTGGGGTTGAGCCTGCCGGCATGTTTGCCCCCCCGCTACAAAGTGACCGACCGGACTCTACTGAGAATCTGCACATCGCTTGAGGTAAGACGCCGCAGAAATCTACCTGTCATTGGGCTCCTGAGGAATGGCTGCTCCGTCAGACCGAGGGTCGCCTGCGGCAAAGTTCACCTGGCGGCTGCTGTCACGGAGAACGGCCGCGCCTTGACCAACTGAGAATGAGAAAGGCTCAAGCAGCCGGATCTGGTGGCCGCGCTGTGAGAGACCGGCGCGAACGTCGGCAGGAATCGTCTCCTCCATCTCAACGTCGCAGCCCTCGAAGGTATCTTTCGTGAAACGGGGCTGCTCCAGCGCAGCCTGCACATTCATGCCGTAATCGACTACGTTGGCGACGAACTGCGCGTGTGCCTGAGCCTGGTTCCAGCCACCCATGATGCCGAAGCCGATGTGGATGTCGCCCTTCTCCATGAAGGCCGGGATGATGGTGTGGAGAGGGCGTTTGTGTCCGGCAAGTGAATTAGGCAGGCCGGGAGTAAGCTGAAAACCGGCGCCTCGATTTTGGAAGGAAAAGCCAAGTCCCGGGGCGACGAAGCCGGTGCCGTAACCGGCGTAGTTGCTCTGAATGAGCGAGACGATGTTCCCGTCCTTGTCGATGGTGGAGAGATAGATGGTTGAGTTGCCGTGCTTGTTCAGCTCCGCCGAGATATCGGAGGGAACGACCTGGCACGCAGCCTTGTTCATGTCGATGAGTTTGGCACGCTGCTCGGCGAGGTCCTTGGAGATGAGTTCCTTGACCGGGATCGGAGTGAAGCGCGGATCACCGACGTACTTATACATGTCGGCGTAGGCGAGCTTCTTGGCCTCGATCATCACGTGCAACGCGTCCACGGAATTGTGGCCGTACTGGGCCATGGGAAAGTGCTCCATGATGTTGAGCATGGAAAGAGCGGCGATGCCCTGGCCATTGGGCGGAAGCTCGTAGACGGTCCAGCCACGGTAGGTGGTGGAGACGGGCTCGACCCACTCGGGCTGGAAGTCGCGGAAGTCTTCCAGGGTATGCGTGCCACCGTGGGCGTCGAGGAACTTAACCATGGTCTCGGTCATGGGGCCGTTGTAATAGGCGTCCCGGCCGTGAGCGGCGATTTGGCGGAGAGAGTTTGCCAGTGCGGGATTTGTGAAGAGATCCCCCGGTTTCGGAGCGACCGGCCAGATGTCGTAGGTTTCTTTCCAGCCGGGTTGGTCCAGCATCCTTTTGGCGATCC
The DNA here is from genome assembly GCA_963711525.1 of uncultured Acidobacteriaceae bacterium. Classification (GTDB taxonomy): domain Bacteria; phylum Acidobacteriota; class Terriglobia; order Terriglobales; family Acidobacteriaceae; genus PALSA-350. Next base: position 352,688 of record CAVQEO010000001.1, on the reverse strand, counting down.
AGTAGCGCGCATTGCGTTCTGCCAGCGGAAATCCATTCTGCGCGTAATAAATGGCCGGGGCGAGCAGTTGGGTGAAGGGCAAAGAGCCGAAGCGCGTGCGCATGGCGTCCCATCCGGCGACGGCGCCGGGCACGTCGATGGTCTCGACGCCGATGGGGTTAATTTCGGTGACGCCTTTGGATTTGAGGTAGTCGATGGTGAGTGCCTTAGGCGTCCAGCCGCTTGAGTTGAGGCCGTAGATTTTCCCCGTTTTGGCCTCGTAGTAGACCATGAAGAGATCGCCGCCGATACCATTGACGTAGGGCTGCACGACGCCCATGACGGCATTGGCCGCGATCGCGGCGTCGATGGCGTTGCCGCCCTGTTCGAGAATGTGAGCACCGGCCTGGGAGGCCAGAAACTGAGGGGTGGAGACAATGCCAAACTTCGAAACCACCATCGAGCGGCCTTGTCCGGGAACGGAGGAGAACTGCTGCGCCAGCACCATCACGGAATGAAGCAAATAATACGGCCAGCCACGCGAAACGCCTCATATCACCTCTTGCCTTTCCACGTTTTGACTGGAGCATAGCAGAACCAGACTGGCGGGTGTGGCCAAGGGCGCGGCGTACTGGCAGAAAAGATCACATCCGCTATGAGGATGGAACGCTGACGCGGTCCGAACTGGAGTCTGGCTTCCGCTCCTGGTTTACCGCGTGGAACACCCTCCCATAGCGGCATCTTGAGCCAGGGTTAGATTTTGGCCGGCAAGAGCGAATTAGCAATAAGCGAACTAAGCGAAGTAAGTTCAGCGCGGGGACAGCGTTTTCACGCAAACGGGACGAGCTTTCTGCCTACACGGCTCAAGGCATCGGCGAGCGTCCCGTCATCCGTGCCCTCTGGCCTAGGATGGTCTCGGGCGGTGCCCGGTGTTGCGGTTTTCTAATTGTCAAAACTGCTCATTCAAGAGGACGCACTGAGCGTACCCTGCTTTATAGGTTGATTTCGGCTCTCCGCGGGCGCAGCCATCCTGCGGAAAAGCTTAATCCGTCGCTTTACCGTTCGCTACACCCAGGTCAGCTTGCCGACAGGCAATGATGCTTTCCCGGTGGTTGGCGGCCTAAGCACGGGGCGGAGCGCACCGATGCAAGGCCAGGCAGGACCGTCGTGGCAAGACGGCGCTGACGTCTGAACTTACTTTCACAGTAGTACGGTTTTTGGACGGCGTCGAGAGGCAAAGAAGATTTCTTTGGTAACCATGCTTGCGCGTTATTCCGTGACTTTAAAGGCCCGACGTATGGCGTTTACGGCCCTACTAAGGTCGCGCATAACAAACAGAGCTCTTCCGCACCTTGTTTAGCCCTGATGTCTGTATCTTGCTAAACGGCGATAGGATTTCGAGCCCGCAAGAGAAACAAACTTTGTAGCACTTCAGGGGCGCGACTTAGTCGTCGTGCCGTGAATGATCGAGAAACGTCGGGCTTTTGAGCCCCTGCGAGCTACTCGCAACAACATTACTCGGCGACTGGCTCCGCAAAGGGCGGCCACCCTCCTGAAGTCGTCTTGCATACCAGCCAGAGCGCACTGGCTTTTTGGACCAGAGTAGATTGTGATCTACGCGTGGTGTTTGTAACTGTAGTTGTCCTCCGCGGGCCTGCGTCCCAGCTTCCAAGTGTATCCACATTTATAACTGTCGTTGTCCTGAGCGAGTTACGGCCCGTCAGTCACCGGGTTTTGTCATGTCACCGGGTTTACCTCGCGATGATGGCCGCGCTGAGTCAGATGGTAAGCAGACCAGGAACGATCATGCGGGCAAGGCGCGTCATGAGGCAAACTGCCACAAACTTGGCTGAATATGTAGTCTTGTCCCCTTAATGTCTGCGCTTTACGTTTCGCTGTCCCAAGGTTTGGCCCATTAACCTAACCATGGTGGGGCCTTTCCTTCCTTGTCTTCCTCAGGAAACGAGGAGGGGGAAACGAAGGATAGCCTGATTTGCGCAATTTTCCTCTATTCTCTATTCTCAACTCCCAATGCAAATAAATCGTGCGGGTCAGGCTGTCCTCACTCCCCACAGAGGTGAAGTCCCATGATCATGTACAACACTATCGCTGGGTTGGCGGCAGGCGTCGCGCTGATCCTGGTGGCCGTATTGTTCGAGAAATTGTCGAGCAATTCCAAAGTACAAGCGGAAGGTTTTGCGTTGAGTTTTGGTATCACCGGCTTCCTATTGACCGTTCTGGGAACAACCATTTCCGTCATGTGGCCTTATACGAAGGTTCTTCATGCCAATATCATGATGGGCGAGCCGGCGCTCGCTTTCGGAGTATCGCTCCTGGCCGCCGCATTCTTTTTGTGGCGGGAAAGGGAGATATTTGAAAATCTGGGCGCCGGGAACGAGAAATCGCAGCGAGCAAGCGCCCACATCCAGGCGGTGCTGCAGCCTGTTTCCATATGGGTCTTCGCAATGGGCTTGATGATGACTGCGCTCGCGGTTGCGATTGTTTACTACAAACTGGGGACGGCGCCCCCACAGGAGCCGATCAGCGGTCGTTTCAGCCGGTCGCAGGCGGAGCCGATTTTTCTGGGCTTGCTGTGGGGACTGACTGCGATCGGCGCACTGCTGTTCCCGGCCGGCGTCAAAAAATGGAATCGCAGACTCTTTAGGATTTCCGCGATCTGCTGGAAAATCGTGGGCGTGCTGGTTATGCTTTTCAGCGCGTTGAACTATTTCACCCATATCGGCTTGTTGATCGGAACGTCCGATTCATTTTGATAAGGGGGTGCATCTAATCGTGTGATCGTCGAGCGCAGCCCGGGCGCCCCGAAATTGTGGGAGCGGAAGGTGGATGCGGTTATATGCCAAACGAGAAGCAACTCACGGATGCGAGCGACTTTGGAAGCTTTGGGCGATATCAGGAGGTGCCGGTGACAGAAATGCCACCGGAAATGAAAGATGCCTATGATTTTACGTTGCAACTGCGCAGGATTGTACCCGGGCCCCATAAAATCTGGCTCGCCAACTCTACCCTCTCCAAAACAATTGTCCCGACTGGTGCTTACTTCCAGGCGCAGTCTACGCTCACCAAAGCCGAGATCGAAATCGTAACCGTGCTCACCAGCGCGCGGTGGCGATGTACATACGCCACGTACGAGCACGAAAAGATCGCGGAGAAACTGGGGCACGTTCCTGCAGAAACGGTCGAGCGCCTGATTGCAGGTCTGCCGGTCGAGTTCAGTAATCCGCGCGAACAGGTGGTGTACGAACTGGCTTCTGCGCTGGTGCAGCCAAGGGGCGTTCCGGTCGGTTTGTACAAGCGTGCCAGGGCCGCTTTGGGAGACGCAGGCATCGTCGATGTCAGCGTGCTCATTGGATGGTTCACGATGGTCAGCATGACCTTAAACGCCTTTGACGTTCCTGCTAATGCCATCGGCCTTGACCAGTGAGAAATATTAACCTGGCCTGGTGCGGCTTGCCTGCTATCTCGTTATTCCATGCCTTGCAGAACGCTCTAAACGCGCCGATAGCGGTGCATTAACGCGAGAACGAAAGGAGAAGGCGCATGATTTCAATTGAACAGGCGAAGCTGGAACCTATAGCCGAGTTTCCCAAGGGCTATTTCCTCGAAAATCTAGCCGTGCGTGCTGACGGATCCATACTCGTTTCGGCCATGAACAAGAGCGAACTGTGGTGCATCCCAGAGGGCGAGCGGCCCGTCAAGCCTGTTCTGGTTCATACCTTCGATCTTATGACCATGAACATCATAGAGGCCGAGCCGGATATTTTTTACCTTACTGCGTCGGATATTTACAAGACTCGGCTCTCCCGTTTGTACCGTCTGGATTTGCGGAGCTGGGAGCCGGGAGAAGACGTTGAGCCGGAAGTCATTCTTGAATTTCCGGAGCCGAAGGTCGGACTGAACGGCAGTTGTCTCATCTCTCCAAATATTCTTTTGTCGGCAGGGGTGACAGACCTGATCTGGCGTGTGGATCTGCCTTCCGCAGGCAAACCCGCATCGGCGCGCATCTGGCTTCAACACGACAACATGAGGTTCCGGCCCGGCGAAAAGAAGCCGGAGCAGCCCGGCGTCAATGGCATTCGTTACGCAGACCGAACCAGGTATCTTTACTACACGTCTACCTCGCAGCAGCTCATGCTGCGTGTCCCTGTGGATGCTCAAACGTTCGACCCTGCCGGCCTGCCGGAGTTCGTGGCAGGTGGGCGCTATTGGGATGACTTCATTCTTGACGAGGACAGGGGAATTGCCTACGTCACCACACACCGCGAAAATACTATCGATCGCGTCCTCCTGCGGGCTGACGGCAATCGCGAGGGTTTTGTCGTGGCGGCAGGTAATCCATTCACCGACGTGCTTGTCGGACCGTCCAGCGGATTTTGGGGTCGCAAGCCCGGCGATTACGGCCGCATAGCTTACTTCACGACAGACGGAGGCACCGCAGAAGCGCCCGACGGCGTGCTAAGGACAGCGAAGGTTCTTCGGGTCACATTCCCATCGATATCCGTTTAGGGCGCAAACTTCACTCGCGGATGGCTACTTCAGCCGTGGCTATGAGCGGCATTCTGTCCGTCCCTTATCCCGCGGCGGTACTTCCGTCCGTCCCCACCGCACAAACCGTGACACAAGGATCTGGCGTTCGCCATCAATGACGCCGGTTTGACGGTGACTGCAAGCGCCGGGGAGAACGGCACGGTCACGGCGACCCAGTCCGGCACATGCGGGCAACAACATATTATCCTCCCATGGTAGAATTAAGGTCTCTGGCGGTAGAATGGAGGAATCGTGGGCCTTAATATCAAGAATGACGAAGCAAACCGGCTTGCCCACGAGCTTGCTGAAGTGACGGGAGAAAGCCTCACGACCGCTGTCACGATCGCGGTACGCGAGCGGCTGGAGCGGTTGCGGCGAACCAAGCAAGAACCTTTATCTGAGCGGCTTTTGAAGATTGGCAAGGATTGCGCCGTCCATCTAAAAGAACCATTCCTTACCGTCGACCACGGGGATTTGCTCTATGACGAGAAAGGACTCCCGAAGTGATCGTGGACACCTCCGCATTGATCTCGATTTTGCGGCATGAGCCGGACGCGAGAGATTTTGCTACCGCGATTGCGGAGGCGGACCGCCGCCGTATCTCTGCGGCGAACTATCTTGAGACCGCGATTGTGATCGATGGCAGTCGCGATCCTATCGCCAGCCGCCGTTTCGATGATCTGGTACGGGAGGCGGAGATCAGCATCGAGCCGGTAACAGCTGAGCAGGCAAGAATCGCGCGCGAAGCTTACCGCGACTTCGGCCGGGGCAGCGGCCACCCCGCGCGCCTGAACTTTGGTGACTGTTTCGCGTACGCCTTGGTTAAAACCACAGGTGAGCCACTTCTCTTCAAGGGTGACGATTTTCTTCACGCTGGCTTTCGCAGAATAGAGTGACTGGCCCGTCGCAAAGGAACAAAGGAACTGAAAATCCGTTGAATATACTTTGATTGAACGTAAATCCGGGGGAGTTTGGAAATGCGGGTCACGCCGGACTTTATCAAAATGACACTGACTTCCTGTTACTTCGATCTCACGATCAAGAGCCACTGGAAAGCGACAGCCTTAAACTTGTCGTTCCGACCGAAGCGGCCGTAGCGCAGCGGAGTGCGACTCAACCATCCTCATGCAATTGTTCGCTTGTTGCCTCCCTGAATCTAGGCTCGCGGGAAACCGCTGGGCCGGGTGGCGATTTTCTTCACGCTGATATTCGCAGAAGCCAGCCATTTCTCCCAGGTACGGCCCTGGCCCTAGCCAGTATAGAGTAGAACCGGCAATGCTCTAATGGCGGGATCTGCGGCTTACCTTCTTGACTGCCTTTACCTCCGCAGCCTTTCTGCGACGCGCGCTTCGCGTCGCTTGTGCCAGAGGAAGGCTACGTGCCTTGACCGGCTTGGCGCTTATTAACAGGTCTGCAGAGATGCCCAGCCCCAACTTTACGCGGCGGATCATATCCAGGGTCAGGTTCCGCTTCCGCGTCAAGATTTCAGACACTCTGGCGCGACTGCCAATGAGAGGCTCCAGATCCTTCCGCGTCAACCCCTGCTGTTCCATGCGGAACTGAATAGCTGTGACGGGATCAGGTGCCTCCATCGCATCGTGCTTTGCCTCAAAAGCGTCGACGAGTGTCGCCAGCACATCCAGTTCATCCCCTTCCGGAGTTCCGGGAGCGGCACCCATGAGCTCGCTGATGCGAGCCACTGCCCTTTCATGATCACTCTCCGTCCGAATGGGATGGATCTGTATACCGGCTCTTGTCATACTCCACCTTCTCCACATCGATCTTGTCGTATTCCCTATGGGTGCCCAGCCATTTGATGAGCAGCACCTGATAGTGATAGTTGATCGCCACTACTAATCTGAACTCGTTCCCCTTGATATTGAAAACCACGCGTTCGGCTGAAACAATGCTGGCTGACCTGTATTGCTGTTTCAGGTCCGCTGAGTTTCTCCAAGTGGCGCGTTCCACCTCTGCATACCACGCGTCCAGATGGGCCTTCACCCCCTTCTGCAACTTGCGATCCACCCTGTTCTCTACAAAGCGGCTTAGGGTGCCACGCGCAATCACTCTCACCTCGATAATCATACTTTGCTCCCATCACGGGAGCAAGGCTCTGAAGGGCAATGTGGGAGAAGGAACGGCATGTGTGCTGCAGAAGCACGGAAGGACTAGAAGTTGGAATTACTCCGTGTTGCAAAGCTGCATAAAAGATGATGGATGGCCCGCGGGATCGGCTTTAGGAGCAGGTCTCAAACCACCCCGTCCCCTTATCCGTCCGTCCAGTTTCCGGGAGTTTGCGTACCTATTCCATTCGCAAAGCCTGAATCGGTTCAATCCGTGCGGCTCTCAAGGCTGGAATGAGTGATGCCGTGCTGGCAATGACGGTTAGCACCGCGACAGAACCGACCAACACCCACGGATTATGGGCGGATGTGCCGTAGAGGAAACTGGCGAGTGTTTGGGATGCCAATAGAGCGATAAGCAAGCCAGCCACTGACCCGCTTGCTGCGATCAAGGCATTCTCTCGAAAGACCATTCCGACCACTCTCCCTCGTTGAGCACCCATCGCCATACGAATTCCTATCTCACTGGTACGCCGAGCGGTTGCATATGCCAATGTGCCGTAGAGACCAATCGCAGTCACGAACAATGCGCAGCCCGCAAAGAAAATCGCAAGCATCGCCATCATCCGTTCGGTGCCGATGGATATATCAAGTTCATCGGTCATGGTCGTCAGAACAGGGGCGGGTATGCTGGGAGCCATTTTCGCAGTCAGTAGGCGGGCGGTTGCGGACAACGGGGACGTCGGGCCATCCATTTGGACCACCGCTGTATAAGACGGCTTTTTTGCGTCATTCTGCATGATTGGCAGGTAGGCACCTGCTGGGTCGGCATTCCTGATGGCGTCGTACCGCGTATCGCCGACCACGGCAACTACCTCGTAGGGAACTCCCTTTGGATCGGTCACAATCCGCCCCAGAGGATTTTGTGACGGGAAAAGCAACGTAGAAGCGGTTTGATTGAGGATGATCTTGTGAATCGTTGAGGCGGTGTCGCTCCACTGAAAATCGCGCCCCTGAAACAGGGGAATTCGCATGGTCTCAAAATATTGTGGAGCGACCCGGTTGATGTAAATCTCCTGTTCACCGTTGCTGAGAGTGGTCTGGTATTCCCTAGTCGAGACGTTACCGCTTAATGGGACGACGCTTGCAAAGCTCGCAGTCTTGATTCCTGGTTGATGGCTCAGCGCATCACCATACGCCTGATACCAGCGAACGAGCGGGTCGCCCTCTAAGCCCTGCTTTCCCATATCAAGGCTCAACATGGCGACGCCGCTGGAATCAAACCCCAATCCAGTACGATACAGTTTCAACACGCTGGTTGTGAGAAGGCCCGCGCCGACCACAAGGATGAGTGCCAGCGCGACTTCCAGGCTCAAAAGAATATTTGGCAATACACGCGTCTGTCTCTTTGGACCGGTCGCATGCGCGCCGGATTTGATCTGCCCACTCAGGCTGCCGGAAGTTGCTCTCAACGCAGGAACCAAGCCGATCACAACGGCGGCCACACCCGCCATGAGGGCCAAGAACACGAAGACACGCATGTCCATGGGGGTATCAAGCACCGCCGTCGGGTCATTTCCAAGAATGAATCTCGCAAGCGCACGACTAACGACAGGGATCGCAATGCTGCCAGCTATTGTTCCCAGCGTAGCGAGCACCAAACTCTCGACGAGTAGTTGTTGAACGAGTCGCTTTCGACTTGCCCCTAGCGCGAGACGGATCGCAAGTTCGCGTTCACGCGCCGCCGACCGTGCCATCAGTAGGTTGGCGAGATTGAAGCAAGCAAGCAACAACATAACCGCGCATAGCACGAAGATCGCGAACAGTGGCTTTTGAAACACTGCCCTAAGGTCTGAGTAGCCGTGCGCTCCCGTTTCGGCGGTAATCTGGAAATGATTCTTTTGGGCACGTTCGATCCACTTTGCATTAGGAATCGCCTCGTGGAGGATAGAGTTCGACGCCGCATGCAGCGCGGCATTGACCTGCTCTAGCGATACACCAGTTTTACGGCGGGCAATTAGTTGAATCCACCACGAATCATAGCCTTCAGCGATGCTGTTATTCGGATAGTCGATGATTGGTTCTGCTGACAGCGGTACATAGATCTCTGATCGTTGTGTTTGGTTAGCCCCGATGAAACGTCTGGGCATGACTCCGACGATGGTAAACGAAGCGTTCGCAATGGTCAGATGACGACCCACTACATCAGGCGCACTATCAAACCATTGTCGCCAAAAGTCTTCGCTGATTACAACTCCAAATCCATCCGAGGGACCGCCTAGCTGATCGTCTTGCGGGGTCAAGTAGCGGCCCAAGAGTGGCGGTGTCTCCAGGGCATCAAAGAATTGGCCGCTCACCATAGCTCCGGGGATGTTCTGATTACCGGAAGCTATCCGCACTTGCATCATCTTGACTTCGAATCCGGCGACTTCTTGAAATACGTCGTGACGCTCCTCCAGCGCGCGCAGCAGGGGGACGTTAAAGCTATAGTTTGGTCCGCGAGCGCCATAGTTAGATTGGTCGATTCGCAATACGGCCAAGTCTTCGGAGTGCGGTACAGGGAGAGGCCGCAACACAAGCCCATTGATCAAAGAAAATATTGAGGCGTTGGCACCAAGACCTATGGCCAGTGTGAGGATTGCAATTGCTGTAAAGCTAGGAGACTTGGCTAGCTGACGTAACGCAAACCGAACATCGCCCCGGATGTGTTCAAGCGCCGTCCACTGCCATACTTCGCGGCTCCGCTCTTCGATCAGTGTGGCGTTACCGAATTCTCGTTTTGCTTGAGATTCCGCTTCTTGCCTGCTCATACCACCCTCGATCAGCTTTTCAATCTTCTCTTCCAAATGCAGGTGCACTTCTTCAGTCAGATCGTCGTAGATTTTGCCCCGTGTGGCTGCTTGTTTGACCCAGTTCATGGTGCCCTCCTAAGACTTGCTGGGGTGAGAACCAGAGAAATGCCTCCAGCATTCGCTCGAAACGAAAGACTTCATGCTCCAGGTGCTTAACCCCTATTGGCGTGATTTTGTAGAGTCGGACTTTCCGATTGGTGCGGAGAACCTTCCTCCACTTGCAACAGCTCATTGGAACGTTCTTTGATATGTTGCACCAACGCATATCCCTGCATGGGCAGATAGCGAAGTGACTGAAGAATCATCTTCTCCAGTGCGCCAGGAGAGAGATCACGTTGCTGCGAAGATTTCGCCATACCCCTATTCTATACAAGCATAGATTAAAATAGTCTACGGGGCGCGAATGGAGATCATAACAAACGATCTCTGGTGGAAGGGATACTCGCAACTGATGGCGAACAAGACAGAGGGGACGGACTGGTGTGGATCCCTCGGTTGAGACAGGCCATTTGAGTGACAGCCTGTTTAGCCCCGGCCTCCCGTGGCCGAACCCCCGCGGCTAAAGCAGGAGAAGAATAGTCTTCGCGAGCCGCTCGGCTTGAAAGCCGAGCTCCCCGCATGAATGCGGGGGCTTCCACCATGAGTTCCTTGACCGGAATGGGAGTGAAGCGTCGGTTAGGCGAGCTTCTTGGCCTCGACCATCACTTGCAACGCATCCACCGAATTGTAGCCGTACTGGGCCATGGAAAGTGCTCCATGGTGTTGAGCATGGAAAGATGCCCTGGCCATTGGGCGGAAGCTCGTAGACGGTCCAGCCACGATAGGTGGTGGAGACGGGCTCGACCCACTCCAGCTGGAAGTCGCGAAAGTCTTCCAGGGTATGCGTGCCGCCGTGGGCGTTGAGGACTTAACCATGGTCTCGGTCATGGGGCCGCTGTAATAGGCGTCCCAGCCATGAGCCGCGATTTGGCGAAGAGAGTTCGCCAGCGCGGGATTCCTGAAGAGATCCCCCGGTTTCGGAGCAACCGGCCAGATGTCGTAGTTTTCCTTCCAGCTGGGTTGGCCGGGATGGCGTTGCCGCCCTCTTCGAGAATGTGAACACCGGCCTGGGACGCCAGAAATTGAGGGGTGGAGACAAATGCCAAACTTCGACACCAGCATGGAGCGGCCTTGTCCGGGAACCGAGGAGAGCTGGTGCGGCGGCGGCCTGCTCACGTTTTGACTGGCGCATCACTGAATCAGGCTGGGGGCTGTGCGCAAGGGCGAGGCGCACTGGCAGAAAAGATCACATCCGCGATAGACTCAGTCCGGCAGATTTTATGAGACAAACAGGATTCATCGGAGCAACTTGTATCTGGGCTGGCGCTGCTGTGCTGCTCGCGACTGGTATCGCAACCTTACGGGCTCAAGGGCCGGGCTCGCGAACTGCGGGGGCGCTGTTCAGTGCCCTCGATACCGATAACGATGGGACGCTGACGCGGCCCGAACTGGAGTCTGGCTTCAACTCCTGGTTTGCCGCTTGGAACACCTCCCATAGCGGCACCTTGAGCCAGGGTGAGATTACGGCCGGAGTCAGCAAAGTTCTGCCTGCACCGCCCACGGTCAAGCCGGGGCAAGCCAACACCTTCAACCCGATGGGTAATTCGACTCCGATCCCCGTTTCGCAAGCGGCTGTGGACGCCATGATGGCGGCTTTACCCACTACCCCCGGGGTGAAACCGATGCGCCCGCGCAGGGTGCTGGTACTGGCGCATACGGGGCCGGGTGGGTTCGTGCATGCTTCCATCCCGCTGGCTGCGAAGGCCGTCGAAGCGCTAGGAAACCAGGGCGGCTTATGGACCACGACCGTCACTTACGATGCTGCGGATATCAACACCAATAACCTCAAGAAATACGACGCCATTTTCCTCGACAGCACAACTGCGTGCTTCCTTGACGATCAGGATCCGTCAGTGACCGCCGCGCGGCGAGCGGCGTTCCTGAATTTCGTGAGAAGCGGAAAAGGTATTGCCGGCATCCACGCGGCGACAGACTCGTATCACACCGACTGCCTGGCGAGTGAGGCCGCCGCTAAAAGCGGCACGCCCACGCTGAATTTGGCGGCGTTGAATCTATCCGCCCGGCTGGTCACGGCAGCAGATAAAGATAATGACGACACCGTCAGCCGGCGGGAGTGGACTGCCCTTGCCGACGATTGGTTCCAAAAGTTGGATACAGGCAACACCGGCAAGGTCACCCGCGCCGATTTTGTGGAACACTTCCATGCGTTGTTGCCGCCGCCGAACACGCGTCTTACCGGCGTGGAATCGAAGCCTGTTCTGCAATGGCCGGCGTTCAACACGCTGATTGGTGGGTACTTCAAATTTCACTGGCCCGATCCGCAACTGATCTGGGTCAAGATCGATGATCCGAACAGTCCTTTGACGGCCATGTTTCATGGCAAGGAGTTTGAGATCCACGACGAGACCTATACGTTCCAGCAAGAATCTTTTTCGCGCAGGAACGTGCATGTGTTGACGAGTATCGACTACGACAAAATGAGCGCTGCGGATAAGGCGAAGGAAGCCCTTCCCCGCACTGATCACGATTATGCATTGAGCTATATTCGCCGCGAGGGCAACGGTCGAGTGTTCTACGAAGGGCACGGCCACAGTGATCGGGTATATGCCATGACGCCGATGTTGGAACACATTCGAGCTGGGATTCAATTCGCGGTGGGCGATCTGAAAGCGGACGACAGCCCCTCAGTCAAATAAGTGGACTTCACTCAGGGCACAGCTTGGGGAAGCTCATCGGTCTTCGCACATCGAAGGGTACGGGCTTCAGAGTCTGCGTGAGAACTCGCAATAAACCGCAAATCAGAACCAGGCCCATAGGGCCGGGAGCCAAACGTCAGCCCAGCCCGGATCCGGATTTCCTGTGGAACTTGCTGGCGTTGGCGCACTTCATGCGGCTTTCCTTAACGAAAGCCGCACACGCGGATTTTGGTGGCGCCCCGTGCAGGAAATCCGGAGAAGGGCTGGGACATCGATCTCCCGATCTTGAGCGCCAGGGGCGCGGCACCAGCGGATGAATGTAGTGCCGCGCCTCCGGCGCTCCCCGATCTTATTATCCGCCTCCCAGCCCTTCCGGGCTGGGCTGACGTTTGGCTCCCGGCCCTACGGGCCTGGTTTCGATTTGCTGTTTATTTCGAGTTCTCACGCAGGCTCTGAGAGCCCGTACCCTTCGATGTGCTGGGGTAGCTCTATAGATCCGTGGGAGCAATGACGTCGAGGTAATGGGCGGCCAGACCCAGGATGAAGCACCAGAGCATAATATCCAGAATGTAAGCGGTGCCCAGGCGGGCGATGATGCTCAACGTCTGGCCTGTCAAACCCGCAGACGGCGTCCAGCCGGCAAGAGCCCAGGTGACTGCGGACGCGCCCAGCCCGCCCACCAAAACGCAAAGCCAGTAGAGCCAGTGCCGATACACTCGCGCGGCCCGGCCAAACCAACCTGCGCGCAGCCCGCAGGCGCAGGTCTCCATGGCAAGCGGAAGCAGCAGTCCGGCCCCAAGCCATTGCGCACAGTCATAGAGACGTTCCTGCCAGGCGACCAAGGACGAGTAGCCGAGATGCGCGCGCAGCCACGGCGGCGATTGAGAGTTCCAATAGCCGGCATACAATGACTCGTGCGCCCGGCCCGCGGCAATCGGCTGCAGCAGCAGCCACCACAACGCAACGAAGACCGCCAGCAGAATCCAGCTGAGCCAGTAGGGCGGCCGCGCAGCGCAGGGTAACAGCCGACGGAAAGTTGCAGTGTAAAGCCAGAGAAAGGCGATCACCAGCAGCACACCAGACAGCATCGAGAACACAAACTGCCAGGTATGGGAGTCGGGAATCTGCAGCCACCCGGCGGCCAATAGCATGAGCAGGAAATTTCCCACCAATTGGGCAAGGATAAGACGGACCGTGAACCTGGCGACGGCGCCTTGAAACGCCTGGATCATTTCTTCTCCTCCGCCGGCGCCGGATCTACTTGCAGATGCAACAAGTCGCTGGTCGCCTGAATGCCCGGCTGGTACATCGGCTGCACGTTGGCCGGGCTGATAGCGAAGCTTCCCGGGTTGACCACCTTGAGCAGATAGAAGGATTCGTGGCGGCCACTCGACTCGGTGGCGAAAATGGCCGCGTGGTCATCGAAAAATTCACGCCGTGTATACCAATAGTCCCAGTTAGCCGGCTTGTCCCCGAGGTTATAGCTATCCTCGTTCTGCACGAATTCCGTTCCCGCGGGAATTGGATCCTCGATCAGCAGATACTTTGCCGGTGAGCCATTCACCGCCAGGTGGACGGCGAGCGTGTCGCCAGGCACGACGGGGCCCTTCAGTGGTTGGAGCGTGTATTCAATCTTGCCCCCCTGATTCACAGGCACCAGCTTGAAGTAGTCGCGGGTGAGGTTGAGCGAAAGCGTGCCTTGCTGGTAAAACTTCTGCTCGGTGGAATAGTACTTGCCTTGCACCGTCCAGTAGGCGCGCCCACTCCCATGCTTGGTCACAACCACTGCGTTGCTTCCCGGATGGAGCTGGGCGGGGGCCACATCGAGCGTAAGGTCGACGCCCGAGGCCGCGTCGGCCGCCGTAAAATGCCGCTTGCCGATGGAGGCGCCGTTGAGCAGCACATCCACATCGAAATCCGCATTCAGCTCCTGCGACGCGGCCAGATAATCCACCAGGCCAAAGAGCACCATGGCTGTCTGCTCGGTCGAGTTCCACCAGTACCCGCCGTTGCGATTGAGCACCAGCCACTGCGCCGCTCCTTCGAGCAAGCTGCTCTGGGCATCGGCGTGGGTGAGGAAGCGCAGAGCGAAGGCTGTGCTCTCGGCGCTATTGTCATCGCTCAGCTCGAGCAGCGGGTTGTAAGTGGATGGCCAGGAGACGAGCGTTCCCGTGTGCTTTGCTTTCGCTTCCAGCAATTGCGCGATCTGCGCTGCCCTGTTGTCCCCGATGCGCAGCATGACCATGCCGGTAAGCGCCAGCCCTTCCGCGGAGAGGTCGTTGCGCCGTGACCACAAAGTCTCGACGGACGGACCCAGATCCTTCGCGCCGGCCTGGCTGAGCGCATACATCACGTAGGCGCGCAGCTCAGGGATCATGCGCGGGTGCTGGGCCAGCTGCTTCTGCAGATAGCTCACTCCCCCGCCCAGGTTGGCATCGATCTCTCGTTTGTCATCCCGACCGAAGCGGAGGGACGCCGTCTTCGCCTCCGCCAGACCGGAGACAACATAGGCGGTGATGAAAACGCGGCTGGCATCCTCTTTCCACCAGCCCCAACCGCCGTCATCGTGCTTCAGGTCGTTCAGGCGATCGAGGCCGGCGTCGATCTTGGCCTCGAGATCGGCCGGGCTCACCAGGCCGGAGAGGTTGAGCTTCTTGAGCGTATCGGCCACCACCAGGTTGGGCAGGAAGCTGGACATGGTCTGCTCGGTGCAGCCGTACGGATAGCTGGTGAGATATCCAAGCGCGGAGAAGAGGCTGCCCGCAATCGACGGAGCGATCTCGAGATGCACCGTGTGCGCCGCGGCATCGGTGTTTCCAGGAAAGTCGATGGTGGTGGAAGCCTGTCCATTATCCGCGATCACTCCTGAGGTGTTGATGGTGCGCGGAACGCCAATCGCTTCCACCGGGAAGGTCAGCTCGAGCGCGTCCGACTCCTCATTGGTAAGGGCCTTCGCCAGCAGCCGGGCGGTGCCGATCTTCGACGCTTTCACTCGCCACAGCGCAGTGCCTTCGCCCTTGCTGGGCACAGTGACCGTTTGCGGCCCGCCGGAGACGGGGTCGAGGCCATTGATATCGAGCGACAGCTGCACCTGCTTGGCCTGGTCGAGGTAGTTGTGCACGATCACCGGGATGGTGACTTCATCGCCCTGGCGCAGGAAGCGGGGGGTGCCCATACGCACGATGATGTTCTTGCGCACCAGCACGCGGTTGATGGCGGAGCCCGCCCTGGAGTCAAGGGTGATGGCGTGCACTGTGCTCCGCCAGGTGGTGAGCGAGTCGGGGAAAGTGAGGGTGACGTGGGCATGGCCCGTGGCGTCGGTATGGATCGATGGCGACCAGTACGCGGTATCTGGAAAAGCTTTACGCACGCGGGGCTGCACCACGTCATTGCCGGGCTTCACCTGGGCCAGCTGCGGGTGGTAACGCGATGCCCGTTCGGCCAGCTGCGGAGATTTGAGCCCCGCCTTGCCGCTGAAATAGTACTCCAGCGAAGAATCGACGGCGGCGTAGACGTAGCGGTCGGGGTAAAGCTTCTTGACCATGTCGCCGCTGCTATCCGGATAGAGCGAGTAGATAGCCTCATCGACCACGCCAAAGCTAAAGTCGGCGCTGACCGGCTTGCCCTGATAATCGCGGGCAAATACATCGTAGGAGGCGGTTTGCTGCGGCTGAAAGACATCCTTGGCCGGGGTGATGTCGATTTGTAACTGCTCCTGCACGGGCGGAACCTTGATGCTGAGGTTGGCCTGGTAAAGCTCATCGTCGCGGATGAAGGCGGCGGTGACCTCAAGGTTGGGCTGCGCATCCGCGGTGATGGGTAAGTCGAAGGTCAACGACTTGCCGGGCGAGAACATCACCTTGCGGAACTCGACCGTATTCCCGGTGGCAACCACCAGGGGGTGGAAGTTGTCGACATTGGAGAGGATGCTGAGATGGGCCGTGTCTCCAGGCGCATAACTCTTCTTGTCGGCGATCATCTGCACGGCGCGCGATCCCCCGCCCCAGCCTTCTTCGTTGCTGCCCATCACCCACAGATACGCGGAGGCGAAGACGACACGGTTTTCAGGAGTCGTAGCACTCGCTTCTACTTCGGTACTGCCCGCCTGATGCACGGGGATGGATCCCTGGGCCTTTCCATCGGCGCCGGTGGTCACATCGGTTACCGCGCCCCGCGTGGTTTCAGTCTTTCCGTTGGCATACTTATGCGTAACCAGCTGGAGGTGGACTCGGGTTTGTACCGGATGGTTATCGTAATCCACTGCGGTTACGTTAAAGAGCGCAGTGTCGCCGGTGCGCATGGCGTAGCTCACCGGCTCCACGCGGATGCGAAAGGTGCCGCGGGTGGCGAGAAAGCGTCCGCGGCCGGTGATTTCCCGGTTCGCCTGGTCAGTGACGGCGGCCTCCACGGTGTAGTCCTGGTCCATGGGACGAGTTAGGTCGGCTACATACTGCGTAGGAACATTAATAGTGAGCTTGCCATTGGCATCGAGTTTGCCGGTCTGCTCGGATTGTTGAGAGGCGTCGTAACCCAGCGAAGCGTTGTCATCCCCGTCATCGCCGCCGCCTTCGTCATCCCACCAGTAGTGCGGCGAATGGTAGACCCGGTACTTCACTGCGGCATTGGCAACAGGCTCGCCGAAGAAGTACCGGGCATCGATCACCACCGGCATGGTCTCGCCCTGCAGCAGGCGCGCTTTGGCGGGGCTCACGCGCACCTGGTACTCCGGTTTGCGGTAGTCCTCCACCCGGAACGTGCCGGTGCCTGCGTCGTTGTTGGCGTCGTCTGAAGGCGGCCCGTTGCGTAGCCGGATGGTGTAGTAGCCCAGGGTCGCGGTGGCCGGCAGGGTAAGATCGCCATTCACCGAACCAGCGGGAGAGAGCGGCATATCCTTGTCGAGCAGTGCGTGATCATCCTGGTCGGCGATGGTCACGTGGATGGTGTTGAGCTTGGGCAGTTCCAGGTGATTCTCCACCTTGGCGCGCAGAATCCCCTTCCAGTGCACGACGTGGCCGGGGCGATAGACGGGGCGGTCGGTGTAGATATACGAAGACCAGCGGCCGCCCTGAAAGCCGCTGAGGGCGTAGCTTCCGGGAGTGACGGCGGCCACGTCATTGCCGGTTGTGGCCAGCACCCAGAAGTTGTCCTGTTGCACCTTCGGCGCCGTCAGATGCAGGTCGGCGAGCCCGTCGGCATCGGTGTTGCCGGTAGCTTGCTGCTGTTGCCCAAAGCCTGCAAGTACTTGCACCCCTCGGATGCCCGCTCCCGAAACACGGTCCACGCAGTAGGCCAGCACGTTGCCGCCGCCGGTACGCGTGACCATTGCCATGCGGCTTACCATCAGCAGGGTGTAAGCCTTGTAATGGCCGTCAGTCGCCTCGATCAGGTAGAGGCCTGAGGGCAGCGGATCGATGGGCAATTCCTGCGAATCGGAGACGTAGGTTGGAGGCAGTTCCTGGCGCCATCTTGCGACCAGTTGGCGATCGTTGAGCAGTGGGATCTGGGCAAACTGGGCCACGCCGACGATGCGGCTCCGGCGGGCCAGGTTCGCTTGATGGGCGCGCAGGCGATCGCGGTTTTCCGTGGTGAACTGGCCACGGAAGAAGCGGCGTACCAGAAACCAGAGATGGTGTTTCCAGTCGTGAAACTTTTCCAGCCAGGTGCGCTCGTCGATGCGCTCTTTAGCGCCGAACGGGGTTCCGTTGTCGAAGCTGTGCAGGTCGGGCAGGCCGGCGAGGAATTTTGCCGGATCCTGCACCCGATAGATGCGGAACTCCAACTCATCGACATTCTGCGCGTAGAGATGGATCGTGGGTTTTTCGGTGGGTGCGAAGCTGCGGTTGGTGCTCAGATTGAACGAAACCGGGCGCGCGGCGTGCAGCTGCGTGGGAAACAATAGCCCGAGCAGCAGTAGGAAACCGACGCTCAATCCCCTTCGCGCAGAATGTTCCAACGGTAGACTCCGAGAAAGTTTGCGTTTTCTTTGAGCGGACGCCAGCGCGCGTCCGGGTGGTGCAACAAATCACTCAACAGAAGGCGGCGCATTTCACCTTTGCCATGGTTAATCGGGCCGGTGTGATAGACGACGCCCTTTTCCCCACAAAAAATCATGGAGTGAAACGGGGAGTGGTAACGGGGAGCGCTCGGGACATCATACGGTGAGTCCTGCTCTAACTGACGATAAAAAATCACGTCGCCCGGGCGAGCCAGCCGCAGGTCGCGAGCCACCAGGTATGTGTTGTCTTGCATAAGGGTTTGCGCATCCGCGAACTGGGCGAAGCTGCCGTTGTCGAGGTCCGCGGGAAAGAACGGGCCGGGGCGCACACGGAAGAGGTTAGCTCCCAACGGGGTTTGAGGATAGGCATACTGGCGGATGGAGGGCGCGGAAGACTCAAGAGCATGCGCGGAGAGCCAGCTTTCGTCGTGGACGTGGAGCGCTTCGCGATAGGCAAACCGTAGCAGGGCGGCGCAGTCGTTAATCTCAGGGGGAAGTTGTTTGGGTGGTTGGTCTGCCTGGTGCTCGGCGATGGCGATAAACCAGGCGCGGAAGGCTTGGCGGTCTTGCGTGGTGTGGAGACGGAGAAAGTCGGGGGTCCCGTCAGAGTAGGTGTCGCTGGGGTCAAAGACGAAGGTTATGGGGATGCGAAAGAGGCGGTGGCGCCAGTATAGATGGAGTTGGGTGTGGCCTGGATTGACCGGAGATTGCAGTATGCCTTCGACGACGGCGTGCTCGGATTGGAGCAATCTCAGGGTTTGCGCCTGGTTGGTGTCTTGGGTCACGTTACCGCTGGGCCAAGGCAGCCGGACGCGGAATGCGACATGTTCGGCGCCATCAGCCGGAAGCGTGACCTGGCGGGGTTCGATGCGGAGGCGCTGGCGGCCGTAGAGGAAGGCAATGCACGCCCAGATGAGGGCGAACGCGATAAGAGATCTGCTTTTTCTCTTCACATTTCACTTCTTCGGAGTTGGCGCCTTCATCAATCCGACGAACATGCTAGTGAACTTAGGAAGATCCAAATCCATCTGTGCGTGGACCAGCTGCACGCCGGTCTCGGGCTTAAGAGGCGCAGACCAGGTGAGCGTGTTGCCATAGCTTGGGCCGTGGCTCAGGTCGACATCCATATAGAGAAGGCGCTCGCTGGTGATGATGGACCGGTCCAGTATTGTGCTGGCCGCAAGCTCGTCCCACAAGTAATAACGATCCTTGGAGAAGCGGACGATATACTGCGCCGCCGGATTGGACGATTGCGCAATCTCGTCCACCATCTTCTGGGTGAATGTCCCCTTGATGGACACATCCACGGTGGTCACATCAATCCGCGGCCAGTGGGCACGCAGGACAATGTGCGCCGCTTCAGGATCGAACCAGAAGTTGAACTCATGGCGCGGGCTGGCTGAGAATTCCGGATCGGCGGTCTGTGGATCGAGGCTCCCGCCCATGAGATAAATCCCCTGCGTCAACTCGGCGAAATGCGGATCGATGGATATCGCAAGCGCGATGTTGGTGAGCGGGCCCAGGGCGCAGATCGTCACCTGGTGAGGATGCGCATGCACCTGGGAAATCAGAAAGTGGGCTGCATCCTGGTCAAGGGGACCTGTATGCGGCGCACCTTCCGGCAGCGGAGGCACAAAGTAGGGATCATGACTGCGCGCTGGGTCCGGTTGGTGACCAGTCTGCTGGTCAACACTGGAGGGTCCGGCTCCCCACGCGCCCAGCCAATTCACTTTGCCGTAAAGCTGGGCGTTCAGCAGGGTCTCCTGCTGCGTGCGCACCAGGGGAAAAACCGCCCCGGGCACCACCGGCACGTCGGTTCTTCCGATGAGTTCGAGCATGCGCAGCGTGTGCTGCACTTCCTCGTCGCGCCAAGCGTCACCGGTCACCACGGTGATGCCGAGGACTTGGGTGTCCGGTGATTGCAGCAGGACCATCAACGACATCTGATCCGATCCGCCGGGACCAGAAGCGTCCTGGTCAACCAGGACCAGCTTTTTCTCCGCTGAGGCTAGCGGAGAAAAGGCCAGAAGAAGCAGGGCAAGGAAAAATGGTTTCATGTGTGGCGGGTCTACTCTTTCGCTGGATTGCGCAGTGGAGGCACCGTGCCCGGAGGCGCGTTGCTACCACTGGAGCTGGGCATTTTGTCCCAACTATAGACGAATGGATGGAAATTACCAGCCTACAAGGCAGGGGCGCTTGGGGTGAAAGGTCCAGCCCGGCACCAGGTACTGCATCGGTGCGCGATCGTCGCGGTCTCCCAGGCCCAACTTCTGATATAGGGTATGTGCTGCCTCGATGCGTTCCGGGTCGATCTCGATGCCCAGCCCAGGACGAGCGGGCAGTGGAATTCCTCCGTTGACGATGCGGAACGGCTCCCGGGTCAGGCGCTGGCCGTCCTGCCAGATCCAATGCGTATCGATGGCGGTTACATTTCCTGGAGCAGCGGCGGCCACGTGGGTAAACATGGCGAGCGAGATATCGAAGTGATTGTTGGAGTGCGATCCCCAAGTAAGGCCCCAGTCGCGGCAGAACTGCGCCACTCGCACCGAGCCCTGCATGGTCCAGAAATGGGGATCGGCCAGGGGAATGTCGACCGCGTCCAGCTGCACGGCATGTTTGAGCTCTCGCCAGTCGGTGGCGATCATGTTGGTTGCCGTGGGCAGGCCGGTGGCGCGGCGGAACTCCGCCATAATCTCCCGGCCCGAGTAACCCTGCTCCGCCCCGCACGGGTCTTCCGCATAGGCCAGAACGTTCTGTTTGCCGCGGCAGAGGGCCACCGCTTCGGGTAAAGACCAGGCGCCATTGGGATCGAGGGTGATGCGTGCCTGAGGAAACCGCTCCGCCAGCGCGGTCACGGTTTCCATCTCCTGTGCTCCGGCGAGCACTCCCCCTTTGAGCTTGAAGTCGTGAAAGCCATATCGGGCTTGCGCGGCCTCAGCCAGCCTTAGCACCGCTTGGGTGCTAAGCGCCTCTTCATGGCGCAGGCGCAACCACTCGTCGCCGGCATCTGTTTCGCTTGCGTAGGGTAGATCCGTCTTCCGCCGGTCGCCGACGAAAAACAAGTAACCGAGCACTGGTACACTCGTCCGCTGCCGTCCCTCCCCCAGCAGCGCAGCGACCGGCAGGTTGACCCACTGGCCCAGCAAGTCGAGCAGCGCACACTCGACCGCCGTGACCGCGTGCACCGTGGTACGCAAGTCAAAGGTTTGAAGACCACGTCCGCCGGCATCACGATCGGCAAAGCGCTGCCGCATAGCTTGCAGAATCTCGTGGTAGGAGGCGATGGCGCGGCCAACAATCCCAGAGCCGGCTTCTTCGAGAACCTGGCGTATCTTCTCTCCGCCTGGAACCTCTCCCGCGCCGGTGTGGCCGGCATCATCGGTAAGCACAACGACGTTGCGGGTAAAGAATGGCGCGTGGGCCCCACTCAGATTGAGCAACATGCTGTCGGTGCCGGCGACCGGGATCGCCCTCATGCTGGTCACACGAGGAGAGGAATGGCCGGCCACTGAAGAGAACTCCTGATTGCGATGCACGAAAGAGAGTATCGCAGAGCTGTCCAACCTCAAGCCAACAACGGTGCGGACTGCAGCAGACCAGACTTATCTGTTCAGGCATTCCGCCAGGGCGCTTTTGCCGGCTGCGCCAGGCAGGGATTGCTTCATGAGCAGTGAACCGGCGGCCTCAGGGGTCAGTGGCCGGGCCAGGAAAAAGCCTTGTGCCAGTTCGCACCCTAGCTCGGCT
Source organism: uncultured Acidobacteriaceae bacterium (assembly GCA_963711525.1). GTDB lineage: Bacteria > Acidobacteriota > Terriglobia > Terriglobales > Acidobacteriaceae > PALSA-350. Next base: position 330,751 of record CAVQEO010000001.1, on the reverse strand, counting down.
AGTTGCGTTAACTGCTGGTCAGACTCCACTCCTTCAGCGACGGTTTTAAGCCCCAACTGTCGTGCCAGCCCAGTGATCGCACGCACTGTGGACAGGTTGACAGCCGAACCATCCAGCCGATGGATGAACGAGCGATCGATTTTGAGGGTGTCAATGGGCAGCGCCTGAAGGTAGCTGAACGTCGAGTGGCCGGTGCCGAAGTCGTCGATGGCAATGCCAATGCCCAAATCGCGTAGCTTCCGCAGCTTGCCGGCAGCGCCTCTGAGGTCTGAAATGATCCAGCTTTCGGTGATTTCAAGCTCCAGGCGATCGGGCGCAAGGCCGCTGCGCTGCAGCGCCTGCGCAATTTTGGAACTGAAGTTGGGCCGTCCCAATTGCAGGCCGGACACATTGACGAAGATCCTGACCGCGGGTACGTGGGCGGAATTCCATGCCATCGCCTGGCGGCATACCTCTTCAATAACCCAATCGCCGATAGGCACGATCAGCCCGGTTCTTTCTGCGATGGGAATGAACTCCAGGGGACTCACCCGCCCCCAGAGGGGATGTTTCCAACGCAGCAATGCCTCCAAGCCTGCGATCTCGCGGTTCATGTTGTAGATAGGCTGGTAGGCTATGCGGAACTGGTTCTGGGCAACGGCGACGACCAGCGCGTCCGCCATCTCTGCCGCCCGCCGGTTCTGCCGGCCCAAACCCGGGGAATAGATCTGCGCCTCCCCTCTGCCCGCGCGTTTGGCCTCCACGAGCGCCATATCCGCATTGCGCAACAACGTGTCCGGGGTTTCCCCGTGATCGGGAAAGATGCTCATGCCGATGTTGGCGTTTATGGTCACCGCATGGCCACCCACCATGATCGGTGCGCTCAGGCCCTTAAGCAGGCGCTGGCAGATGTTAGCCGCATCCGATATCCGCTCAAGGTCCGTCAGGACGAGGAAGAATTCATCGCCGCCGTGCCGGGCGAGGATGTCGATTTCCCTAACCGTTGCCTTCAGCCTCTCGCTGACTGCTTTGAGACAGGCATCTCCCAGTTCATGTCCCAGGGTGTCGTTGATTTGCTTGAAGTGATCCAGATCGATGCAACACACGGCAACCAGTGTGCCGTGAAGCTTGGCGGTGACCGTCGCCTGGCGCAACAGGTCTTCCAGCAACCTACGATTGGGCAGGCCGGTCAGGGGGTCATAGTGCGAACGCTGAACCACCTGGTCATAAAGCTGTCGATGTTCGATCGCCATGCGGCCGAGATCGCACAGACTGCGGATGGCTTCGCGGATGGCGTCGTCCAGCAGCACCTGGCGCGTATCGAATACGGTGACCACGCCTTTGGCTTCTCCGGAAGCGGAGCTCAAGGGCGACGCCAGGCAGAGATTAACGCCGGTTTCCAGAATCTCCCGGAACGCGTGGCAGCTGCCAGGGGGGCCGTCGCGCAATCCGGAAGCCACTGGCCACCCTAAGCTCTCCGATCTTTCCTGGAATGATCTTTCCTGGAATGATCGTCCCATGGCCATGCGGGCGCGCGCGGGCGCCATAGGAGGAACGGGCCGTGGAGGCAATCCGGCCTCGGCTGCAATCTGGAACTGGTCCCCGGCAAGCACGAAGATGGCGATCGATTTAGGGGGATAAAGGGCCACGAAGGCATCTGCCATCAACTGCATGGTGGAGGGCAGAGAATGGTGGGCGATGATGGCGGAGAATATGGCGCTCTTGCTGTGTTCCCATTTTTCCTGGCGCCTGCTTCTGGAGATGTCGCGGAAGACGATGACCGTTCCCAGGAGCTTGCCGTGGCGTAGGACCGAGGTGCCGGTGCAGGCAGCGGGAAAGCTGGTGCCGTCTTTGCGCCAAAAGGTCGAATTCTCTTCCCATGGCGCCCTTTCCAGCAACGGGGCAAGCTGCATAGCGCCCGGCAGGGGGACGCCCCCCGGCCGAACGTAATTCACAAACATATGTTCCGGTTGGCCAACAACTTCCTCAGCTGTCCAGCCTGTCATCCTGATCGCGGCAGGATTGATCAAGATCGTTCGCCCATTTGCATCCGTGGCGTATATACCCGGCTCCAGCAGCAGGCGGTTCATTTCACTTACGCGCAGCGAAGACTCATACGCGTCCTGCATAATCGCGGTTTCTTCCACGATCTCCGCGAGCTCAAGGGACTCCTTCAAGGAACTCGCGACCGAAGGCGTAGCATGCGCGCTGTCCATAGTGGCATCATCGTCACCTGGAATTGGGACTTTAGCGGGCGCGCCGCCGATTCAGGATGCCGCGGTAATCGAGGGTCCCCTGGCAACACATTTTCGGGTGCTTCGCGGCCAATTCGTTACGCCCGGCCGCTGCACCATCAAACGTGCAGCGTCAGACCCGGTCGCAAACCCCGAAGCCGTGCTAGCGGTGCTTTCTGGCTGGAGCGGACTTCTTTACCGGCGGCGACTTTTTCGCCGGCTCGGGCTTCTTGTGATTGTGAGCTTTAGCAGCCAATTTCGCCGGAGCTGGCTTCTTCGCCTGGGTGCTGTTTTTAGCGGCAGGCTTAGCAGCAGGGGCGGGTTTTGCAGGAGCCCGCCGAATCACCTTGGGCGGGACTGGCTTGGCCGCAGCCGCCACCTTGGCGGGCAACGATTTGACCGGCGCTGCTTTGATGGGCAACGCCTTCTTGGCAGCTGGGACCGTGCTATGAGCATGGCCGGGCGCCGGCGCCGTGGGTTTCGCAGCCTTGGCCATCACGTGCACCTTGGCCGCTTTGCTGGGCGCTACTACATGGAGCGCGGGACTTGGTGCTGCCTTCCCGGCGGCCGGGCTTGCCTTTGCGGCGGACGCCTCGGGCTTGTGGCTGGCTTGCGCCTTGGGGGCTCCATTGCCTGATTCAGTGAGCGGGAGGGGTTTCCTCGGCGCCGGCGCACTCTTCTTCGCCGGCGGCGAAAAGGAGTCCTCGGGCTCGCCTTCTTCATCCCCTACCTCCTCAACCGCCTCCTCGTCATCCAGTTCCAATGGCTCGCTGTCAAAGCCGGCATCCTCCACCGGGGTCTTGGTCTTTGCTTCCCCGGTCTTCTTGGAGCCTCGGGTACGGCGTACAGTCACCGGCGGCGGGGGGGCTGGAGGCGAATAGGGTTCGAGGAAGGCACGTAGTTGCTCCTCGGTCTCCAGTTTGCCGTCAATGACGCCCAGGAACAGCCCGGAAATCATCTCCTCATAGCCTGGAACCTGCGGGGTAATGCGCAACTCCTGGAGCAAAGCATGGGGAACTTTCTGGCGCGCCTCTGGCCAGACGGTGAAGAAGTTCTTATATTTCGCCTGAATTGCCGGGGAGTTGGAGGTCAAACCCAGCCATAGGACAGCCTGTGGGTCAGCGCTGGTAAACAGCTTCCAGGTGGCTGAAGGAGTGGCCGCTTCCTTACCGCTGAGCTGTTTATTGAATTCCTTGGCAGCGTTGTCGAGGTTGTCCCATTCCTGAACGAAGCCCGGGCGAACAAACATCGCCTTGAGGGCCGACGCGTCTTTGGGTGAAAGCTTGGCGGTAAGAAAATGCATCGAGGCCGCAGAAATATCAGGACTTACGCCCTGCATCTGCAACTGGGTCACAAGCTTGCGCACTTCCTCGAGGCCCGGAACATCGACCGACGCTGTGCTCCAGGCGGGAAACAAGTGATGCATCCACCCTTGCGCCTCCATGGCAGAAAGCACGCGCAATCCGTCCTCTTCATGCCCGATCTCTTCCAGTTCATAGCCTCGGTGGTAGGCGGAGAGAGCCTCAATGGCCTTCTCTTCCTTGGCGTTCTGGAAGCGTGTCTGGGTGCGCTCGTCCAACTCCCACCCCAGGCGGGCCACCAGGCGGGTGGCTCGGAGCAAGCGGGACGGTTCCTCCAGAAAACCGTAGTTGCTAACCAGCCGCAGCTGGCGAGCTTCAATATCCGCGACGCCATTGAGCGGATCCATGAGCAGGCCATAGGAATGCTCATTCAAAGACAAAGCCATGGCGTTGGCGGTAAAGTCGCGGCGGCGCAGATCCTCGAGAATCGTGTCCCAGTGGTAGACCGGCTTACCCGGCTTGGGGTATTCCTCGCGCCGTGCGCTCGAGATCTCCACCGTAACGCCGACGGGAAAACGAAAAAAGAGGGTGCGCGAGGGTTCGTGCTCACCCCACAGCTTTCCTCCCGCTTTCTCCAGCGGTTTCTTTAACTTAAGAGCATTCCCCTGAACAGTTACGTCAAGATCTAAGACGGGCGAACCGCTGGTCAGGTCGCGCACTGCGCCGCCAACCAGAAATACGGTCATCCCGGCTTCGCGAGCTGCCTCACGGATATGCTGGAGGGCGTTCTGCTGGTGTATGGAGAGCCGGTTCTTGAGGAGATAGATATAGTCGGACATGCCTGAAGTTCAGCTCCGCCCGTCACTGAAATTGCGGCTAACATTCGCCATGTGAACACCTTAGCGGCCAACTCGCGCTACGAACGAATACCTAAGTTACCATACTGGGAAGGCCCTTGGCTACAGGCTTGCACAGCTTTCGCTGCGCTCCTTTGCACGATTCCCGGTGCGGCCAAAAAAGGCCCATGCGACAATCCAGCTGGCCCGAAAATCCCTAACAAGAACGACGGGCACGAAGCGCCGGGGCCAGCGGAGGCCCGACCCCATGCCAGTCAGCCGTAAGAAGGTCATCATACGAAAGTTGAGCCGGGACTGGCTTTCCGGATATCTGCCTCCCTCAGACTTTGTGGCCCACGAGCACGTGGAGATGCTGGACTTGGCCGGCAAGCTGATCTCCGTGCACATTTCGGAAGTGAAATGGATCTGCTTCGTGCGCGACTTTCAATCCGGCGATGCCAACCAACCTGAGCGTTTGCTGCGCAAGACATTTGTCACCCGCCCACGCAGCCAGGGCCTGTGGATTCGGGCACGGCTCAAAGATAACGACCTGATCGAGGGGCTGGCACAGAACGACCTGACTCTGCTTGAGGGGGAGGGCCTCTTCCTCATCCCTCCGGACACGCGATCGAATACCCAGCGCATCTTTCTGCCCCGGCAGGCGGTGGCCGAGCTGGACGTCCTGGCAGTGATCAAGACCGGAGCCCGGAAAGGCCCCTCCGAGGCGGTGCAGGAGAGCCTGTTCAAACCTCAGAATTCACTCTGAGCCGTTTCACGATAGGAGTAGCCGGTGGGAACTCCGCATACGGGACTTTTCACCAAGAAAAGTCCCACATCGCCGAGACCGGACGGGACACGTGATCGTGAAACGGCTCTCAGGAGTCCGGTACAATCCCCTGCATGAAGCTTGCCGAACTCGCCCGCGTGCTTGGGGCCACCTGCCATGGCGATCAGGATCAGGAGATAACCGGGGTGGAGGGGATCGAAAGGGCCGGCCCCGGCCAGCTGACCTTTGTGGCCAACCCCAAGTACACGCCATTTGCCCGGACCACCAAGGCGGGGGCGGTTCTGGTCACCGAGGATTTTCCCCAGATTGAAGCGGCCACCTTGCGCACAGCGAACCCCTACCTGGCGTTTGCCCGCGCCATCGACGTCTTTCGTCCTGCCCCGTACTATCCTCCAGGGATTCACCCAACGGCGGTAATCGATCCCAGCGCGACGATCGGCGAGGACGCGCATATTGGGGCCTATGTGGTGATCGGAGCCGAGGTGGTGATCGGGCCCGGCGCCACCCTGTTGCCACATGTGGTCATTTACCCTAAAGCACACGTAGGAAAGTATTTCTTCGCCCACGCCCATGCCGTGGTGCGGGAGGAGTGCCGGCTGGGCGACGGAGTCATCCTGCAAAACGGAGCGGTGGTGGGCTCGGACGGATTTGGATTCGCCAAGGAGGAGGGCGGCAGGTGGCATAAAATCACCCAGAGCGGAGCGGCGGTTCTGGGGGACCAGGTGGAAGTTCAAGCCAATTCCTGTATTGACCGGGCCAGTGTGGGCAACACCGAGATCGGCAACGGGGTCAAGATCGACAACCTGGTGCAAGTGGGGCACGGGTCGACCGTGGGCGAGAATACTCTGGTTTGCGCCCAGGTAGGTTTAGCGGGATCGTCCGGTGTGGGGAAGAATGTTGTGCTCGCCGGGCAGGTGGGGGTGGTCGGTCACAGCTTCATCGGCGATGGAGTGGTGGTCACGGCCCAATCCGGGGTGCCCGGCGATGTGGCTCCAGGCACCGTGATCAGCGGTTCACCGGCGTTCGAACACCGTGCCTGGATGCGCAGCGTGGCCGCATTCCGGCGTTTGCCGGAGCTCGTCAAACAGGTGCATAAAAAGCCGTAAGATTCTGTAAAATAATGCTTTAATGAAACCTATCGGCGCTGGAGTGCGTCTTCCCTGCTGGGGTCGGCCGGGAGCAAACTGATTACCCGGCATCGTGTTTCCCAAACTGAGCATCTTACTTCAGTCGCAAATCCGGCAGGGCAAACCTATCGGGGAAACGGGAAGGCAGAGTTTTGCATCTGGTCGAAGATCCTGTGCGCGTGTTGCTGCTTGACGATGATCCGGAGAATCTGTTGCTTCGTGCCGCCATCCTCCGCAAACACGGTTACCTGGCGGACACCGCTGGCACCATCGGCGAGGCGGAAAAGCTGCTCAACCAGATCGATATCGCTGTCCTCGACTACCACCTGGGGGCGGGCCAGTTCGGCACGGAGGTGGCCAGCGTCCTTCGCCGGCGCCGGCCGGAAGTGCCGATCATCATTCTTTCGGCGACCTTGGAGCACCGCTTCGGCGGGGTGGAAGACATGCACCTGCTCAAAGGTTACAGCTCGGTCGACGATCTGATCGCCGCCTTGCGTTCGTTTGAAGCCAAGCACCGGGGAAGGCCGGTAGTGGTCGATGCCCGGGATTTCTTCTATTCGCGCATCGGCATGGCGATCGGCGAGGACGTGGTGCTCGAGATCCTCAATGGCAACGGAGACTGGATGTACGTGAACGAGTCCTGTGCCCGCCTGTTGGAGCGGCCAAGGGACTGGTTTCCGGGCAAGAATATGTTCGACGAGATGCCCGATCTGGCGGCCGACTGGAGAGAGATTCTGCGCACCGTGGCGGAGAAGCGCGAAACCTATATCGATCGAACCTACCGCGGGTTATTGAATCTACCCCGGAAGGGCGAGGAGTGGGTGTGGAACGTGCTCGCCTTTCCTCTTACGCTGCATAACGACGAGACCGGAGTGGTTCTAACCGCGCGCATCCTGGAGCGTAAGACACTCCTGTGAGGTTTTTTCTTTCCCAGGGTAAACAGCGGCTGAACAGCCTGCGGAAAAACTCAGGTGCCGACTGGGAGCCCCGGACTGCCTCGCCGCAGCGAGCATTAGTCCGGGAAAGCGGGTTTTCAAACCCGCTTAAAACGCTGGCGCAATAAAATTCGGGGCTTTAGAGTCTGTGTGAGAACACGAAAGCAAATCGCGAATCAGAACCAGGCCCGTATCCGGATTTCCTGCACGGGGCGCCACCAGAATCCGCGTGTGCGGCTTTCATTAAGGAAAGCCGCATGAACTTCGCCAACGCCAACCAAGTCCACAGGAGATCCGGAGTAGGGCCGGGAGCCAAACGTCAGCCCAGCCCGGAAGGGCTGGGAGGCGGATCCAAGGTTGCGGAGCGCCGGAGGTGCGGCACTACCTTCATCCGCGGGTGCCGCGCCTCTGGCGCTCAAACAATATTGGGGATCGATGTCCCAGCCCTTCCGGGCTGGGCTGACGTTTGGCTCCCGGCCCTACGGGCCTGGTTCCTATTTGCTGTTTATTTCGAGTTCTCACGCAGACTCTTTAGCCCTGGTGGCTGATGCTTACCAAGCGGTTTGCGAGTTTTTCCGCAGCCTGTTTAGCCCCTGAGGCATTGCTTCCCTGCCCGGCGCCCAACATCGAGGTTTGATTGAAGCAAGCTCAGTTTTTCGTAAAGGTCCGCCGCGTATTGTTGTTAACCCTGTGCATCGCGGGACTCGCGGGATGCCGCTCACGGTTCGTTGAGACTACCATTGTGAACCAGGGCCCAGCCTTACACGTGATGGAGTTCGACTACCCGAGCGCCAGCTTTGGGGCAAACCTACTGGCGGCTGGCGGCAAGTTTCACTACCGCTTCAAAATTCAGGGATCCGGACCGCTATCGCTGCAATATGAGGATGGGAAGGGCCACGCCCACACCGCCACAGGCCCGAATGTGGACCTGGGCGATCAGGGTTCGCTGCTGGTAACCATCACCCCTACGGGCGCAGTCACATGGACCCCAAGCCTGACCAACCCGAAATAACGTTACTTGACCACGGACTGGAAGAGACTCGACTGCAGAAGGCTCGAGAACTGGCTATCTGAAGACGCGAAGCGCACATCCAGGGTGCCCCCGCTCGAGTTGATGGTGGTGTTGTCGATGGCTTCCTTCTCCGCCGGCGTACCACTCACTTTTTTATACAGCGCGGCGGCGTTCAGCAGCGAAGCCATGGTCGCAGCAGAAATCGTGTCCGGAGTAATCACGTCCAGCGAGAACTTGACCCCGTTGTCGAAGTTCATGGAGTAGCGGGAACTCAGGAGCCGCTTCTTCACCGTGTCATAGTCCGTCAACTGGGAAGCGTCTCCCAGCACCGAGCGCATCATGGTCTGGGTGCCTTCCTGATCGAGAACGCTCCACACGGCGTCGGTGTCGACGGATGCCATCTGGCTCAACATGGCGCTGTTATTCAGAAAGCTGGGCGCCATACCGTCGCGCGCATCGAGAGCCGCCTTGAGCGATTCGGTTTGGCCAAAAACCATGGTCGTGGGATTGAGGAAGACCACCTGCATGCCCGATTGGCCCATGGGATATACCTTATTCTCGCGGTAGACGATGGGCTTTACCTTGCGCTTTTTGAAGTTAGCCATGATGTCTTCGAGCGAGAACTGGCCTTGCGCCAAACCTACGATGCGCGTGTCCTGTCCCTTTTTGAACGAAGCAAAGGCCAGCTCTTCAATGTCATGGTTCTCATCGAGGCCCGACGTGCGGAGAGCCGTCTCTAGTTGCTTGAGCTCAGGCGGAAGCACACGCGCCTTGAGATCCATCGCAGCCTGTGAGTTCTGCATGGCGTGGTAATCAACGACAATCAGCTGCTGAACATCCTTAGGTATGGCGGCGCGCGCATCCTGACCGAGCTGAGCGGCAGTGGCGGGTAGGGCCAGAGCAAGAGCGAGTCCGGCAATGGCACTCGTTTGCATTTGTTTCGTCAATTGCTTCAATGGGTCTTTCCTTCCCTGGGGGGACTACATGCAAAAAATGTAAGCAGAGCGTTAACCCGGCTTTCTCTATCTTATGCTTTGCCGGCGTCGGCGACGGGCCAATCGAGTGGCTGCTTGAGCCGGCGTTCGAGAATCCTCTCCTCCGGCACAAACCCACTCATTAGACGCACCCACTCACTATCACGCTCAAATGCCTCTTCCGGAAGTAGACCGATGAGTTCTCCGTCTACAACCTTGGTGCCATGGGTGGCCGCGAGGCGATTCACCGTGGCAAACGCCTGGCCTACCGGGTAAGCCGGAAGTCCGTGATGTTAAGGGAAATCTGGGCCCGTCCCTGGACCAACACACCCATCGCCTTGACCCCTTCCAGTCCGCCATTCGACGCTCGCAGGGCCTTGGCGATCGCCCGTGCCGCGGTCACGTTCGGCCGGTCCAGGTACAGGTTGTAGGCGATAAGGAACTTCCGCGCTCCCACCGCGCTTGCCCCGGCGGTGGGATGTAATTCAGGACCGCCAAGATCGGGGCGCCGCGCCGCATCGCGCGAGACCAGCTCCCGCAGGCCCTCGAATTGTCCCTGCCGAACGTGTTCAAGCAGCGCCCGGTCCGGACGGGATGCGGCCGCTTCGTAAAAATAGATCGGGATGTTGTAGCGGCTCCAGATTTCGAGGCCGGCCTGGCGAGCCAGGATGGCACATTGGGCCAGCGAGATCCCGGAGACGGGAACGAAAGGAATTACGTCGGTGGCGCCGATGCGGGGATGCACTCCCCGCTGTACCGTCAGGTCGATGAGCTCCGCTGCTCTGCCGGCGGCCCGAACAGCCGCCTCCACCACCGCCAGCGGCCGCCCGGCAATGGTCACCACGGAACGATTGTGGTCGCCGTCCATGGACCAGTCGAGCAACGAGACGCCATCCACACGCATGGCGTCGATGATGGCATGCACTTTCCTGCCATCGCAGCCCTCGGAGAAGTTGGGCACGCACTCGATGAGGGTCTCGTCCATAAGACTCCCGGCCTGACGGCCAGGTTATTTCCACCAGGTATAGCCAATAGTGAACTGTACGCTCGCGTTCACCCCAGGATTGGCATCTCCCAAGCTGGCGTTTGAAATATGTACCGCATTTGCCGATAGCGAGATCGACTGATTTGGCTTCACGAAATAATGCACGCCCACACCGAATTGTGGGGTGAAATTGAAAACGCTTGTGCCCAGATGATCAGGCTTGGGGTACGGCCCGATCGGCGGAAACTTGTGATTGGTCCAAATGAGACCGCCCGCACCCTGAATCCAGGGCAGGAAGCGATGGCCGCCACGGAAGTTCCAGCGCAAAATGATCGGAGTGACGCTCAGCCCGCTATAGGTCCCACCAGTGGGAAACAGATTACTGCAATTCAACGGGCCGCCGGTTTGCTGGTAACAATTGGCACGCAGGTATTTAGGGGTGTAGGCCTGCCAAAACGGTATCAGTTCCGCGCCCAGTTCGAACTGGCCATTCAGGATGCCCTTACCGAACGGACCGGACAGCACCTTGCCGGCATGCACGCCAACCCATAGAAATTTATAGGTCTCACGGTTTCCGGTACCGAAGCCACCGTCCACAAAGGGTCCGAATTCCCAGGGCTTGCTGCTAAGGAGATTTGCTGCCGGACGCACGGAGGAATCTCCGGCGGCAGACTGTGCCCCGGCAACCGCGGTTGAGAAGAGGGCAAACGCAACCATAAGCACGGCAGCAGTACGATGTCGGGGCGTTGCCATTGGCATGGTGGTACTCGTCTTCCCTTCTTTCAAATCACGATTCGTTCTTGGGGCCGGCTTTTGGCAGGGCAAACCGAACTGTCTCGGGCGAGGAAACAGTTACAGGAGAGAGGTCTTGGATGTTAGCGGGTGATCAGCCAGCGACTTCTTCGTACTGAGTGGCGTCCAGATCGAAGTTCGAGTAAACGTTCTGCACGTCGTCCAGGTCTTCCAGTGCTTCGAGCAGCCGGATCATCTGGGCCGCTACCGCACCCTCGAGCTTGGTGTAGGTAGAGGCAATCATGGTGATCTCAGAGTGCGAGGGTTCGATCTTGGCTGCCTTGACCGCGTTCGCGACCGCCTCGTAGGCGGAAGGGTCGGTCAGTATCTCCCATGTATCGCCCTCATCGTTCAAATCCTCTCCGCCGGCATCGAGAACGATGTTCATCAACTTGTCCTCATCGGCAGCAGACTTGGGAATGGCGATCAGACCTTTCTTGGCAAACATGAAGCGGACGGAATTTGGCTCGCCCAGGTTGCCCCCATTTTTGGAGAATCCATGGCGCACCTCGCTGACGGTGCGGTTGCGATTGTCCGTGGTGACTTCGACGATGAGGGCGACACCCCCCGGACCGTAGCCCTCAAAGGAGATTTCCTCATAGATCGATCCGGGCAGTTCACCGGTGCCGCGCTGGATGGCGCGCTTGATGTTATCTTGCGGCATGTTCTCCGCCTTGGCAGCGGCGACGGCGCCGCGCAGCCGGGGATTGGCATCCACATCTCCCCCGCCCTGGCGAGCCGCCATGGTGATTTCCCTGATCAGACGGGTGAAGATTTTGCCGCGCTTGGCGTCAAGTGCGCCCTTTTTGTGCTTGATTGTGGCCCATTTGGAGTGGCCGGACATAGCAACCTCTACTGCCTGTAAGAAGGCTGTGTTCTTTGCTGCGACGCGAGCAGAAGCGTCGCGGCGAAAGGCGAGTATAGCACCTTGAGACTCGTGGTTCCCACCCGTGCTACAGCTAGCCTTGGCGCGAACGGCGGAAAGCATAGACGACGGCGAGCAACGGGGGCGCCAACAGAATGCCCCAAAACGGAATGACGATGCCGAGCACGATGGGCACCAGGATCGAAGCCCAGACGGGTACCCGCGTGACGCGCTTCATGATGAGCGGCTGTAGCATTAATTGATCGATCACCACGATCACCGCGTACATGCCCAGCAGGAGGCACAAGCGGTACATGTCGGGCTTGCTCACCAGGATGGAGAAAGCCGGCCCGAGAAGAGCAATGACCCCGCCAATGTTGGGGACCAGGGTCATGAGGCCGGCGACCAGCGCCCAAACCGGCGCCAAGGGCACCTTCAGCAGCAGCAGCCCGATCAACCACAGCACCGCGACGCAAAGCCCCTGAATGGTTACGGCGCGCCACCAGTTGACTAGCGCAGTTCCGGCAGTTCGCAGGTGAAGCGCACTTTTGGCAGAGAATCTGCCCGGGGCCGGCGCGCCGGCATGGACCACAACCGGCGCCGAGCCCCGCAGGCGGAGCGCCGCGAGTGGGTTGTTTGGAATTGGCCGCCGGAATTAGCGTCCTCGTCTGCCATTGCCAATACCCAGACAATACTCCTGCTCAGAGGCCAATTACCACAACGGGAATTTCCCCCCATGGGCTCCCGCGAGGCGGTAGCCGTGCAGACACTTCTCCGCTTGCGCAAAACTGCTAGCCTAGGAGTATGAAGTTCGGCGTCCTTGTCTTCCCCGGTTCCAATTGCGATCACGATGCCTACCACGTTCTGCGTGAGATCGCCGATCAGCCTGTGACATTTCTATGGCACGAATCGGAGGACCTGGAGCAGTGCGACGCCATCCTGGTGCCGGGTGGATTTGCCTATGGGGACTACTTGAGGACCGGGGCGATCGCCCGCTTTTCGCCGGTCATGCAGTCGGTCAAAAAGTTTGCCGCCGGCGGCGGGCTGGTTCTGGGGATCTGTAACGGTTTCCAGATTTTGTGCGAGAGCGGTATGTTGCCGGGGGCGCTGCTCAGAAATGCCGGCCTGCGCTACATCTGCAAGCAGGTCTATGTGCGCACGGAGACTACCCGCAGTCCCTTCACCCAGGCGCTCACCCCAGGCCAGGTATTGAAGATTCCCATCGGGCACATGGAGGGAAACTACTTCTGCGAGCCTTCGACCCTGGCGGAACTGGAACGCAGCGACCGCATTGCCTTCCGCTACTGCACTCAGTCTGGGGAGGTTACCTCGGTCGCCAACCCCAATGGCTCCATTAGTTGCATTGCTGGTGTATTCAGCGAGAGCCACAATGTGCTGGGTATGATGCCCCATCCGGACCGCTCGAGCGAAACGATATTAGGCTCGTCGGACGGCTTGTTGTTATTTGCATCCCTAGTCAGTGCAATGACCCGGTAGGTCAGGAATTTCATGATTGATATACACCACCATTTGCTGTTTGGCCTTGATGACGGACCGACGGATATCGAAATCTCGGTGGCCATGGCCGAAATGTCGATGCAGAACGGAGTAACGCATATTGTCTGCACCCCCCATTCGAGCGAGCATTTCAAGTTCGACCCGGCGCTGAATCTGGAGCGCCTGGAGAAGATCCGGCAAAGGCTGGGCAACCGCATCTCGCTCGCTCTGGGCTGCGACTTTCACCTCATGTTCGACAACATCGAGGACGCCATCGCCCACCCGTCGAAGTACTCCATCAACGGCAAGCAGTATTTGCTGGTGGAGTTCCCTGACCACGGAATCTCCCAGAATATGAAGGAGATATTTTTTCGCCTGAGCATGGCCGGACTGACCTCGATCATCACCCACCCAGAGCGCAATCCGCTGTTGGCGCGGCACCCCGAACGCATGGCGGACTGGCTCCGCTCCGGCTGCCTGGTGCAGATCACCGCCGCTTCCCTGACCGGCCGCTTCGGCAAAATGGCGCAGCGCGTCTCGCACGAGCTGCTGCGGCGAAACTGGGTAAACTTTATCGCCACCGATGCGCATGACCTCACGTCGCGGCCGCCGATGCTGCGCGACGCCTACCAGCTGGTATCCAGCAAATATGGTGTGGAGACGGCAGATCGGCTGTGCCTTCACAATCCCCGCGCCGCCTATTTCGGGGAGAGCCTCCCGCCCCAGCCGGAACCGGAAGGCCTGCATCCGGAGCTGGACCCCAAGCACTCCTCGGGGCTGCTGAACAAGATGTTTGGCTGGTAGGGATAGAGACGATGCTGATTGGGTGGGTCTGGACCTTACGGGCTGCGGAAAACTCTTGTTTTGTATCAGGCCACGACTTTAAAAGTCATGCCGTAAATGATTGAGCATACGTCGGGCTTTAAAACCCAGACCTACCTTGGGGCCCTGGTATGGCACAGCTTTAGCCGTGCCATACGTTGAGCGACTTTTCACCGGCCGCACCTTTCGCCTAGAAGGTAAAGCTACCTCCCAGTTGGAAGGTACGAGGATCGTTAACGGACGTCACCTCACCGAATTGCGATCCATTGCTGAAGTTGTTATTCACACCGGAAAATTCGGTGTGATTGAATGTGTTGAACGTTTCGCCGCGGAATTCAAATTCCGTTCCTTCCCGCCATAGCGGAAAGCGTTTGAATAGGGCGATATTCCAGTTGAAGAGCCCAGGGCCATAGATCAGATTACGGCCGGAATTGCCGAACGCAAGTGGAGCCGGGGCGGAAAAGACGCTCCCATCAAACCAGTGCTTTGCAGTCTTGGGATACTCCACTGACCCGTTGACATTCGCGCGGTTGGATTCGATGCCACCCAATCCCGTGTTGTCGTATCCGAGGGAGGCTGACATCGGCGACCCGGTTTCCGCGGTCGTAATGCCCGATAACTGCCACCCGCTCAACATGGTCTTGGCCAAGAGGTTATTACTTCCAGCAAAAAACGGCAGCTCGTAATGGTAACTGAATTGTGCAACATGCCTGCGGTCGTAATCGGAACTACCCCGGTCATACGCCGGGTTATACGGATTGGAAAGCTGGCTGGAGGCATCGGCTGAAGCATAGTCAAGTGCATGTGACCATGTGTATGCAGCAGAGAAATCCAAGCCATGCTTGTTGCGAACGAGCAGACCGACTTGAAGCGAGTTGTAATTTGAACTCACGGTGTTCTGATATTGATTAATGCTTCCGAAGCCCGGATAGTTCCGATCCAGGTTAGCGTTGTAAGCCGATCCCATATATCCGCAGTTACCACTACAGATCGCCAGCCGATTTGGATCGTTCAGCGGAACCGTATTCAGGTCGCGAGCCACCTGCTGGTGATAATTCTGGTTTCCAGCGTAGGTCATGGTGGCCACGGCAGTTGAAGAAAGCTGACGTTGCACCCCCAAACTATATTGCATGGATGTGGGCAGAGGGTAGTACGGGGCGATGGTGGTTAAAGCGGAAGGAAACGAGGGAACAGAGGCGGTCAGGCCGGTGATGACACTTTGTGCGGCATTGGAAAAGTACACGTTGTTGCTGCTGGGAACATTGGAGAATGGAGGATTGCCGCCGCCGTTGGTGTAGTCATTGCCCTGGATTCTTTCATAGAACATACCAAAGCCGCCGCGGAGCACCATCTTGCCGTCGTTGCCCAAGCCATAAGTGAAACCCACCCGAGGACCGAAGTTATCGCGATAGTTCTTGCCGATACCTCTGGGTACCCCGTTTCTGCCGGCCAGGATGATGCCATTCAGATAGAAAGGCTGGCTGGTAATCGCGCCCGGAATTCCGGTCGCGTAGCTGAAGCCGGGGCCGGTGGGATCTAGACTTCCATCGGCATTGAATATTGGTTGCTTAGTCTCGTCATAAGTCGCCGGGTTGAAGCTGGAGATATGGTTGTTCAGGTCAAACAGGTGGGGAATATATTGCCACCGTAGCCCAAGGTTGAGGGTGAGCTTGCTGGTCGCTCTCCAGTTATCGAGGCCATAGAAGGAGAGGGTGCGTTCCTCCGCCTTCTGCAGGTTCTGTGCCTGGAGTTGGTTGAAGCTGGCCGAATAACCTAACAGGAAGTCGGCAAACGAGTTTCCAGTAAAACCGCCCGAGAAGGTAAAGTTGCCTTCGGTCTCGCCCTGAAGATGATTGTCTTCATATCCGCGGACGAAGTTTCCGCCGAACATCAGGTTGTGCTTTCCCTTCACCCAGGAAACATTGTCTTTGAACTCTAAACTGGACCACACCGTCGTGTAGGGATATTCGCCAATGTAGTAGTTGACGCCATAGGGCGCGGCCAACGAGATATCGGGAATGCGGTTATCTGCGTTCGCATCGGGATATAGGATCTTGGCATCGTACCCCTGGGGCTGGGTGAAAATTCCCGTTGGACTCAGGGTAAGAGTCACACCATTGGCGTTGATGTCAGTCTCGTTGATCAGCCTCGGGTTGATAGCCTGCGTTAAATGGACGACCGCAGCCCAGCTTGGAACCCTCAGCATCGTACCAACGGTCGGGTAAGTGGCGCCGCTCCACTCAGTAGTGGGCACGGACTGCGTTCCGCCATCATAGATAAAGCTGGCCAGCAACGATAGCTTGTCGTTGATGCGGTGATCAAGCCGGGCAATCTCTTCAGTAACATTGGTTCTGGATGGCGCGGCAGCAGAATAGTGTGCCCCGTCGGGAGTGTTGGCTGCGGGAAAGATCCCAGCCTTGAGCAAGAGAGCGACGTTAGGATCAATCAAGCCGGCGGGAATCTGATTATTGGGAAACGGGTCTCCGGGCGCAAGGCCAAAAGAGGCGAACTTTTCAATCGCGGCAGGATCGGATGTCTGCGGAACACTGATGGGTAGGTCACCAAAGTTGCCGCCGAAAGCAGCAGCCGGGATCGCGGTGGCAAATATCTGGCCGCCCTGCACCAGTTTGCGCCATTCCATGTTGTAGAAGAAGAATGTCTTATCGCGTTTGCTGTTGTAAAGATGAGGAATCGTGACAGGGCCGCCGAGGTTAAAACCGAAAATGTTGTAGCGAAGTTCCGGTTTAGCCGTCCCGCTCTGTTTTGCAAAGTAATTATTCGCGTCGAAGAGATCGTTTCGAACATATTCCCAGGCGCCCCCGTGAAGTGCGTTCGTGCCGCTCTTGATCGACATCGACACGTAGCCACCGGAGGAAGCCATCCCCATGTCCCCGTCGGCATTTCCGGTGATGACCTTAAACTCGGCGATCGCGTTCTGAGAGGGATTGACCATCATAGAGGCTCCGCCGCCCCGATTGTAGATTTCACCCCCGTCGATCAGATAATCATTGTGCGCATATCTTGCGCCATTAAACGAGATGTTGAAATTCTGGTTGATCGCCAGAGCGCCTTGGAAACGCGGCATGGCGCTGGAAGCGCCAGGGACAAGCTCCGTCAGGTTGATTACGTTACGACCGTTGGTGTCGATCTGATCGATCTGGGTGCCGGTGACCACCGAACTGAGCTCGTTGGTTTCGGTCTGAATTTGAATTTGATCTGCCTGGACGGCAATGCTTTGCGTTGTACTTCCGACCACCAGCGAGACGTCTTCTTTCACTGTGCTGGCAACATCGAGAACGATGCCGGTGCGCTCGAACCTCGAGAAGCCCGGAGCTTCGGCTCGGAGCGTGTAGCGACCAGGCGGCAGGTTGGGAGCCGAATAGATTCCCGCCGCGTTGGTCACGGTATCGCGAACATCCGCTGCCGTCGACTCGTTGACGATGACGATCTTTGTATTAGGAACAGCGGCGCCTGAAGTATCGGTGGCCGTACCCACCATCGTAGCGCTCTCCTGGGCATATAAGAGTGATCCAAACGCCAGGAAGCCTACGATCAAACCGTGACCTAGTCGTTTGGAGAAATCCAGAATCGTCATTGATACCTCCGAAAAGTTTTGTGAAAGGAATGTAGAGGCGGAGCGCACGGGAAAACAAGTCTAATACTGTATGTACCCGTTGATGGGCGCCGCACGCGCCTCGCAATGCGCGAAGCCAACGATAGAAGAATGGACGCGTTCTGTCCGTTGCGCACGTATGTTACGTCGTCGCTACGTCTGCTCGCAGGAACGAACGCATGGGCAGCGGACCGATGGGGCATGGATGCGCTACGCACCGCAGCTAAAAACGTACAGTCAGAAGAACTCATTGTTTGCCCCCACGCCGTACCACAGCAGTGATGACGCGGCTGCTGCCTTGGAGAGTTGCAAAGGTTATTTCCCATCTGCCCGCGGGCCAGGTCAGGATCTATCGATCGAAAACAGTGCCGCTGGAAAAACGTGGCGGTACTCGTCGCCTGATGATGCGAAAAGCGCCACTGATCCGGAGCAAGCCAGGAAGCGGCGAAGCGATTTATTAAAGGTATTCGCTGTCTCGAACGAACGTGAGTCAGTGGCGATGACAGTCCCGTGCCTGCGTGGCTATGCACGAATGGCATGGTTCAGCCTTACCAGGTCCACACTAGGACAGCTCTGTTGGTGCATAGTGTAGGACAAAGAAAGAACAGCGGGTAGACCCCAATTTACGCAAAGTTCTGGACAGATTGCGTCACCTCACACAAGACGCGGAGGATCCTCACGCGTATTTCGAAAGCGTCCCTATAATTGTGGATGTGCGGCGTCCTCATTTTTTTGTTCTCGGCCTCGGAGTCATTCTCTTTTCTGTACTCCGTTCGCCGGCGCTCAGGCGCGAGACAGCTCTTCAGTGCAGCAAGCGGAGTCGCTTTCTGCACAAGGCCGGCTCGCGGAAGCTGAGCGCTCCTGGCAAACGATCAAGACGATTCATCCACACAATGCCCAGGCGTGGGCTCAGCTCGGTTTGGTGCAGGCGCGTGAGGCCAATTACCCCGCAGCTGTGGAAGCATACCGACGAGCGCTGAAGCTCTCCCCGGGGATCCCCGATTTGCAACTTGACCTAGGGCTTGCGCTCTTCAGACAAGGCAAGTTCGCTGAAGCGATTGCCCCGCTCAAAGCTGCCGCTGCTGCTGCCAACGATTCCAGTCCTCGGATCCTTTTGGGTATGAGTATTGCGGTACGAACAGTTCACGAATGCGGTCCCATACCTGCAGTTTGCGGTCAAGCATTCCCCTGAAAATCTTGAGCTGCGTAGCGTGCTGGCACAGAGCTGCCTCTACGCGAAGATGTACGAATGCACTTTGGAGCAATACCGGCAGATCGTTACGTCTAATCCGGATTCCGCGCAAGCCCACATGCTGGCGGGCGAAGCACTCGACGGGCTTGAGCGGACCAATGAGGCAATCGAGGAATTCCAGGCGGCGGCCAAAACTGCTCCTGCTGAGCCAAGCTTGCACTTCGGCCTTGGGTATCTGCTTCGGAAGCAAAACCGCACAGAGTGCGCTTTCCCAATTCCAAGAACGGCGGAGGAAACCCCTACCAGAAGTAGGTGGCAAGAACCTTCGGCGGCCCTCAGTTGTCATTGATGACCTGAGTCTCGATGACTGCTTCCAGATTCATCGTTTTCCAGTCACGGGGTGCGTGACTGACAATCTGTTGAAGATACGATTCGTTGCTCAAGACTTCCCCGCCGCAAGAGTTCCGTATGCACCCAGCCCGCGCACCACAACCATACTGCCAGTCGATCTCTAATCGCACATCGCGTAGTCCTTTTACCTTCAATAAGCGCACTGGTGTCCACACCAGCAACCTGGTCGGTTCAGCATCGTTAATCGAATTCTCCGCAATCGCTACGCTGAAAGTGTAGCGAATCCCGTCAAGCATTCCAATCGTTATCAAAGCGCCACCAATACCACCGCCCTAGCGTATCCTGCAGCTCGTTAGTTTTCTCCCCTCACAGCGTATCTTTTCTCCATCACTGCAGCACAGCGTCAACCTGAAAGGTAATGCATCCGCAAGCCAATACGTGCATCAACGTTCAGCTGCTCAGTGAAAGTGCTCATCTGAGATGCACCGCCCTGACTTCATAGAGTGCTTCGAAATCAATTTTCAGAAACGCACAGCAGCACCAACCGGAGAAACACAATGCCAAAATACCTTGAATAGCGCTCTCCCAAACCGCAGCCAGCAAACAACCGCGCAAAAAGCACCCAAACGAAGAGCCACGCTCTGTACTGCGCACTGTGCGCAGCACAGCCAGCTTCAAATACTGCTTGCTCTTGCGTTCCAAGAGAAGCACTGAGCGCTGCAACCAGTACGTGTAAGTAAAACTCGTATATAAGAGCCAACAAATCATTCTGATTTCCACTCACACCAGCAGAAAATAATATGCGCTATCTGCTGCATTCCGCCAGCGAAGCGCACCACAATCCAGATTGTCGTAGTTACCGCACGTAAAAACTCACTCCTAAGTCCGCTCCTTGAGTTATCACCTTTCCCGCAAGCATGCTCAACGAATACTAGCAACCCTGATAGCTTGCTGTTACAAACAGAATGCAAGCAGCGTGCAATTATCAGTACCGCATCCCGCTCCACACTCGCACCATTCACCTAACCGCTTCTACCCATCGCACCTTTCCTATCATGCCATAATGCCTACCCAAAATCAACTTATATGCAGCGCACAAAGCATCGCCACCCGCCATTCACACCATCTTTTACCTGTATCGCAGCTAACATACCCCCATGTGTAAAATCATTTTAACGCTGTTCAGTACTTCTATACTTCTTACAACGCTTCATACCGCGCTATCGCTGATACAAAAACCCATCATCGCGTATCCCTTTACCATATCATTCACAATGCTCTATCTTCGAGCTCTGACGGAAATGATGGGAGGCATACCTTCGGAGTAGCGGAAGACGCGATTGAAAGTTTTGACGCTTCCGAAACCCGCCGCGGCGGCAACGCGTAGAGGGAGATCGGTTTCACGCAAGATGCGTTTGGCGCGCTCCAGTTTGGAACGGGTGATCTCGGCAGCGATTGAGCGGCCGAGAACGCCATAGAAGCGTCTTTCCAGAGTTCGTCTTGACACCCCAACTTGCCGGCTCACGTCCGAAACGCTGATCGCCTCTCCCGCGTGGTCCTTGACGAATCGCAACGCCACCGCCACGTAAGGATCCTTTGGCGCTACGTCACTGGATTGCCGGATGGCAATGAAGTTGGGTGCAACCATGATGCGAGCATCTGGAATCGATTCGCCCGCCATCATTCGATGTAAAAGAGTTGCGGCTTCGTACCCTGCTCTTTCCAGATCCAGGACCACGCTGGAGAGCGGCGGCAACGACAACTCGCAAAGCATTTCATCGTTGTCGACACCCACGACAGCAACGTCTTCAGGCACGCGAAGACCGATCGCTGCACATTCCTCAAGCACCTTCCGTCCACAAACATCATTGCAGGCCATCAGGCCCACAGGCTTGCGTAAGGTCCTGAGCCACTCCCGAAGGGCAGGCTGGTCATCTTCCCACATCTCTATCCATGGATCCTTCCATCCAATGGGGATATGCGAGCCGGTGCACTGCGCAGGAAAATCCCAACTCATTCAAGCGTTGCGAGAAAACCTCTTCGCGATGGGAGGACCAGCCGTAACCATCAAAACCACAGTAGGCAAAGTGACGAAGGCCGCGATCCACGAGGTGATCCGCCACCATCCGCGCGATCGCTGCGCAATCGGTGTTGATCTCGCCGAAGTTATTTCCGGAATAGAGTGAGCGGCAATCGTCCAGAGAGGCGGAAACAAAAGGAAGGCCCGTAAAACCAATCGGTTAAGCATCTCAGGAGATTGAGTTCTCCCGATAATGCCGGTCCCACTCCATGATCTTGCATCGGGGAAAATCTGTTGAAGGTGGCCGGGCGCTACATTCAGCACCACGGTCCGTGCAGACGGGAATAGCGCACAATTCCCCGAAGAAGGCCGCGCCCATATTCACATGAGGTTTCCAGCAATAAAGCCACTTGCGGTCGACGGTCTGAAGGCAGCCCTCGATTCGTGCCATTTCCGGCTGCGTGGGTCATTGCTCCTATCCGTGCCGCAAATTGATGAAATCTAAGTCAATTTATAGCCGTGCGGTTGCTAATTTGCAAGGGAGAACTGCGCCGGAAGCGTCCCCGCCTGACGCAAAGTGTCCAGAAGTTTGCGTAATTTGGGGTCTTGCGAGGCAGGTCCCACCACTCTAGACTGCTGCGTGGAGCACTCTACTCGTACTGTGTTGGCTGGGTGCAGTCGATTCCTTGATGGAATGGCTGCATGGATCCAGCGTTACCCCTACGATCGCTCCCGTCACCAATCGCCGAGCACATTGATGTAACTTAAGGCGCACTTCTAACTCAGGCGAATAAGTCACTTTGATCGGATTTTCAGGAATATACACGAGAGTACGTTGCGTAGTTCAGCGCTGGCCGCGTACTGCCGGATTGGCTTCACAAGGCAGGAAAGGAAAAACCGTGTTTACGCCGCGCCGGACGACAAAGGGACGTCCCTGCAGTCTAAGAAAATGGCTTGTGTATCTAACGATTATGTTTGGTCTATCTGGACCATTGCCCCTTACTGCCGCTACCCCACCCAAGATACTCATTGCGATTTGCCAAATCCTGGTGATCGACGGAGACCGCGAGGGAAACTTTCGGCGGATCGAGTACGCACTTGAAACCGCCCAAGCCGGCCACGCCGAAATCGCCACGTTCCCGGAGTCGTCGATTCTGGGCTGGGAGAATCCGGACGCTCACCACATGGCAACGCCGATTCCGGGGGCCGACAGCGATCGCATCGCGAACCTGGCGCGCAAGTACGGCCTCATGGTTGCGATCGGGCTCGACGAAAAAGATGGAGACCATCTTTATGATGCCGCTATCCTGGTCGATAAGACCGGAAAGATCCTATGGAAACACCGCAAGCTGAATGTATTGCCCGAGTTGATGCAGCCTCCCTACTCGACAGGGACTATCGACAGTATCGGCGTGGTTGATACGGAATTCGGCCGCATCGGTGTCATGATCTGCGCGGATACGTTCACCGAAAAATATGCGCAGCGGGTAGCTCAGTTGAAGCCCGACCTCATGCTGATCCCCTACGGGTGGGCAGCGCCGGTGGAAAAGTGGCCGGAGCATGAGAAGGATTTGGAGCGTCTGGTTGTGAGCCGGGCGAAGTTATGGCAAACGCCGACGATCGGCACTGACCTGGTGGGCCAGATGACCCACGGTCCGTGGAAGGGCTGGACCTACGGAGGAGGGAGCGTTGCCGTCGACGGTTCCGGCCATGTACTTTCGATATTACGAGACCGCGATACTGAAGTGAAATTGGTGAGCGTGCCTTTGCGGGCTGAGAAGTGATCTCTCTTGTATCATCTTGGCTTAATGCCGAGGTTGGTTTCCATGAAACTCAGGGTGCTCTCGTTCTACCCGCATGTGCGCTCCTGCTAAGCCTACCGTTTCGCCATACGAAGCTCACGCCGCCGCCGTTTCGTCCAAATGTCGCGATGCAGCCCTTTATGGCGCAGGTGGATCGCGTGGAGGCAGCACTCAGCTATCTCGGTCAACCTCTGGCAGAGCAGGATCGGGAGCGAATCAAAGCTATCGCCGCCCGCCACGTCACAGGATCAGCAGTCTCTCAGGTCCAGGCAATCCTGGATAATTATGTACTCGCCGTGGTGACGATTAGTCCAGAAAGCCGCGTCGACGTGAAGCGTGGCCCGGCGGCTCCAGAACTGATTCAGAATGGCACCCGCTCTTTTCTGGTAAAGGTGATCAACCAGCCCGGCATCACCGCTCCTCTTGCCGTGAGTAGCCCCAACAGCGGCCAGGTCTACATCACTTCCTCCGGCAACCACGAGCCCAAGCAGCGTCTGACTGCATCCGACGTGGCCGAACGTTGGGCGGATATTTCCCTGTTCGATCATCCTCCCATGGAAGAAAGGCTGTCGGGTTTGCCGTTGGAATATCGGGTGCTCACCATCTCCAGCCGTGACGCCGGTCAACGTTCAGCAAAAATCAGCTTCAATGTCGGACAAGGAACCCAGGATATCGGTTTTCTCAACGAGATCCCGGTCTTATTCAAGATAGTTCCCGGTCCATTCGATCCAGCTCCATGTATTCGACCCGAATGGTCAACCGACGATGGCTTCCTTTATCTTTCGCGATAGCCTGGGCCGTATTTATCCCAATCCAGTCAAGAGGCTCGCGCCAGACTTTTATTTTCAGCCGCAGGTATATCGCGGCGATGGCGAATCCATTCAACTGCCGCCCGGCTCCTACACGGTCACCTACACTGGCGGGCCTGAATACGTAGACAGATACGAGACGGTTCACGGTAACGGACCGTATGCCGAGCGAACTTACCTTCCGCCTCAACCGCTGGATCGATCCCGCAAAGACCGGCTGGTATTCCGGCGATGACCATATTCATCCCGCGGGCTGTTCCCATTATGAGAACCCGACCCAGGGAGTCTCAGACAATGATATGGGACGGCAGGTCCGGGGCGAGCATCTGAACGTGGGCGCCGTGCTGGTGTGGGGACCCTGCTTTTACTATCAAACTCATTTTTTTCGTGGTCAGCATGATGACCCCAGCTCCACCCGGAGTTCCCTGCTCCACTATGACCTTGAGGTCTCCGGATTCCCTTCCGACCACTCCGGACATCTGGTGCTGCTGAACCTTAAGAAGATCATTTATCCCAACACAAAACGCATTGAAGAGTGGCCGACCTGGGACTTACCTATCCTGCAATGGGCGAAATCACAAGGGGCGGTGGCTGGCTTTGCGCACTCCGGCTGGGGTCTTGACGTGCAGACGGACGCTTTGCCGAACTGGATCGTGCCCGGCTTCGACAGCATCGGAGCCAATGAATACATCATGGATGTGACCCATCCCGGCGCCGTGGACTTCATCTCCGCCGGCGATACGCCCTACGTCTGGGAGCTGAATATCTGGTATCAGACCTTGAATGTGGGGTTTCGCACCCGCATCTCGGGCGAGACCGATTTCCCCTGCATATATGACAGCAGAGTGGGCGAAGGACGAACTTATGCCAAGATCAGCGGTCCGCTAACTTATGACAACTACACCAAAGCGGTGCGCGATGGCGCCGTCTATGTTTCCGATGGCCGCAGCCATCTCATGGACTTTGCCGTGAATGGCAACGCAATGGGCGTGAGAGGTAGTCAGGTGGATCTGGCGGCCCCGGGCACCGTTTCGGTGAGCGTCACAGCGGCCGCTTATCTCCCGGCAAAACCCGATACGGCCCTCGATGAACTTCCCTACAACGAAAGACCCTACTGGCATCTGGAGCGAGCGCGCGTCGGCGCTACGCGCAAGGTCCCTGTAGCCGTTGTGGTCAACGGAGAACCCGTGGCAACGAAAGAAATTGTCGCGGACGGGACTGCGCAGACGCTCAAGTTCGACATACCCATCAACAAGAGCAGTTGGATAGCCGTTCGCATACTTCCCTCTTCGCACACCAACCCTATCTTCGTCCTGGTAGGCGGCAAGCCCATCCGGGCCTCCCGGCGAAGCGCGGAATGGTGTCTCAGAGGCGTAAATCAGTGCTGGAGCCAGAAGGCCCCCAAAATTTCTGCTAAAGAGCTTCCGGAGGCCCAGAAGGCGTACGACCACGCCCGCGAAGTGTATCGACAGTTGATCAGCGAGAGCCCTGACCAATAAACGAGAGGTAACGTTGCTCGGTGCTGGGCGTTAGGAAATCTTCGATTGAAGGTGTGATTCATGAGCCGGCGAGTGCTTTTCATTCTTGGTGGCGTGATCCTGCTGGTTGCTGCAGCGGGTGTGGGTGTACCGCATGCAACGGAAAGCCGACCACTGCGAGACAACCACACCCGGGCTCGGTCGCGTTCCCAGTAGGACTTGCCGAAGACGGGAAAGGCAATCTCTATGTGGCGGCGCGCAAACAAAATCGAATCTTGAAGATCTCCGCCGGCCGGGAGGTTACTGTTTTCGCGGGGAACGGCAGCAGAGCCTTCTCTGGTGACGGCGGCCCAGCCACGCAAGCCAGTTTGTCTTCACCCATGGGCGTTGCGGTTGATAGCACAGGCCGTCTGTTTATTGCCGATACGGGCAACAACCGCATTCGACGGGTGGAAGCAAAGGACAACACCATCACAACCGTGGCGGGTAGTGGCTCCCTGTGGGGTGGACGAGGCAACCTGGCAACCACCACGTCAATCTATGAGCCTGTCTCTGTCGCCGTCGACAGCGATGACAATGTCTATACCGGAGGGTCCGGTGGCTCTCCGGTCATGCGCCTGGACGCGATCACCCAGGGAATCACAAAGGTGATGGGAGCGGACTTGCCGGGGGATCCACGCGCATCGTCTCCCGCCTCGGGCCCATTTTGGGTGACGGCCGGCGAACATGGAGTCCTATTCATTGCTGATCCAAGCCGCAATTCGGTGGCTGAAATTTCCGGGCCGGGAAATTTGAGGACAATTGCCGGGGGCGCGGTCTGCGGGTTTGCCGGGGATGGAGAACCAGCAAGCGGAGCTCTTCTTTGTTTTCCGGAATCCGTGGCCGTGGGCGGAAACAAGCTTTTCATCGCAGATACAGCCAATAACCGGATCCGCAGTCTGGATCTCAACTCGGGGGTGCTCACTACAGTTGCGGGAAACGGACAAGCCGGCCGTGCCGGAGATGGAGGTCTGGCGCTGCAGGCAAGCCTCAACGGTCCCATGGGAGTCCTGGCGACCGGAAAGGGCGACCTGTTTATCGCCGATACCGGCAACGACTGTATTCGACATCTAGATGGAGAGACAGGGGTAATTACAACCTGGGTGACGGCGCGGGAATTGGAGGCACCGGTTAATTGATGGCCTTGCCGACACGGCCCCAGATTACTGAAGAAGAGGTTGGATAAAAGGCCGCAGACGGCTCATACGAAAATGCTTATATTCCGGGAGGGCGCCGTGTTGCCACGGCAGGCTGGGGTAGTGAGGCTAAACAGCACCGCTGAGGCCATGCCTCGCTGAGCAAATTTTTCCCCGCCTTTACAACCCTAATCCGCCGTCCACGCCCAAAATCTGGCCGGTGATGAAGTGCGGTCCTCGAGCGAAGAATTCCACTGCCTCCGCCACATCGTGGGGCGTGCCATTGCGCTGCATCGGCGTCTTATTGGCAAAGTGTTCGTAGGCCGGATCCACTTCTCCATTCACCACCATGCCCGGGGCCACACAATTCACGCTGATCTCGGGAGCGAAGGCCTTCGCCATGGTCTGGGTGAGCATATGCAGGGCGGCTTTCGAGGTGCAATAGTGCGCGTGCGTGGCCCAGGGATGCATCCCACCCAGCGAGCCGATATTGATAATCCGGCCTCTGGCTTCCCGCAGGTGAGGATAGGCCGCCTGGGCCATGAGGAAAGGCCCGCGGGTATTGGTTTCAAACATCTTGTCCCATTGCGCCAGGGTGATTGATTGCAGCACCGCGGTCTCAAACGTTCCCGCGTTATTGACCAGAATGTCCAGCCCGCCAAAGCGTTCAACCACGGCAGCGACCGCCGCTTGAACACTATCGATGTTGCGCACGTCGCAGGCAACGGCCATGGCCCTCACGTTGAGCTGTTGCAGACCTTCGACCGTCTCCTGCGCTTCTTGCTTCGACCCGTTGTAAGTGATGGCGACATCCGCTCCGGCAGCCGCCAGGCCTAACGCAAGCCTCCTGCCGATACGCTTGGCGGCGCCAGTCACCAGCGCTCTTCTATGATGCAGGTTTTCCATAGACACGATCTTACCCAGCCGCTTGCCCGGATTTCCTGTCGAGGTTTGTGGCGTTGGCGAACTTTATGCGCCTTTCTTCACCGAAGGCGCACGCGCGGCTCTGTCCAGCGAAACGAAGCAGGAAATCCGGGTTCCCCAGGCCCGATCTATTGCGGTAAGGGGGTTTGCTGGGAGGGTTTGGCGCTGTTCGACTCGCCCTTGGGGGTGGTGGTGCTGGGTGCGGTCCCATGCCCGTCGCCGTAAAGGGAGTACTGCGAACCCGGCCGCTTCATCTTGACCAGGATCTCTTTGCTGTCGGTATCGATCTTGTAGTCTTCGCCGTAGGTCTGCCAACCATCGGCAATCACCTGCAGACGCACGGTGTCGCCAATCGGGATCACGTCGATGGTCACCTTGCCGTCTTCATCGCTTTTAAGCTCGAGCGCGCCCTTATCCTTATCGCCTTCCATGGGATGGAAAACAACGGCGGCGTTGGGGATGGCCTTGCCATTCGTGCCCCTGACCACGGTGACTTTGATAGTAGCGGTGGCCGGTGGGGGCGTGTATTTGCGGTTATGCTGATCCCCCAAGGCGGAGCAGAGCAGCGGAAAACCCGCAAGCAGGAGCACAACACCCGAAATCCGGCGGCAGAACGAAACGCCCATGGCAGGAAGTATAGATGATTTCCGGCACATTTACGCCGTCGTAATATTTGAGCGAGTTTCACTCACATTTCAATTTTGCGGGCTTGACAAGGTTCCAACTGGTGGCTATCTTAGCAATTGAAGGGCGAGAGTGCTAAACGCCACTATCGGAATCAGCGTATTGCTCTCGAATCTTAAACCAAAACAGCTTTAACTCGTAATTACCGCGAGGCAAACCCTCGTGCGAAGGAGAAGTAACGCAATGCCAACTGCATCAGCATCTGTAGCTACCAGCTTCACGCCACTTCACGACCGCATTCTGGTACGGCGCGTGGAAGAGGGCGAATCGATTCGGGGCGGCATCATTATCCCGGACACGGCCAAGGAAAAGCCGCAAGAGGGTGAGGTCATCTCGGTCGGCAAGGGTAAGTCGAACGACGAGGGCAAGGTTTTCCCGCTTGATGTGAAGGCCGGCGACAGCATCCTGTTCGGCAAGTATTCGGGAACCGAGATCAAGATCGATGGCGAGGAATTCCTCATTATGCGTGAGGAAGAAGTACTCGGCATTCTCAAGAAGAAATAAGCGCATCGCGGCTCGACCGGATGCGCTTTTTTACTGCTATATCGAACGACCGGAATGCCGGTCTGCTTGAAGGAGAAAAGGAATGGCAAAGCAAATTCTGCACGGAGAAGATTCGCGTCAGGCAATTCTGCGCGGCGTAAACACGCTGGCCGACGCGGTTAAGGTGACGCTTGGGCCCAAGGGCCGCAATGTGGTCATCGAGAAGAAGTTCGGCTCCCCCACCATCACCAAGGACGGTGTCACGGTGGCCAAGGAGATCGAACTGAAAGACTCGCTCGAGAACATGGGCGCGCAAATGGTTCGTGAAGTAGCCTCCAAGACCTCGGACGTGGCCGGTGACGGCACCACGACGGCGACGGTTTTGGCCCAGGCGATCTATCGCGAGGGTGTCAAGACAGTAGCTGCCGGCGCCAACCCGATGGCTCTGAAGCGCGGCATCGACAAGGCAGTTGAGGCCGTTGTCGGCAAGCGTGACGAGCACGGCGTGGTGAAGGGCGGCGCACTGGAGAAGTTTTCGAAGCCGGTGACCGGCGAAATGATTGCCCAGGTGGGCACCATTTCGGCCAACAGCGACGCCACCATCGGCAACATCATCGCCGAGGCCATGAAGAAGGTTGGCAAGGACGGCGTGATCACGGTCGAAGAGTCCAAGACTCTGGAGACCCAGCTGGAAGTAGTCGAGGGCATGCAGTTTGACCGCGGCTATCTGAGCCCCTATTTCGTGACCGATCCGGATCGCATGGAAGTATCGCTCGAAGAGCCTTACATCCTGATCCACGAGAAGAAGATCAGCTCCATGAAGGATCTTCTGCCCCTGCTCGAGCAGGTTGCGCGCAACGGCAAGCCGCTGGTGATCATCGCTGAGGATGTGGATGGCGAGGCGCTGGCGACTCTGGTGGTCAACAAGCTGCGTGGCACTCTGAACGTGGCCGCGGTAAAGGCTCCTGGCTTTGGCGATCGCCGCAAGGCAATGCTCGAGGACATCGCGAAGCTGACGGGTGGCAACGCGATTACTGAAGACCTTGGCATCAAGCTTGAGAACGTCAAGATCGAAGATCTTGGCCGTGCCAAGCGTGTGACCATCGACAAGGACAACACCACGATCGTCGAGGGCCGCGGTGATTCGAAGGCCATCGAAGGCCGGGTGAAGGAAATCCGCAACCAGGTGGAGAAGACGACCTCCGACTACGACCGCGAGAAGCTGCAGGAGCGGCTCGCCAAGTTGGTTGGCGGCGTGGCTGTCATCAAGGTGGGCGCCGCAACCGAGACTGAAATGAAGGAGAAAAAGGCTCGGGTTGAGGATGCGATGCACGCGACTCGTGCTGCGGTTGAGGAAGGCATCGTTCCGGGTGGTGGTGTAGCTCTGCTGCGCTCCGCCAAGGATGTGGACGAGTTGATCAAGAAGCTCGAAGGTGACGAGAAGATCGGTGCAACGATCGTTCGTCGCGCGTTGGAAGAGCCTCTTCGCCAGATCGTCGGCAATGCCGGCGAGGAAGGTGCTGTGATCGTGGGCAAGATCAACGACAACAAAAATCCTCACTACGGTTACAACGCAGGCTCCAACCAGTACGAAGACCTGGTAGAAGCCGGTGTCATCGATCCGACCAAGGTAACTCGCACCGCGCTGCAGAACGCAGCGTCGATCGCCGGCCTCATGCTGACGACCGAAGCAATGGTGGCCGATATCCCCGAGCCGAAGGGTCCTCCGGCCGGCGGCGGTCACGGCGGCGGCGGCGGTATGGGCGACATGTACTAAGTAGCGCGCAGTTGATACAAAAGAGGCCACCCGCAAGGGTGGCCTCTTTTGTTTGGAGTTTCTACATTTTGAGGTAGGTTGATCGATCAAGAGAGCCAAATATGACAGCTTTTTTCAGATGTTCCGGCCAATCGTGAGCCTTGTGTCAGGGCATGACTTTAGTCGTGCCGCTTAGCCCTTAAGAGTTTTGGGCTTTAGCCCCTGCGCTTTTTTTCAGATGTTCGGCCAGTCGTGAGCCTTGTGCCAGGGCATGTCTCCCACGTTGCAAGCGGGCCCGATTCACTCCGCGCGCAGCAGAATCACAGGATCAACCGACAGCGCGCGTAGCGCTGGAATCCACGTAGCCAGTAGCCCCAGCAAGGACATTCCAAGAACAACGCCAGCCAATACCAGCGGATCCCGGGGAGTGGCCTGATACACGATGAAAGCCAGCACCCGGGTCGCCAGGAGTCCGAGGAGCAAGCCTGCTGCCGAACCAAAAGCCAGTAATTTGACGGCGCGTCCCAACGCTGCCTCTAACACTTCCTTACGCTGCGCGCCGAGAGCGATGCGGATTCCGATCTCGCGCAGGCGCTTGCTGACAGAGTAGGCGGCCATTCCGAAGATGCCGGTGATGGACAGCATTGCGCCCATGATGCCCATCAAACCCAAAGCGATGGTCGCCATACGTGGACCAAACAGAATGATGTCGAGTCCCTGGTACCGCGTCTGAATGTCAACCGGCAGCCCCGCATCCAGGTCATGCAGGGTTCTCCTTATGGCTGCGGCCAGCTGCTGCGGATCGCGGCTGAAACGCACCACCAGGAAAGTCGAACTCGATGGTGATTGCAGGATCGGGAGAAACATCGCCGGCCTTGGATCTTCGGTGAGGCTGTCGTATTTTCCGTCCTCAGCAATGCCTACCACTTGTACGCGGGTTCCATCCCGCATCTTGTAGTAACCGCCCACGGCGTTGGTTGAAGAGCCGAGGACTTTGCGCGCGAACTCTCCATTCACTACCGCTACGCGTGGTGAGCTTTGGTCGTCATGCCATGTGAAAGTTCTCCCCGAAAGCAAAGCTGTGCCGGCCGCATGGAAATATTCAGGAGAGATGTTGAACATCACGGCGTTAGCTGCAGCATTCGATGGTCTCAGATCAGTCGTTTTGTCGGAAAACACAATCGACGCGTTCGAGCCCGCACTTAATGGCACGGTGTCGGCGAATCCCACAGACTCGACGCCAGCAATTGCCTGTACAGCTTCGATCATGCGCTTTTGCATAGGGGGCACTTTGTCGCCACGGTAACCGGCCATACCCAGATCGGTGCTGGCCACCATTGTGTTCCGCAGATCGAAACCGTAATTGCCGTACAGGGAGCGCACCAATCCACGCAGGGCCACCATCGAAGACGTGACCAGCACGGCGCAGATGGCAATCTGCGCCACAAGCAACAGGTCCCGAGCGGTAATCCGCCGCCCTACTCCGCCGCTTGACCCGGATTTGACGACCTCATAGGGATTGGTGCGGAGTACTTGCCTTACCGGAACGGCGCCAAAGAGGAATCCGCTCGCCAAGGCCAGCAGCAGTGCTACTGAATAAACGCTTGCATCTGGGTTCACAGGCGCATGGAGCATGGGCCATTGATGAAATGGCTGCCACGCACTCAGTCCGCGCAGCAGGATTATGCTGCCGAGGAGTCCGACTGCGCCTCCGGCGAGTGAAATGAGTACGGCTTCGGTGAAGAGTCCCCGCAGAATGCGCCTTCGGCTGGAGCCGAGCGCGAGCCGAAGAGCGACTTCGCGCGAACGGTCAGCGGCGCGCGCCGAGAAGAGACTGCCCAGGTTAGCGCATGCGCCCAGCAGAATGAGCCCCGCCAGCAGCATCAAGCCTGCCAGAAACGCCTGTACCGGACGCCCAAGATAATCGCCATAAAGGCTTGGACGAGCCAAGGTAAAGGTCACATTGCCTTCATCTTTGGGGTAAGTCTTTTTCAGATATGCACCAATGGTGTTCAAGTCGGTGACCGCCTGTGCCGGAGTGACTCCCGGCTTCAGGTGTCCGACCGCCTCAAAGATCCAATGGATTCCGCGCGTGTTCAGGTCATATCCCGGGTCCACCTGCTCATGGTTCACAATCGGCACGAAAAAGTCGGGATAGAAAAACAGCAGAGTCCCATGGAACGCCGGCGGTGTTACACCGAGGATGGTGAAAGGATGCTTGTTCAGCTGAACCACACGGCCTACCACGCCGCGATCATCATGAAAATGGCTGTGCCAATATGCATAGGTAAGCACGATATACGGGGCGCTGTTCGGGCCGTGCTCATCGGAGCCGTGGTAGACGCGGCCAAGATATGGCCGAATGTGTAATGCATCAAAGTAGTTTCCACTCGTTTCGTTGAGCCAGATAGCAGACGGATTGTTTCCCGTGTCCAGCCCCGCCTGGGCGAATGTGACAGCTGCCAGACCATCGAAGCTGTGGTTGCGATCACGAAGATCGAGATAGTCGGGATACGACTGAAACCCATTACTGCTTCCGTGCTGGATTCCGTAGAGGCTCTCCGCCTGAGGCACATACCGCGGGTGCAGGATAAAGGCATTCATGACACTAAACACCACGGCGTTTGCCCCGATGGCCAATGTCAGGGTCAAGACGGCGGTGATTGTGAATCCGGGAGACTTGCGCAGGACGCGAAGACTGAAGCGAATGTCCTCAAGGAAAATCTCGATGAAATTGCCCCTGAACGCTTCGTAGGATTCTTCTTTGTAGCGTTGGTAGCCTCCGAACTCGATGCGCGCGCGGCGTTCGGCCTCGGCGCGGGGCATGCCGGAGCGCTCAAGATCGTCGGCGCGAAGCTGGATGTGCGAGCGGAGCTCCTGGTCCATCTCGTCGGAGAGCTGGGCGCGATAGAAGAACTTCGCGGCGAGGGGGCGAAGCCAGGCGAGGACTTTCATAATTCCTCCGGTTGGGTGGAGAGGACGGATGCGATGGCGGACGCCAGCCGATTCCAGCTATCGGTCTCTTCACGCAGACGCTTGCGGCCAGCGGCGGTGAGTTCGTAGAACTTGGCGCGGCGATTGTTCTCCGATGTGCCCCAACGGGCCTTGAGCAGTCCCTGACGGACGAGGCGAAACAAGCCGGGATAGAGCGCGCCCTGTTCGATCAACAGCGCGTTGTTGGAGATCTGTCCGATGCGCAGAAGGACGCCGTACCCATGCAGCGGGCCCAGTGAGACCGCCCTCAGGATAAGGAGATCGAGGGTGCCAGGAAGAAGTTGAGCCGAGTCGGCCATAATCCCCCCTAAGATGATTAGGAGTCTAGGTCGATCACTCCTAAGCTGTCAAGGAGAAATGGTCGGGAGCCCCGCATTCATGCGGGTGAACTCGGCTTTCAAGCCGAGCGGATCGCGGAGGCTCGAAAAAGTGCAATGGTGGGAGCCCCCGCATTCATGCGGGGGAGCTCGGCTTTCAAGCCGAGCGGATCGAGTAGGGCTAAACCTATCCGGCTTCAGCCGCGGGGTTTCGGAATCTACTCTCCCACGTTGCAAGCGAAGAGCCGACGCCGATTGCTTGCCTTGCCGGCCACGCGGGCGTCGAAGCTTTTTCGACTCTGTCCATCCACCTCCACTCATGCAAAGGTGGGCCACCGCCCTCAACTTTGTCATCCCGCCTCGTCCCGGCTTGCCGTGGAACCGGAGCGTACCCGGATTTCCTGCTACTTAGCACCAGTGTCTGACGACTAAATTCCGTCTGAATTCCGTCGGGACCACGAAATTTCCCCTTCACTCAGCCGCATGCCGCCCTATCTTCATGCGTCGAACACGCTGCAAAGAAGCTACATTTTCAATTATCGGCGATTCGAAATTCGAATTTACTTGACCCTGTAGTCGTCTACAGGGTTTAGGCTGAAGTCATGGAAGGACTGACAAGAGGTCAGCTTGCGCAGCGCGCCCAGATCAACTTGGAAACCGTGCGCTTTTACGAGCAAGAAGGGCTACTTGCTCCGCCATCGCGGACCGTATCCGGCTACAGGAAATTCGAGGAAGTCGCAGTCGATCGCCTGGCATTTGTGAAACGAGCCAAGGCCCTGGGATTTTCTCTCGGTGAGATACGTGAACTTCTCGCCATCCAGGACGGGCACGCTGACGCGTGCGTCGAAGTGCGGCATCTCGTACAGAACAAGCTGGCGATCGTCCGCGACAAAAAGGCGGAGCTCGAGAAATTGGAGACTCAACTGAGCGCTGCTCTTCATCGGTGCAATCGCGCCTTGAAACGGCAACAGCCAAAGCAAAACCTGAAGGCGTGTCCGGTCCTCATTCAGATGGCGGGCTCCAACGGACGCAAGGGACACTGAGGTGTTTTATGCCCGCACAAGACTGCGAAGCAAGCGACCTCGCACGCGGATGGAGCGCAATGCTGCTCTGGGGTGTCCCGGTGATCGCGCTGGTGGTGGGTTCGTACTTTCCACGGGCGAGACTCGCGCTCTGGCTTCCCGCGCTCCTGGTGATGGGTATGGCCTGCCTTCGAAACGTTGCGCGATGCGGGCGAGTGCACTGTTACGTAACGGGGCCGCTCGCGCTTCTTGCAGCGGTGTATGTCGCTCTGTCGGCCTTCCACGTCGTTCCGATGCAACCGGGCACGTTTCTGAACATCATCCTCGGCGTTGCGGTTCTCGCATGTCTGGCAGAAATCCCTTTCGGCAAGTACAGAAAGGCAGTTTAAGAAGGATCGACTCATGACCATGCCCTCAGAAATCTTGCCAATGCAGATCGAAGTTCTCTACTTCGAGGACTGCCCCAATCATCTACCGACCGTCGAGAGAATCAACGCGGTGTTGCGCGAGGAAGGCTGTCGTGCGGACGTGCGAGAAGTTCTGGTGCCGGATTTTTCGACCGCCGAACGTGTGAAGTTTCTTGGCTCGCCTACCGTCCGTGTGAACGGCATCGACATCGAACCGGCGGCTAAGGATCGAGGGGATTTCGGGTTGATGTGCAGATGTTACGCCGGCGGAGCGCCATCTCACGAACTCATCCGGGCCGCAGTCCAGTCCGCAGCGAACGACGGAGGTGGAGAGCAATGAAGCAGGTTCCTGTTGTCGTAGGTTCATCGCTCGGTGCGATTGCTTCGGGATTAGTTGCGACAGCGAGCACTTTCTGTTGCGCTGGCCCCGCAGTGATCGCGATCCTCGGAACGAGTGGCGTCGTGGCTGCTGCGAGGCTTGCACCGTATCGGCCATACTTCATAGTTGGGTCAGTCCTGCTCTTAGGGTTGGGCTTTTGGCTGGCCTATCGGCCCAAAGGCGGATGCATTGGGAAGACATGCACCACGACCGGCGCGAAGATCACGCGCGCCGTTCTGTGGATCGGCGCCCTGATCACCGGAGCAGCCATCCTGCTTCCGAACTTCGTAGGAGGTTAGTCATGAGGGGATCAGTATTAATTCCTGTAGCGATGCTTCTTCTCAGCGTAACCGCCTGCAACCGGGCGGGAACGGAGAGAACGTATGCCGTCGTTGG
Source organism: uncultured Acidobacteriaceae bacterium (assembly GCA_963711525.1). Lineage (GTDB taxonomy): Bacteria > Acidobacteriota > Terriglobia > Terriglobales > Acidobacteriaceae > PALSA-350. Next base: position 294,803 of record CAVQEO010000001.1, on the reverse strand, counting down.
AGAGTCGGTAGCTGCGGTTCGGGCGGCGTTCAATGCAGATGCCGGCAAAGTGAGAGTGCTGATGGTGGTCTCGCCGACATGCGGTGCATGTCTGGAGGGCGCGACCGAAGTCTCTGAACAGGTAGCAGGGATCAACCAGGGAAAAACTGTCCCGCTCTACGTGCTGTGGGTGCCGCGGAGAGGCGGGCGCGAAAAAGATGTCATGGCAGCGACGCGCATCGTAGCAGACAGCTCGGCGCACGAGTTCTGGGACGGCAATGATCTTCTGGGTATCGATTACAAACAAGTGCTCGGGTGGCGGGGCAATGCTTGGGACGTTTACATGCTGTATGGACCCAGGGCACAGTGGAACGGCGATCTGCCCCCGGCCCCCGACTTCTTCATGCACCAGACCTCGGAGAAAGGTCCGCAGTTGGACGCTGACGAGTTCGGAAGAAGAGTGAAGCAGCTTTTATAGATGCGGGGGATAAGGGGACGGCGAGGAGTGCAGGTGGATCAGGTGGGTGAATGGTTCGATTCGCTCGTGTGGTTGCTCTAGGCGCTCCCCATCTCATAACGCAGCGCGGCAATGCGCGACGCTTCATCCTCGAAGGCGATACTGAGCGGAGGGTGCATCTCGGCTTGCTACGGCAAGGCCTCCAACGACACGGGGTAGATCTGATCGGGTGTTGCCTGATGTCCAATCACGTTGGGGAGTTTCGGGACAGGGGAGTTTCGGGACAGGGACGTTATCTTTGCAACAGCAACCGTAACAAGCAGTAAACGTCCCGCCTTTATCGGACGACCATCACTTCTTGATCGTCCAATAGGCCCCGCCTGCGCCGTCCTCCTTGAAATCGATATCGACCGTATATTGTTTGCCGCAACCCCTGACCAGCCACTTCTCCTGCCACTGTCTGGAGCCGGTCGCGCCTGAGAAGGGCGTTACGACGTATTCTGCAACATCCTCAACTTTGTTGCATCCCAGCGAGCCCACCTTGCCGGCGACCCCTAGCATCGTGTCGTGCATGAGCTGCGGACTCGTCAGCGTGCCTTTTTTAATCGTGCCGGCAGGCAGATCTGTGTTGGGAGCAGGAAGGGACGAACTGGTGGAGATCTTCACGGACGACACCATGCGTGAGGCATCGAACTGCAGAAGCTGCTGTTCAACGTCTGCAGCGTTCCTCTTTACCCATTCACTCGTCGTGCCGGCAGCTGACTCGCCGTAGAACCGGTGGGTATAAAACACCCCGACACCTTGTTTGTCCACGAGGACGAAGCGTGCCGCGTCGAAATCCACACCATGGGGCGTTGGCAGCACTACGGCAAGGAAATGCTCGCCCGGTTGTTGCCCTGAAGCGGAAACCGAGATCGTTCGCAGGATTGTGGCTTTCGCGCCCTGAGCAATCGCCTGGACCCGACTGGTGATTGTGGCCAGAGCCTCCTGGTCATGGGCCGCGGGATATAGATTGAGTTCCAGCATGTCGGTAAAGGTAGAAAGGTCCTCCTGGCCCGTGGGCGTGAAATCGTATCCGTTGCCGTGCGACGAGCGCAGCAAATATTCGGTGCCACGGAACATGACCTTGGCCGTCGCCGGCGACTGGAGATCGGGCATGGCCGCGGCCAAGCGTGTTGGCCCGTGCGGTGTTGCCTCGGCGGCAAATGCGGCCGCCGTCGCGGCCAAGGCGAATGCAAAGAAGACGGATCGGCGTTTCATCATTTCGTCTCTCTAATGGAGAATGCATGCGGCGCTTCTCTCACCAATCCAGAGTTGCAGAAAGGTCTGAGACGTCGCGATCTCCTGGGAAAGTGATTACCGTAATTTGATGACTATGAGGCGAATTCGCGGAGTGGTCAACGGATTGACCTTTAACGCTCAATTAACCGTGAAGCTGAGCGTTTTCAGCCGTTTGCAGAGCCTCATTAATCGGTCTTCCTGGTTTTGCGGCTGTGTTTCAGTGACGATATCCGGTATCCGAAGAGTTTCGCGAGATAAGGGGAAATGATACCTATCCCCGTCTGCTTTTTCATTCGAAAACCTGAAAGGAGAGATAACGAAAAAGATCACCGGGAAACTCGGGGACGGGTTCCCCAGTTCCCCAGTTCCCCAAACATTCAACGCGCTTCCGTCCACGAGACCGTCCACAAAACTTTGTGCGAGTCCGCTTTGCTACTGCACGTTGAGGGGCACGGTCGCGGATGCAGTTGTACTTCCGCTCGTAGCCGTGACCAGCACATGATAAAGACCAGCCGTTGTCCCAGCAGGAACCGGGCTTGAAGGAGACGTGCTGCTCGAAGAGCTACCTCCACATGCAAGTAAGCTCACCAGAGCTGCGCACGCGACAAGCATCAAGAATCCGCGGAAAATCAGGCGTCGTCTCGGAGCAAAGCCGAGCAAAAGCACAGCTCCTGCAAGGGAGAAAATGCCTGCTCGTGCTTCGCCAGAGGAGGAAGTGGATGTAATAACCGTGAGCGTACTGTTTGCAGAACCGGCGCCGGAGACTTGTACCTGAGCTGGACTGAGCGAACACGTGGGCGGATCGGTCGCATTTCCTTGACCAGCAAATTGCACGCTACACGTAAGAGACACCGTGCCGGTAAATCCAGTTTGAGTACTCAACTGGATCGCGGTGCCGGTTGATTGTCCAACAGTAGAGACGGTCAAGGTCGGAGAAGACGGCACCACTGTGAAGGCCGCTACGCCCGCACCTGTTAAGGAAACCGTCTGCGGTGACCCCGGGGCATTTGATGTAATCGTCAAGCTTCCCGTCTGAGTGCCGGCAGCGGTCGGCGAAAACGTAAGAACAATTGTGCAGTCCTCATTCTGCAGGACGCTCGTGCTGCAGTTGTTTGTCTGGCTGAACTCGCCCGACGTGGTGACTGATGTCACCGTCAGCGGAGCAGCGCCCACGTTCATCACCGTTACCATTTGCTGACTCGACGTCGAGCCTATTTGAACGGACCCGAAGTCCTGGCTCTGCGAAGACAGTGTTACCGCTGGCCCGGTGCTTACCGTTGCCGCTCCTGTGATCGGTAAGATCGTCTGCGCAACTGTAGCGTTGGAGCTGAACGTCAGGGTTCCGTACGACTGGTTTGCGACAGTAGGGTCGAAAGTCAATGGAAACGAACAGTTACCGCCAGGTGCGATCGTCACGGCACAGGTGGTTGGCGAAGGCAGGCTAAAACCAGCCCCGGAAATCTGAATGTTGCTGATGATAAGCGGTGCGCTGCCGCAGTCAGTCACCTTGACCGTTTCCTGCGTGGACGATCCCAGAGTGCCAGCAAAAAATGAGTCACCGGGGAAGCAGATACCAGTGCCGGTAGCAGCAGGATCGATTAGCGCGGCGAAACCGAATTGATAGATATACCCGGAAGGTGGTGGGGTGACGGAGCCGAGGAACGCAGATGCAGTCGTGGGCAGATCATCCATTCCAGTACCTACAAAGTGAACTCGACTTTCGCTATCCAGGGCGAGTCCGCCCGGACGGGAGCCGCTCTGATTGCCACCGAAGTAGGTTGAAAAGAGAAGGTTGCGCAGGTCAGGATCAAACTCGGAAACGAAGGCCGTACCCAACTGTGGACCGGAACTGCCAGGCAGCGATTGAAGAGGATTTACCAATGGCAGATTGGTACCGCTGCCATCGGTTCCCGCGAACCAGATGTTGCCAGTTCCATCGACTGCCACGTTGGTTGAATAGATGTCCCCGACACCTTGCCCAGCCTGAGACATGCCAAAGTAGGAGGAATACACGAGTCGAGTTGCATCGGCACTCAGCTTTGCTATGAAGCTTTGGCTGGCTAGACTATCGAACGCGTCAGAGGTTATCGGCATGCCGGTGGAGGGTGTTCCGACCAGGATGATCTCCTGTGCTGCGTCCAGTGCCATGCTACTGGCCACTCCTGTGCCCACGAGGCTCGAGTACAGCAGCTGGCTGCCATCCGGCGAAACCTTTGCGGCAAACGGTGATGCGGAAAGGGCCGAGAGCGGCTGCGACTGATATGCGCCAGGAGTGGTGGGCCAAGGCGTGGTAGACGAATTTGAACCGACACCAACCGAACCGCCGAGATAGACATTATTCTGTGCATCCACCTGGATGCCGGCAACGGTGCAACACTCGGAGGCGGATCCGACTGCCCCGAGAACGGCACCGTAGGTGAGACTGCCTGAAGGCGAGAGTTTGGTCAGAAAATAGTAGCTATCGCTGTAGGAAGGAGGCCCGGCGCTCAGCGCACCTGTCGTTTGCGGAATTAAGGGCGAGTCGGTGCTTCCGCTTACATAAACGTTGCCTGCGGTATCGGTCGCTATGGCGACCACGTACGTGTTCGAGCTGGCAGCGCCGCCACCGAGGGTACTTGAGAAGTTTAGCGACGCCCCGTCAGATGCGATGGAAGCGACAAAACCGTTGTACGTCGTTGCCGAGCCTGCTGGCAGCGGATTCTTTAAAGGAAAGTCAGAAGAAGCGGTTCGTCCAACAACGATGGCGTTGCCGTTTGCGTCGACCGTAATACCATCGCCCTCGTTGTAGTTGCTGCCGCCAAGAAACGTGGAGTATAGCTGCGCAGTTCCTGTCGCATTCAGCTTGGTGATGAACACGTCAGGCTTATTCGAGGCGCATGCCGTGCACGTCGTCTGTACCGCCCCTTTCGTGACCGGGTAGGTCGCGTAGAAACTCAATCCGACAATGTAAGTGTTGCCACTTGCGTCGACGGCAACTCCATTTACATGGAGATCCTGATTTGCCAAGTACGTTGCATAATCGAGGACCGGATCAATGATGAGCGGCAGAGCGTGGTCAAACTGCTGAACAGAGAAAGAGACCTCGTCGCCATTCACCACAAAGCGACCAGCACGAGCGATCTTCTGTCCGCGTTGCTCCTGATAGACGCGCGGCGCATGTACAGAGAGCAAGCCCGAGCCGACTGCGATGGCAAGATCGCCCTCGGGTGTCAGATGAAGACTGCGCTGTCCTTCGTAACGGATCCTGATGGCGCGATAGTTTGAGCCGGGCTGCACGACAAAGTCATGTTCCAGGCGCCCGTTGTTGCCATAGAAAACAAGGTCAACGCCCGGATATACATTCTGGTAGAGCAGTCGTCCGAACTGCGGAACGTGAGTCTTCCACGTTGATGAATCATTGCCAAGCAGATAGTTCGATTCGCCGCCCGTCTTCTCACACGTGACTAGCTTGGTATTCTTGTTTGCGCCGGCGAGCTGGGCATCGAGCAGGATTGAGCCATCCGCTGACGTAGGCATTATCTGAAAGCCCGCTGACGAGAAGCGCATTCGAATGGAGCCTGATCGCGCCGTGTATGTGTTCGGCTCTGCTGCCGGACCGACACTTGGTTCAAAGGCGAAAGGGAGATTCGAGACTTTAACGCGCGAGCTTGTAAGCGTGGCTGGCACTGATTGAGGAAAGAGAAGCTGGGGGCTTAGGACGCAGTCAAGTAACAACAAGCAAAGAAACACATGCCACTGCCGTGTTCGCACAAATGCTCCAACCAAGGTAGAGAGTCATTCCGCGATAGGACAGCCTTCGTCGCGTGCTTTAAAATAGCTTCGGCTGGCAGAGCGGCATTTAATATTTGCATACATTACAAAGCTTGAACAGGTTACTCGTGCTGTTTTGCCATTGGCTCCGCAGGTTACCAGTTGACAATAACAAATCGGTAACGGAAAACCCGGTGATGGAACCCCGAGTTTTCGTCCTCTCGGACGAGTAACTCTGACAGAAGATCGGTAACAGGCGGGAGTGGCACTTTCAAGATCGGTGACAAGATCGGTGAGCGAGGTGAGGGCGTCGAAATGAGTCGCCCCGGGACCATTTTCGCAGTGCTGCATTCCCGGGACCATGAAGGGGCGAACGGAGTCCGCCGCACTGGCGCCTACGGTGTTTTGAACCTCGATATGTCGATCGTGTTCAGTGGAGAAATGTCCGGATCGCTCCACCCGTGATACAAGATCAGCTTGCCGCCGCTTTTGATCATGTGGCTTGTGCCTCAACGCAACGGCAATGTATTGGAGATTCGTTACAACTGAGACGGATCAACCGGCACCAGGGGACCTTGCCATGCGAGATGGTGTCCGCGCGCGCCGAGCTGCGGCAATTCAGCAAAGAATCTCTTGTATGCGTCACCAGTATGGTGAGCTTTCAGGTCTTTGTCCGTCTCCCAAAGCTCCGTCCTTGTCCCGCCTCGTCCTAACGCTCGATGCCGACGGGGCCAGCAGCTTGAAACACGCCGATTGGTACCTGGCATGACTAGGCTACCTTTCTTATTCCAACTAACTGCGCGCCTGAGCTCAGCACAATCGCCAAGTGGACGGCCGCGCAAACGTCCTCAGCGCAGATGATGGCTTGGCGGAAGCGGGAGAACTCGCGAGGGATACGGTAGGTCGCTTCGAATTGGTTAATGGTCCGCATGTTGCGCCTCCTCGTCGTCGAACGTAGTGCATTCTTGCTTTCAATCTGTTAAGCGGAGTCCGCGGTCGAAAAGGGCCAGTAACTGCAAAACTTTTTTCATGCGGGCTGCGGTCTCGCTTGAATTTATGCGTCAGGACGGGATTGGTCCTCTGAGGAAACAGCCTTTAAAATGAACTAAGCGCGCTTCATGAGTAGTCTCGCGACCCGGGAGCCAGTAACGCGCTAAGTGTTTTTTTAGGACGCCACTCCTGACGGCTCCGGCGAAACGACGACACATCCGCATCGACAAGTCCGATGAGTACTTCAGCTACGATCCGGCCACCCACCGGGCCAACACGATGACCGCCCTCGCAGACGTCGGCCTCGCGCAGGATGTAATACCAGAGCGGTGTATCGCCCCGCCAGCCCGTGGAAGCGATGCCCACCTCGTCTGCGGTAAGGGGATCTATCCCCAAGTGACGCGCCACGGCCTCACCAGATGGTAATCCGACACCTTGCCCTCGTTGCAGGTCACGAACAGCGAGAGAATGATAGGCCTCGATTTCGGTTTCACCGGTAACCGCTACCGGCAGCTCGATCAGGGCCTTTACAAGCTTTCCATCAATCTTCTTGGCTCGCTGCGCCGGCTCAGCACCCGGCGCGTCGAAGAAACATTTCCAGTCAACCATGTGTTGGCGCGGTACTGCACGGAATCCCAGGAGGTCAGGAAAGAGCGGAACCGGATCACTTTGGCCGTTCAGTCGGTAGCAGTGACGAATCTGAGAGTGGCCATATCGGTAGGCCGCATCGGCAAATTCGAGCGGTAAGAATACGTCATGACCGGGGCGGAAATATCGCGGACCTTCTCTGAGCACTTGATCGGCAAGGGTCGGTCCGACGAGCGTAGGCAGAAACTCGTTGAGAACTATCCATTGATAGTGCCATCGCAACTGCCGGGCGGCCTCGTCAAAGACGTGATCGCTCGATACTCCAGCCAGTCGGGCGTCATCAACGAACGCATTATGAGCTTTCAACACGGCGAGATGCAATTGAGAGATCAGCATATGCGAGTCATTACGCGGGTCGCCTATAACCGCGGTACCCTCTGCGTTCCGCTGTATGTCAGCCCCGTCCGGACCAAGCAGGAACTTCGCCGGATCGTCGCGTTGGTAGAGGAATGGATGGCCGGTCGGTCCGTCGCCGTACAGAGTTTCGAGGTTGAGTTTCGGACTGCGGGCATTGTGTAATTCTGCCGTATTGGCATGGGCTCGCAGCCTGGATCGATCCGCGGTTATGTCGTGAGCCACAAATTGACCAAAAATAGGCCATCCAGCCGCAGTGTCAGCCAGGGAATCGGGAGTGTCATTGACGTCTCCGCAATCACAGAGACCGCCTGCGCGTCCGAGCGCGTGCAAAAATTCCTCATCGGCCTGTAAGGACGGAAGTTCAGGAAACATTCGCGCATAAGGGGTTGTGCCAAGCGGTGCATCGATGGCCTGCTTGGCTCGTCCGGGCGCCAGACAGTGACTTCGGACCGATGCGGTCGGTTGATTCATAGACCCTTCCCCCCTTTTGGCGCCACCTGTGTCACTGGGGTCCAATCGCTAGCCTGCCAGACACGGCAAGACGTTTTTCGATGCGCTGATCCGGAATTAGCCAGATGAGTGCGGCGATCGTCGCCTGACTCTCCCCGCGCCTTTTGATGACGTGGGTGATTTCGTCTGTCCTGCATCTCCTGTCCTGCATCCCCAGCAAATTATCGAGTCATCGTCAGCGCAACTGGAACCGTGTCGGTACGAGGGGGCAGGCACACGCGGTCATTGCACGATTGATAGCGCACCAGGACCCTCAAAGTTCCTGGCCCCGGACTCGCATCCGTGGCCAATTGCAGATGCAGGGTGAAGTCAGCGGACCCTTCAAAAAATCCTACCGGCTTCTGAAAGACCGGATCGGGGAGAACCTTCGCTTTTCCCTCTTCGACGCGGATCAAATCGGCGGGGTCGCCATCGGTCAAAGCAATCTCCGTAGCGACAGGTCCGCCCTCCGGCTCTTCCAGCGCATACAGGTGCCATCCCGAATCAATCTGGCCGGTGATGCTAACCGTAAACTTCGCTCCCGCCTTCACGGCTTTGGCAGGTGCGGTTTTCACATGCCATTGAACCGGCGCTTTCGTGGCTGCGTGTGCGGCGGGATAGACTGCGAGGGGCAGTACTGCGAGGAGCAAGTACACCGGCCGCGGAGATCTCATGCTACTCGGCTTCTTTCTGCTGTTGGCTCACCGGTATGAAGGCTGCCTGAAGCACGCGGTGGCTCACTAAGTCCTGCACCCATGCCGCGATCGCGAGATGGCTCGGCCGAATGGTCGTGTCTTTGCTGATGAACGTGATCTTGCCGAACCTGTCGTTGTGTTGCTCGTAATCGTCCAGATAGGTGCGAAGCGCGCCGCTGATCGCCACCGGATCGAATAAGGCATCCAGGCTGAAGTTGTCGCCAGCCGTAACGCGAAAGCCGGAGTCTGCGGGTTTTGCCAGTGAGCGGACGACCATCCGATGGAAGCGAATGCCGTTCTCGCCACTATAGCGAATCTCGTCCTCGACTAATGCGAAGTTAACCACCAGTTGGGGCTCGGCGGGAGCTGCCGCGACCGGCATCGCATCAGCGGGCGGACCCTTCGTGTCTGCCTTCGGCGCGGCTGTGGCTGGCTTGTCGGATTTTGGTTTCATGGCGATAATCTTCGCAACCTCGCCGGCGTTGGGTAGCTGCCCGATCGCATGAGCATGGATCAAATGGGACACGCCGACAGATGCGGCATCAGCGGAAAGCTTCAGTTCCACACCGCTGGGCAGCGACGCGTAAGCTTCGACCAGCTTCGCAAGCTTGTCGTGGAGCTCCCGGCTTCCGTCGCGGTTGGTGCCATAAAAGTCCTGCAGCACACCATCGAAGACGAACGATGGAGTGCCGACGATGTCATATACCTGTCCCCTGGCGACAGAATCGGGATTGGCTAGCGGATCCGGATCAGGCCGATGCTCATCAAAGGCCAGCACGACGACCTCGCTTCGCGGATATGCATCGAGCACAGCATCAATCGAAAGATCTGCGCCAACGCAGGGACCGCAAGCGGAACCCGTAAAGAGTTCCAGAAGCACGGTGCGATGGACATCCTTTGTTGAAGGCTTGCCGGTCGGAATAGGCGATGGAAAGAGCTGCGCATAACGCGCGTCCATCTCGGCGTCGAGGCCCTCGTCGCTGCCGCGGTGGGCTTCGCGGTAGAGCTCCATCATCTTCTTACGGTCCGCGGTCGAGATCGCACCCACCAGTTGGGCCCGCTCGAAGGATTCGAGAGCCAGCCCATCCTTATGATCGAGCAGCGCCAGGCGGCCTCGCTCGGAGTTCACATCGTCAACCAGCGGATCGAGGGTAAAGGCCTCCGAAATCAAAGCGGCCGCCTGGGTCGACTTGCTTTCGCGAAGGTAGACGTCGGCAAGCTCCGCCAGCGCCTCGGCGCGGGCGTTCACGTAACCTTTATGAAGGGCCTCAGGCTTGGGAGGAGTCTCCTTGTACTTCAAGTAGCTCGCCAGCGTTTTCTTGTCATAGGAGGCCTCGCTGAGATGGGCGACTTCCTCTTTCGCGAATTTTTCGGCCAGCTTCAGATCGACACCGTTGGTTCCCGCCTCTGCCAGGACCCATGCAACTTGTCCCTTCCCCGAGCCCTTCACCGTGAGCTTTGCCTGCTTCTCGATTTCAACCGTGCGCTCCGGGAAGTTATCGAGCAGGATTTTGAGGATCTGGCTTTGAGCCTCGCTCACCTCCCCGCTCTTTGGATACTCCTTGACGAAACTGCGCATCGCAGCAAGGCGCTTCTCGGGGTCGACGACTGCCGCGGCGGCCTTATAGGCTCGCACGTCCGCCGGAAGCTGCTTTTTGACCGGCGCCGAGTCGCTCGCCTGGGCCTGAGAGAAACTGGCAGGAACCACGATCAGTAGAAGACAAAGCAGAAGCCACGGAGACCTCTGAGGTCGATTCAACATGATGAACACCTCCCCTCGGCGAAAGAAGAGAATTGTTGCGCTAGTATAGCCCGGAAATCGGCTCCAGCCGCGGCGCGTTCGGTTGCTCCGGCCTCTCTGGAAATCCTGCATCCGAGGAAAGAACTTCGTAGGCGTGACTTAGCGCGTCGCTTCAACCGAAACGATCTTTACTGCTATATCCGGCACCGGAAATCCAGGACGGAAATCCAGAACAGACGAATAGGCCCCTAAACTCCGATCGCCTGACTCTCCCGGCGGCTTTCGATGACGTGGGGTAATTTCGTCTGTTCTGCATCTCCCCCTCTACTCTCAACGCGCAAATCACGCGGTTGAGGATGTCCCTGTTTTACCCCTTCTGCGAACGGGCTCTCTTGCGCGGAGCCGTTTTCCTTTGCGTGATTACTGGCTCGAGGTAGCGGAGAATGGCATCGCGCATAGCCTGCAGCAGGCGCGGACGGGCGCTAGGCGGGGCGGTAGTGAGCTCGTCGAGGATTCCTCGAAAGATCATAAGGGCGACCTGACCGTAGTGGGCCGCTTCGGAGCGCGAGAGCGTGGGCAGTTCACGCCGGAGGCGCGCCGCGATGAAGTCGACGAAAACCTGCCCAAGTACCCGCTTATCTTCGCGCGCGGCAGTTGAGAGCGGGGCGTCGACCACGAGAGTGTGGAACTCGGGCCGCGTCCGGTTGAAACTCATGCAGACATCGATCAGCTCATGGATGGCCTCTGCGAAGCTCAAGGCGCCTTCGGAGTCAATCGTCCGTTCCGCGGCGGCCATTTCGCGTGCGTACATCGAGGCGAGCTCACTAGCGATGGCTTCCTTATTGGGGAAAAACTGGTAGAGGGTGGCTGGAGACACGCCCGCCTCCGTGGCGATCGCGTTTGTGGTGGACTCGTGGTAGCCCAGGCGTCCGAAGACCGCGGCTGCGGCGCGGAGGAGATTCTGCCGGCGCTGCTGACCTCGCGCGTTACGCTTGCGTTTTGGATCGAAAACGGCCACGCGACGATTCTCGCAGAAGGCAAAGATACAAGCAAAAACTTGCATCTTTGCCGCAATATAAGTATCTACTTGCATAGGAGGAGGAACGGGCATGTTCACAGTAATGGGAATTACAGGCAAGGTGGGCGGGGCGGTGGCAGAGAATTTGCTCGCCGCGGGCAAAACGGTGCGCGGCGTGGTGCGCAATTCCGGGAAGGCGAAAGCCTGGGCTGATCGCGGTGTGGAGCTGGTGCAATCGGCGTTTGACGATGCCTCCGGGCTCGCAAAGGCATTTGCCGGAGCGGAGGGCGTGTTCGCGATGATTCCACCGGACTTTGCGCCGGTCCCAGGCCTACCGGACCAGAAGCGCACCATCGCGGCGATCCGCGAGGCGCTTGAGCAGGCGAAACCCGGCAAGGCCGTGTTTCTTTCGTCCATCGGTTCGGAGCAACCGAGCGGGCTGGGGCTAATCACGTCGACGCACCTGATGGAGCAGGCGACCCGCACGCTGCTGATTCCTGTGGCCTATCTGCGCGCGGGCAGTTTCATGGAGAACTGGCTGGGAGCGTTGGACCACATACGTGCGACCGGTGAGATGCCCTTCTTCTATGGGCCGCTCGAGCGCAAATTTCCGCTGATAGCCACGCGAGACATCGGCTTGGCGGGCGCCAAGGTCCTGCAGGAAAGCTGGTCGGGCGAGCGCGTGTTCGAGGTGGACGGCCCGGAGGGTGGAACAGATTTGCACGAAGCGGCGGCCGCGTTCGGCAGGGCGCTGGGCCGCGATGTGAAGGCCGTGCAGTTGCCCGAGGCAGCCTGGCAGAGTGTTCTGGAAACAATCGGCATGCCGGGCGACCGGACAGGGTTGTACATCGAGATGGTGAAAAGCTTCAACTCAGGCTGGATTCACTTCGGTAATCCGGGAACCGAGAGGTTCCACGGGCCGACGACGATCGAGGCGTTCGCACAAGAGGTGGTCAAGTAAAGAGAACAGAGACATCTTCGTCGTCGCGAGATGAGCTGAGAAATCCGCATCTCGGAAGCGGTCGTTCGCTTCCGAGATGCGGACTCGGAATCCCCGCTGCTGTTGCTGGATGAGAACCCGTCACGCCGCCTTATTCGCCGACCGGGAGAGACAGACGGGAAGTGCCCTAAAGAACCAACGGCGGCTACAAAAGGAAAACTCCAGGAACAAAACCGCATCGCACCTTTAGGTTCCAACGTCAGATTGGCGAAAATATTTCCTCTTCCCCGCCCGTCCACGTTGATCGTCTGGGGAAAGCGGAAGCCATCTGCCACGTCGTTCTGTTTTGATTATGCCCTCACGATCTGCCAGGAACTCGCAAAATGGTGGGCATGTTATACTTTTATATAATCAAAGGGACGGGCTCATGCACACTACTAGTCTGCGCAAGGTCGGAGGCTCCGTCATGCTGGCTGTACCCCCTGCGATCCTCGATCTGTTGCACCTGGAGGTTGGGGCAACGGTAGGGCTAGAAGTCGATGGAGAGCGCCTGGTCGTCAAGCCCAACATAAAGCCTCGTTACACTCTGGCGGAATTGCTCGAGGCCTCGGACTATTCCCAGCCACAGCCAGCGGAGGAGCGAGAGTGGATCGATTCACCGTCTGTGGGTGGTGAGTTGATATGAACCGTGGCGATATCTACATGGTGTCGCTTGATCCTACCCAAGGTCATGAACAGCGCGGCCATCGTCCGGTCGTGATTATCTCTCCGACCGCATTCAACAACGCAACCAGGTTGCCGGTGATTCTTCCGATCACTAGCGGCGGTGAATTTGCCCGCCGTATAGGTTTCGCAGTCCCACTTGAAGGTGTACGCATCACAGGCGTTGTCCGCTGCGACCAGCCGCGTGTGCTCGACATACGTGCCCGGCATGGTAAGAAAATAGATTCGCTTCCCTCCGAAATCCTCGACGATGTGTTAGCCAAAACCGCGACTCTCTTCCAGTAGCTCTGAATAAAAATCGGGTCTTTCCGCTCAGTACCTGAGTCCATTGCGTGAGCGTTACGTGCGGGGAATTTGGGGACGGATGGGGACGCGAATAAACCAGCCGCATCGGCCATCACTTCCTCGCGCGATAATGAGCTAACAGAGCCGCCATGGTTACCAAAATAATTTTTTCTTGCTCTGGACGCGGCTCAGAAACCGTACTACTGTGGAAGTAAGAATCTACAACTCAGCGCCCTCTTCATGACGGCCCTGCTTGGCCTTGCACCGGTTCGCTCCACCCGTGCAACTGCCGCCCAACCACCAGAAAAGCATCAGCGCTTGTCGGTGTGACGAATCGGTGATCTCAAACGGTAATGTGACATCGAAGTGACGGATCAAGCCTGTCCGCAGTATTTCTTGCGCCCCGCGCGGGTGCCTGCGAAGAGCAGGGTGCGCTCAGTGCGTCCTCTTGATTGGGCAGTTTTGACAACTTGGGAAACACCACACGTCAGCGGAGTTCAAGCCTGTATTTGAGAACTCCGGCACTGGCTAGGTCCGGGCTGCTTGGCCGCAGCGAGCCACCTCGCCGCAGCGAGCTTCAGCCCGGACATCCATCCCCTGGAGCCACGGGCCTTCAGGACTTTAGATACGCTTCTCTCTCTCCTTCAGGGGACTTATAGCGCTTATAACGCTCATTTATTTGGCAAAACATCCCTTGGACGGCCTCTCAGTCGAATGAGGGCGGAAAATTAATTAATTGGTCATCTTGGTGAAACAAAGGACTTATTCGGCGCCGCCGCACCCCTCTGAGCCGCCAAACCTCAAAAAGGACCCAAAAATATCAAATTTTAAAACTGGCCGAACAGGCTGCACCCGGACGAGGTCGGGCGACCTAAGCCCCTACGTCTTTTAAAAAACAACCCGCCCATTATGCCCTTTACGCGGAGCGATTCCACCCCTCCCTGGACTTAGTTCGCTTAGTTCGCACATTTCTGCAGTTTTGCTACTTGCTGGACGAATGTCCGATGGTGAAGCGCAACCCCACTCGGTAGGTAAACGGCAGCGACGGATAGCCTATGGGGGCAATTCTCTTGTTGCCGGTAAGGTTGTCGAGCTGGGCATACGCGGCGACCCAGGACAAGAGCTGGTACGATCCCCCAATATCAAGCTTGGCATAACTGGAGTCGAGATTGCGGTTGGGTAGGAGCAGCGAGTTCCCTTCCACCAAATCACGACCGCCCAGAAAAGTAGAATCGTCACTCCGGCTGGCAAAGGCGCCGGTGAACCCCAGCGCATACTTTGCGCCACTGTAGGTCACAGAAACAAAGCCGGTGTGCGGCGGCCGCTGAAACGGACGCGCGCCACGCAGCGGGTCAAACGCCCCAATGGGCACCTTCGAGAAGGGCGGCGCAGGTTCACCCGGCAGCCCGGTGTTAAATGCCGGCGCGAGCGCATCGGAAGTAAACGACCGCTGCACCACCGCGTCCAGATACGTGTAGCCTCCGCGCAAAAGCAAAGTCCTGAACACGCTGTATTCCACCTGGCTTTCTACGCCCATGGCGCGGAATGCCTGTGAGTTCAGATCAAGCGGACCCGCGCTACTGAGCAGGCTCTCCAGCACCTGTCGCTCAGTGGGACTCAACTGCGGCAGCAGAGCCGGCACTTCCGTGGCAGGGACCGGCTCAATCTGCCTGCCGTACTGGTTATGGAAATAGCCGACGCGCAGCAAGCCGCGCTCATTCAGGAAGCTTTGCGCCACGCCGCCCTCATAGGTGCGCGACTGCTCCTCCACAATAGGCGTGATATGGAACTGCTGAATAGCCTGGCCCCCACCCTGGCTGCCCCGAAGAAAGTCATACAGTGACGAAAACTGCTCGTCGAGCGAAGGCTCCTGGTAGCCTTTGGCGAAGTTGAACCATATCTTCGTCCCGTGGAAAAGACCGTTCCCCGGCCGAACCGGATAATAAGCCAGCCCGAGACGAGGAGTGCCCACCGTCCCGAAGAGCTGATTCTTCTCCACCCCACCTCCCGCCGAATAGAACAGCCGGCTGCGGAAGCTCCCTTGCAGTTGCGCCGTGTAGTCATAGTTGGCGCGCTCGATATTCTGATCGAGCCCGAAGGCAACGGACTTTCTGGCCCCGCGCTCGTCGGCATAGCGAAAAGTGAACATGCCGAGGATGTGCTGGGTAAACGGGTAGTCGCTCTGAAAATAAACCTGGTCGCGATTGTTGACCTGCTCCACGGTATTGGGAAACGTGCCGGGGAAATTCAGGACGGCCTGCCCGATTACCGAGTATCCGTTGGCGCCGTCGATCAGCGTAACGTAACCGTAATAGTTGTTCGAAGGAGTGAGCTGAAGGCCCGCTGGGTAGAAGTTGATATCCTCTTCGCGCTTGCGCGTCATGCCGTAGCGCACCAGGTTGTGCCAGTTGCCGAAGCTCCTGTGTTCGAGGGACGCTCCAAGATAAAGGTCCTGATTGGATTGCTTGCCGGCGTTGGCAATGCCGTAGAAATTGAAGGGCCCGGGGGTTCCGGTGGCCGCATCGCTATTGCTGGCGGTTACCCGGATCTGGGTCGCCGAGGTGAACGCATAGCCCAGATTTGCGACCGCCGTGTCGTCATGGAACTCATCCATTGGGAGGGAGTTGTCGCTTTGGAAGGCTTCAAAGCCGCCGTAGTAATCGAACTTCTTGTGGGTGCCCCCGAGCTGTGCCCGATTGCGAAAGGTGGTGAAGGTGCCGGCATCTCCCTCGTAGAACAGCGAGGGAAAGGGTGTACTGCCGCGCGACGTCCTCACATTGACGGCTCCGGAAGCAGCATCCGAGCCATAGAGCACGCTATTGGGGCCGCGATACACCTCGAATTCCCCCAACCCCGCGGTCGACAGGTTGCTGTAGTCGAAGCCGCCCCCGATATCGCCAATGGGGACTCCATCCAGGTTCACCTGGTTGGAATCGGCATTGCCGCCGCGAATAAACAGCGACGCCGGGGCGCCGTATTCGCCCAGGCGCACGACAAAGTCTCCCGGGATCTGCCGCAGCGGATCGATCAGATCCGTGCGGTTGGGAAAGGCTGCGCTGCGCTGCGCCGTGACCGCCGCAATGGCCTGGGCTTCGGGGATCGGCGTACCAGTGGCAGAAACAACCATCTCCTGGTGGGCGTTCGACGACTCGAGCACAATGTCTTCCTGGTGGCTGTCGGCGGCACCGGCGTAGAAGCTTTGTGTGGTGATCTGTTTGAAATTCTTTCCCGATGCCAGCACGTAGAACCGTCCGGACGCACTGCTGCTGATCTGGTAGGTGCCATCCAAGCGGGTCACGGCGATAGCCACAATCTGGCCATTTTGCAGCAACACGACATTCGCATGGATGACGCCGAGGCCTACTGAGTTGGTTACGGTTCCGCGCACAATCGCGCCCTGGCTGACAAGCGCCGTGGAGAGGACCAGGAAGAGACAGAAGCCATAGGTCAGGAGGCACTTGCGCCGCGATCGAACCGGCATGAAAATCCTTTTTTCTCCTGGCGCCTGCACCTCAATAGACGCCGCGCACCGCTCGACCGCGCAGGCTTTCGAAAAAAGTGAAAACAATCGGTGACTCAGACCTGCGGCCTCTTGTTCGAGCGTAGCATTACCGGGATCAACCTGCGGCTCTGTCCATCCACCTCCTTTGTCATCCGCCTGCCCCGCCTGCCCCGCCTGCCCCGGCAAGCCGTGGGGCGCGCCGTGGAGCGTGCCGCGGGACCGAAACCCAAGCAATGTACGAGGGCTTTTACAGGGTGCGGAAAAACTCTGGTTGTCGAGGGGTACGGGCTGCCTCGCCGCAGAGCATTAGCCCGTGAAGGGTACGGGCTTGAGCCCGTACGTAATGGGTAGGAAACAGGACCGGCTTTAGCCGCTGACGGGACAGATTTTTGCCTTTCCGCCGACTCTTTCCGCAGCGTTTTAGCCCTCGTTTCCGTTTTGTGAGGAGCTCCCTCAACGGCTGAAGCCGATCCATTTGACTTAAAACGGACGGACTAGCTCGCTGCGGCGAGGCAGCCCGTCCCCTGCAAAGGGAGACCCGCGGGTCATATTGGTTTAGCCTGATGGAGAGTTTGACGGAGGATACGTTGATTCCCAGATTGTTTTGGCCGGCAATGATCGCGATGGCCGTACCGTTCACTGCAGCTGCACAGGCAACCACGAATCCAGTGGTCTCGACTGCCCGCGAAATTTTCGCCCGCCAATCGAAGTTTATCGTTGCCGCTGCGGAGCAAATGCCTGCCGACAAGTACAGCTATCATCCGACCCCGGATCAGTGGTCCTTCGGAAAGATCGCTTCTCACATCGCCGTCTCCGGCAATGCGATATGCGCCATGCTTTCCGACGTCCCAGCGGCGCAAGGGGCAAAGGTGAGCGACACGGACTCCAAAGACACTATCGTGGCCGCGGTCAAGGAGTCGTTTGCGTTCTGTGATAAGTCGCTGGCGAATTTAACCGACGCACAGATGGGCGACACCATCACGTACTTTCGGGGAGCACGCACGCCACGCGCCAGGGCGCTGTTTGAGTTGACCGACGACCTGGAGGATCACTATTCGCAGCTGGCAAGCTACTTGCGGTTGAGTGGCATGACGCCACCCTCGGCGCAGCCCAAAAAGTAGTGGCAGAATGGTGACCCCGGGAAGACTCGAACTTCCGACAAACAGTTTAGGAAACTGCTGCTCTATCCACCTGAGCTACGGGGCCTTGTCTTGACTCACTTGCTACGGCTTCAGTTTAGAGCATTTCCGCAGATCTGTGATGAGGTGGCTTTAGGGGGTGGACAGAGCCGGCAAACGGTACTGGGCTATGCAGCAACGGTTCGGACCGTTGTTTTGTAGCCATCTTTCACGGCCTGCAACCGCAATTCATAGCTCTCAGCTCGGCGCGGTTGATAGACAAGGGCAGGACGAAAACAGGCCAAACATGTGCCGCCTTTGTGACGCACGCTTGGATAAAGGATTCCGTTCGACTGCTGGCCAAGAAGCTGTCGCGCCAGCAGCTGCGATGGCAGGTAGCATTGCGGCACGGGCTCGGGCTGGAGGCAATGCGCGTACTCTTCCCTTGGTTCGAGAGCGTGAAAGGGACCCTGAAAATCGGCCAGCCAGTCGTCATAGCTGGAGACTTCTTCGTCCGGCCGTTCGTGGAGCAACCCGGGAACGATCATTTCTGAAAGCCGCTTCGATTTGTGATACGCAACTTCCGCAATCGAAGTCTCCACCTTTTTCGCGGCGTACCAGGCGCCGCGAGTCGTGTCGTTGAAGCGAGATCCAAATGGGCCGGGATGAAGGAATGCGGCGCGGATGATATGAGCGTTGGGAATTCCGTAGACAAGTTCGAAGTGACTGATCCCGCTCAGACCATGGAGCTCGCCCTGAATACGCTCGTTCGTCGCGGCATCCAGCCGGGCGGCATCCGCAAGCATCGCCTCATTTCCTGCGACCTCCTGCAAAACGGTTCCGGTCTCGCTGTATCGCGAAGGAATCAGACGATGCATCCCTTTCTGGTGGAACTCCAGGACCGGCGGTATCAACGGCCGCCCCTCCAGGCGTCTAACATACGGCGCACCTCCGCCATGCCCGGTTGGCCGTTGCGGAGCATGTAGCCGATGGGAGCGTGGCCGGCGAAGAGCGGACCGCGGTTTTCGAGCGTGATCCATCGGTCGGCCCAAGGCTTACCGAAGTAGATGTTCAGCGCCTTGTAGATTCCGATAACGAGGGAGATTCGCGACAGGGTGTCCTGGTCGAGCTGTTTGCCCTTGGGTTTGGTTTTCCACGCATGGAAAGTTGAAGAGGCCACACCGCCCAGCAGCCCTCGCGCCTGGGCTTCGTTCAAATCCCATTTCTGCGCGATGTTCACGAATACCTTGATGGCGTTCTCGCTCAATTTCCTTCGCTCCTGGGCATCCGTGAGGTCAGGAGCCTGGTCGAAGGAGTATCCAGCTACATTGGGAGCAGCCAGTGCTGTCGCCATAGGATATTCTCGCCTCCGAGATATATTATTCTCGATTTCGAGAGTATTGGCAAGCGAGGCAAAGCAGTGTAATCAAGGCGGGTAGGCTGGCGGAGCGCAGATCAGGCAGTGGTGAGGCGGGGCGCACCTCTAAAGGGCACGCCCTAACTAATCCCAACAAGTGGGCCTATTCGCAGAAGAGGACGGGGGGAGGGCATGGAGAGATTTTGGCCGCACATTGCCTACCGGACAATGACCAGTTCGTGCTATGGCCAATTGGTGGGAGTACCCACACCGGCAACTCCGCAGCCCGGGCTAAGCCCCAAGGCTCTTCAAGCGAAAGAGCGCCGCGATCAAGGCATCGATATCTTCGAAGCTGTTGTAGAGCGCCAGGGACGGACGCACCGTGGTCTCTTGTCCAAAGCGGCGCAGTGTGGGCTGGGCACAATGGTGGCCGGAGCGCACAGCGATGCCTTCGCGGTTGAGAGCGGCGCCCACCTCTTCGGTACGGAAGCCCGCCAGCACAAAGGACAGCACGCCCGCCTTTTCCTTGGCCGTGCCGATGATGCGCAGACCCGGAACCCGCAAGAGCCCCTGGGTGGCGTAAACCAGGAGTTCATGCTCGTAACGGGCTATGTTGGGCATGCCGATGTGGTCCAGGTAATCGATGGCCGCGCCCAGCCCTACAGCATCCGCGATGTTGCCGGTGCCGGCTTCGAAGCGTCCCGGCGGCGGCTGATAGGTCGTCTTCTCAAAGGTAACGTCGACGATCATGTTTCCGCCTCCCTGCCAGGGAGGAGTCTCGGCCAGCACATCCGGCTTGCCGTAGAGCACCCCGATGCCGGTGGGCGCGAAGACCTTGTGGCCGGAAAAGACATAGAAATCGCAATCGAGAGACTGCACATCGACCGGCATGTGGGAAACCGCTTGCGCGCCGTCAAGCAAAACGCGGGCTCCGTAGCGGTGGGCCATTTGTATCATTTGATGCGCCGGGGTCATCGTGCCCAGGGCATTCGAGACTTGGGTAAACGAGACCAGGCGCGTTTTCGGACTGAGGAGCTTCTCGTACTCATCGAGCAAGATCTGGCCATCATCGTCGACCGGCGCGACCCGCAGGCACGCACCCTTTTCCGCACACAACATTTGCCAGGGAACGATATTGGCGTGGTGCTCAATCCAGGTAATGACGATCTCATCGCCCTTGTTGATGTGACGCCGCCCCCACGACTGGGCTACCAGGTTGATGGCCTCAGTCGCGCCACGCACGAAGACGATCTCTTTCGAGGACGAAGCATTGAGGAAGTGCGCCACCTTGGTGCGCGCGTCCTCATAGGCATCGGTCGCGCGCGCCGCCAGCTCATGCGCGGCACGATGAATATTGGAGTTCTCGTGTTCGTAGAAATACGAAATCCTGTCAATTACGCTTTGCGGCTTTTGCGTAGTTGCCGCGTTGTCGAGCCAGATCAGCGGACGGCCGTTCACCCGTTCCTGCAAGATGGGGAAATCGCGGCGCACCGAGCCAATATCAAACTGCTGCCGGGGAAGGTCGAGGTCGCCAACCGCCGCGGGATGGGAGATGTTGGGCTCGGGGGCATTCTTCGCAGCCTTGTCCTTCGCAGCCTTATCGGATGCGGTCAGCAGGCCGGCCTGCTCAAGAAAGTAGAACGAAGAGGGTTCTGTCAGAGCCGCCCTGGCCTCATCTTCGCTAAGCAACGGCGGCAGGCCCGGAAACGTTGGCAGTCCGGCGCCGAAAGATGGGAACAAGGCGAGGTCAAACTCGGGCAGAGGAAGTGAGAAGGGAGATGTAGGAACCGCGGCGGTTGCACTTCGGCCAGGGTAAACCGCAGGTCCCTCCACTCCGCTACGCTCCGGTCGGGATGAAAATTCTGTTTGTGATCCTGCGGCCGGCAGAGCAAACGCAGTCAGATTCCCCGGGGCGACCTGTCCCGCTCTGTTCAGCCCCGGCAAGCCGTGGGGCGCGCCGTGGAAGGGTGACAACTCCGGCGTGGCCGATGACATTCCGGGCATATCCGGTCTACCGGCTGATGGAATGGCCGGCATCGCCGGCAGCGGCATGCCGAATTCCGGCAGCCTGGTTTCAAAAGCAGATCCGGCGGATCCGGCATCGGGCACGGAAGGCGCAGGCTGCCCATGGAAAAACTCATTGGCCATGCGCGCCAACATGGCCGCATCGGGAAACCCGCCCGCTTGGCCGATGCTGTTACCGTCCGCCGGCGGTCTTTCCGTCAACCGCCCAGTGGGGTCGTTGTTCTGCTCACTTGTACTCATGGTATTGTCCGACTTCTACATTCTCGAGCACACCCAGGGCGTCTTCAGTCAGCACGGCCGCGGAACAATAGAGCGACACCAGGTAGGAGGCGATGGAGTTGCGGTCAATACCCATGAAACGGACGGAGAGGCCGGGAGTCTGCTCGCCCGGCAGCCCAGGCTGAAAGAGTCCAATCACGCCCTGCTTCCGCTCGCCGGTGCGCAGCAACAGGATATTGGTCTTCCCCGCGGCGTCGATATTCATCTTGTCGCTGGGAATCAGCGGGATGCCGCGCCAGGTCAGGAATGGCGAACCGAAGATAGTGGCCGTAGGCGGAGGAACGCCGCGGAAGGTGCACTCACGGCCAAAGGCGGCAATGGTACGGGGATGAGCCAGGAAGAAGGCCGGCTCCTTCCAGATGCGGGAGAGCAATTCGTCCAGATCGTCGGGAGTGGGGGCAGCCCCACGGGGCTGAATCTTGAATGCGGGATCGACGTTGTTCAGCAAGCCATAATCAGCGTTGTTGATCAGTTCGCTTTCCTGGCGCTCTTTCACCTTTTCCACGGTCAGCCGCAACTGCTCGCGAACCTGGTCGTAGGGATGGCTATAAAGATCAGAGACGCGGGTGTGCACATCTACGATGGTCGTGATCGCACTCAGCGTGTATTCCCGAGGACGCTCCTCGTAATCAACATAGGTGTCGGGCAACGTACGTTCATCGCGCGCTCCACAGACGACCTCGATCTCCTGGTCGTTCTTGACCTTGTTCACCTTGTAGGTACCTGATTCGACCGGCACCCAACCGAGCAGCTGGACCAGCCAGCGCGGCGTAATGGCGGTAAGCTGGGGCACCGTTTTGGTTGTGTTGGCTAACTGCCTTGCTGCTAAATCCCCTAATGCCCGACGACCCTCATCTGCCATGGAACCTGCTCCTTGTTCGCGAACCTTCTACTTGAAGAATCATAGACAGGCAGCGCTCGTGGAGGAATCGCACAAATATGGAAAATCAAGCGATTCACGCTATAACGAATCGACAAGTCGCCCTGGGACCTAATAATTTAAGGACACACGCATAGTAGAGGAGGTACTACTTACTTATGACTGGATTGGTTCCTCCGTCCATCGACGACATCGATTGCGAAATTCTGGCCGAGCTCCAGGCCAACGCGCGCATTGCGTTCGCGGAGTTGGGCCGTAGAGTCGGACTGTCCACGCCGGCCGTGATTGAAAGAGTCCACCGGTTGGAGGAGAGCCAGGTGATTCTCGGTTATCGCACATTGATCGATCCGGCCAAGGTGGGGCTCCCCGTGCGCGCGTTTGTTCACGTCACAGTCGCTGGAGATAAGTTGGCGAAATTTGCCGCTGTGGTGCGCAATCTGCCTGAGGTTTTGGAGTGTCACCGGGTTACGGGCGCTGAATCATTCATCGTCCAGGTCGCAGTCCGCGACGTGAGGCATATGGAAGAAGTGATTGACTCGATGATGCCCTACGTCTCGACCAACACATCGATGATTCTGGCCTCACCTGTGCCGTGGAACAGCATCCTGCCAGCGGCGCGCTACGGAAAAAAGCCAAGGCAGCGTAAGCCCAATTACTAGCAAAGGCTTCCTATTTGCGGATCGCGCGGATAAGGTCCGTGATCACCGGCGGAGTAATCGCGCGAATTGCTTTCCTGATGCGAATCGTCGTCTTGACACTGTTCAGGCCGGGGCGTTCTTGAAATGCCACCTCATGCCTGTGCGTAAGCCCCGGGTCTTCTTCAGGGCGGCCATTCGAATAGTAGTACGTCGCAAGGGACTTCCGATTACGATTGGGCGGGCACGCTAGCGGTATGGGATGACCGTGGAACGAGATACTGGTAGTGCTGAAGATTGCGCAGCGATTGAAGACGGGAAGAATTTTCTTTTCTGCTCGCTTGACGTCGCTATCCCACAATTCGAAGTGTCCCCCGTACTCCTCTTTCCAGTCCTTATTCAGATAAACAAGAACGTTGACCCGGCGGTCCAATCGCAGCGCTTTGTGGTAGCTGAAGTCAGCGTGGACTTCCACCAGTCCCCCGGGCCTGATCTGGTGTAGACCTCCGCCGGTATAGTACGGGTCGGGCAGCACCCCCTGAATCCCGGTCAGCATTTCAAGAAACTTGAGCATGGGCCGGCTGTTCAGAAAGTACAGAACATCGCGAATCGACGAAGGCAATTTCTCCACGTCGTCGAAGGCCAGTTTCTTGCGCTGATTCACGTCGATAGAGGAGTGCCAGGCCGCTTCTTTGGGCTCGGGGAAATCACGCAACGCGGCTTCTGCTACCTCAAGGGGCAGGAAATTATCGAAATAAATATGGGGATAAGGAGTATTGGCCTTGTACTCCTCCGCCTTGGCTTCGCCCAGGGCCTCGAGTTTGGCGGCAAATGAATCGCCAACCAATGCGTCCATCACCCTGGTATCGCTAAGAGTTTCCAGCAGTTCGGGCATCGCAGGCTCTGAATTCAAACCTATTGGTGCGTAGGGGGCATGTCAAGACGGCAGACCTCCGCAGGTGGGCAGGTAGTAAACTAGCATTGAGGCATCTATGGCACAGCTGGAACGTAGGAAGTCGACAACAGTCGCAGTGGGCAATGTGCGCGTGGGCTCTTCCGCGCCGGTAGTGGTGCAGTCCATGACCAATACCGATACCGCCGATGTGCAGGGTACGGTCCAGCAGGTTGCCGCGCTGGCCAACGCAGGTTCTGAGCTGGTGCGGGTGACGGTGAACAACGACGCCGCTGCGGCAGCGCTGCCCGCCATCGTCGAAGGGCTGGCCAAACTGGGAATCAATGTGCCGATTGTTGGCGACTTTCATTACAACGGGCACCTGCTGTTGAAGAAGTATCCCGAGTGCGCGCGCGCGTTGGCCAAGTACCGCATCAATCCTGGAAATGTCTCGATCGGCCGCAAAGATGACGACAACTTTCGCACCATGATCGAGTGCGCGGTAGAAAACCAGAAGCCGGTGCGCATCGGGGTGAATTGGGGTTCGCTCGACCAGGCTCTGCTGACGCGGATGATGGATGAGAATTCCAAACTCGCCCAGCCGGCGGAGGCGCGGGATGTGATGATCGAAGCCATGCTGGTGAGCGCGATCGACTCCGCGCGGGCCGCGGAACGCTACGGACTGCGCCACGACCAGATTATTCTCAGCGCCAAGGTCAGCGGCGTGCGCGACCTGATCGAAGTGTATGAATTGATGGCGGCACGCTGCGATTACGCGCTGCATCTGGGGCTCACCGAAGCGGGCATGAGCATGAAGGGTATCGTCGCCTCCACGGCCGGTCTCGCGCCGCTCCTGCTTAAGGGCATTGGCGATACCATACGCGTCTCCCTGACTCCGAAACCCGGGGGCGATCGCACTGAGGAGGTGCAGGTAGCGCAACAGATCCTGCAATCTCTTGGCATCCGCAGTTTTGCTCCACAAGTGACCGCTTGCCCTGGATGCGGACGCACCAGCAGCACCTACTTCCAGGAATTGACCCAGGATATTCAGGGCTACGTACGCGACAGCATGCCGGTGTGGCGGGAGCGCTATCCCGGAGTCGAAGAGCTGAAGCTGGCGGTGATGGGTTGCGTAGTGAATGGGCCGGGCGAGTCCAAGCATGCCAACATCGGCATTTCCCTTCCCGGCACCTTTGAAGATCCCAAGGCGCCGGTGTACGTGGACGGGCGCCTGATGACTACCCTTCGCGGGGACAACATCGTCAACGACTTCAAGAAGATTCTGGACGAGTATGTCGCAGCCCGGTATGGATCGGGTTCCCGTGAAGAGCAATTGATCGAAGTGCGCTAGAGGTTGCGCGTATAGGCCGTTTTGAACTCCCCACCAGCAGCAGACCTTGGATGCCCCAGATCTCGCTCCGGGACTCGTTCCGGGGTCGCGTCTTATATACTGGCCTCCGGACGCGACTGAATGGCAGAAGAAAGACGAAAAAGAATCGGCAGCAGTGTGCTCTGGATCGCTGCCGCCATCGCGCTCGTGGTCATTTTCTTCACCGTCCGCCGTTTTACGCGCGACAAGCTGCCGTTGCGTGTGGCCGAGAGCCAGGTGCAAGACCTGATCAAGGTCAACAGCACCAATGGCCGGGTTGAGCCGCAGCATATCTTTGAGGCGCACGCTCCCGAAGCGACGATTGTCAAGGAAGTCTATGTCCACGTAGGCCAGCAGGTGCGGGCAGGGCAGCTGCTGGTGGCCCTGGATGACAGCGACGCGCGCGCCAAGCTGGCAGCTGCTGTGGCGGCATTGCGCGCTGCCCAAGCCGGCTACCAGACGGTCGAGGCCGGCGGCAACCATCAGGAGCAGCTCGCCCTTGACAGCAGCATCGCCAAAGCAAAAATCAATTGCGACCAGGCTGCTCGGGACCTGGACGTGATCCAGAAACTGGCGGCCAAGGGAGCCGCGGCGCCTAGCGAGGTGGCCCAGGCGCAAACACGCTTGGAGATTGCGCAGGCATCGCTCCACTCGCTTGAGGAACAGAAGACAAAGCCTTTCGCGAAGGTTGATCTAACCCGGGCCCAATCGACCGTGGAGGAAGCGGAGGCAGCCCGCGACGCCGCTGCCCAGGTGATCGAACAATCGAATGTGCGCGCTGCCTTCGCCGGCACGGTTTTTTCGCTGCCCGTAACGCGCTTTGCCTATATTGAGCCCGGGGCGGAGATATTGCAGCTGGCTGACCTCTCCAAGCTCCAGGTGCACGCCTACTTCGACGAACCGGAAATTGGCGACCTGCAACTCAACAATCCGGTCACGATTGTGTGGGATGCTAAGCCGGATTTGAAATTCCACGGGCACATCATCCGCCTGCCCTCGTCCGTGATCGACTATGGAACCCGGAGGGTGGGAGAGGTTCTGGTGAGCATCGAGGACTCGAACGGGGTGCTGTTGCCCAATATAAGCGTGGTGGTAACAGTCGTTACCCAGGAAGTGCGCAATGCACTCACGGTTCCTCGTGAGGCTCTCCATATCGAGGGTGGGCGTGATTATGTTTACGTGGTCTCCGGCAGCACCCTGCGTCGAGCCCCGGTAGAGGTGGGCGCTCTGAACCTCACGTCGGTGCAGATTCTTAAGGGCCTCAAGGAACATACGCAGGTCGCCCTGGGCACGACTAACGGGGCGCCGATCTCCGAAGGTGTTCCAATTCGCATCGTCGAGTAAGTCCGTGCTGGCCGATCTGTAAAATGCGGAATGCAGAAATTCGAGGGTCAACCATATCGGTGAGGCACGCCTGCCAGTTCGTGTTGTTGGGTATGTTTGCGCTGATTGCGCAGAGGGGAGCGGCGGCCCAGGTTTCCTTCTATACTGCGGTCGATCTGGCCCTGCGTAACAGTACGCCAGTGCGCATTGGCGCGGCCCAGGTGCAGCACGCCGAGGCCGCGGTGATGGAGAGCGTAGACGCCTATAAGCCCAGCTTTTCCGTTGGCTCCAGCCTGGGATATTCTTACGGCTTCCCGGTTGGCCAGCCTTCGATCTACAGCGTCAGCGCAAACTCGCTGGCCTACTCCTTCTCGCAACCGGACTATATCCGCTCTGCTCGCGCGGCGCTGTTGTCCGCGCAATTGCAACTGAAAGACACCCGGCAGCAGGTCATCATGGACACCGCGCTCGACTACATTCAGCTGACCACCGTCGGGGAGGAGATCACTGCGCTCGATCAGCAGACCGGCTTTGTGCTCAGACTGGTTGAGATCGAGACCGACCGGGTCAATGCCGGGCTGGACAGCAAAGTGGAATTGACCAAGGCTCGCCTGACCGGGGCCCAGATTACGCTCAGGCGGCTCCATCTTGTGGACCAGGCCGATCTGCTGCGCGCCCGCCTCGCTCACTTGACCGGCCTTAACGCGCCCGACATGGTATCCGAACCCCAAACCATTCCGAAGGCGCCGGAGATTTCGCCGGAGGGTTCTACCGAGAGTCTGGTGATGAATGGCAATAACAGCGTGAAGGCTGCTTATGCCTCGGCCCGATCGAAGCTTTTCACATCCTTCGGGGATACCCGGCAGAATAACCGCCCGACCTTCGCTTTCGGGGGAGAATACAACCGGTACGCTAAGTTCAACAACTACAACGAATACTACCTGCGCTTTCAGCACAACAACTTCAATGTAGGCATCCAGATCACTTTGCCGCTCTTCGATGCAACGCGCAAGGCAAGAGCCATGGGCTCGAGTGCCGAGGCAGTGGAGGCGACCGCCCAGGCGGATCAACTGCGCGACCAGGCCGGGGAGCAAATTCTGCAATTGCAGAGGAGCGTGACCGAGCTTACGGCACAGGAGCAGGTGGCAGAATTGCAGAACGAGTTGGCCCAGGATCAACTGGACGCGATCACCACCCAGCTTCACGAAGGGAGCGGCAGTACAGGTGCAGGGGCGCCCTTACCCAAGGACGAACAGGGTGCTCACATCAATGAGCGGAGCCGGTTCGTTGATATGCTCGAAACCCGCTTCCAACTGACGCAGGCCCGTCTCTCTCTGCTGCGGTCGATGGGGAGGATCGAAGACTGGGCTAAGGGAGTGCCTGCGGCCCGCCCTTAAAAAAAATGGATGCAATGGAACGGTTCCCGAACCCCTCTTGACATGGCCGGCATCCAATGCTTCGGGTGTGCTCTTAAGTGTACTGTTTTCACCCTCTACGCCGGTAGTGCTGTTAGACTGTAAGTTGAGCCTATGCCACTAAAAACGTTACTGTTAAACCCCCCATCGTTCGAGAATTTTGACGGCGGAGCCAGTTCACGTTGGCCCGCTACGCGTGAGATTGAGTCCTACTGGTATCCAGTCTGGCTCGCGTACCCGGCTGGGATGCTGGAAGGCTCCCGGATGCTGGACGCCCCACCGCACCACGTCTCAGCGACGGAAACCATCGAGATCTCCAAGAGCTATGAATTCCTGGTTCTGTTTACCAGCACACCCGGCTGGACCGGCGACCAAAAGTTAGCCGAGGCCATCAAGCGGGCCAATCCCCAGATCAAAGTCGCTTTCGTCGGACCGCCGGTCACCACATCGCCCGACAAAGCACTGAACGAGTGTTCGGCAATCGATTTCGTGTGCCGGCGCGAGTTTGACTTTTCGGTGGTGGAGTTTGCCAATGGCAAGCCACTGGACCAAATTCTGGGCATCAGCTACCTCAAGGACGGCAGTGTCGTGCACAATCCCGACCGCCCGCAGGTAGACAACCTGGATCAAATGCCATGGGTCACCGATGTCTATAAGCGCGACATCGATGTGACGAAGTACAACGTTCCGTTCCTGCTCTATCCCTACGTCTCTCTTTACTCCACGCGAGGCTGCCCGGCGCAGTGCACCTTCTGCCTGTGGCCGCAGACGCTGAGCGGGCACGCATGGCGCAAACGCTCAACCGACGACGTTGCCGCAGAGATGGCGCACGCCAAAGAGCTGTTCCCCGACGTAAAAGAATTTTTCTTCGACGACGACACCTTCAACATTCAGAAAGCACGCACGGTGGAACTGTGCGCGAAGCTCAAGCCGTTGAAGTTGACGTGGTCCTGCACGTCGCGCGTGACCACCGACCGCGAGACACTGAAGGCAATGCGTGAAGCAGGTTGCCGGCTGCTGATTGTAGGCTTCGAATCGGGCGATCCGCAGATTCTCAAGAACATCAAAAAGGGCGCCACGGTGGAGCGCGCGCGCGACTTCGCCCGCGATTGCCACGAGCTCGGGCTGACCATTCATGGCGACTTCATTCTCGGTCTGCCGGGCGAAACCAGGGAGTCGATTCGCAACACCATCAACTTCGCCAAAGCTCTCGACGTGGAGACGATCCAGGTGTCGATTGCCCATGCCTATCCGGGCACGGAGTTCTATGACTTCGCCGCCGAGAACGGTTTCATCATCAACAATGGAGCCATGGTCGATGAAGGCGGACACCAGCTGGCACACATCGAGTACCCGGGATTGCCCAAGGACTACGTCTTGGAGATGGTGCACCGCTTCTACGATGAGTACTACTTCCGTCCTAAGGCGGCATGGCGCATCGTGAGCAAGGCCATCGTCAATCGGGACGTCAAACGGCTCTATGTCGAGGCGAAGTCGTTTCTGAAACTCCGTGCCGCACGCAACAAGGTGGTGGCAGACGGTAAGGTGAAGGCCGCCAATACTCCTGGGCCTGCGGTGAACGCTGGAGCGTGAGCCGGTTTAACCGTTCTCGAGTTCCATGAATACCTCCACTATGACCCCGCGGCGGTATCTTGTTCTGGGCGTGGTAACGCTCACCTCGGCGTTTGGCGATACCTCGCTAGCCGTGGGGATGAAGCGAGTCGGGCCGGTATCCTTGTCTCATCCCGATGTGCTTCTGTCTGCGTTGCGAACCCCCTGGGTGTTGGGCGGAGTGCTGTTGCTGCTGGTCTTCTTCGCCTCCTACCTCACGGCGCTCTCCTGGGCGGATCTGACCTTTGTGCTGCCTGCTACTTCGCTGGCCTACGTTGCGGTGGCAATTCTTTCCAAGTTCTGGCTGCATGAACAGATTTCGGCTGAGCGCTGGCTGGGCATAGCCCTGATCACAGCCGGAGTGGGTTTCGTAACCCAGGGTCCGGCGTATACGCCGCGCGATTCCGCTGATCCAGCACCCGGCCGAAGATTTACCAGGTCAGTGCGGGAAGGGCCATGAACTTGAGCTCGGGCCCGGCTATTGCCGCCATGATTGGCGCCATCGTGTTGACCGCCACTGCAGGCGATGTGTTGATTGCCTCAGCCATGCGCGGTATAGGCGACCTGGACAATATCAAGGCGACACGCGGCTTCGCAGGCGCAGTGGGGGCGGTGGTGAGCGAAGGCCGCTTTCTGGCCGGAGCCACCTGTATGGCCCTCAGCTTCTTCTCCCTGCTCTTTTCCCTTAGCCATGCCGACGTGAGCCTGGTTGCTCCCGCGGCGGGTTCCCTCACTTTTGTCAGCAATGCTGTGGCGGCGAAGTGGGTTCTACACGAGAACGTCGATCGCCGGCGCTGGCTGGCGGCGGTATTTGTGTGCTGCGGCGTGGCGCTGCTCAAGAACTAATCGTAGGCGGCGTCATACGCTGATCGAGCCCTTCGCCAAAATTCCTCCGTCACAAACCACGTGCGAACCAGTCATGTAGACGGTCTCATCAGAGAGCAGCCAGGCTACGATGCGCGCTGGTTCGTCCGCGCTCGCCAGCCGTCCCAATGGAATCTCGCGGCAAAGCTCGGCTCGCATGGTTTCGACTTCGACCGCCCCCACATTGTTCCACATCAAGCGGGTCTCCGTTGCTCCCGGAACGATGGCATTGACGCGTATGCCAAATTTTGCGTAGTCGATGGCCATACAGCGCACCAGCGACGAGATGGCTCCCTTGGTTGCGCTGTAGGCACCACTACCGCCTGCCGCCATGGCGATGAATGCGGTCGGTGACCCAGTACAGACGACCGACCCGGAAATCTGCGCGGTCAGCATCTGTTGCAGACCGTGTTTGCAGGTGAGGAAAATGCCGGTCAGGTTGGTGTCCAGAATATGCTTCCAGAGTTCCAGCGGCATCTCATGGATCAGGCCGCCGATATCGATGCCCGCGTTGGCGAAGATGCCGTAAGGCGCACCGAACTGCTCATAGATCAGCGCAAAAGCCTGGGCTACCTGGGCCTCGTCAGCAACGTCACACGCCAAGCCGACAGCTCCGCTCGCACCTTCGCCTCGTGCTGCATCGGCAGCCTGTTTTGCGCTCTCACCGTTCTTATCCAGAATGGCAACGCGGTCACCCCGCTTTGCGCACAGCAAGGCGGTTGCCCGACCGATCCCGCTGCCACCGCCGGTGACAACGACGAGCCGATGGTCTGATGCTGTCATTGGGTAGAGTGATCCGTTTCTATGCGGATATGGGCCGGTAGGCAATGCAATCGATTTCCACTTTCATGCCGGCGGCTACCATGCCCGCTGCGACCGTAGTGCGGGCGGGCTTGTGGACCCCGAAGACTTCGGCATACACCTCATTCATGGCGCTAAAGTCTTGCGCGTCGTGCAGAAACACGGAGCATTTGACTACGTCCTGCAGATCGGCCCCGCAACCCCGGAGGATGGTCTGCACATGCTGCAACACGAGCCTGGTTTGCTCCTGCACGGTAGCCTCCGACTGCATCTCGCCGGTCGCGGCATCCACTGGGCCCTGACCGGAAATGAAAAGAAAATCTCCCGCCCGCACTGCGCTTGAATAAGGACCCTGAGGCTTAGGCGCCCCCTCCACTAGTAAACGTTCCAGCATTACGTTCTTCCTCCAGGACTACTGGCCTTTACAATAAACGGACCAGTCCGCTCCCCGGCCATTGTTTCCAAGATAACCTATGAAGCCTTCGTCTCCACGGACCGATAGCCTGCGAGCCAACGCCCTTTCCTTCTCCGCAGTGCTCACCCAAGGCATCACGCACATCGCACCTGCAATGGGGTTGGTAGTGACGGTGCAGTTCGTTACCACGATGGCGGGCACGGCTTCTCCTCTGGCTTACCTGATCGCATTCCTGATCGTGCTGGTGCTCGGGGTCTGCCTGGCGCAACTGGCGCTGCATCTGCCTTCGGCCGGCGGATATTACACCTACGTAAGCCGCTCTCTCAACCCCAAGGCGGGATTTCTCGCTGGCTGGATGTTCTTCTTATACGACCCGCTCACTGCCGCAGTGAACCTGGCGTACCTGGGCTTTCTGCTGCAGACTACTTTGAGGATGGAAGCCCACGTTAACTGTCCGTGGTATGTGGTGTACGTTGTCTTCGCGCTGCTGATCACGCTGCTCATTTATCGCGGTATCCAAATCTCGGCCGCCTTCGTCATGTGGCTGACCATCGTTGAGATCGTGATCATGATGGCGCTGGCGGTCGCCGGCTTCATGCATCCGGGCGATGGACGAGTCCATCTGCAGGATTTCGTTTCCGTGCACGACTTCGGGAAGAAGGGGTTCTATCTCGCCATCGTCTTCTCCATCTTCACCTACACAGGTTTTGAAGCCATTGCTCCCCTGGCGGAAGAAACACGCGACCCGCGGCGATCGCTTCCTCGTGCCGTGCTTCTTTCGATTACGCTGATGGGGTTTTTCTTTGTGTTTTGCACCCTGGCCATACTCACCGGCTGGGGCACGAGCCATATCGATACGTTTGCCGTGTCGGCAGAGAATCCGGTCATTTTGCTGGCCAAGCGTCTGTGGGGTGGGGCCTGGATATTGGTGATGGTGGCGGTCATCAACTCCATCCTGGGCGCGGCGATCGCCGGCACCAATGCCGCGGTCCGGGTCTTTTATGCCATGGGTAGAGCGGGCTCTCTGCCCGCCGCACTCGAGTATATCCATCCTCGTTTTCGCACCCCGGTGAATGCTATTGCGCTGCAGACGTTCATCACCCTGACCATTGGCATCGCCATCGGCTTCTGGATCGGTCCGGACCAGGAGTACTACTTTCTCGGCGTCACCATGACGCTGGTTCTCATCTTCCTCTATTCCGCAGGCAACGTCGGGGTTTACTTTCTTTACCGGCGCCAACG
This sequence comes from uncultured Acidobacteriaceae bacterium, assembly GCA_963711525.1. Classification (GTDB taxonomy): domain Bacteria; phylum Acidobacteriota; class Terriglobia; order Terriglobales; family Acidobacteriaceae; genus PALSA-350. The sequence continues at coordinate 261,722 of CAVQEO010000001.1, read as the reverse complement.
GCCCTCAGAGTTCAACCCGGTGCTGCACGTTCTCTTCCCCGTGCTTTCAACACTTTCTCTGCTTTGGGTCGCCTACCATTCTGTTGTGCCCTTGCCGGACGCGCCGCTGCGGTACGCGCCTATTCTCGTATGTGCTTGGCTGATTGCTGGAGTGCTGTTGATGTTGACGGTGCGGCGGGCTTCCAACATGCCGCTTTTGCCTGTGGAAGTGACGGAGACTGCAGGTTCGAATTTCTTGAGCTGATGGACTGAGCCCAGGCCGATGTGGTGCAGCCGAACATCGGTCGCGTGGGCGGATTGACCGATGCGTGCGGCGCATCTCTGACGCCAGACTGATCACAATGGAAGGGCTGCGGTGGGGATAAACGGTCGGTGATTCATACGACATATGACGCCACCATAATTTGAAATACGAGATCTCGCTCCGGGGTCGTTAGGCTGTACGAAATGGTGTTGACAGCCGCTCATTTCGTGAGTTAAATACTCTGCGCGGAAAACATTTACCCGCAGTGTGTCGCGTGAACTGAAATTCCAAAGCCCCGCGCGCCCAGCAAAAAGGGCGGGCGATTAACTTTAAGAAAAACGGTGTAGTGGATCGCGTTTTCGCACATCAAGAAAACGTTTCCCAATGGGTCCTCAATGCGAAAAGAGAAAGACCTATCTATGCATAGTTTTGCGGCGCGGACCCCCTAGCGGATGTTCCATTTTGGAGACTAAAATGCGTCGTTCTCATTTCTTGTTGGCTGCCGCATTCATTGCGGCCCTTCTAGCTGCGCCCCTGGTGTGGGCTCAGGAAAACGCAACCATCACAGGAACGGTGGTGGATCCCACCGGAGCAGTGGTTCCAAATGTCGCCATCACTCTCACCAGCGTCGCCACCGGCCAGGTCAGAGATACGGCGTCGAACGGCTCGGGCATCTATACGTTCGCCAACGTCGGCGTCGGGCACTTCAATCTGGACGCCACCGCGGCGGGATTCCAGAAATTCAACCGAACAAACATCGTTGTCAACACCGATCAGACCCTCAAGGAGGACGTCACCCTCACGGTCGGCAACGCCGCCCAAACGGTCACCGTCCAGGCGAACGCCCTGCAGGTACAATCGGAAACCAGCGAGCTCAGCACCCTGATCACCGGCCAGCAGGTCACCCAGTTGGCGACTAACGGCCGCAATGTGACTGCGCTTGCGGCCCTGGGCTTGGGCGTGTCCAACAACTTGCCGGCTTTTAGCGGCGTGAATGCTCTGACGTCCGCTAACGGCATCAGCTTCAATGGAACCCGTACTACCCACAACATCTACCTGTTGGATGGAGGCGAACTGAACGATCGCGGCTGCGGCGGCTGCTTCGGCTCCCTGCCCTCGATCGATGCGCTGGCCGAATTCCAGACTCTTGACAGCAACTACTCACCGGATTACGGCATCGGCTCAGGCGGAACCATCCTCATGGTGATCAAGTCCGGCAGCCAGGACTTCCACGGAACCCTGTATTATTTCAACCGCAACGAAGACTACGATGCCAACAATTACTTCACCAAGCTGGCAGGCCAGGCGAAGCCCGAGTTCCGGCTGAACGAACCCGGCGGCAATATCGGCGGACCGCTCTTTATTCCCCACATTTATAACAACTCGCGCAAGAGAACATTCTTCTTTGTGAATGAAGAGTGGCGACGGCTGATTGAAGGAAGTGCGCCTACTACCGTGAATACCATTTTGGCCAGCAATTTCGCGACCGCCGGAGCGTCATTGGCATATACCGTTCCCTCCGGCGGTGCGGTCCCGGTGGTTCCAGCCACCAGTGACCCAGCCAAGCTCTTGATCTACAAAGCTGACGGTCTAACTCCTGGACAACCCTTCCCCGGCAATATCATCCCCGTCAACCTGATCGACCAGAATGCTGTCCTCGAACTGAACGCGGGCACCTTCCCCAAGCCGAACTTCGGCACCAGTCAATTCGTTTCGTCCATCCCCTCGCCGACCAATGTCCGCGAAGACGTGGTTCGCATCGACCACGCCATCAACAGCAAGCTTCAGCTGATGGGCCATTTACTCCATGAGCCGGTCAACTTGAGCGTTTTCCCGCCGTTATGGAGCGACAGTACCTATCCGACCGTGGGCTCGGCCATGCAAAATCCGGCCTGGTCGGCGGTTATCAAACTCACGCAGACAATTTCACCCAACTTGCTCAACGAAACCGCCTACCTCTACAGCGGCAACAAGATCACCCTCACTCCCATCACCGGCCCTGGCGGCACCTTTGTCCAGCCCAGCGGGTGGACAGCTACCAGCTTCTTCCCGCTAGCCAGCAACCAAGGCGCCCGTTTGCCAGAGATCGACCTGGTGGGTAAGCCGCTACAAACAAACTGGAGCTCAAGTTATTATCCCTGGAAGAACGGCTACGAAGGTTTCGAGTGGCGCGACGATCTATCCTGGACCCACGGACTGCACCAGTTCAAGTTTGGATTCAGCTGGCTGCACGACTACAAGAACCAGCAACTGCAGTACAACACCCAAGGAACCGCAATTTTCAACTCGAGCGCATTTTCCGGCGACTCGTATGTGAATTTCCTCCTCGGGGACGCCAGCACCTTTGAACAACTCAACTATCTGTTTGGCAAACACTGGGTCAACAACAACTACGGTTTCTACGTCCAGGACAACTGGCACATCCAACCCAGGTTGACACTCAACCTCGGCCTTCGTTTCGACGGGTTGCCGCATGCCTTTGAGCGATATAACCAGTTTGCGAACTTCGTTCCGGCGGACTACAACACTTCCCTGGGTAATCCTGTGACAGCGGCGGGCACGCTGAATCCCAGTTCTCTCACGTCTTACGGCGGCAACCTGTTCTATCTCAATGGCATCAAGTTGGCTGGCGTCGATGGTTTCCCCCGTGGGAATGTCCAGAACAAATACAACACCTGGCAACCAAGAGTCGGCTTTGCCTACGATCTCTTCGGAGATGGAAAGACGATTGTCCGAGGCGGCTTTGGAATGTTCTTTGAGCGTGTTCAGGGCAACGATGTATATAACGCTGCCTTGAATCCACCCTTTGCATACATTCCCACCGCCACCAACGTTTACTTTTCCAACCCGAATACCAGCGCCTTGACCGGACTCACAACGTCTCAGACCTTTCCCTCAACTTTGACCAATCTGGAGTACAAGTACACGCCTCCTGGGACCGCGAATTTCAGCTTTGGAGTGCAACGGCAGCTCGCCCCGTCGGTCGTCGCGGTGGTGCAGTACGCCGGCTCTCTAGGTTGGGACCAGAACGATGACCGGTCCATCAACACCTTGCCCTTGACCGATCCAAACAACGCAGCCAATCCATACGACCTGCGCGAGGGCGTTTCCAACGGCACGCTGAACGCGAACCTATATCGAATCCAACCTGGCTTTAGCACGATTACGCAAGAGGAGAACGAAACCAATTTCAACTACAACTCGCTCCAGATAGGTGTGCGCATGGAGAACCGGCATGGGCTTACCACGCAAGTGGCCTACACCTTTTCTCATGAGATCGATGAGGTAAGCAATGATCTCGGCGCCCTCTCAAATCCCTTTAACCCGGCGTATGACCGTGGGTCTGGAACGCTCGACCGGCGTCATATCCTCAATGTGAACTACATCTATACCCTTCCATTTTTCTCGAACAGTCAAAACCTGCTGGAGCGTACGGCTCTTGGAGGCTGGCAATTCTCGGGCATAACGGTATGGCAATCGGGAACGCCACAATACATTCAATACACGGGCACCGTCGACACTCTCGGTCTGGGCGGCGGTACTGAGAACCGTCCGGACCTGGTGGCGCCGGTCTCCTACCCAAAGAAACGGTTGGCGTGGTTCAGCACCGCTTCGTTTGCAAATCCAACCGCTCCCTGGAATGGCGGACCCAACCAGGGCTTTGGCAATGCCGGAAAAGATGCGGTCGTGGGACCGGGACTGGTCAACTTCAATTGGTCACTGTTCAAAAACATTCCCATTAAAGAAGGCGGCCCAAGCTTCGAACTGCGATTTGAATACTTCAACGTCTTCAACCACACGCAATTCAACAACATCGATCAAAACTCCGGGGACGCGAACTTCGGACAGGTCACGACCGCCTACGACCCTCGCACCCTGCAGCTTGGAGGGAAGTTCCATTTCTAACCTGCTAGACGATGAAGGGCGCCGAGGCTTGTCGGCCCTGGCGCCTTTCTGGGTGTCTGCTTCTTCGTAGTCCTGTCGGCGGTTCGTCGCCAAGGCATTTGCGTGGAGTAGGAGTGCACCCAGGATTCCCCCGGATTTCCTGTACGCTGCTCTAGACATGTCTGCCTATGCGGCTTTCTTCACGGAAAGCCGCGTAAGGCTCATTGATTCCAACGAGCTTCACAGGAAATCCGGGTCCATCCTGGGAAATTCTCAGCCGCCCCGTTCGACAGGCTCAGAGCCTGTGACTTTATTGGCTTTTCGCGTTTTGGACACGCTTAAACCTTTTGTTTTCATCGCGAATTTTGAGAAAACTAATAGCAGACTCCAAGGCTCTGCGGGGTTGTTACGTTGCGGTCTGAAAATCGGTCTCGCTTTGTTCTACCCAGTCTTCGTGCGCGATCAGACGCTAATTTGGACAAGTATGGTTTATAGCTTCCGCAGCAGGCGCATGAGGCCGGTGGCTAGCAAGTCGGGTTGCAAAAAGTGCGATGGCTTTTCGGCGGCCCGACTGACAGCTTCGGCGGCCAAGTAGCCGCTGCGCACAGCGCCCTCCATGGTGGCTGGCCAGCCAGTGGCGATCCAGTCGCCCGCCAGAAAGACTTGCGGCCATGGACTTAAGGCTGTCGGTCGAAGTAGATCAAGCTGCGGACGAATGGAGTAGGTGGCGCGGACCTCTTTGACAACCGCGGCTTTGACCAGCTTCGCCTGCGCTACAAGCGGAAAGAACTCCGCTAATTCTCGCAATGCCAGATCGATGATCTCCTGGCGCTGCATCTCGACCATCGACTTGGACGCGCTCACTACCAGCTCGACATAACTACCCGAGTCAGCACGACGCTTCTCCGGCTGCAAGCGCGATTTGTGAAACAACCACTGAATGGTTGCGTCAAGCAGGATCGCATGCTCCAGATCGGTGATCTCGCGATCGAACCACAGATGAATGCCGGTGATCGGTGAATGCCCAAAATGTCCCAGATTGACCCCTAGTTGCTCGGCCTCTAGGTTTCGCGGCATCAATGGCAGCAACTTACTCAAGCCTTCAAATGCCAGCGCCACCACCATAGCATCGCTGGTGAAGCTTTGGTCTCGCGTAGTCACGGTCCATTCCTGGGTTTCTTCAGACCACTGAAACGACTCCGGAGCTGAATTTAGATTCACGTGTCCACCGCGGCCTCCGATGTAATCGATGGCACGGCTGTACAGCTCACTCAGAGGAATGGTGGGAACGCCCATCCTCCCCGCTCCCGGCGAAAGCAGGAGCGACTTGCGGATGACCTGGCCGGCGTAATGCACCGACATGTGGTCCGGATCCTCATTCAGCGCACTTACCAGCACCGGCTTCCAGAAGCGGTCGATCGCTCCGGCAGTCTGCCCATGGCGCGCCAGCCAGTGGGCAAAGTTCTCTTCGGAGTCTTTGGGAATACCGGTGAGGAAAGCGCTCATGCCGCGTCCGATGGCCAGCTTGTCAGAAAAGGAAAACGCCGGCGCGCGCAGAAAGGCGGGCATGGAATGAAAGGGCGCGGGCAGAAACGAGGGCTCAAGAATGCTTCTCCGTCCACCCGGCTCGACGAAGGTAAGGCGATCGAACCAGCGGATCGCGTCGCTCACACCCAACCGGCGGTAGAGATCGATCAGGTTGACACAGTTGCCCAGCAATACATGCTGGCAGTTGTCGATCACCTCTCCCGTTCCTGGGTGCTCATAGGAGGAGGCGCGGCCGCCCAGGTAGCGCCGCTTCTCCAGCAAGCGAACCTGGTAGCCCGCATCAGCCAGGGCACACGCGGCTGAGAGCCCCGCCAATCCACCGCCGATCACAATGACTGAACGAATCAGGCCCACACACCCTGCGCCAGCGTCTTGAACAGGCCGCATCCCAATATGCTCAGCTTCTCATAGGCCGGAACGCCGACACGGGCGGAAAATACGTCAAAATTGCGCTGTTCGATGTGCCGCAACAAACGATGGTAAATGGTGACCAGGACCCACATCGCTGCCCGGCTGTCAGGCGAGATCAAGGGCAATAGCGCTTCCGCGGATTTGTAAAACTGCCCAGCGCGCTCCGCCTGGATGGCCAGCACCTGGCGCTGCGGCGGCATCAGCTGCTTTCCGCTGGAAATTGCCGTCATGGAACTGGGGCTCACACCGCAGCGTTCCAGATCTTCCAGCGGCAGATAGAGGCGGCCGCGCTGCGCATCCTCGCGCACATCGCGCAGGATGTTGGTTAGCTGAAAAGCAATGCCGGTCTCTTCCGCAAGCTTCTCCGCCCGCGGATCGAGATATCCGAAAATCCGAATGCACACCAGCCCGACCACCGAGGCTACCAGGTAGCAGTAGCGATAGAGATCAGCGAAGGTTGCATATGAGGTGAACCTGGGCTCGAGATCCGTCGCTGTGCCTTGTACCAGCTGGTCGAGCAATTGCGAAGGAATGGCAAAGCGATGCTGCGCATCCAATAGAGCGACGAAAACAGGGTCGCTGGTGGGCGCACCAGCCAGCGCAAGATGCCAATTGGCTAGCCAACTGTCGAGCGCAACCCGGCGGTCGGCAATGGCGAGCGATTCATCGTCGGAGAGGTCATCTGCTTTGCGCATGAAGGCGTAGACGGCGCAAATCGCGTCCCGCTTGCTCGCCGGCAGGGCAATAAAGGCGTAGTAGAAATTCTTTGCCTTCTTGCGCGCAATTGCCCGGCAGGCAGCGTACGCCGCCTGGACCTCAGGGGTCACGCCGCCCGCCTGGGCCGCGAAACCCCAGGCAGTTTGCCGCACAGCGCACGCGCCAATAGCGCAAGTTTCCTGGTTTTAGAAATCACTGGACGCATGGTGAGCACGTCGTACTGCCGGCGCTCGATGGCGCGTAATATTTCCAGGCCGCCGCGGCTGAACAGATCCAGATCGAGCGCCAGCTCGCGATCAACTTGGTCGATCAGCGGAAAGCCCTGGGTGAATAGTTGACGGGTGTTGTCGACTTCATACCGCAGCAGCTCGCGAAAGGCCGCTGTGGGCTCGCGCCGCGCGATCGTGGCCTCGTCCACCCCGTAACGATGCATATCGTCGAGCGGCAGGTAGATTCGGCCGCGCGCATAGTCGGAGTTCACATCCTGCCAGAAGTTTGCCAATTGCAAAGCGGTGCAGGTGAAGTCGGAGAGCCGAAACATCTCCGAGTCGCGATAGCCGCAGGCATACAGGACTAGACGTCCGACTGGGTTGGCAGAGTACTTGCAGTAGTCCAGCACGTCGTCCATGGTCTGGTAACGCGGCACTGTCTGGTCCTGACGAAAAGCCACCAGCAGGTCGGCGAAGGGCTTCTGCGGAATGTCGCAAAGGCGGATAGTCTCGGCGAGCGCGACAAAGACAGGGTGCGTCGCCTCGCCGCGGTAACAGGCGTCCAGTTCTCTCCCCCACAGATCGAGCAGCGCAAGGGATTGCTCTCGGTTCCCTACCTCATCACCCAGGTCATCTGCGATGCGGCAGTAAGCGTAGATGCTGTGGAAGTGAGGCCGCAGCCGGGCGGGTAGAAACCACGAGGCCACGTGAAAGTTCTCGTAATGGGTAATGGCCAGCCGTTGGCAGTAGGCACGCGCTTGCTCCAGGGTCGGGCGCTGCTCGGGGATGCGGTATTCCGCCGGAAGCGCGGACCAGCCGCGCTCTACCAGTTCCCTATCGTCCTGAGCACTCTCGACTGTCATGCTTCCTCAGGGGCCAAAGCCCTCAAATATCTTCGCGTTACGGCACGACTAAAATCATGCCCTGATACAAAGCTCGGCGTTGAATGCTGTTGTATCCCACTCAAGCCAAAACCGGGCTTGAATGGGGCACCCAGCCTTTGTCCGGACCAGCCGCGTTCTAACCAGTTCCCTGTCGTCCTGAGCACTCTCGACTGTTATCCAAAACCGAGGTCCTCAACCAAACTCTGCGTAACGAAGGCTGGGTGCCCCATTCAAGCCCGGTTTTGGCTTGAGTGGGATACCACAGCAATGTACCGCTCCTATGGAATGATAGCCGTCTTGATGTCGTTGGAGCGATCCTTCAGGCGGCGTAAGACGGTTTCCAGCTCCGACAACTGGGCTCTGCCGGTTATGTATTCGCTGCACTTGAAGCGCCCACTGGCCAGCAAGTCGAAGGCCCTGCGGCAGGCAGCCGGAGTATGGTGGAAACTCGCCTTGAGCGTGATGTCGTTGTAGTGCAGCCGATTGGTATCGATCTCTACCTTGGTGCCGGCGGCGCAGCCCCCGAAGAAGTTCACCGTGCCGCCGCGGCGAACCATGTCCACAGCCCACTGCCAGGTCAGAGGCGTGGCCACCGCTTCAATGGCCACATCCACACCGCGGTGGTCGGGTGTCAGGGCGCGCACCGCAGCCACGGCATCGACAACGGAAGCGGTGTGCACGACATGAGTCGCGCCGAAAGTGGTGGCGGAAGCAATCTGCTCATCGCGCTTAACTACCGCGATCACTTTCATGCCCGACAGCTGGGCTACGTGCATGAACATCAGACCGATCGGTCCGGCTCCGATCACCACTACGATGTCACCACGCTTGGCCCCTGTCTCCTCTAACCCGCGCACGACACAGGCCAGAGGTTCGGTCAACGCCGCGTGCTCCAGGGGCAAACTCTCGGGAACGATGAGGGTGTTCTTGGCCACGATGCGGGCGGGGATGCGAATGTACTCGGCATACGCACCGTTGTTGAAGAGCAGGTCCTGGCAAAGGTTTTCCTGTTTGCGAACACACCAGTAGCAGACGCCGCAAGGGGCCGAATTCAGCGCCACCACGCGCATACCTGGTTTGAAGCTGCGGACCCCGGCTCCGGTCTCGTGGACAACCCCAGCGAGCTCATGGCCGAAAAGCGCGGGCGGCTCGATCATTTTGGCATGGTAGCCGCGGCGGAAAACTTTCAGGTCGGTGCCGCAAGTGAGAGCGGCGTGAACGCGGATCACAATCTCCCCCTTACCAGCGGCGGGGATAGGAACCCGTTCGATCCTGACGTCTTCCTTGCCGTACAAAACGGCAGCGTTCATCTCACTTAGCATGCATTCCTATTCTATGTGCCTTCTTCGATCATGATCTTCATCGAGCTCGCCTTGGGCTCGGAGGCGACGGCCAGCGCAGCCACCGCCTCGGTCAAGCGGAAACGGTGCGAGACCAGCCGGGTCAGGTCGAATCCCTGGCCATAGCCCTCAAAAACCAGACCCAGGGCTTCGTCCTGGAGGTCTACGGAGGCGCTGTAGGAGCCCAGCAGCGTCTTCTCGTCCACGCATACCGCGGCAGGATCGATGGTTGCCTCTCCGTGCTGGGTCTGGGCAAACAGCAGGACACGGCCCCCGGGACGGGCCGCGTCCATGGCGGTGCGGATCAGCGGGTTGCCGCCCACAGCCAGGATGACCGCATCCGCCCCCCGGCCCTCGGTGGCCGCATGGACCACGCCAACTACATCTTCGCGCGAGGCATTGATGGGCGAATCGAGCCCGAAGGTAGCCGCAACAGCGTGCCGCTCGGGATAGAGATCGGACGTCAGCACCTTGGCAGCCGCCCGCTTGGCCAGCGCTGCCAGCATGATCCCGATGGGACCCTGACCGATCACCAGCACGGTCTCATCCGGCGAGAGATTCAGGCTGCGCACGCCCTTGAGGCAGGTATTCAGGGGCTCGACGAAGGCTGCCTGGGCAAAAGGGATGCCGTCGGGAATCCTGATCAGCCCGCGCTTGACGATCCAGTCCATGACCCGCACATACCCGGCGAAGCCTCCGCCGGAAGGCTCAAATCCAGCGGTGCAGCCTACCCGCTTGTAAACCGGACATTGGGCGAACGTCTTTTTGCGGCAGTAGTAGCAATCGCCGCAGGGGATGTGGTGGAAGACAGCCACCCGGTCGCCCAGAGCAAATGAGTCTACTCTCTCACCCACCGCGGCGATCGTGCCTACGGTTTCATGACCGAAGATCCGCGGAGCGGAGTGCGATCCAGTGTGGATCTTCTTCAGGTCGGTGCCGCAGATGCCACAGCTGTGCACCCGGATAAGCACTTCGCCCGGCCCAATCGCGGGCACAGGAACGGTTTCGATCCGTACATCGTTCACTCCGCGATAGACAGCGGCCTGCATGCTGGCCGGCACGGCAAGCGAGGCCTGCGACTGCTGAACAACGGGCGCGATCTGCATGCTATGCCTCACCTATGAGCGGACCCAGCGCGCCGGCAACTGCCACGGCGCCACGCTTCGCATTCTGGCCCATGCGCGCCATGGCGGGCCAGTACTTTGGCCGCACAGCCACATGGCCCAACAAGGCTGCTACGCGCAGATGACCATCGGAGTCCGTGTAGCGACCGAAGTCGGGTAAGACGTCCGCGATTTCGTCCGATATGGCCTTGAGGCAGTAGAACGCAATGTTTTGGCTCAGGGCAAAGCGGGCGACGGTCGCAGCCTCCATATCGACCATCACGGCCTGATAAAGCCCGGCGAGGCGCCGCTTTTCGGCATACTGGACAATATGGTCGGTGGTTACCAGCCTCATCGGCACGCCGGTGTCATGGGGCAAGGGGAAGTTGGTAGCGAAATGCTCCCCGGTCAGGGCATCTATTACTTCGTTCACGGCGTATGCATTGCCGGGAAAAATACCGCAGGACAGGGCCCCAGCCCATCCTACGGAGACGATTGCATCGAGCGCCGCGCCCTGGGCCGCTATACCGCAGGCGTGGGCTGCAGCCTCACTCCCTATCCCGGCATAGACCGCGACGCATTCTACGCCGTCCACGCGAGAAAGCCAGGCTGCCTCGCCCTTGCGCGTCCCGGGCAGAGGCATGGGGTTCCACCCCTGCACCAGCGGCTTCAATTCGCCGGGCAGCGCGGCGACGATACCGACGCGGCTCATGCGGGGGGCGCGTACCCATGCGCCCGAAACCATTCGATGGCAGCGCGTAGCGCCGCGTAGACGGGAACCACGCGGAATCCCAGCTCGCGCTCGGCTTTAGCAGAGGAGACAAACATCTTTTTCTTCCCCATACGTACGGCCTCCACGGTAGCACGGGGCTCGCGCCCGCGCAGCTTGCCGGTGATGGTCTGATCCCAGAGGGCGAAGAGCATAGCCACGCTGTGCGGCACACGCATGGTGGGAGAAGGGAGGCCGGTGATCGCCGACATTTTATCCAGGATCTGCTTCAAGGTCAGGTTTTCCCCGCCCAGGATGTAGCGCTCGCCGGAGCGGCCGGCCTCCAGAGCATCGGCATGCGTTCTGGCGACTTCGTTCACATCCACCAGGTTCAGGCCTGTATCCATATATGCGGGAAATCTCCGGTTGAGAAAATCCACCACGATGCGGCCGGTGGGCGTGGGTTTGATGTCATTCGAGCCAATGGGTGTCGTTGGATTAAGAATAATCACTTGCTGGCCGGCCCGCGCGGCGGCCACGACTTCCTGCTCCGCTTGGTACTTGGATCGCTTATAGTCCCCGATCATGTCGTCGATAGAGACCGGGGTGGCTTCGTCTGCCGGGCACCCGTTGGAAAGAAAGCCCATGGTGGCTACGCTCGAAGTGTAGACGACCCGGGGGACGCCCTCTTCACGGGCAATCCGCAGCAACTCCCGGGTTCCGGTCACGTTGGTCGCGTACATGGTTTTTGGATCAGTCACCCACAACCGGTAATCGGCAGCTACGTGCATGACAGCATCACAACCGGCAATCGCGCTGCGCAACGCGTCCACCCGCAACAAGTCACCGAGCACCGTTTCTGCGGCGAACCCGGCTAGATTCTCGAGCTTGCTGGTGGGGCGGATGAGGATGCGAAGATCAGCGCCACGACGGGATAGCTCTTGCGCCACGTGGCTCCCGACGAACCCCGTAGCTCCTGTGAGGAAAACTCTCAGACCTATACCCCTGTACTGAGAAACAGTGCAACCGCAGGTCCCTCCACTGCGCTACGCTCCGGTCGGGATGACAATTCTGTTTTGAACCCAACGGTTTCGCAGCATCGCAGGCGCTCTATAACAGAATTGTCATCCCGACCGGAGCGTACCCGGATTTCCTGCCACGCTGCGCTGGACATTGCCGCGTGTGCGGCTTTCCGTAAAGAAAGCCGCATGAAGGTCGCCAACGCCACCAACCTCGACAGGAAACCCGGGGTAGCGCAGTGGAGGGACCTGCGGTTTTTTGAATTAATCGAGCGCTTCGGGATGAAGTCCAAAGCCTTTTTCGCCGGCTGCCTTCTTCTCGTTCCACTTCTTTACCCAGGCCTCCCAGCTTGCGCCGGCGGCGCGGTCTTTCCCGGTGAAGGTAAGCGCCGCAATCTCGCTGTAAGGAATGGATCGCTTTTCCGCGCGAATCCTTGGGAAAGAGCCGGACCCAGGACTGGGCGAGCGTAGCTCCCGTCTTGCGGTCGAAGATATAGCCCTCGACCACGGAGCCGTCCTTGCAGGTGATGGTGACGTCCCCGCGATAGTCGAAGGCCTTCTCCAGTGCGTCAAGCACTTCCGCGTCGCTACCCAGAACCGGCGCCCAGCCTTCCAGATTCTCGTGCTTGGTTCCCGGGGCCAGCTCCAAGGTGTCAGGATCAACGTTACCCGCAGCCTTCCCGGTCATGCGCGTGTCTCTTCCATCTGCCGCTTGGTGTCGCCGGCGATCTGCACCAGCGATGGCGACGAATGCCCGGCAAGCTGAGGAGAGGTCAGCAGGTCACGTGCACCCTGATCCACGTACTTGTCGAAAAGGGTGGCGCGAACCGCAGACATGAATCCGCGGAAAGAGCCGAACATATCGTTGACCGAGGAAGGCTCGTATCCGCAGCTGACCATGCAATTGGCGCATTTCGGATTGCCCGAAGCGGTGCCGTAGTTCTCCCATTCCGTCTCCTCGATCAGCTCCTTGAACGTGGAAGCGTACCCATCCTGCAGCAGATAGCACGGCTTCTGCCAGCCGAAGATGTTATAGGCAGGGTTGCCCCAGGGGGTGCACTCATAATTTCGTTTGCCCATCAGGAACTCGAGAAACAACGGAGACATATTGAACTTCCAGTGCTTCTCCCGGTTAGACAGAATGGCCCTGAAGAGCCTGCGGGTGCGCGCGCGGCCAAGAAAGTGTTTTTGGTCGGGCGCCTTGTCGTAGGAGTAGCCGGGCGAGATCACGATGCCTTCAACACCGAGCGCCATTACCTCGTCGAAGAAAGCACGCACGCTGTTAGGATCGGCGCCATCGAAGAGCGTGGCATTAGGAGTGACGCGAAAGCCGCGCTTGACCGCCTCGCGTATTCCCTCCACCGCCTTGTCGTAACCGCCCTCGCGGCAAACTGAGAAATCGTGGTGCTCGCGCTGGCCATCGAGATGGACCGAGAAAGTAAGGTATTTGCTGGGCTTGAAGAGGCCGATCTTTTCTTTGAGCAGCAGGGCGTTGGTGCAGAGATAGATGTACTTCTTCCGCGCCACCAGGCCTTCAACAATCTCGCCAATCTGCGGGTGCATCAGCGGTTCGCCACCCGGGATGGATACCATGGGGGCACCGCATTCATCGACCGCGCGGAAACACTCTTCGGGCGAAAGATCCTTCTTGAGGATGTGTGCGGGATATTGAATTTTGCCGCAGCCGGCGCAGGCCAGGTTGCAGCGGAACAGAGGTTCCAGCATAAGCACCAGCGGGTAGCGCTTTTGCCCGCTCAAGCGCTTCTTGAGCACATAGCTGGCCACGGTCCACATCTGTGAGATCGGCACTGCCATCGTTTCAAATCTCCTCTAAGAGCTCTAAGCTCTTTCCATCGCACGGCGGTAGTCAGTGAGCGCCAGCAGGGGAAAGTAGTTCCGGTAGAGATGGTAGGCAAGATAAAAGACCCGGGGGAAACCGGTGCCGGTAATCACAGCCTGCCGGGTGGGCCCTTCTCCCATGCTTTCATCCCACGAACCGTCGGGCAGCTGCCGCTCGATGAGCCAGCGAACTCCCTTGGCAACCGAGTCGCTGCGAGTGTCCCCAGCGGATAGCAGACCAAGAATAGCCCACGCGGTCTGCGACGGCGTGCTGGGGCCAACGCCTCGGGTGATGGGATCGTCGTAGCTGGCGCAGCTCTCACCCCAACCACCGTCCGCGTTTTGCACCATGCGTATCCACTCCGCTGCCTGCTGAATCTGCGGCTCGTGGTTCCAGACTCCGATCGCTTCCAGACCTCGCAATACCAGGAAGGTTCCGTAAAGGTAGTTGACTCCCCAACGGCCAAACCAGCTCCCGTCCGGCTCCTGCTCGTTATAGATGAAGCGGATGGCCTTCTCGACTCGGCGATCCTTTTGCGTGTAGCCGTAGGTGGCCAGCATCTCCAGGATGCGCCCCGTGATGTCGACGGTGGGCGGATCGAGCATGGCGTTATGGTCAGCGAACGGGATGTTTTCGAAGACCATTTTGGTGTTGTCTTTATCAAAGCTGGCCCAGCCGCCATTCTTGCATTGCATGGCGAAGATCCAGGAGATCGCGCGCTGGCAAACATCGTATTGATAGCGTTCCCGGGCATGGTTGTCGACCTTGTTCAGGGCCAGAAGCACCTGGGCGGAGTCGTCAGTGTCGGGATAGAACTCGTTATTGAACTCGAAATACCAGCCGCCGGGCTGCGCATTGCGTACCTTCACGGCCCAGTCGCCCTTGTGGCGCACTTCCTTCGACAGCATCCAGTCGGCAGCCTTCAGGAGACGCGGGTCGGTGCGCGGAACTCCCGAGTGACCCAGGGCATAGACCGCGTAGGCGGTATCCCATACCGGCGACATGCACGGCTGCATGCGGAAGGTGGGCTCGATAAAGTCGGGAACCCCTTCCTCTTCAATGCCCAGCTTCTCAAACTCATCCATGGCCCGGATGGTCTGCGGATCGTCAATCGAGTAGCCCAGGCAGCGCAAGGCGAGGATGGCATTGAGCATGGCTGGGTAGATGGCGCCCAGGCCGTCGGTCATTTCCAGACGCTCCAGGATCCACTTCTCCGCTTTTCTGAGGGCCATCTTGCGCAGCGGCCGGATGTGGACGCGCTCCGCCCAATGAAAGAGCCGGTCTACCACCAGGAAGAAGTTGCGCCAACCCAATACCTGCTTGCGATCCCAGCGCAGGTGAAGCTCGGCATGGCTTTTACCCCCAACGAAGAGCTCGTCGATTCCATTTTCCGGGGCGAGCTTCTTGAAGGGCTTCTTGGCGTAGGCGATGGAAAGCGGCACCAGGATCGCGCGCGACCAGGACGAGATCTCGTAGATGTTGAAGTAGCACCAGTTGGGGAAGAGGACCAATTCAGGCGGGATCGCCGGGACTGCGTCATATTCGTATTGGCCGAAGAAACAAAGATAAATCTTGGTGAAGGTATTACATTCCACCACGCCGCCATGCTCGAGTATCCATTGCCGGGCGTGGGCCATGACCAGGTGGTCAGGAAGCCAACCCATCAGCTTGAAGGCGAAATAAGCCTTGACCGAAGCACTGATGTTGGAGGGGCCGCCGGCGTAGATACTCCAGCCACCATCCTCATTTTGCTTGCGCAGGATCTCAGAGACGGCCCGCTTCATCTTGCGCTCGTCGCCGGTACCGAGCAAGGTATGCACCATGATGTAGTCAGATTCGAGGGTGGTGTCCGCTTCCAGCTCGCCGCACCAGTATCCATCCGCGTGTTGTTGGGAAAAGAGGAAGTCCCGGGCGCGTGCGACGGAGGATTCTACCTGGTCTAAGCCGGCATCGATGCGGCCAAACCGGGGAACAGCGGACTGTCCACTTTCAACGGATTTGCTCATGCTCGGACCCTGAAGTTCTCTTTCAAAACAGCAGTTTTACGCTCGAAATAGCTAGCCTCTAGACCGGAACAGGCCGGATGGCCTGGACGATTTCCGGAGGCAAGCCAAAGCGGACATTTTCCGGCATGACTTCTACTTCTTCTACGTCGGAAAAGCCGCGTCCACGCAAATAAGCCACTACTTCGGCAACCAGAACCTCGGGCGCGGATGCCCCGGCTGTGACCGCAACCGTAGTCGCGTTCTCCAGCCATTCGGGATGGATGGCCCCTGAGTCTTCGATCAGAAATGCGTTGGTGCTGAGATTACGGGAAACTTCGACCAGGCGGTTGGAGTTGGAGCTGTTGTTCGATCCAACCACCAACACCAGGTCTGCCTGATGAGCCACGTTTTTTACCGCGACCTGGCGGTTTTCCGTGGCGTAGCAGATGTCTTGGGTGTGCGGTCCAACGATGTTGGGGAATTTGGCCTTGAGGGCGTGGATAATGTCACGCGCTTCGTCCAAGCTGAGGGTTGTTTGGGTGAGATAAGCAACTCGCTCAGGGTCAGGGACTTCGAGGGCGTCCACTTCCTCGACGGTCGAGACCACCTGGGTCACCTGCGGAGCCTCGCCGAGGGTGCCCTCGATCTCGTCATGGTCACGATGCCCGATCAACACCAGGGAATAGCCCTGGCGGGCGAACTTGACCGCTTCCACGTGGACCTTCGTTACCAAGGGGCAGGTGGCGTCGATCACCTTTAGTTTGCGCGACTTGCTGCGCGCGCGGACGGCTGGAGAGACGCCGTGAGCGCTGTAGATGACGCGCATTCCCTCGGGAACATCGTCGATGTCATCGACGAAGATCGCGCCTTTTTCGGCCAGTTCGTTAACTACGAACCGGTTGTGCACAATCTCCTTGCGGACATAGATGGGAGCGCCAAAGGTGTCGAGAGCAATGTTCACCACATCGATCGCGCGGACTACGCCTGCACAGAAACCGCGCGGTTTGAGAAGAAGAACCCTCTTGGGTGTGTTTTCGGAGCGGGGACCGCTCATTGGCGAGGATAATCGGGGACTCGTCACATCAATCAGTATACCGCGCCGGCCCTTAAATGTCTGATGGATAAAGAGTCTGGGCCATCATCTAACTCGGCACCGGGGGCAATAGCTTAGAGATGCAGATGTGGGCTTTTGGTCGCAAAACATGCACCGGAACGGGACGCTAGAGCGTGTGGAAGCGCGAAAATAACCTCAGATCAGAACCAGGCCCGTAGGGCCGAGAGCCAAACGTCAGCCCAGCCCGGATCCGGATTTCCTGTGGAGCTTGCTGGCGTCGGCGCACTTCATGCGGCTTTCCTTAAAGAAAGCCGCACACGCGGTCGTGTCCAGCGTAGCGTGCAGGAGATCCGGAGAAGGGCTGGGACATCGATCCAATTTCGTTTGAGCGCCAGAGGCGCGGCACCCGCGGATGAAGGTAGTGCCGCACCTCCGGCGCTCTGCAACGTTGGATATCCGTTTCCCAGCCCTCCCGGGCTGGGCTGACGTTTGGCTCCCGGCCCTACAGGCCTGGTTCTGATTTGAGTTTTATTTTCGCGTTCTCACAGAACCGGATCGGCCATGCGTGGAGTAAAAGCATTTGAAAAAACCATTTTCGGCACATTACGCCCCACGGCGCCCCGGGGCAGGTGGTGCGAACATGAGACACCCGTCCAGAGCCTAGACTTTTGGTTTGGTGGTTTTGCGGCTGGTTTTCAGTAACTGCTCTGCGTGGCGCAAGGAGGTGTCGGTTAGCTTGGCTCCGCTTAGCATGCGGGCCACTTCCTCGGTTCGCTCCTGGTCCTCAAGAAGGCGAACTGAGGTCTTCGTCTTTCCCTGCCGCTCCTGCTTTTCCACCAGAAAGTGCTGGTCGGCAAAGGCGGCAATTTGGGGCAAATGGGTTACGCACAATACCTGCTGCGCACGGGAGAGCTCCTTCAACTTTTGACCGACTGCCTCGGCAGCCCGGCCACCAATGCCGATGTCGATCTCGTCGAAGACCAGGGTGCGGGGTACAGGCGTTTTGCGGCGCGCAGTTCCCTGCCCTCTCGATGCCCCCTCTTCGACACTCACCTTGAGCGCCAACATGACACGCGACAACTCGCCTCCGGAAGCAATTTGCTCCAAGGGCTTCAACGGCTCCCCGGCATTGGTGGCGATGCGGCAATCGACCAGGTCCCAGCCTTGGCGAGTCCAATGCTGTGGGCCTTGCTGCGCCGTCACCTGGACGGCAAACCTGGCCTTCATCGCCAGGTCATTGATGTGCGCTTCGGCCAGCTTTTCCAGCTTGCGGGCGGCTGCGGTGCGCTGCGCGGTTACTTCCGCGGCCACCAGGCGGTAGGCGTCCTCTGCCTTTTTCCGCTCGGCCCGTAGCTCGAGCAGTAACTGGTCACGGTTCTCGACTTCCGCCAGCTTGGCGGCCACGTCCTGGCCATGAGCCAGCACCTGCGCCAAGGTCGAGCCATATTTACGCTTCAGGCGATTGAGCGCTTCCAGGCGATCTTCCAGCTCCAGGAGCCGGTCGGGCGAGGCCTGAATCCTGGATGCATAGTCACGCACGGTCGCGCTCACATCGTCCACCAATGCACGCGCTGACTTCACTTGTTGCACCGGCTCGGCAAACTGCGGATCGTAGCGTTCGAGCTCTTCCAGGTTTTTTTGCGCTGCGCGCAGGGCAGTCTCGGCCGAGCGATCGCTCTCATAGAGCAGCTCATGCGCGCTCACGGCTGCGGCTAGAAGTTTCTCGGCGTTGGCCAGGACTCGCCGCTCTATCTCCAACTCCTCGTCTTCTCTTTCCTTGATCGCCGCACTCTCGATTTCGTTCTTCTGAAAGCTCCACAGGTCAGCCTCGCGCAGGCGTGCCTGTTCATCCCCTTCGAGACGTTCCAGCCGGGCACAGGCCTCCGACCACTGCTGAAAAGCCGCCGCTACCCTCTCGGTGTCGATGCCGGCGCTGCGGTCCAGCAGCTGGCGCTGCTGTGCCTGGTCAAAGCTGCCCATAGTCTCGCTCTGGGCATGCACCAGGGCCAGTTCCGGGGCTAGCTGGCGCAGCACGTTGACCGTGGCCGGCTGATTGTTCACGTAAACGCGGCCCTTGCCCCCAGCTTGTATCTCGCGGCGCAGAATGATCTCCGCGCCTTCGGCATCGATGCCGTTGGCCTCAAGGGTATTCTCCGCCCCCAGCGTGCTCTCGAAAACACAGGCCACGACGGCCCGATCCGCACCGTGCCGCACCACATCGGAGGAGGCCTTGTCGCCCATCAGCAGCGCCAGCGCGTCCACCAGGATCGATTTGCCGGCACCGGTTTCTCCCGTCAACAGATTGAGACCGGGGCCGAAGACAGCAATCGCGTGATCGATGACGGCGTAGTTTTCAGCGCGAAGTTCAAGCAGCATGGGGCAGTTTCGAGAGTCGAGCGCAGCATAGCATGACAGCACCTGGGACTCGGCCGACCCGGTTATAGGGCGGGTTACCTTGCGTCTGCATCTTAAATAGCAGTTTGGTTTCGTGCGGGCATGTCTGCTACCGTGAAAGAGGAAGTGATGATGTCCCCCGTTCATATCGCGGCTTTTCTTATTCTGCAAGCAGACGACGGCGCAGCGCCGGTGCCTCATTCTGCGACTTATGGGATCAGCGCCATTGTTGACATGGTGCGCAACATGGGGCCGGTGGCCATCGGCGTACTGATCCTTTTGCTGATTGCCAGTCTCTACTCCTGGGCAATTATTTTGGGCAAGTCTACCGCCTTTCGCCGGGCCAGGTCGCAAAGCCGCCGCTTCGTGCGTGCCTTCCGCAAGGCCAGCCGGCTGCAAGAGATTGCGGCGGTCAGCGAGCAGTTCAAGCCTAGCCCGCTGGTTAGTGTCTTCGATGAGGTGTATGACACGTATCGGCGCCAGACCGGCGGTTTCGGGCCTCCTAAGAACATCGTCACGCTGGAGCGCGCGGCCCAGGCGGCGTCGAGCGAATCGCTCACCGTTCTGGAGCGGCGCCTCACGTGGCTGGCCACCATCGGCGCAGTGTCTCCCTTCGTCGGCCTTTTCGGCACCGTTATGGGCATCGTCGATGCCTTCCATGGATTGGGCACCGAGGGCGCGGCCACTCTGCGCGCGGTAGCGCCTGGAGTCTCCGAGGCCCTGATCACCACCGCCGCCGGCCTGTTGGTAGCCATTCCGGCTGTGATCGCCTACAACCAGTTCACCGCTTCGTTGCGCGAGTTTGGCTCGCGCATGGACGACTTCTCGCGCGAACTGCTCAACAGCCTGGAAGAGATCAGCCCACAGGCCAAACAAGATCCGATGGAGAGGGAGGCCGCAAGTGGCCTTCACCGCTAACTCCGGCCATACCCGAACCTCGCTCGCGGAAATCAATATCACGCCGCTGGTCGACGTGGTCCTGGTGCTGCTCATCATCTTCATGGTTACGGCGCCGGTGCTGCAGTCGGGTATCGATGTGTCCGTACCAAAAACGCGCAGCGTGAAAGAGATTACCCAGCAGCGGATGGTGCTGACCATCGACCGCGATCAGAATGTTTTTCTGGGAGATAAACCAGTCAACCTGGCGCAATTGCCTACCCTGTTGCACCAACCCAAAACGGATCCAGCAAGCCAGGTCATTTATTTGCGGGCCGACGAGCGGGTTCCCTTTGGCGCGTTCGCTTCAGTGATGGACGCGGTCAAACAAGCTGGGATCACGAATATCAGCATCGTGACCCAGCCCATCCAAAAGACAGCGAAGTAGCACGCGATGTTTTCGACCCACGATGAAATACTTGACCAGCCGGATGGCATAGGCTCACCCTTCGCCAAATCCACAGTCATGCATGTGCTGGTTTTTGCCGGAATCATCGGCTACGGGTACGTGCACAATCTGCTGCACGGAAGCGAGTGGGGCGCGAACAACTTCCAGCAAGGCGCGATCCAGGCCACCCTGGTTTCGACCGCCGCCTTGCCGCTGCCCCAGGATCATCCGCCGACCGACAACGTGCTGGCTACGGAAACACCGAGCGTGGCTCCGGCATTGGAGGAACAGAAACAGGAGCCCCTTCCTCTTCCCGAAGCCGTACCCATCCCGGAAAAGCAGCCCCCGAAGAAGCGTGAGGCCAAGCCGCTGCCAAAAGCTCCACCACAGCACCAGCCGCCGCCCAAACCGCAGAACAAAGCAAATTACGGAGAAGCGGCGCCGCCGAATATTCCTCGCTCCACAGCAAGCAACAACAGCGCCAATAGTCCGATCGCACAAACCGGAGGAGATTTTGGCTCGCGCTTTGGCTGGTATGTGGACGTGATCAAAAGAAAGGTGGCACAGGACTGGTACCTGCAGGAGGTAGATCCAAGTACGCCCGCGGGCGCGACGGTCTTTGTTCAGTTCACGGTCGCCCGCGACGGCTCTCCAGGCAGCATTTCGCTGGCCACGCCGAGCAGCTCCTCATCGCTGAATTCGTCGTGCCTGCATGCGGTGCAACGGGTGGATACCTTCGGTCCGCTGCCAGCCGGCTATAACGAAAGCAGCCTGAATGTGCTGTATCACTGCACTTACCCCGGTACCCGATGAGGTTACCGGTGTAACTGACTTATGTTTTTATCGTATAAACTCAAGATTGCACCAGGTATGAGACCTAGAAAAAGAACTTCGTTTCCCCATTCCCGCGTGTGGTTTCTTATTTTCCTGTTGTCAGCACTCGCATTCGGGAAGGCGAGTGCGCAGGATTGGGTCCGCACGGGGACCAACCTGGGAGCGGCGCGCATCCGTCTGGCCGCAGCCGATTTCAATCCCTCTTCTTCGGATGCCCAAACCGCGGCGCTGAAAACTACCTTCGACAGCACGCTCTATAACGACCTCAATACGGCCGGCATCTTTGACATGGTTTCAAAGAGCATGGCGCCGCCGGTCATGCCCGCCTCTCCGCAACAGATGAACCTGGCGCAATGGGGGGCAGCGCCGGCAAACGCTGCTTTCGTAGCCTTCGGGTCCATTTCTGTGGCTGCGGACCGCGTTGCGGTGTACGGGTGGCTGTTCGACGCCAAGAATCCCGCATCCCCGCAGATCCTGGGCAAGCAGTACAACGAAGCTGCCAGCCAGGATAATGCGCGCCTGATCGCTCACCGTTTTGCCGACGAGATCATTACCCGCCTGGGTGGCGGAATCCCCGGCATCGCCGAGACTCACATCTACTACATCGCTTCCCGCGGGGGAAACAAAGAAGTGTGGCAGATGGATTACGACGGACAAGGCCAACACCAGCTCACGCACCTGGGCACCATCTCACTGTCTCCGCGCATCTCGCCGGACAACGATCGCATCGCGTTCGCGTCCCTGGGGCGTAAAGGCTGGTCCATTCGCATGTACTCGCTGCTGCTGGGCCGCATGGTCAGCTTCCCTTCCCTGGTGGGCAATACACTCTCCCCGGCCTGGTCAAGCGATGGCGCCAAGCTGGCTTTTTCCGCCTCGCGATCCGGCGATCCAGAGATTTTCACCTCCGACGCCAGCGGCGGCAACGTGAAGCAAGTGACTACCTTCCGCGGGCCCGATGTTTCGCCTACCTGGAATCCCAAGACCAATGCCCAGATTGCGTGGTGCAGCGGCCGCACCGGCCTGCCGCAGATTTACATCATGGGCTCGGATGGAACCGGGGTGCAGCGTATGACCGACGGCGGATATGCCACCTCGCCCTCCTGGTCACCGAGCGGACAGTTTCTAGCGTTTGCCTGGGACCGCAAATATGGTCCTGGTGCACCCGGGGGCCAGGACATCTACGTCATGGACATTGCCAGCAAGCGATGGACCCAGCTCACCCATGACGCGGGACGGCAGGATTTCCCCTCATGGTCTCCAGATGGACGGCACATCGTATTCCAACGCGAGAACGGCGGCGGATCTGAAATATGGACGATGCTTTCCGATGGCACCGAACAGCATCGCTTGACCCAGAGCAGCGGAAATTCAATGCCCAACTGGAGCTGGAAATAGCCCGGTTTTGTTATTCAGTCACTGTAAGTCCCAATCGCCGATTGGGAAGAGCCTTGGGGAACGAACTACGTAAGGAGAATATTGTGAAGACCTCGCATCACAGGCATTTTGCATCGCTCATCGCTGTCGCCACCCTCACCTTCGCAGCCGGATGCCACAAGAAAGCTGTGCCTCCTCCGCCACCTCCCCCGCCAGCAGCTACGTCGCCGGCGCCGACGGCGACGATCACGGTGACGCCCAGCAGCATCAATCCGGGCGGAAGCGCCGTGCTCGCCTGGCGCACGACCGATGCGACGGATGTCTCGATCGATGGATTGGGCAATGTAAATGCCTACGGTACGCAGAACGTCACGCCTACCCAATCGACGACCTATCATCTCGTGGCCCGCGGTTCCGGCGGTTCCACAGACGCGAGTGCGAGCCTCACGGTGGCTGCTGCGGCTGCGCCGCCGCCAGCCGGCGAGATGATGAACGAGCAGATCTTCGAGCAAAATGTGAAGCCGGCCTTCTTCGACTATGACAGCTATGAGATCCGTCCCGATGCCCAGTCAGTACTGGCTCAGGACGCGAGTTTCCTGGCTGCGCATCCTACGCTCAAAGTCGTTGTAGGCGGGTATTGCGATGACCGCGGATCGGCTGAGTACAACCTGGCGCTGGGCGAAAACCGTGCCAATGCGGCCAAGCAAGCGCTGGTCAATGGAGGTGTGAGCCCGGATCGCGTACGCACCGTGAGCTATGGCAAGGAGAAGCAGTTCTGCAGCCAGGCCAATGAGGCTTGCTGGCAGCAAAATCGCCGTGCCGGCTTCTCGCTCGATCAGTAATAGCTGCGGGTAACGAGAGGAGGGCCAAGACGGCAGTAACGATCCGCCTTGGCCCTTCGCTCATTCGCCTGCTGGACTAAACTGAAGAAGCGAGCAGCAGCACTCGCCACTCTAGTAGAGCGTCATGGGAGCAATCATGCGTAAACACATCATCCGGCTCACGGCCGTTGCCCTCTTTGCTTTGCCCAGCGGATTGCCTCACGCCTTCGCGGTCTCGAAGGAAATGGTCCAACTGCAAACCCAGGTCCAGCAGTTGCAGGACATGGTGCAGCACTTGCAAACGTCGAATGACGAACGCATGGGCGTGCTGGTCAACCTGGTGCAGCAAAACACCGACAACATGAACCGCATGATGGCCTCGGTGAACGCGCTGCAGACTACGTTGAAAACTGACAATGAGCAGCGAGGTTCGAGCAGCACCCAGCTCTCGACCCAGATCCAGTCGCTGAATGACTCGGTCGATGAGCTCAAGACACGCATCGCTAACCTGAACACGCAATTGCAGGCCATCCAGAGCCAGATGCAGAACGTGAATGGTATACCGGCGCAGCCCGGCGGTGGGTCAGGCGGGCCTCCGGTAAATCAGGGACCCGGCGGGCAAGCTGCGATGCAGATGCCGCAGACGTCCCAGGCGCCTCCGGTTGCCCAGCTCTATCAAAGCGGTCTGCGTGACTACAACTCGGCCAAGTACACCATTGCGGCTTCGGAATTCGGCGATGTGATCCACTATTATCCGCAGGACCCCCTGGCGGGAAACGCCCAGTTTTATCTGGGTGAGATCTCTTACCGGCAAGGCAAGTTTGCCCCGGCGATCAAGAACTACGATGCGGTTCTGGAGCAGTATTCGGGCAACCCGTTGGCTCCCTCCGCTGAATTGCGGAAGGGACAATCGCTGATCCAACTGGGTCAGAAAGAGGCTGGCGTGCGCGAACTGCGGACACTGATTCAGCGCTATCCGCAGACGCCCGAAGCCCAGGAAGGCCGAAGTGCGCTCAATGGAATGGGGGTGCGCATCTATGCCGCCAAGCCAAGCGCCTATCCAGCAGCACCTCCGTCGCCGCAATAACCACTCCTGAAACAAACAGCAGATCCCTCCCCCCCGCTTCAACGAAACTTCCGCCCTAAAGGTTTTTCTCCCCCCCGCCATCCACTGGACTGCCATTCCGCCCCGGTGCTATTGTTTTCTTCGGCGTCAGAAGTCGGCAGCGAACCCCTCTCCAATTAACTTCCTGCCGAACGCGCCGGAGGTATTAGATGGCAACCATCCCCGTTGATTCCCGTATTGATTCCAAAACCGCTGAATTTTTCTCGCGGCAACACCGCATGCTGATCGATGGACGCTTCGTCCTGGCCGCATCCGGCAAAACCTTCCCGGTCTACAATCCGGCCACCGGCGAAGTGGTGGCACATGTGCCGGAAGCCGAAGAAGAAGATGTGAATCGCGCCGTTTCTGCTGCGCGCCGCGCCTTCGATGAGGGCCCATGGAGCAAGAAGCTGTCCCCCTCGCAACGCGGACAACTGCTCTGGAAACTCGCTGATCTGCTGGAAGCGAATTTGGAAGAATTCGCCGAGATTGAGTCCCTCGACAACGGCAAGCCGTTATCGGTGGCGCGGGTCGCCGATGTTCCTTTAACCATCGACATGTTTCGCTACATGGCGGGCTGGGCGACCAAGATCAGCGGCTCCACGCTTTCGTTCTCTACCCCGGGCGCTTTCCACTCCTACACCATGCGCGAGCCGGTGGGCGTCGTAGCGCAAATTATTCCCTGGAACTTCCCCCTGCTGATGGCAGCTTGGAAGCTCGCGCCGGCGCTTGCTGCCGGTTGTTGCGTGGTGCTCAAAGTCGCCGAGCAGACACCGATGTCGGGCCTTCGCCTGGCAGAGCTCTTCGATCAAGCAGGATTTCCTCCCGGCGTGGTCAATGTGCTGACCGGCTACGGTGAGGGGGCAGGCGCACCGCTGGCGGCGCATCCCCTGGTCGACAAGGTGGCCTTCACCGGCTCCACGGAAGTGGGTAGGCTGATCGTAAAAGCCTCCGCCGGCAACCTCAAAAAGGTCAGCCTGGAACTGGGCGGGAAGAGCCCGGCCATCGTCTTTCCCGATGCTGATCTTGAGCGCGCCATCGCCGGGACGGCCAGCGCCATCTTCTTCAACCAGGGACAATGCTGCTGCGCCGGCTCTCGCCTCTTCGTGCACGAAACCATCTACGACAAGGTTCTGCAGGGAGTCAGCGACATCGCCGGAGGGATTCAGATGGGCCACGGCCTTGACCCGCAGACCGCGATGGGGCCTTTGGTTAGCGAGGAGCAATTCGATCGGGTGACCGGGTTTATCGAATCCGGAGTCCAAGAGGGCGCAAAGGTGGCTGTCGGGGGCAAACGCCATGGAGATCGCGGCTACTTTGTTCAGCCGACCGTGCTGACCAACACTAAGCCCACGATGAAGGTGGTGCGGGAGGAGATCTTTGGGCCGGTGGTGTGCGCGGAGTCCTTCTCCGATGCCGATCTGGATCGCGTCGCCAACGAAGCCAACAACTCCATTTACGGACTGGCCGCCAGTGTGTGGACCCGCGACCTGAGCACCGCACACAAGATGGCTCGGCGGCTCCGGGCGGGCACCGTCTGGATCAATTGCCATAACGTCTTCGACGCCTCGCTGCCCTTCGGCGGATATAAGCAATCCGGATGGGGTCGCGAGATGGGCGAAGAAGTGCTCCATAACTATACGGAAGTAAAGGCCGTAACCGCGGCCCTATAGCCAAAACGGACTTGGGGCCGGAGACGATCCGGCCCCCAGGCTTCTCTGCGTACAACGCTGCGAGCAAAACACTCATCCCTTAAAGGAACAATGGCAAAACAAGAGCACCCTGACAGCGATTTCAAAAAGGGAGCGGTGGAAGAAGAAACCAGCCAGCCCTCCACCAATGGGAACCCCAACCTTGATGGTCAATTGGGCCACCGCGATCAGGATGAAATGCTGAAAGATGCCGACAGCGATTTTCCCGAGCCCGGCTCAAGTCCGGAATACAGCGGAGAAGATCGCTAACTCTATCCGGTTGCACCCAGGACTGGCGTCCTGGGACATTCTCAGCCGTCCCTTCGGGACTGATCTGCTTTCCGCCGCCTACCCAGGACTAACGTCCTGGGCTACTCTCAGCCGTCCCTACGGGACTCGATCTTAAACCGCCGGTTCTCACACGCCCCGCAACGAAGGGCGCATACCAACCAAATTCAATCCTCAAGGGAGGCCGGAGAGTCACCCTTGCCCAAATGAGCTTCTGATGGCGCCTCAGCCCAGAGACCAAACCCATAGGCGGCGACAAACAGCCCCGCAGGGGCGGCTGAGAGTAGCCCAGGACGTTAGTCCTGGGTAGGCGGCGGAAAGCAGATCAGTCCCGAAGGGACGGCTGAAAATGTCCCAGGATGCAATCCTGGGTGCACTCCTTCTCGATGCAAGCAATCAGCCTATCTTGGTGAGTTGGCCCTGGTTTAGTTCTTTCCAGTTCCGTCCGTTGTCTTCGCTGAATTCGGTACGGAAGTGCATTACCTTGTCGGAAAGAAATTCGTCATTGGTCAGGAACATGATGGTCTTGTCCTGATTCCTGACCTCTGTGCCGAAGCTCCAGATGTTTCCCTTCACCTGCATCGGTACTTCGCGCGGAGAATCGTCTTTGTCGACTCCGAAGAACTTGTAGGTTTTGTTTGCTTCGTCGTAGGTATACACAGACAAGCTGTTGCTGACGCCGTTGACGCCGTTCATCAGATGGTCACACAGGATAAAGCCATGGTGGGGCGACCAAGTGCAGGTCATTTCAGAGGTCATCGAAGCGGCCTCGCTGTAAGGAGTGGTCATCACCTGGGTCTGGGACTCCCACGTTCCTACCCAGACATCCATCTTGGTTAACTCGGGAGCAATCGGGGGGACTGCCAAATGGTCACTGGCGAGTGCCAGGGTGCTTGCCGCTACAACCGCGAAATAAATTCCTCGTAGGAAATTCTTACGCATCCTATCCCCTTGCTCTGCTGAGAGAAACGAGCTGATGATACAACTTTTAGGGGATAGTTGAACAACATTCGTTGCAGACATTGGTACCCAGAACGGCCAAAACTGCTCACGCTCCGGTAACATGACGTAACAAATTCACCCTGATTACCGGTGCTTTTGCATAATCTGATCCAGAACCTCGCGTGATGGACGTACCCGCGACTCAGGGAGCGTGGCCAGGGGCTCATCCACCAGGTTCAACATGTCAGTGAAGCTGGGCTTGTTGGTATCGACGTAAAAGACCCCGGTCAAGACCTCGCCCTTCTCATGGGCTTCCATCAGGGCGGTGACCGCGCCGATGCGGCTGGTTGGGTTGTAGTCCGGATGGAGCTTACGCAGCCTCATGTGGGACCCGTCGTGCATTTGCACGTCATAGGTCGTTCCCTGGTCGTAATCGACGTCGATTTCTTCGAACGAGGGCACGAAACCGACCTCATTCACCGCGTCATCGTGTTCCTGAACGTATTTGTAGCTCTTGGTCGATCCTTCGTGGTCATTGAAGGTGACGCAGGGGGAGATCACGTCGAGCATCACCGTGCCGCGGTGGGCTATCGCCGCCTTGAGCATAGTCAGTAGCTGCTTCTTGTCCCCGGAGAAGGAGCGGCCCACGAAGGTGGCGCCCAGCTCAACCGCCATGACACAGGTGTCGATAGGCGGCAGGTCATTGATGACCCCTGTCTTGAGCGTGGAACCGATGTCTGCGGTGGCTGAGAACTGGCCCTTGGTCAGCCCGTAAACCCCATTGTCCTCAATGATATAGATCAGGGGAAGATTGCGCCGCATGAGGTGGGCGAACTGCCCGAAGCCGATAGAGGCAGTGTCACCGTCGCCGCTGACACCCAGACCCATCATGGTGTGGTTGGCCATGAGGGCGCCGGTGGCTACCGAGGGCATGCGTCCGTGGACGCTGTTGAAGCTGTGAGCACGGCTCATGAAATAGGCCGGGGTCTTGGACGAGCAGCCAATGCCGGATAGCTTCATCACCCGCTCAGGCGCGACGCCCATCTCATACATGGCATCGACAATACGCTCGGAAATGGCGTTGTGGCCGCATCCGGCACAGAGGGTCGTCTTGCCCCCGCGATATTCCAATACCTGCAGGCCAAGGCGGTTTTTCTTAGGCCCCGGAGCCACGGGTGGATTTAACGTCGTCGCCATTAGATTCCCTCCTGAAGAACAAGCTTGTCGGTCACAGTGCGCGCGTCGAGCGGCAAGCCGTCAAAGTGGCGAATACTTCTCAATTTGGTGATCTCCGCAGCGGGCAGATCCAGCTTGAGCAAACTGAGCATTTGCCCATCGCGATTCTGCTCGATCACATAGATTCGGGTATGAGCAGCCACGAAAGCCTGCACTTCGGGCGAAAAGGGGAAGGCCCGAAGGCGTATGTAGTCGGTTTCGAGCCCGTATTCCTTTTTCAGTTGATCGCGGCTCTCGCGCACAGCGAAATCGGAACTGCCGAAGGCAATCAGGCCAATCTTGGACTTGCCCGTCTGCACCACTTCCGGTGCAGGCACCAGAGTGCGAGCGGTCTGGAATTTCCGGTCCAGGCGCTCCATCAGGTTCTGGTAATCGTCCGGCCTTTCGGTATAGAGCGCCTTCTCGTTGTGGCCGCTGCCACGGGTAAAGTAGGCAGCCTTGGGATGATCGGTTCCCGGCAGGGTACGGTAAGGGATAGCGTCCCCATCCACGTCTTTATATCGTTCGAAACCGCCCAGCCGCTCCAGATCTTCGCGGGAAAGAACCTTGCCCCGCTTGCAAAGGCTTCTCGGGATAGACGAACGGATCGGACATCCAGTTGTTCATGCCGATATCGAGGTCGGAGAGAACGAAGACGGGCGTCTGCAGTTGTTCGGCGAGGTCGAAGGCCTCCATCGCGAATTGATAGCACTCGTTGACGGAAGCGGGCAGCAACATGACTTGCTTGGTGTCGCCGTGGGAAAGGTAGGCAATGGTCAACAGGTCGCCCTGCATGGTGCGAGTGGGCATACCAGTGGACGGGCCAACCCGCTGAATATCGAAAATGACCCCAGGGATTTCAGCAAAATAGCCCAGGCCGGCAAACTCCGCCATGAGCGAAATACCAGGACCTGAAGTGGAGGTCATGGAACGCGCCCCGGCCCAGCCCGCGCCCAGGACCATGCCGATTGCGGCGAGTTCGTCTTCCGCCTGCACGATGGCAAAATTCGCTTTGCCATCTTCTTCCACGCGGTACTTCTTCATGAAGTCGATGAGGCTTTCGACGACGGAAGAGGAGGGCGTAATGGGATACCAGGTAACGACCGTGACCCCAGCAAACATGGCGCCCAGCGCGGCCGCCGCGTTGCCGTCGATGATGATCTTGCCCTCGGTCGCGTGCATGGGCTCGAGCGCCAGGGGATCCTGCTTGGTCAAGGAGTTTTGGGCAAACTCGTAGCCGGCTTTGATCGCCCCCCAGTTCAGGTCGGCGGCCTTCTGCTTTTTCGCGAACTGGCGTCGAACGGAGTCCTCGACCGCCGCCATGTCCATCGCGAGCAGCTGAGCTACGACGCCCACATAGATCATGTTGCGCACCAGCTTGCGCAGTTTGGCCTCAGGACAAACTGCAGCCGTGAGCTTGTCGAACGGGACGGGATAGCAGATCACGTCATCGCGATACTGCTTAAGATTCTGGGCCTCGTCGTAGATAGCGGCGCCGCCGGCGGGAAGGGAAAGAATATCTTCCTTCGCGGTCTCAGAGTTCATCGCCACCAGGAGATCGATTTCTCGCTTCCGCGCGACGTAACCCTGTTTGCTGGCGCGAATGGTGTACCAGGTGGGCAAGCCTGCGATGTTGGATGGGAAGAGATTCTTTCCGCTTACCGGGATGCCCATCCCGAATATGCTCTTGAGCAGCACCAGATTTGCAGACTGTGACCCGGACCCGTTAACGGTCGCTACCTGGATGCTGAAGTCATTTACGATCCGCTTGGATGTTGGCGTTTGCAGAACCGCTGAGCTACCCGTTCCGGGTGCTCCCACGGCAACGTCTCCCGTCGCCATTTGGCAGGATTCCTTCCCCGATGAATTGAGCGGCACCATTGCCGGCCAGACTCTGACTGCGTCTGAATCAAGAAGGACCCTGATCTCCGCTCCGACCATTATAGTTCAGCGCTTTCTCCTGCATTGGGCTGTGGCGTTTAATGGCTCTAATTTGCCACTGGGCTGAAGTAACTCTGGTGTCAACGGCGATAAGCTCCCGGGAAGGCAGGCTTATCCCGTTCTGGTTCCTCTTCGGAACTACAATCGTGGAATGCTGCTTGAAGGTATTTTTGCCCCGATTACCACGTGTTTCTATCCAGACGGCCGGCCCTATTGGCGCAAGCTGGAACAGAATGTCGATCGCTACTCTCGCACTCCCCTGAGCGGGTTGGTGGTGCTGGGCTCGACGGGCGAGGCCGTCATGTTGAGCGAGGAGGAGACGCGAGAGGCGCTGCGGGTGGCCCAGGCGGCTACGGCGACGGATAAAGTATTGCTCGCCGGCGTAGGCCGGGAAAGCGTATTTGAGACTCTGCGCCTGGCAGACTATGCAGCAGCGCTCGATTACGATGCGGTCCTGGTGCGCACGCCGCACTTCTACCGCGCGCAGATGCGGAACCGCGAGATGTTGACTTACTACCAGGCGGTGGCCGACCGTTCTCCTCTGCCGGTGCTTCTCTACAGCGTGCCAGGATGTACGGCCTACGACCTGCCGGTCGAAGTGGTAGCGGAACTGATGATGCATCCGAACATTATTGGGATGAAGGACTCCAGCGGCAACGTGGACCGGATCGCGCAGCTGGTCCACGCGACGCGCTCTTCTAGGAGGCGCAGCATTTCAGTAACCACCGTATTTTCAGCGGTTACATCGAGAATGTTAACGTCTCACATTCAAGCTGAGAGCCATGCGGGGCCGACGTTTGTGGCTGTTGACCGGCTGGGCTCCGGGATGACGGCACTAGCGGAGAAGCCCCCTGTACCCGCGCTAAAGACACGTTCGAAGGACGTGGGATTTCAGCTTCTCTGCGGTTCTGCGCAAAACCTCTATCCCTCGCTCGAAGCCGGAGCCACCGGTGGTGTGCTGGGACTGGCAACCTTTGCCCCTCAAGCGTGCCAAGAGGTCTACACCGCGTGGAAGGAGAATGACGCGGTGCTGGCGGCGGATAAGCAGCAGCGGATCATGCGGGCGGGAATCGAGGTTTGCGGAAAAATGGGGATCCCGGGGATCAAGTACGCGCTGGACCTGAACGGCTATTACGGAGGCCGGCCGAGGATGCCTTTGCTGCCCCTGGTCGCGGAAGAGCAGCGGCTGGTCGAAGAACTGACCTTCGATATTCGTAGTTAACCGCTGTTCTTAACAGCGTGAAAATCAAACCCTCGGGGCATTAAGAGGGTGGAACACCCAGGGCATGACGGAAGTGATGCCCTGATGCAAAGCAGGGCAACAATATCCTAGTGGGCCACGACTGGTTCGCGGCGCAGTTCCTGTAGTGCGTTGACGGTTATCTGGCGCCTCTGGGTGGCGCTGATTCCCTCCGCGGCAGCCCGGGCCGCGGCAATGGTCGTGATGGTGGAGATTCTCTGGGTTACCGCCGCCCGGCGAATCGCTCTCTCGTCAAAGAACGTGTCCTGGCCATGCGGCGTGTTGATGATTAACTGGATACGATCACCCTTGATCAGATCCACTACGTTCGGCCTGCCCTCCTTGACCTTGTACACGCGCTCGACAACCATGCCGGCTCGCTCCAACACATCGGCTGTACCCTGCGTGGCCACCAGGTGAAAACCCAGCTCCACATACTGCCGGGCAAGGTCCACCACCACGGACTTGTCGCGGTCATTCACGCTGAAGAAGACCGTGCCCTTCACCGGCAAGACCTGTCCGGCCGAGAGCTGCGCTTTGGCAAAAGCCTCACCAAAATTATCAGCCACGCCCATCACTTCGCCGGTGGACTTCATCTCCGGCCCCAACACCGTATCTACACCGGGAAACTTGTTCCAGGGAAAGACCGGCGACTTGACGAAGAAGTGACTGCCGGTGGCTAGATCCGTGCGGTCGGCAACCTGCTCCGGCATCAATTCGCGCAAAGTACGCCCAGTCATCAGGCGCGCGGCCATCTTGGCCAATGGCACCCCGGTCGCCTTGGAGACATAGGGCACGGTGCGGGACGCCCGTGGATTCACTTCGATGACGAAGACCTTATCCTGCTCCCCGGACCTGCGCTGAATTGCGAATTGCAGGTTAACCAGGCCCACCACGTTCAGAGCCAGGGCAAGCTTGCGCGTGTAGGTGCGAATGGTATCGAGGGTCGAGGGCGCCAGATCGGCCGCGGGCAGCACGCACGAAGAGTCACCGGAATGAATACCCGCTTCCTCAATATGCTGCATGATCCCGGCAATGACGACGTCTCTGCCGTCGCACAAGGCGTCCACGTCGACCTCCACCGCATCCTCTAGAAAGTGGTCGACCAGTACAGGCCGCTCCTGGGAGTACTCGACCGCTTCCTTCATGTAGCGGCTGACCGCATCGGCGTCATAGGCAATCACCATCGCCCGGCCGCCCAGCACATAGGAGGGCCGCACCAGCACCGGGTAGCCAACGCGCTCCGCGCCTGCTACCGCTTCTTCAATGGTGGTTACCATGGCGCCCGGGGGCTGGGGGATATTCAGGTCCTCCAACAGGCGCCCAAAGCGCTTGCGGTCTTCGGCCAGGTCGATGGACTCGGGAGAAGTGCCCAGGATCTTGATGCCCGCGGCTTTGAGCGGGATGGCGAGGTTCAACGGAGTCTGTCCGCCAAATTGCACGATCATACCGATTTCGGCCCCTGAAGACGCCTCGTGCTCGTACACGGCCAACACGTCTTCAAGCGTGAGCGGTTCGAAGTACAACCGGTCGCTGGTGTCGTAGTCGGTCGAGACCGTCTCTGGATTGCAGTTGACCATGATGGTTTCGTAGTCGTCATCGCGCAGTGCAAACGCCGCATGGCAGCAGCAGTAATCGAACTCGATGCCCTGCCCGATACGGTTCGGCCCGCTGCCCAGAATAATGACTTTGCGCCGCGCGGTCGGTGGGGCTTCGTCTTCCTCTTCGTATGTGGAGTAAAGGTAAGGGGTATCGCTGTCGAACTCGGCCGCGCAGGTGTCCACTTTCTTGAATACCGGGGTGACCCCGAGGCGCCGCCGCAGTTCCCTCACCGGGCCCGCTCCATCCAGGCCATCGAGGTTCCATTCTTCGGCGATCCTCGCATCGGAGATGCCCATTCGCTTGACCTTGCGCAGCAAATCCGCCGGCATGGTTTCCGACGAATAATCGGCAAGCTTCTGAATGGTCTCCGTCACTTCCTTGATCTGGTAGAGAAACCACGGATCCATGGAGGTCATGCGGGCTACTTCCCGCACCGAGAGCCCGCTGCGCAAGGCATAGCGGATGTAGTTCAGCCGCTCCGGTTGCGGCGTCACCATGCGCTGCGTCAGCCGCCGCGGCTCAATCACCTCCGACCGTATGCTCTTGCCCGTGTCCAGCGAACGGAGAGCTTTCATCAACGCTTCTTTGAAGGTGCGGCCCAGGGCCATGACTTCGCCCACGGACTTCATTTGCGGTCCCAGGTTCTCGTCGGCGCCGGGGAACTTCTCGAATTGCCACTTGGGAATCTTGACCACCACGTAATCGATGGAGGGCTCGAAGCAGGACGGCGTCTTGCGGGTGATGTCGTTGGGAATCTCATCGAGCGTATAGCCGACGGCAAGCTTGGCGGCAATTTTAGCGATGGGAAAACCAGTCGCCTTGGAAGCAAGCGCCGAAGATCGCGATACCCGGGGATTCATCTCGATGACCGTCATGCGACCGGTGGCCGGGTTGACGGCAAACTGCACGTTGGATCCGCCGGTCTCGACGCCGATTTCGCGCATCACGCGGATGGCCGCGTCGCGCATCGACTGGTACTCGCGATCGGTCAAGGTCTGGGCCGGGGCTACGGTGATGGAATCGCCGGTGTGCACGCCCATCGGGTCCATATTCTCGATGGAGCAAATGATGATCACGTTGTCAGCGAGATCGCGCATCACCTCGAGCTCGTACTCTTTCCAGCCCAGCACCGACTCTTCAATCAGACATTCATGCACGGGAGAGAGATCGAGTCCGCGACCCAAAATATCCATCAACTCTTCGCGGTTGTAGGCCAGGCCTCCGCCTGAGCCGCCGAGAGTGAAGGATGGCCGTATGATCACGGGAAAGCCAATCTTGGCCGCGAATTCCGCGCCATCGCGAATATTGTTGACCAGCGCGGAGCGCGGGACATCAAGCCCGATGCGCGCCATGGCGTCCTTGAACAGGAGCCGGTCTTCGGCCTTCTTGATGGCTTCGAGGCGGGCGCCAATCATTTCCACGTCGTATTTGTCGAGAATGCCGGCATCGGCAAGATCGACGGCCAGATTCAGAGCTGTCTGCCCACCTACTGTGGGCAGCAGGGCGAATTTGCCGGTGCGCTGGCCGTTGGGATCGGTCATACGCTCGGACTCGCGGCGGATGATTTCTTCCACGTACTCCCGGGTCAAGGGTTCGATATAAGTGCGGTCGGCAAGTTCGGGATCGGTCATGATGGTGGCGGGATTGGAATTCACCAGCACCACCTCGTAGCCTTCCGCCTTGAGCGCCTTACAGGCTTGGGTGCCGGAGTAATCGAACTCCGCCGACTGCCCAATCACGATCGGACCCGACCCGATCACTAGAATTTTGGTTATATCGTTCCTGCGTGGCATGGACTTGACTCATCTTCGACGTTTGTTTCGCTTACAGGCAGCGGGCGTCGACCCCCTGGTGGCAGCTAAGCGCGAACGGTGTTTTTAGTGTTTCCACTCTTCCATCATTTTTCGGAAGTCCCGGAAGAGATAGTTGGAGTCGTGGGGGCCAGGACTGGCCTCGGGATGGTACTGCACGCTGAAGAGTGGCAGCGTGCGATGGCGCAGGCCTTCCAGCGTGTTGTCGTTCAAGTCGACATGGGTAAGCTCGACCTCGCTCTGGTTGATCGAATCCGGATCGACAGCAAAGTTATGGTTGTGCGCGGTGATCTCCACTTTGCCCGTCTGAGTCTGTTGTACCGGGTGGTTGCCCCCGTGGTGGCCAAACTTCAGCTTGTAGGTCTTGCCACCGAGGGCCAGACCGATCAATTGATGGCCCAGGCAGATGCCAAACATGGGCCTGCGTCCGACAAGTTTGCGGATATTCTCCTGGGCGTAGGTTACCGGCTCCGGATCGCCCGGCCCGTTCGATAGAAAAATTCCGTCGGGCTTCAGGTCGAGCACATCTTCCGCCGAGGTTTCTGCCGGTACCACGGTGACGCGGCAGGCTTCACGCGCCAGCATGCGCAGAATGTTGTGCTTGATGCCGAAGTCATAGGCCACCACATGCAGATCCGGCGGAGGTAGCTTGAGGCTCTCATCCCCCTGCAGCAAGGGATCGCCGTTGAAGTTTCGCCGGTCATTACAGTCCCACTCGTAAGCAGCCTTGGTGCTCACCACCTTGGCCAAATCAGTGCCGTCCATCTTGCGGATGCCGCGTGCCTTTTGGATGAGCTTTTCGGGATCTGTCTCGAGCGAGGAAATAACCCCGCGCAGCGCACCGTGAGTGCGCAAATGACGAACGACCGCGCGCGTGTCAATCTCTGCGATTACAGGGACGTTAAAGCGTTCCAGGTATTCTTCCGTCACTTGTTGCGAGCGCCAATTGGAGCTTACGGGCGAGAACTCGCGCGTAACCAGGCCCTCGATATACGGGCGGCTGGCCTCGTTGTCGGCGGCATTGGTTCCGTAGTTTCCGATTTGTGGATTGGTCAGGACAACAATCTGTCCAGCGTAGGAGGGATCGGTAAAGATTTCCTGGTAGCCTGTCAGGGCGGTATTGAAAACCACTTCGCCAAAACATTCGCGTCTGGCGCCATAGCTCTCACCGCGGAAGATGCGCCCGTCTTCGAGCGCGAGGATTGCCTGCATGGCTTCTCCGTGGAGTGGATTCAGTCAAGTTTAACAGGTATCCCCGGATTTCCTACTGCGCAGCGCTAGCAATATCCACGTGTGCGGATTTCCGTAAAGAAAGCCGCATGAAGTTGCAGATCCCAGCCGGTCCCAACAGGAAATCCGGGGTATCCGAGACCGCTGTGTGGGGGTGCTAGTGGATAACGCCCATGTCCTCCGCCGGCCAGTAGACAAACGATGCCTTGCCGTAGATGAGATCCCGCGGCACCGGTCCAAAGTCGCGGCTGTCACTCGAAATCGAGCGATGATCCCCCATGACGAAATACTGATCGGGTTGAATCACCATCGCATCCTGCGACCGGCTGTCGTGGAACCTTCTGGGCACATAAGGCTCATGCAACAGCCTGCCGTTGATGTAGGTGCGACCGTCGTCGATGCGCAGCTCATCGCCGGGTACCGCGATCACGCGCTTGATGTAGCTCTTCTGTGGATCGCGCGGATAATGGAAAACCACGACATCGCCGCGATGGATTTCGGCGAAGTGATAGACAAACTTGTTGATGAACAACCGGTCCTGGTCTCCCAGGCGAGGCATCATGCTGGTGCCCTCCACCCGTACCGGTTGATACAGAAAAGTGATGATGAAAAAAGAAACCGCGAGCGAAAACAGCATGTCGCGTCCCCATAGCCAGAAACTTCGTCCCGGCAACTCCGCCTGCACCTGAGGCAACGGCTCTTGCCGCCCTGGGGGCTCAGGCCCGCGTTCAACCTCTTCCGGGTTCATCCAATGATTCCATTCTTAGAGCAGAACCGGGTCGCTGGGGACAGCGTTGCAGGTTCTGCTCATGGTTCAGTTACTACAGCCGGGGCTGCCGTAGGGACACAGAATTCGCTGCTTGTGCATTGGTTGCTGTTGGCCGGCGGGAACCATCTCCGCCTGTCCTTGCGGTTGGTTGCTAGCGGCGAGTTGCGATTGCTGTAAAACCAACGGCCGCTGCAAAACCATCTCCACCGATGTTCCTGAAGGAATGACGATATCATTGCCGCGCGTGAAGAGGGTGTATATGGTGCCCGCAGCCGCCCCGGCGAGCGAACCGTAGCCCACGCCCTTGCCCACACTTCCCGTCTCAGCGCCGGCGAAAACGCCGGTTCCGGCGCCAATGGCCGCGCCCTTGGCAATATTGCCTATGTCACGTCCCTTGTTCCCCGCCTGCTCTACTGTGCCTTCACTATCCTTCACCTTAGGCCCATCGGATCCGGGCAAGCTGTTCAGGACGCCAGGAACTTCAACCACCGAACCATTAGGGAAAATCATGGTGGTAAAGTGCATGTCGATTTGCGCTCGCCCCTTTACCCGGCCCGGCCGCTGCACGCGGTCAACTACTCCTTGCACATAAACGCCAACCGGGATCATAACCCGCGAGCCGCCAACCACCGGAAAAGAAGAAACCAGATAGACTCCATCTCCCTGCTGAGCAGACTTGGTGTTGATCCCGCTCTTGAGGGAGAGCAGCACCTTGGTTCCCGCAGGAACAGTGAAGGTCTGGGATGGTGCTAGGGCAGGAACTGCGGCCGCCGCTGCTGGAGTTGCGTTGGCCGTTTGCCCGAGTGACGTTTGCCCGAGTCCTGGGGCGACTGCCATTCCAGCCAGCAACCCGACTGCGACGAACTGCCCGCGAACGTTCATCCCGTCAGCCTCAGGTTATAAGTATAGACGGCTGCGGACAGCGTTCGGCGAGCAGAGCCCTGGGATTTGTTCCAAAGTGGGGCTCCTGGGCGGTGTTGGTCGGCTAACATGGTTGGTTAGCCACTCAAGATTGAAGGATGGGGAAATTCGTCGCCTGGGCTTACGTTTAAGTTTGAGATAGCAAACGTATGGCTTCGACAAGCAAACCTATGTCTCCACCCCGGGTCACAGTTCCCTCCTCCGCTTCTGCGCAACGCGAACGGTTCGCCGCCGCCTATTCCATCCTCGAGCAGGGTGTTTCTGGGCAAGCTTTTCCGGGCGCAGCCTTCGGCGTGCTGCTGCAGGGCGAGGTGCTAGCGCTGGATGGAATTGGCCGCTTCACCTACGAAACAGGCACAGAGGCGGTGAACGCAACTGAGGATGTAATTGCAAGCGAGGCGGTGAACGCCTCTAGTGTCTACGACCTGGCCAGCCTCACCAAGGTGATCGCGACCACTTCCATGGCCATGCTGCTGTACCAGAGGGCGCAGCTCTCGCTTGACCAGCCCCTGGTGCAGATTTTCCCCGCGTTCGCCCAAGGCGAAAACGCCGGCGGCGCGCGACACCAGGTGACGCTGCGCATGTTGCTAGCGCACACCTCCGGGTTGGCCGGCTACGTTCGCCTCTTTGAGGTAGCTCGCGGGCCCGAGGAACTGTTCGATGCCTGCCTCCGCTTGCCCCTCGAAGCCGCGCCTGGAAGCCGTGCCGAGTACTCCGACCCGGGCTTCATCTTGCTCGGGCGTGCGCTCGAAGTTATCGCCGGCAAGAGCCTGGAAGACTTTTGTTCACGCGAGGTTTTCACTTCCCTGGACATGACCAGCACTTGCTTTCGACCACCGGCTGGTTGGCGATCCACCATCCCTCCGACCGAAGAGGATTTGACCTTCCGCAAGCGCATCATCCAGGGAGAAGTCCAGGATGAAAATTGCTTTATGCTTGGGGGAGCAGGCGGCCATGCCGGCCTTTTCTCCAACGCGCTGGATCCACTGCTTTACGCGCAGTGCCTCCTCGGCGGTCAACTGTTCGAGCCGGAGACGATTCGAATCTTCACCACCCGGGCCTTGCCGGCAGCCAGCTCCCGTGCGCTGGGATGGGATACACCCTCCCAGCCTTCCTCCTCCGGCAGGTTTTTTAGCCTCCACTCTGCCGGCCATCTCGGCTATTCTGGAACTTCGCTGTGGATCGACTTTGAGCGCCAACTCGCCATCGTCCTGCTCACCAACCGCACGTGGCCGCACCGCCAGAGCCAAGACATTCGCAGCATCCGTCCCGCTTTCCACGATGCTGTCCTCGAAAACATTGAGCAAGAGCGGGACTAAATTGCCATAACCCAAAAGTGTTTGCGTGGATGGCACGTTACGCCCTAATTTCAGACCAAAGTAGGGGCAGTTGGAGATAAAATGATGTAGTCGAGTGGGAGCTGAGTAAACCAACATGGCCACAATAAGTACTCTTCACAAGGAGACAGGCACCGGCAGCGAGACAAGTAACGACCAGCCGCAAGACCTGCACGAACTGACGACAGAAAGTTCTAACGAAGCCTCGATGGGCTTCGATACCAAATCTGCCCTCGAAATTGCACGCATCATCAACCACGAAGACTCAAAAATTGCCGCCGCAGTGAAGAAGTCGTTGCCCGAGATCGCTTTGGTCATCGACATGGTAGCGCGCAGCCTGCGCGACGGAGGACGCCTGATCTACGTGGGCGCCGGCTCCAGCGGCCGCATCGCCGGGCTGGACTCTTCTGAATGCCCCCCGACCTTTTCTACCCCTGCGCAAAGCGTGCAGTACATCATGGCAGGCGGTCCCAAGGCTCTGGCGTCGGCAGTAGAAGTGAATGAAGATTCAACCGAACTGGGACAGCGTGATATTGCCCGTCGCCGGCCGACCCGGAAAGATGTGGTTATCGGCCTCTCTTCGAGCGGCCGCACACCCTACGTGGTAGCCGCGGTGGAGTATGCCCGTGCCCGCGGCGCCAAAACCGCCGCCGTCACCTGCAATCACAACACCCCGCTTTCCTCCGCCGCAGACATCTGCGTCGTTGCCGAAGTGGGGCCGGAAGTGGTCTCTGGTTCGACGCGGATGAAGGCCGCCACGGCGCAGAAGATGGTGCTCAACATGATCACTACCGGCGCCATGACCCGGCTTGGCTATGTCTACGACAACCTCATGGTCAATGTGCACATGCAGAACACCAAGCTGGTGGAGCGTGGCATCAGTATTCTGATGCGCGCCTGCAACATTGACCGCGAACAGGCCGTGCTCACCATCAAGTCCGCCGGGCGCAGCGTGCCTGTCGCGCTGGTGATGCTCAAGGCGGGGGTCGACAAACCTGAAGCAGTGCGCCGGCTGGCTAAGTCGGACGGCAATGTCCGGCTGGCGATCGAAGATACAACGCTCGAGTTATAAGCACCACCACTTACGAGTTACCCAGCGCAAGTTACGGGCAAGGAGCTCCCCAACGGGCCATTATGGATAAGTTTGTAATTCGCGGCGGTAACCCGCTGCTAGGAACGATTCGGGTAAGCGGAGCCAAGAATTCCGCGCTACCCTGCATGGCCGCAGCGATCCTCACCGAAGACGAAGTGGTGCTCGAAAATATCCCCCAGGTGCGGGACATTGAGACGGAGCGGAAACTGCTGACTTCGATGGGCGCCGAGGTCGAACTCGGTTATGGGCGGGCCCAACACCGCACCACGATCAGCTGTCGCGTTCTCTCTGACCCCACTGCCAAGTATGAGATCGTCAAGACCATGCGTGCCTCTTCGCTGGTGTTGGGCCCCCTGGTTGCACGCTGTGGGCTGGCTCGCGTAGCCCAGCCTGGCGGTTGCGCCATCGGCGACCGTCCGATCGATCTGCATCTCAAAGGCCTGGAAGCGATGGGCGCAACCATCGTGCAGGAACACGGCTACCTGGAAGCACGCGCCGAACGGTTGCATGGGGCGCATATCGTGTTTGACAAGATTACCGTGACCGGCACGGAAGATCTGCTCATGGCGGCGGTTTTGGCCGAGGGCGACACTCTGATGGAGAATTGCGCTCGCGAGCCGGAGGTGGTCGATTTAGCCGCTCTGCTGGTAGCCATGGGCGCGAATATCCAGGGCGCGGGTACCGCGACCATCCAGGTGAAGGGCGTGAACAAGCTGCACGGCGCCAAGCACCGCATCAATCCTGACCGCATCGAAGCGGGAACATTTCTAGTGGCGGGCGCTATCAGCGGAGGCGACCTGGTGGTGGCTAATTGCCAGCCGGCGCATCTTGCCGCCCTGGTTACCAAGCTCGAAGCGTGCGGGGTACGCATCACGCCCATGGGGTCCGATTCGTTGCGCGTGCGCAGCGATGGCAATCTGCAGGCGAACGATATCTCGACCGAAGAGTATCCCGGCTTCCCCACCGACATGCAGGCACAATACATGGCGCTGGCCACCCAGGCCGAAGGCACCACCACCGTGGTAGAGAACATTTTTGAGAATCGCTTCATGCACGTGGGCGAACTGGTGCGCATGGGCGCGAATATCAAAGTGGACGGGCGGACGGCGACGGTGCGGGGCAAAACACCGCTCTCATCGGCGGTGGTCATGTGCTCCGATTTACGCGCCTCGGCTTCGCTGGTGCTGGCCGCGCTGGTTGCCGACGGCGAGTCTATCCTGGACCGCGTCTACCATATCGACCGCGGATACGAGCGGATTGAAGAGAAGCTGCGCGGGGTTGGCGCGCAGATCCGTCGCATAGGCGACCTCTTCAGCAGTGGCAAGCGCGAGGTCGCGCTAGAGGCCCACGTAACGTAAACGCTTCTTGCGACTCCGTCGGGCATTTCTGCATCCGATCCATTATGGCGGACAAAGACGCAGCTCTTCGCGATCACCTGGTAGAACTTCTCCGCGGCGGTAGTGCCCACGTCGACGTCCTTACTGCATTAAAGGGCTTCCCCCCGAAACTCTACGGCGCAAAGCCGGAGAATGGGGCCCACACCGGGTGGGAGCTTCTGGAACACATGCGCTTTACGCTGCGGGATTTGTGGGATTTCTCCACCAACGACAAGTACGTGGAAAAGAAATGGCCTGACGATTACTGGCCGACGTCGCCCGAGCCGCCTTCCAAGGAGGCGTGGCACGATTCGGTGAGAGCGCTGGAGGAAGACTTGGCGGCCTTTGAAAAGCTGGTCAAGGACCCGCATAGCAACCTGTATGCGAAAATCCCCTGGGGCGAGAAAGGCCAGACGCTTTTGCGTGAAGTGCTGCTAGCCGCCGACCACACCAGCTATCACACGGGCGAGCTGGTGTTCCTGCGCCGCCTTCTGGGCGCCTGGAAGAGCTAAAGAGTAGAAGTCGTGGACGAGTGTCCACGTTGGCCTGACATAGAGATTGTGGCGCGGAGTCGAAGAGCGGAAAGCAGATCAGTCCCGTAGGGACGGCTGAAAATGTCCCAGGAAGAATTCCTGGGCACCCCTTCTCGATGCAAATGCTTTGGCGTCCATTCAAGAGCACCCAGGAATTCTTCCTGGGGCATTTTCAGCCGTCCCTAGCGGGACTAGTCTGTTTGTAAAACCTAACCCAGGACTAACGTCCTGGGCTACTCTCAGCCGTCCCTACGGGACTGATCTGCTTTCCGCTCTTCGACTCCGCGCCACAATCTCTATGTCTGGTGCGAACATGGGACACCCGTCCAGTTCAAGAACATTTGTTTGGCGGTTGGCGGTTGGACTCTATTTCCAGCTGACGGCTAGCTGCCAGCGCATCTGGCGCTGCGCTGTCTTGCGCAGGACGCGCTCAAACTCTTCCATCTCGCGCAGAACGGCCGGGGTCTCTGTTCCCAAAGCAGTCGGCGAAGCCTTCAGATGATCGAGCAGGGTGCACACCGTAATCAGGCCATCTTCGGGAGAAAACCACTGCGGCGGAGGTAAGGTCTTGGCCCACTCAGGGTCTCCCGCGCCCTCTTCCAATAGCAGAGCCATGGAGTTTTCGTCGGCGGAGAAGAACTCCAGCAGCGGCTTGACCCCAATACGTTGCGCCATCTTCTCCAGAGCATCCTCGTTGCGGGCGAGGGCCCTGCCATTCACGAAGATGTCGAAGCCCGGGTCTTCACCCTCGACGACGATGTATAAAGTGGCGCCCATCGCCAGCAGTTTATCTCATCCT
The DNA here is from genome assembly GCA_963711525.1 of uncultured Acidobacteriaceae bacterium. GTDB lineage: Bacteria > Acidobacteriota > Terriglobia > Terriglobales > Acidobacteriaceae > PALSA-350. The sequence continues at coordinate 218,134 of CAVQEO010000001.1, read as the reverse complement.
TAAGCGGGATTAGGTTTTCTTGCGTGATCAATTACCAAGAAGGGAAACAGTATCGTCATCTTCGGCTCGTGCACGCGCCACCAACAGCAAACAAGCCAAAGCAGTCAGGGAGCCGGCGATCATGCGGAACGACAAGCCGATACGCAGAAATAGGGCACTCTCGAGTATCGCTACCAGGGGCTGGATCCATTGCAGCGTCCCAACCTTGTACGCCTCCATTCGCTGCAGCAGCCAGAAGTACATGGCATAGGCCGGGGCACCGCCCACAACCGCCAGAAAGGCCACCGCACCAAGGGCGCTCCGGCTCCACTCCACCGGCTGCCCACGCTCCAAGAGCAGACTAGCCAGAAACAGCAGCAGCGCAGCCACACCCAGCACCAACGCGGTCACCACGATCGGATGCAAGCTACTGAATTCGCGGCGAGCCACGATCGATGACGCGCCAATGCATGCAACAGCGAGCAGCACCACCGCCGCGCCCCCGGCCTGAGCCAAGGAGAACGTCGCAGACAGAGCCACCACGATCGCCCCCAACCCTACGATCGAGGCTTGCATGGCAATGCGCGGCACATCCCTGCCGGCAAGGACCGGGGTCAGGAGTATTACCATCAACGGCATGGCGGAAAATGAAACCGCCACAGTTACTGAGGGAACCCGCGGCTGGGCCCACAGGAGAAGCAGCGTAGGGAGCACGATCAGGGTGACGGGAAGAATGAGCACGAAGCCCAGAGCGCGGCCGCGAGGCAATTTCAGCCGCTTCCACAAAATCACCGGAATCCAGAGCAGTGCGGCCAGCAGGAAGCGTTCAGCTGCTGCACGCAAGAGCGGAACGTATTCGGCTAAAGTGTCCGCAGCCACCCAGGTACTGCCCCAGACGATGCCGAGCACGGCGAAGGCCAACCATTGCTTCTTTTCTCTCGACATCCTGTTCACCGCAAAAGAAAGGGGCTGCGCCAGTACGCAACCCCCTCGTTTACTTAAGTCCTAAGACCGATTACTGCGGTCCGCGGCCTGCGCCGCCACCGGAGCCACCACCTGGCCCCCGGCCACGGCTGCGATGCCGCCGGCGCCGCTGCCCCGCGGGACCACCTGGACCACCACCCGACGCCGGCCTGCGTGCATCTGCCGTTACGGGCTCGGGTGTGCCATCCGCGCGATTGAAGTTTGGCTCGTCGCCGCCCTCGACAAAGGGCTCATCGTCATCGAAGTCTTCCCCGCCCTCGATGGTAATGGTACTGGCGTTCGAAGCCGGCTGCCGTTCCACCGGGGATTGCGATTGCGCCCGCGGAGCGCGCGAGGCCGGCGCTTCGCCGCCACCGCTGTCTCCCGACCCGCCTCTCGATGGCTCTGGAAGCCCAAGCTTTTCGCGCTGTTCCTTGAGCAGTGCCTTGCGCGAAAGCTTGATGCGATTACCCTCGATGCCGAGAACCTTGACCAGTACCTGGTCCCCTTCGCGCAATTCGTCCTTCACGTCTTTCACGCGATGCTCGGCAATTTCACTGATGTGCAACAAACCGTCGGTGCCAGGGAAGATCTCGACAAATGCGCCGAACTCAGCCAGACGCACCACCTTGCCCAGGTAGGTTTTGCCTACTTCAGGCACAGCGGTCAGATTGCTGATCATCTCCAGCGCCTTCTTCAGGCCTTCTTCATCGCTTGAGGCTACGTTGACGCGTCCCGTATCGTCGACATCGATCTTGACGCCGGTGGCTTCGATAATGCCGCGAATCGTCTTGCCGCCTGGTCCGATCAGGTCCCGAATCTTATCGGTCGGTATCTGCAGGGTATGAATCTGGGGGGCGAACTTCGACTTCTCGGTATTCGAAGTAGCCTGTACTGCGTCCATCTTGTCTAGCAGGAACAGCCGCCCACGACGGGCCTGTTCCAGCGCCTCGCGCATGATCTGCCCGGTGACGCCGCTGATCTTGATGTCCATTTGCAGGGCAGTGATACCTTCGCGGGTGCCGGCCACCTTAAAGTCCATATCGCCGTAGTGGTCTTCTGCACCGGCAATGTCAGTCAGGATGGCGTAGTCATCGCCTTCCTTGACTAGTCCCATGGCCACACCGGCTACGGCTCCCTTGAGGGGAATGCCGGCGTTCATCAGGGCCAGACTCGCGCCGCACACGCTGGCCATCGAGGAAGAACCATTCGACTCCAAAATGTCGGAGACAACCCGCATGGTGTAGGGAGACTCGTCCTCTCCAGGCAGCACCGCGGAAATGGCACGCTCCGCCAGCGCACCGTGGCCGATCTCACGCCGGCCCACGCCGGTCATGCGACCGACTTCGCCTACGGAGAATGGGGGGAAGTTGTAGTGCAGCATGAAACGCTTGCGCTGCTCACCCTGGAAGGTTTCCAGGCGCTGCTGGTCGTCGGTGGTTCCCAGGGTTACGGTAACCAATGCCTGAGTCTCGCCGCGGGTGAACAACGCGGAGCCGTGAACGCGGGGCAACACGCCAACTTCAATCGTGATCTCGCGAATCTGATCGAAGCTGCGCCGGTCCGGCCGTATGCGATCTTTGGTGACCTGCTCGCGGAAGATTCTCTCCCGCATTACCTCGTAATACTTGGCCAGCTTCTTCTTGGCGTCCGCATCCCCTTCGGGCAGATCCTTGGCCAGCTCATCCTTGATTTGCTTGACCAGCGCGTAGCTTTCCGCTTTGGGATGGGCTTTGGTGTCGAGCGCATCTTTCAAACGATCACCCACCTTGGCTTGAAGGATCGCCAGGTAGCCGTGATCAAACTCCACCGGGGACACGACACGCTTGGGCTTCCCTGCCTTGGCAACCAAGTCGTCGATTACGGCACAAATCTTCTTGATCTCGGCGTGGCCAAATTCAATGGCATCGACAACCGTGTCCTCACTCACACCAGTGGCGCCGCTCTCGATCATGACCACGCCATCTTTGGTGGCTACGACGGTGATGTTTAGCTTGCTTTCGAGGCGCTCGGCATAGGTGGGATTGACGATGAACTCACCATTCACCTGGCCCACCCGGACTGCGCCGATCGGACCACCGAAGGGGATGTCGGAAAGCGCCAAGGCTGCTCCAGCGGCATTGATCCCAATCACGTCGGGATCGTTTTCTTTGTCCGCGGACATGACCAGGGCAATCACCTGGGTCTCATTGCGGAAATTCTTAGGGAACATGGGCCGGATGGGGCGGTCGATCTGGCGGCAGGTAAGAACCTCACGCTCGCTGGGACGGCCCTCACGCTTGATAAAGCCGCCGGGGATGCGTCCACCCGCATAGGTGTACTCGCGGTAATCCACGGTCAGGGGGAAGAAATCGAGTCCTTCTTTGGGGTCCGGTGCGGCTACGGCGGTAGCCAGAACTACGTTGTCACCCTGGGTCACGAGCACAGCGCCGGATGCCTGCTTGGCCATACGGCCTGTTTCAAAAGTCAATCGCTTGCCACCGGCAAGCTCGACGGTCACTTCCTGTTTCATAGAATCCTCATTTCGTATGTGCACATAGTGCGGGGCGCGAGGCGGGAATCGTACCAGCGCGAGAGGCAAAGTGGAGAGCGACGGCTTGGCGACGGATGCTACTTCGCTCCCCGCTCGCAACTGGCCAGGACAGACCAGTTGACACGCGCTGTCCAGCCGGTGCGACCACGTGTGCACCAGCCGTCTCAGCGTTCAATCCGATCCAGTCTCTTCGCCTACTTGTGGGGTACAAGTTGCTCGCTTGTTATTTGCGGATGCCCAGCTTACCGATGACATCACGGTAGCGGTCAGAATTATTCGTCTTGAGATAGTCCAGTAGACGGCGGCGCTTACTCACCAGCATCAACAGACCGCGCCTGGAAGCGTGATCTTTCTTGTGAAGCTTGAAGTGCTCAGTCAGCTCGCCAATACGTTCACTGAGAATCGCAATCTGCACTTCCGGGCTACCCGTGTCACTGTCATGGGTGCGAAAGCGCGTAATAACTTCGGTCTTCTTTGCAGTTGCCAGCACGGCAGCGCTTTACTCCTCTACGTTAAATCGAGTCCACTCTCTAAGTGTCTGACTAAGAATAACATGGCTTCGATTGTGCGTCCACGCAAGGGAACGGGCAATGTGGGCTCTTGGGCCCGCAAAACAAGGGCGCGCTGCCCGTCATGTTGCTCAATCTAAGCCCCGTCGGGGAAAGGACGTGGCGCAGGGCGACAGAAAGGCTTTTATTCCATCATCACCGGTCCGCCGCCCGGCTGGTTGCGCCGGAGCAGAAAGGCCGCGGGCACCATCAGGATGGCGGCAAATGTCAACACGTAGAAGACATCAACGTAAGCCAGGGCTTGGGTTTGGGACTGAAGCTGGCCGTACACCTGCCCCTGCGCCAAGTGCAATCCGTTGGCTTTACCCGCGCTCATGTCAAAAACGCCTCGTAAGCCGTCGATTTGCAGCTGATAATTTCGACCTGCGGGCGTAGTCTTCGCGGAAAGCACATCCTGATGCCACTGCGTCCGCTGCGTCACCAGAGCGTTGGTGAGCGAGATCAGAATGCTGCCACCGATATTGCGGACGAAATTGATGAGTCCCGAGACCTGGTTGTTCTTCTCCGGTGGAATTCCGAAATAAGCAGCCGTGGTAACGGAAATGAAAACAAAAGGAATCGCGACAATTTGAAAGACACGCAGCCATGACGCGAAGGCGAAGCTGATGAGCAAGCTGATATGCGTCGCCGTATAAAAATACGATAAGGCAAAGAGGACAAATCCCATGGCAATCAGATTGCGCGCCGGAAATCGGCTCACCGCCTGACCGGCCATGGGCATCACGACCAGCAGAGCAAGTCCCCCACCAGACAGCGACAGTCCCGCATTGAATGCCGTATAGCCGAGTTGCTGTTGCAAAAACTGCGGCTGCAGCACCGTAGTTGCATTAAGCAGTCCGCCGGTCAGCAACATGAGAAAGGCGCACACGGCGAAATTTCTGAACTTGAATAGCCGCAGGTCCATCAGCGGCTCCTCGGCATGAAACTCCCAAAGGATCAGGGCGATGAACGAAATGATAAAGATTAAGCCAAAACCGACGATAAAGTGCGATCCAAACCAGTCCTTCTCCTCACCCTTATCCAGCGTGATTTGCAGCGCGCCCATGGCGACCACGAGCAGACCGACACCGATGTAGTCGATGCGGTAAAGATTGGCGCGGTCGGACTTTTGGAAGGGCGGATCTTCGACCAGGCGGTTGGTGAGGAAAAACGCCAGGATGCCGACAGGAATGTTGATGTAGAAGATCCAGTGCCAGGAATAGCTATCGGTGATCCAGCCGCCGAGAGTTGGCCCGATGGAAGGCGCCAACACTGCGACCACGCCGTAAAGCGAAAATGCAAGACCGCGCTTCGCCGGCTCGAAGGAGTCGGCCATGATGGCCTGCGCCATTGGCTGCAAGCCACCGCCGCCGACGCCCTGAAATACCCGGAAGAGCAGCAAAAGGCCGAGTGTGGGCGCAATTCCACATAAAAATGAACTGACAGTGAAGATGACGATGGAGAGCATGAAGAACTTCTTCCGCCCAATCACGCTCGCGGCCCAGGCGCCCATCGGCAAAACGATCGCGTTCGCTACCAGGTACGAAGTGAGGACCCAGGTGCTCTGATCGAAACTGGCTCCCAGACTCCCTGCTATATGAGGGAGCGCCACGTTCGCGATGGAGGTATCCAATACCTCCATAAAAGCCGCGAGAGCAACGCTGGCGGCGATGAGCCAGGGATTTGCTTTGGGCCTCCATGCGTACATGGCCGCGTTGGCGGCGGACGCGTCGGCAGTGTTCGTCGCCATCCTTCTCCTTGAATCAGTCACATAGATGCACGGCTTAGCCCGATCGACGCCATTTCTGCACTTCCTACCGGCGGTCTATCACAAATGCTTATCGAAAAAGGCCAGGGTCCGAGCCATGGCTTCCTTCGCTGCCTTTTCGTTGTAGCTGCCGCGCATGTCGCAATTGAATCCATGTCCGGCGTCATACCAATAGATCTCGACCTCCAGATGGGCGGCCTGCACCTTGGCAACATCGGTCGCCGGAATATGATCGTCTTGTTTCCCGAAATGAAGCATGACAGGGACACGCGGATTTTCTTGAACGAAGTTCGCGATGTGACCACCGTAGTAGCCCACAGCGGCAGCCGGCGCCAGCCGGGTCGCGCTCAACCAAGCCAGCGAACCACCGTAGCAGTAGCCCACCACGCCGGCTGGTTTCCCCGTCTCTTTGGCGGCATACTGTATTGCCGCATCCACATCCTTCAGTGCGTTGTCGATGCCGATCTCTTGCACGATGGCCATTCCCTTCTTCGCGCTCTCGCCGTCATAGCCCCAGTCGACATTCCTTTCCACGCGATCAAAGAGCGCGGGAGCCACGGAATAAAAACCTTCGCGTGCGAATCGATCTGCCACGGAACGAATATGCTTATTGACTCCGAAAATCTCCTGCACCACGACCAGTCCTGCCCGAGGCTTCCCTTCTGGTTTGGCCACATAGGCATCCAGTTCGTGACCATCACTGGCCCGCAACTTCACTACACTGCTCATACTCCTCCTGTTTAATACCTTGTCATTCGATGCTCGATCCACAACGACGACACTTCTTTAGGGTAAATGGACCCGCTCACAACCTCTGCCCGTTGCCTGGTTCCCTCACCAAGGACGCAGAGTTCTAGCGGTTGGGGGAAGGTGCTTGCGCCTGGTTTTCAAGCGCCCAGTAACTGGTCCTGGCCACCACCCGGGCCCCCAGGTCGCGCGTGAGGCGAACCTCCAACACATGCAGTCCGGGAGTGCTATCAGTGGGCCGAAAACTCAGCAGATATCGATTGCGGGCATGCTTGGCAACCTCTTGCACGCGGGCTTCAAAGCCCCGCTCAGTGGTAAAAGGCGCATATTCCCCGCCACTCATCACCGCAATCTGCAGGGCCACATTCTTACGCACTGCCTGGATTGCCATCATCAGGGGCGTGAGCAGATCAGCTACCCCTGCGCCCTGCCCACCGTCTTTAAGATCGTGCAGCAAGAGAGCCTTCGAAGGAGAAAAGGTGACGCTCAGAACCAGCGTGTTGCTGATGCCGATCTGTTCCACTACCTTTTGTGCGTCCACATCCCGGCTGCCATGGTCGCGGGTCTCGCTGATCAAGAGCAGCACCCGGCGGTAGTCCTTCGGCCTGTCCTCGAGCAGCTTCACGGAAAAGCCAACGGTGTCGAGAATGGCGGCTCCGCCGTCGCCCGGCTCCATGCGCTTCAACTCATGACCGAGACGGTCACCGTCTTTGGTGAACGGCACCACCAGTTGCGGCTTGGAATCGAAACTCACGAACGCCGCTTCGCTCGATCCATCTCCCAGAAAAAGATCGATCAAGGGAGCCAGTCGATTGATCTTTTCAAACTCCAGCGCCGCCATGCGGCCTTTTTCCACTGCACCACAACCGAGACGGGTTCACTGTCCAAGTCGTCGTCGACATGCAGTTGCTGCGGCACTCCGTTGTCTGTCAACTGAAAATCGGCCGGCCCCAGGCCATAGACAATCTCCCCCGAGGGCATCTCGACCAGTGTCGGCACCAGCACCTCCGAAGTCTGGACGCGAATGGTAGTTTCGGGTGCGGGCGCCTGCTGACCCTGCGCTCGTATGGGCAGGAGGAGCAGACAGGCGATCAGAGGGCGAAAGCGGTGGGCCAGGCGACAAACGGGGAAACAAAGACTCAAGAGGGTTGCCGGCGCCGGGTTCCGAAATTACGCGTCCAACCGAGGAAACGCATCAGTTGCGCCCTCTCCTTCCAGAGAAAAAACCAGAAGTAAGTTGCGTCGATGGTGTCAGCCTTGCGGCCGGAGTAGGTTTCGATACGCCATTTGAGGTATTCGCTCCGCCATGGCATGAGCCGATGGCCTCGTGTCGCATTCCACAAAAAGCGAAACGGCATACCAAGGGCCTCTTACTCAGAGTATATCCAGCAGGCTTATTCTTTAGGCTCCAGCATGTGCTCGATCAGCTTGCGGGCCACCTCTTCGGCACTGACGTTATAGGTTCCGTCGGCCACAGCCTTCTTTAGGCTTTCGATTTTTTCCCGCCGCGCATCATCGATAGGCTCAGCGTTGGTATCGGCAATGGGAGCATCGCTTTCGCTGAGCTGCTTCGCGCTTTTCTGAGCCTCGGATGTCTCTGTTTCGTTGGCCGGCTCTGCGGGATCTTCTGTAGGCCGCTTGACCATCCGCGGGTTGTCGAAGGGGTCCATACGGACCTTCAGCCTAGCAGCATCAGCAGCAGATAAAAAGGGAGTATTGGTAACTCGGACGGGCTAAACCGTGTGCGTGAGAACGCCAAGCAAACCGCAAATCACACACTCTCCAAAGCCCGCCCCTTCGATATGCTGAGCCGAGTGTCCTCAACGGACTGAACAATTCTTCCGCACTTATCTCTATCTGCGCTCCGGGGAGATTGCAGGCCGCCCGGAAGACGGCGCCTGCCGTGCCGGCGTGATGGTTGACTCTGGGCGAGAGCCGAAATCAGCGAGCCGGGCGCGAAGATGCAAGACAGCGGAGGCATGAATTTGCGAGATCCTGGATTCCACCACACCGAGGATGAGGCCAATCTCTTTCATGGTCGTCTCTTCGTAGTAGTAAAGGGTCATGACCAGGCGTTCGCGTTCGGGCAGCTCGCCGATTGCGCCCGTGAGTCGCTCCCGCATCTCGGCGTGCAGATAACGAAAAAGCGGATCGTCTTCGGGCCGGTTGGGCAGGTACACCAGCTCCTCTTCACCCGAATCCTCTGAGCGCTCCGAATGTAGGGTGCCGATTTCAAGACCCTTCAGTTCCCCCAGCAACTGCTGATAGGTTGCCAGCTCGATGTGCAGCTGATGAGCGATCTCGATGTCGGTCGGGGAACGGCCAAACTGGGCGGTCAGTGTCTGGATTGCCTGCTCAATGGCCCGCCCCTTGCGCCGCAACTCCCGTGGGCTCCAGTCGAGCGTCCGCAGGCTGTCCAGGATCGCTCCGCGAATGCGGAATTGCGCGTAACTGCGAAACTGAACCTGCTTGGATGGGTCGAACTTGCCGAAGGCATCCAGCAGCCCGACGACTCCTGCGCTGTAGAGGTCTTCTATCGGCACATGTTGGGGCAGCCGCTCATGGATGCGCCGCGCAATGAAGCGCACGATGGGTAGATGCTCGATCATGAGCTGTTCCTGTTCGGCGGTGAGCAAATCGCCTGGCCGTTGCGCTAGCGCTTGAGTGGGCACGCCGGCCGACGCTTCCCGCGGGTCTTCCGATCCGGATGAAGACCCGGACGGAGATGCGACCCGGTTCACTGCGTTCGCTTCTGGCGTCGAAGCTCCATTCCGCCGTGTACGTCTCTGACCTTTTCCTGCTTCCTGCATAATCACCATCCAGCCAACATGAAGCCAAGTTTCTGTTGAAGACCCGTGGAGCGCCGCCGAAGTACCATTGATTTTTTTGAGGAAAGGCCCGGGCTGCTTAACAATCCCATTCGTGCCGATAAACGCAAGCTTTGTCGTGATATCGGCATTCCTCAGGGAAACTCGACCTTCACCCCGGTTACTTTCCAGTGACTATTTGGCGGCTTAGCCAACGCCAGGGCAGTGCCGCTTTCCCGTGTCGCATCTCTACGGTGCCTCGGATTTACTCCTGCAACAAGCACCGTAAAGACATAAGTCTCTGTGCAGTCTCATAACGGGATAGCCGCGCCAATATTGGCCCAAAACGAGACGCTTGTAAGCCAGGCGGAAGGAGGGTGCGTGATGCATGGGAACGGTGAAGTTCACGGGATATTGTCGTTCGCTATCGAGCCAATCTGTGACGAAGACCGAGCGAGCCTTCTACGGGAGCTCAACGTGCTTGTCCAGGAAGGCCCGCCCATAGGAAAGAAAAAAGTTTTTCTTAATTCGCTTTTTGTTCGCTATAATGCGGGAATGTCGGTAACTCGCAGACAGAAAGAAGTGCTCGACTTCATCAGCAATTTTGTCCAGCGCAACGGATACTCCCCTTCCTTTGAGGAGATTGCTCGCGGCTTGAGTCTCAAATCGCTGGCCACGGTGCACAAACACATTACAAATCTGCAGAAGAAAGGCCTGCTGCAGCGTGCGCACAATCGCAGCCGCTCGATCGACATATTGCCGCCGCGCAGCAAGACGAGGCGTTCCGATCGGCTTCCGCTGCTAGGACGGATCGCAGCCGGTCTACCGGTCGAGGCATCGGAGACCAGCGAAAGCATCTCGCTGGGAGACGTGATTGGAAATAGGGAGGTATTTGCGCTTCAGGTGCGCGGGGACTCCATGCGCGACGAGCACATCGTGGACGGCGACTATGTCCTGGTGGAGCACACCAGTACGGCGCGGCAAGGGGAGATCATCGTGGCCCTCGTCCGCGGCAGCGAGACGACGTTGAAGCGGTACTACATTGAAGGAACCATGGTGCGCTTGCAGCCCTCAAATATCGAGATGGAACCAATCTACGTGCCGCTCTCGCAGATCGCGATCCAGGGCCGGGTACTTGGTGTGCTGCGCCGCTACGCCTAGGACATAAAAAAGAGCCCCGGCTTTACCGCCGGGGCTCTGTCGTCTTATCAGCGCGTTAGTTATCCGCGAATCAGGCGGTTACGCTGCGATCAGCCGGCTGATCGATCAGCTTGCTGATGCTCTTGTCAATGTGATCTTTGGGAACAAACCCGACAATTTGCTCCGCTACCTTGCCACCCTTGAAGAGAAGCAGGGCCGGAATGCCGCGGATGCCATAACGCATCGGCGTGGCCGAATTCCGATCCACATCCATCTTCATCACCTTGAGCTTGCCGCTGTACTGCACGGCGACCTCGTCCACGACGGGTGCCAATGCTCTGCACGGCCCGCACCAGGCAGCCCAAAAATCGACCAGAACAGGCTGCTCAGACTGCAGCACCTCCTGCTCGAATGTCGCATCATTTACTTCAAAGACTCCTGGTCCTGCCATGTTCCTCCTTCACTCTCTGGCTGAGGATAGCATCCACGCCACACTCCAGCACTGAACAATGGATGCGGCTGGAAGACAAAAGGTGCAGACGCCACCAAACCAAAAGCGCCTGGGCCTCGCGGCCACAGGCGCTAGAGCAGCCCTCCCCCAGAACTGCCCACGTCGCGAAAGTAGGGCCTGGCAATAGGGCTTGTAAAGAAAACTTAGGTAACAATTAAGTAATAATTTAGAAATAAAAGGGTTCCCTTTTGATTAGGTTGGGTGCTCCCCGCCAAGGGTTATCTCAGCGCTCCCACGGCATAGCTGAATGGTCAGAATCTCAACCGGACACACCGGTCGCGCAAGCTCGAGAATTGCTGCTTTCAGCGCTTCCTCCTGCGTCCCCTCTGCTTGCTCTTGGGTCAACAGCAACACCGCCGGGCCCGCGCCGCTTAGGGTAACCGACATCACTCCATGATGGGCGGCCAAGGGCAGCAGAGCCGGCAGCAACGGGCACAGCTGCATACGGTAGGGCTGATGCAGGCGGTCTTGCGTGGCCAGCCGCATCAAATCCGCTCTGCCTAAGGCAAAGGCGGCGGTGAGCAGGGCCGCGCATTGCAGGTTCGCGACTACGTCTTCGCGCCCGTAGGTCTTGGGCAGCATCCCCCGCGCCTTCGCGGTGGCCACTGGATTCTCGGGAAGGACCAGGAGAGCGCGCCAGTTGGCGGGTGGCGGAATGGAGACAATGGCGAGTTCCTGAGCATTGGCCGCAATCGTCAGGCCGCCGTGCCAACAAGCTGCCACATTGTCCGGATGGCCTTCGATCCGCACCGCCTGCTCGACGATCTTGGCAGCGTCCCAATCGAGTTGACCGAAAACCGACGCCAAGGCGACTGCGGCCAATCGCACGGCCGCCGAGGAACCGCAACCCATACCAATCGGAATGCCGTTGCGCATGTGAATCTCCAGCGGCACAAGCGGACGCTGGTGGGTAGTCAGCACCGATTCATAGGTCTGAATCAGCAGGTTTCTGGTCAGCCCGGCGCAGATATTCTGATTGCGGCCGGTGGCAGTGATGGAGAACTGGAGTGCGGGTGTGGCCTCGATCTCCAGGAACAGCTCCAGGGCGAGAGCCATGGCGTCAAAGCCTGGGCCCAAGTTGGCCGAGGTGGCGGGAAGCCGCAGGCGCACCGTCTTCATGCTTGAATAGCCGCCTCAAGAACACGAAGCACCGCATCGGAAGAGGCCTCGAGCGAGAGCGTGGCCCGGCGTTTCTCGGCCAGCTCCAGTTCCAGCCCGGCACTTTCCTCCGCGGTCAATAACTTCTCCCGATGAAAATCGATGGTGTATTCCGAATCCTTCAGTGTGTGGCCGGTGAGCAGCAGCACTACCGATTCGCCGCCATGGATCTTGCCTTGGCGCACCAGCTTTTTCAGACCGCCCAGGGTTACGGCGGATGCCGGCTCGCAACCGATACCCTCCTGGCCAATCTGTGCCTTGGCCAAGGCGATCTCGGCTTCGCTGACCTGCTCGCAGTAGCCGCCGGTCTGGCGAATGACGCGGGCTGCCTTGCGCCAGGAAGCCGGGTTTCCGATGCGGATGGCAGTGGCCCGGGTGTTAGCCTGCACCGGCTGAATCTCACATCCCCCATGGTGGAGCAGACTAAGGTAGAGCGGGTTTGCTCCCTCGGCTTGCACCACGGTAATTTTCGGCACCTTGGTGGTGAGTCCCAGGTGCATCATTTCCTGAAAGCCCTTGCCCAGCGCGGAACCGTTGGCCAGATTTCCCCCGGGAACGATCACGTGGTCGGGAACCTGCCAGTCGAACTCCTCGGCAATCTCGAATGCGGGGGTCTTCTGCCCTTCTAGCCGGTAGGGGTTGACAGAGTTGAGCAGATACACCGGGGCGCGTCGCACCACTTCTGCCAGCACCCGCACACAGCCGTCGAAGTCGGTATTCAGCTGGCAGGTAACGGCGCCGTAATCGATCGCCTGGGAAAGCTTGGACCAGGAGATCTTGCCTTCGGGCAGCAAAACCAGGCTGTTCATACGCGCCCGGGCGGCGTAGGCCGCCATCGCGGCGGAGGTGTTGCCGGTGGAAGCGCATGCCACCCATTGGAAGCCCCGCTCACGCGCCTGGGAGAGCGCAGCCGTCATGCCGGTGTCTTTGAATGAGCCGGTCGGATTCATGCCCTGGTGTTTGGCGTAGAGGTTCTGGAGGCCTAGTTCTTCCGCGCTTTGCAACAGGCGGTAGAGTGGCGTGTTGCCTTCGCGTAGCGTGACCGCCTGTTCGGGATGGAGCAGAATCGGCAGCAACTCACGAAAGCGCCACACCCCGCTCTGATCGATAGGTAGCCTGGACTGGAGCCTCTCCTGCCATAGCCAGCGCAAGGCGCCCGGATTGGGCATACGGCGCGGGCTTGCAAAAGGCGCGCCAGCCTCGCTCCACGAGGGATATTCCACCTCTAGAAGCTCGCCGCAGTCGACGCAGCGGAAGTCCTTTTCTACAGTCTCCGGGGGAATCACGGCGCCGCAACCGACGCAGCGCAGTTGATGGGAAGCTTCGTGCATGCTTTAAGCCTAGCCTAGCATCGCGCTTTCCGCCGCGCGAGGCCGGCCAATGGGACCCACCATGAATCGATCTAAATATGCTAAATGCGCGAGTTTTGCCCTATTCGCGGCCCTGATACAAAACCAAAGCACAGCACCCGAGAAGAATAGGTAGAAACTCTGCAGAGACTTCAAGCCCATAGCCTTTTGGAGTTTTCTGCGGCCCTTAAATCCTCCGAGGAGCCGAATTGCGCGCCTATTTCGTTTAAAGTCGTATAGTGCGCCGCCCCGCATCGTATACTTCCGCCATGTTGCTCTCACCCCGCGAGGCCGCTCAGCGATTGGGGATTTCGTATCCCACCATCAAGCAGTGGCTGTATCGCGGCAAGCTGAAGGCGGTAAAGACTCCGGGCGGTCACTACCGCATTCCAGAGTCTGAGCTGGATAGCTATCTGCACCAGGCGAAACGCCCTGAGACGCCCAGGCGAGAGATGCTGCGCTCGGTCAGCGGGCGCAATCAGCTCACCGGCCGCATTGTCGAACTCAAGATTGATGGATTACTGGCCCAGGTCAAGCTTTCCATCGGGGGGCAGATTATTACTTCGATCATCACCGCCGAGGCAGCCCGGGAAATGCGCCTCCAGGTGGGAGAAACTGCAGCCGCACTCATCAAATCGACCGAAGTGATGGTGCTGCGTGTTTAGAACGGCGTTTTGCTCCTTCTGCTTCTCGCCGCCCTGCAGAGTGCCTTCGCTCAGCAAGACAGCACGCTCAGGATTGCCGCTGCTGCGGACCTTCAGCCGGTGTTGCCGGCGCTCATCGATCAGTTTGCCAGGCAGACGAATAAGAAAGTTGAGGCTTCGTACGCATCCTCGGCTACCCTGGCGACAGAAATTCTGAACGGAGGTCCTTTCTCTCTCTTCCTGTCGGCTGATCTGTCCTTCCCCCAGAAGGTAGTCGCGGCGGGCCTTGCGGATAGCACTGCGCCGGTTCCATACGCCCGCGGAACCCTGGTGCTTTGGGCACGCAATGACTCCCCGGCACAACCGCTCACCCTCAACTCGCTGCGCAGCTCATCGCTGCGAACCGTCGCAGTTGCCAATGCGGAACACGCTCCCTACGGGCGCGCAGCCAAGGCCGCACTTGGGAAGCTGGGATTGACGGAGACCTTGAAGAGCAAGCTGGTGGTCGCCGAAAACATCGCCCAGGCCGCCCAATATGCCGATTCGGGCAATGCGGACGTCGGCTTGATTTCGCTTACCTCGGCACTGACGCCGCGCCTGAGCTCGTCGGGAAAATACGTCGAAATTCCAGAAGATGATTACCCTCCGATATTGCAGGGCGCGGTGGTGCTCAAGCATGGAGCTGATGCTCAAGAGGCTCGCCAATTCCTCGACTTTTTGCTTTCGCCTCCGATCAGAAAGCAGCTGGCTGAACGGGGCTTGAGAGCGCCTTAAGGGACGCGTTCGCGCTCAAATGGACAGGCAAGCTATCTTCCTCACCTTTCGCCTCGCCACCCTGACCACGTTGATTCTGCTGGCCATCGCGGTCCCGCTGGGATATTGGCTGGCCTACGGGCGGGCGCGCTGGAAGCCGCTGGTCGAAGCCGCGGTGGCGCTCCCGCTGGTGCTGCCTCCAACGGTTCTGGGTTTCTACCTGCTGGTGCTGATGGGTCCGCGGACAGAGGCTGGGAGAGTGCTGGCCGTGGTCTTTGGTCATCCCTTGGCCTTCTCGTTCGCCGGCCTGCTTGTCGGCTCCGTCATCTTTAGCCTCCCCTTTGCCGTGCAGCCCATGACCTCAGGCTTCCGCTCGGTGGATCGAGGGATCCTCGAAGCGGCGGAGATTCTGTCCGCTCGCCCGGGCAGGATTCTGGCCCGGGTCCTGCTGCCATTGGTTCGGCCATTCCTGCTGACCGCTGCAGTGCTGGCCTTCACCCACACGGTGGGCGAGTTCGGGGTGGTGCTGATGATTGGCGGGGGCATTCCGGGAGTGACAAAAACTCTGTCGATTTCGATTTACGATCAGGTGCAGGACTTTGCTTATGCGCAGGCCAACCACACGGCTTTGCTGCTGCTGAGCCTCTCCTTCCTGGCGTTACTGATCATCTACGGGCGCCGGGGCAGAGCCGGTGTCTAGCGTCTATCTTCAGGCGGGCATCGAGCATACGCTGGGCGATCTGTCGCTGCGCATCACGTGCGCGCTGTCGGCTCCGTGGACCGTGCTCTTCGGCCCCTCGGGTGCGGGCAAGACCTCGCTGTTGCGCGTCCTTGGGGGGTTGATCAGGCCGGAACGTGGCCGGGTGATATTAGACGGAAGAACGCTGGTGGAGACCGAAAGCGGAGTCTGGGTTCCCCCTGCAGAACGCGGCATCGGGTTTGTTACCCAGCAACCCGCCCTGTTTCCGCACATGGATGTAACCAGCAACGTTGCCTTTGGTCTTCCCGGGCTTAGCCGGCGCTCAAGCGGAGAGCGCGTGGAGCAAATGCTCCGACTCTTTCAGGCCGGCCACCTCGCCAGGCGCCGCCCCGCCGATCTTTCCGGAGGCGAGAAGCAGCGTGTAGCACTGGCCCGCGCCCTCGCTCCCGAACCGCGCTTGCTGCTGCTGGACGAACCGTTCAATGGCCTCGACGCCGATCTGAAGGCTGGGATCCTGGAGCAGCTGACAGCATGGCTCGCCGAGCGAAATATCCCCGCACTCTACGTCTCGCATGATGTAACCGAAGCTTTCCAGACCGCGGCGGAGGTCGTGGTGATCGAAACCGGCCAGATCCAGGCTCATGGCCCAGCGCAAGTAGTGCTGGCCGGCCGTCGCGAGCAATTGCTGCGGCAACTGGGCGCGAGCTAGATCACATCGCATCGGGCGGGCCGCGAAACACCGGGGAACAGCGCTCGAAGCGCTTTCCTTTGGCTCCCTATGCGGATCCAATGACTACAACGCGCGGGATCGCCGAAGAACATTGAGCCGTGGAGAGCAACGTGGAACAACTGGAAGCGCACAGGACGTTTTTTGCGGAATTGATCACGGCGATCGCAGGCGTGCCCCACAGCCGGCTCACCTCCGCTTTTGCTTCCACTCCCCGCGAGCGGTACCTCGGACCGGGTCCGTGGAAAGTGTTCAACGGCCATGGATATACCTTGACCCCAACTGCCGATCCGACGTTGCTATACCAGGATGTCGTCGTCGCAATCGACGAAGAGCACGGGATTAATAATGGGCAGCCCTCGCTGCACGCACGCAGCCTTGCTGCACTCGATGTGAAAGAGGGCGAAAGCGTCGTCCATATCGGGGCCGGCGTCGGCTACTACACCGCCATCCTGGCGACATTGACCTCTGCCTCGGGAAAAGTCTTTGCCTACGAAATCGGCGAGGAGCTGGCAAAGAGGGCGGCCGGCAACCTCGGCGATCTGTCCCACGTGACTGTGGTTCCGCGTTCGGGAGCGGAGGGCTCGCTTCCCGATAGCGATGCCATTTATGTTTCTGCCGGAGCCACCGCGCCGTTGGATCTCTGGCTCGACGCGCTGCGTCTTTCAGGGCGTCTCCTCTTTCCGCTCACGCCTGGCGGCGCCGCTGGGAAACTCGGGCTGGGCTTTGTGTTGCTGGTGACCCGGGTTGCAGAAGAGCGGTTCGATGCGCGCTTCGTATGTCCAGCGATGTTTATTCCTTGCGTTGGAGGACGTGATGAGGACACGGCGAAGAATCTAGCGGATGCTTTCCGACGAGGGCAAGTCGACAAGGTGCGCTCGTTGCGGCGGAATACACCACCGGATGAAACCTGCTGGGCCGCGGGGAACGGGTGGTGGCTCTCAACCGCCGAGGGCGCATAGACATGGGCGACGTTCGGGGTTCATAACGCAAAGGCCGCTCAGAACAGATCAGCGTGAGTGCCGGTGCGGATCAGATAAAGATCGTTGTCTTCGATCTTATAGAGCAGAAGCCAGTCCGGTTCGATGTGACAGTCACGATGATGCTTCCACGTGCCGCTCAAAGGATCTGGGCCAGCTTCACATCCCGTTTGAACTGAACGCTGCGGACGATCTCGCGCAATCTCAAACGCCGAGGTCCTCGAACAATTGCTCCGTGGAGCGGAACCGCTTGCCCCGCTTTTTGTCGGCGGCTTTCATGGCCTTAACCGTCGTGGCATTCGGGACCCGCACGTCGAACGGGAGCGCCTTCTCCGCCGCTATACGCACCAGCATCATACGTACAGCGTCCGAAACAGTGATTCCCATCTGCGCCAGGGTTTCGGACGCCTCTTCTTTGACCTTTTCATCCACGCGCACGTGAACCATCGTCGTTGAGGTCATGACTGTGCTCCCGAGATACATCGTATCTCAGGAGTTATGCCAGCCAGACCGGCTCGGGCTCCAGACGGACGGCGAAGCGTGACGCCACTGCGGCGATGACCTTATCGCGCAGGGCCGTCACCTCGCTTGCGCTGGCGCCACCGCGATTGATGAGAGCCAGCGTATGGCGGCTGGAGATTCCAGCGTTGCCGAGGGCGTAACCCTTGGCAAAGCCGGCCCGCTCGATCAGCCATGCAGCGGAGAGCTTTACCTCGCCCTGCTGCGCCGGATAGGCAGGGATGCTCTGCTTTTCGACCTTTAAGTCGAGAGCCAGCGAATCAAGGGTCGAAGCCGGCACGACCGGGTTCTTGAAGAAGCTACCGGCACTGCGGCAGTCTGCATCACCGGGCACCAGCAGCATCCCCTTCTGCGCGCGTATGGAGCGCACGGCCTCGCGAACCTCAGCCAGCGTGGGCGCTGTCACCTTGCGTGCGGCGAAGTACCGGGCAATGTCGGCGTAGACAAAGTTGGCGGGAGCATCCTTGCGCAGCGCATAGTGAACGCGGCTCACAATATAACGTTCTCGCTGGGTGCTATTGAAGATGCTGCGGCGATAAGAGAACCCGCAGTCGGAAGCGGTCAGATCCACAAATTGCGCGGTATTCCGGTCGAACGCGCGTACCGTGACGATAGTTTGCGAAACCTCCTGCCCGTAGGCGCCCACGTTCTGCACCGGCGTGCCGCCCACCGTGCCGGGGATGCCGGAGAGACACTCCACACCCCCAAGGTCTGTGGCGACAGCATAAGCGACAAGATCGTCCCAGTCTTCTCCGGCGGCGGCAGAAATGATCGAACGGCCGCTCTCCAGGGTGGATGCGATGCCGCGCAGAGCGATGCGCAGGACAAGACCGGAGAATCCGGCGTCGGAAACCAGCAGGTTGCTGCCACCGCCAAGAATGAAGAGCGGCAACTCGCGCTCCCTGGCGAAAGCAATGCCGGCAGCGATATCGTCTTCGCTCACCGCTTCGGCAAACCAACGGGCTGGGCCGCCAATCTGAAAGGTGGTATAAGGGGCGAGCGGTACTTCCTCAAGAAACTGCATTTTGCAATCAGGTATATCACTGGCGAAACCCTGGTTGAATCTTTACAATCAGGGGAGTGGTGCAGGTTGTGTCAACACCTGCAACACACAGAGTACTGAAGGAGCGAGCATGTACCCCGAAATCATGGTCATACCGATGCGCGAAGAGCTTACCCGCGCAGGCATCAAAGAAGCGCGGACCGCAGATGAAGTCGACGCGGCCCTGGCAAAGCCGGGCACCACGATGCTGGTGGTCAACTCGATCTGTGGTTGTGCGGCCGGCAAGATGCGCCCGGGCGTCAGGCTGGCGCTCCAGAACAAGAACCTGCCCGACCAGGCGATCACGGTGTTCGCCGGACAGGATCGCGAAGCGACAGAGCGTGCCCGCTCCTACTTCGAAGGCCATCCTCCGACTTCACCCGCTATTGCTTTTTTGCGCGACGGCAAGCTGGTCTACCTGATGCAGCGCTCTGCCATCGAGACCGCAACGGCGCCGATGATCGCCCAGGAACTGAGTCGGGCCATGAACGAGCTGTGCAGCAAGACCCCTGCATAATCATCTAGATAGATGCAAAGTAAGAACGTATTGGATGAACTCTCAGGGTCGAGTCCCGTAGAGCCTGCCCTGAGCCTGTCGAACGGGGACGGCTGAAAATGTCCCAGGAAGGCAGTCCTCGGTTCGCCGGGCTTGCAGATTGAGGTTTCCCAGGACTACGTCCTGGGGCTAGAGTTTCTACTTTTGAAACATGAAAATCTGCTGAATATACGGTTTTTTGCGGCACTCAGCCAGTGGGTACGGTTTCCCTTTTTCGGACAAGTGTCCGCTGTTCTCAGGTGATGAGAACAAGGCCTATCCGCCATCAAACATCAACCGAGCCTTCTAGGGAGATTTGGCTTGCCGACTGCAGCCGGTGAATAGTCATGCCGTAAAGTAGCTCTCACGGCATCTTCAACACTAGAGTGATGATCCCCTTCATCCTGGCGTCAAGATCGTTTTCCTGCTTCTTACTGCAAATCTGATACAGCGCAATCTGCTTCTGTGCATCCTCGTGCCTCCGTTCGTGGGAGTATGCGCGCGAAAGGCGGTAATGCGCCACCGCGTAGTCCGGGTTGAGACGGACCGCGGCCTCAAGCGGCATAATGCTTTCCTTCCATTTAGACTGGGCCTGAAGTAACACTCCCATTTCAAACTGCGCTTGCGGCAGATTGGGATCCGCGGCCACTGCCGACTGCAGAAGCCTGTGTGCCGTCTCCAAGTTCTCCGGGGTGGGGCCTTTGTGTAGTATGCTGCTTGCCGCATACATCGCCACGACAGCATTCTGGGGATGGAGTTCCGCAAATCGCACAAGCGATGCACACCCTGGATTCAATCCCTCGGCAAGGACCGCGCAGGTGCGTCCGAGTAGTTCTCCATACAATTGATTCCCCGGAGTAGCGGCCAGAAGATCGGCCAGAATTTGGATTGCCTGATCATAATTTTCGTTCCCGTAATAAGCGATAGCGAGCCCCAGACGCATACGCTGGCTGTCAGGAAACTTCTGCGCACCTGTAGCAAATTCCTGTATCGCAGGGTCGAAGGTCCAGTGGCGCAGAAACTCAACCCCCAGCGCGTAAACATTAGCTTCCGACGGATCAAGTTGCGCTGCGTTCACGTAGTGCTGCGCCGCTTCCTTATAGTCACCAAGTTTTTCCTCGACATCTCCAAACAAAGACTGCGCTGGAGCTGACGACGCGACATCGGGCATACGTCGAAGCGGCGGTTCCGCCTTGCTGTATTGCCCCAAATTGAACCAAGCAAGCGCGTAATTGTAAAGTAAGTCTGAATTGGAAGGATCCCGGACAAGTGCTGCAGAAAATGCTACTGTAGCCTTCTGCCATTGGCCAAGCAGCATCCGCGCCTGGCCCAATGCTTCCTCCGTTTGCGGATTTCCTGGTTGCAGTTGAGCGGCACGCTCCAGCTCTCTTGCTGCTCTATCGGCGAGTTGTAGCTTTAAAAAGGCAGTGCCAAGGTTTGCGTGCGCTAAAGCCGAATCAGGGCACTCACGCACAGCGTCCGCCAGGCGATGCACGGCATCAGGTGAATTCGATTGGGAGGCGTATAACAGCCCTAAAGCTTCATTGGTCTCAAAATCCTCGGGATAGCGGACATGGAGCGCCCGTAAGAGAGTCTCCGCTTTGGCAGAGTCACCCTCATTCATCGCTGACATCGCGGCAATAAACACCTTCTGATCTGAAGGTGACAATGTCGTTCCACCGGCTTGTAACCGTTGCTCGGTGGGACAAGTTGCTGCCAGGAGAACGGACCGGGGCAACGCAGTGCCCAGTAGCAAAAGTGTGGTAATAAACAAAGGACAAGGCTTGCGGGAATGCAAAATTGTGGGATGCATGTCCAGCGACACCTCCAACCCGGCGGATTCAGCCTAAACCATACTCGTTGAACGCAGTCTGATTTAGAGTGTCGATCATCCATCGCCCTTTCTATCCCAGCCCGTTCGTTAGGGCAAAGCAAAGGCTACATACTCGCCGCCACTGGATGTCTCATTTTTTCCACCCCCGGCGGCGATGACGATGTACTGCCTGCCATCTATCATATAAGTCGATGGAGTCGCGAGTCCGGCATGTGGTAGTTCTGCTTCCCATAATAGTTTTCCGCTTTGGCTATCGAGAGCTCGAATTTTCCGGTCGAAGATGGTGGCGCCGATAAATACCAGACCGCCTGCGGTGACAATAGGGCCGCCATAGTTCTCCGTACCCGTAATCGCCATGCCTTGCGCGGTAAGTTCCGGATATTCGCCAAGGGGAATCTTCCAGAGATATTTTCCTGTATTCAGGTTGATAGCACTTAAAGTACCCCATGGAGGCATGGTGGCCGGATATCCTTGAAGATCGTAGAATTTGGTGTACCCGGTAAATAAGTAGCTCATTGCAGCCGAATCAGACGTCGTTGGACGATTGGAAGCATCGATTTTCCGGGTAGCGTTGCCGGTCCGCAGGTATTCGAGCAAGGCTTGAAGTGGGCCCCCGTCAACATTGGGAAAGGAGGGCATCCTTCCTTTGCCTTGATGAATGGTTTGGGTGATCTGCGTCGGACTAAGGCGCTTCTCTATATCGATCAGCGAAGGAAATTCCGGCGGAGAACCTGCGCGAGTCTCGCCATGACAGCCAGCGCACTGGCTTTGATAGGTCTCCCAACCTGGCCCGGCTGACGGATCATTTTTCACCAGGCTTCCGGTCGCGGCAATGTCGTTTGCATTGACGTAGAGGACGCCGGTTTTGGAATCCACGGCGGCACCGCCCCACTCTCCACCCCCATCGAAGCCGGGAAACACGACCGTCTGCTGCCCCACTCGGAGAGGAACGAAGGGTCCATCACTATAAAAAGTGCGGAACTGCTTGACTGCCCATGCATGGGCCTCGGGAGTGCGATTAGTAAGAAGATCCTCGGTCAAACGCTGCCTGGAATTGTACGGCGCCGGTTTCAGCGGAAATGGCTGCGTGGGCGAACTTACTTCGCCGGGGACGGCGCTGGATCCATACTTGCGCTCTTCAATCGGGAACAAGGCATGTCCGTTGGTTCGGTCGAACACGAATAACCAACCCTGCTTGGTGGTTTGCGCGATTGCGTCGATGCTCTTTCCATGTCGGTGGAGGGTAACCAGTGAGGGTGCGGAAGGAAAATCGCGGTCCCACAAATCGTGATGCACGCCCTGGAAGTACCAGATGAGCTTGCCGGTCGCAGCATCAAGAGCAAGCAGCGTGTTAGCAAATACGTCGTTGCCAAGGCGCTCGGCCCCATAGAAATCCGGCACAGCCGAGCCGGTCGGAACATAAACAATGCCGCGCCTCACATCGAGCGTCATGCCGCCCCAGTTGTTGGCGGCTCCGGCCGTCCTCCACGCGTTGTCCGGCCAGGTGTCGTAGCCTGGTTCACCGGGATGCGGTATGGTGTGAAACCGCCAGCGCAGTGCGCCGGTGTGAACATCGAAGGCGCGTATATCTCCGGGTGGCGCAGGCGGCGTTTCCGGATTGCGGCCACCTACAATGATCAGGTCCTTATAGATGACGGCTGGACTGGTGAGCGCAATCGACTGCGACTTGTAATCTCGTCGAAGGTCTTTTCTCAGGTCGATGCGGCCGGCTTCTCCGAAACCAGGAAGGGGTTTGCCGGTGGCCGGATCCAATGCATAAAGATAATTCATCACGGCAGCGAAGATGCGGCTTTCTGTTCCATCTGTCCAATAGGCCACGCCACGGTTAGGCTCTGTGCCGTCGATCTTGGCGTCGAACTTCCAGAGCAGCTTGCCTGTGGCGGCTTCGAGCGCAATCACTTTCTGCGACGGCGTGTAGGCGTACAGGACACGGCCGATGATAACCGGGTTCGTCTCCATTTCGCCCTTCTCACCGGAATCGAACTCCCACGCGACTACGAGGTTCTTCACATTCTTGCGATTGATCTGCGAGAGGCTGGAGTAGTGGTCGTTCGCCGACTGTCCGCCAGCGACCGGCCAGTCCTGAACCCTCTGCTTATCGACTGTCGCTTTGTCGGCAGCTGCGTACGCGCGGGTTTGCATGGCTGCGTATCCCAGAGTAACCGCCGCTACGGTAATCAGGGCGGAAGTCGACAGCTTGATCATGATTCGATGCAACCTTCCCGCAGAGCTCTCATTGCATGATGCGCTGAACTCAACAAGACGAAGACCGTCTTGATTTGATTACGCCCTTCGCCACAGGTGCGATGTTTCGAGGCAGTGTATTGCGCCATGACCGACGGGGTTCAGGCGTCCGGTGCAACCTAGGTCCTAAACGGAGAAACAGGATTTCGGCTCTCCGCTTAGGCAGCAATTCCTGCGATAACCTTACGTGGCGTTCAAAAAATGTATTTTAGAGAAAACTGGAAGAAGCGAGCATCCGGTGTAAAGTTTTGGAAAAATCTCGGCGAGGTTATCTGACCACCGTTCGTGCTGTCGGTTGCAACACTTGGGTCTCCATATGCAGGAGTGTTTAACAAATTAAACACATCCGTACGAAACTGTAACCGTTGTTCACGATAGATTGTAAAATTCTTGAAAACCGACAAGTTAATCCGCTCGTAGCCTGGCCCAAAAATCTGACTGCGATGCCCTCCCAAAAACTGCTGTACCAGTTGAGGATCTGTGACGTATTCAGGGTAGGTATATCCAGGCTGCGGCTGGTTCGGATTACCTCCATTTGGTCCAGGGCTGATCAACGATCCGGGCAATGGGTTTGCAAATGCGCACGGGTTATACCAGTTAACTTTATTGCGAGTTTTCTGCGCACAGGTTATCGATGGGTTTGATGGATCCGGAGTTCCACCTGCGGCAGACGGATCACGAATGAGAATCGCGAAAGCCTGACCGCCAGACGCAGTCGTAATGTCGGTGCTCACACTGAAAGGATTTCCGGTTTGCGCTACAAACGTTAGACTCGTACTCCAATCTCCTACAGCATTATTTGCAAATCCTGCGTGGCTGAGGTATCGATGCCCCGTCCCAAAGGGAAGTTCGTAGAATCCATTGAACGTGAACCGCTGGCGCGTATCCCATGGGGAATTTGCGTAATCATCAATGATTGGCACGAGAGCGGTATTCCGGTATCCATAATCGCCAGTACTACCTAACGCTGAGGGTGCATTGTCCATAGAGTGTGACCATGTATAAGTGGCCAGGAAGTTCAAACCATTTCCATTTTGCTTTTCGATTTTGGCCTGTAGCGCATTATAACTACTGACTGCACTATCGGCCATGTATGAACCTTGGCCAAGTTGAGGAAAAGGTTGCACGAACTGAGCATTGTTCCCCGGGTTCAGCAGCGCTTCCGGGGCATTTGTGTTGATGAAATTCAACACATGCCGTCCCAGGCTTCCCACATAACTCATGCTGGCAGATAAACTGTTATTAAAGGCGCGCTGCACCGTGAGGTTTTCTTGCATGACATAGGGTGTTGGTATAGTCTGGGGCGCCCCTTGTACGGAGGGATAGACCACATCGTTTAGCAAACCTGCTGCGATCTGCGTTGCAAAGCCCGTCTCAAGCGTAAACCCATTTGTCGGGCAATTTCCGACTCCCAGAGCACAATTGGGCGGTGTAAAGGTTGAGGCGAACTGAAATGGATACGCGTCGACCAGCATAGGGGTGCCACCCAGATTTTCCTGACCTCCGTAGAAGATCCCAAAACCTCCACGTATCACGGTCTTCGGGTCTATTTGGTATGCAAAACCCACGCGGGGCGAGAAATTAGCACCCTGCGCGTGCGCTAAGGCCGGATATCCTACATATTTCAGGGTGACATTATTTTGCGCCAGAGCACTCAGAAAATTGGGCGCTAAAACGGTGTTTCTCTGTAGCGCCGAATAATAATACACAGCAGTGCCAGTACCGATTCCTAAGGTGCTGAATACAGGATCAAAGTTGGCTTGCCTGCCCGAGTTCTCTTTCATGGGTTCGAACACTTCATAACGAAGACCCAGGTTCAGCGTCAGCCTAGTGTTTAGCCTCCAATCGTCTTGTGCATAGCCGGCAACGTACCATCGGGAATTGACTTGATTGGCGGCGTTGGAGATTGTCGAAGAATTAACCTGGTTAGTGAGGAAGTCCGCTACGCCATACCCTGTATAACTCACCCCCGGAATACTGGAGTATGTCCCGGAGAAAGTATATCCTCCGTTAGGATAACTTGGTTCGAAGGTAGTGAAACGCATATTTTGATATTGGGCACCGAGTTTTACGGAGTGGTTTCCAACAATCTTAGTCACGTTATCGAGAAGTTGATACGTATTTTGATACTCATTTGCCGTGTAATATGGCACAGAGCCGAAGCTAGATATTCCAGACACATTAGTAGTCGGCAAGCCCTGGGAGCCCGGATTGGATGGAATACCGCCTAGACCCAGATGATCGGGGTTGTCCACATTGGCGCCTACGCTGGAATATTCGTAATGGGAATACTGATAGCTAACGCGAAACTCATTTATGAGGTGCGGATTGAAAATGTGCGTTTCGCTTCCTACGAAATCTTCACCCTTAATAAAGCTGTTGCCGCTACTTCCAAAGCTTCCGCCGTTAAGCACATTTCCCAGGGGAGCTGGATAAAAGTCAGGCTCATTAGAGTAGGAGAAACGGGCAAAAACCTGATCTCTTACGCTGGGGTTCCAGTCCATGCGTGCGTCCCAAGCCCATCTGTTGTCAGTTGCACTGCTGGTTAGATTGTAGTTGTTATAGGTAGCACCTCCATTGGCATTCGGGGAAGGATACAGGCTTAGAATATTTAGCGCTACGGGATCAAGCTGGCTTGAACAGTACACATTATTTTGCCCATTGCATTGGACTGCTGCGGTTCCTCCCGATCCCGGTTCGTACAGCTGTATTGGCTGTGCGGAGCCCGTTAGACTAGGGTTCAGCAGTTCAGAAAAGTTTCCTTGTCTCATGTCGGCTGTAGGAACCGATTCGATGTAGGTTTCTCCGAAGACTATGCGATTTGCCTCACCGTCGGCGAAAAGGAACAATTTATTGCGCAGGATGGGGAGCCCTAATGTGGCGCCAAACTGGTTCTGGTTATAGCGCGGAACTGTCAAAGCATCGAAATCCCGCGCATCCAGGACATTATTGCGGAAGTACTCCCACAGGTCGCCATGAATCTGGTTGGTGCCTGACTTAATGGAGGCGTTCACTACCGCTCCTGCAGAATGGCCATATTCTGCGCTGTAGGCATTCGTGACAATCTTGAACTCCGCCAG
Organism: uncultured Acidobacteriaceae bacterium; assembly: GCA_963711525.1. Taxonomy (GTDB): domain Bacteria; phylum Acidobacteriota; class Terriglobia; order Terriglobales; family Acidobacteriaceae; genus PALSA-350. The sequence goes on along the minus strand of CAVQEO010000001.1, from coordinate 191,552 downwards.
CGCATCTGGTGGAGGCCTGACGACATAGGCGGTCCCGCCTAGTTCGTCAGATGCACTCGAGTTGTTGTCCACGCCGTCAAGTATAAAGTTGTTTTGCCCGGCACCCTGGCCATTCGCTTCAAAATCGCCTGTGCCTGCTCCGCGGGATCCCTCTGCAGGATCGACACCGGCAGTCAACTGGGCAATGTACACCCAATTGCGCCCATTCAGGGCCGTAGTGTTGATGGTGCTTGTAGTCAATACCTGTGCTACGGAGGCCGACTGTGTCTCTAATACCGGTGGAGCGGTGCTCACAGTGATCGTCTCCGTCGCGGACCCAGGAGTCAGCGTAATTCCGGCATCGAGGCGCGCCCCTACATCCAAATGCAGATGCTCCCGAGTGGTTGTTTTGAAGCCAGGAGCACTTCCAGTTACGGTGTAGCTTCCGATCTTTATAGGTGAGAAAATGTAAATGCCGCTTCGATCCGACTGGGTTTTAAGCGCGAGCCCCGTGTCGTCGCTGGTAAGTGTAACTTGCGCGTCCGGGATGACCGCGCCGCTGGTGTCCTGGACGACACCAGTGATGGTTCCCTGATCTAGCTGCCCAACCGCCTGCCTCCACGGATACAGGCATGCGAGTGCTACCAGGAGTAGACTCATAGGTGCGCATTTCTTCCATCCATAACGCATTCAACACCTCCTAAAATCTATCTGTCCTAACGCATTTCGACGGCCCCTGACTAAAGAGCAGCGCTTCGAGCCATCGCCGCCGCCTCGCGCAGTTTCTCGACTGGGTCGCTGGTTGAAATAAATTCCATTGCCACAACGCGTTCGTATTTCAGCTGTGCCAGCTTGCGGAAGATGTTCTGGTAGTTGATTTCTCCGGTGCCCGGCTCATGGCGGCCCGGAACGTCGACACTCGAAGCCCCAAGCTTCCCGGGTCCCGAGTCATGCGTCCTATCGAGTAGTTAGTCCTCCGGGATCAGCACACTCACGCATTGTGTCCGGCCGGCCGTTTTCAGGGCCCGGGAATCCACGCGAGCCGACGGCAATTCGTTGCGCACTATGGAAACCTCTTTGTCCGAGCGCATCTTCGGTCCCCGGTACCTCGGCGCCACTTATGCCGGTCACCACGCCACCCAGCGATCTTTCCTGCCTTCCAGTTCGAAGACGCCGCAGAAAACTAAATCTATAGCAGCGTCCGTAGACGCCGCTATAAGGTTTGGGCCGATCTTTGCAAGATTTGGGGCAAAGTTTTCCAAAGGAATTATCTTTAGCATGCATAGATCAAGGTGGCCTCGGTGTCGTCCTGCGAGTGCAAGGCACAGGCGATTCCCTCACTACAAAACTGTACCCACTTCTTATAGCCACCTACTCCACGTGGGCCTATATTGACGTTTTGACATTAATGGAGGGCGCATGCGCCGGTACTCGTTCATGAATCTCAGCAGACCCAAACGAAATCTCCTCGCCGGATCATCCGCAATCACGCTGGTCATGGCGCTTTGCCTGTGGCCCGTTGTAACCAGGAGCGCGAACATACTACAGGCGGCTTCCCGTTCCACGGCAAAGCACGGAACGTACACCACCAATTTCCCTGTAACCGAGAATCCCATTTCTGAAGGTGGAAAATGGATAAATGGCCAGAAGGACGGCCTCGATTGGACCGACGTGCGGACAAGTCCAGGGCTTGCCTTCGGGACCGAAATAGGCGGGACAAGACCTGAACTGCAAAAATACGACGACTCCACAGCCCTACTGACGGGCACTTGGGGGCCGAACCAGACGGCCCAGGCCACGGTCCGTAGAGTGAACAAGGACCCGGTTGGAAATGCCACCCGGGAAGTGGAGCTTCGCCTGCGAAGCGCTATTTCCCCGCACAACGCGACCGGGTACGAGGTCATGTTTTCGTGCTCAAAAAACGGGAAAGCCTACACCAATATTGCCCGCTGGGATGGAATCCTGGGGGCCTGGATGTTCTTACAGAAAAACGAAGGCTCGCAATTCGGAGTTGCAAATGGGGATGTGATCAAGGCCAGCATGATTGGAACCGTGCTTACGGTCTACGTCAACGGCGTCCAAATCGCCCAAACCACTGACTATCTCTTTACAAGCGGAAACCCTGGCATTGGGTTTTATCAAGAAGGGGTCAGAGTTGGAAACGACGAATGTGGATTGTCGAATTTCACTGCGACCGATAAATGACCCCTCCGTTTCCTGCTCAACCTAATCCGTCTGTTTCGATCAGTTTTTTTTCCTCGCTTCTTGACGGTATTGCAGAGGCGTCATGTTGAGTGCGTGCCGAAACACGGCGCTGAAATGACTCTGGTCGCTAAAGCCGACGTTCCAACCCACTTCGGCGATTTGCTGCTCCGTTGTAACCAAGAGAGACTGCGCTCGCTGGATTCGTATTTGGGTCAGGTAGCAGGCAAAGGTGCGACCCATTACGTGCTTGAACAATCGGGTAAAGCAGGAACGGCTCATATACACGATGGAAGCTGCGCCATCCAGACTGAGCGGTTCGTGATAGTGGCGATCAACGTAGTCTAAAAGTGGCCTCAGCCGCAGAAGACCCTCCTGTTGGCGATAAACTGCCTCGCTTGGGCTGATTGAAAAATAGTGCTTGGCGAGCAAAGAGAGAATCATCTTCAGGCAAGTACGAATGTGAAGATCGGCGACCGGATGACCCGTCCCCAGTTCGCTTTTGATTTCCCACATCAACTGAAGCACCTTGTAGGAGATACCAGCCTTTGCCGGGACCAGACGATCAAAGTCTTCCCCTTGCGCCGCCAGGGGGCTCAGATAATAAGCCTGCTCGAGACTGCTGCCTCCGCTGCCAAGGGCGTCTGCTTCGAAGATAAGGACTGCCAGCTTTGACGGCACGCCTCTGGGAAGGAGTGGCCGGTGGTAGATAGACGACCCAATCACCAGGAGGTCCCCGGGTGTGACCGCCAAATACTCAGACCGACCGATTTCAAAAACAGTCGTGCCGGAACATCCAACCGCTACTTCGAAGTAGTTATGCCGATTCGGCCGAATCTCTCCGGCATCATCGATCGTCAGCGGGAGCACTTCTACCGGAAGGGCTCGATTGAATGACCAGGTTTGCAGGCCGTGGTCGTTGATTCCGGGTTGAAACAAGCCATAGGCTTGCAGCCACTGTTGTGAGGCTGCGGCAAGCACCGGATCAGCATTTTCCCCGATGGATAATGATTGGCTCATGCTGCCCGTTCGGCTGAGGAAATCGTTTTAGAAGCGCAGGTCGCCACCCATGATAGGGTGACCGGTCGATCTCTGCAAGATATATTGAGGGCGGCATCCTTTGGCCAATCGACGCCTTCCATAGCAGACTTCTGCGTAGATTCAAGCGCTACGGCCGTAACAATTTAATCCCATTCTTCCAAAGAATCGGTCGAATCTATTGATGGAGTCTTGCCGGAGCCGCTAATCTCAACCAGCATGAGCCGAGTTTTCGCAACGGGATTGGTACTCCCCGAGGGTCCCGTCGCTCTGCCCGATGGAACCTGGCTGGTGGTGGAGGGTGGGAACCGTGGCTGCGTCACGCAAATCAGCCCGGATGGCCTGAGCAGACGCACCATTGCAACCATCGGATATCCAAATGGTCTTGCCGTGGATTCAAAAGGAGCTATTTGGGTTGCAGAAGCGTCGACCCCCGGTTCGCTGCGCCGGGTTACGCTCGAAGGATCGGTCGAGATCTTTCTTTCGGACTGTCATGGAGAGCCCTTGCTGTATCCAAACGATTTGTGCTTTGGACCGGACGGCGACCTCTATCTCACAGATTCTGGAATTCGGAGTGAGGAATTCGAACCGGGCGGCAAAGTGCGCCCCGATTTCGCCACTTGCCCGATGGATGGCCGAGTCTATCGCATCGATGTCAAGACCAAGCGCATTGAAAAGATCGACTCGGGGCTGAAATTTACCAACGGCATCGCGTTTGGCCCTGACCTCGATCTTTACGTCAATGAAACCATTACCGGCGCAGTTTATCGGTATGGCCGGCGAACGGGCGGTTTCGGACCTCGCGAATATTTTGGCAACGTTCTGAACGACTCTCCCATCAGCAGCCTTCGCGGACCGGATGGTATGGCGTTTGGATCTAACGGTGAGCTCTATGTGGCGGTCTACGGCCAAGGGGACGTCGTGGTTTTAGGAATGGACGGAAAAGTCGCGGATCGCATGCTTACGCGCGGCGGTCTTCCGACCAATGTCGCCTTTGGATTAGCGGGGGAAAAGAACCTTTATGTAACGGAATACGAACTTGGCCAGTTAGAAATGTTTCCAGTCGAGACGACGGGCCTTACTCTCTGGACCTAGCGATCGCAGCCGGATGCTGCCGGGTCAAGCCAATAAACCCCCGTCCACCAGCAGCAAGACCCCATTGACATAGGCCGCATCTGAGGAAGCCAGGAAGGCAGCGGGGCCGGCGATCTCTTCCGGTTCCGCGAACCGGCCTACGGGAATGACGTTGTCGGTCTCGTATTTTTTCATAAACTCTTGGTTTTGGAGAAAGGGTTCTGTCAGGCGAGTACGTACAAAGCCCGGCCCCAGGGCGTTCGAGGTAATTCCAAATCGTCCAAGCTCGCGAGCGAGTGTCTTGGCCAGCAGGTAGATACCTGCCTTTGAGGCATTGTAAGGCGCCTGTAGCTCTTCCCCATTCTGGCTGTTGGTTGACGACATAAAGACCAACCTTCCAAACCTACGGTCAAGCATGTGCGGAACAACTGCTCGCGCCGCCAGGAACGCGCCTTTTAAATTGACGTTCTGGGTGGAGTCCCACAATGATTCGTCGGTCTCAATAAACGGAGCCGGGATACAGATCCCAGCTATGTACATTAGGATGTCGATCTGGCCAAAAGCATGGATCGCGTGGCTGACAACCTTGTTGATATCACCTTGTTGAGTCGCGTCACACACGCAAGTTTCAATGCGCCCCCTAGTATTTGTGATTTCGCTAGCCGTGGATTCCAGGGCGGCCTCGTCAATATCTGCTATGACGACATGGGCACCTTCGTGGGCCAGCCGCGACCCGATGGCCTTGCCGATGCCGTGAGCACCACCGACAACAATAGCTACCTGGCCCAGAAAGCGGTTGGATTGAGTTAAATCGCGATTATCGCTGGCAATCGGATTGCGTCGCACAGAAGCACCTGGTGTCATGGGTTGCCGATCCTAGCACCGGCTGGAGGAATCGCACAAATCTTTGTTGCAAAAGGCGTGAATGCTGGCAGGCACCGAGGCGACGTTCAGCACATAAAGCTTGGCAAGCAAATAAGATCAATAAAAAAGGCGCTGGTCGACCGGCCGGCCAGTGGCCTTGCAGTGCTCGACATAGAGATCGATGAAGCTGAAGACATCCATCGTGTTGCGCAACGAGTCATCATCGTTGAAGAACTCGATCGCACCGGTGACGGTGTACGCAACTTTTGCCCCGTCGCCCATCCGGAGCGTGTGGATCGTCCCTGGATTTTCCACTACGTAGTCGCCCTGGCGAGCCACCCACTCGTACTCGAAGTAACCCCAGTCACCCTCCATGGTGACGGCGGTGACAACGCCCCGATGCCGGTGCTTGCCGAGAACCGAAGCCTTTGGCGCCCATAGGACGAAAACCCAGCTGCCGTTCTTGGTTTCGTAGCGATAGGGCTTGATCATCAATCCGTTCACCCAAGGGTGCCAACCTGCTTCTTCGCCGTTGATGTAAACGTCGGCCGCGCCGTACTGTTTGACAAGTCCCAACTCCCGGAGATCGTCCTCAGTCAGCACACTGACTGGGGTCTTCGATTGCGCAACAGTCATGGTCATGAGATCTCCTTCATTTTGCGGGTTGCTAACCCCATTCCACTCCGGGGTTAGCTGCGGAATTACATCATCAGGATCTTATCCTTGCCGAGGTACTGTGCATCATCGGTGACCATCGTAGCACTGCCCCGAAGGGCGATGCCGGAAGAATCGCGTCAGTCTTTGTTCGAAACGGGTCGGGAGGTTGGTAAGAGAGATAAGGCCATGCTAGCTTTGTCTCCACTGTAGCCCTCCCCTTCTGCGCCTGACCTGCGCTCCCGTGGAGGGGCGCAGACGAGTGCGAACCGCAGGCGGATGGCGAGACCGGCGGAGTTTACAAACGGTGGAAAGCCACAAAGGAACTATGCGATCGCAAGAAACCAGCCCTGTCGAATTGATACCCTGAATGGCGCTCACCGTCCAACCTCCTTCGGAACCCGCGGCCGGCGCGAATGGCGGTGTCGCCGTCCCACAGCTGAGGCGCGTGCTGTCGTTGCGCGACCTGATTTTCTATGGCATCGTGGCGATTACGCCGTGCGCGCCGGTGACCGTGTTCGGGATGGCCTCGTCGATATCCCGCGGACATGCCTCGCTGGCCATTCTGCTGGCTATGGTGGCAATCCTGTTTACCGCCGTCAGCTATGGCCGCATGGCGGCGATTTATCCCGAAGCGGGCTCGGCGTACACCTACGTTGGCCGCGGCCTGAATATGTACATGGGTTTTCTTGCCGGGTGGGCCATGCTGCTGGACTATATCGTGATCCCGTTGTTCTGCGTAATGTATTCGGCGCTGACGGTGCAGCGAGTTTTACCGCAGGTTCCGTATTGGATTTGGGTATTGGTTTTTTCCGCGGGCATGACCGCGCTCAATCTTCGCGGGGTGCGATCGACCGCCCGAGCGAACGAAATATTGCTCAGCGCCATGGGCCTCATTCTGGTGGCGTTCGACGTTCTGGCGATTCGTTACATCGTCGTCCAGCGCGGCGTGGGAGCGCTGTTTTCGCTGGAGCCCTTCTACAACCCGAAGACTTTCCAGATATCGGCGATCGCATCTGCCACGTCGTTTGCGGCCTTGACTTACCTGGGTTTCGATGCCATTACGACGTTGGCCGAGGAGGTGGAAAACCCTCGCCGGAACGTGATCCTATCGGTGGTAATTGTCTGTCTGTTCACCGGGGTTTTCGGAGGGTTGCTGATCTACCTGGCACAGCTGGTGTGGCCCATTTACCAGAGTTTTCCGAATCCGGAAACAGCTTTCATGGATGTGACGCGCCGGGTGGGAGGCGCCTGGCTATTTCGAACTGTAGGATTTCTTCTGGTGCTGGCTTATCTGGGCAGCGGGTTGACCGGGCAAGTGGGCGCTGCCCGTCTTCTCTTCAGCTTCGGGCGCGACCATGTCATTCCGGCTAAATTCTTTGCCCACCTAGACGACCGCCGCCATTCGCCCACCTACAACATCGCCCTGCTGGGCCTGGTGGCGTTCCTAGGTTCCCTCGTCATGAACTACGAATTGACCGCGGAGATTCTTAACTTCGGCGCCTTTCTCGGCTTCATGGGAGTCAACCTGGCGGTTATACGCCAGTTCTACTTCACGCCGAGGCCGGGGACCACGAAAAGCCTCTGGAAAGACGTGGTGGCGCCTGGATTTGGTTTCCTCTTCAGCCTGATCATCTGGCTCGGCCTCTCCCGGGCGTCGAAGCTGGCGGGCAGCACCTGGTTCATCGTGGGGTTTATCTACCTCGCTTTTCAGACCAACGGTTTCCGCAAAAAAGTGACGCCTCGCGAAACGGAAATTCATGTGCGCTAAACCACACAGAACGCCGCATAGGGCGTTCCCTGTCGCTTCGCGGCCCGATATTGCCGGTTTTCGCTGTGCTCACTGAGCCACATGCGACGAGGGCTATAGCTTTCTCGGACACGCGCCGTGCTGGGCGAGCAGAAGCTCGATATTCGGTGCAGCCCCTGCCGCCTTCGATCGCCAGGATTCCTGCACCGTGGCATGTGGAGTCGGATGAGCCTTATCCATCTGCTCCTGGTAGACAAAGGTGACCACCCGATCCTCGGGTTCATCGCGCCAGACGTTCCCTTCTCCATCGCGGCGGCTGGAGCCGGAAACCCAACCGGCCGGCGTCAAATGCCATTCGGTCCACTGTCTGCTGATGGCCATCTCTCTCCAGCCTTGCATTGCCTACGGTGACGTTATAGGTTAGCAGGACGAGGCCCCACCGACACGCGCGTACCGCGCGCGTGTCGATGGGTACCACCTCAAAATCAGCCAAGCACCTATAAAATCTATCTATGACTACCGAAGAAACCGCGCCTCCGCGCCGCACACGATCGCTTTTGAAGGGGTTTCTTGCCGGAGCCATCGGGGGCTTGGTGGGAGCAGCCGCCAAGGCTGCAGGCGAAGCAGTCTATCCACCGCGTACCCAGGGACAGATCCCTGCGCCCGCGGTGCTGGTGAATCGAATGGCCGGGCGTACCCTCACGGAGACGGAAGAGGAGGTCTCCGTGCAGGCCATCCACTGGGGCTTCGGGGCTTTGGTCGGCGGGGTGTACGGTGCGCTGGCGGAGTATCAGCCTATGGTGACCGGGCGTCTGGGAGCCAACTTCGGCTTGACCCTTTGCGGGATCACGCACGCATCCGCATTGCCCATGATGGGGTTGACGGAAAGTCCGGAAAATCAACCTGCGCGCGAGCATGCCAGTGAATTGGTGACGCACGCCATCTACGGCGTTACCACGGAGCTGGTTCGCCGCCTGGCACGAAAAATCATCTAAGGCAGTTTCGCAATTACGTGAAAAGGATCGCCAGGTTTAGCCCCGGCGCCCCCCACGGCTCGCCGGGGGAGGCGCAACCACGGAAAGGCCTATCGCTTCGGTCTAAACCAATCGCGAAACTACCCTAGCGAAAAGTAATGACTGCAGCCCGCGGCCAGTCTTCAACGACTGGCCGCAGACACTTGTCTCCTAGGCGATCCTATCGATCTGCTCCCCGGGCAGCGCTTGCTCTGCCTTCCGGGTGGTGATCAGGATGGCCGGGTGGCCAAGGCCGGCATAGACGATTGCGGCAACGATCGCCCCCACAAACGGGGCGACAATAAATAGCCACAATTGCTGCAGCGCCCAACCGCCGACAAAGATCGCGGGGCCGATGCTTCGCGCAGGGTTTACCGAAGTGTTGGTGATGGGAATGCCAACCAGGTGAATCAGGGTCAGGACCAAGCCGATGGCCAAGCCCGCAAAGCCCACCGGAGCGCTGATGTCGGTCGACCCCAGCACGGTGAGGACAAGAAACATGGTGAGCACAACTTCAGCCACAAAGCCGGCCATCAGCGAATAGTGATCGGGAGAGTGCAGGCCGTATCCGTCTGCCCCGAGCCCGCTGACCGAGGCGCTATAGCCGCCCGGAAGGCCATTAGCAATAATCAGGATCACTCCGGAAGCAATGACGGCGCCAATGACTTGCGCCACCATGTAAGCGCCGGCATCTTTGGCATTTATTTTCCTGGCCAGAAATACCCCGAGGGTGACCGCCGGGTTCACATGGCAGCCGGAAATGGGCCCGATGGTGTAAACCATAGCGAGCAGTGAAAGCCCGAAGGCTGCAGCGATGCCGGCAAAGCCGATATGGCTCCCCGCAAGCACCGCACTGCCGACGCCCCCGAAAACCAGGACAAAAGTACCGACCAGTTCTGCGAAATATTTATTCATGGACGCCTCCTCTAGGCAGCAGAAGTATACGGCCATTCCTGTGTCATGAATACGAATATTCGGCTTGGATTTTCGCAGGCGATTCAGCAGAAGAAGTGAAAACGCTTCAGCGCGTGCGGCCTGTGGTCTCCGCCGGACTCATGGCCTGCACTTTGCTGTGCTTGATGCTGTACCCGAAATAGATCCCCAGGCCTATCACCAGCCAGACAACCAGCACTTCCCAGGTGAGCAGCGGCAGCTTGATCATGAGATAGAAGGCGCTACAGATGCCGAGGATGGGAACCAACGGAACCAGCGGCGTCCGGAACGGACGCTCCAAGTTGGGGTGGCGCCGGCGCAAAACCCAGACGCCGGCACAAACAATGGTGAACGCGAGCAGCGTTCCCATGTTGACCAGAGCTGCCAGCTTATCGATCGGCAGCAGTGCGGGAAGAAACGCAACAATCGTGCCTACCACTATGTTCGATATCCAGGGTGTGCGGAATTTGGGATGAACGGCCGAAGCCCATTTCCATAACAGGCCGTCCTTGGACATGGAATAGAAGACCCGCGACTGGCCCAGCAGCATCACTAACATCACGGTACCCAACCCAAAGACGGCGCCGATCTTCACCAACAGGCTGCCCCAGGTGATGCCGGTAACATCGATGCCCACTGCCACCGGGTCGCTCACGTCGAGGCTGCGATAGTTGACCAGGCCGGTGAGCACAGTGGAGACCAGGATGTAAAGCAGGGTGCAGACCACCAGCGAACCGAGAATACCGATAGGCATGTCGCGCTGCGGATTGCGTGCCTCCTGTGCGGCTGTGGAGACAGCGTCGAAGCCGATGTAGGCGAAGAAGACCGAAGCCGCCCCAGCCGTGATACCGCCGAAGCCATAAATCCCCGGACCTTGGGAAGGAGGAATGAAGGGATGCCAGTTGAGCCTGGCGACTTCAGGATGGTGGAACAGGAACGCGCCGCCCAGAACAAGAAAGATGCCCACAATCGTGAGTTTAACGATCACGATTGCGGAGTTGAGATTGGCTGATTCCTTGATGCCTATGACCAGGACCGCGGTCACGATCAGGATGGCAAAGAAGGCGACAAAGTTGAATAAGCCGGCGACGTGGGGCAGAGCTGCGGCGTTCACAGTAGACGGAAGCGACGCCGCGGGCTGCCACTTATCGGCGTAAAGGTAAAGAACGTTCCCGTAAGTAGTGGTGAATTGCGGCGGCAGGTGCAGGTGCAATTGCTCCAATAGGCTTACGAAGTATCCCGACCAGCCGGAGGCCACCGTGGCGGCGCCGAAGGCGTATTCCAGCACCAGGTCCCAGCCGATGATCCAGGCCACCAGTTCGCCCAGCGTAGCGTAGCCGTAGGTGTAAGCGGAGCCGGCAATGGGAATGATGGAAGCAAATTCCGAGTAGCAGAGTCCGGCAAACGCGCAGGTGATGCCGGCGAAGATGAAGCTGAGAGCCACCGCCGGACCGGCATGGAGGGCTGCTGCCTGGCCGGTCAGCACGAAAATCCCCGCACCGATGATGGCGCCGATGCCAAGCGTGATCAGGTTGACCGGGCCGAGAGAGCGACGGAGCGTGTTCTCCCCTACCTCGTTGGCCTCTTTGGTAAGCGTCGAGAGGGGCTTGGTTGCCAGCAGTCTAGGCATCAATGGTTGTATCTATACCGTTTTCCCGTAGCCATGTCCAGCAAAGGATTCAAGACCCCTCGCCGCCCAAGCGGCTGAAGAACTCCTCTACGCTCGTGGCCGGGCTCTGGATCAAATCGGAGATGACCGCAACCGAATCCGCGCCTGCCTCCATCACGGCGGCGCAATTGGCTCGGGTAATCCCCCCAATCGCGACCAGCGGCTTATCCGTGAGGGCGCGCGCGGCCCGGACCCCTTCCAGACCAACCACTGGATCCGGAACCTGCTTGGATGAAGTCGCGAAGACGGGACCGATGGCAACATAGTCCACCCCGCTGTCTACTGCGTTGACTAACTGACTTTCGCCGTGGGTGGAAATCCCCACCATCATTTCCGGCCCCAGCAGGGCTCGCGCTTGGGTGGGAGAAAGGTCGTCCTGACCCACATGCACTCCGTCGTAGCCTGCAGAGAGCACCAGCGGGACGCGGTCGTTCAGGATGAGACAACTATCCGAGGAGGGAAAGATCCGGCGTAGAATCGCTGCCCGCTGCAGCAAGAGCGCGTCCGATGCCTCTTTATCGCGGTATTGCAGAAAGCGGATGCCGGCCTCACGCAGCTGGCGGGCAAAGATCTCGATGGAGAGGCCGGCCCGTAAGAGAAGACCGGCGTCCAGGATGGGATAAAAGCGGGGCAAAGCGAGCCGCGCCATGGTTATCCCCCGGCGAGAATCTGTTCGCGGCGAAGTTTTTCGCGCTCGAAGAAGCGCTCCATGAACTTGGTGTCGAAGGACCCGTCGCGGAATTCCTGGTCCTCCAGGATGCGGCGATGCAGCGGGATGGTGGTGTGGATGCCCTCGACGACGAACATCTCGAGCGCACGCGACATGCGCGCCATGGCCTCCGCCCGGTCTTTGCCGTGGACAATCAGCTTGGCGATCAGCGAATCATAATAAGGAGGCACAATGCCTTCGGCGTACTGCGCCGTATCCACACGCACCCCGTTGCCACCCGGAACATTAAAGGCGGTGATGCGGCCGGCGGAAGGCGTGAACTTCTCCGGATGCTCGGCGTTGACCCGGCACTCGATGGCGTGGCCGCGTATGGGCACCACCTCAGGAAGAATGCTGCTCAGGTGCTCGCCGGCGGCAATACGAAGTTGCGCTTTCACCAGGTCAATGCCGGTCACTGCCTCGGTGACGGGGTGCTCCACCTGGATACGCGTGTTCATCTCGATAAAGTAGAGCTTGCCGTCCTCGTCCATAAGGAACTCGACCGTGCCGGCGTTCTGATAGCCGATGGCGGTCAGACACCTCTTGAGTGTCTTGGCGATGTCTTCACGAATCCTGGGCGTCACCTGAAGCGACGGCGCCTCTTCAATCAGCTTCTGGTGGCGACGCTGGATGGAGCACTCGCGCTCGCCCAGCGAGACAACATTGCCGTGCTCATCGGCCAGGATCTGGAACTCGATGTGCCTGGGACGCTCAATGAATTTCTCCATGTACAGGTCGCCGTTGCCGAAGGCGTTGGTTGCCTCGGTGTGGGCGGCCTGAAAGAGCTGGGGCAGTTCCTCCTCAGAGCGAACCACACGCATGCCACGACCACCACCGCCCGCCGAAGCTTTGAGGATAACGGGAAAGCCAACCGTCCGGGCCCATGCCAACGCCTCTTCCTCATTCTGTAGCACGCCCTCGGAACCGGGCAGGATGGGAACCTTCGCCCTCCTCATCGCCTGTCGAGCTTTGTCCTTCTCGCCCATAAGCCTCATGGCTTCGGGAGGGGGTCCGACGAATTTGATGTTTGAGGCGCGGCAGACCTCGGCGAAGTTGGCATTCTCGCTCAGCAGTCCATAGCCGGGATGAATGGCGTCGACGTCGGCAATCTCCGCGGCGGAGATGACGGCAGGCACGTTCAAATAGCTCTCTGCCGATCGAGGGGGCCCGATGCAAATCGCCTCGTCGGCGAAACGGACGTGGAGCGAGTTGCGATCAGCCTCGCTGTAGATCGCGACCGTACGGATGCCGAGTTCTTTGCAGGCGCAGATGACGCGAAGCGCGATTTCGCCACGATTGGCGATGAGCAATTTTCGAAACATAGGTTCTGAGACCGTCAGCATGCTCAGTGGAGCCGCAGGGCAAAGAGCGGCTGGCCGTATTCGACCGGTTGGCCATTGGTGACCAGACGCTTGACCACTTCTCCGGCGGCGTCCGATTCGATCTCATTCATCAGTTTCATGGCCTCGACGATGCAGAGCACCTGCCCGTTCTCAATCTCGTCGCCAATTTTGACGAAGGCAGCGGCACCTGGAGAAGAAGACTCATAGAACGTGCCCACAATAGGCGACTTGACGATATGCAGCGCCTGCTCCTCCTCGGTCAGAGCATCGGCGGCATTAGCCGGCGAAGCGGACGCCACCGCGTGGATGCCTTGCGAGGCGGCGGCCGGGGCGTGCCCGGGGGCCAACAACTGGCCGAGACGGGCAATATCGAGAGCCGAAGCGGGTGTTCCTTGCGAGGGATGCCCAAACTTTATGCGTACCTTGAGGTCGCCACGTTCGAGGTCGAACTCGCCAATACCGTTTTCTTTCAGGAACTCGATCAGTTCCTTCAACTCTTTTATTTCATCAGGCGTCATGAATCTCTCGTCTGCTTATTACCAATGGCCTCAAAGCTGCGTCCAACCGGTGGATGCCGGTGTCAGAACCTGCCCACCCTGCTGAGTAACGACAACCATATCTTCAATGCGGACCCCAAAGTGACCTGCAATGTAAACGCCGGGTTCGATGGTAACAACCATTCCCGGCGAAAGGGACTGCGACTGATCCGCGGCAATGCGGGGTGCTTCATGAATTTCCAGTCCAACGCCGTGACCGGTGGAGTGCGTAAAGTACTCAGCCAAGCCAGCTTTGCGAAGGACGCTGCGCGCTGCTTCGTCTACCTCTCCACAGGAGACCCCGGGCTTGACCGCCGCAACGGCAGCCTGTTGCGCCTCCCGCACAGCATCATACGTGAAGCGCTCCCGGCGTGTTGGCCGGCCCAGGAAGACGGTGCGTGTCATATCTGAGCAATAACCATTGAGAATAACACCGAAGTCGAGCGTTAAGAATCCCTTACGCGGCAACCGCTGAGACGTGGCGCGGCCATGCGGCAAGGCAGAACGGGCGCCGCTGGCGACGATGCTCTCGAAGGACATGGCCTCGGCCCCACGCAGCCGGGCGCTGTGCTCCAGCTCTGCCGCTACCGTCGTCTCTGGAACACCCGGCTGCAGGTGCGGCAAGAGCTCATGAAACAACTCCACGCCCAGATGAGCGGCCTGCTTCATGAGCCGGAGTTCATCCGGGTCCTTTATCAGGCGCAGCTTGGGGACCAGGGATTGGGCCAGCGGCCGGAAGAATCCGCGATGCCCAGGGTTCAAGGCTTTGCGGTAGAGCGCCAGCTCGGTAACCGTGGTAGATGCCGGGTCGAAGGCGCAATGCTCCACCCCACTGGCCGCCAGCCACCGGCACGCCTCATCCCGGGCTGACTTGGCCGCGATCACCACCCGTGCCGCGCCGGTCTCCTGCCGCGCCTGGGTCGTATACCGGCCGTCCGTGAACATAGCGGCCCGATTCGCGGTAATGCCGAGGTAAGCGTTGGAACCGGTAAATCCGCAAAGATAGCGGACGTCCGGCAAGTGCGTGACCAGCAAACTGTCAACGCCCTGTTGCTTCATCTGCCGGCGCAATGAACGGAGCCTTGGTGCGTGATCCATCTGCTCAGGTATATCAGACTGAACCGTGTGCGGGGATAAACCGGTTCCGGCGATGTTTGCCGCAGCTCACTGTAGCCAGTACACTTAGTGTGCCAGGAAAGGTTGCTAAACCCCATGCTCGTGGTCATGAAACCGCAGGCTACGGCGGAAGAGATTCAGGCCGTCTGCGAACAAATTCAAGTCTTAGGCTTCCGCGCCCATCCCATGCCCGGCGCGCAACGCACAGCCATCGGCATCACCGGCAACAGTGGCGCCGTGGATCAGGGCGACCTCGAAGATCTTTCCGGCGTGGCCGAGGTGATCCGGGTCACGAAGCCCTACAAGCTGGTCAGCCGCGATGTAAAGCAAGAGGACACGGTGATTGCCTTCTCCGGCACCAATGCAACCATCGGCGGCCTGGATCTGGCGGTGATCGCCGGACCTTGCTCGATCGAATCGCGGGAGCAAGCGTTTGCCATCGCGGAGCAGGTCGCCCGCGCGGGAGCCCAGTTCTTTCGTGGGGGCGCCTATAAACCGCGCACTTCCCCTTACGCTTTTCAGGGCATGGGCGAAGACGGCCTGAAGATCATGGCTGAGATACGCGACCGGTTCGGCCTGCGGATCGTTACCGAGGCACTGGACAATGAGAGCCTCGACCTGGTTGCGGATTACGCCGATATCATTCAAATCGGGGCCCGCAACATGCAGAACTTCTCCCTGCTGAAGCGCGCCGGGCGGACCCGCAAGCCGGTGATGGTCAAGCGCGGTATGTCGGCGACCCTGGACGAACTGCTGATGGCTGCCGAGTATGTCATGAGCGAAGGCAACTACCAGGTGATTCTGTGCGAGCGCGGGGTACGCACCTTCGCCGACCACACCCGCAATACTCTCGATTTGAGTATCGTTCCGGCGGTACAGCGGGCCAGCCATCTGCCGATCATTGTTGATCCGAGCCATGGCACCGGGAAGCGCAACATGGTTCTGCCCCTGGCTCGGGCGGCTGCCGCGGTGGGCGCCGACGGCCTGATTATCGAAGTACACCACCAACCGGATAAGGCCCTCTCCGACGGTGCCCAATCGCTCTATCCGGACCAGTTTGTCGAGCTGATGGACGAAGTCTCCCCGATCGCCAACGCCGTCCACCGGTCCCTACCCCGCGGAATCACGATCGCCGAGCCCATCCCTTCCGCGAGGGGTTAAAGCATTTTGACTTCCGGTGTGCTCTAGAGAGGTAGTGCGACGAATGTGGTTGCGCCCCTGGCTGCCTTGGCTGGTCCTGCTCACGCTCGGCGCAGCCGGTTGCCAACGCAATGTCAGCTATCCGGCGAATTATCGCGAGTACGCCTACATCAGCAACGGCGGCAGCAATACCGTAACTGTTCTCGACTTGGTGAACATGCGGCAAGACCGCGTCATCGCCGTGGGCGCCGGTCCTTCCGGATTGGCGGTCAATCCTCGTCGGAACGAGGTGTACGTGGTGAATTCCGGCAGCGGTACGGTGAGCGTGATCAACGCCGAGAGCAACACCGTCGCCGCAACCATTCCCGTGCAACGGCAGCCCTACTTTATCGACGTAGATAGGGAGGGTGAGCGGGCTTACGTCGCCAACTCCGGTTCCAACAATGTCTCGGTGATCGATCTTGCGCGTCGCCGTGTGATGGGCGTCATCGGCGCCGGTGAGGCGCCCGGCATCGCTCGTATCGCAAACAACGGCAAGACGCTGGTGATTTCCAACCGTGCCAGCGGCAGCGTCAGCATCGCCGACGCGCCCTCCTTCAAAGTGAGAAGCAGCTTCGATCATTGCCCGGGCGCAACCGACGTCATGATCCTACCCGACTCCTCCAAGGCCTTCATCGCCTGCTCCGGCGGGCACCAGATCATGGTGATCGGGCTGGCTCATGCCACCGGGAGCAGCCCCGCGCCGGCCGACGTTCTGCTCACCTTTCTTGATGTGGGCAAGACGCCAATGCATATCGCCCTGAAGCCGGATGGCGGTGAGGCCTTCGTCTCCAATTACGATAGCGACACCATTTCGGAGCTCGCTACTTCCTCCAATGAAGTGGGAGGAGCGTACCTGGTGGGTGCGCACCCCGTACGTGGACTGGTAAGCGCGGACAACTCTCTTTTATATGTAAGCGATTTCAGCGCCGGGAGAGTGGTGATTTACAGCATTGACGATGGCAAGCTGGTTCCCCCGGGGGTCAGGGTTGGCGAGGGTCCTGACGCTTTAGCCTTCTCTGCATCCGGACGGATGCTGCTAGTGGCGAATGCACAATCCGGGGACATTGCAGTCGTGCGCCTCGACGCCAACACTGCTTCCCTGCTCACCTTGTTTCCTGCCGGGCGAGCGCCCAACGACATCGTGGTGAAAGCCTTTCTGGTTCGCTAGGCGGATGCCTTTTCCGCTTTGGCGCGTTCCAGGTCTGCCAGGTACGCGATCCGCAGGGCGTGGCGCGAGGCCGAGTAGTGTGCGCCCGCAAGCAGCAGCAGGCCGGTCACGAACGCCCACAACATCAAGCTCACGGAAACGGAGAAGGGGCCGTATACCTTTTGCAAGTCCATCCAGGGCAAAGCCGCGACGTAGAGCATCTTGGCCCCCTCCCAGCAGAGCCCGATCACAATGGCGGTCGGCAGCACGGCGCGGATGGGCAGTTTGCGGTTGGGAAGAATCCAATAGACGAGGAAGAATAGCAGGACACTGGCGAAAGCCGCCGAAATCTGCAGCAGCCAGTGAGAGGCATAGGTGAAGAGAATGTTATCTGTGTGGCCGAGAAACAAGAGCCGCAAGACCGATCGCTGCGCGGCGGTGATGGCCACGCTGACCAAGGCCAGCGTGCCAATGCTGGCCGCCAGGCAAAGAGAAACCAGCTGGTTCATAAGGTAGGAACGGTTTTTGGTTACCCCCCAGACCCGGTTCAAGGCCACTTCGAGCGGTAGAAAGACGCCGGTCGAAGAAACGAGCAGCATCACCACCGACGCAATCCGTACCCCGCTATGCGCGTGGGCCACAATCTCCATGTTCTTGGTGACAAATTGTTGCCCGGTGGGCAGAAAGTAGCGGATCATGTTCGCGATCGCGCTCTCCATGGCGGAGGAATGAAAGACAATGCGCGCTATGGTGAACATCATGACGATGAACGGAAACAGGGACAGGATGGCATTAGCGGCCACGCTGAAGGCGTAGGTGTGCACTTCGGTCTGCGCCATGTAGCGGCAAAGACTCACGATCTCGTCCACCAGGTTGGCGTTGCGGGTTAATCTTGCCGGCGGCTTCGGTCGAGGGGGAAGACCGATCAGCGCTTCCTCTTCAGGCGTATCCAAAACCGGCGGGATGGCTGACATACCGAGCCTCATAGGCTCTCATGCTAGCAGCACGGGAGTCGGCTCGAAATGACCCGCGCCCTCCAGGTAACTACAACATTGGGTTCCACGACAACAGACCCCTATGGTTTGGTGAGATGGCCGTCTATTGCCGTATGGTTCCGTTAGGCAAATTTTGCTTGCACTCGATTCCAATTCCTGCCATAACATCATCAAGCTCGAACAAAAAGTTCCCTGTTCGGAACGCTCAGAAGGCCAATGGGTGTAATTGTTTCACGGCTCTCAAAGCATTCCAGGTACCCAGGATTTTGCCGTGTGCTAAACGGCCGCTCGTGGTGTCCCTACGGAATGCTGGAGATGGTTAATAAGGTAGGGAAAGGGAGTTCGCTTGAAGGAAAATGGCGTGGTGAAGTGGTTCAACGGAGCCAAAGGATACGGTTTCATCCAGCGTTCGACTGGAGAGGATGTCTTCGTTCATTTCTCCGCTATTCAGGAGAACGGATACAAGACCCTGAACGAGGGCGATGCGGTGGAGTTCGAATGCCAACAAGGCCCCAAAGGACTCAACGCCGCCAACGTTGTGCGTAGCGCCTGATTTCACTGCCGGCAGCGGGCGAGAGCCCATTGGGCCGCGTCCGCAAGCACGGGCTCCGGACCGGCAGCCCATTCCCGTAGCTTGGGCACGTAGCTCGCCAGGCCGCTGTTCCCCATGGCGATCGCAACATTGCGCAACAAGCCGCTCAGCTTGGTGCGTTGCACAGGAGAATGCCGGAACAGGCTACGAAAGCTGTCCACGTCCAGCTCCGCGAGCCAGCCAAGCGCAGGGTTGACCAGCTCAGCACGAACCGCCAGGTCCGTGTCCTCGCTAACCGGCGCGCGGCGATTCCAGGGGCACACATCCTGACAGATGTCGCAGCCAAAAACCTGACGACCTATTTGCGCACGGAGCGGCTCAGCAATGGGTCCTCGCTTTTCAATCGTCAAGTAGGAGATACACAGGCTTGCATTCATCTGGTAGGGCGCAACCAGGGCGCCCGTGGGGCAGGCATCGATGCATCGCGTGCAACTGCCGCAGCGGTCTTCCGCCACCCGGATCGGGGTCGCCAGTTCCAGCCCGGTAAGAATCACCCCTAGAAAGAGCCATGATCCGAGCTCCTGGTTGAGGATGCAGGTATTCTTGCCGATCCAGCCGATGCCGGCGTACTTGGCGTAAACCCGCTCCACCAGGGGACCCGTATCCACGTAGCAGCGAGCCTGGAAGGGGCCGAGTTCCTCTTGCAGGCTCTGCTCCAGCTTGTGCAGGCGGTGAAGCAGAACATCGTGGTAATCGCTCGGCTGCCCGCCATCGCCAGTCCACGCGTAGCGGGCGATCCAGCCGCTTTCCGCTGGAGCCGGATCGATGGATTTGGGCGCTTCGGCGTTGTAATTGGCGGCACAGACAATGACTGAGCGGGCCCACGGTACGGCGACCCGCAGCGACGATCGCAGCAAGCGGTTGGCTTCATCGCGGCGCTTCAGATACTCCATCTCGCCGGCATAGCCGCGCTCGATCCAGGGCTCGAAGTGGCTGAGCTCGGGGGACTCTTCGCCCGGCGGCGGAATGGAGGCGATGCCCGCGCTTGAAAATCCCACCTTCTGGGCCAGTGCGGCAATCTGCTCGTGCATGGCGGAGGAGGGCTGCGGCATGATCAAGCCGCGACGCTCGCGGCCAGCGACTCCACCAGGGCCAGATTCTGCAGCAAGTTTTCGGGCAGCCCGTGCCGTTCTCCTAGATACTCAGGGCTGTTATAGGAGACGGAAACCTTCCCCTGATCATCCTCCGCAACCAGAATCTTGAGCGGCAGGTCGATGGCGATGCTGGGCGCGGCCAGCATCAGGGGTGTGCCCCCCTTTGGATTACCGAAGATGAGAAGCTTGGTCGGAGGCATTTGCATGCCTACCTTCTGTGCCTCCCCATCGTGATCGATCAAGGCAAACACGGTGACTGCTTTGGCGGCGAGGACGGCCTGCAGCTTGCGCACGGTTTCATCAACCGAATATTTGCTGGCTTTACGAACGATTCCCTGGTCAGACACGGTGGCTTCCCTCCTTACTATCGCCTGTCTTCTATGTGCGGCTCCATCATAAGTCTAGCCGGAGAGACAATGGGCTGCAGAAAATCCGGGCTGTCCGGAACCGGTGGCACCGGAATTGCGTAGTCTTTACCAAGGGTGGTCGTTTTCCCGATGAAGTGGATGGAATTATGATCAAGTTTTTGCTGTGGTGTATTCTCTTCATCCTTTGCTGGCCATTGGCCGTGATGGCGATTCTCTTGTATCCAATAGTATGGCTGGTTTTATTGCCCTTCCGGTTGGCCGGCATCGCCGTACACGGAGCGCTGGAGCTGGTGGTTGCTCTGATCTCGCTCCCAGTACGCATGCTGCGCGCCATCTAGTTCGGTGCAGAGAGGCTGGGGATTGACAGAAGGACTAGGCGGTCTTAGCTCTTTATCCGGTAGTTTCCGGAGGGTTGCATGGCGCGTCTACGCGTCTCACGGCTGATTTTCCCGGTCGCCATCCTCGTCGCTTCCGCCGCCATTCACAGGAATCTTCAGACACCGCGAACGCCCGCTTGATGCCTCCGGATGCCGCGGCGAATCGCATCATCGACGACATGTACATTCCGACCACATCGGTCGTCTTCAACCTTCCCCTGGAAGATAGCTCTAGTGCCGGAACTGTATACCTCGACCGAGGAAAGCGATATAAGAGCCTCCAACTATGACGGCAGCAATCCACCACTCAATCTGACGACGCACCAGAAATGTTCGCCCTGTCATTGTGCGCGGCAGCAGACTGTCGGCCCACAGCAGGCCCGACGGTCCGCCGAATGCCGCTGGAATGGTTGAGACCAGGAGAAGCTTGACCCCGAGAGGATCGAAGGCGCCTGCTGCACAAGCGAAAAGGCCTGTAGCGTAGTACGGGAGCCGGCCTATGGTGTTGTAGGTTCGCCGGTCCGTTACGAAGGGGCGCACCGAAACGGCGAGCAGCCGTACGACCAAAACATACGACACAGCGCCAAGGAGGGTCATGCCGATGCGCAGGGCGACTTGATGCGGCAGCCCTCGGATCACCTCATTCCAGTCACCGAAACCGAAGACCCCTGAGAACAGGAAATAGCCGGCCCCGTGAAGCAGATTGAGCGCTGCAAAGAGCCAGAAGAAGTAGCGTATGTTCGCGCGGTCCCCAGCGGCGCGAGAGGCGAGAAGAGAGCCGGCTCCAGCAAGAAGATTTACTAACGTCCCGCCGGCGTCGACCCAACGGTCCGGCCGCAATGTTGAGAGATGATTGCTGGTGAGCTCCGTCGGAACATCGCCGCGCAGCCAGGCCGTCAGGCCGTGACCGACACCTTCATGCAACAGCGTCGCCGACGCAGAGGCGACAACAGCCATGCTGATGATGGTGAGTTTGTCATGTCGATCCGGCATGATAGCCAATCTATCGCAAAGCGGCCAAGCTGGGTAACGCCGTTCGTCCTTCTGCTCATGTTCAACCTTTGCGCCCGCATTCATACCCGCAGTGATCACCATGACGCGAGTCTCCGTCCCGGCACACTACCCGCTGCTCGAACGGGGCTTCCACCTGGTCAATCATTGGGGGCTCGAACGGTAGCTGGATCGAAGACCCCGGGCGTGCATTACCCAAGCCTTTCATTGGTAATCTATCGCTGGTTACGATCGCGCCTTTCCTTCGAACAAGGGTGTAGGCATATGTAATCCGTCTGATTACATTTGGATTTGAGGAAGCCGTTGCTGAACTTGACGGACCCAACTTCGGTTAAAGGTGGCGAATGACTCTCACTCCCTCGGACATGTTGGCGATTCAAACCGCTATCGACGCATATGAGAACAGATTCCCGCATAGGCCCTCGCCCTCCGCAGAAGAGGCACTGGCATGGCGGGTGGGCACTCGTTGGGACCGCCTATTGCTCTGGTGGAATGTGGTCGTGATGCCGCGCATAAAACCAGTTTTCTTTCCTAAACGGGCGTCTGCCAGGTAAGCGATTCTTCGAAAATCGTGGACGCGGAGGTCGCTCCTCTCGAATCTTAGGAGAGAGCCGGAAATTCTTCTGCCTTAAATGTTCTGTCGCGGCGCGGAAATGAATCAACCAGCCTTGAGCTGCTTTCCAATACAACAACTGTTTCAGTAACCTGCAGATGGCGGCGTAACGCCGGGGCTTCTTTTGGCTTTCTAAAGCGGTCTATCTACTCAACGTCCTTAAGAATTTTCTCGACCACGGCAAGCCGGGATTGTATTTCCCGTCTCGGTCATGAGGTACCTGCGAAACGTCTACGCAGAAAATCGAGGAGGTTCCATCGAGGACCATCGGAGCGGCGGGGATAAAGCTTAAACCAGTAGGCAATTTGCTGTGCACGGAATCCGTCATCGGCACGTAGTTGCAGCCATTGACTCACATACGCACCCAGTTCACCGGAATCGGGCGCCATGGCAAAGACGGTGGAGATAGGGCCGGAGAGGAGGTTCGGCGCCACCGCAGTGAAACCGGGATGCTCCGCCGCCCAGGCTGTGGCCTGCTGCAGAGTCCATACCGCGCCTTCGACAGGATGATTGGTTCCAGGCAGGCTGTCGTAGTTGGGTACAATCACAAGCTGCGCCTTGGGAAACAATCTCCGGCTCAAGGGGATGAGGACCGGGTCATCAAACACAGCCAGCCTTAAGCCAGGCCGGGAAAGCTCGCCGTCTGCATCGAGGAAGATCTCAGCACGCGGAGACGGTACGATGAGAGCAAGCGGGGTTGCATAGTAGGGCGGCGACAAAATGAGCGACTGGATACGCTCGTCCGTGTCATAAATGCCAGACATCGCGATGTCAAAGCGATGATCGATCAGATCGCCGGCGAGGGTATCCCACGTAAAGGGAACAAACTCGATGGACACGCTCAGATCGCGCGCGAGCCGGTACGCGTAGGAGATGTCAAACCCAACCAACTTTCCACCAGCGTTTCGATAGCTGAACGGAATCACGTGGGAATTGAATCCCACACGCAGAACGCCGCGTTTGCGAATATTTGCAACGGAAGACGTGAGCGATGCAGTATCCGTGCCGGCTTTGGACGGTGGCGGCTGCGCAACCGCCATGCTCGACTGCACTCCCTGGGTGAGCCGCGGGTCCAGCTGCAAAAACGCGTAACGGCTGGTAACCGCCGGAAACAGCGTCGGACGCAACGCGACCGCCACCCCAACGATGCTGGTGCACAGCACCGCGCCGGCGCCGACTGCTGCCAAAAATCTACCGGCACGGAAGCGCACCTTTTTGAAGTAGAGCAGCGGGATCGCCAGGGTGACGAAGAAAAAGCCACTCACAGAAACAAGCACCTGGGCAAAGCGCGTGATGGCTGACGTTTCGACGTACACGCCGAGCACCGAAGCAGGCAGATGCAGCCAGTTGCTGAGAAAAACGACCGAATCATAGGTCGCGCTAGGAGAGCCGAAGCACGAGAAAAGAGTCATCAGCGGAAGCAACGCCTTCTCGGCCAGCCTTAGAGGTGCCTGCGAAACATAGCCGGCATAAAGAATCAGGAGATAGACAAAGTAATTGCCAAGTTGCGCGAAGACATAACTCAACGACAAGCTGGTCTGCACTACGCTCCTGCGCTCCTCGGAGTCGCTGCAACCAGCGTTATCAAGGGCAGACTCGACTGCCCGCTGCACCAAGGGCAATGCCACAACCGACACCGTCGTGACCACGGCCAGGACGATGGCCGGGCGAAGATCGCGCAAGATGGAACGATAGCTCTCCGGCACCAGGGCAGAAATCACGAAAGGTACAACGAACAAGCCGAGGATGCCGGCGCCGAGGAGATATAGAACGACATAAAGAACCATGCCCGCCAACCGATCGGGACGCACGGTACCCGCCGTACTGGCAAGCAAGGCAAAGACGCCAAAGGGAGCCAGCCTGGCGATCCAACTCCAGATTTTGACGCTTGCCGTCTTTACGGCGTCAAAGATCTCGAGCAGTGTCTGCTTCTGCTGCAAGCCCTGGAACGCGATGCCGTAGATGACGGCGAAGATGACCACAGCCGGGACGTAGTTCTTTCGCAGCGCCGCGAAGGGATTGGAAGGAATGAGCAGTTCCATGATTCGGATTCTGCCGTGCAGTTCCGATGCCGTGAGGGATATGGGCGGTGGTGTGGGCGGAATGGCATGCGCCAGGGCCCAGATGGTACCCAGGGTGAGGATCCAAAGAAAAAGAAAGGGAATCCAGGTCGCGGCCAGTAGCTGACGGGCAGTGGTGGAAGTCAGCCGGCCCAGGCCGTACATGAGGGAACAGAGGAGATAAGGATAAACAGGGATCTGCAGCATTGCCGCGTAGGTATCGCCGATGGGCTGTAGAAACGCCGCCCGCTCACCGAAGAAGAGTCCGCAGGCTATGCCAAGTATTGCGCCGAGCAGGATTTGTTGAGGCGATGTGGCGCCGGAACTCCGAGGCGGAGTGATTACGTGGCCCTTCACGTTGAGCTCGCTCATGCATCCACCTCAGAAAGCTCTCGCCGGCGACTCGAGGCAAAATGCAGAAATGCCACGTCAGGAAGGCATTTTATCCTTATATCGATACTGCAACTAGAGCAACATGCGGCGGCAACTTACTGCCCGTCCGTGGCACCCGCAGACAGGATGGGGGTTCAGCGCGCAGTTGGCTTGCCTAGATGATCATCAAAGAAACGCGCCATGATGGAGTCGGCCTCTCGCGATTCAGGGGTATTTGGGTTATACCAGAAGGCATGGTTGAGACCGTCGAACACGACCAGTTGCGCCTCAACCCCGGCGCGCAGAAAGGCGCGATGGAGTGTCGCCGTATCACTCAGAAGCAGGTCGCGCGTGCTGGTTACGAAGAGGGCCGGTGGCATTCCATGCAGATCGGCGTAGACGGGTGAGAGGACCGGATCTTTGGGATCGGTGGAGCCGACATACACCGAAAGCCACTGCACCCCGGGGGCCGGCGGCTCCAGATATCCGGCGAGGCCCCAAACCGTGTACATGGCATGCGAATCGCCCGCCTTGCTGAAGTCACCGGAACCGGTGAAAATGCCGAGCGCCGCGGGCAAAGGCAGCCCAAGCTGTTTGAACTTCACCGCCGCTTCGGCGGTAAGAATGGCTCCCGCCGAGGTACCGTACAGAGCGATATTTTGCGGCTTGTAGGTCTTGAGCAGTTCACGATATACCGCAACCGTATCGTCGACGGCGGCAGGAAACGGATGTTCGGGAGCGAGCCGATACAGTACCGAGATGACCTTGGTACGGGTAAGGTTAGCAATCGGGATCGACTCGTTGAGAGAACCGGAATCGGAGTTGAAGCCGCCCCCGTGGACATTGATCAAGACCCGGTCCTTCTTATCGGCGGGGACGCCGTCGATCGGAGTAACCACCCAAACCGGAATCCCGGAAATGGTCGACGATTCGATGTTGACTGGATACACGGCGCGATTCGCCTTGGCTCCAGCGGCCGCTGCGGCATCCGTGTCTGCGCGTCTCTGAGCCAGGGTTTGGTTTGGGTTGGCATCGGAGACTTGGCGTGCCAATCCCTTCCGCGCCTCGGGGCTGACGGTGGCCGGCAGGGGCACCACGCGGGTGATGTGCGCTGTGCCATCAGCGTCGATGTAACTGGAATCCTTCTGCGCGGCGGAGTCTTTATTCGTTTGCCACGCAAGCGCCGGATGCGCGAGAAGAGCGAGCGCCCCGCAGCTGACAGCTACCATACTTAGTCGACGACCCACACAACCTCCAGTTAGTACCGAAGTCTCAAGACGGAACATTCTCTCTTCACCCGCGAATTAGCAACTATACAGGAGTGGTGAGCGTTCCATCTTTTCCTGAATGCGCCGGCACCGGCCACCGAAAAGTCACCTTTGCATGTTCATTCGCGGACACTCGTGTCCGAGCCTGAACGCCCATATGGCCCGTGTCTGACCCATTCATTTCATTCCTCGGAGCTTAAGTGAATCATGCTTTGGCCTGCGAAGTGCTTGTGATACTTCCGGGAGTTTCAGGGAAGGATGAGGTGACCATAGCATGACGACCTGCACGCTTTCCGCGACGGAGTTTGGCAAGCCCATCCAGGTATCCGGCTTATTGCATGCCGCGGGAGCCGTATTGGTTGCCATCTCTACCTTCCTTGCCGCGAACGCACAGACTCTTCGCACCCCGGAGCCAATGACACAGATGGCGCAGAGCTTCGCGCTGACCGATGCAAACGATCTGCTCCTGACCGGCGGGAAGGCAGAAACCGTCGAATACCAAGGGCGCAAAGCGGTTCGTTTGACCACACAATCGAAGGAAGATGTCTTCGCCTTTCTCCGCTTTTCGGCGGACAAGGAAATCCAGTTTCAAGACGGAACGATCGAGGCCGATATCGCCATGAAGGTGACTACGCCTCCAGGGGTGCGGATGCCCGGCTTCGTTGGCATCGCGTTCCGGGCCAGGACCGATGGTTCGCACTACGATTTGCTTTATCTTCGGCCTGGGAATTCCCATGCCGAAGACCAGGCGATGCGGAACCACTCCGTGCAATACGTCGCTGCTCCGGGATTTGATTGGTACAAGCTGCGCAGAGAATGGCCGTGGATCTACGAAACCTATGCGGATCTGCAGCCCGAAGGATGGAACAAAGTAAAGATCGAAGTGCACGGCAGGACGGCGAGGTTGTATCTCAATGGATCGGAGAGTCCGAGCTTGATCGTGAACGGCTTGAAAGGCGAGGACCTCCGGGGCGGTGTTGCCTTGTGGGGTTATCCCGGCGAGGAAGCCTATTTCTCCAACGTGAAAGTCATTCCTGCCAAAGCGGAAGCGGTCACCAATGATGGCGAAGCCTCCGGCGCATGGGAAGTAAAATTCGCCAGCGATTACGGGAGTTACGAAGGATCGATGAGCCTCCATCGCGACGGCGACGCGGTGAAAGGCACTTGGTCCGGTGCGTTTGGCCAGGATCAACCAGTCAGCGGCACGTGGCGCAACGGCTATGTCGAGCTTATGTTTAACGGAACGTGGCCGAGTGATAAGCCGGCGCCCGTGACTGTGACCATGGCCGGGTGGATCGATGGAGATTCGGCGAAGGGGCGAATGAAAGCGGAGGGCCGAGCCGATGGACAATGGACCGCTCTACGGAAGAAATGAATACTCTCATTCCTGGCTTCACGGATACGCTTTTCGGTTGTACCTTGGACTACTGTGTCATAGAACTTCCAGCCGGAGGTGGGCCATGCGTGCGGATCGGGTAGAAGTCACTTGGGATAAGAGCAAGTCAGATTGGCTGGTTCGCATTACAAGTGGTGAAGAAGTAATTCGGCGACATTGCAAGATTCCGAAAGACTCGGACGATCAGAGACTCCGCTCGATGGTCCAGAAAGCCCTACAGGACGAGGGGTACGAGCCGGACCCCATACGCATTGATCTGGAGAGATAGAAGACTGCGTCTAGCTTTCCATCGGAAAAAAACGGACGTCTGCTCCAACGCTGCCGGATCGTGAGCTCGGACGCCGAGTGGTTCGGCTCCTGCTCAACCCCACTCTGTGCTTCCAACGTAGATGGTTTCACCGCTGCTATACGTATCGCTAATCCCCGCCTGAACAATGGCGGCAGCGAACTCTTCTACGTCCGGCAAAGAACCCACCGCTTGCCTTCGCTTCTGGATCAAACCACGGCTTTGCCGTTCCAGGAGTTTTGGCGTAATTGTGCCTTCGATCAAATCGCCACTGACAATCACCAGACGAATGGCCCTGTCGGATAGGTTCGGAATCATCTCGCGCAAAGCGTTCTCACCCGCCTTCTTGCTAGCCGCAACGGATTCATAACCGTCGTAGCCTGGTCCCTTTCCGTGGAAGTGGGCAAGATGGCTGGTCACGAAAACGATTCGGCTTCCGCGCTGCATGAGTGGCAGCGCTGCGTGCACAAGGTTCACTTGTGCCGTGAGGTTCAATTGCATGGCATAATCAGGATCCTTACCTTGCTCCAGGCCCCCGCTAGCATTCAGGACGAGAAGGTCAAGCCGCTCCCATGAAGCCTGAATGCGATCAAAAATGGTCGCGATGTCCCCGGCGTCGGTTATATCGCCTTGAACGAGAAGTGGTTTCCTTCCCAGAGCAATTAACTCATCTGCGACTCCCCGCGCCTTCGGTCCCTTGCTCCGATAATTGATGGCGACATCCATTCCAAGCTGTCCAAGCTGGCGCGTCACGCTTGCTCCAATACCGCGTGAGGCTCCTGTAACGAGGGCCGATTTCCCCAGGAGCGGAAGAGGGGAAGACTGCGCCTGCTTTGAACCTGAGAAAGCGGACGTGCGCTCATTCATGCAGAGATTCTACTGGCTGGTTGCAAACATCGGCCAGTCACACACTGAATTTGGCAATGGAACTGCAGTGTGGGTACAGGCACTGGTTGTCTCTGCCTATCCACCTCACCCATGCCAAGGTCAAGCGCCATCCGGGACTTTGGGATGGGTAAGCTAGACGCGCAGAGCCCAGCACAACGGAACAAATCTGACTAGAACTGCTTCCTTTAATAGAGCCGGTGATTATCGTCATCCACTTCCAGCTTTACCGGCCGTGCGGTCGAGCTCACGTCGGGGTCGTAGTACTCGTATAGGCGGGACTGCAATGTGCGCGCGCGTATGGGGTATTTGGCGCGCAAACGGACCTTCAGCGTAATTTCCTGGTGCGGGGCAAGACCATTGAAGTAGAGGATGGCTTGGTTTGCGGTCAGGCTGAACTTCTCCAGCCGCCCCGCACCGGCGCCGGCCGCTTTTTCCTGCAACGCTTGCAGGTCTTCGCTCAGCAGATCGAAGCCCGGCGGGATGCCCAGATCGACCATGACCATGTTCGCCGTCTTGGTCAGATTGTTGCGAATGGTCACCGTCTCGGTGGCTATATCGTTCTGCGACAGCCGGGTGCGGTCGTAGCCTATGTTGATGAAAAGCGGCTCCGCGGAAGGCTTTTCTTCCCACGGGATAAAGGACCTGCCCACCACCTGGTAAGCAAGGCTTCCAGTGCCTTCGAAATGGAGCCGGATCGAGGCTGCGCGGTGTGCGTCGATGCCCCGCAAGATCCACTCGTGAAGCAGGTCGTTGTTGCTCGCTGTCAGGTTGAGGGTTTTCACTTCCCTGCCGTCAAGCATCACCTGCAACGATCCGTGCACGTCCGTCGCACTCAGTTGCGTAGCCAGCAGTAAGGCGCGAAGAGCCATGATGGTGGCCTGCGTGGTGCCCCAGGCGCCGGAGGCCTGCTTCTTCTGCGAGATGAAATTAAGCGCCTTGCGAGCCGTCTCCGATGCCTGCCCCCACTTGAGCAGCGCCTGCGTGGCAAGGCCGGTGGTCTCGATAGCAGCGCTTGCACCGGTCGAGTAAACGCCGGTCTCTTCGGCGCTCCAGAAGACCTGGCCGTCCTTTTCCGTACGCGCGTCGAGCAGAGCCTGCATGGAGCGGCGCGTGAAGTCTCGGTCGCGGCCGTACTCGGTGGCGAAGTTGGCGATCACGGCCAGTGTGTAGGGATCGGGCGCGCTGTCTAAATGCCCCTCGATGTAATCCTTGGCCTTATCGATCGCCGGACTGTGCATACCGGTATCGACCAGCGACCAGGCAATATAAGCCGTGATACGCAGCGCATTCGAGTTGAAGCGATCGGTGGCGCCTTCGTTGATGAATGAGACGTCAGGCGCCCAACTTCCGTCCGCTTGTTGCCCGCTGACCAGCCAGTCGCGGGTGCGCTCGATCAGCCTGGGATCTACGTCCGATACCTTTGCCATGTCGTTGAATTCCATCAGGCCGTAAGCGGTAAGAATCTTGTTAGCCGGAGCCTGGCCGAACCACGAGAAACCGCCTCCGGGGACCTCGAAGGTAAGCAGACGCTGGTAGCCGTTGGCGATGTAGGCTTCGGCCTTGGCGTGCGTCTCCGGGGTGAGCTTCCCGGCGTGCTTCATGTAGTCGAGCGCAAGTACATTTGGGTAGGTGCTGGAGGAAGTCTGTTCGAAGCAGCCGCCGGGCATGCTGAGAATGCTGTCCATCCCTTCGATGAGCTGGCTAAGTGGTCCGGGATAGAGGCGGACGAGGATGCTGGTGGCATCAGCAATGGCATTCCCTGGAAAGTGGAGATCGTGTTCTGCTGAGCCTTCGAGCCGCCCGTTGAAGACCAGGTCCTGCTCGCGACCGTTGGGGATGACTTCGATCTCGCGGACAACGATGTCATCGCGAGAGACAGCGCCATCCATGTGGGCCGAGAGGGTGAGCTTGAATTTGCCGATGCGCGTGGCGGTAAGCGTCAACTGCGAAGCAGCCACGCGGCCCGACTCGGCAGCGACGGATTTTTCCGGAGTATTGTGGTCGAACGAGAACCAGTCTTCGCGCTTGAGTTTGAGGCTGACCTGGCCCGGGCTGCCGGAGTTGTTGTAAACCGCGATGGGCAGAGAGACCTGGTCGCCCTGGGTGAGGGTGACCGGAAGATCGAGATCCACGAAGAAGTCCTGAAAGACCTTCAGGCTCGAGGTCGCGGTGCCGAGTGCGCCGGAGGTGGTGGAGGCGAGCATGGCCATACGCCACGTGGTGATGGAATCGGCGACCGGGATAGAGATGTTGGCGTTGCCCTGGGCATCGGTAATGATCTCGGGATTGATGTAGAGTGCTTCCGGAAAGTAGGAGCGAACGTGCGGCGCGGCCTCTTGCGATTGTGTCTTGAGCACCACGGCGAAGCCACGTCCCTGCACCGGCTGAGCGGCAAGGTCGGCTCGTTCCATGAGAGCGCCACTGACTGCGCCCACCGGCCTTAAGCCGCCCATCACACCCACTCTCAATGCCAGTGGCGCCGGCTCCGGTTCCACCATAACGGTCTCGGTTACGCTGCCAACGTACAGTGTGGCGTTGAGTAGGGCGAGGTCGCGTTCCTGGAGCGTGAAGTCGCTCGAGAGGTTCAGGAATCCGGGCGATGAGACCTCCGCCCGATAACGACCCGGAGGAAGAGCCGCAAGCGCAAAGTGTCCATCGCCCCCGGCATGCGTGATGCGGGTGTTTGCCGTGGAGAGCTGGTGAAGTGTGACGGTTGCGCCGATAACCGAGGCGCCCGCCCGATCGACTACGGCACCGCTGACCTCAGCCCGTTGATTCAATGGACCACGGTTGTGTTCGACATGGGTATCCAGGGCGCCTCCGTTTCCTCGCTCATTCATCAGGCTTCCGGAGCGAGCTTCGATATAGGCAACAAGATCATCTCTGCTGTTGAATGCGCCATCCGGGCCCGCGCTGCGGACCAGGTAGACGTGCCGGTTGCCCTGACCCCAAGGCGCCGGTTCGATATGCAGCGGTGTGTTCCAGGAGTCGCGCGGACGCGCGGCATTGACCATGGATGGAATGTCCTGCGCAGCTCCATTCTTCCGGATCTCCTGGCTGAGTAGTGCCGCAAGATCGCGAACCTGATCGAGGAACACGGAGCGGTAGCGCTGCTGGTATTCGAAGTACTTGTCCTGCGGCAGACTGCGGCCAAACTCGGTGTCGAGCTTCGCCGGCGTCACCATCGCGGTGGCGGAGAAAAGGGCGCGGGCCGGCAAATCTTGCTGATCGGCACTGCGATCTTCCAAAACCGGGTCGATGGAGCTCGAAAGAGAGAGCGAGTGGATTTCGTAGCGCGGCTTCATCACTTCCTGCTCGAGATAGAAGAATGTCTTGGCGAAGCCCGGCTGCTTCTCCGCAAGCACAAAGACTGCTTCATCCACGATTTCCAGGCCGAGCGCGGCGCTGACGCCTTCACCATGCGCGTTGGTGACCCGAAAGCAGACACGCGCCTCGCAGCCCGGTTTATAGCTGGCTGCGTCGGTCGTAGTTTCAATCTTTAGCTCGTCCGCAGGTTGCACGAAGAGCAGGCGATGATCAGCGACTGGTTGGGCGTCGCGGCCGAAGACGTAGGCGTCGATGTCGAGTGTGCCGGCCATCTCCGCCGTGACCGCAAGCGTTAGCTCGGCCTGCCCGTTATGCAAGTCGAGATCGCGGGTTAGAATCGTCTGCCCGTTACGCACGATGTCGATGTAGGCCGAGCCACGCGTCCGGGTGGAGAGAACTTTCAATTCCATTCGCTCGCCGGCTTTGAGGATGGCGCGGTTGACGCGCAGCAGGATCTGGTCGGCGCCTTCCCGGGTCTCCAGGGGAAGATTGGCGGTGGTGCGAGCGCCCCGATGGTCATCAGCATCCACGCGGAGGGACGGGCTACCGGAGCCGGCGGCGATATGAATGGTTGCGATGCCGCTGCTGTCGGTGTTGACGTACTGATCGTGTTCCCCTGGGATGTGGACGGCGAGAGAAGCACTTGCCGGCGTACCGTCGGGATAAGAGCTTAAAAGAAATACCTGGTTTTCGAGGTGAGGGATCAGTGTGCCGCCTTCCGGAACAGCCATGATCAGCAGAGGAGTTTGACTGACGGTGATCGTTTCGCCGCGCGTCTCGGAGTGGCCGGCGGAGTCTTGCACGGTAGCCTCGAACAGGGCTCGTACTGCATCCTGACTGTAATTTCGCCCGGCAAAGTACGCGGGGAGCACAAGATCGAAGTGATACACGCCGTCTTTATCTGTCTTACCTTTGGTGGATGCCGCTTCGAAGACGTCGACATCCATGCTCGATATCTTGATGGCCGTCTCTGCGTGAGCGACCGGCTGACCGAAGAAGTAGTTGGCGCGCACCGTGCCGGTTACGTGATCGCCAGGACGATAGTCACGCCGCGGCTTGTTGTCTTTTTTTGTGAACTCCACCGCAACTTTGAACTTAGGCAGGACGTACCGTTCCACGTTGAGCGCGATTTCGGCGGTATTCGCAGGAACGGGCCCATCGCCCATAAGGGCGCGGAGATGATAGGCGCCCAGATTAACCTCATCGGCGAGCGAGAACTCCGCGGAGGCGACGCCAAAATGGTCGGTCGCTGTGCTCTTTTTGAAAACCTTGTTGCCACGAGAGTCCTCCACTTCGAAGGTAAGGTTACGGTCCGCATCCGACCGATGACTGGCGCGATCAAGCGCGAGCGCGCGGACATGGATTGTCTGACCGGGTTGGTAGATCGGTTTCTCAGTGGTGAGCATGATCAGTGCCGGATCTTTGATCTGGATGGGCTGGGTGTATTCAGTGGAACCGATGGGTGTGTCGGCGATGAAGCGGATATCGTATCTGCCTTCGAGTCCAGCCGGAAAGTGCAACTGGGCCGCGACGGTGCCGTGCTGGTTGAGGTGCCCGGAGAAGAGTGGGCGAGCTGGCTGGTGCGGGATGAGAAGTTCGGCACGGACACCGCCGGTGAGACCGGCATCCTCGTCGCCCGCATCGGAGACCAGCACGCGGATGGCGGCATCACTGCCGGCGAGGTACTCCGTCTGGCCGAGAATGCGCACGACCGGCCGGCGCAGGATGCGCGCGATGGACTCGACCCCGCTGACGGGCGGGATGGCTTGGTCGCTGTATTCAAAACGATAACGCAGCCGCTGCCAAACCAGGTCTTCGAATGCAATCGGTTTCGCAGGCGCGATGCTCTCCTGCCAGGTCCCGTCGCTCTTGGCAATGGAGACCGGCCGTTCTACACGGCCGAGGACGTTCTCTTCGGGATCGACGATCTCGGCGATGAGCTTGCCGGAACCCGGGCGCGCCCCATGGTACGGGATGGCGACTGAGAGGACTCCATGCCTGAACATGGCTGCGGCTGAAGAGGCGCCTGCTGGAGTAGAGGGAGCGTAGGCGCCGGCAATGGCAATGAGGAGCAGTACGAAGAAGAGAGGAAGAAGAAGTTTAGGTAGAACGCTGCGACCGCGCGTGAGCATGCCGGTTCTCCGGGTGGGCTGCCGGATCTTGGGGGAATGGCAGCTTCTGTCTGACCGGAGAACGCGGAGGTACTGCAACCTTGCACAGAAAAACGAAAAGTATTTTCGCCGCGGGTTTATTCGCGAGCAGCTACTGGTGAGCCCAGGTCTGGCCGTCGGTGCTTATCCAACGCTCCCCGTCGTCGGTGGTTAACTCGAAGCGCGACAGAATCTGGTCGGCAATGCGCTGGGGCGCATGGTTTGCGCCAGCGGAGGAGGTATCCGCGTGCCCGGGAGATGCCTCGATCGCGACTGTCTGAGCGGCCGAACCCACGCGGAGCGTGGCGTCAGCCACAGCTTGTTGTGAGGGCGCCACTTCGGTCGAGAACGACTGCGTATCGAAACCCCTCGCCTGGGCTACTATTCGATAGCTGCCGGGCGCCAAAGTCTCCATGCGATATTGGCCCTGGCCGTCCGTTATCGCGCTGCCGGCGAGCGCGCCGTTGGAGTTGGTGGCGGTCACAGTTGCGCCGGGGATAACGGCGCCGGAAAGATCTGTAATGGTGCCGGACAACCTTGAGACTGTGGTCGCGGCGGGACGAAAATTCATCCTGAGGGCCGGAGCCACACTGCCAAAGGAGCCCGCGGATGTGAGCGCAACACTGACCGCGCGGCCCTTCCATCGCGAGGGCACGGCCTTCCAGTCTCTGCCCTCGTCATCACTGAAGAAGAGGTGGTGATCAGTGTCGATGGCGACTCGCTGGTTGCCGTGCGAGGCCATGGAGAGGACCGGGAGATAGCTGGGCAGAGGAGCTGGAGTGACAAAAACAGATTGAGCGCGGCCGGTCGCGAGTGCCATGACGGGTCCGCTCGCAGATGGAGGCGCGAAGGAGCGGCTGTGCTCTGTAAGTGGACTCGTAGGTGGTTGCGCTGGTGGGCTAGCGATGCCTCCCATGACGCCGCTTGCTAGTTGTTGGGTTTCATGGGGACCCGGGCGATATTGACGGAGGCGCGGAGCCACTGGCGTCAAGCTGTGGAGCGCTTCTGGCGGAGCGCCTGGAGACGCAGGCGGAGCCGGCTTGCGGGCATCGGCCATCTGAGGTAGTGCGGATGTCTCGCGAACTATCCTTTCCTCTTTGCGAACGAAGAGGATTACCAGGATGAGGGCGGCGAGCACGGGAATCCCTGCCCATGGCAGCCAACGAGGGCGAACAGCCTGGGGCTGCAAGATGGGAGACTCGTCGCCGGGCGGGAGCGAAAGGGCGACAATCTGACGGCACTCCGGGCAAATAGCGAGATGCGCGAGCGTCTGCTGCTGCTGGTGCGCGGGCAGGGTGTGCTCGACGAAGGCGTTGAGCTGGTCCGCGTCTGGATGTTGCCCGGCCTGGAGAAGTTCGCTCATAGTTGCCTGGATGCGCCAGCGGGGTTCGCTGCCGTCTGCTCTGAGAACGAGGTGGTTTGCGAACTTTGCAGCAAAGCACGCAGATTGATTTCCAGATCGCGCGGGTCATTGCCCAGGGCCTCTTCGGCGGCCCGCTTGCTCAATCCGCCGGCTTGAAGATGATGCAGCAGTCGCTTGCGCAGATCAGCAAGCAGCCGCTTAAGCCGCCGGCTGATGGTAGCTTCGTGGACATGAAGGACGCGGGCAATTTGGGCGAGGGGCTGGCGATCGAGGAAATAAGAGGAGAGCAAGTAGCGCTCTTCCGCGGAAAGACCCTCGAGCGTGCTCGTAATGGCGCGGGCCAGGCCGGTGAGTTCCGCTGCCACCGGTGCGGGCTGCGGTTGAGGCGCGGGAGCGTCGAGAGTATCGAGTGGCGATTCGCGGTACGTTCGCCGGTGATGATCGACATGACGCTGGGCAAGCGTGGTGCGAAGCCAGCCGAGCAGCGAACCGCGCCCGGAGTAGGAAGCGAGAGGAGAGCGGCGTTGTCCATCGATCTCGCGTAGGCCGTAGAGTTCCGAGTAGAGCGAGTCGGCAAGATCGTGCCCTATCGTGTTTGAGCCGGTGATAGCGACGGCGGCCTGGGTAAGGGACGCGCGATAGAGGTTAAGGAAGCGTTGCCAGGCGACCTCGCGGCCGAGGACGCAGGCGGTAGCGAGGGCCAAATCCTCAAGGCGGAGGGATCGCAGGAAGTCTGTTTTTTGCGAACCATCCGGATGAGCGGCAGCAGGCAAGCCGTAGTTGAACTTTGCCCCTACAGCGTAGAGGGCGGTGCTGAACTCGTCGCATGCTAAGCCGCTGGCCGCGGCCCTGGCGGTGAGCCAGAGCTGCTGGAGGAGACTTTGAGGCAGGTCCTGATCAGCCGAGTCTCTGGACTGTGGCGCTGATGGCAACGGCAGAGCCAGATCACCGGATTGTGGTGACGTTGTCACCCTCTCAAGATACTGCAAGGGAGAGCCTGCGCGAGGGTCGCCTCGGCCGCGCCCTAGGGTTGTAAGTAATAGCCATCCCGGGTGCGGGCGGTTAAGCCGGGCTTCGCTATCTGAACCTCGATATGGTGGTATTCGTCGCGATGATCGGCGGGAGGGGGGTCGAAGGTCAATTCGTAATATGCCTTGCCATCAGCCACGCATTGCGCCAACAGGCCGGTGAGGTCGTTGCTACCGTAAAGGGCAAGACCTCCACTCTGCACAGCGAGTACCTGCAAGGAGAGATTGCCGATCGAGACTTGACTCGGCTTACTGACCCCCTTAAGGAAATCCTGATAGTAATTGGAGCGGCCTACTCCCTCTCCTGCGCCGATAGGATTCACGTTGTAGAGAGTTACACCGGCCTCTCGCATCTGCGTCGAGAAGTTCACGATCATGGAGAAGAGCTGATTGCTTTGCTTTTCGTCGAGGTAGACGCGGGGACCGGAAAGAATAGGCCAGCCCGGCGAGACCCAGAGGATCAGTTTGCGCCCTGGTAGCTTGGCTTCGCTGGCAACAAGCGAACTAAGTCCAGTCATGGAAAGGTTGAAGCGGTCGCTCAACTGAAATTGTGAGGAGCGGCGGATGTCGCGAAGACCAACGTTGTACTGGTCAAGAGAACTGCTGAGCTCATTGCCGTTGGTTGAGAAGGCCTGCTGGATCTGGACGCCGTTGTCGACAAAAAAGCCGATTTCCGTGGGGTACGCGAGCTGGCCGCCATTGGCGCGCAGAAACCTGTCAATCTGTCCTCGCGTATAGGCAATGCTCTGGTAGGGAACATTCACCGCGTCGAGGACGATAAAGACATGAACGGGAGCCTGGCTGCCGCCGAAAGCGTGGAAGGATTTGATGTGGCGCGGGGTCTTATTGTCAAGAACGGTGAAATCCTGTTGTTGGAGATCGGCGACGGGCGGCCCGGACCTCGGCGTCACTACAACGTCGAGGGAGATGCTGGACGAAGCGGGTGGCGTTGACGGCGTCTTCTGCTGGGCGGAGAGCGCAGCGATGCATAGCATTGGGGCAAAAATCAATAAACCAAGTCGTCTTTCAATCGGCATGCGTTTCCTTCCACCGAGCGAGGCCTAACGGTCCCAAAGCAGCAGCCCTCCTGGTACTGCAGGGTGCCGGTCCAATAACGCTTAGTGTCGCTTATCCTCAGACGAATCCGAAAGCGTCCGGGTTTCAAAGGTATTTGATGCGAAGTGGCAGGCCGAAGTCAGAGAAAGATACGAATGCGGATGGGATTGACAAGGAACGAGGCTTGGCCGGAGGCCGGGGGAGTCAACGCTGGGGCAATCCTTATTCAGAGCTGTCCAAATTGGCTGCGAAACGGTCTTCTAGACGAGACAACCTACTGAATGCGTTGATGAGAACGCGCTCGAACGAAATCAGGTTACTTTCGTTGTGCTGGGCTCTGTCCATCCACCTCCACCCATGCCAAGGTGAACCGCCGCCCTAAACTTTGTCATCCCGACCGAAGTGGAGGGACCTGCGGTTTCACCTTCGGACTCAGCGAAAGTGAATCCCATCCGGGTCCGTTTCTCCACCAACGCAAACCGCAGGTCCCTCCACTTCGGTCGAGATGACAAAGTTTAGGGCGGCGGTTCACCTTGGCATGGGTGGAGGTGGATAGACAGAGACGCAAAGCTCTCAATCGCTTACTGGCGAAAGCTAATTTGGACAAGTGTGATCCTTATTCTTCCTGCATGGCATTGGCTAGCACGGGTATTCCGTCCGCTTCTGCGTCCTCGGTCTCGGTATCGGTATCGGTATCACCAGGCAATTCCGCTACTACCTCCACATCCCGCAGCGTACGCTGGATGGCCCTGGTGCGGGTCTCCGCCTTATCGATCGAATCCTGTGCCTGGCTCAGCTTCTTCTTGACGATCACTAAGACCTGGGCATACTTACTGAATTCAGTCTTTACCGAGCCTAAGGTTTCCCACACTTCGCTCGATCTCTTTTGGATGGCAAGGGTCCGAAAGCCCATCTGCAAGGCGTTCAACAGGGCCGCGAGCGTGCTCGGCCCCGCCAACATCACCCGATACTCTCGCTGGATCGCGTCCGCGAAACCGGGCCGTCGCATCGCCTCCGCATAGAGCCCCTCGGCGGAAAGAAACAGAATGCCGAAATCTGTCGTAAAGGGAGGTGCAAGATGCCTCTCGCTAAGATTCTTTGCGCATAATCTTATGGTCATTTCCAGCTGGCGCGAGGCTTTCTCGGCCTCGTCCACGTCGCCCCTCTCAGAGGCTTCCGTCAGACGCGAATAATCCTCCATGGGGAACTTGGCGTCGATGGGAAGCCAGACTGGCTCGCCGCCAGGGTCGCGGCCGGGCAATTTGACGGCATACTCGACGCGCTCCCCGGTGCCCGAAGTGGCCACGTTCCTGGCGAACTGCTCGGGGGCCAGAATCTGTTCGATGATCGCACCCAGCTGTACCTCTCCCCAGGTTCCACGGGTCTTGACATTGGTCAGAACACGCCTTAAATCGCCAACTCCGCTGGCCAGGGTTTTCATCTCGCCCAGTCCCGAATAAACCTGCTCCAGACGCTCGCTCACCTGCCTGAAGGACTCTCCCAACCTGGCCTCCAAGGTGCCCTGCAGTTTCTCGTCTACAGTCTGCCGCATCTGGTCCAGCTTCTTCTCATTTTCGAATTGGATGGTCGCTAGCCGCGCATCCACAGTCGCCTTTAACTCCTGCGTCTCAGCCTTCTGCAGTTGAGATATTTCGGTTAGGGTCGATAAGACAGACTGACCGAGCAGCGCGAGCTTTGCGTCGATAGCATTCTGCTGCTCGAGCTGTCTCTGTCCAACACTGGATTCCAGAGTCCGAATGGCTCCACAAACACTCTCCGTTTGTGACAGCTGCAGCTGATGCGCCTCTCTCACGGTGACTTCAAGCGAGTTCTTAAGGTCGCCTAGTCTCGCCGATACCTCTTCGCGGAGCAGCGCCGATGAAGCAGGCAAAGATTGGGTCAAAGATTGGGCCAGGGATTGTGTCAGGCCGTCGATCTTCCGCATTGACTCTGACGCAAACGAATCCATTCGCTGCTCCAAGGCCGTGCGCAGCAGCTCGGCCTTTTGGTCGCTCGATTGGCTAACCCCGCCAATCTTGGCAGCAACCGAATCGCCAACAGTAATGAGAGTAGCTACCACTTCCGAGCGCAATGCCTGGGCCTCGTTAGCCTGTTCCTGGCGATTGCGCGAATTCTCATCACGAATCCCTCTATCGAGTAGTCCGCGGTCGCTTTGTAAGATATGCAGCGTCTCGAGGATGGGGCGGAGGTCCGTGCTCTTGCGGCTTAACTCCGCGAGCTTCATCCATTGCAATAGCAGAAGGACGAACCCAAGACTGATAATGCCATACAGAATAATCGGATCCATGAATGCAGAAAGCCTTTCTGCACCGGTCAGGTAACTGCCGGTGCTGGGCGAAGATCTATCCCTCCCGGGCAGATGAGGCAACGCCCTGGAAGTCGCTATGTACCGGCATGGGCAGATGTTCGATGGGCGGGTCTACCAGGCCCATCGGAAGATATTCGCAGAGATACCAGTCCACGAACCTTTGTATGCCTTCTTCGATGGAAAAGCGTGGGCAATATCCCGTGACCGCTGTGAGCTTGTCCACGCGAGCCTGGGTTTCGTAGACGTCCCCCGGCTGCATGGGCATCAGGCGAATGTCGGCCGATCGGCCGAGGCATCTCTCGATGGTGCGAATCAAGTGGAGAAGTTGGACGGGCCGTTGGTTTCCAATGTTGCACAAGCGCATAGGCGCTTGTGGGCTTGTCCCCTCAGGCTTGTCGCATTCCGGCGGCAGGGGCAAAAGGCGAACAATTCCCTCCACAACATCGTCGACGAAAGTGAAATCGCGCTGCATGCGGCCGAAGTTATAAAGCTCAATGGCACGCCCTCCTATGACCGCATCCACAAATTTAAAGATCGCCATATCCGGCCGCCCCCAGGGACCGTAAACAGTGAAAAAGCGCAGTCCCGTCGTCGGGACGCGGAACAGATGGCTGTAGGCGTGGGCCAGAACCTCATTGCTCTTCTTGGTCGCGGCGTAGAGGCTGACCGGAAAATCCGTGGGGTCTTCTTCTGCAAAAGGGATCCTGTTGTGCGACCCATAGACCGAGCTGGAAGAAGCAAAGACGAAATGGCGGCAGGCGCAAGCCCGCACGCCTTCGAGTACATTTACAAAGCCGACGAGATTGCTGGCAACATATTCGTCGGGATTGGTAATCGAACGCCGTACCCCCGCTTGCGCAGCCAGATGAACCACGGCTTCAAAGTCGCTTTTGCGAAAGAGGCTTTCTACGCCCGCTCTATCTGCCAGATCAAGCGGGATAAACCAGAAGCGGGGCCCTATGCAGAGCTTTCTAAGCCGCGCATCTTTAAGCCGGGGGTCGTAGTAGTTGTTCAGGTTGTCTACCCCAACCACCTCAAATCCCTCGGCAAGAAGCCGGTGGACGAGATGGGCGCCAATAAAACCAGCCGCGCCGGTGACCAGGATCCGTTTGTCTTTCGCTCTCTTTATCATTTCTCTCCTGCCGCCATTGGTTGAGGTGAATCAATACGCGCCCTGGCCGGTTAGGACAACCTTGGCCGTACGCGCGAGAATGTGGAGGTCAAGCCATGGAGACCAATTGCGAACGTAATAGCTATCCAGGCGCACGCGATCGCACGGGCTTACTGTGTTCCGGCCGGAGACTTGCCATAGGCCGGTGAGGCCCGGCGTGACTCTGCAGTACAACGAGAAATTCTGGCCATAGGTGACAACTTCCTCTTCCACAATCGGGCGCGGGCCGACGAGGCTCATCTCCCCTCGTAAGACGTTCCACAACTGGGGTAGTTCATCGAGACTCGCTTTCCTGAGAAACCTGCCCACCCGGGTGATGCGTGGATCATGCCGGAGCTTGCGGTCGCGAAGCCATTCCTCGCGCAGGGCTCCATCCTCTGCCAGCGCCTTCTGTAACAGCTCGTCTCCGTTGACCTGCATGGTGCGCAGCTTCCACGCACGAAATGAGGAGTGATTGCGGCCAATACGGCGATGACCATAAAAGGCGGGCCCGGGCGACTCAAGTCTTACCAGGATGCCCAGCAGAAGAATGGTGAACCCCACCGCCGGCAGGACCAGGCAAATGATCAACAGATCCATGAGCCGCTTGGCCAACCTGGGAAGCGGTAGCAGCAAATCTCTCGTCACCTCAACCGCCAGGGAAGCACCAATTTGCCGGGCATCGACCGTAAGGCTGTAAAGAGCCGGCGAACTCTGCATAATCAGCAAACGCGGGAAGAGACTCTCGAAGACCTCCAGATCCTGCAGTAACTTTCCGCAACCCGCGTCGGGTAGCGCGATCAGAGCGCGGTCCACACCGCAGGCCCTCACCTCCGCAGCAAACCGAATGTCAATCACCGGCAGGGTATGCCGCGGCCGAACGGCATGGGGAGAGGAAAGAATGACCACCGGCCTCAGCCCAATTTCAGGATGCTTTTCCAGTTCCCGGATTATGTCCGCTGATTCGACGCCGGTGTAAAACACAGCAATCGGGATACCCCACCATGGCTTATGGCAAACCAGGTCCCGCACCCCAGAACGCAGCAGCGGAGTGACAATCATGGCTATCAACCACCATAGAAAAAGAACGCGTTGGGGATAGTCATCGGCGCGCCGGGTAACAAAACTCAGCCCGCCCATCACCAGGAAACTAATGGTTAGTCCAAGGCCAATGCCGCGGAGTTCAGTGACCGCGTTATGAATGATGCCGGGGTAGAGGCTGGAAGCGGCAAAGATGGCGAAGAACAATCCCAGAGCCGGCCAAAGAGCAAAATAGCGATGGAAGTCGAGGCCTCCGCCGCGCTCGCCCAGCAACACCAGGCTCGCCGTAAACGTCAGAGCAATAGCATCGCAAGCGAGAACCACCAGCGAACACAGCCACGGGTTGCAGGGAATCCTAGGCAGACCGATGAGCGGGAGAGCGGTCTCTGTAGCAACTACGGTTACTGAAGCCATTCGCGCCTCCGAGTCACGGTCTAAAGCATTTCACTTCTATTCTGTGCAGTCAGGTAAGTGAAGAGCGGAAAAGCCGCCTCGCGCGCAGCT
Source organism: uncultured Acidobacteriaceae bacterium (assembly GCA_963711525.1). Lineage (GTDB taxonomy): Bacteria > Acidobacteriota > Terriglobia > Terriglobales > Acidobacteriaceae > PALSA-350. Next base: position 149,075 of record CAVQEO010000001.1, on the reverse strand, counting down.
AGCCTTGTATACACAGCAGTGAAAGTACTGTAGGGGGTCCTTGTATTCAGTGACTGTATTGGGAGAAGCTGAAGGCTTTATGGGGGATAGATTAAAAATGATTCATCGAGACGTGTTAAAAGCCAGGTGGTGGGCCGATCGTTCTTTCTGCCCTTTCAAAATTTGCCGCTTGTCCAGTTCCCCGGTTGCAACAGACGCGACAGGAAATCGGTTGGTAGGGTCCACCTGTCCGGCCGTTGCGCTTTGAGGGAAGGGCGTCACGCAGGTAAAGGTATAGCCAATGCCGCGGTTGGTCTGAATCAACTTCTGAGGAAAGTCGCGATCTACCTTGCTGCGCAGAGCGCTGATGTACACATCGACTACGTTGGTCAAACCCTCGAACGAGGAATTCCAGACATGCTCAAGAATCATGGTGCGGGTCACCGGACGATTTACATTGCGCACCAGGTACTCGAGCAACAGAAATTCTTTCGGCCGCAAGTCGATGGCCTTGCCCAGCCGCGCGGCTCTGCGCCGCACCAGATCCAGTTCCAGATCACCGGAGCGCAACACATTCACCGCATTGGAGCCGATGACATCCGACGCCGCCTGACGCAGCCGTATCGAAAGGCCGAGACGCACGGCCAGCTCCGAGGCGAAAAATGGCTCGCGCACACAATCATCCACCCCGGCTTCGAATAGAAGCAACCGTTGCTCCAGATCAAGGTAGCGGGCAAAGACGAAAAGCGCAGCGTCAGAATTTCCATGGCGCAGCAGCCTTACCAGGGCCAAGGCATCGGCAAAGATAAGAGAATCGGAATCGACGAGAACCGCGGCGTATTGCGCAAACTGCGCAAACTCCAGGCACTCCTTGGCGGAGACTACGGTCTCGACGACAAACTGCGCCGAGCTGAGCCCTTTTTCAACGCGTCTTTGCAGATCATGTCGGGGGAGGAAGGTGAGCACTTTCATGATTGGCTCCAAGACTGAATGTCGGTCGAACGGGGCCCGAGAGAAAAAGAACACAAAAGTTCTTCAACCGGCAAGATGAATCCCGAGCGGCATGCGAGCGATTCGCAGGGATTGCCAAATGATTATAAGAGCGCCCGTGAGCGCTTATGAATGTAGACCGCGCATTTCCACTCAACCGCCATATCCGATACTCAGCCTGACGTGAGGCGCAACGCGCAAACACAAGACAGAGAAGTAAAACAGCACATCGTCACTGAGCAATATCAGAATAATCGTTAGTCTGTCAATAACTGTGTCTTATTTATTTGGCAACGGCCCGGTAACTATCACTAACGTCAAAGAGACAGTGGAACAATGGCGCAGGCCCGGATTTCCTGTACGTAGTTCTAGACACGTCTGCTTACGCGGTCCCGCCCGTCCCGGCATGCCGTGGAGCGTGCCGTGGGGCTAGCCGGGACCGCATAAGGCTCATTGGTTCCGACGATCTCACAGGAAATCCGGGAGATCGGTGAAGGCGCGGCAGGCTTTGGTTCAAATATCGACTTAGCGAGTTCCGCTCCAAGTGGACAGTGGGGATATCGAATCTGATTTCCCGCTCAGCGATGGGCGGAATTCTCTCTGACCAAGCAATAAACGAAAAGCCCGCGGAAGCGCGAGCGGACATCGCTCGTTGTTGCTCATCGGAAACAGTAATCACGATCAGGCTCGTGTAGTTCTTTAGATTACAGGCACTTATCGATGATCTAACGATAGCCAGTTGCCTCTTATGGAAACGCGTCGATTCGTTACGGATGCACAACAGGGGCGGCTAATATCTCAGATTTTTTGGGTTCGCACCGTAATCTCCGTGCAGCGCTACTGCGCTCATTGAGGAGACACACCACGCTCAAGCACCTGGCTTCGAAACTCACGATCGGCGCAGCCCTTTTGACGCTGGTCGCCCAGCCGCCCTGGCACAAACCGGCAGAGATCCGCAACCGCAAGCACTCTACCACGTAGTTCTCACTTACCTGGGGCCTGGCATAAAATAGCTTGAAGCTACGCTCTCCCACGACCGCCCTGAAGGGGACTCCAGACGATGCTTCTGACGGGATAGACTTCTTCTTCTGGGCGGTCTTCTTTTTAGAGAATCTCTGGTTGCTTTTCGTCCTCTGGTATCGACGCCCGGCTAAGAGTTTCCGCCCAAGGAGTCGGCGCCTATTCCCTGGTCAGTATGTCGACCGACCGCGCATAGTTACTTCGGTGTAGGTAGAGAAGTACGGACTTTTCTTTTCCTGTAGCATATTCGCTGCATACTTGGGCTGTGTTACTTACTGGGCCGCGATGCTGTTGCGTGCGGAACAGCCTTCTCGTGAAATGACGGCGGAAATGCGAGAAAGGCTGTTTACTTTACAAAGACGAGTGGCATACGATCTTCAAGAACTGCGATCACGGAAAAAATTGTGACTACGCATAACTTCTACTTCCTGTCAGCAATCGGCATTGTTTTTGGCGTTCTCACCTCGATTGCGGGATATTACTACTCCCGGCACCGGCAATCGGCCCAGGTGAGCTGGGAAGAACTGTTTAAAAAGCTAACTTGGATAGACCGGAATACCATCGCCCTGGTGGCTCTGGACCTGGTGGACGAATCGGGCGAACCCAGGGAAGCCGCGGATGCCGCGAATCTTGAGCCAGAGCAGCTCTGGAAGTTGATTGGTGGACTCAAGGGACTTGAGGCGCTGGAGACGAATAGTGATGTACTGATCGATCTGGCTTTCTACCTGCAGCAGTGGTATCCACAGGCGTTAGTGATTGCAGAAGAGCTGCGCCTGGATGCCCGGGAGCTAAAATGGCACGTGGCTCGGCTGCAGGGGGCAGACCAGACCGGGAACTTGCAGATCTCCTTTCCGTTCTATGCACAGCGTGCGGTGGTGAGTTATTACCTCATGACCCGCCGTCTGCTTGATCTCTACCAGGCGGTGAACTTTTCCATGCTGGCAAAGTTACAAGAGGCGCTGTAAAAGCATTTCTTGCTCAAAGCGTATGCCGGTCCAAGAAAATACACAGCGGAAAACTCACGGCGTCAATCGAATGGCCACAAAGGTGACGCGGCCTATGCTTTCTATTTCTTTTCGGTACCTCCATCGCCGGCTGGAAGCGGGTGACAGGGGGTGGGGTATGAGCGTCAACCAATCGGAGTCCCGGTCCAGTTCGCACCAGCCGCAGACGTAGGCGTCGCGGGTGGTTAAGAAATAGATGGGCCGCTGAAACTCGTGCGTCCAGTCTCTGCGTGACGAGATGGCGCGCTTCTGCGTGTCGATCTGAACAATCGAACCGGCGGGAATCATAGGATCGAGTGTGCGGTCGCGCTTCCCGATAATGCCTCGCCTATAGGGCGCCAGCGGAGAGCTATTCTCTACCGCCAGCAGTGTAGTTTCATCCGGCGGCAGATCGAGACCAAGCTCATCCGGAAGCAAATACCTTGCCTGCTCTTCCAGCGGCCCTTCGGTCAACAGCATGGTCGCGTTAGGACTGGAAAGTTGGCGAAGGGACATGGGTTGGGCATCCCCCGGGTAGATGGAGCGGAACAGTTGCTCGATGGGAAGATTGTAGATATCGGCCAGAACAATGAGCTTGTTGACGGTCAGTTCATGTTCTTCCCGTTCCAGGCGGTCCAGCCAACTGGCTGAGACCTGGTAGGACTGGTTGCCCTGCTGCTGAGCAAAACGCAGACTCCGCTCTTCCACTTCGCGCAAAGAGAGTTGCCACTGCCGGCGTATTGCACGAAGCCTTAAACCAATCCCTGCCATGGAACAGACCTTTCTCGTAATACATATCACGGACACAACTCGCCCGCGGCAACGAACCTCATCTCTGAGATAGGTTCAGCCAATGATACGGCGTGGCGCGGGTGATGGCCACGTGCTTCATTATTCTAACGCCTAAGAAGCAGCTGCACTTCTATCCCCTCTACGGCTACGTGTCGACGTGACCCGGATTTCCTGTACTTAGTCCTGTCCATGACCGCGTGTGCCGCTTTCAGTAATGAAAGCCGCATGAAGTTCGACGACGACGCTAGCTCCATAGGTAATCCGGGGGCACCCGGCCGCTGACGCAGGTAAAGGTATAGCTGATGCCGCGGTTAGTTTGAATCAACCTCTGAGGAATGTCGCGATCTACTTTGCTGCGCAGGGCGCTGATGTAAACATCAACCACATTGCTCAAACCTTCGAAGGGGGAATTCCAGACATGCTCAAGGATCATGGTGCGCGTCATCGGCCGGTTTACGTTCCGTACCAGGTAGAGCGGCAAGAGACACACTGGCATCACGGTGGCGAATCCTGAGCGCTGTAATAATCGTTGCGAAATTGCGAAGGAAAATATAAGAGCGCCCTGTGATCGCCTAGGAAGGCTGGTCGCACATCTCCCACTCACCGCGGATTTCGATACTCACCGTGAGGTGAGGCGCGGCACATAAACAAAACCAGAAGCGAATTTGCTGGTAACCCCTGAGCAATATCAGAACGATTTTGTGAAGTCAAGAACTTTTGCCTGGATTTGCCCCAACATCAGCGCAATTACCACTGAATTATTCCTCAGATCCGCGATCGCGGAGGATGTGATCCGGCGTGTTTTATGTTTCTCGGTTAAGGCCGCTCAAGAGTGGGAATCCAGCATCGAACCATTTGTCATCGGGGCGGTTGCAACAGGCATGGTGCTTGTTATCGCAACAAACATGTCCCTAAAGTGTGATTGTGGCGTAACACCTTCGGCAGGGATGGTAGAGGCATGTTTCATCAAAACATGCAGGGACACCCCGTGGCCACAGGAGCAGCATAAGATGTCAACAGGGGCCTGTTCCGGCAAGCCAACCATTCCCCGGAGCAACCATGCCCCAGTCAATGCGTCGCCCTAATCGGATTTACCAGGGCATTCTTGCGCTCTTCGTCTGCATCCTGATTGGCGGTCTCGCCGCCTGCGGCGGCGGCAGTAATAACGGGTCTCAGACCGCGACGCTTACCCTGACGCCTTCGACCATCAGTTTGACGGCGGGCGCCACCGGACAGCAGAGTTCCCTAGCACTTGCCGCACCCCCCGGCGCCGGAGGGGCGACGATTACGGCGTCTGGCCTTCCCGCCGGGGTCACGATCTCTCCGTCTACATTGTCGGCTACTCCTGGAACAGCATTACCGCTGGTGTTTACAGCCGCCTCCTCGGCAACCACTACGACCACGATGGTCACGTTTACCGCCACGGTGAACGGCCAGGCGGTCAGCACGCAGGCCTCGCTTAGCGTTCAGGCAGCGGCGACGACGCCCGGCTTCACGCTCAGCGCCACGCCGGCTACAGTGAGCTTGCCTGCCAATGGCACACCGGCAACTGTATCTCTGCTGGCGACAGCACAGAATGGATTTTCCGCCAAGGTCCAGGTAACGATAGCGGGCCTCCCGGCAGGGGTCACAGCGCAGCCGTCGCCCATCACGCTGACCCCAGGGACCGCGGCGACGCTGACTCTGACTGCGCCTGCAGGAACAGCGGCGGGCTCCTCTACGGTCACGCTGACAGGGACCTCGGGCTCGCTCACCCACACCGCTTCGGTGGTGGTCACGGTGACTGCTCCACAACCAGACTTCTCGCTCGCCGTCACGCCTTCGTCGCTCAGCTTGACCGAAGGTGCGGCCGGGCAACCGGTCGAGCTCACGGCGACGGTACTCGACGGGTTTAGCGGAGCGGTCAGCGTTGCGCTCAGCGGATTGCCTGCCGGGGTCACGGCCAACCCGGCCTCGCTTTCGCTCACCCCTGGCACGCCGCAAAGCGTCACGCTCACCGCGGGTAACGGCGCCCAGGCGGGGAGTGCCAGCGTCGTCTTTACAGGTACCTCGGGCTCGCTCAGCCACACCGCCACCCTGGCACTTACGGTGGCTGCTGCCGGTGCAGTGAATGTAACCACCTATCACAACGACAATGCGCGTGACGGATGGAACTCCTCGGAAACCACCCTCACCCCGCAAAGCGTCAACTTCAACACCTTTGGCAAGCTTCGCGAGCTGCCGGTGGACGGCAAAGTGGATGGTGAACCATTGTATGTGAGCGGCCTCTCTATCGCCGGGCAGATACATAATGTGCTGATCGTAGTTACTGAAAATGCAAGTGCCTATGCTTTCGACGCCGACACGGGTACGCAGCTGTGGAAAGTCACCGCACTGGGTGCTGATGAAACGGCCAGTGACGACCATGGCTGCAGTCAGATTACGCCGCAGATTGGCATCACCGGCACCCCGGTGATCGACCGGGCCAATGGCCCCAATGGCTCGGTGTTTTTCGTGGCCATGTCGAAGGACGCGAGCAGTAATTACCACCAGCGGCTGCACGCGTTAGACCTGACCACGGGCGCGGATCTCTCGGGTAGCCCTTCGGAGATTCAGGCCAGCTTCCCTGGAAACGGGTACGGCTCCACGAATGGGGCGCAGGTCTTCGACCCCGGTCAATACGCGGAGCGGGTCGGGTTGCTGCTGATGAACAGCCAGATCTACCTGGCATGGACGTCGCACTGCGACGATGATCCTTACACCGGCTGGCTCATGGCTTACAGCGAAACCACACTGCAGCAAAGCAGTGTGTTGAACTTGACGCCGAACGGTCCGACCACTCCGCACTTCGCCGATGGCGAGGGCGCGGTATGGATGAGCGGCGCGGGTCTCGCCGGGGATACGCAAGGAAATATCTTCTTCCTGGACGCAAATGGGACTTTCGACTCGACACTTACCGCCAGCGGCTTTCCTTCGAGCGGTGACTTTGGCAACTCCTTCATGAAAGTATCGACCACGGGAAACGTGCTCGCGGCCGCGGATTATTTCGCCGCCTACAATCTGCAAGCGGAGAGCGACGCGGACCAGGATCTGGGTTCGGGCGGCGCGATGCTGCTGCCCGACCAAACGGATGCCACCGGCGTCACGCGCCACCTCGCCGTGGGCGCCGGTAAAGACACAAATATCTATGTCGTCAATCGCGACAACATGGGCAAGTTCAATGCCAGCAGCAACAATGCAATTTATCAGGAGATTCCGGATGCTCTGAGCGAGGGCGCCTTTTCGATGGCTGCGCTCTTCAACAACACCGTCTATTACGCGGGCGTTGGCAATCACCTTATGGCCTTTCCCATCACCAATGCGTTGTTGGCCACAGCTCCGGCCGCCCAGTCCGCGAATACATTCGCCTATCCTGGCGCGACTCCGAGCGTAAGCTCGAATGGATCACAGAACGGCATTGTGTGGGCCATCGAAAACCAGAATGGCGCAGGAGTCTTGCACGCCTACGATCCCACCAACATAACCACTGAGCTGTATGACAGCAATCAAGCGCCGAACGGACGGGATAATTTCTCCGACAACAAATACGTCACCCCCATGATCGCCAATGGCAAGGTGTTCGTGGGCACGCAGACAAGCGTTGCCGTTTTTGGCCTGTTGCCCTGATGACAACTGGTTTCTGTTCTAGAATTTGGCCATCGACCATCGATGAGAATTGTTTTAGTCTCTGGCAAAGGATCGTCGATTGGGGCCTGGAAGGAAGGAACCATTGAGCAAAGACGAAACCTTTGACGTCTGCATCATCGGCTCCGGCGCCGCCGGCGGCGTAATGGCTAAGGAGCTGAGCGAAGGCGGCGCTAAAGTAGTGATGTTGGAAGCAGGACGTGGGGTCCCTCTCACGGAGTTGCTCTCCCACAAGTGGCCGTACGAGTTGCCTTTTCGTGGATTTCGAGGTGAGAAGCAAGCACCCTTCTACCAAGGTGACATTTCAAAATCGATCGCCTACGCCGATTCCGACAACGTCACGGTCGATCGAGTGCGCGCCCTGGGTGGCAGAACCCTGCATTGGAACGCCGTCACCCTGCGCTACGCCCCTAGAGATTTCAAGGAGTGGTCATTGCAGGGCATCGAGGAAGACTGGCCGCTGAGCTATGAGGAACTCGCACCCTATTACGATCGCATCGAAGAGATCATCGGGGTTTGCGGCAACGACGATCATCTTGACATACTGCCGGCCGGCACCCATTATTTGCCCCCCATCCCCTGGCGCTGTAGCGAACACGTGATGAAGCGGGCCACGAACGCGATGGGCATTCCCCTCATTGCGGTGCGGAAGGCAGTCCTGACCCGGCCTTACGACAAGAGGCCGCCCTGCCATTATTGCGGTCACTGCATGGATGGCTGCGACGTCGCGTCGATCTTCAGTACTCCGGATTGTATGTTGCCCAAAGCGCGAGCTACGGGCAATTTCACTCTTCGCCAGAATGCGCTCGCGAGAGAGATCCTGGTCGACCGCGAGGGCTTGGCGAGCGCGGTCTCCTTTATCGACACTGAGACTCGCGCGGAACGGCAGGTCAAGGCTGCCATCGTTGTGGTGTGTTGCTCGACCGTGGAGTCTGCGAGACTCCTGCTCAATTCACGGTCTCCCAAATACCCCGCTGGACTCGCCAATTCCAACGGTACGGTTGGGCATCATCTCAACGGGCACCTGAATGAGTCGGTGAACATCTATCTGGAGGAACTCGAAGGGGAGAAGCCTTCCAACCAGGATGGCGCCACCGATCACGTCTACGTGCCTCGTTACAACCATCTTTTTGGCAAGACCGATTACATCGGGGGTTGGGGGTTTCAGGTCAACTATTCGAGTTACATGTTCCCCCAACAGGCCGCCAAGATGCCGGGCTATGGAACTACCTTTAAGGAGCGGGTGCGGAAAATGCAGCCTGGATATTTGTCCTTTGGGAGCTTCGGCAAGGTCACCTCCGATTACCGGAATTATGTGACGGTCGATCCAGCCCGTGTGGACGTCCATGGAATCCCGACGCCCGTGGTGCATTTTCGCTTCAGCGAGAACGATCATGCTTTGTGGCGTGCGTCGAGCCAGAGCATGCTCGAAGTTTCGTCCCATATGAAAGGCACGGTATTTCCCAGCTTTGGTAAGGGCCCCACTGGCTTTGCCAGCCACGAGGTAGGCACGGTGCGCATGGGGAAAGATCCGCGCACGTCGGTGCTCAACAGCTATTGCCAGGCACGGGAGGTGAAAAACCTTTTCGTTACCGATGGCAGCTGCTTCACCACTTCGAGCGAGAAAAATCCCACGCTTACCATCATGGCGTTGTCGTTGCGCGCTGCCGACTATATCAAGGCCCAACGAAAAAGTGGCGAACTATAGGATTTGCGCGGTGACATAAGGCTCAGAGGAGAATATGGAAAGAAGAGCGGTGCTCAAAATAGTCGCGCTCACCGCGTTATCGCAAAAGCTGAACGCACTGCCGTGTGCCGCAATGGGCCACATGGAGGCAGCCCCCGCGGTGCCTGGAGCTGCTGCATACACGTTGCAGTTCTTCAGCGAGGAGGATAGCCGCCTTCTCGACCAGCTCATGGAAATGATTATCCCCGCCGACGACCACTCTCCGGGCGCGCACGAGGCCCAGACCAGCCTGTTTGCTGACCTGATGGTGGCCACCAGTAACAACGCCGTCCAGAAGCAATGGCAAGACGGGATCCGCCTAATCCGCGAGGAGGCTATGGGGTCATCATTGGCCGAGGCACTCAAGAGAGCCGCGGTCAACGAAGAGAATCCGGCAACCGACCTCGAACGGTTCTTCGTGTTGCTGAAACAGATGACTGTCAACGGCTACTATACTTCTGCGACGGGCATACACAAGGAGATGGAATACGTTGGCAACACCTACCTCGTCGCCTTTCCAGAATGTACTCATCCCGAACATCAGGAGTGATAAACGGACTGCGGAAAAACTCTGTCGTTGAAGGGTGCGGGCCTTAAAGCCCTGGTGAGAACTGGAAGGAAGACGGATTTGGTGGTGGGAGCCCTCGCATTTATGCGGGGGAAGGAGCGCTTCAGCGCTCCGGGAAACAGCCTCGACTCGCATCACGCGCTTTAGCGCTGGTGTTTCCGGGCCATTTGTGTGGCGGGGGGCGTTTCGCGCATCATGCATAGATGCGCATTGTGATGATCCTTTTTTGTGCCGCGTTGTTCCCAGGCTGCGGAGCCGCCCAGACAGCCGCCGATGTGATTCACCGTATCCAGCAGCGGTATCCTGCTCCGGTTGCCGACACGGTGGACACCGTAAAGGCCGGAGACCCCGCCACTCCTGTGACCGGGATTGCTACGACGTTCCTGGACACCATGGACGTGTTGAGAGAAGCAAACCGGCGCGGATTGAACCTGGTCATCACACACGAACCAACTTTCTACAATCATCGCGACAACACCGCGTTTTTTTCGAGCGATCCTGTTTATAAGGAGAAGTTGGCATTCATCGAGCAACACCACATGGTGGTCTTCCGACTGCATGATGAGATCCATGGAACGGCTCCCGACCATATTGCGCTGGGGCTGGTGGAAGCTCTGGGCTGGCAGAGCTATATCCAGGCGAATGATCCATTCCACGCGACCATTCCGCCGACAAGCCTCGGCGCCCTGGCGAAGCAGATACAGACCAGGCTGAAGGCCAACACCCTGCGAGTGGTGGGAGATCCAAACCTGGTGATTACGCACGTAGCTCTGAGGCCCGGCGCTTCGGGACTGGAGAAACAGGTGACGGCGCTGCGATCCGAAGTGGAGCTGCTCGTCGCCGGGGAAGCATCGGAGTGGGAGACGGTGGAGTATGTGCGTGACGCGAGCGCGCAAGGGCGGCATAAGGCGCTCATACTGCTGGGGCATGAGGTGTCTGAGGAACCCGGCATGGAAAAGTGCGCGGAAGATTTGCGGCTGGTGTTTCCGGCGATGAAGGTAGAGCATATTCCGGCGGGCAACCCGATGTGGATCCCCGGCCAGGCGCCGGCACGCTAAAGGATTTTTCGCAAAGGTGTAGACCGAAGCCGCAGGGGTTTGCGCAGCTTTCCGCCGAAGAAAGCTGCTCGTAACAACCGTCAGAAAGTTCATGGTATTGCGAAAAATGCTTAAAGGAGTGCCATCCATGAAAACTTTGCTGCTGGCAACCGCGGAACGTGCGGCTCAATATCTCGAATGCATTGCCGATCGCCGGGTCGCACCGTTGCCCGCCGACGTGGCGCGATTGCAGGCGCTGGCCGGGCCGCTGCCTGAGTTGCCATGCGATCCCTCAGAGGTTTTGGCATTGCTCGATGACTTCGGGTCGCCCGCAACCGTGGCCAGCGCAGGAGGGCGCTATTTCGGATTCGTGATCGGTGGTTCGCTGCCTGCGGCGCTTGCCGCCAACTGGCTGGCGGGCGCGTGGGATCAAAACGCGGCGATGCAGATCATGTCTCCAGTGGCGGCGAAGTTGGAAGAGATTGTCCTTGCGTGGATGGTGGACCTGCTGGGTTTCCCGCCAGGATCGGGTGCGGGATTTGTCACCGGCACTACGATGGCCAACTTTACCGCCTTGGCTGCAGCACGGACCGCACTGCTGCAGCGCACTGGATGGAATGTCGAAGAGGACGGACTATTTGGGGCGCCGCCTATCCACGTGGTAGTGGGCGACGAGGTCCATGTTTCGCTGCTGAAGGCGCTATCCATGCTGGGGCTGGGACGTTCGCGAGTGACGCGGGTTCAAGCCGATGCCCAGGGACGGATAAGGCCGAAGGCGCTCCCTGCGCTCGATGGCCGCACACTGATTTGTGTTCAGGCGGGCAACGTGAATACGGGCGCCTTTGATCCTGCAGGAGAAATCTGCGCCCGTGCGCACGAGGCAGGCTCCTGGGTGCACGTGGATGGCGCATTCGGGTACTGGGCAGCCGTTTCTGGGCAATACGCACCTTTGCTGGCAGGCGCCGGCGCTGCCGATTCCTGGGCAATCGATTGCCATAAGTGGTTGAACGTGCCCTACGACTCTGCGGTTGCGATCGTGCGCAGACCGGAATATCTGCAAGCCGCCATGGCGATGAGCGCAGCTTATTTGACGCCTGGCGCCGGACGCGAGCCCTGGCATTTTGCTCCGGAAGCATCGCGGCGAGCGCGCGGGGTCGAGTTGTGGGCGGCCATGCGCTCCCTGGGACGCAGCGGGCTGGCGGAACTGATCGAGCGAAACTGTCGCCAGGCGAAGCTGTTTGCGGATCGCCTGCGTGCCGCGGGCTTCCCCATCCTGAACGACGTGGTCTTAAACCAGGTTCTGGTCTCGTTCGGCAGTGACGAGGAAACCCGGCGAGTCATCGCGAGTGTTCAGAGCGACGGGACCTGCTGGTGTGGAGGAACCGAGTGGCACGGAGTGGCGGCGATGCGCATCAGCGTATCCAGCTGGGCCACCACGGACGAGGATGTCGAGCGCAGCGTCGCAGCGATGATCAGAATTGCCCGGCGCGGGAGTCGGGACTGAGGCGGCAAGTTTAGATGAATTGCTGGTAAAAAGATTTAGGCCAAGCAGCGGCCGCGCTGTCCAGGGCTGACGTACCTACGCCCGGCGGAAGAAGTCGCAAGGCAAGGAAGAAGAAGCCAGGAACCGCGGCCTTAACTGCGCAGACGCGCCAGAAGATCCTGCGGATGTACTGGCTTGGCCAGAATCTCGAATTCGTGTCCCTGCGAACGGGCGCGGTCCAAAAGATCGGCGGTGGCAGCCTGGCCTGAAAAAAGCAGGATCTTACAGTTAGGCAGCATGGTCCGAATGGTGATCGCCGCGTCAATGCCGTTCATGTCGGTCATGATGACGTCGGAAATGAGCATATCGGGCTTGAGGGTACGCGCGGCTTCCACGGCCTTTTCGCCGTTGTAGACAGCGGTGGCTTCAAACCCGCTTTGATTTAGGATGATGGCCAGTGTGTCCGCAATCACGCGTTCGTCATCGGCCACCAGCACTTTGGGCTTTACCTGTTGATTGGTCATTTGCTCCTGAATGACGACCTAAGTCGTTCTGACGCTCATCCGCTGCCCTTCAATAATCGTGCTCCACTTAAGCAAATCGCGTTAAGGTGGTATAGACGGAAAATGCTGAGCCAGTGGCAATTACTGAATCATACGCTCATGTCTCTGATGCTGTTTTCCGGTCGAGCGTTGCGGCCTTTCTTGCCGACTGCTGCAACCGCCCGGGCTGAAGCCGCGTAGAGGGCCCCGGAGCCCGCTCTCCATATAAGATTGATCTGACCATAAACCTTTTTCGTTGGACGTTTGCCGATGGCTGAACCGATCATTCGCGCCCAGCAGGTTGAAAAGTACTACGCCCAACCGAGCGAAAACCGCATTCAGGTGATCGCGCCTACTGACCTCGAGATTGTGCAGGGAGAAATCGTTGCCCTGCTGGGTCCGTCGGGCTCAGGTAAGTCTACGCTGCTACGCATGCTGGCGGGCCTCTCCCAGCCTTCCGCCGGCGAGGTTTTCTGGCATGGCAAGCCGATTTTCCAGGCGGAAATCAACGTTGGCATCGTATTTCAAAGCTTTGCCCTGTTTCCCTGGCTGACCGTGCTCGAGAACGTGGAGGCTCCGCTCATGGCGCGGGGCGTTGCCAGTGAAGATCGGCGCGAACAGAGCCTCAAGATCCTGAACACTGTCGGCCTTGATGGCTTTCAGGCGGCGTATCCCAAGGAACTCTCTGGGGGAATGCGGCAGCGGGTGGGATTCGCCCGCGCCCTGGTGGTACAGCCGGAAGTGCTGTTTATGGATGAGCCCTTCTCTGCCCTGGACGTGCTGACGGCGGAGAATCTGCGCAGCGAATTGATGGAGTTGTGGCACAAGAAGACGATCCCGACGCAATCCATTTTTCTGGTGACGCACAACATTGAAGAGGCTTTGCTGTTGGCCGACCGCATTATCGTCCTGGGGCGCAACCCCGGCCATGTGCGGGTGGACTTTCCAGTAACGCTGACCCAGCCGCGCGATCGCAAGAGCGCGGCCTTCACCCAGCTGGTGGACTACATCTATAAGGTGCTTACCCGGCCTGACGTTGCCCCCTCCGCCGTGCCCCAGCGCCTGGCGGCGCGGGACCAGCGGCAGATGCACTACCAGATGCTTCCCCATGCCCGCCCGGGCGGAATCGCCGGCCTGCTCGAGTTGGTGATCGATTACAACGGCCGCGCCGACATCTATCGTCTGGCCGACGATCTGGCGTTTGAGATCGACGATCTGCTGCCCATTGTGGACGCGGCACAATTGCTCGGTTTTCTGAAGGTGGAAGAGGGCGATGCCGCGATTACACCAGCGGGACGGGAGTACGCCGAATCAGAGATTCAGCAGCAGAAAGAACTCTTTCGCAAAGCCGCGGTGGAAAACGTGCTGTTGCTGCGGCAGATTACCCGGGCACTCGATACCAAGTCGGATCACACCGTCCCGGAAGAGTTCTTTCTCGACATGCTCGATGAGCAGTTCAGCGCAGATGAGACACTCCGCCAGCTGGAGACGGCGATCAGTTGGGGCCGCTACGCGGAGCTTTTCGACTTCGACGCTTCACGGCGGCGATTCATCCTGCCGGAGCAGGAGGAGACGGCGGAGGCGGTGGAAGAGGCCCAGGCGGAATGAGCGCGCCGCCGAGGCTCTCTCGCTATCCCACCCTTGCCCGCTCGCTGGTATTGGAGCGGACCTGGCCCTTTTTTCTCGACCTCAGCGTGGCGGCTTGCGGGCTGGCCCTCTTCTACGCTGTCTTGCGCATCGCACAATATTGGATGGGGCATCCGGTGGCCTCGATCGCCATCTCTAATTCCCCCAGGATGCTGCCGCTGTACGCGTTTTATTCCATAGTGCGCATCGGGGTCGCGTACCTGCTGAGTCTGACCTTCGCTGTGGGGTACGGCTATATCGCCGCCTACAACCCCCGCGTCGAAGGCTTCATGATCGCGGTGCTCGATATTCTGCAATCGATTCCCGTCCTCAGCTTTCTGCCTGCGGTGATGCTGGCCATGATATCGCTGATTCCCGGCCGCCAGTTGGGTATCGAGATGGGCGCGATCCTGTTGATCTTTACCGGGCAGGTATGGAACATGGCGTTCAGCTTTTACTCCTCGCTCAAGAGCTTGCCGCGAGAGCTGCGCGAAGCCTCCAATGTGTTTCGCTTTTCCGCATGGCAGCGGTTCTGGCAGCTGGAGCTGCCGTACTCGGCGATCGGGCTGGTGTGGAACTCGATGGTCTCAGTAGCAGGCGGATGGTTTTTTCTGATGGCCTGCGAGATGTTCGTATTGGGCGATCGCGATTTCCGTCTTCCCGGCCTCGGGTCCTATCTGCAGACGGCGGCCAGCACGGGCGATAACCATGGCATGTTGTGGGGATCGGTGACCATGATCCTCATTATTGTGGCCACCGATCAGCTGGTGTGGCGCCCGGTGATTGCCTGGGCCGACAAGTTCAAGTTTGAGCAAGGGGAGAGCAGCAGCCGCAAGACGTCGCCCATCCTTTATGCACTGCGGCACTCGAATGCGCTGGGTTGGTTGAGGCAGGTGACACTGGCGCCGGCGAGCGAACGCATCTATGCCGGTCTGGCGCGGCGGCGCAGGGAGCTGATCGCGCGCCCCATCCACGGACCGCGCGACCGGTCAGGGCTGGCTGCAGTCCTGCTGATGATTGCGGCCAGCTTGTTGATAGCCTTTGCGGCCTTTCGCGCGCTCGACATGGTACGGCATGTGCATGGGGCGGAGATCGTGGAACTGCTTAAGGGCGCGGGGGCGACTTTTCTGCGGGTAAATGCTTCGTTGCTGATTGCTTCTGCCTGGACTATTCCCGTCGGCGTCGCCATTGGCTTTCATCCGCGACTGGCCAGAATCGCGCAGCCGCTGGCTCAGATCGCGGCCTCGTATCCGGCGACTGCTATCTTTCCCATCCTGTTGCTTGCCCTTGTCCGCTGGGGCGGCGGCCTGGGCATCGGTTCGATTGCCCTCATGCTGTTGGGCACCCAGTGGTACATCCTCTTCAACGTGATTGCCGGCGCCACTGCGATTCCCTCCGACCTGAAGGAAGTTGCCAAGCTCTACAAATTCTCCCTCTGGCAGCGCTGGAAGATTGTGATTCTGCCGGGCATATTTCCTTACCTGGTCACTGGGTTGGTCACTGCGTCCGGCGGCGCGTGGAATGCCAGCATCATCGCGGAATATTTTCACCTGAAGGATCGTACCCTGCAGACGCTGGGGCTGGGCGCACAGATCAGCGCCGCCAGCGATCATGGTCAGTTTTCCATTCTGCTGCTGGCTACGATCATCATGTCTCTCATGGTAGTCACGGTAAATCGCCTGGTATGGCGGCCGATGTTCCGCCTGGCCGAAAGCAAATTTCGCCTCGACACCTAGGGTTCGCCTGGGCAACGCGTTTCTGTAGAGCCCCATCTCAGAACGATGAGGTGTCCGATGCCCAAAAGCACGAAGGACAAGACACAGTCACACCCTACCGTTTCCAATGCGCCGTCAAAGAAGGAAGAACCTCGCGAGTTTGATCGGGCGCCCCGGCAGAAGAGTCAAGACCGCGATCCGGTGAAGAGCGCAGAGCAGACCAAGCATATCCCCACCAAGCACGGAGCGATCAAGTAGCCGCGTACTCTTCATCCGTGACATGCTCGAGCCAGACCACATCGACGCCGTGCTCGTCGGTCTCCTGCATAGCGATGTGAGCCATCGTCCTTCCAGGCGCTGCGCCGTGCCAGTGACGTTCCTCGGGCGCGATCAAGACCGTATCTCCGGGGTGAATCGTCTGCGGCGGTTCGCCCGCTAATTGCACCAGCCCCAGCCCGTCCAACACGTGCAGCGTTTGTCCGACAGGATGCGTGTGCCATGCCGTCCGGCTTCCCGGCCCAAACCAAACATGGTTTGCCTTAAGCCGCGAGGGTGCTGAAGCGTTGACAATCTCGTTGAGCCACACGGTTCCGGTGAACCACGCCTCAGGACCCTTGCGGCAGCCGCGCTTTGCGCCAAGCAGTATCTTCATGATGCCGCTCATTTTACATCCGCTCGCCCTCGCACACTTGTCAGGAACTTGTAAGGTTTTGAGCGTTACCCCCACTCCTATACTGCAAACAGCTATTTTGTGATTCCTGTTTCTCGAGAGTGTGGATGTTAGACATTGGACGGGCGCTGCGGGTCATAGTTCATCTAAACGCGGACGTCAGCTCCAGCCATGAGTTCCTTCACACCGACATTTTGGCCTTTCTTTATGAGAGAGGTGTTGCCGGGGCCACCGTCTTCCGGCCCGAGGCGGGCTTCGGTTATCACCATCGTCTGCACACCAAGGGCGCGCCCGGTAGCGACGGCCAGCACCTTCCGATCCGGTTGGAGTTCATCGATCAACGTGAAGTCGTAGATCGGCTTATGCCCGAGCTGCTTGTTCTGGTGAGCGATGGAATGGTCGAAGTACAGGAGACCACGATCCTGAAAGTGGCTCATAGCGCCGACCGGGAACACAGATGAAGTTGCAGATGTTCTTGATTTTGGGCTCCTTGGGATTATTGGTTGGCCACGCCCGTCCGGCGATGCCGCAAACGGCCCACGCGCCCACGCTTTCGCTCGCCGATGCGGAGGCGCGCACGCTCAAGAACCAGCCCCGCCTGGCCGCTGAAGCGCTGAGAGCCGAGGCCTTGGGCAAGCGTGTGCAGCAGACCCAGTCGGCCTACTTTCCGCAGCTCACTGCGAACCTGACCGCGGTCAAAGCGAATGGCGATAGCGCCGTCGCTGCGGGCGCGGTGACCACTTCCAGTGTCTCCACCCGGGTAGCGGGCGGCGCCACGCTCACCCAGCTGGTCACAGACTTCGGGCGAACGCGCGACCTTGTGCGCTCCTCGCGTCTGACAGCGCAATCCGCCTCGCAGAGCACCGAGGACGTGAGGCAGCAAATATTGCGCGATGTGGACCAGGCTTACTTCGCAACCGAGGCCGCCGAAAGCGTGCGCGGAACCGCTCAGGCCGTTCTTGCATTCCGCGGGACGGAGCTTCGCCAGCTGACGGCCTTGGCGCAAAGCCAGCTGCGATCCACGCTCGATGTCCAGTTTGCGCAGGTGCTTGTCTCGGAAGCTCAAATGGCAGTCGTCCAGGCCGACAGCAACGTGCAAGAGGCGCGCGCACAGCTGACCGCCGCGATGGGCGACGACAATGATCCGGACTACGTGCTCGCCGAGCAACCACAGCCGCCTTTGCTTGAAGACGATATCAATCTCTACATTCGCGAAGCCCTTGCCAACCGGCCCGATCTGAAGGCTCTGAATCTCCAGTCACAGGCCGCACAACAGTACGCGAACTCCGAAAGCAAGCTGAATTATCCAACGGTCAAGATTCTTGGTACTGCCGGCGAGGTGCCGGACCGGGATCATACGCTGCAGCAGAACTATGGAGCCGCCGGAATCAACATCAGCGTGCCGGTGTTCAACGGCGGTCTCTACTCCGGCCGCATAGCCGAGGCCAAGCTCCGTGCACAGGCTGCCGGCCGGGACGTGCATGATCGCTCGCTCGTGATCGAGCGCGACGTGCGCACCAACTGGGCGCGGGCAAAGGACGCCTACCTCCAGATCCAGGTAGCACAGGATCTGGTAGACCAGACCGGAGTCGCCGTGCGATTAGCCCAAGCGCGCTACGACGCCGGCCTGGGCAGCATCGTCGAGCTCAACCAGGCCGAGCTGAGCCAGACCTCTGCGCTGATCCAGGCTGCCAGCGCGCGCTTTGACTATCTCAGCGCCAGGGCTGCGCTCAATTACGCCTTAGGTATCCGGCCCTAGGCCGCGCGAGAGAGGTATGGAGATGCGTTCATCGAAGTATCGAAGGCTACTGCTGGTTATCTTCTCGGTCGCGCTGGTTTGGCCGTTGTCCGCCTGCTCCCACACCGCCGTCTCCGAGGGCACGGCCGCTGTACCGGTGGTTCCGGCTGTCAAGGTGGTTCGCACTGATCTGCGAAACAGCATTACGCTTACCGCCGAGTTCGAACCCTTCTACGAAGTGGATGTGATGGCCAAGGAGGCCGGCTACATCAAGCACATGCTGGTGGATATCGGCGATCGCGTGAAGGAAGGGCAGTTGCTCGCCACTCTGGAGATTCCCGAGCTCCAGGCAGACCTGACCAAGGCGAAGTCCGATGTGCAGACCGCCAACGCAGAGAGGGCGGTAGCCAAGGGCGATCTGCAGAGGGCACAGGCGGCGAGTCAGATTGCCCTGCTCTCTTATACGCGTATTCAGGACGTCGCCAGGAAAGAGCCGGGTCTGGTCCCGCTGCAGGAAGTGGATGTGGCCCACTCTCACAATCTCGAAGCAGACGCCCAGGTGAGCGCTGCGCTCGAGCGCGTTCAAGCGGCAGAGAGCCGTTACCAGAGCGCCATCGCCAGCCTTGCTCATGAAACTGCTCTGGTTGAGTACACCAGGATCGTTGCTCCCTTTAGCGGGGTCGTCACCCAGCGCTATGCCAGCGACGGCTCCATGATTCAGGCCGGTATCGCCTCCCAGACCCAGGCGATGCCGGTGGTCAAAGTCTCGCAGAACAACCTGCTGCGGCTCATGCTTCCCGTTCCGGAGGAAAATGTAACCGCCATTCACAACGGTCAACAGGTAACCGTGAATGTGCCTGCATTGAACCGCACCTTCGAGGGGACGGTGACTCGCTTTGCCGATCGGGTGCAAATGTCGACCCGGACGATGACAGCGGAAGTCGATGTCAAAAACCCTCAGCTTACTTTGATTCCCGGTATGTATGCGGAGGTAAAGCTGGGAACAGCAGAGGCCAGGAATGCTACTGCGGTTCCACCCGAGGCCGTCGATGGAACGGGAGATAGCCAAAGGCTCTTTGTGGTGGACGCCGAGGGCATGGTCCACACACGTAACGTGCACACGGGAATTCAGTCGCCGCAGTATGTACAGATTCTCTCCGGAGTGAATGCAGGGGACGTGGTGATCACCAGTCGCCGTTCCGACCTCCATGACGGGCAGAAAGTTCAGCCCCTCTTGCCGCCGTCCTAGAAAGGAGCTGCATGTCTGGCTTTGCCATCCGCACGCCCTACCTGATTATCGTTGTCTGCCTCATGGTCTTTGTGCTCGGCGTGAGCAGCGTCGCTCGCATGCCTGTCGATATGTTCCCTGCGATGAACGTGCCTGTAGTCATTGTGGCGACATTTTATTCAGGTATGCCTCCGGAGCAGGTCGAAGGCAACATCACCTATCACCTGGAGCGCTTCTTCACGCTGGCCAGCGGCATTGATCACATGGAGTCTCGCTCACTCGATGGCGTGAGCATCATTCGCGTCTACTTCCAGCCGGACACGAACGCTGATACCGATGCCGCAACCATCGCGAATCTCGCGGTCTCAGATATGAAGGATCTGCCTCCGGGCACCTTCCCTCCGGTGGTGCTCAAGTCCGATGCATCCAGCTTGCCGGTCTGCCTGGTGACGATGAATGGGCCGGGCATGACCGATGGGGCGCTCAAAGACATTGCGCAGAACTTTGTGCGCAACCAGCTGGCGAGCGTGCCCGGGGCCTCCATCCCGCAGCCCTTCGGCGGCCCCTGGAGGCAAATACAGCTCTATGTCGACCCTTACAAGCTGGAAGCGCGGCAGATGAGCCCCATGGATGTGGTGCGGTCGATGAACCAGGCCAACCTCATCCTGCCCGCCGGCGATGTACAGATCGGCAACCTCGACTACGACATCTACTCCAACGCGCAGTTTGACCTCAAAAACGCCAGTCAGTACCCGGTGAAGATGAACGGCGAAAATCCGGTGTTGATGTCAGACATCGGGGTGCTGAAAGACGCGCACGCATTGCAATACAACGTAGTGCATGTAAACGGACAACGCTCGGTCTATCTGCCGGTGCTCAAGCAGGGCGGAAATTCCAACACCATCACCGTCGTCTCGGGTATTCGCACCGCCCTGCACCACCTGGTCGATGTACCCTCGGAGATGCGGACGACCGTGGTCTTCGACCAGTCTCGCTTTGTCCGCACCGCGATTGAGACCCTGCTTCATGAAGGCGGCATCGGGCTCTTTCTCACCTGCCTGATGATCCTCATCTTTCTGGGCAGCCTGCGTGCTACGCTGGCGGTTTTTTTCTCCATTCCGCTTTCCGTGCTGGCGACGTTTATGGTGTTGCAGTGGAATGGGTCGTCAGTAAACAGCATGGTGCTTGGTGGCCTGGCGCTGGCGCTTTCGCGTCTCATCGACAACTCCGTTGTCGTGCTCGAAAACATCTACCGTCATCTTGAGATAGGAGAACCGCCGGTAGTTGCCGCGGAGAACGGCGGCCGGGAGGTGGCGCTGCCGGTGCTTGCTTCCACGCTCACGACGGCCATCGTTTTCTTTCCCGTGACGCTGTTGTCGGGTGTGAGCAAGTTTCTCTTCTCGGCCATGGCGCTGGCCGTGGTGGTTGCGCTCTTTGCCTCCTACGTTATTGCGATGACGGTTGTGCCGCTGTACTGCTCCAAGTACCTTAAGCTGAATCATCCCGAAGGTCTTGACGAGTCGCACGCGGGTGAGGCGCGCACCCTGGAAGGCGGGAAAAGCGGCTTCGCGGCGCGATTCAACACCGCCTTCAATACGCGCTTCGAGAAGATGCTGGCGGGCTACGAGGTCCTGGTACAGCGGGTGCTCCGGCAGCCGGCAAAGGTATTGGTCGTCTTCACGGTGGTGTTTGTTTTGAGCCTCGGTCTTTACTGGTTGTTGGGATTCTCTTACTTCCCGCAGACGGACGCAGGCCAGTTCGTCATCAACATCAAGGCGCCATCGGGAACCAAGCTCTTAGTCACAGAGCAGGAGGTAGCGAAGGCAGAGGCGTTGATTAAAGAGGTGGTCCGGCCTGCCGATCTGGGCATCATTGTCGACAACATCGGCGTCGACAATGGATTTTCCGCCATCTACACCCCGAATGCAGCCATGCACACCGGCTTCATCCAGGTCGGGCTCACTCCCGGACACAGCATCGGCAGCTATGAATATATCGCGCGTATCAAGCAGCGACTGGCTCAGGAGATGCCGGAGCTGACAGAATACTTCTCGACCGGAAGTCTGGTCGATGCAGTGGTCAACATGGGAGCTCCGGCGCCGATTGATGTCCAGATCAGTGGGGCCAACCTGGAAGCGGATAATAAGGTGGCCCAGGCCATAGCACGCAACCTACGTTCCTCTCCGCTGGCTGCCGACGTTTTCATCCCGCAGGATCTGGATTATCCATCCCTGCGCATCAACGTCGACCGTATCCACGCGGCGAAGCTCGGCCTGACGGAGAAGGAAGTTATCTCCAACGTGATTACTTCCCTCACTTCCAATCAGATGATTGCGCCTAATGTTTGGATCGATCCCAAGAATGGAAACAACTACTTCCTTACGGTGCAGTATCCCGAAGCGCAGATTCGCACGGTGCAGGACCTGGAGGCCATTCCTCTTCATGCCCAGGGTGCGGCACAACCGACCCGGCTGGACATGGTAGCGAATATTCAACAGATTCAGGCTCCCACCGAAGTGGATCACTACCAGATCCGTCGCAAGCTCGATATCTACGTTCGTCCAGGCACGGAGGATCTCGGCAAAACCGCTGACCTGGTGCGAAAGGTTATTGCCCGGCAGCAGATTCCCGCAGGGATTAATGTCACGGTGCGCGGCAGCGCCGAAGAGATGAGCGCCTCGTTCAGGAGTTTCACCGTTGGGCTGATTATGTCGGTTATCCTGCTTTACCTGGTGCTGGTCGCGCAGTTCCGTTCCTTCCTCGATCCATTCATCATCCTGCTTGCCCTGCCGCCGGGAATTAGCGGAGTGTTGCTCATCCTTGTGCTCACAGGCACGACGATGAACGTGATGTCGCTCATGGGTGTAGTGATGCTGGCCGGCATTGCGATGTCGAACAGCATCCTCATCGTCGAGTTTGCTCACCACCTGATCAGCGAGGGGCGGCAGGTAGGGGAGGCTATCATCGAATCTTGCCGGGTTCGGCTAAGGCCTATTCTGATGACTTCGCTGGCCACGGTCATTGGCCTGCTTCCCATGGCGCTCAAGCTTGGCGAAGGCAGCGAATCGTATGCTCCGCTCGCGCGAGCGCTGGTGGGTGGCCTGGTCGCCTCTACTGCGTTGACGGTATTTTTGGTTCCTGCCGGATTCTTCCTGGTGTATGCGCGCAAGACGCGGCCCTAGGCGGTGGCGGCCCGAAGGTCCCCTGGCGTTCGAGAAGCTTATGGTCGATGGACGCTAGGGATGGGTCCGAATAGCGCCCCAGATTCCTGGGCTTTCTTAACCCGCTTACTGCACCTGGAGCAGCGCCGCGCTGCCCGCGTACAGGATGACCGTTTGGTGGCTTGAGGATAGGCGGAAGGTGCCGCTTGCGCTGTCATCGGATAGATGAATCGACCCAAAACCATAGAGCCCGCAAGCGTCTGGCGAGAAGATTCCTACCGACTGCTCGGTTTGGGTTGCCGGGCAACTCGAACCTCCCCAAAGAAGGCGCGCAAAGACTCCCTGCTTCCTGTTGTAAGCTACGATGTCGTCTTCCGATCCAGCCGTGACGTGCTTGTCTACGGGCGAGTAGTGTGCTCCGCCGACCATCGTTACCGTGCCCGGCCAATCAGTCTCGTCAATCCCGTGCGGAGTGAGCGCCTCCATCACGTCGTTGTGATTCGCCAAGGCACGGACCGAGGCGACGACAGAACTGGGGCCACTCTTATCCACCACCTGATCGATCTTGATCGCGAGATAGGAAGCTTGCTGAGCAGCGTACGGCGTGTCATCGAACTTGAATGACCGCGCTTCGACTACATGCCCGATGACCAATGACCCTTTGGGAATCTGGTCTCCATTCGGCAGCATAACCACCTGCATGGTCTTGGCCCTCACCACATCCCCCGCTTTCGCCTTCGCAGAATTTTCTGTGTGGGTGAAGATGACAGGGATTGTAGTCTGGGCCGGTAGCGTAATCGCGCGGCTTGCCGGAACCATTGCCACGCTGCCAAGCAGAGCGAGAAACGAAAGAGAACGGGAGTAGTTGCTCATGGTTGTGAATCTCCTTGACCGATCAAGGAGATTTGAGCACCCAACCGCCTTACCTAAACCTGACGTTTTTCTGACATTTTCCTGACATTTTGGGCACTCCATCGTAACCCGGTAGCCAAACTTGTACATTTTTAAATAAGGTCTTCGAGGTCTGAACGCTTTTGAACATACTGCTGGTAGAAGACGAACGAAAACTGGCCGAGGCAGTCGCCGAAGGGCTGCATGGAGAGGGCTATGCCGTCAGTCTCTCGCCCAGCGGTGAGCATGCACTCTCCTCCCTGCACCATCAACACGTCGACCTCGTTCTTCTCGACGTGATGCTTCCCCAACGCAGCGGCTTTGAAGTGCTTGCTGACATGCGCCGAGCCGGCTTCAAGATGCCGGTGTTGATTCTGACCTCGCGAGATTCTATCGACGACCGAGTACTAGGGCTGGACGCGGGCGCCGATGACTACCTGGTAAAACCCTTCGCCTTCCCTGAGTTGCTGGCTCGCATTCGAGCACTTATGCGGCGCAAGCTCCCGGCCGTCTTCTCCTCTCTGCTGATCGCAGATCTGACCCTTGAGTTGGAAGGGCGTACCGCTTCGCGAGGGGGCAAGAAACTCGAGTTGACGGCGCGAGAGTTCGACCTGCTCGAATACCTTCTGGAGAACCGCGGCACGGTCGTTTCCCGGGAAATGCTTGCGCGGGAGGTGTGGAAGCAGGTAATGC
The DNA here is from genome assembly GCA_963711525.1 of uncultured Acidobacteriaceae bacterium. Classification (GTDB taxonomy): domain Bacteria; phylum Acidobacteriota; class Terriglobia; order Terriglobales; family Acidobacteriaceae; genus PALSA-350. The sequence continues at coordinate 124,570 of CAVQEO010000001.1, read as the reverse complement.
GCTACACCCCGTTGGATAATGTGATTGACGTGCAGATTACAAGGCTCCGGCGTAAGCTCGATGGCGAGTTCCAAAAGAAGCTTTTGCATACCGTGCGCGGAGTAGGCTTCGTGCTCCGCGAAGATGAACCATGATCCTGCGCTATAGCAATGTGCGCCATCGCCTGACGCTCTGGTATGTCAGCGTCTTCGGCCTGGTGCTGCTGCTGTTCATCTGTGCAGCAACGCTGCTGGAATACTGGCAACTCAGCAGCCGCTTGTACCATGCGGAGATACAGGATATTGAAACCGCAGAAGGTTTGCTGGCATTTGCGCCGGATGGAACGCTGGTACTCCACGAGGAATACCATAACAATCCGGAACACATCCGGTGGCTCGACCGGTACATGCAGGTAATGACCCCGGAAGGCCACGTACTGCTACGCAATGCCAAGTTGCGGTGGCAGGATCTGGGAGGTCCACCCTGGGCCAAAGAAGGATTGGCCGGCTACAACGCGCGCAGGGTGCGGCTGCAAGACGGAACGCGGGTGCTGCTCATCAGCCATATCCACTCCATTGATGATCGGCCGCTCCTCATCCGGCTCGCCTACAGCACGGCGCCGATCGAGCAAGGGGTGCTGCAGTTTCTTGGACTGCTGTTGCTGGCGGTGCCCCCCACACTCCTGATTGCCGGTCTCGCCGGCTATCGCATGGCTTACAGAGTGCTGCTGCCGTTGAAGCACATGGCGCTCCGCGCAGAGACTATCACCGCCAATCAACTGGACCAACGGCTTCCGGTGGAGAACCCCAATGACGAGCTGGGCTACATGGCACGGGTTCTCAATGATCTTCTGGCGCGGCTTCAAGACTCTTTCGACAATCTCAAGCGCTTCACTGCGGATGCATCCCACGAATTAAGAACCCCGCTGGCATCCATCCGCAGCGTCGGGGAGGTGGGCCTACAGCGCGTGCACACAGCAGAAGAATATCGAGACACGATCGGAAGCATGCTGGAAGAAGTGACTCGGCTTACCGAGATGGTTGACGGTCTGCTTTCTATATCTCGCGCGGATGCCGGCCAGGTCACGCTCCACAGAACGACCTTCAACCCATTGGACCTTGCCCGGGAGGTTATCGGCCTGCTTGGCCTCCTCGCAGAGGAAAAGGGACAGCATATCCAAATAGAAGGCAACGCCAGTCTGCTGGTGAACGCCGATCGCATGGTATTGCAGCGCGGGCTGGCCAATATCGTGGAGAACGCCATCAAGTATTCTCCACCGTCGACCATGATCTCCATCCATGTCTCACATTCCGAAACCGTAGACATAGCGGTAGAAGACTCTGGGGAGACTATCCCAGAGGATCTTAGGCAGAAGGTCTTCGAAAGATTTTTCAGAATCGATGCCTCGCGCTCGCGTGAGGCCGGTGGGAGCGGCCTGGGTCTGGCGATCGCGAAGTGGGCGGTTGAGGCCAACGACGGCAGCATCAGCCTCGAGGCTGGGCATGATGGAGGAAACCGCTTCGTGATCCGGCTTCCTGCGGCTTCGCCCGAAGGGCCTTACCGGACCGCGAACACTGCCCGATAGACAAACTCGAATCCGATCACCAGCAGCCACAGCGAAAGCGCGAAGCGCAACTGCCGATTGGGAATGCGCGGGGCCACCCCGCTGCCGGCAAGCGCGCCAAATACGCCGCCGATTCCCAGCTTCCACAACAATGCCGCGTCGTAGGCGCCACTGATCATGTGCACGCCGGTGCCCACGACGGAAAGGACCAGGCCGAAGCTAAGGTCGGTGCCCACCACCTGCGCCGCGCTAAGCGAAGTAAGTCCCAGCAGGGCGACGGTTCCCAGTGCTCCCGCGCCAGAGGAAGAAAAGCCAACCTCGGCTGCAATGGGGAAGGTAATGAAGCCGATCCATTTGGGACGGTCCGTGGTTGGTCGAGTAATGGCGTCGGGGCGGAAGTGGCGAAAGATCTGCCAGCCGGAGGAGAAGATGATGATGGCGCCGAGCACTATGTACAGCAGCGCCTTGGGGCCGTGCTGTGCAACGTGCCCAAAGAAGAGCGACCCAAGGATCACTCCGGGGACGCCGCCGAGCAGCATCCATACGAGGATGCGGTAGGAGACCTGCTTACGCCACATCTGCACCGGTACCACGATCAGCTTGACTACGGCTGCGTAAGCCAGCGCGGTGCTCACCGCGATCTCCACCGGCACATGCAGAAAAAGTATCAATAACGGTGCCGTAACCACGCCTGCTCCTACACCCGTGAGCGCGATCACCACCGCTATAGAAAAACCGATCAGCAACTGCAGCATGGAGACTCTCTTCTATTCCGGTTGCACGTGGATACCACATTCCTGCTTGCGTCCACCCCAGCGGCCCGAGCGCGGGTCATTGGGATCGAAAGGCAGGCTGGTACATGGCTCACAACCGATGCTGGTGTAGCCCTTTTCGTAGAGCGACAGCAGGGGGATGCCATGCTGTTCCGCGTATTGCCATACGTCGCGGGTCGACCAATCCGCCAGGGGGCTCACTTTCTGCAACTGCTTGCCGGTGGGCAAGGAAAAATTGTCTACGGCCTGCAGGTTTGCACGGGTCTTTGCCTGCTCCCGGCGCAGCCCGGTGAACCACAGGCGGTACGGCTCGAGCGACGCGAACAAGGGACCTACTTTGCGCATGCCGCAGCACCGGTCAGGCGCAGTCTGGTTAAGAATGCCGAATTGCGATTCCTGTTCCGCCACGGTAAGCCTGGGCAGTACATTCACCAGGTTCAGGCCCCACTCCCTGGCCAGGCGATCGCGATAGGCGTAGGTCTCCGCAAAGTGGTAGCCGGTGTCGAGAAAGATCACCGGCACGTTGCCCATCGCTGCCCGCACCAGGTGCACCACGACCATGTCTTCGGCCTGGAAGCTGCTGGTTACGCAGACCTCCTCCGCGCGGGCCGCGGCAATCTGCTCGTTGACCAGGCTGCGGGCCGCGGCGATCTGGGCTTCCAAAGCCGCGGAAGCAAGGGGCGTGGACGTGCTCATTGGCTGCCCCCTTCCGGCACGAGCGTGCGCAGGATAAAGGCAAGCTTCTCCGCGGGTTCATCGGGCAATCCAGTTACGAGCTCGAAAGATACATCTCTGTTGGGCAGGGCAACTGAGACCTCGCCGGAAAACTCATCCAGATCTTGAGCCTCGATGAGGACCACGACTCCTGCCTGGAATAACCGCTGCAGCAGAGGGCCATTCGCTATGCGCGTTCGCACCACGTCGACGCCGCTCTTCCGCAATGCGGTCTCGACCTGGAGCAGCAACTCAGGATCACGGATGGCCACCGCCGCAACCGCGCCGGCCTGCTTATCGCCCGCGGCACGGCCGCTTAGAACTTCGCGCACCATGCCGGCGGCTACCGTCGCGTGCGATTCCGCGTCGATCAGAATGAAGCTGCCGGTCGTCCGCTGGGCGGCGTAAGTATCCAGAAACAACGGGCGAGTGGTTTCCACCTCCACCACTCCAATGCTGTTCAGCTCCAGCGTCACTGCCTGTTCGGGCTCGAGGGTCTGCATGTTGACGCGATGCTGGATGGTCCTGATGCCGGCCTTGACTGTCTGCGAGGTATGTTTCAGCAGGTAGCTCTTGCCTAGTTCGAGAGGCGCGGCATCCATCCAGACCAACGCGGCAATGAAGTTCGCTGCGACTGCCGGCGCCTGGTGCGCGGCGGCAAGCAGCTCTCCACGGCTGATATCGAGTTCATCCTCGAGTGTGAGCGCAATTGACATCGGCGCCACCGCCCGGTCCAGATCGCCATCGAAGGTGGTAATGCTCTTCACCCGGCTCGTTCTGCCCGAAGGCAGCGCGACCACGCGGTCGCCCGGCCACACCGATCCGGCGGCAATCTGCCCGGCAAAGCCACGGTAGTGCTGGTCAGGACGGATGACCCTCTGAATCGGCAAGCGGAACGGCGCGCTTGCCACATCACGTCCCGTAGGCACGGTCTCAAGGTATTCGAGCAGCGTAGGACCCTCATACCACGGCATCCTTGTGCCGCGGTCGACCACGTTGTCTCCGTGCAGCGCGCTGATGGGAATGGAGAGCAACCCGTCGATGCCCAGCTTGGCGGCAAGCTGCTGAAGGTCACGCTCCAGCGCAGCGAAGGCATCTTCTGAGTAATCCACCAGATCCATCTTGTTGACCGCGGCTACGATGTGGCGCGTGCCCAGCAGCGAGGCGATATAGGCATGACGACGCGACTGGGTAAGAATGCCCTTGCGCGCATCCACCAGGATGATGGCCACGTCGGCGGTCGATGCGCCGGTAGCCATGTTGCGCGTGTACTGCTCGTGACCCGGGGTGTCGGCGATGATGAACTTGCGATGGGTGGTGGAGAAGTAGCGGTAGGCAACATCGATGGTGATGCCCTGCTCCCGCTCCGCCCGCAGTCCGTCGGTAAGCTGGGCAAAATCGATGGCGCTGGCGACATTCCCGGTACCTGCTTTGGTCACTGCGCGAACGTGATCCTCATAGACGTTCTGCGAGTCGTAGAGCAGGCGGCCGATCAGGGTCGACTTGCCGTCGTCCACGCTGCCCGCGGTGCTGAAGCGCACCAGATCTTTGGCCTGCTCCGCGGCGAGAAATTCCTCCATCGAAAACACATCTTCCATTTCCATAGCGCCGCGATCGAGTGATACAGGCATTAGAAGTATCCCTCCCGCTTCTTGAGCTCCATCGATCCGTCCTGATCGTGATCGATGACACGATTGGCACGCTCGGAAGAGCGAAACGCGACCAACTCGGCAATGATCTTGGGAATGGTGTCGGCATCGGAGCGAATGGCTCCAGTGCAGGGGCTGCACCCCAGCGAACGCAGGCGGCACTTGATCCATTGCTCTTCCCCGGGCAGGCCCTGCACGAAGGACTGCTCCACGGGAATCAGGCTATCGCCGCGCACCAGCATCCGCCGCTCCTGAGCAAAATAGAGCGGCACCACCGGAATCTTTTCCAGGTGTATGTAGTGCCAGACGTCCAACTCCGTCCAATTCGACAATGGGAAGACGCGAATGCTTTCGCCGGGATTCACCCGCGCGTTATAGAGGTTCCACAATTCGGGCCGCTGATTCTTCGGGTCCCATTGCCCGGCGCTATCGCGGAAGGAAAAGATGCGCTCCTTGGCGCGGGATTTCTCTTCATCCCGGCGGGCTCCGCCGAAGGCGGCGTCGAAGCCATGGGCGCGCAGGCCATCGAGCAGTGCCGTGGTCTTGAGCAATCCGCAGCAGCGCCGTGTTCCCAGGGCGACCGGGTTGGCTCCCGCAGCCAGGGCTTCTTCGTTCCGCCACACCAGCAGATTGACCCCTAGCCGGCGGGTGTAGTCATCGCGGAACGCGAGCATCTCTTTGAATTTGTAGCCGGTATCGACGTGCAGCAAAGGAAACGGAATGGGCCCGGGGTAGAAGGCCTTCTGCGCCAGGCGCAGCATGACGGAGGAATCCTTGCCGATGGAGTACAGCATGACCGGCTTCTCAAACTCAGCCGCCACCTCGCGGAAGATGTGGATGCTTTCCGCTTCCAACAACTGCAGATGGCTGAGCTTCGGCGCGGCGCCGGCTTCCATCGTTTGGACTCCCAAGCTTGCCACTCCGGCTCCTTCAGTCCCCACTGTGTATTGGTGCTTTGGTCCCAATAAAAAACCGCTTGCCAGCGGGCTGGTAGCGGTGGTGATACTCGTCTGAGTTACGCGAAAGTCTGGTTGGGAAACCCTACTTTTCGGCTAGCAAAACTCACACCCGCTACTGCAGTGACAATGACAACACTTGTCACAGCAACAACAACCAGCGGGATAATGCATAGTCTGCATAGGACTTAATACTCTTGCCTGGCTGCCATTTTGTCAAGCGAAAGACACCCCACAAGGCATCCCCAAAAAGCACAGGAACGCAATGCAATTTCGCGTAACGGCCGGCAACCACGACTGCTGCAACTGCCTTTCACGTATAAAGATTCTTAGGAGCGCTGCGGGATTCAATGAAATGCATACGGGTCGGCCTGGTTGGTTTTGGATTCGCCGGACGCATCTTCCAGTCGAACGTCATCGAAGCGGTGGAGGGATTGGAGTTAGCCACCATTGTGCAGCGCAGTGGATCGAGCGCCGCTACTGCTTTTCCCCATGCCAGGATCGTGCCCAGCGTCGAAGCTCTCCTGGAGGACTCCAGTATTCAGCTGGTCGTGGTGGCCACGCCGAACGCCAGCCATCTGCCCATTGCGCGGCAATGCCTTTTGGCTGACCGCGATGTGGTTGTCGATAAGCCCTTCGCCCTTAGCTCGGGGGAGGCGGCGGAGCTGATCCAGCTGGCCCGTGGGCGCCATCGGCTGCTCAGCATCTACCAGAACCGCCGCTGGGATGGCGACTTCTTGACGGTGCGCAAGTTGCTGGACGGCGACCGGCTTGGCCGGCTGGTGAAATTCGAGTCTCATTACGACCGCTATCGTCTGGCGCCCAGGCTGCACGCCTGGCGGGAAGACGGCTCGCCCGGCGGCGGAGTTCTTTTCGATCTGGGATCGCATCTGGTGGACCAGGCCCTGGTGCTCTTTGGTGTTCCCCAATCCGTCTGGGCGAGCGTGCGTGTGGAGCGGGAGGGAGCCCGGTCGGATGACGCCTTCGACCTCTACCTGCAGTACCCCGCATCGCTGGCGCAGTTGTCTGCGTCTTCCGCTTCGTCTCCGGTCTCGTCTTCAGGACCGGTGCCCTCGGGTCTGGGCGTATGGCTGCGCGCCACCTGCCTGGCGTGCGCTCCCGGAGCGCGCTTTACCCTCAACGGCACGCTAGGCACTTTTCGCAAATTCGGCATCGATCCCCAGGAGGCCCATCTGCTCGCCGGGGATATGTTTTCCTCCAAGCCCTGGGGCCTGGAAAGTCCGGAGCACTGGGGCACCCTCACTACCGATGAGGGCGGTGAGCCGGTAAGCACGCGCATCCCCACCGAAGCTGGCGACTACCGCGGCTTCTACATCAACGTGCGCGATGCCATCCATGGCAACGCGCCGCTGGAGGTCACTTCTCTACAGGCCTGGAGAACCATCCGCACGCTCGAAATGGCGCTGGAGAGCAGCCGCACCGGCTGCACCATCCAGTGCGATTGGAGCCATGAGCCCTAGAATATCGACCGATGTCTATCGAGGAGGGTTGTTGCTTGGAGTGTCCGGCTTGCCCTCGACCTTGTGGACCCCAGTCTTGGTCGTATGCGCTGTCTTGTGGTATCCAGTCTTGGTTCCCTGCACTGTTTTGTGGTAAGCCTTTTCCGTTCCCGACTTGGTCTTGTCGTAGCCCTTTTCCGTTCCCGATTTTGTCTTGTCGTAGGCCGTTTTGCTTCCTTGGCTCACGCCGTGTCCTGCGCTGGTCGTCGCGTGCCTGGTATCGGATCCGGCGTTCTTCATGTCCTGCTTTGCTCCAGTATCGGAGTTCTGAGCGAGCGCGGGAAGGGCGAGTGCCAGGGTAGCGATCAGAGCGATAGACCTGAGGTGCCCGAAGTTCATAAGGTAGATCTCCTTGCTAGTACACGTCAGTTGGATGCAGCTTGCGCTAACCGCGGCGGGCAAAAGGTGTAGCCTGTTTGTCGTGAACAAGATAAGTACGCCCCTCACCCAGTCGCGATGCTTTTGCTATGGTTTCTTGCTTGGCGTGGTGCTGGTTACGTCGCTCGCGAGGGCGCAAAGCCCGGTTCATATCGACGTGGATCTGGCGAAATCCGCGGGTAAGTTCACGCCCATCTACAGCTGGTTCGGCTACGACGAATCTGATTACACAGTCACACAAAATGGCAAGGCGTTGCTGGGCCAGCTACACGATTTGAGCCCGGTTCCAGTCTATATTCGCGCCCATTTCCTGCTCGCCACGGGAGATGGCAAGCCCGATCTCAAGTGGAGTTCATCCAACGTCTATACCGAGGATGCGCACGGGAACCCTATCTACAGCTGGACCATTCTCGACCAGATTTTCGATGCGTATGCCGCCGCCCATGTGCGCCCCATGGTGGAGCTCGGCTTTATGCCCAAAGCGCTTTCCACCCATCCCGATCCTTACCATATAGGATGGCCGCTTAAACCCGGCCAGGTGGAGGGCTGGTCGTTTCCGCCCAAGGACTATGGGCGATGGCAGGAATTGAATCATCAAGTGGCCGCGCACATGGTCCAGCGCTATGGCATTGAGACGGTTTCCACCTGGTATTGGGAGGTGTGGAACGAACCCAACGGCAAGTACTACTGGAAAGGAACCGAGGACGAGTACAACAAGCTTTACGATTACGCGGTCGCGGGCGTACGCCAGGCGATTCCCAACGCGCGCGTAGGTGGACCAGCTACCACGGGACCCGGCCCGCAGGGCAATGCGTCACAGTATCTGCAGCTTTTTCTCGCCCACTGCGCGACCCAGAACAGTGCGGCGACCGGCGGCGCAATCCCGCTGGACTTTATCTCCTTCCACGTCAAGGGGAGGCCGAACGTGGTGAATGGTCACGTGCAGATGGGCCTCGACCACGAACTGAACAATGCCGCGGACGGCTTCGCCATCGTGCGCAGTTTCCCGAAGTTCCAAAGCCTTCCTATCATCTTGAGCGAAGCGGATCCGGAAGGGTGCGCGGCTTGCTCGGCGCGGCTTTATCCGCCCAATGCCTATCGCAACGGGCCACTGTATCCCAGCTATACCGCGGCGGCGATGAAGGGCCTCTTCGAGCTGGCAGATCGCGATCACATGAACCTGTTGGCGATGCTGACCTGGGCATTCGAGTTCGAAGGAAAGCCTTATTTCGACGGCTATCGCACGCTGGCCACGAATGGCGTCGATAAGCCAGTGCTGAATTTCTTCCGCATGGCTGGATTGATGAGTGGTGATCGCGTGGTGACGGCCAGCACCGGTGCGGCGCCGCTGGATAGTATTTTGGCCCACAGTGTGCGCCAGGCTCCTGACATTGATGCCTTGGCCACGAGCGCAAACGGCCAAGCTTCTGTGCTGCTTTGGAATTATCACGATGATGACGTCGCTGCGCCTGGCGCTGCCATCGTCGTGTCCATGAAATCCATTCCTTCCTCCGCGTCTCGCGTGCTGCTGCAGCAGTACCGCATTGACGATCATCACAGCAATGCCTACACGGTGTGGAAGGAGATGGGATCGCCGCAGAACCCTACGCCCGAGCAATACGCAAAGTTGCAAGCAGCCGGCCAGCTGGAGCTACTCGACTCTCCGCGGTGGATCACTCCGGAGAATGGAGCGATACAAGTGGATGTGCAACTGCCTCGCATGGGTCTTTCGCTATTGCGCGTGACGTGGCCAACCAACTGAAGTAACTTCATTTCTTTTAAGGAAGAGCAAATCATGGCGGAGATACGATGCGATTGGTGCAATTAAAGGCCGGCGATGTGCGCCGGGTAGCGGTAGTGGATGAGCCACAGTTACGTTTGCTGCGCAACTTCGATTCTGTCTATGGGCTGGTCCAGGCGGCCATCGCGAGCGGCGGGAAACTTACCAGCGTGGCGGCTGATCATGTTACGGATGAGTCCCTCGACTATGACCCGATTTACGGTGGTAGCGGGCAATGGAAGCTGCTTGCACCCATCGATCAGCCCCAGGAGATCGCCCGTTGCCTGGTGTCGGGCACGGGGTTGACCCACATGGGCAGCGCGCGCGACCGGGCGTCCATGCACATGGCCAAGGAGCAGGAGCTGACCGACAGCATGAAGATGTTTAACTGGGGCATGGAAGCCGGCCGCCCCAAAGCAGGAGAGATAGGAATCGCCCCGGAATGGTTTCACAAGGGCTATGGCGCGATTGTGCACGCGCAGGGTGAACCGCTGCTGGTTCCCTCCTACGCGGAGGACGGTGGCGAAGAGGCGGAGATCGCGGTGGTATATGTGATTGGTTTGCAGGGTCAGCCCTTTCGCGTGGGCATGGCCCAGGGAAATGAATTTTCCGACCATCGCTTTGAGAAGAAGAACTATCTCAACCTGGCTGGCTCGAAGTTACGCACTTGTTCGATCGGGCCCGAGCTGGTGGTCAATCCTGATTTTCGAGCCGTGCCGGGCACAGTGAGCATCACCCGCGGCAATAAGCCACTGTGGTCACAACCGATCGCGAGCGGCGAAGAGGAGATGTCCCACAGCCTGCGCAACCTGGAGCATCACCACTTCAAGTTCGAATTGCATCGCCGCCCGGGGGACGTGCACATCCATTTTTTGGGTGCGCATTCTCTAAGCTTTGGGCAGGGTGTCGAACTAAAAGATGGGGACGTTATGGAGGTCCACTTCGATGGATTCGGCCGCCCCTTGCGCAACCCGATACAGGTAGTGCGGGAAAAGGCGGTGCTGGTCGAGGTGATTCCGCTCGTTTAAGTCCAAAAAAAACATTTAACCAATCGGTTGACAGTACGACTGCATTTGGCATACATTCAACCGTATGGTTAAATCCAATGCTGCCCGATTGGACTCCGTCTTTCACGCTCTTTCCGACTCCACGCGCCGGTCTATTCTTCGCGACATCACAGCCAGGGAAAAGACCGTGGGCGAGATCGCCAAGCCGTACCGTATCTCACTGGCCGCGGTGTCGAAGCATCTGAAGGTGCTGGAATCCGCGGAGCTGATCGCGCGCGAACGGCGTGGCAGCTTTCAAATCGTCCGTCTCAATCCCGCCCCCCTTCGGCCGGCAGAGGAATGGCTGGCCTACTACGAAAAATTCTGGGAGCGGCAACTTGACGCTCTCCAGCACTTCCTGGAAGGAGAAGAACATGAGCGAGCAAGCAGCAGTGCAAGAACAAGCAAAGAGTGAAGACTTGAAATTGGAGATCCGCAGAGTGATCAAGGCTCGGCGTTCTCGCGTCTTCGCGTCATGGACAACGCCGGAATTGATGCAACAATGGTTCGCTCCCAGCGGAATGCGGATGGCAAACGCCAGCGCCGACCTGCGTGTTGGAGGCGAGTACCGGATTGAGATGCGGGGGGTAGACGACGCCGAATATGTGGCGACCGGGGCCTACCGGAAGATTGTTCCCAACGAGCTGCTCTCGTTCACATTTGGCAACGGTTGTGATCCAGGCAGCAAGGAGACTTTGGTAACAATTACGTTTCGGGATTTTGAGAATGGAACAGAGCTTATCCTGATCCACGAAGGCTTCAGCTCCGCGGATGCAGCGGCAAGGCACGAGCGCGGTTGGACCGGGTGCCTGGAAAAGCTGGAAGAGTTTAGCAACCGGGCGTCGTAGCATCGGCGCCGGGAATCGCTGTAAAGAAAGGCGCTCGAGCAAGCAACAAGCGCGCAATTTCTTAGCTCGCTTCTGCTCTGCCCGGCGTCTGCTCGAAGGAGCCTGGGCCGCCTCATTGGGATTGCGCTGTTGACTACATATAGCGGCAGCGGGAGCCCATCAGAAGATATGCAGCTCCTGCGCAATGCGTAGCGCCGATGCGTAGGAGTCTCCATGCGGCCGGGTCGGGTAGACCTGGCGCTCGCGGTTCCAGGTGTCACTCAGGGCAAACCAATCAATCGGTTTTGCAGCGCTGCCGGTTTTGAGCGCGCTTCGCAGGTCGGCAAAGTAAAGAGCCCACCGCTTCAGGTACAGGTCCGAGGTCAATCCCGCCCAGTCCTTGTTGCCGTAGTCATGTAGGCCCGCCTCGCTCGCCGTGCGATCGCCCCAGGTGGTGAGGATGGACCGCGCATCGTACTCCAGGCGCGCCCGCTCTCCAGGGCTGGAGGCCCATGCCGGCACACGAGCAAGCCAGGGACCGAGCATAAAGGATTCGTTGGTCGAAAGGAGCTCGTTCTGCAATTCCATCCAATGCAGCCACTTGTCACTTAGCGTGGTAAAGCGGTGCTCGTCGCGGCTGCGATAGGCGACGTCTATTTCGGGCAACAGTAGCCGGCTCCGATTCGCCATCGCCTGTCGCGCCACATCGACCAGATCGTACCGATAGGTCTCGGTCGCACGTGCCGAGGGGCCCGCGCGCAGCAACTCTGCCAGCGCTCCTGCAAACACCTCCGGTCGATAGCGGATGCTGTCGGGAGCCCAATTCGAGACCCGGACCGCAGTCAGGCTCGGCTGCGCATTAAAGAGAGATTCCTGCGCCGCATCTCTTTCTCCATGGTCGGCCACTCCGTCGGCACGGTTGCCGTAGGCGGTGCTCAGCAAGATCTGCCAGGCACTTTGCGCATGGGGATCGTCCACTCCATAGCGGCGGGTGGCGTATTGCGCCGTCCAGGCGCTTAGGTCGACCGGGTCGGAATGCCAAGCCATCTCCGTGAATAGGTCGAAGACGTACGGATTATTGTCCATGCCCTCGGGAAAGACCGCGATCCCTGCCGGCTTGCTGGCTGTCTTTGCCAGCGTGGGCAGCCGGACTGCGTAATCATAGAGGTTAGCCCCCATCGTGGTTCGGCCGCCAAAGTTCCATAGGCCGCCGAAAAGGTAGGGTGCGCCCTGGAATCGCTGATGGCGATTGTTGTCGGGGTTGCGACCCTGCTCGATGTCCATGATGAGTAAGCGCCCCCGGTTGACGTGCTCCAGCAATTCGGCCGGCGGATTGGCTTGCCAGCCCAGCAGCATCCAGTACGCGCCAGGGTGCGCGGCCTCGAGCGCAGCCTGAACCCTCTGCGATGCCTGCCCGATGGGGACCGTTCCCGCACCTCCGCCTTCCTGGAACATCTCCATGTCATATATGTTGGTGTCGCCGAAAAGCTCGCGTTGTTTCTTATAAAATGTGGCCGCCACCCGGGCGAATAGGGGATCTCGCGGATCGAGCCACCCGGGCCGCACAAACCCATTCCAGTCCCCCTGGGTGATTACGTGGGCTCCGGGATGTTTCTGTTGAAAACTGGCGGGCACGATGCCGTAGTACCCGGGCAACACCGGGGTGATACCAAGCGCGCGCAACCTGGCGATGATCTGCCGGGCGGATCCGACTCGCCGCTCCAGAAGCTCGCGCGAAATCGGTTCGTTGAAGCAGCACAGATTGCCCATGAGCTCCCAGTTCTGATGTGCCGGCTGGGTGATCCACCGGCGCACTTCTTCGTCTGAGTAGCCGAACTCGCGAAAGGTCTCATAGAGAACAGCGTCCGTTCCCCGCTCGATCAATAATGTGTTGATTCCGCTCAACGCCAGTAGATCGATCTCTCGTTGCCAGCGAGGCCAGTCCCAGTACGGCGTAGTGTATCCATCGGCATTCTGATTCAAAGCGTATCGAAAGCGGTATGGAGACTCCCTCCGGATGACTTCCCCAGGAGCCGGCAAAGGGCCATGGCAACGGAGATTATTTCCGTTGGTTGATATCTGTAAGTGGGCAACATATTTGAGATACCAGTTCACGCCATAGAGCAGGGCACTGTCATTGTTGCCTTCTACGATGATATGGCCGCGCTCCCCCGATATGCGGAAAAAGTCGCTGCCGTCGGTGGAGGGGAAGATACGCAACGATAACTGAGAATAAAGGTCCGGCAGCATCCTGCGCAACGCTGCCTCTGCGGGCTCGCTATGGGGCTGCGCCTGCAGGCTGGTAACGGGGCCAAACAGGCAGACTCCGAGCAGAACCAGAAGCCCCAGCTTCCGGCGCAGCACGAGTTCGCGTGGTCCCCATCGGTGCGTGGTGCTGGCCGGCATGTGTGGCAAAAACTGTCCTTAGCTCAGGATTTACCGCGACGGATGATCCGCAGGGGTTAGATAGATGGGGTTGCCGATCAGCAGCCGGTGACCCTCCGGCGTGCACACATCCAGCCGTACCCACTTGTACTTGCTGTCCTCGCGGAGTTCGAGCGTCGTGCGCTGGTCATCTTGCTCAATGGCTGCCCTCCCAAGGGGCGGTTTCGATCCGTCCGCGATCAGTTCCAGGTGCGATCCCTGGGCATGCATCACATGTATGGCGAGCCGGATGTTGGTGTCTTTGGGAACCGGGAGCGTATCTCCCATGGCCGCTGTCCGGTTGCCGGCGCTGGCGGAATACTCAAGTACCCGATCCCTGGTCCCCTCGGTATCAATGAAGACGTGTCCGGCACGCAAGCCGGCCAGGATGGATGGGGTGGAGAGGTCCGCCGCCTGCACCACCGTCGTGGGGTAGCCAATGGAGCCTGGACCGGGAACCGGAATAGCCGCATCGTGATTGTCGCTTCCGCCGATGCCGGTCAGGTGATAGCCCCGGTTGAGCAGTCCCTCCCAGAACGGTACCCCGCTTTTTGGGCCATCAGCATCCCGTCCGTTCACCGCCTCGACGGCCTCGACCAGGTGATAGTCCACGGGCGTAGCCGGCGTCCAGCCGCAGCCCATGCAGTTTTCGCCGCTGGGACTGTCAGGATGGTTGATAGAGATGATGGCGTCCAGCGCCTTCACCTGGCGCAGCATGCTGTTCACGTTAGGCACTTCAGGGGTGCCGATCCTGAAATCGAGAAATTGCGTGGCGCCAAATAGATTGGCGTGTCCCCGGTAGGTCGTTATCTCTCGTCCCGGCAGCAGGAGAATGTTGTCGAAGTAGGGCTGCAGTTCACGTTCGGCGTCATAGTGCGACTGGGTGTTGTGGTCGGTGACGGCGATAAAGTCGAGGCCGCGGGCCGCCGCTGCTTCGACGGTGAGAAACAGAGGGCACGGAACCTTCTGCCCCATACGGCTCTTGCAGGACCCGTCGCTATGTGCCGTATGCATGTGCAGGTCACCGCGATACCAGGCGGGTCCAGGTCGCAGTTGCAAGGTGAGCAGCGGGTCCTTTCGCTCGTCCTGGGTGGACCGGTCGAAGTAAACCTCGGCAGCAAACTGCGAGGTCACGTTTGGCCGGATGTTGGGCACTGCCAACAACAGGGTCCAGGTACCAGGCTCAATCGGGCCAGGAAGGTAGGAAGGCGTCGCGTCGCTCAAAGAGAGAGTAAAGCCGTCCTTGTCGCCTCCACTCCAACCACGAAAGCCGCTCGGCCCCATTAAGCCCATGTCGAGAGCCGTCCGCTGATCCTGCCCGCTATAAGTGAATTTCATGCTGATTCGTTTGGTGCCCGCCGGGACCTGGAATGGTAGAGACAACATTCGGTGAAAATCAGAAAAGCGAACGGTGCGGCGCAAGACCAGGTCTGGCCTGGCTGGCTGCTGCTGCCGTGCGTAAGCAACCCACGAGGGGCCGGCCAGCAGGACGAGTACCAAGGTGGCGATTGCCTGGGACGCTCGGGGTTGAGATCTGTTAATCAAATGTTAAAGATGCCGCTGACAGGGCAGTCCCCATCATGCTCAACGGTCGCAAGCCGCACAAGGTGTTTTAACCGGGTACGCTTGCGAAATGAAAGGCGGCCGAAAGATCTCTCGGCGCTACAGACCACTGGCATCTCACATCTCGCGAGAAACCAACGAGATACCGGGGATTCACGATTGCTAGCCAGGACAGAATTCTCGAACAATGGTGCGCGTTCTTAACCACTCGCAGGCGTTTACACCTGCCCTCAACGTTCCAGTGCACAGTGCAAACACTTGCCCTCGCGCGTCATTAATCCCATGATGAAGGCGCTTGAGGGCTTCTCCTCAAGAGACCTGCCCGGCGATCGAGGGGCCGTCTGTCCGACCACAGCCAGAAACATGACTCCAGAACTGAGCAAAGCTTAAGGAGAGCCCAGTGCCCGCTCATCGCTTCAAGTGTTCACCCCATCGTGCATGGATCGCCGCTGTATTACTGTTAGCCGGTGGCCCCATCTTCGCCCAACAGGATTCCGGTGGCATCTTGGTCACCGTTAAAGATGCATCCGGGGCGAGCGTGGCAAATGCCTCGGCTACCGTCGTGAACAACGGCACCCAGGCCCTCTCGGAGGGCAAGACGAACGAGATCGGTGTATGGAGCGCGACCCCTCTGCCCCCAGGGGATTATCGCGTGACTGTGAACCAAACAGGATTTGAGAAGGCTGTGGCCGACCACGTGATTGTCCAAATTCAGCAGAATACTCGCGTGCCCGTCACCCTCAAGGTCGGCAGTACGAACGAAACCATAGCGGTGGAGGCGCAGGCTCCGCTGCTGCAGACGGAAGACGTCTCCGTGGGCCAGACCATCTCCGGTGTTATTAAGGACGACCTGCCGGTCAGCGACCGGAACTTCAATCGCCTGGCGGTATTAACTGTGGGGGTAAACTACTCCACCCCGTCCGGCCCGCGCGACACGGCCAGCGGAGCCTTCTCCGCCAACGGCATCTCGCAATATCAGAACAACTATATCCTGGACGGCACAGACAACAATAGCTACGACCAGAATATAAACGAAGGCCGCACCTTCGCGATCGAGCCATCGCTGGACGCAATTTCAGAGTTCAGCGTATTGACCAATGCGTACTCCGCCGAGTTTGGACGGGACGGCGGGGCGGTCGTCATCGTCAATACAAAATCCGGCACAAACGACCTGCACGGTTCGGCTTACGAATACTTCCAAACCAGCGACTTCAACACCAACGACTACTTCAACAACGCCCTCGGGATCAGCAAAACCGACTACCACAAAAACATCTTCGGAGCATCGGTAGGGGGCCCGGTGGTTCTGCCAAAGCTATATAACGGGCACGACAAGACATTTTTCTTCGCCGACTTTGAGCGCCAGCCCTACCGTTCTCCCGGGACTGCGAATCGGGGACTTATCCCAACCTCTAGCGAGGCGTCGGGCAACTTTCTCGGCGGCCCAACGATATACGATCCCACCACCGGTCAGCCCTTCCCCAACAATGCCATACCAGCCAGCCGCATCAGTCCGGTAGCCCAGAAGATCGCGGCTGCGATCCCGGCGCCTAATATCAGTGGATCAGGAAGCAACAACTACTTTCATAACGCGCCCATCGACGACGATGACAACCGCATCGCAGTGCGCGTGGATCACCGGCTCTCCTCCCGGGATCAGATCTTTGGCCGCTACCAATATCAGTATCAAAGCACACCGCAGGTGAGCCTCTTCTCCGGAACGATTCTCAACGGCGACGTGAGCAATACGGCGAATGCGCAGGGCGTGGTCATCGGTTGGACCCGCGTCTTTTCGCCCACCATGGTGAACGATGCACGGTTCGGCTGGACCCGCCTCAACTGGATCACCGCACCGGTCAACGGAGATCAGAATATCAACCAGAGTGTTGGTATCACCGGCGTTCCCCTGCAAGGGGGGTTGGCCGGCGGCTTAGCCACTATCGACTTCACCAATAGCGCCCTGAGCGGCTTAGGCGGATCATATTCAGAACAGGACTTGAACGGCACCTATCAGGGTGAGGACACGTTCACCTGGACGCCGGGCCGTCACACCGTCAAGCTCGGCGGCATGTACCGGTCTATTTTCTTTGACAGCTCGGCCAGCTCATTCGCACCCAACGGACAGTTCGATTTCGATGGCCACTACACCGCTCAATACACCAACGGTGTGACCAATTCCGCCACCGGCAGTGCTTTCGCCGATTTTCTGCTCGGCCTGCCGGACTTGGCCGAAATCTCCGCTATCCACACCAACAACTACCGCCGCTATGCTATTTCCCTGTTCGCTCAAGACTTTTGGAAGCTCACCCCCAAGCTAACGGTGAATTTCGGAGCTCGGTGGGATTTTGTCACCCCGGTGTGGGAAGCGCATAACCACGGATCGATTCTCGATCCCAACAACGCTACCCTGTATGTGCCGCACTACAGTGGGGCCTTTCCCACCGCTACCCAGGCGCAGTTTGCCGCAGGCATCATCGCCCTCAACAACAACGCCAATCGCTACTTCGGCGTGCAACCGGATCACCATGACTTCGGCCCCCGGGTTGGCTTCAGCTACCTGTTCACTCCCACCACCGTCTTCCGGGGCGGCTACGGTCTTTACTATGGTCCCGAACAGCTTGGCCCTTTCGGCGAGCCCAGCCCTGGCTTCTCAACTCCTTTTCTATTGCAGGATAGTTTCCAGGTCGCCAACAACAGTCCCTCCACGCTCAACACCGTGACCTTCGCCACGGGCTTCCCCTCCTACGCGCTCACCAATCCCGGTGACCCAACTCTCTTTGCCGCCGCCCTCAATCTGCGCACTCCTTACTTTCAACAATGGAATGTCACCGTGCAGCAACAAGCGGGCGCCAACAGCGCACTCGACATTTCCTACATTGGATCGAAGACCACCGCAATGTACACCAACCAGGACTGGAACATTCCCTCGCCTTCCGTGGATGGTGTGGTTCCTTACGCACTACGGCAGCCATTCCCCAATGTGGACGCCAACGGAAACCTGATCGCGGGCAGCGCCATCCAGGGTCCGGCCAACCAGGGCCTGGGCACCTACAACGCATTGGGGGCGAAGTTCCAGAGCCGCCTGCGCAGCGGCTTAACCTTAATCAGCGCTTTCACCTGGAGCCACGACATTGACGACATTACCAACTCCGGCCTGAGTGTCGGCAACAACGGACGCGGCAGCTATCCTTATCAGCAGCTAACGCTGCAGAGGGGAAACTCCGACTGGAACATCGCCAAGCGCTTCGTCACGGGTTTTGTTTACCCCCTCCCCTACGGCCGAGGCAAGACCTTTGGCAGCAATCTAAACCGGGCGGCGGATGCGCTGATCGGAGGATGGCAGGTAGGCGGAATTGCTACTTTCGAAAGCGGCCCGTGGTACACCGTAAACCAGAACTACGATAGCGCGCATAACGGATTCATATGCGGCAACTGCAGGCAGCGCCCCGACGTGGTGCCGGGACAAAACGCCAACCAGGGCCCGCGCCAAGTGAATCCAAACAACGTCGCGGTGCATTGGTTCAATGTCAATGCATTTCAACAGGCTGCGAATGGCACCGTGGGCGACCTTCGCCGCAACACCGTACTGGGACCTCCGTACAAGGATTTCGATGCTTCTTTGGCCAAGGTATTTGACTTTAGGGAGGGCCTCAGTTTCCAACTGAGACTGGAGGCCTACAACTCGACCAACACGACGAACTTTCTTGCCGCCAGCGAGAGTACAAGCCCCTCAGGCTTTTCTCTGGGGAACTCCAATTTTGGGGTTCTGACCGGCGACCGTGGCGGACGGACGGTACAACTGGTCGGCAGATTCGTCTTCTGAGCCTGCTTCATCGTAGCCAGAACCACTCTGCAGGCTCCCATACATGGGAGCCTGCGCCCTACCTGCCCTCCCGGGCCGAAAACATTCTCGTAACCTTCAGGTGTTAACCTGACGGAGAAGAAATCAAGTATTCTTCTCCCGAGATTGAAGGTTGCGAATGAGCGGAGCAGCTAAGGTTCTTTCTGCCGACGCTTTGGCAGACCAGATTTCCGACATTTCCACGCAAAAGGCTGCCTACTGGGAGCTCGCGCAGCGCATCGCCTCCAGTGAGATCTTTGCCCGATCAGAATTTCTTCCCAAATTCCTCTTGTACATCTGCGACCGGCAACTAAGAGCCAGGACGCAAGAGATCACCGAGCAGCAGATCGGGGAACGGGTTTTCGGACGCCCCGCCGGCTATAGCCCAGGAGAAGACAACATCGTCCGGAATTATGCCGGTCAGCTGCGCAAGCGTCTGGAGATGTATTACGAGCGCGAAGGAAAGCATGACTCCGTGTGCATCAGCATCCCACGCGGCGGCTATGTTCCGGTGTTCCGGCCGCGCGATCCCGTTGGCGAAGCCTCACAGCCGGATGCGGGATCGGTGGAACCAGTGCTGGTCGAGGCGAAGCCTATTGAGCCCCTGCCGCTTGCCCAAACTGCCCCGCCCGGCAATCGGAATTGGCTGATGTTCGCCCTGGGGGCAGCAGCCTGCGCACTGGTCTTTACCACTGCCTTACTTGGCTACCGCGCCCTGCATAATCGGCCCATCTATTCCCCTTCGCATCTGCTCTGGGCGTCGCTTTTTTCCGACCATCAGGACACCTTCGTAGTGCCCGCGGACAGCGGTCTGGGCATTTTGCAAAACCTTACCGAGGAGCCTGCGGCGCTGGCGGATTACGCCAATGGAAAGTATCTATCGAATGTAAAGATACGGGAGATGGACGATGCGAATCTCGACGACCTGAGGACGCAGCGCTATACCAGCATCGCCGACCTGGCCATTAGCTCGCGATTGGTTCGCCTGCCTGAAGTAATTCCCGATCGCTTCTTGATGCGTTACGCGCGCGATTTGCGGATGGATGATCTTAGGAATGGAAATGCCATTTTGCTCGGCGCAATCCACACCGATCCCTGGGTAACCCTGCTGCAGCGCGGTCTGAATTTTCAATTTGTGTGCGAAAAGCACGTCAACGCATGCCACATCGTGAACCTGCATCCCGCAGCCGGCGAACGCCAGACCTATGCCAGTCCGGCTACGGATCCTTCACAGCAGACCTTCGCAGTCATCGCCTTTCTTCCTAACCTGAGCCGGACCGGCCATTTGCTTTTGATCGGCGGACTGAACATGGCCGGCACCCAGGCTGCTGCCGATATGCTGCTTGACGCCAAGAGCATCCAGCCCATCCTGCAGAGGGCCAGGCTGCCCGATGGTTCGCTGGAGCCATTCGAACTGCTGGTAGAGACCAGCAGCCTGGGGGCAGAGGCGTTGCCTTCCCGCATCATCGCGGCGCGCTACGGCCCGTAGCAAGATCCGGACGCAGCGTGTAGCCTGTTTTCGTGAGCAAAGAAGAGGCCGCCGAGGTGCTCTCGATCGAGGGCCGCGAAGTCCGCGTGACGCACCCGGACAAGCTTTATTTCTCCAGGCAGACCAAGCTGTCGAAGCTTGACCTGGTGCGCTACTATCTGTCGGTTGCGCCGGGCGCTCTCGCCGGAATCCAGGATCGCCCCATCGTTCTGAAACGTTTTGTGAATGGCGCCGAGGCGCCGGCGTTTTACCAGAAGCGCGCCCCCTCCGATCGTCCCTCATGGATGCGAACGGTGACGCTCTCGTTCCCCTCGGGCCGCACCGCCGAAGAGATCGTGGTCGATGATGCAGCTGGGCTCGCCTGGATCACCAACCTGGGCTGCCTCGAACTACATCCCCATGCGGTACGTGCCGGCAATCTCGAGCACCCGGACGAGTTGCGCGCCGATCTCGATCCCGGCCCTGGCGTTGGTTGGGCAGACGTGCGCAACGTCGCTCTGGAAGTGAAGGCGCTGCTGGAGGAAGTCGGCCTTCGCGCCTGGCCCAAGACCAGCGGCTCACGCGGTATGCACGTGAATGTGCGCATCCAACCGCGCTGGACCTTCAGCGAGGTGCGCCGCGCGGCGCTCGCGCTATCGCGCGCTGTGGAGCGACGCGTGCCCGCACTGGCCAGCTCAAAGTGGTGGAAAGAGGAGCGTCATGGAGTCTTCCTTGATTACAACCAGAACGCCAAGGATCGGACGACCTGCTCTGCGTACTCGGTGCGCCCACTTCCTGACGCCCGCGTCTCCGCACCCCTGTATTGGCATGAGGTCCCGGATTGCGAACCCGCGGACTTTACGGTGCTGACGATGCCGGGCCGCTTTGCGGAGATTGGCGATCCGCACGCCGCCATGAACGGCGAAGCAGGTTCGCTCGAAGGGCTGCTTGAGCTTGCAGCGAAGGACGAGGCCGCAGGCTTGGGCGATGCGCCGTGGCCTCCACACTTCCGCAAGATGGAGGGTGAGGCGCCGCGGGTGGCCCCTTCGCGCGCCAAGCCCGCAGCGAAGAAGGCGCCGCGGACCAAGATGCCTTTGATCGTGGTGGCGAACTCACCGGACAAAGATGCTGCGCTGGCGGGCCTGGAAAGATGGAAGAGCAAGTATGCCCAGGTGGCCGCCCTTTTGGCTGTGGATGACGTGCTGGTGGACTCTATGCGGGGCACGTCCTCTACCTGGACACGCATCCGGGTCAATCTGCGTCATGTTCCTGAAGAGCAAAGACCGCCACAGGAAACGCCCGACCCTGACGACGATCCCACGCGGGAGTGGCGCACCAGTTCCAGGAAAAGGGCGTGAGCATTGTTAGCGCTTGACGGCGAAGATCTCCATCAGCTCCTGCGGTGGAACCACTTCGAGCTGGGCATAGGTACAGTCGCTGGGCTTCTTGTCCACCCGCCATCTGCGAAATTGCGCCATGTGGCGGAAGCGGCTGCCTTGCATGTGCTCGTAAGCCACTTCGACTACCAGCTCCGGCCGCAGCGGCTCCCATGACAGGTCTTTGCCCTGGCTCCAGCGGCTTTGTCCGCCCGGCATGCGCTGCGGGCCTCCGCCGGATCCAGGATCCGCCCATCCGCCCCAGGGGTGGTTCGCGAGCGCATTCTCACGATAAGGCAAGAGGAATTCCACCAGCTCGCGGCGCTTCTGCAACGTGAAGCTGGCGCAAACGCCGACATGCTGCAGCGCGCCGCCAGCATCGAAGAGCCCCAGCAGCAGCGAGCCGATAGCGGTGCCCTCCCCGTTCTTGTGCCAGCGAAAGCCGGCCACGACGCAGTCGCAATCGCGCTCGTGCTTCACCTTGAGCATCACGCGCTTGTCGGGCTCGTAGTTCCCTGCCGCCGGCTTGGCCATGACACCGTCGAGACCGGCGCCCTCGAATCGGAGAAACCAATCCGAGGCGACATCCGCCTCGTGCGTTGCAGGCGTGATGTGAATGGGCGGGGCGGCAGAGGAAAGCAGCGCCTCCAGCGCCGCACGCCGGTCTTCGAATGGCCAACCGGACAGGTCTCGATCTGCTTCGCACAGCAAGTCAAAAAAGACGATGGACGCCGGCGTTTGCTCGGACAGCAGCTTCACCCTGGATGCAGCGGGATGAATGCGCAGCTGGAGCGTCTCGAAATCCAAACCGCGGACTGTAGCGATTACAATTTCGCCGTCGAGCACACAGCGTGCGGGTAGCTGGGAACGGAGTGTGTCGAGCAGCTCGGGAAAGTAGCGATTCAGTGATTTCTGATCACGGCTCTGGATGAGGATCTCATCCCCATCGCGGAAGACCAATGCGCGAAACCCATCCCACTTGGGCTCGAAGATCCAGCTCTTGCCTACCGGCAATTCGCTCACTCGCTTGGCAAGCATGGGTAAAACCGGCGGGTTCACGGGAAGATGCATGCCCCATGTTATATCGCGGCGCCGCAGCTACTGCCGTGTTCCACCCAAGAGGCTCTCGCCGGGTTCGGTTACTCCGCTGGTGAAGGCTGCTCCTGGGGATAGAGCGGCGTGAGGTTGTCGATATTCGAAGATTGACCGGCGGCACTTCAACCCGTGACCAGCCGTAGAGTTGCCGCATTCTCCTGGAGGTCACGAGAGGCCGGGCGCAATGGTTCATCCCAGCTTTAGTCCCAGCGTGTTCAAGATGGCGAGGACGAACGCCGCCGGAAGCGCTGAGAGATGCAATGGATGAGAAAGATCAGTCTGTCCGCCCCTTGGGGCGTGCCAGGGGCGGTGACCCTGGTTTGGCGTTGAGTTTCAGGAATGCGAAGTTCCCGTCGTGGTGTCGGCTAAGTCCTTTGTTTCATCAAGGTGGCCAAATTTTTATTTTTCCCGCCCCCCTAAGTTGCTTAGGGGGCCGGGGCATTAGCCAGTCGATTTGTTTTCCGGCAGGGTCCCAATGCCAGGCGCCGGAGACGCTCTGCCTGGTGCTCACGACGCCCAGATCAAACTTGGCGCGGCGCAAGGTCCTGATGCAGATACCGTCACGTTGGGCGGGGTTCTCGACGTTCGATTGCGAGCGCTCGCCGTCGAGCAAGTATTGGCGCAGCCATTCGCCCGCAAGCTTGCGCAGCGGGAGGCCTGCGCCGCTGGGCCGGTCGGTCATGACTTCTTCCGGGGTGAGGGCGCTGGGGCCGGTCCAGGAGAAGGCGCCAGTGTATAAGGACATCCGGGAATCTCCGTGCTTGGGATGCTCCACGAGGGATGAAGCTGTTCATCGGTGCGATTTGTGAGCGATGCTGTTGCCTTTCGCGAGCGCAGGTCTCCCGTCAGATGCGAATGGCCGGGTGAGCCGAGGCTGCATGAAATCCCTGCTTCGACAGTAGGATGGATTGTTCTTACCGTCCAGAGACCTGGAAGAAAAAGATGAGGAAAAGCGGGAGTGTAACTACTGGGGAGTTTTCAGATGGCTTAGGTAATGTGGTTGACAGCAGTACCTGGGTTTGGGGTAGTGTCCGCGATTTTGTGTAAACGCCGTTCCCCTGGTGATTGCCCGATGGTCGGGGCGAGTTTGTTTTTGCTTGTTACCTCATGCCCGGATAGTTGGAATTATTTGGCTGGCGAGGACCGGGAGCGCTCGCTGAGTGAATCAGTAAAAATAACCGGTCCAATCTGCTTGCTCCTGCATCCATTGAAAACAGGGACTTCCGGGTCCGCTGAACACATTGATTAGCGTCGGAACGACTCCTCGATTGTTTCCACGATTTCGGGTCCCGCATTCCAGGGAGACTGGGCAATGTCGATGACAATGAGCGTGAAGCCAGGGTCTGTCTGCGTTGCCGCCGACTTGTCGCGTAAAGGGGGCTGTGGGGCTCGCCTCTACTGCTGCATTCCGGTCTGAACAGCATGTTCGAGAGGTATAGTAGTCGGAGTGAGGTACTGTCGCCAATTCGCTGTGCTAGTCCTGCTGCTGGTGTCATGCCTGGCGCCCGCGATGGCCTGCATGGTCCCCAATGCGCAGATGAGCACTCAAGAACGTGCCTGCTGCCGCGTGATGAAAAGCCAGTGCGGCCAGATGGAGATGCCGGCGTCGCATGGCTGCTGCAACAAGACTCCGCCGAGCGTTCACGACAATGCACTGGATACAAAGACGGTGACATTTCACCCGGTTGTAGCCTCTATTCTCTGGTTGGCTGCTTTCGAGCTGGTGAATCCGACCTCCGCTGTCACTGGATGGGTTGAACGCCCCGACTACTCGCCTCCAAAGTCCCCGCCCGCGACCATCTCCATCCTAAGAATCTAGTCCGCTCCACTCTCGCATTCTACTTTTGCCGAGCGCGCGCGTGTCTGCGTGCTTTTGGCGGATGTCTTGAACTGCATTTGAGATTGGAGCTTCCGTATGAACGTGGTCTCTTTGTCGACCGCCACGCTTGTGCTGGCCACAGCATTGTCTGCCCTCGGGCAAACGCCAGTGGCGAGTACGCCTACGCCCTTGTCCCAGCTTTTAGCTGAGGCTGAGGCAAACAACCCACAAATCTCCGCGGCCGATCACGGCGTGCGGGCCGCCCGGCAAATGGCGCCGCAGGTGACTACATTGCCGGACCCGAAATTCACCTACCAACAGTTCAGTGTGGGCAGTCCGAAGCCGTTTGCTGGATACACCAATAGCGATTTTGCCTACATCGGTGTCGGAGCGTCGCAGCAGTTGCCCTATCCAGGGAAACTGCGGGCGCGCGGGACCGTAGCCGAGCGCGACGCCGACACCAAGCAAGCCGAGGTTGAAGTCACGAAGACCAGCATCGCCTACGCGGTCAAGGCCGACTATCTCCAGTTGGCCTATCTGCAACAGACGCTTGGCATCCTGCGACAAAATGAGGCCGTGCTTGACCAGCTTATTCAGGATGCTACGGCCCACTATCAGGTCGGCCAAGGAATGCAGCAGGATGTCCTACAGGCACAGGTGAACAGAACCAAGATCGTGGAAGAGATCACGATGCACCATCAGCAGATGGGGCAGGTGCAAGCACATCTCAAAGGTTTGCTCAGCCGGGATCAAGGATCGCCGGACATTATTACGGAAGACCTGATCGCTACTCCGCTCCAACAAACCTCCGATGAGCTTCTTGCGCTGGTCCGGCAGAACAACCCCCAGATCCAGGTCGATGTAAGCTCCATTCGGAAGCAGGACGCGCAGGTGGCGTCCGCAAAGCGGGAGGGCAAGCCGGACTTCGAGGTTGGCTATCTCTACGAGAACACCGACCGCAAGTATCGGGACTATTACATGTTCACCTTCGATGTGCGCTTTCCTCGCAAGAAGCGCGTGAATGCAGAGATTGCAGAGGCCACGGAGAAGCGCTCCGAATCACAACAGACACTCGATGCACATCTGCAACAGCAACTCGCTGAGGTGCAGGAGGGGTATGTAAAAGCAACGAGTGATGAAGAGCTTTTGAAGGAATATCGGGAAGGTCTCATCCCACAATCCGATGCAGCATACCGGGCAACATTGAGCGCGTATGCGTCCAACCGTGAGCAGTTTATTCATGTCCTTTCTCACTTCACAGACACTCTCAACCTGAAGCTCGAATACGTGCAGACCCTCGTGGATCACGAAGCTGCTCTAGCCCACCTCGAATCTCTGACAGGAGCGACACTGAGATGAACAAATATGTCTTGAGAACCTCACTCGTTTGGATCATTGTCCTGGCAGCTATCGCCGGCATTTGGGCTTACCGCTCTCATGCAATCAAGCAGCCAACGGCAATGAAGATGGCGATGCCAGGGGACGGTCAACCTGTAGCCTCTGGTCCGGCTGCCGGCGCGAATGAGCCAGCGTCATCCATGCCCGAACAGACAATGGAAACTCCGCTTGTTCCTGTCCAACTCGCACCCGAGCGGATGCAGAGCATCGGCGTAAGAATGGGCACCGTTGAGTACAAGCAACTGAGCGATGACATACGCGCGACCGGCACAGTGGACATCGATGAGCGTCTTCTCTCTTACGTGCAGGTGCGCTTTCCCGGCTATATCCGCAAAGTGTTCGCCAACGCCACCTACCAGTACGTGCGTAAGGGAGAACCACTTTTCACAATCTACAGCCCGGACCTCGTGGCAACGCAGCAGGAGTATCTGCTGGCACGGCAGAACCAGAAGACGTTGAGCGCCAGTGCTGTGGACGGAGTTGCATCAGGAGCAGAGTCGTTGTCAGTCGCGGCAGAACAACGTTTGGAGCAATGGGAAGTTCCTCAGAGTGAAATCGCCAAGCTGAAGGAAACTGGCAAGCCGGTTACGGATCTCACTATCAACTCGCCGGTGGCGGGATACATTACCGAGCGAAATGCTCTGCCCAATATGTATGCGGAGCCTTCGACCAAGCTCTACACCGTTGCCGATCTGTCGCGCGTGTGGGTGTATGCCCAGGTTTTCCAGGACGACGTAGGCCGTGTGAAACCCGGAGACACGACGCAGATTACCGTCGACTCCTATCCGGGCCGCAAATTCTCCGGTCAAATCGAAGAGATTCTGCCGCAAGTAGATATGGCGACGCGCACTGTTCGTGTGCGGCTGGCGATGGCGAATCCGGGGCTCAAACTGAAACCGGGCATGTTCGTGAACGTCGATCTTAAAGCCAATCTGGGCCGTCAGCTCGTCGTTCCTGCGTCTGCGGTCTTTCAATCCGGCACACGGCAACTGGTTTTCCTCAATCATGGCAACGGGAGTCTGGAACCAAAAGAGATCACAGTTGGTCCCCGCGTCGGCGATGATTTCGTCGTTCTCAAAGGACTGGAAGGACACCAATCCGTCGTCACTTCTGCGAACTTCCTAATCGATTCGGAAAGCCAGTTACAGGCTGCGGCAGGTTCCTTCGTGCCACCTCCGCCGGGTGCCGGGGGTAACGCTCCACCAACGAATGCAGCCGCCGCTGCACAGGCGAATATCGACTTCACCACCGATCCAAATCCACCGCAAAAGGGCAGCAATGTCTTTCGGGTGAAACTCACAAGTGCAGATGGAACTCCCACCACCGGAGCTGAGGTTACGGTCGCGTTTTATATGGCTGCCATGCCGGCGATGGGGATGGGAGCAATGAACACAACCACCAAGCTCATCGACAAAGGCAATGGCATGTATGAAGGAAGCGGTTCGCTCGGCTCCGGCGGTACATTTCAGGTCTCCATCTCCGTCCAGAAAAATGGTCAAGTGATTGCAACGAAGCAATTGCGCGTGAACGCGACGGGAGGCATGTAATGCTTTCCAGAATTATTGACGTTTGCGCTCGCAATCGCTTCATGGTCTTCACCGGAGTGTTGCTGCTCACACTTGCTGGGATCTGGTCGTTGCAGCATGTACCGCTGGACGCACTACCAGACATCTCGGACGTGCAGGTGATCGTTCATACAAGTTGGGCAGGCGAGCCCCCTGATGTCATCGAAGACCAGGTCACGTATCCGATTGTCACTAGCCTGCTGGCTGCCCCGCATGTCAAGGCCGTTCGCGCGCAGACCATGCTTGGCGATTCCTACGTCTATGTAGTTTTTCAGGACGGCACGGACCTATACTGGGCACGCTCGCGTGTCATCGAATACCTGCAACAGATCAGCGGGCGTTTGCCCGAGAATGTGCATCCTTCGATTGGCCCCGATGCGACGGGCGCGGGCTGGGTGTATGAGTATGCCATCGTCGATAAGAGCGGGAAACGCAGTCTTGCCGACCTACGCAGCTTGCAGGACTGGCACCTACGGTATGCACTGGAGACCGTGCCCGGAGTTGCTGAGGTCGCCAGTATCGGTGGCTTCGTCCGGCAGTATCAGGTGCAGCTCGATCCCAACAAGCTGCTTGCCTATGGCATTCCGCTTTCTACCGTCATCGACAAAATAAAGATGAGCACGAATGAAGTCGGCGGTCGCGTTCTTAACTTGAGCGGCGCGGACTACATGATCCGTGGTCTCGGCTATCTTCGCTCGCTGGACGATCTCGCTACCGTTGCCGTCGGCAGCAAAAATGGGACACCTATCCTGATGCGCGATTTGGGAACGGTGAGCTTCGGCCCAGATATCCGCGAAGGGGTTGCAGAGTGGCATGGAGATGGGGAAACTGTCGGCGGGATCATCGTCATGCGCCAGGGCATGAACGCGCTTAACGTCATCAACGGAGTTAAGCAGAAGCTGCGTGAGATCGCACCCTCTCTACCACCCGGCGTCCAGATTATGACGGGATACGATCGTTCGGATTTGATAGATGCATCGATCAAAACGTTGCAGCGAGATTTGCTCGAAGAAGCCATGATCGTCAGCCTCGTCATTATTGTCTTCCTGTTTCACTTCCGCTCCGCGCTCATTGCAATTCTCGCCTTGCCGATTGCGGTGCTGATGTCTTTCATCCCGATGTACTGGCTGGGTGTGAGCTCGAACATCATGTCGCTGGGCGGCATCGCATTGGCGGTTGGAGTGCTCGTCGATGCATCCATTGTGATGGTCGAAAATGGCTACCGTCATTTGTCGGAACGACAGGAAAACGATGCCAGCCCGGTATCGGAATTGGAGCGGCACACAATTCTCATCAGCGCAGCCAAGCAGGTTGGTCCGGCGCTCTTCTTTTCACTGCTCATCATCGTTGTTTCATTTATGCCGGTCTTCCTGCTCGAAGCGCAGGAAGGACGCATGTTCCGCCCGCTAGCGTGGACCAAGACCCTTGCAGTCGGCTCCTCCTCCATTCTTGCGATCACCCTCGTACCGGTCCTGATGGTGATATTGATTCGAGGCCGTTTGCGACCGGAGCGTGCCAATCTAATCTCGCGTATCACGCAGGCGATTTACCTGCCACTCCTGCGGTTCTGCTTACACCACCGCTGGCTCACCATTGTGGTCAACCTGATCTTTCTGCTGGTCACATTTCCACTCGCATCACGTTTGGGTAGCCAGTTCATGCCGGCTCTCTTCGAAGGCTCCACTCTCTATATGCCGACTGCTCTTCCCGGCATCTCCATTGAACAGGCGAAGACGCTTCTACAACAACAGGACCGTGTTCTGCGCAGCTTTCCGGAGGTGGCGAGTGTGTTCGGTACAGTTGGCAGATCAGACAGCGCAACCGACAATGCGCCTCTGGATATGTATGACACTACGCTCATGCTCAAACCACGAGAGCTATGGCCCGCTGGGATGACTTACGAAAAGCTCATTCAACAAATGGATGAGAAGCTCCAGTTTCCTGGGCTGTCGAACACCTGGACAAGCCCGGTTGAAAACCGCCTGGACATGGAACTAACCGGCATAAAGACACCGCTGGGCATGAAGGTACAAGGACCGAATGTGAACGGTATTCAGCAATTGGCTTCGCAGATTCAGACGGTTCTCACTGGACTTCCGCAAGTGCGATCTGTCTTCTCGGAGAAGGTCGCGCAGGGTTTCTACGTCAACGTGGATGTCAAGCGGGAGGAGGCTGCCCGCTACGGTCTCACGATAGCGGATGTTCAGACGGCGGTTTCATCCGGCATCGGGGGCCAGAACATCGCTGAGAATATCGAGGGACGCGAGCGCTATCCGATCAACGTCCGCTATCAGAGGGACTTTCGCGACAATGTTGAGAAGATGCGCGGGGTGCTGATCGGCACTCCTTCGGGCGCACAGATTCAGCTTGGTCAGGTAGCGCGGATCTCCTTCACGCATGGTCCGGCCATGATCCGCGATGAAGATGGCGCGCTTACTGGCTACATTTACATCGATCTCAAGAACACCGACTATGGGAGCTTCGTCGCACAGGCAAACAAGCTCCTTCGCGACAAACTCGCCCTGCCCGCAAATTACACGTTCCAATGGTCGGGAGAGTACGAACTGGAAATGCGTGCCAAGAAGCGCCTGCAACTGATTCTTCCGGTGGTCTTCTTCGTGATCTTCCTGCTGCTGTACCTGGTCTTTCACTCGGTCGCCGAAGCGCTTGTTCTCATCTTCCCAACCATCTATGCGATGAGTGGAGGGTTGCTCTTGCAGTGGCTTCTTCACTACAACTTCAGCGTCGCTGTAGCGGTCGGTTATATTGCACTCTTTGGAATCGCGGTAGAGACCGGTGTCGTCATGGTCGTCTATCTTCATGAAGCTCTCGAACACAAACTTCAAAGCGGGAAAACGTTGACGAATGCCGATGTGGAGGAAGCTGCGATCGAAGGCGCTGTTCATCGTTTGCGGCCAAAGCTCATGACAGTCTGCGCTGTGCTTGCCAGCCTTGTTCCGATCCTCTGGGAATCCGGCATTGGCTCCGATGTTATGAAGCCGATTGCTGCACCTATCGTCGGCGGGATGATTACTTCCACCATCCACGTCCTGATTCTGGTTCCCGTCTTCTTCGTCATGATGAAGGAACGCGCTTTAAGAAAAGGGCACCTCCACCCGAAGAGCCAAATCACCGATCAAACTCGAGTTATTCAGGCAGCACTTCAAGGGCAACTCTAATGAGACATGAAACCCACAGACAAGCAGCGTACCCACACGCCAGGATGAAGCGCCGCCCGTTGCGCGCTGCGTGGCATGGTGTGGGACATCCACTGCGACCACTCGATTGAATCGGCCCATGACAGGCACGATAACAGCAGCTACTTCACCATGCTGAAACTTCTGCCAAGATGAACGAACCTTCATGTGTTCCAGCTGCGTTTCCGACAAAGTTCCAGTCCCGCCTGACAACCAAACTTCCGCTCTCCGTCCCAGTCCGGTCCCAGTGAAACTCACTAACTTGCAACGACCACACGATCCAGAATCGGTGCGAGGTTACCCCCGGCCTTCCCCGAGCATTCTCCAAGACGTCTGCCCCCACTCCTTTTCCGAACTTCATCGGCGTTCACCCTGCGTCGGCTGCTTCCCTGTAGATCGTTTTCCACGCGGCCTTCAAGTGGCTCCGGTGGCTTTCCCGTTCTTTGTTCTTCACCTCTCCAACTCATTCTGAGCCTCTTCAAGAGCACTGCTTGGCTCTTGGCCGGTGAACTTTTTCAGAGCCTCCTCAGAGCTTCGGCCGACCGGGGTCGCTGCTGGCACTCCATTCTGGCGGCGACAGGAGAGGGCATCGGCGAGATCGACCGCCACCGTTTTGGGCGTGTTTTGGCCAACGGCGATCGACGAATACGGCGGACAGATGCAGTCGTTCGGGCGAACTGCGCTTTGGGCCCTTAAGACTGGGCCGGCGCTCGCGGCATCTGCCGTTCGCGCTGTACTTCTCGCACTTCGCTGTCGCGCTTCTTCGCTTAGCTTCACTTCCTTCGCCTTATTCAACTTTCTAGGAGCAGTTATATCTCTAATACTACTTTTACGTAATGCTAAAAAAAATTCATTTTGAGAAGAATTCTGCGCGTCGCATACGCTTGTCCTTGTATCACAGAGGAGTATTCCAGCCCTCTGCCATCTCCACTAGGCACAGTCTTCGCCAACTGCCGAACGATTCGTGAGGAGTCTTCGCGTTCGGTTCCACATCTCCGCAACGAAAAGCTCTTGTTTTGCGCATAGATAAACGCGCCCTCACACCTATAACTCGCGTCTAGCGCGTGGAGCTGTATAGCCTGAGTTTGTTGTCTTCCGAGTATGTGCTTAATCATGGGTGGTTCCTCCGTTTTTGAATGGCTGTGCTGTGTTTGCTCACAAACACGCCTTGGCCCTGGCCCACGCCAGCAGGGGCGGCAAGTGCAAGAGGAGGGGTTCCCCACCCTGGAACGGAGCGAAGCGAGTGGAGGGCGGCCGCAGGCCGGTCTGCACAAGCGAAGCGCGGAAGATTGGGGTGCCTCTTGTCGCGCGCCAGGGACGGAGTCCCTCAGCAGGCTTGGTTTCCTTGCATCGGCGTGAAACGCAAGATTGCTTCTTTTGGTTCCGGCTTCTAGGGGTGGCGTTGCCCGTCGGAAAAGCCCGCAGAGATGTGTGGTGGAAGACGCAAAAGCCAGCACCCACTTTTTCCTCCAGCTACGACCAGCAAACAGAGTTCACATATGCCTTCGTCTCAGAGTTGTTGGGTTTGCCCCGAATTACGTTGTTCAGTCATAGTTTCTGTTACTGACGCCGCATCGCTTCATCCTTATTCGAGGAGTGCATTCCAAGCCCTTGCTGCATCCATCTCCCTCAGACACAGCTTCCTACTGCCGAACGACCACCAAAGCGATCCATTGACAGAGCCTCGGTTCAATCCTAAGCGCCTGCTGACTCGCCTCGAAAAGCGCATGGAAGCACTTCAGCGCTCTGTTCGACGGTCTTTCCCATGGTCGTCTCCGACATGAAGTGGAAATGGACTACTTGCGCCGGCTAAGCGCTACTTGGAAGAGTGAAACTATGCTCAACTTTAAAATGCTTACGACAATCGAAGCAGTACCAGCCAAACCCATCCCCATGTCGAGTGAGTGCCATGTAGCGGTGGCTTGATCTTTCTCAGGCATGGATTTAACTGCCTTCGTCTCGAAATACAGGTTTGTTTTCAGCCTGAACGAACAATCTGAACCGGGGCCTATGTCGGTCAACATAGCTCCCCACAGACGTAAACAGGACTAACTGCAAATGGCGATGGTTCAAGCCACATCTGACGCCTGTGTTCGTCACAAAGCGGTATCGATTCTTCACTCTCGGCCAAATTTTCCTGATTTCTTCGGGTTTTACTGGTGTTACTGCCATTATCCTCCTGACTTTGCAAAAAGCACCCGGTGGAAAAGGTACCCCAAATGTGGGAAAAGGGGGACAGTTGCCCGTAAAGATCAGTAAGGGGCAACGGTCAAAGATTGTGATATTTGAGTGGTATTTCGTTTGGGAGGTTTGGGTTAGGCCATTTAAATTGTTGGCGTCCCTAAGCAGCTAAAGTTTGAACCAGTTCGCGGACAAGATGTCCAAAGCCGAGGCCCTGATTGCCGAAATCACATGTATTCTCAACAGTTTGCCAGAAGAGGCACGTCAATCACTTCGACAGGAACCACCACCATCTGCTTCAAAGCTTAACCACAGATTGGCCGCGATTGTGCAGATTTGATACCCCTATCAGTATTGAATCACCTACAGTTCTAGAGGGTGGCGAACCAAGATCTACCCGTAATTCCACTCCCCGAGTCGGCCTGTGTAGATTGGGTAGACCTTCCTCTGTTTGATGTGGAGTATCGGCCACTCGTATTCAACTACAACGGCAGCATCCACGTACCAATCAGGATGTGGGAACGCCTTGCTGGGCATCAGGTTAATGGCGCGATACATCGGAAGGTCGAGTCGCCCGTATGGCCCCAAGTCGCGGTGTCCCAGCGCTTTCAACCCCAGCATGAACAATCCTTGATCGTACCTCTTTGGGTCAGGAAACATCGGGGGATTGCACATCGGTGTGCCGCGAGTGCAACTCTCTTTCAATCCCACCAGTATTGTGACTTGATTCATCGGGATCAGCCCATTGGTTACGCTGATAGTCGATGAGGACGGATTACCCGGTTCAAGTGGACTTCTGATATCGAAGGGATAAGTCTTGGACCCGTCTACACCGCAACTCGATTCGTCGACCATTACTGTTGAGCGATCCACAGCGAATACCAAAAGCCGAAATAATGGCTTGAAACTATGCTCCTGAAACGGTCCGAATGTCAGCATTCCGCTTGCGGCGGTGCGCCAACAATGCCGCCACCCTTCCATAGCAATGTTTCTGCACTGCTCCCCGTTCGCCAAGATGTGTTTGCATTGCCCCATCTGAGCTACAAGATTAGCCCATGCTCGGTGTGCGGGTTTCGCAAGGACCGTCAGTAAGCGTGTCTGCTATTCTCTGTGGACTGGACAGTGCTAAGTGGCACTATCAACAGGGAATTCATAACGTCGAACGGCACCCGAAGTGCATCTCGCAACGCTTGTGTCGAACTTGGGTACAGTCCTCTTGGACAAGTCCGCTTTACGCCTTTCGCGTCCAGATTTATGCGTCCAGACGGGACTGGAACTTTGGAGACGCAGCTTTCTATGGGTCGAAGGTGAGTTGGCGTTGCCGTTGATCTGTGACAATCTTCTCCCGTGGTCCTCGCTTTTTTAGCGCTAGCTGCCGTTGTAGGGCCTTCTCAAGATCTTGAATAAACTCTGCAGTTCCCAGCGGGCGCCCTGTGTGTGTTCGTTGACGAATCACGGCCAGCCTGGATTCGATTTCCCCTTCTCCGAGGTACTCTTGCCAAGTTGTAACGGTCCAATGGCGGCGCCACGCATCGAGAGCCAAGAACGCATCGTGCTCGTTGGTACCGCCGTGGGTGGCGGCGCTCGACCAGGGCCAAAGCTCTAGCTCGGAGACCAAACGAGCTTCTTCGCAACGGATTTAGCTTGGTGTAGCGCAATGCTTCCCAGAACTGCGCTGGTCGAGAAGAGCAAGAATATTATCGTCTTTTCAACAAGTGACCTGCTTGATTGGTGAGCGACATTCCAATAGCCGCCATACCGTCCGTGGATCTTCTTCAGTGCCTCAGCTAATCCCTCAACCTTCGTAGGGGTAGCGATCAAGTGAACATGGTTGGACATCAGGCAATATCCGATAAGCGCTACTCCGTAGAGGTCCAGATTCTCGTGCAGGAGCTTAAGGTAAACCGCTCGATCGGCATCGCAGTCCAGGATGAAGCGCCGCCCGTTGCCGCGCTGCGTGACATGGTGTGGGACATCCACTGCGACCACTCGATTGAATCGGCCCATGACAGGCACGATAACAGCAGCTACTTCGCCATGCTGAAACTTCTGCCAAGATGAACGAACCTATAAGCGACCGCTGGGATGTCGGCAAGCATTTGGAATCAAAAATAAAATCGCGAAACCTCCAGCAAAACATTTTTTTCACATCTTCCTGACAACCAAACTTTAGGCCCACGGGATAGATTTCCGAAGTCGGCAGCAATTGCAGGTCATTCGTGGCGCACTAGCGAGGCTGCACGCAACCGCGAGGTTCTGCTGACGCCGAAACTGCTGGAGACCCTGCGTGATTAATGACACGCTCGATGAAGCTCAAGACCTGAGGTATTTGGCTCCATCTAGAATCTCCGCAAACTTATTAGCCGACGGTGTTCCTGCTAGACCGGTGAGAAGTTGCCCGTGCCATCGTTTGCCAAGCGGTGGGGTAGGAGCTGCTTCTGCCGCGTCGCTGGTCTACCTGTAAGCCGTCATATCCTTTGCTACTGTCACCGCTATCTGACGAAGCAGATTTACCAACTGCTCTGTCCATCGCGCCTCCTTGCCATCTCCGGCTCCTTGTATCCAGCTTCCTACGTCCACGGGCACAAATTTCACCGAGCACTCCAAACCTACTGTCGGGAATATTCTGTCGCACAAAGTGTTTCTACCTCCAAGACTTTTCCACTGGCGATGATCGAACCCTCGCGAGGGATTGCCCCGACGGAGCTATATGAAAATATTACTTGCATCCATTCCAGCCACCGGACACTTTAATCCGATACTCGTCGCAGCCCGCATCCTTAAGGAAGCAGGTCACGAAACAGCCATCTATACCAGCGTAGTCTTTCGCGACAAGATTGAAAGAGCCGAGGTACGGTTCTTTCCTCTGCCCGAAGACGCCGATCAGGGTGTGCGTGACTTCATCGCATCTTTTCTCGAAAAGCATAAGGTAACACCTGGCCCTGAGGAGCTAGTGAAAGCCTACACGGGCATCTTCATCGATCCCATGATCTCCCAGTTTCGAGGGCTGCAGGCGATTCTCAAAGAATTCTGTCCTGACGTTGTGATACACGAAACCTGCTTCGCCGGCGTAATTCCAATGCTTCTCGGCCCACGCTCCGAGCGGCCGGCGAGCGTTTATCTGGGGATCTCCGCACTGCCCCTTGAGCGCGCAGATGGCGCACCGTGGGGTCCGGGACTGCTGCCGAGCGAAGCTCCGGAAAAGCGGAAAGAATATGCCGAGATCGCGCGCAACATGAACGAGATGAAAGACCTTCCAATGCGACGTGCGGCTGACAAGTTGCTGGCCGACATCGGGCTGCCGTCGTTACCAGCCTCACTCTTTGCGTCTGAGGCGATGCTCGCAGATTTAATCCTTCAACCCTGCGCTCCTCTCTTCGAGTTCCCGCTTCGCGAATCAGAAGAAAAAGTGCACTTTATCGGAGCATTGCTGCCGAGCGGCGCCGGCGATGTGCCTGCGCAAATTAAGGAAGCAAAGAAAGCGGGACGGAAAATTATTCTCGTCAGCCAGGGAACGATCGCCAACAACGATCTGGGCAAGCTACTGGCTCCGACGATCCTCGGTCTCGGCGACCGCGAAGACTTCCTGATCCTCGCCACGACCGGTGGAAAACCCATTGAGAACATTCCCTGCACGCTCACTGCGAACACTATCGCTTCACAGTACCTCAATTTCGGCCAGATTCTGCCCGAGGTGGATGTGTTGGTCGCCTTCGGTAGCTACGGAACGGTGACGCAAACGCTCAGCTTTGGCGTGCCCATGGTGGTCGCGGGTATGGGCGAGGACAAGCCGGAGGTTGGCGCTCGCGTCACATGGACCGGAACAGGCATCTATCTCGCCACAGACACGCCGACGCCTGAGCAGGTACGCGATGCGGTCGACCAGATCCTTGCGAAGCCGGAATACCGCGCTTGTGCGCAGGAGCTTGCCCAGGAGTTCGCGTCCTGCGACTCAGCCAAAAGGCTAACGGAGTTAGTGGAGGCGGTAGTTGCCGAGCGGGAAGTGCTCATAGGTTGACGCAAATCTGAATTCAGAATGGCAGCAGCAACATCAGAGGTTCCATTCGGACAGCTAAAGACAGTCCGGCCAGCGCCCGCTCCAACAGTACGGCCTACGGTCCGCCATGTGTGACGTTATCCATAGCTCGTTCACTCTTTAAGAAAGGATAAAGTATGGCTCAAGTGGGAGAATTCGCTCAACTGGATTTGTCCGACAATCCACGGTACTTCATCGAGTTCCTGGATATGTTGGATCGAATACCTAAAATGAAAGAGGTCCGACATGCAACATATAAAGCGATGGACCTCGCTCACGGCAGCCATGTGCTTGATGTAGGTTGTGGGCATGGAACGGCAGCGATCGAAATGGCCCGATTGGTGGGTGATCATGGCAAAACCGAGGGTGTGGACGGTATGCAGGCTCGGTCCGCGTCCGCCGCCTCCTTCCAGGCCGTGACACGCGGAGCAATGCTCTTGAAACAGCTTCTTGCCGACAACGGGGTCGGGCTTTGCACCAGTAGTTTGACCCCAGACTGTAGAGCTGTTCCAGGATGATGCTCCCGGGCACAGCAGGACGGCGCAAAGAACAAGTGTCGGAGGGCGCATACGGGTAGTAGGACCGTAGCGACTCACTGGATTGTTGTCAACCAGATTTGACCCTGGAAGGTCCCAAAACGCCGTCAGAGAACTACGAAAACAATGTCAACCATCGCGCGGATCACTTCTGGCTAACGACAATCCGGGAGTTGGCGAACAGTGATCCTGCATACTTGCTGGAAAGTCGTTATCGGTAACTTCCCAGTTCCGACGCCCAGCCGTGGGGCAGGCACTGGCAATTTACTGAAAACCCTGTTTTTCAGGCACTTGGTTGGTTCGTCCTTGCGCTCCATCCGAGAGCTCACGTTACTCTTAGCCCTGTAGAGAGTTCGCCCGATAAGCCGATTGGCTTATACCTCCACGATCAACTGTGGTAATGTTGTCGGCATGAGTGCCAAGACATGGGCCCTCTTCCTCGCCGCCTCCGTTCTCAGTGGTCTTATCCACGTTCTCGCATCCACGCCAACTTCTGTCGAGTCCCGAATCGCCGCGCAGAACGCGCTCTTTGAAGAGCAGTATCAGTCCGACTTGAAGGCCCACCCTCAGCTTGCCACCTCCTTCGGAGACTATCGCTACAACGACCAGCTGGACGACCGCTCCCTCGCGGCAATCGAGAACGAGCACACCAGCGACGAGGCCTTTCTCGCGCGTCTGAATGCCATTCCGACGACCGGATTTCCAGAGCAGGATGCACTCTCCCACGACGTGATGATGCGCACGCTCCAGCAGCGCATCGACAACTACGGCTTCAAGGAATACGAGATGCCTGTAAGCCAGATGAGCGGCCCTCACGTGAACCTCGCCGACTTACCTCTCGCTGTTCCCTTCGACTCGGTGAAACGGTATGAGGACTACATCGCTCGTCTTCATCAGATCCCGCGCGTCTTCACCCAGACCGAAGAGGTTCTCCGCGCCGGTATGAACGACAACCTCATGCCCGTCCGGTTCCTGCTTGAAAAGGTTCCCGCGCAGTGCGATGGCGTCATCGCGGCCGATCCCTTTCTTACGCCAACCAAGAAGTTCCCCAGCAACATCTCCGCCGCAGACCAGCAACGCCTCACCCAACAGATTACCGACGCCGCCAATAATGAGGTGCTACCTGCCTACAAGGCATTCGCCGGCTTTATCGCCACCGAGTATGCTCCCCACGGTCGCACCGTCCTCGCCGTGACGTCCCTTCCTGGCGGCGAACGCCGTTACCTGAACGACATCCACGGAAGCACCACTGTGAGCAATCTCACTCCCGACGAAATTCACCAGCTTGGACTGCGCGAGATGGACCGTATCGGAGCCGAAATGCTCGCCATCGCTCACCAGGAAGGATTCTCCGATCTCGCTTCTTTCAACGCGTCCCTGGACAAGAATCCCAAATACATTCCTACCTCAGCCGAGCAGATCCTCGATGACTATCGTAAGTACCTCGGGCAGATGCAGGCCAAACTGCCACAGCTCTTTACCTATATTCCCGGCTCACCCGTTACAGTAGAGGCGATTCCAGCCTTCCAGTCGGCAAACGCGACGCACTATCAAATGGGGACTCCTGACGGCAAACGGCCCGGCCGGGTCGTCGTCGCCACCTACGACTTTCCGCATCGCACCCTCATTGATGACGAGGCGACCGCCTATCACGAGGGCATCCCCGGCCATCACATGCAGCACTCCGTTGCGCAGCAGATGACAGACCTGCCCAAATTCCGTCAACACAGTTTTAATTCCGGCTATGGTGAGGGTTGGGCGCTATATGCCGAGCAACTGGGCAAAGAGGTTGGCTTCTACCAGGATCCGGTCTCGGATTGGGGCCGCCTCAAGAGCGAGCGCTTTCGCGCGGTGCGCCTGGTCGTCGATACGGGCATCCACTCCAAGGGCTGGACTCGCGAACAGGTGGTCGACTTCTTCCGCAAATCCGGCACCCTCGACGAGCCCGAGATCCAGACCGAAACAGACCGCTACATTGCCTGGCCGGCACAGGCCCTTAGTTACAAGATCGGGCAGCTCAAGTTCGTCGAACTCCGCGAACGCGCTCGGAAGGAACTGGGTCCAAAATTCGACATCCGCACCTTCCACGACGAGATGCTGAACGGGGGCGTTCTCCCGCTCGACTTGCTCGACGCCCGCACGAATCGCTGGATTCAAGCGCAGAAGCTCTTGCCGAAATCCGTTGCAAGCAATTGAACTAGCATGAACCGCCTAGAGATTGCTCACTGGTCCGGCATTAGAGTTTTCGTCACCAAAAGCCGAAAGCTGGTCCCGTGCGTCGCTTCTAAGTGATGGCGAGGTCACGGGTGGGTGGGAAGATCTATCGGGCCGGTCCCGAACTGCCTGCAAATTAGTCGGGTTGCCGCGCTGCGTGACATGGGGGGACATCCACTGCGACCACTCGATTGAATCGGCCCATGACAGGCACGATAACAGTAGCTACTTCGCCATGCTGAAACTTCTGCCAAGAATGAACGAACCTTAATGTGTTCCAGCTGCGTTTCCGACAAAGTTCCAGTCCCGTCTGACAACCAAACTTTCGACAACCAAACTTAATATTTCTGAAAACAACATGCAATGATCCATCCCTCCCAGAAGACGCCGTCAACCTCTATTGTCGGAGTACTGTCGCAAGTGACAGTACTCCGATATCTCCTTCTGGTAGAACAATCAATTGTGATCATCCCTGACGGGCAATTCTAGGGTTTTGAGACCTCTGTGAAAACAAAGTCTAATTTAGGGCGACACGAGCATTCGAAGAGTCCTGATATGACGGAACCAACCACGCCAAGCGGGGACAAGCGGCATCTGCG
Organism: uncultured Acidobacteriaceae bacterium; assembly: GCA_963711525.1. GTDB lineage: Bacteria > Acidobacteriota > Terriglobia > Terriglobales > Acidobacteriaceae > PALSA-350. The sequence continues at coordinate 84,072 of CAVQEO010000001.1, read as the reverse complement.
GGAAAAAGCCGTCGACGAGTTCACCAGGTTGGTGATAATTGTCGGATATCTTTGGGTAGTCTTTGAATTCCTGCTTGTCCGCAAAAGCATCGTCCTGTCCGAGTACCACTTGACTTATCCGGAGCACGCCTTTGCAATCGTCAACTCGTTAGTTTTTGGCAAGGTCCTACTGACGCGGAATTGCCTATGGGATATCGTTTTGAAACTATCGCGGTGCGTACGCGCAAAACCCGAATACCAGGCTTCGGAACTGAAGTTTGAGCGGAGCGGTCGTCACCAATGGCGTGAAACGGCTAGCCAGCCATGAAGTGGGACAACACTGAAAGGTACTTGTCGGCGTCGATCACCTTCGCTGGCGGGGCCTCCGAAAGCGTCGGCGTTCTGGAGCATTTGGCGCAGACTTGTCACAATTGACAGTTCCCGAGCGGTCGCAAACCGAGTGGACTCACAGAAACACCTCGGGGCGTAGCTAATGGGTCTAAAGCAATTCCATGCCGAGGAGAAGAACGACGTGTCAGTGTTTAAGCGTGGCAATTGGTGGTGGTACGAACTGATGTATAAGGGAGTTCGTCTCCGTGCTAGCAGCAAGTCAACTGATAGAGCGGTCGCTGAACGAGCGGAAGTAAAGAAGCGTTGGGAACTCGACCACCCTGACGAGGCCTGCTTTGTTTGTGTCAACTGTGGAACCGTCCAGCGTACTGTACCGCTGAGTATCAGGGAGGCTAAAGCAATCCAATCTGTTGTCGACACGCACACGCGACACGCCTGACTATAGCATAACTATTAGCGGGCTGAATGAGACGAGACGCGGTAGCGACTTCGAAGGATGGAGTGACGGCCGAGCTCACCGCTACAAACATTCGGCGTGCTGCAGATGAGGTGCCGCGCATCATTGATCACCGGGAAGAGTTGCGAGCCACACGTAAGTTCGAAGGTCGTCTTTCCCCGGAAACGATCTACTCGAAGATCATCCAAGTCGTCGAGTAATCGGCTCTCGCTCAAACGGCTGGTCGGTATAGCCAGAAGTGGCCTAATCCTCAATTTGTGAGGCATCGCCTTCACGAATTGCCTACAATCGGGTTTTCAGTAAATTGCCTTAGCCCGGGCTGGCATCCGAAGAGTGAGCAAAACGAGACAGTTCGCAAGTCTAGCCATTGTGTATACCCTCCCTACGGCCGAGCCGATTCGAATACTGAATGTTGAAAGGAAAGGCGAAGATGGATTGATCGTGACATTTTCAGACGGAACGACCGCCGGATATGTAACGGAAGAACTTCTGGAGTTAAGGCCGTTCCGTGAACCTGTCGAATCGAAACGCTCAGACCTCGCTGCGATCTTCATCGTGCGAGTGCTCACTCCTCGTTTTGAGAGGAGTACCTAATGAATCTGTACTGGATCTACCTTCTTCCAAACTGGATGTTTGGGGCTTTGACTGTACTCGCCTTTGTGGTCATTGGGCTGGTGGGTCTCTATCTGACGCGCGGCTGGGTGCAACGTCTTCACCGTGCTGATCACTCGTATAACGACATCGTGGGTTTTTACCTTGCTGCAGTCACCGTCCTTTACGGGATTACCGTGGGCTTGCTAGCTATTGCAACCTGGACAGCCTTCTCCGATGCCCAAGGCAAGGTTGACGATGAAGCAATCGCCCTCGGCGGCCTTTATCGCGATATCGGTGCATATCCCGATCCCGCCCGTGCCATCATGCAGGAAGACCTGCGGAAATATACGCGTCAGGTCATCGACGTGGGGTGGCCAATGCAACAGCGCGGCATCGTTCCCAACAACGCGAGTAGTGTATTGAACGATTTTCAGGCACATTTCATGTCTTTCGAGCCCACGACCGAAAGGCAGAAGATTCTCGCGGCTGAGGCCTACAAGTCTTTTAATGAGCTGGTTGAGAGACGAAGGGGCCGGTTGAACACCGTCACGACGGAAATGCCCGGACCACTCTGGACCCTTGTCATAGCTGGCGCGATCATCTGCATCGCAGTTAGTTGGTTCTTTCACACCGCAAGCTTCAGCATCCATATCTGGATGACGACGCTTCTCTCGGTTTTGCTCGGATTGATAATCTTTCTTATCGCCGTTCTGGACAATCCTTACCGGGGAAGGCTCAGCGTTACTCCGGAACCGTTGGAGCGCGTTTACGAGCAGATCATGACTCCGTCGAACTAGGTCGGTAAGCTTGAGGCTCCGTCCTTAGTCTGGGTGGCACCAGTCACACCTTGGGGAGAACACCTGTCACTTCTGCCAGTCGCAGGGCTGCCGAATCCTGTCTAGTCTTCTTCTGTGGGCTTCCGCCTCAGAGAGATGCCGGTCATGAAAAGAATATGTCGCCTGCTCTTCTTGGGGAGTTTGTCCGTCGCTCTCACCGTGATCTTTGTTGCAGGATGTTCATCGAAGAACGATGCCAAATCCAACGGCAAGCTACAAGTTTCCCAGGGAAGATCGCATAACCCGACATGCTAGCGAGAAGAATAGTTGCGGTGGAAACTATGGCCTTCAATGGACATCGATGCGGGGCTTGTGGATGGATTTACCCCCTGTCGCACACCGTCCGGTCGGTCAAATTGGCAAACCGGGAAGCTAAAGAAGCTTTCAAAGCCCATGCTTGCATTAACTATCGAGGGATAAATCTGAGACAACACACCAACAACACCGCCCGGCTGCCTGAGTTCTTCAGAAAAATCTTGGAACTCTGAAACCTCGCTTTCATCAATGGATGACTTTACGATACTTGAATCTTGAATGTTGCACTGTTTTGAGGAGAATCGGCACATCGAACCCTCCGAATCACACTTCAACAAGTCGGCGTTTGGGGTATGTGGCGTTTAGCGTCGGAAACAACTCCACCTCGACCCGTCTCGATGGCACCAGACGAATGAATTCAATTGCGGTCAGTTCGATCGTCTTTCTTTCTATCCTTGCCTCAGGCCTCGTCGGCATGGCTGTCCGGCGAGCCATACCAGCGGACCGTCTCGGATCGGGTGAAAAAGAAGTCGCAAGGCTTGTAACCGGACTCATGACGACGATGACCGCAATCGTTCTCGGAATGCTTGTCTCTTCTGCAAAGGCCTCCTACGACGCTCGAACGAACGAGATTGCGGAGATTTCTTCCCAGGTCGTCACTATCGATCGCATGTTGTCTAAATATGGAACGGAGACTGCGGAGATGCGCGCCCAATTTCGGTTGCTTGTGGAGGCTAGCGTCAATCGTATTTGGCCGGCTCAAGCGCCCGTGCATGTCGAGCTCAAACCTCGAGACGAGGGTGAAATTCTTGTAGACGAACTGCAGCTACTAGCACCGAAGAGTGGCGCCCAGGCCGAAGTCAAGGCCCAGACCCTACGTATGATCGTCGAGTTACGACAGACGCAATGGCTTCTGTTTCTAAAGTCGCAGCAGAGCGCATTACCTATCCCACTCCTGTTAGTTGTGGTCACATGGCTCGCGCTCATCTATTTAAGCTTTGGCTTATTCACCCAGCCTAGCCCCACCATAGTCGTGACCTTAGCTTTGGGTGCACTGGCGGTTTCGACCGCGGTTCTTATAATCCTGGAGCTCTATACGCCGTTCAGAGGAGTGTTGAGGATTTCCTCAGATCCGATCCTTGAAGCGCTGAGCCAGATGGGACGTTGAGGCCCGATGCGTTCCCGATCAGCTGTCGCATCACCTCGAGCACTTACTGGGACTAGTACATAGCCAAGGGCAACATGATCATGGCGTCACAGGCCGTCGTTGCTGCGTTCTTGGAAACTTTCGAGATTTATGCGTCAGACGGAGCCTGCGGAAAAATGCGCTGCATCTGGGCGTGACTCCGATGCAACGCACTGTAAGAGAGAGATGTGAAGATACGCCCGGTTCTCTAAAGGCCCCGAGCGTATTGCATCCGAGCTTAGGGAATGGATCTTGCAATAGTTGCTCATAGAACTCACCGTTTCGCGCCAGCAAAAGTGCTAAAGGCCTGCCTGTGAATTATGCGAGGACTCGGTCGACTTGAATACGCCGTCACAGGCTTCGGTTGGCGACTCGAGCTTTCATCTGATTTGCTTGCCGACCCAGGAATACTGCCACGCCACCGAGACATTTTGATAATTCCCACCAAACAAGAGGTAGATGCCATTGCTATAACTCAATTTTAGAGACTGATGTTTGCTCACCCGGTAGGAGCCTGTTACTCCCACACGGGAGCCGGTCTGCTGGGTCTTCAGGTTTTGTATGCCGCTCAAAGTCGTGACTCCGCCGAACCACAAGTTTCCGTCGAGCGAGAACCACAGCCTGGGCTTCACATCGTAGCTCAAGTGCCCCTCGAAGGCACCAACGGGGGCCTCTGTTTGAGGTTTAGGAGTAGGGACGGAATAGGATGCGGGATTCTTCGTGTATAACCAAGCGCCCGCATAAGCGTCGAGCATCGTCCTGCCCCAGCGTTGGGAATAGCCAAACTCGGGCTTGAAGGCCCAGCGGTTGATACTCCAGTTGATCAGCTTTGTACCGTTGTATTGGCCTGTTGGCGCAACTACTTTGAGACTAGCCCCCAGCAGTGTCGTCTGTTTCCACTTGGCAAAACGAGGCAGCGACAACGCGGGTCCGCCCTTCAGGTTCACTGATAAGCGAAAGCTGGTATCCATGAGCCCAGAGCGGTATATCTCCATTTGCGAGCCGAGGACCGATCCCTGGAAGTGCCCAACCGCGTAGGGCAACACCCCCGAGATGTTAGCCGAACGGCCTAAGATTCCGAACGAGTGATAGCAGCTGAAAATCGGTATGCCGTATGTTCCGGTGGCGCCCGTTATGGGGACTGTTCCGTTAAAATCAAGGCCGCCTGTATAGAAGGATGCTATGAGCGTGATCGCGTTGGCATTCACCGGGGTGATGAAATAAGCGCGCGGCGAAAGCTCCTGGCCCCGGACCTGCAGGAAACATATTGCCGTCAAAATCGAAAGGGCGAGCGGCAAGGAGATCCGCGTTGGTCGTGGACTGATAGCAACCTTGGGATGCCCAACCCATATCCAGAAGACCATAAAGCGTTCAGGAGGCTTCTTCAACAGCGAAATTCGCGCCATGTGCTGTCCCACGGGCGCGCCGCCCCCTCCCTCAGAAGGAACGCAAAGCTACACTTCACTTTGCCACAACCCACATCACATTCGTCCTTCGCTGGTGACCGATGTGCTCTCGCGCATAGCTTTCGCGACGATGCCGTCGGTAACCGTGTTCCACAGCCGATCTGGCGTGATACGGTGAATCCAGTAGGTGAACTTCACCTTCCAGCCTGGGATAATCATGGCCTCGTCGTGTTCGATGCCTTTCACCAGGCCGCGCACTGCAGCCTCGACCGGCATGGTTCCGCCGATCTTCTTTAGTGCGGCGCTGGCCGGGTGCAGGGTTTTGCGCTCCGCCGCGAGACCCGGCGTCTCGACTTCGCCGGGACAAAAACAGGCGACGCTGATGCCACGCGGTTTCAGTTCGTAACGCAGGCACTGCGCGAGCCCCACGACGGCAAACTTGGAGCTGCCGTAGGCGGTGTAACCATAGACTGGGATGATCCCACCCATCGAGCCAACCAGAACGATCTTGCCGTTGCCACGTGCGAGCATGGAGGGCAGCACCGCTTCGACAATATTCCGGGTGCCGTAGAGGTTGATCTTAATCATTCGGTCGAAAGTTTCGAACTTCATGTCAATGAGGTGCGCCGCGCCGCCGATGCCGGCCATGTTAATGAGAACGTCCGGTGCGCCGGCTTCAGCAATTGCCGTTCCGACGGTGCCGATCACCATTTCGCGATCGGCTACGTCGACTTTGTAACGCGCCACACGCTGCTCCGGCGAGCGGCGCGCTGACTCGATCTCGTGCAGCGCGGCGTCGTTCGGGGTGCGATCAAGAGTCACGATGTGGGCGCCGAGGCCGGCCAGCATCTTGCCTGCGAGCAGGCCCATGCCGCTGCCCGCCCCGGTGATATACACGGTCTTTCCCGCAACTTCAGTCATTGGCACCTATCTCCGCGCGCCTGATCACTATTCGCCTACACAGGTCATCAGCTGGTCTGTCTTGAACCTTGATCGGCGATAACGGCGCTCGCCGTCGCCTGCGTGATTTTGCATCCGGCATGCAGAAACGTTCGAGCGGATCCAAGCTCCTTTCCAAACCAGCCCGGAACTCTAGAGGACCATCTGTCCAGGGTCGTGCCAGTAAGTCGTCAACTTGATTTCTGGCTCGCTGAATGGCGTTCCAATTCTTCGGCAAGGATCGGCACCCCCTTCGCGCAAGCTTGAACGCCCATCGAAACGCAAATCTGCAGCACGGCCATGATCTCTTCCGGCGTTGCCCCGGCTTTGAGCGCTGCCTGAATGTGCCTTCGTGTGCCGGGGGCATACATGTGCGTAATGGATGCGTCGAAGGCGATGCTGATCAGTTCCAGGAACCTTGGTGTGAACAAACCGCTCTTATATAGGCTGGCTCCGAAGGCAAAGAAATGATCGGTCCAGGCAGGGGCCAGCTCGTAGAACGGATCCCACGCCGTGTTCCATTGACCGATCGCGCGCATCGCGTCGCAGGCTGGAGTCTCTGGCTTGGGACCTCCCGCCGGCTTCACTCCTGCCGCCTTCATCTCCTCAATAAGGATGGGGGCGCCCAAGCTGCAGGAATGGATCGCCAGCCCTACGCCACACTTGAGAACCAATAGAATCTCGTCGCGCGTCGCTCCTGCTTCAAGTGCGGCGCGGATCTGCCGGCGCGTGCCTTCTTCGTCCAGATTTGTGCAGGAGCAATTCAGCGCGAGGTAGATCAGCTCCACCTCCTTGCGCGGCAGAACGCCGCTGGTCCACGGGTTCGTTCCAACCTGCAACAGCAGTTCCGCCCCTTTGGGATCCCATTCCTTAAGTTTGTCCAAAGACGAACCCCAAGGGCCTGCGGATTGCGCCGTCGACGATGCTTTCGTTGCTACAGTTTCGGTTGCCATATTTCCTCCTTTTTTTCGCTCAACAGCTACTATTGGGTCGGGCATGGCGCGCCATCGGCCTCCCATTCCTTCATCGTTTGGACCAACTCCTCGTGGGTTATGGGGGGCGTCAGACGTCCGTTGCCATTGGGGCGACTACCAGGACTCCATGCCCATAAAACGAACGGATCGGTGGCGACGTGATGCTCCAGGGCAGCCAGATCTCGATTCCCGTTCTTCGCTTTGTCCTTGAATGTGGCACAGAGTGCAGAACTGCTTAGGACAACCCTTGGCGCCGACTCCCAAGCCATGCTCAAAGGCGCTACGTGCCAATCGGGAGCGCCTGGAATACCCGTCACCGGGTTATTGATGCTTTCGTGGCATGACGTACAACGCAAAGTCGTCGACCCCTTATCGTCGGGCCCCCGAGTGACGCCGTAAATGTGCGCATAGCGAGCATCCGTCTGGCGCGGGAAATCAGTCATCGTGTGGCAATTCAAACATCTTGGATTCGAGAGAACAGAGTAGATTTTGTCCCACTGCGGTGTCGACCCTCCAGTGATGACTCTCATATAGCCGGCGATCATGCGCAAGTCGTCCCTGTCGAGCGGGCCAGGATATAAGCGCGGCATGGGAGGTGGGATAGTGGCTAGGAACGCGCCAAGCGTGTCAGGGTCCGCGAGCTCCGGATGATTCACCAGAGACGGATACGTGCGACCCTGTCCGCGATCTCCGTGACAGGCACTACACATCAAGAGATACCTCTCCTTATTCGCCGCAGTTCCCGTAGACTGCGGCGGGAGGCGATCTGCCGCCACTATCTTTGGCGTGTCGCTCGCATTCAAACCATAGACTGATACTTTCAGCGCTCCGCCCACGCCGGCGGGGTTCAACGTGACTCCACCAACTGCGGCGGCAATATATTGTGTTCCATCCACTGCATAGCTGATCAATCCGCCGTTGAGCGCTCCGTTGACATCGATGCGGTTCAGCACGGATCCGCTTTTTGCATCGAAAGCGAAGAGATCGCCACGGACATCACCGGCAAAAAGAAGGCCGCTCTTGGTAGGCACCAGACCTGCCAACATCTGCCCGTCGGTCGTGTATTTCCAAAGGATGCGCCCGGATTCCCCGTCTAAAGCCGTGATCTGGCCCTTTGGCTGTTTATCAAAGCGTACAAACACGGCGCCACCGTAGTCGTAATTCATTGCTCCTTTTTCTGCCGCACTCTCTCCTGGCTTGGCAGCGGGAGGTGGCTTCGGTTTAGCGTAATAGGAGCACCAGTCGACCATGCCGACGTAGAGGGCGCCAATCTCGGGTTGATACGCCGAACCATAAAATTGCGCACCCCCACCCAAACCAGGGCACGTGAGTGTGGGCTTCTCCGGTAATGGCCCGTTGTTGAGAATGGTCGTTCCCGGCGTGTGGAAGATAACGGCTTTCGTTTTCCGGTCGATTCCCGTCACGAAGCCCGTCTTATCGGCGATGACAAGCATGTCTTTCCCGCGGCGCGAGCGATACAGGGTTGGCGGCGTGCTCACATCCCAGTCATGGTCATCTCTGGGCGTCACCTGGTGATACCAGTTCAGCTTGCCGGTATCGGGATTCAGCGAGACTACAGAATTCGTATAGAGGTTTTCGCCCGGCCGCATTTCCACCGCGAAATCCGGCGCCGGGTTGGCGACAGGAATAAACAGCTCATTGGTCGCAGGATCAAGGGAAAAGGATGACCAGAAACCTCCGCCTCCCACCCCTTGCTTCATCTCGCCGCCCCAGGTTTTCACAATCTCACCGTCGCCCGGCGGAACGGTATAAAAGTGCCAAAGCTCCTTGCCCGTCTTGGCGTCGAGGGCCAGCATACGCCCGTGGATTCCCAGATCGCTGATGGCAATGCCGATAAACACCTTGCCCTTCCACGCTATCGGAGCTGCAACAAATGACTCGCCTTTCTTCGGGTCGGCGTATTGCTGGTCCCAAAGAATGTTGCCTGTCTTGGCATCGAGGGCGACCACGCGGCCGTCAACCGTGCCGCGAAAAATCGTTCCGTCCATGTAGGCAGGACCACGATTGTTGATGTTTGCCGGCACACTGAACTTCAGAACAGTGCGCCAGCGGAGTGCGCAGGTCGCGGCGTCGATAGCGTACGTGGCGCGCATCGTATTGACGTAGAGCGTGCGGTCCACCATGAGCAAGCCGCTACTAAACCAGGAGGCCTCGTTGAGCTGAAATTCGCAGGATTCCTTCAGTCCGCCGACATTCTTCGGCGTAATCTGGTCCAGGTCGACGTACCGCTGGCTGGAATAATCCTTATTGATTGTGGTCCATTCCTGCGCCGCTACAGGAGCGCTGGAGATGGATAAAAGAATACTTGCCGTAAAACAGACGAGCATGAGATGGCAGAGCCGCGAAATCATGTTTTCTCCATATCGAGTTCAGTCCAGGCGACAGGAACGCCGCGAGCAGCCCAAGCAATGGCCACCAGGATTTTCCCGTTCACAACCTTCGCTGGAAAAGAGGCAACTCGCAAAGCATCCGTTGGTGACGTCGAACTTCATCCCATGGACAGTACAAATCACGATTACGCCGAACCAGAGTCTTTGGCCGCTACTCCACCTAAGGTGGCCTGAGCCGCGACCAACCCGTCACGACCACCCATCGGCCGTTGTAGATACACAAACAATTGGGACAGCATGACCCCCATCAGCAGACCGCCGACTCCCAAAGCGAGCACATCGGAAATGCGACGGACGTGGAAATCTCCGACCTGGCACACAAGCAAATACCCTACCGCGAGATTCACGGAACCATAAAGGACGTTGACCGTTGGCGAAGACTGTCCCTTGCCGAGCGGGGAAGCGAAAGGTGTCGGGAGCCGATGCCCGGATACTCCGCTCGTCAAGTGCGGAATGGAGTTCACGAGAAAAACGCCCCCGAAGAAGTAAGCGACGTAGCTAGACCACTGCACGACTCCCCCTTTCATCGCGACGGTACCCAGCAAAGACCTCCGCCGCCTTAGATGAGGAGCATTCAATTCGCTGTGCTCCTCATGATTCAGCGTGTCTTCTCGTTCGAAAGCACCGAGACCAAGATCTCTCCGTCAACGACTTTCGCTGGAAAGGAGGCGACCCCAAAGTGCGGAGTGCCCGCAAAGCATCCGTTGGTGACGTCGAACTTCATCCCATGCACCGGGCAGATTACGATCTTGCCGTCGAGCTTTCCCATTCCTAGAGAGCCGCCGGCGTGAGGACAGGTATCGGAGATGGCGCAGATTTTTCCGTCCACATTGAATATGGCGATCTCCTTGTCTGCGATGAGGAACCGTGATCCGGCTCCGGGCCGGACCTGCTCAAGACCCGTTACTTCGATAAAGTCCGCCATCGTTGTCGCCTGCAGAATCAGAATGGTGATCGCCAGATCGCACAGCATCGTCCGAAGATAAGGTCCCTCCGTATAGGCAGGGGAGGGACCTTATCGTGCTTTGGACTGCGATGTGCGTCTTAGCTGTGTGTTCCCACCGCGATCGGAGTGTCCAGCTTTTCCTCCCACTCACCGGCGTGGATGTGCCCGCACCCGCCTTGGGCCGCTGGATGAAACATTCCGTCTGTTTCATGCACGATGAACCCCATGTTGCCCGGGCGGCGGTTCGGCGGCAGGCCAAGGTTGGCGAGGGTTTCCGCTGTCGATGCGTAAGTGACGCCGATCTTCAGCATCTCGCGCGCCTGTTCGGGTGTAGCGATCGCCCTTCCTAGTTCCTTGGCCATGCGAACATGGCGCTCGATCATTTCAATCGTCGACATGCGCACGCCCTTGGTGGTGTTCCATAGGTTATCCTCGATGCCGGCCCGAGTGTGTTGCCCCAGAGCAATGCAGAGAGCCGCGACCGGGTGGCTCAGACGCATTGTAGTCTGGTAGGTGAAGAAGGAGCCATGCGGCGTGCGGCGGATCAGCTCCATCAGGTCGAAGGGATTGGAGCCGCACACGCCCCCGCCGCCGATGCTAAAGAACCCATTCATCGGCCCCATGTAATAGCCCTTGCGGATCAAGCGCTCCACGAGTTCGAGGCCGTGGATGTGGGGAAGCGCGAAATACGGCTGAATGCCGTGCTGAACCAGGCGCTTGATGTTCTCGAGATAGAAGTCGGGTGTCGAGTCAGCCACAAGGTTGGCCATGGCGTGAAGCATCGCCGGGTTGGTGAAGCGCGTTCCCTCGAAGGCGTCGTCGACGGGGTGCAATGCCGTCAGATCGTAGAGGCTGGAGCCACAGGCGACCGTGACCTGATCCGGCTTGGGGTCGATCTCGGCCAGCTTATGGCGGGCGTCGTAATTCTGGAATGCAGCCTCTTCCCCCGGCTCGGGGGCAAAAGAGATGGACCCGCCGAGCTGCAGTATCATTTTCGGAACGGCCTGGCGAAGGCGTCCGATCTGATCGTTGTATTCTTTGAAGTTTTTCGAGATATGACCGGTTTTGGGATCGCGCACATGGATGTGCAACAACGTGGCGCCGGCGTTATAACAGTCCACCGCGGTCTGGACCTGTTCGTCCCAGGTGACAGGGAGTTTCTGTTCGGGCGTACAATCCACCGGCATCCACACCGGCCCATAGGGCGCTGCAGTGATCATCAGTGGAGCTTGATTTTCGGGTAGCAATGAGTCATCGGTGAAATACATTTTTTTCTGTCTCCTAAATTCGATTCATTAATTGACTGCACGATCGATATCGACTACGAGCGATTACCAAGCCCCCACCATTCAGAAACTGGACCTTACCAGCAGGAAAATGTGGGTGTTCAAGACACTTGAGTGCTGCTTACCGTTGGCGTTGCGTTTGAGCAATTGACTTGCCTCACTTCACTGGCACAGTAACTCTTGCTCGCTGCCGTGGTACGCACCGTCTGGGTCCGTTGCTATCTTTACCCACCGGAGCCTTCGGTCGAAAGTAAGCGTCCACCAGCTGTCGGGGTCAGCTTTCACAAAGCCCGACTCACTGCTTAAAGCTGTGTCGCGCTGATCGCTTTGCAACCTGCCAACGAGAGAATCCTATGAGAGGGCGATGGCCGGGGCAACTAGTAGAACTACGAGAGGTTCCCGGGAAAAATGAACACGGGCTCGTTCACTCGCTTCGTCAACGCACAGACAAAATCGACCTTGAGCTTCCGCGGACCTTGCTCGCGAATTCTGCTCCTGGGTCCCTTCTGGCCGTTGCCTTTGGGTCCAACTTCTGTGTTCCGCTTTTTTGCCGGGCGCGTCTCCTGTTAGGCTTGCTAGCCAAGCCCTAAGTTTCGGATCAATCTTGCGAGGGACTGGCTATGTTCGAAAACCTCCTGAATCATCACTGGCTCGTGGCGACCTCGCTTTTCGTTCTTTTGGCGCTTGTCGGTGAGTTGGGATACCGCATTGGCATCAAATGGCGCATTGAGGAAGATCAAAACCGGAAGGAACAAATGAATGCCACTGGCAGTAGCCTGCTCGTCCTGTTGAGTCTGCTAGTGAGCTTCACCCTGACAATGGCGGTGTCCCGATACGATCAACGGCGTGAGCTAGTCGTAAAAGAGGCAGACGCGATCGGAACGACTTACCTCCGCGCCGCAACCCTGGGGCCGCCTTACCAGCAAAAGTTAGAGCAACTACTGCGCAGCTACGTCGATGCCAGAATCGACTTCTTCGCGGCGGGAGTTGATCCTGCCCAACTCGAACACGCTGAGAGTCAGAGCAGCCGCCTTCAACAAGAGCTGTGGAAGAACCTGGTTGCAGTGTCGCAGAGCAACCGATCTCCTGTAGCCGTGGCGTTCATGAATAGCCTGAATGAGGTGATCGATCTCGACAGCGAGCGTCTGGCTGCATTGGAGAACCGAATCCCTCCGAGAGTCTGGATGCTGATTACTCTCGTAGCTCTGGTTGCCGTGTTCACCCGAGGACTGACGCTGAACCGCCGTTTCTGGCTGACGTTGGTGCTGGGTCCGATGATCATCGCGGTTGCCGTGGGACTTATCGCCGACGTCGACAGCCCGCGCAGTGGATTCATACGGGTGAACCAAGCTCCGCTCTATCGATTGAGAGCGGAAATCCAGCCGAAATGAATCGGTTGCATCGCACCCAGCAGCCCTCGCGAACCCTCAGCCACGATGGCATGATGGCCGGCGAGCACGCAGGGTACCGGTGGGCTGCTCGAGGATCGTATTCAAATCGCTCAGATCGCCACCTCGCGAAGCTCAAATGTACCCGGCTGGATCGCCTCAGTGCCCGCAGTCGCCGGATTCAGGGGAACCCAAACCTCAACCGTGGTCCCTTGCCCTGGCCGGGAACGAATCTCCACTCGCCCTCCAATCAGCCGGAGCCGTTCCTGCATGCTGCGAATACCAAGGCCGATTCTGGTTGACCTCTTCGTCATGTCGAATCCCACTCCTTCGTCTGCGATCGATAGATGAAGACCGTTCGCTGTCGCTTCGAGACGCACCTCGGCGCGGGTGGCAGCGCTATGCCTCTTGACGTTGCGAAGTCCCTCCTGGACGATCCGAAAGATGCATAGCTCGACTTCAGGGGGCATGTCACGAGGAACATCCATATGGGAGAAATCAATTTGAATGTGCTGCCGTTCTGCAAACTCTCCGCAAAAGGAACTCACTCCCAATACCAGTCCCAGAATTTCGAGGCTAGAGGAATGCAAGCGATGAGACAAAGAATGGAGATCAATTCCAATTTCGCTTACTCGACTCTGAAGCTCGTGGATGCGCCGGGCGGCTTCAACCGGAGAGTCGGAAATAAGGGCTGCAGTTCTTTCAAGATCAATCGCCAAAACTATCAGCCTTTGGCTAAAGTCGTCATGCAGTTCCCGCGCGAGGCGGCTGCGCTCCTCCTCTTGCGCTCGGATGAGCCTTCCGCTGAGTTTGAGGCGCTCCTCGTCGGTGGGGTTGTGCCCCGCTATCCGAGCCAGAGCTCTTACAACCGCCGCCCGCCCCAGCTCCAGGAAAGCGATGAGTCTGATTTTATGGGTCATGATGAATTCCCTCTCACATCTGGGTAGTCTGCCAATTGCTACAAGATCATCCATTGCATGGTATGAACCGCAGACGACGATGATGTTAAGTTATCGGATATTAAAATAGGCAGTGGCAAAACTAGCTATAGCGGCAGTGGCAAAACTAACTATGGGGTAGCGGTCAACATGTAGCTATGAGGATAAGGCTCACCGCTCCTGGAACGGTGAAACGAAACCACGGCCTTCCAATGCTTCCTTGATGGCCAATACCAGGTCTGTCTTCAAACGAGTCTTCACCACGTAACCCAGCCCACCTGCGCGCTTTGCCGCAGCCAGGATATCGATATCCTGATGCACCGTCAGGAAGACGATGGAAGCTTTCGAACCTCCTCTTCGCATCTGCCTGGCAGCGTCGATTCCGCTCATTACCGGCATTGAGATGTCCAGGACAACAACGTCCGGACGGAGCTTCTCCTCAGCCTCGACCGCGGCCTTGCCATCAGAGGCGGTTCCGACGACGGTAAATTGCGATTCAAGAATGGGAACGAGCGACTCAAGGACAGCGCAGTGATCGTCGGCCACTAATATTCGAGTAGGCCGCTTCTCTCTCTTTATTCCTTGCCGACTCGTGTTCACGATCATCCTTTGTCCCAGCCATGGCCCTTCAATCGAAAATACAGGGCAAATCGGGTTTCGGATATTGGTAGAAATAACAATAGAGTGCGGTATTTTAGGAGGGGCTATAGGGTGATGATCTTATGCTTCAGAGCGTACCGGTATAGCTCCGCGTTGGTCTTAATTTCCAGCAGGTCCATAATGCGGTACTTGTGAGCAGCCACCGTTCGGAGGCTGATGGTAAGAATATCCGCAATCTCCTTCATCGATCGGCCTTCGGCGAAGAGCTGGATCACTTCGCGCTGGCGCGGAGTGAGTTCGCGGGTTTCTTCCGGGTTAGCGGTGGAGCTTCGAAGCATGGCGGCGACGGCTCCGCTTGTGATTCGTGGTGAGAGGTACGATGCTCCTTTGAGGACCTCGTCAATGGCTTGGAGCAATTCCTTGGGAGCGGCATACTTCAGCAGGTAACCGCTTGCGCCTGCGCGGAAGGCTTCGGCAACAAGGAGGCTATCCTCATTCTGGGTGAGGACGATCACCTTGACGTTGGGTAAAAGCCGTTTGAGCACTCTCGTCGCGTCTAGCCCATTGAGTTGGGGCATACCGATGTCCACCAGGATCAAATCGGGCTTTAAGGTCTCGGCCGCAGCTAGTAAAGACCTGCCGTCACTCACTGTGCCTACTACGTCATAAACCGGTGCGAGCATGGTCCTGAGGCCCTCGGCAACTAGAACGTGGTCGTCTGCCAGTAAAATGCGTGCCTTTTTCATTGGCGGTCCTTTCTATCGATCGTTGCCATGGGAGCGGTGCCTGCGCTGTTGACCTGCGCCAGGGGCACTTCGACGAGAATTTCAGTGCCTTCCATGTGTCGGGAATGGAGCGCCAGGCTACCACCCAACAGGCGCAACCGCTCGCGCATGCTCGCCAGTCCTAAACCTCCCCGCACTGAATTGGCGTTGGGATCAAAACCCACGCCGCTGTCGACGATTCTTAAGCGAATGTGGGAAGTTGTCCCAACGAACTGAACATGCGCCTGCTTGGCGCCGCTGTGCTTCACAATGTTGTTCAGAGCCTCTTGAACGATGCGAAAAAAGCAGAGTTCTACGTCCTGCGGAATCTCTTCCGGCAGGTCCCGGTGGACAAACTCGATCTGAATATGGTGTTGTTGTCCGATTTCATCGCACAGGCTCTTGGCCGCAGCCATAAGACCGACGTGGTGTAGTTTGGAAGAATGCAGCTGGTGCGACAGTCTGTGAATGTCGGCCGAAAGTTCGCTGATCCCTTCCCACATGATGTGAAGCTTTTTATCGGCCGCTTTGTTCGAGCTGGGGATGCTCTCGCTTACTTGCCCGAGTTGCATCGCGAGAAGCGCCAACCGCTGGCTGAAGTCGTCGTGCAATTCCCTGGCGATCCTGGCCCGCTCGTCCTCTTGTGCGCTGATCAAACGGCCACTCAGGTCGAGAAGGCTCTGCTCGGCGGATCTGCGGTCTGTGATGTCCATGCACGATCCGATAAAGCCGGTGAATTCCCCTGCCGGCGTATACCTCGGCACGCCGGTGTCGAAAACCCAGCCAAACGCTCCATTGGGTCGCCTCAAGCGGAATTCCATGCTGAAGGACTGGCGGGTTACGAAACTGTCAACGTAGGTACTGAGGCATTGCTCTACGTCGTCCGGGTGCACATTTTTTGCCCAGCCGTTCCCTAGTTCCTGATCCAGGCTCCGCCCTGTGTAGTCCAACCACTGTCTGTTAAAGAAAGTGCGCAGCCTATCGGTCCCTGACATCCAGATCATGACCGGCGCCGTGTCTGCCATGGTTTGGAACCGCTGCTGGCTCTCTTGCAGTCCGCCCTCGATCCGTCTGCGCGCTAGCGTATTGGCAAACACCTCCGCCACGACTCGGAATTGCCGGATGAGCTCATCGGGCCACGTGCCCTCGTGATAGGAGATGAACGCCAGACACCCCACGGTCATACTGACGGCGCGCAGAGGCACCAGTACGATGAATCTATAGTCCTTTTCGAGGAGAAAGGCTTGTTCTTTCTGCGCATCGGGGGGCAGATCCTCCCTGGACCGTACGATGCAATCTTTTCCTTGCAGCAAATTCGACACAAGCCAGGGAAACTCGTCCCGGCTGAAGGCCCGCGGTCCCGGGGGAATGGCCGCGCCACTTGCTGAATGGATTAGTTCAAATGGACTATCAGGATCCATGGTCTCGAATAGACTGACTCGATCCAGGTCAAGAAAGCCCCTGAGCTTTTCCAGCGCCTTTTCGATCTCGGCACCGGTTCGGTCGGCCGGTACGTTCGCGAAGGTGGCGGACAAACCGGAGAGCAACGACTCGAAGCGAAGCTCATAGCTGAGCAAGTATTCCGCGCGTCTCCGGCGTCTCCTTTGCAGCAGAAGATACCCTATGAGACTAGTTTGGAGTAGGAGGAAGACCACGCCGGCGATAATCCATCCTTTGTAGAGATCCCAAGGCGAGCGGACGGCGAATTTGACCATGCTGCCTGGGGGCAGGGCGCTTTCGCTCAAGCCAAAGCGGCGAAGCTGGCGCCAGTCGAACATGTAAGAGGATGCAGCCGTGACAGGCTCAATGTCCGCCGCTTTCTCTCCCCGGAGAATCCTTTGGCCTAATTCTGCGGCCTGTTTGCCCTGGGTCTCGAAGCTTACGACGGAACCCCCAACGATTCCGTAGCCGATGAAGCCATCCGACAAACCGTAGATTGGGGCCGAAGAAGCGGCAGATAAAGAAGGAATCAACGCCAGTGAAATGGGGGTGTGGCCCGCCCCGTCGCGCACCACGCTGAGATACAGAACAATCGTATCCCTGGGAAGAGCGGCTAGTCGTAAACGCATCTCCTCGACTGAGATATTGTCCCAATAGCTGATATCCCAATGAGTCCCAGGGGGCTGCGGTGTGTTTCGGAGGATCATTTCGACATGGTGGTCCCAGGGAGTTGTCCCGCTAAGAACTACGACTTGATGTGCTCCTGGCTGCAATCGAGCTGCGGCGGTCAGGGTTCCCTCGAAATCGTGTGTTGGCCAGACGGCCGTCGCATTGGGAGGTAACGTCGCGTGAGACAGACCGTTGCGTTCTATTACGCAAAAAACGGTCGGTATGTCTGGAAGAAGGGTTTGTGATGGTAAACCAACCGCGATGACGAGGTCGATTTTTCGATCCCGGTACTTGTTTTTAAGCCAAGCCGACTGTGCCGCCTGGAACTTCGGATCGGGGAAGAGAGCAGTATCAAGATGTTCGCTGTAAATCCGGATATCCGGTTTGTTGCCCAGAACAGACCGTATACCCTCATCCGCCGCCCGCTCTGCAGGATGGCTCATTTCATCCATGTAGAGGAGGAGCACCCCTTTCGGCTGTTCCGCAGGAGGTGTTTCGGCGTCGAGTTTGGCCGGGGGGGCACAAAAAAGGATCAGGAAAAGCGAGGCGCCAGCGAAGAATCTCCGAAGCCGGAGCACAACGAGCCAGCTCGAGATTCCGGGAATGCCGTAATCGCCGATCACAATGATTATCGCCCGGGCGGTTCTGAAAGCACGCGTGGACTGTTGAAAACCAGGCGTCCGCTGCCCAGTAAGAACCGCCTGGGCTTGCAGGGCGCGAACGCCGGTTCATGTTGCTTCGCTGCGGATGTTTCTGGAGAGATCCTTTCAGCGAAACCTATAGGCTGTCGAAAGCACCAAAACGTTCTATCTGGCCGGGTGAAATTGGACATCCAGAGTGCATTGATCCCATTACTTTCGCCGTTCGGCGGCCAAAGTACTCGCTCAGAAGTTGATATCCAGATCAGTTTTCTATACCCCAACATGGGCCGGAATTAACACCAGCTTTACCGTTTTGCTACGTCTCGATTGGCCCGTTGATCGTTACTTTCGCAGGTAGAGATTCCTCCGGTCAATAGGTACTTTTTGTTAGTTAACAAACCCAATTCTGGTAGTTTTAGGCCGCACTACGAAGTATGGCCAGTCCTCGACCCTACAAAATCCCCCCGAGACGGACTCATTTGCACTTGGCCGTCGCACCATCATCCCACTGGGCCGTTTGATGAGTAATTGATGCATAATCGCCAATGCGCTCACCGACACCGGATTAGTACTGATATGTCGGCATGGCTCCGGTACTCCGGAACCGAGATCCCGATGCCTGATGCAGGATCCTAGGGCGTTTATCAGGATCAATCACGAGCCAAAAGCTGCCTACCCTCGCTCAACCGCCGCCAAACCGGAGATTATGCGGAAAAATCTGCATCCAACCCTACTAGTTGGTAGTCTAAGTATGCATGCAGGGCGAAACAGCGGAACGGATTCTCGAAGCGGCTAACACCCTCCTCATAGATCGAGGGTATTCAGCCTTCAGTTACGCCGACATTGCGGAGACTGTAAAGATCCGTAAGGCGAGCATTCATCATCATTTCCCGACGAAAGCCGGGCTCGTGGTAGCAGTTCTGAGACGCCACCGTGCCAGGATTTCGGAGGGTATGAAAGCGCTCGATGATCAGATCGAGAATCCCCTGGTACGCATCAAGAACTACTTCAAATACTGGGAAGGGTGCATTGAAGGCCGGACCCTCTCCTTCTGTATCGGCGCGCTTCTCGGAGCCGAAATGCCGTCCCTTCCTGAAGAAGTGCAAGCCGAAGTTCGTTTGCATTTCTCCATGCTTACTGAGTGGTTTGAGCGCACGTTGAAAACCGCATCGAAAATGCGTGCGATTCATCTCCAGGGTACGGTCGCAACGGAGGCGCAAATGTTGATCGCCGTGCTGCATGGCGCGATGCTTTCCGCACGTGCAACCGGCAACTGTGATGTCTTCCGATCGCTTTCACACGCGGCACTGAACAGGATTTCCCCAGCAAAGCAATAAGCCACTTTGGGAGGCTCGTCTGCATTGGGCCTTCTGCACCACTTACCCTACCAACTAGAAGATAGCGAGGCAAAAAAAACGTTATGGAAACCATATCATTCGACTCCACACATTCTTTACGCAACCTCTACTTCGTCCGGACCGCATTCCAGGTGGTGTGGGCGGCGAGCATCATCATAACCGCGATGAAACAGCCGCAAATCGCCGCAGTACTCTTTCTCCTTTATCCGTTGTGGGACGTTGCCTGCACGGTGTACGACCTCAATACGTCGAGCAAATCCGGTAGCGCACGCACCTCGCAAATCGTCAACGCGCTGCTGGGAGTTGGGGCTGCAATCGGTATCGGACTGACGGTGTTTCACCAGCCGATCTACTCGGTCGCGGTCTTCGGTGTGTGGGCCTTCGGCGCTGGCCTGCTGCAACTTGTCGTTGGCCTGATTCGGCGGAAACAGCTGGGCGGCCAGTGGGCGATGATCCTCAGCGGCGCCCAGTCAATGCTTGCGGGCGTTGCGTACTTTTTGGGCGGTCTCTATGACAAGCGCCACATTAAGGATGTCGGAGGCTACGCCGTGTTCGGAGCAATCTACTTCCTCATTGGAGGGATACTGCTGACCCGGAAGCTCTCCAAGCTGTCGATGGTGGCAGCGAGCTAACAGCTACTACACACGTGTCGCAGCACCAGCGTGGCCACTGAAATGCGCCGCGTGACAGTGGTTACCGGGGGAACCTAAGGGAGATTAACTATGGAAACTCGCCAGTTGGGAAGCACCGGCCCCGAGGTATCCGCGTTGGGGCTTGGTTGTATGGGGATGTCTGACGCATACGGTCCTGCTGATCGTTCAGAAGGCCTGGCCACCCTGCATGCAGCGCTCGATGCCGGTATAACTCTCTTCGACACCGGCGACTTTTATGGCTCTGGCAGCAATGAACTGCTTCTGGGTGAGGCCTTCGCAGGGGTACCACGCAACCAATACCAGCTTTCGGTCAAGTTTGGCAGTCTGCGAGACCCGAACGGTGGCTGGGGTCCCATGGACGGACGACCTGCCTCGATAAAAAACTTCCTCGCATATTCATTGAAACGTTTGCGTGTGGACTATATCGATGTCTACCGCGCAGCACGGCTCGACCCCACGGTACCTATCGAAGAGACGGTCGGAGCACTGTCGGATTGCGTACGGATGGGATGGATTCGATATGTTGCCTTATCTGAAGTCGGTGCCGGGACGCTGCGACGTGCGCATGCAGTTCATCCGATTGCGGATCTTCAGATTGAGTACTCTCTCCTGACACGCGACATAGAGAGCGCGATTCTGCCGACATGCCGAGAGCTAGGTATCGGCATCACCGCGTATGGAGTGCTTTCCCGAGGTCTGCTCAGTGGCTCCCGCTTAAACGGCGATCAAGACTTCCGCGCTCAAATGCCCAGGTTCCAAGGAGACAACCTGAGGTCCAATCTTTCCATCGTGGAGGGCCTCCGCGCGATCGCCTCGGACATGCGCGCGACAACCACAGAGTTGGCAATTGCGTGGGTACTTGCGCAAGGTCCAGACGTTGTACCTCTCGTCGGCGCCCGCCGCCGCCAGCAGCTGTCCGAGGCTATGAACAGCTTGAAACTCACTCTTACGAACGATGATTTGAACGCGTTAGAGCACATCTTCCCAACGGGCGCAGTCCAAGGAGCACGATATCCCAAAGCCATGCTCGCGCGACTCGACTGCGAACATGAATGAAGAGATCAGGGCACGTGAGTTGCAGGTGGGTCCAAGGAACTACGCATCGTCGCACTCGCCGTCAGTTTGCCAAGTGTTGATCGATCAGCGGCGCAGCAGGTGGTAGTTCTTGCGCACCAGATCGCCCGTACTCCAACGCAACACGCAACAACGTAGACGCTAGCGTAGACGTGCTTTGATCAAACCGAAGGAGTTTGCCGATCCACGTATTCGTGGGTCGGCAATGAAATGCGAGGAGAACGATATGCGCTCTGAGATTACCCGCGAACTGTTGCAAACAGCCGCCGTCGAAGGCATGCCCGGCTGGGAGACGCGCCTGTTCCTCATCACGTATCCGGCGGGCGTGGACGGCAGCGGTCATTCGCATCCTGTTCCGGGTTTAGGGTATGTGCTGGAAGGCACGATGGTGTCGGCATTCGACGACGATGTCGAAGAGATCATCATCGCTGGTCAAGGCTTCCAGGACAAGGCTAGCTTTCATCGCGTGAGCCGCAACGGCAGCGCGACCGAGCCGATGCGGTTTGTGATTGCCTACACGGTGAAGATGGGCGAGCCCAATACAACGTGGCCTTCGAAGTAACAGCAAGACACCGATTAATACTGTAAAGTCCGCTAGTGTCTACGAATGCTGTTGGGACCCACTTGGCCGTAAAACCAGAAACGCGCGACAGACGAAACGTATACGTGATTTCGGGCTCGACTTTGCTTCTGCCTGGGACGCAATGAAACGTCGAACTCCCGGGCGCTCCTCGCTGGAGATGGCGCCGAAACGGTGGGCGGTGGAGGGGATTCGAGAGGGGAGGCAGCGGAACTGAAGGGATCAGATCCTCGAGCTTCCCCTCACCTGGAGGTTATTGGGAGAGCAGGCCGAAAATGGCTACACCGGTCTGAGTTCCGATGTAGACCTTGCCATTGACCACGAGTGGAGTGATGAACTTGTTTCCATTTCCGAAGGCGTCGCGACCGCCTGCAGCCTGGTTGCTGTTGTAAAACTCGTGCTGCAGATTGGCGGGGTCGTAGGCGTGTAAGACCGCACGCGCTGTCAAAGCGGACTCGACGGCCCAGACGATTCCGTTCTGGGTGCCGTTGGCTGAGACGGCGGGGGTGGAACCTGGGTGCGCGAAGGTGGCGGTGGAGACGCTGGTGGGAGCCGTCGCCATCGTGGCATTGGTGAACGGAAAGGCTTTGAGGGCGTCTCCGTCGGAGGCGTAGTAGAGAACGCCGTTGAAGAAGGCCGGTGTGGTGTAGTTGAGACCAGCGAGCTGGCCGGTGATCTGCTGGTAGACGTTGGCGTTTGTGGGGCTGTTGGCGTTGAATTTGCCAAGGCTGTCGCGGCTGGCGATGTAGATGTTCTTATCCTTGCCTGCTCCGACGATGAGATGCTGGACTTTCCCGCTGGCATCGGTCATGTCGGGAAGAAGGACGACGACGCCGGAACCAAGGTCGAGATCCTGGGCGGACTCAGCGACGGTGTTGGAGACATTGAAATAGTCCGCTACAGCGAGGCTGCCGTTGGCACTAAGCCGGATCATGGCGTTGCCGTAGTCGTGGTTCGAGGGGTTTCCATTCGCGTCGAGGGTAGCGTCGAAGGTACCGTTCGCGTCCGCTAAATAGAGGCTTCCAGCGCCGTCGACGGCGAGGCCGCCACCACTCATCCAGATGGAACCCCCATGGCCATTGGGAATGAGGTTGATGAGCTGAGTCTGTTGCAGGGTGGTCTCGCTGTAGGCCGTGACCCAACCGGTGTAGAGGCCGCGATCGCAGTGGGAGGTCCAAGCAGTGTAGATGTTGCCGTTGTAGAGGGTCAGGGCCGCGCGCTCGGCGTATTGGGAAGGGTCGAAGACGACGTTGCCGCCCTGGCTATTGTCGCCGGCGCCGGGAACGCTGGCGGTGATCTCAGTGGGCGAGCCTGCGATCTCGGTGCCGGTGGTGATGTCGAGCGCGTGGAAACGCTGATGGTAGTTGCCGCCGGCGTCCTTGCTCATGCCAACCGTGAAGAGAGTGCCGTTCTGGCCCTGTTTGCGGTCGATGACGGGCGTTGAGGTGATGCCAATCTCGGTGGTGATCTGCGAGCAGCCGTGGTCGTCGCTGGTAGTCTCGCCAGTGGGAATGACTGACGTCTTCCAGAGCTGAGTGTTGGTATCGGCATCGAAAGCAAAGACGCTACCGTGTTCGGTCGCGACGAAGAGAACATTATGGCTTGCGCCGGCAATGGTGAGGTTGCCCAGATAGAGAGGCTCGGCATCGACTTTTCCGTCGACGCTATCCATACCGATTTTGCCGAAGTTGGTGGAGTTGACATTTGCCTGTGTGAGGATGGCCTCCTGCGAATTGAGGCCGTCTCGGTTGAGATTGTAGTGGGGTCGTGACGTCGGGAATGGTGGCGTTCGCAGTGTTGGTAGGCATCGAAGGGGCGGAAGGGGCGGACGGCATTGAGGAAGTGCGTGAGCTACACGAGGCTAAACAGAGCGCAACGACGGACCCGGCGGTGAGATTCAGTAATTTCGCGGAAGATGTCATAAGAGCCCGATGCGTGTTGTGAGAATTTAAGTCCGGCGGCATTCATCCGCCACGAATTCCGAGCGTATCCCTCATCGTGGGAGGCAATGTCACGGGATTGTCTTCTATTTTCCCACTTTGAGAGCATCAACAGAAAAATGTGGTGTGATGCCGAGAGATGGATGGCCGCACGGTCCGTACCGACACCACCTACAAATTGTGCAGCGTTCCGAATCGAAGCCTTGAGCCTGCTGCCGCGAATCCCGAACCTCCGCCTCTTCACAAGTCCACGAACTGGTAATTCGCACAGTAACCCTCCTCGAAGAATCGGGATAGACTTGAAGCCCTAGACGGAGGGTGCAACCGGTGTCTATTTCGCAAGCGACGGAGAACCTAAATGAGTAATCGCATGAGTGTTTTATCGCGTCGACTTGGGCGCTTCGCGGGCGGCTTCTCATTCGCAACCGTCGCCTTCTTCTCAATCGGGTTGTATGCCGCCGCCAACACGAAAGGCCAGGTAGTATTCCTCTTCGCAGGCCTTGTTTTGGTGTGCCTCTTCGCCAGCTTCTTTTTGTGGCTGGCGCACGGCTTCGCGTGGGCGATGATCCCGGAGAAGCCTGCAGAGGCGAAGAAGCCTGCAGAGACGAAGAAGCCTGCAGAGGTATTGAAACCTGCGAACGCGCTGAAGCCTGCGGAGGCGATGAGGCCTGCGGAGGCGATGAAAGCTGCGGAGGAGATGAAACCCGCAGAGGGAGAAGAAACCTGCAGAGGAGATGAAACCGCAGAGGAGAAGAAACCTGCAGAGGAGATGAAACCTGCAGAGGAGATGAAACCTGCAGAGGAGATGAAACCTGCAGAGGAGATGAAACCTGCAGAGGAGATGAAAGCTGCGGAGGAGAAGGTGATCGTCTCAGAGGATCCTCCCGGCGCGAAATACACCATCACCGGAAGGCGCGTCTACTGACCCTAGAGAGCTTGTCAAACTGCCCTGCAATTGCGGAGGCTCTGCACGAACGAGAGTGAGACGATGCCGCACGCCCTGCGTTGTTCTCCGTCAAAGATGAAAATTGTGACGAGAAATCACGAACTATGTAGCGAGCAACAACCGGCATCCGGAAGTAACCCCGGAATGTCCGTATTGCCGACTATTCGGCAACCTGCCTCGATCTCATTTGTCGATGAGTGAGTTGGCGATTTACCACTCGTTGAGAAAGCCGTAACAAGTCAATTTGTCACAATCCCTGGTCCGAATAGCCGGTGTTACCTCCAGGTGGACTGGATTTGCAAACACTGGCCCACTTTCCGTTACTGATTGATGCGACCGCGCGGTTGCACGTTCAGTTAAGCGGGTCTGCGAAGTCCATATCGAGGTGCAGGTACGGAATGGCCAAACCGCTGCGAGAGTGCGAGGCGCGCTGCCTCGAAGCGCGTCCATTCATCTCCATCCTGGAGTGGTGGAATCGTAACCAGTTCGCCTTGGTCGAGCCCGGTCAGTGCTGCATCGACTAGGTCTTCCGTCGGCATCACGATCTCGGGCGGCAGGTTGGAGTAATGAAGACCAGCAATCTCCCAGGCATCAGTTGCGGTGGCGGACGGAAGCACCGCCTGGATGCGGATGCCCTTGCCAGCGAGTTCATGCTGTAAAGAATGGTTAAGTGCAAGCACATAGGCTTTGGTGGCACCATAGACGCCATTCAGCACCTCAGGCGAGATCCCCACGACCGATCCGATATTGATGATGGTCCCGGTGCCACGCGCAACGAATGCAGGCGCTACAGCGTAGATCAGGCGAGTAAATGCGGTGACGTTGAGGTCGATCATTTCTTCCATCTTATCGATGTCGGCGTCCACGAGCGGCTTGACGGCGGCGATGCCCGCGTTGTTCACGAAGACATTGATGTTCGGGTCACCCCGAAGCGTGGCTTCAACCTTGCTGAGATCCGGTTTTTTGATAAGGTCTGCGCACAACACCGTGACAGATCTTTGGGTTTCATTCTTCAATCGCGTGGATAGCGCCGTGAGCTTCTCTTCGTTGCGTGCCACGAGGATGAGGTCATAGCCGCGCCTTGCGAGACGGTCAGCGTAAACGGAGCCAATGCCGGTGGAGGCTCCCGTGATAAGAGCAGTGCCATTCGACTGCGTTTTACTCATGTGCTTCTCCTTTTTTGAACACCGACTGACTTGCCGCGATGATGATGTCGGCTACCACCCTCGGGTTCGAGACCATCAAAGCGTGACTTGCCGGTACACTCTTGATGGCAGCGCCCATTCGCCTGGCCATGAACTCCTGAGCTTGTGGTGGAATCATCTGGTCATTCGTGGAAATCAGATACCAAGATGGGATGTGCTTCCATGCTGGGGGCCAGCCTCGGCAACGAATGATTCCATGCTCAGCGGCTTTTGTGTGGCAGCCATGACCCGTGCCTCGACAGGATTCACGTCGGCCGCGAACGCTTGGGCGAATCCGTCGCGATTGATCCAAAGAAACCCATTCTCGTCAGAGCGAATTTGCGCAGCACCCGCCGGAACTGGCCCTTGTTTGCTTAGAGCCTCGATACTTTCGCCTTGATCCACTCCAAACGCCGCAATATAGACATGGGCCTTAACAGTGGGCGAGTCGTTCGCGGCGCCTGTGATCACCTCTCCGCCGTACGAGTGTCCAACGAGTACAACTGGTCCGTCTTGCGCCCGCAGAGCTTTCCGTGTGACCCCGATGTCATCTTGAGCGATGTCAACGGCAGTTGCACAGCGACCACATCGAGACCCTGCTGGAAAAACGAGGGGATTACTTTGCTCCATGACGATCCATTGGCCCATGCTCCATGCACTAGCACTACGCCTCTAGGCTGTTCCATAAATGCTCCTCTTTCCTGTTGGGTCGTCTGTGATTCATCCCACAGATCCCTGAATCGCCTCCGAACCTTCATCCACTGAAGATCCGATGAACTTGGATCGTTACGAGGGGAAACGGTCGCCAAACATGGGAAGTCTGCTCTTGGATTCCTCCTTCGTCGCTTCGGCCTGGATCACGTCCCAATGTTCCGCGAATACACCATTCTCGAAGCGCATAATGTCGACAACAACAATGGCGGAGCCGTCCGGGTTGGAATAGCGGCTATGAATCATTACGTTGTCGCCTTCCGCCATGATGATGTCGTGCTCCCACTTGGCTCCAGCGGGCATCGATTTCACTAGGTTGAACAATCCATCTCTTCCCGGTTCGATATGTGAGCTGTGCTGGATGTATTTCGGCGACCAGAATCGCTCGGCTGCGGCGTAGTCCCGCTTGTTGAAAAGCGTGTCGAAGGCTTCAACAAGGAATGCTCTGTTCTGTTCAGGTGTCGTTTTCGACATAATCAGCTCCTTTTAGCATGTGCTGCTTCATAAGTTGGTAGTTGGAGTGGCTGTGTGGTCCTAAGTCGTGCACCGTTGCCCAATCGACTTCGGCAAGCGGTGCGCCCTCGCTGAATGCGGAAACTTCTTCTTGACCTCACTTCCATGCCGCTTTCAATCACGAGTATGACCGCAATTGTCTTTTGGATGCAGCTTGGTGGTAGAACGATTCTGGTCACAATTGTCTTTTTTATCGTCGAGCGCTATGTTGGAAGTAGGCTCTCGCGGGAGGAGCCAGGCCAATGGGCGTTACCAAGGAGCAGGCAGTCCACAACCGAGAACGCATCCTTGAAGCAGCCGAGCGGCTTTTTCGGGAAAAGGGAGTCGATGCGGTCGGCCTCGCAGAGCTGATGAAGGAAGCCGGGTTTACGCAGGGGGGCTTCTATAACCACTTCGCGTCCAAGGAAGCACTCGTTTCGGAGGTGGTTGGCAAAGCCACGGACGAGGGGCGGCGGCAACTCGAAGCAGCGAACGCCCAATCTCGGCGACTAGGGGCCGATCCGCTGATCCGCTACATTAAGTGGTACCTATCCCCGGAGCAGCGGGATGATATTGATCGCGGTTGCCCGATTGCGGGTTTCGCCGGAGAAATTCCTCATCTTTCGAAGGCTGCTCAGGCCTCCTATGCTGAGGCGCTGGCGCAAGCTGTCAATCAGATAGCAATAATGGTTCTTGAACAGGACTCAAGACTTACGCACGAGGAGGCTCACGCGCGTGCCATATCGCTTTACAGCCACATGGTGGGGAGTGTCCTCTTATCACGGGCGTTGTCTACCAGCCAGCCGGCAATGGCCGACGAAATACTCAAGCACAATCGATCAAGTATGCTAGCGGCTCTTTCACAGCCTCCAACCAAGGACTCGAGTCTTAAACGGAGCGGTTTACCGCGACCCAAGAAATCGAAGCGCGAGTCGGTGGGAAGGCAACGCCTCGCAGTTTCGGCGATAGCAAAGTGACGACCTCTCCTCAAAACAATTCCGCGCTGTCCTGGACGGTGGCGCGGGCCACTTCGAGACTATTCAATGCTTCTCTGAGCAGTTTGATTTTGCCGTTCTCTGCGACCAGACGACCAAAAAAGAGCTGATGTATTTGTCGTCCTGTTTTGCTCGACACCGCAGTGAACTCGTATTCCGCAAAGACCTGTTCCGGTGTATCGATCAGCACTCGAACATTTTGGAATTCGAATTCAGGATAAAGATCGCGTACGAATCGGAAAAAACCGACGAGCGCTTCGCGCCCCTTGTACTCCGCGGGGTACCCGAATGTGGCTAGATAGGGCATTTCAAATGCGCCATCCTCGGCAAACATATCTGCCGTTTTCTCCGCATCTCTGATTGCGAGGGCGGTGAACTCTAACAAGAGCTCCTTTGCCTTCTTCATAACATCCTCCTGGTCAACTTTGATATGACATGAACTTAATTGAAGGCGATATCGTGGATGTCAATCGCCACTAACACTGGATCTGCAATCTTTCGTTTAGCTGCATCGTAAGCGTACACACGGCGCTTCATCGGGACGGAAATCCCATTGAAGTTACGGTAGTCCGATGCATAGTTCATACCCTGGGCGCCGCCCACAACGTCAACCGTGTACTCGTGACGCCTGAGAAGGCCATCCGGACCAAAGTTCGATACCTGTTTTTTAGTGTGACTCGCGATATTCTCCGGAAACAGAACGCTGAGAGGCCTCCATGTCTCTCCATCCTCCTCCCATGGGGGAAGCTCCTCGGTCACGAAACCCGGATATGTGTAGAGAAACGGGATTGTGAAATAGGTCCACAGTGCATAGCTGCCGAAATATGCGACGTGCAGGTCGTCCCAAGGAGTTTGCAACTGGTGGCCGCTAAAAAAGGCACGAGGATGGTCACGACGCTCCAACAGGGTTCCATCTTCGGTTTCGGTGGTTACGGAATCAGGCGAGTACTGAAATCGCTTGTTTTGTCCGATGATGTGGGTCGTCATCTTCTGTTGCCGCAAGCTGCCCTCAATCCTGATGTGTTTCAAAGCATCCAATTGACTCTTGGCTCGCCAGAGTGCACCGGTCACCGAGAGATCGGCTTTGATCTCTGTCACTTCTCTCCAGCGCGCAAGACCGCCGTGTGCCTCGAGTGCAAACTCCAACAGTTCGTTCATTCAAGTCCTCCTTAGAATGCGAGGGATGCGGCTCATCCGTTGACGATTCTGATCGCAATTGTCCCTTTTGATGCAGTTCAGGGAAAGGACGATTCCAACCACAATTGTCTTTTTGACGTCGACGAGCACAGGCCTTCGCGGATTCGGCCCGACAATTCGATTTCGGAATAGCAGCTATTTATGTTTGCGATGAATCCGGAAAGCCCATCGCCCCATCTACAGAGTGCAAGTTGACATTACGGCAGGGAGAACTACAGCAAATGGCCAAAGGTAAGAAGTTGCGGGGGAAGGTGGCGGTCATTACTGGCGGCTCTACCGGCATAGGGTTTGCTACGGCAAAACTTTTCGCCGAAGAGGGAGCCTATGTCTTCATCACTGGCCGTCGCGCAAAGGAACTGAACGAGGCCGTCAAGGCGATCGGCACGAACGTTACAGGTGTCCAGGGAGACGTTTCCAAATTGGACGACCTTGATCGTCTCTACGAGACGGTCAAGGCAAAGGGGCGAATCGATATCGTTTTCGCCAACGCTGGCATCGGTGGGTTTCTCCCGCTGGGCGCGGTCACGGAGGAGTTCTACGACAACATATTCAACACGAATGTCAAAGAAACGCTTTTCACGGTGCAAAAGGCATTACCGCTACTGAATGATGGCGGCTCGATCATCCTCAACGGCTCCGTCGCGAGTGTGAAGGGTACTCCAGGATTTTGGGTTTATGGCGCGAGCAAGGCCGCTCTCCGCAACTTCGTTCGGGCATGGACCGTGGAACTGAAGGATCGTCATATTCGTTCAAATGTCCTCAGTCCTGGTCCAACCGACACGCCGATTGTTGTTGGACAACCGGCGGACGCTATCGCGAGGATCGTGTCCACCATCCCGATGGGCCGCGTGGGGGAGCCCGATGAAATTGCCAAGGCGGCGTTGTTTCTAGCCTCGGATGATTCCAGTTTCGCCACCGGTATCGAGCTGTTTGTTGACGGGGGCAGAGCACAAGTCTGATCGCAAGCTAATGCGCAAGAGCAATGATGGCAAGTAACTCGAGCAAGATGGCATCGGATATCACGATCATCGAAGTCGGGTTAGCCGGTTCTGCGCATTAGTACCGACAACGCCGTGGTGTTCACTAACTTCCAGCGGGGGACTTTCCACTGGGACGAAGGGTCGGCTTTCCGGACAAGTAACCCTTGGCTCAACTGTTGCCAACAGGCCAAGTCACTCATTCACCCAGTCGGATCGGCTATGCCTCTGCCAAGTTGCCGTATATAGCGGCTTTGCGGAGAAGTGGTGTGTGAAGCGCTACTAAACGGCACATGTCCGGTATGCCGACTTTTCGTCCAAGTGGCAGTTCACCCCCTGGGAATCAGTAAACACTAGGGCGTTTCCCGGTACCGATGCGATCACTCTCGCAGACGCCGGCCTTTTCAGGGCGTTAATAAGCAATAGTTACAACTACTTACACGACGTAGAGGGCGCCGAAATACGTGGAAATACGGGTAAGACGGGTCAATCACGGGTGGAGAAAGTGGGTGGAGAAATGCCCGCACAGTCTGCTCGTAGAGCGCTTCTCTCGCGTCTCCGGTGGGAGTAGGCTCACCGAAGTGCTGTCAGGATGTCCTCGTTGACTGCACGGACATTGCGGTGGGTTAGGGATCCGTCAGCATAGTACTAAACAACAAATCACGCGCTATTCTCTACGCGCCTGGCGTCGTTTCATCGGCCCTCAAGCGCTCGAGTGCAGGTGACCGAGCTCGCGCTACCCTATTCAGAATCCGCGCTACCTCGCTATCTCTAAGCAGGGTGGCAGCTAGACATCCTTTGGCGAGCTGATCGCATTTGTTGGCCCCCACCGGGCAAGTCCCAAGGCTGCCATTACCGACACCAGAGCAGTGATTCCAAGGAGTCCTCCGAAACCGTGCACGCGAGGGCCGGAACCAGCGAACAGGACGCCGAAAATCAAGCCCAACAATGGCAGCATCCAATACCGGCCGGCGAGGCGCTCCATCGACGTCATGCCGGCAAAGCTCGCGCCGAACCACGCAGTCGCGAGCGGAAGCATCTTGACCTTCCACGCCGGACTCAACAGATTGATGCCCAGCGCCAGGATGGCAGAGGGTACTGCCGAGGCACACACCGCCCCGAACTTGCAGGGCTCCGATAACCAGAAAGTGACGATGGCGGCCACGATTGCTACACCGAAAACCGCCCACAGCCAGAGGCCATCGATGGGAGAAGCGGCAGGATCCGCATGATTCCATCCCGTCAGCCGAGCCGCCATCACGGTGAGCGCGGTACCCGCAAATGCGATGGTCCCGAGTTTGCCGCCGATGCCGACCCAGAAATGCCGGGCCAACGAGTAGATGATGCCGGCGATGGTCCCGGCTAGGAAGACCCAAGAAATACCCGGCAGGACATGCGACGAGGTCATCCCAGCAAAGGCTCCGCAGTAGAGGGATGCCGGGAGCACTCGCTGATCAAGCAGGCCTATTCGTCCGCTGAGCCATGCCAGCCCGCCCACCATGGCCGCCCCCTGGACAGCCGTCATCCCGCCGCTTCGGATGGCAAGCTGGACCGACAGGGCTCCCAGCACCACGTGGACAACATCGTCCAAGAAGAGCGGAACGGCGGCCGGAACGGAGGTGGAATGGTGCAGTCCTGCGAGAACACCCAAGCCCACAAAGATGAAAGCGGCGGCCTCCCACGCGTGGTGCTTGGGAAAGAAGGCGGAGAGATAGAAGAGCCCGACCAGCAGGCAGCATCCGGCGGGGAGAAGGGATTTGCCTCCACCCGACAGCCAACGATTGATAGTGGACGCGTTGGTCTGCTGCGCGAGATCGATAGCCTGCCGCGCCATACTGGTTGGACCTTTCTTTCCGGGTCTCTCGAGACCGTTCATTCGGCGATGGGATGCCGAGGAGACCAGCTTGCGGACTTTCAGCGCTTCGATACGAGATGGGGAGATTGCCTGGGGGACGGCGCTCTTGCGCATTCTACCAAGAAAGCAGCTTCTACGAGTGTTTTGATCGATGTCGAGCCGCGCATCAGCAACTCTATGACTTGCTGTGAGAGTCTTCGCCTTGGTTACTCTCATCGAGGCCGAGATCTATGAGCACGCTTTCATCGCCCCAGATCAACGAAGCCCAGGTTTTGTCGTCAATGGGAAATCCCGGAAATTTTCCTGTGATCGCCGCGAGAATCTCGCGAGCCTGCGCATCGGAGGCGCCGGGTACGATATACGACCGCTCGAATCCCTTCGCGACGTAAAGGCCGCCGCTGTCGTCCTGGCCGCCGGCGCTCCACCCCATCGAGGTGATCTCATTCAGGGGAATGGTCATCTCCTCGGCGGGCGAGCTCTGAAGATCTCCCTGCGCGACGACCTCGGCCCCGTTGACGAGCAACGTTGTTTCGCGGCCGCGCAGTCGGTTGGAGACGAGTCCAATGATTCCAACCACCGCGAAGACGAGAAGCATGACACTATGCCGCCACCACGCAACGAAACTGACCCCGCCAATCACAATCAGTCCGGCAATCACGTTTCCCCATCGGGGATTTCGCTTGAGCACAAATTGCAGGGAGTCGCCCAGATCCCGCGTCTCCAGTTGCCGAGTTCCGATGTCCTTGATGCCAATCATTTGCGGACCCTTTTCATAAGATAACTTCTGGAATGGAGATCGCGCGGAAAGGCGAGATGGCTATTTGAGCCTCGGTTTGCGGTTCTGAGTGTCGAGTCCAGTTTGACGCTACTTGCGGCCTCGACCGGTTTGCGAGTTTCAGAGTGCCTGGGTTTTCAATGGCAGGACATCGATTATCGCCGACCTTCAGATGCGCTACTTCCGCACGCGTGCCCTCGTAGCCAAACAACGGAGCACGCGTGAAAAAGCCCCAACGCCACTTTGGGGCTTTTTCATGTTTACCAGGCTTGATCATTATCTCGATGCCTGGTTACACATGATTGCCAGTGTCAGATTCTCTGACGGATTGCAATGCACTGAGCGGAAAACCACTTGAGAAAACCCCCGAAAGAGCGGCGCGTTCAAAGGCTTTCCGCATGCGCTCTGAAGTGAGCGAGAATCTAAAGATTCTCGCTCACGGGTCATCCATCGGATTCAGTAATGAAAAGTACACAGTGTCCAGGAACTCTAAACGGGTCTCAGTGCCGGGATACCGAGACCCTGGGGCGATTCTCGCTACTAATCCAAAGCGACAGCCGCTTCCTAAATCCTGATGCCATCTGGATGGTTCGGCGTTAGGCGGCGTTGATGGACACGACTTTGTTGTCTCGCAGGGTCTTGATATCGCGCATAGGTGGCTGGCCGAAGAAGCGACTGTACTCGCGGTTGAACTGGCTTACGCTTTCGTAGCCGACCTCGTAGGCCGCGCTGGTGGCATCCATGCCGTCCATCAGCATGCGCTGCCGCGCCATCTGCAGGCGAAGCCGTTTCTGATATTGAAGCGGGCTCATCGCCGTGAGAGCACGGAACTGGTGGTGGAGCGTTGAGACTCCCATGCGGGCGGTGGTTGCGAGGTCCTCGATGTGCAAGGGCTTGGCATAGTTGGCGCGAAGCCAGGCGATGGCCCGCGCGGTGCGGTGGCTGAGGTCGCCCGTGGTTGCGATGGCGCGGAGGCGTTCGCCCTGCGGAGTGCGGAGGATCCGGTAGAGGATCTCGCGCTGGATGAGATGACCGAGGAACGGTATGTCCTCGGGAGTATCGAGAAGATCGATCAGTCGCGAGCAGGCGTCGAGCAGGCCGACGGTGGTTTCGCCGACCGCGATTCCGCGGGGCTTTACCGAGGTTGCAGGCTCGGGAAGATCTTCGCGGCTGAGGACCTCGCGCACGGTGGGCATGTCGAGACGCAAAAACATCGAGAGCATCGGGACCTGTTCTGAGGCTTCGATGATCTGGCTTTCGGCGGGGACGTCGATCGAGGAAAGCAGAAAGGACGATTCGTCACAGAGGTACAGGATGCCGTTGAGGTTGACGCGCTTGCGGCCCTGAACGAAGACGGTGAGGCTGGGCTCGTACGTAGCGAGAAAGCAGGCCGTGGGTGTGGTGCGGCGGTAGAGCGCCATGCCGGGGACAGAAGTTGGGTTCTCACCGTGCGACGGCGCGTGCGCCGCAATCTTCAAGGCCAGTTCTTTGCGCATGCCGATGGCGGCTGCGTTCCGGGTGCTGCGTTTTTCGGGCGGTTTCGCCATGTTGGTTGCGACGTCTCCATTTCCAGCATACTGCGGAAGGCAGGCTTGTATGCACAAAATGTGGTGCGCAGACAGAATCAGGCAAAAGATTGGCAGGATCGGGAAAGCGGCAGTTCGATCCGTTCGCTACTGTGAAGGTTGTGCGGTTGACGGAGGAGAGGCGATGCAAAAACGCAAGCTTGGAAACAGCAATTTGGAAGTGTCGGCGATTGGACTGGGCTGCATGGGAATGAGCTTCGGCTATGGGCCGGCCGAAGACAAGCAGTCGATGATCGCATTAATACGAGCCGCAGTGGAGCGAGGGGTCACCTTTTTCGATACAGCCGAAGTGTATGGCCCGTTCACAAACGAAGAACTTGTGGGGGAGGCGTTAGCTCCGGTCCGCGACCAAGTGGTGATCGCGACGAAGTTCGGGTGGGAGCCGAACCCGCAGGACGGCGGCAAGTGGAGCGCGTTGAACAGCCGGCCAGAGCACATCCGGGAGGCGTTGGAGGGCTCGCTGAAGCGGCTGAAGGTTGAGGTCATCGATCTTTACTATCAGCATCGCGTCGACCTGAACGTGCCGATTGAGGATGTCGCAGGCACAGTGAAGGACCTGATCCGGGAGGGTAAGGTTAAGCATTTCGGACTGTCGGAGGCGAGCGCACAGACGATCCACCGCGCCCATGTGGTACAGCCGGTGACTGCGCTGCAGAGTGAGTATTCGCTGTTTTTTCGAGAGCCAGAAGATACGGTGATGCCCACCCTTGAGGAGCTCGGAATCGGCTTTGTGCCATTCAGCCCGCTCGGGAAGGGTTTCCTGACTGGAAAGATTGACTCCCAGACCAAGTTCGATAGCACCGACTTCCGCAATACGGTGCCGCGCTTCAGTCCAGAGAATCGCAAGACAAATCAGGCATTGGTCGATGTGATTACCGCGTTCGGGGAGAAGAAAAAAGCCACGCCCGCTCAAATCGCCCTTGCGTGGCTGCTCGCGAAGAAGCCCTGGATCGTTCCAATTCCGGGCACGACGAAGCTTGCACGTCTGGACGAAAACCTGGGTGGCGCAACCATCGAACTCACGAGTGACGAAGTGCAGTCCCTTGAGGACGCTTCATCAAAGGTCGAGTTGGAGGGCGCCCGCTACTCGCCATTCCACCAATCGTTGGTGGGCCGATGAGCGGCGCGCGTATCAAGACAATCGCGTGCGGCGGGGTTGTCGCGATGGCTCTCACTGTCTCCGCGTCAGCGCAAACTGCACGGAAGGATAGTGCGCGAGAGAAGTTGATCGGCGCATGGCATCTGGTCCGCTTAGATGCACCCGGCGCTGATGGACAGCCTGCGCCTAGTCCGCAACCGAAAGGAATGCTGCTCTACACGCGAGACGGACACATGTCCGTGCAATTGATGTATCCGGCCTCAGCAAACACGCTATCGAACGAATACGTCCTGAATGGGTATGAGGCGTCGTTTGGCAGCTACGACGTGGATGAGACTGCACATACGGTGACCCATCACGTTCAGGGTTCGATTACGGGCGATCTGCTCGTAGGCAAAAACCTTCCTCGCAAGTTCGAGTTCACACCCGACGGGCACCTAATCATCCGGTCAACACGACCGGATGAACGTTGGTTTGTCACCTGGGTGCACTACTAAGAGGACCTGAATGCGAAGCGGCCAAGTGAAGGCCACAGTTTGAAGGAGAAGAATCAGCATGAAGATATCGTTTGAAAACAAAGTCGCTCTCGTGACCGGTGCGGCTTCCGGATTGGGACTTGCGACGGCGAAAGCATTTGCGGAAGCGGGCGCTTCCGTGGTGCTGGCCGATTGGAACGAAAAGGAAGTACAAGCCGCTGCTGAAGATCTCGCCAGCAAGGGGCATAGGACGTTGGCTGTACGCTGCGATGTGTCGGATGACGCTCAGGTAGAAGCGATGGTCAAGCAGACCGTTGCCACGTTTGGTCGTCTCGATGCCGCGTATAACAATGCCGGCATTCAAAACGTTCTTGCCGAAACAGCTGACTCTACCCGTGAAGACTACGATCGCGTAATGAGCATCAATCTGCGTGGCGTATGGAGTTGCATGAAGTTTGAACTGCAACAGATGCGCGAGCAAGGCAGCGGAGCCATCGTCAACTGTTCTTCGCTGGGAGGCCTGATCGGCGGAAACCAACGCGGAACCTACCATGCCGCGAAGCACGGCGTCATTGGATTCACCAAGAGTGCTGCGCTTGAATATGCGACGCGCGGCATTCGGGTGAACGACGTTTGCCCGGGAATGATCCAAACCCCGATGTCTGACAAGATGATCGCCGAGGGGCAAGGACCCGAGCTCGACAAGATGCTGAAGACCTTCGTTCCGATGAAGCGATTGGGGCGGCCAGAGGAAATTGCAGATGCCGTTCTGTGGTTGTGCAGCGACAAAGCAAGCTACGTCACCGGCCAGTCGATCTCTGTCGATGGCGGCTACGTGATGCGCTAAGGCATGAGGGAGCTTCAGATATCAGACGCGCTGGACGGTGCGGACCGACGCGAGTTTTTGCAACCGGGCACGACGCTCCTCATCGCTGCGCTTTGAGGAGGCGGGTCCGCTTCCGCACGGGAGAAGAGAATGACCGATAGCAAGAAGGCGAATACGCTGCCGTCCGCACTGACCTATGACGATGTGAGGGCCGTCTCCCCGGCGCTGGAGCACTACACAAAAGGGGCGCTCCTCGACGGCTTATGGAAGCGGCCCGGGCTTTCATCGCGTGACCGTAGTGTCGTCACGGTGGCGGCTCTCATCGCACGCATTCAAACGATTGAAATGCCTTTTCACTTTGCTTTGGCGTTGAACAATGGCGTGACGCCATGCGAACTCTCTGAGATCATCACCCACCTCGCGTTTTACTCAGGATGGGCCAACGCGATGGCAGCCATAGCCGTGGCGAAGGACATCTTCCATCAACATGGAATTGGGATCGACCAGCTTCCGCCTGCGAGAGGAAAGCTGCTCCCTTTGAACGAAGACGCTGAAAGCCTACGAGCCGTCCAGGTGAACAACAACTTCGGGCAGGTCTCGCCCGGACTCGTGCAAAACACTACCGACCTGCTCTTCCGCGAGTTGTGGCTCCGCCCCGCGCTGGTACCTCGCGACCGCAGCCTCGTGACGGTGAGTGCGCTGATCGCTTCGGGGCAGGTTGCACAAATCACCCACCACCTGAATCGCGCGATGGACAACGGGCTGACTCAGCCCCAGGCTTCTGAGGTCCTGACACAGATCGCGTTCTACGCCGGTTGGCCAAATGCATTTTCCGCACTTCCTGTCGTCAAGGAAGTTTTTGAAAGGCGCCCGAAATAGGCATCGCGAGGAGCGACAACGAGGAAAACATGAGTTTTCCAGGACCGATCCGTTTTTCCTTGGGTGACCCGTGCTGGATGAGCGCATTGGCCTGAAGTCGTCAATCGAGGCCCTGCTCAATTTTTGATCTTCCCATAGAAGTTCGAGTGGTGTATGATTCTTTCCCATAGAAGTCCGAGTGGAGAGATCGGTGCGGAAAAGCAGCGAGCCACAGAATGAAATGCTCAAGGGCACCCTGGACATGATGATCCTGCGGACCCTTGTCGGCGGTGATGCACACGGCCATACGATCGCCAAAGTCATTGAGCGCACCTCTGAGGATCTTCTGGAGGTGGAGCAAGGCTCCCTCTATCCCGCGCTGCACAGGCTCGAGGACCGAAGGTGGGTTTCCTCCTATTGGGGTGCGAGCGAGAACAATCGCAAGGCCAAGTTCTACCGGTTGACGGCAGAAGGCCGTAAGCAGTTGGTTCGCGAAACCAGCCGCTGGCGGCAAATGAGCCGCGCAATTGGCCTTGTGATGGGTGAAGAAGGCGGTGCGCAATGAGCTGGATGAGATTCCTACACCGCAAACGCTCCGACTCAGAGTTGCAGGACGAGATCGAGGCTTTTCTGACGGAAGAGACTGCCGACAATGAGGCCCGCGGCCTGACACCCGACGAAGCCCGGCGACAGGCCCGACTGAAATTTGGCAACCCACAGAAGGTGCGCGAATCGCTGTTGAGGCAAAGCGCTCCCCAACGGTTGGCCGGTATCGCCCGCGACGTAAAATACGCCTTTCGAACGTTGAGCCGAGCGCCCGGGTTCACGATCATCGCGGTTGCGGTGATGGCTCTTTGCGTCGGCGCGGCCACTTCCCTTTTCACCGTTATGCGTTCGGCGCTGCTGCGGCCGCTGCCATTTCGTGACCCCGCTCGGCTGGTGATGGTATACGAACACTTCCGAGGAGGGGAATTAAGCTACCACCCGGTTGCGCCAGCCGACTTCTACGACTGGCGCTCGAAGACCCACGGCTTTGAAGATATGGCAATCATGCGTTATGCCGGGTACAACCTCACCGGTGTGCGCAACGAATTGCCGGAGTCGGTCCGCGCAGCGGCAGGTTCCTCGAACCTGTTTTCACTGCTGGGAGTGCAGCCGACACTGGGCCGGGACTTTACGGAGGCGGACGATCAGCGCGGCAGCGCCGTTGTGATGTTGACCTGGAGCGTGTTCGAGAGGCGGTTTGCAGGCAACGCGAAGATTGTGGGCGGCCAGATTCACCTTGACGGCAAACCCTACACAGTGGTCGGCGTGCTGCCCTCGTGGTTCACTTATCCCGATGCCGGAATTCAGCTGTGGGTTCCCTACAAGGCCGATGCCAGTCCTGAGATGCTTCAGCATCACGACTGGCATGGGAGCAAGGTGGTGGCAAGGCTCCGCCCTGACGTAAGCCTGGCCAGCACAATCGCGCAGGTTGGCGCCATACAGTACCAGCTTCATTTGCAGTACCCGCACGATCCGGTGGCTGAAGATGTTGTTTCGCGCTCGCTGAACGAGGATCTCGCCGGAGATGTGAAGAAGCCGCTGACGTTGATGCTTTCCGCAGTTGGCTGCATGCTGCTTATCGGCTGCCTCAATGTTGCCAACCTGCTGGTGGCGCGGGGCGCGGCACGGCAGAAGGAGGTGGCGATACGAAGCGCCCTCGGCGCTCAGCGGGCCACCCTGATTCGCGAGCAGATGGCCGAGAGTGTTCTGATTTGCGCAGCCGGCGGTGTGGGCGGGATTCTGCTGTCATTGGGCGCCACTGAGTGGCTGGCAAAAACGTGGAAGGACCTGCCCACAGCGCAGAGCATTCACATTGATGGCGCGGTGATTGCGTTTGCCTGCGCGCTCATGTTCGCTGCGGCGCTGATTGCAGGTTTGCTGCCCGCGCTTTCCACAACAGGCAAGTCGATGCTGAAGGCCCTGCACACCTCGGTCCGGACCGGCTCGAGCAGCGTTTCGCGCACCGCGCTCAGAAAGTCGCTGCTCACGGCGGAGATTGGAATCACCGTGGTGCTGCTGGTGGCCGCCGGGCTGCTGCTCAAAAGTTTTATGCAATTGCGCACGGCCAATGTCGGGTGCGTAGTAGACAACACGCTCACTTTGCAATACAACCTGCCCGGCAAGAAGTACGACACGCCGGAGAAGCGAAACGCATTCAATGAAGCGCTGCTGGCGCGAGTGAGAGCTATGCCCGGAGTTCGCGGCGCTGCATTGGGAACCACCGTTCCGGGAACAGGATATTGGGGTACCGACGAATTCACGGTGAAGGAGCATCCTCCGCTCAAGACGGGCGAACACTTGCCCGACGCGCTGACGCGCTGGGCCGATCCGGGCTATTTCAGCGCGCTCGGAATTCCGCTTGTGAGCGGACGGTTCTTTACCAGCGACGAACGTGTTGAGCGCTCGTACAAGGTGATTGTGAGCCGTCAACTCGTTCAGCAATATTTCGCAGGCGAAAATCCTATCGGCAAGCATTTGCACTTTCCAGCGCGCGCCCACGATGGAGCGCCTAACCTGATGGATTGGGAGATTGTGGGCGTCGTCGGCGACATCCTGTACCAAGTCGGCAAAGAGCCGAAAGCAACAGCGTATTTCCCGATCCTTGAGGGCCGTAGCGATGCGACGCTCGCGGTTCACACGGCAACGGATCCATTGCAATCCTCGGTGCCGCTGCAAAAACAGATCGCGTCGCTCGATCCTGAACTTCCGGTCTCAGATGTGCTCACCATGAACCAGATCATTGGCGCGTCCCTGGTGAATGCGAGCCTGAGCGCAACCCTTGTGCTGGCTTTTGCTATTTTGTCGCTGATTCTTGCTTCGGTGGGATTGTACGGCGTGCTATCGTACCTTACCACTCAGCGGACCTCGGAACTGGGAATCCGCATGGCGCTCGGCGCGCAACGAGATCAGCTCTTGCAGTTGATGCTGATGGATGGCCTGCGGCCAGCGCTATTCGGGCTCGGGCTTGGTTTGGTGATGAGCTTCGCGGCGACACGCATCTTCCAGTCGATGCTTTTCGGAACGAAGCCTCTCGATCCTGTGGTTCTCTCCGGCGTGATTGCGACGCTGCTGGCGGTTGCGGTTTTGGCCTGCCTCGTTCCCGCATGGAGAGCGTCGCGAATCAATCCGACGCAGGCATTGCGAACTGAATAAGCAGGAAGGTTCTACAGGGTCGAGAATACTCCGTGTTCATGCGGTCTCCGTATTCTTGAGCTCCTGGGAAGGGGAAGGACGTCTCATGCGGTGCGTTCTTCCCTCCTCTTTGCGGCTTCTTCAAATCCGGCGAATAGCTGTCGAATAGCTTATCTCGATGAGTACGTAATCTCCGCCGAGTCACTCACCGACACGGATTACTACCAATAGTCGGCTTATCGTCATCAACAACTTCGGGCAGGTCTCGCCCGGACTCGTGCAAAACACTACCGACCTGCTCTTCCGCGAGTTGTGGGTCCGCCCCGCACTGGTACCTCGCGACCGCAGCCTCGTGAAGGTGAGTGCGCTGATCGCTTCGGGGCAGGTTGCACAAATCACCTACCACCTGAATCGCGCGATGGACAACGGGCTGACTCAGCCCCACGCTTCTGAGGTCCTGACACAGATCGCGTTCTACGCCGGTTGGCCAAATGCATTTTCCGCACTTCCTGTCGTCAAGGAAGTTTTTGAAAGGCGCCCGAAATAGGCATCGCGAGGAGCGACAACGAGGAAAACATGAGTTTTCCAGGACCGATCCGTTTTTCCTTGGGTGACCCGTGCTGGATGAGCGCATTGGCCTGTTCACGTCAACGCACAACGAAGATCCACCTTGCGGACATTGGTCTGTGACCGGTGGAATCCGGTTACCCTTCTTGCCAACCAGGTGGAGCGCTACGCATACCCCGAATCCGTCCAATTCGCGTCGAGTCCGAGCTGCGGCTTACAGCTCGCGAATTGCGGACACGGGGTTCCGGCGCATCGCTCGATGTGCGGGAAGGTAGCATGCCAGCAATGACATTGCTCCCAGGAGCATGACGACGGAAACGACGGAGACCGGATCGTTGCCGCTGATTCCGTACAACAGCCGGGCGATAAGACGTGTGAGTCCCAACGCAAACGCCAGTCCCAGCGCCAGGCCAGTGCCTGCGAGCCATAATCCCTGCACCAGCACGAGCCGCAGCACATCGACACGGGAAGCACCTAAAGCCATTCGTATTCCGAACTCGTGGGTCCGCAATTGGGTTCGATAGGCCACGACTCCGTAGATCCCCGTTACTGCAAGAACCAGCCCGATCAGCGCGAACATTCCTGCCAGGGTGCTCTGTATAACCGCGAAACTGCTCGCCATCTGGGTACACTCCCGCATGGAACGCACATCGAAAACCGGCAGTCGCGAATCGATCCCATGAATGGCCTGCTCCACCGCCGGCGCCAGGTCGAGGGGATTTCCCTCGGTCTTCACCTGCACGATAGTCTCGTACCCCTCCTGGAAAAAGCTCATATAGACCATAGGCTCCGGTGACTCATTCACGAAAATATGTGTTGAATTCCTGGCAACGCCGACAACCGTGAAAAGTCTGCCCCACACCCTGAGCCTCTTTCCCAGCGGATCCTGCCCTGGCCAGTAGCGCCTCGCCGCGGTCTGATCCACGATGAGTACCCTCGGGGCCTTTTCATCGTCATCCGGTGTAAACTCGCGTCCTTCCAAAATGGGTATATTAAGGGATTCGAAATACCGCGGGGACACCTCGGCATGGTACACCTGCAAAGATTCATGGGGGTGCGGCACATACCCTTCCGGATACGCATCCTCGCCCTTGTGGCTCAGGGTCATCGGAATCCAGTCCGTAAGAGACGCAACCTTCACGCCGGGCAATGCCGACACGCGGTCAAGTATCTTGTGACGGATCAACTGTGTCTCATCGTTGCTGTAGCCGGCAATATTCAGCCCCACGGACGCAGTGAGAATGTGGTCCTGCTCAAATCCGGGATTCGCGCCGGCGAGATTCCGCAGTGTTCGCAGAAATAGCCCGGAGCACAACAGCAGAGGAAGTGAAAGCGCGATTTGCGCCACCACCAGCCCGCTGAGCAATTTCCGGTTGCGTGAGCCGCCGGAGATACTTGCAGACTCTGCCTTCAGTACCTCAATGGCCGGCGCGTGAGACGAACGCCAGGCGGGGAGCGCGCCGCATAGCATACCGGCCAATAGAGAGAACACTGCAATCCCAATCACCACCTTATGGTCCATGTTGCCGTTCAGTACGAGGGGAATTGCATTCGCTGGAAAGAACCATGCGAATGTCTTCGATGTCCACGATGTCAATCCAAGGGCCACGACTCCTGCGACGATGGAAAGCACAGCGCCCTCCAGCATCATCTGCCGCACCAGTTGTATGCGATTGGCCCCGAGCGACTGCCGGATCGCAAGTTCACGCCGCCGGGATACAAACCGCACCAGCGTGAGCGTAGCCACGTTCGCGCTGGTCAGCAACAGCACCAAACCGGCGAAGGCCAGTAGAATGGGCAGT
Organism: uncultured Acidobacteriaceae bacterium; assembly: GCA_963711525.1. Classification (GTDB taxonomy): domain Bacteria; phylum Acidobacteriota; class Terriglobia; order Terriglobales; family Acidobacteriaceae; genus PALSA-350. Next base: position 40,884 of record CAVQEO010000001.1, on the reverse strand, counting down.
GTCGCCGCCATATATCCGTTAGCGCCGAATGGCGAACGCCACATGGGATCGAGCGTGATCCGGTTATCGCCGAGATGCTGGTCCGGATACGCCGTCACAATATGGTGCATCAGGGTGTCGAGATCCTGGGCTGCCTGGCCACGGCTCACGCCGGGCCGCAATCTTCCTATTACGTTCAGCCAGACCGCACCACCACTGCGATGCGTCATCCGCCACTCATCCGTCCCGAGGGGGTCGAGCGTTACCCACAGATCTTCACGGATTCCGGGCATTGCTCCGACAACCCCCTCCGGCGCCACACCGATCACCGTCACAGGATGCCGGGCAACCTCGATCGACTTGCCCACAATTGCCGGGTCTTCGGCATAACGCGTCTTCCAGAGCGAGTAACCCAGGACCACGTTGGGAACTGCACGTGACTCCTCTTCAGGCAGAAAGAAACGCCCCAGCAACGGCTTGATGCCGAGCACATCGAAATAGTTCGCCGATACGTTTGCAATATAGACACGCTCCGGCTGTGCATTGCCGGTCAGAGCGATCCAATCGTGATGGTAGGCAAGTATTCCGGCGAAGGTGTGGTTCTGCTCGCGCAGATCGCGATAGTCGAGATACGAGAAGGGCGGAGTCGGGGAGAAGTTCCGTTCCCCCCTCTGCAGGCTAACAAGATCGCCCATGTCCCGCGCGCCAGGAATCGGACGCAACATTGTGCCGTCGATCCAACTGAATACGGTGCTGTTGGCGCAGATAGCTACTGCCAGCATCGCCGTCGCGGTGATCGAAAAGCCGGGGCTCTTGCGCAGTTGCCGTAACGCGTAACGGACATCCCGGCCTAGCTGTTCAAGCCACGCTTGGCCCCACATGTCGCGCGTCACATCTTGCACCAGAGGAATATTTCCGAATTCCCGCGCCGCCGCTTGTCGCGCCGTCTCTGCCGTCTCGCCTCGCGCCACTCGATCTGCAATCGCCATCCGCAGGTGAGCATCGATCTCTTCCTGCAATTCGCGCTTGCGCCGCTGAAAACCGAAGCTCGGGAACCACTTCATGACTCACTCTCCTCCGGCTTGACGTACATCACCGACCCAATCGCTTCGACAATCCGCTCCCATCGGCCCAGATCAGAGGCCAACTGCTTTTTCCCCTTGGCCGTGATTCGGTAGTATCGGGCTTTTTGCTTGCTCTCTGACTGCTTCCATTCAGACTGCACCCAACTCTGACGCTCCAATCGATGGAGAGCCGGATACAGTGATCCGGTCTCCACCTGAAGCACATCTCCGGATCGCAAACGTAACGCCTGGACAATGCCATATCCATGCTGCGGTCCCCATTGCAGCGTTTGAAGAATGAGCATGTCGAGTGTTCCCTGCAACAGCTCAATCCGGTTCTTATACTGGTCTTTTTCGCTCATAGATGTAGACACGCTACTCCCAATGGAGGTAGATTGTCTACTTCGTTTCGTATAGCGCAGCGAGCAGCCTTGCCCACTCAGCAGATAAAAGTACGTCAGTTCTCAGGACGAAAATTGGTGATTCTGCATTCTCGCTAAATCGAGTCACTCACCGACACGGATTACTACCAATAGTCGGCTTATCGTCATCAACAACTTCGGGCAGGTCTCGCCCGGACTCGTGCAAAACACTACCGACCTGCTCTTCCGCGAGTTGTGGCTCCGCCCCGCACTGGTACCTCGCGACCGCAGCCTCGTGACGGTGAGTGCGCTGATCGCTTCGGGGCAGGTTGCACAAATCACCTACCACCTGAATCGCGCGATGGACAACGGGCTGACTCAGCCCCAGGCTTCTGAGGTCCTGACACAGATCGCGTTCTACGCCGGTTGGCCAAATGCATTTTCCGCACTTCCTGTCGTCAAGGAAGTTTTTGAAAGGCGCCCGAAATAGGCATCGCGAGGAGCGACGACGAGGAAAACATGAGTTTTCCAGGACCGATCCGTTTTTCCTTGGGTGACCCGTGCTGGATGAGCGCATTGCCCTGAAGTCGCCACTCCAGAATCGGTGCCGTTGAATTCCTGAACACAAGCCGACTTCTGAAGTCCAATCACAAGTCGCTCCCGCTCGAGAAGGAAATCCCGCTGCTGGGAATTCCGTTGCGCTGCATCCGAGCCCATGCAACGATGATTCCTCATGCGAATTCGCTGCGCTGCTGCCGCACTGCTGCTCCTGCTGCTAACGTCAGCGGTGCGAGCGCAGTCGATGCTGGCTATCTCCCCCCGGCAATGCGTGTGGCGCTCTGGCGATGACCCGGTCTGGGCCACGCCCGATCTCGACGAATCTGCATGGCAGCCCTACACGGATTGGAGGTTAAATCCGGACCAGCCACGGCTCTGGGTCCGCTGTCATCTCGGCCCGATTGCCGCGACGGAATTTGACAGGCCCTCCGTGCAGGTCCGCCTTTCGGCTGCCTACCAACTCTTCATGAATGGGACTCCCATTGGCCACAATGGTGATCTGCGCCGCGGCTTTTTCAGCATGGATTTCATCCGGGTATTCCCCTTCCCGCCCCCGCTTGTCGGCAATCGTTCCAACATCCTGTCTCTTCGCATTGTTCAGCGCTTTGCCTCGCTGGGAACGTCAGGCAGCCTGCAAGCTCTCGAGATTCGAGTTGGGCCAACGCAGACCCTGCGCGATAACAGAGCCGGTGTTCTTGTCTTGTCGCTTCACCCTAACCTCATAACGCTCGTGCCGCTGGTCGTGCTCGGAATTGTCGGCCTGGTGCTCCTGGGATTTTCCGTCCCGGACCGGAAGCATCCCGAACCCATCTTACTGGGGCTGTCCTGTGTGTTCCTCGGACTCATGTTCGTGAACACACTGTGCGGGAGCATGATGACGAACGAGCCCGTCTGGGCATACCTAGTCGTTTATTCCTTGACGGCCACGGCCAACATGCTCGTGCAGACGTCCTTTTACTTTGCGCTGGCCCGGAAACGCATTTCCGCTGCGTTCCGGTTGTTGATCGGAGCCTGGTTTGTCTGCGCCGCCTGGCAGTTGGCGGCGTTGCTCCTTCCCCCGCAGCAGGCGTTGCCACTCGATGCGCTGCGCAATGTCATCATCGAACCCATTTCGATTGTTCTCCTGGCCCTGCTGCTTGGGATCAGTCCGTTCGTCGCTTTCTGGCCGTATCACCGGATCCCGGCCCGGATGCGCGCTCTCGCCGCGCTTTCCGCGGCATGGGGCGCGATTCTGCTCGCTTTCTTCGTCACTCTCGGCGCAAACGAAGTTTTCGCCAATCGCATTTTCCTTCAAACGTGGCAAGCCGTATTGTTTCCGGCACAAAGCATCGTGCAGGCTTGCGTCGTCGCCGCGCTCATCGCGCTGGTCGTGCGCGACCAGCGGCAGATTGCCGACCAGCGGTCGGTACTCGCTGGCGAAATGGAAGCAGCCCAGAAGATCCAACGCGCCCTGATCCCCGCATCGATCGATAGTCTTGCCGGCTACAGGATCGAAATTGCTTTCTGCCCCGCGCTGGAGGTAGGTGGCGATTTTTATAGCTGTCGCATCTTGTCTACGGGACGGCAGAGGATTCTGCTCGGCGACGTCAGCGGAAAAGGAGTTGCCGCCGCGATGACAGCCGCGGTTCTGCTCGGTGCAGCCGAACGCCGGGAGAAGGATATTCCGGTTGAACTTCTGCGCCATCTCAATTTGGTTTTGTCTGAAATGCGCCTAGGCGGCTTTGCCACTTGCCTCTGCGGTGACATATCGGTCGACGGCACCCTAATCCTCGCCAATGCTGGACACATTCCACCCTACCTGTCAGGGGATGAGATGAAAGTCGACCCTAGCCTGCCCCTCGGCATCGCCGCCGATTTCGAATACACCGAAACCCGGCTCCAACTTGCTCCCGGGGATACGCTCACGTTTCTTTCGGATGGCGTCGTCGAAGCACGTTCGCAGACCGGCGAACTCTTCGGCTTCGACCGCATGCGGGCAATTAGCAGCCAGTCTGCCGAACACATAGCGCAGGCGGCACAGACCTTTGGCCAAGACGATGACATCACGGTGCTCACTCTTACCTTTGTTCCCGCGGAGGTATTGCATGGATAGATGTCGGCGGTAGTTCAGGGTAGGGACTGGTAAACGGGCCAGGCTCAGCGATTTTCGGATCCTGGGCAGGCCGCCTCGATGAGCGGTAAATCTCCGCCGAGTCACTCACCGACACGGATTACTACCCGAAGTCGTTTACCGGGACTGATCTTGGTCTGCTTCAGTTGGTTGGGCTGCGTGGTCTCCTGTTCCCAGATGCGAGGCGTTTGGAGCACCCATCTCATTGGAAGAAGACACTTCCATGATGCCCAGACCCGCCGCCAAAGTCAGAATCCTCCACTTCAAATACCTCCGCCATTCAGACATGGCCTCGGTTTTGATAACCACGTTTGAGATATTCACCAGGGTTAGCCCCAACAACTCGCTTGAACGCCTTACTGAACGCAGCGTCGGAATCGTAACCGACCAACCGAGCGACGTCTATGAGCTTCTTGTCACGCTGCTGGAGTAGCTGCATCGCCTTCTGCATCCGCCACTCGGTTACATATTCCAGTGGTGTTTGTCCGAGTAGTTCTTTAAAACGGACTGCGAATGCGGAGCGAGACATGGTCGCCGCTGCGGCCAGGGATTCGACTGTCCAGGGTGTACTCACACTGTCGTGAACGGCACTCAGGGCAGCGCCTACTTGAGGATCGAAAATTGCACGAAGCCATCCTTTGTTGCGCCACTCCACTTCCGACGCGATATGCGCCCTGAGTGCCTGAATGAACAGAACCTCGGCCAGCCGAGTCGCCACGACTTCCGATCCTGGCGCCTGTTCTGCCATTTCTGAGGCCAGCGCCTGCATTGTGTTGTGAAGTGCAAGCGTGTGGGCCTGATCGGCCTTGATCAAAATGAAGCGCGGTAATAGCTTCGTGATGGGCTTCAAGCTGGCTCGTTCGAAACTGAGGGAGCCGCAGACGACTGTCGCTGGTGCGCCACCGCCTCCGTAATGAGCGACATTACTGTTGGCTTTAGCGGCGATTTCGCGGAAGGTTGACCTTGGACGTGTTCGCGGGCTATCGCGCATGACGATCGAAGTGTCGCGGGCCAGCAAGAAGCAGTCGCCACCGGTGAGGGGAATCGGGTCCGGAATGCCTTCGACACTGATCCAGCAGTTACCGCGCGACAGCATGGCGAAGTGCGCCAAATCTGTGGGTGAATTTTTTTTGCCGGAAGGCGTGACTTTTTCTTCGGTCTGTTTCTCCTGTATCAAGCCCCACGGGGCTGTAGCCTCGAGCCTGTGCTGACCGAAAGCGGTTACGTGCATCGTTCTGAAGATGTCGGTTATCGGATCCAAAGTGGCCTCTTAGTTTGGACGAATAGACAAAATATTAGGACTCCTGGGCAGTTCTCGTCCACCGCCAAAGAGATCTACTCAACTGTACTAATGCTACACATCTACCGAAGGGAACAATTATGGGAAAACTAGAGGGTAAGGTCGCAGTAGTCACGGGGGGATCGAGCGCCATGCGCTTCGTTGAAGAAGGTGCCTACCTTTTCATCACGGGTCGGAGGCAGGAGGCGCTCGATGAGGCCGTCAAGCTGATTGGCCGGAACGTGACCGGCGTGCGCGGTGACGCGGCCAATCTCGACGACCTCGACCGCCTGTTCGATACGGTCAAGAGGGAAAAGGGCAAGATCGACGTCCTGTTCGCGAGCGCCGGCAAGGGCGAGGCCGTCAAACTGGGCGAGATTACCGAGCAGCACTTCGATGCGGCCTTCGGCCTGAATGCTCGCGGAACGCTGTTTACGGTTCAGAAGGCGTTGCCGCTGTTCAACGATGGTGGATCGATCATCATGACCGGAACAGTTGCTTCAGTGAAGGGTTTTCCTGGTTTCGGCGTGTATGCGGCGAGCAAGGCGGCATTGCGCTCATTCGCACGCACGTGGCTAAACGAACTGAAGGGCAGGAATATCCGGGTGAACGTGCTGGGTCCGGGGCCGATTGCCACACCGATGCAGGAAGAAGTTCTCACCAAGGAGGCGAAGGAGATGTTCGAATCCCTGATCCCGCGGGGAAAGATGGGTCGTTCTGAGGAAATCGCGACGGTCGCGCTGTTTCTTGCTTCAGACGATTCGGGCTTCGTGAATGGGGTGGAGTTGTTCGTCGACGGCGGCCTCTCGGCCATCTGATATCAGCGGATCTCGGTGAGTGCATGATCGAATGCACTCATCGAGATCCGATCAGTACCGAAAGTCCGCCAGTGTCCTTGAATTCTGATCGGCTCTCAGTGCCGGGATACGGAGCGTAGCTCACCAGCCTCAAAGAGCGGAGTGCCCAGTTATCCCTGGGTAGGAACTGGCAACAGCAAATGGAACCGCCGCCCCAGTACGCGCGTACAAGACATACAAGCCCCGGAAACCCGAGGAAAATACACGACGATGCGTACACCAGGATGCGTAATTAGGGGGGAGCATGAACGCCGATATACGACTCGCTTTACGACAGTTGCGAAAAGCGCCCGGATTCGCCTTGACCGCTGTGCTCACACTGGCACTCGCCATTGGCGCCAATGCAATCGTGTTCAGCGTACTGAATGCGTTGATCCTGCGACCACTCAACGTGCCGCACCCAGCGACGCTGTTCATGCTGGAACGCTCCTACGGGTCAGATACGAGTCCTTCGGAGTCGTATCCGGATTACCGCGACCTGCGTGACAGGAACCACAGCTTCGACTCGCTGGTGCTATACGACATCATGGGCGGCGTTGGGCTCGATACCGGCCGCGGAACTCCCTCCGTAGTCTGGCCCTATACCGTAAGCGGCAATTACTTCGATGCCCTGGGCGTTCAGCCCTATCTTGGCCGATTTATCCATGCTTCAGAAGAACATGGGGCGAACAGCGTGCCCGAAATCGTTCTGAGCTATGCGCTCTGGCACAGCCACTTTAATGCTGACCCTGCCGCAGTTGGCCGGACTGTGCGGATCAACAAGTATCCCTTCACGATCATCGGGGTTGCCCCGCCGGACTTCCGCGGCACCGAACTCTTTTTCGCGCCCGATCTGTGGGCTCCCATTGTCAATTCGTCGCAAATCACTGATTATTTTTCGCTCGAAGAGCGCGGCAACCATAACGCCTGGGCGATAGGACACCTGAAGCCCGGAGTCACACCTGCCGCAGCTGCTTCGGACTTGAACACCATTGCCAATTCACTGGCGAAAACCTATCCCAAATCCGATGCCGGCCTGAAATTTTCCTTGTCGCGCCCGGGACTGGCCGGAAATACTCTGGGTCGACCCACGCGCGCTTTTATGTTCGGACTCATGCTGCTCGCAGGTCTTATCCTGCTTGCCGCATGCGCCAATCTTGGTAGCCTGTTCGCCGCGCGGGCGGCGGATCGCTCGCGCGAAATCGCACTCCGCATGGCTCTCGGATCGCGCCGCCAGCTCATCCTTCGCCAGCTCCTCACTGAAGCCGTTTTGGTTTCTGTGGCTGGAGGTATTTGTGGCATGGCGGGAGCCGTGGTCATTCTGCGTGCCCTCAGCACATGGCGGCCCATTCCCAATATCCCGATCAATATACCGGTCAATCCGGACGTGAACACCTACGCTCTGGCCTTCCTGCTGGCTGTCTTGAGTGGGCTGTTCTTCGGCTTGGTGCCCGTCCGCCAGGTTCTCCGCTCCGATCCCTGGCAGATCATTCGCTCCGGGAGCACAACCACCGGCAGCCCACGCCGCTTTACACTGCGCGACCTTCTGCTAGGTTTGCAAATCGCGATCTGCTCCGTCTTAGTCACCGCTTCGCTGGTCGCCGTGCGCGGCCTGGCTCGGTCGCTACAAAACAACTACGGTATTCAGCCTAAGAACGTAATGCTGGTAAAGACCGATCTGAAGATGGCCGGATATGATGGCGACAAACGCGTACAGATGCAGAAGCGAATGCTCGATGCTGCCGCAGCGATCCCCGGTGTCACCGCCGTGGGATATTCCAATCGACTTCCGCTCAGTATCGGCGGAGGGGATTCCGACGTATTCACCGACACCACCAGCGATTTCCGTCCCACAAACGCTGCGGCCGATGCCGAGAATTTCCAGGTCTCGCCCGACTATTTCCGTGCTGCCGGAACAGCACTTCTGGCTGGCCGTTCCTTCACCATGCACGATGCAGATAAGGCTCCCGTGGTGGCTGTCGTGAATCGCGAATTTGCGCGCAAGGTCTTCGGGTCCGCCGATGATGCGATAGGTAAGCATTTCAAATTCTGGGGCGGCAGCAACCGGGCGGAAGTGATAGGCGTGGTGGAAGACGGTAAATACCAGACCCTTACCGAAGACCCCAAGGCCGCCATGTTCTTTTCCTTCCTCCAGCAGACTTCCAGCCAGACCTGGCTCATTGTTCGATCGGAACGTAACCCGCAAGGGATCGCCGCGGCATTGCAACGCTCGATGCGCAGCCTGGATCCAGCGCTGCCGCTCGAAATCAGTACCTGGAACAGCGAGTTGGATTCCGCCCTCTTCGCCGCTCGCGTAGCCACCGTTTCTCTCGGCGTGCTTGGCTTGCTGGGCGCGATGCTTGCCATTACCGGCATCTTCGGCATGGCCGCCTATACCGTCAGCAAACGTCTCCGTGAACTCGGTATCCGCATAGCCCTTGGAGCCGATCAACGCAAGGTGCTCGGCGCAGCGCTCGGACGTACTTTCCGGCTGCTCGCGGTTGGATCGATCGCCGGCCTGATCCTCGGTGTACTGGCAACCCGTGTCCTTTCGTCTATCGTGTATCAGGCCACGCCGAAAGACCCGGTCATCCTCGGCGGTGTCATTCTTACTATGCTCTGCATAGGGGTCGTCGCTGCCCTTGTTCCCGCTCGACGTGCCCTCGCCGTTGATCCGATGATTCTGCTTCGCGATGAATGAATTTCACTGCATTACAGGTATATACTGGAACGCGTTCGGCTTCCCGTGCTCGTTGTTTAACGTCACTCACGAACTGCAGGGCCCCCAAGCAGAAAATCGGCGACCCCGATTCCCTAAGACTCGATTCCAAGCCAGACGTTTGGCGCGCGCTCTCAAAGATAGGCACGATATGAGCCTAAGCGTCGAGAACATCAACGACAGAACGTGTGAATTCAGGAATATGATTCGCGGCCCCGCCAGGGAGAAGCGAATTGACTTCCTGATCATTCCGTGGGAGCTCCTGCAAGCCCGTGAATCCCGTTTAGAGGCTCACGAGCGGCAGGAGACGCTCACTTTGCAAAAGGTATCGAACGTCACGCCTTCGGGAACATGTGATTCTGCCGGCTGACGCTCCCATTCACCGATTCAGTTGAACGCAAAGGAGGAAAGACATGGCAAATACGACCTATGAAATCCAAGCTAACGACGCCGCCAGCGAGGCTAGCGTTGCGAAAGTCGACATGAAGTTCGAAATCGTCGTTATCGCCGTCTCGGATGTCGATCGCGCGAAGGAGTTCTACGGGAGGCTCGGGTGGCGACTTGACGCCGACTACGACAACGGTAAAGATTTTCGCGTGGTTCAGTTCACACCGCCTGGCTCCGGGTGCTCGGTCATCTTCGGCAAGAACGTCACCGGGGCGGCTCCCGGCTCAGCCCAGGGCCTTTATCTGATCGTCGATGACATCGAGGCCGCGCGCAAGAATCTGCTCCGTCACGGCGTTGAGGTTAGCGAAGTGTTCCACGGCGCCGCGGACGTGTACTCCGGCCCGGATGAGCCCTACCTGTTTGGGCGGACTCGAGTCAACGGCCCAGATCCCGAGCATCGCAGCTACCGCTCGTTCGCCTCGTTCAGGGACCCGGACGGAAACGGCTGGCTGTTCCAGGAAATCACGACGCGGCTTCCCGGCCGCATAGACGACGCGGCGACGAAGTTTGCGTCGCCGAGCGATCTGGCGAACGCGCTTCGGCGAGCGGAGGCCGCCCACGGCGAGCACGAGAAACGCATCGGGCAGCGCGACGCGAACTGGGCAGACTGGTATGCCGCTTACATGGTGGCGGAGCAGTCAGGCAAAGGGCTCCCGCAATGAACGACTCCGCCGGGAGCGACGTCGCTCCCGGCGAGACGTCGAGGCTCTCGATCGCGGTTTCCTGGAGGAACCATGAGACTCAAAGGCAAGAAGGCTCTCATCACCGGCGGAAACAGCGGCATCGGCTTGGCCACTGCCCGCCTTTTCGTTGCAGAAGGCGCTGAGGTCGCGATTACCGGCCGGGACCAGAAGACACTGGATGAGGCGGTCGCGGAGCTGGGATCGAAAGCGCACGGCTATCGCGCGGACGTTACGGTTGCGGAGGACCGCAAGAAGCTCTTCGCTGAACTCGCCAAAGACTTTGGCAAACTTGACATCGTCTTCGCCAATGCAGGCATTTCTGGCAGGACGCCGACCGGCAGTACCGACGAGGCTGTCTTTGAGAACGTCATTCGTACGAACCTCAACGGCGCATTCTTTACCGTCAATTCAGCCGCTCCTCTGTTAAACGACAACGCCAGCATCATCTTCAACGGATCGGTGCACACTTATCTGGGACAACCAGGTGTGGCTGCCTACGCTGCTACGAAGGGCGGACTCGTCTCGATGGCGCGGTCTATCGCCGCCGATCTTGCACCGCGCAAGATTCGCGTGAACGTGGTGGCCCCGGGAGCGACAGAGACTCCCATCTGGAAACGCGGGCCGCGCGCCAATGCCACTCAAGAGGAATCCGCAAAACTTTCCAACTTCTTCTCCTCCACGGTTCCACTTGGCCGTTGGGGCAAACCGGAAGATCTGGCCAAGGCGGTGCTTTTCCTTGCCTCGGACGATTCGTCGTATATCAATGCGGTGGAGTTGATGGTTGACGGCGGATTGACGGGCGCTCCCTTCGGAGCCCCCATTTTTCGCGGCTGACCATAGAGATTGGCAGAGAGGAGAACCTATGTCTCATCATTTCGATACCAAACTTGCGAAAGAGGATCCAAGCCTGAACGTGTCTGATTTCTATCTGTTTCAGGGCGCTCCCGACACTACGGTGATGGCGATGACCGTGAATCCTGATGTTGGCCTCTCTGCACCCGATACCCTTCACATTGAGGGTTTGTATGCCTTCCGCCTGGACCTGACTGGTGATGCTCGCGAAGACGTCGTCTTCAAGTTCAGGTTCAACGAACCGAGACATGTGAACGGGGACGAGCATGTCCATGTTCAGAAGTTTCAGGTCCGTAGAGCCACTGGCGAGGCTAGCGGCGGGGACGAGGGCGAGCTTCTGATAGAAGGCGATACGGGCAAAGTCCTTAGCAAGGCCGGTATTCGCGCCTTCGTCGGAATAGCTCCCGATCTGTTCGCGGCCGACGCTGTCGCAATGCAAAGTCTTCAGAAGGCCTTCTACAACGAACACAGGTATGACGGCGATGTGTTCCTGCGCAGTGGTCAGAACTTCTTCAACCATCGCAATATCACTGCAATTGTCCTCGAAGTCCCAAACCATCTGATCGGCAAGGGAACGGTCCACGCCTGGGCCACTGTGTCACTTTACGGCCATGCTCCCGAGATGCAGGTGTCACGCTGGGGCTTGCCGATAATTACGCACCTCTTTCTCAACGATCCCGCCAATCAGGAGGTGAAAGAGACCTTCAACAAATCGGTGCCATCAGATGACATCGCCTTATTCTCGGGATACATCGCAGACTATACCCAGAAGATGACTACCTATGCAGGATCTGCCGTGGACCCGGAAGAATACGGAAAGCAAATGGTCTCTCGACTATGCCCGAACACCTTGCCCTATGAGTTAGGAACGGCAGCTGCATTTGATGTCGCGAGATTCAATGGGAGGCCACTGGGTGATGATGTTCAGGATGTGATGCTTACATTGGCGACAAACAGGCCGCTCCAGGACGGCGCTGCCCCTGATCGTAATCGTATCCGCACCGAGTTCCCATATTTTGGTGAGCCTTACTCGAAGGAAGAACAGAAGGATGTGGTGCCATGGCACCCACGTCGTAGTTATCAAAATTCCGGAAGGTAAAGAAATAGCGATGAGCACCCACGGAGTAATAAGTAACGATGCGCCAGGAAGTGGAAGCGCCACAAATGTGAATGTGAAGCTCGAGGTGGTCCTCATTCCCGTCTCGAGTGTCAACCGTGCAAAAGAGTTCTACTCGCGGCTCGGGTGGTGGCTCGACCTGGGGCTGAACTCATCGCGAACCCAGCCTTTAAACATAGGTCGGGTAGCTGCCTTCGGAGCGTCCGGCAATCATCGCAATTCGTGCTTCAGGAATTCGCTCGTCCGACCATTGGCAAGGTGAGCGGCGGCGGCGTTGTAGTGTTTTCCGTTATGGCGGGAGAAGGCATGACTCTGCCCCGGGTAGCTGTACACCGTCACATTTGGTTTCTTAGCAAGTGCCGCTTTAATTTCTGCTCGTGCACACTCATTCCTCAGATCTGAGGTTGGTGGAAGGTCAATCGGACAAAGTCGTATCAGGGATGGCGATCAGGGGCAACCGGTGTGTCTGCTCGTTGAGCCACCGCCTGGGCGAGGTCCCAACGACAGCACGAAACGCCCGGCTGAAGGCGGCTTGGTCAGAGAAGCCGCTTTCCAGTGCGATACATGAAAGAGGCGCCGAGGAGGATTTCAGCAGGAACTTCGCGCGGTCAACCCTGCGGGCGATGAGGTAGCGATGAACCGGCACTCCGAAGGAGCGCTTGAAGGAACGAGAGAAATGGCTAACGGAAATGCCGCACTCCTCGGCAAGGTAAGAAAGGCGAAGCTCACCATCCAGGTTGCCGTCGATCAATTCCATCATGCGGCGCTTCTGCCAGGGCACCAGCCCGCCCAAGTGGATGGTCCTCGTGGGTAACACGTGGCCATACGAAACAGCGACATGGCTACAGAACATCCACACGAAATAGTCGAACATCAAGCTGCATACCCGCCGCTCGTCGCCGAGCCATGGCAGTGTAAACCTGGTCAACTGAAACAGGACATCGTTCTTGATTCCCTGCGTACATGCCAACTCGCCGATGCGATGGAATTCATTGTCGTCGGTAAATGTGTCCAGGGTTCTGCGCGGAAGATTAAAATGAACGCAATCGAAACCATTGGGACGCACAGCAATCGGATTTGCTTCCAGATCGTAGATGCCGACGCCGCCGCGCTCCCAGCACCGGATCGGAAGGAACTTCCCATCAACCCACGTCCCCCATCCGTAGGGTTCCGTCTGCTGCCGCAGATGCAAGCTGATCGTGAACCCGCGTTCGGGTCTTACGGGCGCTGTCGGTTCAGGTAACCCGTTCGGAACCGTAATTCGGGTAATTGCCATCTGGGCGGTCTCTTTAGACCCAAAGAGCACGGACGGGGCATTCTTGAGTTGAAAGCACCTTCCTAAATTATTGCCGGAGTTTGAGATCCATTCCGGACACGGGTCGGTCATGCAACCTCCTCTCCTGGCAGGTGAGCGGTCGTTAACAACGACCGTTGGCCTCCAAACGAAGGGAAGACGGTATTTAGAGTTTCGGTATCGGATCCGCCAGATGAGCTGCTTGTCTGGCCTCAGGAGTGTAGCCGGAAAAAGAACGGTCATTCTTGTACGAAATGACTGTTATTGAACAGAATGGCTCGCAGAACCGCCGGTGCTGAGGGGAAAGCACTACACTAGCTCGCGGGCTGAAGGTAAGAAAATCCAGCTGAAGAATAATAAACTACGTCTCTGAGCCGCGCTGCATAAGCGCTTCCGGCCCCATAGGGCATTCTCAGCCTTTTCGCCGAGTCGCCGTCGCGCGCAACCGGAAGCAAACGCCTGGACGGTAAACGGGTTGTGGAGGGCCCTCAGGCGCCCCAGCGCCTCGGCGCTGGCGCCTTTTCCTCAAACCCACAAGATAAACTGCTCGGCCTGGGCCAGCGACTTCACTGAAGGACCATCGCGAACGGGTTGCCCGCACGGCCACCACACGGACTTGCCACAAGCGAATCTCGGACCTGCGAATTACTGCGAATTAGAGGCCTCAAATTACTCGAATTACTGCGGATGGCTCTTGCGGCTTTCGCGGGCCGATCACGAGCGGTAGAATCGCAACCAATCACTGCGGTACATGAATTCCGTTCCGAATCGTGCCCCGCGACCCGCTGTTATTCGCACGTAGTTTTGGGAGCGAACCTATGCCGGTTGAATTGAAAGTTAACAATGTAGTCAAGACGGTCGACGTGTCACCGGACACGCCGCTTCTGTGGGCGCTACGCGACGTACTGGACTACAAGGGCCCGAAGTACGGGTGCGGCATGGGACTGTGCGGAGCCTGCACGGTACATCTCGGCGGAGAGGCGATCCGCTCGTGCATCACGAGCGTGGGGTCGGTGGGCGATAGGGCGGTCACCACGATCGAAGGGCTCTCGCCAGATGGCTTGCATCCGGTTCAAGTGGCGTGGGAAGCGATCGATGTGCCACAGTGCGGCTATTGCCAGGCAGGCCAGATCATGTCGGCCGCGGCGCTGCTGGCAAAGACTCCGCAACCCACCGACGCGGAGATTGATGCGGCCATGAGCGGCAACCTTTGCCGTTGCGGAACCTATACGCGTATCCGTGAAGCAATCCACCAAGCGGCCAACGCAGGCTTAAGATCCAGTGCGGGCGCCGCCCGCGGTGAGTAAAGGGGGCATTCCTATGCGGGTGAATCGCAGATCGTTTCTGCAGCTAACGGGCCTTGCGGGTGGCGGCCTGGCCTTGAATTTCTATCGCTTGCGCGTCGCCGCTTCGCAGGAAGCCAAAGCGCCCGATCTGACCCCACAAGCCTTCATCCACATCGCTCCAGATGGCGTAACCACCATTATGGCGCGGGCCTCAGAGTCCGGCCAGGGTATGCGTAACATGCTGCCCATGCTGATTGCCGAGGAGCTGGATGTCGATTGGAAGGACGTCCGCGTGAAGCAGGCCGATCTGGACGAGAAGATATACGGCCACCAGTTCTCGGGAGGCTCGGCGAACACACCCCAGGGCTGGGAGCCAATGCGCCGGGTCGGCGCAGCCGGGCGGCAGTTGCTGATCACCGCCGCTGCGCAGACCTGGGGTGTGCCGGCGTCGGAGTGCACTACTCAACCCGGCAAGGTGTGCCATTCCGGGTCAGGGCGCACCGCGGGCTACGGTGAACTCGCCACCAGGGCAGCTTCATTACCCGCGCCCGCGCTGAGCAGCGTCAAGCTCAAGGATCCTAAAGATTACCGCATCATCGGTAAATCGCAGACCGGCGTAGACACACCCGCAATCATCACCGGCAAGCCACTGTACGGCATCGATGTGCAAGTTCCGGGAATGTTGTACGCCTCCATTGAAAAGGCTCCTGTGTTTGCCGGGAAAGTGAAGAGCGCCAACATCGATCAAATCAAGGTGCTGCCAGGAGTGCGCCATGTCCTGGTGATCGATGGGGGCATCACTCCCGCCGCTTACACTCCGTGGGAGCCAGGCATGGAGCCGGGCATCGCGATCGTGGCCGATACCTGGTGGCAGGCGCAGCAGGCACGCAAGCAACTAAAGGTCGACTGGGACCTGGGCCCAGCAGCCACGCAAAGTTCCGAAGGCTTCAGAAAGCGGGCAAAGGAACTTCTTGAAGCCCCGCCGGGCACCACGGTGCACAAATATGGCGACGTGGACGCAACGCTCAAGTCATCGGCGAAGGTGGTCGAGGCGACTTATGAATACCCGTTCATTTCGCACGTGACTCTCGAGCCGCAGGGCTCCACCGCGCACTGGAAGGACGGCAAGCTGGAGATGTGGTCCACCAGCACGCTGCCAGGCAACGGCGTCGAGCTGGTAGCCAAGACTCTGGGTATTCAGGAGAGTGACATCACCACCCACATGGTGCGCTCGGGAGGCAGCTTCGGACGCCGCCTGCAGAACGACTACCTGGTGGAGACCGCCTGGATCGCCAAGCAGATCGACGCGCCGGTTAAGTTGCTCTGGTCCCGCGAAGATGACATGGGCCACGACGGCCTGCGCCCAGCCGGGACCCATGGCCTGAAGGCGGGCCTGAATGCGCAGGGCAAACTCACCGTCTGGCGGCAACACTTCATCAGCTTTGGCGATGACAAGCACCTCGCATCCGGGGGAGGCATTGGAGGAGACTCGTATCCCGCCTCCTTCCCTTCCGTTTACGCCCTCTACACTTCGGCGCAGCCGCTGATGCTCCGCACCGGCGCCCTGCGCGCCCCAGGCGATAACGCCTACTCCTGGGTATCGCAGTCATTCCTCGACGAGGTGGCTTACGCCGCCGGACGCGATCCACTGGAGTTCCAACTCGATCTGCTCAGCAACAAGAAAGTGCCCTGGACCTCAGGCGAACACGATGCCGTGGGCGACCACGAGCCGACTGGACAGTCGATTCTTATTCCCGAACGGTTTAAAGGCGTACTTGAGTTAGTCGCGGAAAAGTCAGGTTGGGCCAAGCGCACCAAGGAAGCCGGCTGCGGCATGGGCATCGCCGCATGGTTCTGCCACTTAGGCTACTTTGCCGAAGTGGCCGAGGTGACCGTGGATAAAGACAACAAGGTGACGGTCAAACACGTCTGGGCAGTGGGAGATGTGGGCAGCCAGATCATCAATCCCAGGGCTGCCGAGAGCATGGCGCAGGGCGGCATCATGGAAGGCATGGGCCATCTGGGGCAAGAAATCACGCTGGCGAACGGCAGGATCGAACAGTCGAACTTCGACAAACACCCGCTGATGCGCATGAGGCAAGCGCCGAAGATCGAAGTTTACTGGCGCAAGACCGACTACGCGCCGACGGGCCTGGGCGAGCCCACGCTGCCGCCGACTTTGCCCGCGCTTTGCAATGCTATTTTTGCGGCGACCGGCAAGCGAATCAGAACGCTGCCGCTGCAGCGCAGCGGGTTTAGTTGGGCGTAACAGAAGCGGGTTAGTTGGGTTCGGAGAATCTGCGCAGCGCCCTTACCAACGATGATGCTGGTGTGAGGTAGGATCGAGCCGCGCCTCTTGGCTAGTGCTTTGCGTGGACAACATGAAGACCAGCCTGTCCGGGCGCGAGCCCTTGAACGGCGCGGCCGAACCTGGACTTGATCTCCTGGAAATCGATGTCTTCGATATCAGAAAATCCGTGCGAGCGAAGAATCGCTGCAATGCCAGCCGGCTCGAAACGGCTGGCCCAACGTTCATCCATTTTCTCAAGCTGTTCGGTCCGCTTCGTTAGTAATTCCCTCATCTCTTCCGAGAAGGCCTCCGGGGGTTCCGTGTAGTCGAACACCACCTCCGAGTTCTGGATGGACGAAATGTAATCCAGAGTGCGGCCGATAGCGTCCTGTGTCAGATAGGGCACAACCCCGAGCCAAGTGAAAAACGCGGGCGAGTTCTGCTGAAAGCCTGCGGCGACAAGCTTTTCTCCCACATCGTCGCGCTCGAAATCGACTGGCACGAGAATAAGCCATGGCGGAAGTGCGATTTGAGCTTCAGCCAAGCGCTCGCGTTTCCATGTCTGCGTCGCGGGGTGGTCCACCTCATAGATACGGATCTGTCGTGCGCCATGGGGATTCCGGAGAGCGAACGTGTCGAGTCCGGCGCCAAGGATGACGACCTGCCGAATCCCTCTTTCGACAGCTCCTGACAAAGCATCTTCCGCAATCCGGCTTCGCGCGGTGGTGAACAGACGTCCGATGCTGGCCAAGGGGTGTTCGTTCGCGAGCACGTTCTTTTCTTCTTCACGCAGGATCTTGATGGCAAATGGGTCATAGAGGATTGAGCCATGATCGAGTACCTGATGAGCAGCTCGTTGTCCTGCGACCATCAGGGCTGTGCGGCTGGGTTCATTAGGCTTCATGTTTGGACCTGGAATTCATCTAGAGCTGGTTCATGTTGATGAGGAACTCGGCGTTGTTGCGCGATTTCTCGAGATGCTTGATGAGCAGCTCCATGGCTTCAACCGGAGAGAGCGGGTTGAGCACGCGGCGCAGCACGAAGATGCGCTGCAGGTCCTCTTTCGGAATCAGCAGCTCTTCCTTGCGCGTGCCCGAGCGCTGGATGTCGATCGCCGGGAAGACGCGCTTGTCCACAAGCTTCCGATCGAGAATGATTTCCATGTTGCCGGTGCCCTTGAACTCCTCGAATATGACTTCATCCATGCGCGAGCCGGTATCGACGAGCGCCGTGGCAATGATCGTCAGCGAGCCGCCTTCTTCAATGTTGCGCGCCGCGCCGAAGAAGCGCTTCGGCCGCTGCAGCGCGTTCGAGTCGACGCCGCCCGAGAGCACTTTGCCCGAAGGCGCAACAATCGTATTGTAGGCGCGCGCCAGACGGGTGATGGAGTCGAGCAGGATCACCACATCGCGTTTGTGCTCGACCAGGCGCTTGGCCTTCTCGATGACCATCTCGGCGACCTGCACGTGGCGGGCGGCCGGCTCGTCGAAGGTGGAGGAGACGACCTCACCCTTCACGGACCGCTGCATGTCGGTGACTTCTTCCGGGCGCTCATCGATGAGCAGCACAATCAGCACCACCTCAGGGTGGTTGATTGTGATCGAGTTGGCGATCGACTGCAGCAGCATCGTCTTGCCGGTGCGCGGCGGGGCGACAATCAGGCCGCGCTGGCCCTTGCCGACGGGCGTGAGCAGATCCATCACGCGCCCGCTGATATTTTCGCGGACGGTGTCCATCTTCACCCGCTCCTGGGGATAGAGCGGCGTGAGGTTGTCGAACAGAATTTTGTTGCGCGTCTCTTCGGGCGACTCGAAGTTGATTGCCTCGATCTTCACCAGTGCGAAATATTTCTCGCCTTCGTGCGGCGGCCGCACATTGCCGCTGATGGTATCGCCGGTTTTCAGGTCGAACTTGCGGGTCTGCGAGGGGGAAACATAGATGTCGTCGGGGCCGGGCAGATAGTTGTAATCAGGGGAGCGAAGAAAGCCGTAGCCGTCAGGCAGAATTTCCAGGACGCCTTCAGCGAAAATGTGGCCTTCCTTTTCGCTTTGTGTCTGAAGAATCCTGAAAATCAGGTCCTGCTTGCGGAGGCCGCCGGCCCCGGGAATTTCCAGACCGCGCGCAATGCGGCTCAATTCGGTGACGTTTTTCTCTTTGAGTTCTGCAATGGTCATGTTCACCTGCGGGTGAAAGGGGAATGTGAGTGGCTGGAGGATCGGAGAGCACCTATTCCGGAGTTCAGGTGGGAATTAACGAATCGCACGAGTGTCGTGTGCGACTGGCGTCGGGCACACCGGTATCTTCTGTTCAAATCGATATCTCTCGCTCAATCGGCCCGGACCAGAGGGAGAAAAATCCGATCAATGATCTCTTCTATGTCCTGCGCCGACAACGGCCGCCGCAGTACCATGAGCTGATAGCGCACGAGGTCGAAAGGCAGCGCGGCCAAGCGAGGCGTAAGCTTCTCCGCAGCGATTTCGCCGCGTCCAATTCCGCGGTTTAGAATTTCCGTCATTATTTTGGCGTTGCGTTCATGCACTTCTCTAAAGAGCGATGACTCGCCCTCGTGAAGAAGCTCTGCAATCAGGCCAAAGATTACTTCTGGACTTAATTCGTCCACCATTTCAGAAATGCTGTGGAGAATGACCATGACATCGCCGCGGACGGTTCCGGTGTCCGGCGCCTCGAAGGAAAGACCAGGCCGGTTTGCTCTCAATGCGGCGTATACCAGCCGGGCGCGCGTGCGCCAGCGCCGGTAGATCACCGGCTTGCTGGTGCCCGCCCCGGCTGCGACCCTCTCGATCGAGAAGTTGACGTACCCCGCTTCGGCAAGCTCTTGCAACACGACCTCGAAGATCGCCGCCTCCAAGACCTTACCCCGTCTACGGCTACCCACTGCCCTTGCCTCGCTGCTCAGCCCGCCACAGATTCTGAACTCCTTCAATATTAGACACGCTGCGTATCCTATGTCAATAGGATACGGTAAGTATCTTATTGTCCGGCGAAGCCGAATGCTGGAAGGTCCGCGCCAATGACCGCCCACACGCCTATCTGCTCGGGACGTGGAACCGACGGTGTATGGTTGTCGTAATATATGTGTCGTACACGACACGTCGTACACGACGCGATGAACCACTGGGAGGCAATGGCGATGATGGGAGCGGCAGCATGGGTGGCCGTACGGCCGGAAGAGGCGCGGCGGTGGACGCACGATCTGTGGATCGTCCTGGTGACGGTCTGGGTGATAGGGATGTTTATGACGCGGCAAACGGCGCGGCGGCAGACAAGCAGCTCGCGGATGTGGCAGATGGGAATTGTGCTGCTGGGAATGTGGTTGCTGTTTGGCTGGGGGACAGGCATAGCGTGGATGGACGGGCCAGCGTTTCCGGTGACGACGGTCGTGGCGATGGCGGGCCTGGCGACGACGCTAGCCGGTGTGGCATTCGCGATATGGGCGCGCGTAATACTGGGCGCGAACTGGAGTGGCGTGATCACGGTCAAAGAGGGCCACACCCTGGTGCGGCGCGGGCCGTACCGCATCGTGCGGCATCCCATCTACACAGGTCTCCTAACCGCGGTCGCCGGAACAGCTCTGACACATGGATCGGTACGCGGCATGTTGGCGCTGCCCATAGTAGCGTTCGGCTTCTGGTTGAAGACATTGACGGAGGAGCGTTTCATGGTGCAAGAGTTCGGCGAGGAGTACCTGCGCTACACGCACGAAGTGCGGGCGCTGGTTCCATTTTTGTTCTGAGAAAAGGGCAAGGGTGATTCAGCGGAAGCAAGAGGAGGCCCTGCGTGCACTGGCGCAGGATCTGGAAGCGCAGTTGCATGGCATCCGCAGAAAGATGCGGAGGCGTCTGGAGGCGGAGTACGCGCGCGGCGAAGTGACGGGACCGCAGCGATTGGTGATGCACGCTCTGGTCGATTCAGGGGCAATGAGCCTGAAGGAATTGAGTGCAAAGGTAGGCCTGGCGCACAGCACGGTGTCGGGGATTGTTGACCGGCTGGAGAAAAGAGGTTTTGTGAACCGGCAGGTGCTGGAGAGCGATCACCGGGTGACGCAGATTACAGTATCGAAAGTTGTTCGTGAGTTTTTGCAGAAGCAAGCACCGGAGCTGACCCTGCATCCGCTGCTCAATGCGTTGCGGCGGGCGAGCGAGGCTGAGCGCATCGCAGTGCGGAAGGGGATCGAAATTCTGTGGAGGTTGATGGAGGAGTGAGATCACAGAACACGGGTTCAGAGGTCGAGGCCAGGAGAAAGCGGATGAGCCTACCGAGTTTGAGCTAGCCTCCCGGCGGTTCTTTTTATACGCTTTCGGGCAGGTCTGGTGCCGGTAGCGCCAAGGACGGGACTGAGGAGGTGCAGGACCGCTGTGAAAAAGCCTTCGGTATCGAGTTCCGGCTCCCATGCCTGCTGCAGGATGAACCCCTGCAAAAGCGCGAGCATCACACGGGAAAGAGCTTCCGGGTCTTGGTCTGGTGGCAGTTGACCGGCACGCTGCGCAGTCCTCAGTGATTCAGTGAGCAGGTCGCGCTGCCGTAGTCCCCGCTCGACAATTCTTCTGATGCCTTTGTCGCGAAGGGACTCGGCCCATATCTGGATCGTTACCTTGCGCCGTTCCCTCTCTTTGGGATCCTGCAGCATCTCGAAGAACGCACGGGCAATACCTACCAACCCCTCGGAGATATTGTCCGCTGCAAGCAACTCAGTCAGCAGCGCCGATTCGCGGTTGTGCCTTTGGGCAGCAATCGCAGCAACGATTTCATTCTTTCCGCGGAAGTAACAGTACACGGCTCCCGGGCTCGACTTCAATTGCCGGATAATGTCCTCCATCGAGGTGCGGTGAAAGCCCTGCCGCGTAAAACATCGGCTGGCCACAGTCCGCGCCTTTCTTTCAGCGAACCGTATCCCTTACGAGTGGGTTCGGTGGCGTTAGAAATCCGATGAGGCCGGGCTGGGCGAACAAGCTTTGCATTTGTTCCACTCCGTGTTCGCAACACGCAAACTCTATATAGGAACAGGCAGATACTGAGCGAAGCAAAAAGGCTGCGGCATCGATCCACTGAGCGCTTCATGGCGTGGCACTCGGAAACAGTTACCGACCTACAAGCTCCAGAAGCTGGCTCTCCGATCCTACGGGGACTCCCTGCTGGGTGAGCTTGCCGGATGCATCGTCCCAGTGCAGTGTGGTAATGCTGCTGTTTCCTTTCTCGTAGGCGTAGGTCTTGCCGTCATCCTGATAAAGAGTGAAGTCGCTGTCGGCGCCGGGATACACGCGGATCTTGGCTAGCTTTTGTACCTGGCCGGTATTCTCCACGGGTTCGCCCAGCGGCACAATTGATCCCGCGCGTACAAAGAGCGGAAGGGTGTCGATCGGCGCATCCACCCGAATCGTCTGCCCGCCGGTCACGCGTTCTTTCGTCCAGTAGTTGTACCAATCCGTGCCCGCGGGCAGATACACCATGCGGCTGGTCGCTCCCTGTTCTGTCACCGGGGCAACCAGGAATGCCGGCCCGAACATATATTCGTCGCCGATGTCTTGCACCTTCGCGTCCTGGGGGAAATCCATGAACAGCGCCCGCATATACGGCGCGCCCGTCTGGTGCGTCTGATAGCCCAGCGAATAGATGTAAGGCATCAGCTGGTAGCGCAGGCGCAGATACTTTTCCAGGATCGGCTCCGCCTGCTTCCCGTAGGACCAGACCTCGTTGTATCGCCGGCTGCCGTGGGTACGGAAATTCGGCTGGAAGGCCCCGTATTCAAACCAGCGGGTGTACAACTCCGGGTAGTCGTCGTAACCACCAACATTGTCGCGCGCATCGGAGGGATCGAGCAGCGGAGGGTGAGCAGGATGATGCACCGCGGGCAGATATTGCCAGCCCCCAATGTCGTTGCCCCAATAAGCAATGCCCGAAGCGGTGACGTCGAGCCCGGTAGGAATCTGGCGCCGCAGCGTGTCCCAGGTGGGATAAATATCCGACGACCAGAAGATAGTGCCGTTGTGCTGCGCGCCGGGATAGGCGTCGCGGGATAGGATCAGCGCACGATGATCGACATCGCGGCGGAAACCCTCATAAAGCGCCGCGGTATGAAAGAGCGGATAGACGTTGTAATAGCGGGTGCCCGGGCCAATGGAAAAGTAACCGCCGTTGGGCGGAAGATCGGGCTCGGTTTCATCCGCCCAGATCGAGTCGAAGCCTTTGCTGATGATATTGTCGCGGATCACATCCCAAAACCAGCGCGCAGCCGCGGGATTGGTGGTGTCGATGTCGGAGCCGGCTCGATCATAGGGCAGACCGTCGATCGGCGTGCCATCGGCGAGATGCTCAAACCAGCCATTCTTCAGCACCAGGTCGTAGTAGCGCGTGCCCCGCTCGAAGCGCGGCCATACGCTGATCATGGTCTGGAAGCCCATGGCGTGGAGTTGTTTGTTCATGGCCGCGGGATCGGGCCAGTTGGCGGGCACGAAATCCATCTGCCCCATCTTGCTGTAATAGAACCAGTCGACCACGATCACATCGGCCGGCAGATGCCGTTCGCGGTAGCCCTTGGCAACTGCAAGCACCTCGGCCTGCGTGCTGTAGCGCTGCTTGCATTGGATAAATCCGTACGCCGCCTTGGGCAGCATCGGAGTATCTCCAGTGAGCAGCCGGTAGCCAGAGTAGATTTCGTCTGTCTTGCTGCCCGCAATTACGAAGAAGGAGACGCGGTCGCCTACCTGGGAGGTCCAGCGGGTCTGCTCGTTGAAGCCCGGCTCGATGGTGGTCTGCGAGGGATTATCCCAGAGCACGCCATATCCTTTATTCGTCACCAGCAGGGGCACGCAGAACGTCGGGCCTCCAGTCGCGGTGTAATTGTTCCAGCACTCGACGGTGTGGCCGCGATGATCGAGAAAGCCCTCCTGGTTCTGGCCCAGGCCGTAGTAGTGCTCATCATCAGGGGAAGCGAAGGTTGCGCCCACCTGGTAAAAGGCGGCGTCCGCAGGCCGCTTGTCGTTGAGCACGCCGGCTGTACCGTCCTTATGGTTGGGCACCGCCATCTCCCAGCCCCGCATATCGAGCAGTCTGGTTCCGTCAGGCGTGCTGAAAGTAATGTGCGCTCCGGGAGCCGAGCCGCTGAAATATCTGGCGATATCCAGTTCGGTGGGCAAAGGCTTGCCTGTCCCTGGTCTGTTGGCGGCAACAGTCACGGTGAGGCGGCTGGACTGGTAGGTGTCTCCCTGCTCGGTTTGCTGATGGCTCCAGCCGGCAGCGGAGGGCTTCGCGCTAAAACCGTATCCAGGAGGAGCGAGCGCCGGCTGCTTAAGCAAGCTCAGGGTAACGCGCAGGATGTTGGGCGCGTAGGGCTCCAGAACGATGGTGCTGCCACCGCGGTCCAGCACCAGGCGCGTCTCTTGCGCCGGCGCTGCGGCGGCGAAGAACAGGACGAACACCACCCAACAGGAAAGCCGGTGAGACACGTACACCCTCCAACGAGCTGCAGCGACTATGCTGCACTACATTGGGGTCGAGAGCAAGATGGACTGGATGAATGACGGTAGCTCGTGAGCTAGCCCAGCAGCATATCCGGTGTTATGGGTGCGCTGCGGATGCGTTTGCCGGTGGCGTGATAGATAGCATTTGCCACCGCCGCACTGGCGCCGGTAATGCCGATCTCACCGATACCGCGAGCGCCCAGGGGGTCGAACTTAAGATCCGGAATGCCAATCACGGAGACATCGATCTCGCCAATGTCCGCGTTCACAGGCACATGGTACTCGGCCAGGTTGTTATTGACGATGCGTCCGTTTCGGTGGTCAGCGTGCGCGTCCTCATGCAGAGCGAAACCCACGGCCCACACAATGCCGCCAATCAACTGGCTCTTGCCTGTTTTCTCATTGAGCAGTGTGCCAACGTCATAAACGGCTGTGATCCGCCGGACCCGCGGCATGCCCAGCTGGGCGTCCACGGCCACCTCAGCGAATACGGCACCCCAGGAATGATTGGAATATTGCTCTGAATCCTGCTCCGGCGCAGTGGAAGCGATCGCGCCCAGCGGCTGGTTTCCGTTACGCGCCAGGAAGGCGGTGAGGGTCTCACCGCTCTCCGGCTGTCCCTTGTGGATAATTCTTCCATTCTTGAAGTCCAGCTGGTCGGGTTGTGCGCCGTGCAGTGGCGAGCCGGTATCCCCGGCCGCCGCGGTTAACAGCTTCAGCTGCGCCTGTTTGGCGGCAGCTTGCACCGCGGGCATGAGGCTGGCCGCGGTCTGCGAACCGCCGGAAACCGGACTCTTCGGCAGCGTGGAATCGCCCAGCTTAACATCGATCACATTTATAGGCAGGTTCAGGGTCGCCGCCGCCACCTGGGCCATGATGGTGTATGTGCCCGTGCCCAGGTCTTGCGAACCGGAAGCAACGGTGACCCGGCCACCCGGCTCAAACTGCACCAGCGCCGAGGCCGCCGATCGGTTGGCCGAATAAGTCGCCGTCGCCATGCCCCAACCGATCCACTGGTTCCCTTCTTTCGTAGAACGAGGCTGGGGATTGCGCTTGGCCCAGCCGAAACGTTCCGCACCCCGGGTGTAGCACTCACGAAGGTTCTTGCTGGAAAACGGCTTGTTGCTGGTAGGATCCTTTTCCGCGTAGTTCTTCAAGCGCAGCTGGATGGGATCCATGCTGAGTTTGCATGCCAGCTCATCCATCGCAATCTCCAGCGCGAATGTTCCTGTAGCTTCGCCGGGAGCGCGCTGGAACGTGGGCGTGCCCAGAGTGAGCGGTACCAGCTTTTGCGATGTCTGGATGGCCGGGCTGGCGTAGAGCATGCGCGTGACATTGGAGGAAGGTTCAGTGAAATCCTCAATGACCGAGGTGTGGGTGTAGACGTTATGCTGGATCGCGGTGAGCGTACCATCCTTCTTTGCCGCGAGCACGATGTGTTGGTGCGTCCTTGGCCGCCCACCCACCGGACCGAACATCTGTGGCCGCTCCAACACCAGCTTTACTGGGCGGTTGACCACCTTGGCCGCCATCGCCGCAAGCACCACGTGGGACCATGTAGAACCTTTGCAGCCGAAGCCGCCGCCAGTAAACGGGCAGAGGACGCGCACGTTGTCGTCGGGAAGGCCGAGGGCTCCGCGCCACCGTCTGCTTCACGCCGGAAATGTACTGGGTCGCATCGTGCAGTGTGAGCTGTTCCCCCGTCCACTGGGCGATGGTGGCGTGTGGCTCCATCGGATTGTGGTTCTGCATCGGGGTCTGGTAAATCTCGTCCACCTTGACCTCGCCTTCCGCCAGGCCAGCGGCGAGCTGACCAGCGGAAACCTCCGCAGGGTCATGTCCGTGGCCGCCCGGATGCGCGGCGGCGAAGCCTCCCTGGAAGTCGAGCTGTGCCGGCTGATCCTGGTAACGCACCCGGACCAGCGAAGCTGCGTAGAGAGCCTGGTTGAGCGTCTCCGCAACCACCACTGCGATGGGTTGATTGTTGTAGTGCACCAGGTCATCTTGCAGCAGAGAGAGCACGCGTCCTGCCGGCGGATGCACGGCTGCTTTGCCGCCTTGGGGCAGCTTAGGCGCATTGGCCGGGGTGATGATCGACAGCACACCCGTGGAACGCTGCGCGGCAGCGGTCTCCATGCGCTGGATGCGTCCGTTGGGAACGGTGCTGGTTACCATCACGGCATAAGCGAGTTGGGGAATTTGAAACTCGGCGGCATATTTTGCAGCGCCGGTCACCTTGGCTCTGCCGTCGACGCGTGTGATGGGCTGCCCGATCGCCGTCATGCTTGTTCTCCCTTATGGGCCGCCAGCGTAAATGCGCGCACGATGGTTTCTTTTGCCAGCGCTATTTTGAAGGCATTGTGCTCGTAGGTTTTTGCTCCGGCGAGGGCTTGCTCGGCAGCCGCCTGGTAGGAGGCATGGTTAGCCGGCTTACCTTTCAGCGCAGTTTCTGCTTGCTCTGAGCGCCAAGGCTTGTGAGCGACGCCGCCGAGCGCCAGGCGGGCAGTGCGAATGGTTTCTCCATCGAGCTCCAAAGCTGCGGCCGCTGAGACTAACGCGAAGGCATAGCTGGCCCGATCGCGCACCTTTACATAGGTAGAGTGATCTGCGTATGGCCCCTTAGGCAGATCGATGGAGAGGATCAGTTCATCCGAGCGCAGGTTGGTATCGATCTGCGGGCTGTTTCCCGGCAGGCGGTGAAAATCGGCAAACGCGATGCTCCGCTCGCCGCGCCGGCCGCGCACCTTGACCACTGCTCCCAGCGCGGCCAAGGCGACGCACATATCCGATGGATGGGTTGCGATGCAAGAAGGACTCGCGCCCAGTATGGCGTGAATCCGGTTATAGCCCTGGAGTGCTCCGCAGCCTGAACCTGGGTTTCGCTTATTACACTGCGCGTAAGCCGGATCATAAAAATAGTAACAGCGGGTGCGCTGCAACAGGTTGCCGCCATTGGTCGCCATGTTACGCAACTGTGGAGACGCGCCGGCCAGGATGGCCTGCGCCAGCATAGGGTATCGCTCCCGCACCAGGGGATGGTTCGCGGTATCGGTATTGCGCGCCAGTGCTCCCAGGCGCAAACCGCCATCGGGGAGCTCTTCGATGCGGGCCAAATCCAGGCGAGTGATATCAACCAGGTGAGCCGGCATCTCGACCTGATTCTTCATGAGATCAACCAGGTTGGTGCCCCCAGCCAGGAACTTCGCATTAGGGACCGATGCGATGGCGTTCACCGCGGCTTGGGGATCGCTGGCGCGCTGATACTCAAATGGCTGCACAGGAATCTCCTCCGTGCGTGGCGCCTTGGCCCTCGGACTGCGCGCAGCCTTCGGTCGAGGCTTGATGGACCGCCGCCACGATGCCGGGATAGGCTCCGCAGCGGCAGATGTTACCGCTCATACGCTCGCGAATCTCTGCGTGGGTTAGCTCCGCTGGGCCTGTCTTGCGCAAGTCGGCGGTAACGAAGCTGGGCGCGCCTTTCTTCGCCTC
Source organism: uncultured Acidobacteriaceae bacterium (assembly GCA_963711525.1). Lineage (GTDB taxonomy): Bacteria > Acidobacteriota > Terriglobia > Terriglobales > Acidobacteriaceae > PALSA-350. The sequence goes on along the minus strand of CAVQEO010000001.1, from coordinate 13,041 downwards.
CTGCAGTAAAGCCACCGCGGAGACGATCTGCCCTGGAGTGCAATACCCACATTGGTATCCATCGTGGTCGAGGAAGGCCTGCTGCACCGGGTCCAGGACGTCGCCTTTGGCCACCCCTTCAATCGTCGTGATCGCCGACCCGTCGTAGGAAACTGCCAGCGCCAGGCAACTGTTGATTCGCCGCCCGTCGGCCAGCACAGTGCATGCGCCGCACTGGCCATGGTCGCAACCTTTTTTGGTGCCGGTGAGTTTAAGGTCTTCCCGCAGCAGATCGAGCAACGAGGTTCGGGAATCGATCATCAGCTGCTTAGGCTCGCCGTTGACCGTGAGGCTTAATGGAATTTGCCTGGCTTCAGGCGGCCGTGCGCCATCGGCTGCAGCGTGGGCTAGCGAAGGGACCAGGCTGGTCGCGCCGACTACGGCACTTGCGCCCTTGACAAACTCACGCCGTGACATGGGCCAGTCAGAAGGCGCTCCAGCCGGGGTCTTCTTTTGGTCGTCCTTCATAGCCGTGGGATGCAAACCGGCATAATAAGGTAGCTTTACCTGCCAACGGCGCGACAGCCTTGGCTCAAGCGGGACCGGCCAAATCGTACACCACTTCCGGAGGAGTTTGATCCTCTGACTCCAGAACTAATCGAATGACCGCCAAGAGCTTGTCATTCGCCATTGGTTTTTGCAGAAATGTCTTCGCCCCTGCCTTGAGCGCACGGTCCCTGTTGCCGACTCGGTCGCGCCCCGACAACACGATCACCGGGATTGCGGCTAGTTTCTCGTTCGCTTTCAATCTCTCCAGAACGCTGAAGCCATCACCCGCAGGCAGGCCGAGATCGAGAATTACCAGGTTGGGCATGTGCTTCCTCGCCTCTGCGATACTGGCCACTCCGTCCGCGGCGCAAATAACATCGTAGTGGTTTGCGTTGAGCCGCAGTTGAAGGCCCAATCGCACATCAGGATCGTCATCCACAACGAGTATTTTCTTTTGAACCATGGCTAGATTTCTCCCTGCAAGCAACCGTTGTTGATGTGATCTCGCACTTCAGCAGCCACTTGCTGCACAAACATCTCCGTCGATTCGTCTGCCCCTCTTGCTATCGGAGGCAGAAAACTGTGGGAAACGGCGAAGCTGAACTCGTTCGACTGGAACTCTGGATGCTCGCGAAGTTGCCCCAGAATACGGCTCCCGATAATCTCCGCACCGGGCGGTCTTGTGTAGGCGACGACGAAGAACAGTTTGTGGTCGCAATCCGGGCCTATATTCGGCAGCAGTACGTCTGTGTCGGGGCGCAGGCATTGTTGTAGAACCGAGCGCGCCACATCGAGAATCCCTCTCGGCACATCTGGCGAGCCGTCGCGGGAGCCGATCTCTACCGTAATGACCGCAATCGCCTCACCGGGTTTTTTCTCGTGCCTCAGGATCGGCCGAATCAGGCCCGCCAAGGAAAAAATGGGCAGGGTGAAGAAAAAATGACTGCCTTTCTGCAGCTCGCTCTCCACCCAGATCTCGCCGCCCTGCCGAGTTACCAGATCCCTGGCAATGTGCAGGCCGAGCCCTAAGCCCCGGCGCCCGGCGCGACCGGGATCCCTTACCTGGTAGAGGTGCTCAAAGATGTGCTCGGCCGACTCCTGGTCAATGCCACATCCGGAGTCGGAGACCTCAACCAGCAATAAGTTCGGATCTTTCTCGTACGGCCTGGCTGCGACCTTTACCGCGCCGCCCGCAGGGGTAAACTTCATCGCATTATCGAGCAGAATGGTTAAGATCTGCCGTACACGCGTCGCATCCGCATAAGCCGCAGGCAGATCCGCGGAAGAATCGAAGGAGAGGTTGATTTCTTTCTCCGTGGCCGTCCCCTGCAGCGTATCGACGGCGTAACTGATGGCATCATTCACCGATACCGACTGCAACTCCACGCTGAGCTTGCCGGCTTGCGCCTGGGTGACCTGGAGCAAGTCTTCAATCATGGCTTGGAGCTGGCGAACGTTGCGCAGAATAATCTGCAGGTATTCATCCTGTTGCGGAGTGGTAGCGCCCGCCAATCCATCCGCAATGATGGTACTGAATGAATAGATAGATGTCAGAGGCGACCGGAGCTCGTGCGAGACATGGGAGAGGAACTCATCCCTGAGTTGAACCTGGTTCTTACGAATGAGATCAGTTTCCACCTGCATGCGCTGGCGCTCAATCGCGTGGCGAAGGGCCCTGGGAAGCGCTCGATTTTCGATCTGGCCTTTAATCAGGTAATCTTGCGCGCCCTCCTTCATCGCTTGAGCTGCCAGCGCCTCGTCCTCCAGGCCGGTCATCACGATCATCACCACCTCGGGATCCGCCGCGCGCGCCCGTCGCAGGGTATCGAGACCATGCCCATCCGGCAATCCCATGTCCAACACGACAATATCGACTCCACCTTTTGCCAGCCGAGCCTCGGCGTCACGCATATGCGTGAGGTGGGACAATGCGAAGCTACCCGGTGCTTCCTTGCTGAACATCTCGCGCAACAGACGGGCATCGCCCGCGTTATCTTCGACGAGAAGAACCTGGATCGGCTTTTCACTCATAAGAGGAATCTCTCCACACAAACAGCGACTCGCTTGCGAACATGCATCACAGGATGTTGAACCAATTGATCGCCATGACGACAGGAATGGCTCTGGCCGGAGTGGGGTTGTAATTGCCCGCAAAGGGCCCGATCAAGGTCGGAACCCTGCTGTCGGCAAAGCCGGCGGCCTGTGTCCAGACCGCTCCATCAACCGAGTAATACGCTATATAGGACGCGCCGGTCCGGGTAAGCCGCAAATACATGGGGTTTCGATATTCATTGAAACTGGCCTCATCGAGGACCGTGGTCGCGGTCCCATTGGTCACGCTTTGCACGCTGAGGCCGAGGTTGGTTCCGTTCGTCACCAGCGCATAGGCGATGAAGTTCTCGTCATCGACGAGCGCCATAAGACCCCGGCTGGTACCCGTATCCGTCGCCACGACGGGTGAGTCGATCTTGATGGCGACATCAAAGTCCTGGTTGCCAATCGGCTGCACCACGCGAAGAACCTGGTTCGACGGATGCACCGCGTCGTGGTTGCTGCCACCGGGAACGTTCAGGAAAAGATGCATATTCGAGACCGAGGCCGTTCCGCCCTGGGGCGCAACCACGTCCCAAAGCGGCCCGGGAAAACTGCTGGAAGACGGTGCTCCCGGTGCGGCGGGAACCAGGCTGACCTGCGCGGCCGCCACCATGGCCAGGGAGAAAATGATAGCGAAGAGATATTGTGACCTATTTCTGAACATCGACATTACTCCCTGTGGGCTGTCGTTCGGGCTCGCGGACCCCGGAGCACAGACTCGTTGCTATCTGTGCCCACTATCTTCTCCGTCCCTATCAGTAACAATTACCATTGGTGTGCATTACTGAAGTTATGGAATTCTTTAGGGCAGAGAGGCACAAAACGCAAAGGCGTGGTCGATTGGTTATCCCGGCTTTGCTTGGCAGAGTAACATCCACCACTTATGCGAGCTTATAACCAGGCGGGTTGAGTATGCTAGTGTGTGCGTCATGCAGAGTCCATGATCCGTATCGCTGTCGCTCAGCGTAACCGTCGACGCAGCAAAAGAGGACACTGGCGAAACGGTAGGCGCGACGGTTGGTATGGTTGTGCTGGTCTCAACCACAGTATTGGAGCTGACCACGATTCACTTGTTAGACGCACCGTCCTGATAGTCCACGGTGTGATTCACATCATCCACGGGACCGGCCCAGGTGTCTGTACCGGAGAAGTAGCTAACGGTAATGGTAGCATAGGTAAACGCCTCAGCCACCGATATCATCCGTCCCGCAGAGCCCCACCCGGCACCGCAGGACTCCGGTCCGTTTCCGACTTGAAACAGGTTGTTATCGTGGGCCGCGTCCACAATTTCCTGAATGGCGGCTGAGCTGGAGTCGGCCTGGACCGTATAGGTCGCAGCCAGCGCCGGGACGCCCATGCTGAAAACCACAAATGCCATAAACTTGTTCAAATGAGCCTCCCTATTTAGAGCGGTAATCCGTGAGCGCAGCTGTATCGAGGCGGCATTCAAGCCCGCTTGCAGCGAGCAAACGCCGTCGTGGACTTACCACGCGGTGGTAAGACGACTTGTGCGCAGAGAATCGTGAATCGCTTGTCTAAGCTGCGCCAAATATCTTATCTTGCGATGGCCGCTGCAATTACCTTTGGTGTGCATTACTGGTGTAACGGAAATTATGGAACTACTTACTACTCCGTGGGATAAGTGAGGGACATCGAACGCCGCCAACATCAACAGGAAATCCGGGGTAGCGGCCTGCCCCGCCTGTCCCGGCCTGCCGCGGAGCTTGCCGTGGGAGTGGAGCGCCTGCCCTGAGCGAAGTCGAAAGGGACCTGCGGGTTCTCTTTCCCCCACGGAAAGTGTTCTAAGAAATAATTAATCTTCATACCATTGCTGGTTTAGGCTGTCGCCCTTAGGCTACGCATGGCAGGCTCGTAGAGGGATCTGTGGTTCACTTTCCCGGCTGCAGAAGTGCACTTCGGAAGGGGCGCAGATTGATCCGATCGAGCGCAGAGGCATTAAGAGGTTGGCTCTACCTGCTGGCCTTTATCACCGGCGGCAGCTATTTGCGCAAGGCAAGGCTGAAACGGGTGGGCAAGGGGGTGAAGATTTCCCCGACAGTGATCTTCAAGTACCCGGAGATGATCCAGATCGGAGACCATTCCTTTATCAATCACCTTTGCTCCGTATGGGCTTCTCCCGCGGGCCCAATCACCATCGGAAACAACGTGCTTCTCGGCCCCTGCGTATCGATCTTCTCCTCTAATCATGGAATAGCTCGTGGTGAATTGATTCGCAATCAGCCCGGACGAGATGCGCCGATCAGCATCGGCGATGATGTATGGCTTGGAGCCAACGCGGTGGTAACGGCGGGCGTCTCGATCGGCGATGGCGCTGTGGTCGGGGCAGGAGCCGTAGTGACCTCAGATTTGCCGCCAATGTCGATCTGCGCCGGTGTGCCTGCAAGAGTCATAAGTTATCGACGTTAAGTTTTCTCTGCATCAGTCGCCTGAGAAAAAATTAATCTTAGCATCCGCCTTCGTTTAATCCGGTCGCATTAAGTTCGTCCCATACAAGCGTGAGGCCATGAGAAAACTTACTGTGGCAATAGTGATTGCTTCGACCCTGATCTCTATCGCGACCGCGGCGCAGCGTTTGTCTTCCCCCCAACCCGGGCCGGTTTCCCCTGCAACACCTGATGCCATCGGAGGTCCCAATCTGCCTTTTCAGCCGATTGGAGCCTCCGACCTTGTTCGCCTGAGCGTCGATGATTCGCCGGAGCTCTCGCAGACTTTCCGGGTCGACCAGCAGGGAAATCTGAACCTGCCACTGCTGCAAAAACCCATCCCCGCCGCGGGGTTGATGCCGAATGCGTTGCGCGATGAGATCGCCTCCGCCCTGAAGGCGCAACATCTGCTGGTATACCCCGTCGTCGATGTTTCCGTAGCGGAGTATCGCAGCCGCGATGTCACCGTTGCCGGGGCGGTCAAAACACCCATGACCATTCAAGAGTTGGGTGACCTGCGCCTACTGGGCGCGTTAAGCCAGGCGGGTGGCCTGCTGCCCGCGGCCGGCCCGGAGATCATTGTCCAGCAAGCCAACCGTAGTGCGCAACGAATCTCCGTGCGCGAGCTCTTCGACGGGCAGCACCCGCAGCTCAATATCCCAGTCACCGCAGGCGCGCAAATCCGGGTGCCGGAATGCGAACAGGTATTTGTCGTAGGAGACGTGAAGCGGCCGGGAGCGTTTCCCTTTCAAGATATGCAGGACACCACCGTGCTCAAGTTGCTGGCCCTCAGCGGCGGTCTTGACTCATTCAGCCGTAACCAAGCCTATATCTATAGGGCGGAGCCAGGAAGTACACGGAAAACAGAGATCGAGGTCCCGCTACGACGCATCCTGGATCGAAAGTCTGAGGATGTAAAGCTTGCCCCTAACGACATTCTCTACGTTCCAATCAATGGAAAGCTGAAGGCGAGTGCGAGCGTGGTGAACCATGTCACCGGTATCGGCAACACCGCCGTGTCGGCCGCCATTTGGGCGCATTAAGCCAGGTCTCCGGATTTCCTGCATGGGGCGCCATCAAGATCCGCGTGTGCGGTCCCGGCCAGCCCCACGGCACGCCGGGGCAGGCGGGACCACATGAAGTGCGCCAACGCGGGCAAGCTGTACAGGAAATTCGGACTCCTACACGATGAACCATCTCCCGGCAATGCTGCCGGGCGATAGGTTGATGGAAACTCCTAGATCTGCTGCCAGAACGGAGCCAAGTGCATGCCCGATTCGATAGTGATACGCAAGCCGCATCCCAGGCTGAGCGATCCCGCTGAATTCCAGCGGCCACTCACCTTTTACGCGGAGATCGTACGCCGCCACTGGGAAATGATCGCTGTGCTCAGCATAGCGCTCACCGCTCTGGTGGCAGCCGGGTGCGCCTTGGCGCCCCCCATCAATATGGGATCCGCGTTAATAGCGATTGACCGGCAGGCGGTGCCTGAGACCGTTGGATCCGACCATCTCATGACCACCGGGGACGACCAGTTCATGGCAACGCAGCAAAGCCTGCTGCAGGCCGACATCATCCTGCGTCCGGTGGCGGAACGCTACAACCTGCTGGAGCGCGAACACCAACTGCAGCGTTACTGGTTTTGGCGCTATTCGCGGGAAAAGGAAGCAGCCATCAGAAATGCGCCGATCGTCCTGAAGCACCTGAAGGTTGGACGCAATCCCAACACCTACTTATTGACCATTACTTATCAAGATACAAATCCTCAGGTCGCAGCCGATGTCGCCAACGCCATCGCCGATTCCTACTTGCGCGAGATTTTCGAGACGCGCACCAAGGAGGCAGGCCGCCTCACCTCCTCGATGGAGCGGCAGCTGATTGACCTAAAGCAAAAGATGGAGTCGACGCACAACGCACTGATGGTGTACCAACGAGACCTGGGCACTGCCGATCCGGAGCAGAAGACAAGCGTGTTGGTCTCCCGGCTGCAGGCGCTGAATACGGAGAACAGCGTCGCCGAAGCCGATCGGATTGCCAAAGAGGCGGTGTACCGCGAAGCAAAAGATGGTTCCCTCCCCGAAGTCGAGGTTTCCGGCCAATCGAGCGATCTCTCAAAAGATGTGGAGAAACTGCAGGTAGCCAAGGCAAACCTGGCGCTAGTGGGCGCAACCTACGGAGACCAGCACCCGGAGTACCGCAAGGCGGCGGCCCAAGTCGAGGAAGCGAGCGCTGCGCTGGACGAGAGCCGCCGGAACGTCGCCACGCGTATAGACGTGGACTACCGCCAGACACTGGTGCGCGAGCGCATGTTAACGACCGCGGTCGCTGAAACCAAACAGCAGGTCGACGATCTGACCTCACAGTCTTTTGATTACCTGCAGCTGAAACACGAGGCGGATGCAGCGGAACGCGTTTACGAAGATTTGTTCGCCAAGATTAAAGAGTCGGGCATCAATTCCGAACTGCAAAACAACGTCATCCGGCTGGCGGATTCCGCTCGCCCTGCTGCCAAGTCTATCTTTCCCAATTGGCCGCTGATTGTCGGGCTCTGCATGGCCTTTTTCTCTCTTGCGTCTGCCGCATATTTTGTTTCGGCGGAACTCACCGACGTGACCGCGAAAGAGATCGAGCCTATGGAAGAGGCCCTTGGCATTTCCGTGGTGTGCGCATTGCCCCAGGTGACGGACATGCATCTCCGGCTGGCTCTGGATACGGAAGGCATGCGCTTCGCAGGAAATCGATGGAGCAGCCTGCAAAGCGGCTTCTTCGATGAGGGCATACGCCACCTGCGGGGCTATCTGGTGCTCTCGACCCAGGCGCATGTGCCCAAGAGTGTGCTGGTAACGAGCGCCTTCCCTGGCGAAGGAAAATCGACGCTCGCGCTCGCGTTGGCGATGGCCAACGCGGAACAAGGCAAACGCACCCTGTTAATCGACGGCGACTTACGCCAACCGGCGATTGAAAGGATGGTACGCCTGGATCCAGATGCCGGCCTGGCGGCGGTGCTGGCGCAGACCATTCCTTGGAGAGGAGCCATACGTGCGGTCCGCTCGCGCCCCAATCTTTTCGTCCTTGGCTCCGGATTACCTTTGCCGATGGCCTTAGCGCTCCTCGGGCCGCAGATGCGCGGAATATTGGCCCAGGCCACCAAAGAGTTTGACCTGGTCGTCGTGGATTCACCGCCGCTGTTGGGGTGTGCGGAGACTCTGGACCTCGCCGCGGCCACGGATGTAACCGTCCTGGCAGTGCGCAGCGGACATACTCCGATGAAGGCGGTGGGAGCTGCGGTAGAAACTCTTCGCCGTGTGAATGTGCCCATCGCCGGCATCGTGTTGAATGAGTCGGCGATCGTGACCGATGCCACCTATAAAGCCTATGCCCGTTATTACACGGCGGTAAGCAGCGCCTAGACCGGACGGACTTCGGTCCGCACTTCGGTCCCGCACTTCCGTCCCGCATTTCCCTCCCGCACTTCGTGCATTAGTTCAGAAGAAGGGCTACACATCGTGCCACGTAAGTTACTTAGCCACATCCCTGAAATGGCCCTCCGGTTCTTGGCACACACGACCCCTTTGCCGGAATCGGCGGCCACATGACGCTGCCTTTCACGGTTGCCCTACTCGCCTTTTGGAGCGTGGCCATGTACCGCTACGGGCGCTCCGTCCTCTTCCCGCCGGCAGCTTTGGGAATCGTGTGGACGATCACGCTCTTCGCCATCTGGTTGTGCGGGGATCTGTACTACCCCCTTACCACCAGGGCAAATGAAATCGTCCTCGCCGGCGTTCTCTCCTTTTCTTTGGGAGGAATGTGCGCCGTCGTTGTTCCCTTGCGGACAGGGCGAACAATGACCGCGGTGAGCACAGAGCGGCGAACGCAGGTCGACCGATGGCTGACCATCGCGGGGTTACTTTTAGTGCTGAATATTCCCTTCTCCTACCTGTATTTCAAACAACTCAGCGAAACCATTGCTCCACGGGAAAGTATGTGGAGACAAATCCGCATCGCGTCTAATAAGGCGAACGTATCCGGCCACACCGCAACCATTTCGCTCGAATCTTTCATCCTGCCCTTGCTGAGCATCATCGCTCTGATCGCGGTGTACGAGTACGCCGATACGGGCAGGCGGAGGGGCCGCACTCTCTTGCTCGTGCTGCTCGCAGTGGGATATCAACTACTCAATGGCGCCCGCTCCGAGGTGCTCCTCTTGCTGATCAGCTCAGTGGTAATGCTGTGGCTCAAGCGAGGCGTTGCCCCCATCCGGTTGCTGGGGATCGCGGGTCTTGTTTTCCTGCTGGTCTTCTCCGCCGGACAGGTGGCCATGGGCAAGTATGGCGCGGATGCGGGAGCATCGTTGACTGAGAATCTTCCGCATGTGGCCGAGGGTTTCGGCACCTACTGGCTGGGCGGGATCATCGCCTTCGACCAGAACCGGCAAAATCCTGAGCTGAGGTATGGCTGGGATCTGGGTAAGTTCTACAAGCGGATCGCAAATCGATTCGGCGCAACTTATTCTGAGCGCGACCGCAACCTTGAATACACAAAAATCTCGCCCAGCCAGATAACCAACGTCTACAGCGTGTTCCTGCCTTACTACATGGATCATGGCGGTATGGCCGGAGTCACCGGACTGATGTTCCTGGTCGGCTTTCTCAGCGCATATGTATATCGCTGTGCTGTCCGGGGTAAGTGCTGGGCGGTGTTCACCCTGGGGGCATTCATCTACGCGACGGTCATGACCATCTTCTCCGAGGAGTACTTCGCCCAGATCATGTTTTGGGTCAAGGCGGGGGCGGTCCCCACCCTGGTTTACTTCGCTCCTAACATTACCCTGCGCAATCGTCTGCGCTCGACGGATAGGGGGGAGTCCCAGTGATGCGAGTAGCTGCGTATACAGGCGGCATGATGGTGCCCAGCGCCCGGGCGCGCGTGCGGCAATACATCGACCCACTGGGCAAGCTCGGCATCGCGGTGCGCGAATACCCACTGCCATGGGGCAACATACTTCCCCGGCAACGAGGCCTGCGCCCGCTGTGGATGGCGGCGACGGCGGCGGCGCGCACGGCGGCTCTGACCTGCTCCTGGAAGGCCGATGTCACCTGGATCTCGCGCCAGTTTCTCCCCGCCTTTGCCCCCCTCCACGCCCTGGCGAAGCGGCCGATGATTCTCGACGTCGATGACGCGGTTTGGCTCAATAGCGGTGGCCACCGCGCCCGGGATCTGGCCAAAGCCAGCGACCTGGTAGTGTGCGGCAACAGCTTTCTGGCCAACCATTTTTCGCGATGGAATACCAACGTGACCATCATCCCGACGGCGGTCAACACTGCATGGTATCGCCCACGCCGAACCAAGGCGAGGGAGGGGGCTGGGGCGGCCTCTCCCGCACTGGTGCTCGGTTGGACCGGCACCAGCGGCAATTTTCCTTTCCTCTATTCGATCGAGGGAGCATTGGTGCGCGTGTTACAGCACTGCAGCCGGGCTAAGCTGCTCATCGTGGCTGATCGGCCACCGCAATTCAAGAGCCTCCCGGAGTCTCGGGTCGAGTTTGAACTCTGGACGCCACGAACTGAGTTAGCCGCCTTCGCGCACATGTCGATCGGACTGATGCCGCTGGCCGACACCGCCTGGTGCAACGGCAAGTGCAGTTACAAAATGCTGTGCTACATGGCGGCAGGGCTGCCGGTGGTGGTCACCGCCGCCGGCATGAATCGCGAAGTCCTGGCGCTGGGCGAAGTAGGCTTGAGCGCAAGTTGTGAGCAGCACTGGGTCGATGCGCTCACCGCGCTGCTCAGCGATGCGGACCTGCGCCAGCGCATGGGCGCCGCCGGCCGCGTGGTCGTTGAAGAGCACTTCAGCCTGCAGCGGTTGGCGCAACAATACGCGGCTGTATTTCATTCCCTGGGCGCAGACTTGCCGCGGGGTTCTGGTTCGAGAGTGGTTGCCCACAGCTGATGACCAAACCTGTTATCACCATCGCGATGCCTTTCTTCAACAGCGCCGCTACGCTGGAGCTGGCCATTCGCTCGCTCCTGAATCAGACCTACGGCGACTTTGAGCTCTTACTCTGCGACGACGGTTCGGACGATCGGGGTCTGACCATCGCACAGAGTTTCCGCGATCCGCGTGTGATCTGCTGGAGTGACGGACGGCGGCTAGGGCTCGCGGCCCGATTGAATGAATGTGTCGACCGTGCGCGCGGCCGTTATCTGGCCAGAATGGATGCCGACGATATTGCCTATCCTTACCGGCTGGAACTTCAGATGGCTTTCCTGATTGCTCATCCGGAGATAGACCTGTGCAGTGGCGGCGCCATGGTCTTCGGCAAACACGGCCGGCCGCTCTGGCGCTTCAACCCGGCGACGGCCCATGCGGGCATCATCCGCTCTCCTTTCCGGGGCTTTCCCTTATGGCATCCGGTGTGGATGGGGCGTATCGAGTGGTTTCGCCGTTGGCGTTACGAGGAGAGCGCGTGGCTGGCCCAGGACCAGGAGCTGCTGCTGCGCAGCTACCGGCTTAGCCGTTTTGCCAATCTCCCCCAGGTTTTATTGGGGTACCGGCGGGAACGAATCACACTCAAGAAGCTCTTGCGCTACAAATTGTTGCACATAAAGTATGTCTCGAAGCAGCCCGGCTTCAGTCACGACGGGTGGCAGAAGCTGCAGTTACTGGGTGTCTCGGCCGCGAGGTTTGCCGCCAACTGCGCCGCAGTGTTCGCCGGCTTTGAGCACCGCATGGGTCATCAGGCCGCGCAAGCGCCTTCGGCGGCAGAGCTTGCGGAGTGGCACAGTCTGTGGAACCTGCTTGCCGCCTGGTATGGACGGCCAATGGGCGAGACCTTCCTCCCTTCGTCGCTGCTGGCAGGGGAAAAGGACCGGCGGGGGCGGGCATGAGAATTGTTCATGTGCTCACCCGCGGCGATGTACTTGGCGGAGCCCAGAGCCATGTCCGCGAGCTTTCGCTCGAGCTGCGCGGTCTTGGCCATGACGTGAGCGTGATCACCGGTGCGCCCGGCATTTTCACCGACCAGCTCCACCAGGCCGGGATTCCCTGGCTGCCGGTGCGGAGTCTGGTCCGACCGGTGAGACCACACCGCGATGTGGCGGCTCTGGTCGGGCTATGGTGCGCATTGCGTCGGTTGAAACCGGACCTGGTGTGCGCTCATACCGCTAAGGCCGGCTCTCTGGCTCGCGCAGCTGCGCGGCTGCACCACATCCCCAGTGTGTTTACCCCGCACGGATGGTCCATCTTCGATCGCACTTCGTTGCGCACAAATCCACTCTTCTGCTCGGCAGAACGTCTGGCAGGCCGGCTGGGGACGCGTGTCATCAACGTGTGCGAGTACGAGCGCGGGCTGGCCCAGCGATTCAGCATCTGTCCGGCCAAGGTGCTGGAGGTGGTGCATAACGGCATAGCGGATATCCCGTTGTCCCGCCTGCGGGCGATCGATGCCCAGCCGCCGGTCATCGTGATGGTAGCGCGCTTCGCTTCGCAAAAGGATCACAGCACTCTGCTCCAGGCGCTCTCCGGCTTGCTAGACAAGGAATGGCGTTTGTTGTTGGTCGGGGCGGGCGAGCTAAAGCTGCGTGTGGGCGCGCAAGCGGACGCGCTGGGGCTTAGCGGCCGAATCAGCATATTGCCGCCGGAGAGCGATGTGAGCCGTTTGCTCATGGAAGCGCAGATCTTCGTGCTCTCTACGAACTTCGAAGCGTTGCCCATCAGCATCCTGGAGGCCATGCGCGCCGCTTTGCCGGTGGTGGCTACTGACGTGGGAGGCATTGCTGAGTCTGTGCGGCACGAGGAGACCGGCCTGCTGGTTCGCCGGAGCGACGTTGCCGGCCTGCGTGATGCGCTCGCCCGGCTCATCGCCTGCCCCGCATTGCGCGTTGCGATGGGCAGCGCGGGACGGCACCTCTGGAGGGCGGAGTTCACTGCCAGTGCCATGGCCGCGCGCACCGTTGAGGTCTACAAACGCGCGCTT